>CAVUHL010000003.1:0-4800000 GCA_963741305.1 uncultured Holophagales bacterium | reverse complement strand
TCGGGCGGGAGGAGGCGGAGCGGCCGTTCGTGCTCGCCCAGGGCCCGCTGCTGCGTGCCCGCCTCGTCCGCCTGGAGCAGGACGGGCACGTGCTGCTGCTCACGCTCCACCACATCGCTTCGGATGGCTGGTCCGAGGCGATCCTCGACCGCGAGCTGTCGGCCCTTTACGAGGGGACTCGTCTACCAGAGCTGCCGGTCCAGTACGCGGACTTCGCGGTCTGGCAGCGCTCGTGGCCCGAGGAGGTGCTGGACGGGCAGGTGGATTGGTGGACCCGCCACCTGGCCGGGCTCTCCAACCTGGAGGTGCCCACCGACCGCGCCCGGCCGCCGGTGCAGGCCTTCCGCGGCGAGACCATCGAGGTGACGGTGCCGCCCGCCCTCGCCGCTACGCTGCGGGACCTCTCCCGCGCCCGGCGCTCGACCCTGTTCATCACGCTCCTCGCGGCCTGGCAGGTGCTCTTCCACCGCATCACCGGCCAGCCGGACGTGGCCGTGGGCTCGCCCGTGGCCAACCGCAACCGGCCCGAGATCGAGGGGCTGATCGGCTTCTTCGTCAACATGCTCGCCCTGCGCACCGACTGCGGCGGCGATCCATCCTTCGGCGAGCTGCTGGACCGGGTGCGCGGTACGGCGCTGGAGGCCTACGACCACGCCGACGTGCCGTTCGAGCGCCTGATCGACGAGCTGGGGTTGGAGCGCGACCTGAGCCGGCAGGCGCTGGTGCAGGTGATGTTCTCGCTGCACACGCCGCCGCCGGTCCCCGCCCTGCGCGGACTGGCAACGGAGCCGCTCCACCTCTACGGCGCCGTGGCCAAGTTCGACCTGACCCTGGGCCTGTTCGACCGCGGCGAAGGCGGCCTCGACGGCTGGATCGAGTACAGCACCGACATCTTCGACCGCAGCACCGTGGCCCGCCTGGCCGGCTGGTTCCTGAACCTGCTGACGACGGCGGCGGAGCCCGATCGGCGCCTGTCCGAGCTGGAGCTGCTCTCCACGCCCGAGCGGCACCAGCTCCTCGGCGAGTGGAACGACACGGCGGCCCCCTTCCCGGCCGAAACGCTGATGCACCAGTTCTTCGAGGCCGCGGTGGACCGCGGCCCCGGCGCGCTGGCCACGGTCTGGGAGGGGCAGGAGCTGACCTACGCGGGGCTGGAGGAGCGGGCGAACCGGATCGCCAACCTGCTGCGCAGGAAAGGCGTCGAGCGCGGCACGCCGGTGGCCGTCTGGATGGAGCGCTCGCTCGACATGGTGGCCGGCGTGCTCGCCGTGCTCAAGGCTGGCGGCTATTACGTGCCTCTCGATCCGGCCTGGCCGGCCGACCGCGTCGAGTCGATCCTGGCCGGCATGGAGGCGCCCGCGGTCCTGACCCGCTCGGCCCACCTGGGCCGTGTGCTGGAGATACAGTGGCGCCTGCCGGCCCTCAATACCGTGGTCTGCCTGGACGTGGAGACGCCCGAGCCGGCACCGGAGCCGGTGAATGCGGAGAGCGTGCGCGAGGTGTTCGACCTGGTGGCGGAGCGCTCGGTGGACCGGGTCACGGCAGGCGGCTTCGTAAGCAGCACGGGCCAGCCATTCTCCGAGGCCGAGGTGGACGAGTACCTCGGCCGCGTGCTCTCCCTGGCCGAGCCCTGGATCGGACCGGAAAAGCGTGTGCTGGAGATCGGCTCGGGCTCGGGCCTCCTGATGTGGGAGATCGCGCCGCGGGTGGCCCGCTACGTGGGCCTCGATCCCTCGCCGCTGACCCAGGAGCGCAACCGCGCCCGGGCCGCGGAGCTGCGCCTGTTGGGAAATACCGAGCTGCCGGTCGGCTTCGCCCATGAGATCGAGGGCTGGGCCGAGGGCTCGTTCGACCTCGTCCTGATCGCCAGCACAGCGCAGTTCTTTCCCGGTCCGATCTACCTGGAGCGGGTGCTCCGGCTCGCCGAGCGCCTGCTCGCGCCGGGCGGCGCCGTGGTGATCGCGGACGTGCCCGACGCGCGGCACCCGCACAAGGTGCTGAGCGTGGACGAGGGCTTCTTCCTCGACCTGGGCGCCACGGTCCATCACCGCGAGACGGGCTTCGACAACGAGCTGCGCTTCCGCTACGACGTGGTGCTCACCCGCTCGAAGGAGCGCGGCAAGAGCCTGCTGACGTCGTGGCACGTGGACCGCTCTTCCGCGGAACGCTTGGCCCCGGTGGCGGCTCCGGAGGATCTGGCCTACGTCATCCACACCTCGGGCTCGACCGGCCAGCCCAAGGGGATCGTGGTGCAGCACCGGCCTGTGGCGAACCTGATCGCCTGGATCAACCCGGCGTTCGGTCTGGGGCCGTCGGACCGGGTGCTGTTCGTGACCTCGCTCTGCTTCGACCTGTCGGTGTGGGACATCTTCGGCGTGCTGGCCGCGGGCGGCTGCGTGCACGTAGCCTCCGAGGAGGATCTGCGCGACGCGGAGCGGCTGATGCGGATCCTCCTGGAGGAGCCCATCACGATCTGGGACTCGGCGCCGGCCGCGCTGGTGCGGCTCGCGCCGCTGTTCCCCTCCGAGCCGGCCCTCCACAGCCGGCTGCGCCGCGTGATGCTCTCGGGCGACTGGATTCCCGTGACCCTGCCGGACCGGGTGCGGGCCGCATTCCCGCGCGCCGAGGTCACCAGCCTGGGCGGCGCCACGGAGGCCACCGTCTGGTCGAACTGGTACCCGATCGGCGAGGTGGACCCGGAGTGGCCGAGCATCCCGTATGGCCGGCCGATGCCCAACGCGCAGTACCACGTGCTCGATGCGGGGCTCGCTCCCTGTCCGGTCGGCGTGCCGGGAGACCTCTACATCGGCGGCGACTGCCTGTGCGTGGGCTACGCCCACCAGCCGGACCTCACGGCGGCCGCGTTCGTCCCCGATCCCTTTGGCAAGCCGGGCGCGAGGGTCTACCGCACCGGCGACCGCGCCCGGTACTTCGCGGACGGCAACCTGGAGTTCCTCGGCCGCATCGACCATCAGGTCAAGATCCGCGGCTTCCGCATCGAGCTGGGCGAGATCGAGGTGGCCCTGGCGCGCCACTCCAGCGTCCGGGAGGCCGTGGTCCTGGCCCGCGAAGACGTGCCTGGAGACAAGCGGCTCGTCGCCTATGTCGTTCCGGATGGAGAGCTTCCGGATTTGAGGGACTTCCTCCGCCAGTCGCTGCCGGACTACATGATCCCGTCCGCCTTCGTGGAGCTGGAGGCCCTGCCGGTCACGCCGAACGGCAAGCTCGACCGCCGCGCCCTGCCGGCGCCCCAGTGGGACCACGGCGAGACGGACGAGAGCGCCGCGCCGGCCACGCCCACCGAGCAGGCGCTGGCCGCCCTCTGGCGCGAGATCCTGGGGGTCGAGCACATCGGGGTCCACGACAGCTTCTTCGACCTGGGCGGCCACTCGCTCCTCGCCACCCAGCTCGTGGCGCGCATCCGCGAGGCCTTCCGCGTGGAGATGCCGCTGCGCGTGGTCTTCCAGTCGCCGGCCCTGGGCGAGCTGGCCGCCGCCCTCGACACCGCCACCATGAACGAGGTGCGCGAGGCGTCCCAGGAAGATTCCATCCGGCCCATCCCGCTCATCCCGCCAATACAGAGGGCCGGGCTCCTGCCCCTCTCGTTCCAGCAGCAGCGGCTCTGGCTCGTGGAACGCCTGACGCCCGACAGCCTGGCCTACTCGATCCCCTACGCCTTCCGGTTGCGGGGCGCGCTCGATCCGCAGGCGCTGGCCTCCGCCCTCGGCGCTTTGGCCGAGCGGCACGAGGTGCTGCGCACCCTGTTCGTCGAGCGGGACGGCCAGCCCTGGCAGAAGATCCTGCCGCCGGCCCCGGTCGCCCTGCCTGTGGAGGACCTCTCCGAGGGTGGCCTGATGAACGCGGCGCGGGAGGAGGCGGCGCGGCCGTTCGACCTGGCTGGCACGCCGCCGTTCCGGGCGCGGCTGGCCCGAATCGACGCGGAGGACCACGTCCTCTTCCTGACCCTGCACCACATCGCGTCCGACGGCTGGTCCGAGGAGATCCTGCTGGACGAGCTGTCGGCCCTCTACACCGCCGCTCCTCTCCCCGAGCTGCCCGTTCAGTACGCGGACTACGCCGCCTGGCAGCGCGCCTGGCCCGAGGATCTGCTGACCGGCCGCCTCTCGTATTGGACAGGCCGGCTTGCGGGCGCACCCGTCCTGGAGCTGCCCACCGACCGGCCGCGTCCGCCGCTCCAGACCTTCCGCGGCTCGTCCGTGCAGATTGCGGTGCCGGCGCCGGTGGCCGCGGCCCTGCGCGCCCTCGCCGGCGAGCTCAACGTCACCCTGTTCATGCTCCTCCTGGCCGCCTGGGAGACCCTGCTCCATCGGATCACCGGCCAGGACGACGTGATCGTGGGCTCGCCCGTCGCGAACCGCGGCCAGGCGGAAGTCCGGCAGCTCGTCGGGTTCTTCGTCAACATGCTGGCCCTGCGGGCCGACTTCAGCAGCGATCCCTCCTTCCTGGAGCTGCTGGAGCAGGTGCGGCGCACCTCCCTGGAAGCGTACGAGCACGCGGACGTGCCGTTCGACCGCCTGGTCGACGAGCTGCGGCTGGAGCGCGACTTATCGCGCCATCCGATCTTCCAGGTGCTCTTCGGCCTGCGCAACGGCGAGGTGCCGGAACTGCGGCTGCCCGGCGTGGAGGCGGAGCGCCTCGCGCCCGCGACCGAGGTCGTCAAGCTCGACATGAGCCTGAGCCTCGTGGACGCCGAGGAGGGGAGCTTCACGGGCACGATCGAGTACAACGCCGACCTGTTCGACCGCGCTACCGTGGAGCGGCTGGCCGGGCACCTGGTCAACGTGCTCGTCGCGGTGGCCACGAACCCGACGGAGCGCGCCTCGGAGATCCCCCTGCTGACCGCGGAGGAGCACGCGCAGGTCCTCGCCTGGAACGGCACTGCCGTCCTCTATCCCGAGGGCGATGCCTGCCTGCACGAGCTGATCGAGGCGCAGGCGGCCCGCACGCCGGAGGCGCCGGCCGTGAGCTTCGAGGGCGAGGCCCTCACCTACCGCGAGCTCGACCGCCGCTCCGGCGCCCTGGCCGGCCGGCTCCGCGCGCTGGGCGTGGGACCGGAGACGCTGGTGGGCGTCTGCGCCGAGCGCTCGACGGAGATGGTCGTCGCCCTGCTGGCGGTGCTCAAGGCGGGCGGGGCGTACGTGCCGCTCGATCCGGACTACCCGGCCGACCGGCTGGCCTTCATGCTCGAGGACGCGGCCGTGCCGGTCCTCCTCACCCAGGCGCGGCTGGTGGACCGCCTGCCCGCGCAGGATGCCCGGGTGGTCCTGCTGGACGGCGCCGCCGAGCCTTTCGCGGAGACCGCAGGGACCGCCGCCGGCCTGGACAACGCCGCCTATGTCATCTTCACCTCCGGCTCGACCGGCCGGCCCAAGGGGGTCGTCAACACCCACCGCGGCATCGTCAACCGCATCCTCTGGATGCAGGCGCAGTACGGCCTCACTCCCGCGGACGCGGTGCTCCAGAAGACCCCGTTCAGCTTCGACGTCTCGGTGTGGGAGTTCTTCTGGCCGCTCGTCGTGGGCGCCCGTCTGGCCGTGGCGCGCCCTGGAGGGCACCAGGACCCCGCCTGGCTGGCCGAAGCGGTCGCCCGCGAGGGGATCACCACGCTCCACTTCGTGCCCTCGATGCTCCAGGTCTTCGTGGAGCAGGAGGGGTTGGAAAGGTGCACGAGCCTGCGCCGGGTGATGGCCAGCGGCGAGGCGCTGCCGGCCGGCCTCGCGGCCCGCTTCTTCGCCCGGATGCCCCACGGGGTGGAGCTGCACAACCTCTACGGCCCGACCGAGGCCGCGGTCGACGTCACTTACCACGCCTGCCGGCCGGGCGAGGAGCGGGTGCCGATCGGCCGGCCGGTGGCCAACACGCGCATCCTGCTGCTCGACCGCAACGGCCGGACGGTGCCTCTGGGCGTGGCCGGCGAGCTGCACATCGGCGGCGTGCAGGTGGCACGGGGCTACCTGCGCCGTCCTGACCTGACCGCGGAGCGCTTCGTGCCCGACGCGGAAGGGGAGCGGCTCTACCGCACGGGCGACCTGGCCCGCCGCCTGCCGGACGGCGAGGTCGAGTACCTGGGCCGGATCGACCACCAGGTCAAGATCCGCGGCTTCCGCATCGAGCTGGGGGAGATCGAGGCGGCCCTGGCCCGCCATCCCGAGGTGCGGGAGGCGGTCGTGGTGGCGCGTGGTCAGGCCGGCGACCGCAGCCTGGTAGCGTACGTGGTCGCTTCCTCGTCCGACGGGGACGGCCTGCGCGCCCACCTGCGGACCGACCTGCCGGACTACATGGTGCCGGGCTTCTTCGTCTTCCTGGAATCCATGCCGGTGACGCCCAACGGCAAGGCGGACCGCAAGGCCTTGGCGGCCATCGAGCCGCAGCGCGGAAGCGGCCATGAGTTCGTGGCCCCGCGCACGCCCATGGAGGAGTCGCTGGCCGCGGTCTGGAGCAACCTCCTCGGTATCGAGCGGGTTGAGCGCGTCGGCGCCCGCGACCATTTCTTCGAGCTTGGCGGCCACTCCCTGCTCGCATCGCAGCTCGTGGCCCGCATCCGCGATGCCTTCGGCGCGCAGGTCCCGCTGAGCGCCGTGTTCCAGGCGCCGACGCTGGAGGCCCTGGCCCAGGTGGTGGAGGAGACTGCCGTCTCGTCGACCGGCATGGGCCCCGTGCTCCGGCCCGCACCGCGCGAGCTGGAGCTGCCCCTGTCAACCTCGCAGCTCCGCCAGTGGTTCCTGGTGCAGCTCGATCCCGAGTCGGTGGACTACAACCTGCCGATCACCATCCGCCTGGAGGGGGACCTCGACGCCCAGGCCCTGGCGGAAGCGTTGCGCGCCGTGGTCCGCCGGCACGAGTCCCTGCGTACCACCTTCGTGGCCGTAGGCGGCCGGCCGGCCGCGATCGTGAATCCGGACATCGACCTCCCCCTGCCCGTGCTCGACCTGTCAGCGATGCCGGAAGCGCAAAGCGAGGCCGCGGTCCTGGCGGCGGCCATGGCCGAGTCCGACCTGCCGTTCGACCTCACCCGTGGGCCGCTGCTGCGGGCAATGCTGATCCGCACCGGCGACCGCGGTCACCTGCTGGTCGTCACTGTCCACCACATCGTGTTCGACGGCTTCTCGACGGGCGTGTTCCTGCGCGAGCTGTCCGCGTTCTATGAAGCCGAGGCCTCGGGCCTGCCCGCGGACCTGCCCGCGCTGTCGGTGCAATATGCCGACTACGCGGCGTGGCAGCAGGAGCAGTTGCAGAGCCCTGCCATGCGCGCCCGGGTCGACCGGTGGAAGGAGCGGCTCGCGGGGGCCTCGCAGGTGCTCGACCTGCCCACCGACCGGCCGCGGCCCGCGGTGCTCGGCCCGCAGGGCGAGCTGCTGCCGGCGGCGATCCCGCCTGCCGTGGCCGCGGAGATCCGCAAGCTGGCGTCGCGCGAGGGGGTGACCCTGTTCATGGTCCTCCTCGCCGGCTACGGCTCGCTGCTGTCGCGCTACACCGGGCAGGAAGACCTGAATGTCGGCACGTTCGTGGCGAACCGGTCCCACCCGGCGCTGGAGCGCCTCATCGGGTTCTTCGTGAATACCCTGGTCCTGCGCCTGGACCTGAGCGGGAACCCGTCGTTCCGGGACCTCCTGGTGCGGGTGCGGGACATGGCCCTGGATGCCTTCGAGAACCAGGACGTCCCCTTCGAGAGCCTCCTCGAAGAGCTGGAGACCGGGCGCGACCTTTCTCGTGGGCCGCTGTTCCAGGTCATGTTCGGCCTGCAGAACTTCGCCATGCCCACCCTGGAGGCGCAGGGCCTCACCTTCCGGCCGGTGAATCTGACCGAGCATGCCCGCACCAACGGCGATCTCGCCTTCTGGATGTGGGAAGAGGGGGACGCCCTCTCCAGCCTGCTCCAGCTCAGCACCGACCTCTTCGACGGCTCGACCGTGGTGCGGATGTTCCGCCACATGGAGCGGCTGCTCACGGCCGGTGCCGCCGATCCCGGCCTGCGCCTGTCCGAGCTGCCGCTGCTCACGGCTGGGGAGACCGAGCAGATCCTCGTCGAGTGGAACCAGCCGGGCGAGCGTGAGCCCGAAGCGGATGCCCTGGTCCACGAGCGTTTCGAGAGCTGGGCCGAGGTCCGGCCCGGCGCCGTCGCCCTGGAGGCGGCGGAGAGCGGCGAGGTGCTCACCTACGCCGAGCTCAACCGCCGCGGCAACCATCTCGCCCACCGGCTGCGCCGCCTGGGCGTGCGCCCCGACTCGATCGTGGGGATCTGGGCCGAGCGCAGCGTGGAGTTCGTGGCCGGCGTGCTCGGCGTGCTCAAGGCCGGCGGCGCCTACATGCCGCTCGATCCCGCGCTGCCTGCCGACCGCCTGTCCGCAATCATGCACGGCTCCGGGATGTCCGTGCTGCTCGCCCGCGACGGGCGTCCCGCGGCGCTCCCGCCGTTCGACGGCGAGGTTGTCGCGCTGCGCGGCCTGTCGGGCCCCCCGGAGGACGACCGCAACCCGGAGCCGTGGGCCGTGCCCGAGAGCCTGGTCTACGTGCTCTTCACCTCGGGCTCGACGGGTACGCCCAAGGGAGTGCTGATCCCGCATGGCTCCCTGGCCAGCTTCGCCGAGACCACGCGCCGCCTCTACGGGATCGGGCCGGAAGACCGGGTCCTGCAGTTCAGCAGCCTGGTCTTCGACATCAGCGTGGAAGAGGTCTTCACGAGCTGGACGGCGGGCGCCGCGCTCGTCCTGCGCAGCGAGGAGATGGTCTCCTCTCCCGCCCGTTTCCTGCGCGCCTGCGGCGAGCTGGACGTGCAGATGCTCGACCTGCCCACCGCCTACTGGCACGAGCTCGGGATCGAGCTCGCCAAGGGCGGGGTGGAGCTGCCGCGCTGCGTGCGCAGCGTGATCTTCGCGGGCGAGCGCGCCCTGCAAGAGCGCCTCGCGGGCTGGCAGGCAGCCATGCGCCAGGGGGCACGCCTGTTCAACAGCTACGGCCCGACCGAGGCCACCCCGGCGAGCAGCGTCTTCGATCCCGCGGAAAGCATGGCCGGGGCCTCGACTAACGGCCTGTCGATCGGCAAGCCGATGCGCGGCGCGAAGCTGTACGTGGTCGATCACGGCCTGCAGCCGGTGCCGGTGGGTGCCGCGGGCGAGCTGCTCATCGGCGGCGCCAGCCTGGGCCGGGGCTATGCCGGCCGGCCCGACCTCACGGCCGAGAAGTTCATGGCGGACCCCTTCTCCTCGGCCCCTGGAGAGCGGGTCTACCGCACGGGTGACCGGGTGCGCTGGCTGCGTGACGGCAACCTGGAGTTCCTCGGCCGGGTGGACGACCAGGTCAAGATCCGCGGCTTCCGCATCGAGCCGGGGGAGATCGCGGCCGTGATCTGCCGCCATCCCGGCGTGCGCGAGGCCGTGGTGGTGCCGCGGGAGGGGCCGGCCGGGCTCCGGCTCATCGCCTACGCCGCTGCCGGTCCCGGGGTTGCCATGAGCGAGCTGCGCGAGCTGGTGAAGTCAGCCCTGCCGGCCTGGATGATGCCGGCCGACTTCGTGCTTCTGGAAGCGCTGCCGCTGACCCCCACTGGCAAGCTCGACCGCCGCGCCCTGCCGGAGCCCACGGCTGGAGGGGACGATGAAGGCTACGCGCCGCCCGAGACCGTCACCGAGGAGCTGCTGGCCGGGATCTGGGCCGGACTGCTCGGCCGCGAGAGAGTGGGGATCTTCGACGACTTCTTCGATCTCGGGGGGCACTCGCTCCTGGCTCCCCAGGTGTTTGCGCGGATCGAAGAGACGTTCCAGGTGGAGCTGCCGCTGCGCGCGATGTTCGAAGCGCCGACGGTCGCGCAGCTCGCCAACCGCATCGAGCAGGAGCTCCTGGCCCAGATCGAGGAGTTGAGCGATGACGAGGCCGAGAGCCTGGTAGAGATGGAGACAAGCTGATGGAAAACCTCATGAGAGACCTTCGGCTCGGGATGCGGCAGCTTGCCAACCGCCCGGGCTTTGCCACCGCGGCCATCCTGACCCTGGCGCTGGGAATCGGCGCCACGGCCGCCATGTTCACCGTCGTGAACGCGCTGCTGCTGAACGAGCTGCCGTACCGGGACGCCTCGCGCCTGGTGGTTTTGACCGGCACGTTCGAGGAGAAGGGCGAAGTGAAGGACTGGCCCATCTCCCAGATGGACTTCGAAGACTGGCGCAAGCAGAACAGCGTGTTCGAAGAGCTGGCCGTCTACACCCCCGGCGACTTCGCGGTCAACCTCGAAGGCAACGGGCAGCAGGACTCCGAGCGCCTCGACGGCGAGCTCGTCTCCCACACCTACTTCCCGCTGCTGGGCGTGCAGCCCGCCGTGGGCCGGTTCTTCACCCGCGAGGAGGACTCGAAGCCGATGGAGGACTACGTCACCGTGCTCAGCCACGACCTGTGGCAGCGCCGGTTCGGCGGCGACCGCTCCATCGTGGGCAGGCAGCTCCAGATGAACGGCCGGCCCTACCTCGTCGTCGGCGTGGGGCCCGAGGGTTTCCACGGCCTCAACGACGGGGCCGACCTCTGGGTCCCCTCGCAGGTGCCGCCCAGGCCCTTCTACCTCACTTCGCGGCGCCTGCGCTGGGTGCAGGTGCTGGCGCGCCTGAACCCGGGCGTCACGGTCGAGCGCGCGCAGGCCGAGATGAGCCGTCTGGCCGGCGTGCTCGTCCGCGAGTATCCCGACACCAACACCGGCGTGGGGGTCAAGGCCTCCAGCCTCCGCGATCATTGGTTCGGCCCGCTGCGCACCGGCCTGCTGGTGCTCACCGCGGGCGCCTGCATCCTCCTGCTCATCGCCTGCATCAACGTGGCAAACCTGCTGCTCACGCGGGCGATCGCGGAGCAGCGCGCGTACGCCATCCGCATGTCCCTGGGCGCCGACCGCGGCCGCCTGTTGCGCCAGCTCCTGACCCAGAGCCTGCTGCTCTCGCTGATCGGCGCCGCCCTGGGCCTGGTCCTGGCGCAGTGGGCCACGCCCGCGCTGCTGGCGGTGAGCGGCGCGCAGTTCCAGAGCTTCGTGGACCTCTCGGCGGGCCCCGAGGTGATCGGCGCGATCATCGGCGTGGCGCTCCTCTGCGGCGTGCTGTTCGGCCTGGTGCCGGTGTGGATCACCTTCCAGGCCGACCTCGCCCACGCCCTCACGCGCCAGGGCCAGCAGCCGATGAAGGGGTTCGGGCGCCAGCGCTTCCAGAACGCGGTGGTGGTGGCCCAGGTGGCCCTCGCCCTGTTCCTCTGCGTGTGCGCCGGCCTGATGGCCCGCGGCTTCCGCCAGGCGGTCGACCAGGACCTCGGCTTCAAGCCGGACAACCTCCTCACCTACCGCGTGGACATCCGCGGCGCGAAGTTCGCCGAGGACGAGCCCGTGATCCAGCTCGTGCGCCAGTACCTGGACCGCCTGAAGGCCGTGCCCGGCGTGGCCCAGGCCGAGATGTCCAACCCGTCCCTGCCGGGGGACGAGTGGACCGGCGCCTACATCCTCTACGAGGACCACCGCAGCGACGCTACCGACGGCACCTACCCGCAGGTCATGCACTCGGTCAGTCCCGGCTACTTCGGGCTGCTGGGCATCCCGGTCGTCCGGGGCCGCCTGTTCACCGAGCAGGAAACGACCCCGGGCGCGGTGGTGAGCAAGGCCCTGGCGGACGAGCACTGGCCGGGGCAGAACCCGCTCGGCAAGCGCCTCAAGAACGGCGCCCGTCCGGATTCCCCCTGGTTCACCGTGATCGGCGTGGTCGCCGACGTCCGCCACCAGGGGCTGATGTCCGCCGATCAGCCGGCGGCCGACGTCTACCTGCCGATCCTGCAGGCGCCCTGGCGCCCGCTGACCATGAACTTCCTGGTGCGGCCCAGGGCGGACGCGGCGGCCCAGGGGCTGGAAGCGGCGCTGCGCCGGGAGATGAAGGCGGTCGCGCCCGACCTGCCGCTCTACGACGTGGCCACGCTGGAGCAGCGGCTCTCCGATCAGACCGCCAAGGCTCGGTTCCAGATCGTGCTGGTGAGCCTGTTCACGCTCATGGCGCTGGTGCTGGCCTCGGTCGGCATCTACGGGGTCGTGGCCTACAGCACGGCGCAGCGCGCCCGCGAGATCGCGATCCGCATGTCCCTGGGCGCGGACCGCGGCCAGGTGCTGCGCATGGTGGTGGGGCGCGGCGCCGCGCTGGCGGCGGTCGGCCTCGTGCTGGGGCTGGGCGCCGTCCTCCTGGTGAGCCGCAGGCTGGTGAGCCTGCTCCACGGCGTCAGCGCCACCGACCCGCTGATCCTGGGAGGCGCCGCGCTGGTGCTCTTCCTGGTGACCCTCGCCGCCAACTACCTGCCGGCCCGGCGGGCCGCGAAACTCGAGCCGGTGATGGGGCTCCGCACCGAATGAACCGGAGGCAAGACGCCATGGAAACGCGTTACAACACCGGAAAGACCGCCGCCGCCGTCCTCGTCCTGGCCCTGGCCTTCGGCGCCCTTGGCGCCGCCCTGGCCGCGGGCAAGGCGGTGCTCTGGGAGGATCTGCCGTTCAAGGAGCCGTCGCGGCTCGTCCACTTGGCCGGGATCATGACGGAGAAGGGCGAGGTCCAGCCCTGGGCCATCGGCCACCTCGACTTCCTCGACTGGCGCCGGCAGAACCAGGTCTTCGAGTCGATGTCCGTCTTTACCGACGCCGACTCGGTGGCCTTCAACCTGCGCACGGCCGACGGGCTGAAGCGCCAGTTGGGCGAGCTGGTGTCACACACCTACTTCGCGACGCTGGGGATCGAGCCCGCCCTGGGCCGCTTCTTCACGGCCCAGGAAGACGCGGAGCCGTTCGTCCATCCCGTGGTGGTCCTCGGCTACGGCCTCTGGCAGCGCGAGCTCGGGGCCGACCCGGCCATCGTGGGCCGAACGGTCAACCTCAACGGCAAGGATTGGCAGGTGATCGGCGTGGCGCCGGAAGGCTTCCGCGGCGCCATGGACGCCGCCGAGTTCTGGATCCCCTCTTCGATGGTGCCGGGCGCGGAGTACATCGAGGTCCGGCGCATGCGCTGGCTCTACGCCACGGCGCGCCTCAAGCCCGGCGTCACGCTGGAGCAGGCGCAGGAGGACATGAACCGGATCACCGCCGCCCTGGAGCAGCAGTACCCCGACCAGAACCGGGGGATCGGCGTGAAGCTCCAGCCTCTGCGGGACTTCCTTTTCGTCGCCGAGCTCAAGGACGGGATGCGCACCGCGGTCAAGGCCGGGGCGCTCCTCCTGCTCCTGGCGGTCGTCAACGCGGCGGGCCTGCTCCGCAATGCCGGGATTGGGAGGAGTATTGGGGCCGGTATTGCTGTTGCCATCGTGGGAGCGGTCCTGGGCGTGCTCCTCGCCGCCTGGGGCGTCCGTGCCCTGATGCCCACGAGCGGGTTCAAGGTCCCGGCTTTCGCCAGCTTCTCGCCAGGGCCGGCGCTCGTTGCCGGCCTGCTCGGCCTGGCGGTGGTGTGCGGCGTGCTGATCGGCCTCCTGGCCCGCTGGCGCCCCACGCGGGTGCTCGTGGCGATCGCCGCTCTGGTCCAGATCGTCCTCGCCGTCGGGCTCCTGGTCCGCGTGGGCGGGCTGAACGGCGATTTCCGCAAGGTGGTGGAGCAGGACCTTGGCTTCCGCACGGACAACCTGCTCACGATGCGCCTCAACCTGGACCAGCCGCAGTGGGCCAAGGACTCGGACGTGGCCGTGCTGGCCGGGGTGTACCTGCGCCGCCTCGCCGCGCTGCCGGAAGTGGAGGAAGTCGCCATCACCGGCCCGGCCATGGCCACCGACGGCTGGGCCGGCGCGTTCATCACGGCCGAGGACCACGACAACCCCGGGAGCGATGACGGTACCTACCGCATCCTGTCGCAAGGCGTCAGCCCGGGCTTCTTCAAGATCATGGACGTCCCCGTCCTCCAGGGGCGTGCGTTCACCTCCCAGGACACCCAGGGCTACCACGTGATCATGAGCAAGAGCCTGGCCGCCGCGGTCTGGCCGGGCCAGAGCCCGCTGGGCAAGCGCGTGAAATTCAGCGCCCGCAAGGTGCAGCCGCGGCCGTGGCTGACGGTGGTCGGCGTGGTGGACGACGCCCGCTACCAGGGGTACTTCCAGGATGAGCGCCCGGCGCCGGACTTTTACCTGTCCGTGCTGCAGCAGCCGGTGCGCCTGCCCATGATCCTGAACGTCCTGGCCCGGCCGCGGGCCGGCGTCTCCATGCAGAGCCTGGAAACCGCGCTGCGGCAGGGGATCCTGGCCGTCACCCCCGAGGCGCCGCCGTACGACGTGGCGACACTGGAGGAGCGTCTGGACAAGCAGACCTGGAAGGCCCGCTTCCAGGTGCGGCTGGTGGGGATCTTCGCCGCGCTGATGCTCGCGCTTGCCGCGGCGGCCGTCTGGGCGGCCATGTCCGGCCGGCTCGGCGAGGGAGCCGGCGAGGTTGCTGGCTTGGAGAGTCCCGCTTCTCCGCGCCGCGCGGCACATTAATAAGAGCGGGAGGGTTGTACACGTTGCCGTTTTTCCATTCACGAGGCCGGCGCCGTCCGGCCTGCCAGTCCGTCGCGGTCGCAGCCACCGGACCGCGGCAGGAGGAACCATGAGATTACAGAGTCATCGCTTTCTGTCCGTCCTGGCCCTGGGCTTCGCCGGCCTGCTCGCGGCGGGCGCCGCGTTCGCGGGCGGCCCGGACGTGGGCCCGAACGTCCAGGTCAACGCTCCACAGGTGCTCTTCCCCGCGGGTCTCCAGACCCGCAACACTCCGACCCTCGCGGCCAGCGAGGACGGGGACGACCTGCTCCTCGGCTGGGATGACTTCGAGGGCTTCTGCGGCCTGCTCCGGCCCTGCCCGCCGCCGGCCGTGCCGGGCGTCTCCGGCTATGGCTTCTCCACCGACGGCGGCGAGACCTGGACCGACGCCGGCGCTCCGTTCCCCGTGGGGCCTGCCTTCACCGTCGGCCACTCCTGGGTGGACCGCGGAGGGCGAGCGGACGACGACGATGATGACGACGACGGTGACGATGACGACGACCACCACCGGTACGCCGCCCGCAGTGGCCACGACGACGATGATGACGACGACGGGGATGACGACGGGGATGACGACGACGAGGAGGAGGAGGGCGAGGTCTTCTACTTCACCAGCCGCATGCAGAATGGCGGCGCCTTCGCGAACACGGTGGGCCTCGGCGTCCACCGCGGCCACTTCGCCGCCGGCACCTTCGTCTTCGACGACGCCCAGATCATCCCCCCTGCCGTGCCCGGCGACGCCTACAGCCGGCAGGCCATCGCCGCCGCCAAGGACCGGAGCGGCGACGCCTACATCGTGAACTCCAACATCCGCGTGGTCTGCAACATCCTGAACGCCGGCGCCGGCCAGATCGAGGTCATCGCCACCCATGACGGCGGCGACACCTGGGGCACCCCCGTGGTGGTGAGCCCCGACCTGGTGGAGAACTGCGGCCTGAACGGCATGCTGCAGGTCGCGCCCGCTCCGGCCATCGGAACGAAGGGCGAGGTCTACGTGGTCTGGCAGTTCGGCCCGTTCATCGCGACGGACGGCAGCGCGTCCACGACCTCGAAGATCGCCTTCTCGCGCTCGCTCGACGGCGGCGCCACGTTCGGCCCCGTCCAGTTCCTCGCCACCATCAACAACATGCGCGAGAACCCGCCGGTCGGCTACGGCAAGAACCGGATGAACGACCAGCCGCGCATCGCCGTGGCCACCTCGGGCAACAAGAAGGGGCGCGTCTACGTGACCTTCTACCAGTCCGAGCAGCAGGTCTCGTCGGCGGTCACCGCCCAGTCGGCGGTGTCCTCGGACATCTACATCACCTGGTCGGACAACCGGGGCGCCACCTGGAGCGTGCCGAAGCGCATCACCACACCGGTCCCGGCCACGGGTGTGAAGCGGTTCTGGCCGACGGTCGCGGTGCGGCCGGGCGGCGACGTGGACGTGATCTACATGCAGAGCCTGGAGACCCAGGCGACGCCGGACCCGACGGACGTCGAGTGCTCCGTGCTGGTGGGCGGCGGCCTGCGCCGCACCGGCCCGCTGAGCTCGCTGGTGGACACCTACTGGATCCAGTCGCAGAACGGCGGCTCCACCTTCGGCTCCCCGGTCAAGGTCTCCGACGTAACCAGCAACTGGTGCCAGGCGAACTACGTCGGCATCAACGCCCTGTACTCCAGCCACGGCGACTACCTCGGCATCGCCACCGGCGGCAACCGCACCTTCGCGGCCTGGCCCGACAACCGCAACGGCGTCGTCGACGTGTTCTTCGCCGAGGTCAAGGGCAAGGACAAGAAGTAGAACCAGATCAGCGGTGGGTGAGAGCGGGAGAGGGGACGACCCCTCTCCCGTTTTTACCTTAAGGGCACCCGGCCCGTTGGGCCGGGCTCACACCCCTCAAACCGCCGGGTAGACATAGCTACCCGTTAGGTAGAACCCTCTACCCCCCGGGTAGGCAGAGCTACCCCTTAGGTAGACCCCTCTATCTGCCGGGTAGGCATAGCTACCCCGCGGGTAGGCCCCTCTACCTGCCGGGTAGGCATAGCTACCCCTGGGGTAGACGCCTCTACCCGCCGGGTAGATATAGCTACCCCGCGGTAAGACCTGGCTACCCAGCAGATTCAGGTGGCTGGCCACTCATTGCGACTCCCGCAGGTTCATATCAGAGAGCCCCGATAGGGCGTAGGCATAAAGCCTGGGGTTTCAACCCCAGGTAGGTATCCCCCAAAAACCTCCGGAGCCCTTCGGGGCGTGAAGACGGAGATGTGTCCTCGCCGTTCGTGGTCCAATGGACTGCAACATTGTATCTTGACGGACCAATGTCTGGTCATGTAGGATGCATTTTGTCAGACAGAGCAGGCGAGGCGAAGTTAAAGGACCATGAATCGGCTGAGAAGTCATGATCGAGCTTGAGGAAGGGTACATGAACGTTGAAGAGACCGCCTCGCGGCAGTGATCAGGAAGCTGTAATCAAGTCGGACTTCTGTCCGAGGCCACTTTCGGCCCGGACTTACCAAGAAGGAGAGAGCAAGATGGCTACTACGTCACGTGCCGGACTCATCAAGGAGTGCCGGACCACCGCCGCGGTGGTGGAGCTGAATTCCGCCGACCTCATGAGTGCTCAGGATGACCGTGTGCTGCTTCAGCAGACGGTGGGGAGCCTGGAGGATGCGGACATCCGGCAGAAGTACCACAAGTTCCAGTTTCAGCAGGCGACCCGGGACCTGGAGGGTTTCAGCGTTTCGGCCCGCGACCTGCTCCTGCGGCTCAAGAACGCGGTCCGCGCGCGCTACGGCATGGCGGCCGAGAAGCTGACCGAGTTCGGGTTGAACCCCCGGCGCTTCCGCTCCACGAAGCCGTCTGAGCCGGGCCCCACCCTGCCTGAGACGGTTGCTCCCGAGACCGATGGCACGATCCAGAAGTAGCTCCAAACCAGCGTGATTTTTTCGGGGGGTGCGAAAGCGCCCCCCGCTTTTTTTCAGGAGGCCTCATGAACTTCGCGCGCGGCGCGGTTGCCCGATTCCAACGCTCCTTCCATGGTGCGGGAGAGCCAGGAGGTGTGCTCTCCGGCGAAGTGGAGGCGCGCCTCAGCCCTGGCGAGCTCGGGCACCCAGGAGGTCATCTGCCCGGGCTTCCACCAGGCGTAGGCACCGCCGGCCCACGGGTCGGTGTGCCATGCATGGGAGGCGCCGCCCTCGAGCTGGCTGCCGAAGCCGGGATGGACTTTCTCCAGCTCGCGGGCGGCCATGGCGATGCGGGCCGGCTCGTCCATCTTGCCCGCGCTAATAGCGTTCTCCCCCTTCATGTGGCATTCGAGGATGGCCCGCGGCCCCGCATCTTCGGCACGGGTGAACGGATGCTCGGCCACGAGGTCGATCGGCAGGTCGGTCGAGGCGCTGCCGGCCTCTCCCAGGTCGGCCCAGAACCGCTTCCGCGATTGCAGGTAGACGCGCGTCACCGGCGCGAATTCCAACCGGTCGAGGGCCTGCCTCTTGGCCGTGGAGAGCCCGGGAGCGAACTCGATCTTCCGCGCGACCGGCGCAGGCGCGGTGCAGATCAGGCGGTCGGCGCTCAGCTCCTGGCGCATTCCCCCCTGTTCGAGCACCGCCCGCACTCCGCCCGCGCTCTGCTCGATCGCCACGACCGGCGCGCCGTACCGGATGCGCTCGCGCAGCGTCCTGGCGAAGGCCTGGGCGAGCAGGTCCGTGCCGCCCTGGATCACGTACGACTTCTGGCCCATGAGGAAGAGCCCCACGTCCGAGACGAGGCGGTGGAGCGCGGAGACTTCCTGCCAGCCATGCCCCCACCAGACGCTGTCGCCCAGGAGGTCCACGGCCTCGGCCGAGGCGCCCTGCTTTGCCAGCCATTGGGCGAGCGTCACCTGGTCCCATTCCTTGAAGGCGTCCGGCCGCCAGGCAGGATCCCCGGGATCACCCAGCTTTTCCGTGGAGGCGAAGTACTTCCCGATCAGTTGGAACGGGCCCTGGCCCTGCTCCTCGGGAGTGAGCTTGTACGGCCAGTCGGGCTTCTCCCCCTGCTTGAGCGAGAAGCGCCGTCCGCGCAGGTGGTACACGGGGTTTCCCCGCGGCCCGAGCGGCGCCGCGGTCAGGCCGAACGCCTTGACGTAGCGCGCCATGTGACGGAAGGAGTCGGAGTAGCTGATGGCTCCGGCCTCGGCGTAGAGCCCGTCGGCGAACGGGCTGCGCAGGGTGTGGACTCGGCCGCCGGGCCGGGTCCGGGCTTCGAGCACGGTGACGTCGTGGCCGAGCTGGACCAGCTCGTACGCGGCCGAGAGGCCGGCCAGCCCGGCCCCGATCACGATCACCTTTTTAGGTCTCGCGGCGGTTGCTGCGAGCGACGGCGCTGGCAGGATGGCGAGCGCGGGCAGCGTCAGCGCGGCGTGCTTGAGGAGGTCGCGGCGGGTCAGTTCCATCCATGGCTCCTTCTCGGGGGCGGAAGGCCCCTCCTCCCTCATTCAGTGCCGCTCGGCGGCCCTCCCGAGCCGCTGCGATGCACCCTTTGCAGTGGAGGTCCGTATGCTGCAAAGACTCTTTGAAGAACAAGCCGCCCGCTCACCCCACGCCCTGGCCGTCGCGGCGGGGGAGGAGCGCTTGACCTACGGCGAGCTGGAGGCCCGCGCCAACGGGCTCGCCCGCCACCTGCGCCGGCTCGGCGTCGGCCCCGAGGTCCGGGTCGGCCTCTGCGTCGAGCGCCGCGCCAGCATGGTAACCGCGCTGCTGGGCATCCTCAAGGCGGGCGGCGCCTACGTGGCCCTCGATCCCGCCTACCCCCGCGAGCGCCTGGCATTCATGATGGAGGACAGCGGCGCGGAGATCCTGCTGGCCGAGCGGCACACCCTGGGCTCCGTGCCGGCCGGCGGCCGGCGCGTCGTCCTGCTCGGTGAAATAGAGGAAGCCGCTGTCCGTCCGCGGGTCCGGATCGACCCTGAGAATCTGGCCTATGTCGTCTACACCTCGGGCTCCACCGGCCGTCCCAAGGGGGTGGCGCTGACGCATCGCAGCGCCGCGGCGTTCCTGCGCTGGGCTCGGGAGACGTTCACGCCCGGGGAGCTGGCCGGCGTGCTGGCCTCCACTTCACTGTGCTTCGACCTGTCGGTCTTCGAGGTCTTTGCACCCCTGAGCGTGGGCGGCGCGGTGATCGTGTCGGCCGACGCGCTGGAGCTGCCGTCCCTGCCGGCCGACCCGCCGGTGACGCTGCTCAACACGGTGCCTTCGGCAGGAGCGGAGCTGCTGCGCGCCCGCGGGATTCCAGCGTCGGTCCAGATTGCCTGCTTCGGCGGCGAGGCGCTGCCCGCAGTCCTGGCCGAGGGGGTCTACCGGACGACCGCGGTGCGCCGGGTCTTCAACCTCTATGGCCCGTCCGAGGACACGGTCTACTCGACCGCGGCCTGCGTCGAGCCCGGCTCTCCGGCTCCTCCCATCGGGCGGCCCATCGCGGGCACTCAGGCGTACCTCGATGAAGATGGGGAGCTGTTCCTCGGCGGCCTGGGGCTCGCCCGCGGCTACCTGGGGCGGCCGGACCTCACGGCCGAGCGCTTCGTCCCCGATCCGTTCGGCGGCGAGCCCGGCGCCCGGCTGTACCGGACCGGCGACCTGGTCCGCCGCGATGCGGACGGCAAGCTGTCCTTCCTCGGGCGCGCCGACCAGCAGGTCAAGGTGCGCGGCTTCCGCATCGAGCTGGGGGAGATCGACGCCGCCTTGCTGCGGCATCCGGCCGTGCGCGAGGCGGTCACCGTGGCGCGGCAGGCGAGCCTGGCGGCGTACGTGGTCCTGGATGAGCCGGTAGGGGCAGGCGAGCTGCGGAGCTTCCTCGGGCGCACGCTGCCGGAGCCGATGCTGCCGGCGGCGTTCCACCGGATGGAGGCGCTCCCGCGGACCCTCAACGGCAAGGTGGACCGCAAGGCGTTGCCGGAAGCCGAGCTGTTGCCCGAGGAGGGAGGGGAGGCCTCGCCGGCTTTGCTCGACGTGCTCTCTTCGTTGTGGACGGAGGCCCTGGGCAGGGAAGTCGAGCCTCACGACGATCTCTTCGCCCTGGGAGCGCGGGCGCCGCAGGTCGCCTGGGTGCTCGCCCGGGTGCGCGACCTGCTCGGCGTGACGCTGCCGGAGCGCGTGCTGTCCTCGTCCCCGACCGTGGCCGGCCTCGCCCGCGCCGTGGAGGCGAGGATGGAGGTGAATACCGCTGCAGAGCTGGTCTTCGTACCCCGCGAGGGCGGGCTTCCTCTCTCGCTCGCGCAGCAACGGCTCTGGTTCCTGGAGCGGCTGCGCCCCGGCGAGCCCACCTACAACGAGCCGGCTGCCCTGGACATCCGCGGCCCGGTCTCCGTCCCCCGTCTGGCCGCCGCCCTGTCGGAGCTGGTGAGCCGGCACGAGGCGTTCCGCTGCCGCTATGGCGAGCGCGACGGCCAGCCGTTCCAGGAGGCCTGCCCGGCCGTTCCGATTCCGCTGCCGGTGGTGGACCTGCCGTTCGAGGATGAGGTGCAGAGGATTGTCGACGAGGAGGTCCGCCGTCCGTTCGACCTGGACCGGCCGCCGCACCTGCGCGGTCTCCTGGTCCGGGGAGAGGAGAGGCACATCCTCGTTCTCAACGTCCACCACATCGCGTATGACGGCAGGTCGCGGATCGTCCTCTTTGAGGAGCTGGACGCGCTCTACGCCGGGCGCCCGCTCCCCCCTCCGGGCCTTCAGCCCGCGGACTATGCCGCCTGGGAACTCCAAGCCTGGGGCGGGGTGCCCGCCGAGCGGTTGGCGCCAATCCTGAGGCGGGTTCTGGAGGCCGAGCCGCTGGAGCTGCCCGCGGACCGGCCCCGTCCCGAGGACCCCTCGTCCGTTGGCGCGACGCTGCGGATCGCATTGCCGCCGGCCACGACCGCCCGGCTGCGCGCGCTGGCCCGGGAGGAGGGCTCCAGCCTCTTCCGGGTGCTCCTGGCTGCTTTCACCGCCCTCCTCGCGCGGATGTCCGGCCGGGACCGCGGGACCCTGGGGACCTCCGCCGCCGTCGGCCGGACCGAGGTCGAGGATGCAGCCGGCTTCTTCGTCAACCTTCTGCCGCTGCCTCTGGAGGTGGATGGCAGCCCCACTCTGCGCCAGCTCCTGGCCCGCTCGCGGGAGACGGTTGACGCGGCCCTCGCCCTCCGCGATCTGCCCTACCAGCGTCTGGCGGCGGTGCGGCCGGATGGCGACCTCTTCCGCGTCCTGTTCCAGATGCTGCGCATGCCATCGCTCCGGCTGGAGGGGCTGGAGGTGGAGTGGCGGCCGGTGGACACCGGCACCGCGAAATTCGATCTGGAAGCGACGATGGAGAGCTGGGGGGAGGCGCTGACGGGCTACTTCCAGTTCCGCACGGAGCTTTATGACCGGGCCACCGTCGCCGCCTTCGCAGCGCGCTTCCAGGCGCTCCTCGAAAGCGTGGACCCGGATGTTCCCTTGGAAGACCACGCTCCGCTTCGGGACGCCGAGCGGCGTCAGGTGGTGGAGCCCCGCCGGGCTCGCGTCCCGGTCGCGGCGGCTTCGGGCAAGCCCGCGACGGCCGCCGAGGAGCTGATCGCCCAGATCTGGGCCGAGGTGCTGGGGCTGGAGTCGGTGGGCCGGCGCGACAACTTCTTCCACCTGGGCGGGCATTCGCTGCTGGCGGCGCGGGTCCTCGCCCGCATCCAGGAGACGTTTGGAGCCCGGCTCCCTGTACGTGCGCTCTTCCAGGCGCCCACGGTCGAGACGCTCGCCGAGACGGTGCTATCAGCCGAGGGCATGGAGGCGCTGCCGCTTCTCGCCGTCCCGGGTCCCGGACCTCAACCCGTCTCCTTCGGCCAGGAGGCCCTCTGGCTGGTGAGCCGGATGGAACCGGGCGGCCCCCTTTACAACATCCCGCTCGCGTACCGCCTGCAAGGCGCGCTGGACCGCCCGGCCCTGGTGCGGAGCCTGCGCGAGACCGCCCGCCGGCATCAGGTACTCCGTTTCCGCTTCCTTGAGATCGAAGGCCAGCTCGCGCAGGAGGAGGCGGTCGCGGACCTCGAGGTTCCCTGGATCGACCTGTCGGCCTTGGCGCACGGCGGGCCGGAGCTGGAGCGGCTGCTGCGCGAGGAGGCCGCGAACCGCTTCGACCTGCCTCAGGGCCCGCTGGCGCGCGCCCGGATCCTGATCCTGGGGGAGGAGGACCACCACCTTCAGATCACCGTGCACCACACGGCTTTTGACGGCTGGTCCCAAGGGGTGCTGGAGCGGGAGCTGTCGGCCTTCTACCGCGGCGAGGCCCCATCCCCGACTGCACTCCAATACGCCGACTTCGCCCGCTGGCAGCGTGCCCGGCTCACGGGAGAGGTGCTGGACCGCCTCCTCGCCTACTGGCGCACCGAGCTGGCCGGAGCCCCCGCCGTCCTGGAACTCGCCACGGACCGTCCGCGCCCGGCGGTGCGGCGAGCCCGGGGGGCCTGGACGCGGCGTCCACTGCCGTCCGGGCTCGCCGGGCAGGTGCGCGCCCTCTCCCGGGCCGAGGGAGTGACGCCGTTCATGGTCTACCTGGCCGCGTTCCAGGCGCAGCTCCACCGGGCGACCGGACAGGACGACGTCCTCGTGGGCGCCCCGGTGGCGAGCCGCCATCGCCCCGAGCTGGAAGGCCTGATCGGCCTCTTCGTGGACACGGTCGTCCTGCGCGGCCGCTTCCAAGGCCGCAATACTTTCCGCGAGCTGCTCGCCCGGACGCGGGAGACGGCCCTGGCAGCCTTTGCCCACCAGGATCTCCCATTGGAGCGCCTGGTCGCGGAGCTCCGCCCCGAACGCAGCCTGTCGCACAACCCGCTCTTCCAGGTGATGCTCGCGTTCCAGAGCACTCCGCCGGAGGGGCTTGCCCTGGGCATCCCGGCCACGCCGGTCGATCCCGGCCCCTCCACGGCCATGTTCGACCTGACCCTGACCGTGGAGGATCAGGCGGTCGCCCTGGAATACGACGCGGACCTGTTCGACGCCGCGACCGCGGAGTCGTTCCTGGGCGCGTTCCTGATGATGGTGGCGGGGGCGGTGGGGGAGCCGGGGCGGCGGATTTCGGAAATAGCCCTCACCCCCATCCCCTCTCCCGGCCGCACACCCGGACCCCCGGGAGAGGGGGGTGTGACTCCGGCAGCCTTATCTCCAACAGTGGCCCCGCCTGTCCCAGATCCGGTGGGAGGAGAGAGGAGCGGAGACGGATGGGAACAAGGCTGGACGTCACGCCCTCCCCTCTCCCGGGGGTCCGGGTGTGCGGCTGGGAGAGGGGCCGGGGGTGAGGGCCTGCAGGGCGCCATCTCTCTTCAGGCCTCCCGCAATCCCCAGTCCGTGGCGCTCTCCTTGGGCGACCGCGAGATGACCTACGGCGAGCTGGACCGGGAAAGCGATCTCCTCGCAGACCGCCTGCGCGGGATGGGCGCCGGGCCCGAGGTGGTAGTCGGGGTCTGTATGGAGCGCTCGCCGGAGCTGGTGGTTGCGATGCTGGCCATATGGAAGGCGGGCGGAGCGTACCTGCCGCTCGATCCGGCGTTGCCGGCCGAGCGGCGCGCTTTCATGGTGGAGGACTCGGGCGCTCTCGTCGTGGTGGGACCCCTCACCCCCGTCCCCTCTCCCATCCCCTCCCATCCTCCGGGAGAGGGGCGCCCCCTCCCGGGGAGCCTCGCCTACCTCATCTACACCTCGGGCTCGACCGGCAACCCCAAGCCCGTGGGAGTCATGCACGCCGCGCTGGCCGAGCACGTCCTCGCGGCGGCGGACCTCCTGGAGCTGACGGAGCGCGACCGCGTCCTCTTCTTCGCCTCGCCTTCCTTCGACGTCTCCCTGGAAGAGCTGCTCCCGGCCCTGGTCCGCGGTGCCACCGTGGTGCTGCGCGGGCCGGAGCTTTGGCCCCCTGAGGACTTTTCCTCGATTGCCGCGGGGCTGGGGCTCACCGTGGCCGACCTGCCCACGGCGTACTGGCGGCAGTGGGTCCGGGAATCCCCGTCCTCGCCGCCCTCGTTGCGCTTGGTCACCGTGGGCGGCGAGGCCATGCCGGGCGAAGAGGCCCGGCTCTGGCAGCGGAGCCCGCTGGCCGGCGTGCGCCTGCTCAATGCCTACGGCCCCACGGAAGCGGTGGTCACCGCCATCAGCCACGAGGTGACCGGGCCCGTGCGCCTCGGCCGGCCGTTCCCCGGGCGCAGCGCCTTCGTCCTCGACATCCATGGACAGCTCCAGCCCATGGGGATGGCAGGCGAGCTCTGCCTCGGAGGCGTTCTGGCGCGGGGCTATCCCGGACGCCCGGACCTCACCGCCGAGCGTTTCGTGCCCGACCCCTGGTCCGCGCAGCCCGGCGAGCGCCTTTATCGCACCGGCGACCTGGCGCGCCTCCTGGCGGACGGCTCGCTGGAGTACCTCGGCCGGCTTGACCGCCAGATCAAGGTCCGCGGCATCCGCATCGAGCCCGGGGAGATCGAGGCCGCCCTTCTTCAGCATCCGGAAGTGCGCGAGGCCGCGGTGGACCTCCGTCCCGGGCCGTCCGGCGATCCCATGCTCGTGGCCTGGATCGCCGGTCCCTCCGATCTCCGGGCCCATCTCCGGGAGCTTCTCCCCGAGGCGCTGATCCCGTCTGCCTTCGTGTCCCTCCCGGCCCTGCCGATGACGGCCGCCGGCAAGGTCGACCGCCTGGCTCTGCCCGCTCCCGAGGCAACCGTCTCGGCGGATGCGCCGCGGACGCCCGCCGAGGAGATGCTGGCGGCGATCTGGATGGATGTGCTCGGCGTCGAGGCGGGTCCCGACGATTCCTTCTTCGCCCTTGGCGGGCACTCACTGCTTGCCGTGCGGTTGCTGTCACGGGCGCGCGAGGCTTTTGGGGTGGACCTGCCGTTGCGGGCGCTGTTCGCGGCGCCCACGATCCGCGGGCTTGCGGGCGAGATCACGGCTGCGAGCAAGGACGCTCTCCTGCCTCCGCTCCTTCCTGGTGCTCGGGACAGCCTCGCGCCGCTCTCTTTTCCCCAGCAGCGCCTCTGGTTCCTGGACCGGCTCCAGCCCGGCCGCGCCATCTACAACGTGCCGATCGCGCTGCGGCTCGATGGCCTCCTCGATCCGGCCGCGCTGGAGCGGGGGCTGGACGGGGTGGTCCGCCGCCATGAGGCCCTGCGGACCCGCTTCGTGGAGGTGGACGACCAGCCCTGCCAGGAAGTCCTCCCTCCGTCGCGTTTCCCCCTGCCGGAAGTGGACCTGCGCGCCCTGCCCACGGTCACCCGGGCCGGCGAGCTGGCGCGGCTCGGCCGGGAGGAAGCCCTGCGGCCGTTCGACCTGTCCCGGGCGCCGCTGCTGCGCGCCCACCTGGTCCGGCTGGATACAGCAGAGAGCGCCCTCCTCCTCACCCTGCACCACATCGTCTCGGACGCCTGGTCCGACGAGGTTCTGGGGCGGGAGCTGTCCGCCCTGTACTCCGGCCGGCCGCTCCCCGGGCTGCCTCTCCAATACGCCGACTACGCGCGCTGGCAGCGGAGCTGGCCGGAAGCGTTCCTGGCCGCGCAGCTCGATCACTGGAAGCGCCAGCTCGGCGGGCTCGCCACCCTGGAGCTGCCCACCGACCGGCCCCGTCCTCCGGTGCTGAGCTTCCGCGGTGGAGTGGTCCATTTCACGGTGCCGGAGGAGCTCGCGGCTGCCTTGCGCGCCCTGGCCCGGCGCCGCGGTTCCACACTCTTCATGACGCTCCTCGCGGTCTGGCAGACCGTGCTCGGCCGCCTCTCCGGCCAGACCGACGTGGCCGTGGGCATGCCGGTCGCGAACCGCGGACGATCCGAGATCGAGGGGCTGGTCGGCTTTTTCGTCAACATGCTCGCCCTGCGCACCGACCTCTCCGGCGATCCCACCTTCGAGGAGCTGCTCGGCCGCATCCGGCGCACCGCCCTGGACGCCTACGCCCACCAGGAACTGCCCTTCGAGAGGATCGTGGACGAGCTGCGGCCCGAGCGCGACATGAGCCGGCAGCCGCTGGTCCAGGTCATGATCGCCTTCCAGGACGCCCCCACCGTGCCCCTGGTCCTCCCCGGGATCGTGGCCAGGCCGCTGGACCTCGCCCTCCCCATCGCCAAGTTCGACCTCACCCTCTCGCTCTCTGGAGGTGATACCGGGCTCTCCGGGCTCTTGGAGCACAGCGCCGACCTCTTCGACCGTACGACCGTGCAGCGCCTCGCCATCCACCTGGTTCATGTGCTGGAGCAGGTGACCGCCGGCCCCGGAGCGCGCCTGTCCGCGATCGAGCTGCTCACCCCGGCCGAGCGTCATCAGGCCCTGCGGGAGTGGAACGACACCCGCGTGCCGTTCTCCGAAGAGGCGCTCGTCCATCAATTCTTCGAGGCCCGGGTGGATCGCCTTCCCGCCGCCCTGGCCGCGCTCTGGAAGGATGAGCGGATCACCTATGGCAGCCTGGAGGAGCGGGCGAACCGCATCGCGCACCTGCTGCGCGAGATCGAAGCAGGCCCCGTGGGCGTGTGGATGGAGCGCTCGCTCGACATGATCGCGGCCGTGCTCGGCGTGCTCAAGGCGGGCGGCACCTATCTGCCCTGCGACGCGGCCTGGCCGGCCGACCGGGTGGAGGCGATCCTCGCCGCGACCGGTGCCCGCGCCATGCTCACCCGCGCCGCGCTGCTGCCCGCCGCGGAGGAATTGCAGTGGCGGCTTCCGGACCTGGACCACGTCATCTGCCTGGACGTCCTGGAGCCCGAGCCGCCGCCCGAGCCGCTGGATGCGGAGGCCGTGCGCGCCCTCTTCGATCACCTGGCCGAGAGCGCCGTGGACCGGGTCACGGCCGGCGGCTTCGTCAGCAGCGTGACCGGCCTGCCGTTCTCGGAGGCCGAGGTGGACGAGTACCGGGACCGCGTCCTCGCCCTGGCGGGGCCGTGGCTCCGTCCCGGCGCGCGGGTGCTGGAGATCGGCTGCGGCTCCGGCCTTCTTCTGTGGGAGATGGTGGGGCGGGGTTGCCGTTGCGTGGGCCTCGACCCCTCGCCGCTGACCCAGGAGCGCAACCGCGAGCATGCCCGCCGGCATGGCCTGCAAGTCGAGCTGCGCACCGGCTTCGCGCACGAGATCGGGGGGTTGGGCGAGGTAGATACCAGCTTCGATCTCGTTCTCCTGGCGAGCACGGTGCAGTTCTTTCCGGGGCGGAGGTATCTGCGGCAGGTGCTGACGGAGGCGCTGGCGAAGCTCGCGCCCGGGGGCGCGGTGCTCGTGGCCGACGTGCCGGACCCCAGGCATCATCAACCCGGCAAGGTGCTGAGCCTGGACGAGGAGTGGTTCCGCGGGCTGCCGGCCGAGGCCTCGATCTTCCGCCGGGAAGAGGGGTTCGAGAACGAGCTGCGGTTCCGCTACGACGTGATCCTGCGTGAGGGGAGAGGCGGTGACGCCCGGAAGCGCTTGTGGACCGGGTGGCACGTGGAGCGGCGGCCGGCCGATCGCCTGCCGGCGGCGGCAACTACGGAGAGCGTGGCCTATGTCATCCATACCTCGGGCTCGACCGGCCGGCCCAAGGGGATCGCGGTCCAGCACCGTCCGGTGGCGAACCTGATCCAGTGGCTCAACCCGGCGTTCGGAGTCGGGCCTGAGGACCGCGTCCTCTTCGTCACCTCGCTCGCCTTCGACCTGTCCGTGTGGGACGTCTTCGGCGTGCTGGCCGCGGGCGGCTCGATCCACGTGGCCTCGGAGGAAGACCTGCGCGACCCCGAGGAGCTGTTGCGGGCACTGCACCGGGTGACGATCTGGGACTCGGCGCCTGCGGCCCTGGTGCAGCTCGCGCCGCTGTTTTCCGCTGGAAAGGCCAGCCGGCTGCGCCTGGTGATGCTCTCGGGCGACTGGATCCCCGTGACCCTGCCGGACCGGGTGCGGTCGGCCTTCCCCGGCGCGAGGGTGGTGAGCCTGGGCGGCGCGACCGAGGCCACGGTCTGGTCCAACTGGTATCCGATCGCGGAGGTGGACCCGCGCTGGCCGAGCATCCCCTACGGCCGGCCCATCGCGAACGCCCGCTACCATGTCTTGGACGCTGCTTTCGAGCCATGCCCGATCGGTGCTCCGGGCGACCTCCACATTGGAGGCGACTGCCTCTGCGTGGGCTACGCAGGCCAGCCGGACCTGACCGCGGCGGCCTTCCTCCCCGATCCGTTCTCGGCCGAGCCCGGAGCACGTCTTTATTGCACCGGCGACCGAGCCAGGGCTTTCCCGGATGGCAACCTGGAGTTCCTGGGCAGGGCCGACCAGCAGGTGAAGATCCGGGGCTTCCGCATCGAGCTGGGAGAGATCGAGGCGGCTCTCGCACGCCACCCCGAGGTCCGGGAGGCTGCCGTGGTTGTACGTGAAGACCACCTCGTGGCCTACGTGGTCTGCCGCAACCCCTCCGATCTCGCCGCTCACCTCCGCCGCACCCTGCCCGACTACATGATCCCCTCCGCCTTCGTCACCCTCGACGAGCTGCCGGTCACGCCCAACGGCAAGCTCGACCGCCGTGCCCTTCCCGCCCCGCGCCGGGAGGGCTCCGAAGACGCTGCCACGACTCCCGCCGAGGAGCGTCTCCTGGCGATCTGGCGCGAAGTCCTGGGGATCGAGCGCCTAGGCGTCAACGACAGCTTCTTCGACCTGGGAGGCCACTCCCTCCTCGCCACCCAGCTCATGGCGCGGCTGCGCGAATCGTTCGGAATCGAAGTGCATCTCCGCACCCTCTTCCAGGCGCCCACCGTGGCCGGCCTGGCAGCAGCCCTGTCCGCCGAGTCTCCGGTTTCTGCCGAGCCGCCGTTGGTCCCCATCCACCGCGAGGGCGACCTGCCGCTGTCCGCCTCGCAGCTCCGGCAGTGGTTCCTGATGCAGCTCGACCCCGGCGATCCGGCCTACACCCTGCCTCTCTCCCTGGACCTGGAAGGCCCTCTCGAACCCGCGGCGCTGGAAGGTGCGCTGTCGGAGATCGTCCGCCGCCACGAGGTGCTGTGCACCGTCTTCCCATCCAAGGGAGGACGGCCGGTCGCGGTCGTGGTTCCCACCTCGCTCTCCCTGGCGGGAGTGGAGATCGAGGACCGGCCTTTCGATCTCGCCGCGGGTCCTCTGTTCAGGCTCGCCCTGCTGCGGCTGGGTGAGGACAAGCACCGGCTTCTCATCACCGTCCATCACATCGTGTTCGACGGCTGGTCCTTCGGGGTCTTCATCCGCGAGCTGGCGGCGCTCTACGGTGGCGCGGTCCTGCCGGAGCTGCCGGTCCAGTACGCCGACTACGCCGCCTGGCAGTGCGAGTGGTTGGCCGGGCCGGCCGCCGAGGCCCAGGTCGAATCCTGGAAGTCGCGGCTCGACGGCGTGTCCCGCACCCTGGCGCTGCCCACTGACCGGCCGCGGCCCGCGGTGCAATCCTCGCGCGGCGCGCTGGTACCCCTGGAAATCCCGCCGGAGCTCCGTGCTTTCGCCGCCCGCGAGGGCGTCACCCTCTTCATGGCCGGGCTCGCGGCCTGGTCCGCGCTGCTCGCCCGCCACGCGGATCAGTACGGCTTCAACGTCGGCACCTTCGTGGCCAATCGCCGCCGCGAGGCGCTGGAGCACCTGCTGGGCCTCTTCGTGAACACCCTGGCACTGCCCGTGGACCTCGCGGGAGACCCGGACTTCCGCGGCCTGCTGGCCCGCGTCCGGGAGAGCACTCTGGAAGCGTTCGAGCACCAGGAGCTGCCCTTCGAGCGCCTGCTGGAAGCGCTGGAGCCGGAGCGCGATCTTTCGCGCACGCCGCTCTTCCAGGTGCTCTTCGGCGTCCAGAACTTCGCGCTGCCTTCCTGCGAGGCGCGGGGGCTCACGTTCCATCCCTTCGCCGCGGCCGAGACCGACCGCATCCCCGGCGACCTGGCTCTCTGGATCGAAGGAGAATCGGGTTGGATCAAGTACGCGACGGACCTCTTCGACCGCACCACCGCGGTCCGCCTCTCGCGCCAGTTGATCACGCTGTTGGCCGCCGCCATGGCCGATCCCGGAGCGCGCCTCTCCGACCTGCCGCTGCTGACCGGCGGAGAGCGCCATCAGCTCCTGCGCGAGTGGGGGACCGGGGTGCCAGCCAAGGCGCCGGAAGACCTGCTGACCGTACCCGATCGGATCGCCATTCAGGCGGAGCGCACGCCCGATGCATTGGCCGTGGAGATGGGGGACGAGTGGCTCACCTACGCGGAGCTGGTCGACCGGGCAGATGGCTTGGCCGCTGAGCTGCGCCGCCGCGGCGTGGGTCCGGAGACGGTCGTGGGGATCGCAATGGAGCGCTCCCCCGCCCAGATCGTGGCGCTCCTGGGCATCCTGAGAGCGGGAGCCGGCTATCTGCCGCTCGATCCCGCCCTGCCACCCGCCCGCCTCGCCCGCCTCGTCGAGGAGTCGGGCACCCGGCTCGTGGTGGACAAAGCATTCCTGACCAAGTCTCCCCCTCTCCCGGGGAGGATGGGCCGAGCCGCAGGCTCGGTGAGGGACCGGGAGAGGGGGCCGGGGGGTGAGGGCCCAGACCTCCGCAACATGGCCTACGTCCTCTATACCTCTGGCTCCACCGGGACGCCCAAGGGGGTGATGATCGAGCACGCCTCCCTGAGCCGCTTCGTCACCACCTGCCTCGGTCTCTACGGCTTCGCGCCGGGAGACCGGGTGCTGCAGTTCGCGCCTCTGAGCTTCGACATCAGCGTCGAAGAGATCTTCACCTGCCTGACCTCGGGGGCGACGCTTGTGCTGCGGGACGACGAGATGATCGCCTCGCCGGCGCACTTCCTCGCCCGCTGCCGGGACTTGGGGATCACGGTGCTCGACCTCCCCGCGGCCTACGGCCACGAGCTGGCTCCGGCCCTCGCCGCGGGCGTGCCCCTGCCGCCGGCGCTGCGGCTGCTCATCATCGGGGGAGAAAAGGCGCTGCCCGGTCCGATGGGAGACTGGCTGGCTGCCGGAGGAGACCGCCTGACCGTGCTGGACACCTACGGCCCCACCGAGAACACCGTCATCGCGAGTGTCTGCCGGCTGCGCGATCCGGCCGACCTGACCATCGGCCGCCCGATCCGCGGGGTGCAGGCCTGGATCCTGGACCGCGAGATGCGGCCGGTGCCTCCCGGCGTGCCCGGAGAGGTCTACCTGGGAGGAGCGGGAGTGGCGCGGGGCTATCTGAACCGTCCGGACCTGACCGCCGAGCGCTTCGTGCCCGCGCCGGGTGGAGAGAGGCTCTATCGGACGGGCGACCTCGCCCGCTGGCTCCCGGCCGGCCGCCTCGACTTCGCCGGACGGGCGGACGACCAGGTGAAGATCCGGGGCTTCCGCATCGAGCCCGCCGAGATCGCAGCCGTCCTCTCCAGTCACCCCGAGGTCCGTGACGCCGCAGTAGTAGCCCGAGGAGCACGCTTGGCCGCCTATGTGACGGGGCCGGCCGAACCCGCCGGCCTGCGGGCCTGGCTCAAGGACCGGCTCCCCGCCTACATGGTGCCGCCGGACATCGTGCTGCTCGAAACTCTGCCCTTGACTCCCAGCGGCAAGGTGGACCGCCGCGCCCTTCCCGAGCCCGAAGGACCCTCCCGCCCCTTCGCGCTGCCCACATCGCCGACCGAGGAGCTGCTGGCCGGCCTCTGGAATCAGCTCCTCGGGATCGAGCACGTGGGCCTCTACGACGACTTCTTCGATCTGGGAGGCCACTCCCTCCTCGCCCCCCAATTGCTTGCCCGCATCCAGGACGCTTTCCAGGTGGACCTCCCCCTGCGCGTCCTCTTCGAGGCTTCGACGGTCGCGCAGATGGCTGCGATCCTCGAGGACGCCTTGCTGGCGCAGATCGAAGGGCTGAGCGAGGAAGAAGCGGCGATGGCTTTGAATGCCGAGGCGTAAAAAGAGAAGGCGGCCTGCGGCGGACGCAATCCCGCCGTGGGCCGCCTCAACAAAAGAGCCGCCTTTTTCTGCGTGATTTCAATTTTCAAGGAACGGCGGAGGGGCCGCCGGACGGCACGGCCCCTCCGTTTTGCTGCGGGACTGCGGTCAGGACTTCATTCGGCAGCCGCCGGCTTCACATCCTCCGGCAACGGCTCCGGCGGCGGCGAGGGCGGCAGGCCCCGCGGCCGGCCGAGGACGTGGATGCGGTACTCGGCCAGCTTCTCGTTGCGCGGGCCCAGGTGGCCCCGGATCATCGAACGGATCTGGCGCGCCAGGTCCTGTCCGCGCACCAGCAGCTCCCGCAGGCGCTTCGTGTCCCCCCGCAGGCCGCCACGATGGCTGTCCTGGCTGGCCAGAATCTGCGTCGTGTCGAGGATCGTGACCTGGAGCTTCCCCTGCAGGCCCGTGACGTCCGGAGGCAGCTCCTCCGGGGTGGTGGCGGTGACCGACTGATCCAGACGCTGCCAGTCAGTCAGGTGATCCGCGATGGACGAATTGTTCGACATGCTCTCTCTCCTTTTCTCCGGATCTCTCCGGGTTTAGCTGCCCTCGGTGACCGGACTGGTCACCGACAGGCGGGTGAGTCGGGTGACGCGGACCACTCGGTCCCCGTCGGCGATGGTCTCCCCGTGGCGCAGGTCGTAAGCGACCTGAACCCGGCCGCTCTTCAACCGCGACACCACGAGCTTCCCTCCGCGCGTTTGCCATTTTTGCTTCTTCTGCATGACAACCTCTCTTTCAAAGACCTGCTCCCTCCATGAGAGCAGGAGATTAGCCTCCTTTTCACTCTAGTTCGACGATGTACGTCCGTCGAGTCGCCAAGAATGTAATTCGCCTTCAAGGCGTCTGTCAAGACCGTTTTTGGAAGAAGTTGAGTTTTGTGCCGGCCAAATAGTCTGTATAATCATTTTGCGCCACAGCAAATGGAGTCGGGGTGCGGTCTTCCCTGGGTTGGGCGCGTTCTACGGAAGCAAGGGGCGCGATAAAGGAACGTGGGGGAGACGGCGCGGAAACTGGGGGGCGATGCGCGGAAATGGTTTGTGCCGTCAGCGTGACAAGGGGAGGGGAGCAGGGAGGCGGGGTGGGTGGCGCGGAGCTCGGGGGAGGTCGCGAGGAATTCGGGGGAGAGCGCCGCGAAGGGTTCTTTGACAATCGATGTACTTCCTTTCAAAACCGGGGACGGGCCCGTGCCGGGGGGCCCGTCCCTCCCGCCATTTGTGTATATAATTTGAGCAACCGCTTTCGAGGAGATTGGTCATGAGGCGCAGCTTCGCAGCCCTGTTTCTGCTCGTCGGATCGCTCGGTGTTGTAGCGCAAGGAGAAATCACGCCTGTTGCGGGCCAGCAGGACGCGAGCCCGCATGCTGGTCGGAAGGCAGACCTCGCTGGGAACCCCTGCCCAGGCGCTGAGCTTGAGGAAGTAGAGGGGCGAATTCCTCGTGATGAGCTCGGAACACTCGCGGATCCCGGGTCCCGCCTTGGGTTGCTCATCCAAGCCGGACTGCCCGCAGGGGTGACCCTGTCGCAAGGCGTGGCGACCCCCGTGATGTCCGACCCGGCCGACGCGGGGGCCGCGAAGTGGTTTGTCCTTTACCCCCTCACGTACCATGGCGTCCCGATCTCCAAATGCAGCGACGCGTTCGGGGTGGTAAGCGCTAAGGGGAACATGCAGTATATCCGCAAGCGCAGTGTCCCCCTCTCGGTCGATGCGCGTGAGCCGATCGTGCCGGCCGAAACGGCCATTGCAGTTACGCGCCAGAGAGCACAGGAGGACTTCGGGCCGGTCGATCTCCAGGTGAGCCCGCCGGAGCTCGAGGTCTGGGTGGAGCCCTCTCTCGTGGGCCGCCTCGCCTGGACTTTGACGATCAGGTCCACCTCGCGCACCGATCCCAAGGCTCGTCGCTACTGGGTGGCCGCGGTGGGGCAGCCGCAAGTCCTCCAAGCCGAGAATCTCATCTCCTTCGGTCACTCCGGGACCGTCAGTGGCACGATCTGGGAAGCCAGCCCATTCAAACCATTTTCTACCTCCAAGCGTCCCGTATCAGAGGTCGAGGTGACTCGCGTTCCTGGCGGGACGATGCAGGTGGCCGGTCTGGATGGGCGCTACAGCTACCTTGATGGGGGAGGAATGGCCACGATCACCTCGACCCTTGCGGGTCCCAGGTGCGTGGTGAACAACGAGGCTGGCGCCGAGATGGTGGCGAAGGGCAGCGGCGTGTCCGGAAGTCCGATCGATCTGATCTTCCTTGCCTTGCCCTCCGAGGAGCTGAAGCTAGCGCAGGCCAGCGCCTACTTTTGGACGAATGCGACCTATCAGTTCGCGCGGAGTATCCTCGATCGCCTGCCGCCAGCGCTTGTCGCGAAGCTGCCGGTCAACGTGAACCTCGCTGGCGCCTGCAGTGCTTTCTTCGAAAGTGAACCGTTGTCGATCAACTTCTTCGTGGCGGGGTGCATTTGCCCCAATACGGCTTACTCCGATGTTGTCGCCCACGAGTATGGGCATGCCGTGGACTACTGGCACGGTGGGAAGTCTGACAACCCCTACAGTGAAGGCTTTAGTGACGCCATAGCGCTATTGCTCACCCGCCAATCTTGCTACGGGCGCGACTTCTTTGGGCCGGGCACCTGCTTTCGTGAGGCGAACGCGGTGGACATGTGGCCGCCGGATGTATTTAATGAAGACGATCACGCACAGGGCAAGCGGTACGCCCAATTCGTCTGGCAGCTCGTCCAGCAGCTACAGAAGACCTTCTCCGAGGCGGAGTCTTTTCGTCTCGCACGGAGCTTGGTGTTGGCGGCAGCGGCGTCGGATCCCTCAAACATCCCGGATGCGGTGAAGCTCAGCTTTGTCGCCGACGATACCGATGGCAAGCTCGCCAACGGCACCCCGCATTGCAGGGAGCTTGTCGCCGCAGCGGAGTCACGCAAGATCCCCGTCCCAGCGTCCCTGCCCGTAGGCGGTCGATGCCGTGCTCGCCTGCTTGGGTGACCATCCGGTGAGCGAGCAGACACCGGTTATAGTTGAAGAAACCACTCTGGACGGAGGGGCTGAATGAGACGCCGCTCCGCGGCCCTGTTGCTGCTCGCCGGAACGATTCTGGAGGGCAGCGAACAACTCGTACCCGGGCAGTCCCGCGAACGCGTGCTCGCGGCGGAGGAGAAGCACGTCCATGACATCGAAGTAGAGACGGAACCGGTTCTCGTCCTCGTCGAGCAGCAAGGCATCGATCTACGTGTGGCGGCCGGAGGGCTCGTGGCCGATGCCCCGAACGGTCGCTGGGGCCCGGAGATCCTGGTGCTGGCTCCTGGAAGCTACCGCATCGAGGTCCGAGCCGGTCAGAAGGGGGTGCCGCCGGGGCGCTACACGATCCGGGCGGAGGTGCTGGATGCGAAACGTGCGGCGGCCATGCAGGCGATGAGCCGCGCCGGCCAGCTAGTGGCTGGTTCTCCCGAAGCGCAGAGCGAGGCGCTCTCCGCCTATCGCGAGGCCGTGGCGGCATGGAGCGCTCTTGGCGAGCGGCGATGGGAGGCCGAGGCCATGCTCGACCTGGCCGTGCTGGAGCTCCTGACGGGAGACCTGCGGGTTGCGACCGCCGACTTCAGGGATGCCCTGGCGCTCTGGCGGACCCTGTCCGAGCCCCGCCGCGTGGCCGAGGTCTCGCACCTGCTCGGACGGGCCCTCCGAGACTCTGGCGAGATGGAGACGGCGCGCCGCGTCCTGGAAGAGGCATCCGCTCTCTGGCGGAGCCTGGGCGAAAAGGCCGAGGAGAACAAGACCCGCAACGAGCTCTGCCTGCTAGACCTCACCAGCGGAGCGCTGCCGGTGGCGCGCGCCTGCTTCGAGGCGCTCCTGCCGTCCTGCCGCGAGAGCGGCAACCGGGTGTGCGAGGCCGAGGTCCTCAACAGCCTTGGCGGAGTCTTCGATCAGATGGGCGAGAGCGACGCCGCGCTGGACCGCTACGGCAAGGCCCTGGCGCTGTGGCAGACGCTCGGCGACCGCACCGAAGAGGCCAGGACGCTCAACAACATCGCCGTGGTCCACCGCACCCTGGGCGAGTGGCAGGAAGCCTTGCGCCTCTATGGCCAGGCGCGCGAGCTCCTGCCCATGGTCAGCGACCGTGTCCAGAAGGCTGCGCTGCTCAACAACGTCGGCTTTGCCTACAACAGCCTGGGAGAGCCGAAGCGGGCCTTGATCCTTTTCGAGGACGCCCTGAAGCTGCGCCGGGAGACCGGCGAGCGCCGGGGCGAGGTGATCACCCTGAACAATCTCGGCACTGCCTGGCGCGAGCTGGGCGATCTGGAGCAGGCGCTCGAACGTCACCGCGAGGCTCTGCAGCGGGCCGTGGCTCTCGACGATCTCCGCCAGCAGGCGTTCTCGCGGCTGGGGCTCGCCCAGGTCCATCTCGAGATCGGAGACCCGGCAGCGGCGCTCCGCGAGCTCGATCTCCCGCTCTCATACTTTCGCGAGACAGGCTTTCGGATCAGGGAAGTGCAGGCTCTCCAGTTGGAGGGCCGCGCGCTCGCCCTCGCCGGCCGGCCGCAGGAGGCGCTGCCCAGGTTGCGGCAGGTCCTGGAGCGTCACCGGACCCTGCGCGACCGCGCCGGCGAGGTAGAAGCGCTCCACGCCCTGGCTACGGTGGAACGATCCCTGGGCCTTCTCGCCGAGGCGCGCGACCATGCCGAGCAGGCGATCGCGCGGGTGGAGGAGCTGCGCACGGGTTTCGTCAGCCCCGAGCTGCGTGCAGCCTTCCTGGCCACCCGCCGGCGGGCCTATGAGCTCCGGATCGACCTGTTCATGGACCGGCATGCCGCCGATCCGGGAGGAGGCCACGATTGGGCGGCCTTCGAAATGAGCGAGCGGGCCCGCGCCCGCACCTTGATCGACTCGTTGCACGGGGGCGCCAGCCGGACCGGCAGCGCTGCTCCGGCAGCCTTGCTCGAACGGCGCCGGTCTCTGCGCCGCCGCCTGAGCGCCATGATCGGCGGCGGCAAGGGCTCCGAGCGCGAGATCGAAACGCTCCTCGGCGAGCTGGACGGGGTCGAAGCCGAGATCCGCCGTCACGACCCTCTTTATGCCGCGTTCCGCGAGCCGCCATCGATCGCTCGCGGCGAAATCGCCAGGTTGCTCGATCCGGGCACTCTGCTCCTCGAGTACGCATTAGGCGAGGAGCGCAGCTTCCTCTGGGCGCTGGACGCGGATTGCCTGTACAGCTTCGTGCTGCCACCTCGCAAGGAGATCGAGAGCCTCGTGCGGCAGGCCTACGAGGAGGTGAGCACGGTCGACTCCGGAGTCGGGAATCACGACGAGGCAGCGCGGCGCTTGGGCCGGATCCTGCTCGGGCCTGTCTGGGATCAAGCGGCGAAGGTCCAGCGCCTGGTCGTGGTGCCCGACGGAGCCCTCCATGTCCTTCCCTTCGCCACCTTGCCGGTGCCCGATCCCGGGCGAAGCTGGGATGCCCCGGGAGTCCATCTGCCTCTCGTCGAGAGCCAGGAGGTGGCCTACCTCCCTTCGCTCACCACCCTGGCCCTGGAGCGGCGGCGGCTGGAGGGGCGGCCTCCGGCTCCCAAGTGGGCTGCCGTCCTCGCCGATCCGGTGTTCTCCCCCGCCGATCTGCGCCTCGGCGCATCCACCCGGGCGACGCTGGCGAACGGCTCGCCTCCGGCTTTCGAGCGCCTGCCTTCCTCCCGGCGCGAGGCCGACGCCATTTCGACCCTGGCTCCCGACGGTCAGGTGTGGAAGGCGATCGGCCTCGGGGCCAGCCGCGAGGCCGCGCTCTCCGGCGACCTCCGCTCCTACCGCGTCATCCACTTCGCCACCCATGGAGTCGCCGACACCCGCAACCCGGAGCTGTCCGGACTGGTGCTCTCCCTGGTCGACGCCGCCGGCGGGTCCCGGGAGGGATTCCTCGGCTTGGCCGACATCTACGAGCTGGACCTCGCCGCCGACCTGGTGGTGTTGTCGGGCTGCCGGACGGCGCTTGGCAAGGAGGTCCGCGGCGAGGGCCTCATGGGCCTCACGCGCGGTTTCCTCTATGCCGGCGTGCCGCGGGTGGTGGGAAGCCTATGGCCGGTCCAGGACCGGACGGCGGCGGAGCTGATGTCCCGCTTCTACAAGGCCATGTGGCAGGGCGGCCTGCGCCCGGCGGCGGCCCTGCGCGAGGCTCAGCGTTCCCTGCGCAAAGAGCCGCGCTACCGCGATGCCTACTCCTGGGCCGGGTTCGTCCTCCAGGGCGACTGGCGGTGAGATAGCCGGCCGGCTCACGACAGATAAGAGAGGAGAGTGAAGAAATGCCCGGCACGGCCGGGGAAAGAAAGGAGGCCGACATGAACTACTACGGCACCTCACCGAAACGATGGACGGTACTGACCGCCAACGGGCAGCTCAGCACTACCTTCGATCTGCAAGCCAATGACGTCTTGGAGTTCACCGGAAACGGGAACGGCGACGCCACCAGCATCGTGAAGAGACACCGAAATGGGACGACGGTTGATTGGGGCAAAGAATGCCTCTATGACGCCACGGACCCGTCGCTTCCGAAGGCCACAGGGATTCACATTGCGAGCGGCACGAGAAAGGACCCGTTCGAGCTGAAGATCTCGCCCAAAGCCCCCCCTGAGCTCGACCAGCATACAGGCAACATCAAACGCGGCACCGGCACCGGCAGCAACAACGGCACCTGGACGGCCCAGGAAGGCGGCTAGGTGAACTCATGAAGAGCACGAAGAGAAACCTGATCGCTGCCATTGGAATCACCCTGGGGCTCCTGCTGCCGGTCCAGGGCGAGTCGGCCGAAGGCAATGCTCTCAAGAACCTGGCCGCCGAATGGTGGCAGTGGGCGTTCTCGATCCCGACGTCGGAAAACCCGACGCTCGATCCCACTGGAGAGAAGTGCTTCGTCGGGCAGCGGGGCTCGACCTGGTTCCTGGCCGGGAGCTTTGGCGGCGGTCCTGTCACTCGGACCTGCCAGGTGCCCGCGGGCGCCAGGATCTTCTTCCCGGCCGCCAACAGCGTGTTCTTCGACACGCCCGGCGTTTGCGGGCAGGGGCCGGAGCACATTCCCGTTGCGGAGATGCGCGCGGGCAATGCAGAGCTCGTCGACGGGTTGATCGATGTTTCGGCCGAGGTCGACGGCGAGCCGGTGGAGGGCCTGCACCGGGTCCGGTCGCGGGTCTTCGAGGTCGCGCTGCCCGAAGAGAACTTTTTCGATGAGCCGTGCGCCGACACGGGCGGGTTTCCGGCAGGGATCTACTCCCCGGCCGTGGACGACGGGTACTACGTCCTGCTCAAGCCGCTCGCTGTCGGACACCACACGCTGCATTTCCACGCAGAGAACCCGGAGCTCGGGTTCGTGATCGATACCACGTACGACCTGACCGTTGTTCCGGTGTCGCGCAAGTAAGGGTGAGCCTCGGGTATGATGGTGCTCCTCCTCGGAAGAAGTCCGGCTCGGCCGGCCTGGCCGGCTCGTCCGGTCCGAGGCGCAACGAGCGCCATGAGCACCTACGCGGCACCCAGACCGGAAGAGGACGAGGACGAGATCGCGACCGGCCTCGTCCGGCGGATCGCGTCCGGCGACTCCTCCGCCGAGGGCGAGCTCGTCGAACGCTACAGCCGGGGCGTCCTTTACCTGCTGCGGCGGCTGGCGCCGGAGCTGGCCGACGACCTGCACCAGGAGACGTTCCGTGTCGTGCTGGAACGGCTGCGCCGCCGGGAGCTGGACGAGCCGGAGGGGCTCGGGGGCTTCCTCCGCGGCATCGCGCGCAACTTGGTCATCGCCGAGCGGCGCAAGAGCGCCCGCCGGCGCACCGAAGCGGACGACGAGGAGCTGGCGCAGGCAGTCCATCCGGCGCCGGGCCAGCTCTCCGCAGTCCTGCTCGACGAGGAGGCTGAGACCGTGCGCCACCTGATCCGCGAGCTGCCGACCGAGCGCGACCGCCAGCTCCTTCTGCGCTACTACGTCTCCGAGGAGGACAAGGAGAGCCTCTGCACGGACCTCGGCCTCGACAGCCTCCACTTCAACCGGGTCCTCTTCCGGGCTCGGCAGCGCTTCAAGGAGCTGTTCCTGGAGCGTAGAAAAGGGGCGGTAGCTTCGCCATGAACCATACCGAGATCGAAGAGCGGCAGATCGCCGAGCTTTACCTGATGGGGAAGCTTCCTCCCGGAGAGGCAGCGACCTTCGAGGAGCACTATCTCTCCTGCCAGGAGTGCCTCGACCGGCTCGAGCTGGCCGAGTCCATGGAGCGGGGGTTCAAGCGCGCGGCGGGCCAGGACGCGGCGCGGGTCGCCGCTACTCGCCAGATCGCGGTCCTGGCCTGGCTTTCGCGTCTCGGCCGCTCGCGCCAGATGGCGTTTCTCGCCATGGCCGTCCTCGTCGTCGGCGTCCTGCCCGGGCTGCTCGGGTTGCGCGAGGTCCGGGAGCGGGACCGGGAGCTTGCCGCGACGCGCTCGGTACTTGAGCAAGAGCGCGAGCAAGAGCGCCAGAAGTCAACCGCGGGCTCGCGGACCGAAGAGGAAGCCCGGAGGCTGCAGGCCGAGTTGGAGGCAAGCCGGCGCGATCTCGAACGCGAGCGGCAGGCTCGCGCAAGCGCCGACGAGCAGCTCGCGGATGCCCGCAGGCCGCAGGGGAACGTCCCCATCCTCTTCCTCAATCCGGAGCGCGGCGGGGGAGAGCCCACCCACCGTCTGCGCCTGCCGAAGACTCCCGGCTGGATCGTCCTCGCCCTGGAGGTCGATCCGCCGCACCGGCCGTCCTACCGCGCAGTCCTGCGGGATGCGAAGGGGCAGGAGCTCTGGCGCGGGGATGGCCTGCAGCTCAACGAGATGGAGACCCTGAGCCTGAGCCTCCCCTCCACCCTCCTTGCCCCGGGCGACTACACCGTCGAGGTGGACGGCCGCCGTTTCACTTTCCGCGTCTTGAAGTGAGATAACCGGGCCTCCGGCGACAGCTTGACTGTGTGAGCGAGAGAACACGAGGTTCCTGGCCACAACCAACCAAGCTTCACGGAGGAATGGAAAAATGAAGATCAAGACTCAGGTCAAGGCCGGCGGTATCTCGATCAACCACAACCAGACTGGTGCGCATCGTCGAGGGTTTCACCCTCAACCACAACCAGACGCTGGTCCGGAAGGCGAGCTGAGGCGGGCCATGACGATCATCGCCCGGGAGGCTGCGCTCATGACTTACGAGATCGACGAAGTGCGAGTGCCCCCGGGCGACGAGATCGCCGAGACCTGCGCGCTGGCGGACGCCAGCCTCGACCTGGGAAGGTATGACGAGGCCGAGGGGCTCTTGCGCCGGGCACTGGCGATCGCGGAGGAGAGCCTCGGTCCGGACGACCTCGACACCGCCTCCGTCCTCAATAGGCTGGGTGTGCTCCACAAGTATCAGGGCCGGTACGACGAGGCCGAGCCGCTCTACCGCCGCGCCCTCGATATCTTGGACGCGGTCCTGGGCCACGATCATCTGGAGGCCGCGGGCCTCTACCACAACCTCGGCGGGCTGGAGCACGCGCGGGGCCGGGCCGCTGAGGGTGAGGCGCCCGCGCGCTGGGGCCTGAAGATCCGCGAGCGCGAGCTGGAGCACGATCATCCGGATGTGGCCGCCGACAAGGCCGCCCTGGCGGCGATCCTCGACGCTCAAGGCCACTTTGCCGAGGCCGAGGAGCTGTACAGGCAGGCGCTCGCCGTGTTCGAGCGGGTCTACGGGCCGGAGCACTACGAGATCGCCGTCAACCTCAACAACCTGGCAGCGATCCACCAGGCCCGCGGCGAGGCGGTCGAAGCCGAGCGGCTCTACCTCCGCACGTTGGAAATCAAGGAGAAGGCACTGGGTCCGGACCATCCGGACCTGGCCATGACCCTCCACAACCTGGCCACGCTGCTCGCCGGCCTGGGAAGAGCCGATGAGGCAAAGGACAATTACCGGCGCGCTCTCAGGATCTTCGAAAGCACCCTCGGCACCGAGCACCCCCACTCCTTGATCTGCCGGGAGTGTTACGAGCAGGTCGTTACGCCGTCTGGGCGTTGTTGAGGGCGGTCTCGAAGTTGACGGCGTAACCCTTGATCGTGGCCGCCTTGTCCGTGCCGTTGATGATGCGCCGTGCGTTGGTGTAGTCGCACTTGGTGGCGTTGATGTAGTCGGACAGCTTCTTGCCCGTGAAGGACCCGGTGCGCATGCCAAACGACATGATCCGGTAGGCGATATCCGGGTGCAGCGCGGCGTCGGGATGGAGGATCAGGTCCTCGTCGCCGATGAGGGCCAGTTTCTCGGTCATCCTCTGGTAGTTGGCGCGCCCGGTGATCTGTACGTAGCCGCGGCCGCGGTAGAGGTAGCCGTCCCCCTTGACCGTGTTGCCGAGGGTCTTGCCTAGGCTGGTCCCCAGCTCGTACTTGTCGAAGTAGGACTTGGCGCCGCGCTCCGTGATCGGCTGGAACGTGTCGGCGCACTCGTGCTTGATGGTCGCCAGCATGTAGGCGGCCCAGCGGATGTCGCTCACGTCCGCATCGAGCTCGATGTAGCCCAGCAGGTTGTCGAGGCCCGACACCTGCGTCTGGTTGAGCTTGCCATACAGCTCGCGGTAGCCGTTGAAGAACGTCGTGTGGTTGAAGCGCATCGGAAATCTCCCCCAACGAAAGCGCCCGGAACGAATGTGGAGAGGATACCGCAGTCACTTCCTTTACGACGCCAGCGGCATCAATCCCGGGGAGTCCTCCGACAGCACGTGGAGCGGGTCCCTCGTCTCGTAATAGGTATAGCTGCCGCGGTACCCCTTGAGGCGCGCGATCGGCGCCAGGATCGCGAACAGCGCTTTCTGCACGAGCCGCGGCGGCCGGGTGAACCGGACCACGTCGTCGAACTCGCGCGCGATGAGGGCGAGCTGCAGCAGGTTGGGCACGCCTTTCTTGTCGGTCTTGCCGTCCTGGGCCAGGCCGAACAAGTTGCGGAGCATGGTTTCGAACCGTGCCGCGGGCGTGACCTCGACGAGGATGTGCGCCTCTTCGTCGCCCGCGTTCCACCAGTCGTGGGCCACGCCGCGGGGTACGTACAGTGTCTGGCCCGGCTCCGCGACCGTCTTCCGCCCGTGGATGGCGATGCCGACGCGGCCCTTGATGATCGTGAACGTTTCGTCGATGTATGGATGGATATGCTCACCGGCCACGGCTCCGCCGGGCCGGACATAGACGTCGGCAATCAGGCGCTCGCCGCCGGTCTCCTGGGTCCCCAGGCGGATGACGACGCGCTCGCCTGTCACCGGGTTGTCATAAACTTCGCCTCTCTTGAACATGAATCTCTCCTCGTGCACCATTTACGGGAAGCGCGGTGAAAGCCCGCCAGCCGTGGAACCGATGTTGCAACTTGCGGCCGGCATGAAGAGCGGGGAGAAGGATTGGACGCGGTCGTCGTAGGGGCGGGGCCGAACGGACTGAGCGCGGCGATCACGCTGGCGCAGGCCGGGCGCTCGGTGCTGCTGATCGAGGGGGGCGAGACGGTGGGCGGCGCGGTCCGATCCGCGGCTCTCACGCTGCCGGGGTTCGTTCATGATGCCTGCTCGGCCATCTATCCCCTGACCGTCGGCTCTCCTTACCTTTCCAAGCTTCCCCTGGAGAAGCACGGCCTGCAATGGATCCAGCCGCCGCTGGCGATGGCCCATCCGCTCGACGACGGCAGTGCCGCGGTGCTGTCGCAGGTGCCGGACGAGACCGCCGAGAGCTTCGGCAACGCGGAGGATGGCCGTGCCTGGCTCAAGCTCTTCCTGCCCCTGGCCTCAAACTGGGAGCGCCTCGCCGGTGCCTTCCTCGGCCCGTTGCGGCCGTTCCACGATCCTTTCCTGATGGCCCGCTTCGGGTTGACGGGGCTGCGGTCCGCGGAGGCGCTGGCGCGTGGGCGCTTCCACGATTTCCGTGCCCGCGCGCTCTTCGCCGGCATCGCCGGCCACTCCTTCCTGCCGCTTGACATGGTGCCCACGGCCGCCTTCGGCTTGGTCCTCGGCGCGACTGGCCACTCGGTGGGCTGGCCGCAGCCGGCCGGGGGAGCGCAGCGGGTCTCGGATGCGCTGGCCGGATACCTGCGCGAGCTCGGCGGCGAGATCGTCACCGGCTGGATGGTCAAGTCGCTGGACGAGCTGCCCCGCTCCGAGATGGTCCTGCTCGACCTGACGCCGGCCCAGCTCCTGCGCCTGGAAGGCACGCGCTGGCCGGAGCGCTACCGCCGCCAGCTCGGCCGGTTCCGCTACGGTCCGGGCATCTTCAAGGTCGACTGGGCGCTGCGCGAGCCGATCCCCTGGCGGGCCGAGGCCTGCCACCGGGCGGGGACGATCCACCTCGGCGGCACGCTGGAGGAGGTCGCGGCCTCGGAGCGGGCTTCCTGGGACGGCCGCGAGTCGGAGCGGCCCCTGGTGCTCCTGGGGCAGCCGAGCCGGTTCGATTCCACCCGGGCGCCGGCTGGCTCCCACACGGCGTGGGCCTACTGCCACGTCCCCAACGGCTCGACTTTTGACATGACGGAAAGGATCGAGGATCAGGTCGAGCGCTTCGCGCCCGGCTTCCGCGACCTCGTGCTGGCCCGCCACACCCTGGATACGGCCTGGCTGGAGGCGCACAACCCGAACCTGGTGGGCGGGGACATCAACGGCGGAGCCGCCACGCTGACCCAGCTCTTCGCCCGGCCGGTGGCCCGGCTCGACCCCTACGCCACGCCCGACCCGCGGGTCTTCCTCTGCTCGGCGAGCACCCCGCCCTCGGGCGGCGTGCACGGGATGTGCGGCCACTATTCAGCAAAGGCGGCGCTCGCCGCCATAAGGATTTAGGCTTTTGTCGATAAACTAATCTCTAGTTTCCGCATCGAAAATCTCCAAACTGCGTCCCGGATTGGACGCTTCGCGCCACTTCCCTCCTAGACACCAAATTTCCACCCTGGCCCAGCCATGAGACGGCCGTCCGGGGTGCTCGAATCCGGAGGGGAGTCAATGCTGAAGGTCCGCCGCGTCCTGTCCGTCCTCTGTCTGTTCGTTTTCCTCGGTCTGCCTCTCGCCGCTCAGACGGAGCGGGAGACGGTCTCCCCGGTCGCCCGCTTCCTGGAAGCCATCTGGGAGCGCGTGAGCGCCCCGCTGGCCCCGATCACCGCCATCTGGCAGGCGGACGAGGGCGGTGCAGAGGATCCGGAGCCCCAGCCGGGTACCGACTCGGGCGGCAGTTGGGATCCCTTCGGCTAGAGGGCTTCTCGTTGTAGACTAGTCGGCCAAGGAGCCGACAATGCCGCTAGGAGCCTTTCACCTGACCCGCAACGAGCTGGAACGATTCCGCGTCAACCGGTCTGGTCCGGTCGAGAAGCGGAAGGTGATGGCGCACCTGCTAGCGGGATGCGAGCCCTGCCGCGAGAACGCCCGGGAAATGTTCTTTCCCCGCAAGCTCGACTACACGCGGGCGTTCGAGCGGCTGGAGGGCGTCTTCCACGACGCGGAGACTGCAATGCGGGCGGAGCGCCGCCGGGGCGAGGAGCTGTGGCATCTGCTGGAGCCGCTCGACGCCACGCAGCGTCTGCTCTGGGTGAAGAACGACCCGCGGCTCCACGTCTGGGGCCTCTACAATCTGCTGCTGAACGAAGGACGGAAGATCCTCCGCCAGGACCGCGGCGCCGCGGTCGGCCTCTATCATCTGGCCTGGATGATCGCCCAGAAGCTGAGCCCCGAGGTTTACGGCGACACCCGGGTGCGTGACTTCCAGGGGATCGCGGCCACCGAGCTCGGCAACGCCAAGCGCCTCTACGGCGACTTGCGGGGGGCCGAGGAGGATCTCGCCCGGGCCGAGGAACTGCTGGACCTGGGCACGGGCGACCTCCTGGATTGCGCCTACCTGCTGGGGATCCGCGCCACGCTCAAGTCGGACCTAGGGTACTTCGAGGACGCCTCTACGCTCTTCCGGGAGGCGGTCTCCTGCGCTCATCAGATGGGGGACCGGCACTTGGAGGCCACCTACCTGATCGCCTGGTCGTCTTCTGTGGGCTGGGTGGACCCGGAGCGTGGGCTGGAGCTGGCCGAGCGTGCCGAGGCCAAGTTGGAGCCGGGTGCGGACCCGCACCTGGAGCTCGGCGCCAGCCACTTGAAGGTCTCCTGGATGAGCGAGCTGGGGCAGACGGCCGAGGCGCGCAAGCTGCTGGAGGCCTGCCGCCCGTTGTACGCCCTCTACCCCGACCCCGTCACCCAGGGGCGGTTGCTGCGGCAGGAAGGCCACCTCACCTGCAATGAGGGGAACCTCGAGGAGTCGGAGCGCAAGTTCCGCGATCTCGTAGCCTTGTACGAGCGGCACGACTTCGACCTCGATCTTGCCCTTGCCGGGGTCGAGCTATCCCAGGTGCTCAGCCTCCGCGGCAAAGTGGCGGAGGCCGGCGGCATCCTGCGCGGCCTCTATCCCTTCCTGGAGAGCCGCAAGCTGCACAACGACATCCTGCGCTCCTGGCTGGTCCTCCAGGAGGCGGTACAGCGCGACGCCGTTCAGGCGCAGATGTTCCGCGACCTCGCCATGACGCTGCGCCGGAAGTGGCTGCGGCGGTAAATCACTGGCACCCATCCTGCAACCTCCCGGCGCATCTGGAGTTTCTGCCGGGAGGTTGTGATCGATATGAGAGTGCCCCGCTGGTCATACGCGTTTGCCGTCAGCCTGTGCCTTCTGTTCAGCCCGTCCGTTTCCTCCGCGCAGAGCTGTCAAACCTACACGGGCCTCATCTACTCGACGGCCCCGGAGCTCAAGCTGGAGCTTCTGGTGCCCCAGGGCATAACCGCACCTGTTCCCGTGGTGGTCTGGATCCATGGCGGCGGATGGAAGAGCGGCAGCCGGCTGCCTGTCCCTGCCCGCGCCTCGGCCCTCTGCTCGCGGGGCTATGCCGTGGCGAGCGTCGACTACCGGCTGATCTCCTCCGCCCTCTGGCCGGCCCAGATCCAGGACGTGCGCGGTGCCGTGCGCTGGCTGCGCGCCCACGCCGCCGAATACGGCCTCGATCCGGACCGCTTCGCCGCTTGGGGTGACTCGGCCGGCGGCCACCTGGCCGCGATGCTCGCCACCTCCGGCGGCGTGTCATCGATCACGATCGGCAGCGTCTCCGTGGACCTGGAAGGGACCACCGGCGGCAACCTCGATCAGTCGAGCCGGGTGCAGGCCGCCGTGGACTGGTACGGCGCCACCGACTTCCTCCAGATGCGGTTCTATCCCGCGACCGTGAACCATGACGGCGCGGCCTCGGACGAGAGCAAGCTGGTCGGCGGGCCGATCCAGTCGAACCCGGAGCGCGTCGCCACGGCCAACCCGGTCACCTACGCCAGCGCGGACGATCCGCCGCTGCTCGCCATGCACGGCACTATCGACAAGCTCATCCCGTTCAACCAGAGCCAGCTCCTGGTGGACGCCCTGAACGCCGCCGGAGCCTCCGCCACCCTCCGTCCGGTCCAGGGCGCGGGCCACGGCGGCTCGGTTTGGGACAATGCCTCGAACGTCCAACCCGTCTACAATTTCCTGGACGCGGCGCTCCTGGACCCGGCCGTCCCGCCTGCGGTCCCTCCGGCGTCCGGAATCGACCCTTCGGTCCTCATCCAGGCCACGGACCGCAACGCCTCCGAGTCCGGAGACTCAGGCCGCTTCACCATCACCCGCCAGAGTGCTGGCGGGGACCTGACGGTGACCTACACCGTGTCAGGCACCGCCACGTCCGGGGATGATTTCGTCGCGCTGCCCGGGACGGTGACGATCCCCGCGGGGCAGGCGTCGGCCGAGGTGGCCGTGACTCCGATCGACGACGGTGTCCTCGAGACGGCAGAGACGGTCATCCTCACCCTTGAAGGGGGCTCCACGGCCAGCGTGGTTCTGGCGGACGTGGAGCCGGCGCGGCCGACGGTCTCCGTGACCCTGTCCGACCTGGACGCCGCGGAGCCGGCGGACTCGGGCGAATTCATCATCTGGCGCACCGGGAGCACCGCCGAACCTCTCACAGTGGACCTCCTCGTGGGAGGCACGGCCGGGCATGGGATCGACTACAGCCTTCCGCTGACCGTGACGATCGCCGCCAGCTGGGACCGGGTGTTCGTCAAGGCCGCGCCGATCGACGACTTCGTCACCGAGGACCCGGAGACGGTCACCCTGGCTGTAGTGGCGTCACCCTCCATTCATGCCGGACCGTATGCTGGCAGCACGGTCACGATCCGGGACGACGACCTCGTGGGCACGCCCGAACTGGCCGGGCTTTCGCTCGCTCCCACGACCGTCACCGGCTCGAAGACCTCGACGGGCACGGTGGTCCTCGACCGCGCGGTGTCCGCAGGCAGTGCGGGCGGTACCCCGGTGAGCCTCTCCAGCTCCGATCCGGCAGTGGTGGCAGTCCCGGCCAGCGTCACGATGGCCCAGGGAGCGTCCTCCGCCACCTTCACGGTGACCACGAGCCCCGTCTCGTCGGCGAAGGCGGTCACGGTCTCCGCCTCCCGGCGCGGGTTGACGCAGACCGCGGAGCTGACGGTGCTCGAGCCGGCGGTGTCGGCCCTGACCCTCACCCCGGGATCGTTCGCGGGCGGCTGCAAGAGCTCGACGGGCAAGGTCACCCTGACAGCCAAGGCGCCGGTCGGGGGAATCGTGGTGACGCTGACGAGCACGAATCCGGTGGCCGCGGTGCCGGCGAGCGTCACGGTGCCGTCGGGATCGACCAGCGCGACCTTCCTCATCACGGCTCCGGCGGTGACGGCCAATCAGTCCGGAACGGTGACCGCGAGCTTCGGTGGTGATTCCCGCAGCCAGGGGCTGACGGTGCGGCCGATCGGAGTGGCCTCCCTGACGCTGTCGCCGAACCCGGTGACCGGGCCGGCCCCGGTCCAGGGAACGGTCGGCCTGGAGTGCCCGGCCGCACCGGGCGGCATCGCAGTGGCCCTCTCCACCTCGAGCACCGCGGTGGCCCGGCCGGATGTGGCGAGCCTGATCCTTGTGGCCGGTCAGAGCCAGGGGACCTTTGCCGTCACGGCCTCGGATGTAACGGTCCAGAGCTTCGCGACGATCGAGGCCACGGCCAACGGCCTGGCCAAGAGCGTCAAGCTTACGGTCGATCCGTAGGCTCCCTGCTCACAGTCTGCGCAAAAATGCCAAGCTGGCGATCGATCGGCAAGTTTCGACGCCTTGCCTCTCCTGCCCCCGTTCGCTAAAGTTTCCGGGAGCCGTAACGATCAGTGATGCCGGGCGGTAGTTTCGTCCTGGTTTGACTTACGTTGGAGTGTCTTCTTGCCGCGCACGGGGAAACGCGTCCTCTGCCATGAGTGAGCCCGCCAAAGCTGCGGGTGAGCCTCGTGCGAGGAGCTTCGGGTCCATCCTGGACCGCCTGCGGGAGAAGAAGCGGGAGGTTCTTCCCGGCCGCGAGGGGATCGTGCCGGCGAGGCGCCCCCCATCAGGCTCGCCGCTCTCTTTCGCCCAGCAGCGCCTCTGGTTCCTCGCCCAGCTCCGGCCGGACGATGCCGCCTACAACATGGCCGCGGCCGTGGAGCTGCGCGGCCGGCTGGATGCCGGGGCGCTCGGCGGTGCGTTCCGGCGGGTGGTTCAGCGTCACGAGACGCTGCGGACCACGTTCGGCTTCCTTGACGGCGAGCCGGTTCAGGTCATCCATCCGGAGCCGGCGGAGCCCCCCATGTCGGTGGTCGACCTCTCGGGCTTGCCAACCCCTGAGGACACCGAGGTAGAGAGGCTGGCGCGGGCGGAGGCGTCCCGCCCGTTCGACCTGGAGCGCGGGCCCCTGCTGCGCGCCGTGCTCGTCCGGCTCGGCCCCGAGCGGCACCTCCTCCTGCTGACGATGCACCACCTGGTGAGCGACGCCTGGTCCATGGGGGTGCTGATCCGCGAGGTCTCCGCCCTTTATCGATGCCCAGGGGACCTGCCGCCGCTGCCGGTCCAGTACGCGGACTTCGCGGTCTGGCAGCGGGCGTGGCTCCAGGGAGAGGCGCTTGAACGCCCGCTCGCCTGGTGGCAGGGGCGGCTCGCGGGGGCGCCCCCGGCCTTGGAATTGATTGCGGAGCGGCAGGCCGGCGGCTTGCGGCAGCCCACGACGCCGATAGCCCTCCCTGCCACGGCCGGGTTGGAGGCGCTGGCCCGCGCCGAGGGCACGACGGTGTTCGTGGCGCTCCTTGCCGGCTTTCAGGTGCTGCTCCACCGGTGGACCGGCCAGGAGGACCTGGTGATCGGGACGCCGTTTGCCAACCGGCGGCGGGCCGAGGTGCAAGGGCTGATCGGCTTCTTTGTGAACACGCTGCCGATCCGAGCCAATCTGATGGGCCGGCCGTCTTTCCGCGAGCTGCTTGGCCGGTCTCAAGAGCAGGTCCTGGGGGTGCATGAGCACCAGGACCTCCCGTTCGAGCGCATCGTCGAGGAGCTGCGGCCCGAGCGCGCCGCGGGGCGCAACCCGCTCTTCCAGGCGGTGCTCGCCTTCCAGAACGTGCCGATGCCGGCGCTGGATCTCCCTGGATTGGAGGCCATACCGCGCCGTGTGGATGCCGGTACGGCCAGGTTCGACCTGACTTTCGATCTGATACAGGACGAGGGCTGGATCGAGCAGGGGATCTTTTCCCAGACGACCGCCGCCCGGCTGGCCGCGCACTTTCGGAACCTTCTCGCCGCCGCGCTGGACGATCCGGATGCTCCGGCGGTGGACCTCTCCCTGCTGAGCGCGGGGGAGCGGCACCAGCTCGTCGTGGAATGGAACGACCGCGCTGCAGCCATGCCGCGGGTCCCCATCCACCGGCTCTTCGAGGAGCAGGCCGACCTCCGGCCGGACGCGGTGGCGATCGAGGATGGGCGGCGGAGCCTCAGCTACGCCGAGCTCGACCGCAATGCAAACCGGCTCGCCTGGCACCTGCGGGAGCTCGGGGTGGGGCCCGAGGTGCCGGTCGCCCTGTGCTTGGAGCGGTCGATCGAGGCGGTGGAGACGGTCCTCGCCATCCTCAAGGCCGGCGGCGCTTACGTTCCCCTCAGCCCTTCGTTTCCCGCGGAGAGGCTCGGCTGGATCATGGCCGACTCCGGTGCCCGGGTCCTGGTGACCGCGCCGGGGACGCCGGTTCCGCCCATCCCGCGCGATATCCGTACCGTTGACCTCGGGAGGGACGCCGCGGCGATCGCCGGCCGCAATGATGAGAGGGATGAGAGGGATGAGCGGCTCGCGGAAGACCCGGATCCCGACGGGCTGGCCTACATCCTCTATACCTCCGGCTCGACGGGCCGGCCCAAGGGGGTGGCGGTCACCCAGCGCAACGTGGTCCGGCTGGTGCGCGGCAACGACTTTACGGAGCAGGGGCCGGATGAGGCCTGGCTCCTGCTCGCGCCGCTCTCCTTCGACGCCTCGACGCTGGAGCTGTGGGGGCCGCTCCTCAATGGCGGCCGGCTCGTGGTGTTCCCGTCGCGGGTCCCTTCCCTGGAAGAAATTGCGCGGACAGTGGAGGAGCAGGGGGTTACGTCGCTCTGGCTCACGGCCGGCCTCTTCCATCAGATGCTGGACACGCAGCCCGCGGCGCTCCGCCGGCTGCGGCATCTGCTCGCGGGCGGGGACGTGCTCTCGCCGCCGCACGTCCGCCGCGCGCTGGAGGAGGGGATCGCTCTGGTCAACGGTTACGGGCCGACCGAGGGCACGACCTTCACCTGCTGCGAGCCGCTGCGGAATACCCGGGAGACGGGGGAGTCGACCGTGCCGATCGGCCGGCCGATCGCCAACACACGGGTTCACGTGCTCGGCGCAGGAGAAGGTCCCGTTCCGATCGGTGTGGCCGGCGAGCTGCTGGCGGGTGGGGAGGGATTGGCTCGCGGGTACCTCGGGAGGCCCGACCTGACCGCGGAGAGCTTCGTGCCCGATCCGTTCTCCAGGGAGCCGGGGGCCCGGCTCTACCGCACGGGAGACCGGGTGCGGCGCCTGGCCGACGGCCGGATCGAGTTCCTCGGGCGGATGGACCGCCAAGTCAAGATCCGTGGCTTCCGCATCGAGCCAGGAGAGGTGGAGGCGGCGCTGACGCGGCATCCGTCCGTGGCTGACGCCGTGGTCGTCGCCCGGGAAACGCGTCCCGGCGACCGCCGGCTGGTGGCTTACCTGGTGCCGGGGGAGGGGGAGCCCGGTCCGGCGCCGAGCGAGCTGCGCCTCTTCCTGGAGCCGACGTTGCCGGCGCCGCTGATCCCCTCGACCTTCGTGATCCTACCCGCGTTCCCTCTGACCGCCAACGGCAAGGTGGACCGCGCGGCGCTCCCCGCGCCCATGGTCACGGAGCCGGTTCCGGGGCGCGCGCAACCTCGCGGACCGGTTGAGGAGCTGCTCGCCCGCCTCTGGGAAGAGGTGCTGGGGGGTGGCCGCGTGGGCGCCGAGGACGGGTTCTTCGACCTCGGCGGCCACTCGCTCCTGGCGGCGCGGCTGGTCTCCCGGGTGCGCGAGGTGTTCGAGGTCGAGCTGCCGCTGGCCGACCTCTTCCAGGCGCCGACCGTGCGGTCCCTTGCGCTACGGATCAAGGCGCTGCGCCGGGGGGAGGAGCGGCCGGCTCCCCCGGTGGTGCCGCTCTCCCACGAGGAGCGGCTGGGAGACGCTGGTAGGGACGCTGGTAGGGGAATACCACTCTCCTTCGCCCAGGAGCGGCTTTGGCTGTTTGAGCGCATGGACCCGGGGAGCACGGTGTTCAACATGCCGCTCGCGGCGCGCTTCCGCGGCCCATTGGACATTCCGGCCCTGGAGCGGAGCCTGGAGGAGGTGGTCCGCCGCCACGAGGTGCTGCGCACCACGTTTCCGGAGATGGCTGGCCGGCCGGTGCAGCGGATCGCGCCTGCCACATCCTGGCGTTTGCCGCTGGTGGATCTCACCGGATTGGGCGGAGACGAGGCACGCCGGCTGGCGCAGGAGCAGGGGCTGCGCCCCTTCGACCTGCAGAGGGAGCCGCCGCTCCGAATTCTCCTGCTGAGTACCGCACCGGACGAGCACGAGCTGCTGGTAACGCTGCACCACATCGCGGCGGATGGCTGGTCTCTGGAGGTGCTGGTGCGGGAGCTGGGGGTGCTCTACCGGGCCTTCACGCGCAGGGAGCCCTCGCCGTTGCCCGACCTTCCCCTCCAGTATGCGGATTGGGCGGTTTGGCAGCGGCGCTGGCTCGAGGGCGAGGCGCTGGAGTCGCTCCGCTCGGCTTGGCGGCGCCTCCTGGAGGGGGTGCCGACCGTGCTGGAGCTGCCCACGGACCGGCCCCGCTCTCCCGCGCAGGGATACCGGGGTGCCGTGCGGTCGGTCTCGCTCGATGAGGATCTGACCCGCTCCCTGGAGGCGCTGGGGAGGCCGGAGGGGTGCACCCTCTACATGACTTTGCTCGCTGCCTTCCAGATCCTGATCGGGTCGTTCTCGCGCCAGGACGACTTCCTGATCGGCACGCCGGCCGCGGGCCGGAGCCGGGGCGAGACCGAGGGGATGATCGGGTTCTTCGTCAACATGCTGGCCCTGCGGGCGAGGCTGGGGGACCGGCCGACGTTCCGGCAGCTGCTGGCTCGGGTGCGGGAGACCACGCTCGCGGCCTGGGCACACCAGGAGATGCCGTTCGACGAGCTGGTGCGGGACCTCCGGCCGGAGCGCGGCCCCGGCCGGGCGCCGCTGCTTCAGGTCGTGCTCGCCGAGCAGGAGAGCCCGGCCTGGGACCTGGACCTGCCGTCGATCACGGTCGAGCTGCTGCCGCCGGCCGAGGTGGTGGCGCGCTACGACTTGAGCCTCACCGCGGTGCACCGGCCCGGAGGGCTCGACCTCCATCTCACCTGCAACGCCGACCTCTTCGAAGAGGCCACGGCCGAGCGCCTGCTGCGCCGCTGGGTGGACCTCCTGCGCGCCGCGTGCGACCGGCCGGACGCCCGGATCGACGATCTGGTTGAGGCGGACCGGGCTCCGGATCTCTGCGTCCACGAGCTGATCGAAGCCCAGGCGCGGCGCACCCCCAATGCCGAGGCGGTCCGCTTCGGTGACCACTTTCTTTCCTATGCCGATCTCTCCCTCCGGGCGCGGTGCCTGGCTCACCGGCTGCGGGGGCTCGGGGTCGGCCCCGACGTCCGGGTCGGCCTCAGCGCCGAGCCCGGTCCCTCCGCGCTGGTGGGCATCCTGGGCATCTGGATGGCCGGAGGAGCCTATGTGCCGGTGGATCCGGGCGTCCCCGCGGCTCGGCGTGGCTTCTTCCTGTCCGACTCGGGTGCGCTGTTGCTCGTCGCCGATTCCTTCCTCCTGGAACCGGGTCCGGATCCCGGGCCTGTCGAGAGCGGCGTCCGGCCGGAGAACCTGGCCTACGTCCTCTACACCTCGGGCTCGACCGGGGTGCCAAAGGGTGTGGCCGTCGAGCACCGCCAGCTCGCCCGGTACCTCTCCTATGTCAATCGCGTGCTCTTCGGAGACCGGGTGCGGAGCTGCCCCTGGGTCACCCCGCTGACCTTCGACGCCAGCCTGAAGCAGGCCCTCGCGCCGCTCCTGCGCGGCGAGACGGTCTGGAGCTCTGAACCTGCCAATCTGCTCGGGGAGCTGGCGTGCCGCGACCGGGTTGGCGTCAACGTCACCCCCTCTCTCTGGCGGGCGCTGCTGGAGGGGATCGATTCCCTTCCTGGCGTGGCCCGGGTCTTCCTGGGCGGCGAGCGTTTGCCCCCCGAGCTGTTCACGCGCACGGCCGCGGCGCTGCCCGGGGCCGAGGTCTGGAACCTCTACGGCCCCACGGAGGCCACGGCCAATGCCGCGGTGGCTCGCCTGGCTCCCGGCGGCCCCGTGGTGCTGGGCTTCCCGATCGAGGGCGCCCAGCTCCACCTGCTCGACCCTGAGATGCAACCGGTACCCCCGGGAGAGGCGGGTGAGATCCACATCGGCGGCTCCGGAGTCACCCGCGGCTACCTGGGCCGGCCGGAGCTGACGGCGGAGCGCTTCGTCCCCGACCCCTTCGGCGCCGAGCCAGGATCGCGCCTCTACCGTACAGGCGACCTCGGGCGCTGGACCCGCGACGGGGTCGAGTTCCTGGGGCGGATCGATCACCAGGTCAAGCTCCGCGGGGTGCGGATCGAGCTGGGTGAGATCGAGGCGCGGCTGGAGCTTCTCCCGGGGGTGCGGGAGGCCGCCGTCGCCCTGGACGGGGACCGCCTCGTCGCCTTTGTGGTTGGCGATGCCGAGGGTGCTCGGGCCGCTCTGGCCGAGACGCTGCCGGAGCTCATGGTGCCGGCAGCCTTCGTCGTTCTCGACCGCCTGCCGCGCCTGCCGAGCGGCAAGGTGGACCGTGCTGCCCTGCATGGGACGTTCGCGGAGATTCCCTCCGTACGTCCGGTGGTGGCGCCGAGGACTCCGACCGAGAGGCGGCTGACGGAAATCTGGGCCTCGGTGCTTGGCCGGGAAACCGTGAGCGCCGAGGACAACTTCTTCGAGCTGGGCGGCCACTCCATCCAGAGCATTCAGATCAGCCACCGGGCGGCGGCGGCCGGGATCGAGGTCACGCCGCGCGACCTGCTGCACCACCCCACGATCGCCGGCCTGGCCGCGCTGGTGGATGCGCAGCAGAAGCCGCAGGTTCAATGGCAGTCGGCGCTCGTCCCCGATCCCGGGAACCGCCACGAGCCATTCACGCTCTCCGACATCCAGCAGGCCTACGTGGTGGGGCGCACAGAGCTGTTCGAGTTGGGCGGCGTCGGTCCGACGAGCTACCTGGAGGCCGACTGGCCGGAGCTGGACGTCCCGCGGCTGGAGGCGGCCTGGAGGCGGCTCGTGGAGCGGCACGACATGCTGCGGGCCGTGGTCCTGCCGGGCGGGCGCTGGCAGATCCTCCGCGAGGTGCCCCCTTACGAGCTGAGGGTCGAGGAGGGAGATGCGGGAGCCCTGCGGGAGCAGATGTCGAGGCGCCTGTTCGAGCCCGGACGCTGGCCGCTGTTCGAGCTGCGGGTGACAAATGGCCGGCGTCTGCACATAGCGCGCGACCTACTGATCGGGGACGTGCAGAGCAGCGAGGTGCTGCTCCAGGAGCTGATGATCTTCTACCGCGACCCGGGGGCGGTCCTGGCACCACTGGAAGTCTCGGTCCGCGACTACGCACTGGCCGTGGATGCCTTGCGCGCCGGGGACGCCGGGCGCAAGGCCTGGGAGTACTGGCGGGAGCGCCTGGCCGGCCTGCCGCCGTCGCCGGACCTGCCGCTGGCACCGAAGCCGGGCCACCCAGCCTTCGTGAGGCGGCAAGGCGAGATCGGGACGCAGGCTCGGACACAGCTGGACGGGCGGGCGGCGAGGGCCGGGATCACGCCCTCCGTCCTCCTCTGCGCCGCCTTCTCCGAGGTGCTGGCGGCGTGGAGCGGCGGCGACCGGTTCTCGATCAACGTCCTCTACTCGCGCCGCCTGCCGCTCCACCCGCAGGTGGACCACTTGGTGGGGAACTTCGCCTCAACCGTGCTGCTGGAGGTGGACGGCCGGGAAGCGACCTTCGAGAGCAGGGCGGTGCGGCTCCAGGAGCGGCTCTGGGGAGACCTCCGGCACGGTCTCGTGAGCGGAGTCGAGGTTCTGAGGGAAGCGAACCGGCTCCAGAGGGGCTCCACGAGGGCGGCGATGCCGGTGGTCTTCTCCAGCATTCTCCCCCTCGCCCGGGAGTCGGACGCGCTCCTGGAAGGTCCGGAGCTTGTCTACAGCACCGTCCAGACCCCCCAGGTCGCTTTGGAGGTGCTGGTGACCGAGGTGGCAGGGAGCGTCCGCTATACCTGGAACTCGGTGGACGACGCCTTTCCGCCCGGGTTCGTCGCTGCCATGTTCGATGCCTACCAGAGCCTGCTGGACCTGCTCGCTACAGGAGACGAGGCTTGGAGGAGGGAGGGCCGCGCTTCCGTGCCGCCCGTGCAGCTCGCCCGCCGGCGGAAGATCAACTCCACGTCCGTGCCCGAGCCCGGCTGGCTCCTCCACGAGCCGATCGCGTCGACTTCAGACGAGGTCGCGGTGGTGTCCGCGGACCGCAGGCTCACCTACGGCGAGCTTTCGCGGGAGGCCGATCTCTTGGCCATGGGCCTGCGACCCGGCGGGCTGGTCGCGGTGGTCATGGAGAAGGGCTGGGAGCAGGCGGTCGCGACGCTGGCAATCCTGCGCGTCGGTGCCGCCTACCTGCCGATCGATCCAACGCTGCCCCTGGAGCGCCGCTGGCATCTTCTGGAGCAGGGAGACGTCGAAGTGGCCCTCACCCAACCCCGCTTTGCCGAAGGGCTGGGCTGGCCGGAAGGGGTGCGGGTGGTGACTGTGGAGAAGGTTGTAGGGGCGGGGCTTGCCCCCGCCCGGGAGGGGGTAAACCCCTCCCCTACATTAGCCTACGTCCTCTTCACTTCCGGTTCCACCGGCCTTCCCAAGGGCGTGATGATCGACCACCGGGGCGCCGCCAACACCGTCGCCGACATCAACCGCCGCTTCCGCATCTCCGCGGCCGACCGCGTGCTCGCGCTCTCCTCGCTCAGCTTCGACCTCTCCGTCTGGGATCTCTTCGGTATCCTCGGAGCCGGCGGCCGGGTGGTGATGCCGGACCCCGAGGCCAGCCGCGATCCCGCTCACTGGCACGAGCGGATCGAGCGCGAAGGGGTGACCGTCTGGAGCTCGGTGCCGGCCCTGATGGAGCTCTACGCCGACTATCTGGAAAGCCACGGCTTGACGGTGCCCGCCTCCCTCCGGCTGGTGATGCTCTCCGGCGACTGGATCCCGGTGCCGCTCCCGGACCGCCTGCGTGCGCTCGGCTCCCGCGCAGAGCTGATCTCCCTTGGGGGCGCCACCGAGGCGTCCATCTGGTCGGTCCTCTTCCCGGTAAAAAAGGTGGACCCGGCGTGGAGGAGCATCCCGTATGGCCGGCCGATGGCGAACCAGACCCTGCACGTGCTCGACACGCGCCTGGACCCCTCCCCGGACTGGGTGCCCGGGCAGATCTACCTGGGCGGTGTTGGATTAGCCCTGGGGTACTGGAAGGACGAGGCCAAGACGCGGGCGAGCTTCATCGTCCACCCCCGGACCGGGGAGCGGCTGTACCGCACGGGCGACCTCGGCCGCTGGCTGCCGGAAGGCAACGTCGAGCTCCTCGGGCGCGAGGACCTTCAAGTCAAGATCCAGGGCTACCGCGTGGAGCCGGGGGAGATCGAGGCCGTGCTGGCAATGCATCCGGCCGTGCGCGAGGCGGTCGTGACGGCCGTGGGAAAGGCCCGCGGGCACAAGCGCCTGGTGGCCTACGTCGTGCTCCGGCACCCCTCCGGTACCGCTGAGCCGCCCGAGCTGCGCGCCTGGCTCGAGGCGCGGCTGCCGGGCTACATGGTGCCGCACCTCTACGTGCCGGTCGCGGCGCTGCCGCTCACCGCCAACGGCAAGGTGGACCGCAAGGCGCTGCCCGCTCCGGAGCCGGCACGGCGCCCGAGCCGTCCTCTCACCTCCGGATCGGATCGACTGCGCACCGGGACCGAGACGCGCATGGCCCGCCTCTGGGAAGAGGTGCTGGGCGTCTCGCCCGTGGGCCTGGATGAGGAGCTGTTCGCCCTTGGCGGAGACTCGCTGCTGGCGCTGCGCCTGCTCGACGCGATCGAGAGGGAGCTGGGGCGGCGGCTCCCTCTGGGCGCTCTCTTCCAGGAGGCCACGGTGGCGAAGCTGGCGGCCCTCGTCGAAGCTACCGCACCGTGAACGCGCCGCCGAAGGCGCTGATCTCGACGCTGGTCTGGAACACCGTCAGCGAGTGGTCGAGCCCGGGGATGCTCGAGTCGAGCTCCGTGCGCGCCACGCCCAGGTTGAGCCGGACCCTGTCCTCGAGCTGGAGCTGGACCGAAGTGCCGTACGCCCTGAAATCGTCCTCCCGCGGGAGCACCCCGGGTCCCCCGAGCCCCCCGAGCCCCGCGAGCCCCGATATTACGTAGCCGTGCTCGCCGGTCTCGGCGAACAAGTTGACCGCGGAGGCGCGGCCGACCTGCGAGCTGATGGCGAAGCCGAACCGGTCCACGGTGAAATGGGAGTAGCTCTCGTCCAGGGAGTAGTCGAGCCCGCGGCTGCCGTACAGGATGTAGCTCAGCCGCCAGCGCGGTGTCCAGGAAACCCGGACCCGGCCCGTGGTCTCATCGAACGGCACGAACTCCGAGCCCGGCTCGGGCTCCAGCGAGCGGAAGGCCAGCCCGCCGTCGATCTGGATGCGGGGCCCCGTGTAAGCCGCCTGCACGAGCGGCGCGGTGCCCGAGTTCGAGCGGTCGCGCCCGGACTCGGCAACGTCGAATTCGACCTCCGTGCGCTCGACGCCGGCGGCCAGCCGCAGCCGGTCGCGGGAGCGGTACTCCAGCCCGCCGCGCAGCACCCGCTCCTGCCGGTCGAGCTGCTGGAACGGCGGCAGCCGCGGGTCGTCGCCGAGGTCCTCCGTCAGCGTGTCGAAGTCGAAGGACTCGGCCGAGGCGAAGACGAAGACGGAGGAGGTGACCTCCAGATCGAACACGCCCGAGATCCGGTCCTGGCGCGAGTGGATGCGCTGCTCGAACTCGGGCGTGAACACCCCCTGCTCCTCGGCAAGGCGGACCGTGGCCTCGGCGGTCAGCCGGTTGAAGTAGGCGAACAGGCCCGCCCCGTAGTAGCCGTTCAGGCGCCGCCGCTCCTCCTGCTCCTGCCACCAGACGTACTGCGGCAGGGCGTCGAAGGTGACGAAGGTCTTGGGCCCGAAGGGGACGAAGCCCTGGAGGCCGGCCCCCAGCGTGATCGTGAAATCGGGGTCCTCCTCGATCTGCCCCCCCTGGCCCGTACCGCCGCTCGATCCGGAAAAGGCGTCGCTGACGTACGCGGCGTCACGGAGCGCGAACCAGGGGGACAGCCGGAAGGGGCCCACCCGCCAGCGGGCATTCTCCAGGGCCAGATCCATCTGCTCCCGCTTCGAGGTGGAGCGCTGCAGGAGGCTGCCCGGGGCGGTGTACTGGGAGAACTGGGCGGCCGCCGGGGAGGCGGCGAGCAGGGCCAGGGCCATGATCGATCTCGTCAGCGATCGGGTGCGCATTCCGCCTCCGGGGGTGCAGGGATTAAGATGGCCGTGTGAACGACGGCGGGATCATACGTCATTTCGGGACCGGGGTCGCGGTGATCCTGGCCCTTCTGCTGCTCTGGGCACCCCTGCCGTTCGCGAGCGTCACGCGCTGGGGCTCGGCGATCGTCCAGACGGCCGCATTCGCCGCGCTGGCCTTCGCGGCGCTGACGGCCCGGGCGCGCGACCTCCGGGCCGTGGCGGCGCCGGCCGCGGCCTTGACTATGATTGCCGTGCTCGGCGTCCTGCAATCCCTCTCCTGGCCGCGGATGTTCGCCTCCGTCCTCTCCCCCCGCCATGCCAGCCTGATGGCGGCCGTTGCCGGAGTGGACGGACCGTCTCCGTTGTCGCTGGCCCCGGACTCCTCGGGCCGGACCGCGCTGACCTGGGCCGCGGTCGCAGCCGTCCTGGTCGTTTCCGCGGTGGCCAGCCGGCGCCGGGACCGCCGCCGCTGGCTGGGCGCGGCGATCCTCGCGGCAGCCCTGTTCCAGGTGCTCTACGGTGCCGGGCGCTGGATCACCCGCGCGACGGAGATCTGGGGAGTGAGCGTGCCCGGCGACCCGACCCGGCTGCGCGGCTCGTTCGTCAACCCCGACCATCTCGCCCTGTACCTGGAGGTCTCGCTGGCGATCGCCTTCGCCTGGGGCTGGTGGGCATTCCGCAAAGCGCGGCTCGACCTGCCCGCGGAGCGCCGCCTGCTGCTCGTGGCGCCGCCGGCCGCGGTGTGGCTGATCCTGTTCCTCGGCCTCGCCTTCACCGGCTCCCGCGGCGGGCTGGCGGCGGCCGTGTTCGCGGCCGGGGCGCAGGGCCTCCTCCTGGCCGGAGCTTCCCGCCGGAAGGGGCTCGCCCCGGTTGGAGCGCTGGCGGTCCTTGCCGGCATCGGAATCGTGGCCGCGGTCAACCTTCAGGCGGGCTTCGGCCGGCTCGCGGCCACGTCGGTCTACGAAGTCACCTGGAACGCGCGGCGGGAGGTCTACGCCGCGACCTGGGACCTGTGGCAGGGCTTCCCCTGGCTTGGCACCGGTCTCGGCGCCTTCCGCGACTCGCTCGCGCTGACCCAGCCCGCGGAGCTGCCGGGCACCTGGTGGCACGCGCACAGCGACTGGCTGGAGCTGCTGGCCACCGTGGGGCTGCTGGGTGCCGCCGCGTTCCTCCTCGGGCTCGTCCCCCTGGCGGTCCGGCTGTTCCGGGGATGGACCGTGGAGCGGCGCTCGGAAGACCGCGCTGCCATCCTTGCCGCCCTGGGCGCCCTGGTCTCGCTCGCGATCCACGAGTCGATCGACTTCGGCCTGACCATGCCGGCCTGCGCAATCACCCTGGCCGCGCTCGTGGGTGCCGCCAGCATGGCCTGTGGGACGGGGGAGATGACTCGGGACCTCAACGCGACAGCAGCCGGACCGCTCCCGGCACCAGCTGTCCCCCCGAAACCGCCTCGATCTCCAGGAGGTGGACGCCGGCCTCGAAAGGGTGGCGGACAGTGAGGACGTCCCCTCGCCTCACGCCCGAGATCGACACGGCCTCGCCGTCCAGGCGGACCTCGACGCCGGCTCCCGCATCGGGAACGGCGATGATCTCGATCGTCATCCCCGCTGCCTCGGCGGTTGAGAGCTCCAGCCTCGCCCACCTCTCCAGCAGCTTCCAGTCCCCGTAGGACCACTCGCTCCGCCGCGGGTCCGCCAGCGTTCGCGCGGGCTCGGGCTTTTCTTCCATGTTGGCAAGGCCCGCGAGCCGGCTCATCACCGGCTGCGGCATCGGGCAGCCCCGCCAGCGGCAGAGGTCGAGGGACCAGTCGAGCCAGGCCCGGAACGCCGGGGCCAGGCTGGGGCTGGCGGGCCCGGGCGGGGCCTGCGCCAGGGCCGATTCGATGCGCGGGAGGAACCGCCGCCGCGGCGGCGCCTGGAGCATGTTCAGGAACAGGAGCTGGGCGCGTTCGGTGTCCCCGCCTGACAGCCGTGCCTCAGCCTCGGCGAGGTCGCGCTGCATCTGCGCATCCAGGGCCGCGTACCAGCGGTGCCGGGCCGCGCTGTAAGCGGGCCAGTCCGCATCCTCGGCGGCGATCTGCTGCAACCGTTCCCAGGCCCACGGAGCGGCGGGCATGGCGGAGAAGGCGGCCTCATAGCTGCCGGCGGTCCGCATCCAGGGCTCGATCAGGGCTTCGAAGGTGGCGCGGTCGCTCAGGGCTCCGGCCAGGAGATTGCGGGCGGACTCCTGCTTGCCGCGGGAGAGCGCGGGCCACAGCTCCAGGTAGGCGGCGGCGAGGAAGCGGGCGGGCTCGGGCCGGCCGGGGGCGAGCTCCAGCGAGCGGAGGAGCGGGCCCTCCCACTCCTCGGGGTGGGAGAAGATCCGGCGGTCGCGCCGGAGGGACCACTCCAGATAGGTGGACGCGCCCCGGGTCATGGCTGCCTCCCACGAAGCCGGACGCTCCAGGGAGACGCTCGAAGCCAGGCCGCGCGCCGCCTCCAGGCGGCGCAGGACGATGGCGGGCTCGGGCCGGGGCTCCGCGATGGCGGAGGCGAGCAGGGTGCGCGCCAGCCGGAGCCGCGCCCGCCAGGGGTCCGGCTCCCGGGAGATGGCTTCGAGCAGGCCCGGGTCCTGCGCGATCACGCCCGTCTCCCGCGCCAGCTCCTCCAGGCTCCGCTGCCCGGCCCGGTGGGAGAAGAGCTGCGCGACGGACACCGCGGCAAGCCCGATCCCGGCGAGCGCCAGAGTGGCGCGCCAGGCGGTTTTCATCGCGGGAGGCTCCGGGAGCAGGGCAAGGTGGCGACTATTCTACAGGGACCCAAGGACGCAAAGAACCTCAAGGACACCAGCGACCTCAAGGACCGTTTTATCCCCTGGAGTCCTTGAAGTCCTTGAAGTCCTTGTTGTCCTTCAGGTCCTTTTCTGCCACGCCTGCCTCAGCTCCCGCATTGCCAGCACCGTGTCGAGGAGGCTGCAGGCCACGGCCTTTTCTTCGGACCCGAGCGCCACGAGGCTGCGCAGGCGGGCGAGGAGCTGCACGTCCTCGGGGTCGCGGGGCATGTCGCCGGTGTCCGGGAGCAGGGCGTCGACCGGCAGGGCCAGGGCGCGGGCGATCCGGATGAGCGCTCCGAGCGGCACCTGGTGGGTCCCGTTCTCGTACTTGCTCAGCCGGGTCTGCGAGACGTTGGACCGCGCGGCGAGCTCCCTCTGGTTCCAGCCGCGGTCCTTGCGCAGTTCCTTGATCCGGCCACCCAGGCTGAGCGGCAACGGGGGCTTCTTGGGCGTCCTTGAGTCATTCATGGATTGGAAGGATGCCATGGTTCTGAACAAAAAGTCAACAAACAGAAATTATTTTGCATCATGCAGCGTGATCGTGACCTTGTTGGAGGGGAGAAGTGTGTTCCAGGCCTATCCGTGAGGGCGAGTGGCGTGAGTTGAGGATTTGTCAACTTCGGGCGTGCCTTTTCGCAACGTGTAGCGGAGACTAGGCCGCGAACCTACGCCGGGAAGGCGACCGGACCATGGAGGTCCGCGGCCGATCCATCCGGCTCGGGAGGAGATCTCATGAACCGCAATCCCATCCTGCGTCTGGTCGCCGTCGCAGCCCTCGGCCTCGTCCTCGCTGGCCCCGCCCGGGCCGCCGGTCCCGAAGTCCCCTCTCTGGGAGAAGTCTGGGAGTGGCTGGAAGGGCTGTGGAGCGGGGCGGATGGCGGGTGCGACATCGACCCCGATGGCAAGCCGCGCTGCGCGCCGGTCACGGCCCAGGCGGATCATGGGTGCGACATCGACCCTGACGGCAAGCCTCGTTGCTCTCCGGGAATGTGAGAGAATGCAGCGGCGCAACAGCTAAGAAAGCCATTTAGAGGAGACGGCGGCGATGACCGGAAAGCGGCAGGCGGCGAGCGGCGGACTTCTGCGTCGGGGCGAGCTGGCGGTCTTTGCCGGCCGGATGGCCCTGGAGCGGGACCGGGAGAGCGGCGCCGAGCTCGCCGCGGCCGTCCTCGCGGACGAGCGGCCGGTCGAGGCCATCCCCTGGCCAGAGCTGCAGGAGCTGATCGCCCCGCTCGCGGAGCAGTTCCTCCAGCGCAGCTCCTCGCTGCGCTACAGCGATCCGGCGGGGATGATCCGCGATGCCGAGACCGCCCGCAAGCTGGTGTTCCTGGTGCCGCCGCGGCGTTATGGCAGAAGGGTCACGGCCGACCTGCGGGCGCGGGTGCTGGCCGAGGTCGGCAATGCCTACCGCGTGGCCGACGACCTGGATACGGCCGGCGACAACCTGGCGGCGGCGGCGGCCTGGGCGCGGCGAGGGACGGGGGACCCCCGTCTCCTGGCCCGCGTCGGCGAGCTTGCAGCCTCGCTCCACGCCGACAGCCGGCGCTTCGACGAAGCAATCGTGATGCTTGAGCAGGTACGGTCGTTCTACGAGCAACTCGGCGACTACCACGGCGCCGGGCGGGCCTCAATCAAGCAAGGCATGTTCACGCGAGAATCAGGCAAGCCGCTGCAAGCAATAACCCTGTTCGCCTGTGGCCTCAAGTGCCTGGAGCCTGGACGGGAACTAAACCTCGAGCTGACGGCGGTTCACGGCCTTGCCTATTGCCTCCATGAGTCCGGGTGCTCGGCTCAAGCACGGGAGCTTCTGGCTGAGAAGCGGCCTCTGTACGAGCGCCTAGCTGAGCCGCTGAAAATGATCCGCCGGCGTTGGCTGGAAGGAAAGATCGCCTTTGCTCTCCAAGAGGATTCGGAAGCAGAAGTCGCCTTCCGTGAGGCGAGAAGAGACTTCCTCCGGGAGCACCAGTCCTTTGATGCCGCGCTCGTCTCCCTGGATCTCGCCCTGGTGCTGGCGAAGCACTCAAGGCGGCACGAGTTGGTGGTGCTCGTGGACGGTATGGTCGCCACCTTCCGCCGCCTGAAGATCAGGCGCGAGGGGTTCGCCGCCCTGATTCTCCTGCAAAGGGTCTGTCAGCGCCCGGTCATCGAAGCCGAGGCCCTGAGCGCCCGCATCCGCGCCACCGCAGCTCTGCTCGAACAACGATCCCGCTAGCTCGCGCACCATGCCACGGCGCTCGTGCACCACTGCACGGCGCCTGCGCACCACTGCACGGCGTCCGTGCACCACTGCACAGCGCTCGCGCACCGGTGCACGGCGCTCGCGCACCACTGCACGACCTCCGTGCACCCTTGCACGGCGCCCGCGCACCACTGCACGGCGCCCGTGCACCACTCCTCTTCGTCCAAGCGGCCCGCCAATAATGGATTCTCAGAGAACTAGACGAAAAATCAAAGACAGTCGTATATAGTCAACGTAGTCAAACTCTGGTCGCCAATGACGGCGCAAGGAGAGAAGAAAAAGGGGAATTTGTATGGCGCTTCTGAATCGATCGTTCGCAGACTTCATCACGTACTGGAACCGGTTGCTGCAAGCAACCCTGGCCAACATGGGGATCCTGCCGGACCTGAAGGGATTGCCGGAGATGTTGCAAGGGGTGGTCGACGAGCTCAACGTCGTCGCGGCCCAGCAGGACGCGCACCGGGCCGGCTTGCAGGCCCAGACGCAAAGGTTGCAGGTGCTGATGGTGCGCGGCCGGGATGTCTCCATGCAGCTCCGAAGCTTGATCGTGAGCCACTTGGGGCCGCGCAACCCGAAGCTCGCCGAGTTCCGCATGCGGTTCCTCGGCAAGCCGCGGGCACTGCCCAAGGATGAGCCGGAGCTTCCCGAGGCTCCCGCCCCCGTGGAGCAGGTGTAACCGGACAGCGGCGGCCTTCTCTCCGGAGAGGGCCGCCGTTTCCTCTTCAGCCGCCCTTTTTCACCGGAGGGCTCTTCTTCGGCTTGCTCGGGGTGCTCTTGCGGGGTTTGGCAGGCGCCTTCTTGCGGGAGCCGAGGCCGGCTTCGCGCAGGGCTTCGGCGATGACCCGGCGCACGTCGTCCTCGGTGAGGCTCGCCGGCTCCGGCTCGGGTTGGAACTTCATCCAGGGCCGCCTGCGGAGTGTCTCGACGCTCTCCAGAAGCCGGGCGCCGGTCTGCTCCGTCTGCTCCTCCTTGCCCTCAGGGACCTTGAGGGCCTGCTCGAAGAAGGCCAGAGGCTTGACCCCCAGCGCGTCGAGCACGAGCAGGATGTGCCGGACCTTGAGCTCGATCTTGCCAGTGAAGATCCGGTTGAGCGTGCCGCCGCCGAGATCGAGCCGGCGCTCCAACTCCCGCACCGGCACCCGCTCGATCTTGACCAGCGCCTCGAGCAGGCGCGCGAGACGAAGGACTTCCTGGTCGATCATGAGCAGAAGTCTACACCAGGGCGGGACAAAGCTCAGCGCAGGCCACCGGAATGCAGGGGTGGCTGACCGTTCATCGTTGGCTTTGCACGGACACGGACGATCACGGACTGTCACGGACGGTCACGGACTGATCCGGAGGGGCGACTCAGGTGTCCGTGATCGTCCGTGTTGGTCCGTGACAGTCCGTGTCCCCCCTCCCATATACTCGCGGCGTTCATGAAACCCGCCGCGCCCCCATCCGGCCGCCCCTCCTTTGCTTCGACGCTGGGGGAGGTCTTCGCGTGGGCGCTGGTGATCGTCACGCCGTTCCTGGTCGTGGCAGGCAAGGAGTCTTTCCGGCTGCCGAAGCTGATGGTGGCGGAGTGGCTGGGGCTGGCTTCGGTGCTCTGCCTCGCCTGGGGCCTCCGGGCTGCCGGTCTGAAGAGCGCCTGGCGGCTTCCTGCCGTGCGCGCCGTGCTTCCAGCCCTGCTAGTGGCCACGGCGGGCATCTGGACCACGGCGCACCCCCTGCACGTGCGCGAGGCGCTGTTCGACCTCTGGATTGGCGCCGCCTGCCTGGCCGGCTGGAGCGCCGGCCTCCAGCGCGAGCGCCTGGAACGCCTGCTGCGCGGCCTGATCTGGCCGGGGGCGGTCCTCGCGCTGGTCGGCATCCTCCAGTTCCATCGCATCTGGGAGCCGCTGCAGTTCACCGGCATCCAGTACGACCCGCGCCTGGGGATCACGTCGTACGCCGGAAACCCCGGGGACCTGAGCTCCTACCTGGTGCTGCCGGCGCTCATCTCCCTCTGGATGGTGTTCCGGAGAAAATGGCTGGCGGCGGTCCCGCTCGCCTTCTGCCTCTACGCCCTGGCCCTCACCCAGACGCTCGCGTCGCTGGCCGCGGTGGCCGCGGGAGCGGTCGTGCTCGCGCTGCTCGAGCTGCCGCGGCGCAAGGTGCTCGCCGGCCTTGCCGCCGCCGTGGTGGTGGCCACGGTCCTGGTGCTCGCGGTGGCGCCGCTGCGGGTCCGGGTCGCGGGCAAGCTCCAGGGCCTCGCGGAGGGTGACCTCAACGAGGTCCTCACCGGCCGTCTGGACGGCTGGCGCGCCGCGCTCTGGATGATGCGCGAGCATCCGCTCGCCGGCGTCGGCCACGGCGCCTACCTGCCGGAGTACGTGCCGGCCAAGCTCGAGCTGCTCGACCGCGGCGTGGAGTTCCTGCCGGGTCAGCTCACGCCGGTCTTCGACAACGCGCACAATGAAATCCTGAACGCCGGCGCCGAGTGGGGCATCCCCGGCCTGCTGGCCCTGGCGTGGGGGCTGTGGGTGGTCTTCCGTGCCGCCCGCGCCGCGCGAAGCCACGGAGATGAAAGCGCCCTGATCTGGTCCGGGCTGACCGCCCTCACGGTCCTCAGCCTCGCCTACTTCCCCTTCCACGTCGCGATGGTGGCCTTCCCGGCGCTGCTGTTCCTGGCGTGGGTGCTTCAGGAGGAGCCGGCATGAAGCCGAAGAGACGCGAGGCCCCTGCCGCCCCGCCTCCGCCCCCGCCCCTAAGGCGTTCGCCGCTCGCCTGGGTGGCGGTGCTTCTCCTGCTCCTGGCGCTCCTGGCCCAGACCGGCCGGCTGCGCGACCGGCTGACCGCCGGACGCATGCTGCGGCAGGTCGAGCTGCTCAGCATGGCGGCGATTGCGCGCAACCAGCTGCCGCGCGGGCTCGTGGCGGCCAACCTGGAGCTGCTGCGCCGGGCCTCCGTCCTGGACCCGACGGAGATCGGCATCCCGATTGCGCGGGGCACGCAGTACCTTCTCCTGAGCAACGGCAGCTCGGCAGCGCGGGCCTATGGCGAGGCCCTCGCGCTGGAGCCCCGGCCGGAGGTCTACCTCAACCTGGGACGGGCCCTGGCCACCGATGGAAGGGTAGAAGAGGCCCGGGAGCAGTTCCGGACCGCCGTGCGCCTCGACCCGAACCTCGCCCCGGTCGTGCCGCTCGAGCTGCGGTAGGGGAAGCCGGAAAGGCGGCCACTGCCGCCCCCGCCCGTCTCTATATCCAAAGTTAGCTTGGCCTTCCGCTTGCATCGTGGAAGCTTGGCTTGGATTCAAGGCACACCCGCTGTGAGGCGGGGCCGCAAAGCCAAGGGGTCTCGCCCGAGATCGCCCGGCCGCCGAAAAGCCCCCGAATGAGAAGCACTACGGTTGTTCCGGGGGCAGAAGTTCCTTCCGTTGGGCCTTTCTGTTCCCCGTCTGAATATCGCGTTTCAGAGGCGGTCGCGGTGACCGTCCTGCAATTTGTTGGACCGGCCGGAATTGGACCAAAGGAGAAAACTGCTATGAGCTTCCGTCGGATGAGGACAAAAATGCACGTTGGACTGATGCTGGGGATGGTCTTCGCGGCCTTCACCGGCGCCGTGCACGCCACCCCGCTGGCGCCGTTCATCGATCTGCAAGAAAAGGGGCTGACCCTTGCCACCGATGGCGAAGGGCTTACGGGTTGGGGCGGGAGCCCGCGTGACCTGACCGTCAACGTGGGCGGTACGGTGCGCTTTGCGCTGCTCTACTGGGCAGGCCGCGAGCGGCCGTGCGTGGAGACCCCGGCGGCCGGCAGCGGCGACTGCTCCGGCGTCGCCCAGCCGTTCAAGGACCAGGAGGTCACCTTCGACGGCAACGCGGTCACGGGCACGATCATCGGCACCGAGACTCAGCCGGTGACGGGCGGGGGGCCGATCCTGAACATCGGCTACTTCGCCGACGTGACCTCGATCGTCTCCGCCCAGGGAACCGGCACCCACAACTTCACGTTCGGCGACGGCAACGCCGCCAGCAACCTCTGGCGCCTCAACGGGGCATCCCTGATCGTCGGCTACACGACCCCCGGCGACAACAACGTCTACCGGGTGCTGATCCACGACAACCTCGACTTCGCCTTCGGCCCCGACCCGACCCCAGGTGACACGCGGGTCACCGCGCCGGTCACCTTCAATCACGGCGCCAACCTGTCGCCCCGCACGGCCGAGCTCTACATCACGATGGGCGACGGCAAGGCCGACCGGCCCGACAACATCAAGGTTTCCAACAATGCCACCATCTTCAACGGCAACGACGGCTCGAGCGGCCTCGATTGGGACCAGGACAAGAACACCATCAACATCCCGGCCGGCGTCGGCACCACGACGGTGCAGGTCTTCTCCGAGCCGAACAACCAGAACCCGGACAGCCTGCTCTGGCAGGTGGCGGCCCTGCGGGTGCGTCAGCTCGACGCGTCCAAGCCGACATGCCCGATCACGCTCAACGACCCGGGTCCGCCGGCGCGCATCGAGGTCACCTTCCGGGATACCGGCACCGGCATCGCCGAGATCCTGGTCACAAAGTCGGAGAACGCCGACACCGTGGTGCCGCCGTTCACCGTCGGTACGACCGACCCGGTCGTGATGACGTCGACCAAGATCGACCAGGCCAAGCGCTCGCGCGTCGAAGCGCGGGTGACCGACCTGGCCGGCAACGTCGCACTCTGCGACCCGATCCACGTCCTGGCCGTCCGCGACCAGGACCGGAACAAGAGCCCGGAAGCGGCGGCGGCCATGTCCATGAACGACGTGCCGCGGGCCGAGGACAAGATCACGATCACCAACGGCAGGCCGGGCCTCTCCTTCATCCTGATCGTCGTCAACGGCAAGAAGTTCAAGGTCGCCGACCTTCAGAAGGGTGAGGAGCGGATGATCGACATCTCGTCGGCCATGGTGCCCGGAGACAGGAACAGGGTCCGGATCTCCGCGCACGGGCCCCGTGGCTCGTGGGCCAACTTGATGATCTGGGACGGCGTCGGCCAGTAGGCCGGCGGCACGCAATATGCAGAAGAGCCCGGTGTCCCCTCAAGGGATGCCGGGCTTGGCTTCCAAAGGAGAGCACGATGAAGAAAGCCTATAGAAGGCCGACACTGCGGCGGCTCGGATTGCTGCGGCAGATCACCCGCTTCAGCTTCTGAGGACTGGCGCGAGGATGGGGGCAATACTGGGACCGGACAGCCACCCGCGCCGTCGGGACCGCGTGTTGGTGCAGCGCGCGGCCGACCAGTGGGTCCTGCTGGACGTGGAGAACGGTCAGTACTACGCGCTCGACGAGGTGAGCGGCCGCGTCTGGGACCTGTGCGACGGAAGCCGCAGCGTCTCGGCCATGGTAGCGGCGCTCTGCCAGGAGTACGACGCTCCTGCCGAATCCGTCGAGGAGGACGTTCTCGCGTTCCTGGGGGAGATGGCGGATGAGAGGCTCGTGGTCCACGAGCCCTGACGCAGACGGCAGTACAAGAGACGAAATTGCCGGCAGGTTCCCCCAAAGGCCTGCCGGCCTTTTTATGAGGAGGATGGAGGAGATACCATGAGCCGGCTCAGCTCCTTCCGGGTCCTGTTTTTCGCGGCGGCTGTCCCCCTGCTGTTGCGCTTCGTCGGGATCGACCGGCTTCAGCGGTGGCTGGAGCCTGCCACGCCCGCGCGGATTCCGCGGCCTGGCTTGAAGGCAGCGGAGGATCTGGTCCGGCGCATTGACGGCCTGCTGCGCCTGGGTTGGCCGGTCGTCCGCCGTGGCTGCCTGGTCCGCGGCCTCACCCTCTACCGCTTCCTGCGCGAGGCCGGCTTCGACGTCACGCTCTGTTTTGGGATGGGCCGGCCGGAGGGGGTTGACGATTTTACCGGCCATTGCTGGGTCGAGCTGGGCGGCAAGGCCCTCGCCGAGAAGAGGGAGCCCCGGCCGATCTATACGGAGACCTTCCGCATCCGGCCCGCATGAGCTACTCGTTCCACGGCCTCAGCCTGAGGGTCTCCGCCCCGGACGAGGTCCGGCGTGCCTTTCACGCCCGCTTTGCCGCGCTGCCTCCTGACGGCAGCCGTTCCCCTGACCTCCTCTTCGAGGTCGTCTCCCAGGATCTGGAGCGCCCCGAGGGTGCGCGGACGGTCTACGAGCCGCCGCTCGGCGAGGTGATCTACCACGACGGGCGCGACCTCCTCTACCTCCGGCAGGGATCGCTGAGCGCCCTCTGCGAGCCCGCGGCCGGCCGGGTCCGGTTCTCCGCTCCCTCCGCTTCGGGAGAGGATCTGTGGATTCTTTCCCACCCGCTGCTCTCGGTGCCGATGATGGAGCTGCTCAAACGGCGCGGGCTCTTCGGCGTCCACGCCGCGGGCGCGGACCTGGACGGCCGGGCGCTCGTCCTGGCCGGCACCAGTGGCTCGGGCAAGTCCACCCTGAGCGTCGCCCTGGCGCGGGCCGGCTTCGGCTTCCTCGGCGACGACACTCTCTTCCTGGATGGCCATCGCATCCTGGCCTTCCCCGACGAGATTGATCTCACGGAGGAGAGTGCCTCTTTCTTTCCCGATCTCCAACTGGCTCCGCCGCCCGCCGGCTGGCGCAAACGCCAGCTCCGGGCCGATGAAACCTGCATCGTTTGGGAGAGCACGCCCTCGCTGCTCGTCTTTCCCCGAGTCTCGGGCCGCCCCCGGAGCGAGCTGCGGCCGATCGGTCCCGGCGAGGCCCTGCTCGAGCTGGCACCGAACGTCCTCCTCACCGAGCCGGTTTCCTCCCAGGCCCATCTCGACGCCCTGGCCGGGCTGGCCAAGGCGAGCCGCTGCTATCGGCTGGAGACCGGGACCGACCTGGACGAGGCCGTTCGGCTCCTCCAGGAGCTGATGTGAAAGCCGAGGACCGCGTCCTCTTCGCTGCAGCCCGGCAGGACTTCCAGGAGGAGCACCGCTTGGCGGTGGAGGCTTTGGCGCCGTTCGATTGGGAAAAGCTCGCGGCCATTGCCGAAGACCATGGGGTCGCGCCGATCGTGGGAGCCAACTTGAAGGCCGAGAACCTCCAGGGTGCCTTCTTCGAGAACGTGCTGATCAAGGCCCAGGAGGCGGAGCGGCTCGCCCGAGGGATTGCCCGGCTGCGCGAGGCCGGATACCAGGTGATGCTCCTCAAGGGGCTCGCCCTCGATCTTCTTGTGTACCGCGAGCCCTGGGTGACGACCTCGAAAGACGCCGACCTCCTGCTCCGGCCCGAGCCCGGCCGCCGGCTCTCGGACGACGAGCGGGAGGTCCGCCGGTCCCTCTACCGTAGCGGGATCGAGTGCGACCTCCTCAGCCACCACGACGTGGACATGAACGGCGTGCTCCCGATCCACTTCGACCGCATCTGGGCGGACTCCCGGGCGGTGGATTTCCACGGTCAGGAGGCGTTCGTCATGTCGCCCGAGGACCTGCTGATCTCCCTCTGCATCAACTCCTGCCGCAAGCGCTTCTTCCGGCTCAAGCACCTGTTCGACATCGCGGAGACCGTCCGCCGCCTCGACATCGATTGGGACCGCCTGGCCGCCCACGCCCGGGAGGACCGCTGCGAGGGGATCATCTACACCGCCCTCCATGTCGCCTCAGAGACGCTCGGATGCCGGATTCCAGACCTGGGCGCGCTGCAGATGCGGCGTCCGAGGGTCCTCCTGATCCGCCGGCTCGTCGCCCGCCACCTGCGCCGCGGCTCGCTGGATTCCCCGCCATCCGCCTGGCTCCCTTACGCGTGCTATCGCCCGGAGCAAGCGCTGCGCTCCCTGCGCTTTGCCCTATCCTGGGAGGCTCCGGCGCATCATCGGCCCCTCGCAACGGGCCCGAAATCGTTCTGAACGCGATCAGGACGCCTCGCATCGCGTTCAGAATGACTTTGCACGCGTGCAGAATCGTTTTGCACGCGTTCGAAATGACTTTGGACGCGTTCAAGATGACTTTGCACGCGATCAGAATCATTCTGCACGCGATCAGAATGACTTGAGACGCGCTCCAAATCATTCTGCACGCGTTAGGAACGACTTTGGCCGCGATCGAAATGACTTTTACCGCGTCCAAAGTCATCCTGAACGCGTCCAGAGTCATCTGGAACGCGTCCGAAATCATTCCTAACGCGCCCAAAGTCATTCTGCACGCGTTCGGAGTCATCCTGATCGCGTTCGGAGCCATTCTGGCTGTGCCATACTCGATCCGCTCCATGCTGCCGCCGCCTGCCCCCGTGCGTCCCGCGCATTTCGACGCCCTTCGCGAGCTTGCGCGCGAGGGCGCGGTGGAGGTTACCGTGCGTGGGAGCTGCATGGCCCCGCGCATTGCCGACGGAGACCGGGTGCGGGTCATCGCGGCCCGGGTTTATCTGCCGGGAGACGTGGTCGCCTTCCAGGCCGGCGACGGCCGCCTCCGGATTCATCGCCTGCTCGGCTACCGTCCTTGGGGCCGTGGTATCGCCTTGGTAACCCAGGGTGACCACTGCCCCTGTCATGACGGTGCCATCCCCTTTGACCGCCTCCTCGGCCGGATCGCGCAGCCGGTGCGCCTCGCCGAACGCCTGCGGGCCGTTCTGCGCCTGGTCTTTCGATGAGCTTTGGGGAGACGTTTCTCCGCTACCCGGACCTCTTTCCGGCGCGGCAGGCGGGCGAGACCTGGGGGGAGAGGGAATTGGTCCTCGACCTGCCTGGAGGTCCCTACGGCTTCTCTGGCCTCTCCGCGGCTCAGGAGGAGGCAGTGCTCGGCCGCTTTGGAGCCTTTCGGTTGGCTCAGGCGCAGCCCGCGGTCTCCTCCCTCCTGTTCCGCGCCGCGCCGGAGAGCTTCCGCGAAGTGGACGTGCGCGGCTGGGAGTACGCCATGGACATGGACGCCGGCCCCGCGTCGGTCCGGCTCGCCGGGCTCGACCTGTTCGGGCGGATGGACTGGCGGCCGGGGCTTTCCGGCGCGCTGTGGACTTCCGTGAACGGAGGCGAGCGCTTTCCCGGCATCTTCGAGAACTTCTGCCGGGTGCTCGTCGCCTACCGCCTGCACGAGCTGGGCGGGGCGGTGATCCATGGCGCCGCGCTCGTGGACCGCGGTGAGGCCCTGCTCTTCGCCGGGCGTTCCGGAGCGGGCAAGACCACCGTCTCCCGCCTCGGCCTGGAGCAGGGCCGCACCGTCCTGAGCGACGACCTCAATGCCCTGATCCCTGGAGAGTCCGGACGGGCCAGCCTCGCAGCGCTTCCCTTCACCGGCGACCTCGGCGGAGGAGCGGGACCGGGCGCCGTCTATCCCCTGCGCGGGGTCATGCGGCTGGAGAAGGACGTCCAGGACAGCCTCCGCCCCCTGCGCCGGGCCGAGGCCGCCGCCTGCCTGATGGCCTGCTCGCCCTTCCTCAACGCCGACCTCCACCGGCACGGCGCCCTGCTCTCCACCCTCCTCGACCTGATGGATGGAGTGCCCGCCTACGCCCTGCGCTTCTCGCTCACCGGCGGGATGTGGAGTATCCTGTCTGAAGCATGAATGAAGACACCGTGCTCAGGCCGGCTTCGGACGTCCGTTTCCGAATCGTCGATGGCGAGGCCGTCGTCGTGCGCCAGAAGAGCTCCGAGATCCTGGTGATGAGCGAGGTGGCGGCGCGCATCCTCGCCCTGGCCGACGGCATCCGTCCGATCGGCGCCTGGGTGGATACGCTCGCGGGCGAATTCGAGGTGGACCGCGCGACCCTGGAGCAGGACGTGCTCCGCTTCGCTGCCGAGCTCGCGGGCGAAGGAATCCTTGAGGTCGCGGCCGGATGAGCTTCACCGAAGTCCTGCGCAAGACCTGGCGCGACAACATCCTGTTCTCGGTCCTGGTCGAGCTGACCTACCGCTGCAACCTGGATTGCTTCTTCTGCTACAACGACCTCGGCTTGCGCGGCGAGCCGCTCACCACGGAGCAGTACCTCCGGTTCTTCGAGGACCTGGCCGACCTCCAGGTGCTGAACCTGACCCTCTCCGGCGGCGAGCCGCTGGCCCATCCGGACTTCCTGAAGCTGGGCGCCCGCGCGCGGGAGCTGGGCTTCGTCGTCCGCATCAAGTCCAACGGCCATGCCTTGCGCGGCGAGATGGCCCGCCGCATCCGGGACGAGGTCGATCCCTTTTTGATCGAGGTCAGCCTCCACGGTGACAACGCCGCCACCCACGACCTGCAGACGCGGGTGCCCGGCAGCTTCGAGCGCCTGCTCGCGAACCTCCGCGAGGTCTTGGACCTGGGCATGAGGGTCAAGATCAACAGCACCCTGACCCGCTGGAACGAGGCCGAGGCCGAGGGCATGCTCGATCTGGCCGCCTCCTTCGGGCTGCCGATCCAGATCGATCCCGAAGTCACACCGAAGGACGACGGCGACCGCGAGCCGCTATCGATCGCGCCCTCGCGGGAGGGGGTGCGGCGCCTGTTCGACCTGCAGGTTGGGAGAGCCGTCTCGGTCGCCCGCGGGGGGGACGACGGCACGGTGCCGGCTCCGGTGGAGAAGCACTGCGGCGCCGGCTCCGCGGGCGTCGCAGTGGACCCCTTCGGCAACGTCTACCCCTGCGTGCAGTGGCGCCGGGCGGTGGGCAACCTCCACCGGCAGTCGATCGGCGAGATCTGGACGGGCTCGGCCGGGCTGCAAGAGGTGCGCGGCCTCACGGTCGAGGCCAAGCAGAGGGTGGACGCCTTCGGGCCCTCCGGCGGCTTCCTCAACTTCTGCCCCGGATCGGCAGCCGTCCGCACGGGAGACCCCCTGAACGTCTACCCGGAAGCGGTGCTGAGGATGGAAGAGACGGAGAAGGCGGTGCGGAAGAAGGGTTTGTTGCCGATCGTGACCTGAGCCGGAACCCTCACCCCCGTCCCCTCTCCCACACGCACTCACACCCGCCCGGGAGAGGGGCGCCCCCGCCCAACAGCAACAGCAGAACAGAAGGTCCGGTTCCTATCCGGTTCCGTTCCGGTCCCCCCTCTCCCGGGAGGGTGTGAGTGCGTGTGGGAGAGGGGGTTAGGGGGTGAGGGTCACGACGAGATCGGCCCCTGGGAGCAGAAGGCCACGTTCCCCTTGGCAGGGGGAGTGGGGGCGCAGACGGCGGCCATGGCCTCCAGCGGCTCCCGGTAGAGGATGCGCGGTGGTTCGTAAGCTCGCCGGGAAGCGCCCGGGCGTGAGGGGGCCATTCCCTCCTCGCTCGCTCTTCCGGGCCTTTTCAATTCCATTCGCTGCCTCTTTCCCGCCTTCGAGTCATTCGCTGCCACTCCCGCCTGCAGGAGCCGGTACCGGCCCCTGCCGCACGACCAGGGAGGGATCCCCGAGGAGATTGTAGATGTCCAGCATACCCTCGTCGCCTCCCAGGGCTCCGAAGTCCTTCATCGATTGCAAGATCCAGTCCCCGAGCCGCCCGCCTTCCGGGCCGCCCCCGCCGCTCCCGCCAGACGCCCGCCGGTAGAAGATCTCGGCCAGCTTCCGGGCCTCGCTGTGGACAGACAGGCCGGACGGCCCCCAGACCGCGGCGGCGCCGCCGTCCGGGCTCTTGACCAGCAGCTCTCCCAGAGAGGGTACGCCGGGGACCGCGAACCGGTTTACCGTGCAGGTCATGGCCGTGACCACCGGCAGCCGCTCGCCGTTGGCCAGGCCGGGCACGTCCGCGCTGGTCAGCAGGCCGCCGGCCGTCAGCCGGTCGAGGCCGCCGTGGCCGACGAAATCGATCAGCGAGGCGCCGGTGCCGATCCCCTGCAACAGCCGGGCGCGGGCCTGCGCCAGCGGCTCCTCGTCGAGATAGATGCGGTCGACCGTGAACCCGCCGGAAAGCTGGGCCGCGATACTGTCGCTCTGCTGCGCGAAGCTCGCTCCGCCGTCGGCGCTGTCGGCCAGCATCAGGGCGTTGGCCGCCCAGGCGGGCGAGCCCGCGTTCTCATAAGCCAGGATCTTGTCGATATAGGAGCCCAGCTCCGCTGCCGTGAGCACCGGGATGCGGCCGATGGCCATGTCGGCCCTGCCGTCGCCGTTCGCGTCGGCCAGGCGGTTGTCGGAAGGGAAGAGGCCGCCCTCCGCCTGCACGAGGAGAGGAGGCATGACCGAGTCGCCGAAGCCCTGGATGTTGCGGTAGTCGAGGGTCCCCTCGCCGGCCAGGACGACGTAGCGGGGCTGCACGGTCCAGCGCGTCCTGGCGTAGGAGAGGAAAGCGCGCACGGCCTGCGGCGTGGCGGTGCCGTTGCCGAAGAGGTCCGCCACCGCGTCGAGGCCGGCCACGACGGCTTCCAGGCCCTGGCCGCGACGGAAGTCGGCCAGGCGCTCGGCCTCGGCCTCCATGCCGGCAGGCACGACGATCAGCACGTCGGCGCGGTTCGCGGTGGAAAGCAGGCCGGCCGGGCTCCAGGCCCGTACCGCGAACGGCGTCTTCACCGCGTCCGGCCCTGCCGCGAGGTAGCGGGTGGCCGAGCTGGGGACGAAGCTGGCGCGGAAGCCGCCGGCAGGATCCGCGTCGATGGCCGTCCCCGTGAGCCACCGCGTACGCATCGGGAAGGTCACGTCGACCAGCCGGACCGCCGGGTCCGAGAACCCGGTCACCGTGACGCTGCTTCCGGCGGTGAAGGCCAGCGCGCCGCTCTCGGCCTCAAACCCGTGCGGGTAGCCCGCCGTGAAGCCGTCGACGTAGAAGAAGCTGAAGGCGGCTCCGCCGCCGACCGTGCCGAGGATCTCGACCTGGTTGCCCGTCTCCAGGAGGACGCCGTCCGGCACCGGGAAGGTCTGGACCACCGGCGCGATTCCCTGCCACTGGGCCTCGCCGAGGAGCGTGCCGTTCACGCTCACCGCCGCCCGGTGCTCGCCCGGGGTGGAATTGTCGGTGGCGCCCTGGAGCGCGACCGTGAGGGTCCCGTCCCCGGGCGCCAGGGCGGGCGCATCGAAGGTATAGGTCCGCTTGCCGAAAGCGGGGTCGCCGCTGATCACGAAGTCCCAGAACCAGTAGTCCGACTCCGGATTGGGCGCGACGGCGGTGGCCGGGAAGAGGTCCTTCTCGAACGGCTTCGAGGCCGGGAACGAGCCGCCGGCAGCAGGAGCGGCCGGGGCCACGGTCCCGGCCCGCATGATCAGGCCGGCGCCCTCGGACAAACGATAGACCGTGTCCACGCTGTACAGGGTCGGCTGGGCCTCCCCGTAGAAGTACAGGCCCCTGGCCGTCTTCTTGTCCGCGAGGTCGGGCCACCAGGCCGCCTGCTGGCCGCCGCGGGTCAACTGCAGGTTGCCGCGCACGATCGCCACGTCGACCGTGGACAGGGGCAGCCCCAGCCAGGCGGCGGCCTGCTCCCGGGTCACGTAGTAGAGGCCGGTCTCGCGGATCGACAGGTGGGCGGCGCTGCCTGCCTGCGCGAAGCCCTTCGTCGACTTGACGGCGGGGGCAGAAGCCTTGCGGAGAGTGGTGGGATGCCCCTCCCGCTCGTAGGCGGTCCGGGCCTCTGGACCCTCCGGCCGCTCCCACGACGGGAGCCCGGTGTACGGGCCGTAGGTCCGCCTCCGCCCTCCGGCCTCCACCTCTTCGAGGAGGTAGGCCTGGGTCTCGCCGGGCGCGGCGCCCTCGTCGAGGAAGCGGTAGGTGCCTCCCTGGGCCGCGTGGAGGAGGCCGGGGAGCAGTTCCTCGTGCACCGGCCGGAACTGTCCGGCGGCGTCGCGGCGCAGCACGCGGAAGCCGGCCGTGCCCGTCTCGGAAGCTGTGGTCCACTCGACCAGCACGCCGCCGCGCTCGTCCGCGAAGGTGCGGAAGGAGGAGACCACGGCGTGGGTCAGGAGGCCCTGGGTGACCGCGAGCCCGCAGAGCGGACCGAACGTGAAGGTGGCCCGCGTCTGGGAGGGGTTGCCGGTCTCGTCCACGAAGGAAGCGCGCGTGCCGTTCGAGGCCGGCGTGCCGGTGACCGGGAGGCGCTGCCCGGCGATGGTGGGGGTCACCCGCACCTCGTAGGACAGGAGGGCCGTCGCTCCGGCAGCCACCGGCCCGGGGTTCCAGGTGATATCGCCGGTGGCGCCGGGCAACGGCTCGGTGATCGAGCCCTGGCTCACCTGGCTGGCGTCATCGTAGGTGACTCCGGCAGGCACGGCGGGCACGTTGACGATCACCGCGTTCGAGCCCGGGAACGTGATCTGCCGGGAGGTCGGATTCACCAGGCGGACCGTCACCGTGACGTCCGTGCGCTGGCCCACCACCGGCGGGTTCGGGCCGGAGTCCACCCTGAGCTGCTGCTCGAGATAGGGCTTGACCGGCGCCGCGCCCGCGTCGGTCGGCAGGTAGACCCGGAACGCGTTCGGAAACGGGTTGGTCAGCGTGCCGCCCGGCGGGTTGGCCGTCGCGAGCTGGTTGCTCATGTAGAACGTGGTGTAGTTCCCGTTCAGGCCATTGTCGTTGGTGTACGTCGAGATCGAGACGTTGCCCGACCAGATGCCGTTGTCGGTGCTGTTGGTGTCCGAGGTCCAGCCGGTGAACGTGTCGCGGAGCCACACGTTGTTCCCGGACAGCTCCAAGTTGCTGTTGAAGACCTGAGTGGTGTAGGCGCCTGTCCGGCTGGAGAAGCTCATCTGGCCGACCGCGCCGTTGTTGCTGTCGTAGTCGAAGTCGTTCTTGGCGGCGGTGCAGCCCGCGGTGACGTAGGGGAACACGTCGTAGGTGCGCGTGGCTGCCCCCGCGGCCACCGGGTTGACCCCGAACTGGGTGAAGGAGTCGAAGTAGACGTTGAGCTCGGTGCCGCCGGCGCCGGAATTGCCGTCGTGGGCGCGGATTCCGAGCGCGTTGATGTCGTCGCCGGCCGCCATGTCCACCCGCAGCTCCCAGTGGCCAGCGAGGACCTGGGTGTCCCGGATGCGGAGGTCGTCGATGAACAGGAAGTCGTTGTTGCCGTAGCCGCTCACGTGGATGAAGCGGATGCGGGTGTTCGCGGAGCGGTGGGCGCTGATGTCATAGCTCTCGCCCGCGTCCCCGAGAGGACCGGTCCAGTGCTCCACCAAAGTCCAGGGAGCGCCACCGGTGGCGGATACCTCGACCCGGAACTGATCATTGGCGTCGACGCCCGTGGTGCGTCGGTCGAAGGTCAGGATGGCGCCGCCGAACGCGGAGAGGTCCACCTGACGCTCGATGGTCGAGAGCGCGCCGCCGTTGTCCCCTAGCTGCAGCTCTGTGCCGGTAATGAAAATCTGGCCGCTGGCCGCGCCGCCGCCGCCGTCGTTGGTCTCGATCCAGCTCGTGGTCCAGGGCACCGACCCGTTGGTGTTGTTGTAAGCCACGGTGTCGAAGTTGTCGCGGTAGTCTTCGACCCCGGTGGAGTCGAACAGGCTCAGCCAGTCGTCGTCGGCCCCGGCCGGTCCCGCGGCGTTGCCGATGGTGAAGAGGGTCGTCTCGCCCACTCCCGCCGGGTTCACGAGGCTGTAGGTCGCGACCGACTCGAAATCGCCGTCGCGGGTCCGGTCGCGGCCTTCCGTATCCTCGCCGAGGCCGTCGTCACCGACGTCGGCGTCGTAGAGCTCGATCACCAGCCGGGTCTGCCCGGGCGGCACCTCGATGAAATACCGGTAGAAAGTGTTCATGCCGGTCGCGTCGGAGACGTAATCGCCGTTGGCGGTCCCGGCCGTACTTCCCTGGGGCATGTACAGCCCCGCTCCGTTGTTGCCGGGATCGCCGGTCGATCCCGCGGGGAGGGATCGGGGGACGGACAGCGAAGCTCCGAGGATCAGAGCGCAGAGGAGCGCACGGCGGACGGCGGCATGGCGGGACAGACGCATACGTGACCTCTCATAGCGATAACGGCGGATTTCTCTCCAAGGATATCTCTAAGTCCAATCCTTTGTCAAACTTGCGCCCGAAGTGCGCAGCGTTTGCTCACACGCCTCGTGAGGTGAGCACTATCTTGACGGTCCGCAGCAGGATCGACAGGTCGAGCCAGAGCGTCCAGTTGGCCATGTAGGCCAGCTCATAGCGCAGCTTGTTCTGCGGCGTGGAGTGGTAGTCGCCGTTGACTTGGGCGAGGCCGGTGAGGCCGGGGGCGAGGGAGAAGCGCTCGGCGTAGCCGGGGACTTCCTGCAGATAGCGCTGGACGAAGCCGGGGCGCTCCGGCCGCGGCCCCACCAGGCTCATCGTCCCCTGGAGGACGTTCAAGAGCTGCGGGACCTCGTCGAGGCGGAACCGGCGGAGGAAGGCGCCGATCGGGGTGAGGCGCGGATCGCCCGGCTGGGCGAGGACCTCGCCGGAATCGGCCTCGGCGTCCACCCGCATGGTGCGGAGCTTGAGCAGGGTGAACGGCCGCTGGCTGCGGCCCATGCGCGTCTGCCGGTAGAAGACCGGACCGGCGGAAGTGGCGCGCACGGCGATGGCGCAGAGGGCGAGGATGGGAAGGGAAAGGACCAGCAGGAGCGAGCCCGCAACGAGGTCGAGGAGCCGCTTGAGCGGCCAGTTGATCCGCCACTCCGACTCGCGCACCACCTCGACCAGAGGCAGGTCGTGCACCCAGCGGTAGCGCATCCGCCCGATCAGGCTCTCGAACGGGCCGGGCAGGAGGAGGACGTTCGTATGCTCGGGCCGTGTCCCCGCCAGCCGGTCGAGGAGACGGCTCTGCCAGGAATCGTCGCTGCCGGCGAGGATGACGTCCTCGACCTCGCCCGCGGCGAGCAGGCCGGGGAGGTCGTCGGCCGTGCCGAGGCAGGGCCCGAGCACCGGGTCCACCCCTGGGTGGGGCGGTACCTCGCCGGGCCGGGGGACGAAGCCCACGACCCGCATCCCGTGCCACGGGTGGAGGCGCAGCGCCTCGGCGACCTCCCGCGCGTTCTCGCCGCAGCCCACGATGGCCACGAGCCGCTCGCTCTGGCGGTCGGTGCGGTCGAGGGACAGCCGCCAGGCGAGCAGCAGGGCGAAGTTGAAGGCCAGGTAGAGCAGCAGCACCGAGCGCGGGAAGATCCGGTTGCCGAGGAAGTACCAGCCCATGAGCAGCAGCGACTGAAGGCCCACCGCGCCGAGCAGGCGGCGGGCCGCCTCGGGCCGGCTGCGCGGCCTTGGCGGGTCGTAGAACCCGAAAACGTAAAGGGAAATGAGCTGGACCACCAGCGCCGGTCCCCACTCCTCGAAGAGGAACAGCAGGCGGTCCTCGGGAAGCAGGCCCTTGGTAAAGGGGAGCGGCAGGTAGATGCGGGCCAGGAACGCGGCGGCAAACGCCACGATCGTCACTGCCACATCGCCGAGAAGGCGCAGCGTCCGCTTGGGGGTCCGCTCGCCGCGCCAGGGAGTCATGCCGCGGACTTTATCTGATAGTGTCCCAACTGCAGGAGGTTACTGATGCGCAAGACATTTATCCTCGCAATCGCCCTCATGGCGAGCGCTTCCATTTCCTACGCTCAGGAGCGGAGCCTCCGGTTCGAGAAGACGGTCGATTACCGGCTCGGCAAGCTGATCGAGCTCAACACCACGGTCGGGCCCGTGCGGGTCTCCAAGGTGGAGTTCTCCCAACCCGAGGGCACGTCCGTGAAGGAGTCGATCGTGGGCCGCATCCGCGGCGGGAGCGGCGGCTCTTCCGAGACGCAGGGTACCTTCCGCGCCAGCTTCGACACCGAGAACCCCGAGGAGGACGAGTGGGTCGTCACTTACACCCTCGACCTGCTGGACAGCAAGGGCAAGCTGATCGACCGCATCGTCCAGAGCGAGGGGTTGGAGGGCGAGGCCAAGGTGGTCAACATCGACCATTCGACGCTCAAGTACGTCCTCCCGTTCGTGGACAGGGTGAAGATCCGGCTGGAGGCCAAGTACGATTAGGTCCGCATGAAAGTCACCGAACACCTCGCCAACGCCGACCATCCGTTCATCAGCTTCGAGATCATCCCCCCCATGCGCGGGGGGGATGTCAAGGGCCTCCTCGCCCTGATCGATGACCTGGTCAAGTACAAGCCGCCGTTCATCGACATCACCAGCCATGCGGCCGAGGTCATCTATGAAGAGACGCCGCTGGGCATCCAGCGCCGGGTCAAGCGCAAGCGGCCAGGCACGCTCGGCGTCTGCGCGCTGATCCAGAACAAGTACCACATCGACGCCGTGCCCCACATCCTCTGCCGCGGCTTCACCCGCGAGGAGACCGAGGATTTCCTGATCGAGCTCAGGTACCTGGGCATCGACAACGTCCTGGCGGTGCGGGGGGACGACAGCGGCTTCGAAAAGCCGCTCACGTATGGCCGGAGCGCCAACCACTACGCCTGCGACCTGGTGAGCCAGATCTCGTGCATGAACCGGGGGAAGTACCTGGAGGAGAGCCTCCTGGACGCTCAGCCCACCGAATTCTGCATCGGCGTGGGCGGCTATCCCGAGAAGCATTTCGAGGCGCCGAACCTGCGGCTCGACGTGCGCCGGGTCAAGGAGAAGGTCGAGGCCGGCGCGCACTACGTCGTGACCCAGATGTTCTTCAACAACGACCACTACTTCCACTTCCTCGACGTCTGCCGCGAGGAGGGGATCACGGTCCCGGTCATCCCGGGGCTGAAGATCCTGACGTCGCTGAAGCAGCTCAACTCGCTCCCCAAGACCTTCTTCGTGGAGATCCCGGACGCGTTCGCCGAGGAAGTCATGGCGGCCAAGCCCGAGCACGTGGTCGACATCGGGGTCGAATGGGCGCTCAAGCAGAGCCAGGAGCTCCTCGACAAGGGAGTCCCCTCCCTTCACTATTACGTGATGCAGAGCGCGTCGGCGATCAAGAAGCTGATGACGAAGCTGAAGATGTGAGCCCCGCCCCCGGGCGTGATGAATCACGCCCCTACAAGCGAGATCGATCCCCCGCGGGAAATCGGGAGCTTGCTTGTAGGGGCGACATTCATGGCGCCCCCTTTGACAGCCCTGCGGTATCCAGATATCCTCACCCTTGCATTACGAGCGGCCCGGCACCTGCCGGGCTCGGCAACCTGGGACGGACACCCAAGGTGCCCTCTCGCTTCGGCGAGGATGCGGCCGCAACTAACGGCAACCAAGTGTCCGCGATCAAGAGCCCGTCTCGTGATGCACTACGAGGCGGGTTTTTTGTTGCCTGCAGGAGCCTGAGGAGAACATGACTTTGACTGATCCGATCTTCGACGTCCCCGTTCCGCCGCGCCCGGCCGACCTGGAGGCGCGCACCGCTGCCCTGCTTGCCGCCCTGGAGCAGCGCGTCCTCGTGCTCGACGGCGCCACCGGCACCGCCTTGCAGGGGGTCACGCTCACCGCCGACGATTTCGGGGGCCCCGACCTGGAAGGCTGCAACGAGAACCTCTGCGAGACCCGGCCCGACGTGGTCGACGGCGTCCATGAGTCCTACCTCTCGGCCGGCTGCGACATCGTCGAGACCAACTCGTTCGGCGGCACGCCCCTGGTCCTGGCCGAGTACGGCATCGCCCACAAGGCATACGGCCTGAACGCCGCCTCGGCGCACATCGCCCGCGGCGCCTGCGCCCGGTACGACACGCCCGACCGGATCCGTTTCGTCTGCGGCTCGATAGGCCCGACCACCAAGGCCATCTCGGTCACCGGCGGCATCACCTTCGAAGAGCTGATCGAGCACTTCCGCGTCCAGGCCCTCGGCCTCGTGGGCGGCGGCGCCGACTACCTCCTCGTGGAGACCTCGCAGGACACGCGCAACATCAAGGCTGCCCTGATCGGCATCGAAAGGGCCTTCGCCCAGACCGGCTGGAAAGTCCCCGTCGCGGTCTCCGTCACCATCGAGACCACCGGCACCATGCTCGGAGGCCAGGATGCCGAGGCCCTCACGGTCTCTCTCCTGCACGCCGACCTCCTCTACGTGGGGCTCAACTGCGCCACCGGCCCGGAGCTGATGACCGACCACGTGCGGACGCTCTCCGAGATCTCCCGCACCCGGGTCGCCTGCGTGCCCAACGCCGGCCTTCCCGATGAGGAGGGCCAGTACACCGAGGGGCCGGACGTGTTCGTCCGCGCCTTCACCCGTTTCCTCGACGCCGGCTGGCTCAACCTCGTGGGCGGCTGCTGCGGCTCTACCCGCGAGCACATCGTGGCCCTGGTGGAGCTGGTCAAGGGACGCACCCCGCGCAGGATCCCGCACCACCGGCGGTGCCTGGTGTCGGGCCTTGAAGCCGTGGAGCTGACCGCCGACAACCGGCCGCTTCTAGTCGGTGAGCGCACCAACGTCCTGGGCAGCCGCAAGTTCAAGCGGCTCATCCAGGAAAGCCAGTACGAAGCCGCGGCCGAGGTGGGCCGCGCGCAGGTCCGCGCCCAGGCCCAGATCCTGGACATCTGCCTCCAGGATCCCGACCGCGACGAGATCGCCGACATGGAAGGCTTCCTCGACCGGCTCGTGCGCATGGTCAAGGCGCCGCTGATGATCGATTCCACGGACGCGGTGGTCATGGAGCGGGCGCTCACCTACTGCCAGGGCAAGTCGGTCCTCAACTCGATCAACCTGGAGGATGGCCGCTCCCGCTTCGAGAAGGTCGTGCCCCTGGCCAGGCGCTACGGCGCCGCGCTGGTCGTCGGCCTGATCGACGAGAAGGGCATGGCCGTCACGGTCGAGCGCAAGGTCGAAGTGGCCCGCCGCAGCTACCAGATCCTGGTGGAAGAGATGGGCGTCGAGCCCGAGGACATCTGGTGGGACGCGCTCGTCTTCCCCTGCGGCACGGGCGACTCGGCCTACCTGGGCTCGGCGGCGCAGACGGTCGAGGGAGTCAAGGCGGTCAAGGAGCTGTTCCCGGACACCAAGACGATCCTGGGCGTCTCCAACGTCAGCTTCGGCCTGCCGAACGCCGGCCGCGAGGTGCTCAACTCGGTCTTCCTCTATCACTGCACGCGGGCGGGCCTCGACGCGGCCATCGTCAACACCGAGAAGCTGGCGCGCTACGCCGACATCCCGGCGGAGGAGCGCGAGCTGGCCGAGGCGCTGATCTACCTGCCGGTCGGGGATATCGAGGCTGGCAACAAGGCGGTCGAAGAGTTCGCCGCCTTCTTCCGCGGGAGGGCATCCGGCGCAGGCGCGAAGCCGCGAGCCGATCTCCCCCTGGAGCAGCGCCTGGCCCGCGCCGTGGTCGAAGGGAGCAAAGAGGGGCTGGAGGCGGACCTGGAGCTGGCGCTCGCGGACCCGCGCTGGCCGGCGCCCCTCGAAATCATCAACGGTCCGCTGATGACCGGCATGAGCGAGGTCGGGCGTCTCTTCAACGACAACCAGCTCATCGTGGCCGAGGTGCTGCAGAGCGCCGAGGTCATGAAGGCCGCGGTCTCCTACCTGGAGCCGCACATGGAGAAAGTGGAGGGCGTCGAATCCACCCGCGGCAAGGTGCTGCTCGCCACGGTCAAGGGGGACGTCCACGACATCGGCAAGAACCTGGTGGACATCGTGCTCTCCAACAACGGCTTCACGGTGGTGAACCTGGGGATCAAGGTGCCCTCCGAGCGGCTGATCCAGGCGGTGCGCGAGCACCGGCCGGACGTGATCGGCCTGTCGGGCCTGCTCGTCAAGAGCGCGCAGCAGATGGTGATCACGGCGGGCGACCTGTCGGCGGTAGGCATCGACACGCCCCTCCTGGTGGGAGGCGCGGCGCTCACCCGGCGCTTCACCCACCGCAAGATCGCCCAGGCGTACACCGGCCTCTGCACCTACGCCAAGGATGCCATGCACGGCCTGAAATTGGTCGAGCGCCTGATGGACGGCGGAGCCCGGCCGGATCTGGAGCAGGAGGTGGCGGCGCTGATCGAGACGGACACCGCCGAAACGCCCACGGGCGAGACCGGGGTGTTCGCGGCCGCGCCAAAGATAGAGGTGGTGCGCAACGACGTGCCCGTGCCGCAGCCATCCGACCTGGAGCGCCACACCGAGGAGCTGGACCTCGACGAGGTCTGGTCCTATCTCAACCCGCAGATGCTCTACGCCAAGCACCTGGGCCTGAGGGGCTCGGTGCGCAAGCTCCGTGAGGAGGGAGACCCCAAGCTCGCCAAGCTGGAAGCCGTGATCGAGGAGCTGAAGGAAGTGGCCAGGAACGGAGGCATGAGCGCGAAAGCGGTCTGGCGCTTCTTCCCGGCACAGACGGAAGGCAACCGGCTGACGCTGCTCTGTCCCGAGACCGGCAGGCCGGCGGCTGCCTGGGACCTGCCGCGCCAGGACCGGGACGGTGGCCTTTGCCTGACCGACTACGTCCTGCAGGGCGACCACGTCGGCCTCTTCGTGACCACGGCGGGGGACGGGGTGCGCGACCGGGTGGAGGCCTGGAAGGCCCAGGGCGAGTACCTGAAGAGCCACGCCTACGCCGCCCTCGCCCTGGAGACGGCGGAAGCCGCGGCCGAATGCCTGCACGCCAAGCTGCGCGCCGCCTGGGGTTTTCCCGACGATCCGAACCTGGCCCTCGAGGACAAGCTCTCCGCCCACTACCGCGGCAAGCGCTACAGCTTCGGCTACCCCGCCTGCCCCGACCTCTCCTTCCAGCGCGAGCTCTTCGAAGCCCTGCGCCCCGAGGAGATCGGCGTCGAATTGACCGAGGGAGACATGATGGACCCCGAGGCGAGCGTCTCGGCACTGGTCTTCCATCATCCGGACGCGCGGTACTTCGGGGTCTGAGCCTTCCCGGGCCGGAAAACCCGCGGGTTGACTCATCAAACCCGCGGGTCAGGGCACCAAACCCACGGGTTTGCGCTCCGAACCGGCGGGTTTTCTCTCCCAACCCGCCGGTTTTCCCTCTCAACCCGCGGGTTGACTCGTCGAACCGGCGGGTTTCCCCGTCCAACCCGCCGGTTTTCTCTTCCAACCCGCCGGTTTTTCCGTCCAAGCCTCGGGTTGAGCGGCTTGGATCGCGATCAGAGCGACTCCTCAACCTTCCGGCCGTGTCTGGCAAGCCCTTGAAGCCGGCGCATCTCGTCCACCGTCTCTTCCAGCCAGCGCAGCCGTTCCGTAGGGGTAAGCTGCAGCCCGAGACGGATGTGATGGCGGCGGGTGCCTTCAAAGTCCCAGGAATCTTCCTTGCTGTCGGCTCGGAGCTCGCGCCGTTCGGTCATGGTTCCTCCTCCGACAGCTCGGAAAGCGCTGCAATGTCGTCCAGATCCCGAGCCCGGCCGGCCGCTCTCTTCATGGCTACCAGATCCTCGCGGGATACGACGGTTGCGTGGGTGCCTGGGAGAGGCACTCGTAGGGCACGGCTGTACACGGCGTCGAAATCGAACGGTTCCTGCACGAAGAGGTCGACGGCGAATCCCAAATGATCCGGATGCCAGAGCGAGAAGACCGTCATGTGCTTCTCTCGCAGCCAGGCCTCACGGATCTGAGGATCGGCAAAGGAGTTGAGCGGTACCGGCACACGGGGCTGGAAGCCAAGGCCGGCAAAAGCCTTCAGAGCCCGTTCCACGTTGTCGCGCTCCAACTGGAGAACGAGGTCAAGGTCGAGGGTCGTGCGCAGATAGCCATGGAGCACGACGGCAACCCCACCAACCACCAGATAACGGACGCCTGCCTGTTCGAGAGGCGCCAGGACCCACTCCACTCTGCCAGCCATGGGGAGAGTCTACCTCTGTCAGGGTGCTTGCCTGCGACACAGGGCATTCACCACGATGCGGGTCAACGCTCGCGGTCCTCGCGGATTAGGTCGCTGCTGTCCCCCAAGATCTTTCCTGCAAGCCGCTTCTGCCAGTCTTCGGCCACGCTCCGGGCGTCGCTCATCGACTGCGAGGCCGCCGCTTCCATGATTGCCTTGACCTTACCCTGAAGGGAGCGGCCGTGACGGCGGGCTCGGGCCATCAGACGCTCGATGACCCCAGGGTCGAGGTCTCTGACAAGGATTTGGGCCATGGCTCCTCCATTGTGCCACGAACGAAATGTCGGAATACTGTCCGCCTCACTGCAAAGGAGTTAGGGAAAACTTGGTGGTTGATTCTCCCGGCCTGCCTGACGCCTTGGCCCCCATCCTCGTATACTTGAAAAGTCCCACACGGGACGGAGGGAAGGCTATGCCGACGTTGCGCGAGTCCATCGAGGCGAAGTACGAGATCCTGGAGCGCATCGGGCAGGGAGGGATGGGGGCGGTCTATAAGGCGCGGCACCGGTTGCTCGACCAGGAGCGCGCCATCAAGGTCATCCGGACGCCGGTCGAGCTGAGCGCCGAGGCCGGGGAACGGTTTCTCCGGGAAGCCCGCGTCGCCAGCCGGCTGCGTCATCCCAACCTCGCCATCCTCCATGACTATGCGGTCGCCGATGACGGCAACGCGTGGCTCGTCCTGGAGTGGATCGACGGCGTCACGCTTCGCGAGGCCCTCCGGCGCAACGGGCCTCCGCCCCTGACTCTCTCCCTGGAGATCGCACGGCAGACCTGCGAGGCTCTCGCTTACCTGCATCGGCAGCGGATCGTCCACCGCGATGTTTCGCCCGGCAACCTGATGCTGGCCCGCGAGGATGGCCGGCCCCTGGTCAAGCTCATCGACCTCGGCCTTGCCAAGGCGCTTGAAGGCACCGGCGACGGGCTCACCACCGGCGGCCTGTTCGTCGGCAAGCTGCGCTACGCCGCTCCCGAGCAGTTCGGGACCGATAGCGTGGATGCGCGCTCCGATCTCTACTCCCTCGGCATCGTCCTCTACGAGATGCTCACCGGCTGGTGCCCCGTCGAAGGGCGCGATCCGAAGTCCTGGATGGCCGGGCACCTGTTCCGGGAGCCGCTGGGGTTTGCGGAGAGCGATCCCCAGGGGCGCATCCCGGAGGATCTGCGCGAGCTCGTCCTGCGCACGCTCGCCAAAAATCCCGCGGAGCGGCCCGGTTCGGCCGAGGAGCTGGCGGAGAGCCTGCGGGTCATCCAGGTCCGCTATCCCCTTCAGGGGGATGAGATGGAGATGGAGGGCGCCGCAGTGGTCCCGGCGGCAGTGCTTGAGGAGGTAGAAGAGACCCCCTTGGCCTCCATTGAGGAGCTGCCGCTGTTCGTCGAGCCGCAGTCCGAGGCCCTTCCCCTCCGGCAGGAGGACAGGAGGATGCTGTGGGACGACGAGGACGCCGAGGACGCCGAGGACGCCGAGGACGTGGATGTCATCGAGCCGGATCTGCTCGGGCCGGCCCAGTGGCCGGACCGGTCGTGGGGATCGCTTGCCGCGGCGGCACTGCTGCTCGTCGCCCTGCTCGGTGTCTTCCTCTGGTACCAGCGGCCGTCCGCATCGGCTCCCGTCACCCCACCCCCGTACGCCCCGCCGGTCGTGCAGGAGGCTCCAGCGGAGGACGTCCAACTGATGAACCCCCTGGAGGAGCCGGACCCTGCTCTGTCTGAAGAGCCCCAGGTCATCGAGGAGCTTCCTGCCGAGCCCGAGCCGCAGATCGCCGAGCCGGTTCCCGCTCCCGTGCCCGTCGAGCCGGTCCAGACGGTGCAAATGGAGGAAATCGCGCCCGAGCCGACTCCCGTGCCGCGCCGCGCTCCTCCTGCGGCGCGCCCCCGGCCGGAGGAGCCGGTCCGGATCGCCGAGGCCCGCCCGGAGCCTCCGGCGCCCAAGCGCGTCGTCCCGTCCGGGCCGCCGGCGTCCCGTATGGTGGGCGCACTCCGTCCCGGACCGGGCGTCGAGATGCCGATTCCCCTCGACTTCCCGAGCGCCCGCTACCCGGCGGCGGCCCGCGGCCGGGGCCTCAGGGTGGATGTCCACCTCGACATCCTGGTGGGGGAGCAGGGGCAGGTGCTCGAAGCGGTCGTGCGCGATGGGGACACTTCCGGCCTGGGCTTCAACGAGGCCGCGGTCGAGGCCGCGCTCGCTACTCCCTTCCAGCCGGCCACCCGTTGGGACCTCCCCGGCAAGGCCTGGACGGAGCTGATCATTCAGTTCGAGGAGAGCGCGCTTGTCCCCGAGCGCGGGCGGTAATATTCTATTAGCCTCGTTCGCCAATAGATCCGGAACGCCCGACACCCCGGGGAGGGGGAAACCGTGGCCTTGCTCCACGAGCACATCGAAGGCAAGTACGAGATCCTCGAGAAGATCAAAGAGGGCGGCATGGGGGCCATTTACAAGGTCCGCCACCGCCTCCTGGATGAGGTGCGCGTCGTCAAGGTCATCCGCTCCCACATGGAGCCCACCGGCGAAAACGGGGAGCGCTTCCTGCGCGAGGCCCGCGTCGCCAACCGCCTGCGCCACCCCAACATCGCCTCCCTCCATGACTTCGCCATCGGCGAGGACGGCAATGCCTTCATCGTCATGGAGTTCATCGACGGGCTCAACCTCCTGGAGATCCTCCAGACGGGCGGGCCGCCGCCGATCTCCCTCACCCTGGAGATCGCCCGCCAGTCGCTCAAGGCCCTTGGCTATCTCCATCGCCAGAAGCTCATCCACCGGGACGTCTCGCCCGACAACCTCATGCTCACCCGCGACATGGACGGCCATCCTCAGGTCAAGCTGATCGACCTCGGCATCGCCAAGGCATTTGAGGGGGGAGCCGGTGAGCTCACCACGACCGGCATCTTCCTCGGCAAGCCGCGCTATGCCTCGCCCGAGCAGTTCGGGACCACCGGATTGAATGCCCGCAGTGACCTCTACTCGTTCGGCGTCGTCCTCTACGAGCTGCTCACGGGGCAGTGCCCGATCTCGGGCAAAGACCCCGCCTCCTTCATGGCCGGTCACCTGATCCGGCCGCCGCTCGCCTTTGAAGAGAGCGATCCCCGAGGGCGGGTGCCTGCCGAGCTGCGGGCTGCCGTGTTGCGTGCCCTGGCCAAGAAGCCGGAGGAGCGCTTCGAGTCGTCCGAGGACTTCATCTGGGCCTTGACCCTGTTCCAGGACCAGTTCCCCCTGACCGGCCACGAGATGGACGAAGTTTTCCAGGCTTCGCTCCCGGCGTTCACCCGGCCGATTCCGCTCCCGGTGCCGCCGGTACCGGGCTCGACCCAGGACAAGCTCGACCGCGAGTTCCTCCTGACTTCGCCCCCACCCGCGGAGGCCACCCGCCTGTACCTCGTGCCGGTCATGCCGGTCATGCCGACCTCGCAGCCGGTCGAGGAGACCCGGCGGTCCATGGACCTGGACGACACCCTCCCCCTGGCCTCGACCCGTTCCAGGAAAGAGGAATCGCTCCTCGACGCCACCTGGCTGTCGGTCGGGAGCCGGGTGGCACCGGAGCCCGAGCCAGTCGAGGAGAAGAGGTCCGGAGAGGGGTGGAAGAAGATGGGCGTGGCCGCCGTCCTGCTGTTTGGGATCGTTGGGGGTGGCCTCTTCTGGCGGAGCCGGAGCCCCGTCCCGGTCACCGAGCAGGTCCAGATTCCCCCGGCGGCGGCGACGGTCCCGGCGAGTTTGCCGATCATCTCTGTGGAGAGCCCCACTCCACCTCCGGTCGCGGCGGTCCCGGAGCCGTCTCCAAGCCCGACTCCCGCGCCGGTCAGGCTGAGGGAGATAGCCCCGGAGGACGCGGTGACGGTCGGGGAGACTGCCCTGCCCATGAGGCTGGGGGATCTCATCCTGCGCGGGTTTCCCAACGTGGTGGAACCCGAGCCGCGGGATTTTCCGGCCTACTCCTACCCGGCCGCGGCCCGCGGGACCGGCAAAGTGGCGCGGGTGCGGGTCCGTGTGCTCGTGGACGAGGAAGGGCGGGTGGTCGAGACCGGTCTCCGCGAGGCGGACGCCTCCGGGCTCGGCTTCAACGAGATCGCCCTGGAGACCGCGCGCAAGACCCCGTTCCATCCCGCAACCCGGGACGAGGTTCCGGGCAGGATGTGGACAGAGCTGATCTTCGAGTTCTCCGAGCAGGTTGCCGAGTAGGTTGCCGAGTAGGTTGCCGTAGGTTGCAATACTGGGTGGGATCAGTATCATTGTCCGTGCATGGTCTTTCTCCTTCAATGGGGTTAGGGGAGGCGCCAGCGATCCCGCGCCGGCGCCTCTCCTGGTTCTTGGACCCCACATCGATTTCGCTCCCCGCCTAAGCTCGTAGTACCCTGGACGCGATGGCCTCGGTGTGCGTATACACAGCAGTCCGGAAGGTGTTTGTATGAAGAAGTCACTGCCAATCTCCATCGTTCTCTCCCTGCTCTTCACCCTGGGCGCCGCCCATGCCATATCGCCGGCATCACCGCGGAAAACGGACGCACACCAGCTCCTCCGTCTCGCCGAGGCCGGCCTGGGGGATATGGTCCACGCGGCCGAGGCCACCCAGGGACGGCTCGCCCGGTCCAAGCCTGAGCAGCAGCCGTTTTGGCGTGCCGTCGACCAGATGAGCTCTGTGCTGAGGCGCGTGCGCGCGGGCATGGCGGCGCGGGACAAGAGCTTCTTCCGCGCTCTGGAGGATGGCAGCGCCGTGCTCGGCGAGCTGCGCGTCGTCTGGGCGCGGACGGCCGTGCCGGACCGTGGCGTGAACGAGGGTATCCGCATCCTCTCCGAGTCCTACCAGCTCCTGCGCACCGGGTATGGCCGCGAGGCGGTCCGCCACCGCAAGGGGCACGGGCTGACTCAGGCCGAACGCGAGCGGTTCCTCCGCATCCAGCAGGCGCAGCGGCGGTTCGCAGACCTTCTCCGGGAGCTTCAGGAGATCGCGCGCAAGCGGAACGACGCGGCCGCGCTCGCCGAGCTGCGGCGCATGGAGATCGATGCCGAGCGCATCGCCGCCGCCCAGCTCACCCTCAACGCCTACCTCAACGCCCTGATGCTCGGCGACGCCCAGCGCGGCGAGTGGACCGGCAACTCGCAGTACGCCGCCTCCGGCGACCTTTCGGAGTGGCAGGAGGGGGATACGGTTGTCGAGGAGCTCTACTCCGAGGAGGAGGCCGCCCACATCTACATCCTGGACCTCGGCACCGTGCCGGATACCGGCCCATCGGTCCTGACTACCCACTTCGAAGAGCCCACCGAGCTTCCCGACTCGCTGGCCGCCGAGGCCGCCGAGATCGACCCGATCGAGGAGCAGGAAGCCTTCTACGAGGAAGAGATGGAGGAGGACGCCGACACCGATCTCGAGATGATCGAGGAGATCGTGACGGTGGAGGAAGACGAAGCCGAGGAGACCGAGGAGAAGGCCGAGGAGGAGACCGGGGAAGAGGCGATCGAGGGGGAGGAAGCGGTGGAGGAGGAGATCGTCCTGGAAGAGGGTGAGGACGGCTTGGCCGAGGAGAAGGCTGAGGCGAAGTCGGAAGAGAAGACGGAAGAAACGACCGAGGCCAAGCCGGCTCCCCCCGCGCCCGCGAAGAAGGATTCCAAGAAGAAGAGCCCGCGTCCGCCATCCTGAGCTAAGATCCCACCTCCGCCCAAGCAGCACAGGAGGTATCGATGGGTCTTCTCAGCGGCACGGTCAGCGTCACCCGTTTCAACGTTTCAGTCCCCCCGGACGGTCCCGACTTCGAGCGCGCTCGGTTCTGGGCTATCGAGCCCGGCTCCGAGGTGCGCGAGCGCATGGGGTTCGTCCCGTTCGAAATCGAAGTCCCCTATGAGGTCGGCCAGGGGCGCTGGGCCTTCCGCGTCCGCATCGACAAGATCCGGCCCGATCCCACCGCGGTCAAGGAGCGGGTCAAGGAGCTGGTCCGGGCCGAGATGGAGACCACCGGCGCGCCGTTCGTGGGGTCCAAGACCCGCAAGAAGCTGCGCGATCTGGCCGAGTCGGAGCTCTGCGCCGGACAGGCGCCGCGCACCCGGATCCTGGAGTGCTGCATCGACGGCACCCTCCTTTACGTGGCGAGCACGGCCAAGACCTACCTGGGCACGGTCCTCACCCTCCTGCGCCAGGCCGGCGTCGAGGCTGACTTCAAGGCGCCGTGGCTCGACGAGGCGCCCGAAGCCGACGAGGCGAGCGACATCGTCCTGCCCAAGGAGCCGGGGCAGTCGGTGCTCGGGTGCCGCTTCCTGCGGGCGCTGCTGGAAGAGCCCGAGGTCATGGTGGAGCCCGAGACCGGCAGCGTCCGCCTCGCCACCCGCGAGGCCAAGGTCTCCCTGACCGGCGCCGTGCTCCACGACCTCTTCCGCTTCCTGGAAGAGGGTGCCGAGATCCTCTCGGCCAAGATCCACGTGGGCACCGTGCTGATGCGCTTTGACGCCCTTTCCTACCGCCTCAACGGCGTCAAGCTGGAGCCGGTCCGCAACGAGCACTGGACGGTCGACCTCGACCAGCGGCTGGAACAGATCGGCGGCGTGTTCGGGGTGCTGGACGAGAAGTACACGGCGCTCAAGGGCAAGCTCAATGCGCTGCCCACCGCGGCTCCGGCTGAAGAACTGGCCGAGGAGCCGCCGTTCGAAGTGGCCGCGGCCTCGTGACCCTGCGCCTCTTTGTCGTCCGCCACGGCGAGACGCCGTTCAACCGGGAGATGCGCTACATCGGCACAGCGGACGAGCCGCTCTCACCCAAGGGTGTGGGGCAGGCCGAGCGCCTCGCCTCCTCCCTTGGTCCACTGCCCTTGCAAGCGGTCTACGCGAGCCCTCTCTCCCGGGCCGCGGAGACCGGGCGGCGTATTGCCGAGGCCCGTCAGGTAGATCTCAAGCTGGAGCCGCGTTTGCGCGAGCAGGCCTTCGGAGAGTGGGAGGGGCTGACCCGCTCCGAGGTGCTGGAGCGCGACCGGGACCGGCTGCTGGGTTGGGAGGCCGACCTCGGGCTCGCCCCGCCCGGCGGCGAGTCGCTCCTCTCCGTCCAGGAGCGGACGCTCGCCCTGGTGGAGGATCTGGCCCGCGTCCATTCCGGCGAGTGGATAGCCCTGGTCAGCCACGTGGGCCCGATCAAGGCACTGCTCTGCGCCGTTCTGGACGCTCCCCTCGCCACCGCCCGGCGCATGTTCCTCGACCCCGGCACCGTGACCGTCCTCGATTGGGGCAGGCACCCGGTGGTGCGGCTGTTCAACTCCCACGGCCACCTCGGCTGGGAGTCGGCTCGCTGGATGGAGCGGTAGGCTTCCTGAATCCACTTTCCCGGATCGCAGCGTCCGGAAAGTTGGACAACTCCCATGGCTTCCCCTCTGGAACCCCCCGGCACGGCGTTTGCCCTTAGGGGTTGATCATGGTCCGCAAACCCCTGCTGGTGGCCGCAGCCCTCCTCGCGCTGGCTGGCCCTGCCAGCAGCTACTCCACCCTGGCGGGGAGGCCGGGCGTCTCCTGCGCCGCCTCTTCGCCCGTTCCTCCGCCGAGCGACTACGAGGCTGTGGATGCCGCGGCCCGGATCGTCCTCGCACACCCGGTCGAGCTCGAGGGGGACGAGGTACGCTTCGCGGTGGAGGAGGTGCTCAAGGGAGATCCCGGCGAGGCTCTGCAGCTGGAGGGCCGCTTCAGTCCGGCCGAGGGGGGAGCGAGGGACCCGTGGTGCATCCTCAACCTCGGTTGCTACATGGAAGGCAGCTCCTACCTCCTCTTTCTCGACCCGGAAGAGGGTGCGCGGGTGGAGGACCGGTTCGATTGGGGAGCGGAACCCCCTGAGGGCCGGATTGAGACGCTGCGCCTCTTCGCAGAGGTCTCCGCCCTGGACGACGCAGAGAAGGAGAAGGAGGCCTTGCGGCAACTGAGGAAGGCCGCGGCCGAGGACCGCGAAGGCCGCTACCCCGCGGGCCTGGCGCGGCGGATCGACCTGCACTTCGGCCTGCCCACGCCGCAGAAGCCTTTCTCCGATCTGATGGGCTTCTATGACGGCGCGGCGACGGACGACGAGCGCCTGGAGGTGCTCTGGGCGCTGGCCGGCGGGGACCATCCCGAGACGGCGGGTTTCTTCCGCAGCCTGCTTTTCGCGGAAGAGCCGGCCTGGCTGCTGCGGCCGGCCGCGGCCTGGTTCCAGGACCACGAGGACGAGCTGCCGCGGATCGAGGACCTGGCGCGGCTCTATCTCGCCTACCCGCCCGGGGAACGCGAGCCCGTGCTGGATTTGATCCTTACGGGCGCGGCGGAGCAGGATCATCCGCTCCTCTGGAGCCTCCTTCCGGGATCGGACCGCAACGAGCTCATGGACCTCGTCTATGTCGTCCTGATCTCTCCGGAGGCTGCGCCGTCCCTGCGCCTCCCGCCGGATGAGCGGCTGAAGACCGATCTGGCCGCCACGTGGATAACCATCCGCCTCGAAGACCGCGCGGAGCGGCTGCAGCAGCTCCTCCAGGAAGACGGCCCTTGGAGGTCCGCAAAGACCTTGAAGAACCTTGCGGAGCTCTTCGAGGCGGCAAAGGAACCGGCGGAGCGGAGGCAGATCCTGGTGGAGATCTTCAGCCGCGGGCCGGGCCTCCCGGCCGTCTGGCGCCTCCTTCGGCGCGCTGGAGACCGGGAGGCGGACCTCCTGCTCGCGTGGGCCGCAGGGGCCCAGCTTTCTCAGGAGGAGCTGGTGGGCCTCTATCGGAGCGCCAAGAGCGCCGAGGAGAAGGTCCGTGCGCTCTGGATCCTGGGGGCGGCCTGGCAGAATGAGGCATTTGAGGCCTTGTTTCCCGAGACGGTACCCGGGAACGGGGCCTCCCGCCTGGAGCCGGTTGCTCGCGCATTCCTCTCCTGCCCCAATCCGGACGCCCGCTGGGGGCTCGCGACCCAGCTCGTGCAGTTTTTGGCCACGGCCCAGGACCGGCCTGTGATGGTGGAGCTCCTGGAAGCGACGCCGGTCGAAAACGTCCGGATGCTGGTCCCGTGGTTCGCGCAGCACCCCACCCCCGAGGCGCTGCCCTCCCTGCAGCGTGCCTCCCGCCTGCTCCCGGAGCAAGGCGCCCTGATGGAGCAAGCCCTGGCCGCGGCGGGAGATCCGCTCTCCGGGAAGCCATGATCCGCTCCGCCGCCCTTCTGCTTCTGGCGACAGTGGCTTCGGCTCCCGTTGTCGCCGAAAGCATCTATCTCGATACCGGCTGGATCGGGTCCTCGTCCACAGACTACGAGCTGGTGGATGGGGCGGAGCGCATCCTCCTGGCCTGGGCCGTTGCCACCCGCGGGGACGAGATGCGCTTCAAAGTCGAGCAGGCAATCAAGGGCGGGACCGGAAAAGCCCCGTGGCTGGATGTGCAAGTCCAAGCCATGGAGGATACCCTCTACCTTCTTTTCTTGAAGCGCGACGAGGACGAATGGGTCCTCTCAGACCTCGGGTTCCTGGCGGTCGATGACTGGAACCGGGAGTGGGTGCGGGTGCTGCCCTACTTCGGCAGGATCTCCGACCTCGACGACGAGGGGGCTGAGAAGAAGGCCCTGCGCGAGCTCAGGGATGCCGCCCTGGCCGACCCCGCTCGCTACCCCAAGACCCTGGTCCGGCTGATCGACCTGCACTTCGGCACCCCCTCGCCGGACAAGCCCTTCTCCGACCTCATGGATCTCTATGACGCCGCGGCGACCGACGGCGAGCGCCTGGAGGTGCTGCGGGCCCTGCGCGACGGCGAGCACCCCGAGACGGCGGCCTTCTTCCGCGGCCTGCTCCTCGGGGGCGAGCCGCTCTGGCTGATGGAGCCGGTCTTCGAGTGGATGAATACGGACGACCCCGAGCTGCCCCTGTTGAAGGACCTGGCGCGGGTCTGGCTCGGGCATCCCTGGGAAGACCGCACCGAGCTGCTGGCCCTGATGCTACAAAACGCCGGGCTCGAGGACGACGCGCTCCTCTGGAGCCTCATGCCGGCGGCGGACATGGTGGAGAAGGGCATGATCGCCGACCACGTCCTGGGCGGGAAAGAGCCGAATCCCTTCGCGGACAAGCTCCGCCTTCTCCCGGACGACCCGCTGACGGCCGACCTGTTCCTCCTCTGGATCAGCCAGGATGCCTCCGCTGATGCCCAGTTCCGCATGGGGGAGCTCCTGCGCAAGAGCGAGACCCGCGCCTGGGGCTCGGTGGCCTCCCTGGAGAAGCTGCTCTCGATCTTCGAGGCGTCTCCAGAGCCCGTCGAACGCCGGGAGGTCCTGATGGAAGTCGTCCGCCGGATCAAATCCGAAGACCTGGCGGTGCTCTGGCGGCTCCTCCGGCAGGCGTCGCTCCGGGAGGCGGAGGCTCTTCTCCATGTAGTGCCTCTCATGGCGGCGGACGAGGAGGAGCTGGCCGCCCTCTATCGCGCCGCCTCCGGCGATGAGGAGAAGAACCTCGCCCTCTGGCTCCTTCTGGCGGTCCATGGCAGGGAGCGGGTCGGACGGCTGCTCTCCAAGGCAGAAGCTCTGGGCGCTGGCTCGACCCGCCTGGAGCGTGTCGCGCGCGCGTTCCTCACCTGTCCGAGCAAGGAGGTCCGCTTGAACCTCGCAGCCCACCTGGAAGGGGGGCTGGCGGGCGAAAGCGACTTCCTGACGATGCTCAAGGTCCTGGGAGGAGCGAACCTCGCGGAGGCCCGGAAGCTCGCCCCCTGGTTTGCGCGCCATCCCGGCCCCGAGGCCCTGTCGCTCCTCTGGCGTCTGCCCATCCCCTCCCTGCACGAGGATCTCGAGCTGGCCGAGGCGCTGGCGGCCTCAGGAGATCCCGAGGTCCTCGACATGGCGCTCGACTTGCGCCACCGGGTCACGACCGACAGCTACCACTGGGCCTTCCGCATCCTTGCCCGGTCGCCGCTCCCGGCCGCCATGGAGGAGGCCCGTTGCATCCTGGAAGATGAGGGGTACGCCTGGCTCCAACTGATGGTGGAGATCGAGGAGGAGGACAACGCGAATCCCTGGCGCGAGTGGTACCTCCAGGAGATCGCGAGCTCGGAGACCGTGGACGAGATCAGCCGGGAGAGAGCGCTCGCTTACCTGGAGCAGTCTTCTTCATCCGAGGCTTCGCCCGGGGCTTCGCCGCGGCCTTGAGCTCTGCCACCACCGGGATGTGATCCGAGGGGTGCTCGCCCTTGCGCTCGTCGCGGTAGAGAGAGACTCCGGTGCAGCGCTGAAGCATGGTCTTCGTCCCCAGGATCAGGTCGATCCTCAGCCCATTGTTCTTCGGGAACGCGAGCATCCGGTAGTCCCACCAGGTGAACAACCCCCCCTCCTCGTGGTGCTTGCGCAGGAGGTCGAACAATCCCCACTCCATCAGGTATTGAAGGGCCTCATGCTCCCGTGGGTGGAAGTGGATCCTCCCTTGCCAGAGCTCCAGGTAGCGGACGTCCCGCTCGTCCGGGGCGATGTTGAAGTCCCCCAGGAGGAGCAGCGGCTTCCTGGGAGAAGCCTCTGCTTCCAGGAACTGGCGCAGGCGCACGAGCCAGTTGAGCTTGTAGATGAACTTCTCGCTCTCGGGCGACTGGCCGTTGGGCACGTAGACGTTGACGATGCGGACGCCTCCGACCGTGCCAGCGATGAGCCGCCGCTGGGCATCGGGCTCGTCGTCGGGCAGCCCGCGGACCACGTCGGTGAGGGGCTTCTTGGAGAGGATCGCCACGCCGTTGTAGGTGGGCTGGCCGAAGGTCTCGACGTGATAGCCCAGCTCCTCGAAGGCGGAGGCCGGGAAAAGGTCGTCGATGGTCTTCGTCTCCTGCATGCAGAGCACGTCTGGCTGGAGGCGGGAGGTCCAGTCGAGGATCCGGTCGAGCCGGGAGCGGATGGAGTTCACGTTCCAGGTGGCGACGCGCATGGCGGGGAAAGACTATAGAAAGTTGCGGCCGGACCCAAACACTTCGGGGGTATGCCCCGTATATATGGATGGAGACAGAGAAGAGCCAAAGACAATCTCCTCTCCAAACCTCCCTCCTCCGAGCCCCGCCCAACCAGCGGGGCATTTTTTTATTGATCCCATCCTGATTGATCCCATCCTCCCTCTCCCCGGCCCTCTCCCTCACCTGCGTGAGGGAGAGGGGGTCTCGAGACGTTAGGGTGGTGGGTCCGAAAAGATGAATAGATTCCCTGTGTAGGGGCACCCCTTGTGGGTGCCCTTCCGGAGGGCGGCCACAAGGGCCGCCCCTACACGACGGCCACGGTCGGGCCGCTGCCGCGCGAGGTCGGGCAGCTGCCACGCAAGCTCCGTCACGTGCCAGTGAAGGGTTGGCGGGTTCCGCGCACGCTCCGGCGGACGCGACCGGGGGCGGGTGGATGCCGCTGGGGGGTGGTCAGGTGCCGCGCAGGGTCGGGCCGGTGCCGCTGGAGGCCGGGCGGCTTCCGCTGGAGCCCGGGCAGATTCGCTCGGAGGGCGGGCGCGTCCGCTGGAGGTCGGGCGGAGCGCTCTGGAGGTCGGGAGCGACGCGGTGGGGCGTGAGCGGAATGCTCTGGAGGTCGAGCGGAACACGCTGGACCTCGAACGGCGCCGCCGGAGCGTGAGCGGGACGCGCTGGAGGTCGAGCGAGGGGTGGTGAAGGTCGAGCAGCAGACGCCCAGGGGTGAGGGCCTACAGCGGCGGCCTCTCCTCCTCGAAATCCTGCGGAAGCTCCCTCCTCTCCCTGGGGAACCGGCGGTCCCGCATCGGCGGCAGGCGCCGTCGCGGGGGTTGCTGCTGCGGGCCGATGCCTCCTGGACCCGGAGGGCGCATGCGGGAGATGATCTGCAGGTACTCCTCCTCCTGCCCGGGGCTCAGGATGGCACGGGTGGCGGCGATGTTCTTCGCCAGCGCCTGCTCCAATGTCAGGAAATCGCGGGCGGATTGCTGGAGCAGGGAGTCGATCCGCTCCTGGTCGGGCTCGCGGGAGACCAGCTCCCGCCGCACCTCCCGCTGAGACTCGGCCTGGCGCATGCGGACTCGCACCGTTTCCTCGAAGAGCTGCCCCTGGAGGTCAAGGAATTGCCGGCGCTGCTCTCCTTCGAGGCCGAGATGATCGGCCAGGCGCCGGAAGCGGGGGAGCGGCTCGCCCTCCGGACGCTGCAGACCCGGGCGTTCCGGACGTGCTGCGATCTTGCGCGTGGCCACCGCCGCGACGAGCCCCAGGTTCACCCCCAGCGAGAGCAGGAGGGCGATGATGACCCACCAGCGCCTCACGGCTCCAGATCCTCGAGGGTAGTCAGGTAACTCTCGGTCAGGCTGCCGTCGACGGTTGAGAGCTCCTCTTCCTGCCCCTGATCGGCCGGCGTCCAGCCGACCCCGGCACCGACGGCGGTCCCGAGGATCAGGGCCAGGGCCGCGGCAGCTCGCACCCAGCCCGGAGTGGGGGTGGTCTGCTCGGATCGGACATGCGCCGCGACCCGCTGGGCGAAACCGGGGGGGACCGGCGCGGTTGGCGGCAGGGCGAGGCCCTCCCAGCTCTCCTGGAGGCGGCGGAGCTCCTCCTCCAGGGCGGGCTCGCGCTCCATCTGCGCCCGCAGCTCGCGGGCCCGCTCCTCCGGCAGCTCGCCGTGGAGGAGACGCATCAAGTCCATCTCCGTCCGGTTCATCTCTTGCCCTCGGTCTTGAAACCCGCGGAGCGCCCTTCTCCTGCGATCCTGCGCATCGCCCGGAAGAGGCGGCTCTCGACCGCCCCTTCGGTGATGCCCAGGACCTCGGCGGCCTGCCGGTAGGATAATCCCTCGAAGCGGACCAGGATCAGGACCGCCCTCTGATTGTCGGGGAGCTGCGCGATCGCTTTGCGGGTGGATTGCCAGCGCCGGCGGGATTCCAGGGCGGAAATCGGGTCGGGGCCGGCGTCGGGGGGATCGAAGGCCGGCGCGCCCGGCTCTTCGGAATCGGTTTCGAAGCGCAGGAAGCGGACCAGCTTGCGCCGCCTGAGCTTGTTGAGGCAGAGGTTGACCGCGATCCGGTACAGCCAGGTGTAGACCTGCCCCAGGGGGCGGACCTCTCCGGCCTTGCGGAACGCCTTGAGGAAGACCTCCTGGGCGGCGTCGCGGGCCTCTTCCGGGTCGCCGAGCAGGCGCTCGCAGAGGCGGAGCAGGCGCTCCTGGTGGGTCTCCACCAGCCCGGTGAAGGCGCCGGTATCTCCCGCGGCCACCCTTCTCAGGGCTTCCCAACCGGGGTCCGTCGGGAGGTCGGCGCCCACGGCGGGCTAGCTCGGCTGCCGTCCGCCGCCGCTCAACTGGCTCTGGAACTTGGAGATGTGCTCTTCCACCAAGCGGTGGACGCCGAGCCGCTGCAGCTCGGCGGCGAGCATCAGGATCTGGTTGGCCTTGAGGGGGTGGTCTTTGTAGATGACCTGGAGGACGCGCTTGAAGGCGGCGTCCAGCTCGGGATCGAAGCCCCCCTCAGGAGGCATTGCGGCTCTCCGCCGCTTCGTGCATCTGCTCGGGGTCGTATTCGTAGATCAGCGTGCGCACGGTGTGCTCGGGCGCAATGGCGATCCCTTCCTCGTACCCCCACATGTTGATCGTTTCCCACGGGCAGTAGCGCGCGCAGAGCTGGCAGCCGATGCAGCGCTCCAGGTCGACTTCCACGAGCTTCATGAAGTCGCGGAACTCGGGGCCGGGGACGATCTCGATGCAGTCTACCGGGCAGAACGAGATGCAGGCCTCGCAGCCGGTGCAGCCGGTCTGGTCGATGACAGCCAGTTGCTTCGGCGGCTTGGGACGCGGCGGCTTGTCGATCTCGATCTTCTTGGGGTATGGGAAGTCTGCCATAGTGATCTCCGGGGCGTACTTTACCAGAACCGGCCCGGGCGTGGCAGAATCCCCGCCGTGATCCTCGACCGCGTTTCCCGATTCGTCTCCGATCCGAGTGCCTCCTTTGACGAGCTGGCCCTGGAGGCCTTCGCGTTTCAGTTCGAGCGCATCGAGCCCTACCGCCGGATGTGCGAGGGACGCGGGGCCGTGCCCGGAGCCGTGACCGACTGGCGCAGGGTGCCGCCGGTGCCTACCGCGGCCTTCAAGAGCCTGACGCTCGCTGCCGAACCGGCGAAAGAGGTCTTCCGGAGCAGCGGGACGACCGGGGAAGCGAAGAGCGTCCACCATCATCCCTATCCGGACCTCTACCGGCTGACCATCGACGCCTCGTTCCCGCGCTTCTGTCTGCCGTTGGGGAGCACCGCGCCCATGCTCTCGCTCATCCCCACGCGCGAGCAGCTCCCGGATTCCAGCCTCTCCTTCATGATCGACCACGTGCTCGCCCGCTGGGGGACGCCCGAGAGCGCCACGGCCTTCGGCTCGCGCGGGGTAGACGTGGGGAAGGCCCGCTCCTGGGCCGGGAGCCGGCAGCGCGAGGGGCGGCCGGTGCTCGTCCTCGCGACCGCCTTCGCCCTGGCGCAGTGGCTGGAGGGCCTGGAGAGGATGGGCCTGCGCTTCCGCCTGCCCGCGGGGAGCGCCATCTTCGAGACCGGCGGCTTCAAGGGGAAAACGCAGGAGCTGACCCGCGAGGAGCTTGCCGAGCGCGTTGGCGCCTGGCTCGGGGTGGGGTCGATCGTCCGCGAGTACGGGATGACCGAGCTGACCAGCCAGTGCTACAGCCGGGCGCTCCTCGGCGGGGACCCCGGCCTCTTCGTGGCGCCTCCCTGGGTGAGGGTGCGCATCCTCGATCCCGCTACCCTGGAAGAGGCACCGGCCGGCACCCCTGGCCTGATCGCCGTCTTCGACCTCGCCAACCTCGGTTCGGCCGTCCATGTCCTGACCGAGGATCTGGGGGTCGCGGAGGGGGAGGGCTTCCGGTTGCTGGGGAGGGCGGCGGGGGCGGAGCTGCGCGGGTGCTCGCTGGTGGTGGAAGAGCTACAGAGGTCCCCAAACGCCCAATAGATTCCCCTCGGGATCGCGGAACCTCGCGAATCGGCCGAAGTCCCCGACCTGCGTGGGCTGCTGCTCGATCGTTCCACCCCCCTCCACGATCCTCTCGATCCAGACCGCCATCTCGCCGTCCACGTGGATGACCAGCAGCGGGTGCTCGCAGCCTTCGCCCGCCGGGACGATCCCGCCACCGAGGGAATCTCCCTGGACGCCGCGCACCTTGTAATAAGGGTGGCCTGCCCAGGGCAGGGGCTCCACCTGCCAGCCGAAGACCTCGCGGTAGAAGCGGGCGGCCCGCTCCATGTCGCGGGCGGGGATCTCGAAGTGGCTGACGGTGGCTGGCATCTGCGTATAATGGCCCAAAGCAATTGCTGTTTGAGGAGCAATCCAGGTGCACATGAACGTACTGCCCGAGCGTCCAGGGCCGCTCGGGCGCGTGGAAGGAACGCCCCCGCAGGCCCTCGTGCTCGGCATGCACCGTTCCGGGACGTCCGCTCTGACGGGCCTGCTCGACCGGCTGGGCTTCTACGCCGGACCCGACGAAAGCCTGATGGGGCCCGACGAGCACAACGCCAGGGGCTACTGGGAGCTCGGGGAGGTCCAGGCTTTCAACGAGGAGCTGCTCACAGCGCTCGGAGGCAGTTGGACGAAGGTGCTCGAGATCGATCCGCGGCGGCTCAGGAAATCGGTGCGCGCCGGCTTTCTGTCCCGCGCCCGCTCGCTCGTCGGCCACCTCAACTCCTACGGGCCCTGGGTGATCAAGGACCCCAGGATGTGCCTCCTCCTGCCCTTCTGGCGCGATCTGCTCGAGCGCCCGCTTTGCATCCTGATCCACCGCAATCCGCTCTCCGTCGCCCGCTCGCTCGCGCGGCGCAACGGCCTCCCGGTCCTCGTCGGGATCGCCCTCTGGGAGCACTACAACCGTGCGGCGCTCGCTGCCAGCCAGGGGCTGCCCCGCGTGGTCGTCCGCTATCGCGACCTGATCGACGATCCCATGGCCACGGCTGCGAGGCTTGTCAGGACGCTCGCGGATTGCGGGGTGCAGGGTCTGGAAGGATTGCGCGGCCTCTCGCCGGCCGACGCTCGGACGCTGCTCGACAGGTCGCTCGAGCATCATGCTTCCGTTCCCGGCGAGGAGCTCGGCTACCTCAACGCCGGGCAGCGCGAGCTGCTCCAGGCCCTCGATGGCGGCTCGGCGCTGCTCGATCCGGTGCAGCCGCTCTCGCCGGGTGCCCGCGAGATCCTCCAGGAGCACGCGCGCCCCGCCCACCGGTCCCTCAGCCCTGTTCAGGAGCTCGAGGACCGCATCCAGCGCATCGAGTCGACGCTCGCCGACCGCGACGAGGCCGTGGCCGAACTGGAGCATCGAATGAACGGCTATGAGCGGGAGCGTGGCGACATGGCTGCCGAGCTGCACCGCAAGCAGCGGGCCGTGGACGAGCGGGAGGCGCTGCTCGCTGCCGTGTTCGAGTCCCGTAGCTGGCGCCTGGGGTTTGCCTTGAAGCGGCTGCTCGGCATGCAGCGGGAGCTTACCGCCTTCGATCGTTGGAAGGCGCTGCGCGACAGCTAGACTCCGTGTTGATGGACATCCCGTCCGAAGACCTCCTGGCTGCCTGGGGGGAGACGGTCGAGGCCTTCCTCGATCCCGCCTCGCCGGAGCGGCGCGCGCTCGATCCCGAGCTGGCACGCACTTCCCGCCTGTCGCCGGAGGGGCTCGCCGCGGCCCTCGAAGCCGTGCTCGGCGGTGTGCGGACCGGTCCGGCCAGCGCGCTCCTCGCCGAGGCGGAAGGGCTGCCTAAGGGAGGGGGGCCGGTGCTGGTGATACTCGCTTCCAACCTGCCGGCCCTCGCGGTCCAGCCGCTCTGGCCCGCGCTCGTGCTGCGGCGGCCGGTCCTCCTCAAGTCTCCCTCCTCGGAGCCGGTCTTCGTCCCCGCCTTCCTCGACGCGCTGATCCGCCGCGAGCCGCGCCTGGCAAAATTCGTGACGGCGGCCACTTGGCGCGGAGGGGATGAGCGGGTGGAGGCTCCCCTCCTCGAACAGGCTGCCACGGTAATCGCCTATGGCGACGAGCCCGCGCTGGCTGACCTGGAGCGCCGGGCTCCAGGCAAGGTGGTGGGGTATGGCCCGAAGACGAGCCTTGCCGTGGTCGGGAACGATCCGCGGGGCCTCGCCCGGGACATTGCCCTCTTCGATCAGCGGGGATGCCTGTCGGTCGCGGCGGTCTATACGTCCGGGGACCCTGAAGAGCTGGCGAGGCGGTTGGCGGAGGATCTGGCGGAGCTGTCGCGGCGGTGGCCGCCCGGTCCGGCGGATCCAGCGGCATTGGCGGCATTGGCGGCGGTTCAGCAGGCGAGGCTCGAAGCCGAGATGCGGGGCCTGTGGGTGGCCGACCTGCCGATCCTCTCGGGCACGGTCCTGATCGATCCCGATCCGGCCTTCCGGCCCTCTCCCGGGCTGCGGACCGTGCGGGTCCATCCTCTCAGGGACCTGGAGCGCCTGCCTGAAATCCTGTCTCCCTGGAGGGGGAAGCTCCAGGGGGCGGCCCTGGCGGGGGAGGACGCATGGCGCCTCGCGCCCGCCCTGGCGGAGTTGGGGATCTCCCGCTGTGCCGTGCCCGGCGAGCTCCAGTCACCCGACGTGACCTGGCACAACGGGGGAATCCACCCTCTGTATGCCCTGGTCTCTCAGCAGACCCAGGGCTCGTCGCGATAGAGAAAGACGAGGTTGGCCTCGTCGAACTTCGCGAAGAACTCGTCCCAGCTGATCAACTTCAGCTCCCCGTCTTCCCGGTCTTCGGGGAACTCGATGCGCAGGCCCAGAGGCTGGTCCTGGTGCTCCGGAGCGACCGCTGGCCGCCCGCCCCTCTCTTCAACCCAGCGACGGATCTCTTCGTGATCGGTCGTCGTCCTGTTATCGGCCATGGTGTTTCTCCTATGCTGAATACTGCTCAGCCGTTGACCACCTCTCCTCCGTTGGGATGCAGCACCTGCCCGGTCATGTAAGACGAGTCGTCGGAAGCCAGGAAGACGTAGCAGGGCGCCACCTCTTCCGGCTGGCCCGGCCGGCCCAGGGGCACGTCGGCCCCGAAGGTCTTGACCTTCTCCTCGTCGAACGAGGCTGGGATCAGCGGGGTCCAGATCGGCCCCGGCGCCACGCCGTTCACCCGGATCTTACGCTCCGCCAGGTTCGTGGACAGCGAGCGGGTGAAGGCGACGATCGCCCCCTTGGTGGAGGCGTAGTCGATCAGGTGCGAGCTCCCCCGGTAGGCGGTGACCGAGGTAGTGTTGATGATTGCGCTCCCCTCCTTGAGGTAGGGGAGAGCCGCCTTCGCGATGTAAAAATACGAGAAGATATTGGTGCGGAAGGTGCGCTCGAGCTGCTCGGCCGTGATGTCCGTGAGGTCGTCCTGCTCGTGCTGCTCGGCCGCGTTGTTGACCACGACGTCGAGGTGTCCGAGCTCCCGGACGGTCCGCTCGACCGCCTCTTTGCAAAAGCCCTCGTCCCCCACGTCGCCCGCGATCGTCAGGCACCGCCGGCCCTTCTCCTCGATCTTGCGCTTGGTCTCTTCGGCGTCCTCGTGCTCGTCCAGGTAGAGGACGGCCACGTCGGCCCCCTCGGTGGCGAACGCGATCGCCGCCGCGCGGCCGATGCCGCTGTCGCCGCCGGTGATCAGCGCCACCTTGCCGTCGAGCTTGCCGCTGCCGCGGTAGGAGGGGTCCTCCGCCTTCGGCTTCGGCGTCATCTCGGCCTCGATGCCCGGCTGCCTGTCCTGCTTCTGGGGCGGCAGCGTCTCTTTTTGCTCCTTGTCCTCCGGCATCTCTCCTCCCTCCTCCGTATACGTCCCCTAGCTGGAGAACGCCTCTTCGTTGACGTGGCTTTCCGCGAGCCGGGTCAGCAGCTCGTCGGTCTGCTCCTCCTCGTCCAGGGTGCGCTCGAGGAGCGCCACCTGATCGTCAAAGCCCAACAGCTCGGCGTAGGTGCGCACCGTGCCGTAGCCGGCAATCTCGTAATGCTCCACCCGCTGGGCCGCGGCAATGAGGCCGGCGTCGAGAACGGCCGGCTCGCCTTTCATCTTGAGCATCTGATCGCCTTCGCGGACCAATCCCTTCATCCCTTCGCAGGTATGTCCCTTGGGGTTCTCCCCAAGAGTTTGAAAGATCCGCTCCAGGCGGCGGACGTGCTCCTGGGTTTGACGGAGATGTTCCGAAAAGGCTTGCTTCAGGTCGGGGGCCGACGCACCATCGGCCATTTTAGGAAGCGCATCGAGCAACTGGGTTTCCGCGCTGTAAAGGTCCTTGAGCTGCTCGAGGTATAGGTCTTTCAAGGATTCGAGCTTCATGTGTTCCTCCTTGTGTTGCTGCGTTGGGCTTCTCGTTGGCGCTATGGATGAGCAACTTTGTTTGAGTTGCGCTTGCGAGAGCTTGAGGCCTGCCTCACCTCCTTCCCTTGATTTGATGGCTCCAAGAGCGGAGCGACGACCTGAGCTTCAAGAACCGTGCCGGGGCGCGATGGGCCGGATTCCTGTCGCCGCGAGCATCTCTTCCTCGATCCAGCCAAGCTCCTCGCGGGGCTCGCCAGGCTCACAGAGGTAGATCTCGTGGCCGGGCCGGCCGGCGACCCGCAGGCCGGAGGAGCGGAGCATGGCCTCGACCGCGGCATGGTTGGGTGCCCACCAGTTCGTCGGATCAGCCGCCAGCCGGTGCTCGAGAAAGGCCATCTTGGGCCAGCCGGGATCGAGCAGGGTGCCGCGCTCGTCGATGGGGAGGTCGGCCGGGGCGCCGTAGACCTCCTCACCGGGCATGGTGAGGGTCTGGAAGACCATCAGCCGGCGCACCCGGCGGGCCACGATGTCGAGCCCGAGCAACGGGTAGCGCAGGTGATAGAGGACGCCCATGAAGAGGACGAGGTCCCAGCGCTGGTCGCTGTGCGCGAGGTCGTAGACCTGCATGCGCCGAAACTCGACGCGGTCCTCGACCCCGAACCGGCGCGCGGCCCAGCGGGCCTGCTGGAGATAGCGCGGGTCGTAGTCGATGCCGGTCACGCGGGCGCCGCGGCGGGCTAGCTCAAAGGAGTAGAAGCCGGCGTTGCAGCCGATGTCGAGCGCCGTCCAGCCATGGAGGTCGGCCGGCAGGTGGTCGCGGATCTGCTCCCACTTGAAGGTGGGGAAGTCGCCGAGGAAGTGGTCCGGAGCGGTCTGGGTGCCGTCCGGCAGGTGCAAGTTGTGGAACCAGGGTCCGAGTGCGGAGATCTCGTCGGTCATGTTCCCTGGATGGGGAAAGCAATTCACACGCCAGAGGAGCAGGGCGCCATGAATGTCGCCCCTACAAGCGAGCTCAGGATCTTGCTTGTAGGGGCGTGATTCATCACGCCCTCCGGCTAGGGCTTCACCGCCACCTGCAGCCCGAACCCAGGCGATTTCCTGAGCCGCACCGGCTTGCGCGGCCGGAGCCCCGCATCGCGCTGCCAGGCGGCCATCTCCTCGAAGGACCAGGTGCCGGATTGGCTGGTCAGGGCGAAGTAGAGGTCGAAGAGAGCGCCGATCTGGCCGCTCTCTGCCGGGGACTCGCGGCGGAAGACCTCGACGATGGCGAAGACCCCGCCAGGGCGCAGGGCCTGCGCGATGCGGCCCGCGAGCTCGCGGTTCGTGGCGTCGTCGAAGTGGTGGGCGAGGTTCGAGAGGAGGACCACATCCCAGGCCTCGGCGCCGAGGTCGTCGGTGAGGGCGTTGCCCGGCCGGTGGACGACGCGGTCGCCCATCCCCTCCCGGGCCAGGATCGGTGCGGCGTACTCCATGGCCTCGGGGAGGTCGAGGACCACGGCGCGAAGGCCGGGGTGCTTGCGGCAGAGGGCGGCCGAGAGGAGGCCGTGGGAGCCGCCGAGGTCCAGCAGGTCGCGGGCGCCCGCGGGGACCGGGATGCGCTGCGCCTGCTCGGGGATGCTCAGGCGGGCGACGCCGGCCATGCCGCGCTGGTAGAGGGCCCACTGCTCGGAGGTCATCTCCCCGTGGATGTCCAGCACCTCGCCGGTGCGCACGAAATCGTCGAGCCGGGCGATCCAATCCCACTCCAGGTAGCGGTAGAGGAGGCTGTCGTGGAGCGACTGCGGGCTGTCCGGGAGGAGCCATTTGCGGCCGTCGTTGGTCAAATCGTAGCGCCCGTCCGAGAGAGAGGTGTACCCTAGGCTGACCAGCGTGTCGAGGAGGGCCCGGGTGGCCCGCGGATGGGTTTGGCAGCGGGCTGCGACCTCCTCGGCACCGAGCGCGCCGCCGGCGAGGGCCTGGGGCAGACCGAAACGGGCGGAAGCCAGAAGCGCGCGCGCGAGCAGCAGGGTCGGGAGCGTCTCCGCGAGCGGCCTGGGCACGAGGTCCAGGGCCACGGCGAGCCGCTCGGCCAGGTTCTCGGGGATGGCTCCGAGCTTCACCGGCCGAGCTTACCCGATGTCTCACAAGCGCTGCCTGGGAGCACCTTCAAACAGTAGGGAGGGTAACGATGACGGAAAAGAAGCATCTGATCCTAGGCGCTCTGCTGGCGCTGGCGGCTTCTGCCGCGCAGGCGGCAGGCTACGAGGGCACGTACACCGTCCAGAACCAGAGCCTGACGGTCCAGACCCGGATCGGCCTGAAGCTGGGCACCCGGAGCGAGGCGGTCCAGACGAGCCGCAAGCTCGACATTGGCGGCAGCGGCCAGCTCCCTCCCGACACCTTCCGCAAGGAGAAGGACGCCTGGACCAACAAGATCATCTCCTGGCGCCTGTGGCCCAAGCAGTGGGAGGTCGTGGCGGTCGCATCGGTCAACCGGGCCTACGACGACCTGCTCGCCCGGCTCAACAAGCAGCTGAGGTGCTTCGCGGAGCGGATGACCGTCCGCCAAGCCGGCGTCTTCGCGGCCGAGCTGAGGCTGGAGGACGACCAGTGCGGCCAGACCGCCATCGTGCGGGCCGGCTACGACGCGTCCAAGGGGACCTTCTCGGCGGCCAAGCTGAACCCGGCCGACCTCGCCTTCCGGCCGGGCTGGCTCGTGCTCGGCGGCAGCGGCGCGAAGCTGGAAGGCTCTCTCGCCCAGGGCCAGATGAAGTGGACCGTCAAGGCCACCCTGCTGGGCGTGTCCTACGGCGGCGGAGCCGTCACCGTCGGCCTGGACCTGCAGGGAACGTCCACCCTGGCTCGCGTCCCACAGTAGCGGATCCTCCGTTCGCTGCCGGGCAAGGGCAGCCGCCCCTGCCCGGCGATCGCCCCTCGTCTTCCAAAGGAGACCTTCATGAAGAGAGCGTCCTTCGCTGTCCTCGTCATCCTTGCGCTGCTGTCCTCGTCCCAGGCCGCTGCCTACGAGGTCACCGGCACGGCCGTGAGCCACGACCGCAACCTGATCCGTACCGAGTACGTGGTGCAGGCAGGGCCCTCCCCGCTCGAAAAGTTCAAGATGACGCGGCTGGTCAAGGACGTACCGCAGTCCCAGCTGCGGGGCTCGATCTTCTTCTTCTTCCCCCTGGGCACCACCTTCGCCTTCTACGAGCAGCGCGACCCGAACGGCGCCTTCGGCTCGTCCATCGCCGAGTTCTTCGCCCTGCGCAACTTCGACGTCTACGGCTACTCGCCGCGCTTCGAGGGCATCCCCTCGGGCACCTGCGAGGCCGGCCTGTTCGACTGCTCGGTCATGAAGGCCTGGGACCTCGCCTCCATGGTGGACGACATCGCCTTCGTGCGCTCCCGGATCGAGGCGCTCCACCCCGGCACGAAGATCGTGGCCGGCGGCGCCTCCCTGGGCGGCATTCTGGCCGTGGCCGTGGCCGACGACGCGCCGGAGGACTACGACGGCTTCATCGTCTGGGAAGGCATGCTCAACACCCTCGACCCCGCGGTGCGCGCCCTGAACCAGGGCTACTGCGAGACCCTGCAGATCCAGCTCGGGGCCGGCGCGAGCTTCGACGCCTCGATCGGCGTCTTCCGCGAGGTCGCCCGGCAGGCCGCGGTCAACCCGCACGGCCTGACGCCCATCCCGCTGTTCCCCCCGGCCCTGACCAACCACCAGGTCATGGTCCTTGCGCTCAGCACCCCGACCCCGGGCCCCGTCAGCGGGCCGGTGCCGGGTTACATCCAGATGAACGGCAGCCTGGCGCAGGACCGCCTCTTCTTCGCGTCCGAGGCCCGGGTGTTCGAGAACGTCGTCGGCCGCTTCGTGAACTACACCCCGCACGCCACGACCCGTGACATCTCCTGCTCCCTGGCCGGGGTCGAGACGAAGTACGTGGACAACCTGGGTGCGTTCCAGGGCGCGGTGCTGGCCATCGGCGGCGGACGCGGCTTCGGGCCCTACCTGGACGATCAGCTCGCCCAGTTCACCGGCACGGCCGACAAGAAGATCCTCCTCAAGCCCGCGTTCGGGCACATCGACCATTTCATGACCCCGAACCACCGCGAGGTCGTGGAGAAGCCGATCTACCAGTGGGCGCTGCAGGTCTTCGAGGACTGACGTCCGCCCAGGGTGCTCCATTGACGCCCCGTGTCCGGGTAGAGACGTCCCCAGTCCGCTACCACGGTGCTGCCGGGTGTACAGGGTCGGGGCGTCTCTCATGGCCCCAACCACCACGAACGCCGGCAGCACGCCGTGAATCACCGTTCCCCTGCAGGGTTTTGACGCCTGCGATTTTTTTGGGGCGACAGCGGAGAGCTGGGGTGGATGGACCTGCCGTGGGGAGACGCCCCGACCCTGTACACCCGGCAGGTTCGTGCCCGGAAGAGACGCCCCGGCCCTGTGCACCCGGTACGCGCGGTGGTAGCGTACTGGGGCGTCTTCTATGAGAAGGCCCCCCAATGTCAAGGCCGCCTTGGCGGCCTTCCTTACTTGATCTTTCGGAGCTGCGGTCTGTCCCCGAGTCTTCTATCCGCACTCTCAAGGAGCCCTTCGTTGGGCTCGGTGCATGATGGGGTACCACCGCCGCGGCGCTGCTATCTCTACGGCGGCCTCGAGGGCCAAGACGCCCAGCGCAGTCGCCGACAACGGGGGTTTGACTCGAGCTCCGATCGACCGGATCTTCCTCCTGCCTGAGCTTTTCCCTACCTGAGCTTTACGCCACCACTGACAAGGGCTGTCGGCGCGGCTCGTAATCCTCGCCGCTGACCCAGAGCCGGTGCAGTAACACCGCCAATTTTCGGGCCACCGCCACTACCGCTCGCTTCTTGCCGTTCTTGCCTCCGCGCTGTGCCAGTTGCAGGCCGAAGCTGCGCAAGTCGCTGTCCTGGCCGAAGGGACCGAGGATGTAGTGTGCGGCCTGCACCAGCAGCCGGCGTAACAGTTGGTCCCCATGCTTGGTGATCGGCAATTGCGGTGTCGAGTCGCCAGAGCTTCGACTCCCGGGCGCCAGCCCCAGGTAGGCCCCTACCGAGCGCGAACGGGCAAAGCGATGCGGATCGTCCAGCGTCAACACGAACGTCAACGCCGTCAGCGCTCCCACACCCTTGATCTGGCGCAGCCGCTCGGTGACCGGAAAACGCTTCGCCAAGGCCTCAATATGCTGATCGAAGCTCCGAATCCGCTCACTCAGATCCGCGATTACTGCCAGCAGCGGCTCCACAGCCGCCGTCAGCTCCTGCGGTAAGGATTGCGATACCTTCTGGGCGAAGCTCTTGGCTGAGCACCCCGGCAACCGCCCACCAAACGACTTGACCGTCCCCCGTACCTGATTGATCAGCATTGTCCGGGCTTTGACCAAGCCCTCCCGAGAGCGAACCACAGCCAAAGCTTGTTGCGACTGTTCGCTACGAGCATGCACTGGACTGAGCAACTCCGGATCAACCCGACCCAACTGTGCCAGACACCGGGCATCCCGCTCGTCGGTTTTACGTAGGCTCGCTGAGATTGCCCGCACCTTGCTGGCATTGGCGACGATCACCTGATGTCCACTCGACGACAGCAACCGACGCACCCAGGGACTGTGCGTCCCGCTCTCCACCACCACCAAACACGGACCACGGCCCTCGAAGTAGCTCTGAAAACTTGCCGAGGTCGTCGACAGACGCTTCTCTTCCAGGACCGCTCCTGTTTCCCGCGCTAAGCAACAGACCTGGCTAAAACGATCCCCGAGATCCACGCCCACAACCGCCTGCACCTCCACTCTGATAGCATTCTGCACGGGCCATCCTCCCTATTGCGCCTCCAAGCGCTTTAGTCCTAGTTCTGCAGGCCATTTTATGGCACTGCGCCACCAGGAGGGTGGCCTTCTCATCCCATCTCTACGACAGCTGTGCGCCAGCGCTTATTCGAAAGGCGGACGCCGTCCTGCGTGGGCCGGGCTACCGTGGTAAGCGTATTGGCGCGAGGCCTGTTTCCAGCATCAAGGTGCTTCGAAGGCGCGCCGCCGAGCCGGTTCCCCCAAACTCGCGCATGTTCATGCGTGGCGCGGCGGGGTGGAAGCGTTTACTCTCTCTTCAACGGTCGGGATGGGGAAGGCTCCTTGAAGGTTTCTTCGAGGGCATTGTTTTAAAGAGGGACGGAGGGAGCGATTTCGTTTGAAGGTTTGCGCGGTCCGCCGCCGCGCGCCAAAAAGGGTCTGCTGAAGTCTATGGAGAGGGGAGCGCGAAAGCGCCTCCCCTTTTTTCTTGTTTGGCTCGACCCCCTTCCCCCTCTCCCCTGCTGTCTCGCTTTTGCCCTCTCGCTACACATATAATACGCGCCGCCCGCAACACCGAACCAGCTGCGTACTTTCACTTGATCTGCCGTCGTCGTATGGCATTGGAGGGATTTGTCTTGAGAAAACCGCTTCCCGAGCCCTGGCGAATCAAAGTCGTCGAGAAGCTCGAGCTCCTCAGCCGCGAGCAGCGCGAACGCGTGCTGGTCGAGGCCGGATACAGCCTGTTCGCCGTCCCGTCCGAGGCGATCTACATCGACCTGCTCACCGATTCGGGCACCTCGGCCATGTCGGACTGGCAGTGGGCCGGCCTGATGCAGGGCGACGAGGCCTATGCCGGAGCGCGCAACTACTTCCATTTGAAGGAGGCGGTCGAGGAGGTCTTCGGCTTCCCCTACTTCCTTCCGGCCCACCAGGGCCGTGCCGCCGAGAGCCTCTTCTTCTCCTGGCTGCTGCGCGGCTCGAACGACAAGGTCATCCCCAGCAACACCCACTTCGACACCGGCCGGGGCAACATCGAGTTCCACGGCGGCAAGTGCGTCGACCTGGTCGTCGACGACATCCGCGACCCCAGCTCCACGCTGCCGTTCAAAGGCAACATGGACCTGGTGAAGCTGCGCAGCTTCTTCGAGGAGACGCCGCGCGAGAGGGTGCCGGTCTGCATGTTGACCATGACCAACAACGCGGGCGGCGGCCAGCCGGTCTCCCTGGCGAACGTCAAGGCCACCTCGGAGCTGTGCAAGGAGTTCGGCATCCCGTTCTACATCGACGCCTGCCGCTTCGCCGAGAACGCCTGGTTCATCAAGCAGCGCGAGGAGGGGCAGGGGCACCGCTCCGTGGCCGAGATCGTGCGCGAGGTCTTCAGCTACGCCGAGGGCTTCACCATGAGCGCCAAGAAGGACGGCCTGGTGAACATCGGCGGCCTGTTCTGCACCCGCGACGGCGAGCTGATCGAGCACCTCAAGCAGCGCATCCTGATTGCGGAAGGCTTCCCGACCTACGGCGGCCTGGCGAGCCGGGACCTGGAAGCCATGGCCCGCGGCATCCGGGAAATCCTGGACGAGGGCTACCTCGCCTTCCGCACGGGCCAGGTGGCCCAGTTCGGCGAGATGCTGATCGAGCGCGGCGTGCCGCTCCTCCAGCCCACCGGCGGCCACGCGGTCTACATCGATGCCGGCGCTTTCCTGCCGCAGATCCCGCCGCGGCTCATGCCCGGCCATTCGCTGATCGTGGAGCTTTACCGCGAGGGCGGCGTCCGCGGCGCCGAGATCGGCAGCCACATGCTGGGCGACATCGACGACGAGACCGGCCAGATGAACACCCTCGCCGCGATCGAGATGGTGCGCCTGGCCATCCCGCGCCGCGTCTACACGAACGACCACCTGGAGTACGTGGCCGACATCCTGGGCGAGATCGCGCAGCACAAGGATCAGCTCAAGGGTTATCGCCTCACCGACCGCGCGCGCGCCATCCCCAAGAGCATGCGCCACTTCCTGGCACGTTTCGAAGAGATCCAATAGGAGGGAGATTCATGAGTACTTTGCCCGACGCTTTACCTGAGAAGACGAAGGTGCTCGTCATCGGCGGCGGCCCTGCCGGCTCGATGTCGAGCACTCTCCTGGCCCGCGAAGGGTTGGAAGTCACCCTCTGCGAGCGGGAGAAGTTTCCGCGCTATCACATCGGCGAGTCGATGCTCCCCGGCATCGTCCCGCTGCTCAAGTTCGTCGAGCTGTTCGACCAGATCGATTCCACCATGGTCAAGAAGTTCGGCGCCTGGTTCAAGATGAAGGCGGACCTGCCGCCGGGCATGATCCGGTGGTCGGACCTCAGCAACAACGACTACACGTGGAACGTGAACCGCTCGCAGTTCGACGAGATCCTGCTGCGCCACGCCGAGAAGAACGGGGTGAAGGTTTTCGAGGAGACGCGCATCCTCCAGCTCGAGCGCAACGACCAGGGCGGCTTCTCCGCCGCGACCTGGGAGCGCGCCGACGGCACGAGCGGCAGGATCGAGTTCGATTACCTGATCGACGCCTCGGGCCTCCACGGCCTCATCGCCACCAAGTACCACAAGGACCGGGTGTTCCAGGAGAACTTCGCCAACGTCGCGATCGGCGGCTATTGGGAAAACGCGAAAGATTACGACGACGTGCGCGGCATCCGGATCGAGGGCGCGCCCCTCGCCGAGTCGTTCAACGACGGCACCGGCTGGATGTGGAGCATCCCGATCCCCGGCAAGCTGAGCGTCGGCGTGATCATGCACGTCGACCGCTTCAAGGAGATCAAGGACGACTACGCGAGCATGGAGGAGCTGTACCTCTCCGAGCTCGACCGTTCCTGTGAGACCAAGGCCCAGATCCAGGGCGCGACCCGGGTCGGCGAGGTCAAGGTCTGGCGTGATTATTCCTACGCTTCCGACCGCTTCTCCGGGCCGAACTACCGGCTCGCGGGCGACGCCGCGGCCTTCATCGATCCGCTGTTCTCGCAGGGCATCCACATGGCGCTGCTCGGCGGCCTCTCCGCCGCGTCGACGCTGTGCTCCTCGATGCGCGGGGAGTGGGATGAGGCGGAGATGGCCGAGTACCACGACGCGTTCGTGCGCCGCGCGTACACCCAGTTCCTCGTCATCCTGTCGGGCTGGTACCGTCAGATCCGCAACCAGGAGAAGGTGAACCTGCACGGCGTGACCGCGGAGAACTACCAGCTCGCCTTCGACGCCGTGACCCCGGTCGTCTCCGGCCTCGCCGACGGCCTCGCGGCCCGCGGCGGCGTCCCGGAAGAGGTGCTCGAGCGGACGATGGAGTACATGACCAACGTCCAGATGGAGCTGCACCAGTACGAGACGGACGACGAGCAGGCGAAGGAAGGAACGAGGGACATCAAGCGCCAGATCGACAACATCGGCATCAAGTCCGACGGCGCGATCCTGGGCCGCTTCATCCGCATGGAGCGCGGGAACCTGGGACTTTCTCAGGCATAAGGTAGATCTATGTAGGGGCGGCCCTTGTGGCCGCCCTCCGGAGGGCACCCACAAGGGGCGCCCCTACTAGGTCCCCGCGGCCGCCGGATCCTTCTTGCGGGCCTTGTACTCCACCCGCTGCTGCTCGATCCACGCCCAGCCGTCTTCCTCCGTATCGACGAACACGACCGGCATCTTGTCGGTGCGGAAGAGGTTCGTCGCCGTGAGGATCAGCTTGGCGAAGATGCGCGCCTTCAAGGGAGCCTTGAGGATCACGGCGCCGGCGATGGCCATGTCCTTCTGGATCGCCACGGCGTCCTTGCGCGTCTGCGAGGTGACGCTCTCGAGCTGGGAGATGTCGCAGACGAAGAACAGGCCGTCCACGTCCTTGCCCATCTCGGCGTGCTGGCGGTTGATCTCGCGGCCGTCCTCCTCGCTCAGCTCTCCGACCACCTTCATGTAGACGACGTCGGGGGGTACGAAGCGGTTGATGTGGGGGCCGATCTGTCCTTCGTTCGAGGAAGATAATTCAGGATTCATCTCTTTCTCCTGCGATTGCTTCTGAAGCTGTCAAGCCGAGTTTAAACGAGGACGGGCCGGGGCGCGAAACCCCGGCCCGTTTCAGGCAGGCCTCTTAGTTCGGCACGGGGCCGCGCCAGGCCGTGTCGAGGATCTCCCGCCGCCACACTTCGCGGCCGGTCGCCAGGTCGACGGCGCGGATGCGGAGCGGACGCTCGACCATCTTCTCCCCTTCGATCCGGATCGAAGGCTGGGCGACGTGGATCAGCCGCGTGCCGGCCACCGCGAACGGGGCCATCGACGCCTCGGCACGCAGGGTGCCGAGCACGGCGCCCGTCTTCGCGTTCGAGATCGTCCACTGGTAGGGAAGGGCCGCGGCATCGTCCACGAGACGGCTGGCGAGCACGAAGCGGCCGTCAGCGGACGTGAACCGGCTCTCCGCCGCTCCCGGCGCAGACAGGCTCATGGCCACCGCCGGACGCACGATCTGTCCGGCCGCCGCGGCAGCTGCCGACAGGCTGCCGGCCTGGGGATCGAAGAGGGCGGTCCCCCGCGGGCTGCCCTGACGGCTTTCCGCCGAAGCCCCCAGCATCTGGCCGAGCTGATGCTCGCGCTTCGTGGGCAGGCCCGAGAACTCCTCGGTCTCCCAGGCGATGAGGACGCCTGACGGCGACGGCATGGCCGTCACATGGAACGACCGCTGGAGCGTCTCGGCGACCTCGGCCCGAATGCCCTCGGGCATCTGGATGTCGGCCTTGGAGCTCAGGAGCCCGCCGCGGACGCCGAGCGCCACAATGCGCAGCTCGCCCTTGTCGCCGGGATGGGCCTGGGCGACGAGGAGGTTGCCCGCGAGGGCGAGCGGACGCTCCCCGGCGGCGGAGTGCCACAGCGCGTTACCGCGCCGGAGGTCCAGAGCCTGGATCCCCCCCTCAGGGTGCATGACGTAGGCGACCGAGCGGGCGGTGTCGACCACCACGCCGTCGCGAAGGGCGACGCCTTCCTTAGCCACCGGAGCGGCGAAAGAAGAGGCAGCGAAGAATATGGCTAGCAGCCCCCCGGCAAGGGCGGGCGCGGTGCGGGTCTTCATGATTCTCTCTCCGTGAAGTTCAATCCGTTGCATGGCTTCTTCCTCCTTAATCCGCCAGCAGGGTGGCGAGGCCGACGTCGCTCAGGGTCCAGGCGCCGCGGCCGAGCAGGCCGGCGACGAGCTTGTCCGACTGCGCCTCATAGCGCAGGTCGAGGATCGGGGCCGTGGGCATGGAGCCGCCGAGCAGGTTCCAGGAGGCATAGCCGTCGCGCGACGACGCCAGGTAGACGCCGCGGTTGGTACCGACCGCCAGCGCATCGCCGTGCAGGGTGTGGATGAAGGCCGCCGAGCGCAGGCTCGAAGGCTCGAAATCGCCGATGTCGCCGGTCACGTTCGTCCAGCTCACCCCGGCATCCGTGGTGCGGTAGATGGCGCCCGCATCCACGACGAAGGCATGGCTGCCGTTGTTCGGATCGATGGTGATCGCCGCGATCGGGCGCGTTCCGGGATAGGAGAGCGACTGGACCAGCGGCGCCGGAGGCGGAGAGGTCCGCACGAAGAGCTTTTTGCCCGGGAAGACGGCCGGCTGGTTGGAGCCGCCGATGTAGAGCGCGTCGGGGTTGTCCAGCGAGCCATAGGCGACTCCCTGGAAGCCGATGCTGTTGGTGCGGATGCCCGGCGCGATGGCACGCATCGTCTCGCCGCGGTCGAACGACTCGTAGACGCCGTTCTGGCCGCCGATGACGACCCGGAGCTGGTTGCCGGCGCTCAGGCGGAGCGGAGTGTAGAACTGCCGCACCATCGCGGGTCCGCCGTCGAGCACGATGAGCGGCAGGAACCGGACCCCGATGAGCCCGTTCGCCGCATTCCAGGTGGTGCGGTTCACATTGCGCAGGAAGTTGATGCTGCTGTAGCGCAGAGAGCGGTTGAGCGCCACCTGCGTGGTGTTGTCCACGTCCACGTCGCCGCCGTCGCCGTAGAGGAGGAAGTCCCACTCCACGTCGCCGGGGGCGAGCTGCACGGCGAGGTCGTTGTCATGGTTGCCGGCAATCAGGGTGCCGGTGTTGTTGTCCAGGTCGAGGTCGTGGATCTCGGTGATCTGCAGGTTGCCGTTCATCGAGAACCAGTCGCCGGTGCCGCTGCGCGGAAGCGTACGCCTGTACACGCCGCCGTCGTCGCCCTCGAGCAGGTTGCCGGCGGCGTCGAACGCCAACTCCCGCGAATCCACGTGCGGGGCGCTGCCGCTGGCCGTGCCGCCCCCGGCCGCACCGAGGACGTTCGAGTGCGTGATGTGGGCCCACTGGCTGCCGGCGGGCTGGCTGGCGTTGCCGCGGAAGAGGCGGCCCCAGAAGCCGGTCGAGCCGATCGAGTTGGGGAAGATGCGGGGGCCGAGGTCTTCGGCCTCGTTGCGCGCCGGCTGGCGGTCGCCGCCGATGTAGACGAGGTTCGCGTTCGTCGGGTCCGCGGTCAGCGACAGGTGGAAGTCGCCCTGGCCGCCCGGATGGATGCCGATCGGCGTGCCGTTCTCGATCGTCACTGGCGTGTCCATCTGCGTCCAGGTCGCGCCGCCGTCGCCGGAGCGGAACACCGCGGAGAGCACGAAGTCGTTGACGATCGCCGCGTAGACGTTGTTGTGCCGGCCGACCGTGAGCTCGACGTTGGTGGTGAGGCCGGTCTGAAGGAACGCGTCGACTGCCGGGGTGCTCACCTTGGTCCAGGAGGAGCCGAGGTTGTTGCTACGGTAGAGGCCGTTGCTGCCGCCGGCCTGGTCGGCGAAGACCACGCTGGTGTACAGGCGGTCCAGGTTCACGGGATCGCCCGCGAGGTCATGGGTGATGCCGCCCGGCAGGCCGGTGGCCGAGCCGTTGCCCTGCGAGACCTGGGTGAACTTGTTGCCGTGGTTGTGGCTGCGGAAGATGCCCACGTACGGGAAGTCGAAGGGCGCCGCGAAGTCCACGGACACCACGATGTTCTTGCCCTTGCCGCGCACGGCGATGCCCGAGAAGCTCTTGTTGAGCAGGTCGCCGTGGCCATCGAGCTGCTTCCAGCTGTTGCCGCCGTTGTTGGAGTACAGCAGGCCCGAGAGGTCGCCGTTGATGCCATAGGCGCTGTACACGCCGGGTCCGACCACCAGCGTCTCGCTCTTGGGATCGGTGGGGTCCAGCTCCATGGCGCCGACCGACTGCGTCGACTCGCTATCGGTCAGGTGCTGCCAGACCGGCCGCACGGCGGTGGCGTTGTAGGTCACCCAGACGCCGCCGTTGACCGCGCCGATGTAGAGGATGTCGGGATTCGTCGGGTGCGGCGCCAGGGCGTGGACCGCGCCGACGACTCCGCCATCCGGCGGGACGTTGACCAGGTCGCCGAAGACCGGGGCCGGACCCTGCGCGTCCCAAGCGCCGCCGATCGCGTTCTTGTTCTTCGCGTCCGCCGGCTGGGCGGAAACGATCATCGCGGCGGCCAGAAACGCTCCGGCCAAAAGGCGCGGCACGGCTCTCGTGGACAGCGGGTTGGTTTGGAGCAAGGTTTTCCTCCTAGACACAGTCATACAAGAGTTCCTTTCAAGACAGGATCGCATTGGGCCTACTGTGGTTCCTGCAGTGAGGAAGTGTCACCAGCAGCTCGAAGCGGGACTCCAGCATAACTAAGCCGAAGGGCTCTATACCGAAAGGAACAGACGGGGGAGCACGGGGCTGGAAAAGTCACGCATCAACATGCGTACCGCGCCACCAAGAAAGGGTCTAATCTCTCTTCAACGGTCGGGCGGGGGAGGCTCCTCGGGGGTTTGCTTCGAGGGCTTGATATCGAGGGAGTGTTGGAGGGAAGAGGGGAGCCGAAGTCTGGCTCCCCTCTTTGCCGTCTGGAGCTGCCTTTCATTCCCGCTTGAGGTTCACGAACTCCCAGCCGAAGCGGCCCTTGATGCAGAGGTGGCCGCGGGTGACGTCGTGGTCGATCGGGGAGGTGACCTTGACGATCTTCTCGTCCTGGACATGGACCGTGAGGGTGCAGCCCACGCCGCAGTAGGGGCAGATGGTGTCGGTCTCGGTCTGGCGCGGCTCGTCCCAGGTGCCCGCCTTCCTCATGTCGTGCTCGCTCTTGAACATCAGGGCGCCGGTCGGGCAGACGCCGATGCAGTTGCCGCAGTAGACACAGGCCGAGCTGGGGAGCGGCACGTCGTACTCGGTCGAGATGCGCGCCTCGAAGCCGCGGCCCGCCAGCGCGATCGCGAAGGTGTTCTGGGCGTCCTCGCCGCAGGCCTCCACGCACTTGTAGCAGAGGATGCACTTCGAGTAGTCACGCACATAGAGGTCATTGTCGATCTTGATCGGCTGCTCGACGTTCGCGGCGCAGACGGCTTCTGGAGAATGATGGTGCCCCGGTCGGGCCGCATCGCGCTCTCCCGGTCCGTTGGGAGGAGCGGGCGGGCCGAAGCGTGCGGGCTCGGCCTCATACGTCTTCATATAGGACAGGAGCTGCGGCGCGGTGGAGACGTCCACCGAGGAGGAGAGCAGCTCCAGCACGAGGCGGCGGCTCAGGCGTACGCGCTCGGAGTCGGTCTTCACCACCATGCCCGGCTCGGCCTTGCGCGAACAGGCCGGGATCAGCGTGCGCGCCCCTTCGAGCTCGACCACGCAGACGCGGCAGACGTTGACGGGCGTCAGGTTCTCCAGGTAGCAGAGCGTGGGCGTCTCGATCCCGAGCTGCCGGGCCGCGTCGAGCAGCGTGGCCCCCTCGGGCACGGCCACCTTCTCGCCGTCGATGGTCAGCTCGACCGTGTTGCGCACGCGCGGCGGCGGGATCACCGGAAGAGGCCCGCGCGGGACCGGGACCTGGAGGTCGGGAGCGGGCTGCGTCATCTCTTCTCCTGCAAGATCGGAAATCTGGCGAGCGCCGACTCGATGGCGCTCGATGCGGTCTGGCCCAGGCCGCAGATGGAGGCGTCGCGCATCACCTGACCCAGCTCCTTGAGGAGCGACAGCTCCTGCTCCACGGAACCGAACGGCCTGTCGGTCGCGAGCCGGTGGAGGACCTCCTCCTGGCGCACGGTGCCGACCCGGCAGGGCACGCACTGGCCGCAGGACTCGTCGCGGAAGAACTGGGCGATGCGCCGCAGGACCAGCCGCAGGTCGACGGTGTCATCAAAAGGCATGATCACGCCCGAGCCGAGAGCGGCGCCGATGGCGCGCGTGCCCTCGAAGGTGAGAGGCACGTCGATCTGGTCGGGGGTGATGAAGGCGCCGGCCGCGCCGCCGAGCAGGATGGCCTGGAGGCGCCCAGTGACCCCGCCGGCCATTTCCAGCACCTCCCGCAGGGTGACTCCGAAGGGCACCTCGTAGACGCCGGGCCTCTGCACGTGGCCGGAGAGGCAGAAGAGCTTGGGGCCGGTGGAGCGCTCGGTGCCGATGGCGGCGAAGGCCTTGCCGCCGTCGATCAGGATCGGCAGCACGTTCACCAGGGTCTCGACGTTGTTGATCGCCGTGGGCTGGCCGAAGAGGCCCACCTGGGTGGGGAACGGGGGCTTGTTGCGCGGCTCGCCGCGGTAGCCCTCCAGCGAGTTGAGGAGCGCCGTCTCCTCGCCGCAGATGTAGGCCCCGGCGCCGCGCCGCAGCTCGATGTCGAAGCGGACGCCGTCGCCCAGGATGTCCTCGCCAAGGAAGCCGCGCTCGCGGCAGCGCCGGATCGCGTTGTCGAGGAGGTCGGTCGCCAGCGGGTACTCGCCGCGGATGTAGAGGTAGCCCCTCTCGCAGCCGGTGGCGAAACCCGCGATGATCATGGACTCGATCAGGGAGTAGGGATCGCCTTCCATGAGGACCCTGTCCTTGAACGTGCCTGGTTCGGATTCGTCGGCATTGCAGACGAGATAGCGGGGCAGAGGCGCGGAGCGCATGCCCAGCCACTTCTGTCCGGTCGGGAAGGCGGCGCCGCCCCGGCCCACGAGCTTGGCCTCGATCACTTCGCCGATGACCCGGTCGGGGCCCATCTCGAAAGCACGGCGCAGGGCCAGGAAGCCTCCGGCGGCGCGGTAGTCATCGAGGCTCCAGGGATCGATCTGGCCGATCCGGCGCAGCAGGGTCAGGCCGGGTTGGCCCATTTGGGGCACCGAGGCCGCGAGATGGACATCAGGGACGCCAAGGACATCAAGGACGCCAAGGACGGATTCCGCGGTGGCCGGGGCCACCGAGACCTCGCGGGGCGGATTGCCGGCCATGGTGACCAGAGCGGCGGGAGCGCGCTCGCAGTAACCCAGGCACGGGCTGCGGTGCCAGGCCACTCCCGACTCAGCAACCTGGGCGCAGAGCGCTTCCGCGCCGCGGAACTGGCAGCCGATGTCGTCGCAGACGTGGATCGCCACCGGCGGGTGCGGGCGCGTCTGGAACATGGCGTAGAAATCAGCCACTCCAAAAGCGTCGGCCGGGGGCACGTCCAGAGCGCGGCAGGCGTAGTTCAGTGCGCCGAGGCTGATCCAGCCCACCCGGCCCTGGATCGCGTGAAGGACGGGGAGGAGGTACTGCCGCAGGTCCCCCTGAGGCGTATGGGAGGAGAGATAGGCGTCGATCGCCTCCTTCTCCTCGAGCGTGGGCTGGTCGTCTGTGAAATGAAGGTCCATTTATGCGGTAACTGCCTCGGCGGTCTCTGCCATCGCGGCGGGACGCCCCACCGGTTCGATCCGGATCGCTGCGGCCTTGAACTCCGACGTGCCGGACTGCGGATCCTGGGCGTCGACGGTCAGCTCGTTGGTGGCCACCTCGTCAGGGAAGTGGAAGGTCATGAACGCGAGGCCGGGCCGCAAACCCTCGTCGAGGCGGACCGGCGCGAGCACAGACCCGCGGGGAGAGACGATCCGCACGACCTCGCCCGGGGTGACCCCCAGGTGCCGGGCGTCATCGGGGTGGAGGTCGATGGTCTCGCCCTGCCTCAGCGGCGAAGAGTAGAGCCCCGTCTGCACGCCGGTATTGTAGGAATCCAGCCGGCGCCCCGTGGTCAGGCGGATCGGGAACTCCTCGGAGAGGCCCTCGACCGGCGGGTCGTCGTCCACACAGGCGAACGGCGCCAGGGGGCCGACGACCGGCCGCTGCCAGAGACGGCCATGGAGATAGCTCTCCCCGGGGTGAGCCTCGTCGTAGCAGGGCCACTGCAGGCCGTCCATCTCCTCCAGCCTCTGGTAGGACATGCCCGTGTGCACCGGGCTGAGCAGGCGCAGCTCGTTCCAGATCTCCTCGGCGGTGGGGTTTCCCAGATCCTTCCCCATGCGGCGGGAAAGCTCGCAAAGGATCTCGATGTCGTCGCGCACGCCCCGCGGGGGAGCCAGGGCCCGGCGCACGCGCTGGACACGGCGCTCGCTGTTCGTCACCGTGCCCTCGGACTCGCACCAGCCGGCCGCGGCTGGGAACACCACGTCCGCCAGCTCGGCGGTGCCGGTCATGACCATGTCCTGCACGACCAGGATGTCCAGCCCCTTGAGCAGGCTGATGGCGCGGTGCTGGTCGGCCTCGGAGTGGGCTGGGTTCTCGCCGATGACGTAGAGCGCGCTGAGGTCGCCATGCTCCATGGCCTCGAACATGCCGCTCAGGGTCCAGCCTTTCTTTGGCGGGATGGGCACGCCCCAGACGCGCTCGAACTTGCCGCGCAGCTCGGCGTTCTCCACGTGCTGGAACCCGGGCAGCCGGTCGGGGAGGGCACCCATGTCGCCGCCCCCCTGCACGTTGTTCTGTCCGCGGAGGGGATTGACGCCGGAGCCGTAGCGCCCCACATGCCCGGTCAGCAGGGCGAGGTTGATCAGGGAGCGGACGTTGTCCACGCCGTTGTGGTGCTCGGTGATGCCGAGGGTCCAGCAGATCTGGGCGCGGTCGGCGCGGGCATAGGCATGGGCCATCTCGCGGATGACCTCCGCCGGAACGCCGGTGACCGCCGCGGTGGATTCGAGCGTGTAAGGCTCGACGTGCCGGCGGAATTCCTCGAAGCCGCTGGTCGCGTTCTCGATGAAGCTGCGGTTCTCCAGGCCGGCGGCCAGGATCTCACGCGCGACCGCATTGGCCAGCGCGACATCGGTGCCCACGTGCAGGGGGAGGTGCCGGACGGCCCAGCTGGCGGACGAGGTCCGGCGGGGATCCACGACGAACAGACGGGCCCCGTTGTGGATGCCCTTGAGCACGTGGTGGAAGTAGATCGGATGCGTCTCCCGGGCGTTGCTGCCCCAGAGGATGATGAGATCCGTCTCCTCGACCTCGCGGTAGGAGCTGGTGCCGCCACCCAATCCAAAGACCGTCGCCAGACCGACGACGCTAGGGGCGTGTCACGTCCGGTTGCAGCTGTCGATGTTGTTGCTGCCGATCACCGTCCGAGCGAACTTCTGAGCGAGGTAGTTCATCTCGTTGGTGGTCTTGGAGCAGCTGAACAACCCGAACGTCTGCGGACCCCTTTTCGCCACGGCGGACCGGAACCCCTCCGCCGCCCGGTCGAGGGCCTCGTCCCAGGTCGCGGGACGCAGGACTCCCCCTCCATGGGAACCATCACGGACGAGCGGAGTATCGAGTCGCTGGGCATTGGTGTTGGCGCGATTGCGCTTGGCCATAAATCCTCCCAGTGCCGGAGTATAACCCCTGGGACCGCCGGCATCCTGCCGGCCCACACTTCCAAAAAAAGCCCGGAGCCGGCAGGATGCCGGCGGTCCCAGGAAAAAAGCGCCGGCCGGTATAATCTCGGCCCATGTACCCCATCACCCGCCGACGCTTCTTCGATCTGACCGGGAAAGCCGCCCTGGGCCTCGGCGCCGCCCGCGTCCTGGGCCCGTTCAATGCCTTGGCTGACGAGACCTCCCCCGGAATCCGGGAGATCGACGCCTTCGCCAATCGCCACATCCGGGAGATGGGCGCCCCCGGCCTGACGCTCGGGCTCGCGGACCGCAACGGCGTGATCGCCGTCCGGACCTACGGCCATACCGACGTCAAGACGGGGAGGCCGGTCGCGCCCGGTGACCTCTTCGAGATCGGGTCGATCACCAAGTCCTTCACCGCCCTCTGCCTGCTGCAGCTCAGGGAGCAGGGCAAGCTCGACCTGAACCGTCCCGTCCGGGAGTACCTGCCCTGGCTGCGCATCGAGAGCGCCTACGCTCCGATCACGGCCCATCATCTGCTGACTCACACGTCGGGGCTGCCCAATCCGCTGAGCCTGCCTTCGACAGTGCTGTGGACCGCGCACGCTCCCGGCGAGCACTTCCACTACTGCAACCTGGGCTACGAGATCCTTGGGCTGCTGCTCCTCTCGCTCGACGGCCGGCCCCTGCGCGAAATCTTCCACGCCCGGATCTTCGAGCCGCTCGGGATGACGGCCAGCGAAGGGGTGATCTCCCACGACATCCGCCCGCGCCTGGCCCTGAGCTACTGGCCGGTCTTCGACGACCGGCCGTTCCAGCGCCACGGGCCGATCACCGAGGCGCCGAACATCGCCCTCGACAACGCCGCGGGCTGCATTGCCTCGACGCCCCGCGACATGGCCTTGTACGTGCGGATGCTCCTCAACCAGGGCCGGCCGCTGATCTCCAAGGAGAGCTTCGCGCTCTTCACGAAGCCCGCGATCCCCTCGCCCGGCTTCGGCAAGGACGCGGGCTACGGCTACGGGATTGCGATCCAGCCTGTGGAGGGGCGGACGATCCTGCGGCACACGGGCGGCATGGTCTCGTTCAGCTCGGCCATGCAAGTGGACCTCGACTCAGGGGTAGGAGCCTTTGCCTCGGTCAACGCCTCTCTCGCGGGCTACCGGCCGAACGCCGTGGCCGGCTACGCCCTGGCGGCGCTCCGGACGGTTCCCGTCCCGCCGGCTCCGGAGTTCGACGATCCCTACAAGGTGCCCAATGCGGCCGACTACGCGGGCACCTACACCGCGCCCGATGGCAAGCAGCTCAAGATAACCGCGGCCGGCGACCGCTTGGAGCTCATCCACAAGGGGGAACGCTTAGCTCTGGAGCGGCTCGGGCCGGACAACTTCTGGGCGCCGGACCCCGCCTTTGCGCTCTTCCCTCTGACCTTCGAGCGGGATGGGGACAAGGTAATGGAGGTCAGCCACGGCGGCGACTGGTATGCGGGGGAGGGCTACAAGGGGCCGCGAACCTTCGAGGCCCCGCCCGAGTACCGGGCCTACGCCGGCCACTACCGCGACGAGGATCCCTGGATGGGGAGCGCGCGCGTGATCCTGAGGAAAGGCCGCCTCTGGCTCGGAGGCGCGCCGCTCATGCCGCTCGGGGGCGGGCTCTTCCGCATCGGAGAGGAGGAGCACGAGCCCGACCGAATGCGCTTCGAAGAGGTCTTCGACGGCCGGGCGCTCCGCGCATACATTTCGGGGACCGAATTCCGGCGGGTCGAGACCTGACTCGTTCGGAGCGGCTCCGAAGTTTTTGGAGCCGCTCCGAAGCTTTCAGAACGACTTTCTGGCGCTCGGAGTCGCTGCGAAGCTTTCAGAACGACTCCGAACGGTTCGGAGTCGTTTTCATGTTTTCGGAACGGCTCGGGAAGGCTAGCAGCCTCTCGGAAGACTTCAGAGTGGCTCCAGGATCTTCGGAACGGCTGCGGAATCTTGGGAACGGCTCGGAAAGGCTCGCAGCCGTTCCAAGGCGCTCGGAGCGGTTGCGAAGCCTTCGGAACGGCCGCGGAGAGCTCGGAGTCTCTCCGGGCGTTTGGGAACGGCTTTGAGAACGAAAAGGCGGGGGCGTTTCGGCAGCAACGCCCCCGGAAGACAGGCTACTTGGCAGAGTCAGGAGCAGAGGCCGGGGAGATGTCGGGCGCCGTGGAGTCCTGGGCGCTCCTCCTCTTGACGCCGCGGAACGGCGGCACCCCGAATTCGACCAGCTTCTCGTTGCGCTTCCCGTAGTGGGCCTTCACGCCTTCCTTCAGGTATCTCATCTCCGCGTCGCCCTCTTCGAGCACCTGCTGAAGCTCCTTCCAGACCGCCTGCTTGGCAGCCTTCATCGCCGCATACTGCGCGTACAGGCTGCGGGCGCGTTGCGATCTCTCGCGCAGTTTGGGAAGGCTGACCTCCAGGTGCCCCACCTGCTGGTTGTTGGCGGTCACCGCCGTGGCCATCTGGTCCCACCCGTTTACTGTGTTCATGTACAGCCGCTCTTCAGCCATCGCGAACCTCCTTCCCCTCCCGGGGAGGATCGCCCGGAACCGGAAGCGGCCCGGGCCAACATCTTTGGATGTGCATACGTTAGACAGGTATTTCGCGTTTGTCAACCGAGTTCAGAGGCAGCTATACCTCCAGCCAAGCTTTACAAGTACGGTATTCGCATCACAGGAGGTAGGCCGGTGGCATTTGCTTCACCCGCCTCGGTGAGGTAAGGAAGGAGGCGCGAGAGGGCGGGGGTGAAATTCTCGCGGCCCTTCAGGCCGCAGGGATGTGTACCTCTTTACCCAGGGCATCGCTGCTCACCTGCCGAATTTAAAGGCAGGTCAGTCGAACATGGCAAGGAACTGGGCCGGCTGGACGATGGGAACTCCCTGGAACGGATGGAGCACCAACAAATCGTCATCTCCGGAGACGAGGACGTCGGCTTGGCCTTCCGTCGCCACGTCGAGGAATTTGTCGTCCTTGGAATCGCGGCAGGCAACCCATCTGCGACGAGGTTCCACCGCTTCGCCGCGTAGCAGGATGAGATCGAAGACTGTCCCGGGATCTCGGCCCTGCAAGGGAAAGCGCCGGCGCAAGCGTGGTCTTGCGAGGACGTCAACCATTTCTTCCAGAGTGGCTTCCGAGTAGAGGAATTTATAGCGTCGCTCTGCGAGCAGGTCGAGAACAGGCCCGACCGTGCCCAGAGGTTTGAGCACCGCCCGTACCACGATCGAGGTATCGACGACGGCTCGGATCAAGCTTTCAGTTCCGCCCGCGCCGCCTCCACCTCTGCCTCTACCTCTTCCTCGCTGAGTTCCGCGCTGGCCTCGGCCATCCGCGCCCGGAGGTGGCCGAATCGCCGCAGGACTTCGCCTTCCTGATGCTCCTGGTAACGCAGGAACTCGTCGTAGGGAACCAGAGCCGCCCGTGGCTGGCTACCTCGGATCAAGACGTATGGCACGTGCTTGTCCGCTACTTCGTCGAGCACCGCTTTGAGGCGCCGCTGAAGATCGGTGACACCGATGATCTTCTGCATGGGACCGACTCCTGATGGAAAAACATGTAGCCGGCTTCATGGCCAGCTTCATATTCATCATAGCATTCAGGAGGAGCTTCCCTCAGGCCGCCATGGACTCCGGCGGCTTGCCCAAGTCGCGCAGCCAGCGGTAGTGCGAGGCGATGGCCTGGGCCATCGTGGGATGAACGCGGTAGCGCACCCCGTGCTTCTGGCAGACTTCCTCGACGATGTCGGAGATCGCCGGCAGGTGGATGTGGCTGATCCGCGGGAAGAGATGGTGCTCGATCTGGTGGTTGAGCCCTCCCACGTACCAGGTCAGCAGGCGGTTTTTCCGGGCGAAGTTCGCCGTCGTCTCCACCTGGTGCACTGCCCACTCCTTGCCCGCCGCGGCCCCGGTCTGCTCCTGGGAGTAGGACTCGGTCTGGTCGGTGGTGTGGGCGAGTTGGAAGACCACGCTCAGCGAGAGGCCCTCGACCGCGGAGACGATCCCGTAGAAGAGCAGCACCTGCCAGATAGGGAAGAGGAACATGGGGATGACGAGGGCCCACGAGAAGAAGGCGATCTTGCCGCCGATGAAGACGGCGAGGTCGATCCCCCGGGGACGGGCGAAGTTGCTGTCCCCGACGCGGCCCCGGGCCACGGCCACGAAATCGTCCCAGAGCTGCCACTTGGGGCCGACGAAGCTGTAGAGCGGCCACATGTAGAGGTGCTGCAGCCGGTGGAACTTGTGGTGGGGCTGGTGGGGCGACAGGCGGCAGAGCGCGCCGAGGTCGATGTCGTCGTCCAGGCCCTCCACGTTCGGATAGCTGTGATGGAGGACGTTGTGCTTGAAGCGCCAGACGTAGGAGCTGCCGCCGAGGAGGTCGAACATCGCCCCCATGGCACGGTTCATCCCCTTGGAGCGCGAGCTCGCGCCGTGGTTGCCGTCATGGCCCACATTGAAGCCGAGGGCAGAGATCGCCAAGCCCAGCGAGATAGCCAGGGGCACGGCCTGCCACCAATGGTCCGAGACGAGCATGCCGGCATAGGAACCGACGAACCAGAGGATGAGCACGGCAGTCTTGAGATACAGGCGCAAGGCGCCATAACGGGTGCGGCCTAGCGCGGCGAGGCGTTCCTCGACCCGGGTCTGAAGCTCCTGCTGGAAGGAACGCTCGCGCTGAAACTTGAGTCTGGGCTCCAATCTGCCTCCTGTTTCCGCCGGAAAGTCGGGGAAGTCTACCAGAGGGAAGGAAATCAGGAGGGAAAAAAATCCCGCCGGGGGGCCGGCGGGCTTTGGGAGGCTCTTATCTGGAACGTGAGCCGGTCTGGCTCACGAGTGGTGCTGCTGGCCTTCACCAAGAGATACGCGGCTCGGGGTAAAATCCGCCACTCAAGACAGCAGCAGCTCCAGATCCTCGCGGCTGAGGGCCGCGAGCAGGCTCTTGTCGGCCTGGATGATGGCGTCGGCGAGCTCGCGCTTGCTTTTCTGCAGCTCGAGGATCTTCTCTTCGACCGTGTCGCGGGCCACCAGGCGGCTGGCGAAGACGGGACGGGTCTGGCCGATGCGGTGGGCGCGGTCGATGGCCTGGGCTTCGACTGCCGGGTTCCACCAGGGGTCGAGCAGGTAGACGTAGTCGGCGGCGGTCAGGTTTAGCCCCAGCCCTCCGGCCTTGAGGCTGATCAGGAAGAGCGGAAAGGCGGGGTCGGACTGGAATTGCTCTACCTTCTCCTGCCGGTCGCGGGTCCGGCCATCCAGATAGAGATAGGGGATGCCCTCGCGGTCGAGCTGCCGGCGGAGGAGGCTGAGGAAGGTGGTGAACTGGGAGAACACCAGGGCCTTGTGACCCTCGGCCATGATTTCCTGGAGCTGGGGCAGGAGGAGGTCGAGCTTGGCGCAGGGCTCGTCCGCCCGCTTGGGATCGAGCAGGCCTGGATGGCAGGCCGCCTGCCGGAGGCGGAGCAGAGCCTCCAAGACCAGGATCTTGGAGCGGCCCAGACCCTGTTCGCCGATCCTGCCTGCGAGCGCGCTCCGGTAATGGTCCCGCAGCTCGTCGTAGAGACGGCGCTGGTCCGGGGGCAGCTCGCAGACGAGGGTCTGTTCTAGCCGGGCGGGCAGCTCCGGAGCGACCTGCTCTTTCGTGCGGCGCAGGAGGAAGGGGCGCAGGGCGCGGGCGAGAAGGCTCCGCGTTTCAGGGCCGGGGTTCCGCAGCTCGTCGGAGTGGGAGCGCAGGAGCGGGGAGGCCCCCAGGAACCCGGGATTCAGGAACTCGAGCAGGCTCCACAGCTCGCCAAGGTGGTTCTCGACCGGCGTCCCGGTCAAAGCGAGGCGGTGACGGCCGCGGAGAAGCCGGGCGGCCTTGGCGGTCTGGCTGTCGGCGTTCTTGATCGCCTGCGCCTCGTCCAGGATCACGTAATCGAATTCGGCCTGCCGCAGCGGCCCGATATCCCTCCGGAGAGTGCCGTAGGTCGTGAGCACCACGTCCCAGCCCGCGAACGGATCGCCCTTCCGGGTGCGTCCGATGCCGGTATGGTCGAGGATGCGCAGCTTTGGGGTGAAGCGCTCCGCCTCGGCCAGCCAGTTGAAGATCAACGACTTCGGCACCACGACGAGGCAGGGAAGCTCGCCGCCGCGCCGGGACTCCAGCAGGGCGAGAACCTGGACGGTCTTGCCCAGGCCCATGTCGTCGGCCAGGCAGCCGCCGAAGCCGAAGTCGCGCAGGAAGTGGAGCCATCCCAGCCCGGCTCGTTGATAGCCGCGGAGCTCGCCAAGGAATTCCGGCGGCGCCGCGGCCGGTGCGACGCCCTCGAAGCTGCGCAGGCGTTGCCTGGCGCGGTCGAAGGCTTCGTCGCAGGTGGCCGCGGCCTCGCTGTCGAGCCAGGCGTCGAGGAGAGCGACCTGCGCGGCCTTGAATTTGAGATGGTCGCCCTCTACCTGGCCCAGGGCGGCGACAGGCCCGAGCCTCTTGAGCCACTCTTCGGGGATCAGGCCCAGGCTGCCATCGCCGAGGGTCACGAATCCTTCGCCCTTGCGAAGGGCGGCGAGAAGCTCTGGCAATCCGACGCTCTCGCACTCGAACTCCGCCTGCCCGCGCATCTCGAACCAGTCGATGCCGGAGGCGACCGAGACCTGGAAGGCGCCGGGGGAGCGGTAGAGCCGGCCCTCGGCGTCGACCGTCCACCCTTCGGCAAGGAGCGTGCGGATGGCCGCCGGAGCCCGGCTCGCCGCGACCTCCATGCGCCTGAAGCCCATGTCGCGCAAGCGTTCGAAGGCCTGTAGCTCGGCTTCGCGGTCGCGCACCAGGAAGCGGCGCTCTTCCTTCAGGAAGAGGCCGCGGCCGCGGGTGCCGGCCGGCACTTCGCGGCCTTCATAGAAGAACGAGAGCTCCGCCGGCAGCTTCTTGTCTCTCGCTTCCGAGGGCAGCAGCAGGTGCAGATGGGGGCGCGGGCTCTGGCGCACTTCCTCGACCCGCAAGCTCTCCGGAAGGTCGAGCCGCGGGAGGACAGCCAAGGAAAGAAGCAACTCGACGAGCGTCTCCCGGTCCGAAGCGGGCACGCGCAGGGCACCGCCGTTCTGCCGCAGCAGCGGGATCCAGCCGAAGGCGCCGTCCGTTTCCAGTCTGGCGGCCTGGTTTCCGGTGAGCATCAGGCCCGATTGGAGCAGGAGAGCCGGCTCGCTGACCGGGAGACGCTGCTCTCCGCGGCGCACGGAGGCCGTCACCGAGCAGCCGCCGTCCTGGTCTTCCGCCACCTCCAGCCAGAGGTGCCAGGGCTGACCGTCGTCCCATGTCAGCGGCTGGGTGTCTTCGGACCCGGCTTCAAGGCGCATGTGGCAGCGTCCCGTGGCACAGAGGAGAGGCAGGAGCACTCCCGCCGCGGGCGTGGGGATGAGGCTGCGGCTGGGCAGCTGCGCGTTGGAGCTGTAGAAGCGCATGTAGAGCTGGCCCTCTTCCGCCCCGGCGATCAGGGAGAGGATCTCCCGGTCGGCCGGGTCCGGGATGCGAAGGAGCTCCGAGCGGTAGATCCGCAGCGGATAGAGCTTCCCCAGGGTGCCGTCGGATTTTTTCTTTCCGCCCATGAGGTCCAGCGCGAGCTGTTGCTTTGCCAGGGTGGCAGGGAGGTCGACGACGTACACCAGGGTGCTGGACGAGGCCCCCGGCTCGGCCTCCTCCAGCGGAATCCGGTTCAGCAGCTCGAGCCAGGTCGGCGGCGGAGGCGCCTTGACGGTCTGGGGAGGCGGGGGCGGCGAGGGAGCCCGGACCGGGGCAGGGCTCTTCGCAACGGCAGGCTCGGCTCCCGCCACGAGCCTGAGGGGCAGGGTGCCCCCGGGGCCTCGGAGGCCGCGGTAGAGGTCCGCAGCCAGCACCGTCGCCCACACGTGCTTGCAGATCTCCTCTCGATCGGTGAAGAAGGGGCACGAGCAGGTGGCCTGGAGACGTTTCGAGTCCCGGACCAGGCGGACACGGTAGGGCTCGGAGCCGGAGACGGCCGCTTCCACCGCGTCGCCGCTGCTGGCGGTGACGGTGACTTTTTTCTCCCGGAAGTACTGCATGCCTCTCTTGCGGACCCGGGTCGGCACGGACGAAGCAAGGATGGATGCGAGATTTGTCATCGGAGGGGATGTTATCAATGTCCGGCAGGAGAAAGGAATCTCCGGAAGCCGTGCTCCTCCGTTCCAGGCGCGAGCCGCGTCCTTCGTTCCGAGAACCTGAGTTGGCGAAAAGGCTCGGGAGGTTTCCTGCAACGCTATCGAAGCGGGAGGAGTTCCTCAGACCGAGCCGCGCTCGACTACCCACTCTGTCGGCTGGCGGGTGACCTCGCCAATCAGGTCGTAGTCGTGGTCGTAGTGGAGCAGGATCAAGTCTGAGGCCTCTGCGGCGGCGGCAATAATAAGGTCCGGAATGGGAAGGCGATGCCGGCCTTTGCGCGCCAACTCGCTCTGGATGTCGATGGCCCGCTGGAGGATCGTGTCGGTGATCGGGACGGAGTGGTATGCCAGTGACCTGCGCTGCCGGATGCGTTCATGGTCCTGATGGTTGCGGGCGCTGTACAGGACTTCCAGATCGATGATCGCGCAGGTCGCAGCCTCTCCCGCTTCGATGATGGGTGCGAGCCTGTTGCGGACCGATTCGAGTGGCATTCGCGCAAGGGCGCTCTTGTCGACGAGATAGCGGGCTCTCACGAACGCCAAGCTCCAGACATGACCTTCTCGTCCGACAGGTCCATGCCGCGCATGGTGGAGAGTGCCTCGACCTCCTCGCGCCGGGCCTCTGCTCTGAGGACCTCACGAAAGGCCTGCTCGATGGTCTCCTTGAGAGTCGCCGTCGAGAGCACGCGCTGGACGGCGGTCAGCAGATCCTCGTTGATTTCGACGCTGGTTTTCCGGACGCTCATATCCTGACCTCCGCCTTCAGGATATCATCTCTGTTGGCGTTGAGATATCCGTGACCCTTTACGACAGCAGCAGCTCCAGATCCTCGCGGCTGAGGGCGGCGAGCAGGCTCTTGTCGGCCTGGATGATGGCGTCGGCGAGCTCGCGCTTGCTTTTCTGCAGCTCGAGGATCTTCTCCTCGACCGTGTCGCGGGCCACCAGGCGGCTGGCGAAGACGGGACGGGTCTGGCCGATGCGGTGGGCGCGGTCGATGGCCTGGGCTTCGACTGCCGGGTTCCACCAGGGGTCGAGCAGGTAGACGTAGTCGGCGGCAGTCAGGTTCAGCCCCAGCCCTCCGGCCTTGAGGCTGATCAGGAAGAGCGGGAAGGCGGGGTCGGACTGGAAGCGCTCCACGATCTCCTGCCGGTTGCGGGTCCGGCCATCCAGATAGAGGTAGGGGATACCCTTGCGGTCGAGCTGCCGGCGGAGGAGGCCGAGGAAGGTCGTGAACTGGGAGAACACCAGGGCCTTGTGACCCTCTTCCAGAATTTCCTGGAGCTGCGGCAGGAGGAGGTCGAGCTTGGCGCTGGGCTCGTCGGCCCGCTCGGGATCAAGGAGGCCGGGATGGCAGGCCGCCTGCCGGAGCCGGAGCAGGGCTTCCAGGACCAGGATCTTGGAGCGCCCGATGGTCCCGAGCGTCCCGAGCGAGCTCCGGTAATGGTCCCGCAGCTCGTTGTAGAGGCGGCGCTGGTCCGGCGGCAGCTCGCAGACGAGCGTCTGCTCCATCCGGGCGGGCAGCTCGGGGGCGACCTGCTCCTTGGTGCGCCGCAGGATGAAAGGGCGCAGGGCGCGGGCGAGAAGGCTCCGGGTTTCAGAGTCGGGGTTCCGCAGCTCTTCGGAGTAGGAGCGCAGGAGCGAGGAGGCGCCCAGGAACCCGGGATTCAGGAACTCGAGCAGGCTCCAGAGCTCGCCAAGGTGGTTCTCCACCGGTGTCCCGGTCAAAGCCAGGCGATGACGGCCGCGGAGAAGCCGGGCGGCCTTGGCAGTCTGGCTGTCGGCATTCTTGATCGCCTGCGCCTCGTCCATTATCACGTAGTCGAACTCGGCCTGCCGCAGTGCCGCGATGTCCTTGCGGAGAGTGCCGTAGGTCGTGAGCACCACGTCCCAGCCCGAGGACGGAGTGCCCTTCCTGGTGCGGCCGATGCCGGTATGGTCGAGGATGCGCAGCTTCGGCGTGAAGCGCTCCGCCTCCGCCAGCCAGTTGAAGATGAGCGACTTCGGCACGACCACGAGGGACGGAAGCTCGCCGCCTCGCCGCGACTCCAGAAGGGCGAGCACCTGGACGGTCTTGCCCAGGCCCATGTCGTCGGCCAGGCAGCCGCCGAAGCCGAACTCGCGCAGGAAGTGGAGCCATCCCAGGCCGGCCTGCTGATAGCCGCGGAGCTCGCCCCGGAAGCCCCGCGGCGCCGCGGCCGGTGCGATTCCTTCGAAGCTGCGCAGGCGTTGCCGGGCGCGGTCGAAGGCTTCGTCGCAGGCAGCCGAGGGCTCGCTCTCGAGCCATGCGTCCAGGAGCGCGACCTGCGTGGCCTTGAATTTGAGATGGTCGCCTTCCACCTCGCCCAGGGTGGCGACCCTCCCGAGCCTTTGCAGCCACTCTTCGGGGATCAGGCCCAGGCTGCCGTCGCCGAGGGTGACGAAGTTTTCGCCTTTCCGAAGGGCGGCGAGCAGCTCCGGCAGGCCGACGCTCCCGCCTTCGAACTCCGCTTCCCCACGCATTTCGAACCAGTCGATGCCGGAGGAGACGGCGACTTGGAAGGTGCCCGGGGAGCGGTAGAGCTTCCCTTCGGCATCGACCGTCCAGCCCTCGGCCAGGAGCTCGCGGACGGCCGGCGGAACGCGGGCAGGAGGGACGCTCAGCGAGAGCACCCCAGGACTGGACTGGGAGAGACGGAATCCCAGGTGCCGCAGTCGATCGAGGGAGCTCCGTTCCGTTTCCGGATCGCGGAGCAGGAAGCGCCGCTCTCCTCGATCGTAGACGCCGGGACCGCTAGTGAAGGCCGCCACCGCGCGGTCGCCATATTGAAAGGACAGATCGGCGGCCAGCCAGTCCTTGGAGGAGGCTCGATAGAGTGACCTCAGGCGCAGGTGGGGCCGGGGCGTCACGAACGCCTCCTCGAAGCGCAGCGACTCGGGCAGATCGAGCCGGGGGAGAGCGGGGGAGGAGAGGAGCCTTTCGACAAGATCCTCCTTCTCCGCTGCCGGAACTTGCAAGGTCCAGCCGGCGCGGCCAAGGAGCGGGATCCAGGCGAAGCCGTCGGGGTCGAGGAGCGAAACCTGGCCGTCATGGAAAAGATGGCCGGAGCGGAGCAGGAGCGCCGGCTCGGAGAGGCGAAGGCGCCGGCCATCTCGGCGCAGCGACCCGGCCACGATGCAGCTTCCGTCCTCCTCTTCCACCACTTCCAGCCAGATCTCCCAAGGAGTGCTGTCCTCATCCCAGGCAAGGGGTTCGCCGGGCTCGGTACCTCGAACCCTGCGCAGCCGGCAGCGCCCCGTCCGGCAGAGAAGGGGCAGGAGCACCGCCGCGGCGGGCCCGGAGAGCTCGCTGTGGCTGGGGACCGGTTGACTTCCCCGTGAGGAGTACGCCAACCATCCTCCCCCCTGGACGGGCCCTGCGAGCAGGGAGAGGATCTCCTGGTCCAGGAGCTCCGGAAGGTTGGAGATTTCCGCCCGGTCGATCCGCAGGAACCGGAGTGCTCCTAGGTTGCCGTCAGGCTTTCTCCGTCCGGTCATGACCTGCAGGACGAGCTGCTGGCTCGCCGACGTAGCCTGCGCGTCGATCACGTACACGATCTCGCCGTCGAGGTGTGGCGTGGGGGCCGTCTCCGGGGGAGGCAGACGGCTCAGGACCTCGCGCCAGGTCGGGCCCCCGGCTCCTTCCGCAACGAGGTGGAGCGGCAGATCGCCCCCGGGCCCTCGCAAAGCGCCGAGCTCATCCACGGCGAGGAGCGTCGCCCACACGTGCTTGCAGACTTCCTTGCGGTCGGTGAAGAAGGGGCACGTGCAGGAGGCCCGGAGCTTCTTCGCCTCGCGGATCAGCCGGACGCGGTAGGGCTCGGTGCCGGATACGGCCGCCTCGGCCTCTTCAGGGCCGGAGGACAGGACGGTCACCGCCCTTGTACGGAAGTATTCGACCCCGCGTTTGCGGACCCGGGCTGGCACGGTCCAGGCAACAAAGGAGGCGAGGTCGGGCATCGGAGAGCGAGGTTATCAATGTCCGGGCCAGCTCCCCGGCCTCTGATATGCTCCCACGGCCCGGGCCGTCCCGGGCTCCGTTCGAATCCGTTCCCCCAGGAACTTTTTTCCGGAGGAGACCGTCTTGAAGATCCATGAGTATCAGGCCAAGGAAATCCTGCGCCGCTATGGGGTTGCCACTCCACGCGGCAAGGTGACCGAGGACCCGGAGGAGGCCGCGCGTATCTGCGAGGAGTTTGGCGGACGCTGCGTCGTCAAGGCCCAGATCCATGCCGGTGGCCGCGGCAAGGGCGGCGGTGTCAAGCTCGCCAAGTCTCCCGAGGAAGCCCGCGAGCATGCTTCGAAGATCCTCGGCATGCAGCTCGTCACCCATCAGACCGGCCCCGAGGGGCAGCTCGTCCGCAAGGTCCTCATCGAGGAGACCGCCGACATTGCCCAGGAGCTCTACCTGTCCATCACCCTCGACCGCGCCAAGGGCAAGCACGTGATCATGGCGTCCGTGGCCGGCGGCATGGACATCGAGGAGGTCGCGGCCAAGGATCCCAAGGCCATCTACCGCGCCTGGATCGACCACAACCTCGGCAGCGTGCCGTTCCAGGCCCGCGCCGTGGCCCGCCATCTGGGCCTCAAGGGCGACACAGCCAACAAGGCCGCCAAGCTGGTCGGCGCCCTCGTCCGCGCCTACCTGGAGACCGACGCCGCCCTCGCCGAGATCAATCCGCTCATGATCACCGGCAGCGGCGATGTGATGGCCCTCGATGCCAAGATCAGCTTCGACGACAACGCGCTCTTCCGCCACAAGGATATCGTGGAGATGCGCGACCTCGCCGAGGAGAACCCCATGGAGGTCGAGGCCTCCAAGTTCAACCTGAACTACATCAAGCTCGACGGCAACATCGCCTGCATGGTCAATGGCGCCGGCCTGGCCATGGCCACCATGGACATCATCAAGCTCTATGGCGGCGATCCGGCCAACTTCCTGGACGTTGGGGGTGGCGCCAGCCAGGAGGCAGTCAAGAATGCTTTCCGCCTGCTCATCTCCGATCCCGCGGTCAAGGCCGTGATGATCAACATCTTCGGCGGCATCGCTCGAACGGACCGCATCGCTCGCGGCGTGGTCGGCGCGATCGAGGAGCTGGGAGAGGTCAAGGTGCCGGTGGTGGTCCGCCTGGAGGGGACTAACGTCGAGGAGGGCCGGCGCATCCTGCGCGAGGCCCCGTTCCAGTTCATCGTTGCCGAGCACATGGCCGACGCCGCCGAAAAGGCAGTTGCCGCGGCTATTACTTCCACAAGGGGAGGTGCGTAATGGCCATCTGGGTCGACAACGGCACGCGCCTGCTCGTGCAGGGCATCACCGGCAAGGAGGGCATGTTCCACGCCCTCACCTGCCGCGAATACGGCACCCAGGTGGTCGCGGGCGTCACCCCCGGAAAGGGCGGCGAGACGGTCGAGGGCATCCCGGTGTTCGATTCGGTCGAGGAGGCCCGCGAGGCCACGGGCGCCAACGCGTCCATGATCTTCGTGCCGCCCCCGTTCGCCGCCGACGCCATCATGGAGGCTGCCGCGGCCGAGATCGAGCTCGTGGTCTGCATCACCGAGGGTATCCCGGTCGCGGACATGCTCAAGGCCAAAGGGTTCCTGCGCGACCATCCGACCCGCCTGATCGGCCCCAACTGCCCGGGCGTCATCTCGCCGGGCATGGCGAAGATCGGCATCATGCCGGGCCACATCCACAAGCAGGGCTCCATCGGCGTGGTCAGCCGCTCGGGAACCCTGACCTACGAGGCCGTCTGGCAGCTCACGAACCTGGACCTCGGCCAGTCCACCTGCGTGGGCATCGGCGGCGATCCGATCAATGGCACGAACTTCATCGACGTGCTCGAGCAGTTCGCGGCCGACCCCGGCACCGAGGGGGTCATCATGATCGGCGAGATCGGCGGCAGCGCCGAAGAGGAAGCCGCCGAGTGGGTCAAGGCCAACATGAAGAAGCCGGTGGTCGGCTTCATCGCCGGCCGCACCGCTCCTCCGGGACGGCGGATGGGCCATGCCGGCGCCATCGTGGCCGGCGGCAAGGGCACCGCGGCGGAGAAGATGGAGGCCATGAAGGCCGCCGGCATCCATGTGGTCGAGTCTCCCGCCAAGCTGGGGGAGACGATGGTCCAGGCGCTCGGGAGATGATCGAGCGGATCGCCGGACAAGGCTGGCTCGCGCTCCTCGGGGGTGGGGAGTTCAGCTACGGCGAGACGTTCGACGCCGACGAGGTCTGGCTGGCCAAGACCGCGCCCGGCCCCATCGGCTTCATCCCGGCCGCGAGCGGATCGAACGACTACGCCAAGCACTTCGGCGAGTACGTGGCTGACGAGCTGGAGCGCGAGATGGAGGTCATCCCCATCTACCGCAGCCGGGATTCCCGGCGCGGCCGGAATGCCGAGCGGATCGCGGCGGTACCGGCGGTCTATCTCGGCGGAGGCGTCGCGGATCACCTCCTCGACGCCCTGGCCGGATCGCCGGCTGCCGAAGCCCTCACGAAGAAGATCCAGGCCGGCGGCATGGTCGTGGCCATCGCCGCCGCTGCCCAGGCCGCCGGACAGATGGCCCGCAGCATCGCACCAGGTAAGACGATCCCCGGCTTCGGCTGGCTCCCTGAAGGAGTGGTCGAGCCGAATTTCGATCCTGGCCACGACCGGCGCTTGCGCAAGCTCCTGGAGCTGCCCGGGATCCGCTGGGGCCTGGGCATCCCTGCCGAGTCCGCGGTGCTGCTCGGACCCGGCGGCCAGATGGAGATCGTTGGATCGGCCTTTTACGTCGAAGGCCCGAACGGAGAGATGGAGGTCCTGGAAGAGCCTTCGTCTGACGCTGGTACCCGATAACTCTTTGCTGTAACTTCTTCACCCTTCAACAGACAATTTGGGAGAGATTACCCTATGCTTATGACCCTGGCCATCATCAAGCCCGACGCCGTAGAGGCGGGAAGCGCGGGCAAGGTTCTTGCAAAGTTACAGGAAGACGGTTTCACGATTCGCGGTATCAAGATGTTGCGTCTGACAGAGGCGCAGGCCCAAGCGTTCTACGAAGTTCACAAGGAACGGTCGTTCTACGGCAGTCTGGTGGAGTTCATGACGAGCGGACCGGTAATGCCGGTGGCTTTGGAAAGGGATGACGCAGTGGCTCACTTGCGGGAAGTCATGGGAGCGACGGATGTGGCCAAGGCAGCCCCGGGAACGGTCCGGGCGCTGTTTGGCACGTCGATCGAGCGCAATGCCATCCATGGCAGCGACTCGGCCGAGAACGCCGCCATCGAGCTCTCCTTCTTCTTCTCGCGCGCCGAGCTGCTGGCGGCCCGGTAGGTATCGCCATGGTCTACCGGCATCCCGAGGCAGCTCCCCAGAGCCAGATCGCAGAAGAGCGGCGAGGGCGCATGGTCGGGCGGTTCTGTCATACTTGCGGCAGCATCTACCCCTTGCATCGGTCGACCCACGGAGGGAAGCCGATGTACGGCAAAGACCACGTCTCCTCCACGTGCGCTCACGAGGGGGAAACCTTCGATCCGGCGGAGCCCTGGTGGGAGCCGGCGGTCGAGGTGAAGGTGGCCGTGCCGGCCGAGCTGGCTGAGGGTACCGCGCCCTGATGACGAGCGGCTACCGGAGACAAGCGCGGAGGCAAGCGGACCATCATGAACGTTCTTTCCCATACCCGTGCCGCGTCGGTGCCTTCCGGCGCGGCGGCCCTCTACCGGTCCCTCATCGCCTGGTCTGCGCGGATGCGGGGCGGCATCTTCCTGTTGGCTTTCTCGGCCGGCGTGCTGGGGGGATTGGTGCGGGTCGGGAATCCGTTCGTCGCCTGGATCGCCGGGCTCCTCTTCGGCTGGCCGGGTGTGCTGGGCGCGTCCGCGGGGCAGCTCATCGGGGCCTGGGCCGTCCAGGGTAGTTTCCTTTCGGGCCTCGGCCTCGCCGTCTCGGTGTCGCTTTCCGGTGCCGTCGCCTTCCTCGTCTTCTGCCACGTCCCCGGGATCGGCCGCGGCCTTCCCACCCTGCGCTCCTACATCTGGTTCCTGCTCGGCGCCATGCTCGGCGGCCTGCTCACCTCGTTCGGCGTCTCGGTCGTGCTCGGCGGCTTCCCCGGACCGCGCTTCTGGAATGGCGCGGCCGAGGGGCTGATCGCCGTGCTCCTCCTGGGTCCGCCGATGCTCCTGGCCGCGGACCGCTACCTGCGCCGCTGGATGGAGCCGATCCCGGGCGAGAAGCCGGCCCGGCGTCCACGCCTTCTTGCCGCGCCCTCGGCGGTTTTGACGGGCCTGGACACGGGAGGGCAGGAGACGGTTGCGGTCTCCACGCGCTCGCAAACGGGAGGCCGGCGGGTCCTCCTGGTGGGCGTCGCCCTGGTGCTCGGCCTCACTTTCGCTGCCGTGCCGCTCTCGGTGCTCCTGCCCCGGGGCGGGAGCTGGGCCGTCCTCCTCTACGTCATCCCGATCCTCTGGTTCGGGAACCAATATGGATTGCGGGGCGGCGTCCTGGCCGCCTCCGCCAGCGGCCTCTTCTATCTCTTCGGAGCTTCCTGGATCAATGCAGCCGGCTTTGGAGACGGGATCGACGTCTGGTCGCGCTGCGCGGACCTGGTGATCCTCTCGCTGGTCGGCGCCTTTGTCGGCCGCTCGCGGGAGCACGAGGTACGGATGCGCGACGAGCTGGCCGATTCGAACCGGCTGCTCCGCCGCGACCTGTTGCGCGTCGCCCAGGCGCTGACGCAGGCTGTCGAGGCCAAGGACTCGTACACCGAGGGGCATCTCCGGCGGGTGAGCGAGTACGCGGTGGCGGTGGGGAGCCGGCTGGGGCTGCGCGGCAAGGACCTCGAGATGATCCACTACGCCAGCATGCTCCACGACATCGGCAAGATCGGCATCCCCGAGGAGATCCTGCGCAAGCGCGGCCCCCTGAACGAGGTGGAGGCCGAGGTCATGCGCCGCCATGCAGACATCGGGGCCCGCCTGCTGGAGAAGCTAGATCTCCTCCGCGATGCCGCGCCGATCGTCCGGGCCCACCAGGAGCGCTATGACGGCGCCATGGACGAGACCCGCTACCCTGGCTACCCCATGGGGCTCCGGGGCGACGACATCCCTCTCGGCGCGCGCATCATCGCCGTGGTGGATGCCTTCGATGCCATGACCACGACCCGTCCCTACCGGGCGGCCCTGCGGGCGGACGCCGCGATCTCCGAGCTCCAACGGCAGAGCGGCAGGCAGTTCGATCCCCGGGTGGTGGAAGCCTTCCTCGAGGAGTTGGCCGAACGCCCGTGGGTGCGCGAAGAATCCCTGCATTGAGTAGCTGGGAGGATCTCGACTCTCACATCCATCAGGTCCGCGGCTGCCGCATCTGTCCCCGGGTGGAGCCGCCGCCGGTGATCGCGCGGCCGGAGGTCTGGCCACGGATGCTCCTGGTCGGCCAGGCGCCCGGCCCGAAGGAGCGCGACATCGGCAAACCCTTCGCCTTCACGGCCGGCACCCGCCTGTTCGCCTGGTTCGCCTCGCTGGGAGTCCCCGAGGAGGAGTTCCGCCGCCGCGTGCTCATAGCCGCGGTCATCCGCTGCTTTCCGGGGCGCGCTCCGCAGGGAGGGGACCGTCCGCCCGCGCCCGACGAGATCGCCAACTGCGCGCCCTGGATGGAAGAGGAGATCCGGCTGATCCAGCCGCTGACCGTGATCGCCATCGGCCAGCACGCCATCACCAAGTTCATCCCCGAGCCCGGGCCGCTCTCGGACCGTGTCGGCCAGGTGTTCCCCGGCTCGCGAGGGGATCTGCGCTTCGATGTGGTGCCGTTGCCGCACCCTTCGGGGCGGAGCACCTGGCTGGTGAAGGCGGAGAATCAGGCGCGGCTCGAGCGGGCTCTGGAGCTGCTGAGCCAGACGCAGGGGTGGCGGGAGACGTTTACTCCTGGAGCGGACCCCTCAAGGTAAGTCCCGGGAAGATGGGCTTAAAGTCGTCGGGGTTCCGAGTGATCAGCCCCTGGTGACGGATGGCAAAGGCGCCGATCAGGATGTCCGCCAGCGGTCTCTTTGGCAGCAGTCCCGCCCTTTTTCGCTGGACAAAGGTGTTCCAGGCCTCGTGAGCCCGGAGTGTGTCTTCCCACAACCAGTCCTGCCGGAAGTCCATGCCGATCCCTCCCAGGAATTCGTCCTGGAGTGAACGGTCTCCCTGAAACGCGGGAGCAAGCTCCGCATAGGTAACAGGGCAGACGATCAGGCCCTCCTCGACATGGGCATCAAGGGTGACGGCCGAGGAGCGCCCGAATTCAGGGTCGTCCTCCAGCACGTCGAGGAGAACACATGTATCGACGATCCACGCCATTACTCCTCACCCTCTCGAAGCTCGCGCATCCAATCGCGAGTTGTGCGGCTGGGGCGAAATCGCTTGGCGAAGCCCAGCATCGCCATGGCACCTCGGGGCTCCACGTCAGAGAGGACAATCACACGGATCTCGCGCTCGCCCGTCTTCTCCCAGAGAAGCCGGCGGCCTTTTTCCAGCCCAAGCTCCCGGCGCAGGTTGGAGGGGATGGACACTTGACCACGGTCGGTTACGACAGAGATGTTGGAGGGAGCAGGCATGGCTTCATCCTATCATGTACGACCATCATGTAAGAGAACTTAGGGTAAGATCGGCGTCATGGACCCATCCAAGGCTGAGCAGACCGTCCTCGCCCGCTACAAAGAGAGATGTGACCGAGCCGGAGGCGTCCAGGCGGCTTTCGGCATGCGCGCCAAGGCAATCCGCTATCTCGCGCCCGAAGCCGCGGCCGATATCGACCGGGCTCTTCAGAGCATGGTGGAGAAGGGCTGGCTCAAGCCGAACGCCGCCGGGACCTGGTACTTCCTCACCGAGGCCGGGGCGGAGCAGGTGAAGGCGGTCCGCTGAAGGACCAAAAGGACGTCAAGGACCTCAAGGACAAAGAAGGCTCCGCCCGCGCGTCCTTGTAGTCCTTTATGTCCTTGACGTCCTTTTGGTCCTTTCCGGCTCAAGGCTAGCGGGAGCCCAGCCCCGCCGGGCGAAGCGCCCTCTCTACCCATCCCAGCAAACCATCCACCAGCAGCGCGAGGATCGCGGCCGGAATCGCTCCCGACAGAATCATCGGCGCGTTGGCGAGCTGCAGGCCAGTCACGATCGGCTCGCCCAGGCCTCCGGCTCCGATGAAGGCGGCGAGTGTCGCGGTGCCCACGGTGAGGACGGCGGCAGTCCGGATCCCAGCCATCAGGACGGGGGCGGCGAGGGGGAGCCGGATCTCGCGCAGGATCTGCCCCGGCGTCATCCCCAGGGCCGTGGCGGCTTCGACGGCGCGCGGGTCCGCGTCGCGGACTCCCGTGTAGGTGTTCCGGACGATGGGGAAGAGGGCGTAGAGCCAAAGGGCAACCACGGCCGGGACCGTCCCCACGCCAAGGAATGGGATGAAGAAGGCCAGGAGAGCGAGGGAGGGGATGGTCTGGGTCATCCCGAGGAGGCGGATGGCCGTCTCCGCTCCGACCCGGTGGCGCTCGAGCCAGAGCCCCAGGGGGACGGCCACGAGGATCCCGGCCAGGAGAGCCAGTGCCGAAATGCTCAGATGCTCCAGCGTCCTCCTCATCAGAGCGCTCCGCTCGTCCCAGAGATAGTGGGTGAGAGTGGGAGAGGATGTTGCCCTCGTCTCCCTCTCCTGACCCTTGATCAAGCCCATGGAGCGCAGGGCATCCCTCGCCACGATGGCTTCGTCCTCCTTTCCCTCCTGGAGACGGAGGTTGAAGGAGCGCATCGTCTGCTCGTCGAAAGCGCCGGCCAGGAGGCTCAGGGTGGCACCGACCTCGGGAGGCGCATCGCCCCGCACGAGTGCCGCGGCTTCGTAAGGAGGAAAGAAGCCGCGGTCGTCCTCTAAAACGACCAGGTTGTGGGTGATCAGCAGGGCGTCGGTCGTGTAGACGTCGACGGCGTCCACATCCCGCGCTCCGGCCGCCTGGTATTTGAGAGCGTGCTGGAGAGGCTGGATCGAGGCGAAGTCGAGCCCGTAGACCCGCTGCAAACCGAGGAGGCCATCCTCGCGGCCCACGAACTCGTGGCCGAAACCGCCGCGGAGACGCTCGGAGATCCGGGCGAGGTCGGAGATCGTGTTCAAACGCTCGCGCTCGGCAAGTTCCTTGGGTACGGCGACCTCGAAGGAGTTCTCGAAGCCGAGGGGAGCCAGCCACCAGATGTCCCAGCGGTTGAGGAACTCGGAGCGCACCCGGTTCAGAGTCTGAGCCGGGCCGCCCTTCGCGGGCTCGTTCAGGATCGAGACGAGCCCGGTGCCTGTGTATTCCGGGTAGACGTCGATCGCGCCGGTCTTCAGGGCCTCGAAGCAGACCTGCGTTCCTGCCAGCCCGAGCCGGCGCTCCACTTCGAGATTTGTCCGGCTCTCCAGAAGCTGGGCGAAGATTTCACCAAGGAGCCGGCTTTCCTCGAAGTTCTTCGAGCCGACCACGACGCGATCGGCGGCGAAGGCGGGGGCGGCGAGGAGGAGGGTGAGGAGAAAAAACCTACGCATCCAGCAGCGCCCTCACATAGGGATCCGCCGGCCGCTCCGCCAGTTCTTCGGGCGCTCCGATCTGCAGGATCCGCCCTCCCCTCATCACCGCGATCCGATTAGCCAGACGGAAAGCCTCGGCAAGGTCGTGGGTCACGAGGACCAGCGTCTTCCCGAGCGTCTTCCTCAGCTCCAGGAACTGCCGGTGAAGCTCCAGGCGGGTGAGGGCGTCGAGGGCTCCGAAGGGCTCGTCCAGGAGGACGACGTGGGGATCAGCCGCGAGGGCTCGGGCGAGGGCGACGCGCTGGCGCTGTCCTCCGGAGAGCTCGGCGGGGTAGCGGGGAGCGTGGATGTCCGGAGAGAGCCCGACCAGCTCCAGCATCTCCCGGACTCGCGCCTTGCGGCGGTCCGCGTCCCAGCCCAGGAGACGGGGGACCAGATCGACGTTGCGCTCCACCCGCCAGTGAGGGATGAGCCCGCCGTCCTGAGGGACGTAGCCGATCCTCCGCCGCAGGGCGATGGGATCGAGCTCGGACACGGGACGGCCATCCACCCGGACCTCTCCCTCGGACGGATCGACCATGCGGTTGAACAGGCGGAGAAGAGTGGTCTTGCCGCTTCCGCTCTCGCCGACCAGGGCCAGCGTCTCCCCAGGGGGAACCTCCAGGCTCACCCCGGCGAGCGCGGCTGTGCCGTCAGGGTAGGTTTTGACGACGTCTTTGGCTTCCAGGGCGGACACCAGGGTAGTCTATGCGGAAGGAGGACACTCATTGCCTCGCGAGCGCCTGAAGTTTCCCGGATCGCAGGATTACGAGCTGGCCGGCTGGCTCGATACCCCGGAAGCGGCTCCCACTGCCTACGCGATCTTCTGCCACTGCTTCACCTGTTCCAAGGACATCAAGGCCGCGGGACGGATCAGCCGCGCCCTGGCCGAGCGGGGGATCGCGGTGCTCCGGTTCGACTTCACCGGCATTGGGGAGAGCGAGGGGGACTTTGCCGAGACCGATTTTTCTTCCAATCTGGAAGATCTCGTCGCGGCGGCGGATTTCTTGCGGCGCGAGCGCGAGGCGCCCCGCCTCCTGATCGGGCACAGCCTGGGAGGGGCCGCGGTCCTGTGCGCGGCGGCGCGCATCCCTGAAGTGTCGGCGGTGGCCACGATCGCCGCCCCCAGCGACACCGAACACCTGCGCGACACCCTGGTCCGCCTCTCCCCGGAGCTCGAAGCCCGGGGAGAGGCCGAGGTCGACCTCGGCGGAGGACGGCCCTTCCGCATCCGGAAGCAGCTCCTCGACGATCTCTCGGAGGATCACCTCCAGCAGATCCTCGGAAACCTCGGCAAGCCGCTCCTCCTCTTCCACTCCCCCCTGGACCGCACCGTCGGGATCGCGAACGCCGAGCGTCTCTTCCTGGCCGCGAAGCATCCCAAAAGCTTCGTCTCGCTGGACAAAGCCGACCATCTCCTCTCGGACGAGCGCGATGCCCGCCACGCCGGCGAAATCCTGGCCGCCTGGGCGCAACGGTATCTGTAGGGGCAGGTCTTGTGCCTGCCCTCCGGAGGGCGGCCACAAGAACCGCCCCTACATGAAACTTTGGTGCTAAAGCCGCGGCACGAGCACGAAGAGGCCCTGGCGGATGCTCCCCACGATCACCGTTCCGCTCGGCAGGACGTCGATGCTCCATGCCCCGAACCAGCTCGTGTTGCTGAGCCCGGGCTCCACGTCGAAATAGGCGGCCTCCCGCACCCGGCTCTTTTTGGCGCCGATCTGCCGCAGGTCCAGGATGCGCAGGCCTGACGCGGCATTGGCCAGGAAAGCGTAGCGGCCCCGGACTTCCAGCTGCAGGTCGCGGGCCCGCGTGGGACCGTCATAGCTCTTGAAGTACACGGGCGCGGTCAGGCTGGAGAGGTTCCAGAGGAACGTCCGGGTGTTGCCGCCGGGGAGGTTCTCGTCGTGGGAATCGGCGAGCAGGAGGAAGCGGTGGTCCTCGGTGAGGGCGGTGTCCCGGGGCGTATTGGAGTGCTTGTACCTCGTGCTCGAGAGCGCGACCGGATGCGCCTTGTCGGTGAAGTCGTAGATTGCCAGGTAGCTGTTGCCGGCCCCGGCGAAGCAGATCTCGTGGCCTTGGAAGCGCTGGTCCGGTCCACGGTAGAGGACGCACTCGAGGCTTCGCGGGAACGGCGTGGTTGGGCTCCAGGCCATGACCTGCTGCGGATTCTCGGGATCCTGGTTCAGGTCGAACGCGAAGATCTGGCCTGAGACCAGATAGGCGTAGCCGGTCTCCGGATTGATGGAGAGGAAGCCGGAGCCGGGGAGGGCGATGGAGGCATCCGGCGACAGGGAAGCGGGCGGACTGCCGGCGGCGAGCAGGCGAGTCAGGTCGAAGATTTCGAGCGTCGTACCGCCCAGGCTGCTGATGCCGTAGAGGTGGTCCTCGAAGATCGCTATCGAGACCAGCCCGCCTTTGTCCCGGGCGAAGTCACCGATGACGACGGGGCTCTCGGGGTCGGTCACCTCGACGATCGAGGTCCTGGTCGACAGGGAGACCAAGGCGAACTCCCGGCCGCTCGCGTCGTGGCGCCAGCCCAGGACGCCGCCTGCCACCTCGGTTGGATTGCTCGACATGTCGGTCAGAGGCAGGAAGCTGGCCAGATCGATGGCGCGGCAAGGATATCGGCCTGCCGTGCCATCGCAGGGCACCGGACCCTGTATGGCGGCGGCCACGATCGCAGGGAGGGTAACGAGGGCAAGGGCGGCAAGGAGTAGGCTGCGCATTCTCATGGTCAATTATGCTAGCAAAGAATACGCCCGCCCTCTCCAGGCCACACCCTCGTCCTCGCCGGGAGACAAGCCCCGGAGCCTCGGGGCCTGCTCCCTGACGTGATTCTCCCCTAAGCCCAGTGTAATCAACGACCTCACTCGTGGAGGAAGGGCTGGCACGCTTCGTGGAATCAGGGGAAAAGCGAGGGTCGCGTGGAAGGTCAGCAAGGCAGTCACAGCGAGCGGCCCAGGATTGACAAGCGAACGAACCGAACTCCTCTCCCTCCGGTGCCGGGGCGGGTTTCCCAGCCCTCCGCCCGCCTCGGCCCCTCTTTTTTATCCGTGACTCCCTCTCGTCGGTATAATCACCCTGTGAGCGAAGATACCGGGGTGGAACCTCGGATCGTCCCCCGATCCGAGCATCCAATTTCCCGAAGAGACATATCCGCCAACGCCGTCAAGGTCCTTTACCGGCTGCACAACGCCGGCTACATGGCGGGCTTGGTTGGGGGGAGCGTCAGGGACCTGATGCTCAGTCGACAGCCGAAGGACTACGACATCGGCACGGACGCGAAACCGAACGAGATCCGCCGGTTGTTCAGCAACTCGCGGATCATCGGGCGGCGCTTCCGGCTGGTCCACGTGTATTTCCACGACGGCGAGATCGTCGAGGTCTCGACGTTCCGGCGCGATCCCGATCCCGACGAGCAGCGCGGTGAGCCCGGCGAGCTCCTGATCACCAGCGACAATGCCTATGGCACGCCGGAGCAGGATGCCTTCCGCCGGGACTTCACGATCAATGCGCTGTTCTACAACATCGGCGACTTCTCGGTCGTCGACTACGTCGGCGGCATCGAGGACCTCGACCGCAAGCTCGTCCATGTCATCGGCGATCCGGACAAGCGCTTCCGGGAGGACCCGGTGCGCATGCTCCGCGCCTGCGAGTTCGCCGGCCGGCTCGGGTTCGGGATCGAGACCAAGACGCAGGAGGCGATCCACCGCCACCGCAAGGAGCTGGACAAGGCCTCGCCCGCCCGTGTCACCGAGGAGATCGCCCAGCTCCTGCGCTGCGGCCATGCCGGTGCCGCCATGCAATGGATGCTCGACCTCGGGCTCCTCGAAGTCCTGCTTCCCGAGGCGTATGCGATGGTCGCGGCCAGCGAGCGCGGGCTCGGCAACTTCGGCCAGATCCTGCCGGTCGTGGACCGCATGGTCCGCGCCGGACGCCAGCTCTCGGACATCGGGCTCCTCGCGGCTCTGCTCCTGCCCAAGGTGATCGTGCGGCGCTACGACATCGAGGCCCTGGACCAGAGGCCGATGAGCCGCTCCGCGATCGAGGTGATGATCCAGGAGGAGGTCACGCCCTTCCTCTCCCGCTTCACCGTCTCCAACCTCAAATCGCAGCAGATCGTCCAGGCCCTCGTCGGCTTCCAGCGCCTCTGCGAGCCCAAGTGGAGCCTCCCCGAGCGGGTGCGCTTCACGCGCAAGCCGTACTTTGACGACGCCCGCCTGCTCTTCGAGATCCTCGTGGAGGCCACGGGCGGGGGCGAAGAGGCGCTGGAAGAGTGGGACGCCGCGGCCCGCCGCCGTCCCCCTCTCAAGGCTGGCGCGGAAGGGGAGGCGGCGGCCCGGCCCCGGCCCCGCCGACGGCGCAGGCGCCGGGCTCCGGCTTGAACCCTCACCCCCGTCCCCTCTCCCACACGCACTCACACCCGCCCGGGAGAGGGGCGCCCCCACCCAGCCCAACAGCAACAGCAAATCAGAGCAGTTCTCCCCCTCTCCCGGGCGGGTGTGAGTGCGTGTGGGAGAGGGGGCCGGGGGGTGAGGGTCCTTGTGACGGGTTTCACAAAGACACCCCAGATGGCATAGGATAGGCCCGCGTCGCGTTGCGGCATCCAAGAGGGGAAAGCATGTCCTGGTTCGCGGATCTCACTCGATCGGCAGTCGGCAAGAAGGCGGTGATGGCCGTCACGGGCATCATCCTCTTCGGCTTCGTCTTCATACACATGGTGGGCAACCTGAAGGTCTACCTGGGCGCGGACCACATGGCGGAGTACGGCGAGTTCCTCCGGCACGTTGGCGGTCCGGTCATTCCGGCCTTCGGCCTGCTCTGGATCGCACGGCTCGTGCTGCTCGCCAGCGTCGGGCTGCACATCTGGGCAGCCTGGTCGCTCACGCAGATGGCCAAGGCCGCCCGGCCCTCGCGCTACGAGCACAAGGAGAAGAACCACACCAACTACGCCTCGCGGACCATGCGCTGGGGCGGGGTGATCGTCCTTCTCTTCATCATCTACCACCTCCTCGATTTCACCACGGGCCACCTGAACCCGAGCTTCCAGGAGGGGCGGCCCTACGAGAACCTCGTGGCCAGCTTCAGCCTCTGGTGGGTGTCGCTGTTCTACATCGTGGCCAATATCGCCCTGGGGCTGCACCTGTACCACGGCATCTGGAGCCTCTTTCAGTCGCTGGGCTGGAGCCATCCGCGGTTCAACCCCTGGCGGAGCTGGTTCGCCCATGGTTTCGCCTGGCTGATCACCCTCGGCAACATCTCATTCCCTCTGGCCGTGATGACCGGCCTGGTGAGCTAGGAGACTCCTGCCATGATCGGCTCCCTCGACTCCAAGATCCCCGCCGGTCCGCTGGAGGCCAAGTGGCTGGAGCGCCGCAACCACGTGAAGCTCGTCAACCCGAACAACAAGCGCAAGTTCACCATCCTGGTGGTGGGCTCGGGCCTGGCCGGCGCCGCGGCCGCGGCCAGCTTCGGCGAGCTGGGCTACAACGTGAAGTGCTTCTGCTTCCAGGATTCCCCGCGCCGTGCACACTCGATCGCGGCGCAGGGCGGCATCAACGCTGCCAAGAACTACCACAACGACGGTGACAGCGTGTACCGGCTGTTCTACGACACGGTCAAGGGCGGCGACTTCCGCGCCCGTGAGGCCAACGTCCACCGCCTCGCCGAGCTGTCCCGCAACATCATCGACCAGTGTGTAGCGCAGGGTGTGCCCTTCGCCCGCGAGTATGGCGGCCTGCTCGACAACCGCTCCTTCGGCGGTGCTCAGGTTGCCCGTACGTTCTACGCCCGCGGCCAGACCGGGCAGCAGCTCCTCCTCGGCGCCTACCAGGCCCTCGAGCGCCAGATCGGCTCGGGCATGGTCCAGATGTACCCGCGCACCGAGATGCTCGACCTGGTCGTGGACAACGGCAACGCGGTCGGCATCATCACGCGCGACCTGGTCACGGGCAAGATCGACCGCCATGCTGGCCATGCCGTGGTCCTGGCGACGGGTGGCTACAGCAACGTCTACTACCTGTCGACCAACGCCAAGGGCTCCAACGTGACGGCGGCCTGGCGGGCCCACCGCCGTGGCGCGCTCTTCGCGAACCCCTGCTTCACGCAGATCCACCCGACCTGCATCCCCGCGTCGGGTGACTACCAGTCCAAGCTCACGCTGATGAGCGAGTCGCTGCGCAACGACGGCCGCATCTGGGTTCCCAAGGACCCGAAGGACACCCGCTCGCCGGATCAGATCCCCGAGGCCGACCGCGACTATTTCCTGGAGCGCAAGTACCCGGCCTTCGGCAACCTGGTCCCACGCGACGTGGCGGCCCGCAACGCCAAGTCCGTGGTCGACGAAGGGCGCGGCGTCGGTCCGCAGAAGAACGGGGTCTACCTCGACTTCTCGGCCTCCATCCAGCGCCTGGGCCGCCGGACCATCGAGGAGAGGTATGGCAACCTCTTCGAGATGTACGCGAAGATCACGGGCGAAGACCCTTACGCCGTGCCGATGCGGATCTACCCGGCGCCGCACTACACCATGGGCGGGCTCTGGGTGGACTACGACCTCATGAGCAACGTCCCCGGCCTTTTCGTGCTGGGCGAGGCCAACTTCTCGGACCACGGCGCCAACCGTCTCGGCGCGAGCGCGCTGATGCAGGGGCTGGCGGACGGCTACTTCGTCATCCCCTATACGATCGGCGACTATCTCGCCCCGTTCCTGAACAAGGCCGTGAGCACCGAGAGCGAGGCCTTCCGTGCCACCGAGGCCGAGGTTCAGGACCGCATCGGCAAGATGATGTCCGTCAACGGTCAGCGCACGGCGGACAGCTTCCATCGCCAGCTCGGCCGGATCGTCTGGGACTATTGCGGTATTGCCCGAACGGCCGACGGCCTGAAAAAGGCGCTCCAGCTCATCCCCGAGCTGCGGCAGGAGTTCTGGAGCAATCTCAAGCTGGTGGGCGCTCCGGGCGGGGTGAACCAGGAGCTGGAGAAGGCCGGCCGGGTCTCGGACTACTTCGAGCTGGCCGAGCTGATGTGCCTGGACGCGCTCGACCGCGAGGAGTCGTGCGGCGGCCATTTGCGCGAGGAATACCAGACGCCGGACGGCGAGGCGCTGCGCGACGACGACAAGTACATGTATGTGGCGGCGTGGGAGTGGAATGGTGCCGGCCAGGGCGCGACGCTGCACAGGGAACCGCTGGCGTTCGACGCCGTGAAGCCGTCTCAGAGGAGCTACAAGTAATGGATCTCACGCTCTACATCTGGCGTCAGTCCGGTCCCGCGGCCGCGGGCAAGATGGTCAAGTACGAGGTCAAGGACGTCAACGAGCACAGCTCCTTCCTGGAGATGCTGGACGTCCTCAACGAGCAGCTCGTGACGCGCGGCGAAGAGCCGGTGGCGTTCGACCACGACTGCCGGGAAGGCATCTGCGGCTCCTGCGGCTTCATGATCAACGGCGACGCTCACGGTCCGCAGCCGGCGACGACGGTCTGCCAGCTCCACATGCGCCATTTCAAGACCGGCGACGTGCTCCATCTGGAGCCCTGGCGCGCCAAGGCGTTCCCGGTGGTGAAGGACCTGATGGTGAACCGCAGCTCCTTCGACCGCATCGTCCAGGCCGGAGGCTTCATCTCGGTCTCGACGGGCAGCGCCCCCGAGGCGAACCTGACGCCGATCCCCAAGCCCATCTCCGACCGCGCCTTCGACGCCGCCCAGTGCATCGGCTGCGGCGCCTGCGTGGCCCAGTGTCCGAACGGCGCCGCGCAGCTCTTCACTTCCGCCAAGGTCGCGCACCTGAACCTGCTGCCCCAGGGCCAGCCCGAGAAGTACGACCGCGCTCTCGCCATGGTGGAAGCCATGGAGCAGGAAGGCTTCGGCTACTGCTCCAACTTCGCCGAATGCGAAGCCGTCTGTCCCAAGGAAATCTCTATCGACTTCATCGCCCGCATGAACAAGGACTACCTCAAGGCCAAGTCCAAGGGCATGATGAAGGTGCCGATGGAGTCGTAGGGCTGACCTGGGCAAAAGCAAGCGAAAAGATCGATTGGATCAGTTCGGCTGAAGACTCAGAGCGTAGTTACCGGTGGCGGTACCAGATCGGTCGCCAGCCAGGATTGTATAGGTTCCTGTGGTATCAAGCGCGCACAGCGTCTGCGCCGTAGTCCCGCCGGTCTCGGCTATACAAAGCTCTGTACCATTCGGGCGATATACCCGGAATTTCGGGCTCAAGCTTCCGGAAATCCGGGTCATTGTGACCCGCGCTTGGTTTCCGGCCGTTCCGCTGAAGGTGTAGGCATCCAACTCAGCGGTGGTAGTGATGCCGCCGTTGAGAGTGTCACTAAAGTTGATCGGAGTAGCGTTCCCAGCGCCATTGGTGCGCTGAAGGTGGAGGTTATAGCCTCCAGTCTCGTCGCCGCTGTTGTCAGTCACCAGGAGCGTGTAGGTGCCTGACGTGTCTACGACGCATGACGACAGGTCGAGTGTCCCACCGAAGTTTTGGCCGCTACAAAGGAGAGTCCCGTCGGGGCGGTAGAGGCGGAGTTGAGGATCGACGACGCTGGCGGCCATCCGGAGGAAGAGTCGATCGCCGGTTGCGCCCGTGAAGGTGAAGGCGTCGGCCTCGGCACCTGTAGCGAGAGTGCCGGCCAGGATGTCACCGAAATTAATCGGAGTCGCATTCCCCGGGCCGTTGGTGCGCTGAAGGTGGAGGTTATAGTTTCCAGTCTCTTCACCGCCATTTTCAGTTACCAGGAGCGTGTAGGTGCCGGAGACATCTACGACGCATGACGACAGGTCGAGTGTCCCACCGAAGTTCTGGCTGCTGCAAAGGAGAGTCCCGTCGGGGCGGTAGAGGCGGAGTTGAGGGTCGACGACGCTGGCGGCCATCCGCAGGAAGAGTCGATCGCCGGTCGTGCCCGCGAAGGTGAAGGCGTCGGCCTCGGCACCCGTAGCGAGAGTGCCGGCCAGGATGTCACCGAAATTAATCGGAGTCGCATTCCCCGGGCTGTTGGTGCGCTGAAGGTGGAAGTTATAGTTTCCAGTCTCTTCACCGCCATTTTCAGTTACCAGGAGCGTGTAGGTGCCTGACGTGTCTACGACGCATGACGACAGGTCGAGTGTCCCACCGAAGTTTTGGCCGCTGCAAAGGAGAGTCCCGTCGGGGCGGTAGAGGCGGAGTTGAGGGTCGACGACGCTGGCGGCCATCCGGAGGAAGAGTCGATCGCCGGTTGTGCCCGTGAAGGTGAAGGCGTCGGCCTCGGCACCTGTAGCGAGAGTGCCCGGCAGGATGTCACCGAAATCAATCAGAGTCGCATTCCCCGGGCCGTTGGTGCGCTGAAGGTGGAGGTTATAGTTTCCAGTCTCTTCGCCGCCATTTTCAGTTACCAGCAGCGTGTAGGTGCCGGAGACATCTACGACGCATGACGACAGGTCGAGTGTCCCACCAAAGTTTTGGCCGCTGCAAAGGAGAGTCCCGTCGGGGCGGTAGAGGCGGAGTTGAGGGTCGACGACGCTGGCGGCCGTCCGGAGGAAGAGTCGATCGCCGGTTGTGCCCGTGAAGGTGAAGGCGTCGGCCTCGGCACCTGTAGCGAGAGTGCCCGGCAGGATGTCACCGAAATCAATCGGAGTCGCATTCCCCGGGCCGTTGGTGCGCTGAAGGTGGAGGTTATAGTTTCCAGTCTCTTCGCCGCCATTTTCAGTTACCAGTAGCGTGTGGGTGCCGGAGACATCTACGACGCATGACGACAGGTCGAGTGTCCCACCGAAGTTTTGGCCGCTGCAAAGGAGAGTCCCGTCGGGGCGGTAGAGGCGGAGTTGAGGATCGACGACGCTGGCGGCCGTCCGGAGGAAGAGTCGATCGCCGGTTGTGCCCGTGAAGGTGAAGGCGTCGGCCTCGGCACCCGTAGCGAGAGTGCCGGCTAGGATATCACCGAAATTAATCGGAGTCGCATTCCCAGGCCCGTTGGTACGTTGAAGATGGAGGCTGTAGTTTCCGGTCTCGTCATCACCGTTGTCTGTTACAAGAAGTGTGTATGTACCGGACGCATCGAGCGTACACGGTGACAGGTCAAGAGTACCGCCAAAGTTCTGGCCGCTGCAAAGAAGGGTGCCGTCTGGCCGGTATAGACGGAGTTGAGGATCGACGACGGTGACGGACATCCGAAGAAATAGCTGATCGCCGGTAGCGCCATCAAAGGCGTATGTTTCTTGCTGCCCAGCAAAATTAATCCCGCCGCTTACAGTCTCCCCATACTGAATGAACTGGTGCCCCGGCTTGATCTCCAAGTGCGCCCGGTTCGAGATTCCCTCTGGGGTCTGTACTCGCACACCGGTGGGGCCGAGCGGTGCGTTGCGGTCCACAACCAGCCGCGCAGTAAGGGACAAGCCATCCGGCGAAGTCGAAAGATTGGTGGCGGAAAGGCCGCTAGCATCGAAGGAAATTCCAGTAGCATCGGATAATTGAGTGCCAATGAGTGTCCAACTCTGCACTGTTTGACCCTGGAGCGCTTCGGAAGGTACGAGGCTGGTCAGATTGGGGGTGCCGGTGACGATCAATACGACCGGCCCACTATCAATAGGTCCGCCAACGGAACGCTGCACACTGAAGGGGTAGGCACCGAACGGAACCGTAGAAGCCACCGTAATTGAAACCGTAATCAAATTGTCCGTCGGGGGTGCAACGACTATCGCTGAAAAGCCGAGCTCCGAGAAGGTGATTCCCGTCGCAGAGGCCAGATCTCTTCCGGCTATAGTTGCCGAGATAGTTGAGCCGGCAGCGCTGCGTGACGGCATGATAGCAGTTACAGTGCTTGCTGCGGATTGAGTGCTAAGGAGCTGTATTCGTGCTCCAGTTTCGCTGAACTCATAAATTATTGCAGAGCCGTCAGGGGCAACCACTCCAATAAGCTCACCGTTACTATCGTAGATATACTGTCGCTTCTCCTCTGAGTACAAGGGCAAACAGCTAAGGAAGACAAATATTACGAGTGCGAGCCACTCGGTTGGTCTCATAACTATTTCGCCTCGAGCGACACGGTAGAAGCTATAATGACTCATGGTCAAGGGAAGAAAAAAGGAAATTGCGTAGTAGGCCCGAGAGGAACTCCCTGCTGCTGATAAGGAACTCTCGGCTCCTCTATTCTTTGCCCAGGGGGGAAAGGAATAACAAGGCATTGCTGAGGGGTCGCCTCTTTACGGCTTGGGGTGTATGTCCAGTTTATCGCTGCATTTCTGCGCTGAGTTTGTTCTCGTCTCAAGTCAGTCACTGCATCGACCACTGCCTTGGCTTGTAAGCCAATTGGTATGGCCACAACTGGAATTGCAAGCGGACCTGTCGGAGACCATCGAAGGGCGATGAGTATTTCGAACACAAGGGTTGTGCTCTGTACCCAAACGTTCTGCTCTGCTTCTGTTAGGATGAGACCGAGAGGGTCGGTTAAGTTAGGCGTGCTATTGTGAACATAGCGATAGAGATTTGTGTCGCCGCCTCCAAAGCCGATAGGATCTTCGGAGAGAAAGCTCCCCAATGTCGGGTCGTAGTATCTTGCTCGGAAATGGATAAGTTCATTTTCATCATGCTCGCGCCCCGTAAAGCCGAAGGAGATATGCTTGCTAGCGCTTCCAAACTCGTCGTACTGCAGATTATCTAGGGCTGCCCCCGCTGGTCCAATAATAGAGATAACGCTATTAAGCCGATCTCTGGCTAGGACTTCAAGAGTGTTACCTTGACGCGCCGACCAGACCTCATCAATGGCAAGCCCTCTGAGATAGTCGATCGATTGAGAGTTGGAGACGATACTGCGAATCACATCCATCGTGTCATAGACGTACTCTGTCGTCAGTCCTGCCTCAGTTTTACCAATCCTCCTTCCTAGTGCATCGTACCAATAAGTTGTCTTCCCAACAGAGGTAAGCGTCTGGAGCAACTGCCCTCGGTTATTCCAGATATATTCCCGTAGACCGTCAACTATGATACCGCCCTCGGCAGTGTACTGGAATGCCCGGCCGTTAAGGGCGATGGTTCGGTTGCGGTTGTCGAAGGTCGAGGTCTGCGGCGAGGGTAGCGGCGGGCTTAGGGAGTTGCCCGAGACCGAGGTCACCCGGCCGTTGAGGTCGTAGGTATACGCCCGAAAATCGATGAAGCCGCTCGAGCCTGTATAGTCGATGCGAGTGAGTTGGCCGGCTTCATCGGAGGTATAGTTCACCGTAACGTTGTTCGGGGGATGGGCTGTAACGCGGCGACCGGCTTCATCATAGGTAAAGTGGACGCTCATCGCACCGTTGATGATCGACTCGATCTGGCCTTGCTGTGTGTAGGTGTAGACTGTCTGACCATCTGGGCCCGTGCGCAGCGTTCGGCGGCCGAGGGCGTCGTATTCATAGCTGAGCGAACCGGTGGGCGAGATTTCCGAGATCAACTGCCCGAGCACGTCGTAGGTACGCTCGACCCGTCCGCCAGCAAAATCATCTGCTGCGAGGAGCCGCCCTGCCGGATCCCAATCGAAGCGGCGGACTGTACCGTCTTCATAAAGAGCGTCGCGCGGGCGATCCAGCGCGTCGTATGTGAATGTCGCCGTGTGGCCGTTGCGGTCGATGAGCGACGTTAGTCTTCCGTTCAGATCGTAGCCGAAGACGCGCTCACTGCCGTTAGGTGCGATCTCTCGGATGGGCCGGCTCAGGTTGTCGTACTCGAAGGCGGTGGAGTTACTCTTGGGATCAGTGAGAGCGAGAAGGTTTCCGACCGCGTCATAGCCGAAGCGGGTGAGGTGGCCGAGTGCATTCTCGCCGCTCGTGACGCGATCGAGGGTGTCATAGGCGAGGTACTCGGTTGTCCCATCGGGCGCACGGGTGCTCGTGAGGCGGCCGGCTGCGTCATAGGAGAACTGTGTTATGCGACTAAGGGCGTCGGTAACACTCTCCAGCCGCCCGTTCTCACCGTAAGCAAACGTCGTTATGTGCTGGTTCGGGTCTGTCAGCGTGAGCAGACGGCCGGCGGTGTCGTAGGTGAAGTGCCAGACTTTGCCGGCTGGATCGGTCACCTCGGTCACGTCGCCCACCGCGTTCTGAGTGAAGGTGGTCGTGCGCAACAGCGCATCCGTCACAGTCTCGGGCACCTGACCGATCGCCGGATAGGTGAAGCTGGTGCTGTTTCCCAACGCGTCGGTGACCTTGGTGAGCCTCCCCTGATCGTCGTACTCGTAGCTCTCGTCTCCACTGCCGGAGCCGCACACGGCGCACCCTGCCGTTCCCTCTCGCTCGTGATACCTGCCGGAAATCGGATCGATCTCGAGGCTCACCGTCTGCCTGAGGGCATCCGTGACATCGGTGAGCTCGCCTGTCACCGTGAACCGGTAGGTGGTTGTATGGCCGAGCGGGTCGATCACCTGCGTTTGGATAACTGGACTCATTGGATCTGCCGCGTTGGCGGTCAGATAGGCATAGTGAATCTCAGCGGTATCTGGGAAGATTTCGTGGACCACCCTGCCGGCGGCGTCATATTCCTTGGTGATGACGAGGATGCCGCGAGCGTCGGTGATGGTTGTCAGACGATTCTGACCATCATAGCCGTAGCTCGTCACTCCTCCTGCCGGATCGGTCACGCTCTCCAGCCTGCCGGCGGCATCGTATTCGTAGCGGGTAGCGCGGCCGGCAAAATCGATCGCCGAGCGGATGCGGTTCTGGCCATCGTACAGGAGGGAGATCTCCTCGCCATTTGGGGCTACGATCCGCTCCAGGATCTCGACGTTGCCCGCGCCGACGCCGCGCATGAGATTAATCCGATTGCCATGCCTGTCGACGATCGCGGTGAGGGAGGCGCGAGCGGCGGCGAAGAAGGCGGGCTTGAAGAGGAGAGCCGAGCCGTCGATTGCCGTGAGGCGGTACTCCCCTTGTGCAGCGTCCCAACTCAGTGTGCTGCCGCGCCCTACGGAAGCCAAAGGCGCACGGTAGGAACCATCCGGCTGGCGCACGTAGGAGAGACGCCGACTGTTCGGTAGAGATATTTCGATTCTCGCCTGAGTGAGGTTTGAGCCTGCCAAGATGGTATAGCTGAAGTTGTGGCTTGTGCCCAAGCCGAAAGGACCAGCGAAGCCCGCGAGATCGCTGCGATAGGTACGGACGAGCGCAACGGGGAGCACGATTCCGCTGACGGCGGCGTCCAACGCGGTCATTACCTCGGCTCCCGTTGCGAGCTCGACAGAGTTGTGGGCGGAGCAGAAGCACTGGTCCATGGCAACGCACGCACCAGTGACCACCGCGCCGTTCTCTGCTCCAGTAGTAGCTCGACCCGTGTCTGGCACATTCGGCGTGAGCGGCCCGTGCCAATCGAAATGGGTGATCCCGTACCGTTTGCCCGGGGTTGCTGGGTTGGGGTCCGCCACGATTGAGCGTCCATCGGCCGAGATCGTTCCCGTGCCGTAGGAAACCATGCCGCCGACGCGCGGATCGAGCGTCAACAGGGTGACGGCGCTCCCGGGTGGGCCACCGACAGTGTTCGGATAATCGACCGCGACCGCTTGGCTCGAGAACGAACCCTCTGGCTGGAGCGAGACCAGGAAGGGCATGATCTGGCCGACCGGAATGACCTTGTCACCGGGAGAGCGATCAATCGGGATCCGCAGCCCGCTCAAGGGGAAGGGATCAGGGGTCGATCCATCCGGATTGGTGAAGATGGTCCCCGCGTAGACCTGGAGCTTCAGGCCAGGAATCGTCTGGAATGTGAAGATTTGATCCGAGCCCCAGTTCTGCCGCACGAGCATGGTCTCGGCGTCATAGATCGCAGTCAGGTGAATGAGGCCGGGCGTGTGGTTGATGGCGCCGGGCTCGATGTCGAAGCGGAGATTGACCGGAGTGTAGAGGTGTCCTGAATAGGTGTTGCCGTCAAACCCTACGAGCTGTGGTCCTGTGCACGCTGCGGGAATGTCGACAAAGGCGAAGTTCCCCCCTGCATCCGTGTGAATGGGTGCCATGGAGCATGAATTGGGGATTCCCTGTTCGTTCTTGCCGAGGAAGCGGACCGTCACTCCCGCCAAGGGTCGCTGGAAGGCTTCTGCCGCGGCGACCCGTCCAATGAAGCTTGTGCTCACTGGTCGAACATCCATCGAGAGACTGAGGGTCCGGGTCAGGGTCTGTCCCTCGATCGAGGCGGTGCCCGTGACGTTGAACGGGATCAGACCGGGTGGTTGCCCGACGGGCGCAGAGAGAGTGAGGTTCGCGGTCCGGCCCGCTGCGATCTGGGGCGGATCGAGCTTGAAGGTGATGCCGCCGGGCAAACCGTTGACTTGAAGAGCGATCAGGCTTGCAAAGCCGCCCGGGCTCGTCGCCCTGATTCCGTAGTTCACGCTCCAGCCCGGGAAGACAACTCCGGCTGCGGGGCCGCCGACCAGATCGAAGGTCCGGCTCGGGGTCACCGAAAAGATCGGGCCGGTGAGAGTCGTACCGCCGGAGACGAGCTGCACCGGTCCTGTGATAGTCCCGGTGGGCACCGAAACCTGCAGGCTCGTCGCGGCGGTGGAAAGGAAGGTGGCTTGGAGAGCTCCTCCTCCCTGCTTTGCAAAAAGGACGGCAGGGAGGAGATCCAGTCCTTCACCGGTTACCGTTACGGCTGTGCCTACCGGACCTGCGGAAGGATTGATCCCGGTGAAGGAGAGGAGCTTTGTCTTGAAGCTCAGGGGTGAGGAAGTGGGGCCGCCGGGGTTCTCCACGGTGACCGTGATTTCTCCGGGCTGCGCGACGAGAGCCGCCGGAATGATGGCAGTGAGCATCCCGGAACCGATGAAGGTAGTTGTGAGGATCGTCCCGCCGAAGTGGGCTGTAGCTCCGGGCTTGAAGCCGGCGCCGCTCAGGGTGAGGGAAAAGTCGGGAGAGCCGGTTGCCACCCCCGCAGGCACGAGGGCGCTCAAGTCCAATGGCGCATCGACGGTGAAGAGCGCGGCCTTTGACGCGGTGCCGTCCGGGTTCACGACTTGAACCGGGAAGGTACCCGCGACCTCGAGTTGCGAGGCGGGGACCTCCGTCGCAAGGCTACCGGGATCTGCGGACGTAATAGCAAGATCATGACCGTCGAAGCGTATGGTCGCTCCCTCTTCGAATCCTGTACCGATTACAGTCAGCAAGAGGTCAGCACTGCCTTGCGGCGCCGAGGGGGGCGAGAGTGAGCGGATCTCCAAGCCCTCGACCTCGAAGTAGCCGGTCACGTCGAGGACAGCATGCGTTTGGCCGAGCCCCTGAACAAAGGTGAAGAGCGCTATTGAGCCCTCTCCGTTCTCTGCGAGGCTGAGGATCGCGTTGTTGGCTCGCGTCTGTCCTGGCCCGAAGTTGATGGTGCTGGCGAGGGGGAGAGAGCCATCCCCAGGGAATGCGGTCAGATGGCCAGATCCTGTCGGTGTCACTACGGTGAGGTTGAAAGCCACCGCCAATGCCGACGGGGGGATGCCACAAGGCTCCACCACCACAGGGAAAACTCGGATCGTGCCGGAGAGGAGAGGCGCGTCCTCGGTGCGGGTATCGAAGACCCTGCAAGGCGTAACTGTGAAGTAGCTGGTTCCGGTCGTCCCGGATTCGACAGAAGTCTCTGTAGTTGGGACCTGCGCTCGCGTCGGTATCGAGGCGAGGAGACAAGCCGCGAGAGAAAGCGCAGAGGTTTTCTGAAAAGAACTCATAGTCTGTCACCTGCCTTGAGCAGTCAGCACAGCTTTCAGGCGCCGTCAACCCGTGGACAGACTTCAGGAATGCAGAGACTTACCAATTACGATGTGCTCTTCCGACCTCAAAGTCAAGGGGCTAATCGAGTGTGCCGCCAGACGTTGCGTCGCAGAGGTGAAATGGCTATTCTAGCCATATGAAGAGAGCCACCCTGACCGAAACCAAGAACAACCTGAGCGCGCTGGTCGATCAGGTACAGCACGGCGAGACCATTCTCATCCTCGACCGAGGCCGTCCCGTTGCCCGCTTGGAATCGGTGTTGGGAGCCGAAGATGACCCTGAGGGGCGGCTCGCCCGACTGGAGCGGCAGGGGCTTCTCCGCAGGGCCTCGGCTCCGCTTCCGCGTGAAATCCTGATGTCCAAGGCGCCGCAGCCATCGGGAGGGGCGAGCGCTCTCGAAGCTCTCCTCGCTGAGCGTAGCGAGGATATCCGGTGAGGTTCTGGGACAGCTCGGCTCTGGTGCCTCTGCTGGTCGAGGAGGAGCTCTCGTCATCCCTGCGCGAGCTTTATCTCGGCGAGCAGGGAACGATTACCTGGTGGAGCACTGCGGTCGAGTGCGTTTCAGCCATTGCCCGTCTCGAGCGGGAGGATCGTCTCTCCCCGCAGGCTGCCACCGAAAGCCTCGAGCGCCTGGATGCACTCGCCCGGCACTGGCACCGCATCGAGCCAGCGGACGCGGTGCTGGAAACGGCTCGGCGTTTTCTCCGGGTTCATCCTCTTCGAGCTGCCGATTCCCTCCAACTTGCCGCCGCCTTTCTCGCCTCTGAGGGGCGGCCCTCGACTCTGGAGCTCGTCTGCCTTGACGACCGGCTCGTGATTGCAGCCCGCCGCGAAGGGTTCCCCGTGCGCGACCGCTCCCGTCTCTGAGCAGGGCCCACCGAGCGCCGCGTACCGGCCATCCGTACCTCCGTACCAGTTCCCCGTCCCTTCGTACCGGATGTCGGTACACAGGGACGGGACGCTTGTACGTCGGGGAGAGTGGCTCGTACGCAGGGACGAGCCACTCGTACACGCGTACGAGTGGCTGGTACGCAGGGACGAATGACTCGTACACACGTACGAGTCGCTGGTACAGCCGTACGAGTCGGCGGTACACGCGGGGAGGACGCTCGTACAAAGGGAATGGTCGGCGGTATACGCGGGGGAGTCGGTCGTACGGCCGGGGGAGTCGCTGGTACGGCTGGGGCGGTCGCTCGTACAGATGTACGAGTCGCTCGTCCACACCGGGGAACCACTCGTACGCTTAGGGGAGGCGTTCCCCCCGTGTGGGGAGAGGCACATCCCCTTCGTCACACGCCGGTCACCCCATCCGGCCCAAGTTCGGTTAAACTCTTCCCGTCCGCATTCAGACGACCCACCCTGCCGCTCGCCACGGCTGGAGCCTCGACTTCGGAGGGAATGTTCCCATGCGCCTTGCCTCACGTACTTCGCTTGTCCTTCTAGCCGCAATCTGCCTGGCCTCGCCGATCCTGGCCCAGATCTCCCTGACGACGTTGGGGACGCCGTACACCCAGAACTTCGATACGCTCCTCACCACAGGGACGGCCAATACCTGGACGGACAATACGACGCTCGCCGGGTGGTACTCGCAATTCCAGCTGCAAGTGGGCAGTCCGACGACCTATCGCGCGGATTCAGGGGGGGCCAACACCGGCGCGATCTACAGTTGGGGCGTGGCAGGCGTGAATGTCTTGACCGAACGGGCGCTGGGTTCGGTCGGCTCCGGCACCCCCGGCAACATCTTCAATGCGGTCAGGCTGGTCAATAACACCGGATCGACGATCACCTCTCTCGTCATCAGCTTTACGGGAGAGGAGTGGCGCGCAGGGGGATGTCAGCCGACTCCCTGTACTCCGTTGGCACAAAAGCTCGACTTCCAGTACCAGGTCGCGAACGCGGGCGTCATTACGGATTCCAACACGCCCACGACAGGATGGCTCGATCACGATCCCCTGGACTTCACGAGCCCCGTGCCCGGTACTTCCACCCCTGCGGCCCTCGACGGAAACGCCGCGGCAAACCGCACCGCCCTGTCGGCGACCCTCACCGTTACGGTCAACGCGGGTCAGGAAGTCTGGCTTCGCTGGCAGGACGTCAATGACACGAACAACGACCACGGCCTCGGGATCGACGACCTGTCGGTGACCCCGCAGGGCGCCCCTCCGGGGGCGACGCTCAACATCAGCGATGTGACCCTGGCGGAGGGGAACCCTCCGGGCACGACCACCTTCACCTTCGCCGTCACCCTCACCGCCCCGACCGGGGGTGGCGTGACCTTCGACATCGCCACCGCCGACGGCACTGCTCAGGACGACAACCCGGCGACCGAGGACAATGACTACGTTGCCCAGAGCCTCACCGGCCAGACGATCCCGGGCGGATCGACCGGACCCTACAACTTCAACGTGACGGTGAACCGCGACCTCGTCGCCGAGTCCAACGAGACCTTCTTCGTCAACGTCACCAACATCGTCGGCGCCAACGCGGGCGACGTCCAGGGCCTGGGCACGATCAACAACGACGACGTCACCATCGTCTTCATCCACGACGTCCAGGGGAACGGTGCGGCGACCCCTATTCCGGGCGCCACGGTCACGGTCGAGGGTGTCGTCATCGGCAACTTCCAGGGCACCAACAAGCTGCAGGGCTTCTTCCTGCAGGAAGAGGACGCCGACGTCGATGCCGATCCGAACACGTCGGAAGGCATCTTCATCTTCTGCAACAGTTGCCCGACGGCAGTCGCCGAAGGCCAGCGGGTGCAGGCCACCGGGGCCGTCTCGGAGTTCAACGGCACGACCGAGATCACGGCGAGCACAGCGGGCTCGGTCGTCATCACCAACGCCGGCAACGATCTCGGCCAGGTGACCCCGGCGACGGTCGACCTGCCGGTCGCCGGCGATGTCAACGCCTTCTACGAGACGCGGGAAGGGATGCGAGTCACCTTCGTCGACACGCTCACGGTCTCCGAGTACTTCGAGCTCGCGCGCTTCGGCCACATCGAGCTCTTCGAGGGCGGCCGGCCGCGGCAGTTCACCGAGATGTCCCCCCCGAGCGTGGCGGGTGTCACAGCCCACAACGACAACCTCGATCGCCGGCGGGTCATCCTCGACGACGACAACAACGGCCAGAATGCGTCCCTGACGCCTTTCCAGGCCGACGGCAGCCAGTTCGTGTACCACCCGCGGGCGAACGGCGGATTCTCGGTCGGCACCCAGGGCACCGACTTCTTCCGCGGCGGTGACGTGGTCAACAGCCTGACGGGTATCCTGCACTGGTCCTTCCCGGGTACCGGCGCCGATGCCTGGCGCATCCGTCCGGCCGCCGCAACCCCGGCGACGTTCACGGTCGCCAATCCGCGGCCTGCGACGCCTCCCGCGGTTGGTGGCGCCATCAAGGCCGTGAGCATGAACCTCCTCAACTACTTCACCACCATCGACACGACCTCGAGCAACAACTCGGGTCCCTGCGGTCCGTCGGGGACCCTGGACTGCCGCGGAGCCGACAGTGTCGCCGAGCTCAACCGCCAGCGCGAGCGGGCCTCGATCGTGATCTGCGGGCTCAACGCCGACGTCTACGGCCTCATGGAGCTCGAAAACACGGCCAGCAGCACCATCACCGACCTCCTGGGCGCGATCAATGCGCTCTGCGGCGGCGCCAATCCGTACGCCTTCGTCAACACGGGCGGCACCCTGGGCACCGACGCCATCCGGGTCGCGCTCATCTACCGGACGGGGATTCTCTCCCCGGTCGGGCCGGCGATCGTCGACCTCGATCCCGTCCACAACCGGCCGCCGACGGCGCAGACTTTCGACGTCGTCAATCCGGCCAACCCCGCGTTCGGCGAGCGCTTCACCGTGATCGCCAACCACTTCAAGTCGAAGGGATGCCCCGGTACCGGGGCCGACGCCGATGCGGGAGACGGCGCGAGCTGCTTCAACGGCACGCGGACCGATCAGGCCACCCGCCTGCTCTCGTGGACCACCGGCACCGTGATCCCCGCTGCGGGCGATCCTGATGTGCTGCTCCTCGGCGACTTCAACTCCTACGCCCAGGAGGACCCGGTCACGACCATTGAGGCCGGCGGTTACACGGACCTGGCGACCGCCCTCCTCGGCCCGAGCTCCTACTCCTACCTCTTCGATGGCCAGCTCGGCCATCTGGACTACGCCTTCTCCAGCTCCAGCCTGACCCCCCAGATCGCCGGCGTCGGCGCCTGGCACATCAACGCCGACGAGGCGAGCCTGTTCGACTACAACGACGAGATCAAGGACACCGGCGAGGCAGCATTCGAAGAGAAGCCCGACGGCTCCGCCCTGGTTCCGCCGCGCGTCCTCTTCCAGCCGGCCTCGCCCTACCGGGCCGCCGACCACGACCCCGTGCTCGTCGGGCTCTTCCAGGTCGCCGACCTGTCGGTGACCAAGGTCGACAGTCCCGATCCGGTGATCGCCGGCACGAACCTGACCTACACGATCACCGTCACCAACGGCGGGCCGGACGTGGCCAGCGCAGTGAGCTGGAGCGATACGCTGCCGGCGGGGACGACCTTCGTCTCGCTGCCTGCCGTGGCGGGCTGGTCGTGCTCGACGGGGGCCACCGTTTCCTGCTCGAACCCGAGCTTCGCCGTGGGCAGTGCCGTCTTCACGCTGACGGTGGCGGTCGATCCCGCCGTGGTTGCCGGCACGGTGCTCTCCAATACCGTCACAGTCACTTCCACCACGGGCGACCCGGATTCGGCCGACCTCTCGGCCACCGCGACGACCACCGTCGGCGCCTCGGCCGACCTGTCCGTGACCAAGGTGGACTCGCCCGATCCCGTGGAGGCGGGGACGAACCTCACCTACACCATCACGGTGACCAACGCCGGCCCGAGCAACGCGGCCACCGTGAGCCTCTCCGATACACTTCCGGCGGAGACGACCTTCGTCTCGCTCTCCTCGCCCGGCGGCTGGTCGTGCAACAGTCTGACGGTGGGTCTGGGCGGCACGCTCACCTGCACGATCGCCAGCCTGCCTTCGGGGAGCTCGGTGTTCACCCTGACCGTGCTCGTCTCGCTCTCCACCCCGGAGAACACAGTCATCTCCAACGAGGCGACGGTCACCACGTCGACCTCCGACCCCGATTCGGACGACCACAGCGCCACGGCCACGACCACGGTCAGCGGCTCCTCCCTCGGCACCTACTTCACGGTCGCGGCCTGCCGGGCCGTGGATACGCGCTCGGGCTCGCCGCTCCAGAACGGAGTGCCGGAGGCGTTCGCGCTGAAGGGCGTGTGCGGCATTCCGTCGACCGCGACGAGCGTGGTGCTCAACGTCTCGGCGATCACACCCTCGGGTGCCGGCGATCTGACCCTCTACGCAAGCGACGCCACTCCGCCTGCGTTCGTCACGATGCCTTTCAACGCCGGGATCACCAGATCGCTGTTCGCCATCGTCTCGCTCTCGAGCGACGCCGCGGGTGAGGTGACGGTGGATCCCTCGGTGGCTGGCAACGGGACGGTCCACATCCTGCTGGACGTGATGGGATACTTCGAGTAGGGCTTCAGTCCCGCGAGGTTAGAGAACGCCCGGTGGAGACGCCGGGCGTTTTTGTTTTCGGTGGCGAAAGCACTCTCAGGGCCGCTGGGCGAGATGCCGGGCCATGGCCTGGCGGCCGCCTTCGATAAGAGCACTCAGCCGCGCCTCGTCCATATCGAACTCGGTCGTGCCGTAACCCATGGCTGGGACGCGGCAGATCTCTCTCTCGTGCAGCCGGATTTGGGCGTTGTCCTGGGCCCCGGTCATCGTGTCGACCAGGCGGGAAACGCGCTGCACCGTCCGGATCTGGTCCTTCAGCTCTGGAGGAGGTCGCGTGGCGGCGCCAGGTACCGGCAGCTTCTCGTCGATGAGGAGTCCCAGGTTGCCTGCTCCCAGAGGATCCGTATTGCCCATCACTTTCTGGATGAAGGGATCATTCGCCGTCGCGATGAGCCGGATGGGGAAGTTCGAGAGCACCCCGCCATCGACGATGACGTGCTCGGCCATGGGCCTGCCGAGGTAAGTTCCCCACTCGTTCTTCCAGACGACCTCCCGCCAGACAAAGGGGATGCTCATGGACATACGGACAGCCCATTCGACGGGACAGTCGGGAGCCGTGCGGTGATTGAGGATCAGCATCTCCATGCCCGAGGTGTCTGAGACCACGAGAGAGAGGTCCTGCTTCGTCTGACGCGCGAAATCCGAGAACGTCGTGCCTGGCCGGATCCCCTTGGCCGCCAGCTTCTCCCGGATCCATTCCAGGAACTTGTTGCCTGAGAAAAACCCGCCGCACTCGACGAGCGAGAAGAGCTGGCGGTATTGCGGGAGCGCGAGGAAGGCATCCAGCAGCTTCCGCTCGACGACGGACCCGACGACGGAAATGCCGGGTATAGGCAGTCTGGCCTTCCTCAGCAGCTCCATCGTGAGGCTGTTCTCCCTCTGTGCCTGCGTGAAATCCCCCTCCAGAGGTGAATCCATGAACGAGGAGAATCGAGGCCTACCATTGGAGAGCCTTTCCGTGGCCGCTGCCAGCAGCTCGCGCGGGGTGTAGCCGGCGGCAATGAGCGTTGCCGTGATCGCCCCGGCGGACGTGCCAATGAGCCTCCGGTGCTTATGTCCCGCCTGCTGGAGAGCTTCGAGCGCCCCCACGAACCCGGAACCCTTCGCCCCTCCACCTTCGAAGACGATGTCGAACGCCATGGCTATCTCCTCAGCGCCAGAAGTCGATACATTTCTGAAGACGACGGAGAGAGAACAATCTCCTCACTGGAGGAGACGGCCAGAAAGGAGAACTTCCGAACGAGCTAAGGATTAGGGCTTCTTAAGTTGAACGGCCTCTCAGGCCATTCCACCGCGAAAGAATCTTTGGATCGCAGAACGGGCTTGCTCCCGGATCGCAGGTTCCACCTCCACGGTGGCCAGCCGGTGCAGCAGGATCTCGGGGTCTGCCATTCGATGGGCCGCCGCGTCGCGCATAAACTCGACATCCTTCTCGCGCCCCGCAATGATCTTAGAGACGAGCAGGTCGTGAATCTCCAGGCAGAGGCCCTTCGCTCCGCGAGTATTTTCATTCTGGACGACGACGAGCCGATCCTGCCAGCCTTGCGGCAGGCGAGCGGTTTCCTCTCCGACACCCTGGGCGTAATAGCCAAAGGTCTCATGGAAGGGAGACAACTCGCCGATACTGCCATCGAGGACATCAGCACGCTCGGGATGATTTCGGGGGAAGAGGTCCGCCTCCGCGGAGATGAGCATGGACTCCGGTGCCTGGGGAAACTGCCCCAGGATGGCTTGGCTTCCGATGACGACGATCTCGTTGTCGTCAGTGATCACCGCGGCAGCGCGGATGAGGTGCTCGAGCTGCTCGCGGGTCACGGCTGTTGGGAGAAGCGATCCCGGGTCTCGCGCCAGATCTTCCAGCGCTCTTGGGGTTTCAAGGCACCAGCGAACGGCGTCGACTGGCGAAGCTCGTCCGCGCGCTCGCTGCGTTCAACCAGGAAGGCTGCGATCGAGGACGGATCGCCCGCGAGAACCTCCGCCCACTTCCGCGCATAAGGTGGAGAACTGACGTTGGATAGCCAGCTCTGGACACGCTGGCGCGCCATCTCCAGGACTTCTGGCTGCTGCAACAGGCGTTCGGCAATCACACGATGGTATGCGACGCTTCGTTCCTCCGCCAGACGGTGTAGATCCACGCGAGGAACGATAGCATGGGGGCGAAATGGCTGATCAGCCCTCACCTAACGTCTACATCGTCGCGGGACCGAACGGTGCCGGCAAGAGTACGTTTGCGCGGCTCTTCCTGCCGGAGTACGCGGACTGCCGGGAGTTCGTCAACGCCGACCTGATCGCCGCCGGCCTCTCTCCGTTCAATCCGGAGGGCCGCGCCATCCAGGCGGGGCGGCTGATGCTGGAGCGGGTCGAGGCGCTTGCGGGCACCCGGGTCGACTTTGGCTTCGAAACGACGTTGGCCGGCCGTGGCTACGCCTCTCTGCTAAAGAGATTGAAGGACTCGGGCTACAGGATCCACGTGTTCTTTCTCTGGTTGCCTTCGGTCGATATGGCTCTGGCGAGAGTCCAAGATCGAGTTCTTGCAGGTGGGCACGCCGTACCTGAAGAGGTAGTCAGACGACGTTTCTCGAGAGGGCTTGCCAATCTCTTCCGGCTTTACGCGCCTTTGCTCGACTCGTGGCTGGTCTTTGATAACGCAGAGGAGCAGCCAAGGATCGTAGCCCTCTGCCTGGCTTCGGACCGGTTTGTTCTTGATCCGGCAGTCTTCGGTAGAATCGAGAAGGAGATGACATCGAGATGAGCCAGCTCGAAGGACTGAACCTGCCCCCGATCTTTGCCAAGGCGGAGCGGGCCATGAAGGAAGCGGTCGCGGCTGCGATCGCCGAGCACTGGCGCGCCGGCCGGCCGGTCCATGTCTGGAAGAACGGGCGCGTGGTCGCTCTCTATCCGGACGGGCGCCAGGTGCCGGAAGGCGAGCCGCAGCCCACGTAGGCCAGGCTAAAATCCTCTTCCACGCGCCAAGAATGGCTCTGAACGCGGTCCGGATGGCTTCGAACGCGATCAAAGTGACTTTGGACGCGTCCAAAGTCATTCACATCGCGTCCAAAACGATTCTGCACGCGATCAGAATCGTTTAGAACGTGTCCAAAGTCATGTCGATCGCGACCGGAATCATTTTGCACGCGTGCAAATCGATTTTTACCGCGCTCAAAGTCATTCCGCACGCGCTCAAAGTCATTTAGAACGCGTCCAAAGTCATTCTGAGCGCGATCAAAGCCACTCTGAACGCGGTCCAAATGACTCTGGACGCGTGCGGAATCATTCTGACCGCGTTCGGAGCCATTCTTCAGGGTTTCTCGGCAATGTTTCCGTCGGAGAGGTAGCTGCGGTACAGGCCATCGGTATAAGCCTGCTCGCCGTGACAGCCCTGGCAGGCCGCGAGGGCGCCCCTGGCGCTCAGCTTGAGCGGCTTGCCCTGGAAGAAGAAGAACTCCCAGTCCCGGCCCTCTGGATTGGAGCCGGGCTCGCGCTTGACCATGAAGGCCACGGCCACCGGCTCGGAGGAGCCCTCGACAAGCTTGACCTTGGCCACCACGGAGCCTTCGGGAAAGCGCTCCACCCGGGAGTCGCGCATGAGCGAGGCGGCGTGGGAGCTGGCGAAGACCCGGACATACCGGTCCTTCCCCTGGACCTCGGCCTCACCGGGATGAGGTAGCTCCCAGCCGGGCGGCGACGGCGCAGAGCAGATGGTCCAGACCTTGGGCATGACCTTGTGCGGACCCTTCGTGATTTCCTGCCACGACGAGTAGTCCCGAAGCTCCTTGAAGGCGGCGAGGCGGGGATGCGGGTCCGCCCACAGGACCGCACAGAAGGCGAGGACGACGACGGCGACGGTTGCGGCGGTTGCCTTCATGTTTCCTCCTTGCGAGCACGAACAAGCCGAGCGCCAACACGGCGAGAGCGGCCGAGGAGCGGGCGAACCGGTCCGGATCGCCGCCCCGGAGCGCAAGGGTGTGCGCCCAGCGGACTGCCGCGGATTCGGCCGGCTCGGTGCGCAGGCGGTCTTCCAGGACCGTAAGGGGGCAGGGGACTTCCAATCCGGCGCGGATGGCGACGAAGAGGACGGCCGCCAGGTGCGCGGCACGGAAACCCGGGATGCGCACCCAGGCCCAACGCAAGATCAACCCGGTCAGGATCAGGGCCGTTCCGGCCAGCACAAAGAGCGCGAAAACGCCATGGGCCAGCGCTACCAGGTCGGCCATCAGGCCTCGCCGAGGAGAGGGAGACGGTCCCAGGGGTCTCCGGGGCGCAGGCGGGCGTTGTACTCGCAGAAGGAGACCGGACGGCCATGGGTGTCCAGCAGGTGATGGCAGCAGGCGGAGATCCGGTCCTGGTCGTAGTTGAACCGGTCCATGAATGGCTTGACCGCGATACCGAAGACGTCGGTCGAGCGGATCAGCTTGCGGCCCACCGCGGTGCCGATCCGCTGGAGGAGCCCCTCGGAGCGCGTGCCCACGACCTCGCGCAGCTCCTCGGTCCGCAGCAGGGTGCGGTTGGCAACCTGGTTCATGACCTTGTCGAGGTCGACCGAACGGACGATGTTCTTCGTCAGGCCGAAGCGGCGGACGAACAGCGTGATCCAGCCGCAGTTGGGATGGCTGCACGGGATGGGCACGAACTCGTCCTCTCCCGTGCGATGGCGGGCTTGAGCTGCCACGGCCTTGACCACGTCGGAGAGGGTCAGCCGCCTCCGTGGGTCCTGTTCCAGGTCGTAACGGCCGGAGTAGGTGACAGGCTGGAGGGCGATCACTTTCACGTGGCCGTGCTTCATCCCCGTGTCCACGACCCAGCCGACCTCGCGGTCGTTCACGTCCTGGGTAATGGTCATGGTGAGCTGGGTCTGGATGCCGAGCTGGCCGAGGTTGTCGAGCACCCGCTCGCGGGCGCGCTCGGGGCTCGCGTCGCGCAGGGCGCGGTTGGTGGCGGGCTCGCGGCCGTCGAACTGGAGCAGCACCATCAGCTTGTCCCGGAACGGCGCCAGGCGCGCCGCGGACTCGGGCTTCGCGAACAGCAGGCCGTTGGTGGGAAGGTAGATCTTCTTCACCCCGGGCTGTTCGTAGAGGAAGGCGGCCATCTCCCAGAATTCGGGATGAAGCGCGGCCTCGCCGCCCGTGAGCTGGACCGAGTCGAGCCCGCCCTTCTTTTCGATCAGGTCGAGGAGGTAGCGCCGGAAGGCTTCGAGCGGCATCCGGCGGTCGCCCTTCGCGTCGCTGTAGCAGACCGGGCAGGCGAGGTTGCAGGCGTTCGTGACCTCTACCAGAACGGTACAGGTCTTGTTGCCCATCTGGTCGGAGAACGGCAGGTCCGCAGCGCTCGATCCGGTACCGCAGCCGCCTTCGCCGCAGCAGCTTCCGCCGGTCTCGGGGAAATCCATTACCCCATCCTCGGCGAAGCGCCGGCCCCAACGGTCCTTGTTCGAGAGGTGGAAGAAGCGCTCGTCGCTCTCGATCAGCGCCTCGGAGGCGCCGTGCCTCTCGCAGCGCTTCATCATCCAGACCTTGCCGCCACGGGTGTAGACGACCGCTGGGACGTGCTCCAGGCAGTCCGGGCAGAGGCTGATCGTGGTTTTGAGGAGGCGGTCGTGCTCCTCGACCTCGAAGCGCCGGACGGCGGCACCGGCGTCGAGAGGGAGGAGGGCCGAGCGCAGCGCCTCCAGGCGTTCGAGGAACGCGGAGCGCGGCGGCTCTTCCCGGAGGATGCTCAGGCGAGGGCGGCGAGGCTCAGACAAGCTGGCCGGCTCCTTCCATGACGAACGCCGACAGCCGGTAGAGGGCGCGGCGGTGGCGGTTGGTGGAGGCCGGGAAGCGGGCGAGGAAGCCGCGCACCTGCCGGCCGGAGAAGGTCAGGTTGGCCCGGGCCTCCGCGCGGCGGTGCAGCTCCAGCACTTCCTGCGCCTGGCGCCGGGGCAGCAGCTCGAAGACGCCCTCGCGGGTGTAGCGGACGTGATGGCTCTCGTCCTTGTGGATCGCGGCCACGACCCGGGCGATCCCGGTCTGGCCCACGGCCTCGCAGGCTTCGGCGTGGTACTCGAAGGAGCGGGCTATGCGCGCCTCCAAGTGGTAGGCATGGGCGAGGAAGTTGGCGAGCTTGCGCCTGCGCACCTCCGGCGGATCGGGCTCCACGATGTGGAACGTCCCCGGCGTGAAGGAGCGGATGACCTCGTTGAAAACGTCGCCCAGAGGGAGCTCGATCACGGGCTGATCGAGCTGCTTCAGGCCGTGGGCGAAGAGGCGGACGTGCTTGTCCTCGTCCCGCGAGTGGCGGCGGAGGTCGGCCGCGAGCTGCTCGCTGGGCGCGAACCGGTCCTGGAAGTAGTCGCAGACCCGCTGCGGATAGCGCTCGCCCGCCAGGTAGAGGTTGAGGACCCAGCCGTGCGTCACCGGGTCGGACGCGATGTCACGGTGGAAGCGTTCTTTGACGCGGTCGATGATCCAGGGCATCTCAGAAGCTCACTGCGCAGAAGCCGGCGATCAGGCCGAAGACGACGATGGCCCCCACGATGAGGCCGGCCAGGATCTTGACCACCACGTTTCCCCAGCTGGATGGCGGTTCTTTCATGGGCCTCTCAAGCCGCTGCCGGAGCGAAGCCCTTCCAGGCGGCGGGCGGGCGCAGCGTCCGCTTCACCAGAAAGGCCGCCCCGAGAACGATCATCGCCAGGCAGAGCAGTTGATAGCCGGAGAGGGGACCGAACAGCTTGGGCGTGTCCCGCAGCGGCTCGGTCAGGAACCGGAAGGCACCGTACACGATGAGGTAGACGGAGAACAGCCGGCCGAAGAGCAGCCCTCGCCGCAGGAGGACGAGGAAGATGCCTCCGGTCGCGAGCAGGAAGAGCAACTCGTAGACCGGCGCGGGATGGCGGTGGATGCCGGCGGAATCGGCGACCGCCCAGGGTCCGTCCCACGGGATTCCCCGGCAGCAGCCGGCGGCGAGGCAGCCCAGGCGGCCGACCGCGAAGGAGAACGGCAGCAGCGTCGCGAAGCGGTCGTTGGGCGGCAGGGTGTAGCCCATCAGGGGCTTGGCGGCCTCGGCGGCGAGGAATCCGAGGATCAGCGCGCCGGTCACGGAGCGGCCGGAGAGGAGGACGGCCCCCCAGTCCGAGACCGGCACGAGCGGCCAGCCGTGGTCCCCGATCAGCACGGAGAGTTTGGCTCCGGCGACCGCGCCGAGGAGCGTGATCGTCTGCAGGAGGTAGTAGCTGCGGCGCTGCTCCGCCTTGCGCAGGTGCTTCGTCACCGGGAAGAGGAGGGCCAGGGCGACGGCCAGGCCGGCGAAGAGAGCGTACTCGGGCCGCAGCATGCTATCCACCCAGGATCGAGCCGATCTGCCAGCCGTGCCCCTGCAGCCAGTCGAAGGCGAGCACGGTGACCAGGAAGAGCATTAGAGCCAGATGCTCTTTGGCGTGGAGGTCCGACTCCTCGCCGGGGATGTGCCGGTGATAGACGTACTCGTCGAGCGCGCCGGCCGCGCCGAACAGGACCAGGGCCCCAACCAGCGCGGCATGGCGGCCGGCCAGGGCCAGGGAGAACACCAGGGCGAGCACGATCCCCAGCCCCAGGTGGAGCAGGTGCTCGGTCCTCGAGACCTTCCGCCCACGCATGTGGAAGACCGCATCCTTGCCGGCGTACCAGGCGAAAGGCAGGAACGCTGCGACTACGATCGCTGTGCGCACTGAAAAAAGGATAGCACGGCTCTCACCGCCGCCCGCCCGCCATCCGCTCCGCCTCGGGCAGGCGCCTCAGGCGCAGCATGCTCACGATGCCGAAGACGGGGCCGAGGGCGAGGATCATGAAGGCGCCCTCCCAGCCGATGCGGTCCACCAGGGGCGGGATCATCCGGATCGTGAACAGGGTCAGGAGGAAGCCGAGGCTCGTCTGGAGGGTGAGAGCCGTGCCCATGTAGCGCGGATCGGCCAGCTCGCTGATCGCGGCGCTGAACTGGGCGCTGTCCGCCACCACCGCAAAGCCCCAGGCCAGGCAGACGAGGGTCAGCGGAAGGGGATGGTCGAAGAGGAGCCCGGCGCCGAGCGCGCAGGCTCCGGAGATCGCCAGGCTCCAGACCGTGATCCGCGTGCGCCCCAGCCGGTCGGCGAGCAGGCCGGCGAGCACGCTGCCGACAGCGCCCATGGCCAGTACTCCGAAGCCGGCCAGCCGGGCGGATTCCGGCTTCCAGCCCGCGCGCTCGTAGCTCGCCAGCAGGAACAGCGGCACCCAGGCCCACATGGCGTAGAGCTCCCACATGTGGCCGAGATAGCCGAAGTTGGCCAGCCGGGTCGGCCGATCCGCGAAAGCACGCCCGGCGACACGCCAGTCGAAGGGCGGCGCCTTGCCCAGGAACGGGCCGGGCCGGGTCACGGCCGCGATCCATCCCGCGGCCAGGCAGAGGACGGACGTAACCAGCAGCACGCTCCGCCAGGGCGGCATCCCCTGGCTTCCGAGCGCGTTGATCAGGTGGGGCATCCCCGATCCCAGCGTGATGGCGCCCACGAGCAACCCGATCCCGAGCCCCCGGTCTTCCTTGCACCAGGAGGCCACCAGCTTCATCCCCGGAGGGTAGACGCCCGCCAGGGCAACTCCCGTCAGGAAGCGGAGGGCGAGGGCGGCATTTGGCCCTGCATCCAAAAGAGGAATGGCGGCATTGGCTATGGCCGCCAGCACCGCGCTGGCCGCGATCAGGCGCTGAGGGGGTAGGCGGTCTGCCAGGTTGAGGACGGCGCTCAGCAGCGCTCCAGCCACGAATCCGACCTGGACGCTCATGGTCAGCCATGATTGCTGGCCGCCGGTGAGGCCCCACTCGGACGTGAGCTGCGGCACGACCGCGGAGGCGGAGAACCAGACTGACATGGCCAAGAGCTCCGCCAAGGCCAGGAGGCCGACGTTACGCCACTTGCCGGGCTCGGTCATTGGCTGGTCAGGGGTTGGGCAGGCGGATCGAAAGCGTCTCCCCGACACGGGGGGCACGGATGCGGCGCGTGCGGGTGCCGTCGAACGCGAGCAGGTGGACCTGCTCGTCGTCCAGGTTGCGCGGGAATTGGACGATCAAACCCGTGGGGATGCCGTTGCGCGCCTGGTCCACTACGACCGTAAGGCCGTCGCGCACGGAATCCTCACCCGTCTGGATGGCCGGATCGCGCCGCACCAGCGCGGCGAGGCCCTGCGCGAAGTAGCCAGACAGGAGTCCACCCGGTGAGCGCAGGCGCACGGTCGTGGGATCGAGCCGGGTCAGGTCGAAGTCCACGGCCTGGAAGGAGACGGGGATGTAATTGCCGACCCAACGCCCCGTGAAACGGTAATCCTCGTAGGGGAGGAAGAGGCCGGTCCAAGAGCCTGGGGCGTTGATCAGGTAGACCTCGGCGTTCTCGCGGTCCTGCGGCCACTCGATCGATCGCCAGAGCGCCAGGCGGCTCTCGGGCCGGGAGGCGCGGACAAAATCCCTCAGCAGGTAGTTTCCGAGCAGCGGAGCGCCGATCCCATGCATCAGCAGCACCACCGCCAGGGCGCCGCGCTTCGCAATTGAAGGCCTGCTGCGCAGCCGGCGCAGCGTATCCGTGACGCCGAGCGCCAGCATGAGGGACACCGCGGCCGACGGCAGCATCAGCTTGTAGGTGAACGGCGGGACGATGCAGAGGAACAGCATCGATCCGAGGGCCGCCGCCGTGGCGAAGCGCATTTCCGGCCGCCAGCGCAGGGACGGGATCAGGATCGTGCTCACGATGGCGATCAGGGTCAGCCCGATGGCCAGGACGGCGGGGGAGTTGGCCTGGAAGATCTCTCCTGGCAGCACGGTCAGCCCGCCCATCAGGTAGCCGGGGAACCGCTGGGTGAAGGCGGCCTGCACGAATTCCAGCGGGCGCTCGAGGGGATTCAGGTACCAGGCCGAGCTGTAGGCTCCGTAGCCGGCCGACACGTAGTACGCGAGGTACCCGGCGGCCAGGGCGAAGAAGGGGGAGGCGCAGGCGATCCGCAGACGGGGTGGATCGTGGGAGAGGAAGACCTCGTAGGCCGCGAGCCAGATCAGGGTGATCAGGGCCATCTCGCCCGAGGCCAGCCCGAGCGCCAGCGCGGCCACCGCGAGCACGAGGTTGCTCAGCCCTCCGCGGTGCCGGAAGCGGTCGTAGAGCAGGATGCAGACCAGCGAGAAGAGGGCATCGAGGATCCCGTGCCGGGCGCCGATCCAGACCACGTTGTTCTCGTGGGTGTCGCTGAGGACGAAGAAGAGGCCCGCCAGCAGCAGGGCCGGGCGGGCCCCGGGAGCCGGCAGGAGCCGGCGGTGGAGCTCCAGGGCGGCGGCGGCGAACAGCAGCCAGAGCGCGAGGTTGACCACGTGGTAGCCGAAGGGGTCCGACCCTCCGAGGCGGTGGTTGACCAGCATGGTCCAGGCGGTCAGGGGACGGAAGAAGTGGACGGAGAGGTCTAGGTCGGCGAACCAGGCGAGCATGTACGGGGCAGTCTGCAGGTAGCTTCGGCCAGGCAGGCCCGTGTCCCAGGACCAGAGGTCGAGGCAGAGCTCGAGCGTGCTCTTGCCGTCCGTGCCGCGGGCGTGGGCGTCCAGGAGAGCCTGGTGCCAGAGGTCGTCGAGATAGAAGCCGCCGGAGAGGCTGGGGAGGAGGAGCAGGAGCCCGAGGCTCAGGCAGACCGCCACCCGATGGCGGAGTACGGCGTCGTAGAGTCTGCGCAGGAAAGTCGCCATCGCCCGGGAATGGTCCCTGCGCGCGACTATATCGCGACTCCTTGACCCTCCCATGACAGGGCGATAACATCAGCCTGCGCTTCTCTCCTTCTACCTCTCAAGGAGGTTCTCCGAAATGTCCAAGCTGTGGCACTCCTGCATCCTCGGCGTCATCCTGCTCCTCGCTTCGTCCGCTCTCTACGCTCAGTCCCAGGCCACGACCGGCGTGATCGAAGGCACGGTCCAGTCCGAGGACGGCGGTGTTTTGCCGGGCGCGACGGTCACGCTGCGCAACACCGCGACCAATTACGAGCAGGTGGTGACCACGGGACCGGAGGGCCGCTTCCGCGGAGTCCTGCTGCCGCTCGGCCCCTACCGGATCACGGCGAGCCTGGACGGGTACGCCACCCTGAATCGCGAGGGGATCGACCTCGCGGTCGGCCAGACGATCAACCTGCCCATGGTCCTGAAGCCCGGGCTGGAGCAGGAGATCACGGTGACCGGCGAGGCGCCGGTGATCGAGACCAGCCGCACCGAGGGGGCGGTCCGCATCGACAACCGCGCGATCGAAAACCTGCCCAACAACGGCCGCAACTTCCTGGACTACACCAAGCTCACCCCGGGCGTGACCATCGTCCAGGGGCCGGACGGAGAGGAACTGTCGATCAACGGCCAGAAGGGCATCGCCAACAACATCTCGGTGGACGGCGCCGACTTCAACAACCCCTTCTTCGGCGAGCAGCGCGGCGGCCAGCGGCCCCCCTTTACCTTCAACCTCGAGGCGGTGCAGGAGGTTGTGGTGGTCGCCGACGGCGCCCCGGCCGAGTTCGGCCGCTCCTCGGGCGGCTTCGTCAACGTCGTCACCAAGTCCGGGACCAACGAGATCAAGGGCAGCGGCCACGTCTTCTACATCGACGACAGCCTGTCGTCGACACCGAAGAACCCCGACGGCAGCAGCGCCGAGGAAGGCGACTTCGACCGCGCGCAGGGTGGCTTCACCCTCGGCGGCCCGCTGGTCGAGGACAAGGTCTTCTACTTCATCGCCGCCGACGCGCAGCGCGCCACCCGCACCAAGCAGACCAATCCCAACCGCATGGACCCGCGGCTGGTGAGCTTCCTTGCCTCCATCGGCTTGCCCGACGAGAACGGGCCGATCGAGCGTACCGACGACGCCGAGGTGGCGCTGGCGAAGATCGACTGGCAGGCATCCGCCAACAATCTCGTCACCTTCCGTTACAGCTACACCAATTCCGAGCAGGTCAACGGCACCTTCGACGTCGATCAGTGGGGCCGCTCGGCCAACGGCATCGAGCAGGACTACTCTCACGCCGGCACCGCCACCGTGATCTCCACGCTGTCGAGCAACCTGCTCAACGAGGTGCGCGCCCAGTACGCCAAGGAGTGGCGGCCGCGACCCTACGCGGGACCGAACATTCCCGGCCAGGACCGGCCCTTCCCGGACACCGCCATTCTCTTCAACGACGACTTCACTCCCAACGGCGCCCGCTGGGGGATGCCGTTCTTCCTCCCCGTCGAGTACGACGACGACCGCAAGCAGCTGACCGAGAACCTCTCCTACCTGCGCAGCAACCACTCCTTCAAGGCCGGGGTCGATTACAACGAGGTCGCCTCGTCGCAGACCTTCGTCGGCTTCGCCAACGGCCGCTTCGTGTTCTTGACCACCAGCGACTTTATCAACTACGTCAACAGCAACGGCGCCAGTGGCACTGTCCTGCTCTACTTGCAGCAGGCGGGCGTCGGCGACACCTCGGCCAGGGAGGCCGGGACGCAGACCATCCGCCAGCGCGAGCCGGCCGTCTACGTGCAAGACTCATGGAAGCCGCGTTCCAACCTGACCATCGACTACGGCCTGCGCTGGGAGGCGCTCGACAATCCCGGCGTCCGCACGCCGCCGAGCGAGGTCTTCTTCGCGCCCTTCATCGGGCAGACCCGGAACGGCCAGGAGTTCCCCTCCGACGGCGAGATCCCCGACGACTACGAGATGTGGCAGCCGCGCCTGGGGATCTCGTGGGCACCCGGCGAAGCCGGCAAGTCAGTCATCCGCGCGACGGCGGGCATCTACAACGCCCGTCTCCCCGCTCTCAACCTCGCCTCGACGCGGTCGACCAACGGCAGCCTCGGCCAGACCCTGTTCCGCAGCAGCGAGTTGATCCCCGTCCTGGGTCCGCCGCCGTCCTATACGCAGCTCCTCCAGAGTGGCGCCGTGTTCTTCCCCGACGTCTTCGTCTACGACAAGGACTGGCAGACCCCGAGCACCATCGCCACCAGCCTCTCTTACGAGCGCGAGGTGTGGCCCGCCACGGCGGCGCTCCTCAAGCTCAACTACGCCAAGACCGACCACATCACGCGCTTCACCAACCGCAACGACCCGCGGCTGGGCTCGCCCTGGTCGTCCGGCCTGCCGCCGGGCGGCGCCAACGGCCTAACCACGCTCACCACCGTCGAGTCGACGGCGAAGAGCCGCTACCGCGGCATCACCCTCGGGCTCGACAAGCGGATGACCGGCAACTATGCCTACCAGCTCTACTACACCTGGTCGAAAGACAAGTCGGACGACGACAACGAGCGGGACCCGTTCACCTTCCGTTATGCCGACATCACCCAGCTCGACCGCGAGTTCAGCTACTCCGACCGGGACCAGCGGCATCGCGTCAACGCCTGGGGACTCTTCCGGCTGCCCGCCGACTTCGACCTCAACCTGCGCTACGCCTACCGCTCGGCGCAGCCGAAGTCGATCAAGGCCGACGGCACCGACGCCGCGACGCCGGCGGACCGCATCAACCCCGACGGCTCGGTGACGCGCCGCAACCTGGGACGGAAGGACAACGAGTTCAGCTCGCTCGACCTCAGACTGTCGCGGGCCTTCTCCTTCGGCAACATGACGCTGGAGCCTGTCTTCGAGGTCTTCAACGTCTTCGACGAGGACAACTTCCTGCGCCCGCAGGTCACCGAGCTCGCCTTCAACTTCGACGGCACGGTGCGCAGCGGCGCCGGCGATCCGCGCCAGATGCAGTTGGGCGTGCGGGTGCTGTTCTAGGGGGCTGGATTCAGGGGGCGCGGCTTGCTGCGCCCCCTACTTGAACAACCGGAAAAACCGCTCAAACAGCTTCTTCACGCCAGGAGTCAACTTGGTGCGGCGCCACTGGTCGGCGGCTTTTTTGATGACTTCGCCCTGGGTGGGGTAGGGGTGAATTACGCCGGCGATCTTGCCGAGGCCGATGCCTTGGGTGATGGCCAGGCAGAGCTCGCCGATCATGTCTCCGGCGTGGTCGGCAACCAGGGTGCCGCCGAGAATGCGGTCCTTGCCCTTCTCCAGATGGACCCGAAGAAAGCCCTCGTCGGCGCCGTCCAGGATGGCACGGTCTACGGAGGAGAGGGGGACGGTGAGGGTGTCCACCTCCATCCCTTTTTCCTTGGCGTCCTTCTCATAGAGGCCCACGTGGGCGATCTCGGGAGTGGTGTAGGTGCACCAGGGGATCGTCAGGGCGCTCATCTTCAAGCGTCCAAAGAAGAGGGCGTTCTGAATCACGATTCTCGCCTGGGCGTCGGCGATGTGGGTGAACTGGTAGCGCGTGGCCACGTCTCCGCAGGCGAAGACGTTCTTGTTGCTGGTGCGGAGGTTGTCGTCTACTTCGACGCCCCGGTTCGTGTACTTGACCCCGGCGGCTTCCAGCCCCAGCCCCTCGACGTTCGGCGCTCGGCCGGCTGCGACCAGGATCTGGTCGGCGGCAATTTCCTTGTTGCCCTCGATGACCACGACGCCCGGCCTAGCCTCCAGGATCTTCGTGTTGAATTCGAACCGGACGCCGTCCCTCTGCATGGCTTGTTGGACCACCTCGGCGGCGTCGGCATCCTCCCGGACCAGGACGTGGGCTTCCATGTCGAGCAGGGTGACCTGGCTGCCGAAGCGGGCAAAGGTCTGCGCCAGCTCGCAGCCGATGGGGCCGCCGCCGATGATGACCAGACGGGCGGGCAGCTCGGTCAGGTTGAAGACCGTCTCGTTCGTGAGATAGCCGGCCTCGGCAAGACCGGGGATGGGAGGCACGGCGGCGCGCGCGCCGGTGGCAATCACCGCGCGGCGGAAGCGGAGGCGCTTGCCGCCGACCTCGATCGCGTCCGGCCCAACGAACTTGCCGTCACCGAGGAAGACGTCGATCCCCAGGCCACGGAAGCGCGCCGCGCTGTCATGGACGCTGATTCCGGCTCGCAGCCGGCGCATGCGTTCCATGGCCGCTCCAAAATCTCCTGTGCCCGTGGTCCTCGGTCCTCCAAACCGTTCCGCCGCCTGGCGCGCATCCTGCCAGGCGCGCGAGGCGCGGATGACTCCCTTGGACGGGACGCAGCCGACGTTCAGGCAGTCTCCGCCCATCAAATGGCGCTCGATGATGGCCACCCGGGCGCCGAGGCCAGCGGCCCCGGCCGCCGAGACCAGCCCGGCCGTACCCGCTCCGATCACCACCAGGTGATAGCGCTTCGCGGGCTCGGGGTTGACCCAGTCCTCCGGATGGACGTTCGCGATCAGGCGCAGGTTGTGCTCGTCCCGGGGCTCGATCATTCAATCTCCTGTCGCAGCGCCCGGCCGGCTAGGCGGGTAACGAAAGTGGTGACTACGATCGTGGCGAGGAGACCCAGACCGAGGACGACCCAATCCCCGGTCCCCTTTTCGGTCTTTCCACCCACGGCGGAGGCGAGGCTCCCCGCCGCTGCCCCATAGTAGACATAGAGCAGCGTGCCGGGGAGCATGGCTGCCGATGCCACGAAGTAGTGGAGGAAGCGGACCTTGGTCAGCCCGAGAGAGTAGTTGAGGAGGTTGAACGGGAAGACCGGGGAGAGCCGGAGCAGCGCGACGATCTTGAAGCCCTCGCGGCCGACCGCGCGGTCGATGGCCGCAAAACGCGGGTTGCCTGTGATGCGGCGCTCGATGGCGCCGCGGGCGAGGTAGCGCGCGATCAGGAAGGCGGCTGAAGCGCCGAGCGTAGCGCCGGCGAGCGTGTAGAGGGTCCCTTCGAGCACGCCGAAAATGGCGCCGGCCGCCAGCGTGAGCACCGAGCCAGGGATGAAGGCGACGGTCGCGACGGCGTAGCCCAGGATGAAGACCAGAGGTCCCCAGACTCCCAGCCCTTCGACCCAGGCGGCGAACTGCGGCACGTAGGCGGCGGCTTGGCGGCCCCCCAGGATGAGGAGGGCCGCGACAACCAAGCCGAGCACGATGTAGGCGACGAGTTTTCCCCGGTTCAAGGCGCGCTCCTCTCAGAGACAGGCGGCGTTCTTGAACACTACGGACGAGCCCGCCCGGGTGGATGGGCTCCCTAGGCCGTGGCCCAGACGGCGGCTGCCACCAGCATGCCGCTCATGCCGACAAACATGGTCCCGACCGCGGCGAGGTTTCCCCACCACGTCCCTTCTTTGGCGGTCTTGCCGAGAATCATCAGACCGCCGCAGCAGATGACGAGGTGGACGAACATCAGGGCCATGGCGAGACGGGGCAGCGCGATGGTCGCGACGGCCAGGACGATTCCCGCGACGAGCGCTCCGATCGCGTAAAGGTCCCAGCGAGTCGGGCGCGGTAGATCCGGCAGCTTGAGCGATGGCAGCTTCAAGGCTTCCATGCCTCCTCCGTTAGATTCGTGAACCGGGCGGATGGTAGCACAGGAGAAGCCCCCTTACTGATGCTCCGGCCGTAGCAGATCCAGCACCGACTTGACCGGCGCGAAGGTCTCGTCCGGCACCTCCACGAAGACAGTGTTCCAGCCCGCCATGGCTCCGTTCCAGAGGCCGGGACGCTCCAGCGCCTTGAGCGGACGTCCCTCGTGCGACTTGCTGGAGATGAAGACGGTCGTGGGGTCCACGAATCGGTGAAGGTCGTACGGCGCGCCGTTGCGGTCGCGCAGGGCGCAGACGATGTCCACCGGGTTGAAGTGGGTGGACCCTGCCAGCATTTCTTGCCGCACCTTGGGATCGATCTGCGAGCTTTCCACGATCTGGAGCGAGAGCTGGCCGAGCTCGTCCTCGACCCAGAACGGCCCTCCCCCGGGCTCCCCCTGATTGCGGACCACGCCGCAGACCCGCAGCGGACGGTTCAGGGCCTCGATCACGAACTGCCGCCGGTCCACTCCAGAGGGGATCGGACGCGAGAGCTCCACTTCCACCAGCTTGGACGCCTCTTCGAGAGCAGCCGGGTCGGCCTCCAGCCGTTCCAGGACCCGGAAGACCCGCTCCTGGATGGCCAGCAGGTATCCGGAGAGCGCCTTCTTCCAGCCGTTCACGGCGGGCTTGCGGCCGTCCGGCACCACGTTGTCGATGTTCTTGAGCAGGACGAGGTCCCAGCCGCGGTCGGCTAGCGAGGCCAGGTTGTCCAGGAGCGCGCCGTGGCCTCCGGGCCGGAAGAGGAGGGTGCCGTCCTCCTGCCGGAACGGGCGGTTCTCGGGATCGACGGCGATCGTGTCGGTCGAGCGCTGCTGGTGGGAGAAGCTGACGTCGAAGCGGCAGTTGTACTTGGCTTCGTAGCGCCCCCGGACCTCTTCCAGCAATGCCTCAAACCGTTCCCGATGCTGCGGCGAGACCGTGAAGTGCAGGCGGCAGTTGCCTTCCGCATCGCGGGTCACGTCCGCCGCTTCCACCAGGTGCTCCTCGAAAGGGGTGCGCGGCCCATCGGGATACCGGTGGAACTTCAGCAGTCCCTTAGGCAGCTCGGCGTAGTTCAGGCCCTTCTCCGTGAGGAGGTACTCCAGGATCGTACGCCGGTCCGCCGTTTGGACATCGGCGAGGTCCTCATAGAAAGCGAAGCGGGGGAGGTTCTCCAGAAAGGTGCTGACCTCGGGGGGCGGCGGGCCCTGAGCGCCGTCGTTCAGGTCCGCGAGCAGCTCCTTGAACATCCGCGTGGCGGCGCCGGAGGCCGGGACGAGCTTGGCGGCCCGGCCGCGGCGGACCGCCTCCTCAAAGCGGGCCAGGAGCCAGGGCTCGGCCGCCTTGGGGAGCGTGCGGATGCCGTCGCCCACGCGGCAGGCGCGCAGCACACGGGTGAACGGGGGCGGATTGCGGAACAGCTCGATCTGCCGGAGGGCCTCCGCCGGGTCGATGCCCAGCTCGGCCATCTGGCTCAGGTCGTCGGGGGAGAAAAGAGACTCTTCAGCCATCGCCGCGAAGCAGTTGCAGGATCGCTTCCAGCCCCGGAGCGTCGCGGTCCTTCGGGCTCAGGAGCGGCCCTGTGTCTAGCGGCAGTGGCCACTCGATCCCGATCGCAGGATCGTTCCAGACGATCCCAATCTCGTCGTCCTTGCGGTAGAGCTCCGTGCACTTGTACTGGACGTGCGCAGTTTCGCTGAGCACGCAGAAGCCATGGGCGAAGCCGGGCGGGACCCAGAGCTGCCGGAAGTTCTCGCCCGAGAGCCGCTCGCCTACCCACTTCCCAAGGGTGGGGGAGCCGGACCGGATGTCGACCGCCACATCGAAGATCTCGCCCTGGACCGCCCGCACGAGCTTGCCCTGCGGATGACGGAGCTGCGCGTGCAGACCACGAAGGGTCCGATGGATCGAGTACGAGTGATTGTCCTGGACGAAGAGGTCGGGGATGCCCCCGGCAGCGAACTTATCCAGGTGGTAGGTCTCCAGGAAGAAGCCGCGGTCGTCCTCGAAAACGTTGGGCTCGACGAGGATCACCCCTTCGAGAGCGGTGGGCAGGAACTTCATGTCTTGAGCAGTCCGAGCCGTTCGCGGTCGTACTTGCCGGACTGGACGGCTTCGCACCAGGCGCGGTTCTGGACGTACCAGCGGACCGTGGCCCTCAGGCCGGACTCGAAGCTCTGGCGGGGCTCCCAGCCGAGCTCCGTGCGGGCCTTCTCGTCGTCGATGGCATAGCGCCGGTCGTGCCCGGGCCGGTCCGCGACGAAGGTCTTGAGCTCCTTGTAGCAGAGGGGGGACGGGCGCTCGGCTTCGAGGAGCTCGCAGATCGCGTCCACGATCTGAAGGTTCGTGCGCTCGCTGCGGCCTCCCAGGTTGTACTTCTCGCCGGGCTGGCCCTTCTGGAGCGCCGCGAGCACGCCGCGGCAGTGATCCTCGACATAGATCCAGTCCCGTACGTTGCCGCCGTCGCCGTAGATGGGGAGGTTCTTCCCCTCCAAGGCGTTCAGGATCATGAGCGGGATCAGCTTCTCGGGGAACTGGTAAGGGCCGTAGTTGTTCGAGCAGTTCGTGATCAGGGCCGGCAGGCCATAGGTCTCGTGATAGGCGCGGACCAAGTGGTCGGCGCTGGCCTTGGAGGCGGCATAGGGGGAGTTGGGCGCGTATGGGGTGGTCTCCGAGAATGCGCCGGTCGGTCCCAGGCTGCCGTAGACCTCGTCGGTCGAGACGTGGAGGAAGCGGAAGCCGTCCTTCACATTGCGCCGGGCCGCTTCGAGGAGCTCGAACGCTCCCACGATGTTGGTCTCGATGAAGGCGCTGGCGTCCTCGATGGAGCGGTCGACGTGGCTCTCGGCCGCGAAGTTCACGACTGCATCGGGCTTGTGCTCGGCGAAGACGCGGCGGACTTCGACGCGGTCCGCGATGTCCCCCTGGACAAAGGTCAGGCGGTGATCGGCGAGGATGTCGGACAGGTTCTCCAGGCTCCCGGCATAGGTGAGCTTGTCGAGGACGACGACACGCGCCCCGGTCTCGGCCAGTGCGAGGCGGACGAAGTTGCAGCCGATGAATCCGGCACCGCCGGTGACGAGGAGCGTTTCCATGCGGGGCGGAAGTATAGCCCAGCCCGGTGGTCTACAATCGCGCCCCATGACATCGCTCCAAGCCGTAATCCTCGCGATCGTCCAGGCCGTAACCGAGTTCCTGCCCATCAGCTCTTCGGGGCATCTGATCCTGGTCCCGCGGTTCCTCGGCTGGCCCGATCAAGGGCTGGCCTTTGACGTCGCCACCCACGCGGGGACGCTCCTCGCCGTCCTCATCTACTTCCGCAACGACGTGATCGACCTGATCCAGGGCTTCCTGACCGGCAAGCCCCGCTCCATGCACGTGGACTTCGCCCCCCGGCCATTGGCCTGGGCGATCATCATTGCCACGATTCCGGCCGGCGTGGCTGGGCTGCTGTTCAAGGACTGGATCTCGGGCGAGGCGCGCAATCCGATCCTCATCGCCTGCACGGCCATCTTCTACGGCCTGCTCCTCGGCTGGGCCGACAAGCGAGGGGAGAAGTACCGCGAGATCGGCAGCATGACGGCGGGAATCGCCCTGCTGATCGGGGTCGCCCAGGCGTTGGCCCTGGTGCCTGGCACTTCGCGGTCCGGCATCACCATGACGGCGGCGCTGCTGATCGGCTTCAACCGGCCGGCGGCGGCGCGCTTCTCATTCCTGCTCAGCATTCCGATTACGGCCGCGGCCTGCGCGGTCGAGGCGATCGACGTGTTCCAAGGGGCGGTCGATCCCAGTCAGTACGGGCCGATGGCCATCGCCCTGGTGGTTTCGGCAATTGCCGGCTATGTGGTGATCGCCGGGCTCCTCGCGTGGCTGAGGCGCCAGCCGCTGACGGTCTTCGTGATCTACCGCGTGATCCTGGGACTGGTCATCCTGGCCACGTTCGGATTAAGACTGTGACAGTCTAAAAGACAGGCTCAAAAGATATTGACAACAGTCAATGGGAGCCATACACTTCCGAATTGCGGGGAGGCAAAACCTCCTCTCATCCCTCCAAAAAGGAGCGCCGGCCGCGCTCCTTCTTTTTTTGACGGGGGTGTTTCCCCCAGGGAAAAGAAGAAACTAGCTTCCGAGCACGGCCTTCTTGAAGTCCTCGCCCGGGTCGGGATTCTTGCCGATCCAGGTGCTGAGGATGGCATCGGCAGTGGGCTTGCCGGGGAGCGTGCCCTTGACCTTGCCTGCGACCTCGACCGTGGTGCCGGTGCCGGGCACGTAGGTCATCACCAGCTTTTGCCCCTCGCCCACGCCGTCCATCCAGCTGCAGAGCGTGGCGAAGTTCTTCTTGACCTCGGCCGAGGCGTTGGGGGTGTTGGCCTTCAGGCCGTCGTCCCAAGCCGTGCACATCTGTTCCTTGTCCACGTTGTAGATGAAGTGGAGCACCATGCGGCGCGCAGCGTCGGCGCCGAGGATCTTGGCGGCGGCCTTCTCCTTCTGGGGGAGGTAGAGACCGGCCACGTAGACCTTGATGACGAACTTCTTGCGCAGGCCCATGCCGTTGAGGACCAGGGACTTGCCATCCACGTCGGCCTTGTCGGGCAGAGTGACGCCGGCAAGGGTGCCGGCTGCGGCGGGCAGCGCCGGCAGCGCAAGGGTCAGGGCGAGTATTGGGGCGAGTATTGCGGGCGTGAGGATTCTCATCGGGTTTTTGCCTCCGGGTAAGATCCGGGCAAGTCTACTAGAATCGGCCTCAAAATGGAGACCGATGCCCAACTCGTGGTGCGCGCCCTGACAGGGTCGCAGGACGCTTTCCGCGAGCTGGTAATGCGCTTCGAGCGGCCGGTCTACAGCCTGATCGTCCGCATGGTGCAGGATCCGGCCACGGCCGAAGACCTCGCCCAGGAGGCGTTCGTCAAGGCCTACCGCAGCCTCCGCACCTACGACGGCTCGCGCAAGCTGTCGAGCTGGCTCTTCAAGATCGCCCACAACACGACCATCGACCATCTGCGGCGGCATGTTCCTGATACCGTCTCCCTGGAGGCTCCCCAGGACGAGGATGGACGGGGAGGGCTCGCCGCGATCCTGTCCGACGCCTCCGTCGAGGACCCTGCCGCTGCCGCCGAGCGCCGGGACATGGCAAGATCCCTGGAGCGGGCAATCTCGCGGCTGCGGCCCGAATACCGGGAGGCGGTTGTCCTCTTCTATCTCGAAGGGGCCACCTACCAGGAGATCTGCGACGTCACCGGTCTGCCCCTGGGCACGGTCAAGACCAACCTGCACCGTGCCCGCAAGGAGCTGGCCACGGAGATGTCGGCGCTCGGCTGGGGGGCTGAAACCGGATCCCCGGGAGGCTCGTAGGGTTGGACGCGGAGAAGACGAATGGCCATGAGACAACCGGAACCCCACGACCCCCTGGCCCGCTGGCTCCAAGCCGAGCGGGATGCGGATGATGCCGGAGCGGAAGCGGCTCTCTTCGAGGTGTTCGAGAGCCTGCCCCGTCTGGCGCCCTCGGCCGGGTTCGCGGACCGTGTGCTCCTGCAGGTCGCTGCACCGGTAGCGGTATCGATTCCCGTGCGGCAGAACTGGCTCGTCTGGCTGTTCCGGTCGCCCGGGTTCCGCCTGTCCCTCGCTTCGGGTGCGCTCGCGGCCTGCATCTCGATGTTCTGGCTGCCGCAGCTCCTGATGACCCTGATCGGGATGGCCACCATGAACGACCTGGTGCAGCTCGGGGTGACCTCGTTGGTCGACCTCAACCAATGGCTGGGAATCGCGTCACGCGTCGGGGATTGGTTCCTCACCGTGCTCGGAGCCCTGGCGGTCTCCCTGACGAGCCCCGGCGCGCTCAAGGTCACGGCCGGGTGCCTGGCGATCTCAGGGATCTCTTTCGTCTTTCTCCGCGAGCTGATGACCCGTGACAGGAGCTTGAGATATGTCAATCCCATTCGTTGACCGATATCGCCGATATCGCCGCCAGCTGGGGGCCGCGGCGCTGCTTATCGTCCTCGGCCTTCCCATCGTTTCGGTAGCCCTGGCCCAGGAGACCCCCGCGGTCCAGGGGCCGGAGCTGCGCCGCCAGATCGAGAGCCGGTACCAGGTGGTCCCCATCCGCGGCGGCGTAGTGCTCACGCCGCGCCAGGCTCGCCGTGGAGTGCGCGCAATCGAGGTGAGCGGCGGCGACGTCGCCATCAACGGCGAGCGCGTGAACCCGCAGATCGCCCGGGACTGGCTGGGAGAGGACGCCCGCCTGATCCTCCCCCTGCTGGACCTCGACCCGGCGGCGCGCCGGGAGCTGTTCGGCATGACGGCCGAGGCGGTGCCCCCCGCTGCCCCGGCCACCCCCGCTGCCCCGGCCGCCCCGGATCGTCTGGAAGTGCCGCCGGATCAGGATCCTCCCTCGGAAGACGGGGAGGTCCCCGAAGAGATCGAGGTGGAGACGCCCGCCAGTCCGGAGGTTCCGGAGCTGCCGGAGGCGCCTGAGCCCGTGGTCCATTCCGGCAGCCGGGTGAAGTTCGGTGGCAACATCCTGGTGGAGAAGGAAGAGCTGGCGGAGGAGGCCGTCGCAATCGGCGGCTCCGTGCGGGTCGACGGCCAGGTGAGCCGGGATGTGGTCGCGATCGGCGGCCCTGTCCGGGTCAACGGCCATGTCGGCGGCGACGTGGTCTCGGTGGGCAGCAGCGTCTACCTCGGACCGGACGCGGTCGTCGAAGGGGATGTCAGCAGCACCGGCGGCACCATCGAGCGCTCCCCGGGGTCTCAGATCCACGGCTCCACCTCCGAGGTCGATCCCCCCTGGCGCGGGCCATGGAGGGAAGGGCGGGATTTCGATCCCCCCTTCGGGCCCTTCACCCTCTTCGGCGCCTCCATGGACGCCTTCGGCAGCATCCTGGGGATGGTGACCCTCGCCCTGCTGACCTGCCTCACCCTGCTGATCGCCCGCCGTCCCCTGGAGCAGGTGGACCTCCGGCTGAGGACCGAGCCGCTGAAGTCCGCCGCGGTCGGCTTGCTCGGCGTCTTCTCCTCCGTGCCGCTGGTGGTCGTGGTGCTGGGGATCCTGTTCATGGTCTCGCTCGTGCTCGTGGTCCTGCTCGTCGGCTGCCTGCTCCTGGTGCTGCTGCCGTTCTTCGCCATGGCCCTGGTGCTGGCCCTGCTGCTGGCCCTGATGCTCGGGTACTCCGCGTCGGCCTATCGAGTGGGGCGGTGGCTCGAAGAGCGTTACGAACGGAGCTTCGGCGGGCCTTACGCGGCGGCGCTCGTCGGCGTGCTGGTCATCCAGGTCTTGTCGTTGATCGGCCACCTCCTGTCCTGGGGGCCGGGCGTGCTCGACGTCTTCTCCAACATGTTCCTGCTGTTCGGCGGAATCGTGCAGTTCGCGGCCTGGATGGTGGGCTTCGGCGCCGTCCTCCTGAGCCGCTTCGGGGCTCCAGCGAGGTACGAGCCGGCGCTGGTACCAGCCACGATTCCACCGCCTCCTCCCCCGGCAAGCTACGGCGGCGACCTGCCCCTGTCGACTGAGCGGGCCTGGGAAGAGCCTCCTCCGCCGGAGCGGTAATTGCATCCCGGTAGTACGGCTCCCTCTCCCCCCGGAACGGGGGAGAGGGCTGGGGAGAGGGGGAACGGGATCAATCGTGGCGATTCAGGAGATTCGAATCACCAGCCTGGGGGAGCTGATCGACCAGGTCACCCCCACCGAGCCGGACCCCAAGACCGGCCGGCACCGCGACACCGGCGTCTACCGGGGGGCCTCCGACGCCTCCCACCCGCTGTTGACGAGCCTCGACCGGCTGGGCGGTGTCGAACCTCCTCACGGCAAGGCCGGGCTGGAGGAGCACATCCTCCGCAACTTCATCCGCTACTCACGGCCCTACTTCCAGACGCCGCCGGTCAACGAGTGGGAGCTCCTGGTCGCGGCCCAGCACCACGGCCTCGCCACCCGGCTCCTGGACTGGACCTACTCACCCCTGGTCGCCGCGCACTTTGCCTCGCTGGACCGCCACGTCGGCGTCGATCGGGCGGTGTGGCGGCTCGACTGGAAGAAGGTCCACCGGGAGTTCGGCTTCCCGGAGCTGGCGCTGCTCATCCAGGATCTTGACGAGCTTTTCGTCAAGGGCGAGCACTTCAGCCCGTGGAAACTCTTCAGCCGGGATGAGAAGGAGAAGCCCTTCGCCTGCATGATCGAGCCCCCTTCTCTGGACGCCCGGATCGTGGCGCAGGCGGCGGTGTTCACCCTGTGCTCGGACAAGAGCCTGCCCTTCGACGAGTTCCTCGAGACGCACGGCCTCGGCGATGCCCTGACCCGCTTCGTGATCCCGGCGGACAAGGTCGCCCGCGTCCGCGACCAGCTCGACCTTGCGAGCGTGGATGAGCGGCGGCTGTTCCCGGATCTGGACGGCGTCGCTGCCCAGATGCGCCGGTATTACTCCTGAAAACCTGCCACCCGAGTAACTCGGGGCATTCCCTGGGGGATTCAGGGCGTTCCCCGAGCAACGCAGGGCGTTCCCCGAGGAACTCAGGGCGTTCCCCGAGGAACGCGGGGCGTTCCCTGAGGGATTCAGGGCATTCCCCGAGCAACACAGGGCATTCCCCGAGGAACTTCGGGCGTTCCCTGGGGAACTCAGGGCGTTCCCTGGGGAATGCGGAGCGTTCCCCGAGCGACTCGGGGCGTTCCCGAGTCTACGGAACGGGGAAGAGATGCAAGAGATGGCTCCCGCCGCTCCGCTGGTCGACGTAGAGGCTCAGCTCGCTTCCCTCGGGGAGCGGGAAGGCTTCTCCGGGGATGAGCACGTGGCCGCCGGGCTCCAGTGTGGTGAGCGGGCGGCTCAGGAACTCGGCCACGAAACCCCGGAGGGCACAGTCTCCCATGTACTCCCACGCTAGGTGGAGGAGCTCGCGGTAGACCTCCAGGGCAAAGGACTCTTCCTGGGCCTCCACGGCCAGGATGTCTCCCGGCCGGAGCCCCGCGGCTTCGCAGACCTCGGGAGGCAGGGTGAGGATCCCTTCGCGCTGGACGGTGAGGCGTTTAGACCTCATGGAGCATGATCCCTTCCGGCTGCGAGGGGTCGGACTGGATGCGCACCACCTCCCACCGGCGGGGAGGGGGGAGGTGGTCGCTGTCTTCGCTGTGGTCTTCCCAGACCGCGAACCAGCGGCCCCAGGCATGGAAGAGGAACGGCTCGGAGTGCTCCGGGAGCTGGAGCTGGCGCACGGCGTCATAGAGCGCTCGGCGCAGGGCTTCGGAGTAGGGGGCGCGGTCGAGGTCGGGGATCAGGTCGCTCATCGAGCGGCAGTCTTCCCGAAGCTCCGAGGCGGCGTCGAGGCCACCCCTTTCCGTCAAGCGTTTGTTATCCCGATGCCGAAGCTTCGTCTTCCCGAGGGAAACCAGCGCCTAGCCGCTCGGGTCGAGGTCGGAGCCCTCATCCGCCGTGCTGCCGCTCGGGTCGAGGCTGCTCCCCTCGTTCGGCCGCGGCTGGCCGTTCGGGTCCAGCGAGCTTCCGTTTTCCTCCCAGAGGGCTTTCACAAAGCTCCACAGTTTAGGCAGCAACCTGCCCATCACGGCTTCCTCCCGCGGCTCCGGCCCGCGCGGGCCGGCCCAGGAGAGCGCGGGCGCCAGGGTCAGGAGGAGCAGCAGCACTGCGAACGTACGACGGACATCGATCCGAGGCATTTAGAGATCCCCTTCCGGAACGGCGTCCATCCCGGGCCGTCGCGGCCGGGCGAGCCGTCCCTGCGCGAGGAAGTGTCGCGCATTTGATGCCCGGAAGCGAAACAATCGTTCCTGCCGGGGAATCGATTGACGCCGGATGGGTCTCCCGGCTCCGAAATTACCCCGGCGCGCACCCCCGCTCTTGTAGAAAAAGTTCATTCTGTACGAAACTGTGAGGCCGCTGATCTGAATTGGAGGAGAGATGAGAGGAGAGGATGCGTCGGACCTGGGAAAGGCTCTTGGAAGGAGGCTGGCCATTCTGAGGGAGTCGCGAGACCTGAGACAGTCCAAGCTGGCCCGGAAAGCACACGTCAGCTGCAGCTCCCTCTCGCAATACGAGGCGGGCAAGAAGGTCCCCGACCTTGCAACCCTGTTCCGCCTCCTGGATGCGCTCGACTACGGCCTGGCTGCCCTGGACAGGGCTGACGAACTCTTCGCCGCGCTACGTCTTACTCCCCGGTGCCGGCCCTCGTTCGGCTCTGCCGATCCGTTGCGCGCCCAGGTCGTGAGCCTGGCGGCGGAAGCGGGCAGCGCCGTGAGCCGTTTGACGGACGCGGTTGCCCTTCTGGCCGGACTGGAGCCGATGTCGGAGCGGGTGTGCGCCGCAGCTTCCGCCAAAGGCCATCCGTTCCCCGAAGACCGGGCCAGGGCGGCGGAGCACTGGGAAAGGATCCGGAAGTACCCGTACGAGGGGCGCAGCGCCATCATCGCCGAACTGCCCGAGCTTCAGACGTGGGCCTTCTCGGAACTGCTCGCCCATGAATCGGCAGCCGCGTCTTCGGACAGTGCCGCCGCGGCCCTTGAGCTTGCTCGCGAGGCTCTGGAGGTGGCAGAACGGATACCGGGGGACAAGGCGCGGCGATCCAGGTCCCGGGGCTACGCGCTGGGATTTCTCGGGAATGCTCAGCGGGTACAGGGCGATCTCGAAGAAGCCAAGCGGTCCTTCATTCTCTCGGACGAAGAATGGAAGGCCGGTGAGGGTTGCGCGGGAGACCTGCTCGACGAGGCTCGGCTTCTACACCTCAAAGCCTCTCTACGGACTGCTCAACGGCTGCTTCCGGAAGCACTAACGTTGGTAGACCAAGCGCTCGCGACCGGGGGACCGGAGATGAAAGGCCGGCTCCTGATCAACAAGGCCAAGGTCCTTGAGGAGCAGGATGAGCTCAATGCAGCCATCATCACTCTCGAAGAGGCGGAGCCACACGTCGACCCGAAGCGCGAGCCGCGCCTCTGGCTCTGCCTCCGGCACAATCTCCTGGACTACCTCAGCAAGATCGGGCGCTTCAAGGAAGCCGATGAGATGCTGCCCGAGGTGAAGCTTCTGTCCTGCAAGGAGTTGGACCGCATCCGCCTGCGCTGGGCCGAAGGCCGGATCGCCGCGGGCCTCGGACGGACCCAGCAGGGAATCGACCTCCTGACCCAGGTGCGGGCGGAATTCGTCTCGCGGACGATCTGGTTCGACGCCGCCCTGGTGACCCTGGAGCTGGCGGTGGTCTTCCTCGGTCAGGGCCGCACCGACATGGTCAAGACACTGGCCGTCCACCTGGCGCCGATCTTCCAGTCCAACGGTGTGCAGCCGGAGGCGATGGCGGCACTGACCCTCTTCCGCAAGGCCGCGGATCAGGAGAAGGTCACCCTCGATCTGGCCGAGAAGCTCGTCGCCTTCCTCCGCAAGGCCCAGCACGACCCGGAGCTGAAGTTCCAGTCAGGCGGTCGCTGATTTCGGGAGGCTTTCCTCGGCGTCGAGGATCGAGCGGATCGTCTGGGTGAGGGTCTGGGCGGCGAACGGCTTCTGGAGGATGGTCTCCTCGGCCGAGAGCGACTCGTCGTTGTAGCCGGACATGAAGAGGACCCGCGTCTGCGGCCGCTCGGCAACCAGGCGGGTGGCGAGCTCCGGCCCCTTCATCTGCGGCATGGTGACGTCGGTCAGGAGGAGGTGGATCACGCCGCGGAACATCCGTGCCATGGCCAGGGCCTCGTCGCCGGATTCCGCCTGGATGACGCGGTAGCCCTTGCCCACGAGGATCTGGTGGAGGACCCGCCGCACCTCGCCCTCATCTTCGACCAGGAGGATCGTCTCCGAGCCGCTGTCGTCCAGGCCCGCGACGGCCGCGGCCACCACGGTGCCCGCCTCCTGGGTCAAGGGGAGGTAGATCGAGAACACCGCGCCAACCCCCGGAGAGCTGTCCACGAAGATGTGGCCGCCGCTCTGCTTGACGATGCCGTAGGCCATGGAGAGGCCGAGCCCGGTGCCCTCCCCCTTGGTGCTGAAGAAGGGCTCGAACACGCGCGCCTGGGTCTCCGCGTCCATGCCGATGCCCGTATCTGCTACCGACAGCAGCAGCCAGGCGCCCGCCGGCACGTCGGCGTGGGGAGCCGGATTGCCCGGCGCGGCCCTCACTGCCGAGGTCCGGATCGTCAGCCTGCCGCCCGTGGGCATGGCGTGGCGGGCGTTGACCGCCAGGTTCACCACCACCTGCTCGATCTGGCCGGGATCGACCTTGATGCGCCCGAGGTCGGAGCCCAGCTCGGAGATCAGGTGGATGTCCTCGCCGAGGAGCCGCTGCAGCATCTTCTCCAGGCCGGTGATGACCGGGTTGAGCTCCAGCACCCGGGTCTCCATGGGCTGGCGGCGCGCGAAGGCGAGGAGTTGCTTGGTCAGGGCCGCGGCCTTCTGTCCCGCCTCTTTGACCCCGCTGAGGTTGCGGACCAGGAACGGGTCGGACCGGTAGCGGTCGAGCATCAGGTCGTTGTAGCCGAAGATGGCAAGCAGGCAGTTGTTGAAGTCGTGGGCGACGCCGGCGGAGAGGCGGCCGATCGCCTCCATCTTCTGCGACAGCAGGAGCTGCCGCTGCAGCATCTTGTTCTCGGCCTCGTTGCGCTTGCGCTGGACGATGTCGCGGATGGCGACCACGGTCACGTCCTCGCCCTGGAAGACGTACTTCTTGCCGGCGACCTCGATGTCCACGACCGAGCCGTCGCGCTGGAAGCCGTGCCCCTCGCGCGGCACGTCGTCGAGGCCGGTCTCCGGCACGGAGACGAGCTCGGAGAGCTCGCGGCCGATCAGCTCCCCGGGCGCATAGCCGAAGATGGCGAGCAGGGCGTGATTGACCTCCAGGATCGTGCCGTTGCGCACGATCGCGATCCCTTCGAGAGTGGCTTCGAAGAGGGTGCGGAAGCGGTCCTCGCTGCGCCGGATCTCCTCCTCGGCGGCCTTGCGCTGGGCGATCTCCTGCTGCGCACGCTCGTAGAGGCGGATGTTTTCCACCATCGTGGCGATCTGGTTGGCGACGGTGGTGAGGAGCTGGATCTCCGCGCTGGGGTAGTGGTCGTCCGGGTCGCGCCGGCCGAGGAGCCAGACGCCGACCGTCTCGCCCTGGAAGGTGAGCGGGGTGACCAGCCGGACCCAGTCGAACCTCGACCAGGCATGGCGCGGCGGATGGCGGTAGCGGCCGCTCTGCCCGAGCAGGGCGCGCAGCTCCTCGGCCGCCAGTGGATCGCCCGGCGGCACCCCCTGCTCGTAGAGGGTTTCCAGCCCGTCGTCCGGCGTCCTCTCGAGCAGGTGGAGGGCCGATTGCCGGATCAGCAGCGAAGGGAGGATCTCTTCGGTGAGCACGCGCGCCAGGGCCGCGCGGTCGAAGGCCGTGGGGATGCGTTCGGAGACGAGGTCGATCACCTCGTCGGGCGAGTGGCGGATGCCGAAGATGTGGCGGTCCACGAGGGCCTGGAAGCGTCCCCGGAGGACCAGCACCAGGCCGATGAAGAGCAGCGACAAGCCGAGCATGGAGATGACGTACGAGCCCTTCATGGGTGCCCAGAGGCTGCTGACCGCGAAGAGCGCCGTGACGTAGCTGGTGACGGTGAGCACCGCGAAGCTGTACAGGCCGAGCAGGCGGTTGGCCCGGAGCTCCAGCTCGCCCACGTGGTGCTTGTAGATGGCGTAGAGGTAGCTCATCGGCAGGATGGGGACCGAGAGCACGGAGAGGCCGAGCAGCCATGGGCCGATCTCGCGGAAGTCTTCGAACAGGTTCGACAGCCGGATCATCCAGTAAGGCATGATCGCGAAGATGAAAAAGAATGGGATCAGGCCCAGGAGGATGCCATAGAGCATCACGCGGTTGGCCACCTTGGCCGCCGGTTCGATGGGGAGGAACAGGCGGAGGACCAGGAGGCCTATGGACGACAGCACGGCCGCGAGCGTCGTCCACAGGTAAAGGTTGCGCAGCGGGTCCAGCACGAAGAAGACATCCAGGAGCGTCACCGCCAGCGTGGCCACATAGAGGGGGCCCAGCAGCCATTGCCGCTGGCGGGTGCTGAGCAGCGAGCTCGGCAGGAGCAGGTGCAGGTGGAGCGACAGCGGCAGGAACGCCCAGATGACGAGATGGAAGATGACGGAGGAGTAACCCTCGCGCATCGAAGAGGCGAAACCCGCGGCGAACCAGACGGCCGTGACGTAGCTGAACAGGATCAGCACCAGCCAGCGCTCGTCCTTCGGCCGCATGAACAGGATCGCCACCGTGCCCATGAGCCAGAAGGCGGTCGGGAAGAACGCCCCCGCGGGAATCTCCCGCAGCTGCCCCTGCTGCTGGTTGCGGATCATCAGCGTCATCTCCCGGCCATCGCGCAGGAGGCGCACGGGCGCGATGCCGTCGTCCCCGAACTCGTCGAGGATCAACAGCGCCCGGCTCTTGACGTACATGTCGTACGTCACCTTGCCGATGGCAAGGATCCGGTCGTTGACCTTCAGGCAGTCTTCATGCGGCTCGCAAGGGAGGGCGGAGAGGACCTTCCACTCCATGTTCATGCTGAAGTCCAGCGACTTCGTGACGGTCACGTATGGGTAATACAGGCAGGGCACGAGGACGAGCAGGGACACGAGGACCCACGGCAGGTCGCTCTTCTTCAGCGCAAAAGGGCTCGGCCTTTCCATGGGCTCGGAATGCGCGCCCGGTCTCTCGGAACCCGTCCCGGCACGGGGCTACCTGGCAGGAGATCGACTTGGGGCGTGCTTTACAGGCAGTATAGCAGGGGGGCGGTGCGATGGGGGCGGAGAGCGTCCGCGGGTCTGGCAAAGAGGCAGCCTCTGCACCCGCGGACGCGGCTCATGTCGCTAGGGACGACGGCCGGCGCTGTCGATCTAGGCCTCCTGCATGCCTTCGGCGCCTGTCTTCCAGGCCCAACCCGATTCGGCGGTTCCGCTTTCCGTGCTGTCCTCCATCCAGTAGGTCCAGCCGGCTTCTTCGGTCGATGCCAGGGCCGGCTTCGCGATGCCCATTAGGCGGCGCAGCCCTCCGTACAACGTGCTCTCTTCTTTCCCGGACATGAGCTTCGAATGGAAATCATGAATCGACATCTCAATCCTCCTTGGGGAGTACCCCTCCGTATGTTTGAACGGCCGACATCCACGAACGTCGACTTTCAGGCGGGGGGGAGGCGGAGGGCGTGCGCGCTGACGCGGGCTTCCCGGTCGAGGCTTGAGGGGAAGCCGGATGGCCCAGCAGGGAGATGTGGCCGTCTGCACTGTTTTGTTCCAGGCAGTATACCGCCCCTGGCGGGGGGAGATGCGGGTCTGGATCGAGCGGGCGAAGGGCGAGCTTGGAGAGGGAGAGCGGTGAGCGGAGGGCGGGGTCCTGCGGGCGGATCTGGACCATCCAGGCCACGGGGGGGGCTGCGATGCGCAATCCGGCCACCCCAGCCGCGATCTGCCGGACAGCCCCCGTGCCACGATAAGCTTGGAGCCCATGGCATCCCCTATCCCACCGCGAGTGACACCGGCTCCTCCAGCCCTACCGATTCCAGCATCTTGTGCAGAGGCCGCAGGTGCGCGGCGAAGACCCTCTCCACCGGTTCGGCATCGACCAGCGAGATGCCGGCCAGCGCCTTGCGCGCCTCTTCCGCAATCTCCACCATCTTGAACACGCAGTAGCTGACGGCGCCGCTGCGCAGCAGGATCTGCTGGGCCTCGGCCAGGGCGTCCGGGTCCGCCGAGCGGACCGAAAGCTCCAGGAACCGCTCCCTCGCCGGGTGGTCGGCGGTCATGGCATAGAGGATGGGGAGGTTGTTCGGCCGGCGGCCCCAATCGGCCTTGGCCGGGGTCTCCAGGGCATCCGACAGATCGTCGCTGACCTGGACGAACCGGCCCATCACGCTGCCGAAGGCATCCAGCGCGTCGATCGTGGGCTCCGTGGTTCCGCCGAGCAGGGCGCCCATGCGGAACGCGGCTCCGAAGAGCGGCGGCGTCTTCGAGCCTACCGTGCGCCAGTACTCCTCCTCGCTGCGCAGCTCGCGGGAGTCCATGTCCTGGCCGAACGAGGTCGCGATGGACATCCGGGCGAACGCCGCGTGCAGGTCGGCGCGGACCTTCGGGTGGACCCCTGGGTCGTCAATCACGAGGTGGCCTGCAGCCTGGAACGCGAGCCCCAGGTTGGCGGCCCGGCCGGCGCCGAGGCGGTGGTAATCCCCCTTGGGGTCGTCGTCGAGCATGTCGTCGACCAGGTGGATGCTGATCAGCGAGCAGAAAACGGCGGCTGACCCGGGCAGGGCATCCTCGGCTTTGCCGCCAACCGCAACGCACGCGGCGGACGGATAGTCCCAGACCGAGAGCGATTCCCGGTGCCCCACCCGCTCCATGAGCTGGAGCATCTGCGGCCAGGCCGAGACCTGGGCGACAGCGCGGACCCGCTGCTTGATCGCCTCGAAGCTCCCTCCGGAGCCAGGTACTGCTTCCGCCATGGGCCAGATCTCCGAGTTGGAAAGGGGCTCGGGCAAACACCCGAGCCCCTACGGTTACTACAAATGGACAGCTATCCTGATTTTACGCAAGATCCTTGCCTGGGTTCAGGCTTCCACCATGCCGGATTCCGCGCTCCAGTATATCCACTCGCTCGACGTCTCCTCCCCCTCGAACATCGCTTTCGGGTCGTCGAGGAGGCTCAGGCGGCGGAGTGACTCAACCAGGGCATTGTTCTCGGTGGCGGACACGAACTTCTGATAGAAATCGACAATCGACATTGGCGTAACTCTCCCTCGTTTTGGGGGCATGGCGCCCCCGGATGAAATGGATACAGCAGGGGTAAGGACGAAATTACTGCGCTTGAACGCGGTGCAGCGTCAAGGGGGGTATCGATCCACGGTTAACTCCCTCCAAACAAGTCAAAAGATCAGATTTTGGATGGGGTGGCGTTGGGCGCCCTTCACCCATCCAACCATGAAGTGCAGGGGATGGGAGAAACCGGGACAGTCGTTCGGTAATTCAGTTTTTCAGGCTGACGCGGCGGTGCCGAGCTGGGCGGCGGGGCGGGCCGCATGGAGGAGGCCGACCTGCAGCGCCTGGGCGAGGTCGCGGCCGGGCAGCGGCTTCAAGAAGAAGTAGCCTTGGGCATAGTCGATGCCGAGCCGGCGCAGCACCTGCGCGTCTTCGGAGGTCTCGACCGCCTCCATGATGGTAGCGGTGCCGGCGCGCGCGGCCATCTCGGCCGTGCTCTGGACGATGATCTGCTTGAACGAGTCCTGCGCCAGGCCGCGGCAGAAGGTGCCGGAGATCTTGAGGAAGTCGGGGCGGAGGTCCTGGAAGAGGTTGAGGTTGGACGATCCTTCCCCGAAATCATCCAGCGCGATCCGGAAGCCGCAGTCGCGCAGCCGCTGCAGCGTCGAGGCAAAGGCGCGCGGGTTGACGATCGTCTGCTGCTCGGTGAGCTCCAGCACGATGGTGCGCTCCTCCAGGCCGGACTGGTGCACCTCGTCACAGAGGCGCGCCGTGAAATCCGGGTTGGTCAGGGAGCGCGGCTGGACGTTCAGGAAGGTCGTCACGGGGCTGGTGAGCTGGACGACCTCGACCAGCGCGGCCCGGATGCAGATCATGTCCGCCTCGAACAGCAGCTCCTTGCGGGCCGCGTAGGCGAGGAGGAACGACGGGCTGCCCAGCACCGAGTTCGCCGGCCCGCGGGCGAGGCCCTCGACGCCGAAGACCTCGAAGGGCGCGGCGCCGTCCCGCACCTTGACGATCGGCTGCAGCACGGCGCGGATGGTCTTGCGGTCGAGGAACTCCTCGAGCAGCTCGACCTGCTGGACCTCGCCCGTATCTCCGGGATTGTCTGCATGGCCGGCTGGCTCGGCCGCGGCCAGGTTGTCGCGGCGCTCGATGAGCATGGTGCGGAGCTGGCTGAGCCCCTCGGGCTTCTCCAGCACCGAGGTGACGCCCAACATGCCGCAAAGGGAGCGCACGTTCTCGTCCACGTAGCCGCTCAGCACGTAGACCGCCGTATCCGGGAAGTTGGTGGTGACGAAGCGGATCAGGCGCATCCCCTCCAACCCGCCGAGCTGCGATACGGAGAGGTCGGTCACGACCACGTCGAAACGATAGGAGCTGAGGAGCGCCAGCGCCGCTTCGATCTCCAGGCAGGTCGTCAGATGGATGCCAGGACGGCGCAAGCACGCCGCCAGCATGTCCACCACCATCGACTCGTCGTCGAGAATTAGAACTCGGAGCACTGTGGCCCTAGTATAGGCGTCCAGCCCGCGTCCGGCAAATGGAAAGTGCGTCAGGGTGTGTCAGCTGACACTCTCTGACAGTCAGCCCGCAAGCCGGTCGGCCAGCCGCTCCGCCAAGCGGGTGAAGCGGGTCTTTACCCGCCGGTTGTTCACCGCCGCCGCCAGCGCCCGCGGCTCGCCCACCAGGATTGCCAGCTTCTTTGCCCGGGTGAGAGCAGTGTAGAGAAGATTGCGCTGCAGCATCAGGTAGTGCTGCGTGTGCAGGGGGACGATCACGCACGGGTACTCGCTTCCCTGGGACTTGTGGATCGTGCAGGCATAGGCCAAGGTCAGCTCGTCCAGCATCGACGGCTCGTAGACCACCTCGCGGCCGTCGACCGTCACCCGCAGGAGCTGGTCGAGCTCGTCGATCCCCGTGACTCTTCCTATGTCGCCGTTGAAAACGTCCAGGTCGTAGTTGTTCCGCACCTGCATCACCTTGTCCCCGACCCGGAAGCTGCGGCCGCCGCGGGTGATCTCCTCGCCCTGGGGATTGAGCAGGTCGCGCAGCGTCTCGTTGAGCCGCTCGGTGCCTAACGGGCCGCGGTTGCGCGGCGTGAGGACCTGGATCTGGTCCACGGGATCGAGGCCGAAGCGGGCCGGGACGCGCCGCCCCACCAGCTCGGCGATCGTCTCCACGATCTCCTCGGGATCGCGGCGCGCGAGGAAGAAGAAGTCGCCGTCCACCGCCTCCGTGTCCGGCATCTTGCCCTCGTTGACGCGGTGGGCGTTGACCACGATCAGGCTGCGCGAGGCCTGGCGGAAGATCTCGGTCAGGCGGACCACCTCCACGGCATCGGAGCGGATCAGGTCGGCGAGCACCCGGCCCGGCCCGACCGAGGGGAGCTGGTCCACGTCCCCCACCAGGATCAGGCGGCCCGGGTCGGGGACGGCGCGGAGCAGGTGGAAGGCGAGGACCGCGTCCAGCATCGAGGCCTCGTCCACGATGAGAAGGTCGCAGCCCAGGGGATGGTCGCGGTTCCTCACGAAAGACCGGGTCTTGGGATCGAACTCCAGGAGCCGGTGGATCGTGCACGCCTCGCCGCCGGTGGCCTCGGCCAGCCGCTTGGCCGCGCGGCCCGTGGGCGCCGCGAGAAGGATGCGCTGCCCCTTCTTCTCCAGGATCTTGACCAGCCCGCGGACCAGCGTGGTCTTGCCCGTGCCGGGGCCGCCCGTGATGACCAGCACCTTGCGCGTCAGCCCCGAGCGCACCGCCTGCCTCTGTTGACGGGCGAGCTCCACCTTCTCGGTCTTCTCGAACCAGTCGAGCGCCCGCTCCACGTCGATCTCGAAGGGGAGGGACGGCTGGATCAGGAGGTTGCGGATGCGCGTGGCGATCCCGGTTTCGGCCACGTGCAGGGCCTTGGGATAGACCGAGGCCTCGTCCGCCTCGTTCGGAGCGGCGGCGGAGGGCTCGACCACGACCTGGCCATTCTCGCCCAGGGTGCCGATCGCCTTGTCGACCAGGTAGGCCGGCGCGGCGAGGAGCGCGGCGGCCTCCTGGGCCAGGGTGCGGCGGGGGAGGAAGAGATGGCCGCGGTCGCCCGCCTCCGAGAGGAGATGGAGCACGCCGGCCTCGAGGCGCTGCGGCGCCGCCGGGTCGATCCCCAGCGCCATGGCGATGCGGTCGGCGCTCTTGAAGCCGATGCCGTGGATGTCGAGGGCCAGCCGGTAAGGGTTTTCACGCACCACCTGCACGGCGGCGGGGCCGTAGGTCTTGTAGATCCTGATCGCGTACTGGGTCGAGACGCCGTAGGACTGGAGGAAGACCATGACCTCCTTGATGTCCCGCTGCTCGATCCAGGCGCTCTGGATGGCCGAGCTGCGGCCCGCGCCGATCCCCTCGACCTCGCGCAGCCGCTCGGGGTGGTTCTCGATGACGTCGAGCGTCTCCTTGCCGAACGCCTTGACGAGCCGGGAAGCCATGACCTTGCCGATGCCGCGGATCAGGCCGGAGCCCAGGTACTTCTCGATCCCGCCGACGGTCGAGGGAGGGACCGTGGCATAGGAGGTGACCTTGAACTGGCGGCCGTACTTGGGATCCTCGATCCACTCTCCCGCCAGGCGCAGGTTCTCGCCCGGTTGAATCCCGAGGAGGTTGCCGACCGCGGTGACGTGGTCGTGCTTGCCTGGGACGGCAAGGCGCACCACGCTCCAGGCGTTCTCCTCGTTGGCGAAGACCACGCGCTCCAATACCCCTTCGAGAGTGGCGGTCGGCGCGGTCCGGGGTTCGAGAGGGAGGGTCATGCTCGGGTAGCCAGTCTACGACACCCCGTGATGATAGGATTCAGAAGCTCTTCAAAGGAGGGACTATGAAAGTCAGGTTCTGGTCGCTGGCCCTGGGAATGCTCCTGCTCGGCTCCGTCACGGACGCCCGGGCCGAGCTCGCGAAGAAGGACCGCAAGGAAGCGAAGTCCATGCTGTCGGGGACTCTCTACCTGCGCATCGACGTCCCCTGCGGCACCGGCCGCCATCCCTATGGAACGTACATGGTACCCCTCGTCGAGGTATCTCCAGAGGGAGTGAACACGGATGGCGAGATGGGATTCACCGGCGGCGCCTTCCATGCCCAGAGCACCTACTGGGGAGTCGGCCCCAACGACACCGTGGAATTCGACGAGATGGAGTTCGAGGATGACACGGCCGAGATCGAGCTCACGGGTGTCGGGCCGACGGACGGCAACGACACGGTCGTGAAGTTTGTGAACATCAATTCTCTCGACGACTTCAAGAAGGCCTTCGACCTCACCTTCGCGCGGAAGCCGCTTCAGGACGAGCATCCGGACTGGCCGGAAGACGTCCGCAAGGCCATTGGCGAGCGCAAGCTCATGAAAGGCATGACGAAGCGCCAGGTCTTCTACGTCACCGGCGCTCCTGAAGAGGTGAACGAGCGCGGCGAGGGAAGCAAGAAAGAAGAGGTCTGGATGCTGCGCCAGAACCGGGGGATGCAGATCGGCTTCTGGACCATGTCGACCTCGTCGCCGTCCGCGGGCTCGCCGAAGACCCTGCGCTTCGTGGATGGCAAGCTGGTGGACTTCGATGCGAGCGGCAAGGGCGGGGTGAATCTGGACGACTGAACGAATTTCCCGCGGGTTGTGCCAGAATGACGCCCGCATGGCCGACAAACCTCTGGTACTGGTGATCGACGACGAGACCGGCTCCCGCGAGTCCATGGCGATCGCCATCGAAAAAGCGGGGTGCGAGGTCCGCACCTTCGACGACGCGCGCAAAGCCCTGGAGTACCTGGAAGAGGCGGGCGGCGCGCGCGCCGCGGTCTGCGACCTGCGCATGCCCGGCATGGACGGCGTCGCCTTCCTGAAGGAAATCCGCGAGCGCCAGTACGACCTCGGCGTCGTCCTGGTCACCGCCTACGGCTCCATCGAGTCCGCGGTCGAGGCCATGCGCGTCGGTGCCGACGACTACCTCACCAAGCCGGTCGACCTCTACGAGCTGCGCCAGCGGGTCATGAACCTGATCGAGAAGCAGCAGCTCAAGGAAGAGGTCGTCAACCTGCGCGAGATGCTCGACAAGCGCTACGGCTTCGAGAGCATCATCGGCCGCTCGGCGCCCATGGACAAGCTCTTCGAGCAGATGAAGCTCGTGGCGCCCACGCGCTCCAGCGTGCTCATCATCGGCGAGAGCGGCACGGGCAAGGAGCTGGTGGCCAACGCCGTCCACCGCGCCAGCCCGCGCCGCAACGAGCGCTTCCTGGCCATCAACTGCGGCGCCATCCCGAGCGACATCCTGGAGAGCGAGCTCTTCGGCCACGAGCGCGGCGCGTTCACCGGCGCCGTCTCGCGCAAGATCGGCAAGTTCGAGATCGCCCACCGCGGCACGCTCTTCCTCGACGAGATCAGCGAGCTCTACCCCGAGCTGCAGGTCAAGCTCCTCCGCGTCCTCGAAGAGCGCCAGGTCATGCGCGTCGGCGGCAGCGACCTGATCGACGTCGACTTCCGGCTCATCGCGGCCACCAACCGCGACCTGGAGAAGGAAGTCGCCGACGGCCGCTTCCGCGAGGACCTCTACTACCGGCTCAAGGTGGTGACGCTGCGCATCCCGCCGCTGCGCGAGCGGGTCAGCGACATCCAGCCGCTCGCCGAGCATTTCCTCGGGCTGTTCTGCCAGGAGCACGGCAAGGCGCCGAAGCGGCTGAGCAACGAGACCCTGGAGATGCTCGCGCGCTATCCCTGGCCGGGCAACGTCCGCCAGCTGCGCAACGTCATGGAGTCGGTCGTGGTCTTCCACCAGTCGGAAGATGTCCAGCCGTCCGACCTGCCGATCGAGGTGCGCGACGCGGTCACGGTCTCCACCGTGGGCGGCCCGGTGCAGTCGGTCGTCAGCGGGACGCGCACCATGGCGGACATCGAGCGCCAGGCCATCCTGGAGACGCTCAACCGTACCGGCGGCCACCGCGCCAAGGCCGCCGACTTGCTCGGGATCGGCCTGCGCACGCTCCAGCGCAAGCTCAGGGAGTACAAGGAAGAAGGCTTTTTCCAGGACTGAAGGACGGAGGAGACGAACGAGATGGAACTACCGGCTGAGGTGTTGATCCACAACGAGCTGCTCGGCATCAAGGGCGGCAAGGGGACGCTTCTCATGGTGACGCCGGACGGCTACTACGAGGTCAATTGCACCTTCGGCGAGCGCGTCCACCGCACGCTCTTCCCCATCCAGGGCACCGTCCTGATCCAGCGCCAGCCCGAGGAGCTCACCCGAGTGGACATGGAGATCGAGCGGTAGATGCCTGCTCGGCTGTCGGTCAACGTCGATCACGTCGCCACCCTCCGCCAGGCCCGGCGCGCCACCTACCCCGATCCCGTCGATGCCGCCCGCATCGCCGAGGACGCGGGCGCGTCCGGCATCACCGTCCACCTGCGGGTGGACCGCCGCCACATCCAGGACCGCGACGTAGAGCGGCTGCGCGAGGCCGTCCGCGGCAAGCTGAACCTGGAGATGTCCACGGCCGAGGAGATGCTGCAGCTCGCGCTGCGCGTCCGGCCCGATCAGGTGACGCTGGTGCCCGAGACGCCCGAGGAGGTCACGACCGAGGGCGGGCTCGACATCGTGCGCAACGGCGAGAGGATCGCGGAGGTCGCCGAGCAGCTCAAGGCGGCCGGCATCGAGGTCTCCCTCTTCGTGGATCCCGATCTGGAGCAGATCCGGGCGATCAGAGGGGTCTCAGGCTTCGAGATCAATACCGACGCCTACACCCGCGCGCGGGACCAGGCGGGGGCAATGGTGCAGCTGGACAAGGTGGCCCGCGCCGCGACGCTGGGCCGGGGCCAGGGCCTTCATCTCTACGCCGGCCACGGGCTGCGCACGGACAACGTCGGCCCGATTGCATCGCTACCCGGCATGGAGGAGCTGAACATCGGTCACTTCCTCGTCTCCCGCGCCGTTCTGGTGGGGATGGACGCGGCGGTGCGGGAAATGTTGGCGGCGATGACGCCAACGACCGGTTGGAAGGGTCCACCCTCCGGGTAGCTCGCTCGAACGACTGGGTAGACGGTTCCAACGACTGGGTAGGTGCTTCAAACGAGCGGTTGGAGAGCGCTACCCGCTGGGTAGCTGTTCCAAAACGAGCGGGTAGAAGGGTCTACCCAGTCGTTGGCGACATCAAACGAGGGGGTGGAAGGGTCTACCCACTGGGTAGCTGCTCCAAAAGACTGGGTGGAGGGGCTTACCCAATGGTAGTACCATGGAACCATGGTCTATCGAGGCAAAGTCAAGGACAACACGGTCATTCTGGAGCCGGGCATCCGGCTACCTGAGGGAGCCGCCGTGCGGATCGAGTTGGAGTCGGTCGCAGGTCGTGAAGAGTCAGATCCCCTCCTTCGAATGACCGATCTGGCCATTGACACAGGTATCTCGGACCTGGCCACGAACATTGACCACTACCTCTACGGACATCCAGGGGAGGGGCTTGCCCCTGCGCGCTAAGTTTGCATCGCTAAGCCCCGTTAGGGGCGTCATACGGTAGCCCGGCACGTGAGTGCCGGGTAATGGAGTCCGTAAAAACACCCTAAGCCCCGGAGGGGCGACATAACGGGAGTGGCGCGTTCATATCGCCCCTACCGGGGCTCAGGGTATTTTGGTTATTGTTACCCGGCACTCACGTGCCGGGCTACCAGATGACGCCCCTACGGGGCTTTCTGAAAACTTCCGCCCGCCCGGGAGGGGGCAAGCCCCTCCCCTACATCACGGAACCGAGGCTAGCTCCCCAACTCGCCCTGGATCACACCGATCAGCTCGGCGGCCATGGCTTCGATGATGGACTGATCGGGGCCTTCGATCATGACGCGGGCGAGCGGCTCGGTGCCGCTGTAGCGCAGGACGAGGCGGCCGTCGGCTCCCAGGCGGTCCTCCACGGAGCGGGCGGCGGCGGCCACGCTCGGGATCGTGGCGAGATCGGGCTTGCTGGTGACGCGCACGTTCTTCAGCACCTGTGGGTAGCGCCGGAAGCCGGCGAGCAGCGCCGAGAGCGGACGGCCAGCCTGGTGGACGATCCCGGCCATCTGGAGCGCCGTGAGCAGTCCGTCGCCCGTGCTCGCGAGCCGGCGCTCGACGATGTGGCCCGACTGCTCGCCGCCCAGCAGGATCCCTTCCTTCTTCATCGCCTCCACGACGTAGCGGTCGCCCACGGCGCAGCGGACGATGCCGATCCCCTCGCGGTCGAGCGCCCGCTCCAGGCCCAGGTTGCTCATCGTCGTGGCAACGATCTTCGGCGGGTCCAGCAGGCCCCGGTCGCGCAGGGCGAGGGCCCAGAGGTAGAGGATGGCGTCGCCGTCCTTCACCTCGCCGCGCTCGTCGGCCAGGATGCAGCGGTCGGCATCGCCGTCGAAGGCGGCCCCGAGGTGCGCGCCCTCGGCCACGACCCGGGCGGCCATCTCGCCGGGCGCGGTCGAGCCGCAACCCTCGTTGACGTTGCGGCCGTTCGGCTCCGCGTGCAGGAGCGTCACCCGGGCACCCAGGCGCTCGAAGACCTCCGCGGCGTAGGACGAGGCCGCGCCGTTGCCGGCGTCGAGGACGATCTTGAGCCCGTCGAGGGGCTCCTCGATCGTCGAGGCGAGGTGATCCAGGTACCGCTGCTTCAGGTTCTCCTCGACGGCCGGCTCCGAGAGCGGCAGCTCTGCTGAGGGCCGCGAGAGCAGGCGGCGCTCCAGGGCGTGCTCGGCTTCATCGCTCCACTTGGAGCCGCTCGGGTCGAGGAGCTTGATGCCGTTGTCCGGATAGGGGTTGTGGCTCGCGGAGACCACCACGCCGGCGGCGGCGCCGAGCGGCTTGGCCAGCCAGGCCACGCCGGGCGTGGGGATCACCCCGGCGTAGCGCACGCGCACGCCGCCCGCGCCGAGCCCCTGGGCGAGCCAGCCGCAGATCTCCGGCGTGCTCTCGCGGGTGTCGCCGCCGAGCACCACCTCGGGCGGGCTGCCGTTCGCCCGCTCCTGCAGTGTGGCGGCAAGCTCCACCGCGAGCGCCGTCACGGTCGGACGGTCGAGGGGGAATTCTCCGAAGTGGCCACGGATGCCGTCCGTGCCGAAGAGGCGAGGGGCTTTCACGTCAGGGTCTCTCCGTCTGCGCCGGCCGGGCGCCGTTGCGGGTCTGGGGCTCGGGTTTGGGGGGCTGGATCGGGACCCTCACGGAGACCCTGGAGGGCTGCATGACCTGGAGCAGGGCGTCGGGCGGCACCACCGCCACCTCGGTTTCGAACGTGGCGCTCCGCCCGGCGATGTTCACGGGCCGGGTCTGGAGCACCTCGGTACTGGCCACCAGCGACTCCGGGCCGGTCACCAGCACCAGGTTCGGGAAGACCTCGGGCTCGCCGGCCGTGGCCCCGGGCGCGGCTTCTCCCTCGAGGTCCGGCACCACCCGGATGCGCCGGCTGATCTCCCGCTCCACCTCGACGATGAGGGCGTTGGGGGCGACGGACATCACCTCCACGCCGTCCGGCGTGAGGACGTTCTCGGGTCCGAGGCTGACGGTGATCGAGCCCTCCTTGCGGCCGAGCTCGACCTGGACGTCCACCTGGCCGGCGTCGAGCTCGCGGACGCGCTTGCTGCTGCCGCGCACCCGCACCTGCACGTCCTGCTCCTGGTCGAGCACGATGAAACCCTGCGGCCAGGTGTAACTGACGCTGGCCGTCACGAGCCGCTCGCTCAGGGCCTCGCGGTCCTCGAAGGAGCTGTTGAACCAGAGGCCGAGGGCGATCCCCAGCGCCAGCAGGCGCAAGCCCCAGGTGCGCAGGCCGTCGCTCACGGGTTTGCCGCCGATTGCGGGTAGAGGTCGGTGATCAGGTACTGGTAGAGCATGTTGCGCAGGTTCTTGCCGTCGAGGTCGCGGATCAGCTCGCCGTCGAAGGCCACCGAGATGATGCCGCTCTCTTCCGAGACCACCACGGCGACCGCGTCGGTCTCCTCCGTGATGCCGAGCGCGGCGCGGTGGCGGGTGCCGAACTCCTTGGACAGCTCGGGGTTGCCCGTGAGCGGCAGGAAGCAGGCGGCGGCGGCGATCCGGTCGTCCTGGACGATCACCGCGCCGTCGTGAAGCGGCGTGTCCGGGGTGAAGATGTTGATGAGCAGGTCGTACGAGATCGCGGCGTCGAGCTCGATCCCGTTCTCGACGTAGTTGCGGAGCCCCTGCAGCCGCTCGATGACGATCAGCGCGCCGACACCCTGGGACGACAGGGTCGTGGCGGCGAGGACGATGTCGCCGAACGACGAGACCACCTTCTGCTGCTTGGTCAGCCCCCAGAGCGGGTTGCGCCCGAAGTTGGCGAGCGCCCTGCGGATCTCCTGCTGGAAGAGCACGATGATCGCGAACGGGAGCACGATCAGGAGGTTTTCGAGGATGTCCTGGAGCGTCGGCAGCTCCGCGAGCTGGGCCATGAAGTAGATCAGGCCGACGAATACGATGCCGCCGAGCATCTGCACCGCCCGCGTGCCCCGGATCAGGAGCAGCAGGTTGTAGATCACCACGGCTACGAAGAAGATGTCGAGGCCGTCGCGCCAGTTGAGGAGATCGATGAAGCGCTCGACGGTCATGAAGCCAGGGCCTCCCAGACGTCGAGGAGCTGAACCGTCTCGGCAACGTCGTGGACCCGGACCATGGCTGCGGTCCTGGCAGCCCACGCCACGGCAGCCAGGCTCCCGCCGAGCCTCTGTGACGGATCTCCCTTGGCAATGAAGCTCTTGCGGCTCGCGCCAAGGAGGAGCGGCCGGCCGAGGACGGACAGCTCGTCAAGGTGGGCGATCAGCGCCAGGTTCTGCTCCCGGGTCTTGCCGAAGCCGATGCCGGGGTCGAGCACGACCTGCGACTCGTCGATGCCGGTCGACCGGGCGCGGGCCAGCGCGTCCTCCAACTCGGTGCGCACCTCTCGGACGACGTCCTCGAAGTGGATGCCCCTCTGCATGCTGGAGAGCTCGCCACGGCTGTGCATGAGGACGACGGGGCAGCCGGCTTCGGCGACGGCGAAGGCGAGGCGCGGATCGGCCAGGGCGCTCACGTCGTTGATCAAATCGGCGCCGGCCCTGAGCGCGCGCTCGGCCACCTCGCCCTTGCGCGTGTCCACGGAGATCGGAGCGTCCGTAGCCCGGCGCACGGCTTCCAGGACGGGGAGAAGCCGGGCGATCTCCTCTTGGGCCGGTACCTCGGCAGCCCCGGCGCCATAGACTCCGCCGCCCGGCCGCGTCGACTCGGCCCCGATGTCCAGCAGGTCGGCGCCCTCCACGAGCATGCGGAGGGCGCGCTCGGTTGCCCGGGTCGGATCGATCCACAGTCCGCCGTCGCTGAAGGAATCGGGGGTGAGGTTCAGGATGCCCATGACCCGCGGGCGTCCTCCGAGCGTGAGGGAACGGCCATGGGGGAACCGGAGGGTCCAGGTGGGGCGGTTCGTGAGGTGAGCAGTCTCCATGCGCCGACGGGCCGGTGGGCCGTTTCTAGTCTATCAACGAAAAAGGACCCGAAGGACAAAAGTCCTCCGGGTCCTTGGTGTCTTTGATGTCCTTGACGTCCTTAAGCTTCTTCGAGCTTGACCGCCTCGATCGTGGCCGGCAACGGAGTGCGCGGCTGCATCACGTTCTCGGGCACCTCATGGCCGCCGATGACCAACCCCTCGCCCGGAGGCACCTCGCGGGTCGGGGCCGGGCCATGGCCGGTCATCTCCCGGATGATGTTGTAGACCTCCTCGCCGTCCAGCGACTCGCGCTCGAGCAGGTCCCGGGCGATGCGGTCGAGGACGTCGCGGTTCTCGCTGAGGACCGCGGTGGCGCGCTCATAGGCGGCCGAGACGATCTTGATGACCTCGCGGTCGATGCGGATCGCCGTGTCCTGGCTGTAGTCGGCGCGCTGGGCGAACTCGCGGCCGAGGAAGACCGGCTCGTCCTTGCCGCCGTAGGAGAGTGGGCCGAGGTCGGACATGCCCCACTCGCAGACCATGCGGCGGGCCATGTCCGTGGCGCGCTCGATGTCGTTGCCCGCGCCGGTGGTGATGTCGTCCTGGGTGATCTCCTCGGCCACCCGGCCGCCCATGAGGATGGAGATCTGCGCCTCCACGTACTGCTTCTTGTACGTGTACTTGTCCTCGGTGGGGAGCTGCATGGTCAGGCCGAGGGCCCGGCCGCGCGGGATGATCGTGACCTTGTGCAGCGGATCCGCGCCGGGCGTGAAGACCGCGACCAGGGCGTGCCCCGCCTCGTGATAGGCGGTGATGCGCCGCTCGTCGTCGGTCAGCATCATGGTCTTCCTCTCGACGCCCATCAGGACCTTGTCCTTGGCGTACTCGAAGTCCTCCATGTCGACCTTCTTCTTGTTGCGCCGGGCGGCGATCAGCGCCGCCTCGTTGACCAGGTTCGACAGGTCGGCGCCGGCGAAGCCGGGAGTACCGCGGGCGATGCGCGAGAGGTCCACGTTCTCGGACAGCGGGATGTTGCGCGTGTGGACCTTGAGGATGCCCGTGCGGCCGTGGATGTCCGGCCGGTCCACGACGACGCGGCGGTCGAAGCGGCCGGGGCGGAGCAGGGCCGGATCGAGCACGTCGGGCCGGTTCGTGGCGGCGATCAGGATGACGCCTTCGTTGGACTCGAAGCCGTCCATCTCCACCAGGAGCTGGTTCAGGGTCTGCTCGCGTTCGTCGTGACCGCCGCCCAGGCCGGCGCCGCGATGGCGGCCGACGGCGTCGATCTCGTCGATGAAGATGATGCAGGGGGCGTTCTTCTTGCCCTGCTCGAACAGGTCGCGGACGCGCGAGGCGCCGACGCCCACGAACATCTCGACGAAGTCCGAGCCGGAGATCGTGAAGAAGGGGACGTTGGCCTCGCCGGCGATGGCGCGGGCGAGGAGCGTCTTGCCGGTTCCCGGCGGGCCCATGAGGAGCACGCCCTTGGGGATGCGGCCGCCCAGCTTCTGGAACTTCTGCGGCTCCTTGAGGAACTCGACGATCTCCTGCAACTCCTCCTTGGCCTCCTCGACGCCGGCCACGTCCTTGAACGTGACCTTCTTGCCGGAGGTGTTGAGGAGCTTCGCCTTGCTCTTGCCGAACGAGAGCGCCTTGTTGCCCCCGGTCTGCATCTGGCGCATGAACAGGACCCAGAGGACCACGATGAGCAGGATGGGGGCCCAGGTGAAGAGGATCGCGATGAGCGGGTTCTCGCGCGGCTCCTCGGCCTTGATCTCGACGTTCGAGGCGCGCAGGTCCTTGACCAGGTCCGGGTACTCGGGCGGGAGCTGGGTGGTGAATTCCTCACCCTCGTTGTACTCGGCGCCGCCGCGGAACTTGCCGGTCAGTTGCTGGCCCCGGATGGTGACCTCGGCCACCTTCCCCTTCTGGACCACCTCGAGGAACTGGGTGAAGGACAGCTCATGGCGGTTGGCCTTCCCGCCCTGGAAAGTCTGCCAGAGCAGGATCACCACCACGAAGATGGCCATCCATAGAAACAGAGTCTTGACGGTAGAGTTCAATGCTTGCTACCTCACGCAGGCAGAAAGGACGGAAAGTCCCTTCACTGTGTCAACCACTTGACCGGCCAGGGGATTCCCGGTGCCGGACGTCATGAAGCTCCCCGGATGCGGGCCACATAAGGGAGGTTGCCGTAGAGGCCGTCCTGCTTCAGGCCGTAGCCCACGAGCAGCCCCTGGCGGCCGGTCTGGAACGCGGCGTAGCCGACCTGGAAGTCGGTCTTGCGCTCGTCCGGGATGTCGATCAGCGCGGCGAAGCGGACCTCGCGCGCGCCGTGGTCCCGGAGCTGCTGCTCCAGGTAGGGTTCGGTGATGCCCGAGGTGACCACGTCCTTGAGGACCAGGACGCTCTGGCCGGCAAGGTCGAGGGGAAGGGGATAACGGATCTCGACCAGGCCGGACTCCGTGGTGTCCCCATCGAATGCCGCCTGGATGAACTCGAAGCGGACCGGCCGCTCGATGGCGCGGACGAGGTCGGCGAGGAAGATGACCGATCCGCCCAGCAGGGCGATCAGCAGCGTGTCCTCTTCCATCTCTTCCCCGATCCGGCGGCCCAGCTCCTGCACGTGGGTGCGCACCGAGTCGGCGTCGAACAGGGGTTCTAGGTTGTCGGGATAGCTCATGTCACATGACCTCGGCAAGCCAGGCGGTCTTTTCTCCGGCAATCCGGAAGCGATGGTCGATCGTCACGCCCGGGACCCAGGCGATGCGCTCTCCCACGCAGATCAGTGGCAACCGGTCCCGATCCCGCCGCGGCACCCGGCGGTCGATCAGCAGCTCTTTGAGCTTCCGGCTGCCGCCCGCCCCCAGGGGATGAATGCGGTCCCCCGGCCGGCGGTTGCGCACCGTCACGCTGTCCCCCTCGGCAAGTGGCAGCGCGAGGGCCGCGCAACGGGGGGAGCCTGAGAGCATCCAGGGCTCCACGGGGCGACGGGAAAGACCGACCCGCACGGCGATCTCCGGGATCTCCACCTCGCCCGGAATTCCGAGAGTATATGAGAAGTCTGCCACCCGCTCCTCCTCCGCAGGCTTGAGGCCCAGGACGAGGAGCTCTCCGGAGGTCTCCCAGCGCCATCCGCCGCCGCAGTCGCAGGCCGCATGGCCTCGGCTGAGCTGGCGCAGCAGCTCGGTCCGGGCGGGGCTCCCGGCAGGCAAGGGAGCCCCGGCGCGGCGGTGGAGCCAGGCCAGGGCAAAAGGGAGGACCTCGGCCGGAAGCCGCTCCAGGGCGGCGCGATCGACGGCGATCCCGTTCTCTCTTTGTTGTACGTCCAAAAGCCCGGAAACTTTCCTTTCCAGCCGGGCGGAGGCGGCGCGGGCCTTGGAGGCGATGCTTGCCAGCAGGTCATCCGAGCCGAGCCGGGGCAGGAGGAGATGCCGCACGCGGCTCCGCGGAATCCTCAGGTCCTGATTGGTGGGGTCCTGAACCGGCTCCAAGTCTCCAAGGGCGGCCAGCAGATCCTTGCGGGGGAGCGCGAGCAGGGGGCGGACCACGGCGCCGTGCACCGGGCGGATGCCGCCGAGCCCTTCCAGGCCGCTGCCGAACATCAGGCGGAGGAGCACGGTTTCGGCCTGGTCGTCCCGGTGGTGAGCGGTGGCGATCCAGCGGGCGCCGGTCCGGATGCGGACCTCCTCCAGGAATTCGTAGCGCACCCGCCGGGCAGCGGCCTCGAAGCTGTCTCCCCGGCGTGCGACCTCCCGGCGCTCCGTCACGAAGGGGACGCCGATCTTCTCCGCCAGACGCGCGGCGGCCCGGGCTCGTTCGGCGGAGCCGGGGTCCATGCCATGGTCGAGGTGCGCGGCGACGACAGGGTAACCAAGATGGGAGAGCGCGAGGAGCAGGGCCGTGGAGTCGGGACCGCCGGAAAAGGCGGCGATCAGGCTGTCGCCGGGGTCGAGAGGAGCCTCGTCCCGAAAGAAGGCCTCCAGTGTGGAGAGGATCTCCATGAGGTCGTGGTGGCGGTGAGGGGACTTGAACCCATGACCTAGCGATTATGAGTCGCTCGCTCTAACCAGCTGAGCTACACCGCCGATGAGATAAAAAAAGAAAGGCCGCGGAAGGCACCCCCGTCGCCGGGACCGCCCGCAAGGGGGCGGATTGTACCTCTACCGCGGTGGATTGCAAAGCAGGAAGTGGCCCGGAGCGTCCATCCCTCGAGGCGCTCCGGACGCGGGTGGCGAGCCCGGCCGGCTCAGCGCATGACTTCCTGGCAACTCCGGAACTGGCCGAAGAACTCCTGCATCGAGGTCGAGAGGGCGTTGTCGTTCAGCCGGTAGATCACGTTCTGGCCCTGGCGCTGGTCGACGACCAGGTCGGCCTCCTTGAGGACAGACAGGTGCCGCGAGATCGTGGGCTGGGAGAGGTTGAAGTTGCCGACGATCTCACCGACCGTGCGCTGCCGTCCCTCGAGCAGCCGCAGGATCTCCTGGCGGGTGCCATCCGACAGCGCTTTGAAGACCTTGGTCAGGTGGCGCTCTTCCCTCCTGAACATGTGGGTGCTACGGTCGATGTTGGCCATGTCTTTCGTCTCTCCTCTAAGGGGTATCAATGAATTCGTGGAATCAGCCCCCGGTTGTTGGAATCATTCTAAATGGAAGATACTTGAACAAGACTTGTTAGTGAGCGTTTGGGGATACATCACTGTGCGCATTTCGTGAGCATGGACTTGCAAACTTCTCTATAACCAAAATTTACGACCGCTCGCTCCTGCCTTGGAGTGGCCTTCAGGTACCTTGTATTTCAGGGGAAAACCGGGAAAAGAGCGGGGAAGAGGGCAAAAAGGGGCGGCTGAGGGAGCCGCCCCTGCCAACTAGATGGTCAACCCTTGGCTTTGGCGAAGCGGTCGTTGACCGCCTGCCAGTTGATGGTGTTCCACCAGGCGCCGAGGTAGTCGGGGCGCTTGTTCTGGTACTTCAGGTAGTAGGCGTGCTCCCAGACGTCCACGCCGAGGATCGGGGTCTTGCCTTCCATCAGCGGGCTGTCCTGGTTCGGGCGGGCGATGACGTCGAGCTTGCCGTTGTCCACGACGAGCCAGCCCCAGCCGGAGCCGAACTGGTTGGCCGCCGCGTTGGTCAGCTTCTCCTTGAACGCCTGGAAGCTGCCGAAGTCGCGGGTGATGGCCTCACCCACGTCGCCGGTGGCGTCGCCGCCGCCGTTCGGGCCCATGACCTCCCAGAACAGGCTGTGGTTGTGATGACCGCCGCCATGGTTCTTGACCGCCCCGCGGATCGACTCAGGCACCTCGTTGATGCCGCGCAGCAGATCCTCGAGCTTGCGGTCGCCCAGTCCCTGCTCCTTGTCGAGGGCCTCGTTCAACTTGGTGACGTAGGTGGCGTGGTGCTTGTCGTGGTGGATTTGCATCGTCTGCGCGTCGATATGGGGTTCCAGCGCATCGAAGGCATAGGGCAATGGGGGCAGTTCATGCTTGGGCATCGTGCGTCTCCTTGCGGTGGGGATGGGTGGGTCTCGCTCGCGCTCCCTCTCTCTCGGAGGACATTCTTTCACGGAGGCCCGAAAACACGAAAGCCCCCGGACGGGGGCTTTCAGCGGACGGCGGGAAGGGAAGCTGCTTAGCGCAGCTTCTCCTCGACGAACTCGACGTGCTTGCGCACCTTGGGGTCGTACTTCTTCAGCCGGAGCTTCTCGGTGGAGAGCTTCTTGTTCTTGTCCGTGGTGTAGAAGTAGCCGGTGCCGGCCGAGGATACCAGTTTGATCTTGTCGCGCATGAGCGTTTTTCCTATTCGATTTGGCGGGGCCGACGGGGCTCGAACCCGCGACCTCCGGCGTGACAGGCCGGCGTTCTAACCAACTGAACTACAGCCCCGCGTGAGCTGCTTCCTTGCGGCGTTCCCCCACGTTCCATGGTGGGAGGTGAGGGACTTGAACCCGCGACCCCCTGCGTGTAAGGCAGGTGCTCTAACCAACTGAGCTAACCTCCCCGTCGCGCGGAAGGATGCAGATAGTACGCACGGCGCGTTCGGGTGTCAAGGGGGTGGCGCCACGTACCCCAACGCTTTCAGCTCCTTCCGCAATTCTTCGTCGATGTCCTGTTTCCCGGCGCGCCGCTTCAGGCCGGCATAGCGCTGGCGGATCAGCTTTTCCATCTCGGCCACCTTCGCCGGCTGCGCCGTAGCGAGGTTCCGCGTCTCCCCGGGGTCCTGGCCGAGGTCGTAGAGCTCGGCGCGGGCGATGGGGTAGTGGCCAGGGGGAGCGTCCGGGATGCAGACGGGCTCGATCCCTTCAGGGTTGTGCACCAGCTTCCACCCGTCCCGGACCACGGTGTGGATGGGCGCCGAGCCGTACTCCGAAAAGGCCGCCTTGCCCGCTCCGCCCGCTCCCGGCCTCTCCAGGTAGGGGACCAGAGACCGGCCATGCTGCTCCTGGGGCACGGCCATCCCCAGCAGTGAGAGCAGGGTAGGCATGACGTCGATCAGCTCCACGGTCTGCGGCACCCGTCCTCCCGCTGGGATCAACCCCGGCGCGGAGATCCCCAGCGGCACGTGCAGGCCGCTCTGGTAAACCGAGCAGGCGTGGTAGAGGTAGCCGTTGTGGTCGTACAGCTCCTCGCCGTGATCGGCGGAGATGACGATCAAGGTCTTCTCCAGCCGTCCCGCGGCGCGCAGAGCGTCCAGGAGCGAGCCTGCAAGGCGGTCGCTGCCCATGACCGCGGCGTCATAGATCGCATCCAGGTGCCGGACGTCCCCGTCCGCGAGAGGGACCTTCTCGGTCATCACCCGGTTGAGCTGCCACTTCTTCGTGCCGAGCGGTCCCTGGTACCCGGGATCGAGCTCGCGGACCGCCAGGTCGCCGCCGTTGTAATAAGGACCGTGGGCGCCGAACAGGTGGACCCAGAGGAAGAAGGGCTTCTGCCCGTCCAGGGACTTCGTCCACTCGAGCGCGCTTTCGACGGCCTTGCCGTCCCGCCCGCCGCTGCAGTTGAAGGCGTCCCATCCCTGGTGGTTGGCCTTGCACATGTTGGAGAGGAAGGCGCCCGTGCGGTAGCCGCCCTGGTGGAGCAGCTTCGGCAGGGTGGGCAGGCCGTCCGGAAAGCCGAAGCCGTTCTCCACGACCCCATGGCCGCTGGGGTAGAGGCCGGTCAGGAGGGAGGCCAGGGATGGCCAGGTCTCCGACCGCTGCGCCTGGGCCCGCTCGAAGAGGACGCCGCCGCCGAGCTGGGCGTCGAGCTTGGGGCTGTTGGGATGGTTGGGCCAGCCCTTGTACCCGTAGGCGCCGAGACGGTCGGCGCGCAGGGTGTCCAGGGTGAGGACGACCACGTTCCATCCCTTGGCGGCGCCGTCGAGCTGTACACGCTTCTCTTCAGGAGCGGGCTCCGGAGTGCAGGCCAGGCAGAACAGCAGGGGGAGCAGTATCAAGCGTCGGGGCACGGCGCGGGATTGTAGCCCAGGCTTGCGCCCGTTCCCGGAATGAGATAGAAAACCCGCACCCCTTGCACCGCCCGGGTCTTCAGGCCCGGGTGATTTGCGCCTGCGCGCGCCATCTCCGCTCCCTTTCCCGAGGAGAAGCGGAGATGATCGCGGAAACCAACGAAGAAGTAGGTGGATGGGAGACGGTCGTGGGGACCCATGACCTCTGGCTGCGCCGGCGCGTGCGCGACGGGATGCGGCGCCTGGGGCTGCGGCCCCGGCCGGACGAGATCGGCGAGAGCGTCCAGGAGGTCTACTGCCGGCTGCTGCAGGGCGGGCCCCGCCGTCTGCGGCGGCTCCGCGGGATCGAGCGCAGCGGCGTCCTGACCTACCTGGGCCGGGTCGCCGACAGCGTCCTCCTGGACGAGATGCGGGCGTCCAAGGCCGCGAAGCGCGGCGGCCCGAACGCTCATCCGGCCCGGATGTGCCTCCAGCGGTTCGATCTCCCGGACACGGACCCCGAGGGGGTCTTGCTGCGGTCCGAGCGCCGCCGGATGCTGGTGCGGCACCTCCTGGACCTGGCGGATAGGGAGGGGCTCACCCGGCGCGACGTCCGCATCCTGTGGCTGGCGGTGGTGGAGGAGTGGCGGAGCCGCGACCTCGCCCGCGCCTTCGAGCTCACGCCGAGGTATGTGGACACGTTGTTGCACAGGGTGAGGCGGCAGCTCCGCAGCCGGCTCAGGACGTGATCTATCATCCCCTGCATGCGCGTCTTCACCGACCCCCGCTGCCTTCAGCACCGCTCCCCCCGCGGCTATCCCGAGCGGCCCGAGCGGCTCTCGGCGATCGTGGACCACCTCCGGACTCAGGGCTGGGACCTCGCCGAGGGCAAGTGGGAAGGGGATGCCCGCCAGGCCGTCCTCAATGTCCACGAGGAGCGCTATGTCGAGCGCTTCGAGCGTGCCGTCCAGCGCGGCGACTCGCTGCTCGACTCGGCGGACAACCCGATTTCGTCCGGCACCTGGGAAGCCTCCTGGGCCGCGGTGGAGACGGCCCTGGCGGCGGCAGACCATGCCGCTGCTGCCGGCGGAGGAGACCACCGGGCCTTTGCCGCCGTGCGCCCGCCGGGGCATCATGCCGAGCGGGCGGTCGCCATGGGCTTCTGCTTCTTTAACAACGTGGCCGTGGCCGCCGAGCACCTGCGGAGCAGGGGGGCGGCGAGGGTGGCGGTCTTCGACTTCGACGTCCACCACGGCAACGGCACGCAGCACCTGTTCGAGCACCGGGCCGACGTCTTCTACGCCAGCACCCACCAGTACCCGTTCTATCCGGGGACCGGCGCCGCCTCGGAGACCGGCATCGGCGACGGGGAGGGCGCGACCCTCAACGTGCCGCTGCCGGCCGGCACGGATGACGCGGGCTACGCCGAGGCGATCCAGGGGCAGGTGATCCCGGCCGTGCGCGCCTTCGCGCCGGACATCCTCCTTATATCCGCCGGCTTCGACGCCTGGCAGAACGATCCCCTCGGCGGCATGCGCGTCACCGAGGAAGGCTTCCGGAGCTGGGGGGAGTGGCTGCGCACGCTCGCGGACGAGGTCTGCGGCGGCCGTCTCCTCGCCGTCCTCGAAGGGGGCTACGACCTGGCCAGCCTTCCCCGGCTGGTGGAGGCCAATCTCGTGGGGCTTGCCGGCGCCCGTCCCTAGGCTCCCTCTCCCCCGGCACGGGGGAGAGGGCTGGGGAGAGGGGGGATGGGATCAGCTATTGACTTCCGGCTATAGGCCGCTTTACAATCGGCGAAAGTTCACGTAACACTTTAGACATCACCAGCTTTCGTTGGATTCCGGCGTGGGTTGCCGCCGGTCGCGAGGAGAAGACCGATGAAGCGCAACGTCATCCTGGGTATCTGTGTGCTGGCGCTGGCGGCGGGAACCCCCGTGTGGGCGGCGCAGCCGTTCGGGCATCTGGACGGCAAGGTGGACCGCGGCAACGCCGGGGCCGGCCTTATAGGAGTCGTGGGCTGGGCGCTCGACGACAACGGCATTGCGGCGGTCGACATCTACGTCGACGGCGAGCCCGCGGGCCGCGCCCACTATGGCCAGGGGCGGCCGAGCGTGAAGAAGAAGTATCCCGGCTTCCCCAATTCGAAGGCGCCCGGCTTCGGCTACTTCATCGACACGTCCAAGTTCCTCAACGGCCTGCACAAGGTCGAGGCGCTGGTGCGCACCAAGGCGGGCGAGATCCGCTTCCTCAATGCCATCACGATCGAGTTCCTCAACAACCCGCACAACCTGCCGCCCTTCGGCAAGATCGAGTTCCCCGCGCACCAGGCCGAGCTGCGGGGCAACTGCAACTTCGCCGACCCGACCCGCCGGTACAGCGTCATCTCCGGCTATGCCATGGACGTCGGGCTGACCGAGGAGGATGAAGGCGTCGGCTACGTAGAGCTGCTGATCGACCGTGCGCTCATGGCCAGCTCGGAGACGAGCTGCCGCTTCTCGGCGGTCGAGGGCGGCCTGTCCGACTGCTACGGCCTGCCCCGGCTCGACCTCGAGACCGTCTTCCCGCATGTCAAGGACGCTCCGCACAGCGGCTTCCGCTTCGTGCTCGACGTGGGTGCGCTCATGACCTTCCTCGGCTACAGCCCGGGCTCGCACCTGATCACCATCCGGGCCGGCGACCACGCCGACCAGGTGACCAACATCTCGGAGCTCAACGTGACCTTCATGTGCGACGAGGACCTCGGCAACGAGCTGTCCTTCGGCGACGTCCACATGCCGCATCCCGGCGGGATCTACAGCGACACGATCCAGGTCCTGGGCTGGGCGCTCGACATCGAGGGCATCCACCAGGTCTTCGTGTTCATCGACGGCCAGTACGCCGCCGAGGCCGCGATCGGCCTGCCCCGTCCGGACGTCCACTCCTTCTACCCGGGCTATCCGGACAGCGCCATCTCCGGCTGGTTCGCCACCGTCGATACCACCCCGTTGGCTGACGGCAATCACGACCTGGAAGTCCTGGTGCGCGACGACACGGGCTTCGATACCTACATCGGCAAGCGCGTGATCGTGGTTCACAATCCGTAGGCCGGAGCCTTAGACCGACCTGGCCCGCGAGGGGTGTTATCCTCGCGGGCCATGCCAGCCATCCAGCGGATCCTTTTCTTCGGCACACCGGAGCTCGCGGTTCCGACGCTGGCGGCGCTGGTGGAGGCCGGACGGTCTCCGATCGCGGTGGTGACGCAACCCTCGCGGCCCGTGGGCCGCGGCCTCAAGGTCGCGGACCCGCCCGTGGCCGCCTGGGCACGCGAGCGCGGGTTTGAAGTGATCCAGCCGGCCAAGGTCCGCGATCCCGCCTTCCTGGCCCAGGCCGCGGAGCTCGACCCCGACGTCGCTGTCGTCGTGGCCTTCGGACAGATCTTCCCGGCCGCTCTCCTCCGGCTCCCGAAGCATGGCTGCGTCAACCTCCACGCCTCGCTGCTCCCCCGGTGGCGCGGCGCCGCTCCCATCCAGGCCGCGATTGCGGCCGGCGATCCCCTCACCGGCGTGACCACCATGCTCATGGAGGAGGGGCTCGACACCGGGCCCATGCTGCTGCGCGAGGAGACGGAGATCGGCGCCGCCGAGACCGCGGGGGAGCTGTCGCGGCGCATGGCAGACATGGGCGGGCGCTTGGTGGTCAGGACCCTCGAAGCGATGGAGAGGGGCGAGGCTGTGCCGCAGCCGCAGGACAATGCTCACACGACCTACGCGCCGCGGCTCACCCGCGAGAGCGGACGGGTGGATTGGACCCAGACTGCCCGCGAGATCGCCGACCGGCTGCGCGCCTTCACCCCCTGGCCGGGGCTGTCCGCGGAGCTGCGGGGCGAGCCGGTCAAGCTGGTGCGGGTTGACGTTTTGCATGAACCAACGGAAGCCGCGCCCGGAACCTTTCTGGGGCTCCGTGACGGCCGGCTGGCCGTGGCCTGCGGCCCGAGCAAGGGCGCCACGGTGCTCGGCATCCGCGAGCTCCAGCGGCCCGGCCGCAAACCGTTGCGCGCATCTGACTTCGCCAATGGCGAGCGCCTGCGCGGCGGCGAAACGTTCTCCTGATCCTCTGAGCCCACCATGTCCCGACGCCGAGAGCAGGGCTCCACCGCAGCATCCCAACTGGGCAACACCCGCAGCCGCAAGCTCACGCCGCGGAGGACGCCGCAGGACAACGTGCGCGCCGCCGCCAGCTGGGTGCTGGACCGGACGCTGCAGTCGCTGTCTCCCGTCGAGTCGTTCCTCGACACGGCCCTCTCCCGTTTCGACGAGCGCGACCAGGGCCTGTTGCGCGAGCTCGTCATGGGGACCCTGCGCTGGCTCCGGCGCCTCGACTACATCATTTCGCAGGCGAGCAGCCGGAGCTTCGACCAGATCGAAGGCGCGCTCCAATCGCCGCTGCGCATCGCCGCCTACCAGCTCTTCTTCCTCGACCGGGTGCCCGCGCACGCCGCGGTCCACGAAGCCGTGGAGCAGGCGCACCAGCTCACCCACCGCGGCGGCGCGAGCTTCGTCAACGGCGTGCTGCGCCGCATCGCGCGCGCGCCGCGCCTGGAAGACTGGCCGGTCGAGGAGGCCGATCCGGTGCGCCGGCTGGCGATCCTGAACAGCCATCCTGACTTCCTCGTGGCGCGCTGGCTCGAGCGCTTCGGCCACGAGCGGGCGCTGGCCCTGATGGAGGCGAACAACCAGCCCAAGCCGATGCAGCTCCTCGCCTTCCGCGACCGCGGCGGGCGCGAGCTGCTCGCCGAGGCGCTGATCGACGATGGGCTGGAAGTGGAGCCGGCGACGCTCTCGCCGCTCGGCCTCACCGTGCGCCGCGGCAATCCCCTGGGCACCGCGGCCTTTCGCAATGGGGACTTCTACATCCAGGACGAAGCGAGCCAGGCCGCGGCCCTGATGCCGCCGCCGCGCCCCGGCGAGCGCGTGCTCGATGCGGCCGCGGCGCCGGGAGGCAAAAGCTTTTCGCTGATCGCCAGCGAGCCCGGGGTGCGCGTAACGGCCTCGGACGTTTCGCTGCAACGGATATTGGTCCTGCGCTCCAACCTGCGCAGGCTGCGCCGCCCCCTGCCGCTGCTCGTCGCGGACGCGGGCGCGCCGGCGGTACGCGGTCCGTTCGACCGTGTGATCCTCGACCTACCCTGCACCGGCACGGGGACGCTGCGCCGGCACCCGGAGCTCAAGTGGCGGATCAGCGAAGGAGAGATAGGGCGCCTGACGCGGCTGGCGCTGCGGCTGCTCGAAGGGGGCGCGCCGCTGGTGGCCCCCGGAGGCGTGCTCGTGGCCATCACCTGCTCGCTGGAGCGCGAGGAGAACGAGGACGTCATTGCCCGCTTCCTTTCAGCACATTCCGGTTTTGCACCGGCGCCGCTCGAAGGGGTGCTGGAAGGCGCGCTTGCGGGAGGGCTCCTTCACACTGGCGGCTGGCGCGTGCTCAGCAGTGGAGACCACGACGGCTTCACCGTCCATGTGCTCAGGAAAGCCCGTGTTTAAACGGCTCCGGAGCGTTTTCTCGTATTGACAGCCCCCTCTGCTTGCCATATCGTTTCGGCCGGTCACTTTCGCCCAAAAGACACGTATCAAGGAGGAGAGGAGATGGCTGGCAAGGCTGACATTGTCAATGGAATTGTGGATCGTGTGGAGGGGCTCACCCGCAGGCAGGCTGCCGAGGCGCTCGACGCGGTTTTCGCTACGATCGCCGAGGCCGTTCGTACTGGAGAGGGCGCGAAGGTCCCTGGGTTCGGCAGCTTCGCTCTCTCGGAGCGCGCCGCCCGCAAGGGCCGCAACCCCGCCACCGGCGAGTCGATCAACATCAAGGCCAGCAAGACGGTCCGCTTCAAGGTCGGCAAGGAGCTGAAGGAAGCGGTCAACAAGAAGAAGCGCGGCGGTCGGTAACCTCCTCCTGCTTGAATAGCCCTCGCCTTAGCGGACGTGGCGGTAGATCTTCGCCAGCCGGTGAGGCGAGGCGCCCAGCGCGAACAGCAGCCAGATCATCCAATTGAGCGCAACGGTCCGCGCCGGCCCCTGCTTTTCGAAGCGGCGGGCCGACGTGACGACCGGATCCTCGAGCACCGCGAGACGGCGGCGGCCCCAGCGCTGCCGCATCCGCTTCGCGAAGTCGAGGTCTTCCAGGACCGGCCACTCGCGGAAGCCGCCCAGCTCGCGGAAGGCTTCCCGCGTGGCGAACTGGCCCTGGTCGCCCAGCGGTGTGAAGGCGAGCTTCGTGCGCAGGTTCACGACCCGTTCGCCCAGGCGGTACACGAAGCCTTCGCCGTCGAAGCAGATGAAGAACGCCCCGCCCTGCGCACCCGCGGCCACGGCCTTTTTGACTTCGAGGCCCGCGTCTTTGGGAAGCACCGTATCGGCGTGGAGGAAGAGGAGGATGTCGGCATCGGTCGCCGCGGCGCCGCGGTTGAGCTGTCCGCCGCGGCAAGCCGGACCGGAAACGGTGCGGGCGCCGAGCTCGCGGGCGACTTCGAGCGTACGGTCGGTGCTGCCGCCGTCCGACACCACGACCTCGTCGGCGTGCGCCAGCGTGCCGGGGAGGTTTCGTAGCAGCGTCACCTCTTCGTTGAGGGCAGGGATCACGATCGCCAGTCGCAAGCTGTTAGCATACGGCACTCGATGAGCACATCATTCAGTCATCTCGATTCGCAGGGCAACGCCCACATGGTGGACGTTTCCGAAAAGCCGGTGACCCGCCGGCTTGCCGAGGCCTCGTGCCGTGTCCTCCTTTCGGCCCAGACCCTGATCCGCCTCACCAACCTGCCCAAGGGCGATGCCTTTGCCGTGGCCCGGCTCGCGGGCATCCAGGCAGCCAAGCGCACCTCCGAGCTGATCCCGCTGGCGCATCAGCTCCCGCTCGACCAGGTGGAGATCGAAATTCAGCCGATCCCCGAGGGCGTCGAGATCCGCAGCCGCGTGATCGTCGTCGCGCGCACCGGCGCCGAGATGGAGGCGCTCGTCGCCTGCTCGACCGCGGCGCTCGCGCTCTACGACATGGTCAAGGCGCTGGAGCGCGGCGTCGTCATCACCGACCTCCGCCTGGAAGCCAAGAGCGGCGGCCGGAGCGGACCGTACCGGCGCTCATGATCCGCACTGGATTGGACAGGCTGCTCGCCGATCCGGCCCGGCTTGCGGGCCGCCGTTACGGCATCCTTGCGCACGGCGCCTCCATCACCGGAGATGCCCGGCCCATTCACCGGGCGCTCGCCGCGCCGAGCGCTCTGTTCGGGCCCGAGCACGGCTTTTACGGCATCGAGCAGGACATGGTGGCCGCGGAGAGCCAGACGGACCCGTGGACCGGCGCGCCCATCGTCTCGCTCTACGGCGACTCGGAAAACTCTCTCAAGCCGTGCCCCTGCGCCTTCAACGGGCTCGACCTGCTCGTGATCGACCTGCAGGACGTGGGCTCGCGCTATTACACCTACGCCGCCACCGCGATCTGGGCCGCCGAGGCCGCGCTCGCTGCCCGCTGCGAGGTCTGGGTCCTGGACCGTCCGAACCCGATCGGCGGCGAGGTGGTGGAGGGGGATCTCCTGCGCCCCGGCTACGAATCCTTCGTCGGCGCCTTCCGCATGCCGGTGCGCCACGGTTTGACCCTTGGCGAGCTGGTCCTTCTGGAAGCACGCCGCCGCGGCTGGGGGAAGGGGCTGGAGGTCTGGGTGATGGACGGTTGGCGGCGCAGCATGACCTGGGAGGAGACCGGGCTGCCGTGGATCGCGCCATCCCCGAACATGCCCACGCCCCTCACGGCCCTGGTCTATCCCGGCGGCTGCCTGGTGGAAGCCACGGAGCTTTCGGAGGGTCGGGGCACGACCCGGCCCTTCCAGCTCACCGGCGCGCCGCACGTCAATCCGGTCGCGCTCGCCGATGGCCTGAACGCCCGTGGCTTGCCCGGGATCACCTTCGTGCCGACCTGGTTCCGGCCGCAGTTCCAGAAGCACGCGAAGCAGGTGTGCGGCGGCGTGGAGCTGGTGGTGACCGATCCCGATTCGTTCCGCTCCTACCGCGCGGGGGTGGAGCTGCTCGACAAGGTCCACCGGCTCGATCCTGATGCCTTCGAGTGGCGCGAGAAGCCCTACGAGTTCGTGTCCGACCGGCCGGCGATCGACCTGTTGACCGGCGGCCCCGAGTGCCGCGAGGCGATCGAGAGCGGGGACGGGCTGAGTGACTGGATTGCGAGCTGGGCCGCGGACGAGCGGGAGTTCCGCGAAGAGCGCCGTGAAATCCTGCTCTACCCGGAGGAGACCGTTTGAAGTCGCCCCATCTGTTGCGTGTCGAGGAATCGCCCGAGTCGTTCTCCCCACTGATCGAGGCGGCTCGCGCCGACGGCCTGCGCATTGGCTGGCTGGAACTGGCCGAGGTCGCGCCCCTGCCCGAGGTGCTCGCCTCCGCGGCCGGGCTCGGCTTGATGCGCGCCGTCTCGGCGGGAGGCGGCCGGACGGTCGCGGTCAAGCCGTTGCGGGGAGAGCCGGTGCTCAAGGATCTCCTCCGCGAGCACTTCCTCGGCTGCGCGCTCGTGCTCGTGAGGGGAGCGGTGGACGCGCCGCACCTCCGGCGCGACGGCGACGGCTGGGTGATCGACGCCCCCGACAAGGCGGGCCAGCCGCTGACGACGGCGCAACTCGCCGGGAAGATTCGCAGCCCCCTGCCGTTGAGCTGAGATGCGCGGCCTCAGAAGCATGAGGAGAGGCTGATGACGGGCGAGGAGCTTGCCCGGCACCCGGAGCTCGAGCCCTGCGAGCTCGTGAACGGGAGAGTGGTGCCGACGGCGCCTGCGGGACCCATCCATGGAATCGTTGAGGCCAGATTGGGCGCCAGGCTCGTCGCCTATGCCGACGAGATGGGACGGGGAATCGCCATGGGGGGCGGAGTCGGCCTTTACACGAGCCATGATCCCGACACCGTGCGAGGCGCCGACGCCCTCTTCATCTCCCGCGAGCGATATGCCCGGCGTGGTCCGGGCGCTTTTCTCGACATCGCTCCCGAGCTGGTGGTGGAGATCCTTTCGCCCGAAGACCGACCGGGCGTGATGACGGCGAAGATCCTGGAGTACCTCTCCATAGGGGTTGACCGCATCTGGCTCGTCGACGGCCGGCGCCGGCAGGTTCGCGTCTACCGTTCGCCCGAGCAGGTTGAAACCCTGGAGATCGGCGATACCCTCCGGGACGACGAAGTCCTGCCCGGCTTTACCCTCGCCCTGTCCGAGTTGTTCCGCGATCCGCTGATCTGATCCCACGCGCCGCGTTTGCAGGCTACACAACCGAAGCTTCCGGCTACGCTGCCGGAGTTGCCTGCAACGCTCCGGAATTCGCGGGCAACGCTACGACAATCACGGGCAACGCAGCTCCATTTGCGGGCAACGCTACGGAGTTGCCTTGCAACACAATGCAACGGGAGGCTACGCTGCTGGAAACACGGGAGCGTAGCCCGAAGATCTCGTACCGTGGCAAACAGACTCCGCGCGCCGTCCTTGCGTTGCAGATTCGCTGCCGCGAGCCTTTTTGTGATGCTTGGCGGAGACGGCGCCGAGCGCCGCGTTTTCCGTTTTGCCTCAGGCGGTTGCGGCGCCGTCTCCGGAGCCCTCGGCGGATGCCCCTGAAACCAGCCGGCGGTAGACCGCGGGTTTTCTGCCGCGCCCGAGGGTTTCGGTCGTGTGCCAGCCATCCTCCTCGAGCTCCCGCAGCGCGCGGTAGAGGGACGCGCGGTCGGCGGGTTCTACCAGCTCTTTCTCCACGTCGTCCTTCGTGAAGAGCAGCGGAAGCCGCGGAATGATCTCCGCGACCTCTTCCAGAAGCTCGCCGATGCCCCGGCGCCGCGGGCGGAGCTCCGGCTCCGGCAGGGGAGCTACCGCCATAGGCTCCGGTATCCCCTCCCCGGACATAGTCAACATCAGGTCCAGCACCTGGATCTTCGCCTGGTGCCCTGCCTTGACCAGCTCGATGGCCACGCGCATCTCCTCGTCGAGCCGGCGCCGTTGCGCCTCGTACTCGCTCCGCGTCATTCGTTGCCTCCGTTGCGTTGCAGTGCATTGCAGCACGAGACGCATCTGCAACGCAACATGGGTCTCGATGGGGGACTGGGCGATCCGAAGACACGGCGGCGCAGAAAATTGCGGGCCAAGGTCTCAAACCGGGGGTTCGCCCAAGAATCTCGAAGTCGCGTAAGCCAACATGCTGGCTTACGCCATTTGACTCCTGCGCGCGCGAGGCGTATCCTTTGCAAGTGTCTTCATCTAAGAGGGTTAGGTTCTCGCCTCGGCTTTGACTTAGAATGGTTCCGGTTCAAGTACCAGTGATTACTATGATTCTCAGATCGACCAAGGCTGGAGTGTCTGGGTGCTAGATTCCTTCCGCATACGCAACTTCCGCCTTTTCCGGACAATTGAGGTGAAACGACTGGGTCGAGTCAACCTCATTGTCGGGAAGAACAACTCAGGTAAGAGCGCATTTCTTGAGGGAGTGCAACTTTATGCCAGCAACGCCTCGCCTTCGGTGATTCTCGAACTTGTTGAATCACGCCAAGAGACTTGGACAAGTGAGGGGAAGACTCCCCAAGTGCACTCTCTTGCCAATCCAGTTCGCCATCTTTTTCATGGCCACTCTCTGCCGAATCTGGATGGCGAGGGTATCTTTCTTGGCGAGATTTCGTCGCGTTCAAAGCTTCATCTCACGATTGCTGCATTCAGAAGTGAACTGGAAGAGGATGGTGCGGTCAGCCGTGTTAGGGTAACTGATATAGGGCCAGAAGGGGATCTGACTGATATAGAACTGTCTCTTGTTGCCGAGGAGAACGGCCGGACGCGACGAATCTTAAGCCTGGAAAGCGACCTAAGACGACAGCGCGGGCCAAGTTACTTAGCGCGACTGGCAGCCGAGCCCAAGTGCCCATGGCAGGTAGTGCCAACCGGGAATATGGCAAATCGAAAGATTGCCGCACTCTGGGATCTGACAAACCTGACTGATCTTGAGTCCGAGGTGATCCTTGCCCTCCGCATGATTGAGCCTAGAGTGGATGGAGTGGCTTTTGTTGAGGATCTCTATGGACGAAGCCGGGAGGAGAGAGTACCTCTCGTTAAGCTGGCGAGGGAAAGAGAGCCCTTACCTCTCAAAAGTATGGGCGACGGAATGACCCGGCTGTTCCATATAATCGTCGGATTGGTGAATGCCCAGAGCGGAATTTTGCTCATAGATGAATTCGAGAATGGCATACATTGGAGTATTCAACCCTTGGTATGGGACTTGATCTTCCGAGTCGCTGAACGCCTCGATGTGCAGGTTTTTGCCACGACCCACAGTCGAGACTGCATAGAGGGTTTCAATCGAGCTTGGAATGAGCATTCTCATTTGGGCGCTTTCTTCCGGCTGGACATCAAGGATAAATCGGTGAAAGTTAGAGAATATGCACCCGAGACCTTGGCCGACTCGCTGGAAGCAGAGGTCGAGGTACGGTAGGTCAGATCAGATGAGGAGTGACATTTGCAAGCAGGATCTCGACCGCACACTGCTTGTCGAGGGAGCGGACGACTGCCATGTCGTAATGGCGCTGTGTGCCGCGCATCATGTGGCTCAGACCTTTGGGATCTACGAGTGTGATAGTGACTTGGGAGTTCTGAGACGTCTGAACGCTTTGATCGTGCGTCCCGACCCGCCCCTGGTCATCGGCGCTATGCTAGATGCTGATCAACCTTCTCTGGAAGGCAGGTGGCAGAGTATACGAAATAAGCTTGCTCACTATGATTATAGGTTTCCAGAGTCTCCTGTCTACGACGGAACTGTCATCGAGAGCGAGTCTGGTCTTCCGAAGATTGGCTTTTGGCTGATGCCTGACAACCGAGTTTCCGGCATGCTCGAAGATTTTTGCCAGGGTTTGGCCGAGGCCAATTCACTCGACTTTGCGACTGCTTGTGTTGATGAGGCGAAGCAAAGGGGCGTCTCAACCTATAAGGCTGCTCACAGGAGCAAGGCGATCATCCATACATATCTAGCTTGGCAGAGCGAACCCGGACGTCCATTGGGCCAGGCTATTACCGCTCAGGCCCTTCAGCCTGGAACTGAGAGTGCAAAGCTATTCACGGGCTGGCTTAGGAACTTGTTTCATGTTCCGGAGCCGGTCCTCTCCGAGGGCCGGGACTAGAAGGGGGATCTGGAGTCCTCTCTACTCTTGACCCGTTTAGTCCGGTATCAAGTCCCCCTACCTGCCCGCCCGCCGTGAGATCGCCGCGCCTATTGGCACGTCCTCGGCCCGCCACGGCCGAGCACGAAACCGGTCCTTGGCGTCCCTGGGTTCTTTGGTCCTTTCCGCCGTCCCGCTTGCCACCCCAGGGTGCTTTTGCCACAATGCGGCACCCGCGGCGGGCTTTCCCGCCCCGCCTGACTGTGAGGCTTCCCGTGACCGAAAAGATTCAATTCTTCCTACCCGGCCCCAGCTACGTGACCGAGGCCGCTCGTCAAGCCATGACGAAGCCGATGGCCGGTCACCGCTCGGGGCCGTTCAAGGCTTTCCGCCAGTCCCTCGCCGAGCGGCTCCCCAAGGTGCTGCGCACCGCGGGCGACGGCATGATCGCCACCGGCAGCTCGACCCTCATCATGGAGAGCGCCGTGGTCTCCTGCGCTGCTTCCGAGGTGCTCAGCCTCGTCAACGGCGCGTTCTCGGACCGCTGGCACTCCATTACCAAGTCGGTCGGCCGGTCGGCGGACAAGGTTTCCTTCCCCTGGGGCGAGGCCGTCGATCCCGATGTGGTCCGTACCGCCCTGCGGCGCAAGAAGTACGACGCGGTCACCGTGGTCCACAACGAGACTTCGACCGGCGTCATGAGCCCGATCGCCGACATTGCCCGCGCCATCCGCGAGGAGAGCGACGCCCTCATCCTCGTGGACACGGTCTCCTCCCTGGGCGGCGCCCGGATCGAGACCGACGAGTGGGGGCTCGACGTGGTCCTCGGCGGCACCCAGAAGGCACTCGCGCTGCCGCCCGGCCTCGTCGTGTTCACCCTCTCCGGCCGTGCCGCCGAGCGCGCCGCGAAGATCCCGCACCGCGGCTTCTACACCGACCTGCTGCGCTACCGCGACAAGCACCGCGAAGGCGGCGACATCACCACTCCGGCGATCCCGCTCTACTACGCGCTCGACGTCCAGCTCGACAGCATGCTCGCCGAGGGCATGGAGGCGCGCTGGGCCCGGCACGAGGCGCTCCAGAAGCGCACCGCGGCCTGGGCCGAGGCCCGTGGCATCACCTACGCCTCCGCCCCGGATGCCCGCTCCGTCACGGTGAGCTGCCTGCGTGCGCCGCAGGGAATCGATCCCCAGGCCATCGTCAAGAAGCTCGCCGAGCGCGGCTGGACCATCGGCGGCGGCTACGGCGACTGGAAGCCCTCCACCTTCCGCATCGGCCACATGGGCGAGGTGCGGGATTCGGACCTCGAAGCGTTGCTGGCCGAGATCGACGGCATCCTGGAAGAGCTGGCGCCGTGAGCAGCCGCATCCTCATCGCCGATCAGCTCGACCCCTCCGGCCTGGAGATGCTGCGGAAGGACGGCGCCTACGTCCACCAGCTGACGAAGGAAGAGCGCGAGCGCCTGCCCGAGGTCCTGGCGGACTTCGATGCCCTGGTCGTGCGCAGCGCCACCAAGGTGACCGCCGATCTCCTCCGCGCCGGCAAGAAGCTCAAGGTCGTGGGCCGCGCCGGCATCGGGGTGGACAACGTGGACGTGGCCGCCGCGACCGAGCTGGGTATTCTGGTCGTCAACGCGCCCACGGCCAACCTGACGTCGGCCACGGAGCACACCTTCGCGCTGCTGCTCTCCCTGGCCCGCCGGATTCCCCTGGCCGACGCTTCCACGAAGGCGGGCGGATGGGACCGCAAGATCACGGGCGTCGAGCTTCAAGGCAAGACTCTGGGCGTCGTCGGCTTCGGCCGCATCGGCCAGAAGGTGGCTGACCGGGCCCGCGGGTTCGAGATGCAGATCGCGGCCTACGATCCGTTCCTCGACGCAGCCGCCGCGCGCAAGATGCAGGTGGAGCTGCTCCCCCTGGACGAGCTGCTCGCCCGCGCCGACGTGGTCACCCTGCACACGCCGTTCACGCCCGAGACCCGCAACCTGATCAACCGCGAGCGCCTGGCCCTCATGAAGCCGGGAGCGCTGCTGGTCAACTGCGCCCGTGGCGGCATCGTGGACGAGGAGGCGCTGCTGGAGGCTCTGGAGTCCGGCCACCTCGGCGGGGCGGCCCTCGACGTGTTCGCCGAGGAGCCGCCGGCCGACCTGCGGCTCGTGCGCCATCCCAAGGTGGTCGCGACCCCTCACCTCGGCGCGCAGACGCACGAGGCGCAGGAGCGGATCTCGCGCGAGACGGCCGAGATGGTGCTGGCCGCGCTCGCCGGGTCGATGGCGGTCGCGGCGGTGAACCTGCCGTTCCGGCCCGCGGGCGGGCGGGCTGAGCCGTACCTCGCCCTGGGCGAGAGGCTGGGGCGGATGGCGGGCCAGCTCCTCGGCGCTGCGCCGCAGACCCTGAAGGTCGACAATTGGGGGATCGAGGAGGCCTTCCACGTGCCGGTGTCCGTGGCGGTCCTCAAGGGGGTGCTCACGCCGTTCCTGGGCGAGGGGGTCAACTACGTCAACGCGGAGCGCGTGGCGGAAGGGCGGGGGATCGAGGTCGTCCGCTCGACCCGCAGCGCGCCGGGGGACTATCCGCACCTGGTGAGCGTGACCCTGAGCGGCGGCGGCCGGACGGTAGAGATCGACGGCACGCTCTTCCGCGAGCGCGATCCGCGCGTCGTCCGCCTGGGCGGCTATCCTCTGGAGTTCCGGCCCGAGGGCCGGCTGCTGTTCCTGGAGAACGCGGACGTGCCCGGCGTGGTGGGCAAGATCGGCACGCTGCTCGCAGGAGCGCGGGTCAACATCGCCGACATCCACCTGGCCCGGAGGCCTGCGGATGGGACGGGTGAGCGCGAGGCGCTGGCAGTCCTCCGCGTAGACCAGGCCGTAGACGACGAGCTGGTATCCCGGCTCGAAGCGCTGCCCGAGGTGATCAGCGTCAGGTCGGTGGATCTGGGGATAGTGTAGGGGCGGCCCTTGTGGCCGCCCTCCGGAGGGCACCCACGAGGGGTGCCCCTACTAGAGGAGAGAACCGCATGGCCCACGTGGGCGTCATTTTCGGAGGCCGGAGCGTCGAGCACCAGGTTTCCATCCGCTCGGCCCGGACGGTGGTGGACGGGCTCCGCGCCGCCGGGCATCAGGTCACTCCGCTCGGCATCGCCCAGGACGGCTGCTGGATCGACGCCGAGGCCTCCGAGGCCGTGCTCTCGGGCGGCATCGCCACGATTGCCCCGCTCGAGCTGCCGATCGCGCCGACCCTGCGCCACCTGCTCGCCTCGGGCGTCGAGGTGCTGTTCCCCATCGTCCACGGCACCTGGGGCGAGGACGGCACCCTCCAGGGCCTCTGCGAGATGATCGACGTGGCCTACGTCGGCCCCGGCGTGACCGCCAGCGCCCTCGCCATGGACAAGCTGCTCTTCAAGCGGCAGATGGAGGCGGCCGGCGTGCCGGTCGTGGAGTACGAGGCGGTGCGCAGGAGCGAGTTCGACGCCGATCCGGCAGCGTTCCTGCGCAATGCGAAGAAGCTGCCCTTCCCGGTCTTCGCCAAGCCGAGCGTGGGCGGATCGAGCGTGGGCGTGAAGAAGGTGATGAGCCCGGATTGCCTGGAGACCGGCGTCCGCTTTGCCCTGCAGTTCGACGACACCGTCATCATCGAGCGCGGGGTCCAGGGCCGGGAGCTGGAGTGCGCGGTCCTGGGCTATCAGAAGATCGAGGCCTCGGCCGTGGGCGAGATCGTCCCCGGCAACGAGTTCTACGATTACGCGGACAAGTACCTGCAGGACACTGCCAAGCTCATCGCGCCGGCCGATCTGTCGCCGGAGGCCACCGACCGCCTTCGTTCTCTGGCCGTCCGCGCCTTCGAGGCGATCGGCGGCGTCGGCCTGGCGCGCGTCGACTTCCTGGTGGAGGGGGAGGACGGCATCTACGTCAACGAGGTGAACACCCTCCCCGGCTTCACCAGCATCTCCATGTACCCCCGCCTCTGGGGCCTCTCCGGTGTGCCCCTCCCCCAGCTCGTGGACCGCCTGGTCCGGATCGCCCTCGACCGCCACCGCGACCGGCGGCGGCTGGACGAGGGGATCAAGGAGTTCCTCGAGAGCCTCTGACCCGGCCCGGGGGTGAAACCTTTCACCCCAATCCCCATATCTAGTAGCAGGCCTGATTTTCTGGTTGGTGGCGGCCGGCGCGTTCGCCGGCGACCCGGGTGGAGCTGCCGGCGCCGGTGGCGCCAGGCGGCGAAGTGACGCTCGGCTTCACGGTCACTGCTCCTTCCACGCCCGGGACCTACAACTTCCAATGGCAGATGGTGCAGGAGTGCGTCACGTGGTTCGGTGACTTCTCGCCGAACGTCGCCGTGAGCGTCAACTGAGGACTGAAGGAGCCGGCTGGCTGCCGTTGTCAGCCTGCCGGCTCCGGCCCTCTAGAAGCGCCACATGATGCCGGCGTTGACGCCGATGCCGTCGAGGTCGATCGCCACCTCGTCGCGGATGTCGATGTCGTCCTCGCGCCGGTTGCGGACCAGGGTGGACTCGGTGCTCCGGTAGATCGCCTCGGCAAAGAAGTTGGTGGACTCGCTGGCCCCGAAGCGCGAGCCGAGCGAAACGTGGAAGCCGGTCTCGTCGTCCACGTCCACGCCCTCGAAGGTCGTGTCGATCAGGAAGTAGGAGAACCCGGCCCCGATCCAGGGGCTGAACGCGCCGTTGGGGGCGAACTCGTAGTGCAGGCCGACGTCGACCGGCAAAACCTCCAGGCTCTCATCCTCGAAGACTCCCTCGTCGTCGTCAAACACGTTGTCGAGCGGATCGTTCGACAGCTCCTGGTAGTAGGTGGCCTTGATGTGGAGGCCCAGGCCGGTCTCCCCGAACGGGAAGCCGAACCCGGCGCCGCCACCGAACGTCTCTTCCACGTCGGACGTGTCCCAGTAGGAGCCGTACAGCTCGAATTGTTGCGCCATCGCTGCAGGAGCCGCGCACGCGAGGATCAACGCCAGTACTCCAATCGCCTTCTTCATGACATCTCCTTCATTCCAGGCAGGCAGCAGGCAAGTCCTACCCTGCCGTTGATGGACAGCCGGACCGCGGGACCCCTTCCCACCCGGCTTGCCCAGGCGATTGTGCAATTTGAATGCCGAATGAAGGCTTGACCGGGGACCCGTGCCGGTGGGCAAGATCCTGATAGCGGCCCCTCGCGCCTCTCTCCTAGGCTCGATGCCAGGTTGAAAGGAGAGACGCATGATCTATAAACGTACGTCCGCATTGTTCCTCGGGCTCCTGTTGTCGAGCTTTTCGCTGCTGGCTCAACCCTTCAGGATCCCGCAAGCCCAGGACGCCGTCCCCGGCGAGCTCATCGTGCTGCTGGCCACGGGCAATGCCGGCAAGGGTGCACCCACTCCGGAGGTGGTGGTGGAAGACCACCGGCGGGGGCTCAAGCTGAGCATCGCCACGGGAGTCGAACTTCCCATGGACGTGAAGCCGGCCCTCGCTCATCGCGCCAAGGGGAGGATCCGGGAGGAGATCGAGGCAGACCCTGACAGTCCGCGTGCACGCCATCGGCGGCATCGAGTCCACCGGGGCCGTCTGGGACCGCGCCGACGAAAGCGGGGGCTGCCCCTGCGACTATCCGAACCGTCCGAGCGCGTGCAGCCACGAGCTTGCGACCTTCGAGTGCGGCTCCAACTACACCGTGACCCAGAACGGCCCCCGGCAGGACCTGGTGGCCCCCGCCAGGCAGGTGCTGTCGACCTTCTATGAGAACCGGGAGTGGAACAAGCTGCTCGGCTGCCACGACACCGCCGTCAACGGCGTCAACCACGCGGGCGTGGGATACGACCTCTGCACGGGAACCTCGATGGCCTCGCCGCACGTGGCCGCGGTCGCCGGCATCCTGCGCTCGGTCAACCCCCTGCTCTCGAAGGCGCAGATCGAAAGCGCGCTGACCGGCAACGCCAGCCGCGCCGGCAACTGGGACTCGAAGCTCGGCTACGGCTATCCCATTGCCTCAGCCTCCGTGCAGGCGGTCCTGGGCCGCGCCAATGGGACGGTCCTCGCCAACCGCCTGACGCCGCTGTTCGTCCTTTACAGCTTCACCGCGCAGGACCATCTGTACACCACCTTCCCGCAGATGGGCGCGGCCGCTCAGTGGAGCTCGGACGGCTACACTCCGATCAACCCGGACAGCGTCGCCTGGCCCGACGTGCCAGGCTACAGCTACTTCCCCGACTCGGGCTGCAACGTCTCGCCCTGCCTGCCCGAGCCCCGCGCCTCGGTCTACGTGTTCACCACCGACCGTTCGCCGAACGGCAGCCCTCTCGCGCCCCTCTACCGCATGACCTTCGAAGGTACCTTCCCGGGCGGGCCGAGCAATCCCGCCAACCGTGACACGGCCTTCACCACCGATCAGGCCGGCATCACGTCGTTCAAGAACGCGGGCTACAAGCTCGACGGCATCGAGGGCTACATCTACCAGCGCTGTGCTCCGGAGCCGCAGTGCATCCCGGCCGGCGCGGTGCGCCTCTACCGCCTGTACAACGCGGCGCGCGACGACTTCGCCCTCTTCCCCGAGCCGGAGCTGGGAGCGATGCTGGCCGCCGGCTATGCCTCGTCACCAGGGCTCAACGACTGGATCGGCTACGCCTATCCCAATGCCGACGGCGACGGCGACCAGGTGATCAACGGCTTCGAGGGGCTGATCGGGACTGATCCCGCCCTTGGGGACAGCGACTGCGACGGCCTCGCCGACGGCGCCGAGATCCTCGGCTATCCGAACACCGATCCGCGGATCGCCAACAGCGGCTCCGGCTGCCCGGTCTTCGCGGACGTCCCGGCGAACCACTGGGCAAGGAGCTTCATCGAGACGATCTATCACGAGGGCGTGACCGCCGGGTGCGCGGTCAACCCTCTCCGCTACTGTCCCGACGCGCAGGTCTCACGGGCCTCGATCGCCATCTTCCTCCTCCGGGCGAAGTTCGGCAGCAGCTACCAGCCGCCCCCGGCCACCTGCAGTCCCCTCCGCTTCGCGGACGTTCCCTGCAACCATTGGGCAGCGGCCTGGATCGAGGAGCTGGCCGACCAGGGCGTGACCACCGGCTGCGGCTCCGGGAACTACTGCCCTGACGGTCTGGTGGACAGGTCGCAGGCGGCCATCTTCCTGCTCCGGACGCTGGAGGGCATCAATTACGTGCCGCCTGCGGTCGATTGCAACGCGCCGCGCTTCTCGGACGTCCCGTGCACTCATTGGGCGGCAGCCTGGATCGAAGAGCTGGCCAAGCGGGAAATCACCGCTGGCTGTACCAGCACCAGCACCTATTGCCCGGCCGGTATCGTCGACCGTGCGACCCTGGCCGTGTTCCTGGTGAGGACGTTCAACTTCTAGTTGATCAGTGGGGCCACTTCGACCGCCGCCGTACCGGCATTCACCATCTCGATCTCCTGGGCAGCGGCGTAGGAGAGGTCGATGGTACGGCGGCGGGCGTGGGGGCCGCGGTCGTTGATGCGGACCACGACGCTACGGCCGTTGTCGAGGTTCTTCACCCGGGCGTAGCTGCCGAGGGGCAGGGTGCGGTGGGCGGCGGTGAGGGCGTTCATGTTGAACGGCTCGCCGCTGGCGGTGGGGGAGCCCTGGAAGTCCGAACCGTACCAGGAGGCTCTCCCACGATGGGCGGGACCGGTCGCCGGCTGGGCTTCCGTCGCCATCACCGGCTCAGGTGGAGGGGTTGGACGGCCGGCGTCCTGGATAGCCACGCCTCCGTAGACGACCATGGCCAGGGTTGCGGCTCCCAGGGACCAGGGGCGGCGGGACGGCATGGGAGCATTGACAGTGCGAGTGCGTCTCAGCGCCATTCCGATCCTCCTACTCCAGTAGACTCAAGGAGTTGTAACCGGAATTACGGGGCAGTAATTCCCTCAGCGCGTAGCGACGACCACCGAATTCATGCCGAGCACGGCAAGCTCGCGCCGGAGCGATTCCGCCTGATCGCGGTCGGTGAAGATCCCCACCTGCACCCGGTTCCAGGTCCCGTCCGAGTGGACGAACACCTCGGGATAGATGCGCGCGATCTCCCGGTGCAGCTCCACGGCCCGCCCGGTATCGCCGAAGGCGCCCACCTGCACGGTGTAGCGCGACGGCATCGCCGGGGCCTCCATCGCGTTGGCCACCAGCACGGGTTGGGGGACCGCGGCCCGGCCCGCCGGATAGATCTCGACGTAGGCGGTGCCGGGAGCGAAGACGCCCACTTGGCGGGCGGCGGTGTAGGAGAGGTCGAGGATGCGCTTCTTCGCGAACGGGCCGCGGTCGTTGACCCGCACCACCACGGTCTGCCCGGTGCGGGCGTTGCGCACCGTCAGCCGGGTTCCGAACGGGAGGGTGGGATGGGCCGCGGTGAGGTCGTACATGTTGTACTTCTCCCCGCTGGCAGTGCGGCGGCCGTGGAAGCCGGGGCCGTACCAGGAGGCCATGCCGCTCTGCATCGGCCGGCCGAACGACGGTGCGGCGCCGGGTTTCCGGTTGGCGGAGCAGGCGACTGTGAGAAGGAGCGGGAGGGTTGCTAGCAGTACGCGCGAGGCCGCTGAATAGCGGCCCAAGCTGTTTCCATTGCGCATGGGCTTGCTGTTCTCCGTAAGGTGGTTTTAGGAGCCATCTTCGTGAGAGCTCTAGGTCCAGATAAAGCGCTGAAACATCTTGCGCTGACGGACATCTTAGCACATCGACAAATCTCACCTTGTTTACGCCCCGCCGGCCGGGGCGGTCACCTCGATCGCTGGAGCCAGATTACCTTGCTGCTCCGCCGTCGTGCCCTCGTTACCGCAGTTGCTCAGCAATGCTCAGAGGGCCTGCGCAGAAACAGCTCTTCCGCCTCGATCGCCTGTGCATCGACCCTCGCCAGCCAGGCATCGATCTCTGCAGGATAGTCCGCATAGTAATCAACGGCGATTCGAGCCTGGGCGGGCGAGAGGCCGAGCCAGCTCGCCGCTTCCTCGATGGCCCTGTCGCCGCGTGTCTCCACGTTCTGCACCGCTCTGGCCACCTCCCAGACGTCGGGGCCTCCTGCCAACCCAGGCCGGCGTCCTGCCGGGCCAGGCCGGAACACGATGCCAGGGTGGCGATCCATCCGAAGCCCCTCCTCGATGTAGCGCTGCATGAGGGCGGAACGGGTCTCCCCGTGGGCCTCAGCGGTCGCTTTCAGCTGTTCCCTGGTGTCGTCGGGCATCCGAACGCCTCAAATCCGGGGGGCGGACACCTCTGCCGCCTGGGTGCCCGATAGCGCGGGCTCGGCGACCTCCTCCAGGAACTCGTCCACCTGGGCAGCCGACCGTCCGGTGAAGCCTACCGGATCGAGCCAGGGGTCCACCTCTGCCTGGCTCAGGCGGAAGTCGGCATCCTCGACGATCCTCTCGATCAGCGGGTTGCCGCCGCCGCGCGCCAGGCTCTCCTGGGCGTCCAGGCTGTAGCGGCGGATCCTCTCATGAAGCTCCTGGCGGTCGCCACCGCGCAGCGACGCCTCCATAAGCAGGGTCTCGGTGGCCATGAAGGGTAGCTCGCGCGCCACGCGCGCCTCCACCATCTCCTCGCGCACGGTCAGTCCGGCCGCGATGTGGGCCGCGAGCCCCAGGATCGCGTCGGCGCAGAGGAAGGAGTCCGGCAGCACGAGCCGGCGGTTCGCCGAGTCGTCCAGGCTCCGCTCCAGCCACTGGGTCGAGGCGTTGAGCGGGCCGTTGAGCGAATCCGTAATCAGCCGGCGGGCGAGGCCGCACATGCGCTCGGCCCGTATCGGGTTGCGCTTGTAGGCCATGGCCGACGAGCCGACCTGCTCGGCGTCGAACGGCTCGGACAACTCGCCGACCCCCTGCAGTAGCCGCAGGTCCGTGCCGTACTTGTGGCAGCTCTCGGCCATCCCCGCCAGGGCCTGTAGGATCTGGCTGTCCTGCTTGCGCGAGTAGGTCTGGCCGGTGACGGGGAAGCTCTCCGAGAAGCCGAAGCGCCGGGCCAGCCGGCGGTCCAGCTCGCGTACCTTCCCATGATCCCCCTGGAAGAGGGTCAGGAAGCTCGCCTGCGTGCCGGTCGTCCCCTTGGCCCCGCGGGTGCGCAGCGTCGAGAGCCGGTGGCGCACCTCGGCCAGATCCATCAGGAAGTCCTGCAGCCAGAGGCAGGCGCGCTTGCCGACCGTGGTGAGCTGCGCCGGCTGGAAGTGGGTATAGGCCAGGCAGGGGATCGCCCGGGTGCGCCGGGCAAAACCGGCCAGCTCGCGGCCCGCCGCGGTCAGCCGCCCCTCCAGGAGCTGCAGCGCCTCCCGAAAGAGGAGGACGTCCGTGTTGTCCGTGATGAAGGCGCTGGTCGCGCCCAAATGGAGGATGCCGCCGGCGCCGGGGTGCACCCCGTCCGCCTGCTCCGCGTAGTGACGCAAGTGCGCGACCACGTCGTGCCGGGTGCGGCGCTCCAGCTCCGCGACGCGCGCCAGGTCCACGTCCCCGGCCGTCCGTTTGAGGGCGTCGACCTGCTCGGCGGAGATCGGGAGGCCCAGCTCCCTCTGGATGTCCGCGAGGCCGATCCACAGCTCGCGCCAGCGGCCGAAGCGGTGGCTCGCCGAGAAGATCCGCGCCATCTCCGGCGAGGCATAGCGCTCGTAAAGCGGGTTCTGAGGCGTCTCCGGTCTCTCGTCCGGTATCTCTTCCATCATGACGGGCGGATTCTATCTCTTCTGGTACAATCCGCCGCCGCCCGGCCTTGTAGTAGTTGTAGGGTGCCGTTCCTTTCGCCGGAGATCCAAGCTCATGCCTCTTAGAGTCGACTCAGAAATCGGACGCCTTCGGCGCGTCCTGGTCCACCGGCCGGGGCGCGAGATCGACTGGATGGTCCCCGCCATGATGGAGACCCTGCTGTTCGACGACATCCTGGACGGGGATGACGCCCGCCTGGAGCACGACGGCTTCCAGCAGGTGCTGCGGCAGGCCGGGGTCGAAGTCCTCGACGCCCAGGACCTGCTCGCGGACGTGGTCGGCCAGGAAGAGGCCCGCAAGCGCCTGCTCGACGAGCTGGAGGCCGAGTACGGAGTCCCCTACAGCCTGGTCCGGCAGCTCTATGAGATGCCGGACCGGGAGCTGGCCGCCACCCTGGTCGAGGGCATCCGTACCCCGAGCGAGGTGTTGGACGCCGACCGCCAGCGCTTCTTCGACCTCTATCCCGTGCCCAATTACTTCTTCCAGCGCGATCCCCAGGCCGTCATCGGCAACCGGGTGGTGATCTCCTCCATGGCCACGGGTGCCCGCGAGCGCGAGCCGCTGCTGGCGCGGACCATTTTCGAGAACCACCCGCAGGCCGCCGGGCTCGACGCGCTCTTCGAGATCGACGTGCCACCGTCAGGCGCGCCGCAGCACAATCCGCACTTCGCGTACCCCTCCCTCGAAGGGGGCGACGTGCTGGTGCCGAGCCCGGAGGTCGTGCTCGTAGGGCTCACCGAGCGCACGAACCGGAAGGGGATTGAAGTCCTGGCCGAGTACCTGCGCAAGCAGGAGACCTCCTTCCGCCACCTGATCATGGTCGAGCTGCCCCGCAAGCGCTCGTACATGCACCTGGACACCGTCTTCACTTTCATCGACCGCGGCCTCTGCCTGGCCTACCTGCCGGTGATCCAGCCCGGGGGGCCCGAAGCGGCGCACGTCTACCACGTGGACCTGACGGCGCGGCAGCTCACCTTCACGGTCAAGGACTCGCTGCTCGGAGTGCTCAAGGACGTTGGGATCGAGCTCGACGTGGTGCCCTGCGGCGGCGGCACCGAGGCCATCGACCAGCAGCGCGAGCAGTGGACCGACGGCGCCAACGCCTTTGCCGTCGCGCCGGGGCTGATCCTGCTCTACAAGCGCAACCGCAAGACGGTCGATGAGCTGTCGCGGCGCGGCTGGCGCGTGCTCGACGAGGCCGAGGCGGCGGCCGGCAAGCACGACCTGATCGGCGGCGGCCCTGCCGTCATTGCGCTCGATTGCAGCGAGCTGTCGCGAGCCCGGGGCGGCCCGCGCTGCATGACCATGCCTTTAGAACGTGACCCTCTCTGATCTGATAAATCGAGGAGACTATGACCCGTCATCTGATTTCGATCCACGACCTCTCCGCCGCGGAGGTAGCCGGCCTCTACCGGCTCGCCGCCGACGTCAAGGCCAATCCCGAGAAGTATGCCGACGCCATGAGGCGCAAGAGCCTGGGCATGATCTTCGAGAAGTCCTCGACCCGCACCCGCGTGAGCTTCGAGGTCGGCATGGTGCAGATGGGCGGCCACGCCCTCTTCCTGTCGAGCCGCGACATCCAACTCGGCCGCGGCGAGCCGATCTCGGATACGGCCCAGGTGCTCTCCCGCTACGTGGACGGCATCATGGCCCGCACCTTCGCCCACCAGACCGTGGTGGACCTGGCGCGCTACGGCACGGTGCCGGTGGTCAACGGCCTCACCGACGATCTGCATCCGTGCCAGGGGCTGACGGATTACTTCACGCTGCTGGAGGTCTTCGGCAGCTTGGATGCCCTCCGCGGCCGCAAGCTCGCGTACGTCGGGGACGGCAACAACATGGCCCACTCGCTGATGTTCGGAGCCGCCAAGGTGGGGATGGATGTGGCCATTGCCTCGCCCAAGGGCTATGAGGTGAAGCCGCACTACCTGGAGCTGGCGCGGCAGGACCACCAGGCCGCGGGCACGGCCATAACCATCACCAACGATCCGCGCGAGGCGGTCGAAGGGGCCTCGGCGGTCTACACGGACGTCTGGGCGTCGATGGGCCAGGAGGCCGAGGCGCAGGAGAGGCTCAAGGCGTTCCATGGCTTCATGGTGGATGGCGCGCTGATGTCCGGCGCGAAGCCGGAGGCGGTCTTCCTGCACTGCCTGCCCGCCCACCGCGGCGAAGAAGTCTCCGCCGAGGTCGCCGACGGTCCCCAGAGCCGGATCTACGACGAGGCGGAGAACCGCCTGCACGTCCAGAAGGCCATCCTGCTCTGGGGGATGGCCGGCTACGACATCTCGTAAACAGCGGCCAAAGCTACAGCCCGAGCCGCTCGTGCTCTGCGCGAGCGGCTTTTCTTGTGGAAAAAGGACAGAACCTCGCGCCCGAGCCGTTTTTCCGGAGCGCGAGCGGGTTTTCCCGTAGCTTGCAGACCGAAGCTCGTAACTACCGGATTTTTTCCATGAGATTGCGCCACGCCTTGCCGCGGTGGCTGACGGCGTCCTTCTCTTTTCCCGCAAGCTCGGCAAAAGTGCGCGGCTCGCCGTCCGGGAGGAAGACGGGGTCCCATCCGAAGCCGTGCTCGCCGCGGCCGGGGAGGACGAGGGTGCCGGAGGTGCTCCCCTCGGCGACGATGGTGCGCTCCGAGTCGCGATAGAGGAGGGCGCAGCGGGCGACGGCGCCAGGATTGCCGAGGGCCTGGGCGGTCTTCGCGATCCCCTCGGCGCCCACGGCCTCCAGCATCCACTTGACCAGGGGGCCAGGGAAGCCGTTTAGCGCGAGAAGATCCAGGCCGGCCTCCTCGACCACCAGCGGCCGCCGGACGATCTCCCAGGCCACTTCGGCCTTCTGCTGCAGCACTTCCAGGAGATCGAGCGCCTGGATCTCGGGGAGATCCACCTCCACGGCTTCGATCTCCATGCCGAGGGCGAGGCGTGCCTCCGCGATCTTGCCGCGGTTGCCGGTGACGAGGACAAAGGGGGTGGTCGTCATCCTCTTGCGGCCATCCGGGAGAGCTCCTCGATGAGCTCGTCGACCTGGCGGCGCAGGGAGGGGAGGTCGCGGCAGTTGTCGATCACGCGGTGGGCACCCTTCTTCCGCTCCTCGCCATCGCCCTGGGCGACCAGGCGGGCGCGGGCCGAGGCCTCGTCCATGCCCCGGGCCATGGCGCGCCGCAGCCGCGCCTCGGCGTCGGCCTCCACGGTGACGATGAAGTCGAACAGCGGGCCGTAGCCGGCCTCGACGAGCAGGGTGGCCTCCAGGACCACGACCCCCTGCGAACGTTCCGCGATCTCTTCGAAGCGGCGGCGGACCATGGGATGGACGGCCTTCTCCAGGTTGCGGCGCGCCTCGTGGTCCGCGAAGACCCGCGCCGCGACCTTGGCGCGGTCGACCCCGCCCTCGGCGTCGATCATCTCGGAGCCCAGGAGGCTGCGCACCGCCTCGACACCCTCGCCGCCGGGCCGGTAGAGGTCCGCCACCAGGCGGTCGGCGTCGATCACCGTGAAGCCGGCATCCCGCAGCCAGCCGGCGACGGTCGACTTGCCGCCGGCCAGGCCGCCGGTGAGCCCGACCCGGAAGAGCCGGCTCATAGGACCCGGCTCATGAGACCGGCACCCCCTGGCGCATCCTGGCGGATTGAAGGGTGTTGACCAGGAGCATCGCCACGGTCAGGAGCCCGACGCCCCCTGGCACGGGCGTGATGGCGGCAGCCCTGGAAGCGACCCGGTGGAAGTCCACATCGCCGGTGATGATCGAGCCCTTGGACTCGAACTGGCGCCGGCGCTCCTCATTCCCGGGGAAGAGCCGCTCGAGCTCGGCGGGGTCGGTCACCCGGTTGATCCCCACGTCCACGACGATCGCCCCTTCCTTGACGTGCTCGGGGCCGATCATCCCGGCCCGGCCGATGGCCGCGACGAGGACGTCCGCCTCGCGGCAGACGGCAGCAAGGTCGGCGGTGCGGGAGTGGCAGAGGGTCACCGTGCAATTCTCCCGCAGGAGGAGAGCGGCCATGGGCTTGCCCACGATGGCGCTGCGGCCCACGATCACGGCCCGCTTGCCCGAAAGCGGGAAGCCGTTGCGCTTCAGAAGCTCGATGACGCCCGAGGGCGTGGCGGGCGCGAACCCGGGCTCGTCCAGCCAGAGCCGGCCGACGCTGACGGAATGGAAGCCATCCACGTCCTTGTCCGGCGAGACATGCTCGAGGACGCGGCGCTCGTGGATCTGGCGGGGGAGGGGGAGCTGCACCAGGATGCCATCGACCGCCTCGTCGCGGTTCAGATCCTCGATGATCCCGGTCAACTTGTCCTCGCTGGTATCCGCGGGCAGGCGGACCGTGCGGCTGGCGATGCCCGACTCGCCGCACGCCTTGATCTTGCTCCCTACATAGACCTGGGACGCCGGGTTGTCGCCGACCAGGACGGCGGCCAGTCCGGGCGGCCGCAGTCCGGCCAGCTCCATCTCGTGCACCCCGGCGGCCACGCCGGCCCGGAGGTCGGCGGCGAGGGTCTTTCCTTCGAGGATCTTCGTCGGTATTTGCGCCGTCATGGGATATTGCCCTTGTATAGACAGACGATGCCGCCCGACAGGTCGCGCCAGGAGAGTCCGGTGAAGCCCGCGGCAGTCATGCGGTCGAGGAATCCCTGACGCTGTGGGAACTCCAGGACCGAGCTCGGCAGATAGGTGTAGGCCGAGCCGCGCGCCGAGACCAGCCGTCCGATCCAGGGGAGGAGGCGGCGGAAGTAGAAGAGATAGAGCCCCCGCAGCACGGGAAGCTCGGGGACGGCGAACTCCAGGACCACGAGCCGGCCGCCGGGCCGCAGCACGCCCGCGAGCTGGCGCAGGGCCACGTCCAAGTCGGAGACGTTGCGCAGCCCGAACGACACGGTGGCGCCGTCGAAGCGCTGGCGCGGGAAGGGGAGGGCCAGGGCGTCGGCGGCGAGGGCAGCTGGCCGGGGCCTACCCAGGCGCTCGAACTTGCGCCGGGCGAGAGCCAGCATGGGGATGCAGAAGTCCGCCGAAGCAACCCGCGCGCCCCGCTTGCGCAGCGCAACCGACTGGTCGCCCGTGCCGCAGCAAAGATCGAGCGCCTCGGCCTCCTTGGGAAGGTCGAGGGCCGCCGCGGCCTTGCGCCGCCACACCACGTCCAGGCTCGCGGACAGCAGGTGGTTCAGAAGGTCGTAGCGCGGGGCCACGCCCGCAAACATGTCCTGGATGGCGCGGCCGGATTTGTCGAGAGGGGCTGTGCTGACGTCGGTCACAGGGGAAGTGTATCGGTGTTGGGGCCAGATCGTGTACAATGCCGTTCTCTCGCGGCGCGGGGCGCGTTGGTGCCACGTTTTTGGTACCAGGTACTATCGGGTACTGCGCCCGCCTCTTGACAAGACCGTTTGCTCCGCCTACCATTCGGGGTCCTTTGCGTCGCAAGGACGGGTTTCGTTTGCCGAGCGACGCTATCCGCGAGTTCCGACGGAGAGATCTGAGATGCTGATTAAGAAGACATACAGCCCGAAGCTCGCCGAGATCGAGCGCCTGTGGTTCGTGGTGGATGCCGACGGGATCCCTCTCGGACGGCTCGCCTCGGTGATCGCCACCCGGCTGCGCGGCAAGCACAAGCCGACCTTCGCGCCCCATATCGACACCGGGGACTTCGTGATCGTCCTCAACGCCGAGAAGGTGGTCCTCACCGGACGCAAGGAAGAGAACAAGGTGTACCACCGTCACTCCGGCTACCCCGGCGGGCTCAAGAGCGAGACCGCGGCGAAGCGCCGGCAGCGCCGGCCCGTCAAGCTGGTCGAAGAGGCCGTCTGGGGCATGCTCCCCAAGGGCCCCCTCGGCCGCAGGCAGATCCGCAAGCTGAAGGTCTACGCCGGAACGGACCACCCGCACAAGGCACAGCAGCCCGCCGTCCTCGATGTGGCCGAAGTCCTCGGTCGATAGCCTCAAGGTTAGCCAGGAGAGAACCCAGTGGTAAATGACACCCAGTATTACGCAACGGGGCGGCGCAAGACGGCTTCGGCCCGCGTCTACCTGCGCCCCGGCGCCGGCAGCGTCAAGGTCAACGGCCGGCCGATCGACACGTACTTCCCCAATGAAGTCCTCAAGATGGTCATCAAGCAGCCCCTGATGCTGACCGAGACGACCGAGCGGTTCGACATCGTCGTCACCGTCGCCGGGGGTGGCAGCGCGGGCCAGGCGGGCGCCATCCGCCATGGCATCTCGCGCGCCCTGCTCCATTTCAATGCCGAGCTGCGCGACCGCCTCAAGACCGCCGGCCTCCTTACGCGCGACCCGCGCAAGAAGGAGCGCAAGAAGTACGGTCAGAAGGGCGCCCGCGCCCGGTTCCAGTTCAGCAAGCGCTAAGGCCGCAGGAAGAAGGAAGGAGAATTCGCTTGGTCGAAGTCACCATGAAGGAGTTGCTCGAGGCCGGTGTCCACTTCGGGCACCAGACCCGGCGCTGGAATCCGAAGATGAAGCCATACATCTTCGGCAAGCGCAACGGGATCTACATCATCGATCTGCAGAAGACGGTCAAGCTCTTCGAGCAGGTCGTGGAGTTCGTCCAGCAGCTGGCGGCCGAGGGCAAGCGGATCTTGTTCGTGGGCACGAAGCGGCAGGCCCAGGAGGCGATCGCCGAGGAGGCGAGCCGTTGCGGCGAGTTCTACATCACCAATCGTTGGCTCGGCGGCACGCTGACCAACTTCGTCACGCTGCGCACTTCCATCCAGCGCCTCAAGGAGATCGAGGGGCGGCTCGGTGACGAAGCCAGCCCGCTCACCAAGAAGGAGCGGCTGCGCCTCGACCGCGAGCGCGACCGGATGATCAAGAACCTCGAGGGCATCCGCGACATGGAAGGGCTGCCGGACGCCCTGTTCGTGGTCGATCCCAAGAAGGAGTCCATCGCGATCGCCGAGGCGAACAAGCTGGGCATCCCGGTCATCGCCATCGTCGACACCAACTGCGACCCGGAGCTGATCGACTACATCATCCCCGGCAACGACGACGCCATCCGCGCCATCCGCCTCTTTGCCTCGCGCGTGGCCGACGCCTACCTCGAAGGCTCGGGCCAGGCTTCGGAAGGCGGCATGATGAGCAAGGACATGGCCATGCCCATGCACGTCGTCGACAAGGACATGGCTGGCGCTCCCGCCCACTAGGAAATCCTGGTTCCAAGGCGCGCCGCTCGAACTCAACCCGGCGGCGCGGAGACAAGGTCAGCCGAGCCCGCGTCGACTGGCCTTTTCTTTTGTCCGCCGGGTGACACATACAGCCCCAAGGAGATTCAAGATGGATATCACCGCACAGATGGTCAAGCAGCTCCGGGAACAGACCGGCGCCGGGATGATGGACTGCAAGTCGGCCCTCATCGAGACGAAGGGGGATCTGGAGGCCGCCGCCCTCCACCTGCGCAAGAAGGGCCTCGCCGCCGCCGCCAAGAAGGCCGGCCGCATCGCCGCCGAGGGGGCCGTGGGCTCCTACATCCACGGCGGCGGCAAGATCGGCGTGCTCCTCGAGGTCAACTGCGAGACCGACTTCGTGGCCCGCACCGAGGATTTCCAGGAGCTCGTCCGCGACATCGCCATGCACATCGCCGCGGCCGATCCGCGCGCCGTGCGCCGCGAGGAGGTCACTCAGGAGGACCTCGACCGCGAGCGCAGCATCCTCCGCGAGCAGGCCATGGCCTCCGGCAAGCCGGCCAACATCGTGGACAAGATCGTCGACGGCAGGATCGAGAAGTACTTCGCGGAGTTCGTGCTGCTGGAGCAGCCCTTCGTGAAGGACCCGGACAAGACCGTCGGCCAGCTCGTCACCGAGAAGATCGCCAAGATCGGCGAGAACATCCAGGTGCGCCGCTTCGTCCGCTTCAAGCTGGGAGAGGGCATCGAGAAGCGCCAGGACGATTTCGCCGCCGAGGTTCTGGCGCAGGCGGGGAAGGGATGACGGAACCGGGTAGCTCCGGCAGTCCGGTCTTTGGCCGGATCCTGCTCAAGCTGTCCGGCGAGGCCCTGATGGGCTCGCAGCCCTTCGGCATCGACGAAAAGGTCGTGTCGGCCATCGCCGACGAGGTGCGCGACGTCCACGCCCTGGGTGTGGAGATCGCCATCGTCGTCGGCGGCGGTAACATCATCCGCGGCCTGGCCGCCAGCCACCGCGGTATCGACAGGGTGACCGGCGACCACATGGGCATGCTCGCCACGGTGATCAACGCCCTCGCCCTCCAGGATGCCCTTGAGAAGCGGAGCGTTCCCACCCGCGTCCAGTCGGCGATCGACATCAACACGGTGGCGGAGCCCTTCATCCGCCGCCGCGCCATCCGCCACCTGGAGAAGAAGCGCGTCGTCATCTTCGCGGCCGGCACGGGCAACCCGTACTTCACCACGGACAGCGCCGCCGCCCTGCGCGCCAACGAGATCCACGCCGAGATCCTGCTCAAGGCGACCAAGGTCGACGGCCTCTACACCGCCGACCCGAACAAGGACCCTGACGCAACGCTCCTGCCCGAGGTGACCTACCAGCAGGTCATCGAGAAGGGCCTGGAAGTGATGGATACGGCCGCCATCGCCCTCTGCCGGGACAACAGGCTCCCCATCGGCATCTTCGAGATGATGACCCCCGGCAACATCCGCCGCGTGGTCTGCGGCGAGCGCATCGGTTCGGTCGTGCGGGGCTGAGTAGTAAGATCTGGCCGGACAGGAGGGAACCATGAAAGAGATCTTTCGCGATACCGAGCAGCGGATGAAGCACGCGGTCGAGCACTTCCACAACGAGCTGAAGCACCTGCGCACGGGCCGGGCGTCGCTGGCGCTCCTCGATGGCGTCACCGTCGAGTACTACGGCACGCCGATGCCGATCAACCAGCTCGCCACGCTCTCCGTGGCCGATGCCTCGATGATCACGGCGCAGCCCTTCGACCCGAGCCAGATCCCCGCCATCGAGCGGGCCATCATGAAGTCCGACCTGGGCCTCAACCCGTCGTCGGACGGCAGGATCATCCGCATCCCGCTGCCGCAGCTCACCGAGGACCGCCGCAAGGAGATCGTGAAGAAGGCGCACGACATGGCCGAGCACGCCCGCAACGGCATCCGCCAAGTCCGGCGCGAGGGCAACGACAAGCTCAAGAAGATGGAGAAGGACAAGACCATCAGCCAGGACGACGAGCGCCGCGGGCTCGACGAGGTCCAGAAGCTCCACGACCAGTTCATCGGCGAGATCAACACGTCCCTCCAGAAAAAAGAGCAGCAGATCATGGAGGTTTGAAGGATGGCATGTTCCTCTACGGCTACCATCCCGTCCGAGAAGCCCTGCGGCATCGCCCGCAGGAGCTTCTCCGCGTCTTTGTAAGCGCCAGCCGGACGGGGAAGCGCCGCGACGAGGTCGAAGACCTCTGCCGGCGTCATCACGTCCCTCTCGAAGTCATCCCCGAAAAGATCCTCTCCGAGCGCGCCGGGCCTGCCCACAACGGCATGGCCGCGGAAGTGAAGGAGAGCGCGGCGGCTCCGCTGGCGATGGCCGCAGCCGATCCCGAGTTGGTCGTGCTTCTCGAAGATGTGCAGGACCCGCGCAACCTTGGCGCCGTGCTGCGGGTCTGCGAGGGCGCCGGCGTCGGCCGCGTGCTCATCCGCGACCGCGGCTCTGCGCCCGTTACCCCGACCGTCTCCAAGACTTCCGCCGGCGCCACCGAGTGGCTCGAGATCGAGCGCATCACCAACACCGCCGCCGAGGTCGAGCGCCTCAAGGAGCAGGGCTACTGGGTCTATGGCACCGACGCCGACGGCGAGCCTCCCTGGGACATCGACCTCACCGGCAAGGTGCTCATCCTCCTAGGCGGGGAAGAGAAGGGGCTCCGCGCCCGCAGCCGCCAGATCTGCGACCGCATGATCGGACTCCCCATGCGCGGACGCGTCGGCTCCCTCAACATTTCCACGGCCACCGCCGCCATCCTCTACGAAGCCGTCCGGCAGCGCTCCCGCGGCTGACGCCCCTCTTGCTCACAGCGCAGCGCTGTGGCAACATGGACAGATCTCGCCGAGAGAATTGCTCTGAATTGAAGTTTTTGCGTCTTGTTTGGTTGTAACGGACCTCGGTGTCACAACGCCTAACGAGGTGGCAAACGTCCGACCGAGAGGAGGAGTCGTATGAAGAAATGGCTGCATGTATTTGTGGTGGTAATCGCTGTGCTGGCAATCGGGGTGCCCGCCTGGGCTGGCGCGGCCAAGATGAGCGCCGATCCGGGGCGGGTGCAGTGGGACGCGCAGGTGGATTATGAGCGCGCGGTCCTGACCGTCTCCATGCCGGATGGAGAGGTGGTCCGCCAGGAGTTCGACTCCAAGCAGACGCCGGTCTTCGAGCTGGCCGCGGGCGCCAAGGAAGGCGCGTACACCTACGAGCTGCGCTTCGAGGCGCGGATCGACGCGTCCGTGCGCAAGGCCCTCGCCGAGGCGCGCAAGAGCGGTGACGAGGCCGCCATGGCGCGGCTGCGGGCCCAACTGCCCGAGAGCCCCGTGGTCTCCGGCGGATTCATGGTCCAGGCCGGGAGCATCGTGATGCCCGAGGGCAAGGAGCCCCAAGCCGAGAAGGGCAAGAAGTCGGCGACGTCCGCCGGCTCCATCGGCGTGATCACGGCCGCAGACCAGGTCATCCCCGACGATCTGATCGTCCAGGGGAGCATCTGCGTCGGCTTCGATTGCGTCAACAACGAGAGCTTCGGCTTCGACACGATCCGGCTCAAGGAGAACAGCACCCGGATCAAGTTCGAGGACACCAGCGCGGGGACCTTCCCCACCAACGACTGGCAGCTCACCGCGAACGACTCGGGGAGCGGCGGCGCCAACAAGTTCTCCATCGAGGACATCACCGGCAGCAAGGTTCCCTTCACCATCACGGCGGGGGCCTCGACAAACTCCATCTTCGTCGACAGCACCGGCCGCCTCGGTCTCAAGACCGCCACGCCGGTCCTCGACATCCACATCAACACCAGCAACACCCCGGCGATCCGTCTTGAGCAGAACAACTCCGGCGGCTTCACCGCCCAGACCTGGGACATCGGGGCCAACGAGGCCAACTTCTTCGTCCGCGACGTGACCGGCGGCTCGCTCCTGTCCTTCCGCATCCGGCCCGGCGCGCCGACGAGCTCGATCGACATCAGCTCGGACGGCGACGTGGGTATCGGCACGGGCGGCCCGGACGAGAAGCTGCACGTCCTGGAGAGCGCCGACGTGAATACGATCGCCCAGGTCGAAAATACGAGCACGGGCACCACCGCCGCGGCGGTCTTCCGCGCCAGGAACAACGCCGGCGTCCAGACGAACTTCATCTCTCACGGCAGCGGCAGGACGGCCCTCAGGTTCGGCGTGGCGCTCGGCAGCCGTGGTGAGCTCCTCCACACCGGCGGCAACGGGCTCCTGATCGGGACGCTCGAAGCCGACGACATCATCTTTGGCACCAACAACGCCAACCGCATGTCGATCAACGGCAGCACGGGCGCCGTGACCATCCCCGGCAACTTGACGGTGACCGGCACGTTCAGCAACCCGTCCTCGCGCGAGCTGAAGGAAGGCTTCCAGGCGGTCGATCCAAGCACGATGCTGGCCAAGTTCGCCCAGCTCCCGATCCAGGAGTGGAGCTACAAGGCCGACGGCCAGAAGCTGCGCCACGTAGGTCCGATGGTCGAGGACTTCCGCAGCACCTTCGGCCTGGGAACGGAAGGGAAGTACATCTTCCCGATGGACGTCACGGGCGTGACCATGGCCGCGGTCCAGGGCCTCTATCAGTTGGTGCAGGAGAAGGACGCGCAGATCGTCGAGCTGCAGAAGCAGATGGCCGAAATCAAGCAGCTCCTGCAGCAGAAGCAGTAACGTACCCTGAGCGGGAGACCCGGTGCACGCCGGGTCTCCACGTTCAACCCGCCAGATGCCGGAGCACGAGCCGCGCGGCGCGCTCTGCCCGATCCTCGTCGAAATACCGGTCGTTGAACAGGTTCACCACCTCGCCGTGCAGCCGCTCGGCGACCCCGAAAGATTCCCCGAGTGGAGCGTAGTGCCGGCTGGCGAACAGCCCCGCCGCGAACAGGCTCTCCACGAGCCGGTCCGGCTCCGGTACCCGCACGTTGAAGCGCCAGGACTGGAACCCGGGATCTAGCTGGATCTCCCTCGGCAGCACGGCGGAGTAGATCGCGTTGAGCCGCGCCTTGTGCTCGTCGGCCCGGAGCAGCTCCTCCTCGATCCGGCGGTGGTGCTCCTCCCAGGCGACTTCCGGAACCGGGAGGTAGAGCCGGCGTTCCCCAAGGTGAGCGAACCCGCCGTACCCCAGATCCACGTGCTTGGCGTATCCCGTGCTGAACAGGGTCGCATCTGCCCACGGCGAGATCCCGAGGCCCTCGCAATCCGGGGGGCAGAGGCACTTGTCGTCGATCAGGAGCATGTCCGGCTGCAGTTCCTTGAACGCGCGGAAGAAGGCGTCCACGTTCCGATCCCGACCGTAAGGCCGGACGAACAGGAGCCCGCCGACCGGCTCCCGCCGGACGCGGTCGAGGCAGGCCTCCGGGTCGATCTCCAGCGTGGTCTCCTCGATGTCGACCAGCTCGAAGGCGTGCCCCGCCTCCCGGAAAGTGTCCGGAACGACGGAACAGATGTTGGCCGGGATCAGGAACGGCCGCTCCTCCTCGCGCAGGAGACCGTGGAGGATGGCGCAGGCCCGGGGTGCGAAGACGGTCATGGCAAGGCCTTCCGCAGGCGGGCGTGAGCGCGCTCGAACAGGAACCAGGGGCGCGTCGCGGTATCGGGATCATCCTCGCCGAGAAGCTCCAGGCGCCGCACCTCATCCTCGCTGGTGATATCGCTCTCCATGCCTTCGCGCGTGATCTCGTAAGGCTCCTTGAAATCGCGGAGGACGCCGGGTGCCTCTTCCACATCCAGGCTCACCGGATAGCCGAGGAGCCGCATCTCCGGCAGGCAGGCGGCCTCGATGAAGCGGATGACCTCAGGGGAGAGAACCTTCCGGTAGGCGCCGACGGACGCGGCGCTCACCCCCAAGCGCTCGCCATGCGAGGAGTTGCCGGTCCAACCCCGGATCTCGCCGGTCTCGAAATTGCCGAGCCCGAAAGCCTGCAGGACTGCCCCGGGATCGGCGACGAGATCCTCGTACCTCAGCCAGAGGAACCCCGGGGTACCCTCAAGATGGAGGGCATAGGCGACGCTCTTTCGCCAGTTGCGGACGTTGAAGACCGTCGGCTTGAGGCGGCCCCCGTACTCGGGACCCCGCCCATGGTTGAGCGAGGCCACTACATCCCGAGGATCGCGGAGGATGAGCGCGCACCGCCAGCCCTGATCGAGGAAATAGGGCAGGAACTCCTCGCAGATCGTCTCCTTGCTGCCTGCCGTGGAGAGAGCGCGGTAGAGGCTGGTGAGGAGCTCGGCGAAGCCGCGGGGAGGAAGCCGCGGGATCGCAGCCGGGTCGACGCGCGTGTACTGACCGGAGAAGCCCTGCATCTCCTCGAAGATCCGTTGCAGGCGGGCGCCGTCGAACCGCAGCTCTTCCAGATGCCGGTGGAAGTCCTCCGGCCGGTAGCCGTCCTCCAGAAAGAGGTGCCCCAGGGGATAACGGACGCCGCTCCGCCCGAGCCCGCGCAGAAAATCCCTCTTCGCCTCGACGAAGAGCAGAGGGAACGGCTGGGAGAGGAGGCCGAGCAGTTTTTCGAGCAGCGTCGTCCCCGAGCGCTGCATGCCAGTGAGGAAGAGGGGGAAGCCATCCATGGGGCGCGCCAGGACGGTAGCAGATTTGCGCTAGAATCCGTGAACCATCCGGATGAAACGCGTCGCCATCCTCCAGTCGTCCTACGTCCCCTGGAAGGGGTACTTTGACATCATCGGCTCCGTGGACGAGTTCATCCTCTACGACGACGTCCAGTACAGCAAGAACGATTGGCGAAACCGCAACCGCATCAAAACACAGGCCGGAACAGCCTGGATGACGATCCCGGTGCGCCAGACGGGCCGCTTTGGACAGCCGATCCGGGAGGTGGAGATCGGGGATCCGCGCTGGGCGGCCAAGCACTGGAAATCCATCCAGGCCCACTACGCTCGTGCGCCCTGTTTTCCGGAGCTAGCGCCGGTCCTCGCCGCTCTGTACGAGAGCGCCTCCATCGAGCCGCTCCTGAGCCGTGTCAACGAAATGTTCCTGCGGGCAATCTGCGAGCTTCTAGGGATCGATACCCGCATCACACGCTCCATGGACTACCAACTGAGCGGCGACCGAGTCGATCGACTGGTCGGCCTCTGCCAGCAGGCCGGAGCCGGAGAGTACCTCTCGGGACCGGCGGCCCGGGAGTACCTGGAGGAGGACCGGTTCGCCGGCAAGGGCATCGCCGTGCGCTGGATGGACTACTCCGGCTACCCGGAGCACCGGCAGCTCTTCACCCCCCCGTTCGTCCACGAGGTGAGCATCCTGGACCTGCTGCTCAATGAAGGGCCGCTGGGGGCCCGGAGCTATCTGCACAGCACGGCGGGGGCATGCGCGTCTCGATCGTAATCCCCGTCTATGACAGCCCGGTCCTTGAGGAGCTCGCAGACAGCATAGAGGCTGTGTTCCGGGCCCGTCCCGAGGACGACTACGAGATCATCTTCGTCGACGACCGCTCGCCCGATCCCCGGATCTGGCCGACTCTCGTGCGGTTGGCAGGGGAGCGGGAACGGGTGATGGCGGTCCAGTTGACGCGCAACTTCGGACAGCAGGCGGCGACCCTCTGCGGTTTGCGCGAGGCCCATGGCGAGGTGGTCGTCACCCTGGATGACGACCTGCAGCACGATCCGCGCGACATCCCCAAGCTGCTGGCGCACGCCGACCGCGACATCGTCATCGGCCAGTTCGAACGCAAGCAGCACAGCCCCTTCAAGCGCCTGACCAGCCGGATCAAGGGCTACTTCGACCGGATCCTCATCGGCAAGCCGCGCGGCATCCAGCTCAGCTCGTTCCGCCTCCTCGGCCGCACGGTGGTGGACGGCGTCCTCTCGATCCGGACGCCGCACCCCTTCCTCCCGGCCCTGATGTTCCATGTGAGCAAGGACGTGATCGGCGTGCCGGTGAGCCATGTCGCCCGGCGGGAAGGCCGGAGCGGCTACACCCTGCGCAAGCTGTTTCGCGTGTTCAGCAACCTCCTCTTCAACAACTCCTCGTTTCTGCTGCGCTTGGTGGGCGCCGTGGGGATCTCCTTCGCCGGGCTCAGCTTCCTTCTCGCGGGGGTGGTGATCTACAGGAAGGTCGTCCACAGCGTGAACGTCCAGGGCTGGACCTCGCTGTTCGCAACCTTGCTGCTGATCGGCGGCCTGCTCCTCGTCAGCCTGGGCGTGGTGGGCGAGTACCTCTTGCGCATCATCGAGAGCAGCGAGAACCGGCCAACCTACCTCGTCCGCCGCCGGTTGGGGGGCCCCGAGGCCAAGGAGCCCCGCTGATGGATCAGGCCTCGAGGGGGCTCTACCGGCTCATGGAGCGGGCGGGGGTGTACGAAAGATTTCAGCGGGTACTCGGGGCGCGGGCCGCCCGCCGGCGTTTCGTCGGGGAGTTCCTGCGCCCGTCTCCTGGAGCGAGGATCCTCGACATCGGCTGCGGCACGGGCTCGCTGCTCGACGACCTGCCCCCGGACGTGGATTACGCCGGCTATGACTTGAACCCGCGCTACATCGCCGAGGCCGAGCGGCGCTATGGGAGCCGGGGCCGGTTCTTCCAGGCCAAAGTCGGAGAACAGCCGCCCTTCACGGAGGGCTTCGACCTCGTGGTGGCCAAGGGAGTCCTGCATCATTTGAGCGACTCCGATGCCGGCCGACTGATCCGCGACGCCCACAGCCATCTGCGGGAGGGAGGCTGCCTCGTCACCTCGGATCCGGTCTTCCACTCCGGCCAGTCCCGGATCGCCCGTTTCCTCATTTCGCGCGACCGGGGCCGCCGTGTGCGGACGCCCGAGGGCTACCGGGCTCTCCTGGCGGCGAGCTTCTCCGAGATCGAGGAGAGGCTGGTCACGGATCTGCTGACCGTCCCCTACAGCCACTTCATGCTGCGCTCACGAAAGACCTGATGGCCATGCCGTGCTAGACTTAGAGACGGTTTCCTCAAGTTTGTAACGATGGCGATCCCTCGGACGCCTATCTTGCCGGTCTACAAATTATGCTCCACTTGACCTAGAGGAGGAAACTACCCATGAAACTGTCCAACGTCGCTTTTGTGCTTGCCGCCCTCATCCTGATTGCGTCAGCCGCCAACGCGCAGACTCGCACCTGGGTATCCGGCGTCGGCAACGATGCCAACCCGTGCAGCCGCACCGCCCCCTGCAAGACCTTTGCGGGAGCCCTCTCGAAGACCTCGGCCGGCGGTGAGATCTCCGCCCTCGATCCGGGCGGCTTCGGCGCGGTCACCATCACCAAGTCGATCACCATCAACGGCGACGGCACGCTCGCGGGCGTCCTGGCTTCTCTCGTTAACGGCATCACCATCAACGCTGGCGCCGCCGACAGAGTCGTCCTGCGCAACCTTTCGATCAACGGAGCCGGCAACGGCATCAGCGGCGTGCGCTTCCTCGCCGGCAAGAGCGTGGTCCTCGACAACGTCACCATCAGCGGCTTCACCACCCGCGGTATCTCCGTGGCTCTGGGCGCCGCCGGCGACGTGTTCGTCAAGAACTCCCACATCACCAAGAGCGGCGTCGGCGTCTTCGCCAGCACCACTGTCGGTCTGGCTCGTGTCACGCTTGAGAATACGAGTATCGTGGGTAATACCACCAACGGGATCGAGGGGGGGGCCAACAGCCGGATCAACGCCAGCAATTCGGTCATCTCCGGCAATGGCACGAACGGTGTCCTTGCCAATTCCGCAAGCACCCGCATCGCCCTGACCACCTGCCAGGTGTCGTTCAGCGTTACCGGTATCAATGCCTCCGTCGCTGGCTCGATCACCCGGCTCTCCGACAACGACATCTTCAACAACGACACGGGCGTCGACATCGTCGGCGGCGCGATCGAGACGGCCGGAAACAACCGCATCGCCGGCAATAACTTCTCGGACCCGCTGCCCGCGCCGACGATCACGATCGAGTAAGCAGTTGCTCCAATCCGTACCTAATGCCTGCCCGGGCACGTAAGGCCGGGCGGGCCCTCTTCTCATAGGAGAATCTTTCATGAAGCTGCTCAGCGTCGCCTTTGTGCTCGCCGTCCTCGTCCTCGCGGCCCCGGCCGCCAATGCCCAGGCCACCCGCACCTGGGTCTCCGGCGTCGGTGACGATGTCAACCCGTGCAGCCGCACCGCCCCCTGCAAGACCTTTGCGGGAGCGATCTCGAAGACCGCGGCCGGTGGTGAGATCTCCGCCCTCGATCCGGGCGGCTTCGGCGCGGTCACCATCACCAAGTCCATCACCATCAACGGTGACGGCACGCTCGCGGGCATCCTGGCTTCCCTTACCAACGGCGTCACCGTCAACGCCGCCACCACCGACCGTGTCGTCCTGCGCAACCTTTCGATCAACGGCGCCGGAAACGGCCTCAGCGGCGTGCGCTTCCTCGTGGGCAAGAGCCTGGTCCTCGACAACGTCACCATCAGCGGCTTCACTACCCGCGGTATCTCCGTGGCTCTGGGCGTCACCGGCGGCGATGTGTTCGTCAAGAACTCCCACATCACCAAGTGCGGCGTCGGCGTTTTCGCCAGCGCCACCGGCGGCCTGGCTCGCGTCACGCTTGAGAATACGAGTATCGTGGGTAATACCACCAACGGGATCGAGGGGAGCACCAACAGCCGGATCAACGCGAGCAACTCGGTGATCTCCGGCAATGGCACGAACGGGGCCCTCGCCAATTCCGCAAGCACCCGCATCGCGCTGACCACCTGCCAGGTGTCGTTCAACTTTACCGGTATCAATGCCTCCGTCGCTGGCTCGTTCACCCGGCTCTCCGACAACGACATCTTCAACAACGACACGGGCGTCGACATCGTCAACGGCACGATCGATACGGCCGGAAACAACCGCATCGCAGGCAATAACTTTTCGGACCCGCTGCCCGCGCCGACGATCGTCGTCGAGTAGCTTCAGAAGGCGAGCATCGCCTCGATCACCCGCGCCTGCTCTGGCTCGGTCAAACCCGGGAAGCAGGGCAGGCGCAGGAGGCGGTCGCTGACGCTCTCCGTCACGGGACAATCGCCAAGCCGTCCTCCGAGCTTCCGGCCCATCTCCGAGAGATGGAGCGGGAGGTAGTGGAAGACGGCCTGGACGCCTTTCCCCTTGAGGTTGGCGATCAGGGCCTGGCGCTCTTCCAGCGACGTAAGCAGGAGATGGAAGAGGTGCCAGGGCTGCCGGCAGTGGGCTGGCACGGTCGGGAGGAGGGCGCCGCGGGCTGCGGCCCAGCCGGCGAGCTCGTCCCGGTAACGCTCCCAGATCCGGCAACGCTGCGCCTGGATCGCCTCCCTCGCTTCGAGCTGCGCCAGCAGGAAGGCGGCGAGGAGGTCCGAGGGGACATAGCTCGATCCCACGTCGACCCAGGTGTAGCGGTCGATCTCGCCGCGGAAGAAGCGGCTCCGGTCGGTGCCCTTCTCGCGCAGGATCTCTGCCCGCGCCGCGAGGCCGGGATCATTGATCACCAGAGCGCCCGCTTCGCCGCAGAAGACATTCTTGGTCTCGTGGAAGCTGAGCGTGCTCATTCTTCCGAATGTCCCCAGGGGGCGCCCGCGCCAGGAGGCGAAGAGGCCGTGGGCATTGTCCTCGACCACGGGGATGCCCGTCTCCAGAATTCGATCCATCTCGCAGCCCACGCCGGCATAGTGGACCGGCAGGATCGCCCGTGTCCGCGGTGTGATCAGGGCGGGGAGCCGCTCTTCGTCCAAATTGAGCGTGTCGGGGCGGATGTCGGCGAAGACCGGTTGCGCGCCCCGCAGGACGAAGGCGTTGGCCGTGGAGACGAACGTGAACGACGGGACGATGAACTCGTCCCCGGGCTGGATATCGAGCAGCAGCGCCGCCATCTCCAGGGCATGCGTGCAGGAGGTCGTCAGCAGCACGCGCGCCCCGCCCAGGATTCCGGAGAGGAGGTTCTGGCATTCGCGGGTGTAGAAGCCATCTCCCGAGATATGCCCCCGGGCGACGGCATCGCGCACGTAGTCGAGCTCGCGGCCGGCGAGCTCCGGCCGGTTGAATGGGATCGGGGTCAGGGTCACGGCGCTGCCGCCTCGCTGCGGAGGTAGGTGATCGCAAAACCGTGCGAAGGGCCGGGGATCTCCTCGCGCCTGAGACGGCGGGCGGAGAGCCCGATCGCCCGGAGCGCCTTGTCGGCCTTCTCGAACGCCGACGGATCAGCGGAGAGGACGGCGATCTGCACGCCGGGCTTCAGATCGACGCCGTCGCACATCCGCGGGCCGGGCAGGTCTGGAAAATCGAGGTTGATCATGCGGGGGCAGAGCAGGAAGGCCGAGGCCAGGGCATCGTAGACGATCCCGTCTTCCGCCCCGTCGTCGTACCAGAGGCGCAGCTCCCGCGAGGGATCGAAGGCGTCGATGGCGCGCACCGCGTGGTCCATCTGGGAGTAGAGGCCGCGGCCATCCCCGCCATAGTTCTCGAACTGCCAGAAGATGCCCCCTCCCTGCCGGACGAGCAGTTGGGAAACCGCCAGGCAGAAGAAGACCGCGACGACGGCGAGGGCTCGGCCCGTCCGCCATCTTGCCAGCGCCACGGACGCCAGCGCGGCAAGGCCGGCGAGGAGCGACGGCGCGCCAAAGGGCGGATCCTCGTAGGAGAGGGACCTGATCCTCGGCAGGAGCAGCGGGAGGATCTGGACGACCGCCACCGCCGCGGCCAGGGCGCTGAACCGCCGGACCGGAAGCTCCTCCACCAGCGGCGCAAGCTGCCCGGCGAAAGCCAGGAAGGCCACGGGCAGCAGGAGGCTCGCGTAGTAGAAGTGCTGTGCCACGGCAGTGTCGCCGTAGACCTGGAAGTAGGCGACCACGAGAGCCAGGATGCCGAGCTGGACCTGGCACCAGAGCCGGACGCCGTCCCTCCACAAGGGCCCGAGCAGGAAGAGAAGGGCGCCGCCGAACAGGGCGGCTGACGGAAAGACGAGCCAGACCGCGTGCGTGAGCCACCGGTACGTGGGGAGGCGGAACGGGTTCGCTTCCCCGGCGGTTCCCGCCAGGAATGCCAGCGAAGAGGTCAGATAGAAGAAGCTGCCGCCCACCGCCATGAGGATGGCGCCGAACAGGGTGAGCATGGCCGCGGCCCCGGCCCCCGTCCAGGAGAGGGCCGAGAGGAAAGGGATGCGTCCCCGCCGGCGGTTGAGGATCAGGAAGTACCCCCCCAGCAGCGGCAGGTAGATGCCGTAGAAGACGTTGGTCGACAGGAGGGCCGTGGCCATCGCTCCCGCTCCCAGGAGGTGAAGGCGCCACGCCGGCGATACCGGAGACGCCGTAGCCCGGGTCAGGAGGAGCAGCGTCATCAGGAAGTAGGCGATGCCAAAGCCGTCCACGTAGTTCCAGCCGGCGGCCTGCAGGAAGTAGGGATGGCAGCCCAGCGCCAGCCCGGCCAGCAGCGCAACGCGAGCCCCGAAGAGGTCTCTGGCGACGAGGTAGAAGGAGAGGATGGCGCTCCAGTACACCGCCAGATGGAGCAGGACGTTGGCCGGCACCGAGGGCAGGAGATGGTGGAGGAGCCAGCCCGGCAGGATCGCGGCGGGCCGCGACCCGTAGTACAGCTCCGGGAACTCCCGCAGATAGGAGACGCCGTTCTCGAAGTAGCCGTAGTAGATCCAGGTATCGCGGTGAGGGCCGCTGAAAATCCAGTCGGAGTCGAGGGCGAGTAGGAGGAGAGGCAGCGCCGCCAGGGCCAGGAGCCCGGGGTCGTAGCGCCTCTGCCCCGCTTGCAGGGCTTGAGCATCCATCAGCTATCCCGCGCACCATATCACTCGGTCCGCGAGGCGGCCAACGTAGCCCAGCCGGCTGCCGCCGCGGCCCAGAGGAAGCCCCGGTTGAGGAGGGAAGCCGCGATGGCCTCGGGATAGGGGACGCCGATGAGGACGAGCCCGGCCGCGAGCACCCCCTCCTGTGTGCCGAGGCCGCCGATCGTCACCGGGACCACTCCGGCCAGAGTCGCCGCCGCCGCTACCGGCGCCAGGTCCGGGAGGAACACGCCGGGCGCGAAGGTGCGCGCAAGGAGATAGAGGTAGACGATCCGCCCCGTTGCGGTCAGCAGGCTGACCAGGAGGAGCGCCGCCAGCCGGGAGGGACGGATCTCGCGGAAGCCCCGTCCGGCATCCAGCAGGGAGGTCCGCATCCGGTGGAGGAGAGCCCGGCCCCGGCGGCTGGCGAGGACGAAGGCCAGAACGGCCGCGAGCAGCAGCGCTCCCACGGCCACCGCGCTCCGGGCAGGCCGGCTCCAGTAAATCTGCTCCCACACGCCGAGGATGCGGTCGGGATACACGGCGAAGTAGGCCGCCGCGAGCGAGAACGTGGCGGCGATCCCCGCCAGCCGGAGGAGGACCATGAGCGCGATCGGCCGGGCCAGCCCGGGCACCCGGCGCTGCACGAAATACACCTTGTAGGCCTCTCCCCCCAGGGTTCCCGGCGTGAAGCTGCCGAAGAAGGCGCTCGTCAGGGTCACGCGCAGGCCGGTCCGCCAACCCAGGCCGTAGGGCTCGAAGACCAGAGAGAGCCGCAGCGCCTCCAGTAGGGTCATGGCGACGAACGGCAGCGCGGCCGCGGCGGCGAAGGCCGGATCGCCGCGCTTCAGGGTATCGAGCAGGCGCCCGGGATCCGCCAGGAAGAGCAGCAGTCCCAGGAGGGCCACGCCCGCCAGGACGGGCAGGGAACGATGGAGTGACGATCGCGATGTTGGCGGCAAGGGCGGCAAGGCCCGGCGAGAATATCCCGCTTGCCAGAAGCTCGGCCAGAAGCTAAACTCTCCCGGCTCCTGGAATGGGGGCCCGCCCGGAAAAGTTTACAGGGGCACCGCCGGCATAGCTCAGCGGTAGAGCTACTGTCTTGTAAACAGTAGGTCCCCGGTTCGATTCCGGGTGCCGGCTCCAAAACCCGGCGCGCAGGAAGTAAGAAGGACGAGAGTTCTTTGGAGGCGTACCCGAGTGGCCAAAGGGGGCAGACTGTAAATCTGCTGGGCTTCGCCCTACGGTGGTTCGAATCCATCCGCCTCCACCATATCTGCTCCCAGCGGGAGTAACTCAGGGGTAGAGTCACAGCCTTCCAAGCTGTTGGTCGCGGGTTCGAATCCCGTCTCCCGCTCCATCATCCCCACTTGTCTCAACCGCTCTCACACCGCGCGGTCCTCTGGCTCGCCAGTCTGGCTTGGGTGCTGCCGCTCTGGCTGACCCGATACCTGCCGATGGTCGACTATCCGCAGCAGCTCGCGGTGGCCTCGATCCTGCGCTACTACGACGACCCGGCCCGGATGCTCCAGCAGGCCTACGAGCCCGCGCTGCTCCGGCCGCAAGGGCTGTTCGAGATGGTCGTCGCCGGCCTGGCCTGGCTGATGCCCATCGAGCAGGCGGGCAAGGTGGTGCTCGCCCTCTCGCTGGCCCTCGTGGTGCCGGCCGCCGTGGCCCTCTGCCGCCGCACCGGACGGCCGGACTGGTATGCGCTCTTCGCCCTGGCCGTGACCTACAACCATGCCTTCTACTGGGGCTTCGCCGACAACCTCCTGGCCTATCCTCTGGTGCTGGCCGGGGGAGCGCTGGCCGACAAGCTGTTCGACCGCCCCCGCTTCGGATGGCGCGAGTGGCTCCCTCTGGCCGGCTGCGCCCTGCTCTTCTACACGATCCACCTGCAGTTCCTTCTCGTCTTCGCTGGCCTGGTCGGCTGGCTCGCGCTGGCCCGGAGACCGGCCCGGAGACTGGGTTGGAAGCGCCTGGGCCTCTGGCTCTCGACGCTCGTACCGGGCCTGGCTCTGGGAATCGGAGTCCTCGCCTGGTTGCATCTCCACGCCACCGAGGTGATGACGGACTACCAGGACCGTCTGCAATCGAGGGAGGCGTACTACGGGTCCTGGATGCAGAAGGTCTTGAGCATCCCCGACCATTGGTTTGGCGGGCACACAGACGGCGGACAGTACCTTCTGCTGTTCGTGCTGTTGCTGGCGGCCCTCGCCCTGCTCATGCCGCCCCTGACCCGGCCGGCTGTCCAGGATTACCTCTACCGATCGCGCTTCCTGGTCCCGGCGCTGGGGCTGGCCACGCTCTACTTCATCCTGCCGGAGTTCGCCCGCGGCTACCTCGTGGCGGAGCGGATCCTCCCTCTGGCGTTCATGCTGGCGGTGCCGGCGCTCCCCGTCCCTCAATCCCCCGTGCGCCGGCGCGTGTCGGCGCTCCTGCTGGCCGGGCTCCTGATCCTGGCGGCCGGCCAGACCTCCACGAGCTTTCTGAGGTTCGGCGCCGAGACAGCCGGCCTGGAGGAGGTCCTGGAGTCCGTGGAGCCGGGCCAGCCCCTGGCCGGATTGATCTTCTTCAACCGCACTGCCGAATACTCGCCTCCGATGCTGGTCCATTTCCCCGCCTACTACCAGGTGGCGAAGGGGGGGAGGATCCACTTCTCCTTCGTCCAGTTCTTCAACTCCCCGGTCCGCTACCGCTCGGGGCAGAACTGGGAGGATGGGCTGCTCGCCGAGTGGGAGGAGTGGGACGCCCGCAAGTTCTCCTACCCGCGGCACGGCAAGCATTTCCGGTATTTCCTCCTGCGCGGCGATCCGGCGAACGTGAGCGCCGTGTTCGGCCCCTACAAGGAAGAGGTCCGCGTGCGCTCGGCCGGGCGTTGGTTCCTGATCGAGCGGCTGCGGGGCAAGTAATGGCGCTAACTTCGGATTGCCAAGCCCCGGCAGGGGCGTCAGGAATTAGCCCGGCACGTGAGTGCCGGGCAACGTGGGGTGCAAGCCCCATGAGGGAGGAATGTCGCCCCGTCTGGGGCTTCGGGCATTTTGGCGATCCATCACCCGGCACTCACGTGCCGGGCTAATTCATGATGCCCCTACCGGGGCCCTTCCGGAGGGCGGCCACAAGGGCCGCCCCTACATGGAACGGACGCGCCGGGCGGTCTGGGGCGGCGGGGGAGGAGGGATCTGGGACGAATCGACCGAGTGCTCGCTTCCGAGCCAGTTGACCGTCGCCTCGTCCTTGCCCGTCAGATCGAGCTCGACGGTGTGCTCCAGGATCTCCTTGCGGGCTCCTTCCCTGTAGCGGATCGCCGTGCGGAAGTGGAAGGTCAGGGTCTTGCCGTTGAGGCTCAGATCGTAGGCCGGGATGTCGACGCCGGACAGGGTGACGATGGCCTCGGGTCCGCCGTGGCTCATCCTGACCTCGAGGTCGGTCCCGGGGCTGCGCCACACTCCCAGGAAGGGGCTCCATTCGCTCGACGGAGCATCGACAGCCAGGCAGGAGGCCGCGAGGCCCGTCCCGGCCAGGACGAGGAGGGCGACGGAGAGGGAGGCGAGCGCCAGGCGCCTGCCCAGACGGGAACGCGGATCGGTCAGCCTCTTCATACGTTCCTCCAGAGTGTCGGGATCGTGAACCCCGAGGGTGAGAGCCGGCCGGGGAAGCCCTGCAACCGAGGCGGCCACGGAGAGCAGCGATCGGGCATAGGCGCGGGCGCCGATCAGCCTCTCCACGGTGGCTTCGTCGCAGGCCATCTCCCGGGTTTCGGCGAGCCGCCGCCGCAGCCGGCGGACGGCCGGGTGGAAGGAGATGAGGACGAGAAGGGCCTCACTCGCCAAATGAAGGGCGTAGTCCCGGCGCCGGATGTGCGCCATCTCGTGCCCGAGGGCCGAGGTCAGCTCGTCCGGGGTGGACTCCGCGAGGAAAGCTGGGGGAAGCAGTACGACAGCCCCGACCGTGACCGGTCCCGGAACGCTGTCGGAGACACGCAGATCGACCTCCTCCAGCCCGAACGCCTCGCGGCAGCGCAGGGCAATGGCGTCGGCCTCCTCCGAGAGAGTGGCGGCTGAAGCCGTCCGAGCGAGCATCCGGGCCTTCCACCAGGAGCGTCCCAGCCGGAAAGCGCCGGCAGCCAGGAACAGGCCATAGAGGATGGCGACCACGTTTGGAATGACCGGGGGCAGCTCCGGCGCCTGGAAAGCGGGAGCAGGCGGTGGATCGACAACCGTGGCTGGAGCCTCGAACTGGATCTCCGTGGCTGGAGGAGCTGCCTCCGGAATCAAGCTGGCCGCTGGAAGCAGCACGCAGGAGGCCAAGGCGGCGAGCCAGAGGGCGTGGCGCAATCGGGCCGGACCGCGCCGCAGGAGGCGCTCGCCAAGGGAGGCGGCAAGGATGACGACCGGGACCTGCCACAGCGAATTGAGCAGGAACGTCAGAGCGAGGGCCTCAAGCTTCATCGCCGTCCTCCTCGAGCATTTTCGTCAGCCTGGCGAGCTTCTCGGGGGTGAGCTGGCGGGCCTCGACCAAGCTCAGGACCAGGCTCTCGGGGGAGCCGTCGAACATCCGCTGCACGAGGTCGCCGACCGCCTGCGTTGTCGCCTGGACGCGGCTGATCGCCGGATCATAGAAGTAGGCGCGCGCCCGCAGCTCCCGCCGGACCTTTCCCTTGCGGACCAGGATGTTCAGCATCGTCTGCACGGTGTTGTAGGCGAGCTGGCGCTCGGCGGGGAGCTTCTCCTGGACGGTCTGGACCGCGGCAGGGCCGGTCTCCCAAAGGATCTTCATGATCTCCAGCTCCAGGGGAGTGAGCTGCTCCTGCTGCTTTCCGGGAGGCCGTGCCATGTGTTACCTCCTAAACTTTTAGGATCGTAGCGCCGCCCCGGATGGCTGTCAACCAACTTTTTAGGATCGCCCGCGCCGCGGTAACGCCAAGGCAAGCCCGAGAGCCCATGAGTACGTAGAAGCCCAGGTTTCCTGGGCGTGCTCAGGGAGATAGGACGATGCGGCCAGCCATCCTCAGATCCGTGCTTCGATGCCTCGCTTGGGGGGCCGCGAGCCTCGCCGCCGGCGCCCTCTGGGCGCAGAGCCCCGAGGTCGAGCCCGGGCAGCACGAATACGTCATCTGGCTCGTTGCCACCGACCAGGGGGGCGAGCTGCTGCCGCTCAACGGCGCGCAGAAGGCCAAGTACTGCGCCGCCGCCCAGGAGTTCGCCCGGCGCACCTACGACGTGACCAACGGGCGGCACACGATCCGCAAGGTCACCTTCTTCTACGACCAGGCCCCGCCGGTCGGGCCGTTCCACATCACCTGGCGGCGCTGGCACGATACCCCCACCGCGCCAGGCAACGACATCGACATGTACGACGAGGATCTGGGCTGCCGGCCGAATTGGGGGACCGAGGACGGCGCGGTGGTACGCCTCCCGGGGACCTGTCCCGAGGGGCTCACCTGCGAGGACAACCCCGACCGCCCGCGCTGCCGGAACGCCGCGGACGAGCCGATTCCCGGGAGCGCCGTCCGCTGGGGCTGGGTGCTCTCCCACGAGACCGACCACGCCAACTACAACCTGCCTGACGAGTACCTCTACCCGATCGGGGAGCCCCAGGATTACCTGCACATCTGCAACAACCCGGAAACCAACACCTCGCACATGGCGCACCGCGACCGGGACCATTGGTGCGACAGCGAGACCCATCTTCACCAGCGCTGGATCCTGGGGTATGCGAGCTCGGCGGGACCCGAGGACGTGCAGGTCACCGAGCCCGACCTCGCCGGCTACGACGTCTGGACCGACGCCCAGACGACCTGGATGGACCTGACCGACTACGTGCTCGGCGAGTATGAAGACGATCCGGCGCCGGCGTTCGTGCCGGCGGACGATCTGTGCGTCTTCACCGGCCCCCTGGCCGACGCGACCCCCGCCAACGACACGATGGTGGTGGTCGACAAATCCGGCAGCATGGGTTTCAAGAACGGCGACAGCCCGATGGAGCCGACCGCGCTCGAGACCGCGTTCCTCGCCGGGCTGGCCCACTACAACGCCATCCCGCTCGACGACCGCAACGTCGGCCTGCTGCTCTTCGACACCGCGGTGACCGAGGTTCTGCCCTACGAGCCGCGCACCGAGGCGCAGACCGCCGCCCTGTTCACCGCCGCCCCGGGTGGAAACACCGACCTGTGCCTCGCGGTGTCCGAGGGCGCGGAACGGGTGCGCACCAGCGGGGCCACGATGCCGCGGGGGACCGTCGTCCTGCTGACCGACGGCCGGCCGACGGTGCCCGCCTGCGACGACGAGGAGGCGGTGCTCACCGCCGTCCTCGACGCCTGCCTCGGCGATCCGCCGGTCGACGTCTGGCCGGTGGCCTTCGGCGACGCCGAGTACGTCCTGATGTCGCGCATCGCCGAGGCCTGCGGCACCCAGGCGCTGTGGATCGAGAAGGATACGCCCGGCGGCCAGGAAGACACCTTCGAAATCCAGGCGGCGCTGCTGCGCCAGGGGTTCCGGGCGCGCAGCTACCGGGAGGTTCTGTTCGACCGCTCGCCGACGATGGCCGACCATTCGCGGACCTTCGCCATCCCGCCCGGGACTGCCGAGCTGGAAGTCGCCTGGGTCGGCGAGCCGTTCGAGTGGTCCGATCCCGACGTCGGAACCCGCTGCCGCTTCGACCAGCTCGCGTTCGAGCTGCTCGACCCGGACGGGATCCCCCAGGGGATCGATCCGGTGCCTCCGGCCAGCGAGGCGACCTACTTCACCCGCACGCGGCGCGTCCTGCGCCCCGCCGCCGGCACCTGGACGATGCGCGCCAGCGCGGGTTCGGACTTCTTCTGCCTCCGCGATGCCTCTTCCTACCAGGGATACGTGCCGAAGCTCGCCTCCCTGGCGCAGATCCGCGCCTCCACGGCTTTCGCGGAAGTCGAGGTCTCCGGCCCGGTCGTCGCCCGCAACGAGGCGCTGCTCGTCACCGCGGTGCTGCATGGCGATGCGGAGAGCGCCATGACCGGCATCGAGGTGACCGCCGCGGTGTCGAACGACGCCGGCTCGACCCCCGTGACCCTGCGCGACGACGGCACCGGCGGCGACGAGGCCGCCGGCGACGGCCGCTACACGGGCCGGTTCAACGACTGCGGAAGCGCCGTAGCCCCCGGCGCTTACCGGGTGGTGGTGAAGCTGCAGGCGGACGCGGCGACGGCCACCTCCGTCGTCTCGCCGGGCTTCGACTACGTGCTGGCCGGCGGCCCTCCCGAGCCCGGGCCGGCGATCTCCGCTACTTTGCGGGAAGAGCGGGCGGTGGTCGTCGCCGGTTGCCTGAGCGCCGAGGAGGCGCAGCGCTGCGGCGCCCCCGAGCCGCCGCCGGCCGCGCGCTGCCCCCGGCCGTTCCTCGAGCCCGCCACGCCGGGGATCGAGCTCGATCCCGGCGAGACGGCGACCGACGTCGAGATCTGCCTCGCCGGGGTGGTCCTCGTCGAGCGCGGGGTGCGCGTCGGCCTCGGCCCGGGCGTCACCGCGAGCAACGTGCGCGTGGACTATGACCCTGTTGCCGACCGCACCTGCATCCTGTTCGACGCGACGGCGGACGAGGACGCCCCGGGGGGCGACATCGGCATCACCGTCACCTTCGGCGGCGAAGTGTACGAGACCGAGGGCGGCGAGCCGCCGATTGTCGTATCCGGCCGCGGGCCCGCCTGGAGCTTCCACCTGGGCATAGCCGACCCCCGCGGCAACCTCGCCGGCGATTTCGGCATGGGACCTTCGGTGGCGATCGACTACAGCGTGCCGATCGGGTCCGGCCTTAGCTGGGACTTCCAACTCGGCTGGTCGCGCTTCGACCAGGAGACCACTGACAATGACCTGGACGTGTGGGATCTCGCCGCGAACCTGGCCTTCCGGCAGCCCTTCGCGGGGAACTGGTGGTGGCAGATCCACGGCGGCCCGGAGCTCTTCCTCGTCGACGGCACCGACTTCGAGGGAGGCTTCGACCTGGGCGCGGGGCTCGGCTTCGACCTGCGGCCGGATCTGTCGCTCGAAGCCGCCTGGAGCCGCCACGCGACCGTCACCGCCAGCCCGAAAGTCGAGTTCGACAGCCTCCGGCTCGGTGTTCTCTGGTCTTTCTGAGCGGCTAAGGATGGAAAGGCACCGGCGCCAACCTTGCCGCGAGCGGGAGAGGGAGGGTTTTCTCTTCCTCGGGGCGGCGTTGGACAGAGGCGGGGGCGAGCGGGAGTCTCTCGGGAGCCGGCGGCAGTCACCAAAACTGTGACCCGGGTCGTTCGGGCCGCGTCGCCGAGGGCTCAGGGAAAGTCGCGGACGGTTCAAAGCTCGCTTGGAGCGTCTCCCACCGATCCCCGGACGGTTCGGGGCGCTGTACGGACGACTCAAACCGCGGTGGGAGCCGTCCAAGCCGTGGATTGAACCGTCCGTACAGTCGCTGCAACCGTCCAATCCGCCGGTTGAACCGTCCGTACGTCGCCCCGAACCGTCCAATCCGCCGCTGCAACCGTCCGTACGGTCGCTGTAACCGTCCAATCCGCCGATTGAACCGTCCGTACGGTCGCTGCAACCGTCCGTATCGCGGTTTGTACCGTCCGTACCACGGCTGCAAGCTTCCAAATCGCGGTGGGAGCCGTCCGAATCGCGGTGCGGACCGTCCAAGCCGCGACGGTAGCCATTCAAATCGCGGGGGGAACCGTCCGGACCGCGATGGAGATCGTCCACATCGTCATGGGAACCGCCCGCACCGCGATGGGAGCCGCCCGGCTCACGGCCGGAATCGTTCCACTCGCGCCCGGGGCCGTTCAAAGCGCGGCTTGGACGACTCGCGGCGCGATGTGGACGCCTTGCCGCGATTCTGCAGCCGCTCGGGCCATGGGCAGAGGGATGTCAGAGTGGCCCTGAGCCTCATCCCCGTGGGGCGCTTACACGTCCAACTCTCCTGCGACAGGCATTCCCCTCCTCCGTCTCTCGCCGGTGGCTTATCCGACAGGATCCGTCGCAGAAGAACCCACTCTCGCCTGAATCAGGCTCCTTATCCGTCACCGCTAAGAACCCGCGGGCCTGTATTCTGGGGGAGTACTTATGCGCCAAGCTCTATCGCTTTGACGTTGATAAGAGAAGGATGTAGGCTCAGGGCAAGTTCTGGAGGTGCAGCTAGATTGGCTGAGCATTTTGTTATGGCTTGCGCTCATTCTGAGCATCGAATGGGAAATGCAGAAGCTAAGGGTTGTGCGTCTGTCAGGATAATGTGTTTAACCGGTAAAAGGTGTTCAACTGGGTTGAAGAAATGAGTCTTCGCGAGAAAATCGAAAACAACCTCGCTATCTGGATGTTCGGGGCCCTTGGTGCAGGCTTTCTGGCTGGCATTGGCACGTACAAATCCATCATGGATATCGCGCAGCTTGACGTGATTCCAAAATCGAGACTTGAGGAATTGGAAGGAGGATGCAAGCCGAAAACAGAAGCCATAGAGCCCATTAACGAGGTCTCGAAGCCGACGGACAGCCCTGATTCCGAGAAGTTGCAGGCTCAATCTAGCCCAAGCGTCTCGAAAACTTCACAATCACCAGAAGAGAGAGGGCTTGAGGAGAGGAATACTGCTTCACGTGAATCCTCTAGCGATTTCTTGCAGGAGTTGTTTGGCACTGCGGAGTCAGAGAAATCGGAGCCCCTGGAGATGCGGGAGTCAGAGAAATCGGAGCCCCTGGAGATGCGGGAGGCAGAGAAACCGGAGGCCCTGGAGATGCGTTTTTCCGAAGGGCTTGTACCGTTCCCTGAGCACTTTGATTTAATAAGGCCGGGAATGAGGCTCTCTGAGGCTAGAATAGCTTTCCCTGACGGCAAGATTTTTTCGAGATGGTATGCAGTGGATATTGAGGGTGGCCCATTTAGTAATGTTTCCTATCATATGCCTCGAGGCGAGGATCCGCCCATTGAGGTGATTCACTTCTACTTTCGGAGTGACGAGGCTAAGAAGTTGGTTGTCAGCGAGACATTGCGAAAATTTGGCGGCATCAGCCACAGCAGTGAGTCTCTTGGAGCGGTACTCAGTTGGCCAGACATCAATGGCTTTGCGCTTACGCTTTCTGATAGCAGCTATCGAATTTCGCTCCGCGGTGAGGAGTGAGCCTGGGCGACGCCGAACCCTCACCTGCAGCGGACGGTCGGCTTCGCCACCCGCCGCTGAGGTGAAGCAGCGTTACTGCCGTTTCGAGCGATAGACGAGAATGAAACTTCCAGCAATCTTCGGAGTATTCTCTCGGCGTGAATACGTCAAGGATAGACCGCTCAAGCCTTTGGGTAAGACTTTCAGGAATCGAGTGTTGCTTCTCTGCCGAGATACCCTTTCCGGAGTAAACCGGGATTGGGGAATGAGGAATGATGATTACACGAGCGAATTCTGGACTGAAATTCACAGGAATTTGCAATACCTTAAGGGACAGCCCGTTCTGTCAGAGATGCATTCTTCGCGGTCGGAGATAGAGGATGCCGTCAACTATCTTTTGGAGTGCGAGGATGAGGACTTTTTGTCTTTCATCGAAATGGTCTTCCAAACAGACTGCTATGGCTGGCTATCCAGAGACGCCAACAAACTGGTCCAAGAGATCAACACTGTCTTCAATGTCGAGGATCTACCCTACTTCCTCACAGACTATGTGAAGGAAGCCAAAGAGGATACTTACCATGGTGTCCCTACAACTTCCTACCACACTGTGGCGTATCCACAAATTGTCCGTAAGGAAAGCGACGTTCTGCATGCAACTGCAATGGAACCAGTCCTCACGTTTCTTGCCCAGGAGGGTCTCAGGTCGGCGCATCTGGAATTCCTAGATGCACTCGCTGATTATAGGAAGGGTGACTACGGCGATTGCCTGACGAAGTGTGGCAAGGCGTTCGAGAGTACCATGAAGATCATCTGCGACAGACGAGGGTGGTCTTATAAGCAAACTGACACCGCAGCACCCCTTCTGCGCACGATTTTGGCGAAATCAACACTGGATCCGTTCTTTGAGCAACCACTCATGGTTGTGGCAACGCTTCGGAATAAGTTCGGGGCACATGGTGCCGGCGTGCAGTCTAAGCCGATCCATCAGCATGTTGCAAGATATGCCGTGAATTCAACTGCGGCTGCCATCCTGCTTTTGGTTGAGGAGACATGGAAATAGTTCGGCTAACCCAGCGATTCACCGGACATCTGGGCTCACGCCCAGTTGCCGGTGATCGCCAATAGCGTTATGTGATTAGTCACAGGGCTGGAAAAGCAGGGGAGGACTGCAAAGATGTCGACCACTTGGCAGTTAACACTTTCACGAGTTCTAAGCAAGGCGGGAGACCTTGCCGCAAGGATCGTCCTACTGTTCTTCGGCATCGTTCTCGTGTGCCTAGCGCTGGCAGCCCTCATTGCCGCGGCATTAGGAGGCCCTTTTCTTTGGTTCCGTGGTACGGCACTTCTCGACAACCAACTCCTAACCGCCCTTGGCTCTTTGCTCCTCGGCCTTTCTGGCATTTACATCGGCGGACGCCTGAGAAAGTTCCAGGAAATGGAAGCTCGTGCGCGTGCGAACCTAGCTCTCAACGTTGAACTTCGAGCTCGAGTTGTCAACGCCGGGGACAGCCAGGTTCTTGAAGTGGTGATCGAGGTTTACAATGTGTCACGCACTACTTGGTTTGTACCCATGGCGTATCTCTTCGTTCGATCTGCGGTCGGTGCTAAGGAGAGCATATCTATCCAGAGGACCAATCGCAATCTCGCTGACTATACCGCTTCCCTGTGCCAACTTCAGCCTGACGAGAAGGATCAGTTCTTCGCAACGGTAGTCTTTCCTGTGCCTGATTCACCCACCCCACCTGCAGTTGTCGTAGCGGCTGAAGTCGTTGGGACCTCCGAGCGCTGGCTCGGTCCTCACAGGGAGAAAATGCGCTTCGTCAACTTCATGAACGAGAATGATGGTGCCCGCCACAACTACTATTGCATCGGACGCTGCAACGCCCCGAAGCACAAGTGGTATGGCAGGCGAATCTTCACAGAACCCGATGGAAGCATGGACCAGGATGCCACAAACACATACCGTGGTTTGTTGGATGACGTGATGCTCTGGAGTCGAGAGATGGTCGTGGCGGTTCCTTCCGCTTGTCGTGAAACGGAATACCTTCATGTCTCAAACGAGGTGAATCTTGGAGGCGCCGTCACATAACGCCGCGATGCACCGGACAGAAACGCTCGCGCGTTCCTGCCGGTGATCTTACAAGGCGTTATGCGGCCGAAGCAGGAGCGTAAACACCTAAGCGGGCTATATCGAGAGGAGAGGCAATGTCCACATATCGCATTAGACTTGTCTGGAGCGACGGTAGCGAGGTAACAGATGCCTACGTCAAGCTTTATTGCCACGGCTCAGGCGGCAGCACTGGGCGCCACGAGGCCGATTGGGGAAAGGTAGTCATCGATACCGTGGGGTTTGGCAAGGCAGATGTTTATGTCACAAGACACAATAACGAGCAACTTGTCGGGCAAGTGCCTGGGCCTGGTGCGTACACAATCACAATGCACAGGTAGCCTTAGGATGGCTGACGCTCCGCCTATGCCCACGAACGTTATGCGTTACTCGTAGTAGTGTGTAGGAGTACAGAATAAAAGGAGGTCGCAACAGATTCATCAAAAGCTGCTGTGGCGTACTGAGACAGCTCTCAAAAGGTACTCTGGACCTGCTCTTGGATTTTACGGTTTTGTTAATTGTCTTGGCGACATTATTGAGACTGTGGTCATCAGTCGGATTCCGAGAGGATGAGTTCGGACCAAAGGTCGTTAGCTCCCTCTTCCTTTTTAATCGCGCTAGTTGCCCTATGGGCTGGTCAGGGCCTAAGGAGACGCCAAGAAGGCGGCACTCGGCACACTGTATGCTTCGCACATCGCCAAGGGCAAAGAGAGAGATGGACCGACAGGCCTGGCCGGGTAGAGAAATGAGCAACGAAGTACGACTCCGTAACATCGAGCCCAACGACCTCCCCATCTTCTACGAGCAACAACTCGACGCCGACGCCACGCGCATGGCGGCCTTCCCCTCCCGCGACCGCGCAGCCTTCGACGCCCATTGGGCGACAAATGTCCTCGGCAACCCGGCGGCGGTCAAGCAGACGATCCTCCTCGACGGCCAGGTCGCGGGCCACATCGGGAGCTGGCCCCAGGACGGTGTCCGCCTCGTCGGCTACTGGATCGGCAAGGAGTATTGGGGCAAGGGTGTCGCGACCCGGGCGCTCGCCGCTTTCCTGCACCTCGTGACCGAGCGTCCCCTCTACGCGCATGTGGCCAAGCACAACGCCGGCTCGATCCGCGTCCTGGAGAAGTGCGGCTTCAGCCTCGAGCACGAGGAGAGCGCCGAGCTCGTGCTCGTCCTGCGCTGAGGCCTCTACCCGCAGCCTTACGTTCTAACCCCCACCACAAGCAACCTGGAGCTTCCAATGACCACGCGCAGGAAATTCGCCTTTTGGACTTATCTCGTGCTTATGATCGCAGGAGCCGCCTGGGGCATCGGCTTTCTGCTCAGGAGCGAGTTCACGCCTTATCATGGCGCCGCCGCTGGCGTGCCCTGGGTGGAGGTTCCGGCCAACTTTCAGATTGTCATTCTGGCGTTGACGAAGCTCGCTGGCGGCCTCTGGGTTGCATTTACGCTTTGTATCTTCGTTCTGCTTTTCATTCCGTTTCGCCAGGGAGCCCGCTGGGCTCTCTGGGCGGTCCCGCTTTTGATGGTGGCCCAATATGCCGCACCGATGCCAGCCATGATTCACCTCACCACGAACACTCCTGCAACGCCCCCTTGGACGCTCACTATCGGATGCATCGCCGTCACCCTGATTGCGCTCTTCGTCTCGGTTACGGAGAAGCGTGGTTAGACGGCCCTGGGTATGTCAAACGTATACCCTGGCAACGACCGGACTATGGAGGGTCCCATGCGCCACAAGCCAGCTATCGTCCTCGTAATCGCCAGCATCGCCAGCATCGCCTGCATCACAAACGCCGCCTATCCGGCAGACGAGACTCAGGTCGTTACCTTCACCTTGAGCCACGCGGCCAGCCGTGACGCTGCGACGATTCTGCGCTCGATCGTGGGGGTCAAGAAGTTCGAGACAGCTGACGACCACAGCCTCACGGTTCGCGACACTCGAGAGAACCTCGATCTGGCTACAGCCGTCGTCAAGGTGCTGGACACGGCCGACGACACAGCCGAAACGACTTCTCTGCCCGCCGGTGACGGCTCAGTGATCGCGGCCGTCGTCCTGGACCGCGCCTCATCGAAGGAAGTCATGGACACGCTTCGGCAGGAGCTTCGGCTTGCGAGAAGCGCGACATTGGGTGAGAAGAGGATCTTTCTTCGCGACACCGACAGCCAGATCCAGGCCGCTCTGAAGGTGATCGAGAGGGTCGAAGGCAATCACTAGGACTCCTGAGAGTTACTGGACGAACCGGCGAAAGCGATAGGTTTACTTCCCGCTCCCGAGCTGGTGCAGGAAGAACGCGTATTCCTCCGCCAGCTCCCGGTGGCTCTCCAGACGCCCCACGCGGCCGGAGTGGCCCGCCCCCATGTGGATCTTGAACAGCAGCGGATTGCGGCCGGTCTTCATGGCGCGCAGGCGGGCGGCCCATTTCGCCGGCTCGTAGTACTGGACCTGCGAGTCGTGGAGACCGGTCGTGATCAGCATGGCCGGATAGGGCTGCGCGCGCACGTTGTCGTAGGGCGAGTACGACAGCATGTAGTCGTAGTAGACCTTCTGCTTGGGATTGCCCCACTCCTCGAACTCGTTGGTCACGAGCGGGATGGTCTCGTCGAGCATCGTGGTGACGACGTCCACATAGGCTACGTGGGCCGCGATTCCGCGGTACTTCCCTCCCGCCATGTTGGCCACCGCGCCCATCAGCAGGCCGCCGGCGCTGGCGCCGCTCGCGAAGACCTTGTCCGGCGCGGCGTACTTCTCCCGCACCAGGAAATCGGTGACGTCGATGAAGTCGGTGAAAGTGTTCTTCTTCCTGAGCAGCTTGCCGTCGTCGTACCAGGCGCGGCCCAGCTCCTGCCCGCCGCGGATGTGGGCGAGCGCGTACACGAAGCCGCGGTCGAGGAGCGAGACGATCGTGCTGTCGAATCTCGGATCGAGGGCGTAGCCGTAGGACCCGTAGCCGGTCTGGTACAACGGGGCCGTGCCGTTTCTCGCGAAACCCTTGCGGTAGACGAGCGACACCGGCACCCGCGCGCCGTCCCGCGCCGTCGCCCACACGCGCTCGGTGGCGTAGCCGGCGGGATCGTAGCCAGGCACGGGCTGCCGCTTGAGCAGCGCGCGCTCCCCGGTCCGCATGTCGAGCTCGTAGACCGAGTTGGGCGTGGTCATGGAGGAGTAGGCGTAGCGCAGCTTCGGCGTGCCCTGCTCGGCGTTGACGTCGAAGCCCTGCGTGGAAGCCGGCTCGTCGGAGGGAACGCTCGTCCAGCGTCCGAGGTCGGCCCACGGCGCGTAGCGCAGCCGCGGCAGGCCTTCGCTCCGCTCGCCGACGGCCAGGTAGTCGTCGAAGACCACGAAGTTCTGGAGGAAGACCTTGGGATCGTGGGGCAGCAGCTCGCGCCACTTCGATTTGCTCCCGGCATCCCCGAGATCGCCATCGGCGACCGTCATCAGGCGGAAGTTGGGCGCCTCCCAGTCCGTCCTGATCACCCAGCGCCCGCCCACGTGCTCGGCTCCGTAGAGCACTCCGGTCTCGCGGGGGGCGAGGATGCGCAGGGTGCCCGATGGATCGCGGGTATCGATGAAGCGGACCTCGCTCGCCACCGTGCTGTCGAGGCGGATCAGGACGAAACGCTCGTCGCTGGTCCTGCCGACGCCGAGATAGAAGGACGTGTCCTTCTCCTCGTAGACGACCGGATCAGACTTCGGGTCCGTTCCGAGCACGTGCTTCTTGACCCTGGTCGAGAGCAGCGTGACCGGATCGTTCTCGACGTAGTAGACGGTCTGGTTGTCGCCCCACGCGACCTGGGCCTGCAGCCCGGGGATGCGCTCGGGCAGGTCGCGGCCGGTTGCGATCTCGCGGAAGCGCAGCGTGTACTGGAAGCGGCCGCGGGTATCTTCCGTAAAGGCCAGCAGATCCTGCCCGGGGCTGACGGCCCGGCCGGCGAGCCGGTAGTACTCCTTGCCCTCGGCCTCGCGCGCCTCGCGCGCCTCGCGATTGGCGTCGACCAGGATCTGCTCCCTGTCCGAGCCCACCGGCCGCCGGACGTGGATAGGGTGCTCCTTGCCGGCCTCGTAGCGCCGGGAGTAGAGATAGTCCTTTTCCTTGTATGGGACCGAGCTGTCGTCCTCCTTGAGCCGCCCGATCATCTCTTTCGCGATCGTTTCGGTGAGCGCCCGGTAGGGCGCGCTCATCGCCTCGTAGTAGGCGTTCTCGGCCTTCAGGTGGCCGAGCACCTCGGGGCGGGAGCGCGTGTCGTCGCGCAGCCAGTAGTAGGGATCGCTGCGCGTGCCATGGGGGGAGGCCACTTCGTGCGGCTTGACGGCCGCGACGGGCGGGATGGGAGCTTCGACGACTCCGTTCGCGGCGAGCAGCAGGAAGGCAAGGGTCTTCAGGATCATGCCGGGATTGTACCGCTGGCGCGCGGCGATATTTCTTGCCGCGAAGGACCACTCTAGAGGAAGTAGCAGCGCTTACCTTGTCCTTGGGAGTGTGACTCTGAGAGAGGAGAGACATGATGAACCGCTGCAAGAAGATCGGATTCGTGGGCCTGTTATCCGCCGCCGCCTGTCTGCCCGCGTTGCCAGTGGAAGCTGTAGAGAAGCCCCCCCCTCCATGCCTGGCACTCGCCTCCGACCAGGATGCGAAGCCGCCGAAGCTGAAGCCTCTCGAGCCGAGCGGCATGGTTTGGGATGGGAACAGCACTATCTACATAGTCAGCGATAACGGCCAGATCGTCTCCATTCCCGTCGCGGACCCCTCCACGACGGATCCGACCCAATGGAATGTCCTCTACCAATGGGTCAAGGACAAGAAGTCGGGAGACAAGGACAAAGCGGCCAACGATTTCGAGAGCGTCGCCAGGGTGCCGGGGCAGGCCGATTTCCTCTACGTGGGCGTTGAAGGCGACGGAGGCAAGGGTTGCGTGGGGTGCGCCGGGTCCACGATCAAGGAGTTCTCCATCTCAGGCGAAAAGTTCACGAGCAAGGAATGGGTGCTCGGGGGCACCAACATGGAAGCCATGACCTTCATCCCCGACGCCACGGTCGACCCGACGGGCTTCAAAGGGTATTTCCTGACCGCGGCTCAAAACAAGGCCGGGGTCCATCGGTATGACCTCGATCTGAACGACGGGAAGACCGTAAAGGAAAATACCGCTCCCACCTTCACTCCCAAGCTCGTCTCCCATACCGCCGATTTCCAGTTCTCTCCGGGCAACTCCGTGTTCTATGTCGTTTACGACGATGACACCGTCTACGACCCGGAAAAGCCCGGGAATCAGAAGGTGGTGCAGTACACGAAGTCGGGTGAGAGCTTCACCGGCGGTCTCGCCACAAATCTTCCCTACAGCCGCGGCGTAGAAGCGGTCGCCGACGTCTTGACGGGTGGGACTGTCAATCTCTACATCGGCATCGACATGAGCGGCAACCAAAGGTCGACGGAGAAGGCCCCCAACCGGGTCGACCTGTATGCGCCTTTTCCGGAATACAAGGCTTGCCCCTGCGCGGTCGCTACGTCGTGCGATCTCATCAAGGGTCATAGCGACTGCGGCTGGTGTACCTCTCTCAATCGGGCCATGGCGGGTTCGGAGGATGGGGGGCCGAAGCCGGGGGCGTGCGCCAATTGGGTCTGGAAGTCCTCGGACTGCAACTGTGCCGCGATGACGAAGTGCAAGGACATTGGGGACGGCAAGAAGAACTGCGGCTGGTGCGGCGGAACCGTCAAACAAGCGATGCCGGGGGACAAGAACGGGCCGTCTTACGGGACGTGCAAGGATTGGATCTGGGACTCCAACGACAAGAACTGCGGGAACTGACGAGCCAGGCGCTTCGTTCTGGCGCTGATGCCTGGGGGCCGTCGCGGCCCCCTTCCATTCGGTGGACACTCAGGATGGACGAGTATATACTCCGACCATGAAGTCACTCCTTATAGAGGTGGACGATGAGCTGGCAGGCCGCTTGGAGCGAATTGCTCCAGCTCGCTCTCGCCGCCGGTCGGAGTTCGTTCGAGCGGCGATTTTGAAGGCGCTCTGGGAAGCCGAGGAGCAGGCCACGGCCGAGGCGTACGCGCGGCATCCCGACAGTCCCGACGCAGCATTCGATGCGGCCGTCTGGGAAGCCCGAGGTTTCCCGGACAGTCAATGAGACAGTATGAAATCTGGTGGGCCGACCTTCCAGCTCCGGTGGGACGGCGGCCCGTCCTGCTGCTGACGCGTTCTCCGGCGTACGCGTACTTGAACAAGGCGATTGTCGCCGAGATCACCACGAACATCCGAGGGATTCCCCAGGAGGTGCCGGTTGGGGAGCCCGAAGGTCTAGTGCCGTCGGTCGCCAACCTCGACAATATTCACGTTGTTGCGAAGCACCTCCTGACCTCCCGGGCTGGTGTGCTGGCACCCTCACGTGAACGAGAAGTGAAGAGGGCGCTCGGGTACGCGCTCGACTGGGCGGAGCTCAAGACGCTGTGATCCCCCTGGTGAGCCGGCCGGGAGATTGATCGTCACATGGTATCCTGTCATCCGGGACGGCGACCAGGAAGGCCGTCATCCCTTCCATTTGTCGGCGATGCGGAATAAGATCCCCGCAAACAACGACTCCGCAAGGGAGAACGCCATGAGCCAGCCCGCAGCAGCGCTCTCGCCACTGCCCTTCGAGCTCGTCCTCGACGATGGAGAGCCCTTGGAATCCGACTGGCACTCGGTGGCATTTCCCCTTCTGCGGACGCTGATCATCCGCGCCATGGCCGAGCAGGGGAGGACCGACTTCTTCTGCGCCGGCAACATCTTCGTCTACTACTCCGTGAAGCAGGCCTGGGAGGTCGCGGAGGAGGAGCGGAACGGAATGGAGAAGCGGGCCTTCCGCGGGCCGGACGTCTTCTGGGTGGGCGGCGTCGACCCCGGCCGCGAGCGCCAGGCATGGATCGCCTGGGAAGAGGGAGGCCGGCTGCCCGACGTCATCTTCGAGCTTCTGTCGCCTTCCACGGCGCAGAAGGACCGCACCGAGAAGCGGGATCTCTACGCGAAAGTCTTTGGCACCGCGGAATACTTCCTGTGCGATCCGGAAACGCGGCAGCTGGACGGCCTGCGCCTGTCGGGCCGGTCCTACCTGCCGATCCAGCCCGATGAGAATGGCCGCCTCCGGAGCGAGCAGCTCGGGGTATCGCTCGGAATGTGGCACGGTGAGGTGGATGGACGGACGGGCGACTGGGTGCGGCTCTTCCGTTCCGACGGCAGCCTGGTGCCGATGCCTGAAGAACGGGCCGAGGCGGCGGAGGCCGAGCTCGCCCGGCTTCGGGCCCTGCTCGAAGAGCGCCGTTGACCTCCAGCGCGGGAATGCCGTAGCCCCGGGCCCGGTTATCGACTCCCGAAGCCCCATCATTTAGGGGCTGGACATCCGTTTCCGACTCTGGCACAATGTCCGTCCTTCTCCTCGGGACGCCCTCTCCCGGGGCTCCTCGCTGGGCTCCCTGTCATTCTGGGTACCTGGGTAGTCTGGGCAGACCGCAATGACTGCGAGTGAAGGGGCTTTACACGGCATGGGGGTCAAGGTAATATCGCGCGGTTTTGACCGTCGGAGACCGTCCGGGCACTGGTCCGGGCGAGTCTACGGGTGTCTCAAAAAGCCCACGTGGCTCAGGGGTAGAGCACTTCCTTGGTAAGGAAGGGGTCACCGGTTCAAATCCGGTCGTGGGCTCCATAGTTTCGCTGCCGATGCGAATCACAACCAAGCTTTTAGGAGGCACTTAGAACGCCATGGGCAAGGAGAAGTTCAATCGTTCCAAGCCGCACGTGAACGTCGGCACCATCGGTCACGTCGACCATGGAAAGACGACGCTGACGGCGGCGATTACCCGGGTCCTGGCGTCGAAGGGGCTGGCCAACTTCATCGCGTTCGACCAGATCGACAAGGCTCCCGAGGAGCGCGAGCGCGGCATCACCATCGCGACCGCCCATGTGGAGTACCAGAGCGAAAAGCGCCACTACGCGCATGTGGACTGCCCCGGCCACGCCGACTACGTGAAGAACATGATCACCGGCGCCGCGCAGATGGACGGCGCGATCCTGGTGGTTTCGGCCGCTGACGGCCCGATGCCGCAGACGCGCGAGCACATCCTGCTCGCCCGCCAGGTGGGTGTGCCCTCGATGGTCGTGTTCATGAACAAGTGCGACATGGTGGACGACGAGGAGCTGCTCGACCTGGTCGAGCTGGAGCTCCGCGAGCTGCTGTCGTCCTATGACTTCCCGGGCGACGACATTCCGATCATCCGGGGCTCGGCCCTGCGCGCGCTGGAGAGCGGCGACGCGAACAGCGAGTGGGGCAAGAAGATCATCGAGCTGATCGACGCGGTTGACAGCTACATCCCGCTGCCGGAGCGCGCGATCGACAAGGACTTCCTGATGCCGATCGAGGACATTTTCTCGATCTCTGGCCGCGGCACGGTGGTGACCGGCCGTATCGAGCGCGGGATCGTGAAGATCGGCGACGAGGTGGAGATCATCGGCATCCGTCCGACGGCCAAGACGATCGTCACGGGCGTCGAGATGTTCAAGAAGCTGCTCGACCGCGGCGAGGCTGGCGACAACATCGGCGTTCTCCTTCGCGGCACCAAGAAGGATGACGTGGAGCGTGGGCAGGTGCTTGCGAAGCCGGGCTCGATCACGCCGCACACGAAGTTCAAGGGCGAGGTCTACGTCCTGAACAAGGAGGAGGGCGGCCGTCACACGCCGTTCTTCAACGGCTACCGTCCGCAGTTCTACTTCCGCACGACGGATGTGACGGGGGTGGCGACTCTCCCGGAAGGGACGGAGATGGTGATGCCTGGCGACAACGTGAACCTGGAGGTGGAGCTGATCGCTCCGATCGCCATGGAAAAGGGCGTGCGGTTCGCGATCCGCGAGGGTGGCCGCACGGTCGGCGCCGGCACCGTTACCGAGATTGTGAAATAGGAGTAGGGGCGGGTCTTGTGCCCGCCCGACACAGGCCAGTAGCTCGAACTGGTAGAGCATCGGTCTCCAAAACCGAGGGTTGGGGGTTCGAATCCCTCCTGGCCTGCCAATTTTTCGCGCACTTGGAAGAGAAGAAAAAGAAAACGCTATGAGCGATCAGGTCAGCTGGATCATCACCCTCGTCGTCGTCGCCGCCCTGGCAGGGCTGGTGTTCTGGCTCATTCGAGGCGGGCACTGGACCAAGTTCATCACCTTCCTCGGCGAGGTGCGGACGGAGATGCGCAAGGTCTCCTTCCCCACGCGTGACGAGGTGGTCGGCACGACGATCGTGGTGATCGTCACCAGCGTGATCTTCGCGATCTACCTCTGGATCGCCGACCTCCTGATCCAGCAGGGGTATGTAGGACTGATCAGGGTGCTTTCATGAATGAAGAGAGCGCTCCGCGCGAGCGCAAGTGGTACATCGTCCATACCTACTCGGGTTTTGAGGACCGGGTCAAGGAGACGCTGCGCCAGCGCGCCGAGGCCCTGGGCATGGGCGACGCGTTCGGCGACGTGCGCATCCCGACCGAGACGGTGGTCGAGTACAAGAACGGCAAGAAGAAGGAGACCCAGCGGAAGTTCTTCCCGGGCTACATCCTCGTCGAGATGGAGATGTCCGACGCGGCCTGGCACGTGGTCAAGAACACGCCCAAGGTCACCGGCTTCGTGGGCACCGGCAAGAAGCCGACCCCGCTCTCCGACGAAGAGGTCAACCAGATCCTCGAGCAAGTGGTGACCGCCAAGGAGAAGCCGAAGCCGAAGTACGTGTTCGAGAAGGCGGAGCCGGTCCGCATCACGGACGGTCCCTTCAACAATTTCACGGGCGTCGTGGACGAGGTCAACCTCGACCGCAACACCCTCAAGGTGATGGTTACGATCTTCGGGCGGCAGACGCCGGTCGAGCTGGACTTCTCCCAGGTTCAGAAGATTTGATTTGAGGTTCTAAATGGCGAAGAAGATTACTGGTTACATCAAGTTGCAGATCCCGGCGGGCGCGGCCACTCCGGCTCCCCCGGTGGGTCCGGCGTTGGGCCAGGCTGGCGTCAACATCATGGACTTCGTCAAGAATTTCAATGCCCGCACCGCGTCGCAGGCCGGCCTGATCATCCCCGTGGTGATCACGGTTTTCGCCGACCGCAGCTACACCTTCATCACCAAGACGCCGCCCGCGGCGATCCTGCTGATCAAGGCCGCGGGGATCCAGAAGGGTTCCGGCGAGCCCAACCGCAAGAAGGTGGGCACGGTCACCCGGGCCCAGGTCGAGGAGATCGCCAAGACCAAGATGCCCGACCTGAACGCGGCCAACCTCGAGGCAGCGGTCAAGACCATCGAAGGCACCGCCCGTTCCATGGGCCTCGAAGTGCAGGGTTAAGGAGATACAAAGTGGCGAAGCACGGAAAGAAATATAACCAGGCGGCCGGGAAGGTCGAGCTGCGGCCGTACCCTCTGCGCGATGCGATCCAGACCGCGAAGGACGCGGCGTTTGCCAGGTTCGACGAGACCGTCGAGGTCGCGTTGCGCCTCGGGGTCGATCCCAAGCACGCCGACCAGATGGTCCGCGGCACGGTCGTGCTGCCGCACGGCCTGGGCAAGACCGCCCGCGTGCTGGTGTTCGCCAGCGGCGACAAGATGCGCGAGGCCGAGGCTGCCGGCGCCGATGTCGTCGGCGGCGACGAGCTGGCCAAGGAGATCGAGGGCGGCAGGCTGGACTTCGACGCGGTGGTTGCGACGCCGGACATGATGCGCGTCGTCGGCCGGCTGGGCAAGGTGCTCGGCCCCCGCGGCCTGATGCCCAACCCCAAGGCGGGCACGGTGACGCTCGACGTCGCCAAGGCCGTGCAGGACATCAAGGCCGGTAAGGTGGAGTTCCGCGTCGACAAGACCGGCATCATCCATGCCCCGGTAGGCAAGCTCTCCTTCGGAGTCGACAAGCTCAAGGAGAACGCCGATGCGCTCATCGGCGCCGTCATCAAGGCCAAGCCGAGCGCGGCGAAGGGCAAGTACGTCAAGGCCGCGAGCCTGTCCTCCACCATGGGGCCGGGCATCAAGGTGGACGAGGCGGCACTCGTCGCTTCCGAGGCTTAAGGAGAACACGATCATGCCGCTGACCCGTGATGACAAGGCAGAGCTCCTCGATATTTATGAAAAGGGCCTGGCGACTACGCCGCACGCCTTCCTCATCGGCTATCAGGGGATCAAGGTCCCGCAGGTCACCGCCCTGCGGGAGAAGGTGCGCCAGAGTGGCGGCGAGTACATCGTGGTGAAGAACACCCTGGCGTTGCGCGCCATCGATGGCCAGGCGCTCGGGCAGCTCAAGGAGCACTTCACCGGCCCGACGGCCGTCGCTTATGGCAAAGATCCGGTGGCGATCGCCAAGACGCTGACCGACTTTGCCAAGGATGCCCCGGTCCTGCAGTTCAAGGCCGGGCTGGTGGAAGGCCGCGCCATCGAAGGCGCCCAGATCAAGGACATTGCCGCACTGCCCAGCCGGAACGAGCTCATCGCCAAGCTGCTCTTCCTGCTGCAGTCGCCGATCACCGGCCTCGCCCGGGTGCTGGCGGCCGTTCCGCAGTCGTTCGTGATGGTCCTCGACCAGATCCGGCAGAAGAAGGATGGACCGGCAGAGGCAGAGCCGGCAGAGCCCACGGATTCCGCAGAGCCCGCCGCCTGATCCGTCAGGCCAGGCTTGCAAGATATTGCAGTTGAAACAGATCCGGACTTTCAGGGGTCCGCAGCAAGGAGAGAACATGGCTATCGCGACTGAAGAGTTCATTTCGCAAATTGATTCGATGACGGTGCTCGACCTCAACAACCTGGTCAAGGCGCTGGAGGAGCACTACGGTGTTTCCGCCGCCGCCGCCGTGGCTGCCGCGCCGGCTGCCGGTGGTCCCGCCGCCGCCGCCGTGGTCGAGGAGAAGACCGAGTTCGACGTCGTCCTCAAGGCCGCCGGTGACAAGAAGATCAACGTCATCAAAGCCGTCCGCGAGGTCACGAGCCTCGGCCTCAAGGAGGCCAAGGATCTGGTCGAGTCCGCTCCCGCCACCATCAAGGAGGGGGTCAACAAGGACGAGGCCGAGTCGATCAAGAAGAAGTTCGAAGAGGCTGGGGCCACGGTCGAAGTCAAGTAAGAGTGGAACGAGGCGCGCCACGTCGCATCGAACCACGTCGACCCCAAGACGCAGCCGGAACGAGGCCTTCCCGGTGGCCCCGTACGCCCTCCTCAGGGCGCGGGGCATAAACCGGGCGGGCTTTTTGTTCTGGACTCTGTCCACCATGCACGGTGACCTTCCGCGGAACGAGCGGAGGGCCGGGCATGGTGTCTCCTGTCTTAGCAACAGGAGCCCCGGTACCCTCCCGGCACCCCACGGTGTTGCCAGATAGAAGTCACTCAGGCACGAGGAGATAGCAAGGACCACCCCTATGGATAAAGCCCTCAACCAGCAGCAGCCCCCTGCGAAAAATGGCAATCGGAAGGATTTCTCCCGAATCACGACGTCGCTGCCGATCCCGAACCTGATCGACGTCCAGCGCAGGTCGTACGAGCGCTTCCTGCAGATGAACCTGCTCCCCGAAGAGCGGGCGAACCAGGGCCTGCAGTCGGTCTTCACGAGCATCTTCCCGTTCTCGGATTTCCGGGAGACCTGCTCGCTCGACTTCGTCAAGTACTCGATCGGCGACTGGCAGTGCAAGTGCGGCGAGCTCAAGGGCCTCGAGTACCTCCGCATGACCTGCACCAACTGCGGGTCCAAGATCATGACCGACCATCCCCACGAGGAGACGGTCACCTGCACGGAGTGCGGCTTCGTCAACAAGAACCGCGTGACGAAGTGCGACATCTGCGGCAATCCGGTCGATCTGCAGCTCAAGTACTCGATCTCGGACTGCCAGGAGCGCGGCATGACCTTCGCCGTGCCGCTGAAGGTCACGTTCCGCCTGTTCGTCTATGACCGCGACCCCGAGACTGGCGCGCGCATGATGCGCGATGCCAAGGAGGAGGAGGTCTACTTCGGCGACATCCCGCTGATGACGGACAACGGCACGTTCATCATCAACGGTACCGAGCGCGTCATCGTCTCGCAGCTCCACCGCAGCCCGGGCGTGTTCTTCACCAAGGAGGGGCCGCGCTCCTTCCTGGCCAAGATCATCCCGTACCGCGGCTCGTGGGTCGAGTTCGAGTACGACCAGAAGGACGTGCTGTCGGTCCGCATCGACCGCAAGCGCAAGTTCCACGGCACCGTCTTCCTCCGCGCCCTGGGCCTGGAGACGGACGAGGCCATCCTGCGCCAGGTCTACGTGCCGGTCGGCCTGACGTCCCAGGGCGGCGGCCAGTTCAGCCTGCACGTGCCGCCCAAGGTGCTCGAGCCCGAGCGCCTGCGCGACCGCCAGGCCCGCGGACGCCGCGAGGTCTACCCGATCTTCGCCGGCATCACGCTCGACAAGACGCACATCGGCAAGCTCGACACCGGCCAGAGCGTGGCGTTCGACATCGATGCCACCGGGCTGGAGCGCGCCTTCTTCATCGGCGACGTCGTCGACCTCGACACCGGCGAGGTGATCTTCGAGGCCAACGACCTTGTCCCCGAGGACATCGAAGAGCGCATGGACGGCCGCAACCACACCACGGTCGAGGTGTTCTTCCCCGATTGGGAGCTGACCGGCTCGACGATCTCGAACACCCTTGGCAAGGACACGACCAAGAACTCCAAGGAGGCCTTGATCGAGATCTACCGCCGCATGCGGCCGGGCGACCCTCCGACCCTGGAGTCGGCGCGCTCGCTCTTCTACGGCATGTTCTTCGACGCGAAGCGCTACGACTTTTCGCGGGTCGGCCGCTTCAAGTTCAACATCAAGCTGGACACCGAGGTCTCGGTCGATCAGAAGACGCTGTCCGCGGACGACTTCTTCCGGGTCATCGAGTACCTGCTGCGCCTCCAGAAGGATGCGGGCCGCGTCGACGACATCGACAACCTGGGCAACCGCCGTGTCCGCGCCGTGGGCGAGCTGCTGGAGAACCAGTTCCGGATCGGCCTCGTGCGCATGGAGCGGGCGATCAAGGAGAAGATGTCCGTTCACCAGGACATCGACTCGGCCATGCCGCACGACCTGATCAACTCCAAGCCGGTCATCGCGGCGATCAAGGAGTTCTTCGGCTCGTCGCAGCTGTCGCAGTTCATGGACCAGACGAACCCGCTGTCGGAGGTCACGCACAAGCGGCGCCTCTCGGCCCTCGGACCGGGCGGCCTTTCCCGCGAACGGGCCGGCTTCGAGGTGCGCGACGTTCACGCCACGCACTACGGGCGCATCTGCCCGATCGAGACGCCGGAAGGCCCGAACATCGGCCTGATCTCGTCGCTCGCGACGTATGCCCGGATCAACGACTACGGCTTCATCGAGAGCCCGTACAAGAAGGTCGACGCCGGCCGGGTGCTCGACCACTTCCGCGTCGGCAAGGTGGGCGACGGCGGCTTCCGCCTCGGTCAGATCGTGACCGGCGACGAGCTCAAGGCCGAGAACGAGCGGCTCAAGAAGGCCGGCAAGCGGCAGGTCGCCGCCGAGCCGCACGCCTTCTACCTCTCGGCGTGGGAAGAGGAGAAGTACATCGTCGCCCAGGCCAACGCCCGGCTCGACGAGAACGGCAACTTCGTCAACGACCGGATCATCTCCCGGGCCGGCGGCGACTTCGTGACCGTGGAGCGCGACCGCATCGACTACATGGACATCAGCCCCAAGCAGCTGGTGTCGGTGGCCGCGGCGCTCATCCCGTTCCTCGAGAACGACGACGCCAACCGCGCCCTGATGGGATCGAACATGCAACGCCAGGCCGTGCCTCTGCTGCGCAGCGACTCGCCGATCGTGGGCACCGGCCTCGAAGGCATCGTGGCGCAGGATTCGGGCGCGGTGGTGCTCACCAAGCGCGGCGGCATCGTCGACTCGGTGGACGCCGAGCGCATCATCGTGCGCGTCGAGGGTGAGGACGTCGACACCGGCGAGACCAAGGACTTCGGCGCCGACATCTATCAGTTGATCAAGTTCCGCCGCTCCAACCAGAACACCTGCATCACGCAGAAGCCGGTGGTCAGCGAGGGGATGCGGGTCAAGAAGGGCGACGTGCTGGCCGACGGCCCGTGTACGGAGCTCGGCGAGCTGGCCCTGGGCCGCAACGTGCTCGTCGCGTTCATGCCCTGGCGCGGTTACAACTTCGAGGACGCGATCCTGATCTCCGAGAAGCTGGTGCGGGAGGACTACTACACGTCCATCCACATCGAGGAGTTCGAGATCGAGGCCCGCGACACCAAGTTGGGCCCCGAGGAGATCACACGGGATATCCCGAACGTCTCCGAGTCGGCCCTGAAGGATCTCGACGAGAGCGGCATCGTCCGCATCGGCGCGACCGTGAAGGCCGGCGACATCCTGGTCGGCAAGGTCACGCCCAAGGGCGAGACGCAGCTCACTCCCGAGGAGAAGCTGCTGCGCGCCATCTTCGGCGAGAAGGCCGGCGACGTCCGCGACGCGAGCTTGAAGGTGCCCCCGGGCATCGAGGGCACGATCGTCGACGTCAAGATCTTCTCCCGCAAGGGCGTCGAGAAGGACGTCCGCGCCAAGGAGATCGAGAACGACGAGATCGCCCGCCTCGAGAAGAACATCAAGGACGAGGTGCGGATCCTCACCGAGGAGCGCAACAAGAAGGTGCGCGACCTGCTCATGGGCAAGAAGGTGTCGGCCGCGGTCAAGTCGCGCACCGGCCAGGAGTTGCTCAAGCAGGGCGATCCGATCGACGAGGCGACCTTGGAGCGTCTGACGCGCCAGGAGATCCTCCGTCTGCCGGTCGACGAGCGGCGGCTGATCGATGCGGTCGAGATCGTCTACAAGAAGACGGACTCGCACATCGAGGTCCTGCACCGGGTCAACGAGGAGCGCATCGGGCTCCTGCAGAAGGGCGACGAGCTGCCCCCGGGCGTGATCAAGCTGGTCAAGGTGTACGTTGCCATGAAGCGCAAGCTTCAGGTCGGCGACAAGATGGCTGGCCGGCACGGCAACAAGGGCGTGATCTCGCGCATCCTCCCCGAGGAGGACATGCCGTACATGCCGGATGGATCGCCGGTCGAGATCGTGCTCAACCCGCTCGGCGTGCCAAGCCGCATGAACGTCGGCCAGATCCTGGAGACCCACCTCGGGTGGGCCGGCAAGGTGCTCGGCCTCAAGTTCGCGACGCCGGTGTTCGACGGTGCGCGTGAGAAGGACATCAAGGACCTTCTGGAAGAGGCGAAGCTGCCCTCCTCCGGCAAGACGCCGCTCCACGACGGCATGACGGGCGAGCAGTTCGAGCAGCAGGTGACCGTCGGGTACATCTACATGCTCAAGCTGTCTCACCTGGTGGACGACAAGATCCACGCCCGCTCGATCGGACCGTACTCGTTGATCACACAGCAGCCCCTGGGCGGCAAGGCGCAATTCGGCGGCCAGCGGTTCGGAGAGATGGAAGTGTGGGCGCTGGAAGCCTACGGCGCGGCCTACACGCTGCAGGAATTGCTCACGGTCAAGAGCGACGACGTGGAAGGACGCAGCAAGGTGTACGAGGCGATCGTCAAGGGCGAGGTCCCCGAGCCCCCCGGTCTGCCCGAGTCCTTCAACGTGCTCGTCCGTGAGCTTCAGAGCCTCTGTCTCGACGTTGAGCTCCTCAAGGTCTAAGGGAGGAATAACAGTTGCAACCTTTTAGCAGTTTTGACAAACCACAGTCCCCCAAGGATTTCAACGCGATCAAGATTTCGATCGCGTCGCCCGAAAAGATCCGGTCCTGGAGCTACGGCGAGGTCACGAAGCCGGAGACGATCAACTACCGCACGTTCAAACCGGAGCGGGATGGTCTCTTCTGCGCGAAGATCTTCGGCCCGATCACGGACTGGGAGTGCCTGTGCGGCAAGTACAAGCGCATGAAGCACCGCGGCGTGATCTGCGACAAGTGCGGCGTCGAGGTGACCCGTTCGCGGGTCCGCCGCGAGCGCATGGGCCACATCGAGCTGGCCTGCCCGGTCTCGCACGTCTGGTTCTTCAAGGGGCTGCCGAGCCGCATCGGCCACCTCCTGGACATCAGCCTGCGCGACCTGGAGCGCATCCTCTACTTCGAGAGCTACGTCGTCATCGATCCCGGTGACACCGAGCTCAAGGAGCAGGAGCTGCTCACCGAGGAGCGCTTCCGCGAGATGCGCGACAAGTACAGCGAAGAAGCCTTCACCGCCAAGATGGGCGCCGAGGCGATCAAGGAGCTGCTGTCGCGCATCGAGGTGGACGAGATGTCTGAGGAGCTGCGCATCGTGATGCGCACCGAGACCAGCCAGATCCGCCGCCTCAAGGCCGCCAAGCGGCTCAAAGTCGTAGACGCGTTCCGCCGGTCCGGCCATCGGCCGGAGTGGATGATCCTGGACGTGATCCCGGTCATCCCGCCGGAGCTGCGCCCCCTCGTCCCCCTGGACGGCGGGCGTTTCGCCACCAGCGACCTGAACGACCTCTACCGGCGCGTGATCAACCGCAACAATCGGCTGAAAAAGCTTCTGGAGTTGCGGGCGCCCGAGGTGATTGTACGCAACGAGAAGCGCATGCTCCAGGAGGCCGTCGACGCGCTGTTCGACAACGGCCGCCGCGGACGCGTGCTCAAGGGCTCCAACAACCGGCCGCTCAAGTCGCTGTCCGACACGCTCAAGGGCAAGCAGGGACGGTTCCGCCAGAACCTGCTCGGCAAGCGCGTGGATTACTCCGGCCGGTCGGTGATCGTGGTCGGTCCGGAGCTGAAGCTCTCCCAGTGCGGCCTTCCCAAGAAGATGGCGCTGGAGCTGTTCAAGCCGTTCATCTACAACCGTCTCGAAGAGAAGGGCCTCGTGGGCACCATCAAGGCCGCCAAGGAAATGGTGGAGGCCGAGGTGGACGAGGTCTGGGACGCTCTGGAAGAGGTCATTCAGGACCATCCGGTGCTGCTCAACCGCGCGCCCACGCTGCACCGCCTGGGCATCCAGGCGTTCCAGCCGACCCTGATCGAAGGCAAGGCCATCAAGATCCACCCGCTGGTCTGCGCGGCGTTCAACGCCGACTTCGACGGCGACCAGATGGCCGTGCACGTGCCGCTGTCGCCCAAGGCGCAGATCGAGAGCCAGGTGCTGATGCTGGCGACCAACAACATCCTTTCGCCGGCGCATGGCCGTCCGCTGGCGGTGCCGACGCAGGACCTCGTCCTCGGCGGCTACTACCTGACGCTCCCCAAGCTGGGCGCCAAGGGCGAGGGCCGCGTGTTCCCCGACTTCGACTCCGTGCTGCTGGCACTGGAGGCGGGGGAGGTGGAGACGCTGTCCCCGATCAAGGTCCGCTACAGCGGGCCGTACATCAACCTGGAAGTGCAGCTCGACAAGCAGAACATCGTGCATGCCGAGCTGGAAGAGCTGGAGCGCGAGCTGATCGAGACCACCGTCGGCCGGGTGATCCTCAACATGCACCTGCCGAAGGACATCCCGTTCATCAACGGCCTGCTCAAGAAGCGCGGCCTGCAGGACCTCGTCGGCTACTGCTTCATCAAGCTGGGCAACGAGGCCACGGTGCGCATGCTGGACGAGATCAAAGAGGTCACGTTCCTGTACGCCACCAAGGCCGGCATCTCGTTCGGCGTCGACGACATGGTGGTGCCGAAGCGCAAGCCTGACATCCTCGCTCAGGCTCACCGCGAGGTGGGCGAGATCGAGGGACAGCGTTCGGCCGGTGTCATCACACAGGGTGAGCGCCACAACAAGATCATCGACATCTGGCACCGGGTGACCGAGAAGGTGTCCGAGGAGATGTTCCGCGAGATGCGGGAGATCGAGAAGGACACGGGCGTGTTCAACCCGATCAACCTGATGGCCGACTCCGGAGCCCGAGGCTCCCGCGAGCAGGTGCGCCAGCTCGCCGGCATGCGCGGCCTCATGTCCAAGCCCTCGGGCGAGGTCATCGAGACGCCCATCACGGCGAACTTCCGCGAAGGCCTGTCGGTGTTGCAGTACTTCATCTCCACGCACGGCGCCCGCAAGGGCCTCGCCGACACGGCGCTCAAGACGGCCGACTCCGGCTATCTCACCCGCCGCCTCGTCGACGTGGCTCAGGACGTCATCATCAACGTGGTGGACTGCGGCACGATCGACGGCATCACCGTGTCGGCGATCATGGAAGGCGGCGAGATCCTCGAGGCTCTGCGCGACCGCATCGTCGGCCGCGTGGCGCAGGAGGACATCTACGACCCCATGACCGGCGACCTGATCCTCGAGGTCGGTCAGGAGATCACCGACTTTCTGGGCAACGCGGTGCAGGCGGCCGGCATCGAGCGGGTGAAGATCCGTTCCGTGCTGACGTGCGAGGCGCGGCGGGGCGTTTGCGCGTCCTGCTACGGCCGCAACCTGGCGACCGGCAAGATGGTCGAGATCGGCGAGGCGGTGGGCGTCATCGCCGCGCAGTCGATCGGCGAGCCCGGCACGCAGCTCACCATGCGTACCTTCCACTACGGTGGTACGGCGAGCCGCGTGTCCGAGCAGTCGAAGCACATCGCCAAGAACCCGGGCCTCGTGAAGTTCTTGAACGTGGCCACGGTCGAGAGCAAGCGCGGCGCGCTGGTCGTCATCAACCGCAGCGGCAAGCTGGTCCTCACGGACGAGAAGGGGCGCGAGCGCGAGCGTTACGCCCTGACTTACGGCTCGCAGCTGCTGGTGCACGAGGGTGCCGAGGTGGAGCCGGGCACCGAGCTGGTGACCTGGGATCCCTTCACCTACGCCATCCTCTCCGAGGTCGGCGGCACGGCGGAGTTCCAGGACATCGTCGAAGGCGAGAACGTGCGGGAGGAGACCGACAAGGTCACCGGCATGTCGCAGCGGATCATCGTGGAGGCCTCCGCGAACGAGAAGCGGGTGCCCGCCATCATGATCCGCGGCGAGCGGGAGAAGCGGTACCTGCTGCCGTCGGGCTCCCACCTGGTCGTGCAGAACGGGCAGGAGGTCTACCCCGGCGACACGCTGGTCAAAATCCCGCGTGAGACCACGAAGACCAAGGACATCACCGGCGGCCTTCCCCGCGTCGTCGAGCTCTTCGAGGCCCGCAGCCCCAAGGAGCCGGCGATCATCACGGAGATCGACGGTGTCATCCACCTGGGCGACGTGCACAAGGGCATGAGGAAGGTGATCGTCGAGAGCGACATGGGTGAGACCCGCGAGTACCTGGTGCCGCGGTCGATCCACATCAACGTGCAGGAAGGCGAGCGCGTCCGTGCCGGCGATCCCATGATCGACGGTCCGATCAACCCGCACGACGTCCTGCAGGTGCTCGGCGAGAAGGAGCTGCAGCGGTACATGACCGACAAGATCCAGGAGGTCTACCGTTCGCAGTCGGTGGCGATCAACGACAAGCACATCGAGGTGATCGTGCGCCAGATGATGCGGTCGGTGAAGATCGAGGAGGTTGGGGACACCGAGTTCCTGATCGACGAGCAGGTGGACCGCTGGAAGTTCGGCGAGGAGAACGACCGTGTCGTGGCCGCGGGGGGCACCCCGGCCATCGGCCGTCCGCTGCTCCTCGGCATCACCAAGGCGTCGCTGTCGACCGACAGCTTCATCTCGGCGGCCAGCTTCCAGGAGACGACGCGGGTGCTCACCGAAGCCGCCATCAGCGGCAAGGTGGATGGCCTCCGCGGCCTGAAGGAGAACGTGATCGTGGGCCGTGTCATCCCGGCCGGGACGGGCATGGGCTACTACCACAACTTCCACATGGCCGAGGATTTCATCGAGTCCGAGCCGGAGCAGGAGGAAGAGCTCTTCTTCGAGTTCGGCGAGGAGGAGATCCGCAGCCTGCCCCAGGAGGTCCTCGAGAGCGAGTAGCTCTCGGCCTCTTCTGAGTTTGTAAGGGCGGCCGAGAGGCCGCCCTTTTCCTTGGCCCCGACAGGTCGCGCATGGCGGTCGTATACAACATGGTAAGATGAAGGCGCTGTGAGGAAAAGACACATGCGGAACCGCATCGTTACGACCCTCCTCCTCGGTCTCGCCCTGACGGGCCTCATGGGAGAGACTGTCTCGGCCGACGACGTTTTTCTCAAGAACGGACGCAAGTTCGAAGGGGTCATCGCGGAGACCACCGACACCCAGGTCCGCATCCGGATGCAGGGCGGGGTGGTCAGCCTGCCCATAAGCCAGGTGCTCCGGGTGGAGTCGAAGGACTCGGACCTCTCCGGCTACTTGAGGCGCAAGGAGGCGCTCCGGCGGAGCGCCGACGCCAACGCCCAGGACTGGCTCGAGCTGGCCCGATGGGCCAAGACCCAGGGGCTGGAGCAGGGCGCCCGCGAAGCTGCGCTGGCCGCTGCCGAGCTCAATCCCAAGCTCGACGGGGTGGCAACCCTCCTCCGCGGCTACAAATACACATTCGACGAGGCGGCCGGCCGCTGGATCTCCTACGAGGAATCGATGCGGAAGCGGGGCTTCGTGTTCACCCAGGGTGCCTGGATCAGCCGCGAAGAGCTGGCGGAGAGGGCCCGTCTGCAACGGGAGGCCGAGGCGCACGTCGCCCAGTTGCGTGAAGCCGCCCGCGCCGATCGGGCCGCCCGCCAGACCGAGATGCTCCTCGCCACCCAAACCGCCCTGCTCCAGGAGACGGTCCGGGACCGTGAGCGTGAGCGGAACGCCGGTCCCTATGCCGCCCCCTACGCGGGCTACGGCTGGCCGGTAGTCGTGATCCCCGGCTACTTCTCGAACCCCTGTCACCGCGGCGACTGCAACAACAATCCGCCGCCCGGAGGTGGTGGTGAAGGCGGAGGCCACGGCGGCGGCCACAACCGTGGGGGTGGGCACACACGCAGCAGCTTCACCCGTGTCCCGGGCAGCCTGATCCCTGGCGGCGATGCGGGCCAGTCGTCGTTCCAAAAGCCGGATCGGTAATACCTTTGGGCGGGGGCCTCACCGCCCCCGTCCGAATTCCTGAACCCAAAGCACCGTAGACCCGGCTGCGTTCGTCCCCACGGCGCACCCCACCCCCATCTCCGTGAACGCCGGATTGAGCAGGTTGCCGCGATGCCCGCGGCTCTGCATCCAGGCATCCATCGCTTCCTCGACCGTCGTGTGCCCGCGGGCGATGTTCTCGGCCACGAGGAACGGCCGATACCCGGCCTGAGTTACCCGGGCGCGCGGCTGGAGCCCCTCCGGGCTCTGGTGGTTGTAGTAGGAACGGATCAGCATGTCCTCCGCGTGCTTCTGCGCCGCGCCATTCAGCCGGGCATCGAGGACGAGCGGCGCCGCTCCGACCGCCTCCCTCCGGGCGTTGACCGTGGCGAGCATCTCCGCCCGCACCTGCTCCAGATCCGTCAGGGCAGCGGTCTGGCGAGCGAAGAACTCGCTCTCGCGCCAGGCCAGGAGGAACGTGTAGAGCGCCGTGCCCTGGTATTTCGTGATCCCGATCCCCAGATCCTGGTAATCCGCGTCCGTGACCGACTGGAAAGATGCCTGGTCTGACCCCTTCCACCAATCGACGATGACTCTGGCGTCCCCGGGTCCGCCCACAAAGCTGTGGCTCCACCCATGGGCCTGGTAGCCCGCCCGGCCGAGCCGGCGGCGGATCTCCTTCATGGCCTCAGGGCCGGGCGGTTCGGCGTTGCGGTCGCGGATCTCCTCGGCGCTACGCTGCGCCACCTGGTTCAGGGATTCGACGAGGCGGAGAGGCGGAAGGCCGGTAACCGAGCGCTCCTGGTTGAGCTGGGCGAGGAAGCTCTGCCGCTGAAAGTAGGGATCTTCCTGAAGCGCAAGGAGGAGGAGAAGCGGGAGCAGGGCGAGCGACTGCGGCAAGGCCAGACCAGTTTACCCCCACCTGTGGCACAATCGGCGTTTCTGGTTTGCTGCAGTCTATTTTGGGGGAGGCTACGATGCTGGAATCCTTGTTCAAGAGGGCCGCTGTCTTTGAAGGTCTGCCCGACGAGTGGGTGACCGAGCTTTCGGCTGCGTCTGAAGAGTGCAGTTTCGACGGGAACTCGATCGTGTTCCGCAAGGACGACCCGTGCGATGGGCTGTACGTCGTCTGCCGGGGCGGGGTCGTGGTCCGCAACGAAGTGGTAGGGCAGCCGATCGAGCGGGTGCAGGCCTTGGGGCCGGGCGACGTCTTCGGCGAGTCGGAAGCGTTCGACGCCCTGCCGCGCCAGTTCTCCGCGCGCACGCTTGGACCGACGGTGGTCTACCGCATCCCGGAAGAGCCGCTCCAAGAGCTGTTCAGGAAGCATCCCGAGATCGAGATCTCGCTGCGCGCTCCCATGCCCCGGCGGCGGATGGCGCGCATGCACGCGCTCATGGCGCCGGCGAGCCGCATGGAGCCGCGCATCTGGGTCGACCGGGACGTGCTCCTGACGATGGAAGGCGGCGAGCGGCTCGAGCTCCGGCTGGAAAACCTCTCCACCGGCGGCGCCTGCCTCAGCCCGGCCCCGATCCACTGGCGTTTGCGCAAGCCGCTGAGCTTCGTTCTGGGGACCGATTCGAAGCCGGAGCTTCTGAAGGTCTCGGGCGCGGTGCGCTGGCGTCTTGGAGGTGCGGTCGGAGTGTCCTTTGACGGCGCCGGCCCGGCGCTCCGCCGGCGCATCGAAGAGGCCCTGCGCGAGCTGCTGCCTCCAAGCTAAACGATGCGAGTCGTGGCGATCGTGAACTCCGAGGCGGGCTCAGGCAGCGCCGGGGAGATCGACGCCGAAGAGCTGCGCAAGCTGTTCCGGGACGCGGGGATCGAGGCGGAAGTGCGCATCATCCCCGGCGACCGGGTGGGGGAGACCGCGGAGGAGGCGGTGGGCTCCGGGGTGGATGTGGTCGTGGCCGGAGGCGGGGACGGGACGATCCGCACAGTAGCAGCCCATCTGGCCGGCGGTCCGATCCCCCTGGGCGTTCTGCCGGTGGGAACCCTGAACCACTTCGCCCGTGACCTCGGCATCCCAGTCGACCTCCCCGGAGCGGTCCGCGTGATCGCGGAGGGGACGTTGCACTCTCTCGACCTGGGCGAGGTCAACGGTGAGATTTTCATCAACAACTCGGTGCTGGGCTTCTATCCCCCAATCGTGAAGGTTCGCGACCGGGAGCGGCACGAGATGCAGCGAGGGAAGTGGGCAGCTACGATCTCAGCTGCATTCAAGGTGTTGCCGCGCCATCCGCCGTTGCGGATCCGGGTCCGCGCCGGGGAGCACGACCTGGTGCGCGAGACGCTCTTCGCGTTCATTGGCAACAACGAGTACGAGATGAGCGCCTTCTCCTACGGAGCGCGCTCGCGGCTCGACAGCGGCAACCTCTACCTCTACATCGCGAAGATCCAGGGCCGTCTCGGTCTCCTCGGCCTCCTGCTGCTCAGCCTCTTCCGGGACGTGAAGCGAACCGACCGGCTCGACTGCCTCTCCGCGCCCGAGCTGACGATCGAGATGGAGCAGCGCACGGTCCCGGTTTACCTCGATGGCGAGGTGACGGTGCTCGAGACCCCCTTGCGTTACCGGAATCGGGTTCGGGATTTGCGGGTCATTCTGCCTGGGCGGGAAATGGTATAAGCTGGAAAGGACCAAAAGGACTTAAAAGACGTAAAGGACCAAAAGGACTTCCGGATCAAAGTTCCGCATTCTGTCCCTTGAGTCCTTTACGTCCCTTAGGTCCTTTTGGTCCTTTCCCCTCGGGAGCCTGCCATGAGCAAGGGCTTCATCCCGCCGCATGGCGGCTACAAGAACCTGCTTTCCTACCAGAAAGCCGAGATCGTCTACGACGCCACGGTCTACTTCTGCGCCCGCTTCATCGACAAGCGCAGCCGTACCCATGACCAGATGATCCAGGCAGCGCGCTCGGGCAAGCAGAACATCATCGAAGGCAGCGTGGCCGCGGGGATCTCGAAGGAGACCGAGATCAAGCTGACGAGCGTGGCGCGAGCCAGCCTCGAAGAGCTGCTGGCCGACTATTGCGATTTCCTGCGGACCCGCAGCCTTGAGGAATGGCCCGCGGAGCACGCCTACGCGCTCCGGCTCCGAAAGCTGAACCGGATCCCGGGAGCGGCCTACGAGACGTTCCGCAAGGGCATCGAGAACCCCGACCCGGCGATTGCCGCGAACGTGATCCTCGGCCTGATCCGCGTGACCACCTATCTGCTCGACCGCCAACTCCGGAGCCTGGAGATTGCTTTCGTCGAAGAAGGAGGCATGCGCGAGCGCATGACCCGAGCCCGCCTCCAGGAGCGGAAGAAGACCGCACGCTGATCCTTGACCGTCCGGAACGCAGGGGGAACCGTCCGGAACGCAGGGGGAACCGTCCGGAACGCGCTCGGAACCGTCCGCATCGCGAGGAGAATCGTCCGCATCGCGCTAAGAATCGTCCGGAACGCGAGAAGAACCGTCCGCATCGCGCTCAGAACCGTCCGCAGGTGGTGTCCTAACAGTGTGTGGGCGGTGGGGAGGCGTAAGTCTGGCGATGATACCGAGGAGCGGGAGAGAAGAGGAAAGGGGCCATACCAGACCCCGCCGAACCATGCCGTGCCGAAACCCGCCTCGCCTTGTCCAAGGAGAAGTATACCTTGCTTGGCTCTGCTAGGCTCTCTCAGATGGCTAACGAGGAGAGCGCGCCTGAGACGCTACCCTGGGACAAGTGCTTCCAATTCTCTCTTCCCGCCTATGCTATCGCTGTCGGCGCGGCTGTCGGCGCAGTACAACTCAAGAGCAGGGCATTGATGCCCGAGCTGGAAACTATCCTCTGGGTAGGGAGTGCGGGATTCCTCGGAACTGGACTAGTGCTTACCGTTCTCGCGTTCTGGCGGCTGCCTTGCACACTTAAGATAAGAGGAAAGCTCAGACGCAAACGGCAACGGAGAAAGCGCCTCAAGGGTGAATTGAGATACAGGCTGCTAGCGGGCTCTATAAGCCGGGAAGAGGAAGGAGTACGAAAGGACTACAATGCCGGAGATATCGTGGGATTGAATGCAACACAGGCGAGCAGGAATTGGAACCGCCTTGAAGGTCCGCTAGATGACGACTGATTAAGCCGTCAAGAGATCGCTCACCGTCCAGGGCTTGCGGACCAGACCGGCAGCCATCGCGGGAGTGCATCCCTTCAAGGTGCGATGACTCCAGCACAGATTGTAGCTCGCCGCGAACAGGGCAACTGCTGCTTTGAGGTTTGCCCGCTTCTTAGAGAATCCAGTCGTAAGCCGGGTGAACCTTCTCGACATCATTCTCACATGAAGATTCAGCCGCTCAACATGCGAGGTGCAAACCTTCGCCTCATCCGGATCGCCACAAATCGCCCGCTTCTCCATTCCTATTATCGACGGCGGGCTGTACCGCCGTTCGCTGTCCAATCCATTGCCGGAGAATGATTTGATGATTTGGGCAAAATCAATCTGCCCGCCGAAGCTGTTCTCTAAAGCGCCAACATAGGGTTCATAGCCGTCTGTTGAAATTTGGAATCGATCACCATTGACCGCCGTAGAGAGCTTAGCCGCGAAGATGTTCGCATCCTCGGAAGTGCGCCATCCGCAATGGTGAGCGAGCAATAGCTTGGAAGTCCGCTCGACTGCCAAGAAAGTGTAGGCGTCACCCATCTCTGGATCGGCAAGCTGCTTCTTGGCTTTGGTCTTTTCCTTCATGCCCACGAAGGACCAGAGTTCATCACACTGAACGTCCGCCACCTGGACCGAGTTGATAAGTCTGCCCAAAAGATCGGAGCACTTGCCGCCGACGACCAGGAGCAAGCGGCAGATCGTATCGCGGTGGACGCCCGTTACCCTCTCGGTGCTACGGATCGAGCTACCCTCAGTCAGAAGCGAGACACAGAGAGTAGCCTTCTCCATACTGAGGCGCATGGTTCCAAGCGGCTTGGGCGGGACAATCGACACGGTGAGCTTGCACGCCTTACAGTGACGGCGCGAATTCTTAAGCCTGTCCTTGCCCCATCCAATCGTCGGCCCGCCGCAGTTGCGGCAGCTCGGCACGGTCGGGGTTGAGGTAAGGGTGGCGTCCATGGCTTCGTTTCCGACTGACAAGAGCATCGTACAGCACATGTCTGTACAAAGTCAAGGGATATCTTCGTTGAAATGTGCGGCGGTCTGCTGTACACTGTCTGTATGGGTGAAAAGTCTGTACGGCTAGACATGCGCATCTCTCCAGAGGACAAGGACTTGTTCCAGCGTGCAGCGGACCAGGACGGGCGGTCCATGAGCAACTGGATACGTGAACGGCTCGTGAAGGCCGCCAGGGAAGAGCTGGGCGAGAAGGTAAAGAAGAGCGGCGGGAAGGGATAGGACCAAAGCCCGCCGCTCCTCAGAGGTATCAGGGACCGAGGTCGGCATGGGCGCAACAGCTCGCGCCACCAGCGGACCCCGATCCCGCCGGCACGGTCACCGGCAGACCTCCCGTCAAGAGAATCCATAAGGATCTCCTTGACACGGCGGAAGCTTGGCCTTAACCTACAAAAGACCTCACTTCACGCTGTGGGGTTCGGAACCTCTTCTCGGTCTGCCCTCGACAAGCTTGCCCGAGAAGAGGTTTTCAGTTTATCTAGCCTGCCAGAACACGCTCCTAGCATTCCCACAAGCTAATTCTTCTCCCCTGCGGTGTCAAGAGGTATAGAACAGGACAATATGAAACCTCAGGCCGGTATCTTCAATAGGTAACATGCTCAGTCCGTGAGCACTAATCAGCCAAGTAACTCTATCCAGGCTACTTAGTTCCTTGTGAAACCTTCACAAGCGATGCTACTTTATTCTGTAAAAAGGGAGCCGGTCCCCCTCGGAAACCGGCTCGAAGCTTAGGCTTGTTCGGAAATGTGGCGAGCTACGACAGGCGCGCCGGAGGACTCATCCCGAGCGTAAACCGGGGCGAGCTCTGCGGCCAGGGTCCGACACTGGCGAGCGGTCCTGAGGGTAGCGATAACCCGCCCGGTCCTCAGGTTCACCAGCGTACGCGGATGGTGGCGGTTAGGGCCGTCCGTGTCTCCCTGGTAGTAGCCGAAGGGAGGCGACACCATCCCCCTTGCCTTGATCTCCCTGCCGTCCAGGACGACCCGAAACGTGCCCTTGTGCCACGACAGCGGGATAGGTCGGCCTGCCCTGGTACGGGACTCCAGAAAGCTATCCAGAGCCTTAGCCGCCCACGACCCTACGGAAGCGAAGCCTTCACCATCTGCGGCCTGCTTCCAGCGGATCGACTGCGGCATGGTTGCCCGCACGGTAAAGCTAGCTACCTTCACGGCTTCTCTTCCTGCTCCTGGCCCTTGCGCTCCTCCTGGCGTGCCTCCCAGTCGCGTACAAGGCTCTCGGGAGTCTCTGCGATGGCCTTACGGAGAAGATCGTCCAGGGGGTGTACGTAGTCCCCTTGGGCGCACTCGATGGCACCCCGGAGCGAGAAGCTCATGCTTTCAGGAATCAGGCCCGTTCCCATCGCCTCAGCCTCAGCCGGATCGGTGAGCCGGTTATAGGCATAGCGTAGGAAGAAATCCACGAACCAGAGCAGCTCGTGCGCTCGCCTCAGGTGGTCATGGGCTTCGGCTTCGGACTGTGCAAGGGTTGGGAAGGGCTTCTTGGGGGTAGACTTGGACAGGTCGGGCATAGGACATGCTCCTCTGCTTGGCTTAGGCTCCGGTACGGGCTGCGATCCCTTGCCGGGGCCGTCTCTAGGGTTTCGAGGAAGGACATCCCCCCTCTAGAGACCAAGCTACCTCACACGAAGCGAGATCTTTACGCCCCCTTACCACCAACACTGAGATAGGACACGACCCGTCCGCATCGCGGTTGGAACCGTCCGCATCGCGCTCAGAACCGTCCACATCGCGGTTGGAACCGTCCGCATCGCGATCAGGATCATCCGCGACGCGTTCAAAATCATCCGCAACGTGCTCCGAGCCGTTCTCTTCGCGATCAGAACCGTCCGCATCGCGTCCGAAATCATCCGGATCGCGTGCGGAATCGTTCCGTTCGCGTCTCAAGCCGTTCGGGACGCGTTGCGGACGACTCTCATCGCGTTCGGAGCCGTCGAAGACCTCCGCCGCGCCATGTCCACGCAACTCGGGGCTCTGACAGCTTCAGACTTGACGGTTTCGACAGCGAGCCGCTGTAGGCTACCCTCGCCATGATCCAGGAAAAGGAGCTTCCCCTTCGCATTACCCTGGTTCATCCTCCGTCCGGAGTGGTGTTCTGTCTTCAACGGGGTAGGGCAGATCTCGTCTCACCCATGGAGGCTTCGGGCGAGCAGGTCTCGTTCGATTTCGCCCTCCGGGTCCACGGCGACCGGAGCGGCGGCCCACCCAATCTGCGGGGTGCCTTTGCCCAGGGGCCTCCCGCGACACGCTTCGTCTACGTCAATTCGGGAACGCTCGCCGGGCAGGAGGGCTCCTGCTGGACGAGGAGAGCCAAGGTTCCGCTGGCCGGCATCACCTGGGAGCTGATCGAGGAGGCGGTCTCGAAGCCGGGCACGGTCCTGGAGGCGCGGATTCTGGGTACCGCCAAGGATGGTGGGCCTGTGTGCGCGAGCGTCCGGCTGTTGGAGGGCGGGTGGCGGCTTCGCTTGGCTGAGGAGAGGGCGGACGATCCCAGCGGGGCCATTCCGCCTCTATGCGGGAGCAGATGACATAACCGCTCATGAACCCTCTAATCATTTAGACGTGGGTGACCTGCGACAAAAACGGCGAACATCCTCATCAGCGCCTCTCCTGCTCACAAGGCCGGGGGTGAATCGAGCTGCCTAGACGCTCTCTCACCTCAGTCCGTAGAAGGGACATGAACCCCGAACCGGCGATGCAGGCGAATCAGCCTTTCGTCATTGACGGCAGGGTCTGGCGAGGGATCGTCATAGCCCTGTACCTGGCTTCATCCCTAGGCTCTGCAGTTCTCGCTCCTGGGTTCCACGATCTCGTATGGAGTCCCGAGCTGGTATGGATTGCCAACATGATTATCGTCTTGGCTGCAATTGCGCTCGCGCGCACTCGTGCGCCTCTGCGCCTGCAACTAGCCTTGGCATTCACTACGCCTGTGCTGTACTTGGTGCTCCTCTCTAGTATGGACGCTTATTTTGGAGAATGGCGCATCCGGAATCACATCCACATACTCGGATTCTTGTTGTATTCACAGTTCCTTGGGTCCGTGGTGGCCTTCGGCATCGCACTGGCATCCTACCGGACCTCGAACACTTTCCCTCGTATGTTCAGCGCACTCGGTTGGGTTTTGGTTGCTATGTGGGTCTACATGTACGGGTTTGAGTTGGCTACCCACTTGCCGGGCTCCCAGCCCTATATGGACGGAGTGCTTTTACAAATCTTAGGGGCGGCTGTCATGTTCGGCGGATGGGTCTCTCCGCTTTGGTTGGTTGGCGCGATCGCGCTGGCCGTGTCTTCAATCCTGCGAAAGCAGCGGCCAGCCTTGGCCGATACGGCCGTCCTCGTACTCGTCTTCTGCCTTATGGGCCTGTATCTGGCTCTCGGCTTCCTTTTGGACTAGCTGTCCGGGTCAATCGGCTAATCCGCCGCTCGCTCCTGCCGCCGCCGGGCTCTCGCTTCCTTTCCCCGTCTCCCGGCGGCCTTCCGCGCCTCCTTTCAACCTTCTTTGCCTCGCGGAGACCCTTCCGCGACTCCGGTAAGCCAATCTTTGCGAAGCGGCGGCCTGCCCCGAGAGCCGGAAGGCCGCCGCGTATCAAAGAAGGCTTCCGCGAGGCGCGGATGGCTGCCGCGGGCCCGCTGCGGCTTTCTTCGCTTCGCGGAAGCCAGCTTTGGAGCGCTGCGAAGAGGTCCCATTAGAAGGTCAGAAGCGGCTTCCCTTTTTCGACGATATACGTGGCGAGCTCGGCCGCGTTGACGTTGCCGACGTTCTTCGCCGCGTGGACCGTTCCAGCGGGGATGAACAGGACCCCGCCGGCCTCGAGCGTCACCGGCGGCCTGCCTTCGACCTGATACTCGAACGAGCCTTCGAGGACATAGATGATCTCTTCGCCCGGATGTTTGTGCTTGCCGAACGCCACTCCTGGTTCGAGCTCGACGCGCACCTGGATGACCTCGCGTCCGGGGACGCCGAGATCGTGCCGCTGGAGCTCGGTGCGCTTGATTCCCGGCTGCTGCGCCCGCGCCACGCTCAGCACCAGACCAATTCCTACGGTCAGCACGGCAACTGCCATGATTCGCTTCGTTTTCATGTGATCCCCCTTTACCGCAGTCCCTTGAATGCCGCGCGCAGCTCCGACGTAAAGACAGCCGGTTCTTCCCAAGCCGCGAAGTGTCCGCCGCGCTCGGCCTCGTTGAAGTAGGCGACGCCCGGATAGACCGTCTCGACCCAGCTGCGCGGGGCAGCCCAGATCTCGCCGGGGAACGTCGTGAAGGCGACGGGAACCTTGACCGGCGGAGGAGGCGCGCCGGATGCACCGGCTGCGGCCAGAAACTGCCCGAGCTCCCAGTACCACCGGGCGGCCGAGGCGCCGGTGCGCGTCAGCCAGTACAGCGTGATGTTGTCGACGATGCTCTCCCGCGTGAGATTGCCTGCGGGCTGGCCGTCGACGAACACGCGCGAGATCTTGTAGTAGCTGTCCGTGTCATGGTCGAGCAACCAGGCCGCGAGCCCGGCGGGGGAATCGAGCAGGGAGTAGCCGACCGTCTGTGGCCGCGTGGACTGCTCCAGGAAGTAGCCGAAGCCACTCGCCTTGAAAATCGCGAGCGCTTTGTGCGCCGCGCGTTCCTGCTCGGATGCCGCGGGCAATTTATCGGCGATGCCCGTTGCCCCCGCGAGCAAGCTGAGGTGGATGCCGGCCAGTCCCTTGGGCGCCTGGCGCCCCATCGCGTCCGCGACGGTGGCGCCCACGTCGCCTCCCTGCGCCACGTAGCGCTTGTAGCCGAGTCGCTCCATCAGCGTCGCCCACGCGCGGGCGATGCGGGCGGAGTCCCAGCCGAGCTCCGCCGGCTCTCCCGAGAAGCCGTAGCCGGGCAGGGACGGCAGCACGAGGTCGAATGCATCGCCGGGGGTGCCGCCGTACCGGGTCGGGTCGGTCAGGGGGCCGACGGTGTCGAGGAGCTCGATGACCGAGCCGGGCCGAACACTCGCCTGGCCCCTGTTCGGGTCGACCGGGACGTGCTCCTGACCCTGGAAGGCGGCGAGCGGCTCGAGCTCCGGCTGGAAAACCTGTCCACCGGCGGCGCCTGCCTCAGCCCGGCTCCGATCCACTGGCGTTTGCGCAAAGCGCTGAGCTTCGTGCTCGGGACCGACTCGAAGCCGGAGCTTCTGAAGGTCTCGGGCACGGTGCGCTGGCGTCTTGAAGGCGCGGTCGGAGTGTCCTTCGACGGCGCCGGCCCGGCGCTCCGCCGGCGCATCGAAGAGGCTCTGCGCGAGCTGCTCCCCTCCGCGAGCCGCGGCAATCTATCCGCGTGATCCCGCAACACGGGTCGGCTGACCAACTCGTGGACGAAGCCTTCAGGAAGGGGGGCGTGGAGATCCTAACCCAAGAGCTTCACGCGGGAACGGCTCACCGATGCCCGCGAAGTTGCTCGACCAGATCCGCCAGGACGTCCGCAAGGGCCTCTCGGGCAGTGAGCGGCGCCGCCAAAAGCGAGGTGGTGGGCCGTCAGAGACTCGAACTCTGGACCTACGGATTAAAGTCCGGCCACCCGGACGGAGTTTTGAACAGATCCCAACACGATCCAACAAATTAAGTCCTTGTTTTGCAGCGATTTGCGACTACCTCCAGCCGCTCGTGACCTCGTTGTCATGCTGGTCTTTCTTCGTTTTAGTGGACCTTTGACGACCAACTTGCGATCTCCAGCCGGCGCTGGTATAATCCCTATATTACCTCTCAGGGGACACATGGGGGACAGTAAATGAGCGGCAAGCGCCGGCTGGAGAGCAGCACTCAATCCGCCCGGTATCGCGCCGAGGCGCTGCCCAGGCTTGCACCTGCTCTCCATCTGGCTGCGCCAGCGACGGTCCCCGGAGTCGAAGCCCGTGGACATCCCACACGCTGAAACGGGCACGTAGGTTAGTTCTACTTTGTCAAACCAGGATCTTGCATTGAGAGTCGCAGGGGCGTAGGTCGTTGCCATCGATGGGCGGCCTCGCGGGTCTTGCTTAGATAATCCCTCCAAGCTGACCTTTCCCCAGACATCCTGAGGAACGTCTTCCCCGGGAAGCGCGGGAGGGGAGTATCCGCGCGACCGGGACGCCGGTCCAGATTTGGGACGGGCGCCCGCTCGGCCTCGGAACTTCCGGGAAAGTCCCGGGACTTGCGGCCCAGGTTGAGACTGCATCTGTAGCGCTCAGGATTCCTTTTGGAGATTGGGAAGCTTGGGGTAGGAGAAGAACAACTAATTGACCGGCTGGAAGAGGAGAAAGCATGTGTCAGAAAGCAAACCGTAAAAACGCCCCGACGTCGCTGGCGAAGGTCGCTCGGCTCGCGCTCCTGGTAGGACTGGGGGCCGTTCTCGTGGGCGGCACGGCCCAGGCGCAGGTCTGGACCGGAGAGGAACTGCTCACGAGCGGCGACTGGGTGGAGATGAGCTATGCCGACGGCCCCAACGGTCCGCGCACCTACAGCGTGGAGGGGACGAGCCTGCGCTGGGAAAGCGGCTTCCGCTTCGAGTGCGGGATCCAGTGCCAAGCCGAGCGCACGTTTCGGTTGCCGCTGCCTGCGGGCTGCGTCGGACCGTTCTCCGTCGCTTACCATTATACGCTCGAAAGCTCGGACAACGACTTCCTCGTCGGGGTCGGCAACGCTACCCTGATGGTTCAGACCACGACCGCCGTCAACAGGCCGATGCGGATCAGCCGCTCCAGTTTCAGCGGCTTGGGCGACCCGGCTTACAACGGATTTGTAATCTTGGCGGGCGGAGATCCCATCACCCCGCCAGTGGGCGGCGAAGTCTGGGTGGAGACTACGTACGACCTGAGACCGGGCTACACTTGGCTCGTCAACGCCGTGGGATCCTCGACCTCCCACCCGAATCCCACGATGGTCTCCACGGGGACATCGCCTCTGGGTGAGCCGCTTTACATCTTTCTGGCAACGGGCGACCGAAACGAGCAGCTTCTCTTCCATTCCATCACTCTCGATGGCTGTGGCCCCGAGAACCTGATCGGTAACCTGATCGCCTTCGTCGAGAGCGTGGTCTTGCACGGCGGCATCGAGAACGCGCTGGTGAGCAAGCTCGAGAACGCCCTCGCCAGCTTCGAGACCGGCAACGCGACGGCGGCGGTCAACAAGCTCGAGGCGTTCAAGAACCAGGTTGAGGCCCAGGCGGGCAAGAAGATCGATGCCGGCGACGCTCAGCGGATGCTGGACGCGGCGAACGCGATCATCGCTCTGCTCGACTGAATCGACCTCGGTTTGGGTGGGTAAGCGGGGACGGCGGGTGAGCCGTCCCTGTTTCGATGTTACTCCGGCCTCGGTCATGAGCACGCCGGTCACCGAGGAACCGGCTCTGGCTCTGGAGCACGGCGTTCTTCTCTTCTCCAGCCCCGCTTTGACGTAGATCCCATCGGCCCACAGGTACACCGGCTCGATGCCCCGCAGGCTGCGCCGGCTCCAGGTGTCGAACTCGGCCACCCACTTGCCGCGCAACCGCTCGATCGAGCTTGCCGACAGCGGCGCTCCATCACCCAGCAGGCCCCGCAGGGCCAACTCGAAATCATCCTGGGTGAGACTCGTGAAGATAAAGCTGAGGCAAGAGCTCACCCACCTCCTGGGTAGCCGTAAGACTTTTAGAGTGGCTCCGTAAACGATCAGGCCGCCGATTATGAGGTTCGGGGTCTCGCAAAAAGACTTTAGAGCGTTCCCGTAAGACATCGGCGGCTGGGCCATAAGCTTTGGGATCGCGTCGAACGACTTCAGAGGGTTCCTTTAAGCTATCGGCGCTTGGCCGTAAGATATCGAGGTCTTGCCGTAAGACTTCAGAGTGACGCCGTAAGTTATTGGCGCCTGGCCCTAAGCCATCGGCGGCTGGCCACAGGCTTCGAGGTCTCGCCGAAAGACTTCCGAGTGTTCCCGTAGGCGATCGGCGGCTGGCTCTAACTCATCGGCGGCTTGGCCATCCGCTTCGGGGTCTCGCCGAAAGCGTTCAGAGTCCTCCCATAACTATTGGCGTCTGGCTGTAGCGCTTCGGGCAGTGGCCGATAGGTTTTGGAGACACGGCTATAAGGCTTCACCGAGCCCCGATGGGTTGCAGCGACATGCCTATGGGTTACGGCGAGACCCCGATGATTTTGGGCGAGACGCCGATGAGTCGCGGGAACGGTGGATGGGTTATGGAGACAGGCCGAAGGAGTTTGGTCTTGCGGCGAGCTTTGTCAGAGTCAAGGCGAGCGATTTCCGGGTGGCGCCAACGGGTTGAGGTACAACGCCCAAGGCCATCGGGGGACCGCCGATAGCCTTGGGCGAGACGTTAATGGGTTTCGGGAGACTGCCAATGGCTTAGGAGAAGGCGCCAATGAGCTTCGGGAAGACGCCGATGGCTTTCGGGAGATGTCGATACGTTTCAGGAGACGCCGATCGTCCATACTATCCTTCCCTCTCCGTCACCAGCCCCACCTGTCGGAAGCCGTCCCTCTGGATGAGCTCCAGGATGCCGCGCACCTCGCCGTAGGAAAGACGCCGGTCGCCTTCCACGGCTACGGGACGATCCGGCAGATACATCTCGGCCAGGGTGCTCGTGAGGTGCTCGCGCGACACAGGTAGCCCATTGACCCGGATCGTGCCGTTCTCCAGGATGGCCACTTTGATCTGCTTTTCCCCATCCACGATCGGCGACGCGCCTAGCGTCCTCGGGAGTTGGACGTCGGTCTGCTTGTAGAGCAGCGGCGTCACCACCATGAAGATGATCAGGAGCACCAGGCAGACGTCGACCAGGGGAGTGACGTTGATCTCGCTACGGACGGCGGTCTTCTCGGAAACATTCATCTCTCCACCTCCTGGATGGATTAGACCTGGAGGCAGGGACATTGGTTCCTCCGGTTCCTATCGGAGGGTGAGGAGCGGCTTCCCTTTTTCGACGATATAGGTTGCGAGCTCGGCCGCGTTGACGTTGCCGACGTTCTTCGCCGCGTGGATCGTTCCAGCCGGGATGAACAGGACCCCACCGGCCTCGAGCGTCACCGGCGGCCTGCCTTCGACCTGATACTCGAACGTGCCTTCGAGGACATAGATGATCTCTTCGCCCGGATGTTTGTGCTTGCCGAACGCCACTCCCGGTTCGAGCTCGACGCGCACCTGGAGGACCTCGCGTCCGGGGACGCCGAGATCGTGCCGCTGGAGCTCGGTGCGCTTGATTCCCGGCTGCTGCGCCCGCGCCACGCTCAGCACCAGACCAATTCCTAGAACCAGCTCTGCCAGCCGCTCCTGGAACTGCAGGTCCAGGCGTGCCGCGACCTGGCGGACGCGCCATCGGTAAGCCGCCCACACCAGAAACGCCGACGCCGCGAAGCACAAGAGAAAGAAGCTGCGGGTCTGATGGAAGGCGGGCAGGACGACGAAGTCGAGCGCCGCACCCGTCTCGTTCCAGACACCGTCGTTGTTGCAGGCGACGACGCGGAAGCGATAGTTGCCGGGGCTCAGATTGTTGAAGAAGGCTTCCCGGCGTGTTCCGGCGTCGTGCCAATCGCCACCCGCTCCTTCGAGCCGGTAACGAAACCTGACCTTTTCCGGGATGATGAAGCTCAGGGCCGTGTAGTCGATCTCGAGATCCCGCGTGAGGGGAGGCAGACGCAACCCGGGCTCCACCCGAGGAGATGCGAGTTGCAGAGATTGTTCTCATCGTTCCCGCGCGGGCGGCCAGGTGTGGGTCTGCTGCTGTTGCGAGCGGCGGTAGGCGTCTCTCTGATCGTTCACGGAAGAGCCTGCCTCGCCGGCGAGGCGTTGGTGGCCGGCTTGCTGGCCATGCTGACCGGAGCGGCCATTCTGATCGGATTTATGACCCCCCTGGCGGCCCTCCTGGCGGAATTCGTCTTCATCGGCAACCCGGACGTGCTCGGCGGCGGACCCGCGACGATCTACCTGATCGTCATGGCTGCCGCCTTGTTTCTTCTGGGTCCGGGGGCCTGGTCGCTCGACGCGCGATGGTTCGGGCGGCGAGAGATCGTCATTCCCCAGGACTGATCTGCGTGCAATGTACGCTCGCCGTACATGGAATGTGCTCTCTGCTCTCCGATTTCTAGCCAGATAGGCTTGACGCGCCCCTGAGGCCGGTTGGCACGCCCCTCGCTCTTCAGTGAAGCATTCGTGAGAAGATCGGAGGAGAGCCTATGAGACACGTTGTTTTCAGCCTGCTGGTCCTCTGCGCCATTCCGGCCGAAGCTGCGCAGCCTTTGGCCGTGGTGTTGTCGCAGCCGGTCGACGCATCCGAGGCCAAGGGGGCGAAGGAGCTCGCCAGCCTCGTTCAGCAACGACTCCTGGATTCGTATGCGCAGAAGCACGGGCTGCAGCCGACGGAGGCCGAGCTTCGGCCGCTCCTGCGCTCTTTCGAGGAGGCCGGCAAGAAGACGGAGGAGTCCATGAAGCGAGTCCGGCAGCAGCGGATCGAGGAAATCCGGAAGAAGCTCGAGGCGCCGGCCCTCGATCCGGCGGAACGGGAGAAGCTGACAGCGAATCTCGCCGATTGGGAGCGTTTCCCCTCGGGCGTCGAAGCCAAGGCTCGGGAGGGGGACCGCCGCATGGCCAGCGTTCTCGTTCAGAACTGGAAGGTCCAGCGGTCGCTCTACCGGCGATACGGCGGCAGAGTCCTCATATCGAGCCTCGGGTTCCATGTTGCGATCGATGCGATGAAACAGTTTTTCCAGGAGGAGGAGAAGCGGGGATCGTTCGAGATTCCCGATCCCGATCTGCGCGCAGCCTTCTGGAAGGCGGTTACCGATGAATCTTGGGCGGACGGAGTAGCGAGCGGCCGTGGCGCGAAGGACGTGTTCGCGACCGCCCCATGGCAGGCCGAGGAGCGCCGTCCATGAGCCGGCATGCCGTCATCAAGTGCGCTCTTCTGTCGCTGTTCTTTCTTGCCTGGATTCGCCCGCCGGGACCAAGCCTGATCACCGAGAACCCGTACTACGCCGAGAGCCTGATCGAAAACCCTCAGTTCACGGTTCTGGCGGTCGAGGTCCTCCGCGCCGACATTGTCGAAGGCACCAACGTGGCCCCGCCGGAGGGACAGTTCCGGGTCATCAAGGTGCTGCGTGGACGGAATGTGCGGCGTGGGGACTACCTCTACAAGGTCATCCTCCACAAGCCGAACACGGAGGATGCAGCCGTCTGGGCCGCCCAGCCGGCCCACGGGCCGGTGCCCGGCGACAAACTGATCGTGTTCGCCGGCGTCGGCTCTCAGCCCGTGGCCGAAGGCGGCGTGATCGCGCTGCAAGGCCCCATGATCCGCGACGTTCCAAGGCTGAGAGGCCAGGTCGCCGGAGAGCTGGTGTATGACTCCGAGCTGATGTTTCCGCTGTTCCTGCTCGTCCTGGCCTCGCCCATCCTCGGCTTTGTCCGGCGAATCGGCTGGCTGAGCATTCCCGTGGCCTTCGGCGCCTATGCGGTCTACGAGCGGCTGATGAGCCCCGCCTACGACATTCGTATCGACCTGCTCTTCATCTGGCCTGCCTTGCTCGCCAGTGTCGTGGTGCCGCTCGCGGTCCATGTCTGGAGGAGGCGCTCGGTTGCTTGATCCAAGATAGGATCGGCGGCGTGCCCGCTCGCCTCCGGATTGCCGTTCTCCTGCTTCTGATCGCGGTGCTGGCGACGCGTGCGGTCCGTCTCGCGAGGCATCGGGATGCGCTCTCCGGCATCGACGAGAGGAAGTGGTTCCAATCGTCCGGGCCCGTGGCGATGGCGGAGGAAGCTTTCGGTTCGGTGAGGGGCGGGCTTCCCGCGGGCGGAGAGGTCTGGGTGACGCTTCCGCCGGGATGGGACCCGGGGTGGTGGGGCTGGATGGCCCGTTATCACCTTCCGGAGCAGCGGATCGCGGGCGTTCTGCAGAATGCCTCGGAAGCCCCGGCGGGGGCCTGGGTCGTCGCTGTCAGCCCCGAGGGCAAGGCCGCCGTCCAGAGGCGATCCCCATGATGTCCCTGCTGGTCCTTCTGGCCCTGCTGGTGGCCGTGAGCCTGCCGCTCGCCCTCCTCGGGATGCCGATCGGGCCGTTCTCCGTCCTCTTGCTGGCGGCGGCTCTCTTTCCCCTGGCGAGGAAAGTCCGTCTTTCTCCAATCGTCCAGGAGAAGAGCTCGGCCGCTCTGCTGGCGAGGATCGCGCTGTTCCTCGCCGTGGCGCTGTTCCTCGCCAAGGTCGCGCTGGCTCCGCTGTGGTCCTGGGACCATTTCGCGATCTGGGGCATGAAGAGCCGCCTGATGCTGACCGAGGGACGGCTCGACCTCGGCTTTCTTTCCCTGCCCGGCTTCGAGCGATCGGTGACTTATTACCCGGTTGGGCTGCCGATGCTCTGGCGCCTGTTGGCGCTCGGCGGCTTGCCCGGGACGATGTTCTTCAAGGTTGTCCATGCCCTGTTCGGCTTGGCGCTCGTGGCGGTGACCCGCCGGGGAGCCCTGCGGCTCAGCCGTTCTCCGGCGATGGCGGACGCCCTCGCCGCCCTGCTGGCGGCCTCGCCGCTCCTCTGGGACACGATCGCGGTCGGTCTCGCGGACCTGCCGCTGGCGCTCTGGGCCACGGCCGGGGTCGTGCTCGCCCTGGAGACGGAGGACTGGCCGGCAGGGGTCTGCCTGGGTTTCCTCCCCTGGATCAAGCAGGAGGGACTGCCGCTCGCTCTTCTCGCTCTTGTCGCGGCGGCAGTCATCCTGCCCAAAGGCCGGAAGGCCCTGCTCCTCCCGGCCGGTCTCATGATTGCCGGAGCCCTGGCGATCGGCCGGATGCTCCCCGACGGCGGCCCGACCTTCTTCAGCGGAGATTGGCGGGGGAGAGCGCTCGAGCGGCTCTCCCAGCCTGGGGAGATCCTGACTATGCTGGGTTTCGATCTGGTCGCGCCGGACTGGCTCGGTTTCTGGTTCCTGTTCGCCGCAGGCTTGGTGTTCGCCCTCTGGCGTCGGAATCGGACCGCCCTGCTGCTGGCCGGAGTGGTCCTCCTCCAACTCGGCTTCTACGCGGCGGTTTACTTCTTCACCTACCTGCCCGCCGAGGGCCACATCCTTTCCTCCTTCACGAGGATCACCGCGGTGCTCGTGCCGCTCGGCATCCTCATGATCTCCGTAACGGCCTCGCCGGCCGAAACGCCTATATCTCCAGCATCTTCCACAAAAGGAGATATATGACCAGCCCAATCAGAAGGGGAACGGATCTTCGCTCGGCCGGCGTGCTTCTCGTGCTTGCCATCGTCAGCTCTGGCTGCGCGGAGCTGACCCCGAGGGCTCCCCAGGTCTGGAACACGCTCGAGCGGCAGGAAACTCGAGCATCATGGATCTGTTTCACATCGTTGGATCGAACGGGGCTCAGCATCATCACGGATTCCTTTTCCCGGGATCCCGCGGCGGGCGTGCTCGCAGGATTCCGGACGAACTTCGTTCCGGGCCAGCCCCCAATCGCCTGCGATCGTCTTCATCAGTCGACGGCCCAAGGGGTGTTTCATTTCGATGTGCGGACGATTCCCGGGATCGATGTGGAGCGGTACAGAACCGCCGTCCTGGAGATCACGGGCGCTCCCATGGAGCCCGTCAGCGTAGTGTTCGGTCAGCCCTGGGACCTGGGCTTCGGCGAGGGTTGGCTTTCGTCGAGCACGCCCAGGGAGAATTGCCAGTTCAGACTCTCCGTGGCCGCCACCACCCCGGATACGACGACCTGGGGAGGGCCACCCGTGGGCCTCACCCCTTTGGCAGCCGGCTCCAGGGACTTCCTGGCGCCGGGTGAGATGCGTTCCTTCAACGTGACCGAGGAAGTGAGGGGCTGGCTGGGCGGTGGGACGGAGACGGGCTTTGTAATCACGCCTGCCAGCTCGGCCCTCAATTCCAAATCCGACAGCACTTGCGTGGTGCTTTTCACGGCCCGGCTCCGCGTGTTCGTGAGAGAGGCGGGAGGATAGGGCCTGGCTCGATGAGTAACGGCTGGCGGATACGGCCCGGCATGTAATAGCATGCATCCTCGATGAGCGCGGAGGTGGTAGCAGAGGGAGTGCATGAGCTGGTGGACGCCGTCTACCGCGACGAGTCGCGGCGCGTGCTTGCCACCCTGATCCGTCTGCTCGGCGACTTCGACCTTGCCGAGGAGGCGGTCCACGATGCCTTCAGAGCCGCGCTGGAGCAGTGGCCGCGCGACGGCGTGCCTGCCAATCCCCGGTCGTGGCTGGTGTCGACCGGACGTTTCAAGGCCATCGACCGCATCCGGCGGCAATCCCGCTTCGAGGCGCTCGACGACAGTACCCCCGTCGAGGTCGTCGAAACCGTCGAGCCCGAGGTGTGGGAAGGGGAGAGCGTCGAGGACGACCGGCTGCGGCTCGTCTTCACCTGCTGCCACCCGGCCCTGGCTCCCGACGCCCAGGTCGCCCTCACCCTGCGCGAGGTCTGCGGCCTTACGACCGAGGAGATCGCCCGCGCTTTTCTCACACCCGCGCCCACGCTGGCGCAGCGCATCGTGCGCGCCAAGGGGAAGATCCGCGACGCTCGCATCCCCTATGAAGTGCCGTCCCAAGCCGAGCTTCCGGACCGGCTGGACAGCGTCCTGCGAGTCATCTACCTCGTCTTCAACGAAGGCTACTCGGCGTCCTCGGGCGCGTCGCTGACCCGCCACGATCTGGCGGAGGAGGCGATCCGCCTCGGGCGGCTCCTGCTCGAGCTGCTGCCCGAGGCCGAGGTGCAGGGATTGCTGGCCCTGATGCTGCTCCACGAATCCCGGCGGGCGGCGCGCACCTCGCCGGAGGGAGACCTGATCCGGCTCGAGGACCAGGACCGCTCGCTCTGGAACCGGGAGCAGATCGCGGAAGCCTCGGCCCTGGTGCGCCAGGCTTTTTCGTCGAGGCAGATCGGCCTGTATACGATCCAGGCTGCGATTGCCGGCGTCCACGCCGAGACGCCCACTGCCGCCGACACCGATTGGGATCAGATCGTCGGCCTTTACGACTTGCTGATGCAGGCGGACCCCTCGCCCGTGGTCGAGCTCAACCGCGCCGTGGGGGTTGCCATGCGCGACGGTCCCGAGGCGGGGCTGGCCCTCGTCGACGGCATCCTGGCGCGAGGCGATCTGGCCGACTACCACTTGGCGCACGCGGCGCGGGCGGATCTCTGCCGGCGGCTTGGGAGGAAGACGGAAGCCCGCGCCTCCTATGAACGCGCACTGGAGCTGACCCGGCAAGAGCCCGAGCGGCGGTTCCTCGAACAGCGCCTTGCCGAGCTCGGATAATCTTTTTCCCGGATGTCGATTTAGCGGACCCTCCTTCGACCACAGGGTGGAGCGGGGAAAATCCCCGGACCGGAACCCGAAAGGAGAACGCGATGAAGACCCAGCCCTACCTGTCGTTCGAAGGCCGTTGCGAAGAGGCGATCGAGTTCTACCGCGGCGCGCTCGGCGCCGAGGTGACGTCGTTCATGCGCTTCAAGGAGATGCCCGCGTCCGAGGAGCCTCAGGATTCGGCGGAGGGCTGCGGGCCCATTGACGCGGCAAACGCGGACAAGGTGTTGCACTCCAGCTTCCGGATCGGGGACCTGGAGGTGCTGGCGTCCGACGGTATGTGCTCGGGCCAGACGGGCTTCCAGGGCATCTCTCTGGCGCTCACCGTGCCGGACACGGCCGAGGCCGAGCGGCTGTTCAACGCGCTGGGGGACGGCGGGCAGGTGCAGATGCCGCTGACGAAGGCGTTCTTCAGCCCGAGCTTCGGCATCGTCGCGGACCGCTTCGGCGTATCCTGGATGCTCGTAGCGGAGTGAGAGGAGGACAGCCATGAAGTACCTGTGCCTCGTCTACAGCGAGGAAGGTAAGCTGGAAGCCATCGACGACCGCGAGTGCCTGGCGGTGAGCGAGGAGATCCGGAGCGGCGGCCACCGTCTGGCCGCCGAGGCCCTCCATCCCATTCAGACTGCCACGACGGTGCGCGTCCGCAACGGCAGGCTGTCGCTCACCGATGGCCCTTTCGCCGAGACCAAGGAGCAGCTGGCGGGGTTCTATCTGATCGAGGCCAGGGATCTGAACGAGGCCATTCAGGTGGCCGCGAAGATCCCGCCCGCGCGCGTCGGCAGCATCGAGGTAAGGCCGGTCCGGGAGCTCAAGGCAGACTGAGTTGTAACGAGTCACTTTCTCGAGCGCCTGCTGCCTTATGACGGGTGAGATGACGGGTGAAATAACCGCGCTGCTCTATCGGCTCCGCGAGGGCGACCGCTCGGCGTTGGACGGCGTCGTCTCCGCTCTGTACGCCGAGCTGCGCCAGATTGCCCAGCGGCGGTTGCGCGGCGAGTGGGGGACCCGCGTGCTGATGACGACCGAGCTGGTGCACGAGGCTTACCTGCGCCTGCTCGGGCAGCGGCAATTGGCGGTGGAGGACCGCGCCCAGTTCTTCGCCGTGGCCGCCAACACCATGCGCCGCGTCCTCGTGGACGCCGCCCGGACGGCACAGCGCAAGAAGCGCGGTGGAGGTGTGGCCAGGGTGCCGCTGGAGGACGTCGCCTGGTTCGCGGGCGAACGCGAGGCCGAGGAGATGTTGCTCCTCGACCAGGCGCTCGAGCGGCTCGGGGAGGTCCATCCCCGCGGCGCGCAGGTGGTGGCTCACCGTTATTTCGCGGGCCTCGATCTGGAGGAGTCCGCGGCTCTTCTCGGAGTCTCGACCAAGACCGTCCGCCGCGACTGGACCGCGGCCCGCGCCTGGCTGCGCAAGGAGCTGTTACGGGACCTGCCCTGAACTGGGACGAAGTTTCAGAAACCTTTCTCGCGGCTCTCGAGTTGGCGCCCGAGGTCCGCGGCTCGTGGCTCGACGAAGCTTGTCAAGGACGGCCGGATCTGCGCCGCGAGGTGGACGGGATGATCGCCGCCCACGAGGATCCCCGGCCGTTCGCCATCGAGGAGCGGCTGCTCGCGGCAGCAGAAGAACCGGCGATGAGGGAACGGGTGGGGCCTTACCGCCTGGTGCGCCTGCTGGGGCGCGGCGGCATGGGCGAGGTCTATCTGGCCGAGCGCGACGACGGCGAGTATCGGGACCAGGTGGCGATCAAGCTCCTGGCCGGAGGCGCGGGTTTTCGCGGAGGAGAGAGGGAGCGCCGCCTGCGGCGGGAGCGGCAGATCCTCGCCTCGTTGCGCCACCCGGGGATCGCCACCCTGTACGACGGCGGGGTCACCGGCGACGGCCAGCCCTACCTGGTCATGGAGTATGTCGACGGCCAACCCATCGACGAGTATTGCGGCGAGCACCGGCTCACCCTTCGCGAACGGCTGGAGCTTTTCGCGAAAGTCTGCGACGCGGTGCAGTACGCCCATGCCCGGCTGGTGGTGCACCGCGACCTGAAGCCTTCCAATCTCCTGGTGACTTCCGAAGGAGCCAGCAAGCTCCTCGACTTCGGGATCGCGAAGCTGCTCGATGACTCCGAACCGACGCGCGCGGAGGTGCGGGCCTTCACGCCGCGGCGGGCCGCTCCCGAGCAGATGCAGGCCGCAAGCTCGCAAAGCGGCACGCCTTTCCCATTGCCATGGCCGCTCTTGCCGCGCTGGCCCTGGCGGTCATGGCCTGGTCCGCCGCGGACCGGGCAATGACCGCCGACCAACTCGCCCCAGAGCGCCGCCGCGCTCCTTTCGGCAACCTTGCAATGGCCCATGCGTCGAACAAGCTCGGAGTGAGCCTCGCGGTACAGGGCCGGCATGGCGAGGCCGAGGTTGCCTTCCAGCGCAGTCACGACCTCTTTGCCGTCCGTCTGGGCGCCGGACACATCGAAGCCGCCAACGCTCTGCGCAACGTCGGGTGGGTGCAGCAGCTCCAGGGCCGCTACCCCGAAGCCCTGGCTACGCTGCGCAGTGCCTCGGCGGTGTTCGCGGACCGCGCACCACCTCGCGCGCGAGCCGGGATCGGGTACCAGACGGCCAGGACGGCCTGGCTGGTGGAGCGCAGCCCGCAGGCTTTGGCCGACTTGCGCTCCGCCGCCCGGACGTTGGCCGATCTGTCCAAGGGGCCGCTCGATCCGTACCCGGCCGACGCGATGGTGGCCTTGGGCATGACCTTGCTCGAAGCCGGGCAGCCTTCGGAGGCGGCAGAGGTGCTGCGGGAGGCTTTGGACCTCCGCCTCGCGAGCGGCAAGCGGGGACCCAAAGTGATCGAGGCGCGGTGCGCGCTTCGCCTCGCCCAGGAAGCGAACGGGGCGAAGGCCGCTGCGCGCGAGCTCCGGGCCTGCGCCGAAGCGCTCCCCGGTTTGGGGATGGCAGACCCGGAGCTCGTGGCCCGCTTCACATCGCGTCGCTAACCCGGATTTCTCACCGAGGACATGGAAAAGGGCTACCTCCGGTGGTATAAGTGTCGTGTCAGCAAGCACTTCTACCACAAAAGGAGGATAGCCCGTGACGACAGACTGTACCTCTGCTCAGCTTGAGTTTCAAGGGTTGACTCGGCGGACGGTGGTGGCGTCATTCGACGGCGGTACCCTGAGCTCGGACGGCGGGGTCTTGCTGTTGTCCGAGGTGGACCGACGCTTGGGGCTGTTGGAGGGGTTTGCGGCCTGTTTCGAGGATCATCGCAATCCAGCCCTGGTAGAGCACAGCGTCGTGGAGCTGGTGCGTCAGCGTGTGTTTGGGCTGGCTCTTGGCTATGAGGATCTGAATGACCACGATGAGCTGCGCAGCGATCCGCTGCTGGCTTCGGTGGCCGGCAAGGCCGATCCGACCGGTAGCGACCGTCGCCAAGAGCAGGACCGCGGCAAACCGCTGGCCGGCAAGAGTACGTTGAACCGATTGGAATGGGGGGCTGTGAAGCAGGATCGCTATCGCAAGATCATCCTCGATCCCGAGGCGGCGGACCGCTTCTTTGTCGATGTATTTCTGGCCTCCTACCGGAAGGCTCCGTCAGAGATCGTGCTGGACCTGGACGCTACCGACGATCCTCTGCATGGCGAGCAGGAAGGCCGTTTCTTCCATGGCTACTACGGTGGGTACTGTTACCTTCCGTTGTATATTTTTTGCGGCTCTCACCTGTTGTGCGCCCGTCTGCGGCAGGCCAACGTCGATGCATCTTGCGGTGCGGTCAGCGAGCTCGAGCGCATCGTGTCACGGGTTCGCGACAGGTGGCCTGAGGTGCGCATCATCGTACGTGGAGATTCGGGGTTTGCGCGTGAAGAGCTGATGAGTTGGTGCGAGAGCCACGGCGTGGACTTTGTCTTCGGTCTGGCGCGCAATGCTCGGCTGCAGCGCGCTCTCGGGGGAGAGTTGGAGCAGGCTCGTGCGCAGTTCGAAGAATCCGGCAAGGCGGCGCGCGTGTTCAAGGATTTTGTCTACCGCACCAAGAAAAGTTGGTCTCAGCAGCGGCGTGTGATTGGCAAAGCCGAGCACTTGGCCAAGGGCGCCAACCCGCGCTTCCTTGTGACCTCACTGAGCAGCGAACAGTGGAGTGCTCAGGTGCTTTACGAGAAGCTGTATTGTGCCCGTGGCGAGATGGAGAATCGTATCAAAGAGCAGCAGTTGTGTCTGTTTGCCGACCGCACCTCAACTCATCACTTGACCAGCAATCAGGCGCGTCTATGGTTTTCCTCGGTGGCCTACGTTCTGCTCAATGAACTGCGCCGTCTGGGCCTGGCAGGCACCGATCTGGCTCAGGCGCGCTGTGACACGATTCGCATCAAGCTGCTCAAGATTGGCGCTCAGATCAAAGTGACGGTGCGGCGCGTCTGGGTACATTTGTCCAGTTCCCACCCCAATGCGGCCCTGTTTGCGCGGATCGTCAATCAGTTGCGGGCAAGCCATCCCGCGCTGGCCTGATCTGTCGTCAGAAATCCGCTCTTGTCCAAACCTCTCCAGGCTGAGGTGTCTCTGGTCGGTCGTAGGAGCGTGCATCGGGCGAGCAACTGCCCGCGACTTACGCTCTTCTTGCGTTTGCTTGGGCGGCCACGAGGGTGCGCAGTGGCGCACTATCCGTGGCAGTGCGCCACCCGAGCCGGTCGTGGACGCGCAAACTACCGCGGTGAGACCCGTGGTGAGAAATCCGGGCTAATGATCCGCGCAGGGGCCGTTGGTCCAGTCCGGATCCTGGCAGTTGGGGATGAAGTCGCAGTCCTTGTCCTGGAGGGCGCAGGGACCGTCGCAGAGCGCCGGCCGGAACGTGTGTCCTGCCTCGAACCAGATCAGGTCCCACCTGCCTTCAAAAAAGGGCGAAACCGAAACGCCGTTCGGGTTCCAGGAGAACAAGCGGGTCCCGCCGCGGACGTAGACCTGCTGACTGGACTCCTGATTGTCGGCGATGCCGTCGCAGTCCCGGTCGGTGCACCGCCCGAGCTCCGTGTTGTCGCCGTCCGGCACTTCGAAGGCGTTCCCGAGACAGGGGCCCAGGGGCGTGGCGTCCATGACGTCCGGCCGGCCGTCGCCGTCGGAGTCGAGGTCCAGATGGTTCGGGATGCCGTCGTCGTCGACGTCGAAAGCCCCCTCTTTGGAGGTTGGAATGCCGTCGCCGTCGTCATCAGGATCGAGCCGGTTGATAATGCCGTCGCCGTCGAAGTCCCCGTGCTCGTCGCCGTCCTCGATCCCATCGTTGTCGGTGTCCGGGTCGAAGGGGTTGGATCCCCGGTTTTCCTCCCGCCAGTTGACGATGCCGTCGCCGTCGGCGTCCCCTTCCGGCCCGTCCTCGTCCTGGGTGTCGAGCCAGTTGGGGATGCCGTCCGCGTCGCCGTCTGGCACCTGCAAAGTCTCGCCCAACATGTGCGTGGTCGGGGTCAGCCGGATGCTGACCGTCACTTTGACCGGCACCCCGGCGATGTTTGGAATCCCGTTGCCGAAGAATTCAGACCGGTCGCTTTTGCCGTCGCCGTCGGAGTCGAGGTCGAAATGGTTCGGCACGCCATCGCCATCGACGTCGTTCCAGATGTTGTCGGCATCCTTCGGGCCGTAGGGGCCTGCGTCATGCTCGACCGTAGTGGGGATGCCGTCGCCGTCGTCGTCCTCGTCATTGAAGTCAGGGATGCCGTCGTTGTCCGTGTCGCGGGCGGTGGTGCAGGGCAGGTCGACCTCGTCTTCGTCGTGCACTCCGTCGCCGTCGGTGTCCCCCGTCCCTTCGTAGGCGGTATGGATGCCGTCGCCGTCGTCGTCCACGTCCTGGCAGTCGCGGATGCCGTCGCCGTCCGTATCGACGAATGCCCCGCCTGGACACTCGACCGAATTGACGACGCCGTCGCCATCGCTGTCGACCTGCCCGAAAGCAGCGGGAGTGAGAAAAAGGGCGAGCGCCAGCCCGGCGAAGAGCGCGCGAAAAGGTCCCTGCTCCGTGTTCATGCAATCTCCTGTGGAATGCGTGGTTGGATGTCCAGTCCTATGGCGACAACCGGAGCCGGAAGTGGACATCCGGTTCATGGCACCGGGCTTGCTATGCTCTGCGGCACCTGAACGGAGACGACAGCATGCAGAAAGCTCCCAACGCCGGCCTCACGGACGCCGAAGAAGCCCTTCACGAACGGGAAGTCCTCGAAACCATCATCCGGATCGGACAGCTCCTGTCCGCGGAGCTCGACCAGCGGCGCCTCGTCCAGGCCGTGACCGATGCCGCGACCGAGCTGACTGGCGCCCAATTCGGCTCTTTCTTCTACAACGTTTATGAGGCGAGCGGCGGCTCCTACATGCTGTATACGTTGTCGGGAGTGGACCGCGAGGCCTTTGCGAACTTCCCCATGCCGCGCGCCACGGCTCTCTTCGGGCCGACTTTCCGTGGCGAGAAGACCATCCGCATCGACGATGTGAAGGGAGATCCCCGCCATGGCAGAAACCCTCCCCACAATGGTTTGCCTCCGGGCCATCTGCCGGTGACCAGCTACCTGGCGGTCCCCGTGACATCCCGTTCCGGCGAGGTGATCGGCGGGTTGTTCTTCGGCCATCCCGAGGCCGGCGTGTTCACGTCGCGTCACGAGCGCATCGTCGAAGGGCTCGCTGCGCAGACGGCGATCGCCATGGACAATGCCAGGCTTTACAGCAACGCGCAGGTGAGCATCCAGGAGCGGGAAGAGCTGCTGGCCAGCGAGCAGGAAGCGCGAAAGGAAGCCGAGCGGGCGAGCCGGGCCAAGGATGAGTTCCTGGGCATGCTGTCGCACGAGCTGCGGACTCCTCTCAACGCGATCCTCGGCTGGACCCGGATGCTGAGCTCCGGGCAGCTCGACAAGGAGACTTCAGCCCGCGCCATCGAAACCATCGAGCGCAGCGCCAGGTCGCAGTCGCGGCTGATCGACGACATGCTGGACGTGTCACGGATCATCTCCGGGAACCTCCGTCTGGACGTTCAGCCGGTGGACCTGTCGGCCGTCGTCAACGCCGCCGTCGACACTTCCCGTCCGGCAGCCGATGCGAAGGACATCCGCATTCAAATGGTAATGGATTTCGGCGCGGGCCCGGTCCTCGGCGATCCCGTGCGCCTGCAGCAGGTGGTGTGGAACCTCTTGTCAAACGCCATCAAGTTCACGCCCAAGCACGGACGCGTTCAGATCCAGCTTGTGCGGGTCAACTCGCATGTCGAGCTCACGGTGAGCGATACGGGGCCGGGCATCGACGAGGCTTTCCTGCCATTCGTCTTCGATCGTTTCCGCCAGGCCGACAGCTCCGCCAGCCGCAAGTACGGAGGATTGGGGTTGGGCCTTTCCATCGTGCGCCACCTGGTGGAACTGCACGGCGGAACGATCGAAGCCCAGAATCGGGCAGATGAGCAGGGAGCGGTCTTTTCGGTGGGGCTGCCGGTGATGGCCGTCCGCAGGGCAGGCCAACTCGATCAACCGGACCTGGAGCGCGTCGAACCCGTGGCGAACCGCGCCGTACCGTTCAACAATCCACCAGACCTACGTGGGATCAGGGTGCTCGCCGTCGACGACGAGGCCGATGCGCGGCATCTGCTCAAAGCCGTGCTGGAACAGTGCGGGGCCGAGGTGAGGACCTCCGGCTCGGCGAGGGAGGCGATCACCACGCTGGAGGAATACAGGCCCGACGTCCTCGTCTCCGACATCGGAATGCCGGAGGAAGACGGTTATTCACTGATCAGGAAAGTGAGGGCGTTGAACGCCGAGAGCGGGGGACGCACTCCCGCCGTCGCGCTGACGGCGTATGCCAGGGTGGAAGATCGCCTGCAAGCCCTTTCAGCGGGCTACAGCATGCACATTTCCAAGCCGGTGGAGCCCGCCGAGCTGGCCGTGGTGATCGCCAGCCTCGTCAGCCGCAGCGGCTAAGCCGGCGGCTTTTCCCGTACGGCCGGCAGCATGTACTTGGGCGCGAGCTCCTGTTGAATGTAGAGCCCGCCTCGGTCGCTGTAGCTCCCGCCATAGGTGGCGATGACGAGATCGAGATCCGGGACCACCATGATTCCCTGGCCGCCGTTGCCCCCGGCGAAGAACGCGCGCACGGTGCGATCCTTGTACGGGTAGTTGATGCTCCACCAGAGATAGCCATACTGAATTTTTGACAGATCGTGCAGAGGCGAGGATGCGCGGGCCACGAAGTCGCGGCTGAGGATCCTGCGGCCCTTCCACATTCCCCCGTCGAGCATGAGCTGGCCCATCTTCATGAAATCGCGCGGCAGGAGCTGCACACCGCCGCCGCCGTACGGATGGCCCGCGGGATCGAGCGGCCACGCGTAGGTCTTGAATTTCATCGGACTCCCGAGCAGCCGGTCGAACGTTTCCATCACGGGCTCGCCCGTCGCGCGGTTCAGAACTCCGAGCGCGAGGTTCGGATCGATGCTGCAGTAGACGCCCTTCTCCCCGGGCTTCCGGTCCATCGGGAGCCTCAGCGTGTAGCGGTAGTAATCCGGTTCATCCTCCTGTTCGAGCATCGTGTTTTCGTTGCCGGGCGCGTCGGGATTGGAGTCGTCGCAGAAGAAACCCGACCTCATCATGAGCAGGTGCTCGAGAGTCATGGCCCGCTTCTGTGGATCGAGATCCGCGGGGAACGTGCCTCCGTTCATGACCTGGTAGACCGGGCTCGACAGCTCGAGCGGCACGCCGGCTTCGAGCGCGGCTCCCACGAGGGTCGCGGCCAGGCTCTTGGCCGCCGAGCGCGACTCGTGCAGCTTGTCGCGGTGCTCGCCGTGGAAATACTCTTCCAGGACCAGCTTGCCATGGCGCGCGATCAGGATGCCCTCGACGATCGGGGTGTGTATCGATTCGATCGGCGTATCGATGAGCGTCTGGATGAACCTTTCGATGCCGGCGCGATCGATGTCCGCCTCTTCTAAAGTTGACGTGGGCCAGCCGTCGTCGCGCGCCAGCGGCGGACGGTAGACATAGCGCCCCGGGTTCTTGCCCCGCGGATAGAAATCGCTGTGCTCGTCGTCGCGGCGGAAATCGTAGGTTCCGCCCCGGCTGGGAAAGAAGATGGACAGCACTTCGCGCTCGGGATCGTAAACGCCGCTCAGGAGCACGCTCTCCTCCTTGGCCCCCCGGCGCTTGCCGATCAGATCGGCTTTCCGGCCGTCCAGGACGAGGCGGTCCACGTCATAGAAAACGCCGATGTTCCGCTCGGGATTGCGCAGGAAGGCGCCGACCGTCCCGTCGGGCCGCTTCTGCATCATCAGGTAGAGCGTGAAGGTGTCATGGCGCGGCTCGACGTTCCCGTTCCACCGGTTTTTACCGTCCGGTTCCAGCCGCACAGGCGACGCGTACTTGAAGCCATGAATGACCGAATTGGGTGGAGTCCAATGGCCGGCGATGCTGCCGTCATCCTGCATCCGTCCTCGAAACGAGCCCTCGCCGTTCGCGAGGTCGAAGCTCAAATCGGCGCGAACCGGCAGCATGCGGCCAAGAAAGTCGGCGGTCCAGCCGCTCGGAGTCTTTTCGAGGACCAGCGGACCTCGGGCGTCCGGCCCGAAGCGCCGCTTCGCTTGCCAGAGACCCGTAAGCTCCTCGGCAGGAGCGGGTACCGCGAGCAGGACAGTGACGAGAAGCGCCCCGAGTTTCATACTCCCTCCGTCGTGTGTCTATATCTGAAAGCAGAATAGCGCGTGACTACAGCTGTCGTCAACTGCTGGCCGGAGAGAAAGGGGAGATCTTGAGACACGCCATTGCCGGCTTCTTCGCGGTCCTGATCGTTTCGCTGATGGCGGCGCCGGCCGCCGCGCAGGAAAAGTGGTCCTTGAAGTTCCACAACAACTACGGGGCCGAAGGGTTCACGGCGGTGATGACGTTAGAGCCCGGTGTGACCGTCATCACGCTGCACAGCCACGAAACGGATCGCGCGACGCACGAGGTGGGGCGGCGCGCCTTGACGCCCGAGGAGACCGAGATCGTCAAGAACGCAATCGCCCGCTTTGCGAGCGCCGGCCTCAAGCCGATTTATGACAACCCGAACGTTTCGGACGGCTATCAGCTCCGGGTCGAGTACGTCGCGCCGGACGGCCGCGAGGGCTCGGTCCAGGTCTTCAACAGGCTCGTGCCCGAGCTCAACACCCTGATCTTCATGGTTGCCCCGTTGCTTCCGCCCACGTCGACCGGGAGGCCGGCGATCGAGCCTTACTCACAAAGGGTTGTGACCGTCGTGCCCAACAAGGGGCCGGTGGCGACGAAGGAGCTTTTCGACGAGCTGGCGGAAAAGGACCGGATGCTCTACGACGCCGTCTTCAACACCTGCGACCTCCAGGCGCTCCGCGGCCTCGTGGCAGACGACTTCGAGATGTATCACGGCAAAAGCGGGATGGCTGCGAAATCCGGATCCCAGTTCGTGCAGAACATCCGGGGGTTGTGCGACAGGCGGAGTTACGGAGAGGACTATCCGGCGAGGCGGGAGCTCGTCGAAGGCACCCTTGAGGTCTACCCGCTGGACGGCTACGGCGCCATCCAGACGGGAATCCACCGCTTCTACCGTGTGGCGGGAGTCGAGCCGGTGGAAGTCTCCAGGTTCACCAACATCTGGAAGGAAGACAATGGCGAGTGGAAGCTCACCCGGGCGTTGAGCTACGACCACAAGCTGACGGAGTGAACCCCGGACCCGTTCTGTTGTAGCATGCCGCGGGGACATCGGGGCACGCGCAAAAGCGCGTGGCACCGCGCGGCCCCTGCCTGCCCCTGACCGACAGGAGAGCCAAGACCTATGCCTGATCCCCGTCATGTCACTCCCCAAAATGGCGACGTCCTGCTTCTCGTCGGCACCATGAAAGGTGCCTTCCTCCTGCGCTCCGACCCGGCGCGCGGGACGTGGGAGATGGGAGGTCCGTACTTCCCTGGCAGCGCCGTCTATGCCATGGCCTACGACAGCCGAGATGGACGGCAGCGCATCTGGGCCGGCCCGCACAGCATGCATTGGGGCGGGCTGCTCCGGTCGAGCGACGACTTCGGCCGGAACTGGACGAATCCGGAGGAAGCGAACGTGAAGTTCCCGGAGGGGACCGGGGCGGCGCTGAAACAGATCTGGCAGATCGTCCCCGGCCGCGATACGGAGCCCGGGACCCTCTACTGCGGCGTCGAGCCCGCGGCCCTGTTCGTGTCGAACGATGCCGGCGGCACATGGAAGCTGACGGAAGGGCTTTGGAACCATCCGCAGAGGGCGCAATGGGCGCCAGGGGGAGGCGGGCTCTGCCTGCACACGATCCTGCTCGATCCCGCCGACCCCGCTCGAATCCGCGTAGCGGTGTCGACGGGCGGCATGTACGTGACCGAGGACGGCGGATCGACGTGGCGGCCCTCGAACAAGGGAGTGAGCGCCGTATTCCTCCCAAACAAGTATCCGGAGTTCGGCCAGTGCGTCCACAAGGTCGTGCAGTCGAAGCGGCAGCCCGAGCGGATGTTCCTGCAGAACCACTGGGGCCTCTTCCGCAGCGACGACCGCGGCGAGAGCTGGACCGACATCGCCAACGGAGTGCCCTCCGATTTCGGCTTCTGCATGTCCATCCATCCGGAAGATCCGGACTGCGCCTGGATCGTGCCGGTCGAGTCGGACCAGTTCCGCTGCACACCGGAAGGAAAGCTCCGCGTCTACCGGACGCGGGATGCCGGCAAGAACTGGGAGGCGATGGCGGAGGGTCTGCCGCAGAACGATGCCTATGAGACCGTGCTCCGCGATGCCATGGCCGTCGATCCGCTCTCTCCGACGGGGGTCTACTTCGGGACCCGGAGTGGAAAGCTCTACGGATCGGCCGACGAGGGGGATAGCTGGTCCGAGCTCATCGACGGGCTCCCCCCGGTCGTCTCGGTCAAGGCGGTCCGGATCTGATGGCCTTCACGTTCATGATCCCCGGGCCGTTGCGCGAGCTGGCCGGTGATCGTGGAGAGGTGCGCGTCGAAGGCGCAGCCGGTTCGGTCGGTGAGGCGCTGTCGCTCCTCTGGGCCTCCTGCCCCGCGGTCCGCGACCGCGTGCTCACCGAGCTTGGAGAAGTACGGCCCCACGTCAACATCTTCGTAGACGGTCTGAACATCCGCGACTCCGGGGACCTCGACGCTCCGGTGCGCGACGGCGCGGAGATCTACATCCTGCCCGCTGTAAGCGGCGGGTAGCTGGCTCCTGCATTCCCTGGGAGGCCGGCGTCCCGCCGGCTTTGGTACGGGCAGTTGCCCGGACGACCCGGGAAGTTGCCTAAAAAGTTTTAGGGGTTGCCCGGACGATTCGGGAACCTTCCCGGATGATCCGGGCAGCTGCCCAAGTCATCTGGGCAGCTGCCCAAGTCATCCGGGTAGCTGCCCAAGTCATCCGGGTAGCTGCCCAAGTCATCCGGGTAGCTGCCCAAGTCATCCGGGTAGCTGCCCAAGTCATCCGGGTAGCTGCCCAAGTCATCCGGGCAGCTGCCCAAGTCATCCGGGCAGCTGCCCAAGTCATCCGGGCAGCTGCCCAAGTCATCCGGGCACCTGCCCAAGTCATCCGGGCACCTGCCCAAGTCATCCGGGCAGCTGCCCAAATCATCCGGGCACCTGCCCAAGTCATCCGGGTAGCTGCCCAAGTCATCCGGGCACCTGCCCAAGTCATCCGGGCAGCTGCCCAAGTCATCCGGGTAGCTGCCCAAGTCATCCGGGCAGCTGCCCAAGTCATCCGGGCAGCTGCCCAAATCATCCGGGCAGCTGCCCAAGTCATCCGGGCGGCTGCCCAAATCATCCGGGCAGCTTCCCAAGTCATCCGGGCAGCTGCCCAAGTCATCCGGGCAGCTGCCCAAATCATCCGGGCAACTGCTCAAATCATCCGGGCAGCTGCCCAAGTCATCCGGGCAGCTGCCCAAATCATCCGGGCAACTGCCCAAGTCATCCGGGTAGCAGCCCAAGTCATCCGGGCAGCTGCCCGGATGACCCTCCCCTGTCAGGCGATGCCCATCTGTAGAGCCCTGTTGAGGTGTTCAGGGTAAGATCAGGCCAGGAGCAACCTCAAGCGATGAAGAACCTGGCGCCCAATTCCCTTCTCCTCATGTTGGCGTTTCCTCTCGTCGCGGCCGCGGCCGACTGTGTGTGCCCGCCAACGGCAGCAGTGCGAACGTGTCTGGCATCGCGCGGGGACGGAGGGCGAGAGCTGATTGCCTGCGGGGGTGAGATCTCCAGATCGGGCACGGTGATCAAGGCCGGCCCAAGGAGCGCGCTATGCGTAGCGACATAGAATTTCTCGAGCGTCTGTACGCCCATTTCAATGCCCGCGACATGGAAGCGGCGTTGGCGGCAATGCACCCGGAAGTCATGTGGGCCAACGGGCTGGAGGGCGGGCATGTCCATGGGCACGACGGCGTCCGCGAGTACTGGACGCGACAATGGGCGATGATGGACTCACGCGCGGAGCCAATCAGCTTTTCGATCGGCGAGGATGGAACAGGCTACGTCGAGGTTCATCTGACCGCGCGCGATCTCAGCGGGAACGTGTTGTTCGACGAGAAGGCCGAACATGTTTTCCAGATCGAGGACGGTTTGATCAGGCGCTTTGATATCCACAAGTAAGCACTGCAGGCTTGGCCTTGCGCACGACTACGGTGCGACGCTATACAACGTTAGTCGCCGAGGGAGAAGAGCTTGATGCTGGTAAGGAATTGCATGATGTCTCGAAATGCTGCGGCTTCAGTCGTTGTGGCTCTTGCATTGTTGATTACGAGGCCTGCATCGGGGGATGACGTAACGCGGGTCAACAAAGGTTCCGTTCCACCGCTGGAAACCGAAAGCGAGGTAGGCACGGGCGAGGTTCTATACTCGCAATTCGAACGTTCGGAAGTAGAATTCGCCAGACTCAAGAACGACGTACGGGTCTCTAAATCGGGCATGGTACTTCCAAAGGGCATGGTTCTCGAGGCTTCTATCGAGGCTGGTAGCGGGCAGAAGGAGTTTTGCAAGGGCCACGAGGCTGCCCTCTATTGCCTTCAAGATCGAGACAACAACGCCGTTGCGGCTGCTATAGCGAGCGTGCCACCCGGGCAGCCGGTTGTCGCGGCTGCGATCGACCCGTTCAGGTACAACCGATCGACGCTCTGGCCAAAACTCTCGCGGGCTTTCGCCAGAGTCGACCATGAGCTCGATACTCTCATCACCGCGGCATTTCCTTCCGACAAGAAGAAGGCTGCATAGCGATAAAACCTATCAAAAAACGTGTCCTGTTTGTCCAGAAGTCTGCCTAATCAGACGACTAGTGTCTCGTCACAGTCCGAGTGACGGATAGCGTTTCATGTAGGGGCGGCTCTTGTGGCCGCCCTCCGGAGGGCACCCACAAGAGGTGCCCCTACAGAAGGATGACCCATCTTTTCCGGCGTGACAGTGTACTAGCCTCGCCCGTCCATCGCCCCTCGGGGCTGAACGGGGCTCGGGGTTGCCCTAGCGGAAGTACGGCGCCACGTTCCCTGCGATCGTCTTGAACTCTTCGTCCGTCAGCGGCACCGTCATCCGGAAGTTCAGCCAGGACTGGCGCGCCGCCGGGGGACCGAGGTCGGTGCCGTAGAGGACACGGCCAGGTCCGACCTGACGGATGCGCTCGGCGAGCTTCTGCAGGACTTCCTTCGACTGGCCGTCTGCAACGGTGGCGAAATCGAAGTAAAGGTTTTTCGTCCGCGGGTCGCCCTTTGCGATGGCTTCCGCGTAGACCTCCAGGGCTTCGTCGGTGTAGCCGGGGCCGCCGCCGGCGAAGTGCGCGATCTGGACCGGGATGTCCGGCGCGGCCGAAAGGATCTGGCTCAGGAAGGCCTCGGCGTGCTTGCGGCCATAGGCCTCTTCCAGCGTCCACAGGTGGACGACGATCGCGAGGCGGCGCTCGTTTATCGCGGCAAAGACCCGGCGGGCCTTCTCCGCGTGCTCCGGGTTCAGCACCTCCACGCCCGAGTTGCCGAGGTGCAGCTTGAAGCCCTTGACGTGAGGGAGCTTTGCGCAGCGCTCGATCTCCTGGAGGGCGTAGTCTTTCAGGGGGTTGAAGCTGCAGAAGGCGACAAGGCGGTCCGGGACGCGCGAGACTTCCTGAACGGTCCAGTCGTTCTCCGCCTTGACGTTCGCGTATTCGTCGCCGCCGATCTTCCGCATCAGCGGACTGCCGTGCCAGTAGGCGGACGAAAGCACCGCTCCGCGCTTGATGCCGGCCTCATCCAACTGCGCGACGAGCTGCTCGGCCGTGGTCGGCTCGCGGAGCTGGGGACCCGGAAAGGTGGGATATTCAGCCGCGATCCGCCAAGCACCGTCGTCGCTTTTCCGCAAAGTGAAGAGACCCTGCCCGAAGTGCTTGGCGGCGTCCCCTTCACCGCGGGTGAAATAAACGGCGATGTGGCCGGATCTGCCATCCACTCCGTAAGAGACCGGGGTTATCCGAAAGGGCCGGGCGAAGTTTGAGGCCATGAAGGTGGTGACCTCATCGCGGCCCTGGATCCAGCGGGTTTCACGGAAATCGAAGATAAGGCTGTCTTCCGTGTAGAGAGCGGTGAGGGCCGCCTTGTCGTTCCAGCCTTTCTCTTTTGCGCGGAGCAGGCGGGCGAGGTCCTCGGGCAGAGCAATCCCCGGAAGAGGCGGGTCGTTGACCAGCTTCACGGCGGTCGGGCTCATCAGGTGAGTATGGTGGTCGGCCACCGGCTGTTGTGCTGCGACGGACAGGGTTGCTGTCGTCACCACGACGGCTAGAAGAAAGCTTTTCATAGGTGTGTTCCTCTCAGTCGTAACGCAGCGCGATCAGCGGGCTCACTCGCGTGGCCCGCCGAGCGGGGAGATAACAGGCGACCAGGGACACGAAGGTGAGAAGCAGCGCGATGGCCGCGAACGTTGCCGGGTCTGTCGAGCCCACCCCGAAGAGGAGGCCCGACATGACGCGTGTCAGCGCGAGCGCGCCGGCGAGGCCGGTGGCGATGCCGATGGCGGTGAGGAGGAGCCCCTGCCTCAGGATGAGCATCAGAACCTGGCCCGGCTGCGCGCCGAGCGCCATTCTGAGTCCGATCTCGCGGGTCCGCAGGGTCACCGAATAGTGGGTCACGCCGAAGATGCCGATCGCGGCCAGCAGGGTCGCCAAGCCCGCGAAGAGCCCGAGCAGCAAGGTATTGAAACGGGCGCGGCCCACCGTGGTGGCCATCACCTCGTCCATCGTCCGCACGTCGGAGACCGGCTGGTCCGGGTCGATCTCGCGCAGTGCTTTCCGCACCGCGGGAGCGATCTGCGCGGGATCTCCGTCGGTGCGGAGGACGAGGGTCATGAATGGGTAGATGAGATCCGGAATCGGCATGTAGACGGTCGGGTACGCTTCGTCCACGAGGCTCTCGTACCGGACGTCGCCGACGATGCCGATGATCTCCGTGGGCATGGGCTCGGCGGACATCGGGACCGTGATGCGCTTCCCGATCGGATCTTCTCCGGGGAAGTGCTGCTTGGCCATCGACTCGCTGATGAGGACGACGTGCCTGGCCTCGGCGGTCTCGGAGCCCGTGAAGCCGCGGCCGCGCAGGAGCGGGATGCCCATCGTGCGGAAGTAGCTCGCGTCGGTCACTCGGACGTCGGCGCCGGGGCCCTCGCCATCCGGCGGCGCGGGACGGCCCTCGACGGTATAACTGGTCCTGGCGCCGAGCCCGCCGTAGAGCGGCAGGTAGTTGACCATCCCCGCGTCGAGGACTCCGGGAAGAGCCCGGAGGCGCTCCCCCACCTTGCCGTAGAAGGCGACCATCTGCTGGTCTTCCGTGTACTTGGCGCCCGGCAGGCGCATCACCATGGTCAGCACCTTGTCCTGCTTGAAGCCGGGATCGATCCCCTGCAGGCGGAGGAAGCTCTTGATCAGCAGCCCCGCGCCGGCCAGGAGCACGAGCGCCAGCGCAATCTCCGCGACCACGAGGGCTCCGCGGAGACGGTTGCTCCGGGCGCTGTGCCCCCCGGCCCCCTTCCCGCCTTCCTTGAGCGCGTCGCCGAGGTTCAGGCGCGTCGCCTCGAGTGCGGGCGCCAGGCCGAAGAGGAGGCCGGTCGCCAGAGACACCAACACGGTCAGCGCGAGCACCTGAAAATTCAGGCCGACACCCTGGAGATTGACCAGATCGCTCGGGCTGATCGCCACGAGCGCCCGGATGCCCCAGGCCGCGAGCAGCAGGCCGAGCGCGCAGCCCAGGGCCGCGAGCAGCAGGCTCTCCGTGAGGAGCTGCCGGATCACCCGGACCCGGTGCGCGCCGAGCGCTGTCCGCAGCACGATCTCCTTCTCCCGGGCCGCGGCGCGGGAGAGCAGGAGGTTGACGACATTGGCGCATGCGATCAGCAGCACGAAGCCGACCGCACCGAAAAGGATAAGCAGCGCGGGCCGGACCTTGCCGACGAGCTGCTCGCGCAGCGGGATGACTTCCGCGCGGGTCCCCTTGTTGTACTTCGGCGAATCCTGCTCGAGGCGGGCATGGATGGTTTTCATCTCTGCTTCAGCCTGCGTGATGGAGGCGCCGGGCTTGAGGCGCGCCACGGCCGAGAGGGACCGGCCCCGCGAGTAGGGCTCTTCCGCGGGCAGTGTCAGCGCCACCCAGATCTCGGGAGGCCTCGTGACATTGGAAATCTGCCGGAGGTGCCACTGGAAGCCGGGAGGGAGGATTCCGACCACGGTGGAGGGCGAGCCGTTGAGCATGATGGGCCTGCCGACAATCTCACCGTCGCCGCCAAATCGCCTCAGCCAGAAGTCGTGGCCCAGGACGGCTACGTCGGGCGCGTCGGGAAGGGCGTCCTCCTGTGTCAAGGCCCGGCCGAGGAACGGCTTGACGCCCAGGACCCGGAACAGCTCGGGGGTAGCGAGCTGAACCGGGACCTCCTCGGGCTCGCCGCTTCCTGTCAGGTTAAAGCGCCGGTCGGTGAACGCCGCCATGCTCTCGAAGACCGTGCCTTGCTCGCGCCAGCTCCGGAAGTTGGCGGCCGAAGTCGGGTTCTGGTGTGTGCCCTCCGGGGAGATCTCCCACAGCATGACGATCCGCTCCGCGCCGGGGTAGGGCAGCGGGTTGAGGAGCAGCTCGTTGACGACGGAGAAGATGGCCGTGTTCGCCCCGATCCCCAGACCAAGGGTGAGCACCGCGACCGCCGTAAAGCCCTTGTTCCTGGCGAGAAGCCTCGCGCCGTAGCGGACGTCTTGCATAAAGGCCTCGATCACTCCGCCGCCCCGCACCTCCCAGGCCCTCTCCCTGTTCTTGTCGAGGTTGCCGAAGCTACGGAGAGCGGCGCGCCGCGCCTCCTCGGGCGGCATCCCCCGCTCGATGTTCTCCTCCACGACCATCTGGAGGTGGAGACGCATCTCCTCATCGATGTCGCCGATGACCGCCTCGCGCTGGAGCAGGCCTTGCAGGCGTGCCGCGATCGTTTTGAAAAGATTCATATGGCTCCCTCAGGTGGCCTGCCGGATTTTGGCGACGGCAAGGACTAGGCGGTCCCAGCTCGCCTCCTCGGATTCGAGCTGGGCCTTGCCGGTCTTGGTAAGCGTGTAGAACTTGGCGCGCCGGCCCGTATCGTTCACGTCCCATTTCGAAGAGACCCAGCCCTGCTGCTCGATCCGGTAGAGCGCCGGGTAGAGAGAGCCCTGCTCCACATCCAGCATCTCGTCAGACATCTGGCGGATGCGCTGAATGATGCCGTAGCCGTGCAGCGCGCCGAGCGAGACGGCCTTCAGGATGAGCATGTCGAGCGTGCCCTGCAGCAGGTCCGCTTTCTTATCCGCTTTCTGTCGCGTCACTCGTCTGGCCTCCAGGCTGAAAGGTGATACCTAGAACGACAAGGCAATGTTAGGGAGCCCATGCCTAGAATGTCAAGGCTTGTCAGGCTGCAACCTTTTGCCGCGTTCTGCGTAGGCGCGCGGGGATCTGGCGAGGCAAAGCCGGGGTGGAGGATGTAGGGGCGGGGCTTGTCCCCGCCCGGGTGCACAGGGATGGATGATGACCGGGGGGCGTGCTCTCAGTCGACGATAGACACGTCGAGCTCGCCGAGCCGCGCCTGATCGCCGATGACCTCGATCTCAGTGATCTTTCCGTTCGCGGTCTTGAAGGTGAGCGCTCTGGACAATCGTCCTCGCGGCGCCATTACGACGCCGATGGCCCCATTCACGAGCGCGGGCCGCACGAGCTGCGCGAGGTGCCCGAAGACCACCGCCTGCTTCGCCCAGACCGCCGCGCCACGGGTCTCGGCCGGCGCGCCGGGCGGGACCATGTCCGTGCGAACCACGAGATCCGGATCGAGGACGGCGAGCAGGCCTTCGAAATCGCCGCCGCGTAATGCGGCAAGAAAGGCATCGACGACCTCGCGCTGCCGAACGAGATCGGGGTCGGGCGCCGCCGCGCCGCCGCGCACCTGGCGCCGCGCGCGGCTGGCGAGCTGCCGCGCCGCCTCCGCGGAACGGCCGACGATGGACGCGATCTCCTCGAACGGCACGGCGAACATGTCATGCAGCACAAAGGCGAGGCGTTCCGCTGGCGTCAGCCTGTCGAGCACGACGAGCAGCGCGAGCCCGACCGAATCCGCGAGGAGCGCTTCCTGCTCGGGGCTGCTCCCGCGCGTGCCAGTCGCGGCCGGCTCCGGCGCGTCTGAGGCGAACGGCTCCTCGCGCCGCGATTGGCGCGACCGCAGCATGTCGAGGCATACGCGCGCGACGACCGTGGTCAGCCATCCGCCAAGATTGTCGATGCCCGTGGCATCGGCGGCATTGGCGCGGCTCAGTCGCAGCCACGCTTCCTGAACGGCGTCGTCCACCTCGCTCAACGAGCCGAGCATCCGGTAAGCCACGGCGCGCAGGTGGGTTCGGTGCTCTTCGAATCGCTCGGCCAGATAATCGTGTTCGGTCATCGGTCACACTTTCTCGTCGCGCTTCGTCATGGTAACTGACGGACGAGTGGTCCGTCATACTGACAAGGAGGATGACATGAATACGACATTGGAAAGCAGCGGCGCCGTCTCACCCATGGACTTGAGCATGCCCCGCTCCAAAGGAGTCGTCATCGGCTTCTGGATCGTCACCGCGCTCTTCTGCCTGCAGATAGGCTTCACGGCCTACGCGCAACTACGCCTGCCGCAGGTAGCGGAGGCGTTCACCGCTCTCGGCTTCCCCGGCTACTTCCGGGTGGAGCTCGCGTGGGCCAAGCTCCTCGGCGTGGTGCTGTTGCTTGCGCCGGTGCCGGCGCGTCTCAAGGAGTGGGCCTACGCCGGCTTCGCCATCACCCTCGGCTCTGCGCTCATCGCCCACCTCTCTGTGGGAGATGGCCCGGAGGCGTGGGGCTTTGCGGCGGCCACCAGCGTGCTCTGGGGGCTCTCGTACTTCTTCTGGCGCCGCCTGGAGGCCTCGGTGCCCTGAAACCTCCTTCGCGGGCTCTCCGTAGGGGCGGGGGAGGAGGAGAGGACCCATGACCATCAAAATACTCCGGAACACCTGTCTGGCCTTGCTGCTGGCTGCGACCGGTTTGAGCGCTCAAACGGCCGGCCCGGTCGCCACGAAGGAACTCTACGACGAAATCGCCGCCCACGACCAGAAGCTCTTCGGCGCCGTCTTCGACACCTGCGACACCCAGGCCCTGGCGGGCCTCGTGACCGACGACTTCGAGATGTACCACGACAAGGGCGGGCTGGTTTCGACCTCCGGAGCCCAGTTCGTGGAGAACATCCGGGGGATGTGCGAGAGGCAGAAGACGGGCGAGGACTACCGGGCGAGACGGGAACTTGTCGAAGGCACCTTGGAGGTCTACCCCCTCAACAACTACGGTGCCGTCGAGGTGGGAGTCCACCGCTTCTACAAGCTAACCGAAGGCCAGCCGGAAAAGCTGGTGGAGATCTCCAAATTCACCCAGGTCTGGAAGAAGGACGCCAGCGGCTGGAAGCTCGCGCGGGTCGTGAGCTACGACCACAAGCTGATGGAGTAAACAAACCCCGCGGGCCGGCCTCCCAACCCGCGGGTTCAACCATCCGCATCCCGATTTCAACCGCCGTGTTTGACACCTCCTGGTTGACGTGCGTAGACTTCCTAAGTCTATTCTAATACTACTCGCAAGCTTAAGGGGCTCACAGATGGATGAACAAGCGGAGCAGACCGCTTTGCTCTCGGCCCTCACTACGGAGCACTTCGTACTGCAAACAGCAAACAATTCCACATACTCGGAAGCTTCCGCCCGCAGCACGCTCTATGTCATGGCGCTTTCTAGCTCGCTGGTTGCGATGGGATTTGTCGCAGGCTCCACCAACCTGCTAGTCCCATTCGCCGCCATCTCGCTGCCAGCAATTTTTTTGCTTGGGGTTTTCACCGTTATAAGGTTGGTCGAAACCGCGCTCGAAAGCATGCAGTACCTGACCGGAATCGCTCGCATCCGTGGTTACTATCGCACTCTCGGCCCCGAGGCGGCGCGCCACTTCGCATCGAAATACGGCCGCTGGCCGGAAGTGGAATCGCCCGCACTGAGGTTTGGTTCCGCACTCGCGTTTTTCGGCACCACAGCAAGCATGATCGCGGTCATCAACAATGTCGTGGCCGGTGTGGGTATGGCCCTTCTTATCCGTTTTCTAAGCCCTTCCGCGCCCTCCTGGGTGAATGCTGTTGCGGGAATTACCGGTGCACTGCTACTTACGTATTTGTTTTACGTGTACCAGCGTTGGCGTTTCGACGACTATGACGCCCACGCTCGCCAACGTGCGGAAGGTGCTAACGGTGCGCTCTAGCCAGGGCATCAAGCGGCGGATCGCCGCAAGGGCGCTAAAATCAGAAACGGCGCGTCGAAGATGAGCTCGATGCCCTGAAAATGCCGTCGAGCGCGACGGTATTCAATATATTGGAGCCGGAATCAGGTCGGACCTCTCCGAAATGAAAAACGAGCGCGTAAAAAAGACAAATAGCGCGGTCGAATTCAAATCGAGATCTCAGGGAGCCGAAGTCTTTTCGAGGGCGCTGCTCTCCAATCTAATGGACTCGAAGTCTTTTCGAGTGCGCCAGATGCAAATCTGAAGCGCCGAAAGTCTTTTCGGATGCGCCGAGATCGAGTCCAATGCGTCTCCTCACTCGTCGTGGGAGGTTCCTGGACGTCCCGGAAGTTTCCACGGTCGTCGAGGAAAGCCCCTACCCGCCTCGGGGAGTTTCCCCACTCACCGCGAAGCCTTCCGCATCAGCGAAGCCGGACCCGGAGATGCGGGGTAGCTTCGGTCGGTCTCTGTGTCGAGGTTGACACCTATCCGAGCCAGGTTTAAACTTGCTAAGTCTATGTGTTTTGCGAATCTTACGCGGGAGTCCGAATTGCCGGCATCTGCCGTAGGGCACGGAAAGGCGAATTACTAATCTAAGGCTAGGCGGTATTATATCGCGCTGTTGGCTAGCGCATCCCAGGCAAGCAACGGAGGAATATGCTGCGCTACCTCTTGCGAAAGTGGACTCGTCTCGAAATTCTTGCTGCACTTGCAACTTTTTTATCACTAGGCCTTAGCGCTGTGCCCGGCTTCACCTCGGAACCTCAGGGACCGATCCGAGTCATTCTATGGACTGCAGGCGGGGCTTCGCTTTTGTGGCTGTTACTTGCATTCAGTCGCAAGTCATTTGTAGTTGTGGGCTACAGGAACGTTATGTCATTTCTGGAGCTCCTTGCCCGGCACGCCCGGCTAAGGGTCTGGACCGCCCGAACTCATGCCGGTGACGGCGTTGGCGAGGAGAGGTACTTTAGCATTATTGTGGAGAACCTTGCCAGCAGCTCCTCTCCACTTGAAGACTTTCGTCGCTTGATTAGGCTTGCGCCGAACGCCAGAGGACACGTGGACAGCCTCGTCAGAGATTTCCTCTATCGGGATTTCGCTGAGGTCCGGTATTTCATTGGCGGTGGCCCTCAGTTCGATTTTATGATTGCAGATGATGTCGCCGTTATCGGTTTTCCGATGGCAGGCGGAAACAACAACGTGGCGGCAGTAGTCTTGCGCCACTCGGCGGTAGTCCAAGCTGTTGCCGATATCTTTTCTGGTCTTTGGGAGAGTCACGATACACAGGTTATCTTTCGGGGGTCGCAGCTAGCTACTGAGGCTGACCGCCAAGCTGTCATAGCTCTCGTCAGGAAGATACTGCCGCCTCCCGGGGGGGCACCAGACATGGGACGAACGGACGAGAGGACCACGTGAGTTTCAACCTTTCTGAGACACTCGACATTCTGGAGCGCACTCCTGCCGTGGTGGATACCCTCCTTCGCGGCACGAGCGCTTCCTGGCACAGCATCGACGAAGGCCCCGACACTTGGAGCGCGTTCGACGTTGTGGGCCATCTCATCCACGGCGAGGAGACCGACTGGGTTCCTCGCGCCCGGATCATCCTGGAACACGGCGAAAGCCGGCCGTTCGAACCGTTTGACCGCTTTGCCCAGTTCAATCGCTTTGCAGGCTGGCCGCTGGACCAGCTCCTCGACAGCTTCGCGGAGCTTCGCCAAGCCAATCTCGAGATCGTCAGGAGCTGGCAGCTCACCGATGCTCAGTTGGCACTGCCGGGGCGCCATCCCGAGCTCGGTTCGGTCAATCTGCGACAACTTCTGGCGGCATGGGCCGTTCACGACCTCAACCACATCGCCCAGATCGCTCGCGTCATGGCAAAGCGGTACACGCAGGAGGTCGGTGTTTGGCGCGAGTACCTCTTGATCCTGAACCGCTGAACCTTCGGCCCCGGCGCGGACCGGGGCCGAAGACGGTTTCTTCCTCTAGTTGCTTCCTTCCACCAGAGCCCGGGTGTCGGGGGCCTCGACGGCTTCGAGCCCTTCCAGGGCCTTGGGGAGGACGCCCGCGATCTGCTTCACGACGTGCTCGGCGGACATCATCGCCCCTTCCTGCCAGCCAGGAAGCTGCGAGACCTGGTCCCCGGTCACGAAGAAGCGGCGGTCCGGGACGAGGAGGGTACCGTATGCGTCACCGGTGCCTTGCCAGTTGGCCCAGGCGCCCATCTGGTAGGGAACGTTTTGCCATGCGATGGAGATGCCGCGGCCCACCACCTTCGAGTCCTTGATGGCGGCATGAAGGCGGCCACCCTGCTCCCTTGCCCAGAGCAGGCGCGCCGGCGGTTCCGCCGCACCAAAAGCTTTGGCGTGATCGCCATAGTTGTACGCGCCCGTCAGAGTTCCCTTGCCGGTCTGCCAGTCGTTTGACGGGTACCACATCTGGGTGATGGGGTCGGATGACCAACTGATCCCGCCGTAGATCTCATCTTCCTCTTCCCAGAACCGCCTTTCGGCCTGCCAGCCCACCTTGCAGGAGGGATCGAAGATGGCTTTCTGGATGGCATCCTTGTACTTGGGTTGGAAGTTGGCCGGGATCTTCTGGAGGACCGGGAGCGGAATGTTGCTGATGCAGTAGTCGGCCTCCACCTGCTGCGGCCTGCCGCTCTGATCTTTGAAGGCAACGACGACGCTGTTGTCCTTGATCTGGATGGCGGTCGCCACACAGCTCCTGCGGATTATCGAGCCCAGCGATTTTTCGAAACCATTGACGAGCATGTCCATCCCACCCACGGGCTGGAAGAGGGTCGGTTGCCAGAGGAAGTCCACCGGTTGGTAAAAGCGGAGGTTCGCCTCCCTGCTGTTCCAGAACCGGGCTTTGAGAAGCTCGTCCAGCGTCAGAGCAGGTGCCGGGGTGCAGTTCCGAGAGACGCTAGGCGGGGTACAACCCGAACGGCTGGAGCCGGTGTATTTCCCGTCCTTGAGATCACCGAAGGCGGTGAGGAGGCTCTTGAGCTGGATCCGCATCTCCTCGGTCGGCAACTGATCGTTGAGGGCCCCGGCCGATACGGCCTTGGTGAGAAGCTCGGCGATGTAGCCGCGGGTATCGTTCGCAATGCGCCGGTTGACCATCGCCTCACCTGCGAACGCATCCGGTCCTCCATAGAGAACGTTAGCCGTGGTTTCCATCACATAGACTTCGAGTGGAACCTCGAGCACGCGGCAGTAGTGCAGCGCGCGGCGGTGATGATAGGGAATGCGCCCGGGGCCGAGGTTGAGGTAGAGCCCGGGATCGAACTCACAGGTCTGGGTGACCGGCTTGGAGTTGATGATCTCGGCCACCTTGGTTCCCTTCCGGGCCGTGAGGCTGCGGCCACCCGCGTGCGCTTGGGCCTCCAGGACGATGCAGTTGTACCCCTTCGCGCGCAGCATGTAGGCGGCCGTGAGGCCTGCGATGCCAGCGCCGAGGATGACGACGTTTTTGCCGGCTCCGATGCCGTCGGGGATCTCCGGTGGACCCGCCCACGCCGCGGGTACTTTCAGGAGCCCCAGGGCTACCATGGATTCGTAGACGGCCGCGGCGCCTCCGGCCTTGCCTGCCAGTTCCAGGAAATTGCGGCGGGTCCAGCCTGAGCCATTCGAGTCAGTCATCCCAGTCCTCCTCCAGTTTGTTTCAGAGAAGTAAGTGAGACGAAGCGGCCGGAGATTGCAGGATCTCAGCTCCTCCCCCGCGGCAGCGTGAGCACCGCGAGCGCTCCGCCCTCGGGACGATTGGTCACTTCGATCGTCCCTCCGTGTGATTTCGTCGCCTCCCTGACGAAGTTCAGCCCCAGGCCCGTGCTCTTCTTGCCGGTGTCGGGGCGGCCCAGCGAGTAGAAGCGTTCGAAGATCCGGTCGAGGGCATACTCGGGGATTCCGGGGCCCTCGTCCTTGACGGTAATCGTCACTTGGTCGGGCTCGTTGATCACTGCCACGCTCACAATCCCGCCGCTCGGACTGAACTCGATTGCGTTCTGGACGAGGTTTTCCAGCGCCTGATGCAGGAGGAACGTGTTGCCGTCGAGGATCGGCCGGTCTGGAAGGCTGACTTCCATCTTGACGTTCTTAGTGGCCAGCAGGGGCTCGTGGCTTTCGACGACGGTGCGCACCATCGCGCTCAGGTCTACCGGCTCCATGTCCGGTTTTTCGCGGCGGTTCTCGAGCCGGGCCAGCTCCAGCATTCGATCAACGATGCGCGCGATCCGCTCGGCTTCGTTGCGGATGTTGGCGAGGAAGCGGGCCTGCTGTGGCGGCGGCATTCCCTCGTGCAAAAGCTCCGCGGCTCCGCGGATCGCGGAGAGCGGGCTCTTGAGCTCGTGCGTGAGCGTCTGGACGTACTCTTCCGCGTATTGCTTGCCTTCCAATGCCTCCTGCATGCGGCGGAGCGCCAGGCCGAGGTCGGCGATCTCGGTGCGTCCGAGCTTTGGAAAGGACGGATGTTTCCCCTGGCTGATGTCGTCTGCGTAGCGCGCGAGGCGATCGATGGGGCGGGTCAACCAATAGGAGAGGGCGAGGCTGAGCAGAGCCGCGGCACAGACGGTGAGGAGCGCTGCGCGGACGAAGGCGGGCCGGGCGAGTTGCAGGAAGGCGTCGATGTTGGCGGTCGGCTCGACGAGGGTCAGCACTCCGGCCACGTGCCTGTCCCGATAGATCGGCGCGCCGATGTAAAGCGCGGTTGAGAACGGATCGCCCGGATCCCGGAGAGAGGCGCGGACTCCGTACTGGCCGGCCAGGGTGAGCTTCACGTCGTGGAAACGGCTGTAGTCCTCGCCCACCGCCCCGGGATGGCGCGTGTCGAGCACGACTTTGCCGGAGGCGTCGGTGATGTAGACCTCCAGGTCCACTTTTGACTTATCGAGGTCGTAGATCCGGGCGGAGAGCTTGCGGGAATGGGCCCGGTGCAGAGAGGCTTCCAGGTCGGCGAGGTCGAAACCCGGCCGCGTCATGTCCTGCTCGATCCGGCTCGCGAGGAGGTTGGCCGCGTCGACGAGCGGTTCTTCCATGCTTTCCAGGTAGCGCGTGCGGAGCGTCGTCCAGATCCAGTCGGTGGTGAAGTAGAGACAGGCCGTGAAGATGGCGAGGTAAAAGAGAAAGATCCGGAAGCCGAGCTTCATAAGCCTTCCTTGAGCGAGTAGCCGGTTCCGCGATGGGTTGCGATCGGATCGGCGTCCGGCCGGATGTCCCGGAGCTTCGCGCGCAAATTCTTGACGTGGGCATCGACCGTGCGGTCCAGGCTGGCCTCGGGCGAATCCCAGACGAGGTCGAGGAGCTGATCGCGGCTGTAGACGCGGCCAGGCTTTTTGAGCAGGACGCACAGCAGCTTGTATTCGTAACGCGACAGATCGAGGGGCGTGCCGAAGTAGGAGATCTGGCGCCGCTCCTCATCGAGAACGAAAGTGGTGCCAGAGGGCGGCGTTGGTGCCGTCGACGAAGTAGCGCCGCCACGCTGGGCGCGCCTCAGAACCGCTTTCGCCCGGGCCGCGAGCTCCCTCGGGCTGAAGGGCTTGGTCACATAGTCATCCGCCCCGAGCTCCAGCCCGACGACGCGGTCCACCTCGCCGCTGCGCGCCGTGAGAAAGATGACCGGTACGTCGTGCCGTTCCCGGATCCTCCGGCACACTTCGATGCCGCTCATGTCCGGCAGGCCGATGTCGAGGACTACCAGCGCCACCGGCTGACTGTCGAGTACCTCGACCACGCCGGCGCCCACCTCCAGGCGCTGGCACCGGAACCCTTCCGATTCGAGCGCGTACTGGATCGTGTCGGCGATCGCCGGTTCATCCTCTACGACCAGGATGGTCGGTTTGTCCATCACGTTTTCTCCCGATCATGATCACGCAGAGCAAGAGCGTGGCCAGGGACACCATCATGGCATGTTCGGCGTACTGGCCGCCCGAGTGGCCATTCACGAGTGGCACCACCACGGTCATTCCGAGGTAGGCGCCCGGGACCAGGAGAGCGAGCCTGGAATGGGCACCCTGCCCCGCCTGCCCGGTGTTCCTGTCGAGGACCGCGAAGACCGCCCAGAGAACGCCCAGGTACAACACCGTGCCGAGGAGCCTGTGCTCCTGCTCCCGGGTGAGCCACGTGACGGGTCCGACCCTGTACAGCTCCACGGCAGCCAGAATGCGCAGCGTGTTGACGGCGATCGTAAGGACGTAGGCTCCGGAGAGCGAGCCGATCCACCAGCACAGCCGCTGCCCGGGGGAGCGCAGCCGATGAGCGAAGCCGAGCACCGCGACGGTCAGCACGAGGATCATGAAGTTCACCCCGGCGCAGGCCGGAGCGATGACGTACGAGCCATCCGGTGCCATCCAACCGGCGCCGGGGCTCAACGTGAGCGTTTCGCCGCGCAGCCACCCGACAGCGTGGGCCGTCGGCCCGAGGATCCACGCGAGATCCTCGGCCGCGGACCGACTGTAGGATAACTTCAAACCATATGCCGCGAGCATCGCCGCCCCCCAGGATACCCAGGGAAGACGTCTCAGCTCCACACCCGCCTCACACGTGTCAGGCCGAGGAGCAAGAGAATGAGCACCAATAGCATCGGCAGCTCAGGCTCGGGAACGGCGACGGCATCGACGGCAGTATCCTCGACGCCCTGCGGCAGGGGCAGAGGCTGAGCGACGTTCTTCGCCTGGCCGTTCAGGTTCCGGACCACATCGTGCACCGCGATGAAGGATGTGTACCGGGTCAGCAGCTCGTAATTCAATCCAAGCTCCGTGACTGCAAGGCGGGTCTCGTCGTCTTCGGGTCCATGATCCGAAAGGCGCCTCACCCTCTCACGTGCCCACAAGTAGCGCAACGCCCGGTTGTCCTCCGAGGATTCCACCTCCGTCACGTCGAAAACCTTTTTGTAATCACCCTCGCCGCCAACGCCGGTGACGTGGATCGTGCCAGTCGGCTGGCCACGCCATTTGCCGAAGACCACCAGCGGACGATCCGCGAACAGGTCAGGTATAGACAACGGCTCGATGTCATACGTTTCGAAGCCCTCGGTGTGGACCGCAATATCCGTGAGCGCCGGTGACTGCACGTATTCCTGGAAGCGCTTCGCAACCTCCTTCGCCTCGTCGCCGTCGATGGCGACGAACGGCTCGCCCTGCCCGGCGTGCGCCATGCCCTCGATGAGGTGGCGGTTGACGGAGCTGCCGATGCCGAAGGCGAACAGGTTCGAACGGTTCAGATTCTTCCGGATCCCATCGAAGACGCTGGCCTCCGCCGAGATGAAACCATCGGTGACGACGATCGTGGTGCGCGAAACACCGTCGTTTCCCGGCAGCGCCAAGGCTTGGTCCAGAGCTTGGCCGAGCTCCGTCCCCCCACCTCCCGATTCGCGGCTGATCTCTGCGATCGCATGGCTGACGTTCGCCGCCGTAGCGGGCAGCGATCTCGGCGCGAGCAGGCGCGAACCACCCGAGAACAGGATCACGTTGAAGCTGTCGGTCGGTCGCAGGCCACCGATGAGCTCCCGCATCAGCACCTTCGCCGTGTCAAGCGGAAAACCGTGCATGGAGCCGGACACGTCGAGGACGAAGATGTACTCGCGCGGCGGGATCTGTCCGGTCTCCACCCGTTGCGGCGGCTGTACCATCAGCAGGAAAAAGTTTTCATCCTTGCCCGGATAGAGCAGCAGTCCGGTCTGCACCTGCTGGCCCTGGAGGCGATAGCGCAGGATGTAGTCACGGTTGCCGCCGTTCGCTTCTTCCGGATCCAGCGTGACCCGGGCCGAGCTGTCGTTTTCCCAATCGACGATCGTCTTGTGGGTCGGGCAGAGCAGTTCCTGGAGCGGCATGCCGGCCGCGATGCGCGTCTGGATCTCCAGCTTGTAGGACGGGGGGGCTCCCTGGTGCAGATAAGGGCTCTTCACCCAGCTGTCGTCCGGCTCCGGCTGACCCTGATAACGAGGGCCGACGACGGTGGGGTAGACGAACTCATAGGTGCCCTCGGTCGGCACGAGAAGCTCACTGTAATGAAGCTCGACCCGGATCTCGTCCTGCGGCATGACGTTGGCCACGTTCATGCTGAAGACATTGGGCCGCTGCTGTTCGAGCAATGCCGCGCTCTTACCCTCGTTGCGAGCCGTGTCGAACTCCTGCTGTGCTTGTTTCTTCTCGCGGATCTTCGCCTGAATGCGATGCTCGCCGATCTGCAGCGTCATTCCATGCACCGCGGCCCGTGTCGAGGCCGGGAACACGTACTTCGCATTCAAGGGGTGGGTGCCCTCGTTGCGGTAGACCTGCGTGACCACGACGTCGGCGATGACGCCCGCGATGCGGACGTCGGCCCTCGTTTCCTTGAGCGGCAGCCGGTCGACCTCGGGATCGCCGTTCTCGACGAAGAAGTACGGCGACAGAGTTTCGTCCGCGTTCGCCTCGTCGTCGGCGGCGCCGGGACGTGCAAACACGAGCGCCAGCCAGAGGACCAGGGAGACTGCCTTCCACGACCGTGTCATTGTTTTCCTCCTGGGCAGGCGGAATGCCTTGCCACAAGAGGAGCATGCGGTTCATAGATGGAGGCTGTATGAACCGGTGATGAAGTTTCGGTGCGATCTGGTAAACTGAACTTATGCGAACGCTCATCATTTTTCTGCTGCTTTCCCTGGGCAGAGCGGCGGGTGCCGCCGAGCTGCCGCCGCTCGGAGAACAGGCCGCGGCTTGGGCCGCGAGCCTCGGCCATGGCGCCCATGGCGCCATAGCCACGGCCGAGAAGCGCGACGGCAAGTGGACCTTCGCAATGGCGGGCCAGCCGTTCGCGGCCGGGCAGGCGCAGGTCCCGGCCGAGCGGGTGATCTTCGAGATCGGCTCCATCAGCAAGGTCTTCACCGGCATCCTGCTCGCCGACGCCGTGCAGGCCGGCAAGCTCGGGCTCGACGACACGCTCGCCCAGCGCCTGCCCGTGAAGTTCGCTGATCCTGCCATTGGTACCGTGACGCTCAAGCAACTGGCGACTCACACTTCTTGTCTGCCGCGGCTGCCTGACAACTTGAACGGTGATGCCGACGACCCCTACGCCAAGTATGACAACCGGGCGTTGTTCGAGTATCTCGCCAGTGCGAAGCTCGAGGGGAAGCCGCCCTGTGCCGTCGCCTACTCAAATTTAGGCTTCGGCATCCTCGGCGTCGTCCTCGAGACGGCCTGGGGCAAGCCATGGGCGGAGCTGGTGCGGGAGAAGATCGCCGCTCCGCTCGGCATGACCGACACGGTGCAGGAGCTTTCGGAGGCGCAACGCTCGCGTTTCGCCGAGCCCTGGAATGGCGCCGAGCGGGCGCACCCGTGGACGCTCAAGGCCATCGCCGGAGCAGGTGCCCTGCGCTCGACTCTCGCTGACATGAGCAAATTCGCGGACGCGCTGCTCGCGGGAGCCAAGGGTCCGCTGGGGCACGTCTGGCCTCTGCTCGCCGCCGGCCACGCGGAAATGCCGGGCGTGGGCGGCAAGATCGGCCTGGCGCTCATCCAGGTGAAGGACCATGGCGAGGACACCTACCTGCACGACGGCGGGACGGGAGGCTTTCGGAGCACGATCCAGGTTCGCCCAGGCAGCGGCCGTGCCGTTGTCGTGCTGGCGAGCAACGCCGCGGCGGAGCCGCAAGCGTTGCTCTCGGCCTGGCAGGCGGCGGGGCGCGAGCCCGTGAAGCGTTCGGAAGTCGCGTTACCGGCCGAGGCGCTCGACGAGTACGTGGGTGTATACGCCATCGACTCGTCGGCGCGCTTCACGCTGCTTCGCCGAGGTGAGGGCCTGGTCGCGCGGCTCACCGGCCAGCCGTTTGTTCCGCTCTTCGCTTCCGCAAAGGATGAGTTTTTCTACAAGATCGTGGACGCGCAGCTCAGTTTCCATCGCGACGCATCGGGCAAGATCAAAAGCTTGACGTTGCACCAGAACGGCCGTGACCTTCCTGCCATCCGCGAGGAAGGTCCGGCGCCGCACATCGAGTTCCCCGGCGCCGCTACGCTTGCGGAGTACGTGGGGGAGTACGACTTCGGCCAGTTCCTGCACGCGGCCACGATCTCCGTGCGCACCACGCCCCCGCCCGAGGTGGTTCTCCTGGTGACGCTTACGGGGCAGCCGGCATTCCCGGTGTTCGCCATCGGAAAGGACCGGTTCGAGTACGATGTAGTCAAAGCGGAGCTGACCTTCGAGCGCAACGCGGCCGGCAAGGTCGTCGCGGTCGTTCTGCATCAGAACGGAAGGGACATGAGAGCACCGAGGGGTGAGCAGGCTCCGAGCGGCAGCGTTCCTTAGGGAATTACGATTTCGACGTGGGCACTTGTCTTGCCGGGCGGCACCATACGCCGATCGAACGTCAGGAGCGTCGCGCCGCTCGCTTCAGCAACCCCGAGCAAGTAGGCATCCGTCACCTGCTGATGGCCGAAAAGCTGACGGAATACTCTCGCCGTATCGGGAAGGGCAGGCAAGGTTTCCAGATAGACATGCTGCTGATCGCGGGTTAGATCCGCTAGCAAAGCGACCGCCTCGGCCGGAGTCTTGCGCACCTCCACGATGTTTGGGTTGGAGGACAGACGCACGAAACCGAGCTGAGTCAGTGCGCAGGTCGCCCATCGCGGCTCCGGTCGCCGTTCGAGTCGCAGCAGAATCGCGTCGTGGAACTGGTGATTTGGCCAAGCCAATGCCAGCAGGGCATTGACATCCAGCAGAAGCGGTCGGTTCTCAGACGATGCCATCCTCGTCGAGGGCTTTCTGAACGCGCGAGGCCGGAATCATCTGGGCGTCTGCCGGCACCTCGAAGGCAGGAAAGCGAGAAGTTCCCCTCGCCGCCCGCTTAGACCTTGGTCCGGAGGATTGGAGCGCCTGCCGAGCCATCTCCGACAGTACACGGCCGAGCGGCTTGCCGGTCGCCTGCGCGCGCGCCCGCGCTGCTTCATACACGTCGTCGTCAAGATTGAGGGTTGTCTTCATCGTCAAGATGATACGCCGATGGAGCCGCAGCGGCAATCAGAAGCGGCTCGGATCTATAAGGCCTCAGGCGCCTGTCGGCCCAGCTCCCCGGTCAGCATCGCATTGACCAGCTTGGGATTAGGCTTACCACCGCCACCCTGCGCCCCCTGCTTCATCACCTGAGCCACAAGGAAGCCGAGGATGCCGGTCTGCCCGGAACGGTAGCGCTCGACTTCCTTGGGGTGCGCGGCGATCACTCCCTCGATGACGGGCAGCAGCGTGGGACGCAACTGCTCCAGCAGCTCCAACTCCTCGGGCGTGAGCGGCTCGGGAGCCTTCTCTTCCTTGACCTTTTCTTTCTTCGGCTCGGGCGGCGATTTCTGCGGGGTGGGAGCTGGCGCCTGCTTCTGCGCTTCCGGCGCCCAGGAGTCCCGGAGTGGCACGATGCGGTTGAAGACGAGACGGTCGGGCTTTGAATCGACCGGATCGCGGAAGAAGTAGCCCTGCCGCTCGAACTGCAGCCGCTCTCCCAGCGCCGGGTCCGCCGCCGCCGGCTCCAGGCGGCTTTCCGTGAGCGTTTCGAGGGAGTCGGGATTGAGGGTGGCATCGATGGCGCCTTCTTCCAGGTCCGGGCGCTCGACCTTGAAGAGGCGGTCGTAAACCCTTACCTCGACTGGCACCGAATGGTCCGCTGAAACCCAATGCACAGTACCGGGCACTTTGCGGCCGTCCGCGGCTGAACCGCCGCGGGAGGCAGGGTCGTAGGTGCAGCGGACCTCGACGACCTCGCCGGTCGCAGGGTCCTTGACCACGCTTTCGCAGCGGATGATGTAGGCGTAGCGCAGCCGTACCTCGCGGCCGGGGGAGAGGCGGTGGAATCCCTTCGGCGGGTCCTCCGCGAAGTCGTCCTGCTCGATGTAGAGGACGTGCGAGAAGGGCACCTTCCGCTCTCCCTCCTTGGGCACGTCGCGCGGATAGAACGGCGCGTCGAGCTCCTCGGCGAGGCCCTCGGGGTAGTTCTCGATCACCAGCTTCAGAGGCCGCAGCACGCACATCACTCGCGGGACCTGGGGGTTCAAGTCCTCCCGCTGGCAGTGCTCCAGGAAGTTGACATCCACGGTGCTGTTCGCCCTGGCGACGCCGACCCTGTCGCAGAGGTCGCGGATCGCCGCGGGGGTGAAGCCGCGGCGGCGCAGGCCGGCGAGGGTGGGCAGACGGGGATCGTCCCAGCCCGAGACGAGCTTGCGCGTGACGAGATCCAGGAGCTTGCGCTTGCTCATCACCGTGTAGGAGAGGTTCAGGCGGGCAAACTCGATCTGCCGCGGCGGCTCGGGGAAGGGCAGGGTGTCGACCAGCCAGTCGTAGATGTCCCGGTTGTTCTCAAACTCCAGGGTGCAGAGCGAATGGGTGATGCCCTCGATCGCATCCGAGAGCGGGTGGGCAAAGTCATAGAACGGATAGATGCACCAGGCGTCGCCGCGGTGGTAGTGGGTGGCGTGCTTGATGCGGTAGAAGAGCGGGTCGCGCATCTTCATGTTGGGCGAGGACATGTCGATCTTGCCGCGCAGCACGTGGGCGCCGTCCGGGAACTCGCCGGCCCGCATGCGGGCGAAGAGGTCGAGGTTCTCCTCGACGGAGCGGTCGCGGTACGGGCTGTTCCGACCGGGCTCGGTGACGGTGCCCCGGTACTCGCGGATCTCGTCCTCGTTCAGGCTGTCCACGTAGGCCTTGCCCATGCGGATCAGCTCGACGGCAAAGTCGTAGAGCTGCTCGAAGTAGTCCGACGTGTGGTAGAAGTGCTCGCCCCATTCGAAGCCCAGCCAGCGCACGTACTCCCGGATCGCGTCGACGTACTCCTTCTTCTCGGTCTCGGGATTGGTGTCGTCCAGCCGAAGGTGGCATCTCCCGCCGTTTTCCAGCGCGAGGCCGAAGTTGAGGCAGATCGACTTGGCGTGGCCGATGTGGGGATAGCCGTTCGGCTCCGGGGGGAAACGGGTGACCACCCGGCCGTCCCACTTGCCGGCGGCGCGGTCCTGGGCAACCCTCTCGCGGATGAAGTCGCGTCCGGGGGTGATGGGGGCTGTATCAGTCATTGCAGCGGTCCTCTTGGAACCCGGAAAGATAGCATGGACCCTCACCCCCTGGCCCCCTCTCCCGCCCGCACTCACACCCGCCCGGGAGAGGGGGGAACCGGATCTGAATCTTCTGGGTGGGGGCGCCCCTCTCCCGGGGGACGGGAGTGCGGATGGGAGAGGGGACGGGGGTGAGGGTCAGCAACTTTCCGCAGGCTCCTCCGTACAAAGGCCCATCATCATGAAGAGGAGGTCTATCCAATGAAGATGTGGTGTTCCCTGGGCATTCCTGTCAGCGTCCTGCTCCTGGGGGCCGTTCTGGCGCCGTCCGCGGGGGCCGATCCGTCCAAGGGGGTGGACTGGCCGCAGTTCCGTGGCCCGCAGCAGAACGGCGTCTCCGCCGAGAAGGGAATGCTCCGGAGCTGGCCGGAGAGCGGGCCGAAGGTCCTCTGGAAGAAGCCGATCGGCAGCGGGTTCTCCAGCTTGACCGCGACCGGCGACGCCCTCTACACCATGGCGGCCGAGGGGGAGAACGAAATGGCCTACCGCCTGCGCGAGTCGGATGGCGAGGTGGTCTGGCGCGTTCCCCTCGGTCCCGTCTTCCCCGAAACGTTCGGCAACGGTCCGCGCTCGACGCCCATGGTGGAGGGAGACGTGGTCTACATGCTCTCCGCCACGGGCCGGCTGCACGCCCTGAAGACCAAGGACGGCGCCCGGCTCTGGGAGCTGGACCTCGTCAAGGAGCTGGGCAGCACCACGCCCAACCGCGGGTTCTCCCAATCGCCGCTCGTGGACGGCGACCTCCTGGTCCTCGAGGCCGGCGGCAAAGAGGGGAAGGCGGTCGTGGGCCTGGACAAGAAGACCGGGAAGATCCTCTGGTCGGCCCTGGACGGCAAGCCGGGCTATGTGACGCCCCTGGCCGTGACCATCGACGGAGTCCGGCAGTATGTGTTCGTCCGCACGATCGAGGGCGACATCGTCTCCCTCCTTCCGGACGGCAAGATCTACTGGAAGTACCCCTGGAAGACGGGAGCCATCGCCTCCCCCCTGTTCCTCCCGCCCAACCGGATCTTCGCGTCGGCATCGGAAGACGTGGGCGCCGTCCTGCTGGAAGTCGCCAAGGGAGCGGAGGGTGGAACGGTCAAGGAAGTCTGGAACAACCGGCTGATGAAGAATCACTTCAGCTCCCCGGTGCTCTACGAGGGGCACATCTACGGCTTCGACAACGCGAGCCTCAAGTGCCTCGTGGCCCAGACGGGTGAGCAGAAGTGGGTCCAGCGCGGCTACGGCAAGGGCTCGCTGATCCTGGCTGACGGTCTGCTTTACATCCTCAGCGACCAGGGACAGCTCATCCTCGCCGAGGCTACGCCCGCGGGCTTTCAGGAAAAGGGGAAGGTCAAGGTGATGGAGGGCAAGACGTGGACCGCTCCGGTGCTCTCCCACGGCCGGCTCTATCTCCGGGATGAAGACGAGATGCTCGTCCTCGACGTGCGGACTCCCTCCACGGGAACAACCGCGGCAAAGGGGATGCAATGATCGGCCGGCTCTTCCTGGTCCTCTCCCTGCTCGCGCCGGTGGCCGGAGCCCAAACGCTCGACGAAGTGCTCGCGAAGCACGCCGCAGCCCATGGCGGCCTCGAAAAGTGGCGCGCCGTGAGCTCGCTGATCGTCACCGGCACCGAGGTCATCTTCAGCGACGCCGTCCCCTTCGTCTTCGAATGGCGGCGGCCCGACTCCATCCGTTTCGAACATTCGTTGCTCGGGCAGAAGATGACGATCGGGCACGATGGCAAGGTCACCTGGTGGATCCATCCCATCATGGAGATCGTGAAGCCGACGGCGGTCCCCGAGGCCGAGGCCGTTCTCGTCCGGCACGCCGCCGAGTTCGAGAGCCCTCTCCTGGATGCGGCTGCCAAGGGCAACAAGGTGGAGCTCCTCGGCAAGGACGAGGTCGACGGCCAGCCCGCCCTCAAGCTCAAGGTGACCCGGAAGGACGGGTTCGAGGAGACGTGGTACCTCGACCCCTCCACCCACCTCGAGCTGGCGCGCTTCGACCGCACGCTCGACCTGCCCGAGGCCAAGGAGCGCTGGACCTACTACTCAGATTTCCGCCCAGTGGAAGGACTGGTGATCGCTCACCGCCAGGACCAGGAGTACTCCATCCGGCACGTGTCGCTGAATGTGGAAAAGGTGCAGGTCAATCCGGAAATCGAGGCCGGGCGGTTCGAGATGAAGTAGGATCTCCGGCATGCGAGGAGCCGCGTTCTTGGTCGCGTGCATGGTCCTGGGCTCCTGCGCGCCGACGCAGGCCCCCTCGACAACCCCTGACACAATCCGAACGGAGACGGTAATGACGAGCCGCGCAACAGGAACCTTCGAGGTCAAGGTGATACCCCAGGTCGCCCCTGCCGAGGCAGATACCGGGTCCGAGAATCCGCCGATAGGCAGGATGCTGCTCGACAAGCAGTTCCACGGCGACCTGGAGGCGACCAGCAAGGGTCAGATGCTGGCCGCGGGCACGGCCGTCAAGGGTTCCGCCGGTTACGTTGCGATGGAGCAGGTCGACGGCACGCTGCATGGCCGCACCGGCACTTTCGTGCTCCAGCACACCGGCACCATGAACCGCGGCGAGCCCCAATTGTCGGTCACGGTCGTGCCGGACTCCGGCACCGGCAGATTGGTGGGCCTTACGGGAAGGATGGACATCATCATCGAGGGCGGCAAGCACTCGTACGAGTTCGAGTACGCCCTCAATCCGGAAACGGAAAGGTGATCGGTCGAGTCTGGCATGGCTGGACGGCCCCGGAGAATGCGGACGCCTACGAGTCGCTTCTCCGGCACGAGATCTTCGAGGGCATCCAGGGCCGCAAGATCGCCGGCTTCCGCGAGATCCAACTCCTCCGCCGCAGCCTGGACGCGGAGGTGGAATTCATCACGATCATGTGGTTCGACACCCTCGAAGCCGTCCGTGCCTTCGCCGGGGAAGATTACGAGGTAGCGGTGGTCCCTCCCCAGGCGCGGGCCCTGCTCTCCCGGTTCGACGGGCGCTCCCAGCATTATGATGTCCGTGCCGGCCTGAAAAACTGACGAAGCCCGTCAGGGCCAGGTCCGGCGGGAGAGGAGGGGACCGTGTCCCGCCTGCGGACGTTTTCGCGCTGGACCTTCTACCTGCACCTCTGGCTCGGGCTCCTGGCCACCGGAGTCATCCTGCTCGTCTCGATAACCGGAATTCTGCTCAACCACAAGCGCCCGCTCGGGCTGATGCCCGACGTCGCCCACACGCCGACCGGCTCCTTCGAGAGCGCCCTCCCCCTGGCCGAACTGGCGCGCCGCGCCGAAGCCGCGGTCGGACCGGAAGTGGCCGCGGCCGGAATCGACCGGATGGATGTCCGTCCAGGCGACGGTCTCGTCAAGGTGCGCTTCGACAACCGGACTGTCCTGGAGGTCGACGTGGATCTCAACACCGGCCGAGTCCTGCACGTGGGGGAGAGGAACGACGTCTTCCTGGAGAAGCTCCACTCGGGCGAGATCTTCGGTGACGGCTGGGTCCTCCTGTCGGATGCCGCCGCGGTAGCTCTCACGATCCTGCTGCTGAGCGGCTACTGGTTGTGGCTCTTTCCAAGGGCCCGCTCATGAGCTTGGAGAATCTGGCTCTGCTGGTGGGGTTGTTCGTGGTGCCGGCGCTGCTTCTGGCACTCGGACACCGGTTGCGCCGCCGCCCGCCTCTCTGGCGCCGGGTCTTCTGGGGAGGGGTGGTCGGACATTCTATTGCGATCCTGGTGATGCTGACTGTGACCATGGCCCCGCCTGTCGCCTGGGAGGGGGGCCCTCGCTTGCGGGATGCCGCGGTACACTGGTCGATGGTTGTGGGAGCTGTTATTGGGGGCGGAATCGGTGCTGCGTTGCCGGCCCGGAGGCGCGAACAATGACCGCCGGAGAATCGAATGCCGCCGACAACTGACTTCAAGTTTGATGTCTTTCTCAGCCATAGCTCGAAGGATAGGGAGGTTGCTCGCGGAATTGCGGAGCGGCTGCGGTCGGATGGGTTGCGCGTGTTGTTTGACGAGTGGGAGATCAGTCTACTCACGACGAAAGCTCAGCGAGCTAAGAAGATCGAGGAAGGGCTGGAGCAATCCCGCGTGCTCGTGCTCTGCATGTCGGCGAATGCGTTAGGGTCCGAATGGACACAGTTGGAAGCCGGGACGTTCCGATTCCGCGACCCACTGAACAAGGAGCGTCGTTTTATTTCCCTGCGACTCGATAAGGCCCCTATTCAGGACTCACGGGCACAATCCTCCTACATCAACTGGTTGCCCTGGGGCGGTGAGCAGGAGTATGCGAAACTCCTCGAAGCATGCCGACCGGCGCTGACAGCACTGGTAATAGACGAGCGGTTTCAGGAAAAGGAAATTAAGCTTCGCTATCTGGGCGGGATTAGTTCCTATGCGTTCAATCCGGATGGAAAATATGCGCTCACTGGTGCCCACGACCATACAGTTCGACTATGGGATTTGGAAATAGGGCGTTGTTTGCGCGTGTTCGATCACCACATGCGCCCGGTCAGGAGCTTGACGTGGAGCACCGATCAACGTTTCGCACTATCCGGTTCAGAAGACCGAACCGTGCGCCTATGGGACGTGGAGTCGGGGCGCTGCCTACAGATCCTCAAGGGTCACATGGGCACCATCTTGACGTTGGCGTGGAGCCCGAGTAAATTACAAGCCTTATCCGGATCCAATGATAATATGTTGCGGCTTTGGGACTTGCAGACGGGGGACTGCCTAGGCGAGTTTGAAGGCCACTCTGCGGGGGTGCGTAGCTTAACGTGGAGTGCCGATCAAGGCTACGCTCTCTCGGGCTCTGCTGATAACACCTTGCGACTTTGGGACGTGACAACGGGACGCTGCTTGCGCGTGTTCGAAGGCCACAGCGGCGATGTCTTGAGCGTAGTGTGGAGGGCCGATGGAGGTATCGCTCTCTCGGGCTCTGCTGATAACACCGTGAGACTGTGGGATGTGACAACGAGACGCTGCCTGCGCGTGCTCGAAGGCCATACTCAAGGCGTCTTGAGTGTGGCGTGGAGCGCCGATTATCGCCATGCCCTATCCGGTTCTAGAGACAAGACAGTAAGGTTATGGGATATAGAGACGGGGCGCTGTTTGCGCGTGTTTGAAGGCCACACGGACAGCGTCAAGCAAGTGGCATGGAGTGTCGACCAACTCCGCGCCTTTTCCGGCGATCGAATCGGCAGTGTCCGTGTGTGGAATCTGGCGGAGGTTTTCGCTGAGGCGCGAACACCTAGAGCCACCGCACCCACCTTTTCATTGGCGCCTGCTCAGGTCCAATACACGAATGCCAAAGTCCTCCTCGTTGGCGAGAGCGGCGCGGGTAAGACGGGGCTTTCCAAGGTTCTGGCGGGCGAAGAATGGCAGCCCAGCGACTCAACGGTCGGCGCATGGGCGACGCAGTGGAAACTACCCGTGGCTGCAGGCGACGGCATCGAGCGAGAAATCTGGCTCTGGGATTTCGGTGGGCAAGCAGACCAGCGGCTCATCCACCAGCTTTACATGGATGAAACCGCGCTGGCGTTGCTAGTCTTCGACGGCCAGAAGGAAGATCTCTTCGAGACGCTTGGCCAGTGGGACCGTGATCTCACCCGTGCCTCGCGCAAGGCGTTCTCCAAGCTGCTGGTTGCTGGGCGCGTGGATGCGGGCGGCCTACGCGTCAGCCGCACTCAGATCGAAGCTTTCAGAAATGAGCGCGGCTACCTGCAACTACTGGAAACCAGCGCCAAGACCAGCCTCGGTTGCGAGGAACTCAAGCAAGCCATTCTCGACGGCATCCGGTGGGAGGATATTCCGTGGCGCTCCTCGCCGCTGCTCTTCAAGCGGCTCAAGGAGGAGATCATCCACCTTAAGGACTCAGGCCGAGCGCTGATGCGCTTCAATGAGCTACGGGACACGCTGCAGCTGCGATTGTCCGGCGAAGGTGCGCGATTCACCGATGAAGAGCTGAAGGCAGTGGTGAGCCTGCTGGCCGGCCCCGGTGTGGTATGGGAGCTGAAGTTCGGCAGCTGGGTGCTACTGCAGCCGGAACGCATCAATGCCTACGCCCAAGCTGTGATCCAGACGATGCGCGAGGATAAACACGAACGAGGTTGTCTGCCGGAAGAACGAGTCTTAAGCGGCGACCTTACGTACCACTCTTCCATGGCACGCCTTAAAGACGACGAGGAGCGGTTCGTCCTACTGGCCATGCACCAGACACTGGTGGAGCGCGGGCTCTGTCTGCGCGAACACACTGGCGAAGGTGCATTGCTGGTCTTTCCGAGCTATTACCGGCGCGAACGCCCGGAGTTGGTGGGGCATCCGGCGGTGCTGGTGAGCTACCGGTTTAGCGGTTTCCTCGACGACGTCTACGCTACGCTCGTGGTGCGGCTGCATCACACTAAACCTTTCCAACAGGACGAACTCTGGCGTTACGCCGCCGACTTCAAAACGCTCACCGGTAAGCAGTTGGGCGTGAAGCTGGCCCGTCGGGCGGAAGGCGCGGGCGAGTTGGAGGTCTACTTCGATCCCACGATTCCGCTGGAGGAGAAGATCATCTTCAGCAAGTATGTTCACGAGCATCTGCTCCAGAATGCCGTAGACGTAGTACGACTGAGGCATCATGTCTGCCCGAATTGCGGCACACCTGTAGGCAATAGGGAAGTGGCGATGAGGAGGCTGGATGAGGGTAAGCAGGGCATCCTTTGTGTGAATTGCGAGAGGCGTATTCCTCTCTGGGACCAGCTGGAGGAGCTGTTTGCCAGCCCGGAGATGAAGCAACGCGTGCATGATCTCCAAGAGCAGTCCGCGATCGTGCTAGACAGCGAGAGCAAGGAGCGTGCGCTCGTCGGCGATGTCATCTCCACCGTTGCGCTGGCTGGGCAGATCAGTCGCGAATTCAACGTGAGCGACCACGGCATCGACATGGAGATCGAATTCAAGTCGGATGCTGGTGAGGCGACCGGCCAGCGGTTGTATCTGCAGCTGAAGTCGGGTGAGGGCTACCTACGCAAGCGGACAAGTGATGGTCAAGAGATCTTCACGATCAAGAAGGAGCGCCACGCCCGCTACTGGATGGACCAGGCATTCCCCGTGCTGTTGGTGATCCGCAACTCCGACGGCGAAGTCCGCTGGATGGAGATCCGCGACTGGTTGACGCGCGCCAGCGACAACGGCAAGAAACCCGTGAAGCAGATCGTCTTCGAGGGGGAGCGCTTCGACGTGATGAGCGTGCGTCGCTGGCGGGATAGCGTGCTGAGCGCGAGGCCCACGCGATAGTTTTTGCCGCTCGACCTCCAGCGGCCCGCACTCGACTCCTGGCGGCTTGTCCTCGACTCCCAGCCGCTGCCTTCCAGGCTCCAGCCGGCTCTGCTCGACCTCGTGCGGTTCCGCTCGACCGATTGCAGCTTACGCCCGACCCCTTGCCGCTGCCACTCGGGGTCCAGCCGTTGCTCCCCGAGCTCCGGCGGAACGTGATCGAGGTCGGGCGGCTCCGCTCGACCCCCAGCGGATCGCGCACGAGCCCGCGGCACTGCCGCTGGAGCCCGAGCGGAGCGCTCTAACCCGTGTGCGAAGCTCGCTAACGCCTGAGCGGAGCGCTCTAACCCGTGAGCGGCACTCTCTAACGCCCGGGAAGCACTCGCTGACGCCTGAGCGGTTGCAGCTCGATCCTCGCGCGCTGCGGCTGGACCTCGGGTGGCTTCAACTCGACCATCGATGGCTTCTGCGCACGCCTGGGCCGCCATTGACGCAGCACGATCCCTGGCCTAAGGTTGCGAGAATGGAACCGCGGATACGTCGCCTGATCCTTCGCGTGCTGGCAGTTCTGCCGACCCTGGTCGCTGCGTTGGTGGCGATCGAGCTTCTGACCTACGGTTCCGTGCTGGCCGGGATCTCCTCATCCGCGGAACCGTCTCCGGAAGACTTTTTTCCGCTCCTGAGCGGAATCGGACTCGCGGCGCTCTGTGCCGCGGGTGTAAAGTATGTTTTCAATCTGCGGATTCGTTACTGGATCTTGTTGATCGTAACTCTCGTGGCATTGATGCTGGCAGTGCTTGCCATCCAGGCGGGCATCTTTCTCGGGTGAGCCGTGCGGATTGCGGTCTCAGGCACTCACTTTTCGGGCAAGTCCACGCTGGTCGAGGAGCTCTCGTCAGTCCTTCCTGGATACCTGACCGTGGAAGAGCCCTATTACCTCCTGATGGAGGAGGGCCATGAATTCGACTTCGAGCTGCAGCTCGAACGTTCCATCGAGCTCCTGAGCGGGAACGAGCCGGATGTCATCTTCGACCGCTGCCCGATCGACATGCTCGGCTACCTCCTTGCCCACCCGGACGCCGACGCCTTTCATCTGGAAAAGTGGCTGCCTCGCGTTCAGGCCGCGATCGACACGCTCGATCTGATCGTCTTTCTGCCTGTCGAAGAGCCGGACCGAATCGATCTTCCATCGTCGCAGGACGCCGGCTTCAGGCTGGACGTGGACCAGCAACTCAAGGAGATTCTTCTGGACGATTCATTGGATTTCGAGATGAATGTGGTGGAGGTCACGGGCGCTCTCCCAGAGCGGGTCGAGCAGGTGATAGCCTATCTTCAAGAAGGGAGGAGGGGACCATGAAGATCACAGAGCTTTTGTTGGCCGAGTTGGAACGGGAAGCGGTCGGGACTCGCAAGGCGCTGGAGCGCGTGCCCGAGGGGAAGGACGACTGGAAGCCGCACGAGAAGTCGATGCCTCTCGGCTATCTGGCGGCGCTCGTGGCGACGATTCCGAGCTGGGCCGCGGCCATAGTCAACCAGGATGATCTGGATCTCGCCGCTCCGGGCGAGTACCAGACGCGCGAGAACCGGACGAACCGCGAGCTCCTGGAGGAGTTCGACAAGGCCCTGGACCAGGCGCGGGAGGCCCTCTCCTCGACCACCGACGAACACCTGATGACGCCGTGGCGGCTGCTCGTCCAGGGGCAGGTGGTCGCGGAGGACTCGCGGTACATCATGATCCGCGACAGTGCTTTCAATCACTTGGCTCATCACCGGGGACAGTTGACCGTGTACCTGCGCCTCAACGACATTCCGGTCCCCTCTCTCTACGGGCCGACGGCGGATGAGAAGGGGTTTTGAGCCGCACTCCGCGCAGGTTTGAGGCTGAAAGGACGTAAAGGACAACAAGGACATAAAGGACAGCAAGGACTCGGAGGGGTGTTCCGGGTCCTTTTAGTCCTTCGACCGGCTCCGGGCGAGCGAGAGCCCGGAGCCGATCCAGGTCGAGAGCACCGATCCGATCAGGGCGAATCCAATGAAGCCCGCGACCGCTCCCTGGTAGAGGGCTACGGACATGAGAATCACGATCAGGGCGGTGTAGCCGGTCATGGTCCAGCGGGGCCAGCCGGGCCGGCAGCGGAAGATCGCCGTGACCGGGAGGATCAGGGCGGCGGCGCCCAGGGCTACCAGCAGCAGGGTCTCCGATCCCGTGACCAGGCCGGCGGCGAGCGCCACGAGGGCCAAGCCGAGCACCCCACCGAACCAGTTGCTCGATTGCACCTGCTCGCGCGATAGCGCCAGCCTTCCGAAACGATCGAGCCGCAGCAGCAGGTTGAACAGCGGGTCCGACACCCAGGTGAGCAGCACGAAGGCCAGGTAGAGGAAGATCACGGGGTAGAGGAACGGCGCCAGAGCCGGCTGCGACTGGGCCACCTTCCGCAATACGCGCACCCCGAGGAAGAGACCCAGGATCAGCCACATTTGGGAGCGGCCCTGCAGGCTCCCCATCCAGAGGAAGAAGCGCAGGATCGGACGGTAGACCGGATTGCGCGCCTTCATCGCTTCCACGATGCCGATGCGCGCGTATTCCATCGAGGGATCGAGCCGCAGGGCTTCGCGGAAATGCTCGATGGCCGGCGCCGGACGGCTTTCGCGCAGCAGGGTCCAGCCGCGGTTGGCGTGCGTGAAGGCGTTGTCGGGATCGCGCGCCAAGGCGTCGTCGAGGGTGGAGTGGGCCTCGTCCGTCTTCCCCGTTTGGGTGAGGATCAGCGCCCGCATGTTGATGCACCCGTCATGATCAGGTTCGAGCTGCAGGCCCTGGTCGGCAGCGGTCAGCGCCTCGTCCCAGCGGCGTTGCTGGACGCGGATGGACGCGAGGGCCGCGGGGTAGTCCGCCTCTTCGGGATCGAGCCGGATGGCTTCCTGGAAGGCCGCCGCGGCCTCATCGAGCCGGTTGCGGTGGTCGAGCACCTGGCCGAGGTAGAAGTGGCTGACGGAGGCGTCCGGAGAGAGCGACACGGCCTCCCGCGCTTCGCGCTCGGCTTCCGGGAGCCGCTTCTGCTTCAGCAGGCAGAAGGCGAGCAGCGCATGGGCGAGCGCGTCCTGGTGGTCCTCGGTGAGCTGGCGCCGCAGCTCTTTCTCGGCGAGGTCGAAGCGGCCCTGTTCGAGAAGGAGCGAGGAGCGCTCCAATCCCCCCGTGGGGATCAAAGCTTCAGGTACCTCCGGACCTCGTCGTAGATCCCCTCCTGGTTGGCGTAGAGCACGTAGTTGCGCGCGGTGGCGAACCACTCCGCCGTGGAGGAGCGGACCTTGGACGCCGCTTCGAGGAGGTCTTTGTTGGTCAGGGGATGGGCGACTCCGGAGCGCATGGCTTCCATGAGCTTCCCTTCGACGGCGCGGTCCACGACGGCTTTCAAGTCGGCGCCGGAGAACTCGGCGGTCTTCTTGGCCAGTTGCTCGAAGTCGATCTTTTCGACCGGCTTGCCGCGCACGAGCAGGCGCAGGATCTCGACGCGGCCGGGGAAGTCGGGCGGCGGCACGAAGATGACTCGGTCGAACCGCCCGGGCCGGCGCAGCGCGGAGTCGAGGTGCCAGGGCGCGTTGGTGGCGGCCAGGATGAGCACGCCCGAGTTGGAGCCGCGGACGCCGTCGAGCTCGGCCAGAAACTGATTGATGATCTGGCGTACGGCGCTCGTCCGCAGGTCGGTGCGCTTGGCGCCGAGGGCGTCGACTTCGTCGAAGAAGAGCACGCATGGCTTTTTGATGCGCGCCTGCTCGAAGATGCCGTGGAGGTTGCGCTCGCTCTGCCCGAGCCACATGTCGAGCACGTCGTGAATGCCCACGGCCAGAAACGGAGATCGAACCTCGCCGGCCGTAGCCCGAGCCAGAAACGTCTTGCCGCAGCCCGGGGGGCCGTAGAGGAGCACGCCGCCGCCCACTTCCTTGCCGTAGGCGGCGAAGAGGTCGGGGTGTTTCATCGGGTGGATGATCTTGAGGCGGATCTCTTCCTTGAGCGTTTCCAGCCCCCCCACGTCGGTGAAGGAGATGGTCGGCATCTCAGGCTCGATCCGCACGGTGTCCGGCTCGTCGTCGTTGCGGAGGGAGATCCGGGATGGTCCGCGCCCGGCGGTCAGATCGTCGTCGTCGTCGGGATCGATCTGCTCGGCGAAGGCCTCATCCTCCTGGGACGGGTCTGCCTCGACAGCCTTGCGGTACTCCTCGCGGGCCCGCTCGACCTGGCCGAGGTCTAGCAGCACATCGGCGGCGAGGCGGTGGGAGCGCCCCCGGAGGCGGTCCGAGGGCGATCCGAGCTGGCGCAGCAGGAAGAGCGCCTCGGAGGAGCGCTTCTGCCGGTGGAGCACCCGCGCCAGCTCGATCTTGGCTTCTTCCTCCTCCGGCTCGATCCGCAGAGCCTCGCGGAGCTCCGCTTCCGCTTCGCCCCACCGTTGCGCCTGGGACAGGACTTCGGCGAGGTGGAGGCGCAGCGGCAGGTTTTCCGGCGAGACGCGGAGCGCCTGCCGCAGGGCCTCGATGGAGGATTCGCTGGACATTGGCGATCGGGGCTCCTAGGAACGCGTCCAGCGCAGGTCCATCTCGTCCCGGTCGCCAAGGGCACGGCGCAGGACCTGGACCAGCTCGGGATCCGCGCCCGCGCTCTCCAGGAGGTCTACGGTGGAGCGGTTCAAGTAATAGTCGTCATCGTCCGAGGACTCCTCTTCGAGGTGGTCCACGAGGAACTGGAACTGGTCGTCGGTGAGGATGCCGACCTCGGCACCCGTCTGCTTGTCGAACAACTGAACCATGGGCATCTCCTCCTCTTTCGGGGGTGATTCTATAGACACGCGTCTGGAAGGGAAGGGGCGGGTCTGGTATCCTGTAAAGCAAGTCTCAATAGCAAACCCGCACATGCTGGAGGTTGCACGATGCGCAAGGCCACGTTCCTGTTTTCAATTCTATTCTTGATCGCGGCGGTCCACACCGCTTCGGCGACCTCGGTGCTGCCGATCCGGGACAGCTCGCTGGCCGATCAGGCTGCCGTAATCGCCGAGGGCACGGTCATCGGGACCGGTCCCAGTTCCTCGGCCGGCCGGCCGGCAACGGAGTACCGCCTGCGTGTCGAGCGCTTGGTCAAGGGCGACATCCAGAGCGGCACGGTGGTCGTGCGGGTGCCCGGCGGCACCGCGGCCAACGGCCTCAAGCTGAAGATCTGGGGCGCTCCGGATTTCCGGATCGGCGAGCGGGCGCTGGTCTTCCTGGCGGCGAACGGGGACGGCTCGTTCGGCCCTCTCCATCTCGCGCAGGGCACGTTCCACGAGCTGCGCTCGGAGGGCCGCCGCCTGGCCATCCGCGACCTTTCCGAGGTCTATGAGGTCGAGGCGGCCGGTTCCGAGGGCGTGCGCGACCTGCAGCGCTTCGGCAACTGGCTGGCCGACCGCGCCGCGGGCGTGCAGCGGGAGGCGGACTATTTCGTGGCGCCGCCGAAGATGGGAGTCACCTGGGAGGCGTTCTCCTACCTCGGCAAGGTCAAGCAGCGCTGGCTGCAGTTCGACCGCGGTGAGGACGTCGTCTGGAAGGCGCACGTCACGGGCCAGACCGGTTTCCCCGGCGGCGGCTTCGCGGAGTTCCAGAACGCGCTCCAGGCCTGGAACAATGACTCGGCGACGAACATCCGCTACAGGTACGACGGCACGACGACGGACAACACCGGGTTCTCGGATTTCGACGAGGCCAACGTCATCCTGTTCCAGGACGTCCACAGCGAAGCTCCTGGCACCTTCATTTGCCCGAGCCCTGGCCGGGGCGAGGGCGTGCTGGCGATCGGCGGCACCTGGTTCGACGACAGGACGACACCGGCGACGATCGCCGCCGGCGACATCGTGATCAACGACGGCGCGGTTTGCTGGTTCACGTCCGGCAAGCGTGCGGAGCAGATCTATGGCCACGAGCTGGGGCATACCCTGGGCCTGGGCCACTCCTGCGGCGACACCAGCAACGGCCCATGCAACACCAAGGACAAGGGCGATGCGCTGATGCGGGCGATCGCGCACTCGGACGAACGCGGCGCGACGATCCAGAAGGACGACAAGGCCGGCATCGCTTCGCTCTACTCCACCGGCAACCCGAACAAGCCGGCTGCCCCCTCGGACCTGGAAGCGGAAAGTTTGTCGCGCTCCGTCCGGCTCACCTGGTCCGACAATTCGAACAACGAGACCGTGTTTGTCGTCGAGATGAAGAAGGGCAAGAAGTACAAGGCGGTCGGGAGTGTGAAGAAGAACGTCACGAGCGCCACGGTCGTCGGCCTTGCCTCGGGCAAGAGCTATACCTTCCGGGTGACAGCGAAGAAGGGGACGGTCGCTTCCGACCCCTCGGAGTCGGTGACGGTCGAAGCGAACTGATCTACCGATCCAAACAAGAGCGTCCTCTAGAATGGACGTTTGCGACGGCCTCGCGGGAAGCTGCGGGGCCGTTCGAATTTGTTGAGAACAGATGAGTTAGGGCGGATCCGCCCTCTTCCTCCTGCCTTGGCACCGCCGTTGCTCCTGGGCTCATTCCAGAACGTCTCGATGACAGGAGACGCAAGGAGATGACAATGACGAGCAAGCGATCGCACGCGATCTGGATGCTGGCCGGACTGCTGGTGGCGTCCACCCCGGCCTGGGCACAGCGGGGAACGTATGAGAGGGATGGAGCGTTCCGGCTCCACCTGGGCTCCTTCCAGCCGGAGGGCGACTCGGAGTACTGGGACGACAAGTTCGAGGATTTCACGGGCGACATCGATGACTTCGAGAACGTCTCGTTTGGCGCCGATTACCTGCTCAGCCTCAACCGGCACCTGGGCCTGCTCTTCTCGGGCAGCCACTACGAGGGGGATCAGACCCAGGCCTACCGCGACTTCGTGGACAACTTCGGCGACGACATCCGGCACGATGCCACGCTGGAGATTAACTCGCTGACCGCGGGCCTGAACTTCAGCTTCCTCGGGCCGAATGCGCCGGTCGTTCCCTACGTGGGTGCGGGCGGCGGCCTCTACCTCTGGCGGCTGGAGGAGGACGGCGACTTCATCGACTCGAACGACGACATCTTCAACGCCGCGCTTGAGTCCGAGGGCGAGGCCTTCGGCTTCTACTGGCTGGTAGGGTTGGAGGCGCCGATCACCCACCGCATCTCCGTCTTCGGGGAGGCGCGCTGGACCCGGGTGGACGACGAGCTGGACGGCGATTTCGAGAACCTGGGGGACATCGATCTTTCCGGCCGGGAGTTCGTGGCCGGGATTTCGTGGAACCTGTGACCCTCACCCCCTGACCCCCTCTCCCACACGCACTCACACCCTCCCGGGAGAGGGGGGACCGGAAAAAGAAAAGGCCGGCGGGTCGCACCGCCGGCCTTTTTGTCTTGCTCCCTCTCCCCCGGAACGGGGGAGAGGGCTGGGGAGAGGGGGAACGGGGTCAGTGCAGTGCCAGGCTCGCCGGTTCTCCGAAGGAGAGGCGGCCTTCGCTGTAGGTGGCTCCGCGGAGGGTCAGGGCGAGGACGTCGCCCAGCTCGGCCGCGAAGTGGATGTGGATGGTGTCGACCACCTCCTGCGGCAGGTCTTCGAGGTCGGCCTCGTTGTCCTTGGGCAGGAGGACTTCGGTGAGGCCGGCGCGTACCGCGCCGAGGACCTTTTCCTTGACGCCGCCGATCGGCAGCACCCGGCCGGAGAGCGTGATCTCGCCGGTCATGGCGATGTCGTGGCGCGCCGGACGGTTCGAGAGGGCGGAGATCAGGGCCGTGGCCATGGTCACGCCCGCCGAGGGGCCGTCCTTCGGGATCGCTCCGGCCGGAACGTGCACGTGCACGTCACGCTCGAAGCAGTTCTCGGGGATGCCGAGGGTGTCCGCGTGTGCCCGGGCGTAGGTCCAGGCGGCACGGGCAGACTCCTTCATGACGTCGCCGAGCTGGCCGGTGAGCACCAGGTCGCCCTTGCCACGCATGGTCGAGGCCTCCACGAACATGATGTCTCCGCCGGTCGGCGTGTAGTACATGCCCGTGGCGACGCCCACCTGGTCCTGGGCCTGTGCCCGTTCCGGGTGGACCTTCGGCCGGCCGAGGAGCTCGCGCACCTTGGCGGGGTCGACGACGACCTTGTCGGCTTCCCGCGCCGCGATCTTGCGCGCCACCTTGCGCGACAGCTTGCCCATTTCCCGCTCCAGCTGCCGCACGCCGGACTCCCGGGTGTAGCCCGTGATCGTCTCGCGGATGGCCTCCTCGGTGATGTCGATCTGCTGCGTGTTCAGGCCGTTCTCCTTGAGCTGACGGGGCACGAGGAAGCGGCGCGCGATCGTCCGCTTCTCCTGCTCGGTGTAGCCGGAGAACTGCACCACTTCCATCCGGTCGAGCAGCGGCCCGGGGATGTTCTGGATGAAGTTCGCCGTGGCGACGAACAGCACTTCCGACAGGTCGAACGGCACGCCGAGGTAGTGGTCGGTGAACGAGTCGTTCTGGGCCGGGTCGAGCACTTCGAGGAGCGCGCTCGACGGATCACCCTGGTAGGAGACGCCGAGCTTGTCGACCTCGTCGAGCAGGAAGACCGGGTTCTTGGTGCCGGCCTGCCTCATGCCCTGGATGATCCGGCCGGGCATGGCGCCGACGTAGGTGCGCCGGTGGCCGCGGATGTCGGCCTCGTCCCGAACGCCGCCCAGGGAGATGCGCACGTACTTGCGCCCCATGGCCCGGGCGATCGACTTGGCAACCGAAGTCTTGCCCACGCCCGGAGGACCAACGAACAACAGGATCGGCCCCTTCGAGCTCCGAGCGTCGTTGTTGTCCTTGGCGTCCTTGCTGTCCTTGCCGTCCTCGGTCTCCTCGGTTTCCTCGGCTTCCGCCGCCTCTGCCTTCTCCTCCTGCATCCGGAGCTGGCGCACCGCCAGGAACTCCAAAACGCGGTCCTTCACATCGCCGAGGGCGTAGTGGTCCTCTTCGAGGATCCGGGCGGCCTCGGGGATGTCGAGGTGTTCGGGGCTGCGCTCGTTCCAGGGCAGCTCCGCGACGGTCTCCAGGTAGTTGCGGATGACCTGGGTCTCCATGGCCTCGCGGCCCATGCGGCCGAGGCGGGAGAGCTCGCGGTCGACTTCCTTGCGCACGTCGGCCGGCAGCTCGAGCTTGTCGAGGCGCTCGCGGAGCTCCTCGATCTCGTTGCCGCCCTCGCCCTCGCCCAGCTCCTTCTGAATGGCCTTGAGCTGCTCGCGCAAGAACATCTCGCGCTGCCGGTCGCCCAGCTCTTCCTGGACGCGGCTCTTGATGTCCTCCTGCGCTTCGAGCACCTCGAGCTGCCGCTGGACGTGGAGCAGGACGCGCCTCAGCCGCTCCTCGACGGAGAGGGTTTCGAGCAGCATCTGGCGCTGCTTGGCGGGTACGTCGGTGTAGGCGGCAACCACGTCGGCGAGCCGGCCGGGGTCGGTTATGCCCTCGAGCACTTGGTGGACGACCTCCTCGGGCAGGCCCGACTTGGTGCCCAGCTCGGCGGCGCGCTCGCGCGCTTCGCGGAAGAGGCCGACGAACGCCGGATCGTTGGCGTCCAGGGGCAGCATCTCGTCGGCCTCGCGCACGGTGGCTTCGAGATGGCCGTCCTTCTCGATGATCCTCATGGCGATACCGCGGTGCTCGCCCTGCAGCAGGAGCTGCATGCCGCCGAGGCCCCTCTGGATCTGGCCGATCTTGGCCACGGTACCAATGGTATGGAGAGCTTCCGGCGTCACCTGCGGGACGTCTTCCCGCTGCGACACGGCGAACACCAGGCGTTCCGGGGTGGCCAGCGCGGCCTCGATCGCCCGGAGCGTGGCAGGCTTCCCCGCGTTGATCGGCGCGGTGACGCCCGGGAACAGCACGAAGTCCCTCAGGGGGAGCACGGGAAGCGTCATTCTTTCGGACATTTCTTTCCTTATCCCTTTCTCGCCCAGCCAGAAGATTCAGGGCTGAACGATCCGTACTTCCTCCAACAGGCTCGGGACAGCCGGCATTCCAGACCTGAGTTCGGGTTACTCAGGGTAGCTCTTCCGGGAAGATCGGGGAGGGGAAGTGGGGTGCTTCTTGAGTGTGAGCGACTCATCATTTCTACCGAGCGGGTGAGTGACTTACCTGGACAGGGAAGTGAGTTTCCTACCGCAGGTATTCGATGTAGCGCGCCGTCTCGTCGGCGACGTCCCGCCCGCAGAGGCGGGGAGCGTCCGTGAAGTCGTGGCGGGGGATCACGACCAAGCCGCCGGTCGTGGTGACCGGGTCCTTGGATTTCGCCACGGTGAAGACGTGAAAGGGCGCACTGTCCTCCGACCGGCGGGATTCCGGCCCGGGGACCGTCCGCGTGCGGGAGAAGACCTCGAAAGGCCCCGCGAAGTCGAGGACCTCGACATCGTCGAAGATCAGGATGCCTACGTTTTGGCGGGTCATGTCACCTCCGAGGAGGTATACTTTCAGGTGTGCCATTCGAGTGGGATCCCCGCAAGGCAGCCCACAACCTCAGCAAGCACGGGGTCTCCTTCGAGGAAGCACGGACGGTTTTCGACGATGATCGCTTTCTCGTCTACTCCGACCCGGACCACTCTCTGGAAGAAGAGCGTCTCCTTATCATCGGTAGGTCTAGCCAAGGACGGCTACTCTTTGTTGCCTACACGGATCGGGCTGAATCGGTTCGCCTGATCAGCGCACGGGAGGCGACCCGGCGCGAGCGCAGAGACTATGAGCAAGAATGATGATCTCGACCTAGAAGACGACCTTCGGCCGGAGTACGACCTAAAGACTCTTCGGCTCGTGAGGCGCGGACCCGGCAGGGAGGCTGCGTCGAATCGCACGGTGCAGCTCGCACCCGACGTGGCTGAAGCATTCCCTGATGAAGCAGCGGTCAACGAGGCCCTTCGATTCCTGCTGAGAGCCACTAGAAAAGAGCTCAAGCAACAGGCCTGAGCCTCCTCAGGGCGCCAGTCCAACTGTTCCCGCCCGCCGCCCGAAGTTCTGCACCCAGATCACCCGGTAGCCGCTCGGGTCCAGTCCATACCCGGGGCCGATGGCGAGGCCGACGCCGAGATCGCTAGCTCCGGGGTCGAGGAGGTTGCGGCGGTGGCCCGGGCTGCGCAGCCAGTCGTCGAGGACAACCTCGAGCGAACCGAGGCGCCGGTGCAGGTTCTCGGAGATCAGGCCGCGGTAGCCGGCTGCGCTCGCCCGGGAGAGGGGAGTGGATCCTTCCGGGCTGACGTGCTCGAAGTAGCCGCGCTCCAGCAGGTCGCGGGCGTGCTCCTGGGCGGCGAGGTCGAGGTCGGGGCTCCGTCTCAACGGGGCGAGCCCCACGGATCTTCGGGCGGCGTTGACCCGGGCGAGCATCTCGGACCGCACTGCCTCCAGGTCGCGCAGCGATGCGGTCTCGTGGGCGAAGTAGTCCCCCTGGTGCCAGCCGAAGAGGAGGGCGTAGAGCGTAGCGCCGCGGTACTCGGCGATGCCGATGCCCACGTCCCGGAGCTGGGGGCTCAGCTCGCGGGACCGGCGGTCCAGGCGCCGCCACTGATCGACCACCTCGTGGAGATCGCCATCGGAGACGACGAAGCTCTCCTTCCAGGTATAGGCGAGATAGCCGACGTTCCCCAAGCGCGCCTGCACGGCCGCGGTTTCCTCTGACAAGCGGCCTCCCCACCCGCGGCGGCCGGTCTCTTCGACTTGCTGCTGAGCAGCCTGGTTCAGAACAGGGACGAGACGGAAGGGCGGAGCTCCGGCGTGCTCACGCTCGGCGTTGAGCCGGAGCAGGAGATCCTGACGCACCCGGTCCAGATCGGGCGCAGGAGACAACGCGGTGACCAGCAGCAATACCGGCAGCACGGATGTCCTCGTAGAAGGCAGCGTATATGTGCCAAATAGAATACATCAGGAAAGTGCCGGTGGATAGGGGAGAATCAGCGGCGGGGCGCGCCCAGGTTTTGGGCCCAGAGGATCTGGTGCTTGCCGTCTGGGCCCTTGCCCATGGCGAGGCCGATTCCCATCTCGGTGTAGTTGGGGCTGAGGATGTTCTTGCGGTGGCCCGGGCTGTCCATCCAGGTCTCGACGACCTCTTCGACCGTAGTCTGGCCGAAGGCGATGTTCTCGCCGATGGCGGCCCAATCGTAGCCGGCCTTCCTGGAGCGCTCGCGGACCGTGGTGCCGGAGGGGCTCTCGTGGGCGAAGTAGCCGCGGGCCAGCATGTCCTCGGCGTGGCCCTGGGCGGCCTTGGCGAGCACGGAATTCAGCCGCAGCGCCTTGAGCCCGGCCTTCTTGCGGTGGGCATTGACGCGGGCCAGCATCTCCTCGTGCACCGCGCCGGGATCGCGGAGGGCGCTGGTCTCGCGGGCGAAGTAATCCGACTGCGGGACCGCGAAGAGGAAGCTGTAGAGCGGGGTGCCATCCAGGCGCGAGAGCCCGAAGCCGATGTCGCGGTAGTCCGCCCTCATCAGATCCTGGAAAGTGGACGGGTTGCGCCTCTTCCAGTAGCTGAGGAGGCCTTCGGGATCGGCGCCGGACTGGGTGAGGTTCTCGGTCCACTCGTACGCGTGATAGCCGGCCTTCTGGAGCCGGTCCCGCATCGTCTCCGAGGAGCCCTTCTGGAAGTCTCCGGTGCGCGAGATGTCGTCGGCGTGCTGCTGGGCCGCCCTGCTGAGGGCGTCGTTCAGGCGGAGCGGCGGCGAGCCTGCCCGCGAGCGCTCCGCGTTGATCAGGCGGAGCAGATCCTGGCGCACGTCGGCTCGAGAAGCCGTGGGCTGGGCCAGGAAGGCATAAGCGAGCAGCAGCGGGAGGAGCTTCTTCTTCACGAGGAGAGCAACAGGCCCGCGCGGGCGGGTCATTCCTGCAGGTCCAGCTCCGCGAAGCTCGCCTTGCCCAGGGGCGAAGGCTTGAAGCCCTTCAGCTTCCAGGTGTGGGCGAAGATGGTTGCGCCGTAGAGCAGGGGGAGCAACGGCGCCTCCTCTCCGACCTTTTTGAGGAGGGCGGCGCGGAGGTCGTCCCGCGGCTCTTCGCGCAGACGGGCCAGGGCCTCGTCCATTTCCGGGCTCGACCAGCGGCTCAGGTTGCCGGCCTCGGTGGTCTTGCGCAGCGGCGAGGGGATCGACTCCGAGCCCAGGCTCGCCTGGAGGAAGTCCACGGGATCGAGAGTGTCCGCGATCCAGCCGGCGAGCGCGAAGTCGTACTCTCCACGCTGCACCCGGGCGAAGTACTCCTTGCGGTTGGCCGTGGGCACCAGGTCGACCGTGAGGCCGAGCCTGCCGAGCTGGGCCGCGATGTACTCGCCCACCCTTTGCGGACCGGGGAGGTAGGGGCGCGGGCCGTAGATCAGCAGCAGCGACAGGCGGCGGCTGGGCTTGCGCGATCCGGCCGAGGCCATGAGGTTGGCTGCCTGGGACGGATCGTAGGCCAGGCCATCCTGCGACCGGCCGAGCATGGGCGGGAGCAGGTTGGAGGCGGCGAAGGCCAGGGCGTTCGCGAAGAACATCTTGGCGACCTCCATGCGGTCGATGGCGAGGGCGATCGACCGCCGGACGCGCCGGTCTTCGAGCCCGGGACGGCTGGTGTTCATGTAGAAGACCGCGGTGGAGCTGCCCGGCTCGGTCCAGCGCCGCACTTTCTTGAGCTGCGAGATGTCCTCGCGGGAGAGCATGTTCGTGAAATCCGCCTCCCCGGCCTCCAGGGCCGTGGTGAGGGCCGTGGGCCGGCCCTGGGCGTCAGGCGGATAGAGCTGGAACACGAGCTCGCCGATCGCCGGCGGCTTGCGGTAGTGGGGGTTGCGCACCATCCTCGTGTGCTCGGGGGTGGAGTCCGGAGCGGGCATGTAGGGGCCGGTGCCGAGGAGCTTGCCGCCGGACTCCAGCATCACGCCGCAGAAGCGCCGGGCGAGCGCGAGGTCGAACCGCGTGTTCGGGCGCGTGAGCCGGAAGACGACGCGGTCGTCCTGCGCCTCGGCCGTGGCCTGCTCGCGGAATGGGTTCACCCTGGACAGCGAGTCGGCCACATGGCGCGCGGTCATCGGCGTGCCATCCGAGAAGAAGATTCCGGGACGGACCCGGGCGGAGTAGACCAGGTCGCCGTCCGGACGCAGGCGCTCTGCGAGCAGGAGGGGCTCGGTCATCTCGCCGGCATTGGCCGGCTGAGCGAAGGGGGTCTCGAACACCTGCTCGACGGCCAGGATGCTGGTGAAATCCTGCGCCTCCCTGGGATTCAGCGTGTTGACCGGCGCGAGCACTCCCACCCGCAGCGTCTTGTCCGCCATGCCACCTCCTGACTGACTTTGTGTGCCTCTAGGATACCGCGAATGGTCCCGCGTGGCACCCCTCGAGGTGAGGAATCAGCTACTGCAAGTATTTTGAAACGGCCCTCGTCACTTGGAGAGGCAACGTAGATGCTCCACTGCGGCGCGGCATCCGGCAAACGCAGGATGGCATCCGGCAAATGGGGGATGGCATCCTCCAATTGCAGCGCGCCATCCTCCAAACGCAGCTTGCCACGCTCCAAACGCAGCGCGCCAGCCTACAAAGGGAGCACGCCACGCTCCAAATGCAGCGCGCCATCCTGCAAACGGAGCGCGCCATTCTCCAAACGGAGCGCACCATGCTCCAAATGCAGCGCGTCAGGCTCCAAACGGAGCGTGCCGTCCTGCAAACGCAACGCGCCAGGCTCGGTGCTGTTAGGATCTTCCCGCTTGCTCGAAACGACGGCCCCCGCGCGCCTCAGCGATCACGAGCGTCCCACCCGGATGCACCGGGGGATCCTCGCCTTCGCCTGGGCTGCCTGGTGCACCGGCTTCTACTCCCTGATGCTGCTCTCCTTCCTCCTGAAGCCGATCCAGGAAGGGCTTGGCCTGGCGAAGGAGGACCTGCCGCTTTTGACCGCCGTGGGCGTGGGCATGACCGGAGTCGGCGGCCTGCTCTTCGGCTGGATGAGCGACAGGCTCGGGCGGCGGCTTTCGATGGCGGTATCCATCGCGGCGTTCTCGATCGGCAACGCGCTGTGCGGCCTGTCCTCGGACCTGGGGATGCTGATCCTGGCCCGCGCCCTGGCCGGTCTGGGCATCGGCGGCGCCTGGGGGGCGGGGCAGGCGATGCTCGGGGAGACGATCCCGCCCGCTCTGCGTGGACGCTATGGCGCCCTGGCTCAGAGCGGCGCGCCGGCCGGATTGGGGCTGGCCGCGGTCGTCGGCTCGTTCCTGGCCCCCACGCTCGGCTGGCGCACGGTCTTCCTGGCCTCGGCCCTGCCGATCGTGGTCGTCTTCCTCTGGCGCCGGCTGCCCGAGTCGGACATCTGGCTGGAGCACCGCCGCCGGCGCGAGCAGGAGCCACGGCGGGGGCCGATCCTGGCGCAGCTCGTGGCAGGCGACATGGCCGGGCTGTTCAGCCGCGCCTTCCTGCTGACCGCGCTCAACATGTCGGCCTACTGGTTCGCGGTGGTGTGGCTGCCCCGGTACCTTCAGGAGCAGAGGGGATTGTCCATCTTCGCCTCAGGCTGGTGGACGCTCGCCTTCGTGGCGGGATCGGTTACCGGGTATCTGACTTTCGGCTGGGTCTCGGACCGGATCGGCCGCCGTCCGGCTTTCGCGGCCTACTGTGCCGTGACCGCTCTGGGATTGGCCCTGCTGCTCTCGGATGCGGTGGCCTCAAGCTCCGCGCTTGGGCTCGCTTCCATGCTCGTCGCCGGGGTCGGGACGGGTACCTGGTCCTGCTACGGCCCCTATTTTTCGGAGCTGTTCCCCACCCGTGTGCGGGGTGCGGCGATGTCCGTGATCATGAACGTCACCCGCGGCGTGCAGTTCGCGACGCCTTTTGTCATCGCCGCCGTGGCAGGCCGTTGGGGCCTGGCGGGCGGTATTGCGCTGGCCGCCGGTTTCGCCGTCCTGGCGGGTGCCTGGGTATGGACCCTGCCCGAGACGGTGGGCACGCGGATCGAGGTTTGAAGCCATGTCCGAGATCGTTAGCCCTGTAACTAACGTCGGCTTCCGGCGCGCGGTGTCGCGCTGGGAGATCGTCGCCTTTTCGCTCAACGACGTGATCGGCAGCGGCGTATACCTGCTGCCGGCGGCGGCGGCGGCGGTCCTCGGTCCGACCAGCGTTTGGGCGGTGGTCCTGGCCGGCTTCGCGGTGGCGCTGCTGGTGCTCTGCTTCGCGGAGGCGGGGAGCTACTTCGACCGTCCCGGCGGCGCCTACCTTTATACGCGGGAGGCGTTCGGCGACCTGATTGGGTTCGAGGTGGGGTGGATGACCTGGCTGGCGCGGGTGTCGTCGGTGGCCTCGCTCTCGGTTGGCTTCTCCCTGGCGATGAAGACCAAGGAGGGCACCACCGGGCAGATGCTGGCGATCGTTCTGCCGCTGCTCGTCCTGACTGCAATCAACCTGGTCGGCGTCAAGTCGGGGGTGCGCACGGCGGTCTTCCTGGCCGTGGCGAAGATCGTGCCGCTCCTGATGTTCATTGGCATTGGGATCTTCTACGTCTCGCGGACGCTCGCCACGCAGCCGACCGAGCGCAGCGGCACGCTGGGCGGGGCGGCCCTGCTCCTGCTCTTCGCCTACGCCGGGTTCGAGAACACGGCCGCGCCCGCCGGCGAGTTCAAGAACCCGCGCCGGGACATCCCTTTCGCCCTGGTCGCGAACATCACGATCGTGACGCTGATCTACACGGCGGTGCAGTGGGTGGCGCTCGGCACGCTGCCGAACCTGGTCGAGTCCAAGACGCCGCTGGCCGACGCCGCGCAGATCTTCCTCGGGGGATGGGGAGGGTTGCTGCTGACCGTGGGCGCGGTGCTCTCGATCCTGGGGACGAACAGCAACACGGTGCTGGCCGGGCCGCGCTACCTCTGGGCCCTGGCCGCTGACGGCTTCGGCCCCCGCGCGCTGACCTACATCCATCCGCGCTTCAGGACCCCGACGGTGGCGATCCTGGCGCAGACGGCGATCGCGCTGCCGCTTGCGTTGTCCGGATCGTTCACCCAACTCGCCACGCTGTCGGTGATAGCGCGGCTCGCCACCTACTTCGGCACGGCCGCGGCGGTGCTGAAGCTGCGGCGCAAGTTCCCGGACGCGCCGAACATCGTGAGGACCCCGGGCGGGCCGGTCATTCCGATCGCCGCCCTGCTCCTTTGCGTAGTTTTTGCGGCCAGTGCCGAGCCGCGGCACCTGATCGCCGGAGCGATCGCGGTGGTGGTGGGGTTGGGGTTGTACGCGATGCGGAGGCGGCCGGAGCCTAGCTCCGATACGGCTTCCTGAGGAAGGTCTTCGCCCGGCTGCGGATGGTGCTGTCTCCGCCCTTCATCGACAGCACGTCACGGTAGCAGCGCATCGCGTCCTGCCGGCGGCCCATGGCGTCGAGGACCATGCCCTTGCGCAGGCGGCCGAGCGCCCTGTACTCCGTAACAGCCGGACGGGTGGCCGTGAGCCGCTCGAGCTGCTCGATGTAGGCGAGCGCCTCGTTGTTCCGGCTCTGCCACATCTCCACCCGGGCCAGCAGGTAGAGGGCCTGCTCGGCCATCGCGTCGGTATAGCCGCTCTGCCCCTTGGCGTGGCGGCCCCGGACTTCCTGGAACACCCTCGCCGCTTCGCGGAAGCGCCCCAGCCGTTCGTAAATCCGGCCCTCATAGACGTGAAAGATCGAGTTGTCCGGATGCCGGGCGCGCAGCCAGAGGGCGTAACGCAGGCTCGCCTGGTAGTCCTTTTCGAAGACGTAGTGCACCTGGAGCAGCGAGTAGGCCGCCTCGGTCGCGACGAACTGGCCCTTTGTCATGGCGCGCTCGAGCTCGGTGATCCCCCGGTCCTTGTTCCCCTTGGGGAAGAGGCGGGAGAACGGACGCAGGATCTTGTGCTGCTTGGGCACCACGTCGGCCAGGTAGTCGAACAGGCCGAGCCCGAAGTAGAGGTCGTGGTTGTCCGGATCGCGCTTGACGACTTCCTTCAGGGCGGTGAGCGATTGCTGGCCGTCGCGGGCGGCTTTGAGCCAGTGCCGCCGGTCGGCGTGGAGCCTTCCACGCAGGGCGTGGGCGCCCGACTTGAAGAAAAGGGCGTCCGGATCGGCGGGATTCTTCTTGAGCCGCCGCTCGGAAAGGTCGATGACCCGCTCCATGCCGTCGAAGACGCGCTCGTCCTGGGATGGGTCTTCCGGCTCGAGCTGGATAGCCCACCAGGGGAGCATCGCCTGCAGGTAAGGACCCACCGGGTGATCGGGGTAGCGCGCGGTCAGCCGTCCGAAAACCTCGTCCGCGGCGCCGAAGTCCATGTCGTACATGTACTTGAGGCCGAGCCGCGCCTCGTCCTGGAACACGGGGTCATGGAGGATGGACGCCGGCTGAGCCTGGGCAGAAGGAGCCGCGAGCAGTATGAGGAGCACACCTATGGCGCGCAGATGGTTCATATTCTGAAAAACGTTCCCCGGCGGGGGGTTATTTCTCACCCCTACCCGGGAGCGAGCCGGGCGTGCTCGCCGTCCCAGCGCCACTGCGCCTGCCGCCCGTGGAGGTGGACGCCACCCAGCCAGCGGTCGATGCCGTGAAGGCGGACCCAGTCTTCCCGTGCGGCGAGCACGTCGCGACCGGTGGCGGTGAGGGAGATCCTCTGATTGCGGATGGAGCCTCCGGGCCCCGCCTCCAGGCGGATCAGGGGCATGGGCGGGGAGGCGAGCCCCCGCAGGCAGTGGAAGAAGGAGGTATCCCCCTGGTAGGGGCTCTTCTCCAGGGCCTGGACTGCGCGGAAGAGCGACTCGAAGGTCTCGAAGCCGGCGTCGAGGCCCAGCAGGGCCTGGCGCTCGGTGCGGGAGAGACCGTCCCGGGTCCAGGGGAACTCTTCCAGGTGGCGGCGGAGGGCGTCGGCGAGGAAGGGGAGGGCGGAGGTGTCGCGCCGCAGGGCCACTTCGACGCCGATGGGCTCGGGAGAGCAGAAGGCCCGCCAGGCATGGCGGGCGAGGAAGACCTGATGGTCCGTGACCGGCTGGCGCTCGGGCAGGAGGGAGGCCATCTGCTCCGGCGTGAGCTCGCCGAGGAAATCATCGGTACGGATCAGGCTGAGCCGGCCGCGGCCGATGAGGGTGAGATCGCGCGAGCCGAACCAGTCGAGCAGGCGCAGGAGCTGGAGCTGGTCGAACAGGTCGTGCTCGAACCAGAGCACCACCTCGTCGTAGTTGCGGTAGCCCTCCAGCTTGTGGTCCCACTTGGTGAGGTCGGCGAGGCAGCGGTCGTAATCCGCATAGCCGCACTCGGCGAGGTAGCGGGCGCGCACCTTGCGCCAGCGCTCAGGCTGCAACCCCGCCGGCGCCGGCCCTTCGTGGAGCACGTCGGCCGAGAGGGTGATGTCGCCTTGGATCTCTGCCTCTCGGATCAGATCGGCAGCGATGTCGCCGTTGGTGACGTGCAGCATCCGGGCGGCAACGGGCTGATGGCGGGAACTGGCCGGGCGAGCTGCGGCGAGGGCGGCCGGTACGGTCACCGAAAGCAGGAGGTCGGAGTACTTGAGCTCGGCCATGAGAGACCCCGAAAGCGGGTAGGCCGATTGTACGGCAGAAGAGCCGGGGCGGCGGCCGCCCCGGCTCTATCTTTATATGGAACGCACGCGCGCGGAGCGCGGACGGAATCTGCTTACTTGCCCTTGGCGGCCGCGGCTTCCTTCTTCTGCTGCGTCTCCAGGTTGATGGAGACCTTCACCTCGTCGCTAAGGACGAACCCGCCGTTGTCGAGGGCGGCGTTCCAGTTGATGCCGTAGTCCTTGCGGTTGAGGGTCACCTCGGTGGCGAAGCCGGCCTTCTGGTTGCCCCAGGGATCCTTGACCGCGCCCAGGTAGGTCACGGGCAGCGTCACTTCCTTGGCCACCCCGCGCATCGTCAAAGTTCCGGCGACGTCGTAGGTGTCCTTGTCGGCCTTCTTGATGCTCTTGCTCTTGAAGGTGATCTCCGGGAACTTCTCGACGAAGAAGAAGTCTTCGCCGCGGAGGTGCTTGTCGCGGTCCGCGTTGTTGGTGTCGATGCTCGTGGCCTTGATCCGGAAATCGACGCTGGACTTCTCGAGGTTGGCCGGGTCGAGGTTGATCGTCCCCTCGTAGTCGTTGAAGTTGCCGCGGACCTGGGTCACCAGGTGGCGGAGCTGGAACGACACCTCGGAATGGCTCGCGTCGATGTTGTGCACCTCGGCGGCGAGCACGGGCATCGTGGTCAGGACAGCGGCGAACAGCGCGGCGGTGATATTTTTGCGACTCATTGGTTCATCTCCTTGATCTTGCAACGGTTGATCTGTCAACTACCTGTGCAAATTTTTTTAAGCGTGCTATGCGTGACTGCTGCGGACGGCGTCCAGCAGGCGGATGAGCTGCGCCTTGTCTTCCTCGGAGAGCGTTCCCAGTGAGGCCTCATCGGCCTCGTTCATCGCCCCGTCGATCCTGCCCAGCAGGTCGAGCGCCTGGGGCGTGGCATGGCAGAGGACCTGGCGGCGGTCCTCGGGGCAGCGCTGCCGGCGCACCATTCCCTTGATCTCCAGGCGATCGAGGAGCCGGGTGATGCCTGGCGCCTCCTCGATCATCCGCTCGGCAATGGTCAGGGTCGGGGTGCCATCAGGGCCGGCGCCGCGGAGGATGCGCAGCACGTTGAACTGCTGCGGCGTGATCCCGTACGGCTCCAGGACCCGGGCGATGTAGCGGCGGACCACGTCCGCCGTGCGGAGCAGGGCCACGACTCCCTCCTGGCTCAAGGACCGGAACGGCCTCGTCTGCTGGATTTCACGCTGAATTGCGCTCTCTCGGCGGCTCTCTCGTTCGCTCACGTGTGCTAATCTACGCGTGAATGGTTGACATGTCAAGTGATCGAGAAGAACGAATTCATCGGGTACGGCTCTTGCTCTCTAACGAGGGACAAATGATCGTTTACGGAGACCTGAAGCGAAATGAAGACACGGAAGCCAAGTTGGAGCGTATCCGCTCCGGCCTGACGGCTTTGGAGGGGATGGCTCCCGGCATCGAACGGCATGCCGAGATCGTGGAGCTGTTGGTGGAGGCCGGGGAGTTGGAGCAGGGGCTGCTCGACGATCAGCTCGAGATGCTCGGACGCGAAAGGCCGACGCCGGTGGGGCAATTGTCCGCGGACCTGACCCGCGGGACCGCGGAGGCGCTGCTCTGGTCGTTCCGCTTCGCGGGCCAGCTCCCCGCCTGGGAGGGGAGGAAGGGGGCCGCGCCGCCGCTGGTCGGGGTGGGCAGCGCTCAGCGCGCGTTGCGGAAGCTGGGCACGGCGCGGATCCCGCAGGAGATCGAGGTGGTGGTGCCCGAGGGCTATGCGTTCTACGGGGTCTACCCGGAAATGTATTTGCGCGCGGGCGAGCAGCTGCGGGAGGAATGGGCCGGGTCGTTGCGGGTGATCGGCATCCGCAGCATCGGCACGAGCCTGGCGGCGGTGGTGGCGGCGGCGGGCAAGGGGGAGACCTCGGCGAGCGTACGCCCCGGGGGGCATCCGTTCGCGCGCACGCTGTCGATCGGCGAGCGGATGACGGGCAAGCTCCTGGTCGCCGCGGACGCCACGGGCACGCGCCGGCCGCTGTTCGCGGTGGCGGACGAGGGGCCGGGGCTGTCGGGCAGCTCTTTCGGCGCCATGGCTGACTGGCTGGAGGAGCACGGCGTATCGCAGGAGCAGATCGTGTTCCTCCCGAGCCACCGCGGCCCGCTCGGACCCCATGCGAGCGAGCGGCACCGGGAGCGTTGGGAGACCGCGCGCAAGTACGTAGTGGAGTTCGAGGAGATGTTCCTCGGTTCCGGCTCTCCCTGGTCGCTGCAGCGCTGGGTCGAGGACCTCACCGGCCCGGCCGAGGGTCCGCTCGAAGACATCGGGGCGGGCCGCTGGCGGGATCGGGTGTTCCCCAAGAACAAGAAGGCGTCACGCCCGCCCGCGCACCTGCAACAGGAGCGGCGCAAGTACCTGCTGAAAGCGGGAGGCAAGACCTGGCTGCTGAAGTTCGCCGGCCTGGGGCGCTACGGGCGGGAGAAGCTGGAGCTGGCCTCCGAGCTGGAGAAGGGGGGCTTCACGCTGCCTGTCACCGGGCTGCGGCACGGCTTCCTGGTCAGCCCCTGGCTGGAGGATGCCAAGCCGCTGCCGCTCGTTCCGGATGTGGACCGCGAGGCGCTGCTCGACCGGGTAGCCCGCTACATCTCCTTCCGGGCGCGGAAGCTGCCCGGCACGGTCGGCGCCTCTCCCGAGAAGCTGCTGGAGATGGCGGCCTTCAACGTCGAGCAAGCCCTGGGCAAGCAGGCCGCCGAGCCCCTCGGCTCCTGGCGCGAGCGCCTGCCGGAGCTATCCTCCCTGGCCCGGCCGGTCCTCACGGACAACCGGATGCACGCCTGGGAGTGGCTGGTGACCCCGGACGGGAAGGTCTGGAAGGCCGATGCCCTCGACCACTACGCCTCCAACGACCTCATTGGAGCGCAGGACCCTGCCTGGGACCTGGCTGGCGCGGTCGTGGAGCTGGAGCTGTCAGACGAGGAGCGGGGCCGTCTCCTGGAGCAGGTGGAGCGCTCCCGCCGGGTCAAGACGCCGGCCGACCAGCTCCGGTTCTACACCCAGGCCTACCTGGCGTTCCAACTTGGGTACTACACGCTCGCGGCGCAGGCAGTGGAAGGGATGGACGCAAAGGAAGCGGAGGCACTGCGGAAGAGGGCGGACCTCTACGCGCATCGGCTGCGGCGTGGGCTATAAGCTCCTCAGGTGAGGAATTCTCCTGTACCGTACGTCTAACGGGCGTAAAGGAGGGAGTATGAACGAGCCACCCGATCCGCAGGCGGGCAAGCAGTTGAACCGTGCTCTGGGCGAGAACACGGTGCAGTTCCACCTCAACGGCACGATGCCGAACCCGCAGGTCGTCGACATCGAGAAGGGGGGCGGGACCCCCAATCAGAAGACGGAGCGCTGGGCAAACCGGATCGCCTTCTACCACTTCGTCCAGCCGGATCCGGGCAAGGCGGCGCAGTCGCTCCAGGGGACCATCCAGCTTTTCGAGGGCCAGTTGGCAAAGGGGCACCAGTGCGTCGGCGGTACGGACGAGGCGCTGACCCTGAGCCATGCCCCCATCTGGTGGCGCGCCATCATGAGCCTGCGCCTCACGAGCAACCGCCTCGCCGCGCGGGGCGGCAAGTACAAGGACCTGGAGCAGCTCGTCCTGGACTGGATCGAGTTCCACACCACCCTGAACATGCTCGGCGAGATCGCGTCCGGTCCCCGGCGGGGCGAGGTCTGGCTCCCCGGCGCCCGCTCCAAGGAGAGCGACGATCCGAACACCGACAAGGTGAACAACGTCATCCACCAGATGATCACCCGCGGGAAGGACAACGTGATCTCCAAGACCGGTCCGAAGTTCTTCGACCTGACCTTGGAAGCCCCGGACCGCGCGGGCGCGGCGCTGGCGCGGCAGATCCAGGCGGGCATCGGCTTCGGCAACGCCACCGGCGGACGCATGCCGAAGCTCAACAACCGGCTCGTCGTCGACCGGTTCGAGGATGGGCACGTAGCCCGGTATCCAGACGGGGTCGCCAAGGACAACGACCACGCCGAGGAAGTCTGGGCGCAGTACCCTTCGGGAAGGCTCGGCCTGTCGAAGAAGCTGGGCCAGATCCCGCCGGACGTCCGGTTCCAGGGGCAGGCCCGGGAGCTCGAGGTGATCAAGGCGGTCTGAGGAGCGCCCTCACTCCTCCCAGTGAGCCCGGAATCCGATCACCTGCCGTAGCGTCTCCGCGAAATCTCCCCGGAAGCAGACAGCCCGGTCGTCCACGAAAACGTGGGCGGCCGGCTTCCGGTCGGTGACCTCGGAGACCCACTGCAGCAGCCCGTGCTCCTCCAGCCAGGAGCGGGCGCCGTCCTGCCAGCGGGTGGTGAAGACCACGACCCGGAACCCGCGCTCGTTCAGGGAACGAAGGAACTCCCCGGCCCCGGGCACGGGCAGGTCCCAATGCTCCGGGCTCTTCCACCCCGTGTAGGCGTCAAGCACCCCGTTCAGGTCCACGCAGACGATTGGCCGCTCGTCGTCCATCGAGGCTCAGTGTACCTCATTGATGGCACGTGAGTTGCAGCTTTCCAGGCCGTGAGCGTTCAGATCCAGGAGCCCACGGGTAAGCTGGGGGTCCTGCTCGTCGGCCTTGGAGCGGTCAGCACGACAGTGATCGCCGGGATCGAGGCGGTGAAGCGCGGGATCGCCAAACCGATCGGATCGCTGACCCAGATGGGGACGATCCGCCTGGGCAAGCGCACGGAAAACCGCGTGCCGAAGATCAACGGGTTCGTTCCCCTGGCCCAGCTCGACGATCTGGTCTTCGGCGCCTGGGACATCTTCCCGGATAACGCCTACGAGGCGGCCGTGGAAGCCGGTGTGCTGGAGCGCAATCTCCTGGAGACGCTCCGGCCCGAGCTCGAAGCCATCCGCCCCATGAAAGGGGTGTTCGACCCCCGCTTCGTGAAGCGCCTGCACGGCACCCACGTCAAGGAGGGCGCCTCCAAGTGGGACCTCGCGCAGCAGCTCATCGAGGAGATCCGGACCTTCCAGCAGGAGAAGGGCGTCGACCGCATGGTCATGATCTGGTGCGGCAGCACCGAGATCCACATGAAGGTCGAGGAGGCCCACCAGTCGCTGGAGAGCCTGGAGCATGCCATGCGGAACGACGGCGTGGACATCCCCTCCAGCATGGTCTACGCCTACGCAGCCCTCTCTCTTGGAATCCCCTTCGCGAACGGCGCTCCGAACCTGACCCTCGACGTGCCGGCCCTGAGGGAGCTTGCCGGACGGAACCGCGTCCCCGTCTGCGGTAAAGATTTCAAGACCGGGCAGACCCTGATGAAAACGATTCTAGCGCCCGGCCTCAAGGCGCGGCTGATCGGGCTCTCGGGCTGGTTCTCCACGAACATCCTCGGCAACCGCGACGGCGAGGTGCTCGACGACCCGGACAATTTCAAGACCAAGGAGCAGAGCAAGCTCTCGGTCCTGGAGCACATCCTCCAGCCGCACCTCTACCCCGACCTCTACGAAGGATTCCACCACCAGGTGCGGATCAACTACTACCCGCCACGTGGGGACAACAAGGAAGGCTGGGACAACCTCGACATCTTCGGCTGGCTCGGCTACCCGATGCAGATCAAGATCGACTTCCTCTGCCGCGACAGCATCCTGGCCGCGCCGCTGGTGCTCGACCTGGCCCTGTTCCTGGACCTCGCCCGCCGCGCCGGCATGCACGGCATCCAGGAGTGGCTCTCGTTCTACTTCAAGAGCCCGATGACCCTGCCCGAGCTCTACCCCGAGCACGACCTCTTCATCCAGCAAATGAAGCTCAAGAACACGCTGCGCTACCTGCGCGGCGAGGAGCAGATCACGCACCTGGGCCTGGACTACTACCAAGCAGACTAGAATCCCTCCGTGAGCACGGAAGTATTCGCCCTTCTTGACAGCCTCTCCGACGCGTTCCTGATCATCGACCGGCAGTGGCGGATCACCTATGCCAACTCCGTGGCGCTGGCACCCATCGGTGCCGCGGCCGGGGAGGTGGTCGGCCATGACATCTGGGAGCGCTTCCCGGTCCTGGACGGCTCGCCCACCGGAGCCGCCTACCGGCGGGCCATGACGGAGCGGGTGCCGGTCCACATCGAAGACCAGGGGGCCTACTCGGGGAACTGGTACGAGGTGATCGTCCACCCCTGGACCGAGGGCATCGCCGTCTACGCCCGCGACATCAGCAAGCGCAAGCGGGCCGAGGAGGCGCTGCGGCGCAGCGAGGAGCGGTACCGCGCCCTGTCCAAGGCGAGCAACCAGGCGGTCTGGTCATGGGACCCCGAGACCGGGGCCGGTAATTTCGACGAGACCCAGCGCTGGTGGCAGGAGATCACGGGACAGGACCCTGCGGAGCAGGCGGGCGTGGGCTGGCTGGACCTGGTCCATCCGGACGACCGCGAGCAGGCGCAAGCGAGCTGGACCAATTCGATGACGACAGGGGCCCTCTACGAGTCCGAGTACCGGATCAAGAGCCTGGCAGGCGGCTTCCGCTTCATCCGGGCGACGGGAGTGCCGGTGCTCGAGGCAGACGGCAGGGTGCGCGAGTGGATCGGCGCGTTGAGCGACGTCACCCCGGCCCGGCAAGCAGAGAGGGAGCTTCAGGAGGCGAACCACCGCAAGGACAATTTCCTGGCGATGCTTGCGCACGAGCTGCGCAACCCGCTGGCCCCGATCCGCAATGCCGCCCAGGTGCTGCGGATGGCCGGGCTCGGTCCCGACCGGCTCGAGAAGGCCCGGAGCATGATCGACCGCCAGGTGGCGCACATGGCCCGGCTCATCGACGACCTCCTGGACGTGTCGCGCATCTCCCAGGGCAAGATCCTGATCCGCCGAGAGCCGGTCGACCTTGCCGCGCTGGTCCGCTCCACGGTCGAAGACCACCGCGCCCTGCTCGAAGGCGCCGGCCTGGCCCTGCTCCTCGAAGTGCCGGACCTGCCCCTGTGGATGGATGGCGACCCCACCCGTCTTTCCCAGGCACTGGGCAACCTGCTCCAGAACGCGATCAAATTCACCAACCCGGAGGGCCGGGTGACCGTGCGGCTCACAGAACGCGGAGGCGCGGCCGAGCTCATCGTCGAGGACACGGGAGTAGGAATGGAGCCCGAGATCCTGGCCCGTCTCTTCCAGCCCTTCAGCCAGGCGGACCAGACCCTGGACCGCAGCCGCGGCGGGCTCGGCCTGGGGCTCGCCCTGGTCAAGGGGCTCGTCGAAATGCACGGCGGGAGCGTGGAGGCCCATAGTGGCGGCGGGGGAAATGGATCGGTGCTGACGCTCCGTCTCCCGCTCCAGGCCCGCGAGCCCACCCCGGTTCCCGGGGAAGCTGCCGCAACTCCGGAGGCAAAAACCTTGCGGGTCCTGATCATCGAGGACAACCAGGACGCGGCCGACAGCCTGCAGATCCTGCTGGAGCTCTCCGGCCATCAGGCGGAGGTGGCCTACACGGGCAAGGACGGCCTGGACGCATCCCGCAGGCTGCCGCCCCAGGTGGTGCTCTGCGACATCGGACTGCCCGGCGGGATGAACGGGTACGACGTGGCCCGCGGCCTGAGGGCGGAGCTGCCGGAGATCTGCCTGATCGCCCTGACCGGCTATGCCCAGGAGGAGGACCAGCGCCGCGCCCGGGAGGCCGGTTTCGACCTCCACCTCACGAAGCCGGTCGATCCCGCGGCCCTCATTCGGCTGCTGGGTGAGATGTCTCAAGCGTAGCGGCGGGTCATCCGGGCGCAGAAGTCGGCGAATTCCTCCACGCACTTGGGTGGGCTCGTATGGTGGGGTCGCACCCCGCAGTGCTCGGGCGTGAAGCAGTAGGTCAGGGTCAGGTCGAAGCCCTCCAGCGCCTTCATCTGCCGGTCGAACCAGGCATCGGCGTCCGGACGGAAGCTGTCGGCCCACGAGAGCCCTGTGCGGACATGGCGGATCCCCAGCCTCTTCATCCAGCGCACCGCGTCATCGAGGCGATGGTCCTCGAAGTGGAACCACTGGCAGATGCCGAGCCCGGGCGTGTAATCCGCGAAGTGCTTCAGGGCGAGCTTGGGGGTGCCGTCCTCCTTGATCAATCCCATGTAGAAGTGGCGGTAGTAGGACGAGCCCTCGGCTTCGCGGTGCCGGGTCGTCGCCGGCCAGGCCTTGGGCAGGTCGTACAGGCTGTACCAGTGGACGCGGGGCGCCTTGCCCAGGAGGAGCTCGGCGGTCCGCTTCAGCCCGAACTCCTGGACCTCCTCGGCCCCAAAGGTCGAAACTCCTACCTCCGTCACCCAGACGGGCAGGTCGGTGAGGGCATGGACTTCGGCCAGCCGATCGGGCCACTCGTGGATCTGCCAATGGTTCCAGTCGAGGGGGAAGCCGTGGATGGCGATGGCATCCACGTGGTCGAGCACCCCCTGGTCCTTCATGTTCTGGACGAACTTGGGGTCGATGGGCGAGATCCCGCCCAGGACGCGGGGGAGGCCAGGCCGCTCGGAGGCGATGGCATCGCCCGCGAGCGTGGCCATGCGGGCGAAAATGGTCCATCCCTCGTCCACCTCGAAGTCCCAGTGGGACATGTTGTTCGGCTCGTTCCAGATCTTGACGGCTTCGATCATGGGAGCATCTCCGCCACGTCCGGCCGCAGGCGGACCCCCTCCAGCCGTCGCCGTGCATCGGGGCGGAGGCGGGCCAGGGTCCAGGCGATCTTGCGCCGCGCGGCTTCGGGTCCGAAGTAGTCCACGTACCCGGGGCTGTTCAGCGAAAAGAAGGAGAGGGCGTCCGCGTCGTTGAGCACGTCCGGCATACGCTCATGCCCCGCGATCAGCCGGGCCGCCTGCATCCGTGTCTGCGCGTCGACCCCGGCCTGCTCCAGGACGCCGTCCGCCATCTCGGCCCCGCGCCGGGCGTGCTCGTCCTTGAACGCCTGGTAGTCGCCGGCCCGGTGCTCGACGCGGGTATCGGCCTCGGAGGCCAGCCGCTCGATGTCGTGGAAGAGCGCCGCGAGTTGGACCGCCAAGCCCGCTTCGGGATCGAGGCGGACCGTCCACTGCCAGACATCCAGGGCGTGGGCCCAATCGGCGCGGACCAGCGGCTTGTCCAGATCGTGGAGCGACCGGTGCCGGTCCAGGACGAGATCGAAGATCGGGTTGGAGGAAGCGGCGTTGCGCCGGCCGATCAGCCGCTGGCAGCGGGTGAGCACCTCCAGGGTCATCCCCGGCAGGCGTCCGGGCTCCGCGGCAAGATCGAGGCGCGGCATGTCCTCCACGCGGGTGTCGAACTCATAGAAGGGGAAACAAGGAGACTCCCACTCCTCGGCTGTGAGCGAGAGGGATGGAAGGTTTTCAATCTCTCCCAGCTCGAACCCAACGGAAGGGAACTCGGCGGAGACCCTCTCAAAGCCCGGCGCCGCCGGTGCTCCTCCCGTCTCCCCGCGTATGGACACCGCCAAGTGCGAAACAGCCATCGTTCGCGGTTATCGAAATGCAAGCCGCGAGCCAGGGAGAGTTCCTGATTGTGGGTTCCTTGGCTCAATCTCCGAAGACGTCGGTCAGACGCTCAGCAAATACGAAGCGTTCACCCCATTCCAGCAGCCGCTCCGCTCCTGCGGACAGAACGCGGGTCCGCGTCCTCTCTTCGAGAGGTCCGAACCTCGTCTCGAGCTGCCGGAGCAGCAGGTGGGCTTCCCCTTCCTGCCGCCCCTCCTCGCGTAGCTCCCGACCCCATTCGACGACTCGTTTTGCCAGCATGGTTTCAAATTCCTCCAGGCCAAGGGCCTCCGGGATCTCCTCCCGACTGCGGCTGTTCAGGAAAACGGCTTCGAACCAGACGACGAAGGCGCGACGCAATCCGGCATCTTCAGGTCTTCGCAGCCAGCCGGTCAGGCGTCCGGACCATCGCTCGAGGTCATCCCTCCGGTGGCTCTTCTCCAGACCGAACAGCGCGGCAGCTAGGTTCTTGCGGCCTTCCAACTCCTCTGGGGAGTAGCTCCCCTCGTCGATTAGCCTGTAACGCAACCGGGGCACGTAAGGCTGCGCCTCTTCGGGCACAGCCTGGATCAGCTCCGACAGCTCCAGCGGCGCCCACCACCGATCCTCTCCATTGTAGAGGACGATGGGCAGGACCAGGGGGAGCTCGCCCGAGGAAGTGAGCTCCTTGCGGGCCAGAAGGTCCTGGTAGAGGAGCGCCACATAGGCCAGGAGGCGCACCGCCATGAACCTCTGGACCTCGGACTGGAACTCGATCAAGAAGTAGACGTAGATCGGGCTCCCGTCCCGGTGCCGGAGCCGCCAGACGACATCGCCCTCGCGTTCCTTCAGTGTGTCCGATACATAGGAGGCGTTGACCCTCTCCAGCGTCGAGAAGTCGAGTTGCTCAATCCAGGGCTCGCCGGCAAAGCCGCGGACGAGATCCTCGACCATGCGGGGTTGGGAGAAGAGAAGACGGTAACTCTGATCATATGGGCGCATAGGGTGCCTTTCTGTAAACACCCTCTGTAGAGACGTAAAACGGGTCAGGAATGTCATTTCCCCGAGTCGCTCGGGTAGATCCCGGAGTCACTTGGATGTACATCCGAGCCGCGAGATATATATCCGGGCCTCCCAGGTGCGTCCCCGAGTCACTCGGATGTACACCCGAGCCGCTGGAATGTACATCGGAGTCACTCGGGTATACATCCGAGCCGCTGAAATGTATACCCGAGCCTCTCGGGTGCGTCCCTGAGTCACTCGGCTGTACACGCGAGGCGCTGGGATGTACATCCGAGCCTCTCGGGTACGTCCCCGAGTCACTCGGATGTACACGCGGGCCGCTGGAATGTACACCCGAGTCACTCAGGTACATCCCCGTGCCATAATCCGCCACCGTGCAACCCCTCAAGGTCCAAGCGACGGGCGTGCTGCTCTTCCTCTTCATCCCCGTGGTGCTGTTCCTCTTCGTGCGGCACCCCGAGCCGATCGGGGCGAGCCTGATCGCGGGCGTGGTCCTGATGGTGGGCCACCGGCTCCTCGCCCAGCTTTACATGGAGCGGGTGCTGCCGGTGAAGTGCGTGTGGTGCAACCGGGTCCCACCTGCCGAGGGAGCCGAGACACTGGATTTGCATTCCATCCAAGCCCGGTGCTGCCCGGGCCACCGCCAGCCCGCGGCGAAGTTTTTCGCCTTCCTCGATTCCTGGCGCTGGGTCTTGCGCGCCGGGATCTTCATTCCCCTCCTGCTCCTCCTGGCGGCCCTTGCCGCCGCCGCCTTCGGCGTGGAGCCGCCGGTTGAGGAAGTCACTGCCTTCTTCAAGCTGGTCGTCGGGATCACGGTCAATCTGGCAGCCTTCGGGTACCTTTTTGTCCAGGGCCGGTCCCCCGTGGCCGTCCCCTTCCCGGTTCACAACTTCTTCCTCCTCGGCGTCCGTAACCTGCTCTGGGTCTTCCGTTTGGTCGGGATCTGGTGGATCTGGCAGGGCCTGCACTTCTTCCTCGTGTGAGGAGGGGGCACGGGCATTGCAGCCATAGGGCCGCGGCTATAAGTGGCTGCTGCGTGCAGCCGAACCTGAAATGGACCCAAGGAGGTCAGTCATGCATCAGAGAACCTACACCCACCTCTTCCTGGGACTCGTCCTGGTCCTGTCCATCGGCCTCGCCCAGCCGGCGCCTGCCGATGCGCAGACGATGTGCCTGAAGGACAGCGACTGCGCGGCGAACGAGTTCTGCGAGTTTGCGGCCGGCACCTGTCCGAAGAAGAACTCCGGCGCGCAGGGCAGCTGCGTGGTCAAGCCGGAAGGCTGCACCCAGCAGTACGACCCGGTGTGCGGCTGTGACAACAAGACCTACGGCAACGATTGCACCCGGCGGCAGGCCGGCGTTTCCCTGAAGTCCGCGGACGCGTGCAGCGGCGGCGGCGCCAGCTCCCAGCCGAACGACCTCGCCAGCTTCCTTCAGTCCCTGAACTAAGCCAATCCTGAACGGGCCCGTCGTCCTCATCCGGAGGCGGGGGCCCGGATCTCCAGATCCTCATAGAGAGCGTCGAGAACGGCGCGGATCCGCTGCTCGTGCGCATCGTTGGAGGGGATTCCATTGAAGGCCAGGGCGACCGCGAGGCCGTGCTCGGGATCGGCGAAGGCGACCGAGGAGCGGTAGCCGCTGTGGCCAACGGCCCGGCGCGAGGCGTGGTGGCCGTAGGCGTAGGGGACGGTCTCGACGCCGTACATCGCTGAATTGGGGATGAAGCCGAGTCCCCAATCCATCCTGTGCTTGAAGGTGCTGTCCATCATCCCAACCCGGTGGCGGGCGGTCAGGGCCTCCACGGATTGCGGAGAGATGATCTGCCCACCACGATCGCCACGCTCGAGCAGCATCTCGTAAAAGCGGCCGAGCTCGCGCATGGGACCGTAGCCGTTCCCCCCGGGATGGACGGTCGTGCAGCGTTCCTCTGCATCCCATCCGTGCGGCTCCGAGGTCTCCATGTTCCACATGGCGCCGATCCGGCCCGCTTCCTTGTAAGAGAGGTACCGGCCGCGCGGCATGCCGACCCAGGAGTCGGCCATGCCCAGCGGCTCGAAGACCTCTTCGCGGACGTAGCGGTCGAAGGGCCGGCCATCCAGCCGGCGGATCACCTCTCCCAGGATGAACCAGCTCGACGCCTGGTGATAGCCGGCCTTCTCGCCAGGTACCCAGCGCGGCTCCGGCTTCATCGCGCAGATGCGGGCGATGATCGCTTCCCACGGCTCGCGCGGCCAGCCCGTGTCGAGCATCCGGATGCCGGCGGTATGGGTGAGGAGGTGGCGGAGGGTGATCCGCTCCTTGCCGTTGACTGCGAACTCGGGGATGTGCCGGGCGACCGGATCGTCCAATTCCAGCCTGCCGCGCTCCCAGATCTGGGCGATCGCGACCGCCGCCACCGGCTTGGTAGAGGAGAGCCACAGCATCAGATGGTCCGGGGTGAGGTCGCCTACGGCGCCATCGGCGACCACCTCGCCGTTCAGGGAGGCGTAGAGCTGGGCTCCGAGGTGGAGCCCAGCCTGGATGCCGTCTTTCAGGGTTTGATAAGTAAGGGGGACGCGGTCGAGCATCCCCCGGATTCTAACTACTTCTTCAGAGCGGCCTGCTTGCTGGCCAGGGTCTGGGAGAGGGCCAGGTGCTCGCGCAGGGTGGGGAGGGTCTTCTGGGCGAAAGTGCGCAGGGCCTCATCGGCGCCCTTCTCAGCCTGCTTCTCGAAATCCGCCACGGTCTTTTTGTGGTCCTTGACCATGTGCTGCGCGTACATACGGTCGAACTCGGCGCCGGAGAGGCGGGCGAACTTGTCGCGCTCCTGCTGCTTGTCGGCCGGGAGCGCCTTGGGGAGGGTGATCCCCTTGCTGGTCGCGATCTTCATCAACTCCTGGTTCGCCTTGCCGTGGTCCGTGACCATCCGCTGCCCGAAGGCCTTGATGTCGGCGTTCGCCGCCCGCTCCGCCGCCAGACGGCCGAGCTCGACTTCCATCATGCCGCCGGCAGCGGCCTCGTGGACGAAGTGCTCATCCTGATTGGCGTGAGCTGTTCCCTTGGTGTCGACCGTGCTGCCGTGGGCGCCGTGCTCGTGTCCGGTCGTGCCCTGGTCGCCCTGATGGGTGTGGGTGTCGTGGCTTCCCTGCGTTGCCGTGCCCGTTCCCTGTGTGCCTGTGCCCGAAGTGGTGCCCTGGCTCTGGGCGAAAGCCGGGGTCAGCGCGAGCAGGCCGGCGGCGGCGATTGCGGGGATGATTTTTTTGCTCATGATGTTGCCTCCTGGTGTACGACAAAGAAGAATTGCCGTGGAGTCATTCATTTGAGCAAGAGCAGTGCCAGTCACCTCTCCTTGCGCCGGTCCACCAGCTTCATGGTCGGCCGCGAGACGAACGGCAGCGCGCCGCCGAGGTAGTTCAGGGTCTTGAGTAGGGCGCCCGGAACCCAGTGGACCTTCTGGCCGTGGGCGGCGTCCCAGACGAGTTGGGCGATTTCCTGCGGCGTCAGGCTGGCGCCGAAGGTCTCCAGGCTGCCGGCGCGGTAGGTCTGGCTCCGCACCATGGGGGTGTCCACGTAGAGCGGCATCAGGTCGGTGACGGTAATGCCGTCGCGGTCGAGCTCCACGTTCAGTGCCTCGGTAAGCCCGCGGATGAAGAACTTGGAGGCCGAGTAGGTGGCCAGGTCCGGCACGCCGTAGATCCCCGAGGCCGAGCCCATGCTCACCACATGGGCGCCCTTGGTCGCCCGGAGCAGCTCGAGCGAGGCGTGAATGCCGTTCATCACGCCGATCACGTTGACCTCCACGGTCCGCACGTGCTCCTGGATCGGGGTCTCGCCGAAGGGGCCCATCCGCATGATGCCGGCGCAGTTGAAGAGCACGTCCATGTGCCAGGCGCTCCAGGCACCGAACTCGCGGATGCGCTCCTGCCACTCGGAGTAATTGCGGACGTCCAGCCGTCCGGTCCAGCAGCGGTCAGGCCCGATTTCGGACGAGAGGCTGGCCAGGCCGGCCTCGTCGATGTCCGCCGCGCCGATGCGCCAGCCGTTCTTGGCGAAGAGCAGGGCCGTCTCCCGCCCGATCCCCGAAGCGGCCCCGGTGATGAAGATTGTCTTTGCCCGTTCGCTCATGCTGCCTCCTTGCGGCATCCGTCTGCCGCAAGGAGACATTCTATACCGCACTGCGGCAAGGGGCTATTGGGCTGGTACGAACTCCTCCATCACGGCCTTCTTCAGGAGCGCGGGCGGCAGCATGCCCTGGGCCAGGATGAAGTCGTGGTACTTCTGGCGGTTGAACTTCGGCCCCAGGGCGCGCTCGGCCTCGGTGCGCAGCTCCATCAGCCGTGTGTAGCCGCAGAAGTAGGACGTCGCCTGGCCAGGGCTGCGGAACGTGTAGCGCTCCACTTCCTGGAGCGCCATGCCCTCGGAGAGGCCGACCTCTTCGCGCAGGATCCGGGTGGCCTCCTCGCGGGTGATGCGGCCGGATTGCAGGCCCGGATCGAGATAGGCGCGGGCCGCGCGCATGAGCCGGCTCTGCAGCGCGGCGAGCTGAGCGTCGAGCGGCATGTAGGGCTTGACCTCGGCCTCGGCGTAGAGGGCCCAGCCCTCCACGTTGACGCTGTTGAACGAGAAGATGATCCGCGCCCGGGACACTCCCTTCTCGACCAGCGACGCGAACTGCAGCTCATGGCCGGGCCGGCCCTCATGCGCGGTCAGCGCCCAGGAGAGAGCGTCGTAGGTGAAGTCGTCGAGGGTCAGGTTGGCCTCCCCCTGCTTGCCGGGGATGCGCAGCGGCAGCACGAACTCGCCCATCTCGCCGGTGTTGCCGATCAGCCGCGGCGGGCGCATGTTGGGGGCCGGGGTGGCGGCGCTCTCCGCCTCGCTCGCCAGCCGCACCTTCATCGGCCGCTCCGGCAGGCTCACGATCCCCTGCTCGCGGATGATCCGCTCCATGTCCTTGATGCGCTGCTGGTAGAGGGGGAGGATCGCCTCGCCCGTGATCTGCGTCTTTTTGAGCTCGCGCAGCACGTCGCGGTAGTCCGTGACCTGCATGCCGCGCTCCTTCGCGACCATCTGGGCCAGCGCCTGCATCTCGTTCTGGATCTCCCGGAACGACACTTGCGCCCGGCTCACCAGCTCCTCGACCGGCATGTCCACGCCGAGCGTCCGCAGGCTGTAGGCATAGAGCTCGGCCGGCTGGCGGAAGTCGGTGCGCGCCTTCGGCACGATCTCCTTGCGCACGAACGCCTCGTAGGCCTTGGCCTGCTCGCGCAGCTTCGCATAGGGCTGCTCGTAGCCCGCAATCTTGTGCTTCTTGAACAGCTCCTCGATCCCCTTGAGGTAGGTCTCGGTGTTCTGGAGGTCCTTCTCGATCTCATCCTTGAAGGGGCCGATCAGGCCGGGGCGGTTCATGCGCGAGCGGATGAACTGCTCGGCCAGGACGGACATCGGGGTGTAGCCGGGCTCGACGCCCGTGTACTTGCGCAGGCGGACCAGCGCCGCGGGCCGGCGGCTCTCCTCCACCTGGTCGTCGAGCAGGGCGCGGAGGCCCTGGAAGACGGTCGAGGAGATGTCGAAGTAGGGGAGGTTGTACTTCTCGCCGAGGCGGGAGCCCTCGAGCTGGTCGTCCGTGGCCAGGATCAGGATCTCGAGATCCTGCCGCACCTTGGGGTCCTTCTCGGCGGCCAGCCGCTGGCGGAGCGTATCGGCGGCCTTTTTGATCTCTTCGCGGGAGCGCTCGACGAAGCCGGGCTTCAGGTCGAAGATCTCCTCGTCGAGGCCGGGGACGCCGAGCTGGCCGGCGCCCTCGGGGCTCTGGCGCGCCAGGACGTCGATGAGGATCTGGGAGTTGGCGTCGCTGCGCTCCACCCAGGTTTCGGCGGAAAGGGAAGACCCTGCCAGGACCAGGGCGCCCAGGGCGCTCAGGGTGAGGATGCTGCGGAAGCGGTGAGAGCTCAAGAATGACCTCCAGTCAGGAACGGGATGAGGGGAGAGGCCGGTCGATCGGCCTTTCCGTATAACGACCCGGACGCAGAAAGGTTTCCGGAGGTTCTCCGGGTAGAATGTCCTCCATGCGCGCTCTGAAGCTCATCCTGGTCTGTCTCCCTGTATTCGTGGCCTCTCTGGCCGGCGCCGCTGCTCCTCCCCCGGCAGCTCCGCCGGCCGATCCCGCCGTGACCGAGACCCTGAGGAAGGCCTTCGACCTGCTCGAACAGAGGCGGTTCGACCAGGCCGCCGACAGCTTCCGGCAGGCTGAAAAGCTGGCCGGCGGCTCTTGCGGCCTCTGCCTGCTCGGCCTCTCCAAGGCCTACACAGGCCTCCGCAAGCCGGAGAAGGCGGCCGATGCGGCCCGCGAGGCGCTGGCCGCCGAGCCGACCGGCCCGGCATCCCTGAACGCGCGCATCGTCCTCTGCCAGGCGCGGACCGACGGCGCTCCGGTCGAGCCGCCGGAGGTCGTCTACGAGGATGCCGCCTGCCCCAGGGAAGGGCTGCGGATTTTCGACAAGAGGGCCCAGGCTCCCGTGGGGAGCGAGGTCGTCCGTCCCGAGAAGCTGTTCGGACATCCGCCGGTGTACGACGACAACGCCCGCAGGAGCGAGGTCCGCGGGACTGTCATGGTCGAAGCCGTCATCGACGAGGAGGGCTGCATCCAGAAGCCGCGGGTCTGCAAGAGCGTCCACCCGTCGCTCGACCTCGCCACTCTGGACGCGGTGCGCCGCTGGGTCTTCCGGCCGGCCGAGCTCAACGGAACGCCGGTCAAGGTCTATTACACTCTGACTGTGAACTTCACGAGATGAAGCTCGAGACGCTCGCGGTGCACGCCGGGCACGAGGCCGATCCGACGACCGGGTCGGTGGCGTCCCCGATCTATCTCTCTACCAATTTTGCCCGCGACGCGGACGGAGTCCCGCTGGGCGGGCATACCTACATCCGCGAGTCGAACCCCAACCAGCACCAGCTCGAAGCGGCGCTGGCTTCTCTCGAAGGGGGAGCAGCTGCGCTGGTCTTCGCCTCGGGAATGGCGGCGGGCATCGCGCTGCTCCAGACCCTGCCTCCCGGATCGCACGTGATCTTCCCGGAAGACGTCTACTACGGTTTCCGGGTCGCGGCCGAGGAGAACCTTCCCAATTGGGGGATCTCGTCGACCGCCGTGGCCATGCAGGACCTTCGCGAGGTCGAAGCCGCGCTCCGTCCCGAGACCCGGCTCGTCTGGATGGAAAGCCCGTCCAACCCGCTCCTCAAGGTCACCGACATCCGCGCCGTGGCCGACCTCGCCCGGCGGGCGGGCGCCCTGACCCTTATCGACAACACCTTCGCCACCCCCGCGCTGCAGCGGCCGATCGAGCTGGGAGTAGACGCCGTCCTCCATTCCACGACCAAGTACTTCGGCGGCCACAGCGACGTGCAGGGGGGAGCCCTGGTCTTAGCCCGCAGGGATGACCTTTTTATAAAGACCGATCACATCCGCCATGTCCTGGGCGCCGTTGCCTCACCCTTCAACTCCTGGCTCGTGCTGCGCGGCCTGCGCACCCTCGCCTGCCGGATGGCGGTTCAGAGCGCCAATGCCCTGGCGGTTGCGCGGGCGCTGGAAAGCTCGCCTGCCGTCTCCGCGGTTCATTACCCGGGGCTCGAATCCCATCCAGGGCACGAGGTGGCGAAGCGGCAGATGTCCGGCTTCGGAGGGATGCTCTCCATCCAGACGGGCGATAGGGAAACCGCTCTGCGGGCCGTCTCCCGCGTCCGGCTCTTCACGCGGGCCACCTCGCTCGGCGGCGTCGAGAGCCTGATCGAGCATCGCGCGTCGAGTGAAGGCCCCCAGTCGCGCACCCCGCAGGATCTGCTCCGCCTGTCCATCGGCCTCGAACATCCTGAAGACCTGATCGCCGATCTGGAGCAAGCCCTTCAGGCCGTGTGACTTGGAATCGGCATGTGTTTTGCTGTGCATTCGACAGCAGTAGTCTGAAGTCAAATACACAGCCCCGGCGTGGGGAGCTTTGCGACGGGGCCTCCAACCAAGGAGAGAGGCAATACCATGGCTGAGAAGAAGGCAACGACCGGAAGCAAGAAGCCCGCGGCAAAGAAGTCCTCCACGAAGGCGACCGTCGGCAAGGTCGCCGCAGGTGTGGCCGCCGCCGCCGGGATCGCCGCGGGCGTGGCCGCCGCCGTGAATGCGTCGAAGAAGGCGTCGGCCAAGAAGGCGGCCGCCAAGAAGGCCTCGGCTTCTGCCGCAACGCCGCCGGCTCCGGCCGCGAAGAAGAGTGCCTCATCCGGAGGCGCCAAGAAGGCTCCTGCGAAGAAGACTGCCGCGAAGAAGAGCACGTAGGGGCAACCCTCGTGGTTGCCCTCGGAGGGCGGCCACAAGAGCCGGCCCTACGCCTCCGGCGCGAGCGCCCGGCGCGCGTCGTCGAACGATTGGCGGAGGCCCTCCCGGTCGCGCTCGGTCACAAGGGTTACGAGCTGGCCCAGGGCCTCGCGCGTCGCGGCATAGACGTCGTTCCGGTGCGGGTTGAGGTACTGGATGTCCAGGTAGAGGTCGGGGTCCTCGGAGAGCACGCGCAGCGCCGTGGCCGCCTGATGGCTGTAGGTGGTCGAGGCGCACGCCTGCAGCTCGGCGGGATCGATCCCGGACTTCGCCAGGGCCGCGCCGAAGAGCATGTTCGTCAGGTGCGAAAGCCCCAAAAGCCAACCCATCAGGCGGTCGTGGTGGGGGAACGGCACTGAGACGATCCGCGTGTAGGGATGTGCGAGCAGCGGCGCCAGCAGCCGTTTCTCCTCGATCGGATCGCCCTGGGCTGCCAGGACGAACGTCAGCGTCTCGTACACCGACTTGCTGGGTCCGAACATCGGGTGCACGGCGAAGACCCGCAGCCCCTCGTCCCGGGCGTGGGCGAGCGCGCCGAGAAGAGGGGTCTTGATCGAGGCCACCTCCACGATCGGAGCGCGGGGCCGGCGCGCAATCAGCTCCTCCAGCACCGCGGCCATCCGGTTGAGCGGCGCCGCCACCCAGATCGCCGAGTAGCGGTCAAGGTCCTCAATCTCGCCCAATCCGCCGAACCGTCCCTGGGGACGGGGCGTGGGCAGCCCGGACAGCGCCGGGTCGGAGATGTCGGCCGTGTGACCCGCGAGCTCCAGGAAGCCGCGGAACCAGGTCCCCATGCCGCCGGACCCGCCCACGATCAGCATCCGCTCCCCCCGCCGTTCGCGCAGCGAGACCCCCACGCGGTACTGCCGCTCCACCGAGCCGCGGATGATCGCCTGGAACATCGACGTCATGACCTCTTCGGACACGCCGCAGGCGTCGGCATGCTGGCGGGCACGGTCGAGCACGATGTGCTCCACATCCCGCACCTCGACGGGGGAGCCGGAGGCGGCCTTGATGCGCCCCACCTCCGCGGCCAGCTCCATGCGGCGGCGGAGCAGCTCGAGCAGGGCGCGGTCGACCTCGGCGATGGAGTCGCGCAGGGAGGACAGATCGGAATCGCTCATGATCGATAGGGTAGCCCAAGGAGAGGAGGGAGGGGAGGGAAGCCGGGGGTTGGCCGGCTTCCCTTTTGGAGCGCCGCACGGCGATGTCAGTGACATTGCCGTGGGTCAGATGGGTACGCCAGTCTCATAGAGCAAGCGGAATGCCATACCTAAACCCCCGGAAAACAAAGGCTTTTCCCGCCCCTCCGCTCACTTCCGGACACGCCTCCGTCACCGGGCGAGGACAGGACGGGGCGGCCCTCTCCTGACGGGCGCGGGTGGCACCTGCCTTGCTGTAAGTGCAACGGGTCCAGCAGGATCGGTCCCCAGGGGGAGCGTGGTAGGCTCCGCGCGCTACTCAACCCTTTTTCTGAGCGAGAGTCATGGCCAAAGACCCCACGACCGAGTTCGCGAGCCCCTCCTCCACCGAGGTGGCTGGAGGGATTCATCCCGCCCCTCCCGACGCTGCCACCGACACCCGCTTCTTCGGGCATCCCGCGGGCCTCTCCACCCTCTTCTTCACGGAGATGTGGGAGCGCTTCAGCTTCTATGGCATGCGGGCCATCCTGCTGCTCTTCATGACCACCGCCGTGGCTCAGGGCGGGCTCGGGTGGGACACGGCCAAGGCGGGTCCCATCTATGGCCTCTACGCCGCCCTGGTCTACCTGACGGCGCTCCCCGGCGGATGGATCGCGGACCGCCTCATCGGCCAGCGCCGCGCCGTGCTCTACGGCGGCATCATCATCGCCCTCGGCCACCTGAGCCTGACTTTCCACAGCATGACGATGTTCTTCCTCGGCCTGTTCCTCATCGTCATGGGCACCGGGCTGCTCAAGCCGAACATCAGCACCATGGTGGGCTCCCTCTACACGCAGAAGGACCAGCGGCGGGATTCCGGGTTCTCGATCTTCTACATGGGGATCAACCTCGGTGCCTTCCTCGCTCCCCTGGTCTGCGGCTACCTGGCGCAGAGCGACAGCTTCAAGGGCACCCTGCAGAACATGGGCTTCCGGCCGGAGAGCAGCTGGCACTGGGGTTTCGGCGCCGCCACGGTGGGCATGGCCCTGGGCCTCGTCCAGTATGTGATCGGCAGCCGCCGGCTCGGGAAGGCGGGGCTCCTCACCCAGGACAGCCGTGATCCCGAGGCATTCCGCAAAGACCTCCGGATGTTCTGGATCGTCCTCGGCGCGGCCATCGCGGTCATCGCCGCTGTGGCCGGGCTGCGGGCCTCGGGCGTGCTCAACTTCACCCTGGATGGGATCGTCGAAGTCGTCGGCGCCGTGCTGATCCTCTTCCCGGTCGTCTACTTCCTCTACCTGTTGACGCGGCCCGGCTGGACTTCGGTCGAGCGGAAACGGATGGGGGCCATCGTGCTCTTCTTCGTGTTCGCGACCCTGTTCTGGGCGGCGTTCGAGCAGGCCGGTTCGACCCTGACGCTGTTCGCGGAACGCAACACCCGCACCAGCCTGCTGGGCTTCGACTTCCCGTCGAGCTGGTTCCAGTCGGTGAACTCGTTCTTCATCATCTTCATGCTTGGACCATTCTTCGCCTGGCTCTGGATCCGGCTCGGCTCGCGCGAGCCCTCGAGCCCGGCCAAGTTCGCCTGGGGCCTGGTCTTCGCCACCCTGGGCTTCATCATCATGATCGCCGCGGCCCGGGCCTCGGGGCCCGAAGGCTCCCAGGTCAGCCCCATGTGGCTGCTGTCGGTCTACTTCGTCCATACCATCGGCGAGCTCTGCCTTAGCCCGGTGGGCCTGAGCACCATGACCAAGCTGTCGCCGGAACGCGTGGTGGGCCAGATGATGGGTGTCTGGTTCCTCGCCACCGCCTGCGGCAATTTCCTGAGCGGTCAGGCCGCGGGCTTCTTCGAGAGCTTGCCGCTCGACAAGCTCTTCGGCCGCATGACCATCGTTGGCCTGGCATTCACCGTACTTGCCCTGGTGTTGATCCGGCCGATGCGAAGACTGATGGGTGGAGTGCACTGAGAGAGGAGATCTCTAGATGGCGACAAGCATGACGAGTGCCGACCGGCACCCGAAGGGCCTCTACGTCCTGTTCTTCACCGAGATGTGGGAGCGCTTCAGCTTCTACACCGTGGGAGCGATGTGGGTCCTGTACGTCACGTCCCAGGAGGGGTTCGGCTGGCCTCGGGACCAGGCCACCAGCATCTGGTCCTGGTACCAGATGTTCGTCTACGCGAGCCCGCTGTTCGGCGGCATCCTGGCGGACCGGGTGCTGGGTTATCGAAAATCGGTGATGATCGGCGGCCTCTTCTTCATGGCAGGCCACGGCTTGCTCGCCGTGCATTCGGTGCCGGTCATGTTCGCGGCCATGGCCTGCCTGGTCATCGGCAATGGCTTCTTCAAGCCGAACGTCTCTGCCATGGTCGGCAACCTCTACCCTGAGGGGAGCCACCTCAAGGACCGCGCCTACAACATCTTCTACATGGGCATCAACGTCGGAGCCTTGATGGCGCCGATCGTGGCCGAGCTCATGGTGCAGAACTTCGGCTACCATCCGGCTTTCTTCCTGGGCGCCGTCGGCATGGTGTTCTCGGTCGTGACCCTCTGGCGCTTCAAGCGCTACGTCGAGCAGGCCGACCGGAAGCAGTCGGTCAATGCCCCGGTGTCGACCGCCGCGACGGCGGTGGATGCGCCCCCGCCGGGCGTCAGCCGCCAGCACAACAACCCGATCGATGCCATCCCCGACTCGCGCCGGGTCGGGGCCCTGATCGTCATCTTCCTGGTCGTCATCGTCTTCTGGATGGTGTTCCACCAGAACCAGACCACCTGGACCTACTTCGCCAACGACAGCATCGACTGGAACGTCACCGGCATCATCTCCAACGCGATCAACCCGGGATGGGTCATCCTGCTCACCTTCCCGCTGATCTGGTTCTGGGGCGCGCTCGACAAGCGCGGCCTGGAGCCTTCGACGCCGACCAAGATGGCGATCGGCATGTGCCTCACCGGGGCGGCCTACTTCGTCATGTACTTCGCGGGCAAGGCGGGAGGCGACCTGGACCAGAAGGTACTCTCGCCCGCGTGGCTGATCGGCGCTTATGGAGTGCTGACCCTGGGCGAGCTGATGCTCTCGCCGATGGGCCTGTCGCTGGTCTCGAAGGTCGCCCCGGTGCGGCTCAAGGGCATCATGATGGGCGGCTGGTTCCTGGCCACGGCGATCGGCAACAAGCTGACCGGCGTCGGCGTCTACTGGGACGACATGCCACACTCCAGCTTCTTCGCGATGCTGGGAGCCTTGTCGCTCGTGATGGCGGTGGTGTTGACGCTGCTGTTGAAGCCGCTCAAGAAGGCCATGCCCGGAGTTTGATCGAAGAGGGGAGAGGGCGGTTCCCCCGCCCTCTCCTCAAAGCCTGACCTGCATCCCCATTTCGACCACGCGGTTCGGCGGAATCCGGAAGAAGTCCGTCGGCCGCTGGGCGTTCCTCACCATCAGCGAGAAGAGCTTCTCCCGCCAGATCGCCATGCCCGGCTTCTTGCTCGGGATCAGGGTCTCGCGGCTCAGGAAGAACGTCGTGCTCATCACGTTCAGGTCGAGCCCCTGGGCCTTGGTCAGGTCGACTACCTCGGAGACGCCGGGGTTCTGCAGGAAGCCGTAGCGCGCGATCACCCGGAAGAAGCCCTTGCCGAGATCCTCCACCCGCACCCGTTCGTCCACCTCGACAAAGGGTATCTCCTCGGTCATTACCGTCAGCAGCACGACCTTGTCGTGCAGCACCTTGTTGTGCTTCAGGTTGTGGAGGAGCGCCGTGGGAGTCGCCTCCGGGTCGCGCGACATGAACACCGCGGTGCCCGGCACCCGGGGCGGCGAGGCCGGGGTGACCCCTTCGATGAAGCTCGCGAACGGCAGCGCCCCCTTCTTAAGCCGATCCGAGAGGATCGCCCGGCCCTTCTTCCAGGTAGAGAGCAGGGTGTAGACCACCAGGCCGACGAGCAGGGGGAGCCAGCCGCCCTCGGCGATCTTGATGATGTTGGCGCCAAAGAAGGAGATTTCGATGGCCAGGAAGAAGATGGCGCCGAGGATCACCAGCTGGGGGTTCCAGCCCCACCGGCGGCGTGCCACCACCTGGGCGAGAATGGTCGTGATGACCATCGTGGTCGTGACCGCCACTCCGTAAGCCCCCGCCAGGTTCGTGGACTTCTGGAAGCCCAGGACCAGGGCGATGGTGGAGAACATCAGGAACCAGTTCACCGAGGGGATGTAGATCTGCCCGATCTCCTCCTCGGACGTGTGGATGATCGCCAGGCGCGGCATGTAGCCGAGCTGGACCGCCTGCCGGGTGAGGGAAAAGGCCCCCGAGATGACCGCCTGGGATGCGATCACCGTGGCCACGGTGGCTAGGCCGACCAGGTAGTAGAGCGCCAGGCGGTTCTCTCCCGCCAGGTAGTAGAACGGGTTCACCACGGCCTTCGGCTGGTGGAGCAGAAGCGCGCCCTGCCCGAAGTAGTTCAGCATCAGCGCGGGCATCACGAGCGCGAACCAGGCCATCCGGATGGGCGTCTTGCCGAAGTGCCCCATGTCCGCGTAGAGCGTCTCGCTTCCGGTTACCACCAGGAAGACCGCGCCCATCGCCAGGAAGGCCTTCCATCCATTAGCCATGAAGAAACGGGCCGCGTATACCGGATTGATGGCGGCGAACACCCCCGGGTCGCGGAGGACCCACATCAACCCGAAGCCGGCCAGGGTAGTGAACCAGAGCACCATGATCGGGCCGAAGACCTTCCCGATGCCGGCCGTCCCGCGGCGTTGGATCACGAACAGCCCGATCAGGATGGCGATGGTGATGGGCACCACGTAGGGATCGAAGAAGGGAGTCGCGAGATGGAGCCCTTCCACGGCGCTCAAGACCGAGATGGAGGGGATGATCATCCCGTCGCCGTACAGTAGCGCCGCGCCGAAAAGCCCCAGGGCGAGGAGGAGCCATCGTCCGCCCCGCGCGTCACGCAGTTGGGGAGGCACGAGCGACATCAGGGCGAGGATCCCCCCCTCGCCGCGGTTGTCCGCCCGCATCACGAAGATCAGGTACTTGATCGTTACGATGATGATCAGGGTCCAGAAGACGAGCGAAAGCACGCCCAGGACGTTGACGCGGGAGAGGGCAACCCCGTGCTTCTCGACATCAAAGCACTCGCGCAAGGCGTAGAGGGGGCTCGTGCCGATGTCTCCATAGACAACGCCCAGCGCGCCCAGCGCCACTCCCAGAATCGGACGTTTCGAACTTTTCGTGTGGGTCACGAACGCGGAACGTATCACAGCCCGTGCCAGGTGGTCAGGGCGTCTCTCAGGGTGTCGAATACCCCACGGCCCGGCCGCTCAGCTTGCCGCGGGAAGGATCGCTCCGGAACATGACCCACCCCTCGCTCTTCGACTGGCGAGGGACGAAGGCGGCCTCGAAGCCGGCCGTTTCTGGCGCGGCACCCGTAGTCTCCAGGGTCACCTCCACGTGGACGTTCTCGGCCGTAATCTCTCCCCGGTTTTGGATGGTCACCGGAACCGCCCAAGCGCCGCCACGGGGCTCGGGCCTTCCGAGCTCGACCGAGAGAGCAGCAGGGGAGCCCTCACCCCCTGCGCCCTGGACCGCATCCCACGCGAGGAAACCGACGGTGCCCGTGACCAGGGCCAGGCTCACGGCGAACACGATCCATTCCAGCGGGTGCTTTGCAATTTTGCTCGTCTTCATGACAGCAGCAAGAGCCTTCCAGCCGAGGCGCCGAGAGAGCTGGCAACCCCGAGCGTCACGACCTGAGCGACACCGGTGGTGAGGGAGACCCCCTCGAACCGGCCGAAGAACCAGAGGATGAACGCCGAGGCGGCCAGCGCCACGGCGTAGTTGATCACCGAGAGCGACAGCACCCTGCCGGAACCGTTGCCGTCGCCCGGCCGCAGGGGCTTCGAGCCGGTGAAGTCGCTATAGAAGAGGATGATCCCGCCCAGGACCAGGGACAGGAGCGCGAGCCCGAACAGCCGCCAGGGGGTGGATTCGATGGCGATCTGGAGGATCTCCTCGGTAGGAGCGACGTTGCTGGCGAACAGCACCGCGCCGCAGAGGCCGAGGACCACGTGTGCGGAAAGGCCCAGGTTCTCTCTGTCCTCGTGGCCCTTCATCCCCTGGCTGCCCTTTCCACCTCCGCCGAACTGAGCGGCGCCGACGGAAACGCCGATCGCCGCGGGCACTCCTTCGACCACGATCTTGCCGAGCATCTCGGAGAGGGGCATGCCGGAGTCGACTTGGCCGATCAGCCAGAGGATGCAGGCCGAGACGAGAAGGCCGAGGCCCAACTCCTCGACAGCCTCGAAGGCGAGGTCCGCCCAACTCGCGTCCTCGCGAAGGCCGGCATAGCGGTTGTATCCGAAGAGCAGCAGGAATCCGGCGAGTAAATAGACGAGGAGCCGGAGAGGCCGGGCGATGAACCCGGCCCACCAGACCTCCATGGTGTAGAGCAGGGGAAGGCTGAAAAGCAGGCCGCCGGTGATGCCGCGCGCATATTCCTGGAGCGCCCGGTTGAGCGTGCGCTCGGTTGATCCCATCCCCTCTCTCCCCGACCCTCTCCCCCGCCTGCGCGGGGAAGAGGGAGCCATTTCCCCTCCCTTTCTCCTGTAAGTCTCCCCCTCTCCCGGGGAGGGTGTGCTGGGCGGAGCGGGAGAGGGGGCCGGGGGGTGAGGGCTACGCCTCGACCTCCTCCATCGCCTCGACGTTGATGGCCTCGGCGAGCTGGGTGAGCTTCTTATCGGTCATGCCCTCCTCCTCGAGGGTCTGCTGCAGGAGCTTGACGGCCTCGTTCTCGCCCAAGAGCTGGGCGTAGGTGCGGACCGTGCCATAGCCGGCGATTTCGTAATGCTCGACCCGCTGAGCAGCGGCGATCAGGGCAGCATCACGGGTCTCGTCGTCCATATCTTCCTGCATGACTTCCTTGCCCTCTTCGAGGAGTCCCTCCATGCCCTTGCACTTCTTGCCACGGCCGCTCTTGCCGAGACCCTCGAAGATGAGGTCGAGCCGCTTGACCTGCTCCTCGGTCTGGCGCAGGTGCTCCTGGAACCCGGCCTTGAGCTGGGGGTTCGTGGCCTTCTTCGCCATTTTGGGGAGCGCTTGCAGGATCTGCTTCTCAGCGCTGTAGAGGTCTTTGAGCTCTTCCACGTACAGCTTCCTCAGGGAATCGATCTCCATCCTTCAGCTCCTTTTCTCAGATAACGGCACCATTGCCTCCGAGAGAGATAAAAGCAAGAGCAATGCCATGCGCCTGCGATATCTTTCGCTTTACCCAAGAGGAGACTGCATGGCCGAATACCCACCTGCGTCCAAGCGCGAGATCTGGAGCTGGGCGATGTTTGACTTCGCCAACAGCAGCTACACCACGGTGATCGTGACTGTGGCGTTCAGCGTCTACTTCACGCGCATGGTGGCACCGGAAGGACGCGGGGATTTCCTCTGGGGCCTCGGTATAGCCATCAGCAACCTGATCGTGCTCTCCCTCTCCCCGATCGTGGGGGCGATCGCGGACGACTCCGGGCGCAAAAAGCTCTTCCTCCTGGTGACCTACCTGACCTGCGTGATCGGGACGGCGCTCCTCTGGTTCGTGAAGCCGGGGCAGGTGGGGCTGGGACTGGTGCTGCTGGTGATCTCCTTCCTGGGTTTCTCCTTCGGGGAAAACCTGGCGGGCGCCTTCCTGCCGGAAATCTCGACATCGGCCAACATCGGGAGGATCTCGGGGCTGGGCTGGGGCCTAGGCTACTTCGGGGGGCTCGGCTGCCTGCTGCTCGTCCAGCCGCTGTTGGCGGGAGACTTCGCGGAATCGAACCTGCCGAACCTGCGCCTGGCTTGGCTGGTGACCGCGGGCTTCTTCCTGCTGGCCGCGCTCCCGACCTTCCTCTTCTTGAAGGAACGCGCGCCGAGGGGGAACCGGACGGCGGCCGAGTACATCCGGGAGGGGTTCGCCCGGCTGGCCACGACGGCCCGGTCGGTACGGCGCTTTTCGGAAGTGGTGCGGTTCCTCACCGTCTACTTCTTCTACTACGCCGGCCTCTCCTCGGTGGTGGCCTTCGCCGGGATCTACGCCTCGCGGACCCTGGGCTTCACCTTCAAGGAGCTGACGCTCCTTTTCCTGATGCTCCAGGTCTCTTCGGCGCTGGGCGCATTCATCTTCGGCTGGGTGCAGGACAGCCTCGGAGCCGTGCGCACGGTGCAGATCACCCTGGTGCTCTGGGTCCTGGTCTGCATCGGGGCCTACGCCTGCGGGGAGGGGAGCGAAGTGGTGCTCGGTGGATGGACGGGAAAGCAGCTCTTCTGGCCGGTTGGCCTCTTCGCCGGCTTCGGGATCGGCTCGCTCCAGTCGGCCTCGAGAGCCCTTGTGGGCCTCTTCGCCCCACAAGAGAAAGCCGCGGAGTTCTACGGCTTCTGGGGCCTGTCGGGCAAAGCCGCCTACATGATCGGCCCGCTCATCTTCGGAGCCATCGCCTCGACCGCCGGCTCGCAGCGGATCGCCATGCTCTCCACTGCCGCCTTCTTCGTCCTAGGCCTGATCGGCATGTCCTTCGTGAACGAGAAGAGGGGGATCGAAGAGGCCCGCTCCTGGCACGAGGAGCACGCTTGACCCCAGCCGAGCGCCTGCTGCGAGGCTTCGCTCGCCTCATCCTGAAGATCTTCTTCCGGAGGGTGGAAGTAGTCGGGGAGGAGCGGATCCCGCTGGGTCGACCTCTGGTCCTGGTGGCCAACCACGTCAACGGCCTCGTGGATGCGGCGCTGCTGGTCGGGACGCTGCCCATCTGGCCGCGGCTGCTCGCCAAGAGCACCCTTTGGAAGAACCCGATCATCCGGCCCTTCGTAGAGGGGGCGCGGGCGATCCCGGTCTATCGCCAGCAGGACAAGGTGGATACCGCCGGCAACGAGCAGATGTTCGAGGCCACCCACGAGGTTCTGATTTCCGGAGGAGCGATCGCTCTCTTCCCCGAGGGCAAGAGCCACAGCGAGCCCATGCTCCAGCCGCTCAAGACCGGCCTTGCGAGGATCGTCCTGGGAGCCGAGCGCAAGCATCCCAGCCTGGGAGTGAGGATCGTCCCCGTGGGCCTGACCTTCGACGAAAAGGAGAGCTTCCGCTCCCGAGCCCTGGTCCAGGTGGGGGAGCCGATCGATCCTGCCCCCGAGGCGGAGATGGGAGGTACGGAAAACCCCGCCGCCGTCCGCTCCCTGACCGCCCGTGTGGACAAGGGGCTGAAGGAAGTCACCCTCAACTACCCCTCCTGGGAAGCCGCCTGGCTGATCGGCCGGGCCGCTGAGCTCTACGGCCGAGCCGAGTTGGAAGTCCCGGGAGGCAGGAAGCTCACCGACCACTTCCAAGTTCACCAAGCCTTCGTAGAGGGTTACGAGGATCTCTGCCGCCGCTATCCCGAGAGGGTGCAAGCCGTGGAGGGAGCCGTCCGCGAGTACGACCACCTCCTGAAAGCCTTCGGCCTGAGGGACGACCAGGTCGCCGCCGCCTACCCGCAGAACCCGGTCATCCGCTTCGTGGTGACGACCGTGCTCCGTCTCCTCGTGCACCTTCCCTTGGCCGCCGTAGGCACCATCCTGAACATCGTTCCCTTCTGGATGGTCCGCTTAGTCGGGTGGGTGGTCCGCCGCCATCCGGACCAGGTCGCCACCTACAAAGTCTTCGGGGGAGTCATCCTCTACCCGCTCGCCTGGCTCGTGGAGGCGATCCTCGCCGCCCGCTGGGCGGACAATGCCTGGCTGGGAGTGCTCGTCTTCCTCGCGGGTCCGCTGACCGGCTACGCCGCCATGCTGTTCCGGGAGCAGGGGGAGATCTTCTGGAACGAGGCACGGGCCTATCTTTTCCTGAGGACGAGGAGGCGCCTCGCGACGGAATTGAAGGCGAGACGGGATCAGGTCTTCCGGGAGGTAGAAGAACTGTCCGCGATCTACCTCCGAGAGACTGGAACCGCCTGAGAAGTCTTCCGATCTCCGGGAAAGAGCCTTTCCCGAAGCTCCAGATCACTTCGAACGTCGGGAAAGCGACTTTCCCGAGGACCGAAGTCTCTCCGAACACCGGGAAAGCGGCTTTCCCGAGGACTGAAGTCTTTCCGAACGTCGGGAAAGCGGCTTTCCCGGCTTCCGAAGTCATTCCAGTCACCGGGAAAGCGGCTTTCCCGAGATCAGAAGTCTCTTCGAACGCCGGGAAAGTGGCTTTCCCGAAGTCCGAAGTCTCTCGGCTCGTCGGGAAAGTGGCTTTCCCGGGTCTCGAAATGATTTCAGACGTCGGGAAAGCGACTTTCCCGGGATTCGAAGCCTCTCTGACTCACGGGAAAGAGGCTTTCCCCGAGCATCGAGGGGCTCGAGATCAGTCGGAAGCCGCTTCGGCTTCGCGCTGGTAGTGCTGGAGGATGCCGGCGAACTGTTTTTCGAGGTCTGGGAAGGGGAGATGAGAGGAGGCGCTGTCCTCCAGGGTGTCCCGGATCTTTGTTACTCCCTGGATCACGTCCTCGTCGAGGAGTTCCTCCTCGGCATTCCGGAGGAGCCACGCCGGGAAACGCCGGTTCTCGGCCTTCTCGAAGAAACCGGGATCTCCGGCAACGGAGGAGAGGCGGCCGGCTTCGCTCCACTTGCCGAAGGCCAGGAACGCCGAGCCCCCGAGCGCTTCCTCGAGCTCGGCCTCGGTCCTGTCCAACCGCTCGATCAGAGCTTTGGGCATCGTCTTGCCGGTATAGAGCTGGCTGTGCATATTCAGGAAAGAGGCCTTTGCCGTGTCGACAAAGGAAAGGCTCTCCATGCTCCCGTTGATCCGGCTGAGGAAGTTGAGAGAGCCGCCGTCATCGTTCCGGGCAAGGGCCAGACGGAGATCGACGAGGTGGGCGCCGACGAGGAGCTCGAAGGGGGCGCTGTCGAGGATCGCGGCTTGGGTGTGGCCTCGCATGGTCGACCAAAACTCGTCGAGCGGCACTTTCGCCAGCGCAGCCGGATCGACGAGCTCCCCGGAATGCATCGGCGGCATCTCGAGAGAGCGCAAGTAGAGCGGCACCGTCATCAAGCCGACGAGGAGCATGGCAGCGAGGGGGAGGGCCCTCCGCAGAACCGCTCTTCTCCTCCAGAAGGGAACCACGCGTGGCGGCACTTCGACCGCCGGCTTCGCTTCAGCCAGTTCCCGCGGCTCCTCCACCAATCCCTCCTCCTCCAACTGGAAGCGGGCCGCATCCGCGAACACGGGGTAGCACTCCTCGCAGCCCGCCAGATGAGCCACAAAACGGTCGCGCTCCTCCCCGAACAGCTTGCGGTCGAGGAAGGCGGCGATGTCCTCCAGAGGAGGGCAGGTCTCGGCGAGGGCGTTCATCTCGTTTGTAAATGTATCCTGATACTCGTTTATAGATGCAATCCTATGCCCGTTGCTTCTTGGACGGACCCAGGGACAAGATTACTCCCATCCGGGGGGCTCAGCCATCGTCATCAAAAATCCCGTCAAGGTTCTCCTTGCTGAAGCCCCGGCGCTCGAGCTCCTCCCGTAAGTCCTTGAGTAGCCTCTCGATACGCCGGTAGAGCGGCTTCTGGTCGAGCCCCAGGATGCGGGAGATGTCGGCGACCTTGAAGTCATCCCCCTTCATCCTGAGGATGAGCTGATCCTCCGGGGGGAGGGCCTTCCGGATCTCCTGCAGGACAGGGAGAACCTTCCGGCGGGTGGCCTCGCGTTCCTTCTCCTTGGCATGGGAGTCCGTCTGGTCGTTGGAGGCCTGGTTTTCGAGCACCTCCTCCCCCACGGGCTTGCGAGGGACCCGGTCCGGCAGCCGGGCTGCCATGTCAACCAGCTCCTGCGCCGACATCTCCACCTTGTGGTTGGTCTGTAGGGTCCGAATGGCCTCGTCGAGGGACAGGCCGTCGCGCAGGAGCTTCTCCAATTGAATCGCCACCGGACCGAGCTTCTGCGCCTCGGCCGACGGTCGCCATTTACCCAACAGGTGGTTAAGGAAGTCCTTCATCTCATTGCTGACAACGGTCGTCAGGTACGTCTTTAGACTGCTCCGTCCCTGGAATTTACGGATGATGCCATAGTCGTCGTCGATGAGCTTGACATGGACTCGGGACCGGAAGTCCTCGCACTCCTCCTTCCGGAAGTGGTGCTTCCGGCAGAGGTAGTCCACCACGTTGTTGATGTGGGGGAGGTGGTCGAGGAAGAGGTCGGAGGGGGGCATTGCTTGATGGGGATTCTATAGGAGTAGCGGAAACTTTCGATGAGGTCCGTCTCTATAGCGGGGGGGCTGTCGGAGGGAGCGTTAGCTATCCGCGAATAGGCAAGCGTCTACTTGACCTCGCTGCAACTTCGAGCGCTATCATGGCTGCAATGACCTCAACTCAGATTCTTTGACCCGTGAAGAGCTCGCGACGGACGGCGATTCTTCTAGGGCTGGTTTCCGTGATCCTCATGCTGGCGGCTTGGGCTGATGGCCGTCCGGGGGCTGACGTGCTACACGTCGACGTTTCCTCCGTCCGTCGCGAACTCGCCGAGGCTGTTGGAGCGGTGCGACCCTCGGAAGGACGTTTGACAGGCGGGTTTGCCCATGCGCCCTTTGCACCGGGAAGGGGTATCGGACTCAAGAGCGCGCGAGGGCTCAGGAAGGCCCGAGAACGGATCGAAAGGTCCCTCAGCCAAAACGCCTCTGCCCAAGACTTCGCCGATGCCGGCGTGTTGAACCTCTTGAGCGGGCAGCATTATAACGCTGTTGCTCTTCTCAAGAAGGCAACAGAACTGAGCCCTTCAGATGCAGGGATCTGGAGCGATCTCGCGGCTGCGTATCTCGCACAGTTTGACAAGATTGGCAGGTTTGCCGATTTGTTGAATGCGCTCGAAGCTGCAGATCGAGGTGCCAGGGCAGCCCCGAATCATCCGGAAGCCCGATTTAATTTTGCGTTGACCTTGGATCGCCTTACCTTAACTTCAAGAGCTCGCGTCGCATGGCCTCGGTTCGTTGATCTGGAGGGGGACTCCGCTTGGAGCCGGGAAGCGAAAGGGCGATTTGTGGCTCTTATTCAGCCGGGCCCGACGGAGCTTTGGCAGAAGAGCCGTGTCACCTTCGAGGAATCCTCAACGCCGCTCGAAGCGGCCCGCAAGCTCGTAAATCTCTCGCGTCAGCAAGCCCGCGAGCTAGCGGAGGAAGAGCTTTTTGGACGCTGGGCCTTAGCCCGGTCAGAAACTCGGGAGGAAGATGCGGCGCGGGCTCTTGTCCTTCTTCGGAGCCTCGGGACCGCTCTGGCCGAGGTCCACGGCGATCGCATGACGGCTGACGCGGTGCAGGTTCTCGATCCTGCTGGTTCGATTGAGGTTAGCCCACACCTCAAGAATCTGATCTCCGGGCACTCCCGATATCAAGAGGGGCTCAGATTGTATTCAGAAGGTTCCTTCGAAGCCGCTGCGAAGCTCTTCTCCCAGGCCGTCGAAGCGCTGTCGCGACCGGCAAGCCCCTTTGAGCTATGGGCAAGGTTCCAGGTGGCCCTCTGCGAATACCAGAACTACCGTTATGAAGCTGCCCTGTCGAGGCTTGCTGGCATTCTAGAAGACCGGCGCAGCGAGAGATATCCGGCTCTGCGAGCACGAGCACTTTGGGTGACAGGGCTGACCGAGGGGATTCTCGGTGCGCCGGCCGAGTCGCTCTCCGCCTACCGAAAATCGAGGGAGCTCTTCGGCTCGATGGGTGAACTGGGGAATCAGGCCGCTGTCAGCAACCTCCTTGCCGAGGCCCATAAGAACCTGGACGACCTTCCAGGGGCCTGGAAGTTCCATGGGCTGGCGATGCAGGGCCTGCCCTGGGTCACCAACTCCATTCGCAGACAATTGATTCTGGAGAAGCTGGCCGACTCGCTGCTGGTTGCCGATCGCCCTCAGCTCACCATTTATTTCCAAGAGGAATCTCTGCGAAAAGAGTCGGGGGCCACGGTCCCTGCTGGCGTGGCACCTGGTCTTCTTCGGATAGCGGAGGCACAGTACCAGCAGGGTAACGGCAGAAACGCTCGAGCGTTCCTTCGCCTTGCGGAAGAACAAATCTCTCAGATTTCCGAAAAGCCGATACGCGAGGCCATGCAGGGAGACCTTCTGGCCTGGGAGGGAAAGACCGAGTTGGAAACGAATCCTGAAGGGGCGATTCGGCTGCTCACAGCAGCAGTTGCCTCCTACGAACGAACCCATTATCGGCAACAACTTGTAGGTCTCCGCTTGCAGAAATCGCGTGCTCTTCGCCGTCAACGCCGGTACGCCCTTGCGGAGGAGGATCTGCGGCTCGCCATCGAGCTGATCGAGGGTTATAGAACGGAGGGGGATGTCGATTCGGCCTCCTTCGGAGCGATCCGCGAAGTCTTCGACGAGATGGTGTCCCTTCAGGTTCTTCAGGATCGTCCCGGGCAAGCGTTTGAATATGCCGAGCAAGGAAGGGCCAAGATCCTCGCTCTTTCTTCCACGAACGAGACCGCGGAGGTCCCGAGCCTTACTCTTGCGGAGATTCAGAAGGAGCTTTCGCCCGAGGCGGCACTGATAGTGTTCTGGATCGGAGAAAGGGAGCTTTTCATATGGGCGGTGCGCAGCGGTGGGTTCGCCTTCAGATCGATGCCTCTCGATTTGAAGCGGCTTGATCGGATGGTACTCAAGTTCCGGAAAGCCGTCTCGATGGACGACCTACCCTCCGCCGACCGGCTCGGCAAGCAGCTCTACGAAGCTCTCCTAGAGCCGTTGCAGCGAGAGATCGCTGATGCCGGAACGCTCGTGCTCGTGCCGGATCAGGTACTTCAGGCTATTCCCTTCGCGACGCTCCGCAACGTTTCAGGCTACTTGATCGAGGCGCATGCATTGAGCGTTTCGCCCAGTGCCAGCCTCTATGTGCGGTGCCTGCGGCGGCAGCAGGATCTCGCTGGCGTGAAGCTGAATGTCTTGGCCTTCGGTGATCCCGCCTTTGACCACAGCCTCTTTCCCGGCCTCCAGCGCCTCTCGCATTCCGAGGAGGAGGCAAGGCAGATCGTGGAGCTATATCCGGCAGGACGGCTTGTCCTCGGAGGGGGAGCCACGAAAGCTCGCCTGCTGAAAGAGATGGGGAACTGGCAGGTTCTCCACTTCGGTGGGCACGCGGTATCGAACACCGAGAATCCTTTCCTCTCGGCCCTCCTCCTAGCACCAGAGGGGGAGGACTCGGGCGTTTTCTACGTGCGGCACCTGAGAGGCATCCGTATGATATTCCTCGCTGCCTGTAGCACTCTGCTGGGCGATTCTCCAGAGTCAGGCCCAAGCATCGCGGCTCCGTTGTTGGCGCAGGGTGTGCCGTCCGTCGTTGGGACCCTCTGGGCGGTAAGCGACGAGCCGTCGGAACGGTTTGCTGTCGAGTTCCATCGTCGTTATTTAGAGAGTCGAAACGCGGCCGACGCATTGCAGGAGGTGCAGATGGTCTTTCTTGGCAGCTCCAAGGAGGAGGAGCGGAAGACTTCGCTTTGGGGCGCCTTCGCAGCGCTCGGGGCGCAATAACTATGTGTGGACAAAGCAATTTGAAGAGAGGGTGCACATGGGCAACGCCACGCTTATTCTAATTGTTTCCGGCTTGATTGCGTTTGTGCCGAACGACGCTAGGCATCCCAGCCTTATGACGGCCTATCTTCTGAAGGTACCTGGCACCGCCCCCCATAAAGCGAGGCTTCGTGTCCCTCTTTCGAGTTTCCTGCTTTCGAATCCTCTGGATGATGCCCTCCAGAAGTGCCGAGCCGCGGGCTGCGCTGGGGTGCCTGTTAAGGCTCCCGAAGACTGCGACTGTTCACTGGTCGATGCCACAATTAGCTTTGATCCGGGCCCGGCGCAGAGTCGTGGCTACATGAGGACAGGCCCGTTCGATGTTTTGCCGTCCGGCGCGAACGCGCTGCATCTTTCCTGGATGTCAAGGCTGGCTAATGTTGGAGGCACCAACGCGCTGGGCGAAAGCGGGCTTGAAGAAGGATCAGCCGCCAGGGTCTCCTTTGGGTGGACGTCCGCCACCACCTGTGCTTTCGATGAGGAAATCAATGGCAATCAGCGTAAAGTATTTTCTTTTGGCTTCCGTCCGGTGGGTGGTGCGCAAGATAGCCATGCGCAGGCGGTCGCGGAGCTGGCGGTATTCAGAAGTAGCTTGAGCAGGCACCGACTGACCATCCGCATCGTCGATCGTTCGGGTGATCCTACCAGGGAGCTGAGACTTGAATGTAAAGACGGCGTGTGCCCTGTAGCGATCTCTAACAGAGCGGAGGCGTATGAAGACTGCGAAAGCTGCGAGGACGAGCGTTGTGCAATCGGCCGTCATTTCAGCCACTACTATTCCCTGCTGAGAAATCCGCCTCCCCTTGCCGAAAGAGCTGTGCCGCATCGCAGATGCGACAGGTATGTCACTCTCTCTCGTGCGCCGTTCGAAGAATGCCCGGACCTTTTCGGGATTGACGAAAAGAACCTTAAACCGTGGGAACGCCTCCTCGCCGAAGAACTCGCGGAACTCAACGGTAGAAGAGCAGTCAGCAACAGGGTCATCTGCCCGATGGCCATTCTTGATCCCTGAGCAATCTTGAGTTGTCGCCGGAGATTAGACAGTGATCAATACTAGCTGCGCCAAGATAGGAGAGAGGTACTGGAATGAACGCTGATATTGGCATCGTCCTACTATTCTTCAGTGGTGTAATCGCCTTCGTCCCAGAGTTTCCTGAGCCTAACCAGGTTAATGCTTTTCTGATCAATGTAGCTAAGCACGATCAACGGCTTAGGATACCGCTGGGAAGCTTAAAGGGCGGGAAATGTCCCTATACTAGCTACCTTAGTGGGTACTGTGAAAAGGACGAGGCGAATACCTTTTGTGACTGTGATCTCGATAAGGATAAGGGTGTCGCCGTCTCTATAGTGGGCGAGTATAAGTCGACCAAGTCGTTGCCCACCAAGCCTCCTGTAGAACTGCTTGATAAAAATGTCGGTGATATATCTTGGCTTGTGAACATGTGGAATGTAAAAGCAAGCGTCGCAAGCCTTAAGACAGAAAAGATTCAAAAATATGTGAAAGGGCAGGTTTCCTTTAACTGGGTCGATGCCGCGACCTGTCGATTCGAGGAGGCGCTTTGTGAGGTGGACAAAGTCAAGATGAGGAGGATCTATGCAGTTAAGTTTGATGTAGCCTTTGTAGACAATCTGATGCAGGCCACACCAGAGCTTGTAGTCTTTGAATCGACAAACACGTCTCAGGAGGTAACGATTAAATTGGAGCAGCGAGGGAAGCCTGTCGCCGATTTAATCCTGATCTGCCCAGATAGAGATAGTTGCCCTGTTCTGATTACAAATGTTATGGAACTCCCCGATAATTCAGAGGAACTGTGCGAAGACTGTGGCGAAAGCAAAAAGGAGGGAGAGCACTTCCTGGAATATCGGCAGTTGACTGGTGACCCATTTGGCGTGAGCCCTCATCGCCTGTGTAAGGCCAAGCATTATAGAAATGTACGCGACGAGTTGCCTGCGCTGTGCGAGGTGCTAAACCACCTCCCGCCGCGCGCTGTGCCGACCGCGGTAAGCAATAGAGTCATATGCCCGCCTGCGATCCTAGCACCAGACTAGACATGGCTGAGTCCGTATTCGAGTCGTCCGTTTCTGTCGAAGCGGCTTTGCTTCGGAAGGAGTTAAGATGACTGGGGGAACTGTTCTTCTTATCTTTTCGGGGCTGATAGCATTCGCACCAGTGGGGCAGCCTGGTACCCTAACGGCCTTCCTGCTGAGGAGCGATAATCACGCACCGACACTAACGGTGAGGTTGAATCAGGTAGACAGTTGCCCGGCAAGCTGCTCTGCTAGGAAAGCTTATTGCATCTGCAGGCTGGAGGGTGCCTTTGTCCTGGACCCTGCACCCATGCCTGCGACGAAAGGCTTGCAATTGAAGCCCGCTGGCGTGTTGCCGGACTCCTCGACATCTTCTGGCGATGGCTGGCTGGTTCATATGAAAAACGTTGACGGTCTTTTCGCGAAACTGGATAAAGGTTTAATAGCTGCTAATGTCGTGGCCCAAGGTTCATTTGGATGGGAAGAGGCTTTGACTTGCGCGTTCGACGAAGACGAGGAAAATGGAGAGAGGAGAGCTTACGCTTTCAAGTTTATAACGCGTGGTAATGTGGCACACGAGCAGGCTGCTGCGGAAGCCATTGTGTTCAAATCAGGCGTCCGATCCGAACAGCTTAAGATAAGCTTGCCGGCCAGTTCTGTTGAACTTAATGTGAAGTGCGGAGGGAGTGGCTGCCCGATCTGGATCGAGAATGCGCCGCACGAAATAGTTCTGTGTGATAAGTGTAGTCTGTGTGCGCATGCAGGCCACTTTGACGAATACAACAAGCTTACCGGTGGAGGCCTCGGTAGCCGGCACGTATTTCGTCAATGCGGTAAATCGAGTAAATTGGGCAACTATGGCTCGGGCATATGCAGCTTTGTGTTTGATGGGCCATCAGATGCTAAGCTTTCCGATGAGAGCTTCAAGCATGATGGTTCAATGGGTTATTTTGCGGTAAGCAACCGAGTGATTTGTCCGATGGTCGTGCTCGAGCCGTAAGCGGTCGCCAGAAGGATGCCAGAGCCGTCGATTCCACGAGAGTGCTGTGAGCTGGACTTCCGGCCGGCGGGCTCCAATCTTCCCAACTCGCCGCCGCCCGTGAGCTGGATTCCCGACTGACCGGTTTCCGCAACGGATGGAGAGCAAGATAAACTCCCCGCATGCCACGCCACCGCAACCTCCTCCCCCTCGCCGGCTTCCTCCTCTGCGGGATCGCCTTCATCAGCTACCCGATGTTCTTCGCCCAGTTCCCCGCCACCCGCGACATTCCCTGGGCCAACTGGCTGCTCTTCGCCCTCGGGCTCGGGCTGGTGGGAATGGGGATCGTCCGCGCCTTCCGGCAGCCGGAGCGCTACCGAGGCCGTATCGCGGCCCCGATCTTCGGCGTGCTCAGCCTGGCCGTCCTCGGGTTCTTCCTCTTCATGACCCTCTCCCTGGCCCGGCAGTTGCCGCAATCCGCGGGCGCTCCGAAGGTGGGGGAGAAGGCCCCGGACTTCACCCTTCCGGATTCCCAGGGCAAGCCCGTGCGGCTCTCCAGCCTTCTTGCGGAACCAGGCAGTGCGGCTCCTGGCACGTGGGTACTCCTCATCTTCTATCGGGGGTACTGGTGACCGTCCTGTAACTCCGAGTTACGGAGTTTCCAGGAACGGCTCCCCGAATTCGAGGCTCGCGGCATCCGGCCCGTTGCGATCAGCGTCGATCCACCCGAGACCAATCGCGAGCACATCGCGAAGACCGGCTGGACGTTTCCCGTCCTGAGTGACCCGAAGGCCGAGGTCATCCGCCGCTATGACCTTCTTCATTCAGGGGGAGGGAAGGGCGCTGACATCTCCCGGCCGGGGGAATTCCTGATCGACCCGACGAGCACCGTCCGTTGGCGGGACCTGACCGAGAACTACTGGGTCCGTGCCCGCCCGGAGACGGTGCTTGGGGTTTTCGACGAACTGGCCGGCGGCTCTCGCTGAGATAGGAGTACTCCTCCCGGCATGGCGGGCCGGCATGGCGGGTAGGAAGGGCCGCCTGCGTATCAAGAATGGATGACCAGAGGAGGATTCTCATGAAGCTCAAGACCCTGTTCCAAGTCGTCTCGATAGGCTTGGTCCTGATGGCCCTGACGAGCGCCAGCCTCGCGGCGCAGAGCAGCGGCCTCGACACCTGCGGCGCTCCCCGCGGCAGGGAGGCCGCCCGCGCCAAGGCACGCTTGCTGGTGGAACAGATCCGGACGGATCTGGCGGCGGTCGAGGATCAGATCCGCAGCGTCGAGCTCGTGACCCAGGTGGAGGCAGGCACGGCCTCGGTCGAGGTGATCGCCGCGGTGGTGGCCGAGGAGTACAGCATCATCCGAAGCGACCTGAGGAGCTTCAAGCGGATGGCTGACCGATGGGACTACCCAGGGAGCCAGTTCTTCGGCGGTCTCGCCTTCGGCGAATCTCTCGCTCTGCCGCTCGTGCTCGACTTCGCCGAGACCGTCGGGCTCAGCGAGGCGGATCTGATTGCTTACGAGCCGCGGCCCAAGAGCCAGACCTATCCGTCGCGCGTCGCCTGGATCGCCTCCCACGCGGACCGCGCTTCCGCGGCTGCCTCGTTCCTGGTGAACTTCGGCGTTTTCGGCGAAAACATGGCGCGTGTCCGCGATGCGCTGGTGGAGGTGTACGGGTTCACACCCGCGGAGGTGGAGTTCTTCTCGTTCTTCGCCGAGCCGATCCCCGGCTTCGAGGATGACGCCATCGAGGTCATTGCGGACGGGCTGCGGCAGGGCGCCTGCCCTCGGGACGTACGGCGGTCGGCAAGGCTGCTCCAGGCCTATGAGCTGGATTTCTGGCAGGCGGCCTCTGATCCCCCCGGCTCGCCGCTGCCCGTGACCTGGACGCCTAACTGACCTGGGGGCGGGCAGGAACGCTACAATCCTTCCCGCGCCCATGATCCCTGACATCTTCATACGGCTCGCCGTTGCGCTCGGCCTGGGGCTCCTGGTGGGACTCCAGCGGGAGAAGGTGGACTCGGTCATCGCGGGGATCCGGACGTTCGCCCTGATCTCTCTCTTCGGGGCCGTTTGCGCCCAGCTCGCCAAGACCTACGGGGGATGGATCCTTGTCGTCGGCTTCCTGGTAACGGCCCTTCTCATCACGGCCGGGAACCTGGTCCGGATGCAGAACCGCGAGGCCGAGCCGGGGCAGACGACCGAGTTCGCCGCTCTCGTCGTCTTCGGCCTGGGCGCCTGGGTGGTCACTGGATCCATGGCCGTGCCGGTCGTCCTGGCCGGGGCCGTGGTCGTGCTCCTGCACTTCCGCGAGTCGATTCATGGCGTCGTGGAGAAGATCGGCGAGAAGGATCTGCGCGCCACCATGCAGTTCGTCCTAATCGCGCTGGTCATCCTCCCGGTCCTGCCCGACCGCGACATGGGACCTTATGGAGTCCTGAACCCCTACCAGATATGGTGGATGGTCGTCCTGATCGTGGGACTGTCCCTGGCCGGGTATGTGGCATACAAGCTGTTCGGCTCCGGGGCGGGGACCGTCCTTGCCGGGATTCTGGGCGGGCTTATCTCGAGCACGGCCACGACCGCAAGCTTCGCCAAGCGCAGCCGCGAGAACGCTGACCTCTCCCGGCTCGCCGCCCTGGTCATCATGCTCGCCTCGACGGTGGTCTACGGAAGGGTCCTTGTAGAGATCACCGCCGTGGCCAGGGGACGGCTGCTCGACCTCGCACCTCCGCTGGCCGCCATGCTCGGCGTCTGCGCCGTGGTGTCGGGCGCGGCCTGGCTGCTGGGACGCGATGGCGACGACGAGCTGCCGGAGCCTGGGAACCCGGCCGAGCTCAAGGCAGCCCTGATCTTCGGCGCCCTGTATGCCGCCGTCCTCCTGGCCGTGGCCTTCGCCCGCGACCGCTTCGGTACCGCTGGCCTTTATATAGTGGCCGCAATCTCCGGACTGACCGACGTGGACGCCATTACTCTGTCCACCTCACGGCTCGTCCAGTCGTCCCGGCTCGATCCGGACACGGGGTGGCGGGCAATCCTGCTGGCGTCGATGTCGAACCTGGGTTTCAAGGCAGGGATCGTGGCGGCCTTGGGATCGCGGGCTCTCCTGGGCCGGATCGCGATGCTGTTCGGGGCGGCGATGGTGGGCGGGGGGCTGATCCTGTGGCTGTGGCCTTGAGGCCGGAGCCCTCACCCCCGACCCCTCTCCCGGTCCCCCGAGCACGCCCGCCCCGGTAGAGGGGCGCCCCCGCCCTGCCCAACAGCAACAGCAAACCAAAGCAAGTCTCCCCCTCTCCCGGGGAGGGTGTGCTTGGGTGGACCGGGAGAGGGGGCCGGGGGGTGAGGGCCTCAGGGAATACACGCCACCCCCTCTCGGTTGTGCCCATCTCACGGGGATGACGAGGCAAACCTTCGCCACTTGCGCGGAGACCTCCGTTCCCCTATACTCTGCCTCCCGCTGGCCCCTGAGTAGGGGAACAGGCTTATAGCTCGTCGCGGGAAGGGTTGACTCCGCGCGAGCTCGTCAGTTAGTATCTGCGGGTTTCGCGCTCCGCCGAGGGTCCCGCCAGGGACCGGGGCGGTTTGTCTTCTAGCCAGAGAAGGCCACATCGAACCCTGAACCATCGTTCGGGGCCGCCAAGCCAGCGAGTATTCGCTGGCGCTGGAGGCGAGCTTGGCCGTCAAACCCATCATGTGATGGGGGCGGTGGCACTTCGTGTCAGTCACTGGACAACGGATCGAGGAGATCTGGAAGGTATGCCGACGATTCACCAACTGGTCCGCAAGGGACGCGAGCGCGTGGTCACCAAGACCAAGAGCCCAGCTCTGCAGGCTTCGCCGCAGAAGCGTGGGGTCTGCGTCCGCGTCTACACCCAGACGCCCAAGAAGCCCAACTCCGCGCTGCGCAAGGTCGCCCGCGTCCGTCTTACCAACGGAATCGAAGTGACGACCTACATCCCCGGAGTCGGCCACAACCTGCAGGAGCACTCGATCGTCCTCATCCGCGGGGGACGTGTGAAGGATCTGCCGGGCGTCCGCTACCACGTGATTCGCGGCACCCTGGATGCCGTCGGCGTACAAGCCCGGCGACAGGGACGTTCCAAGTACGGCGCCAAGCGCCCGAAGTCTTGACGGAGGCCTGAAGAGAAATGCCCAGGCGCAGAGAAGTCCCGAAACGCGAGGTTCTGCCGGACCCGCTCTACAACTCCCAACTGGTGACGAAGTTCGTGAACGTCATCATGAAGGACGGCAAGAAGTCGGTGGCCGAGCGCATCCTCTACGATGCCCTCGAGGCCATCCGCCAGCGCACCAGCGACGACCCGATGAAGGTCTTCAAGAAGGCCGTCGAGAACGTCAAGCCCGCGGTCGAGGTCAAGTCCCGCCGGGTCGGCGGCTCGACGTACCAGGTGCCGGTGGAGGTCCGCCCCAGCCGCAAGCTCGCCCTGTCCATGCGCTGGCTCATCACCACCGCGCAGTCCCGCGGCGAGAAGACGATGCGCGCCCGCCTTGCCGGCGAGCTCATGGACGCTGCCGAGAACCGCGGCGCCGCCATCAAGAAGAAGGAAGACACTCACCGCATGGCCGAGGCCAACAAGGCCTTCGCTCACTATCGCTGGTAAGAGACGGGAAGACGGTAAAGCATCATGGCACGGCAGAGTCCCCTGAAGGACACACGCAATATCGGCATCATGGCTCACATCGATGCCGGTAAGACGACGACTACCGAGCGCATCCTCTTTTACACGGGGGTGAACTACAAGATCGGTGAGGTGCACGAAGGCACCGCGACGATGGACTGGATGGTTCAGGAGCAGGAGCGCGGAATCACCATCACTTCCGCTGCCACGACCTGCTTCTGGAAGGGCATCCGGATCAACATCATCGATACGCCCGGTCACGTGGATTTCACCGCCGAGGTGGAGCGCTCGCTGCGTGTCCTCGACGGCGCCGTCGCCGTGTTCGATTCGGTCGCCGGCGTCGAGCCGCAGTCGGAGACGGTCTGGCGCCAAGCCGACCGCTACCGCGTGCCGCGCATCGCGTTCATCAACAAGATGGACCGCATCGGCGCCGACTTCGACCGCACTGTCTCCATGATGCGCACCCGTCTCGCCGCCAACCCCGTTGTCATCCAGCTCCCCTGGGGCAAGGAAGAGAACTTCCGCGGCATCATCGACCTGATCGAGATGCGCGGGATCGCCTACAAGGACGAGGCGATGGGCGCCGACTACCAGCTCGTGGACATCCCCGAGGACTACCTTGACCGCGCCCACAAGATGCGCGAGCAGATGGTCGAGACGATCTCGGAGACCGACGACCAGCTCCTCGAGAAGTACCTCTCGGGCGAGGAGGTCACCAACGACGAGCTGCGCGCTGCCCTGCGCCGCGCCACGGTGGCCGGGGTGGTGCAGCCGGTGATCTGCGGCAGCGCGTTCAAGAACAAGGGCGTGCAGCCGCTTCTCGACGCGGTCGTCGCCTATCTCCCTTCGCCTCTGGACATCCCGCCGATCGAGGGCCTCGATCCTCACAACGAGCAGCCGGTCATCCGCAGCTCGAACGACGACGAGCCTTTCGCCGGCCTGGTGTTCAAGATCATGAGTGATCCGTTCGTCGGACAGCTCGCGTTCTTCCGCGTCTACTCTGGCCACATCGAGTCGGGCATGTCGGTGCTCAATGCCAAGAAGGGCACCACCGAGCGCATCGGCCGCCTGCTCAAGATGCACGCCAACAAGCGCGAAGAGATCAACGAGGTGTGGGCCGGCGACATCGCCGCCGCCGTGGGCCTCAAGAACGTCACCACCGGGGAGACGATCTGCGATCCCAAGAACCCCGTGACGCTGGAGGCGATGCAGTTCCCCGAGCCGGTGATCGCGGTCTCCATCGAGCCCAAGACCAAGTCCGACCAGGAGAAGCTCGGCATGGCCTTGGCCAAGCTGATGCAGGAGGACCCCACCTTCCGCGTCTACACCGAGCCTGATACCGGTCAGACGCTGATCTCGGGCATGGGCGAGCTCCACTTGGAGATCATCGTAGACCGCCTGGTGCGCGAGTTCAAGGTGGGCGCGAACGTGGGCAAGCCGCAGGTGGCCTACAAGGAGACGCTGACCGCCGAAGCCGAGGGCGAAGGCCGGTACATCCGGCAGACCGGCGGCCGTGGCCAGTTCGGCCATGCCAAGATCCGCCTGCGTCCGACCACCGAGGGCGATTTCATCTTCAACAACAAGATCGTCGGCGGTTCGATCCCCAAGGAATACATCAAGCCGATCGAGCAGGGGATCAAGGAGGCGCTGGAGACCGGCCCGCTCGCGGGCTTCCCGGTGACCGGCGTCGAAGTGGATCTTTACGAGGGCTCGTACCACGAGGTCGATTCCTCGGAAATCGCGTTCAAGATCGCCGGTTCCATGGCGTTCCAGGACGCGTGCAAGCGGGCCCGCCCCGTGATCATGGAGCCGATCATGGCGGTCGAGGCCGTCACCCCCGAGGAGTACATGGGCGCCATCGTTGGCGACATCACCTCGCGCCGCGGCCGCATCCAGAGTATGGAGGCGCGCGGCAACGCCCAGGTGATCAGCGCCCGGGTCCCGCTGTCGGAGATGTTCGGCTACGCGACCGACCTGCGCTCCATGTCGCAGGGTCGCGCCAACTACACCATGCAATTCGCGGCCTACGAACAGGCCCCCAAGAGCGTAAGCGAAGAGATCGTTGCCAAGGCCGCCGGCTAGGCGAACAACCGCTGGTTGATGATTTCTAAGAGAGATACCGCGAGGAGAGATCATGGGTAAGGAAAAATTCAATCGGTCCAAGCCGCACGTGAACGTCGGCACCATCGGCCACGTGGATCATGGCAAGACGACGCTGACGGCGGCGATCACCCGGGTCCTGGCGTCCAAGGGGCTGGCCAACTTCATCGCGTTCGACCAGATCGACAAGGCTCCCGAGGAGCGCGAGCGCGGCATCACCATCGCGACCGCTCACGTGGAGTACCAGAGCGAAAAGCGCCACTACGCGCACGTTGACTGCCCCGGCCACGCCGACTACGTGAAGAACATGATCACCGGCGCCGCGCAGATGGACGGCGCGATCCTGGTGGTGTCGGCTGCCGACGGCCCGATGCCGCAGACGCGCGAGCACATCCTGCTCGCCCGCCAGGTGGGCGTGCCCTCGATGGTCGTGTTCATGAACAAGTGCGACATGGTGGACGACGAGGAGCTGCTCGACCTGGTCGAGCTGGAGCTCCGCGAGCTGCTGTCGTCCTATGACTTCCCGGGCGATGACATTCCGATCATCCGGGGCTCGGCCCTGCGCGCGCTGGAGAGCGGCGACGCGAACAGCGAGTGGGGCAAGAAGATCATCGAGCTGATCGACGCGGTGGACAGCTACATCCCGCTGCCGGAGCGCGCGATCGACAAGGACTTCCTGATGCCGATCGAGGACATCTTCTCGATCTCTGGCCGCGGCACGGTGGTGACCGGCCGTATCGAGCGCGGGATCGTCAAGATCGGTGACGAGGTGGAGATCATCGGCATCCGTCCGACGGCCAAGACGATCGTCACGGGCGTCGAGATGTTCAAGAAGCTGCTCGACCGCGGCGAGGCTGGCGACAACATCGGCGTCCTTCTGCGCGGCACCAAGAAGGATGACGTGGAGCGCGGGCAGGTGCTTGCGAAGCCGGGCTCGATCACACCGCACACGAAGTTCAAGGGCGAGGTCTACGTCTTGAACAAGGAGGAGGGCGGCCGTCACACGCCGTTCTTCAACGGCTACCGTCCGCAGTTCTACTTCCGCACGACGGATGTGACGGGGGTGGCGACTCTCCCGGAAGGGACGGAGATGGTGATGCCTGGCGACAACGTGAACCTGGAAGTGGAGCTGATCGCTCCGATCGCCATGGAAAAGGGTGTGCGGTTCGCGATCCGCGAGGGTGGCCGCACGGTCGGCGCCGGCACCGTTACGGAGATCGTGAAGTAACGGGCCTGGCCCGATCTGCTTGAGGAAATCATGGTCAACGAGAAGATTCGCATCCGCCTGAAGGCGTTCGACTACCGCATCCTGGACACGTCGACGCACGAGATCGTGGACACCGCTCGGCGCACCGGAGCGCGGGTCGTGGGGCCGATCCCCCTGCCCACGCACATTGCCCGGTACACCGTCAACCGCTCGCCGCACGTCGACAAGAAGTCGCGGGAGCAGTTTGAGATCCGTACGCACAAGCGGCTGCTCGACATCTTCGAACCCACCAGCCAGACGGTGGACGCGCTGATGAAGCTCGAGCTGCCTGCCGGTGTGGACGTCGAGATCAAGGCATTCGGTAAGTAGACCTTCCGAGAAGCCGAGGAGATAAGCGATGGAAGGCATTCTGGGCAAGAAGCTGGGCATGACCCAGATCTACGCCGACGACGGGACGGCCGTTCCGGTCACGGTGATCCAGGCAGGACCCTGCCTGGTGGTGCAAAGGAAGACGGTCGAGGCCGACGGCTATGACGCGGTCCAGATCGGGCTCGTCGAGGACAAGCCGGCGAAGAAGGTCGGCCGTCCGCGCGAGGGCCACTTCAAAAAGGCCGGCGTGGCGCCCGTCCGCCGGGTGGTGGAGCTCCGGCTCGACGCCGGCGAGGACGCCAACCCGGGCGATTCGATCGACGTCTCGATCTTTGCCGAAAAAGAGTGGGTGGACGTGATCGGCACGAGCAAGGGCAAGGGCTTCCAGGGTGTCATGAAGCGTCATGGCTTCCGCGGTGGAGCGGGCAGCCACGGCTCCATGTTCCACCGTGCGCCGGGCTCGATCGGTCAGTCCGCGTATCCGTCGCGAGTGATGCCCGGCATGCGCGGCACCGGCCGCATGGGCGGCGATCGCGTGACGGTCAAGAACCTTCAGGTCGTCAAGGTGGATGCCGAGCAGAACCTGATCTATGTGCGGGGCGCGGTGCCGGGTCCGAAGAGCGGCTTCCTGCAGATCCGCCGGGCCAAGCGAGGCTAGCGCGGGAGCGCTTTGGGGATCAACTATGAAGATTGCAGTCAAGAATCTGGACAACAAGCAGGTGCGCGAGATCGAGGTACCGGACGCGGTGTTCGGCTACCCGTACAAAGAGCACCTGATCCACGAGGTCGTGCAGGCCTACCTTTCGGGCCGGCGCTCGGGCACGCACAAGGTGAAGACCCGCGCCGAGGTTTCGGGCTCCGGCAAGAAGCTCTGGCGGCAGAAGGGGACGGGGCGCGCCCGCGTGGGCGACATCCGCAACCCCAAGTGGCGCCACGGCGGCATCGTGCACGGCCCGGTCCCGCACGGCCACGAGAAGCACCTTTCGGTGAGGGAGAAGAAGAACGCCCTCAAGTCTGCCCTTTCGCGGAAAGCCGCCGAGGAGCGGATCCTGGTGCTGGAGAGCTTCGACCTGTCCGATCACCGGACGCGCGAGCTGGTCCGGCAGCTGACCGGCCTGGGTATCGAGGGCAAGGCGCTCCTGGTGGACAGCCGCGAGAACGAGAACCTGGCGAGGGCTTCGCGGAATGTTTCGGCGCTCAAAACGGTTGATGCCCTGGCTGTCAACGTCTATGACGTGGTGGACCGGTCGTTCCTGGTGCTGAGCGAGGGCGCTCTCAACCGTCTGGTGGAGGTGCTCGCGAAATGAGGATCCAGGAAGTCATCCGGCGCCCGTTGATCACCGAGAAGTCGACGGACCAGCGCGAGGACATGAACATCGTGGCCTTCGAGGTCCACCGCGACGCGAACAAGATCGACGTCAAGAAGGCGGTCGAGGACCGGTTCAAGGTCAAGGTGAGCGAAGTGCGGATCGCCCGGGTGCACGGCAAGGTGCGCCGCCAGGGCCGCCACGTCGGCCGCCGGCCGGACTGGAAGAAGGCTTACGTGCGGCTCGCCGCGGGCGAGAAGCAGATCGAGTTCTTCGAGGGGATGTAAGATGCCAGTCAAGCAAAGAAACCCAGTAAACTCCTCGAGCCGGTTCCAGACGTATCTGACGTTCGATGAGATCACGAAGGACCGGCCGCACAAGGCGCTGACCAAGGGCAAGTCGAAGACGGGCGGGCGCAACAACCAGGGCCAGCTCACTTCCTGGTGGCGCGGCGGCGGTCACAAGCGCCGGTACCGCGTCATCGACTTCAAGCGGGACAAGCACGGCGTCCCCGCGAAGGTCGCGAGCATCGAGTACGACCCGAACCGTTCGGCGCGCATCGCACTGCTCAACTATGCCGACGGTGAGAAGCGCTACATCCTCTGGCCGAACGGCCTGAAGATGGGCGCCGAGGTGGTGTCGGGCCCGACCGTCGAGGTCAACCTGGGCAACGCCATGCCGCTGCGCCGCATCCCCCTGGGCACGGTGGTGCACAACATCGAGCTCAAGATCGGCAAGGGCGGCCAGATGGTCCGCAGTGCCGGCGCCGGCGCGCAGCTCATGGCGCGCGATGGCGAGTGGGCGCAGGTCAAGCTCCCCTCGGGCGAGGTGCGGCGGGTGCACGTAGAGTGCTATGCCACGGTCGGCCAGGTGGGCAACCTGGAGCACGAGAACGTGTCCATCGGCAAGGCGGGCCGCAACCGCTGGCTCGGGTACAAGCCGCACAACCGCGGCGTGTCGATGAACCCGGTGGACCACCCGATGGGCGGCGGCGAGGGTAAGACCTCCGGCGGCCGGCATCCCACGACGCCGTGGGGCTTGCCGACCAAGGGCTACAAGACTCGGAACAACAAGCGCACGGACAAGATGATCGTCCGCCGGCGGAACAAGAAGTAGGGATCAGGAGATACCATGGCGCGTTCGCTCAAGAAGGGCTACTTCATCGACGATCCCCTCCTCCGCAAGCTGGAGGGGATGAACGACCGAGGCGAGAAGCGGGTGATCAAGACCTGGTCCCGGCGCTCGACGGTCGTCCCCGAGATGGTCGGGCATACCATCGCGGTGCACAACGGTCAGAAGTTCATTCCGGTCTACGTCAGCGAGAACATGGTCGGCCACAAGCTCGGCGAGTTCGCGCAGACCCGGACCTTCCGTAGCCATGCCGGCAAGAAGGCCGAGAAGGGCGCCCGTCCCCGGTAGTACCGGGAGATGGGACCAGCGAGAAGAGGGGAACGAACGATGGAAGTCACAGCACGGCTTCGCTACCTCCGGGGCTCGGCGCAGAAGGTCCGCCTGGTCGCCAACCTGATCCGCGGCAAGAACGCTCAGGACGCGGTTCACATCCTGGACGTGACGAACAAGGCGGCGGCCCAGCACGTTCAGAAGTGCCTGAAGTCGGCGATCGCCAACGCGGAGAACCGGGACGACCATGTCGACGTCGACCGGCTCTACGTCAAGGAAATCTTCGTGGACGGCGGGCCGATGTTCAAACGGATTCGGCCGGCGCCGATGGGGCGCGCGTTCCGCGTCCTCAAGCGGCAGAGCCACATCACGATCAAGCTCGACACCCGCAAGGGTGAGGGCAAGGCGTAAGAAAGAGGATCGAACGGTGGGTCAGAAAACGCACCCCTACGGGTTTCGGCTCGTCTACAACAAGACCTGGCACTCGCGCTGGTACGGCGATCAGAAGTACGCCGACACCCTGCACGAGGATCTGAGGCTTCGCCGCCTGCTCAAGACGCGGCTGTCGCACGCTGGCGTCTCCGAGGTGGACATCGAGCGCGCGGCGGACAAGCTGCGGGTGACGATCTACACCTCGCGGCCGGGTATCATCATCGGCCGCCGCGGCGCCGAGGTGGACAAGCTGCGCGACGAGCTGCAGAAGCAGATGGGCCGCGAGGTCCACATCAACATCCAGGAGATCCAGCGGCCGGAGCTCGACGCCCAGCTCGTGGCGCAGTCGATCGCCGGACAGCTCGAGCGGCGCGTCTCCTTCCGCCGTGCCATGAAGAAGGCCATGGAATCGGCCTTCCGGTTCGGCGCCAAGGGGGTCAAGATCATGGTCTCCGGCCGCCTGGGCGGCGCCGAGATCGCGCGCTCCGAGTGGTACCAGGAGGGGCGGCTGCCGCTCCACACGCTCAAGGCGGACATCGACTACGGCCTGGCCGAGTCGCGCACGACCTACGGCGTGATCGGCTGCAAGGTCTGGGTCTACAAGGGTGATCTGTTGAAAGAGAAGAGCCGGCGGGCTTCGGCTTAGAAGAGGTTGATGAACCATGTTGATGCCCAAGAAAGTCAAATTCAGAAAGCAGCAGCGCGGCCGGCGCAAGGGGATGTCCAAGGGCGGCAACTACATTGCCTTCGGGGATTTCGGCCTGCAGGCGCTGGAGCCGGGCTGGGTGACGGCGCGGCAGATCGAGGCCGCCCGTGTCGCGATCAACCGCCACGTCAAGCGCGGCGGCAAGGTTTGGATCCGGGTGTTCCCGGACAAGCCGATCACCAAGAAGCCTCTCGAGACCCGCATGGGCAAGGGCAAAGGCCCCCCAGAGGAGTGGGTCGCGGTGGTACGGCCGGCGCGCATCCTCTATGAACTGGAGGGCGTCCCGGCGGACATCGCGGAAGAGGCGATGCGGCTGGCTTCCCACAAGCTGGGGATCAAGACGCGGTTCGTCACCCGTCACGAGGAGCTGAGGTGAGACGATGAAGGTTGGCGAAATTCGCGATCAGACGGTCGAAGAGCTGCGGGACAAGGAGAAGGAGCTGGCGGACCAGCTCTTCGCCCTGCGCCTGCAGAAGGTCACGGGGCAGCTCGAGAAGCCGGCCCGGATCCGTGAAGTGCGCCGCGACCTGGCGCGCGTTATGACGGTCCTGCGCGAGAAGCGCGGATAAGGTTGGGAGCTACAGACATGGCGGAAGAGAGCACTCAGGAGCAGGCCCAGCCGGAAACCGGACAGACGCCTCGGCAGGTCAAGGTCGGCCGGGTTGTGAGCGACAAGATGAACAAGACCGTTGTCGTGGCGGTGGAGAGCACCGCCACGCACCGGCTCTACCATCGGGCGATGAAGCGGACCACCCGTTTCCACGCGCACGACGAAGAGAACCAGGCCAAGGTCGGCGATCTCGTGGAGATCGTCTCGAGCCGGCCTCTTTCCAAGTTGAAACGCTGGCGCATCCGCCAGATCGTCGAGCGGGCCCAGTAAGGCGCCGGTAAGGGATACAAGACGATGATCCAGATGGGAACCATACTCGACGTGGCCGACAACACCGGCGCGAAGAAGATCGCCTGCATCCACTTGCGCGGCGGGTCGGCGGGCCAGTACGGCCGGCTGGGCGACACGATCACCGCTTCGGTGAAGGAAGCTTCTCCGGACGGCACGGTGAAGAAGGGGCAGGTAGTCAAGGCGGTGATCGTGCGCACTGCCAAGGAACAGCGGCGCAAGGACGGGAGCTACATCCGCTTCGATACCAACTCCGCGGTCCTGATCAACGACGCCGGCGAGCCCATCGGCACCCGCGTGTTCGGTCCGGTTGCCCGCGAGCTGCGCGAGCGGAGATTCATGAAGATCATCTCCCTGGCGCCGGAGGTCATCTGAGATGTCAAAGCTGAATGTGAAAAAGAATGATCAGGTCCTCGTCACGACGGGCAAGGACCGTGGCGCCCGCGGACGGGTGCTGCGGGTGCTCGCCGAAAAGGGCAAGGCGATCGTGGAGCGCGTCAACATGATCAAGCGCCACACGCGTCCGAACCCCAACAAGGGGATCCAGGGCGGCATCCTGGAGCGCGAGGCACCGATCCAGGTCTCGAACCTGATGGTGATCTGCCCGGAGTGCGGCAAGCCGTCCCGGCTCGGCCGTAAGCGTCTCGAGGACGGGCGCGGCGTTCGCGTCTGCAAGAACTGCAGCGCCAACTTCTAGACGTTTGAGGTTTACCGACATGGCGAAAGATACGGCGAAGAAAGACGAAGGCAAGGTCAAGAAGAGCAAGGGCAAGGCCGCCGCGGCGGCGACCGGCCCGTCCGCTCCTCTCCCTGAAGGCTACGTGCCGCGGCTCAAGCAGCGGTACAAGGACGAGATCGTGGCCCGGATCCAGAAGGAGTTCGGCATCGAGAACGTGATGGCCGTGCCCAGGATCGAGAAGATCTCCCTCAACATGGGAGTGGGCGAGGCGATCCAGAACATCAAGATCCTGGACGACGCCGCCGAGGAGCTGGCGTCGCTCGCGGGCCAGCGGCCGACGATCACCCGTGCTCAGAAGTCCATCGCGGCCTTCAAGCTGCGGCAGGGCATGCCGATCGGCGCCCGGGTCACGCTGCGCGGCACCCGCATGTGGGAGTTCCTCGACAGGCTGATCTCGGTTGCGCTCCCCCGGGTGCGCGACTTCCGCGGCATTTCGACGAAGAGCTTCGATGGCCGCGGCAACTACACCCTGGGCGTCCGCGACCAGTTGATCTTCCCGGAGATCGACTACAACAAGGTCGAGAAGGCAAAGGGAATGAACATCACGATCGTGACGACGGCCGGCAACGACGAGCGCGCACTGTTCCTGCTGCGCGAGCTCGGCATGCCGTTCCAGCGCTAGGAGATTGACTGTGGCGACGACGGCAAAGATCGCGAAGGAAAAGAAGAAGTTGAAATTTGAGGTCCGCCACCGCAACCGGTGCCGGGTCTGCGGCCGCCCGCGCAGCGTCTATCGCAAGTTCGGGCTCTGCCGCATCCACCTGCGGGACCTCGCGCTGCAGGGCTATCTGCCCGGCGTGATCAAGGCGAGCTGGTAAAAGGAAGAAATGCAATGAGCATGACTGATCCCATCTCGGATCTGCTGACGCGGATCCGCAACGCCCATCTGGCGAAGCACGACCGGCTCGACGTGCCGGTCTCCCGGCTCAAGCTGGAGGTCTGCCGTCTCCTCAAGGAGGAGGGCTTCATCCGCAACTACCGGGAGATCGAAGTCGAAGGCCCGACGAATTCGGTGCGCATCTTCCTGCGCTACAGCGCGCAGGGCGAGCCCGCGATCAACAGCGTGACGCGGATCAGCAAGCCGGGCCGCCGGGTTTACCGCCGTGCCGGCGAGATCCAGCCGGTGCGCAACGGCCTCGGCGTGGGGATCGTCTCGACGTCGCAGGGTCTGTTGACCGACATCCAGGCGCGCGAGCGCAAGGTCGGCGGCGAGATCCTTTGCGAGCTCTGGTAGGACGCTTGTAGGAGATATCGAAGATGTCGCGCATTGGAAGAATGCCCATCCCGGTCCCGAGTGGGACCAAGGTCGAGATCCAGGACGGGACGCTCGTCGCCGAAGGCCCGCGGGGCAAGGTGGCGCAGCCGCTGTTCGAAGGCTACCCGGTCAAGATCGAGGACGGAGTGGTCACGATCGAGCGTACCGGCGAGACCGGTCCGGAGCGCGCCAAGCATGGCCTGCTGCGGGCCCTGGTCGCGAACGCGGTGCTGGGCGTGTCCTCCGGCTTCACGAAGCAGCTCGATATCGTCGGCGTGGGGTACCGCGCCGAGGTCAAGGGCCCCCAGGTGCAGTTCGCCCTCGGCTACTCGCACCCGGTGATCTATGACATCCCCGAGGGGATCAAGATCGAGATCGAGGCCAAGGCGAACCGCGTGACCGTGACCGGCGCCGACCGCCAGAAGGTTGGCCAGGTCGCGGCCGAGATCCGGGGCCTCCGCCGGCCCGACCCTTACAAGGGCAAGGGCATCAAGTACACGAACGAGGTCCTGCGCCGCAAGGTTGGCAAGGCCGGAGGCAAGTGAGGAATCGGCCATGACCGAGCACGTGACAAAAATGGTTCAGAGGAAGCGGGAGCGCCGCCAGCGCGCCCATCAGCGGGTGCGTGTGCGGGTCAAGGGGACGGCCGAGAGGCCGCGCCTGTCGATCTACAAGAGCGTGAAGTACATCTACGCTCAGGTGATCGACGACGTCCTCGGCCACACTCTCGCCCAGGCGAGCTCCGCCGATGCGGACATCCGGCAGCGGCTCACCGGCGCGGGGAGCAACAAGGACGCGGCGAAGGTGGTCGGCGAAGTGGTCGCCGAGCGCGCCCGGGAGAAGGGGATCGAGAAGGTCGTCTTCGACCGCGGCGGCTACATCTACCACGGCAATGTCAAGGTTCTTGCCGAAGCCGCCCGCGAAAAGGGTCTGCAGTTCTAGGTTTGTGAAGGAGAAGATCTTGGCCAGGGACTTTGAGCGCGAGAGCGAGTTTTTTGAGCAGGTCGTCCATATCAACCGCGTGACCAAGGTGGTCAAGGGTGGCAAGAACTTCTCGTTCTCTGCCCTGGTGGTGATCGGGGACGGGAACGGCCGCGTCGGCTATGGCGCCGGCAAGGCGAAGGAGGTGCCCTCGGCGATCCGCAAGGGCATCGAGATCGCCAAGCGGAACATGATCCAGGTGCCGCTCAAGGGCAGCACGATCCCGCACGAGGTGCTGGGTGTCTTCGGCGCCGGACGGGTGCTGATGAAGCCGGCGTCGGCGGGCACGGGCGTGATCGCGGGTGGCCCGGTGCGGGCGGTCATCGAGACCGCTGGCATCCAGGACATCCTGACCAAGTCCCTGGGCTCGACCAACCCCCACAACGTGGTCAAGGCGACCTTCCACGCGCTGCTCAGCCTGCGTCAGGCCGAGGATGCCCTGCGCCTGCGCGGAATAACCGTCCGGACCCCGGCGGCTGCCCCGGTTGCGGCCACTCCGGCAGTACCGCCGGCAGCCCCGGCCAGCCCGGCCGAACCGAGCGCTGAGCCGGTCGAAGCGGGCGCCTGAGGAGCTAAGAGATGGCTGACAACCAGGAAGGCAAGAAAATCCGGATCCGCCAGGTGCGCAGCAGCATCGGCACGAAGAGCGGGCACCGCGAGGTGCTCCGCGGCCTCGGCCTGCGCCGGATCCGTCACGAGGTCGTGCGGGAGGACACCCCTGCCGTCCGCGGCATGGTGAACAAGGTCCGGTACCTGCTTGAAGTTCACGAGGAACAATCATGAAACTGCACGAGCTGTCCCCGGCCAAGGGGAGCAAGCACTCCAAGAAGCGGGTCGGGCGCGGTCCCGGCTCGGGCCTCGGTAAGACCGCGGGCAAGGGCGAGAAGGGGCAGAAGTCGCGCTCCGGCTACGCGCAGCGGCTCGGTTTCGAGGGCGGCCAGATGCCGCTCATCCGCCGGGTTCCGAAGCGCGGGTTCACCAACATCTTCAAGGCCGAGTACGCGGTGGTGAACCTGTCGCAGCTCGCCGAGCTGGATGGGGACGTAACCCCCGAGATCCTGGCCGAGCGCGGCATCGTCCGCTCCGGCAAGCGCGTCAAGGTGCTTGGCGACGGCGAGATCGGCAAGGCGCTCAAGGTGACGGCGAACAAGTTCAGCAAATCCGCCCGTGCCAAGATCGAGGCGGCGGGCGGGAGCTGTGAGGAGCTGCAGGCGTGATCGAAAGCTTCCGCAACATCTTCGCGATCCCCGACCTCCGCAAGCGCGTCCTGTTCACGTTCGGGCTGCTGGCGATCTACCGGATCGGATGTCAAATCCCGACTCCGGGCGTCGACCCGCAGGCTCTGATCGAGTTCATGAAGCAGGCGCAGGGGAGCTTCCTCGGCTTCGTCAACACCTTCACCGGTGGCAGCCTGGAAAAGATCGCGGTGTTCGCGCTGGGCATCATGCCCTACATCACCGCGTCGATCATCTTGCAGCTCTTGACGGTGGTGTGGCCCTACCTGGAGAAGCTGTCCAAGGAAGGCGAGCTGGGACGGCGGAAGATCACGCAGTACACGCGCTACGGCGCGGTGCTGATCTCGATCATACAGGGCACGGGCATCGCCCTGTTCCTGGAGGCCCAGCGCACGCCGGGCGGCGCCGCGCTGGTGCCGGATCCGGGCTGGGGCTTCCGCGCCGTGACCGTGATCACGCTGACCACCGGCACGGCCTTCGTCATGTGGCTGGGCGAGCAGATCAGTGAACGCGGCATCGGCAACGGCATCTCGCTGATCATCTTCGCGGGCATCGTGGTGGGCCTGATCCCGGCCATTGGCACGACGGTCGACGCCATGCGGCAGGGGAACATCGCGTTCCTCACGATCCTGGTCCTGCTGCTGTTCATGGTCGCGGTCGTCGCCTTCATCGTCTACATGGAGAGGGCGCAGCGCAGGATACCCGTGCAGTACGCGAAGCGGGTCGTGGGCCGGAAGGTCTACGGCGGCCAGAGCACCTACCTGCCGTTGCGGGTCAACACCGGTGGCGTGATCCCGGTGATCTTCGCCAGCTCGGTCGTTACCCTGCCATCGGTGATCGCAGGGATGTTCAGCGAGACCGAGTGGCTGCAGCGGGTCGGCAGCGCAGTGGGCTGGGGTGAGCCGATCTACTACCTCCTGCAGGTAGTGACGATCGTCTTCTTCTCGTACTTCTACGTGTCGATCATCTTCAACCCGGCAGACCTGGCGGAGAACATGCGGAAGTACGGCGGGTTCATCCCCGGCATCCGTCCCGGCAAACGGACCTCGGAGTACATCGACCGCATCCTGACCCGGATCACGCTGGTCGGCGCGATCTACCTGGCCGCGGTGACGGTGCTTCCCGAGTTCCTCCTGACCGGCTTCAACGTGGCCGGCCTCCCGGGGATCGGGCGCACGATCGCCCCCTACTTCCCGGCGTGGTTCACCGAGGGCCTCGGGATCAACTTCTACTTCGGCGGCACCTCGCTCCTCATCGTGGTCGGCGTCGCGATGGACACGATCCAGCAGGTCGAAAGCCAGCTCGTGATGCGTAACTACGAGGGGTTCATGAAGAAGGGTCGCATCCGTGGCCGGCGAGGCTAAACGTCCCCGGATCGTCCTGCTCGGCCCACCGGGCGCGGGCAAGGGGACCCAGGCGGAGCTGCTCGCGGGCCAGCTCGGCGTGCCGGCGATCTCGACCGGCGACATGCTGCGCCGGGCGGTCTCGTCGGGCACCGAGCTCGGCGGCAAGGTGCAGGGGATCATGGCCTCCGGCGCGCTGGTCGACGATGCGACCATGGCCGACGTGGTGAAGGACCGGCTGGCCCAGACGGACGCCCGGCAGGGATTCCTGCTCGACGGCTACCCCCGGACGCTCCCCCAGGCCCATACCTTGGAGGGCATCCTGACTGGAATCAGCCAGGAGCTCGACGCGGTCCTCCTCGTGGAGGTTCCCGAGGAGGAGCTGGTGCGGCGGGCGGTGCTGCGGAAGCGGGAAGACGACCGCGAAGATGTAGTTCGCGAACGACTTCGGGTATATCGGGAAAAAACGGAGCCCCTGATCGGTTATTATAGAGAGCGCGGTCTGCTCTACCCGATCGACGGCAATCTCCCGGTCGAAAAGGTGACGTCCCAGATGTTGATCGCGCTCGGGGTAAACGGCTGATGGTGCTGAAGACCCCCGGCGAGATCGAGCTGATGGACCAGGCCAACCGGATCGTCCTGAAGGTTCTGGACGAGGTTGGCGCCATCATCGCTCCGGGTGTTACGCCGCGCGAGCTGGACCGCCTCGCCGAGCGGGTGATCCGCGGCGCGGGCGGCGTGCCGGCCTTCCTGAACTACCGAGGCTACCCGGCGACGCTGTGCATCTCCGTCAACGACGTGATCGTGCACGGCATCCCCAACGACGTTCCTCTCAAGGAGGGGTACATCGTCGGGATTGATTGCGGTGTTCTGTACAAGGGGTACTACGGCGACGCGGCGCGCACGTTCGCGGTGGGCGAGGTCGACGACGAGGCAAAGCGGCTTCTCAAGGTAACTGAGGAGGCCCTTCGTCTGGCTGTCGAGCAGGTCCGTCCGGGGGGCCGCGTGTCGGACATCGGACACGCGGTCCAGCGGCACGCCGAGAGGCACGGCTTCTCGGTGGTGCGCGAGTTTTCGGGGCACGGGATCGGAACCTCGCTGCACGAGGAGCCGCAGGTACCCAACTACGGCAAGCCGGGCAAGGGGCCGAAGCTCCGCCCGGGGCTCGTGCTGGCGATCGAGCCGATGGTCAATGCAGGCAAGGCCGGCGTCCGGATGGATGCGGACGGCTGGACGGCGCGGACCGTGGACGGTTCCCGGTCGGCCCACTTCGAGTTTTCGGTGGCCGTGACCTCGTCGGGGGCCCGCGTGTTGGGTTTGACCTAGGTTTGACCTAATACGGGGTTTGAGCTGAGACAGGAGAGAAGAGCGTTTGTCCAAAAAAGAAGAGGCGATCGAGGTCGAGGCCACGGTGATCGAGCCGCTCCCCAACGCGATGTTCCGTGTGGAGCTGGATAACAAGCACCAGGTCCTGACACACATCTCCGGCAAGATGAGGAAGCATTTCATCCGCATCCTGCCGGGCGACCGGGTCCTGGTGGAGCTGTCTCCGTATGACCTCACTCGGGGCCGGATCGTCTACCGTCTCAAGTAGGCGGCTGAAAGGAAGTCGGTCATGAAAGTACGTTCATCGGTGAAGCGGATCTGCCCGAAATGCAAAGTCGTCCGCCGTAAGGGCGTCGTGCGGGTCATTTGCGAGAACCCGAAACACAAACAGCGTCAGGGGTAGGTAAGACATGGCACGTATCTCAGGGGTAGACCTGCCCCAGAACAAACAGGTTTGGATCGGGCTCACGTACATCTATGGCATCGGACGCTCGCGTTCGCGCGACATCCTGGCGAAGGCCGAGGTGCCGGACATCACGAAGGTGAAGGACCTCACGGAAGACGAGGCTCGCCGGATCCGCAAGGTCATCACGGACGAGGGCCGTGTGGAGGGCGACCTGCGCAAGGAGGTCAGCCAGAACATCAAGCGCCTGATGGAAATCGGGAGCTACCGGGGGGTGCGCCACCGCAAGGGGCTGCCGGTCCGGGGCCAGCGGACCCAGACCAACTCCCGGACCCGCAAGGGCCCGCGCCGCGGCGCTGTCGCCGGCAAGAAGAAGGCGACCAAGAAGTAAGCAGGAGCCAGGAGATCAACGATGGCCAAAGTCGAGAAGAAGGACCGCAAGAGCGGCAAGCGCAAGGAGAAGCGCAACGTCCCCCACGGGGTGGCTCACATCCAGGCCACCTTCAACAACACGATCGTCTCGCTCACCGATCCCGAGGGGAACCTCCTCTCCTGGTCGTCGGCGGGCCGGATCGGGTTCAAGGGATCGCGCAAGGGCACGCCGTTCGCGGCCCAGGTCGCCGCGCAGAACGCGGGCGCCACCGTCAAGGACGTGCAGATGCGCTCCGTGGACGTCCTGGTCAACGGACCGGGAGCGGGCCGCGAGTCGGCGATCCGCGCGCTTCAGGCCTCGGGGCTGGAGGTCAAGTCGATCAAGGACGTGACACCCATTCCCCACAATGGCTGCCGGCCGCGCAAGCGCCGCCGCGTCTAGCCACCGGGTCTAAGAACAGCAGCACCGGGATCGCCGAGCCCTGCCGGGTGTGCCGGGGGGCTCCTCGGGCGTCTTCCCAAGTTGAAGTCCCCGTAGCCTCGGGGAGAGGACGTCAAGGTCAAGGAGAATACAAGTGGCCAGATATTCGGGACCCGTCTGCCGGCTCTGCCGCCGGGAGCGGATGAAGCTGTTTCTCAAGGGTGACCGCTGCTTCAAGGAGAAGTGCGCGGTCGAACGGCGCAACTTCCCGCCGGGCCAGCACGGCACGCGGCGCGGCCGCCGGACGCTGGGCTACGGCCTGCAGCTCCGCGAGAAGCAGAAGGTCAAGCGCATCTACGGCGTGCTCGAGAGCCAGTTCCGCAACTATTTCGAGGAGGCCGACCGCCGCAAGGGCATCACCGGCGAGAACCTCCTGGTCATGCTGGAGCGGCGGCTCGACAACGTCGTCTACAGCCTCGGCTTCGCGGCTTCGCGGGCCCAGGCGCGGCAGCTCGTGCGCCACGGCCACGTACTGATCGACGGCCGCAAGGTCAGCATCCCCTCGTACCAGGTCAAGGCGAGCGAGTCGGTCGTAGTCAAGGAGGGTAGCCGTAAGAACCCGATGATCCGGTCGAGCGTCGAGACCGCGCGGGGCCGGGGCGTCCCGGAGTGGCTGGAGCTCGATGCCGAGAACGTGAGCGGCAAGGTGCTGCGCCTGCCGTCACGCGAGGACATCAAGCTCCCCATCCAGGAGCAGTTGATCGTCGAGCTCTACAGCCGCTGATCCAAATAACCCCAGGGGTCAACCCAGGGAAGGAGTTTCACCATGCTTTGGAAAGGTTTCCAGCGCCCGAAGCGCCTCGAGGTCGATCAGGACACCCTGACCGCCACCTACGGCCGCTTCACCGCCCAGCCGTTCGAGCGTGGCTTTGCCACGACGATCGGCAACGCCCTGCGGCGCTGTTTGCTGTCCTCCATCGAGGGGGCGGCCATTACGGCGATCAACATCGAGGGGGTGCTCCACGAGTTCTCCTCGATCCCGGGCGTGCAGGAGGATGTGACGGACATCATCCTCAACCTCAAACAGATCCCGTTCCGTCTGCACACGGACGAGGCCAAGGTGCTCTCGATCGATGTGCAGGGGCCGGGCAACGTCACTGCCGGCCAGATGGCCGAGGATCCGCAGGTCGAGATCCACGACCAGGAGGTCCATGTGGCCACCCTCAACGAGGAGGGCCACCTCAAGCTGCAGGCGCAGTTGCGGAAGGGGCGCGGCTACGTCGCCGCCGACCGTAACTTCGACGAAGCGATGGGCATCGGCTGGATCCCGCTGGACTCGGCGCACAGCCCGGTCCGGCGCGTCAACTACCGCGTCGAGGCCGCACGCCTCGGCCAGACGACCGATTACGAGCGCCTGATCCTCGAGGTGTGGACCAACGGGACCATCAGCCCCGAGGAGGCGGTTTCGCTGGCGGCCATGCTGCTCAAGGACCACCTCGGCATCTTCATCCAGACCGAGGAGAGCCTGCGGCACGACGGCAGCGAGCTGGGCCGCGAAGAGCTGGCCGGGCTCGACGCCCTGCTGGCCAAGAACATCGACGAGCTCGACCTGTCGGTCCGGTCGGCCAACTCGCTCAAGAACGCCAACATCCACACCCTCCGTGACCTCGTCCGGCGTACCGAGAAGGACATGCTGGAGACGAAGAACTTCGGCAAGAAGTCGCTGGAGGAGGTTCAGGAGGTCCTGGACAAGCTGGGGCTTTCGCTCGGCATGGAAGTGCCGGGAGCCGGAGCCGCGGCCTAGGGCCGTGACTCCAGGAGGGACATCATGCGTCACGCTGTCAAGGGCAGGAAGCTGGGCCGGACCACCAGCCACCGTACAGCCATGTTCCGCAACCAGCTCCAGTCGCTGATGGAGAGCGAGCGGATCATCACGACTCTGCCGAAGGCCAAGGAGCTGCGGCCGATTGCGGAGAAGGTGATCACCCGCGGCAAGTACGGCACGGTCCATGACCGGCGCTGGGCCTTGCAGTGGCTGATCAAGCGCGAGCTGGTCAAGAAGGTCTTCGACGAGATCGCGCCGCGGTTCACCGAGCGTCCGGGCGGCTACCTGAGGATCATCAAGCTGGGACCGCGCCAAGGCGACGGTGCCGAGATGGCGATCCTCGAGCTGGTCGAGCGGGAGGCCGCCGCGGCCCCGGTCGAGGAGCCCAAGGAGACCAAGGCCAAGAAGGAGCCGAAGGTCGCCAAGGAGAAGAAGGAGAAGGCGGCGAAGGAGAAGCCGGCCAAGGAAGCCAAGCCCAAGAAGGCGGCGGGGGACAAGAAGCCCGCCAAGAAAGAGGGCACGGCGAAGACGAAGAAGGGTGGCAGCCAGCAGAGGGGCGCCAGCCGTCAGAAGCAGGGCTAGACATCTCCTTTCTCAGATCCTCGCAACGGCCGGCGCTCGCGCCGGCCGTTTGCGTTTGAGCCTCCCCCTTTCCAACTCGCCGCGATCTCCTTTGCCGTGACGGGCATGGCCTTCGGGCTGATGCCGAAAGGGATTGCCGTCGCGGAAAAGCCCGTTCGACCGACTGACAAAAGCTTCAGAGTTTCCCAATGGCCGTTGGAGCGACCGGCAGCTTGTTTGCCGGCTCCGCGAAAGGCTCCGCCATGACGGCGAAATCCATTGACGCGTGGCCACGGGTTTCAGGGAGCCGGCGCAAGGCATTGGAGAGACGCCGTAAGGTTTCGGAGGCTCGCCGAAAGTCATCGGCGCGATCCTGAAGCGATCGGCGCCCGACCATGAGGTTTGGGGCCGCGGCCATGGACTTTGGAGACATGCCGAAAGTGTTCGGCGGCGTCCGAGAAGCCATCGTGGGCCGCCAATGGGCTTTGGAGGAGCGCCGATAGACATTGGAGAGACGCCGATACGTATTGGAGAGCCAGCGATAAGTTTTGGCGAGCGCCGATGGGTTTGGGTGAGCCGCCGATGACTTGAGGGGAGACGCCATGAGTTTCGGTGAACGGCTATAGGTTTTAGCGAGACGGCTATGGGTTTTGGAGAGTCGGCGATGAGTTGTGGGGAGCCGGCGATGAGTTTTGGCGGTCGGCTATCGAGCTTGGCGAGCCGGCTATAGGTTGTGGAGAGGTGCCGATAGCTTGTGGCGGGCCGCCGATGTCTCGAGAGAAGACAGCTATGAGTTTCGGCGAGCGGCTATAGCTTTGGTGAGGCGGCTATAAGTTTTGGAGAGCCGGCGATGAGTTTTGGTGGCCGGCTATAAGTTGTGGCGAGTCGCGCGAGCGGCTAGTCGCCGGCCTCCGGCGCACCGTCGCCGAGCAGGCCGGCTCCTCCCAGGCCGTAGCGCCTCATCCTCTCGCGCAGCGTGCTGCGGGAGATCCCGAGCAGGCGGCAGGTCTCGGCGATGCGGCCGTGGCCCTGGGCTAGACAGGCTTCGATCACCTCGCGCTCATAATGCTCCATCACGGCTTCGTAGTCGCCGGGAGCGAGGTTCGCCGGCCGGGGCGGCGGCTCGGGGGCGAGGAAGCTCCGGCCTTTCGGCTTCGTGGCTTGCGGGGTTTTCCCGGCCGGCTCCGGGGCCGGGGCCAGAATAGGTTCCTGCCGAGTGTAGGAAACAACCCCGCCATCTACCCTGCACCTCGATCGCCCGGACCTACCTGGAGGTCGCGGTCGACTCGAAGGTCTTTGACCACTCCCTGGGTGCCCTCGGAGATGCAGGAGCGGGGCCTGGTTCTCCGACTTCCGAACTGTCGACCGCATCGAGAAGGAGTACGGCGCCCGGCAAAACGTAACGAGTGTCGAGAAGATTCGCGTGAACTCTGAGATGGACGACGAGGTCCGCGATGCCTGCCGCGACTCATGCCGGCAGGGGCGATCCCGATGGGTGGCAGATGACGCGCCGAAGTTCTTGCTACCTTCGGCACTCCTGCGCTACGATCGTACAAACGAAATTACTGCCGATCTTCGGACAATGTGAGGTCCGTTCATGCCCGAGACATTTTCCCACGGCCATGCTGTCCTCGTTGGCGTTGGGGCTGACCTGCCGGTCACGATCGCTGACGCAACTGCCATCCATGAGATTTTAGTCGATTCTACAAGGTGTGCTTACCCGCGTGCCCAAGTGCGCTTGCTGGCCGGTGAAAGCGCACGACGGGACGGCATCGTGGCCGCGCTGCAGGAGCTGGCCCAAACGGTAGGTCCAAACGATACGTCGATCGTCTACTTCTCCGGGCATGGTACCGAAATGCCCGACTTCCATCTGGTCCCTTATGGCTTCGACTGGAAGGACCTCGGTAAGACTGCGATCTCCGGCAAGGAATTTACCGACCTGCTGCGTCAGATCCGAGCCCGCAAGCTCCTCGTCCTGTTGGATTGTTGTCATGCCGGCGGACAAGCGGAAGCCAAGGAGTTCAAACAAACGCCGATGCCGGTCGACGTAGTCAGCGAGCTGGGCGGAAGCAGCGGCCGGGTCGTGATCGCCTCGTCGCGTAAAAACGAGGTGTCGTGGACGGGAAATCCCTACAGTCAGTTTACCATGGCGGTGGTGGAGGCCCTCGCCGGCCATGGCTCGTTCGAGCAGGATGGTTACGCGCGAGTGCTGGATTTGGCGTTGTACGTGGGACGCTTCGTACCGGCAAGGACGAACGATCAGCAGCATCCGATCATCAAGGTGAGTAATCTAGAGGACAACTTTGCGATCGCCTGGTACGCGGGCGGCGAAACAACGCCCAAGAAGCTCCCCTGGCAAGGGGGTGTGCCAACTCCCGGGACCATTCACGACAGCGCACAGGCCGAAACCTGGAGGCGCATGCTCAAGAACTATCGCGACAACATCGTCCTTATCGAGGAACGAATGAGCGAATACGTGGACTTCAGCGCCATACCGCTCCAGCTAATCAAAAGCAAACAGCAGACCCAGACTAAAATCGAAGAACTAGAAGCCCGACTGGGCGGAAGGTGAACGATGTCCGATTCGGCCGAGACGATCAAGAAACAAATCGAGAATTATAAGGTGAGTCTCCGCATCATCAGCGAACGGAAGTCGGAGTTCGTCAGTCCGACGGACATCCCGCTAGACTTGGTGAAAAACGAACTGGAACTGAACCGCAAGCTCGACGAGCTTCGTATGCAGCTGGAAAAGGCAGTCACAGTGAAAGAGGGGGACGGGACAGGAAAAGGTTCCGATCTACCAAGCCCGCCCACCGCAACCGTCGAAGTGACGTTGCAGAGCCTCCAGGACAAGCATCGCGTGCTCGCCCGCAATTACCTTCCCAAGCAGTGGGAGGGAACCGAACCGCCTTCCGATTTCTTCAGCCGGTATGCCGAGCTGTTCAGTCTGGTCCTGGCGCCGGCCGAGGGGATGGCTTTGCAGCTAGATGCGTTCTTCCAAGGGCTGGCCGATTTTGCGCTCGGCCATGATTTGCTGCGCATCCAGGGTGACGCCGGGACCGGCAAGACGACTCTGCTCGCGCTGCTCTACCTCAAATGCTTGTCGCGGTACTTGCTGCACCAGAGCGATGTCTTCCCCTTCTTCCTACACCTGGGAGAGTACGACTCCTTCGACGACGAGGAGAGACTCCGCAGATGCCGGCAGGATCTGGCCGAAATCGAGTCAACTCTCGCCCATGCCAAAGAGACTCGTTTCCTCCTGCTAGTTGACGGCTTCGACAACCTTCTCGAGTTTCGTCGCAGCCTGGAGGACGAGATCCTCCAGCTGAAACATCGGAATCTCAAGAAGATCGTGGGGATCTGTCTAGGGATCGATACATCCGATCATCCGCAACGATTTGAATGGGACGAGACGCCGGTCGTGGAGCTGCATAGCCTCGACCCGAGGAGCGAAGCGGAAGTCCTCCAGTTCGGAGAGGCGTTCCTCCGCACCACGCGATTCGCGGACGATCTCAGAGCCCACAGCACTTTCAAGGAGGATCTCGCCCGCTTCGATTTTTCGCAGGTCAACCTGCGTACGATGGCTCTTCTGATGCGGCTGCGGAGGGAAACCTATCGCGGTGTCAACAGCCTGTTCGACCTCCTCCAGCGCTACTGTCGCGAAATCCTTGCCCCCAACACGACCGACGCCCAGTACGCTCCGATCCTGCGAAAGGCGGCGGTGCTGGCCTATGGACACCTCTACGGAGACGCCGACCCGTCACCGGCCGAGCAGAGAGAAAATCCGGGCTGGCTGCTTGCTCATCTCAATGTGGATTTGCGCGACTATCTGATCGCGAGGCACCTAATTAGTTGTCTGCTGAGCTCGAATGCCGACAAAGAGAGCCTTGCGGTCCTCAAACGGGTTTACCCGTACCGGATTACGCGGCATGCCAAGGGTATCCTGACGGAAAAGCCCCTGGTCCAGCGCAAAGCCGTGGAGGCCGGCAAGAAGTTCCTAGCCTCCGAGGAAGTCATCGTGAGGACCAACGTGAGCTATTTCCTCGGCCGGTTGACGGACCCCGGTGCCAAGGGCGATGCCACCCGGCTGCTGCGCGGCCTGCTGGAGCAACTGCCTGACGGTGATGATCAAGGGACGGACGCCTTACGCCTCCTCCGGACGATCTACGTCAGCCTGATTTATCTCGGCGACCGCAAGGCTTCGGCGGAGTATATCGCTAAGCTTGTCGACAATCAGCACTGGGATCACATCAACCGCGGCTTTCATCTCGAATACTACGGCGACATCGTCGTGGATCCCGCGTCGGACTACCCGCACGAGGACACGATGATGGATTTTCCCTACACGTTCAAGCGCCTGTTTACTAGCATCCAGGAGAATCTCGACGCACGCATTCGCTATATGCCTCGCGAGCTCGAGATCTATACAATCTTCTCTCTGGCTCAGAAGCGGCACGCGCGGGCAGAGCTCAACCTAGAGATCCGTCTGCAACTCTTGGATCTGCTTGGCAAAATCCTCGCTACCCGACTGGACAGTCAGACCCTCCGGGGGTATCTCCGGATGCTCCGGATACACTTTGGAAAGGAGGTTTTCTCTGTCGGCGGCGTCGTCGAAGATCTTTACAGGATCAAGGCTGAGCGGCGCCGGGGCTGGGTCGTGCGCGGTCTCCGCGATACGGAGCACGTGGCCGACCACATGTACGGTGCCTACTTGCTCGGGCTGCTCTTCCTGCCTGAAAAGATGGACGATAAGGAGTACGACAAAGAGACCGTGCTCAGGATGGTGCTAATTCACGATCTGGGGGAGGCCTACACCACGGACATCTTGTCGAAAGAAAAACGCGAGGAGGACCGCGAACGCGAAGCCGGATGGTTGGACTACCTCGGCATGCTGGGTACCTATGTCGAAGTAGCCGACACGAGCGCGATTGCGCGCCTGTCGCGAATCTACGACGCCAGGAACGGCGTTAATGCCAGGATTGCGCATGACCTGGATAATCTGGACGTCTTCGTCCAACTCCATCTTTATCGGCGCCGACAGGAGATCCGGGACTTCGAAGAGTGGAAGAAGGAGATCGCGGATGAGCTGCTCACCCCGGAAGGAAGACGAATCCTCGATCTTCTACAGAAGCATTTCGACGGGGGCGGCGGGAGCTCGGCGGGTCTATAGGCCGTCGACTGAGTGTGGGTGAACGGCGACGGTGGGTGCGCGGCATGCGCAGAGAAAGTGCCCTGTAGGAGGCAACCCCGAAAATCTACCCTCTGCACTCTAGAATAGGTTCCTGGGAGACAACTCCGAAAATCTACCCTCCGCGCTCGCTTTCAGGCGTCCTGCAGTCGCTTTCTCGTATCTGCCTAGAATAGGTTCCTGCCGAGTGTAGAAGACAAACCTCAGAATCTGGCCTTTGCCCCACCCTGGCCTGAGCTGCAGGTCCTCCATGCGCTCTCTTGGTCCATCTGCCTCATACAACGCGCTCAGTGAGGGCTTTCAAAGCCTGCTTGGCGCTCCATCGGCCTGAAACTCTCAAACGCGACACGGAGATCGTACTTGCCTGGGGCAAGGTCGAGGAACCGAAACCGCCCCTGTGCGTCGGTGAGGAGAACCTGGGGGCGCCGATACCCGAGAGCGTTACCGTCACGCCGGGAAGAGAATTACCTTGGTTGTCTACAACCGTGCCAAAGACATTCCCAGTCTGCAGCTCATTGGGCATGAGGCGGTTCCCCCTTCATGGATGGTTTCTGCGATCCGAGCGAAGCTCCTTACGAGTTTACCAGCAGGGGTTGAGCACCTATCGACCGAATCCGAGAGCGTCAGGCGCAAACCTATCCGCGTCTCGCGGAGAGTCTTCCGCGTCAGGCGCAAGCCTATCCGCGTCTCGCGGAGAGTCTTCCGCGTCAGGCGCAAGCCTATCCGCGTCTCGCGGAGAGTCTTCCGCGTCAGGCGCAAACCTATCCGCGTCTCGCGGAGAGTCTTCCGCGTCAGGCGCAAACCTATCCGCGTCTCGCGGAGAGTCTTCCGCGTCAGGCGCAAACCTATCCGCGTCTCGCGGAGAGTCTTCCGCGTCAGGCGCAAACCTATCCGCGTCTCGCGGAGAGTCTTCCGCGTCAGGCGCAAACCTATCCGCGTCTCGCGGAGAGTCTTCCGCGTCAGGCGCAAACCTATCCGCGTCTCACGGAGAGTCTTCCGCGTCAGGTGCAAACCTATCCGCGTCTCGCGGAAAGGTCTCCGCGTCAAGCGCGAACCTATCCGCGTCTCGCGGAGAGTCTTCCGCGTCTCGCGCAAATCTATCCGCGTTCCACGGAAAGCCTTCCGTGTCTCGCGGAAAGTTCCATCAAGGCGCCGTAACATTGTGTCCCGCACCGTCGCCGGTTGAAGATGAGACGCCGGAAGGGTGGCCCCGAGATTTAAAGGGAGATCTTGTCATGAGAATATGCGGAAGGCTCACCGCACTCGTTGCCGCGACCGTATTCGTCGCCGTCAGCTCGGCTGCGGCCCAGGAAAAAGTGATCCATGAACGCACGCTGACCCAGCCAACGGGCTGGTGGCAGTATCACAACGTCACGCCGCAGCAGCTTTCCGGCTTCGTCGACCAGCACAAGGCGCGGATCATCGATCTCGACGTCAACGACGCCTCACCGCTGCGGGTGAGTGCAGCGTTGGTCGCCAATTCCGGATCCTACGCGAGCGGCTGGTGGTGGTATTACGGCCTTACCGCCCAACAGGTCTCCGACAAGCTCAACGAGCACAAGGCCCGTCTTCTCGACGTCGATCCTTATCTGGTCGGCGGCGCGCTTCGCTTCGCCGTCGTCATGTTGCCGAACACCGGCGCCGGAGCGGTCGGCTGGTGGTGGTATTACGGCCAGACGCCGCAGCAATTGAGCGCCAAGCTCGACGAGCACAAGGCGCGTCTCGTCGATCTCGAGCGCTATCGCGATGGAAATCAGGTGCGCTACGCGGCGATCATGGTCTCGAACCAGGGCGCGAAGGCAACCGGCTGGTGGTGGTATTACGGCCAGACCGCCGACCAGGTGCCGCAGCGCATCAAGCAGCACGATGCGCGCCTGCTCGACGTCGAACGCTACGGCGCAGGCGGCAACCAGCGTTTCGATATCGTCCTGGTGCCGAACACAGGGTCCTCCGCCGTCGGCTGGTGGTGGTATTACGGCCTTTCCGGCGAACAGCTTCTCGAAGAATCGCGCCGGCACGGCGCAAGGCTTTTCGATATCGAGCCGCCTCAGGACGGCGCCTCCGGCTACGCCGGAATCATGATCGACAACGGCATGACGCGCAACGGGGATTGCGGCGGACAGATGGCGAATGTCGACGGCGAAGTCGTCAAATGGATGAAGAAGTACAACATTCCAGGCGCCGCTGCAGCCGTCGTCAAGGGCGACAAACTCGTCTACGCTTGCTCCTTCGGTTACGCCAATCTCAAATCCGGCGCAGAAGTCAAGCCGCAGGACCTCTTCCGGCTCGCGAGCATTTCAAAGCCGATCACCTCGTCGGCCATCCGCAAACTTCGCGACGACGGCAAGCTCTCCTTCTCCGACAAGATGCTCGACCGTCTCGGATCGGCCAAACCCGACGAGCCCTATAAGGACAGCCGGCTCAAAGACATAACGATCCAGAACCTTCTCGATCACAAGGGCGGCTGGAATCTCGGCAAGATGGGCTTCGATCCAATGTTCTATTCGGACCAGGTCGCCGCGGCGCTGGGGACGAGCCGCCCGTCGAGCTGCAAGAACATCATCCGTTACATGTTCCAGAAAGTGAAGCTGAGCTTCGCGCCAGGCGGAGGCATCGATGACAAGGACTATTCGAATTTCGGCTACTGCATTCTAGGTCGCATTGTCGAAGCGCGCGGCGGCAAATCCTATCAGAAATACGTGCGGGACGAAATCCTCGCGCCGATCAACATCACACAGATGAGGATCGGCAAGAGCTTGGCGAGCGGGCGCTTCGCGAACGAAGTTCAGTATTATGACGTCGAATTCGCCAAGGACGTGAATTCGGTGTTCGACGGCGAGCCCAAAAAGGTACAGTGGCCCGACGGCGGCTTTTATCTCGAGGCGATGGACGCGCATGGAGGCTGGATCGCCTCGGCGCCCGACATCGCCCGCTTCGCCCGCTTTGCCAATCCCGCGCCCTATGGCGGCGGCAACTGGGCATTCGAAGGGGGCCTCCCCGGCACGCGCACGCGAGTCGACCGCCGCGGCGACGTCGTCGTGGCCGTGCTCTTCAACACCAGCCCCGTCGAAGACCTCGACAAACTGGTCGACAATGTGATTGCCGGCGTTTCGGCCTGGCCGTCGAAAGATCTGTGGAAGAAATATGGCTATTGACAAGCAAGATCCAGATCAGGAAGTGCCAGGCGTTCAGGAGAAGACAACGCCACCGTAAGCGTGGTCTGCTTCAGCCCTCGGAAAGGCAGACCTCCCCCATTCCGTCGAGTTAGCTACAATCTCGGCCGTGCCTGCGGTATCTCCTACAAGCGCCCGCCTCGGCCGCAACGTGTTGGCTCTCGCCGCAGTGAGCTTCCTCACCGATGTGGCGAGCGACATGACCTACCCGCTGCTTCCCCTCTTCCTTTCGACCGTGCTCGGCGTGAGCGCTACCGCGGTGGGAGCGATCGAGGGGGCGGCCGAGTCCACGGCGGCTCTGCTCAAGCTGGGCAGCGGATGGCTTTCGGACCGGGTGCGGAGGCGTAAGCCTCTGGTGCTCCTGGGCTATGGCATCGCCTCGCTGATCCGGCCGCTGATCGGATTGGCTCAGTCGGCGACGCAGGTGCTCGCCGTCCGAGTCATCGATCGGGTGGGCAAGGGGATTCGCGGCGCTCCCCGGGATGCGCTGATTGCGGATTCGGTCGATCCGGCCATCCGCGGGAGGGCCTTCGGTTTCCACCGGGCCGCGGACCATGCCGGGGCCGTGGTGGGGCCGCTCCTAGCTTTCGCGCTGCTGCGCTGGACGGAGATGGATCTCCGGCAGCTTTTCCTGCTGACGATCATTCCGGGCGCTCTCTCCGTCGCCGTGCTCGTCTTCGGAGTCCGCGAGGTGCCCCGCGTCACGGAGGTGTCAAAGCAGTTCGATCCCCATGCGCGGCTCGGAAGGCGGTTCTGGGCTTTCCTGGGCGTCCTCTTCATCTTCACGCTCGGGAACTCGACCGACGCCTTCCTGCTGCTGCGCGCCGCAGACCTGGGGGTCGATGCCGCCCTGATCCCGATCCTTTGGGCGATGCTGCACGTGGTTAAGGCGCTCTCCAGCACCCCGGGAGGAGCGTTGTCGGACCGGCTCGGGCGCAAGCCGCTCCTGATCGCGGGATGGCTGGTCTACGCGGGGGTCTACTTCCTTCTCGGGCGGGCAGGCGCCGAGTGGCAGGCTTGGGCGCTCTTCGCCGTCTATGGGATCTACTTCGGATTAACCGAGGGAGTCGAGAAGGCGCTCGTCGCCGACCTCGTCCCCGCCGACCGGCGCGGAACTGCGTTCGGATGGTACAACCTGGCCCTCGGGTTGGGAGCGCTGCCGGCATCCCTGATCTTCGGAGCGATCTGGGACCGCTGGGGAGCGGCGACGGCGTTCACGTTCGGAGCGGGGATGGCCCTGGTCGCGGCAGTGGGGATCGCCGTGGTCGCTCCGCGTCAGGCCGCGGCCTTGCCCGCGATACGCAAGTAGCCCTTCTCCCGCGCTTCTTTTTCCACGGTGGGGCGCCCCAGGGCAAGGCCCGCTTCCAGCCGGATCTCCGTGAATCCTGCGCGGGTGGCCTGATCGAGAACCTCCTCCAAGGCCTTGGGGGACACGGCCGTCCGGAGCTGGACGGCCAAGCGGGCGCGGAGATCCTGGCTGCCTTCGAGCAGGGCAAGGGCTTCCCGGCCCTGGCCGGCGACCGCCAGAGCAAGAGCCTGACCGTCCGTAGAACCTTGACGCTCGAGCTCAGTTGCGGCTTGCCCGGCCATCTCGACGGCTTTCGTCCTGTCCCCCTGTTCCAGGGCGAGGATGGCTAGGGCGAGACGGCTCTCGGCCGCGGTGCCTTTCTCTCCGAGCTTTTCGCGCAGGGCCAGGGCCTCCTCGTGATGCTTGCGTGCCTCTGGAAGCTTGCCCTCCCGGGCGAGGACTTCCCCCAGACCGAACAGGGCGTAGGCCATGGAGCTTTGGCTGCCTGTCTCACGGCAGGTGGCGAGAGAGGTTTCGAAGCTCTTGCGGGCGGCGGGGAGGTCCCCTTGATCCAGGAAGAGAGTCCCCAGATTGTTGAGCGAGGAGACCTCGCCGATCCGCTGGCCAGTCTCCTTCCTGAGACGCAGCGCGAGGTCGTGACGCTGGCGGGCACCCGCTAAATCCCCCTTGCGCCGGAGGGCCACGCCGAGGTTGTCGAGGGCGTAGGCTTCGCCGCTCTTGTCCCCCTGCTCGCGACGGATTGCCAGCGCTTGCTCGAAGAGCTTGCCCGCCTCATCGAGCCGGCCGCGCCGCAGGAGCACGCCGGCCAGGTTGTTGAGGGCGTAGGCCTCGCCCGCCTTGCTGCCGATCTCGCGGGAGACGGCGAGTACCTCTTCGTAGAGTTGGCTCGCGCGGTCGAGGTCCCCCTGGCTGCGGAGGACGACGGCGATGTTGTTGAGCGCTCCGGCCTCTGCGCCGCGGTTGCCGATGGAGCGGTAGGTGTCCAGGGCCTCTTCGTAGAGCCGCGAGGCTTCGGCGAGCTCTCCTCGGTCGAAGCGCACGTTGGCCGCGTGGGTGAGGGCCTCGGCCTCTCCGGCCCGGTCGCCCTTGGCGGCGTAGAGGCGCTTCCCCTCGGCGCAGGCGGCGAGGGCGGCTGGAGCCTGACCCAGGTTGCGCAGGGCGCGGCATTCCATGAGACGGGCCTGCGCGACCATCAAGCTTGCTCTCTGCCCGGAAGCTTTTCCCGCTGCGCGAGCTGAAGCGGATTGCTGACGCTGGAAGTCGGCACGGGCCCCGGCTGCCATGGCCTCGGCGAGGTCGATGCGGGGATCCTCGCTGGACGGAGTCGGGAGAGTGCGGAGGGCATCCGTCGTGGCGAGCGCCTCTTGGACCTGGCCCGCTGCAGTCTGAGCTGCCGCGAGCCGAAGCCCGTGGTCCAGGTCGTCCGGGAACATCGACCAGAGGTCCCAATAGATCTGGACGGCCCTCCGCCAGTCCTGGGTGGTTTCGCGGTAGCGCCCTTCGATGAGGAGGCGGTCCTCCGGGGGCAGGTTCGCGGAGAGGTCGAAGGCGGCCTTGGCTTCCTCCCGCGCCCGGCTGTCGTAGCCGAGGGTGGTCAGGGCCGAGGCGAGCCCGGAGTGGGCGAGGGCGTTGCGCGGATCGGCCGCGACCGCCCGTTCGAGGAGCTCGCGCGCGGCGGCGGGCTCGAACAGCCGCAGCCGGGTGATCCCTTCCGAGTAGAGGCGCGCAGCATCCGTGCTGGAGGCTCTCGCCACCTGGACCGCCGGCTCGCCTTCCGCTCCCATCTTCTCTCGGAGGCGCAAACCGGCTCTCGCGACCAGGTCGAACAGCTCCGCTTCCGATCCGGTCTCGGCCACCGTCGTGGTGTCTCCGGCCAGGGTGTCCTGCAGGCGGACGTCGAGGCGGATCTTGCGGCCGGCCGGGCTCTCCAGGATCGCGAAGGAGCCCAGGACCACCGCATCGCTTCCCAGGAGGGTGCGCACGCGGGACAGGGTGTCCGCCGCCAGGCTGTTCGCATCGCTCAGCCCCAGCTCCACCTTGGCGCGGGCCACGTTCTCGCCGGGCACGATCCTCAGACCCCCTCCGGCTCCAAGCTCGGACGCGAGCATCTCGGCAATCCCGGTCGAGAGCCACTCCGTTCCGGGGGTCTGGCTCAGGTTCTGGAACCCGAGAACCGCGACGGAGCGGCGCGGTGTTATCCCCTCGGTCAGGCGGGCCAGGCGCTGCTCCGGCGTCTGTTCCTGCTCGGCGCGCCAGCCGAGATAGCGGAACGTGCCGACGCCGACCGCGAGAAGGAGCAGGGCGGCGAGCGCCATGAGCTGGCGCTTGCTCTTCTTCGCAGGTGGAGGTGGAGAAGCGGCCGGGGCCGGCTCCTCTTCGGCCTTCGGCGCGACGACGGGTCCGGTCAGGAACTGGACGACTTCGGGGGCCGAGTGGAACCGCGCAGCCGGATCGCGCTCCAGGCAGCGAAGGATGGCCGATTCCCAGCGAGCATCCAGGCCGGGCACGTGGACCCGTGGCGAGGCCGGCCTCTCCTGCAGACGGCGGACGGCCACGGATAGAGCGCTCTCGCCCACGAACGGCACGGTCCCGGTCAGCATTTCATAGAGGACGATGCCGAGGGCATAGATGTCGACCGCGCCGGTGATCTCCTTGCCCTCGACCTGCTCGGGCGCGAGGTAGGCAGGGGTGCCCACGACCCCGGCATGTGCGGTCAGGGTCATGGCATCCTCGCCGGATTCCAGGCGGGCGAGGCCGAAGTCGGTGACCACGGCCCGGGGTGTCCCGCGAGCTTCGGAGAGAACGACGTTCCCGGGCTTCAGGTCGCGGTGGACGATCCCAGCCTGGTGGGCGGCGTGGAGGGCCTCCGCGATCTGCCGCACCACGGGCAGCGCCTCCTCCGTGGACATCGGGCCGGCTCGCCGGAGCCTCTGCGCAAGGGTTTCCCCTTCGAGCAGCTCCATGGTGAGGAAGATGGTCCCACTATGGAAGGCGACGTCGAAGATCCGGCAGACGTTGGGATGGGTGACCTTGCGCGCGAGCTGGATCTCGCGCCGGAACCGTTCAATCGCCAGGTTGTCGCGGGAGACGTCCCCGCGCACCGACTTGAGCGCGACCCGCTCGCGCAGCTCCTGGTCCTCGACCTCGTAGACCTCGCCCATGCCGCCGCGGGCCAGGAAGCGCACGACGCGGTAGCGCTCCGCGATCTTCTCCCCGGGAGCGAACGCGGGCTCGCCGTGGGGGCGCGGGGCCATGGGCTGCGTCGGAGCCGCGGTGACCGGAGTACCCGTGAGGGTGGGGGGAGTCGCGCCCGCGATCGTGACGTCTCCCTGGGAGGGGTCCGCTCCGGGCCGCCGCACGCCGAACTGGTGGTTGCAGGCCGAGCAGAGGATCCGCACACGGGGCGGCGTCTCCGCCCCAATGGAGAAGCGCAGCCTCTGGCCGCATCCGGGACAGACGACGGTAAAGGACGACGTGGCGGCCGAGGATGGCTGGCTCATCAATGTAAGACCCGGAAGTTGTGGACATTCTATCATCTGATCCCATCCTCCCTCTCCCCGACCCTCTCCCTCACCTGCGTGAGGGAGAGGGGACAGGGGGGACAGGGGTGAGGGGGTCTGGGATGCTACGATGCGTGGGCTCGCCGCACCTAGCTTGCAGGAGGATTTCCAATGCGCAAGGCTGTCTTCGCCGTGCTTCTCGCCATTGCCCTTTCAGGCTGTCATGCCAGCCCGAAATACGTCTGCGCTCCGCCGAAGCCCGCAGCCTGCCGGCTCCCGATCTGCCCGCCCATGGGGCAGCAGGAGCGCGACATCCGCAACCTGGCTCTCGAAGGGGGCGGGGTCAAGGGCCTGGCCTATCCGGGCGCGCTCCAGGTGCTGCAGTCGGAAGGCATCCTGCCGAAGATCGAGAAGGTGGCCGGCACTTCCGCGGGCTCGATCGTGGCCGCCCTGATCGCCCTCGGCTACACCCCCGAGCAGATGCAGGCGCTGATGCTCGATCTCGATTTCAAGCAGTTCGAGGACGGCAGCACGCTCGGCGGCCCCGAGCGCTTCTTCCGGAGGTTCGGCTGGTTCAAGGGGGATTACTTCCTCGAATGGATGCAGTGCCGCGTCAAGGAGCAGACCGGCAACCAGAACGCCACCTTTGCCGATCTGCACGGGGACCGCTCGAAGTTCAAGGATCTCTTTGTGCTCTCGACCGATCTCTCGCGCCGCCGTTCGCAGGTGTTCTCGCACGAGCATTCTCCCGACCTTCCGGTCGCGCAGGCGGTGCGGGCGTCGATGTCAATCCCTCTCTTCTTCGAGGGGTACTACGTCGACGACGCCCTGTTTGGAGAGACCGGCCAGAAGCAGGATCTGTTCGTGGACGGCGGCGTGTTCGACAATTACCCCATCGAGCTCTTCGATCGGAACGGGGTCAACCCGCAGACGCTCGGGCTCTTCCTCTTCAACCAGGGAGCGCCCGTGAACCCGGATACCAGGATCGACAGCTTCCCAGAGTACGCCCGGGCTTTGTTCGAGGCGCTGTTGTATGTCCAGGTCAACGCCTTCAACAACAACCCGGACAACCAGAAGCGGACGATCAAGATCAACGACCTGGGGGTCGGCACGACTGATTTCAATCTTTCGAATGAGATGAAGTGCAAGTTGATCCAGCAGGGAGTCGTCGACGCCTGCAAGTACTTCGGCGGCCAGGCCAAGCCCCTCCAATAGACGGGGATACAATAAGCGGACTGCAAGGAGGTGGGCATGGGTGTCGACGAGCAGCTCCAACCCGGCGAGGAGATCGTCTACCGGGCGCATGTGACGCGGATCTCGCTGGTGCCGTGGATCGCCGGGCTCGCCCTGGTGGTGGCGGGGGCGGTGGCCGCCTGGCAGTTCGCCCCCGAGCCGTTGCTTCTGATGGCGGTGGGCGCGGTCGCGCTGATCCTGGCCATCACGATCCTCTGGAAGCTCCTGGTGCTCCGTTCCTACGAGCACGTGCTGACGAACCAGCGGATGATCCAGCAGACCGGGATCTTCAACAAGCGCTCCATGGACGCGCCGCTCGACAAGGTGAACAACGTCGAGCACCAGCAGAGCTTGTGGGGGAGGCTCCTGGGCTATGGCAACGTGGAGATCGACACCGCGAGCGAGCACGGCTGCACCCGCTTCGCGGACATCGCCCGGCCGCTGGAGCTCAAGAGCGCCATCGTGGCCGCGAGCGAGGCCTACCGCTCCCGCCGCTTCGCCCCCGCGGCCCCGCCGGCCCAGATGGCCACTTCCGGAGCCGACCGCCTGCGCCAGCTCAAGGGCCTCCTCGACGACGGGCTGATCTCGCAGGAGGAGTTTGAGATGAAGAGGCGGAAGCTTTTGGAAGAGATTTAGGGCACGCCCCATCCACCAGGGCGCCATGAATGTCGCCCCTACAAACAAGATCGCGGACTCGCTTGTAGGGGCGACATTCATGGCGCCCTTTGCTCTGTTACCATGGGGCGGTAATGCTTCGTAACCCGCTCCCCGCAGACCTCTGCCTGACCGACCTGATCGACGACCTGCGACAGGACGCCAAGCTCGGTCCGCAGCTCGTCCACCAAGCCTATCTGCCGGGGAGCCCTGAGGTCTTCGAGGATCTCGATCCCCCTCTGCCTGCTCCTCTTGCCGAGGCGCTCGCTCGCGGGGGCGTGTCCCGGCTCTGGAAGCATCAGGCCGAGGGGATCGCGGCCGTGCGGCGGGGGCAGGACGTGCTCGTTACGACTCCCACGGCATCGGGCAAGTCGCTGATCTTCCAGGTGCCGGCTTTGGAGGAGGCGCTACGCGGAGGGCCGGGGCATGGGCTGTTCCTCTTCCCTCTGAAGGCGCTCGGGCAGGACCAGCGCGGGAAGTTTTCGAAGCTCGCGGAGGAGGCCGGGCTCTCCCCCGAGGTGGGCGGGTGCGAGATCTACGACGGCGATACCCCGGCCGCGAAGCGCACCGCCATCCGCAAGAATTTCCCGCGGGTGATCGTTTCGAATCCCGACATGCTCCATCTCGCGGTGCTCGGCCATTGGACTGGCTGGGGGCCGTTCCTGGCCGATCTGCGCTGGATCGTGCTCGACGAGCTGCACACCTACCGCGGGATCTTCGGCAGTCATTTTCATCATGTGCTGCAGCGCTTCCTCCGTCTCTGCCGGTCGGTCGGGGGAGATCCGGTGATCATCGCCTCGTCGGCCACGGCAGCCAATGCAGGCGAGTTCGCGCAGACGCTCACTGGCCGCAAGTTCCACTGGATTCAGGAATCCGGCGCGCCGCGCGAGGGCCGGCACCTGCTGCTGTACCGGCCGGAGGCGAGCCCCTACACGCTGGCCCTTCAGCTCTTCATCCGCCTGGTAAACGCGGGGCTCAAGACCATCGTATTTACCAAGGCGCGGCGCATCACCGAGCTGCTCTATTCCTGGCTGCGGCGGGAGGACCCCGACCTCGCCAAGCGTGTGGCGAGCTACCGCGCCGGCTTCCTCCCCGAGGAGCGGCGGCGGATCGAGCGCTCCCTGTTCGAAGGCAAGCTCGACGGGGTGATCTCGACTTCGGCGCTGGAGATGGGGATCGACGTGGGTGGCCTCGACGCCTGCATCCTGGTTGGCTATCCGGGCAGCATGATGGCCACCTGGCAGCGCTCGGGCCGGGTGGGGCGCGATGGCCGCGAGTCGATCACCGCCATGGTGGCGCTCCCCGATGCGCTCGACCAGTACTTCCTCGATCATCCCCAGGAGCTGATCGGCCGCCCCTGCGAGCGCCTGATCGTGGACCCCGAGAACGATCCGGTCTCCCGCGCTCATCTCGTCTGCGCCGCTTCGGAGATGCCGCTCTGCCGGCAGGATGATCATCCCTACATGGACCGGCACGAGCAGAGGCTCGACCTTCTGCTGCGCCAGGGGCACCTGTTCGAGGCGGTGGATGGCGGCGACCTCTACTGCCTGCGCCGCCGGCCGCAGCGGCACGTGAACCTGCGTGGGACGGGGGAGACCTTCGCCATCCTCGACGAGGAGCGGGATGGGCGGATGATCGGCACGGTAGATGGCGTGCGGGTGCTCCATGAGTGCCATCCCGGGGCGATCTACCTCCATGCCGGCCGGCAGTTCGAGGTGCTTGCGCTGGAGCGGGAGGAGCGGCGGGTGCGTGTCAAGGCGGTGGATGTGGAGTGGTTCACCTCGCCCTTGACTGAAAAGGAGACCGAGATTCTGGAAGTCCTCAAGGAGAGGACGGACGGCCCCCTGCACGCCTGGCTGGGCCGGCTCAAGGTCACCGAGCGGGTGGTCGGCTTCGAGCGCAAGCGGATCTACGGCCAGGAGACGATCGACCAGACCCCCCTCGACCTGCCGCCCATGCATTTCGAGACGGTGGGCCTCTGGTGGGCCGCGCCGCGGGAGATCGAGGAGACGCTACGGCAGGCGGGCGAGCACTTCATGGGCTCTTTGCACGCTTCGGAGCACGCTTCGATCTCGCTCTTCCCGTTGCTGGCGCTGTGCGACCGTGGAGATATTGGGGGGATTTCGTACTCGTTCCAGCCTCAGGTGGGGAGCGGGGCGGTCTTTATCTACGACGGCCATCCCGGTGGGGTGGGGATCGCGGCGCGCGGGTTCGAGGATCTGCCGGATCTGCTCGGACGGGTTCGCACGGTGCTCGAAGGTTGCCCTTGCGAGACAGGCTGCCCGTCCTGCACCCACTCGCCCAAGTGCGGCAACGGCAACCGGCCGCTGGACAAGCCGGGAGCGGCGCGGACGCTCCGGCTGCTGCTGGGAGCGGAAGACCCGGTGATCCCCTGGGGGGCGCCCCAGGCTCTGGATTTGCGGGCGCTTGTGGGGAAGGAGGACCCTCACCCCCCGGCCCCCTCTCCCGGTCCCCCGAGCACACCCTCCCCGGGAGAGGGGGAGACTGAGCCGGAAACAGCCCCTCCAAAGACGGAGAGCTTGCCGGGGCAGGTGGGCCTGTTCATCCTTGCCCGGACGGGCGATCCCCATACGATCCTGTTCGACCTGGAGACGTTGCGCGCGGCTTCGGAGGTCGGCGGGTGGGCGAACATCCACCGGATGGGGCTGGCCCTGGGCGTCCTCTGCCACCTGGAGGAGGGGCGGTTCGAGGTCTACCGGGAGGGCGAAGTGAAGGGGCTTGTCGAAGCCCTTCGGCGCGCCACGCTGGTGATCGGCTACAACTCCCGGCGGTTCGACTACCAGGTCCTCACTGGCTACACTGGGGAGAACTACAACCGGCTGCTGCCTACCCTGGACCTTTTAGAGGACATCGCCCGCCGCATCGGGTTCCGGGTCGGGATGGGGCACCTCGCCAAGGAGACGCTCGGCCTGGGCAAGTCGGCCGATGGACTCCAATCGCTCCAATGGGTTAGAGAGGGGAGGCTCGACCTCGTCGAGGAGTACTGCCGCAAGGACGTCGAGATCCTCCGCGACCTCTATCTCCACGGCCGCAGGGAGGGCTGCCTCTTCTACCGTGACCGGCAGCGCGACATTCGATTGAAGTTCTGCGTCGAGTGGTGAGGGTGTGCACGTACCTTGCAGTCCTCCTCTGATCTGAGGAGGATTCACCAATGAATCACCGATTTGCCTTACCTGTTCTTGTCCGGCCCTTCCTGGTGGTGGCCGGCATTTTCGCCCTGCTTTCGCTCGCCGGCTGCGCCAGCGGTGGCCTGGGCAGCGTCTTCCGCGAGCCCGATGTGGACGTAGTGGGCGCCGAGCTGACCCGCACCGGCCTCTCGGGGGCCGATGTCCTCTTCGAGTTCGAGGTGGAGAACCGCAACGGGATTGCCCTCATGCTCGACGGTTTCGACTACCGGATCCGTCTGAATGAGAAGCCGCTGCTCAATGGCCGACAGGATCGGCGTACCGAGATCGCCGCCAATGCCCAGAGCCGGTTCAACCTGCCCGTAACCTTCCAGTACGACGACGTCCTGCGGGTCCTCGAAACCCTGGACGACAACGACGACCCCACTTACGAGCTGCAGGCGGACTTCCAGTTTGCCGTTCCCGTGCTCGGGACCATCACTGTTCCCGTCACCAAGAGGGGACAGCTCTCGCTCGATCGGCTTCTCCGCATGGGTATTGGCCGATAGGGCCGCTAAACTTCCCCCCTTTTTCTGCGTATCAGCTACAACCGCCGCAGGGCGGGGGTGTGTCCTCTTGATTTGGAACCTTTTGGGAGTATCCGATGAATCGCAAGCCTGTCCTATTTCTCCTGGCCCTGTCTCTTGCCGCCGCGGCACAGGCTGACGAGATCCGCTACACCATGGAGTTCGGCGGCAACAAGGCCGGCTCAGGCGTGACCCTCATAACCGGCAGCGAGCGGCGCTATTCGTTCGAATACAACGACCGTGGCCGGGGCCCCAAGACCGAGGAGCGTGTGGTCGTGGACGAGAAGGGCCTCCCCGTCCTGTTCGAGATCACCGGCCATGACTACTGGAAGAACCCGGTGGACGAGCGCTATGAGCTCAAGAACGGCAAGGCGGCCTGGCGCAACACGTCGGAAAAGCGGGAGGGGCTGGCCGTTACCCGGCCTACTTATTACCTCACGATGAACGGCGCTCCGCAGGAAGTGGAGCTGATGGTCCGCGCCCTGCTCGCTGCACCCGGCCAGACGCTCGACATGCTCCCGACCGGGAAGGCGGCGGTCGAGCAGTTGGGCTCTACGGAAGTCGAGGCGGGCGGACGGAAGCGCAAGGCCGACCTCTATTCGATCTCCGGCCTCGGTTTCACTCCCGCCTACGTCTGGCTCGACGAGGACAAGGCCTTCTTCGGCGCCGATTGGGGATGGGCGAAGCTTGCCCAGGAAGGATGGGAGGGCACGCTGCCGAAGCTAAAGGAAGTCCAGGACGCTGTGGAGAACAAGCTGGAGAAGGAGCGGGCGGCGCGTCTGACCCGCAAGCCCAAGGGCGTCCTCGCTTTCCGCAACGCCCGCCTGTTCGATCCCGAGACGGGCAAGGTCACCCCCGGCACGACGGTCGTGATCTCAGGCAACCGCATCCAGGCCGTGGGCCGCGACGGCGAGGTTCAGATTCCGGCGGGGGCCGAGGTGATCGACGCTGCGGGCAAGACCCTCATGCCCGGCCTCTGGGACATGCACGCCCACCTGGGCGCCCTGGATGGGCTGTTCAACCTGGCGGCGGGCATCACCACGGCGCGCGACCTCGCCAACGACACCGATTTCCTCCTCGACCTGCGCAAGCGGATCGAGGCTGGCGAGGTGCTCGGCACCCGCGTCATCATGGCCGGTTTCATCGACGGCCCGGGCCCCTACGCCGGTCCCTCCAAAGTGCTGGTGGATACCGAGGAGGAGGCCCTGGCGGCCGTCGACAATTACGCGAAGCTCGGCTACGAGCAAGTCAAGCTCTACAGCTCCCTCGACACGAAGCTGGTCCCGGCGATCATCGAGCGCGCCCATGCCAAGGGGATGCGCGTCAGCGGCCACATCCCGAACGGCATGACGGCCGAGCAGGCCGTGCGCGCCGGCTTCGACGAGATCCAGCATGCGAACTTCCTTTTGTTGAACTTCCTGACAGGTGTGGACACCCGCACGCCGGAGCGCTTTCACTCGGTGGGGGAGAGGGCGCAGGAGGTCGATCTGGGGTCGGAACGCGTGAAGTCCTTCCTGGCGCTGCTCAAGGAGAAAGGCACGGTCTCCGATCCCACCCTGGTCGCCTTCGAGGGGATGTTCACCGACCGAGTGGGAGTGATCAGCCACACCTTCGGGCCGATTGGGGACAGGCTCCCTCCGCAGGTGCAGCGCGGGCTCGTGGCGGGCGGCATGGCGCCCAAGGGCAAGGAAGACCTCTACACAAAGTCGTACGAATCCATGAAGGCGATCGTCAAGTTGCTTCACGACAATGGCATCCCGATTGTCGCCGGCACGGACAATCTGGCCGGGTTCTCCCTGCACCGCGAGCTGGAGCTCTACGTCGAGGCCGGTATTCCGGCCGTGGACGCGCTCCGGAACGCGACGATCGTCCCGGCCCGGGTGATGAAGAGGGACAAGGAGCTGGGCACGGTCGCGCCCGGCAAGCTGGCGGACGTGATCCTGATCGATGGTGATCCCACGGCCGACATCAAAAGCATCCGGCGCGTGGTGCTGACGGTCCGGGATGGCCTGGTCTACGATCCAGCGAAGCTGTATGGGGAGATCGGCGTCAAGCCGGCTGTGTAAGGGAGTTACAATCTTTCTCCAAGGAGGCGGTCATGTCCTTTGCCTTTATCTGGGTGTTGATCCCGATCTTCGGAATCCTCGCCGGCATGTTCAAGGAGTGGCTCAAGTTCCGCGAGAAGCAGAACAAGATCGGCCACTCGACGGACAACCTCGAGAAGCTGTTCGCCGAGTTCCGCCAACGTGAACAGGCCTTGGCCGAGCGCGTCGAGAACCTGGAGGCGATCGTGGTCAGCCAGACCTGGGACGTAGTCCAGGACAAGACCCTCTCGCCGGTGGAGAAGGAGTATCGGCTCGCCTCCACGGCTCGCCGCGAGATGCCGCCGCCGCCGGTCCCCGACAGCCACAAGGCCGAGGTGCTGGCCCGCCGCTTGAAAGCATAGGGGGCGCGGGTCGACGCCGGAAGCCCGGCGCCGTTTTCGCCTTCGCTTCCGCCCTGGCGCTCCTGCTCGCCGGCGGATCGCCTCTCCTGTTCGTGGCAGGCCTTGCGCTCCAGGCCCTGCTGGCGATATCCCTCATCCTCTACTTCAAAGTCGAATTCTGACGTAGACTCTCCAGTCGAAACTGGAGCCCCGAATGAAAACCCGCTGGAGGTTGGCCCTCCTCTCCCTCGTGATGCTCACCTGCGTCGGTTGCGATCAGGCTGCGAAGGCCATCGCCCGGGACTCGCTCGCGGGGCGGACGATCTCGCTGCTCGGCGGCGCCGTCCGTTTCGAGTACGCGGAGAACACGGGGGCTTTCCTCAGCCTGGGGTCTTCCCTGCCGCGCGGGATGCGCTCGCTGCTGTTCGTAGGTGGGACGGGCGTGATCGTGCTCGGCCTGCTGGTGGCCATGGCCCGCGGTGGCCACGGCGGATCGACGTCGGCCTCGCTCGGCCTGGCTCTCCTGGCCGGCGGCGCGGTGGGGAACCTGATCGATCGTGTTGCCTACGACGGCGCGGTCGTGGACTTCGTGAGCGTCGGCCTCGGCAGCCTGCGGACGGGGATCTTCAACCTGGCGGACGTGGCCATCACCGTCGGTGTAGTCCTGGTGGCTCTCCAGGGCTGGCGAACGGCGAGCACCCCAGACAGCGCTGTATCGCCTTAAAGCGGAGCTGAGCGCACTCTTCCCCTGGTCCAGCCGGCCCCGGATTCCCGGAGCCGGCCATATCTTTTCCCACCTTGTACCAACCGGATAGAACTATTCTGCGGCCGTTACATTACGACCGACATTACGGCCCTTGCGAAAGGCCGGCGAGCGCCTTCCGCGCCTTCTCGGCCTCCTCCCCGTTCCCCAGCTTTTCCCAGAGGGCCAGCGCCTGGCGGTATTCGGCACGGGCAGCATCCTGCCGGCGCTGCTGCGCAGCTACCTCGGCAAGCCCCACGCGGGAGTGGGCAGCGTAGAAGTCGTTCCGGAGCTTCCCGGCGAGGACCAGGGCCTCCTGGAACGAAGTCCGCGCCTCCTCCAGGCGCCGCTGCTGCTGGCTCAGCAAAGCGAGCCGCAGGTGGGAGAACAGCTCGTCGGCCGGCAGGTCGAGGCGGCGGAAGTCGGCAAGGGCCAGCCGGTACTGCTCCCGCGCTCGCTCTGGGCGGCCGGTCTTCTCCTCCAGCTCTCCCAGGGCGAGCCGCGCCTCGGCGGCGCCGTCACCGTCTCCATTTTTCGCGCAGAGGGCGATGGCCTCCTCCAGTGCCGACCGCGCTTCCCCGAAGCGCTCCTCCTGGTTCAGAAGGCGAGCGAGGCCGCGCAGCGCGAACGCCGTGCCGTGGGCGTCGCCCAGGCCTCGGCTGATGTCCAGGGCCTCTTCCAGGCGGCGGTGAGCGCCCGCCAGGTCGCCGCGGACGCGCAGCGTGTTGCCCAGCCCGGTGAGCGAGGTGGCGGCGCCCTGGAGGTCGCCGGTCTCGCGCTTGATCTCCAGGGAGCGCTCCAGGAGAGGGACGGCCGCCGCCAGGTTCCCCTCGTCGTTGAGCACGTTGGCGAGGTTGTTGAGGGCCTTGGATTCGCGGCGGCGGTCGCCGATCTTGCGCAGGGTGGAGATGGCTTCCTCATAGGCTTGCCAGGACTCGGCGGTCTGCCCGGTGGCCTGAAAAATCATGGCCCGGCCCATGAGGGCCGAGGCGGCGGCTCCCCGGTCGCCGATGCGCAGGTACAGGGTGCGGGCGGCGTCGAAGTCGGCCAGGGCTTCGCCGGGCTGGCCGAGGCGCGACAGGGCCCAGGCGCGGTTGAAGCGGCCCATGGCCGCGACCATGGCCATGCCCCGTTCCTGGGAGCGGGCGAGGGCGCGGGCCGCGGCATCGCGGCTGCGGGCGAAATCGCCGAGCTGCCAGGCAGCATCCGACTCGGCAACGTCGAGGCGCGGATCGTCCCCGGCCGGGGACGGTAGCTTGCGCAAGGCCGCGATCGTGGCCAGGGCCTGCTCGGTCCGCCCCGCCTTGCGCTGTGCCTCGGCCAGGCGGAGGCCGTGCTCCAGGTCGTCGGGGAAGGCGCGCCGGAGCTCGGCATCAATGCGGGCTGCCTCCTCCCACTCGCCTGCAATCACGCGGGAGCGCGCCTGCATGCCCAGCCGGATCTCCCGCGGCAGATCCGTGGAGCGCGCAACCGCGCGGCGGGACGCCTCGCCTGCCTTCCTGTCGAACCCCAGCCGGAAGGCTGCTCCGGCGAGGGCGTCCTGCACGAACGGGCTGTCCGGGTCCAGGGCCGCCGCCTGCTCGAGCAAGCGCAGGGCCGCGGGGTCATCCCACACGCGGATGCGCTCCAGGGCCTCGGCGTAGAGGCGGAGGGAGGCTGAGCTGGAGGCGAGCGTCGCGGCTGCTTGCAGGGGGCTGCCGCTCCGGCGACCGCCGAGAGAGGCATGGATACCTCGGGCAGCGGCGGCGGCCATGCCGGCCAGCTCCTCGCGGGAGCCGGTCTCCCGCATCCAGGCCACGGTCTTCCCGGTGCGTACGTCCTGCACCAGCACCTGCAGGCGCAGCTTCCCCCCGTTCTCTTTCAGATAAGAGCCGGTGAGGAGGAGGTCGTTGCCGAGGTTGCGGCCGACTCGGGCAAGCCCTGCCCGGGAGTGATTCTCGCCGCCGGCCAGCGACAGCTCCCGCTGCATGCGCGCCACGTTCTCCGCCGGGATCAGGCGCACGCGGCCGGCGGCGGTGAGCTCGAACGAGAGCAGCTCGGCCAGGGCGCTGGAGACCCACTCGTCGTCCGGATCGGCCGAAAGGTTCTTGAAGCCGAGGACGGCGAGAGCCGGCCGGCCGGTTGCGGGAGCCGGTGGGGCCTCCGTGGTCACATCGCGGGGCGCGAGCCACAAGGCCAGTCCCGCGGCCAGCGCGAGGACAAGGACCGTCAGCACGAGCGCGGGCTGGAAGCGCACGGGAGCAGGTGTGTCATCCGGCTCCTCGTACAACTCGTCCGGGACCGGGACGGGCTGCGGCGGAGCCGGCAGTATCGAGACGAGGGGAGCGATGAAGCGGTAGCCCCGGCGGGGGACCGTTGCGATGATCGCCGGGTGGGCGGGGTCGTCCCCCAGGGCCTGGCGGATCTCGCTGATCGCCTGCTTCACCGAGGCGGGGGAGAGGTGCTCGACCCCCCAGGCCCGGTCCAGCAGCTCATCCTGCGAAAGGACGCCCGGCGCGCTCTCCACCAGGACCTCCAGCAGGCGGAAGGCCTGCGGCCGGAGGCGCACCTCGCCGCCGGGCCCCTGCAACTGTCCGCACTCCCGGTCCAGGACGAAGCCGGAGAACCCCACCCGTTGCGCTTTGACCGGCCTTTGACTTTTTTGAACGCCGAAGCGGGAGGGTCGCGCCGGCTCCGTAAAAGGAGAAGGTGAAGTCATGTTCAATTGCCTCCGTATCTACAGAACACTCAGCAGAGCAAGAACCTGCGCCCTCCTCGCGGTAAGCTTCCGCGCCATGAGCGAAACGTCCTTCCTCGGTCTCCGCACCGTCATCTATCCCATGGACGACCTTCAGGCCGGCAAGGAGTGGTACAGCCGTGTCTTGGGTTTTCCCCCGTATTTCGACGAGCCATTCTACGTCGGCTTCAATGTCGGCGGATTCGAGCTCGGGCTCAATCCGGACACCAGTGAGGCGAAGCCGGGTGCCGGCGGTCCTCTGGCCTATTGGGGGGTGGAGGATGCCGGCCGCGCGCTCGAGCACCTGCTGAAATCAGGCGCCCGGGAGCACACTCCGTTACAGGACGTGGGCGGCGGCATCCGCGTGGCCTCGGTCCTCGATCCGTTCGGCAATGCCTTCGGGATCATCGAGAACCCGCACTTCCGGCTCGGCGGGTGAGCTGGGACGTCCTGATCCTCCATCCTGAGTCCACCTCCGAATCGCCGGAGGACCGTCCCCGGCTCAAGCCGCTGGGGATGGCGGACGAGGTGCGCAAGGCCGTGAGCCGCGCGCTGCCCGGGATCGACTGGATGGAGCCGGTGCAGGGGGTCTATGACGGCCGGGGTTACTCGATCGACGCGCAGCTACCGTCGCGCGGCGTGGTGGATTCCGTCGGCCTGCATGTGCGGGGGACCGGCAACCCGCTGCCGGTGATCGTCCGGCTCTGCCGCCAGAACGGCTGGGTGGCCTTCGACAGCGCGGCCGGCACCTTCCTGGACCTGGAGGATCCGTCGCCCGAAGGCTGGGAGAGCGGCTTCCGCCGCCGCTCCCAGCTGCAGGCGCTGGCGCAGCTCCACCGCGGTCAGCCCCAGCTCCCGCCGCGCCTGGGGCGGAGGTACCTGCTCTGGCTGGTGCCGCTGCTCTTGACCCTGCACAACCTGGAGGAGGCCGTCTTCATGAAGGGCTTCCTGGACCGTTTCGCGGCTAGGGTCCCAATCCTGCCGACGGTCACCTTGGGCCAGTTTCTTCTGGCTCTGGGGCTCGTGACGCTCGCGCCCTACGCTTTCGCCGCGTCGGGTCCGCTGGAGAGGCGGAGCCGGGCCTTTCTCCTGGTCCTCGGCACGCAGATGGTGGTGCTGGTCAACGTCGTGGCGCACCTGACCGTGGCGTTCTGGGCACGCGGCTACGCGCCGGGCCTGGTGACGGCGCTGCTGGTCAATCTCCCCTTCTCGGTCTTCCTCTTTCGCCGCGCCCTGCGAGGGTCTTGGGTGAAGCCCCGGGACCTGGCCTGGCTTCTCGTAGCTGCTCTCCTGGTCCACGGCCCCGGGCTGGTTGGCTTGCTGGTGCTGGCGGGGTGGGCGGTGGGGTGGGTTGACGGATAAATCCGGTGTCCGGGGCCGGGCATCTGTATGATCGGCAAGCGAACCAGATTAAGCTTCACACATGGACATCCGCACCTTCCAGGCCTTCCCCGAAGCCGAGCGCCAGGCGCTGTTCGGCTGGGGGGAGGATCTTTTCAGCGTGAATGCGGTCGGGCTTCAGTGGCGGTCCAAGGACCGGCACTTCGTGCTGTATGAGGACGGCGCGCCGCTGGCGAGCGCGTCGGTGCTCCGGCACGAGGTCCGGAACGTGGTGGTCGGTGGCCTGGGCGGGGTCATTGCGCTGCCGGAGGCGCGGGGGCGGGGCCTCGCCCGACAGGTCGTTGGCCGCGCCACGGAGTTCATGCGTGATGACCTCGGGGCGTCTTTCGGCCTTCTCTTCTGCCTGCCGCGGCTCGTGCCGTTCTATGAATCGCAGGGCTGGACGGTGGTGGAGCCGGGAGTGCTGATCGACCAGCCCGGCGGCAAGGTGCCAGCGCCCACCCCGGTCATGGTCCTGCCATTTGGCCCCGAGCTCTGGCCAAACGAGAGGGTAGACCTCGGCAGCCTGCCGTGGTGATCCTCTACCCACTCGTTTCCGGCAGCTACCCATTGGGTGGAGCGCTCCACCCGCTCGTTTGAGCCATCTACCCGCTCGTTTTTAGAGAGCTACCCAGTGGGTAGAGGTGTCTACCCACTCGTTGGAGGGGCGTACCCGTGCGATTGGGTCCGCAAACAACGGGATTGGGTCCGGAGCTTACTGCTACCTTGCGCCCGGAGCTAGAAAGAAGCGGTTTGGGAGCAGCTTGGACAGCATCGTCTCCTCCCGCTCGCCCTGGGTGTTCGTCAGCAGGACCGGGAGATCCTCCGCGAACTCGGAAAGCGTCTGGCGGCAGAGGCCGCAGGGACTGGCGGGTGGGCTGGTGTCCGTGATTACGGCCACCGCTTGGGGCTTTCGCAGGCCGGCCGAGGCCGCAGAGGTCATGGCGTTGCGCTCGGCACAGGTGGAGAGGGCCGGGATGCAGTTCTCCACGTTCGCGCCCGCCCAGATGGAGCCGTCCTCCATGAGCAGGGCCGCTCCCACCGGGAACCGGCTGTAGGGCGCATAGGCGTTGGCGCGGGCGGCGGCGGCGGCGGCGATCAGCGCGTCCCAGTCCATGGCGGTCAATCTAACACGCCTGTGATAGCGTACCGGCGCGTCCGGACAGCCCTGTCCAGGACGGTTCACATTCCCATCACCATCGCAGGAGGAGCACGGGCGTGGCCAGGACCTATAACGACATGACGCCGCCCGCGGACGGCCAGGTGATCGGCTGGACCGCGGGAACCGCGGGAGAGGACCGGTTGGAAGTACCGGACCGGCCCATCATTCCGTTCATCGAGGGGGATGGCACCGGGCCGGACATCTGGCGCGCCACCCGCCGTGTCATCGACGGCGCGGTCGAGAAGCTCTACGGCGGCAAGCGCTCCATCGCCTGGTTCGAGGTCCTCGCCGGCGAGAAGGCCCATGGCCGCACCGGCGAGTGGCTGCCCACGGACACCCTCGACGCCATCACCCAGTACCGCGTCGCCATCAAGGGCCCGCTGACCACGCCCGTCGGCGGCGGCATCCGCAGCCTGAACGTCACCCTGCGCCAGGTGCTCGACCTCTATGCCTGCGTGCGGCCCGTGCGCTGGTTCAAGGGCGTGCCCTCGCCGGTCAAGGAGCCCGAGAACGTCGACATGGTGATCTTCCGCGAGAACACCGAGGACGTGTACGCCGGCATCGAGTGGCCGGCGGGCTCGGAGAACGCGAAGAAGCTCATCGACTTCCTCGGCCAGCTCGGCAAGGAGGTCCGGCCGGACAGCGGCCTCGGCATCAAGCCGATCTCGACCTTCGGCTCCAAGCGGCTGGTGCGCAAGGCCCTGCGCTATTCGCTGGAGTGCGGGCGCAAGAGCGTCACCCTGGTGCACAAGGGCAACATCATGAAGTTCACCGAGGGCGCCTTCCGCGACTGGGGCTACGAGGTGGCGCGCGACGAGTTCGGCGAGCGCATCATCACCGAAAACGATGTATATGAGAGGCACAACGGCAAAGCCCCTGAGGGAAAGATCGTGGTCAAGGACCGCATTGCCGACTCCATGTTCCAGCAGGCCTTGCTGCGGCCGGACGAGTACGACATCCTGGCCACCACGAACCTCAACGGCGACTACCTCTCGGACGCCCTGGCCGCCCAGGTGGGCGGGCTCGGCATGGCCCCCGGCAGCAACGAGGGCGACGGCATCGCCGTGTTCGAGGCCACCCACGGCACCGCTCCCAAGTACGCCAACCAGGACAAGGTCAACCCCGGATCGCTGATCCTCTCCGGCTGCATGATGCTGCGCTGGCTCGGCTGGCACGAGGCGGCGTCCGGCATCGAGTCGGCCCTCGGCCGCACCATCGAGCAGAAGCGGGTGACCTACGACCTCGAGCGCCAGATGGACGGGGCCACCCTGCTCAAGACCTCCGAGTTCGCCGAAGCGATCGTCGGAAACTTGTAAACCACGGAGAGGATTTCCATGCGATACAAAGTCACCGTGGTGGGCGCCGGCAACGTTGGCGCCACCACTGCGCAGAGGATCGCGGAGGCCGAGCTGGCCGACGTGGTCATGGTTGACGTCGCCGCCGATCTGGCGGCCGGCAAGGCCCTGGACATGATGGAGGCCGCGCCGGTGCTCGGCTTCAACGCGAAGATCTCCGGCGGCGGCGATTACGGCCCGACCGAGGGCTCGCACGTCACGGTCGTGACCGCCGGCCTCGCCCGCAAGCCGGGCATGAGCCGCGACGACCTGCTCGCCAAGAACACGGAGATCGTCGGCGAGGTGGTGCGGCAGGTGGTGCAGCGCTCACCCGACACGATCCTGATCCTGGTCACCAATCCGCTCGACGCCATGTGCGAGGTGGCGCGCCGGGTCTCCGGCTTCCCCCGCGAGCGCGTCTTCGGCATGGCCGGCGTGCTCGACGCGGCGCGCATGCGCTACTTCATCGCCTCCGAGCTGAACGTCTCGGTCGAGGACGTGGACGCCTTCGTGCTCGGCGGCCATGGTGACACCATGGTGCCGATGCCGCGCTATGCCACGGTCAACGGCATCCCGCTGCCGCAGCTGCTGTCGGCGGAGCGGATCGAGGCGATCAACGAGCGCACCCGCAAGGGCGGCATCGAGATCGTCAACTACTACAAGCAGGGCTCGGCCTACTACGCCCCGTCCGCGGCGGTGTACGACATGGTCGCGGCGATCCTCCATGACAAGAAGAAGATCCTCCCCTGCGCCGTGCTGCTCAACGGCGAGTACGGCCTGACCGACCTCTTCGTGGGCGTGCCGGCCCGCCTGGGCCGCGGCGGCATGGAGCAGGTGATCGAGCTGGAGCTCTCCGCGGAGGAGAGGGCGGCCCTGCAGAAGTCCGCCGAGGCCGTGCGCGAGCTGGTCGAAGCGCTGCCGAAGTAGGAAAGGACCCAAAAGACACCAAGGACGCCAGGGACCGCAAGGACGGTTCCGAAGTCCTTGGTGTCCTTGAAGTCGTTGGTGTCCTTTCCGTGAGCAACCCACAGCCCCTTCTTTCCGTATCATCTGGCGAGTGCGAACTTCGCGCGATCTTTTCCTGTGGACCCTGGCGGGCCTTGCCGGGGCGCTGCTCCTGGCCTGGGCCTACCCGCGGGCGTTTCCATTCCTCCCCGGCAACTGGTCCGTGAACCGTGACGAGGCGGCGGCCATTGCCCTGGAGCGGCTGACCGACCTCGGCCCTCCGGTCCCCGATCCCTACGTGGTCACCGCCGTCAACCGCGACTTCTTCCTGGAGCGCCGCCTGCACCTCGCGCTCGACTCCGGGGACAGCGTGGAGGAGCTTCAGGCGTCCGGCCTGCCGAAGCGGGTCGTCAACTGGCAGGTGTTCGTCTACCCCAAGACGGGGCAGCGTGACGAGTGGGTCTACGAGGCGTCGGTGTCGCCGTCGGGCGAGGTGCTGTCGCTGCGGCACCAGTTGGATCCCCAGGCGCCGGGCAGGACCATCTCGCCCCAGAAGGCGCGGGAGGGGGCCGCCGCCTTCCTGGTCGAGCAGGGGTTCGACCTCTCCCGCTTCGCCGAGCCGAACCTGCGCACGCGGCAGCTCGCGGCCCGCACCGACACCGAGGTGCGCTATCCCGACCGTACCGCGGCGCCGAGCAGTAAGGGCGCCCATGGCATGGCCGTCCTGTTTTCCGGCGACCACCTGTCCGGCTTTTTCCCCTGGTACGACGACCCCGGCGAGCGGGAGCTGCAGCGGAGCCTGCAGCCGGCGCAGTTCGCGGGCTTCGCCCGTCTTCTGGCTGCCTATCTCCTGGTGGCCGTGCTCGGCGCGCCATTCCTGAAGCGCTATCACGAGGGGGAGATCGGGGTGAAGCGCGGCTCGCAGGTCATCGCAGCGGTGGCCTTGGCCGGCTTGCTGCTGGTGCTGCTGACGGCCCGTACCGATGCTCAGACGGTCGGCTTCGGTGTAGCCACCCGGGAGCAGACGACCTGGATGGTGGCCGTGATCACGCTGGTGTTCTGGGTGTCGCCATACGCGGTGCTCTCGTTCATCGGCTGGTGCGTGGGGGAGTCGGTCTGCCGCGAGCGCTGGGGGCACAAGCTGGCGGCCTTCGACGCTCTCTTCCAGCGCCAGTGGGGGACCGCGACCGTGGCGCGCTCGGCCCTGCGCGGCGTAGCCGGCGGATTGGCGCTCGCGGGCCTGCTCGCCGCTGTCCTGCTCGCCCTCAGGAGTGCCGGCGCCTCGCCCCTGATCTCGCTGTTCCGGGCCGGTGACAGCCGCTTTCCCAGCCTTGAGCTGCTGGCCCAGGTGCTCATCTATGGCCTGTCGCCAATCCTGGCGATTGCCCTCTGTGTCTTACCCATGACCGCGAAGCGCGCGGGAATCGCCGCGGGAATCCTGGTGGCCCTGGCGGCCGGCGCCGCGATCGTCTTCCCGGCGGCGACCGTCGTGCCGGTGCGCTGGGGATTCCTGGTCGCCATGCTCGCCGCTCTTGGCCCCGTGCTGGTGTTCCTCCGCGCGGACCTGCTGGCGGCGCTGATCGCCGGCCTGGTCTCGCAGGTGCTCCTCCTGGGCTTTCCGATGCTGCTGTCGGACGACATCACCCTGCGGGTGCACGGCTGGCTTGCGGTGGCGCTCGCCGTGGCGCCGCTGATCGCCAGCCTGCGCTCGCTGCGGAGCGGCCGGGAGTTCCACTACCGCTACGAGGATGTGCCGCCGCACGTGCGCCGCATCGCCGAGCGCGAGCGCCAGCGGGTGGAGCTGGAGACGGCGCGGCGAATCCAGAGCTCGATCCTGCCCGATCTGCCACCGAGCCTCTATGGAGTGGAGATCGCGCACGCCTACCTGCCGGCCTCCGAGGTCGGCGGCGACTTCTACGACGTGCTGGCGCTGGAGGACGGCCGCCTCGCCGTGGCGGTGGGAGACGTGGCCGGGCACGGTGTCTCCAGCGGCCTGGTGATGTCCATGGCCAAGTCGGCGCTCGCGGTCCAGGTGACGTTCGACCCCACCGTCACCGCGGTCTTCGAGACCCTGAACAGGACGGTGTTTCAGACCGCCCGCAAGCGGCTGCTCGCAACGCTCTGTTATGCCCTGCTCGATCCGCAGAAGCGGGAGCTGGTCTACGCCAGCGCGGGCCACCTGTTCCCGTACCGCATCACCGCAGCCGGCCAGGTGGAGGCGCTGGAGTCGATCGCCTATCCCCTGGGCGTGCGCGGCAAGTTGCAGGTGCAGCCGCGCACCACCAGCCTGGCACCGGGGGACACCCTGTTCCTGTTCAGCGACGGCCTGATCGAGGCGCGGCCGGAGGACTCGGACCAGGTTTTCGGCTTCGAGCGCCTGGAGCAGAGCCTCGCCCGCCACTCCCGCCGCGGCGTCGAGGGGTTGCGCGACGGAGTCCTCGAAGACGTCGAGCGCCACGCCGGCCATGGCCTGCGCGAGGATGATCAGACGATTCTGGTGCTGCGGCTGCCGTAGATCGTTAGAATCCAACCATGGCCGAGCGAGAGTCTGCTCTACGTGTGCTCGCGGCGCTCCGGCGGAGCCCGATTGCGGATGCCGCCGTCCTGGTGGGCTCGTCGGGCCTTTTTGGCTTCGAGACCGAGGTGCCGGCTTTGACGGAGGACATCGACATCTCAATCCCGGAGCCAATCGCGGCGCGTCATGGCCGGGAGATCGTCGAGTCGCTCCGGCAGCAGGGCTTTGCCCATGAGGCGGGGACCGCGACCTTCGTAGGGCCGGATGGAACGGTGTTCGATCTGCTCGGGCACGGAGATCCGGAGGAGGGGGACCATGTCGGCGGCAGCGAGGCTCTGCGCGTCATGGTCTTCGAGGATCTCTCCCGCATCCTTGGAGAAGAGACGGCCACGGCGAACCTTCCTTCTGGCGGCCGGGCTCTGACGCCAGCCGGGTTCGTCGTCGCCAAGCTGCTGACGGAGAGGGCCCACAAGGGCACGAAGGACAAGCTCCAGGCTCTCCTGGTCCTGGCCGAGCGCGGTGCGGAGGAACGATTTACGGAGGAGGTCTTCCGGCTCTTCAGGGAGGTTGACCGGGTTCGGCTCGAAGACGTTCGAGCAGGGGCCCAGAATGCATTTCTTGCCTTGGAGCGGGACCCGACGTTCTCGGACGCGGGGGCCGAGGGTTACGCCCCGGTGCTGCGCCAGGTCGAAGCCGGGCTCGAGCGCCTGCTGTCCCTCTTGGAGAAACGCCATGGCTAGGGGACTCACCGCCGAACAACGGCTGAAGGCCCTGCAGCGTGACCGCGCGATCCTGCGCCGGGAGCGCCTGCTGCGCGAGGTGGCCGGGCCTCGTTGGCACCGGATGGTGCGCATCGTACCCGTGCTCTTCCGCCGGGAGGGGGCGCTGGCCGTCCGGGCACTCCTCGCCGAGCCGTCGGTCGTGGCAGAGGCCCTGCGAGAGGACGCGGTGTTCGCCCTGGATACGGCGATGCGCCTCGCCCATGGGTACGGTTTTCTGGCGATCCGGGAAGTCCAGGTTTATCTCACCTCAGCGGAGCCGCTCGACCGCTTGGCCAGTGCAGGGCTGATCTCCTCCGAGCCTCTGCCGGACACGACGCTCGTCCGCCCCTGGCCGGGCCCGCCCCGGCTCCTCGCGTGCATCGTCGAGGAGCCGCCCCCTTCCCGTCAGGTGACAGGGGGATTCCAGGTGGTTACGGCCGAGAGGCTGGCCCGAGAGCTGATCGGGGCCGTCGGCCCTCGGGCGGACCTCTTCGCCCTGCTCGAAACGGCCGAGGCGAAGCGCTCGGGGCTCTTGCAATCGCCAGCAAATCGAATACCCTAGCCGCCTCATTGACCGAGGGAGGAACCGTTTACATGAAGATCGTCGTGCTGGGCGGCGGCCGGGTGGGGAGCGCCATCGCCCGAGACCTGGCCAGGGAGCCGGGGTTTCAAGTCACCGTCGCGGACGCCGCCGAGGCGGCTCTGCAACGTTTCGCGGACGAGCCGCGCCTGCACACCAGGCGGGCCGACCTTTCCGACCCGGCCGAGGTGGCGCGCGCCGTGGCCGAGCAGGACCTCGTCGTGGGCGCGGTCCCCGGGTTCATGGGCTTCGCCACCCTGAAGACCGCCCTCGAGAACGGCAAGGACGTGGTGGACATCTCCTTCTTCGACGACGATCCCTTCAAGCTCGATGCGCTCGCGGTGGAGCATGGCCGCACCGCCCTCGTGGACTGCGGCGTCGCGCCCGGCGCCAGCAACCTCCTGATCGGCCATGCCGCCGCCACCTTCGACCGGCTGGACAGCTTTGCCTGCTACGTCGGCGGCCTGCCCGCGGTGCGCACCTGGCCGTTCGAGTACAAGTCGGTGTTCTCGCCCATCGACGTGATCGAGGAGTACACGCGTCCGGCCCGCTTCGTCCGCAATGGCCAGAAGGTCACCATGCCCGCCCTGACCGAGGTCGAGCCGATCGACTTCGCCGGCGTGGGCACGCTGGAGGCCTTCAACACCGACGGCCTGCGCACGCTGCTCACGACCGTAGATGCGCCCAGCAAGGTCGAGAAGACCCTGCGCTACCCGGGCCATGTGGACAGGATGCGGATGCTCCGCGAGACCGGGTTCTTCAGCCAGGAGCCGATCGAGGCCGGCGGCGTCCGCGTGCGCCCCCTGGACCTCACCGCCCGCCTTCTGTTCTCCGCCTGGCAGCTCGGCCCCGAGGAGGAGGACTTCACCGTCATGCGCGTCGCCGTCGAAGGGGAGAAGGAGGGCCGGCGCCTGCGCCAGAGTTGGGACCTCCTCGACCGCTACGACCGGGAGACGCGCACCACCTCCATGGCCCGCACCACCGGCTACACCTGCACGGCCATGGTCCGCATGCTCGCCGCCGGCCTCTATACCCGCAAGGGGATCTCCCCGCCGGAGTATGTTGGCCGCAACGCCGACTGCTGCGCGTTCGTCCTGCGCGAGCTCGCGGAGCGGGGCGTGCGCTTCCAGGAGACGGTGACCGAGCTAGACTAGATTGGTGGAGCCTCTTGTTCTCGTCCTGGCGTTAGCTGCCGAGCTTTTCTTGGATGCCGCCGCGCAGTCGGGCCTGGACTTCGTCCATTTCAACGGCGGCTCGGGCGAGCTCTACTTTCCCGAGGTGATGGGGCAGGGAGGCGCGCTCTTCGACTACGACGACGACGGCGACCTGGACGCGTACTTCGTCCAGGGCGCGAAGCTCGGGTCGGGCCAACCGCCCGCGAAGCCCGGCGGGCGGCTCTACCGCAACGACTCTCTGACCTTCGTGGACGTCACGGAAAAGAGCGGCCTGGATGCCCGGGATTACGGCATGGGGGCCGCGACCGGGGACATCGACAACGACGGCTGGGTGGACCTCTACCTGACCAACTACGGCGTCAACCGGATGTACCGCAACAACGGCGACGGCACCTTCGCGGACGTGACCCAGCGCACGGGCACGGGCGATCCGCGCTGGAGCGTCAGCGCTTCCTTCTTCGACATGGACCGCGACGGCTGGCTCGATCTCTACGTGGCCAACTACGTGGACTGGCCGGTGGAGAAGAACCCGAAGTGCTTTGCCGCGAGCAGCCGCCGGGATTACTGCGGCCCCGCCGACTTTCCGCCGCTGCCGCATACCCTCTACCGCAACCGGGGGGACGGCACCTTCGAGGACGTCTCGGGGCGCGCCGGCATCGCCCGCCAGCCCGGCCCCGGCCTCGGGGTGATCGCCTTCGACGCGGACCGCGACGGCTGGACCGACGTCTACGTCGCGAACGACGGCGCCCCTTCCTTCCTCTGGATGAACCAGCGCGATGGCACCTTCCGCGACGACGCCCTCCTCGCGGGAGCCGCGGTCAACCGCCGCGGGCAGCCCGAGGCCGGCATGGGGGTCGATGCCGGCGACTTCGATGCGGATGGCGACGAGGACGTCTTCATCACCCACCTGACCGGCGAGACGAACACGCTCTACGTGAACGATGGCACCGGGATGTTCGAGGACCGCTCCACCGAGGCCGGCGCGGCCCTGGGCTCGCTCCCCTTCACTTCGTTCGGGACTTCCTGGATCGACTACGACAACGACGGCTGGCTCGACCTGTTCATCACGAGCGGCGCCGTGCGCATCCAGGAAACCCGGGACCTGTCTCAGACCGACCAGCTCTACAGGAATGTCGGTGGCCGTCTGGAAGAGGTGCCCGGCGTGTTCAAGGCTCCCGGAGTCGGCCGCGGCGCCGCTTTCGGGGATGTGGACAACGACGGCGATACGGATATCCTGGTCCTCTACAACAACGGTCCTGCCCGTCTGCTGCTGAACCAGGTGGGCGCTCAGCGGCCCTGGATCGGCGTGGATGATGTCCCAGGGGCGCGGGTGGAGGTGCTCCGCCCCGGCGCCCCGGCGCTCTGGCGGCGGTCGCACACGGATGGCAGCTATGCCTCTGCGAGCGACCCGCGGGTGGTCGTGGGACTGGGAGACAAGCCGATGTCCACCGTGCGCATCCACCGACCGGGCGGGAAGGTCGAGGAATGGCGGGGATTGCCGCCGGGCAGGTACGTCATCCGGAAGGAGCGGTGATGAAGACGTTGTCCTTGTTGTCTTTGCTATCCTTGTTGTCCCTTCCCATCCCCGCCCCCAACCTGGAGGGCCTGGAGCCCGAAGTCGCGGCGCAGCTCCGCGACGCGCGCGCGCTGGTCGATGCAATCACCGTCCCCGCGGAGCTGGCCGAAGCCTATGGCGAGTTGGGCCGGCTCTACCACGCCTACAGCCTCTCCGAGGCGGCCTCCGCGTCTTACGCCAACGCGGCCATCCTGGCCCCCAAGGACTTCCGCTGGCATTACTACTCGGGATACATGGCGCAGGCCATGGGCCGTCCTGCCGAGGCCGAGGTTTCCTACGAAAAGGCGTTGGAGCTGCAGCCCGGCTTCCTTCCGGGATGGATCCACCTGGCGGAGATCCTGCTGGCCGGCAACCATCCCGACGATGCCGAGAGGATCCTGAAGCAGGTCCTCGGGTCCGATCCCAGGAACGCGCCGGCGCGGGCGGGGCTCGGCGAGATCGCTCTCTCGCGCCGGCAGTTCCGGGAAGCGGCCGAGCACCTGGAAGCCGCCCTCGCCGCGGCCCCCGAGGCCGACCGTCTCCATCATCCCCTGGCGCTGGCCTACCGTGGGATGGGGGACATGGACAGGGCGCGCGACCATCTGGCCAAGGCGGGACGGGTGGGGGTCCGCCCCGACGATCCGCTGATCGACGAGCTGGCCCAACTCCGCCAGGGGGAGATGGCCCATCTCCTGCGCGGCCGGGTGGCGTTCCGTTTCGGCCGCTTCGCCGATGCCGCGGCCGAGTTCCGCAAGGCGGTCGAGGCGCGGCCTGCCAGCGTCCCCGCCCGGGTCAACCTCGGTGCGGCCCTGGTCCAGACCGGGGACCGCAGGGGAGCGGTGGAGCAGTTCCAGGAGGCCCTGAAGCTCGCGCCGGACAACGGCACGGCCCACTACAACCTGGCCCTGCTCCTGGTCAAGGATGGCTACGATGCCGATGCCGTCAAGCATCTGGAAGAGGCGGTCCGCATCGAGCCGAGGGACGGCGCCGCCCACCTGGAGCTGGCGGAGGCCCTGGAGAGGACGGGCAAGTCCGCCGCGGCGCTGATCCATTACGAAAGGGCCGCCGGCCTGCTCCCTCAGGACGAGCGGGCCTGGATGGGGGAGGCGAACCTCCTCGTCGGCTCGCAACGCTACCGCGAGGCCCTCGATGTCCTGGAGTCCGCCCAGGGCAACCTTCCTGGCAGCGGCCGGATCGTCCATGGCCTCGCCCGGCTGCTGGCCGCCGCGCCGGACCCTGCCCTCCGCGACGGCAAGCGGGCGGTCGAGCTGGCCATGCAGGTCCACGCCGCCCGCGGTACTGCGACCCACGCCGAGACCGTGGCCCTCGCCCTGGCCGAGTCCGGCCGCTGCGATGAAGCCGCCGAGTGGCAGCGCAAGGCCATCGAAGCCGCCCGCCAGGAAGGCCCCCCGGAGCGGGTGCCCCCGCTGGAGAAGGAACTGGCCCGCTACACGGCGGGCGCGCCCTGCCGGCCGGGGACCATGTAGGGGCGGCCCTTGTGGCCGCCCTCCGGAAGGGCACCCACAAGGGGTGCCCCTACAGTCCTTGAGGTCCTTGGTGTCCCTGGCGTCCTTTCCGGCTAAACTCCTCTGGATGCTGCAAGTCGTCTCCATCATCGACCGCCCCTGGGAGCGCCGGGCTCCCGAGCGCGAGGGTCCCCCCTCCGCGTGGGCGCTCCTGCCCGCCGACCTGGCCGCGATGGGGTGCCCGGGGCGGCCCGAGCACGTGTTCTCACGGCTCCAGCGGGTGCGCACCTGGCGGCCGGACAGCCTCTTCCTCTCCCGCGAGATCCGCGCCTGGCTGGAAGAGCACACCGACCTCTCCCTGCCCGCCATCCTGGAACGCCACCCCTCCACGGACGGCGCCACCCGGCTCGTGCTCGGGCTCGCCGACGGCCATCGCGTCGAGGCGATCCACATGCCCCGGGGCTATCCAGGCTGCGGAGACCAGCGGGTGACCTTTTGCGTGTCGAGCCAGGTCGGGTGCGCCATGGGCTGCACCTTCTGCGCGACCGGGGCCATGGGCATCCTCCGCAACATGACGGCGGGGGAGATCGTGGGCCAGGTGCTCGCCATCATGCGCGCGATGGGCCCGCAGGTCGGCGAGCACCTTTTCCTGGTCTTCATGGGGATGGGGGAGCCGCTGCACAACCTCGACCATGTCCACCGGGCGATCACGGTCCTCTGCCACCCGGAGGGGAGCCTGCTCTCGCCCTGGCGGATCACGGTGAGCACGGCCGGCCTGGTGCCGGGCATCGAGCGGCTGGCCAAGATGACCCCCCGGCCGCTGCTCGCGGTGTCCCTCAACGCCACGACCGACGAGGCCCGCTCCGCCACCATGCCGGTCAACCGTGCCTGGAACCTGGCCCGGCTGCGGCAGGCGATCGACGCCTGGGAGCTCAAGCGCAACGAGCGCCTCGTCTTCGAGTACGTGCTCCTCGGCGGGGTGAACGACACGCTGGAGGATGCGGACCGGCTGGTCGACTGGCTGGGGGACCTGCGGCACCGTCACAACGTCAACCTGATCCCGATGAACGAGCACCCGCAGGCGGTCTTCCGGGAGCCGGAGGAGGGCCGCACCCAGGCCTTCGCCCACCGCCTCCACGAGCAGGGCTGCTTCGTCACCGTGCGCCGCAGCCGGGGCCGCGATGTTCAGGGAGCCTGCGGGCAGCTCGTGAAGCGGTCCGCCTAACTACAGCAGCTCGGCCTTGCGGGCGCGGCGGAGCACCTCGGCGCCGAGCTTGCCGTAGGCGAAGGCTCCCGAAGACCAGCTCTCGAAGTCGAAGATCGTGCGCCCCTGCCCGGGTGCCTGGGCGAGCCGCACGTTGACCGGGATCTCCGTGCGCATCACCTGCTGGCCGTAGCGCTTGCGGATGGCCTGCACCAGCTCGTCGGTCACCAGCGTGCGGTGGTCGACCATGGTGAGGAGGATGCCCAGGCTCTCGGGCAGCTTGCCGATCCGCTCGCGGGACGACTCCAGCAGCTCCAGGAACCCGGCCAGGGCCTCCATGTCCAGGTCGTGGGGGACGACCGGCACCACGAAGGCGTTGGCGGCGACCAGGCCGTTGAGGCTGAGGACCGACAGCCCGGGCGGGCAGTCGAAGAGGATCACGTCGTAGCGCCGCTTGACCGGGGCGAGCGCCTTCTTGAGCAGCTTCTCGGGCTCCTGCTTGCGGGCGAGGGCGAGGTCGAGCCCCGCCAGGCGCAACGAGGCCGGGATCAGGTCGATCCCCTCGACGCCGGTGGGACGGATCGCCGCGGCGGCATCGGTTTTCCCGGCCAGGAGCTCCGCCGAGGAAGGCTCGGCCTCCTCCCGGCGCACCCCGAAGGACAGGCTCGCCGAGCCCTGCGGATCGAGGTCCACCACCAGGACCCGCAGCCCGCTGCGCGCGAACGCCGCGGCCAGGTTCACGGCCGTCGTGGTCTTGCCGACGCCTCCTTTGAGGTTTACCAGGGCCAGCCTCATGCGTGCCTCCTCGTTTCGGAATCGTTACGGCGGCGTCATTGTAGCTCGATCCGGGATGAATCCCCTGGGCCGACCGGTTGCGTACAGTGAGTGAACGCAAGGAGATGCCCTGACATGAGAAAGACCCTGACCATCCTCGCCGTCCTGATCGCCATCCTGGCCGGCTCAGGCCCATCCGTCGCCCAGCCGGCCAAGAAAGGCCTCGCCAAGGCCACCTTCGCCGGCGGCTGCTTCTGGTGCATGGAGCCCCCCTACGACAAGCTCGACGGCGTGGTCTCCACGACCTCCGGCTACATCGGGGGTACGAAGAAGAACCCCACCTACGAGGAAGTCTCCTCGGGCGCCACCGGCCACGCCGAGGCCATCCAGGTGGTCTACGACCCGGCCAAGGTCTCCTACGCCAAGCTGCTGGACGTCTTCTGGCACAACGTGGACCCCCTCACCCCGAACGCGCAATTCTGCGACCACGGCAACCAGTACCGGACGGCCATCTTCGTCCACGACGCCGAGCAGAAGCGCCTCGCCGAGGCGAGCAAGGTGCAGGTGCAGAAGAAGTTCATGGAGAAGAAGGTGGTGACCGAGATCACCCAGGCGCAGGCCTTTTATCCGGCCGAGGAATACCACCAGGACTACTATGAGAAGAACCCGATCCGCTATAAGTTCTACCGTACGAGCTGCGGCCGGGACTCCCGTCTGGAAGAGCTGTGGGGTGAATAACCTTTCCGCCCGGTTTGCGTAGCTACGCATCGCAACGAAAGGAGCCCTTATGACCCGAATCCCAGCCCTGGCCCTTCTGGCGGCGGCGGTGACTGCGGCGGTGGCCCTGCCCGCCGCCGGCCAGTTCAGCGGTGTCACCCTGCCGCCGGACGGCGACAACCAGAAGTCGTCCGTCACCCAGCATATCGGCCTGGTGAAGGTGACAGTCGACTACAACAGCCCGGACGTCCACGCGCCCAACGGCACCGACCGGACGGGCAAGATCTGGGGCGAGCTCGTGCCCTACGGCATGGCGGACCTCGGATTCGGCACCTGCGGCGACCAGTGCCCCTGGCGCGGCGGCGCCAACGAGAACACCGTCTTCACCACGACCCATGACGTCCAGGTCCAGGGGCAGCCGCTGCCGGCCGGCTCGTACGGCCTGCACTTCCTCCCCGGGCCGGACGAGTGGACGGTGATCTTCTCGAAGAACCATACCTCCTGGGGGAGCTACACCTACGACGCCAAGGAGGATGCCCTCCGGGTCAAGACGAAGCCCGCGAAAAGCGATTACCACGAGTGGCTCACCTACGAGTTCACCGACCGCAAGCCGGACAAGGCCACCGTGGCGCTCAAGTGGGAGAACCTGCAGGTGCCCTTCGACGTGACGGTCCCCAACGCGGTGGACCTGTACGTCCAGAACATGCGCCACGAGCTGCGGTCGAGCCCCGGCTTCAACTGGCATGCCTGGAACGCCGCGGCCCAGTACGCCCTGACCAACAAGACCAACCTGGAAGAGGCTCTGCGCTGGGCCGAGCAGGCTGCCAGACCGCCGCAGGGCCAGCCGAATTTTGCCACCCTGAGCACGTTGGCTCAGCTCCAGGCAGCCAACGGCAAGGCCGAGGACGCGAAGAAGGCCTTCGACCTGGCCATGAACCACCCGACGGCCGGGCCTGGCGACATCCATGCCTACGGCCGCCAGCTTCAGGCCGACAAGAAGTATGACGAGGCGCTCAGGATCTTCGAGCTGAACGCGAAGCGGTTCCCGAACCAGTGGCCGGTCAAGGTGGGCCTGGCCCGCGGCCACGCCGCGCTCGGCCACAAGGAGGAAGCGCTCAAGCACGCCCGCGAAGGGCTGGCCCAGGCCCCCGACGAGGCCAACCGCAAGAACCTCGAGGATCTGATCAAGCAGATCGAGGCGGGCACGGCGTACTGACGCTGAACCCGCGGGTTGAGTCGAAAAACCCGCGGGTTTTCCCTTCCAACCCGCCGGTTTGGCAGCCCAACCCACGGGTTTTTCGTCCCAACCCACGGGTTTTCCCATCCAACCCGCGGGTTTTGTGGCCCGCCCCGGCAGTGGAGAGTAAAATGAGGGGATGCGACAGCTCGCCGTCTGCGGTCTCCTCGTGCTCCTCGCGGCTCCCGCCCTTGCCCTCGAGCCGTACCTCGTCCACGACATCGACCCGGTGCCCGAGCCGGCCGACTCGAACCCCGAGTACATGGGCCGCGTGGGCGCCGCCGCCGTGTTCTTTGCCGACGACGGCGTTTCCGGCAGAGAGCCGTGGCGCAGCGACGGCACGGCGGCCGGCACTTTCCGGCTTGCCGAGACCTGCAACCTCGAGTTGGGCTGTGTCGTGCCCCTGCGGGGGTACCGGTTCACCGGGCGGCTGTATTTCTTCTTCGCCCAGGACGAGGACTACGCCTACCCGCTGTGGGTGACCGATGGCACGCCCGCGGGCACCTTCCGCCTGACCGAGGACGACGTAAGACCCCGCCCGGGCACGCTCTGGATGGAGAGCCAGGGCGTCCTCTACTTTCCGGCCGAGGATCCGGAGCACGGCAGGGAGCTCTGGAGGAGCGACGGCACCCCCGCGGGTACCTACAGGGTGGCCGACATCCGGCCCGGACGCGACGGCTCGGGCGTCCAGTCGATGAGGGAGTACAGAGGCCGGGTCTGGTTCGGCGCCGACGACGGGCAGCGGGGCGGAGCCCTCTGGAGCACCGACGGCACCCCGGGCGGCACGGTCCTGGCGGTCGATCCGGTCCCCTCGTCGGCGTCCCATCCGGCCCCGGAGCTCCTCCGTGTCCTCGGCAACCGCCTCGCCTTCTTCGCCCCCGCGCCCGGCGGCGGCTGGCAGCTCTGGGCCGGCGACGGCACGGTGAAGCGGACGGCCCCGGTCACGAAGCTCAAGGGGGGCAAGACGCCCGCCATCCTCCACGACTCCGTCACCCGAGGGAACCGGCTCTACTTCGTCGCGGAGGACAAACAGGGCCAGGAGCTGTGGGTGAGCGACGGCACGGCCCGCGGCACGCGGGTCCTGACCGCCTTCCGCAAGCGGGACCCCTTCTTCGGCCTGGACGGGGAGTACCTCCTCTACCTGCCGTTCACAGGGGGCGTGAAGGACCGCTTCGTCTTCTGGGCTCACGACGGAGCCCACGGCATCGAGCTGTGGATCTCGGACGGGACCCCGAAAGGCACCCGCCTGCTGCGGGACGTCTGCCCGGGGGCGTGCTCCGGCGCCCGCAACCTGTGGTACGAGCTGAACGGCCGGCTCTACTTCACCGCGCAGGATCCCGCTCACGGTTACGAGCTGTGGTCCACGGACGGCACCGAGGCGGGCACCCGCGTCGCGCTCGACCTTTGCCCGGGGAGTTGCAACGGCTTTCCGTTCGCGCCCTTCCTCCTGGGCGGCCGCATGCTCTTCGTGGCCGAGGACGGCCAGTCCGGCGACGAGATCTGGAGCACCGACGGTACGGCGGCGGGAACCGTCCGGGTCAGCGATTTCCAGGAGGACGACATCGTCCTGAACTTCTTCGAGAGCGCGCTCCTGGACGGCCAGCTCCTGTTCAGCGCCTATGAGACCGGGTACGGAAACGAGCTGTGGCGCACCGACGGCACCCCCGCCGGCACGCGGCTCGTGCGCGACATCAACGCTTCCGACCTCGGCGGGTCGTCCGTGACCGGACTGCATGCCTTCGGCGACAGCGCCGTCTTCCTGGCGGACGACGGCGTCCACGGCTTCGAGCTCTGGCGGAGCCACGGCCCCGGCCCCGGGGCGAGCCTGATCGCCGACCTCACGCCCGGCGCGGAGCCCAGCCATGAAAGCGGGCTGGCGGCCGAGGCGGCTGGCGACGATTTCTTCTTCCTGCGCTCGGGGCTCTGGCGGACGGACGGCACCGAGGCGGGCACCCTCCAGCTCCTCGGGCCTGAGAGCCGGCCCGGCGCCCCGCGCGCCGCCGGAGGCTCGGTCTTCTTCGCCGCGGACGACGGCATCCATGGCGAGGAGCTGTGGACGAGCGACGGCACGGTGGCGGGCACCCGGATGGTCGGGGATCTCCAGCCCGGCGACTTTGGCTCCAGGCCGCAGGGCATGATCGAGTTCCAGGGGAAGCTCTACTTCACCGCCATCGACGCCGACGGCTACGGCCTCTGGCGCAGCGACGGCACGGGGCCGGGCACGCAACAGGTCGCGAGCCTCGGTTCCGAGGCATCGCTGCCGACGGTTCACGCGGGGCGCCTCTGGTTCTTCGCCGAGGACGGCGAGCACGGGAAGGAGCTCTGGAGCAGCGATGGCACCGGGGCGGGCACCGGCATGGCGGTCGATCTCGCCCCCGGCTCCTCCTCCACCCAGGTTTACTTCATGGCCTCCATCGGTACGGCGCTGATCCTCTCCGGGTCCGTGGAGGGGGGAGGGATGTGGGCGACCGACGGGACCCCGGAAGGCACGCGGAAGATCAGCTCCAGCCAGACGGTCCGCGGGGCCGCCTTCCAGAGCAGGCTCTTTTTTGCCGCCGGCGACGGCCACGGCGGCACGGAGATCTGGGCAACCGACGGCACCGAGGCGGGCACGGTGCGGTTCCACGACCGCGACGGCCAGCCGATCCCTTCCCCCCAGGCCTTCGCAACCCTGGGAGACCACCTGCTCTTCGTCGCCGAAGGCTCCCTGTACCAATCCGACGGCACCGAGGCCGGCACGTTCCGCATCCGGGAGAAGGTCTCGGAGGAGCTGGTCCGGGCGGGGGAGCGGGTGTTCTTCGGCGGCTTCGACGACGCCACCGGATGGGAGCTCTGGGCGGTGCGGCCGTAAACCACGGTGGGCTCCAAGGGGTCCTGAGGGAGTGCGGTAGCATATTGCCTGTCACGCACCCCTCAGGAGGAGCTTGATGAAGAGTCTTGCCGCCTGCTCCCTGCTCGCACTCCTGGCTCTCCCGGCGGCCGGCCTGGAGCCGTACCTCGTCAAGGACATCAACCCGGCACCGGCGCCGGCCGGGTCGGAGCCGGCGCATCTGGTCACGTTCAACGGCGCCGTCCTCTTCTTTGCCGGCGACGGCACCTCCGGCCGGGCGCTTTGGAGTACCGACGGCACCCCCGCGGGTACCTTCCAGCTCACCGATCCCGCCTTTGCGGAGCCGGTGCCGCTCGCGGTGACGGAGCAGCGCTACTTCTTCCTGTCCTCCCATCCCCTGAACGGCGCCGCGATCCTCTGGGTCAGCGACGGCACGGCCGCGGGCACGTTCCAGATCACTGAAAGATCGACCGTCTCTTTCTCGCATGCCTGGGTCGCCAGTCAGGGCCTCCTCTATTTCATCGCCCGGGATGTGGAGAACGGCGCGGAGCTGTGGCGCAGCGACGGCACCCCCGCCGGTACCCACTTCGTGGCCGACGTCCGGCCGGGATCCGAGAGCTCGGAGATCCGTGAGCTGACGGCCTACCGGGGCCGGGTGTGGTTCGCCGCCGACGACGGGAAGCACGGCGGCGCCCTCTGGAGCTCCGACGGCACCGCCGCCGGCACGGTCCCGGCCATCGATCCCGTCCCGTCCTCGCCAAGCCATGGCGCTCCAGAGCACATCCGGGTCGTCGGCAACCGCCTCACTTTCTTCGCGCCGCCCCCGGGCCGGGGCTTGAGCCGGCAGCTCTGGGCCGGCGACGGGACCGCCAAGAGGACGCATCCGGTCACGAGCTTCCCCTCCAGGCTGAGCGCGGCCCAGGAACCGCCCGTCGTCCACGCGGGCCGGCTCTGGTTTGTGGTGGATGACAGCCGCACCCAGACCCGGCAGCTCTGGGTCAGCGACGGCACGGGGCGCGGCACTCGGATGCTGCTCAGATTCCCGTCCGACTCATCGTCCTTCGGGCTTTCCGCGGAGCAGGGCCTCCCCGGCCTCTTCGTCTTCCGGGCGTTTGACCTGGCCCATGGCATCGAGCCCTGGGTCACGGACGGCACCCCGCAGGGCACCCGCCTGCTGCGGGACGTCTGCCCCGGCCCGTGCTGGAGCACACCGGTCCCCTTGAAGACGTTCGCCGGCCGGCTCTACTTCACCGCGGAGGAGGCCGACCGCGGCCGCAAGCTCTGGCTCACGGACGGCACCCCGCAGGGCACCCGCCAGGTGAGCGGCATCGACCTCGGGAATCCCTACGGGTTCGTCGTCGTGGGTGACCGGCTCCTCTTCGTGGCCGCAACCATCGAGGAGGGCTGGGAGATCTGGCGGACCGACGGGACCGCGCCGAGGACCGTCCCGGTCACCGATTTCGCGTCGCGGGGCATCTGGGAGGAAGAGGGGTTCCATGCGGCGGTCCTGAACGGAGAGCTGCTGTTCAACGCCGACGAGGGCGCCCACGGGTACGAGCTCTGGCGCACCGACGGCACTGCTGCCGGCACCGGGCTCGTCGCGGACATCAACCAGGTCGACCTCGGCGGCTCCTTCCCCAGGAGCCTCATGCCGCTGGGGGACGAGGTCGTCTTCGTCGTCCCCAATGAAGGCGTTTCCGCTCCCGAGCTGTGGAAGAGCGACGGCACCGAGGCCGGGACCGTGCGGTTCCGCACGTTCGAAGAGGACGAGCTGGACGGGTCGCGGCCGGCGAGAGCATTCGTAGAGGCCGGAGGGCTGCTCTTCTACTTCGGGTACGAGCTCGGTGACACCTACGTGCCGTGGCGGACGGACGGCACGGCGGCGGGAACCTTCCGCCTGACCGAGGAGGCCGTGCCGAGCTGCTGCAATGTGCCGCAGCAGATGGCGGCCCTGGGGAGCCTGGTGTTCTTCGAGCTCCGGGACGAGGAGCACGGCCTCAAGCCATGGGTGAGCGACGGCACCCGCGAGGGGACGCGGCTGCTCCGCGACATCGTGCCCGGACCGGCCGGCGCAGAACCCCGGGGCATGACAGCTTTCCAGGGGAAGCTCTACTTCACGGCCGGCGCGGACCGCCAGCTCTGGATGAGCGATGGCACCGCGGCTGGCACCGTGCCCTTCATGGACCTCGAGGCGGGCGGCAAATTTCTGCTCCCGGCCTTTTTCACCGTCCACGCCGGCCGGCTCTGGTTCTTCGCGGACGACGGCGAGCATGGCCGGGAGCTGTGGAGCAGCGACGGTACCGAGGCCGGAACGAGGCTGGAGGTCGAATTCGAGCCCGGCAGCGGCTCCCTGGAATCCCTGTTCATGGCCTCGCTCGGCGACCGGCTCGTCATCTCCTTCCACGGCGAGGGCCTCTGGGTGACGGACGGCACGCCCGCGGGGACCCTGACGCTCCACGGCCGGGATTTCTTTCCCTCCCGCCTTTCCCAGGCGGTCTTCCAGGGCGGGCTCTACTACACCTCCCCGGCCGACGGCACGCTCTGGGTGACGGACGGCACGGAGGCAGGGACCGGGCCCCTCCGCGACCGCGAGGGCCAGCCGATCTACTCCGCGGGCCAGTTCGCCGAGCTGGGCGACCGCGTCGTCTTCATCGCTCAGAACTTCCTGGGCCACCAGGTGCTGTGGGAGACCGACGGCACGCCGGCGGGCACCTTCGAGGTCGAGCCCAGGATCTTCACCGTGGAGCTGATCCGCGCCGGGAACCTGGTCTTCTTCCCGGGCTACGACAACGCCACCGGCTGGGAGCTCTGGGCAGCGCGATCGGAGGCGCCCTGACCGCGTTGAGCCAGGCTCAGATCGAAGCGGGGACGGCGAGCTGAGCGTCCCGGAAGAGTTTGTTCGCGGCGGCCGAGCCCTCGAGCCTGGCTGGAATCGCTTCGAACGCGCTAGGAATCGTTTTGCACGCGTTCAGAATCGTGTTGGCCGCGTGCAAAATGACTTTGGACGCGTTCGGAACGGTTCTGCACGCGTTCAAAACGACTTTGCACGCGATCAGAACGACTTTGGCCGCGATCAGAACGATTCGGGACGCGTGCAAAACGATTCTGACCGCGTTCAGATCGATTCGAGACGCGATGAAAATGACTTTGACCGCGTTCAGAACGATTCTGCACGCGGCTAGAATGATTCCGGACGCGTACAAAATGACTTTGGCCGCGTGCAAAACGATCTTTACCGCGTCCGGAACGATTCTCATCGCGTCCGGCGCCATTTTGGCCCGGATGCGTCCCGCCCTGACCGCCCTCTCGCTGCTCCTGCTCGTGGTTCCGGCCGCCGGTATCGAGCTACGCCTCGTCAAGGACGTGAATCCCGTGCCCTTGCCCGCGGGCTCCGGGCCGGCAGCCTTCACGGCGCTCGGCAACGTGGCCGTGTTCGAGGCTTCGGACGGCTCGGGCCGGGTGCTCTGGCGTAGCGATGGCACGCCCGAGGGGACCCGGCCCCTCGTGGACACCTGCCCGGGCTGCACCGACGCCGTGGAGCCTTTTGCGCGGATCGGGGACCGCCTCTTCTTCCTTGGCTACGAGCCCGGTGCCGTCCGGAAGTCGCTGTGGTCAACCGACGGCACGGCCGCGGTGCGCCTGACCGGTCCACTGTCTACTGGCGGTTGGGTAGCGGCACAGGGGCTCCTGTACTTCGTGGCGGACGGGGGCATCTGGCGCAGCGACGGCACCCCGGAGGGGACCCGGCTGGCCGTGGCGTCCTCCGGGTCGCAGCTCACGGCCTTTCAGGGGCGGATCTGGTTCGTGCGGGGGAGATCCCTCTGGCGCAGCGACGGCAAAGTCTGGAAGTTTGCAAGGAAGCCGCGCATCCTGGGGGGAGTGGGTAGGCACCTCGTCTTCGCCGCCGGCAGCGAGCTGTGGTCCACGGACGGCATCCTGGCTCGGGACCTGGGGGTCCTGGACGCGGTCGTCCAAGGCGGACGCCTCTGGTTCGTCGCCGAGACTAGGCGAGGCCAGGAGTTGTGGGTCTCGGACGGCAAGGCAGCGCAGCGCCTCACCCGCTTTTCCCGGAAGCAGGCGTTCTTCGCCCCGTCCGAGGCGATGTACCTGGGCCTGCCGCGCTCCTCTTCGGACGGCCGGTTCGTCTTCGCCGCCCATGACGGTGTCCACGGCCCCGAGCTGTGGGTGAGCGACGGCACGTACGCGGGGACCCGCCTGCTGCGCGACCTCTGCCCCGGCCCCTGCGCGGGGATCGAAGCCCTCGGTCTCGCCCATGGCGGGAATCTCTATTTCACCGGCAACGACGGCATCCTCGGCCGCGAGCTGTGGTCTACGGACGGCCACCGGGTGGATCTGGTCCGCGACGTCTGCCCTGGCCCATGCGACGGAAACCCGGGCTCCCTGATCGTCATGGGAGACCGGGTCCTCTTTGCAGCCGACGACGGCGTGACCGGCATGGAGCTGTGGACGGCAGACGGCCGGCTCAGCGACTTCGAGCCTCAGGTGCCCTGGGTGTCGCTCCACGGTGCTTCCCTGCCTGGGGCGTTCCTGTTCGGCGCCGACGACGGCGAGCACGGGCTGGAGCTTTGGGCGACCGACGGCACCGGCACGAGGCTGGTCGGGGACCTGGACGATTCCGACCGTGGAGGCTCCTTTCCTTCCGGTCTGCGCGCCCTCGGAGACACCGTGCTGTTTTTCGCCGACGACGGGGTCCACGGCTACGAGCTTTGGAAGAGCGACGGCACCAACACCGTCCTCGTGGCCGAGCTGGTTCCCGGGGAGGAGCCGCGCGAGCCGCCGGAGGTGCTGGCCTCCGCGGTCGTTGGAGGCGAGCTGTTCCTCTCCCTGGAGGGTTCACTTTGGAAGACCGACGGCATTACCGTCCAGAAGGTGGCGGACATCGGCGATCGTGAGCTGGCTGCCTTCCAGGGGAGCCTCCATATCGGGACAGAGGGCGCGTCTCACCTGACCGTGCACGCCGGCCGGCTCTGGTTTTTCGACGGCGCCGGCCTGTGGAGCAGCGACGGCACCACGGCAGTCCTGGAAGCCGAGGGGCTGACCGGCTCCCTCCTCGCCTTCCTGGGAGAGAGGCTGATCGTCTCGAATCACGAGGGGCTCTGGGCCGATACGGACAGGATCGGTCCCGCCGCCGACCCCGGCCGTCCCTGGACCATCTTCCAGGGACGGCTCTACTACACGGCGGAGGACCGTCTCTGGGTCGCGGACGGGGAGCGCAGCAGCCCGTTGAACGCACCGGGGGGAGCCACTTTCTCGATCCTCGGGGAACGGCTCCTGTTCACCACCGAGGGGTCCGGAATCCCCCTCTGGGAGACCGACGGCGCGGAGGCTGTGAGGATCCGGGACTTGGCCCCGGGCTTCATCGGCCGCCTGGACCTGCTCGCGGTGGGGCCGCGGGTGTTCCTCCCGGCCTATGATCCCGGAATCGGAGTCGAGCTGTGGGCCATCGAGGAGGAGCCATGAGGGGAATCGAACAGATCGAGGTCGTCGAGCTGTTCCCGGAGCTGGATGCCGAGCTTATCCCCTTGCTCCGGGGCCTGAGCGAGGAGGACTGGGGCCGCACCGCGGTCGGGGCCTGGACTGTGAAGGACGTGGCCGCGCACCTGCTCGACACCGCCATCCGCCGGCTCGCCTTCGACCGCGACCGTCTGCCTCCCGTTCCTCCGGAGGGGCCTATCGAGGGATATGGAGACCTCGTCGCCTTCCTGAACGATCTCAATCACGTCTGGGTGCGGGCCATGAAGCGGATGAGCCCGCGGCTCCTGACCGACTTCCTGGAGAAGACCGGGGCGGAGCTCTCCGAGCACATGGCGGGCCTCGACCCGTCCAGCCCCGCGCTCTTCTCCGTGGCCTGGGCCGGCGAGGAGACTTCCGAGAGCTGGTTCGACGTGGCGCGGGAGTACACGGAGCGCTGGCACCACCAGCAGCAGATCCGCGAAGCCGTGGGAGCGCCCGGCCTGACGAGCCGCCGGCTGATGCATCCGGTGCTCGATGCCTTCCTACGTGGCCTCCCCCATGCCTACCGCTCGGTCGAGGCGGAGGAGGGGACCGCCGTAGCCGTCGAGATCGCGGGCGAGGCGGGAGGGGAGTGGGCGCTGGTGCGCGAAGGCCACCGCTGGCGGCTCTACGAGGGGACCCCCGACGCGCCAAAGGCCCGCGTCCGCATGGATCAGGACACGGCCTGGCGCCGGATGACCAAGGGGATCACCCAGGAGCAGGCCGCGGAACGGTCGGAGGTGAGGGGGGACCGGCGCCTGGGAGAGCCGGTGTTCGGGATGCTGTCCGTGATGGCGTGAGGCCCCCGCCCGGGCGCCATGAATGTCGCCCCTACAAGCAAGTCCCAGAACGTTTCGATCTCGCTTGTAGGGGCGTGATTCATCACGCCCTTGGGTGGGGGCTCTTTCCTACCGCTCGCCGTGCCGGGCAATCAGCAGCGCCATCTCCAGCGCCTGCTCATAGTTCAGCCGCGGGTCCACGGTCGAGTGGTAGGCGTGCTGCAGGTCGTGCTCGGAGAGTCCGCGGGCGCCGCCCACGCACTCGGTCACATTCTCGCCGGTCAGCTCGAAGTGAACCCCGCCGAGGTAGGACCCGCAGGCCGTGTGGATGTCGAAGGCCTGCTCCAGCTCCGACAGGATGTGGTTGAACGGCCGGGTCTTCACGCCGCTGGTGGTGGCCTCCGTGTTGCCGTGCATGGGATCGCAGACCCAGAGCACGGTGCGTCCCGCCTGGCGCATGGCCTCGATCAGCGGCGGCAGCCCATCGGCGATCTTCCTTTGCCCGAAGCGGTGAATCAGGGTCAGGCGGCCGGGCTCCTGGTGCGGATCGAGCACCTCCGCCAGGGCCAGCACCGTTTCCGGTGTCATGGCCGGCCCTACCTTGACCGCGATCGGGTTCGCGATCCCCCTGAAGTACTCGACGTGGGCGCCGCCGAGCACCGCGGTGCGCATCCCGAGCCAGGGATAGTGGGTGGCGAGGTTGTACCACTCCGCGCGCCGCGGCACCTGCCGGGTCTGCGCCTGCTCGTAGAGCAGGTGGAGCCCCTCGTGGCTGGTGAAATAGTTGACCCGGCTGAGCTCCCGGTTGCTCTGGCCCATGACCGTCTCGGTGAACCAGATCGAGTCGCGGATCGCCTTCACCCGCTGGTGGTACTCCTCGGCGTACTGCGTGTGTTGGACCCAGTCGAGGTCCCAGTACTCAGGATGATGCAGGTCGGCGAAGCCGCCCTCCATGAGGGAGCGGATGAAGTTCAGCGTCAGGGCGGAACGCTCGTAGCCGCGCAGCATCAGGTCGGGGTTCGGCGTGCGGTCGGCCAGCGTATAGGGCGCGAGGTTGATCAACTCGCCCCGATAGGAAGGGAGCGAGACCTCGCCCCGCCTCTCCTGGTCGTCGCTGCGTGGCTTCGCGTACTGGCCGGCGAAGCGTCCCACCCGGATCACCCGCTTGCGCATGCCGTGGACCAGCACCAGGCTCATCTGGAGCAGGATCTTGAGCTTGTTCGTGATGATCGGCGAGGTGCAGTCCGCGAAGGTCTCGGCGCAGTCGCCCCCCTGGAGGAGGAAGCGCTCGCCGCGGGCGGCTTCCGCGAGCTGCGTCTTGAGCCGCTCGATTTCCCAGGAGGTCACCAGGGGAGGCAGGCAGGAGAGCTCGTCGAGGACCTTTTCGAGATGCGCGGAGTCCGGGTAGACGGGCTGCTGCGCCGCGGGCCGGCTCTGCCAGGAAGTCGGGCTCCAATCGGAGGGCTCGGGCGGCGTGGGGACGACTCGGGGGCGATTCATGAGGGACCAAGTATAATCCCTCCAATCATGCGACTCGTGACACGCGGTGACCTCGACGGGCTGACCTGCGCCGTTTTGCTGACCCTCAACGAGGACGTCAACGGCATCTCGCTCATCCACCCCCAGGACATCACGGACGGCCGGGCGGACATCCGGCCGGTGTACAAGTACTACGGCGGCGAGGCGGCCATGCCCCAGTTCAAGGAGCTGGTGCAGGAGACCGACCGGCTGGACTCGGCCAACCTCACGCCCGACGACGTGCTCGCGCCCGAGGGGTACATCAAGCTCGGGTTCACCATCGACGGCCGCACCGGCATGGGCACTTTTGAGAGCTACTTCCTCCACCTGGTGGACCTGCTCAAGATCGGCACGCCCATCGAGCACGTGCTGAGCGACCCGGGTGTCAAGCGCCGCTGCGACATCCTGGACAGCGAGAACGAGCGCTTCATCGAGGAGCTCAAGGCCTGCAGCCGGGTCGAGGGCAACGTGGTGGTCACGGACTTCCGGTCCCTGGACCATGTCCCCATCGGCAACCGCTTCCTGGTCTATGCCATCTACCCCGACGTCAACGTCTCGGTGCGCGTCCACTGGGGCCCCAACCGGGAGTTCCCCATGCTGCTCGTGGGGCACAGCATCTTCAACCGGACCTGCCGCACCAACGTCGGCGAGCTGGCCGCGCGCTACGGCGGCGGCGGCCACAAGGGCGCCGGGAGCATCCCGCTCATGGACGAGCCCGACCAGCAGATCCGGATGGTGACCGGGGAGCTCAAGGCGAACGGATGACGGCGTGAGAACCCCATGAGAAAAAGCTGTTCCATCCTCGCTTCTCTCGCCGCCCTCTGCCTGGCAGGCTGCACGCAGAGCGCGCGCACGGCCGACATGATCAATCCGGTGCCGCCGAGCGCCCTGCACAAGGCGGCGATCCAGCAGGCCCTGCTCCATGACATGTATGACGGCAACGGGGTACCCGAGCCCGTCAAGCTGGAGCAGATCGCCCTCGACTCCGTGTACGCGCTCGCCACCTGGACCCGCGGTGAAACCGGCGGCCAGGCTCTGCTGCGCTGGGAAGAGGGTTCCTGGAAAGTCCTGATCAACGAGCCTGGATGGCTGGGGGTCCGGCGCTTGGTTGCAGAGGGAGTGCCGGACGTGGTCTGCAAGAGCCTGCTTGACCAGATCGATCCCAACTGGCCTAGCTACGAGCAGTTCTAAAAGCGCGCGGAGGCCGAAACCTCCGCGCGCGCAAACTCTACTGCTGGGTGATCCTCACGTCGTCGACGCCGGCCTCGACGAGGCTGGCCGTGGACGCGTCCGCCGCCAGGATCAGGATGCGGACCGTCTGTCCGGCGAATGCGCTGATGTTCGCCGAGAAGGTGGCCCATACCCCGGCATCGCTGTTGGCTGCGCCCAGCTCCTCGAACACCTGAGAGGTGGTCGCGCCGACCACCTGCACCCGCAGGAAGTCCGCGGTGGACGAGTTGGAGCTGTGCGCCAGGTAGTAGGAGAAGGAGAGGGTCAGCGTGCCGCTGGCCGGCAGGGCGATGGCGGGCGAGCGGATGCTGGTCGTGCCGCCGTCGATGTCATGGGTGCCGGCCGAGGCGCCGGCCAGCCGGCCCGTGACCAGGTCGTTGACGCCGCTGACCGTGGTGCCGAGCTGCCTGGCGCCGCTGTCGGTGGTCGCCTCCGGATCGCCCCGCTCCCACAGGCCGGTCGTGGCGTTGTCGGTGGCGTTGGGGTTCGTCGTCCAGCCGAGGCTGGTCTCGAAGTTGTCGAAGAACACGGTCACCGGGCCGGGACCGGTCACGGTCAGTGCGATCGGCGAGGTACGGGTGGTCGCGCCGTTCACGCCCTGGGCGTTGAAATTGTAGGTGCCGGGCGTCACCGTGCCGGCGACCGAGACGGTCAGCGCGCTGCTGCCGCTGCCGTTGGCCGGCGGCGTCACCGAGCTGGGCGAGAAGCCGCAGGTCACTCCGGCCGGCTGGCCGGTGCAGGACAGCGCGACGGCGCTGCTGAAGCCGTTGGTGGACGACACGGTGCAGGTGCTGGCGCCGTTGCCGCCCTGGGCCACGGACAGGCTCGACGGACTGCACGAGACCGCGAAGTCCGGCGTCGGCGTGCCCACGGTCGGGGTGACGGTCGCGCAGTTGCTGGCGCGGCCGAAGCAGGCGTTCGAAGCGCCCGCCGGGACTACGTTGTAGTAGTAGTTGCGGCCGGCGGCCACCTGGGTGTCGGTGAAGCTGAGGCCGGTCGTCTCGCCGATCTTGGTCTTGCCGAAGTTGCAGCCGGCGTGACCCTCGGTACGGAACACCCAGTAGCGGGTAGCGCCTGCGACCGAGGTCCACGACAGCGAGGACTGGAAGGTGCCGGCGGTGCCGGAGAGGGTGGAGGCCGCGGTCGGTCCGCCGGCGCAGCCGCTGTTGACCGGGGCGGGCGTCGCGCAGGCGATGCCGTGGCGGTTGAAGGCGTTGAAGAGCGCCGTCATGTGCGGCGTGCCGTCGTTGAGGTTGCCGTTGTCGTCGTCGGCGGTCAGCCACTGCATGTAGCCGTTGGTCGAGCCGCAGCCGGACGAGGTGCCGCCGCAGGTGCAGGAGTGCCAGGCGCCGATGTTGCCGCTGCCGGTGTAGAAGAGCTTGTTGCCGATGATGAAGGCGGTCTGGCTGTCATAGTTGAACGGCGCCTGCTGGAGGTCGCGGGCCACCAGGTCCCAGGCGGCCTGCCGGGTGGGCGCCGCGGCGCAGTGCACCTGCCGGCCGCAGGGGCCGCTGCCGGTGAGGCAGGAGGTGCAGACGTAGCCGAGCGCGGTATCCGGCGTGTTCGGGGTGTGCTTGAGGTAGTCCGCGTCGCGGACGCCCGAGCAGTCGGTGTCGCAGTGCAACGCTCCCTGCTGTGCCTCGTTGGTGTTGAAGCCGGTGCCGTCTACCGTCGTGCCGCAGCCGTCGTCGAGGGTCTGGAAGAAGCCGTGGCCGACGCAGGAAGCCTGCAGGCGGTAGATGCCCGCGATGTCGGCGTAGCCCTCGGAAGAGTTGGACAGGACCCCGAGGGCATCGTTGTCGTCCATGCCGTGGCCCCACTCGTGATCGAAGACGGCCCCGATCTCGCCGGTGTTCCGGCAGCCGCCGCCCGAGCGGTAGAAGTTGATCGAGCCGCCGCCCCAGAAGGCGTTGCAGGTCTGGTTGAGGTTGACGTTGGTGGTCAGGCGGGCGTTCAGCCACGTGTTGGTGGGCAGCCAGCCGCGCGCCTGCTCGGCGATCTTGTTCACCTCGTAGAACGCCGAGCGCGCGGCCGCGGTGTTGCCAGCTCCGCCGCCGCCGGTCGTGCAGTCATGCTGGTTGTTGGTGCCGCCCATGCCGATCGAGCCGGTGGTCGAGCTGTTGGTGACCCCGCCGCAGGAATCGACGATGTCGACGTAGCGGCCGGTCAGGGTCGTCGTGGTCGTGCCGCTCGTCCAGTTGAAGATGCCGGCGCTGTTGGTGAAGTTGTTTGGCGAGACGAGGCCGGTGTCGGCGAACGGCATCGGCCAGCCGGTCTGCATGATGCCGCAGTTCTGCGGGTTGGGGCAGATGCCGGTGTTGGTCAGAGGGTAGACGCCGCCGGTGACCGAATGATTGACGTAGTGGTTCAAGTCCTGGAGGGCGAGCACCTCGCCGTCATGGGCGTCGATGATCATCTCCCAGCGGGCGTCTTCCGGCGGACGGACGAACTCGAAGGTCCAGACCAGCCGGTGCTTGTAGCCCTTGCCCACCGGGCCGTCGTAGGGGCCGTCGCCCGTCGACACGGGGATGATCTCCAGGGCCGGCTGGCGCAGGAGGTCGTCGACCGCCGAGCTGCCGCCGATGTGGGCGAAGCCGGCCGTGAGGGCCTGCTGGCCGGTGATCTTCGGATTGTGGCTCAGGCCCTTGACGTCGCCCCAGGTCTCGGTGCCGATCACCACCAGGTTGCCGTTGTTGAGCGAGGCCGCGAGGCGGCCGTGGCGGACCGGAACCCCCTTGTAGCTCTGCGGGATGCTCACCTGCCAGAGCTCGGGCGTGACCTCGACGGCGCGCAGCTCGCCGAGCTGGTTGGCGTCGATGGCGAGCAGGGGCGCGTTGTCGCGGATGTACGCCTTGATGAGGTCGCCCACGGTCTTGTTGTCGACCTTCTGGACCTCGCGGCCGAGGCGCATGCTCAGGGTCGAGAGCTTGATGTTGTTGCCCACGCCGCGGCCGGGGATCATCGGGACGGAAACGATGATGCTGGTCGCCGCTCCGGACCGGGGATCGATGTAGGCGTGGGACAGGGCACGGGGGGCTCCGAGGGAGGCCGTGGCCTGGCGCATCTCCTGCTCCGCCAGGTAGCTCTCCCAGAGGGCCTTGTTGGGGAGGCGCTGGATGATCGCGTCGACCGGCTCCTGGGAGCTGGAGATGTACAGCTCGGACTTGAAGAACTCCTTCTGATCAAGGTACGAGCCCGAGTCCTTGGGCTCCAGCGCGGCGGCGCTGCCGGCCAGGAGAAGCATCGATATCGCTACCAGAGCGACCACTCCGGCACAGCGGAACACGGCATCCTTCGTCGGCTCCATACAAGACCTCCTCTACGGTTAACCCCCCGGTCCGCCGGGGAGAGCTGATCCCTGATCAAGGAGAAAGAAGAAGCTGAGGCTCGAAGAGAGGTTCTCCTACAAGATCTAGTGCCTGCGGCCGGCATTGCGTGACAGCCGGGCTGATATGCTCCCCGCACTCATGAGCGACCCGAACGCGGGCTTCTCCCGGCGCTTGACGCTGTTCGACGCCACGATGATCGCCATCAGCGGGATGATCGGCTCTGGCATCTTCATCAATCCCTATGTAGTCGCCCGGACGGTGGAGACGCCGCTGCTGATCCTGGGCGTCTGGGCGGCGGGCGGCGTGATCGCGCTCTTCGGCGCGTTTGTCTTCGCGGAGCTCTCCACGGTGGTGCCGCGGGTCGGCGGCCAGTACGCCTTCTTCCGCGAGGCTTTCCACCCCCTGGTGGCCTTTCTCCACGGCTGGTCGCTGCTGCTGATCGTCCAGTCCGCGGCCACGGCGGCGGTAGCCGTGGCGCTCGGCCAGTACTCCGCCAGGCTGATCGATCTGTCCCCGGCGAGCACGACGGCGTTGTCCGTGGCGATGCTCCTGGGCCTCGCCGGATTCCATGCCCTGGGGATCAAGCCCGGGGCGATCGTGCTCAACGTCATCACCTTCACCAAGACGCTGGCGCTCGGGGTCCTGATCGCCGGGGCCTTCCTGGTGACACGCGAATCGGGGCTCGTCTTCGAGCAGGCCGTGCCCGCCGGCCTCTCCGGCTTTCCGCTGGTCTCGGCCTTCTTTGCCGGGCTGGTGCCGGCCATGTTCGCCTACGGCGGCTGGCAGAACCTGAACTTCGTGGCCGAGGAGGTCAAGGAGCCGGAGCGCAATCTACCCAGGGCGATCCTGATCGCCGTGGCCTGCGTGGTCGTGGTCTACGTGGGGGTGAACGTGGCCTACGTGCACGTGCTGGGCGCGTCCGGCCTCGCCGCCACCCAGACGCCCGCCGCGGACCTCGCCGAGCGGCTGGCGGGGGAGGCCGGGGCGAAGGCCGTGAGCCTGCTGATCGTGGTCTCGACCTTCGGTTTCCTGAACCTGTCGCTGCTCTCCGCCCCGCGGGTCTACTACGCCATGGCCGCGGACGGGCTCTTCTTCCGCTCGCTCGCCCGCCTGAGCCCCCGCTTTCATGCGCCCACGGCGGCCATCCTCCTCCAGGGCGTGCTCGCCAGCGCCTTTGCCCTGACCAGCGGCTACGAGCGGCTGCTCGATTACGCGGTGTTCGCCGATTGGATCTTCTTCGCCCTGGCCGGGGTGGCGCTGATCGTCTTCCGGCGCACGCGGCCGGATGCGGCGCGGCCGTATCCGACCCCGGCCTACCCGCTGGTGCCGATCCTGTTCACGCTCGCCGGGGCCGCGATCGTGATCAACCAGTTCATCGCGAATCCGCGGAACGCCCTGGCCGCCAGCGGAGTGCTGGCGCTGGGCGTTCCGGTCTACCTGTTCTGGAATTGGAGACGGAAGGCATGAAAGGCAGCGTGTACATGCGCTGGTCCAAGGAGCACGCCGCGGCGCGCTACAACCTGGCCAACAGCGGCATCCTGCGCGTCAACACCGAGGACCTGGAGCTGGCGCCGGAGGATGTCCTGGTGAACGGCCCCAACCAGGACGGCTACGAGCCGCTCCTCGAAGCCATTGCGGCCAAATACGGCGTGACGCCGGAGCAGGTGGTGCCGTCCGAGGGCACCTCGGGCGCGAACTTCCTCGCCTTCGCCACGTTACTGGAGCCGGGGGACGAGGTGCTGGTGGAGCAGCCCACCTACGAGCCGCTCCTGGCCGCGTTGGAGTTCCTCGGAGCGAAGGTCCGGCGGTTCGCCCGCCGTTTCGAGGACGGCTATCACATCGACCTCGACGATCTCCGGAAAGCCATGTCGGACCGGGTGCGGATGGTGGTGATCACGAACCCGCACAACCCGAGCGGCGTCTTCCTTCCGCGGGAGGAGATGGCCGAGGCCGTGCGGATCGCCGGGGATGCGCACGTTTTGATCGACGAGGTCTACCAGGACGTCGTTGCGGGCGGGAGCCACGTCCACCTGGGGCCGAACGTCGTCACCACGAGCAGCCTGACCAAGTGCTACGGCCTCTCCGGCCTGCGCTGCGGCTGGGTGCTCTGCGCGCCGGAGCTTGCCCGGCGCATGCGCCACGCCCGCGACTTCATGGGCTCGGTGGGCTCGGTGCCGAGCGACAGCCTGGCCCTGGCCGCGTTCCGGCAGCTTCCGCGGCTGGAGGAGCGGACGAAGGCGATCCTGGACCCGAACGTCCGCATGATCCACGAGTTCCTGCGCGAGCACGAGGACCTTCTGGAGTGCGTGGTTCCGCCGCGCGCGATGAAGGTGTTCCCCAGGCTGAGGAAGGAAGAGGACAGCGAGCCGCTGCACGACCGGCTGCGGGCGCTGGAGACCTCGATCGTGCCGGGGCGGTTCTTCGAGTTCCCCCGGCACTTCCGGCTGGGCTTCGCAGTGCTCCCCGAGGATGTGGGGGAGGGGCTGCGGCGGTTGTCGGTGGCCTTGCGGCAGGGCTGAAGCGTTTTCCCCCTGGGACCGCCGGCATCTTGCCGGCTCCGGCTCTTCTAAAAACCCGGAGCCGGCAAGATGCCGGCGGTCCCAGGGAAAGCTCGCAGGCGGCGCTTCAATGACTCAGGGTTGTTTTCCAGCGGCTCGGCCAGCAGCGGCCGGTCCAGCAACTCGGCCAGCGCTTCGGGCAGCGGGATCTCCCGTCCCAGCACCGGCTCCAGGCTCTCCTTGAACTTGGCGGGGTGCGCGGTGGCCAGGAACAGGCCGGTCTCCCCGGGAAGCAGCTTCTTCTCCAGGACAGCCCAGGCCACGGCGCCATGGGGATCGGCGAGATAGCCGCGGGCGTCGAGCTCCCGGATCGCCGTCCGGGTGCCTTCGTCGTCCACGCTGCCCCAGCGGAGGATCTGCCAATCTCCCTGCAGCAGGTCGGCGATCCTCTCCCAGTTGCTGGGGGCTCCCACGTCCATGGCGTTCGAGAGCGTTGCCACGCTCGGCCGGGGGCGGTACTCCCCAGTCTCCAGGAAGTCGGGGACGGTGGTGTTCGCATTGGTCGCGGCCACGAAGGCGCGCACCGGGAGGCCCATCTTCCAGGCCCAGAGGCCGGCGCAGAGGTTGCCGAAGTTGCCGCTGGGGACCGCGATCACCGGCGGCTTCCCAATCCGTGCTACCCCTTCGAAATAGTAGAGCGTCTGAGCCAGCAGGCGGGCCACGTTGATCGAGTTCGCCGAGGTGAGGCCCAACTCCTTGGACAGCTCCGGGTCCGCGAAGCAAGCCTTCGCGAGCGCCTGGCAGTCGTCGAAGGCGCCTTCCACGGCGAGGGCGAGGACGTTCTCTCCGAGGCTGGCGAACTGCCGCTCCTGGAGGGGAGTGACCCGGCCCCTGGGATAGAGGACCACCACCCGGATGCCGGGCAGCTTCCAGAAAGCCTGCGCGACCGCCGCTCCGGTGTCGCCGCTGGTGGCGGTCAGGATCGTGCGGTCCCCCTTCAGCATCCGGGCGAGGAACCTGGCGCCGAAGTCCTTGAAGGCCAGGGACGGCCCGTGGAACAGCTCCAGCGCCCCTATCGGGTCCACGAGGATGGGGAAGTCGAACGCATCGCTCTCCTCGTACTCATCTCCCAGCAGGCGGGAGAGGATCTCGCCGCAGCGCTCCTCCCAGGGGAGGGAGAGGAGATGGTCGATGTCCGCAAAAGTAGGGAGAGAGGTAGGGACGTAGAGCCCGCCGTCCGGAGCGAGGTTGCGGGTCATGGCCTCGCCAAAAGTGGCGGTGTAGGTCGGATTGCGGGTGCTTCGGAGGATCACAGGATGCGCGCTCCGTGAACGTCCAGCCGGCAGACCCGCACGACTCCGAACCCCTGCATCGCGGCGGCGACCGCGGGGGCATCCTCCTCGCTGGAGACCGCGAAGACTGCCGGTCCCGCTCCCGAAAGGCTGCATCCGAGCGCTCCGGCATGGAGGGCGCTTGCCTGGACCTCGCGGAATCCTGGGACCAGGTCCGCCCGCCAGGGCTCGGCGAGCAGATCCCGCAGCGTCGCCTTGAGCAGGGAGCGGTCGTCCGTGTGCAGGGCGTGGACGAAACCAGCCAGGTTCTCGGCGTGCGCCACGGCCAGTGAGAGGGGCACCTCACGGGGGAGCACGCGCCGGGCCTCCCGGGTCGCGAGGGAGAGGGCCGGGCTCGCCACCACGATGCGCAGATCCGCGGGAAAGGGGAGCCCACGGGGCAGCCCCGAAGAAGTGACCAGGATCAAGCCGCCGAGGAGGGCCGGAGCCACGTTGTCCAGGTGCACGGAGCCGGAAGCGAGGCCCTCGGCCTTGCCGGCAACGTCGAGGAGCGCTTCCCGGTCCAGCGGCTCTCCGCACCAGGCGTTCAGGGCCGCAACCGTGGCCGCCACACTCGCGGCGCTCGATCCCAGGCCGCTGCACACCGGCAGGCCCTTGTGGAGGGTGAGGGCCAGAGGGGGGAGCGGCACGACCTCTCCGAAGAGGTCCCGCGTCCGCACCACCAGGTTGTCGGCCGTATCGGACGGCAGCCGGTCCGCGTACGGCCCCGCGACCGCGAAGCTCGGCGAGTCCGCGGCCTCGACTTCCACCACATCACCCCACAGGCTCCCGTCCACCGGAGCCAGGGACGCGCCGAGCACGTCGAACCCGGCGGCGAAGTTGCCCACACCGGCTGCCGCGTAGGCCCTCATCGCATGACTCTCATGGCTCGTGGATTGTACCCAGACAGGAACCCGTCAGGTTGCCGTCTCCACGGCGGACCCCATCCACCCCAGCCGGTGCCGCTTGCGAAAAAACCTGCCGGGGAACGTTCATGAGCACTGCTGGCGTTGATGGCGGCTGGGGCCATGAGACGCCCCGACCCTGTACACCCGGCAGGTCCGTGCCAGCGGACTGGGGACGTCTCTACAGCGGACGGCCATGACTGTTGACCACGGCGAGCCGGTCACCTAGTGTGCGTCTAATGCCCTTCGCCCTCCATCCCACGCTCGCCCGCGACACCGTCGAGGTCGCCCGCCTGCCGCTCTGCCGCGTGCTGCTGATGAAGGACTGCCGCTTTCCCTGGCTGATCCTGGTGCCGGAGCGGGAGGGAGTGCGGGAGATCCATGAGCTATCGATGGCGGACCGGGCGGAGCTGATCGAGGAGGTCGCGCGGGCGGGCGAGGTGCTCGAGCGGCTGTTCCAGCCGGACAAACTGAACGTGGGAGCCCTCGGGAACGTGGTGCCGCAGCTCCACGTGCATGTTGTCGCCCGGTTCGCAACCGATCCGGCGTGGCCCGGTCCCGTTTGGGGCTCGGGAACGGCGATTGCCTACGCCGACGAGCCGTTGGAAGCGCTGAGCGAACGGTTGGCGGCGGAAATGAGTGGGTAGACCGCTCCAACCACTCGTTTGGACGCGCTACCCACTGGGTAGGGACCGGAGATGACGGGGCTGTGTCCGGAATTGACTGGGTAGAGCCCTTCTACCCAGCGGGTAGACCCCTCTACCCAGTCGTTTGCCTTCTCTACCCGCTCGTTGGAGGGCTTTACCTGTTCGTTGGAGGGCTTCTACCCGCGAAACAGCGTGACCTCCTCCCCGTGGTAGAGGATCTCCTCGACCCGGTTCCAACCCAGCTTTTCGAAGAGCCCGCGCGCGGTGTTGGTGACCGCGTGGATCTCCCGGAATCCCCGAGCCGCGGCTTCTTCCGTGATGGCGAGCATCAGGTCGCGGCCCAGGCCGAGCCCGCGGAGGTCCGGCGTTACCCAGAGGCCGGTGACCCAGGGGCCCAGGTGCTCGTGGGTCTCTACCGAGCGCGCCCGCAGCGCGACCGTGCCGGCGATCCGGCCGTCCGTCGAGGCGACGAGGATGGCCGGCAGCCCGGAGTCTCCCGGCGATGCCTTGAACATGGCTTCCTCGATCTCCTCGGCCGAGCGGTCCGCGAAGAAGTCGGGCCAGGCGTCCTTGAAGGCTTGCGCCAGGAGGCGGCCGGCCTCCGGCATCTCCCTGAGCGGCCGGATCAGGAAAGTGGGGTCAGCCATCGAGGATAGACTAGCCGTTATGGCACCGGGGGAAAACCTCGACCAGGTCCGCTCGGAGCTGCGGCGGCTCGGGTATCTCGATCACGGCTTCGAGCGTTTCCTGCTGCAGGACGCGCTGCGCCCGCGCGCACCCCTGCGCACCGTCGTCTACCTGACGGCCCGGGTCGCCCTCCTGGCCGGCGGTGTCTCGGCCGTGGCGCTGGCGCTCGCGCTGGTGGCGGCCAACGGCGGCTTCTCGTCTTCCCCCCTGGACGTCGTGCCGCTCTTCCTCCACCTGTTCCCGCCGATCTCCTTCGCGGCCGGGCTCGGCTTCCTGGCCCTGTGCGGCATCGTCCTCCTGGTGATCCGCCTCTACCATGTGAAGCGGATCGAGGCGGTCTCGCTGGCTGCCGCCGCGGCGGCGGGGGCAGCGGCGCTCGGCCTGGCCCTCCTCGGCGCCCGGGAGCTGGTTCACGAGGGGAACCGGACGCTCCTCATGGTCCTGGCGCTGGCCGCGCCCCTCGCGGTTGCGGTCCTGGTCCGCCTGGTGTACCAGGGCCTGCTCACCCTGGCGATCCGCTTCACCGACACGACTCCCCAGACCCGGCTGTTCTCCCGGCGCGGCATCGGGCTCGCAGTCCTCGCGGCGGCATTCCTCCTGACGGTGCCGGCGGTGCAGTCCGTAAGGCGGGAGCCGGTTAGGGCGCCTCCGACACTGCCGATGGCTCCCGGAGACAGGGTCCTCCTGCTTGGGATAGACGGAGTGCTGCCAGAAGAGCTGGATTACCTGCTCGCCGTGGGCGACCTGCCCACGATGGGACGGCTGGCTCGGGAAGGCGGCCGGGCCTTCCGCTATGAGCGAGAGGGCGGCGAGCCACCCGCGTCCTTCTGGACCGCGGTGGCGACCGGCATCCCCGGCCCGGACCACGGCGTCACGTCCCTCGACAGCTTCCGGCCGCTGGGCGTCGAGACCCCACTGGCGCGCAACGGTCCGGTCCGCCTCTGGTGGAGTGGGGTCGAGGTGCCGCTCGGGCTGGCCGAGTACCGGCCGGTGCTCGCCAACCGTCGGCGCGCGTTCGCGGTCTGGGAGCTCGCCTCGCGCGGCGGTTCGCCGGTGCTCTCCGTAAACTGGTGGGGGACCTTCCCAGCCGAGCCCCTGCCCGGGCTGGTGGTGGCCCATGGCGCCTTTCAGCTTCTGGAGGAAGGAGCCCAGGGGGCAATCGCGCCGGAGTCAGGAAAAAAAGAGGCCGAAAACCTCGCGAGGCGCACCAGGATAGATAAAGGGGGGGAGCCGCGGCTGGCCGCCGCCCTGCCTCCCGAGGCCGTGGCCTCGGTCCTGCAACGCGCTCTGCTGCCGGACCGGTTCTACCGCCGGATCTTTGAAGAGCGGCTTGGCGCCGGGATGGGATCAACCCAGCCGAAAGCTGCGGCTCTCTATCTGCCGGGGCTCGACATTGCCGCGGACGGGTGGAGAGGCGGGGATGTGGCCTTCACCGATCTGGTCCGCGCCGAGCTGTCCGCCGCGGACGCGCTGCTGGCGCGGTCGCTGCCGGGTATGGGGACGGTGGTCGTGGTCCTGGACCCGGGCCGGCGCCGCGCAGGGTCGCAGGGGCGGGTCCTGATCTGGCGGCGGGCGGGATGTGGCGGGCCTATGGGAGCGACTGAGCCCGAGGCCGTGGCTTCGGGGCTCCTGCGAGCCCTGGGACTGCCTCAGAGCGGGGAACTCCCTCCCCCTCCGGCGGGATGCCGATGGGCGCCGGCCCAGTCTATCGTCCCGGGATACGGAGAGCCGCGTCAGGGCCGGGGGCCTTCCCAGCAGGGGGAGGAGTATTTAAAGAGTTTGCAGTCGTTGGGTTATTTGTAGTCCTTTTTTGGGCCTGACGCGGCACTCTTGTTTGGTCATGATCAGGGGGGAGTTGAATGCCGATCGACAAAACACCGTTCCTGGCGCCCCAGGTGGCACTGTCCGCTGACTGGAGCGACGAGCGGATGCGGACCACCTTCGAGCACCAGCCGGGAGAGCTCCTCCCTTATCCCGAGTCGCGGCGTTGCGGCCAGGTGGACGTCTATCATGGAGTGCCGGTCGCGGACCCCTACCGCTGGCTGGAGGACCTCGATTCGGACGAGACCCGTGCCTGGGTGACGGCCCAGAACCGGGTCACCGCGGCCTGGCTGCGCGCCATCCCCGAGCGCGAGGAGATCCGGCAGCGCCTCACCGAGATCTGGAACTACGAGCGCTACGGCATGCCGGTCAAGGAGGGCGGGCGCTACTTCTTCGTCCGCAACGACGGCCTCCAGAACCAGGGCGTGCTCTACGTCATGGAGGATCTGGACGGCCCGGCCCGCGTGCTGCTCGACCCCAACGAGCTGTCGCCGGACGGCACCGTCGCCATGGCCTCCTTCAGCGTCAGCCCGGACGGCCTGCACGTGGCTTACGGCCTCGCCTTCGGCGGCTCGGACTGGCAGGAGTGGCGGGTGCGCGAGGTGGATTCCGGCCGCGACCTGGAGGACCACCTGCGCTGGGTGAAGTTTTCCACCGTCGCCTGGACCCACGACGGCGCCGCGGTCTTCTACAGCCGCTATGACGAGCCCCGCGCGGGGCGGCCGCTCGAGGAGGCCAACTTCTTCCAGAAGCTCTACTGCCACCGGCTGGGCACGCCGCAATCCGCGGACGAGCTGATCCACCACCGGCCCGACGACCGCGAGATGGGCTTCCTGCCCTCGGTCACCCAGGACGGCCGCTACCTCATCGTCCAGGTGTGGAAAGGGACGGAGAGCGAGAAAGGCGTCCTCTACAAGGACCTCCAGGCACCCGGGTCCCCGGTCGTGCACCTCCTTCCGGACTTCGACGCCTCGTATCTCTTCGTCGGCAACGACGGGCCGGTCTTCCGGTTTCACACCGACCGGGACGCGCCCCGCAGCCGGGTGATCGAGATCGACGTGCGGGACCCGTCCAGGGAGCGCTGGAGGGAGATCATCTCCGAGACGGAGGAGACGCTGGAGTCGGTCACCATGGTCCGGGGCCGCCTGGTCGCCTGCTATCTGAAGGACGCGCACGCCCGGGTCCGCCTGTTCGAGCCGGACGGCCGGCTGGTGCGCGACCTGGAGCTGCCCGGCCTGGGCTCGGTCACCGGCTTCGCGGGCAAGCCGGACGATCCCGAGACGTTCTACTGCTTCACCGGCTACACCACGCCGTCCACGATCTTCCGCTATGACGTGGAGACGGGGGAGAGCCGGAAGTTCCGCCAGCCGAGGGTGGACTTTCACCCCGAGGCGTTCGAGACGCGGCAGGTCTTCGTCGAGAGCCGGGACGGCACGCGGGTGCCGATGTTCCTCACCCACCGCAAGGGGCTGGAGCTGGACGGCTCGAACCCGGTCTACCTCTATGGCTACGGCGGGTTCAACACGTCGGTGACGCCGAGCTTCGGCGTTTCCAACCTGGTCTGGATGGAGCGCGGCGGGGTCTACGCCGTGGCCAACCTGCGCGGCGGCGGCGAGTACGGCGAGGACTGGCACCAGGCGGGGAGCAAGCTGCGCAAGCAGAACACGTTCGATGACTTCCTCGCCGCGGCCGAGTGGCTGGTCACGAGCGGCTACACGTCGCAGGAGCGGCTGGCCATCGCCGGCTTCAGCAACGGCGGGCTGCTGACCGCGGCCTCGATGATCCAGCGCCCGGACCTCTTCGGCGCGGTGGTGATCGGGGTGGGCGTGCTCGACATGCTGCGCTTCCCGAAGTTCACGATCGGCTGGGGCTGGGTGTCGGACTACGGCTCGCCGGACGATCCCGAGGAGTTCGAGGTCCTCTACGCGTACTCGCCGTACCACAACCTGGAGCCCGGGACGGCCTACCCGCCGACCCTGATCATCACGGCGGACCACGACGACCGGGTGGTGCCGGCGCACAGCTTCAAGTTCGCGGCGGCCCTGCAGAACGCCCAGGGCGGCGACGCCCCGGCGCTGATCCGCATCGAGCAGCGCGCCGGCCACGGCAACGGCAAGCCGGTGTCGAAGCTGATCGAGGAGGCGGCGGACGAGCTGAGCTTTCTGGTGCAGGCGCTGGGGTTGGGCGGAAAGGACGAAAGGACCAAAAGGACTTAAAGGACCTAAAGGACTCCGGAGTCCTTTGTCGTTTACGTCCTTTACGTCGTTTAGGTCCTTTTGGTCCTTTACAATCTCCCTTGATGCCGCACCGCCTCCTCGCCTGGGCCCTCCTCTTCGCCCTGGCCCTGCCCGCACTCCCGCAGGAACCGCCTCTCACCCGCGAGCAGGAGCTCGACAACCTGCGCGGCGAGATCGCCAAGCTGGAGGCGCGGGTGGGGGAGGCGCGGAAGCTCCAGAGCGGGCTGCGCGGCGAGCTGGAGGCGGCCGACCTGGAGCTGCGCCTCCAGGAGGCGCGCCTTGAAGAAGCCGCGACCGCGCGCGACCTCGCCGTTCAGCAGGCCGAGGAGGGGGAGCGCGAGGTGGCCCGGCTGACCGCTTCGCTGGAGCAGGCGCGGCAGGGGCTCCGGCGCCGCCTGGGCGCGCTCTACCGCCTCGGGCGCCAGGGCTACCTGCGCTTCTTCCTCGCACTGCGGCCCGACGAGCGGCTCCTCCCCTCGATCCGGCTGGCGCGCTACCTCGCCCGCCGCGACCGCGCCGCCGTCGTCCGCTACCAGGAGACCGGCCAGCGCCTGGCCCGCGAGCGCGACCGCCTTGCGGCTCAGCGCGAAGACCTCGACCGCTGGCTCGCCCAGGAAGAGGCCCGCCGCCGGCAGCTCGCCGCGGTGCGCCAGCGCAAGGCCGCCCTCCTGGCGCGGGCCGAGACGGAGGGCCGCGCCCTCGCCGAGAAGGCCGGCGCCCTCGCCGACCGCGAGCGCAAGCTCTCCAACCTGGTGGACTTCCTCTATGGCCGCACCACCTCGGAGATGTCGGGCAAGCCGATCCAGCAGTTCCACGGCGTGCTCGACTGGCCGGTCCCGGGGAAGGTGACCGAGAAGTTCGGCTTCCGCCTCGATCCGCGCTACAAGACGCGCGTGCCCCACAACGGCATCGGCCTGGCCACGGAGGCGGCGTCGGAGGTGCGCTCCGTGTTCCCCGGCAAGGTGCTCTACGCCGCCCCATTCCAGGGCTATGGAGCCACGGTGATCGTGCATCATCCGGGGCGCGTGTTCACCCTCTACGCGGGCCTCTCCGAGCTGAGGGTAGGGGCGGGAGGTATGGTATCTTTAGGTGATGTCGTGGGGCTGGCGTCGGACAGGCTCTACTTCGAAATCCGAGTGGAGAACCGGCCGGACGACCCCCTGCACTGGTTGAGGTAAGCAGTCCATGAGCCCCATGAGCAGAAACCGCGTCATTTTCTTCCTCGTCTCCTTCGTGCTCGTATTGCCGATCCTCGGGGACACGCTCCTGAGGGCCGCGGAACGCAGCGAGCCCAGCGACGAGGATTCGTTCTACAAGTACCTCTCGGTGTTCACGGAGGTGCTGGGCCTCGTCAGGCAGGCCTACGTCGACCAGCCCGAGATGGATACCCTGATCTCCGGCGCCCTCGACGGCACCACGGATGCACTGGATCCCTTCTCGATCTACGTCCCGGCCAAGCACATCGACGCCTACCTGGAGGCGCGGACCACGGGCCTGCGCAACAGCGGCCTCGTCCTGCTCAAGGAGCACGGCATCCTGTACGTGGTGGCCGCGGAGAAGGGGAGCCCCGCCGAGGCCGCCGGCGTCAAGGCCGGCGACATCGTGGCCGAGGTCAACGACCGCACGACCCGCACCATGCCGCTGTGGGAGGTCCAGGAGATCCTGGCCGGCAAGCCGGGCACCAAGGTCTCCCTGGAGATGGTCCGCGTCGGCGAGCCCGTTCCCCTGTCGTTCGAGCTGAAGCCGTTCGATCCGCCGCCGGTCGCGCTGAGCGAGGCCGAGGGAGCGCCGCTGCTGCGCATCCCCTCCTTCGAGAAGGGGGCCGCGGAGCGGGTCAAGGCGCTGCTCGAGGCGAATGCCGAGAAGACCCGCGAGGGCCTGCTCGTGGACCTGCGCGGGGTCTCCTCTGGCGACGCGGACGTGGCCTATGAGATCGCCGAGCTGTTCGCCAGCGGTGACCTCGGTGCCCTGAAGCGCCGCGACAAGGAGCTGGAGACGTACAACGGCTCGGAAAAGCCCGTCTGGCAGGGGAAGATGGTGGTCCTGGTCGACCGCAGCACGCTCGGCGCCGCCGAGGTGCTCGCGACCGTCCTGCGCCAGAAGCTCAAGGCCGAGCTGGTGGGCGAGCGCACCTTCGGCCACGCCGGCCGCCTGGGCACGGCGGACCTCTCCACCGGCGGGCGCCTGCTGTTCACGGAGGCCTTCTACACCGGCCCCGACCGGGAGCCGCTCCAGGAGGCCCTGAAGCCGGATCTCCTCGTGGACGAGCGCTCCAGAACCTACCTGGAGAAGGACGTCCCCATGACCGAGCTGATCCTGCGCCGCGCCGTCCGCCGGCTGCGGGGCGAAGAGACGACGGAGGCGGCGCAGAAAGCCGCCTGAACTGACGAGTGCAACCGCGCCGGCCGACTCCCCGCCGACGCTCCGCGTTGCGCGGACGTCCCCGTTCCCGACTGTCTGGCTTCTGGATCCTGATCCTCGGCGTCCTCCTGGGCGCCGGGATCCTCTATTTCCTCGGATACCGTGATCCTGCTCCGGACGGTCAGCCCCGGCAAGCGGAGAGCCCCTCTCCTGCCCAAGAAGAGAAGGCGCCCGCAAAGCCTCGCGAGACCTCGAAGCCCGAAGCTGCCTCGGAGGAGCCGCGCTCCTCCGAGGTGGCCACCGTATCCCTGCCCGCTCCGGCCGAGGGCGGGCGCGTCGCCCTGGTCATCGACGACCTTGGCCGTAGCCTCGACGACCTCCATGCCATCGAAGGGCTGAACGTCCCGGTCACCTACGCCGTGCTCCCGTTCGAGGAGCAGACGCCGGAGGTGGTTGCGGAGCTGCGGCAGAGCGGCGCCGAGATCCTCCTGCACCTCCCCATGGAGCCGGCCGGCACCAAGGATCCCGGCCCCGGCGCGCTCCGCCTGGGCATGACGCCGGAGCAGCTCCGGCAGTCCACCCTGGCCGCCCTCCAGGCCGTGCCAGGCGCCTCCGGGGTGAACAACCACATGGGATCGGGGCTGTCCGCGGACGAGGCGTCGATGACCACGATCCTCGGCGTGCTCTCGTCCCGCGGGCTCTTCTTCCTGGACTCGCGGACCAGCGCGCAGAGCGTGGCTTACCGGGTTGCCACGCGGCTCGGGCTCCCCGCGGCCGAGCGCCAGGTCTTCCTCGATCCCGACCTGAGCCCCGAGGCGATCCGCGCCCAGTTCCACCGCCTGTTGGGGCTCGCCCGCACGCGGGGAGCGGCCGTGGCCATCGGCCATCCCTTCCCGGAGACGCTCGCCATCCTCGAGGAGGAAGTCCCCAAGGCCAGGGCCCTGGGCTACGAGTTCGTCCCCGTCAGCTATCTGCTCGACCGGCCGGATGCGCCGGAAGAGCCCGACGAATGACACAATAGTCCCCCCGTCATGGCCATCATGGACGTCCTGGTCTTCCTGCTGGGCAGCGCCCTGATCGCGGCGCTCGTGCGCTGGTGGCGGCCCGAGGTGTCGCTCCGCGCCGCCGCCGGGTACGTGCTCGCGGCCGGGCTCTTCTTCGCGGTCCCCCTCGCCACCCCGGCGGTCCAGGTGCACACCGACATCGCCTACACCTGGGCGCCCTGGCGCGAGACGCTGCCGGCCCTTGCCGAGCCGGGCAACCCGCTGATGGCGGACATCCCGACGCAGATGATCCCGTTCCGCGAGCTGGTCCGCCGCCGGCTCCTGAGCCTGGAGCTGCCGCTGTGGGCGCACGAGATGGGGACCGGCCAGCCGCTGCTGGGCAACGCGCAGTCGGCGCCGTTCGCGCCGCTCCACCTGATGGCGCTGCCGCTGCCCACGGTGCGGGCCCTGACCGTCGCGGTGGCCTGGCAGATTCTCCTGGCGCTCCTGCTGACGCACGCCCTGGCCCAGGCGCTCGGGGCCGGGGAGCTGGGGGCCGCCTTCGCGGCGGTGGCGTTCAGCTTCTCGACCTTCCTGATCTGCTGGGCCTACCACCCGATCGGCATGACCGTGGCCTGGGTACCCGGCGTGCTCCTGGGCCTCTTTCTTTTGCGCCACGGAGGACGCGGGGGATTCGCCGGGCTGGTCGCCTGCGCCGTGGGCATGACCTTCAGCGGCCATCCGGAGTCCGTGGCGCAGATGGCGGTCGTGAGCGTGGTGGTGGTCGCCGTCCTGCTGGTTTCCCGGGATGAATTCTCCCGGAAGAAGTTCCTCGCCCTCCTCGCCACGGCCGGCGCGCTCACCTTTTGCCTCACCGCGCCGTACCTGCTGCCGATCCTGGAAGTGATGCCCGAGAGCGAGCGCTGGGCCGTGATCGGCCGGGCGCCCGACTCGATCCAGACGCCTACCTTCCGGAAGGACTTCCTTCTGACCCTGATCAACCCGCTCGCCTATGGCAGCCCGCGGGACGGCAATTGGATCGGGACGTTCAACTTCAACGAGACCTGCACCAACCACGCGGGGATCCTCACGCTGGCCCTCGCCCTGGCCGGCGCTTTCCTGCGGCGCGGCCGGACGGCCTGGCTGCTGGCCGGCGGGCTCGCCGCTCTCTTCGTGGCGTTCCGGCTGCCGCTGTTCTTCGACCTGATGGCAGCCGTGCCGGGCCTCGGGCACGCCATGCACGGCCGGATGCGGCTGTTCTGGGTCCTGGGAGCGGCGCTCGCCGCGGGGTTGAGCGTCGAAGACCTCGCCCGCCGGAGCTGGCGTGTGACCGCCGCCGTCCTGCTCTGCGTGGGCCTGGCTCTGGTCGTGGCGTTGCCTCCGTTCGTGCCCTGGCAAGTGATCTGGTGGGTCGCGGCCCTCGTCGGGATCGCCGCCGCGCTGGCCGTCCTGGGGAAGCCCAGCCTGCGGCCGGCTTTTCCAGGGGTCGCCCTGGGCATCCTGGCCCTCGACCTGGCTCTGCTCGGGGTGCGCTTCCATCCGGTCCTCCCTGCCGCCTTCGACCTGGCTCCGCCGCCTGCGCTGGCCTTCCTGATCGAGCAGGAACGGCGGACGCCCGAGCCCTTCCGGGTGGTGGCCGAGGCCGGCGACCTGCTGCCGAACCTGGCCTCCTACTACGGCCTCTGGGATTTACGGGGGAACGATCCCATGCAGCCCGCGATCCCGGCGTACATGGTGGGCAACACCTTCATGAGCGACTTCAAGGTGGCGCGGCTCGTCCAGATCTCCTACAAGCGCTTTCCGGCGGACGTGGAGCGCCAGTTCGGCGAGTTCGGGGTGCGCTACCTGCTGACGGGGCGCCGCCACCTGCCGCGGCCCTGGCGCGCCGTGTTCAACGGCGTCGGGGGCAAGGTCTGGGAGAACCCGGCCGCTTCGCCGCTGTTCTACATGCCCGCGACCGTCGAGCGCGTGCCGCAACCCTGGACCCTGCTGGAGAAGGCGCTGGAGATCGAGGACTTCGCGGCTGCGACGGTGGTGGAGGTGGGGCCGGCCGGCCCGCCGGTCGCGCAGGAGGGGAAGGTGCGGATCGAGCGGGTGCGGGCGAACGGCTTCGACCTGGAGGTGGAAAGCCCGGCGGGCGGGCTGGTGGCCTCGAGCGTCAGCTACGTGCGCGGCTGGCGCCTGCTGTCGGAGGGGGGAGACGCGCCGGTGCTGCGGGTGAACGGGGGCTTCGCCGGCTTCGGAGTCCCACCCGGGCGGCACCGGGTCCGCCTCGACTACCGCCCGGCTGGCTGGACCTGGGGCGTCCAACTCTGCTCCCTGGGCTTGATCGGAATCCTGCTCGCCGCCCTGTTCGCTTTCCGGTCTACTCGGCCCTGAGCACCTCGATCGGCCGCCGCTCCAGGGCGCGGGCGCTGGCCGCGAGCCCGGCGCCCACTGCGAGCACCACGGCGCCGCCGAGCGCCACCGCGACCGGCCAGGCCTGAATCTCCCAGGGCAGCTCGAAGCCGCGGGTCACCACCATGTAGGCGAGCACGGTCGCGCCCGCCGCACCGATCAGTCCGGCCACGAGGCCGATCAGGGCGTACTCGACCGCGAAGGCGCCGGCCACGCCTGACCGGGTCATCCCCAGGGTCTTGAGGAGCGCCACCTCGCGCCCGCGGCGGGCCGAGCCGGCGCTGACCGCGCCGCCCAGGATGGCGATGCCGGCGAGCACCGTGAAGCCGCCGAGGAACCGGATGCCGACCCCGATCCTCTCCAGCACCCCGGCGATCTTCTCCAGCACCTCGCGCACCCGGATCAGGGTAACGTTCGGGTAGGCCGCGGCCAGGGCATCCTGGATACCCTGCTCGCTTCCCCGGGGGAGCCGGGTCGCGGCGAGGCGGTTTTGCGGCGCCTTCTCCAGCACGCCGGGCTCCACGACCAGGAAGAAGTTGATCCCGAAAGTCTGCCAGTTCACGGTCCGCAGGCTGGTGACGGTCAGCTCCAGCGGTATGCCCTGGATGTCAAAGCGGATCGTCGAGCCCAGCTTCAGGCCAAGGTCATCCGCGAAATCCTTCTCGACGCTCACCTCGGCGCGTGTGGGATCGCTCCAGAGCTTCCCGGCCACGAGCAGGTTGTCGGCCGGCAGCTCTTTCATGTAGGTCAGGCGCTGCTCGCGGGTGAGTGCCCAGCGGCGAGCCCCCTGGCCATCCCCCTCGGAGTCCTCTCCATCCTGCTTTTCCTTCTCCCGGCGAGCTTCGGCTTTGGCTGCGAGCTGCTCGACCGTCTGGCCGTCGATGGCGGACACACGGGCCATGATGACCGGCACCGAGTCCACCCGGGAAGCGCCCTGCTTGCGGAGGATCTCGTGCACGCCTGCCCACTGACCGGGCTGGATGTCGATCAGGAAGGCGCTCGGTGCGTCCGGAGGGATCGCCGTGGCGAGCTGGTTCGACAGCCGGCGCTCCACGAGGGACATGCCGAGGACCACGAGCACGCCCAGCCCCAGGGCCACGATGGCGCTGACCGTACCGGAGCCGGGCCGGGCCAGGGCGGCGAGGCCGTGGCGCATCCAGATGCGCCCGGGCAGCGACTCGCGCGGCAGGCGGCGGACCATCCAGGAGATCAGCAGGGCGGCGCCCGCGAGCAGCGCCGTGACCAGGACCATGCCGGCCGTGAAGCGCGAGCCGAGGTCGAGCGACCGCGACTGCGCCGTGGCCATGACCCAGATGCCGGTGCCGAGGACGATCAGGGTGGCGGCCGTAACCCAGCGGTGGTTGGGCAGGGGCTCCGCGTCGCGGCGCAGGACCCTGGCCGGCGGCACCCGCAGCACGGCCGCAAGGGAAGGGAGGCTGAACAGCACGGCTACTCCGACCCCGAGGCCGAGCCCGCGCAGCAGGGCCGTGGGCTGCCAGGGCCGGACCAGCTCGGCGGGGATGAGGTCGGGGAAGAGCCCGGGCAGGGCGAGCTGCACGGCCGAGCCGAGGAGGATCCCGACCAGGCTGCCGGCGAGCCCCAGGAGCGCGGTCTGCCCCAGGTAGAGCAGGAAGACCTCGCGCGGACGCATACCCAGGCACTTGAGCACGGCGATGGCGTCGAGCCGGCTGGAGAGCCAGGCGCGCACGCTCTGGGCGACCCCGATCCCGCCGACGAAGAGGGAGAGCAGGGCCACGAGGCCGAGGAAGCGGTCCACCCGGTCGATGCTGTTGCGCAGCGCGGGCTGCGCCTCCTTGTACGTCTCGACCTCATAGAAGGACGAGTCCGCGAGGGCCCTCTCCAGGCGCTCCTTGGCCAGGGGGAGCTGCTCCGCGGAAAACGATGCCGGGAGCTTGATCAGCGTCCGGTGGCCGACGCGGCTGCCCTTGCCCTCGAGCTGCGTGCGGGCCAGCCCCTCGCTCGACATGAACACCCGCGGTCCGATCGTGAAGGAGACGCTCACCCGGTCGGGCTCGGAGAGCACCACCCCCGCGATGCGGAAAACCGCGCCGCCGACGCGCAGGGTGTCCCCCTGGCGCAGCCCCAGGTTGGCGAGCAGCTCGGAGCCGACGACGACGCTCTCCGGCCCCAGCAACTCGCGCAGCGGGCGCTGCGGCCGGAGCTCCATCACGCCATAGAACGGGTACTCGCCGTTCACCACCCGCAGCTCCACGACCTGGCTCGTCCGCGCCAGGACGACGGTGACCATCTCTTTCAAATCAGTGCGTTGCGCGCCGGCAAGGCCGGCCTTGGCGAGGTCGAGGCCTGGTGGGATGGGGCGCCTGCCCTCGATGGCGAGGTCGGCGGCGAGGAGCTGGCGGGCCTCGGTGCGCACCCCTTCGTCCAGGCTCGCGGACATGCCCGCGACAGCGACCACGGCTGCCACTCCCACGGAAAGGCAGGCCACGAAGAAGGCGAGCCGGCCACGCGCGCCGCGGGACTCCCGGATCAGGGTGTTGAAGAAGAACCGGGGGCTCACGAAAGGGCCTCGGCCGGCTGGAGCTGTGTCGCGGCGGCGGCCGTCTCTTCCCTCTCGATCCGTCCGTCGCGCAGGTGGATGCGGCGGTCGGCGAGGGCGGCGACCGCGGGATCGTGGGTGACGAGGACCAGGGTGGTCCCCTCGCTGCGCCAGAGGCCGGTCAGCATCTCCAGGATCTTGCGGCCGGTGGCGCCGTCGAGGTTGCCGGTGGGCTCGTCGGCCAGGAGGATGGCCGGCCGGGGAGCGAAGGCGCGGGCCAGTGCGACCCGCTGCTGCTCGCCGCCGGAGAGCTGGCTCGGATAATGGTGGCCGCGGTCCTGGAGGCCGACGGCGTCGAGCAGCTCGCCGGCCCGGACGACCGCGTCGGACAGGCCGAGCAGCTCCATCGGGAGGAGCACGTTCTCCCGCGCCGTGAGGTTGCCCAGGAGCTGGAAGCTCTGGAAGACGAAGCCGATCTTGCGCCGCCGGAGCAGGGCGAGCCCGTCCTCGGAGAGGTTCTGGATCGGCTCGCCGTCGATCAAGATCTCGCCGGACGTGGGGCGGTCGAGGCCAGCCATGAGGGCGAGCAGCGTCGACTTGCCGCTGCCCGAAGGGCCGAGCACGGCCACGAACTCGCCGGGGCCGATCGCGAGGTCGATCTGGTCGAGGATGGTCAGCTCGCGGCTTCCCGAGGGAAGGCGGCGGGTCAGACGGTGGATGTCGATTCTCGGGACAGTGATCTGATCCATGTAGAGGAATACGCGGGGCGGGCCCCGGCCTTTCTTAATGAGAACGCCGCCTTCGGCGGGGAGCTCCTGATGCGCACAACGCTTTCCATACTCGTCCTCTTCCTCCTGGCTGCAGGCTGCAGTCCGGGAGATCGTGCCTCGCTGCCGGTGAAGGCGGCCGCCCCCGCCCCTCCACCCGCTCCGGCCCCTGCTGCTGCTACCCCGGAAGATACCGAGCCCCTCGTCGTCTTCCTGGGAGACAGCCTGACCGCCGGTTACGGGTTGGGAGGGGAGCAGGCCTATCCGGCGCTGGTGGAGAAGAGGCTGGAGGAGGAAGGCATCCCCGTCGAGGTGCTGAACGCCGGGGTGAGCGGCGACACGACCGCGGGAGGTCTGGCCCGCCTCGACTGGCTGCTCTCCCAGAAGCCCGACGTGGTGGTGGTCGGCCTCGGCGGCAACGACGGCCTGCGCGGCCTCCCCCTGGAGCAGGCCGAGCACAACCTGCGCGAGATCGTCCGCCGTTCCAAGGCCGCCGGGGCCCGTGTCCTCCTCCTGGGCATGCAGATCCCGCCCAATTACGGCCCCGAGTACGCGCAGGGCTTCTCCGACATGTACCCGAGGATTGCCAAGGAGATGGACGTCCCCCTGGTTCCCTTCCTCCTGGAAGGCGTGGGAGGCGTGGCCGGTCTCAACCAGTCCGACGGCATTCACCCGACGGCCGAGGGGCAGGAGAAGGTGGCCGACCTGGTGACGCCCTATGTGGCCGAGGTGCTCGCCGACTGATCAGGCTCGCTCGGCCTGCCGACCGTTTCGCTCACGCTCCGCCGGCTGCCGCTGAGCCTGCAGCGCGTCCTCTCCGCCCTCCGGCGCTGCCGTTCGAGCTCCAGAGCGTTTCGCCCGACCTCCAGCGCGTTCCGCTCGGCCTCCGCAGCGTCCCGCTCGAGCTCCAGCGCGTTGCGTCCGAGCTCCGGCCGGCGCGCCTGTCCCTCGAGCGCAGCCGCCCGGGGTACGGCGGCAGCGGCTGGCCCTCCGGCGGCACCTCCTCGACCCCGGGCGGCATCCGCCGGACCACGGCCGGCACCCGCCGGGCTCCGAGCGCGCGCGCTGGAGCTTGCGCGGATGCCGCCGGAGCTTCGTCGGTACGTGCTGGAGCTTGCGCGGGTGCGTCCGGACCTCGCGCGGCGGCGGCTCGAAGGTGACGAGCCCTTACCGCCCCTTGGCCGCCTCCCACAGCTCGTCCATCTCCTCCAGCGTCGCCTCGGCGGCGCTCTTGCCCTTGGCGGCGAGGCCCTCCTCGACGGCGGCGAAGCGCGTGCGGAACTTGCGGTTGGTGCCGGCGAGGGCAGCCTCGGGATCGACGTCCAGCTTGCGGGCGAGGTTGGCGAGGGTGAAGAGGAGGTCTCCGATCTCCTCGCGTACGTGGGCGGCGTTGCCTTCGGCCAGGGCCTCGCGGACCTCGGCGATCTCCTCCTCGGCCTTGTCGAGGACGGAGGCCGCGTCCGGCCAGTCGAAGCCGACCCCGGCGGCCTTCTGGGTCAGGCGGTAGGTGCCGAGCAGCGCGGGCAGGGAGGAGGGGACACCTCCCAGCAGCGTCGTCCGTCCGGGCTCCTCCTGGAGCTTGCGGCGCTCCCAGGCCTGGCGGACCGCCTCGGCGTCGGCCAGGCTCTCATTCCCAAAGACATGCGGGTGGCGCGCCACCATTTTAGAGTGGACACCGTCGATGACCTGTGGCAGTCTGAACGCGCCCGCTTCCTCCGCCAGGCGCGTGATGAAGGCCACTTGGAAGAGCATGTCGCCCAGCTCCTCCGCGAGCTCCTGCCAGTCGCCGCCATCGATGGCGCCGGCCAGCTCATGCGCCTCTTCCAGGAGGTAGGCGCGCACGTTTTCGAGGGTCTGCTCCTTGTCCCAGGGACAGCCGTCCGGGGCGCGGAGGCGGGCGACGAGGTCGACTAGCTTCTGCACGTCGGGAGTATCAGACATAGGCGCTTTACAATCCGCAGGAAAGGATTGGGGGTTTCAGGTGGGTAGCCAGGACAAAGAGATGAAGGTCACAGACAAGCGCATGTTCACGCCCGACGGCGAGCTGCGGGAAGAGTACCGTTTCCTCAACGAAAAATCGACGGCGACCGAGCCCGTTCCCGAAGCACCACTCCCCGAACCTGAGCCGGCACGTCCGGAGCCTGTCCGTCCCGCTCAGCCGGCGCGCCACGCGGCGGGATACCCGGAGCCCATGGAGAGCTCCGGCCTCGGTCTCCCTGGCGCGCCCGGCGCGCCGCAGGGCGGCCCGGGCTTCCTCGACCTCGCGGCCATGCTGGCCGAGCCGGCCGCCATCTACCTCGGCGACGCGCCGCTCCCCGACGGGCAGTGGGCGGAGGACCTTGAGATGGCCCGCCTGCACATCGATCTGCTGGACGTGCTCCGGCAGAAGACCGCCGGCAACCTCACTGCGCAGGAGTCGGCGATCATCGAGGACCTGATCTACCGGTTGCGGGTCCGCTATGTCCAGAAGCATGGCTGATCGACGCCTCCGGCCGGCAGCGGTGCTCGCGCTGCTCGTCTGGTTTCTGCCGGCGGCCCTGCCCGCCGAGACGACGTCGTCCGCCCAGGCGACCGGCGTCGAGATGACGGAGCCGGTCCGGCGGACGCTCAAGCAGCTCGAAGAGCAATGGCTGCAGTGGATCGTCAAGACCGACCGCCAGAGCTCCGAGAGCGGCATCAACGACCTTCTCGCCACCGCGCGCCAGCTCGGGATCACGCGCCTCCCGGACCTCGCATCCGGCGCGATCGCCCGCGCTCTCCAAGCGGCGGACAAGGGAGACTTCCGGCGCGCCCGCTGGGCGCTCACCGCGGCCGACAAGCTCGATCCGGGGCGCTCCGACACCGCCTTCGCCGACGCCGCCCTGGCCCGGAAGGAAGGCCAGTACGGGCGGGTGTTCTCCTCGACCGTCCGGGGCTACAAGCGCCTGTTCGGGCTGCCGCTCGAACGCTATCTCTGGTTGCAGAGCTTCCTCATCTGGGGATTGACGCTGCTGCTCCTTGCAGGCGTGCTCTTCATCGCCGTGCAGATGGCGGCCAAGGGCGGGGAGCTCTACCAGGGGATGACCGGCCTGTTCGGCCGCTGGATGCCGCGGCCCGCGGCGGTGGTCGTGACCGCCCTCGTGCTGCTCTGGCCGCTCGCCCTGCCCTCGGGCCTGCTCTGGCTGGCGCTCTTCTGGTCGCTGCTCCTCTGGGCCTACTCCTCAGGGAGCGAGCGGCTCGTGCTCGTGGGGCTCTGGCTCCTGGTCGGCGCGGCACCGCTCGTGGTCACCGAGCAGCGGCGGCAGGTGGCGGTGACGCTCTCGCCGCCTGTCCAGGCCATGGAGAGCCTCGGGCAGCGCCGGCTCTACGGCGGCCTGTTCACCGACCTCGGCGCTTTGCGCGCCCTCCTGCCAGAGAGCTCCGCGGTCAAGCACCTGCTGGCCGACGTCCACCAGTCCCTGAACCAGTGGGACGTGGCCCGGTCGCTCTACCGCCAGGTGCTGGAGAAGGAGCCGGAGAACACCTCGGCGTTGATGAACCTGGGCGCCTATTTCTTCCTCAAGGGAGACTTCGGCAGCGCGATCCAGCACTTCCAGAAGGTCGCGACCGTGGACCCCCAGAACTCCGCGGCTCATTTCAACCTGAGCCAGGCCTACTCGGAGTCCTACCTCTTCAACGAGTCGAAGCGGTCCCTCGACCAGGCGCGCGCGATCGACGACGACCGGGTCGACTTCTGGATGCGCAACCTGAGCCAGCAGCGGGTCGTGACCCTCAACGGCGGCATGGCGCGCATTCCGGAGATCCGCCGGGAGCTGCTCGACGCCTGGCGCAGCCAGGAAGGCAAGGACGAGCGCCTGGCGCTCTTCCGGCGCGGTCTGCCGCTCCTCGTTTCCGCGCTGCTCATCCTGGTGGCGGTGGCCCTCCATTTCGCCCGGCGCACGGAACGGCCGGAACCGGCGCGGGAACGCCGCACCCTGGGCAGCTGGGGCCGCGCCCTGCTGCCGGGGTTCCGCTCCGCGGAGCAGGGCGAGGGGGCGAAGTCCTATGGCGCGCTCCTCCTCCCTCTGGGCCTCCTGATGCTCCCGTCCTTCCAGGCACTGGGATATCGCATCCCATGGGGTTATGATCCTGGCAACGTTTCGGCGTGGATCGTAGCGGTCGTAGGGCTGGTGCTCTGGTTCGGGGCCCGGCTCCGTCTGGAGCGGCAGAACGAGGTCTGATATGGCGGTCGAAGGCACCCTGGAAGTCTTCAAGCTCCCGGAGATCCTGCAGATGATCTCCCAGCAGCAGAAGACCGGCATCCTGACGGTTCAGGGTCAGCAGGACATCATCGCCGTCTCCTTCCTGAAGGGGCAGATCGTCACGGTCGACTCCCTCAACCAGACTCAGGAAGAGGGGCTGGCGCAGATCCTGGTCAAGGAAGGGCTGCTCACCAGCGCCCAGTTCTCCCGCGCCTCCTCCGAGCATCAGAGCGCAGGGATGCGCCTGCTCGACTTCCTGGTGGAGCGCAACTACTTGCAGCGCGATGCCCTGCTCCGCGCTTTGCGGCTCCATGCCACGCGGTTGCTCGGCGAGCTCCTGCGCTGGGACAAGGGAGAGTTCAAGTTCTACGGCGGCGACGAGGTCCCCTATGAGGAGGGCTTCGTGCCGATCACGGTGGAGGAGGTCCTCGCAGGAGCACAGCGGCGCGTGACCGGGCCGGTGCCTTTTCCGACCCCAGCCCTGGGACCCCGTCCGGTCCCCGGGCCGCCGCCGATCCTGTCGGTCCCGTCCTTCGGAATCCCGGAGGCCCCTGCGGCGGCAACGGCCACGACGCCGGCTGCTGTGCGCCCGGGACTCAGGGTTGTCCGCCGCGAGGGGACGATGCCCGCCGACCGGGCCTCCGTGACCTCCGTCCCTGCCGGAGCGGAGGAGCCCGAAGAGACCGGCCCGTTCCGCAAGATGAAGGTCGAGGCGGTGGAGGCGCGCCGGCCGGTGCTCATGCAGGCCCTGGCGGCGGTCCTCGCCACCCTGGCCGTGCTCGTCCTGATCCTCGCGCCCGCGGCCGTGGTCATTCCGTTCCCCTGGCAGAACGAGGAGCGGCTCGCGCTCGCCGGCGAGCAGAAGGCGGCGCTCTACCAGAAGATCGACCGCGCGGCCAAAACCTGGTTCCTCCTGGAAGGGCGCTTCCCCGAGCGCCTGACCCAGCTCGTGGAGGCCGGGTTCCTCTCTCCGAGGGACCTGGCAGACCCGCAGGGCCGCCCGTTTCAGTACTCCGCGACCGAGGAGAGCTACACCCTCCAGCCGCTGGTGGACGGCGAGACGGTGCCGGGTGAGGAGAGGACCGAGGCCATCACGGGGAACTTCCTCCTCGACCCCGGGTTCCTGACTCTCCCGACGCAGTCGTCGGCCCAGCCCCTCGTCCTCCTGGATTGAGGGTTGATCCCATCCCCCCTCTCCCCGGCCCTCTCCCCCGTGCCGGTGGAGAGGGAGCCCCCTCCCGGAATAAATCTGCGTCGAATCTTGTCAGATAGAATGTCGGTCAAGACCGGTCAAGGTTGACTGACTGCGACTAAGAATTTACACTGTCGGAGACAGCCGTCAGGCGTGGCCTGACGCGAGAATAGGACCAAGGAGGAAGACCCGTGAGCAAGATCATTGGAATCGACCTTGGCACCACGAACAGCGTGGTCGCCGTGATGGAGGGGGGCGAGGCGAAGGTCATCCCCAACGCCGAGGGAAACCGGACGACCCCGTCGGTGGTCGCTTTCACCAAGAGCGGTGAGCGCCTCGTCGGGCAGGTCGCCAAGCGCCAGTCCGTCACCAATCCCCAGAACACCGTCTTCTCGATCAAGCGCTTCGTGGGCCGCAAGCACGACGAAGTCAACGAAGAGATGAAGATGGTGCCCTACGGCGTGGAGCGCGCCGAGAACGGCGACGTGCGCATCAACGTCGAGGGCAAGAAATACTCGCCGCCCGAGATCTCGGCCATGATCCTCGGCAAGCTCAAGCAGGCCGCCGAGGACTACCTGGGCGAGAAGGTGGACCGCGCGGTCATCACCGTGCCGGCCTACTTCAACGACGCCCAGCGCCAGGCCACCAAGGACGCCGGCCGCATCGCCGGCCTGACGGTCGACCGGCTCGTCAACGAGCCCACGGCCGCGGCGCTCGCCTACGGCCTGGACAAGAAGAAGGACCAGACCATCGCCGTGTACGACTTCGGCGGCGGCACCTTCGACATCTCCATCCTGGAAGTGGGCGAGGGCATCGTCGAGGTGAAGGCGACCAACGGCGACACCCACCTGGGCGGCGACAACATCGACCAGCGGATCATCGACTGGCTGCTGGAAGAGTTCAAGAAGGATCAGGGCATCAACCTCGGCAACGACCCGATGGCCCTGCAGCGCCTGAAGGAAGCCGCCGAGAAGGCGAAGATCGAGCTGTCGAGCGCGCAGGAGACCGAGATCAACCTGCCGTTCATCACCGCCGACGCTTCGGGCCCCAAGCACCTGAACATCCGGCTCAGCCGGCCGAAGCTGGAGCAGCTCGTGGACGACCTGATCCAGCGCTCGATCGAGCCCTGCCGGCGAGCGATCAAGGACTCCGGCGTCAAGCCCGAGGACATCGACGAGGTCGTGCTGGTGGGCGGCCAGACCCGCATGCCGGCGATCCAGAAGGTGGTCAAGGACTTCTTCGGCAAGGAGCCCCACAAGGGCGTCAACCCGGACGAGGTCGTGGCCATCGGCGCGGCAATCCAGGGCGGCGTGCTGGGCGGCGAGGTCAAGGACGTGCTGCTGCTCGACGTGACCCCGCTGTCGCTGGGCATCGAGACCCTGGGCGGCGTGTTCACCAAGCTGATCGAGCGCAATACGACCATTCCGACGCGCAAGGCCGAGACCTTCTCGACCGCGGCGGACAACCAGACCTCGGTGGAGGTCCACGTCCTCCAGGGTGAGCGCGAGATGGCGCGGGACAACCGCACGCTCGGCAAGTTCCACCTGGTGGGCATCCCGTCGGCGCCGCGCGGCATGCCGCAAATCGAAGTGGCGTTCGACATCGACGCCAACGGCATCGTGCACGTGTCCGCCAAGGACCTGGGCACGGGCAAGGAGCAGCGGATCACGATCTCGGCGTCGAGCGGTTTGAACGACTCGGAGATCGACCGCATGGTCCAGGAGGCCGAGTCGCACCGCACCGAGGACCAGGAGCGCCGCCGTCAGGTCGAGGCGCGCAACCAGCTCGACGGTCTGATCTACAGCACGGAGAAGACCTACGAGGAGCACAAGGAGAAGCTCGGTCCGGATGAGAAGGGCGAGCTCGAGCGGGCGATTGCCGAAGCCAGGCAGGCGCTCGAGGGCGGCGAGGCCGCGGCCATGGAGCAGGCGACCGAGAAGCTCACCAAGGCTTCGCACAAGCTGGCCGAGGTCATGTACCGCGGCCAGGGCGGTGCTCAGCCGGGGCCGCAGGCCGGTCCTGATACCGGGGCGGCGGGTGGTCCGGGAGCGGGTGGTGCTGGCTCTGCGGACGAGGTGATCGACGCCGAGTACGTGGACGTCGACGACAAGCGCTGAAAAGGGTAGATCATGGCGCCGCTCAAGAAGATCTACCTCGAAGAGCTGGCTCGCATCCAGGACCGGATCAACAGCCTCTTCGAGCAAGCGCTTCTGCCCTCGGAGTACGAAGACCGGGAAGGGGGCCTGCCCGGCACCTGGGCCCCCTCGGTCGACGTCATCGAGACCGAGGACGCATACCTTCTCTTCGTCGAGCTGCCGGGCGTGCGCAAGGAGGACATCCAGCTCAACGTCCGGGACCGGCGGCTGGAGCTCACCGGCCGCCGTCAGCCCCTCGGAGAGAACCGCAACTTCCTCCGCATGGAGAGGAGCTACGGGCCATTCCGCCGCGCCTTCGACCTGGGGGCGCCGGTGGACACCGAAACCATCGCCGCCGACTTCGAGGCGGGCATCCTGCGGATCCACGTCCCGAAGCGGCCGGCGGGGAGCCCGGGGATCACTACGGTGCCGGTGAAACAGGAGTAGTCGTATGGCGAGCCGGCGAAGCAAGCCCGAACAGAAGTACGTGATGATCAGCGTAGTCTCCGAGCGCTACGAGATCCACCCTCAGACCCTCCGCCTCTACGAGCGCGAGGGCCTCATCAAGCCAGCCCGGAGCGCCGGCAACACCCGTCTCTACGACGAGGAGGCGCTCCGCCGCCTGGAGATCATCCTCACCCTGACGCGCGAGCTGGGCGTCAACCTGGCGGGCGTCGAGGTGATCCTGAACATGAAGGAGCGGATGGAGCACATGCAGGGCGAGGTGGACCGCCTCCTTACCTATGTCCGCGAGATCGCCCAGGAACGCCGCCAGGAAGGCCAGCAACACGCCCTCATCAAGCTCGACGGCGGGCCTTTGATACGCAGGGGATAACCCCTCCGGCTCCCTCTCCCGCGAAGCGGGGGAGGGCAGGGGAGGGGGTCCGTTTCTGCTACCATTCCTACATGCAGCCAAGCGCATCCCCAGCCCCCTGCCCGATCTGCGGCGGCAGGGGCTGGGTCGTGTCTCTCGACGGCGGAGCGGGCCGCGCCCGCGCCTGCTCGTGCCGGGACCGCGACGCCGTAGCCCGTCTCCTCGAAGCCGCGGGCATCCCCCCGCGCTACCGCCACTGCCGGCTGTCCAACTTCCAGGTCTCCAGCGACTCCGCCTCCATGCGCGACCAGCTCATGCAGGCGCGCACGATCGCCCAGCAGTACGCGGAAGGGTTCCTCCTCGAAGGCGGGAAGTTCCGCGAGTCGGGCATGCTCCTCTTCGGCCCGCCGGGCGCGGGCAAGACCCATCTCGCGGTCGGCGTCCTCGTGGACGTGGTCGAGCGCTACCGGGTCCACGCCCGTTTCGCCGAATTCACCTCGCTGATCCACCAGATCCAGGCCACTTTCGATCCCGGCTCACCCGAGTCGAAGCGCGAGATCCTCGATCCCCTGGTCGGCGCGGAGCTGCTCGTCCTTGACGAGCTTGGATCGCAACAGCCCACGCCCTGGGTGCGCGATGTCCTCTACCTGATCATCAATCACCGGTACACCCACCGGCTGCCGACCCTGTTCACGACCAACTACCTGCTGGATGCCGGGCCGAGCCGGTCCCTGAAGCCCAAACCGGTGAACCCCCGCAGCCTGGACAGGGGACGCGACGCCGAGCTCCAGCCGGTTCCGGCGGAAGAGAAGCTCCTCGCCTCGCGATTGCCAGCCATGCTTGTCAGCCGACTCTATGAAATGGCCCAGCCGGTGCCGCTCTCCGCGGCGGAAGACTTCCGGAGGGAGCACAAGGTCCACGGGGCCTATCAACGATGAAGAAGCTGTTTCCGATCGTCCTGCTAGCCCTCGCTTTTGGCTGCCGGACCACGCCCCCTCCCGTTAAAAGAACGCCTACTCCTCCTGTCGTCGAGACTCCTGCTCCCGCGCCGGTTCCAGTCGAGCCCACGCCTGAGCCCGCGCCTCCGGTGGTAGCGGAGCCTGAGCCCCGGCCTGGCCCGGAGGCTCCCCTGGCCATCCGCGTAGGACTGGCGAGCGACCTGGAGACCGTGACGTTTCCCTGCTGCGAGGAGAGGCTGGCCGCCGCGGTCGAGGACCAGGCCGTGCCGGTCGCATCCACGCTGCGGGTGCAGCCGGCCCCAGCGGGAGCCCGCAAGGGCTTCTTCCGTCTGCAGGTCGCCGCGCTCCGCGACGAGCGCCAGTCTCAGGACCTCGCCAGCCGCCTCGCTCAGGAGACCGGCCAGCCCGCCGAATCCACTTTCGACGCGGGCATCGACCTCTACCGCGTCCGCGTCGGGCACTATTCGACCCGCGAAGAGGCCGAGCGCGACCTGCGCCGCCTCGGAAGCATCGGGGTCATCGGCGGCTTCGTGGTCAACGACGGCGGCGGAGTCTCCGAGCCCGCGGTCCGTCTCACCCAGGGCGGAACCTCCTCCACCTATCCAGGGCGCTGGCTCTCGGTCTCCCGCACCGAAGGCGACGGCATCCGGGTCAACGGCAAGCGCTACCGCGGCCGGATCCTGATCTACCTCAACGACCGCGGCCTGCTCAATCTGATCAACGAGGTGCCGGTCGAGCAGTACCTGCGCGGCGTGGTGCCGAGCGAGATGGGGCCCGAGCAGTACAACCAGGTGGAAGCGCTCAAGGCCCAGGCCGTGGCCGCCCGCACCTACACCCTGCGCAACCTGGGCGAGTTCGCCCGCGAGGGCTACGACATCTGCGCCACGCCGCGCTGCCAGGTCTACAACGGCATGGGCGTCGAGCATCCGCTCTCGGACCGCGCCATCCGCGAGACGGCGGGCCAGGTGGTGCTCTATCAAGGCCGCCTCGCGGACACGCTCTACAGCTCCACCTGCGGCGGCCACACCGAGGACGTGCAGGTCGTCTTCCCCCTCAAGCAGGAGCCCTATCTCGAAGGCGTCCCCTGCATGGAAGAAGGCGTCATGCGCCTCGCCGGCAGCCTGCCTGCCGGCCTGCCCTTCCCTCAGGGGCTCACCGAGCAATTGCTCCCCCCCGCGGCCGAGCGGCCCGGTCACGAGATCCTGCAGGCGCGGCTGGAGCACCTCGCTCTCCTGGCCGGGCTGGCCGTGCCGCGCGATCGCCTCGTCTCGCTCGACCGCCGCGAAGTCCAGCGCTTCGTGGCTGCCTCTTTTGACCTGGCCCTGGATGCCCGCCTGCTCGTCGCGCCCGAGGACGTGGCCTACCTCCTCCACGATCCGCCGAAGGACTGGAGCCAGGACGACCTCCGGCGCGCGGCCTACCTGGTCAAGAGCGGGCTCATCACCGGCCCGCTCGACCAGCCGCTCCAAAGGGAGGAGACCGAGGGGATGCTTCTCGCCCTCGCCGAGCTGCTCCAGGTCATCCGGCGCGAAGAGGTGGCGTTCCTGGGGCTCAAGAACGGCGCGCTCCAGGTCAAACCCACGGGCAAGGACAAGGAGGAGGCGACCCATCCGCTGACTAGCCAGATTGCGGCCTTCCGCCGCCGGGGGGAGCTGATGACCAGCGCGACAAGCCTCGCGCTCGTGCCCGGCGACCGTCTGACCCTCTACTGGCAGGCGGACCGGCTCATCGCCGCTGCCCAGGAAGTGGACCTCGACGGCGTGGCTTTCGACCGCAGCAGCCCGTACAGCTCCTGGACCCGCTTCCGCACCGACTCGCAGCTCGCCAAGAACGTGGACACCCGCTTTCCCGGGATCGGCTTCAGCAGCCTGGAGATCCTGAACCGCGGCGAGTCCGGCCGGGTGGGGCGGATCCTCATCCAGGGGCAGAACGGCCAGTCGGTCCAGGTGGACGGCCTGCCGATCCGCTGGACGCTGGACGTGCCCGACACCCTCTTCACCGCCAAGCGCCTGGAACCGAAGAACCGGGAAGCCGGCTGGCTCTTCACCGGCCGCGGCTTCGGGCACGGCGTGGGCATGTGCCAGGTCGGCTCCTATGGAATGGCCCAGCGCGGCCACACCTACCGGGACATCCTGACCCACTACTACACCGGCGCCGAGCTGGGGAGAGTGCGGTGGACGGGCGGGGCGGTGGGGGCTGCGGCCTCGGCGGGGAAGTAACCCTCACCCCCCGGCCCCCTCTCCCGGTCCCCCGAGCACGCCCGCCCCGGGAGAGGGGGAGACTTGCTTCTGTTGTTTTGGCTGTTGGGCAGGGCGGTGGCGCCCCTCGCCCGGGGAGGGCGTGCTCGGGGGACCGGGAGAGGGGTCGGGGGTGAGGGTCTCCGTGCTAAGCTCCCCGTGACATGGCCGTGCAGGATCTTCGCGAACGACCCGCACTCGTACCCAGGCCCGTGGAACCCCACCACGAGCGCAACCCGGGCACTCCCCTGGAGCTCGACTGGGTCCGCGACGCCCGCGTCAACACCAGCGCGGCCGAGCGCCGGGCCGCCACCCTGCCCAAGCGCCGGACCGTCAAGAAAGAGTGGCAGGCGGCCTGGTACCTGCGGGCCATCACCTGCATCGACCTCACGACACTCGCTGGCGACGACACCCCGGGCCGCGTCCGCCGGCTCTGTGCAAAGGCGCGCCGTCCCGTGCGCCGGGAAATCCTCGAAGAGCTGGGCGTTGCCCACCTGGACATCAAGGTTGCCGCGGTCTGCGTCTACCACGAGCTCATCGCCCCGGCACGCGAGGCGCTCGAAGGCTCCGGCATCCCGGTCTGCGCGGTGTCCGCCGGCTTCCCGGCAGGGCAGAACCCGTTCCACCTCCGCCTCGCCGAGATCCGCGAGTCGGTCGCCGCCGGGGCGGAGGAGATCGACATCGTCGTCTCCCGGGCCCATGTGCTGAACGGCGATTGGCAGGCGCTCTACGACGAGGTGCGCGCCTTCCGCGAAGCCTGCGGGGACGCCCACCTGAAAACCATCCTGGCCACGGGCGAGCTGGGCACCTTGCGCAACGTGGCGCGGGCGAGCCGCGTCGCCATGATGGCCGGCGCCGACTTCATCAAGACCTCCACGGGCAAGGAAAAGGTCAACGCCACCCTGCCCGTCTCCCTCGTGATGGTGCGCGCCATCCGCGAGTACCGCGAGCGCACCGGGTATCGGGTAGGCTTCAAGCCGGCCGGCGGGATCTCCACCGCCAGGCATGCGACCGACTGGCTCTCCCTCATGAAGGAAGAGCTGGGCGACGCCTGGATGCGCAGCGACCTCTTCCGCATCGGCGCGTCGAGCCTCCTGGCCGACCTGGAGCGCCAGCTCGAACACCACGCCACCGGACGTTACTCCGCCAACTTCCGCCACCCCGTGGGCTAAAGCCATGACGATCGCCGAGATCTTCGAGACGCTGGAGTACGGTCCCGCGCCCGAGAGCGCCGAGTCTGCCCAGGCTTGGCTCGAAGCGCGTGGGAAGGAGATCCTGCCTTTCATCGGTGGGGATTTCCAGAAGCCAAAGAAGGCCGAATTCTTCGACACGCTCAACCCGGCCAACGCCAAGCCGCTGGCCCGCGTGGCCCAGTGCGGCGCGGCCGAGGTCGATGCGGCGGTGGAAGCGGCGCGCGCTGCCCAGCCGGGTTGGTGGGAGATGGGCGGGCACGCCCGTGCCCGCCACCTCTACGCCATTGCCCGCCACGTGCAGAAGAACGCCCGCCTGCTCGCCGTGCTGGAGACGCTCGACAACGGCAAGCCCATCCGCGAGACCCGGGACCTCGACATCCCGCTCGTCGCCCGCCACTTCTACCATCACGCCGGCTGGGCGCAGCTCATGGACCGCGAGCTTCCGGGCTGGGTCCCCCTGGGAGTCGCAGGCCAGATCATCCCCTGGAACTTCCCGCTGCTCATGCTTGCCTGGAAGATCGCGCCGGCCCTCGCCATGGGCAACACGGTCGTGCTCAAGCCGGCCGAATTCACGCCGCTCACCGCCGCCGCCTTTGCCGAGGTCTGCCGCGATGCCGGACTCCCGCCGGGCGTGGTCAACATCCTGACCGGCGACGGCCGCACCGGCGAGATGATCGTCAAGCACCCCGGCATCGACAAGATCGCTTTCACGGGCTCGACCGACGTCGGCCGCATCATCCGCGAAGCCACCGCGGGCAGCGGCAAGAAGATCTCCCTGGAGCTGGGCGGCAAGTCCCCCTTCCTGGTCTTCGACGATGCGGACCTCGACGGCACGGTCGAAGGCGTGGTCGATGCCATCTGGTTCAACCAGGGCGAAGTCTGCTGCGCGGGCTCGCGGCTGCTCGTCCACGAAGGAGTGGCGGAGACGCTCTACACAAAGCTCCGTCAGCGCATGGAGACCCTGCGCGTGGGCGATCCGCGCGACAAGGCCATCGACATCGGCGCCATCATCGCGCCCGTGCAGCTCGAGCGCATCGACCGCCTCGTCAAGCAGGGAGTCGAAGAGGGCGCGAAGATGTGGCAGCCCTCCTGGAGCTGCCCGCAGGAAGGCTGGTTCTACCCGCCGACCCTCTTCACCGACGTCGAGCCCGCGGCCACGATCGCCCAAGTGGAGATCTTCGGTCCGGTGCTGGTCGCCATGACCTTCCGCACTCCCGAAGAGGCGATCGAGCTGGCCAACAACACCCGCTTCGGATTGGCTGCGAGCGTCTGGACCGAAAACATCAACCTCGCCCTGGAGATCGCCGCCAAGATCAAGGCCGGCACGGTCTGGATCAACAGCACCAACCTCTTCGACGCGGCCTCCGGCTTCGGCGGCTACCGCGAGAGCGGTTATGGCCGGGAAGGAGGCAGGGAAGGCCTCTGGGAGTACGTCAAGCCAGCCTGGCAGGCCAAGGCGAAGGGGACGAAGGCGGAGCCCCTCCCCGTCGTCGACGAGCCAGAGGAGGATGACGACTCCGCGCCAGGCCTTCCGCCCATCGACCGGACCGCCAAGATGTACATCGGCGGCAAGCAGTCCCGGCCGGACGGCGAGTACGCCCGCAAGGTTCTCGATCCCGCCGGCATTCTCGTCGGCGAAGTGGGGGAGGGGAACCGCAAGGACATCCGCAACGCCGTCGAGGCAGCGCGCAAAGCGGCCCCCGGCTGGGCGAAAGCCACGGCCCACAACCGTGCCCAGATCCTCTACTACATCGCCGAAAACCTCGGAGCCCGCCGCGACGAGCTCGCCCGCCGTCTCCACGGCATGACCGGCGCCGGTCTGGAAGCCGGGCGGGCCGAGGTCGACCTCTCCGTGGAGCGCCTGTTCACCTACGCTGCCTGGGCCGACAAGTTCGCGGGCCAGGTGCAGGCCACCCCGCTGCGCAACTTCACCTTCGCCGTGCACGAGCCGATCGGCACGCTCGGCATCGTCTGCCCGGATGCCTGGCCGCTGCTCGCCTTCCTCTCGACCGTCGCGCCCGCGGTTGCCATGGGCAACACGGTGGTGGCCGTCCCCTCCGAGCGCTGGCCCCTCGCGGCCACCGATCTCTACCAGGTCTTCGACACCTCCGATGTGCCGGCCGGCGTGATCAACATCGTCACCGGCGCCCGCGACTCCCTCGCCGCCACCCTCGCAGCCCACGACGACCTCGACTGCCTCTGGTATTTCGGAGGCAGTATCGGAGGCAATACGGGGAGCGCCGCCGTCGAGCGCGCCTCGACCGGTAACCTCAAGCGCACCTGGGCCGACCATGAAGTCACCCGCGACTGGGCCGATGCCGAGCAAGGGGTGGGGGAAGAGTTCCTGCGCCAGGGGCTGCAGGTCAAGAACATCTGGGTCCCCTTCGGGGAGTGAGGGGTGGCGGGTTTCCCGCCCGATTCCGTATACCCCTTCAGGAAGTACTCCAAACCCTGAGGGGACTCATGAAACCACGTAGCTGGAAAGCCTGCCTGCTTCTGCTCGCCCTGCCTGCGCTCGGCTCGAGCGCGAGCATGCCCGTCGCCGATGTCGGCGATATCTCCGTGGACCGGCCGTTCCGCATCCAGGAAGTCCGGTTGACCGTAAAGGAAAAGACCCGCCCGTTCGATTTCCTCCTGGGCGAGAAGATCGACCAGATCATCCCGGCACGGCAGTTCGTGGCTTTCCGTTCAGGCCGCGAGCTCTGGGTGAAGATGGAGGACCGGCCAGTCCGCACCCTGGAGCAGCTCGTGGACCTGCCCTCCGGGTTCGACTGGTACGAGCACGCCTGCGCCGCGGGTGACCGGCTCGTCGTGTCCGTGAGCCGCTACCCCGAGGAGCAGCGCCTCGAAGAAGAACAGTCCGCGGACGGCGAGTTCCGCGCGGGTCCGGATGCCGTGGGGCTCCTCGTCGTGGACCTTCGCCGCCAGCCGCGGGCGAAGCTGATCGAGCGCTTCCGGGTGACTTCCCGCCCCGAGCCCGGCCAAGGAGAAATGAACGAGCCCATCGTGCCGGACTCCGAGGTGACGCTCGGCATGCAGTCCTGCGCCTGGGATGGCGACGACCTCTACATCGGCGACTACGGTGCCCTCGCCCGGGTCGACCTCGACGCCGGGACGGCCGACCTCCTGGAAGAGGACATGCTCGGCATCAACCGCCCGGCCCTCGTCAAGGACGGCGACAACCTCTGGTACGCGGCCTTCGCGGACTCCCCCTGGATGGGCAAGTGGACCCCGAAGGGCGCCTCCAGCTTCGTCCTCGAAGAAGGGGCCGCGGTGGACTCGCTCCTCAAGCACCGCAGCCGGCTCCTCGTCTCCTCCTCGGAAGGCGTGATGGAAGTCGACGAAAAGCGGCGGTCCTGCGTCCGGTACCTCCTTCCGGACGGCGAGGCGGACGATCCCGCCATCTGGGGCCTCACGCTCCAGCACCGCAAGCTCCTCGGCGTGCGCGACGATGGCTGGGTCGAGCTCGACCTGAGCAGCAAAAAGGCAATCCGCTACCGCCTCGAAGGCCCCGGCGCAGACAACCGCGTGCTCTCGATCGGCTGGTTCGACGGCGACTGGTACCTCGGCACCGTCAGCGGACTGGTGCGGGTCGGTTAGGAACCCTTTTCAATAAAGAGGCCGGAAGAGGTTCGAAATGACCTCGGCGACGCGTTGCTCGATGCCGCGCCTCTTCCAGCTCTCATAAGTGATCTCGCGGCACTTCTTCTCGTCCTCGACGAAGACCGACTGGAGCTGCGCCCCGAAGCCGCGGTCATAGAAGGCGAAGCTCGCCTCGGCGTTCTCATGCATCGAGCGCGAGTCGAAGTTGATCGATCCGATCATGGTGAAGATGCCGTCGATGACACTGTCCTTGTTATGCATCATCGTGCGGTTGTACTCGAAGATCCGCGCGCCCGCGGTGAGGAGCTCGCCATAGTGGAGGCGCGAGGCCATGCGTACGACCGGCTGATCCATATGCCGGCCGGGGATCATGATGCGCACGTCCACGCCGCGCCGTGCCGCTCGCTTCAACGCCTCGCGGATCTGCCGGTCGGGGACGAAGTAAGCGTTCTGAATATAGATTGATTCCCGGGCCGACTCGATCGAGACGAAATAGAGCATGGCGGCGAGCGAGGAAGAATCGCCGCGCGACACCTTGATGGCCTGCGCGGGGATCCCGCCCGCCGGAGCGAGCCGTGGATAGAACTTGTCGCCGGCCAGGATCTCGCCGGTCGTGAACGTCCAATCCTCGCTGAAGATCGCCTGCATCTGCGCCGAGACGGGCCCGGTGACCTTCACCATCATGTCCCGCCACTCGTCCGGGTTGCGGGCGTCCCCGAGCCACTGCTCGGCGATGCAGAAGCCGCCGGTGAAGCTGACGGTGCCATCCACGACCAGGATCTTCCGGTGCGTCCGCCGGGCGATCTTGTAGAGGGTATGCAGCCGGATCGGGCGGAACACGGCTGTCTTGACCCCGGCCCGGCGCATGCGGGCGAGCATGGGCCCGGCGAACTTGCTGCCCGTGCCGTCCACCAGCACACGGACCTCGACGCCCCGCCGCGCAGCCTCCATCAGCGCCGCGGCCATGATCTTGCCTGCCCGGTCGTCCTTGAAGATGTACGACTCGAGGTTGACCGTCGACCTGGCCTCGCGGATGGCTCCGGTCATCCCGGCAAAGATCTCGTCGCCGTTGTTCAGGATCTCGGCGCCGTTCCCCTCCACCATCGAAAAGCCGAAGGTGCTCAGCGAGCGCCGGAAAGCCTCGTCGCCCACCGCGAAGGGATGGTCATACTTGTAGACGCTCCGCTTGTCGAGGCGGACCAGGGTGCAGCCCGAGGCCAGGAGGAGCAGGAGCGCCGCGAGAGACCGGAGCCTCATGGATAGTCCTTTCGCCGGATGCCGGGTAATTGGACCTGCCCCGGTTTTGTGGACAGTTTAGGAATCGGGTCTTCTCCTCTTGTCTTCGGGGGGCCTGGGGGGCAGAGCCCCCCAGCACCAAGGTCCTACGGAAACGCGTAGCGCGCCTCGACTTAGCTTCATGCTAGGCAGCCTTCTTCTGCTTCTCGAACTCGGCCGGGCTCAGATAGCCAAGCGACGAGTGCCGGCGGTGGAGGTTGTACCAGCCCTCGAGGAACTCGAAGATGGCCCTGCGCGCTTCCTCATGGTTTTTGAAACGCCGCCGATCGAGCAACTCGCACTCCAGCGTCGCAAAGAAGCTCTCGCACATGGCGTTGTCGAAGCAGTCGCCCACCGAGCCCATCGACGGACGCACTCCAGCTTTGCGGCAGCGTAGTCCAAAGGCGATGGAGGTGTATTGCGTACCCTGGTCGGAGTGGTGAATTACCCCTTTGGGCCGGCGCTGCTCAAGGGCCATGTTGAGAGCCTCCAGGACCAGTTCGGTGCGCAGATGCGTCGCCATCGACCAGCCCACCACCCGACGGCTCCAGGCATCCAACACCACTGCCAAGTACAGGAAGCCTGCCCAGGTCGGGATGTAGGTGATGTCGGCTACCCATAGTCGATCCCGGCCCTCGGCCGAGAAGTTCCTTTCCACCAGGTCCGGAGCTGGTCGGACCCTCTTGTCGCTGACCGTGGTAGTAGCCCACCGGCGACGGCTGGCTCCCTGCAAGCCCGCTTCGCGCATCAGGCGGGCCACTCGCTTGCGGCCGACTGGGATGCCCGAAGCCACGAGCTCGGCGCGAATCCGCGGTGACCCATAGGTCCCGCGGGAGCGTTCATGGATCAACCGGATCTGCTTGAGAAGCTCCTCGTCACTCTCGGCTCGCCGCGACCGCGGCCGATGCGACCACACGTAGTACCCGCTGGCGGAGACACCCAGCAGGCGACACATCCTCCTGACGCTGTACATGGCCTGGTTGACTCTCACGAATCTGAAGACCTTGGTGGGATCGATCCGGTCTCCCGAGCAAACCAGGCCGCGGCTTTTGACAAGATATCTCGCTCTTCTTGCAGGCGCCGGTTCTCACGCCGCAAACGGCTCAGCTCCTCACGCTCGACACTCGTCAAACCCTCTTCGCGATGACCCTCCTCCGGATCACTCTGCCGTACCCAAGCCCGGATCGAATCAGCTGACGGTTCATACTCACGAGACAGGGCTTCCGGCGTGCGGCCAGACCGCACCAAATCTACCATCTGACGTCGGAACTCGAAAGAATACGGGGGTCTACCTCTTGCCATCATGGAACTCCTTATCCCTAAGGATGACGAGTCCACGAAACCGGGTCAACTTCAGTAATCGTGGACAGAGGATAGCAGGCCCGGCTTCTGCCGCCCCTACATTGTCCGGCGTACGCTGTCGGGATCGAGGATCCGCTTGAGCTTGCCGAGCAGCAGCTTCTGGTCGTAGGTGTGGGCCGTCGAGATGAATAGCGTGTCATCGTCGGCCACCATGCCGGTGATCTCCTCCCACTCCTGGGATTTCAAGGCCGCGGCCACAGCCCGGGCCGCACCCGAATAGCAGAGGACCACCGTCAGGTAGGGTCCGGACGGGATCACCTTCTTGATGAAGTCGTCGACCCTTTGCATCGCCTTGTCGTCCCGGTCCCAGGTTGGAATCTGGTAGCGGCCGTTGACGCGGATGATGGCCAGGTCCTTGAGGTCGCGGCTGACGCTCGACTTGCTGGCCTCGATCCTCCGCGTCTCGAGCTGGAGCAGGAGATCGTCCAGGCTCTCGATCCGGTCGTGGCCATTGAGGATGTTCAAGATCTCCTTGCGGCGCCGCGTCTGCTCATCCCGGGTCTTTGGCATAATGGTTCCCTCCCAACGTTTTGCAGGAGTGTACCGTACAATCTTCCAGGCCGCAACGAAAAAGGGCTTGACAAGCTAGATTCGGCGGCCTAGAGTTGCACAACGTAAGTCGCAGTACATCCCTGAGCGGGCCCCACAGCGGCGTCAATTTCGGCGCCGTATTCATAGGGAAGAAGGAGAGACCGATGGCAACCAGCAACAAGATGGAGACGTTGGGAGACTTGCAGCGGTTCAAGGAGGCCATGCTGGCCAACGTGGACAAGCTCACGCCGTACGAGGAGAGCCGCGTCAAGTTCAGTGGCTTGGTGAGTGGAGCGCAGGAGCGCAATCGAGAGCAGGCGGCGCTGACGGCGGCCAAGCAGGAAGCCTCCCGTCAGTTCGACGAGGAGCTGAGGGAAGCGCAGCGGCTGGCGACGGTGCTGCGCTTCGCGATCAAGGAGCTCTTCGGGGCCGATTCGGAGAAGCTCGTCGAGTTCGGCCTGAAGCCGTTCCGCGGCAAGTCCCGGAAGAAGAAGGAGCCGGAAGTGCCGCTCCCCGAAGCGCCGGCCCCTGCCGCCGCCGTACCCGCCGAGTAGAACCCCCGCATCACATCCACATCCTTTCGGGAGGCGCGGAACGCGCCTCCCTTTTTTTATTTACTCCCACCAAGCCAACTGACCCAGGAAGGTTCCGGGACGATTCGGGCAGTCGCCCGGAGGACCTGGGCGGTTGCCCGGACGACTTGGGCGGTTGCCCGGACGACTTGGGCAGCTGCCCGGACGACTTGGGCGGTTGCCCGGACGACTTGGGCAGCTGCCCGGATGACTTGGGCAGCTGCCCGAACGACTTGGGCAGCTGCCCGGATGACTTGGGCGGCTGCCCGGACGACTTGGGCAGGTGCCCGGATGACTTGGGCGGCTGCCCGGACGACTTGGGCAGGTGCCCGGATGACTTGGGCGGCTGCCCGGATGACTTGGGCGGCTGCCCGGACGACTTGGGCAGGTGCCCGGATGACTTGGGCAGGTGCCCGGATGACTTGGGCGGCTGCCCGGACGACTTGGGCAGCTGCCCGGACGACTTGGGCAGCTGCCCGGATGACTTGGGCGGCTGCCCGGACGACTTGGGCGGCTGCCCGGACGACTTGGGCAGCTGCCCGGACGACTTGGGCAGCTGCCCGGACGACTTGGGCAGCTGCCCGAACGACTTGGGCAGCTGCCCGGATGACTTGGGCAGGTGCCCGGATGACTTGGGCGGCTGCCCGGATGACTTGGGCGGCTGCCCGGATGACTTGGGCGGCTGCCCGGACGACTTGGGCAGCTGCCCGGACGACTTGGGCAGGTGCCCGGATGACTCGGGATGCTTCCCGAAAAATTCGGGCAGGTGCCCGGAAGATTCGGGAAGGTGCCCGGAAGCCTCGGGCAGTTGCCCAGATGACTCAGGATGCTTCCCGAAAAATTCGGGCAGTTGCCCGGATCGTCCGGGAAGCGTCCCGGAGGCCCGGGAGACTACTGGCCACGGAGGGGAGAGGAGCCTGGCCACTTCCCGCCGTCCTTGAATCTCAGCTTCGGATGTAGGCGAGCCTTCTTGAGGTAAGCCATCAGCTCCAGAACGAGATCCTCAGTCACCCGTTCCTGACGCACCGCATCCCGGAACAGAAGCAGCGCCGCGTGCGCCTCGCGATGGACATCCTGCGCCTCAAAGACGCGGTGCGCCTCTTCCGCAAGCTCCCCGATCTCCATGGTTCTGCCTTGTCTGAGGTAGACGAGCGCGAGGTCGAGGGAAACCATGGCAGCGTCGTAGGCGTTGGCTTCCGCCACGAACTCCTGGCGAATGGCTGCGAAAGCCGCTTCCGCCTCTCCGAGATGTCCGAGACCGGCCGCGATCTTTCCTTGCAGCCAGGTGAGGCGAGACTGCGTATAAAGATCAGGGTGCTCCCGATAGAGCTGTAGCCCTACCGAAAGGTTGTCCTCCGCGGCGGCGTAGTCGCCGATCTCGCAGAGGGTCAAAGTGAGGTTGTGGTGGGCATAGCAGTAGAGGCGAGGCTCGGCCTCGGGCTGCACGATCTGCAGCATCACCTTGAAGATGTCCAAGGCCTGCTCGTACTCCTGGCGGTCGTAGCAGAGAAGGCCGAGGCTCATGAGCGGGTACGTGGCCGCGGTTTCCTCGCCCGCGAGCCGGTAGAGGGTCACGGCCCGGACGAGAAGCTCCTCCGCCCTGGCGAACTGCCTCTGATCCTTGCGCAGGATCCCTTCGAGCCAATCCACCTCGGCATATAGGAGCGAGTCCGTCACGCCGCCGTGCGTGATGACGTGCCGGGCGAAAGTGAATCGACTCTCGGCGCCGGGAAGATCTCCCAAGGCACGCAAGGCGTTTCCCATGAATGCCGCCGCCCGAGCCAGGAGATCGGCTACCCCCGCCCCCCTCGGAGTCCGATGAAGGACCGTCTGGGCCGTCTCGGCCAGCTCGTAGACCGTGCGCGAGTCCGCCGCAAAATGGCCTCTCGCCTCGGTAAGGAGCATGTGCGCCAGGGTGACGCCACGGAAGCGGCTGATGGCGCGACGGATCTTGGCGAGCCGCTTCTCGTGCGAGAGCTTGAGGATCTCGCGCAGGTCGCCCTCCGCTCGTTCGAGTGTCTCGTCCAGAGTCCTAGCCTCTCGATCGAGAAGGACTGGGAGCACCTCGAATGTGGCACCGTACTCTGCGGAGGCGCTCCGGGAGTGCCTCCAGGCATCGAATTCAGCGCGGCAGTAGGGACAGAGCGCCATGAGGTGCTGCCATCCGGCGTGAGTCAGAACGTGGACCGGAAGCTTCCCGGTCGTCACCGCGTCAAGAAGATCTCTGGTGATGTGGATGTCGGCCACCGCTCCTCCCAGAATTTTGGAGATCGCGAGTATATGCCACAGATCAGCGGAAGCGCGCGCGTCAAGACAAAAAAAGAGGGTGCCTAACGGCACCCTGTATCAACCGGAGAGCTGCCAGGATCAACCCGCGGGATCGAGGCCCGGGCCGAGATCTCCGTTGTTGTTGGGGATTGGATCCACTCTGGCTTCCCAGAGGTCAAGGACCGCCTCCCAGAGCACCGAGAGCAGGCCGGGGCCTTCTCCGAGCGGAGCCGATTGCTCTCCGGCGGAAGCAAAAGAGGGGAGGATGGCGAGGACCAGGATAAAGACGAGAGCGGAAGCGCGGATTCGACGGGCCATGCGGCACCCCATTCGTGACGGCCTCGGTCCGCTCCCGCCATGGGGCGGAGGGGCGTCACTGATCTAGAGTGCTCTTAACATATTGGGGTGGGCAGGAAATGCAGCGTTTCTGCTCCGCAGCCTACTAGGTGCCACCCGTTCTTGAGCACGGGCTCCAAACGACTTCAGGGATGGCTAGGGGACGCCGGCGGAGCCGCCCTTCACCCGCGTGTCGATCGCGATCCAGTTCACTTCCCAGGTCTTGCCGCCGTCATCCGAGAAGGACTGCTCGTAGCGCCAGGAATCCGGCGCAAGGTTGGTGATGACAAACCGGGTGAAGATGACGCGTCCTCGGAACGGCTCCTGACTGAAGAACTCGCCGCGGCCGTTCCTGAACTCGCCCATCACCGGCTGGCTCATGGTGCCGTCGGCGCTGTTGGAGTAGTTGAGGCTCCACTGGCGGGATTCAGGATTGTAGAGACGCAGGCTCAGGCCCTGGAGGTGGCCTGACGGGCAGTCGACCTCGAGCTCCACGAGATTGGCGAGGCCACCCCAGACCTTGCTGACCACGGAGGTTCCCGAGCATTCGATCCATGCCGTGGAGCCGGTCAAGGGATTCTGCAGGCGCTTGAGCTCGGTCTTCCAGGTACCGATCGAGAAGTCGAAATCGCCTTTGCCGTCGCGCGGCTCGGCCCCCTGAACGGGCGCGCACGGCAGGAAACCGAGGAGGACGAGCACTAGGAGGAATCGGCGTTCTGTTACCATTTGAAGCTCCCTGGATTGAGCGGACTCGGATCACACACCGAGAGGGAAGGTAGATCGACCTATGGAAGCCGTCAAGAAGGAACCTGCAGGTAACGGTCGCCGCCTGAGGCGGCCGAATCCCATCGGCGGATGCCCGCTGACGGCGGCGTTGGCGGCCGTCGGCGGCAAGTGGAAATTTATCATCGTGTACTGGCTGGCCGAGTCGCCGAAGCACTTCGCGGGCCTCCGGCAGGAAATGTCCAGCATCTCGCCGAAAGTCCTCACGCAGCAGCTCCGCGAGCTGGTCGCCGACGGCATCGTTCACCGCCAACCGACGGGCGCGCTCCCAGCTCCCGTCGAGTACTCGCTGACCGACTACGGCCGCTCTCTGCTGCCGCTCGTCGAGCAGATCCGACTCTGGGGGAGAGCCCACCTGGAACGAACCTAGAGATCTCGATGGCTTGCGTGGAGACGCCTCAGGTCGAGCGGGCTCTGCACTCCCAGGCCTCCCCGATTCAGGACGTGCGTGTAGATCATCGTCGTCTTCAGGCTCCCGGTGACCTAGCAGTTCCTGCACTGTCCGGATGTCGTACCCGCTCATCAACAGGTGCGTGGCGAACGAGTGACGATTATGCCGAGCTCGGCATAATCGACACAGCTTCGCCACTCATCTGCTGGAACACGGTACGCAACTGCCCTACATCCAGGAGCTTCTCGGCCATCGTCATCTGCAAACCACCATGCTGTACACCCGTGTCAGTCCGCGCGCTCTGAGAAACGTGATCAGTCCCTTGGACTCGCTTGACTGGAAAGCTCCCGAGCTGAAGTAGGCCCGCCATGGCGGGCTCCTCCGACTTGGAGGTGGCCCACATCTTAAGGCTCTACGGCGAGGCCTTCCGGCAGAAACACAGGCTTTGCCGCGTGCAGCTGCAGGCCATGAGGGCCATCGAAGACTGCCGCACCGCGGTTTTGGGTGGACACCTCTACCGCTGTGAGAAGTGCGGTTCGGAGAAAAACGTCTACAACTCCTGCCGCAACCGCCACTGCCCGAAGTGTCAGAACCTGGAGAAAGAGCGCTGGCTTGCGAAGCGGCGCAACGAGCTGCTGCCGGTGCCCTACTTCCACGTTGTCTTCACTCTGCCGGAGGAGCTCAATATCCTGGCCCTGGGCAACCCCGAGGTGATCTACGATCTGCTGTTTGCCAGCGCGTCGCAGACCCTGCTCGAGATTGGGGCTGATCCCAAGCACCTCGGGGCGCGCCTGGGCGCCCTGGCGATTCTGCACACCTGGGGTCAAACGCTGGTGCTGCACCCGCACCTGCACTGCATCGTGCCCGGGGGAGGACCGTCGCCCGACGGCGAGCGCTGGATGGCTGCCTCAGAGAGATTTCTCTTGCCGGTGCAGGTGCTCGCCCCCGTCTTTCGAGGCAAATTCCTCGCCGGCCTCAAACAACTTTATCAGGAGGGCGGGCTGAGTCTGACCGGAGGGGCCGACAAACTGCGTGATCCGTTTGAATTCCTCAACTTCCTCGACCGGCTGTACAAGAAGTCCTGGTGGGTCTACAGCAAGCCTCCCTTTGGCGGCCCCGAGCAGGTGCTCAAGTACCTGGCCCGCTATACCCACCGAGTCGCCCTGTCGAACCACCGGCTCGTCGCTCTGGCCGACGGCAAGGTCACCTTCACCTACAAGGACTACAGCCAGGACGGCCGGCGACGGGAGATGACGCTGCCGGCCGAGGAATTCATCCGCCGTTTCCTGCTGCACATCCTGCCCCATCGATTCGTGCGCATTCGTTACTACGGCCTGTTTGCCAACCGTCATCGTGATCGCCAACTGGCACACTGCCGGGCTTTGCTCGATGCCTCCCCTCCTTCTCCGGCACCGGAATCCGACGAGCGCGAGGACTGGGAGTCGGTCTATCAGCGGGTTACGGGCAAGGATCCGACGCTCTGTGCGGAGTGCGGGCACGGTCACCTGCGCCAGGTCCGGAAACTTCCCGCTCTGGCACGGAGGCCGCCGCCATGACCCGCCTGGCTCGCTGCGGCTCCGTGTCTGCCCTTCCCCCGAAGGTTTGGGACCGGTGCGTCCGCTTTGCGAATCTGAGGTACAATCGAGCAAACGAAAGTGCTGTGGAGGGCCATGATGGAGCGACAACGGCTTGGAGGAGCGTCAATGAAGCGGGGCCAGCCCGTTTCGAGGCGATCGAGGCAGAGCCGGCGGCTGTGCTCCTCCTCTCTCCTGCGGATTGAAAGTGCATACAGGCACCGTCCGTAGCCCCGCCCGCAGTTTCGTTCAACCTGGGTCTATCCAACATCCTCCCCACAACGTGGAGGACTCCGGAGTGCCCTTGCCAGGAGGATGTCGGATAAACCCCTAAACGTTGGCCGTCGGCTTTTTAACAGAGGGGCATGGATCGATAATTATGGTTACGCAAATCATTGTTGCGGTCGCGTCTGCTGGTGCAGGAGGTTTCCTGGGTGCTCTCTTCGCTCTTTACAAACTACGTAGAAAGGCAGCCTTTGACCGGCAAATGCTCTGGTGCGAGAACGTGATGAAAAATATCAACTCTGCGGGCGCAGCTCTGGTATCTGCGCAATCGCCGAAGTCGGCTCCTAAGGAAAGAGAGGTGTGTTGGGTGGAAGCCATCGAGCAGTATCAGGCGCTCATCCCACTCTCTGGCCAGAAGGAGATCTACGCTTCGCCCATTGCAATCGATGCAATCCGCGACTTTATGAGAGAATTTCACGATCTCATTGAGGCTCACTTGAATTCCAGTGGTGCCGACACGTCGATTCCCCTGTGCAACCCGTGTCTGGATCGCCTCAAGGATGCAGCGCAGCGCCTTGCTCAGGAAGCTCGGCGTCATCTCGGATTGCCTAAACTGAAAGGACCATCTGCTGACCCTTCTGAGAGGTTTACTGGGTCCTTCTGGGGCCAATTGGCGCCGCGCCGACGATCCGTAGGCCCTCCCTCGGCTGAAGCCGAATGCTCGGACTAAGCGGAGCCTTGATGGCCGGAGGTCTCCTGTCCCAACCGAGCAGGTTCGTTGTAGTCTAAGAAAGACAACGCGCAGAGGAGTCATAGCCGTATACGTGAATAGGAAACCTTGGTTCGGCCAACCAAGCGGCTCCAGCGGACGGCTGACGCCGCGCGCTGAGCCGCCACAGCGTTGGGCGTCTTAGCTAACTAATCAGTTGCATAGGCTTCACGAGAGAAGGTTTCGAACAGGACATGGTAGAAAGAGGAGGCACTATGGAGGAGTCGAATGCTGAGGTTATTCCCACTCTGGCTCACCCTGAAAAGAGGCGACGGGGCGGCGCTGTGCATCAGTGGAACTCCGCGTTGAAAAAGTACCTTACAATTACCGTTTGCGTGGTTGGAGTGGCCCTAATTGTCGCAATATTAACCCACCAAGTGTACTTCGCCCTATCGAGCGGCTTAGTTTCGAGAGTAGCTGAGGTACAATTTGCTGCCGTCTTCTGTGTTCCAATTGCTTACGTCTCGGCACTCCTTTTGGTGTTAATACTACGTATTGCTGCCGGCCCTGTGGAGTTCAAGTTTCTGGGGTTTGAGTTTCAGGGTGCTGCTGGGCCTCTCGTGTTCTGGATTCTTTGCTTCTTCTCAATCGTATGGGCGTTCAAGATAATGTGGATATGGGAGCGATAAGGCGCCCAACCTCGGTCGGTACGTCTGACGCCGCCGCTCACCTCCGAAGCCATTGGCCGTCACGAGGAAACAGGCTGAATGACTAAGGTCGAACAGGCTTGCGAGCAAGTACGTGAAGTTTCGCGGCGACTTGCCACTTGGATCCGAAAGCAGCCTGCCATCGGGGAGGAGTCCGCCACAGATTGGCTTCTCTATGAGCTTTCAGATCGTCTCCCTTTTGTTTTCTATAAAAAGTTTACCCGGCAAGAATCCCGTAAATCTGGAGCGGATTGGGACTGGTGGTTTGTTCTCCGCAGAGGTTCCGTCGGTTTGAGGGTTCAGGCGAAAAAGGTAATCTCGGGCTCAGATCACTACTTGGGCTTGGCGCATACGAGTCGCACTGGCCTCCAGGTGGATCTCCTGCTTGAAAGTGCTCGCACCGCGAATCTTCTCGCCTTCTATGCTCTGTACTCAGGTGGAGTTCCTGGTTCGAATACTATGTGCGGAGGTGGACTTGGAATCTACTCTGACGAGGGTGTCTTTCTGTCGGCTGCTCCGACTCTCTATAAACGGTTTATTGAAGCGGGTAGATCTCGCGTTGAAGCCAATGCGCTCCTAGGTTACTCAAACCCGCTTTCATGTCTTTTTTGCTGTCCAATGGTTCGGGATTCGGTGAATGGTGATTTGGATGGATTCTACCATTATCTTGAGAGTTACTACCCTGGTCTTTTGCCAGCATCGGATAATGATGGTCGACGCGGATTCCACCCTGAGCCACCTCCACATATCCTGGGTCTTCTTCGGTTCAGGGACGAGGGTATCCCTGATTCGTGGGAGAATGAATACTCGGACTCTGTGCGCGACACGAAGGCTGTCGTCGTTCTCGATCTCCGTGGCGATGATGAAAAATGGTAGGCGCCCAATCAACTGCCGTGAATAGGCCTCCAGGCGAGTTTGCTGAGGAATGCAACCTCTTCTTGAGAGACCTCGGTTGCCAATTCGTCGGCGATATCCCTGGTTTGATCCTGGAGCAGATGGCGGAAGAAGCACGGTGTTTGACGCTGAGCAACCAGTCATTTATACACCGCGTCTCAACTGAGGGCTGCCATTTTCATTATCCAGGGCCACGCTTAAAAAGGCCTCTGAAACTGTTATGGAGGCTGCTTAGATTTCCAACTTACAAACACGTTTCTGATTTTGAATGGCTCGCTTCGAAGCAGGAGGCAGTGGGTTGTATGAGAACATTCCATGAGTTCGCAAACAAGCCACTCGCGGACGCACATGAACTGGCCCTTAAATTGCTGGAGTTGAAGGTTGAACAGCTATCGAGGTAGCAGCAGCAGATGTTTCATAATATCGGTTTCGGCGGCCAACCCTGGCGGTCGAGCGGACGAAAACCGCAGACAGTGCGGTTCCCGCGCGCTCACCGCCATCAGCGTTAGCTGCCGAGAATTGAGCTGATAGAGGAGCGCATCGTTGTGCCACCGGATGGGTGCCACCCGCTTAAAAGGAGCAGCGCCACCAGCGGCTGGACATCGCCCCGCGACCCGATCGTCGATAACAGCAAGCGCATCAGAGCTCTCCTTTCGTTGGCCGTGAGCCGGCCGCTCAGGAGCGCCAAGTCTGAACTGGCGCCGGGGCCTTGCCGCAAGTCCCCCGATGGGCGCTATACTGAAGTAGACGATGAGGCTTGTCTCATAAGTCCCTCCGGCGATCGAGTCGCCGCTCAACTGCGCGGCTTCGGGCCGCTCGGAATCCTGGCGATTCTCGTCATCCTTGCGGGCAACTTCGTGGTTGCACCCCTCAGCGCCATTTTGGTGCTGGTGTGGGCCCGGCGGTCGTGTACGCCATGGCGCGAGATCGGCTACGTGCGGCCCGTCAGCTGGGCCGGTAGCTTGGCCATCGGTATCGCTTTCGGCATTGCGTTCAAATTCCTGATGAAGGCGGTCGTGATGCCGCTTCTCGGCGCCGATCCGATCAATCAGGCTTACCAAAGTACGTGGCCCATCTTGTCTTTAAGTAAGGAGAACGATAGATAAGTACCACCCGTTTAAGAGGACTGGCTCGAAGGGTTGTTTGAGAACGACGATCCTGCCAGTTGGTTCGCGCGCATGGATGATCCTGATCACATTCGGGCTGGGCTAGCCAATATACTACTTCCGCTCGGTTTGCATGGAGAGAATCTCGTGCTCTTTCATTCGGGGTGGGGCGACGGCGTGTACCCGGTGGTACCGGCAGAGGAGGAGCAGAGTTGAGTCGGTCGCAGAACCCTGCTTCGCCGTCTTTTGAGAGCGGTTGGCAGGGTGGTCTGGGTCTCCTCAGAGGGGCCGGCAGTGACGGCGGGGGCCAGGCTCCGGCCCATACGCACGCCAGAGGCGCGACGCTACACCAAGGTCCGCCGTATACGAGATGGCCGAGGCAACAACAATGTCAAGTCAACCATACTTATCGCAGCTGCTCTCGACGCCGTTCGAGATCATCGTCGTGGTCCTGGCCTTGGTCCTGCTCCTCGCGTGGCCCTTCGGTGCACACTGGCTGAGCCGCCGGGTGCTCAGCACGCAGCGCCGGGTCAGCTGCGTCCCTCTGGTAGCGGCCTCGGTATCAATCCTCTTCCTCGCGGTCCCGCTCTTGTTCCGGCAAGTCGACGTTGTCAGGCTGACAACAGTCCTTCTCTGCACCTCAGGTGCCGCAGCCACCGGCTCCTGCCTCGTGGTCCTTGGCCTGGCGACGGCTGGCCTGCCCACCAGCACAAGGATACTGGCGATACTCCTTCTCTTCGAGCTGCTCTATTTCAGTGTCGTCCCGCTCACACTGATACCGTTCGGGATGACTCCTGACGGCTGGTGGGTTGAACCCAGCTTGTTGTTCTCATGGGTGCCCTTCATCGCCGCCTTTGCCGCACCCGCTCTCCTGATCCGCCGGCCCCGCGCGGCGCTTCCGTAATCGGCCTCGTGACTGGCACACTTCGCAGGATGCTACAATCCTTTTCGTTGTTACAGTACAAGTATCCCTTGCGGTTGGCCGGTTCGCACTTCGATCCGGTGCTCGTGGACGTGCATTCGGGAGGAGGAGGATGGAGAGGCCGGCGAATACGGCTACGAAGGAGCTGCTGGTGGAGCACTCTCCACGGCGGGCGGAGTTCGAGCCTGTCTTTCGGGAGGAGAACCGTCTGCTCCTCCAGGAGCGCACCCGCTTCCTCCTCAAGGCCTCCCTCGTCTTCTATCCGGCCTTCTGGTTCCTCGACCTCGTCGTGGCGCCGGAGCTGGCCGTGCGGTTCCTGGTCATCCGCGTCGCGGTCTCCCTCCTTTATCTGATCTCCCTGGCCGCGGTGCGCTCCCAGCGCGGCGTGAGCCTGGCCCAGCCGGTTGCCACAGCCTGTGCCCTGGCCTCGGCCGCGGGAATCTCGATCATGTCCGCCCATCTGGGCGGCTTCGCCAGCAACTACTTTGCCGGCAACATGATCGTCCTCTTCGTCATCTGCGTCTTCCTGCCTTGGGAGCTGGGCATGGCGGCCCTGGTCTGCGGCCTCATCCTGACCCTGTACCTGGGGATCAACCTCGCGGTGCACGGCCTTTCCCTGGAGATGGTGGCGCCCCTGTTCTTTCTCCTCGGCTCGGCAGTCTTCACCTGGCTCGCGGCCCTGTCCAGCCGGCAGACCCGGCGCCGGGACCTGTCTCTCCGCCTGCGCCTGGCCGCGGCCAACGTGCAGATCGAGGAGACCAGCCTCACCGATGCGCTGACGCAGCTGCGCAACCGCCGTTTCCTCGAACAGGCCCTGGGAAGCGACCTCGATCTCGCCGCACGCCGGCACGAGGACGGCAGGGCGGGGGATGGCGAGGCCGACCTGGTGTTCCTGCTCCTCGACATGGATCATTTCAAGATCGTCAACGACTCCTATGGCCACGCCGCGGGAGATGCGGTCCTGGTCCAGGTCGCGGCCCTCCTGCGCTCGGTATTCCGGGCCTCGGACCACGTGGTGCGGTGGGGAGGTGAGGAATTCCTCATCGTGGCCCGCTTCGTCGACCGCAGGAAAGGGCCCGAGCTGGCGGAGAAGGTGCGGGCGGCGGTCGAAGCCCACGAACTCCGGCTCGACGACGGGACTCTGCTGAAACGGACGTGCTCAGTCGGCTTCGCGGCGTATCCATTCTCGACCAGACGGCCCCGGGTGTGCGGTTGGCAGGAGATCGTCGGGATCGCCGATCTCGGACTCTACGCGGCCAAGCGCAAAGGCCGTAACGGATGGGTGGGCCTGGAGGCCGGCGACGCCGAAGACCCTCTGGAGGCGATGCAACGTTTCCGGGAGAACCGGGAGTCCTCCGTAGTGAATCATCCCTGACCGGAAGATGGGCGCTATACTGAATCAGGCGATCAGGCTTTTCTCGTGAGGCGGTTGCAGTGCCCGCACTCCTGGCCCGCAATTGCGTCTGACAGAATGGAGGCCAGGACATGCTCTCTCTCGTTTTCCTGCTGCTCCTTGGCTCCCGTGCGCCGGCTTCACCGCCCCTGCGGATCTATGTAAGCCCCAGCGAGGGCAGCGATACCTTCCATATCGCCTATCCTCGGGCGTGGACTCTGGAACGGCAAGCTGGCAGCACCGTGCTGGCCTCCCCGAACGGGGATGTGGATGTGACCATCTCCCTGCATCCTGGCAAAGGGGATACAACTGACGCTTGCGCGGCGGCTCACCTTCAGGATCTGGGCGGCGCCTTCGCGTCAACTCCAACCCGGCAAAGCGAGATCAACATGAATTGGCGCGGGGTATGGCTCGAGGCGCGCGGCCGGCAGGCCGGAGAGGAAGAGGACACGGTCCGCTACTCCGCGTGCCTCGAGAGCTCTCCGACCCCGAGCCACCCCCTGGTCTCGGTCACCAGTACTGCCAGCGCAAGCGTGTACGACAGGCACCGCGATGTGATTATTGGAATCACCGAGTCGCTACGGTTCCGGCCTGCGCCCTGACGCAGGCCTTCCATACCAAGCTCGAGGAGGACAACGATGCGAAACGTGCTTTCGACGATGATGGCGATGATCCTGGCAATGGCTCTCGTGACCGGAGAGCTCCATGCAGCGACTCCGCCGGCGGATGTCGGACCGGGACGCATCGCCTGGTTCGACATCACCACGACCAGTCTGGCGAAGTCCAAGGATTTCTACGGAAAGCTCTTCGATTGGAAATTCAACCCGGTCCAGGGAACTGATCAAGCGGTGGAGATCGTCGCGGGTGGCACGCCGATCGGGACGCTGCGCGGTGCGGACGGCCAGATCACCCCGTTCAACGGAGTGGTCTATGTCCAGGTGACCGACATCCAGGCCAGCTGCAAGAAAGCGAAGGAGCTGGGGGGGACGATCCCGCCTGGGTTCCCCTTCGACCTGCCAGACGGCATCGGAGCCATCGCCGTGGTCGTCGATCCAGCCGGCCATCCGATTGGCCTCTACTCGAGGACCCCGCTCGCGCCCGCGCCCGCCCCGGTCAAGTGAGGATTCCGGCTCGAGGGGCGGCATGGCGCCGCCCCTCTGCACATCGCCGCCCTAGGGAACGTGAGCCTCAATCTCCACCGTAAGGTCGTTCTGGCCGGCGGCACCACCGTTTGCCCCAAAGACGACGAGCAGCGTCCATTTGACGAGGTCTGCTCCAAGCCCTTCCTTGGCAGCTTTGATAGCGAGACGCAGAGCTACGTTGATGTCCCCATTGTCCGCGGTGCCTGAGTATCGCGCCATTTCGATGACCTCCCTTTGGTTTGTTGTTGTCGCTACGTTGACCGGATCTTATCTCTACTCTGAGCAGCCGTCACGATCTTCGCTGTCGTGATGATCTGGCCCACGTGACGCTGCGTGTGCTCGGCGGTGTGGACGAGCAGTCCCAGCACGGTCGAAGGGAGCTGCAGGCGGCCGACTCCGCGAGGTTCGAGCAGCGTCGGCTCCGGAGTCGCACGGAGCTGCGCCAGAGCACGGTCTACCTGCCCCTCGAAATCCAGCGTGAGCGCGGCTGCGTCCGGAGGAGGGGAACCCGGTTCCGCCTCGGCCGCGAGGAATGTCAGCTGTTCCTTGGAGAGTGCCTCGCCGCGGACGTAGGTGAAGAGTCGATCGAGGCTGCCGGAGGCGTGGCGGACGTGAAAGCCCACCGAGGGAGCCCCCCCGGGTCGGGCCCAGAGGTGAGCCACCGTAAGCGGACCAACAGCCCGGCGCACGTCCTCCACCGCTTGGAGGAGGGCATGCGCGACGGGCTGCAGGAAAGGGGATAGGTCTGGAATGGGGCCGCGCAGCCAGACTTCGGGAGGAGCGATGGATTCCACTCCGAAATCTTACTACGCAGCCCGACTCAGGAAGGAGATATCACCGCCTGGTGATGGTGAACTTGCCGAAGCTTACGCCCAGCTCGATACCCGTTCCATTGCCGGCCAGGGCCAGGGAGACCTCTCCCTTGGTGAGGGCCTGTGCTTCGGCCGACTGGACGGCGCCCGCGGCAGCGGTCGCCATGGCGTAGGTGCCGAACAGCTCCTTGATGTCGCCGACCTCGGAGAACTTCCCGTGGCCGTCACGAACCTGGGATTTGCCGGCCGTCAGGCCGCCACCCTTGGCGGAGATCTTCGCAGTTGCCGTCTGACCGTTGTCGCAGGTGATCGTTGCCGCTCCGCGCGATGATTTGTAAAAAATAGACCAACCCTTGAGCGTGTAATCCATCTGGCACATCGTCGTGTCGGCTGCGGCACCGGCTGGCGCCACCACGGTCAGGGAGAGCAGGAGAGCGGACAAACCTAGAATCATGCGTCGTTTCATGAGGAATCCTTCCAATAAGGTGGTAGCTCTCGGACACCGCTGGCGCGCAACGCCTGCCGCGGAAGACGGTCGGAGCTCTAATGTGAAGCTGAAAGATGTCATTGCACGAAGCGAGCCACATAAACGCGTAGCCTGAGAGCCACGTAGAATCTCTCATGACCACGATCTCGACCGGCCTGACTGCTGTGCTGCTCTTGTCTTCGCTGGGCTGCACCGGGCTTGCGCAGCCCGATCCGCGCTCACCTGCCCAGCAGCGCCTCAATATCGTCGTCGTGCTTTCCGACGATCACCGATGGGATGCCCTGGGCGCGGCCGGCAATCCCGCCATCATCACACCGGTGATGGATGGCATGGTGCGGGACGGCGTCTATTTCCGCCAAGCCACCGTTTCCGTTTCGCAGTGCCACCCGGTTCGCGCCAGCCTGCTCACCGGCCTGCCGACTTATCGCCATGGCGTCTATTCGGTCCAGCTCCAGGAGCCCGGAGTCGCCGAGGCCCTTTGCCGGCGTCCGACGGTGGCGAGCCTGTTGCGGGATGCCGGGTACCACACGGTGGTGGTCGGCAAGTGGCACCTCCCCCCGCCGCCCTGGGAGTGCGGCTTCGACGAGTCGCGGACCTGGCTGCCGGGCGGCAGCGCGGACTACCACGACCCCGAGCTGGCCCACGGGACTTCCGGCGAGGGCAAGGTCGTCGACGGCTTTACGCAGGAGATCTTCACGGACGATGCCGTCGATTTCCTGCGCGGTCATGCCGCCGATACCGCGCGGTCCGAACCCTTCCTGCTCTGGCTCGGCTACACCGCGCCTCACTTTCCCAACGATCCCAACCCGGATCGGATCCAAGCCCTCTATGCCGGGCGCAGCGACGAGGAGCTCCTCCCTCCTGGCTTCCCGCGTGATGTGAAATCCAACGACTGGCGGCACTACAACGAGTCGGTGAGCCATCTCGACGAGCAGCTCGGGCGCGTGCTCGCAACGCTGCGGGAGACCGGGCTCGATAAGCGGACGGTCGTGGTCCTGCTCGGCGACAACGGTTACATGATGGGGGAGCGGGGCGTAGGCGGACCCGGTTCGAACGCCAACGGCAAGCAGGTTCCGTACGAGAGCTCGTTGCGGGTACCTTTCATCTTGTCAGGGCCGGGGTTGCCGCAGTCGCTCCTATCGGACCTCCCCGTCTCGAGCCTGGACCTGCCGCCGACGCTCCTCTCGCTCGCCGGCGTTCCGGTGCCGGATTCCTGGCCCGGGCGCAATCTATTGGACGCGCTGGATGGAAAGATCGAGGTGCGCGAGGCCTTTGCAGAATGGTCGGACGAGAAAAGCGAGAAGTTCGGCGGCCTCGCCTACCGCGTGGTGCGGACCCCGACGCACAAGCTGATCGTCTGGAAGGACCCGGCCCGCGGCGAGGAGCTCTACGACCTCTCGGCCGACCCGGCGGAGGCGCGCAACCTCGTTGCCGAGCCGGCGGCAGCGGGCGTATTGAGCGATCTGAGGTCCCGCCTCCTCGTGTGGATGCAGCGCAACGAAGATCCCGCACTCGCCTGGCAGGCCGCACCTTGAGCTCGCCCGCCGGGGTTCGTTCCTGGGCTCGCTGCAACTGTCACTTCGGAAGCTGGATCTGCCCCATCTAAAACCTTTCTACCGGGGCACGTCCAGCCCCGGGTTGGCTTCGAAGAAGCCGGCCGGGATCAGGCGGAAGCCGACGTTCGTGGTCGGCATGACCGGCCACTCTTCCGGCCTCGGGATGTGGGTGACGTTCAACGTGTACCACATCACCAGGTCGGTGTTCTCGATCGCCTCGTTCCTGGCGGCGTAGCGCGGCAGGCCGTCGCCCCCCTCGCTCTGGTTCGGATAGTCGCCGCCCGCGTAGAGCTCCCGCGGCCGGTACTTGGTGACCCAGAGGTGGTGATCCATGAAGCCGGCACGCTTCCGCGCCAGCGATCCTTCCAGGGCGTAGGGGACCGAGTTCACCCCCGGCACCAGGATGTAGCCGCGCTCCATGCCCAGCGCGTTCTTCTGCGCCGGGTTGAGCACCCGCCAGACGCGGGCGGAGGCCATGCTCATGTCGCGCTGGGCGTCCTTCTCGCGCGGCAGCACCTTCTCCTCCATGACGATGGCCGTGCCCGCCGGGTTCTCCGACGCCGGCGCGGAATGGGTGTTCATCTCGGACACCGAGTTGCCCGGGCCGTAGACGTCGAAATCCAGCCGGAAATTGAGGATGTGCTGGTGGTGCGGAGCCACCACGCGGCGCGCGATGAGGTGTCCGTTCTCGTCGTGGGAGTGCGTCTCCTGGCGCACTCCCTTGGCGAGCATGATGCCGGTCAGGCCGGACTCTACGTGGATCGATCCGTCCTGGCGGAAGATCCAGTTGATCGAATAATCGTAGTTGCCCACCGTGGCGATGGTGAAGATCACCAGCTCCCGCCCGCGGCGGGACTCGTTGTTCCACTGATCGCCGCCCGTCTCCCAGTGCTTCCACAGGAGCCCGCCGTCGCGCTCGTAGATCCCGACCGCGTCCTGATAGACCACCGGCCGTCCCAGGTCGTTGGCGAAAACCGTGTCGAGGAGCTGGGCGTTCTCGGGAGCCTCGATCCCGGCTTTGATCGGGCCGGCGCCCTTGCCCACCCCGTACTCGCCGACGTCGAAAGCGCAGCGCCAGTTCCAGTTGCCGTCCGGATCGCCGTACGGCACGGCCATCTCGGAGAAAGAGGCGCGGTAGAGGACCGGCTGCTGCTGGCCGGCCGGATCGGCGTAGCTCACCAGGTAGAGCACGAGGCCGTCCCGCGGGTGCATCAGGTAGCGGAAGCGCCACTTCTGCCAGCTCACCTCGTTGCCGCGGAGCTCGAAGCTTGGGCCCTGGGGCTGGGTGATCGAGAGCGGCTTGGGAGCCTCGCGCAGCTTGCCGAGCGTGCGGCGGATGGAATCCTCGTCGAGGTCCTGGGCGGGGCCGGGCATCGGCGGCGGATTGGGGATGTTCGTCAGCTCCAGGAGCTCGCCGGAATTCAGGTCCACCAGCACGTCGAGCCCTTCGACCGGCTGGCCGTAGTAGTTGGCGGAATCGCCCTGGAAGAAGGTCAACCCGCGCAGCAGCCGGCGCCCGCGGTACTGGGCGGGGACCGTGCCCACCGCCCAGTAATCGATCACGACCGCCTCGGGGTCCAGCCCCCGCGCCTTGACCGCGTCGATCCAGCGCTGGTCGGAACGGACGATCTCGTCGATGATGTCGCCCTCCTCCTCGAGGACCAGGGGCTGGACCCCGGGGACCTCCGTCCAGGAGTCGACCTTGGGGCGCTGCGGGTCCTTGACGCTGACCAGGGCTTCGAAGGTCTTGTTGTTCGCCCGGTCGTAGACCACGGCGAAGACCTGCCGCGTGAAGGTGGGGCCGCCCCGGTACCTCAGGATCTCCTGCTTGGGAGGATCGTTCAGCGCCACCACCGCGAAGCGGCCGCCCTCGGGCCAGCCCGTCCGGGCCTGAAGCGCGCGGGCCGCGGCGCGGATCTCTTCTCCGGTCAGCGGGTCGAGGGGATGGGAAGCCGGCTGGGCCGCGGCGGGCGCGATTCCCCACAGCAGGCCCAGCAGCAGAGAGAACGCGCTCGTCCAGAGCAGGGATTTGAAGGTCCGCATCGAGATCTCCTCATGGAATTCGGGGAGCGTACGAGCCGGGGTGCCGGCCGTCAAGCCAGCACCCCGGGCCGTCTCCTCTTCAACCTGCTGTCTCGACGCCGTCCCCTATCTCACGCGGCGTTCTCCCTTTTCGGGATCTCCACGACCGATTCGCCGTAGTCCAGGCGGCCGAGCGCCACCTACTGGCGGATGGACCAACCGATGAAACGCTGCCGTCGCCGAGGACGACGGGCCAGGGAAGCGAGTGCAGTCTGTATGTTAGTATCCTGCTGCAATTGAGCAACAGCGTAGACCGTAAGACATTGTCGACTTGCGGGGCCGGAGGTGCACGAGTGCAGATACTTAGATCAGGCCGGGACCTTGAGACTTTTTTTCGCAGCGTCAGCGGTCATTCGGGACAGCCGTTGTTGCTTCTCGATTATGATGGGACACTCTCACCGTTCCAGAAAGATCGCGATAAGGCCGTACCTTACCCAGGCGTCGTTGACGCTTTGAAGGCCCTGCAGGACATCGGAAGAACTCGCGTGGTCATTGTCAGCGGACGGAGCGTTCACGACATACCCCGCCTGCTTCAGCTAGACCCTTTACCCGAAATTTGGGGCAGTCACGGATGGGAGCGTCAACTTTCGGATGGTACGTATTCGATCGCGGGACTGAGCATAGAAGCGCGTCATGGCCTCGATGCCGCCTATGCCGCCGCGCAAGAAGCAGGAGGGGCGGACCACTGCGAAAGAAAACCGGCAAGTCTCGCGCTCCACTGGCGCGGGGTGGATCCTGCTGAGGTTGAATCTTACAAACCGGCGACAATTGACCGCTGGAGGGCGATCTCCCTGGAGCATGGCCTGGAGCTGCATGAATTCGACGGCGGCGTGGAGCTTCGAGTTCCAGGTCGTGACAAGGGGTTCGCGGTCAAGACCCTTCTCGAGGAAATGGGCGCAGAAACTCCAACAGCCTATCTTGGGGATGATGCCACCGACGAAGACGCTTTCGCGGTGGTAGGGGACGCTGGGATCGGCGTACTGGTGCGTCCAGAGTATAGAACTACACGCGCCGACGTCTGGTTGCGTCCACCAGAAGAGTTGCTGAGCTTTCTGCATAGATGGAGGGCGGCCGATGGATAGTGAATTATTTGTAGATTTTCTGATTAATGTTCTTGCAAGCGTTTTTGTCGGTACAGTCGCAGTTGTCGCGGCCTATGTGTGGGGCTGGCTGCCAAAGCGTGCGCAGAGCCGTTGGATGGGTATGTCTGGCAAAACGCCGCATCTGCAGATATATGCGTCGAACCTGAACATAAAAAGAGCAGATCCGGTTGAAGGAGAAGCGGTAAGAACAGGGTTCATAGGAACTGCGATGAACGAACGGGAGTATATTTCTGCGCTCAAGCTTCGCGACTCCCTGCGCGCCTCCCGGGTTTTCGAGGGGATAGCAGATCTGTTCGGAAGACAGGTCAAGCAGACGGATGTAAAGGTGTGTCCGCGGAAATGGGATGAGGAACTGGTGCCCCGTTCGAATCTTGTATTCTTGGGTAGCCCGATCTACAACAGCGGCACCAAGTATTATCTAGACCGCCAGCCACTGGTAGACGGCAAGAGACGGGTGGAATTCGTTTTGGAAGATGCCGGCCGAGTCCTCCGCGTAGAACGCCAATCCTACATGAGAACCTCTTGCGCCGGCGGCGCTCCTGGAGAGTACGAGGACGACTATGGAGTAATCTATCGCATGAACCTACGCGGTATAAGCGTTTTTATCTGCGCGGGCCTCGGAACGGATGGGACGTGTTATGCGGCGAACCACTTGGCAACACGCTGGAAAGAGATAAAGACTGAGTGCGGGGAGGGCGGGTTTATTTGCCTCCTCGAGAAACCCGCGGGAAAGCGTAAGCCCAATAGGCCCCTATACTTGTATAAAGAGGAGCGAGAAGAGTACTCCCAAAGTGAACCGGAGCAGTCAGAGACGTAAAATCAGGCCTCCCTGCTCCTCCTCTTACGGCTTGAGCGGGCGCAAGAGGAGGAGCACCGGGCGTCAAGCCGCCGTGCCGTTCTCCCTTTCAAAGGAGGACAGCGAACCCAGGAAGCCGGCCGCCTCGTTCAGGCTGCGGTCGGCCAGGGCATCCACGACGCGCCGGGCGAGAGACGAGCCCTTCAGCCGGTCCGCGTACCGCTTCGACAACCAGAGCATCAGGGGGATGACCGCCAGGCCGAAGACGAAGTTTGCGGCGAGCCAGGCGGTGTCGAGAATCGCGTAGACATCCAGACCCAGGAAGCCTTCGACGCCCACGATCAGCAGCGGTAGCCAGACGAGCGGGCTGAGCAGGAACACCCACTTCGTCATGCGGATGCGGTCGATCCTCAGCATCTCGAGCTTCCGCTGGATCTCCACGACCGATTCGCCGTAGTCCAGGCTGCCGAGAGCCACCCACTGGCGGATGGACCAGCCGATGAAATAGAGGACGAACACGTCGAGAGCCAGGGCCGGCGCCAGGAAGCGCATCTCGCCGAGGTGGTCCCCGATGAAGCTGCCCAGCAGGACGGCTGCCACGAGGCCCATCAGCAGCTCGAAGACGATCGTTCGGGTCAGCCGCCTCAGGGAGGAGTCCACTCGATTGAGACCGAACTCGCGCAGCACCCGGGTATTCAGCCGCAGGTTCGCATCCAGCTTGCGGTCATATTCGTTCCAGCGGTCCTTCATGTCTTGCAGTTCCATGGTCGTTGTTCCTTTCATACAGTCGTCATACGCCCGCCCCCCGCAAAATCGCGCCGGAGCCTGTCCTTGATCCGGCCGATCTTCGTGGCGACGTTGGTAGTCGAAATGCCGAGGATTTCGGCGATGGTGTCGTAACTGTTCCCGTCCAGATAAAGGATCATGAGCGCCCGGTTCAGCTCGTCGAGCTGGCCGATGAAGTGGTGGAGAAGGCGGACGTCGTCCGAGGTCTCCGTCCCCGGGTCCGCGATTTCGAGGATCGACTCCTCGACCGGTACCGTGTCCCGCGTCCGCCGGCTCTGGCTGCGGTAGAAGGAGATCGCGACGTTGATCGCGATGCGGTACATCCAGGTGGAGAAGCGGAAGCTGTCGTCGAACTTGCCGAACGACCGCCAGAGCTGGACGACGATCTCCTGAACCAGGTCCCGGCGGTCTTCCGGGTTCTTGCAGTAGGAGCTCGCGACCTTGTAGAGGATCTTGTCGTGCTCCTCCAGCAGGGTCAGGAAGCGGTCTTGTGGGTCGAGGGCAGTCATGGCGTCTCCGTTCTGCCATGTTATTCGCCGGGAGGGGGAGGGAAATCACAGGCTTGGCTCGCCAAAATGAAATCGGCTCCAATAAATTGGATCTGCTGCGCCGTTATTCAATCTAATGGAGCCGGAAACGATTCGAGGCCGCCAGAATCAGTTTTGGCGTCCTCGAATTGAAAAGAGGCGCGTAAAAATGAAAATCAGCCCGCTAGATTGAATTCTACGCCTCAAGATTCAATCTATTGGGGCCGAAATCAATTCGGATCCACTAGATTGGAATCTGTCGTGCCATTATCCAATCTATTGGGGTCAAATTCATTCTCGAGTCCTCCGAGCTCAATCCAGAGCGCTTTTATCCAATCTATTGAAGCCGAATTGAATTCGAGGCGCGCGAAGTCTTTCCGAGCGTGCCAGATTGAATTCAAAGCGCCCGAAGTCTTGCCGATGTCCTGAAAGTCTTGCCCGACGCGCCGAATCGAATCCAACGCGCCCGAAGGGTTCTCGATCGGGCTGAAATCCAATCTTGGGCGCCAAAAGTCTTTCCTGTCTCCCGAGAAGCTTTGCGAGCCGTGCGATGAGCTTGGCGGTGCCCCGATCCTCGTCGCAGGCGCGTTGGAAGAGGAGGACGAGAGCGGCCGTAGTCTCCTGGGTAGTGGGTAGTGGGTAGTGGGAGCGGGCCTATCTGGGTTGGATGCGCAGGTACATCCTTTCCATGGAAAGCGGCATCCGGCGGAGATGGAGGAGGTCGAGATCAACGCGTTTCTGACGCATCTGGCTGTGAAGAGGCAGATCAGCGCATCGACTCAGACACAGGCGCTCTGCGCGCTGCTGTCCCTTTATCGGGAGATTCTGGACAAGCCGGTGGGGGAGTTGGAAGGGTTGATCCGCGCGCGCCGCCGCCGAAGGCGGCGAGAATCAGATCACGGTACGGGATGGGAAGGGCGGCAAGGACCGGGTGACGATGCTGCCGGGATCGATCCAGGACGACCTGCGGCGCCATCTTCGCGAGGTAGAGCGCCTGCACAAGAGAGATCTGGGGGAAGGCTTCGGAAAGGTCTACCTTCCGTACGCGCTGGCGAGGAAATATCCCTCGGCGGCCTCGGAATGGGGCTGGCAGTACGTCTTTCCGGCGGCGAGTCGGTCGCGGGATCCGCGATCGGGGATCGAGCGGCGGCATCACCTGCCGGAGCAGTCGATCCAGCGGTCATTCCGGCGAGCGGTCCAAAACGCCGGCTTGGCCAAGGCGGCGACCTGCCATACGTTGCGGCACTCCTTCGCCACCCTCTTAACCAACGGTTACGACATCCGGACGGTGCAGGAGCTGCTGGGTCATCGGAGCGTGAAGACGACGATGATCTACACCATGTATTGAACCGTGGAGGCCGGGGGGGGCAGAGCCCGCTGGACCTGTTGTGACAGAAAAGCACCGCGAGCGTATCCAGCACCTGGGAAAGCCCAGAAGCCGGCCTAGAAGTTTGGCTGCAAATCCTTGACTTTACGTGCCCGAGCGCCGCGTCGCTACGCAGCCATATCGGCCTATGATCAATTGCATAAGCTTCCGTGCCCCCTGCGGCGAGGCTCTTTATCGGCTTGGGCACCTAAGATTCAGGGAAGCGTAAGTCTCTGGACCACGGAGAGATAGTCAGAGTCGGGAGACGAGCATAAGCAGGAATCCCCTGGTTTCCGGGAGCGGGCGTCGAGCACCTGCCTTGGAGGCCTGATTGACTCACCGCCCAGTACAGGCTTAAACTCGCCAAGTTGTTTCACTTTGGGCTTTTGCAAAGAGGAGGGCCGCATGGTCGTATGGCAGGCACACCGCGAGTCCGGGCCACAAGCACTCCGGAGGCGTGACGCTACACCTTAGGTTATGTGTCTGGCGGATCACAGGCTAGGTATAATGGGTCGATATGATGTCTCTGTATAGTGAGATAGTTGTAACGCCGAGTATATACGTCAGCCCTGTTGTTGATGTTGGCGAGCTCATGATCGCTAATCTGGATGAGGAACTCCTTAAGCAAGCAAGGCGCGAGCAAGCTGGGCGACTGGCCTCCGGCGTAGAGGCATTCATTCGACAGATGGTAGCTAGCTGCGCTGTTACGACTATTAGTCCGATATTTCAGGAAGGACCATTTCCGACAGCCAAAGCGTTAAAGAGCCATCTATCACCAAGTGCGCGTAAACGACTAAGCTTCGTTGATGGGAGCCAGCGGTTGTGGTCTGCTGTATTCGAGTACTTCAAGCCGATTCGAACAGCGAAGACAAAGCGACACGTAGGCAACTCGCGCGATTCACTCAATGACGTAATCTGGGCTACTTATCTGCTCGTACTCGCGGCAAAGCGAGGAAGTGAGGTCGTGCTGAATCCTTCAAAGATCGCCGAGGAAATAGACAGAGTACGCTTCGAGCGACGACTTGGAGCAGAGGGTCTTACACGCCTTGCCATTGTTGAGGGGTTATTCAGAAGTTATAGAGAACAGATGGAGGTGCCAGGGTTAAGGTTCCGTACTCATGCGAGCGCAGCTGCCATTCGGGAACGTATCGATGAAGTGATAGAGGATTCCTACCTGCTAGAGGCTTCTAAGATCCGCCGCTTTTTTGGTCTTGGCGCCAACGTCTTATCACTCAAAAGGGATCTGCGAGTACTGACTAGGTTCATCGCCAAGAGTCGCCCCTGGGCTAAAGGAATGATCTCGGCAGGAAAAGTCTCGGGTCATCTCGGAAGCGCGGCGTCACTTGAAGCGCTCTTGGAGCAGCTTGGAGGTGCTACTCGTAAGCATCTCGCACCGCTTTGCATTGAACCGAGTCACCTGCGGTTAGCAATCGCTAGTTCAAAAGGCTCAGATGTCTGGACTTTTGGTCGCGTCCACTGCGGGTTCATGGCGAATACTTTCCGCGGAAGAGAGGATGCCGCTTGGTAGAGGCAGCTCCACATAACCCTTCGATCGAGCGGACGGAACCGGACGCTTCGCGCCCGGCCCGCCGCTCATCTCAGCAGCGTTAGCCGTCAAGCGTGAAGACTATGAGAACTGCCGGCATCATCCATGCTCCCGAGACCTCAGTGGAACCTGAGTTTGCAGAGTCACTTCGCGTGCAACTCGTTGAGGTTCATGCTCGAGCTAAGCTGCATGCTGATCGTCTCTGGCAACTACCGTTCTCATTCATCGGAGTCGTGGGTATCTCCTTCTCGCTGGTAGAGCAGGGCCAAGCCGATAACAGGCCAATCTTCTGGCTGTTCAGCCTCTACGCTCTCCTAGGGATACTCGTTTTGTTCGCCATGCTTGGGGCTATAGAGGCTATCATGCGAGCTCTTGCCCAGATGATCAGGATCGAGAAGGAACTTGGCCTTGTCCCCACCACGAGGATTCGGCCTGTTTACCAATTTGCTCCATATTTAGCTATGGCGGCTCTGGGTTTGATCGCTTGTATAGCGGTCTGTGTTGAACTCCACTGACGCAAAGGGACACAAACAATCACATGATGGCATCGCGGAGAGATGTGGCGAAAAGCCAGGCACTAGCTGGTAAGGCAGTGCAGAAGCATTGTTTACCGGCGGCTGACACGCGCCTCCAGCGGACGGCTGACGCCGCACTCTGAGGCGCCACAGCGTTGCTGCCTACAACCCACCACACTGAGGTCCCAGCATGCCAGGTGAAGTCCATGACAGTGCCCGTCCCTTTCTCTCCAGCCATCGCAGAGAGGCTGACCTGCTACGTCCGTTTCTTGAGGCAGGCTTTGACATCTCATGGGCAAATACCAGAACATATGAGCGCACCACGATCACCGTCTTCCTGCTGCGTGCTTCGCCTGACCTAGCAGAGTCATACGGATTTGAGTACGAGCTAGTCCTCGCATACTCCCGATTTGATGCAGTCGAGCCCAGAACGATACGTGCCATAGAGCACGTCTTTACCACTGACCCAGCAAAGGGGCGAGTTGAACCGCTTCTGTGCTTCTTGATATCCGAGGCGACGAACGCTGACGCATGGGTGTCATCCTATCTTCTGGAGAATAAGGAATCCAGAATTGTCGTGCCGTTCACAGCATCGACTCTAATTGCCAAGGGAGCAAACGCGTGGACTGTTCGCAATCAACTCCAAAAGCACTTCCTTCTACTTGACAGATACAAGTACACCCTCCCGCTTCGCGAAGACACATACTTTTTTGGTCGGAGCCATGAGCTTGGTCAGATACTCGATTTTTGTCGGCGCAGCGAGAACGCCGCTATCTTTGGACTCCGAAAGACAGGAAAAACCTCTCTTCTCTGGAAGCTTCAACGTCTTCTCGAAAAGGACTCGAAGCACAGGGTCGAAGTATTTGATGGTCAGTCGCCTTCGCTGAGAAAGCGACACTGGAATCAGGTGCTGGAGTACATAGCAAAGCGCCTTGCCCGTGATCAGTTGGACGCACCTCTTCCCGGCTTTACTGAACTAGATGCGGCGGACGACTTTCTGTCGGTCATGCGAAGATTGGTGCAAGTAACCAATGTGGAACGGATGACGATCATTATCGATGAGATTGAATGGATTACGCCCAAGACCGCTGCGGACAAGCACTGGGAGACCGAGTTCCTAGAGTTCTGGCAAGCAATTCGCACGACGCAGTCGACGTTTCCCCGCTTCAACATTGTAATCGCGGGGGTCAACCCAGCGATCGCAGAAGAGAGTCGGTTTGGAGACTTTCAGAATCCGCTCTTCGGAATCGTTACTACGATCTTCCTGCGAGGGCTCTCGGAACCTGAGTCCAACGAACTGGTACAGAAGATCGGCAAGATCGTCGGAATGCGCTACGACCCGGCGGCGCTGGCATCACTATTCGAGCAATATGCAGGCCATCCGCTTCTAACGCGTCTGGCTTGCAGCCATGTTGCGCAAATTGCGCAGGTGGCGGGCGAGCCGTTTCCACTCAAAGTGGCAAAGGGTCGTCTGGAGAAACAGCGCACTCTTCGCGATGATGAACTTGTTTTCTACGTAAGGCACGTTGTCGATGAATTGGAACGCTTCTATCCGGAGGAGTACCGCTCTCTTGAAACGCTCTCAGTCGGAGACATACAAGCATTTCAACTTGCCGCCTCTCAGGGGCAATCCTGCACTCACCTCTTTCGCTACGGAGTGGTTTCTGCTCCTGACTACCCATACGTCACGTATTCAGTTTTGGCAGACTATGTCGCAAGCGAGAACGCCAGGCGCGAAGGCCGCCCATGGCGAATGCGGCTCGCCGCCCTTGAGGATAGACCAACGTTTCTAGCGGTCAGGCTTCGAGAAATCGCCGAAGACATGCGAGAGCTTGAGCGAGTTGCCAAGACTGCGAATCACCCTCCCCTATTCGGACCGAACTCCTTTCCGGAGGCGGATCGCCTGCGTGATGCACCGGTGGCAAAGGACGCGCAGACCCTTGGTGCAACTCTCAGCATCCTGAATCGATGCTTTATTGAGAGCATCGACAGATTCGGAAATTCAATCCTTGAGAACAAGTATTTCTTTTCCAAGATCAAGGCATCTTACCCATCGCTTTTTAGTGCCCTGCATCGCATTCGTGTCTACCGAAACAACGAGCATCACTTGGAACTGGTCCCAGGCGTAGAAGCGTCCCTTCGCGAGTACTTGCAGCGAGATCTGGATGACGCTCTTGCAGCCTCAGACCAGAAATATTGGGCATTGCTTCAGCGCTGCCTCGACGAACTCATTCGCGCCATTCAGCTTGAACTTGCTCGACTGGCGCCGTAACCGTGAGTATTGAAGATCGCCGAGGCGGGTATAACCTTTCGCTCGGTTGGCTCATGTTGCGCCCCCAGGAATAGGTTCCCAAAATAGGTTCCTGCCATGCCAGAATAGGTTCCAGAATAGGTTCCTGCCGAGTGTAGAAGACCACCCCAGGATCTGGCCTTCGCGCCCGTCTTGGCCTGAACCGCAGGACTTTCGATGCGCTCTCTTGGTCGATCTGCCTCACGCAACAGGCCTCGGTGAGGCGTTTCGAAAGCCTGCCTGGCGCTCTTCTTTGACATTCGGACAGACCTCTCCCTCCCTGGAGTCGTCCAGCCCTTGAAGAACCTCTTGCTTCCTATCGGTCAATGACGCCAGTCACCGACTCCGGCGGCGGCGGCGCTCATGCTCGGACGAAAGGCAGGCCCGGTGGAAAGCAGCCGTTGGGAAACATTGCTGTGCGATCTCCACCTTTGAGCCTGTCCGCCGCTTCGCGGAATGCAGCGAGGAAAAAGCCATAAGCCTGCCGTAAGGCCTCGCGGGTGGCCTTGCTCGCCGCGTGGAAGCGCGGCGCCGGTGATTTCTTCGACTTGTTCGGGCAGGCATGGGGATGCTGGCGCAGGATGGCGGCCGCGCCGAGAGGCTCGCGACCCGTACGCTTGCGCTCCGCGTCAGCGTCGGCCTCGATCTCCTTGATCAAGCCCGCGACCATGTCGCGATATACCTCCGGGCTGAGGTGACGCCAGCAGGGGAGTTGGGAGATCTCGACGGTCTCTTCCGTCGCATGGCCTCGGGGCTCAACGTCCTTTCCCCGCAGCCTGTCCCGGTGTTCCGCGGTCCGGTTGAACCAGGTTCCTCGAATGGGCTCGCCGCTCAACACGTTCTTGGCCAGGCTGATGCCCGGCCAGTCCTCGGCCCTGGCCACAAGGCCCTCCTTGACGCCATTGCTCAAGACGTAGCGCAGCCGATCGACCTGCGCCGCGGGCTCGTCGCTGATGACGATCGCCTCGTAACGGCGAGACCAGATCTTGTCCCGCCACTTCCTCAAGCGGCCGACCTCGCGAGCCACGTTGGTCTGGAAGTAGCCCATGAACTCGGACATGCGTTCGGCATCCGGAACCCGGACCAAGAGGTGATAGTGGTTCGAGGCCACAAAGAAAGCCGAGATCTCGACCGGGTGAAGGCGCTGGGCTCGGCCGAGAACGCCCAGGACGATTTCTTTCAGAGCCGGATCGGGCCGGAGAAGATACCGGCCTTGGATCGTGCGGCAGGTGATGTCGACGAGGGCGCCTTCTTCTGGGATGAAGCGGAGTGGTCTTGACATAGTACCCGTGTAGAGACGGAAAACGGGTCTGAAATGTCATTCCTGGAAATGCTTCAACGTTCGCCGGAACTGGGGGGATAGGTGCCAGAGTCGGCGATGCTTCCCTTTGACATCTCTCCGGGCGCCATGTAGATTTCCCAATCTTAGCTTCAGCGAAGTTTCAGGTCTGGCGCCCCGCTCCGACAGTCGCTCCTTCGTGCGCCAAAAACCGTGTCTTGGTCCCAGGCAGGCGAGCCGTGGTCTCTGAACGCATTCCGGAAGGAGGCTGATTCATGGGATTGGTCGGAATCAAGATGAGCGATGGCGGGTATGCCGGCTTCGATCGCGACGGTCGCGCGAAGGGGCGGGCGACTCAGTACCTGTTCGACATGCGGCCCTGCGCCGGCGGTTTCACGTTTCGCGCCCTGGGTGGCGAGAGTCGCCTCGGCCTCTCCGCCGATGGGGCCGCGCTGATTGCGAGCGAGGCGTCGGGGCCGAGCGAAACGTTCGCCCTCGCGGTCGAGGACGCACGCTGGATCTCGATGCGAACGGCGGACGGCCGTCCGGTGACGGTGGACGCCGACGGCCGGCTCGGGGCCGGCGGCACCGCGGACGTCCCGGCGCGCTTCCACCTCGAGCCGCTCGATCTCGAAGAGGATCTCGAGGCCGCGTTGACCGGCGCGCACGGGCCCTGCTGCCACGAGAGCGGTGAGATGGCACTGTGGTCCGAGGCGACGCACAGGCAGATCGTGGTGCTCGGAATCGAGACGCTCCTCAGCGAGTGGCGGGATCGGGGCCGGGCGTGGGTGGATCGCTTCTTCAAGGACCTCTGGTCGCTCGAGGGATTCAGGGAAAAGCTGCTTCTCGGTCTGGAGGACGCGGATGCGAAGTACCCCTACAACCAGGGTATCTTCCTCTGGCATTTCTATGATCCGGACACGGGAGGAACCTTTGCGCCGGGCAATCTCTTCAATGCCCGGACGGCAGGCACCTACTATTGCTTCCTGAGCGCTGCCGCCGCGCGCGCGATTCTCGATCTTCGGGAACGCGGCCTTGACGTCCCCGCGGCGCTGATGCATGCCTGCGCCTACAACCTGGGGTTGACCTTGCATTTCCTCACCGACCTGACGCAGCCGATGCACGCGGCGAACTTCACCAATGTCAGTTATCCCCCGGCCCTGCATCATTTCTTCGAAAAATTCGTCGATGACAACCGGCATCGCATCTTCCTGAAGTTCACCCGCCTTCTGCCCGGGGATCTCGATGACCTCGAGAGAGCGGTGCGCGCGGGCGACTTTCAGCCCTCCGCGCATCTTCACGCGGTCGCGGTGGAGAGCAAGGCTGTCTGGCGCGACAAGCTCTGGCCCTGGATCTTCGCGGGAAACCGGGACTTCGAGAGACACGACCCGCAGACCGTCGAAGCCGTCCTCGACGCCTCCACGCGGCGGTCCCCCTTCCAGGTCGCCCGTTTCGTCCTCTCCTACATGGGCTTCATCCTGACCAACCAGAACGTCGTCGACGTGAGCAAGTGGTACAGGATCAAGGAACACACGGAAGGCAAGCTGATGTCGGCGATGACACAGGGCTACCAGCTCATCCGGCGGTGGGATCCCTTCGAACCGGAGAACGCCGACCGGCAGGTCTTCTGCTTCGTCCCGGACCACGCCGGAACGTACCGGATCGTGTGCAAGCAGAACACGGACGCCTGCTGGCGCATGCATACTCACCAGCTCTGGCTGTATGGCCAGTTGATGAAGGAGGAGGATCCGTATTACAACGCATTCTTCGTCGAGTATGCCGGCGTGCACGGCGGCTCGAAACGTGTACGCATCCACGAGCCCACGGAGGGAGAGCTCGTTACCGTCGGTTGGGGCCGGGACGACGGCCAATCTCTGCGCTGGGGTCCGCGCGGGAACGAGGAGGAGCAGCTCGCGCGCCAGACCTATGAGCTAATCCCCGTCGGCGACATCGGCGAAGCCGAACACGCACGGATCACCACCCACTGGGAGAAGAAGATCCGGGCGAGACCTTGAGACGATCAGGGAGTCTCGTCCCCTCGAAAGGAACATCGCAATGTCGAAGGCACGGCATGGCCCGTCTTTTGCTTTCCCGCCGCTGGTATGCCTGAGAAGAGCGATGACCTCCACGGCAGCGCTCCGGACAAGTCCCCGGTCGCTCTACTGTTGATCGACGTGATCAACGATCTGGACTTCGACGGTGGGGAGGACCTCCTCAAGCAGGCCCTGCCGGCTGCCCAGCGGATCGCCGAGCTGAAGCGGCGGGCCAAGGCGGCGGGAGTGCCAGCCATCTATGTCAACGACAACTTCGGCCGCTGGCAGTCCGACTTCCAGGCCCTCATCGAGCACGTCCTCGAGGATGAAGGGAAGGGCCGGGCCCTCGCTCAGTTGCTACGGCCGGAGAAAGACGACTACTTCATCCTCAAACCCAAACACTCCGGCTTTTATGCGACGGCGCTCGACCTCCTCCTCCGGCATCTCGGTGCCCGGAGGCTGATCCTCACCGGTTTCGCAGGCAACCTCTGCGTGTTCTTCACCGCCAACGACGCCTTCCTGCGCGACTACCACCTGCTCGTTCCCTCGGACTGTACGGCCTCGAACACCCGCGAGGCGAACGAGCAAGCCCTGTCCCTGATGCGGACCGTTCTCAAGGCGGAAACTATTTCCTCTGCGGAGATCGACCTCGATGCGCTGATCTCTGCTTGAAGGCGCCGCGGCTTTGACGAAGCTCGTCGAAGCTGCATACACGGACATCAAGGCTCGCCGCTAAGGATACTGATGGGTACTTGGGGTACGGCGCTTTTTTCGGACGATACAGCCCGAGATGTGCGGGACAGGTATCGCGAGCTGGTAGGCGACGGTCTTTCAGGCCCACTCGCCACGAGCTCCCTGCTCGGGGAATGGCGGCAGTCGCTTGAGGACGCCGACGTGGCTCCTGTCTTCTGGCTGTCCCTGGCTGCGACGCAGTGGCAATGCGGCCGGCTGGAGGAACGGGTCAAGCAGAGGGCCATCGAGGTCATCGATAGCGGCGTCGATCCGATGCGCTGGAGCGATGAGCCGAAGCTCTCCATAAAGAGGCAGGCTGTACTCGACGAGCTGAAATTTCAGCTTCTGTCACCGCAGCCAGCGGAAAAGCGGATCCCCAAGTTTTTCAGGAATACGTGCGACTGGTCTGTAGGCGAAGTCATTACCTATCGAATGGCTTCAGGCCTGCTCCTACTTTTCCGAGTCATCGGTAGTCATAACGATCGCGGGGGCACGAGCCCTGTTTGTGAGCTGCTCGATTGGATGGGTCATGAGAGTCCGGGTTTGGATGCAATCCGGCGCCTGTCTGTGCGAACCAGCGGTAGCCTTCCAGGGCCCGTCTTCAGCCAGTTCATGTTGGGCCGCACGAGCGAACGGGAGTATCCAGAAACTCGTGTTCGACGATTGGGAGTGCGGCTTCCTCCGGCGCAGAAGCCCGGCGGCTACCTGGTCTTCCTCTGGCGCAATCTTGATCGGCAACTGGAAGAGATTTTCGGGATAGCATGATCGCCCGCGAGCGTTGCTCGAGGTGGCTGGCGAATGTCGAGCGACGTCCACAAACGAATCGCAGTGAGGGGGCTCGCAAATGGATGAACAATCGGAGCGGGCCGCTTTGCTCACGGCCCTCTCTACGGAGCACTTCGTGCTCCAAACAGCAAACAATTCCACCTACTCGGAAGCTTCCGCCCGCAGCACGCTTTATGTCATGGCCCTGTCGAGCTCTCTGGTTGCGATGGGATTTGCCGCGAGCTCCACCGAGCTGTTGGTCCCTTTCGCCGCCATCTCGCTGCCTGCGGTTTTCTTGCTTGGAATCTTCACCATTGTAAGGTTGGTCGAAAGTGCGCTTGAAAGCATGCAGTACCTGACCGGAATCGCTCGCATCCGCGGTTACTACCGCACTCTCGGTCCCGAGGCTGCCCGCCACTTCTCCCCGGAATATGGGCGCTGGCCGGAAGCGGAATCGCCCGCACTGCGGTTTGGTCCGGCGCTCGCGTTTTTCGGCACCACGGCAGCCATGATCGCGGTCATCAACAATGTCGTGGCCGGCGTGGGCGTGGCGCTCCTCACGCGTTTTCTCAGCCCTTCAGCGCCTTACTGGGTGGGTGCTGTTGCGGGAATCGCTGGCGTACTGATCCTTACGTGGCTGTTCTACGCTTACCAGCGCTGGCGTTTCGACGACCATGACGCCCGCGCCCGCCAACGCGAAGACGCCGCGAGCGTTTCTCGATGACCGTGAACCGATTCAGGTGTGGCGAAAGCGCTTCAATCGCATCCTGCTACCATAGTCCCACTTACTACAAAGGAGCCTTCATGCGGTTTGCGCCCCGTGTCCTCCCTCTCCTGCTGGCCTCCTTGTTCATCCTTCCCCTGTCCGTCCATGCCGAGCCCCCGGTGCGGGAGATGCTCCGTTTCGTGGATGGAGCATCGGCCGTAGAGCAGCCGGTGAGGATCGATGTCGCCGCCCTGAGCTCCCATCGCGTCGGGATTCCGCTCCTGGACGGTCGGACGGTGGTCGCCGAGCGGTCGGACCTGGAGATGCGGGGACCGGGAGATTTCGCCTGGCGGGGGCGGATCGGCAATTTCGATATCGCCGGTATTGGGGGAGAGGCTGCGGGTGACGTCACCCTGACGGTGCGGGACGGCCGGGTTCTGGGGAGGATCACGGTGCCGGGGGCGGTCTACAGGATCGTGCCGGCAGCGGAGGGCGGGCATCGGATGGATCGGGTCGAGGAGACCCCTTTCGAGGATTTCGAGACCTTCGAGACTTTCGATCTGGTCCCGGCGTCGGCGCTTCTCGAGGGACAGGAAGAGGAGAACGGCATTCCTCGCCTCCTCACTGCGCCGGCCCGCAAGGAGGCGATCTCTCGCCTGAACTTCATCGGCTTCTACACTCCCGAGGCGCGCCTCAAGGCTGGAGGCGAGGCCGCGATCCGGCTGCTCCTCCAGCACGAGGTGGACATGGCGAATACCGCGTACATCAATAGCAAGATCCAGGTCCGCCTCGAGATGCCTTACACCGAGGAAGTCAACCGCCCGGACAAGGATCATCGCAACATGTATTGGGTACGGCTCGACCCGCGGGTGATCGAGCTGCAGCGCCAGTACGGAGCCGCGTTCACCGCGCTGGTGGTCGAGGATGGCTTCACCGGCTGCGCCGCCGCCACGAGCATCATGCGCAAGGATGTGTTCCAGAACCGCAATGTCACGGTCCAGGGTGGCGCGATCATCAACCGGAGCTGCCTGGCGATCGGGGCGTGGGTGCTGCTCGGCCACGAGCTGGGCCATGTCATGGGGTGCGAGCACGACCCCGCGTACGGCTCTCCCAAGCAGAGCGCTCTCTTCCCTTACGCGTATGGATATTTCGTCGACGGCAGCTTCCGCACGGTGATGTCGTACGCGAACGAGTGCAAGAAGAGCTGCCCCGCGGCCCCGTATTTTTCGAATCCCGCGGTGTCTTTCAACGGTAAGAAGACCGGCGTCCCCAACAAGCGCGACAACCATCGTGTGATCAATGCGACGCGGACGAAGTTCGCCCCGCCGCCGATGATCGGAGAATCCTGCCGGCCGGGGCTCAACACGCTGTGCACCGAGAGTCAGCGCTTCAAGGTCCAGGTCGACTGGTACAGCCAGTTCGACCATCAGAACGGGGTCGGACGGGCGATCGAGGGTTCGGACGGCGCGGGATTTTTCACTTTCGGCGATCCCGCGAACGTGGAGCTGATGGTCAAGGTGCAGGAGTCGGGGAACACGGTGAGGGTGTCCTATGGACAGCTCACGAATCTGCTCTTCGATCTGTTTATCACCGACACGCGGACGGGAAATTACAAGGTCTACAACGGCACGGCAGGGGATTGCGGCAGCGTCGATCAGAACGCTTTCCCTGCCAACGCCGCGGCGTCGGCGACCGCAGCCGTGGCCGCTTGCAGCTCCGGCTCGGGCACGCTGTGCCTCCAGAAGGGACGTTTCGAGGTGACGGCCGAATGGCGGAATCCCGGCAACGGCCAGGGAGGCCAGGCTGGCGCGATAGGACTTTCCCAGACATCCGGCGCCTTTCACTTCGGCGACGGAAATCCGGAGCTGGTGACCAAGATCGTCAACCGGGGCAAAGGGATCGACGTCTACTACGGCTCGCTGTCGAACCTGGAGTACACGATCAAGGTCACGGATACCCGGACGGGCGGGGTGAAAACCTATCGCAATCCCGCGGGACGCTACTGTGGAGGGACCGAGGCCGGGGCCTTCTGATCCCTGGAGAGAAGATACTGCCAGCCGGCGATATTCCTTCGCCGCAAGAAGAAGTGCATGGACGGAACGAGGATGGCGGGTTATCATCACCGCCGTTTTCTATTTCCGTATCATGTTCTTCTACGCCGACCTCCACATCCACTCCAAGTACTCCCGGGCGACGAGCCGGGATGCCGACCTCGAGCATCTGGCGCTCTGGGCGAAGCGCAAGGGCATCACGGTCGTCGGGACCGGCGACTTCACCCATCCGGCCTGGTTCGAGGAGATCCGCTCGAAGCTCGTGCCGGCCGAGCCGGGGCTGTTCCGGCTGAAGCCTGAGATCGAGCGCGAGGTGGAGCGCAAGCTCCCGCCTTCCTGCCATGGGCCGGTCCGGTTTCTCCTGGAGGTGGAGATCTCCACCATCTACAAGAAGGGGGACCGCACCCGAAAAGTTCACCATCTGATCTATGCCTCGAACCTGGATACCGCGGGGCGCATCCGCGAGCGGCTCGGGGCGATCGGCAACATCGCCTCGGACGGCCGGCCCATCCTGGGGCTCGACTCGCGCCATCTCCTGGAGATCACGCTGTCGAGCGGCGCGGATGCCTACCTCATCCCCGCGCACGTCTGGACTCCCTGGTTCGCGGTCCTGGGCTCGAAGTCGGGCTTCGATTCGGTGGAGGAGTGCTACGGCGACTTGACTCCCTACATTTTTGCGGTGGAGACGGGGCTGTCGTCCGACCCGCCGATGAACTGGCGGGTCTCGGGGCTCGACCGGTTTACGCTGGTGAGCAACTCGGACGCACATTCGCCGCCCATGCTCGGCCGCGAGGCCTCGGCCTTCGACACGGAGCTCGACTACTTCGCGATCCGGCGCGCTCTCGAGACCGGCGAGGGCTACGGCGGCACGGTGGAGTTCTTCCCGGAGGAGGGCAAATACCATCTGGATGGTCATCGGTCTTGCGGCGTCTGCCTGGAGCCCGCCGAGACCCGGCGCGTTCAAGGGCAGTGCCCGGAGTGCGGCAAACCGCTGACGGTGGGCGTTCTGCACCGGGTGGAGGAGCTGGCCGACCGCTCCGAGGATGGGGAGCGAGGGCGCAAGGATCCGTTCCGCTGTCTCGTACCGCTGCCCGAGGTGCTGTCGGAGCTTCATGGCGTGGGTCCGAAGTCCCGTTCGGTGGAGAAGGCGGCGTCGCATCTGGTGGGGAAGCTGGGGCCGGAGATCGGCATTCTCGATCACGTGCCTTTGGAAGATGTCGCCCGAGCCGGAGAGCCGCTCCTGGCCGAGGCGCTCTCCCGGCTGCGGGCCGGGAAGGTCCGGCGGGAGTCGGGGTATGACGGCGAGTACGGGGTGATCCGGCTGTTCGAGCCGGATGAGATCCGCGGGCGGGCGGTGGTGGCGCCGTTGTTTGGGGACCCTCACCCCCTAGCCCCCTCTCCCGCACGCACTCACTCCCGCCCGGGAGAGGGGGAACAGGGCAGAAGCACGATTGGGGATAAGGGGGAAGAGATCCGGCTCCCCCTCTCCCGGGGGGCTGGGAGTGCGGATGGGAGAGGGGGTTGGGGGGTGAGGGTCCTCGACACCCTCGACCCCGAGCAGCGCGCCGCGGCCGAGATCGTCGATGGCCCCCTCCTCATCGTCGCCGGACCCGGGACCGGCAAGACCCGGACGCTCACTCACCGGATCGCCCACGTGATCTCCGCGCGGGGCATCCCTCCGGAGCAGTGCCTCGCCCTGACGTTCAGCCGGCGGGCCGCGGCCGAGATGGGGGAGCGGCTCGCGGCTTTGCTGCCTGGGAAGCAGCCGACCGTGGCCACCTTCCACCGTCTGGGTCTGATGCTGCTTCAGGAGCAGACGAAAGACCCCGACCTCCGCATCGCTTCGCCCCGGGAGCGGATCGCGATGCTCGAAGAACTCTTCGGGTTCACGTCCACTCGGGCCGAGCGCCTTTTGGAGAAGATCGGTCGCTTCCGGCGGGGTGAAGAAGTCGCCGGAGAAGGAGCCGAGCGGGCGGCGGCATACGAGCAGGCCATGGCGCGCAAGCGTTTCCTGGACTTCGACGACCTTCTTCTGAAGCCGCTGGAGCTTCTCAGGGAGCGCCCGGACCTCTGCGCCTTCTATCGCGACCGTTTCCGCTGGATCTCGATCGACGAGTACCAGGATGTCGATCCGCTCCAGTACGCCCTGATCCGTCTCCTGGCTCCGCCCGGCGCGAACCTCTGCGCGATCGGCGATCCCGATCAGTCGATCTATGGCTTCCGGGGAGCTGACGTGGGGTTCTTCCTTCGTTTCCAGGAGAATTGGCCCGGGGCTCGCGTCATCCACCTGACCCGGAACTACCGCTCCACCCAAATCATCGTCGAGGCGGCCTGCCAGGCGATCCGTCCGGCCAGCCTTGTCCCGGACAGGCGGCTCGTGGCTGTAAGTCACGAGCCTGCCGAGCGGATCGTCATCCAGCAAGCGGCGAGCGAGCGGGCCGAGGCCGAGCTGGTTGTCGAGACGCTGGAGCGCCTGTTGGGTGGGATCTCTTCCTTCTCATTCGACAGCGGCCGGGTAGGGTATGGGGACATTCCGACGCTCTCGTTCCAGGATGTCGCCATCCTTTATAGGATAGAGGGGCAGGCGCCGGCAATCCAGGAAGCGCTCGGCCGGGCGGGGATACCATTCCAAAAACGATCGCATCGCCCCCTGCTCGATCAGCCCGGGGTCCAGGCGCTGTTCCTGGCGCTCCGGAAGCGGACCCCGGAGATCGCGGAGCGCGGCATCGAGCCTTTCCTGCACGACCTCGCCTATGGATTGCCGCTGACCTCCGCGTCGAGCGAAGACCTTGCGGTTCTCCGGTCCGCGGTCGAGATGATTCGACCGCTGGCCCTGAGGGCGGGGAACGACCCGGAGCAGCTCCTGGCGGAGATGGCCCTCGGCGGCGAGGTGGACACGTGGGACCCGCGGGCCGAGGGAATCTCCCTGCTCACGCTTCACGCGTCGAAGGGGTTGGAGTTTCCGGTGGTGTTCCTGGTGGGCTGCGAGGACGGTCTCCTGCCCCTGGTCTGGCCAGGGGCAGATGCCGATCACGCGGAGGAGCGGAGGCTCTTCTTCGTGGGGATCACCCGCGCCCGCTCGCGCCTCTTCCTCTTTCATAGCCGCAAGAGGACGCTGCGGGGGCAGACGGTTGAGGCGCGGCCCTCCCCCTTCCTCGCCGATCTGGAGGAGGTGCTGCTGGAGCGAAGGGAAGGGGTGGTGCGGGTTCGGCGGCCCGAGCAGATGAAGCTGCTTTGATTTCCCAGGGGGGAGAACTACCGTGAGTGCTTGTAGACCATCTCGATCAGCTCGTTCACCATTGCATCCGACTGCTCACCGCCCTCTCTCATCGCCTGGGTGGCGCAGTGCTTCAGGTGGTTCCTCATGAGCTCGCGGCCCACGGAGCGCAGGGCTTCCTGGACGGAGGAGACCTGCACCAGGATGTCGGGACAGTAGCGATCCTCCTCGACCATCTTCTGAAGGCCGCGGATCTGCCCCTCGATCCGGCGGAGGCGCTTCAGGTTGCTGTCCTTGATCTCAGGGTCCACTCCCACAGCCTTGCGCTCGCCCACTCCGCAGCCGCAGTCCGCGTGATTCTCTTCCGGTTCCATTAGCTTTTCCTTTCTCTCACGCGAACCGCGCGCGGCGGAGGCGGAGGCTGTTGGCGACGACGCTCACCGAGCTGAACGCCATGGCGGCGCTCGCGAGGATCGGGCTCAACAACAGTCCGAAAACGGGATAGAGCGCTCCGGCGGCAATCGGGATGCCCACGACGTTGTAGATGAACGCCCAGAAAAGGTTTTGCTTCATCGTGCGCATCGTCCGCCGGGACAGGGCGATGGCATCGGCCACGCCGCCGAGATCGCCGCGCATCAGGGTCACGTCGCTCGCTTCGATGGCAATGTCCGTTCCGCTGCCGATGGCGATGCCCACATCCGCCTGCGCCAGAGCCGGAGCGTCGTTGATGCCGTCGCCCACCATGGCAACCACGGCGCCCTCCTGCTGGAGCCGGCGGATCTCCTCGACCTTGCCCTCGGGCAGCACGCCCGCCACGACCCTGTCGATCCCGGCCTGGCTCGCGATGGCCTCGGCCGTGCGGCGATGATCGCCGGTCAGGAGCACGACGTGCAGGCCCATCCTCTTCAGGCGGGCGATCGCTTCCTTCGATGTGGACCTGATGGGATCGGCCACGGCCAGGAGACCGGCGAGCTTGCCGTCGATAGCGACGTAAACCGGCGTCTTCCCCTGCGCGGTAAGGCGCTCGGCGTCGGCCTGCAGGGGCTCGACGGGGACGGCATAGTCCGCCATCAGCCTCTCGTTGCCGACCGCGAGCGCCGCGCCATCGACCATTCCCATCGCGCCTCGGCCGGTCACGGACTGGAACTCTCCGGCCTGGACCAGGGGCAGCCCAAGGTCCCGGGCGTGACGCACAATGGCGTCGGCCAGCGGATGCTCGGACGAGGCTTCCAAGGAGGCCACGAGCCGCAGCAGCTCCTCGGACTTCCTGTCGTCAAATGTCACCACGTCCGTCACGGTAGGCCGGCCCTCGGTGACCGTGCCGGTCTTGTCCAGCACGACATGGGTGATGTCGCCTGCGCGCTGGAGGGCCTCGCCCCCTTTGATGAGCGCGCCCAGCTCGGCGCCCCGGCCGGTCGCGACCATGACGGCGGTCGGCACGGCCAGGCCCATGGCGCACGGGCAGGCGATGATGAGGACGGCTACCGCCGCGGCAAAGGCGCGCACGGCCGGAGCGGAGTCCGTGGCCACGAACCAGACCACGAAGGTGACGATGGCGATCTGGAGCACGACCGGTACGAACACGGCGCTGATCCGGTCGGCCAGGCGCTGGATCGGTGCCCGGGATCCCTGGGCTTCCCGCATGAGCTGGACGATGCGGGCGAGCATGCTCTCCGAGCCCAGCGTCGTGGCCCGGTAGCGGAAGGCGCCCGTGCGGTTGATCGTGCCACCGATGACCCGGTCGCCCGGGCCCTTCTCAACCGGCATGGACTCGCCGGTGAGCATGGACTCGTCCACGGCGCTCGAACCGGAGAGGACCTCGCCATCGACCGGCACCCGCTCGCCTGGCCGGACCCCGATGGCGTCGCCGCTCCGGACTTCCTCGACGGGGATGTCGATCTCCTCGGTATCTCGCAGCACGCGGGCGGTCTTCGGCTGGAGCGAGATCAGGCCGCGCAGGGCCGCGGAGGTCCGGCTCTTGGCCCGGGCCTCGAGGGCGTTGCCCGCGAGGATCAGGGCGATGATGATGACCACGGCCTCGTAATAGACGTCAGGCTGAAGCCCTCGGCGAAGGAAGAAGCCGGGGACCACCGTGGCGAGCACGGAATAGAGGAAGGCCGCGCCCGAGCCGACCGCGATCAGCGTGTTCATGTCCGCCGAGTGGTGCCGGAAGCTGCTCCAGGCGCGGGCATAGAAGTGCCGTCCCGCCCAGGCCATGATCCCGGCCGTCAGGACGAGCAGCGTGTACGAGAGCATCCGCGGATCGATGCGGTAGAGCCAGGGGAGGGCACGCTCCAGGGCCGGGCTCATGGATTCCATGGCCCAGCGCATGAAGGGATCGGCCACGGGGCCACCGTGAGGATGACCTCCTACCGGAGCCATCAGCGGCATCGAGATCATCATTGCGGTCAGGCCCGCGATGCCGCTCGCGACCGCCTTCAGCCGCAGCTCGTGGAATTCCTCGGCCTGGGCCTTGTCGCGGGCCTCCTGCTCTTCGAAAGCCGTGCGCTCGGCGGCTGGCAGCTCCGCGCCGTAGCCAGTCTCGCGGATGGCCTCGACCAGCGCCTCGGGACGGGTCACGGCCGGATCGTAGGTCACGGCCGCGTTGCCCATCATCAGGTTGACGGAGGCATCCACGACGCCCGGCTGCCGCTGCAGGCTCTTTTGAACGCCGGCCTGGCAACTGGCGCAGGTCATCCCGCTGACGGGGATGGTTACCTTGGACATGACCTCAAGCCTCCACGACGAGCCTGCCGCGCAGCATGCTCATCCCACAGGTGAACTCGAAGCTCCCCGCCGTCTCCGGTTTCAGCTCAACCGTCGTCTTCTGGAATGCGGGGAGGAACTTGCGGACGCCAAAATCCGGGATGACGACCTCCTCGGAGCAGCCCGAGGTCTCCTGGCGGTCGAACACCAGCCGCGCCGGGATGCCCTTCTTGAGCTTCACCTCGGCAGGCTCGTAACCGCCCTGGACGGTGATCGTGACCTCCTGGGTCCCCCCGTCGCGACTCTGGGCAGTGGCTGTTCCCCGCCGGGCCAGGAAGAAGTACCAGTTGACCCAGGCGATCGCCGCGGCACCCGCCAGGATGACGATCCATTCCAGGGGAGTCATACGCTCGCGCCGGCGACGTGCGGCTCGAAGCCGGCTGCGTCCACGGCCTCCAGGATCTGGCCGGGCGAGACGCGGGAAGGGTCGTAGCTCATCTCCGCCGATCCCACTCCGACGTTGCGGACATCCACTCCGTCCAGCTTCGACAGGGCCTTCTGTACGCGGGCCACACAGTGCCCGCAGCTCATGCCGGTGATTTGAAGCGTCAGGTCTTCCATGCCGTCCCTCCTTGCAAGCGGCGGGGATTCCGGCCGCTGACCTGGAAAACAATATACCCCCCTCCCCTATTTCAGGCAAGAGGAACGCCGGGTGGCATCCGACAGCCGGAGCGTGCCGTCCGCCATTTGCAGGACGTCATCCGGAAGTTTCCGCGTAACGTTCTCCAATTGCCGCGTGGCAGCCTCCAACTTCCGCGTGGCGTGCTCCGTTTGGAGGACTGCATGCTCTAGTTCGAGCGTGGCGTGCTCTGTTTGGAGGATGGCATGCTCCGGTTAGAGCGTGGCGTGCTCCGTTTGGAGAACGGCATCCTCCAGCTTCCGCATGCCATCCTCCATTCGCCGGACGTCATCCTCCAGTTGCCGCACGGCAGCCTCGCGGCTGATGTGGCACAATGCCAAGGGTCTCCTGAGCGCGTATGACTCTCGAAGAACTCGGTTGGAACGAATACTTTGCGGTGCACTTCGACGCCTACAAGGCGGAGGGGCTGGTCCCCGGCCGGGTCGTGGCGCAGCGCGGGCTCAACCGGGTCTCCACGGGTGACGCCGAGTGCTACGCCGATCTTGCCGGCCGTCTCCGGCACGAGTTGATGGGGCCGGGCGGCTCCGCCGGATATCCCGCGGTGGGCGACTGGGTGGCTTTCCGGCCCCCGACGGGGGAGGGGAGGGGGATGATCCACGGGATCCTCCCGCGCCGCTCGAAGTTCTCGCGCAAGGTCTCTGGCAATCGCACCGAAGAGCAGGTGGTCGCGGCCAACGTCGACACGCTCTTCCTGGTCTCGGGGCTCGACGGCGACTTCAATCCCCGGCGCATCGAGCGTTATCTGACCGCGGCCTGGGACAGCGGCGCCAAACCCGTGGTCATCCTCAACAAACTGGACCGCTGTGCAGATCCCGACCGCTGCCTGCTAGAGGCCCAGGCAGTCTCCATGGGCGTGCCGGTCCATCGGGTCAGCGCCAAGACGGGCGAGGGCTGCGAAGCCCTCCTTCAATATCTGAAGCCGGGGGAGACGGTGAGCCTCCTCGGCTCCTCAGGCGTGGGCAAGTCGACCCTGATCAACCGCCTCCTCGGCCGGGAGGCCCAATTGACGGGCGAAGTGCGCGAGGGAGACGACCGGGGCCGTCACACCACGACGCACCGCGAGCTCCTGTCGCTCCCCGAGGGCGGGCTCCTCATCGACACTCCGGGCCTGCGCGAGGTTCAGCTCTGGGAAGGGGACCAGGGGATCGAGTCCACTTTTGGGGACATCGAAGAGCTGGCCGAGAGCTGCCGGTTCTCCGACTGCCGGCACCAGGGCGAACCCGGCTGCGCCATCGCCGAGGCGGTGGCCCGGGGCGATCTCCCCCCCGATCGCTTGGAGAGCTACCACAAGCTTCTGCGCGAACAGCACCAGCTCCAGATCAAACAGGACGAGCTGGCCCGCCTGCGGGAGAAGCAGAAGAACAAGGCCACCCAAAAGGCCCTGCGGGAGCACTACCGCCTCAAGCCCCGAGGCGACTGATCCCCCCTAGCGCAATCTGCGCATTTTCCACAGCTTTAATATGCGTCTTTCGGGCGCAACTTGCGGCCCTGCCTGTGCTAAGGTAACGCCGATCACGAAGCGAGTGATATTCCAGAGGAGGTCGTCCCACCTAAGAGGTGTGAATCCCTCCCCGGCAATCGGAAAAGGGTCACGGTGTGTAACGGATGATTCGCCACGCCATCCACCCCAGACGTCTGGGTCCCTTCGTCGTGTGCTCCCTCGCCCGGAGTTTCTCTTCGAGTTCTCTTCGGCGGCGAACGGACATACAGGGGACGAGTAGGAGATGAGTATGAAATTTCTTGGTTCTCGTGAAGCTCGTATCGCCTTTCTCGTCCTCGCCCTTGCGGCGGTGCTGGTTCCCGGGGTTGCCACGGCCGACACCGAGGCGCTTGATTTCTATACGCTGACGGGCACTCCCCCCTGCCGGCTGTACGACAGTCGGATGGTGCCTCCGGGTGTTCTCGTTGCCAACGATACGCGAACAGTCACCATCGCCGGCGCATGCGGTGTGCCGGCAAACGCGGCGGCCGTGGCGCTGAACTTGACCGTGGCACAGCCGACGGCTTCAGGAAATCTGAGCTTGTACCCGGCCGGCGCCACTGTCGCCCCGGGAGTTCCTCCTCCTGCGATCGCCTCTCTCTCCTTCAAGAGCGGGGTGAACCAGGCGATGATCCTCATGGTCGAGCTAGGGGCTAGCGGGGACCTGGTGGCCCAGAACAACTCGACTGGCACACTGCACTTCATCATCGACATATCCGGATATTTCATCGAGAACCAGGCTCCAACCGACATCGCGCTCGACGACACTACGGTCTCGGAGGGGCAGCCCGCCGGGACTTTGGTCGGCAATCTCTCGACCACTGATCCCGATCCCGGTGAGACGTTCACCTACTCGCTGGTCTCTGGGGTGGGCGATACGGACAACGCCTCCTTCCAGATTGTCGGAGATCAGCTCCAGACCGCGGCTGTCCTGGACTTCGAGGCGCAGCCGAGCTACAGCGTCCGCATCCGTTCCATGGACTCGGGCGGGCTCTTCTTCGAGGAAGTGTTCACGATCACGGCCACCGGCGACAACGAAGCGCCGACCGACATCACCCTAAGCCCCTCGGCCGTCGACGAGAACCAGGCGTCTGGAACCGCCGTCGGCACGTTCTCGACCACGGATCCTGACGTTGGTGACACCTTTACCTACACACTCGTAGCCGGAGTGGGTGACACGGACAACGGCTCGTTCACCATCGTGGGCAATCAGCTGCAGACCGCGGCGATATTCGATTTCGAGACGAAGTCGAGCTACAGCATCCGGGTGAGGAGCACAGATGGCGGTGGTTTGTTTTTCGAGAAAACCTTCACCGTCACGGTGAACAACGTCAACGAGACGCCGACCGACATCGCTCTGAGCAGCACCACGGTCAACGAGGGCCAGCCGGCCGGCACGGTGGTGGGCACGCTCACGACCACGGACCCTGATGCCGGCGATACGTTCACCTACACGCTTGTGGCTGGCGCGGGTGACACGGACAACGGCTCGTTCACGATTGCCGGCAACCAGCTCCTGACTGCGGCGGTGTTCGACCTCGAAACGAAGTCGAGCTACAGCATCCGGGTGAGGAGCACGGACGCCGGGGGCCTGTTCTTCGAGGAGGTCTTCACGATCACGGTGACGAACGTCAACGAGGCGCCGACGGACATCGCCCTGAGCCCGAGCTCGGTGGACGAGGGCCAGGCGGCCGGCACGACCGTCGGCACCCTCTCGACGACCGACCCGGATGCCGGCGACACATTCACCTACACGCTGGTGGCGGGTGCTGGTGACACGGACAACGGCTCGTTCACGATCGCGGGCAACCTGCTCCAGACCGCGGCGATTTTCGACTTCGAGACGAAGTCGAGCTACAGCATCCGGGTGAGGAGCACGGATGCCGGTGGCCTGTTCTTCGAGAAGGTGTTCACCATCACGGTGAACAACGTCAACGAGGCGCCGACCGACATCGCCCTCGACAATGCCACGCTCGCCGAGAACCAGCCGGCGAACACCGCCGTCGGGAACTTCTCGACGACCGACCCCGACGCGGGCGACACGTTCACCTATACACTGGTTGCGGGTGCCGGTGCCACGGACAACGGCTCGTTCACGATCGTGGGCAACCAGCTCCGGACTGCGGCGGTGCTCGATTTCGAGACGAAGTCGAGCTACAGCATCCGGGTGAGGAGCACGGATGCCGGTAGCCTGTTCTTCGAGGAGGTCTTCACGATCACGGTGACCAACGTCAACGAGCAGCCAACGGACATCGCTCTGAGCCCCACGTCGGTCAACGAGGGTCAGCCGGCCGGAACGGCAGTGGGTACGTTCTCCACAACCGATCCGGATGTGGGTGACACGTTCACCTACACGCTGGTGGCGGGTGCCGGTTCCGCGGACAACGGTTCGTTCACGATCGTGGGCAACCAGCTCCAGACCGCGGCGGTGCTCGATTTCGAGACGAAGTCGAGCTACAGCATCCGGGTGAGGAGCACGGACTCCGGCGGTCTGTTCCTCGAGGAGGTGTTCACGATCACTGTGAACAACGTCAACGAGGCGCCGACGGACATCGCCCTGAGCAACGCGTCCGTGAACGAGAACCAGCCGATCGCAACGCCGGTGGGCAACTTCTCGACTACGGACCCCGATACCGGCGACACCTTCACCTACACGCTCGTGGCGGGGGTCGGGGACACCGACAATGGGATGTTCACGATCGTCGGCAACCAGCTCCGGACGAACGCGGTGTTCAACTTCGAGGCGCAGTCGAGCCTCAGCATCCGTGTGAGGAGCACGGACTCTGGTGGTTTGTTCTTCGAGAAGGTGTTCACGATCACGGTGAACAACGTCAACGAGGCGCCCACCGATATCGCGCTGGACAACGCCTCGGTGAACGAGAACGAGCCGGTCGGCACTCCCGTCGGGAACTTCTCGACAGTCGATCCGGACGCGGGCGATACCTTCACCTACACGCTGGTGGCTGGTACGGGCTCGGCGGACAACGGCTCGTTCGCGATCGTGGGCAACCAGCTCCGTACCGCCGCGATGTTCAACTTCGAGGTGAAGAACAGCTACAGCATCCGTGTGAGGAGCACGGATTCCGGTGGCCTGTTCGTCGAAGAGGCGTTCACGATCACGATCATCAACGTGCCTGAAGCGCCGATCGCCGGCAACGATGCCTTCGACACCGTGGGCAATACGCTCCTCGAGGTGGACGGCGAGTCGACCGAGCTGACGCCCAAGGTTTACTTCAACGGCAACGTGCTGGCCAATGACACCGATCCGGACGGTCCGAGTCTGCTCACCGTCTCGCTCGTCTCGTTCACGCCGGGTGCAGTGGTGACCTTGAATTCGGACGGCACCTTCACCTACGTGCCGCCGGCGGGCGCCACGGGCACCGACACCTTCACCTACAACGTGTCGGACGGCATCCTCACGAGCGCCGTTCCGGGCACGGTGACGATCACGCTCAAGCACCGGGTCTGGTACGTCAAGAACAATCAGGCGGCTGGCGGTCTGGGCCGGTCCACCGATCCGTTCGACACGCTGGGGGAGGCGCAGACGGTTTCCACGGCGAACGACACGATCTACGTCTTCCTGGGCGATGGCACGGTCGCGAGCCAGAACGCCGGCATCGTTCTCAAGAATGGCCAGCGGCTGATTGGCGAGGGCGTGGCCCTGGATGTGCCGGTCAGCGTCAACAGTGGCCCCAACCCGACGGTCCTGCGGGCTGCGGGTACGTACGCGAAGATCCACAACAACACTGACGATGGCGGTGAGGACGCCGGTATCTCGATCCCGGCCACCGCGGCCAGCCTGACCGGCATCGAGATCCGCGGTCTCGACATCGCGGGCATCGACAATGCGATCGACCTGACCGCCACCGGCGCCAACAACGCGGGCGTCACGATCGCGAACAACCTCATCTCCGGCGCTACCCTGGAGGGCATCGACGTCAACGCGGGCTCCTCCGGCACGGTGACGGTCTCGATCAGCAACAACGCCGTGCTCGCGGGAGGCACCGCGATCGACCTCACGCGTACCCTGGGGACGCTCTACATCTCCGGCTTCGCCAACAACGCGGTGTCCGGCAATTCGACCAGCTCCGGCATTCAGGTGATCGGCCCTGCGATCTTCGATGCAAACCCGAGCACCGGCGCCCTGGACGTGGTGTCCGGCGGGCTCACCATGATCGGACAGTCGGGCAACCCGGTCGGCTCGGGCATCACCCACGCCGGCATGCACTTCTTCCAGGTCACGGGCTCCCTCAGCTTCACCGACCTCGACATCTTCTCTGCCGGCTATGCCTTGTTCGTGCAGGGCACGGGCGCGTTCACCGGTGTGGCGGGCACGAGCTTCCAGGTCGGCGCCAACGTTTCCACGATCATCGGCACCAACGGCGGGGCGGTTGACGTCAGGAGCGCCACCATCGACCTACAACTCGCGCAACTGACGAGCACGACCTCCACGTTCTCCACCGCGGGCGTCAACCTCGACACGGTCGTTGGTCAGTTCCACGTGCCTGCAGGGAGCTCGAGCTCGATCACCAAGGCGGCCGGCATCGGCTCGGCGTTCGGAGTGCTCAACAGCAGCGCGACCGTGGACTATGGGGGAAGCCTCAACGTGACCACGGGAGCCGGTGTGGCGTTGAGCGGCAACACGGGCACGACGACCTTCAGGGGCGGTATGACGCTCTCGACCGGCTCGGACGTCGGTTTCAGCGCCACCGGTGGCGGCACGGTCAACGTGATCGATCCTGTTGGATTGGCTAACAACACGGTCGCGACCACGACCGCAACCGCGGTGAACATCTCGGGCACGACCATCGGCGCCAACGGCGTCACGTTCGAAAGCATCAACAGCACGACGGCCGGCTCGAACGTCGCGATCGTCCTTGCCAACACTGGCAGTGGACAGTTCTCGGTCACCGGCGCCGCGGGCGCAGGGACGGGCGGCACGATCTCGAACAAGTCCGTCGACGCGATGACCATGAACAACACCGACGGCTTGGTGTCGCTGAAGAACATGATCATCCAGGACATCGGTGACCTGGGCGGCGGATTCGACACAACGAGCAACGACGACGCCATCCATGGCCAGCAGGTCGACGGCGGCTTGACGCTCGACAGCGTGACCATCCGCCGCATCAGCGACCAGGCAGTCAACGGCGCGACGCTCGCCGGCAACGCCGCCACGGTGTGGAACGGCCTCACCATCACCAACAGCACGATCGAGAACACCAACCGCTTCCACGTGGCGAACACCGCCGACGACACCAACGAAGGTATGGTGCGGATCCTCGGCATCCGTGGAACGGTCTCAATCACCAACAGCACCCTCCAGGACGGCGCCGAGATGGTCGACTTCTTCGTCACCGGGGGCACGCTGAACATGACTGTTACCAACACCAGCTTCGCCCGCGCTTACAAGGAGTTCACCTCTGGGGCGCTCGCGTCGCAGGGTGGGCACTGCATCGACGTCACCGTCCAGGGCGCCAGCAACGCCAACGTGACGATCGGCGACCGTAACGACGACGCGCTCGACAACAGCTTCCTCAACTGCCGCCTGGCCTCGGTGCGCGTAGCCGCGGACTCCACCGCCACCGGGAACATTGATGTCATCATCGGCAGGAACGACTTCACCGTGAACGACCACTCCAGCGGCTTCGGCGGCGACTTCGACTTCCCGCAAGGCGGCGTTGCAATCACGTCCCAGCCAACTACCCCCGACAGCGTCACCTTCGACGTTGTGGTTGACGGCAACTACTTCGACGAGATCGCCAACGCCTCCGGCGGCGTCGGTCAGTTGACCCTGGCGATGGCCAACGGCACATGGCAGGTTCTGGTCGAAGACAACACGTTCGACACTCCAGGCAACGCCCCCTGGTTCCTCCGTGCCGACAGCACCACCAGCGCCAAGGTTCTCTTCCAGAACAATCTGGGGATCAAGGGGTTCTTCAATTGCCCCGATGCCTCCTGTGCCGGCGGCTACAACGGTCCGGGTCTGCGCTCGCTGGCCGACCTGCAGAACGGCGCCGTGCTCGACATGACCATCATCAACGACACCTTCGCGGAGCACGATGCCGGCTTCGACCCCGGCCAGACGTTCGAGGCGCGGACGCTCAATACCGGCGGCGGCGGAACGCTCTGCCTGGACCTTCAGAACAACCGCGCGCCGGACGGCTACTCGTTGGAGGAGTTCGGAGGAGACTTCAACCTCGTCGGTTCCGGGACGTGCCCGGTCGGCAGCCCGTCGGCGAACTGCCAGACCCTGCTGGGCAATCGCGGCAACCGCGGCGGCAGCAACGTGGCGACGACCAATCCACCGTTCGTGAACGTGGAAGTGGGCGCCACCATCGACGTGGTCCCCGGCGCCTGCCAGCAGCCGAGCGGAGGGATTTTCTAGAGTCGGTCCTTGATACCCAACGAAGGGGGGAAAATGGCAGAGCCTTTTTTGAGCGAGATTCGGATCTTTTCCTTTGAGTTCGCACCCAAGGGATGGGCGCTAAGCAACGGTCAACTACTGCCCATCAATCAGAACCAGGCGCTCTTTTCGCTCCTGGGTACGACCTTCGGCGGCGACGGTCGCGTCAATTTCGCCCTGCCCGATCTGCGAGGCCGCACGCCGATCCATGTTGGCAGCGGACATACCCTGGGCGAGCGTGGCGGTGAGCAGGCGCACACGCTGTCGATCGCCGAGCTGCCGACCCACACGCACGTGGCGCAGGGCATGAACGCATCGGCGGACACCGTCGACCCCACCAACGCTTTCCTGGCCAGCCCTGCCGCGGCGGTCGGTCCGATCTACGGGCCACCGGCAGGGCTGGTGGCGCTGAATCCGGGGTCGATCACCAACGTGGGCGGCTCTCAGGCACACCTCAACATGCAGCCGTTCTTAACCCTGTCCTTCGGGATTGCCCTGCAGGGCATCTTCCCGTCGCCAACCTGAGGAGGCGCGATGGCACAACCCTACGTCGGTGAGGTCCGCATGTTCGCCGGGAACTTCGCCCCGGCCGGCTGGATGTTCTGCGAGGGGCAGCTCCTGCCCATCTCGGAGAACGAAACCCTCTTCCAATTGATCGGCACGACCTATGGAGGCGACGGCCAGAGCACGTTTGCGCTTCCCGACCTGCGCGGTCGCATCCCGATCCATCAGGGAAACGGCTTCATCCTCGCGGAGACCGGAGGAGCGGAAGAGATCACCCTGACGGTGAACCAGATTGCCGCGCACTCGCATCCCGAACTGGCCAGCAACAACCCCCCGCAGGCCGACAACCCACAGAGTGGCGTGCTCTCTACTCCGGCGACCGGCAACATTTACAACGGCCTCAACACCAACCTGGTCAACATGAGCGCTCAGGCCGTAGGCCCTGTCGGCGGTTCGCAGCCGCACACCAACTTCCAGCCGTATCTCTGCGTTGACTTCATCATCTCACTCTTCGGGATCTTCCCGTCGCCGACCTAGGAGGGGAAATGGCCGACCCGTTCGTTGCTGAGATCCGTATCTTCCCGTTCAATTTCGCCCCCAAGGGCTGGGCTTGGTGCGACGGGCAATTGCTACCGTTGTCGCAGAACACGGCCCTGTTCTCGCTGCTGGGCACGACCTACGGTGGCGACGGCAAGTCCAACTTCGCCCTGCCTGACCTCCAGGGGCGCGCGCCAATGCATCCGGGCCAGGGGCCCGGCCTGTCGCTGCATGACCTCGGCGAGACCGGCGGGTCGGAAACGGTCAGCCTGCTGGAATCCGAGATTCCGGCGCACAGTCATGGTATGAGAGCTTCCAACGACGCGTCGACCACCAACGTGCCGGCCGGAGCCACGGTGAGCCGCCCATTCGGCCGCGGCAACAACATGTTCAAAACGGGCTCGACCAATCTCGTTCAGATGGCGCCCGAGACGCTGGCGCCCGCGGGCGGAGACCAGCCCCACAACAACCTGCAGCCTTATCTGACCTTCTACTTCTGTATCGCGCTGCAAGGAGTCTTTCCACCGCGCGGCTAGCCGGGTGGGGATCCGCTGCCCATGGACAGCTCGCCTGAGTATTTTGCCTCGCAGGTCCCAGAGGGAAGATCGGGACCGTGGGTCGTGGAAAAGGTTCACATCCCCGAGCGCGCGTACGATCCTGCGGCGGACCCCCGGCCGGACTGCTTCAAGTTCCGGCCGGGGCTGTACACCTGCCTGCGCCGCGATTCCACACAATTCATGACCGATCTCTACGATGAGTGGTGGACGCAGCGCAGCGCCATCACGGAAGCCCTATGCCGTGGCGGTGATGTGCTTATCACAGGGCTGGGCCTGGGGTTGGTCGCTGAGGCGATCCTGCGAAAGCCGGGCAGCAGTGTGAGGCGGATCACAATCGTCGAGCAGGCGCCGGACGTCGTCCGCTTGGTGGCTCCCTATCTGGAGAAGCGCTATCCGGGCAAGGTTGAGGTGATCGAGGCCGATGCCTTTTGCTGGGATCCGTCCGAGGAGCGGCGTTTCACCGTCGGCTGGCACGACATCTGGCCGGATCCTTACGGCGCTCAAGTCGCCAGAGAGATCGGACAGCTCCGGGAGCGCTATGAGTCCTGGTGTGATTGGCAAGGGTCCTGGCCTGAGGCTTACCTGACAGCGATCGGCGGGTAGGCGGCCACTCCAGTGCTCGCGAGGAGATTCTGCCGTCTGATGATTTGATTGCTTTAAATATTCAAAGGAGAGGCTGCGATGAACCCGTTTATCGGCAGGCGCGAGTTCCTCATTTTCAGCTCGATGGGTGCTGCCTCTCTCTGTCTTGGACAGAGTGCGTGGGCACAACAGGTTCCTGATGCGAAAACCTTGGTGTGGCCGCTGCCGCTGGGCTACTTGGAAGGAAGCGCGGCTCTTCCCGACTTGAGGGCCATGCCGATCCAGATCCGCCGCCCTAGAGCGGCGCTTGCTGAAGCCGTAGGAAGTCCGATCGAGATCGTGCCGGCTGACTCCCTGTCTCTGATGGGGGATACCAACCTCATCGGCAACCCTCTACGCCTGACGATTCACGGCCTCTACCCGCCCGGCGGGATCTCTCCCAAGCAGTGGGCCGAGCTTCCGCTGGCGATCGACCTCGATGTCCTTTTTCCTTCACCAGACCCGGCGTTCCCGGAGCCGATCCGGTTCTTTGCCTGGAGCTTCCGGCGCCAGCCGGGATGGAACCCCAGCCCGCCAGTTAGCTTCGTGTTCCCGTTGGACTGGAATGCTCTGCCCGAGCTGTCCATGCGCGTCGTCGCGGCCGGGGGCGAGGTCCGGACCTTCCGGACGAAGTTCACCTTCGACGACGAGACAGGACAGCCCCGGCTGATGCGCGGCGCCTACGCGCTCGGAACCTCGCCGAAGGCTTGGCGGAGCAATGTGGCCCTGCGGGCCCTGGGGCCGGACACGCCGGCCAGCTTCGTCTCGGTCTTGCTCTCCATGGAGCCCGAGCCCGCGGAGTGAGTGCAGTCAGCCTGAGGCCCATCCGGGAGGAGGATCTGGAATTCCTCCTCCGCCTTTACGCCACCACGCGGGCGGATGAGATGGCCATGATCACGGACTGGAGCGACGAGCAGAAGGACTGGTTCGTCCAGATGCAGTTCCAAGCCCAGCATGCCTGGTATCAGGAGCATTACGGTGACGCCCAGTTCGATCTCGTCCTCATGGATGACGATCCGGTTGGACGGCTCTATGTTCACCGGCGCGCGTCCGAGATCCGCCTCGTCGATATCTCCCTGATTCCAGAGCTCCGGGGCAAGGGGATTGGCTCGGCGCTACTGCGCGAGCTGATGGCCGAGGCGGAAACGGCCGGAAAGCCGCTGACGATCCATGTCGAGAAGTACAACCCCGCCATGCGCCTCTATCTGCGGCTCGGATTCAAGCCCATTGAGGACCGCGGTCCTTACGACCTCATGGAGTGGAAGCCCGCTCCGTAGCCTTTTTCTCCCTCTCCCCCGCCACGGGGGAGAGGGCCGGGGAGAGGGGGAACGGGATCAATTAAAGGCCGCCTCGTAACGCATTCCAGGCTGTTTCCCCCGCGGATCGGGCCCGATCGGGACCAGGAAGATCTCCATCCTGCCAAGCGCCGGATGCTCCAACGGATAGATGGCCTGGGGTAATACCGGACGGACGGGACCCAGGAAAAGCAGGGAGAAGGGCTCTTTTCTTGCCATGAAGTCCGGGTTCTCTTCATAGCGTGAGATCTCGAACAGCTCCAGCTCCAAGGGATCCTGCCCCTCGACCTGAAGATGGAAGCGGCTGCCGACGTGCTCCGTGAAAGAGCCAGGGGTGAAGGTCTCCAGCATCTCGTTCCTCCTGGAAGGGCTCGACTCTATCAAACCGAGGGGCATGGAAATTGCTATCTGCATCGATTCCAGGGTATGGCGATGGGAGACGCTCCGCGATTCAAGGCTTGCGCATTGGTGGACGCCCACGTCCACATCCATCCCTGTTTCCCAGTGGAATCCTTTTTTGATGGAGCGCTGGAAAACTTCCACAGGACTGCCGAAGGCCTGGGTCTGACCGCGACCGGATGCCTGCTCCTCACCGAGATGGCAGGGAGTCATTGGTTCCGCGATGCCCGGGGGATGATGGGCGCATGGACGCTGGCTTCTGGTGAGGAGGAGGATTCTCTCGTCGCGCGCCGGAGCACCGGGGAGAGCCTGATCATCGTGGCCGGCCGGCAGATCGTGGTCTACGAGCGGATCGAGGTGCTGGCTCTCGGGAGGGATGCGGACATTCCCGACGGGCTTCCTCTGAACGAGACGCTGCGCCGGGTGCGTGACAGCGGCGCGTTGCCCGTCCTTCCCTGGGGGTTCGGCAAATGGTTGGGCCGGCGAGGCGCGCTCGTGGCGGCGACGCTCGCCCGGCCGGGAGGCGAGCTTTACCTGGGGGACAATTCCAACCGGCTCCAACTCGCTGGTGTGCCTCGGCTCCTGCGCGAGGCGGGGGAGCGCGGAATTCTCGTGCTCCCAGGGAGTGACCCGCTGCCATTTCCGAATCATGCCGGCCGGGCCGGCTCGTTCGGGTTCGTCCTGGAGGGGGCTCTAGACCCGCTCCGGCCGGCCAAGGATCTGCTGCGGCGGGTCCGAGCCCTGCGCGAGCAACCGCGTACCTATGGGAGAGGGGAGACTCTCCCCAGGTTCCTGCGGGATCAGGCCAGCCTGCAACTGCGGCAGGTGAGCGCATGACCGTATCTCTCGCTCGCGACCCACGCGGCGCCGCCGCGGCTTCCTACGACCTGCTCGTCGTCGGTGGCGGGTTCTACGGGGCCATGCTGACCCTGGAGGCGGCGCGCCGGGGGCTCTCGGTGTTGCTCGTGGAGCGCGATGACTTCGGGGGGGCTACCTCTTGGAACAGCCTGCGGATCGTCCACGGTGGCCTGCGCTATCTCCAGAGCCTGGACCTCTCCCGGTATCGCGAGTCGGTCGCGGAGCGCCATTGGTTCCTGCAGCACTTTCCGGACCTCGTCGAGCCGCTCCCTTGCTTGATGCCCCTGTACGATCCTCCGCGCGGCGGGTGGCTCCGGCGGCCGGCCGCATTCCATCTGGCGCTCGCCCTCGACAAGGCGCTCTCACGGCGCGACGAGGGGCGGGTCGTCGATGCCGCGGAGGCCGTCCGGCTGTTTCCGGCGGTAGACCAGGCGGGCCTTCTGGGAGGGGCGCTCTGGTATGACGCCGTCATGCCCGACTCCCATCGGGTCCTCGTCGAGGTTCTCCGCTGGGCGCACCGGTGTGGAGCGCAGACGCTCAACTACACCGAGGCTGTCGGCATCAGCATGGACGCGGGCCGGATTACCGGGATCCAAGCCGTGGATCGGGAGACAGGAGAGAGCCTGGAGCTGCGTGGCCGTATCGTGGTGAACTGCGCCGGCCCCTGGAGCCGCGAGCTCGCGGGCCGGTTCGACCGTGACCTGCCGGAGCTGTTCCGCCCGCTGCTCGCGTTCAACATCCTCCTGGACCGCGAGCCACCGGCTTCCATGGCTGTGTCGGTGGCGGGGCGGGGGAAGAAGGCTCAGACCTGGTTCCTGCTTCCCTGGAAGGGACGGGTGCTTGCCGGTACGTCCTACGCCGCTTCGCCAGGCGGCTCAGGCCCGGGAGCGCCCCCGGACGAGGCTTCCATCGAGGATTTCCTGGCCGCCCTTAACGCAGCCGTGCCCGGCTGGGACGTGCGTGCCTCCGACGTCATGCGGGTCTGCCATGGCTGGCTGCCGGCGGAGGCTGAAGGCTCGACCGTACCGGCCGGGCGCCCGGTCATCCATGATCATGGGGGCAAAGGGGGACCGCAAGGGCTCTTCAGCGTTTCGGGAGTGAAGCTGACCACGGCGCGGGCGGTTGCGGAGACGACGCTCAGGCGGCTCTTCGAGCACCTGCCGGCGCCGGGTTGGATCGGCCGCCCGGAGGCGGACCCGCCGCTCGCGCTCGACGACTTCCTGAATCTGGCCGCTCGTGACCGGGAGGCCGCCCGTGACCACATGCGGGGAATCGTCGAGCGGCAGTCCGTGGTGCATCTCGAGGATCTGCTGCTCAGGCGTGCCGACTGGGGCATCTATCCCGAGGGGACGGTGGCTGCGCGGCTGTGCACTTCGTTGGGCTGGTCGGCGGGGCGGGGGCGGCCTGAATTGCGTGCGGCGGGTAGGGGGAGTCGGTGATCACGGCTGTCATGAGCCTTCCGATCCAAGAGACTCCAGATGTCGAGACCTCCTCCGAGGGGTACGCGCGCCGCTTCAGCGGCGAGGTCGGCCGGTATTTTCTCGAGATCCAGAGCGCGGCTGTGCTCGACCTTCTGGCGCCCTGGCCCGGAGCGAAGGTGCTCGACGTGGGCGGCGGCCATGCCCAAATCGCACCGGCCCTGGTAGAGCGCGGCTTCCGGGTGACGGTGGTGGGCAGCGAGGAGGTTTGCCGGGAGCGGCTGGATCGCGCCCTGCCGCCGGGATCGTTCGAGTTCCGCGCCTGCGACCTGCTGGACCTGCCTTACCCGGACCGGAGCTTCGACGTAGTGGTTTCACTGCGGCTGCTGGCCCACGTCGAGCGCTGGCATGAGCTGGTCGCCGAGCTCTGCCGGGTGGCATCCCACGCGGTAATCCTGGACTTCTCGGATTCCCGCAGCTTCAACCAGCTCTACGGGCCGCTCTTCCCCTGGAAGAAGGCCATCGAGGGGAACACGCGTACTTTTCACATCTTCAAGCCGGGCGAGGTCGCCGCCGAGGCGGCCCGCCACGGTTTCGGACGTCCGGCCGAGCGCCGCCAGTTCTTTCTGCCGATGGTGGTGCACCGGACGCTGAAGAGCGGCCGGTTCTCGCGGTTGAGCGAGCGGGTGAGCTCTGCGCTGGGCCTGACGCGCTGGCTGGGATCGCCCATCGTGCTGCGCATGGAACGAGAGGAGAGGGAGAAGGAATGAAGGTCCTGGTTACGGGTGGTACCGGGTTCACCGGCAAGGCCCTGGTCCACCGCCTGATCCAGATGGGCCACCAGGTCGTGGCCCTGGACTATAAGGAAGGGTTGAAGACGCAGGAGATCCGCGAGTGGGGCGCCGAGGTCATCCTGGGCAGCGTTACCGACATGGACGTCGTCCGCCGGGCGGTCGAGGGGGCCGAGGTGGTTCATCACGTGGCCGCCGCGTTCCGCGAGATGGACGTACCCGAGCGGCACTACTACGAGGTCAACGTCGAGGGCACCCGCAACGTGCTTCAGGCGGCGCTCGACGCGGGCGTGCGCAAGGTCATCTACTGCAGCACCTGCGGCGTGCATGGGAACGTCGACCATCCGCCGGCCGGCGAGGACGCTCCGATCCGGCCCGCGGACTACTATCAGCGCACCAAGTGGGAGGCCGAGCCCCTGGCCCGCGAGTTCTTCGAGCGCGGCCTCAGCACCACCACCCTCCGTCCCGCCGCCATCTATGGACCGGGCGACCCCGAGCGCTTCTACCTGATCTTCAAGCGCGTCGCCGGAGGCACCTTCCCGATGTTCGGCAATGGCAGGACCCTCTATCACCCCCTCTACATCGACAACCTCATCGATGCCTTCATCCTGGCGATGGAGGATGGCAAGGGCGACGGCGAGGCCTACCTCATCGCCGACGAGCAGTACATCGAGATCGAAGACCTGGTGCGCCGTGTGGGAAAGGCGCTCGGGGTCGACGTCAAGGTTCCGCATTACCCGGTGTGGCCGGTGGTCGTGGTCGGTCACATCGTCGAGAAGGCGTGCAAGCCGTTCGGCATCAATCCGCCCATCTTCCCGCGCCGGGTCGACTGGTACCGCCAGAACCGGGCGTTCCGGATCGATAAGGCCAGGAGGGATCTGGGCTATCAGCCCCGCGTCGGCATCGACGAAGGGCTGCGGAGGACCGCCGAATGGTATCGGCAGGAGGGTCTATTGTAAGAACGTCCGGAATTCGGCCGGCATCCCGCTGTTGTTAAGCGAGACACGAGGAAATCGACGAATCTGTATAGATTGCAGAAATTTCCTTGCACAGGCCGACTTTCGAATGTTACGGTGCGGCCGGCCTTAGATGTAAGCGGGTGTGCTTGCTTCGGGGTTTCGTCAATCCGCGCGCCAGCGCTATCGTAGAGGATCACGACGCATGGCCAAGAGAGTTCTTTCGACGGTCTTCCTGGTGGGGGTTCTCGCCCTCGCGAGCGCGGCCCAAGTCGCCGCCGTCCCCTGCTACGGAACCGCCGAGGTCGCTCTGACCTCCGCCGCTTCCTACAACGCGAGCTCCGGCTCCCCAAACCCTTTCGATTACAACTTCACCGCCGCGGTCACCGCGCCCTCGGGACGCAAGTACACGGTTCCTGGATTCTTCGACGGCAACGGCGCGGGCGGCGCCATCGGCAATGTCTGGAAGGTCCGCATCTACACGGACGAGATCGGCACCTGGCGCTGGACGACCAGCAGCAACGTGCCTGGCCTGAACGCCCTCTCCGGCACGGTAGCGGTCTCCGGTAAGCTTACCGGCGTCTTCGGCCGGGGTCCGGTGGTGGAGAACCCCGCGCGTCCGCGCACGCTGATGTATCAGGAGGGCGTCCCCGTCTTCCTTACCGGCAAGTTCCTTGATTCCGCCGCTTCAAGCCCGCTCAAGTTCAGCCACACGATGTTTTCGGAGAAGCTGACGGAATCGAACCGCCAGGCGATGCTCTCCAGGCATCTGGGGATGAGCCTCAACAAAATCAACGTCTACTATGCCAACAAGGGGGATTACAGCAGCGTCTCCACCACCCCCTGGGTCGGCACGGCCACGTCCAACAACAAGACCCGGTTCGATCTGGCCCGCTGGCGGACATACGACCAGTGGGTGGTCAAGATGCGGGACGCGGGCGTGGTCGCCCACATGTGGTTCTTCGCTGACGACTCCGGCTTCGGTGATCTGCCGGATGCCGACCGCCAGCGGCTGGTCAAGTATGCGATGGCCCGGCAGTCGGCCTACGTCAACACGATGTTCGTGATTGCCCTGGAGTGGCAGGAGGGCTGGTCGGCCACCGAGGTCGCCAACCACACGAATTACCTGCACGCGAACAACCCCTGGGCGCGCCTCGCGACCGTGCACGGCACGCAGGGGAAGTTCTCCTTCCCGACCGCTTCCTGGGCCGACTACATGGACATCCAGGCGGGTAACTCGGTGAGCCATCAGACGGTTCACAAGAGCACGCTCGACCACCGGCTCATGGCGGCCAAGCCCATCATCCAGGAGGAGCACGGGCTTGGCCAGGAGGATACCGTCCACCGCCAGCGCGCCTGGGGAGCGTTCACCGGCGGCGCGGCCGGCGTGGGTACCGGTTCCTACCTGAAGCACCTGGTGACGTTCACCAAGCAGGTTCCCAACTGGCACCTCATGGACCCGGCGGATTCGCTGGTCAGGTCTGGCGCGGCCTACGGGCTTGCCCAGGCCGGCAGCGCTTACGTGTTCTACCTCTATAACGGCGGGACGGCCAGCATCGATCTGACCAAGGCCACCGGCACCCTGACGGTGCAGTGGTATGACCCGCGAACCGGCGTTTTCAAGGCGCCTACCACGGTCAGCGGCGGCGTGGCGCGCAACTTCACGGCGCCTGCCAGCGGCGACTGGGTGCTCTACATCCGCAAGTAACCCTCGCTCCTGTTCGAGCTACTGAACAGCCGCCGGGAACCCCGGCGGCTGTTTCGTTTTTCCGTAAGGCATGAATCTTGCCTCCGCTCTCTCGTAGAGTTGTTGGAGGGAACTATGCGTTATTTGACATGCCTCTTGTTGTTGGCCTACGGAGCTGGAACGCCCACTCTGCACGCGACACCGCTGTCTCTGGCCTACGACCTGGAAGGCCCAGGACTTTCGCTGGTGCAGGCAGGGGTGGGGCTGCAGGGCTGGAAGAAGGAGCCGCGCAAAATCGCCGTGGACATCCCAGCGCCCGTCGAGCTTGCTTTGCTCTATTGGGCTGGCCGCGACCATCCATGCTCGCCGGATGCGGAGACAGGGGTCTGCGGGATCCCCGCGGAGCCGCCCTACCGCGACCAGTTGATTCAGCTCGACGGGGTTCCTTTGACCGGTACGGTCCTTGGCACGGAGCTCCAGCCGGACACCAGCCACGGGCAGGTCCTCAACATCGCCTACATGGCGGATGTGACCGACACGGTGATTGCCAAGGGGATGGGCAAACTGTCCTTTACGCTCACCGATGGAGATCCGGGCAGCAACCTGACCGATCTGGACGGCGCCGGGCTGCTCGTGGTGACCCGCGGTCCCGGGCTCCCCGCCGCCCGGGTGATCGTTTACCACGGCTTGGACTTCGCGTATGGAGAGGACCGGACACCGGGGCCTACGCGCATCACCGAGGCGATCACTTTCAACCATGGCGCGGCCCGGTCCGGCCGCACAGGTGCGCTGGTGATCTTCGTGGGGGATGACGGCAGCAAGGGTCCCGACCGCATCGACGTCAGTCCCACCCATCCCAAGCTCCTCAACAAGGTCGACGGCTCGGCGGGAGCGAGTTGGGACGCAGACCGCTTTCCGGTTCAGGTGCCGCTGGGCAACCTGGCCACCACCGTCCGGCTCGTCTCCGAGCCATGGGGGAAGAACCCGGACTCGATGCTCTGGGTGATGGCCGCCATGTGGTTGCCCCTGCCGGTTCCCACCGGCTGTACGCCTGCGTACTGGCACCGCGACCAGGATCAGTGGAAGTATCCAGGGCTGCCTCCGAGCCAGAAGCTGAAGTTCATCTTCCAGCCGACGACGGCATACGGGGATATCGCAGAGACGACGCTGCGCGAGGCCTTCGTGTTCCCGGACCAGGCAGGGCTCCTCGGCGCGGTCAAGGCGCTGGCCAGGGAGGGGGGCGCGGCAATGCTCAACAGCGCCCACTTCAAGGTCGAGTACCCGATGACCCGGACGCAGGTCCTCACCCGGGTGGGGGAGGTCATGAAGAGCGGCGACGAGACGGCGATGCGCGCGTTCGCCGCCGAGCTGCAGGCTTGGAACGCGGCCGGCTGCCCTCTGAAATGATTACCAACTAAGGTCTTTTTCGTAGCCGAGCTGGACCAGCATGTCGCCGGCGGCTTCTTTGAAGATCCGCTTTTCCTCGTCGCCGAAGTGATTCTTCCAGTCGCCGGCGATCCCCTTGCGGTAGAAGCGCTTGCGGTCCTCCTGGCCGGCCTCGCGGCCAGCGTAGAAGCGGAAGGAGGAGCGCTCCAGCATGTCCTGGATCAGGCGGTCCTCATGGGGGAGGCCAAGGAACTGGAAGAGTTCCCTCGCCACCGTGGTGCCGTCCTCTAGCAGCTTCTCGTAGGCGCAGGTGAAGACCCGGTCGGTGTGCTTCAGATGTGCCTCCATGTCCTGCCGCCAATCCAGCGTTGCCTCCCTGAAGTCGAAAGGCTTGCCGCCGTAGTCGCGGGTGAAGAACTTGTCCGAGGTCACCACGTCCCGGCCGTCGCGGTAGATCACGATCAGCTTCGACTTGGGAAAGATCTCCCGGATCCTCTCCACCCTCTGGACGTTGCGCGGCGACTTTTCCAGCAGGTAGCTCCGCGGCTGCAGCCGGTCTTTCAGGAAGTGGAAGAAACGGTGGACGTACTCCTCGGGCGGTGCCATGCGGCGCAGCTCTCGGCGCAGAGAGGCCTGCTCGAAAAGCCCCAGGTCCGGCAGGGTGGAGGGCCGCTCTTCCTTTTTGAGCGACAGCGCGGGCTTCGTGTGCTTCAGGACGGGCGCGGCCAGGTTCAGCAGGTGGTGCTTGAGGAGCGCCTTCGTCCCGCCTTCGCTCCAGGGAGTCTGGGAGAAGAGGCGGTTGGTGCGCCGCACCGGGTCCGGCTCGTTCCAGCCGATGTGGAACAGATTGGTCTCCATCAGTCCCCGGATGTCCGGGTGCAGGCTCATCAGGTTGAGGAGCCAGGTGCTGCCGCTCTTGCGATGCCCGACGATGAAGGCGAAGCCGTCGCCGTTCTTGATCATTCTCTCTCCCTGAGATCGTAGATCGAGATCACCGGCCCTTTGCCTCCCCAGTCCGCGGGGTCGAAGGTGCGCAACAGCCGCTCGCCCTCCAGGCCGCGGTAGAAGCGGATGAAGGAGGGGAAGCCCTCCCCCCATTTAGCCCTGTTTCCGAAGTACTTGCTCCGCGCCTCACTGTTGGTGACCACGAAGCGGATCCCCTCGGCGCGGTATTCGCCGACCGTCTTCGGCAGCCTGGTGAACAGCGGGTTTCCCATGTCGAGGTCGACAGGATTGCTCCGCAGCTCGGCGTCCGGTTTCTCGCGCTGCAGCCACCAGGGATGGCCCAGCTCGACGATGTTCAGCCCCTCCTCGGCCGGGTAGCGTTGCAGGAGCTGCAGCCTCTTGCCCTGGTGCTGCGTGAACGGTCCCTTCGGGATGGTCTTGAGCAGCGCCTGTTGCCTCGCCACGGAGCGCACGTCCGGCTGGAGGAGCGGACCGTAGTCGTCGAGCAGGGTGAGCTCGTCCTTCGGCAGGTTCTCGACGATCCAGCGGTAGGAGACCAGCCGGCTGTCCTGGCGGTTGATCTCCAGGTTGCGGGTGGAGGCCTCGACCAGGGTCGGGATGCAGGCCAGGGCGAGGAGTACGAGGGCGATGCCTTTCCGGCGTCCGAGCAGTAGTGCGCCGGGCCAGACCAGTGTCGCGAGCAGCGGGTACATCGCGTTCAGGTGCCGCGGCTGCACGTGGTAGGCCGCAACCGTGATCGCCGCCGCGAAGTAGGCCAGGAGCGGGATGCTCACGAGCACGGCGTACCAGCGGGTCTCACGCCGCGCGAGTGCCGCGCCCAGACCGAGCAGCGCGAGCACCGTGAGCGGCAGGCTCATCCCTTTCTGCGAGGCCAGGACCTGGAAGAAGTCCAGCGTGGCTCCTCCCAGGGCTTCCGAGCTGCCGGGCTTGTACGCGGTCTTGCTGTCGGCCTCGAAGAGGACCTGCTCCGGTTCGGGGAAGAAGGTGCTCTTGAGGTGCGCGAAGTTCTGCCGCGGCCAGGTGGGATCGAGGAAGTTGTACGGCGAGGTGATGAAGAACCCCGCCACGAACAGAGCCGGCACCAGCGCACCGCGCAGGAGGACCGTCCTCCAGGGCAATCGACGGCTCAGGCCGTTCCGGAGCTCCATCGCCACGTACGCCGGGACGAGCACGATGCCGTAGTAGTGCGTCCCCATGGCGGCGCCCGCGAGCAGCGCGGCTAGGATCAGGGGGCGCCAGCGCAGGTCGTCGCGTGTGCGGAGATAAACCAGGACCGACAGCGCGATCATCATGCCGCCAGGCACGTCGGTCTTCATGTGCTGGGAGGAGGCGACCATGGGTGCGGCCACCGCCGCCACGAGGGCCGCGGCCAGGCCTGCCCGCTCGCTATCACGCTGGTTTTCGAATACGCGCCTGCCGATGCGGTACACGATCCAGACCGTGGCCACGCCGCAGGCGAACACGACCAGCCGGCCCAGGAGCAGGAACGGTCCCTGCGAGGTCAGGAAGTGGGCTCCGAACTCCGCCGTGGATTCGAACCGCCCTACCGCCATCCCGGCCAGGAAATAGAGGCCGTAGACGAGCAGCCAGAGGTACATGAACAGCCCCGGCTTGTGGAACCAGTGCGGGTTCAGGTCTCCCGTGCCCAGGGACATCGACCTCTTCATGAAATGGAGCTCGTCGCCGAAGTAGGAGAAGGGGAGGTCGTGGAACAGCCCCCACAGTCGGATGCCCGCTGCGAGCAGGAGGATGCCGGCGAGGGCCAGGCGCTCGCCGCGTGTCATGGGGAGGCTCCGTGGATGCTGAACACGGCATTGAGGCCCGCCGGCTCGAGGTTGATCTCCCGCAGCCAGGCAGGGCGCTCCAGGTCGTAGAGGGCGATGCGGGTCGGGAGCCGCTCACGGAAGCCGTTGCGGATCCAGCTCAGGTTCTTGCGCAGCCTGGTCTGCCGGATCCGGCTGAAGCCCACCCAGGCCTGGCGGCCGTTTTCGGCGGTCAGCAAGCCGCGGCACCAGCCCAGGGGCCGGTCGTCGCCGGGCTCCAACAGCTCATTGAGGTCCAGGTCGCGCCTCTCGCCGGTCTCCGTATCGAAGGTGACCACGTGGCCATCGACCGAGGTGAAGGCCAGCCTCCCCCCGGCGACATGGCCGTCGTGGATGCCCTGGATGCCGACGGAGAAGGGGCCCCGGTGCCCGTTGCGGGACGGATCGACGGCCACCGCGTCGCGCTGCTCGAAACGGGTGACCCAGGGTTGCCCGTCCAGGAAGAAGACGTAGTTGGGGTGCGAGCGGTGGGGCTTGGTCGTGGGGACCTTGCGGTAGTCGACGTTGCGGTCGAACCGGCTCCAGACGTCGCCGCCTTGCACGTCCTTCAACTGCACGAGCCTGCCCTCGCGGGTGACCTCGGCCACGGCGTCGAGCCCGGTCACTGCCACGAAGAGGTTGCCGTTCGGGCCCGGGGTCACGTGATGGAGGTCGTTGAAGCAGGGGAGGGAGATCACCCGGCGGATCTCGAAGCCGGGGAAGCTGCACTCCAGCACCTCGGTCTGGGTGCAGAGCCAGATCGTCTCCCCCTCGACGGTCGCCGCCTTGAACAGGTGCGAAGGCCGGTCGTCCGGGCAGTGCTCGGGCGGCGACTGGTACTCCAACACGCGCGCCAACTTGTCCCCTTCGATCCGCACCACCACGCCCGCTTTGAAGCGGTGCCACTCGTTCTCCTCGAGGTTCCGCTTCTGCTCCCCTCCGACCACCCAGAGGGCCGCGCTCATTTTTCCGCTCCGATCAGCATCCTGAAGACCTGCCGCCATCTGGCGGGTTCGAGGTAGACGAAGGTGCGCACGCCCACTAGCTTGCGCGCCGACCAGACCATTCCCATGTTGATCCCGATGAGCGTGACCGCGGTGGCGAACGCGACGCCGTGTCCGCCCCAGGCCGGAGCGAGGAGCGCGCTGAGGGCGATGTTGAAGGCCGCCGCGGCTACGCTCAGAGCCAGCAACCGGTTGTGATGCCCGCTCATCTGCAGCACGAAGCCCGCGGAGCCGCAGGCGGTGTCCCAGAAGCTCCCGACCGCCAGGATCATCAGGATGCTCCAACTCGGGAGATAGGTGTCTCCGAAGGCGAAATGGATCAGCGGCCGTCCGAGCACGAGCATGCCGAGCAGCGCCAGAAGCGAGATCATCGCCACCGAGGTCGCGGCGGTGCGGGCCAGGCGCTCCATCTCGTCCTTCCGGCCGTCGGCGTGGAGCATCGAGAACTCCTGCGGGACGATGAAGTTGGCCATGGCCGGAATGGTCGAGATCACCTGCAGCACGCGCGCGGCCACGCCGTACATGGCCACCTCCTCGTGCGAGCGCGCCCACGACAGGATCCAGAGGTCCGACGAGACGAGCACGACCAGCGCCGCGCTGCGCAGGCCGAGCGCGGTCGTCGCCCCGAGGATCAACCGGATGCCGGGCGGCGGGTTCGCCGTGCGCGCCTCCGACGCCTCACCCTCCGAGGTCGCCCTCAGGGCGAGAGCGAACCCCAGGGCGGTGGCGAGCTGCGACAGCACGAAGATGGAGATCAGGAACTCCCAGGGCACGTCGCGCACCCCGAGCGCCCAGAGCGCCAGGTAGCCGCCCAGGATCAGGCAGCGGGGCACGGGATTGCTGAGCACCGCCACCACGGAGTACATGCGGAAGGCGCGCAGGTAGTGGTGCACCAGGTGCCCGAAAGAGGCGAGCACCGCGGCGCCCACGACGAAGAGAGAGGCCGAAGCCAGCTCGGGCGCATCCAGGCGGCGGGCGATCCAGGGCCACGCCAGGGCGAAGGGTGGTACGACCAGGGCCCAGATGGCGACCTGGAGGCCGAACAGCCGCCGCCGCAGCAGGGCGGTCGACGCCCCGCCTCCCTCCCCGCGGCTCATCGGCGTGAAGCGCAGGGCCGCGGGCCCAAGCCCGAGTTGCAACACCATCCCCACCGCCATGATCGCCTGCAGCAGCAGCAGGTAGGAGGCGACCTCCCCGGGCGTCGCGATCCGCACCAGGAACATGCTGCCGGCGAAGCCCAGGCCCAGGCCCAGAACCTGGTTGAAGCCGAAGAGCGCGCCTCCCCGCCGGAGCTGGCGGTCGCTCGGGGCAGTGGAACGGGCGGGCGTGACCGAGGCGGTCAGGCTAGCCGCGGGCGTAGGGAGGTCGGCCATGGTGTCCGCGCGAGTGTGCAAGAAATTTGCCGGGACTCAGGCCGGCGGGCCGTTCGCCAGCCGGGCCACGGCCGCGTGGAGGCGGGTGAGGTACTGGCCCTGGAGCTTGCCGAGAGGGGCGCGGTCCTTGTTCGAGGCGGCCAGGGTGATCTCGACCATCTTCCTGCCGGCTTCGAGCAGCTCCCGGTCCCCGGTGATCTGGCCGGCGCGCACCAGCAGCGCCACCTGCGCCGCCCTCTCAGGGCCATAGAGGGGCCGGTCCTCCGGCCTGACCTCGGCCAGCTGGCCTCCCCGGTGGGCGCCGCGGAATGCGACGTCCAGGTGCCGGGGCCACTCAGGGGCCTCGAAAGCCACGATGGAGCGCGCCAGCGCCGCCAGCACCTGGCTGGGCTTGACCGGCGGGTCGCCGATCGGAGCGTCCTCCGTGTCCCGCATCAGCCGGTAGAGCCCCTCGGCGTCGTACATGCCGGTCAGCCACATCGGACCGGCGCGGAAGGTGCCGCCCTCGGCTCCTTTCTCAATCGGTCCTTTGCCGGAGAAGCCGTAGCGCTTGCCACCGCGCTCGACCTCCACGTACTGATGCGTGACCGCCCGCGCCAGGCCCGTCCGCCAGTCCTCGAGGAACGCCGGGTCTCCGCTCGCCAGACCGAGGAAGCGGAGGGCGGCCAGCCACTGGCCCGCGACGCGGCCGGTGAAGCCCGCCTTGTCCGGAGGGTCTCCCGCTCCACAGGGCGGCTTGCCGCACATGTGCCGGCGCATGTTCTCGCCGCCGCGGCGGAGGGTCTCCACGACAGTCGAATCGCCGGTGAGCCAATAATGGAGGAAAAGGTTGTCGAAGTAGGCGTGGGAGCTGTTGAAGTCGGCCCGGTAGCCGCCGTAGCCGGCGGGCGACTGCCCGCAGTAGAACCACGAGTCGCCGGGGGCGCACTGCATGATCTGTGTATGGAGGGTGCGGAGCGCGCCGGGCGCGGCGAGCTCGTCGAGCCATTCCACCTCGCCGGTGCGCATGGCCCAGATCGGGACGGTCGAGAGCGTGTTGTGGTAGTCGGTCCAGGCCCCGCACCAGAAGGTGTTGTCCCAGGTCTCCGGGGTCGGATCTTTCTTGCAGCGGAGGTCGGCGTCGTCCTTGCTCCCCCAGTAGCGGGGGAAGACGCCGTAGGTCATGAGGCCGGCAGTCCCCTGGACGTCGACCTGCTCGACCGTGTGTTCCAGCACACCGCGCACGAGCTTGTCGTAGCCGGCGAGCCTCTTGGGCAATGGCCCCACCGGGATTTCGCCTACCGCATCGGACTGAGCGAACCAGGCCGCATCGGGCCAGGCGCGCAGCGGCCGGTTGAGCGGCGCCCAGACCAGCCGGTCGAGGTCAGCCCGGGCCGGTGTGGGAGGCAGGGCAGATACTGCGAAGGTGGCGAACATCCCCTGGTGATGGGCGAGCCACGCGGGCCCGTCCGCGAGGTCCAGGGCGAGGCGGCCGTCCTCCAGAAAGCGGAGCGCCTGCGGCTCGTAGCGGTGGAGGTGGTTCAGGGCGACGGCCACCGTGCCGGCAGGGCCCGAGACCGCGAGCATGCCGCCGTCGGCCTTGTCCCCCTCGGCTTTCTTGGCGCCCGCGGCGGCTTCGAAGCGGAGACGGGCGTGCCGGTCGGCCCGCTGCACCTGCCGGACCCAGGCCGGGCCTGGTCCGGTGATGGCGGCGGCCTCGAAGTCGCCGATGACGGTAGCCGTCCGGGCTCCATCCCCCAGAGAGAGATCGAGCGTATCGCGCACCCGTTCGATCCGGAGGCCGTTGAGCGTGCCGTCCTTGGCGGTCAGGCAGCCGTTGCAGGCGAGGTTTCCCTCCCAGGCGACCATCTGGCGGACGATCGCGGTGGGGGAGCCGGCGGTGAAGGCGTAACGCCGCAGCGAGCCGAGCCCGCCCTTGCCCACGGGAGGGAGGTCGTAGGCGCCCTCCACCACGACTACGGCCGAGAGCGGTCCGGAGTGCTCGATCCGGACCTTACGCACCTCGGAATGCCGCGAGGCTTTCTCTTGTGTCGCGAGGGACATCTCGCTCCCAGTGATCAATGCGGCATCTCGGTTGCGGACCTCGTCGAACAGCTTCCCGCCGTCAAGGGCGAAGACCGCGGCGCCGGTGTCCACGATGATCCGGTCTCCCTTCTGGGTGAGCCTGAGCGGCGTTGGCGGCGGAGGATTGGCGACGGTGCCGTCGACCACCAGCGAGTAGACCGCGCTCTGCTGCGCGCCCACGGTCGCAGGGAAGCTCACCAGGACCCACTGGATCGGCGCCTTGACGTCTTCCAAGGCTGCATTCCAACGGGAGAGGAGGCGGAAGTCGGCGGGCACCGGTTTGCCGGAGGGATCGACCACGGCGAGCCACCGTGTGGCCCGTACGCCGAGCGAACGGGGGAGCGGGATGCCCGTGCCGAGGACCTCTTCAGCCCGGGCTATGCCGGCGGTCTCCCGAACGGTCAGCGGGACGCGGGGAGCGGGAGCCGGACGGGTTTCCTCCACTACAGGAGCGGCCACTGTGGACGACAGGCTCTCGGGGGGGGAGCAGGCGAGCAGCGTAAGAGCAGTCAGACAGACGAAACGGCGGAACATCACGATGGTGATGTGCGAAATCCGGACCAGGGCGAGTAGTCCTCCCGCGTGGACGAGCCTCTCGGACGCCGGTACGAGCGATCCCCCCGGCCGTACCAGGCATTCCCCCGGCCGTCCGAGCGACTCCCCCTCGTGTACCGCTGACTCGTACAGCCGTACCAGCCACTCGTACGTGCGTACGAGCCTCTCCCCCGGCCGTACCAGGCACTCCCCCGGCCGTCCGAGCGACTCCCCCTCGTGTACCGCTGACTCGTACAGCCGTACCAGCCACTCGTACGTGCGTACGAGCCTCTCCCCCGGCCGTACCAGGCACTCCCCCGGCCGTCCGAGCGGCTCCCCCTCGTGTACCGCTGACTCGTACAGCCGAACCAGCCACTCGTACGTGCGTACGAGCCTCTCTCCCAACCGTACCAGGCACTCGTCCGGCTGTACGAGCGACTCCCCCGCGTGTACTGCTGACTCGTACAGCCGTACCAGCGACTCGTACGTGCGTACGAGCGTCTCGTCCCTGTGGACCGGCATCTGGTACGAAGGGAAGGGGACTGGCAGGGCGAGGGAGATCCCCGGATATGCCAAAAGCCGGCCGGAGAAGCTCCAGCCGGCGTTTCAGGGATGGGGCTGGGGGCGGGGTTCCGTCTACCAGCGGTCGTTGTCGCGCGGGCGAGCACCGCCGCGGCCGCCGCCACCGCCGGGACCGGCACCGGCGCTGCGGAAGCCGCCGCCACCGCCGCCGTTCTCACGCGGACGGGCTTCGTTCACGTTCAGCCTGCGGCCCTGCACCTCCCGGCCGTTCAAACCCGTGATGGCCGCCTGTGCCTCCTCGGGGGACGGCATCTCCAGAAAGCCGAAGCCCTTGGACTGGCCCGTGGCCTTATCCATGATGATGGTGCAGGAGGCGACTTCGCCGTACTGCTCGAACTCCTGCCGCAGCGCGTCTTCGGTCATCCGATAAGGGAGGTTACCTACGTACAAGTTCATCGTCTCTCTCCTTGTCCTTTGTCATGTCTCCAGGGCTCGTTGATTTATGCAACCTGGATGCCTGATATTGTGCTCTCGCGCCTCTTCTGAGCATTTCCTCAACCCGTCCGGCTGGCTCCGCGTTCCGACCGGTGCAGCGCGGCAGCCGCACCACGAACTCGCTGCCTTGAACGAAGAGGTCGAAGATGCGCGGCAGCAGCTCGGGCTCGATGCCATGGCCTCGGCGTTGTGGAGGAGGTTGGCGAGCACCTGCTCGATGCGGGTGGCTTCGGCGAGGATCTGGCTCGTTGATGCTGACAAACTATCCATATCGATGGGGCCGCTGCGCCGGATGTCTGCAAGTTCCGGACCTCACCGAAGGACGACAAGGACCGCAAGGACAACAAGGACGGGAAAAGAGTCCTTGCGGTCCTTGTAAGAGCGAAAAGAAAGCAGGGCCGTCCTTACAACGGACGGCCCTCTCTTTTAACCGGCGGCGGGGTAGAGCTGGCGGTAGCTGTCGGCCAGGACCAGGATGCGCTTGACGTAATCGCGGGACTCGTCAAGGTCCATGTTCTCGACGAAGTCGTCGAGCTCGGGCGTGGGGCCGGCCTCGTTCCACATCCGGAGGATGCGGTTCGGGCCGCCGTTGTAGCCCGCGAGGGCCAGCTCGACGTTGCCGTCGAACATCTTGATGAGCTGCGCCAGGTAGGCCGCGCCCAGCTCGATGCTGAACTCAGGGTCGTAGAGGCCGTCCGCGGGGTAGCTGACGCCGAGCCGGCCGGCCATCTCCCTGGCAGTGGCCGGCATGACCTGCATCAGGCCGCGCGCACCCACCGGGCTCGTGGCCCGCGGGTCAAAGGCGCTCTCCTGGCGGATGACGCCTGCGACCAGCCAGGCCGGCAGGCCGTTCGCGGCCGCGGCGGCGCGGATGGTGTCCTCGTAGTCGAGGGGATAGTAGGCGCGGAGGATCTCCTCCGGCACCGCGGACTGCTGCGGGCCGCCGAGCGCCGGGAAGGCCTCGCGCAGGAGGGCGATGCTGCCGCGGCGCTTGCCCTGCCGGCCCATGACGATGGCGCGCAGGGCGAGGAGGTCGCGGTGGTTCGCCTGCTCCCCGACCAGCTCCATCTCGCGCTCGGCCAGGTCGTCCAGGCCGAGGTCGGTGAGCAGCTTGGCGCGCTCCAGGAGGGGATCGGTCGGCCACGGGATCGCCAGGGCCTTGGCGAGCTGGATTTCCGAGGAGACCGGGGGCACGCCCAGGCGGGCCATGGCCCGGCGGTTGTAGAAGTCGCTCGTGTCGTTGGAGGCGAGCATCTCGGTGTAGATCACGCGGGCCTCGCCCGGCCGGCCGATCTGCTCCAGGGCGCGCGCCTGCCAGTAGCGTCCGCGCTGCGCGTCGCCATGCTCGGGATAGATCTCGGCAAGGTCTCCCCAGAAGGTCACGGCGCCGGTGAAGTCGCCGCGGCCGTAGAGGGTCCAGCCACGCTCCCAGAGGTCGCGCGCGCCGGTCGTGTCGCCTGGATCGAGGTGGCGGAGAAGCTTGAGCGTGTCGACGGCCGCGGCGGTCAGGCCGGCGTCGAGGAAGTCGTCGTAGAGGTCGCGCAGGGCGTCCTCGGAGAGCTCGGCTTTGGCACCGAATTCGACGGCGTTGGCCAGGTGGCGGTGCGCCTCTTCCAGCCGGGAGAGCCGGGCGGTGGCCAGGGTGCGCTCCCATTCCAGGCTGGCGCGGTCCTCCTGCGTCTCGCCGGAGACGGAGGAGAGCACGTCGAGCGCCTCGCGGGCATCGCCCGACTCGGTGAGCACCCGGGCCTGGAGCAGGTGCCACTCCACGTCGCGCTCGGCCTGCGGCACGTTGTCCAGGGTGTCGAGGGCGGCGGAGAGCCGCTCCACGGAGAGGAAGGAGCGGGCGCGCTGCTTGACCTCGCCGCTCGAAAGGATGCGCGACCAGTCGAGGTCGCCGTCCATGGCGCGGAAGGTGTCGGCCACGCCCAGGGCACCGGCGGTGAGCGGGGCGCGGGTCAGGAGGCGGCGGCCGGCTTCGCGGCTCACCTGGTCGTCATCGATCTCGCGGCCGATGTCCCAGGCCAGGTTCTCCATCTCGACCGCCGCGAGGCCGGTGACGCCCTCGCGGCGGGCGCCTTCAATCAAGGAAAGCGTGCGGCGCTCGTCCCCTTCCTCGTTGGCAAGCCGGGCCGCCTGAAGGTAGGCCTGGGCGCGCAGCGGCGAGCCCGGGGAGCCGGCGAGCAGCTTCTCGAGTGCGGCCGACGCTTCCGCGGGGCGGTCGTTCTCCAGGGCGCTCTCGGCCAGGAGGAACAGGCGCCAGTCCTCCAGGGTGCGGTCGGAGCCCGCGGCCTCGGCCAGCAGCTCCTCGGCAAGCCCGGAGTCTCCGGCCTCGGCAGCGTACAGGCCCTGCAGGAGCTGGACGCGGTCAGCTTCTTTGGGATGATCCTCGGCTACCGCGTCGAGATGCTGGCGCGCCTCTTGCAATTCAGAACTGCGCAGGGCTCGGGCGGCCTGGGCGTACAGGCCAGTGGGGACGGAGGGGCGGGAGGTCCGGGTGAGTGTGGGAGAGAGAGCGGCCTGCGCTCCTTTTGGAACACTGAGCGCCACGTGTACTACCGCGGCGAGACAGACCAGGAGGACCACGAACACCAGACGAAAGCGGGATTCCTTCACCACACCTCCAGAGCGAGCCGACGTTGTAAATTCTTCGACGGAAGGCTTCCTCTCACTCTGGAGCGGGACCGTTCCACCGGGTGTGCGCTTTCCACATAGGGCAACAACCGCCTTTCGGCTCCCATTCCCGCTTCCCGGCATCAATTAGGGCTGTAAATTTTGCTCTGGCCGCAGGGTTGGATACGATCCCGCTCATGTCGATTCTCAAGAGACTGTTGGGGAACGCAAACGAAGTGACGCCGCCAAGCGAGGTCGAGGCGGTGCGCCGGATCGCCCGCGAGCTGGAGGCCATGGAGCCCGAGCGGGCGCGCTACGTGGCGGCCTTCGCCTACCTCCTCTCCCGGGTGGCCAACGCCGACCTGAGCGTCAGCGAGGAAGAGACCCTCAAGATGGAGCGGATCGTCCAGGCCCTGGGGCACATGCCTCCGGACCAGGCGGCGCTCGTGGTGGAGATCGCCAAGGGCCAGAACCGCCTCTTCGGCGGCACGGAGAACTTCCTGGTGAGCCGCGAGCTCCGGGAGGTGGCCACGCGCGAGCAGTGCCTGGAGCTGCTCGACTGCCTGTTCGCCGTTTCGGCGGCCGACGAGTCGATCTCCGGCGCCGAGGAGACGCAGATCCGCCAGATCGCCAGCGAGCTGGGCTTCACGCATTCCGAGCTGGTCCAGGCCCGCTCGGCCTACAACGACAAGCGAGAGATCCTCAAGGGGCTGCCCGGCCGCCCCAGCTGAGAAAGGGAGTAGATGGTTCGACGTGACCGTGACAAGGCCGCTGCCGGCTGTTTCCTGCGCATCCTGATGATCCTGGCCCTCCTGATCGTCGCGGTAGTTGCCGCGGCGACCTTCTACACGGGGGCTGAACCCAATGTGAAGGTGGAGCCGGGCCTGCCCGGCATCGGCCGGCGGACCCCGATCAAGATCCGTATCGAGGACCCGCAACGGGTCACCAAGGTCCGCGTCGAGCTGGTCCAGGGATCGGACGTCAAGCCGGTCCAGGAGAAGGAGTACCAGCCGAAGCCGGCGTGGGCCCTCGGCTCGGCCCCGCCGATCGAGATGACGGTGGACGTCGGCCGCGACACGGTCAAGGGGCTGCGTTCGGGCGAAGCCACGGTCCGGGTCAGCGCCGAGCGCGAGGGCACCTGGCTGCGCCGGCCGCCCAACACGGTGGCCGAGGTGAAGCTGCCGGTGCGCCTGGCGCCGCCGTCGCTGGCGGTCCTCTCCAACTTCCACTATGCCGCCCAGGGGGGCTCCGAGCTGGTCGTGTACCAGGTCGGGGAGGGGGCGGTGCGCGACGGCGTGCAGGCCGGGAGCTGGTGGTTCCCGGGCTTCCCCATGCCGGGAGCGCCCAACAAGCAGCAGCGCTTTGCGCTCTTCGCCCTTCCCTATGACAATTCGGACCCGTCGAAGATCCGGCTGATCGCGGTCGACGAGGTGGGCAACCGGGCGGAGGCGGCATTCATCGACAAGTTCACCCCCCGGCCGATGGGCAAGGACGAGATCCAGGTCTCCGATCCCTTCATGAACAAGGTCGTGCCGGAGATCATGGCGCAGTCGTCCGAGGTCGAGGACAAGGGCGGGCTGCTGCAGAACTACCTGGCGATCAACCGCGACCTGCGGAAGATCAACGCCCAGCAGCTCAAGGAGATGGGGGCGAAGTCGGAGCAGAAGTTCCTCTGGGCCCAGCCGTTCCTGCCCATGATGAACGCGGCCATCACGGCCGCCTTCGCGGACCGCCGGACCTACATCTACAACGGCAAGCCGGTGGACCAGCAGGACCATCTGGGCTTCGACATGGCCTCGGTGGAGCGCGACGCCATCCGCGCCTCGAACCGGGGCAAGGTGGTGCTGGCGAGGTATTTCGGGATCTACGGCAACGCGGTGGTGATCGACCACGGCTACGGGCTGCAGAGCCTCTATGGGCACCTCTCGTCGATCGGCGTGAAGGAGGGGCAGATGGTCGAGCGCGGCCACGAGCTGGGCCGCTCGGGCCAGACCGGCCTGGCCGGCGGCGACCATCTGCACTTCACGATGCTCCTCCAGGGGCTGGCGGTGACTCCGGTGGAGTGGTGGGACCCGCACTGGATCCAGGACCGCATTGCGCGGAAGCTGGGGCCGGCGCTGCCATTCAAACCCTGAACCTCACCCCCTGTCCCCCTCTCCCGTTTAGGGAGAGGGGGAACGCAGATCGAGCAATCTGGCCTACGCCGGAGGGCCTACGCCGGAGGCACGGCAGCCCCAGTTACGTCCCCCCTCTCCCCGTACGGGAGAGGGGGACAGGGGGTGAGGTCCTACAGCACCAGCGCGTACCCCACCTTGAAGAACAGCGTCCGGTCCGCCCGGGTGAGCTCGATCGTGCGGTCGCGGAGCTCGGCGCCGAAGGCGTTGTCCGAGTAGCCCAGGAAGAGGACGGTCTGGGGGTTCAGCTTGTAGGAGAAGAGGAGCTGGCTGAAGAGGTGCTCCTCCTTGGGGTTGACGTTGGAGATGAAGAGCTCAGGATCGAACCGCACGTCCTCGTACTGGAGGATGGCGCGCACGAAGGTCCGGATGTTGATCTGGTAGACCGTCCGCAGCTCGGTCAGGTTGGCCTCGAAGAGCTTGCCGCCTTCCACGTCCAGCCGCAGGAAGTCGTGCTCCAGGCCGAGCTGGAGGTGCCGGCCCACGTTCCAGGTGATGCTCGGCTCCAGAGAGACCTCGTCGGCCGCCCGGGTGTTGGCGAAATCGATGCTGTCGCCGAAACCCGCGTCCAGGACGAGGCTGATCCCGCCGGTGGGCCGCATCTCCATGAAGAAGTAAGCGAACTCCTCGTCAAAGGTCACCCCGTTCCAGAAGCGCTCGCGCTGGCCGGCGCCCAGGAGGTAGAAGGACTGCAGCGGGCCGCCCAGGCCGACCCAGGCCTCGGCTTCCTCTTCCAGGACGGTGCTGTCCGGGTCCTCCCTGCGGTCCCAGTCGGCGCCGGCTACCCAGCGGGTGTACCAGTCCTCCGCCTCTCCCCACCAGCGGCGCTCGAACCCGGCAAGATCGAACGTGTAGCCCACCTGCGGCAGGAACCCGAGATCGGCGCGGAACCCGGGGTCCATGTCCTCGTGCCGGCCGTACCAGTTCCAGTTCCGCGAGTCATGGCTGTAGCCCGCCCGCCAGGCCGTGCCGTCGAACGCCCCCGTCTGCAATCCGATGTCGCTCGCGAAGGCGAACGGGTACTCCGTCTCGGATTGCAGGACCTGCACGGAAACCCGGTCGCTCCCGGTCGGCCGCCAGAGGCCGTCGATCCCGTAGACGCTGTTGTGGTAGCCCTCACCTTCGCGGTGGGTGATGACTCCTCCCAGGTTGGCCGTATCGCCGAGGTCGCGCCGATAGCGCAGGGCGGCGTCGGTCGTTTCCATGCGCAGGGAGGCGGTGGAGGAGCGCTGGCTGCCGGGCAGCAGCAGGTTGGTAACCTCGTCCCGGACCGCGAAGACGCCGAGCCCGTTCTTCCCCTCCTTGCCGGTCAGCTTGAACCCCCAGGAAGGATCGCTCACCGTGCGGGTGTGGATCACGTTCCAGGGGGTCTCGAAGTAATCGGCCCCCTCCAGGAAGAAGGGGCGCTTCTCGGGGAAGAACAGGGTGAACTGGGTGTTGACGTCGAGCTGGCCGGCGTCCGCTTCGACCTGGGAGAAGTCGGGGTTCACCGCGCTGGACAGGGTGAGGTTCGGGGTGATGCCCCAGCGCGCCGTGAGGCCGACGTCGGCGCCGGGGTCCCCCTCCTCCAGCTTACCCTCGGGGAAGCTGGCCCGGGAATCGGTACGCTGGGCCGTCAGGGTCGGATCGAATTCGAGGTTGCGGCCGGGCGTGGCGCCTTCGAAGCCGGTGATCTTGGGGATGTTGCAGATCAGGCAGCTGTCGTCCGGATCGACGGCGTTGGTGTTGATCTGGTGCCGTCGGCTGCGGGGATAGGAGCGAAAGGCGGTGAGCCCCCAGGTCTGCTCCCCCTCGGAGCGCTGAAAGCGCAGCGAGCTGAAGGGGATGGCCATCTCCACCGTGTATCCCTGCTCGTCGATCCGTCCGGCCGAGCTCCAGATGGCGTCCCAGTTCGCGTCCTCTTCGTCTTCGGAGGAGGTCTCGTTGAGGGCGAGGTCCATCTGCACCCCGAGCGGGTTGACGAAGAACTCGTAGCCGCCGCGCTCGTCGTTGAACGTGTCGATAATGACGCCCACGAAGTCGTCCCGGAAGTTCGTGTCGCGGTCCGAGAGGTGGGCGCGGATGGCCGAAGGGTCGGGGTCGTGGGCCTGGAAGGCGACGTAGAGGTTGTCGTCGTCGTAGGCCAGGAAGGCGAGCGCAGTCACCGGGGCCGGGATGTTCTTGCCCGGGTCGATCTCGGTCTGCACTTCCAGGACGAGCCCCTGCTGCCAGCCGGGCTCGTCGAGCACGCCGTCGATCTTGAGGGCCGCATCCGTCCGGGGGATGCGGTAGTGAACCTTCTTCTTTCCGTTGACCACGATCTCGCCGGCGGGCGTGGGCGACGGATCGGCCAGCGCGGGAACGGCCAGGAACAGCAAGGTAGCAAAAAGATGTCGATACAAGTGAGAGCCCTCCGCAACGGGTCTCACTACGGACGGGGAGGAGCGATTGTTTCTAGCGCTTGCGCCGAGCCCGGAGCAACTCGGGCAGATGATCCTGGATCCAGGTATTGGCGCGGCCCAGCATCCGGAACTGGCGCTCCCTCTGGCGGAACTCGGGGGTGTGGAAGAAGCGGCGCCCGTTGCGGACCTCGGGCGGCATGTCCGCGTGCAGCAGCTCGTGGTGGACCACGGCCTCGATCACGTAGCGCGGGACCCCGGGGTCGTCGAGCACCCGGTGCAGGCGGATCAGGTTGTCCTCGTAAGAGTAGCTGCCGAGTTGGAGGCTCGACGTGCGCCCCCTCCGGCAGGCTGCGCCAGCCGCCGCCCTTCCCCAGGTGACATCCACCTTGAGGCGCCCCTCGAAGTAGCGGCCGTTGAGGTCGTCCACGAGCTCGCGCAGGTCGAGGACGGAGCCTTCGGGCCGCAGAATGGCCTTCCGCACGCGCTTGGCGCCGCTCTTGTGGCGGGAGAAGTGCTCGCGGATCAAGGTTAGCGCCTGGCGGGCGCGCTCGCTCCCCTTCTTGCTGCCCACGAAGTCGGCGACGGCGCGCAGGACCTCCTCGGGAGCCTCCAGGAAGGAATGGTGGATGCGCAGCTCCAGGCGGGCCCGGTCGGCCGCGGGCGCCGGGCGGACGGTCAGGATGGTCCGGCGGTTGTCGGTCAATTTGAGGTCGCTGAGCCGGCCGGAGGCGAAGCGGTTCAGGCGCCGGAGCAGTTGGAGCCGGTGAGAATCCGGGCCGGGGAGCAGCCGAGGCCTTTTCGACAGGGCGTCCTGGAGAGAAGGCGTGGCCGCGCCGAAGAGCGGGAGCTGGACCGGACGGTTCGGGACCACGGCCGGCCGGCGGGCGGGCGCGCGGCGATCCTCTTGCCTGGGGGCTGGCTGGGCCGAAGACCTCATCGAAATCAACTCTAGCACGGCTTTCAGGGCTGCCAACGCTCTCCAACGGCCAGGATGTGAACCCGCTCCGGATCGCCCGTGGCGGGCGTCCGGGGACGCCATCCGCCAACAGGAGGATGCCATCCTCCAAACACGGCGCGCCATCCCCCAAAAGGGGGACGCCACCCCCCAACGGGGGGAGGCCATGCTCCAGAAGAGGGATGCCATCCCCCCCACTGCGGCGCGCCATCCGCCAAAGGGGGACGCCATCCCCCAACGGGGGGATGCCATGCTCCAAAAGGGGGATGCCATCCCCCAACTGCGGCGTGGCATGCGCCACAAGGGGGATGCCGACCGCCAACGGGGGGATGCCACCCCCTTTCGCGCCAGCGGATATCGGAACCACTACAGCAGATACAGCCGCCGCATCTCCTCCATCCGCTGGCGGTTCACTCCGAAATCCCGCCTTCCCAGCCTGGAGGCCGAGCGGAAGTGGATCAGCCGGGCCTCGTCGTCGAAGCGGAAGTCCACGTCGTCCGCGAAACGGAAGATCCGGCTCCGGCATACCACGGTGATGGCGCCGGGCTCCTCGCGGACGATCTTTGCCCGCGGCCAGGCGCGCAGGACGGCCAGGAGACGCTCCCGCGCCTGCTCGGGAGTGCCGGCGTAGGGGATCGGGTCCATCTTTTTTTCCGGCTCCGGCGCCTGGGTCGAGACACAGTTCGGGGTCTTACGGCAGCGGGGGAGGGGTGGGGGAGATGTCGTCGTCGCCACGGACAGGATCGTACTCTATGATGTACCCCCTTCCGGGAGACCTCCGATGTCCTTAGACCGCGTACCCACCCCCGCGCTTCTCCTCGACCTCGACGTCCTGGAGCGCAACCTGAGCCGGATGGCCGAGCGCTGCAACCAGATGGGCGTGGCCCTGCGCCCGCACATCAAGACCCACAAGTGCCTGGAGATCGCTGAGCGGCAGCGGCTTCTGGGAGCCCGCGGGATCACGGTCTCGACCCTGTACGAGGCCAGCGTTTTTTCGAAACAACTCGCGGAGCAGGGGTTCGACGACATCACCTGGGCCTTTCCGGTGCAGCTCACCCGGCTGGACGAAGTCCGCGAGCTGGCGGAGAGGATCACCCTGCGTCTTGTCGTGGACACGAAAGAGGCGGTTCAGGCACTTGAAGGTTTGGAGCTGCCGCTCCACGTCTGGATCAAGGTGGACTGCGGCTACCACCGCGCCGGGGTCGATCCGGGCTCTCCCGAGGCCCTGGAGCTGGCGCGGAGCCTGGCCGGCTCCTCCCGGCTCAGCTTCGACGGCATCCTGACCCACGCGGGCCATGCCTACCTCGCCCGCGGCCGGGAGGCCGCCGCCGACGTCGCCGAGGACGAGCGCCGCGTCATGACCGGCTTCGCGGAGCGGCTCCGGGGCGAGGGGATCGAGGTGCCGGAGGTGAGCGTGGGCTCCACGCCGGGCATGTGGACGGTCCGCCACCTGGACGGGATCACCGAGGCGCGGCCCGGCAACTACGCGTTCAATGATTTCGAGCAGGTGATCATCGGCGGGTGCGAGGCCCGGGACTGCGCGGTGACGGTACTGGCGAGCGTGGTCTCGGCGCAGCCCGGCCGCGACTGGTGCATCACGGACGCGGGAGCCCTGGCGCTCTCCAAGGACCCCGGCTTCGGCGCCTCCATGGGCGAGGTGTTCGAGGACTACGAGGCGGGCGTGCTGAGCGGGCAGGTGCGGCTCACGACCCTCTCCCAGGAGCACGGCTTCCTGAGCGCCCCCCGTCCGGTGGGCTCCCGGGTGAGGGTGCTGCCCAACCATTCGTGCCTGACGGCTGCCTGCTTCGACGAGTACCTGGTGGTCCGAGGCCCCGAAATCGTGGACCGCTGGAAGATCTGGCGAGGACGCTGATAGGAGATGCGAGCATGTTGACGCTTCCGGCCGAGACCCGCGGCGAGCTCTGGCAGCGCCTGGTCGAGGCCATCGAGAGGTATACGACGGAGGTCGGCGACGCCGCAGTGGCGCCGGCCGTGGACGTCGAAGCCTTCCGCGACCGGCTCTCCGCCTTCGACTTCGGCCAGCCGATGGAACCCCTGGCGGCCCTCGACTTCGCGGTCCAGAGCCTCTGGCGCGGGCAGGTGCACACACCGCATCCCCGCTACTTCGGGCTGTTCAACCCGGCCCCGGCCACCATGGGCATAGCCGGCGACGCCCTGGCCGCGGCTTTCAACCCGCAGCTCGCGACCTGGAGCCACAGCCCGTTCGCGACCGAGGTCGAGCAGCACCTGGTGCGCGCCTTTGCCGAGCGCTTCGGGTACGACCCGGCGAAGACCGAGGGCACCTTCACCACGGGAGGCGCCGAGGCCAACCACACGGCGCTCCTCCTCGCCCTCAACCGAACCTTCCCCGAGGTGGCCCGGCGCGGCCTGCTCGCCCTGCGCAGCCAGCCGGTCGTCTACGTCACGCCCGAGACCCATCACTCGGTGCTCAAGGCCGCGCGGCTCTCCGGGATCGGTACCGAGGCGATCAGGGAAGTGAGGCTCGATTCCGGGCTGCGCATGCGTCCCGATTCCCTCGCCGAGCGCATCCGCGAGGACCGCGAGGCGGGCTGCACGCCCTTCCTGGTGGTGGCAACGGCCGGCACGACCGGGTCCGGAGCGGTCGATCCCATCGCGGAGATCGCGGAGATCGCCGACGAGGAACGGCTCTGGCTGCACGTGGACGCGGCCTGGGGCGGCGCCGCGGCCCTGGTGCCGGAGCTGCGCCACATCGTCCAGGGGATCGGCCGCGCCAGCTCAATCACTTTCGACGCCCACAAGTGGCTGTCCGTGCCCATGGGCGCCGGCCTGTTCCTGACCCGGCACACCGGCCTGCTCGAGCGCACCTTCCGGGTCGCCACCGGCTACATGCCTCACATCGCGGGGCAGACCCTCGGCGATCCCTACGCCCACACCATGCAGTGGTCGCGCAGGTTCATCGGGCTCAAGGTCTTCCTGGCGCTCGCCGTGGCCGGCTGGGAGGGCTACGAGAAGGCCATCCTCCACCAGACGGCCATGGGCGACCTCCTGCGGCGCCGCCTGACCGAGGAGGGCTGGACGGTGGTGAACGACACGCCGCTGCCGCTGGTCAACTTCGTGGACGGCGCAAAGGAAGGGCGGGGCGCCTACCTGGAAGCGCTGGCCGCGGACGTGGTGGCCTCCGGGGAGGCGTGGATCAGCGTAGCTCAGGTGGGGGAGCTCGGGCCGGCGCTGCGGGCCTGTATCACCCACTTCGGGACGGGGCCCGAGGATCTGGAAAGGCTGATCCGGGCCCTGGCCCTGGCCCGCGAGCGGCAAATTCCACGCTCGGAAGAGAAGACTGCGAGCGCCTGAATGGTAAGCTCCACGGGATTCAGTGTCACGCCTTGGCCAGTGGTGACACTTATAGAGTGGAACACATCCCGCATCGGCGGTGACAATTTTCGAAGGAGAAGACGATGAGCTGGGAAGACCGCGAAGACACCACGATCTACAAGGTAGTCATGAACCACGAGGAGCAGTACTCCATCTGGCCCGCCCACCGCGAGAACCCGCTGGGCTGGACCGACGTCGGCAAGTCCGGCCCCAAGCAGGAGTGCCTGGACTACATCAAGGAGGTCTGGACCGACATGCGGCCGCTCTCGCTCCGCAAGAAGATGGAAGAGATGGAGCGGCAGAAGCAGGCTGGTCAGGACGCGAACTAATCCTCGTGAAACCGAATCCGCAACCCAATGAGCGGTGGCTCGCCTACCGCGAGGTGAACCCGCGTGCCCGCGTGCGGATGTTCTGCTTCCCCTACGCGGGGGGCGGAGCCTCCGCCTATCGCGGTTGGGCGGCACCGCTGCCGTCGGACATCGAGGTCTGCCCCGTACAGCTCCCCGGCCGGGAGGGCCGTCTGCGCGAGGATCCGTTCGAGCGCCCCGAGCCGCTGGTGCAGGCCATGGCCGACGCGCTCCAGCCCTACATGCAGGGCCTGCCGTTCGTCTTCTTCGGCCACAGCATGGGCGCGATGCTCAGCTTCCAACTGGCCCGCGAGCTTCGCCGGCGCGGGCAGCCGATGCCCCTGCATCTGTTCGTGTCCGGCCGGCGCGCGCCGCAGGTCCCGGAGGATGATGAGCCGATCCACGATCTGCCCGAGGCGGAGTTCATCGAAAAGATCCGGGAGCTCAACGGCACGCCCGAAGAGGTATTGCAGCACACCGAGCTGATGCGGCTGCTGATCCCGGTCCTGCGCGCCGACTTCGCGGTCAACGAGACCTACGTCTACACGGAGGAGGAGCCCCTCGACATTGGGATCTCCGCCTTCGGAGGCCTCGGCGACCAGGAGGTCGCCCGCGAGGAGGTCGCGGCCTGGAAGGAGCACACCCGCGGCCGTTTCCGGCTGCGCATGCTGCCGGGCGATCACTTCTTCATCCATGGCAACCGGGAGATGGTCCTGGAGGCGCTGGCGCGAGATCTCATGGAGATCCTGGCGCAGGCGCCGCAACGCGCGTGACCGGCTTCCCCCCTCGCTCTCTCTCCGGCCTGACGCTTCCGCCCGGCGAGGTCCACGTCTGGTCCATCCGCCTCGATCCGCCCGCCGAGCGGGTCGAGGCCCTCGGCCGTCCGCTGTCGGACGACGAGTGGGCGCGGGCGAACCGCTTCCGTTTCGACAAGCACCGCCGGCAGTACGTGGTGGGCCGCGGCGTCCTCCGCACGCTCCTCGCCGCCTACATGGATACCCGCCCGGAGCAGGTGACTTTCAGCTATGGCCCCAGAGGCAAGCCCTTCCTCGCGCCGCAGCAGGACCTCTACTTCAATCTTTCCAACTCGGACGAGATGGCGCTGGTCGCCTTTGTCCTGGGAAGGGAGATAGGGGCGGACATCGAGTACCTGAAGCCGATGCCCGACTGCGAGCAGATCGCGGAGCGGTTCTTTTCGGAGAGCGAGAGGGTGGTGCTGAGGGGGACTCCGGCGGAGCGCAAGGAGGAGACCTTCTTCAACTGTTGGACCCGCAAGGAGGCCTACCTGAAGGCGGTGGGGGAGGGTCTCGCGGCGCCGCTGGACTCCTTCGACGTCACCCTGGCTCCCGGCGAGCCGCCGCGCATGCTCACTCTCAAGGGTGATGCTGCGGCCGCCTCGCGCTGGCTCTTCGAGCACCTGCGCCCCGCGCCGGATTACATCGGGGCGATCGCCATCGAGCGGGAGCGAGAGGGGGAGACGTGGGAGATGAAGACGTGGAGCTTTGCCTGACTACCAGTGCGACGACTCCTCGAGTTCCTCTGCCGTCGTCAACTCCTCCGCCGCCCGCACCTCCGGCTCCGAGCCGCGTAGCCAGTCCTCGAAGCGTGCTCGCTGCTCGACGGTGGCGGCAGGGTCAGGCTCCAGCTTCCAGACCAGGCGCGGCTCCTCTCCGAAAACCACGGGCAGGCGCATCAGGCGCTCCCGCCGGGCCAGGAGGAGCGCATCCTTCTGGCCGGGGCGGTAGGCCTTGAGCCGGTCCTTCCAGCCCTCGGGCGGCACCCGGTAGTCCCCCACGGCGATCAGCTCGTCCCCGACGTTCACCCCTGCCGCATACGCCGGCGTGTCGCGCTTGACCTGGGTCACGACCACCCGGCCGGCCTGGACTTCGGTCTCGATCCCCAGCCAGCCCGGAGGCTCCTCGTCCTTCGACTCGTCCTTGGCGGATTTGCCGTCCTTGCCGTTCTCTTTCTCGCTCTCCACGAACCGCAGGCCGTACCAGGCCAGGGCTTCGGAGTAGTCCAGCTCCTCGGCGCTCTCGAGGGCGTGCGCCATCCAGGCGTCGAGGTCCGTACCCGCGACCTCCCGGACGGTCGCCCGCAGCTCTCCGGGCTCGAACCCGCGCTCTCCCGAGTGCCGCTTCCAGGCCAGGCGCAGGACGTCGTCCAGGCTGCGCTTTCCGCCAGTGGCAGTCCGGATGCGCGCGTCGAGCAGGAAGGCGACCACGCTTCCCTTGGTGTAGTAGCTGATGCCGGTGTTGATCGAGTTCTCGTCCCGGCGGTAGTACTTGATCCAGGCGTCGAAGGAGGACTCCTCCAGCGGTTGGACCAAGCGGCCAGGCGTGGTCTGCAGGGCCTCGATCTGCTTGCTCAGCTTCTTCAGGTACTCATCACGCCTGGTCATGCCCGCGCGGTGGACGAGCAGCTCGTCATAATAGGAAGTCACCCCCTCGGCGAACCAGAGGCTGCGCGTGTAGACCTCTCCCTCGTAGTCGAAGGGGCCGAGCTCGGCCGGGCGCAGGCGCTTGACGTTCCAGGCGTGGAACAGCTCGTGGCTGACCAGGGCCAGCCAGTCGTTGTAGGCCTCGCGGGTGCGCGACTTCCAGCGGCTCGTCATGAGCACGGACGAGTCGCGGTGCTCCAGCCCGCCGCCCGCCTCCGTGATCAGGTTGAAGAAGACGTAGCGCTCGTAGGGGACCACGCCCCAGAAGGCGGCCAGCTCGCGTGTGATCCTCTCCACGTCCGCGGCCGAGCGCGGCCCGTCCCAGATGTTGCCCTCCCCCTCGTTGACCAGCAGATGCGGGCGGCCTGCCACCTCGAAGCGGTAGACCGGCGCGTTGCCGGCATAGATGGGGGAGTCGATCAGAGTGTCGAAGTCCGCAGCCCGCCAGGCATGGGCGTCCTCGGAAATCCCCGGGAGGGCGCTCACCGCCGTCCGCCATTGCGCAGGGAGCACCAGCCGCACGTCGTGGGGCCGTTTCTCGCCTCCCGCGAGCGTCAGGAAGGTGGGCGCGCCGTTCAGGATGGCGAAGCCTTCGTCCACGAAGTTGGTGCGCACCGACATCTCGCGGGAGTAGACCTTGTAGCGCACCGAGATCTTCGGACTCCGGGCCTCGACGCGCCAGCGGTTCTTGCTCGTCTTCGTGATGGGGAGCGGCTCGCCCGAGTCGCTCCAGGCCGTCACCGCCTCCAGGTTGCGCGCGAACTCGCGCACCATGTACGACCCGGGTGTCCAGACCGCCATCAGCAGCTCGACCTCGGGGCGTCCCTCCGTGGGCACGAGCGCTTCGACTTCGACGTAATGAGTCTGAGGGGCCGGGAAGCGCAGGGTATACGAGATCGGCTCGGGCATAGCAGCTCCATGCGCGGCGAGGGGAATCAGTGTCATGGCGGTGAGGGTGGACTTCCTGAGTGCTCTCGTCAATCTAACAAAGCTCTGTTCTGTCACAGGTCATATACTCCGCGCCCATGCATGAGGCGCTCTTCCGCTCGCTGTCTCCCCTGGGCCTCCGCGCGGTGTTCTCCGGCAGCGCCGGCATCGACGGCTCCTCGGAGGGCCTGCCCGAGGTGCGCCGGCTCTGGCGCGCCTGGCAACGCCGCGGCGTCGAGCCATCGATACCGTCGAGCCTGCCGCTGGTCACCGTCGGCCTCAGCCACGGACTCTCCCTGATCGCCGACCTCTTCGGCGGCGAGGGCAAGGCGGTGGCGGTCCCGCGCCCCTTCTGGGGCAACTACCGGCAGGCGTTCGCGGTCCGCACCGGCTCCAGAATCCTGACGGCGCCCGGGTACGTCGACGGATGTTACAACGTCCGCGCGATCGCGGAGGCGCTCTCCGAAGTTCCGGATGGGGAGCCTGCCGTCGCGATCCTGAACCTGCCCTCGAACCCCGGCGGCTACTCGCTGACCCCGGCCGAGCGCGAGGCGGTCCGCGCCTCCCTCGTGGAGGTGGCGGAACGCCGGCCGCTCGTCGTGGTCTGCGACGACGCGTACGCCGGATTGGTGTACGAGCCGGACGTGCCGCGCGTTTCCCTCTTCTGGGACCTGATCGGGTCTCATTCTAATCTGGTGCCTGTCAAGGTCGATGGCGCGACAAAAGAATTCTCTTTTTTTGGCGGCAGGGTCGGATTCCTCACTTTCGCCCTCGATCCGGACTCGGAGGAGGCCCGGGAGATGGAGGGCAAGGTGAAGATGCTGGTGCGCTCCGGGGTGGGCGGGCCCATTGCCGCGAGCCAGCGGGTGGTGCTCGCAGCCCTGCGCAACGAGAGGATCGGGGAGGAGGTGGAGCGCGTGCGGCTGCTCCTCGATGGGCGCTACCGGGCGCTCAAGGATGCCCTGGCCAAGGCGGACCCGGATCTGCTGAGGGTCCTCCCCTTCAACTCGGGCTGCTTCGCCCTCGTGGAGCTGCCCGAGCGGCTGGGGCTGACCTCCGAGCAGGTCCGGCAGCATCTCCTCGAGCACCACGAGACCGGGCTTATCTCGCTGGAGCCCCGGTATCTGAGGATCGCCCACTGCTCCGTGGATGCCGAGGCGCTGCCGGAGCTCGCCCGGCGGCTGGAGACGGGAGTGCGGGAATTGGCGGGATAGGCCCTTCGCCCAAGGGCGCCATGAATGTCGCCCCTACAAGCAAGCCCATCCCCGTCTCGCTTGTAGGGGCGCGATTCATCGCGCCCTCTTGCTCATCGCACCCGCTCCCCCTGCTCGTTGTAGTCGTATACACCCCGCCCGACCTTCCTGCCCAGCCGCCCGGCCTTCACGTGCTGCACCAGCAGGTTGTTCGGCCGGTAGGCCTCCCCCAGCGTGCGGTGGAGGAACTCCAGGATCGACAGCCGCACGTCCAGGCCCACGAGGTCCACCATCTCGAAGGGACCCATGGGATGGTTCAGGCCCAGCTTCAGCGCCTTGTCGATGTCCTCGGCGCTCGCCACCCCCTCCTGCAGCATGCGGAACGCCTCGTTGCCGATCAGGGCGTTGATGCGCGAGGTCACGAATCCGGGCGACTCGTTGACCGTCACCATCTCCTTGCCCATGCGCACCCCGACCGCGAGCAGAGCATCCAGGGTCTCCTGCGAGGTCTCCAGGCCGCGGACCAGCTCGATCAGCTTCATCACGTGGACCGGGTTGAAGAAGTGCATGCCGGCGAAACGGTCAGCCCGTCCGGTCGCCGCGGCCATCTCCGTGATGGAGAGCGCCGAGGTGTTCGATGCCAGCAGGGCGTGCTCCGGGCAGTTGGCGACGACTTCCTTGAAGGTACGGATCTTGAGCCCCATGTCCTCGGGCACGGCCTCGATCACCAGGTCGGCCTCGCGGACGGCGCCGGCCAAGTCCTCCTGAAAGTTCAAAAGCCCGCGGGTGCGCTCGGCGAGGTCGGCGGCGACCTTGCCCAGCTCGACCCCCTTGGCGAGGTTGCGGTGGATCGTGGACTCGGCTTTTTTCAGGGCATCGGCGAACGGGTCGTAGAGCCAGGTTTTGTAACCGGCGAGGGCGGCGACGTGGGCGATGCCGCGCCCCATCGTGCCCGCGCCGAGCACGGCGACGGTCGAGATCTCAGCCATGAGGAGTCCTCAGGAGACGGGGATGTTGTGGACGCCGGTGGTCTTGGCGGCCAGGTTGCGGAGCTCGTCGGCGATGGCCAGCGTGTTGCGCACGGCCGCGGCGGCCAGCTCCTGGAGCTCGGGGGTGGTGGCGTACTTCTCGAGGACGCGACGGCCAAATTCGTGGTGATGCTGCTCCTCGGGCTGGATGACCTTGTCGTACAGGTCCGCGGTCCCCTGGTCCCCCACCGAGCGGCAGAAGTTGACGAACTGGGCGTTGCGTACCGTGGCGATGGCCTCGCTGGTGAACGGGCCGGCGGCGATCCGCTCGACGGTGGTACGCAGGCCGCGCTGGTACTGGTAGAGAGGGCTGTGGCCGTCGGACAGCGCGTCGAAGTCGGAGAGGTCCTCTCCCAGCTCGGCCAGGCGCTGGCTGATCATGCCGTAGTGCTTCATCTCGTCCCCGCACTGCTGGGCGAGGCACATCTTGGCGTCCACCTCGAGCGTCGTGGGCATCCAGAGGCCGGCGAGCTCGGAGGCCTCCAGCTCGCTCTTGAGCGCGAGGCGCAGCAGGGTGACCACGTCCACCTGGCCCTCCGACTCGGCCTCCAGGGTTTCCATCTCCCCGAGCCGGTTGAAGATCTGGTTCATCTCGTCCATGAGTCCTGCAACAAAGTCCTTGCCGTTCACGATGTTCCCTCCTCCAGACAATTCTACCGGGATTCGATGGTCCGCAGGACGGCGCGTACGGGCGAGGCGTCCAGTCCCGCCATGCGGAGCGGCAAGGCTATCAACTCGTAGACCCCCTCGGGCACGCCGTCGAGCACCAGCCCTTCGAGGATGCCGACGCCGCCGCGCCAGAGAGTGTGGTGGGCGTCCAGCGTCTTGCTGTCGAAGGGATCGACGGACGGCGTGTCGAGCCCCACGAGCACGACCTTGTGCTCTCCCAGGAGGGCGGCCAGCTCCGGCGAGATGGCGGAAAAGCGCTCGGGGAAGGTACGGCGGTCGCGCACGCTCTCGGTCTTGAGCAGCAGGCGGGGCGTGTGCGAAAGGTCGATCGCCTCCAGGTGGCGCGGCTCGATGAGGGGCTGCCCAGGGACCTTCACCACCCGGCAGGGGCCGAGGTAGCGATCCAGCGGCATCTCGGAGATCCCTTCGCCGCGCGGCTCGGTGTGGAACGGCGCGTCGGCGTGGGAACCCAAATGCGGGGTGGTCGTGATCGCCGACAGGTTGACGCTCCCTCCCTCGGCCAGAGACCAGGTCAGGCGCGACTGGAACGGGGTGTCGCCCGGCCAGACCGGGAGCTCGGCGTGAATGATGGGGGAAAGGTCATAGAGCATCGGGGGGCCTCCTGGACCCCCCGATCATAGCGGAACGCCTACCGCTCGGTTTACCGCCCCATCTCGGCCGGCTCGGAGATCTTCTCCAGGACCTTGCCGAGGTCCTTGGTGCCGACGGCCTTGCGCTCGCGGGCGAGGTCGGCCTGGGCCACCATGCCGAGGATGCGGTTGTTCTCGTCGACGATCGGGATGCGCCGCACCTGGTTCTTGGCCATGGCGTCCTCGACGTCGTCGAGGCTGTCCTCGGCGCGGCAGCAATGGACGTTGCTCGACATGACCTCGCGCACCTGCACTTCAGGCGACTCGCCGCGGCCAAGGACGCGTAGCGCCAGGTCGCGGTCGGTGACCACGCCCACCAGACGGCGGTTGGCCTCGCTCTCGACCACCGGCAGGCTGCCGACGTCGTTGTCCTCCATCAGGCGGGCGGCCTGGCGGGCGGAAGTCTCGGGGGTGATACAGGTCGGGTTCTCGGTCATGAGGTCGCGTGCTTTCATTTCGGGGTCCTCCTTTTCGGGATTGCGGTTCAAAAGAGGCCGGATGGGCCCCATTTCCGGGGATTGCAAGAGGCGGGCCGGTCTGGCGTAGGATAGGCGGGCCATGAGCGAGCCCGATCAGGAGACGCTGGACACCGTTGCCCATCACGTGCGGGGGATTCTCACCGCGCTCGGGCTCGACCTTAAGGACCCCAACCTCGCCGAGACCGACCGGCGCGTCGCCAAGATGTACGCGGAGATGTTCCACGGCCTCAAGGAAGGGTCGGAGCCCAAGGTCACCACCTTCCCGAACGAGGAAAACTACAGCCACATGGTGATGGAGAAGGACATCCCCTTCTACTCCATGTGCGCCCACCACCTGGTGCCCTTCTACGGCCACGCGCACATTGCCTACATCCCCAACGAGCGCATCCTGGGGCTGTCCAAGTTCGCCCGCATCCTGGAGTTCTACGCCAAGCGGCCGCAGCTCCAGGAGCGGCTGACCGAGCAAGTGGTCACCTTCCTCGTCGACAAGCTGCAGCCGAAGGGCGCCATGGTGGTCATCGAGGCGCGCCACCTGTGCGTCGAGATGCGCGGCGTCAAGAAGCCGGGCGCTCTCACCGTCACTTCCGCCCTGCGCGGCATCTTTCACCAGAAACCCGTGCGAGAGGAGTTCCTTGACCTGCTCCGTCGTTCGTAGCCTGTCCCTCCTGCTGGCGATCGCGGCAATCGCGCTCGTGGGCTGCGCCGGCAGTCCCACGCGCAATGCCACCGACCTGACCAATCCATTCCTGGGGCCCGAGTACACGGGCTGGCTCATCGGCCCCATTGCCCGGCTCGCCACTCCCGAAGAGATCGAGGCCTTCCAGGCGATCACCACCGACGAGGCGGCCCAGGCATTCGTCGAGGCCTTCTGGGCGAAGCGCACCGGCAGCGCGGACCAGTTCGGCAACACCGTGCGCCAGGTCTTCGACAAGCGGGCTGCCGAGGCCGACCGCGCCTTTTCCGAATCCGGCTTCCGTGGCCGGCGCACCGACCGCGGCGCGGTCTTCATCCTCTACGGCCCGCCCAAGAAGACGGACTACGAGGTGTCGCCCACGCCAGGCGAGGGCCCGCTGGAAGTCTGGATGTACGACGACACGTCCCCGTTGGGGCTCGACGGCAAGAAGCCGGCCGGCCTTTATCGCTTCATCAAGCGGGGCGACCTGACCGTGACCTACACGCCCGGCCGGGTCAACCCGCGGCTCGACCGTGACGGCATGCCGCCGGACCCGATCCAGTAGAAGGAGACGAGATGACCCAGGCTCGTGCCGTGCTCGCGGGGACCGGTATTGCCGTCCCGCCGCTCGAAATCGACAACAACAGGCTGTCGATGATCATCGAGACCAACGACGAGTGGATCCGCGAGCGCAGCGGCGTCCAGACCCGCTACTACGTCGAAGCCGGAGTGGGCTCGTCCGACCTCGGGGCCGAGGCGTCCCGCGCCGCTCTCGAGGATGCCGGCATGGAGCCGGGCGAGATCGACTACGTGGTCTGTGCCACCATGACCCCGGATCATTACTTCCCGGGGGCCGGCACCCTGATCCAGCAGAAGCTCGGCATGCGCCCGCTTCCGGCCCTCGACATCCGCCAGCAGTGCGCGGGCTACGCCTACGGCCTGCAGCTCGTCGACGCCCTGATCCGCAGCGGCGTCGCCAAGAACGTCCTCCTGGTGGGGACGGACGTTCACACCTCCCTGATGCCGTTTTCGCCGCAGACCTTCGAAGTGCTGCACGGCCGCGATCCCGGCCCGCTGCCCGAGGAGGACTTCAAGTGGAACTCCCAGTTCCGCCACCTCCTCGTGCTCTTCGGGGATGCGGCTGGAGCCATGGTCTTCCGCGCGTCGAACGAGGATGGCAGGGGCATCCTGGACTCGGCCCTCTACGGCGACGGCAACCACAAGGACATCCTGTATGTGCCCGGCGGCGGCTCGTCGCGTCGGCCCTGGGTGACCTGCGACATGATCCGGACGGCCGATACCGTGCCGGTCATGGACGGCCGGCAGGTGTTCAAGCTCGCGGTGACCCGGATGCCCGAGGCCACGCGCGAGGTGCTGTCGCGCCAGGGGTATGGGATCGAGGATCTGGACCTCCTCATCATGCACCAGGCCAATCTGCGCATCAACGAGAAGGCGCAGCACGTCCTCGGCCTGCCGGACAGCAAGGTCTACAACAACATCCAGAAATACGGGAACACCACCTCCGCCACGCTGCCGCTGGCCTTCCACGAGGCGCGCAAGAAGGGCATGGCGCCCGAAGGCGCGCTCGTCGCCTTTGCCGCGCTCGGCGCCGGCCTGCACTGGGGCGCCGTGCTCATGCGCGTATGAACGACGCCCCTGGGCCCGTCGAGATCGCCGCCGCGCTCTCGCGCCGCGTGCTGGGCCAGGAGGATGCCGTCCGCGAGATGTCGGTGGCGCTCTCCAAGTACCTGTCCGGCCTGCGCACCGGCAACATCCTGATGATCGGCTCCTCCGGGACCGGCAAGACCACCCTCCTGCGGGCGGTCGAGTCCTACCTGGCCTCGGAGCCGGCGCTCGCCGCGCGCTCGTCCGTGGTGCGCATCCACGCCAACGTCCTGGGTGAGGAGGCGCAGCGCGGCCGGCCTGGGGAGGTGGTGCTCGGCCGGCTCCTGCAACGGGCGCGCGAGCAGCTCGGCCCGCACGCCGGGCTCGACGAGGTCCTCCGCCGGGCCTCGACCGGCCTGGTCTTCGTGGACGAGGTGGACAAGATCCGCTCGCAGGTGGGTGGGCAGCCGAACGTGCCGGGAATCAGGGCGCAGGAGGCACTGCTCACCCTGATCGAGAACGAGGCCGTGACCTTCGACCTGCCGGATTGGACCGGCGGCGGCACGGTGACGGTCGACTCGAGTGGCCTGCTTTTCGTCTGCGCCGGAGCCTTCGAGGGCCTTTACGACTCCGTCTTCGATCGGGTGACGATCGGCAAGGACCGCGGCTCGCTGCAGCCGGTGACGGTGGTGGAGGGGGGGCAGGTCAGGGAGGCGCTCATCTTCCACCTGCGCGACTGGCTGCGCAATGAAGACCTCTTCGAATACGGCATGAGCCCGCAGTTCCTCTCCCGTTTCGACGCGGTCGTGCTGCTCGCCGACCTGGGGCCTGACGAGCTGGTGCACATTTTCCTGGAGAGCCCGGACTCCTCCTTCCATCAGAGCCAGGCCTTTTTCGACACCCGGGGTATCCACCTGGCGCTCTCGCCCGCCGCGGTGCGCCGCATCGCCGCCGAGGCCGCCCGCCAGCCCCGCCTGGGAGCCCGCGCCCTGCGCGAGGTCTTCCGCCGGGTGATCCGCGACTACGAGTTCGACCCCAGCGCCTCCGTTACGGGCGGGTCACTGCTCATCGACCTGCCCGAGGTCGAGGCGGCGCTGGGTTACTGAGCCTGACCCCGGATGTAGGAGGGGTCGTTCGTCTTGTTGTTCACCACTTGGGCCGCGGCGAGCACCTTGCCGCTCTTGACCACGACCTCGAGGGTGAAGCCGCCCGGAACCCCGCCGCCCTTCTTGCCGCCGATGGCCTTGAGCGGGTGCTGCGAGGGGCTGAGCTGCCGCAGCTTGCCGGCTGCCACCGCCACGTTGTCGATCCGGCCGAGCACCTTGCCGTCAAGGCCGCGGTAGATCAGGTCGTAGCTGCCCGCTTCGTTGCCGTTGTTGTAGACCCAGATGGTCGTGCGGTTGTTGGCGTCGTGCCGCAGGCCGACCAGGTAGTGGGATTGGCCGGCTTCCGCGGCATCCTCGTCGGTGAACGCCGCCATCGACAGGCCGTAGCGCGATCCGGGCTTCGCCTTGGTGCTCAGGTAGCTCTCGCCCTGTACGACCGGGAACAAGCCGTTCGGCGAATTGCTCTCGATCAGGAGCAGGCCCACCGCATCCTTGACGTTCCAACTCCTGCCGACGTTCTCCAGCCGTTCGGTCTGGCCCGGCTGCAGGGTGACCTGCAGAGGAGCCGTGGGCTGGCTGGCCGGACCGGCGTTGAGGAAGCTCACGTCCGCGAGAGCCACCTCGTTGCCGGTGTTGGACAGCACGATGTCGCTCTGCCACTCGCTCATGTTCGAACCCTTCGTGCGCATCGCGCCGATCAGGTAGAGCCTCTCCTTGCTCTGACCGGCACCCTGGTAGGAAGGATCCTTGGAGACGGTCTGCACGTTGGTGCCGTACGGATGGAGCTGCTTGCCGCTGACGGTCTCCACCTCGACCCGGTAGTCGTCCTCGGCCGTGATGCCGAACTGCGACCGGATCTCGGAGAGCTGGTACTGCCTCGCGCCGAAGCTGGGCAGCGTGAGGTCGCCGCTCGGATTGCCGATCGGCCGGCCCAGGTTGTCAACGAACTTCAGGCGGTAGACCGCCGGCTCGGCGTTCGGGTTGGTGATGCCGAAGTAGGCCTGCCGGTCGGTGTTGTCATTCAGGCCCACCAGGTACTGAACCCGGCTGCCGGTGGTGGCTGAGGCGGTGCCCTCGCGGCTCACCGCCACGCTCGGAACCGTGTGGCCGAACTGCGAGCCCTTCTTGCCGGCGAGGTTGCTGAACGAGGTCATCACCGGGTCGCGGTCGCCCTTCACCTTGGTGACGGTCACGAAGCCGACAGTGTTCTCCACGTTGAACAGCTGCTTCAGCACGTCGCCCACATAGATCGTGGCACCGGGCTGAATGGTCGTCGCGGTGCGCGGCGGGTTGGCCTCGGGCTGCCCCTGGCGGCGGAACTCGAGCACGATCTCCATGGGAGTGGCGCCCGGGTTGTTGACGTACAGGCTGCTCGTCTGCGTCAGCACGCCGCGGCTCTGGGCGACCCAGGGCAGGACGACCGTGCTGGCCTCGGGCACCACCACCACCGGGGAGACGTTGAACGTCTTCGACACGGACGCGGTGTTGCCGCCCTTGCCGATGGTCAGCGTCACGGCGAAGGTGCCGGCCGTGTGGAAGGTGTGCGAAACCGACGCGCCGTTGCCGCTTCCCCCGTCGCCGAAGCTCCACGACACGCTCGCCGGGCTGCCGGTGCTCGTGCTCATGAACGTCACCGGCTGGCCGGCGTCGGCCGTGCAGCTCTGGCCGCTGCACGAAGCGCTGGTGCTGAAGCTGGCGCCGAGCGGCGGCTCAACCGTGCCGACGATCACCGTTTTCGTGACCGAGGCCTCGCAGAACGGAGCCGGCGGGCAGTTCCCGGGCTTGGTGACGCTGAGCTGCACGCGGTAGTTGCCCGGCTGCGCGTAGGCGTGGCCCGCCTGCGCGCCCGTGCCGAAGGGTGAGCCGTCGCCGAAGTCCCACGCCCATCCGGTCGGATTGCCGGTCGAGGCCGCCGCGTTGAAGGCCACGGCCTGGCCCGCGGCCGGAGCCGCCGGCGAGTAGGAGAAATCGGCTTTCAGAGACCCATTCTCCGGCCCAGGTTCCGGATCGGGCCCTGGATCGCCGTTGATGATGACCGTGACCGCGGCGCTGATCACCCCCGCCGGGTTCAGGCAGTTGCGGACCTTGACCCTGACCTGCCGCACACCCTTGGTCGCGTAGTTGTGGGTCGGGTTGGGGCCGTTGACCGGATCGTTGCTCCAGTCGGCCTCATGGAAGACGTTGTCCCCGTCGAAGTCCCAGTTCCACTCCGTGGCGCCGGGCGCGACGACGTGGAGCTTCACCGTGCCGGCCGAGAAGGGGTCCACGGCCGGGAGGAACTGGCCGCCGAGCGGGAGGGGCGCCGGCGCGGTCAGGGTGAAGGGAGCCGTCCTGACCACGCTGCCCGCGGAGTTGGACAGGGTCAGCCTCGCCGTGTAGCTGCCAGCGGACACGGGAGGCGTGGCCGTGCTCCAGACCTGCGACGTCTGCGTGTTGGTCTGGGTGAAGACCGGCGTGCCGCTCCCGTCCTCGACCTTCCACTGGTAGGAGAGCGCCGGCTTGCCGCCCGGTCCGACCGCCGTGATGGTGACCGGCTGGCAGACGATCGGGCTCGCAGGCGAGACCGTGATGCCGCCGAGCCTGGGCGTGGGATCGAGGACCGTCAGCATCCTGGGCGGCACGGCCGCGCCTGGCCCGTTCGTGCTCGAGGATACCGCCAGCGAGATCGACTTCTCACCCTCGGTGGAGAAGGTGACGACGGGATTCTGGGTGTTGGCGGCCGGCGGGCTGCCGCCTGGAAACGTCCAGGTCCAACTGTCCGGCCCGCCGGACGACAGATCGGTGAACTGCACCGGGGTGCCGGGATAGATGTCGGTCTCCGGCGACCAGGTGAAATTGGCGACAGGAGGCCCGGCCTGGCTGAGCTTGTGCGCGTCGAGAATGCTGTACGCCGCCCGGTAGAGGTGCCCGCCATAGACCTGGCCGATACGCGGCCCGACCAGGTTGAAGCCGGTTTCGCAATCATAGTAATACCAGCCCCAGTAGCCGGCCGGGTGCTTTGTGGGCGTCATCTCCGCCGGGCTGCCGGGCGAGGTCACGTCGAAGATGTACTCGCGCTGCGGAGCGCAGCTCCCCAAATCGTCACCGCCGACGTAGAGATACGACTTGCCCGCGTCCTGCGAGGCGGTGACGAATGACAGGGCAATGGGCGCCGCCAGGGTGGTCGACCAGACCTCCGGCGCGCTGGAGCAGGCGCCGCCGGAGATGCAGCTCACGTTGTGGATCGCCAGCCTCGTTCCCGAAGTGTCCATGCGCGCCAGGTAGTAGGAGCCGCCCGACTGCCACATCGCCAGGCCGCGGGCCGCTGCGTTGATCTGCAGCACCGGGGAAGGAGCCCCGGGATCCGCCAGGCTCCAGATCTTGATTTTTCCGGTCTTGCCGGGGTAGCCAGTGGCCAGGAAGTTGCCGGTGCCATGCAGCGTCGCCCATGACTCCGTGCCCATCGACGTGATGAAACCCTTGTCGACGCCCGGGCAGGTCCCGATCGGAAGGTCGAGGCACTTGTTCATGCCGGCCGCCGCCGTCATGTTGAACCGCACGGCCTTGCCCGCATCCCCCAAGGCATACGCCCAGTCCGTGCTGCCGATCCTGACGGCATATACCTGGTTCGTCTTGGTCTTGGACTGGTAGGCAACGAAGGCGCCCGAGGGATTCGCCGCGTTGATGATGGCAAAGCCCTGCACGTCCAGGGTGAGCGCGGCAAGGCTCTTGTTGCCCGCCGGCGCGTCGACGTGCTTGACGTACCAGTCCGAGTCGCCGAGGTGCTCCCAGTGCGGGAAGTGGCCGCCCGTTTTATAGCCGTAGAGATAGGACGAATACCCCGTGCGCGGGCCGGTCCTGATGTCGTAGACCGCTATGCCCTGGCCGGTGGCGCTGAAGAGAGTCCCACCCTCGATATCCAGGCTGTGATGCTGACGGACCCTGCCCTGGACCGGGTCACTTTCCCCGACGAAGCCCGTGGAATCGCCCAGGATGGCGGCGGGCTGGAGCGGGCTTGCGGCGTCCCAGCGGGCGTCCGCCCCGGCCGATGGTCCTGGAGCCGGCTTCGCCGGTGTCTTGTCCGCCGCGAAGGCGGCTCCGCCAGCCAGAACGAACCCCACGACGAGCGTGGGCAGAAAAGGGTGAAAACGCGCGTCAGAGCCCATGAACCTACCTCCCATCACCCCGCCAAGACGGTCAGGGCGTATGCACCTGCAACCACCTGTTCATGCTAGCCAAGCATATTTCTACCACGAGGCCGGGCTTTCTGTCACGCGGCCGCTGGTTTACCATCGCGGCACCGTGAGCGAGATGGAGCAGACGAGGCAGGAGAGCCCGCACTGGGGACCCGTCCGGCGAGCGTTGTTCCGCCTCCTGTTCCTCTACCTCGTCCTCTACAACTTCCCCTCCCCCCTGCATACCGTTCCCGTCTACGGTGAAATCCTGAGGGATTCATGCAGGGAAGGCTGGAGCGCGGCCGTGTCCTGGGTGGGGGAGCGCCTGCTCGGGGCCGAGGTCCTCTACCGGCCCTCGGGTAGCGGGGATGCGACCTACAACTACGTGCTGCTCTTCTGCTATCTGATCCTTGCGCTGGCGGCCACGGCCGTCTGGACGCTCCTGGACGGCCGGCGCGCCAACTATGCGCTCAACGCATGGCTGCGGGTCTACGTCCGCTTCGTGCTCGCGGCCGCGATGATCGTGTATGGGGCGTACAAGGTCATCCCGGAGCAGTTCGGGACCCCGTTTCCGAGCGAGCTCCTGCAGCCGGTCCCGGCCTGAACAGGCTCGCGAGCCTGTTCGTCTGGGACCGCCGGGTGCCGCCCGCCGAGCAGCGCCCGCTCTTCGCCAGCCGCCAGGCCAACCGCGCCGCGCTGGTCTTCCGCACGGTGTTCATCCTGTTCATTACCATCGCTGCGCTCCACAAGTCCCACAAGTCCAGGCTGGAATTCGTGGAGGTGGCGACCGGGCACCGGCTGTACGGGGTCTGGGAGGTCGAGGAGCTTGCGGTCGACGGAGCCGTCCGGCCGCTGCTGGTCACGGACGAGACCCTGTGGCGGCGGCTGGTCTTCGAGTGGCCGGAGGCGGTCGGCATCCAGTACGCGCACGAGACCGCGATCCGCCAGTACGAGCTCAGGCCAGACCCCGGGCCGCACAAGTACACGCTCTGCTGCGACCCGGAGTGGAAGGCCGCCGTCTCCTACAAGCTGGTCGAGCCGGACGTACTCGCCCTGGAGGCGATGGTGGACGGCAAAGAGGTCCGCGGCCGGTTCCGCAGGGTGGACGAGTCCCGCTTCCCGCTCCTCAGCCGCGGCTTCCACTGGATCAACGAGTGGCCCCACAACCGCTGAGCTGAGGTGATCGTCCCCTGGCCGTCGTTCCTTCCGCAAGGACGGCGGCTGAAGGAAAAGTCATTTCGCGGCCGTCTCCTCCAGACAGAGCAACGGGACGACTAAGTTCCAGAGGCAATCAAGGATATGCCATACGCAACCTTTGCGATCGATCGACAGTCGGCGGCGGCCTGTCTCCTCCTGATCCTGTCGGCAGGGTGCGCGCGCCCTGCGGGTCCCACCGCCGAGGCCGCCGCCGGGGCCGACGCGGTGGGAAGCCTCTTCGAGGCCGTGCAACCCACCAACCGGAATGTGCCTCCGGAGATCGAGGCGCTCCTGTCCGGTCAGCGGGCGACGGCGCAGGACGACCCGAGCTGGCCCACGGTCGCCTATCTCCGGGGCGAGGTGGAGCGGCAGCGCGGGAACGTCGAGCCGGCACGGGCCGCCTTCCGGGAGCTCGCTTCCTGGGCCGCCTCGGACCCCTACCGCGACACCTGGGGAGGCAGCGGCCTCGCCGTCGTCGGGCTCTGGCGCTGGTTGCAGATCCTGGACGAGCGCGGTCCCGCCTCGGCCGACGAAGTCGATCTCGCGCTCGGCCTGGCGGAACGGCTCCGGGAGGCGCGCCTGGCCTCGGGAATGGTGCAGAGCGGCCTGCTTCCCGGCCTGCCGCTCATGGCCGAAGACCTGGCTCACCGCTTGATGCACGTGGCCTGGAAACACCAGCGCCAGGAGCTCGCGTTCGACCTCTACCTCGACTTCCTGGCCATCGACTCCCGCGGCGAGATGGACGGCGTGGACCGCCAGGTCCAGGCGCAGCTCCTGGAAAAGGGCCTGGCCACGCGCGGCCGGCTGGACTTCTTCCGCGCCCGGCGGCAGCTCGCGCTGGTCAAGACCGAAGCGCAGAAGGACGAGGCGGCCCGCATCCTGAAGAAGCTGTGGGACGACCGGCAGGCGCCCCTTGACGTCCGCGCGGAGGCCGGGTACGAGTGGGCCAACTACCAGCGCCAGAAGCGAGGGACTCGGGAGCTGGTCGAGGTGCTGAGCGAAGTGATCGGCCTGGCCGGCAGTGGGCCGGTGGCGGTCAAAGCCCTCTACCGCCGGGGAATCATTCAGGGCGGCGAGTCCCTGATCGCCGACATGGGCGAGCTCCGGCGGCGCTTTCCCAAAAGCCAGATGGAGGACGAGGCGCTCTATCAACTGGCCACCGCATACCTCTTCCGGCCAGACCTGGACAAGGCCCTTGTCTACTACGGGGAGCTGCGCGACTTCCAGGGCCCCAACGACTATCAGGATTCGGCCTGGTACCTGCCGGCGCTGGGCTTGGTGGGCCGCAACCGCGACGGCGATCTGGATGTTGCCGACCGGCTGCTGGCGGAGTACCTGGTCCGCCATCCCGACGGCGTCTACCGCGTGCGGTCGCTCTTCTGGCGCGGGCGCATCGCCGAGAAGAAGAACGAGGCGGAACGGGCGAAGGGCTACTTCAGGCAGGTGATCGGCGAGACGCCGTACGACTACTACGGGCTGCGCGCGCGCCTGCACCTGGACGAGGGGATCAAGGCCATCGGCCAGGACCTGCCCGCGGCCGGTTCCCAAACCCGGGCAGCCCTCCGGCAGGCCTATCGCGACAGCCGGGTGGACACCGGGCTCGCCGCTCGCTCACCGTATCACCGGCGCCTGGAGGCCGCCGCGAGCCCGGGATTCTACGAGCGCCTCCTCGCGGCGGAATTCGACACCCAGAAAGCCCTCGGCAAACGCTTGGACGACATTCCTCTCGACGTGCTCGATGCGCGCGGCCTGATGCCGGCTGCCGCGCAGCTGCTGGCCCTCCGGCAGGACGCGCTGGCCGCCAGGGACTTCGATGTGACGGCCGACAACTGGCTGCGACTGGCGGGTCTGCTCGGAACCAGGCTCCAGGACTGGCCGGCCGCCGGTGAAATCACCCTCGTGAGCGCCGCGGCGCCGCGCGAGCGCCTCACCGCATTGCAAGCCGATGCGCGCTACCTTGCCACCGTCTACCCGCATCCGGCGCAACTGCCCAGGCTCGAGCTGCAAGCGTCGCTGGCGCGCGCGGCATGGCCGATGGGCGGCTCCAAGCCCCGGTCGCAGAGCGTCATGTATGCCTTGATCCATCAGGAGAGCCGCTTCTATGCAGGCGCGATCTCTCCGGTCGGCGCGGTGGGGCTGCTCCAACTGATGCCCGCGACCTTCGCGAAGCTCGACGAGCGATCACAGTTGCTGCAGGCGAGCGGCGCGGCCTCGGACGTCGAGTACCTGCTCGATCCGCAGAACAACATCGCGACGGCGGCTGGCTGGTGGAAGACCGAGCTCGGCAAGGACGAGCTGCCGGCCGCGGTGATGAAGCACAACGCCGGGATCAGGAACGTGTCGAAGTGGGCCGCCTATTGGGCGCAGATCGGTTGCGAGGACGACCTCGAATACCGCGTCGAGACCGTCCGGTTCCGCGAGACCGGCAATTTCCTCCGTGGGGTCCTCCTCGACACCGCGATCGCCGAAGCCGCGGGGTTCTTCGACGCGCCCCACCTGTATGCCGAGGGAGGCAGGCCATGACCAAAAATCCGAAGCCCTCGTTCCTGGACCGGATCAACAACAACCTCGGCAAGGTCGTCACCGTGGTTGTCACCATTACCGCTCTGGGTGTGGCGATGACCAAAGCCAAGGATACGTTGACGACCCTGATCGGACCGAAGACCAAGGTAGCGACAGTCGTCGAGCCTCCTCCCGATTGGAAGAATTGCCTCGATGCCAAGCTCATCCATCCGGATGTCGTACCCCTGAGTCAATGGGACTCGATGGAGATGCGCCTGACCGGGCAGAACGACTGCAAGGCCAAGCTGGCCGTCTACCTGGAGTTCAAAGGGAGTCGAATCCGGCTCGAGCCTCCGTTCGGGGAACCGGAAGACCCTCGGGAGGATCGCTGGGAAGATAGGAAGCTCGGGATCGGAGCCGTCGACTGGCAGGTGAGCCCTCCCCACCTGGTCCGCCTCCGGGACTCCCTGGGCAACCGGGTCAGGGTCAACCTCAATTGGATCGTCGTCGAGGCCGATACCAAGAGGAAGATCGACGCCGACACAGTGAGGTTCTGGCTCGAGGACGACCAGCCCGTAGCCGCGAGCGTCGCGAGCACGGCACCACTCTGAGGAAGCCGGCCGGCTGTGTACAATTGAACCATGAGCCCTTTCCTGCCCGCTCTCCTCACCCTGTGCCTCGCCCTGCCCGCCCAGGGAGCCGAGATTCCTCCCCGGTCGGTCACCCTCGACGGCTACGGAGTCGTCGAGCGCGGGCAGGGGCCTGCCGCTCAGGGACGGTGGACCGGCTTCCCGATCACCGTCAGCCTGCACAAGGCGCCGCTGCAGGACGTCGTCCGGACGTTTGCCAAGCTCGCGGGCTTCAACCTGGTCCTCGATCCGAGGGTGCAGGGCTCCGTGACGGTCGAGCTCAAGGACGTACCTTGGGACCAGGCGCTCTACCTCATCCTCAAGACTCAGGGGATGGGCGCTGACATCGACGGCCGCCTCTGGGTGGTCGCGCCGCGCTGATTTTTCGGACAAAACCCCAGATTTATCGGACCAAGTCCCGAAGTTTTCGGACAACGGCGGCAATTCATCGGACCAAAAGACGAATTCATCGGACCAAGTCGCGAACAAATCGGACTAAGAGGCCAATTCATCGGACAGCTCGCCGAAGTTTTCGGACTAACGGCCGAATTAATCGGACAGGTGCGTAAAGTTTTCGGACCAAACCGCGAAGTTTTCGGACTGCGGCGTGGAGTTTTCGGACTGCGACGGAGCAAGATCGGACAGTAGCGAAGCAAGATCGGACTACGGTGGAGCAAGCTCGGACTACGGTCGAGAGTTTTCGGACTGCGGTGAAGAGTTTTCGGACAGCCGCAGAGAGTTATCGGACAGCAGCGCAGAGGAATCGGACAGAAGATCGCCGGTTTCGGACCACCGGGCCGATCGAGGTTACCGCTTGGCTTTGGGGGTCTTGCCGTCCATCTCGTCCCGTACCACGGCACGGATGGCATCCTTCAGGTCCGTGCCCAGCGCCTCCTGCACCGCATCGCGCACCAGCTTTCCCAGATCGGCAACGGGTGCGTCCGTCGTCGTTTCCGAGTTGGGCGGGCTGAACACGGGAGGCATGATCCAGTCCTTGAGGCGGTATTTCGTCCCGGCGTCCGGCTGGGGGACGCCCAGCTCCAGGAAATCCTGCGGGGGGATCTTCAACAGCTTGGCGAGGGCCAGGAGGTGGCGCACCCGGAGATCGTTCCTGCCGTCGAGGATGCGCTCGAGGTTGCCATGGCCGAGCCCCATGGACGTCTCGATCTGACGGGCGGACAGACGGGAGGCACTGATCGCCTGCCGCAGAACGGCGCGCAACTGCCGAAGGTCTTCGCTCATAAGGTGAAGACAACTCTATGGCAAAGCGTGCCCGCGCTTCAAGTCCAGCTCCTCTCTACTGGTACACTTGCCCCTCGATGCGTGCTTCTACCCTGCGCAAGCTCGTTGCCCTGCTCTGCGCCTTGGTGCCGCTGATCCCTTTGGTGGGCCTGTTCGCCGACCAGCACAACTGCGCTTGCGGGATGAGCAAGGCCGCATGCATCTGCGCGCTGGCGGCTGGTAAGAAGGGAGCGCACTGCCACATGGAGGGGCAGAAAACAGGCTGCTCGATCCGCTCCTCCCAGGAGTCTTCAGGGGCAGCTCTCGTCGTCAGCTTCGATCTGCGCGGCTGGCTTCTGCTGCGGAGCTGGCAGGCGGGCGGGCCGATCCTGGCTCCGGCTGGAACCTGGCCGCTCGTCGAGTTTCGCGTCCCCTTGTCCTTCTCCCGCTCTCCCGAGGCGCCTCCTCCTCGGTTCTTCCGCTCCGCGTAAGACCTTCCGCCCTTGCGGCGGACAACCGTGGAAACGCGAAACCGGATCAACCGGAACAGGAGAAGCTCCATGCGGAGATTCTGTGGAATGACGTGTGTGTGGGTCCTGCTGGCGGCTCTCGCCGCTGGACCAGCCTGGGCGCAGGAGCCCGGCGACCCGAAGCAGAGCGAAGAGGAGAAGGAGAGCGAGGCACCCAGGTATGAGGACGAGATCACCGTCACCGGGGCGGACGCGCCGACGCTGACGGTCGAGAGCTGCTGCAGGACGGCGTGCCCTTGAATCTCGCGGACGGGGCCTTCGACTTCCAGGCGGTCGAGCCCCTGAGCACCCGGTACATCGAGGTCTTCCGCGGACCGAACGGCCTGGAGCACGGCGCGGCCACCCTGGGCGGCGCCATCAATTACGTCTCGCCCACCGGGCATGACGCCCTGCCGGCCGAAGTCCGCGTCGAGGGTGGCGCTTTCGGCTATCAGCGCGGACAGGTCGAGGCCGGCGGCGTCCGCGGCGGCTTCGACTACTACGGCTCCCTGACCCACTTCGGGCAGGACAGCTTCCGCGAGCACGCGGTGCAGAGCACGCAGCGCTTCTTCGGCAACCTGGGCCTGCGGCACTCCCCCCGGCGCGAGACGCGCTTCTGGATCTCGGCCGTGCGGACGAATTCCGAGCTGCCCGGCAATCTCACCAAGGCCCAGCTCGAAGACGATCCCCGCCAGGCCGCGGCCGGCAACGTCGCTCTGGATCAGCAGCGCAATTTCGACCTGCTGCGCCTGTCGGGACGGACGACGTTCCTTCTTTCTTCCACCCAGCGGCTGGACGTCTCGACGTTCTGGTCCAGCAAGCATCTGGACCATCCCATCTTTCAGGTCCTCGACCAGAAGTCCGACGACTTCGGCGAGCTGCTCAGCCTCAACGACGCGGTGGGGAATCCGCTGGGGACGATCAACGCGGACCGGACCGTCCACGCGGGAGCCGAGGTCGGCTGGGAGCTGCGCCTGCCTCTGAACGGAGATACCGTCCGTCTCCGGCATGTCTACATCTGGAGCCGTTTCGAGTTCGACGGCGATCCGGCGTTCGGGGACAACCGGCTCGCCGGCATGCCGCCTCACTTCCATCGCGCCGAGCTGCTCTGGGAGCGTCCAGCCGGCCTCTATGGCGGGCCGAGCGTCGAGTGGGTGCCGGAGAGGTATCCGGTGGACCACGCCAATACGCTGTTCGCCGATCCCTACAGGATCTTCGGGTTGAAGGTGGGCTACCGGCCGGCGCAGGGAATGGCGGCTTTCGTCGAGGCACGGAACCTCACGGATGAGCCCTACGCGGCCACGACCGGCGTGATAGCCGATGCGCGGGGCCGGGACTCGGCGCAGTTCCTCCCGGGGGATGGCCGGTCCTTTTTCGCCGGCCTGGAGTATCGCTGGGGGAGAGGACGGCCATGACGCGCTGCAGGCTTTGGCTGCCGGTGCTTGCGGCGGGAGGTCTCCTGGCGCTCGGCTGCGGGGCTGGCGAGGATCTCGCCACGCCCCGCGGCCTGCAGGCCTCGTTTCCTGGGCGCGATCCGAGCCTCCGGAAGGAGGCGGACGGAACCCTCCACGTCGCTTATGTCGAAGAGGGGCCGGGCGGCCCCGCCGTGTTCTACCGGCGGCTGGGGCCGCGCTCCGCGGCTCCGGTGCGGGTCTCGCCCGCCGGATTATCGGTCACGGCCCACGGCGAAACGCCACCAGCCCTGGAGGTCCTGCCTGGCGGCAAGCTGGTCGTGGCCTATCCCGTGGCGCTGCCGGGAAAGTGGAAGAACGAGATCCGTCTCCAGCGCTCCGCGGACGGCGGGGCGCACTGGAGCCATCCGGAGCTCCTGCATCCCGAGCGGATCGGAGCGCACTCGTTCCTGTCGTCCGCGGTGACGCCCGGGGGCGAGCCCGTCTTCGCCTGGCTCGACGACAGCACGGGGCGCATGGGGCTGCGTGCGCGCTGGGGAGCGGCTGCACCGGTCACGCTGGATCCCGAGGCCTGCGAGTGCTGTGGCACGGCGCTGCTCGCCGGCCGCCAGGGCGAGGTCTGGCTCGCCTACCGTGACTCCGAGGATGACGTCCGGGACTTCCGGCTGCTGCGGGCGGAGGGAGCCGGGAGCGGGTTCGACCGGGGCAGGAAGGTGTCGGCCGACGGCTGGAAGCTCCAGGGCTGTCCGCACACCGGCGCCCGCCTGGCCCAGACGGACGGCTCGTTGTGGGCCGTCTGGTTCACGGCCGGCGAAGGACCGGCGGGGATCTACGCCGCCTCTTCGGCAGACGGCGGAGCCACGTTTTCTCCGCGGACCCTGGTCGCGGCCGCCGGTCAGGGAGGAATGGTGCGGCATCCCGAGCTGGGGGCTCTGCCGGAGGGCGGCCTGGTGGTGCTCTATGAGTCCGCAGGAGAGGGGAAGCAGGCGCTGCTGGCCCAGGTCCGCGCTCCCGGGGCGGATCGTTGGGAGCCGCCACGGCAGGTGGCGCCAGGAGGGAGCTATCCGCGCTGGGCGGTGGCAGGAAACGCCGCGACCGTTGCCTTCACCTGCTGGAGCGGTACCGGTCCCCAGGTCGTGGTCGCCGATTGGGTCGTGGCCGAGAAGGGCGGGCTTGCCGGGTCGTGTGATGCCGCCAGTGCCTCCCATTCCGGACACTGAGCGGAGTTGTAGACTTTCTCTGGTCATCCACCAGGGTGCCGGGGACGTACCGGTCTTGAAGCGCCCTGGCAACTGGCGCTCGACCAGGAGGAAGAGGATGTCTGTGATCTGGCTGAAGAAGGGAATCCGAGCCGCCTGGATTCCCGTGTTGGCAATAGCGCTGCTCTGCGGACCGGCAGCGGCGCAGGAGCAGAAGGACGGGGACCAGGAGAAACCGGCCGAGCCGGCCGAGGAAACCACGCAGGAAGAGAGGCTTCAGGTCTACGATGCGATCGAGGTGACCGGCCGCGACTCCGACATGCTGGAGATCGCGGACTCGGCGAGTGAGGGCGTCACCGGCAGCTCCGACCTGGAGCGGCGTCCGATCCTCCGTCCCGGCGAGCTGCTGGAGACCGTGCCGGGCGTGATCGTCACCCAGCACAGCGGCAGCGGCAAGGCGAACCAGTACTTCCTCCGCGGTTTCAACCTCGACCACGGCACGGACTTCCGCGTCACGGTCGACGGCATCCCGGTCAACATGCCTACTCACGGCCACGGGCAGGGGTACAGCGACCTCAACTTCCTGATCCCGGAGGTCGTCGAGAGGGTGCATTACAAGAAGGGCGCTTACTACGCCGACGAGGGGGACTTCTCCGCGGCCGGAGCCGCCGACATGGAGATCGCCAACTCGCTTCCGCAGGGCATCGTCCAGGCCACCGGCGGCAGCTACGGCTACAACCGCCTCGTCGCCGCCGATTCAATCGACACCGGCGGCGGCCAGCTTCTCGGCGCCATCGAGGGACTGCGCAACGACGGCCCGTGGGATCTCCCCGAGGATTACCGCAAGGTTAACGGCCTGCTCCGCTACTCACGCGGCGATGGGGCGCGCGGGTTCACCCTCACCGCCATGGGCTATGACGGAGACTGGAATGCGGCCGACCAGATCCCGCGCCGGGCGGTGGACCAGGGCCTGATCTCCCGCTTCGGCATGATCGATACCTCGGACCGCGGGAGCTCTCACCGCTACAGCCTGTCCGCCGAGCTGCGGCAGGGGGACGCGCGCTCTCTCACTCGGGTGAGGGGTTACGCGTTCGATTACGGCCTCTCGCTCTTCTCGAACTTCACCTATTTCCTGGACGATCCTGTCAACGGGGACCAGTTCGAGCAGGCAGACGACCGCTTCGTTGCGGGCTTCGAGGTCGAGCGCCAGTGGGCTCTGAGCTGGCAGGAGCGGGAGGTCGAGGTCGCGGCAGGCCTGCAGGCGCGCGGAGACGACATCTCGAACGGCCTCTTCCACACCCGCGAGCGGGAGCGGCTCTCCACCACGCGGCAGGACGACGTGCGCCAGCTCGGCGCCGGCCCCTACGCGCAGGCGCGGGTGCGCTGGAACCCCTGGCTGCGTACGGTCACGGGCCTGCGCGCCGACTACTACCGGGCCGAGGTGGAGAGCAGCCTGCCGGAGAACTCGGGGACCGAGGACAGCGTCCTCCTGAGCCCGAAGCTTTCGCTCATCCTCGGCCCGTGGAAAAAGACGGAGGTCTACCTGAACGCCGGCAACGGCTTTCACAGCAACGACGCGCGCGGCGCCACCATCCGGGTGGACCCGCGTACGGGCGAGCCGGTCGGAAGGGTAGATCCCCTGGTACGGGCGACGAGCGCAGACTTCGGTGTCCGGACGGAGCTCGTGCCCGGCCTTCAGGCCGCGGTCACGGCGTTCGGCCTGGAGCTGGATTCCGAGCTGGTCTTCATCGGCGATGCTGGCGGCACCGAGGCGAGCCGTCCGAGCCGGCGGACGGGGATCGAGCTCCAGAGCTTCTGGCGTCCGCGTCCCTGGCTCTCGATCGACGCCGACGGCGCCCTCTCGCGGGCCCGTTTCCGGGACGAGGACCCCGCCGGGGACCAGATCCCGGGTGCAATCGAACGGACCCTCGCGGCCGGGGTTTCGGTCGAGGGCCTCGGAAAGGCCTTCGGCAGCCTGCGGCTGCGCTACTTCGGCCCGCGCCCGCTGATCGAGGACGGCAGCGTCGAGTCGGGCTCCTCGACGCTGGTCAACGGCATCCTTGGTTATGACTTCGGCAACGGTCTGCGGCTCGTGGTCCAGGGCTTCAACCTGTTGGGCGAAAGCGTGAGCGACATCGAATACCTGTACGAATCGAGGTTGCCCGGCGAGACGGAGGCGGTGGAGGACATCCATTTCCACCCGGCCGAGCCGCGATCGGCCCGGCTGGTCGTCGAGTGGAGGTACTGAGGGATCGGGTGGCAGGCGCCCTGATCTACGATACCGGCCTGTTCCGTCCCTGCCGGCGAGCCAAAAGCGCCCGGTACTTCTCTCGTCTCTTCCGCGCCTGCAGGAAGCGGGGGAGGAAAGTGACCAGAAAGAACAGGAACATGGCCACGCCGAGCTGGAGGTAGACGCCCGAGCGGTCGCCCGCCGCCGCCTGCGAGAGGGCATGGGCGAAGTAGGTGAAGAAGGGGACCGTCAGCGTCAGGCCCGTGAAGGTCGCGGAGAGGAAGAGCCCCGGCTTGATCCCCACGAAGGCGCAGCAGTAGTTGACCAGAGCGAACGGGAGGGGGAGGAAGCGGATGCCCATCAGGCTCCAGAAGCCGCCGCGGCGCGCCACCATCCGCTCCACCCGCCGCAGCTTGCGGCCGAAGAGGTGGAGGACGAACTCCCTCCCCAGCACCCGGCCCAGCCAGTAGGTGGCCGCCGCGCCCAGCGAGCTCCCCACCACGTTGTAGACCGAGCCCCAGAGCACACCCCAGACCACCGCCCCGGCGATCACCATCGGCGTCGCCGGCACGCCGAGCGGACAGAGCACCACGTAGGAGAGGATGAGCAGCACCGGCGCCCACCAGGTGCCGCGCAGGCGCTCGAAGAGGGCGAGGATCGCGTCCTTGTCCAGGTACTCGGCCAGCGGCGACCAGCGGATCAGCGCGAAACCGGTGCCCACGATCACCACCAGAGCCAGAAAACGGATGAGGAGCCGCCGCGGGATGCGCGGCGCGGGCCGGAGCTGTGGCGGTGCTTTCAGAGCCTCGTCGATGGACGGCGGCATCTCCTTGCGCAGCTTCGCCACGTCCACCCCCAACACCGCGGCAGGCAGACCCGCCAGCACATCGCGACCGGAATCGTAGAGATGATTGGCCGAATCCAGCCGTCCCTCGCGGCGGTGGTGGAGGGCGCCGGCCAGGCGGATCAGCGCCAGGCACAGCTCGCGGTCATCCCCGGTCAGGGCCTTCCAGGGATCTTCCCAGGCGATCAGCGCCTGGACGTAATCCTCCTTCAGGTAGGCCGCGTAGCCGGGGAGGAGCAGAGGATTTATAGGCACGGGTTGATCATCGCTGTAGGGGCGCCCCTTGTGGCCGCCCTCCGGAAGGGCACCCACAAGGGGCGCCCCTACGGGGACGTGGGACCCGGGCCGCCGCCGATGGGTACCGCGCCAGAAGCTCCGGTGCCCCCGTGGAAGAGGAACTCCCGCATGTGCTGGTTCAGGACCTTCTGGGAGTCGGGGTCCATGAAGTTCAGGCGGAGCTCGTTGATCACCATGACCTCGACCTTCTGCCATTCCGCCCAGCAGTCGGCGCAGATCTTTTCCTGGATCTCGATGCCGAGCGGGCCGGGCATGGGACGGCGGGTGAGGGCCGGAGCTTCCGGACGGCCGCAGCGTACGCAGTTCATCTAGCGGACCTCCCCGGGCAGGACGATCAGGCTGCCCTGGCGTTGCAGGACTTCCTTGGGAACCCGCACGAGCAGCACGAGGTCCGTATCCTCGGGCCGGCCGCGGAGCTGCTTCACGACGTCGTCGGGTACGCTCAGCTTCACGAAGGCCGGGCGCTTGTCGTTCTTGCGGGCGCTCTCGGTGACCAGCTCCTGGAGCGGGACGGCCTCGACCCGCTCCGGGTACTTTTCCAGGGCGAAGGCAAGGTTCTTGAGGTGAGCTTGCATCAGAGCCGTCCTTCGCGGGTCAGCGCGGTGCGGAAGTATTCGACGGTGCTATCCAGGCCCTGGGCGAGCGTGACCTTCGGCTCCCAGCCCAGGCGGGTGCGGGCGAGCGTGATGTCGGGCCGGCGGGTCTGTGGGTCGTCGACCGGCAGCGGCTTGAACTCGATCTCGCTCTCGCTCCCCACGGCGTCGCGGATGGTCTCGGCGAACTCCAGGATGGTCATCTCGTGCGGGTTGCCGATGTTGCACGGCGATGCCAGGTCGCTGTTGAGCAGGCGCCAGATCCCCTCGACGAGGTCGTCCACGTAGCAGAAGGAGCGCGTCTGCTTGCCCTCGCCGAACACGGTCATGGGCTCGCCGGTGAGCGCCTGCTGCAGGAAGGCGGGCACCACGCGGCCGTCGCGCAACCGCATGCGCGGGCCGTAGGTGTTGAAGATACGCACGATGCGCACTTCGAGGCCGTGGGTGCGGTGGTAGGCCATGGCCATGGCCTCGGCGAAGCGCTTGGCTTCGTCATAGACGCCGCGCGGCCCCACCGGGTTCACGTTGCCCCAGTAGCTCTCGGTCTGCGGGTGCTCCTTGGGATCGCCGTAGACCTCCGAGGTCGAGGCGAGCAGGAAGCGCGCGCCTTTGGCCTTGGCGAGCCCGAGCGAGTTGTGCGTGCCGAGCGAGCCGACCTTGAGCGTCTGGATCGGCAGCTCCAGGTAGTCGACCGGGCTCGCCGGCGACGCGAAGTGCAGGACGTTGTCGACCTCTCCCTCGACGAAGAAGGGGTTCGAAACGTCGTGCTGGATGAACTGGAAGTCCTCCCGCCCGATCAGGTGCTGGATGTTGTCGGTCCGCCCGGTGACCAGGTTGTCCACGCAGGCCACCCGGTGGCCCTCGGCGATCAGGCGCTCGCAGAGGTGTGATCCCAGAAACCCCGCCCCCCCGGTAACGACGGTCCTCTTCTTCACGATCTCGAGCCTCCCGCGGCAACGGCACGGAGCTGGGCCGTTTCTACCCGAGATTGGGGCTTCCCCTCGGGCCGGCCAATGGATACATAACGGAACCCGGCGGCGGCCATCTTGTCGGGCTCGTAGAGGTTGCGGAGGTCCACGATCAGCGGCTGCTTGAGCAGCTGGTGCAGACGGTCCACCTCCAGCTTGCGGAACTGGTTCCACTCGGTGACGATCACCAGGGCGTCGGCGCCGTCGGCGGCGTCATAGGCGTCCTTGCAATACGTGATGGAGTCTTCCTCGATCATCTCCGCGAAGGCGTCCATGGCCTCGGGATCGTAGGCCCGGACCTCGGCGCCGCCCGCCAGGAGCCCGCGCACGATCACCTGAGCCGGGGACTCGCGCACGTCGTCGGTGTTCGGCTTGAACGAGAGGCCGAGGACCGCGACGGTCTTGCCCGAGGTCCCGCCGTCCAGGGCCGACCCGATCTTGTCGAGCATGCGCGCCTGCACCTCGTCGTTGACCTCGACCACGGCCTCGATGATCTTGAAGCGGAGGTTGGAGTCGCGGGCGATCTGGGCGGCGGCGCGGGTGTCCTTGGGGAAGCAGGAGCCGCCGAAGCCGGGGCCGGCGCTCAGGAACTTGGGGCCGATGCGGCTGTCCAGGCCCATGCCCTTGGACACGACCTCGACGTTGGCGCCCCAGGCCTCGCAGATGCGCGCAACCTCGTTGATGAACGAGATCTTGGTCGCCAGGAAGCCGTTCGAGGCGTACTTGATCAGCTCGGCGCTCTCCACGTCGGTGACGATGATCGGTACGTCGGCGGCGGCGAGCGGCGAGTAGATGTCCCGCATCAGCTCCGCGGCTTTTGGATCGCGTGTGCCGATGACCACCCGGTCCGGGTGCATGAAGTCGTCGATGGCCGAGCCTTCGCGGAGGAACTCGGGGTTGCTCACCACGGCGAAGCGGTGCTTGCCGCCCGCCTTTTCGTGCACGATCTGCTCGATCATCTGGCCCGTGCCGATGGGCACCGTGCTCTTGGTGACGATGACCTTGTAGCCGTTCAGGTGGGTGCCGATCGACTCGGCCACCTCGCGGATGAAGGTGAGGTCCGCGGAGCCGTCCTCGCGGGGCGGCGTGCCCACGGCGATGAACACCGCCTGCGCCTCCTCGATGGCCGGCCCGAGGTCGGTCGAGAAGGTGAGCCGCCCCTCTTCCATGTTCTTTCTCACCAGGGACTTGAGCCCCGGCTCGTAGATCGGGATCTCGCCGTTCGACAGGCGCTCGATCTTGCCGCCGTCCTTGTCGACCCCGATGACCTGCATGCCGAAGTCGGCGAGGCAGGCTCCCGTGACCAGTCCGACATAGCCTGTTCCGACGACGCAGATGTTCATGGTTGTTGCCCTCCAGACTGCTCTGACTGACCTACATACCAGGCCACGAAGCGGCGCAGGCCTTCCCGGATCGGGACCTTGGGGGAATACCCCAGGAGCCGGGCCGCCTTGGAAACATCGGCGTACGTGATCGGCACATCCCCGGGTTGTGCCGGAAGATATTCGATGCGCGGCTCTACGGCAAGCTCTTCAGCAATCCAATGGATGAGGTCCTTGAGCGACGTGGTGTCCGCCCCCCCGAGGTTCAGGATCTCGAAGCCGGGCGCCAGGTCGAGCGACGCGGCCACGCCATCGATGATGTCATCCACATAGGTGTAGTCGCGCCGGCTGCTGCCGTCGCCGTACATGGGGACGGTCTTGCCGCGCGCCAGCAGGTCGGTGAACTTGTGGATCGCCATCTCCGGCCGTTGCCCCGGCCCGAAGACCGTGAAGAAGCGCAGGCAGGCGGTGCGGAACCCGTACAGGTGATGGTAGTTGTAGCAGAGCAGCTCCCCCGAGCGCTTGGTGGTCGCGTAGGGGCTGATCGGCTGGTTGACCTCGTCGGCCTCGGAGAACGGCACCTTTTCGTTGATTCCGTAGACCGACGACGACGAGCCGAAGATGAAGATGCCGGGGCCGTGGCGGCGGGCCGCTTCCAGCAGGCGAAGCGTTCCGATGCAGTTCACGTCCTCATAGAGGACCGGCTCCTGCAGGCTGGGCCGCACCCCGGCGCGGGCCGCCAGGTGCACCACGCCATCGAATTTGCCCTCGGCAAACAGTTGGTCCACGAGCGCCTCATCGCGGATATCCCCCTCGACCAGCCGGTAGTCAGGCCGTTCCAGGAGGGGGGCGACGTTGCGGCGTTTGCGGGCCGGGTCGTAGAAGTCGTTGAAGTCGTCCAGCACCGTCACCCGGTCACCCCGGGAGAGCAGACGCCGCGTCAGGTGTGAGCCGATGAAGCCGGCGCCGCCGGTGACCAGGATGTGCTTGCTCATACGTCTTCAGGGCGCGGGCGGGGGTGGGGTCGGCGTGGGGGTGGGCTCCGGCAACAGCTCAGCCGGAGTCTCCTCCTCGATCACGTCCGGACCCTTGTCGAGCGGCGGGGGAGTCCCTCCCTCGACCTCGATCGCCTTCACCTCGTCCTTGTATCTCCTCTCGATCCCCTTCTTCTGACGGTTGCGGATCAGCCAGCGCAGGATCCGCGACTCGTTGACACCGATGATGACGTCGTTGACGGCGTCATAGATCTGCGGGTCGTTGAGCAGCATGGGCACCGTGCCCTGTCCCTCCGTGAGCTTCCGGGACGCTTCGCTCAGGCGGTCCACGATCGACTGGACCTCGCCGGTCACCTTCCGGCCGTACTCCTCGTCGTAGACCAGGCGGGGGAGCAGGCCTTCGCGCGTCTCCAGATCCCCGGTCAAACTCTGCAGGTCCCGCGCCACCTGGTTGAGCTGGGCGAGGGTGTCCTGGAAGCTGGTCTTCATCGTTGGGTCGTTCAAGAGGGCCGGCGCGAGGCCGGGGCCGCTCTGGACCGAGGTGAGGATGCCCTCGAAGCGGTCGAGCGAGCTGGTGAGCTGGTTGGCCATGGCCTTGTCGTTGAGCAGGCGGCCGAGCGGGCCTTCGCCGTTCTCGATCGTGCTGGCGATCCGCTCCAGCGCCTCGGTGGTGCCGACGAGCGAGGAGCTCAGGCGCCGGCCCGACTCGGAGTCGGTGGTCAGCTGGCCGAGCAGCCCCTCGCCGCGCTCCATGCGGCCGAGGATGGTGGAGAGCGAGGCCGAGATCTCGACCACGTTGCTCATGACGTCCTCGCCCGAGGCGAGCAGGGCGTCCACGTTGGTGGGCTGGGCGGCCGGGATCTCCCCCTCGTTGGGGATGGCCTGCAGCTCGGGCGCGCCGGTCGAGAGCTCGATGAACTTGTCGCCGAGGAGGCCAAGGGTCTTGATCCGCGCCTGGGACGATCCGGGCCGCCCGGCGCCGGAGGTGCTCTGCACCAGGGGATCGACCGGGCCGCGGATGCGCTCGCCGTACTGCGCGTCCACGCTGATCCAGACCTGGATGTGCTCCTCGGTCGGGTTCTGGGGGAGGACGACCTTGTCCACCGTGCCCACATCCACGCCGTTGAGCTGCACCGGGTTGCCGGGCTTCAGGCCGCTCACCGAGTTGAACTCGATGAAGTACCGGTTCTTGCGGCTGAACAGGTTGTTCTTGTCGCCGATCAGGAAGATGCCGGTGGCCAGCACGGCGAAGGCTACCAGGATCACCAGACCGACGCGGAACATGCTTCCTCCGCTACGCGGCATCCTCTTCCTCCTCCTCCTGGCCGGCCAGGAACCGGCGCAGCTCCGGATGGTCGGCGCCCTCGGACTCGGCCCAGGTCCCGACGAAGGCGAGCTTCGTATCCGCCAGGTAGGCGAGCCGGTCGCCGACGCGCCGGGCCAGGGGAATGTCATGGGTGACGACGACGGCGGTCACGCCCAGCTCTTTCTGGATCGAGTTGATCAGCTTGCCGATCGTGGCCGAGGTCGTGGGGTCGAGCCCGGTGGTCGGCTCGTCGAACAGCACCACCTCGGGGTCCAGGGCGAGCGAGCGGGCCAGCGCGACCCGCTTGCGCATGCCGCCGGAGAGGTCCGAGGGGAACTTGCGCTCCACGTCCTTCAAGTTCACCTTGGCGAGCTTCTGGCGGACGGTGTCGGAGATCTCGGATTCCGAGAGCTCCGTGTGCTCGCGCAGGGGGAAGGCCACGTTGTCCATGACGTTCATGGAGTCGAACAGCGCGCCGCTCTGGAAGAGCATGGCGATCCGGCGGCGCAGCGGGAAGAGCTCGCGCTCGTCCAGGGACGAGATCTCGACGCCGTCGAAGGTTACGGTGCCGGCGTCCGGCTTCTCCAGGCCATTGAGCTGCCGCAGGGTCACGCTCTTGCCGCTGCCCGATTTGCCCAGGATGACCAGGCACTCGCCGCGGTGGACATCCAGGTCCAGGCCGCCGAGGATGGTGCGGCTGCCGTACTTTTTGACCAGGCCGCGGATTTGATAGAGGGCTTCAGGCACAATCTGGTTCCTTCAAGTCAGCACGTAGAAAAGCTTCGTAAGGAAGAAGTCGGAGATCAGGACCAGGATCGCGGCGAGCACCACCGTATTGGTCGTCGCCCGGCCCACGCCGTCCGCGCCGCCCTTGGTGTTGAGGCCATTGTAGCACCCGACGATGGCGATAAAGTATGCAAAGAAAAAGGACTTAGCGACGCCGCTCGCCACGTCGCCGAAGTTGAGCGACTCGAAGACGTCGTTGAGGTAGAGGCCCGCCGGCAGGTCCAGGGTGGTGACGGCGATGACCAGGCCGCCCAGGATGCCCAGGCCGTCGCCGATGATGGTCAGCGCCGGCAGCATGACCAGGGTCGCGACCAGCTTGGGCACGACCAGCTTCTTGACCGGGTCCGCGGCCATGGAGCGCAGCGCGTCGATCTGCTCGGTCACCTTCATGGTGCCGATCTCGGCGGTCATGCCCGCGCCGACCCGGCCACCCACGATGAGGGCGACCAGCACCGGCCCGAGCTCGCGCACCAGCGACTTCGAGACCACCGCGCCGATGTAGTACTTGACCCCCAGGCTGGGCAGGCTGAGCGAGGTTTGAAGGGCCATGACCATGCCGGTGAAGATGGTCGTGATGCCCGCGACCCCGAGGGAGCGGACGCCGATCTGCTCCATCTGCTTGACCCAGAGGCCGATCTCATAGGGCGGACGCAACATCGCGGCGAACGCCCTCAGGGTGAGGACGGCGAGCTCGCCGGTCTCCTGCACGAATTCGCGGGTTTTCACGAGCGGATGGGCAGCCAGAATGCTGCGTGGGCGATTCCGAAGCCCAGGTCGGCCACGGCCATGGTGACGAGCCCCGGCACGCCCTGAGGGCGCAGCACCGCAAAGAGGAGGACGAGGCCGCCGAGGATCCGGCCGCCGATCGCCACCGCGACGATGCCGCTGTAGCGGCGGGTGTCCCGCGCTGCCAGCAGATAGAGGGACGCGAGCATCAGCAGGACGACGGCGAAGATCCAGAGATAGAACGCTCCCTCTGGCAGGGGAGGAAGGGGCAGGTCGAAGGCCCGGGCCGACGCCTCGGGGGCAAAGGCCAGGAGCAGGGCGAAGGCGATATCCCAGAGAGCGCCCAAAACGAGGCTCGCCCGCAGCAAGGTCAGGAAGCGGAAACGGCGGGCGAAGTGGGTTACGACACTCATACCGCCAGGGATTCTATCAGGGCGTTAGAATACCCCCGCCTCATGAAGAAACCCGCCCTTCCGCTCACGGTCCTCGCGACCTTTACCGGGAACCTGTTCCTGGTGATCGGCAGCTTCATCCTCTCCATTCTGGCGACCCTGGTGAGCTGGATTCCCCCGCGGGGGAACTGGACGTTCGGGGTGGCCCGCATCTGGTCGCGCTGCCTGCTCGCCGCGAGCGCCGTGCGCGCCGAGGCCCGCTACGACCCCGCCATCGAGCCGGGCCGGAGCTATGTGTTCCTCTGCAACCATCAGAGCCTGTTCGACATTCCGGTGCTCCTCACCACCTGCCCCGGGCAGGTGCGGATGATGGCCAAGCGGAGCCTGTTCCGCGTCCCGTTCTTCGGCTGGGGGCTGTGGGCCGGCGGATTCATCCCCATCGACCGGGGGGACCGCAGCACCGCCCGGCAGAGCTTCGCCTCGGCCGTCGCGCGCCTGCGGGCCGGGACCTCCATCCTCCTTTTCCCCGAGGGGACCCGGTCCATGACCGACACCCTCCTGCCCTTCGAGCGCGGCGGCATCCTCCTGGCCATCAAGATGGGGCTCCCGATCGTGCCGGTGGGGGTGCGCGGCACGCGCGCGGTCCAGCCCAAGGGGAGCGTGGCCATCCGTCCCGGCAAGGTCGAGGTCGCCTATGGCGCGCCCATCTCCTGCGCCGACTACGGCATCCGGCGCAGGGCGGAGCTCACCGCCGAGGTCCGCCGCCAGGTCGCAAGCCTGGCCGGCCTTGCCGAGAATTGAAGTGGTAGGATTCGGAGGCGTCCGGCCCTGTGCCGGAGAAGGGAAGCATCCGAAATGGCAAGCGATCTGGAAACCGCGGTGTGGGATGCCTTGAAGGGGGTCAAGTTCCCGGGGATGAGCCGGGACATCGTCTCCTTCGGCTTCGTACACAGCGTTAAAGCATGCGCGGGCTCGGCGGTAGTGGACCTGCAGATGGCCACCCACAACCCCGCGGCCGCTGAAAAAGTCAAAGAAGAGGTCGAGCGGGCCGTCCGCACCGTGCCCGAAGTGCAGGAGGTCAAGGTCAACATGAGCGTGACCAGGCCTCCGACCCGGGAAGAGGCCGCCCAGAAGGCGATCGCGCAGGACACCTCGCTGATCCCCGAGGTGCGGCACGTGGTGGCGGTGGCGAGCGGCAAGGGCGGCGTGGGCAAATCGACCGTCGCCGCGAACCTGGCAGTCAAGCTCGGCCAGCTCGGCTACCGCGTCGGCCTGCTGGATGCCGACATCTACGGCCCGTCCGTGCCCATGATGTTCGGCATCACCGAAAAGCCGCGGGTGGACGGCAACCGCATCATCCCGTTCCAGAAGTACGGCATCAAGATCATGTCGCTCGGCTTCATCATGGAGACCGACACGCCCGTGATCTGGCGGGGCCCCATGGTGATGCGCGCCATCGAGCAGATGCTCGGCGACGTGGAGTGGCGCGAGCTCGACTACCTGATCCTGGACCTGCCCCCGGGCACGGGCGACGCGCAGCTCACGGTGACCCAGAAGGTCCCCCTGGCCGGGGCGGTGATCGTGACCACGCCTCAAGACGTAGCTCTGATCGACGCGCGCAAGGGCTTGGCCATGTTCAAGAAGGTGAACGTGCCGGTCATCGGGATCATCGAGAACATGTCCTCGTTCGTCTGCCCGCACTGCGGCGAGGCCACCGACATCTTCAAGAAGGGGGGAGGGGAGCGGACGGCCGACATCCTGGACACGGCCTACCTGGGAGCGATCCCGCTCGACCCGAAGATCGTGCTCGGCGGGGATGCCGGGGTGCCGATCGTGGTGGCCGAGCCCGACGGGCCGCACGCCGACGCCTTCCGCGTGGTTGCCGAGGCGGTCGTCGAAGAGGTCGCCCGGCAGACCGAGATGAAGCCCAAGCTCTCGATCGTGTGATCGCCCTCATCGCAGACGCACACATCGGAGGGCCCGGCGGAAGCGCCGGGCCCCTGATCGATCAGCTCAAAGCCCTGCCGTCCCAGGGCTGCGACCGGCTGATCCTGATGGGGGACCTCTTCCAGGCCTGGATCGGCTCCTCTTCGTTCGAGACCCCCGACATCGCGGCTGTGGTCGAGGTGCTCCGGGACCTCCGGCGCCAAGGCCTGCGCATCGACTACGTGGAAGGAAACCGGGATTTCTTCCTCGCGGGCAGCCCGTATGCCGACGTCGTCGACGTGACCCTGGAAGTAGCGTTCGAGGTAGGGGGCACGCGCTACCTGGCGGTCCATGGCGATGGGCTCAACGACCGGGACTGGCCATACCGCTTCTGGCGCAAGCTCTCCAAGAGCCCGCCGGTCCACTTCGCGGTCCTTCATGTCCCGCACAGCCTTGCCCACCGGATGGTCAACTCCATGGAGCAGCGCCTCTCGCGGACCAACTTCAAGCACAAGGCGAACATCCCCGAGGAGGCCATCCGCCGTTATGCGGAGCGCCGGCTCGCCGAGGGGCATGACGTGCTGATCCTGGGGCATTTCCATGAGCCGCACGTCTGGGCTGTGCGCGGAGGGGAGGTCCGCTTGATGGATGCCTGGTTCAGCAGCCGCCGGGTGGAGTGGCTAGGGAAAGAAGCGTAGCCCTTGGCGATTTCGTTTGGTAGCCTTCCGGACGGAGATGCACAGGAGATGCGGGGGATCATCGAGGAAGAATCCGGACGCTAGACTGACGGCACCCGCAGCCCCAGATGCCTGACGAACGGCTCCGCGGAACTTCCGCAGCGCCGCCTCGGCCGCGCGGCGGTGCCTCTCCATCCGCCACGGCGAGGGCCGAGCGGCCGAGGAGACGGTCCAGGAGGTCCGTCTCCTTCGTGCGCACGCCCGCGAAGTAGTCGAGCCAGACCGGCGCGTCAACGAGAACCTGCACGGCGCCTCCGCTTCGGGGGCTCCGGCTCTTCCCACACGAGCTGGCCCCGCAGCTCGCGCACGCCCGCCTGCTCGTGCAGGCGCACCAGCCAGCGCAAGGCCTCCTCCATCACCGCCTTCTTCGTCCGCAAACCCGTGAGCTGCCACGCCTGCTGGAACAGCTTCTCGTCCAGATCCATGCTCGTGAACACGCATTCCTCCTGGAGAGTCCCCGGTCATATGCCTTCCTGGAGGATTCATACGGATGACGCTCCCTTTATATACCCGGCCCCGGCGAAGATATGGCGGAGTCCCGTCCCTGCCGCGGACGGGGCAGATCCATTTGCGCGGCGCGGCCACGCAATGGGGAGAGGGCTCCTCTATATGCTTGGAGCCCGTGAATATTGGACGTAGGACAGCTTCATATGTTGGCCGCGCCAAAGTATTGGGTAAGCGCCTCGGGCATATGGGTAGATATGGCTACCCATTGGTTCGCCCTCGAATCTTCCGTTCGGCCATCACTCCGCCGCGGGATGAGGCGCAGCAGCAGGCGTGCGGGAATTTCTCGGCGAGGTGGTCGAGACGGCGCGGGGAGGGGTGATCATCACCAGCCGTTCCACCGCCATGGCCGTCCTGGTGTAGTGGGTCCGGTATTCGCGCTCAGTGGGGCACTTGTGTTGGCACTGCCGGGGTGGAGGGGATGCGCAGGGCTTCTTCAACTGCCTTGAGTTCTACCCAAATGCGATCAAGCTCAGCCGAAGCACGGTCGAGTTCTTCAGCATTGTCTGGCGTATCGGGCCTGCTCTTGACTTGGGTCGTCATAGGCTTGCGCCTGCCTTTGCTGCCATTGAGGTTTCCCTCTCGTTCGCGCAGATTTTCCTTTGAATCGTCTCCCCGAGTCGCTCAAGCGGCGTCCCTGGGCCGGGGAGGGGCTCTTCCGGTAAGATCCCCCGGCCATGGCGATCCGCGTCACCATGCTCGGCAGCGGGACCTCCACCGGCGTGCCGGTGATCAATTGCCCGTGCAAGGTCTGCACGTCGGACAACCCGCGTAACAAGCGGTGGCGGCCCGGCCTCAAGCTGGAGACCGGGAATGGGATCGTCCTCGTGGACACGCCGACCGACCTGCGCGAGCAGGCGCTCCGCTTCGGCATCCCCCGGGTGGATGCGGTCCTCTTCACCCATGCCCACGCCGACCACGTCTTCGGGCTCGACGACGTCCGGATCTTCAACTTCCGCCAGCGCATGGCCATCCCCTGCTACGGCTCGGACCTGACGCTCCAGGCCATCCGGCGCACGTTCGCCTACGTCTTCGAGGAGACCCAGGCAGGCGGCGGCAAGCCGCAGCTCGACCTGATCGGGATCCGGGAGCCGTTCCGAGTGCTCGGACGCGAGGTCGTCCCCGTCCCGGTCTGGCATGGGGACCTGGAAGTCTTCGGCTACCGCATGGGGAGCTTCGCCTACGTGACCGACTGCAACCGCATCCCGGAGGAGAGCTTCGGGCTGCTTCAAGGGGTCGAGACCCTGATCCTGGACGCCTTGCGCTTCCGGCCGCATGCAACCCACTTCTCGGTGAATGAGGCGATCGCGGTGGCCGAGCGGATCGGCGCGTCGCGGACCATCTTCACCCACCTCGCCCACGAGATCGATTACGGAGACCCCTCGATGCTGCCGCCGGGCGTCGAATTCGGCTATGACGGACTCGTCCTTGACGTCGATTGAGGGCCGGCTGCGGGTCCCCTCGTCCAAGAGCCTGAGCCATCGCTGGCTCAATCTGGCGCTGCTGTCGCGCCGGCCCATGGTGGTCGAGCGTCCCCTGGTTGCCGAGGACATCCATCTCTTCCTCGCGGCCCTGGGGCGCTGCGGGTTCCGGGTGGAGGAGCGGGGGGACGACGTTCATCTGGAACCGATCGAGCCGCCGGCTGGAGAGGTAGAGGTCTTCTGCGGCAATGCCGGCACCATGCTCCGCTTCCTCGTGGCGGCCTTCACCGTCGTGCCGGGTACTTGGCGGCTGGATGGCGTGCCGCGGCTGAGGGAGCGTCCGGTCCGGCCCCTCGTCGATGCCCTGCGGAAGCTCGGGGCACGCATCGAGTACCTCGGCGAGGAGGGCTTCGTGCCGCTGCGCATCGAGGGGGGCACGCTCGGCGCTGGAACGACCCTGCTCGACGCCGGCGAGTCGAGCCAGTACCTCTCGGCCATCCTCATGGCAGCGTTGCGGGCGCCGGGGGAGGTGACCATCGAGGTCAGCTCCCTCACCTCCGGCCCCTATGTAGATGTCACCCTGGGGGTCGTCGAAGCCGCGGGCGGACGGATCGAGCGTTTGGGGGACAAGCTCTGGAGGGTCTACCCCTCCGACCTGCGCGCCGGCCGCGTCCGGGTCGAGGGCGACTGGTCGGCCGCCTGCTACCCGGCAGCGGCGGCGGCCCTGACCGGCGGCACGGTCGTGCTCGAAGGGCTCGCCCGCGATTCGCGCCAGGGCGACCGGGGATTCCTGGACCTCCTCTTGAAGATGGGCGCCGAGGCCGACTGGCGGGGGGATGAGCTGGAAATCCGCGGGACGGGCCGGCTCGTCGGCATCGAGGCAGACCTCTCCACCATGCCCGACCAGGTGCCCACCCTGGCTGCACTCGGGCCGTTCGCCGAGGGCGAGACGTACATCTTCAATGTGGCCCACCTCCGCATCAAGGAGAGCGACCGGCTGGAAGCCATGGCGACCGAGCTGCGCAAACTGGGCGCCGAGGTGGACGAGGGGCCGGACAGCCTGCGCGTCCGCGGCATCTGGGCCCATGCCGCCCCTCCTGAGGGCACCGTGCTCATCGATCCCCGAGGCGATCATCGGATCGCCATGAGCCTGGCCCTCGCCGGCCTGCGCCGGCCCGGCGTGGTCGTGGGATCGCCCGAGGTCGTGTCCAAGTCGTACCCGGGGTTCTGGAAAGACCTGTCCAAGCTGACGGGCTGACGCGACAAATTGCCGGCGGGTGCTGTACAATCCCGGCCCGCATGCCCCCTATCCATGTCGAGGTGCTCTGGAGATGAGCCCGGCCCTGCTGGTCGTGCATCCATCGCTGGAGCCCGTCCCCCGATCAATCCCCCTGGCGGCAGCCCGGCTCACGGGCCAGCAGCGGATCGGCGTCCTCCTGGAGGCAGCGGGTCTCCTCTCGCTGCTCGACCGAGCGGGATGGGCGGTGCTCGACTGGTCGCTCGTACGGGTGACTCCCGAGGGGCGGCTCACGGTCCCGGAGGCGGCACCGGGCCTCTCCGAACGGCACGCCCAGGAGATCCTCCGGGAGCTGCTCGGACGCCTGTTCCGCCACGAAGGGAGCGCCGCCCTGGCAGGACGGGGTCCGGCGAGCTGCGCAGCCAGAGCGCTGGTCGACCGCTGGTTCCAGTCGTTGGCTCCCCTCGCTCCGGACGAGGCGGTCTCGCAGATCCTCGGCGACGCACCCTTCCTCTGGGAGCCCGCCTTCGGCCCTGTCCGGACGGCTCTTTGCGGGCAGGCCGATGAGAGCGTCTGGCTCGCGGGGCCGCGAGCCTTCCGCCTCTTGTCTCGGACGCGAAGCCTGGCGGAGCTGCGGGAGCTGCTCGCCGGCCCCACAGCGCGGGCGCTCTGGGAAGGGGACGAGAAGGGTGAGCTGATCTCTCAGGCCGGCTCGCTCGTGGACCGCGGACGGACGGAAGCGGCCCTGGCCCTGCTCGAGGGCCTGCGGTCTCCGGCTGCCGAAACGGTGCGGGCCCGCTGCCAGCTCCACCTCGGTCAGCTCGGCGCGGTGCGAGCCACCCTCCGTCGCCTCGAAAAGGAGCCTTTGACCGCGGAGCAGGCGGTCGAGCTGGCCGAGATCGCCGCCCGTGCCCTCGCCAACGGCGGAGATGCCGAGCGCGCCGAGCCGTGGGTGCGAAAGGCGCTGGAGCTTGCGGACCAGGCTGGCGGTGCGGTTGGAGCGCGGGCCGGCCTGGTCGCCGCCCTGGCCGCGTGGGACCGGGGCGATCTTCCTGAGATGGACCGCTGGCTGGAGATCACGCAGCCGGCTTGCTCGGAGCCGGATCTCGCTTGGCGCTGGCACCACGCCCGAGCGCTCCGAGCCCTGCGTGAGCCCGCCGGGGGAGAGAGCCAGGGAGGGGAGGTAGCCGCGCAGGTCGCGCGGGCAATCCGGGTCGGCCGGCGCACCCTCTCCAGGCAGGAGGCCGCCGGCCTCTGGAACGACCTCGGCCTGGGACGCGCCCAGCTCGGAGACCTCGCCGGAGCCGAGCGCGCCTTCCTCCACGCGGCCCACCTGCTCGAGCGGTGCGATGGACCCCGGAAGATCACACTCGCTCTCCCGAACCTTGCCGAGATCCGTTTGCGCCGGGGCCGGCTCGTGGGCGTCCGCGAGATCCTGGAGCGGACCTCTGCTGAAAACCGGCTCGCGGGCAACCTCCGCGGCTTGGGGCTGGACACCGGCATCCGAGCCCGCTTCGAGTTGGTGCTGGGACGATCCGAGGCTGCCCTGGCACTCTGCCGCGAGGCGCTGCTCGCGCCGGGCTCGGATGCCGACGCCCTCCACCTGCTCGCCGCCCGCGCGCTCGGCTGGCTCCGTTGCGCACAAGAAGCCGCGGCCGAGCTGAGCCTCGCCGGCACGTTCGATGCGCTGGAGCCTGAGGAACGGCCCGCGGTCCGCGCCCATGCGGGAGACTCCTCAGGTGCTCTGCGGGAAGCGGAAGGTACCCCTTTCCATCAGCTCTGGATTGGAGCGCTCGCCGGCAATCCGATCCCCTTGGCCGGCTGGGAGGCGCTTTCCAACCTCGAGCCCTACCGGGCCGCTCGCCTGGTCTTCGATCTCGATTTGATCGCTCCGGGATGTGTTCCTTCTCTCTGGCTCCGTACCGCCGTGGCAACCTTTCGCAAGATGGGCGCTCTCGCTCCTGCCGAGCGGCTGGAGGCTCGCGATCAGGGACCGTGGCACGCGCTGGCAATCTTTTTCGAAAAGGGAGATCCCGAGGCTCTCGCGCAACTTTATGAGCAGATCGGGCCTTCGGACGGCGCACAGGCGCGCGCTCTGGCCGCTCTCGCTCAACGCGAACGTGCTCCTGTCGTTGAACGCAGGCCTGTTCCATTGGGAGACATGGTCGGGGAAAGTCCCACCTTTCTTGCTGCGCTCGAACGGATCGGCCGCCTCGCTCCCGGCGATCTTCCTATCCTGATTCTCGGAGAGAGCGGCACGGGCAAGGAGCTGGCCGCGAAGCGCATCCATCGTCTGAGCTCACGCAGCCGGGCACCTTTCATTGCGGTCAACTGCGCGGCCCTTTCCGAGACGCTGATCCTGTCCGATCTGTTCGGTCACGCCCGCGGCGCGTTCACGGGTGCGGACCGCAGCCGGCAGGGCGTGTTCGAAAGTGCCAACGGCGGCACCGTGTTCCTGGACGAGATCGGTGACCTCCCGCTCTCGGCACAAGGTCTGCTGCTGCGCGTGCTTCAGGAAGGAGAGGTCCGCCCGCTCGGCGAGACCCTGCCGCGCAAGGTGAACGTGCGGGTGCTCGCGGCGACTCACCGTGACCTCGGCACCATGATCACCGAGAAAACATTCCGTCAGGACCTTTACTACCGTCTCAAAGGAGGCAGCGTGTCGCTGCCGGCCTTGCGCGACCGGGGTGAGGACGTTTTGCTCCTGGCGAGGCGTTTCGTTTCGCGCGAGCTCTCCGCCGAGGCGCGTGCCTTGCTGCTCGGCCATCTCTGGCCGGGCAATATCCGCGAGCTTCAGAACGTGCTGAGCCTGGCTTCCGCCCTCGCCGGCGAAGGCGAGATCGAGCCCGGGCACATCGAGCTGCCCCAGACGAGTACGGCCCCGGCGGGCTCGTACCATCAGCAAGTAGAAGCACTACGACGGCGATTGATCACGGAAGCGCTCGCCCGCCACGGCGCCAACCACACCGAGGCGGCGCGCGAGCTGGGATTGTCGAGGCAATCGATCTCTTATCTGATCCGGCAGCTCAGACTGGGTTAACGAGCGGCGTGAAGTCCTCGCGCAGGCAGGGGCGGAGAAGGTCCACGATCCGTTCCAGCTCCTCGCGGTCCACCTCGTCGAAGGCCGCGGGCTCGTAGGAATCGAGGTCCAGCACGGCCACAAGGTCTCCATCCGGATCGTAAACAGGCACCACGATCTCCGAACGCGCCGAGGAATCGCAGGCGATGTGCCCCGGAAAGGCGTGCACGTCGAGCACCACCTGCGTTCTTCTCTCGCGCGCGGCGGCACCGCAAACACCGCGATCGAATGGGATCTCCAGGCAGCCAAGCGGGCCTTGATAGGGTCCGACGCGCATCAATCCCGGCGCGACGACGCGATAAAAACCGGTCCAACTGGAGTAGGGGATTTTCGCGTGCAGGATGCACGCGCTCGACGCCATTGCCGCGATTGGATCTGCCAATCCTTCCAGCACAGCTCCCAGCTCTACAAAGACTTCTCGATAAAGCGCTCGTTTTTCTCTTCGGTCCATAACGGGGATTTTAACGATCTTTTCGCCAAACTGTTGACTTTTGACCGTTCCTTTTTGATAATGAGCGCGTGCATGTAATGGGGGCATCCCCCTAATTCCCTTTGACAACCAGGAGGCGAGGCGCCAATGGCAGAAACCGAGACTTCAGACCGAACACTCTACACCTTATCCGAGATTTCCCAGCGTACGGGCATTTCGATGCCCACTCTCCAGCGCTATAAGAAGATGTACCAGTCGCGCATCCCTGCCGAAGGCAAGGGGCGCAAGCAGCGCTATCCCGAGGAATCGCTTCCGGTTTTCGAACAGCTTCGCGTCGAGAACGCGGGCCGTCGAGGCAGGCCGCGCAAGGACGCTTCGTCTGCGCGTCCGGCTGCATCCGCCAGCCGTGGCCGTGGACGCAAGGCGGCGGCTCCCGCTGCTGCCCCCGCTGCCAAGCGTGGCCGCAAGCCTGGCACGAAGTCCGCCGCGAAGCCTGCTGCAAAGCCTGCGAAGGCGACTGCTGCTACGCGTGGCGGTGCCCGTGGCGGTCGCAAAGCCGCTTCCGGTGGCCGTTCCAATCTTCTGACGCTCGGACAGGTCAGCGAGCAGACCGGCATTTCCTATCCGACTCTGGTCCGCTACGTGCGTTTGCACAGCAACCGTCTCCCCTCCGAGGGCACGGGCCGTTCGCGCCGCTTCCATCCCGAGGCGGTCCCCGTGTTCAATCAGCTCCGTTCGGAGAGCGGACGCGGTGGCCGCAAGCCCGCGGCTGCCAAGGCGACCCGTGGTCCTGGCCGCGGCCGTGCCGCCGCAGCGAGCAGCAGTGGTGATACGTCCAACAAGCGGCTCAAGGCTCTCGAAAGGGCGCAGCAGGACCTCGAGAAGAGGTTCCGCGGCTTCGTGACGAGCCTGCAGAAGCTGTTCCGCTAAACCATTTGCTCTTGACGGCAGAAAGCCCCGGCATGGCCGGGGCTTTCTACGTTTTGAGATGGTCCCATCCTGAAGCGGGCAGCCTTCGCCGCTGGCCTTTGTGAATCCAATCGATCGTCTTCTCGGGCAGGATCCTGCCGATCTTCCAACCACTCGGCGGCTGAACGCCGGGAGGCAGGGTGAAGAGCAGGACGTAGTCCTCGCCGCCAGAGAGAGCGAGCTCGTACGGGTCTACGGAGAGAGTCTTGCAGAGGTCGAAGAAACGATCTGGCAAGGGGAGCACATCCGCATCGATCACTGCGCCGACCCCGCTCTCGCAGCAGAGCCGGTGGAGATCGATCGCCACGCCGTCGGAGACATCCATCGCGGCGCCTTCAGTCTGTTGTCCGAGCCATCTTCCCAACTCGAGCTGAGGCACGGGCATCAGGTGGCGGCGCACGGCCAGGTCGTTTTCATCAGCTCCGCGAGCGATCAGCATTCGTCCGGCAGCGGACTCTCCCACCGTTCCTCCCAGCCAGAGGTCGTGCCCTGGTTTCGCATCGCTGCGGCGGAGCCAGCGCCCCCCTTCCGGTTTCGTACCGATCAGGGTGAGCGTGGCCACGACCTGATCGCAGCGCGCGAGGTCGCCGCCCGCGAGCGTCACATTCCAGAGGCTGCAGGCCTCCGTGAACGCGCGGAAGAAGCGGTCGTGATCGAAATCGGGCGGAGCCGAGAGCGCGAGTAAGGCATGGCTCGGCTCGGCACCCATGGCTGACAGATCGGAGAGGTTGACCGCGAGCAGACGGCGGGCCACCTGCTCGGGATCGAGGCCGGGTACGAAGTGAACTCCCGAGATCTGGCTGTCGACGGTGACCACGATCTCTCCCGGCAGGGAGAGGATCGCGGCGTCGTCTCCGATCAAGGAAGAGGGACCGAGCCGCGCGCGCAACCGGCGTAGCAGCAGGTCTTCGTTCACACTGTTGCGGTCTGGGGCTGAACGGCCTCGGGAGCTGGGTCCGGGGCCGTTTCATCGATGAGCGCGAGCTTCAGCACTTCGTCCATGTGCTCGACGAAGTGGAAGGTGAGGTCTTTCTTGATCGTGTCGGGGATCTCGACGAGGTCGCGCCGGTTGAGCTTCGGAACGATCATGGTGTGGATGCCGGCGATCTTGGCGGCGAGCGTCTTTTCCTTCAGGCCGCCGATCGGCAGCACGTCGCCGCGCAGCGTGATCTCGCCGGTCATGGCCACACGCCGGTTGACCGCTTTCTTTGTCAGGACCGAAATGATCGCGGTGCCCATGGTGATGCCCGCTGAAGGACCATCCTTCGGGATCGATCCCGCCGGCACGTGCACGTGGATGTCGTGCTTGGCAAAGAAATCATCGGGGATGGCGTGCTGGCCCGCAAAGGTGCGGGCATAGGAGAGCGCCGCCTGCGCGGACTCCTTCATCACGTCGCCTAGCTGGCCGGTGAGCAGGAGCTGCCCTTTGCCCGGCACCGCCACGACCTCGATGAAGAGCAGGTCGCCGCCCACCGCGGTCCAGGCGAGGCCGGTCGCGACGCCGACGCGGTCGCGCTCCAGAAGCTCTTCGGAGAAGTGCTTGCGAGGGCCGAGGAATTCTTCCACCTTCTCCCCATCGATCACGACGCTCGCCATCTCGCCGCGGGCGACCCGCACCGCGACTTTGCGGCATACCGCGGCGAGCTCGCGCTCCAGGTTGCGCAGCCCCGCCTCTCTCGTGTAGCCCGAGATGATGTGGTGGAGCCCCTCGTCGGTGAACGTGATCTGTCCCTCGGCGAGGCCGTTCTCTTTCGTCTGCTTGGGGATCAGGTGGAGGCGCGCGATGCGCTGCTTCTCCTCCTCGGTGTAGCCGCTCAGGCGGATCACTTCCATGCGGTCGAGGAAAGCGGGCTGGATCGTATCGAGCATGTTCGCGGTGGCGATGAACATCACCCGCGAGAGATCGTAGGGGAGCGCGAGGTAGTGATCGACGAAGCTGAAGTTCTGCTCCGGATCGAGCACCTCGAGCAGTGCGGACGAGGGATCGCCGCGGTAGTCGGCGCCGATCTTGTCGATCTCGTCGAGCACGAACACCGGATTGCTCGTGCCGGATTGGCGGATGCCTTGGAGGATTCGGCCCGGCAGCGCTCCGACGTAGGTGCGGCGGTGACCGCGGATCTCGGCTTCGTCGCGCACGCCGCCGAGCGCGATGCGCACGAACTTGCGTTCCATGGCGCGGGCGATCGATTTTCCCAGCGACGTCTTGCCCACGCCGGGCGGGCCGACGAAGCAGAGGATGGGGCCGCGCGTGTCGGACTTGAGCTTGCGCACGGCGAGGTATTCGAGGATGCGCTCTTTGATCTTTTCCAGGTCGTAATGATCCTCGTCCAGCACCTGCTGAGCGTGGTCGAGGTCCAGGTCATCCTCGGAAAGGGTTTCCCAGGGGAGCGCGGTCAGCCAGTCGAGATAGCTGCGGATGATCTGTGTCTCGGCGCTCTCGGGGTGGCTACGCTCCAGGCGCCGGATCTGGCGTTCCATCTCTTCGCGCGCGTCGTCCGAGATCTTGCGCTCGTCGGCCAGCCGGCGATAGTTCTCGATCTCTTCCGTGAGCTCTTCGCCTTCGCCGAGCTCCTGCTGGATCGCCTTGAGCTGCTGGCGCAGGAAGTATTCGCGCTGGCTGCGGTCGATTTCGCCGCGCGCCTGCGATGAGATCTCCTGCTGCATGGTGAGCACCTGGATCTCGCGGGCGATCAGCTCGCTCACGCGGCGCAGGCGTTCCATGGGATCGATCATTTCCAGGACGGCCTGGGCCTCGGCGATCTTCAGATCCAGATTGCTGGCCGCGAGGTCGGCGAGCCGGCCCGGGTCTTCCAGGTTGGCGGTGATGACCATCACCTCGGGGGAGATGCCCTTGCCGAGGGTGACGGCGCGGTCGAGGCTCTCCTTGACGCTGCGGACGAGCGCTTCGGTCTCCAGGCCGGCCGGGGGGCGGGGCTCCTCGATGCGCTCGATCTTGGCTTGCAGGTACGGGTCGACCTGGCTGATGTGATGGATGCGGGCGCGCGCGAGCCCCTGGACCAGGATGCGGATGCGGCCGTCGGGCAGCTTCAACATCCGCATGATGACCGCGGCCGTGCCCATGTCGTACAGGTCCCCTTCGCCGGGGTTGTCGATGGCGGCTTCGCGCTGGGCCACGAGCATGATGACCCGGCTCTCGGCCAGGGCGCGGTCCACGGCCAGGACACTCTTGTCCCGCCCTACTGACAGGGGCAGGATGATGTATGGGAAGACCACCGTGTCCTTGAGCGGCAGAACGGGCAGGACGTCCGGGATCTTGATCGCATCTTCCGGCGGATCGGTCGGTGGCTTGTTCATTCTACGGATCCCTCGTTGGGTCCCTCGACCTCCTGGATATGCAATACACGAGCCTCTTGGCGCTTGTCCTGGATCTTCGGAAATTCGATCGTCAGGAGGCCGTCGGCGAGGTGCGCGCTCCCCTGATGTGTATTGACCGGAGAGAACAGATGGATTTCACGGAAGAAGCGGCCATGCCCCCGTTCCATGCAATGGAACTTGATCCGCTGGGCTCCCGGGCGCGGGGTCGACTTGGTGCCGGAGAGGGTCACCAGCGTCCCGCGAACCGTCACCTGGAGGTCGGACGCGGAGAGGCCCGGCAGCTCGGCAAGGATCACCACCGAGGTCGGGTCTTCGACCACGTCGATGGACGGTTGCCATTCGCCGCCGGCCGGGAGGCTGCCTTCGCTGAGCTTGACGGCCTCCTGGAAGAGGCGGTCGACCTCGGCCTGGAAGCGGGAGAGAAAGAAAAGCGAGGCGTAACGTCCGCCCATGGATCAGGCCTCCGGTTTTTTCGGGGGATTTGGATGGCTAGGCTGGATCAGGGATGTGAGCACGTCCATGAACGCGTCGACGTCTTCGAAGCGGCGGTAGACGGAGGCGAAGCGCACGTAGGCGACCTGGTCGAGCTCGCGCAGCTTTTCCATGATGAAGGCGCCGATCTCTTGCGTGGAGATCTCGCGGTCCTCGCGGTCGTGGAGCATGCTCTCGGCCTCGTCCACGATGCCTTCGAGCTTGCGCATGGGAATCGCCCGCTTCTCGCACGCCTTGAGCAATCCGCCGAGGAGCTTCTTGCGGCTGAACTCCTCGCGGGTGCCGTCGTGCTTGATGACCATGTAGGGGATGTCCTCGATCTGCTCGTAGGACGTGAACCGCCGGCCGCAGCTCAGGCATTCGCGGCGGCGGCGGATGGTCACGCCGTCGCGGCTCTCGCGCGAGTCCACGACCCGGTCCCGGTTCTCGGAGCAGAAGGGGCACCTCATCGCGGGCCCGGCTACTCCTTGGCGTTCAACGCGATGTTGAAGTGGAGCAGGAGCTTTTCGAGGCTGGCGGCATCCGTGATCTCCACCGGCAGGTCGCGGACCGAGTCCATGACCTGGTTCTGATCGTCTTCGACCTGGAAGCTGATCAGGACCCGCTTGGCGCGTTGGAGGTCCGAGCGCTTGAGGCTCATCTCGATGTTCCGCGAGAGCTCGTGCCGGCCGTTGGTGCCCGCCGCTTTAGCTGTGGTAGCGGCCTGCTGGGCTGGCGACTTGGTCCCTTGGCGCAGCTTCTCGAGCTCGCCGAGCACGTCCAGGGAGCCCTTCCTGGCAGCCGGTTTTGGCGCGATGGGCGCGATGGGCGGCGGAGGGGGCGCGGCCGGAGTTGTCAGCCGGGGTGCAGGCTGAGGCACGACAGGGTGCGCGGCCGAAACCGCCCTGGGCAGGACCGGGGGCCCGGGCGGAGGCGGAGGCGCTTCGACCGGATGGGCCGCGGAGACCGCACGCGGAATGGGAGGCGGAGGCGGAGCCGCGGCTTCAATCGGAGCGGGCGGAGCGGGCGCTTGGGGCTGGACCGGAGGCCTGGGCGGCCCCGGCGGCCTGGGCGGCGCAGCCTGCGCCTCGGGCCGGGAGAGCCGCTTCTTGAGCGAGAGCAGCGTGACCCGGGAGATCTCCTTGAGCGTCTCGAAGACGCCGATGCCGGAGACCGCGCAAGCCTCGACGTTAGGCCAGTTGCCACGGTTCAGGGCTTCGTTCAACTCCGCGACCGAGAGGATGTCGGGCAGGTCGCGCTTGTTGTATTGCAGGACCAGGGGGAGCGTATCGGCCGACAGCCCCATCTCGGCGAGGTTCTCTTCGAGGTTGCGGAAGGCCTCGGCATTGGCCTGCAGCATCGGGCGCTGGGAGTCGGCGACGAAGACGATGCCGTCAACCCCCTTGAGCACGAGCTTGCGGGTGGTGTTGTAGAAGACCTGCCCCGGGACCGTGTAGAGCTGGATCCGGGTGTTGAAGCCGGCGATGGAGCCGACGTCGATGGGGAGCAGGTCGAAGAACAGGGTGCGGTCGGTTTCGGTCTCCAGGGAGACCATCTCGCCACGGGAGTCGGACGTGGTGTGCCCGTAGATGAAATGGAGGTTGGTGGTCTTGCCACACAGGCCAGGGCCGTAATACACGACCTTTGCGGCCATCTGCATTGTGCTGTAGTTGAAGAAAACCATATCTTAACCGGCCTGAGGACGGGGGAGTGAGCATAGCACCGAAGACATGGGCTGGGGAGAGGGAAAACCCGCGGGCCGAGCCTCCCAACCCGCGGGTTCTACCGCCCAACCGGCGGGTTCTCCTGCAAAACCCGCTGGTTTTCCCTCTCAACCGGCGGGTTGGCGCATCCAACCGGCGGGTTTTTCGTCCCAACCCGCGGGTTTGGCGCTCCAACCCGCGGGTTTTGCCTCTCAACCCGCCGGTTTTCCCGTCCAACCCGCGGGTTCAGATGTCCGGGAGCGTATCCAGGAGCTCCCGCTGCTCTCCGGTGAGCTCCCCGAGCCTTTCCTTCTGGCGCAGGGTCTCGCGGGCGAGGTGGACGGCGAGAGGGAGCTTGTCCGGGGCGAGGGTTCGGAGGGCTTCCAGGTGCCGGGCCACGGTCTCGCGGTCTCCACGGGCGGTCGGGCCGGTCATCACGGCGGCCGGGTCTCCCGTTTCGATCGCCCGCGCGACCGCTCCCCGGCAGAGCTCCAGGTAGCCGCGGACCGCTGCCTCGGGCAGGCCGAGCCGCCGCGCCAAGTCCTCGGCCAGGGCGAGCAGGGTGATCGCCCCACCGGCTGCCAGGGTCGCTGCGAAGTGGTAGAGGGCGCGAGATTCGGGCGCCACTTCCGCCGAAATGCCCCCCCACGCGGCAGCAAGGCGGTGGGCCAGCCCGCAGGCGGCCGGGTCGCCGTCCACCGCGAAGAACACCCCCCTCGCCTCGGCCGGATCCGGCAGCGGACGGGGGAAGGCCTTCAGAGGATGCAGGGAGCCCACGGCCGAGCCTGCCTTGCGCAGGGGAGCGAGCACGGAGGCGTCCAGGCAACCCGAGGTGTGGAGGGCCACTGCCGCCTGCGGCCGACGGGCCAGCACCTCGGCGACTTCCGGCAGAGCGGGATCCGAGACCGCGATCAGAAGGAGGTCCTGCCCCTCGGAGGCGAGATCCGCCAGTCCCTGGCGGCCGGCCGTGCCCACCCGCCGGGCGCCCAGGGACTCCAGCCAGGCTGCCAGGCTGGTGCCCACTCTTCCAGGGCCGGCAACCGAGAAGGTCAGTTCCACGGTATCTATATATAACACAGGCACTTACCCCAACACCGCCCTTGACAAATCATGCCCTTCCGGCTATTCTCTTAGCACTCTCGGGTTGAGAGTGCTAAGGTCAAAGAGCAATGGAATCGAAGAACCCCGCGATCCTGACACCGCGCGACCGCGAGATCCTCAAGGATGTCATCCTGACGTACATCCTGACCGCGGAGCCCGTGAGCTCCCGGTCGGTTGCGAAGCACGGGCAGCTCGGGCTGTCCGCGGCCAGCATCCGCAACGTCATGGCCGACCTGGAGGAGTGGGGGTTCCTCGCCCAGCCGCACACCTCGGCGGGCCGCGTGCCCACCCGGGCCGCGTACCACCTCTTCATCGAGACCATGATGGAGACGCGCGCCGTGTCCCTGAAGGAGCGGCGCTACATCGAGGAGAACCTGAAGAGCGGGCCGTCCGACGCCGACCAGCTGGTGGAAGTGACCTCCCACCTGCTGTCGGAGCTCTCCAACCAGGTCGGGATCGTGCTCACCCCCACCTGGGGCGACACGGTCCTCAAGGCGGTCGATTTCGTGCCGCTTTCCGGCAACCGGGTGCTGTGCGTCGTGGTCTCCACGACCGGGTTCGTCGAGAACAAGGTCATCGAGACCGAGGAGACCGTGCCGCGCGAGGAGCTGGTGCGGATCTCGAACTACCTGACCGAGAGCTTCACGGGCCAGACCCTGCGCCAGATCCGCGAGCGCCTGCTGCGCCGCATGACCGAGGAGCGCGCCCAGATGGACCGCTGGCTCGCCACCACCCTGGAGCTGGCGCGCCGCGGCCTCGACGTCGATCAGGGGCCGGACGTGGTATTCGAGGGCACCACGTCCCTCCTGACGCAGCCGGAGCTGTCCGACCTCCACCGCGTGCGCCGCATGTTCGAGACCTTCCACGACAAGGCGCGGCTGGTCAGCCTGTTGAACCAGTGCCTCCTCGGCGGCGGTGTCCGTGTCATCATCGGGGAGGACAGCGACCTCACGTCCGAGCTGGGCTTCAGCCTGGTCGCCAAGACGTACGGCGTGGGCGATCGCACCCTCGGCACGCTGGGGATCTTCGGACCCTCGCGAATGGAATATCAAAAGATCATCCCGCTGGTGGACTTCCTGGGAGAGACCCTGAGCCGGGCGCTCTCAGAGAGCTTCGCCAGCCCAGACACAAGATAAATCAGGAGAGAGCGATGGCAGACGACAATAAGGATATGGGTGAGGACGAGGCGGTCGCGCTCGACCTGGACGGACAGACCGAGGACCTCGACGCCGCGATGCGCGACGCCGTGGCGGCGGTGGAGGAAGTCGAAGGCGAGCGCGGAAGGGCATCCGTTGTCGAGGAGACGGACGAGGAGGAGGTCGCCAAGCTGAGGCGCGAGATCGCCGACCTGCGCGACCGCACCATGCGCACGCTGGCCGACTTCGACAACTTCCGCAAGCGCTCCGAGCGCGAGCGCCAGGAGACGCGCAAGTACGCCCTCCTGGAGCCCCTTCGCGACTTCCTGGAGGTCGTGGACAACCTCGGGCTGGCGCTCGCTGCCGCGGGCTCGGCCGACGACCTGAAGCGCGGCGTGGAGATGATCCACCGCCAGATGCAGGAGCTGCTGCGGCGCCTGGGGGTCAAGGAGATCGAGGCGCTCAACCAGCCGTTCGACCCCGCCCTCCACGAGGCGGTGCAGCGCGAGGAGGACCCGACGGTCCAGAAAGCCACCGTGGTCGGCGAGCTGCGGCGCGGCTACATGCTCCACGAGCGGCTGCTCCGGCCCACCATGGTCAAGGTGGCGGTGCCGGCAGAGACCAAGCCCGCCGTGGAGGGCGTTTAGGAAGCGGTTACAATACCCGCCAGCCTTACCTTGAGTGAGAGAGGTCCTCCTTGAGCAAGATCCTTGGTATCGACCTGGGCACGACCAACTCCTGCGCGGCCATCGTGGAGGCCACGGAGCCGCGCGTGCTGGCGAACCGCGAGGGCAGCCGCACCACGCCCTCGATCGTCGCCTTCGCCGAGGAGGGAGACCGCCTCGTTGGCCAGATCGCCAAGCGGCAGGCGATCACCAATCCCGAGAACACGGTCTACGCGGTCAAGCGCCTGATCGGCCGCAAGTTTTCCGATCCCCAGGTCGCCCGCGCCCGCCAGGTGCTCCCCTACACCCTGATCGAGGCATCCAACGGCGACATCAAGGTCGAGATCCGCGACCGGCAGTACAGCCCGGAGGAGATCTCCGCCCAGGTGCTGCGCGAGATCAAGGAATTCGCGGAGGAGGTCCTGGGCGAGCCCATCGCCGAGGCGGTGATCACCGTCCCGGCCTACTTCAACGATTCGCAGCGCCAGGCCACCAAGGACGCGGGCAAGGTCGCCGGCCTCGAAGTCCTGCGCATCATCAACGAGCCCACGGCCGCGGCGCTGGCGTACGGCCTCGAGCGCGTCGAGCAGGGGGGCAACATCGCCGTCTACGACCTCGGCGGCGGCACGTTCGACGTCTCGATCCTCCAGTTCTCCCAGGGGATCTTCGAGGTGCGCTCCACCGCGGGCGACACCTTCCTCGGCGGCGAGGACTTCGACCAGCGCATCATGGACTGGCTGATCCAGGACTTCCAGACGGAGACCTCGATCGACCTGCGCGGCGACCGCATGGCCCTGCAGCGCTTGAAGGAGGCTGCCGAGCGCGCCAAGTGCGAGCTCTCCAGTGCGGACACGGCGCAGATCAACCTGCCCTTCATCTCGGCCGACCGCTCCGGCCCGCGGCACCTCGCCCGCAACCTCTCCCGCGAGCATTTCGAGGGTCTGGTGCGCGAGCTGGTGGAGCGCACCGAGGGGCCCTGCCAGGACGCGCTCAAGCAGGCGGGCATCCGTGCCGACCAGATCCACGAGGTGCTCCTCGTCGGCGGCCAGACGCGCACGCCCATGGTCATGCAAACGGTCGAGCGCATCTTCGGCCGCAAGCCGAACCGCGACATCAACCCGGACGAGGTGGTGGCCATGGGCGCCGCGGTCCAGGGCGGCATCCTGCGCGGCGACATCAAGGACCTGGTGCTGCTCGACGTGACTCCGCTCTCCCTGGGCGTCGAAACCCAGGGCGGCCTGTTCACGCGGCTGATCGACCGCAACTCCACGATCCCCACCAAGAACACCCAGGTCTTCACCACGGTGGTGGACAACCAGGACATCGTGGAGGTCCACGTGGTCCAGGGGGAGCGGCAGATCGCGGCGGAGAACAAGTCGCTGGGCCGCTTCGAGCTGGTGGGCATCCCGCCGGCGCCGCGCGGCGTGCCGCAGATCGAGGTGACGTTCGCGATCGATTCGAACGGCATCGTCAACGTGGCGGCGCGGGACATGACCACGAACCAGTCGCAGAGCGTCCAGATCACTCCCTCGGGCGGCCTTTCCGAGGAGGAGGTCAAGCAACTGGTTGACGAGGCGAGCGCCCAGTCGAAGAACGACCTCCAGAAGCGGGAGCTCCTGACGCTCAAGAACCGCCTGGAGGGATTGATCTACAGCAACGAGCGGGTCTACGAGCAGTTCCGGGACATGATCAACGAGACGGAATCGAAGAAGATCCACGAAACGTTGCTCAAGGCGCGGGTGGCCCTCAACGAGGACAAGCGCGCCGACCTGGAGGCCGCCATCTACGATTTGAACGGGATCTCGCGCACGCTGTCAGACGTAATGCTGTCCAAGGCGGGCGGCCCCGACCGGAAGGGTTGAGAATGGCGAAAAGGGATTACTACGAAGTGCTCGGCGTCGAGCGGAACGCCGGCCAGCAGGATATCAAGTCGGCATACCGCAAGCTGGCTCAGAAATATCACCCGGACCGCAATCCCGGGGACAAGGAAGCCGAGGAGAAGTTCAAGGAGGGCGCCGAGGCCTACTCGGTGCTTTCGGACCAGGACAAGCGAGCGCGCTACGACCGCTTCGGCCACCAGGGCGTGGGCGGCGCCGCCGGCTTCGGCGGCATCGATCCCACGATCTTTGCGGATTTCTCGGACATCCTGGGGGACTTCTTCGGTCTTGGCGGAGGGCGAGGGCGCGGCGGCAGCTCGGGCATGACCCGGGGCGCGGACCTACGCTACGACCTCACGCTCACTTTCGAGGAGGCGGCCTTCGGTGTGGAGACCACGCTGCGCGTGCCTCGCCTGGAGACCTGCGAGGAGTGCAAGGGGACGGGGAGCCAGGGTGGGACGGCGCCGTCGCTCTGCTCGGGCTGCGCCGGCCGTGGCCAGGTGCGCTTCACGCAGGGTTTCTTCACGGTGGCCCGCACCTGCCCGCAGTGCCACGGCGAGGGCCGAGTGGTCTCGGACCCCTGCAAGGTGTGCGGCGGCGAGGGCCGGGAGGAGAAGGAGCGCTCGCTTTCCGTGAAGATCCCGGCCGGTGTGGACACCGGCGCGCGTCTGCGGCTGGTGGGGGAGGGCGAGCACGGCCGGCGCGGCGGTCCGGCGGGCGATCTCTACGTGGTGGTGCAGGTCCGGCCGCACGCGAAGTTCCGCCGCGACGGTTCGACCGTCTTCTCGAAGTTCACGATCAGCTTCCCGCAGGCGGTGCTCGGCACCAATGTCGAGGTGGATACCATTCACGGCAAATCCGCTCTGGAAGTTCCGTCCGGCACCGCGCACGGCCGCGACTTCCGTCTGCGCCACCAGGGCATCGAGCGCCTCGACGGCGGCGGCAAGGGCGACCATGTGGTGACGGTGGAGGTCGAGGTCCCCAACCCCCGCAACCTCTCGGAGGAGGAGCTGCAGCTTCTCCGCCGGCTGGCCGAGATCCGCGGCGAGTCGGTGCGGGAGGAGCGCGGGGTGTTCGACCGGGTGAAGAAGAATTTGTTCGGGTAGGGGGAGATGCCCTACCTCCGCCGCACTTATCACCTCCCCGCTGAGCTGGAGGAAATCGTGCTCGTCGACCTCTGGTCGGCGGGCACGCTCGGGGTGCAATCGATCCCCGGACCGGACGGCGAGGCCCGGCTGGAGGCGTGGTTCCCCGAGGGCTCCGATCCGGAGCTGCCGGCGCGGGACGGGGTGGTGGCGGGTCCGCTGGAACCGGTCCCCGATCTCGATTGGCTGGCGGGGTACCGGGAGCTGGCTCTGCCGTTCCCGGTCGGGCGCACGCTTTTCGTCGATCCTCGCGAGCCGGAGGCATCTCCAGAAATTCCGGAGGGGCGCCGGCTCCTTCGGCTGCCTGCCCGCACGGCGTTCGGTATCGGCAGCCATGAGTCCACGAGCCTGGCGGTCGAGCTGCTCGAAGATGCGGACCTCCGCGGCCGGCGGGTGCTGGACGTGGGCACCGGCACCGGCATCCTCGCCTTTGCCTCCCTGCTTCTGGGGGCGGCCGAGGTGGTCGCGTTCGACATCGACCCGGCCTCTCCTTTCAACGCGATGGTCAACCGGCGGCTCAACCGGCTGCACCCGCGGCTCTTCGTGGGCACGTCTCTGGCCGTCCGAAGCTCTTTCGATCTCGAGCTGATCAACGTCATCCCTGAGGAGATCGGCCCGGAGATGCCGGGGCTGGTCCGGATGCTCCGGCCGGGCGGGGAGGCGATCCTGTCGGGCATCTTGGCGGAGCGGGGGGACGAGGTGCTGGCGAGCGTCCATACCCTCGGGCTGGTCGAGCGCGAGCGCCGCGAGGCCGGGGAGTGGGTCGCTTTCCGAGTTGGGAAATGATTACCCTTGTCACCGAAGAGCTCGACTCCGGAGAGGTGACGGTCGAGGGCGAGGCCTACCGGCATCTTTTCCGGGCTCGGCGCGTGCCGGTCGGCGCCGCCGTCCGAGTTGTCGACGGCCGAGGCCATGCCCGCTGGGGCGAGGTCGCTCGCGTGGACCGCAGCTCGGCCCGGGTAGCCCTGGGTGAGCCGGCGCCCAGCAACGAGCCCTCGTTCCGGCTCGAGCTGCTGGTGCCGACGTTTCGTCCCGAGCGGGCTTCGTGGCTGGTGGAGAAGGCCACGGAAATCGGGGTCTCGGCCATCCGCTTCCTCAACAGCGAGCGGGCGCCGCGGACGTTCGGCGATGGCACCATCGAGCGGATGCTCCGGGTAGCCGTGGCCGCGGTCGAGCAGTGCCACCGCTCGCTCGTCCCCGAGATCACCGGCCCGCACTCCTGGGACGAAATCGGCCGTCTCACCGCCGGGGCTGAGAGTCGGTGGTTCCTCGATCCCCAGGGCACGCTTGGAGGCTGGGGGCCTCCTGGCGGCAGTGGTGCGCTTTTGATCGGGCCCGAGGGAGGATGGGCGCCGGAGGAGCGCGAGCAGGTGCTCGCGAAAGGCTGGCTCCCGGTGGGTCTCGGCCCTCGCATCCTGCGCATCGAGACTGCCGGCCTGGTGGGGGCGGCCATGCTCCTGCTCAAATAGGCAAATTGACCCTGCTGCCGGATTCGGGCTAGCATCCCGGCAGAAAGTACCGCTTCACAGGGAGGTTCTCTTGTCCAATCCCTTCGCCGGTGTCCGCTGGATCTGGATGAACGGCAAGCTCGTGGAGTTCGAGAAGGCCACCATCCACGTGATGAGCCATGTCATCCACTACGGATCGGGTGTGTTTGAAGGTATCCGCTGTTACAAAACCCGCCAGGGGTCGGCGGTGTTCCGGTTGCCGGAGCACGTCCGGCGCCTGGAGCTGTCCGCCAAGATCTACCGGATGACCCTGCCCGGCACCGAGGCGGAGTTCTCCGAGGCCATCCTGGAGACCATCCGTGCCAACGAGATGGAGGCCTGCTATATACGGCCGCTCGTCTACCGCGGCTTCGGCAGCCTGGGCGTGAACCCGCTGCGCGCTCCGATCGAGTCCATGATCTGCGTCTGGTCGTGGGGCAAGTACCTCGGGGATTCCGCGGAGCAGGGGGTCGACGTCTGCGTCTCCTCCTGGCGCCGGCCGGCCAGCCAGGCGCTGCCCGCGGTGGCCAAGGCCACGGGCAACTACCTGAGCTCTGCGCTCATCAAGATGGAGGCGGTCACCAACAACTACGTCGAGGGGATCGCGCTCGATTCGAGCGGCAACGTCAGCGAGGGCTCGGGCGAGAACCTGTTCCTCGTGCGCAACGGCGTGCTGGTGACGCCCCCGCTCGCCGCGTCGCTCCTCCATGGGATCACCCGCGACACGGTGATGACCCTGGCCCGCGACATGGGCATCGAGGTGCGCGAGGAGGTGATCTCCCGTGGCCAGCTCTATACCTGCGACGAGCTGTTCCTGACCGGCACGGCCGCCGAGGTCACGCCCGTGCGTACGGTCGACCGCTACGACGTCGGCAAGGGCTGCCCCGGACCGGTGACGCAGCGCATCCTGACCCGGTTCAACCAGGTGGTCACCGGCGAGATCGAGGACCGGCACGGCTGGCTCACGCCCGTCCGCCATGGGGAGAAAACCGCTCAAGAGAGCGAGGCGAACCTGAGCCCCGCCGAGGCATAGAATGAATATCAACGATCTGCTCAAGATCGCGGTCGAGCGCAAGGCGTCCGACCTCCACCTCAAGGTGGGGAGCCATCCCATCATCCGCGTCGATGGCGAGCTGACGCCCATGCCGGAGTTCAAGAAGCTCATGCAGGAGGACACCATCGCCATGGCGTTCTCCATCATGAATGCCCGGCAGAAGCAGCGTTTCAAAGAAGAGTTCGAGCTCGACATCGCCTATTCGGTTCCGGGCCTCGGGCGCTTCCGCTGCAACGTCTTCCAGCAGCGCGGCGTGGTCGGCCTGGTGCTGCGCGTGATTCCGGCGCGCATCCAGACCGTCCGCGAGCTGATGCTGCCTCCGGTCCTCGAGCGCATCTGTGAGGAGCGCCGCGGCTTGATCCTGTGCACCGGCACGACCGGCTCGGGCAAGTCGACCACGCTGGCCTCGATGATCGATTACATCAACGCCAGCCGCAGCGAGCACATCCTCACGGTCGAGGATCCGATCGAGTTCATCCACCGCGACAAGAAGTCGATCCTCAACCAGCGCGAAGTGGACGTGGACACCCGCCAGTTCTCTTCCGCGCTGCGCGCCGCCCTGCGCCAGGACCCCGACGTCATCCTCGTGGGCGAGATGCGCGACTACGAGACGATCGAGACGGCGCTGCTCGCCGCCGAGACCGGCCACCTCGTGTTCTCGACGCTGCACACCCTGGACGCGACGGAGACGGTCAACCGCATCATCTCGGTCTTCCCGCCGCACCACCAGAAGCAGATCCGCATCCAGCTCGGGCAGGTGTTGAAGGCGGTGATTTCGCTGCGCCTGGTGCCGCGGGCCGACGGCATCGGCCGCGTGCCCGCCGCCGAGGTCCTGATCTCGACCGCCTACATCCGCGAGTGCATCGAGAACAAGGACAAGACCAAGTACATCCGCGAGCAGATCGCGCTCGGCACGAGCCAGTACGGCATGCAGACGTTCGACCAGTCGCTCTTCCAGCTTTACAAGAGCGGACTGATCACGCTGGACGAGGCGCTCAAGCGGGCGACCAACCCGGACGAGTTCCGCCTCAAGATCCAGGGCGTGCAGTTCACCTCCGACATCTCGCGCGATCAGATGGATGAGTCCCTGGCGCTCCAAGGCGAGGACGACCTCCTCACGGGCGGTTCGCAGTTCGAGCTGGAGCAGTTCTAGACAAGTTGACCTGCTACCAGAAAGCCGTTCAGCTCCTGGGCTCCCGCCCGCATTTCCGGCGGGAGCTTCAGGTCAAGCTGGCGCAGCGGGAATTCCCTCCCGAGGAGATCGAGGAGGCCCTCGACCGCCTCACCGGCCAGGGCTATCTGGACGACCGCAAGACGGCCGTCGCCTTCGTCGAGCACCGGCAGCAGCAAAAGGCTGAAGGCCGGTTGCGCCTTCGGGCCGAGCTCGAAAAACGGGGCGCTCCGTCCGCTGCCATCGAGGAGGCGCTGGCCGCCGTTCCCGAGGACGACCTCGAGCCCACCCGGGAGGCCGCGGAGCGCTGGCGGCGCCTTCATCCCCGGGGAGAGCCCGCTGTCCTCACCCAGCGCCTTGCCCAGCACCTTGCCCGCAAGGGGTTCTCCCGGCGTGCTATCTTTGCCGTCCTGAAAACGGACCTTGAAGAATGAAAAGCGCAGACATCCGCCGCAGCTTCGTCGAGTATTTCCAGGACCGGGGGCACCGCGCGTTCCCGAGCGCGCCGCTGGTGCCGCAGGGCGATCCCACCCTGCTGTTCGTCAATGCCGGCATGGTCCCGTTCAAGGACTGGTTCCTGGGCAACTCGAAGACGGCATCGTCCCGGACACCGCGGGCGGTCAGCGTCCAGAAGTGCCTGCGCGTCTCGGGCAAGCACAACGACCTGGAGAACGTCGGCCCCAGCCCGCGCCATCACACCTTCTTCGAAATGCTGGGCAACTTCTCCTTCGGCGACTATTTCAAGGAAGAGGCCATCCGCGCCGCCTGGGAGGTGGTCACCAAGGTCTGGGGATTGCCGGTCGATCACCTCTCCGCCACAGTGTACGAGGAGGACGGCGAGGCCCTTGACCTCTGGCTGAAGCTGTCCACCCTGCCAGCCGAGCGCATCCACCGCTGCGGCAAGAGGGACAACTTCTGGGCCATGGGCGAGACCGGCCCCTGCGGACCGTGCAGCGAAATCTTCGTGGACCTCCACCCGGACCGCCCCGCGGTCGATTGGGACGAGGGCACCGAATCCGGCCGCTACCTGGAGGTCTGGAACCTCGTCTTCATGCAGTACGACCGCGACGAGGCGGGCGTCCTCCATCCGCTGCCGAACCCGTCCATCGACACCGGCGCCGGCCTCGAGCGCGTCGCGGCCGTGCTCCAGGGTGTCGAATCGAACTATGAGACCGACCTCTTCCGGCCGATCCTCGACGCTGCAGCGGACCTCGCGAAGCTCAAATATGGCCAGGACCCGGAGAAGGACGTCTCCCTGCGGGTCATCGCCGATCACCTGCGGGCCGTCACCTTCCTGCTCGCCGACGGCGTGATCCCGGGCAACGAGGGGCGCGGGTATGTCCTGCGCCGCATCCTGCGCCGGGCGGTCCGCCATGGCATGCGCCTGGGCTTCGAGGAGCCGTTCTTCCACAAGCTCGTGCCCGTGCTGGGCGAGATGATGGGCCAGCAGTACCTGGAGCTCGCGGCTACCCGCCAAGCCTCGGTCAGCACGATCAAGACCGAGGAGGAGAAGTTCCTCTCGACCGTTGCCAACGGCGCCCGCCAGGTGCAGGAGGAGATCGAGCGCCTGCGCCCCGAGGGCAGGACGGAGCTGCCCGGCGCCATGGTCTTCCGGCTCTATGACACCTACGGCCTGCCTCTGGAGGTGATCCGCGAGATCGCCGAGGAGGAGCGCTTCCGCATCGACGAGGCCGGCTTCAGCGAGGCTATGCAGTCGCAGCGCGAGCAGTCGCGCAAGGCCACGGCTGAAGTCCAGAACCGGATGGCGGCGCTGCGCGAGGTGGTGCGCGGCCACGCCGAGCTGGCCGAGACCCGCTTCGAAGGTTTCGACCGCACCGAGATGCTGGAGGCCAGCGGTGCCGCCGAGGTCGTCCGCCTTGCCACCTGGAAGGACGGCGCGCCGGAGCGCGTCTCGTCCATCAGCCAGGGGCAGTCCGGCGTCGTCATCCTCGACCAGACGGTGTTCTATGCCGAGTCCGGCGGCCAGGTGGGGGATACCGGCTACCTGCTCTGGGACGGTGCCGCCGGGCGTGCCCGGGTGGTGGACACGCAGAAGGACGCATCCGGCGTTTACTTCCATTTTGTCGAGGTGGAGCAGGGGACGCTCACGCGCCACATGCGCGTGCAGCTCAAGGTGGACCATGAGGTGCGGCTCTCGACCCAGCGCAACCATACGGCCACCCACATCCTGCACTCGGCGCTGCGCCAGGTGCTCGGCAAGAGCGTGCGCCAGGCCGGCTCGCTGGTGGCGCCGGACCGCCTGCGCTTCGACTTCACCTACCACCGCGGCATGTTCCGGCAGGAGATGGAGCAGGTCGAGGACCTGGTCAACGAGTGGGTGCGCCGCTCCGTCGCCACCGAGTTCGTCTGGCGCAGCTACCAGGAGGCGATCGCGGCCGGCGCCATGGCGCTGTTCGGCGAGAAGTACGGCGAGCGGGTGCGCACGGTGAACGTCCCCGGGTTCAGCCTGGAGCTCTGCGGCGGCTGCCACGTGCGCAACACGGGCGAGATCGGCCTCTTCATGATCGACACGGAGCGTGGCGTGGCCTCGGGAGTGCGCCGCATCGAGGCGGTGACCGGCACCTACGCCCTGGCCGAGGTGCGCCAGCAGCGCTCCGCCTACCAGGAGCTGGTGACGCGGCTGGGCATCCGCTCCGGGGATTACGACCAGCAGTTGCAGCGCGCCGAGCAGATCCGCCAGCGTCAGGACGAGCTGGAGCAGGAGATGCGCAAGCTCCGGATGCAGCTCGTCTCCGGCGCCACCGCGGCGGCCGAGGAGGAGCGGATGGTGGACGGCATCCGGGTCCTGGCCCGCGAGGTGCCGCCCGCGCCCGCCAACGAGATGCGCGACATGGCCGACGCCCTGCGCTCCAAGCTCGGCTCGGGCGTCGTGGTGATCGGCTCGCGCTCGGAGGACACCGTCAGCCTCGTGGCCGCGGTGACCAAGGACCTGACGCCCCGGATCAAGGCGGGCGAGCTGGTCAAGCGCCTGTCGCCCATCGTCGGCGGCGGGGGCGGCGGCCGTCCCGACTTCGCCCAGGCCGGCGGCAAGCAGCCCGAGAAGCTGCCCGAGGCGCTGGCGGCGGTGGAAGACGCCGTCCGCGAGCAGCTGGCCAGATAAAAGAACCCCGGCCCCCGGGCGCCATGAATGTCGCCCCTACAAGCGAGTCCACCCGTCTGTTGTAGGGGCGCGACTCATCGCGCCCTGTTTGCCCCCCTCTTGCCCCGCCCCCATCTATAAGCTAAGATACATTCCGCTGTAAGCCGAAGTCAGTTCATGCTGCCGGGACCCCTTGGAGGGGGTCCGGGCACCGTTTGGGGGCGACGATTGTGAAGACGCTGTCTATCCCGATCTGGATCCTTCTCGCCGTCTCGCTGTCCGCAGAGGCCGGTGCGCAGGTGCGCATGGTCGTCAACGCCGAGGGCCGGAAGGTGATCTACAACGAGGCCCCGGCTCAGCGGGCCCGCCGGTACTCCGCCAAGCTCGTCGACGTCCCCGACGCCAACATCCAGATCGCCATCGACCGCCACTGCGCCGACCAGAGCCTCGATCCCAAGCTGGTCCAGGCCGTGATCCAGGTCGAATCCGGGTTCAACCACCGGGCGCGCTCGCACAAGGGCGCCATGGGGCTGATGCAGCTCATGCCGGGCACCGCCAAGCAGCTCCGGGTGTCCGACCCCTACGACCCCGACGAGAACGTGCGCGGCGGCACCCAGTACCTGCGCAACCTGGTCGACCGGTTCGCCGGCCGGCTCGACCTCGCGGTCGCCGCCTACAATGCCGGCCCGGGCGCGGTGGAGCGCTACAACGGCATCCCTCCGTACCGGGAGACCCGCGACTATGTGAAGCGGGTCCTGGCTTTGTACCAGGGCGGCGAGCCGTCCCTGACGACCTTGGCAGTCGTCTCCTCTGGCCGGAGCGGCCAGGGCACCATCTCCCTTTCGGGGCTGCGCAAGCCCCGCATCATCCGCAACAGCCAGAACCGGATCGTGGTCACGACGGCCCTCGATACGAGGCGCTGAAGGTTGCCCCACCCGTTCCCCCCGGCGGTGGCATAGAATGCCCCGGTTAGCCGGGCCGCGCTCTGAATGCTGAATCTTCCGAACCTTCTGTCGATCTTCCGGATCCTCCTCGTTCCGCCTCTCGTGGTGGTTCTGCTCACCAAGTTCGACGGCAAGGAGTGGTGGGGCCTCGGCCTGTTCCTGCTCGCCGCGGTCATGGACTTCTTCGACGGCTACCTTGCCCGCAAGCGCAAGGAGGTCACCCGCCTGGGCACGCTGCTCGATCCGGCGGCGGACAAGATCCTGGTCTCGGCGGCGTTCATCTCCCTGGTCGAGCTCGATCCCACGGTGGTCCCGGCCTGGATCGTGGTGGTCATCATCTGCCGCGAGTTCGCGGTGACCTCGCTGCGCGGCTTCGCCTCGGCCGAGGGCATCGTGATCCCCGCGGGCCTCTCGGGCAAGATCAAGACGACCGTCCAGATCATCTCGATCGCCCTGCTCATCATCTACAACCAGCTCGGCGAGTTCCGGCACCTGGCGCCCATCTCCCTGTGGGCCACCCTGCTGATCACGGCCTACTCGGGCATCGAGTACTTCATCCGTTTCGGCAGGCTCATCCTCAAGGGCGAGGTGCCGATCCACCTGTTCCCCCCATCCGGTCCGAGGCAATAGATGGAACTGTCGTTTCTCCAGCGCCTTGCGCTGTTCGCAAGGCGCCGTTACCACGCCGTCTTCGCGGTCTTCGCCGTGCTCACCGCGCTGTCGATCTTCCTGACCCTGCGGCTCTCGTTCGAAACCGACATGCTGAGCCTGCTCCCCCGTAACGACCCGGCAGTGCAGACCTACATCGAGACCCTGGAGGACTTCGGCAGCAATGCCTACCTGCTGGTCGCGATGAAGATCCCGGAAGGGAGGGTTGCGGACCCGTACGAGCAGCTGGCGGACGATCTGGCAGCGCGTCTGGTGAAGCTCCCGCAGCTCAAAAGCGTGCAGCACCGGATCGGCGATCCGGAGGAGCTGCTGAAGACCTTCTTCCCCAAGTCGGTCCTGTTCCTCGACGAGGCCGGCCGGCAGGACCTGGCCGCGCGGCTGTCAGATGTGGGCATCCGCCAGCGGGTGAGCGAGCTCCGCCGCGGGCTCTCGACACCGCAGGGCATGGCGGTCAAGGAGCTCTCGCGGCTCGATCCGCTCGGCCTGTCCGAGATCTTCCTCAGCCGCGTGCAGAGCTCCCGTGGCACGCTCAAGGTGGACTGGACCAGTGGCTACTACCTGTCGCGCGACCACCAGGTGCTGCTCATCCTGGCCGAGCCGGACCGGCCGCCTCAGGACCTCAAGTACAACGAGCGCCTGGGCAAGGACGTCCAGGCCGCGGTGGACGAGTCGCTCTCCCAATGGGAGGTGGTCGCCGGGCCCGAGCCGCCGCCGAAACCCGAGATCGGCCTGGGCGGGCCGTACATGACCGCCCTGGGCGACGCGTCGCTGATCCGCAACGACATGATCATGAACATCGTGACCTCGTTGGGCGGCGTCCTCCTGCTCGTCCTGTTCGCCTTCCGGCGCTTCGCCGCGCTGGCATACGGGTTCGTGCCGCTGCTCTGCGGACTTCTCATGACCTTCGGCTTCGCCAAGGTGCTCATCGGCTCGCTCAGCTCGGCCACCAGCGTGGTCGCGGCGCTGCTGATCGGCCTGGGGATCGACTTCGCCATCGTCACCTACGGCCGCTTCATCGAGGAGAGGCAGAAGGGGGCGAGCCTGGAGGAGGCTCTGGTGGCCATGGCCGGCTCGTCGGGCCGCGGCGTCATGGTCGGCGCGATCACCACCACGGCCACGTTCTACGCCTTCACGTTCACCGACTTCATCGGCCTGCGCCAGATGGGCATCCTGACCGGCACCGGCATCCTCTTCTGCATGATGTCGGTCTTCCTGCTGCTGCCGGCCATGCTCTCCTGGAGCGAGGACCATCACTTGCGGCGGCAGACGGAGCCCAACCTCTACCTCCACAGCTTTGGCTCGGACTCCCTGGTACGGCTCTGCATGCGCCACCGGCGGCCGGCCCTGCTGATCGGGACGGTGCTGACGCTCGCGGCCCTGGCGCTCGCGGTCCGGCTCGAGTTCGACGAGAGCATGAAGACGATGCGGCCGCAGGGGAACAAGGGGATCGAGGTGGCTGAGGACGTGGGCAGACGGTTCGGGTCGGGCTTCGACTCGATGATGCTGGTCCTCTCGGGGCAGAGCCCGCAGGAGGTCATCGAGCTTGCCGCCCGCGCCGAGGACGGAGCCCGGCGGCTGGTGGAGACCGGCACCCTCTACGGCTTCAGCTCCGTCACCGCGCTGATTCCGCCGCCGCAAAAGCAGCAGGAGGTCCTGGACTGGATCCGGCGGGAGCAGGGCGGTGCGCTCGACCTCCAGCGCATCCGCGGTACCTTCGCCCGCGCCGTGACGGAGGAGGGGATGCGCCCGGAGGCGTTCGAGCCCGGGCTGGAGCTGCTGGGCAAGGCGATCCAGCTTCCCGGCCCCATCGGGCCCGCCGACTTCGCCGAGTCCCGCCAGACCCAGATCCTGCTCGACCGCTACCTCAAGAAGACCGGCCAAGGCTGGAAGAGCGTGGTCTACCTCTACCCGCCCGACAACCGCTGGCGCCGGGAGGCCCCGCCGGACGCTCTTCGCCTGGCGAAGGAGCTCGGTCCTCAGGCCGCGCTCGCCGGCACCAACGTGGTCAACCAGCGGGTCAGGGTGGACGTGGTGCACGACGCCTGGATTGCAGGACTCCTCGGCTTCATCCTGGTTACCGTCCTGCTACGGATCGACCTCGGCAACATGCGGCACACCTTCATGGCTCTGGCCCCGCTCTGCGTGGGCCTGGTGTGGATGGTTGGAGGCATGGTCGTCACCCAGACGCCGATGAACTTCATCAACATCTTCGTGACGACCATGATCATCGGCATTGGGGTGGACTACGGCGTCCACGTCCTGCACCGCTACCGGGAGGTGCGGAACCTGCCGCGGGATCAGTTCGAGAGCGGGATCGTCGAGACGGGCAAGGCGGTGATGGCGGCGGCGCTGTCGACCATCGTGGGGTTCGGGTCGATCATCTTCTCCCACTATCCCGGGCTGCAGACCACGGGCAAGGTCGCGATCCTGGGAACCCTGTCCACCTCGCTGATCGCGATTACCCTCGTCCCGGCGATGTTGAGCTGGCGGTACGACCGGCGCAGCAAGCAGGAAGGGACGGCATCCGAGCGTTTTCCCACGGCAACGGCCGGGTAGATCCCCTCTACCCGGTGGGTAGCTCTCCCAAACGAGCGGGTAGCTGCCTCGAACGAGTGGGTAGATCCCGCTATCTGCCGGGTAGCTCTCTCCAACGAGCAGGTAATCGCTTTCCAACGAGCGGGTAGACCTCTCTACCCGGTGGGTAGCCCGCTCCAACGGCTCGTTGGACCCCTCTACCCAGTCGTTACCCGTTCCGAGACGCCGTTGACCGCGGCGGCGAGCTCTTCCGGGACTTCCTCCTGCAGAAAATGACCTGCGCCGGTGCGGGTGACCGGGGCCTGGGGGAAGTCGCGCTCGTGCCGGCGCAGGGCGCGTCCCAGGATCGGGTCGTTCGTGCCCCAAACCAGCGCCATGGGGCCGGCGAACGACGTCGCCCACTCGTGACCGCGCCGCAGCGCCGGCATGCTGGGGTGGTCGGGCCGGTGCGGGACCATGCGCGCGAGGGCGAGGGGCGTGCCCCGGTCCTTCCAAGACTTGAGCGGCCAGCGGTAGGCGCGGGCCACGTCACCCCGGATCGAGCGCCGGTCTCTCTGGGCCATCCAGAGCGCGGTCTGCGGGAAGCCAAGCCCCTTGAACACGAGGTCGCTCACCACCGGAGTGCGCGCGAAGCGATGGAACAGGCTCGTCTTCGGATGCGCCGGCAGAGACACCACCGTGTTGGCGAACACGCACCCGGCGATCCGATCGGGGACCTGCCTGGCAGCCTCGGTCGCAAAAGGCCCGCCCCAATCCTGAGCCACCAGGATGACTCCGCGCAGGTCCAACCCCTCGACGAGCTCGGCGATGGCCGCGCCATGGCGCTCGACGGAGTGGTGGTCGATGCGGTCCGAGAGCCCGAGCCCCAGGAGGTCGGGAGCCACGCAGCGGAATGCCGGAAGGAGCGCGATCACCTTGCGCCAGAGGAAGCTCCAGGTGGGATTGCCATGGATCATCAGCACCGGCCGGGCGCCGGGGTCCCCGTGGTCGATGAGGTGCAGGCGCTCGCCTGTCCTGAGAGTGAAGAGCCCCCGCTGGAAGGGAAGCTGCCGCTCGATGAAGCCGGGCAGCGGGGGCGGGGGGAGGAGCATGGCAGGAGTATACTTTCCGGGCGATGTGGCTGAAGAGAATCGAGATCGACAACTACAAGTCTCTACGGAGCGTGGTCATGGAGCCCGGGCCGCTGTCGGTGCTCGTCGGCCCGAATGCCGCTGGGAAGACGAACTTCTGCGAGGCTTTGGACTTCTTGGCGCGCGTCTATCAGTGGAACCTTGAAGAGGCTGTTACCTACAAGGGAGGCTACGAGAACATCTGCTACAGAGACGGGAAAGGCCTCTCCAAAGATCCGATTCGATTCCGGGTCATTGTGGAGCAACCGGGACTGAGCGGCGCCACATATGCCTTCGATCATGCGTTCGCGTTTGGTCCAGGTGGAGCGTCCTCCTCGCTCCTCCCGTTGACAGTGATAAACGAAGACCTAACCATTTCTCCTGCGCCAGATCGGAGCAATGGACGGACTCTTCGTTTTTCTCGTAGAGGTGACCTTATTGAGCACTCAGGTCTTCAAGGACGTGAAGCTGCTGTCATCGGAAAATTTCTCAAGAATGAGCAACCCTCCAGTGGGCTCAGTCTCGCTTGGTACTCGGCACTCGCCACTGAGAGTGCCTTCCAAACGCGGCACTTAGCTGGTATTCGGGTCTTTCAACTCAGCGCTCTAGGAGCCCGCGATCCGGGGACGCCTGCGCCTAACCCGATCCTGGAGCGGTTTGGGCGCAACCTGCCTGCTGTCGTTCTTCATTTGCAAAGGAACCACCCGGAGGCGTATGAGCAGGTCCTTGCCAGCCTGAAGGAAATCTTGCCCGACATTGAGGATCTGGTCGTCACCCAAACGAGGACTCTGGCGCTCTTGCTCAAGCAGCGGGAATCTGAACAGCCCTGGCCCGTGGAAGACCTGTCGGACGGGACCATCCAGGCCATTGCGGCCTTGACGGCGGTCTTCGATCCGCGCATTCCTGTGCTGGTCCTCGAAGAGCCCGAGAACAACGTTCATCCCTGGGCCATCCGTGCGTTCGCCGAGGCGTTCCGGCTCGCGTCGGAGACGAAGCAGATCATCCTGACCACGCATTCACCCATCCTGATCGATCAGGTCAAGCCGGAGGAGCTGTGGATCGTCCAGAAGCCGGGGACGAGGACCCGAATCGATCCCCTTCTTGAGCTCAATCCGTCCCTCAAAGATTCCTGGGAGCGCGGGCGCTTCACGCTGTCCGACTACCTGGACAGCGGGGCCCTGCCGCAAGCGGTTCCAGCCATCGCTTCATGAAAATTGGGCTGCTGGTGGACGGCAGGGCGGAGTACCAGGCGTTGCCCCACCTCTTGGAGCGGCTGCGCACGGAGCACCCTGTCCTGCGGCACCCGTTGTACTGCGATATCCAGCCACACGCCAGCCCGTCGCAGATGGCTCTGGCGGCGAGTAAGAGGTTCCCGATTCTCCTCGACCAGGGAGCCGACTTCATCATCATCTTGATCGACAAAGAGAACCGGCAGGACTGCACGGTCGAGCTGGTGCGGGCGGTCGAGCGCGAGGCCTTGGCACACCTTGTCGAGCTGGACCCCAAGGCCCGCGTTCAGGTCGTCCTCAAGGTCTCCTGCTTCGAGAACTGGCTGGTTGCCGATCCTCAGGCTTTGCGGGATCTGCCAGGCCTCTTCGAGAAGATCGAGAGAATCGATCGCCAAGTCGCGCCGAACCACGCAGACTCGGTAAATGCCCTGAAGCTGCTGAATGGCTGCTCGCGGCAAAAGAGCTATGACAAGCGTCAGGGCGCCCTCGCCATCTGCAAGAAGCTCGATCCGGAACGCGCCGCGGCAAACTCCCGCTCGTTCCGCAAGTTGCTTAAGACCCTGGGCTACGGCTAGTTAGTACCCTGTCACGCCGGAAAAGATGGGGTCATCCTTCTGTAGGGGCACCTCTTGTGGGTGCCCTTCCGGAGGGCGGCCACAAGGGCCGCCCCTACATGAAATGCTATCCGTCACTGGGACTGTGACGGGTACTAGGTCTCCCGCGGCAGGAAGAAGAAGGCGAGCAGGGCCGTCAACGGCGCTACGACGGTCGCGAAGAGGAGCGCCAGGAAGCGGGGCTCTCCGGAGATGAAGAGGCTGAGCAGCGCTGCGACGACCAGGAACAGCCCGACTGCCTGACTCCAGAGGAGAGGCCTCTCCGCTTGCCGGGCTGCCTCGTCACGCGAGACCAGCCGGCGGATGACCTCGGCCCTCCACCAGATCTGTTCGGCGCTGGGGAGGGGCTTTGCCGGCCGGGTCTCCCGGGCGAGCTGGCGCAGCCCTTCCTGGATCTCTTGTTCCATCTTCATACGAGCTCCCTTTCCAACTTCTTCCGCGCCCGGAAGAGGATGACGCGGACGCTTCTTTCCTGCAAGCCCAGGACCTTCGCGATCTCCCGGTGGTCGTAACCCTCGACGTGGGCGAGCCAGAGCAGGGCGCGGTCCCGCGGCGGGAGGCGGTCCAGCGCTGCACCCATGTCGAGCGACACTTCGCTCCGCTCAGGCCGGGGCGGCCAGAAGGAGAGGAGCCTCTCCAGCGCGGAGCGCTCCCGTGCCTTGGCACGCCACCGGTCGCGCATCAGGTTGGTGGCGATCTGGAAGAGATAGGCCTTGCACTCCCGCTCGTCCCGGTCGGCGGAGGGGGGATGGCGCAGGAGCCGGAGGTAGCTCTCCTGCAGGACGTCGTCGGCCTGCGCCGGATCTCCGGAGATCCGGCGCAGGTAGGCCCAAAGCGGCTGCGACGTCCGGGCGTGGAAGACTTCGAACTCCGCCTCCGGCATCGGGTGGCTGACCAGGCGTGGTGCGAGGGCTTCCATGTGTGCTCCGGCTTTCGGCAAGGCGGCGTTCACTTGACTGGTCACTGCTCCGGGTCCGACATCAGTCCGGCACGGCTGAAGAGCCAGGAGGAGATTCCGGCCGCGATCAGGATGCCGATCCCGACCATGACGCAGATGGTCCCGGGAACGACGAGCCTTCCCCCGGAGGGATCACTTCCCAGGAATACCACGACCAGAAAGCCCAGGCCGATGAAGAGCGTGATGAGCCCCCCGAACACGGCTGCGACGATCTTGCGGGTGGGGTGGTAGGGCCCTTTGTGCTTCAGGAGCCGGGCCCCTGCCGTGGAGCTGAGGAAGGCGGTCAGCTCCTCGCTCGAGGAGAAGCGCTCCAGGAGCCGGATGCGCTCCTCGGAGCGCTGGCGCAGACTGGCCTCCCGAGCCCGGGCGGCCACCCAGATGATGAAGCCTATGAAGACGAACTGTCCTAGCAGAAGTATGACGATCCAACGGTCCATTGATGTCTCCTTTCGCCAGTGAGACGACGGAGCGGGGGGAGTGGTTAACAGGGGACCGGAAAGGACCAAAAGGACGTAAAGGACTCAAAGGACATCAAGGACGCCTTCCGGGTCCTTTAGGTCTTTTACGTCCTTTTGGTCCTTTGGATTCCCCAGCTCCACCACCGCAAATCTTGGCGGGCACCAGAAGCGCACCGGCAGCACCGAGGTGCCCACACCCCCATTGATGTAGAGGGTCGTCAGGCCGCGGCGGGTGGGGGAGGGGAAATGGTAGCGGCCGTAGTCGTAGTGGGCTCCCAGGGCGTCGCGGGTGGTCAGGGCCCCGAAGAAGGGCAGGCGCACCTGGCCGCCGTGGGTGTGGCCGGCGAGGACTGCGTCGATCCCGCGCCGCGAGGCTTCCAGGATCACGGCCGGCGTATGGGAGAGCACGACCGTTGGTATCCCCTGGGGAACATGCGGGCTGCGCGCGAGGGCCATGGCGAGACGGGTCCCCCTGGCGCCTTCGCGGAATCCCTGGGGCTTGTTTTCACCGGCGAGGGGAGACACCAGCAGCACCTCGCCGTCAGCTCGGGTCACCCGCAGGTTGCGGTAGATGACCGTGCCCCCTCCCCAGCCCCAGAGGCCCACGGTGCCGGCTGCGATCCGGTACTTCGAGCGGTCGACGGCGCGGGCCTGCCACTCCCTGGGCTCGGGAGCGTCCGCGGGCCAGACCTTGGCGAGCACCCGCACGAGGCCCTCTTTGACCTCGGTACGCAGGCGCATCCGGTACCAGCGGCCCGGCTTCGGGGCCACGCCCGTCTCCAGGTCGTCCTTTTCATTGAGCGGCGTGCCCCGCGACCAGAGCGAGAAGGTGCCGGGCATCCCCTTGCCGCGCCCCCGGGTGAGGCTGTACATCCGGTCCTCCCCCAGGACGAACCGGCTGTGGACCACCAGCCCCGTTCCCGCGTCGCCGTGGTCGATCAGGGTGTCGACGGCCACCTCGTAGCCGCTCCAGGCGAGGGGGCCGCTCTCGTCCGTCATCCCCAGGGGCGCGGGGTCCCAGTGGCTGTAGAAGTTCCGGAACGGCTCGCCGCGCCGGGCGCCGTAGAAGGGCTCTCCCTCCCAGTTCACGATCCGGAACGGCGACGGAAACGCGGAGGCCCAGCGGTCGTTGCCGGCCTGCTGGTTGAGCCCCAGGAGCAGGATGCGGCCATCCCGCCCGATCCGTCGGCCCTCGTTCGAGAGGAGGGTCGCCCCGGCGCGGTCGAGCGCCGCGATCACCGAGCCCTGGTACTCGCTGTGCCCCTGGACCGCGATCACCGGCGCGATCCGCCGCAGCTCGGAGACGAAGGCCTCGGTCGCTGCAATGTGCGGCGTCATGTCGCCGCCGCCGCGCGGCAGGTCGCGGATGAAGTCGCCAGTGATCAGGATCAGGCCGGGATCGGCCGCTGCGGTCTCCTTCAGGAGACGGCGGAGCAGGGGACGGTCCTCCGAGATGTGGAGGTCGCTCAGGTGGACGGCGCGGAGAGGCGGCGCGTCGAGACCGATCCGGACCGTATCCTGGAACAGGAGCTTCTTTGGCTCCAGCCAGAAGCCATCAACCAGACCGAGCATCAGCAGGAGCCCGGCCGCCAGCAAGAGGCGTTTCAAGACAAGACGCTCGCCGGCCGCCGCTCTGGGGGCTTGCGGAATCCACCGAGCAACAACAGCAGGATCGGCCCCGCGATGAAGCCGCCGATGTGGGCAAACCAGGCCACGCCCCCCGCCTCCTCGGCAGTGGTGGCGCCGAGCGAGGCATAGCCGGACCAGGCCTGCATCAGGAACCAGATCGGGAGGTAGACGATCGCCGGGATCTGCACGAGGCGGATGATGAAGACGATCCAGACGACGGTCACGATCCGGGCCATGGGATGGAGGAAGAGGTAGGCCCCGAGCACCCCGGCGATGGCGCCGCTCGCCCCGATCGCCGGGATCGTCGACTGCGGCCCGGCAAAGGCGTGGGCGAACGTCGCGGCGAAGCCGGCGAGCAGGTAGAAGATCAGGTACTTGACGTGCCCCAGCCGGTCCTCGATGTTGTCGCCGAAGACCCAGAGGAAGAGCATGTTCCCGAGGAAGTGCATCCAGCCGCCGTGGAGGAACATGGAGAGCAGGGCGCTCTGCAGCCCGGGGACCCACTCGCCCGGGGTGATCGCCCCGCCGTCGAACATCCGCTCCGGGATGAACGCCGAGGACATCAGGAAGCCCTCCAGGCGCTCGCCCAGGGAGAGCTCGTAGAAGAACAGCAGGGCGTTGACCGCGATCAGCGCCACCGTGATTACCGGCGGATGATGCCGACGCGGGTTCACGTCTCGGATCGGAATCATGGCCTTATCCTATGAACCCGCATCAGGTTGGTCAGCGGCCGGTCCCGGATCGGGTGGCCCATGAGGATGAGGATACGGTCCCCGGGCGCCGCCAGCCGCGCGTCGCGCAGGTTGCGCTCGACCATCTGCACGACCTCGTCCAGGGTGCCCACCTCGGTGTCGGTCACCAGCGGACGGACTCCCCAGACGAGTTGGAGCTTGCGCGCGATCCGGGGGTCCGGGGTGAAGGCGATGATCGGGGCCGTCGGACGGTAGCGGGCCACGAGCCGGGCGGTGAAGCCGGTCTGGCTGAAAGCCACGATGCGGCGGATCTTGAGCTCGTCGGCCACGTAGACCGCCGCGGCCGAGACCATGTCGGGCATGTCGAGCTCCCCTTCGTTCTCGTCCTGGGCCGCGAGGTCCAGCTCGAAGGAACGGCGGGCGTGGGCATACCCCAGGGGCTGGTCCAGATCCTCCTCGTTGGCGCGCTCCCGGGCGTAGCTCTCGGCCTCCTCGATGATCTTCACCATGGTCTCGACCGCCGCCACCGGGTACTTGCCCGCCGCCGTTTCGCCGGAGAGCATCAGGGCGTCGGCGCCGTCGAAGACCGCGTTGGCGACGTCCGTGGCCTCGGCGCGGGTGGGCCGCGGCTGCTCCATCATGGATTCGAGCATCTGGGTGGCCACGATGACCGGCTTGCCTGCCCGCCGGCCGGCAGCCACGATCCGCTTCTGGTGGACCGGCACGGTATGGAGAGGGACCTCGACGCCCAGGTCGCCACGCGCCACCATGATGCCGTCCGCGGCCTCGACGATCTCGTCCAGGTGGCTGAGCGCGGTCGCCCGCTCCAGCTTGGCGATGATGGGGATGCGTCCGCCGGCCTGGCCGCCGACCTGGGAAACCACCTCGCGCAGCGACTGGATGTGGGCGGCCTCCCCGACGTAGCTCGCGGCCAGGTAATCGGCTCCCTCCTGGACCGCGAAGGCGATGTCCGAGCGGTCTTTCTCGGAAATGTCGAAGGGGAGGTCCGTGTCGGGGAGGTTGATCCCCTTGCGGGTCTTGACCGGGCCGCCGTTGACGACCCGGACGCGCACCCGCTCGCCCTCGTTGGACTCGACCCGCAGCTCGATGAGCCCGCTGTCGATGAGCACCCGCTCGCCCGCCTCCAGGTGCTCCAGGATGCCCTCTTCGACGGGCAGGTCGGTGCCGGAGGCGTGCGAGGTGAGGACCAGCTCCTGCCCGGGCTCCAGGATGCGCTCCGTCTCGGAGATGGTGCCCAGGCGGTAGCGCGGGCCCATGAGGTCCAGCACCACGGGGATATGGCAGCTCTCCTCGGCCGCCACGCGCCGCACCGTTTCCAGCGCTTTGCGGTGGTCGGCCTGGGTGCCATGGGAGAGGTTGAATCGGAAAAGGTCGACGCCGGCGCGGACGAGACCCCTGAGGACCCCCTCATCCCAACTCGCCGGCCCCAGGGTGGCCATGATCTTCGCGCGTCGTTCCATAAGGGGCAGAGTATAGATTGATCCCATTCCCCCTCTCCCCAGCCCCCCCGTGCCGGGGGAGAGGGAGCCCGTGTTACCATCCTCGGTCCGCGGGAAAGTCCCCGCCCATCCGAGGTAGTCACAGTCCATGTTCGACGGTTTGCAAGGAAAGCTCCAGGACGTCTTCCGCCAGCTGAAGGGCGAGGGCAAGGTCACGCCCGAGGCTCTGGAAGCGGCGCTGCGCCAGATCCGGCTGGCGTTGCTCGAGGCGGACGTCCATCTCCGGGTCGTAAAGCCGTTCGTGGAGCGGGTGCGCGAGCGTGCTCTCGGGCAAGAGGTCATGGAGAGCCTCACCCCCGCCCAGCAGGTGGTCAAGATCGTCCGCGACGAGCTCGCCGCTCTCCTCGGCGACGAGGGAGCCGAGCTGCGCCTCGACGGCCGGCCCACGGTCATCATGCTCTGCGGCCTGCAGGGCTCGGGCAAGACCACCACCGCCGGCAAGATCGCCAAGCGGCTCAAGAAGCGCGGCAAGCACCCGATGCTCGTGGCAGGCGACCTTCAGCGCGCCGCCGCGGTCGAGCAGCTCAAGCAGGTCGGCAAGGGGGTGGATGTCCCCGTCGTCGAGCCCGAGCCGGGGGAGACGGTGATCGCACTGGGCGCGCGCGCGCTGGCTATTGCCCGGCAGCGCGGTCACGACGTGATGATCATGGACACCGCCGGCCGCCTCCACGTGGACACGGCCCTGATGGAAGAGATCAAGCGCCTCGCCGACAGCATCCAGCCGCACGAGGTCCTCTTCGTGGCCGACTCCATGACCGGCCAGGACGCGGTCAAGAGCGCCGAGCAGTTCTCCACGACGCTGCCGCTCACGGGTGTCATCCTGACCAAGCTCGACGGCGACTCCCGCGGCGGCGCGGCGCTGTCGATCCGCACGGTGGCCAAGGTGCCGATCCGCTTCGTGGGCATCGGCGAGAAGGCGGACGACATCGAGCTCTTTCATCCCCAGCGCCTCGCGTCGCGGATGATCGGCATGGGCGACGTGCTGTCGCTCATCGAGAGGGCGGAGCAGGGGCTCGACTCGGCCGAGACCGAGCGCCTGGCCCGCCGCATGGTGGAGCAGGAGTTCAGCCTGGAAGACCTCCGGGATCAGCTGCGCCAGATCCGCAAGCTGGGTCCGCTCGCCTCGGTGCTGGAGATGCTGCCCAAGGTCGGCCCGCTCAAGGGGCTCGACGCCTCCAACGTGGACGAGGGCGGCCTCAAGCGGGTCGAGGCGATCATCAACTCGATGACCCCGCAGGAGCGCCGGCGCCCCGACGTCCTCAACGGCAGCCGCAAGAAGCGCATCGCGATCGGCTCCGGCACCTCGGTGCAGGAGATCAACCGGCTGCTCAAGCAGTACAAGGGCATGAAGAAGATGTTCAAGGGAGTCCAGGGCAAGTGGCTGAAGAAGGCCCTGGGCGGGGGAGCGGGCCAGCGGATGCGGATGTGATGCGGGCGCGATGAATCGCGCCCCTACAAGCAAGAGCCCGATCTCGCTTGTAGGGGCGACATTCATGGCGCCCCTCCGGGGTCCGTGCCCGCCCATGCTATACTCCCCCGTCTTTGCGAGCGGACCCGCCCGGTAGGAGTCTGTCCGCCCCATCAAGAAACTGTCTGGAGGTTCGAGAGATGCTGAAGATTCGGCTGCGCCGCATGGGCGCCCGGAACAACCCATTCTTCCGCGTGGTCGTATCCGACTCGCGGAACGTGCCCACCGCTGCGGCCGTCGAGGAGATTGGCTACTACGACGTGACCAAGAACCCGGCGCAGGTCAACATCGACACGACCCGTGCCCAGTACTGGGTCGACCGTGGCGCGCAGATGTCCCCCACGGTCAAGAAGCTGGTGCAGAAGGCGCAGAAGAGTGCCTGAACTGGCCGAAGACTTCCGCGAGCTGATCCGCCTCCTGGTGGACAAGCCGGATGAAGTGGAGGTCACCGAGGTCCCCGGCGGCCGGCGCGCCAACGTGCTCGAATTGCGCGTGGGCGAGGACGACCTGGGCAAGGTGATCGGCCGGCAGGGAAGGACCGCCCGCGCGCTGCGCACCCTGTTGGAAACCCGGGAAGACCGGAGAGGCGTGCGCCATGAGCTCGAAATCCTCGAGGAAGACGACGACTGACACCCCGGCGCCGCCGGCGGACACCGCCGGGCGGGCCGACCTGCCCGAGCGGGTCACCGTCGGCCGCGTGCTGCGTCCCCACGGGATTCGCGGCGAGGTCGTCGTCCAGGTCCTGAGCGACGTCCCGGAGCGGCTCGCCCCGGGCAGCCGCGTCAAGGCGTCCTGGGAAGGCAAGCCGGCGCGGCCCTCCCGCGAGGTGCTCGTCGAGGCCTGCCGGCCGCACAAGTCGGGCGCCGTCGTCCGCTTCGCCGGCGTCGGGGACCCCGACAAGGCCGAGGAGCTGCGCGATGCCCTGCTCGACGTCGATCGCTCCGAAGTCCCGGATGCGCCCGAGGGTACGTACTACTGGTACCAGCTCCTCGGCTGCCGCTGCTGGGCTGACGGCGAGGATCTGGGCGAGGTGACCGACCTGGTGGAGGACGGGGGAGGGCTGCTGCTGGTCGTCTCCAAGGATGGGCGCCACGTGCCGATCCCCTTCGTCCGGAGCTTCCTCAAGGAAGTGGACGTGGAGCGCGGCCGGATCGAGCTGGACCTCCCCGAGGGGCTGCTCGAAGCATGCGCATCCGGGTCCTGACGATCTTCCCCGAGCTGTTCGGCCCGTTCCTGGCCACCAGCCTCGTAGGAAGGGCGATCGAGAAGGGGATCCTGGAGGTCGAGGTCCACGACCTCCGCGGGTTCACGGAGGACCGTCACCGCAGCGTGGATGACGAGCCCTACGGCGGCGGAGGCGGGATGGTGATGACGGCGGAACCCTGGATCCGGGGCGTTCGGGGGGGGCGTGCCGGTGCCGGAGAGTGGAGGATCCTCCTCTCCCCCCAGGGCAAGCGGCTCGACGACGCCAAGGTGCGCGAGCTGGCCTCTCATGGGGACTTGCTCCTCATGTGCGGGCGCTACGAGGGGATCGACGAGCGGGTGCGGCAGACGGTCGTCGACGAAGAGGTCTCGATCGGGGACTATGTGCTGTCCGGCGGCGAGCTGCCGGCCATGGTGCTGATCGAGGCGCTGTCGCGCCAGGTGCCCGGAGTGGTGAAGCTGGCGGAGTCGGTGGAGCAGGACAGCTTCCGGGCGGGCCTGCTGGACTACCCGCACTACACCCGGCCGCCTGTCGTCGAGGGGCTCGCGGTCCCCGAGGTGCTGACCTCGGGGGATCACGCGGCGATCCGGCGCTGGCGGGAGCGGGAGGCGCTTCGGGCAACGTGGGAGAAGCGGCCCGACCTGCTGGAGTTGCCTGAGGCGCGGGGCGCGCTCACGCGGGACCAGCGGCGGGAACTGGAACGGTTGGAGAGAGATACGGCCGATGTGATTCGGCAGCCGGGCGAGCCCGCGACGGGGTTGCGCGGCCATTCTGAAATAGCAAATAATGGCGGTACCGTTCCCCAGGCGGACGCCGCCAGCTTACGAGGTGAGTCATGAACCAGTTGGATCAGGTCGAGAAATCGTATCTGCGGGCTGAGCAGCCCGAGTTCGCGCCGGGTGACACGGTCCGCATCCACGTGAAGGTGAAAGAGGGCGACAAGGAGCGGATTCAGATCTTCCAGGGCGTGATCATCGCCCGCCGGGGCGGTGGCACGCGCGAGACCTTCACTGCCCGCAAGATGTCGGGTGGCGTGGGCGTCGAGCGCATCTTCCCTCTCCATTCGCCTTCGATCGACCGGATCGAGGTCGTGCGGCGGGGCAAGGTGCGCCGGGCCAAGCTGTACTACCTGCGCAACCTGCGCGGCAAGGCGGCCCGCATCGAAGAGCGCCGGGACGAGCGCCCGGCCAAGGCCGCCAAGGCCTAGCGGGCAGCTCCGGGGCGCTCGATGAGATACGCTCCGGCCGTTTGGAAAGGAGCACGGTGACCAGGGCGACCCCGGCCGTCGCGGGCATGCTCGACCTCTTTGCCGAAGCCTACCGCCTGCGCCTGATGCGCGGGCTGGAGGATTGGCTTGCCGGTTGCGGCTACTGCCGCGTCGCAGGGGTTGACGAAGTTGGCCGCGGCTCGCTGGCCGGGCCCGTGGTCGCCGCTGCGGTCATCGTCGATCCCCACTGCTCCGTGCCCGGCGTGGATGACAGCAAGTGCCTCACGGCTCCCGAGCGGGAGCGCGTCGCCGCGGCCATCCGGGCCACCGCCGTGGCCTTCGCCGTGGTAGCCGTGGCCGCCGACGTGATCGACCGCATCAACATTCTGGAAGCCACCCGCCGCGCCATGTGCCAGGCGGTCTCCGGCCTCGAGCCCGAGCCCGACTGCGTGATCGTGGACGCCGTTACGCTCTCCGGCTTCCAGTTCCCCTGCCTTCCCCTGATCCGCGGCGACTCCGTCAGCTACGGTGTGGCCTGCGCCTCCATCCTTGCCAAGGTCGAGCGCGACCGCATGATGACCGAGCTCGGCCGCGAATACCCGGCCTATGGCTTCGGAGTGCACAAGGGCTATGGCGTGCCCGAGCACCTCCAGGCCCTGGAGGCCTACGGCCCCTGCCCCGTCCACCGCCTGACCTACAAGCCCGTCCTTCCCCGAGTAGAGGTTAGAGGCTGATGGCGCTGCAGCGCGAGCTGGTCGTCCAGACAGCGGAGAAGTACGTCGCGCGGGGCAAGATCGAGCCTGCGATCCGCGAGTACCGCAAGCTCCTGGCCGAGAACCCGAACGACATCAACACGTTGAACCGGATCGGCGACCTCTACGCCCGTATCCAGCACATCGACGAGGCCGTCGAGTTCTTCAACCAGATCGGCCAGCAGTACGCGGACCAGGGGTTCTTCGTCAAAGCGATCGCGATCTACAAGAAGATCATCAAGCTCGATCCCACGCGGCTGGAGGTCTACGAGCGGCTCGCCGACCTGTATCACAAGCAGAACCTGGTTACCGAAGCGCGTACTCAGTACCAGGTGCTGGCGGACTACTACACGAAGCACGACAACGCGGCCTCGGCGATCGCCATCTACAACAAGATGGCGGACCTGGAGCCCGAGAACCCGTCGTATCACGTCAAGCTCGCCGAGATCTATCAGAACCAGAAGCTGTACGAAAAGGCGGTCAACGAGTACCGGATCATCGCCGAGCTGATGATCAAGCATGGCCGCACGCAGGAGGCGGCCCAGGTCTACGAGCGCGCCCTCACGATCGACTCGAAGAACCTGCGTTTCATCCGCAGCGCGGTCCAGGCCCTGCGCGATGCCGGAGCAGACGCGGCCGCAGCCCACTTCCTGACCATATCGATCGAGAGGAATCCCGAGGCCCAGGAGATCGCCGAGGAGCTGCGGCGGCCCAGGCAGGTCTCCGCGGAGCTGGAGCCCGAGCACCAGCCGGAGATGCCCGCGCAGGCTGCGGCTCCTGCCGCGCCTCCATCCGCATCTCCGGAGGCCGATGAGCTGTCCTACGAGGTGGAGCTCGACGTCGAAGACGACCTGATGGCGGCCATGAAGGCGGCCGAGGCCGCGGTCGCTGGTGTCGAGACTCCCGCTCTCGAGGAAAAGGACGCGCTTGAGTTCGACCTCGATCTGGAGGAGCTCGCCGTCGATCTCTCGGGTGAGGAAGAGGAGCCGGCGCCTCCGAGCCAGGTGCGGCCGCCTGCCGATCTCGGAGCCGGGCACCGCCCCGGCTGGGCGCGGCAGCCCGTGGAGGCCGTGGAGGAGATCACCCTCGAGGTCGAGGAGCTCACCTTCGAGCTGGAGGGTATCGCCACGGAGGCTACGGAGGCCACGGAGGCGGAAGAAGGGGCCTTCGTCCTGGATGCGGAGCTGGAGGTGGAGACCGAGGTAGAGGTCGAGCTGGAGGCCGAGCCCGTCGGGCCAGACACGAAGGAGCTTCCGGTCCTCTCCGACTGGGAAGTGGAAGAGACCGCGGCGCCCGAACGCGACGAGCTGATCACCGAGGCCGAAGTGCTCGCCAAGTACGGCCTCGAAGACAAGGCCCTGGAGCGCCTCGACGAGGCCCTGCGCCTGAAGCCCGACAACCTCAACGCCTACGCGCTGATGATCCGGCTCCACCTCGACCGGCACCGGCACGAGAAAGTCTTCGAGCTGGCGCAGCGCATGTCCGGCATCGCGGCCCGGACGCGCAAGGGAGAGCCCTGGGCCTCGGTGCGCTCCCAGCTCGCCGAGGAAGGCTATCTCCTGAACGGCGACGAGGTGGTTGCCGGACCGCACATGTCCACGCCGCAGGCAGTGGTAATCCCGGAACCGGAGCTGGACCTGGAGCTGCCGGAGCTGGAGCTGGGTCCGGACCTGGAACCTGAGCTCCCGCCGCCGCCCGCACCGAGCCCTCCGCCTGCCGCGCCGCGTACCGCCGCCAACAGGCGCGAGACGGCCGAGCTGCTGCGCGGCATCCTTGGTGGCAAGGAAGTGCGCAAACCTGCTGCGCCGCCGAAGCCCGCTCCGGCTCCTGCTCCGGCAGCCCCAGTGGCCCCCATGGCCCCCATGGCGATATCGCCGCCCCCAGCTCCGGCTCCTCCGCCGATCGGTTTCTTCGATCTCACCTCGCTCGGCTCCATGATCGAGGAAGAGGAGCTCACTGGCACTCCGGCGGCCATCCCGTCTCCGTTGGTGTCCTTCCCCGAGCCGGCGGCTCCGCCGCCTCAGTCGATCCAGTTCACCGGAGGCCTGGAAGACAGCGGCGTCGGCTGGCTCGACGAGGCCGAAGCGGGCAAGAGGGAGGCGGTATCTTCTTCCGGCGTCCCAGCCGGCGGCGGCCTGTTCGACGACGAGGACGACTTCTTCGACCTCGCGGGCGAGCTGGTGGAGGAGCTCTCGAAGGAAGAGGTCTTCCAGGACGGCCTCGTTCAGCAGGAACAATCGCTGGAAGAGATCGTGGAAGGCTTCAAGAAGGGTGTCGCCGAGCACCTCTCGCCCACGGACTACGACACCCACTACAACCTGGGCATCGCCTACCGCGAGATGGGCCTGCTGGACGAGGCCATCGGCGAGTTCCAACTCGCCGCCAAGGATGCCCGCCACCTGGTCATCTGCTGCTCGATGCTGGGCCTCTGCTTCCTCGACAAGGGGCTGCCCGAGCTGTCGATCAAGTGGTACCGCCGCGGCCTGGAAGCTTCGAACCTGGCCCACGAAGACCGTCTCGGCCTGATGTACGACCTGGGCAACGCCTACGTGGCCATGGGCGACGGCATGTCCGCCTACGGCACCTTCGTCGAGCTCTACGGGATCAACACGACCTACCGCGACGTGGTGGCGAAGCTCGAAGAGCTGCGGGGGTAGTCAGCTACAGCTCGAACGTCCCCTCTGCAATCCGCTCCTCTTTCATCTCTGCGAAGTGCTGCTTGAGCAGCTCCATGAACTCGGGCAGGCGCTCGTAGAGCCGCTTCGGGGTGCGGCGCGCTCCCTTGGCCAGGGCGTAGTGGGTGAGGAGGGGCAGCGCGATGGTCGAGTCCGTATAGACCACCACCGCGTCGGGGAGCTTGTCCGGGTCTACCTTGCCCCAGGAGACTGCCTCGCCCGGGGTGGCTCCGGAGAGCCCGCCCACGTCGGGACGGGCATCCGTAACCTGCAGGAAGTAATCGTGGCCGGCCTCGGAAAGCCCGAGCACCTCCTGGATCTGTGGCTCGGTCTGCAGCAGGAAGTTCTTCGGGCTGCCGCCGCCCATGATCCAGACCGCGCTCTTGCCGCCGCCCTCTTTCGCCTGCCAGACGATCGAAGCCGAAGAGTTAACGTCCTCGTTCACGTCGAACATGAGCTTCGACCCCTCCAGCGAAAGCTCGGCCACGTTCATGCCGATCGAGCTGTCGCCCGGCGACGAGGTGAAGATCGGCACCGCGTGGCGATAGGCCGCGGCGATCAGCGACGTACCGGTCAGGCCGAGCTTGTCCTCGACCGCCGCCACCCAGCGTCCCACCTTGTAGTGGAACTCGGCCGTGGACATCGGCTTCTGGAACTCCGGCAGCCGCATCACCATGCGATAGAACTTGTCCGTCTCCAGGAGCACGGAATAATCGAAGACGATGTCGTAGATCCGCACCACCCCCTCCTCGCGCAGCTCGACGTCGTTCCAGGCCGGGCTGCCAGAGTGGAGGGCGAGGCCGATGGCGTGGTGGGTGTCATGGTAGAGGTTCGCCCCGGTCGAGATCATCCAGTCGATGCATCCCGCCTCGATCAGCGGCACCAGGCACGACTTGCCGTAACCGGCCGGCGTGAGCGCGCCGGAAAGGCTCATCGCGACCGTCGAATCCGGCGCGAGCATCTTCTGGACGAGCAGCTCGCAGGCCTCCCGAAGGCGGCCCGCGTTGTAGGCGGTGAACGAATGGGTGATCACCTCCTCCAGGCTCTCCTTGCCGGTGAGCGGCTTGGGGTCGATCTTCTTGCCCGATAAGTGGTGCTTGGAACCTGTCATGGTTGATCCCATCCCCCCTCTCCCCAGCCCTCTCCCCCGTGCCGTGGGAGAGGGAGCAATTCCTCGTCGGCAAGGGGTAGCCGGGCGGACGCCCGGCGGGAGCGGATTCTATCTGATACGCTCCCCGATCCTGGGAGGATCTGGAAGTGGAACCAACAACCAAGCAGAAAGTGACCCTCATCGCCGGTGACGGCATCGGACCCGAAGTGGCCGCGGCGGCCACGCGGGTGCTCGACGCGTCCGGCGCGAATCTGGAGTGGGAGCCCCACGTCGCGGGCGCCAAGGCCATCGACGAGTTCAAGGACCCGCTGCCCCCGCACGTCGTCGAGTCGATCCGGCGCAACCGCGTGGCGCTCAAGGGACCGGTCGAGACCAAGATCGGCGGCGGCTTTAAATCGATCAACGTGCGGCTCCGCCAGGAGCTCGAGCTCTACGCCAACCTGCGGCCGGCCCGTTCGCTGCCGAGCATCCCCAGCCGCTTCGAGGGCGTGGACATCGTGGTCGTCCGCGAGAACACCGAGGGCCTCTACTCCGGCCTGGAGCACGAGGTCGTGCCGGGCGTCGTGGAGAGCCTCAAGATCATCACCGAGAAGGCCTCCACCCGCATCGCACTGTTCGCCTTCGAGTACGCCCGCCGACATGGCCGCAAGAAGGTCACGGCCGTGCACAAGGCCAACATCATGAAGCTTTCCGACGGCCTCTTCCTCGACTGCTTCCGCAAGGTGGCCCCGCAGTTTCCCGACATCCAGGCCGAAGAGAAGATCATCGACAACATGTGCATGCAGCTCGTCATGTATCACGAGCGTGCGGACGTGCTGGTCATGGAAAACCTTTACGGCGACATCGTCTCCGACCTTTGCGCCGGTCTGGTGGGAGGTCTCGGAGTGGTGCCCGGCGCGAACTTCGGCACGCATGCCTCGGTTTTTGAGGCGGTCCATGGCACGGCCCCAGACATCGCCGGCCAGGACCTCGCCAATCCGCTCGCCCTGATCCGCTCCGGCATCATGATGCTCTACCACCTGCACAAGGACGAGGAGGCGGAGCGCGTCCGCCGAGCCCTGCGCAAAGTGATCGTGGACAAGGGCATCAAGACCCGCGACCTCGGCGGCCAGGCCTCCACCACCGAGTTTACGGATGCCATCGTCCGCGAGCTCGAGGCGGATGCCGGAAGCGGCCAGCAGTTGCCTGCCTGAGCGGGCGTGATGAATCACGCCCCTACAAGCGAGGTCGTTGTTTAAACGATAAGTCGGAGCTTGCTTGTAGGGGCGACATTCATGGCGCCCTCCCTCACGGTGGTCCGGGATCGATCAATGGCGCCGTCCAGATCTCTTCTCTCTTTTTTCCCCGCCGGTCGGTCCAGGCCGGAAAGAACGTCCCCGCGTAACCCGTGATCCCGTTGTAATCGCCGTACTGATTGTCCTCGTCCGCCTCGGAGGTGGCCTCATCGGTGCGCGCGGTAGTCACGCGGAAGGGGGCGGTCCAGGTGATCCCGTTGTCGTAGGAGGCCTGGTACCAGAGGTGCGTCCGCTTCCGTCCCGGGTAGCCCTCGCCGGTCTGGTAATAGATCAAGGCCAGATAGCCCGTCGCTGGGTCGACCACCAGGGCTGGATTGAATTGATCGATTCGCGCGTCCGGATGGTGGATCATCCGCTTGGGTTTCCAGGTGGCGCCGCCGTCAATCGAGCGGGTGAACCAGATCCGCGTCTTGCACGTGGACTGGATAGCAAACCATGGCTCGGTCGCAGGAGAGTTACAATTCTTGCCGCCCGTCAGGTCGGTCCAGGCGGCGTAGACGAGATCCTTGCCTGGAGTCCTCCAGGCTCCGGCCACCACATAGATCAACACCCGCCGCCCGGCCTGCGCTGGGATGCCGATGTCGAATGCACCATGGGTGGCGGCCACGATCGATGGCTGCGACCACGACTCTCCACCATCGATCGACTTCACCATGAAGATCCGGCGGCTCCCTTCGTCCGGCCAGAAGCCGAAGACGTGCCCCGCGGAATTGGTTTCGACATCCGCGCCGATGCCCGTGCCCGTCGTCTCCGGGCCGCTAACCCGCCGCGGCGGACCCCAACTCCCATTCGTGCGCCGATGATTCATGAAGACCGGCGCGCCGTTGTGCCAGATGGCATACAGCGAGTCGCGGAACGGCGAGCCCGGCCAGTTGTCGATCTCCACCATCTGCTTGTCGGCCTCGTCCTGATTGCCTGAGATCACGCTGTCGAACGTCCACGTGGCGCCGCCATCCATGGACTTGAACAGGCGCAATCTCAGGCCGTCGAAGCCTCCATCGACTCCGATCGTGCTCGACCAGGCCGTGCCATCCGAGGTCCAGCCGACGGTGGGATCGCTGTTCATGACGTCATTGCCGATCAGCTCCAGCGTGGTTTGACCCCAGGTGGCGCCGCCGTCCGTGGACCAGTATTGCGCCTGCCTGCCGCTGCCCTCGATGTTGTTGGAGGCCGCGATGATGCGCCGCGGGTCGAGCTCGAAAACCTGAATGTCTGATTCGCTGCGCGGGTTCGGAGCCCGGCCGGAAATGCGCAGGTTCGGGAGGGGGACGCTCACGCCGATCCCCGGGAAGATATGAAGCGGGAGGCTGTCGGGCTCCCTCTCCCCGGGCACCAGGTCGGGATGGGACACCATCCACTCGTGGATTTCCTTGAGGACGAGGGGATAGCCGCTCGAGGGATGATTCTTGCGCCAGAGCACGCGCAGCCACGCGGGGACCGGCAGCCGATCGTTTGCCTCGGAGGGACGCAGGAGATCGAAATCCTGATTCGCGGCGATGAGCTGCTCCAGGGCAGTGCCTGGAGCCTGCGGTCCCGCGGTGGCAGCTTGAGTGGGAAGGGAGAGGAAGGCGAACGTCAAGAGGGCCGAACAGGCCTTACGCATGCAGCATTCTGACATACCCTGCCACCCCGCCGGGCGGGCCCGGGGGGAGTCAAGCGGCGGACTGGGGCGATTCCACCCAGAGGTCGAACACCCCCTGCACCCGGGCGTTCACGACGTTGTGAGCAGCCTTTGCCTGCTCCCGGGCTTCACGGGCATTGCGGAGAGCCTCTCTACTCCCTATGGCCTCATAGACCTGCGCGAGGCGGGTGTAGACGCGGGCGCTGCCGGTGGCGTGGGCCGCCGCCTTCAGCTCCTTGAGGCTGCCCTCGATGTCCCTCCCCTGGAACCGGATCCAGCCGAGGCACTCGTGGTAGAGCGCCCGCAGCTCGCGGCGCCGCGTTCCCCGGGTGATCCGGATGCCTTTGTCGGCCCGGCTGCACAGATGCTCGGCCAGCTTCAGCCGGATGTTGCGCTCGGCGTAGAGCATGGCCCAGCTCAGCAGGAGCTCAACCTCGGTCTCGGAAGGAACCTCGTCTGCCAGGGGAGTGCCGTTGCGCGAGGCCAGCCCCTTCGGCCTCGTGGCCAGAAATGAGTCGAGGAAGGCCACCTCCGCGTGCCGATAGGACCGCCTTGAAGAATAGACGTTGCCCAACCGGAGCCCGATCTCGATCGGCCGGAAGGTCATCGAGCGGGCGATGAGCAGGTGGTCGATCCCCTTCTCGTGGTCTCCCAGCTCGCAGTGGAACCTTCCCACCCAAAAGTGGGCCGCGGCATGCGTCGCGAACTGGGACTCGGACTTGTTCGACTTCCGGCTCTCCACGAACTGCAGGATGCGCTCGAAGAACTTCAACCCCCTGCGGAGACGCGCGTCGGGAGCGGGCTGCTCAGGCACGCCGGCGAGGCGCAGGTAGTCCCGTGCGATCCGGCTCAAGGCAGCGGGATCGGCGAGGATCTCGCAGCTCGACCCCAGGTTCAAGGCCGTCTCCCTCTCGTTGCTGGCTTCCTCGAAGTCTCCGAGGGCGGCATAGATGTCGCCGAGGATCCAGCGCCGCGGACCACTCCCGGGCTCCTGCGCCACGGAAGCTTCCGCATGCTCGACCGCTTTCATCAGCAGCGAGGCCTCGCCAACCTTCCACGCTTCCAGGAGGAAGGCCTTGGCCAGCAGACTGCGGAGCCCTTGCCGGTCGATCTGCCGCGAGTGCTTCTTCCTGAGCGTCGCGATCGCGGCCTCCAACTCCTTTCGCGCCGAGGCGGGATCGTTCAGCAGCACCCGCCTCGCGCAGTCGATCTGGAGCTGGGCCCGAGCCCAAGACTGCTCGTCGGGCTCCAGCGACGGAGCCGGTCCCATCCCGTCCGCCAGCTCCAGCCAGCGGAGAAAGTCGACGAGCCGGGCGAGCGATATGAACGGATCGGGCCAGATCCCCGTTTTGCGCTCCACGATCCGCAGCATGGTATGGAAGTTGTCCAGGCGCACTCCGTACTCCTGCTTGCGCTCCGCATTGGGGGCGCTGTCCCCCGGGTTGGCCAGGACCATGCTCTCCGGCGGCACCGCGAAGGTCTGGACGCTGACGAAGGCGCGCCAGAGGTCGGCCTCGTCCGACAGGGACAGGTGCACGCTGAGCAGGTAGATCCAGCGCTCCACGTGATCGTCAACGTCCAGCGCGTCCCCGAAAACCTGGAAGAGCTCGGTCCGGGACGCCTGCCACTTCTCCTCATTGAAGAGCGCCTCGCCGCGGATCAAGTGGGCCCGTGCGTCGCGGGGGGAGAGCCGGAAGGCCTGCTCCAGGATGGCCCGCAGCCCCTCCCTGTCCTGCGCAAAACCCCGGACAATGCCCAGGTTCGTAGCGCAGCGGACAGCGAGCTGCTTCTCCTTGGCGAGGGACCTCGACGGGTCCCGGAGAGCGGCGGCGCAGAGGCCGCGCCAGGCCAGGGCGGCCGCAATTTCGAAGCTGCGGACGATCTCATCCCAGGCAGGGCCACGGAAATTCTGCTCCAGGTCTCCTCTCCCGCGCGCCTCCTTGTCCTGGTGCGCGTATCTCGCGATGCCGTTGTGGTTCCACGCCCGGGCGTCGTCGGGCCGGATCTCGATCATCTTGCGCGCGAAGATACCTGCCTTCTCCTTGTCCCCGGTGTCGAAGTAAACCGTGGCGAGGGCGTAGTAGGCCTCGGACCACTCCGGGTTCTCTTCAAGGATCTGGCGGTAGGAAGCCTCCGCCGACTCGTGGACCTTCATCCCCTGGTAGACCACGCCGAGGTTGTAGTGGCATTGCGAAAACGTGCGGTCCATGCTGAGAGCGTTGATGAACTCTTTCTCGGCCCGGCGCAATTCGGGAGAGATGTCCCCTCTGGTCAGTTGCGTCTTGCGGTAGGCCCGCAAGCCGTGGGTGAAGCACCGCACCGCCTCCCAGCGTGGGGAGCCCAGGTTGCCCAGGCTGGTGATGATCCGGTAGGCGAGCTGCTCCGTGAGCGCATAGACCGAGGCCGTCTTGGGCCGCGCCTCCTCGTCCGGCAGATCCTCCCGGGACGACACCCGCCAGGTGCCGCTCATGCTGCCGCCGGAGAGGTCCGCCAGGATGAGGAAGTGATCCCCCTCCTTGTGCAGGCTGCCGGTCAGCCGGGGGCCGCGCACCAGCCAACCGATCCCCCGCACGAGGGCTCCGAAGGGGATCTTGAGCCCGAGGTCGGCGGAAGAGTCGGGTCCGATGATGTCCTTCAGAGAATCCAGCACGTCCTCCACCCCCACCGTGACCCGGACGACCTGCCCCTTCTGCGGCGGCATGGCCTCGTCAATGGTCCGGTACAGAGTTGTGATGCTGGCCAACTCGTTGCGCACCCGCGAAGCGAGCCCCTTGCCGCATCCCTTGAGATCGGCATCTTCGGTGTAGTCTGCGAACTCCATGATCACGATCCGGCGGCGGGCGCGATAGACGGCGTACATCAGGAGCACCGCCAGGACCGCAAGGCCCAGGTTGCGGAGCTCGAGGCCCTGGAACAGCGTGATTGTCTGGACCCCATATGCCGCGTAGGTCGTGAGCACGGCCCAGAGGGTCAGGATGGAGAGGAGAATGATTCCCAGCCAGCGCGCGGTCAACCAATCCCAGGCCCGGCGCACCACGCGGAGCCCGCGCGTGGCCTCCCAGGCGAGGAGGCGGAACCCGGCGTTGTACCAGGCCGGAAGCGCGAGCCACAGCACCAGGCCGAGCGCCGCCAGCACGGTGGTGCTGACCTCGAGCTGGCGAACCGGTAGATAGACCGGGCTCTTACCGGCCGCCACCACAAGGCCCAGGAAGCAGGTCGCCAACACCAGCAACAGCGTGGTCAGGCCGCATCTCCGCTGGTGACCTGCGGCATGCTCGTACCAGGTCTCCACGCGCTCGTTCCCCTCCACGTCCCGGACCTCCTGACGTGCCGGCAAGACCAGGAAGGCCCCCGCCACCAGTGCGGCGAGCAGCCCCCATTCCCGCGGCTCGACCTCCCGGAACGCCGCCAGACCACCGAGCGCGGCCCAGGCAAGGGGAACGTACAGGACGCGGCGCGGGAACCTCTCGCGAAGGAACAGCAGGAGTCCGAATGTGAAAAGGGCGGCGTTGAACGGAAGCCCGAGGTACGGCAGGGGGAAGGGATCGGGCTCGAGAGCAAGCTCCAGGATCGGCTGGAGGACCAAGGAGTAGAGTAGGAACAGGGCGCCCACGACCGGAGCGATGCCCGCGCGAGCCTGGAAATCGAGGGAGCCTCTCACCACCCCTTCCCAGAGGAAGATCAGGGTCTGGGCCAGAAGGAGCAGGAGCCCCACCCAGGTGACCCAATGCTCCATCCTGAAAACCTCGACCGAAAAGGAGAGGGCCATCGCGGCCCACATCGTGCCGAGGATGAAGGAGATCGCCCGGTCGGGCCCTTTCCCGCGGAAGGCCAGCAGGCAGATGGCGACCAGGCAGAGTCCGTAGAAGACCGCCTGGGAGGGAAACTCGGGGAACAACGAGACGGCAACTACCATGAAACCCCCGCAATCTGGCTTGATTTCAACCTCTCTCTGAACTTAAATCACACACACCACGGCCACCTCTCTTCAGACGGCCCTGCTGCCGGCTTTCCGGTGTGATCCGGAAATCACGGTCAGAGTCCGTCAACGAGGCAGGGCCAGCGCCCGATTCTTTGCGCCGGGCAGGCCCCGCAGCCCGAGCCGCCGAAGAAGCCGGCGCTCAGGGGATCTGGTCTGGACGATTAACGCGGAGGAGCTTGCCCGCGAGCGAACCTTGTCCCTTCAGTGCCTCATGGATCCGGCGGGCTTGTGTAGAGCCGGGCCATCCGCTCAGGCGGCCTCGTTCTCTTGGATCTGCTGCTCGATCTCGGACGTATGAGCCCGAGCGTAGGCCCAGGCGTTCGCGAGATCCTCGGCACGGAGGGTAGGGTAGGCCCGAAGCAGGTCGGCCTCGCTGCTCCCCAGGCGCCGGGCCTGGACCAGCAGCCAGACAGGAATGCGCGTGCGGACGATGCAAGCCTCACCGCCGCAGACATCCCGTCGGCTCTCAATACCCGGAAAGGCATCTCCAAGATCACGGACGACCCACTGAAGGATCTGGGCCTTCTCGGCACGAGTCATCTCCGACAGGAGCCGCTCGGCTGTCTCCAGCTTGGTCATGAAACCACTATACCGCATAGCGCCGGGCCGGCGAGACGCCGGCCCTCCCAGTGCGCCCCTCCCTACTACCTCCGACGTAATTGAACCCGCCTCCAATCCGGAGTCAGATGGGCCTGCGGCGAATGAATCGCCGCGGTCTCGAGATTCGGGTTTGGAGGAAATGTCCATGAAAACGCTTCTTCGTTCTGTGACGCCACTGCTGATGCTCATCCTGGCGAGCCCCGCTTTTGCCGGGGACTGTAAGAAGATCCATGGCCTGATCGTGGACGTCCAGGTGACCCAGGGGTGCACCAGTCCCAGCGGGTTCTGCGCCGAGGGTACGATCGATGCAAACCACGGTCTCAACGGCACTACCTACTTCCGGATGGACGGCGCGGTGCGCGGCCCGGCAGCCGCTCCCGGCTCCATCGCCACGACCGGAATCCTGGTCTACACGACCGACCGCGGGACCCTGACCGTGCGCGAGAGCGGGCTCTCCGGCGTGATTGAAACGCCGGAGGTGGGGTATTTCCCCGCCATCCAGAAAGTCCTCGAAGGGACCGGGGACTACGCCGGCGCCACCGGCCATCTCTGGGTGCTCGGCCAGCGGATCGGGAGCGAGTTCGTCAGCGAGGTGAGGGGAGAGCTTTGCTGGTAATCTCAAAAGCCTCATGACGGTACACGACCAACTTCCAACAAGCCGTGCCCCCCGTACCGCGGCGCCTACGTTTGGAGACGTCCTCCGGACGTATCGCCGCGGGGCGGGGCAGCCCCAACTGGAAGCGGCGCTTGCGGCCGGGATCTCGCAACGGCATCTGAGCTTTCTGGAGACCGGCCGCTCGCATCCCAGCCGCGGGGTCGTGCTGGCGCTCGGCGGCACGCTGGGGCTCTCGCTGGCCCAGCAGAATGAGATGCTGCTCGCGGCTGGCTACGCGCCGATGTTCCGGCCCGAGGGCCGCGACCGCCGGGACCTGGAAATGATCGAACAAGCGCTCCTCGCCTTTCTGGACACCCACGAGCCCTTTCCGGCGATCCTGCTGGAAGACGGCGTCATCATCAAGAAGGGCAACCGGGGCGCGGCGCGCCTGTGGTCGGCCGTGCGCGGCGCGCCGGTCCCGGAAGTGCCGCGGGAAAACGTGTTCGATGTGATGCTGCGGCGCGGACCGGGCCGTGAGCGTCTGGAAAACTGGAGCGAGGCCACGGCCTGCCTCCTGCGCCGCTACATGGCGGAACAGGCGCGGGTCCGGCGTCCCGAGCACGCCGAGACCACGGCCGCGCTCGCCCGGAACCCCGAAGTGAAGCGCCTTCTGAGGCAGGACCCCGGCGTGCCGCCGCCACCGGTCCTGCTGTTGAAATACCATCTCGACGACGGCACCCGCCTGAACCTCTTCGTAGTCATCGCCAGCCTGCAGGCGCCGCTCGACACCCGGGTGGAAGACCTGCGCGTCGAGCTCTTCATCCCGGCGGATACCGAGACCTCGGACTGGTTCCGGCGCTGAAGAGGTACAACCGCAGCGAAAGTAGGCGGCCCTTGACACTCCGATTGGACAGAGGCAAGATGGACATCTAGATGGCTAGGAGGAGAAGCAGAGATGTCCAAGCGCGTTTCTATTGCCGAAGCCCGCGACCACCTGCCCGCCCTGATACGCTCTGCCGAGCACGGGGAACTGGTCGAGCTGACCCGCCGAGGCAAGATGGTGGCCGTCCTGGTCTCTAGCCGCGACTATGAGAGGTTGACGACCGGACCCCCGGACCTGTGGGCCGCCATCCAAAAATTTCGCGCCGAGCACGACCTTTCCGATCTCGATGTCGAAGAGGTCTACGCGAACGTTCGCGACCGCACGCCGGGCCGCGAGGTCGAGTGGTGAGCCCACGGTTTCTTGCCGACGCGAACGTCCTGTCGGAGCCTCTGAAGCCGAGCCCCAATCCCTCAGTTCTGCGGCAGATCGAGAAGAATCGGACCGATCTCGTCACCGCCTCTCCCGTCTGGCATGAGCTTCTCTACGGTTGCGACCGGCTTCCCGAGTCGAAGCGGCGCGCGACGATCGAGGAGTACTTGTGGCAAACCCTTGCCCCCTCTCTTGTCATCCTTCCCTATGACGCACGAGCCGCGGAGCGCCATGCGAGCGAACGAGCCCGGCTCACTGGGGCGGGCAGAACCCCGCCGTTCCTCGACGGCCAGATCGCAGCTATCGCGTTCGTGCACGACCTCGTCCTCGTAACGAGGAATGTGGATGACTTTGCCCCGTTCGAGAAGCTCCAAATTGAGAATTGGTGGAGTCCCTAGGCTCTGTCACGTCGGAAAGGTGGATCGTCCTTCTGTAGGGGCACCTCTTGTGGGTGCCCTTCCGGAGGGCGGCCACAAGGGCCGCCCCTACATAAAACGCTATCCGTCACTCGGACTGTGACGAGGTGGAGCCCGCTAAGGACGCCGAGCGGGCGGACTGGTTTCGCCGCTGAAGCGAAGCGCGGGGTCATGCCGGGCGCGGGCGAGGAAGGCCGCGACTTCGCGGGCGAGCTCGAGGGTGGCGGAGTCGAGGGCGGCGGCGGCCTGGAAGACGGCAAGGGCGGCGAGGGCTTCGCGGTGGATGTCCTGCGCCTGGAAGATGGGGATCATCTCGCGGGCGAGCTCGCGGACCTCGGCGGTCTGTCCCTCCTGGAGGAGGAACGTGGCCATTTCCAGGGAGACGAGAGCGGCGTCGTAGGCGATGCGCTGGTCGAGGAAGCCGCGTTGCGCTTCGGAAAAGGCCTGACGGGCCTCGTCCGGTTCGCCGAGCCCGGCGGCGATGCGGGCTTCGACCCAGCGGAGCCGGACCCGGTCGAGCTGGCTGCCCGCGCTCCGGGACAGCTCCTGGACCTGGGGCAGGAGAGTCCGCGCCTCGGAAAAGCGTCCGGCCTTGCTCAGGTTGTCCAGGAGGTTGTGCCGGGCGCACAGAATCAGCCGGGGCTCCCGTGCCGGGTCGATCAACTCCTCGGCCTTCTGGAGGATGGGGATGGCGGTGTCGAGATCGCCCATCTCTATGAGCGTGTAGGACTTCTTGATGAGCACTCGGCCTGCGAGATGAGGATCACCGATGACCACTTGGTAGATGTCGAGAGCCTCGTCAAGATGATCCAAGGCCTCAGAGAATCGTCCTTGAGCAGCGCGCAGCGAGGCTTTGAGGTCCAGGATGACAGGGCGATACTCGAGGGCATCCCCAATTCCCTCCTCGCCAGCCTCCCACCATTGGTCAGTTACCACGAAGGCAGCATCAGCACCCTGATGGTCCCCTTGCACTCGGCGCGCATTTCCAAGGTAGGCCCAGGCGTAGGCCCTGAGTTGATATAGCCATCTGTCCTCCGCCGGGTCGTCATCCTCGATGCTGTTGGACACCTGGACGGCGAGCTCTGAAAGCTCCAACGCCTGGGCGGCATCCTTGGACGCCACCGATTCGCTCGTCTTACAGAGGAACTCGCACAATCCCCAACTCAGAAAAGGATTACCAGCCTGAGCAAGTGCGAGGCGCCTTGGGTGTGGGAGGTGACGGAGACTCTCCCAGAGCTGGGGAGCTTCTGCCCTGGAGCGGGCCAACTTGAGCTCTACCAAGCTGAAGTTGAGAGGCAGAAGCCTGCTCCGGTAGAGATCGAGGATGTAGCCCCCGACCTTGTGACATTCCGGGCAGATGGCTAGTTGATGCAGCAGTGCGCGGTTCTGGTCCTCGGTCCTGTCCAGGGCCAGAAGGCGGTCCAGCGCAGGCTGATCCAGGTGCTCGTGTTCCACAGCTCCCCCTCTCGCTTCCGCGAAGTCGTGTCGCTCTCAAAGTATAGTTGCCGCAGACGGAGTTTTTGTGACACGTGGAAAGAAAATGGCGGGCCGGCGATGGGAACTCTCCGGCCCGGCGAAGAAACAAGGCGGAGGCGGCTAGGGTCGTCCGTTGGGGTCTAGCCCCGAGCCGCTGTCTCCATTGGGATTCGGACCACCGCTCGGATCAAGTCCGCTTCCGGTCGCCTGCCACAGGGGGACGACGAAGGTCCGAACCCAGCCGGCGGCGCCGTCGAGGAGCTGCTGGATGAATCCCCGGGACTCTCCGGCAGGATCGAGAGGGAGAGCCCGGGCGACTCCGGGGGAAGCGAGGGCGAGGAGGGCGGCCACGGTCAGGACCGCCAGGGTGTGGCGTGACGGGGAGAGGGGCATCGGCACGTCTCCTATTCGGGACGGCTGCATCCCCGGTCCGAAATGGTCCGGAGCGAGCCTCCTTGCCAGGAAGAGTGCCACGGGGGAGCGGGGTAGATCCCCGAGTCGCTCGGGCGGTTGCCCGGGCGATCCGGGCAGTTGCCCGGATGATCCGGGCAGTTGCCCGAAAGAGTTGGGCGGTTGCCCGGACGATCCGGGCAGTTGCCCGAAAGAGTTGGGCAGTTGCCCGGACGATCCGGGCAGTTGCCCGAAAGAGTTGGGCGGTTGCCCGGATGATCCGGGCAGTTGCCCGAAAGAGTTGGGCGGTTGCCCGGACGATCTGGGCAGTTGCCCGAAAGAGTTGGGCGGTTGCCCGGATGATCCGGGCAGTTGCCCGAAAGAGTTGGGTAGTTGCCCGGACGATCCGGGCAGTTGCCCGAAAGAGTTGGGCGGTTGCCCGGACGATCCGGGCAGTTGCCCGAAAGAGTTGGGCAGTTGCCCGGACGATCTGGGCAGTTGCCCGAAAGAGTTGGGCGGTTGCCCGGACGATCCGGGCAGTTGCCCGAAAGAGTTGGGCGGTTGCCCGGACGATCTGGGCAGTTGCCCGGATGATCCGGGCAGTTGCCCGAAAGAGTTGGGTAGTTGCCCGGACGATCCGGGCAGTTGCCCGAAAGAGTTGGGCGGTTGCCCGGACGATCTGGGCAGTTGCCCGAAAGAGTTGGGCAGTTGCCCGGACGATCCGGGCAGTTGCCCGAAAGAGTTGGGCGGTTGCCCGGACGATCCGGGCAGTTGCCCGAAAGAGTTGGGCGGTTGCCCGGATGATCCGGGCAGTTGCCCGAAAGAGTTGGGCGGTTGCCCGGACGATCCGGGCAGTTGCCCGAAAGAGTTGGGCGGTTGCCCGGACGATCCGGGCAGTTGCCCGAAAGAGTTGGGCGGTTGCCCGGACGATCTGGGCAGTTGCCCGAAAGAGTTGGGCGGTTGCCCGGATGATCCGGGCAGTTGCCCGAAAGAGTTGGGCGGTTGCCCGGATGATCTGGGCAGTTGCCCGAAAGAGTTGGGCGGTTGCCCGGATCATCCGGGCAGGTTCCCGAACCGTCCGGGCAGTTGCCCGGATCATCCGGGCAGGTTCCCGAACCATCTGGGCGGTTGCCCGGATCATCCGGGCAGGTTCCCGAACCATCCGGGCGGTTGCCCGGATCATCCGGGAAGGTTCCCAAACCATCCGGGCAGTTGCCCAGATCATCCGGGAAGGTTCCCGAACCATCCGGGCAGTTGCCCGGATCGTCCGGGAAGGTTCCCGAACGGCTGGAGGTGGCTGGAGGTGGTGCCAGGCACTTATTTGGTAGTCCGGAGCGAGCCTCCTTGCCAGGAAGAGTGCCACGGGGGGGCGGGGAGGCGCCGTCCTCTCGAGGACAGAGGGAAGAGTCTTTGCCTGCTAGACTCCCGGCATGGCAAGGCTCACTCCAGCTCAAGCCCACGACTTCGCCAACCGCTGGGCACGGGTCAACCAAGCGGAGATCGACGAACTGAACGCCACCCCTCCCGAGATCCTCCTGCGCCAGATGGACTCTCTCCGCTCAGCCGTCGACACCGTTGGATGGCGGGAGGAACTCGACAAGGAGACGGAGGAGGTCCGAGACCGCTGGAACCGGTTGCGGGCTCTTTTCCGTGCCTGAGAGCACGGAGCCAGGCTCTCCGATCGGTGACTACCTGCCGACTTACCTGTCCTTTTCGCCCTTGGTCCCAGGATAGAATGGCAGCCTTCCTGAAAGGAGAGCCGATGAGAGTCAAGACGCACGTGAAGGCGGGCGGCCACCTCAGCATCCCCGGCACCAGCGAAGGCGGTTAGCTCCGTCCCCCCGTCAGGAGGCCGGGCGCTGGGGGTGAGCGACGCCTCTTCGCCCGTTTCTCTCCTGAGCCCCCCACGCCCTTCCGCCTGCCGGCTCGAAGCCAATCCCACCGGCTCCACGCCAATTATCCGGGGAGCCCCGAAGGGGGCGGAGCGTGTAGCCCGGGGCGCGAGCCCCGGGGAGGGGGGAGCGTCTATCCCGAACCCCGGAGGGGTGGCAGTACCGGGAGATGGGCGGGAGCCTCCCAACCCGAGAATCTCAGGATAGCAACGCGCGCCATGTAATGAGTGGCCTCCGGTACAATAGGGCCGTCTTGAGCTTGTCGCGCTCCGAACAGATGGCCAGGATCCGGCCGAGAGACACAAAGCCGGAGATCCTGCTACGTCGTGCCCTGTGGGGTGCAGGGCTTCGATATAGGGTCGGTCTACGCACTCCAGCAGGGCGTCCCGACCTCGTATTTGCCTCAGCTCGTGTGGCGGTCTATATGGATGGCTGCCAGTGGCACGGGTGTCCTCTGCATTACGTCGCTCCCAGAACGGGCACCGAGTTCTGGAGCAACAAGCTGAAGACAAGCGTTGAGAGGGATCGACGCCAGACTGTCGAACTCGAACGACTTGGTTGGCGGGTAGTCCGCTTCTGGGAGCACGAGATATTTGAGAACCTCCAGGATAGCGTCGCCAGGGTCAAGTCGACTCTTTCTGGGGAAGGAACGAGCTCTGATACGCAGGACTGGCGAGTAGTATACGTCGAGCCTCTAGATTCAAATATGGAGAGGCGTCGCCTTGAGTCACTGCGCAGTGCCGAGCCGCACATGGAAGAAGTGCGGCGCCGAACAACAACTAAGTGGAGCCGCAAGAGATCTCATCGATTTGAGTAGGATAGATGTCAAAAACCATAAAAGAAAAGCTACGACGCTTGGAGCGAGGTGAATCCCCCAAGGTATTGGACCTCTTTGCGGGATGCGGAGGAATGTCGCTCGGCTTCGTGACAGCGGGTTGTCAAAGTCTTGGTGGTGTTGAGATCGACGAACACGCCGCGATGTCGTTTGCCCTCAACTTTCATAGTGACAATCCGGCCCTTCATGGTAAGGCGCGAGATATAACCGGCGTTGAGCCTGCCCGGTTTCTGCAGGAATTGGGACATGAGGAATCCGAGTTGGCAGTGGACGTTCTTGTGGGAGGTCCACCTTGCCCGACCTTTACCCGCGTCGGGCGGGCCAAACTCCGCGAAGTGCAGCAGCATCCAGAGGCCTTTCGGCACGATCCACGAGCCCAGCTCTACGTGCCCTACTTGCACTTCGTGAAGGTTCTTCAGCCTGTTGCCGTGGTAATGGAAAATGTGCCCGACATCCTCAACTGGGGAGGACACAATTTAGGGGAGGAGATCTGCGACGTTCTTGGGAGCATGGGGTATGATTGCGCGTATTCCCTCCTAAACGCCGCAAGCTACGGTGTACCCCAGATGAGGGAGCGCTTTTTCCTGATAGCGTTCCATAAGGAAGCTGCCTCTACCATCGAGTTTCCGCGACCCACTCACAAGGTTTCATTTCCTTCGGGGTATCACAGCTCGCGAACTGTCGCACTCAGAGTGCTCTCCAGTCAGCCTCTATACCGGGAAACGAGCCACTACATTGCCACGCCTTCGCCGATTGAAGGAGCTCGGAGTGCCGTAACAGTTAAAGAGGCAGTTCAAGATCTGCCTCCTATTTCTGGTCACTTGGATGGCTCGCTTCGTAGAGGAGCACGTCGCTTTGACAGTGCGGTAACTTATCTGTCGGGTGTAGAATTATCTCCCTACGCTCGACTCATGAGGAACTGGCCAGGTCTCAAAAGCGATGAAAAGATATGGGATCATGTGATTCGCTCTCTGAGTGAGCGGGATTACAGATTGTTTCGGTCGATGAAGCATGGTGATGATTATCCCCTTGCGTATGATCTCGCAATCCGGTTGTTTGAAAAAGAGCTAGATCAGGCTAGGAGAAGGGGAATCCCTCTTCCCGACGAGTCGCCTGAGTATCTGCAGATGCAAGCTGAGTACGTGCCCCCTTATGATCCTGAGAAGTTCCCGAACAAGTGGCGCAAAATGGAACCAGACAAGCCAGCTCGTACTCTGATGGCACACCTCGGTAAGGACTCCTATAGCCACATTCATTATGATTCAGTGCAGGCGCGTACAATTTCCGTGAGGGAGGCAGCGCGGCTGCAGTCGTTCCCTGATGGATTTCGATTCTCTGGTACTATGAATCCTGCTTTCAGGCAGATTGGGAATGCAGTTCCTCCTCTGCTTTCTCTGGCAGTAGCAGCTTCCGTTTTGCCCCGCATCGGTGCAACCATGAACGCCCAGCATGTGCTGGCCTGCTTTCCCGAGATTGAAGAGCCTGTATTTCTTGCCGAAGTTCTTGCCGAGGGCTAGCAATGAGGAAGCTTCTCGTTCTTCGAAGACTGACCGGCTCCGAACTGGGCTGGTTCGCCGTAGCGCTTCACAAGGGGAAGGCACGGGGAGGGCAGAAGGGAATCAACTTCAACGCCAAGGTCGTAAGGCGTATTTTCGATGGCATCCCGGAATTGTTAGATTTCGAAGTGCGGACTGTACGTTATTCTGATGGCCAGGCACAGAGTCGACCTTTCAAGAAGCAAACGAAGAATTGGCGTCTTGTTGGTAGCATGATAAAGGGTTACGGCTTAGACTTGGTCGATGTGGGTGATTTTTTCTGGTGCATTGTTGAATTGCCGGATAGGGGGCAGCCAACTCTGATCTGGGATGTCGTTTCCCGAAAGCAGCAATCCGATGTGCATGCCTTGATCGTTCGTGATTTCGGTTCGCAACTCATCGACAGCATGGCGGTTTGGGATGTCGAAGAGAATGGTGCCAAGCGTCTCTATGAGCTTTTGGGGTTGGAAGCATTGACAAGTGAGAACTCCAGCCAGAATGTAGGGCCAAGTTCCTCGGGTAATAGCCCATCCAGCGGAAAGCCATTAAGGAGTGGGAGTTCTGCTTTGCGGCCACGTGCCCGTTTGATTCAAGCAATCGGTCAGGATCTGATCAGTAATGAGGTTGTCGCGCTTGTAGAGCTTATTAAGAACGCCTATGACGCGGACGCGCACTCTGTAGAAATCAGAGTGAACTCTCCCTTAACGGTTGGCGAGGGTGCGATTGTCGTCCAAGACGATGGGCACGGCATGTCTTTGGATGTTCTGCAGTCAGCGTGGATGGAGCCGGCGACAATTTCCAAGACCAAGAGGCGCTTTTCTCCAGGTGGCCGTCGAATGACGGGTGAGAAGGGACTGGGTCGCTTTGCTGCCGCGCGACTTGCTCGGCGTATGGAGCTGGATTCAATCGCAGCACACTCTGGGCGTCGTGTCGTTGCCGAGTTTGACTGGGAAGCCTTCAGTAGCGAGGACAGATATCTTGATCAGATTCAGACTGATTGGAGCGAGTTTGCTGTTGAGAGCAACATTCCCTCTGGTACGACTCTAACACTTAGCGAACTGCGAGATGTGTGGGACCGTGAGGCCTTTCGTCGCCTTCGAGGGGAATTGTCAAGGCTTATCGTAAGGCACGTCGAGACCGATCCATTCCAGGTTGCGTTGTCCCTCCCGGCTGCATACAAGGATCTGGGTGGTCCAATCACACCGCCACAAGTCCTCTCCCGCCCACATTACTCGATTCGGGGGGGCATCTCAGAGAGCGGTATGCTGGCAGCCGCTCTTGCCATTGGAGATCAAGAAAGGTCTCTCAACCAAAAGATCATTCTCAAGAGCGGCCGAGTACCCGATTGCGGGCCTTTCTCATTCAACATTAAGGTGTGGGACCGTGATCGAGATAGATTGGGTAAGCTCGCACTGGACCTTGGATCTACTGTACTAGATGTCAGGCGTGATCTTAATGAGGCAGCGGGTATCAGTGTCTATCGTGACCTGTTCAGAGTGCTGCCTTATGGAAGTCCTACGAACGACTGGTTGCGGCTTGACTTACGGCGTGTACAGAACCCGACCTTAAGAATAAGTAACAACCAGATTGTCGGTGCAATTTACATTGGTGCAGATGAAAACCCTGAACTGCGCGATCAGACGAATAGAGAGGGATTTGTTGAATCTTCGGCTTTTGGCGATTTGAGAGAATGCATAGGCGAGGTGCTTGGCTATCTTGAGGCTGCGAGGTACGAAGTACGCCGTAAGGCAGAGAAGCTTGCGAGTCAGAGGAGTTTGTTTGACGAACTGAATCTTGCGCCAGTTCGTGAGGCATTTTCGGCCAAGTACCCGGACGACAAGGAGTTCTTGAACTTCCTTGAGGAGAAGGATAGGCGTGTAAAGAAGTCGGTCGATCAGATCCAAGAAGTGATTGTCAGATATCGGAGATTGGCGACTCTTGGACAGCTGGTCGACGCTGTTCTCCATGATGGACGTACTTCAATCTCCTCGATCTCAAGTCAGTGTGAACTCGGGCGGAGGGATCTGCGGAAGGCGGACATATCAGAACAAGAGCAGGCGAAGATTGTTAAGCGGCTTGAGACCATCGATGCGCAGGCAGTTGCGCTTTCTGGACTCTTCAGAAGAATTTCTCCCTTTGGTGGTCGCAAGAGAGGTCGCCCAACAGAATGTCTTTTGGAGTCTCTGGTTTCTGATGCCTTTGCCATTCTACATGATCAAGTCGATGATCTGGGCGTCAAGATTGGCCTGCCGGAGACTTCTACTCCTGTTCGTGTCGATATTGGCGAAGTTCAGCAGGTGTTCGTAAATCTGTTGACGAATGCGCTCTACTGGCTATCGAAAGTTCCCCAAGAGAAACGCGAGATAGTAGTCCGGGTCAACAGTAAGGAAGGCGGAATAGAAGTCCTTTTTAGTGACAGCGGACCAGGGATTCCCGAGGAAATTCGCGACTTCATTTTTGACCCCTACTATACGACTAGGCCGGATGGAGTTGGTATTGGTCTAACTATATCTGGTGAAATCGTTGCCGAGTATGGAGGGAATCTTGAATTAATTGAGCCTGGCCTTCTTGATGGAGCCAATTTTCGCTTCACGCTAAAGACCACTTGATTAGTCGTTGAAGAGGATCGAATGGAAAGAGAACTGTGGAACCTAGTACTTGTTGAGGACAATGAGCAGGTCCGAGAGGAAGTTGTCGATTATCTGGAGGGAGATGGCTTCGAATTCGGTAATCTTAAGATTACTGAGGTCTCTGATTTCAACGAGGCCCTGAGCTTACTCAGTGAACGTAAGGTCGATCTACTTGTTCTAGATGTCATGGGCAATCATGACCGGGACAAGACTGCTGGAATTGACGTTCTTAACAAATGGAAGGCCGTCGGGTTTTCGCCTGTGATCTTTTATACAGCTCTTCCGGAGAGTGTCGCGGAGTATGAGAGTGCTCTTGTAAGAGTCGTCGGAAAAGAAGGGGGTTCGTTAGTTAGGCTGCGTGAGGCAATTCAGCAAGTGTTCGCGTTACGGATTCCTCAAACACATCGAGCGATTGCCCAGCACTTCGACTCTGCTCTTCGTGAGTATATGTGGGGTTTTGTTATACAGAACTGGGGAAAGCTTGAGGAGTTGATTGACCGACCGGATTTCGTTCGGTTGCTACTACAAAGGCTGGCGGTTTACTTTAGCCGCGAGGGTGTCGAGCAGTTAGTCGAGGCGCTATACCCAGGGACGACGGGCCGACGGGCCGAGAGTGAACTGGCCCATCCTACCGAGTACTATATTAAGCCGCCTTTCAGTATAGACCCCCGATTAGGCGATATTCGTAAGCTTGGCAACGAGTTGTTTGTGGTGGTGTGGCCAAGCTGCGATTTGGTGACGCGAGGAGGCACCTGCAAAGTGGAGCACGTGCTTTGCGCGAGGGCAGTGCCAGTGACGGAGTATCCTGAATATAGGGAGTGGGTTACTGGACAGTCGAACTCCAAAGAAAAGATTCTTAGTGAATTGATGAGAAATAATAGAGACTCTAAGCATGGACAGGCGGAGCGCTATCATTTCTTGCCGGGGGCTTGGGACATTCCGGCTAGCATTGTCGATTTCCAGAAGTTGCGGCACGCAGATATATCCGAAGTTAGATCGGCGGAATGTATCGCGACGGTATCAAGTCCTTTCGCCGAATCAATCAGTGCTAGATTCGTTAGATATTTGGGGCGGATTGGCACGCCGGATTTGGATCTTGAATCCTGCTTAAATGACTTGAGAGAAAAGGAGGGCTTGCTGTAGGGTATGCTGCTATCTAATAGCCAATAATGAGAATTCCCTTGAGGGGTAGCTCAAGCCTTCGGCTCGCGAATAACGTATCCATGAATCGACAGACTTTCTCGAAGTCGTTGATCCCCCGATAGTCATTACGCACTGCAATCGCAAGATAAAACACGTCGTGCATCGTGCACGCTTGGAAGAGATCTTTTAGGAATTGGTTGTTGACTACCCCTCGACCGGCTTCCACTTCGACTACAAACCCTTCAGTGGGATGATAGGCGTCAGCATCAAAGGACTTTTCAGGTCGTCCATTGAGCCCGAAGAGAACGGGCACCGAAATTCTGTCTGTCTTAGTCTTGCCAGACTCAACAACAAATCCCAATGCGCGGAGACCCAGAGAAATCTTCGCTAGAACCCCATTACTGTTTAACTTGTTGGTCGCTGAGCCAATTGTATTTCCAGCCGACTCAAAGGTACCCACGACAGCGTGAGCCAATTCTGTGGCTTTGCTTGACTTTGGATAGTACATCCATTTAATCATGGCGCTAGTGGTGTATGGGCTGAGGGAATATGGGATAGCCTAGCGTAGGAACACCGCATCCGCATGCCACTTGAGAGCCTCCCGGCTCGGCCGCAGGGCCGGATCTCCCGGCATCCAGATTCTCTCTCCATTGAAGGGCATGTAGGGCTCCCCGTTATCGAAGTCATCCTTGAGCCGACGGCTCACAAGGAAGCGGCCATCCGGAGTGACCGTCACGTAGCCCTTGTCAAAGAGGCGGTGGACATCGGTCCGTAGAAGAAGGCCGTTGTCGACTTGATGCCGGCCTCCTTGGCCAACGGGGAGGATGTGAGCGGCATCCAAGACAGGGAGCGCCTTTTCGCCCGTGACGGCGCAACGCCGGTTGTAGTTGTCCGTGACCAGGACCCGGAACGTCCCCTGGCCCAGCCTCGGACGAACGAGCACCGGGTCGCCGTAGATCACACTAGGCTCTGCCACCTCATTCCGGACTCGGGAGACTTGGAGCCTTTCGCTCACCTGAGCCCAGAGGAGCTGCGCTGTCGGGGAGTCCGCCTCGAAGGTCTTGCCCTGGACAATGTTTGGACGGAACTCCTCCGGGGCCGGAATCCATTGGCTCTCGTCGAAGAAGAACGGCTGGCGGAGGATGATGCAGCCGATTTGGGAGTTGAGGTCCACCGGCGCCCTTCGGTACTTCTCGATGCGGCGCCTCATCTCCTCCTCGGTCCGCGTTCCATTCATCTGGCCGAAGGCTTCCCAGGCCAGGGTATAGGGGAGGCGGGTGAAGTGGACGAAGAAGCCACCACCGACGATGAAGTTCTCGGGGTAGTGGAGCTTGAAGAGGAATAGCCCACCCGGCTGCAGTGCCCTGAAGGTCCCCTTGCCTCCGGGTTGCCAGAAGTTGACCTCATCGACTTCGGACAGGCTCCGCAGGTAGCGGAACCAGTCGTTGTCCGTGACACCGATCCAGAGCTTCATGGAGAGCCCATGATGACCCGCGGTGAGGGGAGCGGGCAAGTCGAGCGATTTCCGTAACACATTCCAGCCACAGGAGATCCACCACGGAGGTGGGGAGGGGATTCGTTTCGCGGGAAGGCGACACAACCGTCCCTCTGGGACTGGATGGGCTGGGCTCCCTGGCCCGGCACTGACGTGCCGGGCTAATGTCTGCCGCCCTTTCAGGGCTTGGGGATGTTTTGGGCTCCCGACCCCGGGCTGAAGCCCGGGGCTAGATGCCTGTGCCCCGTTGGGGCACTGCGCGCGAATCAACAGAGGGCGTTTGGCGAATCCTGGGAGGGGGCGACGATCGTGTCCGACTACGATTCCGCGGCGAAGGCAAAAACCGCCTGGAGACCTTCAGGCGTCAGGGTGGGGTAGTTCGCCAGGATCTGCTCCTGAGTCCAACCGGTGCCGAGAAGCCCGAGGAGGAATTCAACCGCGAGACGGGTACCCTTCACCACGGGCTTGCCTGAAAGGATCTCGGGATCCGCATAGATGTGGTCACGCCAGTTCATGCCATCAGATTAGCATCCTTCGGGCCACGGACTCCCGCCGCGGGGCTCGCACCCGGGCTGCTGCCGTCGCCCTTTCAGGGCTTCCGGAGTGGGATCTCGCTCCGGGATTTCCGCCGCTCCAATCGTGCAAGCATGACGCTTGACGTCATATGACGCGCTGCGTTATAGTCTTCTCGTGATCAGATCCTTCAGGGACCGAGACACCGAAGGTATCTGGCGAGGGGAAGTGGTCCGGCGACTTGGCTGGGATATCCAGCAAACAGCGCGGAGAAAGCTGAGAATGCTGAACAACGCCCAGAGTCTTTCCGATCTGCGTGTGCCACCCGGCAACCGGTTGGAAGCTCTCAGGGGCGATCGCGCTGGCCAGCACAGCATCCGGATCAACGATCAGTGGCGAATCTGCTTTGAGTGGCGTGAAGGGGATGCCTTCGATGTGGAGATCGTGGACTACCACTGAGAGGACCACCATGAAGAACCGTCTGCCGAACGTACATCCCGGTGAGATCCTGTTGGAAGATTTCCTGAAACCTCTGGGCATCAGTCAGAATAGGCTGGCGCGCGATATCAAAGTACCACCCCGGCGCGTGAACGAGATCGTCCTTGGAAAACGGGCAATCACGCCTGACAGTGCTCTGAGATTGGCTCGCTACTTCGGAACCTCGGAACGCTTCTGGCTTGGTCTTCAGTTGGACTATGACCTCGAAGAAGCCCAACGAGCTGTCGGCGAGGCAGTCCGGAGGGAAGTGCGTCCAATGGCACCCGCCGCTTGACCTAAAGGCGAGGGCTCCGGCTCAGCGGGGGAGGTGCGGCGGGGGAGGTGCTTCTCCGATTCTGGAGAAATCAGGCGACCAGGGCAGCGCTCTCACGGTCCACGGCCGCGAGAGAGCGTTGAATGGCCTCGACCTCACCGGCTTCGAAGAACGGTTCACCACACTGCGTACAGACCCAGGCAGGGATCGCCTCCCAGACGATGTGGTAGCCCTTCCGGTCGATGCTGAAAGGTGCTGTCGCGCGTACCATACGACCCTTGCAGTGAAAGCATTCCATGGTCAGGTCCCCCAGTTCGGCGGCTTCGACCGCCGCTCCTGGCGTACTGAGGCCAGTAACTCGTCGACAGCCGCTGCCGTTTCGGAGTCGATCGAGCTCAACTGTTCGAAGAAACCCGGAGACCAGTCTGACTCCTGCTTCAACTCCCTCTCTAGAGCCCGGACGATCAGCCGGTTCCGGCTCATCTTGAGAGCTCGGGCTTTACGGTCCACCGCTTCCAGGAGCGGCTTCGGGATATGGACGCTGGTAGGCATGACTATACTCGCGAGTATACCAGGGTCGCCTCTTGGGCTTGGAGGAGGGCAATTAGAAACGAGGGCAGAAGGGGGAGCATGGGCGGGATGACATCCCGGCGGATAGAATCATCCCTGTCATGGCTATCAAGGAAGGTTGGAAGGGGCGCGTATTCGAGGACTTCGAGGTGGGAGACGTCTACCGTCACCCGCTCGGGCGGACGGTCACGCAGACGGACAACATCTGGTTCACCCTGCTGACCGTCAACAACAATCCCATCCATTTCGATGCCGCCTACGCGGCCCGCACGGAATGGGGAAGGCCGCTGGTGGATTCGACCTTGACGTTGGCCATCGCCACGGGGTTGTCGGTCACGGACATTTCCCTGAACGCGATCAATCTAGGATGGGACGAGGTGCGGTTGCCGCATCCGCTCTTCGAGGGGGACACGCTCTACGCGCAGAGCGAGGTGCTCGAAACGCGCGGGTCCCGTTCGCGTCCGAACATGGGCATCGTGCGGCTCAGGACCACGGGCTACAACCAGGATGGCGCCGTGGTGATCGAGTTCATACGGTCGGTCATGGTGTATAGGCGCGGCCACGTTCCGCTCGATGATCGTCCCGAGCCAAGGCGTCCCGAGCCAAGGCGATGAAGCTCACCAATTACGAGCGCATCTATGCCGTCGTGGAGCGGATCCCGGAGGGCCGGGTCGCAACGTATGGACAGGTCGCGGCGGTGGCGGGGCTCGGCCGCGCGGCGCGGCAGGTGGGGTACGCCCTCCACTCGCTCCCGGAGGGCTCGGACCTCCCCTGGCACCGGGTGATCAATTCGCGCGGAGAGGTGAGCCCGCGCGCCATGCCCGGGTGGGACGGGTACCAGCGGCACCTCCTCGAGGAGGAGGGCGTCGAGTTCGACGAGCGCGGCCGCATCGATCTCGAGCGCTACCGATGGGAGCCCCCGCTCCCGCGGCCAACCGGAGAGAAGGGGCATCGACCTGGATTGAGAAGACGGCCCTAGCTTGACATCCACCCGCCGGCCCAACAACGCCTTCCAGGGTAGTCGTGGCACTACCCCTCGGGGTGGGGAGGCCTCACCCCCCGGCCCCCTCTCCCGCTCCACCCAAGCACTCCCGCCCCGGGAGAGGGGGAGACTTGCTTGATTGGCTAGAATGCCGGAATGGAGAGCGTGGAGCAGCGGAGCAGGCGGCGGGCTCGGGAGCTTCGGGAGGAGTCGACTCCCGCGGAAGAGGCGCTTTGGGAAAGGTTGAGAGGTCGGCAGATCCTCGGTTTGAAGTTCCGGCGCCAGTTTCCGATCAACCGGTACATCGCTGATTTCTGTTGTCCCGAGCTGCGGCTCGTCATCGAAGTGGATGGCGCTGTCCACGAGACCGAAGCCCAGATCGCCCACGATCAGAATCGCGGTGAGTACCTGCTGTCGCTCGGCTATTACGTTCTGAGGTTTCCCAACGAAGAAATCCTTCTGAGCTCCCGCACGGTTCTGGAAAAGATCGCGCAAGCCGCACTTCACATCCGCCCCAGCCTTGCCAGGTAACCAAAGCAAGTCTCCCCCTCTCCCGGGGCGGGAGGGCTTGGGTGGAGCGGGAGAGGGGGCCGGGGGGTGAGGGCCCCCCTCGCCCCCGGCGCCGGGGGAGAGGGGAACGGGGATTCAATCCTACTTCTGCGCCTGCTTTCCCTGCAGGTGGAACCGGCGGTACCAGGTCTTTCCGGTGCGGGGCTCGATGGCCACGATGCCCCAGACGAAGGTGGCCTTTTCGGGCACTTCGACGTCGATGGTGCGGAGGTTGCCATCCACTTTCGTCCCCTGCTTGTCGAAGCGGAGGATGTTCGGGGAGCCGGCTTGGCGCGTGGGCTCGATCACGACGTTGTAGAGGTCGATCTTGCGGCCGGCCAGCTCCTGCGGCCAGCCCACTTCGTAGCGGAGCATGGTCTTGCCCGCGTTCGATTTGCCGAGCACGTTGCCGGGCAGGTTGCGGAGGTCGAGCCGTACCGAGCTGCGGGCGCGCTGCGCTTCGGCGTCGCCTTCGATCAGGTCGACGATGAGCAGCCGCTGGGCGTCTTCGGACAGGCCGCGCCAGGTCTCCCGTGTCTTGATCGTGCCGGCCGACCAGGAGCGCACGCCGGGGCGCTTGACCAGGACCTCGACTTTCGCCCGGGAGGGCCGCTGGCCGGCATCGCCCAGGTAGAAGCCCGCTTCGTAGTAGGCCCCGGTGGCGTTCGCGGCCCGCTGATTCGCCACGGCTGGATCGACTTCGCCCAGGTAGAGGCCGCCGCTCATCCGCGCCATGTGCTGCAGGGAGGTGTCAGCTGCGCCGGCTCCCCGGTTCTTGTCGTCCAGGTTGACGAACATGCTCAGGGTGCCGGTGTCGGCGAGCTGCTGCAGCGGCTTTTCGTAGAGGGTGTGCAGGCCGCGGAACTGCTTGTTGTTGATGTGCGCGAAGGGCGCGGTGGAGAACTGCATCGCGATGTCGCTTCCCTCCCAGTACAGCCTCTGGTTGATCCCCTGAGAGAGGAAGACCATCAGCTTGGGCTCGTTGATCCGCTGGAACTGCTCGGCCAGGGCCTGGAAGGATTCGGCGAGGCGGACGGCGTTGTTCTCGAGCTGGGCGTCCGAGTTGGTGCGCACGGCCATGTAGAGGGCCGAGGTCTGGGCCCTGGGGATGCCGTTCTTGCTGGCGCCACGATCGACCAGCGGCGCGCCGAAATCAGCCTGCTGGTCGATCATGCCGGCTTCGGGCTTGAGCTTCTTGAGGCTGGCGAGGAGCTGGGACTTTCCTTTTTCGTTCGCCGCCACCGGCCCCATGCGCTGTTGGAGGCCGCTCTTGAAGTCATAGGTCACGAAGTAGAGGAGGTCCGATGCCGGCGCCTCTTTGATCGTCTTTTCGACGAACTTGCGTCCGCTTTCGAAGCCGCGCAGGTTGGAGAAGGCGACGTCGAAAAAGAGGACGACGTGCCGGCGCTCGGCTTTGGCGGGAGCGGTGTTGGCCTTGGCGGGGGCTGGTGCCGCGGCCGGCTCCGGGCTGCCCGCGTTGGAGATCGCCGTGGCCCCTCCCACATGCGGGAAGGCGTCGAAGCTGTCGATGGCGACGGGCTTGCCGTCGACCTGGAGCTCGATCTCCTCCTGCTTCAGGTCGAGGACCGGTTTGCCCTGCTCGTCCACGGCATAGAACGGGACGATCTTGATCTCGACGTTGACCGTTTCACCTTCGCTCATCTGCGGCGCGGGCGAAGCCTCCTGGGCCGCGGCAGACAGGGAAAGCGCAGTACCTGCCAAGACCAGGGCCAGGACCAGGAAGCGGGTGGTGCGAAATGACCTCATGGCAATCTCCTCCAACTCGAATTGATTTCTCTCACCTTCCGGCCCCCTCTCCCCCGGCACGGGGGAGAGGGTTGGGGAGAGGGGGAACGGGATCAATTACTTCTACTTCTGGGCCTGCCGCCCCTGCAGGTGGAACCGGCGGTACCAGGTCTTTCCGGTCGCGGGCTCGATAGCCACGATACCCCAGACGAAGGTTGCCTTTTCGGGCACTTCGACGTCGATGTTGCGGACGGTGCCGTCCACCTTCGTCCCTTGCTTGTCAAAGCGGAGGACGTTCGGGGAGCCGGCCCGGCGCGTGGGCTCGATCACGACGTTGTAAAGGTCGATCTTGCGGCCGGCGAGCTCCTGCGGCCAACCCACTTCGTAGCTGAGCCTGGTCTTGCCCGCGTTCGAGCTGCCGACCACGTTGCCGGGCAGGTTGTGAAAGTCGAGCCGTACCGAGCTGCGGGCGCGCTGCGCTTCGGCGTCGCCCTCGACCAGGTCGACGATGAGCAGCCGCTGGGCGTTTTCGGAAAGGCCGCGCCAGGTCTCACGCGCCTTGATCGTGCCGGCCGACCAGGTGTGCACGCCCGGGCGTTTGACCAGGACCTCGACCTTCGACCGCGAGGGGCGCTCGCCGGTATCGCCGGTATCGCCGGTATCGCCGGCATTGCCCAGGTAGAAGCCCGCTTCGTAATAGGCCCCGGTGGAGCTCGCGACGCGCTGGTTCGTCACCGCCGGATCGACGTCGCCCAGGTAGAGGCCGCCGCTGATCCGCGCCATGTGCTGCATGGAGGAGCCGATTCCGCCTCCGGCCCCGCGCGACTTGTCGTCCAGGTTGACGAACAGGCTCAGGGTGCCGGTCTCGGCGAGCTGCTCCAGCGGCTTCTCGTAAAGAGTGTGCAGGCCGCGGTACTGATAGTTCGTGGAAAGGTTTCCCCACGCGCTGCCGGAGAACTGCATGCCGACGTCGCTGCCCTCCCAGTAGAGCGTCCGGTCAATCCCCTGCGAGAGGAAGACCATCAGCTTCGGCTCGTTGATCCGCTTGAACTGGTCGGCCAGGGCCTGCATGGATTCGGCGAGGCTCCGGGCGGTGCCCTCGAGCTGGGACTGGGAGTTGGTCCGCACGGCGTGGTCGATCGCGGAGTTCTGGTCCGCGGGAACGCCGTTCCTCCGGGTGCCGCGGCTGACCAGGGGAAGGTTGCCCCAGTTGGCGTTGGCGTCGAGGAGGCCGGCCTCGGGCTTGAGCTTCTTGAGGCCGGCGAGGAGCTGGGTTTTGCCCTTTTCGTTCGCCGTCACAGGTCCCAGGCGTTGCTCGAGGCCGGACTTGAAGTCGTGGGTCACCAGGTAGAGGAGATCTTCCGAGGGGGACTCCCTGACCATCTTCTCGGCGAACGTGCGGCCGCTCTCGAAGCCACGGTGGTTGGAGAAAGCCATGTCGAAGAAGAAGACCACGTGCCTCCGCGCTGCCTTTTGTGCCTTGACCGGGACCGCGGGCGGCGTCTCCGGGCTGCCCTCGTTGGAGATCGTGGTCGCTCCCCCGGTCTTCGCGAAAGCGTCGAACGTGTCGATGGCGACAGGCTTGCCGTCGATCCGCACCTCGATCTCGTCCTGCTTCAGGTCGAGGACCGGATTGCCTTTCTCGTCCACGGCATAGAACGGGACGATCTTGATCTCGACGTTCAGGGTGTCGCCGATACTGCCTTCGCTCATCTGGGGCGCCTGGGCCGCGGCCGAGAGAGACAGCGCGAGGCCGGCAAGGGCCAGGGCCGGAAGACAGGGAAGGCGAAATGAGCTCATGGCACTCTCCTCCAAACTCAAATAGATACCCAACAGGATAGCAAGGGTTGTTCCCGGCCGCGGGGAGAGGGGGAAATCCCCTGGCGCGACCTCGTTGGAGCGCGGGTCTGTCACCGGGAGAGGACAGGAAGGGGGAGTTGCTCTCGATCCCTGACTCGTGTATCATTCACCCATGAACGATCATCCGCCCGCTCCAATGGCCTTCCTCATGATGGGGGCGGTGCATCAGATGGAGGCGCATCTCGAGGGCGCGCTCGGCGGGATCGGATTGTCGCTGGCCAAGTTCCGGGTGCTGTCCCAATTGGTCGAGGCGAAGGAGCCGGTGCCGCTGAGCTCGCTGGCCGAGCGCTGCAGTTGCGTGCGGTCCAACATGACACAGCTCGTGGACCGTCTGGAAGCGGAGAAGCTCGTCGAGCGGGTGAGCGACCCCAACGACCGCCGCAGCGTGCTGGCGGCCCTCACAGCCGAGGGCCGGGCTCGCCACGACGAGGGCGCGCGGGTCCTGGCCGAGGCGGAACATGAGGTGTTCGAGCGCATTCCCCAGGCGGACCGCGAGTCTCTGGCGCGCCTCGTCCAGCTCCTCAAACCGTAGGGGTTTTTTTTTAACCCAAATAGTTCAGGAATGCACAGTTAACCGAACAAGGAGGATGCGATGAGCAACCCTGATTTGCTGAGCCCGGTGCAGGTTGGTCCCTATACGCTGCGCAACCGGATGGTGATGGCGCCAATGACCCGCAACCGGGCGGGAGAGGGAGATGCGCCCACGCCGTTGAACGCCACTTACTACGAGCAGCGGTCCTCTGCGGGGCTGATCGTGACCGAGGGCTCGCAGGTGGCGCCGGAGGGATTGGGCTACCCGAGCACGCCGGGCATCTACAGCGGCTTGCAGGTGGAGGGCTGGCGGCGGGTGACGGAGGCGGTGCACGGCCGTGGCGGCCGGATCTTCCTGCAGCTCTGGCACGTGGGCCGGGTCTCGGACCCGACGCTTCAGCCGGGAGGCGCGCTGCCCATTGCGCCGTCGGCGATCCCGCTCCAGGGGGACTACCGCAGCCGCACCGGCACCTGGCCCTATGCGACGCCGCGGGCGCTCGAGCTGAGTGAGGTCCCGGGCGTGGTGAAGCAGTTCGAGGAGGGGGCACGGCGGGCCCTGGAGGCTGGCTTCGACGGGGTGGAGATCCACGGCGCCAACGGCTACCTGATCGATCAGTTCCTGCGCGACGGCACGAACCAACGGACGGACGAGTACGGCGGCGCGGTGGAGAACCGCGCGCGGTTCCTCCTGGAGGTGACTGCGGCGGTGGCCGGTGTCTGGGGCGCGGAGCGGGTGGGCGTGCGCCTCTCGCCCACGGGCGGATACAACGACATGAGCGACTCCGATCCTCTGGCGACCTTCGGGTACGCGGCGGGGGAGCTGGGCCGCTTGGGCCTGGCCTATCTCCACGTGGTCGTGCCCGGGGCGTGGGACCGCTCCACACCGGAGCACGAGGTCGCCCGCGTGATGCGGGAGCGTTTCGGCGGCCCGTTCATGTTGAACGGCGGGTTCGACCGGGAGACCGGCAACGCGGCCGTCTCCGAGGGCCTGGCGGACCTGGTTTCCTTTGGATCGCTCTTCCTGGCGAACCCCGACCTGCCGGAGCGCTTCGCGGAGGGCGCGCCGCTCAATCCCCCCGACCGGGCTACGTTCTACGGCGGGACGGAGAAGGGATATATCGACTACCCGACTCGGAATCAGGTCGCGGCCTGATCCCAGAGCTCGAGGCCGGCCGCCTGCATCGTCACCAGGGTGCCGGCCTCTCCCCGGGCGATCCTCTCCACGTCGGCGAGGGCTCCGATCGCGGTAGTCCTGCCGGTGCGGGTCACGAACTCGATGGCGGCTTCGACCTTGGGGCCCATGGAGCCCGAGGCGAAGCCGTGCTTCCCGAGCTCGTCGGGATGGACCCGCCGGATGGCCCGCTGAGTGGGCTTCCCCCAGTCGAGGTAGATGGCCTCGGCGTCGGTCGCCATGATGAACAGGTCGGCTTCCAGCTCGCGGGCGAGGAGGGCGCTGGCCCGGTCCTTGTCCACCACGGCCTCGGCGCCATGGAGCTTGCGGTTGGGGCCGTAAAAGGTGGGGATGCCTCCGCCACCGGCGCAGATGACGATGCAGCCCTTCTCCAGGAGCCATTTGACCGGCCGGATCTGGAAGATCCGCTTGGGCATGGGGGAGGCGACCACGCGCCGGAACTTGTCGCCGTCCTTCGCCATGACCCAGCCCTTCTCCTCTTCGAGCCGCCGCGCCTCTTCCTCGGAGTAGAGGGGGCCGATCGGCTTGGAGGGGTTCTGGAAGGCCGGGTCATCCGGGTCGACCTCGACCATGGAGAGGATGGTGGCGAACGGCTGCTCGAACGGGAGGATGTTGCCGAGCTCCTGCTCGATCATGTAGCCGATCATGCCCTCGGTCTGGGCGCCGAGGACGTCGAGGGGGTAGGCCTCGACCTGAGGGTACGCGGCCCCTTGCAGGGCGAGGAGCCCGACCTGAGGGCCGTTGCCGTGCGAGATGACGAGCTGATGGTCGCGGGCGAGCGGGGCGAGCGCCTCGGCCGCGACCCGGACGTTCTTCCGCTGGTTCTCGGCTGTCATGGCCTCGCCGCGCCGCAACAAGGCGTTGCCCCCCAGGGCTACAAGGATTCGCATCCGGGCAGTCTATCCCGGGTCAGAACGCGCCGGTATCCGCCACGCTGGCGAACCGGCCGCCCGGGTTGCGGTACTCCTTCACCTCTCCGGTCAGCGAGTCGGTCACGGTGAGCGTGTACTCCACGTTCGAGAGGGCGCCGTAGAAGACCCAGAACTTTCCGGTCACGGCCCTGCCGTCCAGCACCTTGAGCAGCACCTCCACGTTGGCCGGATCGAAGAACCAGAAGTAGCCGGCATCGCCGGTGAGCGGCACGGCCGTCCCCTTCCCGTTGTTGCCTGCGGCCTTCCAGGAGGCCTCGACCCCGAAGCGCCCGCCATTGAGGCAGAGCCGCTGCGGGCCCGGTACGCAGGGAGCGGCAGCGGCCGCGGAGCTCCAGCCGCGGACGAGGGCCGGAGGCGAGGCTTGGGCGGTCAGCGTCCGGTTCTGGGAGGCGAACGCTCCGTCCGGGCCGAATCCCGTGGTGTCGCCGACGCTCGCGAGCTGGCCCATGGGATTGACGTAGCGCGCGGTCAGGCCGGTCTGCGTGTCGGTGACGGTCAGCGTGTACTCGACGCTGGAGAGCGCGCCGTAGAACACCCATTGATGGCCGTTGAGGCTCCGGCCGTCCAGGATCTTGAGGATGACCTCGGCGTTGGCCGGATCGAAGAACCAGAAGTAGCCGGTGTCGCCGGTGAGGGGGACGGCGGTCCCGGCGCCGGTGTTGCGTTGGAAGTCCCTCCAGGACGCTTCCACCTGGAAGCGTCCCCCCTGTAAGCAGAGGACGCGGGCAGAGGGCTGGCAGCCCGGTCCGCTCAGCGGGAGGGTCCACAGCTCGCGGCCGGTGAGCCCGTCGTCGGCGGTGAAATAGAGCCGTCCCTCCGCCGCGGTGAGCAAGCGGGGGGAGGACGACGCCGGACCCGGTGCGATGTCGTGCACCAGCCGGGTGCCGGCGGCGGTCCCGTCGCTCTCCCACAGCTCGTAGCCATGGGCGTGGTCCCGGGCGGAGAAGAAGACCTTGCCGCCAGCCGGAGTGAGAAAGCCGGGGTGCGACGGGAACGGTCCCGGCGCGATGTCCTTGAGCAGCCGGGTTCCGGACGGAGTCCCGTCGGTGGCCCAGAGCTCGGTCCCGTGCTCCCCGTCGTCGACGGTGAACAGGACCGTGCTGCCCGTGGAGGCGAGATCGGTCTGGCGGTGCGCTCCGAAGGTGCCGAGGCGGACCGGCGTGCCGCCGTTCACCCGCCAGAGCGCGGAGGTCCCGCTGGGATAGTCGAAGTCCGCGCCGAGCAGGTAGACCGAACCCTGGTGCGCGATCATCTCGTCGATGAGGACCGGCTCTGGTGACAGCGGGATCGCGGCCGTGCCCGCGGCAGTGCCGTCGGTGCGCCAAAGGCGGCTGACCTCGTAGAAGCCATAGGACTCGATGAAGTAGTCGTACCCGCCGATGTGGACGAACCGGCTCTCGATGAAGTCGTACTGCGCCAGGGTGAGGAGCTCTCGCGTGCCCGCCGGGGTGCCGTCCGTCGTCCAGAGCCTCAGGCGCTGCTCCTCCTCGCCGTAGAGCCCGAGGTAGAGCCGGGCTGCTGAACGCCCTTCTGAAGCGGTCACGAAGCTCACGCGCGACCCGGAGGGGAGATCGAGGACGGAGACCGTCCCCGCCGGTGTTCCATCCGTTCGCCAGAGCTCCGAAACGCCGTCGCGCAGCATGCCGAAGTAGAGGAGGGCGCCGAGCGCTGCGGCGGGCTGCAAGCTATAGAAATCATCGTCGGAAACGTCGGCGATCAGGGCGGTGCCCCCCTCCGTGACGCGCCGGAGCTCGCTGCCCTCGAAGAAGTAGACGATCCCGCCGGCAGACACGGGGTATTCCATGCGGGAGACGTCCCGGTCGACGAGCGCCGTGGCCTCGGCGGAACCCGCGCTCCGCCAGAGGCCGCGCTCGGAGCCGTCCTCGATCAGGAAGTGCAGCTCGCCGCCTTGGGCGACGACGCTCTCGATGCCGGAGCCCGAGCCCAGGCCGGAGCCGAAGGTCAGGGGGAGGACTTCCCCATTCTCCAGGAGCGCGAGGCGGCCGCCTCCCTCGTCGCCCAGCTTGACGTAGGTCTTGCCGCCCACCTCGGCGATCTCGGGTTTGATGAGCTCGTACCGCTCCAGCGGCTGGTTGGTCAGCCGGCGGGTTCCCGCCGTCGTGCCGTCGGTCCACCAGAGGTGCTTCTGGGCCGAGAAGTGGACTCCGCCGGCCGCCGGGGCCGAGGGAACGAAGGCAAGCCCGGAGTCGCAGGGGCCGGGGCAGAGGTCCAGGAAGAGCCGGGTGCCGTTGGGCGTGCCGTCGGTGGTCCACAGCTCGGTCCCGTGCTCCGCGTCAATCGCGGGGAAGAGGACCGTGTTGCCTGCCTTGGCCGTGCGGTACGGAGGCGGCTGGTCGGCCGGGTGGCATTCCCTGGGACAGGGCTCCAGGAGCTTGACCGTGGACTCCGGCCGCCCGTCGGTCGACCAGAGCTGCCGCTCGTCGGACAGCCCGTCCGTGGCCTGGAACACCACCCGCCCGCCGGCCGTCACCTGGAGCGTCAGATCCACGGCGGTCTGGAACGGGAAGTAGTAGCCGATGTCGGAGATCCGCTTCGTACCCTGGTGAGTGCCGTCGCTCACCCAGAGCTCGTTGCCGTGCTGGATGTCGTCGGCCACGAAATAGAAGCGTTGTCCCCTGGTGGCGGAATTCACCCTGAAGCCGAAGGGATCGCCGTTGGCGAACTGGGTCAGCGCGCGGGTTCCGGCCGCGGTGCCGTCCGTGCTCCAGAGATCCTCGCCGTCTGCGCCGGAGACGGTCATCAGTAGCCTGCCCTGGACGACGGCGAGGAATTTCGCCCGGCCCAGGGGCATGACGCGGATCGGAGTCTCGCTGCCGGGATCGAGCCGCCAGAGCTCGTCGTCGGTCGCCGCGAGCACCCGGTCCCCGGCCAGGGCCACATGATTGACCTTCAGGTCTTCCAGGACCTCGCGCGTGCCCGCCACGGTGCCGTCGGTCCGCCAGAGGCCGCAGTCCGCTTGTGGACAGCGGGGGAAGAAGAGCACGTCTCCGCGCACGGCCCACGGGCTGCCGCCGGTGTCGACGTAGAGGCCGTCGAGGACCGGGAACGTCCCCTTGCGCGTGCCGTCCGAGCGCCAGAGCTCGCCCGGGTAGAGCACCCAGAACGAGAGGTTCGGCGTCTTGCCCGCGAGGTAATCGATCGAGTTGCAATCTCCGACGCAGGCGTCCTCCAGGATCTCGGTGCCGCCGATTGTCCCGTCGCTCGTCCAGAGCTCGCCGCCATGGACGTCGTCGGCCCCGGCGAAGACCAGCCGGTTTCCGGCCGCCGACAAGCGGAACGGGTTGGCCGCACGGCCGTCGTACGACGGGCTCTGCGGAGTGATGTCGCGCACCAGGGTGGCGACCTGGGTCTGGGCCGGGGCAGCGATCAGCAGGGCGATCAGGACGAGCTTGCGCATCAGAACGCCCCGGTATCGCCGACGCTGCCGAACTGTCCGGAGGGGTTCTTGTATTCCTTGACGGCGCCGGTCTGTGTGTCCGTGACCGTGATCGTGTACTCGACGTTCGAAAGGGCGCCATAGAAGACCCAGAACTTGCCGTTCAGCGGCCTGCCGTCCAGCACCTTGACCGCGAGCTCGATGTTGGCCTGGTCGAAGAACCAGAAAAAGCCCGTATCTCCGGCGAACGGTACCGCCTTGCCCTGGCCGGTCTTGCCCTGGAAGTCCTTCCAGGAGACTTGCACCGCGAAGCGTCCGCCGTTGAGGCAGAGCCGCTGCGCGCCGGGCACGCAGGGGACCGTCGCGGTATTCGCCGCGGTAGAGCTCCAGCCGCGCACCTGCGCCGGGGGCGAGGGCGCCGCGGTGAAGACGTCCGGCACCACCGACTGCGCACCCCTCGGGCCGAAGCCCGTGGTGTCACCGGCACTGGCGAGCTGCCCTTCCGGATTGGAGTACCGCCGCGTGAGGCCGGTCTGCGTGTCGGTGACCGTCAGGCTGTACTCGACGCTGGACAGGGCGCCGTAGAAGACCCAGAAGTGATCGTTCACCCCGCGGCCGTCGAGCACCTTGAGAAGGACCTCGACGTTCGAGGGCGAGAAGAACCAGAAGGTGCCGGTGTCGCCGGTGAGGGGCACCGCCTTGCCGGCCCCGCCGTTGCCCTGGAAGTCCCGCCAGCGGGATTCGACACGGAAGCGCCCGCCCTGCAGGCAGAGCGCCGTGTCCTGCGGCTGGCAGAAGCCCGGACCCGCCAGGGGGACGGCCCAGAGCTCGCGGCCGGTAATGCCGTCGTCCGCCGAGAAGAAGAGCCGGCCGTGGGATTCCGTGAGGTGCTCGGGAGAGGACGAGCGCCGCTCGGGGGAGATGTCCTGGACCAGGCGGGTGCCGGCGGTGGTGCCGTCGGTGCGCCAGAGCTCCCGGCCATGCCTCGGGTCGAAGGCCGTGAACCAGACCGCGCCGCCGGCGGCGACGAGGCCGGTCGGGGCGGAGCTGAACCGGCCGGGGGCGATGTCGGCGAGCAGCGAGGTACCGGCCGGCGTGCCGTCGGTGATCCAGAGCTCGGTGCCGTGCTCCGGATCGGAGGCAGCGAAGAAGAGCTTCTCTCCGAGGGCGACCGGCCTGGGGATCGGGAAGTTCTGGTCGTATGCCGTCCACTCGAAGGCCGGAACGAGGGCGATGGTCCCGTTCGCGGTGCCATCGGTGCGCCAGAGGGTCGTGCCGCCGCCGCCGTGCTCTGCGTAGGTGTAGAAGGCGCTGCTGGTGGAAGTGAGCAGATAGGGGTATTCGAGCACCGGAGTCAGGGGCAGCGTGCCGGCAGGAGTGCCGTCGGTACGCCAGAGATGGTCGTCCAGTTTGACCAGGGTGGCCGAGCCGACACGCGTGGCGACCTCGAAGGGCCAGCGCGTGGGAAAAGCCGGCAGAGGGATCGTGCCGGCGGGCGTGCCGTCGCTGCGCCAGAGCTGGGTAATTCCGCCCTGCTGCGCCGCCCTGAAGTAGACGAAATGGCCGTCTGACAGCGCCCAGGGCTCCGCGGGAAAGATGCCGGAAGAGTGCATCGCCTGGAGCGGGCTCCCGCCCGCGTCGGTGAGCCGGGTGGTGCCGGCCGGCGTGCCGTCGGTCGTCCAGACCTCATGGTCGTTCCCGGCCAGGAACCAGACCCTTCCCTCATGCTCGAGCAGGAGAAGGTTGTCCGGGATGTCCACGGCCAGGAGCACGCTGCCCCCTCCGGCGGGCAGGGCGCTCCGGAGCTCGTCGTCGAAGGCGTAGAGATCGCACAGGAACACGAGGGAGGTTGCGGACGAGGCGAGGCGTCCGGGGTAGGCGCAGCCGGGGCCCCCGTCGACGAAGAGGGACGTGTCCGCGCTCGAGCCCTGGCTGGACCAGATGGTCTTCTCCGGGTCCGGGGAACCAGGCAACACTTCCCCGTCGCGGGCCGTGAAGAACAGCTTCCCCTGGTGGAAGGCCAGGTCCGACGGGACCGAGGAGGCATTGTAGACCCCCCTGCCCACGATCTTCCGCGGCCCGTCCTGGGCGTCCCAGACCCAGAGCCCGGTGGAGGTGGCGAAGTAGACGCGGCCCTCGCCCTCCGTGACCGCTATTTCCTCGACGTAGGATGGAGTCGAGGCCAGCCGGACCGTTCCCTTGGCCGTACCGTCGCTGCGCCAGATGGAGAAGGTGGCGCCGTCGCCTTCCAGCGCCGAGAAGTAGGCCCGGCTGCCGGCGGTCTGCAGGTTGACGTTGTCCCAGTAGGTGCTAGGATCGCAGTTCTTGCTGGAAAGGCCGTCCACGAGCCGCGTGCCGGCCCCCTTCGCGTCAAAGCTCCAGACCTCGCATTCCTCGGCGCTCTCGTCGTACCGGAAGGCGAACAGCCGGTCTCCGGCCCGGTAAAGGCGGGAGCCGAGGGCGGGCTCGCTCACCGCCCGGGTGCTCTCGGGAGCGCCGGTGGACGTCCACAGGCGCCTGCCGGTGATGTGATCGTCGGCGGCGAACAGCAGCCGGCCGTCGATCTCGAACGCCCAGCCCTCCTGTCCTTCGTCGAAGGAGAAGAGGTAGAAGGGCTCGAAATAACCGAGCTCGGTGACGCGGCGGGTCCCCTCCGGCGTGCCGTCGCTGCGCCAGATCTCCTGTCCGTGGACGACGTCGTCCGCGACGAAGTAGAGGCCGCTGGGGCCGGTGGTCAGCCAGGTGACGAGCCCTCCGGCGAAGGAGCCCAGGGAGCGGGTGCCGGCGGGCGTGCCGTCGCTGACCCAGAGCTGCGAGGCATCGTCGATGAAAGCGGTGAAGAAGAGCAGGTTCCCCCAGGCGGTCCAGACGTCGTAGCGGTCGGCCGGAAGCTCCAGGAGCCGGCGCGTCCCGGCCGCATCCGCCGCCCAAAGCTCCGGTCCTTCAGCAAAGGAATCGCTCGCGGCGAAATAGACCCGGCCGCTGGCGGCGACCAGGCTGGAAATGTTCTTGATCTCCGGGTCCGGAGTGAGCACGGGCAGCGGCCCGGTCCCCGCGGGAGTGCCGTCGGTGCTCCACACCGCGCATGCGGAGCTGCTGCAGGCCTTGAAGTAGATGCGGTCGCCAAGGAGGACGATGGAGCCGTCCTCCTCGCTGATCCGGATGGAGGGATCAGTCAGCGCCGCCGTCCCCGCGGGGGTGCCATCGGTGCTCCAGAGCTGTCCCCGCTGGTACACGAGCCGGTGTCCGAGCATCCCCAGGGCCTCCGGCTTCTCGCTGAAGCACGGATCCGGGCAGGCGTCTGCGAGCATCCGGGTTCCGAAGACTGTGCCGTCGGTCGTCCAGGCCTCTCCGCCGGACGAGGAGTTGACGAAGAAGAGGCTGTGGCCGAACGGATGAAGGGATCCGAGCTGCACGAAGGGATGATTGACCTCTTGCGGCGCGATGTCCTCGACGAGGGTGGCGGTCTGAGCGCCGGCTCCGGGAACGAGGACGGCCAGAGAGAGTGCGAGGAGAAGCAGGGTCTTCATGAGTCTTGGTGCCTTCCAGGGCTGATCCGTTTCACCGCGCTCAGGGCGTGAGCTGGCCTTCCGGCACGACTTGCCGGCGCAGGCCAGGAGCCGACCAGAGAAGCTGCACCATCGCCGCTCCACGGTTCTCGTAGTACTCCAGGCGGAGGCCGTACATTTTACCAGCTTCGAGCTCGATCGTCCCCCGGTCCTGAAGGGGCTTGCCGTCGATCCAGAGGCGGGCGCCGTTGTCGGCGCGCACCAGGAAGGTATGCGGGCCGGTCACCCTGGCTCCGACCCTGCCCGTCCAGCGGACGCTGAAGGTGTCCCTGCCGATGCCCGGGGCCGGCGAGCCCTGTCCCCATTGGAAGTCCACGTTCGGGTCGATGCGGGTCAGCGCCGGCCGGGAGAGGTTCCGGTCGTCGAAGTAGGTGGCCATCAGGCCGCTTCCCTGGGCTTGGAATACAGCCGTGTAGGTGGTGTCGGCCGCCGGGGTGGTGATCTCGTGGACCGTGGCGCCGCCGTCCGACCAGGAGACGGGCGCAGCGGCTCCGATCGTACGGAGCAGGCCGACCACGGCCTCCTCGGTGAAGGGAGCAGTTCGCGGCGTGCCGTCCAGCAGGATCTGGCGCCCGGGCGGGTCGGTGAGGAAAGTCAGGTGGACCTTCCGCGGAAGAATGTCCACGAACGCCGTGCCAGTGAGGCCGGCTGAGTCCTTGGCCGTCAGGTGGATGCGGAACCAGACGTCCGAGGCGGTCTCGCCGATCGTGGGGACGGTGAAGGAGCCCGACGCTCCGGAGGCCTCGGGGACGAAAGGATGGAAATGCTCCGCGTGGTGGAAGTCGATCCTCCAGGTGAGGGTCAACGGGCCGCCTTCGGGATCGGTGGCATCTCCGCTGTATTCAATCGTCTGACCGCCCTGATAGAGCAAACTAGAGACGGTGATCCGGGGCACGGGCGGCTGATCCGTCACCACGGTCAGGGTCGCCGGATCGCTCGTGACGCTGCCCTGGTCGTTGGAGACGATGACCTCGAAGATTGCGCTCTCTTCCGCCTTGAGCAGGGTGTAGCTCGCACCGGTGGCACCGGGGATTTCGATGCCGTTTCTCCGCCACTGATAGCGCAGCGGCGGGGCTCCGCTCGCTCCTACGGTGAAGGACGCTGGGGCCCCCAGGGTCACCTTCAAATCCTCGGGTTGGGCGGTGATGCGGGGCGCGGGGTTGCCGGTGAAGTCGATCCGGGAGACCGTCCCGTCCTCATAGGCCAGGTAGTAGAGACTGCCGTCGTCTCCCACTTGAAGGCCGATGGGGCCGCCGATGTCCGTGGCGAAGGCATGGGCCGTCTTCGTCGCGGGATCGAGGCGGCGGATCCAGCCGCTGCAGAAGTCGGCGAAGAAGTAGCTCCCCACGTGATCGGAAGGGAACCGTGCCTCGGCAGGATCGTAGAAGGCTCCGCCGGAGATGGCGCAGCCGGTCGCCGGGGTCGGGCCGTGGCGGTAGGTGTAGAGCGGCGCCCGGTAGGCCGGATCGTTCGTGGGTCCTTCCGTGACCGGCCAGCCGTAATTGGCTCCGGCCTCCCCTTCGTTGATCTCCTCCCAGTCCTTCCTGCCCACGTCGTTGATGAACATGCGTCCGGTTCCGGGTTGGAACGCGAAGGAGAACGGGTTGCGCAGTCCATAGGCCCAGATGGCGCGGCCGGAGAAGGGATTGTCGGACGGGATCGAGCCGTCCTTCTCGATGCGGAGGATCTTGCCCAGCGGGTTGTCCAGGTTCTGGGCGTTCTCGGGCACGGCGTTCTCGCCCACCGCGACGTAGAGGTGGCCGTCCGGGCCGAAGTGCATGGCGCCGCCGTTGTGGATCGGCTTGGCGAGCTGCGGAAGGTCGAGGATGGCGGCCTCGCTCCCGTTGACCGCGCGGTCGCCAGAGGCCGTGAACCGGCTCACCCGGTTATGCACGATCGGCTTGGTGGCCGTGTAGTAGACATAGACGTGGGGCGTGCGCGGGAAGTCGGGATCGACGGTCACGCCGAGCAGCCCGCGTTCCCCCTCGGTGAAGACCGGCACGGTCACGAAGGGCTGGGGGAGGAGCTTGCCATCCTTGATCACCCGCAGCGCTCCGGTCTGCTCGCAGACGAAGATGCGGCCATCCGGCGCCAGCGCCATGGCCGTGGGGCGGACGATCCCCCTGGCCAGCTGGGTTTCGGTGAAGTCGGCGGGGAGGGTGGCGGCACGCAGGGGCAGGCACGCCAGCAAGGCGAGGAGAAAAGCTCTGAACGGCATGGCGGGAGAGTAGCAGAGCCCCCGCCCAGGGCGTGATGAATCACGCCCCTACAAGCAAGACGATAAGGTCGAGGTCACTTGTAGGGGCGACATTCATGGCGCCCTGGGTGGGGGTCCTTCTTACTGCCCCTGGAGCTGGAACCGCCGGAACCAGGCCTTGCCGCTGGTGGGCTCGATGGCCACGATGCCCCAGATGTAGGCCGACTTCCCGGGCAGCTCCATCTCGACCCCCTGAGCCCCCACGTGCGTCCCCTCCTTGCGGTCGAAGCGCAGGACGGCCGGCGAGCCTTTCCGGGGCTCGAGGAGGACGTTGTAGAGGTCGACCTTGCGGCCCGCCAGCTCCTGCGGCCAGCCGGCCTGGAACTGGAGACGGGTGGTGCCCGTGGCCGTCCGGCCGCCCTGCACGTTTCCGGGCAGGTTCTCCAGGGTCAGCTTCACCGGCTTGCGCGCCCGCTGCTCGCCCTCGACCAGGTCCACGATGAGCAGGCGCTGGGCCTCGTCGGTGAGCCCGCGCCAGGTCTCGCGCGTCTTGATCGTGCCCGCCGACCAGGTGCTCACACCCGGACGGTTGACCACGACCTCCACCTTGCCGCGGGACAGCTTCAGGTCGGCCGAGGTCAGGTAGAAACCGGCCTCGTAGTAGGCCGCGGTCGAGCGCGCGGCGCGGTCGCTCACCAGCGAGGCATCGACGCCTCCCAGGTACAGGCCGCCGCTCGCCCGCGCCATGTGCTGCAGCGAGCTGTCGTTCACCCGCTGCCGTCTCGCCTGGTCGTCGAGGTTGACGAAGAGGCTCATCGTGCCGCTGTCGGCGAGCTGCCGCATGGGCTTCTCGTACATCTTGTGCAGGCCCGTGAACTGGGTGCCCTTGACGATGAGGTCCGGGTTCTCGGCCGTGGCGTTCAGCTTGAGGTCGCTGCCGGTCCAGTAGAGGGTGGGATCGATGCCCTGCGAGAGGAAGACCAGCAGCTTCGGCTCGTGGATGCGCTGGAACTGGTCGGCGAGCGCCTGGATGGACTCGGCAAGGGTGAATGCCACGCTCTCCATCTGCGACTGCTGCATGGTGCGGAGGGGCTCGTCCACGACCATGTTCTGCCCCGAGGGGGCGTTGCCCCGGGTGGTGTTGCCGCGCGTGGTCATGGTCATGCTGAACTCGCTCTCGGCGGTGATCTGGCCGATCTCGGGCTTCAGGGCCGCGACCTCGGCGAGCAGCTTGGACTTGCCGGCCGGCGTGGCGGGCAGCGGGCCGAGCCGTTGCTTGAGGCCGGTCTGGAACTCGTGCGTCACCAGGTACAGGAGGTCCGCCTCCGGCAGGTCTCCCACCATCTTCACCGCGAACTCCCGCCCGGTCTCGAAGCCGCGCGGCGAGGAGAACGCCGTGTCGAAGAAGAGCACCACGTGGCGGCGCGGAGCCTTGGCTTTGGCTTTTGCGGTTTCCTTGCCCGGGCCGGGCTTTTCGCCCTCTTTCGAGCCATCTTTCGAGAAAGCGTCGAAGGTATCCACGGGGAGCGGCTTGCCGTCGAGCCGGAGCTCCACCTCGTCCTGTTTCAGGTCGAAGACCGGCTTCCCCTCCGCGTCGACCGCGTAGAAGGGGACCATCTTGATCTCGACCTCGACCGTCTCTCCGCCGCCGTCGGCGGGGGTCTGCGCCCCAGTGGGAAAGCCATGGCCGAGGAGCCCGGCCAGGATCAGGACCGGGAGAGGGTACAGGCGATGCGGGCTCTTCATTGGGGCTCTCCTCAAGGTGCGGCTAGGGTAGTGGCATCGGGAGACCCAGGCAAGCCCCTGACACTGACAGTGCACGGCGGCCGGGAAGCGTGACAAGGCCGCGGGGGCCGGCATGCGATGCCGGCCCCCGCGGCGCCTTCCTCATCCAAGGGGACCTACTTGCTCCAGAGGGCCGCGAAACGGTGGCTGTCGTTCTCCTCGTAGCCCGCGACGGCGCGTGTCAGGAAACCGCCGCCGAGGTGCTTGTCGAACTCCGCCTGGTATCCGCCGCCGCTCAGCCCGTGCCTGGCGCTGAACGCCGCAGGCGCCTTCTCGTTCCAGATGGCCGTGATGCGCGGGCTGCCGTCATGCGTGTAGGCATTCAGGTAGACGAGCTTGCGGCCGTCCTCGACGTTGGCGTTGAAGTGCGCCTGATACTCGGCCGGGGTCAGGAAGCTCTTCGTGAAGAAGCTGCCGACGTCGCGCTTCTCATACAGCGCGGTGTACCGGCGGTCGCCTCCCGGGGAGACGACGCTGATGTTGACCGGCCGCCAGCCGTCGCCGGTGAGCTTGACGAACTCCGCCTGGTGCTCCGCCGCCGTGCGCCCGTGGTAGGCGATGAAGCCCGGGCCGGGGGACTTGACGAAGATCGGCGCGTAGCAGACCTGGCCGCCGCTCAGGTAGGTCTCGATATGGAGCAGGCGGTAGCCCTTCGCGGTCCACGTGCTGAACTCCTTCTGGTACGCGGCGCCGTTCAGGGCGTGGCGGGCCACCCAGGAGGTGCCGTCGGCCGGGCGGAAGATGACGTTGAAGAAGGTCTTGCCATTGACCTCGTATCCGTCCACCCAGACGAGGCGGTAGCCCGAGCCGGCGATCTTGTCGAACTCGGCCTGGTAGGACGCCTCCGGGATGCCGTGCCGGGCGATCTCGGCCCAGCTCGGCGGATACCAGGCCGGCGCCGTGGCGGCAGGCCAGATCGCCGAGGGGACGTCGGGGACCCCGTGCCCCTTCATCGCGGTCCACGGCCCCTTGGGATCGGGGGGCAGGATCGCCGTGCGGTCGACCACCCAGGCGTCCCGGAACGGCATCGGACGGAGCGCGCCGCCCTGGGTCGCGTCGATGTGGAGGTGGGGCGCCGTGGAGTTGCCCGAGTTCCCGGCCAGCCCGAGGAAGTCCCCGGCCTTCACCTTCGCGTCCTTCTTGAGCTTGGCCGGGATGGAGCCCTTCTGGAGGTGGCAGTAGCCCACGGCCTCGTCGCCGTGCTGGATGGCCAGGTGGTTGCCGGCGCCGCCGTTCTTGTCCACAAAGGCGCCCCAATACTTGTCCATCTGCTCCTTCATCTTCTTGTCGAGCTCCTCCTGCGAATTCCAGCTCAGGGGCTTGGGGTTGCCCGGCACGTCGTTCAGCGCGTGCAGCACGGTGCCGTCGGCCACGGCGTAGATGGGCTTGCCCCAGATCCGGAAATTGGCGTTCTTGTCCCGATTGGTCCCGGGCAGCAGGTCGGACCAGCCGCCGTTGAAGCCGATCACGCCCATGTCATAGGCGAAGATCTGGCTCCCGGCACTGCCGACGCCATGGGTGTCCCCTTCGGCGCTCCAGTACTCGCCCTGGCGCAGGTCGCTGGCCCGGGCCGGGAAGAGGTAGCCGCCTTGCGGCGCCGGGCTCTTGTGGGCGGCCAGCGGCAGCGTCACGGTCGCCGGCGAGGTGAAGCCGTGGCAGGACACGCCGAGGATGACCTGGGTGGGGAAGGGCGCCGTCAGGATGACGTCCTGGTCCGGCTTCTGGAAGACCCACTGGCCCGTGGCTCCGGCTTCGACCTCGAAGTCCCAGCTCTTGCCGTCGTTGCCGATGAACTTCAGCGGGATCGTGGCGGTCGGTTGAGTGGGCGTCTTGAAGGCCAGCGTGAGGTCTTTCATCTTGACCTTGCTGCCCTCCTTGTTCTTGATCGTGAGGAGGAGCAGGAGCCGTCCTTTTTCCTTGAGCCCGCTCTTCTGCGGAGCGAGGGCCAGGAAGACGGCCTTGCCGGATTCCAGGGGCTCGACGGTGATGCCGAGGTTCGGTGCGCTCATCGTTTCTTCTCCTGCGGCCGGGGGAAGTTGAGGTCCGGCCGCAGGCAGGAAACGATGCTAAACTCTGGGTTTCCTCACGTTCCGATCAAGTTTTTTTTCTTTGCAAACGCCTGTAACAAAAGCCGGTTCCGAGCGTACTTTCCTTTACCCTCCGCTCGCCGTCTTGCGCCGGAAAAGGTTTCGCAAGCCGGGATTACCAGCAGCGTCCACCAACGAGCGGGTAGAACCCTCCAACGGCGGGGTAGAGCCCTCTACCCGCTCGTTGGAGCGCTCTACCCGCCGGGTAGACCTCTCTACCTGCTCGATCGGGCCTCGCTACCCAACGGGTAGAGGCCTCTACCCGTTCGTTTGGACGCTCTACCCAGTGGGTGGCCCCTTCTACCCGCTCGTTGGCCCTTCCTACCCGCTCGTTTGGACCCTTCTACCCACTCGTTTGCCGCTAGAATCACCCGTATGACCGAGCCCCTCCTCCCTTCGACCCAGGTTCTCCCCTCCACCTGCCCGCTGGATTGCCCCGACGCCTGCAGCCTCGAGGTGCGCGTCGAGGACGGGCGTGTCGTGAAGATCGACGGCACCCATGTCAACCCGGTGACCCAGGGCTACATCTGCTCCAAGGTCCGCCGCCTCCCGGAGCTGCTCTACGGGGAGGAACGGGTGCTTCATCCCGCGGTGCGGATTGGCCCAAAAGGGGGACAACCGGGCTCGAACAGCTTCGAGCAGGTCTCGTGGGACGTGGCCCTCGACCTCGCGGCCACGCGGATGCGGGAAGCACGCGAGGGGTGGGGGGGCGAGTCGATCCTGCCGTTCTCCTACGGCGGCTCGAATGGGCTGCTCACCCAGGACACCACCGACGCCCGCCTGTTCTACCGGCTGGGGGCGTCGCGCCTGGCGCGCACCGTCTGCGCAGCGGCGACGGGACGGGCGGCGACGGGCCTTTACGGCAAGATGGCCGGGATCGCGCTGCCCGACTACGTTCATTCGAAGCTGATCGTGGTCTGGGGGGCGAACCCCTCTGCGTCCGGCATCCACCTGGTTCCGATCCTCCAGGAGGCGCAGCGCCGCGGCGCCAAGATGATCGTCATCGATCCGAGGCGCACGCCCCTGGCCAAGAAGGCGGACATGCACCTGGCGCCGCGCCCCGGGACCGACCTGCCGCTGGCGCTCGCGGTCCATCGCTTCCTCTTCGAGGAGGGCTTCGCGGACTGGGGCTTCCTCAACGAGCACGCGCACGGCGCCGAGGAGCTGCGCAAGCGGGCGCTCCCATGGACGTTCGAGCGCGCCGCGGGGGTCAGCGGCGTCCCGGCCGAGGCGATCGAGCGCCTCGCCCGGATGTACGCGGAGGCCTCGCCTGCCGCGATCCGCTGCGGCTGGGGCCTGGAGCGCAACCGCAACGGCGGCTCGGCGATCGCGTCGGTGATCGCGCTGCCGGCGGTGGCGGGCAAGTTCGGATTGCGCGGCGGCGGCTACACCCTGAGCAACTCGGGCGCGTTCGCGTTCGACCGGCCCACGGCGGTCAGGGAGCCCGAGCCCGCCACGCGGACGGTCAACATGAACCTCCTCGGGCGGACGCTGGTCGAGGAGCAGGACCCGCCGGTCAAGTTCCTCTTCGTCTACAACTGCAACGCCCTGGCGACGATGCCGAACCAGGAGCTGGTCCGCCGCGGCCTGGAGCGCGAAGACCTGTTCACAGTGGTCTTCGAGCAGTTCTGGACCGACACGGCGCGCTATGCCGACCTGGTGCTGCCGGCCACGACCTTCCTGGAGCACCGGGAGCTCTCCCGCGGCTACGGCTCGATGCTGATGAACCGAACGGAAGCGGTGGCGGCCCCGGCCGGGGAGTCACGGCCGAACTATGAAGTCTTCGGCGACCTCTGCCGCCGGCTCGGGCTGAGCCGCCCGGGTGAGCCGGAGACCGCGGCCGAGTTCGAAGCTGCGCTCCTGGGCAAGAGCGAGCGCATGCGGAACGAGCTCGACCGGGACGGCATCACCTTTCCGGACACCGGCTGGGCGCCCATCCAGTTCGGGGACTCCTTCCCGCTGACCCCGGACCGCAAGGCGCACCTCGTCCCCGAGGCCCTCGACCGGGAGGCGCCGTTCGGGATGTACACATACCAGGAGGACCCGGACAGCCGTTCCCTCGCCCTGATCTCGCCGGCCACCGCCAGGACGATCAGCTCCTACCTGGGCAACCTCTACCGCGACCTCTGCCCCCTGGAGATCCACCCGGAAGACGCCGCTCTCCGCGGGATCGCGGACGGCGACGAGATCCGGGTCTGGAACACCTATGGGGAAGTGCGGGTGAAGGCGCGGCTCACCCGCGACGTGAAGCCCGGCGTGGTCGTCCTTCCCAAAGGCCTCTGGAGCCACCAGACCCTCTCCGGCACCACGGCCAATGCGGTCTCGCCCGACACCTTTACCGATCTGGGCCAGGGGGCGTGTTTCAACGATGCCCGGGTGGAGGTGGCCCGAGTTATACGCCAAGTCGCAGAAACTGGCGTATAACTAGGGTCCATGGCCTATGAGCGGCTTCCCGAGACGACGCAGACCCTCTACGCCGAGCTGCTGGAGCAGGTGATCCACGCCGAGGCCGAGGCAGTGGTCGGGACCTCTCTCGGGACGTTCGTCTCCAAGCAGATCAAGGGCGGGACGTACTGGTACTTCCAGCGGCAGGAGGGTGACCGCAAGCGCCAGCATTACCTGGGCCGGGAGTCCGACGCGCTCCTGGCCTGGATGGACGAGGTCCGGCAGGCCCGGGAGCGCTCCGCCGCGGACGAGGCCCAGCGTACCCGGCTGACGAGCATGCTCACCGCCGGGGGAGCGGCGGCGGAGAGCGCGGCGGTCGGCAAGGTGCTTCTGCTCCTGGCGGATTCAGGGGTGTTCCGGCTGGGCGGGGTGCTCGTCGGCACCCAGGCCTTCCGTGTCTACGGGAACCTCCTCGGAGCGCGCTTCGAAGGCCAGTCGCTCCGCACCCAGGACGTCGATCTCGCCCAGGACCGCGCGATCGGCATCGCGCTGTCGCAGGAGACCGGCCCGGTGGACGTGGAGCGCTCGCTGATCAAGCACCCGAGCACCTCGTTCAAGATCCGTGGGCGCGAGCTGCGCGTCGACTTTCTGACGCCGCTGTCCGGCCCGGAGTCATCGACGCCGGTGTTCCTGCCGTCGCTCGGCGTCTCCGCTCATCCCCTGCGCCTCCTCGACTACCTCATCGAGGACCCGGTGCAGGCGGTGGTGGTCGCCGGCCCGGGGATTCTGGTCAACGTCCCGCACCCGGCCCGGTTCGCGTTCCACAAGCTCTGGATCTCCCGCCGGCGGCCGGTCTCCGAGCAGGCCAAGGCCGCGAAGGACCTGCGGCAGGCCGGGGATCTTCTGGACCTGCTCCTTGCAGACCGGCCGGGTGACCTGCCCATCGCGTGGGAAGCCCTGCAGCGCCGTGGCACCGCCGCCAAATCCGTGCAGAAGGCAGTCGAGCGGCTCGATCCGGAGCAGCGGGAGCGCTTGAGGTCCGTGGTGTCCTGAGAGAAACTGGAGTACCGTTCAACCATGCCCCGCACCCTTTTCGACGACCAGGAACCTGATTCCTCGGCACCACGCCGCGAGGAGGCCGACAGCGCTCCCTCCCCCCTCGCGGAGCGCATGCGCCCCCAGACGCTCGCCGAGCTGATCGGCCATGAAGAGGTGGTGGGGGAGGGCGGCTTCCTGCGGCGGGCCATTCAGGCTGACCGGGTGCCTTCGCTGATCTTCTGGGGACCTCCAGGGTCGGGCAAAACCACGCTGGCGCGGCTCATCGCGACCGAAACGGCGGCCCACTTCGTCCCCTTCTCGGCCGTGACCTCGGGCATCAAGGAGGTCAAGGACGTCATGGCCGAGGCGGTGCGGCTGCGCAAGGCGCAGGGGCGCCGTACCCTCCTCTTCGTAGACGAGATCCACCGCTTCAACCGGGCGCAGCAGGATGCCTTCCTCCCCTATGTGGAGCGTGGCGACGTGGTGCTCGTGGGGGCCACCACGGAGAACCCGTCGTTCGAGCTGAACGCGGCGCTCCTCTCCCGCTGCCGGGTGGTCGTGCTCGAAGCGCTCTCGGCGGAGGAGCTGATCGAGCTGATGCGGCGGGCGCTCAAGGATCCCGAGCGCGGCCTTGGGGAATCAGGCGTGGAGGCCGACGACGAGGCGCTCGCCTCGCTGGCGAGTCTCGGCTCGGGCGACGCCCGGCGGGCGCTCAATCTCCTGGAGCTGGCGGTCGCGGATGCGACGTCTTCGGAAGAGAACCTCCTCAATGCAGCGTCGATTCAGCGGCTGGCCCAGCGCAAGGTGCTGCTCTACGACAAGTCCGGCGAGGAGCATTTCAACCTGATCTCCGCCCTCCACAAGTCGCTGCGCGACAGCGATGCGGACGCTGCCCTCTACTGGCTCACCCGCATGCTCGCGGCTGGCGAGGACCCGCGCTATCTCGCCCGGCGCATGGTCCGCTTCGCCAGCGAGGACGTCGGCCTTGCCGATCCCCAGGCCCTGCCGCTCACCCTCGCTGCCTGGGACGCCTACCAGCGCCTCGGTTCTCCCGAAGGCGAGCTTGCGCTGGCCGAAGCCGCGCTCTATCTCGCGCTCGCGCCCAAAAGCAACGCCGTCTATGCGGCCTATGGACTCGCCCGCCGCACGGTCGAGGAGCGGCCGGCCGATCCGGTCCCGAAATCGATCCGCAACGCGTCGACCGCGCTCATGAAAGGGCTGGGCTACGGCAAGGGCTACGTCTACGCCCATGACACGGAGGAGGGGACCGGCGGGCTCGACTGCCTGCCCGATTCGCTCCAGGGCACGCGCTTCTACGAGCCCCAGGGAAAGGGCTTTGAAGCCAAGCTCAAGGAGAGGCTGGAGAAGGTGCGTGCGCTGCGGGAAGAGGTCAAGAAAAAGCGATTGTAGGGGCGGCTCTTGTGGCCGCCCTCCGGAGGGCACCCACGAGGGGTGCCCCTACACGGAACGGGGTCCTTAACGCTGGGCCACGGAGGCCGCCACCTGCACCGCTTCCTGCAACCCTTCCTTGGTCAATAGCTCGCTGAACACCCGCGGCTCCTGTCCCGGACGGTAGAGCAGGTAGAACGGGATGCCGTAGCGGCCGTGCTCGGCCAGGAACTTGCCGATCTCGTCGTTGCGGTTCGTCCAGTCCGCCTTCATCGGGACGACGCCGTGCTCCTCGAAGGCTCCCGCGATCTCCGGCGTCTCCAGCACCAGCCGCTCGTTGACCTTGCAGGTGAAGCACCAGTCGGCCGTCACGTCCACGAAGACCAGCTGCCCCTCGGCGGCCAGCGACTCGGCGCGGGTACGGTCCCAGGGCTGCCACTCGATGAGGCCCGGCGTGGCTTCGGCGAGCTGAGGATTCGATCCGATGGCAGGAGAGACGGCCGCGATCCCGACCGTCAGCGCCACGGCCGTGATCATCCCGGCCTCGGCCAGCCAGCGTCGAGAACTACCGCCGGTGAGCATCTGCCGGTGGCGCAACCAGAGGAAGAGAGCCATGGCCAGCAGGCCGAGCTGGATCATCGCCAGCCGCTCCAGCGAGATCTGGCTCGACAGCACGTAGAAGAGCCACACCGCCGCCGCGGCGAGCAGGAAGCCCATGATGCCGCGCAGGGTATCCATCCAGGCGCCCGGCTTGGGGAGCAGCCGCGCCGCTCCCGGCGCCGCGGCCAGCAGCAGGTAGGGGAGGGCCATGCCGATCCCCACCGCCGCGAAGATGGCCAGGATCGACGGCGCCTCCTGCCCGAGCGCGAAGCCGACCGCGGTGCCCAGGAACGGCGCCGAGCACGGCGTCGCCATCAGCGTGGCGAACAGGCCCGAGGCGAAGTGGCCGCCGAGCCCCTCGCGCGGGCCCGAGCCGCCGAGCCGCGCCAGCCGCTGCGGCAGCGGGATCTCGAACAGGCCCCAAAGGTTCAGGCAGAAGAGGACCACCACCACCGCGAGGAATGCCACGAAGCCGGGCCGCTGGAACTGGATGCCCCAGCCCACGGCCGCGCCCGCTGTCTTCGCCACAATGGCCGCGATGGCCAGAGCCAGGAAGGAGACGATGATGCCCGCCGCCGTGGCCAGCGCGCCGCGCACCACCTCCGAGCGGCCGTGTCCCGCGCTGCGCACCAGGCCGAAAACCTTGAGCGAGAGCACCGGGAGCACGCACGGCATCGCGTTCAGGATCAATCCACCCAGGAGCGCAAGGAGCAGCATGACCGCGAGCCCCCTGTCCGGACCTGCCCCTGATGGCGCGGAAGGAGCGGCTGCGCCCTGGAACAGCTCGCTCGCGATCGGCGTGCCGTCGGGGCCGACGGTCAGCGTGACCGTGGCATCGGTGGTGACGGGTGCCAGGCACTGCGAGTGGTTGCAGGCCTGGTAGCCCAGCACGCCGCGCACCTCCAGCTTTCCATTCTTCGCGCCGGCAGGGACCTTGAGCTCGGCCAGGATCACGAACTCCCCGTCGTACACCGCCAGCGGCTGGTCCGCGAAGGCGAAGGTCTGCATCTCGTGCTTCGGGTAGCGGACGGTCTCCTCCGGCCAGCCCGCCGGCAGCTCGAGGTCGAGCTTCGTGGGGATGAGGTAGTCGAACGTCGGTGTGTTACTGTTGACGTGCCACCCCTCTTCGACGGTAACTTTTGCAGCGACGCGGGCGGTCTCGCCCGGCTCGTAGGCTGTACGGTCCGCAAGCAGGCCGACCTCGGCCTTCTCCTGCCGGAGGAGCTGCGCAGGCGCGGAGATTGCAAATATAAACGCGGCGATGGCCACGACAGAGAGGGTTGCCGTGAGGCGGGAAGGTCGGACGCGGGGGGACGGATCTGTCGTCATCTCTGTTCCTCGTGCGGGGCTCCTGCTGTCGAAAACAGTGGGGAGCTGGCCACGGTGTCAGGATAGCATGCTGGTTTAGAGCAACCGGGGAACGCGAAGTCTTGTTTTCCCGTTCTCGCTGCACTCTTATACGGTTGGGCCTTGTAGACCGTGTGATCTGATGGATATCGGGAACTTGAAAGGAGAGATGGGATGGACATGAAAGCAGTGCTCAGCCTTGGCGCCGTGGCTGTCGCCGCCATGGTCCTTGCACCCTCCGCGCTCCTCGCCCAAGACGGCGACCCGTACACCATCGAGACGATGCAAGACCTCAACAAGGAGCTCAAGGCTCTTTGGATGGACATCCGGATCGAGCAGGTCGAGTTCCTGAAGAAGGAGGATAAGGAGGATAAGGACATGGGGGCCTCCGGCGGCCGGATCCACGGCCAGCCGTTCCGCTGGGTGGCCAACGATTCCCGCCGGAACGCGGACGGCAGGAAGCTGTCGTATCTGGTGGACCGGACCGGCCTCGCCAGCCTCGATTGGGAGCAGGCCATCGACCGTGCCACGGCGACCTGGGCCTCCAGGAAGTGCATGAGGAAGACGCCCGTGCTCAAGCGGACCGACAGCGGGGCGGACGCCGACCTGTTCGACGGCCTCCTCGGCTATGGCGGGCTCGGCGACCACCGCCTCGGCGGCATCGTGCACGCCGGGTGGATGCCGCCGGACTTCTTCGACGTCGTCGGCGGACCGGGCAGCGGCGAGACGGCGCTGGCCATCTCCGTGACCTTCATCTACGTCGGCGCGGACGGCGTGCCCACCGATGTCGACGGCAACGGCTACCTCGACGTCGCGACCAGCGAGATCTACTACAACGATGCCTTCACCTGGGAGGATGGCACAACAGGCGGCTTCGACGTCGAATCAGTCGCTCTGCACGAGATCGGCCATTCGCTCGGCCTCGGGCATGTCGATCCGGAGGCCGATCCGCAGGCGGGCGCGGTGATGGGTCCGGTCTACGCCGGCGCGAACCGGTCCCTGGAGTCCGCGGACGTCTCGGCGCTCTGCTCCATCTGGGCCCGCTGGCCGAATAATTGATACCATCCCGGCCCGTGAAGCTCTCCACGCGAGTTTCCTCCATTGGTGAATCCGCCACCCTGAAGGTCTCCAAGCGCGCTTTGGAGCTGAAGGCGCGCGGGGTCCCGGTCGTCGACTTCGGCGCCGGCGAGCCCGATTTTGACTCCCCGCCCAGTGCGGTGGATGCCACCTGCCGTGCCCTGCACGCGGGCTTCACCCGTTATACCCAGGGGAGTGGCACCCCCGAGCTGCGCATGGCGGTGGCCGAGAACTACCAGGCCCGCTGCGGCTCGCCCTGGAGCGCCTCGCAGTCCGTGATCACCGTGGGCGGCAAGGCCGCGCTCTTCGAGCTTGCCCTGGCCGTGTTCGAGGAGGGGCAGGAGGTGATCCTCCCCTCGCCCGCCTGGGTCAGCCTGCCGGAGCAGATCCGCTTCGCCGGAGCGCGGCCGGTCGAGGTCCCCACCTTCGGGAGCGACGGCTTCCGCATCCACGCGGACGCGGTCCTGGAGGCGGTCACCGGCCGCACCCGCGCCATCCTCCTCAACTCCCCCTGCAACCCCACGGGCGGAGTCGTCTCGGCGGAAGACCTGCGGAAGATCGTCGAATTGGCCGCCGAGCGCGGCCTGCTGGTCATCTCGGACGAGACCTACGAACGTTTCGTCTACGACGGCGTCCGCCACGCCAGCGCCGCCGAGCTGGCAAGCGAGTTCCCGGACACGGTCGTGCTGGTGGGCTCGTTCTCGAAGACCTACGCCATGACCGGCTGGCGCATCGGCTACCTGCTCGGGCCGCCGCCGGTCGTCAAGGCGGTCGAGACGATCCAGAGCCATGCCACCTCGAACCCGACCTCCTTCGCCATGGTCGGTGCCCTGGAGGCGCTGCGCAGCGCCGAGCCCGCGGTGCAGGGGATGATCGCCGAATACCAGGCCCGGCGCGACCTCCTGATCCCGCGCCTCAACCAGCTGCCCGGGTTCGACTGCCGGCCGCCCGACGGCGCCTTCTACGCCTTCCCGCGGGTGGCGGACGCCTTCCGGCCCGGCCGCCAGGGATCAGTCGCATTCACCGAGCTCCTGCTCGAAAAAGCCAACGTGGCGGTCGTGCCCGGTGCCGCTTTCGGCGCGGACGACCACATCCGCATCTCCTTCGCCTGCTCGCGTGCGACCCTCGAGGAGGGGCTCAGGCGCATGGCGGAAGTGCTTGCGGACTGACGCTAGAAACTTTGGAGGAATCCTATGAAATCCTGGTTTTTACGCCGCCTGCCCATTCTTGCGGCGAGCGCCTTTCTGATCCTGACCGGTACTCCCTCGTCCGCTCAGGGGACCCAGGGAGTCACTGAGGCCGACGCGCGCAAGCTCGTCGAAGAGGCCAGTGCCCGCCTCCTCGACCTCGGCATCGAGGCCCAGAGAGCCCAGTGGGTGCAGTCCACCTACATCACCTTCGACACCGAGATGCTCTCCGCCCAGCGCAATGAGGTGCTGCTCACCGCGGCCGTGGACTACGCCCAGCGGGCCACGCGGTTTGACAAGGTGAAGCTGCCCGAGGATCTGCGGCGGCAGATCGACCTGCTCAAGCGGGGCCTGACCCTGCCGGCGCCGTCCGATCCCAAGAAGACGGGCGAGCTGACCCGCCTGGCCGCCTCCCTGGAGAGCCAGTACGGCTCCGGCAAATATTGTCCGCAGGGCGCCAAGGGGGATGACTGCAAGGACCTCACGGAGCTGGAGAACACCCTGGCCGAGAACCGCGACCCCAAGGTGCAGCTCGACGCCTGGGCCGGCTGGCACAGCATCTCGCCGCCGATGCGCGACGAGTACCAGCGCCTGGTCGAGATCGCCAACGAGGGCGCCAAGGAGCTTGGCTACAAGGATACCGGCGCGCTCTGGCGCTCCAAGTACGACATGGACCCGGACGCGTTCGCGGCCGAGCTCGACCGCCTCTGGGGGCAGGTCAAGCCGCTCTATGACTCGCTGCACTGCTACGTGCGGGCGCGCCTGAACAAGGAGTACGGCGACCAGGTCGTGCCGCCCGGCAAGCCGATCCCGGCCCACCTCCTGGGCAACATGTGGGCGCAGGACTGGTCCAACATCTACTCGCTGGTGGCTCCGCCACAGGCCGATCCGGGCTATGACCTGAACAAGATCCTCAAGGAGCGCAAGCCCGACGCGCAGGAGATGGTCCGCTTCGGCGAGCGCTTCTTCACCTCGCTCGGCTTCGAGGCGCTGCCCGCGACCTTCTGGGAGCGCTCGCTGTTCACCAAGCCTGCCGACCGCGACGTGGTCTGCCATGCCAGCGCCTGGAGCGTCGACTACAAGGACGACCTGCGCATCAAGATGTGCATCGAGCCCGAGTCCGAGGACTTCACGACCATCCACCACGAGCTTGGCCACAACTTCTACCAGCGCGCCTACAACCAGCAGCCGTTCCTCTACCAGGACAGCGCCAACGACGGCTTCCACGAGGCCGTGGGCGACACCATCGCGCTGTCGATCACGCCCGAGTACCTGAAGGAGATCGGGATGATCGAGCAGGTGCCCGACACCTCCAAGGACATGGGGCTGCTGATGAAGTCGGCTCTGGAGAAGGTGTCCTTCCTCCCGTTCGGCCTGCTGGTCGATCAGTGGCGCTGGAAGGTGTTCTCGGGCGAGTATGGCCCGGACGAGTACAACAAGGGCTGGTGGGAGCTGCGCGAGAAGTACCAGGGCGTGATGGCGCCGGTGGCGCGCAGCGAGAAGGATTTCGACGCGGGTGCCAAGTACCACGTGCCGGGCAACACCCCATACACGCGCTACTTCCTCGCGCACATCCTGCAGTACCAGCTTCACCGCGGCCTCTGCCAGGCGGCGGGGAACAAGGGTCCGCTGCACCGCTGCTCGATCTACGGCAACGCCGAGGCCGGCAAGCGCCTGCGCACCATGCTCGCCATGGGGCAGAGCCGTCCCTGGCCCGAGGCCCTCAAGGTCGTCACCGGCCAGGACCGCATGGACGCCACGGCGATCATCGACTACTTTGCCCCCTTGAAGACCTGGCTCGACCAGCAGAACAAGGGCCAGAAGTGCGGCTGGTGAGGTAGGCCCTCCCCCCTCGCCCCGCCCGTCTCCCCCGCCTGTGCGAGGCCGGAGACGGGCGGCGGCTTCTTCGTCGCCAGTTCCGAGGTTGACTTTGTCTCGGGAGGCAACCAGAATCTCCTCATGGCCATGACGATCAAGAACCCGGAGACGGAACGGCTTGCAGCGGAAGTTGCGGAGCTGACCGGGGAGACGGAAGCCGAAGCCGTTCGCAATGCTCTGAAGGAGAGGAAGCTGCGGCTGGCGCCACGTCTCGAGCCGTCACCCTCCGAAAGGGCGGAACGAGTGGACCGCTTCTGGAAGTACCTTGAGGCGGAGGTCTGGCCCAGGATTCCGGCTGAGCTGAGGGGCAAGGGGATCTCCAAGGAGGAGAGGGAAGAGATCCTTGGTTACGGGCCGGAGGGTGTGTGATCCTCGATTCCTCCGCCATTCTGGCCATTCTCCTGGCCGAGCCCCACGCTGAATCCCTGAAGGTCAAGCTCAAGTCATCTCCCGCGGGAGTCGGGGCTCCGACTCTCGTCGAAACGGCCATTGTGCTGGCGGGACGCCATGGCTTGGAGGCACTGCAGGATCTCGGGGCATTCCTCCGCGATCTCTCCGTTTCAGTGATGCCTTTCGAAGAAGCGCACTGGATGGAGGCGCGCGAAGCCCACAGGAAGTTCGGCAAAGGCCGTCATCCGGCGGCTCTCAACTTTGGCGATTGTCTGGCCTACGCCGTCGCCAAGATCGCCGGAGAGCCGCTGCTCTGCACCGGCAATGACTTCCCTCGCACGGACATCCCGCTCGCCTGATCTCCCTTCCCCATCTGCGTAACGCCGTCCGCTCCTCTCCGGTGGTACTTTATGGGCCGGTATCTATAGGAGGGGGCGATTGGTCAAGAACGGCAAGCCCGGCGGCCTTTCCCGGCGCGACTTTCTGCGTGGCAGCGCGGCAGCCGGTGCCCTCGGCACCGGCATTCTCGGCGGGAGCGTGGAGTTGGAAGCCGCTCCCAAGAGCCAGGCAGGCGTCGGGATCGCCGGGCCCGGCGCGCTGCCGATGACTTTCCGCGTCAACGGCGACACCCGCCAGGCCACTCTCGAACCCCGTGTCACCCTGCTCGACGCCCTTCGCGACCACTTCGACCTCACCGGCGCCAAGAAGGTCTGCGACCGCGGCACCTGCGGCTCCTGCACCGTCCTCCTGGATGGCAAGGCTGTCTACGCCTGCTCCGTGCTCGCCATCGAGGCTCAGAACCGGCCCATTCAGACCGTCGAGGCGCTCGGCCGGCCGGACAAGCTCCATCCGCTTCAGGCCGCCTTTGTCGAGCATGACGCCCAGCAGTGCGGCTTCTGCACCCCCGGCTTTGTCATGGCCGCCAAGGCCCTGCTCGACCGGAACCCTCACCCGAACCTCGACGAGGTCCACCAGGGTCTGTCCGGTAACTTCTGCCGCTGTGGCACTTACGCGGGCATGCGCAAGGCGGTGCTTCATGCCGCCGATACCGCTGATGCCGAGGAAACCGGGCCGCGGCGGAGAAGGAAGAAGGAGCCGGCGGATGGTTGACGTCTCTTGGCCCAAGAAGCCCCGCCTGATCGGCCAGCGCATCTCGCGCCTGGATGGCCCGGCCAAGGCCACTGGCTTTGCCAAGTACACCCACGACCTGCGCTTTCCCGGCATGCTCTACGCGCGCTTCGTGCGCTGCCCGCACGCCCATGCCCGCATCACCCGCCTCGACACCTCGGCCGCCCAGGCCATGCCCGGCGTCAAGGCCATCCACCTCGTCCAGGGAGAGGGGGCTGAGGTCCAATGGGCGCTCGACGAGATCGTGGCCATCGCCGCCATCAGCGAGGAGATCGCAGGGGACGCCGTGCGGGCGGTCAGGGTCGAGTACGAGGTGCTGCCCCATTTCGTCTCCGAGGCAAACCTGGCTGGTGCCCCCCAGGCCAAGCCCGGCGAAGAGGAGCTTGCAGGCGATCCCGACGGCTCCATGAGTTCGGCTCCAAAGAAGATAAAGGGCACCTACGGCATGCCGGTGATCGCCCACAACTGCCTGGAGGCCCACGGACAGATCTGCCGGTGGGACGGCGGCCAGCTCACGGCCTGGTGCTCGACCCAGGCGGTCTCCGCCGTGGCTGCCCAATTCGCTGAAGGGCTCAAGATCCCGCCTGCGAACGTGCGGGTCATCACCGAATACATGGGCGGCGGTTTCGGGAGCAAATTCAGCGTCGACCGCTGGGGGATCGTTTGCGCCGAGCTGGCGCGCAAGACCGGCGCGCCGGTCAAGCTCATGCTGGAGCGCGATGCCGAGCTGACGGTCGCGGGCGACCGCCCCTCGGCCTACGCCGAGATCGAGGTGGGCGCCACGGCCGATGGCACGCTCACCTCCTGGCGCTCCAAGTCCTGGGGCTCGGGTGGCCTCGGCGGCTCGGGCAACCCGCCGCTCCCGTACGTCTTCCAGATCCCCAACCGGCGGCATCAGCACATCTCGGTGCCCACGAACACGGCCAGCTCCCGCGCCTGGCGCGCGCCCAACCATCCCCAGGCCTGCTTCCTGACCCTCTCGGCCCTGGAAGACCTGGCGGCCGAGCTGCGCATGAGCCCGCTCGACCTGATCCTGAAGAATCAAGGGATTCTCGGCAATCTTTCCAAGGTCTTCGTCGAGGAATTGGAGATTGCCGAGCGGCTCATGGGCTGGCGCGGACGCTGGCACCAGAGGGGAGCATCGGGGGACACCGGGAAGGGGCCGGTCAAGCGCGGTCTCGGTCTCTCGCTCCATACCTGGGGAGGGCGTGGGCACCGGAGCAATTGCGAGGTCACCATGCACCCCGACGGCACGGCCGAGGCCAAGATCTCCAGCCAGGATCTCGGCACCGGCACCCGCACCGTGATTGCCATCGTCGCGGCCGAAAGCCTCGGTCTCCCCCTGGAGGCGATCACGGTCCGTTTGGGCGACAGCCGCTATCCCACCTCCGGCGGATCGGGCGGGAGCTCCACGGTCGGCGGCATCAGCTCGTCCACCCGGCGGGCGGCCATGAACGTACTTGGGCAGGCTTTCGCGAAGGCAGCGTCTGCCCTGGGCACTACTCCCGACAAGCTCGAAGCCGCGGACGGCAAGATCCGCGTCCAGGGCGAGCCGGAACGCTCGCTGACCTGGCGGCAGGTGCTCGGCACGAACTCCCTGACCGCGGCCGGTGCCAATCCCGGAGCCCAGGGGGAGCCGGAGCTGACCAACAGCGGCGCCGGCGGCGTCCAGATGGCCGCGGTGACAGTGGACGTGGAGACCGGAGTCGTCAAGATCGAGAAGATGGTGGCGGTCCAGGACTGCGGCCTCATCATCGACTTGAAGACGGCGGAGAGCCAGGTCTACGGCGCGCTCATCATGGGCATCTCCTACGCCCTGTACGAGGAAAAGGTGATCGACCCGTTGACCGGGCAGATGCTCAACGTGGACTTCGAGTCCTACCGGCTGGCGGGCATCGGCGATATCGGCGATATCGGCGAGCTGGTGGTGCACATGATGACCGGGCCGGGCTACGACGAGCGCGGAGTCATCGGCCTGGGCGAGCCGCCGGTGATCTCCCCCGGAGCGGCCATCGCCAATGCCGTGGCCAACGCCGTCGGCGTGCGCGTCCCTTTTCTCCCATTGACTCCTCAGCGGGTCTTGGACGCCTTGGAAGCAAGGAAGACCGCCTGATGCGCCCGTTTGAGTACGCCAGCCCCACGATGCTAGGGCAGGCCGTGAGCCTCCTCGCCTCCCCAGGGAGCATGGCCCTGGCCGGCGGCAGCGATCTCCTGGCCCTCATGAAGGACGCGGTCGAGACGCCCGGCCGCTTGGTCAACCTCAAGGATATCCTCGAGCCGCGTGACTTGCGTGGCATCCGGTTCGATTCCAAGGCCGGCCTGAAGATCGGCGCACTGGTCACGATCGACGAGCTGGCCGCGGACCCCACGCTCCGATTCGACTACGGAGCGCTCGCCGATGCCGCCGGGCGCGTGGCCGGTCCCCAGATCCGTAATGTCGCCACGATAGGGGGAAATCTCTGCCAGAGGCCGCGCTGCTGGTATTTCCGCAATGGCTTCGGCCTTCTCCCCATGCTGAACGGCAAGTCCATGGTGATCGAGGGCGACAACCGCTACCATTCCATCTTCGGCAACGAGGGTGCGGCCTTTGTCTCACCGTCCACGATCGCGCCGCTGCTGGTGGCTCTCGGCACCCAGGTGACGATCGCCGGCCTGAATGGGGAGCGGCAGGTGGATCTGGAAAGCTTCTACCACGTACCCCAGAGCCCAGGGGAGCGCGAGCACGACCTCCGCCCCGGCGAGATCGTGACCTCGATCACGGTGGCGCCGGTCGCGGGACGGAAGCTGGCCAGCTACGAGGTGCGGCAGCGTGAGGCCCTGGACTGGTCGCTGGCCACCGCCGCCGTGACGCTGGAGATGGACGGTCGACTGGTGACAAAAGCGCGGGTGGTGCTTGGACAGGTGGCGCCGATCCCCTGGACCTCCAAGGAGGCGGAAGCGGTCCTCCAGGGCCAGGTGCTCGATCGGGCGCTGGCGCAGAAGGCCGGCGAGGCGGCGGTCCAGGGGGCGAAGCCGCTGTCGCGGAACCGGTACAAGGTCCAGCTCGCGCGGGTGGCGGTCCAGAGGGCCCTGCTCGCCGCTGTGGGGATGGGGGCCTGATGGAGGCCAATACCGCCGTCGTGGCTTGGAAGAAGAACGGCGGCTGTTGCAGCCGGCTGCGCTGGAAGGGGATGTTCATCGACGCGGAGCCCGATCCATCGATCCCGAACACCCGCGACGGCATGTACTGGTGCAGCCACACGATGACCTGCCTTGGGCCGGACAGCCGTGTCGCCGATGAGGAAAGCTGCTGCGACGGGCGGAGATGCTACGAGCCCTGGTGAGGTAGATTGAAGTCATGAGGAAGATCCTGCCACTCCTGTTCCTGCTGGCTGCCGCCGCCGCCGCCCAGGTCCCTCAGCCCCCGGCCCCTGCTCCGGACCCTCTCCAGGCCAACAAGGCCCTGGTCCGGCGTTACATTGAAGAGATCCTGTCGGCCAACAAGATGGAGAAGCTCGACGAGATGCTCGGGGCGGATTTCAAGGACAGCACCCCTGGCGCGCTCGGCAGCGAGACCGGCCCGGACATCATCCGTGCCGCCCAGGGCCGCATCCGCGCGCTTTTCCCCACGGTCCAGTACCAGATCGACGAGCTGGTCGCCGAGGGCGACAAGGTGGTGGCGCGCTACACGGTGCGGGCGGCCACGAAAGAAGAGGAAGGGATCCCCTCGCAGAAGGTCGAGATCACGGGCATGACCCTCTTCCGCGTCGCCGACGGCAAGATCCGTGAGGCCTGGATCATCAACGACCAGACGGAGCTCTACCGTCAGCTCGGCTTCACGATGCAGCCGCCCGAAAGCCCGAAGCCCTCGCAGCCGTAACCGAGCTGCTTTTCAGCCCTCCATAAGAGAAATCGTGCTGAATCTAGAGCACGAGCCTTTTTCCGGGTAAGGTGAAGCCTGCCCTTACGAAGTTCTGTCTTTCATTTACGAGACGACCGGTGATGTGAGCACTTTGCCGGCCAAATTTTATTTGGCGGCACGCTTTGGGGGCAAAAGTGCCACTCTCTAGAGGACCGCCCTCCGTTGCCGCGGTGGCCGCGGAAGAGGCTCGTCAGAAGGAGGACTGTTATGTCTCGAAACGTCCGCTCGATCGCCTTCGCCCTGCTTTTCGTCCTCGTTTCGGCTTCCGCGGCCCAGGCACTGCCATTGGGTGAGGCTCCCGGGAGCAGCCTGGTCAGCCGGATGTTGAGCTGGATCGGAACGCTGCTCTCTCCGGAGGTGACATCGGTCTGGGATATGGAAGGAAGCTCAATGGATCCAAATGGAGATCCAGGGAACAACTCCTTGCCTGCATCGACCATAGACGAGGGGAGCTCGATGGACCCCAACGGCTGACGGTAGCGCAGTCCTTGGGCGCCGGATCTCGGCGCCCTGCTTTTTCTTCGCGAAGTTTGTCCTTTTTTACCCCCCCAGCGGCAACTAATATTGTGGAGATGATTTCCGATCGTGATGGATGGAAACGACCTTGGCTGGTTCGAGAGAGGAGAGGGCAATTTGAAGATCCATCCCAATGACATGACGCTGGAGGAACTGCTGTTGTCTCTGGGGCCCGAGCAGGACGAGCTCCTGGATCATCTGATCCGCTGTGAAGGTTGCCGCCGCCGTATGCAAGAGCTGCGAGAGCGCAATCACTCCACGAAGGGGATGGGCTGGGCGCTCGATCCGTACGCGGAAGCGATGGACCAGAGCATGCCCGAGGTAGATGCGCACAGCCGCGCCCTTGCGCGCGAGCGGGCTCAAGCCCCCGCCCTTTTCGTCGAGTTGATCGCTTACGCCATCACTCAGCGGAGCTTTATCGTCCGCAATGATCCGCGCTTCCGCACCTGGGGGTTGTTCGAGCTGTTGGTCGAGCGGTCGCTCGAGCTTGCAGTCCGGGACTCCGGGTATGCCGAGGAACTGGGCTTGCTGGCCCTGCGCCTTTCAGAGCAGCTCGACCCCCATGTTTATGACGCCCGGCTGATTGAGGACTATCGGGGGCGCGCCTGGGCACACATCGGGAACGCCCGCCGGGTCCGCTCGGATCTCCGAGGCGCGGAGGAGGCATTCGAGAAGGCTGACGCACACCTCCGGAAAGGAACCCAGGAGTCGGTCGAGCGTGCCATCTTCCTCGACCTGAAAGCTTCGCATCGGAGGGCGCAGCGCCAGTTCGAAGAGGCCGTGAAGCTCCTGCGGCGGGCGGTTTCCATCTTTATCCAGCATGGGCATCGCCATCGCGCCGGCAGGTCTCTCGTCAACATGTCCGTGGTCTATCACTACGCTGGACAGCCTGAAGCAGGCATTCCGCTGCTGCATCGAGCGCTGGAGTTGATCGACTCCGAGAAGGAGCCGAGGCTTCTCCTGTGCGCCCGTCACAATCTGATCGACTATCTGTCGAGCGCGGGCCGCTTCCTGGAGGCTCAGGGCCTCTACCGCGAGACCCGGCCGCTCTACCGAGATTTCCCGGATGCCTGGGTCCAGAACCGGCGCAAGTGGGTTCGCGGAAAGATCGCAAACGGGCTCGGCCAGCCGCGCTTGGCCGAGTCGCTCTTCATCGCCGCTCGAGACGGCTTTGTCGAGGAAGGGGTCCCTTACGACACTGCCCTTGTCTCGCTGGAGATCGCCACTCTCTATGCGGCGCAGGGGAGGACCCAGGACCTCAAGCGGCTCGCGCAGGAGATGCTGCCGATCTTCTCCTCGCTTCAGGTTCATCGCGAGGCGCTCGCCGCGCTGACCTTCCTCAAGCAGGCCATCGAGACCGAACGGGCGAGCCTGGAGGTTGTAACGGGCGTGGCGACCTACCTCCGCCGGGCGCGTCACGACCCCGGGCTGCGATTCGAGGCTCCGTAGGAGGGGCCGCTGCTACAATCCGCCGGTCATGAGCAGATACCAGCCGAGCCTCCGTCTCGGGGTCGTTCTGGCCCTCCTGTGCGTGCTGCCCGCGGCAGCCCAGAAGCCTGTCACCCTGGAGTCCATCCTCAGCGCGCCGTTCCCCTCGGAGATCCTGGCCTCGCCGGGGGGAGGCCGGCTGGCCTGGGTCCAGAACGAACGCGGCGTGCGCAACATCTGGATGGCCGAGCCCCCCGACTACCGGGGAAGGCAGCTCACCCGGTACGACAAGGATGATGGCCAGGGCGTCGGTAGCCTCGAATGGACGCCGGACGGCAAGATCCTCTTCTACGTCCGCGGCGGAGCGGCCAACCGGCAGGGAGAGTCGCCCAACCCGGCGAGCGATCCGGCGGGCGCCGAGCAGGTGGTCTGGCGAGTTTCAATCGATAGCGCCGGAATCGCCGAGCCCGTGCGCGTCGGCCCGGGGAGCAACCCCGCGCCCTCGCCCCGAGGGGATGGCTTCGCTTTCACCCGCAAGGGGCAGGTGCTGTGGGCGCCGCTCGATGCCGGCAAGGAACCCACGGTCATCATCCAGATCCGCGGCGGCTCCGGCTCGCTTCGCTGGTCTCCGGACGGCTCCAGGCTCGCCTTCGTCAGCAACCGCGGCAATCACAACTTCGTCGGCATCTACGACATGGCCGCGAAAAACGTCCGCTGGCTCGCGCCCGGCGTGGACGAGGACATGGAGCCCGTCTGGTCGCCTGATGGCACCCGCGTCGCCTTCATCCGCGCGCCGGCCCGCAAAGTCTTCCCGCTCTTCCGGCCGAACCGCGAGACTCAGCCATGGTCAATCCTGGTGGCGGACGCGGCTACCGGCCGGGCGGCCACGATCTGGCGCGCCCGCGAAGGGGCGGGGAGCGCCTTTCATGAAATCGAAGCGCCCAACGCCCTCTTCTGGGGCGCCAACGACCGCATCGCCTTCCCCTGGGAGGGGGACGGCTGGCTCCATCTGTACTCCGTGCCCGTGGCGGGAGGGGAAGCGGCCCTCCTTACTCCCGGCGAGTTCGAAGTCGAGAACGTCATCCTGAGCCCGGACCGGCGCGAGCTGATCTTCAGCTCCAACCAGGACGACATCAACCGCCGCCACCTCTGGCGGGTGCCCGTGGCTGGCGGCCGTCCGGCGGCGATCACCCGCGGAGAGGGGCTCGAATGGATGCCGGCCTTGACCCACGACGGCAAGGCCTTGGCTTACATCCAGGCCGGAGCGCGCAGCCCGGCGCGGGCTGTCGTCCGCATTGGTTCTCAGGAAGCTAGCGACCTCTCTTCGGTTCCGGCCGACTTCCCCGAGGACCGGTTGGTCGTGCCCGAGCCGGTGATCTACTCCGCGGCAGATGGGATGCGTATCCACGCGCAGCTCTTCAGGCCCCCGGGGATGAAGCAGGGCGAGCGGCGGCCGGCGGTGATCTTCCTGCACGGCGGCTCGCACAGGCAGATGCTCCTCGGCTGGCATCACAGCCCGTACTACAACAAGGCCTATGGCATGAACCAGTACCTGGCGAGCCGCGGCTACGTGGTGCTGTCCATCAACTTCCGGGCCGGTATCGGATACGGGATGGAGTTCCGCGAGGCGCAGAACATCGGGGCCTCCGGGGCCAGCGAATTCAACGACGTGCTTGGCGCCGGCCTCTACCTGCGCAGTCGGCCGGATGTCGATCCCGACCGCATCGGACTCTGGGGAGGCTCCTACGGCGGCTATCTCACCGCGCTCGGCCTCGCCAGGGCCTCGCACCTGTTCAAAGCCGGCGTGGATGTGCACGGCGTCCATGACTGGAACGTGGGCATCCGCAACTTCATCCCCGACTATGACCCGACGCCGGACCAGAAACGGCTCGCCTTCGAGTCCTCGCCCATGGCCTGGCTCGACGGCTGGCGCTCGCCGGTGCTGCTGATCCACGGCGATGACGACCGCAACGTCGGCTTCGCGGAGACGGTGGAGCTGGCCGAGGAGCTGCGCAAGAGGAAGGTGGACGTGGAGGTGCTGGTGTTCCCGGACGAGGTCCACAGCTTCCTCCTTCATTCGAGCTGGCTGGAGGCCTTCCGGGCCGCCACCGACTTCTTCGACCGCAAGCTGCGCTGATGCTGGACAAGCGTTCCTACCTGGGTTTGACCAAGGCGCGGATCACGGTCGGCGGTGGAGAGCCGCGCCGCGCCTTCAACCGGATCGGCACCGCCCACGCCAACCTCCGCACGATCCTGCGCGAGACCCCGGAAGGGGAAGCGGGCCTCCGGCAATATCACCGTCTTCTCTTCCTTGGTTATCTCCTCGCCACCCTCGCGGGTCTATTGGTAGGTGCGGCGGCCGCTTCGCTCTTGCTAGTGGAGATACTGGGCGCGATGGAGCCGGCGGAGATGACGCCGTTCCTGTCGGGTCTGCGAAGGTACTTGCAGACCCTGCCGGAGTACCTCCTGGTCCTGATCGCGGTTCCTGCCATGGTGCTTGCCTTCTTCCTGGACTACCGGGCGTACCGGTCCATCCTGAGGACGATCGAAGCGGCGTCCGTTCCCAAGGAGACCTGATGAAGAGTCCATGGCTCGTCTTCGTGCTGCTGTTGGCGCTGGCCGGCGGTTGCAGCCAGAAGAGGGAGATGGCGATGGAGGCCGAGGCCCCAGCGGCAGCCCGGTCCCTGGACGGTGCTCCGGCTGGCGAGGCCGTGCCGGCCGCCACCCGGAGCCGGAAGCTGATCCGCAAGCTCGACGTCCACCTCGTGGTGAAGGATACGGAGGCCGCGGCCCAGCGGCTTCAGCAGCTCGCGGCCTCCCTCGGCGGTTTCCTGTCGGACCTGAACGCCGGCCGGAGCGAGGGCGTCCTGCACTACCAGATGACGCTGCGGGTACCCGCGGAGCGGCTCGACCGGGCGCGCGAGGAGATCCGCGCGATCGCGCTCCGGGTCGAGCGGGAGCAGATCTCCACCGAGGACGTCACCGACCAGTACGTGGACCTGGCAGCCAGGATGCGGTCGCTCCAGGCTACCGAAACGGAGCTCCACGAGCTGCTGGCCGAGTCGCGGGAGCGCTCGCGCAAAGTCGGAGAGGTGATGGAGATCTACCGCGAGCTGACGGGGGTCCGCACCCAGATCGAGCAGATCCAGGGGCAGCTCAACGCTCTGCAGGACCAGGTCGGCCTGTCGACGATCCAGCTCACCCTGGAGCCGGACGCGGCGGGGAAGCCGATCACGGCCGGGGGCTGGCGCCCGAACGAGACGGTCCGCAATGCCTTCGGCGTTCTGGTAGGGTTCCTCCAGGGGTTGGTGGACCTTGTCATCTTCCTGGTCGTCGTGGCCCTGCCGGTCGCGCTCGTGATCCTCATCCCCCTCCTGCTGCTGCGCAAGGCGTGGAAGCGATGGGGGCCGAAAAAGGAGGAGGCTGCATGACGTTGCTCTGGGTCGTCGCCATCGCGCTCATCCTCGCCGGCCTGGCGGGGACGATCCTGCCCGCGCTGCCCGGAGCGCCGCTCATCTTCATCGGCCTGCTGATCGCGGCATGGATCGACCACTTCCAGAAGGTGGGGTGGTTCACGCTCACGCTGCTCTTCCTGCTCATGCTCCTGACCTTTGTCATCGAGATCGCGGCGGCGGGGATGGGGGCGAAGCGGGTGGGGGCCAGCAAGATGGCCATCTTCGGCGCGGCGGTGGGCACCATCGTCGGGCTCTTCTTCAGCCTGCCCGGGCTGCTGCTCGGCCCGTTCGTGGGCGCGATGCTCGGCGAGTACCTGTCGCGGCGCAACTGGGAGCAGGCCGGCAAGGTCGGGTTTGGTACCTGGATCGGGATGATCGTCGGGACCGCGGGGAAGATCGCCGTGGTCTTCGCCATGGTCGGCCTCTTTATCACCGCCTACATGCTCTAGCTAGAGCACACGCGGCTCCCGCTGGAGCACACGCGGCCCTCGCTAGGACACAAGCGGCTCTGGCTTCCCGGCAAGCAGCCTCAACTAGAGAGCTAGCCAACATGGCTACTCAAGTAGCGGCTCTCGCTCCACCCCAAGCAGCTCTCGCTTCTCGGCAAGCAGCCGCGGCTCGAGAGCTAGCCAACATGGCTACTCGCTTAGCGGCTCTCGCTTCGGCGCAAGCCGCCTCCCCTTCTCTTCAAGCTAGTCCTGCACGAGCGGCGCGATGCACTCGGCCACGTCATTGGCCGGGCTATTCACCGTGCGGCTCACCGGGAAGGTCTCCATCTGCTGCGGATCGAACGGCGCGAGCAGCGGCTGCAGGCGCTCGCGCTCCTCGAACGCCGGATCGAGCCAGAGGTCGAAGTCCTTGCGGTCCAGGATGACGGGCATGCGGTCGTGGAGGGGGCGGATCAGCTCGTTGGCATCGGTGGTCAGGATGGTAAAGGTATCGAGCGGCCCGCGCTCGGGGTCCTGCCAACGGTCCCAGAGACCGGCAAAGGCGAAGGGCTGGCCGTCCTTGCGCCGGATCAGGTAGGGCTGCTTCGCCTTGCCTTCCTTCTTCCATTCGTAGAAGCCGTCGGCGGGGATGAGGCAGCGCTTCTTGCGGAAGCTCCAGCGGTAGGAGGGCTTCTCGGCCACGCTCTCGGCGCGGGCGTTGATCATCCGGTTGCCGATGCTCGCCTCCTTGGCCCAGTAGGGGATCAGCCCCCAGCGCAGCAGGCCGAGCCGGCGGGGCTCGCCGGGCCGCTCGACCCGCACCACCGCCGTCTCTTGAGTGGGCGCGATGTTGTATCGGTAAGGAAGCTCAGGGACTTCCCGCAGATCGAACAGAAGGGCCAGCTCATCGCCTTTCGAGCTCAGGGTGTAGCGTCCGCACATATTTAGCACTCCATCCAGGCGCCGCCCACGCAGGTGGCGGCGATCGCCTCGTTTCCAGTTCCGAAGACGAGGGAATCCAGCAGTGTATCGGGCTCCCAGCCGGCGAGGGATGGGACGCCCAGGTCGATCGCGGCGAAATCCGCCCAGCAGCCGGGCGCGATACGGCCGGCATCGACTCCGAGGGCCTGCGCGCCGTTCACGGTGGCGGCCTCGAAGAGGACCCGTGCCACCTGGCCGTCATGGTCGCGGCGCACACCCCGGCTCTCGGTGGCGAGCCGCTGCCCGTACTCGAGCCAGCGCATCTCTTCCAGCATGGAGAGCCTGGCGTTCGAGTCGGTCCCAATGCAGGGCGACATGATCTTTCCGGGGATGCCGTCGCCGAGGTTGCCTTCGGTGAGAGGGCAGAGGCAGACCGTGCCGCCGCCAGCCAGGAAGCGCTCCATGTCCTCGGCGTCGGTATGGGTGCAGTGAATGGCGGTGACATCGGTCGCGGTGCCCAGGGTCTCCAGGAGGAGCTGCATGGGACGGCGGCCGTAATAGGCGAGCGCGTCCTGGATCTCCCGGCGCTGCTCCTCCACATGGATGTGGAAGACCAGGTCGCGGCGCCGGGCCTCGTCATAGATGCTGCGCAGATCCTCCAGCCCCGCGGCTCGGATGCTGTGGACCGAAGCGCCGAGGGTCTGGGTCGCGGGGTCGAGGAGGGCTCCCAGCCGGTCCACCTGTTCCCAGAACGCCGGGGGCGAGGGTGTGCTGAAGCGCCGTTGCCCCCCTTCCAGTGGCTGACCGATGGCGCCGGTACGGTAGTAGGACTGCAGCAGCGCGATCCGGATGCCGGCCTCGGCCGCGGCGCGGAGCACCCGCTCGTCGAAGGCCCAGCCGTCCAGCTCCGGCCCGTGATGGAAGTAGTGGAACTCGCCCACGCAGGTGATCCCCGCGGAGCGCATCTCCCGGAAGTTTTGCCGGCAGAGGGCCTGGAACTCGTCCGGCTCGAGCCGGTCCACGAGGCCGTACATGGCCTCGCGCCAGGTCCAGAAGTTGCCGGTGCCGGCGGGGAAGCGTTCGCCCCGTCCGCGCAGGCCGCGCTGGAAGGCATGCGAGTGGGAGGAAATCATCCCCGGGAGGAGGGCACGGTTTTCCAGACGGAGGTCCGGCGAGCCGAAAGTTCCCAGCTCAGCAATACGGCCTTCCTCGATCCGGACCTGAATACCGCTCTCGAAGCGCTCGCCGGTCCAGGTCCAGTCAGCTTCGAGCACGCTCATGCCGTCTCCTGACAGAAGCGGCGGACGGTCGCATCCAGCAATCCGCGGGCGGCGGCGAACTCGTCTTTGGGGAGGTGCTCGTTCGGCTTGTGGGCGACCTCGATGGAGCCGGGTCCGAAGATGACGCAGTCCATGCCCAGGCGCTGGAGCCAGCCGGCGTCCGTGGCAAAGGAGACGCTGGAACCTGTCCTCTGGCCGACGAGGGCGCAGAGGTGCCGGTGGATTGGCGACGCTTCATCCAGGAGCATGGGTGGGCTGTCGGAGAGGATCTCCATGTCGGGCTCGAACGGGGCGGCGGCCTCGCGGGCGGCGCGGCGGATGCGCTCGGCCAGTGCCTCGGACTCGACGCCGGGGAGCGGTCGCACGCCCACTTCGACCTCACAGCGGTCGGGCACTACGTTGATGGCCGAGCCGCCGTGTACGGTTCCGACATTCAGCGGCACAAAGGGGACCTCCGGGAAAAGCTCGCGGTTGGCCGCGGCCTCGGCTTCAAGCTCCTGGCGCAGGCTGGTGAGGGCCGCGATCACCCGGCCGGCCGGCTCGATCGCGTTGGCGCCCAAGTGGGGATAGCCGCTGTGGGCGCTCTTGCCGTGGAGTGTGATCCGCATCTTGAGATGGCCCTTGTGCACACGTGCCACCCGTAGCGAGGTGGGCTCGCCGATGACGGCGCTCCGGGGAAAGGTGCCGCGAAAGGTCTCGGTCAGGCGCCGGGCTCCCAGGGTGCCGACCTCCTCGTCATAAGTGAAGACCAGGGCCAGGGGAGCGCGCATCAGGCCGCGGCGGTTCCGGGCGATTTCCACAGCGAGGTTGGCGGCGAGGGCGAGGAAGCCCTTCATGTCGCAGGAGCCGCGGGCGACCCAGCGGTCCCCCTCATCGGACAGCATGAAAGGGTCGCTGCGCCAGCCGGCTTCCTCGGCGGGGACGGTGTCCATGTGCCCGGAGAGGACCAGGCCGCGGCGGTCTCCCCCTTGCTTGGGATCAATTTCGGGGCCGATCCAGGCGATCAGGTTGGTCTTGGTGCCATCGGCCGAGGGATTGCGCTCGACGCGGATGCCGGGCCGGTCGAGATAATCGGCGAGGAAGCCGGCCAGCGGGAGGTTGCTGTTCCGGCTGGTCGTGTCGAAAGCGACCAGGCGGGCGAGGAGATCCGTGTCAGAGAGTTGGGCGGCCATGCCGAAGCGGGATTATAGGTGAGGCAGGAAGGACCAAAAGGACATAAAGGACTCAAGGGACCTAAAGGACAAGGAAGTCCGTTTCCGGAGTCCTTTGGGTCCTTTACGTCCCTTTGGTCCTATGTCCTTCAGAGCGGCAGCGCCAAAGCCGGCGGGTTTTTCTCGGTGCGAGCCCTCTCGACCCAGCCGGAAAGCTCGTCGATGAGCCTTGCCGTGTCCTCGGGCCTGGTCTGCTGCTGGAAGGATTGCAGGGCCGTGGCGGTCTCGCGGTACATGTCGTCCGAGCGGAAGAGGGGGAAAAGCTGGTCGGCCTGGCGGAGCATGTCGGCCTCCCGGCGCTCGTGGACGTAGAGCACGGCTAGGTCCATGGCCGCTAGCGCGGCCTCGTAGACGAGCCCCTCCCTCGCCAGCCCGTCGCGGGCGGCGAGCAGCGCGCCTTCGGCCTCTCGGGGGCGGGATGCGAGCTTGCCCTCCAGCCAGCGCAGCCGGCTCAGATGGCGGCGGTCTCCCGCCTGCTCGTAAAGCCGGCGCGCGCCGCCGATGCAGGCGTCGGCCTCGCCCGAGCGGCCGCTCTCGTTGAGGAACCAGATCAGGTTGTGGGTGGCGCAGACGATCAGGCGCGGCTCGCGCGGGGGATCAATGAGGTCGATGCTGCGCCGGATCAGCCGCAGGGCGGTCGCGTGCTGGCCGGCGTTGCCGAGGAGGGTCCCCTTCTTGAGCAGGGTGCGGCCGAAGAGATGGCGCTCGTCCAGCCGGCGGTAGATCGAGGAGGCCCGGTTGAGGATGCGGATCGCCTCGTCGAACCGGCCGCAGTAGCCTGCCAGGGAGGCCTTGAGCGTCAGCAGCTCGGCGCGGGCCAGGGGATCGCCGCTCCCTTCCTCCAGCAGCCGCTCGGCCTTGCCCATGGAGCTCTCGGCGAGCTGCACCTCAGACTGCACCCTGCGGCTCTCGGCGAGATAGGCCCAGGCCATGGCGCGCACGTCCTGCACTACGGGGGCGCCGTAGAGGTCGAGGTCGAGCTGCTCGGCGACCTGGACCGCGAGGTCCGCGGCCTTGCGCGCCCGCTCGGGATCGTCGATGCCCAGCTCCCGGCTTTTGCGGAGCAGCAGCTCGCAGAGTGCCAGGCTGGCGTAGCGCCTCGTGCTGTGGACCTGGACCAGCCCCTCGACCGCTTCGTGGGCGAGCAGCTCCGCGTAGAGGTGCGACGGGGACGGCGATGGACCCAGGGGGCTGCGCCGCAGCGCTTCCAGCCCGCCGCTGGTGATCTTGGTGTGGATCCGGCTGAACGCCTCGTCGTAGCTGACCGGCGACGAGGGCTTTTTGAGCCGCTCGATCTCGCGGGCGCAGGCGACGCAACCCTGCAGGAGGTGGCGGATGGCGACGCGGGCCTCTTCCTGGGGGATCGTGCCCTGGAGCAGGCGGCGGAGGACCTCGCGCTCCGGATGGGCGGACGGGGCTTCCGGGCTGGCCGGAGGGGTCTCTTGGACCGGATGCGGCCAGGCTCTCCGGAGGCGGTCCCCGAGCGCTTTGGCAGCGCGGTCGGGCTCCTCGGCGAGCGACCAGTGGCGGGCAGCGCGGCTCCAGGCCCGCTCGCTCTCGGCGCGGAGGGCGCGCCAGCGGTGCTCCAGCCTCTCCAGGTCGCGCAGCTCTTCCCAGATGAGCCGCTCCCCCTGGGTGAGGAGGAACCAGGGGATCCCGGGGAGCTGATCGAGGAGCACCTCGCGGCGGGCGCGCAGCAACCGGTCAGCTTGATCCCACTCTCCTCCTTCGATCAGCTCCCGAAGCTTTGGCAGCAGGCGGCGGCGGGGCTCGGGCCGGGCCGGCTCCAGGCGTGCTACGTCCAGCCAGCGGCCTGCCCGGGCGTAGAGGGCGACGGCCGGCTCGACCTCGCCGAGGCGCTCGCGCCGGACCGCGGCCGCGGCGGGCCGGTCCGCTCCCTCCAGGGCCCGGGCGCGGCAGAGGTTGGAGCTCTGGGTCCTGCCGGCGATCCGGTATGCCGCGGCGGCCCGGCTCCAGGTCTCCAGGGCTTCCAGGTGGCGCGCCAGGGCGAGAGCGGCTTTCTTCGGCTGGCCGGCGGCATGGAAGCAGCGGGCGGCGGCCTCGTGATCGCCGGCCTCCAAACCGCGGCTGCCCTCGGCAGCGCGCTCCCAGCAGCGGGCGGCGTCCGCGTGACGGCCGAGCGCCTCCCAGGCCCCGGCCGCCTCCTTCCAGGCCTTGCGGTTCTCGAGGAGGCGGGCCTCGCAGGCGCGCGCCTCCCGCTCCAGGCCGGCCTCCCGGTAGGAGGCCGCGGCTTCGGAGAGCCGGCCCAGCCGATCGAGCAGCGGGGCCTGCCGCGCCGCTCGGCGAAGGCCGGCCCAGCGGCTGAGAGCGGCGATCCAGTCCTCCCGCTCCTCGTCGGCGCGCGCGAGGGCCTCGGCCTCCTGCTCGGGCCGGGCAGCGCGGCGGTAGCACTCGGCGGCCTGCCGGAAGTGCCCGCGCTCGAGGAAGTAATCCCCTTCCCGCTGCCACTCCAAGGGCGATGCCGTGGGGCGGAACAGGTGGGGCAGGGCCTCCACCGTTTCGCGCTCGAGCCGGGCGCGGAAGCGCTGATCCCCCCAGAAGGGATGGGGCTCCGGCCCTTCGCGCTGGCCCTCATATACCGCCAAGTGCCGGCGGGCGCGGGTCACCGCCACGTAGAGGTACTGGAGCAGGCGCTTGAAGCGGGGCTCCCGTTCCATCCGGGCATCAGAACCGCGCAGGAAGCGTTGGATCAGATCCTGGTCGGGCGCGAGGAGCTTCCAGAGCACGACGCTCTCGAACTCCAGCCCCTTGGCGTCGCGCACGTGGAAGACCCGGCTCGTGCCGAGCCTCTCCCGCAGGCGCTCGGTCTCGGCATCGTCGAGGGTCAGCACCGCGCAGCGCGGGCCAAACCCTTCGATCGCGGCGAGCACGTCCTCCTCGGGAGAGGGTACCTCGATGGGGACCGGCCCCTCGACAGCAGCTTCCTCGGGCTCGTCCTCCTCGGTGCGGCCGAAAACCTCGCGCCGCAGCAGGAGGAGGGCGTTGGCCAGCTCCACCAGCGGCCGGACGCTACGGAGGTTGCGGCGCAGGCGGAGCACCGGCGGCGCCTCCTTGCGGCGTCCGATCCGGGTGGCCAGGCGCCGGGCCTCGGCCCAGCGGAAGCCGCTCGGCTGGATGGTCTGCTGCGTGTCGCCGGTGAGGAGGACGCCGGAGAGGTCGGGCCGGCGCGACAGCGCGAGCACGAAGGCTACTTCCAGCTCGGTAAGGTCCTGGACCTCGTCGCAGACCACCACATCCCAGGTCCGGCCGCGCCCCTGGCGGATTTCCGAAAAGGCGCGGCGGCAGAGGTCGATGCGGTCGTAGCGCCCCTCCTCGCCGAGCCATTCCTGATAGCGCTGGGCGATGCGCCAGATCTCGGGCCGCTCGTCCACGAAGAGCGGCGCCCGTTTTTTTCCCAGCTCGTAATAGGCGGCCTCGTGGAGCATGGGCCGGTCCAGGGCGAGGCAGGCTCCCTTGAGGATGCTCCGCAGCTCCTCCCAGACCAGGGCAGGATCGAGGGGCCGGCCCGAACGGCGGAACCATTCGCGGAAGAGCGGCTCGGTCATTTCCGGGGTCTCTGGCGCCTCGGGCGCCTTCGCCAGAGACCGGTAGAGCTCGGCGAAGGTGAAGAAGTCAGGGCCGCGTCCAACGGCCGTTCCACGAGCGGTAGCAATGTTGAAGTAGAGGCGGCGGGCGTGCTCGACGAGGGCGGGGCTGTAGGAGAGGTAGAGGGCCGAGGAGGGCGCGGCGGCCAGGCGGTGCACTGAGACCGCGGTCTTGCCGCTGCCGGCGCTGCCTGCGATGAGAAGCGGGCCGGGGGAGGCGAGGATGCGGTACTGCTCGCGGCTGAGCTTCAGCTCCAGCTCGTCGCCTCCCTGGTCAAAGAGGCGCTGGAACTCCTCTTCGTCGGCCAGGGCGCCGGGCTCGACCAGGTACCACTTGATGGCGGACTCTTCGGCGGCGACGTCCAGCTCCTCGGGAGGGAGCAGGTACTGGAGGAGCTGCTCGGAAGTTTCGTCGCCTACCTCTGCGAACGTCGCTCCGGGATGGGGAGGCGGCTCGTCGATCTCGAACTGCTCGGCGGTTTCCAGCTCCAGGAACTCCGCTTCGGGGGAGCGGTTGCGGCGGGCAACGCGCTCGGCGTCGTCGTGCTCGACCCAGTCCCAGACCTGGAGATGAGGCGCGCTCCTCTCTGGTTCGTCCCGGAGTGGGGCGCGCGCCATGGTGAACAGCAGGCGGTCGCCGGAGTCGACGCGGGCCTCGTAGACCGGACGGCTCACTCCGCGCAGGCGCTTGACGCGGGTGCCGCCCCCCCAGAGCCCCTCCCGCAGGCGGGAAAGCGCCTTCCAAACCGCGGAGCGCGCGATCTTTCCGCACTCTCGGAGCCTCCGGTAGAGGTCCGGGTGAAGGAGCACCGGAAAGCGTTCCTTGGAACGCTCCGGGCCGGTACGTCTGAGCACGAGGTTAGATTATAACCCCGAAGGGACACAAACGATATGGATATTCGATACGGGCTATGCGTTAGGGACCAGGGCGGGTGGGTTGTTCTCCCTGTGCATGCGCTCCATCCAGCTCGACAACTCGTCGAGGAGGGGCTCGGGCGGTTCTTCCCGAGCGAGGCTGCCGGCGGTTTCGACCAGGAAGGTGGTATCGCGGAGCACGCTGCCGGAGCTTGCGAGGCTGAAGACCAGCTCGGGCTGGCGGCGCACGTCGACTTCCCGGCGTTCACGCACGTAGAGCGCGCCGAGGTCGAGGGTGGCGAGGGCGGCCTCGTGGCCGAGCCCCTCCCGGTGGAGGGCGTCGCGGGCGGCGACCAGTGCGGCCTCGGCCTCGCGCGGCCGCACGGCGATCTTGCCTTCCAGCCAGAAGAGCCGGCCAAGGTGCCGCCGGTCACCCGCGCGCTCGTAGAGCCGCCGCGCGGCATGAAGGCAGGCTTCGGCCTCGGCGGTCCGGCCCATCTGGCTCAGGAACCAGATCAGGTGGTGGGCGGCGTTGACGACCAGGCGCGGCTCGCGCGCCGGATCCACGAGGTCGAGGCTGCGGCGGATCAGGCGCAAGGCCATCGCGTACTTCTGGGAGCTGCCGAGGAGGATGCCCTTCTGCAGCAGGACGCGGCCGAAGTGGTGCCGGTCTCCAATCCGGCGATAGATGGAGGCCGCGCGGTTGAAGGCTCGGACTGCCTCGCCGATCCGTCGGCGGCTGCCCATGAGGAAGGCCTGGAGCGCCAGCAACCCCGCCCGCATCGGAGGATCGGGCTCCCAGGCCAGCAATTGCCGGATCTTGTCGGCGCTGTTCACGATCAGCCTGTCTTCCCCCTTGGAGATCCGTTCGTCGTCCGGCTGGGCCCAGCTCCAGGCGTGGATGTCCTGCACGACCGGCGGGCCGTACAGGCCATCATGGACCAGTTCGGCCGTCTGGGCCGCGAGCTCCGCGGCCCTGCGCGCCCGCACGGGGTCGCGGACCTGAAGCTCACGGCTCTGGCGCAGCAGGATCTCGCAGAGGGAGAGGTCGGTGGCCCGGCGGGTGCCGTGCATCGCGAGCAGCATCTGGACGTAGGTGTGCTCGAAGACTTCGGCATGGAGGCCCTTCAGGGGAGGGATATCAATTGGGAGGCCCTGGATCTTGCCCCGGGCGATCTTGTCGTGTACCCGGTCGAAGGCCGCGTCGTAGTCGTCTAGCGGCGGCGTGGGCGGCTGGCTCGCCTGCTCGATTTCGGCGAAGCAGTCCGGACAGCCACGCATCAGGTGGCGGACGAGGACCCGGGTTTCGGCGGCGAGGTTCACCTCCGCGAGCAGGCGGCGCAGGATCTCGGGATCCGGGTGCCCTTCCGGCTCCTCCGTATGGATGACGGGGCCCGGGGCTGGCTGCCATGCGGCGGTCCGGCCTCCCTTCCGGCAGGCCTGCTCGGCCCGGCGAGGCTCCCAGGCGAGCGTCCAATGCCGGGCCGCGCGGCTCCAGGCTTGTCCGGCCTCTGCGCTGAGGGCAGTGTTCCGGTGCTCCAGCCGCTCCAGCTCGATGAGCTCCTGCCAGGCGAGCCGCTCCGCGCCCAGGAGAAGGGCACCGGGGACGTTCGGAAGGCGAAGGGCTTCCTTGCGGGTTGCGAGGAGGCGCTCCGCCTCGCCGTGCCCACCTGACTCGATCAGCTCGCGGATCTTCGGCAGGACTTGCCGGCGCTCGTCCAGCCGGGCCGGCTCCAGACGGGCCGCGTCCATCCAGCGGCCGGCCCGCACGTAGAGGGCCAGGGCGCGCTCGTCCTCTCCCAGCCATTCCCGGTAGACCGCGGCCGGAGCGGGCCGGTCCGCCTGCTCCAGGTGCTCGGCGCGGCAGCGGGCGGCGCTGCGGCGGTCTCCGCCCAGGCGCCAGGCCGCGGCGGCCCGGCTCCAGCGGCCGGCCTCCTCGTACAGGCGCGCCAGGGCGAGAGCGGCCTTCACCGGCTCGCCTGCGGCGCGGAAGCAGCGCGCGGCGGCTTCGAACTCGCCGGCCTCCATCCAGAACGCGCCGGCCTTGCCCGGATCGCCCGCTTCCTCGGCCGCCCGGGCGAAGGCGGCACTGGCGTTGCGGCGCACCCCGGCGCGCTCCCAGCTGCGGGCAGCGTCCGCATGGCGGCCCAGGCCCTCCCAGGCGGCCGCGGCCTCTTTCCAGGACTTGCGGGCCTCCAGGAGACGGATGTCGCAAAGCCGCGCCTCCGCCTCCAGACCGGCCTCGCGGTAGAGGGCGGCGGCCTCGGCCAACCGTCCCAGGCGGGCGAGAAGGGGCGCCTGCCGGTCGGCCCGGCGCAGGCCGGTCCAGCGGACGAGGGCGCCGGCCCAGTCCTCCCGCTCCTCGCCGGCGAGGGCCAGGGCCTCCGCCTCCCTGTCTGGATTTCCGGCGCGGCGGAAGCACTCGGCGGCTTGGCGGAAGTGCCCGCGCTCCAGGAACCAGTCTCCCTCCCGCTCCCACTCTCCTGGAGAGGCGGTCGGGCGGAACAGCCGGGCCAGGTTCCCGGCCGTCTCCCGCTCCAGCCAGCCGCGGAAGCGCCCGTCGCTCCAGAACGGGTGCGGCTCCGGCCCCTCATAGAGGACGAGATGGCGGCGGGCGCGGGTCACCGCCACATAGAGATGCTGGAGCAGGCGCTGGAAGCGGGGCTCGCGTTCCAGCCCGCCCGCTCCGCGCAGGAAGCGCTCGACCAGATCCTGGTCCGGACCGAGCAGCTTCCAGAGGACCACGATGTCGAATTCCAGCCCCTTGGCCTCGCGGACGTGGAAGACCCGGCTGGTGCCGAGCCGCGCGCGCAGGCGCCCGGCTTCCTCCTCGGTGGTCAGCACTGCGCAGCGCGGGCCAAACCCCTCAATGGCAGCGAGCACCGCCTCCTCGCCGGCCGGCACCTCGATCGGCACCGGCCCGTCCAGGGCGGCATCCTCGGGCTCGTCCTCCTCGGTGCGGCCGAAAACCTCGCGGCGCAGCAGCAGGAGGGCGTTGGCCAACTCCACCAAGGGCCGGACGGCGCGCAGGTTGCGCCGCAGGCGCTGCACCTCGGGACGGCTCTTGCCCCTGGCCACCAGGCGCCGCACCTCGGCCCAGCGGAAGCCGCTCGGCTGAATGATCTGCTGCGTGTCGCCGGTGAGGAGGACGCCGGACAGGTCCGGCCGCCGCGACAGCGCGAGCACGAAGGCCACTTCCAGCTCGGTGAGGTCCTGGACCTCGTCGCACACGACCACGTCCCAGGTGCGGCCCCGGCCCTTCCGCAGCTCGGCAAAGGCGCGCCGGCAGAGGTCGATGCGGTCGCTCCGCCCCTCCTCGGCGAGCCAGAGCTGGTAGCGCTGGGCCACGCGGTAGATCTCCGGCCGCTCGTCCACGAAGAGCGGGGCGCGCTTTTTCCCCAGCTCGTAGTAGGCCGCCTCGTCGAGCATGGGCTGATCGAGGTCGAGGCAGGCCCCCTTGAGGATGCCCCGCAGCTCCTCCCAGACGAGGGCCGGGTCGAGGGGCTTCCCCGACTTGCGGAACCACTCGTGGAAGAGGGCCTCGGTCATCTCCGGGGTCTCAGGCTCCTTCACGAAGGAGCGGTAGAGCTCGGCGAAGGCGAAGAAGTTGGCCGGGCGGATTTCGGCACCCCGCGCCGTGGCGAGGTCGCGGTAGAGCTTGCGCGCGTGGACCACCAGCGTGGGGCTGTAGGAGAGGTAGAGAGCCGTGGAGGGCGCGGCGGCGAGCCGGTGGATGGAGACCGTGGTCTTGCCGCTGCCCGCGCTGCCGGCCAGGAGGACCGGGCCGGGCGAGCGGAGGATGTCGTACTGCTCGCGGCTGAGCTTGAGCTCCAGCTCGTCGCCTCCCTCGTCGAAGAGGCGCTGAAACTCCTCCTCCCCGGCCAGGGCGCCGGGCTCCAGGAGATACCAGCGGACGCCCGGCTCCTGCTCGGAGCGGACCTCCAGCCCCTCCGGGGGGAAGAGGAATTGGAGAAGGGGCTCGACCGTCCCTGCCTCCGGGACGATCTCCGCGAACGTGGCTTCCGGATGAGGAGGCGGCTCGTCGATGTCGAACTGTTCGACCTCTTCCAGCTCAAGGAACTCGGCTTCGGGGAAGCGGTTGCGGCGCGCCGTCCGGTCGACGTCGTCGTGCCCGACCCAGTCCCAGACCTGGAGATGGGCGGCAATCCGGTCCGGGTCGTTCTCGACCGGCGAGCGCGCCAGGGTGAAGAGCAGGCGGTCGCCCGAGTCGGTGCGGGCCTCGTAGACCGGACGGGCGACTCCGCGCAGGCGCTTGACCCGGGTTCCCCCTCCCCAATGGCCTTCACGCAAGAGGCGGAGCGTCTTCCAGACACCCGCGCGCGAAGGGCGGTCGCTCTCCCGCAGCCTCCTGTAGAGGTCCGGGTGGAGGAGTACCGGGAACCGCCCTCTTGCTTCAGGCATCAGGCAAGGGGGAGGCACCGGGCCGGATCACCATGCGCTCGTCGCCCAGGCGCCGGGTGGCGCCGGTGGAATCCAGGTGCTCCAGCAGGGGGATGGCCCACTTGCGGCTCAGGCCGAAGCGGTCCTTGAAGTCCGCCACGGAGAAGCGGTCCCAGGAGGTCGCAAGGAGGTCGCGCTTGAGGCCGGCGACCGCGGAGGTGGCGAGGATCAGGCCATCCGGCAGGCGGATGAGCTGCCCGCGGGTTACGAGGTGGCGGATGACGCCGTCGAGGATCTGCGGCTTGGCGTTGAGCTCGCGGGCCACGTCGCCCGGCGATGGCGGCGTGAGCCCGCCCTTGTCGAACTTTTCCACCACGGCTGTCGAGAGCTTCGACTCCTCGCCCGTGAGCTGGGCACTGCGCCCGGGGAGGGTCACCTGGTCGCCCTGCACCGTGAGGACCTTCTGCGCCTCCAGCCAGCCGAAGTAGACCGCCGCCAGGTCGGCCGCCCGGCCGCGCAGGATGCGCCGCACGGCTTCAGCCTTGGGCATGGCCTCGGCCAGCCGGTCCTTCTGAAAGTACTCCTTGAGCACGCGGCGGGCCCGCTCGGTGACCCGCTGCACGGCCGAGGGGGCGATCCATCGACCTTCTCCCGGTACCGCGATCAGCTTCTGCGCGGACGCGAGCTTGCGCAGCTCGGGTTCGATCCGGGTGGGGCGCGTGCCCAGCCGGCGGGCGAGGACGGGCGCATCGACTCCGCGCTCGCCCGCTTCCACGGCCCAGAACGTGAGGGCGGCGCGGAGGTCCCCTTGAAGCGCGGTCAGCGCCTGGCCGAGGATCGTGCCCCGGTGCCGGCGCCATTGCGGATCGAGGATCTCCCCTCCGCCGAGCGTGGCGGCGGGGGAGGGGCGGCGAACGATGTAGCGGTCGCCACGCACCGCCGAAATGGGAGCCTGAAGGCGGATCTCCACCGGGCCCGTTTCTCCCGGTGCAAGGCCATCTGCGGAGAGCGGCCGCATCCGGCCGAGCACCTCGCTGGCAAAAAGATGGACTCGGACAGGCAGAAAGCCGCGGATCGGGCCGGGAGCGTCCGGCAGCAGCGTGAAGCGGCCCAGCAGGCTGGTCGTAGCCGCGAACGCCTCGGGCTCGCCGAGCTGCATGCCGCGCCCCAGCTCCTCCAGGGCGACGCCGGTGAGCTGGAGAGAGGTGCGCTCGCCGGCCTCTGCCGTCTCGCGCGATTGGCCGTGGACCTGAACGCTCCGCACCCGGGTACGCTGGCCTCGGGGAAGCACCTCCAGCGTGTCCCCGGGCCGGACCTCGCCGCTCGCGAGCGTGCCGGTCACCACGACTCCCAATCCCTTCAGATGAAAGGCGCGGTCGATGGGGAGACGCGCCGGCCTGTCCGGATCGGCTTCGGTCGCGTGCCGGGCCGCCAGCTCCACGAGCGCGGCCCTGAGCTCGGGGATACCCTGGCCTGTCGTGCTCGACACGGACAGCACCGCTGAGCCCACGAACGGGGTACCCGCAACCAGCTCCTCGACCTCCAACTGCGCCAGCTCCAGGAGGTCGGACGACACCAGGTCTACCTTGGTCAGCACGACCAGCCCGGCCGGAATGCCCAGGAGCGAGCAGACGGCCAGGTGCTCCCGCGTCTGCGGCTTGACCCCCTCGTCGGCCGCCACCACGAGCAGCATGACCCGGATGCCGCCGAGCCCGGCCAGGGCGTTGTGAAGGAACCGCTCGTGCCCGGGCACGTCGATGAAGCCGATCTGGAGATCGTCCTCAACCAGATGCGCGAATCCAATGTCGATCGTAATGCCGCGGGTCTTCTCCTCGGCCCAGCGGTCGCAGTCGATGCCGGTGAGAGCGAGGACCAGGCTCGTTTTGCCGTGGTCGATGTGGCCGGCAGTGCCGACGATGGCCCGGCGCATCACTTGCCCGTCAGGACCTCGCGGGCGACGCGGTTGATGACGGCGCCATCCGCCGAGCTGCCGAAGCGGGCCAGCATCTCCTTCATGATCGGGCCGATCGCCGCTTGACCTGAAAGACCGCGCTCCGCCACCACGGCCTCGACGGCGGCGCGGATCTGGCCCTCGTCCACCTGCGCCGGCAGAAAGCCGGCGAGGATCTTGGCCTCCGATTCCTCCTTGGCGGCCAGCTCCTCGCGCGAGCCGTTGCGGAACTGGAGCGCTGCTTCCTCGCGCTGCTTGATCGCCTTGCGCACCAGCGAGACGAACCCTGCCTCGTCCACTTCGCTCCCGCGGCGGATGCGCTCGTTCTTGATCTCGGTCAGGAGCATGCGCAGGGTGCTCAGGCGCTCCTTCTCTCCCGCCTTCATGGCGGTCTTTACGTCGGCTTCGATGCGCTGCTGCGGTGTCGTGGTCGTCATGCCCGGGATTATAAGGTGGGAAGTTGGCTTTGATACTGAGAACGTATTATCATTTCGTTCATGGAGCGGGACACGCAACAGCGCCGGGCGATCAAGGCAGCCATCGAGGAGGCCGATCGGCCTCTGGCGCCGCAGGAAGTCCTGGACGCGGCACGGTCCCATTCGCCCGGGCTCGGGATCGCAACGGTCTACCGGACGCTCAAGGCCGGGGTCGAAGCGGGCTGGCTGCGGCAGGTGGACCTGCCGGGCGAGGCGCCGCGTTACGAGGTCACGGGCAAGAGGCACCATCATCACTTCCACTGCCGGGCCTGCGACCGCGTCTACGAGATCCACGGCTGCCCCGAGGGGCTGCGGGGCCTGACGCCGCCCGGCTTCTCGCTGGAGGAGCACGAGGTGGTCCTCTACGGAAGGTGCGCCGAGTGCGCGCAGTAGTTCTCCTTCTGCTGGTGGGCTGCAGCGTGGCTCCGGAGGCGGGGGACCGCATCCGGGTCGCCGTCAGCGTCGCGCCCCAGGCCGCAATCGTCCAGCGGATCGGCGGCGACCGGGTGACCGTTGAATCACTGGTCGCGCCGGGCGCCTCGGACGAAGACCTCTACCTGAGCCCGCGCAAGGCCCGGGCGCTCGAGCGGATCGACCTCTACGTCAAGGTCGGCCATCCCGCCTTCGCGATCGAGGCCCGGTACATCGACCCCTTCCTGGCGCGTCATCCGGAGATCCGCGTCGTGGACATGTCCCGCGGCATGGACCTCATCTTGAATGATCATGGCCACGAAGGCGGCGATCCCCACGTCTGGGTGGCACCGCAAACCGTGGCAATCGCCGCTCAAAATATCGCCGCCGCCCTGTCGGACGCCGATCCGCAGCATGCTCCCGAATACCGGACAAACCTGGAGCGCTTCCTGGAAGATGTCGACCGCCTCGACCAGGAGATCCGTGCCCGTCTCGAAGGAGGCGAGCGTGCCTTCCTGGTCTATCACCCATCCTGGGGCTACTTCGCCCGGCAGTACGGCCTGGAGCAGATCGCCATCGAGGCGGAGGGCAAGGAGCCCGGCGCCGTCCGCCTGATAGGCCTGATCGAGCAGGCGCGGAGGGAAGGGGCGGAGGTCGTGCTCGTCCCCTATCCCCGGGAGAGCGCGCAGGTGCTGGCCGAGGCAATCGGGGGCCGGACAGTGACCGCCGATCCGCAATCCGCGGACTGGGAAGAGACGCTGCTCCGCGTAGCCGGAGCGCTGGGGAAATCATGACGGAACCGTTGCTGCAGGTCCGGGGCCTCACCTTCGGTTACGGCCGGGAGCTGGTCCTTGACGGAGTGGACCTGGACATCAACCCTCGCGACTTCCTCGCCGTGATCGGTCCCAATGGCGGCGGCAAGACCACGCTGATCAAGGCGATCCTCGGCCTGCTCCGTCCCTGGTCGGGAGAGGTGATCTCGCGCATCCCCCGCGGGCACATGGGTTACGTGCCGCAGTTCTCGACCTTCGACCGGAGCTTCCCCTTGCGGGTGCGCGACGTGGTGCTCATGGGCAAGCTCGGCCGGCGGGGCCTGATCCGGCGCTACACGCGGGAGGACCGCGAGGACGTGGAGCGCATCCTGGAGCGCCTACATCTCGTGGACGTGGCCCGTTCCCACGTGGCCGAGGTCTCCGGCGGCCAGCTCCAGCGCGTGCTCATCGCCCGCGCCCTGGCCGGCGATCCCGAAATCCTCTTCCTCGACGAGCCGACGGCCTCCATCGACGCCGAGTCGCGGGAGGTGCTGCGCGAGATCCTCGAAGAGCTCAACCAGCGCATCCCGGTCGTGGTGGTCACCCACGACGTGACCTCCATCTCCTCGATGGTGCAGCAGATCGCCTGCATCAACCGGCGGCTCTTCTACCACGGCACGGAGGTCAACAACCAGATCCTCGAAGAGGTCTACGGCTGCCCAGTGGAGCTCGTGGCCCACGGGGTGCCTCACCGGGTCCTTCATCACCATCACTGACATGCCCTCTTTTTTCGAAGCCCTCTCCTACGAGTTCCTGCGCAACGCCTTGCTGGCCGGGGTGATCGCGAGCATCCTGTGCGGCGTGGTCGGCACCTTCGTGGTCGTCAAGCGGCTGGCCTTCCTCAGCGACGGCCTGAGCCACGCGGCTTTCGGAGGCATGGGAGCCTGCGTCTTCCTGGGGATCGATCCGCTGATCGGAGCGGTCGCCCTATCCCTGGCCGCGGCGGTCGGCCTGGGCTCCGTCAACAGTGAGACGGTGCGCTCCTACGACACCTTCATCGGCGTGCTCTGGGCGGTCGGCATGGCGGTAGGGCTCGTCTTCCTCTACCTGACACCGGGCTACGCTCCGAACCTGATGACCTACCTGTTCGGGAACATCCTGCTGGTCTCGCAGCGGGAGATCCTGCTGATCCTGGTCTTCGCGGTGTTCGTGCTCGGCATCCTGGGCCTCTTTTTCCAGGGCATCGTGGCCGTGGCCTTCGACGAGGTCTTCGCGCGGGTGCAGGGGGTGAGGGTGCGGCTGCTGATGACGCTGCTGCTGACCATGATCGCGCTCACGGTCGTGGTCCTGATCCAGGTAGTGGGGATCATCCTGGTGGTGGCGCTGCTGACGATCCCGCCGGTGATCGCCCTGATGCTCTTCAAGGATCTGAGGGGAGTGCTGATCTCCTCGGTGCTGGTGGGGGTGGGCATCACGCTGGGAGGGCTGGCGCTCTCCTTCTACTACGACCTCCCCTCGGGCCCGGCGATCATCCTGCTCGGCGCGGCGCTGCTGGCCGTGGTCTTCGGTGCGAAAAAACTTAGCGGCGAGGCCCCCCGGTTGCTGCCGGTGTTCCGGCGGCGCTAGGAGGCCAGGCCGAGCTCGGCGAGCGAGGACGCGGAGAGCAGGCGCGTGAGCAACTCTGCCAGTTCCTCGGCGGAGTCGATCGCCTCGACTCGGCTTCGCGCCTCTTCGCTGAGAGAGCCGAACCGCTGCTCAAGCTGAGCGAGCACGGCAGGAAGCAGGGCTTGAAGGGTCTCCTGCCGCCCCTGGTCCTTATACTCCCGACTCCAATCGATTGTGTTCTCTGCCAACATGGTCTTCACCTCCCAAAGTTCAACAGGTCCGTAACAAGGGGAGCATGAGAGAACAGCAGCTTGCACGCGTGATCGTGGTCCGCCAAGTTGCCTCTCTCCTCGAGATCCTGGTTTGTTTGGCGGCGATTTCTATCACGAAAGAAGAACTCCCACCAGATACCGGATGCTGCCGATGTTCCGGCGCCGTTGGCTGAGCCAACCCCATCGGGGAGCGGCTCGCCCGCCGCGCTGGCGGGTTGCCCGCGTTGGGGAGCGGGGTTCTCCCTAGTGGGGAGGAGCCTCTCCCCAGCGCTGGCGGCGCGCGGGCGTCAGGGAGCAAGCCGCGTGCGTTGGGGAACGAGGTCATCCCCGGCAGGGATGGTCTGTTTTCATCGGGGAGCACGTCATCGACGCAGGGGGACGGGCTTCTCCCCGACGTCAGCGGCCCGCGCGCGTCGGGGAGCACGCCGCCAGCGCCGGGGAGCAGGGCATCCGCGCGGCTGCCGGCTCGCGCGCGCCGACGGCGGGCCAGCCATGTCAGGGTGGTATCCTTTCCCCATGTCCGCCGAGCCCCACAGCCGCATCAGCCTCGAAGACTATCTGGCCGCAGAGCGGCACGCGGAGACGAAGAGCGAGTATCTCAACGGCGGCGTCTTTGCGATGTCGGGGGCGAGCCGGCTGCACAATCTGATCGTCTGGAATCTTTCCGGCGCTCTTTACGCCCAGCTTCGGGGGCGCGGGTGCGAGGCGTATGTCGGCGACATGCGGGTCCACATTCCGGCGACGGGCCTCTATACGTACCCGGACATCTCGGTGGTCTGCGGTGAGCCGCGGTTCGAGGACGGGGAGCTTGATACCCTGCTCAATCCCACCCTTCTCATAGAGGTTCTGTCCCCCTCGACCGAAGGCTACGACCGTGGCAAGAAAGCCGCTCACTACCGCACTCTGGACTCTCTGCGCGAATACCTTCTGGTGTCCCAGGAGGAGATCAGGGTGGAGCTGCTCACCCGCCAGGAAGATGGCCACTGGCTCCTCTCCGAAGCCAGCCGGCTTGAAGAGACGGTCTCCCTCGGCTCGATTGGCTGCACGCTGCACCTGGCGGATGTCTACGAGCGTGTGCCCGGTTCCTCCGCCTAGGCCGGCCGCGGCTGGAGCCGCTAAACGCGCGACGGGAGCCTACAAACCCGCGGGTTTTGTGTTCCAACCCGCCGGTTGCAACAAAAAACCGGCGGGTTTTTGGTCTCCACCCGCCGGTTGAATCATCCAATTCGCAGGTTTTTCGTCTCCACCGCCGGGTTGAGCCCTCCAACCGGCGGGTTTGGGGTCACAACCCGCGGGTTTTCCGGCTCCTCCCGCGGGTTGCGCCGGCCTGCTCGCCGGTTGAGCGGCCTGCGCCGCGGGTTTCAAGGCACGCTGATTGCTGATGTAGATCCAGAGGCCCGGCCGCACTCCTCCGGGCTCCCACCGAACCAGCAAGGAGGTTACCCGCATGAGCTTGCTTCCCAGAAAAGACATCGAGCCGCTTCTCCGGACCGCCGGGGGGCCTTGCGTCTCCATCTTCCTGCCGACCTTCCGGGCCGGCGCGGAGAAACAGCAGAACCCGATCCGCCTCAAAAACGTGGTCCGCGAGGTCGCTGAGCGCCTGGAGGAGGACTGGGGGATGCGCGGCCCGGACGCGGACAAGCTGCTGGACCCCGTGAAGCAGCTCGTCGACGACAACTCCTTCTGGCTCCACCAGAGCGACGGCCTGGCCCTGTTCCTCTCGCCGGACACGTTCAAGAGCTTCCGCCTGCCGGTGGAGCTCAACGAGCTGGCGGTCGTGGAGAAGCGCTTCCACCTGAAGCCGCTCCTCCCCCTGCTCTCCGGCGACGGTGACGGCCATTTCTACATCCTCGCCCTCAGCCGCAAGAACATCCGCTTGCTCAGCGGCTCGCGGTTCCGGGTCGAGGAGGTCGACCTGGAGTCCCAGGGCGTCCCGACCAGCTTCACCGAGGCGCTAGGGGACCTGAAGCAGATCCAGATGCAGGCCAGCACGAGCAGCAAGACGCCGCACCGCTTTTCCATGGGTCCCCGCGGCGGACCGATGTTCTCCGCCCATGCCACGGGGGAGCCGAACCTCGATGCCGAGCTGCGCAACTATTTCGAGCGCTTCGACGACGCTCTCGGGAGGATCGACATCGACCGCAAGGCGCCCGTCGTCCTCGCCGGTGTGGAGTACCTGCTGCCTATCTACCGCAACGCGGCGACCACGTTCCAGAACATCTGCGAGGACGCCCTGCGCGGGAACATGGAGGGGGAGAAGGCGGAGGACCTGCACGCCGCCGCCTGGGAGATCGTGGAGCCCCATTTCCTGCAGGAGCGCGGCAAGGCCGCCGAGCGCTTCGGGGACCTCACCGGCTCCGGGCGCTCTTCGACCGACTTGAACGAGGTGCTGCCCGCCGCCCACGACGGCCGGGTCGAGTCGCTGTTCGTGGCTCGCGGCGTCCGGGTCTGGGGCAGCTACGACGGCGGCGAGAACCGCAAGATCAAGCTCCAGTCCGGCGACGACGGGCCTCGCAACGGCAACGAGGATCTGCTCGACCTCGCTGCCGTGCAGGCGTACCTCAACGGCGGCAAGGTCTTCGTAGTGGACCAGCAGGAGGTGCCGGAAGGGAAGCAGCTCGCGGCAGTGTTCCGGTATTAGCGCTACTTGAGTCCCGAGATGATCGTCCCCGCCCGCTGCCAGCGGGCGCGGATGCCCTGCCAGGCCTGGCGGACCTCGGGGCCGGGCTGGACCTGGTTCATGAGCCGGTCCACCTGGACCCCGCGGTCGGCCAGGGCCTTGAAGCGCTTCTCGAGCTGCGGCCGGGCATCCTTGTCCTTGCGGTTGCGAATTTTTGCGAAGAAGCCGCCGCCCGCGAGGTGGGTGTTGAGCTTCTCGGCGGCCTCGGAGAAAGTTTCGATCAAACCCTCCAGCTCCTCGTCGGCATCCGTGATGTCGGCCCCGCCGTCCTCTTTCTTTTCCAGGAAGGCAAGGTAGGTTTCCAGGAGCTGCGTGCTCTCGGCCTGCAGCTCACCCCCCAGCCGCCGCAGCTCCTCGATCGGCGCTGCCGGGATCTCCGCCGCAACCTCAGGCGATGGGGATGGCGTCGGCTCGGGCCTTTGCGGGGCAGGCGCCTCCACCGGGCCGATCGGGACAGTGGGCTCCTGCGCCACGGGCGTTGGCTCGGGCCTCGATGGGAAAGGCGTGGGTTCTGGGCGAGGCTTCCTCTCGGGAGCCCGTTCCGGCGTCGCGGCCGGGAGAGGCACCGCCGACGGCTGAGCGGGTGGGGGAGCATCCGCCAGGCTCTGCGCTGGAAGCGCGGGATTGTTCGTCAAAGCCTCGGCTACCGTCTCCTGAGGCTCCTCCCGGCTCCAATACGCGATGCCTATCCCGGTCAGCACGGCCAGCACGGCGGCGACCCCCACGGCCAGCTTCCAGCCCATTCCGCCCGAGGAGATCGGCCGGTAGGAGCCCGCTTCGGGCGGAGGCTGGGAGGCCGATGTCGGAAGAGAGGGAAGCGAGGGGACCGCGGGCCGGGGCACCGGCCGCGGAGGCGTGACGAGGGTCGGCAATTCCGTGATGGCTTCAGGGCGGGTGCCGGTGACCCGGGTTGTATCGCCTCCAGAGCCGCCCGTTACAGTCCCGCCTCGGGTGGCGAGGAATCGGCGCATCTCCTCGACGCTCTGGAAGCGCTCGGCCGGCTTCTTGGCCAGGGCGCGGAGCACGGACCGGTCGAGCCAGCCGGGGATCCCCGGCACCACCGTGCTCGGCGGCGGCGGCATGTCCTCGATCTGGGCCTTGATGATCGCGTAGTCGCTCTTGCCGTCGAACGCCGACCGCCCGGTGATCGTCTGGTAGAGGACGGCGCCGAGAGCGTAGATGTCCACCCGGTGGTCCGCCTCCTCCCCCTGGATCTGCTCCGGCGCCATATAGCGCAGGGTGCCGACGAGCAGGCCGGTACGGGTTAGATGGCCGCTCCCGGCCGCGCGGGCGATCCCGAAGTCCATCACCTTGACGTTGCCTGCCTCACTGATCATCAGGTTGTCGGGCTTGAGGTCGCGGTGGATGATCCCGGCCCGGTGCGCGACCTCGATCCCCTCCATGGCGGAGGAGAGGAGCCGCACGGCCTGGTCCCAGGGCAGCGCGCCCTCATTCTCGAGGACCCGGGAGAGGCTCCGGCCGCGCACGAACTCCATGGCCAGGAAGAGGTCGTCGCCGTCCTGGAAGAAGCTGTAGATCGTGGCGATGGCGGGGTGGCTCACCCGCGCCAGCAGGCGCGCCTCGCTGCGGAAGCGCTCGACGATCTCCGGCTCCCGCGCCAGCTCGGGCCGGATCGCCTTGATCGCCACATCGCGGTCCAGCATCAGGTCGACCGCGCGATACACGGCCCCCATGCCGCCTTCGCCGACCTTCTCTACGATCCGGTAGTTGTTGCTGAGGACGCGCTCGATCATTCAGGGCTCCCAGGGTGACTGCCCGATGATTCTATCAAGGAGTACAGGAAGTCTCCCCCTCTCCCGGGGAGGGTGTGCTCGGGGGACCGGGAGAGGGGGCCGGGGGGTGAGGGCCTCCTACTCCGCCGGCAGCTCCACCGTGAACACCGTCCCCTGGGGCACGTTGTCCTCCACCCGGATCGAGCCGTGGTGGTCGGTGACGATGCGGTGGACGATGGCCAGGCCCAGGCCGGTGCCCCGGCCCTTGGTGGAGTAGTAGGGGAGGAAGAGCTTCTCCCGCGACGCCAGCGGGATGCCCTTGCCCGTATCCGCTACCCGGATCCGGAGATGACCATCATCCCTGGTGGCGGAGACCGTCACCTTTCCGGGCGCCTCAGTGGCCTCTACCGCGTTGTCCAGGAGATTGATCAGCGCCCGCCGCATCTGCTCGGCGTCGAGCATCGCGGGCGAGGCCCCGTCTTCGACCTGCCCTTCGACCTCCACTCCGGGCTTGAGGTCGCGATAGAGGTTCAGCGTGTCTCCTACCAACCGCGACAGGTCGACCGGAGCGGGCCGCGGGCGGGGCATGCGGGCGTAGCGGGAGAACTCGTCCACCATCCCCTGCAGCGTCACTACCTCGCGGACGATGATCTCCACCCCCTCCTCGATGGCCTTGCCGATCCCGGGGTCCCGCTGCTGATGCTTGCGCAGCAGGCGCTCGGCTGACAGGCGGATCGGCGTGAGCGGGTTCTTGATCTCATGCGCGATGCGCCGCGCCGCCTCGTTCCAGGCCGCGAGCCGCTGCGCCTCCACCAGCTCCCGGTTGCTCCGGTCCAGGGCCTCCTTATTGCTCGCCAGCTCGGCCGTCATCCGGTTGAACGAGTCGACCAGGACACCCAGCTCGTCGTCCGCCTCGACGTCCACCCGGTGGCTGAGGTCGCCGCCGCTGATCGCCCGCGTCCCCTCGGCCAGCGCCTGGATCGGCACGGTCACCCGGCGCGCCAGGTAAAGGCCGGCCCAGGAGGCGCCCAGGAGGACCAGCAGCGTGACCATGATGAAGAGCAGGACGTGGCTGGCCCGCAGGTCGTCCTTCTGCACCTCGAGCTGCCGGTAGGACTGGAAGTCGCGCACGAGCTGGTCCGTCTGCTCGGCCACGACGGGATCGAGCAGAGTCCCGGCCACCACGGTTCGCCCTGCTTCGGATACCGCGGCGAGCACGAGCCGGCCGGGCACACCGGCAGGCGCGTCCATCCGTACGGCCCGGCCCTCCCGCGCAGCTTCCCGGAGGAAGTCGCGGCCCGGCTCGGGCAGGTCGGGGATGCCCGACTGCGAGTCGACCACCGCGTTGACGAGGTCGTTCCCCTCGTAGACGGCCAACAGGTCCAGGTCGAGCTCGGCCAGCAGCTCCTGCAGCCGCCGGGTGAGCCGCGGGCGCTCCTCGGCCTGCTCCAGGTCGATCCCCCGCACCTCCTGGAGGGCCCGCGAGGCATCGTGCAGGGCCGTGCCCTCGATGTGGTCGTAGAAGGCGTGAGCTACCGCGTTTCCCCGCTCCAGAACCGGCGCCAGCGGGGTGTTGAACCAGCGGTCGAACGATCCCTGGAGCAGCTCCATGGCGATGAAGAACAGGACGAGGACCGGGATCAGCGACAGGCCGACGTAGGTGGCGACCAGCTTGAACTTGAAGTTGGAGCCCAGGATGCGGTGGCGGCGTTCGACCAGCAGCTTGATCAGGTTGCGCAGCAGGACGAAGGCGACGACCAGGATCAGGATGACGTTGACGTACCAGAGGACGAACAGGAGGACCCGGTTCGTCACCAGCGCGGCGGGGAGGTCGCGCCCGCGCTGCGACAGGTAGAAGAGGAGGGTGAAGAGGAGCAGCAGGGCAGCCAGGCCTCCCAGGAGGACGCGGTAGTTCCTGAGGAGGCGCTCGATCCTGGCGCGATAGCTCACGGCGAGGGCTCTCGGCGGGGGCCCGGATACCGGAACTTGTTGGAGTCCCTCCACTCCGTATGGATCGCCGCGGGGATGAACGACAGGATGGTGCGCGAGCCGAGCTGGGCCCGCACCTTGATCAGCAGCCGGCCGCGCGGGACGCCCTGGCCCAGGGTGAAGACGGGGACTCCGTCGATCCGTGTCATGGCTGCTTCCAGGGCCTCGCGGTCGCGCACGGTACGGCTCTCGATCAACTCGCCGTCCAGCTTGAGGTGGACGGTGTAGGTGCGGGCCACGGCGTCATGCACGGCCACGGCCTCCAGGGTAGCGCGGTCGAGCCGGTTGTCGTACCACCGCTTGCGGTCCTTGTGCAGCTCGATCTCGTAGAGGATGGAGGTGGGCAGGCCGGAGTCGATGCGCTGCGAAAGCCGGCGGTCCAGCCCACCAGCCAGGTTGAAGCTGGCGAGCACCCGCTCGCCGTCCAGGGCGGCCCGCAGGTCGGAGATCTTGGCCTCGGCGCGGGCCTGTTCGGCCAGCATAAGCAGTCCGAGCAAGGCTAGGACGGTTCTCATCAAGGGAAAAAGATAGCACCTCACCCCCTGTCCCCCTCTCCCGGGAGGGAGAGGGGGAACGTATCTGTGGCAGTCGTGCCTGAACGAAGGCAAGGTGATCTCAGTCACGTCCCCCCTCTCCCTCCCGGGAGAGGGGGACAGGGGGTGAGGTATATTCCCCGCATGGCGACCAAGCCCGCCCCCGCGACCAAGCCCAAGGAGCCGGTCAAGCGCGTGCTGGCCTCGAACCGGCGCGCGCTGCACGACTACCACATCCTGGAGACCGAGGAGGCAGGCATCGCGCTCTCCGGGACCGAGGTCAAGGCCGTGCGCACGGGCAAGGTCCAGCTCAAGGACAGCTTCGTCGAGTTCCGCGACGGCCAGGCCTGGCTCGTGGGCACCCACATCAGCCCGTACAGCCATGGCAACCGCGAGAACCACCTGCCCGACCGCGACCGGCGGCTGCTCCTCAAGCGCCGGCAGATCGAACGCTTCTTCGGCCGCACCCTGACCAAGGGCATGACCGTGATCCCCCTGGAGATCTACCTCAAGGGCAACTGGATCAAGCTGGAGTTGGCGCTGGCCCAGGGCAAGAAGCTCTATGACAAGCGGCAGGCGGAGAAGGAGCGGGAGCTCGACCGCGAGGTCGAAGCGGCCGTCAAGGGCGGCCGCTGGTAGCCAGTCATCGCATACCCATCATCACATCGTATCCCCGGCGCGCTTCTTCCAGCCGCCCGTGTCCTGAATCTTCTCGAGGGCAGTCTGACCGCCATAGCGCGCCACGATCCGGTCGTCGTAGTCGTCGGCGAGGGTCGCCACCGAGGTGATTGCCCGCAGCAGGTCGCGCGGCTCCAGGCTGCTCCCGAAGAGCGAGTGAGCGAAGAAGATGTCGTTGCCCACGACCGAAAACGATCCGCAGAGGAGCTGGTGGTTCAGCTCCAGCAGCCCGAGCAGCAGGTCGTCCTCCACCTCCACGTCCTGCACGCAGTAGGACATGATCGTGACCATGGCCTCCTCAGGGCCGTAGGGCTCGACCGAGATCTCAAGGACCGTGGTCCCGTAGCGGACGTAGAAATGGTCGTTCTCGGGGTCGTGATAGGGCTCCTCGAAGAGCTCCCCGAGGTACTCCTTGACCTTCCCGAAGGTCTCCTCTTGGATCGAATGCTCGAACATGCGACGTCACCTCCGTAGCCTACTCTAGCAGTTGATCCCACCCTCTGTGCCCCACCCGGAGGGACGTTGACACCCCACCCGCTTGGGACTAACGTTCCAGTCTTGTTGAATGTTCGTTCGATTTTCCCCGATAAGGCAACCGTAATTCGAAGAAGCATAGAGGAGGAGAAAGGGATGCGCAGGCGAGGAGGATTGGTTGGGAAGGCGCTGGCTACCGCGGCGGTCACGGCGATCGGCGCGCTGGCGGCAGCCCCCATGTACGCGGCCGGGTTCAGCATCTTCGAGCAGGGCGCCAAGGCGATGGGCATGGCGGGCGCGTTCACCGCCCAGGCCGACGATCCGTCGCTGCTGTTCCACAACGCCGGCGGTCTGGCCTTCGTCACCGAGCGGGAGGTCTCCACCGGTTTCACCTGGATCACGAGCACCGAGGCCGAGCTCGACGGCGCGAACCCGTTCCCGGGCGAGGGCTACCACGCCGAGCAGGAAGGGCTGTCCGAGTTCCCTCCCCACCTGTACTGGGTCCAGCCCATCAACGACACCTGGAAGTTCGGCCTTGGGGTCACCGCCCCGTTCGGCCTGACCACCTCGTGGGAGGACCCCAACGAGTTCGCCGGCCGCTTCGTCAGCACCAAGGCGTCCTTGCGCGCGATCGACATCAACCCGACGATCGGCTGGCAGATCACCGACAACTTTGGCCTCGGCATCGGCGCCGTCGCGCGCTTCAGCGACGTCGAGCTCAACCGCAACATCGGCACCATCAACCCCTTCACCCAGCGCGTGGCTGACGTCGGCCGGCTTTCCCTGGAGAGCGACTTCGGCAACGCCTTCGGCTTCAACGTGGGCATCCTGCACAAGATCGGCAACAGCTTCTCCTGGGGCTTCTCCTACCGCAGCAAGATCGACATGGACTACGAGGGTGAAGCCCGGCTGGCCCAGAACCTCACCGGCAACGCGCAGTTCGATGCCGCGGTCCGCGCCCAGCTTCCCTTCGAGCGCGAGCTGCCGGTCGAGACCAACATCGAGTTCCCCGACACCGCGAGCCTGGGCCTGGCGTTCGCCCTGACCCAGAACCTGCTCCTGGAGACGGACTTCAACTGGACGGGCTGGAGCACCTTCGACACGGTCCCCATCGAGTTCGTGGGTGGCGCGACCAACTCCCTGCCCGACACCGAGATCCCCGAGGAGTGGGACGACGCTCAGAACTACCGCGCCGGACTGCGCTGGACGGCCAGCCCGACCAGCGAGTGGCGCTTCGGCTACGTCTTCGACGAGAGCCCGCAGCCCGAGGAGTCGGTCTCCCCCCTGCTGCCTGACGCGGACCGCAACGGCGTCACCATCGGCTACGGCCGCACCGGCCCGGGCCTGGGCTATGACGTTGCCCTCATGTACCTCGACTTCGAAGAGAGGTCCCGCGCCCGCAGCTTCGAGGGCGAGGGCGATTTCTTCGGCACCTACAACACGCAGGCGGTCCTGCTGTCCTTCACCCTCAACTGGTGAGACGAGAGGAGATTCATCGCATGTTTCGTTTGAAGACCCTCGCGGGCGCCCTGGCGCTCGCTCTGATCCTGCCCATCGCGGCGATACCGGCTGTTGCGCAGCCGGAGACCGGCACGGCCGACTTCTCCCGTTACGTGGCGATCGGCGACAGCCTGACCGCCGGCTTCATGAGCGGCGGCCTCGGCCGCACGGCCCAGCTCAACAGCTATCCGATCCTGATCGCCCGCCAGGCTACCGGCAGCAATGGCGCCGGCTTCGAGCAGCCGTACGTGAGCGACCCGGGCATCCCCGCGGTGCTGGAGCTCAAGAGCCTGGCGCCGCTCACCATCGGCCCCAAGGCGGGCTCGGGCCAGCCGCAGAACCTGACCCTCAACCGGCCGTACAACAACCTGGCCGTGCCGGGCGCCGACGTCCATGACGCGGTCGCCACGGTCACCGACAACGGCGGCCTGCACGACCTGATCCTGCGCAAGATCGGCACCCAGCTCCAGCAGGCGATCGCCCTCAACCCGACCTTCGCCACCGTCTGGATCGGCAACAACGACGTCCTCGGCGCGGCCCTCGCGGGCCGGGTCATCGAAGGCGTCACCATCACGCCGGTCGCCAATTTCGAGGCCGACTTCAAGGCGATCGTCAATGCCCTCGCCGGCCGCGGCGTCGAGATGGCCATCGCCAACATCCCCGAGGTCACCGGCATCCCGTACGTGACCACGATCCCCTTCGTGGTGGTCAACCCGGCGACCAGCCAGCCGGTGATCGTCAACGGCAACGTGGTCCCCCTGATCGGCCCCAACGGCCTCCTGACGCCGAACGACCGCGTGCTCCTCACCGCCCGGGCCGAGCTGGCCCAGGGCAAGGGCATTCCGGTCGCGCTCGGCGGCAGCGGCCAGCCGCTCTCCGACTCCGTGGTCCTCAGCGCTGCCGAGATCGCCACGATCACCGCCCGCATCGCGGCCTACAACACCATCATCCGCGCCGAGGCCACCCGGGTCGGCGCGGCGCACGTGGACATGAATGCGGTCTTCCGCGAGGTCGCCACCAGCGGCATCAACGTCGGCGGCATCACCTTCACCGAGAACTTCCTGACCGGCGGCATTTTCTCCTACGACGGCGTCCATCCGAACGCCTTCGGCTACGCCTACGTCGCCAACCTGTTCCTCGACTCGATCAACGAGCAGTACGGCGGCGAGATCCCGCTGGTCAACCTCTTCCCCTTCATGTTCGGCACCAGCAGATCCACCCGCCCCGCGGACATTCCCGAGGGAGACGGCATCCTGACGCACTCCGCGGTGCGCAACCTGTTCTGGGCACTGGACGTGAAGACCAAGAAGGTTAAGAAAAACCGGAAATAACGGAAGCTGGCTGACGGCTTCGAGGGGGGCGGGGACCTTTGCAGGCTCCCGCCCTTTTCTTTGTCATTTCCCGGATTGTCACGAAAGTGCCCGCTCCTGTACTCTAATGTCTAATGGCTTCGGTAAAGCGAAGGGCTTCTCGGAGGGACCACGGGATGATAGATCGCGGGATTTCACGTCGAAGGGCCGCCATCGCCTTGCTGCTCGCCGCGGTGTCCGCGCCGGCGGTACCGGCAGCGTTGGCGCAGGACCCCTGGACCTCGTCGGGCGTCCAGGTGCTCGACAGCTCCAGCGGAGGAGAGAAGGAGAGCAAGAGGGAGCAGGTCGACCGCATCCAGACGCGCTACCGGGAGATCCTCTCGGCCTGGGTGTCGGGAGAGGTCGACCGGGCGCCGGATGACCTCATCGAGCTGGAGAAGGGCGTGGTCGCCGACGGCGATCCCAAGTCGCGCAAGCGGCTCCTCCAGTCCGAGCAGGCGGTGATCCACGAGCTTGGGGCCACCAGCCTCGAAGTCCTCGTTCCGATTGCCATGCTCCATCACGAGGCCTACTCGCGGCTCCTGACGCGCGGCGTCCGCCAGGCTCCCCTGGCCGTGACCCATGCCCGCCAGATGGCCCGCGACCTCGCCATCCTGTACAACGAGCAGTCCGGCTCCGAAGGCTCGGCCGTGGTCGCCAGCCGCGTGCTGACCAGCCTGGGCGGCATGCTCATGGAGCACGCTCAGCAGCTCCCCGCCGCGGAGCTGTTCTACCAGGCGATTCAGCTCGACGGCCGCAACATCCCGGCGCACCTCGCCCTGGCCACGGTCTACGAGAAGAGCGCCCAGGCCGAGAGCGCCCTCAAGTCGCTGCGCGAGGTGCTCAAGCTCGACCCCGACCATTCCGAGGCCCGCTTCCGCCTGGCCATGAACCTGAAGCGGATGGGGGAGACGGCCGACGCCAAGAAGGCCCTCAACGCCCTGGTGGCGGCCAAGGACACCGGTTGGGTGGCCCCGCTCGTCTACCAGGAGCTGGCCCGCATGTACTCCGAGGGCGAAGACTGGGCCGACGCCGAGAAGATCCTGCGGGCCGGCCTGGGCCGCTTCCCGGACCATGTGCGGCTCCACCTGGAGCTCTCCTCGGTCCTCGACCGCCGCGGCAGCTTCGGCGAGGCCAAGACCCTGATGCAGAAGGTGGTCGCCCTGCCCGCCGGCTCCGGAGACCCGGAACGGCTCCTCTACAACAGCGTCCGCCCGGAGACCTTCCTGGAGGCGCGCACCATCCTCGAGGACAACACGCGCTCGCGCCTATCCGTGCTGGCCCAGGCCCTGGGCACGCCGGCCTCGGGCGGGGAGGGTGGCCGATGAAACTCCTTTTACCCATTGGCCTCCTGGTGGCTCTCTCCACGGGAATGGCAGGAGCCGCGGTGCAGCCGCGAATTCAATCCCCCGCGCCCGATCAGGCGGTCTTCGGCGAGGTCGACGTCTCGGTCCTGATGTCCGCGGACGAGCCCGTCACCCGCGTCGAGGTCTTCGTCAACGGCGTGCGCCGGGCCGTGCTCACCCAGGCGCCGTTCCGCACCAGGATCGACGTGGGCGAGGACAACAGCGCCCGCGAGTTCAAGGTCGTGGCCTACGGGGCCTCGGGCTCGACCGGCACCCACTCGGTCGCCACCGACGCGATCCGCATCGACGAGCAGCTCGAAGTCCGTCTGCAGCAGCTCTTCGTCACGGTCACCCGCAACGCCGCGGCCGATGCGCGGCGCATCCTCGACCTGGAGCAGGAAGACTTCAAGATCCTCGACAACGGCAAGGCACAGGACATCGTGACCTTCGGCAAGGGCGAGGTGCCGATCACCGCGGTGCTGCTCCTGGACACCAGCGAGAGCATGCAGGGCGAGCGTTTGGAGGCTGCGCGCCGCGGCGCGAGCGTCTTCCTGGGCGGCATGCGGCCGGACGACGAGGCCAGCCTGCTGATGTTCTCCGACCGGCTCCTGCGCGTCACCCCGTTCTCCCAGGACCGTGGCGAGCTGGAGCAGGCGCTGTCCGAGACCGAGGCCGTCGGCGGCACCTCGGTCAACGACTTCCTCTACATGTCGCTCAAGATGCTCGACTCCCGCATCGGCCGCCGCGCCGTGATCCTCCTCTCGGACGGCTTCGACGTGCACAGCGTCCTGCCGATCGGAGAGGTGCTGTGGAAGGCGCGCACCAGTCAGTCGCTCATCTACTGGATCCAGCTCGACGACGACGGCAAGGAGAAGTCCTTCAACTCGGCCTGGCGGGATCACATCGCGAACGACAAGGAGTACCAGACGCTCAAGAAGACGGTGGAGGAGAGCGGCGGCCGCATCCTCGGCATCAAGCGCATCGGCGAGCTGGAGTTCGCCTTCGCGAGCATCATGAAAGAGATGCGCGAGCAGTACGTGCTCGGGTACTACCCGACCGACTTCAAGAAGGACGGCAAGTGGCACAAGGTCAGCGTCGACGTGAAGCGGCCGGGCGTGAAGGTCCGGGTTAGAGAAGGCTACGTGGATTATTAGTTGATCCCATCCTCCCTCTCCCCATCCCTCTCCCTCACCTGCGTGAGGGAGAGGGGGCCTGAAAAAATCAGAGCAAGTCTCCCCCTCTCCCGGGGAGGGTGTGCTCGGGGGACCGGGAGAGGGGGCCGGGGGGTGAGGGCTCCGGCCTCGATGGGATTACCAAGCCGCCCCCGCTGGTTATAAGCAGAGCCGGCATTTTGCCGGTAGTCCCCCTCGCTTCAGTACCCGAATTTGAGAACCTCGCGAAGGGGCTTTGCCGGTCCAACTTCTGCTAGGATTACGCCCCCTATGGATTCGATCTACGTCCGCGGTGCGCGCGAGCACAACCTCAAGAACGTCACTATCGAGATCCCCCGCAACCGGCTGGTGGTGATCACCGGCGTTTCCGGCTCCGGGAAATCGTCGCTTGCTTTCGACACGCTGTTCGCCGAGGGCCAGCGGCGTTACGTCGAGTCGCTCTCCTCTTACGCCCGGCAGTTCCTCCAGCAGATGGAGAAGCCGGACGTCGACTCGATCGACGGCCTCTCGCCGGCCATCTCCATCGAACAGAAGTCGGTCTCCAAGAACCCACGCTCGACTGTGGGTACTGTGACCGAGATCCACGACTACCTGCGGCTCCTCTACGCGTCGGTCGGCATCCCTCACTGCCCCACCTGCGGCCAGACCATCCGGCCGCAGACCGTTCAGCAGATGGTGGACCGCGCCCTGGAGATGCCCGAGGGGACCCGGCTCGTCGTCTACGCGCCCTACGTGCGCGGCAAGAAGGGCGAGTACCGCAAGCAGCTCGCGCAGATGGCCCGCGAAGGCTTCCTCCGCGCCCGCATCGACGGCAAGCTGGTCGAGCTCACGGGCGAGCCCCCGGCGCTCGACAAGCAGAAGAAGCACTCGATCGACATCGTCATCGACCGCATCGTGGTCAAGCCCGGGATCGAGAAGCGCCTCTCCGATAGCATCGAGACCGCCCTGAAGGTCAGCGGCGGCCTGGTCGTGTTCGCGCCCGAAGGCGCGGCCGAAGAGACCCTTTCGCAGAGCTACTCCTGCGTCGAGTGCGGCACGAGCCTGACCGAGATCACGCCGCGGCTGTTCTCGTTCAACAGCCCCTACGGCGCCTGCCCGGCCTGCTCGGGCCTCGGCACGTTGATGGGCGTCGATCCTGACAAGATCGTGCCCGACCAGGAGCGCGGCATCAACGCCGGCGCCGTGGCACCGTGGCCCGAAGGCTCCAAATCCTGGCGCATGAAGATGGTCGAGACCATTTCCAAGGCCATGGGCTTCTCCCTCTCGACGCCGTGGAAGAAGCTGCCGGCCGAGGCCAAGCGGATCATCCTGCACGGCTCGGGCGAAGAGGAGCTGAGCTTCAGCCTGACCGGCAAGAAGTCGAGCTACTCCTGGACTGGCAAGTACGAAGGCGTCATCCCCATGCTCGAGCGGCGCCACAAGGAGACCGACTCGGCGACGATCCGGGCCGAGATCGAGAAGTACATGTCCGTCCATCCCTGCCTGGCCTGCAACGGCCGGCGCCTGCGGCCCGAGGCCCTGGCCGTGACGGTCAAGGACAAGGCCATCGACGAGCTGTCGAGCCTGCCCGTCTCCGACCTGCGCTCCTGGGTAGGGAAGCTGAGCCTCGACAAGCGCGAGCGCGCCATCGCCGAGAAAGTGGTGCAGGAGGTCTCGGACCGCCTGACCTTCCTCGACGACGTGGGAGTCGGATACCTCACCCTGGACCGCTCGTCCGCCACGCTCTCAGGCGGCGAGAGCCAGCGCATCCGCCTCGCGACGCAGATCGGCAGCAAGCTCATGGGCGTGCTCTACGTGCTGGACGAGCCCTCGATCGGCCTCCACCAGCGCGACAACGCCCGCCTGCTCACCACGCTCAAGGGGATGCGAGACCTCGGCAACTCGGTGCTGGTGGTGGAGCACGACGAAGAGACGATCCGCGAGGCGGATTGGGTGATCGACCTCGGCCCCGGGGCCGGCGTGCATGGTGGGGAGGTAGTGGCACAGGGGACGCCGCAGCAGGTCATGAAGAACCCCAAGTCGCTGACCGGCCTCTATCTCCGCGGAGAGCTGGAAGTTCCGGTGCCGGCCCAGCGGCGCGAAGGCCGGGACAAACCGGTGATCATCAAGGGCGCAAAGCACAACAACCTGCGCAACCTGAACGTCGAGTTTCCCGTGGGAGTGTTCACGGTGGTGACGGGCGTGTCCGGCTCGGGCAAGAGCACGCTGGTCAACGAGATCCTCTACAAGGCGCTGGCGCGGCTCTTCTACCGGGCATCGGACAAGCCGGGCGAGCACGAGCGCATCACCGGCCTGGATCAGCTCGACAAGGTGATCGCGATCGACCAGAGCCCGATCGGCAGGACGCCGCGCTCGAACCCGGCGACCTACACGAACGTGTTCAACCCGATCCGCAACCTCATGGCCATGACGCCGGAAGCGCGGATGCGCGGCTACCAGCCCGGCCGCTTCAGCTTCAACGTGCCGGGAGGCCGTTGCGAGGCGTGCAAGGGCGACGGGCAGATCAAGATCGAGATGCACTTCCTGCCCGACATCTACGTCACCTGCGAGGTCTGCGGCGGCAAACGTTATGACCGCGAGACCCTGGCCGTGCGCTACAAGGGCTTGAACATCGCGGAGATCCTGGACCTGCCGGTGGAGCAGGCGAACGAGATGTTCCAGAACATCCCGGCGATCTCGCGCGTCCTGGAAACCCTCTGCGAGGTGGGCCTGGGCTACATCCGCCTCGGCCAGCCGGCCACGACGCTCTCCGGCGGAGAAGCCCAGCGGGTGAAGCTCTCCCGGGAGCTCTGCAAGCGCTCGACGGGCCGCACCCTCTACCTCCTGGACGAGCCCACGACCGGCCTCCACTTCGACGACGTGGGCAAGCTCCTCAAGCTCCTGCACCGCCTGGTCGATCTCGGCAACACGGTGGTGGTCATCGAGCACAACCTCGACGTCATCAAGACCGCCGACTGGGTGATCGACCTGGGCCCCGAGGGCGGTAAAGGAGGGGGCGCCCTGGTGGCAGTCGGCACGCCCGAGCACGTCGCCTCGGTCCCCGAAAGCCACACGGGCAAGTACCTGCGGCAGGTGTTGCCCGAGGCGCCGCGCAAGCGGCGCCGGGCGTAAGGGCCGGAGCCCTCACCCCCCGGCCCCCTCTCCCGCGGTCCCTCACCGAGCCTTCGGCTCGGCCCATCCGCCCCGGGCGAGGGGGAGACTTACTCGGGCAGGTCCGGGATGAACGGGCCTTTCTTGGCGATCCCGTTTTCCCCCTCCCGGGAGGGGGAAAGCCCCTCCCCTACGAAAAACAGCGTTGGGTCGATGGCTGGTGCAAGTCTCCCCTCTCCCGGGGAGGGCGTGCTCGGGGGACCGGGAGAGGGGGCCGGGGGGTGAGGGCCCCTGCCACCGCCCTCCCGTACAATAGGAAGCATGCCCCGCCCGGACGCCAACCTTGCCGAGAAGCGGCGCATCCTCCAGCTCGAGACGCTCTACGACTTGGCGCTGGCCCTCCATGCCCAGCGGCCGGAGCCGGAACTGGTGGAAGAGCTGCTGCTGCGGGTCTGCGCGGTCCTCGACCCGGCCGCCGCCGTGGCCGTGACCCGCGATCCTTACGGTGGAGCGCGGGCCGCCGCGACCGTGGGATGGATGGAGGCGCCGCCCTCGGGCACCGTGCTCCTGGCCGCACCCATCTGGCGCGAGCTGCTGGGAGAGGGTCACATCCTTTCGCGCTCCAAGGGTGAGCTGGGGGGCCGGGCCTACGAGCAGCTCCTGGCCGTGCCCCTTGCCTACCGTGGCGTCTTCCTCGGCTACCTCGCCGTCATCGACAAGGAAGTGCGAGGAGAGGCCGACCGCTCCTTCACGCAGGATGACCGCCGCTTCCTCGACTCGGTCGCGGCGCTGGCGGGCGTGGCCTTGGATGCGGCGCGCCAGGTGGAGAAGCTGGAAGCGCAGCGCGAACGGCTGGAAGAGGAGAACAAGGCCCTCAAGGGGAGCCTCGCCCGCGAAGTGGCCGGCCAGCGCATTATTGCCCACGCGCCGCCCATGCGGAAGGTACTGGACTTGGTGGAACGGGTCGCGCCCCGCGGAGTGAGCGTCCTGGTGCGCGGCGAGAGCGGCACGGGCAAGGAGTTGGTGGCGAAGCTCCTCCATCTGCTCTCCGGCCGCGAAGGCGCGCTCATCGCGCTCAACTGCGCCGCTCTCCCCGAGTCCCTCCTCGAAAGCGAGCTCTTCGGCATCGAGGGCGGAGTGGCGACGGGGGTCCAGGCCCGTCCCGGCAAGTTCGAGCTGGCCGACCGCGGCACCCTGCTCCTCGACGAGATCGGTGACATGCAGCCGGCGCTGCAGGTCAAGCTCCTGCGCGCCCTCCAGGAGCGTGAGGTGGTGAGGGTGGGAGGCCGCCGTCCGATTCCGGTAGATGTGCGCCTGGTGGCCGCTACCCACCGCGACCTGGAAGAGATGGTGAGCGAGAGCACCTTCCGTGAGGATCTCTACTACCGTCTCAAGGGCGTGGAGATCGAGCTGCCGCCCCTGCGCGACCGCCGCCAGGACATCCCGCACCTGGTGCGCACCTTCGTGGAGGACTTCTGCCGCCGGGAAGGCATCCCCGTGCCGGCTTTCCGTCCCGAGGCGCTCGCCATGGTCCTGGCCCACGACTTCCCGGGCAACGTCCGCGAGCTTCAGAACCTGGTCGAAGGCGCCGTGTCTCTCGCCGAGAAGGACATCGACGCCGATCTGATCCGTTCGCTGCTGGGCACCGCCGCCTCCCAATCCTCGCCCGAGCCGCTCGACCTCGAAGCCATGGAGAAGCGCCACATCCAGCGCGTGCTCAAGCTGACCTCGGGCAACAAGAGCGAGGCCGCGAAGATCCTCGGGGTGGACCGGAAGACTTTGCAGCGGAAGGGGTATTGAGGGGGGAGAGGGGGCCCTCACCCCCCGGCCCCCTCTCCCGCTCCACCCAAGCACACCCGCCCCGGGCGAGGGGGAGACTTGCTTCAAGTTACCCGCATCAGGGGGCGGCTCCCTCTCCCGCGTAGCGGGGGAGGGCAGGGGAGGGGCTCCGGAAAAGACCCCTCCTCTATCCTCCCCCGTTGCGCGGGAGAGGACGCCACCGCCCCGCACTGTTCACGACAGATCTTCGGTTGTAAGTCTCCCCCTCTCCCGGGGCGGGAGTGCTTGGGTGGAGCGGGAGAGGGGGCCGGGGGGTGAGGGCCTCCGGCTATGATACCCACCATGCCCCCACCCACCCGCCTCTCCGCCGCGCTCCTGCTCTGCCTGGCCCTCGCCCTCCCCGCCGCCGGCCAGGATAAGACCCTTCTCTGGGACGAGATCGCCGTCAACGCCCGCCTGGATGCCACCGGCAAGCTCCACGTGCGCGAGCGCCAGACGATCGTGTTCAACGGCGACTGGAACGGCGGCGAGCGCAGCTTTCTTCAACGTATGAACCACGACCTCGACCTGAAACGGATCGCCCGCATCGGTCCCGACGGCCGGGAGATCGAGCTCGTCGAGGGCGACACCGATGCCGTCGACCACTACGATTGGTCGGGCAGCGCCGTCCGCTGGCGCAGCCGTCTCCCCTCCGATCCGCCGTTCGACCAGACCCGGATCACCTATGTGCTGGACTACACCTGGTCCGGCATCCTGGTCCAGAACGGCGACGTCTACCGCTTCGACCACAATTTCGGCCTGCCTGACATCGCGTATCCCATCCGGCGCTTCATTCTGGACCTCGAGCTCGATCCGGCATGGCAGCCTCTCGCGGCCGTGCCGTCGCATCTCGAAAAACGGAACCTCCCGCCCGGCATCGACGTGCTCGTCACGGCCGACTTGCGGCACGCGGGTAGCGGTAGCGCGGCGAAACCCGCTCCAGGGTTGAGCATCGTGCCGCTCCTCTGGCGCCGGGCGGCCTTCGCGGCCACGCTGCTCGCGATGATCGTCCTTTACGTCCAGTTCCGGCAGGGAGAGGCCCGGCGCGGCCGGTTCGCGCCGCTGGCCGTCCCCCGCGAGTGGGATGAAGCCTGGCTGCGGGAAAACGTGCTCGACCTCCGCCCCGAGGAAGTGGGCGCGCTCTGGGACCGGACGACCGGCGCTCCCGAGGTCGCCGCCGTGCTCGCGCGGATGGTCGCGGAAGGCAAGCTGGAGAGCTGGGTCACCCCGGGCTTCAAGCTTTTCGGGATCGCCTTTTCCCCCGGCGTCCTCCATCTGCGCCTCAAGGTGCAGCGCTTTCAGCTCGCCGGCTACGAGCTCGCGCTCGTGGACAAGCTCTTTCTGAGCGCGGACGAGACCGATACGGAGAAGGTACGGCAGCATTACAAGAGCACCGGCTTCGATCCCTCCACGGCCATCGCCGAGGACCTGGAATCGCGGCTCGGGCGGCTCGGCGCCGTGCCTCCGCCCAGCCGCCGGCGGACTCTGATCCTCTGTCTGGCCGCCGTGGCGCTCTTCGTCCTTGAAGCGGTCCGGCACCCGCTTTCCACGGCCATCCTGGCCGGCTTCATGGCATTCGGGTTGATCTTTTTCTGGGGCGGCGGCGGTTTTGCGGCCTCCGTCTGGCGCAACCGCACCGAGCGGCTCGACCTCGGCTCGCTCTGGTTCCTGGTGCCCGGGCTCCTGGCCTGCCTCTGGTGCGCGTTCCTGGTGTTCAACCGCGAATGGCTCGGCTTGAAAACCGGCCTGGTTCCGGGTCTGCCCGGGGTGCTCGCGCTGGCCCTGGTGCCGCTGGCGGCCTGGAGCAGCCTGCTCAACACCGCCCGTTCGCGAGAGAGCGACGAGGCCATCCACAAGCGCCGGATCCTGGGAGCAGGCCGCCGTCTCCTGCGCCGCGAGCTGAAGAGCGCGCATCCCCGCCTGCGGGACGACTGGCTGCCCTACCTCCTCGCCTTTGGACTCGGCAGCGAGATGGACCGCTGGTTTCGAGCGTTTGGAGGGGCCTCCAGCGGCGGCTCGACCTACACGAGCACCTCGACAGGCGGCGGCAGCTTTGGATCGAGTGGAAGCTCCGGCTGGTCGGGCGGCGGAGGCCAGTTCGGAGGCGCAGGCGCCATGGCCTCCTGGGGCGTGGCCGCGGCGGGAATGGCTTCGGGTGTTTCAGCGCCGGGCTCGAGCAGCTCGGGCGGTGGAAGCGGAGGAGGCGGGGGAGGCGGCAGCTCGGGCGGAGGCGGGGGGGGAGGCTGGTAGAAGGTCAAGGAAGAATTCTGCTCCAATAGATTGGATAATCTGTGCCAGAATCCAATCCATTGGAGCAGGAATCAATTTGGAGCCACCAGAAACAGTTCTGACGCCTGGAAATGAATTTCGGCCCACCAAATTGAATTCGAAGGCTTCGTGATTCAATCTAGTGGAGCCGAAATCAATTCTGATCCACTAGATTGAATTTGGCGCACGGGTATCCAATATGTTGGAGCGGAAGTCATTCCGAGTCCCTCGGAATCAAATCCTGGGCGCTTTTATCCAATCTATTGGAGCCGAATTGATTTTGGCGCGCTCGAAGTCTTTCCGGGCGTGCCGGAATCGATTTCAAGGCGCTAAAAGTCTTCCCGAAGCGCCGGATTGAATCTGAAGCGCCGAAAGTCTCTTCGAGCGCTCCGAATTCGAATCGAGCAGGCTCGAAGAGATCTCGGGCGGGCTGAATCCAATCCTGTGAACTGGACCAGCTCGCTCGACTCAGATTCGATGCCGCGCTTCGATTCCGACGGTGATGGTTGAGGGTGGAACCCAGTGCTGAGGCGGCCGGCCGTGCAGGCGATCATGGGTGAAACGAGCGCCGCGAGTCCGAAGGACGTCCTGGCAACTTGGACAGATGCCTTTGGAAACTCCGAGTCTCAACTCGGCCACCCGCGTGGTGAAGTAGTGGACAAGCTGCATCTCGGCGTGGGGCTGCGACGCTTCGACCTCCGTGGTGGGGGTCGGCCGGATTTCGAGAAAATGGACAGCTGTGATTCCAAGCGTTCCGTCGTGCAACGCCGCTCGCAGCTGCGTCATGATGTTGTTCAGCGTCCGATTAGGCAAGCGGCCGAAGGTGTAGTCCGCCGCCGGCTGGAGGCGGCCAGCGGCTGTATTTGTCATCGCTCTCATCTTGAAGTTTCTCGCGACCCAGAGGATTCCGTCCATCACAGCCACGGCCACGGTGTCGAAATTGATCTCGGAGGCCCCGTCGAGTTGCTGATCGGGTGTCGTGCTGACGCTGTAGAGCACATTGGGGTCTCTTGTGATGCGGCGGGCAGCGTAGGCGTTGGTGGCGGTCGTAATGGCCTGTTGCCGCGCCGCAAGCCGCACGGCGGGCTTGGCGTCCCTTCCGCGGGCATCGGTCGTCGGAATACGAAGGGCGACCTCAATGTGCTCTGACGAGTACATCGTCGTCAGGATCAAGCTGGCGAGACGGTCCAGATCGCCTCCGGCCTGCCGGCGGAGCCGTTCTGCCCGTAAGCGCTCGCGCGCTGCCTCGAGCTGCTGGCGTTGGCGCTGCTGATTCAGCGTGGGGCCTTGAACGATCCCGTGTCTATGACGAGTCATGCTCCACTCACCTCGCTCATTGAAGAGGAACGACCATTTGAGAAGTGGAGCCAGTTCGGGAAATGTTGCACGGCTTCGGCTGCCCAAAGGCACGCATGCCTATGCGCTAGGCAGAGCCTCTCCCGGGCTCTATTCTCTCCTCATGGTCGGGCGGTGAAGGCTCCTCGGGGGTTCCTGAGGGCGATGAAGGAAATCGGAGGGGGAAGGGGAAGACGGCGAGGCGAAGGAGGCGAAGCGGGGAGCCTGAAAGGGCTCCCCTTTCGTGTTTCTGGCCGCTGACCTCCGACCGTCGAGCACCGCGGGAAGCAGATGCTCGGTGAGCAGGCGCTGGGTGAGGCGCGGCGCATTAGGCACGCCGAAGTTCGTGGTGGTGATCACCACCACCAGCCCGAGCTCGGGGAAGACCTGCACCGTGTTGCCGCCGGTGCCGTTCATGGCGAAGGAGTGGACCTTGCGGTCTCCGACCGTGAATTCGTGCAGCCACCAGAGATAGCCGGCTGAATAAGTTCCACCCGAGTGTCGCAGGCGGTGCCGGAGCAAAGGGTCCACAGGACCCGGAAAGGAGAAGGACCATGTCAAAGGAGACGACGTATGCGGGGATGCTGGGGGATTGGGATCGCTGGACCGGTGCGCTGACAGCGAACGATCCACCTCTTGGCCACCTGCAGGTGCCCAAGGAGCAGCTAGTGTCGTTGGCGATGAAGGGGAAGGGGCTGATCCGGACGCAGGCGGAGCTGACTGCTGCCAAGCAGGATGCTTCCAAGGAGCTGCGCGAGGTGATGGTCGAGGGCCAGCGCCTGGTGACGCTGTTGCGGGTGGCGGTGCGTCAGCACTACGGCATCGACTCGGAGAAGCTTGCCGAGTTCGGGGTGCAGCCCTTCCGTGGCCGCCGCCGCAGCAAGGTCGAGCCGCCGCCGGTCGAAACGCCCCAGGCAGGATGATCGGGTGATCTGCTGATCTCGGGGGCGTGTCCCGGCACGCCGGGCACGCTCCCCCTTTTAGCTCCCAGCGCCCACTCACTTGACCGTTCCTCCTTGTCTCCCGGGAAGCCGGACCAAGCGTCCGGCCTCGCGGCAGCCAAGCAGGCGCATCAGGGTTGGTGTGGTCCGGTACATCCGGACCCCTGGGACCGCCGGCATCCTGCCGGCTCTTTCCAGGCACCCGCCCGCTGGATCTTTGACAATCGATGTACAAAACCTTCCAACCGGGGCAGGCCGCCCTGTACGGCCGGGGTCTACCCTGTCAAACCCGGGGGCGGGCCATGGGCGAGGCCCGTCCCCTTCTCTGGAAGAGGTGATTGCGGAGGGCGCTTATCCGACACCGCGCAGTCCGATAAGCGTCCTCCTTCAGCTCGACCATTCTGACGCAGAAGCGCCCCCACCCTCCTCGTGGAGCGGTCGCTTCTGCGGCAACTCGGGGCGTCGTCCAAGTCAGCCTTATTCGCACAGATCTATCGCGTTGACGCGCCTAAGCGAGAGGCGTAACATGAGCGGAAATAACGGGAGTGCAACGAGATAGCCCCGAATGACCTCGGCACTCCAGTGTAGATATTCGTTTGTATCTGAACAGCAACGAGTTGCGGTGAAGCTAAGTTGGCCGTCTCAGTAGACCCTTTACAGAATGTACTTGACTTGGAGGGCGCATGGAGCCCGCCAGAAATCTGCGGTGGGTCAACCCTAAACTTGACCCTCAACTAGCCGAGCGCCTATGGCCTGTGCTCTCCCGGCTCGCCGTCGCTGGCGCGCTCCAGATCTGGCTGATCGGCTCCCAAGTGGCTGGCTATAAACCGGACTCCGATGTCGATTTGCTGGTGATCGGCCCCGCCAGGCTTCGGGAGGCGCTGGCGGCCAAAAGGCGCCCGAACGGCTGGCGGGGGAACTTCGACATTCTAGTCAACGTGGTTGGCGAGCGGACTTTTGAAGAGCCATGGCCGCGATCCGATAGAGGGCGCCGGAGGAAGAGCGGCGACTTGGATCGCTGGAAGTGGCGCCAGATATCGCCGATCAGCGCGGAGTACTTGGCGGCGCCCTCCGTGGGAAAGACCGCTCCCACCTTCGGAAAGCATCCGGCCATCCTCGTCTTTTCGAAGGACGACGACGAGGAACTCCGGGCTACGGAGGTCTCGTGATTATGCCGTGGTCATTTTTGCAGGCTGCCGTCAGAAGCAGCGCATACGCATATCGGCCTATTTCGAGAGAGTCGGTGGTCGTCGCCACAGCAGGATCCGGCTGGTTACGGGCCGAAAGGGTAGGGGTTCACCGGCCAACACCAGCCGTCGAGCGGACGAAACCGCAAACAGCGCGGTCTCGCCGCTCACGGCTCCAGCGTTGGGCGCCAGAGAAAGGAGTTAGGACTGTTGAGTTCGACTAGAGCCAAAGAATTCCTCGGGGTAGTCAAAGGGACTCTCTTGGTAGGCGCAAGTTTCCTCGTACTGGCCCCGCAGTTGACAGGCTTAGCCCAACTTGCTCCTCAACTTCGTCCGGGCTTCCTGGCGCTGAGTGTTTCTATCGGATTTGCCCTGTCTGTAATGGGCGGATATGTAGTAGCAGCTAGCGCTGGCCGGCGGGGGATTAAGCGTACAGGGATGCTGTCCGGAATCGCTTTCGTCTGCGGAGCTTTCGTCTGCGGCATAATTATAATGGTGGTGCTCGCGGAAGGAGAGTCGCTTCAGTTTCAGATCGCGAGAACAGTCGCCGTAGCTATTGGAGTCATGCTGGGGTCTTACTTAAGGACTCCTCGGCCCCGGCAGAGAATAAAGGTTGTCCCGCTTGAGGCCGCGGAGCTTCGGGCGCATCTGCAGAGGCGGATTGAGGCCTCTCATGAATATGCTCGCCATATGGTTAGCAATCTTATTAAGTGGTATACGTTTTTTGTTGGCGTCAATTACGTCAGTATGGGGTGGTTCGCGACTCATCGCGAGCTAGAGTCATCAAACATGATCATCTTGATAGCGGCAATGTTCATCATGCAAAACGTTCTAGGTATCATGGCGTGCATGCGTATTAAGAGATATCTCGTGACGACAGGCGACGAGATCATAGAGAGCGAGCAGAGCTTGGTTGGGGAGCTTTCCGATGAGGCCAGAGAGGCTTTCATGCCGTCATTGGTTTATTCGAGGTCAATTCAACTTATGGTAACTGGCCTAATTTTTATAGTGCTCGTCTGGGCAGCTCTTCCGTTTTTCATGGAGGAGAATGTGGCGATCGAATTTGTCAAGCGCCTCTTCTCTTGATTGGGCTCAGCAATGAAGCCTGGGCGCCACCTCTTTACGCTGACGACTTCTATGAAACATACGAGAGCCTAATTTCTATCTATAGGCACATTCTCTTGGAGGGCGATGAGGACCCTGAGTCTGTGTCCAGTGAGATGAATTTGGAGTTGAAGGCGCCCAACAATGGGCCTCAAGCGGACGGCTAACGCCGCGCGCTTAGGCCCGGAGCGTCAGTCGGCTCAGGCGCCAGAATGAAGATGCATGCCATGAAGAACCAGACTGTTCACCGGTGGTACACGCGCCCGGTCTTCTTCGTCGCCGACGTGAACCGCGCGATCCGCTTCTACGTCGACATGCTCGGCTTCGAGAAGAGTTGGCATACGGGCGACGGCGCAGGAAAGATCTGCCAAGTCAATCACGGGGAGTGCGAGATCATCCTCTGTGAGGACGCCACGCGCAGCGACAAGGCGCGGCTGTTCATCGAGCTGACCGCGGACGGACTCGCCGATCTTCGCCGTGAGCTCGTCGAGCGCTCCGTCCCGAGCAGGGAAACCTGGTGGGGGTACGACACGCTGCAGATCGACGATCCCGACGGCAATGAGCTACTCTTTCCTTCCCCCGAGTAGGGGCAAAGAGAGAGATGGACCGACAGGCCTGGCCGGGGGTAGAGAAATGAGCAACGAAGTACGACTCCGCAACGTCGAGCCCGACGACCTCCCCATCTTCTACGAGCAACAACTCGACGCCGACGCCACGCGCATGGCCGCCTTCCCCTCCCGCGACCGCGCAGCCTTCGACGCTCACTGGGCAAAGATCCTCGGCAACCCGGCGATGGTCAAGCAGACGATCCTCGCCGACGGCCAGGTCGCGGGCAACATCGGGAGCTGGACCCAGGATGGTGTCCGCCTCGTCGGCTACTGGATCGGCAAGGAGCATTGGGGCAAGGGTGTCGCGACCCGGGCGCTCGCCGCTTTCCTGCACCTCGTGACCGAGCGTCCCCTCCACGCGCACGTGGCCAAGCACAACGCCGGCTCGATCCGCGTCCTGGAGAAGGGCGGCTTCAGCCTCGAGCGCGAGGAGAGCGTCGCGGCCGCCGGCGAAGACGTCACCGAGCTCGTGCTCGTCCTGCGCTGAGGCATTCACAGTCCGTTCAGCGTCCGTTCAGCAAAGCCCCTCCACAATGACGGCCACAAACTTTGGCTGGCCGGGCAAGGCCGCGCGCTTCGGCCCAAAAGCGTTGGGCGGCGACGAGGAGGACAGAATGACAGATCGTGGTATCGAGCTATCGCCGCAAACCTATGCACGGATAGGCGGGGCGCTTTATTTGATCATCATTGTTTCAGGCGTGCTGGGTGAGCTATTCATCAGGGGCAAGCTCGTCGTGCCCGGCGACGCAACGGCCACCCTCGACAACATCGGGTCCTTTGAGTTCCTCTGGCGCCTTGGCATCGCGGCGAACCTGTTTCATCTGGCGTGCTCGGTTGTGCTCGGGCTCATCTTCTATGTGCTGTTGAGGCCTGTCAGCCGGGATCTTGCGCTTCTGGCCGTGCTGTTCAATCTGGTCGCAATTACTCTCGAGTCCGCCAGCAAGCTGTTCCTCCTTCCATCCTTGTTCGTCCTGGGTAACGCGTCCTATCTGCATGCCTTCACGCCGGAACAGCTTCAGGCTCTTGCGTACCTCTCCAACCGGTTGCACGCGTACGGGTTCAATGTCAGCCTCATCTTTTTCGGGTTCGAGTGCCTTCTGCTTGGGTATCTAATCTTCAAGTCCCAATTTCTACCCAAGGTTCTTGGCATCTTGATGCAAATTGCGGGCGTGAGCTATCTGACGAACAGCTTTGCGCTGCTACTGGTGCCCAGCCTCGTGAACATCGCCGTTCTGGTTCCGGCTTTTGTCGCAGAGCTGTCGCTTGCCCTGTGGCTCCTGGGGAGAGGTACAACGTGCCACCCCGAAGAGCTCGGCTCCAATAAGTTGGCGTCCAGCGCACCAGAATCCAATTTATTGGAGCCGGAATCAATTCGAGCCCGCCAGAATCAGTTCTGACGAATCTGAAGCGCCGGAGGCCCTGGGACAAAACGCCCAGCCTGCGACAATTCGTCTCAACTACCTCTGTAAGCGCGGCAATATGGGGGTTTACGGCCCTGAGGCGTGACGCGAGCGTGACATCGCGGGGCAGAATGTCGCGGTGCTTTGTGGGGCAGTGTGGTACTCTCCTCCTGCTCATGTTTACAACGTACGGGAAATCAAAGAGTTACAGGCGGAGGGATCTTGGCGGGCAGCGTTGGCAACCCCCTTGCGATATAGGGCTGGCGACTGAGGAGGAATGACATGCTAGACTCCGTCCGCAAGCAGGTCGCCGTTCCCTATGTGCCGGGAAAGGTTTTGCTGTCGGTCGCCACCGTCGGTAGTTTCGGGTGGCTTTTGGCCCACGACCTCGTGCATCCGGTCGTGATCTACGCCCTACAGCTCTTCCTCTCTTTTTGAGTGTTGGATCTCGCCGCGCGGCCTTAAAAGGACCATGGCTGGTGATGCCATCATGAGAGAGGTCACCTTGGCACTGCCGATGGTGCCCGACATGGAGATCGAGGCGAGCCGCACTGCGACCGCCATCGCCGAATCCATGCAGATGAGTCCGGATAGAATCGACGAGGTCCGGATGGCGGTGGTCGAGGCCTGCATCAATGCCCTCGAGCACAGCCGGGCCACGGACAGCGAGATCTTCGTCACCTTCGAGGTGATCGGCGACAAGGACCCGGAGAAGCTCCGGATCACTGTCCGGGACAGCGGGATCGGCTTCTCGCCCGACGAGGTCGAAGAGCCCGTCATCGAGAAGAAGATCAAGGATCACCGCAAGCGGGGCTGGGGTCTCAAGATCATCCACGGCCTCATGGACGAGGTCGAGATCCACTCCGGTGCCGAAGGGACGACGGTCGTGATGAGCAAGTTGCGAGGGACGGTGTGATGACCGAAAGCCTGAACGTATCCGTGGACCGCCGCGACGGGCTCGCGGTCATCTACACGGAGGGGTATATCAACAACCAGGGCGGCGAAGAGATCGCCCGGGTTGCCTACAAGCTCCTCGACGACGGCGTCAAGGTGCTCCTGCTCAACCTCGGCGGCACCAAGATCGTCAATTCGATCGGCATCTCCATCCTGATCGAGATCATCGAGAAGATGATCGAGATCGAGGGCAAGCTCGGGTTCTGCTGCCTCACCCCGACCATCGAGAAGACCTTCCAGATCATGGGCCTGGCGCAGTATGCCCCCATCTTCCCCAACGAAGAGACCGCCGTCGCTCAGCTCCACGCCTGAGATGACCGAGACCGGTGGTCCGGCCTGGACCGAGCTCCTCGGCCTCTACCGCGACGAAGCCGGCGAAACCACCCTCCCCGACCGGCTCCTCGGCCTCTGGGCCCGCGAGCATGGCGCCGCCGCCGCCGGCCTCTATCTCCTCAAAGACGGATTCCTCCAACAGGAGGCCGCGACCGGACCCGGGCTCCCGGAGTCGATCGACGAGGCCACCTTCGACTCGGAGCACGGCCCTTTCCGCAGCCTCCGCTTTCCCGACGGCCGGCTCATCTTTGCCCCCAGGGACGGCTCCGAGGATTACGCGGAGGCTGCGGCAGACCCGCTCACCGTCCTGCTCGCTTCCCTGATCCACTCCTGCCGCCTCAAGCGGGACCTCAAGGACCAGCAGTTCCAGATCAATTTCCGGGTCGTGGAGCTGGAGAACCTCTACGACGTCGGGCTCGCCATTGCCGCCACCCTGGACCTGGACCGCCTCTCCGAGGAGATCCTCCTGCGCGCCGTCTCCCTCCTCGACGCGCGCCGCGGTGCCCTCTACATCCTGGGGGAGGGCGACAGCCGGGAATACCGGCTCACCCGCACCTTTGGCGGCGAGGCCGCGCACTCGGTCGATGCCGATGATCCCGATCTCTTCTCGTTCCTTGCCGGCTCTGACACGTCGCCCGGGCTGCTTCCGGGCGCGACGTACCTCCTCGGCCTGCCTATCGCCGTCGAGAACGAGCCCAAGGGCCTCCTCGTCGTGGGCGACAAGGAGAGCCGCCGTGGCGTCGGGCCTTTCCTGCCGTCGGACCGGCGCACGCTCGCCCTGTTCGCCAACCAGGCCGCCATCGCGCTCGAAAACGCCCGCCTGCACCGCGAGGCCCTGGAGCGCGAGCGCCTGGAGCGCGAGATGCACCTGGCGGCCGAGATCCAGCGCAAGATCCTCCCCAAGGGCGCGCCCGCCGTGCCCGGCTTCGAGCTCGTGGGCTGGAACCGCCCTGCGCGGCAGGTCGGCGGCGATTATTACGATCTCCTCGCCCTGCCCGATGGCCGGGTGGAGCTGGTCGTCGGCGACGTATCGGGCAAGGGCATCCCGGCCGCCCTCATGGTGTCGACCCTGCACTCGGCCCTGCGCCTGCTTCTGGACCAGGCCGGCTTCGGCCCCTCCCTCCTGGAGCGCCTGAACCGCCACATCCTGGAGTCCAGCATGGCCAACAAGTTCATCACCCTGCTCATGGCCGAGCTGGATCCCCGCAGCGGGCTGCTGCGCTACCTGAACGCCGGCCACAACCCCGGCTTCCTGGTGCGCGGTGGTCCCGGGGGCGGCCGGGTGGAGGAGCTGTCGTCGAGCGGCGTCCCCCTGGGATTGCTGCCGAACAGCCGTTATCAGCCCCGCGAGCTCATGGTCGAGCCGGGCGACATCGTCTGCATCTACAGCGACGGCATTACCGAGGCCGAGTCGATCGACGAGCAGGAGTTCGGCACCGAGCGGCTGATCGAGATCCTCCGCAAGCATCAGGGCTTCACCCTGCAGGAGGTCCTGGAAACCCTCCAGGGCGCCGTCACCCGGTTTGCGATGGGTAGGCCTCAGTACGACGACCAGACGGTGGTTCTGCTGCGGCGGGAGTAGGGAGGGGGGCTCCCTCTTCCCCGCGCAGGCGGGGGAGAGGGCTGGGGAGAGAGGGGATGGGATCGATTACAATCCCCCCATGAAGACCGCCGCCAAACTCCTCTGGCTTCTCCTTCTCCTCCCAATCTTCGCCGCTCTCATGGCCGCTCAGCCGCCGGAGCCGTCCACCAAGGCTCCGACCTGGGCTCTAGCCCTCCATGGCGGGGCGGGGACGGTCCCCAAGGACATTCCTGAGAGTAAGAAGGAGGAGTACCTGAAGTCGCTTCGCGCGGCCCTGGAGGTCGGCCGCAAGGTGCTCGCGGGCGGCGGCACCAGCCTCGACGCGGTCGAGAAGGTGGTCCTCTTCCTGGAGGACGACCCTCTGTTCAACGCCGGCAAGGGCTCGGTCTTCACCCACGACGGGAGGAACGAGCTCGAGGCCGCCATCATGGACGGCCGCGACCTCTCCTGCGGCGCCGTGGCGGAGCTCAAGACGGTCAAGAACCCCATCTCCCTGGCCCGGATGGTGATGGAGAAGTCCCCCCACATCATCATGGCGGGAGAGGGGGCCGAGAGGTTTGCGGACGAGATGAAAGTCGAGCGGGTCGATCCGAAGTACTACTTCACCCAGAGGCGCTGGGACCAGTTGCAGGAGGCCCTGCGCAAGGAGAAGGAGGCGGAGCCGAACCCGGACAAGCCCAAGGGCACCGTCGGGGCCGTGGCGCTCGACGTCCATGGCAACCTGGCCGCGGCCACGTCCACGGGCGGCATGACGAACAAGCGCTTCGGCCGGCTGAGCGACGTGATCGTGATCGGCGCCGGCACCTATGCCAACAACCAGACCGCCGCGGTCTCGGGCACCGGCTGGGGCGAGCAGTTCATCAAGCACACCGTGGCCTTCGACATCTCCGCCCTCATGGAGTACAAGGGGCTCACCCTGCAGCAGGCCGCGGACGAGGTCATCCACCGCAAGCTGCAGAAAGACGACGGCGGCGTGGTCGCCGTGGGCCGGGACGGCTCCATTGCCCTGGTGTTCAACTCGGAGGGGATGTACCGGGCCGCGGCGGACTCGAACGGACGGTCCGAGGCCGCGATCTGGTAGGGGGAGTGGGGACGGAGAAAGGGCGTGATGAATCACGCCCCTACAAGCAAGCACAGGGCTTTGATCTCACTTGTAGGGGCGACATTCATGGCGCCCTCCGGAGGCCGGCCACTTGCTCCAGCAACACGATCGGCGCGGTGATACCGCCGAAGAGTCCGTCTCCCAGGGGGAGGGTCACCGGCTCGCTTCCGACCGCGAGCCCTCCGGAGAGGAGGGCCCGAAGGTCGTCTTCCCAGAGCAGGTCGGGCAGCGCGGCGCCGAGCGCTCCTCCTTCGATCCAGCGGACTCCCTGGGCCAGGGCGCGGAAACGGAGGCTGCCCGGGTCGTGGCCCTGGACCGCATCGAGAGCGCCGATCCAGACTCCGCCTTCGGCGTTGCGCAGCAGCTCGGCGTCCGGGCGGTCGCCGGGCAGCAGGAAAAGATGGCTGGGCGCGGCCTCGTCGGGGGCGACCAGGTGCGGCGTAGGCCGGCGGCCGAAATCGATCGCCAGGCGCTCATCCAGGGCCGGGGTCAGGAACACCCCGCGCTCGATCAGGTCGAGCGGGCGCTTGGCCGAGCCCAGGAGGTCGAAGGGGAACGGAATGCCTCGTGGATCGTGCGCATCGTCCCGAAGGCTGATCGCAGGATGGAAGACCGGGGTGCCGAGCGCATCGCGCAGGAACTGGGAGCCGTGATGGAAGGATGTGGAGGTGAAGGCACGGCGGTTGAGCATTTCCAGGAGGGCCGCGGCGGCCTCCTGCGAGAGCACCACGGGCACGGGTCCGTCCGGCGGAGGGGAGATACCCTCATCCTGAGCCTGGCGCTGGCGAGCCCGGTCCAGCAGGCTGCCTGGGCCGAGCCCCGCCAGCGAGCGGGAGGCCACGGAGGCAATCCCCGCTCCGGGTCCCTTGCCAGCCGTCACCGTGGCCCAAGCCGAGGTCACCTCGGCCGAGCGCCGGAGACCGCGGCTGCCGGCGACTACCACTCTTCCCTCGGCCCAGCCGAGCCGCACGGTGGTGTCCCCGTCCGGAAGGCCCCGATCCGAGAGCCTCTGCACAAGCTCGCGGGCCCGGACGGGCGTCATCCGCGCCAGCTCCGGGTCATAGAGCCCCGCAAGGGGAGCGAGCGCGCCTTCCGCCCCCTCGGGCAGCAGCGGCGGGGGCGAGGGCGGGGAGAGCCTCGCCTGGGCCATCGCCTGGCGGATGGCGCCCTCCAGGTCGGAGACCTCGCAGCCGCTGGTGCGGTGAGCCCCACAGCGGCCCGACTCGCGCACCCGCGCGAGCACCATTCTCTCTTGCAGCTCGTACGAGTCGCGCCGGCGCTTGCCGTTGCTCTCCTGCCCCCGCCGGGCTTCCACCCAGATCAGCTCGGTCGCATCGGCCGGCGAGGATGCCAGGGCGCGCTCCAGGCGCGAAAGCATCTCGGGGATCGGGGGGAGTTGCGGGGGTGGAGTGAGAGGCGGCATTGCGGCGGAGCATACCAGGGAGCCGTTATCATTTTCCGTGGCCTGGCCTTTGCACTTCCGACATGAGGCAAGGCGACCTGAGATGGGGAAAACATTGATGATTCGAGGGCTAGTACCGCTTCTTCTGCTCGGTCTGGCGGTCTTGGCGACCGTCCGACCCTCCCTTGCAGAGGACAGTGCCGACCTCATCCTGCAACACGGGGTGTTCTACCCGGTCCAGCCGGCTGGCCGGGTCGAGGGCAGCCTTGCGGTCCGTGGCAGCCGTATCGTCTACCTTGGACCGGACGCGGGCGCCGCCCGTTTCCGCGGTCCGAAGACTCAGGTGATCGACCTGGCCGGCCGCACCGTCACCCCTGGGCTGATCGACGCCCACTCTCACCTCGCCGGCCTCGGCGGCGCGCTGGAGCAGGTGGACCTGACCGCCGCCCCCACGTACGACGAGGTCATCCGCCGGGTGCGAGAGGCCGCCACGAAGGTGCCGAAGGGCACTTGGGTGCGCGGCCGGGGCTGGGACCAGAACCTCTGGCCCGAGAAGGAGTTCCCCACCCATGACGCGCTCTCCGCGGCGGTGCCCGACCATCCCGTCTGGCTCACCCGCGTGGACGGCCATGCCGCACTGGTCAATGCAAGGGCCATGGGGATCCTGCAGCTCGGCCCCGAGGTCCAGGACCCGTCCGGCGGACGCTTCCTGAGAGATGTCGAAGGTCGGCCCACGGGCGTCATGGTCGACAACGCCATGGATGTCGTGGGCGGCCGGATGCCTGGCGGGTCCGTGCAGGACCGCGAGCGCGAGCTGCGCAGCGCGGCCCGCCACTGCCTGGAGCTGGGGCTGACCACGGTCACGGACATGGGTGTCGGCCCGGAGGTCGTCGCGGCCTATACGAACCTTCTCAAGGCGGGCGAGCTGCCGGTCCGCTCAGCCCTCTTTCTCGGCGACGACGAGCAGTGGCTCTCGACCTGGTTCAAGAGCGGCCCACGGATCGATCCTGATTCCCGGCTGCTGATCCGCGGCGTCAAGCTCTACGCGGACGGCGCCCTGGGGAGCCGCGGGGCTGCCCTGCTGGAGCCCTACAGCGACGATCCGGACAACCTCGGCCTGATGGTCGCGACCGGCGCCCACCTGGAGGACGTCTCCCGGCGGGCTGCCCAGGCCGGGTTCCAGGTCGGGATCCACGCCATCGGCGACCGCGGCAGCCTGGTCGCGATCGATGCCATGGAGAAGGCGATCGCAGGCAAACCGGACGCGCGTTTCCGCCTGGAGCACACCCAGGTGACGCGGGTGCAGGATCTCCAGCGCATGGCGAAGCTCGGCATCATCGCTTCCATGCAGCCGACCCATGCCACGTCGGACATGCCCTGGGCTGACGAGCGCGTGGGCGAGGGCCGGCTAGAGCGGGCGTACGCCTGGCGTAAGGTGCTTGATTTCGGCGGCCGGCTGGCCCTGGGGAGCGACTTCCCGGTGGAGTCGGCGGACCCGCGGCTCGGCCTCTACGCCGCGGTCACGCGGCAGGACCTCGCGGGTCAGCCCGCGGGCGGCTGGCTGCCGGGCGAGCGGCTCACTAGGGAAGAAGCCCTGCGCGGCTTCACCCTCGACGCGGCCTGGTCGCTCTTCCTGGAGAAGGAAGTCGGCTCCCTGGAGGTCGGCAAGCGCGCCGACCTGGTGGTGTTCGCCCGCGACGTGATGACCGTGCCCGAGGCGGAGATCCCCAAGGTGGAGGTCGACTACACCCTGGTCGACGGCAAAGTGATGTTCGAAAGAGGCAAGCGCCCGTGAAGCTGTTCGCTCGCGCCCTGCTGATCGCTCTGCTTGCCATACCGGTGGCAGCCCAGGACTATGGGCTGCAGCGCCGCGCCATGGTGGACGAGCAGATCCGGCAGCGGGGCATTCGCGAGCGCGAGGTGCTGAAGGCCATGGAACAGGTGCCCCGGCACCTGTTCGTGCCCGAGTCGGTACGGCCGAAGGCTTACGAGGACGCGGCCCTGGCGATCGGCCCGGGCCGGGCCATCTACCAGCCGTACGTGGTGGCGCTGATGACCTCGCTGCTCGACCTCGACCGCGGCGACAAGGTCCTCGAGGTGGGCACGGGCACGGGCTATCACGCCGCCATCCTGTCCCGCATCGCGCGGGAGGTCTACTCGATCGAGATCGACTCGTCAGCGGCTTCCCAGGCGAGCAAGCGGCTGTCGGGCCTCGGCTATCCCAACGTGTTCGTGCGCCACGGCGACGGCTACCAGGGCTGGATCGAGGAGGCCCCTTTCGACGCCATCCTCCTCTCCGTGGCGCCGCCGCGCGTGCCCAAGCCGCTCATCGACCAGCTCCGCGTGGGCGGCAAGATGGTGGTGCCGGTGGGCGGGTTCTTCCAGGACTTGCTGGTGATCACCAAGACGGCGGACGGCCTGGAGAAGCGGACGGTCATCCCAGTCCGCGTGGCGCCCATGGCGGGGAAGGTGCGCGATGGCGAATAGGCTGATCCGGCTGGTCCTGTCCCTGATCCTGTTGGCGGCATGCGCCGCCGATGCCGGCCCGCCGGACGATCTCGCCCGCGAGCGCCGCCGCATGGTGGACGAGCAGGTGCGCGCCCGCGGGGTGGACGACCGCCGGGTGCTCACGGCCATGGAGCAGGTGCCGCGGCACCGCTTCGTGCCGGACGACATGCGCGGCCTGGCCTACCAGGACCGTCCACTGCCGATCGGCGAGGGCCAGACGATCTCGCAGCCCTACATCGTGGGGCTCATGACCGAGCTGCTGAACCTGAAGCCGACCGACAAGGTCCTGGAGATCGGCACCGGCTCGGGCTACCAGGCGGCGGTGCTGTCGCGCCTGGTCGCGGACGTCTACACGATCGAGATCGTCAAACCCCTGGGCGAGCAGGCGCGCAGCATCCTGGACCTCCTGGGCTACAAGAACGTCCACACCCGGATCGGCGACGGCTACAAGGGCTGGCCCGAGGCCCGGCCCTTCAACGCCATCATCGTCACCGCGGCCCCCCCGAAGGTTCCTGAGCCTCTTCTCGATCAGCTCGCCGTGGGCGGCAAGCTGGTCGTGCCCGAGGGCAACTCCTGGCAGGACCTCACCGTCTACACCCGCCAGCGCGACGGCAGCTTCAGCAAGGAAACGGTCCTCCCCGTGCGCTTCGTGCCGATGACCGGCGAAGCGCAGAAAAACGGCAAGAAGCGCTGACCCTCACCCCCATCCCCTCTCCCACACGCCACACCGGCCTGCGGCCGGGCAATCCCGGGAGAGGGGCGCCCCCACCCAAAGCCCTCGGATCCGGTTCCCCCTCTCCCGGGCGGGCGTGAGTGCGTGTGGGAGAGGGGGCCAGGGGGTGAGGGCTCCGTAACATTCCCGCCCCGCCCCTCGCCTCTGGAGATGACTCCGGGCGCGCTGTGTGCAATTATTGTTGAGTCTCGATGTAGTAGTGCGTCCGGAACTAACTTAGAGGAGATCGAGCATGAGCAGGATGTTCGCTGAGCGAAGCCGTTGTTTCTTGCTGATCCTGACGGTCCTGGCGCTGGTTGGCCTGGCCTCTCCCACACAGGCACAGCCCTTCGGGGCGTGGCTGACCCTGTCCGGAAACCCCACTCATGGCTATGTCCGTGTCCCGGACGCCGTGGCACTGACCCCCGCTGGCGCCTTCACGTTCGAGGCTTGGGTTTCGATCACCAACGGCCCCACCGGCGAGGACTGCCGCACCATCGCGGGCAAGAACTACCTTCAGGCTTGGTGGATCGGCCTCTGCAGGGTGGGCGGCAGGCCGACACTGCGGTCCTACCTCAAGGGGGGTGGCTCGCTCAGAAACGGCGGCGAGATCGAGCCCGGCCGCTGGACGCACATCGCAGTGACGTTCGACGGGGCCAACCGCCGCCACTACATCAACGGCGAGCTCGCGGCGACGTTCGCTGAGGCCGGGCCTCTGACGCCCAGCCCCGGCAGCGAGCTGCGGATCGGCAGCGACGTGAGCTGGCAGTTCACACCCTCCGGCGCCATCGACGAGGTGCGGCTGTGGAACGTGGCCCGGTCGCTGGCACAGATCCGCGACAACATGGACAACGCGATCACCGATCCGCAAGGCGGTCTGATCGCCGTCTGGGGCTTCGACGGCAACACCCAGGACGTCGTGGGACCGCACGATGGTTCGACCCAGGGCGCCGGAATCGGCTTCCTGACCTTCCCCGTCGCCGGCTCCTGCGGCGCAACCACCGCCACCACCCACTGCCTGCTCAACCGCTTCTCGGTCAGCGCCCGCTGGCGGACCAATCCTCTGCCCGGCACGCTCACCGACGGCCAGGCCCAGGTGGCTGGCTGCGCCAACTCCGGCTCCGGCCTGTTCCAGTTCTTCAGCCCGATCAACTGGGAGATCATGGTCAAGGCGCTCGACGGCTGCGGCCTGAACAACCGCTACTGGATCTTCTCGGCGGCGACCACGAACGTGTTCTACCGCATGGAAGTCTTCGACGTGGTAGGGGGGGAGCAGAAGATCTACTTCAACTACCCCGGACCGCCGGCGCCAGCCGTGACCGACGTCAACGCGTTCCCGACCTGCCCGTAAGGGTGCTTCAAAAGGCTGCTCTCCCCGGAGAGCAGCCTTTTCTATACTCTCCCCCGCATGCCCGAGTCTTCCGAGGACCGCTTGACGTCCCCGCGCTGGTGGCCGTTCTGGATCGCCTTTGCCGCGGCCCTGGCCCTGCGCCTTCTCTGGCTGGACGTCCGCCCCCTCCACCATGACGAAGGGGTGAACGGCTGGTTCCTCTACCGGCTGCTGGACGGCTACCGCTGGGAGTACGACCCCGAGAAATTCCACGGCCCCTTCCTCTACTTTTTCGGCGCCCCGTTCACCCTGCTGCTCGGGATGAGCGAGATCGCCCTTCGGCTGCCCGTGGCGCTGGCCTCGGCTGCGATGGTGCCTCTGCTCCTGCCTCTGCGCCGCCAGCTCGGACGCACGGGGGTCATCGCCGCGGCCTGGCTGCTTGCGGTCTCGCCGTCGCTGGTCTCCTTCGGCCGCGACCTGATCCACGAGACCTACCTGGCCGCGCTCACCCTGGCACTGATCGCCGCGGGCGTACGCTGGCTGGAAGAGAGGCAGGACAGGGATCTGATCCTCGCCTGTCTTTCCTTGAGCCTGATGCTGACCGTCAAGGAGACGGCGGTCCTGACGCTCGGATCGTTGACGCTGGGAGCCTTCGTGGCCTGGTGGGCGAGCGGCCGGCCCCCTCTCCCGCGTCCGCGCACCTGGATCCTCGTCGCGCTCGCCCTGATCGTCCCCTACATCCTCCTCTACACCTCCTTCTTCACGAACCCCGCCGGCCTGGTGGACTCGTTCCGCGCCTACCTGCCCTGGACGGAGAAGGGCTTCGAGGGCTCGGGGCACGAGAAGCCATGGCCCTATTTCTTCCGGCTCCTGGCGCGGTTCGAGCCGCTGGCGCTCGCGGGGGGCGTGCTCGGAGGAGCCGTGGCCCTCTGGAGAAAAGACCGGTTCGGCCTCTTCGTGGCCGTGGCCTGGCTGGTGCAGCTCACGGCCTACTCGGCGATCCCGTACAAGACGCCCTGGCTGGCCATGAACGTGGTGCTGCTGCTGGCGCTCTCGGCCGGAGTGCTGTTTGGCGAGTTGGGGAGGCGTCCGCTGTCCGGAGCGGTCCGGGCTGCCATTACCGTAGTTGGCCTGCTGGCCGTGACCTGGAGCGCGTCGCGGGCGGTGGAGGTCTCGTTCCTGCGCTACGACGACGAGAGCCTGCCTCTGGTCTACGTCCAGACGAACCGCGACCTGCGGGACCTGATGGCGCTGATCGAAGAGGCCGCCGAGCGCTCGCCGCAAGGTCAGGCGCTCGCCATCCGCTTCTACACGGGCAACCGCTGGCCGCTCCCCTGGTACCTCCGGGACTACACCGCGGTCCTCTATGCGAAGGACGTCCCCCGGGACCCCGAGGGCGACGTGCTCATCTGCGAGCCGGGGCAGGAGCAGGCCCTCCGCAAGAGGCTACGGGGAAAGTACATGCGCCGGCAGTACACCCTGCGCCACAAGGTGGACCTCGTGGTCTACGTCAGCGAGCGGGTCTGGCCCTTCTCAGCGTAAGCTTGCCGCCTCATGGAAAAGCCTTCCGATCCTCTAACGCCTTCTGCCCCCCCGGCTGCAGAAACCGCCGCGCTGCACGGTGGGCGGCTGTGGAACCGTGATTTCGCCCTGCTCTGGAACGGGCAGACGGTCAGCCAGCTCGGCAGCCAGGCGTTTTCCATTGCCATGATGTCCTGGCTCCTGCGGGCCACCGGCTCGGCCAGCCTCATGGGCCTCCTGATGTTCACCGCGTTGTTGCCCGGCGTGCTGCTCGCTCCCGTGGGCGGCACCTTCGCCGACCGCCACTCGCGGATCCGCATTGCCCTGATCTGCGACCTTCTCGCCGGCGTGGCCGTCCTCGCCCTGTCCTTCGCGATGTTCGATCCGCGGGTAGAGCGGCTCGAGCCCGCGGCGGTCCGCTTCGTCATCGCGCTGATGTTCGGGGTCTCGGCCCTGCTGGGCGTCCTGCGGGCGTTCTTCACTCCGGCTCTCAGCGCGGCGATCCCCGATCTCGTCCCGAGGGAGAAGATCCCGGCTGCCAACTCCCTGAACCAGATCTCGGTGCAGAGCTCGAGCCTGCTCGGCCAGGCGCTCGGCGGCGTGCTCTTCCAGATCCTGGGAGCTGCCTTCCTCTACTTGATCAACGGCCTGAGCTTCCTGTTCGCCGCGCTCTGCGCAATCCTGATCCGGCTTCCCCCGCGCGCGATCGTGCCAAGGCCGGCCGCGGCCCACCCTTTCCGCCAGTTTTTTGGCGAGACTGCCGAAGGCTTCCGCTATCTCTGGAAGCAGACCGGCCTGCGCGACTTCACGGTGATCGCATCGGTGGTCAACTTCCTCGGCATGCCGATCATGGTGCTGTTCCCCTTCTTCGTGGAGCTCTACCTGAAGAAGGACGCCCGCTGGTACGGCTTCCTGCTGGCGGCCATCGGAGCCGGCTCGGTGGCAGGTTTCGTCGTGGCTGGCGCCAAGCCCCTCAAAGGCGAGGAGCGGCGCCGCTGGATTGCCGCAGCCATGATCCTGGCGCCGCTGTTCTTCGCCATCCTCGGGTTCGTGACCAACGCCTGGACCGCCCTGGGGGTGGCCTTTTTGGGTGGCGTGGCACTGGGAGTGATCAACGTCTACCTGATGAGCATGATCCAGATGGCCACGCCCGGCGAGGTACGCGGCCGGGTGCTGAGCGTGACCATGATGCTGACCGGCGGCCTGATGCCGATCGGCATGGTCCTGGGCGGCGTCGTCGGCGACCTGACCGGCAAGGACATCCCTTTGGTCTACGGGGTCTGCGGCGGCCTTGCTCTGCTCGTCGCCTGCAGCGTATTCGTGAGGCGGGAGCTGCGGGAGTTCCTGGCGCACGGGTGAGCCGCAGGGGTGAGATGACAGGGTTGGTGCTCCTGCTGGCAGCGCTCGCCATCCCGGCGTTCGGCGCCGCTCCATGTCCCTCGGGGACTTGGCCGGAGGGAGCGGAATGCGGCCATGTGCGGGTGCCCGAAGACCGGAGCCTTCCCGCCGGCCGGATGCTGGATCTCTTCCTGGTCCGGCTCCCGGCCACCGGACCGGGGCCAGCGCAGGGAGCCGTGTTCTTCCTGGCCGGAGGGCCTGGAGAGGCGGCGAGCGAGGCCGCGGCGGACCTTCCCGATACCCTCGCCGTCCTGCGTCCGCGCCGTGATCTCATCTTCCTCGACCAGAGAGGAACCGGCCGCAGCCATCCGCTAGCTTGTCCCAGCCCTGATGCCGGGGCGTGCCGGGAGGTGCTGGAACGCCGGGCTGACCTTCGCCGCTACACCACCTGGGACGCGGTGGAGGATCTCGAGTCGGTTCGCCTGGCGCTCGGCCACGAAAAGATCGATCTCTTCGGCGCCTCCTACGGCACCCAGGTCGCCCAGGCCTATCTCCGCCAACATGCGGACCGAGTGCGCACGGCCGTTCTCGCCGGCGCTCTGCCGCTGGCGCCCGAGACCGTGGCTTTCGAGGCCCGGGATGCCGAGAGGGCGCTCCGGCTCCTGCTGGACGATTGCGCTGCCGATTCCGCTTGTGCGGCGGCCTTCCCGCGGCTCTCCGAGGAGACCGCTGAAGTGCTGAAGAGGCTCGGGCAGAATCCCGTCCGGGTGAAGGTGGACGATTCCACAGGCGAGATCCTGTTTGACCGGCCGGCCTTCGTCCGGACCCTGCGCACGCGCCTGTATAGCGCCGAAGCGGCGGCCCGGGTGCCGTTGGCGCTGCATCGGGCGTTCGCGGGAGACTACGTCCCCATGGCTCGTGCGGCAGTAAGGATCGCGGCGGCACAGAGGCCGCACGAAAATCTTGGCATGTTCCTCACGGTGGTCTGCTCGGAATGGATGCATTTCGTCGACGCAGCTTCCATTCGGCGGCTCGGCGAGGGGACTACTTTCGGTCCCGAGAGAGTGCTCGGCTGGCTCCAGAGCTGCAGATCCTGGCCGCGCGCAGACCTCCCTGCGGACTTCGCGGCTCCGGTGCGGGCCGACGTTCCCGTCCTGCTCCTCTCGGGCCGGCTCGACCCTGTCACGCCCCCGCACTGGGGAGAGCAGGTGGCCATGTTCCTGCCCCGAGCGCGGCAGATCGTCTTCGCCGCATCGGCGCATTTCCCCACGGGAGACTGCGCGAGTGGGCTGGTCGCGCAATTCGTCGAGCAAGCCAACCCGGCCCGGCTGGACGCCCGTTGCGCGCAATCGGAGGTCCGGCCGCCGTTCATCTTGCCGTAGAATTTAAAACAGCATGCAAAGCTCCTGGGAGCCTGACTTCTTCGTAGCCAACTGGCGGGTACGTCCGGCGCTGGGGACTCTGGAGCACGGAGGGGGCTCCGTCGCCATCGAATCGCGCGCGATGCAGGTTCTTGCCTGCCTGGCCCGGCATGCACCGACGTGGTTTCCAAGCAGCGGCTCATGCGCGAGGTCTGGGGGGACGCGTTCGTCACCGACGAGGTGATGAGCCACGCCGTCTGGGAACTGCGCAAGGCGTTCAGCGACGAGGCGAGGAACCCGCGCTACATCCAGACCTTAACGAGGAGGGGCTACCGGCTGGTGGCGGAGGTCTCCCGCTGTGCGTCTCCGGAGCCGCTCGCGCCGGGGAGCCGGATCGGCCAGTACGAGATCCTGGAGCCAGTGGGCGGCGGCGCCATGGGGGAGGTCTACAAGGCGAGGGATACGCGCCTCGGCCGGACAGTGGCGCTCAAGTTCCTGCCCGCGGACCTCGGGCGCGACCCGAGCGCCCGGAAGCGTTTCCGGCGCGAGGCGCAGGCCGTGGCCCAGCTCGACCATCCGAACGTGGCGTCGATCTACGACATGGGGGAGACCGAGGGCGGGCGGTTGTTCCTGGCGCTGGCCTTCTACGAGGGAGAGACCCTCCAGCAGAAGCTCGAGCGCGGACCGCTGCCGCTGCCGGAGGCCCTGGGGATCGCGTGCCAGATCGCCAAGGGTCTTGCCGCCGCGCACCAGAGGAAGATCGTCCACCGCGACATCAAGCCGGCGAATATCGCGGTGCTGCCGGACGGTATGGTGAAGATCCTCGACTTCGGGCTGGCCAAGATGAGCGGCGCCACCACGCTCACGCGGCTCGGCTCCTCCCCTGGCACTCCCGCCTACAAGTCGCCCGAGCAGACCAAGGGTGAGCCGGTCGATCCGCGCAGCGATCTATGGGCGCTGGGAGTAGTGCTCTACGAGATGGTGGCCGGGCGCTGTCATGCAACGCGAGGAGAACGGCGGCAATGGGAAGGAAGACGGAGCGCGCCGCGCTTCAAACGCCGCGCGACATCCTCCGAATTGCGCGCGCCACGCCGCAAACGCCGCGCGGCGTCCCCGAATGCGGCAGCGTGGCAAACAAATGCGGGAGCGTTTCCCCCAAAAGCCGTAGCGTTGCAAACAAATGCGGCAGCGTTGCCTCGAGATGCGGGAGCGTTGCCCCCAAATGGAGCGCATGCTCCGGAAAACATGGCGCCTCGTCCCCCGAGCTGCGCTTGACGTCCCGCGTCTCGTTTGCGTTGCAGGAGATGTCCGTAGCGTCGCAATTTTTCGCGGCAGCGTTGCATCCGAACGCGGCACGTCGTCGTCGACCTGACCGGCAAGGACATTCCTTTGGTCTACGGGGTCTGCGGCGGTCTTGCTCTGCTCGTCGCCTCAGTGTTCGTGCGCCGGGAACTGCGGGAGTTCCTGGCGCACGGGTGATCACCGAGCCGCGTACCAGCCATCCGTACCTGCGTACCAGTTCCCCGTCCCTTCGTACCGGGCATCTGTACACAAGGACGGAACGCTCGTACGCCGGGACGAGTGACTGGTACACGCGTACGAGTGGCTGGTACGGCTGGGGGAGAGGCTCGTCCGCAAGGACGAGTCACTGGTACGGCCGTACCAGTCGGCGGTACACGCGGGGAGGACGCTCGTACAGAGGGAATAGTAGGCGGTACACGCGGGGGAGTCGGTCGTCCGGCCGGGGGAGCCGCTGGTACGGCTGGGGAGATCGCTCGTACAGACGTACGAGTCGCTCGTCCACGCGGGGGAACCACTCGTACGCCTGGGGGAGGCGTTCCCCGTGCGGGGAGAGGACCATCTACTCCGGTACCGGGCTCCCCGTCGTCCCGCCAGCATGCTCCGTTTTTCTTCTAAGATAGCAATACAGATGCAAAGTTCCTGGGAGCCTGATTTCTTCGTAGCCGACTGGCGGATTCGCCCGGCGCTGGGGACTTTGGAGCGTGGTGGAGCCTCCGTCGCCGTCGAGCCGCGTGCGATGCAGGTGCTCTCCTGCCTGGCCCGTCATGCGCCCGAAGTGGTTTCCAAGCAGCGGCTCATGCGCGAGGTCTGGGGCGACGCGTTCGTCACCGACGAGGTGCTGAGCCATGCCATCTGGGAGCTGCGCAAGGCGCTCGGCGACGAGGCGAAGAGCCCGCGTTATATCCAAACGATCGCGAAGAAGGGGTATCGGCTGCTGGCGGAGGTCTCCCGCGGCACCGCTCCGGAGCCTCTCGCCGCCGGCAGCCGGATCGCCCAATACGAGATCCTGGAGCCGGTGGCGGGAGGCGCCATGGGGGAGGTCTACAAGGCCCGCGACCTGCGCCTCGGCCGCGTCGTGGCGCTCAAGTTCCTGCCCGCCGACCTCTGCCGCGACCAGGGCTCCCGCAAGCGTTTCCTGCGCGAGGCCCATGCCGTGGCCCAGCTCGACCATCCGAACGTAGCGACGATCCATGACACGGGCGAGAGCGAGGGCGGGCGGGTGTTCCTCGCGCTGGCGTTCTACGAGGGGGAGACCCTCGAGCAGAAGATCGAGCGCGGGCCGCTGCCGCTCGCCGAAGCCGTGGCGATCGCCTGCCAGATTGCCAAAGGGCTCGCCGCGGCGCACAGCCGGCAGATCGTCCATCGCGACATCAAGCCGGCCAACGTGGCGGTCTGCCCCAACGGCACGATCAAGATCCTCGACTTCGGGCTCGCCAAGATGACCGGCGCCACTACGCTCACCCGGCTTGGCTCCTCCCCTGGCACTCCCGCCTACAAATCGCCCGAACAGACGCGGGGAGAGAAGGTCGATCCGCGCAGCGACCTCTGGGCACTCGGAGTCGTGCTCTACCAGATGGTGACCGGGCACATTCCGTTCGGAGGCGAGTACGAGCAGGCGGTGATCTACGCGATTCTGAATCAGCCGCCCCGGCCTCTGGACCATGGGTTACCCGCCGAGCTGGCAGCGGTGATCGACAAGGCTCTGGCGAAGGATGCGGCCGAGCGGTACCAGACAGCCGAGGAGATGGAGGCGGCCTTGACGGGCATTCCGCTGGATGGGAGCGTGGAGGTCCGGCGCCGGCAGCCACGCCCCCGGAGGCGGGTGACCTCACGGGGGGAGTGGTGGATCGCTGGAGGGCTGGCTGTGCTGGTGGTGCTTGGTATTGCCTTGGGCGTCTGGTCTTGGAAGAAGCAGCGTTGGGACTTTTCGCCTGAGGTGACGCGGCTGATGGAGCAGGGAGACCGCCAGGAATGGCGGGGTGATACGAAACGAATTCTCAGCAATGCCGAGAGCACCTACCGGAAAGCCCTGGTGCTGAATCCCGAGAATCCTTTGATCAAGGCGCAACTCGCCGCCTTGCTCTGCCGCTTGGAATCCCAGTTTCCAGCGCCGAGCCGGCGGCAGGAGATCCGCCGGCTGGTTGAGGAGGCGGTCACGCGCGCACCGCATGAACCCATGCCGTGGGTGGCGCAGGCCAGGCTCCTGCTACTGGAGGACAAGCCGAAAGAGGCTGAATTGGGCGCACGCAAGGCACTGGAGCTTGGCCCGGATTTCGATCGCGGCTACACGATGCTGGGCGAGGCACTGATAGCTCAGGGGCGGCAGGACGAGGGCTTGAAGGAGCTTCAACGTGGCGTCGAAGTCGGGCAGGGATACCTACGCGCGCGGTTGGCCTTCGCGTTCAGGCTCAAAGGTGCCAGCCGCTTCGACGAGGCGGCGGTCGAGTATCGTAAGGTTCTCGCCTACGACCCCGATCATCCGACGGCCAAGCACAACCTGGCGGCCATGTACCTGGACAGGGGCGGCTACCTTGACGCCCTCCGCCTGTTTCGGGAGGTATACGACCAGACCGGTGACCCTCGCTCAGCCAACAGCCTGGGCCTTGTCTATATCTATCTGGACCGCATGCCTGAGGCCATCAAGATCTTGGGCGAAGCCTACCGGCTGGAACCCGATCCCACCACGGCGCGCAACCTGGCTGAATGCTATGAGAAGATCGGCCAGAAAGAAGAAGCCCGCCGATGGTACGAGACCGCCCTGAGCAGCTTTGATCACAGGCTTGCCCAGGGAGGCTCGCGAGCCTACCTCCTTTACAGCCGATCCTTTTGCGCCGCCAAGCTCGGACGTTACGACGAAGCCCTACGTAATATCCAGGAAGCCATGGCTGCCATGCCGAATCAAAGCAACTTCCTGTTCCGGCTTGCTCAGATCCATGCCATGGCAGGCCATCGTGAAGAGGCCTACACCTACCTCAGGCGCGCCGTTGAAGGAGGCTATCCGCGGGAGGACCTCCGCAACGACTTCGTTTTTCAGGCCTACCGGGACGACCCCCGGTTTCGCGCTATCCTGGAGTCCACGGCTGAAAGATAAGCGGCTATTTACTTTTTACCAGGTGGTCCCACTGGTATCTGGTCTCCGGGCTGAGGTCCCGAGCCCGTGAGTCCGCCCCTCACGCCGGTCGGTTGCGCCTCGTTCCCTTCGAGCTCTATCCTGGAAGTCGGCGGGAGTGAGTTTACGTCCTCGTCTCGAAGTTCGAGAAACACCGGGCGGAAGTCGATCTCCAAGCGGTCTGCGACGACGCTCATCGGGTTGGCAAGCGCGTACTCGCCGAACGCAGAACGCAGCAGGTCGCCTGCGAATTGGAGCCCCACGGCCTTATACCCGTCGCCGTTGGTGTCCGCCACCCACACCGCTCCCGAATCGCCCGGCTCGCTGAGCCGACAATACGGATCGAGCGGCGCAATGTGGATCTGGTCCTCGAAGACCTGCACGATGCCGTTGCTGTATTCGATCGCCGAGGAGAAGTAGAGGCCGTCAATGAAGCCCCGGGTATACCCTGTGGAGCGGCCGGACTTTTGCACCTTCATCCCGAGATAGGGGCTTTCCACGCCGGAGATCTGCTGAAAGAGGGAGAGGATCTCGCCAGCACAGTAATGGCGGTTTCCGGTCAGCTCGGCGATGGCTGCATCGGTCTGAGAGTCGAAGCTCCAGCGCTTCAGGCGGGCGACGACATCGTTTGGACCTCCCCGGTCGAACGGTCCGGGTTGGAAGCAAGGGGTGCCACGCCCCGCGTGCATGTGGCCGGCAAGCACGTGCCAGTTGCTCAGGATGCAAATGCTGCCGTCGGTGGTGTCAAATACCAGAGCGCCCAGGGTCCCGACTGACGCGCGCGGGCTGCCGATGCTGATGCCGCCGACCAGGGGATCGATCCGCCGGCGCCGGTTGACATTCCTCAGAGGTGTTTCGACCACCGTGCCCGGCCGCGGAAGAGGCGCGGTGATCTGGTAACCGGCCTCGATGACGTCGACAGGAACCTTGGACGTACCGCGGAATTCCTGAGGTTGCCGTTCTTTGAGCGGCCGGCTTTCGCTTGCGGATAGATACTCGTTCGGACGGTGCGCGAAGTAGTCATCTTCCAGCTTGCTCTCGACGTGCACCCGAAGAGCCAATTCATCGGTGAAGACGCCTTGCCTGATCTTGTAGCCGATGTCGACGGCGGTGACGCCGGGAAGGCGTAGCAGCTGTCGACGGTTTCGGTGCAGAGCCTCGACTAGGTTGTCCCATGTCGGGTCTGGTTCCGGGTCCGACTTGCGCGGCTCATCGTCCACCTTTTTTACCTTGATCGGCGGATAGCAGGCCCTCTCGCGGACCTTAGCCGTACCGGGAAGCTTGTTGGGCTTGGGGTTCTCTGATCGGTCATATTCGCTAGACTTGTCTCTCGCAGCCATGGCATCCCTCCAACGGTGGTCCGCATGCAGCGGACAGCTGGTTTCCGCCTCCATAGACGGCCTTGCCCCGCAAGTTCCTGGTGGAGGCTTCGAGCTTTTCGACGGTCAAAGTGTCCGTGCACCTCCGTAACCGTCCCCGCCTCTGACGGGCCGCGCCCGCCAGGGAGGACATCCGTGCCGATTTTAGCGCTCCGCATTCGTTGGGAGCGCCTCGCTCCCTTGTCATCGCGCTCCGCGCACGTCGGGGAGAGCCCCGTCCCCGCGAGGGAGCGGCGTCCTCCCCGCCCCTGACAGCCCGCTCACGCAGGGGACGCCCCTCCCTCCGGTCGTTACAATTCCCCCGCACGAGCGCGGCACGCCGTACCCTGGGTTGCTGGCTCCTCTCGTCTTTCTCGAGCGCGCCTGTGACCGGGGGCACGGCGTGTGAAGGAGGGCGTAGCCCCTTGCAAGCTCCTTTTCTTCTAAGATAGGTGTACTCATGCAGAGTTCCTGGGAGCCTGATTTCTTCGTAGCCGAATGGCGGGTGCGCCCTGCGCTGGGGAAGCTGGAACGGGGGGAGGTCTCGGTCGCCGTCGAGTCGCGCGCGATGCAGGTACTCTCCTGCCTGGCCCGTCATGCGCCAGAGGTGGTGTCCAAGCAGCGCCTGATGCGCGAGGTCTGGGGCGGCATCATTGTCAACGACGAGGTGCTGAGCCATGCGATCTGGGAGCTGCGCAAGGCGTTCGGCGACGAGGCGAAGAGCCCGCGCTACATCCAGACGCTCGCGAGGAAGGGCTACCGGCTGGTAGCGGCGGTCTCCCGCGGTCCCGCTCCGGAGCCGCTCGCGCCGGGGAGCCGGGTCGCCCAGTACGAGATCCTGGAGCCGGTGGCCGGCGGCGCCATGGGGGAGGTCTACAAGGCGAGGGACACGCGCCTCGGCCGGACGGTGGCGCTCAAGTTCCTGCCCGCGGAGCTCGGCCGCGATCCGAGCGCCCGGAAGCGTTTCGAGCGCGAGGCGCAGGCCGTGGCCCAGCTCGACCATCCGAACGTGGCGACGATCTACGACGCGGGGGAGACCGAGGGCGGGCGGGTGTTCCTGGCGCTTGCCTTCTACGAGGGTGAGACGCTCCGGCAGAAGCTCGATGGCGGGCCGCTTCCGCTGCCGGAGGCCGTGGGGATCGCGCGCCAGGTCGCCAAGGGTCTAGCCGCTGCGCACCAGAGCAAGATCGTCCACCGCGATATCAAGCCGGCGAACATCGTGGTCCTGCCGGACGGATCGGTGAAGATCCTCGACTTCGGGCTCGCCAAAATGGGCGGCGACACCACTCTCACGCGGCTCGGCTTTTCCCCGGGCACGCCCGCTTACAAGTCGCCCGAGCAGACCAAGGGGGAGCCGGTCGACCCGCGCAGCGACCTGTGGGCGCTGGGAGTGGTGCTCTACGAGATGGTAGCCGGGCGGGTCCCCTTTGGAGGGGATTACGAGCAGGCGGTGATCTACTCCATCCTGCACGAGCCGCCTCGGCCCCTGGACGGTTCGGTTCCCGCCGAGCTGGCCGCGGTGATCTACCGGGCTCTGGATAAGGAGGCGGCGAAGCGGTACCAGACCGCGGAGGAGATGGAGGCGGACCTGGCGCGAATCCCGCTGGGGGGCGGTGCGGAGGTTGCCCCGCGAAAGCGAAGCCGCCGGCAATGGTCCGGGTCCTGGAAGTGGATCGCAGCGGGGCTGGTTGCGGTGGTGGTGCTCGGAATCCTGGGTTTCAGGTATTCAAGAGCACATCGATGGGATCTCTCGCCCGAGGTGAAGCTGTATGTCGACCAGGGAGACAAACTGGAGTGGCGCGGCGACACCGAGGGCATCCTCGGCAATGCCGAGCGAGCCTACCGGAAAGCCCTGGCTCTCGATCCAGAGAACCCGGTGGTCATGGCGTACCTCGCCGCGCTCCTGACCCGCATCCAGCTTCAGTTTCCGGAGAAAGAGCGGCTCGCGGAGATCCACCAGCTGACGGAGCGGGCGGTGGCGCTCGCTCCCGATCATCCGATGCCATGGATTGCCAAGGCCAAGCTCCTGCTGCTGGAGGGCAAGCCGGCGGAAGCCGAGCAGGCGGCGCGCAACGCCATCGACCGGGACCCGGAATTCGACCGCGGCTACACGGTCCGGGGCGAGGCTCTCATCCGCCTGGATCAGAAGGACGAGGGCCTGGAAGAGATCAAACGCGGAACCGAGGTCGTAGAGGGCCACGTGCGCGCACGGCTCGTGTACGGAAACCGGCTGAGACGCGCTGGCCGTTATGAAGAGGCCGCGATCGAGTTTCGCAAGGTGCTCGACCTCGAGCCCGATCATCCAAGCGCTCTCCACAACCTGGGGGAGGTTTACCTGGAGACCGGCCGCGAGAACGAGGCCCTGCCCCGGCTCCGCAGGGCCGCCGAGTTGGGGGACTGGCGCTCGGCCAACAGCCTGGGCAACCTCTACTTGAAGATGGGCGACCGGGACCACGAAGCCCTCAAGTACTTCACCGACGCCTATAAGGCGAAGCGCGATGCCACCGTGGCGCGCAACCTGGGCGAGACCTACGAGAAGCTCGGCCAAGCCGATGAAGCCCGCCGCTGGTACGCGACGGCCATCGACCATGTCAAAGATCAACTCGACCGGGGCGGTTTACTGCCCGATCTCCTTCCTATCCGGTCGTTCTGCTTCGCCAGGCTCGACCGCTTCGATGAGGCGCTCGCCGACATCCAGGAAGCGATGAGGCTCAGGCCGAACGACAACCGCCTCCTCTTCCGCGCCGCTCAGGTCTACCTCCTGGCAGGACGCCGTGAGGAGGCTTTCTCCTATCTGCGGAAGGCCGTCCAGGAAGGCTTCTCGCGGGATGATCTCCGCAACGATTTCGTCTTTCAATCCGTCCAGGACGATCCGGTGTTCCGCGAGATCCTGGAAGGAGACTAGAGCCCTGTCACGCCGGAAAAGATGGATCATCCCTCTGTAGTGGCACCCCTTGTCGGTGCCCTTCCGGAGGGCGGCCACAAGGGCCGCCCCTACGTGAACGCTATCCGTTACTCGGAGTGTGACGAGGTACTAGCCTCCCGGCCTGCCGCCGCCATCCACCGGGATCGGGTCTCCCGGGGGCACCGGGCCTGGGGACCCGTTGCCGAGCCCATTGTGCTCCATCACCGGTATCGGGCTCACGTCGCCGCCCCGGATCTCCCCGAACAGCGGGCGGAGGAAGAAGCCCAGGCGGTCGAGGAGGAGCTTGATCGGGTTGGTCATCGCGGACTTGCCGAACGCCAGGCGGACCGGTTCTTCCGGCTCCACCGGCACAGCCTCCAGAGGGTTTTCACCCTCGCTGGCCCACAGGTGCTCGTAGGGAGAAGGGAACGAGGCTTCGAGTCGTTCGACGAGAGGGGCAGGGGGCGGTGGGAGCTCAGTAACCATGTCACATCCCTCCAAGGGTTTTATCCGCGCTCGGCGGATTTGTTGATGTCCTGCCCGAATGGACGACCCACCCTCGAAAGTTCTCAAATCTTTTTTTGCCGAACATCCGGTTTGCGGGCCGCTGCTACAATCCCCCCATGAGCGCGGCACGCCGTACCCTGGGTTGCTGGATCCTCTCCGTCTATCTCGAGCGTGGTTGCGACCCGGCCACGGCGCGGATGCCGCGGACGGTGCGCCGCATCCGCACGCTCAGCCACCGGGAGATGGCCGAGCTCAATCCGCTCGCCGGGATGCTCGTGCCCCTCACCAACCTCCGGCGCTTTCCGCGCCGCAGGTGGGCACATCCTTGACACCCCCCCTCCCGGGCCATACGCTTTCCGGGCCGTAAAACCTTCTGTCTTCTAGCTCGTAGGAGCGACCATGGGCCTCAGAGAAGTCCTCAGCAAGATGAAGATCGTGGAGATCACGCCCGAGGAGATGACGCTCGGCTCGTCTTCTCCGTCCGGAGGTCCGTCAGGGGGCTCCGCGCCCTCGCCGCTCGGCCGGCCGACCGACATCCGGGAGCTCCTGGGTACCCTCGAGCCGCCGCCGGAGATCGACGACAAGGCCTTCGAGGCCGCATCGAAGCCGGCAGGGGGAGCGCCCGGGGCCGAGGGCGGTACCGGCAACGTGGGAGAAATCGCCGGCATGGACATCCCCGACTTCGCGATGATCTACAAGGCCGCGGGCATCCAGGACCCGGCGCACGGCTACACGGCGCACAAGGTGCTGGAGATCCTCTCGTCGTCCGACTTTGCCAACCTCGACTCGCGGGCCAAGGCCGCGGCGCTCACCGGCTTCCTGCGCATGAATCCCACGGGCCCCGTGCCCATCACGGACATCGTCCAGGACGCGGTCCGCCGCGATCAGGCCCTCGACCGCTTCGAGGACTTCCTGCGCACCAAGCTCAAGGCGCGCTCGGAGGAGAAGGAGAAGGAGAACGCCCGGCTCCAAGCCGAGATCGACGAGCTCGTCCGGAAGAACCGCGAAGCCATGGATGCCAACCGCCGCGCCCTGGAGGACGAGGAGGTCCGCCTGGCCACGTGGCAGCTCACCAAGAAGGCCGAGGAGCGCAGGCTCTTCGAAGCCGTTTCCCCGTTCGTCGAAACCAACCCGATCACCACGGGGGAGGCCGCGTCGTCCTCCAAGCCAGGGCCCCCCGCGCCCGCTCCGGCCGCCGGGCCCGAGACTCAGGCCTAGTCCAAGGAGAGAGCCATGTTCGACCGCATTGCCCGTGTCTTCAAGTCCTGGATCGGCTACTTCATCTCCTTCGCCGAGGATCCGGAGGTCATGCTCCAGGAGTCCATCGAGGAGATGCGCAACACCTTGCCGAAGCTGAACCAGATCCTCGTCACCACCCGCGCCACCGTGATCCGGCTGGAGCAGGAGCGCGGCGAGCTGGAGCAGAAGGAGAGGCAGCTCGTCGGCTCCATCCAGGCCGCCCTCAAGGAGGGGAGCCCGGAGACCCGCCGCATCGCCGAGGACGACGCCTCCACGCTGCAGCAGGTCCGCCAGGAGCTGACCGCCACCCGCGAGCAGATCATGGCGTCTCAGAACGCCTTCGAGAACGCCCAGATCACCGTCGAGGACATCAAGGGCAAGCTGCGCACCAAGATCGAGACGAGCCGCAAGGCCATCCAGGAGTCGAAGAAGGCCGCGGTGCTCAAGAACGCCGCCAGCGCGCTCGCCGAGCTGGACACCTACGGCACGGCCTCGACCGCCGACAAGTACCTCGACGAGATCAAGCAGCGCGTCGCCGAGTCCAAGGCCGCGGTCGAGGTGGCCACCGGCGGCCTCGACGTGGACCGCATCAAGACCGAGCGCAAGGCGCGCCAGCTCCAGGCCCAGAGCATCCTCTCGGAGTTCGAGGTGGAAATGGGCCTGAAGAAGCCCGACGCCGTGCGCGAGGCCGCGCCGTTCCCGACCGAGTCGACGGCGCAGTCGACCCCGCAGGCCACTCCGCAGAAGACCGGGGGAGCGTAAAAAGCAGGATGACGACTGCCGCACCCACTCCCGCTGCTTTCCTCGAATCGCTTCCCCCCTGGGGCGCGGACCTGGCCCGCGCCATCCGGGCCAAGCAGGCGAACACGTTCGTGATCCACGGCGTGCCCTCCGACCTGGTGCCGCTGCGCAGCTCCGCCGGCTTCCGCTTCCTGTCGCTGGAGGAGTTCCTCGTCTCGCAGCTCTTCGGGGGCTGGCAGTCGATACTGACCTACAACCGCGCCGAGGGGCTCGGCTTTGCCACGCCCACGGCGCGATCGCACTTCGAGGAGCGGCTGCGGGGTTACGACGCGGTCCATGGCACCACCTGGGCCGACCGCCTGCCGCGTGACGCGGCCAACTGCTTCGCTCTGCTGGACTCCTACTTCCGGCACTGCGCGTCGCAGTCGCCCGCCCGGCCGGTGGTGCTGATGCTCCCTTTCGCGGAAACGGTGGTCCCGGCCGCCGACGTGTCGAACCGCGGTCCCGAGGACCGCGCCGTCCTCGTCTACCTGCGGAAGTGGTCGCAGGACCCCGTGCTGCTGGCCAAGAACATCGTCATCGTGATGGTGACCGAGACCCTGGCCGACCTCGATCCCAAGCTGCTGCGCTCGCACGCCACGCGCGAGGTCGAGATCGTGCGGCCCACGCAGGTGGAGCGGCTGGGATACCTGGAAGCGGTCCGCGCGCCCGAGTGGTACGGGAAGATGTCGGAGCTGCCCCCGGGCCGCCTGGCCGAGCTCACCGCGGGCATGACCCGTGTCCAGCTTGGGCAGATGCTCGACGGCGCCGACGCCAACAACGAGATCCTGACCCGCGAGCGCGTGCGGGGAGTCAAGAAAGAAGTCATCGAGACCGAGGGGCTCGGCCTGCTGGAGTACCTGGAGCCCAAGTACGACCTCTCCATGGTGGCGGGCATGCCCGCGGTCAAGGACCGCCTGCGCCGCGCCGCCCGCGCCATCGCCCGGGGCAACCCCGCGGCCGTGCCCATGGGCTACCTGATCTGCGGCCCGGTGGGGAGCGCCAAGTCGTTCCTGGTGGAGTGCTTCTCGAACGAGATCGGCTTCCCCTGCGTGAAGCTCAAGAACTTCCGCTCGATGTGGGTGGGCGAGACCGAGGCGAACCTGGAGCGCATCCTGAAGATCCTCGCCGCGCTGACCCCGGTCGGGGTGGTAATCGACGAGGCGGACGCGGCGCTCGGCAACCGCGAGCAGTCGGGCGATTCGGGCACCCAGAACCGCGTCTTCGCCCAGATTGCGACCTTCATGGGGGACACCCGCTACCGCGGCAGGATCCTCTGGTTCCTGATCACTTCGCGTCCTGACCTGCTGCCCATCGATTTGAAGCGCCAGGGCCGGGCCGAGGAGCACATCCCTCTCTTCTACCCCGAGACGGTGGAGGAGTACGACGAGATCTACCGGGTGATGCTCAAGAAGCTCGGGATCAAGACCGCCGTCACCAAGGTATCGGAAGTCGCCGCGGACGAGTTCCTCCTGGGCCTCTCGGGATCGGATCTGGAATCAGTGCTGGTGCGCGCCGTGCTGGAAGCCGAGGCCGCGGAGGCGCCCGAGGTTGCGGCCGAGCACCTCAAGAAAGCTTTCGAAGACTTCCTTCCATCGTCCAACACCCGCGAGCGCCAGATGCAGATCCTCTGCGCCGTGCTGGAGTGCACCAGCCGCGAGCTGCTTCCCGAGCGCTACCGCAACCTGGACCGCGGCGACATCCAGGCAATGATCTCGGAGATCAAGAAGGACCTCAGATTGTCGTAGTACCCTGTCACGTCGGAAAAGATGGATTCCCTGTAGGGGCACCCCTTGTGGGTGCCCTTCCGGAGGGCGGCCACAAGGGCCGCCCCTACATTACGTCCTTTCCCCCCAGTACTTCGGCCACTCGACCTCGTGCGGCAGGGTGCCGAGCGTCTCCATGATGTGAATCAGCTTCTGGTGCAGGCGCTCGCGCTCGGCCTTGACCTCTTCTGAAACGTTTGTCTTCGGATTGCCGAGGTTCTCTACCTCCCGCACGTCCCGCGGGACGGCCAGGTCATACATCTCGTACTCGAACGGAGCGTCGGCGTAGATGTCGTAGTAGACCGCGTACTTCCATCGCTTCTCGATGACCGCCCGCATGTGGTTCGCGGCGGGGACGAAGAAGTAGAGGTCCTCGTAGGTGAAGTGGATGTGGTTCTGCACCTCGGCCCTGGGATTGGAAAGGATCGGCGAGAGGTCCTTCCCCTTGAACACCCAGTGATCCATGTCGGGCACTCCGGCAAGGTTGGCGAGCGTGGGCAGCAGGTCGATCAGGCTCACCAGCGAGTCCGTCCGCGAGCCGCGGCTATCTTTGAACAGCTTCGGATTCGAGATCACGAAGGGGACGTTCAGCGTCTCCTCGTACATGTTGAACATCTTCTGCCGCTGCAGGCCGTGGGACATGGCCATGTCGCCGTGATCGCTGATCCGCACGACGACCGTGTCGTCGAAGTACTTCGTTTTCCTGAGCGCGTTGAGCACCTCCATGATCTGGTGATCGATGTGCTTGCAGAGGTAGGCGTAGAAGCGGCAGTAGCCGAGCTGCTTGTCGACCTCGTCGGCGCTGATCTGGTAGTTGCCCGCATTGGCCAACGTGCGGAACTGGGCCTGGGCGCGCGGCTTGGTGGAGAGGTCCTCGTTCCAAGTCGGCGGCCGGTCGATCGGCAGATCCGAGAAGCTCTTGTCCTCATAACCCGCGGCTTGGTAGAGGGCGGGATAGGCCAGCACGTCGTGCGGGTTGACCAGCGAGACGATCAGGCAGAACGGCTTGTCGGAATCGTAGGTGTGGAGGAAGTGGACCACGCTCTCCGGCTCCAGCTCATCGCCGGCAGGTTCTTCTCCTCCCAGGCCTCCGGCCAGTAGGGATGGCCGCTCTGCTGGTCCGTGATGACGATCATGAAGTTCGGCTTGCGGGGCATGCAGCTCCTCCTCGTTGAAATAGTCGGACTCGGTTCGTTCCAGTAGTGGGACCAGGAAGGAAACTATCGCATTCAAGCGCGCATTCAGGCGTGCGCCCGCTTCAGCACCACGACCGTCGTGTCGTCCGGCGGCTCTTCGGAGCGCAGGTGCTTCTGCCAGTCGTGGAGCAGGGCCTCGACGATCTCGGCCGCGGAGCGGTCCTCCAGGGTGCGCAGGACCTCCTGCGGGCGATCGAAGCCGTAGGGATTGGAGCTCCAGTCGATCGCTTCGAACAGCCCGTCCGAGCAGAAGACCAGGGCGCCACCAAGGGGGATCTGGACCGAGACGTCCTCGTAGACCCGCGCCGGGCCCTGGCCCAGGGGGAGGCCGGAGATCTCGATCTCGGAGACCTCGCCGTTGGACATGGCGAGCGGGTAGGGGTGGCCGGCGTTGCTCAGCAGGGCCTCGCCGGTCTTCGGGTCGAGCCGGAGGAGGACCAGGCTGGCGAAGTTGCGGAGCGAGGCCCGCCGCAGCACCCGGTCCACCTGCCGCAGCACCTCGGCGGGCGTAGTCTTGGAAGAGATCAGGCTGGCCAGGGCCGCCGTGGTCATGGCATGCACGATCGCGCAGGAATAGCCGTGGCCGGCCACGTCTCCCGCCGCAATCCAGAGGCGGCCCGCGTCGTCTTCGATGAAGTCGTAGAGGTCGCCGCCCGCCTCGGTGGCCAGCAGCGAGCGCGCCGCGACCTCCCAACCCTCGACCTCAGGCAAATGTGTGGGCAGGAGGCCCACCTGCATGCGCGCCAGGAGGTCCATTTCGTACTTGATCCGGCGCTCCTCTTCCAGGCGGCGGATGAACGGTGGCGGCTTGAGCCGCTCCATCTCCACCTGCTCGGGACGGCGCAGGCCGACGAACCCGAGCGCGAGCAGGGCGGCGGAGGTGCCGGCCGTCACCGCCAGGGTCACGGGCAGCCATCCCGGGTTCCAGGCCGAGAAGGCCGCGGCCGGCAGCAGGAAGGAAGTCACCGACGCGATGAGGAGGGTGGTGAGGCCGAACCAGCGCCCGAACATCACCAGCAGCCCGATCACGATCAGGTTGCCCATCAGCTCCAAGGGGAGCGGATGGATCCGGAGCGGTCCGAGCAGGAGCGCGCTCACCAGGACGGCGGCAGCCAGAGCCCATCGCTTCGGCACGATCCTCCGCACCACGGCGATCACTACGATGATCGCCCCGGCCAGCGAGATGCCCAGGCCGAAAGGGTTCGAGGTAGCGTTGAAAACCGGCAGGCGGATGCTGAACGACTCGGGCCACGTGCCCGGGATCGCGGTGGCCGCAGCCCGGATCGCCAGCTCGAAGCCGGCGAGGGCCGCTCCCAGCGACAGGCCATAGAGCAGCGAGCGCCCGCCCCGGGGGCCGAGCCGCCCGGCGCGCAGCGAATCCAGGCTCGTGGTGAAGCTCGGGTCGGCCGCGCGCAGGAACGACTCGCCCGCGGACCAGATCACGAAGACCCAGAAGGCCTGGCCGCCCGCCCCGAGGAGGGAGCCGGCGATCTCGCCCGTGGTGGGGGTCCCCCACAGTCCGGGCAGGAAGGAAGCCAGGAAGGTGATCACGGCCAGCATCGCGCCGTTGACCACGTCGATGCGCCCTTTGACGAGGAGGGCCAGGAAGAGCCCCACCACTGCCAGGAAGCGGAGGACCGACGGCGTGCTCCGCCAGATGAGCTCCATGAAGCGGAACTGGCGGACTCGTTCGAGGCCCTCCGCGAAGGTCCCGCGGTGGCGGCTCAGGTCGACGCTGCCGCCGGGCTGCGTCAAGGCCTGCAGGTACGCCGGCCGCTGGCTTCCCCGCACCTCGGCCAGATAGCCCGCATTGCCGGCGATGATGACGGCCCGGAGCTCGCCGAGCGACTCGCCGGGGAAGAGCAAAAGCTCCACCAGGAGCCGGACGCGCTCGGCGGGGGCCGGCGCGGTCGACAGGGCGAAGAAGCGGCCCAGGCCGCGCGTCGCCCAGTGCAGCGAGCGCGGATGTCCCAACGGGGACACGTCGATCCTCAGCTCCCTGGTCTGGCGGTCGCCGGGGAGCCTCCCTTCCTGGGCCAGGCGGACGCGGGCCTCCCGGCTCGCTCCGGGCTCCGCGGCGGCGCTCTCCGTGTACCGGTCGTCCGTGGGGAAGCCGTCGTTCGAAGGGGTGGCGAGCTGGACCCGGGGCTCCCCCGGCTCCAGCGTGATGCCGGCCTTCCGTGCGAGCTCGCGGTACTGCGACACGAACCGGGCTTCGTCCGGCACGGCCGTCCCCTGCCACTCGGGCAGCCAGAGGCGCGCCAGGCAGAGTCCACCGGCGAGCGCCAGCGCGCCCAAAAGGAGGGCGGCCGGCAGTCGGAGGGGTAGTGTTCGGGAGGTCATCGTAGGTTGCCGAGCCGCTGGTGCCGAGATAGATACGCTAATCCAACTCGGGGGTTTTGAGCGGCTTTGCTAGAATGCGCCTCCAATGATGCCCAGAACGCCTGTCCTCCTCGTCGCCCTATGCGGGCTCCTCGCCCTGGCTGCCGTTCCTGTCTCGGCCCAGGAGCCCAAGCTGATCATCCTCGGATTCGACGGCGCCGACGCCGACCTCGCCCGCCAGTGGATGGACGAGGGGAAGCTCCCCAACCTCGCGAAGCTGCGCACCGAGGGCACGTTCTCGCCGCTGCGCTCGACGATACCGTCGCAGACGCCCGTCTCCTGGTCGACCTTCTCGACCGGGCTCTCGCCGGGCCGGCACGGGATCTTCGATTTCCTCAAGCGGAACACCGAAACCTACAGGCCGGACTTCGCCGCCGCGTCGGAGGGCAGCGAGCCGTTCCTCTGGGGCGCCAAGACCCCCTGGATCGCCGGTGTGATCGGTGCCCTCGTCCTGGCCCTGGTCCTCTTCCTGGTGCTCAAGCTGTTCCGGTTGCGCACACCGGCCGCGGCGGCCGTGGCCGGCGTGCTGGCCCTTCTGGCCGGCGGCGGGCTCGGAGTGGCGGCGGACCGCCTGCTGCCCAAGGAGCGGCCGATCGCGATCAGCCACCAGCAGGGGGAGACCTTCTGGTCGGTCCTGGGCAGGCACGGCAAGCGGGTGCGCGTGGTGCGCGTCCCCGTCACCTTCCCGCCCAAGTCCTTCGAGCATGGACAGCTGCTCTCCGGCCTCGGCACGCCCGACATCTCCGGCCGCATTGGCAAGCCGTTCTACTTCACCTCCGAGCTGTTCTTCCAGCCCAAGGGCGGCGGCGACTTCTCCGTCGAGGTGGTGGAGCTGGTGGACAACAAGGGCATCATCGAGACCGAGATCCTCGGGCCGGAGAACAAGCTGTTCCCGAAGCAGAGCGAATACATCACGATCCCGATGACGCTCACCGTGCCCGACAGCCGGGACAGCCTGCGCATCCAGGTTTCGGGGAACGAGGTCACCCTCAAGCCGGGGGAGTGGAGCGACTGGGTCGGCATCACCTTCCCGTTCAACTCCCTGATCAAGCTCCAGGGCATCGGCAAGTTCCGCCTGCTCTCGATCGAGCCCGAGGTGCGGCTCTACCTGTCGCCGATCCAGTTCGATCCGAAGAACCTGCCGCCGGGCTTCGACATCACCGCTCCGGCCGCCTGGATCAACGACCTGACCGACGAGCACGGCCTGTTCAAGACCATGGGCTGGATGATCGATACCTGGTCGCTCACCAACGGTACGGTGGATGAGCCGGTGTTCCTCGAGGACGTACGCCAGACCGTGGACAAGGAGCGGGAGATCCTGGACGGCTTCCTCGCCCAGTCCGCGGACTGGGACGTCCTGGTCCACTACATGGAGTTCACGGACCGCGTCCAGCACATGATGTTCCGCTTCTTCGACCCCAAGCACCCGCTCTACACGCCGGAGGGCAACGCCAAGTGGGGCGGCGCGATCCTCCAGTCCTACCAGGAGATGGACAAGATCGTCGGCGACGTCATGCAGAAGATGCCGCAGGGTACGAAGCTCATGGTGGTCTCGGACCACGGCTTCGCCTCGTTCCGGCGCGCCATGAACTACAACACCTGGCTGGCAAAGAACGGCTACATGAAGCTGACCGGGGAGGACCCCAACCGCAAGAACCTGGAGGACCTCTTCGACCAGGGCGACTTCTTCACCAACGTGGACTGGTCCCAGACCCGGGTGTATGCCCTGGGGCTCGGCCAGATCTACATCAACCTGCAGGGCCGGGAGAAGCAGGGCATCGTGAAACCGGGCGCCGAGTACCAGCAGCTCGTGGCCGAGATCAAGCAGAAGCTGGAGGCCTTCGTGGACGAGGAGACCGGCGAGAAGCCGGTGGCTCACGTGTTCACCCGCGACGAGGCCTATGGCACCTACGACCCCGAGCTGATCCCGGACATGATCCCGTCCAACAGCGAGGGCTACCGCGTGGGCTGGCAGGACAGCCTGGGCGGCATCGGCAAGACCATCGTCGAGCCGAACCTGGAGATCTGGAGCGGCGACCACTGCTCGGTCTACCCGCCGCTCGTCGAGGGCATCCTGTTCAGCAACTTCAAGCTGAACGCCCAGGGCGCCTACATGGGCGACATCATGCCCACGATCCTGTCCCTCTACAAGGTCCAGCCGCCTACCAAGCTGGACGGCCGCAGCCTGCTCCCCTAAAAGCGCTTCCCCGGGGCTCTGAAACAGAGCCTCGGGATCTTGTCCCGTTTTTTCGCGAACGCTCACTATAGAACTATAGACGCCTCGGTATATATCCGGGGTATCACATCGCGCCGGCCGGCGAACCTACATCAACCTTCGTAGAGAGGAGAGTTGTCGATGGACAAGCTCATTCGTCAGGCCGTGTCTGGAGCCGTCGTTCTGCTGGCCGTGCTTCTATGGACGGGAGCCGCCGTTGCCCAGCCGTTGCCCACCCCGGGTCAGTTCGTGCGCTTCCTGGACCTCCGGTGCTACGACATCCCGGGCCAGCCGCCGCTGGCCGTGCCGCTGACGCTCACCCACCTGAATCCGGTGTTCATCAATGCCGGCTTCCCGCCGGAGAACGTCATCCTGCAGGAGCCTCAAGACCTCTGCGTGCCCGTGCGGAAGAACAACCAGGTGGTCCCTCCGGCGTCGCTGCCCTTCCTCCAGTACGCGGACCTGAAGTGCTACCGCATCGACGGGCCGCCGCTCAATTTCACCGTGCAGCTGAGCCAGCTCAACCCGGCGATCGCGGCTCTCTACGGGCCGAACCTCAACGTGATCGTCCGCGAGCCGCAGCAACTCTGCGTGCCGGTCGCCAAGAACGGCCAGATCCCGCCGCCAAACGTCCTGAACCTCATCAAGTTCCTGGACATCAAGTGCTACCGCGTCGACGCTCCGACGATCGCCAACCAGCCGATCAACCTGACGCACCTGAACCCGCTCTTCTCGGGCACCCCGACAGAGCAGGCGAAGATCGTCGGGCCGGCGCCGCAGCAGCTCTGTGTGCCGGTGGCGAAGAACAACCAGTTCCCGGTTCCTGCGGCCGTGGCCCAGATCATCCGGTACTCGGACGTCCTCTGCTACAACCTCGATGGCCTGCCGCTCGACAAGGAGCTCAGGCTGAGGCACCTCAACCCCGTGTTGGTGGGCATGGGCCTGCCGGAAGAGACCGTCAAGGTGACGGAAACCACCAAGCTCTGCGTGCCCGTGGCCAAGAACGGCCAGTTCCCGCCCGGTTGACCGATCGATGAGAGACGGGCGCGCCGTTCGAGAGGCGGCGCGCCTCGTCCGCCGTTCATCCGCGATAAAAAGCCCGGAAGGGGGGACGAGCCGGCCTCCGCGTCGCCTTTCCGGGCGACCGCGCGGACTTTCCCGGTGATCGGGGAGGGTTTCCCGGCGATCGCGCAAACCTTTTCGGTCCCCGGGAAAGGTTTCCCGGTCATCGGGAAAGGGTTTTCGCTCGCCGCGCAGACCTTTTCGCCCGCCGGAAAAGGATTCCCGGCCACCGTGCAAACCTTTTCGGCCGTCGGGAATGGTTTCCCGGCCATCGAGAAAGGATTCCGGGTGACCACGCAGACCTTTCCGTCCAGCGGGAAAGGATTCCGGGTGATCGCGCAGACCTTTTCGGCCATCGGGAAAGGTTTCCCAGCCATCGGGAAAGGATTCCCGGTCAGTGCGCAGACCTTTTCGGCCGTCGGAAAAGGATTCCCGGTCAGCGAGAAGGGTTTCCCGGTGGCCGGAAAAGGATTCCCGGTGACCGCGCAAGCTTTCCCGGCCGCCGGGAAAGGATCCCCCGTCAGCCCGCAGCCTGATGCCCCACCCTGAAAGATCCTTTTGGTGCTGCGCCACCGTCCTCGTCCGTCAGGAAGTCACAGATCGAGAGATAATTACTGGCGAGGCTTCATGGGGAGACCAAGGGGATGAGCGCCAAACGCTTCCGCATCGCACTCTCCTTTGCGGGAGAGACTCGGGACTTCGTCGCGAAGGTCGCAGCCATTCTCGCGCAGCGCTTTACCGACGGCGCAATCCTCTACGACAAGTATCACGAAGCCGAGTTCTCGCGCAGCGACCTCGCCTTCTACCTCCCCGGCCTCTACGAGAAAGAGGCCGATCTCGTCGTTGCAGTCTTCTGCCAGGACTACGACAAGAAGGAGTGGTGCGGCTTGGAGTGGAACGCCATCTACGGCCTTCTCAAGGCGCGCAAGGTCGACGAGGTCATGCTCACCCGCTTCGGGCGTGTCGAAGGCAAAGGGCTTCGTGGGCTCGCCGGTTATACGGACCTCGATGACCTCGTCCCGGAAGAAGCAGCCGCACTGATCCTCGAGCGCCTTGCGCTCAACGAGGGGAAACCCAAGGATTACTACACCCGCACTGCAGGTGGTGTGCAGCAACAGGCCGTCAGCACCGAAACTCCCAACAACCTGCCACGCCTCCAGCCCTTCTTTGGACGCGCGGAGGAGCTTGCCGCCATTCGCGAAGCGCTCGACCCCGAGTCGCGCACCTGGGGCGCGCTCATCGATGGTCCGGGCGGCATGGGCAAGACCTCGCTCGCCGTCCGCGCCGCCTGCGACTGCCCGCCTGGTCAGTTCCAACGCATCGTGTTCGTCTCCGTGAAGGACCGCGAGTTGGACGACGACGGCATGCGGAAGCTCGGCGGGTACCTCCTGCCGGGGTTCCTCGATATGCTCAACGAGCTCGCCCGCGAGCTGGGGCAGCCGGATATCGGGAAGGCGCCGGAGGATGAACGCATCCGGCTCCTGCTCGACGCGCTCCGCCCCATGCAGGCGCTGCTCCTTCTCGACAACCTCGAGTCGCTCACCAAGGATGACCGCGACCAGCTCTTCACCTTCGTCAAGCGCCTACCGCAGGGCTGCAAGGCCATTCTCACCAGCCGTCGGCGGATCGGTTCCGGCTCGGAGCTGCTCATCCTGGAGCAACTCGACCAGGCTGCCGCACTCGAGACCCTCGCCGACCTCGCTCGGCGCAATCCGCTGCTCGCCAGGACCAGCGAGGCCGAGCGCATCGCCCTCTATACGCAGACCGGCGGCAAGCCACTGCTCCTGCGCTGGGTGGCCGGGCAACTCGGGCGCGGCAGCTGCCGCACCTTGATCGATGCGCTGCAGTTCCTGCGCAGTTGTCCGCCGGACAACGACCCGTTGGAGTTCATCTTCGGCGACCTTGCGCGAGAGTTCACCGCGGAGGAGATTCGCTCCCTCATAGCCCTGACCTACTTTAAACAGCCGGCAACCGTGGTGCACGTCGCCGAGCTGACTGAGCTCGACGAGGCGTCGGTCGAGACCGCCTTGCGCACTCTCGCCAATCGCTCCCTCGTCGTCCCCAACCAGGAAGAGACGGCCTTCGCCCTCGTGCCGATGGTCGACGACTTCCTGCGGCGCAAATGGCCCGAGGACGTAAGGGAAACCGGCAGCCGGCTGGAGCAGCGCGCCTATGAGCTGATCCTGGAGAACGGCTTCAGCAAACACGAGCGTTTCCCGGTGCTCGATGCCGCTTGGCCCACCGTGGCCCCCGCCCTGCCGCTCTTCTTTGCCCAATCGAATCCGCTGCTCCAGGCTGTATGCCAGGCGCTCGCCTCTTTCCTTGAGTTCTCGGGCCGTTGGGATGAATGGCTCGCGCTGAATCAGCAGGCGGAAGTCAAGGCCGTGGCGGCCGGCGATCCTGGAAACGCCGGTTGGAGGGCATATCAGGCGGGCGCGGTTCACAGTAGGCGCGGGCAAGCGGACGCGGTGCTGGCTTGTGCCGACCGCGCCGCGGCTCACTGGCAGACCGCACAAGCCGGTGCCCACGAGCGCGCCTGCGCCATCGCCTTACGTGGCCGTGGTCACGAAGGAAAGGCCGATTACCCCGCCGCGATTGCCGCCTACCGCGAGGCGCTCGACCTGCATCGCAGCGAGTCCGCCGAGAGCGATGAAGTAGCCATCGACCTGAACGATCTTGCCAGTGCCGAGAGGCTCTCTGGCGATCTCGATGCGGCAGAGCGGGATTATCGTGAGGCGTTAAGGATCGCCCGTGCGGTCGGTCACGCCGCGTTAATGGCTCTAGTCCCGGGGAATCTGGCTGTGCTGGCGCTGGACCGGCAAGACTGGCCGGGAGCCGAAATCCTGGCTCGCGAGGCCCTGGCTTTGTGCGAAACGATAGGCCGCCAGGAATTGATAGCCTCCAACTGCGACCGCCTCGCAGAAGCCCTGGTGACGCAGGGAAAAAAGGCCGAAGCCCTGCCCCACTCCCAGCGGGCGGTGGAGATCTACACCCAACTCGGCTCCTCAGACCTCGAAAGTGCCCGCGTGACGCTCGCGAAGTGCGAGTCCGGACCAAGCGCGAGTGCTGGATGAGAGACGGGTGCGCCGCCCGCGAGGGCGGCGCACCCGTCCGACTCAGTACTGCCAGTTTTCGTTACGAGTCCCTGACCCGGTGGAAGGCACGGTGTAGCTCCGGTTCGAGCCGTTCTCCCAGGTCGTGGAGCCTCCGCTCCTCATAATGTACTTGTACTGGATCGCCGAGCCGCGGCTGGCGGTGAAGAAGACCGGGCCGCTCCAGGTGTCGCTGTCCACCCAGTTCAGCTTGACGGCCTTGGTCACGTCCCAGTTACCCAGCTCGGGCACGTTCCCGACTACATAAATATCCTGCCCTACGGAAGTCACGTAGTTGTTGACCGTGAAGTCCACTCGCACGGCCGCCGGATCGGTGCAGGTGCGGGCCAGGAGCGCGAGCGTCGAACGCGCCTGCACGCCGTAGGTCGAGCCGGCAATCTTGGGCAGGATCTGCGAGCTCCACGAGCTCACCGCCGGGTCGTAGTAGATGTTGCCGGTCCCCTCGGCCCAGTCGGCCGTATCCGCGAGCAGCCACCAGCACTTGCCGTTCGGCGCAGTGGGGATTGTAAAGTTGAGGTTGGTCCAGTAGGAGTTGTAGGCCACGTAGAGATCCGGTGCGCTGGACGGGCCTCCGGTCTCGGCGGTCGAACCGTCGATCAGGAAGGCCAGGGTGTGAGAGGTCGAGCTCCAGTCCGGCGTATCGGGCGAGGTGCCGTGCCAGGCCAGGTCCTTGTAGCCGTCGCTGTCGTGGTCCGTGCCGGAAACGTGAACGGTCCGCCGCAGGCCGGGATGGGCCTTGCGGAAGGCCGCGAGCTTGCGGAAGAAGTCGTAGGTCTTCGGGTTGTCGGTCTTCTTCTGCCAGTTGATCCAGCCGCAGGCGTTGTCCGCCATATAACCGTTGTTGTTGCCGTTCTGGGTCTGGCGGAACTCGTCTCCGGCCAGGATCATCGGCACGCCCTGGTGGAGGAGCAGGTGGCTGGCGAAGTTGCGGATCTGCCGCCGCCGCAGCACCTCGTCCCCGCCGCTGTCCCACGAATCGTTGTCGTTGCTGCCGCTGCTCGCGTCCGCTCCCGTGGGGTTGCAGTCGCCGGTGCCGTTCTGCTTCGTGTTGTAGGTGACCAGGTCGTTGAGCGTGAAGCCGTCGTGCGCGGTGACGAAGTTGACGCTCTCCTCAGGAGAGCCGAAGCCGCTCCAGCTCGAGGTGATGGAGGAGCCCAGGCCGCCCGCCTGGCTGTTGTCCCCCTTGGCCCACTTGCGCACGTTGTCGCGCCAGAAGCCGTTCCACTCCGACCAGCCGGCGGGGAACTGGCCGACGCCATAACCGCCCGTGTCCCAGGCCTCGGCGACCACTTTGAAGTCCTCGTCCTGGGCGAGCTGGGCGATTTCGATCAAGGTCGTTGCGTTCGAGTTGAAAACCCGGCCGTCGCTCCCCTCGCGCCCCAGCTCGTAGGCGAGGTCGAAGCGGAAGCCGTCGACGCCCATCTCCTCGTGCCAGTAGGCGAGGCTGTCCTTGATGAGCCGCCGCACCGCGGGCCGGCTGGCATTCAAATTGTTGCCCGTGCCGGTGGACTCCCAATAGCAGGTCTTGTCGTCCGCCAGGGTGTAGTAGGTGGCATTGTCGAGGCCGCGGAGATTGATGTAGCGCACTGCGTTGCCGCCGCAGGAGCCGCCCTCGAATGTGTGGTTGAAGACCACGTCGAGCCAGACCTCGATCCCCTGGGCGTGGAGGGCCTTGACCATCTCCTTGAACTCGTTGACCTGCTGGCCCGCGGTGTACGTGCAGCTCGAGAAGTCCGGGCAGAGGTACTCGCGGTTCGGGGCGAAGAACTGGGTCGTCATGTAGCCCCAGTAATTGATCCGGTCGGCGGAGGCGCCGCCCACGGGATCGTCGTACTGCGGGTACTCGTGGATCGGCAGCAGCTCCACTGCGGTGAGGCCCAGGCCGCTGAAGTAGGAGGCTTTGGCTTTGAAGCCGTCGTAGGTGCCGCGAAGGGTCGAGGTCACCGATGAGTCGTTGCGGGTGAAGCCGCGCAGGTGGACTTCATAGACGATCGAATCCTTCATGGCGGTGTTCGGCCGCACGTCGCCAGTCCAGTCGAACGAGTCGTCGTTGATCACGATCGACTTGGGCATGGCGCCCGCGCTGTCCACGAAGGCGTAGGTGTTGTTCCCGCCCAGGATGGCGGTGGAGTAGTGATAGTTGCCGTCGCCCCCGAGCACGCGCTGAACCTCGCCGGTGACCGCCTTGGCGTAGGGATCGGTCAGCAGCTTGTTGGGGTTGAAGCGGTTGCCGTTGGAATCGGCGTGCGAGCTGAAGCCCAGGTTGCTGCCCGCGGTCCAGCTCGCGTTGTAGGGCCAGTTGGGGCCCCAGGCCCGCAGGCCGTAGAGGGTGCCCGCGCCGGCCCCGGAAACGGTCACGGTCCAGATGTGGTTGGTCGTGTCGGTCTTTGTCATGTTGTGGCGGGCGGTCGGCGACGAGGCCGTGGGGCTGGAAAAGATCCAGACCTCGATGCGGGTGGCGTTCTGCGAGAACACCGCGAACTGGACTCCGCCGGTGACCAGCGTGGCCCCGAGCGGTGTCTGGGCGGCCGCCGGCACGGCCAGCAACCCCGTGGATACCGTCAGGGCGAGGACTACGGCCCCGAGCCGGATGAGACGATGGGATGACATACGCTCTCCTCCTTTTCTATAAGCGTCGCTATAAGCGAATCAACGTGCCGCGCCTACTTTAGTCTTCCCGCAGCCCCTCCGCCCCCGCCATCCGGGTAGGAAAATGACATTCCTCTCCCGTTTTACGTCTCTACAGGGTGAAAACAAAAAGCCCCAAGGTGTGGGCTTGACAATGTGGCCACTGGTGGCTACATTGGTCCTCATGAAGGAGGTCGGGATTCGTGAGCTCAAGAATCGTCTCAGCGAATACGTGCGGCTGGTCCGCTCGGGGGAGGTGGTCATGGTGACGGACCGTGGAGAGGTCGTGGCGGAGCTTCGCCCTCCTGGAGGCGGGGAGGGAGTCGAGCAATACCCGGGCCTGGCGGACCTGGCCCGGCGGGGGCAGGTCCGGCTCGGTGAGCCGAACCGGCCGGGGCTGTATCCGGCGCTGCCGGCGGTGACTCCGCCAGGCACGGCGGCGCGGCTGCTGGACGAAGAACGGGGTGACCGTTGAACCTCTATGCCGAATCGAGCGCGGTGCTGGGCTGGCTGCTGGCGGAGGAGACGGCCGGCAGTGTGTTGGAGGCCCTGGACGGGGCGGAGATGGTGGTGGCCTCCGAGCTGACCCTGATTGAATGCGACCGGACGCTGCTGCGGGCGCGGGCTGCGGGGGAGCTCTCCGACTTCGAGGCCGCCCGCCGCCGCAACCTGCTGGAGGCGGCGTCGGCCCACTGGAACCTGCTGCCGCTCGGCCGCGCCATCGTGGAGCGCGCCCGCCGTCCATTCCCGGGCGAGCCGCTGCGTACCCTCGACGCCCTTCACATCGCCAGCGCCCTGGCCGCCCGCTCCGCGGTCCCGGGCCTGGCACTCCTCACCCTCGACAACCGCGTGCGCGGCAGCGCGGCGGAGCTCGGCTTCAGGATCGTCCCGGCTTGAACTTCAACGAAATCGAGCTCTACGCAGGTTTCGCGGACGCCCGGCTCGAGGTGGACGAGTTCCACTTCGGGCACGGGATCGCCCTGTCCCGCACCTTTGCCCACCTGTCGGCCCCGTTCCTGGCAGGTTTTCTCCCCCGGCCGCCGCGCGACTCGTCCTGGCAGCCTGAGCCGCGGAGCTTCGACGTGGTGGCCCAGCTCCACATCCCGGAGGCTTCCTCTCCCCTCAGGGAGCTGGACCGGGTCAACACGGTCTGGTGGCTGGCGGTGCTGCTGCGCCTTCGCGCCACACCGCGCCTCACAATGGTGGGCCTCTCCAGCGAGCCGTTCGGAGGGGACCCGCGGATCTGGCGCGGCTCCGGGTTCTGGCCGGTCGAGGCGGGGCCGCGGCGGGTCGAGCTCGATCCGGCCGCGGCCGTGGAGGTGCGGCAGGAGGATCTGGAGTGGGTGCGGGACCATTGGCTTTCCGGAGCCGAGCTGATGGCCGATCGTCCGGAGCTGCGGCGGGCCGTGAGCTTCTTCGACAAGAGCTGCTTCGCGCCGGGGACCCCGGAGGCGCTCCAAGCCGTCTGGGATTCCCTGGCCGCGCTCTTTCTCCCGGAACCGCAAGACGACGGCCGGCGCCTCGCCGCCAACCTGGCGGTCTTCCTCGACGTCCCGGCCAGCGAGAGGGACCCATTCCAGCACAGCGCGGGAGAGCTGCTGGACGCCCGCCTGGCCTCGCTCGAAGGGGCGACCGAAGGCCTGGAAGACCCGCTGGGGAAGACCTACGCCCTGGCAAAGCGCGCGCTGGTGCGGATCTTCGAGAGCGGCTACGTGCCCACGCTCCGGGAGATGGAGGCCGGGCATCTCGGGCCGCACTGAGGAGCGCTCGACTTCCCGCCCGTTCCCGTGGGCCGTTCGCCCCGCGCCGTGGAACATTCGCCCCGGGATCTGGAACATTCACAACGGACTTGGCAACCAACCTGTAACAACGGCCCGCCGCGGTCGTTACCTCTGGAAGGAGGTCTCGCCATGCGCAAAGCCATCGCTGTCGTTCGGACTCTGGTTGGAATCGTCGCCGGATACGCGCTCCTGGGCCTGCTGATCACTCTCGTCTTCGAGAAAGGGCTTGGCGGGGTCGACTACGGGAAGTCGAGCGTGGGAGTCCTGCTCCTCGCGGGCTTCTGCGGCTTCGCCTCCGCCGTGGCCGGGAGCATGGCCGCGGCCTTGATCTCCGGCGGCCGCCGTTGGCTGACGGCGACCGTCATGAGCCTGCTGGTCGTGGCCGAAACCACCTGGCTCATCACCACGGGCCGGGCGGACGGCCCCCTCTGGTTCGATGCCCTCGGAGCCCTGTCGTTGATCGCGGGCATCCAGCTCGGCGCGCTCCTCTACGGCCGGTTCCGCCCGCGGCCCGCTCCTGTCCCGGCTCTCCGGTAGCGCGTTACAGAAAATTTACGTCCGCTGTAGCCCGGCTCCCTGTAGGATTGAAAAAAAGGAGTCTGGGATGCTCAAGCTCTCGACAAGGCCGGCCGCCGCTCTCGCTCTCATCCTGACGACGTTTGCCGCTCTCGCGGTCGCCGCTCCGGCCGCCTCGCCGGAGTGGCCTCAGTGGCGCGGCCCCAACCGGGACTCCGTCGCCCAGGAGTCGGGCCTGCTCAAGGCCTGGCCCGAGGCCGGCCCGCCGCTGGCCTGGAAGGCGAGCGGCCTCGGTGGCGGCTTTTCGAGCCTCTCCATCTCCGGTGGCCGGATCTACACCCTGGGCGATCTCCAGGGCAGCCAGCAGGTGGTGGCCATGAGCCTCGCGGACGGCAAGATCGCCTGGACGGCCAAGGTCGGACCCATCTGGGAGGACGAGTACGGCGGCCCGCGCGGAACTCCGACGGTCGACGGCGACCGCGTCTATGCCCTCGGCACCGAAGGGGACCTGGTCTGCCTGCAGGCGGCCACGGGCAAGGAGGTCTGGCGGAAGAGCCTCCCCCGCGATTTCGGCGGCCGGGTCATGTCGAGCTGGAAGTGGGCCGAATCGCCCCTGGTGGACGGCGACCGCCTGATCGTGACGCCGGGTGTCCCGACCGCGACCCTGGTCGCCCTCGACAAGAAGACCGGCAAGGAGATCTGGCGCACCGCGGCGCCGAACCTCGGCGACAAGGGGAGTGACGGCGCCGGCTACTCCTCGGTGGTGATCTCCAACGGCGGCGGCGTCAAGCAGTACGTCCAGCTAACCGGCCGGGGCCTGGTCTCGGTGCGTGCCCAGGACGGCAAGTTCCTCTGGGGCTACAACAAGGTCGCTAACGACGTGGCCAACATCCCGACACCGGTCATCAAGGGCGACTACGTCTTCACCTCGACCGGCTACCAGACGGGCAGCGCCCTGCTGAAGCTGAGCAAAGCCGGAGACGGCGTGCAGGCGCAGGAGGTCTATTTCCTGCCGTCCAAGACTCTGCAGAACCACCACGGCGGCCTCGTCCTGATCGGCGATCACATCTATGGTGGCCATGGGCACAACCGGGGTTATCCCATCTGTGTCGAGATGGCGAGTGGCAAGGTGGCCTGGGGGGGAGAAGGTGTCGACCTCAGCCACGGCGGCACCGGCTCCGCCGCGGTCACGGCTGCCGACGGCCACCTCTACTTCCGCTACCAGAACGGCCGCATGGTCCTGATCGAAGCCAAACCGCAGGGCTATCAGGTCAAGGGCGCGTTCTCGATCCCGGGCGTCAGCAATCCGAGCTGGTCGCATCCGGTCGTCGTTGGAGGTAAACTCTACCTGCGAGAGCAAGACAACCTCTATGTCTATAACCTGAAGGCGTGAAGGAGGCAAAGGAATGGGCGAGGAAATGAAGGCCGCCGAACCGCAGAAGGAGCACCAGTGGCTGCAGAAGCTCGTCGGCGAGTGGACGTACGAAAGCGAAGCGATGATGGGACCGGACCAGCCGCCGATGAAAAGCGAGGGATCCGAGAGCGTGCGGTCGCTCGGCGGCCTCTGGACCCTGGGCGAGGGGCAGGGGCTGATGCCCGAGGGCAGCTCCGCGACGACGATGATGACGCTGGGCTACGACCCGCAGAAGGGACGCTTCGTGGGCACGTGGGTCGGGTCGATGATGACCCACCTCTGGGTCTACGACGGAGAGTTGGATGCGGACGGACGGACGCTGTCGCTCTACTCCGAGGGCCCCGGCATGGCCGGCGACGGAAAGATGGCGATGTACAGGGACGCGATCGAGATCGTCAGCGACGATCACCGGATCATGACGGCCGCGGTGCAGGGCGAGGACGGCAACTGGAGCCAGTTCATGACGATGCACTATCGGCGGACGGCCAAGTAGCGCAGATTGAACTGTTTACCTATTTTTTACATGGCTCGATAGGGCAGGGAGGGCATTGAGGGATAACATTCCTCCTGCGGCTGCGTACCATGAGTAGGCGGCCCGACGGGCAGCAGCACTGGAGGAGTGTGCATGCGTTTCTTTGCGAGTTTCCCAATCTTTCTAGTTCTTACGACCGGCGGGCCCCTGTCGGCTGGCGAATGGCCGGCTTGGCGCGGGCCCGGACAGGACGGGGTCTCGCCCGAGACGGGGCTGATCTCGAGCTGGTCTCCTGCGGGTGAGAACGTCGCCTGGCGGGCTGACCTCACCGGCCGCTCCACGCCGGCCGTGTTCGATGGCCGCGTCTGCGCCAACGGACGGGTGGGCCAGGGGCTCCACAAGCAGGAGATCGTGGCCTGCTTCGACGCCGGCACCGGCAAGAAGCTCTGGGAGCACCGCCTCGACGTCTATCTCTCGACCGTCCCGTTCAACCGAGTGGGCTGGGCGAGCGTGGTCGGCGATCCGGAGACGGGCAACCTCTACGCCCACGGCGTGGGAGGTTTGCTCGTCGCCTTCGACCGCGCCGGCAAGGTGGTCTGGTCGCGCGAGCTGACTGAGGAATTCGGCTTCTACTCCGGCTTCGGCGGGCGCACCCACACTCCGATGATCGACGAGGACCGGCTGGTCCTCTCCTTCGTCAACACCGGCTGGGGGGAGCAGGGCGCGCCCCGCAACCGCACCTTCGCTTTCGACAAGAGGACAGGCGACCTGCTGTGGGTTTCTACCCCGGGCGGCCAGCCGTATGACCTCAACACCTCGACGACCCCGGTCGCGGCTGTCGTAAACGGCCAGCGGCTGCTCATCGAAGGCAACGCGGACGGCTGGGTCCATGCCATTCAGGCGCGCACCGGGCAGAAGGTCTGGAGCTTTCAGCTCACCAAGGGCGGCATCAACATCACGGTCGCGGTGGATGGCGACACCGTCTACGCCTCCCACAGCGAGGAGAACGTGGACACGCCGGGGGTCATGGGCCGGCTGGTTGCCATCGATGCGACCGGCTCGGGCGACGTGACCAAGACGCACGAGCGCTGGCGGGCAGAGGAGCTGGGCGCCGGTTTCTCTTCGCCGCTCGTGCACGCCGGCACCCTCTACTCGGTGGACAACTCGGCCAACCTCTTCGCCTTCGAAGCGAAGACCGGCCGCCAGCTCTGGAAGCACAAGCTCGGGACGGTGGGCAAGGGCTCGCCGGCCTGGGCCGACGGCAAGATCTACATCACCGAGCTCAATGGCCGCTTCCACATCCTGAAGCCGGGCGCGACCGGCGTCGAGACGCTCGACATGGACGAGATCACGGTTGCGGACACGGCCGAGGGGCCGGCCGGCCGCTACGCGGAGCTGTACGCGTCTCCCGCCATCGCCTACGGCCGCATCTACCTGTCGACCGAGGCGGGCCTCTTCGCCCTGGGTGACAAGAGCAAGCCCTTCAAGGTGACGAAGGGCGAGCCGGTGGTGCTCGCGGAGCCGGCCGGTGGAAAGGCCGCTCAACCCGCCCTGCTCCAGGTCATCCCGGCCGAGGTCCTGATCCAGCCCGGCCAGACCGCGCGCTTCCAGGTGAAGGCCTTCGACGCGCAGGGCCGAGCCGTGACGCCTCCGCAAGGAGAATGGTCGTTGCAAGGACTGGCCGGCAAGCTGGAGAACGGCGGCTTCACAGCGGACGCCGGCAAGCCGCAGGCCGGCAAGGTGGCGGTGAAGGCGGGAGCGCTGGAAGGCACGGCACGAGTCCGGGTGATCCCGCCGCTCCCCTGGAGCTACGACTTCGAGGCTGTCGAGGTTGGCAAGACGCCGCCCTGGTGGGTTGCGGCCGGCAACAAGTTCCCGGTCAAGGAGATGGACGGCGGCAAGGTGCTGTCGAAGCCTCCCGTGGCAGTCGGGCTCGACCGCTCGGACGTCTTCCTCGGTCCCGACGAGCTTTCGAACTACACCATCCAGGCCGACCTGCGCGGCACAGTCCAGGGGCGCAAGCGGCCGGACCTGGGGCTCATCAACAGCGGCTACACCATGGACCTGATGGGCAACCACCAGAAGATCCAGTTCCGCGGCTGGCCTTCCGATCTGCGGCTGGAGAAGTCGGTGCCGTTCCCCTGGGAGCCGGACGTCTGGTACACGATGAAGTTCCGTGTCGATCAGCAGGGAACCAAGGCGCTCCTGCGCGGCAAGGTGTGGCGCCGCGGCGAGCCCGAGCCGCAGGAGTGGACGATCACGATCGAGGACCCGCAGCCGGTCCGCCAGGGGAGCCCGGGCATCTATGGCTACTCGGCGGCGGAAATCTACTACGACAACCTACAGGTGACGGTGAACAATCCATGAAGCACATCGAAAAGTTGATCGCGGCCGGGCTGCTGCTGGCCGCTCCGAGCCTGGGGCAGGTGTCGATGTTCGGCGGCGGCCCTTCGCGCAACATGGCCTCGGACGAGAAGGGGCTGGCCACGAAGTGGGACCCGGAGACGGGCGAGAACATCCTGTGGACGGCCAAGCTCGGCTCGCAGAGCTACGGCGGGCCGGTCCTGGGTGATGACAAGGTTTTCGTCGGCACCAACAACGAGGGGCTGCGCAACCCCAAGCTGACCGGCGACCGCGGCGTGCTCATGGCCTTCGACGTCAAGGACGGCAAGTTCCTCTGGCAGTCGGCCTTTCCCAAGCTGTCCGCCGGACGGGTCAACGACTGGCCGCTTCAGGGGATCTGCTCGAGCCCCGCGGTCGAAGGCGACCGCGTCTGGTACATCTCAAACCGCGCCGAGGTGATCGCGGCCGACACCGAAGGGTTCCTCGACAAGGAGAACGACGGCCCGTTCGCGACCGAAACCGAAAAGAGCGACATTGACGAAGACGTGCTCTGGAAGGTCGACATGATCGGCGAGCTCGACGTCTTCCCCCACAACCTGGCCGCGGGCAACCCGCTGATCGTGGACGACGTGCTTTACACGGTCACCGGCAACGGTGTCGACGAGGGGCACATCAACGTGCCCGTGCCGCAGGCGCCGAGCTTCATCGCGCTCGACAAGAACACCGGCAAGCTGCTCTGGGAGAGCGACCTGCCGCGCGAGAAGATCCTGCACGGGCAGTGGTCGAACCCGGCCTATGGCGTCATCAAGGGCAAGGCACAGGTGATCTTCCCGGGCGGCGACGGCTGGCTCTACTCGTTCGAGCCCAAGACCGGCAAGCTGATCTGGAAGTTCGACTGCAACCCCAAGGACTCCGTGTACAAGATCGGCGGCGCCGCCACCCGCAACAACATCATCGGGACGCCGGTCGTCTTCGACGACAAGATCTACATCGGCGTCGGCGAGGACCCGGAGCACGGCGAGGGGGTCGGCCACCTATGGGTGATCGATGCCTCGATGGAAGGCGACGTGACCGGCAAGGCCGTGGTCTGGCACCGCGGCGGCGAGGACTTTCACCGCACGATCTCGACCGTGGCGATCGCCGACGGCATCCTCTACGCCGCCGACCTCTCGGGCCACCTCCATGCCCTCGACGCCAAGACCGGCGAGCACTTCTGGATGCATGACGTCTTCGCCGCCGTCTGGGGCTCCCCCTTCGTCGCGGATGGAAAGGTTTATCTTGGCGACGAGGACGGCGACGTCGTGGTGATGCGCGCAGGCAAGAAGAAGGAGCTGCTGCACGAGGTGAACATGGGCAGCTCGATCTACACCACGCCCGTTGCCAAGGACGGCGTCATCTACATCAACTCGCGCTCGACGCTCTTCGCGATCGCCCAGGGCAAGGGCAAGCAGCCGGAGAAGAAGCCGGAGGCGTCAAAGCCTCCTGGAAAATAGCCGATGGATGTCCTGACGAAATCCTCGCTGGCCGAAAGGGTTGACGAAGCCCGCGCGCGGCTCGATGCCCACGTGCGCGAGGTCGTGGCCTGGCACTTCGATCCGAAGACCGGGAGCCCGTTCTGGCTGGAGCGGGCCTCGGGCCTCGGGTTCGATCCGCGCAAGGAAGTGAGAGGCTACGAGGACCTGAAGCTCTTCGGCCACTTCGAGGACTCGTGGCTGCGCGGCGGTCCGGTGCGCCGGTGGATCCCCCTGGGCCTGGCGGGCCGGCCGGCGTACGTCTTTGAGACCGGCGGCTCGACCGGGGTGCCGAAGTCGCGGGTCAACATCGAGGACTTCCAGCTCGATTACGAGCGCTACAGCGACGAGCTGCCCGAAGCCGGCTTCCCTCTGGGCGCCGACTGGCTCATGCTCGGTCCGACCGGGCCGCGCCGGCTGCGGTTGGCGGTGGAGCACCTGGCGCAGCACCGTGGCGGCATCTGCTTCCACGTTGACCTCGACCCGCGCTGGGTCAACAGGCTAATCAAGAACGGCCGCCATCGCGAGATGCAGGAGTACAAAGCCCACGTGATCGAGCAGGGGCTCACGGTGCTCCGCGCGCACGAGATCACCTGCCTGTTCACGACTCCGAAGCTGCTCGAAGCCCTCTGCGAGCGCGTGTCGCTGGTGAAGCTGGGTATCAAGGGCATCTTCTGCGGCGGCACGGAAATGAACGCGCAGTTCAACCGTTTTGCCCGCGAGGAGCTGGTGCCGGGGATCGAATTCGTCCCCACGTACGGCAACACTCTCATGGGGCTCGCCTGCCCGAAGCCGTTCGATCCGGTTGATAACTACGCGATCACCTACTATCCGCCGGCGCCTCGCGCCGTCTTCGAGCTGGTCGATCCGAAGGACCCGGAGCGCGCAGTGGAGTACGGAAAGACGGGACGGGTGATGCTCACGACGCTCACCCGCGACTTCTTCATGCCCCGTTTCCTGGAGCGCGACGAGGGCGAGCGGGCCGAGCCCATCGAGCGCTATCCGTGGGATGGCGTGACGAACCTGCGCCTCCTGACCGAGTTGCAGGATTCGGTGGTCGTCGGGGTGTATTGATGTTTCACCTTCCTCTGCTCCGTGGCGGACGCCCCTATCGCAGCCTGGATGTGAGGCCGCTGCGTGATTTCCGCACGGGGGAAGTGATCGCGGAGGTTTCGCAGGCCAATCCCGGGCTCATCGCGAGGGATCTGGCCGGGATGCGGCGCCTGAACCTGAGCGTCGGCGAGCTTTTGGCGATCTACCGCCGGGCGGCCCGCCTCTTCGCGGAGGCCGATCTGCCGCAGTCGCCGGACGAATTCGTCCGCCAGCTCTCGGCGACCTGCGGCCTGCCCGAGACGCTCTGCCGGTTCAACATGGAGAAGATCCGCACCGTGCTCGAAGGTATGGAGCATGTGCTTGCCGGGCTGACGCGGGGGCTCGATCTCTCGGTGCTGGACTCGGGTTTGAGCACGCAGGACGGACGCCGCCTCTCCTACCTTCCCCAGGCCGATGTGTTGGGCGCCGTTCTCCCCAGCAACTCGCCGGGTGTCCACAACCTCTGGCTGCCGGCTCTGGCCCTCAAGATTCCAGTGGCTTTAAAGCCGGGGCGCGAGGAGCCCTGGACGCCGTTCCGGATCTGCCAGGCGCTGATGGCGGCCGGCATGCCGCCGGCAGCCCTCGGTTTCTATCCAACCGAGCATGCAGGCGCGGCCGAGATCCTCCAGCGCTGTGGCCGGTCGATGCTGTTCGGCGACGAAGCCACGGTGCGCCCCTGGAAGGGGGACGCGCGGGTGCAGATCCACGGGCCCGGATGGAGCAAGGTGCTCCTCGGCGAGGATCAGCACTGGGAACGCCATCTGGATCTGCTCGTGACCTCGATCGCCGAGAACGGCGGACGCTCCTGCCTCAATGCCTCGGGCGTCTGGGTTCCCAGGGGAGGCCGTGAGCTGGCCGAGGCGCTCGCCGCGCGGCTGGCTCAAATCGAAGCGCTGCCGCTCGATCATCCCGCAGCCCGGTTGGCCGCGTTCCCACGGCCCCAGGTGGCGCATCACTTCTCGGATTTGATCGACCGGCACCTCCGTGTACCCGGAGCCATTGACCTCACAGCAGAAGTTCGAGGACACAGAGTGGCGGAGGCGGGGGGCTGCACTTTCCTGTTGCCCACGTTGATCTGGTGCGAGGACCCCGGCCATCCGCTCGCCAACACCGAGCTGCTCTTTCCCTTCGCCTCCGTCGTCGAAGTACCGCAGGCGGAGATGCTCGCGCGCATCGGCCCCACGCTGGTCGCCACCGGCCTCACCGAAGACCCGCGCTTCCAGCGTGAGCTTCTCGACTGCCCGTGGATCGATCGCCTGAACCTGGGGCCGATCCCCACCTCGCGCGTTTCCTGGGACCAGCCTCACGAGGGGAATCTGTTCAATCATCTATACCGCCAGCGGGCGATCCAGGCTCCGGCCGTTCTTTCCGAGGCGCGCGCATGACCTGGTCGGCCGAAGTCGGATCGGTCCGTGTCCACACCGGTCCCGGCGCGCTCGACCTCCTCGGCACGCTCGCCCGAGAGCTGGGCGGCAGCCGGGTTTTCGTGGTGACCGACCGCGGCGTCCGCTCCGCCGGGCACGTCGATTCGGCGCTCGCGTCACTGGATGGGCTTGAGACGCAAGTGTTCGACGACGTAGCGGAGAACCCGACCTCGCTCCACGTCGAGGAGGGCCGGCGCTTCGCCGCTGAGTTTGGCCCCGACCTGCTGGTCGGCCTTGGCGGCGGCAGTGCCATGGACTGCGCCAAGGGGATCAACTTCCTGCTCACCAATGGCGGCCGGATGGAGGACTACCGCGGCAGTGGCAAGGCGTCGCGGCCCATGTTGCCGTCGATCGGCGTGCCGACGACGGCTGGCACCGGCAGCGAGGCCCAGTCCTACGCCCTGATCTCGAATCCGGAGACTCACGAAAAGATGGCCTGCGGCGACCGCAAGGCGCGCTTCCGGGACGTGATCCTCGATCCGCGGCTCGCGGCCAGCGCTCCACGCAAGGTAGCAGCCACGGCTGGCATCGATGCCGTTTCGCACGCAGTCGAGAGCCATGTTACCTCGCGCGGCAATGCCATATCCCGGATGCTCTCGCGGGAAGCCTGGCGCCTGCTCTCCGCAAGCCTCGAGGCCTCTCTCGACTCTCCGGAGGATCTGCGGTCAGTCGAGGACACCCTGCTCGGAGCCCACCTCGCGGGCGCGGCGATCGAAGCGTCCATGCTCGGAGCGGCGCACGCGTGCGCCAATCCCTTGACCGCTCGCTTTGGGATCGTTCACGGCGTGGCCGTGGGCCTGATGCTTCCGCATGTAGTCAGATTCAATGGCGAGGAGAGATATCAGGATCTTTTCGCCGGCGAGCTGGCAACGCGGATCGAGGATCTGCGCTCCGTGGCGGGCCTGCCTGATCGCCTGCGGGACTGTGGCGTCGATGCCGAGAGCCTTCCTCTTCTTGCCGAGGAGGCCTCGCGCCAGTGGACTGCGGGCTTCAACCCGAGACCTGTTGATGCGGCGGCTCTGCTGTCGCTTTATGAGGCGGCTTTCTGATGCCTGCGATGTTGCTACTCCTGCTGCTCGCGACTGTTCCGGGGACGGCCGGCTGGACCATGTTCCGCGGCGATGCGCAGCTCACCGGCCGCGCACAGGGCGATTTGCCCGCCAAGCCCGAGGCGCTCTGGACCTTCCGCGCAGAGAAAGGTTTCTCTTCCGCGGCGGCGATTGCGGACGGCACCGTCTATGCCGCGTCGCTCGACGGGCACCTGTATGCGCTCGACCTCGCGACCGGCAAGCTGCGCTGGAAGCACAAGGCCACGGACGAGATCAAGTCATCGCCTTCAGTGCATCAGGGGACGGTCTACTTCGGTGACGAGAAGGGAACGTTCCACGCGCTGGACGCGAAGACCGGCAAGGTGCGCTGGACGTTCCAGGCGGAGGCCGGGATCGTTTCCTCGGCCAACTTCGCTGGCGCATGCGTTCTGGTCGGCTCCTATGATCAATTCCTCTACTGCTTGTCTCCCAAGAACGGCTCCGTCATCTGGAAGACCGAAACCGACGGGTACGTGCACGGCACGCCCGCCGTTTCTGGAGACTCGGTGATCTCGGCCGGCTGCGACGGCCTCCTGCGAGTGCTTCGTGTCAAGGACGGTTCGGAAGTCCGGCGGGTACCGCTCGGCGGATATGCGGCGGCGAGCCCTGCGCTGGCAGGCGGCCGGGCGTTCCTGGGCAACTTCGAGAACAAGTTCCTGGCCGTCGACTGGCAGACCGGCAAGGTGCTCTGGACTTACGAGCACCCGGTGCGCAAGTTCCCGTTCTACTCTTCGGCCGCGCTGGCCGGGACCACGGTACTGGTGGGAGGGCGCGACCAGATGATTCACGCTCTCGATGCCGCGAGCGGCAAGGAGCTTTGGACCTGGTCCGCGCGTTCGGCGATCGACGCCTCGCCGGTGGTGGTAGGTGGCCGGGTGTTTGCCGCGGCCAAGAACGGCGCGGTCTTCGCCCTGGACCTCAAGACTGGAAAGCCGGCTTGGCGCTTCGAGGCCGGCGCTCCCGTCGAGGCCTCGCCCGCGGTCGGCGCCGGCCGCTTGGTGATCGGTGCCATGGACGGCACCCTCTACTGCTTTGGAGCAAAAGGAAAATGACTCAACCTGCGCCCGCTGCCCCTCTCGAAACGGAGATCGGTAGCGTCTTCGTATCGAACTACCCGCCTTTCGGCGCGTGGAGCCCGGAGAACCTTCCCGATGTCCATGCGGCGCTCGACGCGCCGCCGCGTCCCGGCACGCCGCTCGGCCTCTATCTCCATATCCCGTTCTGCCGCAAGCGGTGCAAGTTCTGCTACTTCCGCGTCTACACGGACAAGGACGCGAGTGAGATCGGCTCCTACCTCGACGCGCTTGCATCGGAGGTCGAGATGCTTGCGAAGAAGCCGGCAGTCGCAGGCCGGCCGCTCAAGTTCGTCTACTTCGGCGGCGGCACGCCTTCCTACATCAGCGTCCGCCAGCTCGAGGGGCTGGTCTCACGGATCCAGGCAGTGATGCCTTGGGCCGGCGCCGAGGAGATCACGTTTGAGTGCGAGCCGGGGACGCTCACCCACTCCAAGCTGGAGGCGATCCGCGGCGTCGGCGTGACCCGGCTTTCGCTGGGCATCGAGAGCTTCGTCGACGACGTCCTGCGCGAGAACGGCCGCGCCCACGTCTCGACCGAGATCTACCGCACGCTCCCGTGGATCCGCGAGCTGGGGTTCGAGCAGCTCAATATCGACTTGATTGCCGGCATGGTCGGAGAGACCTGGGATACCTGGCGGGAGTCGGTGCGCAAAACGGTTGAGGTCGAGCCGGACAGCGTCACGATCTATCAGATGGAGCTGCCGTACAACACGGTCTACTCGCAGAGCGTGCTCGGTGGGAGCTTCGACCAGCCGCTCGCCGACTGGCCGACCAAGCGCGAGTGGCAGGACTATGCCTTCGCGGAGTTGGCCGCCGCCGGGTACGTGGTCTCTTCCGCCTACACGATGGTCCGCCCGAAAGGGAAATCGTCGAGCTTCGTCTACCGCGACTCGGTCTGGCACGGCTGCGACCTGCTGGGGACCGGCGTCGCCTCGTTCTCGCACCTGAGCGGAGTCCACTTTCAGAACGTGACGCAATGGGGCGAGTACCTCGCCACGGTCGCGGAAGGCCGGCTTCCCCTGGGCCGCGGAATTGCGATCACGGACCGCGAGCGGCTCACGCGCGAGCTGATTTTGCAGCTCAAGCTGGGCACGCTGCCGGTCGCTTATTTTGGCGAGAAGTTCGGAACCGACGTCCTCGCCGAGTTCGCTCCCGCGTGGCAGAAGCTGGAAGACGAGGGAATGCTGCGGGTCGAGGGCGACAGGATCGAGCTCACCCGCGCCGGCCTGCTCCAGGTGGACCGCCTGCTGCCTTCGTTCTATGACGACCAATACCGGAATGCCCGATATACCTAGCGCTTTTACCAGGAGAAACCAGTTATGCGCCGTCTCCACACTCACCTGACGCTCGCCCTTTGCCTGACGGCTGGCGTCGTTGCAGCAGCGGACTGGCCCCAGTTCCGCGGTCCCAACCGGGACGGTATTTCCCCCGAGCCGGCCGTGCTCAAGAGCTGGCCCGCCAGTGGCCCGAAGATCCTGTGGAAGGTGCCGATCGGTGAGGGCTACTCGCAGGTCGTGTCCGCCAAGGGCCGACTGTTCACTTTCTCGGGGCAGGGGAGCGACGAGATCGCGGCGGCGCTCGACGCCGCTACTGGCAAGCAGATCTGGCGCGCCCGCATCGACAGCAAGTGGGAGGACGGACAGGGCAACGGCCCCCGCTCCACGCCCACGGTCGACGGCGACCTGGTGTACGTGCTGTCGCCGAATGGCAAGCTGGCTGCGCTCCAGACCGCCAACGGCAAGGTGGCCTGGCAGCATGACCTCCGCACCGAGTATGGCGCCAACCCGCCGGGCTGGGGCATCTCAACCTCGCCGCTCGTCGAGGGCAAGCTTCTGATCGTCAACGTGGGCGGAGCCGGCAACAAGTCGATCGTCGCCTTCGACAAGGCCAACGGTAAGCCAGTGTGGACCTCCCAGAGCGACGCCGCCGGCTACTCGGCGCCGATCGCGATCACCGTGCGCGGCGTGCGCCAGGTGATCGTCTTTACCGCCGCCGGGATCGTCTCGGTCTCTCCCGAGGACGGAAGGCTGTTCTGGCGGACCTCCTGGAAGACCGACTATGACGTCAATGCCGCGACCCCGATCTTCTTCCCGCCGGACAAGCTGTTCGTCTCCTCCGGCTACGGCACGGGCTCGGCCCTGTTGCAGATCAACCGCACCAACGTGGCGGAGGTCTGGCGGAGCCGGGGCATGAAGAACCAGTTCAGCTCCTCGGTGCTCCACGACGGCGTCCTCTATGGCTTCGACGACGCCACCTTCAAGGCGATCGACGCGGCCACCGGTAAAGAGCGCTGGAAGCAGCGCGGGTTCGGGCACGGCTCGCTGATCCTGGCCGGCGGTCACCTGATCGTGCTGTCGGACAAAGGCAAGCTGGCGCTGGTCGAGGCCACGCCGGAGGAGTACAAGGAGTTGGGCAACGCCCAGGTGCTCGAAGGCAAGTGCTGGACCTCGCCTTCCCTGGCCGACGGACGGCTCTACGTACGCAACGAAGAGCAGCTCATCGCTTTCAATTGGAAGGGCGGAAAGTGAAAAACCTTGCCATCGCTCTCCTTCTGATTACCTCCCCGCTTCACGCACAGGAGCCGCCTACGGAAACCTATGAAGACGTGCTCTTCGTCGAGGGCAGCCTCCCCAACGTGCCGGATTCGAGCACGATCGCGACCAAGCTGCCACTGCCGCTGATGCAGACTCCGGCGAGCGTCGGCGTCGTGACCGAATGGCTGATCGAGGAGCAGGGCAGCACCGTGCTGGGCGAGGCGCTTCAGAACATCAGCGGCGTCAACGTCCAGACGCAGAGCGGCGTGGCCGACTTCTTCGTGGTGCGCGGCTTTGATTCGATCGCCAACGGCCTCGTGCTGGTGGACGGCGCGGCTGAGCCGGAGATCAGCTTCTACCAGCTTTACAACGTCGAGCGGGTGGAGGTCCTCAAGGGGCCGGGCGGCTTCCTCTATGGCGGCAACCCGATCGCCGCCACAATCAACATGGTCCGCCGGCAGCCCGAGGCAGGCGGCTTCCTGGGCCTCGGCCTCTCGGCCGGGAGCTTCGGCGCCCATGGCGGCAACCTCGATTGGAACCAGGGCGGCGAGACGTTCGCTTTCCGCTTGAACGGCCTCTGGAATGAGGCGGACGGCTACCGCGACCGCCCGAGCGAGGTGCGCGCGGTCAACCCGGGCTTCACTTGGCGTCCGGACGACAAGAGTTCGCTGCACCTCAACCTGGAGCTCGTGGACACCAGCTTCTCGCCCGACTCGGGGCTGCCGCTGGTCACGGACTTCTTTCAGCCCGGGAGCGCGCCGCAAGTCGCCGACGTGCCGCGCACGCGCTCCTATCAATCCCCCTACGACCTCTCCGACCAGGAGACCCGGCGCATCCAAGCCGACTACGAGTCCGAGCTGTCCGACCGGCTGACCCTGCGCAACAAGGCCTACTACCGCCGCCTGGATTGGGACTCCGACGCCACCATCTTCAACGGCGTCTTTCCCAATGCGGTCGGCAGGCTCGCGGTCTCCCGCACCCTGCTCCTGCTGGACGACACGCAGGAGTTCCTGGGCAACCAGCTCGAGGCCGTGCTGCGGGCGGAGGCCGGAGGAGTGTCCCACCAGCTCCTCGCTGGCATCGAGGTCGCCCGCCTCACCGACCAATACACTCTGGACGTCGGCTTCCTGCCCGACATCGATCTCCTGTCGCCGGTCGAGACCGCCCAGGGCCCCGTTTTCCTGATCCCCGGACAGTCGCAGGCGGCGGACGCGTCGAGCCTTGTCATCTCGCCCTACGTGGCCGACCAGATCGCCCTTTCGGACAAGCTCCAGGTGCTGGTGGGCGCGCGCTTCGATTCGATCGATTACGAGGACGACGCCACCGCGACCTCGCGGGAGTTCTCGAAGGCCTCGCCGACGCTCGGCATGGTCTGGACGCCGGTGGCGCAGCTGTCGTTCTATGCCAATGCCGGCCGGGCCTTCGCGCCGCCGTCGAGCCGGGTGGTGGGGGAGCGCCAGCCCGAGGAGAGCGAGCAGATCGAAGCGGGAATCAAAACGGAGCTCTGGAAGGGCAAGGCGCAGGCGACGTTCGCCGTCTACGACCTGCAGCGCGAGAACGTGGCAATCCCCGACCGCACCGGCATCACCCGCCAGATTGGAAGCCAGCGCTCGCGGGGCGCGGAGCTGGAGCTGGCGGCCGAGCCGCTGCCGCGCCTGCGCACGTTCTTCTCTTACGCCTACACCGATGCGGAGCTGACCGAGTTCGCCGAGCTGGTCCTCATCGGCATCAATCCACCGGCCTTCGCGACGATCGACCGCTCGGGCAACCGTCCGGCGTTCGCTCCCGAGCACCTCGCAAACCTCTGGGTGAGCCGGCGCTTCGCCAATGGCTTCGGAGCGGGGATCGGTGGCCGCTATCTCTCTGAGCAGTTCATCGCCGAGGACAACGCGTTCGAGCTGGAAGACACATTCACGCTCAACGCCGCCCTGTTCTATGACCTGGGCGACTGGAGCCTCAGGCTTCATCTGGAAAACCTGACGGAAGAGGAGACGTTCACCCGCGGCTTCGGATCGACCTCGGTCATCCCGGTCCCGGGCCTCACCGTGCAGGGCAACCTTGCGTACCGGATCGGTTTGCCGTGGCAGGAAAGGAAGGACTCTTGACCGAGTATGACGTCATTGTGATCGGTGGCGGCCCCGCCGGAGCCACCGCGGCGACCCTGGTCGCCCAGTATGGACACCGGGTGCTCCTCCTGGAGCGCTCCCCGGAGGCCCGGTTCAAGATCGGCGAGTCGCTGATGCCGGCGACCTGGCATACCTTCGAGCGGCTCGGGATGCTCCCGAAGCTCCATGCGAGCCACTTCCCGCGCAAGTACAGCGTCCAGTTCTGGGGCCGGTCCGGGAAAGCCTCCGCTCCGTTCTACTTCCAGGAGACCGATCCACACGAGAGCTCGGTCACCTGGCAGGTGCTGCGCAGCGAGTTCGACGCCATGATGCTCGACAACGCCCGCGAGCACGGGGCCGAGGTGCGCCGGGGGGTCGCGGTCAAAGAAGTCCTGTTCGACGGCGAGCGCGCGGTCGGCGTCCGAGCCGACTTCGGGAGGGAGGAGGGTGTCCGCGAGGTCCCGTGCAAGGTCGTGGTCGACGCAACCGGCCGCAGCGCGTTCCTTGGCCGCAAGCTCGGCCTGATGCGGCAGGACCCGAAGCTGCGCAAGACCGCGATCTTCTCGCACTTCGAAGGAGCGCTGCGCGACCCCGGCATCGACGAGGGCGCGACCCTCGTCCTCTACACCGGCGGCGACAACCAGGAAAACGCCTGGTTCTGGTACATCCCGCTGCCGGGCGACAAGGTGAGCGTCGGTGTGGTCGGCTCGGTGGAAAAGCTGATCACCAGCCGGTTGTCCGGGAAGGGGGGCGATCCGCAGGCGGTGTTCGACGAGGAGGTGGCGCTCTGTCCGGAAGCGCAGCGGCGCCTCGCCGGCTCCCGCCAGGCCTTCCCGGCCCAAGTCCTCAACGACTTCTCCTATCGCTCCTCGCGCATCGCCGGCGACGGCTGGGTGCTGGCGGGAGACGCGTTCGGCTTCCTCGATCCGATCTACTCCTCGGGCGTGCTGCTGGCCCTGACCTCGGGCGAGCAGGCCGCCGACTCGATCCATGCCGCGCTCACGGCGGACGACCTCTCGGGCGAGCGGCTCGGCGCCCACGGCCCGCGGTTCCTGGCGGGGATGGAAGCGATGCGCAAGCTGGTCTATGCCTTCTACGAGAAGGATTTCAGCTTCTCCAGGTTCCTCCGCCGCTTCCCGGACCAGCGGATCGAGCTCATCCACTTGCTGGTCGGCAACGTCTTCCGGCCGTCCGACAGCCTCTTCGCGGACATGGGCCAGATGGCACACCTGCCCGAGGAGGCCCGGCTGGAGGAGCCAGCTGCGGCCGGAGGCTCCTGATGAAGACACCCGTCCGCAGCCTGCTGCTCTACGCAGCTCTCGTTGTGCTGTACCTGCTGCACAACGACCTCTGGCTGTGGAACGACCCGCGGCTCGTCTTCGGGCTGCCGGTGGGGCTCGCCTACCACATCGGCTTCTGCGTCGTGACATCGGTGGTGCTGGCGCTCCTGGTGATCCATGCCTGGCCTGATCATCTGGATACGGAGACCGGCAAGTGACACTGACTATCATCGCCGTCTACCTGGCGATCGTGCTGGTCATCGGTCTCTTCAGCCACCGCTTCTTCCGCGGCACCAGCGAGGACTTCTTCGTCGCGGCCCGCACGCTCGGGCCCTTCATCCTCCTGGTGTCGCTCTTCGGCGCCAACATGACCGCCTTCGCCGTGCTGGGTTCCGCGGGCGAGTCCTACATGGAGGGCATCGGCGTCTTCTCGCTGATGGCTTCCTCGTCGGGGTTGGTCATTCCAGTGGTCTTCTTCTTCATCGGCACCCGGATCTGGGCGCTCGGCAAGCGGCGCGGCTATCTCACCCCGGTGCAGTTCTTCCGGGAGAGGTGGGACTCGAACGGGCTCGGGCTGCTGATCTTCGTCGTGCAGGTCTTGCTGCTCATCCCCTACCTTCTGATCGGTGTCATGGGAGGCGGCTCGACCCTCACCCAGGTGACGGACGGGCAGGTGCCCGACTGGGTGGGCGGATTGGTGATCTGCGCGGTGGTGCTCGCCTATGTGACCTATGGCGGCATGCGCGGCACGATCTGGGTAAACGTGTTCCAGACCGTGGTGCTTCTGGCGCTCGGCTTCATCGCCTTCTGGGTGATCATCGACAAACTCGGCGGGCTCACGGCCGCCATGACGCGGCTCGCCGAGGCGCAGCCGGACATGCTGGTGCGCGGCGAGCACATCAAGCCGCTGAAGCTCCTCACCTACACCTGCATCCCGCTTTCCGTGGGCATGTTCCCCCACATGTTCATCCACTGGCTGACCGCGAAGAGCGCCTCTTCCTTCAAGCCGACGATCGCTTTCTATCCGGTCTGCATCGCGGTCGTCTGGGTGCCGAGCGTGTTGCTGGGGGTGCTCGCCCACCTCAATTTCCCGAATCTTGGGGTCGGGGCCGCGAACTCGGTCCTGGTAAAGATGATCGATCAGCACGCGCCGGGAGTGCTGGCGGGGCTGCTCGCTGCCGGCGTCTTCGCCGCGATCATGAATTCGTTCGACTCGCAGGTGCATTCGCTGGGCACCATGTTCACTCAGGACATCGTGCGCCACTATGGCTTCCACGACCGGATGAGCGAGAGCAAGCAGATCCTGGTGGGACGGCTGTTCATGGTGGCCATCCTGATCGCCACCTACCTGCTGTCGCGGGTGATGGACCGCAGCATCTTCAAGCTCGGCGTCTGGTGCTTCACCGGCTTCGCCGCGCTCTTTCCAATCGTGGTGGCGGCGGTCTTCTGGAAGCGCAGCACGAAGTGGGGGGCCTTCGCCTCCACGACCTCGGTGATCGTGCTTTGGCTGTATTTCATTACCATTGGCTGGAAGTCCGCGGACTACACGATCGCGGACTCGGGCATGATGCCGGTGGCTCTCATGCTCCTGGTTTCCACCGCGGCCATGATCGTAGGCTCTCTCCTGACCCGGCCGCCGGAGGAGGCGACCCTGGAGACGTTCTTCCCATGAGAATTGCTTACATTGCCGCTGGCGCGGCCGACATGTACTGCGGGAGCTGCCTGCACGACAACACGCTGGCGGCGGCTCTCCAGAAGATGGGCCACGAGGTGGCCCTGGTCCCCACCTACACGCCGCTGCGCACCGAGTCGCCGGGTGTGAGCCTCGACCGCGTCTTCTTCGGCGCACTGAACGTCTACCTGCAACAGAAGGCCGCGGCCTTCCGGCACACGCCGGAGGCCCTGGACCGGCTGCTCGACCGGCCGGGATTGATTCAGCGCGCCGCTCGGCTCGGCGCTTCGACCGATCCCACGGAGCTGGGGGACCTCACGCATTCGATCCTTCAGGGGGAGGAGGGATTCCAGGCCAAGGAGCTGGCAAAGCTGGTGGACTGGTTGCGCGATGACTTCCGGCCCGACGTCATCCACCTCACCAACTCCATGTTCGCCGGCTTCGCGCGGAACCTGAAGCGGGAGCTGGGCGTGCCCGTGGTTTGCAGCGTGCAGGGCGAGGATCTGTTCATCAACCAGCTCCGCGAGCCGTGGAGGAGCCGGGTGCGGGAGCTGCTGAGCGAGCGCGCCCGGGATGTCGACGCCTTCCAGGTCAACAGCGCCTGGTACGCGGACTTCATGGCCGACTACCTGAAATGTGACCGGAACCGGATGTTCGTGGTCCCGCTCGGCTTGACTCTCCAAGGTCACGACGGCGAGCCCCACGCGGAAAGCGATCCCCTGACCGTCGGTTATCTCGCCCGCATCTGTCCCGAGAAGGGGCTCCACGTGCTGGTCGAGGCATTCCGCCTCCTGGCTGGCCGGGTGCGCCTCCGGGTCGCGGGTTACCTCGCCGAGAGGGACCGGCCCTACCTGGAGGAGCTGGAGTCCCGGATCGCAGGCTGGGGCCTGTCGGGCTTTTACGAGCGCGTCGGAGAGGTGAGCCGGGAGGGCAAGATCCACTTTCTCCAAACGCTCGACGTGCTTTCGGTGCCGACCGTCTATCTGGAGCCCAAGGGGCTCTTCGTGCTGGAGGCGCTCGCCAATGGTGTGCCGGTCGTCCAGCCCCGCCACGGCGCCTTTCCCGAATTGATCGAAGCCACTGGCGGTGGCCTGCTCGTCGAGCCCGACTCACCTGAGGAGCTGGCGCGAGGCATTGAGACCCTGATGCGCGATCCCGCGCTGCGGCGGGAGCTGGGTCGGCGGGGCCGCGAGGCGGTCCATGCCCGTTTCCACGACCGCGCCGAGGCCGAGGAAACCCTGCGGGTCTACGAGCGGTTGCTCGCCGCGCCGGCCCGGAGGGCGACCGCGTAGTGCGCCGTCACATCGGAAAAGATGGATCCTTTGTAGGGGCACCTCTTGTGGGTGCCCTTCCGGAGGGCGGCCACAAGGGCCGCCCCTACATGACGAGCTACCCGTGCTGACCGTCCGCGACGTCCACAAGCGCTTCGGCTCTACGTCGGAGACCTCGGAGCCGGTGGAGGTCCTTCGCGGGATCTCGTTCGAGCTCGGGGAAGGAGAGGCCCTGGCGATCACCGGGCCGTCCGGATCGGGCAAGAGCACGCTGCTGCACCTGATTGGCTCGCTCGACCGTCCCTCGTCGGGCACGATCGAGATCGACGGCACCGATCCCTTCGCGTTGCCGGAGCCCAAGCTGGCCTGGTTCCGCAACCGCATGATCGGCTTCGTCTTCCAGGATTCCCATCTATTGCCGCAGTACACGGTGCTCGAGAACGTGCTGGTGCCGTCCCTGGCCTTTAAGGGTCCGCGCATGGAATCGCGGGCCGCCGAGCTGCTGAAGCGGGTCGGCCTCGGTCATCGGATGACTCACCGGCCTGCCGAGCTGTCGGGCGGCGAGCGCCAGCGGGCGGCGGTGGCGAGAGCGCTCCTCAACCGTCCCCGCCTGCTGCTCTGTGACGAGCCCACGGGCAGCCTCGACCGCGCGGCCGCAACGTCGGTGGCCGACCTCCTCTTCGAGCTGCACGAGGCGGAGAGGACCGTCCTGATCGCCGTGACCCACAGCCTCGACCTCGCCGCGCGCTTCCCACGCCGCTGCGAGCTGGTGGAGGGACGATGCACCCAGCTTTCCTCATCCTGAGCCGTAGCCTGACCCACTTCCGAAAGGCCAACCTGGCCGTGGCGTTGGGAGCGGCGGTCGCCTCCACCGTCCTCACCGGTGCACTGCTGACCGGTGACTCGGTGCGCGGCAGCCTGCGCGACCTCACCCTGGAGCGCCTCGGTGGCATCGATCACGCCCTGGTCTCCTCGCGCTTCTTCCGCGAGGAGCTGGCCACGGACCTGAAGGCCGCTCCGCTGATCGTCCTCCGGGGAACCGCGGTACATGGGGAGAGCGGAGCGAGGGCCGCGGGAGTTGCGATCTATGGCATCGACGGCCGCTTCGCCGAGCTGCACGGGACCGACATCCCCGAGCTGACCGGCACCAGCATCTTCCCGCCGGTCGTCCTCAACGAGCCGCTCCAGCGCGAGCTGGGCGTCCGGCCCGGCGAGGATGTCCTCCTCTCCTTCGAGCGGCCGGGGGAGATCCCCAGCGAGACCCTGCTCGGCGAGAGGGAGTCGGACGACGTGCTCTCCACCCGCCGCTTCACCGTGGCAAGGGTGCTGCCGGAGCGCGGTATCGGCAGCGGTCTGGGCAGCTTCGGCTTGGCTGCCCACCAGTCCCAGCCGCGCACGGCCTTCGTGCCGCTCAAGGATCTGCAACTCGCGGCCGAGCGGGCGGGGGAGGTGAATGCGATGGTGGTGGGCCCTCACCCCCCGGCCCCCTCTCCCGGTCCCCCGAGCACACCCGCCCCGGGAGAGGGGGAGACTGACAACAGCCGGGAGGGGAGTGTTTTGGGTGGGAGGGGGCGCCCCTCTACCGGGGAGGGCGTGCTCGGGGGACCGGGAGAGGGGTCGGGGGTGAGGGCTCTTCTCCGGTTGGAAGACCTCAGCCTCCGCCTCGTCCGAGGCGAGCGCCACGTCTCCCTCGAAAGCGAGGAGTTCTACCTCGATCCGGCCGTCTCGAAAGAGATCGGGGACACTCCCTCCACCCGGATCTTCACCTACCTCGCCACCGGGCTGCGGATGGGGGAGCGGCTGCTGCCTTACTCCATGGTGGCTGGTGTCTCCAGCCTGGATGTGGGAGACGGAGAGATCCTGTTGAACCGCTGGGCCGCCGACGACCTCCAGGCCCGGCCCGGCGATCCGGTTGAGATGAGCTACCTCGTGATGGCTCCCGGGGGCGGGCTGGTGGAGCGGAAAACCACGCTGCGGCTGCGTGGCATCCTGGAGATGTCCGGCCTCGGTGCGGACCGCTCGCTCACTCCCGCGTTCCCGGGCATCGAGAACACGGAGGACATGTCGGCCTGGGACCCGCCGTTCCCGGTCGACCTCGACGTCATCCGTCCCAAGGACGAGGAGTATTGGGATACCTATGGCGCCGCGCCCAAGGCGTTCGTCTCCCTGGAGACCGCCCGGCGGCTCTGGAGCACGCGCTTCGGGGATCTGACCGCCGTCCGCGTTCCGCTTCAGATGGAAGAGAGCCTCCGCCGCGAGCTTCCGCGGAAGGTGCCCCTGGAGCCGTTCGGGTTGGTGTTCCAGCCGGTGAAGCGGGAAGGGCTCACCGCAGCGGAGGGATCGACAGATTTCGCCGGCCTGTTCCTGGCGTTCAGCTTCTTCCTGATCCTCTCGGCCGTGATGCTCGTGGGGCTGCTGTTCAGCCTATCGGTGGAGCGGCGCGCTGGGGAGCTGGGGCTGCTGCTGGCCGTGGGCTACCCGATTTCCAAGGTCCGCCGCCGGCTACTCGCCGAGGGCGCCGTGCTGGCCGGCCTCGGATCGCTCCTGGGCCTCGCGGGTGCCGTGGGGTACGCCTGGCTTCTCATGGCAGGACTGCGGAGCTGGTGGCTTCCGGCCGTGGGCACGCCTCACCTGTTCCTGCACGCCCACCCCGCGAGCCTCGCCATCGGATGGGCGGCCTCGGTCCTGACGGTCCTGCTCGCGATCGCCTGGACGGTCCGCAGGCTTTCGAAGCTGCCGGCGCCCGCCCTCCTCGCCGGCTCGACCGCCATGCCTTCGAAGGGAGGCCGCCTCGCGCGCCGTCTCGCGCCCGGGGCCGCTTTCGTCGCCGTGGTGCTGCTGGCTCTTTCCTGGAAGGTGCAATCCCCGGCCTTGTGGATGGGCATCGGCTCTTCGCTGCTCGTCTGCGGCCTCGCCCTGGTGTCGCTCTGGCTCCGCCGGCCCCGGCCCGCACGCCACCTGACCCTGACCGGCATGGCCGCGCGCAACGGCGCGGCGAGTCCGGGCCGCAGCTTGCTATCCGTCGCGCTGGTCGCCTGCGCCTGTTTCGTCCTGGTGACCGTGGCCGCGAACCGCCGGGAGGCGGGAGACGGGGAGGCCGAGTTCCCGCTGTACGCCGAGTCCGCCGTGCCCGTGGTCCAAGACCCGGCGAAGGAGGCAGGGCTCGAGGGCGTCTCCATCCTCTCCCTGTACACGCTGCCGGGCGATGACGTGAGCTGCCTCAATCTTTTTCGGCCCAACCGGCCGCGGTTGTTGGGCATGCCGCCCTCCTTCCCCGGCATGGACGCCTTGAAATCAGACCTCGGGCCGGGAGTGATCCCGGCGGTCGCGGACGCCAACTCCGCCACCTGGATCCTCAAGCTCGGGATTGGCGACGAGCTCACCATGGAAGACGAATCCGGCCAGCCAGTGCGGCTCCGGCTGGTCGGGCTGCTGGAGCGGAGCCTGTTCCAGAGCGAGGTGCTGGTCTCCGAGGCGGCGCTCCTGCGCCACTTCCCGAGCCTCGCGCGGAAATCCTTCTTCCTGATCGACGGCCCCCCGGAGTCGGCGCAAGCCCTGGAAGAGGCGTTGAGCCGCTACGGCTTCGACGTCTCCACGACCGCCGAGCGGCTGGCTTCCTACCACGCGGTGGAGGATACCTACCTGTCGACCTTCCAGGCGTTGGGCGGTTTTGGCCTCTTGCTGGGCACGCTCGGGCTCGGGGTCGCCCTGCTGCGCAGTCTGATCGAGAGGAGGGGGGAGCTTGCGACCCTGAGGGCCTTCGGCTTCCGCCGCAGTCGGATCGCCGGTATGGTTGTCGCGGAAAACGGATTCCTGCTGCTGCTGGGCGTGGCGGTCGGGACGGTCTCGGGCCTCCTCGCGGTGGCGCCACGGTTGACAGGCCAGCTCCCGTGGGCTCCGCTCCTTGGTACGATCCTGGCCGTGCTGGCCGTGGGCCTGGTCTCCTGCGCCGCAGCGGTGCGGAGCGCGCTCAAGGCGCCGTTGCTGCCGGTGCTCAAAGAGGAACGATGAAAATGAACTGGCTCGTGTTCGCGTTGATGACCGTAATTTCCTGGGGCCTCTACGGCGCATTCCTCCACACCGGTCAGATGAACATGGCCGATCCGGTGAATGGGCGTTACAAGGCCTTCCTCTTCGTGGGTCTGGCGTACTTCCTGACGGCGGTGCTCGCGCCGCTCCTCGTCCTGAAGCTCCAGGGTGCCACCTGGGCGTTCCCCATGAAAGGAGCACTCTGGTCTCTCTTCGCCGGCACCGTGGGAGCGATCGGGGCCTTCTGTGTCCTTCTGGCCTTCGGAGCCAAGGGCACGCCGCCGGTGGTGATGTCGATCGTCTTCGGCGGCGCGCCGATCGTCAATGCCCTCTACTCGCTGATCCTCCACCCGCCGCAGGGAGGCTGGGGGGCGATCCGCTGGCCGTTCTACGTCGGCCTGCTGCTCGCCGCGCTAGGTGGATGCCTGGTGACGCTCTACAAGCCGGCGCCTGCCCCCGCGAGCGCTCCCGGACCCAAGGCTGAACTGCAGGGGAGACCGTTGCGCTGACTGCCGGGCTATAGTCGACCCGATGAGGAACCTCTACTTCGATCTGACCGAGGAGCTCAACGCGGAGGGTCCCATTGCGGTGCTCGCCTCCGGTCAGGCGGTGGTCTTCTACCGGATCACCCTGATGAGCAAGGACGGCGATTGGATCCTGCGAGAGACTCCCGAGGCGTGCCGGCGGGCGCTCGACGTGCTCACGAGCCATGGCGCCCACTATCGCCCCGGTGCTCCGCTCGACATCCGCTGGCTTGCCGGCGGCTGGTCGAGCCACTTCGAGCTTTTCGATCCGCAGGGCCGGCGGATTCGCTGCGACTTCGTGACGCGTCCGCCTCGTATCCGGCCCGATGAGCTTGCCACTCTGTTCCGTCCGCAAGGCGAGGCGATGCAGGTGGTGGGGATCGAGCCCCTCATCCGCATGAAGCAAACGCAGAGGGCGAAGGATTACCCCGTGATCGGCGAGTTGGCCCGCCTGCTCCCGCCGGAGCGGGAGATCGCATGGACGACCGACCCCGATCGGGTCCTTGCCCTCGCTCCTCTTCACGGGAAAGGCTCGGAACGCCGGCCGGTCCGGATTGCCCTCGCCGGCGGCTCGCGCGAAGATGTGGTGGTCGAACTGGCGCGGGAAGCGGACCGCCTTCAGCAAGAGGACCGCGCACGGCTGGAAACCTATCGCCGGGCCGCGGAACCCTACATGCGGGAGTTTCAGGCGGCGGACCTCGGAGGGCTGGACCTCTTGGAAGGACATCGGCAAGTCTGCGAGCTCGCCGAGCGCCGGCTTCCACCTGATCCTTTCTCCCGGGAGAGTTGAGCCATGGAGTTGTTGAGCGAAGACGACCTCAATCTGAAAGACATGACTCCCGAGGAGTTGGATCTCGCCTGGGATCTCTGGTTCGATCTCGCGCAGGCGACGAACGACTTCGATCCACCCTGGACCCATGGAGTGTTCCTGCTTTGCGAGCCGCCGTCCACCCGAGAAGCAGATGGTGACGGCAAGCCGGCGTCCCCACCTCGGTAAATGCCTGCGAAGCCTCGCGCACGAGGTAAGGGGCGGAAAGGTTGGCTTTGATCGTCGGGAAAGCCTCTTTCCTGATGTTCCAAGTCATCCGGACCGTCGGGAAAGCCGTTTTCCCGGTCTTGCAAGTCTCTTCTCTTGTCGGGAAAGGCGTTTTCCCGGTGCCTTGAATCTCTCCGGTTGTCGGGAAAGCCTCTTTCCCGATGTTCCAAGTCATCCGGATTGTCGGGAAAGCCGCTTTCCCGGTCTTGCAAGTCTCTTCTCTTGTCGGGAAAGGCGCTTTCCCGGTGTCGTGAATCTCTCCGGTTGTCGGGAAAGCCGCTTTCCCGACGTTCCAGATCATTCGGGACACCGGGAAAGCCGCTTTCCCGTCGTCAACATCGTTCGGAACGCCGGGAAAGCGCCTTTCCCGTCTTCAGGAAAGATCAGGAGCGCGGGGAAGCGCGCTTTCCTGGCATTCGCAGAAGACTTGGGTGTCGGGAGAGGGGCTCGGGCTGCGTCCGAAAGGCTTGGAAGGGCGGTTCCCGCCGCTTCAACCCTTGGACTGAGGTTCCCGCTTGCGCCGGGAACGCCTCCGGGCGGGTTGCATACCGAAGCGGACCAGTTGCTCGCTGTCGCGGCCGTGCCGGTATTGCAACGCCTTGCGCAGGTAGCTGGCGACGATGCGCCCATCCTTCAGGGTGGCTTGCAGCTCGCGAGTGGCGGTCTGCATGGAGGCCTGCAGCTCGGCCCGCTTATGGACGAGCTCCTTCGCCCGTTTGTGCATGGCTTGGAGCTCGGCCCGTTGCTGCCTGATGTCCACGGCTGTCGCCTCCTGCTCGTCCATCGGATCGATGAGCAGCCTCCACGACTCGACGGTGTTCACATAGTTCTCCCGAGACACGCCATCCCCCTTTCTGAAGCCGGATTGAGTGCCGGAATGATCCCATGCCCGCGCCGGGGCCGTCAATTGCGGGCCGGATTTGGTTGGTAAGCGGGTGGTCGCCGAAGCCCAGCGCCCCCGCAACCTCGAGCCTTTCACGCGCTCGGGCCGTGCGCTTGGATAGAATCGGCGCCGGTTCCTGATCCGCAGCCCGTCGAGGAGGCGCCATGCCCTGCAAGGACCATCCGCTTGTCGAAGACCGGTTGGCTTGTTGCTCGCGGTGCACGGAGGCCTTCTGCCCGGACTGCATCGTCGAGATCGGCGGGCTGCCTTACTGCCTGATCTGCAAGGCCGAATCGATGCGCGACCTGCACTCGGGCGTCGCCTTCCGGGGGCTCGACCTGGCCTCGTTCGGCCGCCGGTTCGCGGCCATCCTCATCGACGGCCTGCTCGTCACGCTCCCCGTCCTGGTCCCGGCCGTCCTGGTGTACCTGCTCCTCAGCCTCGCCCATGCGCAGGACAGAATGCTGGAAGCGCTGCGGAGGGAGTCGGCCTTCTCGGCCGGATGGCTGACCCTGGGTGTCGGCATCCTTTACTTCCTCTACGAGGGCCTGATGCTCGCCTCCGGCGGGCAGACGGTGGGCAAGAGAGCGATGCGGGTCAAGGTGGTCACGGCCGAGGGGGGCGACATCACCGCCGGGCAGGCCTGGAGCCGCGCGGTCCTGCGGCAGATCCTGGCCATCGCGCCCGGCCTGGGCCTGATCGACTATCTCGCCGCCATCGGCCTGGAGCGCGCCACCCTCCACGACAGGGTGGCCAAGACCCGGGTCGTGAACTGGGAATGACGCCGACATGGCGGTACTCTAGTGATCGAAAGGACTGAAGTTGGGTCCTGTGCCCAAAAGGAAGATGAGGAGCTCTATTCGATTAGAGCCGGCATTATCGTTGAAACTTCTGGCGACGCTTTGCAGGCAATCCACAGCGGAAAGTAAATCGCAGAGGCCGTGATGGAGCATTTTCTCCGCGTGCAACCACAGCAGCGCAACGCGTGCTTCGCGAAGCTCATCGAGCCCGCCCCACAAGGAGTCACTTAATGCGTCCCAGTTGACGGCACCGCTGATCGGGGGGTCTAGAGGGAGTAAGCTCTTGACCTTTTTAAAGAAGGACTCTGCATCATCAACTGAGCTGCCATCCAGCTCGACTAGGCGAAAGCGTTGATCGCGCAAGAAGGCCTTCAGACGACCTGCATCGTCCATCGAAATACAAGACAGCAGAGGTAAATGGTCCATAGCAAGCCCTCATCTGATTCGAACAAATGCAGGATGGCCGGTATCGCCGTAGTGGGTCCAAGTGTAATATAGACGGCCAGTCGAGACGTCCTTCACGATCCTGCGAACACCTGCCGATGACGTTCCTGCCGGAGGAGCCACCCGATACTCCAGATAACCTCCAGCACCTGGAGTACCTGGGAGATCTCCCGCGTTGTTCCTGAAAGTAGTACCCCACTTCTTCGCTAAGGGCCCAGTTGGCGTCATTCCCGTGTCAATGTGTTGGAGGGTCTGTAGGACTGCCCTCTCCTCGTCCACCGGGAGACTGCCTGGTGTAATCCTAGTAGGCTCAGGTGAGAGGCTTGGCCCTTCCCCCTGTGACTCGTCGAGGTTTTCCTCCTGGTAATCATCGACCCTTATCTGGCTTGCGATCAACCAGATGGTATAGCGGCCAATGCCCTGTTTGGGTTCGGCAACGAACCGGCGGATCCAGCGGAATCTCTGCTTGAGAGCCGTGAGGAGGGCCACAACGGCGGCGACCGGTGTATTCAAGGCATCGTTGACTTCTGCGATATGGCGCGCCGCTGCCATGGCTACGGGCTCCTCGGCTGCTCTGGCCGCAGCATCCTCGGTCGCCTCTTCTGCCGCCTCTCGTCCTTGCCGCTGGCCGGCTTCATCCGGCTCGTCGGGATGCCGCCGAGGCGGAGCCCCCTCTGGCGTGTCCGCGCCCGCTCGCCTGGTTGCCGCAGCGGCGTCCTCGCCTGCTTCTTCCATGGTCTCCCGTGCTACACGCCGGCCGGCTTCGTCCGGAGTACTGGGGGCCGGCTCGGCGTCGCCGCGCGGGCGCGGAGGAACTTCGGGCTCTGGAGCCGCTGGGCGGCGTGGCGAAGGCGGCGCTCCGGCGGTCGGAGGATGCGGACCCGAGGGTACGTCCGGCTTGGCCGAAGGTTGGACCCGTGGTGGTGTCGGAGCTGCTCCCGCCGCCGCGCCCGCTCTGGGCTGGAGGCCTCCCAGACGGCCGCGCAGGCCAGTCCTGATCCTGCCACCCAGATTCTTCAGACCTGCGAGTGCGGCCGGCGCACCCGCAGCACCTAGGCCGATGGCGGCGCCCAGGAGGATGCCTTCCGCCGTGATCGGATTGCCCACGGCCAGATCGCCCAGGACTCCTCCGAGCGCATCCAGCCCGAGTTCAAGGCCAATCTTCAGTCCGACGTTGGCGACTGCCGCCCCCGCCGCGGCGCCAAGACCGCCGAAGAGACCACCGATCGCTCCGACGGCCGCAGCCTTGAGCACGCCGTCGAAGGTCTTCTTGCCGTCGATCAGGTTGTTGCCGATCTGGATCACCGCGCCGGAGGCCGCGCCGAGGGCTGTTCCGAGCGCCAGGGTTCCGAGCAGGCCGAAGCCGGCGCCCGCGGTAACCAGGGCGACGGCGATCACCACCACGACGACGAGCAGGATCTTGAGGACCGATTTCCAGCGCGGCTGGACCTGTGCTGCGGCCTCGTCGGCGTGCTGAGTGATCTGAGCTTCGATGTCGGCCAGACCCTCGTGCCGCAGGCTCTCGCGCAGATCGTTGGCTAGAGTGTCGAACCGCTCTTCGAGCTGCACGCCGGTGTCTGCGAAGCTGGCCCGGAGCTCGTCAGACACAGCCAGGAATCCTTCCTGGGCGCTCGTCACCATCTCGGAGGCGCTGGCCAGGACCGTGTCGCGCATCTCGGCGAAGCTCGCGGAGGCGCTCGCGTCCATCTCGGTCAGGGCGTCGGTGAAGTTGTAGCCAACGGCCAGCACCTCGTCGACCCCGCTTGCGCCCAGCTCGTCGAGCGCTTGGACGCTCTGCTCGGCCCCGGCGGCGACTCCCTGCTCGGAGGCGCCGATCCCATCTTCGGTTTGCTGGGCGAGACCCGCGGCCATTGCGTCGACTTTCATCTGCGCGTCGGCGAGCAAAGCCTGGAGGGCGCTTTCTTCCGGCGCCTCGGTAGCGCGGGCCGATTCGACGAAGCCCTGGAGGGCGGACTGGAGGGTTGTGGCCGCCTGCGCCACGCCCTCGAGCACGGAGGCGATGGCCTGCTCGGCGTCGGCTTCGAGAGCCAAGCTTTGGCGCTGCCCATACTCATCGAGCCGCGCCACCTGGATCGCCTCCATCTGGTCGAGCTGGGAGAAGGTGGCGTCACAGTTGCCATCGATGGTGATCAGGAGTTGGTCGCGCGTGCTGTCCGCGCCAGCCACGGACTGGGTCTCGGCATCGTCGATGGCGGTCAGCGCCTGATCGAGCTGGCTTTGCAGGATCTCGCGGGAGCGTTCCAAGGCCGAGCCAATGTTGGCGAGATCGGCGGCGCGGGTCTCGGCGAGCAGGGAGGCCTGCTGCTCGCCTGCGGCGACGATCTGTTCACGGAATGCCTCCGCGACTTGATTGGCGGCGTCGGAGCTGGCCTCCAGCCGGTTGTCGTGGAGGGGGCCGTCAAGTAGGTCGTTCTCACCATTGCGCCGGCCGAGATAAGCCTGGCTCCGACGGTGGCCTATGGCGACGGCCTCGTTGCCGACCTCGGTACCGACCTCGCGGAAGCGTCCGGCGTAGCGGTCGTAGATTCCTTCGATGGTCGTCTGCTGCTCGGTGGCCAAGGGGTCGAGGAGAGCCGCGGCTTCGTCATGGGCGGTGCGCAGGCTGTCGCGGGCGGCGCTCCAAGTTGCGCCGAGGCTGTCGATTGTGAGTTGGTGCTGCTCGAGGATTGTGGCTTTGGCGTCTTCGGCCGCAGCCTGCACGCGACCGCGCTCGGCGGCGATGGCCTCCAGAACCATCGCGCGGTTGCGGTCGATGGCCTCCTGGATGCCGGACTGGGCGGCCCCGGCCACTGCCAGGATGCGCGGTGGGGCGATCTCGCCGTAAGCGAGAAGGTTCTGGACGAGACCGGCGTTGCGGGCGAGGAACTGGCCGGCCAGAGCCTCCACTGCGGAGCGGCGCTCGCGTCCGCCGCGGGCGGTGCCGGCTTGGCGGGAGCTCTCTTCGGCCCGGGGAGCGAAACTGACGGGAGTAGCTCCAAGGGAAGCCAATTGGGCGGAGGTGGCCATTACGCGCGCGCCGGCCTGGCCGCGGTCAGTGCGGGCCGAGTCGCGCTCGGCGGCCGGTCCCGCGGTGGCACCAGTTGCCTCGGTCGCTGCCGCGCCGCCTTCGGCTGTCCCTTCCGCTTCCACGGCGGCCTCGGTGGTCTCCCCTTGGGCACCTTCGGGGATGGCGGCCTCGAGCGTAGCCTCTTCCTCTGCCGCCGCCTGTGTTGGAGCCTCGAGTCCGGCGGCTTCGGAGGGGAGCTGGATCTCTTCAGCCGGAGCTTCCGCCGTCGTAGGCTCCGGTTCCGCTGTAGGCTCGGCCGTGACCGGCTCGGGAAGCACAACCTCGGCTTCGACCGGCCCGTTCTCTTGGGCGGATTCGGAGGAGGGTTCCGAAGGATCTCCGGAGAGCTCGTTGGAGCTCAGCTCCGCCGCGATATCGGCGGCCGAAACGCTCGTTTCTTTGGCCGACCCTTCCAGAGCTTGCTTGTCGGCGGCCTCTGGCAGGGCTGCGCCGTCGGCAAGGGCTTCCGGAGCGGGTTCGGATAGGGGCTGGGGGGGCGGTGGGGCCTCTGTCCCTTCCTCCGCTGTAGCTTCGGGTTCAACGGCGGGGGCGGCAGCAGCGGGAGCCGCGTCCCCTGCAGTTGCCGCCGCCCCTTCAGGGCTTGGGGGTTTTGAGGATTCGCCCACCTGGGGTTGAAACCCCAGGCTATATGCCTGTGCCCCTTCCGGGGCTTCCGGCTCCCTCTCCTGCGAAGCAGGGGAGGGTAGGGGAGGGGTCTCCGCAACCATGCGGCCGGCTCGGGCGTTGCCCACGGCCCGCTGCATGCCGGTCATCAGGCGGGCGCGGCCTGCGCCTCCCTGGTCTTCGAAGCCGAGGACCCCGGCGGCTCGGGCCGGGGCCGGCTCTCCGTTGGATGGCGGGAGGGGAGGCGCGGCGGCACGGATGGGCGCGGCGGGTTGCGGGCCGGACCTCGGCTCGCGCTCGGCCGGCTCCGGCCGCCTCTCGATGCCGGTCGAGGCGGACGGCCGGTCCCGGATCTTGTCGCGGGCCTTGGTCTTGGCCATAATCGTGGCTCGCCGTCAGTTAGCCTTCCGCGCCGCTCCTCCTCAGGGCTTGTGGATGATCTCGAGGATTCGCGTCCGGCGGTTCTTCCGGGCATCCTCCAGGGTGGCCTTCGTTTTCACCAGGGTGACCGTCCGGTCGTTGTGCCTCGCCTCGGCGTCGCGCAGGGCCTCCCGGGCCTGGGCCAGCTCGCACCAGGCGCGGTCCAACGCCTGGGCCAGTGCCTTGGGGTCGTATTGGTCGATCCGCTCCTCCAGGTTTGTCAGCAGCGTCCCGAAGTCGTAGAGGAAGAACCAGGCGGCCCGCGGGTCGGACCTGCCGATGGCTTCGTCGATGTCCTTCTTCCACCCTTCAAGCTTCTTGAGGTCTGCCAGGACCTGCGCGTGAAAGCCTTTCAGAGCCTCGTAGGCCTTCAGCTTGTCGTTGATGCCGTTTGGACCCGTGGACTTGTTTTCGACGATGATCTGGGAGGACTGGACGGAGCCGTTGAAGCCGCCCTTCAGGCGGAGCTTGTCCTTCTCCTCGAGGGTCAGGACCGTCCCGCTCAGGTCGCTGATGTAGCTGTCGACGCTGCCGATCTTTTCCAGGATCGCATCGCGCTCCGCTTTGCTGAGGAGGCCTTCGACCTCCGTGAGCTTCTGGTCGTAGTAGCACCGGTAGTTTCCTACCTCGCAACGGATCCTCGCGTAGTCCCGGCGGTAGCCGTCCACCACGGAGTCGATGTCCTGGGACGACGTCTGGAGGGCTTCGACGTCGGCCTGGAGCTTCGCGGCCAGGGCCTTCCGCCGTTCGGCCTCTTGCTGGTTGTACTGCTGCGCGGTCCTCAGGTTCCCCAGGATCTCGTCGCGGTTGATCACGTCGCCGCATTTGATCTTGTCGTCGTCCTCCGGGGGCTCGGGGACCTCCACGTCGGCGGGGGGAGCCGGGGGAGGGGCCTCGGAACCGGGAAGATAAGGTGTGCCTTGGTCGGGTTGCATGCGCGTCTCCTTTCTAATGAGGTCGCGGTCTCACAGAATGGTTTTGTCGAGCCAGCCGTAGAGCTCTTCGCCGAACTCGGTGCGGGTGATGGGCCTCCCCAGCTTCTGGTACTCCCGCGCCGTAGACAGGGCAAGGTGGCGCAGGGTGATCGTGGGCCGCCCGCTCCCGGCTTCTTCGGAGAGGGCACGGAAGGTGGCGTCGAGGACGATGTTCTTGAGGCTGCCGCCGGGAAGCTGGAAGCGGTCGGCCAGGGGCTGCAAGCCGGCTTCGTCCGGCCGGTCGACGCCTTCCGGGAAGAGCCCGCGGAGGATGCGCAGGCGGGCGCCGGCGTCGGGGAAGGGGAAGTCGACGAGGATCTGGATGCGGCGCAGGAACGCCTCGTCGATGTTCTGGCGCAGGTTGGAGGCGAGGATCACCACGCCCGCGAATTCCTCGACCCTTTGCAGCAGGTAGTCGATCTCCAGGTTGGCCCAGCGGTCGCGGGCGTCCTTGACCTCGCCGCGCTTGCCGAACAGGGCGTCGGCCTCGTCGAAGAAGAGGATGGCGTTGGCATCCTCGGCCTCGGCGAAGAGCCGGCTCAGGTTCTTCTCGGTCTCGCCCACCCACTTGCTGACCACGGCGGAGAGGTCGACCTTGTAGAGGTCGACGCCGCGCTCGCGGGCCAGGAGCTCGGCGGCCATGGTCTTGCCCGTGCCCGAGGAGCCGGTGAAGAGGGCCAGCAGTCCCTTGCCCAGGGAGAGCCGGCGCTCGAAGCCCAGCTCGCTCTGCACCCGGCCCTGGTGGGCGATGCGCCCGCGCAGCTCGTCGAGCTGCCGCCCGTTCGCGGGCGGGAGGACCAGGTCGTCGAAGGTCAGCTCGGTGCGGGGCTCGATGCGGCGGGCGAAGGTGGTCAGGCGGCGGATGGTCTGGCGGCGGCACCCTTCGTGGAGGTCGTCGGCGGTCAGGCGGGGCTCGAGGGGGTCGCGCAACGCGGCGAGCGAGCGCGCCGAGGCGAGGGCGTCTTCCATCTGGCCGGCCGTGAGCTGGAAGCCATTGGCCAGGGCCTCGGAGAGGACCTCGCGGTCGGGGACCGGAGGCAGCATCCGTTCCCATAGATGCCGGCGGTGGCGGTAGCCGGGGCCGGGAAGGTCGAGGCGCAGGAAGGGGCTTTGCCGGAAACGGCCGGCGGGCTCCCACGTGGCGGCGGAGATCAGGAAGGTCGTGCCTTGGAAGGCTTCCGCGGCCTCGGTCAGCCGGTCCCAGCGCCAGGGCGGCGCGTCGGTGGCGAGCAGGGCCTCGCAGCCCGTCCAGGCCAGGGCCGCGCCGCGCAGGACCGCCTCGCGGCAGGCCAGGCCGATCACCCGTTCCCAGGGCTCGGAGGATTGCAGCGCCCTTCCAGCCGACGCCGCGAGGAGGGGCATCCCGAGGTCTCCGGCGAGTACTTGGGCCGCGGCCAGCCGTCCGCTGCCATAGGGGCCGTGGAGGAGGACGGTCCGCGCGCCTCCCACCTCGCGCCAACCCGCGGCCAGCTTGCGGAGGCGCTCGGCCTGGGCCGGCTCGGCGGGCAGGTCGTCCCAGCCGGGGCTTTCGTCAAGGACGGAGACGATCCCTTCGAGCCGGCCGTCGAGGCTGTCCGAGCCCAGGAGGAAGCCGGCGATGCGGTCGTCGATCCGCAGGAGGCGGGCCGATAGTGGCTCTTCGCCCTGGGCCTCGGGACCGGCGGCGAGCAGCCCGCGGCCGACGAGGGGTCCACCGCGGGCGAAGGCCTCGCGGGCGGCGCCGGGGTCCGGGGCCTCGGGGAGGAGGATGTCCAGGATCAGCTCCACGGTCGGCCTGGTGCGGGAGGCGTCGTCCTGCAGGTAACCGAAGAGGCGGCGGTAGCGGCCGTCCAACTCGGGGAGGAGGCAGACCAGGAGCACGTCCCGCTCCAGGTCCGAGAGGTGGAAGCGCTCCACCAGTAGGTCGAGGCGCAGGCGGACGTCCGGCGGCGTGGCGGCCCGGCGGCGGACGATGGCGCCGGCCAGCTCTTCGGCCTGCCGCCAGTAGGGCTCCAGGACAGACTTGAGCGCGGCCGGCAGGTCGCGGGGAGGCGTGAACGGCGACCGCAGGTAGTCCTCCACCTCCTGGTCGGTGACGTGGATCATCCCCCACATGGAGGAGGGCTTGGCCGCGGCCAGGGTGGAGCGCCAGCGGAGCGTGTGGGCGCGCACGAGCCGGTCGATGCGCGCCAGCTCGTCCTGGAGGTGCTCGCCGCTGCTTTCGTAGGGGCCTTCCGGGGTATCCAGGGGAGGCGGAAGGGGCGGCTGCGGCTCGCCCTGGGGACCGACGAGAAGAGGCTCGTCCTGGCTCATGGCCTCGGGCTCCGGCGGAAGCGCACCGGCCGCTCGCCGGGCGTCTCCAGGTCGCGGGTGTAGCCGGCCATTTCGAGCACGGCGTCGAGGGGGGCCGGATCGATCTCGATCCGCAGGCCGTCGTCCCCGGCGTGGAGGCGTCCGCCGCGGCGGATCCACTTTTCGAGGAGGAAGGGAGCGCTGGAGGCGGAGAACCCCCGCAGCCAACGCGCCCAGACCCGCAGCAGGGCGAGGGCGGCGAGCCCCAGGGTCAGGTCGGGGCCGGGAAGGCCGAGGCGGCCAGCGCGCAGGGCATCGAGGGACTCCAGGAGCTTCCGGCGGCCTTCGCGGCGGACGGTGAGGGCTGGTCGGATGCCGGTGGCTTCTTCCCAGGTCAAGGACATCGAGGACACCAAGGACTGCAAGGACACCAAGGATGGTGGGAGGTGGTCCTTGAAGTCCTTGGTGTCCTTGGTGTCCTTGATGTCCTTTCCGGGAAGGCAGCGCCCGAGGGGCCACAGTTCTGCGCCCGCGGGGCCGGCCACGAGCGCCCTGCCCCCATCGCCGAGCGGCACGCGGTAGAGGCGCAGCTCGGAGCCTGTTGCCAGCCGCTGGCCGGCGAGGGTACGGAGCAGGCCGGCCTGGAAGCCGTCCTCCGGCTCGGCCGCGGCCCAGGCTTCACGGAGGCCGTCGAGGGTGAGCGGTTCCTCCAGACCTGCGAAGAGGGCAAGGCCGGGATCGATCCGGTCGCCGTCCAGGGCCGCGCTGCCGGCCAAGCGCAGGCCGAGGGCGGCGAGTCCGAGGCCCGCGGGCGGCCAGGAGGCTTGGCTGAGCAGCGCGGGGAGGCGGAGGTCCCTGATCGTCCGCAGGAGGAGGAAAAGACCGGCGCAGGCGGTTTCGCAGGATTCGCCGGGTCTGGGGACGGGCGCTGGAGCGGGCATCTCCGGCTTGCGGGCGAGGGAAGGGGGCGCAGCACGCCGGCCCGGTTCGAGGAGGAGGAGGGCCACGCGCAGACCGGCGTCTCCCAGGCCGGCAAGGAGCCTCAGGGCTTCGTGGGCACGCGGCAAGGGAGGAGCCGGCGCGCCGCCACGCAGGTCGGCGAGCGCCTCGCGGGAGAGGCCGGCCTCCAGCAGCCTTGCGCGGACATCCAGGAGGCGCTGGATCATGCCGGTGGCCAGGTGATCACCTCGCCAGCGCGGCGCGTGGGCAACGAGCCGGGCGTATATGCGGACAGCGTCGGCTGGGAAGCCGGATTGGCCGTGGTCCGGGCCTGGGCCTTCCGTGGAGAGGATCTCCTCCAGGTCGGCCAGGAGCTCGCGCTGCCGCGGGGTGAGGCCGGCTGCGGAAGGGCGCGAGGGGAGGTCCGCCGGTGGCGCGGGGCTGCCGAGCCAGGCCGTCAGCGATTCCTCGAGCCAGGGGAGGTCCAGCCAGCCGAGCTCCGCCCGGGCCGCGGCGAGCCTCTCGCGGACGGCGGGGCCGTCCAGGGCTGCGGTCTGGCGCAGGAGGCTGCGGCGGGCGAGGAAGCGGAGCGCGTCGAGCACGGCGGCGGCGAGGCCGCGGGCGTCGCGCCAGTCGATCCCACTCCCTCCGGCCGCGGCCCAGTCGCGGAGCAGGGTTTCGGCCACGGAGCTGGAGGGCGGCGCCGCGGCCCACAGCTCCAGGCGCCCGGCCAAGCCGAACGCGGCGGCGAAGAGGGGGCGGGCCGCTTCGGACGCGGCACTCGGGAGGCCGCCCAGGCTCGTCCAGAGGGTTTTCAGGGCCTCGGGGTTCAGCAGGGCGAGGAGCGCTTCCAGGGCTCCCTCATCCCGGAGGCGGGCGAGGATCGCCGGCAGGTGCTCGCGGTGGGCGAGGAGGACGGCGCCGGCCGCGCCCTCCTTGCCGCGGCTCCGGAGGTTCTGGAAGGCGCCGTAGTACCAGCAGTCCCAGGCCCGGTCGCGCAGAAGGTCCACGACAAAGCTCGCCACGTACTCGGCTTGGCCGGCGAAGCGCACCAGATTGGCGCCGTCGCCAGAATCGCACGCGATACCGCTCGCGATGCCGCGGACCACGGCGCCGGCCAGCCCTTCGCTCCAACGCCGCGCCAGGAGGTCGTCTGCCTGGCCGCGCTCGACGTTGAGAGAGAGGCGGGCGTCGATCCGGCGCAGGACATAGACCGTGGGGTCGTCTCCCAGCCCCTGATCCAGGGCCTGTTCGAGGGAGGCCGCGAGCTGCCGGCGGACCACGCGGTCGAGGCGCTCGGCGAGGTGGATCGACCCGGGGGGGCCGATCACCTTGTAGCGGCAGTGGAGGCGTCCGATGTGGCCGTCCATCCCGTTCACTCCGCCTTCCCGAGATCCTCGCGCAGGGACTCGGCGAGGTCGCCGCTGCGGGCGCGCACGCGGCGGGCGAAGGCGGCGCGCTCCCCGGGGTCCGCAGCCAGCCTCTCGACCGCGGCGTTGAGGACGTCAGGGGAGACCATGGCTGCCACCGGCATGGTCGGGAAGCCGGTCATTGGCTGCACGAAGATGTTGCTTCCCCCCACTCCGCTCAAGAAGCTGGCGAGCCGGAACTGCTCGGTTTCTTCGCTGAGGAGGCGCTTGGCGTCGTTGGTTTGTAGATCGCCCTCCACGACCAGGTTGCCATGCACGGTGACCACGCAACCGACCAAGTTGTCCCGGGCGACTGTGAGACACGGCTCGAATTTCTTCGTCTTGGCCGACCAGGAGCCCACGGCCACCCGGCCCTCCCCGTCGGCCTCGATACGCAGTTCCTCGTTCTCCCCGTCTTTGTAGCGGTAGATTCGCCACGGCCGCGGCGCGCCTGTCCCGGGCGCGGCCACCCCCAGCTCAAGAAAGCCGTCGCGGATCTCCAGGTCGCCATGGAGGGTCATGGACCCCCGCAGCTCGAGGTTGCCGCCGCCGTCGATTGCCAAGGCCGGGCCGGCCTTCGAGACGACTGCGAAGACGGGAGAACCTGCCTGCTGGTCGCCGCCGAGCTCGACCCGTACGGATCTGTCCCAGGGTGCTTCGATGGCGGCGCCCACCAGGCCGGCGTAGGGTCGGCCGGTCGGGTCCACGGAGTACTTCACCTTCTTCGGATCGCTGCGGTCGCGGCGGATGCGGCCGAGGAAGACGGGCCAGTCGTGGACCACCTCGTCGGGCGGGGTGCGGCTGGGGTCGAACGGGAGGTCGCCGGGGGGCACGCTCTCGGGCTCGCGCGGGTCGGGGAAGGCGGGGTCCGGAATGTCGAAGCGCACCAGGGGCCGCTCCTGCCAGCGGTAGAAGGAGCCCTCCTGACCGCAGTCGGCATACCCTCTGGGAGAGCGGTCGCTGCCCGTGCGGTCGTAGAGCAGCCAGACATCCAGCTCCTCGCTCGCCTTGTCGTCGAAGTCGGTAGCGGGAAGGAACGCGCGCTCGGCCAAGACGAGGGTGCGGCCGTAGCCGTCCACGGCCACGCCGGGGTTGACGGAGATATTGCCGTCGGCGTCGACTGTGGGCTCCAGGCCGCTGACGATGCCCCAGACATGGTGGCCGATGTCGTGGCGGCGGCGCATGGTCAGGTGGTAGGCCTGCTCGTCCACAAAGTCCTGCGTGCGCAGGAACTGACGGTCGAAGTAGCGGACGCGGGTGACGGTCTGGTTGCTCATGAAGGACCCTCGCTAGGCCGGGGTGAGAGGACCGGACGGGTTGACGGTCACAGGGACTCGAGTCTCCTGCTGCACCACGTTTCCACCTGGTCCCCTGGCTTGCACGGCCAGACTCAGAATTGCTTTTCCGGTCTGGAAGAACCCTTGGCTGTAGCCCGAGAACGTATGAGATTGGCCGGCGGGAAGGGTGACGTTTTCCGTGTAGCTCCGGCTCTTCGTTTCCGCGCCAATCATGATCTTCTCGTTGAAGGAGAACGTCGACAGCTCGACATGGCCGGAGTTTTGGATCTTTAGGGTGTAGGGCAACGGCTGGTTGAGCGTGGCCGGGCCAGTTACCGAGAGGCTCGCCTGAAAGCTGATGTCCTGGCTCAGGGCGGCCTTGATCCCCTTGATCCAGGCACCTGCCACAGCCGATGCGAACGCCGGGTTGTCCGGGTCTGCGGGGACCGGGCCCTGAACGAGTAGGCCATTCACGATCAGGTCTCCATACACGGTCACGGTGCGGTCAGCAGTGGCGCTGAGGCAGGGGAGAACGAATCTGTGTGCCGCGGGCTCCCCTTTGTCTCCCGGATGGCCGATCTCGAACCGCAACTCCTCGGGGTGGGTGCCTTCGGGGTCCGCAGCGGCGCGGTAGATGCTCCAAGGTGCGGGCGCCTTCGGCGCGGGGAGGGCAGTGCCGAACCGCACTCCCTGCGGTCCGCCGGCCGCCGGAGCCTCGAGCCGGATGCCGCCCACTCGGGCATTCGCCCGTACCGTGGCCTTCCAGGCCGGGGCTGGGGGACCCGGCACGGGAGGCGGGCACTCCCCGGGGCGGGCACGCAGGGGCGGCGGTGTCGGCAGGCGCTCCACGGCGAGGCGCTCGACCGTCTCCTCCCCGGCGCCGCGGATGCCGACGGCGAGGCGCTCCCGGCCCTCCACGCGGGAGAAGGCCAGGCGGACGCGGCCCGCGGGGTCCCGGACCTCTTCGCCTGTGAGGGCCGCGTACACCCGTCCGGAGCCGAACTCGGTGCCAGGAGTCGTGAGACCCAGGGGCACCGGCCACTCCGCTTCTGGATCGTCGGGAGGAGTCCGGCTGGGGTCGAAAGCTGGCAATGCTGGAGCGCTCCCGGAGGTGAGCCGAAGGCGGCACGCCTCCCGCCAGCGATCGCGGCCCGCTGCCTCTCGACCGTAGAGCAGCCAGGCCTCGATATCTGGCCCGACCTTGATCAACGCTGCGTGCTCGATCAGGACGGGCTCGGGCAGGACGAGCTCGCGGCCATAGCCGTCAATGGCCATGCCTGATTCGACGATCAGGCCGCGCGCATCCCAGAGCAGGTCGAGCCCGGTCACGATTCCCCAGCCGTGTTGGCCGGCGTTGTGGCGGCGGCGCAGGGCGAGGCGGTGGGCCTGTTCGGCGTTCAAGTCGGCGGCCGTGAGCGGCTGGCGCTCGCGGAAGCGGACGCGGGGGAGCTCGGCTACGCTCATTTCTTCTCCCTGCCCTTCTTGCGGGCGGGGGCGGGCTGCTTGACGGGGGCGGTCTCACTGGTGACGGGCTTCTCGTCGCGGTGCACGGACGTATCGAAGAAGCCGATCCTGGTGACGATCGTGTTGCTGGTCCGGGTGAAGGCGACGGTGCGGTCCGGCTTCCTGCCGGTGACGGTAAAGAAGTTATTGACCGTGACCTCCTGCGGGAGAGATGAGAGCCGGGCAAGCACCACCAGCTTCCAAGTGCGGGTGAGCTCAGATCTTGCCGCGAGCCTCGCCCCCCATTCGATGTTGTTTTCCACTCTCGCCTCCGACAGTTCGGGGCTCTCCCACTCTGTTCCCCGATAGACAAGCGGCTCAGGCAAGGAGTCGAAGATCGTCAGGTCGAGAGGAGACGAGGTGTTGTTGCGCACCGTGACAGAGAGGCCGTACCTAAAAACCTCCTGTCCACCCAGGCTCACCTGCGCCGGCCCGCTCTTGACGGCAGTGACCTCGACCTCCGGCTGAGGGTTCGGCTCGCAGAGGAAGCCCACGACCCGGCCGCCTCCCGGCAGGCAGGGCTCGTCCCACTCCTCGCGCAGCGGCTCCAGGTCGAGCACCTGGAGGCAGACAGATTCCCCGCAGGAGGCGAAGACCGGGCCGGCCAGCTTGTTCCGCAGGTCGGGCAGGGAGGAAGGAATGTCGAAGGCCTGACGCTTTTTCACCGGCACCCCCAGGTCCGCCAGCGCCGCGCAGACCTCCTCCTCGCGGTGCCAGACCCAAGGCCCCAGGTTGACGTCGCCCAGCGCGGCCGGGTAGCCCGCCGGGCTCAGGGGACGCCGGTAGGGCGGATAGGGATCGATGCTGCAGATGCGGCACTCCCTGCCTTCTTCCTTGACCAGGCAGATCCGCGCCAGGGGAACGTCCTCGGAGCCCTGGCAGGCGTGGCAGTCCCCCTGAAGGAAGGCGTTGCGGCAGTCCTGGACCAGGAGGAAGAGGATGCGGACGACGTCCGCCGGCGCCCCAGACGTGCCGCAGATCAGGCCGCGGACGAAGCAGAAGTGGTGGAGGGGGTGATTGTCGATCCATCCCAGCAGCCAGCGTCGGGCGTCGGGCCAGGCCGCGCCGTCCGGGAACTGGTCCAACACCTCCGTGCAGCGGTCGTATCCCTCCTGCCAGCGGTCGGCTTGAGCCTGCCGCGGGTCGCCGCCCGCCGGCTTCCAGACCAGCTCGTAGCCTTCCCGCACGCGGCTGGGCTCGCAGGCGGAGACCTCCTTGCACGCGTTGCGGCCGAAAGCCGCCTGCGGCTCGGCGGGCTCCTCGCGGTAGCGCAGGTAGAGGTCCACCACCCACTCGCGGCTCACCGGTATCCCCATGGAGGTCCAGCGCTGCTCGGCGGCGCAGGGGTCCTTGTCCTCGCGGCAGGCCTTGCTCAGATCGAGCTTCGCCTCCTTGCAGAGGACGATGTCCTCGCCGCAGCAGCTCACGGCATAGCCGGGGGAGACGATGACGCCGGCTGGTGCCTTCGGGTCGGGATCGCAACGCACGTCGAGGCCGCAGGCTACGCCCCAGCCGTCGCGGTAGCGGGAGAGGGCGAGCCTGCCGCGGGTCCAGCCTGTCAGGGCTTCGAGGTCCTGGTCGGTGAGGAGCTGGCCGCAGAAGAAGCGGGGCCGCGTCGGACACTCCAGCTTGCAGCCGTCGTCCGCACAGGGGGAGCAGCCGCAGGGGCACGGCTCGTGGGAGCCCTGGCGAGTCGTTGCCATGTCAAGGCTGCGGGTGGTCGAGCTCATTGCCTTTCCTCCTTGGCCGCGCCGTCGGCGACCACGCGGAACCAGCTCTCGAACGTGCCGCCGGGGGTGCCGTCGCCGCTGGGGAGCCGCCCCCGCAGGTGGTTGCCGTCCACCGGGTTGCCGTGGCAGTCGAGGATGAAGTCGCACTTCAGGGTCACGTAGACCACGTTGCCGGCGAGGTTGCTCCGGCGGTTCAGGAAGTCCGTATCGATCTGGAAGACCGCGGTGCGGCCGTCCTGGACTTTGGGCCCGCCGCCGTCGGCCGCGTAGAGGAGCTCCAGGTCCTTCTGCACGCCGCCGTACTGCACGACGAACGTGTGCTCGTTGATCCCCGTGCCCTCGCCTTCCGCGTCGCGCAACCGGCGGTCGAAGCGGACCTCCAAACGGCCTTCCCACTCGCGCAGCCTGGAGAGAGGCACCTCGCCGCCATGAGGCCAGTTGACGTGCGAGACATGGGTGAGGAAATCACCGGGCACGGGCAGGGTGCGCCGGCCGTCCAGGTCGATGCCGATGCCGTCCCCGCGCCTGACGATCAACGCCAGGGGCACGGCGTCGCCGCAGGGGCAGCAGGGCTCCAGGCAGACGCCCGCGGGGCCGGGAAGCTCGTCGTCGCAGTCGTCGTGGCAGTGGTTTTCGGAGTCTCCTCCGGGCGTGAGCCAGCAGCCGGGCTTCACCTCGTCGGGGCGGAGGAAGACGAGCCGCGCCGTCTCCCGGACCCGGTTGGCCTCGCGCCGCGAGGGATCGCAGGCGCCCTCGGCGTAGAGCGCCGGCACGGGCTCGATCTCTTCCTCTTCATAGCGCAGGGCAATGAAGAACGGCGGTTCCAGGACTTTCTCAGCCTTCTCGCCGGGGTCTCCGCACTGCCCTGCTTCCTTCTCCCAGTCCTCCCGCCGCAGCGGCAGCTCCAGCGGCGTGTCCTTGCAGAGCACGATCTCGCGGCCCTTGCAATCGATCGCGACGCCGGCGCGCACGATCACCCAGCGCCGGGCGCACTCGGGGTTGGGATGGGGGAGGACCCGCAGGCCGCAGACCACGCCCCAGCCGTGGAGCAGCCGGTTGTGCTCGCGGTGGCGGCTCAGGAAGTACTCCTGCTCCCCGGCGAAGTCGCGGACCGTCATGTACTTGCCCGTGAAGTAGCGGTTGCGCTCGAGGACGGTCGAGCCGCAGCCGCAGCCGCAGGGCTCCTGGCAAGGTTTCTTTCGCATCGCGGAGTCTCCTTCGCTCACGTCAAGATCGTCTCTACTCCCACCCGCGGCACCGCCTTGCGGCCAGGGCTGCCGGACAGCACCGTGTCGTAGCCCAGCCGTCCGTGTGGCGGACGGCTGGGCGGCTCGTCCTCCGAGCCGCGGCAGCCGAGCCGCGTCACGGGCAGACCGCCGATCACCGTGTCGAGGCCCACGGTGGACTGCACTTCCAATCGGAAACGCGGCTCCACCAGGCACAGGTCGTACGCGGTGTGGGCCGGCTTTTCCGCGTCGAGCGCCCGCCGCAGCCGCCGCTCGTCCGCGGCCGTGCGCACCCAGGGTGACGGCACGAACACCCGGAAGCGGTGGGCGTGCTCGTGGAAGACGTCGCGCTCCGGATCGCCCGTGGAGACCAGGCGCACCTCGCCTTCGCGGGCGAACACGCCGAGCCGCAGCCGGCCCACCACGCCCGCGCTCCACAGCGGCGCTCCCCGGCCCATGGGGGTCGAGAGCATCAGGTGCTGGCGCTCGCGGAAACCTTCCACGATCGCCGGATAGCCGCCCTGCTCTTCGGGAGCCACGCCGGACATGTCCTGGAGGTGGATGCGCAGGAGGTCGCGCAGCCCCTCCACCGTGCCGCGCCGCGGTTGGAGGCACGGGGCCGCGGCCAGCAGCCGGCGCCGGGCCTCCCCATCGCCTTCCAGGGGCAGGCCGAGCCAACTGGCCAGGTAGTCGAGGAGCTCCCCCTCGGGCACTGCCGCGGGATCGAACAGCCGGGGAATCTCCGCGATCTGCCGCTCCAGGCCGTCCCACTCGGTTTGCACGACCGCGAGGAAGCGCTCCAGGAACGATCGGCTCGCCTCTTCCGAGGAGTAGACCGCCGGCAGGTGCGCGAGGTAGGACTGGCGCGGGTAGTGGACGCGCAGGCCGCGGACGGCGGGCGTCTCCCAGCCGCCGGCGCGCAGCTCGATCCGCACCCATAAGTACTGGCCGGGGCCGCCCTGAACCAGGAATTCGCGCAACCGGACGAACGCCTCGCCGGGCTCCTGCAGGGGTCCGACCGCCTCGAAGCGGGTTTCCCAGGTGTGCTCCGGGATGCCGTCTTCGAGAGCGTTCGGGCTCTCGTCGGTGAAGGTGCTCACCCTCACGCCCGCGCCCGGCGGCAGCTCCTCCAGATCCATCTCCACCCGGTGCCAGAGGCAGCGGTAGATGCGGCTGTCCAGGGCCTGGCTCGTCCAGGTGCCGGCCATGCGGTAGAGCGGCGGACCCGCGGGCTCGGCGGGATCGACGCACACAGGCTGGCCCGAGCGGTCGAAGAGCGCGCCGGGCGGGCAATTGCCCGGGCAGAAGCGGCCCTTGTGGTCCGGGAGGATGGCCGGAGCATCGAACCGGGAGCGCACCTCTCCGGCATCGCGCGCCTCCCCCTGGCGCCGGCCCTCGGGGCCGTGGATCTCCAGGCGCGGCCGGCTAGGGTCGAGCAGATAGATGCGGCCTTCCCGATCCACGGCCAGGCGGGTCCAGCGCCCGGCCGCCGCCGGCTCGCTCACGACCGGGACCGAAGAACGATGGCGGAAGACCCGGCCGCGCCGCGCATCCAGGACCCAGGCCGTTCTGCCCTGGACAGCCACGTCCACGGGCTCCCAGCCCTTTACCTTCCACACGTGGACCAGGGCCAGGGTGCGGAGGTCGAAGACCTGCACCCGGCGGTTTCCCCGGTCCACGACGTAGAGGAGTCCACCCGCCGCGCCGATGGCGGACGGCTGGCGGAAGCGCCGCGCGTCCGAGCCCTCGCCGCCTACCTCGGGCAGGGGCTCGAAGCGCCGGCTTGCCGGGTCGAAGCGAAGCACTCGGGAATCGGACAGAAGATAGACCGACCCCTCGGATTCCAGAGCCATCCAATCCGGCAGCGTCAGGCCGCCCAGGGTGCCGTCGGCGGAGGTGAGCGAGAGCGGCCCTGCCGGGTCGGCGGCCAGGCGCAGGAGGCCGGCGGGATCGACGCTGGCGCCGTCGGTCCGGTCGGTCCGCCAGCCGATGCGGCCGTCCAGGGGGAAGAAGGTCGGGGGTGCCGGCCTCATCGCTACCGGTCCTCCTCCGGCTGGACGACGATCGCGTGGCCGCGGCCGAAGACGAGGCCGCCCGGGGGCACGTCCACCTTCTTGACCAGAGAGTCGTGGGGCCGGCCGTCCACCTCGATCGAGATCGTCTCGACCGCCACCACGTCGGGCACGTCGAGGATGACGTCGAAGAAGCTGGTGGGATGGAGGTTCCGTCCGAAGTCCCAGGTCCGCGGATCGAGGAATTCGTCGAGGGCCTTGGCCACGTCCCGGGCTACGGCGTCGAAGGAGGCGGCAGGGCGGGCCGAGATGCGGGCCGAGACCCGGATCTCCTGGAATTCCGCGCCGCGCACGTAGACCTCGGTGGTGAGCAGCCGGAACGGGTCGAGGTAGGTGCAGACGCTCCGGATGAGGTCCGCGGAGGCGCGGGGGGGAAGGTCCCTGCCCTCGGGCACGATCACCACGGTGACCGCGCCCGGCACCTCGACGCCGGGGTGGTCGGGATGGGCCAGGGCGAGGGCGGTGGCGCGGGCCACGCCGCCGGCCTGCCCGGCGAGGGCTGCGAAGTCCTCGGGGCTCACGGCGCGGTTGCGGTGGCGCAGCACGGCCGGGGCCTGGAGCTTCAGCTCCTCGACCGTCTGCTCGTCGTTTCCGCCCACGGCGGGACGGACGTTCGTGACCGAATCGACGCCGGGCAGCGGCGTGAGCGGCGTGGAGATCAGGCCGGGCCCGATGTTGCCCCCCTCGCCGCCGCCCCAGCGGTAGTGCCGGGCGATGACCTCGGTCCCCGCGGGCGGGATGCTCCCGTTCCGGCCGTCGCCGAAGCGCACCTCTCCTCGGGTGGCGCTCAGCACGTAGTGGCGGTCGTCCTCCCTGGACGCCAGGAAGTCGTCCACACGCTCCCACTCCTCGGACTCCACGTCACGCCCCTCGACGAAAAGCGAGAAGGTCGCGGCCTCGACCGGCCGGTGGCGCGTGGTGAAGGACTGGCCGGGGAGCCCCTCGCTGTCGCCCAGAACCTCCTCGCGCACGGTGGTGAGCTGGCGCGCCGCGACCGTGTTGGGGCGCAGCAGGTCGATGCGCGGCGCGAGGCCGGCGGGGTAGCCGCCGCCGGCCAGCCGGACGCGGATCCAGTAGCGCGGCTCGGCGATGCGCCAGACGCGGCTGGGCTGGATGGCGGCGGGGCCTTCGATGACCAGGTCGCCCTCGCGGGTGAAGGCGGCGCTGTCGTCCTTGAAGACGTTCAAGCGGAGCCAGCGCGGGGCGTCCTCGGCGGGCCGGTACTCCCACTCCAGGGCGGCACCCGGGGCCGCGGCCGGCTCGCCGATCCGCTGCGCGCGGTCCGCTCCGGCGGCCCGGGGGAGGAAGACACGCCAGCGCATCTCCTGCGGGAATGGGCGGACGGCCGGCGGCGGATCGGTGTGCTCGAAGCCCAGGTAGAGCGCGCTGCCCACCTGCGGCACGAAGCCCAGCGGCTGCCAGGGCTGATCCGGGGCCTCGTTGAGGGCGGTCACCTCGCGGAACGCGGAGCCGTCGAAGACCAGGACGTTGGCGAGCGGCACGGCGATCAGCGAGAGCCCCTCCTCGGTTTCGAAGGGAAGGGGCTCGCCGCCCTCCTCGGGCTGGCCGGCGATGCGGGCGCCGCGCCGCACGGGCTCGACCTTGGCGCCCGGCGTGACGGTGAAGGTGAGGTGCGCCGTGGCCGGCTGTGCCGGCCGCAGCTCCAGCCCCAGGAGCTGAAGGAACTTGATGTAGCTGCGCTCCGGCACCCGGTTCATCTGGAAGAGCATCGTCTCGGTGAGCCAGGCGAAGAGCTGGAGCAGGGTGATGCCCGGATCGCTCTCGTTGAAGTCGGTCCACTCCGGGTTGTAGCGCGGGATGCGCAGCCGCGCCTCGCGGAAGAGGTCCTCGAAGTCGCGGGTGTCGAGCTCTGGCGCTTCCAGCGGCATCGATCGCCTCCTCAGGCCGCCCCTTCGTCGAGGAAGAAGGGGTAGACCAGGTTGAACAGCGAGTTGTTGGCGCGCACGCGGTAGTCGATGGAGATGAGCAGGTAGTTGCGCGCCTCGGCGGGCGTCTCGACCCGCACGTCCACGAGGTCGATGCGCGGCTCCCAGCGGGTCAGGGCCTCGCGCACCTTGTCGCGGACCATGCCGCGCAGGGCCGCGGTGTTGGCCTCGAACACCAGGTCGTGGATGCCGCAGCCGAAGGCGGGGCGCATCTCGCGCTCGCCGGCCGCGGTCGAGAGGATGAGCCAGAGGCTCTGGCGGATCTTCTCCTCGCCGCCGAGGAGGGTGAGCCGCCCGCGCTCGGTGGACCGCACGGGGAAGGGCCAACCGCGTCCGATGAGGTCGCGCTCCATGGTCAGCCTCCGATCCTCACCACGCCCGCGGCCACCACCGTGCCGACTGGCAGGTCGACCGGGTCGTTGCAGGTCAGGGCGGTGTCGCCGGAGCGCGCCGCGGGCTTGCCGTTGATCCGTACGGTTGCGCTGCCCTTGACGATCCGCCCCTGGTTCTTCGGCGGATTGACGAAGCTCCCGCCCTGGGGGATGTGGGGCGGTGTGTTGGTCGCCGTGCTCCCCACGACCGCGGCCGCCCGCGACTCGATCTTCACGTCGCTCGACAGCCCGCCGTTGAGGACGCCGCTGAACGGGTGCGGCACCGGCACTGGCGGCGACGTCCCGGGCGGCTGGATCATGTGGACGTCCGTCCCCGTGATCCGGTCTCCTTGCTTGGCGGCTGGCATGCCCATCGTCCATCTCCTAATTGATGTCCACGGTGGCGCCCTTGAGCTTCAGGGCCGCGCCGGCTTCGATCGTCAGGTTCGCGGAGGCCTTGATTACGACGGTCACGGCCTCCACCTTGACCGTGCCCGAGCCGGAGGTGACCTCGACGTCGCCGTCGTCGCAGATCACCTGGATCTTCTTGTTGGCGGAGTCCAGGAGCACTTGGCGCCGTCCGTCCTTGTCGACGATCTCGATGAGCTCGGCGCCCTGGGTGTCGTCGAGCTTGATCACGTGGCCGCTGCGCGAGCGGATGAAGCGCCAGTTGTTGTCCTCGGCATTGCCGCCGCCGCTCGGCGGCGGGTCGGTCCTGCTCCACATGCCGCCCAGCACGCAGGGGCGGCGCGGATCGCCGAGCTCGAAGGCCACCAGCACCTCGTCGCCCACCTCGGGCCGGGAGAAGAAGCCGCGGTCCTTGCCGGCGCCGGCCGCGACCAGGCGCGCCCAGTCGCTCTCCTGGTCGCCGAGCGTGGGGTAGCGCACCTTGACCCGCCCCAGGCGCTCGGGATCGTCGAGGTCGCTGACGATGCCAATCAGGACGCCGCCGTTCTGCATGGGGCTCAGACCTCCTCCCGGCGGCATTCGAACTGCGTGGTGTAGCCGCCGTCGCCCAGGGTGTGGGTGGTGGACGTGACGAAGTAGCGGCCGTTGAACCGGTTGCCCAGGCCGCCGATCTTGATCACCGTGCCGGCCCGCAGGTCGGGGAGGCCGACGGTCGAGCCGCTGCCCCTGACCATGTCCTTGGCGATCCGGGACAGGGTCTCCCGCGCGAGGGTGCGGGCCTCCTGCTCGGACAGGACGGGACAGTCGGCGATGACCTCCCGGCGCTGGCTGAACGACTGCTCGATCGCCGCCTGGCCGCCGCGCTCGCCGACCCCGCGGACCGCGATGTCGCTGCGGTTCGCGGTGGCCTCGATCCTTTGCTTCCTCTCGGCGTCCCAGCCCACCACCCTGACCTCGCTCACCTGGTTGGCGGTGGTCAGGGTGGGCTGGAACTGGATCAGGGACCGGCCGTAGGTGAGCTCGTAGGTGACCCTGCGCACGTCGGTCGAGGGCCCGAAGTAGAAGCTGCTGCCGCCCTGGTCCTCCTCGACGAAGAGGTCGTAGCCCAGGCTCCGGGCGCGCTGCCAGAGGAACAGGATGTCGTACTGGTTGTTCTGGAACAGGTATGTGTGCTGTTCCTCGTCGGCCTCGGCCCTGGAGTTGGTGCGCGGCGGATCGAGGCCGAGCCGGTCGGCGATCTGCCGGGCGATCGCGCTGTCCTTCATGTCCACATAGGCGTGCGACTCCTGCTCCCTGCGCAGGCGGTGGAGGAGGTTGAGGCCGCTGATCGCGAGCGTCGGCGGGCCATCCGCCGGGAAGGTCGGCCGCAGGGAAGTGATCTCGCCGGTGATCATCCGGCGCAGCCGATCGCGGCCGTAGTAGCCCATCCACAGCTCCACGGCCTTGCCCGGATCGAACAGGTCGCTGTCGCTGTACTTGAAGGCGAGCTTGCCGGCGTCCCAGTTGTTGATCGTGATCTCGAAGCTGTCGAGCTCCTCCATGTTGTCCTTGTAGGTGACCTGGAGGATGTCGTGCACCACGTCCTTCCCCGGAGGCCGGCCCTGGAGCTTGACCTCGAAGGAGGGGACGTAGAAGTCCTGCCCTTCGTAGATGGGGACCGCGGTCTTTTCCGCGATCATGGCCGCCTCCCCGCGGGGCCGCCGGGCAGGTCGAGAGGCGGGATGACGAGGGCGGTGCCGGGCTCGAGCCGGCGCGGGTCGGCGGCCGTCTCCGGATTGGCCTCGGCGATGCGGCGCCACTCCCGCGGGTCGTCGTACTCCTGGGCGGCGATGCGGGTCAGGGTGTCCCCCCGCTTCACCACCCGGCGCTTGGTGTGGTCCGACGATTGGAGGTTGAGCTCGGCGAGCTGATCCTCCAGGGTCTTGTACTCGCGGAAGCTCACCGAGAGCGTGGCGCGCAGCGGCACGCCGTTGGGATTGAACAGCGTGAACTTCTGCTGCACGCTCTCGACGATCGCATCGAAGGAGAGCCCCTGGCCCCAGGTGAAGCGGATGCGTGGCGGGGCATGGGTCTTGGGCTGGATCTTGACCAGTTGGTAGATCGAGCGGGTGCGCTGCCTCACGTCCTCGGCCGATTCGCCCATGCCCTGGGAGGTGGTGTCGTAGAACAGGTCGAGGGTCAGCTTCTCGTTCTGGCCGCGGATGAACTGGAGGATGGGGGAGTCGATCCCCGGGATGTTGATCTCGGCGATCTGGGCGCCTTTGGCGAGCGTGTACTCGGCCGGGTTGAACTGGACCTCGATGCGCCGCGGCAGCCCGCGGGACTCGTCCACCGCGTCCTTGTCCAACACCTCGATGACGGCCTTGACCAGGGACATGGCTCAATCCGCCACCGGGAGGGGCGGCCGGGCCTGCCGGCGCAGCGCCGTGGCCTCCCGCACCTGCCGCTCCGACCGCTTCTTCTCTTCGAGGCGCCGCAGCACCAGCGCCGCGAGCTTCTCGATCTGCCGCTCCGACAGGGGAAGGTCGCCGTCGAGCACCGCCACCTCGCTGGTCATCTCTTCAACGTGCACGGGCATCCTTTGCCTCCTAAGGAGCGAGCTCCAACCCCTGATGGCAGATCTCGAGCGTCTCCACGGCAACGTTGCTCTGGGCGGCGTTCAAGTCCGGCCCCTGCCACTTGCAGGGGAAGGCGCCGCGGAACTGCCACTCCGCCACCACCTCGCCGCCCGACGGGTCGAGCACCGCGACCGAGCCGTTGCGCAGCTCCACCGTCCCCTGGGTCAGGCGGTAGTACCAGTCCCACAGCACGCGGTCGACGATGCCGCGCTTGAGCACCAGGTTGACCTGGCGCGTGCGGCCCGGGAAGCGGTGGAGCGTGCCGTTCAGGCCACCCTCCGCGTAGTCCTGGACCTCGGTCTCCAGCGCCAGGCCCGAGCACTCGCTGAAGCCGCCCACGGCCAGGTCGTCGAGCCTCACCTCGAAGCGGAAGGCGAGGAAGGGGTCGGTGCGGCTGCCCGTCTCAGCCACGGCCCGCCTCCCTTCCGTCCTGGGTTTCCAGCAGCTCCACGCCGCTCACGCTCTTGGCCAGGCGCACGATGACGAACTCCGCCGGCCACGGCGGCTGTACCCCGATCTGGCAGATCAGGCGGCCGGCCTCGGCCTCCGCGGGCGGATTGGTGGTCTCGTCGCAGCGCACGGAGTAGGCCTCCTCGGCCTTGGCGCCGTCGAGCACGCCGCGCCGGAACAGGCCGTCGAGGAAGCTCCGCACCACGCGGTCGATCTCCCGCCGCAGGCGCAGGTCGTGGGGCTCGAAGACCGTCCATTGCGTGCCCTCGTCCACGGCCTCGGCGATCATCAGGAGAAGGCGGCGGACGTTGACGTAGCGCAGGAGCGGATCGCTGCTCACGGTGCGCGCGCCGGCCACCCGGATACCGCGGCCGTCGTAGGGGCGGATTGCGTTGACGCCCGCGTAGTTCAAGTCGCCGTGGTCCTCGTCGCCGAGGCGGAAGAGCACGTCCTCGACTCCCTCCAGGGCCTCGTTGGCCGGCGGCTTGTGCACGCCGGCCCGGCGGTCGCTCCGCGCCCAGATCCCGGCCACGTGGCCGCTCGGCGGCACGGCGCGCAGCAGGCCCTCGAGCTCCAGCGGGTCGGGCACGCGCAGCCAGGGGTAGTAGAGGGCGGCGTAGGAGCTGTCCAGGTCCTGGCGCCAGGCCAGGGCGTCGCGCGGGGTCACGGCAGAGGGAGGGACGTCCAGGACCGCCACCCGGTCGCGCAGCCTCTCGCAGTGGGCGATCAAGGCGTTCTGCAGCCGGGAGATGCCCGCCTCGTCCAGAGCGGGAGGGAATTCCAGGGACTCCTCCGGCTCCTCGGCCTGCGCGGGGCCATCGCACGGCACGTCGCAGCACGGAGGCTGGCGTTTCGCGCGGGGTTGCACGCGCGGCACGGGCATGGCGTCCGGCAGGGCGACGATGGCGACCTCGTCCACGGCTTCGAGAGCGGCGAGCCCCTCGATCAGGTGCTCCGGGCGCAGGGTGGTGAGGCCGTCGGCGCCCCCGGCCAGGCGGGTGCGTCCGGCCCGCGGCGGCGCGCCGGACGCACCCGCCGGCAGGCTCGCCGCGACCAGGCGTGAGCCCGCGTTCAACGCGCTCAAGGCCTCGAGGCCGGATAGGGGCAGGTCGCGCCAGAGCTCCGGCGGTCCGTCGCCCAGCCGCAGCAGCAGGGTGAACCGGCCGCGGCCGGCGCGGAGCACGGTGGCGGTGAGCTTCCGTCCCCAGACGCCGGGGCTGGAGGCGGTCAGGAGCAGGGCCGGCAAGCCGGCGTCGTCCGCGATCTCGACGCTTGCGGGCCGGGCCTTCTCGGGATCAGCCGCGCGCACCACCCAGCAGGTCTGGCCGCCGTTGGCGAAGAAACCCTCGACCGCGCAGGCGAGGTAGCCCTGCGCGGTGGGGCCGCCGAAGGTGGCGAGCATCTCGTTGCGGCTCTCCAGGCGCACGGGGCGGTGGAGCGGGCCGCGCCGGGCGACGCCCACGAAGCCGGCCACGTCCGTGCGCGGCAGGCCGAGGGCCGGCCGGCTCGCGGGCCGCTCGAGGTAGACGCCGGGGGTGCGGTAGGCGAGCATCCTAGACCAGCTCCACGCCCTCGACGGCGATCTCCAGCTTCTCGATGGCGACCTCGTTGCCGCTCGCCTTGAGGCCCGGCCCCTCCCACTTCGTGGGCCAGCCCTCGCGGAAATTCCAGCGCAGCGCCGGCTCGCCCGCCTCGTTCTTGAGGACGATCGAGCCCGACTTGCGCTCGGTCTTGCCATCCATGACCTTCTTGCGCCACTCCCACAGGTCGCGGTTGTCGGTGAAGCCGCGGGAGAGCACGATGTTGGTGAACTTCTTGAGGCCGGGGAGCTTGCGCACCCGGTTCTCCTCGTTGCCGTTGCGGTAGTCGATGGCGTCGGTCTCGAACGTGAGGCCGCTCACCTCGGAAAAGCCGGCGACGGTCACCTCCTCGATCTCGACCGTGAAGTTGAACGCCGCGTAGGGGTCGTTGCGCGTGCCGGTGGGCATGGTCTCGCCTCCTTGCCGAAGCTCAGGACTGGGCCTCGGACGTCTTCTGGCTGATGCGGAAGATGACGAACTCGGCGGGCTTGACCGGCGCGATGCCGATCAGGCAGATGAGCCGGCCGTTGTCGATGTCGTCCTGGGTCATGGTGGTGCGGTCGCACTTGACGAAGAAGGCCTCGTCCTGGGTGGTCCCCAGGAGCGCGCCGTCGCGCCAGACGCGGATCAGGAAGTTGGTGATGCTGCGCTGGACGTTGGCCCAGGTGGTCGGGTCGTTGGGCTCGAACACCACCCACTGCGTGCCCTCGTCGATCGACTCCTCGACGAAGAGGAAGAGCCGGCGGACGTTGACGTACTTCCACAGCGGATCGCTCGACAGGGTGCGGGCGCCCCAGACGCGGATGCCCCGGCGGTCGGCGCGGAAGTCGCGGATCACGTTGATGCCGCGCGGGTTGAGGATGTCGTGCTCGCCCTTGCTGATGCGGAACTCCAGCGGCCCGCGGTCGCCGCCCAGGTCGCGGGTCAGGATGCCGCGCACGACCTCGTTGGCCGGCGCCTTGTGCACGCCGCGCTCGACGTCGGTGCGGGCGTAGATGCCGGCCACGTGGCCGCTCGGCGGCACGAGCACGAAGTCCTGCGTGCGCGGGTCGAAGACGTGGATCCAGGGGTAGTAGATGGCGGCGTAGGAGGTGTCCGGCGGCTGCGGGATGACGGCCACGTCGCCCTTCCCCTCCTCCACCTGCAGGATGGCGAAGCGGTCCTTCAGGCGCTCGCACTGGCCGATCGTGGCGGTGCGGATCGCGTTCCGGACGGTGACGCTGAGGATCTCGTTGACCTCGTCGGGCACACAGAGGAGCGAGATCTGGTCGATCTCCTCCAGCCCGAACAGGCCCGTGCGCTTGCCGATCGCCGCCAGCGGATCGCCGAGGTAGTCCTCCTGCGTGAAATCGCCGGTGCCGTCGTCGCCGTTGGCCATCTCCTTGAAGGCGAGGCTGCCCGGCAGCGCGGGCGCCGCGGCCCAGTCGGCCTTGACGAGCTGCGAGCTCCCGTTCAGCCGGGTCAGCACATAGTTGGGGCCGGCGGGGTCGAAGCCCAGGTTGTCGTAGTCCTCCAACAGGTCGGGCTCGCGGCGGTTCGCCTCCCTGAGCTTGGTGGGATCGGTAGGATCGACGAGGGGAATCGGCGGCGGCGTCCGGTAATAGGCGAGGGTGAGCCGGAACCTCTTGGCCGGGTCGCCGGAGCGGCTCTGGGCCACCTTGACGAACACGCGGTTGCCCCACGCGCCCTTGCCCAGCGCCGTCAGGAGGAGAGCGCCGACGGTCAGGTTGGCGGGGTCGGCATTCGAGCGGGTCACCCGGGCCACGAACAGGCGCTTGCCGCCGTTGTCGAAGAAGCCCTGGGCGGCGAACGGCAGGAAGCTCTGGTCGATGACGCCGCCGTACCAGCGCTGGAACTCGGAAGAGCTGGTGATCAGGCGGGGGAGGTCCGGACCGCGCTCGGTCTGGCCCACGAACCCCGCCGTGCTCGTGCTCACGCCCTCGATGGGCCGGGGCCCCGTGGCCACCTCCTCAACGTAGACGCCGGGGGAGAGGTACTCAGGCATGTCGAGTCTCCTTCATCGGGTTAAGGGAAGCGGAAGGTCGGAACCACGACCGTGCTCCGGGGGTTCACCTGCACGCCGGATTGCGTCAGGGAGCTGCCGGGCAACTCGGCGGTCACGTTCACGAGCGCCGCGGTCTGATCGGGTGGGAAGGCGTACGTCCAGCCGCCGTCGGCGGCGGTGACCGCCTCGGCCGGATCGCCCGTGACCCGCACGCGGGCGCCGGCCGCCGGCACGCCGCCCGCGGCCAGCACCCGGCCGCGCAACGCCGTCTCGGGCAGGCTGTTCGAGCGCCCGGGGACCAGCGGCACGTTCGGGATGTCCACCTCCGTCGGCACCACGGCCGGGAAGCGGAAGCGCACGGTCACGTTGCCGGCGGGCTGGGTGTCCTGGAAGACCAGCACCCACTGCCCGTCGGCGCCGGTGCGGCAGCGGTTCGACTTCGTCAACACCTCCACCAAGGCCCCTTCGATACCGCGGCCGTCCCGCTTGCGGACGGTGCCGCGCAGCAGGGTGGGACCCCGGCTGCGGCCGAGAGTGCTCTCGGTGGGGAAGGGATAGGCGGGGCCCGGCTCCAGGTCGAAGAGCGTGGGCGTCGTCATCGGCAGGACCACGTCCTCGCGCTCCACGGCCTGGTAGAAGTCGCTCTCCACCCGCACCACGTAAGTGCCGTCGGCGAGGCCCATGCGCCGCCGCCCGCCCGTGGCAGGCCGGTCCTCGCCGAAAAAAACGTGATAGCCGCTCGCGTTCCTCGTCGTGACGAGCTCGAACGGGACGGGGAAGTCCTGGCGGACGCCGAGGACCACCTTGCCGGCGAGGAAGATGCGCACCGGCCCCACGGGGCGCGGATGCGGGCCGCGGGCGGCGCGGTCGCGGGCGTAGCGGTCCTCCAGATCGAGGACCAGCGCGGGCGCGATGCGGCGGACGTCCACGGCGGCCAGGCTCATCCCACAGTTTCTCCCGCCTTGTCCTGAGGCTTGTCCTGGTACAGAGAAGTGCTCTCCACGACGCGGGCACTGCCGACCAGGCGCTCGGACTCGATGCGCGTGACCCGCACCTGGTAGCAGACGCTCAGGCGGTAAGGCTCGCGGAGCGCCTCCCAGATGTGGGTCAGCTCCTCCAGGGTCAGACGGCAGAGGATCACCCGCAGCTCCTCGGCGATCCCGCCCAGGGAGTCGCGCAGCAGGACGGTGGCGTTGTCGTAGAGCACCTGCATGGTCTTGCCGAGCAGCAGGTGGTCGGCCTCGCCCGTGGGCGCGAAGGGGGTGACCAGGTAGAAGAGGTTCAGGGCCAGGGGCGGGAATTGCTCGGTGCCGGCCGCGGCGCCGCGCTGCATGGGCTGGTTCTTCATGTGCTCGTTCTCGGCCACCTGGTAGAGCCAGAGGGAGAGCTTGTTGCTGGAGTCGCGGGCGGTCTGGGTAGGGTTCAGGAAGACGATCGCCGCCTGGCTCCCCACGATGGGGCCCACCTGGGGGTCGACCTTGATCTCGTCCCACAGGATGTCGCGCAGCTTGCGGCTGACCGCGGCGAGCACCTCGTAGCTGCTCACGCAGTCATCCCCCTGTCTCCCGCGCCGCGAGCAGCTCCCGGATCTCCGGCTCCCTGCCGGCGGCCAGGCGATAGCGCGCGCGGCCGTCGACTCCCCGGCTGGCGGAGACCAGGCCCACGGCGGACAGCTCGGACAGCGCCTTCTCGACCCGGGCCCTCTGCTCGTGGATCCGCTGCTCCAGCAGCCACCATTGCTCGATCCCTTCCACGGTGTCGTTCGCCTCCGGGTTGTCCGCCAGGTAGGAGAGGATCTGCAAAGAAAGCTCGTACATCCTCGGCCTCCTCCGCTGGCAAGCTCTTGCGCACGGCGTCTCCTGGTGCAACCGGGTTGCCACGCACAAAACCATGAAGAATCAACAGTTTGCGAAGATGGGGAGGATGTTTAAGTCCTGGGCAAGCAAGTCTCCCCCTCTCCCGGGGAGGATGGGCCGAGCCGCAGGCTCGGTGAGGGACCGGGAGAGGGGGCCGGGGGGTGAGGGCTCAGAGATTCCGCAGTAGGACTTTTTTGTCCTGCCGCGGCGGGAGATCATCCAGGGGCGAGCCCGGCCGGAAGGGTTCCGCGTCGATGCCGTGCTTGCGGATCAGCTCCCAGAAGGCGCGCCGGTTCTTGCCCGCGGCGCGGGCGGCCCGGGTGATGTTCCCCTGACAGGTGACCAGCAGCCCGCGGACGTAGCTCGCCTCGAACTGCGCCACGGCGCGCGCCTTCGCCTTCCGGAACCCCTCGGGCCCCTCGCTGCTCTCCGCCTGCGGCAGCCCGATGTGCCCGGGGAAGATCCACTCCTCCTCCTGCGACAGCACCACGGCGCGCTCGATCACGTGCTCGAGCTCGCGGACGTTGCCGGGCCAGTCGTAGCCCAGGAGGGCCTGCAGCGATCCGGGAGCCAAGCGCGGGGCTGGCCGGCCTGCCTGCGCCGAATGCTTCTGCAGGAAATGGCCGGCGAGGAGCGGTATGTCCTCCCGCCGTTCGCGCAGGGCAGGCAGCCGCAGGGGGATGACGTTCAGCCGGTAATAGAGGTCCTGGCGCAGCCGGCCCTGCGCGACCGCCTGCTCCAGGTCGCCGTTGGCCGCGGCGATGACGCGCACATCGGCCTTGCGCAGGCGGGCCGACCCGAGAGGCCGGTACTCCCTCTCCTGGAGGAAGCGCAGGAGCTTGACCTGGGCGAGCAGCGGCAGGCTGTCCACCTCGTCGAGCAGCAGGGTGCCGCCCTCCGCCTCCTCGATGAGGCCGGCCTGCACGGCAACCGCGCCCGTGAAGGCCGAGCGGTTGTGGCCGAACAGCTCGTTCTCGACCAGGTCCATGGGGATGGCGCCGCAGTTGACCGGGATGAACGGCTTCTTGGCGCGGGGGCCGAGGTAGTGGATGGCGCGCACGACCAGCTCCTTGCCGGTGCCGGTCTCGCCCGAGATCAGGACGCTCGCCTCGCACCGCGCCACGAGCGGGACCTTCTCGATCACCTCGAGGAAGCTGCGGCTCTCGCCGACCAGGTGCCGGAGCCCGAGCGTCTCCTTGAGCTTCGCGACCGACGCCGTCCGCGGGTGGGCCTGGGCGAGCAGCCGCCAGAGGCGCGGCAACACCTCGAACGGACGCAGCGGCGGCACCAGGAAATCGTGCACCCCCGACTGGAGCAGCGCCAGCACCTGATCCGACGTCGCCTCCCTGACCACTGCGACGAGCGGGACCTCTGGGGCATTGCGTGGAGCCTGGCGGCGCAAGCGGCCGAGAAGAGGGCCGGGATCCTGGACGAGCCCGGCCGGGAGGACGAGGAAGAGCACCTCCACGCTCTCCATCTGGGCACCTTCGCCCGTCACCCGCTGCACGTCGAGCTCGCCGCCGGCCGAGCGCAGGACCGCCGCGAGCTCAGTGCCCAGGCCCTGTGCCGAATCGAGGTCGAGAATCCGGATGGTGTGCATGCTTCTAGCTCAACTGTTAAAGGAAGAACGAAGCAAAGAGGCGGAAAACCTCATCTGGAGCTCCCTTCGAGACGGAGGGTTCACTCCAGAGCTGTCGCGAGCGAGTTGGATATCTCACTCTTGGCCGCGAAAGCTTGCGAGGTCGCCGGGGAAGGTTTCCGGACGATCGGGCAAGCTTGCGCGCTGACCGGGAAACTTTCCGGACGATCGGGGAAGGTTTCCCGATGACCCGGGAAACTTTCCCGGCTACCGGGAAACGTTGCGGGCTGACCGGGAAAGTTTGCGAGGCGACCCGGAAACCTTCCCCGATGACCCGGAAAGCTTGCAGGGTGACCGGGAAACCTTCCCGGTGACTTGGAAACTTTGCGGGATCACCTGGAAACCTTCCCCGACGGCCGGGAAACCTTGCGGGGTGCCGGGAAAACTTCCCAGATGACCTGGAAAGCTTTCCCGGCGACCTGGAAAGCTTGCGGAGTGGCCGGGAAACCTTCCTCGATGACCTGGAGAGCTTGCGCGATGACCCGGAAACCTTCCCGGGTGACCTGGAAACGTTGCTGCTGACCGGGAAAGGTTGCCCGACCGTCCGGAAAGCTTTCCAGCCTCTCGGGAAAGTTTCCCGGATCGTCCGGAAAGTCTGCCCACTCTTCTGGAAACCTTGCGCGGCAAGCCTCGGCGTGCTGTCGGTTTTCACCACACCAGCCGCGCGCCGATCTTGCGCAGCGCGTCCCGCCGGTCTTCGTAATCGGGCAGGGCCTGGCCAAGGGCGGACCAGTAGACGGTCGTGTGGCCGGAGTGGACGAGATGAATCAGCTCATGGACGACGACATAGTCGAGGAGGCGCGGGGAGGCCTGGACGATCCGCCAGTTGAAGCGCAGCACGCCCGCCGGATCGCAGGAGGCCCAGCGCTTCTCCTGGCTACGGATCAGGACTCCCGCCGGCTGCATGGACAGGCGCTCGCTCCACCAGCTTGCCCTCTCCGGGACCCTCTCTGCCGCACGCCGCCGGTACCATGCCACCAGAAGCTTGCGCACCAGCGCCGGCCGCTCTGAGTCCGGAATTACCGCCGGAACCTCAGCCACTAGCCAGCCGCTCCGCAGCCGGACCTTCCCGGCGGGCTCGGCCACCTTCTCTACCCGAAGCCTGTGTTGCCGTCCCAAGTAAAGGAACGTCTCTCCGCTGACGAACTGCCGCGGACTGGGCGGCGGCGGAAGGTCCCGCAGCTTGCGCAGCCGCTCCAGGATCCAGATCGCCTTTCTGTGAACGATGGCGTCAAGGCTCTCCACCGGCGTGGCCTCCGGCGCCCGCAGCAGCACGCCGGCCAGCGGATCGATGGCGATGGCCACGGTCTTCTGCCGCCGGCCACGGATGATCCGGTAGGGGATCGCCGTCCGGCCGAAGTGCACCTCGGAGCGTTCGGTCCCCCTCATCCCTTGCGAAACCGCAGGAGGTCCACGATCGCGATAGCCAGCCGCTCGCGGTCTTCTTTCGACGTGCCCGCGGCTTCGAGCTGCCGCTTGATCAGGCGCCTCATGTCGCGCTGCACGTCGTCCTTGCGCACCCAGTCCACGATCCTCGTCAGTGGATCAAGCTGCTCTTCGAGGAGCGAGGCCAAGGCCGTCTTCGATTCATCCAGAGTTTCACCGTAGGCGGGTGGTCGCAGCTCCGCCACCTCGCCTGGGCGCGGGGGGCCGGCGGCGAGCAGGCTGTAGAGAGCGAGGCCGGTCTCGGTCAGCCCGGCGTCCTCGGCGACCTGCTCCCGCTCGTGCATCTCCTGAACCATCACGTCGAACAGCTCGAGCTGGCGCGCCGCATCGATCCTCCGTGCCTTACGCCCTTCAATGATCCTCTCCAGCCGGTCGCGCAACGATTCGTAGAACACCGGGTCTTCCTGCAGGCGCACGTGGATCTCGGCGCGGATCGCATGCTCCATCTCGCTCGCCTTCGCCTCCTCGGTGACGAGAGCCGCCAGCCTATCCTCGAAGTCCACATCGAAGAGGGAGACCGGTTTGACGATCTGCCTCACTCCCTCCGCGGAGATCGCCTCCTCGATCAGCTTGCGGACTTTCGCTCCGTATTCTGAAAGGTCCAGTCGGCGGTGGAAGCGCGCGCGGGCCGCTGCGCGGATCGTCCCCAGCCAGGCGAGGTCAGCGGCATAATCGAGCGCCCGCGGATCGGGCAGCAGCATCTCCATGCTCTGCGAGAAACGCCGGAAGGCCAGCTCGAACTCGGCGCGCACGTCCTCCGGCTCAAGCACCGCCACGCACCTTTCCAGATCGTTGCGGTCGCGTACCGCGCCGAAGAAGCGCAGGGCCGCGGCGTGCCGGGCCTGGAGGCGCGGCAGTTCGTCCGTCTTGGGCTCCAGCGCCCGCTCGATGTCTTCCGGTGCGAAGACCGCTAGCGCTTCCTGCAGTTCTTCGGACACGCCCCAGTAATCCACCACCAAGCCGTAATCCTTCTTGTCAGCCTTGCGGTTCACCCTCGCGATGGCCTGGAGCAGCGTGTGCTCCTTGAGGGGCGAGTCCAGGTACATCACCTGCTCGACAGGCGCGTCGAAGCCGGTGATCAGCATGTTGCAGACGATAAGGATAGCGAGCGGGTCTTCTGGATCGCGAAACCGCTCGATGAGGTCATTGCGTTCCTTGTCGGTGTTGCGGAAGCGGGCGAAGCGCGCCTCTTTCTGATCGCTGGTGATCACCACGGCACTCTCGGGAGCGTGGAGCTCATCGAGCTTTTCCTTATAGGTCACCGCGGCCTCGCGGCTAACCGCCACGACTTGTGCCTTGAAACGGTTGGGCTGAATGAACTTCGTATAGTGATCGATGAGATCGAGGCAGATCGCCTCGATGCGCCTGGGCGCCTCCGCGACAGCCTGCTCGCGGGCGTACTTCCTCTTGATCGCTTCGCGTTCCTCAGGAAAGACGTTGGCGAACATCCGGTCGAAGAGGCGATCGAGGGACTGCCCGGCTACGTGCATCTCGGCGAGGCGACCCTCGTAGAAGATCGGCACGGTGGCCTCGTCCTCGACGGCGCGCTTGATCGAATAGGTGTCGATATACGAGCCGAAGGTCTCCAAGGTGCTGCGGTCGTGCTTGTCGATCGGCGTGCCGGTGAAGGCGAAGAAGACCGCGTTGGGCAGAGCGAGGCGGAGGTTGGCCGCGAGGCTGCCGTACTGAGTGCGGTGGGCTTCGTCGGTGAGGACGAAGATGTTCGAATCCGGTGAGAGCATCGGGTGCTTCTGGCGGGCGACGGACTTGCCGTCCGAGTCGATGCCGCCGACCTCCCGGAATTTCTGAACGGTGGTCAGGATAGTGCGCCCGCCCGGACCTGTGAGCAGGTCGCGCAGGTGCTGCACGTTCTTCGCTCGCACAGGGCTGGGAAAACCGCAGGCATGGAAAGTGCCGGTGATCTGGGTGTCGAGGTCACGCCGGTCGGTGACGATCAGGAGGGTGGGCTTGGCGTGTGCCGGATCGCGCCGTAGCTTGGTGGCGAGCCAGAGCATGGTGAGGCTCTTACCCGAGCCCTGGGTGTGCCAGACCACGCCGCCGCGCTCGCCAGGGTCTCCCGGAAGGGCGGCGCGTAAAAGGGCCTTGTTCACCGCCGCGAACTGCTGATAGCGCGGCACCTTCTTGATCGTCCGGCCCGAGGGAAGATCGCGCTCGAAGGTCACGAAGTTGCGCACGATGTCCAAGAGGTTGCGGGGAGTGAGAGCGCCGTAGAAGAGGAGGTCTTGGGCGCTAGCCTGCTCCTTGTGGACGCGGCGGGCGACCTCGTCAGGAGTGAGCGGATGGGGGATCTTCCAGGCGGCGTAAAAGCGATCGGGCGTGCCGACGGTGCCATAGAAGGCGGCAACGCCGCAGGTAGCGACGGTGAGCTGGACGGTATGGAAGAGCCGCGGCGCGCCAAGGTCCCTGTGGCGCTCCTCGGTTTCCTGGTAGCGGAGGAACTGCTCCACCGCTTCGCCGAGCCAGCTCTCACCGAGCTTGGGGTTCTTGCATTCGATCACCACGAGCGGCAGGCCATTCACAAAGAGCACGACATCAGGGATGATCTCGCGCCGGGTGCCCTGAATGCGGAACTGGCGAGCGACGATCCACTCGTTGGCGTTCGGGTCGTCGAAGTCGATGTACCGGACGCTCTGGCCTTTGCGTCCATGGCCGCGGTCCTGCTCGACGGAGCCGCTGAAGGCGATTGCAGTGTGCACGGCCTCGTTGGCTTCGAGGAGGCTCGCCGCCTGGATATGCGAGACGGCGCGCACGGCCCGGTGGACGTTGTCGTCGGAGATCCACGGGTTAAACCTGCGGATGGCCCTCTTCAGGCGGTCAACCAGGAGGACATCGCGTAGGCTATCCCGTTCGCGGTCGAGGATCTGCGGGTCGATGTAGCGATAACCAAGCTCTTGGAGGAGTTGGACGGCCGGGTCCTCGACTAGATGGATCTCGTTCCAGTCGCGGCCGAGGTCGGTCATCATGAAGCCTCCTCGGGTGTGACTCGGATCTTGCCGGTGAGAAGGCTGTTGGTGAGAGCGGACTTGAGTTTCTTTAGGTTCTCTAGAACTCCGGTCTCCGCCTCACCGAGATCGACAATTCCGTCTAGAATTGCCGCGATGCCCACCTGTTCATCCTTGCTCGGGATAGGAATTGGAAGCGCCTCAATACGTTCCTTCGGGAGATGTGCTATGGTGGAAAGACCGGCTTTTCCACCAAACGATTTGTCATACCTGAATTTAAATTCAAAATAGTGTCGAGCAAAATTTGCTTGGACCAAGTCTCCCTTCGGCCGCAGGCGATGCAATGCTTTCTGGTAATAAAAGTCGCTGTTTGTCGCTTTCCATACGGCGCAACGTCCAATCTCCCCACCCTCGCAAACGAGAAGATCTCCTTTCGCCAGCCTGAAACGTTCGATTTCTCTCTCATTGAAATCCATTTCAAGAACCTCACTTAGGTCGAAGCTCCCCCATCGAACGTTGGCATTTCTTAGGTATGGCTTAGGGTTGGTACCCCGCCGTGCAATCTTGCTGAGCATTTTCCCGAGTTCTACAACGAAAGTATCTCGAATCAGCTTGATCTCCCAATCGAGGGGTACCGTTCCAGCCGCCGTTGACCGAAATACCTTATGTAGGCCAGGCAAGCCTTTGGTCATAAGACTTTCAGTAGCCGACCTCTTGAGATCGGCTAATCGGCGAATGACTAAATCGGACTTCTCGATTGTCTCATCTACCTGGGCTAGAAAGGTGGCTATCTTGCGTTGTTCGGGAAGAGGAGGCTGCAGTGCGGGCACTGTGGCGAAGTGCTGAAAGTAAAGCCGGTAACGATCTTTTGCAAAGCCCTGCGAGTGGGCTCGGAAGGCACGGACCATCGCCTCAGATTTGAATGCAAAGGCCCAGAATTCAGGGTCTTCTCCAGGCTGGGCTCGGCAGATCGTGTAAGCGGGACTGAGATAGCCCTCTTCGCGCACGAGTCCGCTTCCGCCCTGCCACATACGCATCGTGTTGTAGGCGATGTCTCCGGGACATGCTCTCAAATACTGCGGCCGGGCGACCTCTCGCTCCAACCTTCTGTCCAGAGAGGCGCGAGGGATCACGCCCCTGTCCAGGGTCACGGAGAGTACAGGCAGGTCGTCTGAATGACCCGTGTCGACAATCTGCTCAAACAATTCGCCAAGCCGAACGGAGCGCCAACCTTCCGGGACGCTGCCAACCTGCCTCTGCTCCATGGCAGCGAAGCGGTCAGGCGTCATGGCCGAGCTCACGCAGATAGCGGTTCAGCGTTACTGCAGCACTGTCACGTGTCACCTCTGCGGCACGTAGGCTCTTCAGGGCGGAAACGACGTCGATGCCGTCGGCACCTTGAGATTGTGCAAGGTAGCGTGTCAGATTCAGATTGAAATCGTTGGCTGCGACCTCTTCAAGCGTTGTGAGACTGCAGAAGCCCCCCTCGGTTTCAAATCGATTGAAGGTAGTGACAATCCGCACTATATTATTGGTGGTAAGGGTGCTCTGATTCAGGCCTTCCGTGAACTCTTCCGAGGCATCCATCAGAAGTATGCGGCCTCGGCGCTCCAGTGGCTTATTTCGGTTCATAACCACTATCGTTGTAGGAATGTCCGAACCGAAGAAAAGTCTCGGCGTCAAGCCGATGATCCCCTCGATCAAATCCTCCTCCACAAGCCGCTTTCGAATCTCTCCCTCGCTCCCGCCCCGAAATAGAATGCCGTGCGGCATCACCACCGCCATCCGCCCTTGCGGGTGGAGGACGGCGAGCATGTGCTGAACGAAGGCTAGATCCCCCTTGCTCTTCGGCGGCAACCCGAACTGGAACCTCCGAAAGGAATCGTTCTCCGCCGCATCCCGACCCCAATTGTCGAGCGAGAAGGGCGGATTGGCGATGACGAGATTGAACTGTCGAAGGTTGCCGTCCGCGTCGAGGAGCTTGGGCTCGCGGATCGTGTCGCCCTTCATGATCTCGTGTTCCAGCCCATGGAGGAGCATGTTCATTTTGCAGATCGCCCAAGTACCCAGGTTCTTCTCCTGTCCGTAGAGACTCAGGTTCCTGGGATCGCCGCCGTTGCGCTGGATATGCTGCGCGCATTGGATGAGCATGCCGCCCGAGCCGCAGGTCGGGTCGCAGATTCGCATCCCTTCCCTCGGCTGGAGGATTTCCACCATTAGGCGGACCACTTGGTGCGGGGTGTAGAACTCGCCGCCCTTCTTGCCGGCGTCGTCCGCAAAGCGCTCGATGAGGTATTCGTAGGCGCGACCCAGCATGTCCGGCTCGGAGAGGTGGTCGTTGCGAAGGTTGATCTCCGAGAAATGCACGATGAGGTCCCCGAGCACCTGGTCGCGCTGCTTGATATCTCCGAGTTTGCGCTCGTCGTTGTAGTCGATCCCATGGAGGACCCCCTCCAGCTTGGGATTCTTCTCCTCGAGGGCCTCCGTGGCCCGGTTCAACTGCTCGCCGATGTTTGAGGCCACCGTGCCGATCCGCTCCCATCGTGCTGCAGGAGGGACGTAGAACTGGTGCTCGTCCGGGTCCTCCGGGTCGCCGCCCTCGGCGCGGACAATCTCGCATTCCTCCTCGAAACGGTCCGAGAGGCGCTTAAGGAAGAGCAGGCCGAGGATGTAGTTCTTGTAGTCGCTGCTGTCAATCGAGCCTCGGAGGATGTCCGCTGCGGACCAGAGATGGCGCTCCAGAGCCTCCCGGGAGAGCTTCCCCTGTGCCGGAACTGGAGAGGAGCGGGCGTTGCGGGGTGACGGTGGTGCGGCTTGCGGCTCAGCTTTCGGGGCGGGCTTCGGAGAGGGGGCATGGCCATCTCGCCCCGCCAGCCGGGCAATGAGGACGGCTTTCTCGCGGCCGTAGTCGTCCAGCTTCAGGGAGCGGCAGATCTCCTTGAGCCGCACGCGGGACAGATCTTCCAAGATGCCGGCCAACCCGGCCTTCCGCGAGCTGGATAGGGTATCGAGGAGCACAGTGCGAACTCGGCGATCACTCACCTCCACGCCGAGGCGGTCGGCGGCAGCTAGGAGCTCGTCCCGTTTCAAGTGTTCCAGAACGTCACGCTTCGTGGACATGGGACTCCTTATACACACTGTCAAACCAAAACCAGAAGTCCTTACCCACATCATCCAGATGGGCGGACGTAACCTCTTTACCGTCCTCTAGTGAACGCAGGAATATCCGTTGCGGTTCTCCTATCTTATCGATGGTATAGGTGCGGCGCTCACCTCCGAGCTCCTCTACGCTTAGAAGCGGATAGAGCGACAACCAGGAGCCAGGAGCGAGCTCCAGATAAAGGTGGCCCTCAGTAAGAGCTACTTGATACTTGATCTGCTCTCTTCGCAGGCTCGGGTGATCCCCGCTGTAAGAGAAAGTATTCAGAACGACACCCTCTCTCCAGGGCGCAGAAATGCTCTCTACCAAGCGAATTGGGTGCTGAACGAAGAAGAGGCTTTCCTTGATCACTTCTTCAATCTGGCTTTGGAGACTGCTTGCCCTCGACTCAAACTCCCTCTTCGACCAAACCTTCGGTCGATGCGCGTTGTCATTCCGCTGCTTGATTAGGTCTCCAATCGTCTTATCCAGTCGCTTGCTCCACATGTCGGCGAATGCTCTGCTGGCAGGTACATCCTTATGGTCCCTAAGCAACTTGGCGCTGTTGCGGCAAACAGCCGCCCAATGACCCAGCGAGGCGCCCCCCTGCCAAATCTTCGTGAGTTGTTCTCGGCCTAACTGGTGAGTCTCCAAATGCGGGGGTCTTGCGAGTGAAGTAGCTAGAGCTAACCCAACTGAACCAAGGAAGGGAAGTAGCGCATCAAGGACAGCGAGTAGCTGCCGATACCTTTTCTCAGGATCAAAAATAGAAGACGTGCGGCGGTAACCATAGGCGACCATATGGGGGTAAAAGTTCCGGATTTGAAAATCGAGATCCTCCGACCGTTCAACGCTCTCCTTGATTACCTCAGTTTCCAGGCTCAATTGTCGGACTTCGGCTTCGACGCTCGTAGTATCTTGCGCTTCGAATATCCTCGACCGGAGATTCAAAACACGCTGAAAGCGGTCGTATAGGCCATCCTCAAGCCCCTGCACGCGCCCGAAGAGACCTAGGAGACTCGGATCGGATAAGGGGACCCTGAGCCCTCGCACATTCTTAATGCTAAGAGATGGGATCACTGATGAAGTCCGAACACTTGCAAGCCGCTTCTGACCTGCTGGCGAGTTCAGGAAACCTACCAGGTAGGGCCCTCTGGCGCGGTGTTCGCTTCGCAGGCGAATTATGAATACAGTATCGCTGGCCAGGGTGCGATCGAGGGCTGCGTTGGCAAGCGCAGCCTTGGGTCTGTCTCCTATCCTCTGAATCAGGACATCTCCTTCTTGGACGAAGATCGCTCGGGACAGGTCGGAAGGTTGCCAACGGGCTAGGTCATCAGGTGTGAGGTTGCGTACCCCCAAGTCTCTCCCCTGAATAACTGGGATCTCGGGTGAATCTGAGCTTGAATCTTGCCGCACACGGCTCTGCAGAATCTCTGCGATACGATCTAAGCGCTCACCTGACTGAGACTTGACGAAGTAGGTTCCTGGTCTCAGGTTATAGCCATTGCTGGCTACTTCGTCAATAGAGACGGACTTCGAGTATCCATCGTGCTCGCGGAACTCATTGACAATCGCCGGAATGCTGGCGAGATGATGGAGCTTCCGCATCGAAGCCCTTCGGGTATGCTCGACATCTCCGGATGCATCGACGAAGAAGATCTGCCCTCGTCGTTCGGGAGATTTTGCACGGTTGATCACGAGAATAGCGGGTGGAACTGTAGTGTGTGAGAGGACTCCGGAAGGCAGGGCAATCACAGACTCGATCAGGTCGCTCTCGATTAGCTGGCGCCGAATGTCGGCTTCGCTTCGCCCACGGAAAAGGATTCCTTGAGCGATCAAAGCTGCCATTCGTCCTCCCGGGGTTAGTGTTGCGATCATATGTTGGATGAAAGCGAAGTCACCATTCCCGGGAGGGGGCATCCCGAAACGGAACCTCCTCCATGGGTCATGAGCCGCAACGTCGATCCCCCAATTGGATACGGACATTGGAGGATTGGACAAAGTGATATCGAATAGCATCAGCTCGCCATGCTCAAGGAGCTTAGGATCTCGAATCAAGTCACCCTTCTTGATCTCGTGCTCCAGCTCGTTGAGGAGCATGTTCATCTTGGAAAGCGTCCAGGTCTCCAGATTCTTCTCTTGGCCGTAGAGGCTGAGGTTTCGAGGGTTGCCGCCCTGCCGCTGGATGTAATCAGCGCACTGTATAAGTAAGCCGCCGGAACCACAGGCAGGATCGCAGATCCGCAACCCCTCCCGCGGCTGGAGGATTTCCACCATCAGGCGAGACAATGCGTGGGGGGTAAAGAACTCTCCTCCTCTGCCTGGATCGCCAGCGAATCGCGCAATCAGATACTCACAGGCGCGGCCGAGTATTCCCGCCTCTGAGAGATTTGCGTTGCGCAAGTCAATTCCCGAGAACAGGTGGACGAGGTTGCCCAATATCTGGTCACGTTGCCGAATGCCCCCTAGCTTGTAGCCGTCGTTGAAATCGAGGCTATAGAGGATGCCTTCCAGTTTAGGATTGCTCTGCTCCAAGGCAGCCATTGCCTTGTTCAGCTCCTCGCCGATATTCAAGACAACCTTTTCAAGTCGCTGCCAGCGCGCCACAGGAGGCACGTGGAACTGGTGCTCGTCCGGATCTTCAGGGTTGCCGCCTTCGGCGCGGACTGTCTCGGACTCTTCCTCGAAACGGTCCGAGAGCCGCTTCAGGAAAAGCAGGCTTAGGATGTACTTCTTGGAGTCGCTGCTGTCGATCGAGCCGCGGAGGATGTCGGCTGCTGACCAGAGGTGGCGCTCCAAGGCCTCTTGGGTGAGTCGGGTCGTCATAGCAGCGTTGGTATGGCTGGGTCCGGGCTAGGAGAATTGGCCAATGCCTCCGATTCCCACTGTTCCAGATCATTACGCTTCGACGGCATGGGCCTCCAAATTATCCGGCGAGGCCGGACCGAAAACAGGCGCGTTTCCAGGAGCCCCAATGATAGCGGAGGAGGGGGGCCGGACCAAGGCGGAGGGGCCGGATCCGGAGGGCAGGCACAAGACCTGCCCCTACAGGTCGCGCGAATTGGTGGGCCGTTTGAGCGCAGCCGCGGTCGGTCACCTACCCACGGTCGCCCAATCCATCGCACCACGGTTCATGTAGGGGCAACCCTTGTGGCTGCCCTCCGGGACGATAGCCGCCGTGGCCCCGACACTCAGGCAAGTCTGGAAGAGGAAAAAAAAGGGGGCGCGGAAAGCGCCCCCGGAAGGATGACGTGCGGTTGTCCTACTCGATGGGCGGGATCGGGGGCTCCGGAGGCGTCTCCGGCTTCGCCTTCCGGGTCCGGCCGCGGAACGGCTGCAGGCCGAACTCGACGAGCTTCTCCGAATCCCGGCCGAAGAGCGCCTTGAGCGCGAACCGCAGCACCGTTGCCAACTGCTGCGCCTCCGACAGAACATCCTGGAGCTTCTTCGAGGAGTCCTGCTTGGCCGCGGTGAGCGCCGCCTGCTGCTGAGTCAACCCATGCGCTTGTGTCACCAAGCTGTCGAACTTGAGACGGCCTCCTTCATACCCTGTGAGCTTGTCTACGTTTGCCGACAGAGACTCCTTGAAGCGCTGCAAGTCTCCCAACGTCGCCATTTTGCCACTAGCCATCGGTCTCTCCTCACTGTGAAAACGGCGCCGTTATTGACGCCATCTGTGGGGCCTGCTGAAAAGGAACTGCGACTACGATGGCGAGATCTTATCTGTAGACACTGGTATCTTGTCAAGACCATGAATTGCATTCAGATGAACATGAAATAGCGATAGGCTAAGGTTCGTTGACAGTTGCCGCCAGCGCGATGGATACGGCCCATGGTTGTAGAGCAGAGCCCAGGGCCAGGTCACCCCGTCCTTATCCGAGCCAGGCTGCTCGCGTTGCGCTGAGCTTGGCGCCCGCGGCGCCTTGTGGTAGCTTCCGCCCTCGCCTCCCGTCAACCTTGTAGTGGAGCAGGATCCCGTGGGACGCCCCAGCGCACGTGAGTAGGAAATCATGACCACGGTCCTGCGCCGGCGCGATCTGCGGGCGAGCCTGCTCATCGGGCTCTGCTGCCTGCTGGTCTACAACGCCAACCGGCGAGCGGTCAGCGCCGGCGACTGCTACCCGGCGCGCTACCTGCCGTTCGCGATCTGGCAGCACCAGACCGTCCTCCTCGATCCGATCGCGCCGCTCACGGCTCAGGGGCGGGGCGATACGGCGTTCTGGATGCTGCCGGTGGAGGGCGGCCACACCATCTCGATGTATCCCGTGGTGCTGCCGGTGCTCATCGCGCCGCTCTACCTTCCCGCGGTCGCTTACCTGCGCCTGAGCGGTTGGACGGATGCGCGGCTGGACCACGTGGCGAGGGTCATGGAGAAGCTCTCCGCCTCGCTCATCGCTGCGCTTTCCGCGTCGCTCCTCTACCTGCTGCTGCGGCGCCGGGTGGCGGCCCGGATCGCACTGCTGCTCACCCTGGCTTATGCCTTAGGCACCACCACCTGGATGATCAGCAGCCAGGCGCTGTGGCAGCACGGGATGGCCGGGCTGCTGGTGATCGGCGCCCTGCTGCTCCTCACCGGGCCGTGCACCGCGCCGCGGGCGCTCGCGGCGGGGTTGCTGATAGGGCTCATCGCCGCCAACCGGCCTCCGGACGCCATCCTCGCGGCGGCGCTGGGCGTGTACGGACTGTTCTGGGCCGGCCGACGGGCGGTATTGGCGGCATTGCTCGCCGCGGCGGCGGCGGTGCCGATCGGCCTGGTGCTGCTCTACAACCTCGGCGTGGCCGGCCACTTCGCCGGCGGTTACGGCCTGGTCGGGAAAGCCCATGCCAGCTTCTTCCGGCAGGATCTGCTTGCGGGCCTCGGCGGATTGCTGTTCAGCCCGACGCGGGGGCTGTTCGTCTTCTCACCCTTCCTGCTCTTCCTCGTCCTGGTCTGGCGGCACCTACCAGATGACCGTGGCGAGCGCGCCCTCACCCTGGCGATGAGCGTTGGCGTCGTCCTCCAGATCCTGCTCTACGCCATGATCGACTGGCGGGCCGGCATCTCCTGGGGGCCGCGCTTTCTGACCGACCTCCTGCCGCTGCTCATGTGGATGCTGGCGCCGGTGACCGCCTCCTTGCGCGGCTTCGGCCGGATGTGCTTCCTGCTCGCGGTCGGCGCCGCGGTCGCCATCGAAGCCATCGGTGCCTTCTGGTACACCGGCGCGACCGACGAGGAGATTTTCGCCGTCGCCAGCGGTCCCGACCAGATGCGGGCCGCCTGGGACTGGCGGAATGCACCCTTCGTCGCTCCCTTGCAGGATGGCCTCGCGCCGGCGGAACTGATGCTCGGGACGCGCGGCAACCTCGACGTCATCCAGGCAGACGGCCACGCGGCCTCCGAAGTCACCGCCGGGCAGGAGGTCACCGCCTTCGGCTGGGCGCTGGCCGGTCATGCAACGCCCTGGCAGGTGGGAGTCGTCATCGACGGCGGGCAGACCGTCACCTCCCGCACCTTCTATGACCGGCCTGACGTCCGCAGCGCGCTGAACGAGGAGAGCCCCACTGGCTGGAAGATTCCGGTCGGCACGGCGGGCCTCGCTCCCGGCGAGCACCGTCTGACCGCCTTCGCCTGGGCCTCCGAGAAAGGAGAGCGCCATTACCTGGCGGAGCACAAGCTGACCGTGCTGGCCGCTGGCGAGATCCTCGAGAGGGGCTTCAGGACAGCGGCGGCGCGGCTTCGTGAGCGGCAGCAGGCGCCGGGCTACTGGCTCACCGCCCACACGACCTCGACGCGCTACCAGGAGACGGGGCAGGAGATGAACACCTTCCTCACCTCTTTCCTGGTCGACCTGCTCGATCCGCTGGCGGCCTCGGACGGTATCGGCGACAGCTTGCAGCGAGCCCGCCGGCACCTCACCAGCCAGATCGAGGACGGTGGGCTGGTGCGCTACCACGGCCTGCCGCACACTCCCGGCATCGCCGGCATCCTGGCGTGCGCCGCCATCACGCCCGACACCGACGACACCGCGCTCGTCTGGAGGCTCGCTCCCGGCCCCGACCGCCGGCACCTGACGACCGCCCTGGCGACCCTCGACCGGTATCGCACCGCCGAGGGCCTCTACCGCACCTGGCTCGCGCCGCGGGAGGCCTACCAGTGCCTCGACCCGGGCAGCGATCCGAACCCTGCGGACATCACCATCCAGATGAACCTGCTGCTGCTGCTGGCCGAGGTGAGGCCGCCGGCCGGCCGGGCGCTTTGCGAAGCTCTCCGCCCGGTCGTCGACCAGGACCGCATCTGGGTCTACTATCGAATGGCGCCGCTGGTCCCGATGCTGCGCCTGACCGACCTCGAGCGTGCCGGCTGCGCGCTGGAGCTGCCCGAGTCAAGGATGCGGACGCCGGTGCCGGACCAGGAGATCTGGGTGTCCGCCGTCCGGCTGCTGGGGCGCGGGGGGCATCCAGCCGATGCGGCACAGATCGAGGCGGTGCTGCGCCAGCTTGCCAAGGACGACTTCGCCCTGCTGCGAAAGAACCCGCCGCTCCTTTACCACAACGACCTCACCGCATCGGTCTCCAGATACTACTGGTCGGAGGACGCCGGCTACGCGCTCTGGCTGAGGCTCTACTACGAACATGCGTACCCTGAGTAATTACCTGTCCTGCCTGCGCCTGCCGGAGATCCTGGTCCTCCAGGGCTCGCCGCTGCTCGGCGCCGCCTTTGCGATGCGCCAGCCGACGGCGGCGGATGTGGGGCCGCTGGCGATCCTCATCGTCGCCAACGTCCTCCTGGTGGCCCACATCTTCATGCTCAACGACTGGTCCGGTTTGACCACCGACCTCGCCGACCCCAACAAGGCCGCCGGTGTCTTTACGGTCAGAGGTGTAGACCGCAAGGAGATCGGCGGCCTGGCGGCCCTCCTGCTGGCCCTGAGCCTCCTCCTCTTCAGCCGCCTCGGTCCAGGCACTCTCTGTCTGGCCCTGGCGATCGCCGCCCTGAGCGCCCTCTACTCTCTGCCGCGTTTCAATTGGAAAGGCAGACCGCTCCTCAGCTCAGCGGCCCATCTGGCCGGCGGCGTCCTGCATTTCCTCCTCGGCTACTCCCTGGGGAACGCCATCGACCTTCGCGGTATCGCCACGGCCACCTTCTTCGCCTTGATCTTCGCCGCCGGCCATCTGACCCAGGAGATCCGCGACCATCAAGGCGACGTCCGCAACGCCATCAGGACCAACGCGGTGGCCTTCGGCCAGCGCCGCACCTTCGCCGCCAGCCTGGTCCTCTTCACCCTGGCCCACGCCCTGCTTTTTCTCCTGGCCCTCCAGGGCACCCTCCCTCTTCCCCTGGCCGCTCTCGTCGTTGTTTACCCCATTCACCTGCGTTGGTCCCTCAAGACCCTGGCCGAGGGCCTCACCTACGCGAGCGTCTGCCGCCTGCAAGCACGTTACCGCGCGCTCTACGCCATCGTCGGCTTGGCGATGGTGGCAGTCCTATTCGTGGAGCTTGGCGGCGGCGGGTTGACCGCCGCTTTCACTCTCTGGTGACCCGGTGAGCTGCCAGCGGATCAGCGAAACCGGGATGATGCCGGCGGAGTAGACCTCCTCGAACCAGCGCTTCAGGGTGAAGGCGTCGCCGAGTTGGTGGGCCCGCTCGCGCATCAGGTCCTCGAGCTGAACCTTGCCGGTGATGTAGCTTGTGCCATAGCCCGGCTGGCGCAGGTAGAGCTGTTGCTCGAAGCCGAGGAGGTCGAGGTCGGGGCGCATCCAGCCGCGTGGGGTCCATTGAACCTGGAAGGCCTTGGCCTGCGCGAGGTCGAGTTCGTTGGCTTGGAGATAGAGCGAGGCGAGCCCGCGGGCGGCGCGCTGGGCGAGCATGATCCAGACGATCTCACGCGCTCGCGGCTCGTCGTCGAAGAGGCCGGCGTGGAGCATGAGCTCCTCCATGGCCGTCGCCATGCCCTCGGAGCGGCCGTCCCAGATGTTGTAGCGGAGCGGGCCGCGCCGGACGGGGCTCGGATGCGGCTCGTCGCGCATCCGCGCCAGCTCCCACCAGTGCGAGGAGTGCGTGTAGAGGGTGAGCGGCTCGTGGTGCGTGGCAATGGCAAAGAAGTTTCGCTGATCGAGCGGCACGAACGAGCCCCGGCGCTCGCGCAGCTCCGCGTCCATCGTGCCGCGCATCGGGTAGAGGTTGCGCTCGCCGAGGAAGGCGATGAATTTGCGGATGGCCCGGTCGGCGCGGCGCTGGTACTCGGCGTCGTCCTGGGCCACGGTCATCTGGGGCAGGCCGCGGTTCCGCTCCTCCTCGAGCTTGAGCGAAGAGTGCGCCCGCGCCAGCTCGCGCCGGAGGATCGCCACCTCGTCCTCCCAGGTCATGGGCAGGAGGTGCACGTGCTGCTGCGACCAGGTGTAGCTCTCCTTGCCGATGCCCGAGGGGCCGGTTTTCGACGGCGCCTTCTCTTCGAGCCAGGCGACGAAGGACGCGGTCGCCTTGCGGGCTTCCGCGACGGCCCCGCGAAGCTCCTGGCCGCCGACGGCGACCTTCTGCTCGAGGTCGGTCAGGGCGTCGATCTGTCCGCGCATCGTTCCGATGCCGGTCGTCCAGAGGTCGCACGCGTTGCCGGTCAGATTCTCGCGAGCCTGGGAGAGGAAGGAGGGAACCGGACGCAGCTCAGCCGTCAGGCGTGCTTCGTCCTGCGGCGAGAGCGGGAAGGAGTACGTCCAGAGCTCGATGAGCCCATGCGCGTTCGGTCCCTCGTGCGCCGGTGTGTCGCTCTGTTCTGTCCAGACCGTGGCGTAGAAGGCGGGATCGCGGGCCCAGGGCTGGAGGACGCGCAGGTTGAAGTCGAACCCGTTCATCTCGGCGCGCAGGAGTGCGAGGTCGATCCGCGTGTCAGTCGACGCGGTGCTCGCCTCGAGCGCCGCCAGCCGGTCGCGAAACCGCGCCAGCTCCGCCCGCCGCCGCTCGAACGTCGACGCTCGGTAGTCCGGCGCGCCCTCGTGAGAGGGCGGCGTCTCGAAGGTCCGCCACTCCTCGAACAGCGTCTCGACCGGCGGATTTAACAACGCGAGAGCCACTGCCATCAAGAGACTGAAGTTCATCTTGGACCTCCCCCTTGGACCGCATCATAGTCACAGAAGAAGGGATCGCGCGATCAGGAACAAACCTGCCCCGAAGGCGACGGCTCCGGTGGCTCGCGCTACGCGCTCACCGGCCGTCGCGAGACGTTCGAGGGTGATGGCGGCCGCCACGGCAGCCATCGCGCGCAGGTCCATGACTCCGATGGCGAGGAGGATCGCCGTCAGGCCGGCACAGCAGTAGGTGCAGTGCAGGCCGAGGCGCAAACCGTGCCGCCAGGCCGTGCCGGCGTCCGCCGGCAACGTACGGCCGCGCCCCGGTGCCTCCCGGCAGCAGGCAAGGTGACGTGCCTTCCACTCGGTGAGCTGGAGCGCGCAGCGCGGGACACGCTCGTTGCACGAGCCTTCGGAGCGAAGCGTGCCGACGAGTCGCATCGCGCGCGGTTGCGCGTAGAAGTCGGGCGGCTTCGCACGATGCTTCGGACGCTGGCCGACGTGGGCGCGACGAAGCGAGGGTTTGCGCTGGCTCCGCGCCGCGCAGCCGAGGTCGTCGTGCTGGCGCGGCCTGTCGAAGAGGAGCATGCGGCGGTGCTCGCCTTCCTCGCCGACGGTGAGTCGTGGTCGAGCTCGGCCCTGGCGCTCGCGCTCGGAACGAGCCAGCGCACGGTGCAGCGGGCGCTCGACTCGCTCGCGGCAGCAGGCAAGGTGCAGTGGTTCGGCCGCGGGCGGGCTCGCCGTCGGTCAGCAAGTCTGGTTCGCTGCCGGAGACAAGCTGAACGCGTTGGATCCGGCGAGCGGGAAGACGCTGCGCTCGATCGATGTCGCCGCGCATGCGGGAACGGCCTTCGACGGCCAGCACCTGTTTCAGCTCGCCGAGGATCGCATCCAGAAGATCGATCCGGAGACCGGCCATGTGCTCGCCACGATCCCGGCGCCCGGTGGCGGCGGCGACTCTGGGCTCGCGTGGGCCGAAGGGACGCTCTGGGTAGGGCACTGTCGGGACCGGAAGATCCATCAGATCGATCCCCATACAGGGGCCATTCTTCGCACCATCGAATCCACCCGCTTCGTCACCGGGGTCACCTGGGTCGACGGAGAGCTCTGGCACGGCACCTGGGAAGGTGACGAGAGCGATCTGAGGCGAATCGATCCTCGAACGGGAGAAGTCCTGGAGAGGCTCGAGCTGCCGCCCGGAGTGGGCGTGTCGGGGCTCGAGTCCGATGGCGGCGATCGGTTCTTCTGCGGCGGCGGAAGCAGCGGGAAGGTGAGAGCCGTCCGCCGCCCTGGAAGCAGGGCGACTGATCGGTGAAGGCGTAAATCAGGACGTGGTATCGAGGAGGATCATAGCTCCCGGGTCATGGCCTTCAGGGAGTCCCAGGTCATCTTCGGCCGTAGAGGGGCGGCGGCGATGGCCTCGAGGCAGCTATCCAGGCTCATCCGGGGTCCCAGCTTCGGACGTTCGAGGCGCACCAGGAGCAGGCGGCCTTCACCCTGGCTCTGGATGTCGAAGACATCCCCGGGTCTTGCCGCAGGAAGGACCACTCGCTGTTTTGCATCCACCTTCGAAATCGCCATGTGCGAATTGTCCCACCAAATCCAGGCGAGAACAACCTGACTGAAGAAGGGAACGAAGATGAATGGTGGAGCAGAAGGGATTCGAACCCTCGACCCCCACGTTGCGAACGTGGTGCTCTCCCAACTGAGCTACTGCCCCATCGCGGGAGCGCGTATTGTACTCAGGAGGCCGCGGCGCGGCAAGGGGTTACGCCGAGGCCGGGGGAGCGGGGCTCGAGAGGTCCGCTACGGTCAGGTCCCCCAGCCGCTCGGCCCGGGCGCGGGCGAAGTCGCCGATCAGCTCTTCCAGGCGCTCTTGGAGGTCGCCTCCGGCGAGCTCGGCGCTGCGCACCGCCCGGTGGTCGTAGGCCTGCAGGACCAGCTCGGCCTTCAGGCGGTGGGGGTCCGAGGCCAGGAAATAGCCCTGGTCGGTGTAGGCCCGCAGGATTCCATGCGATAGCAGCGGACGGAGGATCACCTCCATCTCCCGGCTCGGGAGGCTCAGCCGGTCCGCGAGGGCGTTGAGCGAGAGCACGGTCTCGCCCCTCGCGAACCGCCGCGCGATCAGCGCCACCGCCGCCAGCCCCACCCAGGCCGCCTGGACCGGAGGATGCCGGTGCATGCCGTGCGACAGCACCCGGAAGTGCTGCGCCGCGTAGGCAGCCTCACTCCCAAGCAGGATGATCGTCCAGGTCAGCTCGATCGAGATCATGAAGAGCAGGGCGAAGGCGAAGCTGCCGTAGACCACGTTCATCCCCTGGAAGAGGCGGACGTAGGCGCCGAAGCCCACCCGCAGCATTTCCAGGAGGATCGCCGCCAGCAGCCCTCCCGCCAGGGCGTTGCGGAAGCGCACCGCCGTGTACGGCACCAGCCAGTACAGCGTCGTCAGCCCCACGATCGTCGCCGCCAGGGGGAGCAGGTTGAGCAGGAGCGATTGGGCGAACGCCTGCCGGAGCGCCGGGCTCTGCCGCAGCGCGATCAGGCTGGAGAAGGTCACGCCGATCAGCACCGGACCCCAGAACAGGAGGAGCAGGAAGGAGAGCATCCGCACCCGGAAGGGCCGCCGCCGCGACACGTTCCAGATCCGGTTGAGCGACTCCTCGACGGTGGAAAAGGCGAACAGGGCCGTGGTCAGGAAGATCGCCAGCCCGAAGCCGTGCAGCGTCTCGGCCTGGTCCAGGAACTCCCCGACCTTTTCCACCACGCTTTCATCGGAGTAGGGGAGGACTTGCACGAAGACTTCCAGCGTGCGCTGCGGATACTGCTGGAACACCCGCGCGCCGATGAAGGAGAAGGCCGTGAGCAGCGGCACCAGGGAGAGCACCGTCACGAACGCCAGGGCCGAGGCGGTGAGGAGGATGGAGTCCTCGTTCGCCTGCCGCAGGGTGAGGGCGAAGTAGCGCGCGAGCTGGCGCGGAAACCAGGGACGCTCCATCGCCGCCGCTTTCACCAGGGGACGGTCTCGCCGGTCTTCGGCAAGTTAGGACGGGGCCATTCGGTTCCGGAGCCCAGCTCCGCGATGGCAGTCGAGAGCGCCTTGCGCGGCGGGTCTTCGCCGTGGTTCAGGAAGATCCGCGCGGGTACTCCGGGAAGCGCCTGGCACCAGCGCAGCAGCTCGCTGTGGTCGGCGTGCGCGGAGAGGCCGTGGAGCTGATGGACCTGGGCGCGCACTCGCACCGTCCGCCCGTGGATGGCCACGGTGTCGGCCCCGTCGACCAGGGCCCGGCCGCGGGTGCCGGCCCCCTGGAAGCCCACGAAGATGACTGAGTTGCGCGGGTCGCCCAGCCGCTGGATCAGGTGGTGCACGACCCGCCCGCCAGTGGCCATGCCGCTCCCGGCCACGATCACGAGCGGGCCGCGTTGGCCGTTGAGCGCCTTGGATTGCTCGCTGGTGCGGCTGCGCTCGAAGCGGCCGGCGCCGAGCGGATCGTCGCCGGAGTCGATCAGCGCCACCATCTCTTCGTCGTACTCGGCTTCGGCCTGCTTGTAGATCTCGGTCGCGTCGATCGCCATAGGGCTGTCGAGCACGACCTTGTGGGGGTCGAGGCGGCCCTGGTCCGCCAGCGCGGCGAGGTGGTAGAGCACCTCCTGGGTGCGCCCCAGGGCGAAAGCAGGGATCACGGCCACGCCGCCGCGGTCGAAGGTGTCCGCTAGGATCTGCCCCAGGGCCGCGGCCGCGTCCAGCTCGGCGTGCTCGCGGTCGCCGTAGGTGGATTCGAGGAGCAGCGCCGCGGGCGCTTCGAGGGGCGGCTCGGGATCCTTGAGGATCGGGACGCCGTAGCGGCCGATGTCGCCGGAGAAGCACCAGGTCCGGCGCTCGCCGTCCGACCCCTTGGCGGTAATCTCGACGGTCGCCGCCCCAAGGAGATGGCCGGCGCGCCGGTAGCGGAAGCGGACGCCCGAGAACAGCTCGTGCTCCTGGTCGAAGGGAATCGGCCGCAGCAGCTTGAGCATCCTCCGGACGTCATCGCTGGTATAGAGAGGACGGGGTGCGGGGTGGCGGCTGTAGCCCCTCTTCAAGGCGTAGCGGACCTGCTCCTCCTGGAGGCGGCCGGAGTCCTGGAGCACCAGCGAGATCAGCCCGCGGCTGGGTTTGGTGCAGTAGATCGGGCCGGAGAAGCCTTCCGCCGCCAGGCGGGGGAGGAGGCCGGTGTGGTCGAGGTGGGCGTGGGTGACGACCACGGCTCCCAGGCTCCGGGGCGGAAAGGGGAACGGGCTCCAGTTCCGCTCCTCCAACTCGTCGTCCCCTTGGTAGATGCCACAGTCGACTAGGGCCGAGTGCCCTCCCCAGGTCAGATGGGTGCAGCTCCCGGTCACGACACCGCACGCCCCATAGAAGGTTACGTTTGCCATGATCCCTCCCTTTCGTCCCGCAGAGTCTATCCCGGTCCCTTCAGGGCATGAATCGTGCTAAAACTCAGGAGTGCCGATCCACCGCGCCGGGCCGTCCCGCCGGCCGATGATCTCTTCAAGCAAGATGTTTTGAGGCAGAGATAGGGAGACAGTCATGGCTGAGGATATTCCAAACGAGGCAGGAGAGACTGCCGAAACGGCGCGCGGCCGTGGTGCCGAGAGCGTCGCCGCGGCGCGTGAGCGCTTCCAGAAGATGGGCGATGACATGCAGGGCCGCTACCGTCAGGTGTCCGAGGATGTGCGGCGAGGCGCCGAGCGCGCTTCTGCCGAGATCCGCCGCGGTGCCGAGCGGGCGCGGGAGAGCTACTCGGACGTGGCCGACAACGCCCGCCGGGGCTACGACAAGGTGCGGTCCGACGCCGGCGACATGACCCGCGAGGTGGGTTTCTTCGTGCGGGACAACCCGGCCAAGGCGCTCCTGATCGCCGCCGGGGTCGGGTTCCTGCTCGGGCTGGTGGCGCGCGGACGCGGGGATGACGACGACGTCTAAGGAAGGAGAGGCGATGGAAGACTTCGTGAACGACGAGGAGACACCACGGGGCGGGACCAGCGTCGAGGCGATCCTCGACGAGCTGCTGCCGGAGGAGCTGGAGTGGGAGCGGCTGGTGCGGACCTACCCGGTGCCGGCCCTGGCCCTCGCCGCGATCGGAGGCTTCGTCATCGGCCTGCGGCACGGACCGGAGATCCTTTCCGCGGTCTCCGGCTTCGTAGCCGCCGAGGTCTCGCGCAACGTGAGCGAGCTCATCGGATAGTTGATCGGGAACGGGCCCGGCTCCGGCGTGAGGACGATCCTCCACATCTCCGATGTCCACTTCGGGCCTCCGCACCTGCCGCGGGTGTCGAAGGGAGTGCTCGAGTTCATCGAGCGCCACGGCCCGAGCCTGGTCGTGCTCTCGGGCGACCTCACCCAGCGCGCCAAACCGGAGCAGTTCCAGGAGGCCCGAGCCTTCGTGGACAGCATCCCGGTGCCCACGATCGTGGTGCCGGGCAACCACGACGTGCCGCTCTACCGCGTCTGGGAGCGGGCCTTCAACCCCTTCGGCTGCTACCGCAAGCATTTCAGCGAGGAGCTGGAGCCCACTTTCCGCGACGACGAGCTGCTGATCGTCGGCATCAACACGGCTTTCGGCTGGACGATCAAGGAAGGGCGCATCAAGCTCGGCCGTCTTCTGGAAGTGGCCCGGGTCTTCGAGGAGGCGCCGGCCGACCTGTTCAAGATCGTGATCGCGCACCACCACCTGATCCCACCGCCCAATTTCGGCAGCCAGCGGGTGCTCGGCAACGCCTACGAGGCCATCGACCTGTTTTCCGGCGTCGGGGTGGACCTGATCCTGTCCGGGCACCTGCACCAGACCTACATCGGCAACTCCGAGGAGTTCTATCCGAAGAAAGGGAGGCCCCCCGTGGTCGTCCTCCATTCGGGGACCTCGACCTCGCGCCGGGGCCGCGGCGCCGAGCGCGAGAAGAACTCCTGCAACTGGATCCGCATCGACGAGCGGTCGATGATCGTCTCCCACTACCGCTGGCACGACAGCCTGGAGCGCTTCGCCGAGCACAGCCGGCACTGGTACCCGCGCCAGGAGGTCACGCCCTACACCCTGGAGGGGCTGCAGGAGGACCACCCCGCCCCCGTGCCTCAACCCGGCACTGTATGATCGGACCCTACTAGGAGGACTGCATGGCTGACGAATGGGCAATCGTGAAGGACGTGGGAACGGACGAAGAGGCCATGGTGGTCGTGGGGTTCCTCGAGAACAACGGCATCCCCGCCGAGGTCGATTCCCTGCAATCGAGCGAGCTTCCGTTGGGGGATAACATCGACAGCGTGCGGATACGGGTGCCGGCCGAGCGCGCCGAGGAGGCCATCGCGCTGCTCAACACGCGCGAGAACGTGGCCACCGGCGACGACGGGGTCCTGGCAGGGGCGCCTGTCGACGCAGGGACTGATGGGGAGGGCTCCGGCCAGCCGTGACGACCCCGGAAGGGACTCGGAGCGTCGGCCGCTATCGCATCCTCGGCTTTCTCGGCGCGGGGGCCATGGGCGAGGTCTACCTCGCCGAGGACCCGCACATCGAGCGCAAGCTCGCCATCAAGACGGTCCGGCTGGTGGGCCGGCCGGCCGAGATCGAGGACCGCACCAAGCGCCTCCTGCGCGAGGCGCGGGCGGCCGGACGGCTGCTCCATCCCAACATCGTGACGCTGTTCGACGCCGGCGAGGCCGAGGGCCAGCTCTTCCTGGCCTTCGAGTTCGTCGAGGGGACCGATCTCGCCGGCCGCATCGAGGCCGGGCCGGCCCTGACCCTGAGGGACGTGCTGCGCATCGTCCGCCAGGTGGCCGAGGCCCTGGACTACGCCCATCGCCAGGGGATCGTCCACCGCGATATCAAGCCGAGCAACATCCTTCTGGATATGGCGAGCCGCGTGAAGGTGGCTGACTTCGGCATCGCCAAGGTGACCGGGCAGAGCACGGAGCTGACGGTCGCCGGCTCGGTCATGGGCAGCCCCCAGTACCTCTCGCCGGAGCAGATCCGCGGCGACGACCTGGATGGCCGCTCGGACATCTTCTCTCTCGGCGTGGTGCTGTACGAGCTGCTGTCGAGGAAGCGGCCGTTCGACGGCGAGACGATCACCACTCTGGTCTACCAGATCCTGCACAAGGAGCCGCCGCCGGTCTCCTCCCTGCACTCGATCCCGCCGCGGCTGGAGCAGCTCCTGCGGAGCATGCTCGCCAAGGACCGGGACCAGCGCACCGCCACCGCCGGGCAGGTCGCGGAGGAGCTGGCCGTCATCGAGCGTGAGCTCGACGACGAGACGCTGTCGGCCCCGGCTGTCCGCGGATCGGAGATGGCGCCGACCACGGTGCTGCCGCGCCGTACGGGCAGCACGGCGCCGTCCATCCCCCCGCCTCCTCAGATACCGACCCATCGGTCCGAGCCGCCGCCGCCGGTGCGTCCGGCGACGGGCCGCATGGTCGCCACCGAGGGCATCTCCCCGAAGCGCTGGCTCCCCCTGGTTGCGGCCGTGGTGCTGATCGCGGCGGTCGCTGGCGGCTGGCTGCTCCTGCGCAAGCCTGAGCCCCAACCTGGGGAGCAATCCGGGGAGCAGCTCAGGGAGCAGGTATCGACGGCGCCGCTGCAGCCTTCCGCGGCTCCGGCGGCTGGTCCCGGACCCACTCCGGCCCCGGCGGCCTCCGCTCCTGTGATACCGGTGCAGACGCCTGAGCCCAGGGCGCTCCCCAAGCCGACTCCCACGCCGCCGCCCGCGGCGGTCACCGAGCCGCGCCGGGAGACGCCGACGCCCATTCCTGCTCCGACCCCCGAGCCGCAGCGGCCCCGCGTCGAGGTTCCGGTGCCCACTCCCGAGCCGGCGCCGCCGGCCGAGGAGCCCCGGCCCGCCCCGGCGAACGACGGCCCGGTGGTCCGTACCGGCCTCGCCCTCCAGTTCCAGGTGACCCCTCCCGACGCCTTCGTGCGCGTGGACCGCACGGTGATCGGCCGGGCCAAGGATTGGAGCGGCAAGAAGGGGGCTCGGTCCTATACCCTGCCGGGAGCGGGGCAGTACCAGATCGTCATCAGGGCCGACGGCATGAGGGATCACCGGATCACGGTCGAGGCGAGCGAGAGCGGCGGCATCACCCCGATCATCGCGCGGCTCTCGCCCTTGCCCGCCGCCCAGGTCGAGAGCGGCGACCTGCCGGTCGTGCGAGTGAGCGAAGCGGTGTCCTTCCGCGTGCGCCCGCCGGGCGCCGCCATTCTGGTCGACGGCCAGCCCGCGGGCCGGGCCGGAGAATTCGCCGGCGGCATGGGGCGCGGCGGCTGGCTCAAGCTTCCGCCTGGAAGGCACCGGGTCTCCATCGTCGCCCGGGGACACCGCCGGCACGATGTATTCGTGGAGGTCATGCCCGGAGCGCCGAAGGAGCGGGAGCGCATCGAGGTCGACCTGCGGGAAGGGAACGACGAATGATCTCCGCCCTGCCTGCGGCGCCCCGCCTTGAGCGGCTGGCGAACGGCCTGACCGTCTGCCTGGTGGAGAACCGGCAGGCCCCGATCGTCACCTCGGCCCTCTTCTACCGCGCCGGCACCCGGGACGAGCCCGCGGGGCACGGCGGCGTGGCCCACTTCCTCGAGCACATGATGTTCAAGGGATCGGCGCGCTACGGCCCGGGCGAGATCGACAGGCGCACCCAGGCCCTCGGAGGCGTCAACAACGCTTTCACCAGCCACGACGCCACCGGGTATTACTTCAACTTCGCCGCCGACCGCTGGACCGAGGCGCTGGCGATCGAGGCCGACCGCATGGCGAACCTGACGCTCGACCCCGAGCAGGTGGCGAGCGAGCGGCAGGTGATCCTCGAAGAGATCGCCATGTACGACAGCGAGCCCTGGGACGCTCTGGAGACTGAGGTGCAGGCCCAGCTCTTCCCGTCCCATCCATACGGCCGGCCGGTGCTGGGTACCCGCGAGGAGCTGATCGCCACCGGGCGGGATGACTTGGCGAGCTTCCACGGCAGCCTCTACCGGCCGGACAACGGTATCCTGGTCCTCGCCGGAGACCTCGGTCCGGACGCGCTGGACGAGGTGGAGCGGGCCATGGGGTGGCTGCCGGCGGGTGCCCGGCCTCGCCAGGAGATCCCGCCGCCGGTCTCCCCGGCCTCCCTGGTGCGGATCGAGCGCCGCAAGGGCGAGACGCCGCGGATCCTCCTCACGATGCCCGCGCCGGCTGGCTCCCATCCCGATCATCCGGCCCTGAAGCTGCTGGTCACCGTGCTCGCGGGTGGACGCGCCAGCCGGCTCCACCGGGCCATGGTGGACGAGGGCCAGCTCTGCGCCTGGGTCTCCGCGGACCTGACCGAGAGCCTGGACGCGAGCCAGGTCACGATCGCCGCCGAGGTGGTCCCCGGCGTGGAGCCCGCCCGCGTCGAGGCCGAGGTCCTGCGGCTCCTGGAGGAGACGGTCTCCGCTCCGCCCGGAGCCGACGAGCTGGAGCGGGCCCGGCAGATCACCACGGCCGACTGGGTGTTCGGCCACGAACGCGTGCACCAGCAGGCCCTGTCCGCGGGGCTCGCCCTCGCCGTCTTCGACCTCGGCCACCTCGACCGGCACCTGCGCCTCCTTATGGAGACCGAGGCCGACCGCGTGCAGGAGGTCGCCTCCCGCTACCTCCGTCCCGAGCGCGGAGGAGTGCTCGGCTGGTCACTCCCCCGCGCCGACTGACTCCTATGACAATTACCGAAGAAGACATCCGGCGCTGGCGCCGGGACACGCCCGGGTGCGAGGGGCTGATCCACCTCAACAACGCCGGGGCGGCCCTGATGCCGGCCCCTGTGCTGAAGGCGATCCGGGACCATCTCGACCTGGAGGCCGAGATCGGGGGCTATGAAGCGGAGGACGCGGTGGCCGGCCGGGTGGCCGAGGCTCACGAGCTTCTGGGCCGGGTGATCGGCGCCGGACGGGAGAACGTGGCGATTGTCGAGAACGCCACCGTGGCCGTGTCCCAGGCGCTCTCCGCGTTCGACTTCCATCCCGGCGACGTGCTGGTGACCACCCGCCACGACTACACCTCCAACCAGCTCATGTACCTCTCCCTGGCGCGGCGCCTCGGGATCGAGGTGCTGCGCGCGGACGAGCTCCCCGAGGGCGGGGCCGATCCCGAGTCGGTGCGGCGGCTGGTGGCCCATCCGCGCTGCCAGCTCGTCTCCCTGACCTGGATTCCGACCAACTCCGGCCTCGTCCAGGCCGCGGAGGAGGTGGGGGAGATCTGCGAGGCCGCGGGCGTGCCCTACCTCGTCGACGCTTGCCAGGCCGTGGGGCAGCTCCCGGTCGACGTAGGGCGCCTGCGCTGCGACTACCTGGCGGGAACCGCCCGCAAGTTCCTGCGTGGGCCGCGGGGCATCGGCTTCCTCTATGTCTCCGGGCGGGCGATCGACCGGGGAGACGCCCCGCTCTACATCGACATGCACGGCGCCGGAATGGTCGACCCCGAGCGCCTCGTGCTCGCGCCGGACGCCCGGCGGTTCGAGAACTGGGAGTTCCCGTACGCCCTGGTCCTGGGGCTTGGGGAGGCGGCGCGTTACGCCCTGGAGGTCGGGATCGAGGCAACAGGGGCAAGGGCGGTGGAGCTCGCGGCGGAAGTGCGGGAGAAGGCGGGCGCCCTGCCGGGAGTGCGGGTCGCGGACCGGGGCGCGCGCCTCTGTGCCATCGCCACCGTGGAGGTGCCGGGCAAAGACGCCGACGGCCTCGTCCTCCGGCTGCGGCAGGCCGGCATCAACTTCAACGTGTCTCAGATGGGCGAGGGGCCATACAACGCGCCGGAGGCGGGGGCCACCCGCGTCCTGCGGATCTCCCCGCACTACTACAACACCAGCGAAGAGATCGACAGGGCCGTGGCCGCCCTCGGCGGCCTGCTGGCATGACCGGGCGCGACACCGGGCGCGACGGATTGGCCGCGCGCGTGCGGCGGGTGGAAGGAGCGCCGGTAGTGGCGGTCCGCCTCGGCGTGCGGGCCGGCGCGCGGGTGGAGCCGGCCCCGGGGCAGGCGCTCCTCACCGGCCGGATGCTCAGCGAGGGCACCCACCAGCGCGACTGGCTGCGCATCGCCGACGAGGCCGAAGGCAAGGGGATGGTCCTCTCCAGCTACGGCACCTTCGAGTGTCATGGCGTGGCGGTGGACGCCCTGGCCCGGGATTGGGAGCTGGCCCTGGAGTGGGCCGCGGAGCTGCTGCTCACCCCGTCGTTCCCCGAGGACCGCTGTACCTGGCTGGCGAAGCAGGCCGCGGCGGAGCTGGAGAGCCTCGCGGACCAGCCCGAGGTCAAGACCCTGTGGGCGTTCCTGGATCAGCTCTACACGCCACACCCCCGCAGCCGGCCCCTTCTCGGCAACATGGAGAGCCTGCTGCGGCTGACCCGGGACGACTGCGCCGGCTTCCATGCCCGCGCCCTGGGCAACGGCGTCACGGCCTGCGTGGCCGGGGTGGTGGACGAGGAGGCGGTCCACCGCAAGCTGGCGTCGCTCTTCTCCGGCCTGCCTGGCGGGCAGGCGCCGCTGCCGGACCCGCTGGCGCCGGTGGGCACGGCCGAGCCTCGCCGGGTGCGCCGGGTGGAAACCGAGGCCGAGGACCAGGCTCACCTCTACATCGGGCACCTGACCGTGCCGCGGTGCCATCCGGACTACACCGCGCTGGAAGTGCTGGCCGTGATCCTGGGCTCGGGCGCCGGCCTGACCGGGCGCATCCCCAACCGCATCCGGGAGAGCGAAGGGCTCGCCTACAGCGCGCACGCCCAGGTCGTGTCGGGCGCCGGGCTCGATCCCGGCCGGCTCGTGGCCTACGTGGGCACCTCGCCGGCCACGGTGGAGCGCGCCCGGGCCGGGGTGTTCGAAGAGATCAAGCGCCTGGTGGAGGGGGGCATCGAAGAGGCGGAGCTGGAGGAGGCGCGCGCCTACCTGCTCGGCCGCGAGCCTTTCCGGCGCGAGACTGCCCGCCAGTGGGCCGACATCCTCGTCGAGGCCGAGCACTACGGCCTGCCGCTGGACGATCCCGGGCAGCGCAAGGCCGAGCTGTCCGCGCTCGACAGGGCCGCGGTCGAGGCCGCGGCCCGGCGCCACGTGCGTCCTGACGATCTCCGGGTCACGGTAGGGCTTCCTGAGGAAAATGCCGTGGTAACATAGAGGGGTTGTCCTACAGCAGCTCTTCCCACAAGGAGGCAGGCGCATGAGGAAAAGCCCCGGGATCGTTCTCGCAGGTTTGCTCGCCCTCGCCGGTCCGGCCGCGGCCACGATCGGCACGATTGACAACGTACCCGCGGCGACCCTGATGTTGCCGTACTTCGAGGTGGACCTCGACAACACGGAGGGGGTGAACACCCTCTTCTCGATCAACAACGCCGCGGCCTCGGCGGTGCTCACGAAGGTGGTGGTCTGGTCCGACCAGTCCGTCCCCGTCCTCAATTTCAACATCTACCTGACGGGCTACGACGTGCAGACGTTCAGCATGCGGGACTTCCTGGTCCTCGGCAACCTGCCGCGCACGGCGAGCGACGGCCAGGATCCCTCCGACCTCATCAGCCCGCAGGGCGCCCTGTCGGAGGACATCAACTTCGCGAGCTGCAGCCAGCTTCCGTTCACCAATCCGGCCATCAGCAACTCCTTCCGGCTGCACCTCCAGCAGTGGCTGACCGGTATCGAATCCACGGCAACGCACAACTGCGCCGGCTCCAAGAATCCGGAATCGCCGCGGATCGCCCGCGGCTACATCACGATCGACACGGTGAACGCCTGCAACATCTTCTTCCCTGGGGACTGGTCCACCTACGGGCCGTTCCTGACCGACCAGAACGTGCTCTGGGGCGACTGGTTCATGATCAACCCCAGCCAGGACTTCGCCCAGGGCGACATGCTGGTGCACATCGAGTCGTGCCCCACCTGCTTCGACCCGGGGGACCATACCTTCTACGGCCGCTACAACGACGGCACGGCGGACGATAACCGCGAGCCGCTGCCCACCACCTGGGCCGGCCGCTACCTCAACGGGGGACCGTTCGACGGCGGCACCAGCATGATCATCTGGCGCGAAGGCAACGAATCCACCTCGGCCTACTCGTGCGCGCTGCAGGGCCCGCCCTCCTGGTACCCGCTGGACACCAAGCAGGTGCTGGTCTTCAACGAGCAGGAGGAGCCGGTAACGGACGACTCTTGCCCTGGAGGGGGACCCTGCGAGTTCGTGATCACCATCCCCAACGAGGCGCAGAGGGTGAGCGTCGCCGACGACCTGTTTTCCCCCTTCGACTTCGGCTGGGTCTACCTGAACCTCCAGCACCCGGATTTGACCGCTGCTTATGGTGACGACGACGCCCAGTCCTGGGTGATCACGGTGATGGAAGCCTCGGGCCGGTTCAGCGTCGGCTTCGACGTGCTCCAGCTCGACAACGCAAACGATCCGGCCGATCCGATCGCAGTGCCGTAAACGAAGGAGGCAAGCGCATGAAAAGCTTCTGGGGAATCACCCTGGCCCTTGCCGGCCTGCTTGCCCTCGCCGCTCCGGCGACGGCGGTCATCGGTACCATCGACAATGTCCCTGCCGCCACGCTCCTGCTGCCTTACTTCGAGGTGGACCTCGACAACGCGGAGGGGATCAACACCCTCTTCTCGATCAACAATGCCGCGGCCTCGGCGGTGCTGGTCAAGGTCATGGTCTGGACAGACCAGTCTGTGCCGGTCGTCAACTTCAACGTCTACCTGACCGGCTATGACGTGCAGACGATCAGCATGCGGGACATCCTGGTCTTCGGCAACCTGCCGCGCACGGCGAGCGACGGACAGGACCCCTTCGACATCATCAGCCCGCAGGGCGTCTTGTCTCAGGACATCAACTTCGCGAGCTGCACGGGGAACCTCCCCTACACCAACCCCGCCATGGACGCGGCCTTCCGGGCGCACATGCAGGCCTGGTTCACCGGCAACGAGTCGCCGCAGACCCACAGCTGCGCCGGAGCTAAAGTGAACCCGGCCGGGGTGCGGATCGCCCGCGGCTACGTCACCGTGGACACGGTGAATGCCTGCAACCTCTTCTTCCCGGGCGGCTGGCCGCAGTACGCACCGTTCGTGACGGACCAGAACTTCCTGTGGGGCGACTGGTTCATGGTCAATCCCGGCGAGGACTTCGCCCAGGGCGACATGCTGGTACACATCGAGTCGTGCCCGACCTGCTTCGTGCCCGGCGACCACACCTTCTACGGCCGCTACAACGGCGGCACCGCGGACGACAGCCGGGAGCCGCTGCCCACCACCTGGGCCACCCGCTACGTCAACGGCGGGGCGTTCAACGGCGGCACCAGCCTGCTCGTCTGGCGTGAAGGCGGCAGCAGCAGCGCGTCCTACAACTGCGCGCAGCCCGGCCCGCCCTCCTGGTACCCGCTGGCGGTCAACCAGGTGCTGATCTTCGACGAGCAGGAGCAGCCGGCGCTCTCCGGGTCGTGTCCGGGCGGCTGCCCCGAGCCACCGGCCGTCATCTCCAACGAGGCGCAGAGGGTGAGCGTCACCGACGGCCTGCTGGCTCCCTTCGACTTCGGCTGGCTCTACCTGAACCTTCAGCGCCCGATCGTCGAGTACGGGGACGCCGCCGCCCAATCGTGGGTGATCGCGGTGATGGACGCCTCGGGCCGGTTCAGCGTCGGCTACGACGTGCTCCAGCTCGACAATGCGAACGATCCGGCCGATCCGATCCTGATTCCCTGAGGGATCATGAGAAACGTCCTTCCCGGGGTTCTGTTCCTTGCGCTGCTCGCCCTCGCCGCTCCGGCGAGGGCCGTCGTCGGCACGATCGACAACGTCCCTGCCGCGACGCTGCTCCTGCCGTACTTCGAGGTGGACCTCGACAATGTCAGGGAGGGGGTGAACACCCTCTTCTCGATCAACAACGCCTCGTCCACGGCCGTGCTCACCAAGGTGGTGGTCTGGTCGGACCAGGGGGTGCCGGTCCTCACATTCAACGTTTACCTCACCGGCTACGACGTGCAGACGATCAGCTTGCGCGACATCCTGGTCGGCGGCAGCGTGCCGCGCACGGCGTCCGATGGCCAGGATCCCACGGACGCCGTCAGCCCGCAGGGCGGCCTGTCGGAAGACGCCGACTTCCCGAGCTGCTCGAACCTGCCGTTCCCCAGCGTAGCCATCAGCAGCTCCTTCCGGGCGCATTTGCAGGCCTGGCTCACCGGCGCGGAGTCGCCGGAGACCCACGACTGCGCCGGATCGAAAACGTGGCTCGCGGGGGGCAACCGCATCGCCCGTGGCTATGTGACGGTCGATACGGTGAGCGCCTGCGACCTCTTCTTCCCAGGCGACTGGACGAATTACACCCTCTCCCTCACCGACCAGAACGTCCTCTGGGGAGACTGGTTCATGATCAACACCGGGGAGGACTTCGCCCAGGGCGACATGCTGGTGCACATCGAGGCGTGCCCCACCTGCTTCGTGCCCGGGAAACATACCTTCTATGGCCGCTACAACGGCGCCACGTCCGACGATGGCCGGGAGCCGCTGCCCAGCAACTGGGCCAGCCGCTACCTCAACGGCGGGCCGTTCGACGGCGGCACCAGTCTGCTGATCTGGCGCGAGACCGACGGCGCCACCAAGCCTTATTCGTGCACCCTGGACGGCCCTCCGAGCTGGTATCCACTGGATAAGAGGCGGGTGCTGATCTTCGACGAGAACGAGCAGCCGGTGGCAGAAGAGACCTGTCCCAGGTCCTGCCCGTTCCAGTTGCCGATCGTCGACGCGGCGCAACGGATCGACGTCAAGGACGATCTGCTGGCCCCGTTCAACTTCGGCTGGCTCTACCTCAACCTGCGGCACGCCGGCGGCGCCCAATCCTGGGTGATCGTGACGATGGACGCCCTGGGACGGTTCAGCGTCGGCTACGACGTGCTCCAACTCGACAACGCGATTCCCCGAGGAAATCTATGAGAAACGTCCTTCCCATGGTTCTGCTTCTTGCCCTGCTGGTGACCGCCGGCCCGGCCGGCGCCGTGATCGGCACGATCGACAACGTCCCCGCGGCGACCCTGATGTTGCCGTACTTCGAGGTGGACCTCGACAACGCGAACGGGATCAACACCCTCTTCTCGATCAACAACTCCGCGGCCGCGGCCGTGCTCACCAAGGTGGTGGTCTGGTCGGACCAGGGGGTGCCGGTCCTCAACTTCAACGTCTACCTCACCGGCTACGACGTGCAGACGATCAGCCTGCGCGACGTCCTGGTCGGCGGCAACGTGCCGCGCACGGCGAGCGACGGCCAGGATCCCTCCGACCTCGTCAGCCCGCAGGGCCCCCTGTCTCAGGACGTCAACTTCGCGAGCTGCACCCAGCTTCCGTTCACCAACCCGGCCATCAGCAACTCCTTCCGGCTGCACCTCCAGCAGTGGCTGACCGGCATCGAATCGACGGCGACGCACAACTGCGCCGGCTCCAAGAATCCGGAAACCCCACGGATCGCCCGTGGCTATGTGACGGTCGATACGGTGAGCACCTGCGACATCTTCTTCCCGGGAGACTGGGCGACCTACGGGCCGACCCTCACCGACCAGAACGTCCTCTGGGGCGACTGGTTCCTGGTCAACACCGGGGAAAACTTCGCCCAGGGCGACATGCTGGTGCACATCGAGTCGTGCCCCACCTGCTTCGTGCCCGGGGACCATACCTTCTACGGCCGCTACAACGGCGCCACGGCGGACGATGGCCGCGAGCCGCTGCCCACCTCCTGGGCCACCCGCTACCTCAACGGCGGGCCTTTCGACGGCGGCACCAGCCTGCTGATCTGGCGCGAGACCGACAGCACCACCCAGCCTTATTCGTGCACCCTGGACGGCCCTCACAACTGGTACCCGCTGGATACGGCCCAGGTGCTGATCTTCGACGAGGCCGAGCAGCCGGTGGAAGAAGAGGTCTGTCCCGGCGATCCGACCTGCCCGTTCGAGGTGCAGATCGTCAACGCGGCGCAACGGATCGACGTCGAGACCGGGCTCCTGAGCCCCTTCGACTTCGGCTGGGTGTTCCTCAACCTCCAGCACACGGATCTTTTGGACGTGTACGGGGACGACGACGCCCAGTCCTGGGTGATCGTGACGATGGACGCCCTGGGCCGGTTCAGCGTCGGTTTCGACGTGCTTCAGCTCGACAACGCGAACGACCCCGCCGATTCGATCGACAGCTTCTGAGGCCGGGGCTCAGCGGACGGGGACCTCTTCCAACGCCATCAAATCGGTGGTGACCAGCGGGCAGACGGCGCAGGCCGCGTCGCCTGCCTGCTGGTGCCAGCGGCACTGCGGCCGGATCGAGCAGCTCGAGGAGGAAGCCTGGGCAAACGGGGCGAGGTGAGCCCGGACCTCGTCGAGGGCCGAGCAGCGCTGGCCGTGCCAGTGGGCGCAGGCCGACTCCGCGCAACGGGAGCCGTAGCGGAAGCGGACGGTGGATGTGGGACGGCTGGCGAGCTGGAAGAATTCCTCGTCGACCCGTGCCCCAGGAGGCAGGAAGGCCACCCTCCCGCTGGGCTGCACGACTCCGACAAGATTAGCCCCCGGCTCACAACGAGCCGCGGGGCAAAGACTCGACTCTCGCTTTTCCAGCGGAATTGCAATCAAAAGAAAACAACCTCCCTCCGGTGTCCTCTTTATATAAGTTGCCGCTGGCGGTCTTTTTTTGACAACAATCCCCAACTTCCTCAACTTCGCCTCGCGGCGAGGAGGACGTTGGCGTACGGGGTGCCCTCCGCCATGGGCTCGACGCCGACCTGGAAGCCGGTGGACTCCAGGAGCTGCCGCCATTCCGCGGCGCTGCGGTAGTGGAACCGCTGCTGCCAGTGACGGCGGGCGAGGGCGCAGGCGCGCTCCTGGATGCGGGTGGCCGTGAACCGCCAGCCGGCGTCGGCGTCGGCGTCGCGGATCAGAAGGAGCCCCCCGGGCTCCAGCGCCGCCGCCACGCGGGCGAGCAGCTCTTCCTGGGCCGGGGCCGGCAGGTAGTGCAGGACGTCGAGGAGCAGCGCGGCACGGGCGGGGGGGAGCGGGGCATCCATGAGGTTGGCGACCTGGATCTCCGCCTCGGCGGCAAGGGCATTCCGGGCGGCGGTGGCAGCCTCGAGGCTCGTCTCGATTCCGGTCAGCTCCATGCCGGACGGCGGCGGCCAGCCCTCCGGGTAGAGCCCGCGGGCGAGCCGCTCCCGTGCCGTGACCAGCAGCGACAGCAGGATGCCCCGGCCGCAGCCCAGGTCCAGGAGCCGGCCCTCGGGGGGAAGCAGGCCGCGCTGCAAAAGCTGGAGGTAGACGGGGTCGTGGCGCAGCTTGCCGCGGGCGAACTCCCAATGGAACATGCCGCTTTCCAGGTAGCGGTACGCGGTCTCCTCGATCAGATCGTGGACCGCGGGGGCCTTGCGCCGGGCCTGCGCCGCCCGCCAGGTTAGCAGGGCCAGGGGGATCGCCAGAGCGGCCCCGACGACCGCGCTGCCTACCAGGAGGTCCATCCCGAACTGCCACGGGTCGAGCTGGCGCAGCTCGGAGGGGCGGATCGGCAGCCGTCCGCCGCCGCGCAGCCAGCGGCCGGCCTGGATCTCGCCGAACACCAGGAGAGGCCAGAGCCCGGGCAGGCTGATGTGCGCGGCCAGGTAGGTGATGCCGAGGTTCAGCCGCAGCAGGCGGGCGAAGACCACGCAGAGGGCCAGGTGGAGGCCGTAGAACGGCGAGCAGCCGACGAGCACGCCCAGCGCGACGGCCCCGGCCTGGCGCCCCGGGGTATCTCCCTCGGTGCGCAGGCGATAGAGCAGCTCGCGCAGGCGCCGGCCGGGTGCGCGGGGGCTCCCGCCGCTGCCGCCCGAGCCCGTTGTGCTACTACCCGGGGCCGTATTGCTACCGCTCACGCCCGTAGTGCTACTGCCCGAGCCCGTTGTGCTACCGCTCGGCCTCGGGCCGCTGCCGCCCGGCTCCGTTGCGCTGGAGATTGACCCCGAGCCGCTGGCGCCCGACCCCGAGCCGCTGCCGCCCGGCCCCGAGCCGCTGCCGCCGGAGCCCGTTGTGCTACCGCTGGAGCCCGTTGTGTTGCTGCCCGAGCCCGTACTGCTACCGCCGGAGCCCGTCGTGTTGCCGCTCGGCCCCGTTGTGCTACCGCCGCCGTCCATGGGCACCGCGCTCAAGCCCCGGGCTGCCAATTCCTCGAGCAGGCGGGGGAGCACCTCCAGCACCACCGGGTTCCCCCTGCCGGTCACCGCCGAGCCGTCGTGGAGGAGCAGGACGTCTCCCGCGGACAGCCCCTTGAGAAGGCGGCGGAGGATCTCCCCGGGCTCGCGCGCAACAGTGTCATAGCCGCGCCGGGTCCACGAGGCCAGGGTCAGGCCGGCGCGGAAGAGCTCCCGCTCGGTGAGTGGGTTGCGGAAGCCGGCCGGCGGGCGGAACAGGCTCGGGGCACGGCCGGCCGCCCGCTCGATCGCCTCCTGGGCGCGGAGGATCTCCCGCCTCTGGGCTGGCGACAGGTACCAGGCGAAGGTATGGGGATGGGACCAGGTGTGGTTCTCGATCCGGTGGCCCCGGCGGACGATCTCGGCCGCGAGGTCCGGGCGTGCCTCCACCCTCCGGCCGATGCAGAAGAAGGAGGCGCGGGCCCCGGCGGCGTCCAGGAGGTCGAGCACCCGCGGGGTGACCTCGGGGTCCGGGCCGTCGTCGAAGGTGAGGGCCACCTCCCCGCGGCGGGCCGCGTCCTCGGACAGCCGGCTCCGGTTCGGGCCGAAGAGGCGGCTCTGCGGCCAGAGGCTGACCCCGGCGAGCACCACGTGGCTGGCGAAGAGGGTCCCCGCGATCGCCGGCCAGTGACGGGGAGCCACCGCGAGCGCGACTGCTCCCGCGGCATGGAAGGCGGCGGCGCCGGCCAGGAATGGCGTCGGCCGGTATCGGCTCACCCCTCTGCCCCCCGGACCGCCATCAGCGAGCCCCGGTCCAGCTTGCCGCGCGAGGTGCGGGGGAGCTCCGTCACCAGCACCACGCTGCGCGGCACCTTGTGGGGCGACAGCCGCGGCCGGCACCAGGCCACCACTTCCTCCGCCGTGAGGTTGTCGGCGGCGACCACGGCCCGCAGCACTTCGCCCGAGCGGTCGGGCAGGCACACGCCGAGCACCGCAACTTCCCGCACGCCGGGGAGCTGCGCGAGCACCGCCTCGACTTCCCGCGGGTTGACCTTCTTGCCCTTGATGTTGACCAGGTCGTCCACCCGGCCGCGCAGGGCCAGCTCGCCGTCCCGCCACTCCGCGAAGTCCCCGCCCACGAAACGGCCGTCCCCGAGCCTGCCGTCTCCCTCCGGGATGTAGCCGCTGGCCACCGCGGGAGATTGGACGGTGATGACGCCACCCTCTTCCAGGATGACGCGCACCCCCTCGACCGGGGTGCCGACCGTTCCCCTCTCGCCGGCCGTGCCCTCGCGGTCGTAGCAGATCCCGCCGCACTCGCTGGCGCCGTAGAACACGTGGACCGGCAGGCCGAACGCCTCCCGGAAGCGGCTGGCGGTGACCGGGGAGAGCGGCGCACCCGCCGTCAGCACCAGCCGGAGCGCCGCGGGCCAGGGGGGAGGATCGGCGAGCCGCAGAAGCGCGTCGAGCACGGCAGGCACGGTGGGGAAGACGGTGGCGCCGGTCTGCTCCGCGGCCACCAGAGGGTCGAAGACGCGCGCCTCGTCCGGCAGGATCAGCAGGTTTCCGCGCATCAGGGCGGGCATCGCGAGGCTCGACAGGCCGTAGGAGTGGGACATGGGGATCGTGGCGAGGAGGCGGTCGTCCTCCCTGATCCTCATGGTCACGGCCAGGGCGGCATCGTCTGCCACCAGGGCCTCGGCCGGAGTGGCGATCCCCCGTGGGGCGCCGGTCGAGCCCGAGGTCAGCTTGACCACGGCGATCCCGGGAAGATTGCTTCCTTCGATGCCGGTGGGGATCAGGCTCCAGTCCTCCGGGCCCCGGGGCCAGCCGGAGCGGCAGCGGAGCAGGGCTGAGGCCCCCAGGGCCTTCACGGTCCGCAGCGCCTCGGTCTCCGGCGTCTGGGAATCGAGGAGGAGAGCCGCGAGGCCGGCGCGGCGCAGGGCGAGGAGGGAGGCGAGCATCCCCGGCCCGTTCGGCGCCGCCAGGCCCACGGCCGCGCCGGGAGGGAGGTCCCCGAGCACCGAACCCGCGGCCCGGGCCAGGGCGTCCACGTCCCCGACCGTGGCGCGGCGCTCGGGGGAGGCCACCAGGGGCGCGAGGGGATTGCGCCGGACGAGGCTTTCGAAAGAGCTGAGGATGGGGTCTCGCGTCATGCTTGCACTGGAATCGGCCCGAGCCGCCGTATGTTGAGGCGGAGGGGGATGATACGCTAGCATTGCCGGCCCGGCAGTCAGAGGGCCGAAAGAGAAGATAAAACATATGTCGGAAGCACCCGCGGTCCCGAACAGGATCAAGCGCCTGATCGTCGAGAGCCTTCACCTCGAGGGGATGAAGCCCGAGATGATCGAGGACGAGGCCCCCCTTTTTGGCGAGGGCCTCGGGCTCGATTCCGTCGACGCCCTCGAATTGGTCGTGGCCCTCGAAAAGGAGTTCGGGATCAAGATCAAGAGCCAGGAGCTCGGGCGCGAGGTCTTCTCCTCGGTCTCGAGCCTTGCGGAGTTCATCGAGGCGCGGACCTAGCCGCGGCCAACCTACAGAAATGAGTCATAAGGCTGTGAGCCGGCGCGTCGCCGTGAGCGGCGTCGGCGCCGTCAGCGGTCTGGGTTGGGGGATCGGCCCCCTCTGGGAAGGCCTGCGCGCCGGCCGCACCGCCATCCGTCCCTTCGAGCGCTTCGACCATTCGGCCCACCGCACCCATCTGGCCGCTGAGGCCGCCGACGTTGGCGATACCGATGCCGGCGCTCTCACGAACGATCCACGCTGGCAGCGCCTCCTCAGCCTCGCCGACCGCTTTGCCGTCTTCGCCTCGGCCGAGGCCCTCTCCATGGCAGGCCTCGCTTCTTCGTTGGAGGGGCTGGAGGCTGGCGTGTTCTTCGGCAGCAGCACGGGCGGGATGTTCGAGAGCGAGCGCTTCTTCAACGAGTTCCTGCGCGGCCGGTGGCGGTCCGCCAGGATGCGCGACCTCGCCGCGCAGCAGGTCAACGCGCCGGGCGACGCGGTCGCGCGCTGGTTCGGCGCCAGCGGCCCGGTGCGGACGGTCTCATCCGCCTGCTCGTCGGGCGCCCTCGCCCTGGGAGCCGCCCTGGATGCGGTCCGCTCGGGCGAGGTGGACGTGGCAGTCGCAGGCGGCTCGGACTCCCTCTGCCAGCTCACCTACGCCGGCTTCAACGCCCTGCGCTCCGTGGACGAGGGCCCCTGCCGGCCGTTCCGCGCCGGCCGCGAGGGGATGTCCTTCGGCGAGGGCTCGGCCGTGCTGATCCTGGAGCCCCTGGAGCAGGTGCTCGCCCGGGGAGCGGAGCCGCTGGCGGAGTTTTCCGGCGCGGGCTCGGCCTGCGACGCCCACCACATGACCGCGCCCGACCCGAGCGGAGCCGGGGCCGCCGCGGCCATGGAGGCCGCCCTGCGCGACGCCGGAATGGCGGCCGGGGAGGTGGGGTTCGTCAATGCCCACGGCACCGGCACCCCCCTCAACGACGCGGCGGAATGGCAGGCTTTGCAGCGGGTCTTCGGCGAGCGCGCGGGCGAGATCCCGCTGACCGCCACCAAGGCGTTGCTGGGGCACCTGCTGGGCTCCTCGGGCTCGATCGAAGCGGTGGCGACTGTCCTCTGCCTGCTCCACGAGGAGCTGCACCCGGTCCCCACCTGTTCCGGGCCCACCTCCGAGGAGGGAACTGCCGTCGATCCCGATCTGCCGGTCTCGCTGGTGCTGGACCGGCCGCTGCCGTTGCCCGGCGTGCGGGCCGCGGTCTCCACCAGCCTCGCGTTTGGCGGCTCGAACGCCGCCCTCGTCTTCTCGCGCTGGACGAACGCTTGACCGGCATCTTCATCACCGGCCTCGGCACGGTCGGCGCCTACGGCTCCGGGGCGGAGAGCCTCCGCCGGGCGCTCGCCTCGTCCGAGCCTCCCGCGCTTTCCGAGATCGACCGCTCGGACGGCTACCACCTCGCCCAGGCGCCGCGGAGGGCCTGGCTCGTCGATCCCGCGCTGCTGCGCGAGTGGGTCCCGCCGGGGGAGGCACGGCGGATGAGCCCGCCCTCGCGGTTCGCGGTGGCCGCCGCCCGCATGGCGATCCGCGGCGCCGGCTTCGCAGAGGGGCTGCTGCCGGACGAGGCCACCGGCGTCGTGGTCTCCACCGCCTTCGGCCCGGCCTCCTACTCCGAGGGGTTGCTCAAGCAGATCCTCCTGGAGGGGCCGGATTCGGCCTCCCCGATGCTCTTCATGGAGAGTGTGGCCAACGCGCCCGCCGCCCAGATCGCCATCGCCTGCCGCGCCCGCGGGCCGAGCGTCACGATCTGCCAGCGGGAGGCCGGAGCGCTCCTGGCCGTCGGGCAGGCCGCCGCCGATGTGGCTGCCGGCCGGGTGCCGCGCGCCCTCGCCGGAGGCCTGGACGAAATGACGCCGCTCCTGCACTCCCTTCTCGACCGCTTCGGCGCCCTGGCGCGCAACAGCGGCCCGGACGGAACGGAGATCGCCCGCCCGCTGGACCGCCGCCGCTCCGGCTACCTCGCCTCCAATGGGGCGACCATGCTGCTGCTCGAGGCTCGGCGAGGAGCTTCGCCCCTCGCCCGGGTCGCGGCCTGGGGGAGCGGCTTCGATCCCACCGCTCCGGTCGTGGGTTGGGGGACGGGGTACGCCAGCCTGGCCCGCTCCCTGCGCCGGACCCTGGAGCGCGCCGGAATCCCCCTGGAGAGGATCGACCGGATCGTGACCGGAGCCTCGGGCTCGCGCTCAGGCGACAAGTTGGAGGCTCTCCTCCTCAAGGAAGCCTGGGGGGACAGGCCTCTGCCGCCGGTGCTCGCGCCCAAGTCGGTGACGGGCGAGTACGGCGGCGGGTTCCTGGCCGCCGCGGTGCTCGCCGCCGCCGGAGCGCCGTTCGGCCCCACCTTCGGATTCGAAGAGGCCGACCCCGAGCTGGGCATCGTGCCGCACGACGGCTCGCCCCTGCCGCCTCCTTCCACCGTCCTCGTCACCAGCGTCGCGGCCGGCGGTGCCGCGTCCTGGCTGGTCCTCGAGGCACCATGACGATAGCGGCGGTGATCCCAGCCTACCAGGCGGCCCCATCCGTGGGGGCCGTGGTACGGGGCACGCTGGAGCACGTGGCGGAGGTCCTGGTCGTGGACGACGGCTCGACCGATGCCACGGCCGAGGAGGCCCGCAAGGCCGGCGCCCGGGTGGTCTCCCACTCCTGCAACCTGGGCAAGGGCGCGGCTCTCTCGAATGCCTTCCGCGACCTTTTCGGCCGCGGCTTCGATGCCGTGCTCACCCTGGACGCCGACGGCCAGCACCTGCCCGAGGAGATCCCCAAGCTCCTCGCCATCAGCGTCGAGGGCGACCTGGTGCTGGGCATCCGCGACCATCTCTTCGGCGAGATGAGCACGGTGCGCCGGCTCAGCAACAGCCTCTCCTCCAAGGCGATCTCGCTCGCCGCGGGGCAGCGCCTGACCGACATCCAGACCGGCTTCCGCATCTACTCGCGGGAGCTGATCGACACGGTCGGCTTCCCCGAGGCGCGCTTCGAGGCCGAGAGCGCGGTCGTGGTGCGGGCGGCCCGCCGCGGCTTCAAGGTGGTCACGGTGCCGGTCCGGCTCGGCTTTGCCGACGGCCGCACCACCAGCCACTACCGGCCGCTGATGGACAGCTTCCGGATCGCCGGTGCCGTGACCCGCGCCCGGCTGGAGATGCTCAAATGGGCACGGTCCTCGTAACCGGCGGCAGCCGCGGGATCGGCAAGGCCGTGGTCGAGGCCCTCATGGTTCAGTCCTCCAACCCCGGGGCGTCCAACCCCGTGGCTTTCACCTGGAGCTCCTCCGAGGAGGAGGCCCGCGCGATCGAGGAGGCCTCCGGCGGACGCGCCCGCGCCTTCCAGCTCGACCTGCGCGACCGCTCGCGGCCGGACGACCTGCTCTCCGAGGTGGAGGAGGCCCTGGGGCCGGTCGAGGGCCTGGTCAACAACGCGGGCGTCCGGCGGGAGTCGCTGCTGGCCCTGACTTCGGATGAGGACTGGGATGCGGTGCTCGACGTCAACCTCGGCGGCCTGTTCCGCTGCTGCCGCGCGGTGCTGCGGGGGATGATGGTGCGCCGCCGGGGTGCGATCGTGAACGTCTCGTCCCTCTCCGCGCTGCATGGCGTGGCGGGGCAGGCGGCCTATGCCGCGTCCAAGGCGGGCATCCTGGGCCTCACCCGGTCGCTGGCGCGCGAGGTGGGGAAGCGGGGGGTGAGGGTCAACGCGGTGGTGCCGGGGTTCGTGCCCACCGACCTCACGGCCGGGCTCCCTGAAGCGGCGGTCCGGATGCTGCGGGCCGGCGAATGCCTGCCCGGCGGCGTCAGCGCCGCGGGCGTGGCGGGCGCCGTCCTCTTCCTGCTTTCCGACGGCGCTTCCGCCATCACCGGCCAGACCCTTGTCGTCGATGCCGGCGCTTCGGCATGAGGTGCTGGGCAAGGTGATGCTCCGGGAAAGCCCTCACCCCCGACCCCTCTCCCGGCCGCACACCCGGACCCCCGGGAGAGGGGGGAGTGACTGCCCCGGCGACATCTCCATCCTTGGCTCCGCCGAAAGGGCGCCAGGCTTTTTTTTCGTACAAGCAGGTGTGGAGACGAAGGTGGATCTTGCGCCCTCCCCTCTCCCGGGGGTCCGGGTGTGCGGCCGGGAGAGGGGCCGGGGGTGAGGGCTTCACGCCTCGTAGAGCCCGTGATCCGCCGCCCAGGGCTCGTGCTCCTGGTGATCCTGGGCATCACGCTGCTCGCGGTCATCCCCGCTCTCCGTTTCCGGGTGGACACCGACCTCTCCGCCCTACTGCCCGACGGCGCGCCGGCTGCCGACGACTACCGCCTCTTCCTGCGCACCTTCGGCGGCTTCGAGAAAGTCTTCGTCGTCGTCCGCTCCGAGAAGCCGCTCGAAGACCCGTCCGTCCTGATCGATGCCGCGGACGTCCTGGCCACTGAGATGGGCCGGAGCCCCGAGGTGGCGGAGGCGCGCGCCGGGATCACGGAGGAGGACGAGCGCTTCTTCCTGCGCTTCATCGCCCCGCGCATGCCTTTGCTGGTCGAAGAAGAAATCGGGCCGCGCTTGGAGCCCGACGCCATCCGCGAGCGGGTCGCGCTCATGCGGCAGACCCTGCGCGGCCCGGCCGGCTCGGCGCTCGCGCCGCTCTTCGCCGCGGATCCCCTCGGGCTCTCGGAAGGGCTGATCGGGTCCGCCTCGTCGGCGCTGCCCGTCGATCCGATGACCGGCGCGTTCGTCTCGAGGAAGGGGGATGCGGCGCTCGTCATCCTCACCCCGTCGCGGGCTGAGATCGATCCGGCGGGCGGACGGGCGCTGCTCGCCGACCTGGAGAAGGCCTATGCCAAGGCGCGGGAGGTGGCGGACGCCCCCTTGGACACCCCCCTCCAGATGGTGGCGGTCGGCGGGCCGATCTATGCCGCCCAGGACGAGACGATCCTGCGGGCCGACCTCAGCCGCACCGCGGCCGGCTCGGCGGCGGGCGTGGCCATCCTGCTCCTGATCGGCTTCGGCGGCGGGTTCATCCCCCTGGTCATCCTGGGCTGCGTGCTGGCCGGCCTGGTCTGGACGGCCGCGATCACCGCGCTCTGGCTGGGCAACATCACGGTGATAGGCGTGGGCTTCGCCGCGGCCCTGATCGGCATGGGCGTCGAGTACGGCATCCATGGCGGAGCGCGCTTCCGCCAGCTCCGGTTCGATGGGCTGGCCGTGGCGGACGCCCTCCGCGAGACCTTCCGCGATCCGGGTCCGGGGATCGTCTCCTCGGCCCTGACCACCGCCGCCGGCCTCGGTGCCCTGGTGCTCGCCCACTTCCGCCCGCTGCGCGAGCTCGGCCAGGTGTTGACGGTCGGGGTGCTGGTCACCCTGATCACCACCGCCACCCTGGGTGCCGCGATGCTCATGCTCTTCCCCAAGGGGGTGAGGCTGCAGCGGCAGGCGCTGTTCTGGAGGAGCTGGGGTCACCCGGTGCTCCGGGCGACGGTCGGCTTCGCGGCGCGGCGGCCGGTCGCCGTCCTGCTGGGATCGGCGCTGCTGACGGCCGTGTCCGTCTGGGGCCTGACCCGGCTGGAGCTGAGCACCGACCTGCGCTCGCTGCGGCCCTCCGACCACCCCTCGGCGCGGGCGGAGCAGCTCCTGGTTGAAACGTTTTCCGTGGGGCTCGACACCTTCAGTGTGGTTGCTCAAGGAAAGAACCTCGGAGAGGCGCTGGACCGGGCGGCCTCGGCGCGCCAGGTGCTGGAAGAGCGCCTCGGCCCCTCCGCGGAGATCACCTCGCCGTCCGACTGGCTCGTCGAGGGGGAGCGCCTGCGGCGCCGGCTGGACGAGCTGAAGGCCCTGCCCCTGGAGCGCGCCGCGGATGGCTTCGAGCGCGAGCTGGCCGCCGCCGGCTTCCGGCTGGAGCCCTTCGCCCCCGCCCTGGCGGCCATGCGCGGTCTGGGCCAAGGAACGGATCCGGGCGCGCCGCCGCCGGCCTCCTGGCCGCGCTGGGTGCGCGAGCTGGTCCGGACGGGCCCCGAGGGGACCCTGGTGGCGGTCCACGTCCGGGTGCCGCTCGGCGGCGCGGACTCCGAATCCGCCGAGGCGCTGGCCCGGCACCTGGAAGAGGCATCCCCCGGCCTCGCGCTGGCCTCGATCCCGCGCGTCGGCGCCGAGCTGCGGGGGCTGGCGATCGGCGACCTGCGGCGGTCGAGCGCGGTGGCGTTCGCGCTGGTGGCGCTGGTCGTGATCGTCTCGGTCGGCGGCCGGATCGGCGATTCGCTCCTCTCCGGGCTGCCGTTGGCGCTGGGCTGCGTCTGGAGCTTCGGGCTCTGGGGCGCGTTCGGCGGGCACGTGGACGTGCTGGCGATCTCGACCCTGCCGGTGCTGTTCGGCACGGGAATCGACCTCGGAGTGCACGCGGTTCACGGTGGGAGGCTGCGTCCCGGCGAGGGCATCCGGGGCACGGTCGAGCGCTCCGGCCTGGCCATGATCCTGATCGCCCTGACGACCGGGATCGGCTTCGGCAGCCTGGGCTCCTCGCGGGTGCCTGGGCTCCGGAACGCGGGTTCGCTGGTGGCGGTGGGCGTCACGGCCTGCCTGATCGCGACCTTCCTGGTGCTCCCGGCGTTGGAGGCCTTGCTTCGGAGCCGCCGGATGAGCGAAAATCAGGCTACCGGTTCAGACGGAAAAGAAGTATGAGCATAGCTGCTACTCGCGAGACGCCTCACGTCCCTCCCCATGCCCCGGAGGTGGGCTGGGTGCGCCGATTCCTCGGCCCCCTGTACTTCACGGGGGTGTTCTGGTTCCGTTTCCACCGCTGGGGGGTGAGGGTCCTGCCCTACTGGTTGATGCTCCCGATGATGGTGGTGGCCGTGGCCTTCTTCTCGACCGCGCTGCGCAACATCCGCGGGGCGATCGGCTCCAACCTGGAGGCGGTGCTCGGCCCCTGCGGCTGGTGGGAGCGCCAGGTGCGGATCTACAAGACGTTCTGGAACTTCTCCTGGTGCCTGACCGAGCGTTACCAGCGGCTGGCCACGGATCAGCGCTTCCTGGTCGGGGTGGAGGGGTTGGAGCACTGGCGCGAGCTGAACGCCTCGGCCGAGGGGTTCATCCTGGTGACGGCCCACATCGGCGCCTGGGAAGTGGGCGGCTCGATGCTGCCATCCTTCCAGGCGACGCGGCGGGTGCACGTGGTGCGGGAGGCCGAGACCGATCCCCGGGCACAGGAGTTCCTGGCCGAGCTGATCCGCAACAAGGCAGGCGGCCTTTACACGACCCACTTCGCCGAGGATCCGCAGCTCGGGGTGGACCTGCTCGACGCCCTGCGCCACGGCGAGATCGTCGCCTTGCAGGGGGACCGGCCGCGCACCGGCGGCCGCACCGCGGACATCTCGCTGTTCGGCCGTCCCTATGCGGTGCCGGTCGGTCCGTTCGCCCTGGCCCGCGCGGCCGGAGTGCCGATCCTGCCGGTCTTCGTGTTCCGGGAGGGCCGCAAGCGCTACCGCTGCTCGCTGCGCGCGCCGATCCGCGTCGGCAGCAACGGTACTCGGCAGGCGGAGATCGACCAGGCGCTCCAGCGCCTCGCCACCGAGCTCCAGTGGGCCATCTCCCACCGCCCGCACCAGTGGTTTTGCCTCAGGAAGCTGTGGGGGTAGGCACGATGTACGTGCTCACCAGCCCGGTCACCACTTCCCCGACACTCACCTCGTAGATCGACAGCGGCGGCGCGCTGCCGGCTGGCTTCACCGTAACCGGCAGCGGCCGGCCCGCGGGCAGCCATGGCGTGCGGAAGTGGGCGTTGCGGATGGCCACCACGTAGCCGATCCGGGGCTCTCCCGAGGAACGGGCCAGGGCCTCCAGGAGCGCGGCTGCCTGCGCGCCGGCCTCCAGGCCCAGGAAGGCGGGGGCGCGGCCGGCTTCGACGAAGGGGTTGTCCTCGGGGATCACGGCCAAAGAAGCCGTCCGGACGAGGCGGGCCGGCGGAGCATGGGGGATCAGCCCCTCGGGTAGAGAAGCGCAGAGCGGCGCCTCGACCACGGCAGTTTCTTCCCCCCCGATCCGGACCGTGCCATTGCTCACCGCCTCCTCGCCCCTCCGGATCTCGAACCTCACCAGGCCGTCCGTCTCCTCCAGAGAGAGATCCAGGACGTCACCCGGCAGGACCGGCTTCCGCAGCTTCAGGACCCGGACCTCCGCGAGGGGTGGATTGCCGAGCGCCTTGGCGACCAGGGCGAGATGAGCGATGCCCGGGAGGATGGGATGGCCGGGGAAGTGGCCCGCGAAGAAGGGGCTCCCCTCCGGGACCGTGATCCTCATTTCAGCAGGGAGAAGCGCTCGCGCCGCTTCCCCAGGGGCACGAAGCGGTTGATGAAGGCGAGGAAGTCCAGCAGCTGCACGCGCCAGCGCACGGCGAACGGCGGCCGCGGAAACACGTACCCGGCCAGGAGCGCGAGCGACGCCTCGTACACCTGCAGGGGGCCCGAGTCGCTCAGGAAGAGCTCGCGGAAGGAGTGCCGGTAGTAACGGTCGATCAGCCCGAAGAAGGCCGACGAGCTTCCGTGCACGAAGCGGATGTAGCTCCGCCGTACCTTTTCCGGGGAAGAGGTCCCCCGCAGCAGGGCGGAGATGCCCCGGGAGGCCTCGACGCCGCTCATCATCCCCATGCAGACGCCGGTCGAGAAGATCGGATCGACGAAGACCGCCGCGTCCCCTACGAGGAAGTAGCCCGGGCCGGCGTAGGGTGAGCACCGGTAGCTGAAGTCGGCGAGCACATGGTACCCGGACTTCCCGGTGGCAGTACTGTCCGGGTAGACCGCGTCGGCCATCCTCTGCTTGACCGCCGGGCAGCGCTCGATGGCCCAGGGGAGCATCTGCTCGGGCGGGAGCCCCACCTTCTTCGCCTGGTCGGCGTGCATGACGACCCCGATGCTGGTCCGCGCCTCGTCCAGCGGGATCAACCAGAACCAGCCCTCTTCCATCATGACGATGACGATGAAGCCGCCTTCGACACCCGGCCTCCGGGCCACGTCCTCGAAGTGGCCGAAGTAGGCGACTTTCCGGCGGTGGGGCAGAACCTTCCGGATGTTCAGGTGCTTGCCGATCAGCGTCGACTGGCCGCTGGCATCCACCAGGTAGCGGGCGGAGATTTCCTCGCCGGCATCCGTCACCGCCTCGACGCGGCCGTCCTCCATGCGGACGATCTTCTTCACGGCGCACTGCTCGCGGACCTCGACGCCGGCCTTGCGGGCCTCGCCGAGGAGCATGGCGTCGAAAGGGGCGCGCTCGATGTTGAAGGAGACGGTTTCTCCGCCCGTAAACATATCGGTGAACCAGTAGAGCGTCCCCTCGTCCTTGCCGTGCCCCATGAGGAACTCTGCCCCGCGCTTTTCGACCTGGGGGATCTTCCGCAGCTCCGGCTCGAGCCCCAGCTCGCGGATCAGGGCCATGTTCCGCGGCAGGAAGGATTCGCCGATGTGGAAGCGCGGGAAGGCCGTCCGCTCCAGGAGCAGGACGCGCCATCCTTCCCGGGCAAGGGTCAGCCCCGCGGTGGCTCCGGCGGGGCCGCCGCCGATGACGATGACGTCATACTGAGAATCGCTAGTCATGGGGACTGTCCTTATATCAATACGGGCGGGGCTTAGAATAGTCCCATGCGAACCCTCCTGTTCCTGGTGTTGACCCTCGTCCTGCCATCCGGGCTGTCGGGACAGTACGTGAGCCGGCTGAAGGGCGAGCCGGTGCCCGACCTCTCCTCCTTCTGGCCGTTCCAGCTCGAGCCCGCCACTGCGGAGCACCTGGCCGGCCTGCCGTCGCAGCCCGGAGACCGGGCCTTCGCGGGCATCCTGGAGGTGTTGGAAGAGACGGACCTGGATGCACGGGTCGTCCTGGTGGAGCCCGCGGAGGGCGAGCCCTTCCTCTACGTGGATGCCGACCTCGACGGCATCCTGTCCTCCAGGGAGCGGTTCGCCTTCGGCGAGGTCCCGGGAGTCGAGGGCCCGGCCGTGCTCCTCCGGTTCCATGTCAACACGGCCGGCCTGCCGTACTACCCTGTCGTGTTGAGCCCCGCCCCTGCCGGAAAAGACGGCTCGCGCGGCCTCCTGCGGACGGATTCCTTCTACCTGCGGGGGACCATCGAGGTGGCGGGCCGGGAGGTCCTGGTGCGCTACCCCATATACGCGTTCACCGGCAGGGTCGAGCTGAAAAAGGGCACGCTCGGCATGGACCTCGACGGCGACGGCGAGATTGCAACGGGGCTCTCGGCGGGAGAGACAGGCCGGGACAAGGGGCAGGGAGTGGTATTTCCGCTGGCCGGAATGGCTATTTCGACCACCCGGGTCGATGCCGCGGCCGGCCTCGCCGAGCTACGCATCCATCCGGCATCGGACATCGGAGGCTTCGACCTGCGCCCGGGGAGCACGGTTCCGGACTTCTCCTACACCGACGTGGACGGCCAGCCGCGCCGGCTCTCCGAGCTGCGCGGCAAGCTCGTGCTGCTCGACTTCTGGGGCACCTGGTGCATCCCCTGCCGCCAGGAGCTTCCCGATCTGCGCAAGGCTTTCGCGGCCTACCGCGACCTGGGCTTCGTCATCCTGGGCATGGACGCGCGCGACGAGCTGGCCAAGCTCCAGGCCTTCGTGGCCGAGCAGGACGTGCCCTGGCTCCATGCCACGGCCGACAGCGTCGAGGACGTGATCAAGGACGGCTTCCGCGTCCGCGGCTATCCAACCAAGATCCTCCTCGACCGCGAGGGCCGCGTCATATCCGCGGGCGATCCCGGCCAGCCGCCTCTGATCGGGGAAGGCCTTCTGAAGACGATCGAAGAGAACCTGCCCGTCCTGGCTTCGGAGTACGTGAGCGAGCTCAAGGCCGACCCGGTCCCCGGCCCCCCGTTCATGGTGTTCGACCTCGCTCCCGTTCAGCGGGCCGAGCTGCCAGCTCCGCCAGCCACGGAGGACCGAGTCTACTCGGGGAGCTTCCGCCTCACCCCCGACCATCCCGAGCTGCGGGTGGTCCTGGTGGAGCCGCAGCAGGGCGAGCCCTACCTCTACGCCGATGGAGACCTCGACGGCAAGCTGACCGCCGGAGAGCGGTTCCCGCTGGGAGAGGTGCTCCTCGAGGTCCCTCCAATCCAACCGCCGGGGCGGCCCTTTCCCGTGACGCTGCGCCCCATCCCGGTTCCTCCTCCAGAGGGGGACGAGGCCCGCCTGATGAACTATTCGCGGACCGCCAGCGTGGAGGGGCCGATCCAGCTCGGCATGATGGAGATGCTGGTCCGCTATCCCGTCGATCCCAGGACCGGCCTGATGAGCCTGAAAGGCGAGATCGGCATGGACCTGGACGAGGACGGCGTCTTCGACAGGGGGCTCACCGCGGGCGAGCTCAAGAGCGACATCGGCGACGGCCCCCCGATCTTCCGGCACCGGGACACCTATCTCTCCACTGCCAGGATCGATCCCGCCGCGGGGCGCGTGGTGGTGAGGACCCATCCGGCCTCGGACTACAAGCAGTTCGACCTGCGCCCCGGCACCGAGCTCGCGGACTTCGAGTTCACCGACCTGGAGGGCCGGCAGCGCCGGTTCTCCGAGCTGCGGGGCAAGGTCGTGCTGCTCGACTTCTGGAGCACCTGGTGCGCGCCCTGCGTCATGGAGATGCCCGTGCTCCGCAAGATCCAGCAGGACCTCGGCGGGCGCGGCTTCGTGATCCTGGGCATGGACGTCGACGACGACCTGGAGACGCACAAGGAGTCCGTGGCCGAGCTGGACCTGCCCTGGATGCATGCCACCTCGGCCAGCGTCCAGGACATCATCCTGAAGAGGTTCGGAGTCACCAGCTTCCCGACCCACATCCTCGTCGACCGCGAGGGACGGATCGTCTCGGTGGGCGATCCGGGCCAGCCGCCGCTCAAGAAGGAGAGCCTCCTGGCGACCGTGGAGGAGGTGGTCTCGCGCAAGCCGCCGGTCGAGTACGTGGGCCGTCTGGAGCCCGAGCCCTCCGTCGAGAGAGGCGGGGGCATCTCGCAGAAGCTGGAGCCCGCCACCCCGGAGTTGCTCGATGCGCTGCCGGTCCCCCCTGCGCCGGGGGAGAAAGCCTTCGCCGGCAGGATGCGGCTGCTCCGGCGCGTCGAAAAAGAGGCGTTGCTGGTCCTCGTCGAGCCGCCCGGGGCGGAGCCCTTCCTTTACGCCGACGTGGACCTCGACGGCAGGATCTCGGCCGAGGAGCGCTTCGCTTTCGAGCCCCTCCCCGGGATGCCCGAAAAAGGGGGCACGGTGCTCCTCCGGTTCCCCGTGACCGGTGGGAGCCTCCCCACCCTACCCGTCCTGCTGGCCTGGTACCCCGAGATGAACACGGAGCCGGAGGAGCGGCGCCTCTCGCGCTCCTCGAGCGTCTTCGTGCAGGGGACCGTCGCGGTCGAAGGCCGCGAGGTGAAGGTGAGATACCAGCTCAGCCGGGATACCGCCGATGTGAACCTGCAGGGAGAGCTGGGCATGGACCTCGATGGGGACGGCAGGATCGAGCGGTCGCTCGTGTCGGGGGAGACCGACCTACCCCTGGAGCAGACCGTGCCGGTCATCTTCCGCCTGGGAGACCTCTATCTATCCACGAAGAGCGTCGATCCCGCTGCCGGCCGGGTCGTGCTCAGGACCCATGCCCCGGCGGAGCACCGGCGCTTCGACCTGCGCCCCGGGAGCCAGGTGCCGGATTTCGAGCTCACCGATCTGGAAGGGCGGCCGCGAAGGCTGTCGGAGCTGCGGGGCAAGGTGGTGCTCCTGGACTTCTGGGGGGCCTGGTGCGGCGGTTGCGTGGAGGAGATGCCCAGCCTCCGGCAGGCCTACGAGGCCTACCGCGGCCAGGGGTTGGAGATCGTAGGCATGGACTGGGGCGACAAGCTGCAGGACCAGCGCAAGTTCGTGGCGGAGACGGGGCTTCCCTGGCTGCACGCCACGGCAGCCAGCGTCGAGGACGTCATCCGGCAGGGTTTCCGGGTCTGGCGTTTCCCCACGAAGATCCTCCTCGACCGGGAGGGCCGGGTCCTTGCGGTCGAGGAGGGGAGTGGAGAGGAGGCGGGGCTGCTGAAGACGCTGGAGGGCGCCCTCTATTCCTCGCCCACGTCGAGCCGGTAGCTCCAGCGGTCGGTCCGGATGCGCTCGCGGCGCAGCCGGACCGGCCCGATCAGGGGAGAGGAGATCCAACCATCCGCGTCCGGCGCAAGGACCCTGTAGCCCTCCGGCTCCAGGACGTGGACCTCGAACCGGAGCTCCTCGCGTACGTCCGTCAGCCAGAGCTCCGGCACGCCCGCAGCCGCATACTTGGGCGGCAGGAGGGTCCGGTCCTTGCTGACCGAGCCGTCGCTGATCACCTCGACGACGAGATCGGCAGCCCCCTTCAATTCGATATAGCTTTCCGGACGGTTCACCTTCCGGGGGATCTCCCGCACGCGGCCCTGGTCGAGCGATTCCCAGAGGACGACGACGACGTCAGGCTCGGCAGAGAGATCGGCATCGGGCGAACTGACACGGGCTCGATCGATGTAGACATCCCCCAGCTTCCGCAACGCAATCCTGTCGAACAGGACCGCCGCGATCGTGGTTTTCACGAGCCCGTGTTTGTGGAGATCCTCGGGGCTCATGTCCACCTCGAGGTTGCCGCCGATATAGTCGATCCGCCCGCGCTCGGGAAAGTTCTCGGATCTTGCCCATCGCCTGAAACCTTCGAAGTCCCGAGCCTCCGCCGGGATGCGGAACGGCTTTTCCGCGTCGTATTCCATGACGGGACCAAGGTACCACACGCTTTTGCTCTCATCCCCGGAACACCTCATCCAGGGAGCGGGCGCCGACCAGGCGCTCTCCCCAGCAGAGGAGCCGTTCCGCGTCGGCCAGCTCGATCCTCGCCCGGTCCCGGACGGGGAGCGGGCCGAACTTCCTCTCCGCCTGCCGGAGGAGGAGCTCCACCGTCCCCTCCCTCCGCCCTTGCTGCTGCCACTGACGCGACCACTCGAACAGGGTGTCTCCACTCATATCGTCTCCTTGTGAAGATTTACCCTGGCTAGAGACGTAAAGCGGGTCCGAAATGTCATTCTCTGAAAGGATGAAGGAAGTGGCTGGGATAGCATCGGTGCCATGAGGAAGATCAAGACCGCTCTGCTTCTCCTCGCGCTCGGTGCAGCCGCGCACGCCCAGCAGCCGGCCGGCCGGCCGCTGCTCGTGACGATCGATGACCTCCCGATCTCGGCCACCCGGCTTCATTCCGACCCGGCGGAGCGCGAGAGGATCACGCGCGAGATGCTCGACGTCCTGCGCAAGCACAAGGTGCCGGCCATCGCCTTCGTCACCTGGGACCACGTGCTGAGCCCGGCGGACCGCGGCCTCCTCCGTCTTTGGATGGAGGCGGGCCACGAGCTGGGGAATCACACGCTGCATCACATGAACTACACGCGGACTGCCCCCAAGGAGTACATCGCCGACGCCGAGACGGCCCGCCAGGAGATCGCCAAGCTGGCGGGCGGCAAGGTCCGCTTCTTCCGCTTCCCCTTCCTGCGCGAGGGGAACACCGAGGCCAAGCTCGACGCGATGCGCGCCTACTTGGCCGAGTCGGGGCAGAAGACCGTGCCGGTAACCCTGGACAACCAGGACTGGTCCTTCGAGAAGCCCTGGGTCGTGGCACGGCGGAAAGGGGACAAGGCGGCGATGGCGCGGGTCGCGGAGGAGTACCACGAGTCGCTCCACCTGGACATCCGCCATCACGAGGAGACGGGGGACAAGCTCTTCGAGCGCCCGGTGGCCCAGATCCTCCTCCTTCATGGCACGGACGTGGGCGCGGCCCAGTGGGACCGGCTCTTCACCTGGCTGGAGCAGCGCGGTTATCGCTTTGCTACCGCGGACGAGGTGCTGGCGGACCCGGCCTTCTCCGAGCCCCACCGGTACGTGGGCACCTACGGCCCGGGCCTCTGGGACCGGCTCGGCGAGCAGAAGGGGACGGCGAGGGCCCTGGAGGAGGTCCGCAAGCTCATCGAGACTCAGGTGGAGGCTTGGAACCGCGGCGACCTGGACGTGTTCACGGCCTCTTATGCGGAGGACGCGGCCTTTCTCTCACCCACGGGGCTCACGCGGGGGCGCAACGAGGTGCTGGAGCGCTACCGGAAGCGGTATCCGGACAGCAAGGCCATGGGGAAGCTCCGCCTGGAGCCGATCGAGATGCGCCCGGCCGTTGGGACCGAGTTCACGCTGGTGGGGGGAGCCAAACCGAGCCGGGTGCACGGCGTGTCCGTGGCGGCCCGGTGGGAGCTTTCCTATCCTGACAAGGAGCCGGCGAGCGGGCTCACCCTGATCGTCTTCCGCCGGACCCCGGACGGCTGGGAGATCGTGCAGGATGCGTCGATGTAGGGGCGGCCCTTGTGGCCGCCCTCCGGAAGGGCACCCACAAGGGGTGCCCCTACACAGAAATTGTTCCGGCTAACCCCTGGCCGCCGACCGCGCCACGACCGCCAGCACTTCCATCGGCGGCAGGGCCGGGTTGCTCTTGAGCGAGCGCTCGATCTCGCGGATGCCGGCCCGCAGGTCGCCGCGCTGGGCCTCGTAGACCTTGTCGAGCTCGTCCAGGCCGGTGAGGTAGATCCGCTTCGCGATCACCCGGGCATTGTTGATGGGCGTGCGGGCGATGCGGGCGCCGTCGTAGACCTCCAGTTCGAGGGAGCGCAGCGTGCCCCGGGCGCGGGCGAAGACCGCCGCCCGCCGCCGCTCGAGCTCGGGGCGGGCGAGCCCCGATCCATACAGGCTCAGCAGGTCACCCTCCAGCTCCGTGTAGAACTCCCCAAGGCGCTTCTCGTCCCGCCACATGGCCCTGCAGCGCCGCACCGCCTCGCCGTTCCCCCGGCTGGCGAAGAACAGCTCCGCCCCGCGGAAGCCCACGAAGTTGGCGTAGCTCTCGTTGAACCGCACGTCCCCGGGCACCCAGAGCGTGTTGTGCGCGATCTCGTGGATCACGGTTACGACCAGCTCCACCGGGTCCTCGTTCAGGGCCGTGGAGAGCAGCGGATCGTTGAACCAGCCCAGGGTGGAGAAGGCCCCCGCCGGCCGCAGATAGGTGTCGAACCCCATCCTCTCCAGCCGCCGCATCTCGGCCTTTGCCGCTTCCTCGTCGAAGAAGCCCTTGTAAGGGACCGCGCCGACCACCGGGTACGACCACTGATAACCGGCCAGCTTGTCCTTGGGGCTGGCGGAGAGCACATGCACCAGCGTCGTGGCCTCGCCGAGGTCCGAGAAAGTGGTGTAGGTGTCCCCGGCCTTCAGGCCCAGGCGCTCGGCGGCAAAGGCGCGCGCAGCCAGCACCAACTCGAACTGGGACCGGCGGTCCGCGGCCGTGGCAGTGTCCGCGATCAGCTCCTTGAGCGGACGGCGGCCGAGCAGGATGCGCGCCTCTTCATACGCGGAGCGCAGGAGGAACCGGGCCTCGCCGCTGACCAGCGGCAGGACCACCAGGGTGCTGACGAGCAGGAGAAGGGTGTACCGGAGGACGCGTCGGAGAAGGCTAGTAGAGTGCAACGGTGCTTCCATCCTTGAAACGGCAGACAGGTTGCGGGTTGCGGAGCGGCACACCGAAGAGCCGCAGCTCCGCGGAGCCGAAGAGGGGAAGCCGTCCACCTCCCGCCAGCTCGCCCTCGCGGGGCAGCAGCGGGTGGTCGAGGATCTGGTTCCAGGCCTGGCTTCTCATACTCCGGCGCACGTGAATCGGGTCCATCCCGTACCAGGACGGCGAGGGCTCCACCAGCCGGGCGCCATGTTCCAGGCCCAGCCTGCGCAACTTCTCGTTCAGCTCCCTTGCGCTATCCAACACCGCGCTCCAGGGTGCTGCCCTCCGTCCAGGAAAAAGGATATGTCTTATTAGATGATAGCGGACCGGCGATACTTTCTCAAGAGCAGAGAGCGGAAGCAGGCCGATGATGATCTCCGCCTCCTGCTGCGCCAGGCGCTCCAGGCAGGTTCCGACCCAGCCGGCGATCGCCGGGACCGGCGCGCCGTAGAGGAGGTCGTTGCCCACGTCCGTGACCAGCGCCACGGTCGGCAATCGGCGGCGCCGCTCGAGCTCCTCCCAGAGACCGCATTGGACAATGCCGGGGAGCAGGCGCACCCAGGCCAGCCGGCTCCATGTGCCGTAGGAGCGGCCGTGCCCCAGGGCCGCCAGGACCTCGACCGGGCCTCTCCGCAGGTGCGCAAGGACCCGCGGGAAGCCGATCTTCAGGTTGCTTGCGCCGAGGAGGACGACCCGCAGCACTACCCGCGGGCTTCGGGAGGATCGAGGACGGTGAAGGCGAAGGTGGTGCCGACGCCGGTCTGGCTCTCCAGCCAGATGCGGCCGCCCATCTGCTCGACGGCCTCGCGGGCGATGGACAGGCCCAGGCCGCTGCCTTCGGCGACCCCTGGATGGGCGCGCACGAACTGCTCGAAGACCCGCTGCTGCATCCCATCCGGGATACCGACACCGTTGTCCTCGACCGAGATGCGCCAGTAGCGGTCGTCGCGCTGGACCGAGACGCGTACCCAGCGGTCGCTCTTGGCCGGGTCGGAGTATTTGATGGCGTTGCCGATCAGGTTGATGAGCGCCAGCTCGACGCGGGTGGCATCGACCTGGACGTCGGGCACGGTCTCCTGGGCCTCGATGCGGACGCCTCTCTCTTCGGCCATGCCGCGCAGCTCGGACACGGTCTCTTCGAAGAGCGCGCGCAGTGCGAGGCGCCGCCCCTGAGCCGTCTCCTCGCTCCCCTGGGCGATCGCGAGGGCGTGCACGTCATCGGCCACCCCCTCGATCCGCTTCACGGTCCTGCGCAGCGCCAGGAGGACCCTCTCGCGGGTCGGGCCGTCGAGATCCTCCTGGTCGAGCAGGTGAAGGGCGGTCTCGGCCGTGCTGAGGCGGTTGCGCAGCTCATGGGCCAGATCGCGCCCGAAGCTGCCCAGCAGGCGGGCCCGCTCCCGCCGGTCCTGAAAGCCTTCCTCGCGGAAGGTGGTCGCGGTGATCGTGGTGATCACCATCAGCGCCCGGTAGAGGCGCTCGCCGACCTCGACCGCGTAATCGGGGCTCACCTTGCGTCCGTACTTCCTCGCCTCCTCGCGCAAGGCGTTGTAGAGGATGTTCCCCAGGATCTCGAACTCGGCGAGGATCTCGTCGATGTCATAGCCCTGCTCGCGGCGGAGCCGGGCGAGCTTGGTCATCTCGTCGCGCACGATCTGCTCGGCGCCGATGTCGCCGCCGGAGCACAGGTAGTCCGAAACCGCCCTCAGCACCTCCGGCATGTCGTTCAGGAGGGTGTCGGAGGGGAAGATGCGGCGCGGATGGACGTCCAGCCTGGCCGTGAGCCGGTCCAGCCAGAGACGCGTCAGCTCCGCCGAGCGGCGGTGCAGCTCTCCACCCAGATGGGCTTCTAAAGCCCAGACTTCATTCTGGTTCATAACGCTCCCCGAAAACGGGAGAATTATAGCCCAGCGGCGTCGTATCGGGGCCGGCGTACCTGCTGGCGCAGGCCGTCGAAGATCCAGACCAGGGACTTGCCCGTCGCCCGGTCCATGGCCCAGTCCGGAGCCGACCCGCCAGGATCGGTGAGGATCCGCAGGGTGGCCCGCGTTTTTCCCTCACTGGCCGTTTCGAGGGTCCAGGAACCCCGTTGGGCTTTGACGTTGCCCGAGCCGGGAATGTAGCTCCATTCCACCTTCCGCCCTGCCTGGCCGGTCACGCGGATGCGGAGGTGCCGCTCGCCGATCATGGGAGGAAGGCCGAGGCGCTGGGAGCTGAGCACCGAGCCGTCGGGCTGCGGCCTGGCGTCCGATTCCTCCACGAAGGGCATGAACTCGTCCCAGTGGTCGAGGTCCATCAGCGCCCGGAAGACCCGCTCGGGCGGCGCCTCGATGATGCCGCTGCCGATCCCCTCCTTGGGACCGTTGCCTACCGGCTTCAGAGTCACCTCGACTTCGCCGAAGCGGCCGGCGACGGCGAGGAGGAAGAGCGAGAGGAGAACGCGCATCGGGGGCAGCATAGCAAGTCCCGGCCCCTCACCCCCGGCCCCTCTCCCACCGCACACCCGGACCCCCGGGAGAGGGGGGAGTGACTGCCCGGACGTTCTTCCCGAATGTGGCTCCGGCCATGACCGGATCTTCTCTGGACAGCCACATGAGGAGATGCCGGTGGATCTCGCGCGCTCCCCTCTCCCGGGGGTCCGGGTGTGCGGTGGGAGAGGGGCTGGGGGTGAGGGGCCGGAGGGCACGGAACGCCCGTTGCATTCGCCGAGGCGGGTAGGATGACTGAACGGTCAAACGAGCGGGTAGAGGGGGTCTACCCACTGGGTAGAGAGGTCCAAACGAGTGGGTAGAGGGGTCTACCCGTTGGGTGGCGAGGTCCAAACGAGCTGATAGAGCAGTCTACCCACTGGGTAGAGAGGTCCAAATGGGTGGTTAGAGCAGTCTACCCACTGGGTAGGAAGAGCCAAACGAGTGGGTAGAGGGGTCTACCCATTGGGTAGAGAGGTTCAAACGAACGGGTAGAGGAGTCTACCCGCTGGGTAGGGAGGTCCAAACGCGCATACGAACCGTGCTCCGCTGGCTGATCTTCCTCGCCATCCTGGCGGTGCTCGCCTGGTGGTTCCGCCCCTATCTGGAGAACGCGGTGCGCTTCGTCCGCCTGCTGCGGGAGCCCATGCCCACGGTCCTCCCCGTGCCGGTGGAAGGCGTGCCGCCCGAGAACCTGCGGGACACCTGGGGAGCCGCCCGTAGCGAAGGCCGCAAGCACCAGGGGATCGACATCTTCGCCCCGCGCAACACGCAGGTGCTCTCGGCGACCCACGGCTTCGTGTCGCGCCGTGGCTGGAACCGCCTGGGAGGCCGGGTCATCACCGTTACCGGGCCGGGCGGCCAGCACCACTACTACGCCCATCTGGAAGCCTGGGACCTGCCGGACGTGGGGGACTGGGTCGAAGCGGGGCAGGTGCTTGGCTACGTGGGGAACAGCGGCAACGCCGCCGGCACGCCGCCCCACCTGCACTATGGCATCTACCCGATGGGCGGAGAGGCGATCAATCCCTACCCGCTGCTGACAGGAGGGTAGAGATCGCCTCGACCTCCTCCTTGGCCGCCGGCCGCCACATCCCGTTCTGCCTGCGCTTCTCGATGACCGCCGGGTTGTAGCGGATCGATGTCACCAGCTTGCCCTCGCGGCTGAAAACATGGGCGCGGCCCCGGTCGCCCACCACCACCAGGGTGTCACGGCGGGTGTCGAACAGCAGATCCTCGGGAGTGGCCCGGGCGAAGTCGGCGAGGGCCATGCGGGTCGGCCGGTCGCCCTCGCGGTGGCGGACCTTGGCATGCTGGGTGCGCCGCTCCTCGCCGCGCCAGCCCTTCTCCAGCCGCCGGGCAAGGGCAGTGACCAGCCCCTCGATGCGCTGGTCCACCACCTTGGGAGGCGTGCGGGGGGCGCGGTCGAGCTGATGCTCGATGCTGCCGAGCACGGTCTGCGCCCAGCGCACCGAGCCCGACCAGGGGACTTCGCCCATCCGGTCGTAAAGGTGCTCGAGCGGCTCACCGCCCGGTCCGATCCCGATCACGTTCAGCCCGAACCGCCGCCTGCCGCCGCGCGCCCGGGACGAGATCACCTGGAAGGACACGGCCAGGGGCTGGCGTCCCGGGAGCTTGGGATCGGGCGCGGGATACCAGCCCACCGCCACTTGGCCATGGAGCCGGTAGCCGGACTCCTGCTGCAGGAAGGCGGGTAGCAGCTCGCTCGTCATCTCGTCGCCGGAAGTCACGGTCGCCACGAGCTGCGGCGGCTCGCGGTAGAGGAGGTCGATCCGCGGGTCCCGGCGCTGCAGGAGCCACTGGGCCATGTCCTGGAAGCGGGGCGCGCCGGTGCCGCCGTAGCCGGTGAACACCTGCCGGTTGCTTGTAGGAGCCGAGTGCTCGCATGAGGCGCTCTGGCAACGGAGGCAGAAGACGCGGCCGGGCTGGAACCGGGCGCTGTGGGCGACCAGGGACTGGATGGCGCTCTGCACCGACTCCTCGGCTGCCAGGCCGGCGCGCTCGATCGTCCCCTCGCGGAGGGCGGTGGGCACGGCCAGGCACACATCCAGCCGGTCGCCCCGGCCGGCCACGAGATGGCCGAGAGGATGGCGCTCCAGGCGCTCCCGCACCTCGTCGGCGAGGAGCTTCATGACCTGTTGCAGGCGTTCGCTCTTGGGGTCCATCATGCCAGCATAGAAAGCGCTGCCGGGAGGGCGGGTATTCCTCATAGACTAGGCCCATGAGCTTGCGCATCGGAGTCTCGGCCTGTCTCCTGGGCGAAGAGGTCCGCTACAACGGCGGCCACAAGAGGGACCCCTTCCTGACCGGCGTGCTCGGACAGTACGTGGAGTGGGTGCCTGTCTGTCCCGAGGTCGAAATCGGCCTCGGCACCCCCAGGCCGGCCATGCGCCTAGTCCGCATCGGAGGGAACACGCGCATGGTCACCCCCGAAACCGGGGCCGACCATACGGAAGCCATGCAGGTCTATTCGGAGCGCCGCGTCGGAGAGCTGTTCGGGGAGCGGCTGGCCGGCTACATCCTCAAGAAGGACTCCCCGAGCTGCGGCATGGAGCGGGTGAAGCTCTACCCGCCCGAGCGGGGCGCTCCGGTCAAGGACGCGCGCGGCCTGTTCGCCGACGTCCTGCTGCGCCGCTGGCCCGACCTGCCGGTGGAGGAGGAGGGCCGGCTCAACGATCCGCTCCTGCGCGAGAACTTCGTCACCCGGATCTTCGTCCGCGGCCGCTGGATGGAGGCGGAGGAGGAGGGCTGGACCCGCGCCGCGCTGATGCGCTTCCACGAGCGCCACAAGTTCCTCCTCATGGCCCGCAACCAGGCCGGCATGCGCCGTCTGGGCCGTCTGCTGGGGGAATCGGGCAAGAAAGACGGCCCCCACGAGCTTGCCCAAACCTACCTGGCCGGCATGACCGAGGTGATGCGCCGCCCGCCCACCCGCCGTGGGCACACCAACGTCCTCTTCCACCTGGCGGGCTTCGTGACCGACCGGATCGACGACGGCGACCGCCGCGAGCTGATCGAGTCCATCGAACGCTATCGCGCGGCTCAGCTCCCCCTGATCGTGCCGGTCACGCTGATCCGCCACCACACACGGCGCCTCGAGGTCGACTACCTGCGCGACCAGGTCTACCTGGAGCCCCACCCGCAGGAGCTGATGCTGCTGAACCACGTGTAGAATCCCCCCACCATGGAGGTACTCACAATGAAGCGGCTAAGCCTTTTTCTGACCCTGACCCTGACCCTGATGTCTCTGCCTGCTTTCGCGGGCATCCACTACAAGGCGGTCACCAAGACTGACGATCCCAAGAACCCCACCAACATCGAGGTCGAGGGCTGGGTCTCCGGCGACCAGGCCAAGGTGGAATTCGAGGAGAGCGCCAACCCCATCGCCAAGTCGGGCGCCTACCTGATCACCAAGGACGGCGGCAAGACCATCTACCTGGTCGATCCTGAGGAGAAGACCTACGCCGAGTGGGACCTGCAAGGCATGCTCGGCATGGTGGGATCGGTGATGCAGGGCATGGGGCCGCTGCTGAAGATGGAGTTCTCGGACCCCAAGGTCGAGAAGCTCCTGGACGAGGACGGCGGCACGGTCGCGGGCCTGCCCACCCGCCACACCCGCTACCGCACCAGCTACACCATGAAGGTCAAGGTGCTCGGCATGGGCAACGAGGCCAACGTGGTGACCGAGCAGGACATCTGGGCCACCGAGAAGCTGCAGGACATCGCCCTCGGCGTCTGGCTGCGCTCCGATCCGCCGCGCACGGGCAACGCGCAGTTCGACAAGCTCATCGCCGCCGAGGCGGACAAGGCCAAGGGCTTCCCCCTGAAGACGGTGACGGTCAGCACCACCACCCAGAAGAAGGGTAAGGCGGCCACGACCCGCAGCACCATGGAAGTCACGGAGCTCGACGCCAACGCCAACGTGGCCGCCGCCTCGTTCGAGATCCCGGCCGGCTTCCAGGAGACCCAGCTCCTGCCCACGGCCGGAGCCAATTGAGGAGAGACCATGATTCGACGCGTACTGTGTTTGGGCCTGATCCTGGTCGCCGCTGCGGCGGGGGTTTACGCCGGTGAGAGCTTCGGCAGCGGCGTGAAGGTTGCCGAGGCCACCCCGATCTCGAAGATCCTCGCGGACCCCGATGCCTACGTAGGCAAGACGGTCCGCATCGAAGGCAAGGTCCTCGACGTCTGCCCCATGGCGGGCTGCTGGATGGAGCTGGCCGGCGAGGACGGCAAGGAGTCGCTCAAGGTCAAGGTGGACGACGGCGTGATGGTCTTCCCCGTGACCTCGAAGGGCAAGCTCGCCGTGGCCGAGGGTACGATCGAAGCCATCCCGATGACCAAAGAGCAGTACATCGGCTGGCTGGAGCACCTGGCCGAGGAGCGCGGGGAGACCTTCAACTCTGCCTCGGTAGGCGACGGCCCCTTCCGCATCCTCCAGCTCAAGGGCACGGGCGCGAGGATCGATTGAAGCGTAAAACCGGGGAGCGACTCGAAACCCGCGAGATCTACCCGGGGCGGACCATCCACGTCGCCGTGGACAAGGTCCGCCTGCCCAACGGCAAGGTGATGGACATGGAGCTTGTCCATCATCAGGGGGCCGTGGCAGTGGTCCCGGTGATCGGGGATGAGGTGCTGATGGTCCGCCAGTACCGCTATGCCACGGGCGGCTGGCTCCTGGAGATCCCCGCGGGCAAGCTGGAGAAGGACGAGAAGCCGGAGGCCTGCGCGGTCCGTGAGACCGAGGAGGAGACCGGCTTCCGTCCGTCCGAGCTGGAGCCCCTGGGCTGGATCTGGACCACCCCCGGCTTCTGTGACGAGAAGATCTGGCTCTTCCTCGCCAAGGGTCTCGAAGAGACCCGCCAGGGCCTCGACGAGGACGAGGTGCTCGAGCTCGAGCGTATCCCCCTCAAAGAGGCCGTGGACAAGGCAGCCCGCGGCGAGATCCACGACGCCAAGACCGTCTGTGCCCTGCTCCGCGCCTACTGGAAGTAACCGCTCACGTCCAGGAGCAGGTGGACGTTGCCGCCGCCGGATACGGTCGCAAAGCCCTTGATCGTTCCGGTGCCGTCCGGCGCCAGGACCAGGACCGCGTTGTTCGCCTGGTTCTTGCCGGTCACGAAGCTGATCGAGCTGGTATTGGGCAGGCTCAAACCGCCCGGGAAGATGGTGATGGACCCCAGGCCCGTGGGCGACACGGCCGTGAGGTTGGCCGAGACCGCCTTGGCCGTCGTGGGGATCCCGCAGGAACCCGCGATGCTGAAGACGCGGGTTCCGCCCGAGGCCAGGGGCGTGGTAGTGCGCGTGTCGAAGACCCGGCAGGGCGTCACGGTGAAGTAATCGGTCTGGGCTCCCTGGAAGACCGTGAACGTCTGCCCCCCGAGGGTCAGGGTGGCGCTGCGCGGGACGCCGGTCGCGTTCGCAGCGGCGGTATAGCCCACGTTCCCGCTGCCGGGCAGGCTGGGAGTGACCGTGAGCCAAGCGGCGCTCGAGGAGGCCGCCCAGGTGCAGCCTTCCTGGGTAGTCAAGGCTGCCGTCCCCGAACCGCCGCCCGCTGCGACGAAGCCCTGGGCGACGGGCAGCGAGAAAGTGCAGCTCGCGCAGGTGTAGATGCGGACGTCGTCCACGTCCCAGCCCCACCAGCCGAAGTCGTTGTCCGTGCCCATCCGGAACCGGAACTTCACATTGTTCTGGCCGGCCAGGCTCGCCAGGTTGAGCTGGGTGCCGGTGTATCCGCGGCTGGTCCCCACGTAGGCGGTGCGGTTGGCGATGGGATTGCCGTAGCCGGAGGCGATGGAGCCCGAGTAGTTGGACCCGGCCGAGTAGAGGGCCAGTGCGTCGACCCAGCTCGTGCCCCCGTTGAGGCTGTACTCGACCACTCCGCCATCCCAGTTGGGCGGCTCGAAGTCCCAGAAGTGGTTGAACTGCATCTTCGCGTTGCTGGGGATGACGACGCTGTTGGCCATGAACGCCCGGGAGTCGTTGGCGAAGTCGAAGTTCCAGCCTGACAAGTGCCAGATCCCGCTGCTGCTGAACGGCATGGTGCCGTCGAGGAACCAAGCGTGCGCGGCGGTCGATTGCACCAGCCAGTTCGTGTTGGCGGCGCCGGACTCGAAGTTGTCGAAGAAGACGTTGGCTGGCCTCTGGCCGGCCGGGCAGAGTGCCGGGTACTGGCCCGCGGTACCCCCAGCGCACGGTGTGGCCTGGGCCATCTGCACCGCGGCCACGGCATCGGTCACCTCCTGGCAGTCGCTCACCGTGATCCCGGCCGGGCCGCCCACCAAGTCGTTGCAGCTACGCTTGAATGCGTTGGCGGCATCTGCGAAGGACGAGCCGGAGAGCAGGTAGGCCGTGAGGGCGCGGTAGGCGATCTTCCCCGCCTTCGTCAGTCCCATCCCGGTGACGGTCTGGCCGTTGTACACGCCACCGTCGACCATGAGGGCGTAGAGGTGGTTGGGAACGCCGCTGTTGAGGTGAACGCCGCCGCCGTCGCCGTAGCCGCAGTAATAGTTGGCATCGCCCACCCGGCCCGCGTGGCCGAAGGCCCCGGGATTCATCATGTTGCGGAGAGCACCGAAGCCCGGGACATCCTCGCCAACCTGCCAGCGCACGGCGGGCGTGTCGGTCCCGCCCGTATTGGTCAAGTCGACGGTCTCGCCGAACATGTCGGAGAAGGACTCGTTCAGCGCGCCGGACTGCATGTAATAAAGGAGATTGGCGCTGTACTCCGTCACGGCGTGGGTGAGCTCGTGGGCGTCTACATCGTCGGCCAGCGAAAAGCCCTGGCCATAGACCATCTGGGTGCCGCTCCAGAAGGCGTTCTGGTACGGGCAATCGCCCGGCGAGGGGCAGTGCGCGATCGTGGAGATGAGGGGAGCGCCGGCGCCGTTATAGCTGTCCCGGCCATGCTGAGCCAGGAAGTAGTTGTAGGTGTCGCCCGCGAAGGTATAGGCCGCGTCGGCGTCGGCATTGCCGGTCGCGGATCCTCCTTCGACACGCATCAGGGTGCCGGGCAGCGCCGCACCGCTGTTGCCGTTGTGGATCGAGCGGTTGCGCGCGTCGGTGAGCTGGCTGAAGTGGAGCAGCGTGACCCCTCTCTGCGCGTCGACCCAGATGTACTCGCGCAGCCCGAAGGCCCGGGCCTCGATGAACCAGGCGAGGCGGGTGGGGAATCGGCCGTGCTCGAGAAGGCCGCGGTTGAGGACCTCGAGCCGGGGCGCGGAGAGCTCGGCGTCCTGAACGCCGATGCGGGGGGAGGTGACCAGCTTCCAGGCCACGTCCAGGGCCTGGTTGGCGAAGAAGGTGGGCTCGACGTTCACGCCATCCAGCCCGGGCAGGGTCTCGGCGTTGACGGCCAGCACGTCGGAGCCCCGCAGGTGGACCGAGACCTCTCCGGCGGTGACCGGAACACCTCGGACGACCTGCCGGAAGCGGACGTGGTCCTGCCCGAGATCATCCCGCCAGGACGGTCCCGAAAGCTCGACATCATTCTCGATATCGCCGGCATTGCGGAAACCGAACGCGCCGGCATACTCCTGCAGGAAAGCCATGGCGATCGCCTCCGGGCTGGTCGCCCTGGCGCCGACCACGGGCACCGGGCTGCGCGCATCGACGGTCAGGAAGGTGACCAGGCCCGTCTCCGGCGACAGGGTGACCTCGATCCGGCCTCCCGCTGCTTCCTCCATGCGGCCGAGGGTGTCGCGGACCGCGCTGGCGGGTTGGGCATCCACGGGGAGTGCTGCGGACAGGCAGAGCGCCGAGAAAACGAGGACGGACAGCCTTCGGTTCATGACCCACTTCTCCTCTCTAGAGAGATCCACATCAAATAGAAAGCCATAACTGAGCCCACCGGCTTGCCGGTTGGGGACAGCCTCGATCTGGCGAGGGTGTAGCCTCCATTTTGGAGCCTTTCCTCGACGGGATCAACAGAACTTTCTGCATATCTCTCAGGCTGCGGCACGCCGCGATCCTGACCGAGTCCTTAGACCCGCCCGGGCCGGGAGAGGGTGAGATGTGGTTTTCGTGAGGAAGAGGTGTGCGCGCTGGATGCAGCGCGCACACCTCGGATTGTAAAGGCCTTTTCCCTACTCGAAGTACCCGCTCACGTCCAGGAGCAGGTGGACGGTGCCGCCGGCCACCGAGGCATAGCCCTCGAGCGTTCCGGTGCCGTCCGGTGCCAGGGCCAGGACCGCGTTGTTCGCCCGGTTCTTGCCCGTTGCGAAGTTGATCGAGCTCGTATCAGGGCGGTCCAGACCGCCCGGGTAGAGGATGATGTGCCCGTCGGCCGTGGGCGACACGCTGGTGATGTTGATCGCCACGCCCGTGGCCGTCGAGGGGATCCCGCAGGAGCCCGTGATGTTGAAGACGCGGGTCTCGCCGGCGCTCAGAGGCGTGGTGGTACGGGTGTCGACGAGCCGGCAGGGCGTTACCGTGAAGTAATCCTCGTCGGCTCCCTGGAAGACCGTAATCGTGTGCCCCCCGATCGTCAGGGTGGTGCTGCGCGGGCTTCCGGTCGTGTTCGCTGCTACGGTGTAGCCGGCCTTGCCGCTGCCGGCCCTGCCGGGCGTGACCGTGACCCAGGCGGCGCCGGATGTGGCCGTCCAGGAGCAGTCAGCCTGGGTGCTCACATCCACACTCCTGGTGCCGCCGTGAGCGGAGAGGAAGACCTCGGTGGTGGTGGGCAGCAGCGAGTACGTGCAGCTCTCGCAGGTGTAGACGCGGACGTCGTCCACGTCCCAGCCCCACGCCTCGAAGAGGTCGTCCGTGCCGATCCTGAACCGGAACTTCACGTCACTCTGGCCGGACAGCGTCGCCAGGTCGAGCTGCGTGCCGGTGTACCCGCGGCTGGAGTCCACGTAGGCGGTCTGGCCGCCGATGGGATTGCCGTAGCCGGAGTCGACCGTGCCGGAGTAGTCGGATCCGGCCGAATAGAGGGTCAGGGCGTCGGTCCAGCTCGTGCCGCCGTTGAGGCTGTACTCCACCACGCCGCCGTCGTAGGCGCCGGGCTCGAAGTCCCAGAAGTGCTCGAACTGCATTTTGGCATTGCTGGGGATGGCAATGCTGTCAGCCATCCCGATGCTGGAGTCGTTGAGGAAGCCGACGTTGAAGGCCCCGGCGTGCCAGGTCCCGCTGGTGCTGAACGGCGTGTTGTCGAAGAACCAGGCGTCCGCGTCAGTGAACTCCGTCTCCCAGTTCGTGTTGGCGTCGCCGGTCTCGAAATCGTCGAAGAAGATGTTGGACGGTCCCTGCCCGGCCGGGCAGAGGTTCGGGTACTGGCCCCCGGTGCCGCAATTCGTGGGGTCGGCCATCTCGACCGCGGCGATGGCGTCAGCCACTTCCTGGCAGTCGTCCGCCGTGATCCCATCCGGGCCGGCCACCAGGTCGGCGCAGCTCTGCGTGAACGCGCTGGCGGCATCGCCAAAGGAGGAGCCGGAGAGCAGGTAGACCGAGAGCGCCCGGTAGGCGAGCTTGCCGGCCTTCGTCAGCCCGATGCCGGTGACGGTCTGGCTGTTGTAGGTACCGCCGTCGGCCAGCAGGGCGTAGAAGTGGTTGGAGACGCCGCTGTTCCAGTGGACGCCGCCGCCGTCGAAATGGCCGCAATAGTAGTTGGTATCGGTCATGTGCCCCGGATCGAAGAAGTCGCCAGGGGTCATCATGTTGCGGATGGCGCCGCCGGGGATGTCCTCGCCGATCTCCCAGCGCACGGCGGGGGTGTCGGTGCCGCCGGTGTTGGTCAAGTCGACGGTCTCGCCGAACATGTCGGAGAAGGACTCGTTCAGTGCGCCGGACTGCATGTAGTAGAGGAGGTTGGCGGTGTTCTCCGTCACGGCGTGGCTGAGCTCGTGGGCGTCCACGTCGTCGGCCAGGGAGTAACCCTCGCCGTAGACCATCTGCGTGCCGTCCCAGAACGCGTTCTCGAACGGGCAGTCGCCCGGAGTCGGGCAGTGCTCGACCGTGGCGATGAGGACGGCGCCGGCGTCGTCGTAGCTGTCCCGGCCGTGCTCGTTGAAGAAATAGTCGTAGGTGTCGCCGGCGAAGTCATAGGCGGCATCTGCGTCGGGGTCGCCCGTCGCGGGATCTCCCTCGCTGCGCACCAGGGTGCCCGGCAGCACCGCGGTGCTGTTGCCGTCGTAGACCTCGCGGTTGCGGGCGTCCATGAGCTGGCTGAAGTGGAGGAGCTGGACACCCCTCTTCGCGTCGATCCAGATGTACTCGCGCAGCCCCAAAGCCCGAGCCTCGATGAACCAGGCGAGGCGGCTGGGGAAACGGCCGGGCTCGAGCAGGCTGCGGTTGAGGATCTCGAGCCGGGGCGCGGAGAGGTTGACATCCTTCCAGGAGCCCAGGCGGGGCGAGGCCACCAGCTTCCGGGCCGCGTTGAGGGCTTGATCTGCGAAGAAGGCCGGCCGGACGTCGAAGCCGTCCATCCCGGGCAGGGTCTCGGCGTTGACGGCCACTACGTTGGAGCCCCGCAGGTGGACCGAGATCTCGCCGGCGGTGACGGGAACTCCCCGGACGACCTGCCGGAAGCGGACGTGGTCCTGGCCGAGCTTATCCCGCCAGGCCGGCCTCGAGAGCTCCACTTCGCTCCCGGCGTTGCGGAGTCCGAACGCACCGGCATAGTTCTTCAGGAAGGCCATGGCGATCGCCTCGGGGCTCGTGGCCCCGGCTTCGGCCACCGGCACCGGGCGGTGCGCATCCATGGACAGGAAGGACACGACGCCTGTCTCCGGAGACAGGGTGGCTTTGACCCGGCCTCCCGCGTCCACCTCCATACGGTTGAGGGTTTCGCGGACTGCGCCGGTGTGCTGGGCATGCATGGGAAGCGTAACGGACAGGCACAGCACTGAAAAAACGAGGATGGATCGCCTTCGCCGCATGAGACTTTCTCCTATGAGCCGCAAAAAGAGAGGATAATTTAGTCACATCTGGACAGTCAGATCAACAGCCATTTCTACATATGTTCCGGCACGGTTCTCGCTTCAAGGTGGAAAACCATGCGTTCCGCGATCCTGACCGAGCCACGCCAGTTCCGTATCGAGTCCATGGACACGCCCGAGCCGGGCGAGGGTGAGGTGCGCATCCGCGTGCGGGGCTGCGGCGTCTGCGGGTCCGACATGGGGCCCTGGAAAGGGTTCCCCGGCATGGGCTACCCATTGGAGCCGGGCGCTCCGGGCCACGAGGTGTTTGGAACCATTGAGTCCGTCGGCCCCGGGGTCGAGGGGCTCGCCGCCGGCCAGCCGGTGACCGCCCTCACCTACCGGGCCTACGCGGAGTACGACCTCGCCCGCGCCGACTCGATCATCCCCCTTCCCGAGGCACTGGCCGACCGGCCCGTGCTGGGGGAGCCCATGGCCTGCGCGGTCAATGTGATGCGCCGCTCCGGCGTCCAGGAGGGAGACACGGTGGTCCTGCTGGGCACGGGTTTTTTGGGGACGCTCCTGCTCCAGCTCCTCCGGAGACACAAGCCCGGCCGGGTGATCGCCGTTTCCCGGCGCAGGATGGATTCCGCCCTGGCAGAGCGCCTGGGGGTTGAGGTGCTTACCTACGAAGATCAGGTCCCTGGTGGGGCGGATGTGGTCATCGAGGCCACGGGCAAGCAGGGGCCGCTCGATCTGGCCACGAACCTGCTCCGCGTTCGCGGCCGGCTGATCGTGGCGGGGTATCACCAGGACGGGCCGCGCACCGTCAACATGCAGCTCTGGAACTGGAACGGGATCGACGTGATCAACGCCCACGAGCGCGACCCCGCGGTCTATCGGAGTGGCATGGAGGAGGGGGTGCGCCTCCTCGCCGCCGGCGAGCTCGATCTAGAGCCGCTCATCACCCACACCTTCCCCCTGGCGGACATCAATCAAGCTTTCAGGATGACGGAGGAGCGTCCGGAAGGGTTCCTCAAGTCAGTAGTGCTGGCGATATGAGACTGGGCTTCGTGGGCCTCGGCTGGATCGGGACCATGCGGTTGGAAGCCGTGTCCACCGCCGCTGGACTTGCCGAGGTGGCCGCCCTCTGCGAGCCCGCCCCCCAGCGCCTGGAGGAAGTCGCCCTCGCCCATCCCGAGGCCGCCACCTTCTCTGATTTCAACGAGATGCTTGCCGCGGACCTCCGCCTCGACGGCGTGGTCATCGCCACCCCCAATTCCCTCCACGCACCCCAGGCCCTGGCGGCGCTGGACCGGGGGCTCGCCGTCTTCTGCCAAAAGCCCCTGGCCCTGAACGCCCGCGAGGCGCGGGAGATGGTAGAGGCCGCGCGCAAGGCCGGCCGGTTGCTGGGAGTGGACTACTCCTACCGCTACACGGAAGGGGCGCAGGCGCTGCGCCGGGCGATCGAGGCGGGCGAGCTGGGGCGGGTGTTCAGCGTGGATACCGTGTTCCACAACGCCTACGGCCCGGACAAGCCCTGGTGCTTCGACCCGCGGCTCTCAGGTGGGGGCGCGCTGATGGACCTGGGCGTCCACCTGATCGACCTCGCGCTCTGGCTGCTGGGCGATCCCGAGGTGAAGGAGGTTCATGGCGGAGCCTGGAAAGAGGGGCGGCCCCTGGGGGAAGGGGAGGTGGACGACTTTGCCAACGCGCGGTTGGCACTGGAGGGTGGTTCTTCCGCATCGGTGGCCGTGAGCTGGAATGCCCACGCGGGGCAGGACTGCGTCATTCGGCTCTCCGCCTTTGGGACCTCCGGCGGGGCCGAATTCCGGAATGTGGACGGCAGCTTCTACGACTTCGAGCTGGCTCGCTTCTCGGGCCGCTCGGGCGAAGTGGCAGTGCGCGAGTCGCGGGACTGGCTGGGCAAGGCTATCCTCGATTGGGCGGGCCGCCTAAGCGAAGGCTTCGATCCCGGGATCGAGCGCAGTGTGCGGGTGAGCGAGGTGGTAGACGCGGTCTACAGAAGTTGAGGGCGCCCGCAGGCGCCCTCTCTCAAATCGCCCGGGTCTCATCCTCTTCGTCGTCGCGGACGAAGAGGTACTCCTGGATACCGTGCCGCAGCAGAAACGAGCGGTCGACGCGGAACCCCTTGAGCAGGCCGGAGATCTCGGCCGGGGCGTAGCGCGGCCCAGGCCTTTCCAGCCCGGTCCGCCGCTCATAGACGAGCTGCCCGTTCTCATGCATCCGGAAGCGGATCGGCTGGGCCGGGATCTGCTTCTGAATCCACATCAGGGAGAAGATCAGGGCGCCGGGCCGGCAGTTGCGCCGGAGCAGCACGCCCAGCCGGGCCATCTCCTTGCGTTGCAGGTAGTTGAAGAGGTCCCAGGCGAGCACCACGTCGAACTTGGTGTCGGCGGGGAAGAGCTGCTCGAAGAACTCCTGCCCGAGCTCCTCGCCCTCCACGGCCGTGGAGCGCGAGGCATACAGGTCGCCGATGTGCAGCTTGCAGCCGAGCTGGGACAGGAACTCCACATTGCTCCCCACGGCGGAACCGAGGTCGAGGATCCTCAATCCCTGCCCCTTGCGGCGCATCGATTCAAGCAAAGCGGTGAGCCCCAGAGACTTGTAGACCTCGGGTGCGGCTTCCGCCTGTGCGACAGAGGGCTCTCTGCGAGAGCGCGAAAACCAGCTCATCCGGCTTGAGCCGCCCGGCTCGCGCCCGCGGGCTCACCCGCCTGCTTATCCACCCCTTGCGGCCGGTCCGAGCGGTCCGAGCCATGGCGTGAGGAGGAACCTTCCTTCGCCTCCATGTCGATGCTGCCCTTGAAGCGCGAGCCGTCCTCCAGGATCACACGCGGCGCCGTGATGTTGCCGCGGATCGCGCCGGCCTGGCGCAGGATCGCCTGCTCCTGGGCGAAGACGTTGCCGTCCACCTCGCCCTCGATGGTGATGACCTTGCCGAAAACGTCCGCCTTCACCCGCCCACTCGGACCGATCGTGACGTTGTGCTGCTTGAGATCGACCTTGCCCTCGACCCGCCCTTCGATCACCAGGTCCTCACCGCCGCTCAGATCACCCTTGATGATTATCGACGCGCCGATCGTCGCCCGGTCTCCCGAGCGCCTGGGCTCAGGGGAGGGATTGGGGGAGGATGATGTCACGGGCGCGGAGGGTGCAGAGGACATGGGACGGGGCGCGGTGGATGCGGGCTCGGGACCATTGGGTTGGTCGTCTCTCTTATTCCAGGCCATGGGGAAGGACCTCCTTGAAGCTTACGGCTGCACATCGGTGTGAGCAGTAGCAGCGTAAAAGCCCGAGGAGGGGAAGTCAAGGATAAAATAGCAAGCAGACGATAGATCAGTGTTATAGAAGACCCTCACCCCCGTCCCCTCTCCCACACGCACTCACGCCCACCCGGGAGAGGGGCGCCCCCGCCCAACAGCAAAGCAAAACAGAAGGTCCGGTTCCGATCCGGTCCCCCCTCTCCCGGGCGGGCGTGAGTGCGAGTGGGAGAGGGGGTAGGGGTGAGGGTCAAATCAGCTTGGCGTTGAGCGTGATCTCCGTGCCCGCGAGCGCCTTGGAGACGGGGCAGCCTTCCTTGGCTTTCTTGGCGAATTCCTGGAAGGTGGCATCGTCGATCCCGGGCACCTCGGCCTGGGTGTCGAGCTCGATGCGGGTGATCGAAAAGCCCTCGCCCACTTTCTCGATATGGACCTTGGCGGTGGTGGCGATGCGCTTGGGCGTGTGCCCGCCGCGGCCGAGCCCGCCGCTCAGCGCCATCGAGAAACAGCCGGCGTGAGCGGCGCCGATCAGCTCCTCGGGATTGGTCCCTGCTCCTTCTTCGAAGCGGGAACCGAACGAGTAGCGGCCCTCGAACGCGCCGCTGCCCAGCGAAACCTTTCCGTTGCCTCCCCGGATGTCCCCTTCCCAGACCGCGTCGGCCTTGCGTACCGGCATGGTGTCCTCCTCCTATGGATGTCTAGTTTTTTTGTTCGTTCTTCGGCTGGGCGGCGCGATAGACGAGCTTCGTGCCGGGCGGGAGCTCGCGGATCCCGACGATCGCGGCCTCGGTTTCGGCCCCCCAATCCACGTGCAGCTTGACCTCGACCACATCCCCGACGGCGATCCCCTCCAGCGAGGCCTCTTCGTCTACGAGGAACGACATGGTCATGGGGTCCATGCCCACCATCTCGCCGTCGCGGCTGACGAAATCGTCGATGGCCTCGTGGTTGAGATAAAGGCCCGTGCCGGGATTGCTCGGATCGGGGAGCTGCGTCACCTGTCCGCGGACGGTGTAGGTCCGGCCGGCTTCCTTCTCTCCCGAACAGCCGGCGAGGCTCAGAACGGCCAGGAGGAAGAGGATCTTGCGGAAAGCTCTCGCACGCACGCCCATTGCGGCTGGATCGTAGCATGCATAATGTTCGGGTCCGGAAGGAGGGAGCGCATGAGCGACAGGGAGGTGATGCAGGAGAGCCGCGTGGTGGGGGCAGAGCTGCGGCTGGGGCGGTACGAGTCCGCCGTCCAGGCGCGGCTGGAGCGCTGGCAGTCCGAGGGCTTCGGCCGCCGCCTGTGGGCCAAGGACCATACCGTCTGGTCGGCCCAGCCGGTCCCCGAGCTGACCGACCGCCTGGGCTGGCTCAAGCTGCCCGAGTCCATGCGCACCCAGGCCGAAGACCTCGCCCGCTTCGGCCAGGAGGTCCGCGCTGCCGGTTTCCGTCAGGCCGTCGTCCTCGGCATGGGAGGGTCGAGCCTCGCGCCCGAAGTCTTCGCCCGCACATTCGGATCTGCGGCTGGCTTCCCGGCCATCACCGTGCTGGATAGCACGCATCCGGGGGCGGTGCGCTCTTTGGCAGCCCGGCTCGATCCCTCGCGAACGCTCTTCGTGGTCTCTAGCAAGTCGGGCACGACGACCGAGACCCTGTCGCTGTTCCGCGCCTTCTGGCAATGGTCGGCCGAGTCGCTGGCCTCGGCTTCCGAGGCCGGCCGCCGCTTCGCCGCGGTCACCGATCCCGGAAGCACGCTGGAGAAGCTGGCCCGGGAACGGGGTTTCCGCGCCATTTTCAACGCTCCGGAGGATGTGGGAGGCCGCTACAGCGCCTTGACCAACTTCGGCCTGGTGCCCGCGGCGCTGCTCGGAGTTGACGTGCGGGAGCTGCTGGCACGGGCCCGCGCCATGGCCGAAGCCTGCACCGGACCGGCCACTTCGAACCCCGGCCTGGTCCTCGGCGCCGCCCTGGGCGAGCTGGCCCTGGCGGGCCGCGACAAGGTAACCTTTCTAGCCTCGCGTGGGCTCGACTCCTTTCCCGACTGGATCGAGCAGCTCGTGGCCGAGAGCACCGGCAAGGCCGGGCGCGGCATCGTGCCGGTCGTGGGGGAGCGGACGGGGGAGCCGGGCGTCTACGGCCAGGACCGCTTCTTCGTCGGCCTGAGCCAGGGCGACGACAAGCCGCTGGAGATGCGCCTCGCCGCGCTGGAGACGGTCGGCCATCCGGTGGCCCGCTTCCGGCTCACGGATCCGGCGGACCTCGGGCGCGAGATGTTCCGCTGGGAGATGGCCACGGCCGCGGCCGGGGCGGTCCTCGGGGTCAACCCCTTCGACCAGCCGGACGTGCAGCTCGCCAAGGAGCTGGCGGCCCGGGCCATGAAAGAGCGCTCGTCGGGAGCGCCGGCAGCGCCCGCCGACGAGGTGCAGGCCTCTGATTCCGGCCCTCTGGGAAGCGCTCTGGAGCATTGGCTGGCCGGAGCGGGAGCGGGGAGCTATCTCGGAGTCCATGCCTACCTGCCCGCGGTTCAGGAGACCACGGAGACCCTGCACGACGTCCAGGCGCGGCTGCGCGACCGCACCCTGCTGGCCACGACCTTCGGCTACGGCCCGCGCTTCCTCCATTCGACCGGCCAGCTCCACAAGGGAGGGCCCGACGCGGGCCACTTCCTCCAGATCGTGGACGAGCCGGAGCACGACCTGCCCGTGCCCGAGACCGACTTCACCTTCGGTACCCTGATCCGCGCCCAGGCGGACGGCGACCGCAGCGCCCTGGAGCAGCGGGGAAGGCGGGTGGTGCGGGTCAACCTGGGCAGCGACGTCCCCGGAGGCCTCGCCAGGTTGCGGGGGGCGCTGGGGGTCTGACATGGCCGCTCGCGCCGTGGTCCTGGCTGGCGACGTTGGCGGGACCAAGTGCAATCTCGGGCTGTTCGAAGTCGCCGAAGGGGTGCCCCATCCGCTGAGGAGTGCCAAGTACCCAAGCGCTGACTATCCCGGCCTCGCTCCACTCCTCGAAGAGTTCCTCGGTACCGACGCCCGGGAGGTCCGAGCGGCCTGCTTCGGGGTGCCCGGCCCGGTCCTGGAGAACCGCACGAGCACTCCGAACCTGGCCTGGGAGCTGGACGGCGGCGCGCTGTCCTCCGTGGTCGGAGGCCACGCCGTGGTCCTGATCAACGACCTGGTGGCCACGGCCGAGGGAGTCCCGCTCCTGCGCCAGGACGAGCTGTCGACCCTCCACGCCGGGGGGCCCGGAGCGGCCGGCGCCGGCAACCTGGCGCTGATCGCCGCGGGGACCGGACTGGGGATGGCCCTGCTGCCGAGGGTCGCGGGAGCCTGGGTGCCGGTCCCTTCGGAAGGAGGGCACATGGACTTCGCCCCCCGAACCGAGGACGAGGCCGGCCTTCTTTTCTATCTCTCCGAAATCTTCAAGGGGCACGTGAGCGTCGAGCGGGTGGTCTCCGGCCCGGGGCTTTTCAACATCTATGAATTCCTGAGGGACCGTGCCGGTCTGCCGGAGAGCCCACCAGTCCGGGAGGCCCTGAAGCGCGGGGAGGATCCTTCGCGCGTGATCGGGGAAGCAGCCCTGACAGAATCCTGCGGCCTCTGCTCGCGGTCTGTGGGCATGTTCGTATCAGCCTACGGAGCCGCCGCCGGCAATCTGGCCCTGGTGGGGACCGCCACGGGAGGCATTTACTTAGGCGGAGGGATCGCCCCGAAGCTCCTCCCGCGCCTCCAGGACGGCACCTTCCTCCGCGCCTTCTTCGACAAGGGCCGTTTCCGCGGCTTCCTGGAGGCGGTACCCGTCCGGGTGATCCTCAACGACCGCGCTGCGCTTCTGGGAGCGGCAAGGCACGCGGCAGCTCTGCTGGCGTGAGGCCGCGGGCGGGTTACAATGTCGCCATGACCGTAAAGGAACGGATGCTGGAGATCATTCAAGAGCAGCCCGACGACAGCTCCTACGACGAAATCCTGCGCGAGCTGGCCTTCGCGCGGATGGTCGAGCGTGGCTTGGCGGACTCGGACGAGGGCAGGACGATCAGCAGCGAGGAGATGAAAGCCAGGATTTCCTCGTGGGGCGGGTGAGGTGGACGCTCGAAGCGGAGCGCTGGCTCCGGGAGATCCACGATCACATCGCTGAGGACAATCCCGAGGCGGCCGCCCGGACTGTCCGGGGGATCTTCGAAAGGGCGGAGACGCTCGCCTCCTTTCCCGAGCGCGGTTTCCGGTACTCGAGCTCGGCCCAACGGCACATCCGGGTGCTTCTCTACGGCCACTTCAGAATTGCCTACCTCGTGAAGGTCGAAGGGAGCGTGGACATCCTCGGCATCTTCCACGGAGCCCTTGACATCGAGCGTTACCTGAGCTGAATAAGCTCCGAATCCACCCTCCCTGGGGCTTCCCCTTTTTCGGGATGCTGCAGCCCCTCTTTTTTTCGGAGCATCAGGACACTCCTGGACGGTGGAGAGAACGCAATTTGGAGCAAAACAGTCTCCAGGAGACGCTGCTTCTCTCTTTTATGCTCCGAAACAAGGAGCTTGTTGGAGCTGTAGGTTCCATTTTGCTCCGAACATAGGAGTTTATGCTACGAGATGAAGGTCTTCTGCCTCCTCTTGCAGGGAAGATGCTCCAACTCAATGAGGTGTCGGAGCATCTTTGCCGGAAGCAGAGGAAGATTCGGAGCATGTTTCCCCGGAGTCAGACTGCCGCGAGCTCGAGAGATCCTTCCGCGCAGACTGCGTCAGTGGATGGTCGGGCCCGAGCACCTGCTCGAAGATCTCCAAAGCCTGCCGCGCCAGCGGCTCTACTTCTCCCGTCCGTCCCAGGTCCCTCAGGACACCCGCTAGGATCTGCATCTTGCGTGCGGTCTTGGGATCATCCTTCCCATGCACCTGCAGCGAGATTTCCAGAGAACGCAGGATCAGGGGCTCCGCCTCCGCGGTGCGTCCTGTGGAGGCTAGCAGGAGCGCCAGGTTGTGTAGATCCCGGGTAATAGAAGATCCCGCTCCCTCTTTTCTCTCCTCATCCTGAGCCAGGGCTTTGCGGAGCATCGTCTCTGCTTCAGTCCACCGATTGCGGTCCATCAGGATGAGAGCCAGGCAGTTGAGAGCCTTGCACGCCTCGGGTGAGCTTTCTCCACAGATGGCGGCATAGATGTCAAGAGACCTTCTCAGAAGGGGTTCAGCCTGTTCTGGGCGGCCTGTCCTCCTGAGCAGCTCTCCGAGGTTGAGGAGGCAGACGGCGGCAGCGCGACTCTCCAGGCCAAAGAGCCTCTCATCCAGCTCCAGCACGGACCGCATGAGGGGCTCGGCGTCGTTGTACCGGCTCCTTGCGCAGAGGAGCAGGCTGAGGGCAGTCGACAAGCGCGATAGCGGGCGGCCGTCTTCCAGCTCCCGGCCCGAGGCACGAGCCAGAACCTGTGCCGCGTGCGGCCGCAGAAGATCCCATGTCGGCCACGTGCTCGCGTAATCAGCCTGCCTGGGGCCGAATCGCTCGACGACTGCGACGGCCAGCTCGATCCAGTCCGTCTTTTGCTCCTCCTGGATGCGGCTGCGGATCACCTCCTGGACCAGACAATGGGCGTTAATGAGGGCACCCTGGCGTGAGATCAAGGAAAGGGACGCCAGCTCGGCAAGGTCGTCTCGAAAAGGCCGAGGCGTCACGTCCAATCCCAGGCGCCGTGCCGCTTCGTGAATGAGCTGTGCTCCGGACTCGAGCATCTCCGCGGGGATGGGATCCGAGGCTAGGTGAGCGATTACATGAAGGAGCGCCTGCGCGGTCGGGGCGATCTGCCGGAACGTTCTCTGCCAGGTTACTGCCAGAGAGGCCGGGTACTGCATGACCCCCTCGTCGTACCAGCCCAGGACGCTGTCGCACTCGCTCTCCCAAATGTCCAGGTACTCCGCCAGCGAGATCTGGGTGTGGACGATGTAGCCGGCGGCCTGCTCCAGGGCCAGGGGGAGCCCGTCGAGCAGCTCCCCGAGCCGGAGCGCCTGCGCCTCATCGTCCGGCTCCCGGCGCCGATCCTGCTCCGTCCGCTGGAGAAGGAAATCCTTCGCCGCTGCCAGAGGGACGAGGTCGATCGGGTGCCTCTGGACCACCGCCGGCCAATCCCGGCGGCGGGATGTGATCAGGGTGCGGCCTCCGGCCAGCGCGGGCAGGAGACGGATGACGGCGAGCTGGGCCTCCTTCATGTCCACGCTGTCGAGGATCAGGAGCCAGTCCGGGTTCTCCCGGAGCCAGCGCAGCACCGCTCCGACCACCTCGGCTTCGGCCGGATCGTCCCGCTCGGGCAGGTTGAGCAGGTCGCGCCGGGCGAGCGCCGCAAGGCCGCTGTACAGCCCCTCCGTCGAGTCGGCCAGGACGAAGAGCACGGCCTGGTACCGGTGGCCATGCCGCCAGGCGTGCTCGACAGCCAGCCGCGTCTTGCCGATCCCGCCAAGGCCGTGGATGACGTTCGGACCCTCCTTCTCCAGGGCCTCCGCCAGCGATTGCAGCTCCTGGGTGCGCCCTTTGAACAGCTCACCCAACGGCGGGAACGGCAGGTTGTGAAGCTGCGGAGGCCGGGGACTCGCGATCGCCGGAGCCGGGCGCGCGGTCCAGGTCGCGGCATCTTTGGAGAGGGCCAGCCGGAGGTCGGCCTGCATGGCCTCGGCATTCGGGTAGCGCCACTCGGGCAGCTTCTGCAGGGCCGTGGTCAGGACCCGCTCGATCTCCGGGCTCACTCCCTGGAGCGGCGGGGGAGCTCCTTCAAGGATTGTCAGGAACAGGGCGGGCATCGAACTGGCCCGGAACGGCAGGCGGCCGGCGATCGCCTCGTAGAGCATCACTCCGAGCGACCAGAGGTCCGCGGCGGGGCCGACCTCCTCCCCGCAGACTTGCTCCGGCGCGGCATAGGAGATCGTTCCCACCATGACTCCATCCTGGGTCATGCGGGTCTGGTCCGTCAGCCGGGCCACTCCGAAGTCGACGATCTTTACGAGGCCGTCCGAGACCAGGATGTTGCCGGGGTGAACGTCGCGGTGAATGATCCCCCGGGCATGTGCCGCGGCGAGGCCGTCCGCGACCTGGATGGCGATCTCGACGGCTTCCCGCGGATCGAGCGGGCCGCGGCGCAGCCGGCTGCGGAGAGTCTCTCCCTCGCAGAATGCCATGGCGAGGAAGGTCTGGCCGCCTGCCGTCTCGCCGATCTCGTAGAGGGTGCAGACGTTGGGGTGATCGAGGGCCGAGGCGGCCTGGGCCTCGCGCAGGAAACGCTGGCGCGCTGACTCGCTCGCCTCGTCGTCAAAGGCCATGAACTTCAAGGCCGCCAAGCGCCCGAGACGCAGGTCCCGCGCCTTGTAGACAATGCCCATCCCTCCCCGGCCCAGGCGCTCCAGGATCTTGAAATGCGCGATCGTGCTGCCGATCTCCGGGAAGCTCATCATCTCCAGCCCGGCCGCCTGCGCCCCTTCGTCCCCGAAGATCAAATCAACTGCAAGTTCTCCTTATTTTAACAAAGATTCAAGCTGCCGTGAGGGTGTCCAGGTCGCGCCGGGCGGACTGCGTCCTGGGATGGTCCGGGCCGAACATCCCGTCGAAGATCTCGAGGGCTTGCCGCGCAAGCGGCTCCGCTTCGTCCGGACGGCCGAGGTCGCGCAGGAGGCTTCCCAGGATCTGAAGGCGCCGGGCGATCACCGGATGACTTTGCCCGTAGACGGCCCAGCCGATCTCGAGGGAGCGCCGGCTCAGGCGCTCGGCCTCGCGGCTGCGGCCCGTGGCGCTGAGAGCGAGCGCCAGATTGTGCAGATCCCGGCCTACGGCCGAATGATCCTCTCCATACGTGCCGCGATCGATGAGCAGGGACGTGCGGAGCAGCTCCTCGGCCTCTTGGTATTGGCGCCTCTCCATGAGGATGACGGCCAGGCCGTTGAGGAGCGAGGCCAGCACCGGATCCCGTTCCCCGCAGGCGGTGCGGGCGATCTCCACGGCCCGGCGCATCAGCGGCTCGGCCTCCTGCGGCCGGCCCGTGTCTTTCAGGAGGAGGGAGAGGTTGCTGAGGTCGTAGGCGACCTCGATGTGCCCGGAACCGAGAAGCTCCTCGTCCAGCTCCAGGGTCTTCCGCAGCAGGGGCTCGGCTTCCACGTAGAGGCTCCTGGAGTAGAGGACGATGCCGAGGGAGCCCACGATCTGGGAGCTGGCGGAGCTTCCGAGGGCCCCCTCCGCTCCGGCGTACGCGACCACCTGTGCCGCGTGGGTGCGGAGGACAGTCCAGGCCGGCCAGTTGACCGGCTCCTGAGGGTTCAGGGGAGCGAACCGCGCCATCAACTCCAGGACCAGCTCGATCCAGGCCGTCCGCCGCTCCTCCGGAATCCGGTTGCGCACGACCTCCTGCACCAGGCGGTGCACGCTGAAGAGCTCTCCCTGCCCCGAGATCAGAGAGAGCGACCTCATCTCGGCGATCTCGCGGCGCACCGGCCGGACATGCCCCTCCTCTCCCTTCTCCTCGCAGAGCAGTGCCGTGGCCCGGAGGACGACCTCCTTGCCGGACTCGATCATCTCCACCGGGATGGGGTCCGGCGCCAGGAAGGAGACCAGCCGGAGGACGGCCTGCGCGGTAGGGGAGAGCTCGTGGAAAGTCCTCTGCCATGTGATCGCGAGTGAGGCCGGGTACTGCATCACCCCTTCGTCATACCAGCCGAGGACACTGTCGCTCTCGCCATCCCAGACCTCCAGGTATTCCTGGAAGGAGACCTGCCTGTGGACGATGTAGGCTGCGGCCTGCTCCATGGCCAGGGGAAGGCCGTCCAGCAATTCCGCCAGCCGGAGGGCCTGCTCGACGTCGTCCGGCTGCCTCCTGCGGTCTTCGCCGGTGCGCTCCAGGAGGAACTCGGCGGCCTGCTGCAGCCGGATCGGGTCGAGCGCCTTGCGGCGGACCCCGGTCGGCCAGTCCCGGCGGCGGGAAGTGATCAGGACCCGGCCGGTGGTCAGGGCGGGAAGCAGCTTCGTGACGGCCTGGCGGGCCTCACGGGTGTCGACGTTGTCCAGGATCAGGAGCCAGCCCGGGTTCTCCCGCAGCCAGCGCAGGACCGCGGCGCGGACCTCGTTCTGGGCTGGGGCGGCCCGCTCCCGCAGGTCGAGGAGGTCGGCATTGGCGAGCGCGGCCAGGCCGCTGTCGAGCCCGTCGGGCGAGTCGGCCAGCACGAAGAGCGCGGTACGGTAGCGGCGCCCGAACCTCCAGGCATACTCGATGGCCAGGCGGGTCTTGCCGATTCCGCCGAGGCCGTGGATCACATAAGCCTGTAGGCCGGCAGGGCCGTCCTTGGTCAGGGCCTGGGCCAGGGCCTGAAGCTCTTCATGCCTCCCCTTGAGCAGGTCGCCGATCGGCGGAAACGGGAGGTTGTGGAGGAGGGGCGTCTCCATCCCGCTTCGCTTTGCCGGATCTTCTGCAGAGCCCATGGGTAAGAACCCCCCGGGCCAGGTGTCCGGCTCGCCTCCGGCCAGAGCGTCGGCCGCCTCCAGGAGGTCCTCCTGCATCTCGCGGGCGCTGGCGTAGCGGAGCTCCAAGGACTTCTCCAGCGCCCGCGCCACGATGTGGCCAAGGCGCGGGCCGCCGGCTCCGAGGGGCGGCGCTTCAGTTTCCAGGATGCGGCGGATCAGGTCCGGCTCGCTCCTTCCGCGGAAGGGCCGTTTACCCGTGACCGCCTCGTAGAGCACGACTCCGAGGGACCAGAGGTCGGCGGCGGACGTGACCTCGTCGCCGCGGATCTGCTCCGGGGCCATATAGGAGTAGGTGCCCACCGTCTGGCCGGCGCGGGTGATGTGCACCTGATCCGCGAGCCGGGCCACACCGAAGTCGGCAATCTTGACCAGGCCATCGCCGAGCAGCAGGTTGCCTGGTTTGATGTCGCGGTGGACGATCCCGCGGGCATGCGCGGCGCCGAGCCCCTCGGCGACCTGGGCGGCGAGGAGGGCAGCTTCGAGCGGCTCCATGGAGCCCTGGGCAAGCCGGTCGCGGAGGGTCCCTCCTTCCACGTATGCCATGGCCAGGAACAGCTGGCCGTCGTCGGTTTCGTCGATCTCGTAAAGCGTGCAGACGTTGGGGTGGTCCAGGGCCGAGACGGCGCGCGCTTCGACCAGGAAGCGGAGCCGGGCGTCCTCGTTCGCCTCCATTCCGGAGGCCAGGAACTTGAGGGCGACCGGGCGTCCGAGCCGCAGGTCGAGGGCCTTGTAGACGACAGCCATGCCGCCACCACCGAGGCGCTCGAGCAGCTCGAAGTGGGAGACCGTGTCGCCGATGACGGGCAGGTTCATGCTAGGCCGCCGTAAGGGTGTCCAGGTCGTGGCGGGCAGACTGTGTCTGGGGATGGTCCGGGCCGAGTATGCCCGCGAAGATCTCCAGGGCCTGACGCGCCAGAGGCTCGGCTTCGTCCGGGCGGCCGAGGTCGCGCAGGATGCCGGCGAGGATCTGCATTTTGCGGGCTGTCTTCGGGTGGTTCTCTCCGTGAACCTCTCGTGAGAGCTCCAGGGAGCGCCGGATCAGAGGCTCCGCCTCGGACGTCCGCCCTGTGGACTTGAGCAGGAGCGCCAGATTGTGCAAATCCCGGGCGATGGCAGAACGGGTTTCTCCGTCCGACTCCTCATCAATCAGCAAGGCCTGGCGGAGCATCTCTTCGGATTCGGTCTGTCTTCCCGTATCCATCAGGATAAGACCTACGTAATTGAGATCCGTAGCCACAACAGGATGCCGCTCCCCGAACCAGGCCCGATCGATCTCCAGGGACTCGCGAGTCAGTGGCTCGGCCTCATCGAAACGGTCCGTAGATCTCAGGAGATAAGCCAGGTTCTTCAAGCCGATGGCGAACTCGAAGTGTTCTACTCCGAAGAGCCTTCTATCCAGCTCCAAGGCTTCGCGCAGCAGGGGCTCGGCATCCGCGTAGAGGCTTTTCTCGAGCAGCAGGCAACCCAGGGAGGTTTTCAGCCACGACAGCATCACCTCGCTCTTTCCGATAGGTCTCTCTGCGTCGGCAAGAGCGATGATCTGCGCCGCATGAGGACGGAGCAGATCCCAGGTCGGCCAAGAGCTCGAATCTTCCGGCGGGGACGTGTACTGGAATAAAGTCAGGGTCAGCTCGATCCAGGCTGGCCGCATCTCTTCCGGAATCTGGTTCCGCATGACTTCCTGCATCAGGCGGTGCACAGTGAAGAGCTGTCCCTGCCCAGAAACCAGAGACAGCGATCTCAGCTCGGCGAGATCGTCGCGCACCTTTCGGAGTGAGATCTCCTGCCCGGTTTCCTCGAAGAGCAGCGAGGATGCTTGGCGGACGACCTCCTGACCGGATTCAAACATCTCCACAGGGATCGGATCTGGCGCTAGAAGAGAGGCCAGCCGTAGGACTGCCTGGGCCGTGGGGGCGAGCTGTTGAAAGCTGCGGTGCCAGGTGACTGCGAGTGGAGCCGGGTACTGCATGACGGCTTCGTCATACCAGCCGAGGACGCCTTCGCTGGCCCGCTCCCACTCCGTGAGGTACTCCGCAAGGGAGATCTGGGTATGGACGATGTAGGCCGCCGCCTGCTCCAAGGCTAGAGGGAGCCCGTCCAGCAACTCCGCAAGCCGGAGCGCTTGCTCCGCGTCGTCCGCCTCCCGCTTGCGGTCCTCGCCGGTGCGCTCCAGGAGGAACTCGGCGGCTGGCTCCAGCAGGACGTGGTCGATCGCCCGGCGGCGGACCCCGGCCGGCCAGTCGCGGCGCCGGGAAGTGATCAGTACCCGGCCGGAGGTCAGGGCGGGCAGGAGCTTCGTGACGGCAAGCCGGGCCTCCTTGGTGTCGACGTTGTCCAGGATGAGGAGCCAACCTGGGTGCTCTCGCAGCCAGCGGAGCACGGCCCCGATCACCTCGTGTTCAGCCGGGTGGTTGCGCTCGGGCAGGTCGAGGAGGTCGGCGCGGGCGAGCGCCGCCAGTCCGCTGTTGAGGCCGTCCGGCGAGTCGGCCAGGATGAACAGGGCGGCCTGATACCGCCGCCCGAACCTCCAGGCGTAATCGATCGCCAGGCGGGTCTTGCCGATGCCACCGAGACCGTGGAGGACCAGGGCTTGGAGACCGGAAGGGCCGTCCTCCGCCAGGGTCTGCGCCAGGGCCTGAAGCTCCTCGTTCCTGCCCTTCAGCAGCTCGCCTAGAGGAGAGAACTGCAGGTTGTGGAGGAGGGGAGGCTCCAGCCGGGCAGCCGGGGCCGCGGGCATCTCCCGCAACGTGTCCGGCTCTCCTCCGGCCAGGGCATCGGCCGCTTCCAGGAGGTCTTCCTGCATCTCACGGGCGCTGGCGTAGCGCAGCTCGGGGGTCTTTTCCAAGGCCCGAGCCACGATGCGCGCGAGCTGCGGGCCTCCGGCTCCCAGCGGAGGCGGCTCGGCCTCCAGGATCCTGCGGATCAGCGCCGGGACGCATTTTGCGCGGAAGGGGCGCTTGCCCGTGACCATCTCGAAGAGCACGACACCGAGGGACCAGAGGTCGGCGGCGGGCGTGACCTCTTTGCCATTCGCCTGCTCGGGGGACATGTAGGACCAGGTGCCGAGGGCCTGCCCGTCAAGGGTGATATGCGTCTGGTCCACGAGCCGGGCGACGCCGAAGTCGGCGATCTTGACCAGGCCATCCGCGAGCAGGAGGTTTCCGGGCTTGACGTCGCGGTGGATGATGCCGCGGGCATGCGCGGCGCCGAGGCCCTCGGCGATCTGGGCGGCGAGGAGCGCGGCTTCGAGCGGCTCCAGGGGGCCCTGGGCGAGCCGGTTGCGGAGCGTGCCGCCATCCACGTAGGCCATGGCCAGGAACGTCCGGCCGTCGTCGGCCTCGCCGATCTCGTAAAGGGTGCAGACGTTGGGGTGGTCCAGGGCGGAGATGGCGCGCGCTTCGAGGAGGAAGCGGAGTCGGGCCTCCTCGTTGGCCTCCATGCCGGGAGCGAGGAATTTCAGCGCGACGAGCCGCCCCAGCCGCAGGTCCAAGGCCTTGTAGACGACGGCCATGCCTCCGCCCCCCAGCCGTTCGATGAGCTGGAAGTGGGAAACCGAAGCGCCGATCCCGGTAGAAGTCATCGCTCTTCAAACCCGAGGACAAACAGCAAAGCTGATCTGATTATGTCACGGCAACATGATCCGGTGGGAGATACAGCGGGAGATCCGGCGGGATTACACTAAGAAGGTGAGTCGTTCTCGCCTCCTTGCCGCCGCCTTGATCCTCCTGCTGGCTGTCCCGGTGCAGGCCGCCGAGGTGCGCGACATCCTCGGCTCGGCACACGCGGCGGGGCGGTATAACTTCTCCGACGAGGACTTCCTCAACGAGGGGGCCGACCGGCTGCTGGAGCTGGGCACCCGTGTCATCAAGGTCTGGTTCCAGCTCGACGCCTCGCGCGCCTACCCGTTCAACTCCGACTGGGGCCTGCCGGCCGCCGATCTCGCGGAGCTGGCCCGGAAACCCCACTACCGCCGCCTGTTCGACAAGCCGTTCTCCACGTACATCCTGGTCATCTCGTCCTCGTCGACGACCGGCTCGAGCCAGTGGCTCGACGGCATGACGCCCGAGGAGGCCGGTGCGGAACGCGAGCACGTCTACAAGCTGGCGCGCCATCTCCTGGTTACTTACGCGGGGAGCGGCAAAACGTTTGTGCTCCAGAACTGGGAGGGGGACCACCTGCTGCGCCAGGGGCTCGCGGGAGGCGATCCCGACCCCGTCCGCATCCAGGGCATGATCGACTGGTGGAACGCTCGCCAGGACGGGGTCGAGCAGGCCCGGCGCGAGGTCGGCCTCAGGGACGTGATGGTCGCTCACGCAGCGGAGGTCAACCTCCTGGCCCAGGCCATGGAGGGGAAGACCACGGCCACGAACGACGTGGTCCCCTTCACCCGCGCCGACCTCTACTCCTACTCGAGCTGGGACCTCGGCTTCGACCGGCGGCGCCTGACCGGGGCGCTGGAGTACCTCCAGTCGAAGGCCCCGGACAGCGAGCTCTTCGGCGAGCGCAACATTTATTTAGGTGAGTTCGGGGCGGTGCAGGACCAGGTGGGAGAGGGCGTGAACCTGCGCAAGAGGATCCAGGGGCTCGCGGACGCGGCGCTCGGGTGGGGTGTGCGCTACGCCGTGTTCTGGCAGCTCTACTGCAACGAGGCGAAGCACGAGTACGAGGGACGGCCGGGGGTCTCCGACATGCGGGGCTTCTGGCTCATCCGGCCCGACGGCTCCCGGACGGCCTCCTGGCGCCATTTCGAGCTGCGGATGCCCCTGGTGCGGCACATGGCCAGGTTCAGCATCTCGACGGGCCAATTCATGAGTGCGGAGGATACCGTCGATGCCGACCAATGGCGGCCGGGGCCGTTCACGCAGCTCGCGGTCAACGACCTCAACGGCGGGCGGCTGCGCCATGGCGACAAGATCACCCTGCAAGCTCACGACGGGCTTTATCTGACCGCGGCGGACGGCGAGGTGCATGCCCGCAGTCCCGAGGCGCGCGGGGACGAGGTCTTCCAGGTGTGGAAGGTCGGCGGCGGGGGCACGATCCGGGACGGCGATCCGGTGGCCTTTCAGGCGCGCTCGGGCCGCTATCTCGTGGCCGAGCCGGGGACTCTCAAGGTGACCGCCACCGGCTGGGCGATCGGACCGGCGGAGACGTTCCGGCTGCTCCTGCTCCCGGATTAGGGCGCGATGAATCGCGCCCCTACAAACGAGATCGGGCCAGGGTTGTAGGGGCGACATTCATGGCGCCCTCCGGGGGCAGGTGCCTACGTTACACTCCCCCTCCATGCTACTGACCCTGCGCACGACCCACCGGCCGGCGACGGACCTGGGCTTCCTCCTCCACAAGCATCCGGAGAAGCTCCATTCCTTCGATCTGTCCTTCGGGCAGGCGCACATCTTCTACCCGGAGGTCTCGGAGGAGGCGTGCACCGCGGCCCTGCTTCTCGACGTGGACCCAGTGGGGCTCGTGCGCGGACGGACTACGGATCAGTACGTCAACGACCGGCCATACGTGGCTTCCTCCTTTCTCTCGGTGGCCATCGCCCGCACGCTGGCCTCGGCCCTGGGCGGTCGAAGCCGGGACCGGCAGGAGCTGGCGGAGACGCCCATACCTCTCCAGGCGCGGATCTCCGTGATCCCTTGCCGCCGGGGAGAGGAGCTGCTGCGCCGTTTGTTCGAGCCGCTCGGGTATCAAATGGAGATCGAGCCCCATCTGCTCGATCCCAGCTTTCCGGAGTGGGGCGCGCGCCACTTCACCGTCACCCTCACCGGCGTCCTCCGCCTGAGCGAGCTGCTGGCCCACATCTACGTGCTGGTGCCGGTGCTCGACGACGAGAAGCACTACTTCGTGGACGAGGCCGAGGTGGAGAAGCTCGTGCGGCACGGCGGCGATTGGCTGCGCTTGCATCCCGAGCGCGACTTCATCGCCCGCCGCTACCTCAAGCACCAGCGCAGCCTGGTCGAGGAGGCCGTAGCTCGTCTGGAACCTGGGGAAGCTCCGGAGGAGGAGGCCCGCGACGCAGAAGAAGCTGCGCTCGAACGGCCGCTCGGCCTCCACGAGCAGCGCCTGCGCGAGGTCGCGGCCGAGCTGGCGGCGAGTGGCGCCCGGCGGGTGATCGACCTCGGCTGCGGCGAGGGCCGGCTCCTGGAGATCCTGCTCAAGGACCCACAGTTTTCAGAGGTCGCGGGCATGGACGTCTCCTGGCATGGCCTCGAGCGGGCCAAGGATCGGCTCGACGAGCTGCCGGGCCGGGTGCGCGACCGTTCCCGGCTTTTCCACGGCTCTCTCGTCTACCGCGACCGGCGCATCGAGGGCTACGATGCCGCCGCCCTGGTGGAGGTGATCGAGCACCTGGACCCGCCGCGGCTGGCTGCCTTCGAGCGGGTGGTGTTCGAGAAAGCCAGGCCGGGGACGGTGGTGCTGACGACACCGAACGCCGACTACAACCCGAAGTGGGAACGCCTGCCCGCCGGCCGCTTCCGCCACCGGGACCACCGCTTCGAGTGGAACCGCGCCGAGCTGAAGGAATGGGGAGATCGGGTGGCCGCCCGGCACGGTTACAAAGTCCGCTACCTGCCCCTCGGCCCTGAAGACCCCCATGCCGGCGCTCCGACCCAGATGGCGGTCTTCGCTCGTGTCTAGACCTCATCTCATCCTCCCCGTCGGGACCCAGGTCGTGAGCCGGATCGAGATCCGCGACTCCAAGGGGACCATCCTCTGTCCGGAGGGGGCCGTGGGCGTGGTCGTCAAGGCCCCGGCCGACGGCACCCACGCCTACATCGTGCGGCTGCCGGACGGCTCCTATATCCCGCTGCGGCGCGACAACCTCACGATTCGCAAGCACCAGCAGAGAGAAGACCTTGAGGCCATTGGGGTCGAGGACGAGGAGCTTTTCGAGCGGGTGATCTACCGCTGCATCGTGGGCTCGCGGGCCTATGGGCTGGAGCAGGAAGCATCCGACGTCGACCTGCGCGGCATCTATCTCCCGCCCGCCGACCTGCACTGGTCGCTCTACGGCGTGCCCGAGCAGCTCGAGCGCAAGGAGACGGATGAGGCCTATTGGGAGATCCAGAAGTTCCTCGGCATGGCGCTCAAGGCCAATCCCAACGTGCTGGAGTGCCTCTACACGCCGCTGGTCGAGCTCTGCAAGCCGCCCGCGGACGAGCTGATCGCCGAGCGCTCGCGGTTCCTCTCGAAGATGGTCTACCAGACCTACAACGGCTACGTGATCTCCCAGTTCAAGAAGCTGGAGCAGGATCTGCGGACCGTGGGGGAGATCCGCTGGAAGCATGCCATGCACCTGATCCGCCTCCAGCTCGCGGGGATCACGGCCCTGAGCGAAGGGCGCGTACCCGTCCGGGTCGCGGACGACGTCCGGGAGCGGCTCCTGGCGATCAAGAGGAACGAGGTGCCCTGGCAAGAGATCGAGGCTTGGCGGCTGGAGCTGCACGAACGCTTCGACGCAGCCCTCGCGTCGAGCCGGTTGCCGGACCGGCCGGACTACCGCTGGGCCAACGACTTCCTGATCCGGGCGCGGCGAGGGATGGTTTGAGAATCCCGGTTCCCGAGCTCTCGCTGATCGTCCTGATCGGGCCGTCCGGCTGCGGCAAATCGACCTTCGCGGCCAAGCACTTCCTGCCCACGGAGGTGCTCTCCTCCGACCGCTTCCGCGCCATGGTTTCGGACGACGAGATGGATCAGACCGCCACCCGGGACGCTTTCGAGGTGCTGCACCACATCGCGGCCAAGCGCCTCGCTCGCGGGCGGCTGACGGTCGTCGACGCCACGAACACCCAGCCCACGGCCCGCAAGCCGCTGGTGGAGCTGGCCAAGAATGCCTACCTCCAGGCCGTCGCCGTGGTGTTCGACCTGCCTGCCCGATTGTGCGAGGAGCGCAACCGGGGCCGGACGGACAGGCAGGTCCCGCCCCATGCCGTGTTCCAGCAGCGCAGCCAGCTCGAGCGCTCCCTGCGTGACTTGCAGAAGGAGGGCTTCCGCCGGGTCTTCATCCTGCGCTCTCCCGAGGAGGTCGAGGCGGTCACGATCGAGCGCGAGCGCCTGTGGCCCGACCGCCGGGACGACTTGGGGCCGTTCGACATCATCGGGGACATCCACGGCTGTGCCGACGAGCTGGAGGATCTGCTCGGCCGGCTCGGCTACTCCGAGGGGCGGCACCCGGAGGGGAGGAAGGTGGTCTTCCTCGGCGACCTCGTGGATCGCGGGCCGCGGGTGCCCGATGTGCTCCGCATTGCCATGGACATGGTCAAGGCAGGGACGGCGCTCTGCGTGCCGGGCAATCACGACGACAAGCTCAAGCGCTATCTCCAGGGCAAGAAGGTGCGGATCGCCCACGGGCTGGAGCAGTCCATCGAGCAGATCGAGGACCATCCCGTGGCCTTCCGGGAGAGGGCGCTCGCCTTCCTCGACGGCTTGGTGAGCCACTACGTGCTGGACGGCGGCCGGCTGGTCGTGGCCCATGCCGGCATGAAGCAGGAGATGCAGGGGCGCGCCTCCGGCCGGGTGCGCGACTTCGCCCTCTATGGCGAGACCACGGGGGAGAGCGACGAGTTCGGCCTGCCCGTGCGCTACAACTGGGCCGCCGACTACCGGGGGGGCGCCACGGTCGTCTACGGCCACACGCCCGTCCACCGGCCCGAGTGGCTCAACAACACGATCAACATCGACACCGGCTGCGTCTTCGGCGGTCAGCTCACGGCCCTGCGCTATCCCGAGCTGGAGTTGGTCTCGGTGCCCGCCCGCCGGACCTACCGCGAGTCGAAGCGGCCGTTCAAGATCGACCCGGAGCTGACCGCCCAGCAGCGGCAGGACGAGCTGCTCGACCTGGAGGACATCACCGGTAAGCGGATCGTGCCGACCCGGCTGCGCGGCGAGGTGACCATCCGGGAGGAGAACTCCACCGCCGCCCTGGAGGTGATGAGCCGCTTCGCCGCGGACCCGCGCTGGCTGATCTACCTGCCACCGACCATGTCGCCCTCGGAAACAGCCGATCGCCCCGGCTACCTGGAACATCCCACCGAGGCGTTCGCGCATTACCGGCGGGAGCGGATCGCCAAGGTCATCTGCCAGGAAAAGCACATGGGCTCGCGGGCCGTGGTGATCGTCTGCCGGAACGAGGACGCCGCCCGCCGCCGCTTCGGAGTGACGAATGACGGCTTCGGCATCTGCCTGACCCGCACGGGCCGGCGATTCTTTGAAGGGGAGATGGAAGCGCCGTTCCTGGCGATGGTGCGGGACGCCGTCGATCGCTCCGGGCTCTGGGAGGAGCTGGCGACCGATTGGCTCTGCCTGGATGCCGAGCTGATGCCCTGGTCCGCCAAGGCGCAGGAGCTGATCCGGGACCAGTACGCCACGGCGGGAGCCGCTGCCCTCGCCGCGCTGCCGGAGGCCGTGGCCGTCCTGGAGCAAGCCAGGCTCGATCTCGCCGGCCGGTTCCGCACCCGGATGGACCTGGCGGCCCGCTACGAGACCGCCTACCGCCGCTACTCCTGGCCAGTGTCCTCGGTGGCGGACCTCCGGCTCGCCCCGTTCCACCTCCTGGCTTCCGAGGGGGCGGTGCACGTGGACAAGGACCACCTCTGGCACATGACCATGGTGGCCCGCCTCGGCCTGACGCCTACCCGCTACCGGGTCGTGGACCTCGCCGACCCCGAGAGCGAGGCCGAGAGCGAAACCGAGGCCGTGCGCTGGTGGATGGAGATGACGGAGGCCGGCGGTGAAGGGATGGTGATCAAGCCGCTGAGCTTCCTCGCCGAAGGCCGCAAAGGCCTGGCCCAGCCCGCCCTCAAGTGCCGCGGCCGGGAGTACCTGCGGATCATCTACGGCCCCGAGTACACCCTGCCCGAGAACCTGGAACGGCTCCGCTCACGCGGCCTGGCAGCCAAGCGCTCCCTGGCGCTGCGCGAGCTTGCCCTCGGCGTCGAGGCCCTGGAGCGCTTCGTGGCCCGCGAACCCCTGCGGCGGGTGCACGAGTGCGTGTTCGGCATCCTGGCCCTGGAGAGCGAGCCGGTAGATCCGCGGCTATGATGAGCCCAGGTTTCCTTCAACGCCCGATCCGTGTCTGAGCACATATGAGCCGATCCCTATCTGTCCGTCTTGTCCTTGCCATCCTTGCCGTCCTTTGGGTCCTTCCCTCCGGAGCGCTAGGATCAACTGCCGTGGACCAGAAATCTGCATGGCAGGAAATCGACCGGCTCATCGAGGAGCTCAAGCTCCAGGAGGCCAAGCACCTCCTCGACGAGATCCTCCCGGCCATCCGCGAATCCGGCGACGAGGAACAGCTGGCCCGCGCCCTCATCCGCGGCTCCCAGCTCCGTGCCGACAGCGCCGAGCCCGGGGAGGCCGTCCGCTTCCTCCAGAGCCAGCCCTGGCCTGAGGGGCGCCGGGAGCGCGCCGTGCTCTCCCTCTTCATGGCCGCGGCCCTGAAGAACTACTACGACAACTACCGCTGGAAGGTGTGGGAGAACGAGGCCGTCCTCTCCGACCAGCCGGTGGAAGTGGAGCGGTGGACCACCGGCCAGATCTTCGAAGCCGTCTCCAAGGCCTACCTGGAGGCGTGGAAGGAGCGCGAGCTTCTGGGCGGGATCCCCGTCACGCAGCTCTCCGACCTCCTGAAGCCGAACAACTATCCCAAGGAGGTCCGCGGCACTCTCCGCGACACGGTCACCTACCTCTGGACCGTGCACCTGGCCGACACGGGATACTGGTCGCCGGCCCAGACCAACGCCGCCAGCCGCCTGGACCTGATGGTACTTCTTCGAGACGGTGAGCTGCCCGACGAGCAACTCGTGGACCCGGAGATCCATCCCCTCCGCCGGATCATGGCCCTCCTCGCGGACCACGAGCGCTGGCACCTCTCCAAAGGCAACAGGGACGGCGCCCTGGAGGCCCGGCTGGAGCGCTACCGTCAGCTCCAGGGGCATGCCCTGCCCGGGGACGAGAGGAAGGCGCTCCGGCAGGAGCTGGAGAAGGATCTCCTGGAGTTCCAGAAAATCCCCTGGTGGGCCATGGGCATGGCCGATCTCGCCCGCCTCTACCAAAATTCCGGCGACCTGGCCAAGGCCCTGGAGATCGCCCGCGCCGCACAAAAGGCCTTTCCCAATTCGCCCGGCGGCGAAGAGGCCCGCAGCATCGCCAGCTGGATCGAGACCCCGGTGTACCGCATGGAGGCCATGGCATCCGACGCCCTGCACCGGCGCTCGATCCAGGTCCACCACAAGAACCTCCCCGCCCTCTGGTTCCGCGCCTACCCGATCGACCTCAGGCAGCGGCTGGCGCTCAAAGACCGCCGAAGCCTTTTTCCCTCGGTGGAGGAAGTGCTCGAGTCCAAGCCCGCCTACGCCTGGAAGGCGGACCTGCCCGCCACCCCCGACTACCAGGTGCACACGACCTTCATCACGCCGGCCATCGACCGCAAGGGCGCCTGGCTGGTCCTGGCCTCGGGGCGCGAGGACTTTGCCACGCTCACCCCGGACGGCAAGCGCTACCTGGACAACCTGGTCCTCGCCGCACCGATGGTCCTCGGCGACATGGTGCTCGTGGCGCGGGAGCACGAGAGCGGCAAAGTCGAGGTGGCCGCCGTCTCCGGCGAGACCGGCGAGCCCCTGGCCGGCGTCGAAGTGACCCGCCACGATATTGGGGGGCGGCAGGGTGGCGGCTCCCCGGAGAGGTCGGCGGAAGGCCTCTTCGATCTCGACCAGCGCGGCTCCCACGCCTTCTTCGCCACCCGGGGAGACGACGTCGCCCTGCTCCTGAATGCGTACCGCTACCGTCCCCACCCTGAGAAGACCGGCAAGGGGATGCTCGTCTTCACCGACCGCAGCATCTACCGGCCGCAGCAGAAGATCTTCTGGAAGGTCCTGGTCTACGACAACCAGGGCCGCGGCAAGCTGCAGGCGGTCCCCAACGCCTCGGTCGAGGTCAACCTCGTGGACCCGAACGGCCAGGAGCTCGAGTTCCGCACCGTCAGGTCGAACGAGTTCGGCACGGCCTCGGGGGAATTCACGATCCCGCCGGGCCGGCCGCTAGGCCCGTGGATGATCCGCACCTCCCACGAAGGCTCGACCATCATCAGGGTCGAGGAGTACAAGAGGCCGACCTTCGAGGTCACCCTGGAAGACCCGAAAGGGCCGCTGCGCCTGAACCAGCCCGCCACCTTCCCCGGCCAGGCCCGCTACTACTTCGGCCTGCCCGTGGCGCGCGGAGAGGTGCGGTGGCGCGCCATCCGCGAGGCGCGCTCGCTCTGGTGGTGGTGGGCCCAGTCCGCCCGCGAGCGGGAAGAGACGGTCGCGACCGGCACGGTGGAGCTGTCGGCCGACGGCACCTTCGAGGTTGCCTTCACTCCGGAAGCCGGCGAGCTCGACGGGCTCGATCCGGCGGGGGTGACCTTCTTCTACCGCATCGAAGCCGAGCTCACCGACGAGGGCGGCGAGACGCGGTCCGCCCAGCGCTCCTTCCGGCTCGGCCATGTGGCCATCGAGGCCGAGATCACCACTGACCGCCAGCTCTATGTCGCCGATATCGCCGATATCGCCGATATCGAGGGCGAGGCGGGCGCCGTCAAGATCCACCGGCGGGACCTCGCCGGGATCGGGCGCGCCGGCCAGGGGGCCTGGACCCTCTTCGCCCTGAGCCAGCCCGCGGAGACGCCTCTGCCCGCCGACCGGCCCAAAGACCCGGCCGAAATGCCGTCGAGGACGTTCCGGACCGAGGGCGACATGCTCCGGCCGCGCTCGGACCCGGGCTACGATCCGCAGGATCTCCTGCGCGAGTGGGAGGACGGCCCCGAGGTCGCGTCCGGCACCCTGACCCACGGCAAGGACGGCATGGCCGAGCTGGCCCTGCCCGTGCTCGCTCCCGGCGCCTACCGGCTGCGCTACGAGACCCAGGACGAGGCCGGCGAGACCTTCTCCGCCTGGAAAGAGCTGATCGTAGCCGGCGAAGATACCCCGCTCGCACTGCCGGCCCTCCTCCTGGTGGACGGCTCCGAGGCCCGCCCCGGCGGCAAGGTCCGGGTCCTGGTCCACTCCGGCTTCCCGGACCAGATCGTCTGGCTGGAAGTCTGGCACCGCTACGAGCTGACCAGCCGGCGCGAGCTGCGCATGGGGCGCGACTCCAGCCTGGTCGAAATCCCGGTCGGGCCGGAGGACCGCGGCGGCTTCTCGCTGCGGCTGGTCACCCTGCGCGACTACCAGATCATTCAACTGGACCAGCACGTGAGCGTCCCCTGGGACGATCGTAGGCTGGAGGTCGAGGTCGCCACGTTCCGGGACCGCATCCGCCCCGGCACGCGGGAGACCTGGACGGTCAAGGTGCGTCCGGCGGAAGGACAGGAAGCTGCAGGTCAGGTAGCGGCCGCCGAGCTGCTCGCCTACCTCTACGACCGCAGCCTCGACCTCTTCGCTCCGCACCAGCCGGCGGACCCCCTGGGGCTCTACCCGAACAACATCGGCGCGGGATGGTCCGGCTCCAGCCTCGGCTCCTCGTCCATCTACGGCGCGGGCCAGGGATGGCACATGCGGGGCTATGAACCCGGGGGGACGGGCCTGCGCCGGGACGAGCTTCGCTTTCAGGGCGCGTTCCTGGCGGAAATACAGCCCTCGAGCATGGCAGAGGGTGTCGCGGGAGGGATGGGAGTCCCGCCTCCGCCTCCGCCTCCGCCCCCTGCACCCATGGCAGCCAGCCCGGCTGCCATGAATCAGAAGATGGATGGGGACCTGGCCATGGACCAGCGCGCGGCTGAGCCGGAGCAGGGGCCGGCGCCCGAGCTGCGCAGCGACTTCTCCGAGACGGCCTTCTGGCAGCCCCACCTGATCGCCGGCCAAGATGGCGATTCCGGGACGGTGTCCATCGAGTTCGACGTGCCCGACTCCGTGACCTCGTGGAGCTTCTGGGTCCACGCCGTCACCGCGGACATCCGCGCCGGCTCGCTCCAGAAGGAAGTGCGCAGCGTCAAGGACCTGATGGTGCGCCCCTACGTGCCCCGCTTCCTGCGCGAGAGCGACCGCGCCCTCCTGGAAGTGGTGGTCAACAATGCCTCCGAGGGCGAGCTTGCGGGCACGGTCCAGCTCGACGTCGTCGATCCGGTGACCGGCGAGAGCCTGCTCGCCGAGTTCGGGATCGATCCCAGCAAGGCGCGCGCCCCCTTCAAGGCCGTGGCGGGCGGCGGCACCAGCGTCACCTTCCCCCTGACCGCCCCGAAGCGGGTCGGCCCGGTCGCCTTCAAGGTGACGGCCACGGCCGGAAACGTGAGCGATGGCGAGCTGCGTCCGTTGCCGGTCCTCCCCTCGCGCATGCACCTGGCGCAGTCGCGCTTCGCGGCCCTCAAGGACACGGGTCCCAAAGAGCTGCGCTTCGAAGACATGAGGGCAACCGATCCCACCCGGATCGACGAGCAGATGGTCGTCACCCTCGACGCCCAGCTCTTCTACAGCGTCCTCGAAGCCCTGCCCTACCTCGTGGATTTCCCCTACGAGTGCACCGAGCAGACGCTCAACCGCTTCCTCTCGACCACCATCGCCACGAGCCTGTTCGACGAGTACCCGGCCGTGGCCGCCATGGCGAAGCAGCTCTCCGAGCGGGAGACCCGGCTGGAGATCTGGGATGCCGTCGATCCCAACCGCAAGATGGCGCTCGAAGAGACCCCCTGGCTGCAGACCGCGCAGGGCGGCGCGGACCCCGTCTACCCGCTGTTGAAGGTGCTCGACCCAAATGTGGCCCGCGCCCAGCGCGACCAGTCCATGACCAGGCTCCAGGAGGCGCAGCTCGAAGACGGCGGCTTCCCCTGGTGGCCCGGCGGCGAGGCCTCGCCCTACATGACGATCTACCTCCTCTACGGCTTCTCCAAGGCCTCCGAGGCGGGCTTCGAGGTCTCCGAGAACATGTTGGCGAGGGCCTGGGAGTATGTCGTGAGCTGGTACCGCGAGCAGGAGGAGGAACGGCGGCGGCTGAACGAGACGGACGACTGTTGCCGCGAGCTGCGGGTCTTCATGAACTACGTGGCCACCGCCTCTCCCAACTCCTCCCTGCCGGCCGACGAGCGCAAGCGCATCCTCGACGACTCCTTCGCGCATTGGAAGGGGCTGTCCGGCTACCTCAAGGTCCTCCTGGCCCTCACCCTGAACCGGATGGAGCGGCCGGCCGATGCCAAGCTCCTCTTCGACGCGGTCATGGACCTCGCCAAGACCACGGAAGAGGAGGGCACCTTCTTCGCGCCCGAGAAGGAAGCCTGGCTCTGGTACCAGGACAGGATCGAGACCCACGCCTTCGCCCTGCTGGCCATGACGGAGATTGCGCCTGACGATCCGCGGCGGCACGGGCTCGTGCAGTGGCTGTTCCTCAACAAGCAGCTCAACCACTGGCATTCGACGAAAGCCACGGCCGAGGTGATCTATGCCCTGGCCCACTACCTGGAACAGGAAGGCCAGCTCGGCGTCCGCGAGTCCGCGACGATCCGGGTAGCCGGCCAGGCCACGACGTTCACTTTCGAGCCGGACCGCTACACCGGCAAGCATAACCAGGTGGTCGTGCCCGGCGAGAAGCTGGGAGGTGTCTCCTCGGTAGTGGTGGAAAAGGAGAGCGCGCCCCTGATGTTCGCCTCGGCCACCTGGCACTTCTCGACCGATCAGCTTCCCACGGAAGCGCGCGGGGATCTCTTCGGCGTGACCCGCCGCTACTTCCTGCGCTCCGGACAGGGCAAGGAAGTCACGCTCACGCCGCTCGCCGAGGGGGCCGCCCTGAAACCCGGCGACGAGGTCGAGGTCCAGCTCACGATCACCAGCCGTTCGCCGGCCGAGTACGTCCACCTGCGTGACCCGAGGGCTGCCGGCATGGAGCCCGACGGCGCCCAGTCCGGCTACAAATGGGATTGGAACTCCCCGGGCCGCTACGAAGAGACCCGGGACAGCGGCACCAACTTCTTCTTCGACTGGCTGCCGGCCGGCGAGTACGTGCTCAAGTACCGCCTGCGGGCCAACATGGGCGGCACCTTCCGGGTCGGCCCGGCCACCCTGCAATCCATGTACGCCCCCGAGTTCACCGCCTACTCCGCAGGCGACACGATGACGGTCGTGCCGAACCCGTGAGCCGGCGAGTCCTTGCCGTCCTTGCCGTCCTGGGCGTCCTTGGCGTCCTTCCGTCGGACGCCGCGGACTGGCAGGAGGTCGACCGGCTCATCGGGGAATTCAAGCTGCGGGAGGCCGCGCAGCGCCTCGACGAGCTACTGCCACAGATCCGGAAGGGCGGCGACGAGGAGGAGCTGACCCGCGCCCTCCTCCGCGGCAGCCAGCTCCGCGCGGCGAGCGCAGAGCCTGCGGAGGCGGTCCGCTTCCTTCAGGGCCAGGCCTGGCCCCAGGGGCGCCGCCAGCGCGCCGTGCTCTCCCTCTTCCTGGCCGAGGCCCTCAAGAACTACTACGACAGCTACCGCTGGACCCTCTGGAAGAACGAGGCCATCGTCTCCTCCGAGCCGGTGGACGTGGCGAGGTGGACCACGAGACAGCTCTTCGAGGCCGTTTCCACGGCCTATCTGGAAGCCTGGAAGGAGCGCGAGCTGCTGGGCGAGGTCCCCGTCGCCGAGCTGGCCGGCTTCCTCAAGCCGAACAACTATCCCAGGGAAGTGCGCGGCACGCTCCGCGACCTCGTCGCCTACCTCTGGGCCGGGCACCTGGCCGACACGGCGTACTGGTCGCCCTCCCAGTCGAACGCCACCGGCCGCATGGACCTGGTCGCGCTGCTCCGCGAAGGCGAGCTGCTCGCCCTTGTGGACGCCAATACCCACCCCCTCCACCGCGTCATGGCTCTCCTCGCGGAGCACGAGCGCTGGCATCTCTCCCGAGGCAACAGAGACGGCGCCTTGGAAGCCCGGCTGGAACGGTATCGCCAGCTCCAGCGGCACGCCTTGGAGACCGGGGCGCTGCGGCAGGAGCTGGAGAAGAACCTCCCCGAGTTCCAGCAGGTCCCCTGGTGGGCCATGGGCATGGCCGAACTCGCCCAGCTCTACCGGAGTGCCGATGAGCTGCCCAGGGCCGTGGAGATCGCCCGCGCCGCCCATGCTGCCTACCCCGATTCGCCCGGCGGGGAGCGCGCCCTCGCCATCGCCAGCGGGATCGAGGCCCCGGAGTACAACCTGGGCGCCATGGCCTCCGACGGCCTGCACCGGCGCTCGCTCGAGGTCGGCCACAGGAACCTGCCCACCCTCTGGTTCCGCGCCTACCGGGTCGACGTCGAGCAGCGCCTGAGCCAGGGCGACGGCCGTCCCTTCCCCGTCATCGAGGAGGTGGTCGACACCAGGCCCGATTTCGCCTGGAAGCAGAGCCTGCCCGCCACCCCCGACTACCAGCTCCATACGACGTTCGTCACCCCGGCCATCGACCGCGAGGGGGCCTGGCTGGTGCTCGCCTCGGCGCGCGAGGACTTCGCCGTGGACGACAACAGGCTCGTGGCCGCGCCGATGATCCTCGGCGACCTGGTGCTCGTGGCGCGGGAGCAGCCGGACGGCGAGATGGAGGTGGTCGCCGTCTCCGGCGAGAGCGGCGAGCCCCGGCCCGGGGTGGAGGCGGTGCGGTACGAGCGGCGGGGCCGCGACCACTTCTTTGCCAGGCATGGAGACGGCGTCGCCCTGCTCCAGAATCCCGAGCGCCAACGTCGCGAGGAGGAACGGACCGGGCATGGCGCGCTCGTCTTCACCGACCGCAGCATCTACCGGCCGCAGCAGAAGCTCTTCTGGAAGGTCCTGGTCTACGACGACCAGGGGAACGGCCGGCTGCAGGCGGTCCCCGGCGCCTCCGTCGACATCGCGCTCGTGGACCCGAACGGCGAGGAGGTCGACGTCCGCACCGTCTCCACGAACGATTTCGGCACGGCCTCGGGGGAGCTCACGATCCCGCCGGGCCGGCCGCTCGGCCACTGGTCGGTCCAGGCCACCCAGGACGGCATGCAGGATGGCGTGGCCCTGGTGCGGATCGAGGAGTACAAGCGCCCGACCTTCGAGGTCTCCCTGGAGGACCCGAAGGAGCCGCTCCGCCTCGGCCGCCCGGCCCTCTTCCCGGGCCAGGCGCGCTACTACTTCGGCCTGCCCGTGGCGCACGGCGAGGTGCGCTGGCGAGTGTTCCGCGAGGAGCGCCGGTTCCGGTCGTGGGAACCCGGCTTCGGCGCCTGGGAGGTGGTTGCGGCCGGCACGGCCGAGCTGTCCGCGGACGGCACCTTCGAGATCGCGTTCACGCCCGAGGCCGGCAACCTGGAAGGGCGCGGTCCGCGCCAGGTGAGCTACTTCTACGGGATTGAAGCCGACCTCACGGACGAGGGGGGCGAGACGCGCTCGGCCGAGCGCTCCTTCCGGCTCGGCTACGTGGCCATCGAGGCCGAGATCACGCCGGACCGGGACCTCTATGCCGCCGAGCCTGGCACCGTCAGGATCCAGCGCCGGGACCTCGCCGGCATCGGCCGCCCCGGCCCGGGGACCTGGACCCTCCTCTCCCTGAGCCAACCGGCGGAGACGCCTCTGCCCGCCGACCTCCCCAAGGACCCCGGCGAGATGCCGGAGGAGACCCTCCTCACGGAAGGCGACCGTCTCCGCCCGCGCGCAAACCCGGACTACGATCCAGAGGAGGTCCTGCGCGGATGGGAGGACGGCCCCCGGATCGCGTCCGGCACTCTGACGCACGGCAAGGACGGCTTGGCCGAGCTGGCCCTGCCCGCGCTCGCGCCCGGCGCCTACCGCCTGCGCTACGAGACGAAGGACGAAGCCGGCGAGGCCTTCTCGACCTGGACGGAGCTGATCGTGGCCGGAGAGCACACTCCGCTGGCGCTGCCCGCGATCCTCCGGGTTGACGGCTCCGAGGCGCGGCCCGGCGGCAGGGTCCGGGCGCTGGTCCATTCCGGCTTCCCGGGCCAGACCGTCTGGCTGGAGGTCTGGCACCGCTACCGCCTGACGAGCCGGCGCGAGCTGCGCATGGGCCGCGACGCCTCCCTCGTCGAGATCCCGGTCGGGCCCGAGGACCGCGGCGGGTTCTCGCTGCGGCTGGTCGCCCTCCGCGACCATCAGCTCATCCAGCTCGACCGGTCCGTCGACGTCCCGTGGGACGACCGCAGGCTGGAGATCGAGGTCGGCACCTTCCGCGACCGCATCCGGCCCGGCACGCGGGAGACCTGGACGGTCAAGGTGCGTCCGGCCGAAGGGCAGGAGGCAGTGCAAGAGGCAGTGCAGGAGATAGCCGCGGCCGAGCTGCTCGCCTATCTCTACGACCGTAGCCTCGACCTCTTCGAGCCGCACGAGCCGGCGAGCCCCCTGGGCCTCTACCCCGACACCACCGGCGCGGGATGGTTCGGCTCCAGCCTCGGCTCGGCGTCCACCTTCGCCGCCGGGCGCGGCTGGCAGCGTTCCGGCGGCGTGGACCTGCGCAGGGACGAGCTCCTCTTCCGGTCCGCATTCCGGGAGCTGGTCATCGTGACCAAGAGGGCCACGGAAGGGGCGGCTCCGCCGCCTCCTCCTTCTCCGAGGGCCTTACGGCTCAAGCCCCCTTTCGCCGACGCGGTGACCGTCGTCGGCGAGACGCCGCTCCTCGATACCCGGAGCATTAGATCCACCTCGGTAGCCACCGTCGAAGAGCCGTCCCCCGTCGAGCTGCGCACCGACTTCTCGGAAACGGCCTTCTGGCAGCCCCACCTGATCGCCGGACCGGACGGCACCACGGCGATCGAGTTCGAGGTGCCCGACTCCGTGACCTCGTGGAGCTTCTGGGTCCACGCCGTCACCGCCGACCTCCGCGCCGGCTCGCTCCAGAAAGAGGTGCGGACCGTCAAGGACCTGATGGTGCGCCCCTACGTCCCCCGCTTCCTGCGCGAGAGCGACCGCGCCCTCCTGGAAGTGGTGGTCAACAACGCCTCCGAGAAGGAGCTCAAAGGCACGGTCCAGCTCGACGTCGTCGATCCCGCGACCGGCGAGAGCCTGCTCGCCGAGTTCGGGATCACTCCCGCGAAGGCACGCGTCCGTTTCAAGGCCGCGGCGGGCGGCGGCACCAGCGTCACCTTCCCCCTGACCGCGCCGAAGAAGGCCGGCCCGGTCGCCTTCAAGGTGACCGCCGTGTCGGGCAAGGTGAGCGACGGCGAGCTGCGTCCGCTGCCGGTCCTCCCGTCCCGGATGCACCTGGCGCAGTCGCGCTTCGCGGCCCTAAAGGACCCGGGGGAAAAGGAGCTGCGCTTCGAGGACATGCGGAAGAGCGATCCCACCCGGATCAACGAGCAGATGGTCGTCACCTTGGATGCCCAGCTCTTCTACAGCGTCCTCGAAGCCCTGCCCTACCTCGTGGACTACCCCTACGAGTGCACCGAGCAGACGCTCAACCGCTTCCTCTCGACCGGCATCGCCGCGAGCGTCTTCGACGAGTACCCCGCCGTGGCCGCCATGGCGAAGAAGCTCTCCGAACGGGAGGCCCGGCTGGAGGCCTGGGATGCCGTCGATCCCAGCCGCAAGATGACGCTGGAGGAGACGCCCTGGCTGCAGACCGCGCACGGCGGCGCGGACCCCGGCTTCCCGCTGATCAAGGTGCTCGATCCGAAGGTGGCCCGCGTTCAGCGCGACCATTCGCTCGCGAAGCTGCGGGAGGCGCAGCTCGACAACGGCGGCTTCCCCTGGTGGTCCGGCGGCGAGGCCTCGCCCTACATGACGATCTATCTCCTCCATGGCTTCGCCAAGGCCCGGGAGGCCGGCATCGAGATCCCCGAGGACATGGTGAAGAGGGCCTGGGCCTACGTCCTCGGGTGGTATGGCGAGCACGAGGACCGTCCGTTACGGATCTTCCTGAACTACGTGGCCACCACCCATCCCGGCGCATTCCCGGACGAGGAAAGGCAGCGCATCCTCGACGACTCCTTCGCGCACTGGCGGGAGCTGTCCGGTTACCTCAAGGTCCTCCTGGCCCTCACCCTGAACCGGATGGAGCGGCCGGATGACGCCAGGCTCGTCTTCGGCGCGGTCATGGACCTCGCCAGGACCACTGAGGAAGAAGGCACCTTCTTCGCGCCCGAGAAGGAAGGCTGGCTCTGGTACCAGGACAAGATCGAGACCCACGCCTTCGCCCTGCTGGCGATGACGGAGATCGCGCCGGAAGATCCGCGGCGGCACGGCATGGTGCAGTGGCTGTTCCTCAACAAGCAGCTCAATCATTGGCATTCGACGAGGGCCACGGCCGAGGTGATCTACGCCCTGGTCCACTACCTGGAGCAGGAAGGCCAGCTCGGCGTCCGCGAGTCGGCGATCGTGCGGGTAGCGGGCGAGGCCACGGCGTTCACCTTCGAGCCCGACCGCTATACCGGCAAGCACAACCAGTTGGTCGTGCCCGGCGAGAAGCTCGGCCCCCGCACGACGGTCGTGGTGGAGAAGCAGAGCGCGCCGCTGATGTTCGCCTCGGCCACCTGGCACTTCTCGACCGACCAGCTCCCCACGGAGGCGCGCGGCGACCTCTTCGGCGTGACCCGCCGCTACTTCCTGCGCTCCGGAGCGGGCAAGGAGATCACGCTCGCGCCGCTCGCGGAGGGGACGGTCCTGAAGCCCGGCGACGAGGTCGAAGTCCAGCTCACGATCACCAGCCGGGCCCCTGCCGAGTACGTCCACCTGCGCGATCCGCGGGCCGCGGGGCTGGAGCCCGACAGCGCCCAGTCCGGCTACAAGTGGGACTCTCCGGGCCGCTACGAGGAGACCCGGGACAGCGGCACCAACTTCTTCTTCGACTGGCTGCCGGCCGGCGAGTACGTCCTCAAGTACCGCCTGCGGGCGAACATGGCCGGCACCTTCCGGGTCGGCCCGGCCACCCTGCAATCCATGTACGCCCCCGAGTTCACGGCCTACTCGGCGGGCGGCATGATGACGGTGGCGCCGGCCAAGAAGTAGCGCTCCCAGGGAAAACTGCTAGTCTCCCCTCGAATCACGAGGGGGAGACCGACCCATGCACAGCAGGCGCGCTCTTGCCGCCATCCTTGCCTCCAGCCTGGCGCTGGGCTGCCAATCCGTCCCGTCGCCACAGCCGGCCCCGGCGGCCGCCCCATCCTCAGCCATCGAGACGAAAGAGACCTTCTTCGCCCGCGGCCGGGCCGAGGTGGACTTCAACGCCCGCATTCAGCCGGACAAGCGCAAGGCGAAGAACGTCATCCTTTTCCTCGGCGACGGCATGGGAGTGACCACGATCACCGCGGCCCGCATCCTGGACGGCCAGATGAAGGGCATGAAGTTTGGGGAGGAGAACGACCTCAGCTTCGAGAAGTTCCCCCACCTGGCCCACTCCAAGACCTACCAGGCCAACCAGCAGACGCCCGACTCGGCCCCGACCATGACCGCGATCGTCACCGGCAGCAAGACCAACGACGCCATGCTCTCGGTCGCGCCAAACGTGATCGGTCCCGATCCGGTCGCGGCGGCGAAGCCCGAGAACCGGCTGACCACGATCCTGGAGCAGGCCGAGGAGCGCGGCATGTGGACCGGCGTCGTCTCCACCGCGCGCATCACCCACGCGACGCCCGCCGCCTGTTACTCACACACGCCCTTCCGCGACTGGGAGAGCGACGCCGACCTGAGTCCCAAGGCGTTCGAGGTGGACTACCCGGACATCGCCCGCCAGCTCCTGGACTTCCATGTCCGCGATGCGCAGATGAACGGAAAAACCAGCCGCGGCCTGGAGTTGGCGATGGGCGGCGGCCGCTCCAACTTCCTGACCGCCGCGGACTCCGACCCCGAGGACAAGGACGCAAAGGGCAAGCGCAAGAGCCGCAACCTCGTCAATGAATGGACCGGCCGCGGCGGCGCCTTCGTCTTCGACCAGAAAGGTTTCGATACGATCGATCCGGCCACGACGGGCCCGGTCCTGGGCCTGTTCGACAGCTCGCACATGGAGTTCGAGATCGACCGCGGCAAGGACACCGCGGGCGAGCCCTCCCTGACCGAGATGATGGAGAAGGCCGTCCGCATCCTCCAGCGCAGCCCCGAGGGGTTCTTCCTCATGGTGGAAGGCGGGCGGATCGACCACGGCCATCACGGCGGCAACGCCAAGCGCGCCCTTACCGAGACGGTCGAGCTCTCCCGCGCTGTCCAGAGGGCCACGGAGCTGGTGGGGGACGACACCCTGATCATCGTCACCGCCGATCACAGCCACGTCTTCGCCATGGCGGGCTATCCCACCCGGGGCAACCCCATCCTGGGGCTGGTGGTCACCAACGACGACCTCACCGGGCTGCCGAGGACGGAGCCGAGCAAGGGCAAGGACGGCAAGCCCTACACGACCCTGGGTTATCTCAACGGTCCGGGAGCCGTGAGCGGCGAGCGCGCCGACCTCTCGGACGTGGACACCACCGCGGACGGCTTCCTGCAGCAGGCCCTGGTGCCGATGAGCTCCGAAAGCCACGGCGGCGAGGACGTCGTCATCTACGCCCGCGGCCCGCACGCCTATCTGGTCCAGGGGACGATGGAGCAGAACGCGATCTACTTCGTGATGGCCCGGGCGCTGGGCTTTGAAGGGGGGAAGCGATGATTGTCACCACCGATCATGGAAAGGTCCGTGAGCTGAAGCTGGACCGGCCGCCAGTCAACGCGATCAATCCCGAGCTGGTCACCGCGCTCCTCGACGCGCTCGACCGCGCGCCGGGGGACGGGATCAAGGCGCTGGTGCTCTCCGGCTCGCCCGGCAGGTTCTCGGGCGGGCTCGACGTCCCGGTCCTCGTCGACTTCGACCGTCCGGCGATGGAGCGGCTCTGGCAGGACTTCTACCGCCTCCTGCTCGCCCTCGCGGCCTCGCCGGTTCCAATCGCGGCGGCTATCACCGGCCACAGCCCCGCGGGCGGAGCGGTGTTCGCCACCTACTGCGACTACCGGATCATGGCGGACGGGGATTTCCGCATCGGCTTCAACGAGGTGGCGGTGGGCATCCCCATGCCACTCGCGATCCTGCGCTGCGTGTCGCGGCTGGTGGGTCCCCGCCAGGCGGAGCGCCTCTGCGGCGGAGGCCTCCTGATCGCCCCGGAAGAAGCCCGCCGCATCGGCCTCGTCGACGAGCTGGTCCCTCTCGACCGGGTGGTGGAGAGGGCAATCGAGTGGGCGAACGGGATCATCGCCCTGCCGCCGAATGCCATGTCCCAGACCCGCAAAGCCGCAAGGGCCGACCTCGTCCGCCTGATGGAAGAGGGGCTGGCCACGGAAGGCGATCTCCTGGTGAGCAACTGGTTCAGCGAGGAGACCCAGACGACTTTGCGGGGGATTGTGGAGCGGATGAAGAAGAAGTGAGCGGCCAGCGGAGCGCATCCACCACCAGGTCCGCCGCGGCCTGGATGCGCTCCTCGTCCTCCGGCCTGTACTTCCCGGTCCGCACCGCCACTCCGATCATTCCAGCCTCGCGGGCTCCGAGGACGTCCCCTTCCAGGTCGTCGCCGATGACGGCGATGCGGCCGGGCGGGAGGCCCAGCTCGCGGGCGGCGGCCTCGAAGAAGGCGGGGCTCGGCTTGCCGGCGAGGGTGGCGGCCTTGCCGGCCGCGTACTCCAGCGCGGCCACGAAGGGCCCTGCGTCCAGGCTCAGCCCGCCGCCGGTCCGCCAGTAGCGGTTGCGCTGGATGGCCAGCAGCTCGGCGCCCTCCATGAGATTGCGGAAGGCGCTGTTCAGGACCTCGAACGTCCACTCCTCGCCAAGGTCTCCGACCACCACGTACTCCGGGGAGCGGTCGTCGAGCTTCATCCCCTCGAACTCCCCCCAGGTCTCCCGGGAGAGGAGGAGGCGCACCCGCTCGACCCCCCGGGAGCGCAGCCAGCGCGCCGCCGCGGAGGGAGCCGACAGGATCTCCTCGGGGCTGGCCGGGATGCCGAGGGCGGCGAGCCGCCCCGCGAGCGCGGTCCTCGGCAGGCGCGTGGTGTTCGTCGCGAAACGGAAGGGAACACCCGCCCTGCGCATCGCGTCGATTGCGGAAGCGGCGCCGTCGATCGCCCTGCCTTCCTGATACACAGTCCCGTCGAGGTCAATGAGGCAACCCTGGATCTGATCCATTCCTGAAGGCATGGGAGCTTCCCCCGTCCGGATGCGGAACATTAAACCCGCTTCGCGCAGCATTCCCCCCGGCTCCTGAATGATTCCACTCGGTTCGCGAACGTTGCAACCCGCGGGTTGAATGATTCCCGTCGGGATTGGAACGTTGCCACCCGCGGGTAGAACGTTTCAACCCGCCGGTTGAATCAATCAGCCCGGTTCCCGAATCATTCACGAGCCGGGTGGAATGAATCGGGAGTCCTCGCGAATGATCGCGCAGCGCGGTGGAATGTTGCACTCAAGCCCGGCGGTACTTCGTGGCCTTTCGGCCTTCGCCGCGGACTTGAACGCGGAGCGTCCCGTCCCGGACCAGGTCCCTCAAATGCCGGTAGAGAGCGACGCGGTCGGGCTCGTAGCCGATCGCGCGGCAAATGTCCCCGCGGTCGAAGGTCACGGGGAGGCTCGGCAGGGCGGTGACGAGGTCGGTGTAGACCTCCCCGACGCTCTTCCGGGCTGGGCGTTTCACCTCCGGAGGAGGCGCCACCGGGGCAGGAGCTGCCTGCGGCATGGAGATCGGCTCACCGAAGGTCCCCATCCAGACCATCTCCAGGGCACGGAACTGGGTCTGGAAGGCGGCTTCGAGCAGCTCCATGCCGGAGCGGAGGTCCCCCTCCAGGCGCCGCTTGCGCGCTTCGTACTCTTCTCGGGTCATGGTTTGTGCTCCCTTGTGCAACAAAACTGTAGCACAAGGGCAGTTTTTCGATCCGACCCAGCCCCCTCAGGGGCGAAGCGTCTAGCCTGGGGCGCAAGCCCCAGATAGGAGGCCAACCCTCCATCCACAGCCCCGAAGGGGCGCAGGCATAAAGCCTGGGGCTTCAGCCCCAGGTAAGAGTCCCTCCCAACCCCAAGTCCCGAAGGGACGCAGGCATCGGCCCAGGCGCGAGCCCGGGAGCCCCCGTGAGCTGATGCCCTCACCTGGGGTTGAAACCCCAGGCTTTATGCCTGCGCCCCTTTGGGGGCTGGAACTCCTCTACGGCACCTGAGCAAGGAACGTCCGCAATAGCACCTGCTCCTGCTCGTCCTTGATGCGGGTGAACAGCTTCTCCCCGAGATCCCGGATCGTCTGGGCTTGATCGAAGGGGAGCTTGGCGTGCATGACGCCTCCGGGGAAATGGCAGGGCGTGCAGCGGGTCTGGAGGATCGGCTTGACCTGGGAGTCGAAGTCCACGTGGCTCACGATGGGCGAAGGAACTGCGTCCGGCGGTGGGGCCGGGGGACAGGACGCGAGAAGCAGCAGGACGGCTGCGGGGAGCAGCCTGAGCATGTTCCCATGGTACCTCACCCGAACAGCCGCGGAGCCCAGCTCGGGTCCCACGGCGGGATCACCCCGGCCCACTGCAACGCCAGCACCGCCAAGGCCGCGGCGAAGGTAAGGACGAACCGCTGAGCCGTCCATTCCCTCGGGCGGACCGGCACTTCCCCCTTCAACTCCAGGGTGATGTTGAGCAGCAGGATCGCCATCGTCACTCCCAGGAGAGCGAGGAGGGACCGGAAGGCCCCCTCTCCTTTGACCAGCCAGGGGATCAGGACCGCCAATGCCCAGGCCAGCGCTCCCAGGCCGAGGGCGGCCAGCGCCCGGACGGCCGCTCCGAAGCGCTCCAGGCGGAAGACCCCCTCGTCCAGGCTGATGGCGACCACCGCGGCCAGCGCGGCGAGGTAGGGCGCGAAGTAGGTTGGGGCGTCGCGGAGGCCGTTCGCGAGGATCAGCATGGCGAAGGGCGGGAGGAGCGCCCTCGTCATGGTCCGCACCTTGATCCCCGTCAGGTGCTCGGGCGGGGTGAAGCGCTGGCGGAGCAGCAGGTAGCCCGCGAAGCCCACGAAGACGGGCAGCGCCCAGTACCAGTTGCCGAGCGACCAGGTGCCGTACGCGAACAGGAGGAAGGTGATCGCCCCGCCCACGTTGAAGGAGCGCATCCGCCAGACCGCGAAGCCCACTACCAGGCACATCGCCAGCAGCGACAGGTTCTGAAAGGCCACCTCGGAGAGCGGCTTGGTCGTGATCTTGCCCAGGATCACCACCACCGCTATGGGGATGAACAGGTTGTCCGCCCCCTGGAGCGAGATGGCCTCGAAGCCCGTCACCAGCGCGGCTACCAGCAGCGCCGCGAGCACGCAGACCGGACGCGGCAGGTCCGTCATCAACAGGATCGGCAGGTGGATCGCCAGGAAGGCAAGAACCAGGAAGACCAGCGAGCCCTCCAGGCTCTTGTGCTCGTCCTCGACCTCGTAGCGCACGACTCCGTAACGGCTGCCAATCAGCGCGGCGAAGGCATCCGCCACGGCCAGCACCAGCACGGCGGGCAGGTAGAGCCAGGGCCGGCCCTGGGTCATCACGAAGGTCAGGAAGACGGCCAGCGGGTAATATTCCGCCCCCCGGCTCTTGCGCTGGATGCCGTGCAGGCTCTTGAGGAACCCCATCTTGCCGCCGAGCACGAAGAGCACGGTCAGCGGCAGGGCCATGGCCAGTACCGTCCAGGGGGACTTCACCAGGAAGGGGAAGAACAGGCAGGCGATCCCGCCGCCGGTGTGGACCAGCTTGCGCGTCCATTCAGGCTTGGGACGGGGATTACCCAGGCGGGACCAGAGCTCCGCGATGACAAGGAGCCCAACGAAGATGCTGGAGAGGATGACCGCGCCCCGCAGGTCTCCCGGCGGGATCACACGACCTCCTCGACTACAAAGGCGCTATAGAACCAAGCCAGGTCTTTCGCGAAGAGCGCCTTGGACTCGGCCTCCAGGTAGCGCACCCTTGGAAAGGACTTGGAGAGCCGCCGCGGCACCAGCATGTTCCAGTAGGCGAAGCGCGCTCCCGGCCGCGCCACGTCGAGCAGGCGGGCGTAGACCTCCATGCTCGTGGGCTCGTCCAGGTACTCGAAGATGTCCGACAGGTTGAAGCCGTCGAACCCTTCTCCCCGGTGGACCTTCGCGGCCTGGTCGATCGGTCCCTCGAAAAGGATCAGCTTGTCGATGTTGCGCTTGACTTCGGAATAGACCTCGGGCCGCAGGTAGAGCGGCAGGGTGCGGCTGAAGTTGCCGGTGAGGATGTACTCCAGGTACGGGTTCTCGTGGGTGGGCAGCACGGTCAGGGCGTAGCGCGAGCGGCCGAGGATGCGCTCGGCGACCGAGCCCTCGACGTAGCGGAAGAACTCGGGGTCCCTCCCCAGGCGGCCCATGACGAAGCGGCTGAAGAAGACCCGGAAGAGCAGGCGCCAGCGCAGGTTGTTCCAGGTGGACTCGTAGAAGGCTTCGCGGCTGGCCTGGTCCCGCGTCTCCATCAGGCCCAGGATGGTCTTCCGGCGGTGGATCAGGGGGAGGACCCTGTTGCGGAACAGGGCGAAGTAGCTCTCGAATTTGCCATGATGGGCGAGGCCGTCCGCGACGTCGTCGAGGCGCTCGCGCCAGAAGTCCCGGGATTTGGGGAGGAGGTCCCGTTCGAGCTGCTCGTAGACTTGGCGCCGGTCCTGCTCCGAGCGCCGGAAGCCGAGGAACGCCGCGGACTCGTCGGCAGAAAGCCGCCGGATCGCGGCGCGCTTCAAGTCGACCAGGGCGATCTGGACGGGGGAGAGGTCCGCTGCGACCACTTCGGCCCCGCCGCCGAGCAGGGCGAAGCTGTTGTCCCCGGCCGAGGCGATGGAGAGCATCCGCCGGCCCGGCGCAGGGCGCAGGGCGTCGCGGAGGACTTCCGCATCCTCCCAGACGTTGGCGTAGCGGATCAGGTCAAAGCGGGCGCGCTGTTCGATGCGGTCGGGCATGGTTCCCCGGGGTTGGGAGGAGAGTATCAGAAGCCCCTCACGCCTGGCCCCATAGGCGGGAAGAGCCCCGGTAGGGGCGTTATGAATTAGCCCGGCACGTGAGTGCCGGGTGATGGGTCGCCAAAACGCCCGAAGCCCCGGCAGGGGCGACATTCCTCCCTCATGGGGCTTGCGCCCCACTCCCGGTATGTCGCCCCGTCCGGGGCTCGGGTTGTTTCGGAGTTACCCGGCACTCACGTGCCGGGCTAATTCATGACGCCCCTGCCGGGGCTTGGCAATGCAAGTTAGGGCAGGGGAGGGGGCTCAGAGCTCCTTCTCCTCCAAATGACGGCGATAGTCCTCTTCATCAAGTCCCGAGCCCGACAGCACCCCGCGCAGCGATCGCACAATGGGTGTCAGGGGCTTAGCCTTATCCCCTCTGGACTCCGGGAGCGTCGCAAGATAAGCGGAGACAAGTTGGGAGAGCGATCTGCCCGACGTTCTTGCATAGCACCTGGCCCGCTTGAGCAGCTCTTCGTCGATGCTCAGTGCCAGTTTGGTTTTCATAGCTTCGGGTCCCCCTTTCCCGGTCGGGCGAGCGTGCGATGGGAGAGGGGTCAGGGGGTGATCGGCCCCCGCAGAACCTCCCCCAACAACTTCTGCAGGTTTGCCGCCGCGATCTCTGCCGCGATCAGCACGTCGTTGTGGTCGATGGGGGCGTCGGTCATGCCGGCGCCCGGGTTGCTCACCATGGAGATGGCGAGGCAGCGGACTCCCATGTGGCGGGCGGCGATGACTTCCAGCACGAGGGACATCCCGGCCACGTCGCCGCCGAGCATCTGGAGCATCCTCACCTCGGATGGAGTCTCGTAGCTGGGGCCTGCCAGGCCCGCGTAGACTCCCTCCGTCAGGGGGATGCCCAGGCGGTCGGCAGCTTCCTTCGTCAGGCGGCGCAGCTCGGGATCGTAGGCCGAGGTCATGTCCGGGAAGCGCGGTCCCCAGTCCGGGGGGAGCTGTCCGCGCAAGGGATTCAAGCCGGAGAGGTTGATGTGGTCCTTGATCAGGATCAGGTCGCCGGGGCGATGCTCGGGCCGCAGCCCGCCCGTGGCATTGCTCAGGATCAGCACCTTCACCCCCAGCATGGCGGCCAAGCGCACTGGAAAGACTGACTCGGAGGCACTGTAGCCCTGGTAGGAGTGGAGCCGTCCCCGCTGGTAGAGGACAGGGCGGTCCGGCAGCGGCTCGATCACCACGACCTCATGGGGATGACCCTCGACCGGATGGCAGGAGAAGGGGAGGAAGTACTCCAGGGTGAGCGGGCCGCGGGCGACCTCGCCCAGATCCACGGCGAGGCCCGATCCCGAGACGATGGCCACCTTGGGGCGCGGCCATCCGAGGAGGTCCCAGCGGTCCACGGCTTCCTTGAGAGACGTCGTCTGCTCGTCCGGTTCCTGTTCTGCCATCTGGTCCGTCATGAGGGTGGATCGTAGCAGACTGGCCCAGGGGGGCTCTCCTCGCATAGGCTATGCGGTCATGTCCGAGCTTGACGAGCAGATCCAGAACCGGCGCGAGAAGCGCCAACGCCTGGCAGACGCCGGGATCCCTCCATACCCCCATCGCTTCGAGTGGGACCTGGAGCCCTCCGGCATCAAGGCGCAGCACGGGGAGAAGACCGCCGAGGAGCTGGAGCAGGCTGGGCTGAGCTTGCGGGTCCCCGGCCGGGTGCGCTCCATCCGCCAGCATGGCAAGAGCGTGTTCGTGGACATCCACGACGGGCGGGAGAAGCTCCAGCTCTTCATCCGCAAGGACCGCGTGCCGGAGAATGCCGCTCTGATCCTGGAGAACCTGGACCTCGGCGACGTGCTCGGCGCCTCGGGCCAGCTCATCCGCACCCGCACGGGCGAGGTTTCGCTGATGGTGGAGGACCTGACGATCCTCTCCAAGGCGCTGCGGCCCATGCCGGAGAAGTGGCACGGCCTCGCGGACGTCGAAGTCCGCTACCGCCAGCGGTATCTGGACCTCGCTTCCAACGAAGAATCCCGGGCCGTCTTCGAGGCGCGCGCCGCCATCGTCAAGAGCCTCCGCGAGTTCCTCGAGCGCCACGGCTTCCTCGAGGTCGAGACGCCGATGATGCACCTGCTGCCCGGCGGGGCAACTGCGCGGCCGTTCAAGACGCACCACAACACGCTCGACCTGGAGCTGTTCCTGCGCATCGCGCCCGAGCTGTTCCTGAAGCGGTTGCTCGTCGGCGGTATCCCGCGCGTCTACGAGATCAACCGGAACTTCCGCAACGAGGGGATCTCGACCCGGCACAACCCCGAGTTCACCATGCTGGAGTTCTACTGGGCTTACGCCGACTACCGCCAGATGATGGATTTCACCGAGGAGCTGCTCACCGAGGCGGCGGAGGCGGCGAAGCGGGCACAGGGCAGGGAGCAGCTCTCCTGGCAGGGAGAGGAGATCGACTTCGCTCGTCCCTGGGCGCGCTTTACCATGCGCGAAGCCGTGGCCGAGCTCGGCGGCGTGGACGCCGGCAGGTTGGAGACGGTCGAGTCGCTGCGCGAGGTGATGGAGGAGCGCGGGCTCGCGATCCCCCCGGGGGGCACCTACGGCCATCTCCTCATGGCCCTCTTCGAGGAGACCGCCGAGCAGCACCTGAAGCAGCCGACCTTCATCACGGACCACCCGGTCGAAGTTTCGCCGCTCGCCAAGCAGCGGCCGGACGATCCGCGCTTCACCGAGCGCTTCGAGCTGTACATCGCCGGCATGGAAATCGCCAACGCCTTCAGCGAGCTCAACGATCCGGACGTGCAGGCGGAGCGCTTTCATCAACAGGGCGCGGCCCGGGAGAGGGGGGACGCCGAGGCCCATCTCTTCGACCACGACTACATCCGGGCGCTGGAGCACGCCATGCCGCCGGCGGCGGGCAACGGCATCGGCATCGACCGCTTGACCATGCTCTTCACCGACCGGCAGTCGATCCGGGACGTCATCCTCTTCCCGCTCATGCGCCCCGAATGAGGCACTCTCTCCTCATGCGGAACCTGTCGTTCCCCTGGGTGCTCGCGCTCCGGTATCTGCGCAGCACCCGGCGGGATGCCTTTGCCACGTTCCTCTCCCTGGTTGCAGCCGTAAGCCTGGCTTTGGGAGTTGCCGCCCTGATCGTCGTGCTCGCCGCGATCTCCGGGTTCCAGGAGGCTTTGCGGGGAGAGCTGCTCGGCCGCACCCCGCAAATCGAGATCGAGCTGCCGGCCGGGCTCGGCGCCGATGCCGCCGCCGCGGCCCGGGATGCCGTACAGAAAGTGCCCGGCGTGGTCTCGGCCCAGCTCCAGGTGCGCGGCGGCGGATGGCTGGTGGCCGACGGCAAGGTCCAGGCGATCGAGCTGATCGGCTTCGAGCGCGAGGTCCCGAGCTCGTTCCCGGGCGCGGCGGGCGATCCTCCCGGCCTTTACGTGTCCAGCTCGCTCGCGGCCCGCTGGGCCCTGCAACCCGGGCAGACGATCGATGTCGTCTCCCCCCGGCCGACGCTCACGCCGTTCGGACCCCAGCCCCGGATCCGCAGCGTGCGGATCACCGGCACCTACCAGAGCGGGCGCACGCAGGAGGAGAGGGAGCGCGTCGCGCTGCCCCGCCAGGTGGCCGAGACGCTGCTCGGCGGCTCGGACCGCCGCATCGAAGCCGCCGCCGGGGATGTGGAGGCTGCCATCCCGGTCGCCTCGCGGCTCTCCGCCGTGGTGCCCAAGGGGAGCGTCGTGCGCACCTGGAAGGACCTCAACCGTCCGCTCCTCTTCGCGCTGCGGCTGGAGAAGGCGCTGATGTTCGTGGCCGTTTCGCTGGTCGTGCTGGTCGCGGCGCTCGCCCTGGTGGCGGACCTGGCGCTGATCATCTCGAACAAGCAGGCGGAGATCGGCATCCTGGCGACGATCGGGGCGACGCCCGCGGTCTTGCGCCGCGCCTTCGTGCTCCTGGGCGGGCTGGTGGCCGGCTCCGGCATGGTGGCTGGAACCGTCCTCGGGGTGGGCGGCTCCCTGATCATGGACCGCTACAAGCTGCTGTCCGTCCCCGGGCAGGTCTACTTCCTCGACTACGTGCCGTTCCTGGTCAAACCGCTCGACCTGGCGCTCGTGCTGCTGCTGACGTTCTCCCTGGCCCTGGCCTCGTCGTTCTACGCCGCCCAGCGCGCCGCCTCGCTCGATCCCATTGAGGCCATGCAAGCATGAGTGTGACGGTACGCACGAAAAACGTGCACAAGCTGTATCAGGACGGCGTCCGCCGGGTGGAGGTGCTCAAGGGCATCGACATGGCGGTCGAGCCGGGGGAGATGGTGGCGGTCGTGGGACCGTCGGGATCGGGGAAGTCGACGCTTCTCCACCTGCTCGGCGGGCTCGACCGGCCGGACCTCGGCACGATCGAGGTGGCAGGCCAGCTCCTGTCCGACCTCTCCGGCGCGGCGATGGCCGACTTCCGCAACCGCACCATCGGCTTCGTCTTCCAGTTCCATCAGCTCCTGCCCGACTTCACGGCCCTGGAGAACGTGATGCTCCCGGGAAGGATCGCGGGGCTGCCGCCGGTGGACGTCTATGACAGCGCCCGTCTTCTGCTGGTCGAGGTCGGGCTGCAGGACCGGTTGGAACACTTCCCGAATCAGCTCTCGGGGGGAGAACGCCAGCGGGTGGCGCTCTGCCGCGCCCTCGTCCTGGAGCCGCCGCTGCTGCTCGCCGACGAGCCCACGGGCAACCTCGACCCCGAGAGCGGCGAGCAGGTCTTCCAGCTCATGCTGGAGCTCCAGGCGCGGCATGGCACCACGGGGGTCCTGGTCACGCACAACCCCGAGATCGCCAGCCGCTGCACGCGGATCCTGCGGTTCGAGGATGGCCATCTCGTCCCCGGGAATTTCTCCCCCATCCCGCCTGCTTCCACCACGTAGGGAACCCTGTCGGCGGTGGGCTTCCGCGCCGGATGGGGGCCCGGGTATATGCTAGAATCCGGGAGCTTGGAATACAGCGCGAAAGGGAATTGAAAACCCCGCTACTCCCGGGATCGAGAGGCAGACTGCATGTTTGAGAAGTACAACGAAAAAGCCCGAAGAGCCCTCTTCTTTGCCCGTTACGAAGCCAGCAAGCTCGGCAGCCGAGTGATCGAGTCCGAGCACATCCTGTTGGGCATCCTGAGGGAAGGTGAAGAGACGGTTACGGAGATCTTCCGGCGCTTCCAGGTGAAGCCCGAGGACATCCGGCGCGAGATCGAAGGCGAGCGGGTCTTCGTCGAGCGCATCTCTTCCACCGCCGAGCTGCCGCTCTCCGAAGAATCCAAGAAGATCCTCGCCTACGCCTCGCACGAGGCCGAGAGCATGCTCCACGCCACCGTCGGCTCCGAGCACCTGCTCATCGGCATCCTGCGGGTCGAAGGCTGTACCGCGATGCGCATCCTGGCGCAGCACGGTTTCGACGTCTACACGGTCCGCGAGGAGGTGCTCTCGATCTCCAAGGAGCGCGAGGCGTCGCAGCAGAAGAAAGAGCTGCCGTTCCTCTCCGAGTACGGCCGCGACCTGACCTCGCTCGCCGCCGAAGGGTCCTTCGACCCCCTGATCGGCCGCGACGACGAGGTGGACCGGATCGTCCAGATCCTCTCCCGCCGCACCAAGAACAACCCGATCCTGCTCGGCGAGCCCGGCGTGGGCAAGACGGCCATCGTCGAGGGCCTGGCGACGCGCATCATCGAGGGCAAGGTCCCGATCTTCCTCGCCAACAAGCGGATCGTGGCCCTGGACCTGTCCCTGATCGTCGCTGGTACGAAATACCGCGGCCAGTTCGAGGAGCGCCTCAAGGGCATCCTCAAGGAGCTCAAGGAGTCCAAGGAGCTGATCGTCTTCATCGACGAGATCCACTCCCTGATCGGCGCGGGCTCGGCCGAGGGGTCGCTCGACGCGGCCAACATCCTCAAGCCGGCCCTGTCGCGCGGCGAGATCTCCTGCATCGGCGCCACGACCCTCAAGGAGTACCGCAAGTACATCGAGAAGGACCGGTCGCTGCTGCGCCGCTTCCAGGCCATCCAGGTCAATCCGCCGACTCCCGAGCAGACGCAGGAGATCCTGGAGGGGGTCAAGGACCGCTACGAGTCGTTCCACAAGGTGCGCTACCGCCCCGAGGCGCTGCGCACGGCGATCTACCAGTCGAGCCGGTACATCATGGACCGCCACTTGCCCGACAAGGCCATCGACGTGATCGACGAGGCCGGCGCGCGGGTCAAGCTGCGCCGGGTGCGCGACACCCAGAACCTGCGCCGGCTGGAGCAGGAGATCCGGCAAGTGGTCAAGGAGATGAAGGTCGCGATCTCCGACAAGGACTTCGAGCGCGCCGTCTACCTCCGCGAGAAGGAGATCGAGCTGCGCGAGGATCTGGAGCGGATGAGCGTGACGACCGACGAGACCGGCGTTTTGGAAGTCACCCGCCACGACATCGAGGAAGTTATCTCTTCATGGACGGGCATCCCGACCGCCGCCCTGCAGAGCGAGGAGGCCGAGCGGCTCCTGCGCATGGAGGACACCCTCAAGCGCCGCGTCGTGGGTCAGGACCGCGCCATCAGCGCCATCAGCCGGGCGATCCGGCGGTCGCGCCTGGGCGTCGCCAACCCGCAGCGGCCGGTGGGCTCGTTCATCTTCCTCGGCCCCTCGGGCGTGGGCAAGACCGAGGTGGCGCGCCAGCTCTCCGAGTTCCTGTTCGGCAGCCAGCGCGCCATGCTGCGCTTCGACATGTCCGAGTACATGGAGAAGCACGCGATCTCCAAGCTGATCGGTTCCCCTCCGGGCTACGTCGGCCACGAGGAAGGCGGACAGCTCACGGAGCGCATCCGGCGCCAGCCCTACTCGCTGATCCTGTTCGACGAGATCGAGAAGGCGCATCCGGACGTGGCCAACCTGCTCCTCCAGATCCTGGAGGACGGCCAGCTCACGGACGCCTACGGCAATCTGGTCGACTTCCGCAACACCCTGGTGCTGATGACTTCGAACATCGGTTCCAAACTGGTGCTCCGCGGAGGTAGGATGGGCTTCGGCGAGGGGAATGCGCAGGACACCTTCCAGAAGCTGGAGGATGAGATCCTGGCGGAGCTGCGGCGGACGTTCAGCCCGGAGTTCATCAACCGCATCGACGAGGTGATCGTGTTCAACCCGCTGGGCGAGAACGAGCTGCGGTCGATCGTTGACATCCTCATGGAGGATGTCAACGTGACGCTGAGCGAGCGCGGTCTGCGGGTGGAGGTTTCGGCCGAGGCCAAGGAGTGGCTGCTCCACAGGGCCGGGATCGAGCCCTCGACCGGCGCCCGGCCGTTGCGCCGGACGATCCAGAGGCACATCCAGGACCCGGTGTCGGAGATCCTCATCAACCGGCACGGGGAGTCCATCGGACGGATCGAGGTGGACCTGGAGAACGGCGAGCTCTCTTTCCTCCACTTTGCCTCGGAGACCCCGGAGCTCCTGGCCCCCCATTGATGGTCGAACCGGCCCGCCGCGCCGCGCGGCGGGCCTTTCCGGCGGCCCGGCCGCCGAGAGCGAGGAACAGACGAGATGAAGCTTGATCTTGGCCGGCGGAGCTTCAGGCAGCCGGATGGCGACCGGCCGCTCCGCCCGCTTCATACGCGGTTGCTGGCGTTGCTCCTCCTGCCGCTGCTGCTGACAGGGACCATTCCCGTGGTCGCGCAGCCCATGGCGCTTCCGGCTCCGCCCACCCTGGCGGACACCGCGCAAGCCTCCGCAATGGCGGGCCGCACGATCGAATCGATCGAGTTCCGCGGGCTGCAGGCCCTGTCCGAGGAGACCCTCCTCTACTACCTCGGCATCGAGCCGGGGCAGGCCCTCGACGAGGTCAAGCTCAACACCAACCTGCAAGCGCTATGGGACCGCGGCCTCGTCGACGACATCGAAGTCGAAGCCGTCCCCTCGGGTCAGGCCGTGAAGCTGGTCATCACCATCCAGGAGCGGCCCGTGCTGCGCTCGATCGACTACCAGGGCCTGAAGCGGATCTCGAAGACCGACATCCAGGACAAGCTCTCCAGCCAGCGCATCCGGGCCCGGGAAGGGGAGCCCATGAGCCTGGGCGAGCTGCAGCGGGTCAAGACCCTGATCGAGGAGATGTACGCCGAGAAGGGCTACCGCTTCGCACAGGCCCGCTACACGGTCGAGGACGTCGGCCCCAACGAGAAGCGGGTCATCTTCTCCGTGGACGAGGGCAACCGCGTCCGCATCGCCGACATCCAGTTCGAGGGCAACGAGGTCTTCTCCGACATGCGGCTGCAGCTCGCCATGAAGAAGGTCAAGGAGAGCGGCCTCATCACCCGGGTGATGAAGAAGGACATCTACGATCCGGCCAAGCTCCAGGAAGACCTTGACAAGGTCCGCGACGTCTACCGCGCCTCCGGCTACAAGAACGCGGTGATCGGCGAGCCCAAGGTCGAGGTGCGCGCGCTCAAGCCGGACGCCGCCAACGTCAAGGACCAGAAGCGCCGCATGTTCATCATCGTCCCGATCGAAGAGGGCGACCGCTGGAAGCTCGGCGAGGTGACCATCGAGGGCAACGAGACCTACAGCGATCAGCAGCTCCTGCGCGCCTTCTCGGCCGGCCGCCCCAACTCCTGGCTGCGCGCCAAGGTGATCGACGAGGGGGTCAAGGCGATCTCGGACACCTACCACAACACCGGCTACATCTACGCCAACGTGGAGCCCGAGCTGGTGGAGAAGGAGGGCAAGGTCGCCGACCTCGTGGTGCACGTGCAGGAGGGGGAGCAGTTCAAGGTCGGCCGCATCGAGTTCGAGGGCAACGACCGGACCATGGACAAGGTGCTCCGCCGCGAGCTGCGCCTGTACGAGGGTGGCGTGGTCAACGTGGGCGCGGTGCGCAACAGCGTGCTCAAGATCAAGCAGCTCGGCTACTTCGACCTCAACGAGGAAGACCCCGTCGAGATCGAGCCGGACGTCGAGCGCAAGGTCGTGGACCTGCTGTTCAAGGGCAAGGAGGCGGACCGCACCGAGCTGCAGTTCGGCGGCGGCTGGAGCGAGCTCGACGGCTTCTTCGGCCAGTTCGCGGTCAACACCAAGAACTTCCTCGGCCGCGGCGAGCAAGTGGGCGTCTCCTACCAGAGCGGGCGCTACCGCGACTTCTTCGACCTGTCGTACTACATCCCCTGGTTCCTGGACAAGCCGCAGAGCATCGGCGTGCGCGCGTTCAACCAGGACCTGAACTACAACCTGTTCGACGCGACGCAGCGCCTGCAGCGCAGCAGCCGGGGCGGCATCCTGACCTACGGCCGCAACTTCCGGCTCTTCCAGTCGGCCAGCATCAGCTACAACCGGTCGCGCTACGAGGACACGGAGAGGATCATCTGGCCGGACACGGGAGTACCCCCCGGGCCGAACGACCCGCACAAGCCGGGCGACGTCGTCGAGTTCATCAGCGAGATCGACAGCTCGTCGCTGCGGCCCATGTACGTGATCGACAGCCGGGACCATCCGTTCGAGCCCACGCGCGGCCATCGCTTGTCCCTGGGCGTGGAGTACGCGGGCGGCTTCCTCGGCGGGGAGACCAACTTCATCCGTCCCGAGCTCGCCTACAGCACGTTCATCCCGGTGAGCAACTACCCGACCCAGACGGTGTTCGCGGTCAACATCGAGGGCGGCATGGTTGACCCCTTCGGCGGCCGCGACCTGCCCACCCTGGAGCGCTTCTACCTGGGCGGCGAGAACAGCATCCGCGGCCACCGGTTCCGCTCGCTGTTCCTGCGCAAGGCGAACGGCGATCCCGTGCTCGACCCGGACACCGGCGTCATCCTGGGCGGCGACAGCTTCATGCAGATCAACCTGGAGTACCACTTCCTCCTTGGCGGGCCGTTCCGCCTGATCATGTTCGGCGACGCCGGCAACGTTTTCGGAGAGCAACAGAGCTTCGACCTGTCGAACCTCCGCTATACCGCGGGAGCCGAGCTGCGCATCCTGCTGCCTGTGTTCGGCGCGCCCCTGAGATTCATCTATGCCCTGAACTTGGACGAGAAGCCAAAGGACAGCTTCGAGGACTTCCAGTTCAGCATCGGCACCAGCTTCTAACACCGTAAGGAGAGACACGACCATGTCCAGCCGTATCACGAAGCTCATTCTGGGGTTGGCCCTGGCCGCCTCCCCGTTCCTGGCCGCCGCTCCGGCTCTTGCGCAGACGGCTGCCGCGAGCGGCATGAAGATCGCGGTGATCGACACCGAGCGCATCCTGCTCACGTCGAACACCGGCAAGAAGGCGCTCGCCGACCTCAAGAAGCTGCAGGAGGCGAAGGAGGCCGAGGCCCGCACCAAGCAGCAGGAGATCAAGGACCTGCAGGCCAAGCTCGCCGACGGCCGCCTCTCCCTCGCCCAGGACAAGCTGAGCGAGATGGAGAAGCAGCTCGAGGCGAAGGTCGTCAACCTGCGCCGCTTCCAGGAAGACGCCAACACCGAGCTCGGCAAGGTGCGGGACCAGGTCCTCGCCGGGATCGACCAGAAGGTGATGCCCGTCATCAACCAGGTCGGCAAGGAGCTTGGCTACACCCTGATCTTCCGCAAGTTCGAGAGCGGCCTGATCTACGCCGACGAAGCGATCGACATCACGGCCTCGATCATCCAGAGGCTCGACGGCGCCGCTCCCGCCCAGGGCAAGTAAGAGAGTGGAGCACCGGCTGGCCGACCTGGCCGAGCTGGTCGGCGGAAGGGTCGAAGGGGATCCGGACCACGCTGTGGAGGCGGTCCGGACCCTGGAGGCCGCCGGTCCCCTCGACCTCTCGTTCCTGAACCATTCGCGCTACCGCGAGCAGGCCCTGGCCAGCAAGGCCGGGGCTTTGCTCGTCGGGGCCAGCCTGGCGTCCGACGATTTCCGCGATTTTGGGAGGAGGCCTCTCCTGGTCGTCGACGACACGGCCTACGCTCTCTCCCTCCTCCTCAACCGGCTGCACGCGCCCGAGGCGCCCGAGCCCGGGGTCCATCCCACCGCCGTGCTGGAGCCCGGCTGCGAGGTCGATCGGACCGCGCACGTCGGCCCCTACGCGGTCATCGGGTCCGGGACCCGGATCGAAGCCCGTGCGGCCATCCATGCCCACGTGGTGATCGGGAAGGGGTGCTCGGTGGGGGAGGGCGCCGTCCTTCATCCTCACTCCGTGCTCTACGACCGCACCGAGGTCGGACCGGAATCGATCGTTCACGCGGGGGTGGTCCTGGGAGCGGACGGCTTCGGCTATGCCACCCACGGCGGCATCCATCACAAGGTCCCCCAGGTGGGACGCGTGGTGCTCGAGAAGGCCGTAGAGGTGGGGGCCAACACCACGATCGACCGCGCCACCCTGGGGGAGACCCGAATCGGCGAGGGGACGAAGATCGACAATCTCGTCCAGGTAGGGCACAACGTGCAGACCGGCAGGCACTGTATCCTTTGCGGGCAGGCTGGAATCGCGGGGAGCACGCAGCTTGGCAACTATGTCGTCCTCGCCGGGCAGGCCGGGGTTTCCGGCCACATCAAGCTCGGCGACGGCGCGCAGGTGGCGGCCAAATCGGCGGCGCTGACGTCGGTCGAGCCCGGCACGCAGGTCGCGGGCATCCCGGCGGTCGAGCTGCGCAAATGGCGCCGCCAGTCGGTGATGATCGCCCGCCTGGAGGAGATGAGCCGCCGCATCAGGGCGTTGGAGAAGAGGGAGGAAGGCGAGTGACTGACACCCCGAAATGGGACATCGAGTGGATCATGTCGGTGCTGCCGCACCGCTATCCGATCCTGCTGGTCGACCGCGTGCTCGAGATCGAGCCGCAGAAGCGGATCGTGGCGATCAAGAACGTGACCGTCAACGAGCCGATCTTCGCCGGCCACTTCCCCGGCCGGCCGGTGTTCCCGGGCGTGCTGCTCATCGAGGGGATGGCGCAGGCGGGCGGCCTGCTCCTGCTCCAGGACATCCCGGACCGGTCGAAGAAGCTGATCTACTTCGCGGGTATCGACGAGGCCAAGTTCCGCCGTCCGGTGTTCCCGGGGGACCAGGTGCGCTACGAGCTGGAGGTGCTGCGCCTGCGCTCCACCTTCTCCAAGCTCAAGGGCAGGGTCACGGTAGACGGCCAGCTCTGCGCCGAGGCCGTGATCTCCTCCGCCATGGTGGACCGATGAACGGATTCGTTCATCCTTCGGCCCAAGTCGACCCCGGCGCGAAGCTCGGCGAGGGGGTGCGGGTCGGTCCCTTCGCTGTGATCGGCGAAAACGTCGAGATCGGCGACGGCACGGAGATCGGCGCCGGAGCCCAGGTCTATGGCCCGGCTCGAATTGGCCGCGAGAACCGGATCCATCCCCAGGCCTGCATCGGCTTCGAGCCGCAGGATCTGAAGTTCCAGGGCGAGGAAGTCTGGTTGGAGATCGGGGACCGCAACCAGTTCAGGGAGCTGTGCACGATCCATCGCGGCACGGCCAAGGGTGGCGGGATCACCCGAATCGGCAGCGACAACCTCTTCATGGCCTATACCCACGTGGCCCACGACTGCCAGGTAGGGAGCCGCACGATCTTCGCCAACAATGCCACGCTCGCCGGGCACGTCGAGGTCCACGACGACGCCACGATCTCGGCCTTCACCTCGGTGCACCAGTTCTGCCGGGTGGGGCGCCACGCCTACGTCGGAGGCTACAGCGTCATCACCATGGATGCGCTGCCGTTCTCGAAGACCGTGGGCTTGAAGCCGGCCTTCTACGGCCTCAACTCGATCGGCCTCAAGCGCAAGGGTTTCGAGCCGGACAGCATCCGACGCCTCGACCAGACCCTGCGCCTGCTGGTGCGCTCCGGCCTGAACACGGCCCAGGCACTGGAGAAGATCAAAGGCGAGCTGGCTGGCGATCCGGCAGTCGATTACCTGGTGGACTTCATCGAGACCGCCAAGCGCGGGGTCCACAAGTCCAAGCCCCGCGGCGGCCGGACAGGGGGCGACGCTGAGTAACCTGCGCGTCGCCGTGGTGGGCACCGGCGCCATGGGCCGGAACCACGTGCGCATCCTTTCCTCCCTACCCGGGGTGGAGGTGGTGGGGGTCCACGATCCGGACCCGAAGGCAGGGGAGCTCGGGGTGCGCGTCTTCGAACGGCTGGAAGACCTGGCCGGCGAGATCGACGCCGCAGTCGTCGCGGCACCCACCGTCGCCCACGCCGACATCGGCTGTGCGCTGCTCGGCCGGGGCGTCCACGTCCTGATCGAGAAGCCGATCGCCTCCAGCCTGGCCGAAGCCGACCGTCTTTTGGAAGCTCAAGGAGACCGTATCTTGGCGGTGGGGCACGTCGAGTTCTACAACCCGGCAGTGCAGGCATTGGTCGGGGTAGGCACCCCGCCCCGCTTCGTAGAAGTGCAGCGCCTCGGGGTCTTTTCCCCGCGCAGCCTCGACGTCGACGTAGTCCTGGACCTGATGATCCACGACCTCCAGATCCTGCAGGCGCTCGATCAAAGCCCGGTGGTGGAAGTGCGCGCCACGGGCATCAACGTCCTCTCGCCGAGGGTGGACATCTGCAACGCCCGGGTGGAGCTGGGCTCCGGCTGCGTAGCGAACCTGACGGCCTCGCGGGTTTCCTCCGAAAGGGTGAGGAAGCTCCGCGCCTTCCTCCCGAGTCGTTACTATTCGCTCGACTACCACGCCCAGGAGATCCGCGGCTACCGGCTGGAAGAGGGGGACGGCGGCCGCAAGATCCTCCCCGCGGACCTGCCCGTGACCCGAGCCGAGCCGCTGCTCCGCGAGCTCGAAGCCTTCGTGACAGCCTGCCGGGGAGAAAAAGCTCCCCTGGTGACCGGCGCCGCCGGCCGCCGCGCGCTGGAAACGGCCCTGGCCGTGGTCGAGGCAATTCGCTAGAGCGCTGACCGGGCAATCGGCCGCCGGGCCGATTCAAGGGGCTTCGACTCGATCCAAGAAGCTTGGACCGGATTCAAGGAGCTTGGAGCCGTCCTAAGAAGCTCTGGGCCGATTTAAGCGGCTTAGATCCGATCTAAGAAGCTTAGGACCAATCTAAGAGGCTTAGATCCGATCTAAGAGGCCTCGCGCCGGATTTAAGGAGCTTAGATCCGATCTAAGAAGCTTAGGGCCGATCTAAGAGGCTTGGACCGGATTTAAGAGGCTTAGATCCGATCTAAGAGGCTTCGCGCCGGATTTAAGGAGCTTAGATCCGATCTAAGAAGCTTAGACCGGATTTAAGAGGCTTGGACCCGATCTAAGAAGCTTCGGGCCGATCCAAGGATCTTGGGACGGTTCCAAGGAACGTGGGGCCGGTTCAAGCGGCTTGCAGCGCCAGAATCATCCCCACGATGCCAGCGCGGATCAGGGCAACGGAAATCGCGGGAGGACCCCGAAAAGGGCTAGCATTCGGCGAGAGGAGGCGTGATGCCCCAAGTCGTCTTCGATTTTTCCCCCACCGTTTTCTCAGCTCTTCGGAAGGACCCTGAGGGGTTTGCTGCCGAGATGCGGCTCGCGGCCGCTTGCCACTGGTACTCCCAGGGGATGGTCTCTCAAGGGATGGGCGCCGAGATCGCCGGGCTGAGTCGTGCCGAGTTTCTTGAGGAGCTCGGCCGCCGGAAGATTCCCGCCATCCAGATGACAATCGAGGAGCTTCGCGAGGAGCTACAGCATGAATGAGAGAGGCTTGATCAGCGACAGACCTCGCGATGCTCGCGCTTGCGCGCCTCCACCTCGCAGGTCGCCTGCCCATCGAAACCACAGGGAAGCCGCCGCGGCTGGGTGAGCACCATCACTTCGCGGGCTTGGCTGTCGCAGCGCGGAGCCGGTAGGAGCCAGATCAAGTCTCCAGGGCCTGTGAAAAAAATCCCTTTCGGTGTTGGTGGCCGCCACCCGGCCCAACGGGCCGGCTGGTTGGTTGGCAGCTGGCGCATCAGGGAAGGTGGGGAGGCGCCTCCAGCGGACGTGAGGCTGAGAACGGCCGTGCTATCCTCTCCAGAGGAAACGGCAGGGGGGCGCGCTCTTCCGTTTCGCGGCAAGATGCAATAAAGTTCCGGCCCGGAACGACTCCGACGGGAGAATGACATGAGCCAGCCAGCCGTCAAGGCGCTCGACCTTCCCTTCGAGCTCGTCTATAGCGACGGGATACCCTTGGACGGCCACCGGAATCGCATCCAGATGAACCTGCTGATCGACGTGATCCGCCAAGCCATGGCGGCGCACGGCCGGGAGGATTTCTTCACCAGCGGCGACATGTTCGTGTACTACTCGGTGGAGCAGGCCCGGGACGTGGCGGCGGGCCGGCGTTACTTCCGTGGACCGGACGTCTTCTTCGTCGACCACGTGGCGCCGAGGAAGGAAGAGCGCAAGGCCTGGGTTTCCTGGGAGGAGGGGGGCCGCCTGCCAGACCTGATCGTGGAGATCCTCTCCCCGTCGACCGAGAAGATCGACCGCAACGACAAGATGAAGCTCTACTCCCGGGTGTTCCGAACCCGGGACTACTTCCTTTACGACCTGGACTCCGCGAAGCTGGAGGGCTTCCGGCTGGCCGGCGACCTCTATCAGCCGATCCGGCCCGATGCCCAAGGACGGTTGCGGAGCGAGGTTCTCGGGCTGGATCTCGGACTCTGGCAGGGTACCGTGGAAGGCGAGGAGACCACCTGGGCACGGCTTTTTGCCCCGGATGGCGGTCTGGTCCCCACGCTGGCCGAGGCCGCGAGTCAGCGGGCTGAGTCGGCCGAGGCCGAGGTTGCGCGCCTGCGAGCCCTCCTGCAGGACCGCAAGGGCCTCCCGAGCGAGAGCTGAAGGGCGTGGTAGCATCCGCGCGCAAAGGAGGTCTTCGTGAAAAACAAAGCCCTGTTGGCCCTTCTCGGACTTGTGGCGTTGCTGTTGACCTTTCCCGCCTCTGCTTCCGCCGCTGAGCTCTGCCCGGTGGCGACGGTGACATCCGCCGCCTCGGCTCCCGTCCCGGCATTCTTCGAGTTCGCTCTTTTCGGTCCCGAGGCGCAGCCGAGCTCTACTTGGTGCACGAAGGAGCAGTGTTCGGCGGCGCGCCAGGCTTGCCGGGAGAGCTGTCTCCCTTGCGGCTTCCAGTTCGGCGCCTGCAATGCCCCGAGCTGCACGGGCTCCTGCAACTGCGTCTGCTGAACCTGGCTCTGCTCTGACCCCGAGCCGGTTCTCCCTCCGCCCGACCGGAGGGAGACGGCTCGGCCATCTGCTAGACTCTCCCGCCGGCTCGGCTGGACGGCAGTGATTTCCCTATCAAGGAGGAGCTTTGCGATGAGTGATGTGCGTATCGGTGTGGTCGGAGGGTCCGGCCTGTATCAGATGGAGGGCCTGGTGGTCCGCGAGGAGCGGCGCATCGAGACGCCCTTCGGCGATCCTTCCGACATCTACATCATCGGCGAGCTGGACGGGCGGCAGATCGCCTTCCTGCCCCGTCATGGCCGCGGGCACCGCCTGACGCCGACCGAGCTCAACTACCGCGCCAACATCTATGGCTTCAAGGTCCTGGGCGTCGAGCAGCTCATCTCGGTCTCCGCCGTCGGTTCCTTGAAGCTGGAGTACAAGCCGACGGACATCGTCGTGCCCGACCAGTTCTACGACCGCACCCGGCACCGGCAGGACACCTTCTTCGGCAATGGCCTGGTGGCTCACACCTCGCTCGCCAAGCCGGTCTGCCCGCGCCTGATCGATCCGTTCGTGGAAGCCTGCCGCGCCGCGGGCGCCACCACCCATCGGGGCGGCGTCTACGTCAACATGGAAGGCCCCCAGTTCTCGACCCGGGCCGAATCCGAGACGTATCGCCACCATGGCTTTGACGTCATCGGCATGACCAACTTCACCGAGGCGCGGCTCGCCCGCGAGGCCGAGATCTGCTACGCGACTCTCTCCATGGTCACCGACTACGACTGCTGGCACGAGACCGAGGAGGCCGTCTCCGGCGAAGCGGTGATGCAGGTGGTGATGGCGAACGTGGCCATGTCCCAGCGCGTAATCCGCGAGATCCTCAAGCGGGTGGCCGACGACGACGCCCGCACCTGCGGCTGCGGCGAGGCGCTCAAGTACGCCCTGATCACCGAGCGCTCCAAGATCCCTGCCGAGACGCTCCGGGCCCTGGCCCCCCTGGTCGGCAAGTACATTCCGTCTTCGTAGGAGGTTGTTTGAAGCGGATTCTGGTCACCAACGACGACGGCATCTTCTCCGAGGGGATCAAGCTCCTCGCCTCCGCCCTGAGCGACCTGGCGGAGGTCTGGGTGGTGGCGCCCGACCGCGAGCAGAGCGCGATGGGGCATGCCCTCACCCTGAGCCGCCCCCTGCGCATGCAGCGCATGGACGAGCGCCGGTACGCCGTGGACGGCACGCCCACCGACTGCGTCAACCTGGGCGTGCTCTACCTGCTCAAGGACAACCCGCCGGACCTGGTCTGCTCCGGCATCAACTTCGGGCTCAACCTGGGCGACGACGTGACCTACTCGGGTACCGTGAGCGCCACGTTCGAGGGGACGCTCCTGGGCATCCCCTCCGTGGCTTTCAGCCAGGAGGTCGCCGAGGGCTTCTCCTTCGAGCCGGCGGCGAGCTTCGCCGGGCGCATGATCAAGATGCTGCTCGGCCAGGAACTGCCCAAGGACCTGCTGCTCAACGTAAACGTGCCGGCGGGAGAGGTGAAAGGCATCAGCTTCACCAAGCTCGGCCGGCGGACCTACCAGCAGTCGATCATCGAGAATGTCGACCCCCGAGGGCGCAAGTACTACTGGATCGCCGGCGTGCCGCAGTGGCATGCCGCCGAGGGCACGGACTACGGCGCGGTCTCCCAGGGCCGGATCTCCGTGACCCCGCTCCACCTGGACCTCACGTACTATCCGGGCCTCGAGAGCTTCGGCCACCTGCGCGACGAGCTGGAGCACCTGGCCGTTCCTCCTGCATCTCCGGCCGATTGACCGATGAACGACCCGCACGCGCACCAACGGGAGCGCATGGTCCAGTTGATCGCCTCGAAGGGGGTCACGGACGAGCGCGTGCTGGCCGCCTTGCGCAAGGTGCCGCGCCACCTGTTCGTGAAGGATCACCTGCGGAACCAGTCGTACGGCGACCACGCGCTGCCCATCGGATCGGCGCAGACGATCTCGCAGCCGTACATCGTGGCGAAGATGACCGAGCTGCTGGAGGTCAAGCCGGAGTCCTCGGTGCTGGAGATCGGGACGGGCTCCGGCTACCAGACCGCGGTCCTCGCCCACCTGGCGCGGCGGGTCTACAGCCTGGAGCGCATCCCCGAGCTGGCGCAGCTGGCGATCCCGAGGATGCGGCAGCTCGGGCTCGACAACGTCAAGATCCAGATCTTCGACGGCACGGTCGGCTGGAGCGAGTGGGCTCCGTACGACCGCATCCTGGTCACGGCGGGGGCGCCCAAGGTGCCGGAGCCGCTGCTCGGGCAGCTCGCGCCGGGCGGGGTCCTGGTGGTGCCGGAGGGGCAGATCCAGTCCCAGAAGCTGGTGATCTACCGCAAGTCGGCGCGCGGCGAGATGCGGCGGCGCGAGGGCGAGGAAGTCGCCTTCGTCCCCCTGCTCGGCCGCCATGGCTGGAAGAATGAGCGCTGATGATGGACGCGGAAGGCCGGATCGGCGTCCGCTGGCGGGTCCGGGGCCGCGTGCAGGGGGTCGGCTTCCGCTGGTTCACCCGCAACGCGGCGCGGGAGCTGGGGGTGGCAGGCAAGGTGCGCAACCTGCCGGACGGCGCCGTCGAGATCGAGGCTGTCGCGCTTGCCGGGGTCTTGGAGCACTTCAAGAAGAGGGTGCTGGAGGGTCCGCCCGGTGCGCGGGTCTCCGGACTGGACGAAGAGCCGATGCCTGTCCCTATGGATTGGGACCGGTTTGACATCGACCGCTAGCCCGCGGATGCGGGCTCGGAGGAGAGCATGGACGATTTGAAGCAGTACATCCGCGAGGTGCCCGACTTCCCCAAGCCGGGGATCAACTTCTATGACATCACGACGCTGCTGGAGAACCCTCTGGCGCTGCGCAAGACGGTCGACCGCTTCGTCTGGATGTTTTCGGAGAGGAGCATCGACAAGGTGGCCGCCATCGAGTCCCGCGGCTTCATGTTCGGGCCGATCGTGGCCTACAACCTGAACGCGGGCTTCGTGCCGGTGCGCAAGCCGGGGAAGCTCCCGTACAAGACGATCCGCCAGTCTTACGACCTGGAGTACGGCTCGGACTCGGTGGAGATGCACAATGACGCGGTCAAGCCGGGGGAGAACGTCCTGATCGTGGACGACTTGGTGGCGACCGGCGGGACTGCCCTGGCCGCGGCGAAGCTGGTGGAGTCCCTTGGCGGCGTTGTGGCCGGCATGGGCTTCATCGTCGAGCTGACTTTCCTCCCTTGCCGGGAGAAGCTGACGGACTACAAAGTGGAGTCTCTCATCCAGTATTGAGGGGTAGGTTATAATCCGCGGCGCCTGCGGCTATAGCTCAGGTGGACAGAGCAGGAGTTTCCTAAACTCTTGGTCGGGGGTTCGAGTCCTCCTAGCCGCACCAGTCCTTTGATTTTCGGCCCTGTTCCCTTTCGACAGGTACCCATTCCGGGCTTTTTTGGAGAGTTGTTCGATGAACCAGCGTCTGACCCGTCAGGATATGAAGCGCAACGAGCTCTCCACGGCTCTCGGGAAGGGCTATGACTATGCGGAGAGCCATGGGAGGACCATCCTCATCGCGGCCGGCGCGGTGCTGGCCTTGGCTATCCTCGCCGGGCTCTTCTACATGTACCGCGGCAGCCAGGCCGACAAGGCCAATACGGCCCTGGCGCGCGCGATCGCGGTCTACCAGGCCCCGATCGATCCGGCCGCTCCCAAGCCGGACGATCCGCTGAGCCCGGCCTTCGCGGACGAGGCGGCCCGGCAGACCAAGGCCAAGGCGCTCTTCCAGGATCTGTACGAGAAGCACGGCTCGACCGTGGCCGGCGACATCGCCTCGGTCTACCTGGCCCAGATCGCCATGGCGGAGAACCAGCCCGACCGCGCCCGCGAGCTCTGGAACGACTTCCTCGACGAGCATGGCGAACACCTGCTGGCCGGCGAGACCCGGGTCAACCTCCTCCGCCTCGACCGCAGCCAGGGCAAGGGCCAGGAGGTCGTCCAGACGCTGACCACCATGCTGGACGAGGCCGAGCCGCCCCTGCCCATGGACGTCATCCTGAACGAGCTGGCCACCACCCAGGAGCAGCTCGGCAAGACGCAGGAGGCGGTCCAGAGCTATCAGCGGATCCTCGACGAGTTCCCGCAGTCGCCCTACGCACAGGAGGCGCGCCAGAAGATCAGTGCCCTCGATCCTTCTCGCGCTGGGGACATGGGTGGCATGGGCATGGGCGGCGGCATGCCCGGCATGGGCGGCATGCCCGGCTTCTGATGATCCTTCCGTACCGCATCCTGGAACGGAAACGGGCTGGGATGCCCCTCTCTGAGGAGGAGATCCGGGAAGTCGTCCGCGGTGCCACGGACGGCTCCTGGACCGAGGGGCAGCTCGCGGCCTTCCTCATGGCCGCGGCCATCCGGGGGCTCGACGTGGACGAGACCCGCGCCCTCACCCTCGCCATGCTGGAGTCGGGCGACCGCTGGCGCCTGGCCGACGACATCCCCGGCCTCTGCGACAAGCACTCCACCGGCGGCGTCGGCGACAAGACCTCCCTCGTCCTGCCCTTCCTCCTGGCGAGCTGCGGCCTGCCGATCGCCATGCTCGCCGGCCGTGGCCTCGGCCACTCCGGTGGCACCATGGACAAGCTGGAGAGCATCCCGGGAGTTGATCTCGATCTGAGCCGCCCGCGCTTCCTCGACCTGGTCGCCCGCTGCGGCATGGCCATCGGCGGCGCCACCTCCGGCATCGCTCCGGCCGACCGCCGCCTCTACGCCCTGCGCGACGCCACGGCCACGGTCGAATCGCTGCCGCTCATCACCGGCTCGATCCTCTCCAAGAAGCTGGCCATGGGCGCGGCGGCGGTGGTCTTCGACGTCAAGGTCGGCAACGGCGCCTTCCTGCCCGACCTGGAGAGCGCCCGGGCGCTGGCCCGGAGCCTGGTCGAGACCTCCCGCGGCCTGGGAACGGCCGTCTCCGCCCTGATCACCGACATGAACCAGCCGCTCGGCCGGACCTGCGGCAACACCTCCGAGGTCAAGGAGGCGCTGGACTGCCTCGAAGGGAACGGCCCCGACGACCTCATGGAGGTCACGTACCTCCTGGCCGAGGAGGTCTCGCGCCTTGTCGGCCATCCGTTGTACCGCGCCGGCCTGGAGGAGGCCGTCTCCTCGGGCCGTGCCCGCGAGCGCTTCGACCAGTGGGCGGAGCTGCAGGGCGCCGACCCGGACTGGCTGCGGTCCCCCCGCCTCGAGCTCGCTCCCGTGGAGCGGCCGCTTCGAGCCCGGAGGCCGGGCCGCCTCGCCCGTGTCGACACCCGCCAGATCGGGATGCTCCTGATCGAAGCGGGCGCCGGCCGCTTCCGTCCCGACTCGAAGATCGACTACGGGGTCTCCCTGGAGATGCGCGCTCGTCTCGGCGACGAGGTGCGCGAAGATGACGAGCTGGCGAGGATCTGGCTCCGCCGCGAGGGTGACGGTCTCGCCGCAAGATTCGAGGAGTGCTTCACGGTGGGGGACGAGGGGTCGGCTCCGGAGCTGATCCTGGAATTAGTCGGATAAGATCCCCGGCCATGAAGGCCGCCATCCTCGCCGTCGGCTCGGAGCTCCTCGGGACCGACCGGCTGGACACCAACTCCCTCCGCCTCACCAGGCTGCTCGAGCGCTACGGCGCCCAGCTCCGGCAGAAGTGCGTGGTGGGCGATTCGATCGACGACATCTCCGAGGAGCTGCACTCGCTCGTCGCCAAGCACGACCTCGTACTGGTCACGGGCGGCCTCGGCCCGACCTCCGACGACGTCACCCGCGAGGCTACGTCCCAGGCGCTCGGACGCGGGCTCCGGCTCGACGAGAAAATCTTGGCCAACCTCGAGCGCCGCTTCCGGGAGTTTGGCCGGGAGATGCCGTCCGCCAACCGCAAGCAGGCCGAGGTCATCGAAGGCGCGCAGCTCATCCCCAATAGCCGGGGCACCGCTCCCGGCATGAAGATCGAGGGCGAGGGCTCGACCCTGTTCCTCTTCCCGGGCGTCCCTGTCGAGCTCGAGGGGATGATCGAGTCCGACCTGGAGCCGTGGCTGGCCGAGCGCTCCGGCGGGGAGAGCCGTGAGACCGTGACCATCAAGGTCGCCTGCCTTCCCGAGTCGGTCGTGGAGGAGCGGATCGTGCCGGCCTACGAGGAGTTCGGCCGCGAGGACATCACCATCCTCTTCAGCCCCGGCGAGATCCGGCTGCGGGCCACTGCACAGGGTCCGGAGCCCGAGCGCAAGCGGCGCCTCGAAGCCATGGCAGCCCGCCTCCGCGAGCTGGTCGGCGACGCGGTGTTCTGCAGCCGTGAGGAGGACACGATGGAGGGGATCGTCGGCGAGCTGCTGCGCAAGGCCGGCGCCACCCTCACCGCGGCCGAGTCGTGCACCGGCGGCCTCCTGGCCGAGCGGATCACCCGCGTCCCGGGCAGCAGCGACTATTTCCTCGGCGGCGCCGTCACCTACACGAACGAGCTCAAGAGCCTGGTCCTCGGCGTTCCTTCGAAGATGCTCCGCGAGCACGGCGCTGTATCCGAGCCGGTCGCACGGGCCATGGCCGAGGGCGTGCGCAAGGCCTACCGAAGCGACTACGGGATCGGCATCACCGGCGTGGCCGGTCCCGGCGGCGGGAGCGAGGCCAAGCCCGTGGGGACCGTGCATGTCGCACTGGCCGGACCTGATGGTACTGGTCATCACAGGGTCCGTTTCCCGGGAGACCGCGAGCGCGTGCGCACGCAATCGGCGCAGTTCGCCCTGGACATGCTCCGCCGGAGGCTCCTCGCCTCATGAGGCTCTTTGTGGCCCTCGAGGTTCCCGAGCCCGTGCGGCGGGAGGTGGCGCGCCGCACGGCTGGGCTGCGCGACCGCCTGCCCCGGGCGCGCTGGGTCGACCCCGAGAACATCCACCTCACCCTGCTCTTTCTGGGCGAGGCCCCGGCGGACAAGGTGCCGGCTCTTTCCGAGAAGCTCCGGGAAGCTTTCGCGAAGCACCCGCCCCTCGCCGTCCGTCTCTCGGGAGGTGGCACTTTCCCTCCGAAACGTCCGGCGCGCGTCGCCTGGATCGGGATGGAGGCCCCGGAAGAGCTTGCGGCCGTGCAGGCGGATGCGGTGGCTGCTGCCGTCGAGGCCGTGGATTTCGAGCCCGAGGAGCGGCCGTTCCGGCCCCATGTGACGCTGGCCCGCTGCGAAAACTGGCCCCGGGATGCGGCCGACAAGTTCATCTCGGCCTTCCCTGGGGAGATCGGTCCGCCGTTCACGGTCGACCGCGGCGTGCTCATGGAGAGCAAGCTGAGCCCGCGCGGCGCCCGCTACAGCGTGGTGGAAGGTTTCCCGATGGAAGCCGCGATGGAAGCTGAAGAAGGATGAAGCTCGCGCTCGGCATCGTCATCATGGCCTACATTCTGGGCTCGATCCCCTTCAGCTACCTGATCGTCAAGCTGAAGGCACACAAGGACGTGCGCAGCGTGGGCAGCGGCAACGTGGGGGCGACGAACGCCATGCGGGCCGCGGGCAAGGGCGCGGGTATCGCGGCGCTGGTCCTGGACATCGGCAAGGGTGTCGCGGCCGTGCTGATCGCCCGCCGGCTCGGCGCTCCGCCCGTGCTTGTCGGCGCCGCGGCCTTCTTCGTCATGCTCGGGCATTGCTACCCGGTCTGGCTCAAGTTCCAAGGCGGCAAAGGAGTGGCGACCTCGGCTGGAGCCATGGGCGCGCTGGCGCCGCCCGCCATGGCCCTGACGCTGCTCGCCTTTCTGATCGTCGTGGCCTGGAAGCGCTACGTCTCCCTGGGGTCCATCACGGCGGCGGTCTCCTTCGCCTGGTTCGTCTTCATCACGCAGCGCCTGGGTTGGGAGGACCGCGATCCCGCGCTGCTCCTGGCTGCGACGCTGATCGGCCTGTTCATCGTCTGGAAGCACCGGCCCAACATCGAACGCATACGGCAGGGGATCGAGCCCCGGCTGGGGGAGCGAAAAGCGGGATGAACGAATCTCCGAAGGCTATCGCGGTCCTTGGCGCGGGCTCGTGGGGGACGGCGCTCGCCGTCCACTTCGCGGCAGCGGGCGGGCACCGGGTCAAGCTCTGGGCGCGCGACCCGGAGCTGGCGCGGCACATGGCGGAAGAGCGCACGAACCCCGAGTACCTGCCCGGCGTCGAGCTGCCGCCGCTGCTCGAGCCGACCGCGGACCTGGAAGCCCTCCCGGGCTGCGACTTCTACCTCCTCGTCGTCCCCTCCCACGGGTTCCGGCAAGTGCTCCGGCAGTTCCTCCAGATCTATCCGAAGGACCGGCCCGTGCCGCTCATCTCAGGGACCAAGGGGATCGAGATCGAGACCCTGGCGCGCATGAGCCAGGTGACTTTCGAAGAGGGGATGGCCGCGGACCGCGAGGTGCGCTTCGCCGTGCTCTCCGGCCCCACGTTCGCGGCCGAGCTGGCCAGGAATGTGCCCTCGGCCGCCGTGATCGCCGCCGAGGAAGCCGGTTTCGCCACCGAGATCCGCGAGTGCTTTGCCACCCCCTGGCTGCGGCTCTACTCCTCGTCGGACGTGGTCGGGGTCGAGCTGGGCGGCGCGGTCAAGAACGTGGTCGCGGTGGCCGCGGGCGCGTTGAGCGGCCTCGGCCTCGGGCACAACACCCTGGCCGCGTTGATCACTCGCGGGCTGCATGAGATCACCCGCCTGGGGATCGCCTACGGCGGCCAGCCCCGCACCTTCGCGGGCCTCGCCGGGTTGGGCGATCTCGTCCTGACCTGCACGGGCGGCCTCTCGCGCAACCGCCAGACCGGGATCGAGCTGGCCTCGGGCAAGACCCTGGAACAGATCACCTCGGGCACTCACCTGGTGTCCGAGGGCATCCGCAACTCCCTCGCCGTCTCGCGGCTGGCCGCGGCCCGCGGGGTGGACATGCCCATTACCCGGCAGATGGCCGCCGTTATGTATGAGGGCAAGGACCCACGCAAAGCTGTGGAGGAATTGATGACGCGAGAGCTGAAATCGGAGTCTGAGCTTTGACCGACCACCAGACCATCCTGATCCTCGACTTCGGCAGCCAGTTCACCCAGCTCATCGCGCGACGGGTGCGCGAGAACCGGGTCTACTGCGAGGTCCACCCGTTCGACCTGCCGCTCGACGAGATCCGGCGCCGGCAGCCGATCGGGATCATCCTCTCCGGCGGCCCGCAGAGCGTCTATGAAGAGGGCGCGCCCGATGCCTCGACCGAGCTGTTCGAGCTGGGCATGCCAGTCCTGGGGATCTGCTATGGCATGCAGGTCATGGCGCGCCGGCTGGGCGGCAGCGTGGAAGGCTCCAGTCATCGCGAGTACGGCCGCGCCGAGGTCTCCGTGACCGATCCGGGCAAGCTGTTCGAAGGGCTCTCGGCCTCCGAGACGGTCTGGATGAGCCATGGCGACCGCGTGCGCGACCTGCCTGCCGGCTTCCGGGTCACGGCGAGCACCACGAACGCCCCGGTGGTCGCGTTCGAGAACCCCGACAAGGCGATGTACGGCATCCAGTTCCACCCGGAGGTCTCGCACACCGTCTCTGGCGGCGAGATGCTGCGCAACTTCCTTTATGGGATCTGCGGCGCGCGGGGCGACTGGCGCATGGCCTCCTACATGGAAGAGGCTGTCCGCACCATCCGCGAGAAAGTGGGGGAGGGGCGGGTGATCTGCGCTCTCTCAGGCGGAGTCGACTCTTCCGTGGTCGCCGCGCTGCTCACGCGGGCGGTCGGGGACCGCTCCACTGCGGTCTTCGTGGACAACGGCGTGCTGCGCAAGGACGAGGCGGTCCAGGTTCTCCACAGCCTGCGCGACGGACTGGGCATCCCCATCGTCGCGGTCGACGCGCGGCAGCGGTTCCTGGGCGAGCTCGCCGGCATCGAGGACCCGGAGGCAAAGCGCAAGACGATCGGCCGCGTCTTCATCGACGTGTTCAAGGACGAGGCGCGCCGGCTCGAAGGGGTGCAGTTCCTAGCCCAGGGCACCCTCTATCCGGACGTGATCGAGTCAGTGTCTGTGAAGGGACCGTCGGCGGTCATCAAGACCCATCACAACGTGGGCGGCCTGCCCGCGGAGCTGGGTTTCGAGCTGGTCGAGCCGCTGCGCTTCCTGTTCAAGGACGAGGTGCGCCAGCTCGGCCGCGAGTTGGGCTTGCCGGAGCAGCTCATCGGCCGCCATCCGTTCCCGGGCCCGGGCCTCGCGGTGCGTATCCTCGGCGAAGTCACGGCGCAGCGCGTGGCCCTGCTCCAGGAGGCGGACGCGATCTTCATCCAGGAGCTGAGGGAGGCCGGCTGGTACGACAAAGTGAGCCAAGCCTTCGCGGTGCTGCTGCCGGTCAAGAGCGTGGGAGTGATGGGCGACTACCGCACCTACGAGAGCGTGATCGCCCTGCGCTCCGTGGAGACCCACGACTTCATGACCGCCGACTGGAGCCACCTTCCCTACGACCTCCTCGGCCGAGTGGCCAACCGCATCGTCAACGAGGTCAAAGGCGTGAACCGCGTCGTCTACGACGTGACCAGCAAGCCGCCTGCGACGATCGAGTGGGAGTAGGGGAGTAGAATCATGCCCATGATGAGGTCCTACACCGCGATCATCGAAAAAGACGCCGACACCGGTCTCTACGTCGGGTATGTGCCGGGATTCCCGGGCGCGCATTCCCAGGGGGAAACTCTCGACGAGCTCCACGAGAATCTCCGGGAAGTCATCGAGATGCTGTTGGAGGACAACGTTCCCGCTTTGGCGGCCGAGTTCGTCGGCACGCAGCAGATCGTCGTCGGCTGAGCATGGGGAGCGTACCTGTCCTCAAGCCGCAGGAAGTCATTCAAATCCTCCATGCCCTCGGGTTTGTCGAGGTACGCCAGCGAGGCTCGCACGAGCAGTTCCGCCATGCGGATGGTCGGGGCACGACCGTCCCCTTCCACAAGGGGCGCGACATCTCTCCCACCCTGCTGCGAAGGATTGCCCAGGACATCGGCCTGACGGTAGATGAGATGCTGAGCCGGTAGAGTGCTTTTACTGTCCTCCGCTGAGGACGTCTTTCCTCCGAACCCTCCAATCTCCCCGCCCCCCACGTGGTGGCATCCTTCTTGCGTTTAGCTATGGGTGTACAAGCCGCGGTCACTTCCAGCGGCTCTGAAAATGGCGAGGAGAATGCTATGAAAAACGCACATCGAGCCTGGAGCCTGGTGGCCATGCTTTTGTTGTTGTCCCCGCTGGCAGCATTTGCACAGACGAGGAACTTCAATGCACAGGGGCAGGGACCGTACCAGGATGTCCAGATCCAGGTAAAGGATCTCGACTCCGACCAGATCATCGCGACCGTGAAGCCCGGTGGGACCATTACTCTTCGTGAGGGCCAGCGGGTCCGCCTGATCATGACGGCCGACCAGCCGGGTCAGCGGGGCCTCGTCTATCCCGAGACCGAGTTCACCGAGGCCGATCCCGGCCGCGGCTGGGTGCGCGTGACCAAGACCAACGTAGACAATGCCAACGCCACCCTGCGCATCGTGCGGCCGAGCGGCACGATCCGTAGCCGGACGGAGACCCTCAACTACCGGATCGTCGAGAGTGGTACTGGCGGCATTGGCGGCATCGGCGGCATGCCGGACAGCCTGCGCCAGGGCACGATCAACGTCCGGGTGGAGCCCGCGGCAGCTGCCGGTTCGGCCCCGACGTCGGCGACGACCCGGCAACAGGCCCGCGACCTGACCGGCCGGCTCTATCAGGCAATTCTGATGCGGAACCTGGACGAAACCGGCGCCCGCACCCACATCGACAACATTGCCAAGGGTGGCTACCCGGCGCTGATCCAGGTGGCCGAGCGGATTGCCGAGAGCGACGAGAGCCGCATCGGCGTCTACGAGCGCGAGGGAGTGTGCAACCAGCAGCGCCTGCTCTCCATGTACAAGAACCTGTTGGGCCTGAGCGCGGCCCAGATCGACCGCGAGCAGTGGGAGGAAGACCTCCGCCGTATGAATGGCGGCGACATCGACGCCGTCGTCACAGGCATGGTGCGCTCCCCCCGGTTCCAGCAGCTCCACAACCTAGAACGGATGGCCATCCGGTACTAACCGGGTGAGCCAAAAAGGAGAATTCATATGAAGACCACATACCGAGTCTGGGGGCTGATCGCCCTCCTCGTGCTTGTCTCCCCCCTGGCCGTCTTCGCGCAGAAGAGCGCCAGGGCCCAGGGTCCCTACCATAGCGTCGAGATCCAGGTGAAGGACCTCTCTACCGACCAGGTCATCGGCACCATCGAGCCGGGCGGCACCTTCACCCTCACCGAGGGTCAGAAGGTGCGCCTGATCATGACGGCGATCCATCCCGGCCAGGGCAAGGGCCCTTATTTCCCTGAGACCCAGTTCTCTGAAACCGAGCCCGGCCGCGGCTGGGTGCGCGTGACCCGGACCAGCGCCGAGAACTCCAGTGCCACGCTGGAGACCGTGCGCCCGAGCAGCTCCAGCCGCAACCGCACCGAGACCCTGCGCTACCAGATCACCGAGAACGTCGGCATCCCGAACAACCTGCGCCAGGGCACGGTGACCATCCGCGTCGAGCCGGTGTCCGCTGCCGCGGGCTCGGCGCCGTATACGTCCGACGGATCGGCGCGCGGCCTCACGAACGTGCTCTACCGCGGCATCCTGATGCGTGACTTCGACGCGAGCGGCCAGCCGTACGTCGACCGGATCGCCCAGGGCGGTTATGCGGAGCTGGTCAAGATCGCCGACGAGATCGCCCGCAGCGAGGAGAGCCGGTTCCAGGTCTACACGCGCGGGGAGAGGGTGACCCAGGAGCAGCGCCTGACCGCGCTGTACCGGAACCTCCTGAACATGAATGCGAACCAGGTCGACCGGGAGCAGTGGAGCTATGACCTGCGCCGCCTGGAAGAGGGCAAGGTCGCTGACGTGGTGCGGGACATGGTCCGCTCGGACCGTTTCCAGGACGTCCACGACGTGAGCAGCGAGCGCACGGCCATCCGCTACTAAATCCTTCCCATCAGTAGGGGCGGCCCTTGTGGCCGCCCTCCGGAGGGCACCCACGAGGGGTGCCCCTACATCAAAGGACAACGAGGCCGGGCTCCCGCAGAGGGGGTCCGGCCTTATGCTTTGGTCCGTGCTCTTCCGCCGATCCATTCCCCCCGCCCGCTACGAGCTCGTGACCCGCGAGGGATGCCATCTGTGCGACGAGATGGCCCTTCTGCTCGACGAAGTCCTGCCTTCCCACGGCCTTTCCTGGTCCCCGAGAGACGTCGACGGCGATCCGGATCTCCGCGAACGCTTCACGGACGCCGTCCCCGTGCTTTTGCGCGACGGCGTACCCGTTGCGAAGCTCCGGGTGGACCGCCGGAGCCTCGAAAGGATCGTCCGGCGCCGCCGTTGACGGGGTAGCTATAGCTACCCCTTGGGTAGAGCCCTCTACCCGGCGGGTAGGCATAGTTACCCCCGGGGTAGATCGCTCTACCTGGCAGGTAGGCATGGCTACCTCCGGGGTAGACCTAGCTACCCGGCAGGTAGGCCCAGCTACCCGGCAGGTAGAAGGCTTTACCTGGCGGGTAGACATAGCTACCCGCCGCATGCGCCGTTCGGGCGCGTGGTAAAGTGAAGCCTCACACCCAGTGTATACGGGGGAACCGGGATGGACCTGCTGTTTGGCCTTTTCAGCCTCGGCATCTTCAGCTTCCTGCCGTGGATCATCGCCCTTGTGGCGATCGTCGATTGCGTGCGCCTCGGGGCGCCCTGGTATTGGATCTGGATCATCCTGGCCTTTCCGATGATCGGCGCCGCGGCGTACTTCGTGGTGGTGCGGAGCGGCTGGCTGGGTGGCCGGCGGGTCGCCCTGTCCCCGGACGCGGCGCGGCGGCTCCAGGCCCGGCGCCGTCTGCGCGAGATCAACGTCCAGCTCAGCCACTGGCGCGGGCCGGCGGTCCTCGCCGAGGCGGATCGATGAGCTGCGCGCCGAGGTCGAGGGCTTCGACAAGCGCCATCCCTGGACCCGCGGCGGCGATCTGGCGAAGCTCGACCTGACCGCCGCCGATCTGGACCGTTATCTGCGCGTGCGCCGCGAGCTGGAGCCGGCGGTGCAGCAGTCGCAGCGGCAGCAACGCGAGATCGAGAAGAAGATCGAGGAGTGGTCGTCGGATGGGGACTCGGGCGGCCTCGCGCAGGCGCTCAACGGCTCGCCGTACCCGTTCGCCGAACAGTACGCCGCCGACGCGTCTTTCCTGCAATCGGTGAGGGACGCCCTCGACCGGGAGCGGATGAGCCCCCGCGAGCTCATGGACCTCCTCGCCGTGGTCGAATGGCGTTTCCTGCGGCGCCCGGAAGCGGTGCCCCTGGGGCTGCCCGACTTCCATCAAAGGCGCTCCTGGACGATCGCCGCGCCGAGATGGAGCGCTTCGATCCCAAGGGGCTCCCGGTCCTCCTCAAAGCGGTCGATCCGGCCATGGCTCAGGAAAGCCCCTGAAGGATTTCCCGGACTGTGGCTTCCGCCGGTTGGGAGGCATCCACGACGATCGCCGTGCTCGCCGGGGTCGGTTCTTCCAAGGTGGCCAGCTGGCTATCCAGGAGTGCGCGCTTGAAGAAATGCCCCGTCCGCCCTTCCAGCCTCGACGCCAGGAGCGCAGGGTCGGCGCGGAGGTAGATGAAGCGCACCCGGGGATCGCCGCCGGCCAGGATCCGCCGGTAGCTCTCCTTGAGGGCAGAGCAGGCGAGGACGGCGCTCTCGCTCCGGGACGCCAGCTCCCGCAATCGTTCGAGCCACGGTAGGCGGTCGGCGTCCGTGAGAGGGATCCCCCGCCGCATCTTTTCCACGTTTGCAACCGGGTGGTAGTCGTCACCGTCGAAGAAGGGCCATCCCAGCCGTTTGGCGAGGAGGCGTCCGACCGTGCTCTTGCCCGACCCGGCCACGCCCATCACAATCAGGATAGCCTCTCGCATGGGGAGATTTTAAGCTCCCCTGTCTCCCAGATGGGCTGCCGCTGCACTAAGGGAAGAGTAGTACCTGGGTCTGACGTCCGGCCGCAGCTCACTTTCAGTGCCGAAGGCGGAGAGGGTCTCGCCGTGGTTTGTCCAAATTGTCAGTCAGAGTACGAAGAAGGCTCGACATGGTGTGATGAATGCGAGGTCGAGCTGGTCGAGGGTGAGGAGGAAGAGGGGGAGATCGAGTTCCTGCCTCTCCTGGAAGTCACGGAAACGGATCTCTTCGGGCAGGTGACCGAGTGCCTCGAAGAGGAAGGCATCGCCTGGTTCGTGCAGAGCGAGGAGTCGCTCGGCCTGCTGCCGCGCGACGGACGCCCCCAGCCGGGCCCACCCGGCGAGAGCGTCGCCATCGTCTACGTCGACAAATCCAGGCTGGACAAGGCCCGCCGGTTGTGCGGCATGGCTGAGACCTTCGCGGCGGGTTAGTTAGCGGGTCTCGGCCGGCGGGAAGTCGGGGCAGGTTCCGCCGTCGTAGTCGTCGATGTACAGGTTCCATTCTTCGCGACGCAGATTGCGGCCCACCGTTCGGCAGGCGAGGTCGATCAGCTCGTCGAGGTCCATTCGCCATTCCCAGCGGTTGCCGCGCTCGTCGTCTGCGAAGACCTTGCGGGCCGTCGAGTCAACCTGCACCCGGGTGATGGCGATCCCTTCGGCACCGGGAAGATCGACCGCCTGCAGTACATCCCGGGAGAGGTCCCACAGGAGGACCCTGCCGCGATCGTCGGCGGTCGCCAGCCAGCGGCTGTCCGGGCTGAAACCGGCTGTCGTCACTTGCTGCTGGCCGTGACCGTCGAGGGACTGGGCAGTGTTCAACTCGGGCCGCCAAAGCACGGCCGTCCCGCCCAGGGTGATCAGCCGGCGGCTGTCCGGGCTGAACCGGGCGAACGTCACGGGCTTCAGGTGCTGAACCGACCAGACCATCTCTGACGGTAGAGACCAGAGACGGGCGTTGCCTCCTTGGTCGCCGGTGACGAGCCAACGGTCGTCTCCGCTGAACGCCCACTCCGTGACTCCTCCTTCGTGGCGAGCAAGGGAGTCGGAGCTTCCGCGGTCCTTCACGATCGGCACGTTGCTCGAAACGTCGAGCTGCCAAGCGCCCCCTGGGCTTGTGGCAGAACGCTCCGGGGCCGTGACCGTGCCGCGGGCGCGCGATACCTGGGGCTCGTCTCTACTGGCCCGGCCCTCATTATCCAAATCCCACAGCCGTGCCAGCCCTTCGGAGCTCTGGGTGAGGCAGACTCCGAGGCCGAAGTCCAGCCGTTCGACCGGTCCCTCGTGGACCATTGTCTCTTCCCAGTCAAACGTAAGGCTCTTGAAGATCAGAGTCTTGTCATTGCGGGCGACGAGCCAGCGGCCATCCGGGCTGAAGGCGACGGTCGTGGCATTTTGGAGCAAGCCATCGAAGTCTCGCGCCGGCATGGGGCTTTCTGAGGACGAGATGGTCCAGAGACGGTACTTGTCATCCTTCGGGTCGCGGACCAGGAGCCGATGGCCGTCTGCGCTCCAGGTCAGGCGGGGCGAAGGGCTCCCGACGGCAGGAGACGGCCTGGCCATCGAGCCGTGGATGCCACCGACGCTCCAGAAGCTCAAGCCCTCGCTGCGGGCGATGGCCAGCCGCGATCCATTCGGCTGGAAGGCCAAAGCGAAGGCTTCGGTTCCTCTTTCGGATTGCTCGAGACGGGGAGTGGGACGTTCCAGGCTCCAGACGCGGACGGTCCCGTCCAGGCTGGCAGTGGCGAGCCGGTCCTCTGCCGGGCTGAACGCCAGGACGCGGACCGCATGGGGGTGAGGAGGAAGCTTCATGCCCTTCGGGCTAGCTTCGTTCATATCCCAGAGCTCGGTGAGTCCGTCGTCACAGCCCACCGCGATCCAGCGCAGGCTCGCACTGCCGCTCCACCCTGCCGCCCCACAGCGGGCCAGAAGCTGGCCCTGCCCGGCGGGTTCTCTCCGGAGGCTCCAGGCCTGTGGAAGATCACTTGCGCCGGCTGCCACAAGCCACGTCCCATTGGCGCTGAACAGGAGGGTATCCACATCGTCTGCCGCCGGCAGGAGGCGGGGACGGTCGTCTCTCGGGTGCAGCTTCCAGAGAGCAATGGACCTGCCTCCTCCGGTTACAGCAAGCCAACGCCCGTCACGGCTGACGGCGACCGCCTGAACCGGGCCTTTATGGCCCGAGATCTCGATGGGATTCCCCTTCAACCCCTCCGTAGTCGTGCGCCAAAGATAGAGGTCGTCTCCCTTGCCGGCGCCCGCCAGCCACCAGCCATCTCTGCTCATCGCGGCCGAGAGCACCGGCTTGCCCGTAGCTGCCGAGGGCGTGACCCGGCGAGCGAGCTAGGGCTCTTCGGAGGTTGTCTATGGCTTCGGGGAGCGGCTCATCGCCGGCCTCACGCGTCCGGCGGACCGACTCCACCGCGAGGAGAAGGGCCTCGGAGACGCTCGTCTCCATTATTTCCCCGGACACGTCCGCCAAGCGCTGAGAGGTCCGGAGCTGGCTCTGCCGATCGGCCTCCCGCCACAAGTACCCGATCCAGAGGACCATCCCGGCACTGATCACGAATCCCGCGAGGAATATGGCGGCAAAGCGGCGGACATGCCGGGTGGCACGCTCCCTCGTCAACCGCTCCGTCTGCCGGCGGATCCAATCCACCAGGAACTCGCTGACGATCTCGTAGAAGTAGACCTTTCGGCGGCGCTCTTTGCGGACCAGGTGCGTCTTCTTTTCCAGATCGTCCAGCGCCGCATTCAGCCGCTCCCAGGGAATCTTGTCTTCCAGAGCCACGCGCTCGATAAGGTCGTCCCGGGAGATCACGTTGCGCGTTCCGGCGCTGGTGATCATCCGGCTCAGCAGCGCCACGGCGGGGTCGCGCAGCCCCGGGCCGAGGGAGTCGAGCGTGCCCTCCAGGTAGCGCTCCAAAATGCCTTGGACGCCTCCCTGGTCCTCGAAGAGGCGCGCGGAGTCCTTGCCCTGCTGGCCGGCCTCGAACAGAGTCCGGCAGACGATCTGCACCTCTGTAGGCGGGACGCCGTTGCCGTCCGCCCGGGCGGTGAGCTGCTCGATCACTCGGGAAGCGAGGCCGGGTCCGATCTCCGGCTCGTAGACTCCAGGGTGCGCCTCAAACGGTCCGCGGACGGCACGCTGCACCGCCTCCTGGCCGAGGGCTTTAAGCCGCAGGTAGTGGTCGGAAAGGTTGGGGCAGCGCTCGAACAGCGGCTGCAGGTTGGCCAGATAATCCTCGCGCAGGACGATCAGAATCTTGACCGGAAGCTGCGAGTCCCCGATCAGCGAGCACAGTGCGTCGAGGACCCTCTCCCGGCACGGGCCGTCCCTCTCGAACAGCGTCACCCATTCCTCGAACTGATCGAAGATCAGCAGCGGCCGCGCCTCCGCCGCCCGCGCGCGGACCTTCTCCAGGAACGACTCGACCGAGAGCACGGCCGGCTCGCCGTCTCTGGCCAGGATCGACGGCAGGCCAGGGATCGGCTCGACGAGGATCTCCTCGTTCATGAGCGGCTGCACGCGCAGCCTTTCGGGCCGGTGCCCCTCCTCGATCGCCAGAGGGATCACCCCGGCGTTGACCAGGGACGACTTGCCCACTCCCGAAGCCGCGTAGAGGAGCACGCCGCGGTAGAGCGTGATCCGCCGGATCAGCTTCCGGGCCTCGGACGCGCGGGCGAAGAAAACCTTTCGCCCGGTATAGGCGAACGGCTCGATCCCAGGGTACGGGACGGCGGGCAGGTCAGCGCTCGTCAGATCGCCCATCCGGAGGAAAGTCCTTGTCAAGGATCTCCCGGTACAGCCATGGCACGAACGTCCACAGGTTCTGGGCGAAAAAGGTGACGAAACGCCGCGAGTCCTGCCAGACCCTCTGGATCAGCAGGTCCGGGTAGGGATCGACCGAGTACGCATTGGGGGTGTCCGCCGGATCGACCTTCCAGCGCAGCGTGCGGATCAGCAGGCGGAGGTTGTAATCCCTCAGGCTGTACCCCACGAACAGCATGGGCCACTTCTGGATGCGGAATCGGATCGTCTCGGGGACCGGGTGGTTCCGGTCCTTCTCCGACATGCGCTGCACGAAGCCGATGTAATCCTCGTCGGTGATGACAATGGATTCGCGCCGTGTCAGGTCGCCGTGGATCTTGAACAGGAGCGGCCTTTCCGGCGTCGGATCGTTGATCGGATCGCGCGTCACGGCCTCGGGAGTGGGATCGTAGATCAGGGGCTCCACCTCCTTGCCCTGTTCGCGCAACGCCTTTTCGAAAAGAGGATCGTAATTCGTCGTGAGGATGATCTTGAACGGCAGCGCGGCCAGCATGCGCAGCGCCGGCGAGGGCTCCTTGCCGTCCACGATGTGCTTCACCAGCGCGTCCACGAGGCTCTTGCGCCCCAGCCCCTGAGTGGTCTCGTAGCACAGGGAGACGCGCTGCAGGTCGTGTACCGGGTCATTGGGCAAAACCTTGCCGAAGTCGCAATCCTCGGCCAGGAGCTTTGCGAGAGCGCTCCCGATGGGCGGCGCCTTCTGCGCCGGATAGTTGTAGAGAGAGCCCTCCGGAGGAGGGTAGTGGACTCCAGCGCCCAGGAAAAGGATGCAGTCTCCGGTCCGGACCCGGGCGACCAGCTCCTCGAGGATCTTCGACGGGACCGGTGTTGCCGCGATCATGCACGCCTCCGGAAGCCTGAGGGAAAGCGGGCTCATTTGACGTTACTTGATCCAGTACAGTATCATTATTGCCTAGTCAATGAAAGGAAGGAAGGCTGTGGAGGCATTCGCCAGGCTTGGGCCGTGCTGCTTCATTTCCGTGGTCCTTCTCACGCAGGGCTTTGCCGGAGCGGCCCGCGGGCAGGAGGCGGATGCCACGGTCGCCGCGACCGTGGCGTTCGCGGATGGAATCAGGGCCTTCAACGAAGGCAGCGATCCGGATGCCCTGGAGCGCTTCACCCGCGTCTTGGATCTGCAGCCGCGCAATGGCACCGCCCGTTACTGGCGCGGCCTGACCCTGCTCCGCCTTGGCCGTGCCGCCGAGGCGGTGACCGAGATCGAGCGGGGCCTGCGGGAAGGTGCGACGCAACAGGTCAACCTGCTCTGGGGTCGGCACGACCTCGGCGGAGCCCAACTCGCGACGGGGGAAACGGCCGCCGCCGAGCGCACTCTTGGCGAAGTCGCGGCGGAGGTGGAGAAGCGGCTGAAGCGCCTGCAGCCCAAGCGGGTGGAGCGGGCCGAGCGCGAAGACCTGGAATGGGAGGAAGAGTCGCGTTTGGCAGAGCGCCGGAGCGACGAGCTTTTGTTGGCCCGGACGCTCCTCCGCCAGGGAGAGGCCCTCGATCGCCTGGACCGTCCGCAGGAAGCCGCGGCGGCAAGGGAGCGGGCCGCGGTGCTCGCTCCCGATCTGCGCGAGGCGGAAGTCATGGCCCCGCCCTGGGAGGGGGAGCTCCCTCCGATCGGCACCTCGGCCCGCGGCTGGGATGCGAGCATCGGGCTGTCGACTTTCGGCGATTCCAATCCCAGCCTGCTTTCCGAAAAGCTCAGCGTGGACACGCCCGACGCGGGCATCCAACTGGTCCGGGGCGGCGAGTCGGATCAAGCTATTGAGATCGACGTCCAAGCGGCCTTCCGCTCGGGGCGGAGCTTCGGCGGCTGGAGCCTCGGGGCGGGCCTCGAAGGCCGGCAATCGTTCTACCAGGACATCGACTTCTTCAATACCGGAGAACTGCAGGCGGTGGTCTACACGGTTCGCGGCGGCGCGCCAGCGGGCTATTTGACCGGTCCACTCGGCTCCGTCCGCGTAGCGAGGGAAGGCGAGCGGCGCTTCTCGCTCCTCCTGCAAGGGGGGATCGATCACATCACGCTGGACGGCAGCGGGTACCTGACGACAGCGGAGGGGAGCGCATCTGCTGTCTACCGGCCGTCCGATCGTTGGGCGGGTCAGGTGGATCTCCACATTCTGAACCGCTCCTACGAAGAAGAGCCGGTGGCGGGCCGGCGCAGCGGCACCGAGACCCGCCTCGGGGTCTCTCAGATCTTTTCGCTGGGAGCAGACCGCATCCTGCGCTTGGAGATGCTGGGAGGAGAGCGTAGTGCAGGGCTCCCCTTCGAGACCTCGCTCCTGCGCGGCACGGCCGAGCTCTCTCTGCCGTTCTACAATCGGGCCTTCAATCTCTCATTACGCGGTTCCTGGCAGCAAGACGATTATGCCAACCCGGAGTCGGATCTTTTCTTTTTCGAGTACGACCTTTTCAATCCGATCTTCAAGAAGCTGGTGCCCCATCCGACACTGCGCACGGACATCACGCTCCGCGCCGCCGCCGCCCTGAGTTGGGTTGCGAGGCCAAGCCTGCAATTGACCACCCGTTTTGTCTGGATCGACCGAGACACAAACCTAGACGACAACTTGGACAAGCGGCTCGCGACATTCGACTACCGCCGCACGATTCTCTCTCTGGGCGCGAGCTGGCTTTTCTAGGAGGACGTGTGAAGCACATTTCTCGGTCGATTCGGATTATCTATACGGTAGTATCACTGTCGGCCTCAGCGTTGTCGGGGCAGGACGAAGTTGGCAAGGTGCTGCAGGTCCATGGCAAGGTCAAGGCCGACGATCACAACCTGGTGAATAATGACGTGATCCGGCGCGGGCAGAGTATTCAGACGTTTTCCGTCTCGGGCATCCGAATAAACTTCAACGGCGACGGCCAGCTCCTCCTCTATCCCGGGACGCACATAGTAGTGCAAAAGCCCGGCGATCTGGAAGATCTGCACTCCGACTGCAGCAAGAGGACAGTGTCGGCGCGGATCAAGCTCCTGGCCGGGGAAATCAGGTTGGATCACGACCCGAACAAGAAGGATCACCATCCCCGCATCGTGGAGGTGGAAACACCGGACGGATTTATCTGCCTTTTCGGAACCTCAATCCAGGTGCGCGTAGACCAGGGCTCCGGAACCGGCGTGCACGTTTGGGAGACAGGTGCCTTTGTACGGCATCTGGACGCCAAGGACTGGGTCAAGCTGCTGGCAAACAATGAGACCTTCGTTCGGCCGGGCCAAAAGCTCCGGGTCATGCGGGCCAAAGGCGGACTTACTCCGGCGAAGCCGGACGGCCTCCTTATTGACTCGCCGCTCCTTGATCTATTCATTCCCTGAGAGAACGGAGGATCTGGAATGAAACTGACGCTGTGCACGATTGCCGTCCTGGTCCTCGCCGCCTCGTCACTGGCTGCCGAGGATCTGCTCAGGAGAGAGACGCCTCTGGACCTACAAGACCTCGGCCGTGCGGGGGACTGGTTCGGCACCTCGGTGGCGCTGAGCGGCGATGGCCGAACTCTGGTCGTCGGGGCTGCTCAGGCGGGGACCAAAGGTACGAGGTCCGGCGCCGTTCATGTGTTCCGGTTGCGGGACGAATGGCAGCGGGACCATACAATCCGTACAACGGGGGAAGAAACGACCGCCTTCGATGCCTTCGGATACTCGGTCGCCGTGAACCACGACGGGACTCTCATAGCTGTCGGAGCACCTCTCCACGATACTGGCAAAGGCAACGCAGGTGCAGTGTATGTGTGGAGGGCGGGGGATGACACCTGGAGGAGGATCACTGCGTCCGTGCCCGCTCTCAACGACAACTTCGGGACTGCCGTTGCTCTGAGTCCGGATGGCTCGGTGTTGGCGGTCGGAGCGCCCCAGCCGAATCCCGTGCCGGAGGGGCAGAAGGAGCCAAGCGGAAAGGTTCTTTTATTTGATAGGGAACGGAAAGAGATCGCACAGCTCACTCCGGCCCCGGAGATTGCAGTTCCGGAGCAGTACGCCTTCTTTGGCTTCGATGTTGCGGTCAACGCAAACGGGACAGTCGTCGTCGTGGGCGCTCCAGGATTTGGGCCTAACTTGGGCGCCGCGTTCGTGTTTGAACGTGATGGCGAAAGCTGGACAGACAACTCGTCGCCGAATGCCCGTCTTCAAGCGGAGCATCCGGCCGTAGGGGATGACTTCGGGTTCTCCGTAAGCGTCAGTCGGAATGGTCTGATCGTTGTCGCTGGGGCGCGGGCGGCAGGTGTCTCCGGTCGCGGCTATGTTTTCAGCGCCGATGTCAATGCGGGTTGGAAAGATCAACGGGTAAACCCTCAACTCAGCGCCAGCGACCCCGGTGACAGTGGCTTCGGCACCTCCGTCTCACTTGATGGGAGCGGTAGGGTCGTGCTGGTCGGAGCTCCGGGAACGCAGAAGGCTCCGAAAGGCGCAGTCTATTTCTTTCAAGCTCGAGAGGGCGGAAGATGGAGCCGTGTCCGCCTCGACACTTGCACCGAGGGGCGAACGCCGGTGACCCTGGGTCACTCGGTCTCTTTGAGCGCTTTGGATCCGAACATGCTCGATGGGTCCGCTGTGGCCGGAGCTCCGCTGGATTCGGACGCAGCCGGCTCCGTATGCGCCTTCGACTTGGCCGGTGTTGAAGTCGAGGTGGATCTGGTTGCGGCTGGAGGCGATCTTCCAGGTTGCGTCGAGAAAAAAGATACCAAGGAAATTGTCGTGGTGCCGGGGTGCTCAATCCAATACAAGGTCGTTGTGCGGAATAGAAGCGAGAAAGTGGAGGCCAGCGACATTCCACTAGTCATATCTTTTGACAGCAAGTCGCTGAGTAACATGACTATGGTCTGCGTAAGCGGCCCTTGTCCACGTTCTGCGCCCGTGAATAGAAGTGGTTCTGTTAGCGTTGTTATACCCGTGCTAGGTACTTCAAGTAGCACCGAGTTTCGGGTCATGGCAAGGGTTCTACCGGAAGTCGACCAGCAGATCCGCATCACTGCCACGGCGATCTCTGTCTCTGATACCAGCGCCCTTGACCTTACTTTTAACCAGGACAGTACATCTGAAGGGGCACTTAATCGCCAAGCTAGGCCGGTCGTGGATAACAAGGTCGATGAGGAGTACGTCGCCGAACGGGGGACAGTTCTGCATTATACAATCACGATCACCAATGCCGGGCCAAGTCAACTCCGCGACCTTGATGTTAAGAGCAGTTTCGATGAATGGGATGCGGTAGGAGCAGTGACTTGGACTCGCGGCAAACGATCGGGTTCAGGGACTCTTAATGACCAAGTTGCTTTCCTGCTGCCGGGCGAAAAGCTGATCTACAGAATGGAAGCGGTGACCCGGAAGGGTTCGCACGTGCGGGAGCTCCAGAGCACCGTACGCGTAGCGGCCAATCCTGAAGGCGGCATGGGCGTAGCAAAAACTATACTGCCTCTTGCAGACTTGCAGCTGACCAAAGTTTCTCCGAGCACCCCTGCGGTGCCTGGCGAGGAGGTGACGCTTACGGCGACAGTTCGCAATGAGGGCCCGGATGACATCAATGGTGCCTTCGTCAACGGCTCCATTATGGGTGACGACCTCGTTTGGAGCTGCGGCCCCATAGACGTCATGGCCGGAGCAGAAGCAAGCTGTGAAGGCAAGATCATTCTGAAGCCAGATTTCCGGACTGCTCTAGATCGCCTTACGGGCACTGCCGAAGTGCTTGCAACGGAAGAAGTGCCGGACCCGAAGGAGGGTAACAATCAATGCATAACGAGCAGTGATGACTGCGTTCTGGGTAGCGCCGTGTTGCTTTCGCAGAGTCGGGTTGTCGGCACTCTATCCCCGGACCGCGACCCTGCTATTCCTGGCGATGAGATCGTATACTCGTTGACCTTGAAGAACGCCGGTCCAAGTGATCTGCTCGGAGCTACCCTACAGATTTCGGATGATGCCGAAGATCTCACTGTTACGCGCTGGGTCTGCGAGCTGTTGGACCCGGGGGCTAAATGCACGGGTGGGAGCGCAGGTTGGGTAAACCTGCCTGTTGGGAAAGGGGTTCAGTTCTCCGTTCTGGCCCGCAGCAATCCCGCAGCCCGGAAGAAGTTGCGGGCGTCGGTCGATGTAACGTCGGATCCACACGAGCAGGCGATCATTGCTCCCCTAAGTACAGAGACCGACTTGAGTCCGAGGAGTGTTCTTCGGTTGGTCTTGGTCGTACAGCCGACCCCGGCAATTCCCACGGATAATCTTGGGTTCTACCTGACGATCAAGAACAACGGCCCCAGCTCCCTACTTGAAGCTGAGGTGAGCGGCTCTCTTCCTGCTTCTCTAAATGCTTCGTTGTGGGGATGCGGAATCTTTGGGGCAAACGCGGTCTGCACGACTGGCGGAGTCGATGAGAAGCCCCTCAAGGGTAGGATCTTCAATCTTTCCGTACAGGAGGAGGTGGTGCAGTACGTTGCTATTGCCAAGGTCGCGGCGGACCCAGGCAGCACAATTCAAGTCCGGTTCGACATTGCTCCGGGAGCTGACGATGCAATTTTGGGGGGAAGTTCCTTGTGTGAAGTCTCGATACCCCTGACGGTGGAGGGCTGTCATGGAGGTTGAAGTTGCCCGTAGTGACCTTAGCTCCTCGCTTGATCGCCAACACCGGATACGGAACGAGCGGGCTCCCAGCGAGCGTCCGCAGCCCCGCAATCGCACACTCCAGAGGAAGGTGCAGGCGGGAGGTAGAAGAGATAGCCATTAAAAGTCCTTTGCCTCCGCAGAACTAAAGGATCAGTTAGATTCTCCGTCAACGCACAAGGAGCATCCATGGCTCTCTCCAAGAAGAAAGACCTCGGCACTGCGGCTAGCCTGTCGCTCGACTGGAGCCCGCTGCAGGCGGCGGAGTCGCTGCAGAAGGTCTTCGAGTACGCCATGAATCTGGCGAACGAGGCGATCGGCTGGTACCTGCGGGCGAAGAACGGCAAGCGGCGCTACGCGCGGAGCTTCCGCGTGCTGGCCATCGTCCTCGGGACCCTGGGCGCCCTGCTGCCGACGATCGGCGAGCTGATGGCCGACAGAACCGGGCGGCCGCTTTTCCGCGCCGGCTGGACCGCCATCCTGCTCGCAACCGTGGGCGCCCTCCTGCTCCTGGACCGGTTTTTCGGATTTTCCACGGGCTGGATGCGCTACATGGCCGCCGAGCTCCAGCTCCGCCAGATCGCGCAGGAGCTCCAGATGGAGTGGGAGACCCAGCGGGCGAGCTGGAAGGGAAACCCGCCCGACGAGGGGCAGGTGCAGGAGATGATGGCACGCTGCAAGACCTTCGTGTCCCAGGTCAACACGATCGTCCGCGACGAAACGAGCGCTTGGATGCAGGAGTTTCAGAGCGCGCTGAGCCAGATCGACGAGGCAGCCAAGGCCAGGCCGGCGATCACCGAGCCGGGAGCGCTCAACCTCACCGTCACGAACGGTGAGGCGGCCCAGAATGGCTGGACGCTCCTCCTCGACGATGGCAAGCCGGAAACCTACCGTGGCAGGACGGCCGGCAAGCGGAACCTGATGCCGGGCCTGCACCGGATCGCGGTGGCGGCGAAGGTCGACGGCCAGGACGTGCAAGCGGAGAAGGTGGCACAGGTCCCCGCGGGTGGCACCTGCGAGGAGACGCTGACCTTGGCATGAGCCGGTCTCCTCCTATTCGAAATAGCCGGTGACGTCCACGATCAGGTGAACCGATCCACCCCCTGCCACGGAGCTCTGCGCCTCGAGGTCTCCTGATCCATCCGTGCCCAGCCCCAGGATGGCATTGCTGGCCCGGGTTCGGCCGGCCGGGAAGCTGATCACGCTGGTAGGGGGCTTTGCCACGTTCGCGGGCCAGAGGACCATATCGCCCGAGGCGGTGGAGCTCACGGCCGTCACGTTCACGGCGACAGCCTTGGCAGAGGGGGGCACCCCGCAGCTCCCCGCGATCGTAAACGTCCGCGGGGTTCCCGAGACCAGTGGTGAACCCGGCCGCGTATCCACCGCGCGGCAGGGCGTGACCGAGTGGAAGTCGAGCGCCTGGGGTGGCGTTGGGGGGCTCCAGGCTGCCTCGATGTTGTAGGTGAACGTACCCGTCGCGAAATTGACGACTCCGATCCACCAGCGGCCCCCCGCCGGTGCCGGGAAGATGCACTCTTCGCTCGCGAGGTCGCCCATGAAGGGCCGGCATTGCCAGGAGTCCAGGGTCGGCTTGCTGCCGTGGCGCACGTAGAGGTCGACATCCCCCGTCAGGTCGGAGAGATATACATCGAGATCGGAGCTTCCGGCTTCGAGGTCGAAGTAGTAGTACCTCCATGTCGACCCCTGGACATCGGCCGTGAAGGAGTCGCTGTGGGGGACGTTGTTGGCCAGCTCGACATCGGGAACGGCCGCGTAGGTCACGGAGACGGTGTGAGGGGCGGCCGGCATGATCGCCGTGTTGTGTGCCGAGAGGCTCGCATCGTTGGAGGTGCCGCTCCAACCCCCGACCATCCAGCTTGCTTCGGGGGCCGCGGTGAAGAAGATGGACGTCCCGGGGTGGTACTCGCCGGGAGGGCACCCCCGAGAGCTGCTCAGGGAGGCAACCGGGTCCGTGCCCGAGCCCGAGTGGGTCCGCGTCAGGAGGTAGCACGGCGGCGGCGGGTTGCCCGCCAGGGTGTCGAACGCCGTCCTCAAATCCGGCAGCTGTCCGATGTCCTTGGCGCTGGTGTGCGGCGTCCCGGTGCTCGTGAGCAGCTCGCGCACTTCGAAGGGGTCGAGGGGCTCGCCAAGAGTCGCCAGGGCATGTCCCTGGAGGCTTGCGGCGGCCCCGGTTACGATCGGGGAGGCACTCGACGTGCCGCCGAAGGAGCGCGTGTACCAGCGGTCCGGGCCATCCTGGAAGAGGTCGCCGTAGCCCAGGGTGGTGACGTTCTCTCCCCAGCCGTGCAGGTCGATCCGGCTTCCCCAGTTTGTCCAGCAGGTCGCGTCGCGGTCGGACGAGTTGCTGGCGGCCACCAGGATGGCCCCGGAGTCGCGGATGTTCCTCTGAAAGATGCTGCCGTAGATCGGGTCGTCCAGGTTCGTCGAGCCGTTCCCGGCCGCTTCGACCACGATCGTGCCGTTTGCCGTGAGGTTGGCGATGGTGTCGAAGTGAGCCTGGAAGTACTCGGCGGGGAGGTAGTAACACTGCGACTGATTGCAGGTGCACGGAGAAGAGCTGGTCGGCCCTCCGTAGTGCAGCTCGATCAGCACGACGCCCTCGCCGACCGCGTTGGCGGCATTCACGAGCGCGTTCGGCAGGTCTTGCGAGCCGATGCTCTCGTACCCGGCCTGCGCCTGGTGGACGATGCCCGTCACGCCGAAGCCGTTGTTCTTCCCCACGAGCTCGCCCAGCACCGCGGTGCCGTGGTTCGACCAGACCGGATCGTCGATCTGGCTGCCTCCGGTGTGAAACAGGACCGGCATGTCCTCGTGGGTCGTCCGCCAGCCTCCCTCGATGTCCACGATCTTGACGTTCTGGCCGATGCCTCCCGCCTGGGTCCAGGCGTAGAGGGCGTCGATGCCCTGGGGCGCCGGGTGGAGGTATCCCTGCATGTCCTGGAAGTCGGGCGTGACGCTGGGTGGGCTGACCGGGCTGGCAAGGCTGGCCAGAGACGCTGGGTGGGCGATCGGTTCGCCATAGGCGATCTCGACGCTCCGTAGCGCATTGAGGGCGTCGAGGAGCTGCGCGACATCGCCCGCCGTGGATCCCGGCTTCAGACGCAGCTCGTAATAAAGGTCGAGATCGGCGAGCTGGCGGCCTCTGCGGGCCTCTCCCCGGGCCCGGCGCTCTGCGAGGACGTGCTCTTCTACATCGAAAAGCCGCTCCAGGCCCTGTGCTTCGGGCGCGAGGGCCGCCAGGCGTTGGGCCTCGGCCACGTCGCTGTCCACCGCCGAGGGGAACAGGCCATGAGCTTCGAGGTCGCGGCGGTTGCGCTCGTCCCGGCCCTGCGCCTCGAGAAGGCCGCCGCGGAGGCGGACCGCCGTCCCTTCATGGAACTTGACCACCACGCGCTGGAGCTCCATGGCATCTGGCAGCCGTAGCGGCTCGGCGAAGGCCTGTGGCAGGCAGACCGTGAGAGCGAGAAGGATTACGAGGGAGAGCTGGGTGCGCATGTTAGGACTTCTAGCAGATCACCCGCGGAGGGTCCAACAGCCACTTTGCGATAAGCAGCCTGTCAGCGGGCCCGCCCGATCGCTAATACCAAGTATGGATTGAGCGGGCTGCCCGCCAGGGAGCGGAGCAGGGGCAGGCGCGTGCTCCAGAGGAAGGCGGCGGCGGGGAGGTAGAGGAGCTGGCCGTACCAGTGCTTCCGCACCTGGCGGCAGGCGAGACGCCCGTGGGGGCTGAGCGGACGGGCCTTCCAGCTTCCCGGGATCTTCGCGAGATAACCCCGGACTTCCCCGATCGTCGGCAGGAAGCCCTCGTCCAGCGGATGGACCCGCGCCCCTCCGGCCTGGGGGCCGTGCCAGAAATCGATGGGGAAGGCGCCGTTCGGGAAGTCGAGCCAGAGCTCGCCCCCGGTCCCCAGCACCCGCAGCAGCTCCCCCAGGAATCGGACGCGCTGCTCGTCCCGGTCCGGCAGCGGGCGGACGGTGTAGGTCTCGCCGCCGGTCTCGGCGACGCCGATGTGCTCGATCACTCCCGAGGAGAGCACGGCATGGAAGAAGCCGTCAGGGAAGGGGAGCCTCAGCGCGTCCCCCACGAGCAGGTGGTCCCGGTGCTTGCGCTCGCGCCACTGCCACTTGCGCAGGGCCGAGAGGTCGTTGCCCCAGGCCGCGAAGCCCGCGTCACGCAGCATGTCCACCGAGAGGCCGTTGCCGCAGCCGCAGTCGAGGACCCGCACCTCGCCCGGAGGCAGCCCTAGCTTGCGCGCCAACCGGCGGAGGAGCGGGAGGTAATAGCCCTCGATCCGCGAGCGGGTGCCGCCCACCTCGTTCTCCAGCCCTTCCAGATGCCCGGCTGCCAGCTCCTCCTGCCCGTCGAAGGCATCGTAGTAGACGCCCTGGGCGAAGTCGGCGATCCCGTCCGCGACCGGGTAGGTGAGGCCGCACGCCGCGCAGGAGAGCCCCTCCGGTACGCCGGTGAGGGGACCACGGCAATTCGGACACACATACGGGATGGTCAAGGTTTCGGCTCCTCCTGAAGCTCCAGCTTCGCCATCTTTTCGGGGCTCTTCTTGAGCTCGCTCGCCAGCTTGAGCCCGAGCTGGCGCTGGAGCTTGCCGCGGTCGGCGGGGGCTGTCTTGCTGGCATCCACCCAGCCGCCGGCCATCATGCCGTGGCCTCCGCCTTTGCCGCGCCGTCCGACCAGGCGGCGCATGACCGAGCCGGCGTCCGCCCGCGAGTTCGTGGTGCGGATCGAGAGGTAGAGGCGCTCGCCGAAGAAGCCGGTGCAGAGCGACCAGGTCTTCCCCTCCATGCGCAGCAGCAGGTCCGCGATCTCGGGCACGATGTCGGGCTGCTCCACGTCCCCGAGATGGCTCGCGATCAGGGAGTCCACGGAGATCAGGTTCTCCAGCGCCTCGTGCAGGTTGCTGTAGTAGGTCAGGGGCAGGCGCGGGCTCTGGATGCGGGCCAGGATGCGGTGGTTCGCGTAGGGGAAGAAGTAGTCGTAGATGGCCTTGTCCGGACCAGCCCATTCGCGGGCGAAGTCCTGGGTCTCGGAACGGATGGCGTAGATCAGCGCCGTGGCCAGCGCGTGCGTGTAGCGGACGCCGCTCGCCAGCAGGTACTCCGCCACGATCGTCGCCGTTGCCCCATAGGGGGGGCGGATGTCGACGAAGGGCATCGACTGGGTGTTGATGCGCACGGGGTGGTGATCGAGGACGAGGTCCGGGGTGATGCGCTGGGGAAGCTGGTTGTTGCCGCTGCGCGGCTGGGTGTCCACGAGGGCGAAGTGCTCGTACTTCTTCCAGCTCAGGTTGCGAACGTGGCTGAGCTTCAGGTTGAGGCTCTTGACCATCTCCCGGTTCTCGGCCCTGCCGACGATGCCGCCAAAGGCGATGGTGACCCTCTGCTTGAAGGCGCAGCGCAGCACGTGGGAGAGGATCATGGCCGAGGCCAGCGCGTCCGGATCGGGGTTGTCGTGGGTGAGCACCAGCCAGCGCCCACCCTTGCTATCCCGCCGGATCAGCTCGGACAGCTTCTGGAAGCTCTCGCGGGTGGCGTCGGTGATCATCCGGCCGTCCGTTATAGCATGCCCGTCCATGAGGAAAACCACGCGGCATGTCCGAACCTCTTTCCTGACCGCGGCCTGCGGTTTCATTCTCACCTTGCCCCTCACGGCGCAAACCGGGGATGTGGAGCAGGCCATGGCGGCGATCCGCCCGCAGGCGATCCGGGCCCACATGCGCTTCCTGGCCGACGACCTGCTCGAAGGCCGCGGGACGGCGACGCGGGGCTATGACATCGCCGCCAGGTATGTGGCCGCCCGCTTCGAGGAGCTGGGGCTCGAGCCCGCGGGTACTTCCGCCAGTACCGGAGAGAGCTATTTTCAGCCCGTCCCGATGATGCAGATGACGACGGTCGATGCCGAGTGCTCCCTGACGCTCCTGCGCGGCGGCCGGGAGATCGAGCTGGAGTACGGCCCGGACTACCTCGTCCGCTCCGCTGTGGAGAAGGCGAGCGCCGAAGCCCCCGTGGTCTTCGCCGGGTTCGGCGTGACCGCGCCGGAGCTGGGCTACGATGACTACGCCGGACTCGACGTGAAGGGCAAGATCGTGGCGATCCTGCTGGGCTCGCCTTCGACGTTCCCGAACGACCAGAGGGCCTACTACTCGGACCGGGTCGTCCAGGCCAGGAATGCGACCGACCGGGGTGCGGTCGGAATCCTGGGGATCTACACGCCGGAGCGGGAGCGCAGGTTCGCCTGGGAAGCCGCCAGGCGGCATTCCCACTGGCCCTCCTCGTCGTGGGTGGACGAGACGGGGAAGCCGCAGTTCTCCACTCTGCTTCCCCTCGCCGCCCTGAGCCTGAAGGGGGCGAAGGAGCTTTTCGCGGGCGCGCCGCGCACTCTCGAAGAGATCTACGCGGCCGCGGAGGCTGGCCGGCCTCCGGCCTTCGAGCTGCCCGTCCGGGCTCGTCTGCGTACCGCGGGCAAGGGCAAGCGGGCCGAGAGCCCGAACGTGGCCGCGGTGCTGCGCGGCTCCGATCCGAAGCTGAGGGACGAGTACGTCGTCCTGAGCGCCCATCTCGATCACGTGGGAGTGGAGGTGGGCGCTACCGGCGATACGGTCTACAACGGGGCGTACGACAACGCTTCCGGGATCGCCGTCATGCTGGAGGTCGCCAAGGCGTTCACCCACCTTCCCGCGCCCCGCAGGTCCGTGCTCTTCCTCGCCGTCACCGGAGAAGAAGAGGGCCTGAACGGCTCGGAATACTTTGCCCACTACCCCACGGTGCCGATCGGCGGCATCGTGGCCAACACCAACCTGGACATGTTCCTGATGCTCTACCCGCTGCGCGACGTCGTCGCCTTCGGCGCGGAGCATTCGAGCCTCGACCGCGTAGTGAGGGAAGCCGCGGGCCGGCTCGGCCTCGAGGTGAGCCCGGACCCGTTCCCGGAGCAGGTGCTGTTCATCCGCAGCGATCACTACGCGTTCGTCAAGCAGGGAGTGCCGGCAATCTTCCTGTCCGTCGGCCTCAAGACATCGGATCCCTCGGTCGATAGCAAGGCGCTCTTGGGGAAGTGGATGGCGGAGGTCTATCACAAGCCCGGCGACGATATGAGCCAGGCCATGGACTTCGGAGCCGGAGTGCAGTTCGCGAAGCTGAACTTCCTCATCAGCTATCAGGTGGCGCAGGAAGAGAAGCCCCCGAGCTGGAATCCGGGGGACTTCTTCGGCGGCCTGTTCGATCGTCCCGGCGTGCTACGATCCGGCCGGCCATGATCCAGGAGCTTTTCCGCATCGGACCCTTCGCCATCAGCCCTTTCGGGGTGATGCTGGTCCTCTCGTTCGTCGCCGGCTATCTCCAGCTCCTCTGGGGGATGCGCCGCTTCGGCCTCGGAGACGACGAGGATGCCAGCGCCATCGTCTTTGCCGCGGGCCTGGGCGGGATCGTCGGGGCCAAGGTCTACTACGCCCTCCTGAACCGTGACCTGGCAGTGCTGTTCGACCGCTCCGGCCTGGTCTGGTACGGCGGCTTCATCCTCGGCGCCGCGGCCGTGCTCTTCACCATGTACAAGCGCCGGCTCTTCGTCTGGCGAATGGCCGACATCGCGGCCCTGGCGCTCGCCATCGGCTATGCCGTCGGCCGGATCGGCTGCTTCCTGGTGGGCGACGACTACGGCCGGCCCACTGACCTGCCCTGGGGCGTGGCCTTCCCCGTGGGCCTGCCGCCGACCACGGCGGGCGAGCTGCGCAGCCTGTTCGGCGTGGACATCCCCGCCAGCGTGCCGGACAGCGAGCTCCTGCGCGTGCACCCGACGCAGATCTACGAGACCCTCGGCAGCCTCGCCATCTGGGGCTTCGGCCTCTGGCTGCTCCGCAGGAGAGAGGGAGAGGATCGGGGTGTCGGCGTGGTGGCGCTCACGGTCATCGCCCTGTTGGCGGTCGAGCGCTTCCTGGTCGAGATCCTGCGCGCCAAGGACGACCGCTTCTTCGGCTCCTTCACGCTCGCCCAGGTCATCAGCGTGCTCATCGTGGCCCTGATCCTCACGATCTCCTGGATGCGCCGCCGCCGTCTCCAGCTCCGCACGGCCTGAAGGTTGCAGATGTCCAGCCGGACGCCGCCGCGGCTCCTGACCATCGCCGGCTCGGATTCCGGCGGCGGGGCGGGCATTCAAGCCGACCTCAAGACCTTCGCCGCGCACGGCGCTTACGGCATGAGCGCCATTACCGCCCTGACCGCCCAGAACACCGTCGGAGTGCGCGCCGTCCACGAGGTCCCGCCTGAGATCGTCGCCGCCCAGATCGACGCTGTCTTCGAGGACATCGGGGTGGACGCGGTCAAGATCGGCATGCTGGCGAGCGCGCCGATCGTCCGCGCCGTGGCGGATCGCCTGCGGTTCTGGAAACCTACCCGCGTGGTGCTCGATCCGGTCATGGTAGCCAAGAGCGGCGACGCGCTCCTCCGGGACGACGCGGTCGAGGCGCTGCTCGAAGAGCTGGTCCCGCTCTGCACCGTCGTCACCCCGAACCTGCCCGAGCTGGCGAGGATGACCGGCTTGCCCTCCGGACAGACGGGGGCGGAGGTGCTCGCGAGGCGCGGGCCCGCGGTGCTCGCGAAAGGCGGGCATGCGGAAGGAGATGAGGTCGTTGACTTGTTGGTAGTGAACGGGGAGGTGCACCGCTTCCGCCATCCGCGCTTGGCGACCACCTCGACCCACGGTACCGGATGCACGCTCTCCTCGGCTATCGCAGCACGGCTGGGAAGAGGGGAGGAGCTGCCGCAAGCAGTGGGCGGCGCGATCGAATACTTGCAGGGGGCCATGAAGGCCGCGTACCCGCTGGGCTCGGGCCATGGCCCCGTGGACCATCTTTGGAGGCAGCCATGAGCGACCCTTGGAGACAGCCATGAGCGACGTTCTGGATCTGTTGGTGGTGGGGGCCGGCCCCACGGGGATCGCCATCGGCGCGGAAGCGCGGCGCCGTGGCGTCGGCGTGCTGGTCATGGACCGCGGACCGATCACCGCCGCGATCCAGGGGTATCCCACCTTCATGGAGTTCTTCACCACCCGCGACCGCCTGGAAATCGCGGACATCCCCTTCACCATCCCCGACGACAAGCCGACCCGCCGCCAGGCGCTGTCCTACTACCGAATGGTCGTGGACCGCTACCAGATCCCCCTGGCCCTGTACGAAGAGGTCCTGGAGATCCGCAAGCAGGAGGAGGGCTTCGTCATCTCCTCGAACAAGAGGGAGATCCAGGCGCGGGCTGTGGCCGTGGCGACCGGCTACTTCGGCAACCCCAGGCACCTGGGCGTGCCCGGCGAGGATCTCCCCTGGGTCTCGACGCGCTACAAGGAGGCCTACCCCCACTACCGCCAGGACGTGGTCATCATCGGCGCGGGCAACACCGCGGCCGAGGCAGCGCTCGACCTCTGGCGCAACGGCGCGCGGGTGACCCTCGTCCATCGCGGTCCGCACGTGAAGCCCGGGGTCAAGTACTGGGTCAAGCCCGACATCGAAAACCGCATCGAGGAAGGCTCGATCGCCGCCCGCTTCAACTCGCTGGTATGCGCCTTCCGGGAAGGCGGAGTGGAGATCCAGGGGCCGAACGGGCTCGAGCTGCTGCCCGCCCAGGCGGCCTACGTGCTCGTCGGCTACACCCCCGAGATCGATCTCCTGCAGCGAGCCGGCGTGCGCATCGACGCGGAGAGCCTGGAGCCGGCCTACGACCCGGCGACCTGCGAGTCGAACGTGCCGGGGCTCTACGTGGCCGGCACGATCCAGGCCGGCCGCCGCACCGACCGCATCTTCATCGAAAACTCGCGCGATCACGGACCGCTCATCGTGGACCACCTGGTGCGGCGGTTCGCGCAGGTGCCCGCGCTCACCTGAAGCACGGACTACGGAACTTGACGCAGCCCGGCGGCGGTCTCAAGTCTTTCGGCCTGGTCTGGCTCGGCCAGGTGGTCTCGCTGATCGGATCGGGCCTCACCCGGTTCGCGCTCGGCGTCTGGGTGTACGAGCGGACCGGCTCGGCCACGCAGTTCACCCTGATCACGCTCTTTGCCTTCCTGCCCGGCCTGCTCGCCGCGCCGTTCGCCGGCGCCCTGGTCGACCGCTGGGACCGGCGGTGGGTGATGTTCTGGAGCGACCTGGGTCCCGCGATCGGCACGCTGGCGCTCGTCCTGCTGGTGCGCGCCGGCGCGCTCGAGGTCTGGCACCTCTACGTGGTCGTGGCGTTCGGCTCGGTCTTCAACGCCTTCCAGTGGCCTGCCTACATCGCCTCCATGACCCTGCTCGTGCCCAAGCGGCAGCTGGGCCGCGCCAACGGGATGATGCAGTTCGGCCAGGCGGCGGGGGAGGTCCTCGCGCCCATCCTGGCGGCCCTGCTCCTCGCGGTCGTGGGCATGGCCGGCGTCATCCTGATCGACTTCGGCACGTTCCTTTTCGCGGCCGCCACCCTCCTGCGGGTGCGGATCCCGCGTCCGCCGGTCAGCGCAGCTGGCCGCACCGCCCGGGGATCGCTTTGGGCCGAGGCCGGCTACGGCTGGACGTTCATCCGCGAGCGGCCCGGCCTGCTCGCGCTGCTACTCTACTTCGCGATGATCAACCTCGTGTTCAGCATCGCCACGGTCCTCGTGACGCCGCTGGTGCTCTCGTTCGCCTCGAGGCAGGTGCTCGCGCCCGTCCTCTCCGCCGCGAGCGCGGGGCTGCTCGTGGGCAGCGTGGCCATGACGTTGACGGGAGGGCCCCGGCCCCGCATCCACGGCGTGCTCGCCTTCGGTTTCCTGTTCGGCGTCGCGCTGGTCTTCGTGGGCCTCAGGCCGTCCCCGCCGCTCGTCGCCTGTGCCCTGTTCGTCGTCATGCTCGGCGCTCCGATCATCAACGGCTCGAGCCAGGCGATCTGGCAGGTGAAGGTGCCGCCCGACGTGCAGGGGCGCGTCTTCGCCGTGCGGCGCCTGATCGCCCAGTTCACCGCTCCCCTGGGTTTTCTCGGTGCGGGCGCGCTGGCCGACCGCGTCTTCGAGCCGCTGCTCGCCGCCGGCGGTCCGCTCGCCGACAGCGCCGGAAGGGTGCTGGGCGTCGGGCCCGGGCGCGGCATCGGCCTCCTTTATGTCAGCCTGGCGATCCTGCCCGTCCTCGCCTCTCTCTGGGGCTATGCCCGCCCTGGCCTGAGGCGGGTCGAGCACGACCTGCCGGATGCCCTACCCGGTTGAGCCCAGGAGGTCCGCTCGATGGTCCCATTCCTCCGATCCTGCCGAACCCTGCTTCTGCTCGCGCTGCTGCTCCCAGCCGCACGGTCCGCGGAAGCGCAAGGCGCCGGGCTGCCGCCGCGCACCGAGGGCGAAGGCCCTTTCCAGCGGCTGATCCTGCGCGGGGGTATTCTGATCGACGGTACCGGCGCGCCGCCCATCGGGCCGGTGGACATCGTCATCCGGAAGAACCGGATCGAGAGCGTCGTGCCGGTCGGCAGCCCCGGGATGCCCATCGATCCCAAGGCGCGGCCCGGGGCCGCCGCGGGCGACCGGGAGCTCGACGTGCATGGGATGTACGTCCTGCCAGGCTTCATCGACCTCTACGGACACCTCGGGGAGCCGGCCGATTACGTGACGAAGCTCTGGCTGGCGCACGGGGTCACCACGGTCCGGGAGCCGCTCTGCATCGCGGGGATCAAGGCCTGCCTCGACCTGAAGGCGAAGAGCGACCGCAACGAGGTCGCGGCGCCGCGCATCGAGCCCTACCTCCACTTTGGCCATGGCCGCGATAGGAAGCCCTTCCTCGCGCCGGAGGAGGCCCGCCTGTGGGTCGCGGAGACGGCCCGGCAGGGCGTCGCCGGCGTCGCCTTCTGGCAGGGTGGGCGCCCCGACATCCTGGCCGCAGCGCTCGACGAGGCCGGCAAGCGGGGGCTGCGCACCGCCTGCCGGCCGATCCCGAAGTTCGCCGCCCGCGCCGACGCGCTGGACGCGGCGCGGTGGGGGCTCGACATCCTGGAGCACTGGTACGGCCTGCCCGAGGCCCTGCTAGCCGGCCGCAGCCTGCAGGAGCTCCCCCCGGAATACAACTACAGCGACGAGCAGCAGCGCTTCGCGCAAGCCGGCCGGCTCTGGCGGCAGGCCGCGCCGCCGGGGAGCGAGCGCTGGGGCGCGGTGATCGACGAGCTGGTCGGCCACGGCCTGGCCATGGTCCCGACGCTGGCGCTCTACGAGGCCAACCGCGACCTGATGCGGGCCAGCCGTGCCGAGTGGCACGACCTGTACACCCTCCCCTCCCTCTGGGACGCCTTTGCCCCGAACCGCGCCGCCCACGCCGCGCACTGGTTCTACTGGACGACCGAGGATGAGGTGGCCTGGCAGGAGAACTACCGCCTCTGGATGGCCTTCCTCAACGAGTACAAGAACCGTGGCGGCCGGGTAACCGTGGGCTCCGACTCGGGCTTCATGTACAACCTGTACGGCTTCGGCTACGTGCGGGAGATGGAGCTGCTGCGCGAGGCCGGGTTCCACCCGCTCGAGGTAATCCACGCCGCCACGCTGGTGGGCGCCGAAGCGCTGGGCCGCGAGGCGGAGCTCGGCTCGGTCGAGCCGGGCAAGCTGGCCGACCTGGTCGTGGTGCCCGAGAACCCGCTGCGCAATCTCAAGGTGCTCTATGGCACCGGCGGCGCACTCAAAGTCGACGAGAACAACCGCCCAATACGGGTGGGTGGCATCCGCTACACCGTCAAGGACGGCATCCTCTACGACGTGCCGCTGCTGCTGGCGGAGGTCCGCCGCCTGGTGGCGGAGGCCAAGGAGCGGACCGGCCGGCGGCTCCTGCCGCCGGGCCTGGAGGAGCCGCCGCCGCGGCCCTGACGCCCGTCACCAGAGCCAGGCGTAGCCGATCTTCAGGAACACGGCGCGGTTGCGCTGGGTGAGGTCCACCCGCTGGTTCCCCTCGGAGGCGTCGGAGTAGCCCAGCAGCAGGACGGTCTGCGGATTGAGCTTGTAGGAGAAGAGGAGCTGTGAAAAGAGCTCCTCTTCCTCAGGCTCGATCGTGATGCCCGGGTTGTAGAGCGAGAGCTCCCGTTCGACGTCGCGGTACTGCAGGATGGCGCGGAAGAAGGTACGCACGTTCAGGTGGTAGCGCAGGGTGGTCTGCGTGAGGTTGGCCTCCAGGAACCTGTCGCCCCTCACGTCGAACGCCTGCCAGGTGTGCTGGATCTCGCCCGTGACCCTGCGCCCGAGCTTGAACTCGATCCGCGGCTGCACCTGTTCGAACTCCGCCTGGCGGACGTTGACGAAGTCGATGATCTCGCCCGCCCTGAGGAAGAGCTGGAAGGCCAGGTCGCCTGTCGGGCGCAGGGTCACCAGCAGGTCGGTCCGGAAATCGTTGAAGGTGACGCCGCGGAACGCCTCCTCGTTGGGATGGAGCCCGAGCTTCACCTGGCTCTGGAGCGGCCCGTCGTAGGTGATGTAGACGTTGCCGCTGTCTTCGATGAGATCGCCGTCCTGGGTCTTCGTCGAGGCGAAGTTGCCGAGCACCTGGAAGCGGCTGAACCATCCTCCCGGCCGTCCCCAGAACGTCCTCGCCACCTCGGCATACGACTGCCGGAGATCGACCTGGGGGATGAAGCCGCTGTCCGCCCGGAAGTCGCGGGCGAAAGAGGTGTGGCCCGCGAGCCAGGCCCAGTCCCGGGTGGCGTGGTTGTAGCTGAGGCTCCACGCCGCGCCGCCGAACGGATCGAGCGGCTGCCCATTGTCCACGGCCACGGCCGCCGGGTATTCGGTCCGGGAGTCGAGCCCCTGGAAACGGATGGTGTCCGAGTCGGTCACGCGCAGGGTGCCGTCCAGGCCGTAGACCTGGTTGGAATAGCCATCCCCCTGGCGGCCGGCATAGAGGACGCCCAGGGTGGAGGTCCTGCCCACGTCGCGCCGGTAGCGCACCACTCCGCTGGTCACGTCCTGGTCCAGCGAGGCGAAGCCGGACTGCTCCGCGCCGGGGAAGATCAGGTTGTTGAAGCGGTCTTCGGCCAGGAACACGCCGAAGGCGTTGCCGCCCTCCTTGCCGGTCAGCTTGACGCCGCCCGAGGGGTCGGCGACGGTGCGGGTGAAGACCGCCCTGAGCGGGGTCGCGAAGTAGTCGGCGCCCTCGAGGAAGAAGGGGCGCTTCTCCGGGAAGAAAAGGGCGAACCGCTCGTTGACGTTGAGCTGCGCGGCGTCGGCCTCGACCTGGGAAAAGTCGGGGTTCAAGGTGGCGTTCAGCGTCACGCTGGGAGTGATCCCCCAGCGGGTCGTCACGCCCGCCTCGACGTCGGCGTCCCCCTCTTCCAAGGCGGAGGTGAGCGCCGGCCGCTCGTCGGTGCGGCCCGCCGTGATCGTGGGGACGACCTCCAGGTTGTGCCCGGTGTCGATCTGCTCGAACCCCGTCAAGGTGTCGAACTGGCAGACCACGCAGTCCTGGCTGCGGTCGTTGCGGGTCGAGCGCAACTGGTGGAGGAGGGATCGGGGGTAGTCGCGGGTGGCGAGGAACCCCCAGGTCTGCACCTCCGCGGTCCGGGGAAAGCGGAGCTGGCGGAACGGAAGGAGGATCTCGACCACGTAGCCGTCCTCGCCGATCCGCCCGGCCGAGTCCCAGATGGCGTCCCACGACCAGTCCTCGGAGCCGTCCACATCGGAGACCGCGGCCTCCATCTGCACGCCCAGCGGGTTGACCCGGAACTCGAAGGCCCGGCGGCGGTCGTTGAAGGTGTCGACGTGGAATCCCACCGTGTCGTCGAGGAACGGGGTGTCGCGGTCGGCCAGGTGGGCGCGGATCTGCGACGGGTCGGGATCGTAGGCGCGGAAGGCGATGTACAGGTTCTCGCTGTCGAAGGTGACCAGGCAGTCGGTCCGCACCGGAGGCTCGGTGTTGTCGGCCGGGAACCACTCGTGGGTGAGCGGCACCACCGTGGCGTCTACCCAGCCCTGCTCGTCCAGAACGCCGTCCACGCGGATCTCCGAGGTGGCGGGCGTCACCGCGAAGCCGTTCCTGGCGCCGCTCGTCCCCTCCGTCTCCTGAGCCGAGATTCCGGCCGAGAGCAGGACGGGCAACGCGAACGCGGTGAGCCAGCGCGAGAGGTCTCTCATAGCTTCTCCTTCTGGAGAAGAAGAGTGTCCCCTGATTTCTCAGTTTCGTCCAGCCGTTCACCAGAGCCGGGGGGAGTAGTGCTATTATCACTGCCCTCTTAGCCCTGTTCGATGAAAAGAGAGGAGCCTCTATGACATCGAAAGCTGCAAGGCTGGCGATTGCCTTCCTGGCGCTGTGTCAGAGCCTGCAAGGGCTCCCGGCCGGGGCCGAGGAACGGAGGATTGCCGCGGACGTCGAGGGACTCTGGCAGGGTACGCTGATGTACAAGCGGGCCGAGCTCGAGGTCGACGTTTTCGTCGAGCTCGCCAGGGACGCGCAGGGCAGGTGGATGGGCACCATGGACGTTCCGAACCAGGCCATACAGTTCCATCTCCTGGAGAACGTACGGGTAAACGGCTCCGAGGTCTACTTCGACTTCAACCGCTTCTCGAAGAAGCCGGGCATCACGGTCGGCACTCCGTTCACCGGCATGGTCTCGGCCGATGGCGCCACGATCACCGGCGACTTCTACGAAGGCAAGAAGAACCACATCCCTCTCACCCTGAAGCGCATCGGGCACGCCGGCGACGACAGGCCGGAGCCGCGCAAACCGGAGCTGCGCTCCCTGGCCGACAGCGGCGCGGAACTGCGGGAGACGTTCAACCGCGACGCCGGCAAGACCCGGCTGGTGATGCTGCTGTCGCCGACGTGAGGGGTCTGCACCATCAGCGCCCGTGTGGTGCAAAAGTACGTAATGAACGAGATCCCAGACGAACGGCTGCGGGTCTACGTAGTATGGGGTCCCATGCTCGGTGAGGAGAAGGAGGAGGACGCCCGCAACGCGACCATCCACATCACCGATCCGCGGGTGATCCACTTTTGGACAGCGAGCCACCAACTGGCGGAGGCGATCGACGGCCCCTTGGGCATCGAGGGGAGCCGCGCGTGGGACACCTTCCTGCTGTTCGGCCCGGAGGCCCGCTGGGACGAGGCGTTCCCGACGCCCGCGTCGGTCATGCACGTCGACAAGCCGCTCTCGCCGGAGCGGCGGTTGAACGCTGAGATACTGGCGCAGGAGGTGCGCGGGCGGCTCGAGACCGGCAAGCCATGAGCGTGTTCACAGCGGGACCGGTCCCGGCTCGATCGAGCTGGGCCGCAGGACCGACATGATGACAAACGAGGCATCGGAGTAGGGTAGTGCTCAACGGCGCCCGGCTTTTCGAGCTGTTGAACGCCCTGCTTTCCCACGTCGAGGCAACCTTCCAATGCCAAGGGAGCTCTGAAACTCATGAAGGACTCCCGCCATCTCTGTCTCTCAGACCTGCTCGCCGCGCAGGCAGTGCTCACCCCTGAAGCCCTCGCCGTCGTCTCCGAAACCGGCCGGCTCACCTATTGCGAGCTCGCCCGGCGCGCCGAGTGGCTGGCGCGGCACCTCCGCAGCCTGGGAGTCGGGCCCGAGGTCCCCGTCGGTCTCTGTCTCGAGCGTTCGCTCGAGATGGTGGTGGGGCTCGCCGGCGTCCTTGAGGCGGGCGGAGCGTACGTGCCACTCGATCCGGCCTATCCGCGCCAGCGCTTGACCTTCATGCTGGAGGACTCCCGGGTCCCGGTGCTGCTCACGGCGGGTGGTGCGGCTGCGGACCTGCCGCTGCCGTCCGGCACCCGCGTAGTGCGGCTGGACGAAGAGCTGCCCCATGGCGACCGCGCCCTCTCGCCACGGGAGGCGGATCATGCGGCGTACATCATCTACACCTCGGGCTCGACCGGCCGGCCGAAGGGAGCTGTCAACACCCATCGCGGCATCGTCAACCGCCTGCTCTGGATGCAGGATGCCTACGGCCTCACGGCGGACGACCGCGTCCTGCAGAAAACCCCGTTCAGCTTCGACGTCTCGGTCTGGGAGCTCTTCTGGCCGCTCATCACCGGCGCGCGCCTGGTCATGGCAAGGCCCGGCGGCCACCAGGACCCCGCTTATCTCGTGGAGACGATCCTCCGCGAGGGGATCACGACCCTGCACTTCGTCCCTCCCATGCTGCGCGTGTTCCTGGAGCAACCCGGGGTGGAGGCCTGCGCCGCTGTGCTGCGCAGGGTGATCTGCAGCGGAGAGGCGCTGCCGCTCGACCTCCAACAGCGGTTCTTCGCCCGCCTGCCGGGAGTCGAGCTGCACAACCTCTACGGCCCCACGGAGGCGGCTGTCGACGTCACGTTCTGGCGCTGCGATCCGGCGAGCCCTCATGCGACGGTGCCGATCGGCCACCCCGTCGCCAACGTCTCCATCCATCTGCTCGATCCGGATCTGCAGCCGGCGGCGACAGGCGAGTTGTGTATCGGCGGGGTGCAGGTGGGGCGGGGCTATCTCGGACGGCCGGACCTGACCGCCGAGAGGTTCATCCCCGATCCGTTTGGCGAAGCGGGGGCGCGGCTCTACAGGACCGGCGACCTGGCGCGCCACCTCCCGGACGCCGCCGTCGAGTTCCTGGGCCGGATCGATCACCAAGTCAAGATCCGCGGTTTCCGCATCGAGCTTGGGGAGATCGAGGCGGCGCTCGGCGAGCACCCGGGCGTCGAGGGGGCGGTCGTCGTGGCCTCGGACGGCCCCGGAGGAGACCGGCGCCTGGTGGCCTACCTGCGTTCCCGCGGAGGGACTGGGACAGAGCTCGTCCGGGACGTCAAGGCCGGGTTGCGTGCCCGTCTCCCCGAGTACATGGTGCCCGCTGTTTTCGTGGTGCTCGAAGAATTCCCGCTCAGTCCGAACGGCAAGGTAGACCGCAAGGCGCTTCCCGCGCCTGAGTCCCACGAGGCGGAGCGCGAGCACGTGGCTCCGCGCACGGCAACCGAGGAGGCTCTGGCCGGGATCTGGAGCGAGGTCTTCGCCGCCGGGCGGATCGGAGCCGCCGACAGCTTCATCGAGCTGGGCGGGCACTCGCTGCTCGCCGTGCAGGTGATCGCGCGGGTGCGAGACCGGCTGGGGGTCGAGATGTCGCTCCGCGATGTCTTCGAGAACCCGGTCCTGGGTGCGCTCGCGGCCCGGATCGAGCAGGGGAGTGGCGTGCTGCCGGGCAGCCCGATCGTGCCGGTCCCCCGGACCGGAGACCTGCCGCTCTCGTTCTCGCAGGAGCGGGTCTGGTTCCTCCAGCAGCTCGACCCGACGATCCGGTCCTATCAGTTCCAGGCCAAGCTCCGCTTTGTGGGGGGGCTGCACGTCGAGGCGCTGCGGCGCAGCCTGGCCGAGATCGTGCGCCGGCACGAGATCCTCCGTACCACGTTCCCGACGGTCGAGGGTCGGCCGGTCCAACGTTTTCATCCGGACTGCCATCCCGCCTGCGAGCTGCCGCTGCCGGTCATCGACCTCTCCGGCCTGGCTGGCGGCGCTCGAGAGGAGGAGACCGAACGGGCCATCCGCGCCGAATGCTGGCGGCCGTTCGACGTGGTCCGCCTGCCACTGATCCGCTGGACTCTCCTGCGGCTCGGCCCCGGGGAGCACGTCCTGCTGCACGTCGAGCACCATCTGGCGCACGACGGCTGGTCGTTCAACCGCATCCTCGAGGAACTGGCAGCGCTCTATGCGGTTTTTTCCCGGGGCAGGCCCTCGCCGCTGCCCGAGTTGCCGCTCCAGTTCGCCGACTGGGCGGTCTGGCAGCGCGAGTGGATGCGCGGACCGCAGGCGGCCGCCCAGATCGAGGCCTGGAAACGGACGCTGTCCGACCGGCCGGCGGTGCTGCTGCTTCCCACGGACCGGCCCCGCCCCAGACGGCAAAGCTTCGCCGGCCGCGTGGAGCGGGTGGAGATGCCCGTGGCGCTGTGCGAGGCCCTCCGCGCGGCGAGCCGCCGCGAAGGGGTCAGCCTCTACATGCTCATGGAGGCGGCCTTCGCTGCCCTGCTCTCCCGCTGCTGCGGACAGGAGCAGGTCAACGTCGGCTCTGCCGTGGCCAACCGGCGCTGGCGCGAGACCGAGTCCATCCTCGGCATGATCGTCGACAACGTCGTGCTGGCCAACGACCTGTCCGGCGACCCGATAGTGCGCCAGCTCCTGCAGCGGACCCGCCGGCTTACCCTCGAGGCCGCGGCCAACCAGGACATCCCCTTCGACTTGGTCGTCGAGGCCGTGCAGCCGGAGCGCGACCCCGCCTACAATCCGCTATTCCAGGTGAGCTTCAGCTTCCACGACTCGCCGCTTTCCGAGCTCGTCTTCCCCGGCCTCGCGACCGAGCTGACCGAGGCGCTGTCCAACGGCTCGGCCAAGTTCGACATGAACGTCATCTGCATCCCGAGGAGCGAGCAGCGCGTCGGACGCGCGGGCACGGCCGGGGCCGGGATCACGCTGGTCTGGGAGTACGTGTCTGCGCTCTTCGACCGCTCCACAATCCAACGCACGATCGGGTGCTTCCAGACGCTGCTCGCCGGCTTCGCCGCCAGCCCCGCGAGCCGCGTCTCGGAGCTTCCGCTGCTGACTCCGGAGGAGGAGAGCCAGCTCGTGCGGTGGAGCGGGACGGAGCCGGTGGACCATCAGGGCGCCTTCGTCCACGAGCTGTTCGAGGGCTGGGCTGACCGTGCTCCGGAGGCGCCCGCCATGGCCGGCCTGACCTATGGCGAGCTGGAGGCGCTCTCCAACCGGCTGGCTTGGCGCCTGCGCGAGCTCGGCGTGGGCCTCGAGGTGCGGGTCGGCGTCTGCCTGGAGCGCTCGGCCGAGCTCGTCGCCGCCGTGCTCGGCGTGCTCAAGGCCGGCGGCGCCTACCTGCCGCTCGATCCGGGGCATCCGGCGGAGCGGCTCGCCTACATCCTGGAGGATGCGGCCGTCCCGGTGCTGGTCACCACCCGGGAGCGCTCCCACCTCGCGGGCCCGGCGCGGGTCCTGGCGATCGACGGGGACCTCCCCGAGCGGGCCGAAAGGCCTAGCATCACCCTTCTGCCAGAGAGCCTCGCCTACGTCATCTACACCTCGGGCTCGACCGGCCGGCCCAAGGGGACCGAGCTGACGCATGCCGGGCTGCTCAACCTGGTCGGCTGGCACCAGCGGGAGTACGGGCTCGGGCCGTCCGACCGGAGCACGCTGGTGGCCAGCCCGGCTTTCGACGCCTCGGTCTGGGAGATCTGGCCGCCGCTCGCCTCCGGGGCCAGCCTGCGCATCCCTCCGGAGGAGATCCGCGCCTCGCCGCCGGACCTGCTCTCCTGGCTGGCGGCCGAGGGGGTCACGGTCTGCTTCCTGCCCACGCCCCTCGCCGAGGCCTGCCTGGAGCAGGACCTCCCGCCGGGGCTCGCGCTGCGGGCCCTGCTCACTGGCGGCGACCGGCTCCACCCGGTCGGACGCGAGCTTCCATTCCGGCTGGTCAACCATTACGGCCCGACGGAGAGCACCGTGGTCTCGACCGCGGCCGAGGTGGAGGCCGGAGAAGAGGCGCCGTCCATCGGCCGGCCGATCGACAACCTCATGGCCTGCGTGCTCGACGGCAAGCTGCAGAGGGTGCCCGCCGGCGTGCCGGGGGAGCTTCACGTGGGTGGGGTGGGCCTGGCCCGCGGCTATCTCCGGCGGCCCGACCTGACAGCGGAGAAGTTCGTGCCGAACCCGTTCGGAGAGCCCGGTTCCCGGATCTACCGCACCGGCGACGTGGTCCGCTGGCGCCCGGACGGGCGGATCGAGTTCCTGGGGCGCGCCGACCATCAAGTCAAGATCCGTGGCATCCGGATCGAGCTGGGGGAGGTCGAGGCGGTCCTCGGCCGTCATCCGGCGGTCCGGGCTGCGGTCGTGGTCGTCCAGGAGGGGCCGCGCCTCGTCGGTTATGCGGTGCCTTCGGAGGCGGTCTCGCCGGACGAGCTGCGCTCCTTCCTCGCGGAGCGGCTGCCCGCGGCCATGGTGCCGTCCGCCGTCGTCCTGATCGAGAGCCTGCCGCTGACCCCGAACGGCAAGGTCGATCTGTCCGCTCTCCCGGATCCCGGCCCGGCCGAAGGCGGTGAAGAGCGGGCTGAGCCGCGGACTCCGATCGAGCAGGTGATCCAGGAAATCTGGTCGGCGATGATCGGCATCGAGCGGGTCGGGATCCGGGATGACTTCTTCAAGCTGGGCGGCCATTCTCTCTTGGGAGCCCGCATCGTGGCGCGCGTGCGGGACGAGCTCGACGTCGACCTCCCCTTGAGCACGATGTTCGACCGGCCGACCATCGAGGGGCTGGCCGCGGCCGTGGAGGATCTCCTTCTCGCCGAGGCGGAGGGGGCCTGATGGATCAGGCGGGGATGCGGCCGCCCGGTCCCGCCTCGCGCCTCTCGCCGGCCGCCCAGGCTCTGCTGGAAGAGCGCCTGAAGCGCCGGGCCGCGGGCTCGGCTCCCCGGCAGGGAATCCCGCGCCGCGCCGAGCCGGGCCCGGCCCCCCTTTCCTTCGCCCAGGAACGGATCTGGTTCCTGGCCCGGCTCGCCCCCGGCAGCCCCGCCTACAACATCGCGCGGGCGTTCGTCCTGCGCGGGCCTCTCGACCGGGATGCCCTGGCGCGGAGCCTCCACGGGATCGCCCGGCGGCACGAGGTGCTGCGGACGACCTTCACCGCCACGGGAGCCCTCCTGGCGCAACGGATCTCTGCGGAGCCCGCCGTCCCTCTTGCCACCGTCGATCTCGCGGGGTTGCCAGACCTCGAGGCCGAGATGGAGCGGCTGCGCCGGTCCGAGGCGGAGCTTCCCTTCGACCTGGAGCGGGGACCGCTCCAGCGGACCGTCCTGCTCCGCACCGGACAGGAGGAGCACACGCTCCTCCTGACGATCCATCACATCGTCGCCGACGGCTGGTCCATGGACGTGCTCTTCCGCGAGCTGGGTGCGCTCTACCGAGGCATGGCTCTGCCTGAGCTGCCGGTCCAGTACGCGGACTTCGCGGTCTGGCAGCGGGGTCGCCTGCAGGGCGCGCACCTCGATCACCTCATGGCTTACTGGCGGGCACGGCTCGACGGCGCTCCGCCCGTGCTGGAGCTGCCCTCCGACCGGCCGCGCCCGGGAGTCCGCACCTGGGCCGGCGGCTTGCGGACCTTCGATCTCGCCGTCCCGGCCGCGGCGGTGAGAGCGACCGGCGCGGCGCAGGGCGCCAGCCTGTTCATCGTCCTGCTCGCGGCCTTCTTTGCCGTCCTCCGGCGCACGACCGGCCGCGACGACCTGGTCGCGGGCACGCCCGTGGCGGGCCGCGACCGCAGCGAGCTGGAAGACCTGATCGGCCTCTTCGTGAACACCCTGGTGCTGCGCGCCGACCTCGGGGGAGACCCGACCTTTGAGGAGGTCCTGCGCCGCACGCGCGAGGCGACCCTCGGGGCCTACAACCACCAGGAGATGCCCTTCGACAAGCTGGTCGAGGTGCTGGCGCCGGAGCGCGACCTCTCGTCCACGCCGCTGTTCCAGGTGCTCTTCGCCCTGGAGAACACGGGGCGGTCCAGGCTCGAGCTGCCGGGGCTCGCCGTGATCCCGAGGCAGGTGTGGAGCGGCACCGCCAAGTTCGACCTCTCGTTCACCCTGCTGGAGGACGGGGAGGGTCTCTGCGCCGCCCTGGTCTACGACCGGGAGATCTTCGACCCTTCGACCCTGGTGCGGCTGGCCGGCCACTTCGCAACGTTCCTCGCGGGCGCTGTCGCAAACCTGGACCGGCGTCTCTCGGACCTGCCTCTCCTGGACGCAGCCGAGAGCCAGCAGCTCCTGCGCGAGTGGAACGACACCGCGGCGCCGTATCCGGAGGGCCCCTGCCTGCACGAGCTGATCGCCGCGCAGGCAGCCAGGTCCCCGCAGCGCGTGGCCGTGGTATTCGAGGGGGAGAGCCTGACCTACGCGGAGCTGGAGGCCGCGGCCGGACGCCTGGCGCACCGCCTCGCCGGGCAGGGTGTCGGGCCGGACGTGCCGGTCGGGGTCTGCGCCGAACGCTCGCTCGAGATGGTGGTGGGGCTGCTCGCCGTCCTGAAGAGCGGCGGCGCGTACCTGCCGCTCGATCCCTCGTACCCGGCCGACCGCCTGGCCTACATGCTGGAGGACTCGCGGGTGCCGGTCCTGCTAGCCCAGTCGAGGCTGCTGGAGCGGCTGCCCGATCCCAAAGCGGCGGTCCTGCTCCTCGATGGGATGGCGGCGGCGGAAGCCTCGACGGCGGCCTCACCCGGCCCCCTCCCCGGCTCCTCCAACCTCGCCTACGTCATCTATACCTCCGGCTCTACCGGCCGGCCCAAGGGAACGATGAACTCCCATGGGGGCATCGTCAACCGGCTGCTCTGGATGCAGGAGCGCTTCGGCCTCACCCCGGATGACGCGGTGCTCCAGAAGACGCCGTTCAGCTTCGACGTCTCCGTCTGGGAATTCTTCTGGCCGCTCCTGGCCGGGGCCCGTCTGGTCATGGCACGGCCGGGGGGGCACCAGGACCCCTCCTACCTGATCGAGACGATCGCCGGGGAAGGGATCACGACCCTGCACTTCGTGCCCTCGATGCTCCAGGCCTTCGTCGAAGCGCCAGGGGTGGAGAGGTGCGTGTCGCTGACGCGGGTCGTCTGCAGCGGAGAGGCGTTTCCGGCCGAGTTGGAGCGGCGGTTCTACGCCCGGATGCCCGTGGGAGCGGCGCTCTACAACCTCTACGGCCCGACCGAGGCGGCGGTGGATGTGACCTGCTGGGCCTGCGAGCGGGAAGGCCGGCACGCGGCAGTGCCGATCGGGACCCCGGTGGCCAACACGCGCATCCACCTGCTCGACCGGGACCTCAGGCCGGTTCCCGCGGGCGTGCCGGGCGAGCTCTACATCGGCGGGGTCCAGGTCGGACGCGGCTATCTGGGCCGTTCCGGCCTGACGGCGGAGAGGTTCGTACCCGATCCTTTCGAGCCGGGGGCGCGCCTCTACCGCAGCGGCGACCTCGCCCGCCACCTGCCGGCAGGGGAGATCGAGTTCCTGGGGCGCATCGACCATCAAGTCAAGATCCGCGGCTTCCGCATCGAGCTGCAGGAGATCGAGGCCGCCCTGGCAGCCCTGCCGGCGGTGCGTGAGGCCGTGGTCGTGGCGCTCGACGGCGGATCGGTGCTCGACCGCCGGCTGGCCGCCTACCTGGTGGCCTCGGGGGCCGGGGAGCTCTCGCCCGCCGCCCTGCGGGAGAGCTTGAAGGAGAAGCTGCCGGACTACATGGTCCCGGCGGCGTTCGTGGTGCTGCCTTCGCTTCCGCTCTCTGCCAACGGCAAGGTGGACCGGCGCGCGCTGCCCGCGCCCGAGGCGGCGGTTTTCGCCGGGGCTGCCGGAGAGCGGCCCTTCGCCGCGCCGCGGACGGAGCTCGAGAGGCTCCTCGCCGGGCTGTGGAAGGAGCACCTCGGGAGGGCGGCGCCGGTGGAGGTCGGCGTTCACGACGACTTCTTCGCCCTTGGGGGCAACTCGCTCGGCGCCGCCCTGCTGGTCAACCGGCTCCAGGAAAAGCTGGGTGGGAGCATCCGCGTGGCCGCCCTCTTCGAGGCGTCGACGGTCGAGCGGATGGCGCGCTACCTGAGCGAGCGTCATGCCGGGGCGGTGGCGGCGGATACGATTATCCCCGTGGAGCTCCCTCCCGGCGCCCCGGTGCCGCTCTCCTACTCCCAGGAGCGGCTCTGGTTCCTCGCCCGGTTCGAGCCCGAGAGCCCCTTCTACAACATCCCGGCGCCGCTGCGGCTCTCGGGGCGGCTGGATGTCCCGGCCCTGGCCTGGAGCCTGCGGGAGATCCGGCGCCGCCACTCGGTGCTGCGGGCCGTCTTCGGCGCCACGGCGGCCGGGCCGGTGCAGAGGATCGGCGAGCTCCTTCCGGCGGCTCTCCCGGTCGTCGACCTCTCGGGCATCGCCCCGGGAGAGGCGGAGCGGCTCGCTGCGGAGGAGGCCCGGCGGCCCTTCAACCTGGAAGCGGGTCCGCCGCTGCGCACCTCGCTCCTCAAGCTCGCCGAGGAGGAGCACCTGCTGCTCCTGACCGTCCACCACATCGTGACTGACGGCTGGTCCATGGGAGTCCTGATTCGGGAACTCTCTGCGCACTATACGTCCGCGCCGCTGGCCGAGTCGCCCATCCAGTATTCCGACTACGCCCGCTGGCAGCGCGAGCGGCTCTCCGGGGAGGTTCTGGAGGAGCAGCTCGCCTACTGGCGTCGGCAGCTCGCGGGCGCTCCCGCCCTGCTCGAGCTGCCGACCGACCGGCCGCGGCCGCCCGCCATGCGGTTCCGCGGCGGCCGGGTCCCGGCCGGATTCGGGCCGCGGCTCACGGCCGCGCTCGCGGCGCTCGGCCGGGAGCGCGGGGCCACACTGTTCATGGCCTTGACCGCGGGCTTCGCCGCCCTGCTGTCCCGCGTCTCCGGGTTCCTGGACATCCCCCTGGGCACCATCCTGTCCGGCCGCACGCGGCCAGAGTGCGAAGACCTGATTGGCCTCTTCGTCAACACCCTGGTGCTGCGCGTCGACCTCGCGGGCGACCCCGGCTTCGGTGCTGTCCTGGGCCGGGTCCGCCGGGTGGCGGTCGAGGCCTACACCCACCAGGACGCGCCGTTCGAGCGACTGGTCCAGGAGCTCCGGCCCGAGCGCAGCCTCGCCCACTCTCCCCTGTTCCAAGCCATGGTGATGCTGGCTGACGGGCCCGGGCAGCAGGTCGAGCTGCCCGGCTTGACGATTGCTTTCGAGCAGCCCGAGTCGGGGACGGTCAAGTTCGATCTGAGCCTCGGTCTGGCCGAGGAAGACGGCCGGCTGACCGGCAGCCTGGCCTTCAACTCCGACCTCTTCGACGCCACGACGGCCGTCCGCTTGGCGCGCCATCTCGAGACGTTCCTCGAGGGCGCCGTGGCGGACCCGGACCGGCCCCTGTCGGAGCTGGCGCTCCTGACCGCGGCCGAGCGCCACCAGGCCCGGCTTGAGTGGAACGACACCGCGGCACCGTTCCCGCGCGGTTTGTGCCTGCACGAGACGTTCGCGGCCCAGGCAGCGCGCACGCCGGAGGCGCGGGCGATCGCATCTCTGCGAGGCGGGGAGGGTCTGACCTACGGCGAGCTGGAGCGGCGCTCCAACCGCTTGGCGAACCGCCTGCGCCGGCTCGGGGTGGGCCCGGAGGTACGCGTCGGTATCGCCTTGGAGCGCTCGCCGGCGATGGTGGCGGCTCTGCTGGCGGTGCTCAAGGCGGGCGGGGCCTACGTGCCGCTCGACCCGTCCTACCCGCGGGAGCGGCTCGCCTTCATCCTGGCCGACGCCGATTCGCCGGTGCTGCTGAGCGACCGCAAGGTGCTCGACCGGCTGCCGCCGTTCTCCGGCACCGCGCTGCTGCTCGACGACGAGGAGGCGGCGGAGAGCGACGAGGCTCCGGAGAGCGGCGTTACCTCGGGCAACCTGGCTTACCTGATCTACACGTCGGGCTCGACGGGCCGTCCCAAGGGGGTGGCCATCGAGCACCGCAGCGCCTCGGCCCTGCTGTCCTGGGCGCGCTCGGTGTTCCCGCCGGAGGACCTGGCCGGCGTCCTGGCCTCGACCTCGATCACATTCGACCTGTCGGTCTTCGAGCTGTTCCTGCCGCTGAGCACCGGTGGCATGGTGGTGCTGGCCGAGAACGCGCTGGAACTGGCCGAGACCGCCCCCGAGGGGGTGCGCTTGGTCAATACCGTGCCGAGCGCCATGGCCGCGCTGGTGCGCGACGGCGCTCTGCCGGGCTCGGTGCGGACGGTCAATCTGGCGGGCGAGCCGCTGAAGCGAGTCCTTGTGGACCGGATCTACGCCGTGCCGGGGGTCGAGCGCGTCTTCAACCTCTACGGCCCGTCGGAGGACACGACCTACTCGACGTGGGTGCGGGTGCCGCGCGGAGAGGAGCGCGAGCCCACGATTGGCGTGCCGATCGCCGACACGCGGGCCTACGTGCTCGACGCACGGCTGAACCTGCTGCCGGTCGGGGCTCCGGGAGAGCTCCTGCTGGGCGGCGCGGGGCTCGCGCGGGGCTACCTCAACCGGCCGGACCTGACGGCGGAGCGCTTCGTTCCCGATCCGGCCGGCCGACCGGGCGAACGCCTCTACCGCACGGGCGACCTGGTGCGCCGTCGCGCGGACGGGGAGCTGGAGTTCCTGGGCCGTCTCGACCACCAGGTGAAGATCCGCGGCTTCCGCATCGAGCTGGGAGAGATCGAGGCGGCGCTGCTCGCACACCCGGAGGTGCGCGAGGCGGTGGTCGTGGCGCGCGCAGAGAGCGGGGAAACGCGCCTGGTGGCGTACACGGCCCCGGGTGTGCCGGCGGGCCTGCGGGAAAGCCTGCGGGAGCGCCTGCCGGACTACATGATCCCCGCGGCCTTCGTGGGCCTGGAGTCGCTGCCGCTGACCCCGAACGGCAAGGTGGACCGCAAATCGCTGCCGGCTTCTGAGCGCCGCGACAGGGCCGATGAGGAAGAGGAAGGCCCGCGGAGGCCGCTCGAAGAGATCCTGGCGGGGATCTGGAGCGAGGTGCTGCGGCTGGAGCGGGTGGGGGTGCGCGCCAACTTCTTTGAGTTGGGGGGCCATTCGCTGCTCGCGACGCAGGTCGTCTCCCGGGTGCGGGAGGTCTGCGGGGTGGAGCTGCCGCTGCGGCGGCTGTTCGAGTCGCCGACGGTCGAAGATCTGGCCGCGCAGGTCGAGGCGGCGCGGCGCGCGGAGGCGAGCCCGGCGGAGCCGCCCCTCGTCAAGCTTGCGCGCGAGCCGGGCGATCCGCCGCCCGCCTCGTTCGCCCAGGAACGTCTCTGGTTCCTCGACCGCCTCGGCGTCGGCGGCGCTCCCTACCACCTCTCCCAGATCCTGCGGCTGCTCGGTTCTCTCGACGTCGGCGCCCTGCGCGCCGCCCTCGATGGCGTCGTGGGCCGCCACGAGGTGCTGCGCACGTCCTTCGCCCTCCTGGAGCAGCACGTCGTGCAGGTGTCCGCCCCCGAGCTCCGCCTGGAGCTACCGGTGGTGGACCTCGCGCCGCTGCCACCCGCGGCACGCGCCGCCGAGGCGGAGGCGCTGACCCTGCGCGAGGCCTCGCGGACGTTCGACCTCGCGCGCCTGCCGCTGGTCCGCGCCACGCTGCTGCGGCTCGGGGCGGAGGAGCACCTCCTGCTCCTGACGCTGCACCACATCGTGTCTGACGGCTGGTCGACGGGGATCCTGCTGCGCGAGCTGTCGGCGCTCTATGCCCGGCGCGAAGGTCTCCCGGAGCTGCCGCTCCAGTACGCGGACTTCGCCGCCTGGCAGCGCGAGAGGCTGCGGGGCGACGTGCTGGAGCGGCTGCTCGCCTTCTGGCGCGAGCGGCTCGCGGGCGCTCCCGCGTTGCTGGAGCTGCCCACCGACCGGCCGCGGCCGGCCGTGCTCGGCTCGCGCGGCGGGCGGAGCTACCGCGAGATCCCCGCGGTGGTGGTGGAAGGCCTGCGCGCGCTCTGCCGCCGTCAGGGAACGACCCTCTTCATGGCGGTGCTCGCGGCCTTCCAGACGGTCCTCGCGCGCGCCGCCGGGAGCTCCGACGTCTCCGTCGGCTCACCGATCGCCAATCGCAACCGCCTCGAAACCGAGGGGCTGATCGGCCTCTTCGTCAATACCCTGGTTCTGCGCACCGACCTTTCCGGCGACCCGGTGTTCGCGGACCTCCTGGGCCGGGTGCGCGACACGACGCTGGAGGCCTACGCCCACCAGGACGTGCCGTTCGAGAAGCTGGTGGAGGAGCTGCGGCTGCAGCGCGACACGTCCCACACGCCGCTGTTCCAGGTGATGCTGATCCTGCAGAACAATCCAGCATCGGGGTTCGATTTCCCTGGCGTCGAGGTCCGCGCCCGCGAGGTGGACACCGGGACCGCGAAGTTCGACCTCAACGTCGCGCTGGGGCAGGCCGGCGGTATCGGCGACGTGGCTCTGGCCATGGCGGCGGAGTACAACCGGGATCTCTTCGACCAGCCGACCGTCGTCCGTCTGCTCGCCGGCTTCGAGACCCTGCTCGCCGGGATTTCCGTCGATCCCTCGCGGCGGCTTTCGGAGCTGCCGCTACTTCCCGACGCGGCCCGGCAGCAGATCCTCCGCGAGTGGAACGACACGGCGGCGCCCTGCCCGCGGGACCTCTGCCTCCACCAGCCCTTCGAGGAGCGGGCCGCGCGGTTCCCGGAGGCGACGGCGCTCGTCTTCGGCGAGGAGCGGCTCTCCTACGGCGAGCTCGACCGCCGCGCGAACCGGCTCGCGCACCGGCTGCGCTCGCTCGGTGTGGGCGGGGGCCGCATGGTCGCCGTGCACCTCGACCGCGGCCCCGGCATGATCGTCGCCTTGCTCGCGATCCAGAAGGCGGGCGGCGCGTACGTGCCGGTCGAGGTCACCTGGCCGCCGGACCGCGTGCGCGGCATCCTGGCGAGCCAGGGGATCGCCTGGGCGGTCACCAGCGAGGCGCGCCGCGAGGCCATCGACGGCATGCCGTCTCTCCCGGACCTGCGCCGGGTCGTCTGCCTGGAGGAGCCCCTGGACGGCCTGCCGGACACGGCCCCGCCGCCGGCCGCGGGCCCGGACGACCTCGCCTATGTGATCTTCACCTCGGGGTCGACGGGCAGGCCGAAGGGCGTCATGGTCCGTCACCGGCCGGCGGTCAACCTGATCGACTGGGTGAACCGCACGTTCGGGGTCGGTCCCGCGGACCGGCTGCTCTTCGTCACCAACCTGTCGTTCGACCTGTCGGTCTACGACGTCTTCGGCATCCTCGCGGCCGGGGGCTCGATCCACATCGCCTCGGCGGCGGAGCAGCGCGACGCGCACGCGCTGGTCCGGCTCCTCAGCCGCGAGCCGATCACCTTCTGGGACTCGGCGCCCGCGGCCCTGCAGCACCTCGTCCCGTTCTTTCCGCCCCTGGGTAGCCTGCCGGAGCCGCCCGCGCTGCGCCTCGTGTTCCTCTCCGGCGACTGGATCCCGGTGAGCCTGCCCGACCGCGTGCGCGAATCCTTTCCCGGGGCCCGGGTAGTCAGCCTGGGCGGCGCCACCGAGGCGACGATCTGGTCGAACTTCTACCCGGTCGGCCGTATCGATCCCGCCTGCGTGAGCATCCCGTACGGTCGGCCGATCCAGAACGCCCGCTACCACGTGCTCGACGCCGCCCTGGGACCCTGCCCCGTGGGCGCCGCGGGCGATCTCTACATCGGCGGCGAGTGCCTGTCTGACGGCTACGCCGGCGAGCCCGGGATGACGGCCGCGAGCTACCTGCCCGATCCCTTTGCCGGGGAGGCGGGGGCGAGGATGTACCGCACGGGGGACCGGGCGCGCTACGGGCCGGACGGCAACCTCGAGTTCCTCGGCCGCGTCGACACGCAGGTGAAGGTGCGCGGGTTCCGCATCGAGCTGGGGGAGATCCAGTCGGTCCTGGCCTCCCATCCGGGCGTGCGCGAGGCGGTGGTCCTGGTGCGCGAGGACACGCCGGGCGATCAGCGCCTGGTGGCCTACGTGATCCCGGAGCTCTATCCGCCGCCCGCGCCGCTCGAGCTGCGCCGCTGGGCGCAGCGGACGCTGCCGGAGTACATGGTGCCGACGGCCTTCGTGCTGCGCGAGAGCTGGCCCCTGGCGGCCACCGGCAAGCTCGACCGCAAGGCGCTGCCGGCTCCGGAGGCAGCACTGGTGGCGATGGCGGCCGGAGCGGAGGCCTCCTTCGAGCCGCCGCGTACCGAGATGGAGCGGACCCTCGCGGCGATCTGGTGCGAGGTGATCGGGCTCCAGCGGGTGGGCGTGCGCGAGAGCTTCTTCGACGCCGGCGGACATTCCCTGCTCCTGGCCCGCGTCCATTCCCGTCTCGAGGAGGCGCTCGGCCGGAAAGTCCCCCTGGTCGACCTCTTCCAGTACCCGACGGTCGAGTCGCTCGCGCGGCACCTGGAGCCGCCGGGTCAGCCGGCCACCGATCCCCTCCCCGGCGAGCGCCTGCGGATCGCTCCGGATGCCGTTGCCTCCGAGCGCGAGGGCATGGCCATCGCCGTCGTCGGCATGGCCGGCCGCTTCCCGGGCGCGGCGAGCGTCGACGAGCTCTGGCGCAACCTGCGCCACGGCGTCGAGTCGATCCGCTTCTTCTCCGACGAGGAACTGCTGGCCCAGGGGTTCCCGCCGCAGCTGCTCGACGACCCGCGCCTCGTCAAGGCGCGGGGAGCGCTCGCCGGGCCGGACCTCTTCGACGCCGCCTTCTTCGACTACCCGCCGCGCGAAGCCCAGATCATGGACCCGCAGCAGCGCCTCTTCCTCGAATGCGCCTGGCAGGCGATGGAGCACGCGGGCTATGGTTCGGACGAGCGCCGGTGCCAGGTGGGCGTGTTCGCCGGGGTCACCGAGAACACCTACGTCCACGAGCTCTTCGCCCGTCCCGGCCTGATCCGGGCGGTCGGGCGCCAGCAGGTCTCGATCGCCAACAACCACGACTACCTGCCGGCGCGGGTCTCCTACAAGCTCAACCTCAACGGCCCGAGCGTCAACGTGCAGACCGCCTGCTCCACCTCGCTCGTCGCCGTCCATTACGCGTGCCTGAGCCTGCTCCATGGCGAGTGCGACATGGCGTTGGCCGGTGGGGTCTCGGTGCAGGCGCGCGAGGTCTCGGGCTACCTGTACCAGGAGGGCGGGATCTCCTCGCCCGACGGCCACACCCGGGCCTTCGACGCCCGCGCCCGGGGGGTGGTCGGCGGCAGCGGCGCCGGCATCGTCGTGCTCAAGCGCCTGGCGGACGCGCTCGCCGACGGCGACACCATCCACGCCGTCCTGCGCGGCTCCGCGAGCAACAACGACGGCGCCGGCAAGGTGGGCTTCACCGCCCCCAGCGTCGAGGGGCAGGCGGCTGTGATCCGCGAGGCGCTGCGGGTGGCCGGGGTCGACGCCGCGGCGATCGACTACGTCGAGGCGCATGGCACGGGGACCGCGCTCGGCGACCCGATCGAGGTCGCGGCCCTGCGCCAGGCTTTCGGCTCCCGCAATGGGGATCGCTGCGCGCTCGGATCGATCAAGACGAACATCGGCCACCTGGACGCCGCCTCCGGCGTGGCCGGCCTGATCAAGACCGTGCTGGCGCTGCGCGAGCGGACGATCCCGCCCAGCCTGCACTTCGAACGGCCGAACCCTGAGATCGACTTCGGCCCCTTCTTCGTCAACACGCAGGCGGCCGAGTGGCCGAAGCGGCCGGACCGCCCCCGCCGCGCCGGGGTCAGCTCCTTCGGCATAGGCGGGACGAACGCGCACGCGGTCCTGGAGGAGCCCCCGGTCACCCCGGCCGGGGACCCGCCGCGGCGTCCCGCGCATCTCCTGCTGCTCTCCGCCAAGAGCGCCACGGCCCTGGAGGCAGTCACCGCCAGCCTGGCGGACCACCTGGAGGCCTACCCGGAGATCGACGCCTGCGGGATGGCCGACCTCGCGTACACGCTGCAGCTCGGCCGCAAGGCGTTCCGCCACCGGCGGGCGCTCGTCTGCTGCGACCGCGACGACGCCCTCGCGGCGCTGAGGAGCCTCGATCCGGAGCGGGTCGCGACCTCCTCGGCGGCGCGCGAGGAACGGACGGTCGCCTTCCTGTTCCCCGGCCAGGGCGCGCAGCACATCCGCATGGCCGAGGGGCTCTACCGCGCCGAGCCCGTCTTCCGCGACGCCCTCGACCGCTGCTGCGACCTACTCCAGCCCCTCGCGCACGATACTGGTTTCGATCTCCGGGCCGTGCTCTTCCCAGCGGAAGGGGAGGAGGATGAAGCGGAACGGCGTTTGCGGCAGACCGCTGTCACCCAGCCCGCCCTCTTCGCCGTCGAGCACTCCCTGGCGCGGCTCTGGATCTCCTGGGGCATCCGGCCCGGTGCGATGATCGGCCATTCGATCGGCGAGTACGTCGCCGCCTGCCTGGCCGGGGTTTTCTCCTTGGAGGACGCCCTGAAGCTGGTCGCCGCCCGCGGCCGGCTCATGCAGGAGCTGCCGGCCGGCGACATGCTCGCCGTGCCGTTGCCCGAGGAGGAGGTCCGCGCGCTGCTCGCCGAAGATCCCGCGCTTTCCCTGGCGGCGGTCAACGCGCCGGCCGCGTGCGTCGTCTCCGGGCCGGCCGGGGCCGTCGAGCCGCTGCGCGCCGCGCTGCAGGCGCGCGGTCTCGAAGCCCGGCCGCTCCACACCTCCCACGCCTTCCACTCGGCCATGATGGAGCCGATCCTCGAGCCGTTCGGCGAGGTGGTGGCAGGCGTCGCGCTCTCCGCCCCGCGCCTCCGCTGCCTGTCCAACGTCACCGGCGGCTGGCTGACGGCGGAGCAGGCGACCGATCCCGGCTACTGGGTGCGCCACCTGCGCGAAACGGTGCGCTTCGCGGACGGCCTCGGCGAGCTGCTGCGGCAGCCCGGCCCGGTGCTGCTGGAGGTCGGCCCCGGCCGCACGCTCTGCACGCTCGCCCGGCAGCACTCCGAAAGGGCGTCCGCGCGGCTCGTCGTATCCTCGCTCGGCCCGGCGCGCAACCGCCGTCCGGACGTGGCGATGGTCCTGGAGGCTGCCAGCCGTCTCTGGCTGGAATCGGTGGAGGTCGACGGCGCGGCGTTCCACGCGCCCGAGCGCCGCCGGCGGGTGCCGCTGCCCACCTACCCGTTCGAGCGCCGCCGTTACTGGGTCGACGGCCCCGCCGACGAGCCCGCGGCCACGCCGGCATCCAAACCGCCCGCGGCGGACGCCGCCCTGAGCGACGTCGAGCGCGAGGTCGCCGACGTCTGGCAGGAGCTGCTCGGGGTGGAGGAGGTGCGGCCTCACGACGACTTCTTCGAGGTCGGGGGGAGCTCGCTCATGGCCGTCCAGCTCGGGTCCCGGCTGCGCCAGGCGCTCGGCGTGGAGCTGCCGTCCGATTTCCTCCTGGAAGCCTCGACGTTGCGCGCCCTGGCCGCCATGGTCGAGCAGGCGCGCCGGCGGTCCGGAGACGGCGGCGGAGCCGAGCCCGAGCGGCCCCGTTCCTGCCTCGTGCGGCTCCAGGCCGGCTCTCTGGGACGGCGCCCGTTGTTCCTCGTCCATCAGGTCGGCGGCCACGTATTTACCTTCCGGGCGCTCGCGCGAGCGCTCGGACCGGACCAGCCGTTCTACGGTCTCCGCTCGCGCGGGCTCGAACGCGGCGAGGAGCCGCTCGAAAGCCTCGAGGACATGGCGGCGGCCTACGTGGAGCTGGTGCGGCAGGTCCAGCCTGCCGGGCCGTACCGGATCGGCGGCGCCTCGATGGGCGGCATGGTGGCCTTCGAGATGGCGCACCAGCTCCGGGCGGCAAGGCAGGAGGTCGAGCTGCTCGTGCTCATGGACACTCCCTGCCTCGACCAGATGCCGCACCGGCCGGAACACGACGGCGAATTCGTGGCGACCGTCTTCGCCGGGCGGATCCCACTCACGCCGGAGGAGCTGGCGCCCCTGGGGACCGAAGAGCAACTCGCCTACGCGGTGGAGAAGGCGAGGTCGGCGGACCCCACGGGCGGCCTCAGCCTGGAGGAGGCGCGCCGGCTGTTCCGGGTCCTCCGGGCCAACGTGGCAGCCCTCTTCGAGTACGCGCCGCGCCCCTACGCCGGTCGTCTGCTCTTCTTCCGCGCCCGGGTGAGGCGGCCGTTCGACCCACCGCGCCCGGAGCTCCCCTGGATCGAGCTCGCCGAGCGCGGAGCCGAGGTCCTGATCGTGCCCGGCGACCATCAGACCATGCACGACCCGCCCCACCTCGAAACCATGGCCGAGCGCCTCAAGCCCCTGCTCGCCGGTTGACCTGAAACTTTTTCACCCCTGTGCCGGTCTAAGCCTGGGAGGAGGTGCTTCGATGACGATGGTGATGGCACTAGCGCTTGCGTTGGCGGTCCAAACGGCCCCGCCCGAGATCCCGATCATCGGGGAGACCATCGACGTCCGCGTGGTCAACGTGGAAGTGGTCGCCACCTCCGAGGGCGAGCTCGTGCGCGGCCTCACCGCCGCCGACTTCCGCATCCTGGTCGATGGCAAGGAAGTGCCCGTCGAGTTCTTCACCGAAGTCGCTGAAGGCACGGCTGCTCCGTCTGCCGCCGCACCGAATGCCCCACTGGCCCCAGTGGCCCCGGCCGAAGCCGTGCCCCGCAGCTACCTTGTCCTCGTCGACGAGTCGTTCTCCGTCGCCGAGCGGCGCAACGTGGTGCTGGAGAAGCTGGAGGCCGACCTCAGTCTGATGGGGCCCCAGGACCAGATGGCCGTGCTCGCGTTCAACGGCTCCAAGATCGAGGTGTTGAGCCCCTGGACCTCCGACAAGTCCGGCCTCGCCCAGGTCCTGCGCCAGGCACGGCAGCGGGAGGCGCACGGGAACAAGGCCCTGGCCCAGCACCGCAGCTTGGCGGCGGACATCGAAGTAACCTTTGACGCCGCCGAAATGGCGGAGTTTGAAAAAGCCGAGATGGCGATGTTCAAGGAGGAGGGGTTGGACCGCCGGGTCAGCCCCGAGGCGCGGACGCTGCTCGGCAAGACGGCGCTCGCCATGGCCGGCACCCTGCGCGGCTTCGATGTCCCTCCTGGGCGCAAGGTGATGCTCCTCCTCTCCGGCGGCTGGTCCCTCGGGGTCGCGCCGAGCCTCTACGGTCCAGTGGTGAGCGCCGCCAACCAGCTCGGCTACACGATCTATCCCGTGGACGTGGCGAGCCCCACGCCCGAGAACCTCAAAATGCTCGACACGGTGGCGAAGCAGACCGGCGGCCGGGTCGCCAACTCGCTCAAGCAGGACGTCTTCCGCCAGGTGGTGACGGACTCGGGCTCCTACTACTGGCTCGGTTTCACGCCGAGCTGGCAGGCGAACGACCGCAGCCACGCGATCAAGGTGGAATCGAAGCGGCCCGGCGTGACGGTGCGGGCGCGGACCAGCTTCCCCGATCTCTCGAAGAAGACCGAAAACGCGAGAAAGGCCGAGAGCGTGCTGCTCTTCGGCGGCCACCAGGAAGACCGCAGGCTGAAGATCCTCCTCGGCGAAGCAAAGCCGCGAGGCCGCAGGGAGATCGAGCTGCCCGTGACCCTGGGCGTCCCGGTCGAGGCTCTGGCTCTGACACCCTCGGGGAGAGGTTACGTCGCCGAGGCGCCGCTTGCCGTGGCCGCCCTCGACGACCAGGGCGGGCGCACCGAGATCCCGCTGGCCAAGCTGCGCGTGTCGATCAAGAAGGTCCCAGAGGCCGGCAGCCTGGCCCGCTTCCAGACCACTCTGCGCCTGCGCAACGCCCCGCAGAGGCTGGTCTTCACCGTGCGCGACGAGGTCAACGGCGGCACGATGTGGCAAGAAATCGAGTTCGCGCCCTGAAGAGACGTGTAACGAACTTGGGCCGGTCTGCGCCTGAGCGGCTGTGATTGGAGAGGTCACACTCCTTCTCCGGGCTCACCGCGAAGGCGATCTCGCGGCGTTCGACCGGCTCGTCGGCATGCTCTATCAGGAGCTGCGCCGGCTGGCGAACGGCCGGATGCGCAGAAGCCCACCGATTACGCTCAGCCCTACCGTCCTCCTGCACGAAACGTATCTGAGGATGCGCGGGGAGCAGGCTCCGGACTGGCAGGACCGCAACCATTTCCTCGCCATCGCCGCCCGGGCCATGCGGCGAGTCCTCGTCGACTCCTGCCGCTCCTCCCTGGCGCAAAAACGCGGCCGGGAGCAGGTGCGTGTCGAAATCGAGATGGACGAGATCGCGGCCGCGGGGAGCGAGACATCCGCGGCCACCCTGCTCGATCTGGAGCGGGGTTTCGAGGCCCTGGCCGCGATCGATCCGCGTCTCTGCCGGGTCGCCGAATGCCGCCTCTTCGCGGGGCTCAGCCAGGCGGAGACGGCGGCCGTGCTCGGCGTATCGCTGCGCACCGTGGAACGCGACTGGCAACGGGCACGCGCCTGGCTGCGCAAGGAGATGTCCGGATGAGACACGCGCAGCGCTCGGAGATCGACGGCGCGCTGGCCGCGGCGCTGGAGCTCGAAGGAGCGGCACGGGCGGAATTCGTCGCCGCGCTCAAGCTCGAAGACCGGGAGCTCGGCGTGGCCGTCGAGGAGCTGCTGGCCTTCGCCACGGACGAGGGGACTACGTTCGATCGCGGTGTCGAAGAGCTCGTGGGGAGCGGGATCCTGCGCTGGCGCGACAAGAGCCCGGAGGCCAGCCCTGCCGGGAAGCGGTTCGGAGCGTGGCGCGCGGCGCACGAGATCGGCCGCGGCGGCATGTCGGTCGTCCATCTGGCCGAACGCGCCGACGGCGCCTACCAACAGCGCGCCGCGCTCAAGCGGCTGTCCTGGGAGACCAGCGACGAAGCGGGGCGGCGGCGCTTCCACCGGGAGCGGCAGATCCTCGCCGGCCTCAACCATCCGGACATTGCCCGCCTGCTGGACGGCGGCGTGGACGACCAGGACCGTCCCTTCCTGGTGATGGAGCTGGTGGAAGGCGAGCCCATCGACCGTAGCTGCGACCGCCGCGGAGCCTCCATCGACGAGCGGCTTCGCCTCTTCGTCCGCGTCGCCCGCGCCGTGGCCCATGCCCACCGCAACCTCGTGGTGCACCGCGACATCAAGCCTTCGAACGTCCTGGTCGGGGAGGATGGCGCCGTCAAGCTGCTTGATTTCGGCATCGCCATGCCAGTCGACACGGGCGACGTGGCCGCGTCGCCGACCCGGACCCTGGCGCGCTGGCTCACCCCGGATTACGCCAGCCCCGAGCAGGTGCGCAACCAGCCCGTCACCACGGCGTCCGACGTATACCAGCTCGGCCTGCTCCTGTTCGAGCTGCTCGCCGGCCGCCGGGCTCACAGTCTCCAGGACTCTTCGCCATCCGAGATCGACCGGGTGGTCTGCGAGGAACCCGTCCCGGCGCCGAGCGCCGTCGCCGGCGATCCGGCAGCGCGGAAGCGCCTGCGGGGCGATCTCGACACGATCGTTCTCGTCGCCTTGCGCAAGGAGCCGGAGCGCCGCTATCGCTCGGCCGAAGCCATGGCGGAGGACGTGGAGCGCCATCTGCTCGGTCTGCCTCTCGAAGCGCGCCGCGACTCTCGCCGCTACCGCGCGGGCAAATGGATCTCGCGCTACCGCTGGCCGGCCGCCGCCGCGGGAATCGTGCTGGCGCTCCTGCTCGCCTATGCCGCCACGGTCACGGCGCAGGCGGCGAGGCTGCGGCGGCAGAACGAAAACACCGAGCGTCTCAGCAGCTTTCTCTCTAGCTTGCTGAGCGCGTCGGATCCGCGCTCGGGCAGCTCGGCGAGCGTCCGGCGCCTGGTGGAGGACCGCGGGCACGCTCTGGTCGCCTCGCTGGAAGGAGAGCCGGCCGCCCGCTCCGAGCTGCAGACGGTGCTGGGCAAGGCCTACACCTCGATGGGCCTCTACCCGCAGGGCATCGCCCAACTTGCATCGGCGCTCGATACGCGGCGCCGGCTCTTCGGCAACGAGGACTCGCGCACGACGACGACGGCCTTCTGGCTGGCGCGCACTTATCATTTCTCCGGCCGCTATGCGGAAGCCGGGAGCCTCTACCAGGAGCTGCTGGCCTGGCGGCGGAAGCGCTTCGCGCCGGGCAGCTTCGAGGTTACGCAGAGCGAGGACAACATCGCCTGCCTGATGCACAGCCGCGGCGACTGGCTGGGCGCCGAGGTGCGGCTGCGCGCCGTGCTCCTGAAACGCGAACGGTATCTCGGCGACCCGGTGGCGATCGCGAACACCCGCACGAACCTGGCGGATCTGCTGCTCGATCTCGGCCGCACCGCCGAGGCCGAGGCGCACTACCGCCGGGCTTTGGAAACCTTTCGGCGCGAGCTCGGCGCGAGCAGCCCCCTCACCAGCCTGGCCCAGGCGGGACTGGGCCATTCCCTGGCCCTCCTGGGCCGGTACGAGCCCGCCGAGGTAGAGATTCAGGAGGCCCTGGCCGTCCGCCGCCTGAGCTACGGCGACCGACACCCCTTGATCGCCGAAAGCCTCCGCCAGTTGGGCCTTCTGCGTGCCCGGCAGGGACGGCTCGCCGAAGCCGAAGACCTGCTAAGGCAAGCCTTTGAGATGCACATCTCGTTTTATGACTGTCCCCACGTGTCGCGCGCCGAGGCGGAATGGGCGTCCGTCCTGCTCGATCTTGGAGAAAATCGGGCCGCGAGCGCTCACGCCGAAGCCGCTCTCCGGCGGCTCGAGCGCACAGGGCTCGCGGCCCATCCATTCTCCAAGCTTGCCCGGGAAGTCAGCGCGCGCGCAGACTCCAGGCTTGCAGGCGGCCCAGCCAGGTACGGGAGCGGGACAGCGGCTCGGTAGCCTGCAGGCAGGCGGCATCCAGCGAGGCCCAATCCGGAGTCCGGCCCGCCGTCAAGGCCTTCTGGGCCAGGATGAGGCTCTTGTCGCAGGAGGCAGTGTGCCGGACGCCGAATTCATAACCCGCCGAGTGGTTGCCGAGCGAGATGGCGGCGCCGGTTGAAGGGTAGCTGTTCGCCACCTCCCGATCGATCCGCACCTGCCGCGCCCGCAGCGCCCCGAGCTGCCCGATCACCAGACCGGCGCGGCTCCGCGCGAGAGCCAGGGAGCGGCCGGCATCCTGCCGCCGACCTGCGGCGAGCTGCTTGCGTGCGTTGGCGGTCTGGGCGGGGATTGACGCCGTCAGGTCGGCAATGCGGACCAGGATGCCGTCGCTCTCGCAGAGATCCGGATAGAGGAAGCAGACGGAGCCGATGGTTAAAGTCTCGCAGAAGTCCGGAATCTCGCAGGGGTCGAAGACGTGCTCCTCGGGCCAAGGGGGCGCTTCGGGCACCGGATTGCCGTTGAAATCGAGCCACTCGATGTCATCCGTATCGACTTGTACCACGAGCGAGATCGAACCCGCCGGCACCCCCCCGTTGGGGGTCGCCGGGGTGACGGCGAGGTAGTTTGCCTGAGGGCAACCCGTGAATGTTCCTGTCAGCGTGAGTGAGTTGGTGTTCGCCCCGTTGTTTAGCAATCCCTCGAGTGGCCCTGTTTCCGAGTAATAGCCGTCGGCCCAGTACCAGGTCTCCGGGTTGACGAAGTGCGCGCCGCAGGTTCCTACTGGAGGCTCGGCGGCGCCATCGACGACGATCTGGCCGCCGAGTTGGCCGTCGACGTACATGTGAACTTCCACGTAGCTGGCGGTGGCTGGAACGGCCAAGGCCAGAGTGAGGATGAGAGCGAAGATGATGGGTCTCATGGTTGACTCCTCAAGTCCGTGTCCGGTCCATCATGGAGCCGGACAAGAGGACAGTCGAAATCCATGCCCGTCACCCGCCACCGGCCACGCGAACCCCATGAGCGGCGGGCTCCCGCCCGAGCCCGCCGAATCCTGGCCATCCCGGACGTCCGCGAGAAGCTCGGCAGCCCCGAGATCCGGGAGATGGTGGACGCCTTCATGCTGTCCGTGCCGCCGCAGACGGAGGCAATGGAGGCTTCGGGAACCGCGGTCTAGCGGATCGCAACGCGGGCGTCCCGCCCCGCCTCTGCCTCCAAGGAGAAGGTTGCCTTAGGAAAGGCCCTCCGCGCCGCGCCGAGGCTCATGGCGCCTTCAGGAAGGTCCTCGGGTCCGCCTTTGCAGTACTTCAGCGTGACGCCAAGGTACCTGGGAGCCGCGCTCAAGTCCTTCAGCGTGATTCTCAAGTAGTTCAGAGTGACTCTCGAGTACCTCGGGATGACTCTCAACTACTTGGGAGCCGCGCTGAAGTCCTTAAGAATGGCTCTGAAGTAGCCCGGAGCGACTCTCAGCTACCTCGGAATGATTCTCGACTAGTTGGGAGCCACGCTGAAGTCTTCAGAATGGCTCTGAAGTAGCCCGGAGTGACTCTCAACTACCTCAGAATGATTCTCGACTACTTGGGAGCCACGCTGAAGTCCCTCGGAATGGCGCTCAAGTAGCTCGGAGCGGCTCTCAACTACCTGGGAACGACTCCCAACTTCCTGGGAGCCGCGCTCAAGTCCTTCGGAATGCCTCTGAAGCAACTCGGAGCGGCTCTGAAGTACCTCGGTGCGGCCCTGAGCGGGCTGAGAATGCCTCCGAAATACCTCGGAACGGCCACCTCCGGCCCGCGGAAGACGGCGGACACAGGAGGTATCCCGATCTCCCTCTTGAGGCCGGCGTCCATCTGCATGGCCGAGCCGTACCTTCGCATGGCAGCTGGCGAGGCGCGCTGGGCCTATGTCTGTCCAGGGATCTGGCGCCGGTCCAGTTTCCTTGCGGGTGGCCGGCAAGGGGGGCAGTGCCTTTGCGGCGCCAGAACGCTGGACGACCGGATTGGCGGCCCCGGGCAGCATCGAAGACAAGTTGCGTCTGCTCTATGGTTTGAGGCGAGGTGGGGAGTTGGCAGCCGAGTTGCTCAGAGCCGGCGGCATGTACAACTCCGGTCCGAAGGAAGAGCCCAGATTGCTGGATCGGGTCCGCGAGAGCCTGCGGGTCCGGCACATGAGCTATCGCACGGAGCAGGCGTATGTCCACTGGATCCGGCGCTACATCCTCTTTCATGGCAAGCGGCACCCGCAGGAGATGGGGGAAGGGGAGGTCAACGCGTTCCTCACTCACCTTGCAGTCGAGAAGCGGGTCAGCGCATCGACCCAGACGCAGGCCCTGTGTGCGCTGGTCTTCCTCTATCGCACCGTCCTTGATCGCGAGCTTGGAGAACTGGATGGGCTGATCCGTGCCCGTCGCCGCCGTCGTCTGCCCAGCCGTATAGGTTCCAGCCAAGTGTAGAAAGAAAGTCGCAGATCTTCGCTTCCTTCTCTCGCAGATCAGTACTACAGCGCCTGATCGCGGCTTTCTGCCCCCATCAGCCACGCTGAATCGGTCTGGATGCAGCCTCCTGCCAGGCAGTTCGGAGCTCTTTTTCGGCATTTGGACACACCTCTGCATTCCTGGAGTTGTCCAGCGCTGAGAATTCCTTGATGAGTGTCGCTCAGTGACGCCGGTCACCAACTGCGGTGGCGTCGTCGCTCACACGGGGACGAATGGCAGGCCCGGTGGAAAGCAGCCGTTGGGGAATCTTGCCATGCGGTCTCCAGCCTTGAGCCTCTCGGCAGCCTCACGGAAGGCCGCAAGGAAGAGGCCGTATGTCTTCCGGAAGCCTTCACGAGCCGCCTTGCTTGCCGCGTGAAAACGTGGCGCTGGCGACTTTTTCGTTTTGTTCGGGCAGGTGTGCGGATGCGCGCGCGGAATGTTCTCCGCGCCGATTGGCTTGCGTCCCGTACGCTTGCGCTCTGCGGCGGCATCGGCATCGATCTCCTTGACCAGCCCTGCGATCAGCTCCTGATACACCTCCGGGCTGAGGTGACGCCAGCAGGGAAGCTGGGAAAGCTCGACGGTCACTTCCGTTGCATAGCGCCGGGGCTCGAAGTCTATTCCGCGCAGCCGAGCCCGGTATTCTGCGGTCCGGTCGAACCAGGTGCCCCGAACGGGCTCTCCGCTCAGCACGGACTTGACCAGACTGATGCCCGGCCAGTCCTCGACCCGGGCCACCAGCCCCTCCTTGACCCCGTTGGCCAGCACGTAGCGCAGGCGGTCGACCTGCGCCGCGGGCTCGTCGCTGATCACGATGGCCTCGTAGCGCCGCGACCAGACCTTGTCCCCCCACTTCCTCAGCCGGGCGACCTCGCGGGCCACGTTGGCCTGGAAGTAGCCCATGAAGTCGGCGGACTTCTTGCTCTTTTTGCGGCGCCTTCAAGAGGAGGGATGGTGGGTGGGTCTGAGGGCGAGAGGGGTGGAGGAGGCATATAGGCGAGGTGGATCTCCACGTCTTCTTTGCCGACGACTACCCGCTCGACGATGGTCTCGACGATCTCCCGCTTCTGCCCGAAGTCGAGGTCCCCCCACCGACTGTAGAGGCTCTGGGCTTCGGAGAGGACTTCGCTGCTGGAGAGCCGCCGGATGGTCAGGAAGTCGATCTCCCCGGCAAGCCGGGGGATCTCCCGGTCCAACTGCTCCCGGCGCATTGCGAGAGGATGATTGCGTTCCCCGAACTCACGCCCGGGGATGTTCCCGTCGAGGTAGAGGCGGTAGAGCTTGTCCGCTTCGAGGACGAGCTTCTCGTGCTCGTGCCGCAGCGTCTCCAGGAGTCCCGTCCGCTGGATGATCTCCGTATCGGCCCCGGCAAGCTGTGCCGAAATCGATTCCGGCGAGAAGATCATCCCCTTCAGCTCTTCCATGAAGACCGCTTCCAGATCGTCGGTCGCAATCTTCGTCCGGCACTTCTGGCAGGTGTACTTCGGGCTGTCGGAGACCACATACGTCTTCTTGCCGCAGACGCAGTACGTGAGGCCGGAGAAGAGATGGGTAGCACGGCGGCCGGGCTTTATCCCCTCCTTCCGCTTCGTGAGGTACGCGGTGCATTCATGCCAGAGATCCTCGGAGATGATGGCGGGTACGGGGTGGTAGACCCACTCATGCTCGGGCTTCAAGGTCTTCTTGCCGTTTCGCATGGTGGTGTAGTTCATCCGCAACACGCCCTTGGCCGTGGAGTCAAAGAGGAGCTGGTAGACCGTTTGACCGGTGAAAGGGCCACCCTTACGGGTGCGATACCCGCGCTCGTTGAGGAGTCGCGCCACTGTCCGGATGCGTTTGGTCTCGCGAAAGAGTTCGTACATGAGGCGACGGACCGGCGCTTCCGTCTCGTCCGGTACGAGTTTGCCGTCCTTCCAGGTGTACCCGTACGGCGCGGCACCGGCGATCCGCTTGCCAAGCTTGGCCCGGATGGGGACGGACGCCGCGACCCGATCCGCGATCTCTTCCCGCTCCCACTGCGCCATGGCCGCGATGACGGTGTAGAAGAGGCGGCCGGCAGGCGTCGAGGTGTCGATCGATTCCTGGAGGGAGATGAGATCGGCATTGTGCTCCCGGAAGTACTCGGAGAACTCAAGAAGTTCCTTGGTGCTCCGGGCCAGACGGGCGAGCTTCGAGAAGATGAGGCCGGTGATGGCGCCTCCCTCTACGTCCTCTTTCATGCGTTTCGCTTCCGGGTGCCACGAGACACCCTTTCCCGAGACGCCTTCAAGGTGGTAGACGGTGACGACCGTCCAGCCCTTGCTCTCGGCGTACATCCGTCCCCGGGCTTCGTGATGCTCGGGACTCTCGCCCCTGGCCTGGTCTTCGGTCGAGACCCGAATCCAGAGCCCTACTCGTTTTCCCTCACCGTTTCCGGAGGGAGTGCTGTGGCTTCGCATAGTGCGTGTCCTTCCAAAGAGGTCCCTTTGCGGAGGGTGGCTGAAGGTGTAATGAACACTCTTCCGTCACCTTACGCACAGATGCGGTGCCCTCCAAGACATCAGAACGTGCCGGCGTGGCAGGTGGAGATGGAAGTTACTCCTCCGGATATTCATCCACTCGCCGCTCGGAAACCAAAGGCGACCTGAAGAATCCGAACTCCTGCCTCAATGTCTCCGCTTCGTTCTGAAGCTCGGGTGTCCATTCGGCACACGATAAGAGCATGAGGTCTTCTGCGTACCCTTGCGGAGCAGGCTGTACGTTTACACCAATGCCTACCACCGTGATGTTCTCTGCTATTTCATTCCTAGCCACAAGACATCTGAACCTTAGCTCGGCAAGTCTCGACTCGCGGTCGTACGTCGGTGGTGAATTTAAGAAGACATATGTAACACCGGAAATCGACGGCGCCATTCTGGCCCTCAACTCCCGCCTTTGAGCACGGTCCAGAAAGTCTATCAAGTTCTCTCCGAGCATTCGGCGTGCGAATCGACTCTCCCGAGCCATGATACGCAGCGCCTCTTCATTCTCGGAGAGAGTTCCGCCAATCTCCATGCGATCTTCCAGAACATGATCGGCAAAATATTCGATTAAACGATCCCATGTGTAGCTTGCTTGATCCGCCTGCACTCTTCTCTGATAGTAAGCGTTCCGCAAAAGCGATGCCCAAAGACCCTCCGGAACCGTGATCGTAGCTTCGTTCGTCTCCGGAAACTTTCTGCCCCTATTAAGATAAACTGCCAAGAGATCTTCTTCTCCGCCCCTCATCACTATTTGTCGAGGTCGAAACAGATCTTCCTTGGCCTGAAGATAGGCGATGAAGTCACTGACAGTGTCCAACTCTCCTAGCGCTATCTCTACGAAGTGGTCGTCGAAGCAGTGCACAAAGCCCCTGTCGTAGTCTTTGGAAGGTAAGGGGACCAATCGCCTTCCTCCCAGACCGACGGCAATCCTGTGCACTTTTCTGTCCGCCAGTGGAGGAAGAGGCAAGCCCTGCTGCCCATCAGTGCGAGTGACGTAAGTAGCACGCGCGAGATTTCGCTCCGCGCCGTAGACCTGCCTTACAGAGGCTTCCACTGTCTTTCTGATCCACCTGCCCATCCCTACCTGGGGGGCATCTGTCTCTTGGTATGCCGAGTATTTGACACTGAAGATGACCACGTGAGGATCGCAGACCACCAAGATATCGCACAGTTCATCTGGCGAGCCTTCGCGCAAAGGATTGGCATAGCTCCAAAGGGAGAGAAATGATCCTCGACAGAGGTTGAAGACGAACTCTTCCGTGGGGTGCTGAAAAGGCATGGCGAGACTATTCTACGTCGGTGTTGAGGCTCGTTAGTCATCCTTCTTGAGTCCGCTCGTGCTCCTCGCCAGGATCTCAGCAACCCGCTTGTGCCGGTCGTCACCGGGGTTGCGGTACCGGACCTTCACCTTGTACCCGCGCACCACTCCCTCCTGCACCTCGACAGGCTGTCCCGCCAGCCATGAGAGAAGCTCCTCCGGCGTGAAGAGCTGCACCTTCTCGTATCCTTCGGATGGCAGCGACTCGCGGAGAAGTTTGTCGAGCTTCGCGAGACGGGCTTTCTTCAGGGAGATGACCGCGACTGTCCCGAATCCCGCCGCAAGACACTTCTCGACATTTCCCACCTCATACTCCAGAGGAGTGGTGACTGTGATCTCGCAGGCGATCCGTGCGTTGCCCCGGTACAGTGCGATGTCTATGCTCTCCCTGCTCCCGGCAATCTGCTCTTCGACGACTGCCCGGAAGCCGCGCTCCTCAGCCCACCGCTTGATGAGTTCCTGAAGGTACGTATGCTCTGGCCCGCCCCTGCCTGGGCGGCGAGGTTCGATATGAGGCTGTGGCGGCGCTTCCGGTTTGGGTGGCGGTGTCGCCTCCTCGCGCTGCCGCGCAGCCGGAGGTTCTTCGACCTCGGGCGGCGGCTCTTCCTTCCGAGGTTCTTCGGCGTCGGGAGTCGGCCGAGCTGGTCCATCTTCGGATCGTCGCGTACCCCACCGCGAGAGCGACCGCGTTCGGATATCCCTGCGCCTCGTCTCCAGTGCTTCGGGGTCCTCGCGTTTCACCTGCACCGTGCGCAGGTTGAAGTCATGCTCCTTCCTGCCGACGCGGCAGATGGCCTCGCCGGTGCCGAGGTTCCCGAGGTCGTCCGCTTCAAAGAAGGAGAAGCCTTGAGAGAGAGTCCGGGCGTCCTCGTCGCCGAGGCGGAAGCAGATCCGGGTGTATGCGTTCCCCAAGACCGCTCGCTCGACTTCGGGCACGGTGCTGCGGAGCTGGTAGAGGTCCTGATGCGCGACGGTGAGGCCTAAGCGGTACTTCCGTGCGCCGGAGAAGAGCGCCGCCATGGAAGGCGTCGCCACGTTATGGAACTCATCGAGGTAGAGATAGAAGGGCTGGCGTGCCGCCTCCGATTGGTCCTGCCGCAGGAGGCATACCTGATGGAGCTTGGAGACCAGGAGGGAGCCCATCAGAGAAGCGTTCTCTTCGCCGATCGCGCCCTGCGAAAGTTTGGCGAGGAAGATCCGCCGGTCGTCCACGACGCGCCGGAAGTCCAAAGGCTTCTTGATTGCCGTCACCACCCCGCGCAGGAGCCGTCCACGCAAGAGCGTGTCGAGCCTTGTGAGGATCGACGCCTGGGGCGAGCCCTTGAGCATCGGAAACTCCGTCGTCCAAAAGTCCCGCACATACTGGTCTCGCACCGTCGCGAGGAACTCCCGCCTGAAGCTCCCATCCACCAGGAAGCGCCGGAGATCGAGGAGCGTCCCGCCCCGGTTCGACTCCAGAAAGGCGAGGATCGCACTCGCAAGAACTGCCGTCATCTGATCGCCCCAGGAGGTTGCGAGCCGCCGGAACACGGCAACCAGGTCGGAGGCGAGCATGTCTTTCTCTGCTTCCGAAGTAGCCGAGAGCATGTTCCACCCGACCGCGTACTCCGGCTCGGCTGGGTCGAAGAGGATCACATCGTCTACCCGGTTCTCCGGCATGCGGCCCAAGACCTCGTCGATGAGGTCGCCGTGCGGATCGATGACGCCTAGCCCATGGCCAAGGTCGATGTCCTGGAGGATCATCGAGACCAGAAGCGTTGACTTGCCGGTACCTGAGGCACCCACCACGTGCGTGTGGCGCAAGCGGGCGTCCGTCGCGAGCCGCGCTTCTCGCTCTCCTGCGGCGTGGAGGTTGAACCCGAGGAGGATCTCGCCGGTCTGTGCTTCAGCAGGCAGGGCCTTGGTGCGGGCGGTCTCCCGGAGGATGCCCTCAATCGAGGGAGATGGCAGATGCACCAACGGCAGCAGCTCCGGCAAGGACAGGATCATGCCGCTTCGATGCGTCGTACGCAGGAGCACATCCGAGAGCACATCGGCGACATCGTCAGCCCCCAGCGGGATGAGTTCGTTTGCAGCGCGTGACGTTGCCGAGAGCGCCCCGAGGACGCCGCGCAGGAGGGTCCACAGCCGCTCCTCGCTCGCTGCCCGTGCGACAACGCGGAGAGCGACGGCGAAGAGCGGTGCGGACGCTTTCTCGCGGGCCAGGGTCGTGATCTCGGGCGCATCGGCGAAAAACGGATCGCCTGAGCGGGTGACCACCGACCGCGCCACGTTCTCAGCCCACGGCGCCTGTACGCCCTGGAAGAGAACCTGGACGATCGCCAGCTCCTCCGCTTCCGCCTGCGCGAGCGCGCCCACGATCGCGGTCAAGGGATCGGGGGAGAAGCCCTTGGGCCGGTCGAGCGGCACCACGAACTCGCGCTTGAGACCTAGCTCCACGGCGGAGCACACGCCGCCACCGCCGGACTCCCATGCGTTCGCGAGGAGTTCCGGCCGTTCCTCAAGGACGATCTTCGGGAAGAAGGCCTTGAGCGGCGACGTGAGAAACGGCAGCTCCCCGCGGCGGGCGGTGAGAACGACGGACACCCGCCCGCCCATACTGACCAGTTCGAAAGAGACGGGAGCGCGAAGACCGGCGAGATGCCTGAGCAAGCTCTCGGAGAGTGCCGGCGTAACGACAAGATCCTCAGGCAAGAGGACCCGCAGCTCGAAGGGTGCTTCGTCCTCCTCGAGCGATTCCGGCTCCGGCGTTTCGATGTCGGGCTCGGGAGGGGGCGGCTCCTGCGAGCTCCGGAGGAACCGCGAAAGGAATCCGGAGAGCAGGGTGTGGTGCCTGCCGTCGTCAACCGAAGGAGCCGTACGACTGAGGGGGAGGAAGGGAGCGAAGGGGGGCTCAAGAGCGACGGAGAACGGATAGCTGCGCCATCCGCGGCCCCGCCGCTCCCACGCGTAGAAGTGGCGGGTGCGCTCCTCGACGAGGCTCCCCATGCCCCTACCCTGCGGGTTTCTCGTTCCGAGCGTTCGGCAGCAGCTCCTCCTCGCCCAAGAGCCGCAAGCCCTTCTCCTCCCGCACCTCGTTGATGACTTCGTTCACCGCTGCGCGTATGGAGTCACGGAACATCATCGCGGAATCGAGGCGGTAGTATGTGACGGGGTTGAAGAGAAGCGCGTAAAGGTAGCCGAGCACCGGAACTGAGAGGACCCACTCCTCGTCGCCGAAGTACCCCTTCGCGACACAGACAAGGAGAATCAACGGGACGCCGAGGAAGAGGAGCCCAAAATACAATATGGCACCAGCACAGGAGTCTCGAACCGGGTAGATCAAGATGCTGAGCGTGAAAGCGAACCCGAGGAGCAAGACTAGGACTGTGACGAGGCCGTACTTCGCCGGGACCTTGGCAAGCCACCAGGAGAAAAAATGCCCGTTGCCGTACGGCGCCGAGCAGATGTCGAAGGCGATCCGGTGCCGACAGATACGGAGGTACTCGCGGTCGGGCGATCCGATGCCGCGCTCGCGGAAAAGGATGCGGGAGATCTCAATCTCGGGAAGGTTACGCCGAGCGATGGCCTCCTCGACGGCGGCGTAGAAGTCCTGGGTCGAGGTCGAGAAGTCCTCGAAGAGGGTGTGGCAGTTGGAAAGAACAGCTTCGAGGTGTCGCACTACTAGAAACCTCCTTGTGATTAGAGCAACGTGACAGAGGCGTTGGCGCTTTGAATCTAAGCATTAAGCATGATAATCTAAAGATGTGAAAAAGATTGTAATCCGTCTTATAGTCTTCCTTATGCTGACAGTCGTTGTCGGAGTTCTCTTCCGGGGATACACTCAGGAGAGACGCTATCAACAGGGCGTCGCAGACCCTGTTCGCTTTGGCGCCGAAGGCTACGCACCTCCCGAGGGGCAACAATGCCTGAAAAGGAATAGGATTCCTTTTATTGTTGACAGCAGCAACTCACTTTATATCAGCTCTCGAGATTTTGACCGAGCGATCGTCACCTGTTCTTAAAGTACCGAGAGCCGCCCTCATACAGACAGATGGCTCTCAGCCTTTGCCTTGGGTTTCTACTTATTGCTGCGGACGAGCTTGCCGTTTTTGTTGATGATCATCAGCTTGCCGTCCTTGACATAGGAATTCACGACCTTTTCGAGCTGGGTGCTGGTGCTATTGTTTGCGGCAGTCTGGCCGATGGATTGGCCTTGCCCGTTGTTCCAGACATCCATATCGAACCGCAAGGTGCCGACGTTGCCCGGATCGCCGACTTCATGCACAGCAGCGAAGTTCTTCGCCCACGAGAGGCTTGTGCCTCGCACCATCAGGACGTTCCAAAAGGCATGCCGGAAAGCATCGCCCCTTCCATCACTGAGTTCGCTTCGCGAGTAGTAGCTAGCGGCCGTACTAATCGCCGTCCTGGAATACCTGTAGGTCTTGCCGCAGTAGTAAACGTTGGTGAGGCAGAACTTTATCTCAAGCGTATTCAGGTCATCGTCGGAAGTAGGGATCATCGAGTCCGATTCGAAGAGCGAGTTCACGTCGTTGTTTGGATCATCCTGCCCCTTGAGCGGTAGAGGCCTCTGTGCCCGCTCAATTATGAGAGTGCTAACGTAGGCATTAATCTCTTCCAGCGGAACACCAGGGTTGCGGAGTTGGAACTCCTGTGACTCAATAATAACCTGATCCAACTCCTCGGAAGTGAGGACCCGGAGGGCGTCGATGACCAGTTGCTGCTCCGGTGTTAGCTCTTGGGCGAAGGCGCCGGACGGCACTGCTAAGAGAAGCAGCATGAGGACTGTTCTGATGATGGTGGTCGCGTGTTTCAACGTTAGCTCCTTTCAAGTACTTGCGGGCATGCCCCTCATTGAGGAACAGCATTTGAAGAGCCTTACCCGACGCCGGGCACCTCTTCCTACAGAGAAGAGCGCAAAACGGAGGGTGAAATGCTGTACAAGAGTCTTAGAATGGCAAGGCGAGACGGGTATCGCTACTCCGATGAAGAGCTGGAGGGCTTGAGGCAGAGTTCAGCAAGTTCTTGTCGGTCAGTAAGATGAGCCCCCAGGCGATGTGTAGGGAATCACACCCGACCAACACCATGAACTTCGCCAAAGCCTCTGAATCTCCACCAAGAACGGAGATTTGCCACCCCGCAAGAAGTGGATTGCGCTCTCTATTAGTGGGGAGTAGCCATCCCGCCGGGGGAAGCTGGTATCATCTGTCCACATACTGAAGGAGAGGGATTCATGCCGCGCCGAAGGCAAAAGGTCGAACCCCAGGCTCTTCACCCACACCGCGAAGAGCTTGATGCGATTTTCCAGAAGTCGTATGAGGCGATCAAGGCGCGCATCAGGTCAGCCATGGGAGGAGAAGCGCATCCCACGCTTCAGACCGGGGACCTCATGCATGACCTGTATCTCAATCTCCTGGAGATCCCAGACCTCAGCTTTGCGGATGCACGCAAAATGCTCAATCTCATCTCGATCAAGACGAGACGTTACATCATAGACCGAGCACGTAGACGACAGGCGGATAGGAGAGGCGGCGGTATGTTGGTGCCGTTATCAGATGCAGAGAAGCTCGGATATTCTGCGTCCATAGATGTTGTTGTTGTGCATGAAGTTCTCGAGAAACTCGCCATAGAATCACCGCTTGCAGCCGAGATTGTCCAATTGCATTGGTTTGCCGGACTCACTCAAAAAGAGATCGCTGCCCTCGTTGAACGTGATCGATCTACTGTGAGTAGCTATTGGGAGTTCTCAAAGGTGTGGATCACGGACCTTCTCTCTAAGCAATCACCACCCGACTAGGACATGGAGGCCCGCCGTGGCAAATGACGACCGATTCACCAAGCTTGCCGACCTCGTGCTTCGCGCACGAGCACTGGCGACGGATGAGCGGGAGACCTTTTTGAGGAACGCCTGCGCGGATGATTCCGAGTTGTATGCCGAAGCACTCAGACTGTCGCAGGTTCCCACAGACGCCGCTGGTCGCCTTGAAGAGTTCGACCCATTCGATTCCCTCGTGGAACCTCCGCGTCTAGAGCCGGGTGCCGTCTTCGATCGATACCGAGTTGTGAGACAACTTGCTCGGGGTGGCATGAGCACAGTCTATCTCGGAACGCACCTTCACGATCAACACCCTGCCGCAATCAAGTTTCTCAATCCCACAGGGCTTCGATTTTCTCGCAATGAGAATGAACTGCTCGCCAAGTTGAACTACGATTACATCGCACGTCTCTTCGATAGCGACATCACCGACGAGGGCGTTCCGTACCTAATCCTTGAGTACGTGGACGGGCCGGACTTCGCGGGCTATTGCGAGTCCCACGATCTCTCGCTAGACGAGCGTCTCAAGCTCTTTCTACTAGTCTGCAAGGGGGTCCAGTACGCGCACAGCGCTCCAATTGCGCACCGCGACCTCAAGCCGGGCAACATCCTTGTCACGAAGGAGGGAGTACCAAAACTCCTCGACTTCGGCATTGCCCGGCAGCTTCCAGCGGGCGCCCGAGACGCGGCTCTCACCCATGCTGAAAACCAGCCGAAGACGCTCCACTTTGCAAGTCCAGAACAAATCCTTGGACAGCGCACTGGTATTCCCTCGGACATCTACTCGCTTGGAGTGATCCTGTGTGTCCTTGCCACCGGCCACCTGCCCTACCGGGTCCGAACCATGGGCGCCCTCTACAGTGCCATCCCTACCCAAGAGCCTACCCGGCCAAGCGAACTGCTTGATGCGCCCCGGAGGGAGAATCCTGCCGACGAACTCCACTATCCCTATGTCGGCCCCGAGCTGCCGTCGGACGATAGGCGCAGGCTCAAGCGTCGCCTGGAAAGCGACCTCGACTTCATCGTGCTGAAAGCGCTCCGCAAGGAACCGGAGAAGCGGTACCAGACGGTCGCAGAGCTTGCCGCCGACGTGGAGCGATTTCTCAATGACGAGCCAGTGTCTGCGCGTAAGGGAAGCACCCGCTATGTTATCTGGAAATACTGTCAGAAGCACACAGGACAAGTGATAGGCTATGGAGTCGCAGTGCTTGCCATAATTGGACTTCTCATCGGGCTTTTCGTCTCACTCTTGGAATCCTCCCGCCAGCGGGAATTCGCTGAGCAGCAAGCACAAAGGGCACAGGAAGTAACCGACTTTTTGATCTCGACTTTTGAAATTCCAGATCCAAGCCGTTCACGTGGCGAAACAATAACTGCTCGCGAAATTCTTGATCAAGGCACCCAGAGAATACGCCAGCAACTCGCAAACCAGCCCCGAACCCAGGCTGCCTTGCTCTCAACAATGGGAGGAGTATATCGGAGTCTGGGGCTTTATGCCGAGGCTCTCAAGCTCCTTCAAGATGCACTTACTATCCGTGAGCAAGTGCTACCGGCAGGCCATAGCGAGATCGCAGAGAACTTTGAGGATGTCGGAGAGGTGCTTTTCTTCACAGGCGATCTCGAGGCAGCCGCCAAATCATTTCATCGTGCCATCGAACTTAAACGAGCTAATCTTGGGCCAGATAGCCCCCTCCTAGCTAACAGTATCGACAGTCTCGGGGTCGTTTATACCGACATGGATCGTATTGATCAAGCAGAGGCGCTTCACCGGGAGGCTCTTGCGATACGACGCAAGACATTGCCTCCTGACCACTCTGATATCACAGATAGCCTAAATAATCTGGCCTATATCCTTGAGGATCAAGGAAAGATTGACGAAGCGGACGCATTATATCGAGAGTCGCTACAGATACGCCGTAAGGTGTTGGGCAATCCTCATCCCCTGCTCGCACTAAGCCTCAGCAACCTCGGCATGCTCTTGCACACCAAGGGGGAACTGAAAGAAGCTGCTGTCCTTAATCAGGAAGCTCTTGCCATGCGCCGCAGACTCTTTGGCAATCGACATCCAGACGTGGCGCAAAATCTTTCGAATTTAGCTTTTATATTTCAGGACCTCGGCGATCTGAATACAGCCGAGAACATGTTACGAGAGAGTCTGTCAATTAGCGGAGAGTTCTTAGAACCAAACCACCCCGACATCGCAACACAAATGCAAAACTTGGCATCTGTACTTGCGGACAAGGGCGAGCTGGCCGAGGCGGAAGATATCTACCGCCAAGCACTTGCTATTCGTCGCGCCTCGCTTGGTGATAGTCATCCTCGCGTTGCTCAAACGCTTACACATCTGGCACGAATTTTAAATCGCAAAGCAATGTATAAGGCCGCAGAGCCTCTTGCAATCGAGGCGCAAAATATTTGTCTAGCAGCAACTTCTAAAAATGAGCTATGTAGGGCAATTGCGCGAATAGAAATTGCTACTTGCTTAACAGCGTTTAAAGACTATGGTTCCGCGGAAAGACTACTGCTTAGCTCGATTAATGATTTGCAGAATTGGCCAGATAGGCCTGCCCGCCTTCGAGGCCTTCAACGAGCATTTCAACAGTCTGTATTTCTTTACGAGCGATGGAGTAAACCAGAGAAGGCAGCCGAGTACCGCAAGCTGCTGGCTCAGGTCGCCCCAAAGGCCGAAGCTCCATAAGTGCCTCCTCGCTTCCACCAACCAAGGATTTCTTGCCCTCCGTTTTACGCTCTTCTTCTTAGAGGGTCACTCATGACCCTCGAAAGGAGATGTAATGCCCGGTATGAGTTGGAAGCCCCTCTACGCAGGAGTAGTGCTCTTGTCCCTCTCGCTTGCGCCCGCCTGGGCAGGCAATGTTACCGTGAAGCTCCAAGGCAACTACACCGTCACCACGGGTACGTCCAAGATCGCCATCCCCGCGAGCTGGATGCAGGCGGGGCATGTCTACACCCTCACCAGCGGGCCGGTCTCCGGCAATGTGTCGGCCTACGGCGATCCGTACCTGTGGGGCGTCGTCTACGTCGATGGCTCCACGACGCGGCGGGTCGTCTCCCAGTCGCGCCACACTCCCGATCTGGGAGAGCGGGCGCACCTCCAGGAAGACATGTGGAACACCGGCGAGAACAAGGCCGAGTTCTGGGTCCGCTGCGAGGTCGCGTCCTGCTACATGAAGCTCACCGTGTACGAACGGGAGGAGGGCACCTTCGACCGAAAGACCTTCTACCGTGAGGGTGTCGAGCCCGGCGTCATCGACGGCCAATTCTCCGTCTACAAGGACTTCTACCATCCAACGGAGAAGTATGGTGACTACGGTTTGCAGGTGGACTACGAGTCGGATAGGTATATCTATTTGTACCGGCAGGACAACTTCAGCACCGCCGGTATGAATGCCCTGTCGCTGTGGGTGCGGAGCAGCGGCTCGATCGACGAGGACGATCTCACGATCGGGCTCACGACGGGCGACCACTTCATGCTCACGACCTGGTTGCCGCTGTCCGACTATGTCACGATCGCGGCAAGCCATACATGGTACCGGGTGCTCATCCCGCTTTCGGACCTGAACCCATCCGATTCGTCAGTTCGCGGGCTCGCCATCAAGAGCGATGTCTCGGGCTTCGTCTACTTCGACGACGTGGAGCTGGTGGATGAAGACATTCCCGAGGTCTCGCTGAAACTGCCGCTTCCGGGCGGCGAGGCTTGGTACCTGACCGTCGAGCCGGGCGGTGACGCGGATTGTACCAACGGTGGGAACGATCCATTCCATGACGTTGACGAAGCTTACTACTCGATCGACTTCGCACCACGCAACCTGAGCAACGGGAACGGCGCAACGGTCTTGTCGAACGTGCCGATTCTCGCCGCGGGGGACGGGAAAGTAATCGAAGCCCCCTCAACAGAACATTCGTTCAACGGTTACTACGTCCGGATCGATCACGATTCACCGTACGACGGAAGTGGGCTGACGAGCTACTACCTGCACCTCCAGAGTTCGGCAGCTTCGCTTCTCGATGACGAGGTGTCCCAGGGAGACTTCCTGGGATACATGGGGTCGACCGGGCAGAGTACTGGAACCCATCTGCACTTCCAGCTCAAGTACAACGGCGACAGCACTATCGATGCCGACGCGCTCGATGGGATCGAAGTCGATGGCAGGCTGTTGACCGACTATCAGGTCGGCTGCAGGCTCAACGTGCCGCCGACGGGCTTCTACTCTTCTTCGAATTTCTAAGTACCGCTCGTCGGTAGCGGTTTCACGGCCGGCCATTCGTGGTCGGCCCTACCTTTTTATGAATCGCATGTCTTTTACGATAGATCGCAATGTATCCGATTTCCTAGAGTTTCCTGCGATTATTATGAAGTCCTTTGATTCTGGATGTTGTACGACGTACCGAGGAGAAGATCGGGAGACGCTCGCGATGCTTGTCGTATCAAGTGTGCCATCAATATATGAATCTCCCGCACGGAACATCTGAAACAGGGCCGGTTCGCCGTCAATCATTGCCGGTTCGGAGCTGTCGACGACAATACTGAGATTCCATCCTCGATAGGAAGACGCGTAATCCTCCAGGCGGGTAGCCGCAGCATTATGATAGTAATAACTCTCGGGCTCGACGACTATGCCGATCGGCTGACCGTTTTCGTCTGAAACGGAGAACGCATTACGTAACGAGGTCTCTTCTATTTTCCACCCTTTTGGAAGGCGAAGGATGATGCCCAGAGTTTCGAGACGATGAATCGCAAGCATGGGAGCCGCGTTATCTGAGGGAGTATCCGAATCCTTCCTTGTCGAAGGAATAAAAAGATAAGCGACAATCCCAAGCAAAGCAATGAGGCTAAGGATCGTAATGACCGTGCTTCGTTTTGTCATATAGGTGGATTATACGCGCGAATGTGATAACGGCAATATCGAAGGACTCCGTGCTCCAATGAAAGCCACAGTAATTTATTATCCCACTGACCCACACGATAGTTGCCTTAGGTCCGGGAGCGTGGTGGTCGTTGTGCCCAAAGATCCAAATTTTCCGCGGGAGCAGTTCTCAGAACTCAGGCGATTCGGGTAGCCATGTCCACGCACTAAACGGCTTGCTCGGCTCCCCCTCGATCATCAGCCGCAGGTAGATCGAGAAGTTGGGCAGGGAGAGGAGGTCGTCCGCCTCGAACGTGGGTGACAGCTCCCGGGCCACCGTCGATGCGTCCAGGGCTCCGACTCGGAAGGCGATCAACGTCCCCGCGTTCCCGAAGACCGCATCCCGGATCTCAGTCTCAAGCTGGGAGAGGTACTGATGGGCCAGGATGAGGTTGAGCCGGTACTTCCGCAACTCGGAGAGCATGGTCGCCAGGGTAAGCGTGGCGAAGGTATGGAACTCATCGAGGTACAGGTAGAAGTCGCGGCGCTCCTCCTGTGGTCGGTCGGCCCGCTCCATCGCCGCGAGGGACAGGTGCGACACCAAGAGCGAGCCGAGGAGCGCTGCCGGTCCCTCCCCGAGCTTTCCCTTGGCGAGGTTCACCACCAGGATCTTTCCCTCGTCCATGATCCGGTGGAGATCAAACGAACTCTGCGCTCCGCTGAGGATGGAGTGTAGAAGAGGATCGGTGAGGAAGGCGCCCACCTTGTTGAGGAGTGGCGCCGTGACCACGGCGCGGAATGCGGGCGAGTATCCGGCGAACTCCTTCTCCCAGAACTCCCGCACCATCGCATTGGACACCTTCTTCACCAACCCTCCTCTGAACGCTCTGTCCGATAAAAGCCGCGGGATGTCCGCGAAGCTCGAATCACCCACCTCGAGGAGCATGAACACCACATTGCGCAGGAGATGCTCCAATCGTGGCCCCCATTCGTCCGGCCAGAGCTTCTTGAACACCTCGACCATCCCCGCCGCTGCAAGCGCACGGTTCTCCTCGGGGATGCCAACGAAGGGATTGAAGTGCCAGATGAAGGATCTATCTGGAACGTTGAGGTAGATGAGATCCTCTCGCCTGGAAGCAGGAATCTGCGCCACCACTTCTTCCGCAAGGTCTCCATGCGGATCGAAGAGCGCGAAGCCTTCACCCGCCGCGATGTCTCGAAGCATGAGAGTCTTCAAGAGCGTTGACTTCCCCGTCCCGGTCTTCCCGATCATGTACATGTGGTTGCGGCGATCGACGCGTCGGATACCAAAGGGGATCCCCGTGTTCCGGTGATTGGTGCGGGCGAAGTACGTGATATCACTGTCACAAGTCATCCATTGATCGTGTCCGAAACTATCTATCCCTCCAAGAGGCCGAAGCGTGCCGGGCAGGCATCGCTTGCCGGTCCTGCCATACAAAAAGCTCCCCGGCGAACCGTGGGAGCGAGTAAAGAACAAACCTCATTCAGTACTCTTCAGGCAGCTGAAGACAGGTTGAGGATCGGTCAGCTTCAGTGATGATCAAGATCTTCACCCCTTTCGATGTTCGATAGGAGGAGAGCAGCCGATCACCGGTCACCAGGGCAAGCGTATTGGCTGCTCTGTCCTCCCGAGACAGTGTCCCCCAATCACCGGATACATGCCGACCGAGAAAGACATACGGATCGTCTCCGCCTTTCTCCAGTGCTTCCAGTGCACCAGGAGTTGCGACCACGCGCCCTAGCTCGAAGAGAATCCGCGTGAGTGTCATCAGATAACCCCTTCAAGTACGAGGAGGCTTCTGACGCTTGGGGTTTCACATTCATCACACCAGCCCTTCCTCTGGTCTGGCTCGCACTCTGTCGTGTAGTCACAATCCGGATTCATGCAGACACCCGGGACGACGCTCTCCACGCCATACTCTTCAAGCAGCTCTTCCACCGATGAGCCGTACCCATCAGCGAGTGTCGACAGCTTGTCCTTCACGGTACTCACTGACATCGCAATCTCCTTCCCTAGCGCTTGGTTTCGATCCGGAGCTTCCCGTCTTCGCGGGTAAACTTGAAGGGCAAGGCTGGCTCTACTTCAAGGCTAAGTGTCCCGTCGGAGCGGGAGTGACATTCGACCTTGAGAGCGACTGCCACGCCCCCCTCCTTTCTCTGATAGAGCGTGAGACTGAGACCACCGTCTCGCGCTCGGGGGCCTCCGGAGATCCGGCTTCTTCTGCCGTCTACATCTCCAGCGACCCAGAAGTTGCGAACCACTCTGGGCATACCTCCTCCTTTCTCTGGGGATTGGATGAACTGGAAAGGTGCTACTTCGAAAGGGCAACGAGAGCAAACGACACGGCATCGAAAATGCTCATGCGCCTGTCCTCGCTCATCCAGGGCTTGCGCTGCCGCGGCAGCCGGGATGTAAGCTCGGGAAACAGGCGGGTGACCGCGACTGCGATCTCGTGCTTCGTCGTCCCGGAGTCGGCAAACTTCTCGCGGACCTCGGGCCGTGACACGCGCCGGACATCGATACCGTGCGCGTTTGCAAGCGACACAATGTCGAACGTGAACCGCTTGGCCCATCGCCCTCTACGCGACTCCTCGACATCCGCAAGCACTACGAGGTCAGGCTGGTACCGCGTGAGAAGTTTGTCCACGCGCGCGTGCCATGCCTGCGGCTTCTCCTTGCTCACTTGGCTGCATGCCCAATCGATGAGTATTTCTCTTCCCTCTAGGACCGCGAAGGCGAAGCCCCCAGAGGTCGTATCGAATGCGAGAGTTATAGGGGTATTATTCGTAATCATGACCGGTTAAGGATTCGAGCTAGGAACTGCCGCTTCTGCGCTCCTTGGGAACCGGGGAGAGCTATGCGGCCAGAAAGCTCCTGTGCTCGCGCTTGGATTGCTAATTCGACCTTTTGATATTCGCCAGAAAATAGCTCTCGAACAGGAACGCCGAAGATCGCCTCGTACCGCAGCGCCGTAGCGAGGCTCGGCATGCGCCGAAACGTCTCATGTCGCGACACCTCGGCCCCACCTGCGACGCCCAAAAGCGCTGCCACCTCGTCTTGTGAGAGGCCGGCACGCAGTCGGAACGTTCGTAGGTAGTTTGTGAGCGTTTTTCCTAGCATGTGTCATAGCGTAGTCACGGGACGGTTCGATGAAAGACGGCGAATCTTGCCTTGGAGCACAAGTCGCAGGATGTTGGGGACGTTGGGGATGTCGGAGTGCAGAGGGGCCAAATAGAAACGGCTCCGCTACGTATGAAGTGGCGGAGCCGGGGACACCACAGGTGGTGTCCCGAATATCTGGCTAATGGTGGATATGATCGATTGGATGCGGGGGCATCGCAATTAACCTTAACATATATATTTAATATGTCAAGTATTGCTTGTGGAGGAGGATGTAGCGGCCTCCTCTCCCACTGCGAAGTCCCCAACGTCCCCAACATCCCCCGACCTGTCCTCCAGGCCATACAGCGACAGGAGGTGTCGGAGCTTACGCACCTCCGAGCGTGGAACCACGAAGTTGCCATTACTCTTGAGCGTTGCGAGGAAGAGCTTGCGCCGCAGCACGTTCCCAACCCAGCGGGCCGTCGCCTTCCATTCGTACTCCTCGCTGTGTCGCCTGCCGAACTCTGCGGCGATCTCCTTCACACCGAGTGCGGTGGAGCTTCCCTTCCAGAGATCCCGCACGACTTCGAGGACCTCTCCCTCGATGCTCCCAAGCCGCTCGCCCCGGAGCTCGCCCCCCATCCGCCGGGCGGTCTCGAGGAGTTGCTCCCGCGAGGAGGGATCGGAGACAGTTGCGAGGAGTGGCCGGAAGATCTGCGCGAGGCGCGGCTCCACGCCGGAGATCTCGGTATCGACCACGCGGGGAACTCCCCTGGTCCTGATCCGGTACAAGAGGAGCTTGTTGCGTAGGATGAGGGCCTGGTGCTTGAAGTCGTCCGAGAGGTTGAGCGGGATGTCCTGTCGCAACGACCGGCCACCCAGCACCTCGGAGATGCACCGGCTCTCTAGCGCCCGGTCGTCGAAGAAGCCGCGAGTCGCCAAAACCTTCGGCCCGAAGACGTGGAACGCCCGCGGATTGAACTCCTTGGCCGCGGTCTGCTCTGTCCGCAGCACGGGAAAGCCACGGGCATGCCCGTTGTTGAGCATCTTGACGATTTCGGCCTTCTCATCTGACGCACGGAAGTCTCCCTCGTCGAGGATCAGCGTTCCCCGGAAGACGTCCATGATCCGAAACAGAGGGGACATGGTGGAGGCACCTGAGGCGAAGATGGGGAGGTAGCAGAGAGAGCCGATGGTCAGGAGGAAGCGTGACTTGCCGCTCCCGAAGTCGCCGCGGACGCGCAGGTACGGGACCTCGTTGAAAAGATCATAGAGCCAGGTGAAGACCACGTATTCGCAGCCCACTGCCGCAAACTCAGGAGGCAGGTCAACATACCGGTGAATGAATGCGGCGACTTCGGCGCGCAGCTCCGACTCGGAGCCGTACTCCAGGGGCTCCGAGGGCAAGAGCACCACCCGGTGCACGAGGAGGTTGTTCTGGGGGCTGAACGGGACCAGCGTCTCGCCAGCGGCCTCAACCGATTCCATCTCGTCCCACTCATCGCCCTTCCCCACGACGAAGCCGGTCGTCCCGTCGTCCTCGTGGTACACCAGCTCGGCGACGCGGCCGTCCGGCAGCACGGCACCCGCAGAGGGCCGCTTGCGTCGCTCCTCACTCATTTCCAGCGAGTGAAAGGAGCCGGAGGAAATCGATTCGTTCGCGGCCGAGACGAACAAAGAAGTCTCCGACCCCGCCGCCCTCGCCGACCTCTTCCGGGAGGTGGACCACGATCGCCTGCGGGATGAGCGAGGCGATCTCTTCGGCTGGCTTGAGACTCTCCGCGCTTCGTCTGAAGCACACGAAGACCTCTCGCACGCCACGCAGGAGCGGCACCCATTCCTCCTTGAAGGAGCGTCCTGTACCCGTGGATGAAAGGGCGGCGAACGACTGCCCGGCAAGCACGAGGCTCTCTGAGATCCCCTCGGTGAGAATGACCCGGGCCGGCGCGGAGCGTAGGAGATGGACCCCGTAGAGCGCCGCCCCCGCCCTCTTCTGTGGCACGATCTCCAGGAGATCATTCTCTCCCCACGTCGCATGCTCGAAGAAGAGCACCTTGCGATCGTATGAGAAGACCGGGATGGTGATGTGCTTGCCGTCCCATCCAATCAGACGCTCGTATGCGACCGCAGCGGGGATGCCAGCTTCCCGCAGAAGGAGCCATTCCGTTTCCGAGAGACGGCGGTGCAGAGCGACCGCCTCGTTGTACTTTGTTTGTGTCATGCGCCACAGGATATGCGCGGAGCGGTTCGCAACAAGAAGACGGAACTTGCGCACTACGCCAGGAGAGACGCGATGTCTTTCACGATGTGGTGGAGCTGCGTATCGTCTCCCTCTATGTCGAATCCTCAGATTACAATCAAGGATCTATTTCCAGATCTGCCGCCCGAGAAAGAAGCAGAAGCCGAGGAAAATCTGCGGCGCTATTTTGCATTTGTCGCCCGCTTATATGACCGTATCGCTGCTGACCCGCAGGAGCGCGAACGATTGCAGGCTTTGACAGAGGAATACCGACTCCGTAGGATAGAAGCCGGTCGATCCTTTACAAGAAGAAGTAACGACACGGAAACATGAAGCAGTGCTTCGCGTACATCCGTGTCTCAAGCGCGAAGCAGGAGGAACAAGGGGCATCGCTCGGAGAGCAGCGAAGCGCGATCCTCCGCTATGCAGAGAAGCAAGGCCTTGAGATCGTAGAGTGGTTTGAAGAGGTTGAGACTGCGGCCAAACGCGGGCGCCCTGTCTTTACCAAAGTGGTGAAGCTCATCCGCGCTGGCAAGGCGCAGGGCCTGGTCATGCACAAGATCGACCGCTCTACTCGAAATTACTACGACTGGGCGGAAATCAGCGATCTTGCAGACCGAGGAATCTCCGTTCACTATGCCAACGAGAACCTTGAGCTTGGTACACGTGGCCGGCGTCTCATGGCCGACATCCAAGCCGTGTTTGCCGCTGACTACATTAGAAACCTCAGGGAAGAAGTTCACAAGGGCATCGACGGAAGGTTGCGGGAAGGGCTCATCACCTGGGCGGCGCCCGTAGGCTATGTCGATAACGGGCGAGGTGGAAAGAAGAAAACCATCTGCCCGATCAAGGGGCCTCTGGTTCGGGAGGCATTTCAGCTCTATGCGAGCGGGCACTACACCCTCCGAACTCTCTGCGACGAACTCCATCAACGAGGGCTTCGGAATACACGAGGCGGGCGCATCACCAAGAGCGGACTCTCGATGCTCCTCAACAACCCCTTCTACATCGGGCTCATCGCTCACAGGAAAATCGGCGGCCCGGTTCACAAAGGCGTGCACGAGCCTCTCATCTCAAAAGCGCTCTTCGACCAAGTGCAGCGGAGGCTCCAAGGGAAGGTGCAGCAGAAAGTGAAGCGACACTCCTTCATCTATCGTCGGATGTTCCGCTGCACCCACTGCAACCACTTCCTCACTCCCGAGCGGCAGAAAGGCCACGTCTACTACCGCTGCCACACCCGTGGCTGCGCCCGGCCATGCGTCCGCGAAGAGGCGGTCGAGCAAGCCATCATCGGAGCAGTCAGCTCGCTTTCCTACCCTCAGCACGATCGGGAGAGACTCTTGGCATACGCCGAGAACCTCCTGCACGACCACGACAAGCATATTGAGGAGGTCCGAGAGGTCTGGAGATGCCAGCTCGGCGCAATCCAAGCTCGGCAGGATCGCCTTGTGGATGCCTACCTCGAAGGCACGCTCGACAAAGAGACCTTTGAGGACAGAAAGAGGACACTTCTCCTTGAGAAGATCGGACTGGAAGGACAGCTCGCTCAGGACCAAAGCCAGGCGAAGGTGAAGGAAAGGCTACTAGCGATCTTCGAACTGGCGTTCTCCGCTTCGTTAGGCCATGAGATGGGATCTGACGAGGAAAAGCGTGAACAGGTTGAACTGCTCACTTCGAACCGAGCGGTGGACGACAAAAACGTTATAGTTGGGCTCTCGCTTCCGTTTTGCTTCCTCGCGTTGGATAGAGGTGTTCTGTCAGGTGCACCCTCTCGAACCAGATCTCGAAGCCGCCAGAAGATGGCGCGTAAGCCAAGATCCCGTTCTGCTCGTGCGTTGAGACACATTGTACAAGAGATTTACGACTGGCTCAAAGAACATCCCAAGGATGCAAGCGAGTAGGCTCACTCAAAGCGTAAAGGCCCTGTTTACAGCAGGGCCTTTACCGTGTCTCAAGCGGTTACCGGGCAAGGCAATCAGTAACCGATCTTAGTGTAGCTCCTTCCTCTGCGCTTTCAACAGGGCGCGCGCTTCTTCAGTCCTTCCCTCTTTCTCCAACCGGTCCCATATACGAGCGATGAGTCGAATGTATGCGCTGAAACGCTCATGGGCTTCTTCGATCTGTTCTGGAGGAACATCGGGGAAGAGCGATCGGAATATTTCGTACGCGCTGTCATTCGGGGAGTCGACAAGAGAAGAAGATGTGGTTTTGAGTGCCGCACTCAGATGGGTGCCGTGGATCGAGTAGTTCCTACCGATCCGTTCTGCGTAGAGGGTGCCGGCCTTGATGCGCTTCGTGACGGCAGCACGAGAGATACCGAGGATCTTTGCCGCTTCGGGCACTGAGTATGAGCGGATGGGTTCGAAGGTATACATAGGTATACCGGGTTTCCGGCTGTCCTTAGTGTCTCTGATCTCCCCAGAAAGTCAAAACACCCCTTAACCAAGGGGTGTTTTGAAAAGGCACGATCTGGACTCTTGTCAGAATCGAGAAAGATTATGTGTGCACCCTCTCGAACCAGATCTCGAAGCCACCAAAAGATGGAGGGCAAGCCAAGACCCCGTTCTGCTCGTGCGTTGAGACACATTGTACATCAATGCTATGACTGGCTCAAAGAGCATCCGGAGGATGCAGGCGAGTCATAGGCTCACTCAAAGCGTAAAGGCCCTGTTTACAGCAGGGCCTTTACCGTGTCTCAAGCGGTGGGATGTTTGATGAGATAGAGGGAAAGGCTCCATACAGAGCGGGGCCTTTCTTCGTGTCTCAAGCGTGGTCACTGAGGAGAACAACCAGCAACTGATATGCAGTATCGCGTCACAAGAAAAGCCCCTCAGAGCAACGATCGACCTCCCCGGGGACCGTGGGGCCGAGAGTTGACATCGGTGCCCCTCTATGATACTCACCGCAACAGGTTAGTGGAGGCAGAAGGTGTCGAAAATAAACCAAATTCAAGCGGAGCTGAAGTCGATTGATGGTGGTCGATTCCAGAAGCTCTGCGACGTCTACCTACGGCAGAATCCTCGCTATGCAAATCTCAAATCCATCGGCTCGGTGCTAGGCAAAGATAAGACCAAGAAAGGCGTTCCTGACTCTCTCGTCACGCTTCCGGATGGCACCTTCGCCCTCGCGCATTACACTACGCAGGAGTCCAATCTGCCCGGAAAGCTGAAAGGAGACTTTGATTCGTCCTTTGATGAGGCACACACAGGAGTACCTATAGATCAAGCCAAAGAGGTGGTGCTCTGCTACAATGACACCCTGGATACGAAAGATGAGTTATCTCTTCTCTTGGAGGGCCGAGATAGAGGGGTCACAGTAACATTCAGAGACTTGGAGAAAATTGCGTACGATCTATTTGACAAGTACCCGGGTCTTGCAAAGGAGTTCCTCAATGTGGAGGTAGACAGTGGACAGATAGTAACCCCACAAGAATTTGTATCCCAGTATGGAAAGAGTTCATTCAGCACCCGTCTGGATACAGGGTTCCATTTCAGGGAGGAAGAGATAAAAAGCGCTTTGGCGGCGCTTGAAACGACTGACCTTATGCTTATCACGGGTGGTGCGGGCGTTGGGAAATCGCGGTTCATGCTTGAAGTGGCCCATCGCTACTCCACGGCAAATGAGGGCTGGACGGTTAGGTGTGTCTTCAACCGCGGCGTAGACCTGTCACAGGATCTCAAGATCTATTTCAGGCGTCCCGGCAAATATCTCATACTTGTGGATGATGCGAACCGCCTGAGTGGATTCGAGTATATACTCCACCTTCTACATGATCAGACTGCCGAGGTGCAAGTTAAGATCATTGCCACGGTGCGGGATTATGCGCGTGAGAGGATATTGGAACAGGCCAAGCCTTTCGGAGGTGGCTACGAAGAGCCCCTGAAGCCATTCACAGACGAGCAAATCAGAACACTGATTTCGGAGGAAGAAGGGATAAAGAACTACCACTTCGCAAATCGGATCGTCAGTATCGCCCGTGGCAATCCGCGGCTTGCCATGATGGCTGCCAAGTTGGCTATTCAGCACCAATCGCTCGACAGCATTGCTGATGTCACCTCACTTTACGACGAGTACTTTGGATCAGTTCGCAAATCTCTCGAGGAGACCGGAGACGAGAGGCTGATTAAAGTTGCTGGCCTCGTAGCCTTCTTCAGAGTCGTTGATCGATCCAACCATGAGATTATGTCTGCGATAGCCGATGCATTCGATATACCTCCTTCTGCCTTCTGGTATATGGTCGAGCAGCTCGACCGTCTAGAATTACTTGACCTATATGAGCAGGAGGTAGCAAAGTTCGCCGATCAGGTCCTCGCAACGTATCTATTCTATTTCGCTGTTTTCAAGGGCGGCGCGCTTGATTTCTCACTTCTTCTTGATCGGTTTTTCCCCCACTACCGCTCTCTCTTCATCGACGCCCTTGATCCTGTCATCAATTCCCTCGGTGCACGCGTAGAGGACCAGCTTCGACCGCATATCGATAGAAAGTGGAAGGCACTGCAGGAGGAGGGACGAGAGGAGGATCTCATAGCGTTGATCCAGGCATTCTGGTTCGTGAGGCAAACCGAGACGCTTCTGCACATTCGTCAGGAAACTGCGAAGCTGCCTGTTGAGGAAGAAGAGAGTATAGAAGCTCTCGATTTCAGTTCTTCCAGCGCCTTTGAGCAGATCCCTCTTCTCGATCTCTTGGGAGTCTTTTATGGAAGCCACCATTTCAGCACTGCTCTAGAGCTTGTGCTGGAGACCTTTGCAAAACGTCCCCGTTCGGTCGGGAATGTATTGCGCATCCTAAAGAACTACTTCGGCTTTAGGCCCGAGTCTTCGCTTGTCGAATACGCCCCTCAGCGAGAAGTGATAGATCGCCTCTGGATGCGGGCAGATGGAGGACATAATCTTCTTTTTGCCAAACTCTTTTTGAGCATCGCGGCGTATTACCTTCGCATACAGTTCGAGGTCACAAAGCATAAGAAGATGTCAGTCTCGTGGATTAGCTTTGAGTTACCGCCGACACCCGACCTCTACCACCTTCGCCAGAGTATTTGGCAACACGTATTCGATCTATACGGCGTGCCTGAACTACAGGGAGAAGTGCTCAGTCTTCTCCGCGACTTCGCACGCTCAGGGTACCAAGTCTCCGGCCACGAGATCTTGAGCAAAGATTCCGAAGCTGTCATTCCTTTTCTAAGAAATATACTTGATCCCGCTGACTTTAAGCATTCTTCTCAGATGCATGATTATCTGGACCTGCTCGACCGTGAAGGCGTCACATATGATCCGGAGGTCAGGGAGGGATTTACAACTCGGCTTACTCACCTCGCGGCCCTACTCAACCTACAACGCTATTGGAGAGGTTCCATTGAAGGCGCAGAAAAGAGGCAGGAGGAGGAGCTGCGTCGTTATGTACGTGACTTTTCAGTGGACGACTACAAGGAGATGCTTAACGAATGCGTGGAAATCGCACGGGCCGCGCGCACTTCCGATTCTTGGGCCCTCCAGCGAGGGATTGAAGCAGTATTTACAATCCTAGAGGTCGAAGGGCCTGATGTTTATATTCCCGTTGTCACCTCGTATCTTGAAATGGGTGCTCCTCTAGGTGTCAACGGGTACCAGGTAGCTACGGCCTTGATAAAGTTCACCGATGTTACCGCGGCGCGCGATTTCATAAGCGGCAAGGAATACCCGGATAAGCAAAGATGGCTCTTCGCCTTCTTCGGCAGCATCCCACCTGATAGAGTAGATCACTCTCATCTCGAAGATCTTTACGACCTTTACCGGACGGCTTCTCCGTATGACCTACCGAATAGTTTCAAGCTCTTGGAGCGGTATATTTCACTTGATGACCGTGCAGTAGTTCGAGTTGTCGAGATCCTCCTATCGCGAACTGAGACAGAGAAGGAGCTGGGATTTGCCCGTCATCTTGGGTCTCTGTTCAACCATTACATTGTTACCGCGGAAGAGCTTCTCTCTTACTTCGGACCTGAGAATGTTGGACTTCTCAAGAAGGCGTATCTTGCAGCGCGAAGAGCGCATGATACGTCAGATTACGATGGGCGCGTCTTGAGCCTTATACTTGACTGCGATAGGAACTTTCTCCGCGAGTACATAAACCTGCTCGTGGAAACTGCAACTGAGCAGGAAAGGAGATGGCTTAATCGACTAGATGATTCCAGAGACTTCAGCTTCCTCTGGAAGAGAGACGATTATGAGTGGATACTGCGTGACGCTATCGAATTTTTGTTTGAACTACAGCAGAGAAAAGAGATGCTTGTTGAGTCTTTTTTGGAGATCATTTTCGGAACAGATCGAGCCGATAAGGTAGAGGCGGGCATCGTAGAGCGACAGGCAGGCCTGGCAGGCAGGCTAATTGAAGAGAGAGCAGATGAGCAGCCGGAATTCATTCACTTCATCTTTGGAGTCGTAGGCGGCTTCCCAGACGAGAAGAGGCGGGAACTTTTCGCCATTTTCCTAAGTAGGAACAAGCGCGTAGAGGATTTCGAGCGATTATCCTTTGAGCGAAGGTCGGGAGCAATTTGGGGAAGCTCTGTACCTCACGACCAAAAGAGACTGGAATTCATCGAATCATTATTGCCCTTGGTTGAGGGTCTGGATTTCTTAGATCACAAGTTCTACCTCGAAAAATGGATTGAGGCTCTCCGACATGCCATCGAGAGGGAAAAGCGGCGCGATTTCATGAGGGAGTTATAGGTTGCCCAGGGTCAGGTCCCTTCTCACCTCCTCAGTGCCGGGTGGCGACGCAGCAGGGATAGACCTGATATCATGACGCTAAACCTCGCTTTTGAACCGCAGCTCAGGATTATGCCGTGCCTTCCGCAAGTAGGTGAGGATGCCCTGGGCAAACCCCGCAGTGACCCGCTCTTTCTCGGCCGTGTCTCGAAAAATCGAGAGCGCCGCCAAGACCTCCCGGTGGATCTCCTTGGACTTGAAGATCGGGACCATGTGTCGGGCCAGGGATTTGACCTCTTCCATCCTTCCCTGGCAGGCATAGAGCACGGAGAGTTCCAAAGAGACCAGAGCGGTGTCGTAGTCCAATCCGTGCGAGACAAATTCGCCTCGCACCTTCGTGAGCATCTTGACGCCCTTCCCCACGTTCCCAAGACCCGCAGCCACGCGCCCCTCGGTCCACGAGAGGCGGATACGGTCGAGTTCCCCTCCCGCTTTGCGGGCCAGCACGCGGATCTCAGGCAATAGCGCTTCGGCTTCCTGAAAGCGGTCGAGCTTGCTGAGGTTGTCCGCCAGATTGTGCCGGATGCAGAGGGTGACTCGGGCGTCTTCCTCGGGAAGGGAGATCCCGCTTCCACCTTCAAGGATCGCAATCGCCTCCTCCAGGTCTCCCCGCTCCTCGAAGAGCTTGGCCTGGCTGGTGAGCACCTGCACCCGGAACGTTTCACCGGAGGCTACTGCAGCAGCGCGGCGCAGCAGATCCGCGGACTCATCGAAGCGGCGTTGCGCCCGGCGAAGCGACGCCTTAAGCGCGAAGACAAGCCCCTCCTCGAGAAGATCCGTTCGGGCACCCACTGCCGCCTCCAGGTGGCGCTCCGCCTCAACGAAGGCATGGTCGGATTGCTTAAGATCGTTACCGGCCCTGAGGGCGTTGCCGATGTGAGCCCAAGCGATGCTCCGGAGCTTCTCCCGCCACGCCTCATCGCCAGCCGCCGTATCAGCCGCCGCGAGCGCCAGCTCGGAGAGCGCGAGTGCCTGGACGGGCTTGTTCCCGCAGACCCGCTGGCTTTCGTAGCAGAGCGCCTCGCAGACCGCCCACCGGCACCACGCAGGAGCCTGCTCAAGCTCCTCTCTCTGCTGACTGTGTGTGAGCCTCCGAAGACGCCCGACGATGTCCCGAGCAAGAGCCCGATCGGGAAGCGACGGTTCTCTATCCGCAGCGAGTTCAGGAGCTTCTTCACCCGCACTTCCGGGAACCTTCCCTTGTCCTGCCAATGCGAGCAGCTCTTGAAGACGGGCAGCGGCTTTCCCGGCCTCGGCTGCGCCGGCGAACGCCTTCCGCGCCTCGGCGACAAGCGCGTCCGCAACGGAGGCGGCCGGCCGAGGACCAAGAGCGTCAGCCGAGACACACTCGGAAAAGAGCCGTTCGAGAAACCACCCGCCGAGGTCGAGCGCAGACCACTGGAAATTCATCCCCCGAAGGAGCCGCTCCAAGGTCGAGGCATCGGGCGTGGTTGTGCCCGCTTCATACTCGCAAATCGAGGAGCGCTTGACGCCTGATTCTCGGGAGAGGTCCGACTGCGACAGGTCGAGCGCCTCCCGCAGCATGGCTATCACTCGTCCAATATGAACCTTCTTCGGAGGCGCCGCTTCTCCTGCGTTCTTTCGAATTGCCATAGAGGATGGCTCAGGTGCTCAGCGGTTCCGCACCGCGCCTCATGTGGTCGAGCACCTGGGAGATGAGTTCAACCGTCACGTGTCCCTTCTGTACGGCCTGCGTGAGGACGCCAACCGCCATGAGTTGCTCGCGCTCGATCTTGAGGGCGCCGAGAATCGTGAGGGCATCCCGGATGACCGAGACAGCCTCCTGGGCTTGCCCACGATCAGCGTACGCGTGCGCAAGCTCCAAGGAGCAGAGCGCGGCGTCGTAGGGCAGCTCCAGGGCAGCAAATCCATGTCGGACTTCTTCAAGCTCCCCAATTGCTTCTGGCACTCTCCCCAATCCCCGGGCGATCCTCGCTCGCGTCCATCTGAAGCGCAGCATATCGCTGTCGCTGCCGAGCTGCGCGACAATGGGCTCAACGTCAGGGAGGACAGCTTGCGCTTCGACGTACCGCTCCGCCTTACTCAGGTAGTCGAGGTGATTCTGTGCGAGGCAGAGGTGCAATCGGGTATCCTCCTCGTCCGCACCTTCCCCTGCCTGCCGAAGAGTCTCCATAGCTTCATCAATCCGGCCCTGATCTTCGTAGATCTTGGCCCGGCTGATGAGGATCCGGGCACGCAGTTCCGGCCGAGGCGAAGCGGCAAGAGCCTCCTCAAGATGCTTCAAGGCTTCGGGGAACTTTCGTTCGGCTCGTCGAAGGGACGCTTTGAGGGCGAGATACCGCGGCTCATATCCGAGGACGTTCCCCACGTTCTCAATGGCCGGCTGCCACAGCTTGTCTGCCGTGGCAAACGTCTCCGCGGCCGCAAGGAGGTCGCCAAGTACCCGCTGCGTATTGGCAAGATACGCCAAAGCGAACGCATGAATTTCATGCTGCCAATCGGGTTCAGCCACTTCCCACTCATCGATGTGCGAAGCGATCTTGACGGCAAGCTCGGCGAGCTCGCGTGCTTTTCCGGGATCTCGAGGCGTCTCCACTTCGACGAGTCGACAGAGAAGTTCAGCCAAGCCCCAACTCACGAAGCGAGAGTTGTCCTTCACAAGAGCCTTTTGCCGCTTGAAGGAGTGCCGAGAAAGCTCCTCCCAGAGGGCAGGCGCCTCCCTCCTGGAGCGCCCTAGGTTGATGTCCGTGCTTCCGAGTTCGATACCGACCGTGCCGTCGAGGTAGAGGTCCAGGATGTAGCCGGCGACCGCATAGCACTCTGGGCAGACTGCCAAGTGGTGGAGAATGAGCCGATTCCGGACTTCCTCGTTGTCCCGCAGCAACCCGTCGATCTCGTCTTCTTTCAAGTGAGCATCCTTCATTCCCATCGCCTCCTAGAGAATATCGTTGAAGGGCAAAACTTCTCCTGCATTTGGGAAGGTGCTCGAAGTTTGGGATGGTGAGCGCCCACGGGTTCGCCTGAGCCTCATGCCGGACGGCCTGTACCTTGAGCGGTACGATCTGTCCCTCGTTTGCGGATACCTTTATGCCACGGGCGTCCGTGGGTGCCATCCAGACACCAGAAGGTTCGCCCGTGGAAAGGAAGACCCTGCATGGCCGGCTCGTTTCGTGTCCGCAGCATGCCGCTGCTTCTCCTGGTTGGCACTCTCCTCCTGCCACCCCTGGCAAGTGCCGAGGAGGTCCGGACCAAGGAGCGCCATTCGGCTCGCCAAAGCTTCACTTCTCTGTGGAACGCCTTCCCTGAGGCGTGGACACTCTTGAAGAGCGTATGGGAGGGAGAAGGAAGCTCGCTCGATCCCTTCGGCCAGCCAAAGCCTAATGGCAGCCTCGATCCGTTCGGGGGCAGATAGCCCGTCCTCCAAGGGCGGGGACCGGCTCCGCCCTCGTTCTCTTCTTTCTCTGACAGTCTGTCCCGGTACGGGTACAGGGAGTCCCTCGGTGTCAGGCGATCCCGGCCTGCTCGCATGCGTGGTGCTAAGGTGACGCCCCATGTTCGAGAACCTGGGCAGAGCCCTCTACCTCATCCGGGAAATGCGCGGGAAAAGTCAGGGGTCAGTCGCCCTGGCAGCGGGGATCGGCAAGAGCCAGCTCTCGAAGTATGAGGGCGGAAAAGAGCTACCGAAACTGGAGAGCCTGGGGAAGGTGCTCACGATCCTGGGCATCGGACCTTGCGAGTTCTTCTACACCATGCACCTGCTCGACCGCGAACAGGAGAAGCTCCGCTCGCCACGTGAGGCGGAACAGCCGCTCCCGCCTTCTGTGCTCGCTGCACACGGCCTCTTAAGCGAAGCGACGGACGAGGCATTCCAACGCGTCCTGCGCGACGTCGTAGCCCTCTACCACCACACGTTGCGCGAAAAGCTCCTGGTCGCAGAGCGAGGGAGAAAGGCGGAATGATGGCAGATCGGAAGCGTGCAGAAGAGACGCCGGTCACCTACAAGAAACTTGAGCTGCTGATCGACAAGTTTGTTGAGCAGCAACGAGCGTTCCTTCTGGCGGTGGCGCGGCACGTGGTCTTTGAGACCGAGGGGCAAGGGAAACCAACTCGGTCCCCTCGTCGAGCACGGAAGACGTCTCGCTGATGCTGGATCATCCTCCCACATCCCCCGCGTGGACCCCCTTCGGGTCCCCGCCACCCCTACCGCGTCTGGGCGGGCATCTGGGCTGCGGTCGTCCCGCTCGGCCCAAGGCTTCCCGATCACCCTTTATCGCCGCCCCGGCCAGAGTCAGCTATGGCGGGTAAGAGACGACACCAACAAAGAAGCTCCAGAGGGTGATCCCCTGGAGCTGTTTCCTTCTACACGCCCTGCACATACTCCTCGAACCGTCGTCTCACCGTGGGGAAGAGCTTCCGCACGCGGCCACCCTCCCAGGCGGTCACCGTCGAGACATTGAGACCAAGCTTCCTGGCCAAGGCCTCCTGCGAGATGCCTTCCCGCTCTCGCGCTCTTCGGATGCGCTCCGGAAGGGTCTTCGGCTCCGGACTCGGGTCGTAGCCAAGGAAGGCCAGTACCTTGGGCAGGAAGCGGGTCGCAACACCCACATGGTTGTGCTCCCAGTTGCCAATCGTCGTGACCGAGACTCCGAGCTCCGCCGCCACCCGCTCCTGCAAGAGCTTCCGGTCCATACGAACCTTCCGGAGATGCTCGCCGAGGGTCTCGGGTTGAGCCGGATACCACCGGGGAGCGGGTATCCGACCTCGGAGGACGAGTCCGCAAAATGGCCATGCAGGGAGCCATGCGCTTGGCGTCCGGAACCCAGGCCAGGAGGTGGTAGTGGTTTGAGGCGACAAAGAAGGCCGAGATCTCGACTGGGTGGAGGCGCTGGGCCTGGCCGAGGACGCCGAGCACGATCTCGTTCAGCCCTGGGTCGGGCCGCAGGAGGTAACGGCTGTGGATGGTACGGCAGGTGATGTCTACGAAGGCGCCTTCTTCTGGGATGTAGCGAGGTGATCTTGACATAATGCCCAGGTAGAGACGGAAAGCGGGTCTGAAATGTCATTCCTGGAAATTCTTCAAGACTAGGCGGCGGAGCTGCCACCGATGGATTCAGCCTTCTTCCACGAGGACGACTACTGCCAGGTGGAGGTATTGCCCATCGCCGCCCGAGCGCATTGCCTGGCCGAGATGGGCCACATCGAAGAGCACGCCGACGCCCACAGCGACGGCGCCGGGTTCATGGATATTTACCTTCGCGGGAAGTCCCCGTTGCCGTTGGCCTCGCTCGGCATCACCTTGGAGGAGTTGCGGTCAGCAGTGGAGCCGTTGGTCCCGCGGTTCGCCCAGGTTTTCACCGGGTACGGATCACACCGGGAGCCGTGCCGGTCCGTCTCCGGTTGGGGCCTCGGGGACGGGGAAGCGATGTTCGCAAGTGTCGGAGAGGGCGGAGTCGTCGGCCCGGTCTGGCTGTCGCTCTACGGCGTCTCGGCCGAGGGGGTCGGATTGTGGTGCAAAATGCTCCGGTCCCTGCCTCGCGCAGAGGAGTTGCTGGTAGCGGATTGGAACGCCGGCCTCGTGGTGCCGATTGCCGATCAGACCAAGTTGGCCGCCTATCTGAGGGGCGAGCTCGATCCCTGATCTGAGGAGAGTCCAGATAAGACGTCTGGACCACCTGAGGGCTGCAACTTCCGCTAGACTTCCGCGTAGAACAGCCATCGACCCCCGGACCGGCCGCCGCGGGGGGCGTTTTGCCTTTTCCTCTGTTCGTTCTGGCGGCCAGCGAGGGCATTTCCTGTGAAGCGTAAGTGGCTTTGGATCGGCCTGATCGTCGTGATCCTCGCCGTGGCCGGCGGCGTCGCCGCGTCGCGCCGCGGACCCAAGCCCACCGAGGTGGTGATGGCCACGGTGGGACGCGAGGACGTCCAGGCAAAGGTGAGCGCGAATGGCAGGATCCAGGCGCAGAAGAAGGTCGACATCTCCGCCACGATCCCCGGCCAGATCACGCGCCTTGCCGTGGAGGAGGGGGACCGGGTCACCAAGGGGCAGTTCCTGCTCCAGATCGACGCGGTCAATCCCCGCGCCGCGGCGCGCAGCAACGAGTTTTCCATGCAGGCGCTGCGCGGCGACGTGGAGTCGGCCCGCGCCGCGCTCGCCCAGGCACGGGACGACCTCAACCGCGCCGAGCGCAATTACAAGGCTGGCCTCCTCCCCGCCGCCGACCTCGAGCGCGCCCGGATCGCCGTGCGCACCAGCGAGGCCGTGGTCGTGGCCGCCGAGCGCCGCGTGCAGCAGGCCGGCGCCTCCCTCGAAGGCGCGCGCGACACCCTGGCCAAGACGACCATCCGGTCGCCTATGGATGGCATCGTCACCGCCCGCCGGGTAGAAGAGGGGGAAGTGGCGGTGATTGGCGTCCAGAACAGCCCGGGCACCGTGCTTCTGACCATCTCGGACATGTCCGCGGTCGAAGCCGAGCTGGAGGTGGACGAGACTTCGATCCCCAACGTCAAGCTTGGGCAGGAGGCGCGGGTGCGCCTCGACGCCTATCCCAACCAGACCTTCCGCGGTGTGGTCGCCGAGGTCGGCAGCAGCCCCCTCGTCAACGCCGCCAACCAGGCGATCAAGTTCCTGGTCAAGGTGCGGGTCGAAAACCCGCCGGCGGACGTCAAGCCCGGCCTGTCGGCCCGCGCCGACATCCTGACCGGCTTCCGCGGACAGGCGGTCGTCGTGCCGCTCCAGGCCCTCGTGGTGCGCGAGGCGGAAGGCAAGGCTGCCCAGGGAGAGGCCCGCAGCGAGCAGGAGGGGGTCTATCTCGTCGAGGGGGGAGCCAAAGGGGGCAAGACCCGCTTCCAGCCGCTCGAGACCGGTCTGATCGGCGACATGTCGATCGAGGTCGTGAAGGGCCTCAAAGGGGGGGAGACGGTCGTCACCGGCCCCTTCAAGGCGCTGCGGGAGATCAAGCCCGGCGACGCGGTCATTCCCGAGAAGCCCAAGAAGGGGGAGGGGCGGCGTCCGGAGGCCCCCGCGAGCTGAAATGGACCTCGGAGAGCTGTTCCGCGAGTCCCTGCGGGCGATCCGGACGAACGCCCTGCGCAGCTTCCTCACGCTGCTGGGCATCGTCATCGGGGTCTCGACCCTGGTCGGCGTGGTCTCGGTCATCTCGGGGCTGAACCTTTTCGTGCGGGACAAGCTGTTCGGCCTGGCGCCGGACGTGTTCGTGGTCAGCAAATTCGGCATCATCCGCAGCCGCGAGGAGTTCCTCGACGCGATGAAGCGCCCGGACGTCGATTGGGACGACTACCTGCGGCTGCGCGGGGAGCTGCGCAAGGCCGAGGCGGTGGGCGCCCTGATCCAGGGCCGGGGCGCCGTCAAGTTCCGCGACAAACGGATGACCAACGTCGTCGTCAACGGGACCACGGCGAACTACGGCGAGCTCATGAACCTGGACCTCGAGGCGGGAAGGTTCTTCCTCGACAGCGAGGCGCGCATCGCGCAGCCGGTGGCCGTGATCGGCTGGGACGTCAAGGACGAGCTGTATCCGCAGCTCGACCCGATCGGCCGCGAGATCCTGGTCAACGACATCCCTCACCAGGTGGTCGGCCTGCTCACCCAGCAGGGGAGCATGATGGGCCAGAGCCGCGACAACATCGTGCTGGTGCCCATCGACACCTGGCGCAAGTCCAATGGCCGGCGCGCGACGATCGACCTGATGATCCAGGCGCGGGGAGGGGTCGACGGGGTGGCGGACGCGACGGACGAGGCGCGAGGAGTGCTGCGGGCGCTCCGCCACACGGATTTCCGCGCTCCGGACCCGTTCGGGATCGTCACCGCCGAGAACCTGCAGGAGATCTGGCGCCAGATCTCGACCGCGGCGTTCGCCCTGACGATCCTCATCGCCTCGGTGTCGCTGGGCATCGGCGGCATCGTGATCATGAACATCATGCTCGTCTCGGTGGCCGAGCGCACGCAGGAGATCGGCCTGCGCCGGGCGCTGGGAGCCCGCCAGCGGGACGTCCGCCGCCAGTTCCTCCTGGAGGCGGCGATGCTCTCCCTGCTCGGCGGCGCCGTGGGCGTGATGGGTGGTGGCCTGATCGCTCTGGCAGTGGACCGCCTCGCCAACTTCCCGGCGAACATCACGCCGGGCATCGCCACGCTGGGGCTCGGCCTGTCCGTCCTCGTGGGGCTCACCGCGGGCTACTGGCCGGCCGTCCACGCTTCCCGGCTCCTGCCGGTCGATGCGCTGAGGGCCGAGTGATGGCTGGCTCGAGGACCGGATTTCGGCTCTCGTGGACGGAGAACGTCCGTTTCGCGCTGGTGGCAATGAAGGCGCAGAAGATGCGCTCTTTCCTGACCCTGCTCGGTGTGGTCGCGGGTGTGGCCACGGTCATCATGATGGTCTCCTTCGTGACCGGCTTCGACCGCTCGGTGACCCAGGCCTTCTCCCGCTTCGGCACCCACCTCGTGCAGTTCCAGAAGTACGAGCCGCGCTTCGGCGGGCCGGGCGACGTGCCCGAGGAGGAGCGCAACCGCCGCGACCTCACCCTGGAGGACGCGGAGGCGCTCCGGCGGCTGGCGACGCTCGCGGCGGCAGTTTCTCCCGAGCGCTACCTCTACACCTCGGGCGAAGTGCAGGCCGGCGCCCGGATCGCCAACAGCCCGACCATTGCGGGGGTGACCCCGGCATACACGGACGCCAACAACTCGATCATCGAGGACGGCCGGTTCTTCATCGACGCTGACGTGCGGCACGCGGCCAGGGTGACCGTGCTCGGTGCCGACGTGGCCGACGCGCTCTTCCCGATGCAGGACCCGATCGGCCGCTCGATCACGATCGACGGCCGCGGTTTTCAGGTCATCGGGCTGATCGCCCGCAAGGGCAGCTTCCTCGGCGGGAGCAACGACAACAACCTGTTCATGCCGCTCTCGACCTTCGACGACCAGTACCCCCAGGTGCGCGACGGCGGCGGCGACACCCTGCACATCGCCACCGTGCCGCGGCGGCCCGAGGACGTCGACGCCCTGATCGACCAGGAGACTGCGATCCTGCGCACCCGCCGCAAGCTCCGCTTCAACCAGGAGAACGACTTCGCGACGTTCACGAGCATGGGCATGCTCAACAACTTCCGCCAGATCACGGGCGGCATCTCGCTGGTGATGATCGTGATTGCCGGCATTTCCTTGCTGGTGGGCGGGGTCGGCGTGATGAACATCATGCTGGTCAACGTCACCCAGAGGACGCGCGAGATCGGGCTGCGCAAGGCGTTGGGCGGCACGAGGAGGGACATCGCCATCCAGTTCCTCGCCGAGGCGGTGACCCTCACCGGCGTGGGCGGCCTGCTGGGCATCGCCATCGGTCTGGGCGTCGCGCTCCTCGCCCGGGTCGCCTTCAACTTCCAGGCCGCGGCCCCGCTCTGGTCCGTCGTCCTCGGTTTCGGCGTCTCCACGACCGTGGGCCTCGTGGCCGGCCTCTGGCCCGCGGTCAAGGCCGCCCGTCAAGACCCCATCGAAGCTCTCCGCTACGAGTGAGGACGGGTGATGCACGGATTCGTCCTCCCCGGAGGACGATGCGCATCCTATTTCCCCGTACAATGGCCAGGCACCCGCCTTGCTCTATAGCGTTCCCTGGAAGAAGGAGGTCAGGTCATGAAACGTTGTTCCGTGCTGCTCGTCCTGTTGATCGTTGCCCTGCCGGCCTTGGCGCAGGTCGACGTGGAGGCGGTGGTGACCGACCGCGAGGGGAACCGCGTGCGCGGCCTCTCGGCCGGCGACTTCCTCCTCCTCGTGGATGGCATCGAGGTGCCGGTCGAGCGCTTCACCGAGGTCGCCGAAGGGAAGATGGGGCGGAGCTACCTGGTCTTCGTCGACGACAGCCTCTCGATCGCGGTGCAGCGCGATCTCGTGCTCTGGGAGATCGAGCGCGACCTGGACCGCCTCGGCCCCGATGACCGGATGGCGATCGTGTCCTTCGACGGCGAGCGGCTTCATCCCCTGGCGGATTGGACGGGCGACCGCGGGACGCTCGCCGCCGCCCTGGCCGAAGCCCGCAAGCGCCCGGCCCGGGAGAGCCTGACCCGGTCCTCGATGTGGGTGGCTGACGCGGCGGCCGCGGCCCTGCGCAGCGTTTCTCCATCCCCGGGCCGCAAGGCCATGCTCGTGCTCTCCGGCGGCTGGCCCGCCGGGCCGTCGCTCCAACTCGTCCGGGACGCCAACCGCCTCGGTTACACGCTTTACCCGGTGGATGTCCCGGCCCTCGAGAGAGAGGCCGTGCCGGAGGACACGCTCCTGGCCCTGGCCGAGGCGACTGGCGGCCAGGCCGCCCTTGCCTCGAACCGGCTGGCCGCGTTGGAACGGGCCGAGGAGGACACCCGGTCCTACTATCTGCTGGGGTTCTCGCCGGCCTGGAAGGCTGACGACCGCGACCATCGCATCGAGCTGGAGGTCCGCCGTCCGGGGCTGGACGTGCGCGCCCGCCACGGCTTCCCCGACGTCTCGCCCGCGACCCTGGCGGGGATGGAGACCGAGGATCTGCTCCTGTCCGGGGCCGAGAAAGAAATCGCTGAATAAGATGGGGGACCTATGCTGAGACCTGCCGTCCTTCTGCTCGCAGCCGTTCTGATCCCTCTCGCCGTTCCGGCCCAGACTCAAGAGGAGACGTTCGGCGAGTCCATCGACGTGCGCGTGGTCAACGTCGAGACCGTGGTCACCGACCGGAAGGGGAACCTCGTGACCGGGCTCACGGCCGGGGATTTCCGCCTCCTGGTCGACGGTGTCGAGGTGCCGGTCGACTACTTCACCGAGGTAGCCGACGGGGTGGCGCTGTCCGCCCCTCAGGCCGCTGAATCGGGAGTAGCCGCGCCCGCTGCCGGCCCGGTGGGGCGGAACTATCTGGTTTTCGTCGACGAGAGCGTCCTCATAGCGCCCGACCGCGACCTCGTGCTCCAGGAGTTGGAGCGCGATCTGGACCGGCTCGGCTCCGGGGACCGCATGGCCCTGGTGGCGTTCGACGGTACCCAGCTGCACCGGCTCGCTGACTGGACAGGCGACCGGGCAGTCCTCGCCAACGCATTCGCCGAGGCCCGGAAACGTCCTGCTCTCGGAATCCGGTTCAACGTCATGCGCGGCTTCGCGGCGCCCGAGACCGAGGGCGAGGACGACATGTCCAAGGCTCTGGACAATGCGGGTCTCGATCGTTTCAAAGGCTTGCCGGGGAAGCACGACGACCAGGACGCGATCTCCATCCTGGAACACGCCTGGCTTACGCGGGTGTCCACGGCCGCGGCCGCGGCGCTGCGCGGGTTCGAGCTGCCGGTGGGCCGCAAGTCCATGCTTCTGCTCACCGGCGGCTGGCCGCTGCCCGAGCTCATTGAACCTGTCGTCCAGGAGGCCAACCGCCTCGGCTACACCCTCTATCCCATCGACGTGCCCGGTATGGAAGCCGGCGCGGTCGTGGATATCCAGCAGGTCGCGCCGGCGGCGAAGCTCTCGGGGATCGCGACCTCGGGCTGGGAGCTGGGAGTCCACGCCACCATGAACCAGATGGCCCGGGCGACCGGCGGCCGGACCGCTCTCAACGGGGCCCGGCTGGATGCCCTGGCGCGCGCCGAGGAGGACACCCGCTCCTACTACTGGCTCGGCTTCTCTCCCGGCTGGAAGCTCGACGACCGTCACCACCGCATCGAGGTGGTGATGCGCCGGCCGGGGCTGGTCGTGCGCGCCCGCAACGGCTTCTCGGACCTGTCGCCGGCGAAGCTGGCCGAGATGGAGGCCGAGAGCGTGCTGCTGTTCGGCCCCCGCCCGGGCAGCGTCCTGGGCCCGCTCGAGATCGAGTTCGGGGAGGCGAAGCGGATCAAGCGGCGCCTCCTCGAGGTCCCGGTGCTCGTCTCGTTCCGGCCCGGCGCCCTCGAGCCCGCGCCGGTCCAGGGCCGGGAGACCGAGCTCGTCCTCACCGTGGGGTCCCTGGATCGCAACGGGGTGCGCTCGGACCTGCCGCAGATGCCGCTGCGCTTCACGCTGCCCTTCGGCGCGGACGGGTCCACCCTGATCCGCTCCCGGCTGACGGTGCAGCTCCGCAGCATCAAGCAGCGGCTCGTGTTCCAGCTCCGCGACCCGGTGAGCGGCGGCTCCTTCGTGAGCGAGGTGAGCTACCTCCCCGGGAAGTGAACGGCTGGTAGGATTTGTTGCAACAAGGGGCGCCCGTCTGAAGCGGGTGCCCTTTCGTCCGAGCTCCAGGAGGATTCCGATGAAATCCCTACGTCTACTCAAGGTCTTGCTGGCCTTGGCCTTACCAATATCGCCAATCTTTGCCCAGCAACCGCCGGCTCCCGAGGAGCCTTCCAGCATCTTCGGCGAGCAGATCGACGTGCGCGTCGTCAACGTGGAAGCCGTGGTCACCGACCGCCAGGGCAACCGGGTGACCGGCCTGGGGCCGGGTGACTTCCGCCTGCGCGTCGACGGCAAGGACATGCCGATCGAGTACTTCACCGAGGTGCGCGGCGGGCAGGCCATCGCGGCCGGCGAGGCCGGCTCCGGCCAGAGCGCCGCGGTCCAGGGGCTGCCCGCTCTGGCGCCTGGCAGCGCGGTCGGCACCAGCTACCTGGTCTTCATCGACGACTACTTCGGGGTCGGCGCACGGCGCAACGAGGTCCTGCGCGAGCTGATGGAAGACCTCAGCCGCCTCGGCCCCGAGGACCGCATGGCCATCGTCGCCTTCGACGGCAAGAAGGTCGACATGCTGAGCAACTGGTCAGGCATCGAGCGCGAGCTGCACCGCGCGTTCCAGGAAGCCATGAGCCGGCCGTCCTTCGGCACCCAGAGGATGGCCGAGATCAGCAACTTCGAGACCTCCCGCCGGCTCGGGGTCGGCACGGTGGACGCGCGGGCGGCCTTCGCCAACCGCCTGGATCTGGAGGAGCTCGGCCACATCGAGCTGCTCTCCAGCCAGATCCAGCGCTCGATCACGGCCACGGTGGGCACGCTGCGCGGCTTTGCCGCCCCTCCGGGACGCAAGGTCATGATCCTGCTCTCCGGCGGCTGGCCCTTCTCGCCCGCGGACTACGTGCTCAACGACCCGAACCGGCCGGTCCTGAACCGCGACGTGCCGCAGGGCGAGGAGCTCTACCGTCCGATCGTGGACACGGCCAACCTGCTCGGCTACACCCTCTACACCGTCGACGTGCCGGGAGTCGATCCGTTCGGCCCGAGCGCGGGGGACGCGGGTCCGCGCTCCGGCGGCCTCAACCTGCGCGAGCAGGAGATCCACGCGATGCTCGACTTCGTGGCCAAGGAGACCGGCGGCAAGGCGCTGATCAACGGCGGCCGCGGCGAGGCCCTGCAGACGGCGGAGGCCGACACGCGCTCCTACTACTGGCTCGGTTTCACGCCCCAGCTCGAGCGCAACGACAAGCGCCATGACATCCGGGTCGAGGTGACGCGGCCGGGCCTGGAGGTCCGCTCGCGCGACAACTACTTCGACCTCTCCCGCAAGTCGGAGGTCTCGATGATCGTGGAGAGCGCGCTGCTCTTCGGCAACCCGCCGGGCGCGGCCTCCATGCCCATGGAGATAGGCAAGCCGGTGGCGAGCGGCCGCCGGGAGATCGAGGTCCCGGTCACCATCGCCATCCCGCTCAGCTCGATGACCCTGGTGCCGTACGAGGGCAAGTACGTGGCCGAGTTGGAGCTGCGCGTCTCGGTCCTGGACGCGAAGGGCAACCGCGCCGAGGTGCCGGTGATCCCGATCCGCCTGACGACTGACAAGGAACCCCCCAAGGAGAGCGGCGGGCATGTGCGCTACGAAACCCGGCTCAAGCTGCGCAAGATCGGCCAGCATCTGCTCCTGGCCATTTTCGATCCCGTCAGCGGCAAGATCACCACGGCCGAGGCCGACGTGGTCCCTCCGCGGTGAGGCGTAGTATCCTGCCATGATGGAGCCTGCCATGAAGAAAATCACAAGAACCCTCGCCGTGTGCCTGCTGCTCCTGTCGGCAGGCTCCGCCTTGGCACAAAAGCCGTCCGCTCCACCCCAGGTCGTGGACCAGGATCTCGGAGAGGTCGTCAACGTCAACGTCGTCAACCTGGACGTCTACGTCACCGACAAGAGCGGCAAGCGCATCCAGGGCCTGACGATGGACGACTTCGAGATCTTGGAAAACGGCAAGAAGATGGCGATCACCAACTTCTACGCGGTCGAAGGCGGCAAGGCCAAGATGATCGGCGACGAGCCGGTTCCGGCAGCCTCGGTGACGGCGAAGCCAGGCCCGCCAGGCCTGCCGGGCCAGACCGAGCCGCTGCCGGAGGACCAGCGCCTCCGCCTCATCGTCTACATCGACAACTTCAACCTCCACCCTTTCAACCGCAACCGGGTCATGAAGGAGCTGCGGGCCTTCCTCGGCCAGAAGCTGAACCGCAACGACCAGGTGATGCTGGTGAGCTACGACCGCTCGCTGCACGTGCGGCGCACCTTCACCAGCGATCCGGGGCTGGTCAACGACGCCCTGGTCGAGCTGGAGAAGGTCTCGGGCCACGCCGTCCACCACGATTCGGAGCGCCGCGACGTGCTGCGCAACATCGAGGACTCGCGCAGCGCCGCCGAGGCCCAGGGCCACGCCCGGAGCTACGCGCAGTCGGCCTTCAACGACGTCTCCTTCAGCATCGACGCGCTCAAGGAGATGGTCACCTCGCTGGCGGGCATGCCCGGCCGCAAGGCCATCCTCTACGTGAGCGACGGCCTGCCGATGATCGCCGGCCAGGACGTGTACTACGCGGTACAGAGCAAGTACGGCGAGCAGACGACCGGCCTGACCGAGTCGATGCAGTTCGACACCTCGCGCCGCATTACCGAGCTGACGGCCACGGCCAACGCCAACCGCGTCACCTTCTACACCATCGACGCCGCCGGCTTGCGGAGCTACTCCTCGATCTCGGCCGAGAACCAGACGGCGGGGCAGGGGGTCTACGTCGACTCGATCCAGATCTCCAACCTGCAGGCCCCCCTGCAGATGCTCGCGGAGAAGACCGGCGGCGTGGCGATCATCAACGCCAACCAGGTGGGGTCCCACCTCGATAAGCTGGCCCAGGACTTCGGCACCTACTACTCGCTCGGCTATGCGCCGCCCCACTACGGGGACGGCCGGTACTACAAGATCGACGTCAAGTTGAAGCAGAAGCAGAAGGGGTATCAGATCCGCCACCGCGAGGGCTACCGCGACAAGAGCCCCGACTCGCGGATGACCGACGGCACCCTGGCGGCGCTCAACTTCCCGTTCGAGGACAACCCGTTCGGCGTCGAGATCGAGTTCGGCCGGGGCGAGCAGAAGGATGGCGGTCACTTCCTGGTGCCGGTGGTGGTCAAGATCCCGCTCGGCAAGGTGGTGCTCGTGCCCCGCGAGCAGAGCCATGAAGCGCGCTTGCGGCTCTACATCGCGGCCATGGACGAGAAGGGCGGAGTCTCCGACGTCCAGCAGGTGCAGCTCCCGATCAGCATCCCGGCCGCGGACCTGCAGGGCGCCATGGGCAAGCACTATGCATATTCGGTCAACCTGCTCATGCGGCGGGGAGATCAGAAGGTCGCCGTGGGGGTTCGGGACGACGTAGCTGGCGAGTCCTCCTTCGTCGCCAGGACGCTCCGGGTCGGAACGCAGGTGAGCAGCTCAGGACAATGAGGGACGCGAGAGGAGGCGGGATGCAGGGCTGGATCGATCTGTTCCGATCGCTGGGAGAGTCGCTGATCGAGGTGGTGAGGGCGGAGACCTCCGCCCTTCAGGCAGACCTGAAGACCTCGGGCCGCCACATGGGGATAGCCCTGGGGCTGCTCGGCGCTGCCGTGCTGTTGCTCTTCTGGGTACTGGGTTTGCTGATCTTCTTCGTGGTCACGTTCCTCTCGATCTGGCTCGAGCTCTGGGCCGCGGCGCTGATCGTGCTCCTGGTGTTCGCCGGGATCATGGGCGTCCTGATCATGCTCGGCCTCCGCCGTCTCAAACTGGTGGAAAACCCCGTGGACAGTGTGAAGCGCCACGTCGACGACCACCTCGACTGGTGGCAGAACGGGTTGCTGGCCCAGGGCAAGGCGATGGACATCCCAGGGGCGGTGACGGTTGACATGGAACGGGAGGAGCTTTCATGAGCAGCGACCTGGAGAAGGCGCGGCGGCAGGCCGAGTTGCGGATCGGAGAGGCGCAGCGCGAGGCGCAGCTCCGGGTCGAGGAGGCCCGGCGCGACGCCGAGCGCGCCCTGACCCAGGTGCGTACCGCGGTGGAAACCGAGGTCGGCATCCTGCCCAAGAAGAAGCACGTCCTCTTCCTTCTCGCCGGCGGTGCCGCCGGGCTCGCGCTCGCGCTGCGCCGCCGCAAGTCCAAGCAGCGTAAGCTGAAAAGATAATTGCCGAGGCTATTCAGAGGTAAGGCAGGCAGGTATAAGAGGAGCCTTGCCCCCCTCTGGGAGCCGGGCCCCTCTCGCAGGTGGCGGGTGGGTCTATCCCTGGCCCTGGGCGGGGCGCTTGAATACCATTGCGATGTTGTCCGTCGCGCCGGTCTTGAAGTTGACGGACGTGATGGAAACCAGCTCCCACCCATCCTCTCCCAATTGATTCAGTTGTGTGACGGAATTGGGATCGAGGCGGTAGTTCTCACTCCGGATGTTGATGATCTTGTACTCCCACTTGCTCATCTCCACTCTCTCCTTCCAAAGATCAATCGGGCACCGCGCTCTCCAACGCAGACCGCTCTCCAACGAGATATTCTAGCCTGGGCCGGAAAGACTGTCACCGTTTCGTCACGCCCACGTGATCCGAACGGAAGCGCCTCGTTCCACGATCCACCTGCGGGCCAGATCGTCTCCCTTGATTGAGAGCTCGATCGTGCCGAGAGAGCCGGGGATCATGGCTGCTTCTCCGTCCGGGATCTCCGCATAGTGCCCCGCGCGGACGGTCACGAAGCGGCCCGCCACCTCGGCTCGGCAGGGTCCCTCCGGGAGCCAGCCGGCCGGGATGTCGGTGATCAGGTTTCCGTACCGGTCCACGTGTACCACCTGGCCGGAGACGAAGCCGGGCTCGCGCCTCGGCCTCTCCAGCGGAAGCAGCACCGGGTCGGAGATCTCCGGCCCGAGCGCCTCCGAGCGTTCTCTCCGCAACAACCATGCCGCCACGGGCGCAAAGCGGTCGCGGCCATGGAAAGTCTGCCCCGGACCTGACAGGAAAAGGTCTGTTTTCTCGACCGAGCGGATGGATCGCACCGCCCCACTGAAGTGAAGGAGGGTGAGGAGGCCGTTGTCGGGCAGGACCAGCCAGCCAGTGCCGGTCCGAGCAACCAGGATGCGGCGGTGGCTGCCCACCCCCGGGTCCACCACCGCAAGATGGACCGTCCCCTCCGGGAACCAGGGGACCGAAGCGGAGAGCAAGAAGGCGCCCGTGGCGATGTCGCCCGAGGGGACCTCGTGGGAGATGTCGACGATCTGACTGCCGGGGGCGAGGCGGAGGACCGTGCCTTTTACCGCGGCCACGTAGTAGTCGGAGGTCCCGAAGTCGGTCAAAAGGGTGAGGAGGGGCATCATCAGCTTACTCCCAGCCCTGGGAAGGGCTGTACCCGTCTAGCCTGGGGTTTCAACCCCAGGCGGAGTGCCGGCGCCGCATCAGCCTGGGGTTGAAACCCCAGGCTAGACGGGTATCGCCCCCTCCGGGGGCGGCTCCACCCGCCCTCCCGGGTTTGCCTGGGCTACAATCCCGCCTCGTGCTGCGCCGCCGCCTGCTTCTGTTCACCAAGCCGGCCCGCGAGGGCCGGGTCAAGACTCGCCTGATCGGGGATCTTACCGCTGCCGAGGCCGCGGCGCTGCATGCGGCATTCCTCGAGGATCTGGTCGACCGGCTGCGGGAGGGCGATTTCGAGCTGCAACTGGCCTGGGCCCTGGATGAACAGGACGAGATGCCCGCCGGCCGGGTCCCCGGCGTTCGCCAGCAGGGAGACGACCTTGGTGAGCGGCTCTACCGGGCGCTCTCCGAAGGCGCCCGGGACGGTTCTTCGGTCATGGCCCTGGGGAGCGACCACCCCACCCTGCCGCTCGCGCTCATTCACGAGGCGTTCGAGAGGCTGGAGAAGGGGGCCGAGGTGGTGCTCGGGCCGGCCGAGGACGGCGGTTATTACCTGATCGCCCTGCAATCGCACGCAGTTGACCCTGGTCTCTTCAGGGACATCGCCTGGAGCACCGACCGTGTTTTGTCCGCGACCTTGGAACGCTGTGAGTCGTTGGGGCTCGCCGTGGAGCTGCTCCCCCCAGCTTCGGATGTGGACACCCCCGAAGACCTGCGCCGGCTCGCCGCGCGTATGTCCGCAGATGACTTGGGATGCCCGCGCACGCGGGAACTGCTGCGCGCATGGCAAAGACTGGAGGAGGGGACGACATGAGGATCCTGAGCGCCGAGGCCATGCGCGAGGTCGACCGCACTGCCATTGAGGAGCTGGGCATCCCCAGCATGGTCCTCATGGAGAACGCCGCCATCGGCGTGGTGGACGCGATCGGCGAGATCTATGAAGAGGCCGAGTCGGCCGCGATCTTCTGCGGGCCGGGCAACAACGGCGGCGACGGCCTGGCGATCGCGCGCCACCTGGCCGTGCGCGGCTACGACGTCCAGGTCTTCCTCGTGGCAGGCCGGCGTGGCATGCGCGGCGACGCCGAGGTCCAGCTCGGGATCTGCCGCCGTCAGGGCCTCGCCATCCAGGAAGTCGCGGACGAGGACGGCGTGGTCGAAGCCCTGGAAGAGGCCCGCGAGGCCGACCTGATCGTGGATGCCCTCTTCGGTACCGGGCTCTCCAAGCCGCTCGAAGGGTTGCTCGCCGACCTCGTCCAGGGGCTGAACGACCTGCCCGTGCCGCGGGTCTCGGTCGACCTCCCCAGCGGATTGAACGGCAGCAAATCCGAGCCGCTCGGCCCGCACATCAAATCCGACCTCACCGTGACCTTTGCCGCGCCCAAGATCGCCCATGTCTTCCCCCCTGCCTCCGAATCGGTCGGGGAGCTGGTCGTCACCGACCTGGGGATTCCACCGGAATTGGTGGAGGAGGCGGAGGAGGAGGGTGGGGCTCTCCATCTGCTGGTCGGAGAGGAGCTGGCCGGCCTTCTCCCCGAACGGCAGCCAGGTACGCACAAGGGGGATTATGGGCACGTCCTGCTCGTGGCCGGCTCGCCGGGCAAGGCAGGCGCAGCCATCCTCGCCGCTCGCGCCGCGGTCCGCTCCGGGGCGGGGCTGGTGACCGTGGCCGTGCCGGAATCGATCCTCAACGTGGTAGACCTTGGATCGATCGAGTCCATGACCCTCCCCCTTCGCTCCCTGGACCGGGTCCTGGAAGCGATCGAGGGGAAATCGGTCCTCGCCATGGGACCCGGCCTGGGGCAGGAGGACGAGACCGTCGCAGCCGTCCGCCGGATCGCCTTGGAGGTCTCGCTGCCTCTGGTTTTGGATGCCGACGGAATCAACGCCTTTGCTGGCCGCGCCGCCGAGCTGGCCGGCCGCAGCGCGGAGACCGTGCTCACCCCTCACCCTGGGGAGCTGGGACGGTTGCTGGGCATCTCGACCTCCGAGGTACAGGGCGACCGTATCGCCGCGGCGCGCCGGGCGGCGGCCGAGGCCGAGGCGGTCGTAGTCCTCAAGGGTTACCGGACCCTGGTGGCCACGCCGGGAGGCGAGGTGCACGTGAATACCACGGGCAACCCGGGCATGGCGAGCGGCGGAACCGGCGACGTGCTGACCGGCCTGATCGCCGGTTTGTTGGCCCAGGGGCTCGGCGCACTGGACGCGGCGCGCCTGGGGGTTTATCTTCACGGCCTCGCCGGCGACCTCGCCGCCGCCCGGACCGGCGAAGCCGCGCTGGCGGCTGGTGACCTGCTGACGTACCTGCCGGCGGCGTTCCTGGAGCTGGAGGAGGGCGGGCAGGAGTAGATGATCCGCTGGACTACCCGCACCGAAGAAGAAACCCGCGACCTCGGCGCCTCCCTGGCGGCGGAGCTGGCGCCGGACGGCGTGCTCCTCCTCTCGGGCGACCTGGGGAGCGGCAAGACCGTGCTGGCCCAGGGGATCGCCCGCGGTCTGGGCATCGGGCCGCGGGAAGTTCAATCGCCGACGTTCACCCTGATCCGCGAGCATCAAGGGAGCAGCGGACGGCTCGTCCACGTGGACCTCTACCGCCTCGATCCGCCGGAGGTGCCCGCCCTGGGACTTGAAGAGCTGCTGGCGGGACGGGGCGTCAAGGTGGTGGAATGGGCGGAGCGGCTGCCATTCGAAGTCCCCGGAGCGCGATGGCTCCGGTTGCGGCGGTTGGACGGGGGCGGGCGGGAAATCACTGAACAGACCTTACAGGAGGGGTTATGACCATAAAGAAGGTGGGTGTGCTCGGCTGCGGCCTCATGGGCTCTGGCATCGCCGAGGTGTCCGCGCGCTCAGGCTACGAGACCGTGGTGCGCGAGGTGAGCCAGGACCTTGTGGACAAGGGGCTGGGCAAGATCCAGGGCTCCCTTGGCAAAGCGGTGGAGAAGGGCAAGCTCGACGCCGCCGCCCGCGACGAGGCGGTCGGCCGCCTGCGCGGCGCGGTCGACCTGGACGACCTGGCCGACTGCGACCTCGTGGTCGAGGCCATCGTCGAGAACCTGGACGAGAAGCGTAAGACCTTCACCCGCCTCGACGAAGTGGTCAAGGAGGGTGCCATCTTCGCCAGCAACACCTCGTCGCTGACGATCACCCAAATGTCCATGTTCACCCGCCGGCCCGACCGCTTCGTCGGGCTCCACTTCTTCAATCCGGTGCCGGTGATGAAGCTGGTCGAGGTGGTGCGCACCATGATCACCTCGGAAGAGACCGTCAACGAGGCTTTCGAGTTCGTCCGCTCGCTCGGCAAGGAGCCCATCGCCTGCCGCGACAACTCGGGCTTCATCGTCAACCGGCTGCTGGTCCCCTATCTCCTGGACGCCATCCGCGCCCTGGAAGAGGGGGTTGGTAGCCCCGAGGACATCGACAAGGGCATGCAGCTCGGCTGCGGCTACCCCATGGGGCCGTTCACCCTGCTCGACTACGTGGGCCTGGACACGACCTACTACATCGCCAACATCATGTTCGAGGAGTACCGGGAGAAGCGCTTCGCCCCGCCGCCGCTCCTCAAGCAGATGGTGTCGGCCGGCCGGCTGGGCAGGAAGAGCGGCCGGGGCTTCTACGAATACGGCAAGAAGTAGGTGCGCGGTTTGCACGGATAAGGTCTGCTAGACTTGGCGCTTCCGAGGCCGCCGCTTGCGGCGGCCTCCTTATTTACAAACGTGTTCCCAGAAGAAACCCAAACATGACGCAAGTGACTCTCGCCGAAGAGGGGCTGGATACCGTCTTCGGCACCCATGACGAAAACCTGAGGCGCGTCGAGCGCACCTTCGAGGTGACGGTGACCGCCCGCGGCAACGAGCTGCACATCCAGGGCGAGCCCGAGCGCGTCGAGGCGGCCGAGCGCCTCTTCGCCGGCCTCAACGCGGTGACCGAGAAGGGCTACCGCTTCAAGCCCGGCGAGGTGCAGACCGCCATCCGCGTGATCGCCGAGGCCCCTGAATCCTCGCTGGTCGACTTCTTCCTCCCCGACGGCATGCTGGCCGTCGTGCGGCGGATGGTGACCCCGCGCACCTTCAAGCAGCAGCTCTACATGCAGTCGATGATCGACTACGACATCGTCATCTCCATCGGTCCGGCGGGCACGGGCAAGACCTACCTCGCCGTGGCCATGGCCGCCGCCTACCTGCTGGAGAAGCGGGTGCGACGCATCATCCTGGCCCGCCCCGCGGTCGAGGCCGGAGAGAAGCTCGGCTTCCTCCCCGGCGACCTGGCGGAGAAGGTCAACCCCTACCTGCGGCCGCTCCACGACGCCCTGCACGACATCATCGGCTATGAAAAGGTCGGACGCATGCTCGAGCGGGGCATCATCGAGGTCGCCCCCATCGCCTTCATGCGCGGCCGGACCCTGAACGACAGCTTCATCATCCTGGACGAGGCGCAGAACACCACCACCGAGCAGATGAAGATGTTCCTCACCCGGATCGGCTTCAACTCCAAGGCGGTGATCAACGGCGACATCACCCAGGTCGACCTGCCGCAGGGCCGGATGTCGGGCCTGCGCGAGGCGCAGGAGGTGCTCAACGGCGTTCAGGGGATCAAGTTCTTCTTCTTCGACCAGCGGGATGTGGTCCGCCACGCCCTCGTCCAGAAGATCGTGACTGCGTACGACTCGTTCGACAAGCTGAAAGCCGACCGAGAACGGGAGAAGGCAGCCGTGCCGGCAATACCGGTAGCGGCGGCCTCCTCCTCCTAGCTCCGCCGGAACCGCCGGAACCGAAAATGTCGAGCCCTGCCCCGAAACGCCCGTCCCGGATCGACCTTCTCCAGACGGGCACCTTCCGCCTGAGGCGGCGGCTCCAGGAGAAACGGCCCTGGCAGCGGGCTCTGGAGACGCCATCCCTCTGGGTGGCGCTCTTCCTGATCGTCGGCACCTGGACTTTGATGCCGGGCGCCTTCCTGTTCTCGCCGCGGGCTACCCCGGGCGCCATCGCCCCCCGGGACTACGTGGCCTCCCGCGACCTCCTGGTCTGGGATGAGGACGCCACCCGCACCAAGCAGCAGCAGGCCCGCGAAGGCGTCCTGCCGGTCTACGACCTGGACCTGGGCGCCGTCGATGACCTCGACGGCCGCATCGAGCAGATCTTCGTCCGCGGCCGGCGGCTCCTCGCCCGCAGCGCGCCGGCCGAAGCAGGAAGCACGGAATCTCCGGCCCCCGCCCCTTCCTTGACGGCCCAGGATCTCCTCAGGGAGATCCGCCCCGAGCAGCTCCGGCTCTCGGACGATCAGGCCGAGCTGCTGGTGCGCAAGAGGTTCTCGCCGCAGTTGGAGGAGCGCCTGCGCTCTGTGGCCACCCGCGCCCTGCGCCGGGGCGTGGTGAGCAACAAGGCCCTGCTCCTGGAAAACCGGATGCGCGGCGTCTCGCTGCGCAAGCTCGGCTCGGGAGGTTCTGCGTCGGAGGCGGGGGGAACCGAGGAAGTTCACTTCGACCTCTTCGACCACCTGGGCTACCCCGGCGAGGCGCGGGAGTTCCTCGACTCCGAGATCGGAGACTGGAGCGGCTACACGAGCCGCGAGCGCAGCCTCCTGGCCGACCTGCTGTTCGACAACCTGACCATCAACCTGCTCCCCAACCGCAGCGAGACGCTCGACCGGAGCGAGACCGCTGCCGCCGGGGCCGGGAGGGTCTTCAACCAGATCCGCAAGGGCCAGGTGATCGTGCGCAAGGGGGACGTGGTTGACGCCGCCGACTCCCGGGTCATCGCCCAGATGCGCGGCGAGCGCCAGCTCCGCCTGCAGGTGCCGCCGCTCGCCGCCACGTTCTTCCTGCTGGCGCTCACCGCCGCAGTAGTCTGGCTGGCTCTGTCGCGGGAGAAGGTTGCGGACCATGGCCCACGGCGAGTCTTCGGCGAGAGCTTGCTCCTCCTCCTGGGCTCGCTCCTGGGGGCGAAGTTCTGCTTCCTGGTGGCCGGCGCGCTCTCGGGCGCGTTTGACGCCGAACCGCTCAACTCGGCGCGGAGCTATGCCTACGCGGTCCCGCTCGCCTCGCTGGCGCTCCTCGCGGCTCTTCTTCTCGGGCGCCATGCGGCGCTGGTGCTCTCCATCCTGGTCTCGATCCTGGCGAGCCGCCTGGCGGTGGACGGCGACGGGCAGTGGGTCATCTTCTACGGCTTCGCCGGCTCGCTCGCAGCCATCCATGCCCTCGACCGCTTCCAGTTCCGCCAGAGGCTGGTCATGGTGCGCGTGGGGTTGGTGGTAGCGGTGATCAACGTCCTCATGGTGCTGATCCTGACCGCGCTCGGGTCCGTGGAGCGCGGCTGGATGTTCATCGGCTTCGACCTGCTCTGCGCCTTCGTGGGCGGCCTGCTGGTGACGGCGGTCGCGAGCTTCGCGGTGCCGATCCTGGAATCGCTGCTCGCCATCACCACGGACATCAAGCTGGTCGAGCTGGCCAACACCAACCTGCCGCTGCTGCGCCGGCTGGCATTCGAGGCGCCCGGCACCTTCCAGCACTCGCTGATGGTGGCAAACCTGGCCAAGGAAGGATGCGAGGCGATCGGGGCCGACCCGGTGCTCGCCTACTCCGCGGGGCTCTACCACGACGTGGGCAAGGTCCTGCGGCCCGAGTACTTCGTGGAGAACCAGCGCGGCGGGCAGAACCGGCACGACAAGCTGCTGCCCTCCATGAGCGCGCTGATCCTGCTCAACCACGTCAAGGACGGGCTCGAGCTGGCGCGCGAGAATGGCCTGCCGCAGGTGATCCAGGATGCCATCTCGCAGCACCATGGCACCCGGCTGATCAAGTACTTCTACCACCGGGCCATGGAGCAAAAGGACCCCGAGGCCGTCGAGGTGACCGAGGACAAGTACCGCTACCCCGGGCCCAAGCCGCAGAACAAGGTCATGGGCGTCCTCATGCTCGCGGACGCGGTGGAAGCTGCCAGCCGCACCCTGGCCGAGCCGGCCCCGGCCAAGATCCGCGGGCTGATCCAGACCATCCTCGAGGACATCCTCAAGGACGGGCAGCTCGAGCACACCGACCTGACGCTCTCGGACCTGCGCACCGTCTCCGACACCTTCCTGCGGGTGCTCGCCAACATCTTCCACCAGCGGATCGACTATCCCGGCTTCGACTTCAACGCGGGATCGAGAAGGCGGGTCCCGGCTGCGGATGCCGGAGGAGAGGCGGGAGCCGCCGTGCGGGCTTCGTGACTGGATGGTCGAGATCGTCCTGCAGAACCCCAACCGCTACCCCGAGGCCGGAGCGCGCCGTCTCCGCCCATGGCTGGAACGGTTGACCGCCTCCCTGGTGGAGGGCCCGGCGAGCCTCGGGGTGCGCTTCGCAAGCGACCGCGAAGTGCACCGGATGAACCGGGACTACCGGGGAAAGGACAAGCCCACGGACGTGCTCTCCTTCCCGGGTAGCCCCACACCCGACGGCAGCCGTCACCTGGGTGACGTCCTGATCTCAGTACCCACTGCCCGCCGGCAGGCGGAAGACCTCGGCCATCCGGCCGAGCGGGAGCTCAAGGTGCTCCTGCTGCACGGCCTTCTGCACTGCCTGGGCTACGATCACGAGGCCGATCAGGGAGAGATGGAGCGCCTCGAGCGCCGTCTGCGACGGACCTGGATCGGCAAAGACCATGCCTGAGACCATCGAAAACACGCTCCCCCTCGCGCTCTTCGCCTGGAGCTTCGCCCTCCTGCTGCCTACCGCCGCGGTCGCCTCGGTGCTCTCGGCGCTGCTCGAGCGGAGCGGTCCGATCCGCCTCCGCCACTGGGCCGAAGAGGCGGGGGGCCGCCTGCGCCACCTCTACGACTCGCCGCACCGCTTCGTGCTCTTCCGCTTCATCCTCTCGCTGACGGCCCGGCTGGCCCCGATCGGACTCTATGTGGCCATGGCGGAGATGCTGGCCCGCTTCGAGAGGGCGCGTCCGGCGCTCTGGTCGCTCGGGGTGATCCTCCTGATCGTGGCAGGCATCGAGATGGCGAACCGGGCGCTCGTGGGGCACGACCCCGAGCGCGCCCTGCGGGCCCTCACCCGCGTCTACCGAGCCGTCCTGTTGGTCCTCTCCCCGGTGCTCACGCTGCTGACGCCCCTGGTCCCCAACGTCTCGCTGGAGCGCGACCGCCGCGAGGATGGAACGGAAGAGGAGTCGGCCACGGATGAAGAGATCGAAGCCTTCATCGACGTGGGCACGCGCGAAGGCATCCTGGAGCCGGAGCAGGGGGAGATGCTTTGGAGCATCGTGGACTTCCGCGACACGCTGGTGCGGAGCGTCATGACCCCGCGCATCGACATGATCTGCGCCTCGGTGGACTCGCCGATGGAAGTCCTGGCCGAGCGTTTCATCGAATCCGGCCACTCGCGCATCCCGCTCTACCAGGACTCGATCGACAACATCGTGGGCATCCTGCACATCCGGGACGTGCTGCGCGCCTCGCGCCTGGCTGATCCCACGCCGGCGCAGGAGCTGATCAAGCCGCCGCTCTTCATCCCCGAGACCAAGCCGCTCGGCGAGCTGCTCAAAGAGCTTCAGGCACGCTTCCAGCAGGTTGCGATCGTGGTGGACGAGTACGGCGGCACGGCCGGCCTCGTGACGGTCGAGGATCTGATCGAGGAGATCGTGGGCGAGATCATGGACGAGCACGAGGCGCTCGCCGCCGAGCTGGAGCCGCTCGAAGGCGGCGGCTACCGCCTGGACGGCCGGGCCCACATCGACCTGCTGGACGAGCTGTTCGAAGTCGACATCGAAGACCCGGAGTACGAGACGGTGGCGGGCCTGATCTTCAGTGCCCTCGGCCACGTGCCGCTGGTAGGTGAGAGCGTGGACGATTACGGTCTGCGCTTCACGGTCGAAGCCGTGGCGGACCGCCGCATTCAGACCGTGCGGGTGGAGAGGATCCCCGCTCCCCAGGCAGCTGGAGAGGAGATGAGCGTCTGATGGCCAAATCTGGGACCGTTGCTTTCGTAGGCCGCCCCAACGCGGGCAAGTCGACCCTGATGAACCTCCTGCTCGGCGAGAAGGTGGCAATCGTCTCGAACAAGCCGCAGACCACGCGCCACCGGCTGGTGGGCATCCTGTCGGACGAGCGCGGCCAGATGGTCTTTCACGATACGCCCGGCATCCACAAGCCGCTCCACCGCCTGAACCGCCAGATGGTGAGGTACGCCGTCGACGCCATGAACGACGCGGACGTCCTCTGCCTCCTGGTGGACGTCTCCGAGCGCACCGGCGGGGGCGACGCCTACATGCTCGACCTGGTGGGGAAGGTGGAGGGCAGCAAGCGCGTCCTGATCCTCAACAAGGTGGACCGGGTGAAGAAGACGGACCTTCTTCCCCGGATGGCCCACTACTCCGAGACCCGTCTCTTCGAAGAGATCGTCCCGGTCAGCGCCAAGACCGGCGACAACTGCGACCGTCTGCTCGACGTCCTCTGGAACCTGCTGCCCGAGGGGGAGCCGATCTACGACCCCGAGCTGCTGACGATCCATCCGGAGCGTTTCCTCGTGGGAGAGCGCATCCGGGAGAAAGTCCTGGAGCTGACGAGTGAAGAGCTGCCGTTTTCCACGGCCGTGATCATCGAGCGCTGGGAAGACGACGAAGAGAAGAACATCATCCGGATCTACGCCACGATCCTGGTGGAGCGCGAAGGCCAGAAGAAGATCGTGGTGGGCCGCCAGGGAGACATGATCAAGAACATCGGCATCGCATCCCGGGTCGACCTCGAAGAGTTCCTGGAGCGCCACGTCTACCTGGAGCTCTTCGTCCGCGTCGAGCCCGGCTGGCGGGAAGACCGGTCCGTCCTAGCCACGCTCGACCGCGACGTGGATGTAGACACAGACTAACTCGCCGCCCATCCTCCGAAGCGCCAAAGGCGCGCAGGCATAAAGCCTGGGGTTTCAACCCCAGGAGGCATCCCCCCAATGTTTCCGAGCCCTGAAAAGGGCGCAGGCATGGGCCAGGGGCGCGAGCCCCGCGGCGGGGGATGCGGGCATTCCCTTACCTGGGGTTGAAACCCCAGGCTTTATGCCTGCGCGCCTTCGGCGCTGCACGGAGGACGGCGACCTGGGTTATCCTTCTCCGTAAAATTCAACCGTCCAGGAGACCGATTTGGCCACGACCTTTTCGAACCTTCTCTACCACCTTGTCTTCTCCACAAAAAACCGTCAACTGTCGATCCGGGCCGACATCCGTGAACCCCTTTACGAATACATGGGCGGCATTCTTCGCACTGAAGGAGGAATCCTTTTGGAGATCGGAGGGATACCCGACCATGTTCATCTACTGACCAAGTTGAAGACAGACGTTGCCGTCTCTATCGTTGTAAAGGAGGTCAAGGCCAAGTCCTCCAAGTGGCTCAACGAACGGCAAGATGCCCACGAGCGGTTTGAATGGCAGAAGGGCTACGGGATCTTTTCCGTCAGCGCTTCGCTGGCGGAGAAGGTTCGTATCTACATCCAGTCCCAGGAAGAGCACCACCGGCGAGTCTCTTTTCGAGACGAGCTGGTGAGCTTGCTCGAGCGGAATGGAATCCCCTATGACGAGCGGTATCTGCTCGGGTGAGATCTGTTCCCTATGGGGCGGGTGGGGCTAAGCGCCAAAGGCGCGCAGGCATAAAGCCTGGGGTTTCAACCCCAGGTGGGTGTTCCCCCACATTCTCCAAGCCCTGAAAGGGCGCAGGCATGGGCCAGGGGCGTGAGCCCCGCGGCGGGGATGCGCGCTCCCGGGCTGCCGCCCGGGGCTGATGCCTGCGTCCCTTCGGGACTTGGAATGGTTTGTGGGCTCTTTCCTGGGGTTGAAACCCCAGGCTTTATGCCTGCGCGCCTTTGGCGCTCTGCCGGACAAACCCCTACGCCGCCCGCGCGGGCTCCGTGGGCAGCCCGGCCTCCTGCCAGGCTTCCCATCCACCCTTGAGCGCAATCGCCCGCGGCCAGCCTGCCCTCCTGAGGTCGAGCGCCACACGGGCGCTCGTGGCTTCGTTCTGTCAGGCACAGAAGGCGATCAGCCAGGCCTCCCTGGGCAGCTTCAGCCGCTCCGCCTCCTGCGCCGGCCGCTCCGGATCCACGCGGACGGCGCCCACCGCCCTCATGTCGCTCGACTCCAGCGAGCGGAGGATCCGCACGTCCAGGACGGCCACCGGCTCTCCCGCGGCCTGCAGGCGCTGCAGCTCCGGGATCTCGATGCTCTCCGGCAGACTCTCCGAAACCACCCGGAGCGGGGACGGAGCGCCGCCGGACGGAGTGGCCGGCAGGGGAGCGGGCTCTCTCCCCTTCTTCCTGCCGGCGAACATCAGCGATCCACCGTGCAGGACCACCGACAGCAGCACGACCAGGCTGCACAGCTCGAAGAGCCGCACGCTGCCCGGGGTGCGGGCGAACACCGCCAGCAGCACCAGCAGCAGCGAGCTCAAGCCCCGGGGACCGTACCAGGCAATGAGGAACAGGCTGTGGCGGTCGAGGTGCGCGGGCTTCAGCGAGATCAGGAGGACCAGCGGCCGCACCAGCAGGCAGATCACCGCGAACAGCCACTCGGCGCCGCCGGCCGTCCCGAGCCCCGTCCAGATCAGCGAGGTGCCGAGCAGCACGAAGGTGAAGAGGAGAGCCAGCTCGGCCGTTGTTTCGCCGTACTCCCGGAAGCAGTCGCAGAGCTCCACGTCGAAAATCGAGATGGTCATGCCCGCGGCAAAGGCAGCCAGGAAGCCGCTGCCATGGACCGACTCGGCCGCCGCGAAAGCCGCGAAGCAGATCCCGAGAGAATAGAGCGACTCGTAATCGCGGCGGACACCCAGGCGCCGGCGGACGAGGTCCAGCGTCGCCACGCCGAGAAGGCCGATCGCCACCCCGGCTCCCGGCCCGAGGAGGAAGAGCTGCAACGCCATCCGCGAGCCCGCCCCGGGCTCCTCCAGGGCATGGCCGCCCAGGAGCGCCATGGCCACCAGCACGATCGGCAGGAGCACCACGTCGTTCAAGCCGCTCTCCAGGCGGAGGGCGAGCCGGGTGGAGGAAGGGAGCTCCGGCCGGCGCATCAGGCCGCGCAGCAGCACCGGATCGGTGGACGCCAGCGCCGCGCCCAGGATCGCCGCCAGCGGCCAGGACAAGCCGAGGAGAAAATGTCCCGCGACGGTGATCAGCACCGCCGAAAGCACCGTCCCGGGTCCCACCACCAGGAGCGCGAGCCTGGCATGCCTGCGGATCTCCGGCAGGCTCAGGGAGAGGGCATCGGTGAACAACACCAGCGCCAGGCTGAGCATCGACACCACCCGCAGCATGGGCGAATCGAGCCTGGTATCGATGAATCCCAGCCCGAAGGGGCCGAGGATGGCGCCCAGGGCCAGGAGCACTCCCATCTGCGGCACGCCGCTGCGCTCGATCAGCCCCGAGAGCAGGGCCGAGACGACGATCACGGCTCCAACCAGGGCAAGGATGACGAGGAACGGATCGGCTCCAGGCGGCATTCGGGCTCCTTCGAAAGGCTTTTCATCCTATCCCATCGAACGAGCCCATCGAACGGGCCCATCGAACGGGAGCGTACCGGTGCTAGCATCGGCCCAACCATGGAAGCCGTCTCCTCGTCCAATACATCCCGCTCCGATGAGCTGCTGGCCGAGGCTCTGCGCCGGCTGGTCCGGCGAGGCAAGCGCGCGGACATCACGCGCCTCCTCTCGAAAGTGCGCCCCGGCGACATGCCGGTCCTCCTCGGCAGCCTGACTCCCGCCGAGCGCCTGCACGTCTTCCAGATCGTCACCGAGGAATACCCGGACACCGCCGGCGACGTCCTCTCCGACCTCGAAGCCCCCCAGCGCCTGGAACTGCTCGAAAAGCTCCCGCCCGAAGTCATCGCCGAGATCCTCGACTCGGCCGCGGTCGATGACGCGGTCTACGTCATCGACTCCCTGCCGGAAGACAAGAAAGAGCAAGTGCTCCGGCTCGTCGATCCCCAGCAGATGTCCGAGATGCGCCCCCACCTCACCTACGAGGACGACACGGCCGGGCGCATCATGGACCCCGAATTCTTCGCGCTCCCCGAATCGAGCCAGGTGCGCCAGGCCATCGCCGCCATCCAGGAAAAGCGCGACGTCGAGATGATCTATTACCTGTACATCGTCGACAGCGACAAGCGCCTGCTGGGAGTGACCTCGCTGCGCCAGCTCCTGCTCTCCCGGCCCGACCAGCGGCTCGGCGGGATCATGCAGCGCGACATCATCCGGGTGCACACCGACACCGATCAAGAGGAAGTGGCCGCGGTCGCCGCCCGCCACGACCTCCTCGCCGTACCCGTGGTGGACAGCGAAAACCGGCTGGTCGGCATCGTCACGCTCGATGACATCATCGACGTCGTCAAAGAAGAAGCCAACGAAGACATCCTCCGCATCGCCGGCACCTCCGAAGACGAGCTGCTCTACCAGGAACGCTCGATCAAGGTGGCGAGCATCCGTCTTCCCTGGCTGCTGGTGAACCTGGTGGGCGGCGTGATCACCGGGCTCCTCCTGCAACACTTTCAAATCACTTTTCACGACGCGCTGTTCCTCCTCGCCTTCGTGCCCGTGGTCATGGGCATGGGCGGCAACAGCGGCACGCAGACCTCCACGATCACGGTGCGCGGCCTCGCCACCGGCCGCATCGAGCTCGACGGCGGGCGCATCCGCCACTACCTCTGGCAGCAGATGAAAGTCGGAGCCCTGCTCGGGATCGCCACCGGCGTCGTGGCCGGGACGGTGGCCCTGGCGCTCCAGCGCAATCCGGCCTACTCGCTGGTGGTGGCCGGGGCCATGTTCTTCGCGATCCTGGTGGCCTCGCTCAACGGCGTCATGATCCCCCTGCTCTTCGAGCGGCTGGGAGTCGATCCGGCCGTGGCCGCCGGCCCGCTGGTCACCACGAGCAACGACATCACCGGCATCCTGATCTACTTCGGATTGGCCTCGCTGCTGATCCAATACCTGGTGAAATGAAGTGGGTCTGACGAGCGCCGAGGCGATCATCCTCGACGTCCTGAACCTCCACGACAAAGACCGGATCGTCACCTTTCTGACCCGGGAGCGCGGCAAGAAGAAAGGCGTCGCCCAGGGAGCCCGCGCCAAGCACAGCCGCTTTGGAGGGCAGCTCCAGCCGCTCGCGAAAGTCGAGATCACCTGGTTCGAAAAAGAAGGGCGGGAGCTGGGCCGGATCTCCACGGTCGAGCTGGTGCGGCCGGCCAACAAACTGATGGAAGACCTGGAAGGCATCCTCCTCGGCAGCTACCTCGCCGACCATCTCCTGGAGCTTGCCCAGGAAGACGACGACGCCGACCACTTCTACCGCCTCCTGGACTCGACCCTCGAAGCCCTCCTCGCCGGGGTGGACAGGGACCTCGCCGCGCGCTACTTCGAATTCTGGATGCTGCGCCTGGCTGGAGTCTTTCCATCCCCCAAAGCCTGCCCCAACTGCGGCCGGCCGTTCGTTTCGGACGATGGAGAAGCAGGAGCGGTGCTCCCCTCCAACGGCGAGACGCTCCTCTGCCTCGATTGCGGAAGCCGGAGCGGCTACATCGCCCGCGCCGAGACCCTGGAATTCCTGCGGCGCATCGGCCGCGACCCGCTCCCGGCCGTGGCGGAAAGGCCGCCATCTGTGAGAGTGCTGCGGGAAGTGGAAGAGATCTGCGCCCGCGTGCGCCGGCACTTCCTCCAGCACGAGCTGCGCAGCTACGAAGTGATCCAGCAGACGCGCGCGTCGCTGTAGGGGCATCCCTTGTGGGTGCCCTTCCGGAGGGCGGCCACAAGGGCCGCCCCTACATGTCACTTCGACTGCTTATCCGGAGGTGATGCATGCGAACTCAGTACTACACGGCAGCGAGCCTCGACGGCTTCATCGCGACCGCGGACGACTCGCTCGAGTGGCTGTTCCCTCTCGGAGACGTGAACGAGACGAGCTACCCGCGGTTCATCCAGGAAGTGGGCGCTCTCGCCATGGGCTCGGCGACCTATGAGTGGATGTTGCGGCACGTCATCAAGCCCGGTTCGGAAGCTCCGGGCAAGTGGCCGTACGACCAGCCGGCATGGGTCTTCTCCCATCGCGGGCTTCCGGGCATCCCCGGCGCGGACATCCGGTTCGTGCACGGGGACGTTCGCCCCGCGCACGACCAGATGCGGGCCGCCGCGAACGGCAGGAATGTCTGGCTGGTGGGCGGCGGCGGCCTGGTCGGGCAGTTCTACGACGCCGGCCTCCTCGACGAGATCATCGTCCAGGTCGGCTCGGTCACTCTGGGTTCGGGCAAGCCGCTGCTGCCGCGCCAGATCACGTCGCCCTCCCTCAGGCTCGTTTCTGTCCAGCAGTTCGGCCCGGGCTTCGCCGAGCTGCGGTACGAGGTTCCAGTGGCCGGTGCTACCCCAAACGGTTTGCGGCACTCTCCCGTATAAGACTCCAGTTCGAGTCGCAGTACGATCCCTGAGCGAGCCCCACAGCGGCGTCAATTCTGGCGCCGTATTCATAGGGATCAAGGAGAGACCGATGGCAACCAGCAACAAGATGGAGACGTTAGGTGACTTGCAGCGGTTCAAGGAGGCCTTGCTGGCCAACGTGGACAAGCTCACTCCGTACGAAGAGAGCCGCGTCAAGTTCAGCGGTTTGGTGAGCGGGGCGCAGGAGCGCAATCGGGAGCAGGCGGCGCTGACTGCGGCCAAGCAGGAGGCCTCCCGTCAGTTCGAGGAGGAGCTGAGGGAGGCGCAGCGGCTGGCGACGGTGCTGCGTGTCGCGATCCGGGAGCTCTTCGGGCCGGATTCGGAGAAGCTCGTCGAGTTCGGCCTGAAGCCGTTCCGCGGCAAGTCCCGGAAGAAGAAGGAGCCGGAAGTGCCGCTGCCCGAAGCGCCGGCCCCTGCCACCGCTGAGTAGAATCCCCGCATCACATCCACATCCTTCCCAGGGGGGCGCATTCCGCGCCCCCCTTTTTTGTTTACGCCACCAGCCCAGCTTGCCCGGGAAGCTCTCCTGCCGGTTCGGGCAGCTACCCGGACAACCTGGGCGGCTGCCCGGACGACTCGGGCAGCTACCCGGACAACTTGGGCGGCTGCCCGGGCGACTTGGGCGGCTGCCCGGACGACTTGGGCGGCTGCCCGGACGACTTGGGCGGCTGCCCGGACGACTTGGGCGGCTGCCCGGACGACTTGGGCAGCTGCCCGGACGACTTGGGCGGCTGCCCGGACGACTTGGGCGGCTGCCCGGATGACTTGGGCAGCTGCCCGGACGACTTGGGCAGCTGCCCGGACGATCTGGGTAGTTGCCCGAAAGAGTTGGGCAGCTTCCCGGACGATCTGGGTAGTTGCCCGAAAGAGTTGGGCAGCTTCCCGGACGATCCGGGCAGTTGCCCGGACGACTTGGGCAGCTACCCGGACGATCCGGGCAGTTGCCCGAAAGAGTTGGGCAGCTACCCGGACGATCCGGGCAGTTGCCCGAAAGAGTTGGGCAGCTACCCGGACGATCCGGGCAGTCGCCCGAAAGAGTTGGGCAGCTGCCCGTGAAGTTGACCCGGTTTCGTGGACTCGTCATCCTTAGGGATAAGGAGTTCCATGATGGCAAGAGGTAGACCCCCGTATTCTTTCGAGTTCCGACGTCAGATGGTAGATTTGGTGCGGTCTGGCCGCACGCCGGAAGCCCTGTCTCGTGAGTATGAACCGTCAGCTGATTCGATCCGGGCTTGGGTACGGCAGAGTGATCCGGAGGAGGGTCATCGCGAAGAGGGTTTGACGAGTGTCGAGCGTGAGGAGCTGAGCCGTTTGCGGCGTGAGAACCGGCGCCTGCAAGAAGAGCGAGATATCTTGTCAAAAGCCGCGGCCTGGTTTGCTCGGGAGACCGGATCGATCCCACCAAGGTCTTCAGATTCGTGAGAGTCAACCAGGCCATGTACAGCGTCAGGAGGATGTGTCGCCTGCTGGGTGTCTCCGCCAGCGGGTACTACGTGTGGTCGCATCGGCCGCGGTCGCGGCGAGCCGAGAGTGACGAGGAGCTTCTCAAGCAGATCCGGTTGATCCATGAACGCTCCCGCGGGACCTATGGGTCACCGCGGATTCGCGCCGAGCTCGTGGCTTCGGGCATCCCAGTCGGCCGCAAGCGAGTGGCCCGCCTGATGCGCGAAGCGGGCTTGCAGGGAGCCAGCCGTCGCCGGTGGGCTACTACCACGGTCAGCGACAAGAGGGTCCGACCAGCTCCGGACCTGGTGGAAAGAAACTTCTCGGCCGAGGGCCGGGATCGACTATGGGTAGCCGACATCACCTACATCCCGACCTGGGCAGGCTTCCTGTACTTGGCAGTGGTGTTGGATGCCTGGAGCCGTCGGGTGGTGGGCTGGTCGATGGCGACGCATCTGCGCACCGAACTGGTCCTGGAGGCTCTCAACATGGCCCTTGAGCAGCGCCGGCCCAAAGGGGTAATTCACCACTCCGACCAGGGTACGCAATACACCTCCATCGCCTTTGGACTACGCTGCCGCAAAGCTGGAGTGCGTCCGTCGATGGGCTCGGTGGGCGACTGCTTCGACAACGCCATGTGCGAGAGCTTCTTTGCGACGCTGGAGTGCGAGTTGCTCGATCGGCGGCGTTTCAAAAACCATGAGGAAGCGCGTAGGGCCATCTTCGAGTTCCTCGAGGGCTGGTACAACCTCCACCGCCGGCACTCGTCGCTTGGCTATCTGAGCCCGGCCGAGTTCGAGAAGCAGAAGAAGGCTGCCTAGCATGAAGCTAAGTCGAGGCGCGCTACGCGTTTCCGTAGGACCTTGGTGCTGGGGGGCTCTGCCCCCCAGGCCCCCCGAAGACAAGAGGAGAAGACCCGATTCCTAAACTGTCCACAAAACCGGGGCAGGTCCACCGGACGATCCGGGCAGTTGCCCGAAAGAGTTGGGCAGCTACCCGGACGATCCGGGCAGCTGCCCAGATCATCCGGGAAGGTTCCCGAACCATCCGGGCAGTTGCCCAGATCATCCGGGAAGGTTCCCGAATCGTCCGGGCAGTTGCCCAGATCATCCGGGAAGGTTCCCGAATCGTCCGGGCAGTTGCCCGGATCGTCCGGGAAGTCCCCCGGAAGGCCCGGGAAGCATCCGGGCTTGGTTCTCGACGCGTGACCGGCGTTTCTGAGGCACCCTTCTTTCTGAAGGCAGGCTTCGGGGGCAATGCCGCCCTTCCGGAGGCCGGCCTTCGAGGAGGTCTCCTCCATGCTTCGACGCATCGCCTTGCTCGCCCTGCTGCTGGGCATCCTGCCCGCCGTATCCCATGCCCTGCCCCGGGACCCGGGGTCGGACTCTTCAGCCGTCATCCGCTCCGCCGAGGGCTGGCTCGCCCAACTCGGCCGACTCCTCGGAGGCACCTGGACCCGGGTGACGGAGAACACCGGTAAGTCGATCGACCCCGACGGGAAGCCTCAATCCCTGCCGGAAGCCCCGTCGTCCGACACCGGGAAGTCCATCGACCCGAACGGCTGATCCCCCTGCCGGGGCCGGTTCCGGAGGCCGGTCCCGACTTTTTTTCCGGAAAGTGTCCTGATTTGCCCTCCAGCGGCAACCTTATATCTAGAGACGTTCTTCGACGGGGAGGCGAGGACATGGGAGAGCGGCATCTTTCGCTGGAAACGATGGCCAGGTGGCTGACCGGACGGCTGGAGCAGGACGACATGTTGCGCGAGGTCGTGCCGCACCACTTGGAGCAGTGCCCCGGCTGCCGCGAGGCATACGGGGAGCTTCAGAAGCTCAAAGAAGAGTCTGGCCACTGGGATGAGGAAGTGGCGCTCCTGGAGAGCCGGGAGGCGCCGGAGCTGGCGGTGCGGCTGGAAAGCACACCGGACGAGAGGCGAGACGACCTGATTGACGACGACGACACCCTTCACACCTGGGGGCTGTGCCAGCTCCTCCTGAACCGGAGCCTCGCCGCCGTCCGCCGCGATCCCGGGGAGGCCTTCGACCTCGCGGACCGGGCGGTGCGGCTGACCGCGCACCTCGGGCCGGCCTACGATCCGCAATGGGTGCTCGGCCTCCGCGCCCGGGCGCTCGCCGTCCGCGCCAATGCCCGCCGGGTGCTGGCCGAGCTGCGCGGAGCCGATGCCGACTTCCGCAAAGCGTGGACCTGCCTGTCGCGCAGCGCCATGGAAGGCTCCCGGGTGGAAGCCGAGATCCTCGACCTCGAAAGCTCGCTCCGCCGGGACCAGCGCCGGTTCGAAGAGGCGCGCCAGAAGGCCGACCGCGCCCTCGACCTCTACAAGGAGAATGAAGACGCCCATGGCGTCGGCAAGGTCTTCCTTCAGAAAGCCAAGATTCTGGAGGAGAGCAACGATCTGGTGGGAGCCGTCGATCTGCTCCGGCGCCCTCTCGACTGGATCGATCCCGAGCGCGAGCCGCAGCTTTACGCCTCCGCGAGGTACAACCTCCTCTGCTGCCTCAGCGATGCCGGCCGCTTTGAAGAGGCCGAGAGCCTGCTTCCCGAAGTGCGGGATCTGTTCCGCAAGACGGCCCAGCCTCTCGACTTGGTGCGCCTGCGCTGGGAAGAGGGAAGCCTCGCCTTCGAGCGAGGCCGTCCGGACGAGGCGGAAGCCGCCTTCCGCGAGGTCCACCAACAATTCCTGGACTTGAAGATGGATATCAACGCCGCCCTGGTGGCGCTCGACCTGGCGATCCTGCTGTCTGAGCAAGGGAGGACGCAGGAGCTCAAAGCGCTGGCGCTCGATCTGCTGGCCGCTTTTGAATCGAGGGAGATCCACCGCGAGTCCACGGCGGTCCTGATCCTTTTCCAGCGCGCCTGCGAAGAAGAGCGGCTGACAGCCGAGCTGGCCCGCCAACTCGCGTCCCTTCTGCGGAAAGTGAAGGCCTGAGACGGACCACTGGGAGCGCCGGCGGCCCGCCGGCGTTTTCGTTCAGGCGCCCGCCGAAAGCTGAGGCGGGAGCTCGGGCCTCCGCAAGGGATCTGGCGGCTGTCCAGATCGCTGGACAAACTTCCATTGCTCTTGCTATACCCCTCGTTTGACCCGCGCTCGGGAATCAAGCCCGCCAGATTGCTGGACACCGGCGGCGGCCGGTGTCCCTTGAACTGATCGGAAAAGCAAGCAAAACCAACAGCTTGGCCTTCCTTTCCCTGCCGGGCACGACAATTGTGTATGGGCCTTCCTCCGAGAACTGGAGGAGGAGAGGCATGAGCGAAGGCGAGAAGAGGCATTCGGACGTTCCGGAGGCGAGAGAGCCGAAGCTGCTCGAGAGGGCTCGGGCGAGGATGCGGGCGAAGCACCTGAGCCTGCGGACAGAGAAAGCGTATCTGGGGTGGATGCGGCAATACATCCTGTTCCACGGCAAGCGCCACCCGGCGGAGATGGGGGAGGTCGAGATCAACGCCTTTCTGACACACCTGGCAGTAGAGAGGCGGATCAGCGCCTCGACTCAGACGCAGGCCCTCTGTGCGTTGCTGTACCTCTATCGGGAGATCCTGGGAAAACAGGTCGGTGAGTTGGAAGGCCTGATCCGCGCGAAGCGCCGCCGCCGTCTGCCCGTGGTTCTGACGCGGGAAGAGGTGCGGCGGGTGCTCGCGCATGTGGAAGGGACGGAGCGTCTGTTCCTGACGTTGCTGTATGGAACGGGGCTTCGGCTGATGGAGGGCTTGAGATTGCGGGTAAAGGACGTCGACTTTGCGGAGAACCAGATCACCGTGCGGGATGGGAAGGGTGCGAAAGACCGGGTGACGATGCTGCCGGCGTCGATCCAGGACGACCTGCGGCGTCATCTTCGCGGGGTCGAGCGTCAGCACAAGAAGGATTTGGGTGAAGGCTTCGGGAAGGTCTACCTTCCGTACGCGTTGGCGAGGAAGTATCCCTCGGCGTCCGGGGAATGGGGATGGCAGTACGTCTTTCCGGCGGCGGGCCTGTCGCGGGATCCGCGGTCGGGGATCGAGCGGCGGCATCATCTTCCTGAGCAGTCGATCCAGCGGTCGTTCCGGAGATCGGTCCAGAAGGCCGGCCTTGCCAAGGCGGCGACCTGCCATACGCTGAGGCACTCGTTCGCGACGCACCTCTTGACGAACGGATACGACATCCGCACGGTGCAGGAGCTGCTGGGTCACCGGAGCGTGAAAACGACGATGATCTACACCCATGTGCTGAATCGTGGCGGCCGGGGAGTGCAGAGCCCGCTGGACCTGTTGTGATGGATAAGCACCGCGGCCATATCCTCACCTATCGAGCCAAGAAGCCTTCCTAGGAAATGCGTCGCAAGTCGTTGTTTTTTCTGCCCGGCGCGGGACGGCGCTACGCCGCCATATCGGCCTATGATCAACTGTATAAGCTTCCACGCCCCCTGCGGCGAGCATACATATCGGCTGGAACGCATACCGTACCTGGGAGGTAAGTCTCTCCGCTTCAAAGAGATGCCCAGGTCGGGATTTTTGGATAGGCAGGAATCTCCTGATCTCCCGGAGGAGTGGCCGAGCTCCTGCCTTGGAGGCTTGGATTGACTCGCCACCAGCACGGGCTTAAACTCTAGAAGTTGTTGCGTTCTGGACTGTTGTAGAGGGAACGACCACGCCGCCAGGTGACCGGCGCAATGCGCGGCTAGCCTATACGCACGCCGGAGGCGTGGAGCTACACCAAGGTTGGCCGGCGAGTTGGACTGGCTGATTAAGGAAGGTTAGCCCAGATATGGTCAGCGAGTGGACTCTGCCACGACTGCTGCCAGGGATAGTCAATAACAAAGCAAGCGAGGGCTAATGAGAGACACTTTGGCTGCTAGCCTCTTCCTGCTTCTTGCCTTAGGAGTTGCTCTGTGGCTATTTTTCCGGAGAAGGCCATCTACTGCGGCAAGGAACGATATCGTTCGTAGGGCTCGCTCACTCTCCGGGGCCAGCACGGACTTGCCGACGCCCGCCGCTGCGACAAGAAACGATATAGTTCTTAGGGTTCGCTCATTATGGCCTTCGGAAATAGATATGGTGATGGAAGAGCTTGATTCCTATGCTGGGCCTGAGAAAGAGAGGATTCAGTGGGATGCCATACGTCTGAGTACTGGCTCCCTGGATTACTTGAAAAAATGGATAAGGAGCTATGAGTATCGAGAGATCATCTCTGCAGCAGAGTACGGCGACTACGAAGTTTTAAATAGATTTTATGAGCAATCGCGGTGGAAGCCACATAACGAGAGTGAGGTGAGCTTCCGTGATCTCTTGGACGCCGAGGAAGAGTAGCAGGTACCGAAAGCATTAATTAATTCTGCCCCGGAGGGTGCTCTGGAATCGGAGGGGACGTCGGCCAACCAAGCGGCTCCAGCGGACGGCTGACGCCGCGCGCTGAGCCGCCACAGCGTTAGCCGCGAGTGTTGGAAGAGGAGACGTTTGAGACATGTCTGATGTTGATGCGCCGACCACTTCGGAAAGGGAAAGCCCTTCTGGCATCCTTTGGCTAACCGAAGTCTGGCACGCCTTTAGACCCTATCTCATCAAGCTCAGCATCGATTTCGCAATATTTATCGGTATCTGGAGTGTCCTATTGGCAGCCCACGCCCTCACCACGGCACTGCCTTTGGACTCCAAGCTGGCAGAGTTCTTGATAGCGTTCCACGAGATTACAGTCGTGCTCACCTTCGTGTGGCTCTCTCTGGTAGCTACCTGGGATCTTGTAAGTCTAAAAAGGAAGGGCTAGAACAGTGCCCCAAATGAGACCTGCCGATTCAGTGGACTTCTCTGGTCGGGAAAAGCTCAGCTTTGTCGCAATAGTTCTGCCACTTCTTGGAGTCGTTGGCGGACTCATGAGGATCACGGGTTGGTCCCAGGAGGCAACCCTCGCTACGGTTCTCCCCTTGCTCTTCATGGCGTTCTTTGTTTGGCGATATGCCACCTCACACTTAGAAGCCCGAGTAACCGCTTCAGTGGTAGATCGGGAAATGTGGACAGAGCGCACTGAGCGACTAGAGCGCCGCAGACAAGAGCTGGTCGCGAGTCAGCAAGTGGAGTTGAGGCAATTAAGGCTTCGGCAGCAGGCGGAGCAGGATCGGCTTATCGCAGAGCGGGCGTCCAGGGAAGAACTGAGCCTAATGATGGAACGACACAGGGAAGAGTATGAGAAGCTCTTGGAGCGGCAAACAGGGTAACCAAACGGCTAAATGCTTTCATGTAGGAACGTGATCGATGCTGCAGGGGCAACGCGAGAAGGGCAGGGGCTAACACTCGCTTCCACCGGACGGCTGGCCTCGCCATCCGCACGGTGAAGCGTAAGCCGTTGGCCGTCGCACGTATTGAGCTTTTGAGGCTAGTATAGAGCCGGAGAGAAGCTATAGAGGCATGAGGAGGAGTCGACCTATGAGAAAAGGAACACAAGCGGTCCTTGCTGCTGCCAGCGTTGCCTTTCTTGGCGCATTCTTCACGCCTGCGGGCCAGGACGCATACGCCTGGATGAAGAGCAACCTACAGTGCGTCTTTTCCAGCAACACATGCTCGGAGGTGCGCGAAGAAGATTACAGCGAGTTGTTCAATATTAATGGCAAGATAAACCCTGACGGCAATCGAACAGGCTACGACCTGGGCACAGGTCATGTGACTCCTAAAAAAGAATTTGGAAAGCGCGTCATTAGCGCGACAATTATTGATTGTCCGTTTGAGGGTAAATGGCAAACTCAGAAAGTGACGCCTAATGGTAATGGCTTACTGATTGAGCTGGTGCCAAAGCCAGAGTTCTTGGCCGCCTTTGTAAATGAGGCCGGGCCGACCTTCCACGTAACGTTCAAGGTGCGATATGAGGTGTGAGCTTTGGAGGGAAGAGCAACGCAGGGGGAGCCATAGCCATTTACGCAGTAGGAAAAACTTGTTCGGCCAACCAAGCGGCTCCAGCGGACGGCTGACGCCGCACGCTGAGCCGCCACAACGTTAGCCGCAGGCAAGGTTTAATTACACTGTACGGGAGTCGAAATTGCACTGGACTGAGTGGGCTGTCTGGAGAGTCTACTGGCCATTAGATCTCGTCGCTATGGCCTGTGCCGCCCTTTGGCTCTTATTGCGCCAATGGCAGCACCTTTTGGATGTGGAGATTTGGGACCGCGGCCTTGTTTCCGGGCGTGATTTCTCGATCTTGGAATTCGAGCGCTTTTTCGCTCCCAATCCCGCCGTCGACGATTCAGTCGCTCTAATTGTTTCGCACAAGAAATTTTATGATCGGCGTGAAGGTAATTCTCTTTCTTGGTCGAGGACTCGAGTCTTTTGGCAAACTTCTCTTGGACATGCGCTGGGCGTAGGGGTTGCAGGGACCATTATATGCCTTCTCATACAGGCGGCCTTCATCTTTGCAGCCTCTCGCATCAGCCCTTCGAGGAGTATCTTCGGAATGACCGAGGATGAGATCCAGGCGGCCCCCTGGGTTTTTGCTTTGGGCTTGCTCGGTCTAGCTGTGCCGATCGTTGCACTAGTTGTCTTGGCGAGATTGCCCTTGGCAGCTCTTTATGAAAAATATATTGAGACCTTTGGAGGCTCTGTCGGCTGGGTTAGAGCAAATCGTGCTAGGAGCCCATGCAGTGAAATGTGCGAGTTAAAGTATAGGTTTCGTAAGTATGCTGAACGTGCTCGCATTGTCCAGCAGGACGGCGGCTAACCAAGCGGCTCCAGCGGACGGCTGACGCCGCGCGCTGAGCCGCAGCAGCGTTGGCCGCAGTAAAGCTCGTAGAGAGTTCCTCGAGTGAATGCTTTTAAGAAAGGAGATCCAATGAAGTTCAGAAGTGCCCTGTTGACCTTGTCGATGATCTTGATAGGAGCCTTCGCGGGAGCCACGACCACCCCAGCAGGTATGCTGAACCCTCCGCAGCCAAGTATATTTTGTCGTATCCAAAAGGTTGGCTCCTCTAGTAATATGACCTCTGCCATGAGCTCTCTGGGTGGCCAAGCATCTAGCTCTGATTACTTTGCGCCCGGACATCCATGTCTTGAAGAGAGCACCCTCTACTATAGCGATGCGACCTACAATACTCTGGTTGGTGGCAACGAGTATATTTGTTGGTACGGGCATTATGTATGGGGCCAGTACACCAACTACTATCAATACCACTACTACCGCGAGTGCTGCCCAGGTTATTGCGCGGGACCTTGGTGTGGCGTAGAAAACTAGCGGTTGGTGCCCAGATTTTGGTGACTTTGCGGGTGTTGAGGGTACAAGAGAGGCGGCCAACCAGGGCCTGCAGCGGACACCTGGGCTCGCGCCCAGGTGCACGCTGAGGCCCATGACGTTATCCGAGCATTAGGTAGCTAGAATGCCGAAACAGAACAGATCTCAGGAGATTGGCCGGATGGGCGAACGCTGGTTCGTCTCCCAGCTACCTCCGAATTGGGTTTTTCAGCCTCCCCTTGATGACGTCGGCCTAGATGGTGTGGTAGTGATCTGTGAACCGGGACCACTAAACGGCACTGAATTCAGAGTTCAAATAAAGTCAAGTGCCAGGTGGGTGGTTCGCAACAATTCGGTAGTCCTTACCGGCTTGAAACGGAGCGCAATCCGCTATTGGGTGACAGGCTTTACGCCTACCCTGGTCATCGTATACGAAACCTCGTCTAATCGGGGTTACTGTGCATGGGCCAATCAACTGCTGGCGCGCAGAACTGAAGTTCTCGAAGAAGATGAAGGTGCCACTTCTCTTGAAATTCCGATGAGGATACCGATCGACGGAGCGGTCTGGAACATTGTTAGTGCTCAGGTCAGCGGCATTTCAATCGCATTGGGCCGCAATTTAATACTAGCGGAAAGGGTGGTGCCTTTCCTGCGCGCGCTGAACGTGCTCAGTGGTGCATTGAAGGGACTTTACTTTGCTCAAGCCGCCAGACCAAAAGAGCCAGATCGTACGGAGGAGCAGCGTAGACTTATCAGCGAGTTGGAAATTACATGCCATAGAGATGTGGTGCGCGGGATTGTGACCCTAGATCAGGAGATACAATCTTCTGGGGCTAGTTTTGATGGGTTGAAGCAGTATGCAGCAGAGTATGTGCAGAGGTGTGGCGGCTTTATCAAGGGGTTTCAAGAACTCGTAGACGCAGGCGACAAGCGTTTGAGCTGCGATTTCGCCCCTGAGGGTTTGGCTCATGAGCGGCCTGCTATGATGAACAGCATCGCAAATGCAATGCATGAACTCACCCAAGCAGCTGTCATGGCCGCGAGGAAGACCAAAGAGGAGGATGTCGGATAACCCGGCCGCTCAAGCGGACACCTACGGTGCCGCTTAGCGGCGACGACGTTAGCCGCTCTAGGATCGCCAATGCTCTCGTCAAGCGTGACTGAAAGGATGTCTCTCGCATGACGCTAATCATCACCGAGTTAAGCCAACTCGGAATCGCGATGGTTGCGGACAGTGCTGTTACCTTCACTGAGCGACTCTCGCCAGAAAAGACCGTCGATTACGTGCTCAGTGGTGCCCGAAAGCTCCAGGCTGTTCCATATCTCAACGCGGGTGTTTCTATGTGGGGACTTGGTTCCATCCCCACAGTCGATTCCGAAGTGTTTACAGATGTTTGGCTTGGCGATTTCATCGAACGACACTCTGGAATCAGTTCCCTCGATGAATTTGCGAGCGTTCTAGCTCAGGAGTTGCAAAATAGTGTAGGCAATAAGCGTGAGGCCTTAGGATTTCATTTAGCAGGCTACGTAGAGGTAGAAGACAAGAAGCTGCCGACTTTCTACCATGTACGCAATGTCGATGGCACGTTCCAGCATTATGAGCATCATGAATTTATTCCGGGCCAAGATGTTCCGCCACGTGAGTTCGCTCAAGATGAGGCCTATATCACTCGGAATGGTGACTATGGCGCTTACGCGGCTCTAGCTGAGGCTGTTCGGATGACGCTTCCTATAATAGCGGCTGTGGCGGGATTGACTATCCCCTATCCTTCCTTGCAGGGTCGAATAGCATATCACTCTGCTTGGGTAAAGTTCGTATCGGAACTATACGCAAGCTCAGGATTGCCCAGAACGATCGGCGGTAGTGTGCCTGCATTGGGAATTCACCCTGATGGGCAGATGGTCTACTATTCTGGCGTTGGAGTCTGACAATCAACAAAGGGGCGGGCGCAGATCGAGCTACGTATGGGAGAAACCGGCTAACCAGCGCCTCCAGCGGACGGCTGACGCCGCGCGCTGAGGCGCCACAACGTTCTACGCTCGAGGGTAGGCCTGGAGGTCCATAGTGTCCTACATCTTCATCTCCTATGTGAAAGAGGATGCCGTTCAAGTAGATCGTCTTATTGGCGAACTTCGCTCAGCCGGTATGACTGTTTGGATCGATCGCGAGGATCTCCTACCCGGTCAAAGATGGAGGGAGGCAATCCGACAAGCGATCTGCAATGGCATGTTCTTTATGGCGTGCTTCTCGGCCAACTACTCGGGGCGTGGCAGCACGTACATGAACGAAGAACTTACCCTAGCTGTAGAGCAGTTGCGTAAAATGCCGTCTAATAGAGCGTGGTTCATACCTGTACTACTCTCCGACTGCTCCGTGCCTGAGAGGGAGATTGGCGGTGGCGAGAGGCTGAGTGATATCCAGTGGGTTAGTCTCTTCAATGACTGGCGTTCTGGAGTTGCCAAGATTCTTCGGGTCGTTGGTCCACAATTACTTGGTGTCAAGAGCAGGAAGAAGGAGCACGATGAGCATGGAGAGAGAACATCCGCGGTCCTTGCAGAGAAGGCGCCGCTGAAGCAGTTCTACCTCGAGGCCGGGCAGAAGGGGATACTCTCACCAACCAGTTATCCTGGATCGCAGGTAGGAAGCATGGAAAATACATACAAGCTTCTACTTATGCGATGTTTAAAAGAGCTTTCGCCAGAGGCTTGTGCATCTGCAGTTAGCGAACTGCAAGAGGGCATAGCCGAGCGTGAAGTGTTCAAGCAGCAATGGATGGAGCCGCGCCTTCACTTCATCGTGCGGGCATTGGTCGAAGCGGCTAACGAGCTTGACTCGGTTCAGAAGTCTAAGATATTGGTCATGTTCCAGGAGTTATGATTCGCGCAGAACCCTCGCTTGCACCGGCCGGCCGGCTTCGCCGTCCGCACGGTGAAGCGCCAAGCGTTAGACGGCCAGGATAGGCTGACAGTTCGTGGATTGGGGTGGAACATGAAACCTGGTGCGAGTCCGGAGGAACGATTCAAGGGTTGGTTCGAAGCTCCGATTGAGAAGCTCAAGGAGCTTCCCGAGGGTGACGGCGCCTTCGCGGCTCTAATGATTACGCTGCCGCTGTACGAGCGCCTTATGAAGGCCAAGCTGAAACTTGCGGGAAGACCAACGAGAGACGATGATCTTGCCGCCGCTGTGGGCGACGATCTCGGACTTCAGGGTCCAGACCGCAAGATCTTCTGGATGGCATTTCGTATCGGCTTCATGCACCAGGCGATGGGAAAGTCAGGCGCCACTCCTTGGATAGTGAGCGGGGCGTTCGGCCCGGTGCCGGAATTTCGAGAGATTCACGGCAAGCGTTGTGTCTGCATCGATCCGTGGAAGTTCGCTGATCGTGTTCTGCAAGCGTTTCTGAAAGAGCCGAGTCTCATCACGGCATCTGAATCTTTTCCTCTTGCGTCCGTACAGGCGTTTCGCGCCGAAGCCGTTTCACCGCCCCTGAAGCCGTCGAGTTCTTCATGAGATACCGTGGTGGCTGGCCGTCTAACCAGAGGGCTGCACCGGACGGCTGAGGCCGCCGGTGAGCCCCATATCCGTTGGTCGACACTCGGAACCCTCATGGCGGCTCAACCTCCGTTGGCCAGAGCGCCCATGGTCATCCTGCACAACCCGTCCACTGCCAAGGAGCACGGCACAATGAAGATGTCTATGTTCGCGCTACTTGTGATTCTGGGTACCACGGCCGCTCCGGCCGCGGCCCAGGTTACCGCCTCGCAAGCGCCCACACCGACGCCTGCACCTGAGCAAGAGATCTGCCCCCTTCAACTCGATATCGACCTCCACCACCTCGAGCGTGTTGCTCGCCAGACGATCTTGGCCCTGCCCGCAGGTGGAGCAGTACGCACCAGAACCGCGCAGTACACCTGCGACAAAGCACGCGTCGAGAGCGTCTCGATTTCCAAGGAGAAGGAGCGACCGCGCGAGGTCCTCATCACGATCGACGCGCTCCTCTCGAGCGGCTGGATGCGACAAGACGTGAATCTCACGGTATCGCTGTTGGTCAACGGCGAGGTGAAGAAGTCGGAATCATTTCAAGCCCTGACGATCGGTGACCCCAACGCGAACTGGGCTTCGCGTAACGTCTCTTTCGCTGGCTCCTCCTCAAAGAGCCGGGGACTTCGGTTCTGGCTCAAGCGCTCGGAATTCGAAAAGTGGTTCGCGCAAGATGCGAACGCGCAGGTAAGAGTCCGACTCGAGGTGGTCGATGATGGCGAGGACGAAGAAGAATGACTGCCTTCACGCGTTGGCTGGTCTCTTGACAGATCGCCGGCTGCTGAGCGTTGAAGATGTGTAGACCAACCCAGGATACGTGCCAGCCGATTAGAGAAAAGAAGAGGTCTTGCCTCGCCTGGCTCGCCAGGAATGTACGTTGGACACTGGCTACTACCCTCGTTCAGGCAGTCGAAGAAGTGGAATGGGCTCAGCGGCCTCGGAAAAGATCGTGATTGCAGGCTAGATCTTGGGTTTGGCGTCCCCAAAACACCCTGTTAAAACACACCTCACCCCTGCGCTCGCGGGAGCGCCGGTGTCTAGATCTGTGGATGTGGACTTGATCGATCGCTCATGGCGGGCCTGCCGAATCGGCGGTCACGAAGGGTAGCCCCGGCGGAAAAGATCCTACAGGGAACCTCGCCGTGCGATCCCCGGTCCTCCACTGCTCGGCGGCGTCGCGGAACTTCCCCACAAACTCGGAGTACATCGTCCACAGTAGCTGGCGCATGGCCTTGGTCGCTGCATGGAAGGCCGGAGCTGGCGATTTCTTGGTCTTCGCTGGCCGGGTGTGCGGGCGCTGCTTGAGGATCGCGGGCACTCCCAGCGGCTGGAGACCTCTCTTGCGGAGCTCGGCCGCAGCCGCGCCGCTCGATGTCTTCGATCTGGCCGGCTACCCGCAGGGTAGGGGAGACAGCTCGAGGATCTCCTCGGTTGCGTACTTTAGCCGGTCGAAATCCTCCCCGCGGTTTCGGGCGGCATACTCCTGCGTCCGGTCGAACCAGAGTCCCTTGAGCGGCTTGCCTTCGAGCAGTTCCCGGATGGCGTGGCTTGCGGGAGAGTAAGTGTTCGATGCAGCGATTGCTATAAAGGCAGCGGGCATGTAGGATCAGGGGAGGGGTGCTGGCACGCATGGATCGATCGACCTTCGAGCTTTCCGACTGGTACAAGGCGCTGACTTTGAGCGAGCGCGTGACGGCGCTCGGGGGCACTGCCGTTCGTGATGCCGCAGCCGATGAGGATCTCGCCGACCGGCGGCTTGCCCGCTGGCGGGCGCAGGAGCCGTTTCGCGACGACGGCTTCTTTGTGCGACGGCTCGCGCTCGACGGTCTGACCGAGCAGGGGCTCCGTACTCTGCTTGGAGAGCCGGCGGAGGCGGTCCGGGGGCGTGAGGCCGCCATGCCTTCCTGGCTGAAGGCTCTGGAAGAAGCTTTTCATCAGCCAGCGGCCGTTGTGTTTCCCTCAGTGCCTGGGGAGAACCCGTCGGCCCGTTTCCTCAATGTCGTTCAACCGCTCCTTGACAGGGTTTACTCGCGTCTTCTGGATGAGATCCGGGACGTCGAGAGGCGGCACCCAGGCGCGCCGTTCGATGCGGTTACAGTGGGTCCTCTCCTTGCAGCGAACCTTCCGTCCTCTCTGCAGATGGTGCTGAACCGCACGATGGTTCTGGAGCTGCAGCTCGCCCGCCAGGAAGGGAGGCTCGCCGGCGGATCTCCCGAGTCGCGCTTCGAGAGCTTCATCGAGAGCCTCCGCGATCCGGAGATTGCGCTCGCGATCCTGCGCCAGTACCCGGTCCTCGCCCGCAACGCGGTCGAGGGGGTGGACCGCTGGCGCGAGACGAGCCTGGAGCTCCTGGAGCGCCTCGCCGCCGACTGGACGGAGCTCTGCGCCCTCTTCGCATCAGGCACCGCCACTGGCCCGCTGGTCGAGCTGCGGACGGGTCTGGGGGACCGGCACCGCAATGGCCGCTCGGTGTCGTTCCTCCGCTTCGCCTCCGGGTTGCGTCTGATCTACAAGCCGAAGTCTCTGGGTGTCGAGTCCGCTTTCCAGAGCCTCTTGGAATGGCTTGGCCGAAAAGGCTTCAAGCCCGAGCTCCGCAAGCTTCGCCTGCTCGACCGCAGCGCTTATGGATGGGTTGAATTCGTAGAAGCCGGCCCCTGCGCCGATGTGGAAGAAATCCGCCGCTTCTACCTGCGTCAGGGCGGCTATCTGGCCCTGCTCTGGCTTCTGGATGCAGTGGATTTCCATCTGGAAAATCTGATCGCTTCGGGTGAGCATCCTGTCCTCGTGGATCTGGAGGCGCTGTTTGCACCGCGGACCTCAGAGCTCGGCAGGGAGGCCGACCTGGAACGGATCGGCCGCGTTGCGGAAAGTACCGTCTTGACCACCGGCCTCCTTCCTGTCCGCGTCTGGATGGAGGGCGGTGGCGAAGGAGTCGATCTGGGTGGCCTTTCGGGAGCGCGAGGCCAGTTCACGCCGCCGCTTCTACAAGCAACTCGGTTGGGAACGGACGAGATGCACTATGCGCTCCAATCCATCGAGCTTCCTGCCGGAGACAATCTCCCTGTCATGGAAGGAGAGGCGGTCCCTGTGTCCCTCTATGCCAGTGAGGTGGTAGAGGGCTTCACTCGAATGGTCCGCCTGTTCCAAGAGCACCGGGAGGAAATGGCCGCACCGGGAGGGCCGCTCGCAGCCTTCGCGAAGGCCGAGGTCCGGATCATCGTTCGCCCTACCCGCAACTACGTCATCGTCCTCTTCGAATCCTTTCACCCCTATGCGCTGGGTGATGCCCTGGACCGCGACCGCTTGCTCGACCTCCTCTGGTTGGCAGCCCGCGAGCACTCGGTGGCTGAACGACTGATCCCGGCCGAACGCAATGATCTATTGCGTGGCGACATCCCCATATTCACGGCATCGCCTGGCACAAGGGATGTGTGGAGCTCGGAGGGTCTATGCTTTCTGGACCTGCAGCCGGATTCCGGCCTGGAGCGGGTGGCGGTTCGGCTGGCCGGGCTTGACGAAAGGGAGCTGGTCCGGCAGAGCTGGCTTGTGCACAATTCGCTTGCATGCATCGACCTGGCGCTTGGAAGCCATCCCCTGTATGACTTCCGCGAGGCCGATCCCCCGGCCGAAGAAGGCTTCCTGGCGGCGGCCATGGAGGTGGGTGACCGACTGGAAGCGCTGGCATTGCGTGGTCCGCGGGACGCACATTGGTTCACTCCCCAGATGACCGGCTCCAAACATTGGGAGCTGCAGTCTGCGCGCCTGGATCTTTACCTCGGCCTGCCGGGAATCGCTCTGTTTCTCGCCTGGCTCGGCGAGCTCGCTGGCGCGCCGCGCTCCACTGCCCTGGCCCGTGCCGCCGTGGTCACGATGCGCGAGCAGCTCCGGCATGGCCGGAATCTCCTGACCACGATTGGCGCCTTCTCCGGCTGGGGCGGCGTTGTCTGGACGCTCACACACTTGGGCTGCCTTTGGGGCGACGAGTCGCTGATCGCCGAGGCCGAACGCATCGCCGTGGAGGAGATCCCGCCGCTGATCCCCAAGGACACGAAACATGACCTGATTGCCGGCGCATCGGGCTGCCTGATCAGCTTGTTGGCTCTCCACGAAGTCCGGCCTTCGGACCGCTTGATGGAGGCCGCCGTCCAGTGTGGAGAGAAGCTCCTCGCGGCAGCCCTTCCTCTGGAACAGGGCCTTGGCTGGCACGTGGAGATGGCCGGACCCACGCCCCTTGCCGGCCTCTCGCACGGAGTCGCGGGAATCGCCTGGCCCCTGTTCCGTCTGGCGGCCTCAACCGGCGATCGCCGCTATCACGACACCGCCCTGGCCGGCCTGGCTTACGAGAGGTCGCTCTACCGGCCCGGCGAGCGAAACTGGCCTGATCTCCGGAAGACATCCACGCTCGAAGGAGCTGCGGAGCCCTACGCGATGCGGGCTTGGTGCCACGGAGCGCCGGGCATCGGCCTGGGACGGCTCGCCGGACTGCCCTGCATGGATGATCTCACCGTCCGCGGCGAGATCGAGATCGCGGTCGAAACGACTATCGACAAAGGCTTTGGCCGGAATCACTGTCTCTGCCATGGGGATCTGGGCAACCTGGAGGTCGTGACGATGGCGGCGGCGCGCCTGGGGAGACCGGATTGGGCAGAGCGGTCGGGACGGATTGCCGGCGGAATACTGGCCGGCATCCGGGAGAGGGGCTGGCTGCCTGGATTGCCGGGCCGCACCGAGCCACCCGGATTGATGGTCGGGCTTGCCGGCATCGGCTATGGGCTGCTGCGGTTGGCGGCACCGCAACGCATACCCTCCGTGCTCATCCTGGAGGGGCCGCGTTGACCCTGCTGACCACGCTGAAAAGGAGTCGATCCGTGGCGGGAATGTTCCCGTGCGGTGCCAGAGAGGAATGGACCGATGAAGAAAAACAAGCTTGACGTTGCCCGCGCCTGGAGAGATGAGGACTATTTCCTGAGCCTGAGCGAGGAGGAACGCGCCAGTCTGGGTGCCCATCCCTCTGGCGTCGTACCGATTGACGACGTCCTCAGTTCGATCACGGGCGGTTGCTGTGCTGCCAATACCGTAGACCCTTGCTCGGGTCCCACTTGCAAGGTTACCTACGCCTGTTCTTTCTGCCATCCCTGCTGGTGAGCTCTTCCGGTGGGGTGTGCCCATGCGCGCCCCACGTCTTTCGCCTTCGACTATGATGTAGCGTTTAGTTCACCCCCTGAGCGATGCCCGAGCTGACCGACCTCCAACGCCGCACCCTTGCCGCTGCTGCCGAGCGGATCCTGCCCTCTGACGATGGTCCCGGTGCCCACGAGACCGGAGCGGCGGATTATGTGGCGACGGCCCTCGGCGAAGAGCGGCTGCGCGGTCTGCTGCCGCTGTTCGCCCGCGGCCTCGACCGGATCGAGGAGATCGCCCAGGCGACGCTCGGAACGGGTTTCTCCGAGGCCGGCCCGGGCCGGCAGGATGATGTTCTGCGCCAGCTCGAGACCCTTCCCGATCCGGCCATCCGCCACTTTCTCGCGCGCCTCGTCCGCCTTTGCGTCGAAGGCTTCGCCGGGCCGCCGGCTGCGGGAGGCAACCGGCACGGCCTCGGGTGGCGCTACCTGGGCTATCCGCTGGACGGAATGGAGGGCGACGGATGCCGCGACGCGGTGATGCCCCGCGCGACGCCCTGATCATCGGCAGCGGCGCCGGGGGCGGGCCGCTCGCCCTGGCTCTCTCTCAGGCGGGGCTCGACGTCCTCGTCCTCGAAAAAGGTCCGCGCATCCGGCGCGAGGATTACCCGGGCGATGAGATCGAGCAGGCCCGCCGGAGGCCCTTCGTCCCCAGGCTCGCGGACGAGCCGCACACCGTCGTCACTCCCAGGACGACCACCCCAATTCCCACCGAGCTCGGCTGGATCGCCGTCTGCCTGGGAGGCGGCACGGTCCATATGGGATCGTACCTCTACCGGTTCCACCCCGGGGACTTCCGCCTGCGCAGCCGCTTCGGTGCTTACGAAGAGATCGCCGACTGGCCCTTCGGCTATGACGACCTCGAGCCCTACTATGTCAAAGCAGAGCGGGAGGTAGGTGTCGCCGGGCTTGGCGGCGCCAATCCGTTCGAAGGGCCACGCTCAGCCCCGTATCCCCTGCCGCCACTCGACAGCCACCCTCTGGCCCGGCACCTCGAAGCGGCGTGCCGGGGGCGGGGCCTCCACCCTTTTCCCACACCACGGGCGATCAATTCCCGGCCTTACCAGGGCCGGCCGGCCTGTGCCTACTGTGACAACTGCGGTGGATTCGGCTGCCGCACGGGAGCCAAGGGAAGCGTTCAGGAGGCTCTGATTCCGCGCGCGGAGCAGACCGGCCGCTGTGAGGTGCAGACCGGGTGCATGGCGAAAGAGATCGTCGTGGACCGCCATGGCCGGGCGACGGGCTGCATCTACCTCGATACCTCGGGTGAGGAGCACGAGGCGCGGGCGCGGATCGTGTTCGTCTGCTGCTCCGCGATCGAATCGGCACGCCTTCTCCTCCTGTCGCGTTCCACCCGCTTCCCTGACGGCTTGGCGAACGGCAGCGGGCTCGTCGGGCGCCATCTCCAGTTCCATGGTGTCACCATGGGACAGGCGAGCTTCCGCATCGACCGCCATCCCGGCCTCCCCCTGCGTCCCTGGCACCCGTTCCTGGGTGTCTCGGTGATGGACCACTACTTTCTGCCGGCAGGAGTGAGCGACTTTCCCAAAGGGGGTATCCTGCGGTTCGACATGAGCCCGGCAAGCCCGCTCGCCGCCTACGACCGCACCGCCGGCTCGGGCCGGCCGCTCTGGGGGATGGAGCTCAAGCGGCGCTTGCGCGAGGAAATCCAGGACCGGCGGGCCGTCTTCTTCGAAATCTTCCACGACTTCCTGCCCAACGACCGGACGTTCGTCGAGCTCGACTCCCAGGTGAGTGACAGATGGGGGCTGCCGGTCGCGCGCATCCACCTGGACGTGCCGCCCCATCATCGGGCCGCGGGTGGTTGGATCTTCCAGCGGGCCTGCGAGGTCCTCGACGACCTGGGAGCCGACGGCATCCAGGCCCTGAGCATGGGTGGCACGTCGTCCTACCTCGTCCATGGCACCTGCCGCGCCGGCCTCGATCCCCGCACCTCGGTGCTCGACCCCTGGTGCCGAGCCCATGAGGTGCCCAACCTCTACGTCGTGGACGGCAGTTTCCTGCCGACATCGGGAGGTGCCGCCCCAACCCTCACCATCCTGGCCAACAGCTTCCGGGTCGCCGACCACGTGATCGCCCGCTGGCGCGCTGGCGAATTCGGGCAGTGATCGGTCGATGACTTACCGGCTTTTCGTTTACGGAACGCTCGCCCCGGGCCGGCCCAACGAGCATATGAGCGCGTCTTGACCAGAGTGAAGCTCGAGGACGGCACAGCCGCAGATGCCTACATTTACAGGCTCAGCAGAAGTGCACGTTGCCGCACGATCTGCTGGATGCCCATCTGGAACAAGGACCGGGAGGGCGTGGGACTGGAACATCTGCTCCTGGCTGAGCGCGTGGCTGACAGCGTCGTCCTCGCGTTCGACGAGGAGGGCGGTCCGTTCCGGCTCACCTATCGCCTCACCTGGGATGAATCGTGGCGGCTCCGCGAGGCCGAGCTGATCGTCGCGGCGGAGGGCTCCACCCGGTCGCTGAGTCTGCAAACGGATGGTCAGGGGCATTGGCAATACGGCGGGCAACACGGCGGGCAACACGGCGATGGCCGGGCTGATGGCCGGGCTATAAACGAGCTCGATGGCTGCGTGGATGTCGATATCTGGCCAACCCCTTTCACCAACAGTTTCCCGATTCGCCGCGAGCCAATGGCTGTCGGTGAGCGGCGGCAGTTCCGCATGGCCTGGATCTCCGCGCCAGACCTGACGGTTCGCCCGCAACCGCAGGCCTACACGCGGCTGGCCGACCGGCTCTACCTCTTCGAGAACCTCGACGGCAGTGGCTTCCGGGCGGAGCTTCCCGTGGACGAAGATGGCATCGTGCTGGATTACCCGGACCTGTTCCGGAGGGTGAAAGAGAATGGATGACTAAAAGCGTGCGCTGGACATGTCCGACGTGCAAAGCGACAGTGAAGACTCCGTTCTGTCCCCGTTGCGGCGAGGAGCCGCTGGCGCCACGTGACCTCACCCTGCGCGGGATTGCGGCGAAGTTCCTTCACGTCTTTGCCAGCATCGATGCGCGCGCGGCACGTTCCGCTCGGTTGCTCCTGCGCCATCCCGGCGAGCTCACGCTGGCATGGACAAGAGGCGTGCGCAAGCCCTACGTGGCACCGTTCCAGCTCTTTCTGATCGCCAACGTTTTCTTCTTCGCTCTGCAGTCGTTGACCGGTGAGAATATCTTCAGCTCTTCGCTGGACTCTCATCTCCACCACCAGGATTGGAGCAGTCTTGCTCAATCGATGTTGACACAGAGGCTGGAAGCAACGCACACGAGCCTCGAGCAGTATGAGCCGATGTTCGATCGCGCCGTCGTATTGAACGCCAAATCATTCATCTTGTTGATGACCTTGCCGTTCGCATTGCTTCTGCCGCTGGCCTTCTTTCGCGCGCGGCGCCCGTTCGTGACGCACGTGGCGTTCTCACTGCACCTCTACACGTTCCTGTTATTGGTGTTCTGCGTCGCCCTGGTGGCTTCAAAGCTCAGCGGGCTGCTCGGATTTGGCGGATTGGAATCGCCGATCGTCGACCACGTGCTGAGCGTGGCAAACCTGGCGGCTTGCGCGGTTTACATCCACTTGGCAATCGGTCCGGTCTATGGCGCCACGGGCGTGCTCCGGGCTACCAAGGCTGTCGGGCTGGCACTGGCTGCTGGAGCCATCGTACTGGGCTATCGCTTCGTGCTATTCCTCATCACCTTGTACGCAACCTAAATTGACTGTCCTTCAGCACTGCCTTAGACTCTCTACCGTATGAGCGACGTGTTGAGAGCCGGAGAATTCTGGAACCGCGAGATCCTCGAGCAAAAATACGTCAGTTGGATGAACGAACCGCTCATCCGTCAGGCGGTCCACGAACGGATAGGCGGCGCGGCACCGGCTTCCGCGGGCGACTGGTTCGTGGCGCGCCTGAACGGCCGCACCTTCGAACGTGGCCTCTCGATCGGTTGTGGTGCAGGCAACCTCGAGCGCGAAGCGATCCGCCGGAATGTCTGCGCTACGATCGACGCCTTCGACGGTTCCGTGCGCTCGTTGCGCGCCGCTCGCCGCGCCGCCGATGGCGAAGGGTATTCTGACCGTATTCGCTACTTTGCGTCGGATTTCAATCGGCCTGCGCTGCCGCGGGACACCTACGACATCGTTTTTGCCAATCAGTCACTGCATCACGTCGCAGAGCTGGAGAAGCTATTTCGCGCCCTCGTTTCTGCGATGAAGCCGGGTGCAATTCTGTACCTCGACGAATACATCGGCCCGTCGCGGACAGAGTGGAACGACGAGCTTATCGCTCCTCACCGCGCAGTCTTTGGGGAGCTGCCTGCTGCCGCCCGGAATAGCGACTTCCTTCCGCTCCCGATTCAGCACGACGATCCATCCGAGGCGATCCGCTCGAGTGAGATCATGGCACAGCTCTCCATCGGCTTCGACCTGGAGGAGGTTCGCTGCTACGGCGGCAACCTGCTCTCCGTCCTGTACCCCATGATGGACTGGTCACGCGTAGAAGATGAAATGAAGGTTCGGATGATTGCACAGGATTGGGAGTGGGCGAAGAGTGGATCGTATTATGCCTTTGTCATTGCGCGGCCGGCGCGTGGCCTGCGCAAGCTTTACGCGTCGTCGCGGTGGTATTTAGAACCAAAGATGAAGCGGCTGCGTTAACCGTTACGGCTCCGCTACGTGGGCCTCGAGGATCTCGACGATTTCCCGCCGTCCGTGGTGAGTCGCCCAGCCGATCGCATCGCCGTCATGTTTGCTGTCGCGGATGCGCGGGTCGGCGCCGCCTTCGAGGAGCAGCCGCACGGCTTCCGCGTGACCCTGCGCAGCAGCAAGGTGCAATGGTGTCACCTCGGAGTCCCAATGGCTCCAGCGGGCATTGGGGTCTATTCCATGGCCGAGCAGCCACTTCACGGCCCGCGCGTTGCCTCGCTTGGCCATCAGGTGCAGCTCGCCACCGTTCGCGCCGCTCTCGGACAGGAGCCGCTCGGCCGTCGCCTCGTCGCCCAGCGCCAGGGCGGTGAAGAGGTCCATGGTCCCGCCGCGGGCAACGATCGTCTCGAACACACGCCGGTCGGCGTCAGCCGTGGTCGCGTAGGCGGCGGCGGGGTAGCCCGATCCGTCCGTTGCCAGCGGGTCGGCGCCCAATTCCAGCAGCAGCGCCACCATCTCCGTCCGATTCTTCAGCACGGCGAAGTGCAGCGGCAGCCGGTAGTCCTCGTGGCGGCTCATCGGCCGGCTCAGTGCCGCTGGATCAGCCGCCACGATGCGGCGGACCTCATCCGGGAGGTTCATCGAGATGGCGGAGAAAATGTGATGCCGCGCGCCGCGGCTGACAAGGAATTCCGCGACGGCGCCGTGGCACTGTTCCCAGCATGTAGCCCAGCCGATGACCTCCAGGGCATGTTCGTCACCCCGCCCGGCGACGTCACCCCCCGCATCGGCCAGCCGCCGCACGGTGTCCAGGTGACCCTGTGCCGCAGCCCAATGCATGGCATAGGTGTCATCTCCCTTTTCACGGACGTTCACGTCCAGGCCGCGCTTCAACAGCAGGTCTACGGCCGCTAGCTGCCCTTTCGAGGCTGCGACGTGCAGCAGCGACCACTCGTAGGGTTTCATGCGGAGGTGCAGCTTCTCCGGGTGCTCGTCGAGCAGCGCGGCCAGGGCACCGGCGTCACCGCTCCGAGCCGCGTCGATCAGTTGGCCGTCGACAGTCAGCGAGTCGTGTTCGGACATGAGGCACCTTCTTTCCTTTGCCGCCCGTCGTCTCTGCAATTCCTCCCGGGCTTCTCCCACTAAAGGTACAACAGGTGTCCCTGGAGGTGCGCTCATGCCCGTTTTTGGCGTTGAAGACTTCGACGATCTCCCCGCTCCATTCAACCTTCAGGAGTTGATCACGCTGCTCAACGGTGCCCTGGACGGGAACCGCGTCAGCGACTGGATGCAGACCGGCCGGACCGATGTCGGTACCGGCATCTGCATGGGCATGTGCCTCGACTGGATCCGCCGCATCCTGACCGGCATTACACGGTCGCGTGTTGAAAGCCGGCAGTCGGCGCTCAGCTCCACGAGCACCGTCTTTTCCTCCCCGAAGAATTCCTATCGCTGGGACGAACAGAAGAAGACGCATGCGGTGTACGGCCGCGCGCAGGCCACCACCGTGGGCGCGCACCGCATGCAGATCGAGACGCAGACCGCCATCCAGCAGATCCGCCTGGCCGATCCACTCCTGGCGCACGTGAACACGCTCCAGGAGGCGGAGCAGATCGCCCGTCAGGGGCCTCCCGACATGGACATGGTGCGTTGGCAGGCGATGGAGGACGGAGTGGTCAACGCCCTGCAGGGGATGCGGGCGAGGCTCGGGCAGCCCCCCGATCCTCGGGAGGCGCTCCGCTTGCGGCTGCAGAATCAGTCACAGATCCTCGAAGAGCTCGCGCGGCTGGATCCGCAGATCATCCCCGGCTACTCGATCTTCAAGAAGACGCGCACCCACTCCTTCGCAGGCCTTCGCATCGTGGGCAACAGTCAACAACTGATCCAGAATCCGCTCATCGAGTCTGCATTCCTCCGCTTCGTTCAAGCGCAGCTCATGCAACTCGAGGCCGGCCACTCTGGCGTGCTGAGCATGGGCATGTTGGGAGGGGCGGGACACGATGTGGCCTTCTACCGTGGCCCGGGCTTCTACTGCTACCTCGATCCGAACCTGGGCGAGTTCTACTTCGGCGCCAACGAGTGGTCGGACCTCGGCAGGCTTCAGTGCGCTTCGTGGCGCGCTATCTACGGCACTCGCACTTACGACTGGCTGAGTTGGACCACGTACGCCTCCCGCACGTGAAACAGGTACCATATGAGTTGGGCAGCCAGGAGGGCGCATGAAGATCCTTCAGAATCACTATGTGCTGGCGGTTCCCAATGTGCGCGAGTCCGCCAGGTTCTACGTCGAGAAGCTCGGGTTTGAGACCGTCGCCGATCACCCGGGATGGATCTTCGTCGCACGCGACAACTGCATGATCATGCTGGGTGAGTGCCCTGACGACATCCATCCGAGCGAGCTGGGCTGTCACAGCTATTTCGCCTATCTGCGAGTGGATGACGTGGACGCTTACCATGCGGAGCTGCACGCCAGGGGGATCGAGCCGCTGAGCGTTCCTGTAGACGAGCCGTGGGGAATGCGCGAGTTTGCCATCCGGACGTCCGACGGCCACCGGATCAAGTGTGGCCAGGAGATCGAGACCTAGTCATGGCCCATCAGACCCATCGGAAAACGGCACCGCGGCAGGTTGGCACCCCCGAGCCATCCACAGCCCCCGAGACCGGCAGCCGTTCGCGGATTGCCGGTCTCGCGGCCCGGCTCCAGGAACCGGTCGACATCGCGCCGCTCGTTTATTTCCGGGTACTGTTCGGTGCGATCATGCTCTGGGAGGTCTACCGCTACTTCACCAAGGGCTGGATCGCCCGGTACTTCATCAGGCCGGCGATGCACCCGGGCTACTTCGGGTTCGAGTGGGTGGCGCCGCTCGACGGCGCCGGCATGTACTTCGTGTTCGCCGCGCTCGCTGTGCTCGCGGTCTGCATCATGTTGGGGCTTGCCTACCGGTGGACCGCGCCTCTGTTCTTCCTCGGCTTCACTTATGTTTTCCTCCTCGATGCGACCCGGTACCTCAACCACTTTTACCTGATCGTCCTCGTCTCGTTGCTGCTGGCGGTACTGCCGGCGCAGCGCTCGTTCTCGCTCGACGCCTTGCGCAATCCCTCGATGTCCGCCGAGTTGATGCCGGCATGGATGCTCTGGCTGTTGCGGCTCCAGGTCGGCATCCCGTATTTCTACGGCGGCCTCGCGAAGCTCAACTCTGACTGGCTGCGCGGGGAGCCGATGAGGATGTGGCTGGCCGAACGCACCGACTTTCCGGTCGTCGGGCCATTTTTCACCAGGGAGCCGGTGGTCTACGCGTTCGCCTACGGCGGGTTGCTGCTCGATCTTCTCGCGGTGCCGATGCTGCTCTGGCACCGCACGCGGAAGCTCGCGTTCGTCCTGCTCGCAGCGTTCCACCTTTCGAACGCCAGGCTTTTCACGATCGGCATCTTCCCTTGGATGATGCTCGCCGCGACGCTCGTCTTCTTCCCGCCGCGCGCCGCCCGCCGGGTCGTGGAGGCTCTCGGATACCGCGGCCCGAAGGGCTCGGCGGTCCGCAGGGTTTCGAGCTGGCCGCGCTGGGCGCTGGGGCTGGTGGCTGCATACGCCGTTCTACAGCTTCTGGTGCCGTTGCGCCACTTTCTCTATCCCGGCGATGTCAACTGGACCGAGGAGGGGCACCGCTTTTCGTGGCACATGAAGCTGCGCGACAAGGAGGGGGCGGTGATGCTGCTGGTCAAGGATGCGGAGGGCTCCTGGGATGTCGATCCTGACGACTACCTGCGCAATCATCAGCTCAGCAAGCTCGTCAACGGTCCCGACCTCATCCTGCAGGTTGCCCATCATGTCGCCGCCGACTTTCGCCGCCGGGGGCATAGGGACGTGAAGGTCTACGCGAGGGCGATTGCGTCGGTCAATGGACGCGAGCCGCAACTGCTGATCGATCCCGGCGTCGATCTCGCGGCCGAGTCGCGCAGCCTGCTGCCGGCGCGCTGGATCGTGCCCCTTCGAAACCCGCTGCCACGCTAGGCTTTCCAAAAAGAGAGCGCCCCCGGGGATTGCTCCCCGGGGGCGCCAAAGATACGTGCCGACAGCGTTAGTCGTCGTCGCCCTTCATCTTGATCTTCCAGGCGCCGCGTCCGAGGGTTCCGGCCACAAGGGCGTCGTCATCCACCGAGTAGTGCAGGTCGAGGATCGGCGCGTTGGGCAGGCCCGATCCGAGGCGCGACCACTGGGTGAACCCGGTCGACTCATACGCCACATAGAGACCGTTGAACGTGCTCACGACCAGAGCGTCATTGTTGCCGCCGCCGTTCGAGCGCGGGACGTATTCGATCGCGCGCAAGGAGATCGGCGCGAAGGTCTGGATGTTTCCCGAGATGTCGTTCCAGGTCGTTCCACCGTCCGTCGTCTGGAAGACCTGGGTGGTGTTGGTAAGGTAGAAGGCGTTGGCGTTCGCGGGATCGATCACGATGTCGCGGATCGTCCTTCCCGGGGTGCGGGGATAGGTGAGGACCTCCGTCAGAGGCGCCGGGTGAGGGCCGGTGCGCATGAAGAGACGGTCACCAGCGGCTTCGGGCGGAATTCTGCCGCCCACCACCAGCAGCTCCGGATTGCCGAGCCCGCCGTAGGAGACCGGGTCGACGCCGGTGCCGTTGATCACGACCGGGGAAATCCGGTTGATCGTGTCGCCCTGGTCGAACGACTCGTAGGTTCCGTTCGCACCGCCGAGGATCAGGCGCGACGGGATGATCGCGTTGAGCTCGACCGGCGTCGTGAACTGACCCGCGAAGACCGGGCTGCCTCCGATCGGCGTGAGCGGAGGGAACACGAAGGACACGAGGTCGTTGTCCTCGTTCCAGTAGCTGCGGAGGAACGCCTGCAGGCCCTGCGCGCTGTCGTAGCGGATCGAGGTGTCAGGGCCCATGGTCAGGTTGTCGACCGCGGTATCGCCGCCGTCGCCGCTCAGCAGCACGAACCAGTCCGGCTTGTCCTTCTTGTCCTGGTGCGGGTCGTCATTGTCCTGCGTGCCCACGAAGACGATGCTGGCCAGCTTGTCGTAGGAGAGGTCATGCTGCTCAGAGACCTCAAGCCTGCCGATGAGCGAGGACCAGTCGCCGGCCGCGGTGCGCGGGCTCGAGCGCTTGTAGATGCCGCCGTCGTCGGTTTCGAGCAGGTTTCCCGCCGCATCGAAAGCCATTTCCCGCGAGTCGGCATGCGGCGAGCTGTTCGAGACGGTTCCGATGTGGGTGATCGGGGTGCACTGGCTGCCCGCGGGCAGCGACGCGTCGCAGCGGAAGAGGCGGCCCGAGAAGTTCTGGGCGCCGATGCTGTTGGGGAACTGCGGCGGTCCCAGGCCCTCCTCGGCGCGGAACGGCTGCCGGTCGCCGCCGATGTAGACGATGTTGGCATTGCCCGGGTCGGCCACGATCGACATGTGGATCGCTCCCTGACCGCCGGGGTGGATTCCGACATTGTTGGGGCCGGTCCGCGGAAGGTCCATGGCGGTCCAGGTGCCGCCGGCGTTGGTGGAGCGGAAGAGGCCCGCCAGGCGTCCGGCATTGACGATCGCGGCATAGACATTGTTGCTCTGGCCCACCGCGAACTCGACGTTGACCGTCGTGCCGCTGATCAGGAGCGCGTCCATGGCCGCGTCGCTAACCTTCGTCCAGGTGGCTCCGGTGCTATCGCTGCGGTAGACGCCGTTCACGCCGCCGGAGAGATTGGCGAAGACGATGCTGGTGTAGAGCCGGCTGGGAATGTTGGGATCCCCGACCAGGTCGTACGCGACTCCGGCGGGAAGGCCGGTCGCCGCGCCATTGCCGACGCTGACCGGGGCGAAGGTGGCGCCGCCGTCGATGCTGCGCCAGACTCCGATGTTGTTGACGGTGTTGACGTCCGCGGCGTCGACCGAGATGACGATCGTGTTGCCGCGGGGGGCGACCCCGTTGATGTTCTTGCCCACCAGCACCCCGCCGCCGTTGACCAGGGTCCAGCTGTTGCCCTCGTTCGTCGTCTTGTATAGACCGACGCGGTTGCCGCCCAGGCGGCCGAGCGAGCTGAATTTGCCGACGCCGGCCCACAGGGTCTTCCACTTCGTGTCAGTGGGATCGTAGGCCAGCGCACCGATCGAGGAAGTCGGCATGTCGTCGGTGAGCGCCTTCCAGTCCGGCTTGTTGGAATGGGCGTTCTTCGTCCGCCAGACGCCACCGTTGACGGCGCCGATGAAGATGGTCTTGTGATCCGTGGGATGCGTAACGACGGTGTGGATGGCTCCCACCACCTCGTTGTTCGGAGTGACGTTTTCGCTCTGGCCGTCGATCGCAGGGCTGGGGCCCTGGCTTTTCCACTTCTTGTTGGAATTGAGCGGAGGGGGCTGCCCATGGGCGCCCGTGGGCAGCGCCAGCGCTACCGCGAGAGCGAAGAGAACGCAAAGCCCCGTGGCCACTCGCAACCGGCCACCAGGGACAACTAGACTCAAGGTACTCCTCAGCATGTGCCGTGTCCTTTCTGTGCAGAATGCCCGATCGGGCAATCATTCATCGAAGACAACGGCGATTTCGAACGCGGCGCGACGCTGGCGATCCAGAGACCCCTGATCGACCCTTGGGTGCGCGCCACCCAAGAGCGGAGGAGCCTCTCCCAGGCTCAAGAGAGCACGGCCCCCGGCGGAGCGCATTTCCCTTGCAACCGATGGTCAGGAAAGACTATCATGGGAATGCGACGGCGACGAATAGCGGACAGCTGGCAAGTCAGAAGAAGTAAGGAGTCCACGTGAACCAATCCAAACGGTGGCCGTCTCGGCCAACCTGGGGGCGGTATATCGCTTCGCTCGTCCTTCCGCCTCTTTTCGCAATTTCTTTCATTCCTGGAATAGCTCAGGCGCAGCCCCAGTCGATGCGTCCGGCAGCCCCTGAGAACAGCGCCGCGTTGCTCGAAGGAGTCGTGATCTCTCCCCGCCAAGGCGTCGCCTATGTGATGCGTTCCGGCGGCATCGACGCGGTCAACATTGCTACCGGCAAGCTGCGCTGGCGCAGCGACAAGGCTGCCAAGCCTCTCGCGGTCGTCGGCGACCGGCTCATCGCGCAGGGCCGGGGCGGCAAGGCCTTGGACGTCATCTCCCTCGACGCGAAGAGCGGGGCCGCCCGTGATTCCGTCAGCATTCCCCTGCCCAAGGGCGTCACCGCCTCGGTCGTCGATACTCCCGCCGGCTCGTTCCGGGTCCGGACTGACAGCACGGCCTCCGAGCTCGTGGTGAGCTGGGAAGCCACTGGCGTAGGAGTCGGGGCGCAGGGATACGTTGCGACCGCGGAAGATGGGCAGGCGCCGGATGGCGGCGCGCAGGTGATGACCGGCGAGGCGGTTCTCAGCCTGACGTCTTCATCGCTGGCCATCAAGGCCGAGCCGTCCGTGAGCCGCGCGCAGTCCGCCTCGATGGTCCGCGGGTCTTCCATGGAGGAGCTGAGCTCGCCCGCGGTGCGGGGCATCGAAGGACGGCAGGTCCTTTCCGCCGACGGGCGGCACGTCCTGGTCACCGAGCAGATCGAAGGGGCCGGTTCCTCGCTCTACCGGCATCGCTGGACGATGTACGAGCGCGCCAGCGGCGCCCGGCTCGGCTCGGTGCAGTCGCTGGTGTCGGCGACGCCGTTCGTGGTCGTCGGCACGACCCTCTACCATACGGTGCCGGCTCACTCCATCCGGAAGGATGGCAAGTTCGTCGAGCACCCCACCTCCCTGCGCGCCGTGAATCTGAAGACCGGCGAGAAGGCCTGGGAGATGTCGGTCCTCGAAACGTCCTTCCGGGGACCCTTCCCTCCCTAACCGAAGGCCACTCGGGGATGCCTCCTCGGCGAGGCATCCCCCCTATCCCCAGTACCCCTGACATGAAAAAGACCTGCCGGGCCGCGATCGTGCTGGTCTTCTTCTCCTTCGAAGGATGGGCCGAGCCGCGCCCAACGCCTGTTCCCGATGAATAGCAGGGCGGCTCCGCCGCCCGCCCCTGGCAGTTGAGGATCGGATAGACTACGCCCTCTGCCGGGGACCCCCTGTCCCCCTCGGGGAACTCTTATGCGAAAGACATTTCAGGAGCTCATCCTCAAGCTGTCCGAGTTCTGGGCACGGGAGGGATGCGTCCTTCAGCAGCCTCTGGACCTCGAGGTCGGGGCCGGCACAATGCACCCGGACACCTTTCTCCGCGTGCTCGGTCCCGAGCCCTGGCGGGTGGCGTACGTCCAGCCTTCCCGCCGTCCGGCCGACGGCCGCTATGGTGACAACCCCTTCCGCCTGGGCAAGCACCACCAGTTCCAGGTGGTCCTCAAGCCTTCGCCCCTCGACGTGCAGCGGCTCTATGTCCGCAGCCTGGAGGCGATCGGGCTCGACCTGACCAAGCACGACCTGCGCTTCGAGGAGGACAACTGGGAAGCCCCCACCCTCGGCGCCTGGGGCGTGGGCTGGCAGGTCATGCTCGACGGCATGGAGATCACCCAATTCACCTACTTCCAGCAGGCGGGCGGGCTGGAGCTCAAGCCGGTCAGCGCCGAGATCACCTACGGCCTGGAGCGGTTGACCATGTTCCTCTCCCTCTCGCGGAACATCTACGAGATCGAGTGGGTCGAGGGGCTCGCCTATGGCCAGGTCCGGCATCAGGAGGAGGTCGAGCTGTCCAAGTACTACTTCGAGCTGGCCGATGTGACCTTCCTCCAGCAGCAGTTCGAGGGCTACGAGCGCGAGGCTGGACGCTGCCTGGAGGCCGGGCTCGTCCTGCCCGCCTACGAGTGCGCCTTGAAGTGCTCGCACTCGTTCAACGTGCTCGACGCCCGCGGGGCCGTGTCGGTCACCGAGCGCGTCGCTCTCATGAAGCGGGTGCGCGACCTGGCCGTGGGATGCGCGAAGGCCTACGTCGAAAGCCGCGAGAAGCTGGGTTTCCCGTTGCTCCAGAAGGAAGAGGTAAAGGTGGAGGTCGTCGATGCCGCAAGGTGAGTATCTTCTGGAGGTCCGCAGCGAGGAGATCCCGGCCCGCATGCTCGAGCCGGGCGTGCGCGAGCTCGCCACCCGGGTGTTCGAGGAGCTGATGGCCCGCGGCCTGGGCCCTCGCGAGGTCGAGACGGGCTACTCACCGCGCCGGCTCGTGCTGATCCTGAGCGGTGTGCCGGACCGCGAGCCCGACCGCGAGGAGCAGGTCCTGGGCCCGCCGGTCAGCGCCGCCTTCGCTCCGGACGGCTCGCCCAAGCCCGCCCTGGCCGGCTTCGCCAAGAAAGTCGGCCTCGAGCCCGGCCAGATCTCCCGCGTCAAGACCGACAAGGGCGAGTACCTCGCTGCCGTCAAGAAGACCGAGGGACGGCCCGCAAAAGAGGTGCTGTCCGAGATCGTCCCCCGCATCCTGGCCGGGATCTCCTGGGCCAAGACCATGCGGTGGGGGAGCGGCGAGGGCCCCTGGGTGCGCCCGGTACACGGGATCATTTCCCTCCTAGACGGCGAGGTCGTGCCCTTCGACCTGTTCGGCATCCCCGCCGGGGATCAGACGGTCGGGCATCCGACGCTGACGCCCGAGCCGTTCCGCGTGAACGGCGTGGAGGAGTACCGGAAGGAGCTGGCGGCGCGGTCTCTGGAGGTCCGTCCGGCCGAGCGGCACCGTATCCTGCTGGAAACCATGCGCTCGCGGGCCGAGGCCCTCGGCGGCCGGCTCGTGGAGGATGGTCCGTTGCTCGACAAGCTGGCCGCCCTGTGCGAGGTCCCGGGCGTGATGGAGGGCGGCTTCCACGAGGATTTCCTGGAGCTGCCGGCCGAGGTGCTCGCCACCAGCCTGCGCGACCACCAGAGCGCCCTGACGGTTGAATCCCCGAATGGGGACCATCAGCTCATGCCGTACTTCCTCACGGTCATGGACCGGCCCGACGATCCGATCGGCCGCACGCGCTCGGGCAACGAGTGGGTGGTCGCCGCCCGGCTCGCGGACGCCCGCTTCTTCTACGGCGAGGACCGGAAAGCAGGGCTCGCTCATCGCGCCGAACAGCTCGAGCGGCTGACGTTCCAGGTGCGCCTGGGGAGCTACGCGGACAAGACCTCGCGCCTGGTGGCACTGGCGACAACGATCTGCGACATGCTCGGTTGTGAAGCACCCCAAGCTGCTGCGGCAGCCCGGCTGCTCAAGGTGGACCTTGCGACCGAGATGGTCAAGGAGTTCACCTCCCTACAAGGGATCATGGGTGGTATCTACGCCCGCGAGGAGGGGCAGCCCGCGGAGGTCTGGCAGGCGGTCTACGACCAATACATGCCGGCTTCCACGGAGGACCGCATCCCTCGCGGCCGGATCGGGCAGGTCGTCGGCCTCGCCGACCGCATGGATACGCTGGTGGGCATCTTCGGCCTGGGGCTCATCCCCACGGGGAGCAAGGACCCGTTCGGATTGCGGCGCGCGGCCCAGGGCGTGGTGCGCATCGCGCTCGAAGGCGGGCTCCCGCTCGACCTGGAGGAGATCGCGGCCCGGGCCGTGGTGCTCTACAGCGACCGGCTGACACGGGGGGCCGAGCAGATCCTGGAAGACCTGCGGCCGTTCCTCCATGACCGGGTGCGCTACGTCCTCGGGCTCGCCGGCTACGCTTACGACGAGATCGAGGCGGCGCTGCCGGCTGGCGGCGATACTGGAGGGAACCTGCCCGACCTCAAGGCGCGGGTGGATGCCCTGCACCGAGTGCGTGGGGATGCCAACTTCCTGACAGTGGTGCTCGCGGCCAAGCGGATCGTGAACATCCTCAAGGACGCTCCGGAGGAGCAGCTCGACGAGCAGTTCTTCACGCAGCCGGCCGAGCGCGATCTCTACGCCGCCTTCCAGGGGCTGCGCTCCGAGGTGGAGGAGGCCGCGGCGTCGGGCGACTACGAGCGCTGCCTGCGGCGCATCGCGGACCTCGCGCCGGTGCTGGACCGTTTCTTCGTGGACGTCCTCGTCATGGACCCCGATCCGCGGGTGAAGGCCAACCGGATCGCGCTGCTTCAGGCGATCCACCGCACCGTTTCGCGGACGGCGCGGTTGACCGAGGTGGTGGTGGACAAGGCGGAGGCACGGTCCCGGGCGGGGGGGTAGAGGGCTGAAGCACAGAAACAACAAGGACAGCAAGGACATCAAGGACGGCAAGGACGAGGAAAACATCGTTCACCGCCAGTCCTTGTTGTCCCTGCAGTCCTTGATGTCCTTGTTGTCCTTTCCGAGAGGAGCACGACATGCCCAAGTACGTGTACGCGTTCGGGGGTGGTACGGCCGAAGGCGAGGGGAGTCAGAAGGATCTGCTGGGTGGGAAGGGGGCAGGCCTCGCCGAGATGAGCCGCCTCGGGATTCCGGTTCCTCCGGGGTTCACGATCACCACCGAAGTCTGCAAGTACTACCAGGATCACGGCAAGTCTTATCCTGACAGCATGGAGCAGGAGATCCAGGAGCATCTCCAGCGCATGGAAACGCTCCTCGGCCAGCGCTTCGGCGATCCTTCCAATCCGCTGCTCGTCTCCGTCCGCTCGGGGGCGGCCCGGTCCATGCCGGGCATGATGGACACCGTCCTCAACCTGGGGCTCAACAGCGATATCGTCGAGGCCTGGATTGCGGCTGGCGCGGATGAGCGCTTCGTCCTCGACGCCTACCGCCGCCTGCTCACCATGTACGGCGACGTCGTGCTCGGCTTGGAGCGCGAGGAGTTCGAGAAGATCCTGACCGCTGCCCGCGAGGAGGAGGGGGTTGCGACCGACGCCGAGCTCAGCCCCAAGTCCCTGCGCAAGATCGTCGCCGGATACCTGGCCCTGGTGGAGGGGCACGGCTTCCCGCAGGACCCCATGGAACAGCTCCGCGGCGCCATCCGCGCCGTGTTCGACAGTTGGGAAAACCAGCGCGCCCGCGATTATCGCCGCCTGAACAAGATCACCGGCCTGCTGGGCACGGCCGTGAACGTCCAGGCCATGGTGTACGGCAACCGAGGCGCCGACTGCGCCACGGGCGTGGCCTTCACGCGCAATCCCGCGACCGGCGAGCCGAAGGTTTTCGGCGAGTACCTGGTCAATGCTCAGGGCGAGGACGTGGTCGCCGGCATCCGCACGCCGCAGCCGATCCATGCGGAAGGCGGTGGATTGGCCAAGGATTTCCCCCAGGCCTGCAAGGAGCTGGAGGCGGTCTGCGCCCGGCTGGAGACGCACTTCAAGGACATGCAGGACGTGGAGTTCACGATCCAGCACGACAAGCTCTACATGCTCCAGACCCGCACGGGCAAGCGCACCGGCCCGGCCGCCGTCCAGGTCGCAGCAGACATGGTCGAGGAGGGGCTCATCGATTGGCGCGAGGCCCTGGACCGGGTCGAGCCCATGCATCTGCTCCAGGTGCTCGCCCCGGTGTTCGAGCCCGAGGAGAAGCAGAGGGCCATCGCCGCCGGCCGGCTCATGGCCCGCGGCCTGCCGGCGGGCCCCGGCGCGGCCTGTGGACGGATTGCCCTGACCGCGGAGCGTGCAGCCGAGATGGCGGCCTCGGGCGGCCCGGTCCTCCTCGTGCGCGCCGAGACCTCGCCTGAGGACATCGTGGGCATGCACGTCTCGGCAGGCATCCTGACCTCGCGCGGCGGCATGACCTCCCATGCGGCCGTGGTCGCCCGCGGCATGGGCAAGCCCTGCATCGTCGGTGCCGGCGACCTGGAAGTGGACGAGCACACAGGGGAAGTCCGGGTCCGGGGCGGTAGCCTGGTCCTGCGCGAGGGCGATCAGCTTTCGATCGACGGCACGGCCGGCGAGGTGATCGCGGGCGCGCTGTCGCCCAAGCCCTCCCTGGTCCTCGAGGCGATGCTCGACCGCAGCAAGCCCGACGACCACCTGCTGGTGGATGCGGCCTACCAGCTCCTGGCCGCGGCCGACGCCGAACGGCGGATGGCGATCCGCGCCAACGCGGACACTCCGCACGATGCCGAGGTGGCCTCAGCCCTGGGAGCCGAGGGCATCGGCCTCTGCCGCACCGAGCACATGTTCTTCGCGGCCGAGCGCCTTCCCTGGGTACGCCGGATGATCCTGGCCGAGAGCTCCGAGGAGCGCAGGGAATCGCTCGCGAAGCTCCTGCCCATGCAGCAGAAGGACTTCGAGGGGATCTTCAAGGCCCTGGCCGGGCTGCCCGTCACGGTGCGCCTGCTCGATCCGCCGCTGCACGAGTTCCTGCCGCACGGCAAGAAAGAGCTGCAGAGCCTGGCGCACGAGATGGGGGTGGAGCCCTCCGTGGTGCAGGCCCGCGCCGAGGCGATGGCCGAGTCGAACCCCATGCTCGGCCACCGCGGCTGCCGCCTCGGCATGACCGCGCCCGAGATCTACGAGATGCAGGTCGAGGCCATCGTGCGCGCGGCCTGCGTGCGGGCCCGGCATGGGGAGGAGGTGCGGCCCGAGATCATGGTGCCATTGGTCGGGACCTCGGCGGAGATGGTGCGCCTGCGCGAGATCACGTCCACCACGGTCCGCCGGGTGCTCGACGAAGAGAAGATGGAGATCGAGATCCCCATCGGCACGATGATCGAGGTGCCGCGGGCGGCGCTGATGGCCGACCGCATCGCCCTGCACGCCGACTTCTTCTCCTTCGGCACCAACGACCTCACCCAGATGACCTACGGCTACTCCCGCGACGACTCGGGCCGGTTCCTGCCGCAGTACATCGAGTCGGGAGTGCTCAGGCACGACCCCTTCCAGACCATTGACGAGGATGGAGTGGGCCAGCTCGTCCGGATGTCCTGCGAGAAGGGCCGCGCGGCGAAAGCGCACCTGCACCTGGGTGTCTGCGGCGAGCACGGCGGCGATCCCGAGTCGATCGACTTCTTCGAGCGGGTGGGGCTGGATTACGTCTCCTGCTCACCGTACCGGGTGCCGATCGCGAGGCTGGCCGCGGCGCGGGCGAGCCTGAAGCGCCAATCCAAGGAGAAAAAGGCAGAGGGCTTGCAGGAGCAGCCGGCAGCCGCAACCGTCAAGGTGGCGGGATAACACGGGAGGGCGGGCTGATGGCCGAGCTGATCCACGAGTACTCGTTCATATATCGGGGCGACGACGGGACGCCGTACGTCCTCCGGGCCTGGGGCGAATCCAGGACCGACGGCACCTGGGAAGGCTGGCTGGAGTTCGTCCCGAGCGGTGGCGGGGGGCGCGGGCTGCGCACGGGGAGGGAGACCACCCAACCCAACCGGGACGCCGTGGCCTACTGGGCCAGCGGCCTCGAGCCTATCTACTTCGAAGGGGCGTTCGCCCGGGCCTCGTAGTTCCTGCGGCCCGCTCTTTGCAGTCTCCTCCAAGCAGGTGGGAGAGAGAACTTCAAAGGAGCTCGATCATCATGGACGATTCAGAACGCAGCTACGGTTACAGCAAAGACATCTACCACGGGACGCGCGGAGCGGGCGGGCACTACGACGGCCCGACCGGCGATCCGGAGCGCAGCTATGAATACGGCCCGGAGGGCGGCCTGGAGGATTCCGAGGACGTCGAGGTGAGCCCCGAGGAGGCGGCGATCCACGTCGAGGAAACGGGCTTGAACCGCTCGGGAGGGGACGAGCAGGAGGGCCGGTACGATCACGACCGCGGCAGCGGCTACGCCGGTGGGGAGTCGTTCACCTGGGACAACCAGACCGAAGAGGTGAAGACGGGCAAGGAGTAGGACGGCGCTTCCCTTGTCATATATTCATCGGGCCTATGCCGGCCAAGGAAGCCCAGCGTCCGGTCGTCGTCCGGGGGACGGAGATCCTCCCGGGCGACCTTCCCCGCATCCGCCTGCAGAAGCTCGCGCGCATCACGCTGGACTCGATGGTCCAGTTCGTCGGGCTCCTGGATGCCGAGGGCACGGTGCTCGAAATCAACAAGGTCGCGCTCGACGCCGTGGGCATCACGCTCTCCGACGTCGAGGGGAAGCCCTTCTGGACGACCTTCTGGTGGCAGGTCTCCGAAGAGATCAACCGGACCCTCCGGGAATCGATCGCCCGCGCGGCGAAAGGTGAATTCGTCCGCTGGGATACGCAGATCTACGGACGCGCCGGCGGCAAGGAAGCGATCATCATCGACGCCTCGCTCGTCCCGGTCCTCGACGACGACGGCAAGGTCGTCTTCATCTGCGCCGAGGGGCGCGACATCACCGAAAAGAAAGCGCAAGAGCGCGAGATCGCTCAGAAGAACATCGAGCTGCAGGGCCTGCTCGAGCGCATCCGCGAGCTCGACGAGATCAAGACCCAATTCTTTGCCAACGTCAGCCACGAGCTGCGCACGCCGCTCGCCCTGATCCTCGGCCCCGCGCAGCGGCTGATCGACGACGACGGCACGATGGCCCTGCCGGAACGGCGGGAGCGCGCGCAGGTCATCGAGCGCAACGCGCGCATGCTGCTCAAGCACGTCAACGATCTGCTCGACATGTCGAGGATCGAAGCGGGCAAGCTGAAGATCGAGCTGCAGGACACGGACGTCGCCGCCCTCCTGCGCCTCCTCGCTTCGCATTTCGCCATGCTGGCCGCCGAGCGCGGGATCGACTACGCGGTCGAAGCCGGCGAGCCGATCGTGGCGGCTGTGGATCCCGACAAGCTGCAGCGCGTCGTCATGAACCTGCTGGCGAACGCCTTCAAGTTCGTCCCCGCCGGGGGCCGCGTACGCTGCGCGTTGAAGGGGCCGGCGCGCGAGCTGATCCTGACGGTCGACGATTCCGGCCCGGGCGTGAAGCCCGAGCTCCGCCAGGCGGTCTTCGAGCGCTTCCGCCAGGGCGACGGCGGCAGCAACCGCAAGGTGGGCGGCACGGGCCTGGGCCTCGCGATCGCCAAGGAGTTCGTCGAGCTGCACAAGGGCCGCATCGAGGTGCTCGACTCGGACCTGGGCGGCGCCCGCTTCCAGGTCACGATGCCGTTGAACCGCCTCGGTGCCTCTGTGATCGCAGGGATGGACCCGGTGAGCCTCGACCGCACCGTCCTCGACGGATTGCTCGAAGAGCTGCGTCCGGTTGGGAGGTCCGAGGAGGCCGCCGGCCCCGCCCTCGCCGGCCGTCCGCGCGTGCTCGTGGTCGAGGACAACCCCGACATGAACCGCTTCGTGACCGAGAGCCTGTCCGCATCCTACGAAGTGATCTCGGCTTTCGACGGACGCGAGGGGATCGAAAAGGCGTTGCGCTTCCGTCCCGTGCTCGTCGTCTCCGACATCATGATGCCGAACGTGAGCGGCGACGAGATGATCGCCGAGATGCGCAGGCTCCCGGAGCTGCGCCAGATGCCGGTCCTGCTGCTCTCCGCAAAGGCCGACGAGGCGCTGATGGTGAAGCTGCTCGACGACGGCGCCCAGGACTTCATCATCAAGCCGTTTTCCGAAAAGGACCTCGCGGTGCGCGTCCGCAACCTCGTCCATGCCCAGAGCCTGCGTGAAGCCGCGGAAGGCGCGAATCGCGCGAAGGACGAATTCCTGGCGATGCTTGGCCACGAGCTGCGCAATCCACTGTCGCCCATCGTGACGTCGCTGGAGCTGATGAAGCTCAAGGGCTCGCCCGAAACCGAGCGGGAGCGGACCGTCATCGAGCGCCAGGTCCAACATCTCGTCCGGCTGGTCGACGACCTTCTCGACGTTTCGAGGATCGCCCGCGGCAAGGTCGAACTGAAGACCGAGACCGTGGAGATCGCGGAAGCCGTGGCGAAGGCCATCGAAATGGCGAGCCCGCTGCTCGAGCAACGCGCCCACATGCTCAACGTGGACGTGCCGGGGCGCGGCCTGCGGGTCCATGCCGATCCGACGCGCCTGAGCCAGGTAGTCGCGAACCTGCTGACGAACGCCGCGAAGTACACGCCGAAGGGAGGCCAGATCACCATTGGCGCCGGTCAGGCCGATGGGGAAGTGGTGCTGAGCGTGCGCGATACCGGCATCGGAATCGCGCCGGAGCTGCTGCCGCGCATCTTCGATCTCTTTGTGCAGGAGCGCCAGGCGCTCGACCGATCGCACGGAGGCCTGGGGCTCGGCCTCGCCATCGTCCGCAACCTCGTCGAGCTGCACGGCGGTGCCGTGTCGGCGAGCAGCGAAGGCCTGGGTCAAGGCAGCGAGTTCGTGGTTCGCCTTCCCTGGGTGGCGGCCGGCATCTGAGTCGGCGCCTAACGCCTCGCCGTCCCGCTGAACCGGTTTCGTGTCGCGACAGGGGGCTTTTCTGTCGCGACTTGGCTCTTCGGCGGTCCGCGACGAGCTTTTCTGCCGTGACATAAGGTATTGGCCTCTCGCCAAAAAGCTTTGCCCTCCCGCCGAAAGGCATTTTGCCGCGACTAGCGCCATTTTTGCCGCGACTTTCAGCTTTGCTGCCGCGACTCAACACATAGTCGCGGCAGCGAAAGAGCTCTTGCTGCGACTTAACGTTTGTCTGCCGCGACGATAGGCATGCATGACGCGACTAGGAGCATTGGTGACGCGACTTAGGGTTTGTCTGTCGCGACGATGAGTTTTCTGGCGCGACTATGAGTTTTGCTGACGCGACAAAACTCATAGTCGCGTCAGCAATCCCCATTTTGACGCGACCACGAGAATTCCCGGCTCGGCAATGCTTAAAGTCGCGTCACGATGGGGAGCGTTGCCGCGACTTGAGCTTAAGTCGCGTCATCAATGAGGTGTTTTGCCGCGACTTAAGCCCAGGTCGCGGCAGAAAACCCCTGGCCGTGGAGTAGATTGAGATGGATGACGCGATTTGCGGCCTTCTGAGAGGCTGAGCGGCATCACCCTGACGAGAAAGCCCTTCGGCGAGCGTTCAAAGCGCCAACTCGCAACACGAGGTACCGCGGCGCGAGTCCAGAAATTGACACCGCTCCAAAGCCGGACGTAGACTGCTAAATCTATGTATCTGAGAAGCTTGAGCCGCTGTCGCTGCCTCGCAACATGCTGGCTCTGGTTGATGAGCAAGAACAGTCTCTTGACGGATGGCATCTGATGAAACTCGACATCTATCTCAACTACGCCGGGAACTGCGAGCAGGCGTTCCGCTTCTACGAGCAGCACCTCGGCGGCAAGATCACAGGGATGACGAGGCACAGGGAACAGCCCAATCCGAGCATTCCGGCCGACTGGCAAGACAAAGTCCTTCACGCCCGCATCGAGATCGGCAAGACGGTGCTGATGGGAGCCGACATTCCGGGGGCCGAACCCATGCGCAGCTCGTATCTGACCCTCACGCTCGACAGCACCGAAGAGGCGGATCGCGTCTACTCCCTGCTTTCCGACGGCGGCCAGATCTTCATGAAGATGGAGGAGACCTTTTTCGCCTCCCGCTTTGCGATGCTTCGGGACAGGTTTGGAACATCCTGGATGCTCCTCCATGAACGGCAAGCAACATAGCAACTCACTTAAAAAGCGCCCAACCCGCCTCTCCACCCGAAAGGTGAGACCGCGATGAGCACATCGTCGATCCTATGGGCTCTGCTCTTCGGCTCCATTGGGTCCGGCTTCTTTATCTACGGCAAGAAGCAGCAGGCTGGTGTCCCGCTGATCTGCGGGCTGACCCTCATGATCCTTCCGTACTTCGTATCAAGCACCCTTGTTCTTGTCTTGCTGGGTGCCATGCTCATCGCTGTTCCATATTTCGCGCGGACCTGAGCCCCTCGGGCAGGGCCGAGAAGATCTGGAGCTTCTCCTGAGTGTTCCGCCAAGGGGGCCAGTCGGTTCCGCGGTCAGCTCCGCCGGAACGCCAGTTGGGCGCCCAGCAGGGTCAGCACCAGCACCAGTGTGATCCCGATCCCTCCAAAGATCCGGTCCGCGCCCGCGAAGCCGGTCCATTGCAGGTAGTGGATCCGGTAGAGGAGATCGATGCGGTCGGTATCCCGGCCCCGTTGCCGCAGGCTCATCCCGTCCCAGTCGAGGGTGACCTCAACTCCGGTCGTGGTCTTGGCAGTGAGGCCGGAAAGGCCGGCGACGGTCCCATACCGCCGCGGGTTCTCCCGGAACGCGTCCTCCAGCAGCAACTCGATCTCTCTGGCGGACGGACGCTCCCGTGGCCGCCCGCCCGCGGGAGCGAGCTGCCGCCAGCCCTCGCTGGTGCGGGCAAGCAGGTGGTTCCCCAAGACCGTCCTCAGACAGCGGACCTCGAGCCACCCGGGCGCCGGGCGGACCGCGCACGGTGCCGCCAAGGGGTAGGTTCTGACGGGCAAGATCTCGTAGGCGTCCGCATATCCCGGCTTCAGAAAGAAGACGAAGCCGGTTGCGGCCCAGCCCAGGAAGGGCAGCAGCAGGACGATCCCGAGGAGCCGGTGGAGCTTTCTGACCCGCATACAAGGACGCTACGTCAAAAGTAAGCCGTCCTCAAGGCTGCAGCAGAAGAGGAGAAGAGGTCGCTTGCCGCAAGTCTCCCCATGGGCGATATACTTTGAGCGAGCGATGAGATTTGTCTCATGACGCCTGCCTCGCACGCCCTCCATGAGGACGCAGACCATGCGCAAGCACCTTGTCTCCCTCCTGCTTCTCTCGGCACTCATCCCTTCCGCTTCGGCCCGCGCCGGCGAAGATCCCAAGGCGAACAGCGCATCCGCGGCACGGGAGCTCCTCGCTGCCGACACGCCGCGCACTACGTCCGACGGGGCGAGGTTCATCGCGCCGGGTGGCTGGTGGATCGAGACGCGTGGCAACGCGGTGATCCTGACGCCCGAGGGCGACTCTCGGATCGCCCTTGTCGATGTGAAGGGAAAGGATGCCGACGCCGCGGTGAAGGCCGCTTGGGAGGCGGTGCGGCCGGACATGAAGTGGGCGCTCAAGCTGGCGACGGACGAGCCCGGCCGCGAGGGATGGGACTCCTTCCGGAGCTATCAGTATGAAGTTTCGCCGAACGAGCACCGGGCGGTTGGCGCCGCGGCGGCCAAGCGCGGCGAGGCGTTCACAGTCATGATCTTCGACATGGACATCGCCGTCGCAGAGAAGCGCGGCGGCCAGATCGCCGCGATCTTCGACCGCCTTCAGCCGCCGGGTTTCCAGCGCGAGTCGTTTGCCGGCAAGAAGGCCGCGCCGCTCGACGCCGAGCGCCTGAAGAAGATGAAGGATTTCATGGAAAAAAGCCTTTCGGAGCTGGGTGTTCCGGGTGCCGGCGTAAGCCTGTACCAGAACGGCAAGGTCGTCTTCGAAGGCGGCTTCGGTGTGCGCAAGCTCGGCGATCCGACGCCCGTGGACGCGGACACGCTGTTCATGATCGCTTCGAACACTAAGTCGATGACCACGCTGCTCCTCGCCACCCTTGTCGACGAAGGCAAGCTGAGCTGGGACACGCCGGTCGTGCAGGTCATGCCCGGCTTCAAGCTGGGCGATGCGGAGACGACGAAGCAGGTCTTGATCAGGCACCTCGTCTGCGCGTGCACCGGCCTTCCGCGGCAGGATTTCGAGTGGATCCTCGAGTTTCAGGACGCCACGCCAAAGAGCGAGATGGATCTCCTCGGGACGTTCCAGCCGACGAGCAAGTTCGGCGAGATGTTCCAGTATTCGAACCTCCTCGCGGCGGCCGGCGGCTTCGTCGCCGCGCATGTGATCTCTCCCGGCAAGGAGCTGGGCGCCGCTTACGACGAGGCGATGGCTGCCAGGATTTTCACTCCGCTCGGCATGACCTCGACGACGTTCGACTACGCGAAGGCGCTCGCGGGAAATCACGCGTCGCCACATTCCTGGGACGCCGACGGGAAGACCGCGGCAGCCGTGATGGAGGCGAATTACTCGATCTTGCCGCTCCGGCCCGCTGGCGGCGCCTGGAGCAACGTACGGGACATGATGCGCTATCTGCGGATGGAGCTCGGCAAGGGCACCCTCGACGGCAAGCGCGTGGCGTCCGAGGCGAACGTCGTGAGCCGCCGCGATCCGCTGATCCGGATCGGAAACGACGTGACCTACGGCATGGGGCTGCAGGTCGATCGGACGTGGGGCATCCCCGTCGTGTACCACGGCGGCAGCATGATCGGCTACAAGAGCAACATGTACTACCTGCCCGAGCACGACGTCGCGGCGGTTCTCCTCACGAACGGCGACGAGGGTCAAGCCTTGCTCGGCCCATTCAGCCGCCGTCTCCTCGAAATCCTGTTCGACGGCAAGCCCGAGGCCGCGGAGAACGTGGCCACGACCGCGAAGAACATGAAGGCGGCGGTCCTCGAGGAGCGCAAGCGGCTCACGATTCCCGCGGACAGAACCGCCTCCGAACGGCTCGAGGCCCGGTATTCGAACGCGTCGCTCGGCGAGCTCGCGGTCTCGCGCCAGGGCAATGAAACCTGGTTCGACTTCGGCGAGTGGAAGAGTCCCGTCGCATCGCGCAAGAACGACGACGGGACGACCGCCTTCGTGACGGTCGTGCCCGGCTTCGGCGGAATGACCTTCGTCGTGGACGACAAGGACGGCAAGAGCACTCTCACCTTCCGCGACGCGCAGCACGAGTACGTCTTCACCGAAGTGGAGGGCGGAGGCAGCAACAGAAGGAGCAGGACATGACAGACACTCTTCAAGCGCCGATCGCCAAGGCGCAAATGCTCATCCGCAAGCCAGCCGCGCAGGTGTTCGAGGCGCTGGTCGATCCCGCCATCACCTCCCGCTTCTGGTTTTCCAAAGGTAGCGGCCGGCTGGAGAGCGGCAAGCGGGTCCGGTGGGACTGGGAGATGTACGGCGTCTCTGCCGAGGTCGACGTGAAGGAGATCGAGGAGAACAAGCGGATTCTCGTCGAATGGGGTGGCCCCGACAATCCGAGCCTGGTCGAGTGGGCGTTCGAGCCCAAAGGTGAGGACCGGACCTTCGTCACCGTCAAGAACTGGGGCTTTAGTGGCGACGCGGAGAAGATGATGGCGGAGGCGCTTGATTCAACCGGAGGGTTCAGCTTCCTGCTCGCCGACTTGAAAGCGTTTCTGGAGCACGGTATCGAGCTGAACCTAGTCCCGGATCACGCCCCGGACGCGCTCGTCGAGGGTTGGACTTCCCGCCGAGGGGCTTGAGCCCGAGAGCAGCGGGACCGCTCTCATTCCGCATCCCGAATAGCGGAGCCGGAAATTTGTTCCGCCTGTAGAATCCCCCGCATGGGCCGCATTCATCTCCTTCAGGATCACCTGGTCAGCCAGATCGCGGCCGGCGAGGTCGTGGAGCGGCCGGCATCGGTGGTCAAGGAACTGGTGGAGAATGCCCTCGATGCCGGCGCGCGGGAGCTGGAGATCCACCTGGAGAGCGGCGGGCGGCAGCGGATCTCGGTCGCGGACGACGGCCATGGGATGGGACGGGACGACGCCCTCCTTGCCTTCGACCGGCACGCCACCAGCAAGATCGAGAGCTTCGAGGATCTGGAGCGGGTCTCCACCCTCGGGTTCCGTGGGGAGGCCCTGGCTTCCATCGCGTCCGTGGCCCGGGTCGAGCTGACCACCGCCGAGCAGCCGGGGGAGGGGCATCGGGTCCTCATCGAAGGGGGGAGGGTGCGGGTCGCTGAGCCCTTCGCGCGGCCGCGTGGCACGACGATCGACGTCCGGTCGCTCTTTTTCAACGTTCCGGCCCGGCGGAAGTTCCTGAAGGCTCCCCAGACCGAGCTGCGGCGGTCCCTGGAGGTGATCCAGGCATACGCCCTTGCCCGATCGGATGTGCGGTTCCGCGTCTTCCACGAGGAGCGGGAGCTGCTCGACGCGCTGGCGGCAGGGGCCGAGGCCGCGGGATCGCTGGAGCGGGTCGGCCAGATCTTTGGCACTCAGCTCGCGAAGCAGCTCGCAGCGATCCCGGAAAATATGGAAGGGGAGGAGCGGACCCACGGTTTCATCGGCAGGCCCGAGACTTCCCGCGGCCGGCGGCACTTCATCTTCGTCAATGGCCGCCTGATCCGCGACCGGGCGGTGCTCGCCTCTTTCTACCGGGCGGTGAGGGAGGAGTGGAAGTCCGAGGACTTCCCGGCCCTGTTCCTTTTCCTGGAGGTTCCGCCGGAGGATGTGGACGTGAATGTCCACCCGCAGAAGGCGGAGGTCCGCTTCCGCGATCCGGCGCTGCTCGACCGCATTCATGAGTCTTTGCGCCGGGGATTGGAGAAGGCCCGTGGGGAGGAGGCCGCTCCTCTCCGCTCTCCCGCGGCTGAGCCTTATGTCCCCTTCGTCTGGCAGGGGCTCGGCGCTCAGACTCCTGCTGAGTCCGCGCCTTGGACGGGACAGCCTTGGACGGAACAGCGGCTCGCGACGCCTTCCTACGCCCCGGTGGAGCGGCCGATCGTGCCGCTCTCGGGCCGCAGAGGGGAAGCGCGGCCGTTCCGGCTCCTCGGTCAGTACAAGAGCACGCTGATCCTCCTGGAAGGGCCGGACGGCCTTTATGTCATCGACCAGCATGTGGCCCACGAGCGCATCCTCTACGAGAGGGTGAGGCAGGCGATGATGAACGAGAGCACGCCGGTGCAGCACCTGTTGACGCCGATCCTCCTGGAGCTGGCCCCGGCCGAGCGGCTCCGCTTGCTGGAGCTGGCGCCCGGGCTGGACGAATGCGGTTTCAGCCTCGCGCCGCTCTCGGGCAACACCCTGGCCCTGACCTCGACGCCCGCCGCGCTCTCCCCGGTCGAGGCCGAGGCGCTGCTCCGGGCCCTGGGCTCCGAGGAGGGGGATGGAACGGGGGCGTCAGGCGATCTCCGGAGGCGCATCCTCGAAGCCTTGGCCGCGAGCCTCGCGTGCAAGGCCGCGGTCAAGATGCACCACCCGCTCTCCGCGCCCGAGATGGAGGCCCTGGTCGCCGAGCTCTTCGCGGCCGAGCAGCCCTACGCCTGCCCGCACGGCAGGCCGATCGTGCTGCAGATGACGGATTCGGATTTGGAGCGGCGGTTCGGGCGGCGGTGAGGGGCCGCCCTTTGGGATAGCATGCCGCCCCATGGCTTTCGGTCGCCGGTCCTCGACACCTCTGGAAAAACGCATCGGACACCGCTTCAAGCGGCAGGATTTGCTGGACCTCGCCCTGACTCACCGGTCTTTCGCGAACGAGAAGGGGGTGCCGGAGCATTACGAGCGCCTGGAGTTCCTGGGCGATGCGGTCCTCGGCCTCGTCACCGCGGAGTGGCTCTACGAGCGCCATCCCGAGCAGCCGGAGGGCGAGCTGTCCAAGCTCAAGGCGCAGCTCGTCAGCAGGACTTCCCTCGCCAATTGGGCCGAGCAGCTCGAGTTGGGGCCGGAGCTGAAGATCGGCATCGGGGAGGATCGGTCCGGCGGGCGGGCCAAGGCAAACCTCCTGGCCGACTCCCTGGAGGCCCTGTTCGGCGCCATCTACCTCGATGCCGGACTCGAAGCTGCGAGGGAGGCCATCCTGCCCATGCTGCAGGATGGCGAGGAGGCGAAGGCCAAGCTCCTGAGCTCGGATTCCAAGACCCACCTTCAGGAGGTCACGCAGGCGCTCGGCTGGAGCCTGCCCGACTACCGGCTCGTGGATTCGACCGGGCCCGACCACAGCAAGACCTTTGTCGTCGAGTGCTGGCTCGAAGGGCAGCGCGCCGGCTGCGGCGAGGGGCCGAGCAAGAAGGTCGCGGAACAGAAGGCCGCGGCCGACGCCTTGGCGGCCCTGCCCGACCTGCCGGGCGGGCTGAAAAAGTAGGCTACAATCCCGCGTCTTATGAGCGATCCGAAAACAATCTTTTCCGTCCGTGAGCTGAAGCGCCACATCGGCGAGGACGTCACGCTGAATGGCTGGCTCGACAACAAGCGGTCGAGCGGCAAGATCGCATTCCTCCAGGTGCGCTGCGGCGGGGGTGTCGTGCAAGCCGTCGCCGGCCGCAACGACGTTCCCGAGGCCGTCTGGGCTGAGATCGAGCGCGTCACCCAGGAGTCCACCCTCTGGGTAGCTGGCAAGGTCAAGGAGGACAAGCGCTCGCCCATCGGCGTGGAGATCCAGCTCACCGATTTCAAAGTCGTGTCCCTGACGCAGGATTATCCGATCTCCCCAAAAGAGCACGGTACGGCGTTTTTGATGGAGAACCGCCATCTCTGGCTGCGCTCCAGCAAGCAGCGGTCGGCCCTGCGGGTGCGCAGCGAGGTCGAGCAGGCGATCCGCGATTTCTTCTACGAGCGCGATTTCACGCTGATCGACTCGCCGATCCTCACCCCCGCGGCCTGCGAGGGGACTTCGACCCTGTTTGAAACCGACTATTTCGGCGACAAGGCGTACCTCAGCCAGTCCGGCCAGCTCTATCTGGAGCCGGCCGCCGCCGCCCTGGGCAAGGTTTATTGCTTCGGTCCGACCTTCCGCGCCGAGAAGTCCAAGACCCGCCGCCATCTGATGGAGTTCTGGATGGTGGAGCCCGAGGTCGCCTTCCTGGAGTTCGAGGGCCTGACCCAGCTTGCCCAGGAGTTCGTCGTCTACCTCGTGGGCCGGGTGCTCGACCGCGCCAAGGAGGAGCTCAAGATCCTGGAGCGCGATACCGCGAAGCTGGAGGCGATCGTGCCGCCGTTCCCGCGGATCACTTACACCGAGGCGATCGAGATCCTCAACCGCGAGGGCAACCCCATCCAGTGGGGGGACGACTTCGGTGCTGACGAGGAGACGATCGTCGCCAGCAAGTTCGACCGGCCGCTCATGGTCACGCACTTCCCGGCGGCCTTCAAGGCCTTCTACATGCAGCCGACGCCGGATACCGAGCCGGGCCGGGAGACGGTGCTCGGGTTGGACATCATCGCGCCCGAGGGGTACGGCGAGATCATCGGCGGCAGCCAGAGGATCCACGACCACGACCTGCTGCTCGAGCGCATCCGGCACCACAATCTGCCGATCGAGGCTTTCCAGTGGTACTTGGACGTGCGCAAGTACGGCCCCTTCCCGCATAGCGGCTTCGGCATGGGGGTCGAGCGCTTCGTAGCCTGGATGTCCGGCGTCAGCCACTTGCGGGAGACGATCCCTTACCCGCGCATGTTGTACAAAATCTACCCGTAGGACTGGGATAACCGCTGACCACCCCTGGCCGCCCTCTCCTCACGTACGCGGCTCTCGCGGCCCTGGTGCTCATCTGGGGGAGCACCTGGGCGGCGATCCGCGTCAGCCTGGAGGGGATTCCACCGCTCACGGGGGTGGTGCTCCGTTTTACATTGGCCTGCGCGCTGCTCCTCGCCCTGGCTCCGGTGTTCCGCATCCGCCTGGGCGCAACGGCGGTCGAGCGCCGGCTCTGGTGGGTCAATGCAGTCCTGACGTTCACGATCTCCTACGGCCTGGTCTACTGGGCGGAGCAGTGGGTGCCGTCTGGCCTGGCGGCGGTGATTTTCGCGACCTTCCCTTTGTTCGTGGCGGTGTTGGCCCATTTTTTCCTGCCCGGCGAGCGCCTGCGGACGGCGACCTTTCTGGGAGTGTTGATCGGTTTCATCGGCGTGGCGGTGCTCTACTCGGAGGATCTCGGAGCCCTGGTCGGTCCGCGGGCGGGCTTTGCCGCGAAGGTGATGCTGATCGCACCGGTGGCCTCAGCCATAGCCAACGTGGCGGTCAAACGCTGGGGATCGGGAGTGCCTCCCCTCTCGGTTTCCGGAGTCTCGATGGGATTGGGGGCGCTGTTGGTCGTCCCCTTCGCATGGAGCATGGAGCGGGGAAAGGAGATCGCCTTCGGGACGAGGCCGGTGCTCGCCGTCGTCTACCTGGCCGTGATCGGCTCCGCCGTGGCCTTCACGGTCTACTACTGGCTGCTCCGGAAGCTACCGGCGACGAGCCTCTCCCTGATCAACTACGCCACCCCGGTCGTGGCCGTCCTCATCGGCACCCTCTGGCTCGGTGAGCCCTTCACCCTGCGCATCCTCATCGGCGCGGGCCTGGTGGTCGTCGGGGTGGCGATCTCGATGCGCTGACGCACTGCGGCGTAGTTGAATCCCTGGAAGCTATCCTGCTATGATGTCGCAGTGCGGCATAGTGGCAGGCTCGCCCGCAGAAATCGGGCCCAGCATCTGGGAATGCCTGTTGCAGGAAAAAGCCGAATTGAGAACAAAGGGGAAATGATCCAATGGCGACCAAGGACCTGCAGAACATCGGTGAACTGGAGTCGAGGAAGGTGGCGGAGGCGTCCCGCGAGACGGAGTGGAAGCAGCCGAGCTTCCTGCGCGAGATGTTCCTCGGCAACTTCCGCCTGGACCTGATCCATCCTTATCCTCTCGCCAAGGAGGACAGCCCGGAGTTCGCGGCGTTCTACCGGGCGATGAAGGAGTTCCTGCGCGACCAGGTCGATTCGGTGGAGATCGACGTCACGGGCGAGTACCCCGAGCAGGTGGTGGACGGCCTCCGCAAGCTGGGCGCCTTCGGCATGAAGATCCCGAAGAAGTACGGCGGCCTGGGCTTCACCAACTCCGAGTACCAGAAGGTCATGATGCTCATGGGGAGCGTGGACGGCAACCTGTCGGCGCTGCTCTCCGCTCATCAGTCGATCGGCGTGCCGCAGCCGCTCAAGCTGTTCGGCTCCGAGCAGCTCAAGCAGAAGTATCTGCCGCGCTGCGCCAAGGGCGACATTTCCGCTTTCGCCTTGACCGAGCCGCAGGTCGGCTCCGATCCGGCCCGCCTGATGACCACCTGCGAGCGGACCCCCGAGGGCGACTACATCCTCAACGGCGAGAAGCTCTGGTGCACCAACGGCACCCTCTCGAAGCTCCTCGTGGTCATGGCGGCCGATCCCAAGAGCAAGAAGATCAGCGCCTTTGTGGTGGAGAACGAGTGGCCGGGCGTGAAGGTCGAGCACCGCTGCCACTTCATGGGCCTGCGGGCGCTCGCCAACGCGGTGATCAGCTTCAAGAACGTCCGGGTGCCCGCCGAGAACCTGATCGGCGAGGAGGGCAAGGGCCTGAAGATCGCCCTCACCACCCTGAATGACGGCCGCCTTTCGATCCCGAACGGCTCTGTCGGCACGGCCAAGCTCTGCCTGGAGATCGTCCGCAAGTGGGCCTCCGAGCGCGTGCAGTGGGGCCGTCCCGTGGGCAAGCACGAGGCCATCTCCCACAAGATCGCCGACATGGCCGCCACCACCTTCGCCATGGAGTCGATCGCGCTGCTCGCCACCGAGATGTCGGACCGCGGCGGCTATGACATCCGCCTGGAAGCCGCCGCCTGCAAGGAGTGGAACTCCTTCTGGACGTGGGAGATCATCGACGAGACCATGCAGATCCGCGGCGGCCGCGGCTATGAGACCGCGACCTCGCTGGAAGCCCGTGGCGAGGCGCCGATCGCGGTCGAGCAGATGATGCGCGACTACCGCATCAACAAGATCTTCGAGGGATCGAGCGAGATCATGCACCTGTTCATGGCCCGCGAGGCCGTGGACAAGCACCTGCAGGTTGCCGGTGCCATGATCGATCCCGAGAAGAGCGTGGCCGAGAAGATTTCCGAGCTGCCGAAGATGGCTGCTTTCTACGGTTCCTGGTACCCGACCCGGTGGCTGGGCTGGGGTCAGTGGCCGCGCTTCCAGGAGTTCGGCGAGCTTGCCGGGCACCTGCGCTTCTGCGAGCGCAACACCCGCCGGCTGTCGCGGCAGATCTTCCACGGCATGGTCGTCCACCAGGCCAAGCTGCAGAACAAGCAGGCTTTCCTGTTCCGCCTGGTCGACATCGCCAACGAGCTGTTCGCCATGGCTTCGTCGGTTTCCCGCGCGCAGGCCTTCCGCGAGGCTGGCCATCCCGAGGCGGAGAACGCCGCCGAGCTGGCCGATCTATTCTGCCGCAACTCGCGGCGCCGGATCGTCCGGCTCTTCCAGGATCTGTGGAGCAACGACGACGTGCGCAAGTACAAGATCGCGCTCAAGGTGCTGGATGGCAAGCACGCTTGGCTGGAGGAGGGGAGCATGGGGCTCGATCGTCCAGCGCGCGAGCTCAAGCCGGTGACTCCGTTCAAGACCGAAGATTCCAAGCCGGTGCCGGCCCTGTCAAAGACTCGGCCTGTTGGCACCCACTGAGATCCTGAGCATGCGGGCCGTTCTTCCTTCGACCGACCCGCGCCTCTCTTCCCCGCGCATCGGCGACCTCCCCGACCCGGTTCCCGGGCCGGGCGAGGTTCTGGTCGCGATCGAGGCGGCGGGGATCAATCACGCCGACCTGTACCAGCTCCGCGGCCAGTATCCTCCTCCGCCGGGGGAGAGCGAGGTTCCGGGTTTGGAGTGCGCAGGCCGGGTGATCGGCGCGGGCTCCACCCTCTGGCGGCCGGGTGCCCGTGTCATGGCCCTTCTCGGTGGAGGAGGCCACGCCACCCGGGCCGCGATTCCTTCCGGGCAGCTCATGCCCCTTCCTGACAATCTTTCCTTTGCCGAAGGCGGTGCCATCCCCGAGGCCGCGCTCACCGCGTGGACGAACCTCGTGGCCGAGGGCGGGCTGCAGGCAGGGGAGACCGTGCTGATCAGCGGCGCAAGCGGCGGCATGGGGAGCTTCGCCGTGCAGCTCGCCCGTGAGCTGGGGGCGCGGGTCCTGGCCGCCGGGCGCGACCGCGACCGCCTGGAGCAGCTCCGCACCTATGGTGTGGAGGAGATCTGTGTGGCCGGCTCCCATCTGTCGCACCAGGTGCTGGAGGCAACCGGCGGCCGCGGGGTCGATCTCGTCCTCGACTTCGTCGGCGGCTCCGAGCTGCCGGGGCACCTGGCTTCGCTGCGGGAGAGGGGCCGGCTGGTGCTGGTGGGGCTCCTTGCCGGACACAAGGTCGACGTGGAGCTGGGTACCATCCTCTCGCGCCGGCTGAAGATCGTGGGCTCCGTGCTCCGTCCGCGCTCGCGGGCGGAAAAGGCGGGCCTCGTCTCCGATTTCAACGCCTTTGCCCTGCCGCGCCTCAAAGACGGCCGCCTGCGTCCCATCGTGGACCGGGTGGTCCCCTTCGAGAAGGCAGCCGACGCCTACCGCGCCCTGGAGCGCGGAGGCGTCTTTGGCAAGGTCGTCCTCTCGATGTCCTAACGGGTTGTGGAGGGCGAGGCAACGGTCAGCGTGCGGCTGAGCACGGAGGTCGTGGCCGTGCCCTCATCCCAGACGGCGATGGCCACGTGCTGCTCGCCGGGGGCAAGGTTCAAGGTCAGCTCGTAGTCATAGAACTTACCCATGGCGTAGAGGACTTCCTCCTGCGGGATCTGGAGCGGCACCTCGACCTGCCGGATGGGCGAAACCCTTCCTTTGGAGTCGCGTGTGCTCACGAGCAGGCGCAGGCGTCCACGGAAGGTCCCGTCCTGCTGCGGGAAGATGCCCAACTTGAACAGGGGGATGCGCAGCTTGATCGGGACGGAGACGAGGCTCCCCTCTGTCTCCCTTTGCGCTCCCATCTCCAGCGAGACATCCAGCGGGTTTTCTTCGAAGCCATGGTAGACAGCGGCAAGGGTCCGATCCACGGCGCGCTCGATCGACGGCTTGTCGCGGTAGCCCTTGCGGTAGCGGACCTGGAGCCCGGGCCGGCGGATTTTCACTTCGATCCGGTGTTGGCGCCCGTCCCCGGCGTGCACCGGCGAATAGGCGAGGGAGTAGTAGCTCCCCAGCTCGTCCTGAATCCGGCGCAGGTCGGATGTCAGGTCGTTGGCGTTGAATATGGCCCGCCCGCCGGTCTCCGTCGCCAGGAGGCTGAGCGAGTTCTGCAGGTTGGCGGTGAAGAGGGCCTGCATGTTCGGGAGCTGGAACATCCGCTCCTCGAAGGGAGAGCCGCCTTCTGCCGCCGACGGGGCGGCGAGGCCGCCCGCCTGCAGGGTGTAGAGCGTCACCCGGTTGGCGTTGGCATGAGCCGCGAGCTTGTCGAAATCCCCGACCGTGCTGTACGTCTGAGCCTTGATCATGAGAGTGCGTCCGCTGATCTGGACGTTCTGATCCAGGAGGTCCCCGTCGAAGACGTCCTCAATCCCCGACTGAGTGCCCCCGCCGCAGAGCTCGACCAGGAGCTGGAACGCCTCTTCGCCCGGAGTGACCGGAAGCCCGTCGCTCACGTGCAGCAGCGCCTTGCGGCCAGGGACGCCTGAAAGGGAGTTCACGAGGACGGTCATGGCATTGATGGAGCGCAGAACCTCCTGGCGGGTGATCTCGGCATAGCTTTCGGCCGGCGCGAGCAGCATGTTGCTGCAAGGGCCGTCGAACACCCGCACCGCTTCCCGCAGCTCGAGGATCCGGTGGACGACCTGCCGGCGCTCGTTGGCCGACTCCTGGCCCTGGGTGGGGAGCTTCTCGATCTCGTCCAGGGCCGCCTCCAGGGCGGACGGGTCGCTGGTGAACGGCAGGCGCACGTTCATCGACATGTCGTTGGTGGCCAGCATGACCCGGTCCGCAGAACCAAGATCCTTGAGAAAGTCCCGGAGCTGCTTCAAAACCCTTGCGCGATGGTTCGGGGAGAGGTTGAAGTTGTCGACGTAGACGATCAGGTGAAGCTGCTCTTCAGGAGGTAGCCCTAACTCGGGAGCCGTCGCAGCTTCCGTGGGAAGTGAGGGAGCCGTCAGTGGAACCACGGCTGCCGCGGGTTGCGCGTCAGCCGTCACCGTCCGGAAGTGGGTGAGCTCCACCCGCTTCCCATCCTCGAAGACCTCGAAATCCTCGCGCCGGAGGCCGGTCACCGGCCGGCCTTGGCGGTCCGTGACATGGACATCGACGTTGACGACGTTGACCTCGATCAGCTCGCCGAACTGCGGCGGGGCCGCCTCGAGAACACAACAGGCAGCCAGCCCGGCAAGCACGGCCAGTCGAACCCTCATCAAACCTCCTCCTTCAGCCCTCTCTAACAGCGTACACCAAGGAGTTCACTTTGCGGGGACGGCTGCCTCCACTTCGAGGGTGCGGCTCAGGACGGAGGTTGTAGCCGTGCCCTCGTCCCAGACGGCGATGGCCACATTCTGCTCGCCGGGGGCAAGGTTCAAGGTCAGCTCGTAGTCGTAGAACTTGCCCATGGCGTAGAGGACTTCCTCCGGCGGGATCTGGAGCGGAACCTCGACTTGCCGGATAGGGGAGACCCCTCCCTTCGAGTCGCGTGTGCTCACGAGCAGGCGCAGGCGCCCACGGTAGGTCCCGTCTGGCTGCGGGAAGATGCCGAGCTTGAACAGAGGTATGCGCAGCTTGATCGGGACGGAGACGAGGCTCCCCTCTGTCCGCCTTTGCACTCCCATTTCCAGGGTGACCTCCAGCGGGTTCTCCTCCACGCCGTGGTAGACGGCGGAGAGGGTCTTGTCGACCGCGCGCTCGATGGCCGGTTTGTCGCGGTAGCTCTTGCGGTGCCGCACCTGAAGGCCGGGCCGCTTGATCCGGACCTCGATGCGGTGCTCACGGCCATCCCCGGAGTGCGACGGCGTGTAGCCGATGGAGTAATAGCTCTCCAGGTCCTTCTGCATCCGGTGCAGGTCGGCGGTGACGTCGTTGGCGTCCAGGATGGCTCTGCCCCCAGTTTCTGAGGCCAGCAGTGTGAGCGAATTCCGGAGGTTGTTAGCGGCGGTGGAGTGGATGTTCGGGAGTTGGGCGAGCACCACCTCGTTCTGGTCCCATGCCGCCGAGGCGGAAGCGGGCGCCGCAAGGCCGCTCGCCTGCAGGGTGTAGAGCGTCACCCGGTGGGCGTTGGCATGGGCGGCGAGCTTGTTGAAGTCCCCGATCGTGCTGTAGCGCTGTGCGTCCAGCATGGCCTCCCGGCCGCTGTATTGATCGGGACCGATCATGTCCGCGTCGGCCACGTCCATGACGCCCGAGGCCGTGCCTCCGCCGCAGATCTCGGCCATGAGCTGGTAGACCTCCTCGCCGGGAGTGACGGGAAGGCCGTCGCTTACGTGCAGCACGGCCTTGCGGCCGGAGATACCGGAGAGGGAGTTGACCAGGACGGTCATGGCATTGATCGAGCGCAGAACCTCATCGCGGGTGGACGAGGCGTAGCTCTCGATCGGTGCCACGATCGATCGGCTGCAGGGGCCTTCTATGGCGCGCACTGCCTCCCGGATGGCGAGGACCCGCGTCAGTGCCTGGCGCCGCTCGTTCGCCGTCGTCTGACCCTGGGTGGGAAGGGTCCCGATCTCGGCGAGGGCCCTTTCCATGGCTGCCTGGTCGCCGGAGAAGGGGAGCCGCACGGTCAGCCCCAGGTCGTTTGTCACCATCATGACGCGGTCCTCGGGGCTGAGGTCCTTGAGGAACCCGCGGAGCTGCTGCAGGACCCGGGCCCGGTGCGCCGGCTCGAGGTTGAAGTTGTCGACGTAGACGATCAGGTGGAGCCGCTCCTCGGCCGGGAGCTGCGGCTCGGGCTCCGCGGGTTGAGAAGCTGGCGCCGACGGTGCAGGCAGGGGGGCGCTCGCCGCAGGACCGGCCTTCAATACCTGGAAGTTGGTGACCTCCATCCGCTTGCCGTCCTCCAGGACCTCGAAGTCCTCGCGGCGGAGATCGGTCACCGGCCGGCCACCCCGGTCCGTGACCAGGACGTCGACGTTGACAACATTGACTTCGATCAGCTCGCCAAACTGCGGCGGCGGGGCCGCCTCGAGAACACGACAACAAGCCGCCAGCCCGGCCAGCAAGGCGAATAGAACCCTCATCAGACCTCCTCGTTCAGCCCTCTCCCCGCAGCCTACACCCAAAAGCTTCCGGGTAGCCGGACGGCGAGTGGCACGACAGTTGCTTTTGTCCCAGGCAGGGTCGAGATCGACCCCGGAGAGCAACCCAACAAGAGGAGGACCGTCATGAACATCATCATTATGCTTATCGTAGGTGGCCTGATCGGCTGGATCGCCAGCATGGTCATGCGTACGAACGCTCAGCAGGGAGTAATTCTGAACATCGTTGTCGGCATCGTCGGCGCGCTTCTCGCGGGCCTGCTGCTGGCTCCCATGTTCGGCACCGGCACCGTAACTTCCGGCGACCTGAGCCTGCCGTCTTTGCTCGTGTCGCTCCTCGGCGCAGTGATTCTGCTCGCCATCGTCAATCTGTTCCGCCGCGGCGCAGTGCGCTAAGGACGGACTGCTCAACCCCAAGGGGGGCTCGAGCTGTACCGGGCCCCCGACCCGGCCCCCTCGGGCAAGCCTTCCGCCTCACTCGTGTGAGGCGCTAGCGCTTTTCAGACTAGCCCGCACGCCTTCCGAAGTCGTCAGCTTGTTCTTCTCCAGATAGTCCAGGATGTGCCGCGCCACCATGCGGTTCCCGCTCTTCGGGTAGTGGATGAATTTCTTTTTCATCATCTCCCCCTGCGGGTCATAGCGCTCGAACCCCTCCAGCAGATCGATCACGCGGTAGCCCTTGCCCCGCAGCTCGTCGAGCAGGGGCCGGTAGACGACCGGCTTTCCCTCGTGTTTGGCACGGATGTCCCGCCGCTCAGGAAAGAGCACGATGATCGGAAGGGAACCGTTTTCAGCGGACTCTTTGTAGAACTCTTCCAGGACGCTCCGGGTGACCTGATAGGCCTCGGACCGGATGTTGTAAACCCCACCACGGCGGGTGGGCTGGTGGAGGTACTGATCGGAGAAGATGCTCCCGAAACGTACGGAGGGTAGGAAGTCCAGGGGATTCGGCTTCGAGCTCCGCTGATAGAAGTAGTCGTTCTCGCCGATGCGCGGCAGGACGTGCTCTGGGTCCCGCAGGAGCTCGCGGTAGCCGTCGAGGCTCTGGATCGGGTTGGGGACCAGGACCAGCTCGCCGCCGCGAAGCGCAAATCGCGGCTTGGTGAAGGGCACGCCGCTCTTGGGGAAGTAGAACGGCCGGAAGGTATTGACCACCCGGTTGATGTTCTCGGACATGAACCCGATCAGCACCACGTGGGGATGGAACTTCACCCCGTCGCGCCGGTAGCGGAGCAGGGCCTGGCCGGGCTCGAACCCGGGGACGCCGAAGTTCAGCACCTCCACTTTTGGATTCATCTCTTCCATCCGGAAGTGCCAGGTCTCTCCGTTGGGCACGTCGCTGGCGTGGGTGAAGGAGTCTCCGAAGGCGGCGAGGCGCAGCGTTCCCGGCGGCGGCTCAAGCGCGTACTCGCGGCTCGCGCGGATGCCGTAGTGGTTGGTCCTGTAGCCCCTCTTGGACCCGTTTGGACGGATGGTCCAGCCCAGTTCCGGGTCGAAGAGCACGTAGGAGCCGCTCTCTCCGATGTGCGCCTGGAGGATGCCCCGGTGCTTGTCGGAGAGCGTCCGGACCAGGGCGGGCGTGTACTCCACCCCCTTGTAGCGCTCCAGCGCCCAAAGGCCCACCCAGCAGGCGAGCTCGACCAGGATCCAGACGAATCCGAGCAGAACGAGGGAGAAGGCGAGCTTCTTCCGGGCGGGCAGGGGCTGCGGCGGAGGTGTTGTCATAAGAGCGGGCGGGATTCTACACGAAGGGCGACGCTCTCCAGCGCGGGTCCGTATACCTCCAAGGAACCACATGATAGGTAATGCCGCGAAAGACCTGTTGCATGGAGCGGGCGACCTCCTCGACGAGGTGACCGCCGGCCGCGCCCTCTTCCGCGGCTGGTTCGCCTTGAGCCTCCTGATGATCCTTTCTGCCGCGGCCTACGGCGCGGTCCTTGGGGTGTGGCACGGACCGAGGCTCGCCTTCTATGTTGCCCTCAAGCTCCCTCTCGTCCTGCTCCTGACCTCTGTGCTCACCGTGCCATTCAGTTGGGCCGGCGCCGCCCTGCTGGGCCTTCCTCTGAAGGTGGGGCAGGTGGCCGTGCTGACCTTCCTGGCCCTGGCGGCCGGCAGCCTTCTCCTGGCGGCGCTCGCGCCGGTCGCCCTCCTCTACACGCTCAGTGCGCCCCCTCCCACGGAGGAGGCGCGCACCGCGCACAACCTGCTCTACCTGCTGCACACGGCGTTCGTGGGCGGCAGCGGCCTTGCCGGCATGGCCGTGCTCTGGCGGGGGATGCGCTCGTTCGGACGGCCTGCCCGGGCCGTCTTCTTCATCTGGATCGCGGCCTTCGCCCTGGTGGGTGGAGAGGTCGCCTGGGCTCTGCGCCCGTTCGTCGGCAGTGTTTACAAGCCGGTCGTGTTCCTGCGCCCGGACGCTCTCCACGGCAACGTTTACGAGTTCGTCTTCACCGATATCCTGCCGCACCTGTTCGGCGGTCCCCAAAGGCAAGAGAAGATTGGGAGGAGAAAGCATGGAAACCCAAGAAGGAGGAGGTGGCCTCCGCTCGTTCGACCGGCTCCTGACGGAGCCGCAGTCCATCGCGGAGGGATCGTCCGCGCCCGGTTGGCTCCTGGGCGGTGCGCTCGTGGGCTTCCTGCTCTACGGCGCGGTGGCCGGCCTGTTCCAAGGAGGCACCCAGATCCTGGTCTCGGCATTCAAGGCTCCGATCATCGTGGGATTGGCCCTGGCGCTCTGCCTGCCGAGCCTCTACGTGTTCAGCGCCCTATCCGGCGCGCGCTGGTCGAAGCGCCAACTCGTCGCCACGGTCTCCGGATTCGCCGCCACCCTGGGCCTACTCCTGGCTGCGCTGCTGCCGATCGCCTGGCTGTTCTCGGTGAGCAGCAGGTACCTGTCTTCAGCGGTCTGGGTGCACGTGCTGATGTGGGGGATCTCGCTGACCTTTGGCTGGAGGTTCCTCGGCCGGGCGCTCCGGGAGAGCGGCGCGGGGGGAGGGATGGTCCTCTGGCTCTTCCTCTTCGGCTTCGTCTCGCTCCAGGTCGCAACTTTCGTGCGGCCGGTGCTCTGGCGCGGCGCGGACCAGCCGCTTTTCCAGCAGGGCAAGATGTTTTTCCTGGAGCACTTCGGTGACGTGCTGGACCACGACGCCGTGCAAGAGAAGAAGGCCGCTCAGCGCTGAAGCAGCTCCTCCGCCAGGGCGGTCGCGTTCCGGATGCAATCCGGGACCGAGACCCCGCGGAGGAAGTTGCCGCCGATCCGCAGACCGGGCAGGACCGCCTCGGCCTCCCGGGCCATGTCGAGGAAACGGCCGTGGCCCAGCTCGTATTGGGGGATCGCCCGCGGCCATCGCCTGATCGTCGAGACCACCGGCTCGCCTTGGACCCCCACCGTCTTCCGTAGCTCTCCCAGCACCTCGGACATCAATCGGTCATCGTCCCACGTCGCCACCTCGGGATCGGTCCGGCCGCCGGCGAAGGCGGTCAGGACGACGTGGCCCGCGGGTGCCCGCCCTGGGAAGATCTCGGACGGGAAAAGCACGCCGAGCACCCGCAGCCCCTCCTTGCGCGGCGCCAGGAACCCGAAGCCATCCAGGGGATGGGCGACGTCCTCGCGGCGCCAGCCGGTCGACACCAGCGACACCGGCGCATAGGGGATCTCCGCGAGACCCTCTCTTTCCAACAACCGGGCCGCGACATCCGCAGGCACGGCGAGCACGATCCGGCTCGCCTCGACCGGACCTGAATCGGTTTCAGCGCGGAAGCCCTCGCCCGAGCGGACGATCCGCCGGCAGGCGACGCCGGTGCGCACGTCCCCGATCTGGCGTGCCAGCTCGCGGGGAAGCTGCTCCATGCCCTCGCGGAAGGAGAACATGGCGCCTCGCGGTCCAGCACCCTTGTTGGCAAACGCGCCGCGGATCAGGCTGCCGTGCTCCCGCTCCAGCTCCGCGATCCTGGGTACCGCGTGCTGCACCGAGAGCCGCTCGGGATCGCCCGCGTAGACGCCCGAGACGAACGGTCCCACGGCGTAATCGAGAAAATCCTGGCCGAGCCGCCGGCGCACGAAGGCGGCGATGCTCTCCTCCGAGTTTCCCTTGGAGATCCATGGCTCGCGGAGCAGACGGAGCTTGGCTGAGGCGGGGAAGAGGGGAGTGCGGAGGAAGCCGAGCGGTCCCGAAGGGAGAGGATGGAGCTGGCCGCCTTTCCAGAGATAGCGGCGCCTGGCCGAGGGCGACGCCGTGATCTTCTCGGATTCCAACCCCGCCTCGCGGATCAGCCGGCTGACGGATTCGTGGCTCTCCAGGACCGTGTTCGGCCCCAGCTCGAAACGCCAGGGGCCGTCCGTCCTCGTCTCCAGGGAGCCACCCACCCGGGGCGAGGCTTCGAGCACCGCGACCCGCTGCCCGCCCCGGGCCAGATGGAAGGCGGTGGTGAGGCCCGAAATACCGGCGCCGATCACTAAGGTATCGAGCATTGCCGGGTGATTCTAGCGCCGGAGTTTGCCGCTAACCCCTGGCGCCACCAAGTGGGAAGTGGACGCGGAGTCCTGGAAATCGTCTGAAATCCCCGTCCGTGGTGCAAAGTGTTGCCCGATGCTCGATAGCGAGTGCCGCGAGATGGGCATCCATGACCCGAGGGCCGCGCGCTCCAGACTCGGAGACGAGACGGTCAAGGATGCTCAGGTGAAGGGGGCCCGGATTGAGCAACCTTACATCCTCGAGCGAAAGCCAGTGCCTCATCAGCCGCAGGGCCTCCTCGGGCGAGAGGGGATTCCTGGTGAGCTTCGCATGAGTGGTGATGCGCAGGAAAGCCAGTAGGACGATCCAGGGAAGTCCCACCTGGTCCTCGCCTGAGAACGCGTCTTCAAGCCAAGCCCTTGAAGGCCTGGGAAATGGGCTCAGCTCGTCGTAGGCGTAGATGAGGAGGTTTGCGTCGAGCAGGATCACCGGCGCGAGGGGCCTTCGATCTCATCGAGGAGCTCCTCGATTTTGTCGAAGTTCAGGTCGTGCCGCAGTCCAAGTGGGCGGGCCTCGACTACGAAGCGCTTCCGGGGAGGCTCTCCGGTGGACGGCTCGGCCGGCTTCCTCCTGGGTTCGGCAGCGCCGTCGCTGTCATGCGCGATCTTGACCCTGTTCCCCATGCCGTAAGGGTAACTAGATCCCCTGTTCCTGTCAATTGCTGCCTCACCGGGCAGCACCCTTGATCTCCTCAGGCTATCTGCGTAAAGTAATAAGACAAACTTCCGGCAAGCAGCAACACCCGGAGGAGGCGACACCATGCAGCGCCCCGCCCATCCCACTCGCCGATATCCACGTATCGCTGCTGACAGCATCGCGTACGTCAGGATCCTCGGCGACCGCAAGAAGGAGAAGATCGCCTGGGTCAAGGTGCTCGGTGCGGGCGGCTGCATGCTCGTTTCCGACGACACGATCGGCTATCTGTCTCTCATGGAGCTGCGCATCACCCTGGGCAACCGCGAGCTGCGGGCGGACGGCCGCGTGGCCTGGGAGTCCCGCGAGGGACGCGAGCACCACGTGGGGGTCGAGTTCCTGCGCATCGGCCCGTCCGACCGCGCTGCCATCCAGGCCCTGGTCGCAGCCTCCGGCGCGGCTGCGTAAGATAAGATCTCCCTCCTGCAACGGGGAGGGAGATCTCAATGCCTGACTTTCATCACTACATAGGGATTCGTTACTCGGGCCGCAAGGAGCCGGGGGAGAGGATCCGGGAGATCCGCGTCTACTCGGCGCGGGAGGACCACGAGCCGTACCTGGAACAGAACCCGGCTGCCGGGGACGGCCGCTGGAGCCGGCGCGAGCTGGCCGAGTGGCTGCTCGCCCGCCTCACCGAGGAAGACGCCCCCGCCATCGTCGGGCTCGACCACGCCTTCTCGTTTCCGCAGAGCTACATGGACCGGCACCAGCTCGATTCCTGGGACCAGTTCCTCACCGATTTCGAGGGGCACTGGCCCACGGACAAGTTCTCCGTCCGCGAGCTCCTGCCGGGCAACCCCCGCACCGGCGATCCGGACGAGCACCGCCTCACCGGCCGCTGGACCGCCTTTCCCCGCAGCGTCTTCCAGTTCGACATCCAGGACAGCCCGGCCAAGGCCACGCACGCGGGCCTGCCGTGGATCGACTACCTGCGCCGCGTCGGCGACAGCGCTCACTTCTGGCCGTTCGACGGCTTCGAAGTGCCGGCCGGGAGGTCGGTCGTGGCCGAGGTGCGCCCGGCGAGGCTGCGCCACCGCTACCCCAAGGAGGGGCTGAGCAAGATGGAGCTGGACGCCTATGCCATCTGCGCCTGGCTCCAGGAGCGCGACCAGCTCGGCCTGCTGCGCCCCTACTTCACTCCGCCGCTTTCGGAGCAGGAGCAGGAGCGGGCGCGGCTGGAGGGGTGGATCCTGGGCGTGAGTTAGGCAGCCCTCTTTCCGTGACCAGGTAGGTCGCGAAGCTCCCCAGCCAGTGCCCGCCTTCGTAATGCTCGCCGGTCACCGCGCGTAAGCCCGACTCCCGGTGCGCGGCCGCGGCGGCGCCCAGCGCGGGAACCCGGGAGTCGCTCGGCGGCAGGGCCGCGGCCATTCCTTCGAGCATCCAGGCACGCGAGAGGTTCAGGCCGTCCAGGTGGGCGAGCTTGCCGTCCGTGGGATCGGTGACGACTCCGGGCGCGAGCCAGTCTCCCCGGCCGTCCTTCGGGATCTGCGGCAGGAAGGCGCTCAGCCATCCGGCGAAAGCTTCGGGCGCGAGCACCCGGCGGGCGAGGTCCGCTTCGCCAAGGCAGGGGGAGAGGAAGTCCTCGCCGGAGGGCTCGTACGCCAGCGGGCAGGCGCGGTCCTTGAGGTAGAGGTCGCGCACCCGCGACTCGATCAGGGCGGCGGTCTCCTGATCCCCCGCGCCCCGTGCCCAGTCCAGGATCAGCCCGAAGCCGAAGGCGGTCTGGTTGTGCTCGCCCGTGCGGATGGGGAAGGAGAGCTTCGGCGCCCAGGTGCGGATGCGCTGCGCCGCGGCCCGCTCGAGCGGCTCCAGGGCCTTGACCCAGCGCTGCGCCTGCGGGTCTTCCCACTCCCGAAGCTCGGCCGCGAGCTGGAGGAGCCAGGCCAGGCCATAGGGCCGCTCGAAGGTAGTGCGGCCCGGGGCTTCCAGGTAGGTCACCTCGGCCGCGAGGTTCTGCGGCGTCAGGCTCTTGTCCAGCGCCGCCCGGGCCTTTGCCGCCAGGGGTGCATCGGGGAAGCGGCGGGCCAGCCGCGCCAGCAGCCAGTGGCCGTGCACGGCCGAATGCCAGTCATAGCAGCCATAGAAGGATGGGGTCAGCTCCCGGGGAGGCTTGACGTCGGGGTCACCGTTCATGACGTGGGCGATCTTGTTCGGGTACTCGCGATGGACGCAGGAGAGGGCCAGGTTGGCCAGGCGCTCGGCTGCAGCAGCGTCAAAATCTGGAGAAGGCGCAAAGAGGAGGAGGACGGCTTGGAGGATCATGGCCGGGAATGGTAGCAGGGAGAGAGCGGCGGGGCCTGGGGGACATGTAGGGGCGGCCCTTGTGGCCGCCCTCCGGAAGGGCACCCACAAGGGGTGCCCCTACTCTATTGGCATGATGCCCACCGGATCGGGTCCATCTTCCGCGAGTAATCCAGGAAGACCGCGGCATCGAACTGGGCCACGGGTACCGGGCGGAAAGCTGTCCACCTGGAGGGCGTCCGCGCGGGAGGACGCCGCCTCGGGCGCATCTTCCCAGGTCAGGACGAAAGCGCGTTCCAGGCGGGCGAGCGCCTCGTCCGGCCCAGAAGGCACAAAGAGACCCTGCGTAAGGCGGTCGCGCTGCTCTCCCGGGCGGCGGAGGATGTTCGCCACCTCCGCCCCGAGACGGTCGCTTGGCGGAGCACCGATCCGGCCGCGGGGGATCAGGATCCTCAGCGGGCCCTCGAAGTTCTGCCGGATCCCCTCGAAGGCGGTCTGGATGCGGGAGAGGGCGTGCTCGACCGACCAGCGGACGAGCGGCAGGTCTTCCTCGCGGCGGCCCTCGGCCTCGAACCGCCGCAGCGCGCAGAAGCCCAGGTACATCCAGGAGAGGACGTCCGCGAAGCGGCCGGAGAGCTTTTCCTTCCGCTTGAGACGGCTGCCGAGCGACAGCAGCGCGAGGTCGGTCAGCAGCGCGAAACGGGCCGAGGCCCAGGCGAGCTTCCGGTAGTAGCCAGCCGTGGGGCCCGCGACCGGCGAGCGCCCCAGCCGGAGCGTGGAGCGGACCAGGTTCTTCAGGATGAAGCCGGCATGGCCGAGGAGCGCCTTGCGGAACCCCTTGGCGTCCCCTGCCTCCAGCGCCCGCATCTCCTTCTGGACGTATGGATGGCAGCGGATCGCTCCCTGGCCGAAGAGGATCAGGGTGCGGGTGAGGATGTTCGCCCCTTCGACCGTGATCCCGATAGGAGCTCCGGCATGCGCCCGGGCCATCAGGTTGCGCGGCCCGAGGCAGATCGCGGCGCCGCCCAGGACATCCATGCCGTCCTGGACGAGGGCGCGCAGCAGCTCGGTCTGCTGGTACTTGGAGACCGCGGAGAGCACGGAGGGGCGGTGCCCCGCGTCCACCCCGGCGCAGGTGAAGACCCGCGCGGCCTCCATCAGATAGAGCAGCCCGCCGATGCGGGCGAGCGGCTCCTCGATGCCCTCGAAGCGGCCGATCGCGATCCCGAACTGCCGCCGGATCATGCTGTACGCGCCCACCACCCGGGCCACGTACTTGGCGCCGCCGACCGACTGGGCGGGCAGCGAGATCGCACGGCCGGCCGAGAGGGCCTCCATGAGCATCTTCCAGCCGAGCCCGGGTGGACCTAGGACGGCCTCGAACGGCACCACCACGCCGTGCCCCTCGGTGGGGCCGTTGGGGAAGGGGACTCCGAGAGGGTCGTGGCGGTCGCCGATCCTCACCCCGGGCAGGTGGGTGGGCACGAGGGCCACGGTGATCCCCACGTCCTCTCCTTTGCCCAAAAGGTTCTCGGGGTCGCGCAGACGGAATGCGAGGCCCAGCAGAGTGGCGACCGGAGCGAGCGTGATGTACCGCTTCGACCAATTCAGGCGCAGGGCGAGCCGGCCTTCCCGGCCGCGGAACAGGACCCCTTCGGAGCGGAGCGAGGCGGCGTCGGATCCGGCCTCGGGCTCGGTAAGCGCGAAGCAGGGGATCTCCTCGCCGCGGGCAAGGCGGGGGAGGTAGTGAGCCTTCTGCTCGGGCGTGCCGTACTCCAGCAGCAGCTCGCCGGGGCCGACCGAGTTGGGGATCAGGACGATGGCCGACAGGCCGAGGGAGCGCGAGGCCAGCTTGCCGAAGATGGTCGACTGGGCGAGGGCGGAGAAGCCGTGGCCGCCGTGCTCTTCAGGGATGGCGAGGCCGAAGAAGCGCTTCTCCTTGAGGTAGCGCCAGACTTCAGGGGACGGCTCGCTGGCCGGGTCGGCCATGCGGCAGACCGCTTCGACCGGGCCGTCGAGGAACGCCTGCTCGCGCTCCGAAAGAGAGGGGTAAGGCTCCCGCAGCATCTTCCCGAAATCGGGCCGGCCGGAGAACAGCTCGCCGTCCACCCAGACGGTCCCCGCCTCCAGCGCCTGTCGCTCGGTCTCGGAGATCCGCGGGACCTTGCCCTGGGCAAGCCGGAGGAGCCGGGAGGTCATGGGAGATAGATTACCATCCGGGTAGATGGAGTCGCATGTACAACTGGTCGGCCAAAATGTACAACCCAGCGACGCGGATGCGAGGGCGAGCGGCTTGGCTGTACATGTGAGTGACTCGACTGTACAGACGAGCGATCCGTATGTACAGTCGAGAGACAAAAGTGTACAGCCGAGCGCCTCGGCACTGGGGACGAGCGACTCAGATGTACAGTCGAGCGGCTCAGGTATATATCCGAGCGGCTCGGAAGTGACCCCGCGAGGCTCGGGTATACATTTTATCTGCATTGGTGTACAGAGTCCGGAAGCCCCGAAGGGGCGCAAGCATATAGCCTGGGGTTTCAACCCCAGGAAAGACCCCCAAACATCCCAAGCCCCGAAGGGGCGCAGGCGGGGCTCGCGCCCCTGGCCATGCCTGCGCCCTTTCAGGGCTAGGGAACATGGGGAGACGGCACCTGGGGTTGAAACCCCAGGCTATATGCCTGCGCCCCTTCGGGGCTTCCGATGGAATACATTCCTGTTGGAACGGGTGAAAGGAGCTGGGACATGGACAGACACATCGGAGGCATCCATCACGTCACCGCGATCGCGCGGGACCCGCAGGCGAACGTGGACTTCTACACGGGAGCGCTCGGCCTGCGGCTGGTCAAGAAGACCGTGAACTTCGACGATCCGGGGACCTATCATTTCTATTACGGGAACGAGCAGGGGAATCCTGGCACGATCCTGACCTTCTTCCCCTGGCCCATGGCCCGGCTGGGCAGCCACGGCGCGGGGCAGGCGACGGTGACCTCGTTCTCGGTCCCCGAAGGCTCCCTTGGCTTTTGGATCGAGCGGCTGGACCGGCTCGGGATCGCCTATGAGGCCCCCCGCCCGCGCTTCGAGGAGGAGGTGCTGACCCTCCGCGACCCGGACGGCATGCTTCTGGAGCTGGTGGCCCGCGCCGGGGACGAACGGACGCCGTGGGAGGGAGGGCCGGTCCCGGCCAAGCACGCCATGCGCGGCTTCGAGGGGGTCACCCTGACCGAGTGGAACCCGCAGATCACCTCCGAGGTGCTCACCGGGCTCCTGGGCTTCCGCCCGGCGGGCGAGCTCGGCGACCGCTTCCGCTTCGATGCGGGAGGCGGCACGCGGGTGGATGTCGTGGGCAGCCCCAGCGCGCCGCGGGGGAATGTATCGGCCGGAACGGTCCACCACGTGGCTTGGCGGACTCCCGACGATGCGAACCAGAAGGCCTGGCACGAGGAGCTGATGCGCCGGGGCTTCCACGTGAGCCCGATCCTGGACCGGCAGTACTTCCACTCGATCTACTTCCGCGAGCCGGGCGGCGTCCTCTTCGAGATCGCCACGGACCCGCCGGGCTTCACGAAGGACGAGCCGGTGGCGACGCTCGGGACCGAGCTGAAGCTGCCGACCTGGCTGGAGCCTGATCGGAAGAAGATCGAAGGCAGTCTTCCCTCCATTCGGCCTCGGATCGAGCTCCGGAAAGAGGTGCTGGTTTGAGCGCCCGGGTTCTCGCCGCCGGGAGCCCTCTGGGCCAGGCGACGGCGGCCATGATCCTGGTCCACGGCCGGGGCGCCACGGCGGAGGACATTCTGAGCCTGGGGCGCGAGCTGGGCCGGCCCGATCTGGCCTACCTCGCGCCCCAGGCCGAGGGGCACTCCTGGTATCCCTACAGCTTCCTGGCGCCGATGGAGAGGAACGAGCCGGGCCTGTCGAACGGCCTCGCCCTGCTCGGCCACCTCGTGGAGCGGCTGGGGGCGGAGGGCATCCCGCCGGAGCGCATCGTCCTGCTCGGCTTTTCCCAGGGAGCCTGCCTTACCCTGGAGTACGCCGCGCGGAATGCCCGGCGCTATGGCGGAGTGGTCGGGCTTTCGGGCGGGCTCATCGGCCCGCCTGGGACGCCTCGCGATTACTCAGGTACTTTCGACGGCACCCCGGTCTTCCTGGGCTGCAGCGACCGGGACCCGCACATCCCGCTGGCGCGGGTGCAGGAGAGCACGGAGGTGCTCGGGCGGATGGGCGCGAGCGTGACCGAGCGTATCTATCCGGCGATGGGGCATACGGTCAACGAGGACGAGATGGAGCGGGTGCGGGGGTTGGTGGCGGGGCTCTGAAACCTCACCCCCTGTCCCCCTCTCCCGTTGGGGAGAGGGGGAACGTAGCTGGGGCTGCCTTGCCCGACCGTGAGTCACGGCTGGTTCGGTTACGTCCCCCCTCTCCCCCCACGGGAGAGGGGGACAGGGGGTGAGGTTCTACTTCTACTTCTACTTCTACTTCCTGACCAACCGCACGTCATCCACCCGGATCTCGAACTTCCGCGGGGCCGGACTGACGCCGAAGAAGATACCCATGAGCCCGCTCGGGTCGACCCCGGGGAAGTCGGTGACCGGGAGCGTGTACTTCGTCCACTCGGGGCCGGCCTCGACCGTCTTCATCGAAGGATTGCGGCCGAGGCTGGTGGCGAAGAGCATGATGGTGACGGGGCCGTCTCCCTGCATCCAGAGCTCCACGGCCTGGAGGCCGGACAGGTCGACCGGAGCCATCGGCTGAGCGCCGGGCATGAAGAGCGCGCCGGCCCAGGGGAAGGCAAACCCGGGCTTGGCCTCTCCCGAGATCTTCAGTGCGTGCTTGCTGCCCTGCGCTCCGCCGCTCACCACCTCCGCCTTCACCTCGGAGGCTCCCCCCATGATTTTGTCCGTGGACTCCGTCCAGCCCGAGCCGAACGAGGCGGAGAGCTTGCCGTCCTCGAAGCCGCTCACCAGGCCGTCCGCGGGCAGCGAGGCGGCCGGGGCAGCCGGCGCCGCCGCCGGAGGAGCTTGGTCGGGGACGGGCCGCTCGAACAGGACGCCCCCCTTCCAGATCCGCACGAGGTTCCTGGTGTCCGTGATGTCCTTGAGCGGATCGCCGGCCACCAGGATCATGTCGGCCCGCATTCCGGGCGCGATCCGTCCCCGGTCGGCCAGCTTGAAGGCGCGGGCGGGGGCGGAGGTGGCGGCGGCCAGGGCCTGCTCGGGGGTGAGCCCGGCCTGGACGAGGAGCTCCATCTCGCGGTGGATGCTCGCGCCATGTGCGGTGCCCGGGTTGGGCGCGTCGCTGCCGGCCAGGATGGGCACCCCTGCAGCCGCAAGCCGGCTCACGTTCGTGTAGGCCGCGGGCATCCCGCCCGCGGTTTTTGCCGGGAATGCCTTGCCGAGGTTGTCGATCTCGTCCGCCCTCAGGAACCCGCGGACCCGGGTGTCTTCCGTCATGGATTTCCCGCTGGGGATGCCGTTGGAGCTTTCCAGCACGGTGAGGGTGGGGATGACGAAGACCTTCCGCTCGGCGGCGAGCCGGGCGAAGTCCGGATCGGCCTCGCGGTCGGAGAAGAGATGGATGAGGGCGTCGGCCCCGGCCTCAACGACCTGGCGGGCGGAGGCGGCGGTGCTGACGTGGACCACGGCCAGCTTGCCCTTCGAGTGGGCCGCTTCGATTAGAGCGGCCACGGTCTCCTTGCCGAGGGTCGGCCGGGAACCGCCGTAGGCGGAGAGGTCTTCGACGACGATCTTGATGTAGTCGGAGCCCTCGGCGACCCGGGCATCGACCCAGGCCGCGGCTTCCTCCGGCTTGGACAGGGTCGGAAACGTCAGGCCGAACTGGGTGCCATGACCGTTCGGTGCGGTGGCGAGGGTGCCGGCGCTGAACAGGTCGGCCCGGCCGGGAGCGCCACCGGGCCGGTTCTGCTCCTCCCGCACGGGGCGAACGGTCGCCGGATCGTTCCCCATGTCGAGCTCGGTGGTGACACCGAAGGCGAGCGCCCGCTCCAGCCCTCCCAGGAAGGCATGGGTGTGCGCGTCGATGAGCCCGGGGAGCAGGGTGCTGCCGGCCGCGTTGATCCGCTCCACCCCCTCGGGGACTTTTACATCCACCCCCACGGATTCGATCTTGCCGTCCTTGACCACGACCGTGCCGCGCGGGATCAGGCGCTCGCCGTCGAAGATGCGGGCGTTGGTGATGGCGAAGGTCTCAGCCGCAGCGGTGGCCGGGAGCAAGAGGACAAGGATGACACCGAGGAGCCTGTTCATGGCGCGATTCTAAGCGTGAAAGAATGAATACATGCCATCAGCCTTCCTGCTAGCCCTGCTGCTGGCCGCGCCGTCCCTGCCGGTGGAGCTCGCCGGTGGAGGGGCTCAGACCTTCGAGATCGAAGTGAAGGGGCACCCCCTTCTGATCGCGGTCGAGCAGTATGGGATCAATGTGGCCTTGACGCTCCAGGACGCCAAGGGCACGCCGCTCGGGACCATGAACACCGCCCTCGAGCGGGAAGGGACCGAGGCCTGGCTGGTCCGGACGGAGGGGAAGTACCGGCTGGAGGTGCGCCCAGTTGCGCCCCAGGCTCCGGCAGGCCGCTTCCGGCTCAAGATGGAGGAGCTGCCCGCCACGCATCCGGAGAGGCCTCCGGAGAGGATCGAAGCCGAGCGCCTCATGACCGAGGCCGGGCTTCTCTTCACGCAGAAGACCGGCGATGCCCAGAAGCAGGCTCAGGTGCTCTACACGCAGGCGCTCGCGCACTGGCGGGCCCTGGGGCGGAAGCCGGAAGAGGCGCGCGCGCTGTTCAACCTGGCGGTGGTCCATCAACGCCTCGGCCAGGCCCAGCCCATGCTCGATCGGCTCCAGGAGGCACGCGACCTCTTCGCCTCCCTGCGCGACGGAGCCGGGGAGACTGACGCTCACATCCACATTGGCCTCGCCCTGGAACAACTGGGCCGGTACCAGGAGGCGATCGCCTCGTACAACCGGTCGCTGGAGATCTGCCGGGCTCGGAACGACCGGTGGGGCGAGGCCATTACCTCTCAGAACCTCTGCCTGATCCGCAACCGCCTCGGCGAACTGCGGGAGGCTATCCACTGCTACGAGCAGGTCTTGCCCCTTCTGGAGGAGGTGGGGGAGTCGGACGCCGAAGCCTTCAACGGGCTCGGGGGCGCCTACAGCAGGCTCGGAGAGCCGGAGAAGGCACGGGAGCTCTACACCCGCTCGCTGGAAAAGCGGCGCGCCCTCGGGGACCGGGCGGGCGAGGCGGCGACGCTCAACAACCTCGCCGTGCTCTCCGCCGATCAGGATGACCTGGGAAAGGCCCTGGCCTTTTACGGCCAGGCCCTGGAGGCGGTCCGCCAACTCGGAGACCGGAAATGGGAGGCCCGGGTCCTCAGCAACCTCGGCGGCGCCTACCTCGACCTGGGCGAGCCCGGGAGAGCCCTCGACCTGTTCAACGAGGCCCTGCCGATCCGGCGGGACCTGCACGACAAGGGGGGAGAGGCCGCTACCCTGCGCCTCCTCGGCGATGCCCAGGACCGGCTCGGGGATGTTCCGGCGGCGATGAAGTCCTACGAGCGGTCGTTGGAGATCGCGAGGGGCATGGGGGACCGGGCCGGGGAGGCGCTCTCCCTCGGCCAGCTGGCGGAAGGGCACCTCTCTGCCGGCGGCCTGAACCGGGCGCTGGAGCTTTTCGCCGAATCCACTACCCTTCACCGGGAGCTCGAAAACCGCTACGGCCTCGCCTTCGCCCTGCAGCGGACCGGCGAGGTCGAAGCCCGCCTCGGACAGAGGGAGAAGGCGCTGGCCGCCCTGGGCGAGGCGCTCGACCTGCGGCGGCTGTCGAGGGACGTGGCCGGGCAGGCGGAGACCCTCACTTCCCTGGCCGAGGTGGAGAGCGGGCTTGGCCGCCTCCAGGTAGCCCTAGCCCACGCCGAGGAGGCCATCAGGCTCGTCGAATCGGTACGGGCCACCGTGGCGGACCCGGGGCTCCGGGCTTCGTTCCTGGCCCGCCGCCGGCGTACCTTCGACCTCGCGATCCGCTTGCACATGGACCTGGGCCACGCCGAAGCCGCCCTCGCGCTCAGCGAGCGCGCCCGCGCCCGCTCGCTGCTCGACCTGCTCCAGGAGGCGCGGACCGACATCCGCCAGGGTATCCCGCCGGAGCTGCGCGAACGGGAGGCGAGCCTCGCCTATCAGCTCGGGAGCACGGCCAGGCAGCTGCGCGCCTCTCCGAGCGAGGAGAAGCGGGCTCAGCTTCAGCGCGAGCTGACCGAGCTGCTCGCCAAATCCGATCTCCTGGTGGACCAGATCCGCGGCAGCAACCCGCGCTATGCCGTGCTCGACCAGCCGCCCCTCGATGCCGCCGGCATCCGCGGCCTCCTCGATCCGCATACCGTGCTCCTGGAGTACACCCTGGGAGAGGAGAAGAGCTTCCTCTGGCTCGTGACACCCGGCCGGGTGGAGAGCTTCGAGCTCCCCGGCCGGGAGGAGATCGAGGCCGCGGCGCTCCGCAGCTACGAGGACGTCCGCAATCTGGAGAAAGAGGACGCCGAGGCGCACCGGGCTTTGAGCCGGCTCCTGTTCGGGAAGGTGGCGGACCGCCTGCATTGCCAACGGCTGGTGATCGTTGCCGACGGTGCCCTCCAGTACGTGCCCTTTGCCGTCCTGCCCGATCCCGAAGACCCGTCCGTGCCGCTCGTCGCCGGGCACGAGGTCGTCCTGCTGCCGTCGGCCTCGGTCCTGGACGTCCAGCGCCGGATGTTCGCCGGCCGTCCGCCAGCGGAAAAGGAGGTTGCCCTCCTCGCCGATCCCGTCTTCAATCCTTGGGACTCCCGCCTCGCCAAGCCCGTGAGAACGGGGGAGTCTTCGCTCCGTCTCCAGCGGCTGCCGGCGACCGGGCGCGAGGCTGAGAGCATCGCGAAGCTCCTCCCCGCGGATCAGGTCTTCCTGGCGCTTGGAACCCGCGCCAGCCGCGCCACGGCCTTGAGCGGCGGCCTCGCGAAGCACCGTACCGTGCACTTCGCCACCCACGGGATGATTCATGCGGATACCCCCCGCCTCTCCTTCCTTGCCCTCTCGATGTTCGACGAGAATGGCCAGCCTCAGGAGGGGGTCCTCGGCCTGAGCGACATCTTCAACCTCGAGCTGCAGGCGGAGCTGGTGGTGCTCTCGGGCTGCGAGACGGCGCTTGGCCGTGAAATCCGTGGCGAAGGGCTGGTGGGGCTCACCCAGGGCTTCTTCTATGCCGGAGCCGAGAGGGTGATGGCGAGCCTCTGGCGGGTCGAGGACCGCGCCACCGCCGAATTCATGACGCGCTTCTACCGCGCCATGCTCAAGGACAAGCTCCCCCCTGCCGCGGCCCTGCGCTCGGCCCAGCGCTCCATCCGCGGTGAATCCTCCTGGCAGGACCCCTACTACTGGGCTCCGTTCGTGCTCCAGGGAGACTGGCGCTAGCCATCTGTTCCCTGAGATGAAATGATTTGTGTCTTCGTGACAATAAAAGACGACAGATGAAAGGAGGCTGGAAATGGCCGAGGCCAGTCACCTCCTCGAGCCGGGAGGCTGGAGGATGACCTACAGGGAATCCAAGAACAAGGTGTGTACCGAGCTCCTCCCCGACCCCGGGACCACGATCCTGATTGGACAGCCGAAGACCGGCAAGGGGTGCAGCGCGGTCTGGATCGACCGCAAGGGCAAGCTGCAGACGATCAGCATCCTTCCGGTGGATGATCATTGGGAAGCCAAGGTGAAGTACGACGGGAAGAACTACGTCATCACCGTCAGCGTGAGGCCGGGAACCAATGGGAAGCCGGCGATCGGGGGCATGGTGAAACCCGCGCCAAACACCAGGACCGCCCCGATGCGCAAACCGCCTGGGGAGTTGGAGGCACAGGGCACCTGGGGAGCGGAGGCCAACCCCGGCGGCGGCAAGGGCTAGGCTGGCTAGGCTATGATCCCGCGCATGAAAATGATGAAGACGTTTGCCGCTCTGCTCACCGTCCTTTGCCTGTCCACGTCCGCTCAGGCGCAGGCCCCCAAGCTGCCGCAGCCGAGCCCCGGCGCGAAGGCCGCGCTGACCGTCGGTGTCACGGACGTGGAGATCGTCTATCACCGTCCCGGGGTCAAGGGGCGGACCATCTGGGGCGGCCTCGTGCCGTTTGGCGAGGTCTGGCGCCTCGGCGCCAACGAGGCCACCACGATCTCTTTCTCGACTCCCGTGAAGGTCGAAGGGCACGACGTGCCGGCCGGCACCTACGGGCTGTTCGCCATCCCCGACAAGGACAAGTGGACCCTGATCATCAACAAGCAGCCCAAGCAGTGGGGCGCCTACTTTCACAAGCCGGAAGAGGACCTCGTCCGCTTCGACGTCAAGCCGCAGACAGGTCCCGCCACCGAGTGGATGGCCTTCACCATGACTCCCACTCCGCCCGATTCCGCCGTGATCGAGATGGCCTGGGACACCGTGCGCATCCCCTTCACCGTGAAGACCGATGTGGACCGGATGGTCTGGAGCGAGATCGACAAGGCCCTGGCCGGCAAGCCTGACTCGCAGGTCTACCTGACCGCCGTTCACTACGCCAACGAGAAGGGTGTCCGCCTCGACGAGGCCATGACCTGGACGGACAAGGCCCTCGCCCTGAAGGAGGACTTCTGGGGGCACGAGTACAAGGCCAGGCTCCTGCAGCGGCAGGGCAAGACTGATGAGGCCATGAAGCACCTGGACAAGGCCATGGAGCTTGCCAAGGGCAACGTGCCGCAGGCGTACATCGACGGGCTGGCGAAGCTCAAGGCGGAGTGGAAGGGCTAGCGGTCGAAGTATCCATCCCGGGTCCGCGCTTTAGAACCTCCGCGGACCCGGACCTCCAGCTTGTGCCAGGAGCCGTCGCCGCGGTTTTGGGTCGGCTGATAGCCAAGCACGTACTGCTCCCGCAGCTCGCGGAGGATCTTCTGCAGCGCGGCCCCGACCTCGCCGATGTCGGGGATGACCTCCACCCGCCCGCCGCTCTCGGTCACCGCGGTTTCCAATAGCCGGAGTTGCTCCTCGTGCCCATTGCGGTCCCGCCAGGCCGACGAGCGCTCGATCCGCCCTCGCGAAGTCTCCTGGAGGCGGATCCAGTAGAGCAGCGCCTGGCTGCCGCGGGCGGCCCAGCGGACGTCTTCCATGCCGAGCGTGCTCTCCACGTCCACGCCGTCGCTCAACAGAACCATGACCCGGCGCCCGAACCTCCCGTCCAGGTCGCGGAGGGCGAGGTAGAGATGGTCGTTGATCGCCGTGCCGCCCCGGGCAGCCACCCCCTCGACCGGCGTCAGCAGCGTGGCGGCATCGTTCGAGAACGGCGTGCGCATCAGCAACTCGTCCGAGAACAGCATCACCGACACCTCGTCCTCGGGCAGGACCCGCGACACGAAAGCCTTGACCCCCTCGGCCGCGGTGCGCAGCCGGGCACCTTCCATGCTGGCGCTCGCATCCAGCAGGAGGACCGCCGAGAGCGGCAGGTCCCCTCGGGAGAAGGTGGCGATGGCCTGGGGTTCGCCGTTGTCGAGGACCTCGAAGTTGGCAGCCGTCAAATTGAGGATCGGGCTGCCGGACGGGCGGGCCACGGTCACATAGAGCTGCTGCAGCTCGACGTCGATCACCTCGTCTACGTGGATCTCCCCCTGGAGGAGGGCTGCGAGCAGAAGAGCTGGAAACATCAGCTCGCTCCGAGAGCCCGGGCGAGGGCGGCGAGGCGGAGGAGCGACTGCTGCGTCAGGGAGCGGCGGACCTCGTCGAGGGCGGCGGTGGGCCACTGGCCGTAGCGATGGCGCGGGGAGCCGTCCGTGGCCACTGGCCGCGGCTTGACCCCGGCCAGGACCTCGCGCGCCGCGCTGGCCGATCCCTGCCGTTCGAGCAGGTAGGCCAACTGCACGGCGAGCTGCGTCTGGCCCGGGAGGCGGGCCACGGCCTGCCGCAGCAGGGCAACGGCGCGGTCCTGCCTGCCGTCCTGAAGCTGAAGGCGGACCATCTCCTGGAATGCCACGGTCTTGACCCACTCGGGCACGGGCTCCGAAATCAGCCGCTGCAGGGTCTCCCGCGCCTGCGCTGCCTTCCCGACCCGGTCGAGGTTGACCCCCAGGCGCAGGCGCGCCTCCGCGCTGCCGGGATGGGCCTGGACCAGCCGGTCCAGGACTTCGACCGCCCGCGGGTAGTCGCCGTCGCGCTCGGCGCTGGCGGCCAGGAAGAGGCCCACGGCCTCGTTGCGGCCATCGAGGGCGAGCGCCCGGTCGAGCATCGAGCGGCTGGCGCTCTGGACCCCCGAGGCGAGGAGATCGGCCGCCAGGCTGAGCAGGGCCTGGGCGGCCACGCTCTCCGAGCCGCCGTGCTCGGCATAGGCCGCGGCAAGCTCGGCGGAGGTGCGGCGGGCGCTCTCGGCCAGGTAGAGCTCCTTGCGCTCGCGCAGGCTGCGGTAGAGCTCGGCATGGAGGAGCGCCAGGGGGAGGAGGACTTCGGGATCGCCCTTGCCGAGGCGCTGCGCGGTCTCCAGCTCGATCTCCCTGAGGGCTTCGGCGGATTGCGGCGACTGGCGGTAGAGCCCCGACTCCATGTCTCCCAGGCGGGAGACGACCTGGTCCAGCGGCGTGCCCGAAGCGAGGCCGCGGAGCGCCTCCTCATAGCCCGTACGGGCGATCCGCTCCATCTCCGCGTTGCGGCGGCGGCCTTTCGGAGCCTCGGTCGTGGCCATCGGGGCCACTGACGGCGGCGGGCTCTCGCCGCCCAGCCGCCGGAGCTGCGCCCAGATCGGCTCCTCGTTCAGCGGGTTCTCGGAAAGATAGAGGACGGTCAGCTCGGGCGTCCTCACCTCAGCCATCAGGACGGAGGCGCGGTAGCGCCCGGTCTCCAGCTTCGGCAGGTCGAAGTCGCAGACGAGCCGCTCGGGCGCCAGCCCGGAAGCCTGCGACCGCTCGATGACGGTGCCGGGTACCGCCAGGACTTGCTTGCCGGCCTCGGTCCGGATCTCCAGCGTGGCCGAGGGCTCGGCCGGCAACCCTCGGCCAAGGAGAACCACCCGCCCTGTGCGTCCACCTGAAAGGAGCGGCAGCGAGGAGGGGAGGCCCCAGCCCTCGTCGAGGAGCAGGGGAGCCAGGGAGCGCTCCAATCCCTCGGCCGCCTCGCCGGGCCGCGCCAGCACCCAGCGCCCGCGCGGATCGCTGAAGAGAGGGGAAAGGAGGATCGGACCGGCGGACGCGGACGGCACCATCAACGGGAGGACCCGCAGGCTGTAGCGCAGAGTGTCGGGATCGACCACGAGCACCCGCAGCGACCCCGCTCCCGCCGGCATGGTGACCGTGCCTACGAACTTGATGCCGCTGTCCAGCACGGCCTCGCCGACCTTGGAGAGGTCGAGGCTCAGGCTCTGGGCGAGATAGTCATGCACGGCGCCGTCGGCGCCCATGGCATAGGCGTAGATCTCGACCCGCAGGATGTCTTCTCGCCTACCCGTGAGGAGCCCGTTGCCTTCGATCTCCACGAGCAGGGGGACGGAGAACTTTCCTTTGGCGTCCGACTCGCTCGAGGGGACCGCGATCGCGGCCACGGGCAGGCCACCGCCTTCCTGCCCCGTGGTCAGCAGCGTAGCGATGGGACCCTGAAGCCCCCGCAGCGAGCGGGACTGGAGAGCAAAGGAGAGATGGTCCGCGGTCTGGGCGGCGGCAGGAACGGCTAGAAGGAGGGCGAGGAGGAACGCCAAGCCCTCACCCCCGGCCCCTCTCCCGGCCGCACACCCGGACCCCCGGGAGAGGGGAGGGCGACTCCGGCAATCTCCTCTCCAACTGAGGCTCTGAAAGGGCGCGCTGGTGGCGAAGCGGAGATAGAGGGGAACAAGCCAGGGCGTCACACGCCCCCCTCTCCCGGGGGTCCGGGTGTGCGGCCGGGAGAGGGGTTGGGGGTGAGGGCCCTTTTCTTGCCTGCCTCCACCTTCAGCTCCAGGCTCACCGCCGACTCGACAGCCGCGACGCCGTCCCGCACCGCGACGGCCAGCCGGTAGGTGCCGGGCCGGACCCGCACGCTCGTCGCAAACGCGCCGGTCTGCCCCATGGAGGTGACCATCTGGGCATTGGGGATGCGGACCGGCGCCTCCAGCTTGTTGCCCGAAGTGAGGCCGGTTTCTCCCTGGGTGAGGAGGAAGATTGCCAGCCGCCCCTGGTGCTCGCTGCCGTGGGGCAGCAGCATCAGCCGAGCCAGGGGGATCTTGATCGAGACCGGAACGGTGTAGCTGCCGTCGCGCTCCCGCTTCCCCTCGCCCAGCTCCACCCGGACATCCAGCGGGTTCTCGGAGACGTCGAGCAGCAGGGCGGCGGCGGCCCGTTCCTGGGTCCGCTGGTCGGCGGTCCTGGCGCGGTACCCGGCAGGAACACGGAGGCGCACGCCGGGCCGGCTCACGCGCACCTCAAGGGGATGCCACGCGCCGTCGCCCTTGTGCGGGGACGGGTACGCCAGCGAGTAGTGGCGCCGGAGGTCCGACTCCAAACCCTCGGCGAGGCGCTCGATCCCCTCCAGGTTGAAGACGGCCATGCCGCCGGTGCCCTGGGTCAAAAGGTGGAGCGACTCCCCGGCGCCGGTCTCCGTCTGGATGGAGGAGCCGCCGACGTTGCGCGGGTCGGGCCGGCCCGAGTCCCCCCCTGCGGGGGCGGTGACATAGACGGCCACCCGGTTGGCGCTGGCACCGGCGGCGAGGTCCTTGAGGACGCTCCGGATGTCCCAGCCCGGACGCTCCAGGTCCACGGTGCCCGAGCCCCGGGCCGCGCGGGTGGCGCGGTACTTCTCCAGCCAGGTTTGATAGACGCCCTCGCCCGGCCGCAGGTCGAAACCCGGGCTCACCAGGAGGACCGCCTTGCGGCCCGGCAGGCCGGCCAGCGCGGACACGAGGCGGTCGAGGGAGGCCAGGGACTGCATTACCTCCGTCTGGCGGCGCTCGGCATAGGCCCGGACCGAGGTCAGGGAAGTGGCGGCGGCCAGCTCCGAGTTCGGCTGCATCTCCCTGCCTCCGGAGCTTCCCGATCCCATGGCCGTGGCGCGTGTTGCGTCGCCGGAGCGGATCTCGTCGAGGACGGCTTTGCGGGCGGCATGGTCCGAGGGGATTCCGGGAGGGTCCTTCTCCAACTGCTTCAGGGCCTCGGCGAGCAGGGCGGGGTCCGCCGTGAAGGGCTGAACGATCCGGAGCCCCTCTCCCAGGCGCGCGACGAGGACCCGGTCCGCCGCTCCCAGCAGACGCTCGAGCTGGCGGCCGATGCCCGCGTAGGCCGAAGACCGCTCGGCCGGCTGGATCTGCGCGTCGTCGAAGAGGAGGACCAGGTGGAGAGGCGCGGCCTGCCCGCTCGGCGTGCCGGCAAAATGAGTGACCTGCATCGGCTGGCCGTCGTCCAGCACCGTGAAGTCCTCCGCCGTCAGGTCCGGGACCGGCGCCCCGTCCTCGCCGGAGGCCACCACATCCACGTTGACGAGCTCGACGTCCACCTCGTCCGCGAACCGCGGCTCCTCCTGGGCATGGGCTGCCCCGCCCATCAGGAGGGTCAGCTGGAGTGCCAGCAGGACGGCCGAGCGCTTCATGCGGCTACCCGTTTACCAGGGGGACCACTTGAGGAAGGTGACCTGGGTCTCCGGCTGCACCCGGATCTCCTCGTCGAGCGACTCGACCGGCCGGTCGTCCACGAGGAGGACGAAACCGTTGCGGTCGAACGCTTCGAGGGCAGCGCTGTTCCGCGCGTGCCAGTCCAGCTTGCGCTCTTCCCGGAACTCGTAGCCATTGACATCCCGCTCGGTGTCCTCGCGCTCCACCACTCCGAGGAAGCGCTCGGGGAGGGCCTCGTTGTACACCCTGACCTCCTCGAAGACGCGGGCGCGGATCAGGTCCCGTGCGGTGATCGTAGGGTCCGGCAGCTGGAGCGTGAGGCTCTGCTTGCGCTCCCCAGAATTAGTCTCATCATGGATGGTCAGGGCCGTGGTCATTCCGTCTCCTTCTGCGGTAGGGCTACCGCCATTGTAGCCCGTGCGAGAGAGAAGTGGGGGGCGGACGATCCCGCCCCCCTACGAACACCTACGGCTGCTGCACGATCTTGACGTCGTCCACCGCCGCCTCGACCAGGCTGGCCGTGCTCGCATCCGCGGCCTCGATCCGGATGCGCACCGTCTGCCCCGCGAACGAGCTGATGTTGACCGACTGCGACGCCCAGACCGCGTCGTCGTCGTTGGCCGCGCCCAGCTCCTCGAATACTAGAGAGGTCGTCGAGCCCACGATCCTGACCCGGAAGGAGTCCGCGGTCGAGGAGTTGGTGCCGTGGGCGAGATAGAAGGAGAAGGAGAGCGTCAGCGTGCCAGTCGAGGGGAGGGCGATGGCCGGCGACTGGATGGTGGTCAGACCGCCGTCGACGTCATGATCGCCCGCCGCGGCTCCCGCCAGGCGCCCGGTCACCAGGTCGTTGACTCCGCTCACCGTCGTGCCGAGCTGCTTGGCGCCGCTCGACGTCGTGGCTGCCGGGTCGCCCCGCTCCCACAGGCCGAGCGTGGCCGTGTCCGTGCCCAGCGGGTTCACCGTCCAGCCCAGGCTCGTCTCGAAGTTGTCGGAGAAGACCGTGACCGGGGGATTGCTGCCGCCTGAAGCCACGTCGCCGGTCACCACCAGGGAGAAAGGCTGCGGGCCGCTCGGCACGTTGAAGGCCTTCACAGACACAGTGTACGTCCCCGCGGCCGGAGCATTGAGAAGCACCTGCTCCAGCGTGTTGCGCCGGTCCGGCGTGCCGCCGGTGGCGGACTGGCCGGAGGCGAAGACGTTGCCCCGCCAGATCGTCCCCGTCGGGCCGGTGACGGTCAGGTCCAGGTCGTTGACAAGGTTTACGCTCGCCGCCGGAGTCGAGGGGAAGTCGGTCCAGGCGAGCGTCGCCTTGAACGGCTCGCCGCTGCCGGCCGTGAACGTCCAGGTCTGCTCGGCGGTAGAGCCGGTGGTGAAGCCGGTGGTGTCGTCGCGCACCCAGAGCTCCCGCGCCTGGCCGGTAAAGAACAGGGCGTTCTCCAGCAGCACGCGCCCCCAGCCCTGGCAGTTGGCCGGGATGGCGGTGGTGCCCGTCATGTTCAGAGCCGAGTTGACCAGCGTCGCCTTGAGCAGCGCGGCCGAGGGGGTGAAGCCGTTCGCGGAATTCTCGCTGCCCGTGGGATACCACCCGTCCATGTAGTACTGGCGGATCAGGGCGGTCAGGCCGGCGGCGCCCGGGGTGGCCATGCTGGTGCCGCTCATCGAGATCGTGCCGCAATTGTTCGTGGTGACGTTGATGTCGTTGTTGGCCGAGATGATGCCCGACCCGGGCACGGTAATGTCGGGCTTGATCCGGCCGTCGAGGGTCGGGCCGCAGCTGGAGAAGGAAGCCATGCTGTTGGCGCTCGTGCTGCGCAGGGTGGCGCCCACGGACACGCCGCTCTTGGCCGTCGAAGGGCTGCCCACCGAGCTGGTCCCCGGCCCCGAATTGCCCGCCGCGAAGAAGATCAGGAAATCCTTGTGATTCCACATGAACTCGTCCACGTCCTGGCTACCCGACGAGTAGTTGTTCTGGACTCCTGAATTCTCGTTGTCGCCCCAGGAGTTGGTATGGATGCGGGCGCCCTGGTCGTAGGCCTGCTGGAAGATGGGGTTGAGGTCCACCACCGGGCAGCCGATGCCGGGCAGGTCGCCGCAATTGTCCACCGAGTAGCCGCCGTCCTGGACGACCAGCTTGGCGCCGGGGGCCATTCCATCCGCGGTGTTGTGGAGGAGGAGGTTGGCGAAATTGTCGCCCGCGACCGTGCCGGCCACGTGGGTGCCGTGATCGTGTGTATCCCACTCCGTGTTAGAGATGCCGCCGCTGCATTCGTTCGACCAGAGGAAGTTCACCGCCACGACCTTGCGCTGGCTCTGATTGGCCACCGAGCCGCCGTTGCAGGCGTTGGTGGGAGGGAGGCCCAGCGCGGTATCCCGGAAAAAGCACATGTCGGGATCGATGCCTGTGTCGAGCACCGCGACCGTCTGCCCCTCGCCGTAAATCCCCTGGCTGAAGATCGGTGTGGTCTGGCCGCCGGAGAGGCCCGACTGGCCCACCCAGACGGTGGTGTCGTTGAGCAGTGCCCGCCGGGGCTCGATGTCCATCCAGAACACCTCGCCGAGCTGAGCGAGGGCCTCGCGGTGCGCCGCGATCTCGGAAGGCGTGAGCAGCAGCCGGACGCGGGAGAAGCGCTCACCCCGGCCCCAGCCCACCACGCCCGGCACGCCCAGCTCGTCCCGGATCTGGCGCACGACCTCGCGTGCATCGGCATCCGGGAAGACCTGGAGCATCACGATCCGTGGCTGCTCCTCGGGCCCGGAGGCATCCCGGGAGAAATCGAACACGGGGATCTCTGAGACCGACCGAGACATCCGGTAGTAGGGGTGATAAAGACCGGTCCAGCTCGCACCGAGCGCCTTGGCCTTCTGCCGCCATCCGGCGGGCATCTTCACGAGATACGCGTAGTGGGGGAGATAGGTGTAGACCTCCAGGCTCGCCTCGCGCAGGGCCTTCTCCTGCCGCGCGGTGACCGGGCCGGGGAACTTGACGATCACGGTCTCGCCGCCGGTGCGCGCCAGATTGTCGCTGGTCGCCCGCAGGGCCTCGGGGATGGCCGGCCTGGGCCGGCCGGTGTCAATGACATGGGAGTTGAGGAGGATCAGCCTCGACTCATCCGCCGCCTGAGCCTGCGCCTGGGCCAGGCTCGAGCCCAGGAGCAGCACCGCGACGCTCCAACCGCACAACATTCTTCTGGTCATGAATTCCTCCGTACCGCAGAAGGGTTCGTTTCAAGGAAGCGGACTTCGGACGTCTCTGAAAGCAAGGGTGCGGGCGGAGGCCGGGGGTGAGCCGGGCAAGCTGCATGCGATGTACGCTCGCTCTACACGGAATGTGCTCGCGGACCCTTCGGCGCCGCTCCTCAATGCCGGGCTGGCGTGCTAGAAAGCCTGATCTGGCAAGGTTTGGGACCTCTGGCTCCAAGTGGCACGCCCCTCGCTCCTCTGTAAACCGTTCGAGATAAAATCGGAGGAGAACCTGATGAAACATCACCCTCTATTCGTCGTCCTGGCCGCCTTTGCCAGCGTGGCTTCGGCCGAGGCTTCGCAGCCGGTCGCCATGGTGTTGTCGCAACCGGTCGAGGTAGCGGAGATCGACCCTCGGCCAGACGTGGTGACGCGCCAGAAAGCCGGGCTGGACGCCGAGGCCTTCGCGCAGTGGCTGATTCAGGCTCGTGCGAAGCAGCTCGCGGCCCAGGTTCAGAAGCGGCTCCTGGACTCGTATGCGGAGCGGCACCGGCTGAAGCCGACGGAGGCCGAGCTCCGGCCGGTCTTGCGAACTTTCGAGAAGACCTCCAAGGAGGTGGAAGAGTCCATGAGGCGGGTCCGGCAGCAACGGGTCGAGGAGATCCGGAAGAAGCTCAAGGCGCCGGCCCTCGATGCGGCGGAACGGGCGCGGCTGACAGCGGATCTCGCCAGTTGGGAGCGGATACCCATCGGCCTCAAAGACCAGGCGCGGGAAGCGGACCCCATGATCAGCAACCTCGTTCAGCATTGGAAGGTCCAGCGGTCGCTCTATCAGAGCTACGGTGGCAGAGTCCTCCTGTCGAGCTTCGGGTTCAATGTCGCGATCGATGCGATGAAGCAGTTTCTGCGGGAAGAGGAGAAGCGGGGGTCGTTCGAAATCTTCGATCCCGGCTTGCGCGCGGCGTTCTGGACGGCGGTCGCCGATGAGGCGTGGGCTGATGGAGTAACCACGGGGCGTTCCGCGGACGAGGTATTCGCGACGCCTCCATGGCAGGTCGAGGATCGCCGTCCGTGAGCACGTAGGTCAGGCGGCACTCCCAAGTGTTTCATCGCGGCTGGAGCCTCCAAACCCGCGGATTGGGACAGAAAACCCGCTGATTGAGCCTCCTAACCCGCGGGTTTCTCAAGCCAACCCGTGGGTTTCGCCTCCAAACCCGCCGGTTCGTTGTCCCAACCCACGGGTTCCGCATTCCAACCCGCAGGTTTTCTGTCTCAGCCCGCGGGTTGCGCCGGAAAACCCGCCGGTTGGGCGGTGGGCACCGCGGGTTGAGAGGCTCCAGCGGGCTTTCCCGCGACGCTGGCCTCGGGTCGGCCCGCCCAAGCCGCGGATTGAAGAAAGCTCGGCGCCAGCTTCTCCGTAGTTTTCCCATCTGGAAGAAGCTGCGATCCGGCTTCAGGGAAGCGGACTTCGGGCATCAAGCTTCTGAAGGTGGGATAGATTCGGCCCATGAAGAAGCTACAGATCTACGTGGACACTTCGGTGCTCGGCGGCTGTTTTGAGCCCGAGTTTGCCCCTTGGTCGAATGGCTTGGTCGCCGATTTTCGTGCTGGAACATTCGCTCCGATCCTGTCCGCCCTGCTGGAGACAGAGCTTCTCCGTGCCCCAGAACCCGTACGCGAGGTCTACAGCGAGCTACTTGTTCTCGCCGGAGATTCGGTCCCGGTCGGCGACGAAGCTTTGGACCTGCTCGCGGCCTACGAGGCGCGCAGAGTGCTGGGTCCCAAATTTCGCTCTGATATGCTTCACATCGCCTTAGCTACGGTGGCTGACGTAGACGTGTTGGTGAGTTGGAACTTCAAACACATTGTGCGGTTCGATAAGATTCGGTTGTTCAGCGCCGTGAACCTTGAGCAAGGATACAAGCCGCTGACCATCCACTCACCCCGAGAGGTGACGACGTATGAAGCAGACTCCAGTTCAAGCCGTTGAGATGGTCCGTACCATCCGGGACGCGATCTACGAGGAGACGAAAGATCTCTCACGCGAGGAATTGAAGGCGTTCTTTGCGCGTGAGGCCGCAGTGATGCGCGAGGCGAGTCAACGGCCTCATCCCGATGGCGGAAGCGCCCGACCAGCGCCTGCGCCAAACGCCGAGCGTGCCGGTGAGGCAGCAAGCCGCGCGCGACACTAAGACCACGTAGGCGGCTATGGATGGAAGGTCGGAACGCCCGAGGAGCTCCTCGGGCGAGCGCGCCCTTAAATTTTTCTTACCTCGATCAACTCCTGAAGGAGCTTGAAGTCCTCGAAGTTCCGCGTGTAGAGAGGGAGCTTGTAGGCGAGGGCGGTTGCAGCGATCCAGAGATCCATGACCCGCGCGCGGGGCTGTCCGCCGCCTGTCTTCACGGCATGGGCGATCATGGCGAAAGCGCGTGCGACTCCGGCATCCAGCGGCAGCGGGTTGAAGGTCGATTCGACCAACCCCAGGCGGTTGAGCCTCTGGCTCCGTGTATCCGCATCGGAGGCAACGAGGACGCCATAGTGCAGCTCGGCCAGCGTCGCAATGGAGATGGCGGCCTCCGGGGGCAGCGCGGCGTCCAGCGCCTCCTCGGTGTGGGCGATGACGACCGAGGTATCCAGGAGCCCGCGGGTTACCTCGACCATGGATCCGTGAGGTCGTCGAGGGTTCCAAGCTCGGCGATTTCCTGGAAGAAGCCGGGATCCGGCTTTCCGCCCGCGAGGAGCTTCATCACTTCCGCCCTGGGCACCCAACGGCGCTTCGGGTACGGAGTGAGCATGGCGATGGGCCGCCCTTCGACGGTGATCAGGAAGCTCTCGCCTTTTTCCGTCTCGCGCAGGATCTCGCCGCTCTGATTGCGCAGCTCGCGTTGGGGGATCGTCCTCATGGGCAGAGTGTAGCACATCTGCTACAGCGCGCAACCGCCGTTGACACTCCGCGCCCTCTCGTGGTCTCATCACCTCCTAAATCCGAGTGATTTCCGGAGGTCTGATGGGAGCGATCCGAGCGGTCACGCTGTCTCTCGTTCTGTGCTGTCTCTCCTCTCTGCCGACCGTGGCGCAGTCGTCCTGCTCGGCTGAGCAGCCTACCGCCCTCCTGCCCAAGGACCCGGCGCTCTGCGCACGGCTGGCTTCCGTGATCCGCCAGCCCGCCGCGCTTCCGCTGGAGAAGTACGAGGACGCGCTCGGAGACTTCCTCCGCAACTTCTGCCACCGCGAGGAGGCTGCGGGGTGGAAGCGGGACAAGCGCGTGCGCGACACTGGACCGTTTACGGCCACGCTCCAGGGCGGCCAGTGGGTTGGCGCCTATCACGGCACGCACGCGCCGGTCGTCATCTGGTACTCGCCCGAGATGTTCGCCTGGATGAAGGCCAACCGGCCGGTGGAGAGCGCGGCTCCGGACACGGCAGCGTCCATCCCGGACGGCGCCGTGATCGTCAAGGAGATGTTCCCTGCCCCGGCCGCCGCCTGCGCCGGCATCGATCCGGTCCGCCTGCTGCCCACGTCCGGAGCGGCCGTCATGGTGCGCGACCGCGAAGCCGCGCAGGATGGCTGGTTCTGGGGATATTTCGGCTTCGGCCCCCCGGACCCCGATTATCCGCCGGGCCCAACGAACCGCTATCCCTACATGGGCTTCGGCCAGTACTGCGTCAACTGCCATGCCTCGGCGCAGGACAACCTGACTTTCTCCAGCCTGCGCAACGTCGAGGGGGAGCCGGGCGAGCCGCTCGTATTCCTCTCGCAGCACTTCTTCGACCCGAAGCCGGTCGCGAGCCATCACCGGCTGGTGTCGCTGCCCACCGACGACGCGCCGCGCCTCGGCCAGCCGCTCTATGGCTACAACCCCGACTTCACTCAGGCCATCGGCGCCGGCAAGCTGCCCAGGCCCACGTGGGAGACCGTGAAGCGGATGCCTTCCGAGACCTACGACAACGTCTGGGTGAAGGCGGGGACGGTCACCGCGGCCAGCCAGTTCGTGACTTCGTCGCAGTGCCTCGGCTGCCATGACGCGGGCGGGACGGGGTTACAGTTCGACATGACGGCGCCCAACCCCCACGGCGACAATCTCCTCAACCTGTCACCGTACGCGACCTGGAAGACTTCGCCCATGGGCCTGGGCGGGCGCGATCCGATCTTCTACGCGCAGCTCGCGAGCGAGACGGAGACCTTCCATCCCAAGGCCTCGCCGGTCGTCCAGGACATCTGCCTCGGCTGCCACGGCATCGCGGGGCAGAGGCAGTACAAGATCGACGATCCGACGGACTGCAAGTCTTCCCACTTCCTGCGGAAGTACGCGCAGGCCGTTCCTTATCCGAAGGAAGATCCGCTCGCCCCCTACGGAGCGCTCGCCCGGGACGGGATCTCGTGCACCGCCTGCCATCGCATGCTGCCTGGCGAGGGGCCGGAGAACCCGGCGATGGCCGAGCCGCAGAACCGCTGCCTCAAGGAGCGTCAGGATCTCCTCAATCCGGATACCAAGGGCTTCGCGAAGACTTTCACCGGCAGCTTCCTCGTGGGGCAGCCGGATGAGCTGATCGGGCCGTTCGAGGACCCCAGGACGCGGCCCATGGAGAACGCCTTCGCGATCAAGCCAGTCCAGGCCATGTCGATCCGCAGCTCAGAGGTGTGCGGGAGCTGCCACACCGTGCACCTGCCGGTGATGCAGAACGGCAAGATCATCGGCCACACCTACGAGCAGACCACCTATCCGGAGTGGGCGTTCAGCGCTTACCGTACGGGGGATACGCCGCAGGGCGCGCTGCCTTCGGGAGCGGGGCCGCTCGCCGAGTCGTGCCAGAGCTGCCACATGCCGAGCAAGGACGCGAGCGGCAAGCCCTACCGGAGCAAGATCGCCGGCATCCAGGAGCACAGCAACTTCCCGGAGACGGAGTACGCCCTGGGTGGAAAGGACCTCGACCTGCCGGTGCGCGAAGGGTTCGCCCGCCATACGCTGGTGGGCTTGAACGTCTTCCTCGTGAAGATGGCGCAGCAGTTCCCCGACGTGCTGGGCATCCGGACGCAGGACCCGATGCTGGTGAGCAAGGGGCTCGATCCCCTGCTTTTCACCGAGCAGGCGATGCTCGATCAGGCCTCGCAATCCACGGCTCGTATCGCGGTCTCCGGGGTGAAGAGTGGGGACGGGAAGCTCACGGCCACGGTGCGCATCGACAGCGAGGTCGGCCACAAGCTCCCGTCCGGCGTGGGTTTCCGCCGCGCCTTCGTGGAGTTTTCCGTGCTGGACAGCCGCGGCAACGTCCTCTGGGCTTCGGGGCGCACGAACGGCGCCGGTGTGATCGTGGACGAGAGCGGCAAGCCGGTCGAGGGCGAGCTCTGGTGGAAGGACGACTGCTCGGCGCTGCTCTATCCGGACAAGCTGGTGTTCCAGCCGCATTTCGAGGTGGTCCGCCGGCAGGATCAGGCGCAGATCTATCAGGAATTGGTCACGGCTCCGGTAGGGAAGGACCCCGAGTGCGGCCTCAAGGCGAAAGCCAAGCCACCGTTCACTACGAGCTTCCTCTCGATCTGCGGCCGGGCCAAGGACAACCGCATGCTGCCGAAGGGCTTCCTGTCACTGGCCGAACGCACTGCGATCGCGCTGTCCCTGGGAGCGAACGCGGACCTGGCGGAGGATGTGGAGCCCCATGGAGTAGGGCAGGATCCGGATTACCGGGAGGGCGGCGGCGACTCGCTGGTCTATGAGGTCGATCTGGCGGAGATGTCAGGCACGCCCGGCGCGGTGCAGGCGACGCTCTATTACCAGGCCACGCCGCCGTTCTACCTACAGGACCGGTTCTGCACCTCGCGCAGCGAGGACACCCAGAGGCTTTACTTCATGGCTGGCCACCTGAACCTGGAGGGCACGGAGGCCGAGGACTGGAAGCTGGAGGTGGTGAGCACGGGGCCGGTGGGGTTTTGACCCCCACCCCCCTGCCGTGCCTACGACGCAGGCAATGCTGCTCGATCCAGGTTCCCCCTCTCCCGCGGGACAGGGGGTGAGGTTCCGGCATATTTCCTCTCCCTGAAGAGTTATCCCTCATGGCTGTCACCCAGGTGACTGCCGCTTGACAAGACCTAATACTCAGCCATAGCATAACCCTGCAGGTCGGTTCGCCGGCCTTTCTTCATGACCTGGATATGCTCACGATGAGCATAGTAGGGGGATCAGATGATGGAAGCTTCTCGGATTCTGCCGGTCCTGGATTACACCCCTGAGGTGGCCCTCGCCACCGCAGCCCTGCACGAGCGGGTGCGGCCGGTCATCCCTGACCTCGAGTGGCCGTTCCACGCCCCGTACATCAAGGCGATCAACGAGCTGAAGCGCGAGCGCAACGCGGTCGTGCTGGCCCACAATTACCAGACGCCCGAGATCTTCCATGGCGTGGCCGACTTCGCGGGCGACTCGCTGGCGCTCGCTCAGCAGGGGGCGAAGACCCAGGCCGATGTAATCGTGCTGGCCGGCGTCCACTTCATGGCCGAGACGGCGAAGATCCTGTCGCCGGAGAAGACCATCCTCATCCCGGACCTGGAGGCGGGCTGCTCGCTCGCAGCGTCCATCACGGGCGCGGACATCCGCCTGCTCCGGCAGCGCTACCCGGGCGTGCCGGTGGTGACCTACGTCAACACGTCGGCCGAGGTGAAGGCCGAGTCGGACATCTGCTGCACCTCCGCGAATGCGGTGGCGGTGGTGGAGTCGCTGGGCGTGGACCGGGTGATCTTCCTGCCCGACGAGTACCTGGGCAAGTACGTGGCCTCTCAGACCAAGGTGGAGCTCATCCTCTGGAAGGGGCACTGCGAGGTCCACGAGCGCTTCACAGGTGAAGATCTGCGGCAGTATCGCAAGGCCTGGGACAATGGCAACGGCGGGATCCAGATCCTGGCCCACCCGGAGTGCCCGCCGGACGTGCTCGCCGAGGCCGATTTCGTGGGCTCCACCGCGGCCATGATCCGCCACGTGGGCGACTCCCGCCCGCGCCGGGTGGTCATGGTCACCGAGTGCTCGATGAGCGACAACGTCGCGGTCGAGTACCCGGACGTGGAGTTCGTGCGGCCCTGCCAGCTCTGCCCGCACATGAAGAGGATCACGCTGCCCAAGATCCTCTGGTCGCTCCAGAACATGGCGTACGAGGTGCACGTGGACCAGGAGGTGGGGAGGCGCGCGAAGCTCGCGCTCGACCGGATGCTCGCCGTGGGCCGGAGAGAAGGGAAGTGAGCGATCCGCTTGGGATCTCCCGCTCGGACGTGCTGGTCGTCGGCAGCGGCGCTGCCGGATTGACCGCGGCCCTCGGCTGCGCGCCGCTGCGGGTGACCGTCCTTACGAAAGCCACCCTGATCAGTGGCTCGAGCGCCTGGGCCCAGGGCGGCGTGGCTGCCGCCGTGGGCAAGGACGACACTCCGGCCCTGCACGCGGCTGACACGCTGGCCGCCGGAGCCGGGCTGTGCGATCCCCGGGCAGTCGGCCTGCTGACCGGCGAGGGTCCGGAGCGGGTGAAGGCCCTCCTCGAGCTCGGTGCGCGCTTCGACCGCAACTCTTCCGGCCAGCTCTCCCTGGGCCGCGAGGCCGCGCACAGCCGCCGGCGCATCCTGCACGCCAAGGACGCCACGGGTTCCGAGATCGTCCGTGCCCTGGGCGAGGCCGTGCTCCACGCTCCCGAGGTGAAGGTGCTGGAGCGCGCTTTCGCCGTGGATCTCGTGGTGGAGGATGGCCGGGTCGCGGGCGTGCTCGCAGTCCACGAGGATGGCCGCCGGGTGCTCCACCAGGCGCCGGCCGTGGTCCTCGCGACCGGCGGGCTGGGGCAGCTCTACCTGCACACGACCAACCCTCGCGAGGCCACGGGCGACGGCTTGGCCATGGCGGCCCGGGCAGGCGCGCGCCTGGTAGATCTGGAGTTCGTCCAGTTCCATCCCACGGCGTTGGCAGTGGAGACGGAGAGCGAGCCCATGCCTCTCCTGACAGAGGCGTTGCGCGGCGAGGGGGCGGTCCTGCTCGACGATAGTCGCGACGGTGGCTACCGTTTCATGGGCGACGAGCATCCGGACCGCGAGCTTGCGCCCCGCGACGTGGTGGCGCGGGCGATCTGGAAACGCCTGATGGCCGGCCGCCGGGTCTTCCTCGATGCGCGGGAGGCGGTTGGCGACGAGTTTCCGGAGCGCTTCCCGACCGTGTTCGAGCTTTGCCAGAGGCACGGCCTCGATCCCCGGAAGGAGCCGATGCCGGTGGCTCCGGCGGCTCACTACCACATGGGCGGCATCGCCGTTGACGGCCAGGGCCGCTCATCGCTTGCGGGCCTCTGGGCTTGCGGCGAGGTCTCTTCGACCGGAGTGCACGGCGCCAACCGGCTGGCGAGCAACTCGCTGCTGGAGGCACTGGTTTTCGGCTCCCGGGTCGCGGAGGATCTGCGCAGTTTTGCCGGCCGCGGCGCTTCCGGGCGGAGCTTCCCGTCCGGCCGCCGCATTCCGGCCGTGCCTGCGAGCACTCCGCAGGACGCCGAGCTGCAACTCGCCATCCGGCGGACGATGTGGGAGAAGGTCGGAGTGGTGCGCGACGAAAAGAGCCTCACGTCTGCGCTCGACGAGCTGGAGGCGCTGGCGGAGTCCCACGCCCATATCGCGGGCGAGGCGCGGAACATCCTCTCCATGGGGCGGCTGGTAACGGCGGCGGCACTGGCGCGGCGCGAGAGCCGCGGCGGCCATTACCGCTCCGACTACCCGCAGCCGGATCCCGACTGGCAGCGGCGCCTCTATGTGACCGCGGCGCCGGACGGCTCGGCCGTGCTGGACGAGACGCAAAGCATGGCGGCGGCCCTATGATCGCTGCGATCGCTTCGTTGCCGCCTCTCCTGTACGAGCCGCTGATCCGGCGGGCCCTGGAGGAGGATCTCGGGCGTGCCGGCGATCTCACCAGCGACGCCATCCTGCCTCCGGACCTTCTCGCGGAAGCTGCCGTCGTCGCCCGCAAGGCCGGCCGTATCGCAGGCTTGCAAGCCGCGACCTCCGCATTCCATATCCTCGATCCCACGGTTCGGATCGAGCTTCTCTCCGCGGACGGCCGCGATGCCGCGGCAGGAGAGAGCCTCGCGGTCGTACGCGGCCCTGCCCGGGCTCTCCTCTCGGCCGAGCGGACCGCGCTCAATCTTCTAGGCCGGCTCTGCGGAGTGGCGACGACAACCCGCGACCTCGTGGCCCTGGTCGCTCCGCACGGCACGCGCATCGTCTGCACCCGGAAGACCACGCCTGGGCTGCGCGCCCTGGAGAAGTACGCCGTCCGGGCTGGAGGCGGCAGCAACCACCGCTTCGGCCTGGACGACGCCGTGCTGATCAAGGACAACCACGTGGCCCTGGCCGGCGGCATCCGCCCGGCTGTGGAGCGCGCCCGCGCCTACGTCGGCCATCTCGTGAAGATCGAGCTGGAGGTCGACTCCCTGGAGCAGCTCGCGGAGGCCCTGGAGCTGAAGGTGGACGTGGTCCTCCTGGACAACATGTCTCTCGAAACCCTGCGCGAAGCCGTCCGGATGGCAAAGGGCAAGGCCCTGACCGAAGCCTCCGGAGGCATCACCCCCCAGACGGCGCCCGCCGTCGCCGCCACCGGCGTGGACATGATCTCCGTCGGCTGGCTCACCCACAGCTCGCCCGCCCTCGACGTAGCCCTGGACGTTCGCTAGCTCCCGCTTGCTGGATCCTCCTGACCCGCGGCGGGAGCCTCTAAACCCGCCGGTTGCATCAAAAAACCCGTGGGTTTTGCGTCCCAACCCGCGGGTTTTCTGGCTCACCCCCTTCTCCGCTTATCCTTACCCCTTATGGAACCAACCCGTATCCGCCGTGGCGCCGTCTCTGACGCTCCCGCATTGGCTGAGTTCGCGGCACGCACCTTTGCCGAGGCGTTCGGCGCGGACAACCGGCCCGAGGACATGCAGGCTCATCTCGCGTCGTCCTATAGCGTTGCGCAGCAGACGAGAGAGCTTGCCAATCCCAACGTCATCACCCTGCTCGCTCACCAGGGCGAAACGCTGGTCGCCTATGCACAGGTTCGCCGGCACGCACCTCCGCCGTGCGTCACCCACGAACGGACGATCGAGCTGCAGCGCTTCTACGTTGACCGGTCAGCCCACGGGAGCGGCGTTGCCCAGATGCTCATGTCCGCCGTTCATGAAGCGGCGCGCGAGCTGGGTGGCGAGCACATCTGGCTCAGCGTCTGGGAGCGCAATCCCCGCGCCATCGCGTTCTATACGAAGGTAGGGTTCGTAGACGTAGGCAGTACGCATTTCTACGTCGGTCCGGACAGGCAAACCGACCGAGTCCTCGTTGCGGTGGTGTTGCAGGCAGACGATTCGGTGCTACACTCCTAATAAGTTAGGAGGTGCCCGGAAAATGGCCCGACGCTTGATCCTTTCCTTGCTCGTCGCTGCCGTAGCTCTACAGACCGAAGCCGCGGAGCGGCCCGACTTCTCGGGGCTCTGGATCCCCGATGCCGCAAGATCCTCGACGCAGAAGGAGCTCAAGGGGCAGACCGATGCTCCGGCACCACCTCCGCCTCCGTCGGCGGGGGAGCTGCCGCAACTACGGATCGAGCACCGCGAGCCCAAGCTGGCGGTGAGCTTCCTCGACTCCCAGGGCGAGCTCCTCAGCTCGCTTGCCATGACGACCGATGGCGCCGAGGCGCTCAACAAGCGCGGCGAGGCCATGATCCACAAATCCAAGACCGTCTGGCGGGGCTCGGCCTTGGTGACGACCTGGAGCCTGGAAAACGGCGGGACCAGGCTGATCGGCGGGACGGAGACTCGCGAGCTCAGTGAAGGTCTGTTGACGATCACCGGCGAAGTCGAGGACGCGAGGTCGAAGTCGCGCACGGTGACGGTCTACACGCTCGCTTCCCCTCCTAACTGAACGCGTTCAAAAACATCTTGACACTCCCCGAAGCTCGGCGTAACCTTCTTTTGAACGCGTTCAACTAGAGCGCGTTCAAACCCGGAAGGGGATCGCGATGAGCTACACCGTAGGAACCTACCTGCTGTATCTGGCCATCAGCATCGTCCTGACCATCTGGGTGGCGCGGACGCTGTTCCGCAGCGGCCGCGTGTTCCTGGTGGACGTTTTCCATGGCAACGAGAAGCTGGCGGACTCGGTCAACCACCTGCTGGTGGTCGGGTTCTACCTGATCAACCTCGGCTACATCTCCCTGATGCTGAGGCTTGGCTACGACATCAAGGACACGCGCTACTCGATCGAGGCGCTGTCCCTGAAGCTTGGGGCCGTGCTGCTGGTGCTCGGGGGCATGCACTTCCTCAACCTGCTCGTCTTCAGCCGCATGCGCCGGCAGGCGTCCCTGGACTCGGCGTTGCCGCCGGTCGACCCCGACTACCGCCTGCTCAACCGGAAGTGAGGGGAGGCGACCATGCGCCGGCTGACAGTCCTCTATGACCCGAACTGCTCGCTCTGCCAGCGGGCCTGGATCTGGCTGAACGCGCAGAAGCAGTATGTGCGGCTGGAGTTCATCCCCGCCGGCTCCGAGCTGGCGAGGAGCCGCTTCCCGGGGCTCGATCACGAGGCCACGCTGCAGGAGCTGACGGTGATCGGCGATGGCGGTGAGATCTACCTGGGAGTGAAGGCCTGGCTCATGTGCCTGTGGGCACTGCGCGAGTACCGCTCCATGGCCCTGCGCTGGAGCACGCCCGACCGGATGCCGCTCGCCCGCCGCTTCGTCGGCTGGATCTCCCACAACCGCCGTAGCCTGAACGGAGCGCTCTCCGTGGGAAGGAGCCGATGACATGACTCCCGCCGTCCCGTGGCGCGACCTGTTGCAGCTCACCTGGCGTGAAAAGCTCTGGGAGCTGACGCTCCCGCTTCCCTGGCTGGCCGTCTCGCTCTGGTGCTACGCCCATGATTACTGGGTTTGGGGCGCTCTGGGCTCGTTCTACCTCTTCCTGACCGGGCTGCGGCAGTCCCACGGCGCGCAGCATTACACCCTCGGCACATCGCGGTGGAGCCAGGATCTCGTGCTCTCCGCGCTCAGCGTGATCATGCTCGCCAGCATGCACGCGGTGCAGGTCTCGCACCTGCACCATCACCGTCACTGCCTGGACGAGGACGACACGGAGGGCTCCACGGCGCGCCTGCCCTGGTGGCAGGCGATCCTCGCCGGCCCGCTGTTCCCGGTCCGGCTGCACCGGGCGGCGTGGCAGCTGGGCTCGCCCGCCAAACGCCGCTGGATCATGGCCGAGGTGGCGGGGGTCCTGTCGGTGATCTTCTTCGCGCTGTTCTCCGGCATGCCTGCCCTGCGCTGGCACGCGGCGGCCATGCTCATCGGCGAGTCGCTGACCGGCTTTTTCGCGGTCTGGACGGTCCATCACGGCTGCGAGCCGCACGACCTGCTGGCGCGGACGCAACGGGGCCGCTGGATCAACCGGCTCTCCTACAGTATGTTCTTCCATGTGGAGCATCACCTATATCCCGCGGTTCCCACCGGACACCTCTGGCGCCTCGCCGATCGGCTGGACGCCGCGATGGCCGGGGTCACCTGGAAACAAGTGATCGGACCGGATTTGGAGACCTCTTGACGGAAACGATCACCCGCAAGGGCGAGCAGACGCGGGAGCGCATCCTCGACGCCGCGCTGGAGCTGTTCCGCGAGCGCGGCTTCGGGGAGACCACCATGCGCGCCATCGCCGAGGCGGCTGGGGTCGCGGTGGGCAACGCCTACTATTACTTCCGCGCCAAGGAGTACCTGGTCCAGGCCTTCTACGAGCGCACCCACGACGAGCACCTGGAGGCGAGCCGCGAGATCCTGGAAGGGGAGCGGGACTTCGAAAAGCGCCTGCTCGGCGTGCTGCGCAAGAAGATCGACACTGCCATGCCCTACCACCAGCTGTCGGGCGTGCTCTTCAGCACCGCCGCCGATCCGCGCAACCCCATCAATCCCTTCAGCCACGATTCGGAGCCGATGCGGGAGAGGTCCACGGCCCTGTTCGCGGAGGTGCTGGAGGGCTCGAGCATCAAGGTGAGCAACCGCCGGCTCAAGGCCGAGCTGCCGAACCTGCTCTGGCTGTTCCACATGGGGATCCTGCTGTTCTGGATCCACGACGACTCGCCGGGCTGCGTGCGGACCTACCGCCTCCTGGACCGCTCCGTGTCCCTCGTCTGCCGCCTGATCACCCTCGCCAAGCTGCCGATCCTCCGGCCGCTGACCAACACCGCCCTCGCGCTGTTGGAGGATCTGAGGAAGGACCCCGAAGAGCTGTCCTAGGACTTTTCGTCGGTGATCAGCTCGCGCACGCGCAGGCGGCCGACCTCGAGCTCGTGGATGGTCAGGCGGTCGATCGCCCCATGTTGGAGGATGAAGCGCTTGACCGCGAGCCGGCCGATTACCAGGAATCCGAAGGCCACGGCCCCGACGGCGAGCGCGCCGACGCTGAACGCTCCGAAAGCCGTCGCGCCGCGGGCGAACGCGAGCTGGGCGCCGGCGCGCGGATAGGTCATGTGGTTTTCATTGCTCGGCTTGCTTCTCATCGCGATCCCCTTTCTGTACCGGCCGCAAGGATATCTGATGTGTCCGCGAGCGGACGCCATCCGCGTAGCTCGACCAGCCACAGGTACTCCTGGCCGCTGACGGCACCCTCGACCGGCACGGGGACCACCCGCTCGTGGAGGGCGCGGTTCTTCAGCAGCGCTCCCACGCGCAACCCCCAGGAGCCGATGTAGGGGGAGTCCTTCCAACCCAGGGCGTGGCCATGGGGCGCCGGGCCGAGCACGGGCGGGAGCTGGCCCTCGGGCGGCACCCAGTAGGCGCCGGCCAGCCAGACGCACTTCCCCGAGCGCAGGGTGCCGCGGATCGCGTTGAGCACGTCCGTGAGCGCCAGGGGTGCCGCCATCTTGGCCTTGAGCAGGTCGTACCGGTGCATCCGGTGGTCTTCCAGGTTTGGCACCGTCATCCAGCGCGCCCGCCCCTGGTAGTACCGGTGGAAGCTCACCCCGAAGAACCACGGGTTTACCAGCACGAGGTCCCCCTCGTCCACGCTCTTCTCCAGGTGGCTGGCGACGAGGTCGACGTTTGACAGGCGGAGGCGTGCTTCCCGGCTCGTGTCCGGGAGCAGGAGGAGCGCGGTCCCTGTCGCCAAGGCCAGGCGAGGTATCTTCAGACCAGCAGTCAGGCCATCCAGGGCGCTCGCCGAGAGCGCCAGCAGCGGCAGGAAATACCAGGACTTCGGCAGGTAGCCGAGGGCCATGAACAGGCCGTACTGCGCGGCGAACGCCGTGGGGATCGCCAGCAGCCGGAAGAGTTGGACGTCGTCGGCCTTGCTAGCCATGCCGCCGATGCCCAGGACAAGGAGCAGGGCCCAGCCCCAGGGCAGGACGGAGGAGCCGAACGACTCGATAAGCGAGCTGAAGATCTGCGGCGCGGTCAGCGATCCTTCCGCGACCACTACGTCCCAATCCCGCGCGGCGCTCAGCGGTCCCGCGTAGGGGAGCAGCGTGAGGGCCGCGAGGAGCCCGGCCCCGAGCGCGGCGGCTGTCACGCGCCACCGCCGGCGCACCGCGCCGGCGATCGCGGCCGCGGTCCCGAGGCCGAGCACCATGGCCGAGTCGTGGAGCACGAGGTGGACGCTCAGGATGGAGGCCACCGCCGCCGCCGCGATCGTCCAGCGGTCCGGCTTGGCCACCAGCCGGCAGAATGCCCCGAACGCCAGGACGGTCAGCAGGGTTCCCATCCCATAGCCGCGGATGGTGTCGACATGGATCAGGAACGCCGGTTGGAACCCCAGCAGGGCCACCGAGGCCAGGGGGACCGTCCCGGCCATGCGGGCGTTGAGCCAGAGCGCGCCGAGGATGGAGATTCCGACGGCCGATCCGAACGCGCGGAGGGCGAAGTCGGAGTCCCCGAAGATGCCGACGTACGTCCGGATCGTGGCGGGAAAGAGGAGGGGGAAGGCCTCGTGCGGGAAGCGCTGGAAGATCTCCCCGAAGGTGGGCAGCATCGCCACCTGAAGGGCGCCGGCCTCGTCGCGCCAGAGCGGCCCGGCATGCAAAGCGCGCATGACGTGCAGCGCGGCCGCGAACAGGGTGAGCAGGACGGCGGCCGCAGCCTCGATCCGCTTGGTCAGCCAATCCTCCTTGGGAGTCGCATCATTGCAGCAGATTCTATCAATTCCGCGCGAAGACTCACCACCTCCTGATCCGCACCCCGAGCTGGAGGGTGCGGGAAGTGAGCGTCGGTCCAGGTGCCAGGCGCCCGCGAGCCGAGCCGGGAGGCGAACCGGCCCAGGGACGCCTTGAGCAGGGTCTGGCGGTCCTCACCCAAGGCCAGGTTCCAGCCGAGGCGCGGCGCGAGCGTCCAGGGGCGGACTTCCGGGATGCCTAAGTCCTGGCCGTCCAGACGCGCTCCCAGGACGAACGTCGACTGGCCGGCGTCCAGGGTGTCCTGGACCAGAGGCTCCGGGTCTCGAGGCGCGCATCGGCCGTCCCGCTTCTCCAGGCTTCGGCCACATCTGCCGAGAGGTCGAAGAGCTCGCCGGCGATGCCGAGCCGGTCTGGCGAGATGAGGGACCAGGCCTCGTCCTGCCTGCGCAAGCCCGAGCCGAACGCGACCTCGTGCGACATGCAGCCGGTGTTGAAGAACGCCGAGCCGCTCAGCCGGGCCTCGCGCGTCCGCTGCTCCTCTTCCAGCACGAACCAGCTGCCGCGGGCCACGCCCGCCGCGTCGATCCGCGCGTCGCCATCCCCTCTCGGGAGGTCGAGGACGCTCCGCCTGCTCCCGCTCCAAGCGCCGGTCAGGTAGAAGCTCGATCCCACGATGTGCGTGGCCTCGGCGCTCCAGCTCGACTCGCGGCCGTCCTCGTCCCCGGTGGCCTCGGGCGAGCGGGAAGGCCCCGCGCCCACGCCGGAGCCCTCGGAATTGCCGCCGCTCGCCGCCAGCTCGACGGAGGTCGGGTGCGCGAGCTGCGCATTCAGCCGGAAGCTGCCGCTGTCGCGGACCCGCTCCTCGGTCTGGCCGCCCAAGACGACGCGGTCGATCTCGTCCCGGCCCGCCTCGGCCCAGATCCAGAGCCGGTCCTGGACGAGCGGGCCTCCGCCCTCCACATCCGCGACCCGCAGGGAGTCAAGACGGCCGCCGCCGCCGTCTGTCGACAGTTCGCCGCCGGTCCAGAGCGCGAAGCCGGAGCCCCGCCACTCGTTCGTGCCGCGCGGCCGGATCAGCTTCGCCCGCGCTCCGGGCGTCTCCAGGGCGGGCAGCTCGTCGCCGTCGCCGCCACGCAGCACGAGGCCGCCCTGATTGGGATCGAAAGCTTTTTCTTCGCTCTGCGCCGATGCCTCCGATACTGCTGCGCAGAGCAGAGGCAGGCAGAGCCCGGCCACGACAAGACGGTTCCACCGCATTTTCCCTTGCCTCCACGCCGGGGCGTCCTCTCACGAAGACGCCGGCTGTCATCTGTCAGAGATGAGAGAGCAACGGCAGTGCCATGCGCGCAAACGCAAGCTGGGCGGGCTTTTGTGCAGGATGAGGTGCCACCCGGTCCAAATGGATGGACCGGGTGGATTCAAGGGAATGTTCGGAAACCGGCCAGAATCGGAAAAACTGATCGGAACGTCCGCGGGTGGGGACGGCAGCGGGCTACTGCTGCCGTTTGTTGCCGAAAAGGTCCCCCGCGAGGTTGGCGAGGTCGTCCATGATCTCGCCGTCGCCGTCGCGGTCGAGCAGGGCTCCCAGTCCGGTGCGGGCCTGGGGGGCCTGCTCGATGCGCTGGCGCTCCTGGCCGAGCACTTCCGCGAGGCCGCCCGGATCGAGCTGCTTCTGGCGCTGCTGCCGGCCCAGGTAGGCCATCACGATCGGCGCGAGCATGGCCAGCAGGCTTGCCACGGTCTGCGGATTGAGCCCGGTGGCGCGGCCCAGGTTCCCTTCCACCTTCTGTTGACGCTGGCCGAAGACATGGCCCAGGATCGCAGCCCCGGCGCCGAGGCCACCGCCGCCCATGCCCCCCATATTGCCCCCGCCGCCCATGCCGCCTAAACCGCCCAGGAAGCCGTCGAGCGAGTCGAGGAGCCCCCCGTCGTGGTCCTTGTTCAAGGCGTTCGCGAGCTGCTGCGCACCCTGCGGCTGGGCGGCGTTCTGGGCCAGCCCGCCCGTCAGAGCCGCGAGGGCGGCGGGCAGGGCTTCGCGTGTCTGTTCTTCCGAAATACCGAGCTGACGGCTCATCTGCGAGAGCCGGGGTCCGCTGAGCTCTTGGTTGACCAGGTTCATCAGGTCCAAAGGGCACCTCCTCGTTGGGGGTGGCGGGCGATGCGCCCGCTCCGTTTTGAAAGAGTACAGCAAGCACGCTGCCAGGAACCGGCGAGCCCGGCGCATGGTCTAATCCAGCCATGAGAGCCCTCGTTCTCCTAGCCCTGGTGGCGGCCCTGCCTGCCGCCGCTCTGGAGCTGAAGCCCTGCCGGCTTCCTGACTTCGACCGCGAGGTCCGCTGCGGGACCCATGAGGTCTTCGAGAACCGGGCCGCGGCGTCCGGACGCAAGATCCCGCTTCGCATCGTCGTGATCCCAGCGAACGGGACGCCGGTCGAGCCCGATCCGGTCCTCTACTTCGAAGGGGGACCCGGCGGTTCCGCGGTCGACTCGGGGCCGGGCCTCACTGAGGAGTTTGCAACGGCCCTGCGCAACCGTGACCTCGTGCTCGTGGACATCCGAGGGACCGGGGCGTCGGGCCCGCTGCGCTGTCCGAAGACGGAGGAGGCGGCCTTCGAGGGCTTCATGGACCCTGCCATGGTGCGGAGCTGCCGCGAGGCCCTGGCCCGGGACCACGACCTTTCGCAGTACACGACCGAGGCGATCGTCGACGACGTGGACGAGGTGCGCGCCGCTCTGGGCTACGGCAAGGTGAACCTTCTCGGCGCCTCGTACGGCACCCGCGCTGCCCTGGTTTATCTGCGGCGGCATCCGGAGAGCGTGCGCACGGTGCATCTTCATTCGGTGCTGCCCGTGGACGCCCGCGTCCCGATGCATCTGGCGCCGCACACGCAGGCTGCTTTCGACAGGATGGCCGCGGCCTGCGCGGCCGAGCCCGCCTGCCACGCTGCCTTTCCGGACCCGAAAGCCGATCTCGATACGGTCCTCAAGCGGCTGGAGGCGAAGCCGGCTCCGCGGCTGACGCGCCTATCGCGGAATACCGCGGCCCAGACCGTGCGCTACCTGCTCTACCGGCCGGCAGGAGTCCGCAGCCTGCCGCTGCTCCTGCGCCGAGCAGCATCGGGTGACCTGGCGCCCCTCGCCCGGGATTTGCTCACATCCTCGCCGGGAGGCCTCTATCTTTCCGTGACCTGCGCCGAGGACGTGGCGTTCGTGGATCAGGCGGAGGCGGCCCGCCTCGCCAAGGGCACGTTCATGGGCGATCTCCGGGTGAGGCAGCAGGCCGCGGCGTGCGCGGAGTGGCCGTCGGCGAAGATTCCAGCGAGCTTCCTGGAGCCGGTGCGCTCTCCGGCGCCCGTATTGATCTATTCGGGAGAGAACGATACCGCTACGCCGAGGGAGTGGGCGGAGAGGGTGGCGCAGACGCTGCCCGGGAGCAAGGTCCTCACCGTGCCCGGCGGCGCCCATGTCTTTTACAACCTGCCGGGAGTGGAGTGCCTGGACCGCGTTTACTCGGATTTTCTGAGCCGCGGTACGACCGAGGGGCTCGACATTGAAACCTGCCGCAAGTCGATCCGGCCGCTGCCGTTCCTGACGAGCTTCGAATAAAAAGATCCCCTCTCCCCTTGCGAGGGAGAGGGAAAATGTGGATCAATCGATCAACAATCGATCAATAGCGGGACTCGGCGCACTGGAGCGCCGAGCGGTCGTCGGTCGCCAGCGACCGGCCGGCCGAGCCGAAGTAAAAGGCGTACATGGTCGCCGTCGAGCTCACATCGCTGTGATGGATGCCGAGCGCATGGCCGATCTCATGGGCCATGACCGCCTCGGTGTCGTACTGGGCGCCGGTGGTCGTCCAGGTGACGTTGTTGTTGAAGGAGATGTCGCTCTCGACGATCACCTGGCCGGACTGCAGGACCAGGGCGGTGATGGCGAGGCAGGAGCCCGTGCAGCCGTTGCCCGAGGCCCAGAGCACCGTGTTGGTGCCATTGGTGGTAAAGCCGGTGGTGGTGGTGCCGCCGTTGCTGAGCACGTGGTCGGCGCTGGTCACGCCGGTCCAGGCGGCCGCGGCGTTGGTCAGGGCCGTGGACTTGCCCGAGCCCTGGTTGGCGGTGTTGAGGCGCCAGACGATGTTCTTGTTGTTCCAGTGGGTGAACCCGCCGGAGGCGTTGCACGCCACCGCGGCGCCAGCGCTGAAGCGGCCGACGCCGGTGTTCTGAATCATGCGATAGGCGTGGGAGGGGACCGCCGAAGCGATCATCCCCGCGGCGACGAGAGCCAGAGCGAAAGCCTTGCGGTTCATCACTTCACCTCCGGGCTTGCGCCGTTGTAGCGCACGATTTCACGGATCGACTGCATCATCGAGTTGAGCTGGAAGCCCTCGCGGCCGCCCTCGGCCTCGAACGAGCCGCGGCCGTCGGGGAGAAGCGGATGGGCGTTGGCCTGGCTGACCGCGCGCAGGCCGTCCTTGCCGATCTTTACATCGAAGGCGCCCTGAATCAGGGAGCGGACAGTGAGGGCTTTGACGCCCGGCAGATCCTCTTGATTGAGGAACAGTACGTAGGAATTGCCTGGAATGAGCTCGGGATTGCCGATGATCAGGGTGGTGGTCTCGCCGACCCGGCCGCCCATGATCGTGACCGTGACCTCGCGGTCCTTTACATTGCCCTTGAGCACGTCGTGCGCGGCGACTCGAACGTCGGTGAGAATGAACGTCCCATCCGCGTTCCAGTACGAGTGCACATCGACGACCTCGCCCACGACGATGGTCCGGTTGGAGCGGACCAGCTCGTCGAGGCTTTCGCGGATCAGCGTCGTCGCGCCCGCCGGCACCACGACGCTTGCGGCAATGGCGAAGGCCATGACGCCGCGCAGCAACCTCTTCACGTCCATAGAGGGTCTCCTTATAAACCCGAGCCGATACGGCTGCGGGAAAGTCGAAATCGAGCTGAAGAGAACTTGCCTTCTATGGATGGTGGTGCGCGCTGCGGCAAAATCGTGACACTCGGATTAGAATCTCCCCGGCATGAACATCACACCTCCCTCTTCCGCGAAAGGCCCCGCTCCGGAGTCGACCATCATCTCCCGGGAAAAGGAAAAGATCTGGGGGGTAACTGCCCGCCACATGGTCGCCTGGCCCGGCACGAGCTCGGTGTTCGGCCGCGGCTTCTTCCGCCGGTTCCGCAAGCTCGGCGCCAGGGCCGGGATCTTCCTGGGCTTCCTGGCAGTCGGGACGGCGATCTTCCTGTTTGGCCTCGCGGGCACCGTCGGCCCCTATGAGGAGGGCCTGAGCAAAAACGGCCAGCCCACCTTCTTCTATGGCGCGATGGCGTTCGGCATCGTTTTCATTCTGGTGGCGCTGCGCGTGCTCCAGGTGGCGCTCGCCGACAAAGAAGGGCGGCGCGAGCTTCCGCCAAAGAAGGACCGGAAGGACCCCTGGACCTGGGACTATCCCTGGAGCCAGGACTGGATGCGGCCGGATTATGGCGCGCACGCCGGCGACACGCTCCTGGGGCGGGTTGTGTTCTTCGCCATGGTCGCGCTGTTCAACGCCGCCTGGCTCACCGGGGAAGGGTTCGTCTACCTCATCCTCGTTGTCCTCGACCTGTTAGCGCTGCTTGTCCTCTACGACTCGCTCCGCAAGGGTTTCCTGTCGGTCCGGTTCCGCACGCCCGTGGTGATCTGGGAGAAGATCCCCGTGTTCCCGGGCAACCCGCTCGAGGGCAGGATCGCCTTCCCCCGTGACATGCGGGCCACGGGCCCGACGCGGCTGTCGTTGCGCTGCGTGCGCGACCAGCTGATATCCGCGGGGGGGCCGGCCAACCAGCAGCCCGTCGCGATCTACCGGGAGACCCGGGAGATCCCGCTGCCGGGCGAGCCCGGTGAGCCTCTCGAGATCCTGAGCTTCTCCTTCAAAGTCCCGGGCGACATGCCGGGCACGAACCTGGTGAAGCAGAACCCGGTCTACTGGCAGGTCGTGGTCAGCGTGCCGGTCGCCGGGCCGGACCTCGAAGCCGCTTTCCTGGCACCCATCTATCAGAAGAACAGGGCTTGAGGATCACCGCGCCCCGTTCCCGTACCACTTCTCCAGGACCCCGAGCGCCGGCTTGCCCAGCGGGCTGAAGGACGGGTCCTCCATGCTGCCGCGGCCAGGGGTCGGCCACTTCCACCAGTGCAGGCCGGCGAGCCACGGCTTGCCATAGAAAGACTGGAAGATCACCTCGTAGCAGCGCGCCTGCATCTCCGGATCGAGCGGGGCGTTCTCCTCTTTCCAAGGCTCGACCGCCGCCGCGGCGCTGGCCGCATAACCGACCTCGGTGAAGAGCACGGGCCTACGATGCTTGCGGGACATCTCGGCGAGCATGCGCTCCAACTCCTTCAGGCGCGGGGAGCCGGCCCGGGGCAGCTCGCCGGGGGCGGCCAGCGGGTAGTAGAAGTTGACTCCGAGGAGGTCGAGCTCATCCCAGAAGCCCAGGGTCTCGAACTCCTGGCCCCAGTTGGCGGCGTAGGTCAGCTGGCCGGAGTAGGCCGTCCGGACTTCCCGGATCAGGGCGCGCCAGTCGGCCTCCCGAGGAAGGGTGAGGCCGCCCAGCTCCGTGCCGATCACGAGGAGGTCCGCCCGCTCCAGCTCCGCCAGCCGGGCGTAGTGGAGGATGAACTGCCGGTAGGAGGCCATCCACAGGCGGAAGGCCTCGTCGTCCGTGAAGACAATGTCCCCGGTCCAGCGTCCCCGGGACCACAGCTGCGGCTTGAGCACGGTGGAGAGCCCCAGCCGGCGGGCCTCCTGGATCGTGCTCGCCACCCGCTCGTCGGTCTCGTCCGAGCCGCGCCAGCGGACGTCGGTCTCCTCGGGAGCGCGCGTGAACCCGTAAGGCACCAGGGTCACCGAGTTGACACCCAGCTCCTTCAATCGGACGAGCTGCTTGAAAGCTGCTTCGGAACCGTAGCCCTCGTTGGTGCGGAACCCCTCGTGGGCCAGGGTCATGCCGCGCTGGAAGGTGGGCAGGCTGGAGTGCCCGCAGCCGAGCAGGGTCAGGAGGATGGCGGCGAGGACGGCACGCATTTCGCACTTCATCCTAACGTAACGCCGGGAGTATCTTTCCGGGAGAGGAGATCATGGCCAAAGAGAAGAGTGACATCGAAAAGATCAACGACCTGATCAAGGGCATCCGGGTCGCCATGTTGACCACCATCGACGAGGACGGCTCCCTGCGCAGCCGCCCTCTGTACACCCAGGAGAGCGAGGTCGACGGCGACATCTGGTTCTTTGTCGACGCCGGCTCGGCGAAGGGGGAAGAGATCGCGAAGGACTCGCGCGTCAACGTCAGCTACGCCGAGCCGAAGGACAGCCGCTACGTCTCGCTTTCCGGCACCGCCCAACTGCTGCACGACCGCGCCAAGATGAAGGAGCTGTGGAGCCCCGTGGCCAAGGGATGGTATCCCGACGGACCCGAAGACCCCCGGCTGGCCCTGCTGCGCGTGAAGGTGGAGAAGGCCGAGTACTGGGACACGCCCTCGGGCAAGATGGTGCAGCTCGCCGGCTTCCTCAAGGCCGTCATCACGGGCGAGCGCCTCGACTACGCGGGAGAGAACGAAAAGGTCGAGCTGGCTACCAAGAGCTGAGGAACTCCAGGGAAAGAGCGGGGGCATATAGTGGCCCCATGTTCCCCTCGACCCGGCGCTCGGTCCTCCTGGCCGCCCGCGACACCGATCCGGAGGTCCGGCGGCAGGCCCTGGGCGCCCTGATCGACAGCTACTGGAAGCCGGTCTACAAGTACCTGCGCGTCCAGCACCAGTCCGAGGGGGACGAGGCGCAGGACCTGACTCAATCCTTCTTCGCCCTGGCGCTCGAGAAGGGGACCTTCGACCGCTACGATCCGGCCCGAGCCCGCTTCCGCACCTTCCTCCGTCTCGCCCTCGACGGCTTCGTGGCCAACGAGCGCAAGGCGGCCCGGCGCGAGAAGCGGGGCGGCGGTGCGACGGCCCTTTCCCTCGACTTCGAGGGCGCCGAGGCCGAGCTGGCGCGGTCTCCGTCCTCCGGCCTCACCCCGGAGGAGTACTTCCACCGGGAGTGGGTCCGAGCCCTCTTCGCCCGCGCCGTCGAGCGCCTGCGGGCCGAAGCCCCTGCCAGGCGCTTCCTCCTGTTCGAGCGCTACGACCTGGAAGAAGACCGGCCTACCTACGCCCGGCTGGCCGAAGAGCTGGGCATCACCACGGTCCAGGTGACCAACGACCTCGCCGCCGCCCGCCGCGGCTTCCGCCGCCTGGTCCTGGACGAGCTGCGGGCCCTCACCGGCAGCGAAGCCGAGTTCCGCGCCGAGGCCCGCGACGTCCTGGGAGTCGATCCCTCGTGAAGTGGTTGCCGGACGGAGCTCTGAGCCATCTAAGAGAGGTTGCTTCTGAACCCGACCTCGCCGGCACTCCCTACGAGATCATCGGCACCATCGGCCAGGGCGGCATGGGCACCGTCTACCTGGCCCGCGACCGGGACCTCGACCGTGAGGTGGCCCTCAAGGTCGTCCAACTGCACCAGGAGGATACGGAGCGCATGCTCCGCGAGGCGCGCATCCTGGCCCGGCTGGAGCATCCCGGGATCGTGCCGGTCCACGACGTGGGGGTCCTCCCCGACGGCCGTGCCTGGTATGTGATGAAGCGGGTCCGCGGCAGCCGCCTCGACGAGCATGCCCGCAGCCTCTCCCTGCCCGACCGCCTCCGCGCCTTCGAGCGCATCTGTGAAGCCGTCGCCTTTGCCCACGCCCACGGCGTCATCCATCGCGACCTCAAGCCCGAGAACGTCATGGTGGGCCCGTTCGGAGAGGTGCTGGTGATGGATTGGGGCGTGGCGAAGCTGAGCCCTCACCCCCCGGCCCCCTCTCCCGGTCCCCCGAGCACGCCCGCCCCGGGAGAGGGGGAGACTTGCTTCGAACTAGCCGAGGAGGGCGGGGGTTCTGAGGGAGGGCGGGGGCGCCCCTCGCCCGGGGAGGGTGTGCTCGGGGGACCGGGAGAGGGGACGGGGGTGAGGGCTCCGACTCTTCAAGGCACTATACTCGGCACACCCGGATACATGGCCCCTGAGCAGGAGCGGGGCGAGGTGGAACGGATCGACGAGCGGGCCGACGTCTATGCCCTCGGGGCGATCCTCTCCTTCCTGCTGCAGGGAGAAGAGCCGGTTCCCCGGCCCCTGAAGGCGATCCGGGGCCGGGCAATGGCGGCCGAGCCCGAGGGGAGGTATCCCACCGTGCGGGAGCTGTCCGCCGACCTCGGCCGCTACCTGGACGGGTTGCCGGTCGCGGCCTACCGGGAGAACCTGGTCGAGCAGACGGCGCGCTCTTCCGGCGCTACCGCGCGCCGATCCTGATCGTCCTGGCCTACCTCCTGATGCGGGCGCTCCTGATCCTGATCCTCGGCCGTTAAAGGAATCCGCGGCGGCGTTGGATAAGAGGGTGCCGGACAGAACCGGCGAGACTTTCGACAGGGAGAATGAAACATGAACAAACCGCTCTTCGGCATGCTGTTGGGAGGGTTACTGGGCATCTTCGACGGCCTTTCGGCGCTCGTCTCGGCCCCCGAGACCCAGTCCGCGATCCTCGGCATCGTCATCGGCTCCACCTTCAAGGGGCTGGTCGCGGGCGTGCTCATCGGAACCTTCGCCCGCTACGTGAAATCGCTGCCCCTGACCCTCCTCTTCGGCCTGATGGTCAGCGGCACCCTGGCCTTCTGGGTGGCCCACATGCAGGGCAAGTACTACCTGGAGATCATGCTTCCCGGCTGCATCCTGGGGCTCGTGGTCGGCTACGCGACCCAGCGCTACGCCGGGCGCCGCGGCACACCCTCGCTGAGCCACTGAGACATCCCAACACGGCATGGAGATTCCCCGAGAGAAAGGCTAACATCGCCGCAATGCAAGCCTTTCGAAGCGGGGGGTCGTATGAGTGGTGAAGCCTCGGTCGTGCTGAGCAGGATGGAGCTCCTCCAGGGGGATATCACCCGCGTGCCGGTGGATGCCATCGTCAACGCGGCCAACAGCTCGCTGCTGGGAGGGGGAGGGGTCGACGGCGCCATCCATCGCGCCGCCGGCCCGGAGCTGGTGCAAGAGTGCCGGCTCCTGGGAGGCTGCAAGACGGGGCAGGCCAAGATCACCAAGGGCTACCGGCTCCCGGCCCGCTTCGTGATCCATACGGTAGGACCGGTCTGGAGGGGAGGGGGCCAGGGCGAGCCCGAGCTACTGGCCTCCTGCTACCGTTCGAGCCTCGCCCTCGCCGTCGAAAACCAGGTCCGCACCATCGCCTTTCCCGCGATCAGTTGCGGCATCTTCGGCTATCCGCCCTATCATGCGTCGAGGGTCGCCGTGAGCGAAGTCTCGCGCTTCCTCGACGGCGAGCCCTCGATCGAAAAAGTGATCTTTGTCTGCTTCTCCCGCGACGTTTTCGAGGCCTACCGTGAGGCCCTGCAGGAGCTTGGGCGGTAGCTACTCTCCGCCGCCGGCCCCTTGGCCCGCCATCTGCGCGAAGAACTCCTCCTGGCGCTGCATCAGCTCGTCCTCGGTCAAGTCTTCCTTGCGGGTGGCGATGGTCCAGTTGTAGCCGAAGGGATCGGTGAAGGCGCCGCAGCGGTCGCCCCAGAACTGGTCACCGAACGGCATCCCTACCTGCCCACCGGCCTCGACCGCGCGGTTGAAGAGCGGTTCGGAGTCCTCGACGTAGATCCACAGCCCCACCGGCGAGCCGCCGAGCGCCTTGGGTCCCTTGAAGCCCATCATCGCGTCGTGGAACATGATCGGCGACCCTCCGACGCGGAACTCGCCATGCATGATCTTGCCGTCCGGCCCTGGGTGGCTCGACACCTCCTCCGCACCGAGCGCCTTCTTGTACCAATCGACCGCGGCGCGCGCGTCGTCGAGACAGAGGACCGGCGTGACTGCATGAAAACCTGCGGGGACCGGACTCTTCGCTATGGCCATGGTTTGCCTCCCTTCACAGAGCGTGGACTCTTAACATACGACTGAATACCGCCCAGGTCAAGAGGAGAAAAAGACAGACCATGTGACGATTTCGTGGCGTTTCGCAGCGCATCGGCAATGGCGGCAGGAGCGCAAGAAGAAGGACAACGCAACTGGGCTGCCGCGCAACGCCGGGGGCGGAGAGCTCTCGCGGAAGACTTCCGCGTCCCGCGGATAGGTTTGCGGCTGCCGCGGAAAGGTCTCCGCTGCACGACTAGAATAGGAGCATGACTCCCGCAGGCAACAACCTGCTCTTTTCTCTGGAGATGAACGGCGACGACCTGCGCGTGGTCGATCCCACGAGGCAGAGCCGCACGGTTAAGCCCCCGTGGAAGGTCGACAACCAGTTCTGGCGTGCGCATCACTTCTACGACCGCCTCACCCGGGAACCGGTCTTTACGGATTCTGACCGGACCGACCTCTTTGGCCGCGCCACGACTCTGGGAAGCCTGCTCTTCGAGATCCTCTTTGACGAGGAGGGGAAGGAACGGCTCCGGCAGGCCATGATCCCCGGGCGCTCCCGTCCGCTGATCACGATCCGCAGCGACGACGACGCCCTGCTCGCCCTTCCCTGGGAGCTCCTCTGTCAGAATGGCTCCTTCCTTCTGAAAGATGCGAGGGTGGATGTTGCGCGCTCGACGGCGGGGGAGGTCGGCCCCGAGGCGTTGCTCCGGGAACCTGACCGCATGCTCAGTCTCGTGGTCAACGTCTCGGCCCCTGAGGGGAGCGGGCTCGACTACGAGGGTGAAAGCTACCGCGTCACCAAAGCCCTCACCGAGCAGTGCCGATTTGTTCCCACAGAGCTTGGGACGGTTGAGGATCTCGTGGAGACCGTGCGAGTAGAGAAGCCTCTGGCGATTCACTTCTCCGGCCATGGCGCGCCGGCTGCGCTGGTCTTCGAGGATGACGAGGGAAGGGCGGACGTGGTGCCCATCCACGACCTCCTTCTCAAGCTGCGGACAAGGATCGAGGGCCCGCTGCCGCCGCTCTTCTATCTGGCGAGCTGCCATGGAAACGACACCGGGGGATCGAAGGCCGAGACCTCGGCGGCCAGTCTGCACCGTGAGGGTGTGCCCCAGGTGGTGGGCTACGACGGCCCGATCGTGGACGAGCTGTCTACCCGTGCCGAGGTGGCCTTCTACCGTGCCCTTGCCGAAGGGGGCACGACGCGCTATGCCGTCCGCCAAGCCCGGGAAGGCTTGTCCGATCCCTCTTTTCCCTTCGCCTGGGCTCAACTGGTCCTCTATCACCGCGGGCCGGACCACCCGCTGAGCGTGCCCGCCGCGCAGGGGATGCGTGAGCCTGAGGAAGCCCTCCGGCGGACCTTCACCGGCGTTGGAGACCGGAGGGTCCTCTCCACCGGCTTTATTGGCCGGCGCTCCGAGATGCACGAGGTACGACGAAGAATCCTCCGGGGTGACCGGGTATTCGTTTTCCAGGGGCTGGGCGGGGTCGGAAAGAGTACGCTGGCGTTCCAGGTTCTGCCCATGCTCCAGCGTGGCGAGGGCGACATTCTCTCCCTCTGGTGCCAGGAGGTGGAGCAGCAGCCGGACCGGCTGGAGGGGCTGGTGAGCCAACTTCTCGATCACTGCCGCAAGCGCTTCGGCCTGGACTGGGAGCAGGTCGTCTATCAAGTGGATCAGGCCGCGGGAGACGATCCCCTTCAGCGGTTTTCAATGTTTCTTCAGGTGCTCTTGCAGAACATTCCCCGGCTGGTTCTTTACATGGACAACCTGGAATCGCTGCAGGTCGGCCCCAAGGACTTGGAGGCGCAAGGCGACGCGGAGGCGATCGGGGAGTGGGCGTCGGAGGATTTGAGCCGGTTCTGGGTTCTCTTGACAGCTCTGACTCAGCAGACGGACAACCTATACGTCGTGGCAAGCTGCCGCTACCTGAACTCTGGCTTCGCTGGCGCTTCGCTGCCGATCTCTCCCTTGTCTCGAGACGCCCTTCTTCGTCTGATGAACTGGTTCCGCTCGCTCCGGCGGCTGAGCTTCGCAAGCCAGATGCAACTGGTTGAACGTCTCGCCGGTCATCCGCGGGCGGTCGAGTATGCGGACGATCTGATCGCCCATGCCTTGGCGGCGTGGGAGGAACGTCACGGCTCTTGGCAGGAAGGAAACCTATGGCGCGAGTGGGCGGAATTGGTGGAGCCGGCGCTGCCCAAGGTCCGGGACAAGCTCCGGGCGAACCTGCTCCTGGCTCAGATGTGGGATCGGGTTCTCGACGACAGTGAGCGGCGGATGCTCTACCGAATGACCCTCCTGCGTCGGCCGTGGGCGTGGTCACTCATGACGGTGCTGGGAGAAGAAGGAGAAGGGGAAGAGGCGGCTTTAGCAACGGCAGCGCGTCTACGCAAGACTTCTCTGCTTGAGCAGATGGATCTTCTCCTGCTGAACGAGGACGGCGATGTCTCCCCGATACGCCACTACACACTTCATCCGGCTACTGTTCAACTCATTCAAGAGCGGTTCGAGGAAGCCAAGGTGCTGCGGCGACCCTCTCACCGCCGCATAGGGGATCACCTAGTTGGGGAAGTGTCTCTCATGATCGAAGTGAATCTCGAAGCCGGGTACCACCTCTTTCAAGCAGGAGAGTTCGATCGGGCACATGAGTTGCTGGGCTCGGCGGCGGATTGGCTTCTGGCACATGGCCGGGTGCGTGAGGGACTTCGCGTACTCGTTCCTTTCCTGGAGGAGCAGCTCCAACGAGCGATGGCTCCTGAGCGCTTGGGAAGTCTGCTGGGTACGATAGGGATCGCGCACCATCGATTAGGTGAGAAACAGGAAGCGATTAGGTATTACGAGCAGCAACTCGGGATCTCTCGCGGCATTAAGCATCGTCAGGGAGAGGTCACCGCCTTGACCCACCTAGGGCTGACATACACGAGCATGGGTGAGTTGCAGAGGGCGATCGAGTACTATGAGCAAGCACTGACGATAGCTCGCGAGATCGGCGATCGCAGTAGAGAAGGCAGTGCTCTGGGAAACCTTGGAACGACCTACCATCGACTAGGCGAGTTGGAGAAGGCAGTCGGGTACTCCGAGGAGCGACTTGGGATCGCTCGCGGAACCGGGGATCGCGTTGGAGAGGGCAACGCTCTGGGAAACCTGGGGCTAGCGTATGCGGCCTTAGGGAACTTAGAGAAAGCTATCAGTTATTATCAGCAAGCGTTGGTGATCGGTCGTGAGGTCGGTGATTGCTATGGGGAGGGCAACGCTCTCGGGTCCTTGGGGAACGCTTATGCCCTCCAGGGCGAGTTGGAGAAGGCGATCGGCTACCGAGAACAACAGTTGGTGATCGCCCGCGAGGTCGGGGACCGTCGGGGGGAGGGAATCGCTTTGGCAAACCTGGGCATCGACTATGGCAGACTCGGGGAGGCCGATCAGGCGATGACGCTGCTAGAGCAGGCCTTGGCCATCGGGCGAGCCACTCAGGACCCTCAGATTATTCAGATCGCTTCAGCAGCGCTGCACGACCTGAGTTCTAATTCCTGACCATGCACACCGCCGACCACGAAATCCTCAAGCACTTCCGCCAGATCCGCCAGCGGACCATCGACCTCCTGGAGCGCATCCCCGAGGAGATGCTGACCCGGCAGGCGGATGGCGAGGCCATCCCCCTGGGTAAGCTCTTCAAGCACATCGCCTATGTCGTGGATGGCTGGATGGGCGAATTCCTCGAGGACGGCAAAGGCATGCCCAAGTACGCGGACGACAAGGCCTCCATCCTCGCCGCCCTGGAGTCCACCGCTGATCGCCTGGTCTCCTTCTTCGAGGCGGACGACGGCCAGCGCATGGGGCAGGAGCACCCCACGATGCTCGACGACGGCGTCACCCCCGTGGTCTGGACCGGCCGCGACCGCGTCCTCTACCTGACCGACCACGAGGTCCACCACCGCGGCAAGATCGTCCTCGCCCTGCGCCAGTGGGGATTCGCGGACATCCCGCTGATGCCGTTGGACTGGTAGGAGATATCCATGGACCATCCAACCCCGATCCGCCCCGAGGAGCACGCCGTCTACGACTCCGAGAGAATGGGGAAGACAACGCTCTTCCAGTCCGACCGGCTCCTCGTGGGCCTCAACGCTTTCGAGCCGGGCCAGGAGCACCGCCTGCACGCCCATACCGGGATGGACAAGGTCTACCACGTGCTCGCGGGCCGTGGCGTCTTCCTCCTCGAAGGCCGCGAGGAGCCGATGGCGGCCGGCTCTCTGCTCATCGCCCCGGCGGAGGTGCCGCACGGTATCCGCAATACCGGGACGGATCGGTTGCTGGTGCTGGCGATCCTTGCGCCGTCGCCCTAGCAGCCCTGGGCTGTGTTCTCCCGGCCCGTTGGGCCGGAAGGCCGGACGGAATCGGACAAAACGCCGAATTTTTCGGACACAAACCTCGATTCATCGGACTAAAGCCCAGATTTATCGGACTGCCACCCCGATTCATCGGACGAAGGCGAATAGTTTTCGGACCAACTCGGGAATCCATCGGACAAAAGTCCAAACTTTTCGGACAAAACTGCGAAGGAATCGGACAGCACCCGAGAGTTTTCGGACCAACGCGGAGATTTATCGGACTACAGCGGCGAGTTTTCGGACTGCGGCGTGGAGTTATCGGACTACAGCGGAGCAAGATCGGACTACCGTGGAGCAAGCTCGGACTGCGGTGGAGCAGTATCGGACAGCAGCGAGAAGTTTTCGGACTGCGCCCGAGAGTTATCGGACAGCCGCGCGAAGGAATCGGACAGCCCTGAGGAGAAATCGGACGGACACTTGTCCGCCCGTCCGCCCGGACACCTGTCAACCGGACGCTTCACGAGACGGCTGTCCGATCTCCTAAACCATCTATTTTCAGATAGTTCGGCGGACTGTCAGCCATGGCACAGCCGTTGCTTTTCTGGCTGCCGTCATGATCGAACAATCCGACTCCATGGACGTCATCCTCGAAAAGCCCGGCGGCTTGTCGCGCCGGAGCAAGATCCTCATCGGGGCGGCCGTGGTGCTGATCCTTTCCCTCATCCCGCTCTGGCCCGCCTTGCAGCGCTGGTCCAGTGCGGACCAGTCGGTCGACCTCGCCCGCCTGCGCATCGCCACCGTCACCCGGGGCGACCTGGAGCGCGACGTGGCCGCCGATGGACGGATCGTCGCCGCGAACCATCCCCGTCTCTACAGCCCCGCGGAGGGGACCGTCGCCCTCCGCGTCCGCGCCGGGCAGACCGTGCGCAAAGGGCAGGCGCTCGCCACGATCGAGAGCCCCGAGCTGGAATCCCAGCTCGCCCAGGAGCGCTCGCGCCTCCAGTCGCTCGAATCCGAGCTGGGCCGCGCCCGCATCTCCGCCCGCCAGCAGAACGTCGGCAACGATCAGACCGCCGAGCTGCGCCGGGTCCGCCTCGAAGCCGCCCGCCGCGAGTTGCAGCGCGCCGAGAAGCTGCGCTCCGAAGGCCTTTTGAACGAAGTCGAGCACGAGCGCGCCAAGGACGCCGTCCGCCTCGCCGAGGTCGAGCTGGAGCAGTCCCGCCAGGGCTCCAGCCTGCAGCGCGAGGCCCTGGACTTCGAGGTCACCGACAGCTCGCGCCAGGTGGAGCGCCAGCGCCTCGTGGTCGCCGAGCTCGAGCGCCGCGTGATGGAGCTGGCCGTGGCTGCCCCGTTCGACGGCCAGGTGGCAACGGTCGACGTGGACGACCGCCAGGCGGTCAGCGCCAACGCGCCGCTGCTCACCGTCGTCGACCTCTCTACCTATGAGGTCGAGATCCGCATCCCGGAGGCCTACGCCGACGAGATCGCCCTCGGCACCCGGGTCGAGATCGACTACGCCGGCCGCAAGTTCCCCGGCACCCTCACGACCGTCTCGCCCGAGGTGCGCGAAAGCCAGGTGGAGGGGACCGTGGCGTTCGGGGACCGGCCTCCCGAGGGGCTGCGCCAGAACCAGCGGGTCTCGGTGAGGCTCGTGCTCGACCGCCGCACCAACGTGCTCAAGGTTCCCCGCGGACCGTTCCTGGAGAGCGGCGGCGGGCGCAAGGTGTACGTGCTCGAAGACGGCCTCGCCACGATGCGGGACATCCGCACCGGCGCGATGAGCGTCGGCGAGGTGGAGATCCTCGAAGGGCTGGCCGAAGGCGACCAGATCCTGCTTACCGACACGCAACAGTTCCAGGGCGCCGAGACCGTCCTGGTCCGATAAATAGATAGGAGAAAACCGTGCTCAAGATGGAAAACGTGACCAGGATCTACCGCACCGGCCTCGTGGAGACCCGGGCGCTGCGCGATTTCTCCCTGGAAGTGGAGGAGGGAGAGTTCGTCACCATCACCGGCCCCTCGGGCTCGGGCAAGACGACCTTCCTGAACGTCGCCGGCCTGCTCGACACTTTCGATCAGGGCAAGTACTTCCTCGACGGGATGGACGTGAGCCGTCACTCGGATACGCAGATGTCGCGCATCCGCAATGAGAAGATCGGCTTCATCTTCCAGAGCTTCAACCTGATCCCGGACCTCGACGTGTTCGACAACATCGACGTGCCGCTGCGCTATAGAAAGCTTTCCGGCAAGGACCGCAAGGAGCGCATCGAGCGCGCCGCGACCCAGGTGGGGCTCTCGTCGCGCCTCCGCCACCTGCCGTCCCAGCTCTCGGGCGGCCAGCAGCAGCGCGTCGCGATCGCCCGCGTGCTGGCCGGCGATCCCAAGCTGATCCTGGCCGACGAGCCCACCGGCAACCTCGACTCGACCATGGCCCGGGAGATCATGGACATCCTCGAGGACATCAACAGCCGCGGTACCACCCTGATCGTGGTGACCCACAACCCCGAGCACGCGGCGCGCGCCCACCGGCAGCTCCACATCGCGGACGGCCGCATGGTCGACCTCGAGCGCATCGCGCCGTTCCCCCTCAACCGCCAGGCCTCCGATTCCGCCGTGGTCGGGGCGAACTAGGAGAGGACGCACATGCTCGCCTACAACCTCCGCCTGGCCTGGAAGAGCCTGCGCCGCAACCCGATCCTTTCGGTGCTGATCGTCGGCGGTATCGCGCTCGGCGTGGCGATCTCGACGGCCTTCATCACCGTCTATCACGTATTTTCCGCGGACCCGATCCCGAACAAGAGCGCCGCCCTTCATTACGTGCAGATGGACAACTGGGACCCCAAGGCGCCGGCCCATCCCGGCTTCAACGGGCTGCCGCCGCAGCTCGCCTACCGCGATGCGCGGGCGATCATGCGCAGCGGCATCCCCGTCCGCCAGACCGCCAACTTCAACGCTGCGTTGTATGTCTTCCCCGACGACAAGCGCGCCCGGCCCTCGCAGGAGCCGACGCGGATGGTCTTCTCGGATTTCTTCCAGATGTTCGAGGTGCCGTTCAAGTACGGGTCGGGCTGGAGCAAGGCCGCGGATGGTTCCCCCACAGGGGCCGAGCCGGTGGTGGTGATCAATTCGGCCCTGAACGAAAGGTTGTTCGGCGGCGAGGACAGCGTCGGCAAGACGCTCAGGATCGACCGCCGCGACTTCCGCATCGTGGGTGTGATCGGTCCGTGGCGCCCCCGCATCAAGATGTATGACATCAACGGCAACCCGTTCGGCCAGCCCGAGTCGGTCTACCTGCCGTTCAACTGGGTCGAGCCCATGGAGATCCGCAGCACGGGCAACCGCGACAACTGGAAGGGCCTGGAGGGCAATCCCTCGTTCGTCGAGGCCCTGCGCATCGGCGAGGCCAACTTCATCCAGATGTGGGTGGAGCTGCCCGACGAAAAGAGCCGGCAGGCCTACCAGAGCTACCTCGATGCTTACGTGACGGACCAGAAGAAGATCGGACGTTTTGAGCGCCCAATCAAAAACCTTGTCTCGCCGCTGCCCGTCCTCATGCGGGATTGGCAGGTGGTGCCCCGGCAGACCAAGGCCCTGGCCGCGATCTCGGTGCTGTTCCTGATCGTTTCGGCGCTCAACCTGGTGGGGTTGTTCCTGGGCAAGTTCCTGGCGCGCGCTCCGCACGTGGGCATCCGCCGGGCACTGGGCGCGAGCCGGAGGTCGATCTTCCTGCAGCACCTGATCGAGTGCGAGCTCGTGGGGCTGATCGGAGGCGCCATCGGGCTGTTGGTCTCCCTGGGCGTGCTGGCCTTCTTCAACAACCTTTTCAGACGGACGTTGCAGGCTCAGACCGAGACCGAGGGCTTCTTCCGGCTCGACCCGACGATGATCCTGGCCGCGGTCCTGTTGTCGCTCGTCGCCGGCGCCATTGCCGGCATCTATCCCGCCTGGCGGATCTGCTCGATCCCCCCGGCTAGGCATCTTCGGAATCAGTAGGAGAAAGCCATGCCATTCGGACCGATCTTTCGCGCCATGACCCGCAACCGTGCGCGTTTCATCCTGATCGTGGCGGAGGTGGCCCTGACCCTGGCCATCGTCGCCAATTGCGTCAGCCTGATCCGCGAGTCCAGCGCCGAGCTGTCCAAGGAGTCGGGCTTCGACGACGCCAACCTCCTCTATGTCCGCAGCCGGCCCTTCGCCGAGGCGTTCCGCGAGGACAAGTACCTGGATGCGGCCATCGATGCCGACGTCCGCACCCTGCGCGCGATGCCCGGCGTGCGCGCCGCGACCAACACGTACTTCACCCCCTGGCAGGGAGGCGGCAGCTCGACCGAGGTGAAGCGCGGCGACGCCCGCCACCGCACGCAGAACTACCCGGGCGACCTGAAGTTCCTCGATACCCTGGGCGTCCGCCTGCTGGAGGGGAGGAACTTCACGCAGGAGGAGTACGAGACTTTCAGCGCCGACGACCTGCCGGACGGCACCGTGGCGCCGGTGGCGATCAGCGAGAAGCTCGCCGACCTGCTCTATCCCGAGGGGGGAGCGCTGGGGAAGGTGATCGATGATCCCGACGGCGATCCGTCCTACCGGGTGATAGGGATCTTCGGCCCCTTCTACAACCCCTATGGCTGGCCGATCGAAGAGTACGCGTTCATCTTTCCGGCCCGGACCGGCAGCTTCAACGGCACTTCCTACCTGGTGCGCACTCAGCCGGGTCAGGCCGAGAGGCTGATTCCCGAGATCGAGAAGGTGCTGACCGCTGCCAACGACGGCCGCAATGTCGAGGTCCAGGCCATCTCCGACATCCGGCGGGGATACGATTCCCGCGATCGGGCCGTGGTGTTCGCGCTCAACGCGGTCATGCTGCTCCTGATCTTCGTGACGGCGTTGGGGATCGTGGGCATCACCTCGTTCTCGGTGGCCGAGAGGCAGCGGCAGATCGGCACCCGCAGGGCGCTCGGAGCGACCCAGGCGGACATCCTGCGCCATTTCCTGCTGGAGAACTGGATGATCACGACCATCGGCGCCGCCCTTGGACTGGTCCTCGCCTACGCCCTGAACTTCGGGCTGGTGAACCTGGTCGAAGGGGCGAAGCTCGACGGCTGGATCCTCGCGGCCGGCGTCGGCCTCCTCTGGGTAACCGGCCTGGCCGCCGCCCTGGGACCGGCGTTAAGGGCCGCGCGGATCGCTCCGGCGATAGCCACCCGAAACGTGTAGAGTTGATCCCATTCCCCCTCTCCCCAGCCCTCTCCCCCGTGCCGGGGGAGAGGGGGCCCTCCCTGTAATATAGACACAGCATGCCGACCATTCTCATCGTCGAAGATCAACCCTCGGTCTCGACAGCGCTCCAGGTGCTGTTCGAGATCCGGGGCTTCAAATGCCTGACTGCCCGCAGCCCGGCCCTGGCGCTCAAGGCAATCGAGGCCGACCCTTCCGAGATCGGCGTCGTCATCCAGGACATGAACTTCAGCCCGGAGGCGACCTCGGGGGAGGAGGGAGTCGCGCTCTTCCGCGAGATCAAGAAGCGCGATCCGGGCCTGCCCGTCCTCCTGATGACCGCCTGGACCTCGCTCGAAACGGCGGTGCAGCTCGTCAAGGAAGGGGCGAGCGACTACCTCGCCAAGCCCTGGGACGACGAGAAGCTCCTGGTCACCGTCCGCAATCTCCTGCGCATCCGGGAGCTGCAGCTCGAGAACAACCGCCTCCGCGGGCGCGCCCGCCGCACCTGGGAGGAGCTGGCCGAGCATCACGACCTCTGCGGCGCGGTCTGGGTGAGTGAAAAGATGCACGGCGTGGCCATCCTGGCCCTCCAGGTCGCGCGGGCCGACGTGCCGGTCCTCATCACCGGCCCGAGCGGCGCAGGCAAAGAGAAGCTGGCGGAGATCGTCCAGGCCAACTCCCGGCGCAAGGAGAAGCCTTTCATCCGGGTCAACGCCGGGGCGATCCCGGACGAGCTGCTCGAAAGCGAGCTCTTCGGAGCGGAGGCCGGGGCCTACACCGGAGCGAGCCGCCGCCGGGTCGGCCGTTTCGAGTCCGCGGACGCTGGCACGCTCTTCCTTGACGAGATCGGCAACCTCTCCCTCTCGGGGCAGCGCAAGCTCCTGCGGGTCCTCCAGAGCGGCCAGTTCGAGCGCCTGGGGAGCAGCGAGACCCGCAGGGTGGACGTGCGGCTCATCTGCGCGACCAACGCCGACCTGCGCCACGAGATCGCCGCCGGCCGCTTCCGCGAGGACCTCTTCTATCGCCTGAACGTCGTGGAATTGATGGTTCCGCCGCTCTCGGAGCGCCCCGAGGACGTGCTCCCGCTGGCCGGGAAGTTCCTCCGCGACCTTTCGCCATCCCCCTCGGGAGCGCTCTGGCGGCTCGAGCCGGGAGCGCGGGAGCGGCTGCTCCGCTACGCCTGGCCGGGCAATGTCCGGGAGCTGGAAAACGCTCTGCGGCGGGCCGTGCTGGTCGCCTCCGGAGACACGATCCGGGAGGACGACCTCGGCCTGGGCACCCACGGCTTCCCGGTGGCGGTGGCAGACCGTCCCGCCCCCGACGACCTCCTCCTGGACGAGTCCACCCTGGCCGAGAGGGTCAAGCTGGAGCGCGCCCTGGAAGAGGCGGGCGGCGTGGTTGCCAAGGCCGCCGAGGCCCTGGGCCTCAGCCGCCAGGCCCTCTACCGCAAGATGGAGAAGTATGGATTGGCGGTGGAGCGGCGGGTGAAGGGGTAGATGGACCGTTTCTCCGGCGTCTGGGGCCTGGGGCCCTCACCCCCGGCCCCTCTCCCGGCCGCACGCCCGGACCCCCGGGAGAGGGGAGGGCGCAAGCTCCGGCAGCCGTGCCACCCGTGGCTTGCTCTTTCGTTTGAGCTCGGGGTTCTCTTTGGGACAAGCCACGGATGGTCTCATCGGTGGATCTCGCGCGCCCCCCTCTCCCGGGGGTCCGGGTGTGCGGCCGGGAGAGGGGTCAGGGGGTGAGGGCCCTCCGCTTCGCTGCCCGGGTCCGCCTGGCCTTCCTCGCGGCCCTGGCAGCCGTGGCCTCCGCCGCGGCAGCCGCAGCCTACTGGTCCTCCTCCCCCGAGGTCATCCTCGCTGCCACCCTCGCGGCGGGCATCACCGTCGGCCTCTGGCTCCTCGGCCGCGTGCTGAACCCGGCGACCCGCATCCTCGACGCCCTGCGCGACGGGGTGCGCGGATACAAGGACCACGACTTCAGCCTCAACCTGGCAGCAGACCGGAGCGACGAGATCGGCGAGCTGGTCGAGCTCTACAACTCGGTAGGGGATGTCCTGCGGAATGAGCGGGGGAACCTCCTGCAGAAAGAGCTGCTCCTGGAGACGGTGCTGGAGGCGACGCCCATGGCGATCGTCCTGACCCAGAGGGACCGCATCTTCTTCGTGAACCGGGCGGCGCGGGACCTGTTCGTGACCGGCCGGCGCCTGGAAGGGCAGCCTTTCGACCGCATCCTGGAAGATTGCCCTCCGCAGATGCGCGACGCCCTGGCGAGCGGCCGGGACGCGCTCTTTGCGGTAGAACAAGGCGGGGAGGATGAGGTCTACCACGTGGCCCGCCGGGTCTTCGAGGTGAACGGCCAGCGCCACGAGCTGACCATGCTCAAGCATCTGACCCCCGAGCTGCGCCGCCAGGAAGTGGACATCTGGAAGAAGGCGATCCGGACCATGAGCCACGAGATCAACAACTCGCTCGCTCCGATCGCCTCGCTCGCCCGTTCGGCCCGCCACATCCTGGAAAACCCGGAGCACCAGGAACGCCTCGGCGGGGTGCTGGACGTGATCGAAGAGCGCTCGTCCCACCTGCGCGACTTCCTGGAGGGCTATGCCCGCTTCGCCCGCCTGCCCGCGCCGGTCAAGTGCGAGGTGGAATGGAAACCTTTTCTCGACGAGCTGCGCGGGCTCTTCCCCTTCCATCTGGAAGGCGAGACGCCCATCCGGCGGGGCTTCATCGATCCCGGCCAGGTCCAGCAAGTCCTCATCAACCTCCTCAAGAACGCCCAGGAATCAGGCAGCGCGCCCGAAGAGATCCGCGTCTCCCTGGAGCCTACGGCGGACCGAGGCATCCGCCTAAGGGTGACGGACCGGGGCGCAGGCATGAGCGAGGAGGGGATGCGGAAGGCGCTCCTCCCGTTCTACACCTCGAAAGCGACCGGCTCCGGCCTGGGCCTCCCCCTCTGCCGCGAGATCGTGGAAGCCCACGGCGGCCATCTCCGGCTGGAGAGCCGGGAAGGGAGAGGGACCTCCGTAGTCTTCTGGCTGCCGGGGGAGTGAGTCCGGCCGGCAGGTCCGTCTCAAAAGATGTCTGAGAAAGGGGAGGTGGGTTGGATTGTCCGCTCCTTTCTCAGACACCCCTGTTCGCTCCCTCCTCTGCTGTAGAATCCACCTCCGCGTTTCCCAGGAATAAGCCGGCCCCGTTGCCGCTTGAAATCTTAGATCTGAACGTGGAAGGAGAGTTCCCGTGTCCCTGACGAGCTGGATCCGTAACCTGTTCTCCCGTCCCGAGCCCCCGAAGATGGTGGCGCTTGGCCGCAACGACCTCTGCTGGTGCGGAAGCGGGAAGAAGTACAAGAAGTGCCATCTGCCCAAGGACGAGGCCAACCAGCGCGAGGCCAAGTACGCCGCCATGGTTGCTGCCCGCACGAGCAAGGCCAACGGCGGCATCGTCCCCGGCGGCACCAACAAGAAGGCCTCGGCGCGCCCGCCCGAGAACGAGGCCGCCACCAACGCCAATCGCCGATAGGCATTCGCCGCTCGGGCGGCCTTGATGCTTTTCACGAGCTGCACTACAATGGCATGTATGCAGAAGACGGAAACCGCCGACTGGCCCGAGCCGCGTTCCCTGAAAGAGGAACTGGAGGAGGCCGCGCGCTCACGGCAGACGAGCGTTGCGGACCTGCTCGAGGAGATCGTCCGCGAGTGGCTGGAGCGCTCCCGGGACAGGAAGGCGAAGGCCGCCGAAGAGGAAGAGAGCGAGGAGGAGTTCCAGCAGCGAATCCGTGCTGCCGTAGCGCCGTTCATTGGCTCTATCGACGGGGGCATCCCTCCCGCTGACAGCGTACGTGCCGAGGTCCAGGCCAGCCTAGCGCGAAAGTATGGCCGGTAGACCGAGAGGCCTCATCGATACTGGCGCAATTCTGGCGCTGCTAAACCAAGCCGACCCCTGGCATCGGCGTTGTTCCGAATCCTATGCAACCCTCAGGCTTCCGTTGGCGACTTCCGTTGCGGTGCTTACGGAGCTTTTTCATCTTCTAGGTCCCGCGCGGAAGCTCGGCGTAGCTTGGGACTTGTTCCGTACAGGTGCGGTGACGGTTCTGCCCATCAGCGGCGAGGATCTGCCCGACCTGGAAACTCTTATGGAGCGCTACCGCGACAGACCCATAGATTTCGCGGACTCCACCCTCGTCCATCTGGCCAGGCGGGAGCAACTGGATACGGTCTTCACGATCGACCACGACGACTTCGAGACCTACCGCATCGACGGCAGGCGCCCCTTCCGCATCGTTCCCCAACGCTGAGTCGCCGCGGGGAGGCTTGACAGCCTCCCCGCCTCCGTCTAGCATCCGAAAAATACCGAACGCTCGTTCTGTATCTGACGGAACGGAGGTAGGCATGGCGAGGCGGCGCACGCAGGCATCCAAGTCCGAAGCGTCCACCCAGAAGGTGCTGAAGGCCGCGCTGTCCCTGTTCTCGCGGCAGGGCTACCGCGCCACGTCCATGCGCCAGCTTGCCCGGCGGTCTGGCCTGTCGGTGGGCAACCTCTACCATCACTTCGGCAACAAGGAGCAGATCTTCCAGCGCCTGATCGACCGGTACTGGGACGTGCTCCTCGACCCCGATCTGCCGCTCAACCGCATTTTCGCGGCAGCCCGCTTCCCCGACGACCTCGAAGAGATGGCGGCAGCCATCGAGCAGGTGGTTACCGACAACGCCCAGAGCATCCTGCTCATTTATATCGACGTCATCGAGTTCAAGGGCAAGCACATCCGGACTTTCTACGAGCAGATGGCCGACCGCTTCCGCTCGGCATACTCCGACCGCATCGCCGAGATGAAGCGCAAGGGCGAGATCGCGGAGGGGGTCGATCCCCTGATCGGCGTGATGCTCGCAACCCGCTGGTTCTTCTACTACTTCACCGTCGAGAAGTGCTTTGGCGTGCCCATGCATATGGGCCTGGAGCCGAAGCACGCGGTGGAGGAGTTCGCCAAAGTGCTTCGCTTCGGCCTCCTGTCCAGGGAGCCCGGGGCTTTGGATCTCGAAACGCAATCACGTCCCGCTCCGCGGGGAGGGAAAAAAAATGTCGATGAAACACGGCGTCCGGACGCGTAGGGGAGTCTTCCTGTGCTTGGCGCTCGTCCTTCTGGGTGCCCTTCCGGCTCTCGCCCAGGTCAGCACCGCCAGCGTCGAGGCCCGCGTCACAGACGTGGACGGCGGGGCTCTGCCCGGCGTCACCGTAACCATGGAGAACGTGGAGACCGGCCTGACGCGCGTGGCCGTCACCGGCGAGTCCGGCGACGTCAGCCTGAGTGCGCTGCCGCCCGGCACCTACAAGGCGACTTTCGAGCTCCAGGGCTTTTCCCCGGTCAGCCAGGAGGACGTGGTCCTGCGTGTCGGCCAGACCGTCCAGATCCGCACGGAGCTGAGCGCGGCCGTGGCCGAGTCGATCACCGTCAGCTCGACGGTGCCGCTGGTCGACGTCTACAAGACCGACACTTCGACCAACATCGTGCCCGAGCAGATCGAGTCGCTGCCCGTGCCCGACCGCGACTTCCAGCGTCTGGCGTTCATCGCCCCGGGCGTGCAGCGCGAGCGCGGCGGCTTCCGTTTCATCGGCGGCGGCCCGGTCGTGGGCGCAGGCGGCAACGCCAGCCAGTCCACCATCCTGGTCAACGGCGTGGACTTCACCGATCCGGCCCTCGGCCTTTCCAAGATCCGCTTCAGCCAGGACGCCATCAGCGAGTTCCGGGTCATGAACAACCGCTATGACACGGAGGTCGGCGGCACGGCTGGCGGCGCGCTGTCGATCATCACCCGCGGTGGCACGAACCGTACGGCCGGCACGGTGTTCGGCTTCTACCGCGCCGACGACCTGCGCCAGCCCGGCGCCCTGGAGCAGGAGGGAGCCGACTTCTCCCGCGCCCAGTACGGCTTCACCCTGGGCGGCCCAATCACCCAGGACAAGGCTCATTACTTCGTCTCTTTCGAGCAGATCAACGAGGACAACGTTGCCTTCTTCCGGCCGGGCGGCGCCTTCGCCGGGCAGGCCGACGACGTCGAGCACCCCTTCGACCAGACCCTCGGTTTCGCCCGGCTCGGCTACATCCTGAGCGAGGCGCACACGCTGTCGGGCAATCTGGCCTATGAGAAGTATGAAGAGGAGAACTTCCGCGTCGGCGGCCTGGTCTCCCCGGCGGCGGGACAGCAGCTCAACCGGGACAACTGGAACCTCACCCTGGAGGATCTGGGCGTCCTCGGCAGCCGCGGCTTGAACGAGCTGCGCCTGCAGGCCGGCACGCGCAAGTATGACGAGCCCACCAACTCGAACGCCGTATCCGAGTGGTTTTCCTCGGGCAACACGCTCCAGACGGGCTCGAACATCCTCGGCGACCTGCTCGGCGAGGGCGACATGTACGAGCTGCGCGACACCTTCCATTGGAATGCTGGCAGTCATGATGTCAAGCTCGGAGCCTCGGTCCTCCACTCGGAGGAGCGCCTGCGGATCGACACGTTCCAGGAGGGGCTCTTCATCTACGTGACCGATACGCGCGCCCTGCCGCTGGCCTACTCCTACGGCGAGGGCTCGGCCGACGTCTCCCTCGACACGACCCGCTATGCCGTGTTCCTCCAGGACGAATGGCGGCCGCGCTCCAACCTGTCGTTCAACGCCGGCCTGCGCTACGACCTCGACGATGGCGGCAACAACCCCGGCTTTACACACCCGCTGGTGCCGGAGGCCCGCGAAAAGGACACGGACGATTACCAGCCGCGGCTCTCGTTCTCGTGGGACCCGTCCAACAAGGGCAGCGATGTCGTGCGCGGCGGCGTGGGGATGTTCAACGGCCGCTTCCTGCTGGTTCCGGCCCTTACCGAGCTGCAGCAGAACGGCATCACCGGGGGCCGGATCTCGCGCACCCGGGTCAACGGCGCCCTGCTCGGGTTGAACTTCCCGCCGTTCATCCTCGATCCGAACAATCCCCGCAACACGGGCGTCCTGCTCAACCCGGACATTTCGCTCCTGGATCCGGATCTGGAGACGCCCGAGTCGGTGCAGGCCAGCCTGGGCTGGACTCACCGTTTCGGCGCCAGCCGCTTCTTCCTCGACACCGAGGGGGTCTGGGCCGAGGGGGACAATGAGATCGTGATCCGCGACGTGAACTTCGGCGGCAACGCCAACCCGGTCCGGCTAAACCGCAGCTTCAACCAGATCAACATGTACACCAACGACGGCCGGTCGGAGTACACGGCGCTGATCCTGCGCTTGAACGGCACGATGCGTCAGACCGACCTCGTCACCGCGTCGGTGACCTTCGCAGACAAGAAAAACATTTCGGACGACTTCAGCCCGGTGTTCCCCTTTGGCTACCCCAACGACCCGTCCAACATCGACGCCGAGTTCGGCCGCAGCCAGGCGGACGAGCGCTACCGCGTGGTGCTCACCGGCATCTTCCACCTGCCGTGGCAGATGACCCTGGCGCCGATTTACGAGTACGGCTCCGGCCAGCCCTGGAGCCATCGCCTCGGCTACGACTTCAACGGCGACGGCAAGAACTCGGACCGCCCTGCCGGCGTGAAGCGCAACGACGAGGAGGGGCCTTCATTCAAACAGCTCAGCCTTCGGCTGGCCAAGGGCTTCACCCTGCTCGGGGACAACCGGTTTGACCTGATCGTGGAGGGCTTCAACGTCCTCGACAACACCAACTACGACGTCAACTCGATCGACACGGCCGAGTTCCTATCCGGGCCGACGCTGGCGAACTCGGCGCTGCCGTTCCGGGCGAATCCCAACTTCGGCCGCTTCCGGGCCACGCTTCCCGGCCGGGAGATCCAGCTCGGGGTGAAGTGGGTGTTCTAGTGTCGGAGCGGGTGGTCATCGTCACGGGCGCGGCTGCCGGAATCGGCCGCGCCACGGCCCGCCGCTTCGCTCAGAATGGCGACCGCGTTGCCGCCTGGGACGTCAGCGAGGTAGATGAGGTTGGTTTCCAGAAAGTAGACGTCACCGATGCCGCATCCGTCGAGGGCGCGGTATCCGAAGTGATGGAGCGCTGGGGGCGGATCGACGTGCTGGTCAACAACGCTGGCATCGTCAAGGACAGCCAACTCGTCAAGTGGAAGGATGGCCAGAAGGTCGGCGAGATGAGCGAGGCCGTCTTCGACGCGGTCGTCTCGGTCAACCTGAAGGGTGTCTTCCTCTGCACCCGGGCCGTGGCTCCGCACATGATCGCGGGCGGGCGGGGAGGAGCGATCCTCAACGCCTCGTCGGTAGTGGGGCTGTACGGCAACTTCGGGCAGACCAACTACGCTGCGACCAAGGCGGCGGTGGTCAACATGACCCGTACCTGGTCGCGGGAACTGGGCCGCTACGGCATCCGGGTCAACGCGGTGGCTCCGGGCTTCATTGCCACCGAGATGGTCAAGGCCATGCCGGAGAAGGTGCTGAATTCCATGGTCGAGCACACCCCCATCGGCCGCATGGGCAAGCCCGAGGACATCGCCGAGGCATACTTCTGGCTCGCTTCGGACGTGGCCTCCTTCATCAGCGGCACCGTGCTCTCCGTGGATGGCGGCCTGGTGATCGGAACTTGATTCCTCACGGCGATCTCCTGGGTGAGCGCGCCCGCCTGACGCCGGACAAGACCGGCTTGGTCTACGTCCCGACGGGCGAGCGCTTCACCTACGCCGAGATGGATGCCCGCGCCGTCCGCATGGCTGGGGCCTGGCATTCCCTTGGCCTTCGAAAGGGGGACCGGGTCGCGCTGCTCGCTGACAACCGGCCCGAGATCCTCGACGCCTTCTTCGCCGCGCCCAAGTCGGGAGTGATCTTCGTCCCGCTCGGAACTCGGCTGACCGTCCGCGAGATGGCCGGCATCCTGGCCGACGCGGCGCCCTCGGCTTTCTTTTATGGCGCGGAGTACGCGGACAAGGTCCGCGAGCTGCGGGAGCTTGTAAACATCCCCCATTGGATCTCTCTTGAAGAGCCTCTAAAAGTGACCGATTCTGATTGGCGGCCGGAGCTGGGAGATCCTGAAGACCTCTGGTGCCTGCTCTACACCTCCGGCACCACGGGCAAGCCCAAGGGGGTGATGCTCCCGTACCGGATGATCGTCTGGAATGGTTACAACACCGTGCTCGGCTGGCAGCTCCGGGAGGATGACGTCAGCTCGATCTTCACGCCGCTCTATCACGCGGGTGGTCTCGGGGCTTTCCTGGTGCCTATCGTGACTATCGGGGGGACTGTGATCCTCCATCGCGGCTTCGATGCTTCCGAGGTCTGGCGCACGATCGAAGCTGAGGGAGCCACGGTCGTGCTCGGCGTTCCGACCATCTGGCAGATGCTGGCCGAGGCGCCCGAGTTCGAGACGGCCGATCTCTCCCGAGTGCGCTGGCTCATCAGCGGCGGCGCGCCGCTGCCCACCTGGATCATCGAGACCTATCAGCGTCGCGGCGTGGTCTTCAAGCAGGGCTACGGCATGACCGAGGTCGGCGTGAACTGCTTCTCGATGACGGTGGAGGAGTCCGTGCGCCATCCCGGCTCCATCGGCAAACCCCTGATGTTCACCCAGACCCGCCTCGTGGACGAGGAGGGGGAAGTGGGGGAGCTTCTGATCCGCGGACCCCACGTCTGCCGGGGATATTGGAACAATCCCGAGGCCACCGCCGCGGCCCTGGACTCCGACGGCTGGTTCCACACCGGCGATCTGGCGCGACGCGATGCTCAAGACTTTCACTGGATCGCCGGCCGCAAGAAGGACATGATCATCAGCGGCGGCGTGAACGTCTATCCCGCGGAGATCGAGGGGGAGCTGGTCCTCCACCCCGGAGTGCGGAATGCCGCCGTGGTCGGGGTTCCGCATCCCACCTGGGGCGAGATGGGAGTGGCCTTCGTGGTTCTTGGCTCGGATCCGCCGACTGCGGAAGCCCTGGCCGAGTTCCTGGGAGGCCGGCTGGCGAAGTATAAGATCCCCCGCGAATTCCGCTTCGTGGAGAGCCTGCCGCGCACTGCCTATGGCAAGGTGGTCAAGGGCGAGCTCCGGCAGAGATATCTGGAGGAAGGTTGCTGACGTATCGAACCGACGGTGACGGGGAGCCGGTGCTGCTGCTCAACGGCGGCATGATGACCATTGGCGCCTGGGAGCCGATCGCCGCCAGCCTGGGCCGGAGCTTCCAGGTGGTCCGCTGTGACTTCCGTGGTCAGCTCCTGTCACCCGGAGATCCCGAGCCCAGCCTGGAAGCCCACGTCCGGGACCTCGTGGAGCTGCTGAATGGTATCGAGATCGAGCGCGTCCATATTGTAGGCACATCCTACGGCGGGCTGGTGGGACTGCTTTTTGCCGCCCTCCATCCCGAGCGCACGGCCTCGTTGACCGTGATTGCCGCGACCGGCCGGATCACGCCGGAGTTCTGGGAATTGACGGCCAAATGCAGAGAGCTCGCCCTGGAAGCGGCGGCCGGAGGCGACGGCGGGCGGGTCCTGGAGTACATCTTGCCGGAGACCTACACCCCGGAGTACCTGGAGAAACAGGCAAAGGCGCTGGAGTTCCATCGCCGGTGGGTCGCGGCGCTGCCCATTGTCTGGTTCCGCGGCGTGGCTGCAATCCTCGCCTCTGTGGAGGGAGTCGACCTGACCCCGCTCCTGGGAGACATCCGCTGCCCCGCGTTGATCGTCGCCGGCGAGCGGGACCTCATGTTCCCGACGGAGCAATCCCAGGCGCTGGCCGAAGCGATCCCCGGAGCCCGTCTGGAGGTCGTGCCCGGCGCGCCGCACGGGATGGTCGTCGAAAATCCTGATGTCACAGCGCGCCTTCTCCTCGAATTCCTCTCCGGAGCTGCGAATGCCTAGATACGCGTCCCTTGTCTCCACCGGCCTATACCTCCCCGAGCGTGAGATCTCGAACGATCTCCTGCGCGAGCGTTTCCCCGGAGACTTCGTGGGCAAGATGGAAGCCTCGACCGGCATCCGCCGCCGCTGGTGGGCGCCTGACGACTGGGCCACCTCCGACCTGGCCCTGCGCGCCGCACAGCAGGCTTTGGAAAATGCCGGCCGGCGCCCCGAGGACGTGGATTTGATCATCCTGGGAACCGACTCGCCCGACTACCTGACCCCGGCCACCTCGGTCGTGCTCCAGGGCAAGCTCGGAGCGAAGAATGCCGGCACCTTCGACGTAGGCTGCGCCTGCGCCTCGTTCCCCACCGGCTTTGCCAGCGCCGCCGGCCTGATCGCCGCGAACCCGTCCCTCAAAACCGTTCTGGTCGTCGGCGTCTACCTCATGCACCGGCTGGCCGCGCCGGACGACCCCACCGTCTTCTTCTATGGCGACGGAGCGGGCGCGGCCGTGCTGGAGCCCTCCTCCGAGCCGGGCTTCGTGAACGCCGCGTTTCAAGCGGACGGCACCTACGCGGGCTATTGGGGAATCTATTCGGGCGGCACGGCGGAGCCGGCGACCGTGGAGTCGGTCGTGGCGGGCCGGACGACCGTCAAGCTTGTCCAGCGCTATCCCCCCGAGATCAACCACGAAGGCTGGCCGCGCCTGGTGCGCCGCCTCGCCAAAGAGGGAGGATTCGGGCTGGAGGACATCGACTTCCTGATCTTCACCCAGGTGCGCAAGCCGTCGATCGAGCTGGTCATGGCGGACCTCGGGCTCCCCATGGAGCGCACGCACACGATCATGGAGGAGTGGGGCTACACCGGCTCGGCCTGTGTGCCCATGGCGCTTCACGACGCGCGCGAGAAGGGGAAGATCAAACCAGGCGACCTCGTCGTCCTGATCGGCTCCGGCGTGGGCTACAACCAAGCCGGCGTCGCATTCCGCATGAAGGAGAAGGAATGAAGAACGGATGGCTCCTCTCGTGTCTTTTGCTCGCCGGCCCCGTCTCGGCGCTGACCTACACCGGCGACGCCTTTCAATTCGCAGGCGGCTTCAACCCCCGGAATGGCTCCTACGGCGGCTTCGGCGGCGGGAGCTGCACCGCCGTGAAGACGCCGATCGTGTTCTTTCACGGCAATGGCGACGAGGCGAAGAACTGGGACTACCCGGCGTCCACCGGCGTGGCCTCGGTCTATGACACGTTCAAGGCCGCGGGCTACAACGACTGCGAGCTGTTCGGCCTCACCTGGCTCTCGTCGGCCGAACGGGGCGCTCCGGCGGGCAACTACCACAAGCCCACGAAGGCCGCGATGATCCGCGACTTCATCCAGGACGTGAAGACCTACACGGGCAAGAGCCAGGTGGACGTGATCGCTCACTCGATGGGATCGACGGTGGCGGTCCACGGAGTGGACTACGGCAGCCTGTGGGGGAGCGTGCGGAAGTACATCTCCATCTCCGGAGCGCTGCGGGGGCTCTCTTCCTGCTGGTGGATGGGCTACGCGAACCCCATGGCGCCGACCTGCGGCAGCCAGAACGTCTTCGACTCGAACATCTTCGGCTTCTACCCCAACACCTACCCGGCCTACAACCCGAAGATGGGGGACGGCGGCTACCGCGACAAGCCCTCGGGCAAGACGACCCAGTTCTACAGCATCCGGGCCGGGTACAACGACCAGATCGCCTGCTCGACGGCCTCCTACTACGCCGGCTGCGGGGACACCGCGAAGTTCGACGCCTATACCAACGTCAAGGCGCAGCTCAATGTCGGGTTGGGCTCGACTGCGGCCCAGTACGACTACGACTTCGCGGACTGGACGATCTACAACACCGGCGGCGGCGATTCGGATGGGGTGGGGCACTTCCGGTCCAAGAACAACACGGGGGTGATCCAGAAGAACATGATCACGGGTACGTGCACGGGAACGGGCTGTTGTTCCGCTTACGGATACTCTTGTGTGAATTGAAGGTGAAATACTTTCGACCCTCCCATCACCTCTTAGGTAGAGGGAGGGTCTCACCGTGGAACATGCCATCTCCAGTGACAGCCTGGAGCGTTTCGCCGCCGGGGCCGCCACCCGTGAAGAGGGGCGGACCATCGCGCTCCACCTCCTGAAGGGCTGCGCCACCTGCGCGGCCACCCTGCGCACCCTCAACCGCGAAAAGCCTTCCATGGAAGCCTATGACCTGTCGCTGGACCGCTTTGACCGCGGCCTCCGCGCCGAGGTCCAGGCTCCGTCTGGCATGCTGACGGTCCTACGGGCGGTGCTGAAGAAGCCCGAGCACCGCGTGGAAGAGATGCTCGCCCGCCGCTAGCGGCCGTTCTGGCCCGTGCTAGAATCTTCCCGTCTTCCGACTTAGCTCTTGGTGAAACTGGGATGCCTGGACTCCCCATCGCGGCGACTCTGCGCAAAAACACCAGCGAGGTGCTGGAGACGATCTCGCGTGTGCTCGAGCCATATATAGGCAAGCTGATGGCGCGGACGTCCGCGGCTGCCCACTGCAACGACCTCGGCATTCGCGCCCCGGTCGTGGACGGGCAGCAGATCGAGGCGCTGCTCGAAAAGCTGGGGCTGGCGCTGATCATTTTCCTGGGCAAGGACAAGGCCGCGACCGTGGTGGAGGCGATGCGGAGAGCCATCGAATCTCTGGGGGAGGCCCGTTGATGAGATCGCATTGGCTCGGTCCGGCCCTGACCGTGCTCCTGGTGGCTCTCGCGGCAGTGCTGCTCGTGGGAGGCAAGGCCTTCCCTCCCCAGGCCGTCCTGGAGATCGGGACCCTCGGAAAGTTCCTCTACCTGCTGGTAGCGGCCATGATGTCGACCCGGGTGGTGGGGAAGTTCGAGCCGGGGACGCCATCGCGGACCGCTTGGCAGCTGCTCTCCGCCGGGCTGATCGCCCTGTTCCTGGGGCAGGCGTGCTTCGTGTTCTACCAGTTCGTCCAGAAGATCGAGGCGCCCTTCCCCTCGCTGGCGGACGTCTTCTTCGTGGTGTCCTATCCGTTGCTCATCGCGGCCCTGGCGATGTTCCTGCGGGCCTACTCGGCAAGCGGGTTCCCGATCGGTCCGGTATCGGAGCGGGTCTGGCTGGCGGCTGCGGTCACTGTGGTCTGCGTCGCCATCGGCTACCCGATCCTGATGCCGCTGGTGAGGGAACCGGGAGAGCCGTTGGAGACGCTGCTCAACCTGCTCTACCCGATCCTGGACTTCCTGCTCCTCGTCCCGGCCGTGCTGCTGATCCGCATCAGCCTGCGGTTCCGGGGAGGCGCGGTCTGGAAGGTCTGGGCCACGCTCCTCGCGGGCTTCGTCTTCCTCTGCGCCGCGGACACCCTCTTCGCCTACTTCTCCCAGCTCGACCGCGCCGACCTGGTCGACCTCGTGGACGCCACCTATCTCCTTGCCTACGGGCTGTTCGCCCTGGGCGTGCTGTACCAGCGGGAGCTGCTGGACTAGGCCGCCGGCCGCAGCTCCTCGCGCTCCGGCCGCAGCCGCTTCACCAGGTCTTTCACCCGCGAGAACCCCGGCAGGTCGTCGAAGATCGAGTAGAACACCGGCGTTGCGAGCAGGGTCAGGAGCAGCGAGAGCGTCTGCCCTCCGATGACCACGACCGCGATTGCGCGGCGCTCCTCGGCTCCCGGGCCGGTGCCCAGGGCGAGGGGGAGCATGCCGGCTACCAGGGCCAGCGTGGTCATCAGGATCGGACGCAGACGGTCGCGGTTGCCCTGGATGATCGCGGCCATGCGGTCCATGCCCGCGGCGCGCAGGTTGTTCATGTGATCGATCTGCAGGATGGCGTTCTTCTTCACCACCCCGAACAGCACCAGGATGCCCAGGGCCGAGTAGAGGTTCACCGTATTGCCCGTGCCCCATAGCGACAAGAGGGCGAAGGGCACTGAGAGCGGCAGCGAGAGAAGGATCGTCAGCGGATGAACCAGGCTCTCGAACTGCGACGCCAGGATCATGTACATGAAGATGACGGACAGGAGCAGCGCCCAGATGAACTCGGTGCGCGTCCGCGCCAGCTCCCGGCCGCGGCCTCCGATCGCCGTCGTGTAGGCGGGCGGCAGGTTCATCTCGTCAACAGCCTTGTAGAGTGCGTCCAGCCGGTCGGACAACGCGTAGCCGGGCGCGACACCGGCGCGGAGGCTCACCTGCCGCTGACGGTCCAGCCGGTCCACGCGCGACGAGGTCGTGGCCTCCTTGACTGTCACCAGGCTGTCCAGCCGGATGAGACGGCCTGTCGAGCTGGGTACGTAGAGGCGGGTGATCGCCTCCGGGTCGTTGCGAGTCCCCTGGGTCAGCCGGAGCTGGACGTCGTAGTCGTCGTTGACCTGCGGATCGTGGAAGCGGGAGACCTCCTGGTCGCCTCCGACCATCAGCCGCAGCGCGTTCGCCACGTCCGACATCTGGACCCCCAGGTCAGCAGCGCGGGCGCGGTCGATATCGACCCGCAGCTCGGGCTTGTCGAGCTTGAGGGTGATGTCCTGGTCGATGATGCCCCCGAGCTTCTCCGACCTCGCTTTCAGCTCGTTGGCGTAGGCGGACAGCGCCATCAGGTCGGGTCCGCGCAGGGAGAAGTCGATGTCGTTGTTGCCGCCGCCGATGTTGAAGGCCTGGGTGTTGCGCACGGCGCAGCGCAGGTCTTTGAACTTTTTCAGGCGCGCGCGCACCTCGGTCATCACGTCCCGCTGGCTGTAGTTGCCCTCGAACGCGGAGCCGGGATCGAGCCTCACCAGCGCGCCCAGGAAGCGGGAGACCGAGAGCTTGCGCTCTTCGTGCGGCGCGATGCGGACGTACACGTTCCCCTGGTTGACGCCGCCGAGGAAGCCGCCGCCCGCGTTGGCGAGTACCGTGCGGATCGCGGGCATCTGTTTCAGCTCGCCCTCGATCGCGCGCATGGCGTCATCCATCGCGGCCAGGTTCGTCCCCTCGGGTGCGTTGACGTTGATCTCGAACTCGGACTCGTCCACGTCGCTGGGGATGTACTCCACCTTGACCAGCTTCGAGAGGGGGATGGAGGACAGCATCACGAGCACGCAGAACGCCGCGGTCAGCTTCCGGTGGCGGAGCGTCAGCCGCAGCATCCGCTCGTAGAGGCGGTCCACGCGGCCATAGAAGCCGGCACGGGATTTAGCCTCGCCTGCATGCCCACCATGCCCTGCCGCGTCCTCGGCCTTCAGCAGCCGGGCGCTCATCATCGGCGTCAGGGTGAAGGAAACGAGCAGCGAGACCAGCACCGCGGCGGCAGCGGTGAGGCCGAACTGGAACAGGAAGCGTCCCGAGATGCTCGACATGAAGGAGACCGGGACGAAGATCACCACCAGCGACAGCGTGGTGGCGAGCACGGGCAGGGCGATCTCCGCCGTGGCCCGCTTCGCCGCCTCGAAAGGCGGCATCTTCTTCTCCTCGACCCAGCGGAAGATGTTTTCCAGCACCACGATGGCATCGTCGATGACCACGCCGACCATGAGCACCAGGGCGAGCATGGTGACGCTGTTCAGGGTGAAGTCGAGGGCCTTCATCATGCCGAACGTCGCGACCACGGAGGTCGGGATGGCGATCGCGGCGATCACTGTCGAACGCCAGCTCCGCATGAAGGCGAACACCACCAGCGAGGCCAGGATGCTGCCCAGGATCAGGTGGAGGTTGATCTCGTGGAGTGCGGCGTAGATGTAGCGCGACTGGTCGCGGATGACCTGCATCTCGAGGTCGGCCGGGATCTGCGACTGCACCCGCTCCATCGCCTGCTTCACCCCTTCGATGACCTCGACCGTGTTGGCGCCCGACTGCCGCCGGACCTCCAGGGTCACCGTGGGCACGCCGTTCAGGCGCGCCACCGAGCGCTGCTCCTTGGTGCCGTCCTCCGCGTAGCCAAGGTCGCGGATGCGCACCGGCTGGGCATTGACGGTCTTCACGACCAGCTCGTCGAAGTCGCGCGCCTCGGTCAGCTTGCCCATGGTGCGCAGGGTCATCTCGCGCGACGTTCCGGTGACGTTGCCGCCCGGTACGTCCGTGTTCTGGCGCACCAGGGCGTCGCGCACGTCGGTGATCGGGATCTGGTACGCCGCCAAGCGCTCGGGGTCCACCCAGACGTTGATGGCGCGCTCCAGGCCACCCTGGATCTGGACCTCGCCCACGCCGGCCGAGCGCTCGAGCTGGACCTTGACGACCTTGTCCGCGACTTCGGTGAGCTCCTTGAGCGAGCGGTTGCCCGACAGCGCCACGGTCAAAACCGCCGCGGTGTCGTTGTTGAACTTGGCGATCACCGGCGGCAGCGCATCGTCCGGGAGCTGGCGCGCGACCGAGGAGACGCGGTCGCGGATGTCCTGCGCAGCCGTGTCGATGTCGCGGTCCAGGCCGAAGGTGACGATCACGAACGAGCTGCCGGCCGAGGAGACCGAGCGCAGCTCCTGAATCCCCTCGACCGTGTTGACCGCCTCCTCGATGCGCTGCGAGACCTCGGTCTCGACCTCCTCGGTGGAGGCGCCGGGCAGGGCCGTGCGCACCGAGACGGTGGGGAGGTCCACCGATGGGAAGCGGTCCACGCCCAGCTGGCCATAGCTCGCGGCGCCTACGACGACCAGGGCCATGATGATCATGGCCGCGAAGACCGGCCGGCGGATACAGATATCGGCAAGCTTCTGCATGCAGTACCTCTAGCTCTACGGTCAGGGGACGATGGTGACGGGCTGGCCGTCCACCAGGTTGCCGGGCTCGACCACCACTATGTCGCCGGCGGCAGCCCCATCCAGGATCTCGACCCGGTCGCCGGAACGCCGGCCGGTCTTGACGCGCTTCTCGACGGCCTTGCCGTCCGCCACGCCGATCAGCTTCTCGATGCCGGCGAAGCTGACGATGGAGGAAGTGGGGACCAGCACGGCGGGCTCGTCCGCCTGGGTCACGATCTCGGCCTTGGCAAAGGAGCCGGGGCGCAGCTTGCCGCCCGGGTTGGGCACCTCGGCCTCGACGAGCAGCGTGCGGCTCTCCTCGCGGATGGCGGGGCTGATCCGCGCCACATGCCCCTCGTGGGTTCCAGGGGCACCCTCGACCGTGAGGCGCACGGATTGGCCGCCGCGCACTCCGGCCGCCTCGCGCTCCGGCACCTCCAGGCGCAGGCGCAGCGGGTTGACCCGGACGAGCACGACCACCGGCTGGCCCGGGCTCACGTAGTCGCCCACCCCGGCCTGCCGCTCGCGGATCATGCCGTCGAACGGGGCCGTGATGGCCGAATCCCGAAGTGCCTGGCGGGCGATCTCCAGCTCGGACATCCGCTGGCTGATCAGCGCCTGGCGGGTGCGGGCGGTCTCGATCGCCTCCTGGTGGCGTGCCTCGGCGACTTGCAGGGAGGCCTCGGCGGCGTCGAAATCCTGCTGGGGGATGAGCTGCTGCTCGAGGAGGCGGGTCATGCGGTCGCGCGTGAGCCGCGCCTGGGTCAAGTTCGCGGAAGCCTGTTTGACGACGGCGGTTTCGTCCGGATCGACAGTCCGGGCCGGTCCGCCCGCCGGCAGTCCGAGCTGGGCCCGTGCCTGCTGGAGGGCGCTCTCGGCTTGGCGGACGCGGAGCTCGAAGTCGGTGGGGGAGAGCCGGGCCAGAACCTGGCCGCGGCGGACGTGGTCGCCCAGGTCCACGGCGAGAGAGGTCAGCCGGCCGGCGACCTTCGGTCCAAGCTCGGCCTCCTCGTCAGCCCCAAGGGTGCCCGAGACGACGACGGTGCGGGCCAGGTTTCCGGTCTCAGCCCGGACGATGCGGACCTCGCGGGCCGTGAGGGATCCCGCCCCTCCGGAACGTTCCTCCTTCTGGGAAGGGGGATTGGAGGCCGCGGCGGTACGGTCCCCTCCGCCACAGGAGGCGAGGAATGGCCCCGAAATCAACAGCAACACAGCAAAAAATCTCGACATGTATCTCTCTCCGGTAGCGCGCAGAACAGGCAGGAGTAACTTTAGACGTGCGGGCGCGCCCAAGGTTGCAGGCCAGCCGACGAAATGGAACCGCCCCGCCCGGTCACTCTCCCGGTAGAGGGAACTCCAAAACGGCTGCAACTATTTCTCTGCTGGGGCGTCTAAAGAGTTGAGAGTGATGGAGGAAGCACTGTGAAGAGCCTGGTCAACAACACCCGATTGGAGTTTCGCCCGGAGCTGGCCCTGCGCCAGGGGAGCCCGGAGATCCTGGCCCATCTGCAGGAGGGCTGCCTGAGCTGCTCCGCGGGCCTGCGTCTCTTCGCAGATCCCGCCCTGCCCGTCGAGGGGTATGCCGCCGCGTTGTACCGCTTCGAGAAGGAGCTGATCACCGAGCTGAGCGGGTCATCCAACCCGGTGATGGCTCTGCACGTGGCGCTTTCGGAGCTGGCGGGGTAGAAGGGTAGAAGAGCCACCGTCCGCCTGAGGTTGAAACCCCAGACTAGACGTGTGTCGCGCCTCCAGCGCGAAAACAAGGTAACCTCCAGCCCTGTCGGGGCTGAACCCGTCTAGCCTGGGGTTTCAACCCCAGGCGCCTCAAGCCTTCCCCTGCTTCGCCACCGCTTCCGCCGCCTTCTGCGCCGCTTCCGGATCTCCCAGGTAGTAGTGCCGGATCGGTTTCAAGTCGTCATCCAGCTCGTAGACCAGCGGAATGCCGGTGGGGATGTTCAAGCCCACAATCTCCTCCTCTGAGATGCCGTCCAGGTGCTTGACCAGGGCGCGCAGGCTGTTGCCGTGGGCCGCGATCACGACCCTCCTGCCGCTCTGGATCTCGGGGACGATCGTCCCGTGCCAGTAGGGGAGGAAGCGGTCGATGGTGTCCTTGAGCGACTCCGCGACCGGCAGTTCCTCAGGCGAGAGGCCGGCATAGCGCCGGTCTTTGGAAGGGTGGCGCGGGTCGTCCGGCGTCAGGGGAGGGGGCGGCGTGGCGAAGCTGCGGCGCCAGACGAGCACCTGCTCGTTGCCGTACTTCGCCGCCGTCTCGGCCTTGTTCAGGCCCTGGAGCGCTCCATAGTGGCGCTCGTTCAGCCGCCAGCTCCGATGGACGGGGATCCACATAAGGTCCATGCCGTCCATCGTGATCCACAGGGTGCGGATGGCGCGCTTGAGCAGAGACGTGTAGGCCACGTCGAACGTGTACCCGCCTTCGTTCAGCAGCCGCCCGGCCTCCTTGGCCTCCTCGATCCCCTTGGGTGTGAGGTCCACGTCGGTCCAGCCCGTGAACCGGTTTTCCAGGTTCCAGGTGCTCTCCCCATGCCGGAGAAGTACCAGCTTCCTCATGCAGCCCCCCTTTCGAGGGCAAACTGTAGCGGAAAACACGTATCCTGCTCCCCCATGAAGGCCCTGATCTTCGAAGACGTCCGCAGGATCGCCTGCTCGACCGTACCCGACCCCACGCTGATCGACCCGGGGGATGCGATCGTCCGGGTGCGGGCTGCCGCGATCTGCGGCTCGGACCTCCACGTCTACCGCGGCCTCGAAACCGGGCTCGATGCCGGCACGGTCATGGGGCATGAGCTGGCGGGGGAGGTGGTGGAGGCTGGCCCGGCGGTGACCCGCTTCCGGCCGGGCGACCCCGTGGTGAGCCCGTTCACCACGAGCTGCGGCGACTGCTTCTACTGCCGGGTGGGCCTGACCGCCCGCTGTGTCCGGGGGCAGCTGCTCGGCTGGGTACAGGAGGGAAAAGGGTTGCATGGCGTGCAGGCCGAGTACGTCCGGGTGCCGCTGGCGGACTCGACCCTCGTTGCCGTTCCCGAGGGCACTCCGCCCGAGCTGGCGCTCTTCGCCGGAGACATCCTCGCGACCGGCTGGTTCGGAGCCGAGAGCGCTGGAGCGGGTCCCGGGAAGAGCGTCGCCGTCGTCGGCTGCGGTCCGGTTGGGTTGATGGCGGTGATCGCCGCCCGCGAGCTGGGAGCGGAGAGGGTCTTTGCGGTGGACGCGCTCCCCGACCGTCTGGCCCTGGCCGCGCGCTGGGGAGCCGAGCCGGTCGATTTCCAGGCGGAAGACCCGATCGAGCGCATCCGGGAAGAGACGGAAGGCCGGGGAGCCGATGCCGTGGTGGAAGCCGTCGGGACACCCGAGGCCTCGCGCCTCGCCTTCGGCCTCGTCCGTCCGGGCGGCACGATCGCGGCTGTCGGGGTCCACGTCGAAGCCCACCTCGCCTTCGCGCCGGGCGAGGCCTATGACAAGAACCTCACCTACCGCGCCGGGCGCTGTCCCGCCCGCGCCTACATGGACCGCCTCCTGCCACTGATCCAATCGGGGAAGTACGACCTCGGCGTCCTGATCTCGCACCGTCTTCCGCTAGACCAGGGCCCGCACGGCTACGACCTCTTCGATCGGCGGGTGGAGGGATGCACGAAGGTCATGCTGCTGCCCTGACCGAAATACATTTGCCCCTCGGGCCACTTCTCCGCAGACAACTTCATGGCTTCATCTCGATGCGGGCTCCTCCGCATCGAAATCTCTGAGGAATCCTCATGAGCGGAATCCGTTCGCTTGCCGCAGCCGCGCTGCTGTGCCTCGCCGCCGCACCCATTGCTGCCCAGGAAGAACCGCCGGTCTGTCCTGAGACCCGGGCACCCTACGTCTTCATCCTGCTCGACACCTCGGGCTCCCTGAACTTCAGCTCGCGGTGTACGCAGGATCAGTTCGACCTCGGGGAGTGTCCGACCCTCTGCCCCACGGGCAACTGCTTCGTGCCCCTCCAGGGAGACGATCCGGCCTCCAAGCTCCACATGGTCAAGGAAGTGCTCACGGCCGCTCTCGCGGACGAAGTGCTGGAGGCGGGAGACATCCAGTTCGGCTTCGCCTCCTTCAACCAGGACCAGGTCAGGGCGGAGGCCAAGCACTGGATCTACGAGGCCCAGAGCGCCGGGCCCTCCCTGCTGGGCGTTCAATACCCGCCTTCGGGGGCGCAGGAGGTTTTCGGATATCTGTGGAACTGCGACACCGGAAGCAACGACAACGAGATCGGCTGCATGGGGCTCAAGCCCGCGGACCTGAACGATCCGTGGGAAGTCGGCCGGGTCCAGCGCCTGCCCAAGGGCGGCGCGCGCTTCAACCAGAACGTGGTCTTCTACATCCGTCAGGGCACCACCCACATGAAGGTCACCTACACGCCGCTGTCCGGCGTCCTGGGCGACCCGACCCTCCAGGTCACCGCCCGTCTCGACCGGTGCACCTCGCCCACCTGTTCCGCGTTCAACGCCTTCACCCAGCAGGTCATGACATGGTCCCGCGTCAGCGAATTCCTCTCCTGGGACAACGCCCTCACCAACCCCAACCGCACCAATCCGGAGCTCAGCTATTTCCAGCAGGGGTACGCGAATGACGTTTCGGCCACGAACACCTGCTCGGGCTGGGATCCGAACACCGACACCACGTCGGACCGGTTCAGCGGCTACAGCCTCCGCTGGCTCACGAATTCTTCGGATCCCCGGGGATCCTTCTTCACGGTGGGCGACGTGATTCCGCTGGACTGGACGAACGATCATCTCTCCGACATTCAGGTGCGGCTCGCGCCAAACCTCGCGGGCAATCCCCTGGACACTCCCGATTTCAGGATCGCTCCCTATCTGCGCAACCTACCGCTGGGCACCGATGCCTTCCTGCGCCTCAAGGACGAGAACCGCCGGCCCCTGACCGCCGTCGGTTCGACCCCTCTGGGCAATGCCCTGAGAAACTTCCGCACCTGGTATGCCGGCTGCGCCCAGGGCACCTGCTTGCCCACCGCGGGCTGGCAAGGCATCGCGGCCGCGAACGACCCCGACTGGCTGTGCCGCAGGAAGGTCCTGGTGGTCCTCACCGATGAAGGCGTCGACACCTGCAGCGTGGACCCCTGCGCGACGGTGGCCGCGCTTCACAGCCAGCAGGGCGTCGAGACCTTCGCGGTGGGCCTCGGCTCCGACCCGGCGGCCCTCTCGCAGCTCGACTGCATGGCCGTCAACGGGGGAACGGGCGCGCCTCTGCGGCCTGGGACGCCCGGCGAGCTGTTCAACACGCTCGAGGACATCTTCACCGCAGCCAAGCAGCCCTGACGAATCGGGGAGGACGGCGGGCTACCCCGACGGGTAGGCCGCCGCACTACCCCGGCATGTTGAGCGTCCCGCCTTGACGGGCGTCGTGGGCTTTCGTGCAATTCCTTAAGATCTCGACAACAAAAGGAGCACGAACATGCAGCAGAGCCTCTCCACATCGGCCCTTCGTTTCCTCGGCAACCTTCCGGCGTTCGAAGCCGAGCACGCTCCCTTCCGGACCGCTCCGCTGCCCGAGGTCCAGGCCGCTGCCAACGGCCTCTTCCTGGAAACCCTTCGTGCGAATCTCCACGCCGCCGCGCGGCACGCTGCCCTGGGCCACGTGGCGACGAGCTTCCGCGAGTGCAGTGGCCCGGCGTGCATCGAAGCCGCGAACCTGATTCCCGAGTTGGATCCCGCCCAGGGAGCCGCAACCGACGCCGAGCTGGAAGCGGTCCTCGACCAGGTGCTGATCAGTCTGGAGAGGGAAGGTACGCCCTTCCTCGCGCCGAAGTCGAGCTAGATCTAGCGCGGCGCGAAGCCGACCAGCCGCACCCGCTCCCGCCACCAGAGGAGCTCGTCGTTCTGGAACCTGAGCTCGATCGCCGTCGCGAGAGTGGGTGCGCCGGCGCAGACGGATGGGGCGGTGGGCTGGCAGCGCAGCCACATCACGCCCGCGTACACTTCAGCCTTCGACATCTTGCAGATCTTGGCCGAGGTCTTGACGACTTCGGCCCAGGTCATGCCGGGGCGCAACGACGCCAATGCGTCCTCCGCGGGAGAGTCGCATTCGATATTGCACCACGCGACCATGATCACCACGGCACCGGCCGCCGCGAGGGCGATGCCATGAATCGCGCGTTCCCAGAGCCGTGGCACAAGGCCCATGGCCCGCAGCGCAGGCGTGGTCGAGGCGAGCAGGCAGACCGCCCACCACCAGGCCGGGATCAGGATCACCGCCCAGTTGAGCTCGGAGGCGCTCGCCTCCTCGCGCACGTCGGCCATCATGATCAGCAGGGTAGCGACCGGAAGGACCGAGACAAGCACCAGGAAGAGCCTCGCCGGCATTGCCCACTGCTTCCGCAACGCGGTCAGGCCGAGAGCCGGAACCAGGGTGTAGATCAGGCCTGATCCGAGGAAAACCGGAATCAGCCCCGAACCGATGCCCGGAAGATCGTTGCCCCTTAACACCGGAGCGAGCCAGAGCCAGATCGCTCCGGCGAGGGACAAGAGCCCGAAGGCGGCGGTGATGCGCAGCATCCAGCGCAGCAGGATGCCTGACCAGGTGAGGGCCGGCAGTATCGTCGTCATCATCTTCCTGGGAGCCACAGCATCCGCTCGCGCCACCAGACGAGCTTGCCGCCCGTCTGGAACTTGAGCTCGATCGACGGCACGAGAGTGGGTGAGCAGGCGAATGGGGGAGTGGGCTGGCAGCGTAGCCACATCACTCCGGCGGACACATCGGACCGCGAAGCCCGGCAGAGCTTGGCGGAGGTCTGCATGACCTCCCTCCACTGCATGCCGGGGCGCAAAGATGCCAGGGCTTCGTCCGCTGGGGAGGTGCATTCGACTCTGCACCACGAGACCGCGGCAAACATGGCACCAGCCGCCGCGAGGGTGACACCGGGAATCGCGCGCTCCCACAGCCGTGGCACGAGTCCCATCTCTCGCAGCACAGGCGTGGTCGAGGCGAGCAGGCAGATCACCCACCACCAGGCCGGGACCCCGAGCACCAGCCCGTTGAGCCCGAGGGTGCTCAACTCCTCGCGCAAAGCGGTCATCATGATCAGCAGGCTAGCGAGCGGAAGGATCGAGGCGAACACCAGGAAGGCCTTCGCGGGTACCCGCCACTGCTTCCGCAGCGCAATCAGGCCGAGAACCGGAACCAGGATCCAGACCAGGCTCACCGCAGAGAACGCCGCGGTCGGCCACAGAGCGGGGCCCGGCAAATCACTGCTGCTCATGGACTCGGACTCCCGAAGGAACCACATGAAGAGCAATAGGGCGAGGAACAAGAGCCCGATGACGGCGGTGATGCGCAGCATCCAGCGCAGCAGAGCGGTCATCGCTCGCGGATCAGCACGGCGCGGGTGTAGAGGAGCTGGAAACCCTGGCGCTGCACGTTTTCCTGCGACTTCGAGCCCGGCTGGGTGGTCACCACTGCGACGTCGCACCCGGCATCCCGGGCGAGGTCGAGCCGAGAGAGCAGGAGCGCGGTCTGCACACCTTTTCTGCGATGGGCGGGCAGGGTAGCCGCGCCGCAAAGCAGCGCCACGCCGTCCCCCATGCACAGGCTGCCCCCGCCCGCGATCTCGCTGCCGCGCCGAGCCAGATACCGAGAGAAGCCGGACGCGCTCGCAAGGTCGCTCATCACCCGTTCGAGCACCTCGCGCGGAAACTCCTCGTCCGTCGGAACGCTGGGATGGTCAGAACCTCGGGATTGCGCCGGCGCACGGCCTCAGCGCCCGAAAGGACGAATTGGCTCTCCGCACGCTCGATGCGCGCGGCGAGCTCTGTGCTCGCGAAGAAGGCGGCGGCTTTTGAGGTCATGTCGCGGGGAGTCTATCGCGGAACCTAGAGAGTCCAGGGCGCGGTTTGGACGGTTCGCGAAGGGAAGTGGGCGGCCCAACCCACGGGTTGAACCGTCCAAACCGCCGGTTTAACCGTCCGAATGGCGAAATGGACGGTTCAACCGGGGAGCGGAATCGTCCAGATGGCGGGTTGAACCGTCCGCTTCCCCATTTCAACCGTCCGAATGGCGGGTTGAACGATCCAACCGGCGGGTTGAACCGTCCGAATGGCGGGTTTGGACATCCGCGCCGCGGGTGGAACCGGCCGCAACGGGACCGGGGTCGCTCGGGCGGCGTTCCGAACCATGCAAATCCGTTCCCAGGATGCTCGCTCCGCAAACCGGACCGTCCGCTTCGAGTCACGGGCCATCCCGTGAACTGCGAGAGCGTGGGCTCCGACGACGAGGAAGGCGGCGCCCTCGGTCTGGAGAGCAGCCAGGATGTCCCGGAAATCCTTGTTCAGCGTGGATCGTCCTTTCCGCGGCGGATCACGCGGACAGGGGTCTTGTCACGGGGGTAATCCGGGATTTTCTTGCCGGCCAGGGTCCAGGCGTCGACGGTCATGGGCCACATCATCTCCAGCCGTTCCTTGGCAGTGGTTGTTGCGGAGAGTCGTCGTCCGGCTCCTCACCCAGGCGGAATTTCCGGATCGGCCTTGTCATGCCCGCGGTATTCAGCAGTATTGGGGTGGGTCGGGCCGCCGGGGTGGACGGGCCTGCCGTGGGAAGACGCCCCGACCCTGTACACCCGGTCGGATCGTGCCAGCGTACTGGGGACGTCTCTACGGGGCCCGATGGGGGGCTGACCTCTCAACACAGCCTCTGAACAGGTAGGAATTCGCCAATGTTAGCGGGGGTTTGCCCTCCTGATGCTACAATCCCCTTCAGTTGTTGAGGTGTAGGTAGTCCCTCGCCGGGACCGGCGGAGTCCGGGACCTGCGGGCGTAGTGGTGGTGAAATCCGCATGGCGGAAGCCCATCCCAAAGCCAGCCCGGGGTACCGAGGCCCAACTCGTCTCCGAAATGCCGTGAGAGAACGGATCGTCATCGTCGACGACGAGCCTGGTGTTCGCCGGCTCCTGCGGGCCCATCTCGCGTGCCTTCCCTATGAAATCCTGGAGGCGCGCGATGCGGTCGAAGCCATGGCTTTGGCCGTCGAGGAACCCCGGCCCGCCCTCGTGCTGTCCGATATCGAGATGCCCGGGCTCTCCGGCGTCGAGCTGCTCAAGCGCCTCAAGGAGCTCGATCCCAACATCCAGGTCGTCATGGTCACCGGCCTCCAGACCCTGGAGACCGTGCGCCAATGCCTGCGCGAAGGGGCCTACGACTACATCGTCAAGCCGTTCGATCCCGACGATCTCCTCAACACGGTCGAGCGCGCCCTGGAGCGCGCCCGGCTCATCATCCAGAACGAGGAGTACCAGATCAACCTCGAGCGCATGGTGCTCGAGCAGACCGTCGAGATCCGCCAGACCCGCGACATCGCCCTGCTCACCCTGGCCAAGCTCGCCGAGTCGCGCGACCACGGCACGGGCCAGCACCTGGAGCGCATGGCGGCCTACAGCCGCCGCCTTGCCGAGGAGCTGATCGAGGGGCCTTACGCGGGGAGTATCGGAACGGCCTTCGTGGAGCACTTATTCAAATCGAGCCCCCTTCATGACATCGGCAAAGTGGGCATCCCCGATTCGATCCTGCTCAAGGAGGGACCCTTGAACGAGGAGGAGCGGGGGATCATGCGGCGCCACCCCGAGATCGGCGGGGATACGCTGCGCTCCGTGGTCGAGCAGTTCCGGGGCAACACGTTCCTGTCCATGGGGATGGAGATCGCGTACAGCCATCACGAGCGGTGGGACGGAGGGGGCTACCCGTACGGCCTCTCCGGGGACGAGATCCCCCTCGCCGCCCGCATCGTGGCGGTCGCCGACGCCTATGATGCGATCACCAGCCGGCGGCCATACAAGGCGCCGTTCAAGCACGACGAGGCGGTGCGGCGCATCGAAGCCGACCGCGGCGCGCATTTCGATCCGGTGCTGGTGGACGCCTTTCTGGCTTGCCACGGGCACTTCGAGGATATCCGGGGCCGGCTCACCGATGCGGCTTCGGGCATCTTCCGGATCGTGGACCTTCCCAGGTCCGGTTCTCTGTTTTCGGGGCGCTGAGTCCCGTTTTTTCGCGTTGAGGGGGGTGGGATGGAGATCTTGGAAAAAGAGAGCTCCGTCCGCTGGGAGTCGGGCCGGTCGAGCGATGGCCGGATCTCTCCGCGGCGACGGACTCTCGCTCGCGTCCGCCTGTTCGAAGGGCCTGCCCTTGGAGAAGGGCCCTCCGGTGCAGGGATCACCGCGACCGACCTCTCGGCCGATGGCGCCTTTCTGCGCAATGCCAGCGGTGCCGGCCTCGACGAGCGGGCGCGCCTCAGCCTGCGCTTGAGCCTGGAAATTCCGGCCGATCCGCAGCCCATCGAGCTCACCGCCCGCATCGTCCGAATCACCCCCGACGGCGTCGGCGTACGGTTCGAGGAGGTCTCGGCCCGCGACCGTTCCCGCCTGCGCGGCTATGCCGGCTTCTATGAGATGGACGAGGCCATCGTCCGCGTGCAGCGCACGCTCGGCGACGTGATCTCCGGCAATCTCCTCCCCATGGGCGAGCGCTCGGCAGTGGAGGCTATCCTGCGCTCGGCGGTGGAGCGGTCGCTCCCCATGACCGCGGTGCTGCCTGGACGCGGGTTCAAGCCCCGGACCTGCCGCCTGCTGTCGTTCGAGTCGGGACCTCCGGACGAGGAATCGGCTGACCTCCTTCGGCTGGATCTCATGCTCCTCGTGGACCGCGTGGTCTACCTGGCCTTTTCCGATCCGCCGCTCCATTACGCCTTCGAGGCGATCGTGGCCGAGCACGGAGAGCGGCCGTTGCTGCTCATGCCGGAGCGGATCTATCTCACCGAGCGCCGGACCGAGCGCCGCTCGGCGCGGCCGGACAACGCCTGGTGCGAGCTCGTGGCTCCGCATGCTCCAGGCGGCCGGCTCCGTTTTCCCCTTCTGGACCTGGGGGAGGGCGGCGCGTCGGTGCGGCTGCCCGATCACGCGGCGTGGATCCCCGGCACTCATCTGCCGCCGTTCACGATCGAGCTGGGAACCGAGCGCCGCCGCGTGCCCGGAGCGACCGTGCGCTACGTGGCGCCGGTGGACGACGGCTCGCTCCGCGCCGGCCTCCGCTTCGGCGGCGAGGTGGACCGCGACACGTTCCAGGAGCTGAAGCGCCACAAGCTCGAGGGCGGCCTCACTTCCCGCATCACGCGTACCGTTTCCTTCGTTGGGGGCAAGGTGGCCAGCTTCCTGCGCGGGCCCGATCGGCGGACGGCGGACGGCGTCGAAGTGGTGCGCTACCGAAACCGCTCAGGCCAGACGGTCGCCGGGATCGTGGATGCCAACTTCGACACGTCGGACCCGGATGCCCGGCCCGACGTCACCGTGGTCATCGCCCCGGCCATCCTCAAGCGCAAGGAAGTGTTCGGCCTCCTGGCACGGACCATCGTCGACGACCTCGGACGGGACGGGAAGAAGGTCGCGGTGCTGCGCTTCGATGCCTCTTACATCGTGGGCGAGAGCGCCATGGACCCGCGCCTCGTGGCCGAGGGGCGCCCCTATTACAACTGGACGTTCGGCCACCTGGGCAACGACATCGAGGCCTCGCTCCAGTACCTGGAGCGGCGCTTCCGGCCGGCGAAGCGGGTGCTGGTGAGCGTCTCGCTCTCGGCGATTCCGGGGCGCAAGATCGTGCTCGACCCGCGCTCCGCGCCGGTCGACCTCTGGGTCGCTCCCTTCGGCTGCCCGGACGCGCAGGATGTGATGCGCAATTACCTCGCCGGGATGGATCTGTTCGACGCGTACCGCAAGGGCGAGGGGCCGGAGACGATCCTGATCCATGGCCGGCCTATCCGCGGCAGCTCGCTCTATGGCCAGGCCATGGAATCCGGCATCGCGTTTCTGGAGGATGCCCGGCGCGACCTGTCGCGCATCGAGGTCCCGGTGGTCTGGATCCTGGGGACGTACGATTGTTGGGTGACGCGCTCGCGGGTGCGGGCGATGCTCGACGCACCCGGCGGCGGCGTGCGCGAGGTGTTCGAGTGCGCCACGGGCCATGTGCTCAAGACCGGGGCCGAGGCGATCGAGCTGTTCAAGCTGGTGAGCGAGTCGATTTCGAAGCACCTGTTCCGCCTGGACCGGCCGGCGCGCGATCCGGACCTCGCCCGCTTCGCCCGCCAGAGCGAGGCCGAGTGGTCGCGGGTGCGGCGCATGGAGCTGGGCAATGCCGAGGAGTTCTGGAAGGAGCACCTGCTCGGCGCCCCCGGCGACGAGGTCGGCTACGACATCCTCCTGGAGCATCCGGAGTACCCGCGGTTTCTGACAAGGCAGGTGGAGTTGCTCGATCCGCAGCCGGGCGAGGACATCGCCGACTTCGGCTGCGGCACCGGCAATCTGGCCCTCGCCATGCTCGACGGCAGTACCTCCTTCGGAGGGCCTGCTTCGATCACCTATGTCGATCTCGTACCCGCGGGGGTCGAGCGCACCGCGGAGAAGGTCCGCGCCTGGTTCGCGGCGCGGGGCATGGAAGCCCCTGTCTGCCGCGGGATGGTGGTGGACCTGGAGGTCTCCCGCTTCGCCGCCGTGGCCGACTTCCTGAACGGCCGGCTGCACGGGATCGAGGGGCTGGTGGAGCGGGTGGAGGGGCTGACCCTCGCGACCGCCCGCAAGGTCGCGGCGCGCTATGGCAAGGAGATGCACGCGGTCCTGCGCGGGGCTCCCGAGGGGACGGCCCGCATGCGGGAGCTCTGCCCGGAGCTCGACGAGCACGAGGCCGAGGTGGTGCTGGAGCTCGGCCGTGCCGCCCGCTTCCTGCTGGGGCGGACGGTGGCCGAGGATCTGCGGCCCGGTGTGGCCCTCGCGGGCTCGGCGCGCGACCTCCGCTTCCAGCACCTGCGCTTCGGCGATTCCACGGCCCGCCTCCAGCTCGACTTCCCCGACGGCGCCTTTCATCGGATCGGCTGCTCGCTCGTCGTGCCGTACCTCTATGACCCGCTCGCCACGCTGCGCGAGATGCACCGGCTGCTGCGGCCCGGGGGCACTCTGGTGATCTCCTCGATCCTGCCGAACTTCGATCCTTCGAAGCTGTACAGCGAGGGGGTGGAGATCCTGGCGAAGCAGGCGGAAGAGGGGGATGCGCAGGCCGGGCGCAAAATGGAGGCGTTGCGGCACTATGGAGACATGGTCAGCCGGTTGATCGAGCTGGAGGAGGACGGACGGTTCCGCTTCCTGGACCGGGCGGCGCTGACCGCCCTGGTGAGCGAGGCCGGCTTCGCCCGGGTCCACGCCTTCCACGCCTTTGGTTCGCCGCCCACCGCGATCCTGGTGCGGGCAGAGAAGTAGATTGGCGCATCCGGATCTGGACTCGCGGCGCTCCCCCCGCCTCGCCGGGTTCGATGCAACTTTCCGGGAGGAGACGCGGCAGCTCTTCCTGGAGCGCGCCCGCTTCCTCCTCAAGGTCACCCTCGTCCTCTACCCGGCCTTCTGGTTCCTCGACCTGGTGATGGCGCCGGAGATGGCCTGGCGGTTCCTGCAGATCCGGGCCGCGGTGTGTGTCCTCTACCTGATCTCGCTGGCCACGGTGTACTCCCGGCACGCCGGGCGCCTGGCCCAGCCCCTCGTCATGGCCTCGGCGCTGGCCTCGGTGGCCGGCATCTCGATCATGTCCAGCCAGCTCGGGGGGTATGCCGGCAACTACTTTGCCGGCAACATGATCGTCCTCTTCGTGATCGGCTTCTTCCTGCCCTGGGAGCTGGGCGCGGCGGCGCTCCTGAGCAGCCTGATCATCGGCACGGACCTGGCGATCAACCTGGCGGCGCATCCGCCATCACGCGAGATGGTGGGGCCGCTGTTCTTTCTGACCGCCTCGGGCGTCTTCACCTGGCTTGCGACGCTGTCGAGCCGGCGCACCCGGCGCCGCGACCTCTCTCTCCGGCTGCGCCTGGAGACGGCGAACGAGGAGCTCAAGGAGCTGGACCGCGCCAAGAGCCGCTTCTTCGCCAACGTCACCCACGAGCTGCGCACCCCGCTGACCCTGCTCCTCGGCCCGTTGGAGACGCTGCTCGGCGAGGCCGGCGATCCCGAGCGCCAGAGGCTTCTCCAATCGATGATCACCAACGCTCACCGGCTCCTGCGGCAGGTGGACGCGCTGCTGGAGAGCGCCCGGCTGGAGTCGGGCCGGCTGCGGCTGGAGCCGGAGGAAGGGAACCTGGGGACGCTGCTGTCCGAGCTGGTCGAGGCCGCGGTCCCGCTCGCCGAGCGCCGTGGGATCGAGCTGGCCTCCGAGAAGCTCGACAGCCTGCCGGACGGCACGTTCGATCCGGAGAAGCTGGAGATCATCGCGTCGAACCTCATCTCGAACGCGCTCAAGTTCACCCCCATGGGCGGGCGGGTGGCGGTGAGGGCTATCCCCTCAGATGAGGGCTGGGTGGCCTTCGAGGTGGAGGACACCGGCCCGGGTATCCCGAGCGGAGAGATGGAGCGCATCTTCCACCGTTTTCACCAGGTGGAGGGGACGTCGTCCGGCACGGGGCTGGGTCTGGCCCTCTCGCGGGAGCTGGCGCGGCTCCATGGCGGCGACGTGCTGGTGCGGAGCGAGCCCGGCCGGGGATCGCGGTTCCGCGTGGAGCTCCCCCGCGAGGCGCGGGCCCAGTCCGAGCGCCGCCGCCAGCCGCGGCGCCGGGAAGATCAGCTCGCCCTCGCCCGCGCCGAGGCCCTGACCGCGCGCGAGTACGCCCGGCGCACCCGGCGCGAGACCCTCCTCGCCGACGTGGAGCTGCCGCGCTTCACTGGGGACGCCCCCCAGGTCCGGCCGCAGCCTCCAGCGGGAGCGCCGCGGGTCCTCCTGGTGGAGGACAACGAGGAGCTGCGGAGCTTCGTTGCCCAGCGCCTCTCCAGCCGTTACCAGGTGGAGGAGGCGAAGGACGGCAACGCCGGCCTCGCGGCGGCCCGGCGGACGGCGCCCGACCTGATCGTCTCGGACGTGATGATGCCGGGCATGGACGGCCATGAGCTTTGCCGGCGGCTGCGCGCCGATCCCAGCCTGGCCGCCGTGCCGGTGATCCTGTTGACGGCGCGGGCGGGCTCCGAGGCCGTGGTGGAGGGGTTGGAGGTAGGGGCGGACGATTACGTGGTCAAGCCGTTCGCCCTGCGCGAGCTGGAGGCCCGCATCGCAGCGCATTTGCGGGCGCGGGAGATCGAGCGCCAGCTCCACGAGCGCGAGAGCCGCCTGGTGGCGATCGGGCAGATGACCAGCTCCGTGGTGCACGACCTGCGCAACCCGCTGACCCTCCTCGTGGGCTATGTGGACCTGGCGCACCGGCTGGCGGTGCGCGGCGGCGAGAGCGTCATCGCGGAGGAGCTGGAGCAGGTGCAGGCCGCGTCGGACCGGCTGCGGCGGATGATCGAGGAGATCCTGGACTTCGCCCGGGGCGGCACGCCGAAGCTGATGCTGGAGACGCTGCCGGCCCGCCGCTTCCTCGACGAGACGCTGGCCCCGCTGGCCGGCGACCTGGAGGAGCGGGGGATCGCCACGGAGATCCACCTCAAGCTGGGCGAGGACCTGAAAATCACGTTGGACCGGGACCGGATTCAGCGGGTGTTGGAGAACCTCCTGAGGAACGCCCGCGAGGCGGTTTTAACGGGTACGGGGGGCCGGCGGGTCTTCCTCCGGGCCTGGGTGGAGGATGGGGACCTCCTGGCGATCCGGGTCGCGGATACGGGCCCCGGCATCCCAGAGGAGGTTGCCGGCCATCTCTTCGAGCCGTTCGCGACGACCGGCAAGAAGCACGGGACCGGCCTTGGCCTGGTCACCGTGCGCAACCTGGTCAAGGCGCACGGCGGCGAGATCCACGTCGAGACTGCGGCCCCCGAAGGCGGCGCGGCGTTCACGGTTACGCTGCCTCTCACCCCGGCGGAGTCGGAGGCCTCGCCTGCCCCGCGAGGGCAAGTGGCTTAGGGCAATCTGTCCCGCCTGGGCTCCCGGACTGCACTCTAGAACCGAAGCTTGTAGGTCTATTATCTTATTGGGGAGGGGCCGTTCATGCGCAAGCACTTGCTTTCTTACTCCATTCTGGTTGGCGTGTCGGTCGTGGGTCTCCTGGTGCTCCTGAGCTTCGGCGCGAGGCTTCAGGCGCCGGTCGCCGTAACGCACGAAGCGGCGGCCACCGAGCTGACCTCCGGCCTCCGCGAGACCCTGGCCGACCCGCTGAGCCGCCTGCTGCTCCAGATCGTCGTGATCGTGGTCGCGGCGCGGCTCGCCGGGACGCTCTTCCGGCGCATGGGACAGCCGGCCGTGATCGGCGAGATGCTGGCCGGCATCCTGCTCGGCCCCTCCCTGCTCGGCTTTCTGTTCCCCGATGCGCTCGGCTTCCTCTTCCCGGCATCCTCCCTCGGCACGCTGAAGCTGCTCAGCCAGGTCGGGGTCATCCTGTTCATGTTCCTGGTGGGCATGGACTTCGACCTCCGGCACCTGCGCAGCAAGGCGCACTCGGCCGTGCTGGTCAGCCACGCGGGCATCCTCCTGCCGATGCTCCTGGGGGTGGGGCTCTCGCTGTTCCTCTACCGCTCGCAGGCGCCCGCGGGCGTGGCGTTCTCGTCGTTCGCCCTGTTCATGGGAGTCGCCATGAGCATCACGGCCTTCCCCGTGCTCGCCCGCATCCTGGAGGAGCGCGGCCTTACGAAGACCCCGCTCGGCAACTCCACGATCGCCTGCGCCGCGGTCGACGACATCACGGCCTGGTGCCTGCTCGCCGTGGTCGTGGCGCTCGCGAACTCGAACGGCCTGGGACCGTCGTTCCTCACCATCGGCCTCGCGCTCGCCTTCGTCGGCTTCATGCTCCTGATCGTCCGCCCCTGGGTCGACCGCACCCTCGTCTTCACCCGGCTGCAGGGCCGGACGATCATGGCGGGCACTCTGGTGTTCGCCTTCGCCGCGGCCTGGTTCACCGAGGTGATCGGCATCCACGCCTTCTTCGGCGCCTTCCTGGCCGGCGTCGTGGCGCCGCCGCAGACGGCGTTCCGGGCTGCGCTCCGTGACCGCCTGGAGATACTCGTGTCGACCCTCCTGCTGCCGCTCTTCTTCGCTTTCACCGGCCTGCGCACCCAGATCGGCCTGCTCGACGACGCCGCGAGCTGGATGCTCTGCGCCGTGGTGATCGCCGTCGCCGTGGCCGGCAAGCTGGGGGGCAGCACCCTGGCCGCGCGCTGGACCGGCATGAGTTGGCGCGCCTCCTTCTCGATCGGCGCCCTGATGAACACACGCGGCCTCATGGAGCTGGTCGTGCTCAACATCGGCTACGACCTCGGCATCCTCTCCCAGAAGGTCTTCGCCGTCATGGTCATCATGGCCCTCGCGACCACCTGCATGACCGGACCGCTGCTCGATCTGATCGAAGCCCGCAAGCGCAAGGAGGCTTTGCAGGGCGAGCTGGCCCCCGATCCAAGCTTTTGAACCACCTCCGGAAAGTCGGAGGCCCTCTTCAAAGTTTTGAACGCCGCGGCAGCCCGTCAACAGGCTCCCGCGGCGTAAGCCGTTGAGGCCAAAGACCTACCTCTTCCGGGCATCCTTCTTGCCCTTTCCGTCCTGCAGAACGATTGGAGGACGGAACGATGCGGAGACCCCTGAGTCTTCTTTGTGTGATGTGTCTCTTCCTCGCGCTGGCGGCCGGCGCACAGGTGACGATGCCGCTGGCCGAGTACGAGGCGCTGCGTGACCGCGCCAATCCCGAGGCCGAGCCGAATCCCAAGCCTCCGGCGCCGTTCGCGTTCGAGACGGCCGACCTCGTGATCTCCGCGGACGGGGAAAGCGCGCGGATCGTCCAGACCCTCGGGCTCACCCTGTTCGCCGACGGCTGGCAGAAGGTGCCTCTGGGCGAGGCCGGCTCGTTCATTGCCGCGAAGTTTGGTGGCCTTGATGGGCGTGTCAATGTAGCGGACGACGGATGGTCGCTCCAGGTCCAGGGACGCGGGCGTCACCAGGTCATCCTGGAGTCGGTGGTGCCCGTGCGGCGCGACGAGACCGCCACCCGTCCCACTTGGCAGCTCGGCCTGCGCCTCCCTCCTGCTGCGGTCGTCCGCGGCCGGATCGAAGCGCCTGAAACTGTCGAGGAGGTCGAGCTGCAGGGTGCCGGCCTGGTCCGGAAGAGCCAAGGGTCTTGGAGCTTCGTGGCCGCGCCCACGCCGGAGCCCGTCGGGTTTATCCTGCGCGGCCGGCGTACCCTACCCGAGCGCGCCCAGCTCCCGCTGCGCTTCGAAACCACCTCGGCAACGGCCGCCGTGCTCTCCCGCACCCGCCTGGAGGTCCACGGCTGGATCGAGGCGCGCGTGGCCCAGGGCCGCCTGCCCGAGCTGCGGGTTCCTCTGCCCGCCGGTTTCGAGGTCGTCACCGTTCAGGGTCCCATTGCCGGGTGGAACGTGACCAGCGGGCAGCTCGTGGTCACACCTCTGGAGCCGGTCGAGTCCTCCCTGGCCATACGGATCGAGCTGTCCGCTCCGCCCGTTCAGGAATTCGTGAGCCCGCTGCTGGTCCCGGCCGACAGCCACCGGACGCTCCTCCTCACCAAGGCGGCGCTTCGAGGGGATGGCCTGCTGGAGCTGACCGATCCCGGCGCGGTGCGGGCTCCGGCCGAGACCGAGACTGCCGGATTGTCCGATGACGTACGCGGCGCGCCAGGCGGGTTGGTGGCCGTGCTCGATCCAGCCCGGCCGCCGCGCTGGCGGGCCGAGTGGGCCGATCGCACCGAGGTGCTCGCCGCCCAGGTGGACCGCTTGCTCGTGGATGTAGTGGTGGGGGAGTCGGGCCGCGCCGCCTACCAGCTCTGGGCGGAGGTCCGCAACCGGGGCGCCCAGCAGCTCGTGGTCATCCCCCCGCCTGGATTCGAGCTTGTCGCCGGTCATCGGGACGGCGAGCCCGTGAGCCCCGGAGCTGCCGGGAGCGGTCTTGCCGTGCCGCTCTCCTCTGGTGAAGGCGCTCAGGTCATCCACCTGGCCGGTCTCCTGCCGGTCCAATTGCCCAAGGGGAAGGGGGATATCTCTCTGCCTCTGCCGGCGCTCTCCGCCCCGGCTGCCCGCGTCGAAGTCCGTCTGATCCTGCCCGGTGGCCGCGAATACAAGCTGGCCGAAACCACGCGCGCAGGTTCGATCGGGACACCTCCGGGCCATGCCGCGCGGAGCGCGCGCAGGAACGAGGTGCTCTCCGCGAACATGATCGCCAAGCAGGTCCTGTCGCTGCCCGGAGCAGCAGTGACCTCCTCCAACCTCTTCCCCCTGCCTCCAGGCTTCTGCCAGCTTCAGGCGGCCTGGAGCGCCCTCTCACCCACGCCGGGCCCCCTGGCGGTCCGCGTCGAGAATGACAAGGAGGATCTCGAATGGTTCTGAAACGGTGGATTCCCATCGGTTTGACGATCGTCCTCCTCGCGCCGTCCCTGCGGGCAGGGGAGGGGAAGCCCGGCGAGGTGGTCCTCCCCCTGAAGGAGTACCTGGCACTTGTCGAAGCCGCCGAGGCGGCTCAGAAGACGCGCACGGAGCGGGCGCGCCAGCAGGCCGCTCCGCTTGCCGAGATCGTGTCCCAACGCGTGGCCGCGGTCCTTGAGGATGGCGAAGCAAGGGTGACCACGGAGTTCGAGGTGCTCGTCCAGGGCCATCCGGACCGGCCCTTGGCCCTCCCCCTGGCGGGCTATCCGGCGACAGTTGAGGTTCTGCGGGACGGCCGCCCCGAGCCGGGCGCGGCAGTGAGCGCCCTGAATGGAGGACGGGGCGGGGTGCTCCTCGTGGCTCCCGAGCCCGGGAAGTACCAGGTCCGGATCCAGGGACGTACGGCGGTGGAGAACCTGGGTGGGATCGGCCGTCTGACCTTCCCCCCCGCTGCCGCCCCGGTCTCGGTCACCGAGATCGACCTGCCGGCCGAGACTTCCTGGACCGCTCCGGGCGGGGTGGTCGTCGAAGACCGGGAGCAGGGCGGGCGCCGCACGGTGCGCCTGGCCTCCAAGCGCGGCGAGGTGCAGGTGTTGGAGCTGAAGCGCCGCTTCGACAGCGCCGAGGCCGACCGGCTCCTCGCCCAAGCGGTCGCGCTGACCATCTTCCAACTCCGGCCGGAAGGGCCGCGCCGGCACGACGTGATCCTCTACGAGGTTTCGCGGGGGAGCCTGCCGAGCTTCACCGTGGACCTGCCGCCGGGAGTGGAGGTAGAGCAGGCGGGAACCGACGAGGGGCCGGCCGTGCCCAGCGTGGAGAACGGGAAGTTGACCGTGCACCGTCACCGCCAGCTCCAGGGCACGGGCTACCTCGTCCTGACCTCGACGCCGTCCGCGGACGTCCTGACGGAGGGAACGGCCCTGGCGGCGGCGCTTCCTACCGGGCTCGAGGTGCGCGCCCGCTACCTGGCCGTGGCCTCGTCGATCGCGGCCGAGGCTGCGCCGCTGCCTGAAACGGCTTGGGCGCGAGTGGACCTGGAAGACCTGCCTGCGTCCCTCTCCGAGGCGCTGGAAGTGATCGACCTGGCGGCGGCATGGCGGCTCTCGGACACCGTGATCTCCGGCGTCGCCGGAACCCGGCTGGCCGTCTCGGCCCTGCCGCCGGCTCCGAGCCGGGACGAGCCGGTGCGGATGCGCGACACCACGACGCTCCTCACGGTCGACGGCACCCTGCTGCACCGCGACATCTTCACCCTGGGCCCGGTGACCCGGCCAGGTGCGGCGCTGGACCTGATCCTGCCGGCGGGAGCGCAGCTCTGGTCGGCGCGGGTCGGAGCCCAGGCGGTCCGTCCGCTCGACCGCGGCGGCAGGCTCTCCATCCCTCTCGGGTTCGCAGGGGGAGCGGAGACGGTAGTGGAGGTGGTAGCAGTGCTGGAGAAGGCGGTGCCGGGAGGGAGGTCCGAGCTGGGCATGGAGCTGGCGCAGGTGACGGTCCCGGTGCTGGAGCACCGCTGGCGTGTGCTGCTGCCCGAGGGCAACCGCTACCGCTTCCGCTCCGGCGATCTGCGGCCGACGGGGTCGCCCGCGCACACCATCATGTTCATTGCGAATGAGGAGACGTCCTTTTCGGCTCAAGGCCTCGGCGGCAGTTCGGCCGTTTATGGAAAGGTGATGTCAGAGGATGGCGTGCCTCTCCCCGGGGTGGCGATGACACTGACCGGGGGGCTCAATCCCCTGGTTCAGATCACGGACTCCCAGGGTCAATTCCGGTTCGTCACCCTCCCGCCCGGCTCGTACACCCTGGAGGCCCAGCTGGAGGGCTTCGCCACCCTGGAGTATCCGAACCTCGTCGTGAGCGGAGGGGCGGTCACCGTGGAAATGACGCTGAACACCGGGGTTGAAGAGACGATCACGGTCACCGCCGAGTCGCCGTTGCTCGACGAGCGGAGGACGGGCCAGACGGAGACAATCCCGCTCAACGATAGACCGGTAGCGGGGAGCCTCGATTTCACGCGCAAGAGGAAGCCTGCGGCTCCGCCGGTATCCCGGGCCGAGGTCCCCAAGGAGCAGAGCTCCTATCTGATCCTGGACGAGCTGAAGCAGGGGCTCGTGGGAGGCGTCCGCCCGCTGCCAGTCGCAATCCCCGAGTCCGGCAAGGTGCTGTACCTGACCGGGGTGCTCCCTCCGGCCCAGGTGTCGGTCAAGCTGGACGTCAAGGCGAAGCGGTGAAGTAGAAGACAAAAAGAAAAAGCCCGGGTAACACCCGGGCTCGATCTGAACCACCTCAACACCCATGATCGGAAAAAAACAAACTACAGGTAACTTCCCTCCGGACTCCAAAACTTCAAGGACTTCATGACTGCAGGGCAACCCGGTCACTGTCGCCTTGTGTGAACAGAGAGTAACAAGGAAGCTATAAAAGATCCTCAGGATTGGCCTCAGATAGCCTCAAACTTCCTCAAAGAAGGTCAAAGAGCTCCTCTCTTCCGCCCGTTCACCGCCGCTGCCCAGCCGGCGAGCAATCTGGGCTTGCCGGATTCCTCGATCCGAAACAGAATACGGGTTCTATTCAAAGGCACGGCTCCGGTGGCTTCCTCGGGGAGGGTGCCGAGGCATGGAGGGACGCTTGCTGAGACAATTCCTACGCCGGATTCCGCTCTTCGCTGACTTGGAGGACGGCCAGCTCCAGCGGCTCGAAGGGATGATCCGGGAGGAGGACAGCCCGGCGAAGCGGGTCATCTTCCGCGAGGGAGACCTGGTCGACGCCTTCTACATCGTCAAGGACGGCCTGGTGACGGTGTACCGCGAGGAGAAGGGCAAGCCGCTGCAGGTGCTGGCCCGCCTGGAGGAGGGGGGCTACTTCGGGGAGATGGGCCTGCTTAACGACAAGTCCCGGCGCTTTGCCTCCGCGCGCACGACCCTGCCCTCGGTCCTGCTGCGGATCGAGAAGCACGACCTCGTGGAGCTGATGGCCGAGATCCCGATCCTGGAGCTCAAGTTCCGCGCCGAGGTGATCCGGCGGCACGGCATGAACGTCTCCGCCCTCCTCGCCCTGGCAGGGCAGCGGGACGTCCGCATCCGCCTGGGGGTCGACGCCGTCATCGTCCTGGAGGACGGCCGCTCGATGCCCGTGAAGCTGGAGAACCTGTCGATCGGCGGGATCGGGCTGAGCGGGGGGCCGCCCGGCTGGGATGTGAAGCTGCCCGTGCGCTTCTCCGTGGCGCTCCCGGGCGAGGAGCCGATCCTGGAAGTCACGGGCATCGTCACCTGGAAGGAAGGCGACACGATCGGGGTCGCCTTCGACCCGGACGTGGCCGGCGATCCCAACCGCATCCACCGCGTCGTGCGGCGTTTCCTCGACAGCCGGCGCTAACCTTCCGGCGAGATCTCCACCTCCACCCGCTGCCCCAGCTTCAGGGGAGTCTTACCGTCGAGAGCGATCTTGACGAGCAGGACGCGGGTGTCCGACGGCCGGCCGGGGTCCTGCGGCTTCAGGCGCCGGGGCATGACCGCGTCGGGGATCTCCTCGATGCGGGCCGGCCAGGACTGGCCGGCGTAGCCCTCGGCCGTCACCCGGACCGTCGCTCCGAGGGCCACGCGGCCGGCGTCGAACTCGTCCACTTCGGCTTCGACCCGGGTGCGGTCGAGGTTGGCGACCGTCACCAGCGGTTCGCCGGCTTCGAGGTGCTCGCCGGCCTGGACCGAGCGCAGGATGACCACGCCGCTGATGGGCGACACGATCCGCATCTTCGCCAGGACGGCTTGCAGACGGCTCGCCGAGGCGAGCGCGGTCTCCCGCCGGGCGGATGCGGCGTCGCGGTTGCGCCGGGCGCGGTCCGCGAGCTCCTGCGTACCCACCTTCTCGGCCAGGAGCCGATCGGCGCGGCCGAGGTCCACCTCGGCGAAGCGGATGTCGGCCTCGGACTCGTCCACCCGCGCCCGTGCCTCGGCCAGCTCGGCGCGCAGGTCGTCGGCGCGCAGCTCGGCGATCACCTGGCCCTTGCGCACCCGGTCCTTCTCTTGTACCAGGAGACGGACCACCACGCCGGGCAGCTCCGTGGCCACGACCACCTCGGCCCCCGGGTAGGCCACGAGGCGGCCCTCTGCGATCACCCTCTCATTCTGGGGCTCATCCTGGACAGGCACGGGAGCCGGCGCGGCTTCGACGGTATCCGTGCCGCGCCCGTTCCGGACCTGACCCACGAGGACCAGGGTCAGCAGGACGCCGATCAGGGGCAACAGCGACTTGCGGAAAATCGTGACGATCATCGAAAGTCTTCCTTTCAAGCGGCCAGCTGGCCGTCGCGAATCTGTACCACCCGGTCGGCGATGGTCCGGACCTTGGGGTCATGGGTGACGATCAGCAGGGCCCGGTTCTCCTGCTTGGCGAGGTCGCGGAACATTTCCAGGACCTGCATTCCTACCTGGGAGTCGAGGTTGGCCGTGGGCTCGTCCGCCAGGACCACGGGCGGCGCGCCGGCCAGGGCGCGGGCGATGGCCACGCGCTGCTTCTGCCCGCCCGAGAGGTCGCGGGGGAGGAAGCGGAGGCGGTCCTCGAGGCCCACGGCTTCGAGGACCCGCTGCGCTTCTCTCCTGGCCTCGCGGCCGGGCACTCCCTTGATGTTCAGCGCGTACTCCACGTTCTCGAGGGCGGTCAGGGCCGGGAACAGGTTGAACTGCTGGAAGACGAACCCGATCGACCGCTTACGGATGTCCGGCAGCCTGCCGGGGCGCTTCGCGTCCACCTCCTCGCCGTCCACCACGACCCGGCCGGAGGTCGGGGTGAGGATGCAGCCGAGGATCGAGAGGAAGGTGGTCTTGCCCGAGCCCGAGGGGCCCTCGAGGGCGACGACCTCGCCCCGCTCCACCAGGAGGCTGGCGCCGTTGAGCACGGAGACGGTCTCCCGCCCCTCCTGGAACACCTTCTTGACGTCGTAAGCCTGCAGGACGCTCATCTTGTCTATCTCCTCAAGCCCTGAAGACCAGGGCCGGATCGATGCGGGCCACCTTGCGGAACGAGATCATGGCGGCGGCAAGGCACAGCACCAGCGTTCCTACGCCTACCGTGGTGGCGAAGGAGGGCGAAATGATCAGTTTGAGGCCGATGTTGGCCATGGCCGGGCGGAGGAACCAGGACATCACCCCACCGAGGGCAAAGCCGACGATCGCGGCGATCGTGGCCTGCTCGCCCAGGATCTTGTAGATGTCCCAATTGCTGCCGCCGATCGCCTTGACCGTGCCGAACTCCTTGATGTGCTCCATGGTCGAGGTATAGAGCGTCTGCGCCACGACCACGACGCCGACCAGGCAGCCGAGGAACACCGTCATGGCCAGGTTCAGCCCGAGGCCGGTGCTCTCCACCCAGTAGCGGCGGGAGCGCGCGGCCCACTCGGCCCGCGTGTGGACGTCGTTGTGACGCAGGCGCCGCTTGATCTCGCGGCGCACCGTTTCCACGTCCGCTCCCGGGGCGAGCTTGACCAGCACATACGTCGTGTTCCCGGACAGCTCGTCGGGAGACATCTCCTGCGCCCGGCGGTAGTCGAGGAAGAGGATCGGCGTCGTGCTGAAGGACAGGGCGTCCCGTGTGCGGCCGATGATCTTCATGCGGTGGCCGATGACTTCCCTGTACTCGCCGATCCGGAACTTGCCGAAACGCTTCTCAGCCGACTCGTCGAGGAAGAGGTAGTTGCCGCGCCGGAGGTCGGTCAGGTCGCCCTCGACCACGTTCCAGGGGAACTTCCAACGCTTGAAGTCCTCCAGGGCGTAGACCAGCGTCCCCTCCTTGGCGCCGGTGGGGAGGGCCACCGTCATGAACCAGACGATCAGGTTGTCGGCCCGTTCTACACCTGGTACCGAGCGGACGCGCTGCACGGCCGTCTCGGGGAAGGTCTGGGCGAAGTCGACGTTGGGCGTGTTCTTGGACGTGACCCAGAGGTCGGCGTCGATGTGCTCGATGGTGATCGAGGCGTTGTCCAGGAGCCCCATGAAGAGGCCCATCTGGACGAACACCAGGGTGACCGCGAAAGCCACGCCCGACACGGTGATCAGGAAGCGCAGCTTGTCGTGCAGCAGGTTCTTGCGCGCGAGATCGACCCCCACCTCAGACTCCTTCCCGCAAAATGCCGCGGAGCGCGGCCTCCATGAGCAGCTCGGCGACTTCCAGGGGCGGGCGCCAGTCGACCCAGTGGTCGTTGCATTTGGCGATCTGCAGCGAGACCACGCCGTGGACCGAGCCCCAGACCGCCTGGGCCACCAGGTCGGCGTCCTGAAGCTCCGGGCGGAGCCGGCCGGCCTCGATGGCCTCAGCCACGGTGCCCCGGAGAAACGCCCAGGCGTCCTCCTCGGGGTTGCCCACCCGGATGTCCGACTCGTCCGGCCCGTGGTCAGGGTGCGGGGTCATGAACATCCAGCGGTAGTGGTTGGGGTGCTCCAGGGCGAAGCGGATGTAGGCCCGGCCGCTCTGCCGCATGCGCTCCACGGGATCCTCGACGCGGCCGATCTTCTGGAGCTCGCTCGCCAGCCGCAGGAAGTCCGTGTCGCAGAGCGCGATCAGTACCGACCGCTTGTCCTTGAAGTGCAGATAGATGGCGGTGGGGGAGTACTCGATCTTCTCCGCGATCTTCCGCATGCTGACCGCGTCGTACCCCTCCTGGACGAAGAGCTCGCGCGCGGCGTCGAGGATCTTCTGCCGGATTTCCTCCTTCTCCCGCTCCCTTCGTTCCTTGGTTCCCAAACGACGCTCCTTTTGTTAACACCGTTCACTGAACGCCGTTAACTTACTTGGCGTAGTTCATGGCTGTCAAGAGGGGATTAGAATGAACCTACAGATGACCTGTTGCTACCTGGTCCAGAGCCACTGCGATCCCGAGCAGGTGCTCCGCCTCGTCCGGACGGTGAAGCGTTCCTCTCCGGAGGCGCTGGTGCTGGTGGTGCACGACGGGCGGACGGTGGAGCTCGATCCCGCGCCCTTCCGGAAGCTTCAGGGCGTGGAGGTGCTGGTCCGGCGCGACCGGGTAGCGCGCGGCGAGTGGTCTGTCCTGTCGCCTCTCCTGGCTGGTCTGAAGGAGCTGGCTGGCTGGTCCTTCGACTGGCTGGTCTATCTCTCTGGCCAGGACTACCCGGTCCGGCCGCTGGCCGACTTCGAGGCGGAGCTGGCCACGACTCCGTACCACGGCTTCCTGACCTGGTGGGACCTGCTCGGCAAGGAGAGCCCCTGGAAGCCCCGTCAGGGGCAGACGCGGTACTTCCCCCAGTACCGGCGGTTTCCGGATGGGACGAGGAGCCTTCTGAGGGCGGTCCGGTTCCTGGGCAAGGTCTCGCCCCTGCGGTTTCACTTCACCTACGGTCCGTTCGTCGGATGGCAGTCCCGGCACACGCCGTTCGAGGGGCCGGTCCGTTGCTACGGCGGCTGGCAGTGGTGGACCCTGTCGCGTCCCTGCGTCGAGCACCTCTGGCAGGCGATCTCTTCCGAGGACCGGCTCGTCCGCTGGTTCCAGCGCACGGTGGCCCCCTGCGAGGCGATGGTGCAGACGGTGCTCGTCAACAGCGGCCGTTTCGAGCTATGCCCGGACAACCGGCGCTACGTGGACTTCGCGGGCAACCGGGACGGCCGGCCCCGCACCCTGACGCAGGACGACCTGCCGCGGTTCGCGGCAGGCCGTTTCGATTTCGCCCGCAAGTTCGAGATGGGGAAGGACCCCGAGCTCCTGGACCTGATCGATTCCCAGGTTCTCGGGCTGTAGGGGCACCTCTTGTGGGTGCCCTCCGGAGGGCGGCCACGAGAGCCGCCCCTACTCGACCACCTCCAGGTGGATCATGCGGAAACCCTTACCGAGCATCTCGCGCCACTTGGCCACGAGGGCCGGACCGTCCATCATCCCCGACAGCTCCTCGGTGGTGCCGCCGCCGAGGATGGCCCCATCGTAGAGCCGCTTGCCGTCCTCCATGTAGGTCTCGACGTCCCACAGGCCGCTGCCGCTCTGCTCCCGCTTCTGCTGGAACTGCTCCCAGGTGGTGCCGGTCCAGATGCCATAGCTGCCGGGAGCCTCGATGAAGACGCCGGCGTAGAGGTTGCGGTTGCCGCCGGCCGCCTTGTAGACCTCCAGGTCGATCAACCGCAGCTGCTGGTTGACGAGCTGCTGCCACTTGCGGAGGAAATCGCCGCGGTCCTGGCCCACCCAGAGGGAGTGCATCTCGGAGCCGGTCCGGTAGACGCCGACGAAGAGGGTCTTCCCCTTCTCGGCGTAGATCTCCATGTCGATGAGCTGCATCTGCTGGTCGGGGTCCTCGTTGTCAGTGGTCTTCGTCCACTGCTCCATGAAAGGCTCCCACTCCTGGCCGTTGACGATCTTCGAGGCGTCGACGCCGCCGCGGAAGATGCCGCCCCACAGCCGCTTGCCGCCATCCACCCAGGTCTCGACGTCGGTGGGATGGACCCCGTCGGCGGCGAGCTCCTTGGCCTTCTTCTCGAAGGCGGGCCACTCCAGGCCGAGGACCACCGCGTGCCCTATGGGCTCGGTCTCCTTGCGGAAGATCGCGAGGAACTGGCGCGGCGTAGCCGTCTTCACCACCTTGCCGCCTGCAGGAACGGCTGCAGAGGGAGCGGTCAAGGTCGATTCGATGCTGTCCGCGAGCAGGGTGAGGACCACCGAGGCCTGCTCGGGGTTGGCCAGCTTGAGCTCGTAGTCGCCGCCGCCCTTGAGCGAGAGCGAGCCCTTCGCCGCCTCGTCCCAGGACTCGCCGAACCAGCCGTCGTCCTCGAAGAGCGTGCAGCTCACCGTGGCCGGGTACTTCGCGACCTCGACGACCTTGTTGATCGGGACGGTATCCGGGTTGGTGGCGATGACCGCGGGGATCATCTCGACCTCCTTGCCGCCCGATTCGCAGGTCAACCGGAACTCACAGGAGCCCATCTCCTCGCAGCCCGTGATGTACATCTTGGTGACGGTGATACGGCCCTGGGCCTGCGCTGCCATAGCGCCACCCAGGAGCAGGGCGCAGACGATCGCCAACGTGATTCGAGCTTTCATGGGGTAGCCTCCGTAAGGTTCCCGTGTACCCTATCGCAAACCGGGCGCGGATGTATCCTCCTCCTGCATGCTGCCCATCGAAGAGATCCTGGACTGCGAAGCCCCCCCTCCCCTGCGGTCCATAGGCCGTTCGCGGGAGGGGCGCGACATCCTCGGCGCGGTGCTGGGCTCGGGGCCCCGCCACATCAGCCTGATCGGTGGATGCCATCCCGACGAGCCGGTAGGGCCGGCCATGCTCCGCCGGCTCGTCAGCCATCTCTCCTCCCGTCCGGACACCCGCCATACCTGGTACATCGTCCCGCACGTCAATCCGGACGGCGAGGCCCGGAACGCGGCCTGGAGCGAGCCCGGCCTTCAGGCGGGGGTCTTCGACCTCGGCCTCTTTCTGAGGCACGCGGTGCGTGAGAAGCCGGGCGACGACATGGAGTTCGGCTTTCCAGACCTGCGCCCCGAGAACCGGGCCGTGGCCGGCTTTCTGGCCGGAGGAGCGCCGTTCATTCTGCACGGCAGCTTCCACAGCATCGCCTTCGCCCCCGGCCCCTGGTTCCTCATCGAGCCAGCCTGGATCGACCGGACCGCGGGCCTGCGGCGCTCGCTCCGGGAGCGGGTGCGCGCCCTGGGCTACGGCCTGTTCGACGTGGACCGTGGGGGAGAGAAGGGCTTCTGGCGGATCGACGAGGGGTTCTCGACCCGTCCCGACTCGCGCTCCATGATCGCCTGGTTCGAGGAGCGGGGAGACCCGGCCACCGCGGCCAGGTTCCGGCCCACCTCCATGGAGTACGTTCGCTCCCTGGGAGGGGACCCCTTCACCTTCGTCTCGGAGATGCCGCTCTTCCTGCGTCCCCTACCCGAGGGGGACACCGGCCGTCCGGACGATCCGATCTTCCGCGCCTGGCTGGAGCGGGTAGATTTCTTGGGGGATGACCAGGTCCGCGGCATGCCCATCCGGGACCAGATGCGCCTGCAGCTCGCCTTTCTGGACGAGGCTCTGGCATGCAGCTTGTCACCTTTGAGTGAACTCTCGGCACTCTAAAGGAAGCCGGGAAGAATCCGGCCATCTGATTTCATCTATTCTGGGGGAGGTTGCAACGTGGAAAGGGTCTGTGTCGTCGGTGCCGGCCTTGTCGGTTCCCTGCTTTCGAACTTTCTTGCCCGCGAGGGCTATGACGTCCACCTCTTCGACCGCCAGTCGGACCCGCGCCGGGGGCGCCGCGCCTCGGGCCGGTCGATCAACCTGACGATCTGCGAGCGCGGCTTCGCCGCCCTGGACCGCGTCGGTGCCGGCGACCGGGTGCGGGAGATCTCGGTCCCCTGCTACGGCCGCTATATCCATTCGGTGGACGGCACGGTCGACTACCAGCCGTATGGCAACCGCCGCGAAGCCATCCACTCCGTAGCCCGCAACGAGCTCAACGACGTGCTGATCGACCTGGCCCTGGCGCAGCGGGGGATCCACGTCCACTTCGAGGAGAAGTGCCTGGAGGTCGACCTGGAGACCCCCGAGGTCACCTTCCAGAGCCTGCGCACCAACGAGGTCACCCGTTTCAAGGCGGACCGGTTGTTCGGCGCCGACGGGGCCAACTCCAAGGTGCGGGCGGCGATGCAGCTCGTCCCGGGCTTCCGCCAGCGGCAGGAATTCTTCGAGCAGGCCTACAAGGAGATCTCGGTGCCGCCCGGAGCCTCTGGGGACTGGGCGCTCCCGGCGGGGATCCACATCTGGCCGCGGCGCCACTACATGCTGATCGGCTTCCCGAACCGCGACCGTACCTTCACCTTCGCCCTCCACATGCCCTTCGAGGGAGAGCCCTCGTTCTCCTCGATCCGGACGCCGGAGGCCCTCCTGGAGCTCTTCCGCCGCTCCTTCCCGGACGCGTTGCCATACGTCCCGAACCTGATCGAGGACTACTTCGGCCGGCCCGAGAGCAAGATGATCACCGTCCGCTGCGCGCCCTGGGTCCATGACGAAAAGGTGGCCCTGATCGGCGACGCCGCGCACGCCATCGTCCCGTCCTACGGGCAGGGAGCGAACTGCGGGTTCGAGGATTGCTCGGTCTTCTACGACTGCCTGCAGGCCGCGGGCGGCGACTGGGGACAGACGCTCCGGGACTTCGAGGCGAGCCGCAAGCCGAACGCGGATGCCATCGCCGACCTGGCGCTAGAGCATTTCCACGAGCTGCGCGACTTCGTGGGCAGCTCCGACTTCCTGCTGCGCAAAGAGCTGGAGCGCTGGGTCAACGACCTCTACCCCGACCGTTACGCGCCGCTCTACTCCCTGATCTCGTTCACGAACGTGCCCTACGGTGAGGCCATGCGCCAGGACCGCGAGCAGCGCACCCTGTTGGACCAGCTCCTGGCCGTCCCGAACGTCCGCGAGAAGCTCAGCAGCCCCGAGGTCCGGGAGATGGTGGACGCTTTCATGCTGTCCGTGCCCCCTCAGGCGGAGCCGATAGCGTCCTCGGGAACCGTCGCCTAGCGACGCGGTCCTTCTCCTGACCGGCAAGCTGCTTTCCCGGTCACCGGGAACGTTCTCCCGGTTATCGGGAAAGCCTTCCCGGTCTCTGGAAATGATTCCCGGCCATCGGGAGAGCTTTCCCGTTCACCGGGAATGTTCTCCCGGCCGTCGGGAAAGCCCTCCCGGCCTTTGGCAATGATCCCCGGCCATCGGGAAGGCTCTCCCGGTCACCGGGAATGTTCTCCCGGTCGTCGGGAAAGCCCTCCCGGCCTTTGGCAATGATTCCCGGCCATCGGGAAGGCTCTCCCGGTCACCAGGAATGTTCTCCCGGTCGTCGGGAAAGTTTTCCCGGCCTCTGACAACGATTCCCGGCCATCGGGAAAGCTCTCCCGGTTGCCGGGAACGTTCTCCCGATCATCGGGAAAGCCTTCCCGGTCTCTGGAAATGATTCCCGGTCAGTGGGAAAGCTTTCCCGGTCGTCGGGAATCTTCTCCCGATCGTCGGGAAAGCCTGCCCGGCATCGCGATCTCTTCCATCATCCGGCCCAGGTAGAACCCCGACCATAGGAGAAGAGGCAGCCCGAGCTTGAACGGCAGGTCGAACAGGTGGCGGACGAGCCCGTAGGCGTTGCGGGCAAAGGGGCCGTAATGGGCTAGGCTCCAGGCGCCCAGCTTCGTTGCGTAGGCCGCCTTGACCACGAAGAAGCAGAGGAAAAGATCGAAGAAGACCGTCACCAGCACGGCCCATCCCAGGTTCTCCAGCTTTTTCTTCCAGGGGACGCCAGGCACCCCCAGGAAAAGCGCTCCGAGCAGCACCAGGTGGAAGTGCAGGTCGGTCACCCGGAACGCGTGAACCAGGCTTTTCGCGGGCGGGAGGTCGCGGCGATGGACGTAGGCGTCGTGCCGCCCCTTCAGATAAAGGTCGGTCGCGTTCGGGCTCTCCGAGATCTGCAGGAGGTTCTCGGCCGCGACCACCAGGAACCGGTTGTAGACGGGAGTGAGCAGCGCCCAGGCGGCCCAGGCGGGGATCGTCCAGAGCAGGACGTTGCGGACCAGCCGTCCGGCCCAGCTCATGAAACCGCAGGCTCGCGGGGGGCTCCAAGCCGGTTCGCCCAGAGGATCCAGAGCAGGACGCTGAACAGGATCACGATCGTCTGCCAGACCACGGTGTGCGAGGCGTCGAACATGGCAGGGAAGTACGCCCCGGTGAGGTAAAGGGCGACAACGCGCACCAGGTTCACCGCCTGGATCGCCACCACGCCGACCGCGAGCCCCAGGAGCCGCGCCCGCCACGGGGCGGGGAAGGCGAGCACGGCGGCGAGGAAGATCAGCATGGCCTCGACTCCGTTGCAGCCGTTGCGGATGTTCACGGCGAACCGGCTGCCGCGGATGATCGTCCCCTGCATGCGGACATCCTGCCCCAGGAGGTCCAGAGTCGCTCCGCTCACCCGGGCGATCCCGCCGGTGAACGGCTCGATGACATGGTCGTTGACCCAGTTCAACGAGACCAGGGTGAAGCTCCCCCCGAGAAGCACCGCGAACAGGATCAGGAACGTCAGCTCCCTCCGGTTGCGCTGCCACAGGGAAGGTTCAGGTGTATTGCTTGGAGCCCGTCTCATTCTCTCTCTGCTCCCTGAGCGGCCTGCCAGATCTCCCGGTACTTCTCCCGGACGTAGGGATGGAGCTCTTCCGCCGTTTCTTCGGGCAGGTCGAGGATGCGGACGAGCTCGAGCACGTCCGCGAGGTCCTTCAGCCGGTGCGGCGCCGAGATCCCGGAAGCCAGCTTGAGCTCGATCAGCGTCAGCAGCGGGAGCAGCGCGACCCGCTCGCCACGCACGGCGGCAAAGGCAGGGTCGGGAAAAACGACGGGCTTGGGACGGCCGTCGCCGGGATATTCGCCAGTCAATAGGACGTCGATCGGGACTCCGTTTTCCGTGTCGCGAAGGCTCCTGCTGTCCGGAAACTTCGGGAGATAGCCCAGCCCCAGGTGCTTCGCCTTGAACTCGTCAAGGCCTGCCGGCGTCAGGAGGATGTCCACATCCACGGTCTGGCGGCGATAGCCGTAGGCGTTCAGCGCCATGGCGCCGACGATGGCGTAGGGGATGCCGTCCTCTTCCAGCAGCCGCGCGATCTTCTCCAAGGCATGCTGCACATCGGATGTACCCATGAAGAACCTGGTCGCCTCCTCCGCACCCGCGAACAGTTGATCCTCCTGCTCCGGATTGAGCCGTCGAGCCTCTGCACGTGCCATGGCGTCAGGGTAGCACGCCTCCCTTCATTGACAACCCCGGCCTGCCAGCCATACGATCCCCCGGACCCGGAGCGCCACCTAAAACATGCACAAGAACCTGACGCCGAAGAGCACGATCCTCGACGCCCAAGAGATGGCGCGGATCATTCGGCGGATGGCGGTCGAGATCGTCGAGCGCAACGGCGGCGTTGCCGGACTGATGCTCGCCGGCATCCGTACCCGCGGCGTGCCGCTCGCCGAGCGCATCGCCGCCGAGATCGAGCGCATGGAGGGGCAGAAGGTCCCCCTCGGCGCCCTCGACATCACCCTCTACCGCGACGACCTCTCGACCATCGCGGCCCAGCCCCAGGTCAAGGGCACCCACCTCCCGCTCCCCATCGACGGCATCGTGGTGGTGCTCTGCGACGACGTGCTCTACACCGGGCGCACCGTGCGCGCCGCCCTGGACGAGCTCATCGACTTCGGACGCCCCAAGGCCGTCCAGCTCGCCGTGCTGGTGGACCGTGGACACCGGGAGCTGCCCATCCAGGCCGACTTCGTGGGCAAGATGGTCCCGACCTCCCAGTACGAGGTGATCGAGGTCTCCTTCCACTCCACCGACGAGACCGAGCAGGTGCGCATCCTGGAGCGCCCGAACCGCTGATGGCAGATCCGCAGGTGCGGTGGGACCGCAAAGACCTCCTGGGAATCGCCGAGCTTTCCCCGGATGAGATCTCCCTGATCCTGGATACCGCCGAGTCCTTCGCCGAGGTCGGCGAGCGCTCCATCAAGAAAGTCCCGACCCTGCGCGGCAAGACGGTCATGAACCTCTTCTTCGAGGCCTCGACCCGCACGCGCTCCAGCTTCGAGATCGCCGAGAAGCGGCTGTCCGCCGACAACCTGAACTTCTCGACCTCCGGCTCCGCCCTGGAAAAAGGGGAGAGCCTGATCGACACCGCCATGAACCTGCAGGCCATGGCGCCCGACCTCGTGGTCATCCGGCATGCTTATCCGGGCACGCCCCACATGCTTTCGAAGCGGCTCAAGGCGGGGGTCATCAACGCTGGCGACGGCGCCCACGAGCACCCTACCCAGGCGCTGCTCGACGCCTTCACGATCCGCCGCCACAAGGGCAAGCTCGCCGGCCTGCGCATCGCGATCATCGGCGACATCGAGCACAGCCGGGTCGTCCGCTCCAACATCCACCTGCTGACCAAGATGGGCGCCATCGTGGTCGTCGCCGGTCCGCGCACCATGATGCCCGCCGAGGTGGAGAAGATGGGGGTCGAGGTCGCCCACACGCTCCAGGACGCCATCCGCGACGCGGACGTGATCATGATGCTGCGCATCCAGCTCGAGCGGCAGGGCAAGCTGGCCTTTCCCTCGGTGCGGGAGTACTTCCAGCTCTTCGGCCTCACCACCGAGCGCCTCACGGGGGCCAAGGAGGACGTCATCATCATGCACCCGGGACCGATGAACCGCGGGGTCGAGATCGCGAGCGAGCTGGCCGACGGACCCTACTCGGTCATCCTGGAGCAGGTCACCCACGGCGTCTCGGTACGCATGGCCGTCCTCTATCTCTGCTCGATGGTGCACCGGGAGGGAGTGTGAGCAGGATACTCATTCAGGGTGGCCGGGTGATCGATCCCAGCCAGGACCTCGATGGGACGCTGGACGTCCTGATCGAGGACGGCGCGGTCGCGAAGATCGACGGCCAGATTGACAGTAGAGACGCCGAGATGATCGATGCCGCTGGCCTGATCGTGGCTCCGGGGCTGATCGACATCCACATCCATCTGCGCGAGCCGGGCCAGGAGTACAAGGAGACGGTGCGCACCGGCACCATGGCCGCGGCGGCCGGCGGCTTCACGGGCGTGGCCTGCATGGCCAACACCGAGCCGGTCAACGACAGCCGCTCGGTCACCGAGCACATCCTCCTGGAAGCCCGGCGCCATGGCTTCGCCCGCGTCCATCCGATCGCCGCCATCAGCAAGGGGCTGAAGGGCGAGGAGATCGCCGAGATCGGTGAGATGATCCGCGCCGGTGCCGTGGCCGTGTCGGATGACGGCCGGCCGGTCATGAACGCCGAGCTGATGCGCCGCGCCCTGCTCTATGCCCAGCACTTCGATGTCGCGGTCATTCAGCATGCCGAGGATCTGAACCTCACTGGCAAGGGCGTGATGCACGAAGGCGAGTGGTCCACCCGTCTCGGCCTGCCCGGCATCCCCGGCTCGGCAGAGGACGTGATGATCGCGCGCGACATCATCCTCACCGAGGACACGGGCGGCCGCTATCACGTGGCCCATCTCTCGACTGCCCGTGCCCTGGACATGGTCCGCCGCGCCCGCTCGCAGAGCCTGCGGGTCACCTGCGAAGTGGCGCCGCACCACCTGATCCTCACCGACGAGGAAGTGGCAAAGAGCGGCTTTTCTACCAATACCAAGATGAAGCCGCCGCTGCGCTCCGAGCGCGACCGCGACGCCCTGGTCAATGGCCTCGCCGACGGCGCGGTCGATTGCATCGCGAGCGACCACGCGCCGCATCATCCGGACGAAAAGGACGTTGAGTTCAGCCTCGCACCCTTCGGCATCCTCGGATTGGAGACCACCCTCTCCCTCTGCCTGGACCGCCTCGTCCATCCCGGCATCATCAGCCTGAAGCGTTTGATCGAGTTGCTCTCCACCGGTCCTGCCCGCGTCCTGGGCCTTCCCGGTGGAACGCTGCGGCCCGGCAGCGCCGCGGACGTCACCCTTTTTCACCCTGAAGAAGAGGTGACGATCCGGGCCGCGGCTTTCCGGAGCAAGTCGCGGAACACTCCCTTCGATGGCTGGAAGCTCCGCGGCCGTCCCGTTGGAACGATCGTGGACGGCCGTCGGATCGTGCTGCCCGGCAAATAGGATCGTCCGCGCGGTATACTTGGGACCGGAGGTCGCCACATGGCCAAGCAGAATCTGTCGGATCCGGAAACCCGCGCGAAAGTCATCTCCACGCTCCAGAGCGTGAAGTCTGAGAAGAACATCCACGTCATCCGTTCCAGGGGCAACTGGGTCGTCATCGACGAGCCTAAGGGGAACGGAGGCAAGACCTTCCCAGACCAGGCGCACGCCATCGAACATGCACGGGATCTGGCCCGGGAGTCCAAGGCCGACTTGATCGTGCACAGAAGCGACGGAGGAATGCAGGAGCAGATCAGCTTCCGAGACTCCGGCGCCGCAAAGAAGCAGGTCCGTTAGCCACGGAACCTCGCGGATTACATGAATTCGAGAAGAGAACAGTTTGATCGCAACGTCTTCATCAATTGCCCTTTCGACCAGGATTATCTTCCTCTCGCGAGAGCCCTCGTCTTTTCTCTTCTGAAGCTTGGTTTCGAGCCCCGTATCGCCACCGAGCGCGCCGATTCCGGAGAGGACCGGATTGGAAAGATCCGCGAGCTGATTCAGATCTCCCGCTTCAGCATTCACGACCTTTCCCGGATGGAGCCATTGAAGCCGGAGGATCTTCCGCGATTCAACATGCCCTTTGAGCTGGGGCTGGACCTGGGCTGCAGGTACTACGGAAACACCCGGAACAAAACCAAGCTCTGCCTGATCCTGGAGAGAGAACCCTACCGATATCGAAAGGTCCTGTCCGATATTTCGGGCAACGACATTCGAGCCCATCAAAATGACCCCGAAGCCCTGATCCGGGAGTTGCGGAACTGGTTCTTCGTGTCAGTTGGAGAGCCTCTCCCCGCAGGGGGCAGGGTTTGGACGCAATACAACCGTTTTCAAACCGATCTGGAGATATCGCTTCAGCGGTCAGGTTACTCGGAACGCGATGTTCAAACGCTGGAAATGGCAGAGTACATCAGGTACGCCAGGAGCTGGCTGACATCGGAAGGTACGAACTGAGCCAGGAGGGATTCACAGCATGTCGGACATCGAAATCGCACAAAAGGCGAGGATCGAGCGCATCCCGGCCATCGCGGAAAAGCTTGGCATTCCCGCGGATCAGCTCGAGCCCTACGGCCATACCAAGGCAAAAATCGCGCTCGATTACCTCGCCAGCCTGGAGGGCCGGCCTGAGGGCAAGCTGATCCTGGTGACGGCCATGACTCCCACACCGGCCGGCGAGGGCAAGACCACGACCACGGTAGGCCTGGGGGACGCGCTCAATTTATTGGGGAAGAAAGCGGCGATCTGCCTGCGCGAGCCGTCGCTCGGACCCGTGTTCGGGATGAAGGGCGGGGCCGCGGGCGGCGGCTACGCGCAAGTCGTGCCCATGGAGGACATCAACCTCCACTTTACCGGCGATTTCAACGCCATCGCCCTTGCCAACAACCTGCTGTCCGCGTTGCTCGACAACCATGTCCATTGGGGGCAGGAGCCCGCGGTGGACGTGCGGCGCATCACGTGGCGCCGGGTCATGGACATGAACGACCGCGCACTGCGCGAGATCACGGTCGGCCTTGGCGGGCCTGGCAATGGTTTTCCGCGCCTGGACGGCTTCGACATCATCGCAGCCTCCGAGATCATGGCGATCCTCTGCCTCGCGACCTCGCTCGGCGACCTCAAGGAGCGCCTGGGCAACATCGTCGTGGCTGCAACCCGTGACCGCAAGCCGATCACGGCCCGCGACCTCGGCGACCAGGGCGCCATGGCCGTCCTGCTCAAGGATGCGATCAAGCCCAACCTGGTGCAGACGCTGGAAAACAACCCGGCGTTCGTCCACGGCGGTCCGTTCGCCAACATCGCTCACGGTTGCAACTCGGTAATCGCCACGCGCACCGCGCTGAGGCTCGCCGGTTACGTGGTCACCGAGGCCGGCTTCGGCGCCGACCTTGGGGCCGAGAAGTTCGTCGACATCAAGTGCCGCAAGGCGGGGCTGAAGCCGGCCGCGGCCGTGGTCGTCGCCACCGTCCGCGCTCTCAAGTACCATGGCGGCGCGGACCTGAAGACGATCACCAGCGAGGATCTCGGCGCGCTGGAGAAGGGGCTTGCCAACCTGGAGCGCCACGTCGAGAACGTAAAGGAACATTACGGCCTCTCGTGCGTGGTCGCGATCAATCGCTTTACTTCCGACACTCCCGCGGAGCTGGCTCTGATCGAATCGCGGATGCAGGAGATCGGCGTGCCCGCCGTCCAGGCCTCGCACTGGGCCGATGGCGGCAAAGGCGCGCTCGACCTCGCGAAAGTAGTAGTAGAGCTCTGCGAGCAACCGTCCAGCTTCCAGTTCGTTTACGAGGACAGCGATCCCCTCTGGGACAAGATCGAAAAGATTTCCAGGAAGATCTATCGCGCCTCGCACGTCAATGCGGATGCCAAGGTCAAGGAGCAGATCGCGCGGCTGCAGGAGAGCGGCTACGGGCATTTCCCCGTGTGCGTGGCCAAGACGCAGTACTCCTTCTCGACCGATGCGCAGCTGCGGAACGCACCTTCCGACCATACGATCAACGTGCGCGAGGTGCGCCTCTCCGCGGGCGCCGAGTTCGTGGTCATGATCTGCGGCGACATCATGACGATGCCGGGCCTGCCCAAGGTGCCCGCGGCCCAGAAGATCGACATCGGTGACGACGGCAAGGTGGTCGGCCTCTTCTGAGGACAACTCTGAGATGCCGTTCCTGGACCTTTCGACCGGAGATCTCCTCGACCTTTTCGCCGCCGGAAAGAACGTCCCCGGTGCCGGCAGCGCCGCGGCCCTCCAGGGAGCCCTCGCCGGCAGCCTGCTCCAGGCCGTGGCCAAGTACTCGAAGGCGGAAGGGCTGCTGGATGAGGCGCGGGAGAGGAGCGAGCGCCTGCGCAAGGCCGTGGACGAGGATGCCGCGGCCTTCCAGGAGTTCTGGCGGAGCCGCACGAGCGAGGCGCTGGCGACGGCGACCGAGGTCCCGCTCGCAATCGCAAGGGATTGCGCCGCTCTCGCGGCGATGGGCCTCGAGCTTCATGAAAAGGGTTTCAAGAACGCACGCGGTGAATCCGCGGCGGCGGCCTGGGGAGCGCTCTCGGCTGGTGAGGCGGCGCTGTACGTCGCCCGTCTGAATCAGGGTTCACGGGCCGAGGAGATCCGTGTTCTCGCCGGGGATCTGCGCGAGCTTCGGAAGCGGCTCGAGGACATGACCGGATGATCTCGCGCCGCCGGCTTGCAACAGCCATCGTTCTGGCTGTCGTGGGCATCGCTACGCTTTCGATCCGCCTGGCCCATCCGCCGCTGCACACGGACGAGATCACCTACATGAGCGGTGTCCTGGAGTCGATGGTCCAGGACACCGTGTTCCCCGTGTATGGCAACGGCGCGCTGTTCGTCAACAAGCCGCCGCTCTCCTTGTGGATGATGCGGCTGTCGTCCGAAGTCCTCGGCCCGAGCCCGTTCGCGGCCCGCCTGCCGAGCGTGCTCGCCGCCTCTGCGACCGGGGCCGTGCTCTACCTCTTCGGAGCGGCGGCCTTTGGCGAGATGGCAGGCATCCTGGCTGCACTGATCTTTCTGTTCACTCCCAATCCCCTGGCGCTGCACGGCCTCCGCAGCGCCACTCCCGACTCGCTCGAGATCCTGCTCGTCACATCGGCGATCGTCTCTCTCGAGCTCTGGCGCCGCCGTCGCCGTCCCTGGATGCTCGCCTGCATGGTTGCATTCCTGGGCGCGGTCGCCTGGGTGAAGTCGCCGTTCGCGCTGGTCGTGTTCCTGGTCTATCTGCTCGCGACCGAGCTCCCCGCGCGCCGAGCGGGGCGGGGCACCCCCCGGCTCGTCCTCACTCTGGCGCTGGCCGTCGGTGTCTGGACGGTGTCCTGGCTCGTCTGGATGGGCGTGCTCAGCTCCGAGTTCTCGCCGAGCCAGGTGGCGAGGACGCTCCTGCAGCAGCAGTACGCAAACCGCATCGAGGGGAAGATGGGCAAGTTGGAGGGGCCGGGCTACTACCTGAAGACTACGGTCGGCGATTTCGGTCCCCTGCTGCTGTTGCCGGTCGTGGCCGGCGGGCTCGCCTTTCGAAGAGGCTGGCGGCCCTCGCGCCATGACTTCGCGTGCCTCGCCGTCTGGGCGCTGGCTGCGCCGGTCCTGGCCACGGCCTCGGCCAGCAAACTCACTTGGTATTCCTACCTGAGCTATCCCGGAATCGCCCTGCTCGTGGCGGTGAGCGCGCAGTCCCTCTCGGAACGGAAGGCTGTTCAGGCGGCGATGCTGGCAGCCTGTGTCCTGGTGCTCGCGTGGCGGATTCCGGCTGGAGAGGTGTGGCCCAGGGAGGCCCAGTACCGAGGCCTCACGGGGCGGCTCTGGGAGCTTGCCAGCAAGGACTCTGACATCGTCGTAGTCCCCGGGCCCCGATTCGAGCTCCCTCGCGGGCGCGACGATGCCTACCGGGAAGCGCGGCTCTTCATCAGGACCCTCTTCTGGAAGCAGACCCAGGTCTCTCCGGGCGCCGACCCATGCCGCGCGACGCTGGTCAACCGGCTCAGGGACATGCCGGGCGCGGAGGAGTGGGACGTGCTGGAGCTGCACCGGCCGGAGAACCGGCGCCGCGGCTCCGGGCTCTGGATGATCGACGGCTGCAACGGCTGGCTGCGCGAACAGCTCGCTGTATACTCCGGCCCATGATGAGAAACACCCTGCTCTTGCTGTCCTTTGCGTCCTTGCTGTCCTTTGCGCCCCTTCCCGCCGCCGCCCAGCCCCCGAACCTCCAAGCCGACCTCGACGCCATGGTGGCTGCCGAGCGCGCCTTCGCCAAGCTCGGGGCTGAGAAGGGCTTCAAGGAGTCGTTCCTCGCCTTCATCGCCGACGACGGGGTCATGTTCCGTCCCATGCCGATCCAGGCCAAGGCGTCGCTCAAGGAGCGTCCGGAACCGCCGATCAGCCTGATCTGGGGGCCCTCGCACGCCGAGATTTCGCGATCGGGTGAGATGGGCTGGACCACGGGCCCCTCGGAGATCCGGGTCAAAGGAAACGACGAGGTCCGGCACGGCCACTTCGTGACCGTCTGGAAGAAGCAGGCGGACGGCAGCTGGCGCTGGTTGATCGACACCGGTATCGGTCACGACAAGCCGGCCTCGCCAGCCAGCGAGCTGCCAAAGACAGGTCCAGTGGGGAAGGTCCCCGAAGCCTCCGAAGCCTCCGAAGCAGGACCGTCGGCGCTGCCCAAGGTGCCCAAGGTGCCCGAGGTGGACACCGCGGCCGAGACGCAGGCCCTTCTCGCGCTGGACCGCGAGCTCGGCCAGGCCACGGCGAAGGGCACCTCCGCGGCCTACCTTGCCCGCTTGGCCGACGACGCCCGCCTGATGCGCGGCGGGGCTTTCCCTTATGTCGGCAAGGAGGCGGCCCGCGCCGGGCTGGAGAAGGCTCCGGCCTCCATGACCTCGACGCCGGAAGGGGGCGGTGTTTCCGCCGCGGCTGACCTGGGCTACACCTACGGTACCGCGGAATGGCAGGGCGCCAAAGTGGGCTATCTCCGCATCTGGGAGAAGCAGGGCGGCACCTGGAAGCTGGGCGTCGACTGGGTCGACGATCCTCCGCCGCCGCCTGCGAAGCCGTGAGAGCGGATATAGTCGCAGCCATGCAAACTCAGACGATGATCGATCTCATGGAGCTCGCAAAAGAGGCCGGACCGGAGCCTCTGCGCCGGGTATCGGAAATGTCGGCGGGGCTCGTCGGCTCGGAGATCCTCCGGATCGCAGGTGAGATCCGCGCCCTCAAGGCCGAGGGCAGGACCATCTGCGACCTCACCGTCGGCGACTTCGACACCCGCTACTTCCGCATTCCGGAGCGGCTCGCGTCCGGTGTCCAGAAGGCCCTGGAGCGCGGCGAGACCAACTACCCGCCGTCCTCCGGCATCCTGGGGCTGCGCGAGGCCGTGATGCGCTTCTATGAGCGCGAGCTCGGGCTCAAGTACCCGCTCGACTCCGTGCTCATCGCCGGTGGTGCGCGGCCGGTCATCTACTGCATTTTCCGTACGCTCTGCGATCCCGGCGACCGTGTGATCTATCCGGTGCCGAGCTGGAACAACAACCATTACGTTCACCTCGTCGGCGGCGTGAACGTGCCGGTGGTCTGCAGGGCGGAGGACCACTTCCTGCCCACGCGTGAGGCGCTGGTCCCGCTGCTCCCCGGAGCGCGGCTGCTCTGCCTCAACTCCCCTCTGAACCCCGCCGGCACCGCGTTCGAGCGCGGCACGCTCCTGGCCGTCTGCGAGGCTATCCTGGAAGAGAACGAGGCGCGGGAGCGCCGCGGCGAGCGGCCGCTCTACCTGATGTACGACCACATTTACTGGATGCTCTGCTTCGGCGAGACCCGGCACTACACGCCAGTCGAGCTGCTGCCCGAGATGGCGCGCTACACGCTCTTCGTCGACGGCATCAGCAAGGCGTTCGCAGCCACGGGCCTGCGCGTCGGCTGGGGCGTCGGCCCCGTGGACATCATCACGCGGATGTCGGCCGTGCTCGGCCATATCGGCGCCTGGGCGCCGCGCGCCGAGCAGGTGGCGACGGTGGACCTGCTCGACGATACGGACGGCATCCGGGAGTACCAGACCGAGCTCAAGCGCGGACTGCAGATGCGCCTGGAACGGCTGCACGAGGGGTTCCAGGCGATGAAGGGGCGCGGCCTCCCGGTCGAGAGCATCCCGCCGATGGGCGCCATCTACCTCACGGCGCGCATCCACCCCTTCGGCCGCCGCACGCCTGACGGCTCGGAGCTGCGTACGAACAGCGAGGTGCGCAAGTACGTGCTGGAAGCGGCGGGCATCGGCCTCGTGCACTTCCACGCCTTCGGCTCCAAGGAGGACGAAGGCTGGTTCCGCCTGAGCGTGGGCGCGGTCTCCATGGAAGAGATCGAAGCCGCGCTGCCGCGGCTCGAAGAGTCGCTGCTGCGGCTTGCCTAGCAGATGAAGATCGCGCTGGCCCTGTTCCTCGCGCTCGGGGGCCTTCCGGCCGTTGCTCAAGTCGAGGCGTTCCGCTACGACGCCGCCCAGGTACCGGTGGGCAAGGTGTACCACTACCTGAAGACGAACATCGACGGCACCCAGCCCGAGCACGTCTCGATCCGGGTGGCGGCGGCGGACCGCATCGAATCGTTCAAGTTCCATCCCGGCAATCCGCCGGCCGCGCTCGTGATCGCGGACATGGACTGGCAGGCTTTCTCGGTACGGAAGATCGACTCCTGGCACCGCATGGCCGACGGCCAGCGCAAGCTCATGGCTACGCTCACGGCGCTCGACGGCGGCAAGCGGGTCCGGGTCGAGCTCCCCATGCTCGGCAAGCCCGCCGAGACGGTGGAGATCGGACGCCTGCCCTGGCACATCTACAACTTCGACCTCGCCAGCCTCGGCTTCGCCTTCCGCCACCTCGTGGACCCCAAGGGCCGCTTCACGGTCGGCATCGCCGATCCCAACTTCGGCGAGGGTCCCACCTTCCTCTACCGCGGCGAGGCCGAGGTCTCCTACGTGGGGGAGGAGACGCGCGCGGGCGTGCTCTGCCGCAAGTACAGGATCGACGGCCCGGGCCTCGCCAACCGAGGTGGCTTCCTCTGGGTCAACCAGGCCGAGGAGCACGTCGAGGACGCCGAGATCGACCTGCCGGACAACCCGGACTGGAAGAGCTTCAAGTTCAAGCTGACCGGAGTCGAAACCATGGACGAGGCGGCCTGGGAAGCCTTCCAGAAGAAGCAGCTTCAGCCTTGAAAGCGCTCCTCCTTGGCCTGACCGCCGTGGCCCTGGTGGTCTCCGGTATCGGTCCGCACGACCGCACCACCTGGTGGCTGGAGGTCTTTCCGGTGATCCTCGGCGTGCCGTTGCTGATCGCGGCCCGGCAGCGCTTTCCGCTCACGCCGCTGCTCTACGTGCTCCTCTTCATCCATGCCCTGATCCTGATCCTCGGCGGGCACTACACCTACGCCCGCGTGCCGCTCGGCTTCTGGGTGCAGGATCTGTTCGACCTGGGCCGCAACCACTACGACCGGCTCGGCCATTTCGCACAGGGGTTCGTGCCTGCGATCCTCGCCAGGGAGATCCTCCTGCGCCGCACGCCCCTCCGGCCCGGTGGCTGGCTCTTTTTCCTGGTGTGCTCGGTCTGCCTGGCCTTCAGCGCCTGTTACGAGTTCTTCGAGTGGTGGGCGGCCGTGATCGGGGGCTCGGCCGCGGACGACTTCCTCGGCACCCAGGGCGACGTCTGGGACACGCAGTGGGACATGTTCCTCGCCCTGCTCGGCGCGATCACCGCGCAGCTTTTTCTGGCCCGTCTCCACGATCGCCAGCTCGCGCGGCTCGAGTGAGGCACCCTCTCAGCGCGCGGGGGCTCATCCCGTAGGTCTCGCGGAACACGACGTTGAAGCGGCGCAGGCTTTCGAAGCCGCTCGCGAAGGCGATGTCGGTCACCGAGAGCGCGGTCTCGGCGAGCAGGCGTTTGGCGAGCAGCAGGCGGTGGGTCTTCGCGAGCTCGACCGGTGAAACTCCCATCTCGCGCTGCAGGGCGCGCCGGAGGTGGCGCTCGCTCACGCCCAGATCCGCGGCCAGCTCCGCCACGCTGCAGTCGTTGAGAGCGCCTTCGGCGATGCGCTGCGCGGCCGTGGCGGCGAGTTGCGATACCGCGTCGACCGGCATCCGATCCGGACGGCAGCGCAGGCAGGGCCGGAACCCCGCGTGCTCGGCCGCGGCGGCCGAACTGTAGAACCGCCGGTGGTCGGGGTTCGCCCGCCGCGACGGGCAGGTCGGCCGGCAGTAGATCCGGGTCGTGACGATCCCCACGTAGAGAAGACCTTCGAAGCGCGCGTCGCGAGCGTCGATCGCGCGCTGGCAGATATGACGGGGGAAAGACACGGGGAAGCCGATCTGCTCGCTCATGGCCACCAATCTACACCTTTTCGCAGGCTTCCGTCTCGCCGGATTCGGACATTGAATTCCGATCGATTCAGCGTCCGAAAATGGCGAGCAATCAGATTTGCGAGGCCCTAGGGTTTTTCCATGCACTCGCGTTGTCGCAGAGTGCCAGGTAGCCCGAAGGAGGCAGTATGAAACTGATCGCTTCTGTAGTTCTCGCATCGGCCTTGCTGGCCGGCAGTGCCCACGCCACCGAATACAAGGTGACGAACCTCCCTTCGCTCGGCGGTACGGTGAGCCGAGGCAACAGCATCAACGACCGCGGCTGGGTAGCGGGATACTCCAACCTGGCGGGCAATCAGACCCGCCACGCCACCCTTTGGACCGGCAAGAAGACCGTGGACCTCGGCACGCTCGGAGGCCCCAACAGCAGCGTGACCTGGCCGGTGAAGAACGACCGCGGCCTGATCGCGGGCATCTCCCAGACAGCCACCCCGGATCCCCTGGGAGAGGACTGGAGCTGCGCCGCCTTCTTCCCCCCGGCCACCGCGACCGGCTTCACCTGCCTCGGATTCGTGTGGGAGAACGGCAAGATGAGGGCGCTTCCTACGCTGGGCGGCAACAACGGATTCGCCACCGGCGTTAACAACCGGGGCCAAGTCGTCGGCTGGGCCGAGAACGACGTAGAGGACCCCACCTGCGTACCGCCCCAGATCCTGCAGTTCCGGGCGGTCGTCTGGGGGCCCGGTAAAAACCAGATCCAGGAGCTCCGTCCACTTCCCGGCGACACTTCCACCGCCGCCACCGCGATCAACGACCGGGGCCAGGTAATCGGCATCTCGGGCACCTGCGACCAGGCGGTCGGACGGCACACCGCTGCTCACACGGTGCTCTGGGAGAAGGGCAAGGTGACGGACCTCGGTAATCTGGGGTTCCCCTGGTGGAACACGGCGATGGCCATCAACCAGCGGGGCGAGGTCGTCGGGTTCGCGGGCGCTGGCGGCGATGCCGACAACCCCATCCTGCATGCCTTCCTCTGGACCCGGCGTGACGGCATGCAAGACCTCGGCACGCTGCCGGGTGACGTGACCAGCGAAGCTCATGGCATCAACGACCGGGGTCAGGTAGTCGGCGTCTCGTGCGATGCGGCTGGAAACTGCCGCGCCTTCCTCTGGGAAGACGGCGTCATGACCGACCTCAACACCCTCGTCGCGCCCGGCTACGACGGCATTCTCACGACGGCCCAGGACATCAACGCGCGAGGGGAGATCACGGGCAGGGCTTTCGATCCGGTAACCGGGGATCGCCCCGCGTTCCTGGCGACCCCGACTCGGTAGACAGGGTGGGGGCGCGGCAGCCTGCGCCCCCGATTTATACGCTCTTGTAAATTTTCAACTTGACTGCTTATTCGTCTCCTGCTACTTGAAGGGGCGTCTTTTCTTTCAAGGAGACTGTCCCATGAGATTGAGATTCCCTGTAGCTCTGCTGTTTGCGGCAATTCTGGCTGCCCTTCCCGCGGCCGGCCAGACGGCGCTGTTCAGCGACGACTTCGGCCCCAAGCCCCTGGCCTCGTGGACGTCCTCACCCCTGGGCCTCGCCAGCAATTGGAACGCTTCCTCGGGTGCCGCCGTGTACAGCGGTGGAGGGCACACCCAGCTCTACGCTGGCAGCTCCGCTTGGTCCGACTATCGGGTCGAGGCGAAGGTCCAGGTGAACAACGCCAGCGACTTTCCCGGCGGCATCCGCGGCCGGGTCAATGTCACGACCGGCCAGTCCTACGCCGCCTGGATCTATCCAGGGACCGGCCGCATCAAGCTCTTCCGCGCCGCGGCGTGGAACATCGACACCGGGGGCCTGGCCCTGCTCGCCGATGTATCCGCGACGATCGCTGCCAACGTGACTCATACCCTCGCCCTGGACTTCCAGGGCAGCCAGATCTCGGTGATCTACGATGGCACGACCGTGATCCAGGTGACCGACGCCACCCTTTCCTCGGGAGCCGTGGCCCTGGACGTGAGCAATCAGCTGATCAGCTTCGACGACGTGCTCGTGACCTCGGGCGCGACGACCCTGTTCGCTGACGACTTCAGCCCGCGGCCTCTGCGCAACTGGACGGCCTCGCCGCTCGTCGGCGGTATCTGGGACGCATCTTCGGGCGTGGCGTCCTATGACGGTGGCGGCCACACCCAGCTCTACGCGGGTAATCCAGGCTGGACCGACTACACGGTGGAGACGAAGGTGCGGGTGACCAATGCCTCCGACTATCCGGGTGGCATCCGCGGCCGGCTCGACACCGCGACCGGCGGCAGTTACGCGGCCTGGATCTATCCCGGCTCAAGCAAGGTCAAACTCTGGCGGAACTCCGTCTGGCACGTCGACACGCCGCCTACCACCATGCTGGACGAGGCGAACGTCAGCATTGCGACCGGCACCTTCCACACGCTCGCGATCAAGTTTCAGGGCTCCCGCATCCAGGTCTCATTCAACGGCACGACCGTGATCGACATCACGGACGCGACTTACTCCTCAGGCGCCGTGGCCCTGGACGTGAGCAATCAGCCGATCGACTACGACGACGTGACGGTGACGGCGCCGCCGCCCCCGCCGCCCGTCGTCCAGCTCTTCGCCGACGACTTCTCGTCCAACAACCTGACCAACTGGACGCCCTCGCCCCTGGGCCTCTTCTCGGGCTGGACGGCCGCGTCCGGCTTCGCCTCCTACGACGGCGGCGGGCACACGCAGATCTACGCGGGCAGTACCACATGGGCCGACTACACCCTGAAGACGAAGTTCCGTGTGGCCCTGGCCCAGAACCATCCAGGCGGCATCCGCGGGCGGCTGAACACCGCGACCGGCGAGTCCTACGCCGCCTGGATCTATCCAGGGGACGGAGTGATCAAGCTCTTCCGCACGTCCGCCTGGCACATCGACACCCAGGGGCTCGCGCTCCTCGCCACCGCCAACGTGGGTTCCATCACGGCCGAGGTCTGGCACGAGTTGGAGCTCACCTTCGAGGGCAGCCAGATTACGGTGAGCTATGACGGCACCGAGGCGATCTCGATCACGGATACAGCCCTTGCGGCCGGCGCCATCGCGCTTGACGTGAGCAACAAGCAGATCGACTTCGATGACATCCTCGTGACCGCGCCCGTGCCGTCACCTGACGCTGGGCCCGGCGGTCCGGTGCTGGTGATCAGCAAGTCCACCAACCCGTTCACCCGCTACTACGGCGAGATCCTGCTGGCCGAGGGGCTGAACCACTACGCCATCCGGGAGATCGGCACGGTCACGGCCACCGTCCTGGCCGGCTACGACGTCGCGATCCTGGGGGAGACGACCCTCACGAGCGCGCAGGTCACGATGCTCACGGATTGGGTGAATGCCGGTGGAAACCTGATCGCCATGCGTCCTGATCCGCAGCTCGCGGGATTGTTGGGGATCACGACCGCCTCGGGCAGCCTTTCCGAGGGCTATCTTCTCGCCCCGAGCCAGGGGATCGTCAACCAGACGATCCAATACCACGGCACCGCCGACCACTACACTCTGAACGGCGCCACTTCCCTTGCCACCCTCTACTCCAATGCCACGACAGCCACGGCGCACCCGGCCGTGACGCTGCGCTCCGTAGGCTCCTCAGGCGGTCAGGCCGCGGCGTTCACATACGACCTCGCCCGCTCGATCGTGTACACCCGCCAGGGCAATCCGGCCTGGGCAGGCCAGGAGCGCGACGGCCACACGCCGATCCGCTCCAGCGATTTGTTTTTCCCGGACTGGGTCAACCTCGACAAGGCGCAGATCCCGCAGGCGGACGAGCAGCAACGGTTGCTCGCAAACCTGATCCTGAGCATGGCCGCGAAGCCGCTGCCGCGCTTCTGGTACTTCCCGCGCGGAGAGAAGGCGGTCGTGCTGATGACCGGAGACGATCACGGCAACAACGGCACCACCGGACGCTTCCAGAGCTATCAGCTCGCCAGCCCATCGGGCTGCTCCGTAGCGGACTGGGAGTGCGTGCGAGGGACTTCCTACATCTATCCGAACACGCCGATCACACCAACCACCGCCGAGGCTTTCGAAAACGACGGCTTCGAGATCGCGGTACACGTCAACACCAACTGCGCGGACTGGACGCCAGCCTCCCTGCAGGCCTTCTTCGCCACGCAGATCGCGAGCTTCGCATCCATTTTCACGACGCTCGACGCGCCGGCCACGAACCGCACGCATTGCATCGTCTGGAGCGACTGGGCCTCGCAGGCAAAGGTTTCGAAAGACAACGGCATCCGTCTCGACACCAACTATTACTACTGGCCGCCGGAGTGGGTGGACGACCGCCCCGGCTTCATGACCGGCTCCGGCATCCCCATGCGCTTCGCGGACACGGACGGCACCCGAATCGACGTCTACCAGGCCGCGACCCAGATGACCGACGAATCGGATCAGTCGTTCCCGTTCACGGTCAACACCCTGCTCGACAATGCGCTGGGGACTCAGGGTTTCTACGGCGTGATGACCGCCAACATGCACACCGACTCGACGAGCTCCTCGGGCTCCGACGCCATCATCGCCTCGGCCCTGGCGAGGGGTGTGCCGGTCGTCACCGCGAAGCAGATGCTGGCTTGGCTCGATGGCCGCAACGGCTCGTCTTTCGGTTCGATCGCCTGGAACGGCAACACTCTTACTTTCACCGTGAACGCGGCCGTGGGATCTAACGGCCTACGGGGAATGATCCCCGCTTCGGCCTCAGCCGGAACCCTCGCGACCCTCACCGTGGGAGGCAGCCCGGAGACCTGGACCATCGAAACGATCAAGGGGATCGCTTACGCGGTTTTCTCGGCAGCTTCGGGGAGCTATACCGCTACGTACGCGCCGTAAGTCCTAAGGCGCAGCAGCCAAGAACTCCGAAAGCTGCTGCGCCAACTTGGTGAGAGCCTGGGCCGTGGCCTGGGCTTCCGCCTTCTGCATGGTCTCGTAGAAGCTGACGTCGCCGCCGGACTTCTCCTCCTGGGCTCGGACCTCCTCCGTGGTGACGGTGGAGAAGGGGATCACCCCAGTCCGCACGTCGAGGAGGATGCCCTCTGCGACGCAGTAGGTCTTGGCCTTGTCGGTGCCGAAGAGCCGGTAGTCCTGGAAGCGCTGGCACGGGCTCCGGTACACGAGCAGGAGGTCCGCCTGGAACCGCGCCGCCGCCTCGCGCAGGAGCGGGACCGTCATCTTCTCCGGGATGAGGAGGGACGGCAGCCAGGAGACGCGGGTCAGGCGCTGCGAGCTTTCGAGGGCGCTCAGCGGGTTCGCCGAGCCCGAGAGAAAGGCCCACGAGAGGATCTCGGAAGAAGAGCCCAGCCGCAGGACCGTGAGGTGAGCCTGGCGCGGAAGCTGGATCTTCCCACCGAGGATCTTCTCGATCTCCTCGTTCGAGAGGATCGCTTGGTCGGACTTGAACAGCGACTGGCCGAGCAACTCCCGGTTCTGGTAGGCCTGCGACGAGTAGTAGTCGGCGGTGATCGGCTCCTTCCTGGCGCAGCCGGAGAGCAAACATGGAAAGAGGAGCGGCAGGACGATCTTTCGACTGAGCATGGCTCTTCGTCTCCGGGTTTTGGCCAATCGTATACGCTTTCGCCATGCGCTTCGAAGAGGGCCTCCGTGCCACCCTGTCCGCCAACCTGGCCCGCTTCGAGCGGAGGAGCGCCCCCGCCGACGGGCGCCACCTCGCGGCTGTCGCCGTCGTGGTCGTGCCGGATGCCCGGGAGCGTGCCGCGGTGGTCCTCACGGTGCGAGCGGCGGGGTTGCGGCGGCACGGTGGACAGTGGGCCTGCCCGGGAGGCCGGCGCGATCCGGGAGAGACCCCCGAGGCCGCGGCCCTGCGCGAGCTGGAGGAGGAGATCGGCCTCTCTCTCCCGCCGGAGTACATCCTTGGCTGCCTGGACGACTTTCCGACGCGCTCCGGCTTCGTGATCACACCCGTGGTGGTCTGGGGGAGCGGCGATGCGCTGCGGCCGGATCCGCGGGAAGTGGCGGAGGTCTACCTCCTGCCGGTCGAGGAGCTGACCCCGGAAAAGGTCGTGCTCCAGCCGGGCGCGGAGAGCGGCCGCCCTGTGATGGGACTGACCCTGCCGAACGGCATTCTCTACGCGCCGACCGCGGCGGTCGTCCACCAGTTCGCCGAGGTGGCCGTCCACGGACGGGACACCCGCGTGGCGCACTTCGAGCAGCCGCGCTTCGCCTGGCAGTAGCCAACATGAGTTGACGACGGCTCGCCGTCAACTCATGTTGGCTCACCTCCAGGAAAAACGCCTCAGCTAACCTTGAGTTGCTCCATCTCCAGTGGCGGCGGCCCATCTCAACTCAAGTTGCCCCGTCGTCAGAAGAAGTTGCCTCACCTCCAGCGGCGGCGGCTCGTCGTCGGCCGAAGTTGTCCCACCGACGCCGGCGCTGAGCCGCCGCCAGGAAAAACGCCTCAGTTCCACGGCGATGAGCCGTCGTCAACTTACGGTGGCCCGCCATCAACTCAGCTGAGCCGCCGTCACCTTACGGTGCCTCGCCGTAAACTCAGCTGAGCCAGCTTTTGCCTGGCTGAGGGAGATACACAAACCCTCGTATGGGCTTGGCCGTATCACCTATGGGATTATGGCTGGGCTGCCACGCTTACAGGAGAGAAGCGGATGCTCATCAAGATGTCGTGCGTACTGGCGGCGCTGCTGGGCGCCCTGCCGACGGCGGCCCTCACAGCGCCGCCAGCGTGCGGCTGTGCCGAGGAATTCGACTCGCTGGTGCGGGCGGTCGAGGCCAACTACATCGGCTTCCACCTGGGCCTGCCCACGCTCGATCGCGTTCGCTACGAGGCGTCGAAGGCAGCCATCCGGCGCGCTGCCGCTGCGGCCTCCGATGAGGATTGCTTTCAGACCCTGCGCCCCTACGTCAAACAGTTCAACGACGGGCATCTTTTCCTCTCCGAGCAGTTCGAGCCCTCCGCCGAGGAGCAGGCGCGCCTCGCGGCGGCTGCGGAGACGTTGCCGTGGACCGAGGAGAGCGTACGGGCGTACCTCGACCGCAACGCCGGACATCTCGATCCGGTCGAGGGCATCTGGTATTCCGATAGCGCCAAGTTCGGCATCGTCCGCGAGCGCCAGTCGCCCCGGCGCGACTTCGTCGCAGTCGTGCTCTCCGGCGGCGGCGGCGCCTGGAAGCCTGGGCAGGTCAAGGCCGAGCTCGTGCATCGGGCCGACGGCTCGTTTGACGTACGCTACTTCTACGGAGATCACTCGCTCCATCACCTCGAGGGGACGATCTACAAAGGCCTGCTGCTGCGCATGGCGCCCGCCGTGTGGGGCAAGGCGTACCCGCTGCGGTCCGCCGACGCCGGGCTGCTCGACGCCAAGAACCCGCGCAACCCGACGATCAAGCCTCTGGACAATGGGGCATGGGTGGTCTCGATGCCATCGCACGACGGTCAGTACCGCGAGCCGCTCGAGCGGCTGATCGCCGAGCACCTGGAGAAGCTGCGCGCAGCGCCCCTGATCATCGTCGACCTGCGCGGCAACGAAGGCGGTGGCGCGCAGACATCCGATCCGCTGGCACCGTTCTATGGATCGGCGAAGACGCAGCCTCGCCGCGCCTACTCGGGTAAGGAGGCGGTGGTCTCGTCGTCCGATCAGATCGCGTACTTTCAGCGCATCCTGGGGAGCATGGAGCCGGGATCGGCGTGGCACAAACGTTTACAGGCGCTGGTCGAGCGCATGCAACGTGAGCCCGGCAAGGTGCTGGTCGCCGATGTGTGGGGGAATCCCCCCGAGCCGCCGCCTCCGCATCCCCCAGCCTACCCGCGGCCCGAGCACTTCGCGATCCTCATCGACCGTGGAACAGTGAGCGCGGCCGAGGCGTTCGTGCTGGCCGCCTGGAAGTCCGACCGCGTGACGGTGTTCGGTGACCGGAGCGGCGGCTCGATCGACTACCAGAGCGTCCTTATAGTGCCGCTCGCCTGCCGCACCCACGGACTGTTGCTTGGCTATCCGACCCTGGGAGGGTCTGAGCACCTCCCCGCGGGCGGCTTCAATGCCGAGGGCATCCCACCCGACGTGCGGATCGGGCCCGAGGTCGATGCCATCCAATTCATCGTGGACCACTACGCAAAGGCTCAAGGTGCGGTGAGATAGGATCCACAACATGTCCGAATCCGCCAACAGCTTTCCCGATGCTGTCGCCCAGGCCGACGCGTACGTCGCCGCCATCCTTGCCGCCCTCGGCTCGCGCGATCCAATGGAGCTTCTCGCCGAAACTCCGACGGTCCTGCGCACGGCGGTCGCCGGCCTCACCCCAGAGCAGGACGGTACGCCCGAGCGCCCCGGCAAGTGGTCGGTCCGCCAGGTCGTGCAGCACCTGGCCGACTCCGACGCCGTGGGCGCCTTCCGCTTCCGCATGGTGCTCGCCCACGACGCCCCCGAGCTGCCCGGCTACGATCAGGACCTCTTTGCCGAGCGCCTGCGCTACCAGGATACCGACCTTGCCACCGCCCTGGACGACTTCGAGCTCCTCCGGAATCTGAATCTCCGGCTGTTGCGGCGCGCCACGCCCGAGGACATGAAGCGCGTGATGCGGCACGCCGAGCGCGGCGACGAGCCGTTGGCCCACATGATCAAGCTTTACGCGGGTCACGACGTGGTGCACCTGCGGCAGATCGCCCGCATCCGCAAGGCCATCGGCGCCGTCTGATCTTCAGCCGGAAATACATGCCGGTCGCGGTGGCACGCCAGGGAGGCCGAGGCCGGGAGGCTCCTTCAACTCTACTAATGCTCGTCCACCATTTCAAAATCTCTAAAATGATCCTTCACGTTCCATATTCCAACCTTGTAGAACTCAAGCATCACGGGGCCGTTCTGAGCAGCGTTCCAAAGCATGTTGCACCGTCCGAGATCGGCAAGGTTGTCCCAGCCTCTCAAGTCTGCGCGGTCTTTCACAATCCCGATAGGCCTGGATACGCCCATTAATACCCTGCACAGTGAGAATTTTCTGTCCGCGATCATCTTCCCCGCGTCAAATTCAATATAGCAGTGGGGCGGAAGTCCGACCCGGTTTCGAACCACGCCATGCGCCACCCGCCGGTCGAGTTCCACGTAATATTGAGCCTGAGTGCGATCCGCGTGTTGGACGGTTTTTATCAATGTTCCACCGGCCCGTCCAATGTTGTCAAGATCAAGCTCCTCGATCGACATTGCGTATAAATCACCAGCCATGGTCCTCTCCTTTCATGAATTGAAAAGTAGCACCGCACCGCTACTTCGAGTAACGCGGTTGGTAGAGCTGGAGCTTCTCGCCGAAACCCGGCAGCCCTCCGCAGGCGGTGGCTGCCTCACTTCGGTTGCGCGTCGCCGGGCCGCAGGAACGCCAGCACCGTCTCGTTGAACAGATCGGGTTTTTCGAGATGGATCAGGTGGCCGGCATCGGAGATCACCACACGCCGGGAGCCCTGGATGCCGGCCTCCAGCGCGCCGGCGTGAGCGTGGACGTCCGGGATGTCCGAGGCGCCGACAAGGATCAGCGTCGGAACCTTGATTTCCGAGAGCCTGCCCACCGCCGGGCGCTTCGCCCCCAGGCTCGCGATCACGCGATTGACCAGGGGATTGGGGGAGCCCTTGAGCAGCGCGCGTAGCCGCTCCCGCGCCCGGGTGCTGGCTGGATCGAGGATATAGCGGTCCTGGACCCAGGCCTCGATCAGGCCCTTGGCGCTCTGGAAGTTCTCCATGCCGCGGCGCTGGAAGTGCTCGGAGTAGGGGAGGCCGCTCACCACGGGACCAACGAGCACGAGGCTGCCGACCCGCTCCGGATGGGCGAGGGCATAGTCCACCGCGAGCTTCGCTCCGTTCGAGCAACCAACCAGCACGGCGCGACCGATCTTCAGCGACTCCAGGACGGCGTGCAGGTCGTCCACATCCGAGAACGCTTCTTTCGCCGCGTCCGAGCGTCCATACCCGCGCCGGTCGTATCGCACGGTTCGGAAGAGCCGCGCGAAGGTGGGCATCTGATCGTCCCACGTGCCGCTGGGGACCAGCCCGTCATGGAGCAGGACGAGCGGCGCGCCCTCGCCGCGGACCTCGTACCAGAGTTTGCCGCCGGGAACTTCGATGGATTCAGCCTGTACAGGAGCAGCGGTCAGGAGAAGGACGATCAAAACGTAACGCATGCCTGAGTATAGGACGTACCTGTGTTAGCCTTCCTCCAAGCACTCTGTTCTTGCCAGCTTGAAAGGAGGCGTCACCATGAAGTCCCGCGCCGCAGCTTTCCTTCTCTTCGCGATCCTGCTCTCCGGGGTTGCCCTGGCCCAGGAGCCGACCGTGATCAGCGGTCAGGTGACGAGCGCCACCGACGGCAGCCCGCTGCCCGGGGCGACCGTCATCGCTCCGGCCCTCGGCCTCACTGCCACGACGGACGCGGAGGGGCGCTATACCCTGACCGTTCCTCCCGGTTCCGGGCTGACGGTCGAGCTTCAGGTCACTCTCCCGGAGCACGCACTCTCCACGGCCGAGGTGGACCTTGCGCCCGGCGCCGTGACGCAGGACTTCAGCCTGGGCGTCGGCTTCTACGAGTCGATCACCGTCGGCTCGCGCGCGGCCGGCGCGGAGGCGGAGAAGTCCGTGCCGGTGGACGTCTTCCAGATCGAGGACATCGAGACCGCCGGCGCGAGCGAGGTCAACCAGATCCTCGAGGCGCTCACGCCGTCGTTCAACTTCCCGCGGCCTACGATCACGGACGGCACCGACACGGTCCGGCCGGCCACCCTGCGCGGCCTCGGCTCCGACCAGGTGCTGGTGCTCGTCAACGGCAAGCGCCGGCACACGAGTGCGCTGGTCCACGTCAACGGCAGCATCGGCCGCGGCTCGACCGGCGTAGACCTCAACGCCATCCCGGCCTCGGCAATCCAGGAGATCGAGATCCTGCGCGACGGCGCCGCCGCCCAGTACGGCTCGGACGCGATCGCCGGGGTCATCAACGTGGTGCTCAAGCAGAGCGCCTCGCCCCTTACCGTCAACCTCAAGGGCGGCGCCACCACCCATGGCGACGGCGCCCTGATCGACACTTCCGTGAGCCAGGGCTGGGCGCTCGGCCGAGGCTCGCTCTTCGCCGCGGTCGAGTACCGCGACCGCGACAACACGAACCGCGCCGGCCCGGACCCGCGGCCGCAGGGCTCCCGCGATCCGGTCCCGCAGCCGAACCACCACTGGGGCGATGCGAAGGTCGAGGACATCATGGCGTTTTTCAACGGGTCCACGCAGATCGGCGCGTCGGGCTCGACATCCTTCTACACCTTCGGCGGCGTCAGCCGGCGCGAGGGCTCGGCCGGCGGCTTCTTCCGGCGGGCGAACGAAAACCGCAACATTCCGTCGATCTATCCGAACGGTTTCCTGCCGCTGATCGAGCCCGAGGTGACCGATGTTTCCGTTGCCTTCGGCCTGCGCGGCGCGCGGGGCGACTGGTTCTGGGACGTGAGCACCGAGTACGGCGACAACGAGTTCGAGTTCAACGTCTCGAACAGCCTGAACGTGTCGCTCGGCCCGACCTCCCAGACGAGCTTCGACGCCGGCGCGCTCGGCTTCGATCAATGGGTGACGAACCTGGACCTGAGCCGCGGCTTCGAGGTCGGCCTCGCCGGACCGCTCAACGTCGCCTTCGGCCTCGAGCTCCGGCGCGAGGGTTACCAGATCACCGCTGGCGAACCGGCTTCCTACATCGACGGCGGCTTCCCGGATCAGTTCGGAGGCAAGGCACCGGCCGGAGCGCAGGTGTTCCCCGGCTTCCGTCCGTCCAACGAGGTCGACGCCCAGCGCGACAGCTACGCCGCCTACGTCGATCTGGAGGGAGACCTGCTAGAGGCATTGCGGATGGGGATCGCCGTGCGCTACGAGGACTTCGAGGACTTCGGCAATACGAGCGACTACAAGCTGACCTTGCGTTACCAGCCGGTCGAGTCGTTCGTGGTACGCGGCGCGGTGAGCACCGGCTTCCGCGCGCCCTCGCTGGGCCAGTCCTTCTTCTCGACGGTGAGCACGAACTTCCTGTCGGTTGGAGGCGTCCTCGTGCCGTTCGAGGTGGGCACCTTCCCGGTCGCCAGCCCCGTGGCCCGCGCGCTCGGCGCCAGTGATCTCAAGCCCGAGGAGTCGGAGCACCGCAGCATCGGCCTCGTCTGGAACCCGACGCCCTCGTTCGAGGCCGGCGTTGACTTCTACCGGGTCGATATCGAGGACCGCATCGTCCTGTCCGGCAACTTCACCGGTACCCGGGTGGCAGCGCTGCTCGCACCGTTCAACGTCACCGGCGCGCGCTTCTTCACCAACGCGATCGACACCAAGACCGAGGGCTACGACGTGACGGCGGGCTGGGGCACGCGCCTCGGCAGCGACAGCACGCTGAAGCTGTCGGTCGGCTACAACGCGACGGAGAACGAGGTGGTGCGGGTCGCGCCGACGCCGCCGCAGCTCACCGGGCTCCAGGAGGTTCTCTTCGACGCCATCGAGCGGAGGAGGGTCGAGTGCGGCCAGCCCGAGAACAGCCTGCGGATGGGGGGCGACTGGAAGCGCGGCGGGCTCTTCACATCGGTGCGCGAGAGCCGCTACGGCGAGTACTGCCTCGTCGACCGGCAGGTGGTAGAGCAGGTATTCGAAGCGGAGTGGCTGACGGATCTGGAGATCGGCTACGAGTTCCCGCGCTTCACCTGGGCGGTGGGGGCGCAGAACCTCTTCGACACCTTCCCGGACCGCAACCTGGAGCTGAACTCTAACCTCGGGATCTTCACCTATCCGAGCCACTCGCCCTTCGGGATGAACGGCCGCTTCGTCTACTCGCGCGTGTCGTTCAAGTTTTAGGCTTCGCCTACGTTGTACAGCGCGGCCGTGAGGTCGCGGACGAGGTTTTCGTTGGAGAGGTGAGGGGCGTCGATCTCAAGGCGCTGGCGGTAGTGGGTCCCCACCTCTTCCATGAGGTCGTAGCGCGCGCTCGGCTCCAGGCGGTCGGCGCGCATGCAGAGGGTGAGGAGGAACTCCCGCTCCTCCAGGTCAACCCGCTGGCGGATGCGGCGCAGCGTGGACGGGGTGCGCAGCGCGTTGAAGCGCCGTTCCAGGCGGATCTGTCCCTGGGGACGCAAAGGGAGCCGCTCGTGCACCACGAGCGTGTCCGCCAGGATGTCCCCCAGCCGGCGGCGGTCGCGGTCCAACAGCGAGACAAGGCCGCCAACGCCGTAGAACACCGGGGCGAAATCCAGCGCCCGCACGATGTTGCGTATGAACGATTGCTCCAGCCGGATCGGCAGGCCCCGGCCGTCCACCACCCGCAGCCCGAAGGCGCGCTTGCCGGGCGTGCGCCCCTGGTGCCGGAGCTCAAACCAGATCGGATAACCGACGAAGAGCACGAAGCTGGCCGTGGTTACGAAGGCCTCGGCCACGCCCTGGCTGAAGACGGCCCGGAGGACGGCGCTCACGATCGAGAGCGTGCCGAGGACGATGACCACGTCCGTCAACAGGGCGAGGAAGCGGCTGCCCAAGCCGGCCGGGCTCAGCCGGATCGGCACGTGCTCCGGTGTAAGGATCAGCCGGTCACCGCGGCTCCGGATGCCGGGAATCACGAGCTGGCCTCCGGCTGGCGCGGCACGAACAGGTAGGCCATCAGGGCGACGTAAAGGATGAGGGCCACGGCGATCTTGAGCGAGTAAGGGACGGTCTTCGCCGAGAATTGCGAGAACGAGCCTTCGATCAGGCCGGCGATCACGAGGAACAGCATCACGCCCACCATCATCCGCCAGACCTGGGGCATGGCCCGGCGCAGCGCCGCGGCGCGCGACAGCTCTCCGGGGAAGAAGAGCGCCCGGCCCGCCACCAGCCCCGCCGCCCCGGCAAAGGCGATCGACGGCAGCTCCAGCGCGCCGTGAGGTCCGACCCAAGCGAAGAAGAACAGGCTCACCCCATCCAGGAGATAGGTGGTGGCCACCGCGCCGAGCAGGACGCCGTTGGTGAAGAGGATCCAGGTCCCTCCGACGAGGGTCAGCGCGGCCAGGCTGAAGGCGAGGAACGAAACCTTTATGTTGTGGGTGTAGAGCTGGGCTCCGAAAAGGGCCGCATCGTCCAGGGTGGCAATCCGCTCTTCCTGTTTTTCGATCTGCTCGACCCGCTCGCGCGGGCTCTGCGAGAAGAACATGGGATCGATGAGCTCTTCGGCCGCGCTGGGGCGGGCGAGCACCGCGAGGACTCCGAAGAGCGCTCCCAGCAGCAGGGCCGCGGCAGCCGTCGCCACGGACCAGGCCTCCTGGCGGTAGGCCTCGGGGACCTCGACGCCGAGGAAATGGCGCAGGCGGCCGAGGGCCCCGCCCTGCCGGCGCGACCGGTAGATGAAGCGGTAGCCGCGGCCGGCGAGCGCGTTCAGGCGCTCCAGCAGCTCGGGGTCGGCGGTGAGCGAGCGGGCCTGGTTCAGGTCAGAGGACGTCAGCCGATAGAGGCGGAGAAGCTCGCGCATCCCCTCCGGCCCCAGCTCCTGCTCGGTGGAGCTCTCGGCCTTGCCCAGGACTTCCTCCAGCCGGCGCCAGCGGTCCTTGCGTTCTTCGACGAAGCGGTCGATGTCCATGGCTTACAGGAGCTGCCTCCTCTTGACCTCAAGGTAGCTGTTGACGGCCTGCACGCCGGCATCGCCGGGCGCGGTCTCGGCGACCAGGGCGCCGCGGCGCCGCAGCTCGGCCAGGACTTTGCGGCGCTCGATCCAGAGGTCGCGCGCCACCAGGGTGCGGCAAAGCTCGGGCTTGTCTTCCGGCAGGAACGTGGCTGCCGCGGCCATCGCCGGATCCGAGAAGACGATCACCACCGGCAGATGCTGCGGCACGAGCATTTCCACGGCGCGCACGATCTCCCCTTCGCCTTCCATCTCGGGCAGCGAGGTGAGGATCAGCACCAGGGCGCGGCTGCGCAGGCGGCGGCGGAGATGGGCGCCGAGCGCCAGGTAGTCGGTGTGGAGGTACTCGGGCATCACGTTCGCCGCGAAGCCGGTGATCTTGCGCAGGTGGCCGTTGCCTCGCCCTTGCCCAAGGCCCTGCTCGACGCCGTCGGCGAAAGAGAGGAGGCCGACCCGGTCTTCCATCCGGTTGCAGATCGAGGCGAGGAGCACGGCCGCGTTGACCGCGTGATCGAGACGGGTGACGTGGGCCACGCGGGCGGCCATGCGGTGTCCCCGGTCGAGGCAGATCAGGATGTCCTGCGAGCGGTCGAGCCGGTACTCACGGGTGATCAGCTTGCGGTGGCGGGCCGAGGCCTTCCATGCAACGTCGCGCAGGTCGTCACCGATCACATATTCACGCAGGCGGTCGAAGTCGCGTCCCTTGCCGAGATGGGGAGCTGCGCGGCTGCCGAAGCCCTGGAGGAACAGCCGGTCGAGCTGCCCGCGCATGCGCTTCACGGCGCGCAGGTTGGGCAGCACGGTGACCTCGGTCGCCTCCATGGGCCGGCCGTTCTCGTCGCGGAGCTGCGCGGGCAGGAAGCGCTCCATCCAGCCCTCGAAGGTGGCGGCGACCCATGGCGGCCCGATCGTCGCGGCGCCGCGGGCGACGGCGCGCACCGTGGCCTCGGGCATCAGCATCTCGCCCGGCCGGCAGGTCCCCGCGAAGACGCTGGAGGGCTGCTCCAGCAGGCGAGGCCAGGTCTGGCGCACCGTGAGCCGGACCGGCCGCCTGGCGGTGGTGGTGAGGCGCAGCGGCAGGTTCTCCTCCTCGTCCAAGGGGAGCACCCAGGCGGCCGGCCTCTCGACCGTAACGGTCATCCGGCGGAGCGCCAGCGCCTCCCAGGCCGCGATCCCGAGCACCACGGCAAGCCCGAGCGCGAGCGCCCAGGTCAGGACCGGCGCGAACGGCACCAGCAGGGCCGCGAAGCACAGGCCGAACAGAGCGCGGATGAGGAGACGGCCGGGGCGCATCAGGCCCTCACCCCCGACCCCTCTCCCAGCCGCACACCCGGACCCCCGGGAGAGGGGAGCGCGCGAGATCCGCCTCTATCTCCCTTCGTGGCTTGCCCCCGGCGGGCCAAGAGCAGAGAAGAATGGGAGCAAAGCTGGACGTAGCCACCTCCCCCTCTCCCGGAGGTCCGGGTGTGCGGCCGGGAGAGGGGGCCGGGGGGTGAGGGCCTTTTCACCTTGGAACTTCCACCTTTTCGAAGATCTGCCGCAGGATGTCCGGCAGGGTCGTGCCTTCCATCTCGGCTTCGGGTGTGAGGATGACCCGGTGGACCATGACCGGGTTGGCCAGCTCCTTGACGTCGTCGGGGGTCACGAAGTCCCGGCCGCGGAGGACCGCGAGGGCGCGGCTGCTCTCCAGCAGGGCCAGGGAGGCGCGCGGCCCGGCGCCGATGTGGATGGCTTCGTGGTGGCGGGTCGCGGTGACGATCCCCAGGATGTAGCCGAGGATGTGCTCCTCGACGCGCACGGCCCGCGCGATGACATCCCGGGAGATCAGGATTTCGTCTGGGCTGAGGACGGGCGAGAGCTCGCGCACGGCATCGTCATGCAGGCGCCGGCCGGCCGCGTAGGAGGAGAGCATCTGCGCCTCCTCGTCCTTCTGCGGGTAGTCGATGCTGATCTTCAGGAGAAAGCGGTCGCGCTGGGCCTCGGGCAGGGGGTAGGTGCCCTCGAACTCCACCGGATTCTGCGTGGCGAGCACGGTGAAGACCGGCGAGATGACGCGGCGCTCGCCATCCAGGGTCACGGCTTTCTCCTGCATGGATTCCAGGAGCGCCGCCTGGGTGCGGGGCGGCGTGCGGTTGATCTCGTCGGCGAGGAGAAGGTCGGCGAAGATCGGGCCGGCGCGGAACTCGAAGTCCTGCGTCTTCTGGTTGTAGATGCTGGTTCCCAGCAGGTCGGCCGGCATGAGGTCCGGAGTGAACTGGATGCGGCTGAAGCGGGTGCCGAGGAGGCGCGAAAGGGTGAGCGCCAGCAGCGTCTTGCCGGTGCCCGGCACCCCTTCGAGCAACGCGTGCCCGCCGGCCAGCAGGCAGACCAGGAGCTGCTCCTTGACCGCCTCCTGCCCCATGATGACCCGGTCGAGCCCCTGGCTGAGGAGCCGCCACTTGTCCGCGACCTCACTTACGCTTTGCATCCTGCAATCTCCTGAAGGCCTGGTTGATCGTGCGGAGCGCCTGGTCGAAGCGCTCGTGGGAGAGCTCCTCAGTTGGTATCGGGCGGGAGGGTACATACCCGTCGAGGAGGGCCTTCGACCGCTCCTCCAGGGCTTTTCCCCGCAGGCCGGTCTCCACGGCCACGGTGTGCATGAAGCTCTCGTAGAAGAGGCGGACCGCATCGCCGCGCTGGAGCGCCCGGTCGTAGAGGTCGGCCAGCGAATCGAGCAGCTCGACCGCATCTGAGCGCATATCACGCTCTTCGCGCTCGGGTGGTCCGAGGCGCCGGGACGAGCGCCAGAAGGCGGCGCCGGTGGCGATCAGGCCAAGGAGAAGGAGCGGTCCGAGGCCCCAGGCTGCAAGCATGTCCAGGATGCCGCCCGAATCGTCCAGGCCATGGGCGCGCTCGTCGAAGAGGACCGGGCGCCGCTCCGGCACTCCGGCGAGCGTCTCCAGCAGGGCCAGGTGGTGCGCCTGCCCGAGATGGGGGTTGTGAAAGACCTCGGGAGCCGCGAGGAAGATCACGTCACCCGCGCCGAGCGCCTGGCGCACGACGAGAGGGGATTCGCCCGCGAGGAAGACCGCATGGCCGCCGGGCAGGGCGGGCAGCGCCAGCGAACGGGTGGTCGGCGGGACCAGGTTGGTCACGCCGGGCCAGAGAGGAAAAACCTTGCGCACCGGCTGCTTGCCTTGAAGCTCCGCGGTACGGCCGGCGCCGTAGGAACCGTGAAAGGCGAGGACCAGCCGTCCGCCGCCGCGCACCCAGGCCTCCTCGTCGGGGCTCAGAAGCCGGACTACCGGAGGCTCCTCCTTCTTCTTTTCGCCTGTCTTCTCGTCCTTGCTGTCCTTGCTGTCCTTGCTGTCCTTAGGGTCTTTTTTGTCCTCTTCTTCTTTTTCTTGAAGGAGGATCGGCCCCACCAGAGGCTGCACCCGAAGCACGACCCCGTTCGCCGGCAGGTCCGCGGGCTCGATCCGCCGGTGAAGGGTGTCGGCGCTGGAGCGCTCGCGAAGGTAGGCAAAGGCAAGGGAGAGCCCCTTCTCGCCGGTATTGAAAGCCGAGCCGGGCGAGAAGGCTTCCTGAGCGGAGCGGCGGTCATAGCGGACCCAGACCAGGACGCCAACCAGGTAGAGCGCGGCCGCGAAGGCGGCCAGGCGGAGGCCGCGGCTCACGCCGCCCGCTCCCGGACCGCCGAGAGCAGGGACAGGGCCATCTCTTCGGTTTCACGCAGGGCTTCAGGCGTGCTGCGGTCGCGCCCATACCACTCGCGCTCGAAATGGCGGGTGATCCCGATGAAGCGGGAGCGCCAAGCGGTGCCGGGCGGCACGGCCGAGACGTACTCCCAGTTCGTGCGCCCCTTGCGGTAGTGGAGCGTCCCGGCGCGATAGAAAGCCACCAGCACGGCGTGGTACCAGGCCCGGATCGCTTCACGCGCCCGGCCGGCGGCGGCCAGCTCGCGGGCATAGCGCTCCCACTCGTTGGCCTCGCGTGACAGCGGATCGTCGTCCGCGGCCGGGGGCAGGGGAGCGGGGCCGGCCACGGCCGGGGCCGCGCCGCGCCGCCGCTTGCGGAGCACCCGCCAGCCGACCCAGCCGAGCACGAGGGCCAGGACTACCACCAGGACCGTCACGACCACCAGGTTGAGCCCGACTGTCGATCCGCTGGCCGAGCCGCTCCCAAACAGGAGGTCCAGGAACCAATCCCAGATCTTCTCGAAGAAGTCGCTGATGGCCTGGGTGATTGGCTCGAGGAACCCCGCGAGAGCGGCGAACAACCCGCCGTCCTGCACTTCCGGCAGCCTGCCTCCCTGGGGCAGCGCGGCGAGCGCTTCCCGGGCGCGGACGTCCTCCAGCAGCTTCGGGTTGGGCGCGGGCGCCTTGGCCGCATCCCCCTCAATGGACAGCGCGGCGACGAGCTGGTTCAGCGCGGGAGCGGCGGCCCGGGCGGCTTCGGGGTTGGCCGCCTTGGCGATGGGACCGAGCACGGAGCGGTCCGTCTCTACTTGATCCTGACCGGAGGCGGTACCGAAAACAATCCGGTCCTCCAGCAGGCCGCTCGCTTCGGTCCTGGCCCCTACCCAGTCATTCGCGCGGAGGCGCTCCTGGATCCCTGCGAGCCGGTCCCGGTAGGCTGCCGGGGAGATCGTCTCGCCCGCGAGTGCCACAGGCAGCAGGAGGAGGGCTGCCAGGAGGAGTTTTTTCAAGCGGCCTCCTCCCGATCCTTGTTCCGGATTTCCGCGAACCAGGCGGCCAGATCCTCGCCGCTCTCGCGAGCCCTCACCCGCCGCACCGCCGCCACCAGCGCGGCGATCCAGAACGGCTCCACGACCGTGACCGCGCAGGCGATGAGCAGCAGGAAGTACTGCTGGTTTTCCGGAGTCAGGGTGACCTGCCACCAGGAGAGGTCCAGGCCTGAAGCCCCGCCCGCGAGCCAGAGCCCGAGGGAGAAGAGGAAGAACAGGTTGATGAGGGCGAGCAGCAGGGCCACGGAGAAGATCGCGGTCAGCCCAAGAAACGGGAAGAACGGCCGCAGCGCGCGCAGCGGCAGGCTGAGTGAAGCCAGTGGCCCGGGGCGCTCCTGCAGGTACGAGGTGGCCGCGGCGAGCCCGGCATAGAGGGCGAGGAAGGGCAGCGCGATCACCGTCCACCCGAAGAGGACCAGGAGCAGCTCGGCTACCGTCGCCACGTAGGCGTAGGCCGCGAACGACGGGAAGGAGGGCCGGAGCGCCCTCAACGGAGCACCGCGGCCACCGTGGCTAGCACCGCGGCCCGAGAGCGCCAGCGCGCAGGCCCGGGCGAAGACCGCCCGTCCCCACAGGGCCGGCAGCAGGGCGAAGGCGACGAGCCAGGAGAGCGACAGGAGGTAGCTGACGTAGCTCGTGGCGCTGTCGCCGAGCTGAAAGAGGCGGTTGAAGAAGTGGGCCTCCAGGAAGCGCAGCGGGAGCGAGGTCAGGGCGAGCAGGCCCGCCCAGGCTGCGATGCCCCCGATGCCCGCGATGTCGCGCGGCACAAGCTCGGCGGCCTCGTCGAGCACCGCCGTCACGGAGACGCCGCCCGGCTTCAAAAGCCCTCCACCAGGATGGCGCCGATCCAGCCCCGCAGGACCGTGACCGTGGCCAGCAGGGCGAGCGTGAGCAACACCATGAAGACCGTGCGCACGGCCGTGCCGCGCTGGCTCACGGTGGCCCGGCGCAGGGCCAGGCAGGCGGTGCAGTGGTGCATCCCCTCCCAGAGGGTGGAGCAGGACTGGCAGATGGGCTTGCGGCAGGAAACGCAGATCGCCAGGGCGGAGCGGTCCGGATGATAGAAGCAGTGCGCAGGGGTGGCCATGGCTAGTCGCGGGCGTACGGAGGTTGCGGTAGAATTCTACCGTTCACCCGAGGAAACGCCAGAGGGGGCTCCGGCCCTGGGACGCCGGGTCGGAACGGGTCGGAAGAGGAGAGCCCATGCCCTGCAAGAACCATCCATTCGTCGAAGACGGATTGACCCGCTGCTCGCGGTGTGCCGAGGCCTTCTGCCCGGACTGCATCGTCGAGATCGGCGGGCTGCCGTACTGCCTGAGCTGCAAGACCGAATCGATGCGCGACCTGCGTTCGGGCGTGCCGGTAAGTGGGCTCGACATGGCCTCGGTCGGCCGCCGGTTCGTCGCGATCATCATTGATGGCCTGATTGTAACGCTCCCCGTCCTGGTTCTGGCCTTCCTGGTGCTCCTGCCTCTCGGCATCGTCGAAGAGGGGGAGGCGCCGGAAGGATTGCCGGCGGCATTCGCGATCTTCGGCAACCTGTTGGTGAGCCTCGGCGCTGGCGCAATCTACGTCCTCTATGAGGGGCTGATGCTCTCCTCGGGTGGGCAGACGGTGGGCAAGAAGGCGATGAAGCTCAAGGTGGTCACGGCCGAGGGGCGTGACCTTGCCAGCGGCCAGGCCTGGGGACGCGCGGTATCGCGCCAGATCCTGGGTATCGTGCCCTGCCTTGGGCTGATCGACTACCTGGTCGCCTTCGGCCAGGAGCGCACCACCATCCACGACATGATGGCCAAGACGCGGGTCGTGAACTGGGAATGACGGCATGGCCCTGACCGCAGCGCGCGCCTACACCGGGCCCGAGTGCCCGCGCTGCGGCGCCTACGTCGACCTCGACCGCATGGCGGCCGGGGAGCACCGCTGCGCGGGCTGCGGCCGCATTTTCCTCGCCACTCCGTTCCGGCCGCCCGTGCTGCGGGAGCGGGTGGGGCGCGTGGCCGAGGCCGGTCCCGAGGGGGCGGTCCCCTGCGCCCGCCATGCCGGCAACGCCGCGGTGGGCAACTGCAGCCGTTGCGGCGTCTTCATGTGCAACCTGTGCCGGATCGAGATCGAAGGGCAGGAGCTCTGCCCGGGCTGCTTCGACCGCCTGACCGCGGAGGGGGTCCTGCCTGGGGCGCAGACCCGCATCCGGGACTACCGCGGCCTGGCGATTTCCTTCGGCGTTTTCGGCTTCGTGCTCTCCTGCTTCGGACTGATCACCGGCCCCATGACCCTCTTCTACGTGGCCCAGGCGGTGCGCCAGAAGCGCCGGTGGAACGAACAGGAGGGCACCGCCACGCTCGTGCTCGCCGGCGTGCTCGGCCTGGCACAGATCGCGTTCAGCATCCTGATCATCGCCTCCATGTTCGCGGGCTTCTCCTCATGAACGAGCTGCCGCGCTCCCCCCGGCGCTACCTGGGCCGGTCCCAGTCCCTGTCCGAGCGGGTCCGCACCTACTGGACCGCAGAGGCCCTGGAGGTGGACCAGGTCGACAGCTACGTGATCCGCCGGCGCCGCGTCTTCTTCGACGAGATCCTGCTGGTGACCCTGCACCTCACGCGCGGTGGGCTGGTCGCGCTCCTTCCTCTCGCCCTGGCGCTGCTCTTCACGATCACGGCCCTTGTCCTGGCCACGAGCGACGAGCCGGACGCGAGCCGCATTTTCTGGATCGTGGCGGCCTTCTTCGCTGCTCTTGCCGCGGGAGCCGCGCTCGTCCCCGTCTGGGTGGTCACTGTCTATGGGAAGCGGACGCGCGCCCGGATGCACTTCCGGTTGAGGCAGGCGAAGGCGAGGGGGGTCTACGCGGAGATCTGCCGGGCCGCGGCCGACGCGCAACGCGCGCTCGCCCTGCGCTTGGCAGATGAGATCCCGGAGCCGCCGCCCCTCCCGCTCTCGGACTCGGAGCTCCCGCTTCCGCCGCCCGAAGAGCCGCCCTCCTCTCTCTAGCGTTCGGGAGGCAGCAGCTCCAGGTAGATCGGCGAGTCCCGGTCCAGGTAGCTCCTGCCCGGGACGTTCACGCCCGTCGCCTTGAAGTTGCGGTGGAGGGAGATCCCCCAGACCTCCAGGACGAGGAGGACGGCCGCGAGGACGGCGAGCGCCTGCCAGAGACGGCGGGGCGGGTCGGAGGGCACGGGAGATAGGAGCGAGGCCAGCCAGACCAGGGCCGTGGACATGAACGTCAGCCAGAAGGGGAGGACGAGCAGGCCGAGGCGGACGTAGCCGAAGAAGAGGCCGGTCGCCACCAGGAGCGCTGCGGTCAGCATCAGCACCACCCAGGCCCAGCGCCGCGGCTCCCCGGGCTTCGCAAGGCAGACCGCCAGGCCGAGCAGCGCGAGCGGCACGCCAATCCAGTAGCCCACCTTCGAATCCGGCACGAAGGCGTCCACGGGCCGGCGCTTGCCGGTGAGGCCTCCTGGCCAATCCCACTGGGTCCACCCCAGGGTCCAGGCCTCGGAGACGAGCTTCCACTTTTTGCCGACCAGAAGGATGAAATCGGTGGGGTTTTTCCGTGCCCAGTCCCAGGCCATGCGGTCGCCGTGGCGGAGGAACTCCACGTGCTGCGGGTCGCGCAGGTCGAGGCCGGGATTCTGGGCCTGGGACGAGAGCCAGGCGCGTGAGAAGCTGCCCTCGGCCATCGGGTTGTTTGCGAGGGCCAGGTTGATCGGTCCATAGAGGGTCAGCGGCACGAAGACCGGCAGGTCTGCCGAATACTTCTCGTTGATCGCTTCCAAGCGGACCGCGTTGCGGACCGTCCACGGGGTGACGATCAGGACCCATCCCAGGGCCACCAGCGCCCATCGCTTTCGATGTGAGCCCAGCAAGCCGATCCCGATCAGGAGGACCGCGACGAGCACGGCCTCCGCCCGGGTCAGCGCCAGCATCCCCAGGAGCAATCCGAGGCCGAGGGACCAGAGCGTCCCGCCAGGTTTTTCTTCGATCGATAGTGGATGCTCGAACCGCCGTGTCCAGATCAGCAAGGCCAGCAGGAGCAGGAGCAGGTAAAGGCTCTCCGTCACCGGCGCGATCGAAAGGACGTACAGGCCGAAATGATAGACGCCCAGGAGCGCGGCGATCAGTGCGACGGTCCTCCCGAGGTAGGGCCGAGCCAGGAGATAGAGCAGTCCGATCGCGGCGCTCCCCAACAGGGCCATGATCGATTTGACTGCCGCATGCGGCACCTGTGCTCCGGCCTCTCCAGCGCCGGCCAGCGTGTGGACAAGGGCCAGGAACCAGGCGAAGCCGGGCGGGTGGAAGGGAACGCCTTCGTCGTACAGCTTGCCTTCCAACAAGGCCCGGGCGTAGCTGTAGAAGGTCTCCGAGTCCCCCTCGTAGAAGAAGGTGTAGGGCCAGGAGAAATCCCGGTTCGAACGCAGGAAGATCAGCCGGTGCACCCAGGCGAGCAGGGTCAGGCCCGCGGCGATCCAAAGATCGGTCCTCCGGGGACGCTCCGGCCTCTCCTTGCGGGCCTGCCTTTCGGCGGCCCGGCGTTGTGCTCGTTTGCTCACTGGAGAGCGGAGGATAGCAGAGGGCCGGGCGTGTGCCCGGCCCCCGAGGCTACTCTACTGAGTGCAGACCGGTCGGCTGCCGCAGGAGATGCCGTGGGCGTTGAAGGCGTCCCAGATCCGGCAGCCATTCGGCGTGCCGTTCGCAAGGTTGCCGTCGTCGTCGTCCACCGACAGGTAGACCGTGTACCAGTTCTGCGCGCCGCAACCGTCCACGACGGCGGCGGGGTTGCACTTGCCGCCCGAGGCCACGCGGTAGGCGCTCTTGCTCGGGGTCAGGCTCTTGTACCAGATCGAGTCCATCTTCGACCATCCGGTGGTCGTGCCCCAGCGCGCGATCAGGTTCTGCGCCAGGTCCCAGTTGGCCGAGCTGGCGATGTAGCTCTCGCAGTGGCCCTGGTAGCCCATCGGCCCCTGGTAGGCGCCGATGAAGATGAACTGGTAGTACGGGCAGGAGTAGCGGTCGCAATCCATGCCGGTGTTGCTGGTCACGTTGGACGGCTTGGCGATCGTGGCGCTGCCGCCGAGGGCGTAATCGGCCACGTCGCGCACGCCGGAGCAGCTCGTGCAGTTGTAGCAGTTCACACCCGGCCGGAAGTTCGGCCCGATGCAGGCGTCCTTGGTCTCCAGGAAGGCGAAGGTGTCGCCGACCGCCTCGCCCGAGCCCGCGTCGCTCGCCGCGCCGCCGGTGTTCGTGTCCATCCCATGGCCCCACTCGTGGAGGAACACGGCCGCGATCTCGCCCGTGTTGGAGCAGCCGCCGCCCGAGCGGTAGAAGTTCACCGTGCTGCCGTTCCAGAAGGCGTTGCAGGTGCTGTTGATGTTCATGTTGGAAGTCAGCGTGCCGTTGAGCCAGGCGTTGGCCGGGTGGTACGAGGCCGCCTTCCGGTTGATGTTCGTCAGGTGGTAGTAGCCCGAGCGCGCCGCATGCGTGTTGCCCGCGCCGCCGCCCCCCGCGGGTATGGTGCAGTCGGTTCCGGCGCTCGTGCCGAAGGCGATGTTGCCCGTCGTGCTGTCGGCCTTGGAGATCGCGCCGCAGTTGTCGGTGATCTTGATGTAGCGGCCGTTGAGCGTCGCCGTCGCGGCGCCGCCACTGTAGGTGTAGTTGCCGGCCGCGTCGGTGATCTTGGCCCCGCCATTGGTGACGTTGGTGAACGGGAAGCCGACCACCGTCTCGGGATCGGTGTTGGTCGTCGGATAGACGCCGCCCGTGACCTGGGCGTAGCGGTTGAGGTCCACGAGCTGCAGGATCTTGCCGCTGCGGGCATCGACCCAGGCCTGGAAGGTGGCCGGGTCGCCGGTCCGGCGGAAGGTGAGCTCCCAGGACAGGGCGTGGCGGTAGCCGCTGCCGGCAACGCCGCGGTACGCCTCGGCGGGCCGCTCGCCCGCGGTCAGCATGGGGAGGATCTTGAGCTGGCCGGCGTTGAGCACCTCGGCGATCTCGGAAACGCCGGAGCCGAGCGCTTTCAGGACGGCCGCGAAGGCCGCTTCCCGGCTCACGCGCGGCGAGGTGGAGATCCGCACGTCGGCGATCTTGTCCGTGCCGAACTGGACGATGTTGCCGTTGTTGATCCGGAAGAAGGCCGTGGCGCCCTCGACTGGAATCCCCTTGTGGAACTGCTGGAACTCGGCGAGCCAGACCTCGCGGTCCTCACCCACGTTGACCGTGGACTTCGGGTTGAGCCGCAGCTCTGCCTGCGCAATGTCGAACATCTCGGGGTAGTGGGCCATGAAGGTGCGCAGGACGCGCTCGACGTCGCTCACCCGGAGCGGACCGTCGGCGGAGAGCCCGGCAAGGGAGCGGGTCAGGGTGTTGCCGCGGCCCGGCAGCACCGGCACGCCGGCGCCCTGGACCAGGTGCGGACGGTCCGACCGGGTATCCCAGCGGATGTCCCACTGGCTCGAGTTCTCGGCCAGGAAGCGCTGCAGCTCACTCCGGGAGGCGCTGGCAGTGGCCTGCCGGATCGTCACGAGCGAAGGCTGGGCATCCAGCTCGGCAGAGCTGAATTCGTTCGAGAGGATCATGGCCTCGAGGCGGGCCAGGCTCTCTTCCGAGGACTCCTCCTGCGGCACGATGGCGAATGAGGGGGATGAGCTCAGGAATAGCACCGATAACATCAAGACAAACAGGGCTCTGCGAAGAGGCACGGCTGCTCCTTTCCGTTCAACGGCCGGTTGGGTTTAACGGCACCCTCGGCCGAGATCCTGGAAAACGTCCGGGGGCTCGGCTTCGGGTGCGGGAACACTCGTAATTACCAAGTGCTCCAGACCCGCCAGGGCGAGCCGCCGTAGGGGCGGCCCTTGTGGCCGCCCTCCGGAGGGCACCCACAAGAGGTGCCCCTACGGGTCGATCTCGATCCCGTCGAGGTCTTCTTCGGGCTCGGGGTACCGCATGTCCAGCTTTTCCAGGGTCTCCACGAGGATCGTGGCCACGACAAGGTTGCGGTACCACTTCTTGTTGGCGGGCACGACGTACCAGGGGGCATCCTCTTTGCTGGTGCGGGAGAGGGCTTCCTCGTAGGCCTCGGTGAATTTCTTCCAGAGCTTGCGGTCTTCCAGGTCTCCCTTGCGGAACTTCCAGCGCTTCGTCGGATCGTCGAGGCGAGCCTGGAGGCGCTCCTTCTGCTCGTCCTTGTCGATGTGGAGGAAGAACTTGAGGATCGTGGTGCCGGACTCGGAGAGCAGGCGCTCGAAGTCGTTGATCTGGTCATACCGCGGCTTCCAGGCCTCGGACGGGGCCAGCTCCTTGACGCGGACGGCCAGCACGTCCTCGTAGTGGCTGCGGTTGAAGATGACCATCTCGCCGCTTCCCGGCACCTTGGGGTGGACCCGCCAGAGGAAGTCGTGGCCGAGCTCCTCCGGGGTCGGCGCCTTGAAGGAGGCCACGCGCACGCCCAGGGGGTTCACGCCGTCGAACACGTGGCGGATCGTCCCGTCCTTGCCACTGGTGTCCATCCCCTGGAGCACGACGAGCACCTTGTGCCGGCCCTCGGCCCAGAGCATCTCCTGCAGCTCTTCCAGCCGGCCGTTCAGCTTCGCGAAGACCTCCTTGGTATCGCTCTTGCCTCCCGGAAAGGCGGAGGTGTCACTGGCGTCGAAGCGCGAGAGGTCGACCTGAGAACCGGGCTCCACTTTGTATCTCTTCATGCCGGGAAGCTACCACCAGCCGGGCCTGTTGTTCCAGAGAAAGGAGGGCTGTCCGATGAGTCAGGGGATCGTGCGAGCCTGCCCGTCCTGCGGGCGGAAGAACCGGGTGCTGGGATCGAAGCTGGACCAGGAGGCGCGCTGCGGAGCCTGCGGTGCCGCGCTGACCCCCATCGCCGAGCCGCTGGCGGTGGATCGGGGAGCTCCACTCGACGCCCTTCTCCGGGAGTCAGCCCTGCCCGTGCTGGTAGATTTCTGGGCCCCCTGGTGCGGCCCGTGCAAAATGGTGGCGCCCGAGATCGCCAAGGTTGCCGAGCGCAATGCCGGCCGCATCCTGGTGGTCAAGGTGAACACCGACGTGGACCCGGCGGTCGGCGCGGCGCACCGGATTCAGTCGATTCCCACCATGGCTGTCTTCGAAGGCGGCCGGGAGGTGGCCCGCACGATGGGAGCGCGGCCGGCCGGGGAGATTGAAGGTTTCCTGGGGCAGTCGCTGGGCGTCAGGGCGTGAGGGCTTCCCCGAGCCTCTTGAGGTCCGCCTCCGCCGCGATGAACCCGAACGCCGACCACTGATCGCTGGCCAAGACCTGCCGGAAGGCCATCACCGCCTCGTCCCGCCTGCCGTGGTAGAGGTGCCAGTTGCCGACGCCATAGCCGAGTGTGGCGGGGTCGAGCCCTTCATCCCCGGCGAGGCTCAGGATCGAGTCCGCCGGGATCTCCCCCTTGTACATCAGCACCAGCCAGTGGTACGCCCGGTTCTCGATGACGTCCATGTCGGTCCGGATCGGGGCGAGCAGCTCGTCCGCCTCGCCCATCCGGCCCTGACGGCGCAGGATCATGTAGAGCCAGTGGGTCGTCGCCACCTGCATGTCGGCGTTCTTCGAGGCCTTCAGGCACTCGCGGAAGGCGCGCTCCGCGTTCCCCAGGTCGCCCAGGTAGTAGTAGGCGAGCCCGAGGTGGTACCAGACGTTCGTCTGGAGCGTGCTGACGGGGGTGTTGCGGGCATTGGGGAGGCCGTCGGGCTCAATCTCATCTAGCTTACCCGCGATCAGCTTCGCGGCCCTCTCCAGATCGGCGATGGCCAGGTCGAACCGGCGGATGGAGATGTACCGGTGGCCCCGGTGGCGCAGCAGCCGCGGCTCGTCCGGGTGCTTCTCCAAACCACGGGTATAGACGTCGATGGCCTCGCGGTAGCGCCCGAGGTAGGCGATGCGGCGGCCGAGCCAGATCAGGGCGTCGGCGTCTTCGGGATGGGCCTCGGCCTCGGCGCGGGCAGCGGCGAGCTTGGCCTCACGGTCAGCCTGGGTTTCAGGGGCGAGCGGCGGCGCCGCCAAGGGCTGACCGAAGAGCGACATGGCCTCTGAGCCGTCGCTTGCGGAAGGGGAAGGCTGAACGCGCGGGAGCTCCAGGGCGGGAACGGCCTCCATTGGAGCCGTCCGCGCGCCCTGACCCCCGCATGCAGTCAGGAACAGGCACCCGACGAAGATCCAGGATCTCATCGAGCGAAGTCTATCCGATTTACTTCTGCCCGCCGGAATACTTCTCGTAGGTCTCCTGGCTCTCGAAGTAGAGGACCTTGCCATCCGGCATGGCGGCGATCACGGCGGTGGCCTTGTCGACCGGCTTGCCGGTGACGGGGTCGGTTGCGGTGCGCGCGGCGGCGTCCTTGGCCAGGCGCTCCTTGCACATCTCGCAGCAGCCGTAATAGGTCTTGCCCCCGACGGCGACCGGGATCTGGTCCTTCTCGAAGACCTGGTTGTTGACCATGCAGACCTTCTTGGTCTCGACGCGCTTCAGCTCCTGCTTCTCACCCGCCTGCGCGACTCCCAAGGCGAGAGCGACGAGGCAGACGAAGGCCAGGACGAGGCGCCCCAGGTGGATCGAACGGTTCTTTTCGGGCATAATCGGACTCCTTTACAGGTTCACGAGAGCGGATGGTATCCTCTGCCGGTCCGTCGTGCACGGCGGCCACAGCAGACAACAGGGCCGGAGCGCCCATCATTTCACCAAGAAGCCGGAGAGAAGAGTGGAAGAGCGATCGATCGAAGCCAAGCCGCGCCGTCTGAACTGGACCAACATGCTGTTCCTCCTCGGAACCCTCGTCGTCGCTGCCGTCGGCACCCCGTTGTATCTGTGGAAGTTTGGTTTCGGCCTTCCCGAGTGGCTGACGTTCTTCGCCCTCTGGATCGGGACCGGCCTTTCCGTCACCGCGGGCTACCACCGCCTCTTCGCCCACAAGACCTACCAGGCCGCCTGGCCGGTGCGCCTGTTCTACCTGGTCTTCGGCGCCGCCGCCCTGGAAAACTCCATCCTCAATTGGGCAGCCGACCACCGTGTCCACCACGACCACGTGGACGAGGAGCGCGACCCCTACAACATCCAGAAGGGATTCTGGTGGGCGCACATCGGCTGGATCTTCGTGATCAACGAGGCACCGGCGCCGCGCAGCGTGGTGCGGGACCTCGAGGAGGATCCCCTCGTCCTCTGGCAGGACCGCTGGTACAAGACGATCGGCATCGGCATGGCCCTCGGCGTCCCTCTCCTGATCGGAGCCCTGACCGGCCGCGTCCTCGGCTGCCTGCTCATCGGCGGCGTGCTCCGGGTCGTGGTCAGCCATCACGGGACGTTCTTCATCAACAGCCTGTGCCACATGATCGGCAAGCAGCCGTACAGCCGCGAGCACAGCGCCCGTGACAGCGCCGTAATGGCCGTGCTGGCCTTCGGCGAGGGTTACCACAACTACCACCACAGCTTCCCGTTCGACTACCGCAACGGCATCAAGCGCTGGCACTTCGATCCGGCGAAGTGGTTCATCGCGATGCTTTCGTGGGTCGGCCTGACCAAGAACCTGCGGCGCGCGCCCGAGGCCGCCATCCTCAAGGCCAAGGTCGAGATTCAGTTCGAGGCGGCCAAGGAGCGGATGCAGAACGTCGTCGCCCACTCGAAGGAGACCTACGAGGAGCGGCTGCACCAGGCGTATGCCCGCCTGGAGACGGCCATCCACGACCTCCTGGCGCTGCAGCGGCGCCGGCCGGCCAAGGTCGATCCGGAGCAGGAGAGCCTGCCCCTGGAGACCCGCATCGGCCTGACCTACAATGCCCTGGAGCAGGCGCTCCGTGAGTGGAAGCAGACCCTGCGGCAGATGAACCGGCTGCCCGTGGCTGCCTGAAACCGCCGGATGGATCGAGATCCCTGCGGGGTGGGCGCTCTCCAGCGCCCACCCCGTTTTCTTATGCGATGAGGTGAACGGAATGCGTCTCTTTGCTTTCATACTGCTGCTCTCCATCCCTGCAACGTCCCAACCTCTTTCGCCCGAGCTCGCGGCCACGGCCGCCGCTCTGCGGGACGGCGCCATGAAAGGAACCCGGGCCTACGAGCTCGTCCGCTCCCTGACTCTGGAGACGGGGCCCCGTCTGGCCGGCTCGCCCGGCGACCGGGCCGGGGTCCAATGGGGTGTGCGCACCCTGAAGGAGCTCGGCTTCCAGAATGTTCGGGCAGAGAAGGTGACCGTCCCTCATTGGGAGCGCGGCGCCGAGTCCGGCGAGATCGTCTCCCCCTGGCCGCAGCCCGTGACCTTGACTGCGCTGGGCGGCAGCGAGGGCACGCCGGAGGGCGGCATCGAGGCCGAGGTAATTCAGGTCCCAGACGTGGCAGCTTTGGAAGGGATGGACCCGGCCAAGGTGAAGGGGAAGATCGTCTTCATCAACAAGCGCATGCGCCGGGCCAAGGACGGCTCGGGCTACGGCGAGGCCGTGGTGGGCCGCGGGCGAGGGCCTGGCTTGGCCGGCAAGCTCGGCGCGGTGGCCCTGCTGATCCGCTCCGTGGGCACGGACAACAACCGCACCCCCCACACCGGCGCCATGCGCTACGAAGAGGGGGGACCCCGCATCCCCTCTGCCGCGCTGTCGAACCCGGACGCCGACGTCCTCGAGGGACAGATGGCAGGAGGAAAACCGGTCGTCTTCCGCCTGAAGCTCGGCGCGCGCTACCTGCCCGACGCCGAGTCGGCCAACGTGATCGGCGAGATCACGGGCCGGGAGAAGCCGGAGGAGATCGTCCTTCTGGGCTGCCATCTCGACTCCTGGGACCTGGGGACCGGAGCGGTGGATGACGGCGCCGGCTGCGCCATCATGATGGAGGCGGCGCGCCGGATCGGCGAGCTGAAGCAGCGCCCGCGCCGGACGGTGCGAGTGGTGCTCTTCGCGAACGAGGAGTTCGGGCTCTCCGGAGCCCGCGCCTATGCCGAGAAGTACGCCGCGGACCTGCCGCGCCACATCCTGGCGGGGGAGTCCGACTTCGGCTCCGGCCAGGTCTGGCAGGCTGACTCCCGGGTGGCACCCGAGTCGCTGCCGCTCTTCGACGAGGTCGCGAAGCTGCTCGCCCCGATCGGCGTCGGGCGAGGCGGCAACGAATCGGGAGGCGGTGCCGACCTGAGCCCCATGGCGCCGGCCCGCGTGCCGGTAGTAGGCCTCCAGCAGGACGGCACCTACTATTTCGACTGGCACCACACCGCCAACGACACGCTGGACAAGATCGACGCGAAGGACCTCGACCAGAACGTGGCCGCCTGGGCGACGCTCGCCTATGCAGTGGCCGAGATGCCCGGCAACTTCGGCAAGGCGCCGGAGCCCCAGCCCCGGCGGCGGTAGTGTAGTGGGTCCGAACTACTAGACTGACGGCACCCGTAGCCCCAGATGACTGACGAACGGCTCCGCGGTCGCCGGGTCGGTGAGCAGCGCCATACCATGCTCCAGGCAGTAGGTGGCGAGGAGGCAGTCGACGCCGTGGACCTCGATCCCTTTGGCCAGCAGGGAGTTGTAGTGGATGGCGCTCCTGACCGCGAGGTCGAAGCCTCCGAGGTCCACCTGCCAGAACTTCCGGAGCGCCGCTTCGGCCGCGCGGCGGTGCCTCTCCTCGCGCATGGCGTAGAGCACTTCCGCCAGGGAGAGGTCCGCCACGGCGAGGGCCGAGCGGCCGAGGAGACGGTCCAGGAGGTCCGTCTCCTTCGTGTGAACGCCCGCGAAGTAGTCGAGCCAGACCGGCGCGTCAACGAGAACCTGCACGGCGCCTCCGCTTCGGGGGCTCCGGCTCTTCCCACACGAGCTGGCCCCGCAGCTCGCGCACGCCCGCCTGCTCGTGCAGGCGCACCAGCCAGCGCAGCGCCTCCTCCATCACCGCCTTCTTCGTCCGCAAACCCGTGAGCTGCCATGCTCGCTGGAACAGCTTCTCGTCCAGATCCATGCTCGTGAACACGCAATCCTCCTGGGGAGTCCCCGGTCATATGCCTTCCTGAAGGATTCATACGGATGACGCCCCCGTTATATACCCGGCCCCGGCGGAGATATGGCGGAGCCCCCTCCTTCTCGCGGACGGGGCAGATCCATATACGCGGCGCATCCATGCAATGGGGAGAGGGCTCTTCGATATGCGTGGAGGCCGCGGATATTGGACGAAGGACCGCTTCATATACCGGCAGAGGAAAAACAATGGGTAGACACCCCGGGCAATGGGTAGACATGGCTACCCATTGGTTCGCCCTCGAATCGGCCGAGCAGGCGCTGGCCAGCTTCGAGGTGGCAGGAATCCTCCTGATGCGTCCGTCCAGGTGAGAGGCGACTAAAAAGCACAAGGGGGAATGGTCATGCGAATGCTGAAGAACACGTTGATTTTGCCGTCAGGCGATGCCGATCTGGCCGCGACGCAACTCGAGGCCGCAATCATGGACCTGCGAGTTGTGTTGATGCTGGTCTTCGGGTCTGGGGACGAGAGCGTGAGGGTCGTGGAGATCGGCGATCAGCTCTGCGATAAGACGAGCTTCGGAGTGGGCAATCTGCGCCGCGTCGTCTGGATCCGGGATACTCCCGATGAGGTGCTCGAAGTCGTGCGGGGAATCAAGGGACTGGAGGAGCCGACGGAGCTTCCTTTGGTTGCGGTCATCAACTTCCACGATGCACTCAAGACAGTGCTTCACGCAACCGATTTTATCGACCCCCTCGAGCTCGAGCTGGCCTTCTTGAAGGGAGAACAACTGTGAGATGCCGGCCGCGTCTGGCCCTGTTCCTGGCCGTGCTCCTGGTCTTCAGCCCATTTGCTGCTGATGCTGACGTCCTCCAGCATGTCGAGTTCAAGGCCGGGAACACTCCCATCGTAATCACGGACAAGGCCACGGAGCTGGAGATTGACAGCGTCCTGAGGGTCGACATCGATGAGGCGAACCTCATTCGCGAAGTTGGCGCACTGTCATCTTCGGCCGATCAGGGAACCGATCTGCTGGCACGGATTCAAGCCATCGAGATGGCCATTCCCAAGGTCATTCTGGTGCAGCAGAAGCTGATAGAGACAAAAGCCGCGGCGGTGAAGCTGATCGCGGCGGAGATGGCGGCAGGCTCGGTGACACAACAGAGTATCCAGGCGCTTGATGCCGATCTGGAACGGCTTCGAGTTGACTTTGGAGCCGAGGCGCGTTCAGCCATCCAGCAGCTCCGGCCTCTCAGGGCCTCTGACCCCGAGCTGTACCAGGACATCGCGAACGCCATTCTGGTGGACTATGCGGCCATGGCCGATGTGCTTCGGGAGCACGTCCAGCGCGTCGATCAGGAGTTGGCCCGCAAGGTCGCAGAAGGTCCCAAGGTCGGCGTGCTCGTCGCCGCAACACTTGTGGACAGCACAGGTAAGGAGACCGCTCTTCACCTCGACGGTTACGACACGATCGCCGTAGGTAGTCCCACGCCTTTCCCGCGGTTCCGTCTGGCACCCAGCGAGCGGGCTCGCGCGGAGCTGGCGGCAGCGGCCGCCCTCGCTCCTTTGGTCGACAGGCTGGTCAACGATGGGGGCTCTGCCTTCCAGGAAGCGATCGATGAGCTGGAGACCGCGATCGAGGGCTTGCCAGACAAGCTGGGCCTCGACGATCGGCTCCAGGAGCTAGAGACGCTTGCAGAGGCTCTTGAGCAGACCGGCGAGCAGGATCTGCAGCCTTTCGTTGAGCGCGTCGGCGAGGTGAGGGCTCAATTGGACGCACTGTCCAACGCCGGTATACCGGCCAGCGGGAACATTCTGGAGTTCGTGGAAGGGATCCTCAAGCTGGCGGAAGACCTGAAGGCCTTGCGTGAAGATCTTCCCGCCACGCTGAAGGATCTGCAGAATAGCCTGTTAAAAGTCGTCGGTGACAGGTTCCCGGGGATTACCACTCAGGCGAAGACGACGCTCGGAGGACTTCAGGAAACCCTCCTCGCCAATAGCGAAACGCTTAAGACGTTCCGAGACGAGATCATGGCTGCGGTCAAAACGCTGCGTGCCACCGAAGGGCTGTCCAACGCCGCCGAGGCCGCGAGCCGCCGAGCACGCGATCTCGGTGCGGATGTGCCTCTCGACACCAGCCTGGATCTGCAGACGATAGATGCAGAGCGTCACCCGGGTGACTTCGTGCACCTCACCATCCAGGTCGAACAGGTCGATCCGGCCACCGGAAAATCGACGTCTCTGCTCCAAGGGCGTCAGACCTTCCGCCTGGAGACGTACGGCTGGTGGATGGACACTCGTGGCGCTCTGCTGATGGTTGAGCCCCAAGGGGAGATCGAGCGGGAGCTGAACTATCAGCCAGTGCCCGGCCTTGGCTATTTCTGGCGCTATGGCGCCAAGAACAGGCCTTTCCTGAACCATGACCTCGCATTGGGGTTGGGGGTGAGCTTCGCCCTCCTTGATTTTCAGGACAGCGACAACTTCGAGGTGGGGATCGCGGCAAGCGCGACCTTCCTGCGCGAGCTGTTGTGGGTGGGTTACGGACGCAACCTGCAAGCGAAGAGCGAATATTTCTTCGTTGGTATCAACCCGATCACGCTGTCGGCGCTGTTCCGGCGCTAACGTGCCTCACGGCCCCGGCGCGCTTCCGTTGCCGGGGCCTGCCCTTTCCACCACCCCCGCCCGCAGCAGGTACTCGTCCGCCAGCAGCCGGTAGGCCGCGGCGCCGGTGGCGGACGGGTCGTACTCGAAGATGGTCTGGCCGGCCTCGGGAGCCTCGGCCAAGCGGGTGTTGATCCGGATCTCCATGGCGAAGACCAGCGGGCCCTGCTCGGCCCGGATGCGGTCGACCGTCCGCCGGGTAAGCTTCGTGCGGTAATCCACCATGGTCAGGAGGATGCCCAGGGGCAGGGTGCGCGCGCCCGCGGTCCAGGCCAGGCGGTCGGCCGCGCCGATCAGGTTCATGACCCCGGTGATCGCGAGGTATTGCGGGCTCGCCGGCACGATGAAGGCGTCCGACGCCACCAGGGCATTCACCGGCAGGAGTGAGAGCGACGACGGACAGTCCAGGAGGATGTGGTCGAACCGGTCCTTCAAAGGGGCCAGCGCCAATTTGAGCCGCGTCTCCTTCTTGCTGAAGACGCTCAACTCGGCATCCACCCGCTGCAAGTCGGCCGAGGAGGTCATCAGCGAAAGGCCGTCGGTCGAGGTCGGCCGGACCGCCTCCCAGGCGGGCATGTTGTGGAGCAGCACGTCAGCGGAGGAAGGGCCGAGCTGATCCCGCGGCACTCCCAGGGAGAGGGAGGCCGAAGATTGCGGGTCGAGGTCCACGAGCAGGATGCGCTTCCCCTGGGACGCCAGGGCGGCGCCTAGGTTGACGGCAGTCGTAGTTTTCCCCACTCCCCCCTTGCGGCTGACCAGAGCGGTAATCATTGATGAAACGTAATGTAACTCATCAGCCCATCTGTTGGCTCGCCCGGAGGAAGATTGGCCAGGAGATCGTCCGCGCCTGGGCGGGATCACCCCAGGCAATCTCGATCTCTCTGTCGACCGGGTCCAATCCAGTCTCCCGGACGTAGCGCTGGAAGGCCGACCACGTCCGCACGTAGGAGAGGTACCGGTCCAGCTCCCAGCTTTCCCTGTGGATGAAGGGCGGGGCCTCCGCCTCGGGAAAGGGGAAGGGGATCGTCCGGTACTCTTCGTTGACCCACTTGCGCTCGGGTGGCCACCAGGGCCCGACGATCCCATGGGCCAGCCGGTCGATCCAGGCGTCTACTGGAGGGCTCACCCGCGCCAGGTTGTAGGTCCAGAGCACGACCACGCCGCCGGGGGCGAGCACTCGCCGGGCCTCGGCGAAGAAGCGGTCGAAATCGAACCAGTGGAAGGCTTGAGCCGCGGCGACGAGGTCCACGGACGCGTCCGGCAGGCCGGAGGCCTCCGCGGGGGCGACCCGGTACTCAACCCGGGGGTGGGGCTCGGCTTGCTCGATCTGCTTCGCGCTGGGATCGGTGCCAATCACCCTGCCGAAGTGCTCGGCCAGCCCGAGCGCCGCCTGACCGTTTCCTGTGCCCACATCCCAGGCCAGGCCCCTGCGACGGGGGAGAGTGGCCACGAAGTCGATCAGATCCTCGGGATATCCCGGCCGGTACGAGGCATAGTCCCGGGCATGGCCGGAGAAATGGTCCTTGAAAGTCATCTCACCTCGTGGCCTGCCCCGGCGAGCGCCTCCCGGGCGCGGCCCAGGTTCGCCTCCTTGACCAGGAGGTAGTCCGTGTCGAACGTCGAGATCACGAAGACGGGCACGCCGGCCTCCGCTAGCGGCTGCGTGAGCGAGGAGACCACGCCGGTCAGGCCGAAGGCCAAGGGACCGGCGACCTGGAAACCCCGCCAACCCGGCTCGACCTTCCACTCGGGAAGAGCCTCCTCCTCAGGGAGGACGACGGAGATCTCCTCGGCCGTGCGGGTCACGGACCAGAACCCCGTAACGGGCTGGGGGAGGGGAGAGCCAGCGTCCAACCGGCAGACTGCCAGCCGGCCGGGCAGGAGGGTGAGCGTCAGGGTCTGCACGGTGCCAAGCCTAACAGGCAAAATGGAGTATCTTCCACCGCATTACGATGACCGGAGGACGAGGTGATCCTTGCCTGAGATCGAAGAGAACGTCCGCCTGTGGACGAACCGGCAGGAGTGGATGCATCGCGGCGAGCAGTGGTCCAGGGCCTGGGGCGGCACGGAGGCCCAGTGGTTCTTCACCATCTACCCCCGTATCCATGCCTTCCTTCCGGCGGGAACGATCCTGGAGATCGCTCCGGGGTTCGGGCGCTGGAGCCGGTTCCTCAAGGACCGCGCGCAGAGGCTGATCCTGGTGGATCTGGTGAGCGACTGCATCGAAGCGTGCAAGCAACGGTTCGAGGGGGAGAGCCACATCTCCTACCACGTCAACGACGGCAGGTCGCTCGACATGATCCCCGACGAATCCATCGACTTCGTCTTCAGCTTCGACTCGCTGGTACATGCCGAGGCGGACGTCATCCAGGACTACCTTCATCAGCTCGGCAGGAAGCTCAAGCCGGAGGGGGCAGGATTCATCCATCACTCGAACATTGGGGCGTACAGGCGTGCCTTCGCCCTCTTCAACCGGATCCAGAGGCCGGGCCGGCTCCGGGCGGCGCTGAAGAGGAGGGGGATCATCGACGCCGACCACTGGCGCGCCCACAGCATGACGGCAGAGGCTTTCGAGCGCTTCTGCGGGGAGGCCGGGCTGCAGTGCATCGGCCAGGAGCTGGTGAACTGGCAGGGCGTGCGCCTCATCGACGCCTTCTCGCTGTTCACCCGGAAGGGCTCCGCCCTGGCGCGGCCCAACCGGCGGCTCCGGAATCCGGGCTTCATGGCCGAGGCCCGGCAGGTGGCCTCGGTGGCCGGGCTGTACTGCTGGCCGGAAACCAACATACCGGAGTAGCTCGGTGCTCCATGGTACGATCCCGCTCCGGCACGGGATCATCAAGCTGTCGTCAAATCAATCCGGGGGACCCTAAGTGAAAGCAGACGCCATCATCAGGTGGTTCATGCCCAAGGAGGAGCGTTTCCACGAGCTCTTCTCCGAAGACACCCGCAACCTGGTTGCCGCGGCGGGCCTGTTCAGCGAGATTGCCCACAGCTCCAGCCTGGTGGAGCGGGAGACCCTGGGGGTTCGGCTCAAGGAGATCGAGCACGAGGGGGACCGGATCACCCGCTCCATCTTCGATGCCCTGAACTCCACCTTCATCACCCCGTTCGACCGCGAAGACATCCGCGCCCTCACCACCGACCTGGACGACATCCTCGACTATCTCGAAGGGATGGCCCACTCGCTGGTCCTCTTCGACCTGGCAGACTCGCCCGAGGGCCTGCGGAAGTTCGCCGAGATCCTGGCCGAAATGGCGCGGGAGATCGACCGGCTCACGGCCCTGATCTGGGACCTGGGCAACGCGGCCAAGATCCAGGAGAGCACGGTCAGGATCTCCGACCTGGAGAACGAGGCCGACCGCCTCTACAACCGGATGATCGCCGACCTGTTCCGGTCGAACGGCCGTGACCCTCTCGAGATCCTGAAGTGGAAGGAGATCTACCAGGGCCTGGAAGATGCGTGCGACCAGTGCAAGAACTACACGCACATCATCGGCAACATCGTAGTGAAGAACTCCTGAGGCCGCGCGATCATGCCCCCCGGCTCCGGCTTGCTCGTCTTCATCATCGTCATCGCCCTGGTTTTCGACTTCCTGAACGGCTTCCACGACGCCGCGAACTCGATCGCGACCGTCGTCTCCACCCGGGTGCTCTCGCCGCAGAAGGCCGTGATCTGGGCGGCCTTCTTCAACTTCGTCGCCGCCTTCGTCCTGGGCACGCACGTGGCCAAAACCATCGGCAAGGGGATGATCGACCTCGCGGTGGTGTCGCAGGACGTGGTACTGGCCGGCCTCCTGGGCGCGATCACCTGGAACCTGCTCACCTGGTACTGGGGCCTGCCGGTCTCCTCCTCGCATGCCCTGATCGGCGGCTATGCCGGTGCCGCCGTCGCCAAGGCCGGCATGGGCGCGATCCTCTGGGCTGGCTGGACCAAGACGTTGATGTTCATCGTGCTCGCCCCGACCATCGGCATGTTGCTGGGGTTCTTCCTGATGGTGTCGGTGACCTGGATCTTCCGGCGCTGGCACCCGTCGCGCCTGGACCGGGTCTTCCGCCGGCTGCAGCTCGTTTCGGCGGGCCTGTACAGCCTGGGCCACGGCGGCAACGACGCGCAGAAGACCATGGGCATCATCACCGGCCTCCTCGTGGCGTCCGGTCAGCTCAAGGAGTTCGTGGTGCCCCTCTGGGTGATCCTGATCAGCCACGCGGCCATCGCCTTCGGGACCATGTTCGGTGGCTGGCGGATCGTGAAGACCATGGGCACGGGGATCACCAAGCTGCAGCCTTTCGGAGGCTTCTGCGCCGAGACCGCGGGCGCGATCACCCTGGTGGGAGCGACGCTGGGCGGCATTCCGGTCTCCACCACGCACACGATCACCGGCGCCATCATCGGCGTGGGCGCGACCAAGAGGCTCTCGGCGGTCAAGTGGGGCGTCGCCGGCCGCATCGTCTGGGCCTGGGTGTTGACGATCCCCATCGCCGCGGCCGTCTCCGCGGCCTGCTACCTCCTCATCTCGCCGCTGTTCTGATGATGAGTGGATGAGCTTTCTCGGATGGATGGCCGCCATCGGCGGCCTGCTGCTCCTGGTAGCCCTGTCTTCGGCGTACCTGCGGCGCCTGCCGGTGTCGACGGCGGTCCTCTACATGCTCCTCGGCATCGCCGTCGGACCGCTCGGGCTCGGCTTGCTGAGGGTCGATTTGCGCGAATCGGCGCCCTGGCTCGAGCGTCTCACCGAGCTTGCGGTGATCGTCTCGCTGTTCGTCGGCGGGCTGAAGCTGCGCCTCAATTGGCGCAATCCCGCCTGGACTGCCGCCTACCTCCTGATGGGTCCTGTCATGCTCGCCTGCATCCTGGGCGTGGCATTGATGGCCCGGTACTTCCTGGGCCTGGACACCGCGAGCGCGCTCCTCCTCGGAGCGCTCCTGGCGCCGACGGATCCTGTGCTGGCCGGTACAGTGTCCGTGAACGACGCAGCCGACCACGACCGCATGCGGTACGGCCTCTCGGGCGAAGCCGGGCTGAACGACGGGATGGCTTTTCCGTTCGTGATCTTCGCGCTCCTCTGGGCCGAGCACGGAGGGGCCGGAGGCTGGATCGGCGGTTGGGCGCTGCACCGGCTGGTGTGGGCGGTGCCGGCGGCCCTCCTCCTCGGGCATCTGCTCGGCAAGAGCATCGGACGCCTGGCGGTCTGGCTGCGCAGCCGCCATCGCGATACGGCTGCCCCCAGCGACTTCCTGGCGCTGGCTCTCATCGCCCTGTCCTACGTGGGAGCGGAAGTCATCGGCGCCTGGGGCTTCCTGGCAGTCTTCGCCGCGGGCGTGGGGCTGCGGAGCGCTGAGCTGAAGGTGGTGAAGGAAAGTCCCCATCCTGAGGCTGAAAGCCCTACCGGGGATGCGGAGGGAGCCCCCCCGCATCCGCCCGCCGAGGATCTGGTCTCGGCCAACGTCGCCGCCGACGCGCTGAAGGAGCCGGCGGTGGCGGCCGGCCGTCTGGTTGCCGAAACGCTCTCCTTCGGCGACACGGTCGAGCGCCTGCTCGAGATCCTTCTGGTCGTGCTGGTGGGGGTGAGCCTCGCCAGCCACTGGGATGCCCGCGCCATCCCTCTCGCCCTGATCTTGATGGTCGTGCTCCGCCCCCTCGCCACGCAGCTGTTGCTCGCGGGAGCGCCGATCTCGCGGGCGCAGCGCTGGATGATGGGATGGTTCGGCATCCGGGGGATCGGCAGCCTCTACTACCTGAGCTATGTGCTCAACCATGGAGCCTCCTCAGAGCTCGCCAGCCTGACGGTCTCGGTCGTGGCGATCAGCATCCTGGGGCACGGCATCACGGCCCAGCCCTGCCTCGCCTGGTACGAGCGGATTCTCAAGCGATGACTCCGGACGGCGGCATCACTCATCTCCTGCTCGCCTGGCGCGAGGGCGACCGCAGCGCGTTCGACGAGCTCGTGCCGGTGGTGTATGCCGAGCTGCGGCGCCTCGCCCATCGCTACATGCAGGGGGAACGGGACGGGCATCTGCTGCAGACCACGGCGCTGGTCCACGAGGCGTACTTCCGCCTGGTGGGCCTCGACAGGGAGTGGGAGGGACGCCGCCACTTCTTCGCGGTGGCGGCCCAGGTGATGCGGCAGATCCTGGTGGATTTCGCCCGGCGGCGCGGGGCGGGCAAGCGCGGCGGCGGCGCCGTGGCCGTGCCGCTCGACGAGGCAGCGGTCTCGCTGGAGCGCGCCGAGGAGCTGATCCTGCTCGACGATGCGCTCCAGGCCCTCGCGCAGCTCGACGCCCGCAAGGCCCGCATCGTCGAGCTGCGTTTCTTCGGCGGCCTGACCATCGAGGAGACCGCGGAGGTCCTCGAGCTCTCTCACGCCACGGTCGAGCGCGATCTCAAGATGGCCAAGGCTTGGCTCCAGCGCGAGATGGCCCGGTCATAGCGAATCGAGAAAAGCCAGCAGGGCTTGGCGGCCGCGGACCGGAAGGGCCTTGAACGCCCGGCGGGCGGCGCGCGCCTCGCCGCCGTGCCAGAGGACGGCCTCTTCCGCGGAGCGCGCCCGGCCGTCGTGGAGGAGGCGGACTTCGCCGTCCACGGTCTTCAGAAGCCCCAGGCCCCACAGCGGTGCGGTCCGCCAGGACCGGCTTTCGAGCGAGCGGTCCGGCCTGCCGTCGAGGTGCAGGTCGGCAAGGTCGGCTCCGAGGTCATGGAGGAGCAGGTCGGTGTAGGGATGGATCGTCTGGCCGGCCAGCTCGGGCACGGCAGAAGTATCGCCAGTGCGCAGCTCCGGCAGGTGGCAGGAGGCGCAGCCGATGCGCCCGAACAGCGCCTCCCCGCGCCGGACGTTCGGTAGATCCCAGCCCCGCCGCGCAGGGACCGCGAGCAGCCTGACGTAGGCCACGAGCCGGCGGAGGCCGTCGCCGTCGATCTCGGTTCCAGGCTCGATACCGAGGTCTTCGTGCGCCGCCTGCGCGACCTGGTGCTCCAGGCTCGGAGCGCTCGCCTTCCAGCCGAAGCGTCCGCGACGGCCGGGGACGGCTTCGAGCAGGCCGAGGCCGAGGAGCGCCGGGGGCATGCGCGCCGAGAGCCGGACCTGCGGATGGAGAGGGCCCGACCGTAGCGCGGAGAGCCGGTAGCGAGGCCGCCGCAGCCGATAGCGCGTGCCGTCCGGATAGCGGCCGCGCTCCTCGGTCTCGGCGATGTCCACCTTCCCTTCGGGAGAGTGTCCGGCGAGCGCATGGTCCTGGAGCTGGCTGCCGTAGCGCGGCTCCTGCCGGCCGCCCGGAAGGGACAACCGCAGGAGGATCGGTGGCCCGGAGCCCTGGCCCGGCGGCCGGCCCCGCCCGTCCTTGAAGTGGCAGCCGGCGCAGCTCGTCGCGTTGAAAAGAGGGCCGAGGAGCGGCTCGTCCCAGGTGCGCAGGAACAGGGACTTGCCGCTCCTCACCAGCGGCCAGCGCTCCGGTCGCAGGTTGGCGAGGGATCGCCCAAAGGCGTTGCGAGTGGCGTCGAAGACCGTGGTGCCGCCGCCGCTAAGCGGCGGCGCGGCCGAAGCCGCGGACGCCGCTAGAAGCAACACCAGGGCCGGAACCCGGAGGTGAGCGGACATGGGCCGTTTCAGGGGTAGACGGTCTCGTCCTGCAGGCGGATCGCCGACAGGTTGCCGGTCAGGGTCATCCCGTCGAACGACATGTAGGGGTAGTGGCCCCCCTTCGCCACCTCCTCGATGAGGTGGATCTCGTCGCCGGTCACGGGCGTGCCGTCGGCCATCCGGATCGCGGCATCCTGGTCGAGCTCGATCATCCAGCCGCACGCGCCGTCGGACGTGCGGGAGAAAAAGGTCCAGAGCTGGATGAGCCACATGTAAAGGTCCTCGTCCTCGTTGAAGGTGATGAAGCGGTCGCCGCCAAGCCCGCCCTGGCTGCCGACGAGCTGGCCGTCGCGGTAGATGAGCGCCGCGTAGCTCCCGGTGCCGCCGGTGAAGGTGGCGCTCAGGCCGACGGCGCCGTCGGCCGTCGGCAGCAGATCGGCTCGGCTGATGTCCTGGCCGTCGGCGCGGGCGATGGTGGAGAAAGTGGAGCCGCCGTCCGCGGCGGGCTCCAGGGAGAGCGTCGCTACCCAGGTCGTGGCCTGGCCGAGAGCGACGGCGACGCCGCCTTCGCCGCCCAGGTTGGAGACGGCGAGCGAGCCGTCGTCGCCGGTGTTGAGCAGGGCCTTGCCGATGGAGCAGTGCTCCAGGCCGGCGAAGCTCGTGCAGTCCGCGGCGCGGACAGGCAGGGCGAGGACGGAGGCGAGCAGGACGAAGAGGAACGGACGGCTGAATCTCTGGGACATTTCGGGGATCTCCTGGAAATTGGGAGGGCATGAACGCCCTCCGTTTCCACAAGGCGCAGACGGCGCGGGAATCCCCTCATCGGAGTTTGTGCCATGCTTGGCCAAACTGGATGAGCGAGACCGCTGAGGCGAAGGCCGAGCGTTGGCGCCGGATCGAGGCGCTCTTTCATGAGGCCCTGGAACGGGCCGAGGGGGAGAGGTCCGCCTTCCTGGAAGGGGCCTGCGATGGCGACGCCGGCCTGCGGCTGGAGGTCGAGTCGCTGCTCGCGGCGGAGAGCGCCGAGGACCGGATCGAGCGCGCCGTGGCCGGGGGCATCGTCCTCGCCGCGGAGGAAGACGCCGAAGCAAGCACGGAGGCGATCCCGCAGCGCATCGGTCCCTACCGCCTGCTGGAAGAGATCGGGCGCGGCGGGCTCGGCACGGTCTACCTCGCCGAGCGCGATGAGCCATTCCGCATGCAGGCCGCCCTGAAGCTCGTGCGCCGGGGGCTCGATACCGAGGAGATCATGGCCCGCCTGCGCCAGGAGAGGCAGATCCTGGCGCGGCTCGACCATCCCAACATCGCCCGCCTCCTCGACGGCGGCAGCACCGAGGACGGCCGCCCGTATTTCGTCATGGAGCGCGTCCAGGGAGAGCCGATCGACCTGTGGTGCGCCCGCCGGGGGACGGCGCTGCTCGAGCGGATCGACCTCTTCGTCACCGCCTGCGGCGCCGTGCAGTATGCCCACCAGAGCCTGGTGGTGCACCGCGACCTGAAGCCGAGCAACCTGCTGGTGACGGAGGACGGAGTCCCCAAGCTGCTCGACTTCGGGATCGCGAAGCTTCTCGATCCCGAGGATCTTGCACTGGCGGCATTGGCCACGAGGGCGGAGATGCGGCTGTTGACGCCGGCCTACGCGAGCCCGGAGCAGATCCAGGGGCTGCCGCTGACCACGGCCACGGACGTCTATTCGCTGGGAGTGCTCCTCTACCAGCTCCTCACCGGCTGCCACCCCTATCCACTGACCGGGAGGACCGCCGCGGCGCTCGAACGGGAGATCCTGGCGAGCGAGCCGCTCCCGCCCAGCGAGGCCGTGGGCCGGGACGGGGCGGAGGCCCGCCGGCTGCGGCGCCGGCTCCAGGGCGACCTCGACACGATCGTCCTCACCGCGCTGCGCAAGGAGCCGCGCGAGCGCTATGCCTCGGTCGAGCAGCTCGCCGACGACCTGCGCCGGCACCTCGCGGGCCTGCCGGTGCGGGCGCGGCGGAGCACGCTGGCCTACCGCGCGGGCCGCTTCGCCCGGCGGCACCGCACCGCGATCTCGGCCGCGGCTCTGGCCGCGGCCGGGTTGATCGCCGGCACCGCGGCTGCCCTCTGGCAGGCGAGCCAGGCTGGCCAGGCGCGGGCGCGGGCGGAGGGCCTGCTCGCGGAGTCGGAGGTTCAGCGCACCAAGGCGGAGAGGATCTCGGCCTTCCTCGTCGACCTGTTCGAGATCTCGGAGCCCGAGCGGGCGCGCGGCGCCACGATGACGGCGCGCGAGATCCTCGACCGCGGTGCAGAGGGGATCCGCAACGACCTTGCCCGCGAGCCGGAAGCCCAGGCGGTGCTCCTGCTGACCGTGGGACAGGTGTATCAGAAGCTCGGCCTCTATGCGGAGGCCGAGCCGCCGCTGCGCCAGGCGTTGGACCTGCGCAAACGGGTCCTGGGCGGCGGCCATGCCGACACGGCCGCCAGCCACAGCGGGCTCGGCCTGCTGCTGATCGACCGCGGTGCCTATGAAGAGGCCGAGGGCCACCTGCGGCAGGCGCTGGCCATCCGGCGGCGCGGCGGTGCCGGTGCCGAGATGGGGAAGTGCCTGAACGACCTCGGCCTGGTCCTCTATTACCAGGGCCGCATCGAGGAGGCCGGCGCCTTCCTGCGCTTCGCGCTCGCCGTCCGCCAGCGCTCCCTCGGGCCGAGCCATCCGGACGTCGGCGAGACGCTCAACAACCAGGCGGCCATCCGGCTCCAGCTGCGCGACTGGAAGGCCGGAGAGGAGGCGCTGCGCCAGGCGCTGGCGATCCACCGCGTCGCCTACGGCAACGACCATCCCGAGGTCGCCATCACCCTCAGCAACCTCGGGGTCGCGCTCGAACGGCAGGGGAGCCTGGAGGAGGCCGAGACGGTGCTGCGCGAGGCGCTGGCGATCCGGCAGAAGCTCCTTGGCCGCGCCCATCCCGAGGTCGCCGAGACGCTGAGCAACCTGTCGCAGGTCCAGAGGCGCCGCGGCGACCTGGCGGCCGCCCGGGCTTCCCTCAAGGAGGCCGTGGCGCTCGACCGCGAGGCCCTGGGGCGGGACCATCCGACCGTCGCCGTGCTGCTCGGCAACCTCGGGGAGGTGGAGCTGGCCGCCGGCGATTTCGACCGGGCCGAGGCTGCGTTCCGGGAGATGCTGCGCATCCGCGGCCTCGGCGTACCCGCCGGCGGTCAGGGGACGGCGGGGACGGCGTTCCCCCTCGGCAAGCTCGGCCTCGTGGCCCTGTCGCGCGGCGATCCGCGGTCTGCCGAGCCGCTGCTGCGCGAGGCGCTGGCGATCCGGCAGAGGGAGTGGGACCCCGGCTCGTGGCAGGTCGCGGAGAGCGAGAGCCTGCTCGGCGGCTGCCTCGCCGCGCAGGGGCGGACGCGGGAGGCCAGGGTTCTGCTCGAGCGCAGCACCGGCGCCCTGCGGGAGAGCCTCGGAGAAAGCTCCGAGCTCACCCGCAGGGCGGAGGCGTTCCTGCGCAAGCTGCCTTGATGTCCCTGGTGTCCTTGATGTCCTTTCCAGCTTTTCAGTCGAGCGTCCCCGGCGGGCATTCGCCGGAGGACAGGACGCGGATCTGCCCGGTCTCGGTCTCCCGGCCGTGCGCGAGGCTCGGCTTGGGGTGCCCCGGGATGACCACGAACAGGGGGCGTCCGATCTCCACCGCCGCGACGCCTTCCGGCTTCGTGCATTTCGAGCTGCCCCGGGCCTCCAGGCGCCAAGTGACGCCCGCCACGGCGAGGACATACTTCGCCGTGCCCGGCACCTCGACCTTGGCCGCGACCTCCGAGCGCAGGATCAGCTCCGGCAGGGTACCGGTCGAGCTGGACCAGACTTCGGTCTGCGTCCGGTCGTTGGTCTGGCCGGGGCTCTCCGCGCGCTCCTCGCCGTCCGCTGCCAGCACGACGGCCCCGCCGACGAGCAGCGTGGCCGACCAGCGGGCGGAGGCCCCGGCGCCGGAGGAGGCGTCGACGGTCTGTGCGAAGGCGCGCGAAACCACGGTGGCCTCATATTCGACCGAGGGGGCACAGGGAGCCGCACACAGCGAGAAGACCGGACGGCCGAGCCTCAGGTTGAACCTGTCGTCGCCACTGATGACGGTTACCACGTCGGTGCCCCCTGGCGTGCTGCGCCAGCATCTCTGGCGCAGCGAGATCCCCGCCTTGCGCGTCGAGGACATGGAGGCCGACGCGTCGTCCACGAACTTTCCTTCAAGGCCCACCTCGTCGCCGTTGCTGCACCGGCCCCCCGACCGTTCTTTTGCGAAGACCCAGCGGCACTGGCAGGAGCCTGGATCCGGGTTCGGCTGGGAGTCGAGCTGCCAGACCAGGGTGCGGGCATCGCCGAGGAGATGCGGCGCGTTCGCGGCCGTCCAGGACGCCAGGTCCTGCTTCTGGACGGGCAGCTCGTCGAGCAGCTCGGCCATCTCCCGGTCGACGACCAGGGCGCCGGGGGCGGAGGTCCCCAGGTCGAACCGGAAGCGGCAGGCCTTGGGCTCGGGGCAGGCGAGGCGCACCCGCAGCGGCTCCGCGGGAGCGAGTGGACGGCCCGCGCCGCCGAGCACCTGGAGGCGGTAGGCCGGACCGTGGAAGGGGATCAGGTGGAGGAACCCGTTCAGGCGTGCCAGGGAGAGCCCCGGACCCGGAACCGCCAGACCGGCCTTGGCGACAATTTGCCCGGAACCGTTCAGAACCGCCAGGGAGGCCTTGCGTGGCAGCTCGGGGCTCGCCTGCCAGTTGAGGTGGAGGACGAGGTCGGCCCCCTCGGCCTCCGCGCTGGCGACCGAGACCGCCGCGGGCTCCTGCGCGGACAGGGAAGCGGCGAGGGCGAGCCCCGGGAGAAGGGTGTGAAGGCAGCGGCGCAACCGGACCGGGAGAATCGGATCGGACATGGTGGATCTCCTTTTCTCTAGAGTGGGCGCAAAGCGCCCCGCCAGTCCCTCATCCGGGGCCGGTCGAAGTATCGAGGTAGGGTGTGCCTAGCCGCTCTCGCGGGCGATGTGGCCGCGGAAGCGCAGGAAGATCCGCAGCCCGTAGAGGAGCGTGACCGCGGCCAGCCCGGCGGTGAAGCCCCACCAGAGGCCGGCCGGACCCCATCCGGCGCGGAAGCCGAGGTACCAGGAGAAGGGGAAGCCGATCCCCCAGAAGCCGAGGATCGCCATCACGGCGGGAAAGGTCGTGTCGGCGGCCCCGCGCAGCACTCCGGCGGCCACGACCTGTGCGCCGTCGAGCACCTGGAAGACCGCTGCGATGGGCAGCAGGGTCGCGGCCATCGCGATCACGGAGGGGTCGCTCGTGTAGAGCCGGGCGAGCTGAACGGGCAGCAGCCCGTAGAGCAGGGCGAAGAAGACCATGACTCCCATGCCCAGGAGCAGGCAGGCGGCGGCCGACCGGCGGGCGCCCGGCATATCCTGCCTCCCGATCGCATTGCCCACCCGGGCCGCGGCGGCGCCGGAGATCCCCAGCGGGACCATGAAGGAGAGGCTTGCCAGGTTGATGGCGATCTGGTGGCCGCCGAGCGCTTCGACGCCCATCCTCCCCATCAGGAGCGCGACGCCGACGAACAGGCCGAGCTCGAGCGCGTTGAGCGCGCCGATCGGGAGGCCGATCCGGAGCAGCCGGAGGTGGCGCCGCACGGAAACCGCCTCGGCGGTGAAGCCCTCCCAATACCGGGCGAGGGTCCGGCGCGACGCATAGACGAGGTAGAAAAGCATCACCCAACGGCTGAACGAGGTCGCGTAGGCCGACCCTGCCGGACCCAGGGCCGGGGCTCCGAGGTGGCCGAAGATGAGGATCCAGTTGCTCGCCACGTTGACCAGGTTGCCGATCACCATCGCCACGGCCGCGGGGCGGACCACGTGCATGGCCTGGAGCGGCTGGCGGAAGGCGAAGAACAGGAAGAAGGCCGGCGTCCCCCAAAGAGAGGCCCGCACGTACGCCGCGGCATCGTCGAGGACCGCGGCGGGCTGGCCCAGCAGGCGGAGAAGCTCGCGGACGTCCCAGAAGACGAATGCCAGGGGAACGGCCAGGGTCAGAGCGAGGACGATGCCGCGCTGCAGGTGCGCGGAGATCGCCCGGTTGTCTCCGGCGCCGTGGGCCTGCGCGACGAGGGGGTCGAGCGCTGTCAGGATCCCGGCGCCCGTCATCAGAAAGAGGATCGTGGCGATGTGGCCCAGCGCACCGGCCGCCAGGGCCTGAGCCGAGAGATGGCCGAGCATGATCGTGTCGACGACGCCCATGAGCATCGACCCGAGCTGCACGAAGGCCACGGGGGCCGCCAGACGCGCGGCTGCCAGGATCTCTGTCTTCAGGGGATTGGGAGAGGTCATCGATTGCGGTCCGTGACGGGATAACCTACTACAGTGAGCGAAGAACACATCGTAAGCAGCGGGCAGGCCGGCCTGACGGTCTCGGCCCTGGTGCGCGAGCTGAGCCCGGGGATGTCCTGGAGCCAGGCCCGCGAGCTCTGCCGCGGCGGGCGAGTCTGGGTCAACGGCTCGGCCGCGTTCGATCCGGCGCTCCGGCTGACCGGGGGCGAGCGGGTCGAGGTCCGGAGCGGAGCGGCCGCCAGGAGCGCCTCGTCCGAGCTGGTGATCCACCTGGACCCCGACGTCGCCGTGGTGCGCAAGCCCGCCGGCATCCTGACCGTCCCCTTCGAGCGCGAGGATCGCGACACCCTTCTCGCGCTCGCCCGTGTGGCGATCCGCCGGATGGAATCGGCGCGGAACCTGCCGCCCAACCCCACGCTACGGGCGGTCCAGCGCCTGGACAAGGAGACCTCGGGCCTGGTGGTCTTCGCCCGCAGCATCCACGCGCAACGCCATCTCCAGGAGCAGCTCGCGGAGCACACGGTGACCCGGCGCTATCTGGCCATCGCCCATGGGAAGGTGGAGGACGGCACCTACGACAGCCTGCTCGTGCCCAACCGGGGAGACGGCATCCGGGGCTCCTGGAACCGCCGGGGCACTCCACCAACCACAGCCCGGCAGGCGGTAACCTTCGTACAAGTGAAGCAGCGCCTGCGCGGCGCGACCCTGGTCACGTGCGAGCTGGAGACCGGGCGGCAGCACCAGATCCGCATCCATCTCGCCGAGGCCGGCCATCCGCTGGTGGGGGAGACGGTTTACATCAGGGACTTTCGCGATCAGATCCTGCCCGCGCCCCGGCCCATGCTCCACGCCACCGTCCTGGGCTTCCGCCATCCCCGCGGAGACCGTCCGATCAGCTTCGAGGATCCGCCGCCGCCGGATTTCGTTCAGGTGCTCGAGCGGCTGAAGCCCTGAAACCCTGAGGTACCGACCTCGTAGGAGACAGGATGACCACGCTCCTCCAGGATCTCCGTTACGCCATCCGCCTCCTTCTGCGGACCCCGGGCTTCACCTTGCTCGCTGCTCTCACTCTTGCTCTGGGGATCGGCGCCAACGCCGCGATCTTCAGCGTGATCAATGCCGTGCTGCTGGCTCCGTTGCCCTACGCGGCTCCGGACCGGCTGGCGATCGTCTACAGCCAGTTCCCGACCATGAGCTTCAACCGCTTCTGGACCTCGGCCCCCGAGTTCCTGGAGCTGCGGCAGAAGTCGCGGAGCTTCGAGGAGCTGGGGGCTTACACGACCGGCTCGGCCAACATCACGGGCGGCGACGAGCCCGTGCGGGTGCGTGTCGCCCGGGTCTCGGCCGGCCTCTTCCCCGTACTTGGCGTGCAGCCGGAGATGGGGCGCACCTTCACCGCCAAGGAGGACCTTCCGAATACGGAGCCGATGCTGGTGCTCAGCCACGAGCTCTGGCGGCGGGCCTTCGGAGCCGAACGTGGTGTCATCGGCCGTAGGGTGCAGGTGGACGGGGTCGATCGGACGGTGATCGGGGTCATGCCCGCCGGATTCGACGTGGGGGAGGAGCGGGTCGAGGCATGGGTCCCCCTGGCCCTCGACCCTGCGAACCCTGGCGGCCGGGCCAGCCACTACCTCTACATGGTGGGCAAGCTCAAGCCGGGCGTGAACGTGGAGCAGGCGCGGTCGGAGCTCGCCGGGCTGGTGCTGCGCTGGAAGGACGAGCTGCCCGACACCCACGTCCCCAGCCCGGATGGTCACCCGCTGGTGATCCAGCCGCTGTTGGATGACCTCGTGGGCAGCGTGAGACCGAAGATGTGGCTGCTCATGGGAGCGGTCGGGCTGGTGCTGCTGATCGCCTGCGCCAACGTGGCCAACCTGTTGCTCGCCCGGGCCGAGGCGCGGCAGAAGGAGATCGCGGTGCGCACCGCGCTGGGAGCGCAGCGCGGCCGGCTGCTGCGCCAGTTCCTCACCGAGAGCATCGTCCTGTCGCTGTTCGGCGGCGTCCTGGGGCTGCTCCTTGCGACCTGGGGTGTGAGCGCCATTGTTGCCACGAATCCGGAAAGCCTCCCCCGCGTCAGAGAGATCGGGATAGACGGCCGGGTCCTCCTCTTCACGCTCGGGGTGGCCATCCTCACCGGCGTGCTGTTCGGGCTGGCGCCTGCGATGCACGCCCGGGCGTCGGTGATGTTCGCAGCGCTCAAGGAAGGGAGCCAGAGGTCCACGGCCGGAGCGGGCCGGCAGTTCCTCCGGCGCGCGCTCGTGATCTCCGAGGTCGCCCTCGCCGCGACCCTGGTGATCGTCGGTGGCCTGTTGATCCGCAGCTTCTGGCTGCTGCAGCAGGTGGACCCCGGGTTCGACGCCAAGAACGTGCTCACCTTCCAGGTCGCGCTGCCCGACGCCCGCTATCCCGAGGAGCCGCAGGTCGTGGCCTTTTATCAGCGGCTCGTGGACCGTCTGCGCGTCCTGCCCGGGGTCGAGTCGGCCTCCGCTGCCTGGGGGCTGCCTCCGAAGCGGGACCTCCTGGCGAATGACACGGAGTTCGAGGGAGTTCCCGAGCCGCCGAACGGCCCCGTCCAGAACGTGGATTACTGGCAGTTCGTAACCCACGACTACCTTGAGACGCTGAAGATCCCAATCGTGAATGGCCGCGGGTTCCTGCCCTCCGACGCCGCCGGAACGCCGGGAGTGGTGTTGGTCAACGAGACCACGGCGAAGCTCTTCTGGCCCGGCAAGGACCCCATCGGCCGTCGGCTACGGGCGCCGGGTCCGGACGATGCGCCCCTGCCCTGGTTGTCCGTGGTCGGAGTGGTGAAGGACGTCAAGCAGGCGGGATTGGAGGCGAAGACGGGCACGGAGGTCTACTTCCTCCAGGCCCAGATGCCGGTGACGCTGGGCGGGGCCTCGGACGACATGTACCTGCTCCTGCGCACGGCGGGCGATCCCCTGTCGCTGGTAAGCCAGGTGAGGCGCGAGGTCCGGGCCCTGGACCCGGGCCTGCCGCTGGCTGACGTCCGGACCCTGGAGAGGGTCGTGTTCGAATCCGTGGCGCAGCCCCGCTTCATCACCTCCATGGCGCTGCTCTTCGCGGTCGTGGCCCTGGCGCTGGCAGCCGTGGGAACCTATGGCGTGCTGTCGTACTCGGTGGAGCAGAGGACCCAGGAGATCGGGGTGCGGATGGCGCTCGGGGCACAGGGGCGCCAGGTGCTGGGGATGATCCTGGCGCAGGGCGCGGGGCTGGTGATGGTCGGCCTGGTCCTGGGGGTGGTCCTGGCCCTGGCGCTGCGCCGGCTCCTGGCTGGCATGCTCTTCGGAGTGGCCGCAACTGACCCCACGATCTTCGCCAGCGTCGTCGTGGTGCTCGCCGCGGTATCGCTGCTCGCCTGTTACCTGCCCGCCCGGCGCGCGACCCGGATCAGCCCGCTGGTGGCGCTGCGCTACGAGTAGCCGGTAGAGTCCCGCGGTGCGCTCCCTGCGGGATTCAGTCATTGCGGCGCTGACCTGGCGCTATGCCTGCCACTCGGCCATGCTGGGCCTCTCTCTCCTGACGGAGGGGAGGCCCGCGCCTTCGCTGCCGGACACGATCCTCGACCGACTGCCAAGGATCGACTGGATCGCCGACCACAACTATTGGATCTGGCTGGTCTGCTATGTGCCGGCGGCTCTCCTCCTCTGGCGTCGCGACCGTCCGGCCTTCCTTCACTTCCTCTATCTCGGCGGAGTCCTCAGCCTGGTAAGGGGGCTTTGTGTAGGATTGACCGGCCTGGGGCCGGCGTATGGACCGGATGTGAACGTGGGGCTCTCTGGGGACCAACTGATTTCCGCTTGGCTGGCGCTGATCAATCCGTTTTCCACTCTGTTCGGCAACGCAGCGCAGGTCTACCTGACCAAGGACCTCTTCTTCTCGGGGCACGTCTCGACGACCTTCCTCCTCTGGCTCTACTGCCGGGGGAAGGGGAGGATCGGAGCCCTTGCGGCCATCGGGCACTGGGTAACGGTGGCGGTGGTGCTGCTGTCGCACCTGCACTACACCATCGACTTGGTGGGGGCGTGGGCGGTAACGTACAGTCTGTACGTGCTGGCTGTTGCCTACCGCTCTACGCTCTCTGGGGCTTCATAGGTGTTGGCGAGTTCGCGACACTCAGACACCACCTCCTGGACCACCTCGATCACCCTGCAACCTAGGCGTCCACCGATCATCGCACCGATGCCACTAGGATCGCCGAACCATTGGAGGAGATGCGTCAGCGGGCGCTCCTACGGCGATGTATTTGCGGCGAGTTTTTTCCCTGGGAACGCCGGCGACTCGCCAGCATCCACAGGCCATTGGCCGCAGGCTCGGCGTTCTTGCAGGACGGCGACAATTGCCGGCGTTCCGCCGATTCTTCCAGACATGCCGGCGGTGACGAGGTAGGGTGATTGGTCGAGGGCGTCCTTGGTTATCCCCCCTACAGCGGCGACTCCCCCAATACCTGACACCGCAGAAGTCGCATCCACTGGAATCTAATCGAGGCTGCGACTCCCGGCTGCTGATGCAGCCTTTCGTAAGTCGTCCAAGACGGATTGCTGGTACAGGCCTCGCGCGAATGGCACCGTATTGGATTGATGTACTTTGCCGTTAATATCTATCAGAAATAGTGTCGCCGGCGCATTTTGTCGAAAGTACGTTTTGATCTGGTCCTGATCCGGGAGTCGCATCTCTTCTAGAGGCTGGGAACTGAGTCGCATAATAGCGCTTGACCGTGGAGCCAAGTTGCCCTTGTCGCCGTACGTCTCGATTCCAAGTTCTACATCGAAGTAGTTCGCTCCGCCGAGATAGATGCGGAGCAGGCCTTGGGGTTTTAGGGAGAGGGCGCCCGCCCCGGAGTTGCTAACGGCGCAGTCCACCACCACTCGGGCCTTCTTGTCATTCGCCTCCATTAAGCGGCGCTCTAGTCGTCTGATTAGGCAGACTTCTGGACAAACAGGACACGTTTTTTGATAGGTTTTATCGCTATGCAGCCTTCTTCTTGTCGGAAGGAAATGCCGCGGTGATGAGAGTATCGAGCTCATGGTCGACTCTGGCGAAAGCCCGCGAGAGTTTTGGCACCGGATCGGTGATGCCCCGCCCTTGCAGGGCGGTCAAGGCTGGCCGGAAAATCCGAGCGTCCAAGCGGGCGTAGAGCCGGGCCACCTTCCAGCCATAGGGAGTCACCACGTAGCGATGAGTCCCAGGACGTCGATGGACAAGTCCCTTGCGGCAAAGGCGCCTGAGGTCGTAGGTGGCCTGCTGGGCGGTGTAGCTTCCTGCGCTCATCCCAAGCAGGTGCGTCACGTGTCGCCGCAGATCCTGATTGCGAAACCCATTGATCAGGTGGGTGAAGAGGCTGAGAGTCAGCATCAAGGCCATCACTCGCGGATCGCCAAAACGAAGCCCCGGAGCCTTTTGACCGTCTTTGTCGACGGTTGGCTGTACCACACGCTCAATGCCGTCGGCAGAGAGCCCACAGTTCTGGCTCACCTGCTCGACTTCCAGAAGCCGCCGGTTGATCTGACGTCCGATCTGTTGAAGATAGCCGAAGTTGGACAAGCCCTTGTTGACGTTGAAATCCCGCGGGTCGCGAAAGGTCCCTTCCGTACGCAGCGCACGACCCTCTTTGAAGTATTGTTTCAGATCAAAACTCTTGTACTCGATGTGCAGGCTGGGCAACACACCGTCCTGGATCACGCGGGTGCGGAATTTACCCGGCGTACTGGGCAGGATTCGCCGTTCGAAGATCAACTGCACACGATCGGGGCGTCCCAGATCCAGGTTGTCACGCATCACCTCCTCGAAGAACTCCCGACCCCGCACCGGACGGTCGAAGACCTGGGTCAGGCTGACCTCCATCTGCCAGATCGAAAGCTGCCAATCGTAGCCCGCCGCTCTATCCGCGCTCGTCAACGGCATCGGCAACCGCTCCAGCCAACGGGCCAGAAAAGCCTCAATATCCTGCGGTCCCAAGGCATTGCAAACTTTCTGCAGCGCCTCAGCATCGGCGCATTGCAAAAAACCGTTGTCCAGGGCTGTGTAGGCAATCCCCTGCTTGTCCAACTGCCGCTTAGCCCACTCATGGCCATTGACACAAACCTTCAAGGCCCACGGCGCATAACTGCACACCTTCACGAAGGCCGGACCGAACTCCTCGTCGTCCACATAGAAGTAGTAGTGGTTCACACACACCGTCTTGTCCCGCGTGTAGTCGAACCAATTCGGCCCCTTCTGGGGTACTTTGCGCCCCGAAAAGGTCTTCGCCTTTTCCTGCGCTATACCAATGAAGACGACTCCGCCTCGAACCCCGCGTTCCCGGCGCATCCGGTTCGCTCGATCGTCTTTCCTCTCGCCACGCTCGAATTGGATCAGCGGAATCTCGCTTTCCGCAGCAAAGGCTTGCACCTGATCGCGAAACCGCCGCGTCACCTGACCCAGAACCACTGGCGAGGGAATCGGTTTGTCCAAGTGCTCCCGCATGAAGGTAGTCAGCCCTCCGGGGGTCGAAAGAGACGGCACGTACCCGTTCAGGTACAACCGATCGACGCTCTCCACCTCCAGGGTCACATGGCCTTTCAGGATCTCCGCTATGATCGTCATGCCGGTATCCTAACTCCGGCATCAACCCCTATCAACCCGTTACCGCCTCGGCCTATCGTCGCCTATTACCGACACCCACTTGTCGGTTTGAGGCCGAAGGCTTCGCTAGAGCTTTGCGCATCGCTTCTAAAGACTTTGTACTAGTCTCAATGCGCGCTTCAGCCTCCTTGATATACGTCTCATAATGACGCAGAAGCTCTTGCTTGAGTTGCTCACGCCGGGCGGGCGTCGCTTCTAGTTCGGCCTCATTTGGTTCATCGACCTCATAGGGTATCGGCGAATTGTATCGCCGGATGGTCTCTGCAGTTAGGGGGCCGGAGTTCTGAAGCTGGTTTTGTGTTGTCTTTAGCTCCTGCAGCCTAGTTCTGCCGCTTGACAAGCGATCCTCGAAACGATCAAGAAGTTTTGCGACCTCATTGAGTTCGACCATGGTGTCCATCTGTTGCCGAAGGAACTGATCATCTGACGGCACTAACGGCTTGAAATCTGGGTCTCGTGTAAGATCGACGGTGATTCCAACTGGCACGACCTTGTCGAGCGCTGCGATCTCAAGCCTCACATTGGGCGTCTCCCAGGCCAATAGTTTCCACAGAGGAAATCCGAGACCTATGACGAACGCCGAGAAAATGGGCAGCCAATTCTTCCGAAGATACGTTCCGAAGGTTATGACTGCAGGCGGCAATCTCATATCAACTCCCTTATAGACCACTCATGACGAAATCAGGCACACTCAACAGCCGCGTCTACGTCCGAAGTATTGGACGGACGCGAGGTCTGGTTTCCGAGCGGTTGAACGGCGCGACCGTAGCTTCTCGAGTACGACAGACGCCAGAACTGCGGCAGGACGGTGTCTCGCCGATTACCGCTTCTTGTACAAGGACTCGTAGTAGGCCGTCCCGGACGAGGCGGATCTGGCCCATGACGGCCCAGAGAGGAGGGTGGCGGAGACGTTCCTGGGTCGGATGCGGTGGCGCAGCTTCGGGCTCCAGCGTTCCTGGATCTTCTGGATGAGCACCAAGGCGCCGAAGACCTCGTCCGGGGACTCGCGCTCGGTCACGAGGCTCATCATCTTGCTCAGCTCACGCCAGTTGCTGACGTCGATGGCCTCATCTCTCCAGCGTCACGAAGTGCCGGTCCTACGTTACAGAGTCGGGGTTGACTGCCCTGAAGGATACCGGAGGAGCGCCTCAGCGTCCATCCTACGTTGAAAGGGAAGATCACTATTCAACGTAGGATGCTTAATCTTCCACACAGAAGGGATGATGCGTTGAAAAGTGGGGAGACATTTCAACGTAAAGAGATGTCTGTGTTGAAATGGATCGAGGAATTTCAACGCAGACAGCATCCTGCGTGGAAAAGAATCTCTCTTACGGTGAAAAGACGGCAGGATACGTTGCAAAGTGAACTTCATTTTCAACACGGAGAGGAGATATTTCAACGTAGAAGGGTCAGTCTTCAACGTAGGATCGAGGAATTTCAACGTACTGAGCAGTCTATGTGGAAAAGTAGGGCCACTTTTCAACACAGGATGCTTCCTTTTCCACGTAGGACCGAGGGTTTTCAACGTAGCGGCCCTCCCGGGAGACGTCCCGGGAGGGCTTTCCGATCTAGGGATTGCGGTAGGCGTGCGGCTGGGTGCCGCCTACGTCCTTGTAGCGGTCGCGCAGCTCGAGCTGGCGGCTCTCCATGGGGATCTGGACTCCCCGGATGAAGACCGCCTCGGGGAAGGAGGTCAGTTCCAGCGGATCGCCGTCCCAGACCACCACGTCCGCGTCCTTGCCCGGCTCGAGGGTTCCGTAGCGGTCGGACAGGCCCCAGATGCGGGCGGGGACGGAGGTCATGGCAGCCAGGGCGGCGTCCCAGGGCAGGCCGTTGGCCACGGCGATGCCGGCGTACTGGCGGATGTTGCGGGCGTTGTGGGCTTCGCGGGTGATGAAGGCGAAGGTCACTCCGGCCTTGTGGAGGCGCGCCGCATTCTCCAGGGTTGCCCCGGTGCTCTCGAAGCTGTCGGGGAGGTCCTCCATCGGATTGATCAGGACCGGCACCTTGGCCGCGGCGATGTCCTCGGCCACCTGCCAAGCTTCGCTGGCGCCTGCCAGGATGATCTTGAGCTTCTCCTCCTTGGCGATCCGCAGCACCGTCTGGATGTCGCTCGCCCGGTTAACCGTGAGGACGAGCGGCAGTTCACCCCGGATCACCGGCTGCAGGGCTGCCAAGTCGAGCCGGGAGAGCACGTAATCCCGCCGCTCGCCCTTCTCGTACGACCTCTGGTTTTCGTTGAAGTCGCGGGCGTCCTGGAGGATCTCGCGCAGCCGGAGCAGCGCCGCGGCGCGGGAGCCGCCCCCGAAGCGCATTCCGCGCTCGCCGAGGACGCCGAACATCGCCACCGGCGACTTGACCAGGTAGTCGCCCGGACCGCCGAGGTGGATCACCACGGCCTGCCCCGCGATCAGGCTGGCCCGGGCTCTCGGCGCCACCACCGCGCGCGTCAGCCCCTCGATCCGGTTGACCGGGATCAGCATGGAGCGCGGGTTGATCGCGTCCGCCACGTTGAAAGCAGCGGTGATGCGGTCGTCCTCGGTGGCCGAGTCCTGGGTGCCTTCGACCGCGCTGACCTCGACGAGGCCGAGCTGGCTCTGCGAGTCCATGAGCCCCGGGGTGACGATCTTGCCGGTTGCGTCGATGCGCCGGGCACCGTTCGGCACGGCCACGCCGCGGCCGACCGCGGCGATCCTGCCGTTGCGGATCACCACGGTAGCGCCGTCGATCGTCCCGGCCGGACCCATGGTGACGACCCGGGCGCCGGTGATGGCGACCGTTTCAGCTGCCGCGGGAAGAGCAATGAGAGTGGCGAGGAGGAGCAGGGAGTTTCTCATTGCACACCTCCTTCGAGGGCGTTGGGGATGATCCCGATCTCGAAGTCGGTCCGCGGCTGGAGCTTGCCCCGGTCGAAGAGCAGGGCGCCGTCGACGTAGACCTTCTCGGCCCGGCTGTAGACGCTGAACGGGTTGCCGCTCCAGACCACCACGTCGGCCATCTTGCCCACCTCCAGCGATCCGGTCTGATCGCCAACCCCGATCGATTTCGCGGGGTTGATCGTGATCCACCGGATGGCATCCTCGGGCCGGATGGTCATGCCCATGCGGTTGCCGGCGGCCATGGCCTTGGCGGCTTCCTGGTTGAGCCGCTGGATGCCGTCGGCGGAGTCGGAGTGGATGACCACGCAGGCGCCCGCCTTCTGCAGGATCGCGGCGTTCTCCCGGATGCCGTCCAGGGCTTCCATCTTGAAGCCCCACCAGTCGGCCCAGATGTCGGAGCAGATCCCTTCCCGGGCCAGGATGTCGGCAATCTTGTAGGCCTCGACGGCATGGTGGAAGGCCGCGATCTTGAAGCCGAACTCACGGGAGATGTCGATCATGGTCAGCATCTCGTCCGAGCGGTAGCAGTGGTTCTGGATGAGGATCTCGCCGGCAAGCACGCCGGCGAGCGTCTCCTTGGAGAGGTCGCGGCCCGGAGGCTTGGCGTCCTTGGCTGAGCCGTCCTTTTGCTTCTGGCGGTACTCGTCCCAACCGCGGCGGTATTCGGCGGCATCGATCCAGGCGCGGCGGTAGCCGGCCACGTTGCCCATGCGCGTCATGGGGAAGCGTCCTTTTTCACCATAGACGCCCTTCGGGTTTTCGCCGCAGGCCATCTTGAGGCCGTAGGGGGCGCCCGGGAACTTCATCTCGTCGACGTGCCGGGCGGGGACGTTCTTGACCGTGACGCTGCGCCCACCGATCAGGTTGGCCGAGCCGGGGAGGATCTGCATGGCCGTGACCCCGCCGGCGAGGGCGAGCGGGAACTGGGGGTCGTGCGGCCAGACCGCGTGCTCGGCCCAGACTTCCGCGGTCACGGGATTCGACATCTCGTTGCCGTCTTCGTGAGCCTGAACCCCGGGCGAGGCATAGACCCCGAGGTGGGAGTGGGCATCGATGATGCCCGGCGTCACCCACTTGCCTGTGGCGTCCACGACCGTGGCACCTGCCGGCGCCTGGACGTTCCCACCCCCGCCGATACTGGCGACACGGCCGTCCTGCAGCAGGATCGAACCGCGCTCTATGCGGTCTCCGGCGGCGGTGAGGATCGTGGCGTTGGTGATCAGCACCGGGCCGGAAGGCAACGGCTTGTAGGTAGAGAGATAAGCGTCGTTGGGGTCCTTGGTGTCCCTGATGTCCTTGCTGTCCTTCGCCGGCTCGGGCGCCTTGGCTGGAGCCTGCGCGGTGCTGGCGCAGCCGCTCAGAAGAAGGGCAGCCAGGGCCACAGTAACGGGATAGTGCAATGGAATCTTCTGCATAACCTCCTCATCCAAGATGGCTTGGCGCCCGGATGCTACCACGGGGGCGCGTGGTAGCATTCTGGGCAGAATCCGGCCTCTGGTCGGCCCTTTCGGAGGTTCGAGCATGACCTTTCCTCTCGTGGACCGAGGTTCCCAGGAGCCTCGGTCCGAGTCGGGACCCGAGCAGTTCACGAAGGAGAGCATCCTTCGCGACTACGGGATCGCATATCAGAGCCGCGAGGCGAGCCTGGTCGGAGAGAAGCAGGTGTTCTCCGGCAAGGCCAAGTTCGGCATTTTCGGCGCTGGCAAGGAGGTGGCCCAGGTCGCCCTCGCCCGCGCCTTCCGCCCCGGTGACTTCCGCTCGGGCTATTACCGCGACCAGACGCTGATGTTCGCGCTGGGCTTGCTGACCCTCGACGAGTTCTTCGCCCAGCTCTACGCCAATCCCGACCTGGCCCTGGAGCCCTGCTCGGCCGGGCGCTCGATGACCGCACATTTCTCGACCTGCCTGGTGGGGCCGGAAGGCCGCTTCCACAACCTCGCCGAGCGCCTCAATTCCTCGGCGGACGTGTCGCCCACCGGCTCCCAGATGCCGCGCCTGGTCGGCCTGGCCTACGCCTCCAAGCTCTACCGCGAGCTGCCCGAGCTGCGCGAAATGACTCAGTTTTCCCGCAACGGCGACGAGATCGCCTTCGGCACCATCGGCAACGCGAGCTGTGCCGAGGGCATGTTCTGGGAGGCGGTCAACGCCGCGGGCGTGCTCGGCATCCCCATGATGGTATCGATCTGGGACGACGGCTACGGCATCTCGGTCCCCAACGAGCACCAGGTCACCAAGGGAGACCTGTCCGCGATCCTCTCCGGCTTCCGGCGCGCCCCCGGCACCCGCCAGGGGTACGACCTCTACACGGTCCAGGGCTGGGACTACCCCGGGCTCTGCGAGACCTACCTCAACGCCGCCCAGATCCTGCGGCTCGAGCACGTTCCGGCCATCGTCCACGTGGTGGAGATGACGCAGCCGCAGGGGCATTCCACCTCGGGCAGCCACAAGCGCTACAAGAGCGCCGAGCGGCTCGCCTGGGAGGAGGAGTTCGACGGCCTGCGCAAGATGCGCTCATGGATGCTCGAGCAGGGGATCGCGTCCGCGTCCGAGATCGAGAGCCTGGAGCAGGAGGCTGCCGGCACCGTGCGCGAGGCGCAGGAGCGGGCCTGGAAAGCATTTGTCACCCCGATCCAGGAGGACCGCAAGACCGCTCTGGCCATGACCGCCGATCTTGCCCGAGAGTCTGCAAACGGCGAGGACATCGAGCCGATCCGACAGGAGCTGGAGCGCCTCCAGACGCCCATGCGGCGGGATGTCATGGCCGCCCTCCACAGCGCCTTGATGGCCACGGCAGGGGAGGATTTGCCGGCTGCCCGCCGACTGATCGAGTGGAAGCAGGAGCAGGACCGGATCAACGAGGACCGCTTCAACTCGGAGGTCTACAGCACGGGTCCGGAGTCGGCGCTGAACGTCCCCGTGATCGAGGCGGCCTATGCCCCGGAAGCGCCGCTCATCAACGGCTTCGAGGTGGTCAACGCCTGCTTCGATTGGAACCTCCGGCACCGCCCGAACCTGATCGCCCTGGGCGAGGACGTGGGCAAGATCGGCGACGTCAACCAGGGCTTCGCCGGGCTGCAGGCAAAATACGGCCCTCTGCGGGTGACGGACACCGGCATCCGCGAGGTTACGATCATCGGCCAGGCGATCGGCATGGCGATGCGCGGGCTCCGTCCCGTGGCCGAGATCCAGTATCTCGACTACATCCTCTATGCGCTGCAAATCCTCTCGGACGACCTCGCGACCCTGCGCTGGCGCACGAAAGGGCAGCAGAAGGCGCCGATGATCGTGCGCACCCGCGGTCATCGCCTGGAGGGGATCTGGCACTCCGGCTCACCCATGGCCGGCATCATCCACCTGGTGCGCGGAATCTACGTCTGCGTGCCGCGGAACATGACCCAGGCGGCCGGCTTCTACAACACGCTGGTCCGGTCGGACGACTCGGGGATCGTGGTGGAGGTACTGAACGGCTACCGCCACAAGGAGAAGCTGCCCTCCAACATCGGCGACTTCACGGTGCCGCTCGGCGTGCCCGAGGTGCTGCGCGAGGGGCGGGATGTGACGGTGGTCACGTACGGGCCGCTCTGCCGGATTGCCATGGAAGCGGCGGAGAGGCTGGCCGGAATGGGGATCGAGGTCGAGCTGATCGACGTGCAGACGCTACTGCCGTTCGACCGCAACGGCCGGATCGTCGAGTCGCTCAAGAAGACGAACCGGGTGCTCTTCCTGGATGAGGACGTGCCCGGGGGGACTTCAGCCTTCATGATGCAGCAGGTGCTCGAGGTGCAGGGCGGCTACGCGTGGCTCGATGCCGCCCCGCGGACGCTCGCGGCCAAGGAGCACCGCGCAGCCTACGGCTCGGACGGCGATTACTTCTCCAAGCCCAACCGCGAGTCGGTCTTCGAAGCCGTCTACGACCTCATGCATGAGGCCGACCCGGCTTCGTTTCCGATTTTCTACAGGTAAATGTAGGGGCGGCCCTTGTGGCCGCCCTCCGGAGGGCACCCACAAGGGCGCCCCTACTCGGGATTTTCCCAGCTCGGCGGGGGCGAGGGAGGCTCGTGCGCGGGTGCGCTCTCGGCAGGCGCACTCTCGGCGGACGCCTCGCCGCCACCCTTGTCATCCCGGCTCCGCGCACCGCCGCGGCGCCTCCGCCTCCGGCGGCCGCGGTCGCGCTTGCCGGCGGCGGTATTTCCTTCGGCGCCCTCTGAGCCCTCGGCGGCATGATCACCGCCCTCGATTTCTCCGCCTTCGCCCCCTTCGTCATCCCAGTGAGGCTCATGGTCGTCCTCACCACCGGGCTCGGAGTGGACCTGGAACGCGGCTTCGGTCGACGGCGCTCCGACGGTGAGGCCGTTGCCGTTCGGCTTCTTGCGCTTGTTGCGTCCACCGCGGCGGCGTTTGCGCCGCCTGGCTTCGGCCTCGGCTCCAGTCTCCCCCTCGACGGCACGGTCGGCGGGCTCGGCGGTATCGCTTGGCTGGGCGGCCTGGGCAGGCTTCGGCCGGTCCGCCGGCTCACGGCGTTCTTTTCCACGGTCGCGCTCCCGTCCCCGACCCCGCTCCCGGGCGACCTTCGGCTGAGCTGCCGGCTGCTCCTCCTCAATCTCCTCCTCCTCGTCCGCATCCGGCGAGGCGAGGTCCCAGGGCTGGAGAGTGACGGCGGCTTGCTTCGGCTTGGCGGGCGGGAGGGGCCGCTCGCGCTTGACCCACTCGATCTGCTCGTCCGGCCGGTGCAGGCCGGGCGCGGCGATGATCTCGATCTTGATGTCGAACTCCTGCTCCAGATCCGACAGCTCCTTGCGCCGGTCGTTCTGGAACGCGTCCGCGAGCTCGGGGTGGAGCCCCACGCGGACAGCCTGGATGGTGCCGCTCGCCGCGCGCGCCTCGATCCGGCGCAGCAGCGACAGGCTCACCATCTCCTCGCTCGCCAGGCGTCCCGAACCGTTGCAGGTCGGGCAGCTCCGGTGCGTGCGCACCTGGAGCGCCTGCTGAATGCGCTGGCGGTTGATCTCCAACAGGCCGTTGGGCGAGATCCGGCCCACGGTGGTGCGCGCCTTGTCCGCCTTGAGCGCGTCCTTGAGGGCCTTCTCGACCTTGCGCTGGTTCTTGGAGGCGCGCATGTCGATGAAGTCCACGACGAGCAGGCCGCCGATGTCGCGCAGCCGCAGCTGGCGCGCGACCTCGCCGGCGGCCTCCATGTTCGTGTTGAGCGCGGTTTCCTCTTGCGTCGTCGCCTTGGTGGAGCGGCCGGAGTTGACGTCGATGGCGGTCAGCGCCTCGGTGCCGTCGATCACGATCGAGCCGCCGCTGGGGAGATCGACGCGGCGTTCGTAGATGCGGTCGATCTGAGATTCCATGCCGTAGCGGGAGAACAGGGGGAGGCGGTCGGAGTACCAGGTCAGCCGGGTCTTGCCGCGCGGCATGAAGGCCTGCATGTAGGCGCGAGCCTTCTCGAACGCCACCTCGTCGTCGACGAGGACCTCCTCGATGCTCGAGTCCAGGTAGTCGCGCAGTGCCTGGAGGATGAGGTCCTGGTCGGTATAGATGAGCCGGGTGCCCTTGCCGTCGAGCGCGGCGGCCTGCACCCGCTTCCAGAGGCGGAGCAGTGCGGCCAGGTCGCGGCTCAGCGTGGCCTTGGTCTGGTCCAGGGCGTTGGTGCGGACGATGATGCCGCAGCCTTCGGGGAGGTCCAGGCCGTTGGCCAGGGTCTTGAGCTTTTTGCGGGTGTCTTCGTCTTCGACCTTGCGGGAGACGCCGCGGGTGTTCTCGAACGGGGTGAGGACCAGGTAGCGGCCGGCGAGGGAGAGGCTGGTGGTGAGGGCCGCCCCCTTCTGCCCGATGGCATCCTTGCCCACTTGGACCACGATGGGCTTGCCCTTTTCCAGCACATCCTCGATGCGGGGATGGCCGCCCCGGGGCGAATGGTAGTAGGCCTCGGGGACGACGTCCTGGATGGACAGGAATCCGTGCCGCTCCAGGCCGTAGTCGATGAACGCAGCATTCAGGCTGGGCTGGATGTTGGCGATGATCCCGCGGTAGATGTTGCCGCGGGTCAGTCCCGACTCGGCGATGTCTACCTGGTAGTTCTCCAGGTTGTTACCCTGGATGATAGCGATACGCAGCTCTTCCGAGCGCTGCGCGTTGATCAGCATCTTGCGACTCAAGTTCGCTCCAATCTGAGGTGGGTGTAGAGACTTCGCTAGCGCAAGCGGAGGGATAGTCGGACGGAGGTAGGGCGAGACAGCGGCATGTTCCGCAGCGTATTGTGCCTGGATTGAAGGGGTTCCGCAAGCCCTGGGGCACCCTCACCCCCTGGCCCCCTCTCCCACACGCACTCACACCCGCTCGGGAGAGGGGGAACCGGACCTGAAGCTTTTGGGCGGTGGCGCCCCTCTCCCGGGGGCTGGGAGTGCGGGTGGGAGAGGGGATGGGGGTGAGGGTTCCGGTGCTAAACTCGCCCCTGATGAGACGTTTTGACGTGGTAATCCTCGGCGGCGCCTTCTCGGGCGCTTCGGCGGCCATCCTGCTGCGGCGGGACCGGCCCGACCTTTCCGTGCTGATCGTCGAGCGGCAAAGCCGGTTCGACGAGAAGGTGGGGGAGGCGACCACGGAGATGTCGGCGATGTTCCTCACCCGCCGGCTCGCCCAGTGGCAGCACCTCGAGAGCGAGCACCTCCCCAAGGAGGGGCTGCGCTACTGGTTCCAGAACGACAAGGTCCGGGGCCACGCCAACGCCAGCGAGTCGGGCGGGTTCCTGCGCAGCACCGTCCCCGCCTTCCAGCTCCGCCGCGACGCTCTCGACGAGCACCTCCTCGCCACCGCGGTCGAGGAGGGGGCCGAGCTGCTCCGGCCGGCCCGCGTCAAGGACGTCGAGCTTGGCGGTGATCCCGGATGGGACCACAAGGTGACGATCGAAGGGGAAACAGGGACGGAGGCCGTCTCCTGCCGCTGGGTCCTGGATGCCACCGGCCGCGCCTGCTTCCTCGGCAAGCGCCTGGGCTTGATCGAGCGCAACAAGGCGCATCCCACGGCCGCGGTCTGGTGCCGATGGCAGGATGTGCGCCACATCGACGACTTCGCGGCACGCGGGCCGCTTTCCCTCTCTCGCGGCAACGTCAGCTCCCGCCGTCTGGCCACGAACCACTACATGGGCTTCGGCTACTGGGTCTGGTTCATCCCCCTTGGCAACGGCGAGACCAGCATCGGCGTGGTCTTCGACACCCGGCTCGTCGACCTGGACCGGGGAAAGGATGTCGCAGCCGACTACGATGCCTTCCTGCGGCGGATCCCCTCGGCCGCCGAGCTGCTCCAGGGTGCCCGCATGCGCCCGGAAGACCTCCGGACTTTCTCCAACCTTGCCTATTCCACCAAGCAGTACATGGGGAACGGCTGGGCGCTCATCGGCGACGCCGCCGTGTTCCTCGACCCCTATTACTCCCCCGGGCTCGACCATGCCGCCTTCAGCGTCGAGGCCACGGTGGAGGTCATCAAGGCCCAGAGCAATGGGGAGGATGTCGCCGCCCGCATCCGCGAGCACAACGCGATCTTCCTGCGCTCCTACTGGCGCTTCTTCGACTGCATCTATCGCGACAAGTATTACTACATGGGGGAGCACGACCTGCTCTCCGCCTCGTTCCTCATCGAAACGGCCCTGTACTACATCTTCCTGGTCATCCCCGCCTACCGGGTGCTGGGCAAGTTCCACTGGATGCCCGTCCTCGGCGCCAAACCTGCTGTCTTCAGCTACCGCCTGATGCGGTGGTACAACCGGCGCTTCAAGAAGATTGCCCTGGCACGCCGGGAGATGGGGGAGGCGGGCATCGGCAACGACGGACGAAGGCTCAAAGCCTTCTTCAACCTGGGCTTTGCGCCGCTCCGCATGACCGGCCGCGGCCTGCGCATCTGGGCGATGGCCGAAGCCGGCTTCCTCCGGCTGCGCCTGAAACGGCTTCTCGCAGGGAAACCGGCATCGGCCGTTCCCGAAGAAGCGATGGCAGCCGAGGATTCCTAGGACTCCCTCTCCCCCGGCACGGGGGAGAGGGTTGGGGAGAGGGGGAATGGGATCAATTCCAGGCATCAGTTTTGAATGCCGGGGAGGGTGGGGCTCCGCCGGGACTTGTCCTTTCCTCCGACGGTCCATGGGTTCCGACAGGTCTCGCACGGAGCCCCAGTGTGACCCGAGAGGAGATAGATGCTCATGCAGCACCCCGCGTCCCGCCGCCTGGCGGTCCCTATCGGGATCGCTCTCTTTGCGCTTCTCTGCCTGCCCTCCCTTCTCCCCGCCCAGTACTTCGGCCGTAACAAGGTCCAGTGGGAGGAGTTCGATTGGCAGGTTCTCAAGACCGAGCACTTTGATATTTATTACTACCCCGAGGAAGAAAAGGCCGTGCGCGACACTGCCCGCATGGCCGAGCGCTGGTACGCCCGGCTCCGGCAGGTGTTCGAGCGCGACTTCCTGGAGCGTAAGTCGATCGTCCTCTACGCGGACCAGAGCGACTTCCAGCAGACCACCGTCGTCCGCGGCCTGATCGGCCAGGGCACCGGCGGCGTGACCGAAGGGCTCCGCACCCGGGTCGTCCTGCCGCTGACCGGCAATTACGAGGACACCGACCACGTCCTCGGTCATGAGCTGGTCCACGTCTTCCAGTACGACATCCTGAAAGACCCTCTGATCCGCGAGGCCGGCGGCGGCCAGGCGGGCGGCTACGACATTCCTCTCTGGTTCATCGAAGGCCTGGCCGAGTACCTCTCCCTCGGCCCCACCTCGCCCCAGACCTCCATGTGGCTGCGCGACGCGCTGGCCCGGGACGAGCTGCCTGACCTGCGCCAGATCTCCCGCGATCCGCGCTTCTTCCCCTACCGTTGGGGCCACGCCTTCTGGTCCTACGTGGGCGGGCGCTGGAACGACCGCACCGTGGGCCGGCTCTTCACCCGCGGCGTGGCCCTCGGGCTGGACGTGGCGCTGCAGGAGACCCTCGGGCTGGACGACAAGGCCTTCTCGGACCTCTGGAAAACCTCCATCCGCGAGGCCTACGCGCCGGTGCTGGAAGCGAGGCAGACGCCGAAGACCCTCGGTGCCCGGCTGCTTCCCCGAGAGGAAGAGTCGACCGACACCTACATCTCCCCGGTGATCAGCCCCGACGGCACGGAAGTGATCTTCTTCTCCACGCGCCGGCTGTTCACGTTCGACCTCTACCTGGCCGACGCCCGTACCGGTGAGATCAAGGCCAAGCTCCTCTCCGCGGACGCCGATTCCCATTTCGACTCCCTGCGCTTCATCGACTCGGCGGGCTCCTGGTCGCCCGATGGGCGCCGGTTCGCCTTCGCCGTCTTCGCAGGAGGGGACAACGAGCTCGCCATCCTGGACGTACGCTCGCGGGACGTCGAGCGCCGCTATGAGGTTGAAGGGGTAGGGGCGATCTGGAACCCGGCCTGGTCGCCGGATGGCCGCAGCATCGCCTTCTCCGGATCGGCCGGCGGCATCTCCGACATCTATCTGCTCGACGTGGAGAGCGGCCAGACGCGCAAGCTCACCGACGACCGCTTCGGCGACATGCAGCCCGAGTGGTCACCGGACGGCCGCACGATCGCCTTCGTCTCCGACCGTGGCGCCGGGACCGACCTGACCCGGCTCGCCGAGGGGCCGATGACCATCTGGTCCATCGACGTGGCGAGCGGCCAGGTGCGCGAACTCGTCCCCCTGGGCCAGGAACCGGGCCACCGCATCAACCCGCAGTTCGGTCCGGGCGGGAAAGACCTCTTCTTCCTTTCCGACGTCGCAGGGGTGAGCGACCTCTATCGCATGGACGTGGCGAGCGGCGAGATCTTCCGCGTGACCCACCTGACCACGGGCGTGACCGGCATCGCCCGGCTCTCTCCGGCCCTCTCCGTCTCCGAAGGGACGGGCCGGGTGATGTTTTCAGTCTTCCACGACACGATCTACCAGATCCACGGCCTCGACGCCGAGCAGGCGCGCGGCGTCCCGGCCGCCCAGGACCCCCTCCCCTTCGCCCGCGTCGCCGACCTGCCGCCGCAGCGCGAGCGGGCTGCCAGCGTCGTGGCCCAGTACCTCGGCGAGCCGCAGCCCCTGGAGGCTGCCCGCGCCGGAGAGCTGGACACCGAGGAATACCGGCCGAAGCTCTCCCTGGACTTCGTGGGGCCCGCGGTCGGCGTAGGCGTGAGTACCACCGGAACCGCGTTCGGCGGCGACATCACCGCCTTCTTCAGCGACGTCCTCAACCAGCGCGAGGTCGGCTTCACCCTCTACGGCGGCAGCGGCTCGTCCTTCAACGAGTTCGGCGCCGAGGCCTACTACCTCAATCAGGCCAGCCGCCTGCAGTGGGGCGGTGCCGCGGGGCACGTGCCCTACATCTCGGCCTTCACCACGGCCCGCAACGAGGTCGTCGAGATCGACGGACAGCAGTTCGAGGCCCGGGTCATCGAGCAGGTCCGCGAGACCGTCCTCCAGGACCAGGCGGCGCTGATCTCGCGCTTCCCCTTCTCGGCCACGCGGCGGCTGGAGGCGAGCATCGGCTACACGCGCCTCGACTTCCAGGCCGAGCTCTTCCGGGTCGCGGTGGTGGGGGACACGGTCATCGAACGCTCCGAGCGGGACCTCCCCTCGCCCGAGTCGCTCTCCCTCGTCCAGGGCAGCCTCGCCCTCGTCGGCGACAGCAGCTACTTCGGTTTCACCTCGCCGGTACGAGGCCAGCGCTACCGCTTCGAGATCGAGCCCACGTCCGGCGACCTCGAATACCAGTCGTTCCTCGCCGACTACCGCCGCTACTTCTTCTGGCGGCCGGTGACGCTGGCCTTCCGCGGCCTTCATCTCGGCCGTTATGGCACGGACGCCGAGAGCGAGCGCCTGAGCCAGCTCTACGTCGGCCGTCCCACCCTGGTGCGCGGGTACGAGATCGGCGACATCAGTGCTTCCGATTGCTCCGAAGTGCCCGGCGATCCCACGGCCTGCCCCGAGTTCGACCGGCTCATCGGCAGCCGCCTCGGCGTGCTGAACATGGAATTCCGGGTGCCGCTCCTGGGCACCCGCGGCTTCGGCATCTTCGACGTGTCGTTCCTGCCCACGGAGATCTCCGCCTTCGTGGATGCGGGCGTGGCCTGGGACTCGGAGACGACCCCGAAGCTCCGCTTCGAGGAGCGTTCGATCGAGCGCATCCCGGTGGTGAGCGCCGGCATCGCGGCGCGCGTGCTGCTCGGCGGCTTCGCGGTGCTTCAGTTCTACTACGCCAAGCCGTTCCAGCGGCCGGAGGATGACTGGGTGACCGGCTTCGTGATCGCTCCCGGCTGGTAGCATGAGGACATGAGGTATCTGGTGACGGCGCGGGTCCGTCCCGGCAAGGAAACGGACCTGCTCAAGGCGATCGAGGACGGGACCCTGGGGAAGGGCTCGGTCGCCGGCAGCGAGTACCTGGAGAACATGGCCCAGGCGCGCTGGACCGAGGAGGGAACGGCGCGCTGGGTCGAGGTCTGCTTCTGCTGGGAGCCGCTCGACGAGGAGCGTCCCTACTGGGAGAAGTACTTCGAGCTGGTCAAAGTCCAGGACGCCCACAGCCGCCGCAAGTGCCGTGACCTCGATGGCAGCGAGCCCTGGGCCTGCGGCGACTGCGACTGCACCGAAAAGCTGGAGGAGCGGATGGAAGGGTGGGGGAGGCCGTTCCTCGAGGTGCTGCGGTCGGTGTCTGCAAAGTAGCGAACAAGTTGTACATCTGGGCCGCTGATCTGTACATCCGAGCCGCTCGGGAGTCTGCCCGAGCGGCTCGGATGTACAAGCGCGGCTCCCGGATGTATACCCCCGGGCCTGGGATGTACAATTCTGCGTCTCGGATGTATAAGCCCGAGGCCCGGAGCTGACTTCCTGGAGCACGGATGTATATTCCCGCGGCAGGAATGTACATTCCCTGGTCTCGGGAATGAGTTCCTGAGGCCCGGATGTATATTCCGGGCGCCCCGCTGTACATTGAAATCGCTCGGACAGCTTCCCCTCCGTCTGAAATGAAATAGGCTTCCGGCACACTCAACGCCGGAGGTCTTCTTTCATGGTCCGAGTCGGTCTATCCGTTGGCTTTCTCGTGTCGGCTCTCATTGGCACTTCTCCTTCCGCTGCTTCCGGCACGGCCGAGCTTCTGGCCGACATCAACCAGGTCCCCTCGTTCGGCTCGAGCTCGTACGGTGCCAGCGGGCCGCTCATCCCGCTGGGAGACCGTCTTTTGTTCACGGGGATCGAGCCGTCCTCCGGGGCGGAGCTCTGGATCAGCGACGCAACGCCCCAGGGAACGCGGCTGCTGCTGGATCTCGAGCCGGGAGGCGAATCCTCGAGCTTCGTCCCGTTGGGCACAGCCGGGCAGACCGCGGTGCTCCTGAGCCGCCTCCGGCTCGGGAACTGGGAGGTCTGGCGCAGCGACGGAACGGCGGCGGGAACGTTCCCGATCTACGACCTCTTTCCCCTGGATTCCTGCTCTTTCCAGGAGGATGTTCCGGAGGCAGTCAGCGTCGAGGACCGCCTGTTCTTCCTGGCCCGCAAGCCGGGCACATGCGCGCTTTGGATCACGGACGGCACAGAGTCTGGAACTCAACCCGTCGAGGAGGTCGGTAGCGAGGCCCACAATCTGGTTGCGGCCGGGAACCGCGTCTTCTTCGTCGCGTCGAACGGCCTCTGGACATCGAATGGAGACGGCGCGGCCCACCTCCGGAGCTTCGAGAACAGTGATTCCGAGGGGCCGAGGCAACTGTATGCGGCCGGCTCCCGGGTCGTCTTCATCGCTCAGGCGCTGGAGGGCGGAGGCGAGGAGCTGTGGACGAGCGATGGATCGGCGGCCGGGACGCGCCCCCTGACCAACTTTTTCGAGCCTTTTCCTTTCGGACGCCAAGAGCCTCTCCTGAGGATGATCGGCCAGACCTTGTACTTCACAGCCGACGACGGCACCGGAATCGATCTCTGGCGGATCGAGGGCTCGAACGGCGCCCCGCGCCGGGTGACGGATTTCGTCCATACCGATCCCTTCCCCGAAAGGTTCGACGGCAGCCAGATCGCCCAGGTCGGCAACCGCCTCGTTTTCTCGGCCAGCGAGGGCGGGAGCTTTCGCGGCAGGCTGTGGGTGAGCGGCGGCACACCGGAATCCACGGCGCCGGTCGACGGCTGTCCCGATGGCTGCCCGCGCCGGTCCGGAGGCCCGCTGATCCAGCTCGGAAGCCGGATCGTCTTCGAAGGCATCGGCCCGAGAGATGAGCAGGAGATCTGGGCGACCGACGGCACGGGCGCCGGAACACAGCGCCTGGCCGACATCGACATTTCCTTCACGCCGGTTGCGCTTCTCGGGAAGGTGTTCTTTATCGGACCCGGCAACAGCAGCACCGGCTACGGTCTATGGAAGACCGACGGGACCGCGGCCGGGACCGTCCGCGTGGCCGATCTGGGGGCTGGTGCTTTCAATTCCAGCTTTTCCAACGGGTTCTCGCCGGTTGCCGCGGGAGGGCGGATCTTCTTCCTCGCGAGCCTCGAATGGCAGAAGCCCCAGCTCTGGGTGAGCGACGGATTCCCCGAAGGGACGCGGGCCATCTCGTACATCAACGAGTCCCCCGGCTCCTATCCGAGGGGATTCACCCCCTTCGCGGCCGGCGCCCTGTTCAGTGCCTACGACGGCAACCTGAGAGTGCTTTGGCGTGCGGATGGGAGCGCGGCGGGGCCGTATCCGATCCCGGCGGTGATCGAGCCCCTGTCCATCGTGCCGGCCTCCGGTGGAGCCGCTTTTATCCTGACGGGTTACGACCGGTTCGGTCCCTTCCGGTTGTGGCGCACCGACGGGACAGAGGCGGGGACCCTGCAGCTCGATCCTGCCGGGGGCGAACCGCTCGAGGTCCTGGAGCCGTTCCGCAATGGCGTGATCTTCGGGGTCGAAGAGCAGGACCAGATCAGCCTGTGGGAAAGTGACGGCTCGGGGACGCGCCCGCTCTTCGATCTCCCGGCCGACGTCGTCCGCATCCACTCCTCCCAGATCCTCGGCTCCCTGCTTTACTTCGTCGCCAGCCGGGGGCCGTCCCACGAGGACCAACTCTGGGTCAGCGATGGGACGGCGGCGGGGACGCGGCCTGTCGACGAGAATGGGTTCTGGACCTTCCAGTCGTCCTCGCTTCCCATGGAGATCGCCGGCGGGATCGTTTACTTCGCCTCCCGGTACGGGCTTTGGACGATCGGCGCCAACGACGCGGCCGAGGTGCCGTTTCCCAAGCCTTGGGAGGGCTCCTCGCCGACAGACCTTACGGAATTTCGGGGCGCTCTCTATTTCCTTGCCAGTCATCCGGAGACCGCGGCGCGGCGCGTACTCTGGCGGTCGGACGGTACGAGCGCGTTTCTGGTCGAATCTTTCGGGCTCGCGGCGATCCGTATGGTGCGCCTGGGGGATCGCCTCCTGCTCGTCGCCGACGATGGCGCACACGGCATCGAGCTGTGGAGCAGCGACGGCACTGAAGCCGGGACGGTCCTGGTGCGTGACATCGCGCAGGGAGAGACCTCGGGGCTGTCGTACTTGCCGTGGGAATCGTCGCTCGCCGTGGCCGGAGGCAAGGTCTATTTCTCGGCGACGGACGGGACGAGCGGGTTCGAGCTCTGGGAGAGCGACGGCACGGCTGCCGGTACGCGCCGGGTGCAGGACATCGCGCCGGGCGGTCTCTCGTCGCACCCGACCGAGCTCAGGACCGTGGCAAACCGGCTCTTCTTCTCGGCCGGCGACAGCCTGCATGGCGAAGAGCCCTGGGTGCTCTCGCTGGAGAGCGGATGCGTCCCCTCGGCCCTGGCTCTCTGCCTGGGAGGCCGCTTCCGGGTGGAAGCCGACTGGCGGGACTTCCAGGGGAACCAGGGGAGGGGGAAGGCCGTCCCGCTCACGGCGGACACCGGCACGTTCTGGTTCTTCGACGCCGCCAACATCGAGGTCATCCTCAAGGTGCTCGACGGCCGCGGGGTCAACGGCCATCACTGGGTCTTCTACGGCGCGCTGTCCAGCGTCCAGTACAATCTCACGGTAACCGATACCCAGACCGGCGCGGTCCGGCGGTACTTCAATCCCCCGGGCTGGCTGGGCAGCCTGGCCGACACCGATGCCTTTGGACCGCGGGGAGCCACGGCGGCAGGCGTGGTGAGGGATGGACCGATCGCCCAGCACGGAGAGGCACGAGTGGCCTCCCGGACCGTCGCTGCCGAGGGAAGCTGCGTGCCGGGCCCGGAGCGGCTCTGCCTCAACGGCAACCGGTTCGCCGTGGAGGCGAAGTTCCGGCGCCCCGACGGCTCTTCCGGCATCGGCCGTGCCGTCCCCCTGGCGGGAGGCGACACCGGCTATCTCTGGTTCTTCGACCCGGGCAACGTCGAGGTCGTGATCAAAGTGCTCGACGGCCGTGCCGTGACCGGCAAGTTCTGGGTCTTCTACGGCGCCCTGTCGGATGTCGAGTACACGCTGACGGTAACGGATACGGAGACCGGCGCGGTCAAGACCTACACGAATCTCAAGGGCCGGCTGGCGAGCGTGGCCGACACGGGAGCTTTCTAATGCGGAATCAGCGTGGTTTTCTCTCGGGGCTGTTCGTCCTCCTGTGCTTGACCGGGTTGTCCACGCCGGCCCGGGCCGGTTCAGCCTCCCTGCTGGATCTCGCGGGCGGCGAGGTGTTCCGGAGCCGGGTCGAGGTCGACAGCCCGTTCTTCTCTCTCGGCCGGGTGGCGCTCGTCCTCATGAGCGAGCAGGGCAGCGGACGGGAGATCTGGGTCACGGACGGCACGGAGAACGGCACCCGCCTCCTGATCGACCTCTGCCCGGGATCGTGCTCCTCCTCTTTCACTCCACTGGGCACGATCGGGCAGGTGGGGATCTTCCTGGCGACGACCGACGGCGATTGGCGCCTGTGGAGGAGCGACGGCACGCGTCCTGGAACCTTCCTGCTGGCCCCCGGCTCGGGCGAGGAGCTGGATCCGTGTTTCTCGTCCGCCGCGTCTGCTGGCCCGGTTCTCCTGTTCGCGGCGCGGGTTGCGGACGGCGACTGTGAGCTGTGGAAGACGGACAGCACCCGCACCGGCACGTTGAAGCTGGCAGCGATGACGCCTTTCAACTACACCTCGGCCGGCAGTCAGGCCTTCATCGGTGTCATGGGCGAAACGGGCCGGGAGCTCTGGCGGTCCGACGGCACGCCGGAAGGAACGATCCGGCTTCGGACCGGGCAGAACGGCTGGTCGCCACTCAACTTCCTGGCAGTGGGCTCCCGGCTCTTCTTCACGGCTCAGGAAGACGGCCGCGAGCTATGGACGAGCGACGGCACCGTCGCGGGGACGCTGCCGCTCACCCGGTTCAGTGCAACGGAGCCGTTCGTCCCGGGAGGGAACATTCTCCAGGAGGCGGGCGGCTCGGTCTGTTTCCTGGTAAACGACCTGAATGGACGCGAGATGTGGTGCAGCGACGGCACTGTCACGGGGACCAGGCAAGTGACCTCTCTGGCCCTCGCCAGTCCCTTTGTGGAGCTTTCGACCTGGCGCGTCGAGCGGTTCGGCGCCCGGCTGTTGTTCCCGGCCAATGACGGCCTCAGCGGCAACCGCTGGTGGACCACCGATGGCAGGCCGGAATCGACGGCGCCGCTGAGCGGCTGTCCCGGAGGGTGCCCCGTGATCGCCGTGAGCTCTCGCCTGGTCCGCGTGGGCACCCAGGTCTACTTCGCGGCTCTCGGCGAGGGGCCTTTCGATCCCGAGGAACCGCCGACCACCGATCTCTGGGTGACCGACGGGACCGGGCCGGGCACGCGGCGGGTGGGGGACTTCTGCGACCGTTGCCGCGTAGTCCGGATGTATCCGCTGCTCGGAAAGCTTTTCTTCTCGGCCGGCCGCGAGCTCTCCAACTACAATCTTTGGGCCAGCGACGGGACCCCCGAGGGCACTCGGCTCCTGCTGCCCCTCGACGACCGTGCCGACGGTGTGCTTCCTTATCCTCCGGTCGCCGTGGATGGGCGAGGCCTGGTTGCCCAACAGGCGCTCTGGGTGAGCGACGGCACCCCGGCCGGGACCGAGGAGGTGATCTTCCTCGGCCGGAGCGACCGGGGCTCGAACCCCTCCTCGCTCGTGCCCACCCTCGACGGCATTCGCTTCACGGCCAGCAGCGAGAATGACGGCCACCTCTGGGAAAGCCGCGGCACCGCGGCGACCACCGCTGTGATCGAGACGCCGCTCGGCCTTGACGAGCTGACGGCCTTTGGAAGCCTGACGCTCATGAGCACCCGCTTCGAGGGCGCCCTGGAGCGGACGGACGGGACCCCGGCGGGAACCTTTCAACTCACGCCCGAGGGCCTCGAGGCCGGCCGGCCTGTGATCGTCGGGAGCCGGGCGCTGTTCGTCGGAAAGGAGCAGGGAGCCCCCACAGCATCCCTCTGGGCGACGGACGGCACAGTGGCCGGCACGATAAAGATCGCCGACCTCCCCGTGGAAAGGGCCGGCATCTTTCCGGCAGGAAGCCTGGCCTTGATCAGTATGGGCGACGTTCTGTGGCGCACGGACGGCACCCCCGCGGGCACTCGCGAGATCTTCCTCCCGGAAGAATTCCGGAGCTTCACCGGCGGCGACGTGGCGCAATTGGGCTCCGCCCTCTTTTTCCGCGGGTATTCCTCGAACGGGCAGAAGCTCTGGCGCAACGATGGGACGCCCGGCGGCACCCGTCCGTTCGCGGATGCCGTCCTGGGCGGGCCCGGCAGCTTCATCGCGCACGCGGGCGCGCTCTACATCCTCGCGCACACCGAGGCGTCGGGCCTCAACGAGTCCGGGCTCTTCCGTTCCGACGGGACGGACGCCGGCACGGTCCTCCTGGCCACCGTGCCCGACTCGACGACGGGACTGCCTGAATTCGCGCAGCTCACGCCGGTGGGAAACCTTGTCTTCTTCTTTCTGGAAGATGGGCGGGGGCGCGAGCTGTGGCGGTCCGACGGCACTCCCGCCGGGACCTTCCTGGTGCGCGACATCGTGCCGGGCAAGGGCTCGTCGTGGCCCGATCACCTCACCGCGCTCCAGGGCCGCCTCTACTTCACGGCGTCGAGCATCGGCTCCGGGACCGAGCTGTGGGAGAGCGACGGCACGAAAGAGGGAACCCGCGTGGTGCAGGACATCCAGCCGGGAGCCCTGTCGTCCGATCCGGAGGAGCTGACCGCCGGCGGTGGACGGCTGTTCTTCACGGCGGACGACGGCGTTCATGGCCGGGAGCTCTGGGTTTATACGCCGGACGGGGAAGCCTGCGTTCCGTCCGAACGCGCCCTGTGCCTGGGCGGCGGCCGCTTCAAGGTCGAGGCAGACTGGCGTGGCTTCAATGGGGAGAGTGGCTGGGGCCGGGCCGTTTCACTCACGCCGGATACCGGCTATTTCTGGTTCTTCGACCCCGCCAATGTCGAAGTCATCCTCAAGGCGCTCGACGGCCGAGGGGTCAACGGACACCACTGGGTGTTCTACGGCGCCCTGTCCAGCGTCGAGTACATCTTGACAGTCACCGACACGCAGACCGGGGCTGTCCGGCGCTACGTGAACCCGCCGGGGCGTCTGGGGAGCGTCGCCGACACCATCGCATTCGGCCCGCTGGGAGCCACGGTCGCGGAAACGGTCAAGAAAGGCCCGGAGCCACGGATCGGGGAGCTTCTAGTGACCACCACCCGGACCGCGCCGGCAACCGGGAGCTGCGCGCCCAGCTCGACGCGCCTCTGCCTCAACGGCGGCCGCTTCGCCGTCGAAGCGCGCTGGAAGGATTTCGCGGGGCATACCGGCGCCGGCCAGGCAGTACCCCTGCCGGGCGGCGACACCGGCTACTTCTGGTTCTTCGATGAAGCCAACGTGGAAGTCGTCCTCAAGGTGCTCGACGGAAGCTCCCTGAACGGCAGGTTCTGGGTCTTCTACGGTGCCCTCTCGACCGTGGAGTACACCCTCACCGTCACGGACACGCTGACCGGAGTGGTCAAGGTGTACACCAACCCGAGCGGGCGTCTGGCGAGCGTGGCGGACACGGCGGCTTTCTAGCATCGTGACGCCGGTGACCGCGACGGAGAGCTCGCCTGGCGGCTATGATGGCAGGCATGCGACTCCTCTTTTCCTATCTTCGCCGCTACTGGGGGCTCATGGCCCTGGCCCTGCTCCTGGCGGCTGTCAACCAGGTGTTCTCTCTCCTCGACCCGCTGATCTTCCGCCATGTCATCGACGAGTATGCGACCCGCTACAAGGAGTACACGACCGAGCAGTTCTTCCGCGGCGTGAGCCTGCTGCTTGCCGCGGCCGTGGGGGTCGCGTTCGTCTCGCGAGTGGCCAAGAACTTCCAGGACTATTTCGTCAACGTCGTCACCCAGCGGCTGGGCGCCCAGCTCTACGCGGACGGCATCCGCCACTCTCTCGGGCTGCCCTACGCCCTGTTCGAGGACCAGCGGAGCGGCGAGACGCTCGGCAAGCTGCAGAAGGTGCGCTCCGACGTCGAGAAGCTGATCGGCGTTGCGGTCAACACGCTGTTTACGACCCTGGTCGGCGTCGTCTTCGTGATGATCTACGCCATCTCCGTGCATTGGCTCATCGCGCCTATCTTCTTCCTCACCGTTCCCCTGATCGGCGTGCTCAGCTCGGTCCTGTCGCAAAGGATCAAGAAAATCCAGAAGGTCATCGTCGCCGAAACCACGGCGCTCGCTGGCTCGACCACGGAATCGCTGCGCAACATCGAGCTGGTCAAAAGCCTGGGGCTCGCCAATCAGGAGATCGGGCGGCTCAATACCATCACCGACAAGATCCTCAAGCTCGAGCTGCGGAAGGTCCGCTCCCTGCGGGTGCTGAGCTTCATCCAGGGCACGGCGGTCAACGCCCTGCGCACCTCGATTCTCTTCCTGATGCTGTATCTGATCTTTACGCAACAGATCACCGTCGGCCAGTTCTTCTCGCTCTTCATCTACTCGTTCTTCATCTTCGGGCCGCTCCAGGAATTGGGCACGGTGATCAACATCTATCGCGAGACCGAGGCATCGCTCGAGACCTATCAGGCGATCCTCGACCTGCCTCTCGAAGTGAAACCCGCGAGCCCTCAGGCGTTGGGAGAGCTCGGCTCGCTCGAGTTCGAGAACGTCGCCTTCACTCACCAGACCGCCGCGGCCCCGGCGCTCACCGGCGTCTCCTTCGCTGCCCGGCGCGGTGAGACGCTCGCCTTCGTCGGCCCTTCAGGCTCGGGCAAGACGACGCTCGTCAAGCTGCTCGTCGGCCTCTACAAGCCACAGAGCGGGCGCGTCCTCTACAACGGCAAGGCGGGCACGGATCTCGATCTGGACGAGCTGCGGGCGCAGATCGGCTTCGTGACCCAGGACACGCAGCTCTTCTCGGGCTCGATCCGCGAGAACCTGCTCTTCGTCAATCCCCAGGCCACCGACGACGAATGCCTGGAAGTCCTGAAGAAAGCCGCCTGTGACAGCCTGTTGGCGCGCGCCGACCGTGGTCTCGATACGGTGATCGGCGAGGGCGGCGTCAAGGTCTCGGGGGGAGAGAAGCAGCGGCTGTCGATCGCCAGGGCTTTGCTGCGCCGGCCGCGCCTGCTGGTCTTCGACGAGGCGACCTCCTCTCTCGATTCACTCACCGAGGAGGACATCACCGAGACGATCCGCGAGGTGGCGTCGAGCCACGTGATCACCATCCTCATCGCGCACCGGCTGTCGACTATCCTCCATGCCGACCGCATCCACGTCCTCGAGCGCGGCCGGATCATCGAGTCCGGCGGCCACGCCGAGCTCCTGGAGCAGAAGGGGCTCTACTACGCCATGTGGCGCCAACAGGTGGGCGAGCGCCGGCCGCGACTGGCGGTCTTGCCCGCGATTGACGGCCAGGCGAGTGCAGTAGCAAGATAGGAGCTAAGAATGTCACCTGAAGCGCTCGCCCGTTGGCATCAACTCGTGGAAGGACGGAATACGGACGGCCTTGACTCACTGCTCTCCGACAAGGTCGTCTTCTACTCCCCGGTCGTGCATACCCCGCAAGTCGGAAAGGCGATTGCGACGCAGTACCTTGCCGCGGCGTTTCGCGTCTTTGGCAACGAGTCTTTCCGGTACGTGCGCGAGATCGCCGGCGGGCGTGATGCCGTGCTGGAGTTCCAAGTGGAGATCGAGGGCATCAGCGTCAACGGCGTGGACATGCTCAAGTGGGACGAAGCAGGACAGATCGTGGAGCTCAAGGTGATGCTGCGCCCGCTGAAGGCGGTCAACTTGATTCATCAGAAGATGGCGGCAATGCTCCAGGCAAACCAGTAGCGTGAGAAGGGAACTTTGAGTCTTAAGGTTATATGATCGGCGAGATCAATCCTTGCGCCTATGACTACGAAGGCCGCGCCGTGGCCTCGCCAAGGAGGATGCGTCCGCTGGCGGATAGATTCCTCACGGACGATCTCACGGTCAAGTCCAACTCTCTCGACGAAATTCAGGCTTTTCTCAGGCAGTGCCGCTATGTATCCGATGCCGATCAGTTCAGTATTCGGGAATACTGGATGCACCCTCGGCATTTCGAAAGGCTTCGCAGAGGCGACTGTGAGGACTTCGCGCTATGGACTTGGCGGCAACTGCTCGCGATGAAGCTCGACGCGCGTTTCGTGTGTGGCAAATGCGGCCACGGCTCCCACGCCTGGGTAACGTTTTCGGACTCGCAGGCGCACTACTTGTTCGAGCCGACTGCCCTTCGGAGCAAGAAGCTGTCCCGCTTGCAGATCCTCAAGTACAAGCCGGATTTTTCAATCTCGGTTCGTGATGGCAGACTCGCCTACCATAGGCATGAGCCCCGCGACCATATTCCAACGTCTCCCGAGATGCGTGCCATTGCTGTCGAGCTCGTATACCTTCTCGTCGTTTACTTGATACGTCTGCCGTGGTCTCTCGTAAAGTGGGCCGCTCGATGGAGGTGGAGCCGTGATTACAAGTGGCAGCAGATCCTGGTCACCGTCAACGAGTTGCTCCCTGATTCCGAGGATCTGATCCATCGACTGCTTGAATCCGGAATACCCATCAGCAGTGGACTCGATTATCCGGCGCAGCCGCGAGTGCCAAGGAAGAGTCTGATGATCTTTGGGACGGACATCCCGCCTGAGCGCATTCGCGATATCATTCGTGCGGCGGGTCATTTGATCGACTTTGTTCAGATCAGGAACGATACGGTTTCTACCGTATACATAGGATTCCACAGATCCAGAATTGCAGATGAGGAGCCGATGGCGGCGCTCACGCCCGAATTGAAGGCTGTCTTGTTGAGCTCGAACCTTTCCGCCGCCGCTCTTCGGACAACGATTGCCTCCCTGGCCTGCCAGGGCAGGCCTCTCGGCTGAGGTTAATCATGGGCCAACACACTCGCCCATTGGCATCAACTCGTGGAAGGCCGGAATGCGGACGGCCTTGATTCGCTGCTGCGCCCGCTGAAGGCGGTCAACTTGATTCATCAGAAGATGGCGGCAATGCTCCAGGCAGGCGCACGATGAGCTCGCTGCCCAGGCCGCACCCCTCGCTGCGCGCCTCGACGGTGCCGCCGTGCATCTCGACCAGGCCTCGAACCAGCGACAGGCCGATACCCAGGCCGTTCCGGGACCGCTCCAGCGATTGATCGACCTGCGTGAACATGTCGAACACCCTGGCCAGCTGCTGGGCCGGGATGCCGATCCCGTCGTCCCTGACGCTCACCACGGCATGGCCGTCCTGCGTTTCGGCCGTCAGCCAGACGTGCCCGCCGCGCTCGGTGAACTTGGCCGCATTGTTGAGGAGGTTGGCGAACACCTGCGTCATCCGGGTCAGGTCGGCGTCCACGAAGATCGGATCGGAGGGCAGGTCGACCGTCAGCTCGAGCCCCGCCTCCTCGGTGACCGGCCGGCTGGTTTCGACGGCTTGCCCCAGCACCTCCGCCAGCTCGACCCGCTGCTTGCGGAGCTCGACCTTGCCCCGGCTGATGCGGCTCAGGTCGAGCAGGTCGTCAATGAGCCGGACCATGTGCACGACCTGCCGCTCCATCATGGCGCGCGCCTTCTCCGCCTTGTCAGGATCGTGCGCGGCCAGCTGCATGATGTGGAGGCCGTTGCGCAGCGGGGCAAGCGGATTGCGCAGCTCGTGGGCCAGCGTGGCCAGGAATTCGTCCTTGCGGCGGTCGGCCTCCTTGAGCGCCTGTTCCTGACGGACGCGCTCGGTCACGTCCACGGTGATGCCGTCGAAGCGCACCGGCTTCCCGTCGTGATAGGTCGTCCGTCCAATCGCCCGGATCCACCGCTCCCGCCCGTCGAGGCCGAGGGTCCGGTACTCGATGTCGTAATCGGTGCGGTCCTCGATGGATTTCTCGATGGCCTGCCGGGTGCGCTCCCGGTCGTCGGGGTGCAGGCGCTCGTAGAAGGTGCCGATCGTCACGTCATGATCGGCGGGCAGGCCGAAGTGCTCCTTGACCTTGGGGTTCCAGTCCAGCTTGTCGAACGGCAAGTCGCAGTACCAGACGCCGACCTGGCCGGAATTGACCACGAGGTCCAGCCGCTCGCGGTTGATGCGCAGCGACTTTTCCGCCTCCGTGCGTTCGTGGATGTCGATGACCGAGCCGATGTAGCCGAGGAACTCGCCGCCGGGACCGAACCGCGGGCGGCCGGAATCGATTACCCATCGGTATTCGCCGCCGGCGGTGCGCAGGCGATGCTCCAGCGCGAACGGCTCCTGCTTCGCGTTGGCATCCAGGAAGACCTCCCGCGATCGCACTACGTCGTCCGGGTGGACCGCGTCGAGCCAGCCGAAACCCAGCCCGGTCTCCTCCGTCTGGCCGGTGAACTCATACCAGCCGCGCGACAGGAACGAGCAGGATGCATCCGGCTCGGTGACCCAGAGCTTGGCCGGGGCGGTGTCGGCAAAGGTGCGGAAGCGCGCCTCGCTCTCTCTCAGCAGGGCCTCGCTCCTGCGCAGCGCTTCCTCGGCCCGCCTCCGCTCCGTGACGTCCTTGAACACGATGGCCACCTTGCGCGCCTCGGGCGGCCCCACGCGGGAGCAGTAGACGTCGAACCAGCGGTGCATCGCCGGCGCGTGGTTCTCGAAACGGACGCTCTCGCCGGTCAGGGCGACCTTGCCGTACGTCTCGAACCAGAACTCGTCGAGGTCCGGAACGAGCTCGCGGGCTGTCCTGCCGGCCGCATCGACGAGACCCGTCTGCCGCGCAAAAGACGGGTTGGCTTCGATGAAGAGATAGTCCACGGGCCTGTCTTCGTCGTCGAAGAGCACCTTGACGACGCAGAAGCCTTCGTCGATGGACTCGAAAAGCGCCCGGTACAGCTCCACGCTCTCGCGCAGTCCGGTGGCCGACTCCGAGAGCTCTGCTGACGCCACGGTCCCTGGTTTGCCGCCCTGCTCCATGCTGCGCATTGTACCCGGCGAAGGGGGCAAGCCTTCCAGACGGCCCGAGATGCATCCGGGCCGGTCGGGCTCGCGGCCTTATATGCCGGTCAGAAGAAAATCGATGGCGGCAATGATCTCGAATCGGTGCTGCTCGACGCGAGTGACTGGGGCGCCCAACTCGGTCTTCGGGATTCCTGCCATCTGAGGCGTGAGCATGACGAAGCGTTCCCCCTCGACTTCGACGACGGGCATCAACCCCCGCAGGGGCTGACCCTTCATCGCTGAAACCGGGCAGAGAGGCACGACGACCCGGGTTTCCAGGTCATTGAAGAGGTCATTCTGAACGTCGAGCAGGAAGGGTACGGCCGAACGGGTCTGAGGATTCTTGTTGCGGCAGACCGAGAACTGGGCCATTAAAAGCCCCGCAGGCCGGCGCTGAACACGCCATGCTGCGCGACGTGCTCGTTGTAGGCCTCGATCGCCTCTCGATTCTCTGCCAGCCAGGTCTCGCGCTGCCGCCTGTGCACCTCAAGGGCCAGAGCTTCCTCCAGAGTGTTGGCAAGGTCGACGCCAAGGTCGCGGGCCTTCTCCAAGAGGTCGCTGTTCACGTTGAGCCTGGTCGGCTTCTTTGTCGCTTCACGGTCGTAGAGGGCATGGCCGCTTTCCATGTGGACAAGTATACCCCGCGTATACTTGCTGCTCATGAGGTGGCCGGGTGGACTTTTCGGAGTCCTGTTTCTCGCAATCGTGTCAGCTCCTGGCCAAGCCCAGGACATCCCCTTCATCCGCACCGTGATCGCCCCGGACAGCCCCCACGGCCCCTGCGGCAATGCCCTGGGGGATGTCGATGGCGATGGCCGGCCCGACGCGATCATCGCCGGCAGCGAGGGACCGCTGGTCTGGTACTCCTATCCTGGTTGGACCCAGTCCGTCATTGCCCCCCAGGGGTATGCCACGCAAGGTGGGTTGGCGGCCGGAGATCTGGATCGGGATGGCGACCTGGATGTCACCGTGGGCACAGTCTGGTTCGAGAACCCTCGTCTGCCCGGTCCCTGGCCTGCTCATCAGATCGGCTCCGGCAGCGGCAATCACAGCGTAGTCATCGGCGACCTCGATCGTGACGGCAAGCCCGATGTCGTGCTGCGCGGAGAAAACGGCTCCGAGGTGACAGTGTTCAAGCAGAACGGACCGCAATCCTGGCTTCGGCGCGACCTGGCTCCCGGGGGCGGGACGCAAGGGCTGGCGCTGGCCGACCTCAACAGGGATGGGTTTCTCGACATCGTCGTGGGGGGGCGTTGGCTTAAGAATCCACGTGGCAAGATCCTCTCCCAACCGTGGCAGCGGCGCAGCTTCGGCTCCTGGAGTCCGGAGGCGGCTCTCGCCATCGGTGATCTGAACGGCGATCGCCGGCCTGACGTCGTGATGACGGTGGCGGAGGGAGCGGGAAGGATCTCCTGGTTCGAGAATCCAGCGAATCCCAATCGGCCCCGCTGGAAGGAGCGCGTCATCGACTCCGGCCCTCTCGATTCGGCGCAGGGGGTGAGCCTTGCGGATCTCGATCGCGACGGCGACATGGATGTGGTGACGTCGGAGATTGGGGGAGAGGGACGCCTGCTGGTGTATCTCAACACAGGGCAGGCCTCAGGTTGGGGCCGCCAGGTGCTCGGCACGCCGGCCTTGCACAACATCCGCGTCTCCGATGTCGGCGGCGATGGCGACGGCGACATCGCCGGCACCCTCCCGTTCGGCAACGGACCGGTGGAGCTCTGGGAGAACCGGTCCGAGCCACAGGCCCGTCCGGACAGGATCCTCGTCTTCTCCAGGACTGCGGGCTTCCGCCACGGCAGCATCGGGCCAGGGATTGCCGCCCTTCGGAACCTGGGGGCCGCGAACGGCTTCGCAGTCGACGCCACCGAAGAGGCGGGACAGTTCACCACCGCAAACCTCAGCCGCTACAAGGCCGTCGTCTTCCTTTCCACGACCGGGGACGTCCTCAACGGTGATCAGCAAGCCGCCTTCATGGCCTACATCCGCAATGGGGGCGGCTTCGTGGGGATCCACGCCGCGGCCGACACGGAGCACGGTTGGCCCTGGTATGGAGACCTCGTTGGAGCGTTCTTCGCGAGCCATCCGGCGCCGGCACAGGCACGGATTCGGGTAGAGAACCGGAACCACCCCTCGACGAGAACGCTGCCGGACCCCTGGAACCGCTTCGATGAGTGGTACGACTTTCAGCGGAACCCGCGGAGCCAGGGCGTCACCGTGCTGCTCAGCCTGGATGAGTCGAGCTATCCCGGGGGACAGATGGGGAGCGATCATCCCATCGCCTGGTACCACGAGCACGAGGGCGGCCGGGCCTGGTATACGGCGGGAGGCCATACGGACGCCTCCTTTTCCGAGCCCGCATTCGTGGAGCATCTGCTGGGTGGAATCCGGTACGCAGCCGGCATCCAATAGTGCTTCTTGACAAAGAGGACCAAAACGGTTCAGTATCTCTACAAGCTAATTGCGATTCAGTCTCAATAGCTGATCGCAACAAAAACGGCGACCGTCGGCTCTGGGGAGAGGGGGCGATCGCCGTCTGCGGGCCGACTTCGGGGAAACCGACCGTGCGCTCCGAGTCTAGCGCATATGGGATCTCCACGCCCGCGGGGAACAGGGCCTCTCCCCTTGGGAGGAGATCGTTTGCAGCGCTTCCGCAAGATCATTTTCTGGCTTCATCTCCTGTGTGGAGTGATAGCCGGGTTGGTCATCCTGATCATGTCGGTGACCGGCGTGCTGCTCATGTACGAGCGGCAGATCCTTGAATGGGCCGACCGCGGCTATCGATCTGGCCCGCCTACGCCCGGAGCGGAGCGCCTTCCGGTTGAGTCTCTGGCCGCCCGGGCTCTCGTGGCCCGCCCCGGTGTTCATCCTTCCTCAATCGCGCTGCAGTCCGACCCCGAGGCCCCGGCTGTGGTCGGCCTCGGACGGGGACGCAACCTTTATCTGAATGCCTACACGGGCGAGGTCCTGGGCGAAGGCGCCCCGCGGGCCCGCGCCTTCTTCCGCGCCGTGACCGACTGGCACCGCTGGCTGGGGGTGGGCGAGGAGAAGCGGGCCGCGGGGAAAGCGGTCACCGGCGCCTGCAACCTGGCCTTCCTTTTCCTGGTGATCTCCGGCCCCTATCTCTGGCTGCCCAAAGTCTGGAATCGGCGCCAGTTCCGGAACGTGTCCTGGTTCCGGAGAGGCCTCTCGGGCAAGGCACGGGACTTCAACTGGCACAACGTCATCGGCCTATGGACGACGGTGCCGCTCTTCCTCGTGGTCTTCACCGCCGCCACGATCTCCTATCCCTGGATGGGCGACCTCCTGTACCGGCTGGCGGGCGAGGAGCCTCCGGCCCGCTCGGAAAGACCGGAGGGGCCACGCGGAGGTGGCGAGGAGGAGGTGAGCCTCGACGGCCTGAACGGGCTCTGGGCCGTGGCCGAGCGGCAGGTGCCCGGCTGGCGGAGCCTCACGGCCCGGATCCCTGAGAGCGCCGAGGCGCCCGTGACCTTCACCATCGCCGCCGGCCACCGGGGCCGCCCCGACCTGCGCTCCCAGCTCAAGCTCGAGCGGAGTGGAGAGGTCGAATCCTGGGAGCCCTTCGCGAGCCAGACCCCGGGACGCCGGCTGCGTTCCTGGGCGAGGTGGGTGCACACGGGCGAGGCCGGTGGCCTGCTCGGACAGACCCTCGCCGGCATCGCCTCGGGAGGCGCGGCCGTGCTGGTCTGGACCGGGATGGCCCTTTCCTGGAGACGTTTCATTCTGCGCCAGCGAGCGCGTAAGCAGATTCCTGTAGAGGAGAACGCATGAGCAAGAGAGGGAAGCACCCCAAGAGCAGGAAGTCGCGCAGTCCTCGCTGGCTGTTCCTCGGGGCACTCGCAGCTTCCACCACCATGGCCGGCCGTCTCACGCCGAACGCCTTCGCCCAGGAGCTGGAGCTCTCGAAGCCTGCCCTCGCCGCCCTGATGGACGAGGCATGGATGTCGAAGCTGGCGGCCGTCCAGACCTCCGGCATGCCCGCCCTCCGCTTCGACATCCCGCCCGGTCCGCTGGGAGCCGCGCTGGATGCTTTCGAATCCGCGGCTGGGGTGCGGGTCGAGATCGAGGACCAGGCGGTTCGCAACCTGAATTCGCCCGGGGCCTCGGGGCTGCTCACCCCTGACCAGGCGATTGCCCGGCTTCTGGAGGGTACGGACATCGATCATCAGTTCACCGATGCCCGCACGGTGAGGCTCGGCTTCCGGCTGTCGGAGACCGTTGACGTGATCGCGCAGCCCACTCCCTCGTCTCCCAAGTACCTGGAGCCGTTGCGCGACATCCCGCAGACGCTCACGGTCATCCCCCAGGCGATGATCGAGGAGCAGGGCGCCACGACGCTCAGGGACGTCCTGCGCAATGTCACCGGCATCAGCATCCAGGCGGGGGAGGGCGGCGGCGGCCTGCCCGGCGACAACCTGACGATCCGCGGGTTCGCCGCGCGCAACGACATCTTCGTGGACGGCGTGCGTGACTTCGGCGCCTACACGCGGGATCCGTTCAACATCGAGCAGGTGGAGGTGGCGAAGGGACCGGCCTCTCTCTACGCGGGCCGCGGCTCCACGGGAGGCTCGCTCAACCTGGCCAGCAAGTCCCCGAATTTGGGGACCGCCCACTCCGCGACTTTCGGGCTGGGAACCGACGAGCACAGCCGCGCGACCGTCGACATCAACCAGCCCATCGAGGGGATGGATGGAGCGGCCTTCCGCGCCAACCTTATGTGGAATAACGGGGATACTCCGGGCCGCGACGCCGTCGAGAACGAGCGCTGGGGAGTCGCGCCGTCGCTGGCCTTCGGCCTGGGCACGCCGACCCGCGTGACCTTCAGCTACAGCCACCTGGATCAGGACAACGTGCCGGATTACGGGCTGCCCTGGGTTCCGCCCACGAACATCCCCCTCGCGGAGCACGCCGACAAGCCCGCGCCCGTGGACTTCGACAACTTCTACGGGCTGACCGATCGGGATTATGAGAAGACCGTCACCCAGCTGGCGACCGCGGAGGTCGAGCACGATATGAATGATTCGGTCACGCTCCGCAGCCTGGTGCGGCATGGCCGTTCGGAGCGCGATTCGATCATCACGTCGCCCCGCTTCGCGGGCAACGACAGCACGGTGCTCAACCGGCAGCTCCAGTCCCGGGACCTGGAAGATACGATCACGATTTTCCAGAACGACCTGACCTCCACTTTCAAGACCGGAGGGATCGGTCACGCTCTCGTGGCCGGGGTCGAGATCGCCCGCGAGACCGCGGATAACTTCGCCCGCACCGGCCCGGCCGCGCCGCAGGCCGATCTTTTCAATCCTGATCCTGACGCCTCGTACGCGGGTCCGATCACCCGCACCGGCGCTCGGACCGAGGCCGCGGCGGATACCGGGGCGGTCTACCTCTCCGACACCGTCAAGATCGGGGAGAGCTGGCAGCTCACCGGCGGCCTGCGATGGGACCGTTTCGACATGGAGTTCGATTCGGTTGACGTAGCGGGGGTGAACACACCGTTCGAGCGCACCGACGACATGCTGAGCTGGCGCGCCGGAGCCGTCTACAAGCCGCGCCCCAACGGCAGCATCTATGTCGGGGCCGGGACCTCGTTCAATCCCTCTGCAGAGGCAACGACCGGGCTCAACCTGACCGCGGCCACCGTCGAGCTGGAGCCCGAGAAGAGCCGCGGGTACGAGGTTGGCACCAAGTGGGACCTCCTCGATGCGCGGCTGAGCCTCAACGCCGCGGCCTTCCGCACCGAGAAGACCAACGCCCGCACCCCAGGCATCCTCCCCGGCGATCTGCCGACCGTCCTGCAAGGCGAGCAGCGGGTCGACGGCGTGGAGCTCGGCATCTCGGGCACGCCCCGCAGCGGATGGCAGGCGTTCCTCGGCTACACCTGGATGGACAGCGAGGTCGTCAAGTCCAACACCCCGGCCGAGGTGGGCAGGGAGCTCGCCAACACACCGGAGCACTCGGCCAGCCTGTGGACGACGTACCGGCTGCGCTCGAATTTCGAGGTCGGCGGCGGCGCGCAGTACGTCGGCGACCGTTTCAACAACAACACCGGCACCCGTGTCGCTCCCGACTACCTGCTGTTCGACGCCATGGCCGCCTACGACCTGAACGAACGCATCACGCTGCGGCTGAACATGACCAATCTGGCCGACGAACGGTATATCGACCGGGTGGGAGGCGGCCACTTCATCCCGGGCGCCGGCCGCTCGGTTGCCCTTACGACTGCACTGAAGTTCTGACCTGAGGGAGACGACATGCTTCTGAGCATTCCAGACGTCCTCACCGCCGAGCAGGTGTCGCACGCGCGCCAGGTCCTTGACCAGGCGGAATGGGTGGACGGGCGCGTCACTGCCGGACACCAGTCTGCCAAGGCGAAGGACAACCAGCAGCTCCCCGAGGACAGTGCCGCGGCCCGGGAACTGGGCCAGATGATCCTGGCCGCGCTCCAGCGCAATCCCCTGTTCCTCTCCGCCGCCCTGCCGCTCCAGGTTTTCCCTCCGCTGTTCAACCGCTACCAGGGAGGGCAGTCGTTCGGCACCCACGTGGACAATTCGATCCGCCAGATCTCGGGCACTCCGCACCGCATCCGCACGGACATCTCGGCCACGCTCTTCCTCACCAACCCGGACGAGTACGACGGCGGCGAGCTGGTGGTGGAGGACACCTACGGCGTCCACAGCGTCAAGCTGCCGGCCGGCCACCTGGTGATCTACCCCGCCACCAGCCTGCACCTCGTGCGGACGGTGACGAGAGGAGCGCGGGTCAGCTCCTTCTTCTGGATCCAGAGCATGGTGCGGGACAACGGCGAGCGGACCCTGCTCTTCGACCTCGACTCGTCGATTCAGAGGGTCAGCCAGGCCCTGCCGGATCATCCGGCGCCCGTTCAGCTGACGGGCATCTACCACAACCTCCTCCGGAGGTGGGCGGACCTCTGAGGCCGAGAAATGCTATTCTGTGCGGCCCGAGGTAGCCATGCTCAGCCGCACGAAGTTCTTCATTCTCAGTCTCCTGCTCAGTCTCCTTCTCGGTTCCGCGCTCCCGCTGACCGCCGCGCCCCAGCCGGGCTGGGCGCGCTTCGAGCTTCCTGAATCGGGTTCCTATCTCTGGCGCTATCTGCCGCTGGGAGCTGACCTGTCCAAGCCGTTGCCCGCCGTGCTTTTCATGCATGGCTCCGGCGGCATTCCGGACAAGTACCGGCCGTTCCTCGTCGATGCTGCGCAGAAGGCGGGGCTGGTCGTGATCCTGCCCAAGTCCTCGACCGACCTGGGCTGGGGGAACGCGCAGGACGAGCAGATCGTGGCGGAAAGCCTGCGCACCATGCGGGCCGAGCTGCCCCTGGACCCCCGGCGCACGTCGATCGGCGGGCACTCCGCGGGGGGAGCCTGGGCCTACCTCCTCGCTTACGGGACCAGCTCCGGCTACAGCGCCGTCTTCACGATGGCCGCGCGTTTCTACGAAATCGGCGCCGTGGCCGATCCGGCCTACAAGGCCCCGATCCGGATGTATTACGGGGAGAGGGACCCGAATTACGGCTACTCCGAGATGATGAAGCAGCAGTGGACCCGCCTGGGCGTGCCCTGGGAGGAGGAAGTCCTGCCTGGCGTCGGCCACAACACCCTCCCCCCCGGAGCGGTGGAGAACGGCTTCCTCTTCCTGGCCGGCAAGACCTATCCGGCCGCGAGCGGCGAGTGTGTAACCACCCCCACAACCCTCTGCCTGGGCGGCGGGCGCTTCCGGGTGGAGGTGGCCTGGAAGGATTTCCAGGGGGGCGCGGGTGCGGGCTCGGTCGTCCCCGGGGTGGCCTCGGACGACTCCGGCCTCTTCTGGTTCTTCGCGCCCGGCAACTGGGAGCTGCTGGTCAAGGTATTGGATGGCTGCGGCGTCAACGGCCATCACTGGGTCTTCGCCGCGGCCACGACCACGGTCGAGTACACCCTCACCGTCACCGACACGAAGACGGACCAGGCCTGGACCTGGCGCAATCCGCAGGGCCGGGCCTCCCCCTCGGTCACCGACACCACCGCCCTGGGCTGCACTCCTTGACCCGCTGAGGTATCATTCGCCAAATCCTCAGGACTTTGGGGAGGTTGGAGAGCATATGCAAGGCAGATTCGGAAAGTGGATGGCGGGGCTGTTCCTGGTACTGCTGGTCAATACGGCGTACATTGCAGCCTTCGCCTCACCCACGATCTTTTACATGAGCAACGTGCTCCTGCACCTGGTGCTCGGCCTGGCGCTGTCGGCCGGCCTGGTGTGGTGGCTGACGCGGAGCCCCGAGGCCCGGCGATCCATACCTCTTGCGGTGGCGCTCTTCCTTCTCTCCCTGCTCGCGGGCCTCTACCTGATCTTCTTCGGCAACGTCCTTCAGAACCGCTGGGCATTCTGGGCGCACGTGGTCACGGCGGGCCTCGGCGTGGCCGCGATGGCGCCGTGGGTCTGGCGCAAGGCGAACGAAGGCGAGGGCTGGCGCCGCTTCCGGACCGGCTTTGCCGCGGCCGCCGCGCTGCTGATCCTTCTGCCCGCGGTCACCGCGGGCTGGCGCAAGGCCAACCCGAACCCGTCGCACCGGATCAAGAACCCGCTGATCGTCCCGACCTCCATGGAAGAGGAGGGGCCCGGCCCGCAGTCGCCGTTCTTCCCGTCCTCGTCCAACACGAATACCAAGGACATCATCCCATCCAACTTCTTCATGGACTCGCAGGCCTGCGGCGAGTGCCACAAGGACATCTACGAGCAGTGGAACAGCTCGGCGCACCACTTCGCGTCGTTCAACAACCAGTTCTACCGCAAGTCGATCGAATACATGCAGGACGTGGTGGGGACCGAGCCGACCAAGTGGTGCGCGGGCTGCCATGACCATGCGGTTTTCTTCAACGGCCGCTTCGAGCGCCCGATCAAGGAGCAGATCGACACCCCCGAGGCGCACGCCGGCCTCGCCTGCACCTCGTGCCACGCCATCACGGAGGTGCACAGCTCCATGGGCCAGGGCGCGTTCACGATCGAGTACCCGCCGCTCCACGAGCTCATGACCAGCCGGAACCCGGTCGTGCGGGCGATGGACCATTTCCTGACCTACACCGAGCCCGAGCCGCACAAGAAGACGTTCATGAAGCCGTTCATGCGGGCGGACTCGTCGGAGTACTGCTCGTCGTGCCACAAGGTGCACCTGGACGTGCCGGTCAACTCCTACCGCTGGTTCCGTGGCTTCAACGACTACGACAACTGGCAGGCGAGCGGCGTCTCGGGCCAGGGCGCGCGGTCGTTCTACTACCCGGCGGAAACCAAGACCTGCGCCGGCTGCCACATGCCGCTCGTCGACTCCAACGATCCGGGCAACGTGGACGGCAAGGTCCACTCCCACCGCTTCCCCGCGGCGAACACGGCCCTCGCCTACGTGAACCAGGACCACGAGCAGATGGAGGTCACGAAGAAGTTCCTGCAGTCCGGGTTCATCACGGTGGACATCTTCGCGGCCGCACCGGTCGAGGAAACGGGCGAGACCCAGATGATCCGCCGCGCCGGCGGACAGGGCCCGCAGATCCTGTCGGCCGGCCAGGTGGGCGAGGAGGTCGAGCAGACCGGCGACGTCTTCATCCGCGAGGTCGGCAAGGTGGCGGCGCCCATCGAAAAGGCGAACCCGGTGCTGGCGCCCGGCTCTACGGCCCGGGTGGACGTGGTGGTACGCACCCGCGCCATCGGCCATGCCTTCCCCGGCGGCACGCTCGATTCCTTCGACATCTGGCTGGAGCTCCAGGCCCGCGATGCGGACGGCCGCGTCGTCTACTGGAGCGGCCAGGTGGAAGAGAACCCGGACGGCACCAAGGGCCCGGTCGAGCCGGGAGCGCACTTCTACCGCGCCTACCAGCTCGACGGCCAGAGCAACGTGATCGACAAGCGCAACGCCTGGCAGGCGCGGAGCGTGCTCTACGTGCGCGCAATCCCGCCCGGCGCAGCCGACGTCGCCCACTACCGCATCAAGATCCCCGAGGACGCCCGCGGGCCGCTGACCCTGACGGCGAAGCTCAACTACCGCAAGTTCTCGCACTTCTACACGCAGTTCGCCTACGCGGGCCAGCCGAAGCCGGGCCAGGCGCCGGGGCTGGTCTCCGCCCATCACAACAGCCAGGAGTGGTCGTTCGATCCGGCGAACATCCCGGCCAACGTCTCGGGCAAGATCAAGGACCGCATCCCCGACCTGCCGATCATCGTCCTGGCCGAGGACACGGCGCAGCTGCGTGTCGGCCGGGCAGGCGAGAAAGCTGAGGCCGCGTGGCGTCCGGTCATCACCAAGGAGGACCGGGAGCGCTGGAACGACTGGGGCATCGGCCTGCTGCTGCAGGGTGACCTGAAGGGCGCCGAGTACGCGTTCCTGCGCACCACCGAGGCCGAGCCCGGCTATGCCGACGGCTGGCTCAACGTGGCGCGCGCCCTGATCCGCGAAGGCCAGATCGAGAAGGCGAAGCCCTTCATCCAGAGGGCTATGAAGACCAATTCGAGCCTCCCCCGCATCCACTTCTTCAACGCGATGATCCAGAAGGCCGAAGGGGACTACGACGCGGCCCTCGCCTCGCTGCGCATGGTCGAATCCAAGCACCCGCGGGACCGGGTGGTGCTCAACCAGATCGCCCGCATCCTGTTCCTGAAGCGCGAGTACAAGGAGGCGCTCAAGGTTCTGGAGCGCGTCACCGGCGTGGATCCCGAAGACCTCCAGATGCATTACACCGCCATGCTCTGCTGGCGCGCCCTGGGCAACCAGGAGAATGCCGCCCGCGAAGCCAAGCTGTTCCGGCGCTTCAAGGCCGAGGAGAACGCTCAGTCCATTACCGCCGAGCGCCGCATGATCAGCCCCGAAGACAACAACGAGCGGCAGCCGATCCACGAGCACGAGAGCGTGCCGGTGAACCGGCTCGCGGTTCCCACGGACACGGCCGTGGCTGCCGGTGCCGGAGGTTAACGTGAAGCATTCACTGATCTGTCTGACCGCCCTTTTCCTGTTGGCGGCGGTTGTCCCCCTTGTGGGCGCGCCCGCTGCGCCAGCCAACCAGCCGGTCCGCTTCGCCGATGCCACGGCTGCATCCGGCATCAAGTTCGTCCACAACAGCGGCAAGGCCGGCAAGAAGCTCCTGCCCGAGACCATGGGCTCGGGCGTGGTCCTTTTCGACGCCGACGGGGACGGCTGGCTCGACGCCTTCTTCGTCAACAGCCGAGACTGGAAGCCGGGCAAGCGTAAATCCACCCAGGCCCTCTACCGCAACAACCGCAACGGCACCTTTACCGATGCAAGCAAGGGGAGCGGCCTCGACATCCAGGTCTACGGCATGGGGGCCGCGGCGGGTGACTACGACAACGACGGCAAGATGGACCTCTATCTGACCGCGCTTGAAGGGGACCGCCTCTTCCGCAACCTGGGTAACGGCAAGTTCCAGGACGTGACGGCCGCTTCGGGGATCAAGAACGCCAACTTCGGCACGAGCGCGGCCTGGCTCGATTACGACAAGGACGGCCGCCTCGACCTGTTCGTCGCCAACTACGTGCAGTGGAGCGAGGACAAGGACCTCTGGTGCTCGCTCGACGGCGCAACGAAGTCCTACTGCACGCCGGAATCCTACAAAGCGGTGAGCTCGAGGCTCTTCCGCAACCTGGGCAACGGCAAGTTCGAGGATGCCAGCCAGCGCGCGGGCGTGGCCGAGCCGGGCAAGGCTCTGGGCGTCGCGCTCCTCGATTACAACATGGATGGCTGGCCTGACCTCTTCGTGGCCAACGACACGCAGCCGAACAAGCTCTACCGGAACAACAAGGACGGCCGCTTCGTGGACGAGGGGCTGGAGGCCGGGGTCGCCTTCAGCGAGGAGGGTGTCGCCCGCGGCGCCATGGGCGTCGACGCGGCCGACTACGACCGCTCGGGCCGGCCGCACCTGCTCGTGGGGAACTTCGTAAACGAGATGCTGGCCCTCTACCACAACGAGGGGGGCGGCTTATTCGTGGACGATGCGCCGGCCTCGGCCGTGGGCCGGTCGAGCCTGCTGACCCTGGCCTTCAGTGTCTTCTTCTTCGACTACGACCTCGACGGCCTGCTGGATATCTTCTCGGCCAACGGCCACATCGAGGAAGAGATCAACCGGGTCCAGCCGCGCGTGCAGTACAAGCAGCTGCCGCTGCTTTTCCGCAATCAGGGCAAGGGGAAGTTCGAGCAGATCAAGTCAGGCCAGCTCGACCAGCCCATGGTCGCGCGGGGCGCAGCCTACGGCGACCTCGACCGCGATGGCGATCTCGACGTGGTGGTCACCACCAACCACGGCGCGGCCCGCGTCTTCCGCAATGAGGGCGGCAACCGCAACCGCTGGCTCCAGATCAAAACGGTGGGCGCCAAGTCGAACCGCGACGGTATCGGCGCGGTGGTGCGGGTGACCAGCGCCTCCGGCAAGCAGTGGAGCCAGGTGCGGAGCGGTTCCAGCTACTGTTCGCAGAGCGATCTCGCTCTCACCTTCGGCCTCGGCAAGGACCCCGGCGCGACCGCGATCGAGATCGACTGGCCGAGCGGCGCCAAGCAGAAGCTCGGCGCGGTGCCCGCCAACCAGATCCTCGTCATCCAGGAGGGGAAGGGGATCGTGGCGAAGGCCGGCCCGGCGAAGTGAGGGGCGGGGGATCGCGCCTCCCCAGGGCTGGGCACATCAGCTCATGAAGCTGCTGGTCCTCGGTGGCACCCGCTTCGTCGGGCGCCATTTCGCCGAGGTGGCGCTGGCCCGAGGCCACGACCTCACCCTCTTCCACCGCGGACAGACCAACCCCGGGCTCTTCCCAGGAGCCCGGGAGCTGCTCGGGGACCGTGACCTGACTCTCCCGAGCGGCCGGTGGGATGCCGTCCTCGACTTCTGTGGCTATGTGCCTCGTCAGGTCCCCCAAGCCTCCGCGGAGATCGATGCGGATCTCTACGTCTTCATCTCCTCAATCTCCGTCTACGCCGACTTCCGCGTCCGGGGCCTGGCGGAAGATTCGCTGGTCAAGCAGCCTCCCAAAGGCATGGAGAAGACCGAGGAGGTCAACCCGGCGACCTACGGTTGGCTCAAGGCCCTCTGCGAGTGCGAGCTCGACGGGAGCCGGTCGCTGATCGTCCGCTCCGGCCTCCTCGTCGGACCCCACGACTATACCGGCCGCTTCACCTACTGGCCCTGGCGCGTGGCCCAGGGTGGCAAGGTCTTGGCACAGGGCCGGCCCGGAAGGCCGGTGCAGCTCCTCGACGCCCGCGATCTCGCCCCCTGGCTACTGAGGATGGTGGAGAAGGGGCGGACCGGCACCTTCAACGCAACCGGTCCCGGCCGGGTGCTCACCATGGGGGAGCTGCTGGAGACCTGCCGCGAGGTGACCGGAAGCGACGCGACCTTCACCTGGGTGGACCGGGATCTCGACCTGCCCCTGTGGATTCCGGAAGAGAAGTCCGGCTTCGATTCCATCGACAACGGCAAGGCCCGGGCGGAAGGTTTCGCCTTCCGCCCGCTGGCCGAGACCATCCGCGACACCCTCGCCTGGGTAGAGGCCGATCCGGATAGCCGCGCGCCGGGCTAGGCGCCTCTGACGGCAAGGCTTCCGCGTCTCGCGGCAAGGTCTCCGCGTCACGCGGATAGGTTTGCGGCTCACGCGGAAGGGTCTCCGCGTTACGCGGATAGGTTTGCGGCTCACGCGGAAGGGTCTCCGCGTTACGCGGATAGGTTTGCGGCTCACGCGGAAGGGTCTCCGCGTCACGCGGATAGGTTTGCGGCTCACGCGGAAGGGTCTCCGCGTCACGCGGATAGGTTTGCGGCTCACGCGGAAGGGTCTCCGCGTTACGCGGATAGGTTTGCGGCTCACGCGGAAGGGTCTCCGCGTCACGCGGATAGGTTTGCGGCTCACGCGGAAGGGTCTCCGCGTTACGCGGATAGGTTTGCGGCTCACGCGGAAGGGTCTCCGCGTTACGCGGATAGGTTTGCGGCTCACGCGGAAGGGTCTCCGCGTCACGCGGATAGGTTTGCGGCTCACGCGGAAGGGTCTCCGCGTTACGCGGATAGGTTTGCGGCTCACGCGGAAGGGTCTCCGCGTCACGCGGATAGGTTTGCGGCTCACGCGGAAGGGTCTCCGCGTTACGCGGATAGGTTTGCGGCTCACGCGGAAGGGTCTCCGCGTCACGCGGATAGGTTTGCGGCTCACGCGGAAGGGTCTCCGCGTTACGCGGATAGGTTTGCGGCTCACGCGGAAGGGTCTCCGCGTCACGCGGATAGGTTTGCGGCTCACGCGGAAGGGCCTCCGCGTCACGAAGGGTCTCCGCGTCACGCGGATAGGTTTGCGGCTCACGCGGAAGGGTCGGCCGCGCGCCGGTGAGGGCGCGCGGCCAATGAAAACTACTCTTTGTCTGCGGGATTCAGGAACAGCACGCTCAAATCGATCGCCCCATGTCCTCGTTGCGGGAAGTCCGGGTCGGACGGGTTTCCCGGATCGAGGTTGGAGGCGGTGTCGTCGGGCGGGAAGAGGACCAGGGAGCCGAGGAACCCGAGCAGCAGGTCGCGATCGCTGTCATCGAGGTCCGCGTAGAGGTCGCGCATCGTCTGAGCCTCGCCGCCATGCCGCAGGATGACCTCGTTGAGGTTGATGCTGCGGCCGTCATGGCCATAAGGAGCCGTGGTGGCAACCCCCCAGAGCGGCTCGGTCACGAAGAGCTTCGTGATGGTGCCGTCGTAATGCCGTTCATGGAAATTGGGGCCGAGATCGTGCCGCTTCAGGTCGCTGTAGATGCCGTCGACCAGGAAGGAATTGAACGCCGGAACCTGAAGGGGCGGGTGGGAGGATCGGGAATGACGTTCACCAGCGGGGTCGCCGTGGAAAACAGTTGATTGAAGATTCCCTGGACCGGGTCGAACGCCGTGTCCACGTCGGCCACGCGGCGGTCGCGTCCGAGCTTCATGGCGGGCGTGTGGCACTTGGCGCAGCCGATTTCATCGAACACCGCTCGGCCCTTCTCGGTCACCGCGGTCTGCTCGTAATTGGCCGGCCGGAAATAGTTCAAAAGGTAGAATTCCATGTGGTCGACCAAGGCGGTGTCGATCTCGTTCACCACGCCGTCCCCATCCGGATCGGCGGCCGGGTTCGGAGCCGGAGGCGGTGAGAAGGTGTCGAGGGTACCGTCGAGAACCATGCCCGAAGGCGTGGTGACCACACCGCCGCCGCTCGCGGCGAGAAGGTCCGGGGTCCGGTGCTTCCAGCCGGGTGGCGACGTCGCCGCCTGGGTTCGGTCGACGAGCTGGGCGTGAACCATCGAGGAAGCAAACGCAGAGCTCAGGGCGACGTAGAGCGTGGCCCGGATGAGCAAACTCAGCCTCATGGAACTCCTCCTGGAATAGCTTCGTAGTTGGAGAGGCTCGCGTCCGGATGGTTGGGCCAGGTGGGACGGCAAGGAGGGGGAGGCCACCCGATCGCGAGAAGGGATTGTTCACGTCTTCTGTTGGGCGAGGGGGGCCACGGGGAGCGAATGGTGCTGGTGAGATGTGAGGGCTCCTCTATATGCGGAGGAGCGCAGATGCAAAATGCGTGACGGCCGCGCGCCGGAAGCGGCGCGCGGCTCGAGGCTGGCTACTCCTTGTCGGCGGGGTTGATGAACAGCACGCTCAGGTCGATCGCTCCGTGCCCTCGCTGCGGGAAGGCCGGGTCGGCCGGGTTCCCCGGGTCGAGGTTGGAGGCGGTGTCGTCAGGGGGGAAGAGGACCAGGGACTGAAGGAAGAGGAGCACCCTGACGTGGTTCGTGGCAGTGAGCGCGGCATAGGCGTTGCGCTGCGCCAGGGCTTCACCGCCATGGCGCAGGATGACCTCGTTGAGGTTGATGCTCCGCCCGTCATGGCCGTAGGGTGCGGTGGTGCCCACTCCCCAGAGCGGCTCGGTCACGAAGTGCGTCGTGATGGTGCCGTCGTACTGCCGCTCGTGGAAGTTGGGGCCGAGGTCGTGGCGCTTCAGGTCGCTGAAGAAGTTCCTGACCGTGAACGGCTGGAGCTTCGGCTTCTGGAGCGGCGGGTGGGGAGGATCAGGGATTACGTTCACCAGCGAGGTCGCCGTGGCGAACAGTTGGTTGAAGATCCCCTGAGCCGAGTTGAACGTCGTGTCCACGTCGGCCACCCTCCGGTCGCGGTTGATCTTCATGTCGGGCACGTGGCACTTGCCGCAGCCCAGGTCGAGAAAGAGCTGAAATCCCATCAGGGCGTCCGTGTTCTGCTGGTAGAGGGCCGGACGGAAGTAATTGAGAAGATAGAACTCCATGTGATCGACGAGGGCGGTGTCGACCTCGTTGACGACGCCGTCCCCGTCCGGATCGTCGGCGGGAGTGAGGGCCGGGGGCTCCGCGATCTTGTCGAGGGTGCCGTCGAGCACCATGCCGGATGGGGTGGTGACCGTGGCGCCGTTGTGGGCGGCGAGGAGGTCCGGGTCCGGGGCCTCCAGACCCATCTCCGCATTGAAGGCGCCGACGGCGAAATCGCGGATCGAAAACAGCCGGCCATCGTGGAAGAACGGCTTCACCCGCAGATCCTGGTCCACGCCTTGGACGTTCGAGAAATCGAAGGTTCCGTTCGGCAAGGCGGTGATCTGGCCGAAGTTGACGCCCTTGGTGTTCAGGCTCGCGGTCACGGGCACGCCCGTCAGGATGGCATTGTTGCGCGCGCTCTTGGCGATCGACCGCATGTCGGAGGTCATCTCGTCGGCGAGCATCTCGACCAGGCCGAGGCCGAACAGGTGCGGGGCGTCACGGCTGTCCGGGCGGGTGGCGACATCGCCGCCATGCCCGGCGGAGCCCCGCGGCCGGCCATGGCAGCCGGCGCAGCTGTCGGAGAGACCGGCTCCGATCCGATCGTCCAGCTCGATGTCGCCCATCCCATCGCCGGTGATGGGCCCCATCCCCTGCTCGACGGCGAACTTGCGCTGGAAGATCTGGCGTCCTCGCCGCACCGAGCGGAAGGGGTCGCGCGCGATGAGGTAGAGCGACGAGTTGGGAGTGGTGATGTTGCCGCGGCCCGCCCCGATCTCGGCGGGGAGCGACTTCTGGACGGCGGCCTTGTTTTCGGTGTGTGGAGCGCGGGTGCGGTCGACGAGCTGAGCGGAAGCCGTCGAGGGGACGAGCGCCGCGAGCAGGATGGCGCCGCCGAGGACGCGAACGAGGGTGCTGCTTGGCCTCATGAAATGGACTCCTCCTGGCAAACTTGACGTTAAGGGGCCTTACACGGAGATCTGTCCAACGGGGCCTGCGGCAGGCGGGCGGAGGGCGGGCGCGCCGGGGAAGGGGGAGAGAGGTCACAGGTTGTACGTGCGGGAAGAACACCCTCCTTTTAGATAGGTACTTGCCAAGTTGTGAAAGGGGACAAGCGCCGCGCGCCCGGGTGAGGGCGCGCGGCTCGAAGCGGCCTACTCCTTGTCGGCGGGGTTGATGAACAGCACGCTCAGGTCGATCGCTCCGTGCCCTCGTTGCGGGAAGGCCGGGTCGAACGGATTTCCCGGATCGAGGTTGGAGGCGGTGTCGTCGGGCGGGAAGAGGACCAGGGAACCGAGGAACGCGAGGATTCTGCCGCGGTCGATGTCATCGAGCTCCGCGTAGTTGTCGCGCTGGCTCTGGGCCTCGCCGCCATGCCGCAGGATGACCTCGTTGAGGTTGATGCTGCGGCCATCGTGGCCATACGGGGCCGTGGTCGCCACCCCCCAGAGCGGCTCGGTGACGAAGTGGGTCGTGATGGTGCCGTTGTACTGGCGCTCGTGGAAATTGGGGCCGAGGTCGTGCCGCTTCAGGTCGCTATAGATTCCTTCGACCTGGAAGGAGTTGAACTGCGCTTCCTGGTAGGGCGGGTTGGGAAGATCGGGAATGACGTTCACAAGCGGAGTCGCGGTGGAGAACAGCTGATTGAAGATCCCCTGCAGGGGATCGAACGACGTATCCACGTCGGCCACACGGCGGTCGCCTTCGATCTTCATGTCAGGCGTGTGGCACTTCCCGCAGCCGATGGTGTCGAACACCGCCCTGCCCTTCTCGGTTGCCGCGGTCTGCTCGTAAATGGCCGGCCGGAAGTAGTTCAGCAGGTAGAACTCCATGTGGTCCACCAGGGCGGTGTCGATCTCGTTGACCACGCCGTCCCCGTCCGGATCGGCGGCCGTGTTCGGAGCCGGAACCGGCGAGAACGTGTCGAGGGTGCCGTCGAGGACCATGCCCGACGGCGTGGTGACCACGCCGCCGCCGACGGCCACGAGGAGGTCGGCGTCCGGTGATTCCAGGCCCATTTCGGCGTTGAAGGCGCCCACCGCGAACTCGCGGATCGAGAACAGCCGGCCGTCGTGGAAGAACGGCCTGACGCGCAGGTCCGTGTTCACGCCCTCCACGTTCGAAAGGTCGACGCTGCCGTTCGGAAACGCGGTGATGGTGCCGAAGCCGACCCCCTTCGCTTCCAGGTTTTTGATCACGAGCGAGCTGGTGGTAGTGGCCTGAAAGATGGCGTCGTCCCGGATCTTCCGCAGGGTGGCGGTCATCTCGTCGGCGAGCATCTCGACAAGGCCGAGGCCGAAGAGATGAGGGGCGTCCCGGCTGTCCGGCCGGGTGGCGACGTCGCCGCCGTGACCCGCGGAGCCCCGGGGCCGGCCGTGGCAGCCGGCGCAACTGTCAGAAAGGCCGGCTCCGATCGAATCGTCGAGCTCGATGTCTCCGGCTCCGTCGCCGGTGATGGGGCCCAGGCCCTGCTCGACGGCGAACTTGCGCTGAAAGAGCTGCCGGCCGCGACGGATCGACCGGAAGGGATCGCGCCGGATCAGGAAAAGAGAAGACGTGGGGGTGGTGTCGGGGGCGCGCCCGGCGCCGATCTGCTGTGCCAGAGACTTCTGCACGGCAGCATTGTTTTCGGTATGGGGAGCGCGGGTGCGGTCGACGAGTTGGGCTTCAGCCGTCAAAGGGATGAACACGGACAGAGTAATGAGAGATGCCGCCCGTACGAGAACACTCAGCCTCATGAAACCTCCTGGAAGTAGCGCCATGTAAGGAGAGGCTCGCGGCGGACGGTCGAGCGAGGTGGACGGCAAGGAGTGAGGCCACCCGGTCGCGAGAAAAGGATGTTCGCCTGCTGCCGGGGGCAGGGGGGGCCGCGGGGAAAGAACGGTCCTGACGAGATATGAAGACTCATCTATATTAGGAAGTACCAGCAGCTGGCGAAAGCGTGACAACCGCTGTGCTAGATTCCCCGCCGGAGGGCTCAGAGATGCTGAAAGCGTGTCTTGGTGTAGTGCTCGTGGGGCTCGTCGTGCTGCCGGCATCCGCGCAGGAGCGGGACTTCTCCAAGGTCGAGGTCAAGGCGACCCCGGTCGCCGGCAAGATCCACATGCTGCAAGGCGCGGGCGGCAACATCGGCGTATCGGTGGGGAGCGACGGCCTCCTGATCGTGGACGACCAGTTCGCGCCGCTCGCGGACAAGATCCGCATCGCCTTGAAAAGCCTGAGCCCGGGCAACCTCGCCTTCGTCCTGAACACCCACTGGCACTACGACCACACGGGCGGCAACGAAGCCTTCGGCGGCGAGGCCACGATCATCGCCCATGACAACGTCCGCAAGCGGATGGAGAAGGGACAGATGCTCGGCGGGGACATGGTCCCGGCCTCACCCGCGAAGGCGCTGCCGGTGATCACCTTTGGCGAGTCGGTCACGGTCCACTTCAACGGCGAGGAGATCCGGGTCCTCCACTACCCGCATGGCCACACGGACGGCGACAGCGTCATCTTCTTCACCGGCTCGAACGTGGTCCACATGGGCGACGATTACTTCGCGGGCCGCTTCCCCTTCATCGACCTCGAGAGCGGCGGCAGCCTGGCCGGGCTGACGGAGAACATCGAGAAGATCCTGGGCCAGCTACCGGCGGACGTGAAGGTCATCCCCGGCCATGGCCCGCTCTCCACCAAGACGGACTTGCAGGGCTATCTCGCCATGCTCGAGGAGACCACCGCGCACGTGCGCCAGCGCATCGAGGCGGGCAAGGACTTGAAGGCGATCCAGGCGGAAGGGCTGCCCGAGAAGTGGAAGGAGTGGGGGAGCGGCTTCATCAAGACCGAGGACTGGATCGCGCTGATCCATGGGAGCCTGACCAGCAAAGCATCGGGCTCGGGTTCCTCCACCCACCACTAATTGATCCGGGATCAATTCTTCGCGAGCCTGGCCGCCTGGATGGCGCCCGACACCTTCTTGCCGAGGTCCCGCTCGATCCTGGTGCTCCAGCCGCTGGTCGAGTAGAGGATCTCCCCCTCATGGCTCACCAGGACGTAGGTGGGGAAGCTGGCGATCTTGCACTTGTGGGTGAAGGCGCTGCCCTGGTCCCACACCTGGGGCCACTTCATTTCGTGCCTGTCTACGAACGCCTTCAGCACTCCCCTGTCCTGATCGGTGCTGATGCTGAGGAGCACGAATGGCTCTTCGGTCATCCGTTTGCTCATCGTGCGCAGGCTCGGGACGGCTGCCACGCACGGTGGGCACCAGGTACCCCAGAAGTCCACCAGGACAACTTTGCCGCGGAGGTCCTTGGAGCTGAGGCGGTCCCCGGCGAGGGTCACCATTTCGAAGTCGGGGAAGAAGTTCTTGCGCGCCCGCACCGGGTTGGCGATCAGCTCGCGGGCCCGGTCCGCGTCCGTGGCGGCCGGCTCCTGCTCCAGATACTGCTTGAGCAGGGCGACTCCCTCCTCGTCCCGCGATTGGCGCAGCAGAGCCATCGCCAGGCTGAACCGGGATGAGTTGGACTTGCCCGAGCTCAGCTCCAGGGCGCGGCGGAAGGAATCCTCCGCCGACCGCATCTTCGCGGGATCGTCCCCGGCAAGGCTGTACAACGCGAGTCCCTGGTTGTGATAGGCACGGAACTGGTCCGCCGGCTTCTGGCTGAGCTTCAGCACGGTAGCGGCGCTCTTCTGGGCCTCCTTGAAGTTTCCCATCTGATTGAAGGCCACGGCCAGGTTGATTTGACACTCGACGCAGGACCCGCCGGCGAGCTTGTCCGCCTTGCGCAGGATCTTGACCGCCTCGGCGTGCTTCCCCTCCTGCACCAGCTTGCGCCCCTGGTTCAGAGCCTCCTGGGAACGGTCGGAAGGCGGGGTTTGCCCCAAGGCCAGGGGAGTGAGCAGCGTCAGCAGGAGGAGCGGAAGGGCGGAGTGTCTAGCCGTCATATCGGGGTTCCTCTCTGATCGTCATTGTAGTCGCTCAGCCCCTGATACCCCATCCGCCGCAGGCGCTCGACCGCCGGGCGGGCCTCCTCGGCGCGTTCCAGCGCGAGGAGGGCGCGGGCCCAGGGATCGACCAGCTTCCAGTGGGCGAGGGGACGCCGGCAGGGGGCGAGCGCCGACAGCGCCCGCTCTCGGGCCGTCCGTGCCTCGCGAGGGTTCCCCAATGCCTCCTCTGCCGTACCGAGCACGATCTCGGCCTCGGCGATCTGCCCGCGGGTCAGCTCGTCGGGCACGTCCTCGACCAGAGGGCTCAGGATCTCCAGAGCCCTCCGGGCCTCCCGGCGCGCCGCGGACGGGTCGCGTTCCACCAGCGCCGAGGCCAGCCGCCGGTGGCAGAGGCCGAGCTGGAACCGCCAGTCCACGTTCGTCGCATCCTGGGCGAGCAGCTTCGTCAGGACCGCGCGGCTGGACTTCAGGTGGCCCAGGGCGCGGACCGGATCTTGCTCGAGTGCTCCGAGAGCGCCGTAAAACGCCGCCAGCCAGCGCTGGAGGTCCGCGTTGCCCGAATCCTGGGCCGCGAGGCCGGAGATCGTGGCCAGCCCCGATTCGTAGAGGGTGCGCGCCTGCGCCCTCTCTCCGAGGACGGCCAGGAGGCCGGCGAGGAAGCCCTGGGCGCTCGCGAGCTCCTGCCGCCGAGCGGGGCTTGCCGGTTCCATCACCGCCAGCCTCTCGAAGATATGAAGATGGGCCTGCCGCTCGGCGAGCGCTCCCCGCAAGTCGCCCTGGTGCTCCATGGCGTTGCTGACCCAGGCCAGCGTCGCCGCGACCTGCGCCTGGCGTTCCAGGTCCCCGGGGTTCTTCTCCGCCAGCCGGCGGGAGACCGCGATGCTTTCGCGATAGGAGCGCAGGGCCGCGGCCAGGTCTCCGGTCTCGTCGAGCGCGGTACCCACGTTCAGGTGGGCGATCGACAGCGCGTCGAGCCAGTTTTCGCTGTCCGGATGTTGGCTGAGCTGCGCGCGGGACAGGTCGAGCGTATGGCGCCACTTCGCCAGGGCCTCGCGCGGCCGGCCACGGTCGAACTCGACCTGACCGATCCAGGAGTGGGCGTCGATCCGGCTGCGCTGCCAGGCTTCGACGCCCGGATTGCGTTCGACCAGCCGCTCGGAAAGGTCCCGTGCGCGCTCGAACGCGGCCAGCGCATCCTGCAAGCGCCCTTGAGCCAGGCGCACCTCGCCGATCTGCAGGATCGTCCGGATGCGCTGCGACAGCTCGTCGTCGGTCAGCTCGCTTTCCTTCATCTCGTTGAAATAGGCGAGAGCGCGGTCACCCACGGCATCCAGCAGATCGAGCCGGCCGACCGATTCGAGCTTGGGGCGCAGGTCGCCGACCATGTAGCCGATCAGATCCTCGGCCTGTTTGCGGCGGCGGTCGGCCTCACCGCGGGCGCGCCGGGCTTCGAGCGCCTGCCAGGAAGCCACGGCGAGCAGGGCGACCAGGACCGTGAAGGCGGCGACCGCACTTGCCAGGCGGAGCCGGCGCAGACGCCGTCTCTGCGGCCGGTCCAGGATCCAGCGCAGGCGCGCCGCGGCCTGCTCGGCGGTCGGGCGGCGGCGGGGATCGAGGTTTTGAAGGTCGAGGAGGAGCCGCGCGAGGTCCGAGTCCACGCCGTCCACGGGCTGCGTCTCGGCCCGCATCACCTGCATCAGGATTTCGAGCGGGTTCTGCCCGTCGTAGGCCGGCTCGCCCGTGAACAGCTCCTGGAGAAGGATGCCGAGCGAGTAGAGGTCGCTCGCCATGGTCACCCGTCCGCCCTGCGCCTGCTCCGGGCTCATGGCGCGGGCGGTCCCGAGCAGGGCGCCGTGCTGGGTGAGGTCCCCGAGAACCCCGAGATCATCCGGCTCGATGCGGACGGGGAGAGGCTCGGGCTCCGCGATAGGGTGCGTACCCGACTCGGACACGGAGCGGGCGATGCCGAAGTCGAGCACCTTGACCTCGCCCTCGGCCGTGACCATGACGTTGTCCGCCTTCAGGTCGCGGTGGACGATCCGCTCGCGGTGCGCGGCGGCCAGGGCAGTGGCGATCTTCTCGCCGAGCTGGAGCTTGCGCTCGAAGCTCAGCTCGTCCGCGGCGAGCTCCTTGAGAGTGCGCCCCTCGACGTGCTCCAGGACCAGGAAGTCGGCCTCGGGCGTCTCGATGAGGTCGTAAACCTGGCAGATGCCGGGATGGCCGAGCTTGGAGAGCAGCCGCGCCTCGCGCAGGAAGCGCGCCTTGAGCTCGCCGCTCAGCCGGTGCTCGGCACGGATGGTCTTGACCGCGACGCGGCGCTCCAGCTTTTCGTGGAAGCCGCGATAGACCTCTCCCATGCCGCCCGCGCCGATGAGCGCCTCGATCCGGATGTGCCCGATGGTCGAGCCGACGAAGCTCAAGAAAACGTCCTCCTGAAAGCTGGTGAAAGGTTAGCATGCGCAAGGAGATCATCTAATGAAACGACAAGAGTTCGAGGCCATGCTCCAAGCCCTCGCCATGGGCTGGGCGGACAGGGATTACGAGAAGGTGGCGAGCTTTTTCGCAGAGGACGTGCGCTACGCCGATCCGGCGCGCTACCGGATCAGGTCGCGGGCCGAGCTCCTGGAGTTCTTCCGGGACGACGAAGGGTGTGATCAGAGCACGGTCTGGCACGACTCCATCTTCGATGAGGAGTGCCAAGTCGGAGTGGCGGAATACACCTATGAGGGGACTCATCGCTATCACGGAACCGTCTGGATCGAGGTCCGCGAAAACCTGATCGTTCGCTGGCGGGAGTACCAGCACACCTCCGACCTGGAATGGGAAGAATATTGGGCGGCCACGTAGTCCTGCGACGAGCCTGGCCCCGTTTGCGGCGAAGGGCCGACCGTGCAGTGCTACTGCCAGTAGATCCGGGCTGGTCCGGAGACGGCGAGATGCCGTCTCCGGATTCAAACCTTACGGGCAGGAAGCGAAAGCGTTCGTGTCCTGGATGGGCGCGAACGGCTTGCCCTGCGGGTTGAAGTACTGGCGGACGTGGCGGGTCTGGGTGTCCGTCACCTTGATCAGCACCTCGACGTTGGTCAGGCCGCTGGCGAAGACCCAGTAGCGGTCGAAGCCGACGCACGCGTCGAGCACCTTGACGGTCAGCTCGGTGTTGTCCGCGTCGAAGAACCAGAAGCTGCCTGAATCCCCGCCGAGGACCGCCGCGGAAGCAGGCCCGTGGGCGTTTGCCGTTTGCCAGGCCGCCTCGACCTTGAAGCGGCCGCCGACGAGGCAGAGCGTGTTGGGACCGGGGACGCAGGTGCCGGCTTGCGCGTCGAGCGGCGTGAGGAGGTTGAAGAACACGTGCTCCGCGAGGGCTTGGCCGCTCGCGAGCCCCGCTTCGTTGTCGAACTGCCAGTGGATGCCGCCGTAGATCCGGCTCTGCCCGGCTTCCTCGGCGGCGCCGGAGAGCCGCGTGAACGAGCGGGTGACGCCGGGGAGGCCGTCCGAGGTGGTGGAGAAGGAGATCTGGTCGGTGCCGAAGAACAGCGCCAGCAGGCGGGCGCTTGCGCTGCTGAAGGTGCTGTGGCCCGAGGTGTAGGAGGGGAACGGCGGCGTCCCGATCAGCGAGGTCCAGGCCGGGTCGGCCGTAGTCGCGGGGTTGCCGTCGGTGTCCGCGTGCTGGATGCCGGTCACCGGCCGCCAGTTGTTGTAGGTGAACTTGTGGTCCCAGGCGACGATCGCCGCGTCGGCGCCGGCGATGGCGAGGAGGGCGAAGAGGCGGGCATTCTCGATCAGGCTGAGGTGCTTCTCCTGCGAGATCCCTTGGGCAATGACGTGCCAGTGGCCCGGCGGCGTGGCCGTGCCGCCGCCGTCGGCCCAGAACAGGGCAATCTGGGTCTGGTCGGCCGTCCGGACCGAACTGTTGGACCGGCCGAGGCGCTCGACCTCGAGGAAGGCCGCCGTGTACTCGGGGCTGAGCGGCGTAGGTGGCGGGCCCTGCCGGAACTGGGAGCCGCTCATCATGGCCCAGGGCTCGACGAGCCCCCAGCCCGGCAGCAGGGCGGGCGCGAAGCCGGGCGGCGTCGGCGTCCACCAGTTGGCTCCGGTCGGCACTCCATAGTCGACGGTGTTGCCCGAGCCGTCATCATCGCGCGCGGCGAGAACCTGCTCCGCGACTGACTTCCCCCACGAGATGCCGGAGGCCTCTTCCGAACCATCGGGAATCGCCGCCAGCGAGGTAGCGAGGGCGGCATCGAACGTCGCTTTCTGGGCCGGGAACAGGTCAGCGAGCGCCGTGTGGGCGGCCGCCGCGGCAGCAGCTTCGAGCGAGATGGGAGCGAAGAATTCGACGGGCGGCACGATGTAGTGCTCGTAGGCTCCGCCCGAGGCGCTGTTGACCGCATCGAAGATCGACGTATGGACGATGGCGAGCGCGCGCGAGGCTTTCGGCGGCGAAGTCTTGTCCACCCGGATCGCATTGAGGGTCACGTTGTTCCAGTCCAACACCACGTCCGCCCGGCCAGGCGCCGCGGACCCCAGCAGGGCAAGGCAAACGCCGGCTACAGCCACTGTCCTAAACATGGTTTCCTCCTCACATCTTCAGAAGCGGACGTTCGTCCCCAGGGAAAAGCCCTGGGTCTCGCCCGAGTTGCGGCCATCGAGTGTCGTGAAGCCTAGCACGCTGAACCCCCAGCGTTCGCCCAGCCGCGCGTAGAGCTTGGCGCCGGCGCGGCTGTACTCGTCTTTGTTGCTGGGGAACGTGAAGCCCGGGTCACCGATGTCCGTGCCGTCGCGGGCGGTGAGCTGCGAATAGAAGCCGATCCAGGTCAGGGCACCGGTGGTGAAGCCCAGCTCGGTGTAGATGGGGATGCCGTCCGGGGCGTCGTCGCCGCGCAGGTCGTAGCCCACCTGTTGGGAGAAGTAGAACGCGCCGGGGTTGAACAGGTACACCAGGCGGGCGAGCACGTCCGTGGTGCCGTCGCCCAGGTCCACCGGCAGGTTCGCCTCATAGTCCGAAAGAGGGGTGCGGACGCCGCCCGCGGCCAGGAGGCTGTGCGGGCCGGACGAGAGGAACCGGTACTTGAGGAGGACGGAGAGGTCCTGAAGGCCGCTGTCCTCGAAGCCGCCCAGGCCGTCGGATTCGGCATCCACATGGGCGACGTTGCCCACCAGGGCGAGGTCGTCCGTGAAGCCCCAGTCGAACCAGAAGGAGAGGCTGGTGATGTCGACCTCCCCCACGCCGGGATCGGAGACCTTCGTCTCGCCCACCCAGAATTCGTCATAGCCCTCCGAGGTGAAGGAGAAGGCCAGGTCCCCTCCGCCCTGGGCGGGCAGGAAGCCGGTGATGTCGAGGGCGCCTGCGGACGAAGGCAGCAGGCACGCCAGGCTCAGCACGCATAGCACTGCAAATTGAGTTGCCGTTCTCAAGGTCATGCTCTCACCTCCAGTTCAAAAAAGGTCTACTTCTTACGCTGCCGGATTATACGTAGATTTGAAATCACAGCAATGGGGTTGGGAGGGACGGGACGAGCCCCGAGGGAGCCCCGTCCCTTGCTTCTCAGTCAGACTTGCGGGAGGCCGCGGCGGCCTGCTGGACATAGGCGAAGATGCCGGGGTCGAGGCCGTTGCGCTGTTGCACGGACGGCTCTCCCTGGTACAGCTCCTTGAGCGACTGGGTGATCCCCGGGTCGCCACCGGTGAACTCCTGCACCAGCTCCATCCAGCGCTTGGACAGGCGCTGCATGGCCTCGCTCGCCGGGTCCGTGCCCTTGGCCATCTCCTCGCGGACCTGCGCGATGAGCCGCGGCCACTCCTGCTCGACTTCGCGGATGTGCTCCTCGCCGAGCATCTTCTTGCGCTCCTCCAACTGCTGGAGCTGCTCCTGGGTGTAGTACTTCTCAAACATGTTCATTACCTCCATGGTTTCCAGGAATTCCTCGACGGAGACCACCTCCGACGAGCGCAGCCGCTCCGCCACCGTCTCCAACCGGCTGCACAGCTTGCGCTGCAGCTCGATCCCGTCCCGGAGACGCTCGATGTGGAGCTCGAGGACGCGCTGGAGCGAGAGGCCGGGCTTCGCCAGGCTGTCGCGGATCTCCTCCAGGGAGAACCCGAGCTGCCGCAGGGACAGGATCTGCAGCAGCCGGGCAATATCGTCCCCGTCATAGAGCCGGTACCCGGAGGCGCTCCGCTGAGAAGGCGTGAGCAGCCCGATCTCGTCGTAGTGGTGCAGCGCGCGGACGGTCAAGCCCGTCTGCTTTGCCAGCTCTCCCACCTTCCACAAGCGCATCGCCTCGGCTCCTTTCTGGCCCTTCCGGGCGGCATGATTGTCAAGGTACAGCCTCACGTTGCGTGAGGGTCAACCCCCCTGTGTTATACTGACTCAACTATATGTCCCGAGAGCTGTCCCAGGCCGAGGTCCGGCGGTTTTACGACGAAGGCTTTCTCATCGTAGAGAAGCTGTTTTCGCTCGACGAGGTCGTGGCGCTGGGAGAGGCCGCGGAGCGGCTGCGCGCCCTGGGGCGCGAGATCGCCGCGGATCTCCCCCCTGCGGAGGGAGAGACCAAGATCGAGCATTGCGGCAGCCAGTTTGTCTTTGGTATTGCGAATGAAACGCGCCGCCTGCTGCGGGTGGTCTGGGCGGGCGGCTGCGAGCCGGCTTTCATCGCGAACGCCCGGGACCCGCGCCTGACCGCGATCGTCGGCCAGCTCTTCGACTCGGACAAGGCCGTTCACCTGCTCAACCAGCTCCACGCCAAGTATCCGAACGACGGGCTGGAATTCGAGCCTCACCAGGACAGCGAGCACCGGCGCTACGGCACCCCCGAGTGGCGGGACGTGGACGGCCGCGGCAGCTATATCCAGACGGTGGTCGCGATCGACGACACCACGCCCGAGAACGGCCCGCTGATCTTCTACCCGCGCACCAGCCGGAGCGGGCACCTCGATCCCGCCATGGTGCGGAACCGCTTCCGTGGCCAGCCCGGAGTTCCGGCTCTCCTCGCGGCAGGCAGCGCGGCCTTTTTCGGCCCCTACACCGTGCACCGCAGCGAGGAGAACCGCGGCTCCGCCCCCCGGCGCATCGCGATCAACGGCTTCGCCCTCCCGGGCGCCAACTCCCGCGAATATTTCGGCTCCGGCACCGGCGTGCCCGTCCCCCTCTTCGGGTAGATCCCCCATCGTCCGCTAGAATGACGGCACCGGTCTTCGGGAGGTGCCGCCATGCAGATCGCTTTCGTCACCCTTTTCCTCGGTTTGACCCTGGGTACCTACCCCGTGGAGCTGGCCGTCGAAGGCCCCGTCGCCGCCGTGGAGCTGATGCTCGACGGAACGGTCGCCGGGCGTATGGAGAAGCCTCCCTGGAAGGGGGAGATCAACTTCGGGAGCACGCTCGTCCCGCACGAGCTGGTGGCGCGCGCCCTCGACGCCGAAGGCCGGGAGGTGGCGCGGACGCGCCAATGGATCAACCTCCCGCGGCCCCCGGCCGAGGTGGAGATCGTGCTCGAAGGGGCGGGCAAACCTTCCAAGGCCTGGCTCACCTGGCAGAGCCGCACCGGCGCGCAACCGACGTCGATCCACCTCACCCTCGACGGCAAGCCGCTGGCCCTGGGACCCGATGGCCGGACGGCTCTGCCGGCCTACGATCCCGAGAGTGCTCACGTGCTGAGCGCCGAGCTCTATTTCCCCTCGAACGTGGTGGCGCGCAGGGATGTGGTCTTCGGCGGCCAGTACGGTTCGGCGGTGTCCACCGACCTGACGGCGGTCCCGGTGCGGGTCCGCCGGGGGAAGCTCACGGCAGGCTCGTTGCGGGGCCGGCTCCTCGCTGGCGGAAAGCCATTGACCGTGGCGGCCGTGGAAAAGAGCCCGGCGGAGGTGTTCGTGGTCAGGGAGCTGGGTGTCAGCAAGGCGCTCGGCCGCCTCGGCGAGAACAAGAAGAAGCGCACGGTGCAGGGGCAGGGGATGAGCAGCAGGCTGAGCATCGAGGGCGACTACCTGCGCTACGAGATCGGGCTGCGCAAAGAGGACGAGGTCCGATTCATCTATCCGGTGCCGCGGACGTACTCCGCGTCGGGCCAGCGGGCGGAGCTGTTCGACTGGTCCCGCGCCTTCACGCTCCAGGATGGAGGCATGCACTGGCTCTTGACCCGCCTGATGGTCCCGGGCGGGGTGCCCGGCAAACAGCGGCTGTCCGATGCCGTGGCGGTGGCCGGCGTTCAGGCCCTGTCAGGCAGCCGGCCCCGGGCCGTGGTGGTGGTCATCGGCCCGGACCCCGAGGATGCGAGCCTCTCCAATCCGGCCACGGTCCGCCAGTACCTGGCCTCGATCCGGGTGCCCCTGTTCATCTGGTCGGTGGTGAAGCCGGAGGAGACGAACGAAGGGGGGGCATCGCCCCTCGCGGCCTGGGGGAAGATCGAGGACGTCTCGACCGTTCCCAAGCTCCGCTCCGCGGTGGTCGACCTGCGCGACGAGTTGGAGTCGCAGTGGATCGTCTGGGTGGAGGGTACGCATCTGCCGCAATCGATCTCCCTGGCGGCGGGAATTGAAGAGGTGGAATTGCCGTAGAAGGGCCTCCTGGCGCAAAGCTGGCATAATGAGCGCCCTATGTATGACGATTTGCTCGCAACCGCCCTCTCGGCGGCGCAGGCCGGGTCCGATGTGATCAAGCGGTACTTCCGCTACGAAGGGCTCGCGATCGACCGCAAGGGGACGAACGACTTCGTCACCCAGGCCGACCACGAGAGCGAGGCCGCCGTCCTGGCCGAGATCCGGCGGAGCTTCCCGGACCATCGCATCCTGGCCGAGGAGGGGAGCGGGGCCGGCGAGGGCGAAGGCGACTACCAGTGGCTGATCGATCCGCTGGATGGGACCACCAATTTCCTCCAGGGATTGCCCGTTTACTGCTGCTCCGTGGCGTGCCGCAAGGGGGATGAGGTGCTCGCCGGGGTCATCATCGATCCCGAGGGGAGCAACGTCTTCACGGCAACGCGCGGCGGCGGCGCGTTCTGGAACGGCCAGCCCATGAAGGTCTCGGGGCACGAGGGGCTCGGCGGAGCGTTCCTCGCGACCGGCTACCCGTTCCGGGCGCTCCCCACCCTGGACCTCTACCTGGCCGTCTTCCGCGAGGTCTTCCAGCAGGCCAAGGCCATCCGCCGCTGCGGCTCGGCCGCGCTCGACCTGGCCTACACGGCCGCCGGGGTCTACGACGGCTTCTTCGAGTTCCGGCTCTCGCCCTGGGACCTCGGCGCCGGCGTGCTGCTGATCCAGGAGGCCGGCGGCGTGGTCACCGACCTCGACGGCAGCGGGCATTACTTCCGCGGGGGCAACGTGTTGGCGGGCGGACCTTCGGTTCATCACGCGCTGCAAGGCGCCGTGGCCCACCACGCCAGCGAAGCGGAGATCGACCGGCTGAACCCGATCCACCCTCCCTCTCCCATCCTGGCGCCAGTCGCCTGACACTTCATGAAGTGGTTCCGGCTTCCACCGCGGCCCGAAGGCGGCCATGAGGCGTGGAGCCTGGAAGTCCAGATCCATCCTGCCAACATCCGGCGCCGGGTGCGCTACCTGTTCCTCTCGCGGCGGCAGGTGACCCTGTGGTCGATCCCGGCGCTCGCCTACATGGCCTTCCTCGCCCTGGGCCTCTGGTCGGCGCCCGCGGTGATCGGCAGGGTCCTCCACCGCCAGGAGTACTCCTCCCTCGTGGCGGAGCGCTCGCAGCAGGGGGAGCGGCTGCAGGATCTGGTGAGCCGCCTGGCGCAGGTCGAGCAACGGACGGACGGCCTGCACCTGCGGATGAACAAGATCCTCCTCGCCTACGGCCTGCCTCCGGGCACGGCGGCAGGTATTTCGCCGACCCGGCCGCTCCCGATGCAGGAGGCGCCAGACTCGATCTACGCCGGAACGATCCACCAGGGCAGCCGTCTCCAGGCGCGCATCGGCCAGCGCCTGGGCGCCGTGGATACCCACTTGCGCGAGGTGCGGACGTACGAGCAGGCCAACCAGGAGCAGGTGCGGAGCACGCCGTCGGTCTGCCCCCTGCGCGACGGCGACTTCGTCCTGACGAGCACGTTCGGCCGGCGGCGCAGCCCCTTCACCAAGGAGTTCGAGCTTCACGCCGGCCTCGACCTGGCGGCGCCGCAGGGGCTGCCGATCCGCTCTCCGGCCGACGGCGTGGTCGTCTTCGCCGGGGAGTATCCGGTGTCGCGGAGCGTAGGCTGGTGGAGGTTCGGCAAGCTGGTGATCGTGCGCAACGGCGACCGGTTCGTGACCCTGTTCGGGCACTGCGACGAGGTGCGCGTCCGGGCCGGGCAGAAGATCCGCCAGGGGGACGTGCTGGGCACGGTGGGCAACACGGGGTGGAGCACGAGCCCGCACGTCCACTACGAGGTCCGGCGCCGTACGGACGACGGCCGGTGGGTGCCGGCCGATCCGCTGATCTACATCCTGGATCACCGCTGGCCCAACGAAGAGCGCCTGCTGGCCCGGGCGCGGAGCGCGCCCGAGCTCCAAGGTTACGAGCCGCTGCCGGCCGTCGTAGGAAAGTAGGATCCATGAGGCGAACCACCGTGGACGAAGCCGCTCCCACCCTGATCATTCCCCGGGGTACCCGTATCGTGGTGGACCCCGACGGCCTGCTTTCGATCCACGCGCCGGGGAACGTCGTGGTCCAGAACTCGGGCAAGTACGGCACGCTGGAGTCGCTGGGCGGCTCCATCCGGATCGACCGCGGGGTTGAGGTGGAGGCAGGGACCGTGCGTTGCGCGCACACCTGCTATGTGCAGGGGCACCTGACAGCCTGGAGGGTGAGCGCCCGCTCGCTGCACCTGGAAGATGGCGCCCGGGCGCATGTGGTGCTGCAGGAGACGCAGCGCCTGGAGATCGGCCGGGACGCCCGCCTGGTGGGCAACTTCGCCTCGGAAAAGGAGCTGATGGGGCTCCTCTCGCGCTTCGCGGACCAGGTACGCTCGCTGCCCATCTTCGAAAGGCGGGGCACGCCAGCCAGCCTGCCGAATAATCTGGACGACACGATCGTCCTGGAAGCCTTGCCGGCGCCGGAGCCGCTGCCTCCGCCCCCGCCGCCGGAAGCCGCCTTCACCGAGCTGCCCGAGCCGCTGGTCTTCGCCATGGTCCTCCTGGAGCGGGAGTCCGAGGCCCGCATCCACCCGGCCGCCTCGCAGCGGGCCCTGGATGGCCTGGTCAGGCTCCTGGAACAGCAGGACCTGGAGACGCTGAGGGCGACCTGGCGCACGCTCTTCAGCCGCATCGCCGAGCCGCGGGAGGACGCGCAGAGGGCGCGGGATCTGGTCGCCGAGTACTTCACCAAGCAAGCTTCCTGAATTGGATGTACAGCGGAGTCGCTCGGATGTACACCTGAGACGCTCGGGTGGCTCCATGAGCCACTCGAATGTACAGGCGGGTCGACGAATTGTACATCTGAGTAGCTCGAACGGCTTCCCGAGTCGCTCAAATGTACAGACGAGCATATTGTCTGTACAAGAGAATCGCTCGGATGTACAGGTGAGACACTCGAATGTACAGAAGAGGCATTCGAACGAGTCTCCGAGACGCTAGGGTATACAGAAGGTCTTGAACTTTGTACACCTGGAGGATGCATGCTGGATCTCGACGGCTCGGAAGGGGAGGGTGGAGGCCAGATCCTCCGCACTTCTCTCGCTCTTTCCATGGTCACCGGCACGCCGGTCCGGATCCGCAACGTCCGCGCCCGGCGGCCGAAGCCGGGGCTGATGCGCCAGCACCTCGTAGCCGTCCAGGCCGCGGCCCGGATTGGCGGAGCCCAGGTGACCGGGGCCGAGATCGGCTCGTCGACGCTCACGTTCATCCCAGGCGAGGTGACGCCGGGCGAGCACGAGCTGTCCGTGGGCAGCGCGGGGAGCACCACGCTCGTCCTCCAAACCGTTCTTCCTGCTCTCCTCTGCGCGTCCCAGCCCTCGCTGCTGGTGCTGGAAGGGGGCACGCACAACCCCATGGCTCCGCCTTTCGAGTTCCTTGATCGCACCTATCTCCCGCTCGTGAGCCGGATGGGGCCGCGCGTCCAGGCGGAGCTCGAGCGGGCCGGCTTCTACCCGGCGGGCGGCGGACGGATCGTCGTGAGCATCGAGCCAGCTCCGCGGCTCAACGGCTTCGAGCTGCTGGAACGCGGGGAGATCCGCCGGCGGCAAGCCGTGGCGCTGGTGTCGCGGCTGCCTCGCCACATCGGAGAGCGGGAGATCGCCGAGGCGGCCCGGCTGGCAGAGTGGGATTCCCTGGAGGTCCGGGAGGTGGACACGCCCGGCCCGGGCAACGCGGTGCTGCTTTCAGTTGAGAGCGATGCGTTGACGGAGGTATTCGTCGGCTTCGGCCAGCGGGGTGTGCCTGCAGAAAACGTGGCAGGTTTGGCTGTGCGGGGGATGCAGAATTACCTGGCTGCGGGCGTGCCGGTGGGCGAGCATCTGGCCGATCAACTTCTACTGCTCTTCGCGCTGGCTGGTTCCGGAGCCTTTAAAACCCTTCCTCTGAGCGGCCATGCTGAGACGCAGGTTGAGCTCATTCCGCGGTTCCTGGATGTTGCCATCCGGGTTGAGAACGATACCGTCCGCGTTACAACCCTGTGACCCGCACCACCTCCTCAAAGGTGGTCAGGCCTTCGGCGAGCTTGCGGAGGGCCGACTGCCGCAGGGTGCGCATGCCGTTCTTCGTGGCCTCGCGCTTGATCTCGGGGGCGGCGGCTCCCGTAATGATCAGGTTTTTGATCGCATCGTCGACAGGCAGCATCTCGAAGATGCCCGTGCGGCCGAGGTAGCCCGTGGCGCGGCATTCGAAGCAGCCTTCGCCTTCCTTGACCTTGACCCGCTTCCCAGGCGGTACGGACAGGCGCAGGGTCGCCACCTCCTCGGCTGTCAAGTAACGCTCGGCCGCGCAGTGCGGACAGATCCTCCTCAGTAGGCGCTGCGCCATGGAACCCACCAGGGTCGAGCTGATCAGGAAGCGCTCGATCCCCAGGTCCGCCAGGCGCGAGATCGAGGAGGCGGCGTCGTTGGTGTGCAGGGTGGAGAAGACCAGATGGCCGGTCAGCGCCGCCTGGATCGAGTACTGCGCGGTCTCGCCGTCGCGGATCTCTCCCACCATGATCACGTCCGGGTCCTGCCGCAGGATGTGCCGCAGCGCGTTCGCGAAGGTCACGCCGATCTTGGTCTGGACCGCCGTCTGGTTGAAATCCTCGTAAACCATTTCGATCGGGTCCTCGATCGTGGTCACGTTGATCTCGCGGGTGGCGATCACTCGGAGCGCCGAATACAGCGTGGTCGTCTTGCCCGAGCCGGTGGGGCCGGTCACCAGGACGATGCCGTGCGGACGGCTGATGTAGTCGTTGAAGACCTGCATCTCGTCCGCGTAGAAGCCGAGCGAGGTGAGGTCCTGCATCAGGACCTGCGGGTCGAAGATGCGCATGACCACCTTCTCCCCGAATGCCACGGGCAGGGTGGCGACGCGCAGCTCGACCTCGCGGCCGCCGCGGGTGGTCTTGACCCGGCCGTCCTGCGGCCGCCGCTTCTCGGCAATGTCCAGGCGCGCCATGGTCTTGATCCGCGAGACCACCGCGGCGTGCACGATCTTGGGCATGCTCTGGATGTCGTGCAGCACGCCGTCGATGCGGAAGCGGATCAGGCTGCGGTCGCGCTTGGGCTCGACGTGGATGTCGCTGGCCCGGCTGTCGAAGGAGTGCTGGAGCATGAACTCGACGGCGTTGACCACGTGCTGGTCGCTCGACTCGATCTCGTTCTCGCTCTTCATGCGGACGAGCTGCTCGAGGTTGCCGAGGTCGATGCCGGAGGTCAGGTCCCGCTCGGCCTTCTTGACGGAGTGGCGCAGGCCGTAGAACTCGGTGAGGGCCTTCAGGAGCTCGGGCTCGGCGGCCACCACGAGCTCGAGGTCGCGGCCGGCGATGCGCTTGAAGGAGTCGATCCCTTCCATGTCGTAGGGATTGGCGCAGGCCAGCCGCAGCCGGCCGTTGACCATCTCCAGGGGGATCATCCGGTGCCGCTTGGCGAATGGCCGCGACATCTTGGATTCGATCAGGTCCGCGTTCAGGCTCAGGGTGTCGATGCGGACGTGCTGCAGCTTGGCATCGGAGGCGATGGCCTGGGCGATTTCGAGGTCCCCGAGCGGCGCGCCGGCGTCTTTCTGGTTGGGCAGGCGCAGGCGGGTGATGATCTCGTAGGCCAGGGACTTCTGCTCGTAGGCGCTCGCCGAGCGCACCCGGGCAGGGATCAGGCGCGCCTCCTGCTTGATGGTTTCTCCCTGGTCCGCGTTGATGCAGCCCTGGCGCACCAGGATGTCGGCGACTAGCTCGGGGGTAAGGCTCATAGGGCCACCAGTCTAGCCGAAGCCCGGGATCGGGGTAGACTTCAAGCGGATGTGAGGAAGGAGGCCCATCAATGAAGTCCCGGATCATCCTCAGCACCGCGCTGGTTGTCGCCCTGAGCCTCTCCTGCTCTCCCGCGAGGAGCCAGGAGAAGCTGCCCCTGAACGAGATCCGCCTGCCCCCCGGCTTCGCCATCGAGGTCTACGCCGGCAACGTGCCGAACGCCCGCCAGATGGCGCTGTCCCCCAACGGCACCCTCTACGTGGGCTCGCGCAGCGAGGGCAAGGTCTACGCCATTACGGCGGAAAAGCGGGACAAGAAGGTCCATACCATTGCCAGGGGCCTGGACATGCCGAGCGGGCTCGCGTTCCGGGACGGCTCGCTCTATGTGGCTGCGGTCTCGAGGGTCCTCCGCTACGACGGCATCGATGGCAAGCTGCAGAACCCGCCGAAGCCGGTGGTGGTCTCGGACGACTTCCCGAAGGAGACCCACCACGGCTGGAAGTTCATCGCCTTCGGCCCGGACGGCTGGCTCTACGTGCCGGTCGGGGCGCCCTGCAATGTCTGCAACGAGGAGAAGGAACGCCCGATCTTCGCCACGATCACGCGCATGAAGCCGGACGGCTCCGGCCGCGAGGTCTTCGCCAGCGGCATCCGCAACACGGTCGGGTTCGACTGGCACCCGCAGACCAAGGAGCTCTGGTTCACGGAGAACGGCCGCGACATGATGGGCAACGACCGGCCGCCTGACGAGCTGAATCATGCTCCCAGGAAGGGGCTCCACTTCGGCTTCCCCTACTGCCATTCCGGCATTCCGGACCCCAAGTTCGGTGGCAAGCCGTGCAATCAGTTCACGCCTCCCGCTCGGGAGCTGGACCCGCACGTCGCGGCGATCGGCATGCGCTTCTATACCGGCTCGATGTTCCCGGCCGAGTACCGCAACCGCATCCTGTTCGCGGAGCATGGCTCCTGGAACCGCGACGAGGCGATCGGCTACCGGGTGATGATGGTGCGGCTGGAGGGCAACAAGGCCGTTTCCTACGAGCCGTTCGCCCAGGGCTGGCTGCGCAAGGACGGAAAGGCCTGGGGGCGCCCGGCGGACGTGCTCGTGATGCCGGACGGGTCGCTGCTGGTGTCCGACGACGAGGCGGGCGTGATCTACCGCATCACGTACCGCAAGACGTAGTTCAAGAACAATGCCAAGCCGGGCCGAGCGTCTCCAGCGGTGGCTCTTCCCTCCCGAGGTGGAGCTGCCCGAGCCGGCCCGGCGGGTTCTGCAATCGGTCTATCCGACGCTCGACCTGCGTGGGCTGCGCTTCCACCTCGGCATCCCGCATGTCTTCAACCTGTTCGCGATCCAGGGGATCACCCTGCCGGGGAAGGTCTTTCCGCGCCGCACCCGCATCTACATCGAGCCCCGCTACTGGCAGCCGGGCTCGGTGGATGGGCTCGGGCTGCTGCTCCATGAGGCGTACCACGCGCTTCAGCTTCAGGAGGCCGGCCCGGGGATCGGCCTGCTGCGGCCCTTCCTGGTGCTCTACCTGGCTTGCGCGGCGGGCAACCGTTTCCGTTACGCGGGCCACCCGATGGAGGACGACGCCTACCGCTTGGCGGGGGACCGGGAGAGCCTCTTCGAATCCCTGTTCCATGGCAAGCATGGGAAGGAAATTTCGTACGAAGGGTGCGAGTGCCTCGCCACCCCCGGGTCTGGGCTTCGCTTCTGGGAGCGGCTGGCCGAGAGCGCGCCCGGGCGTCTTCCCCGGTTTTTCCGGGCTCCCTGGGCGGCGCTCTGGCTGGTGCTCTGGACCGCGGCCGTGGCCGTGCTCGCCCTGGCCAAGGGGCTGGTGGAGGGCGTAGGGGCCGTGCTGGTGCTGCTGCTGCGGCCCTTCCGCTTCTGACTCAGTCCGGCACGTCCGCCTCGGCCGTGGAGATCTTGCCGCTCAGCGGGTCGTAGACGGCGATCACCAGGTGGCGGGCGTCGCCGCGCAGGGTGAGCCGAGTGTCGTAGCGCACGAAGCCGCCGGGCTTGGGAGGCTTGTCGGAGGAGAGGGTAAGGGGGATGGTCGGGACCGCGGAACGATTGCCCTTCTCGTCCGCGGCTGCGGCGCGCAGTTCCAGCTTGGCGGTGTACTTGCCGTCGATTGGCACCATCGTGAGGGCGTCTACCGGCAGGCCCAGGGTGATGGGGATCTGCACCTCGCCCTTCTTGCCCCGCTCCGGAGTGCCCAGACGCATGGGCATGGCGGTCGCCCCTGGCAAATTGCCCAGCATCAGCGCGCTCTCAACCATCATCGCGACCTCCGTGTTCCGGGAGAGATCGAGGAAGCTGGTGCGCGCCCGGACCTGGAGGCCTGAGCGCAGGGATTCGACCTCGATGGTGTGGCGTTTGTCATTGCGTTGCCAACTCGGCGTGAAGCCGAGCCAGTAGTAGGAGCGCGTGTCGGCTTCGGCTGTGTCGAGCACCGCCGTCCGGCTGGTGTTGAGCAGGGCGTGGCCGCCGGTCTCCCTGGCGAGGAACTGGAGCGTGCCGTGGACCTCCTGCTCCCGCATGATTCGGTCCCTGCCGCTGCTACTGAAGGAGTCGGCGCTGGCGGCCTCGGATTCGACGCCGGGGACGTCCACCGGGTAGATCGTGTAGCCAAGCAGGTTGGCAGTGCTGGTCAGGGGGCGCAGGAGTTCCTCACCGTCCTGAATCTGGCGAGAGCTGGATACCAGACCTTCGCCCGCGAGGAAGCTCTGGATGGAGAAGGGCCAGCTCCCCGCCAGCAGGAGCAGGACCTTGCGGCCGGGAGGTGTCCCGGCTCCCCGCATAGCGCTTACGACGGCAGAGACGGCCGTGTCGATCTGCGCCGCCAGAATCTTGCCGTAGCTGAGTTGCTGCGGCGACAGCCCCACGTTCAGCGCCCGCTCCTTGAGCACGTCGCGCGGCTCGGGGTTGACCACATCGGACTGGAACTGCTCGGACTGGAGAAAGCTGCGCATCTCGGTGATTCGATCGACCCCCCGCGCGGGCACGGAGGCCGCCTTGTCCAAGGCCTGGCCGAGCTCAGACGCGGAGCCGGTCCATCCCGAGAGCCGAGCCAGCCGGGCGCCATTGAAAGAGACGATGGCCATGCGGTCCTGTGGCCCGAGGCGGGGGAGAGAGCTCTTGAGGGCCTTCAATACTTGGTTGCGCTTAGGGGGCAGCGAGAAGTAGTCGTCGACGAAGACCAGGTAGCTCGTGCCGACCGGCTCGCCCGGAGACAGGCTGGACGGGCTGCCGGTTGTGGGGCCTCCTTCTGGATCCGCCGCCACAGCCTGCCTGTCTCGGACCTCGGTGAAGAAGTCGACAGGTACTTCCTTGCCGTCCACCCGGAGACGGAAGTCGCCGGGCTTCAGCCCCTGCACCCGGTTGCCGTCGCGGTCGGTGACGACCACCTCGACGTTGACGACGCGCACGTCGATCACGTCGCCGAACGGCTCGGACGGCGATTGAGCGGCGGCGGACAGGGACAGGCCCAGGGTCAGGGCGGCACAGGCAAGGGATCTGCAGAGTCGGGTCATGGATGAAAAACCTCCCGCAACAGGTGTACGCACGCGCCTTAGTATTTCACCAAGGATCTCTGCGGGCGAAGCCGTGCTACCCTGATGTCCTGGTGGGATGATTGTTGAAGTTTTATCCAGATTTCTATCCGTTTCTCTGCTGTTCTCCTCTTGTAACGAATCCCGGCGGGCCACGCCGAACAACACTGACGCCGAGCCCTAGGGGCTCTGATATCCAATGGGGTTGAGTAAGGAGGATACGATGAATTCGGATGACATCAGGGGAAAGATCAAGCAGATCATCGGCAATGTGGCGGGGATGGACCCGGGTCGGATCAAGGACGGCGATCACCTGCGCAATGACTTGAATCTCGACTCTCTTTCTCTGCTCGAGATCGGAGTTGACGTGGACCTCGCCTTCCAGCTCGGCCTGCCCGATGAGCGTTACAAGCAGATCGATTCCCTCCCCGGCATGGTGGGCCTCGTGCAGGAGAGGATTGCAGAGATGTCGAGCCAGCAGCAGCAGGCACAGCAGCAGGTAGCCGTGGGATGAACCGCAGGATCGTGGTGACCGGGCTGGGACTGGTCACACCGATCGGAGCCGGACGGGAAAGGGTGTGGGACGGCCTGCTCGCAGGCCGTTGCGGGTTTTCTTCCGTCGAATCGTTCGACACGAGCCGTCACCCTGCCCACGTCGGGGCCGAGATCAAGGGATTCCAGCCGGAGCCATACATACGCAAGCAGGACCCTGCGAAGCTAGGGCGGGCCTCCCGCCTGGCCGTCGCCGCCGCGCGCATGGCCATGGAAGACGCCGGGCTCGATCCGGATGCCGTGGATTCCGAGCGGGCCGGGGTCGCCATGGGCACCACCTCGGGCGAACCATTAGAGGTCGAGCGCTTCGACGACCTCCTCCTCGGCGGTGACGAAGGGCAGATCGGGCCTGAGCTGGCCACGGTCTACCCTTGCCACACCATCGCTACCCACGTCGCCCGGGAGCTCGGCTTCGCGGGCCTGAACGCCATGATCCCCACGGCCTGCGCCGCCGGCAATTACGCGGTGGCATGGGCCTACGACGCCATCCGTGCCGGCCGCGCCGAGTTGATGCTCGCCGGCGGCGCAGACGCCTTCTCGCGCATCACCTACACCGGCTTCTCGCGCCTCGGCGCCATCGCTCCCGACGTCTGCCGGCCGTTCGACCGTAACCGCAAGGGGATGATCCCGGGCGAGGGAGCGGGCGTGCTGGTGCTGGAGCGGCTCGACCGGGCGCTCGCCCGGGGAGCGCGGATCTATGCCGAGGTGGCCGGATACGGCCTCTCCTGCGACGCCCATCACATGACCGCCGCGCATCCCGAGGGGGATGGCCCGGCCCGGGCCATGGAACGCGCCCTCACCGACGCCGGGCTCCGGCCCGAGGACGTCAGCTATGTCAGTGCCCATGGCACCGGCACACCGACCAACGACAAGCTGGAGACCCTGGCCGTCTGCCGGATCTTCGGCCCTTCGCCGAAGGTTCCGATCAGCTCCATCAAGTCGATGCTCGGTCACACCATGGGCGCGGCTTCGGCCATCGAGGCCGCGGTCTGTTCCCTCGCGATCCACACGGGCCGGATCCCTCCCACCGCCAACTTCCAGGAGGTGGACCCGGAGTGCGACCTCGACTGCGTGCCCAACGAGGCGCGCGAGCTCCCGGTCGAGGTGGCGATGAACAATGCCTACGCCTTCGGCGGCAACAACGCCTCGGTGCTGTTCCGCCGCTGTGAGGCCGGTTCATGAGGGTGCCCAGTCGGGTGGTAATCACTGGCGCCGGGGTGATCTGCTCCGTGGCCGACTCGGTGGAGGGGCTCCAGGCCGCGTTGCAGGAAGGCCGTAGCGGGCTCAAGCCCGTGGAGCTGTTCTCGCCCAACGGCCTGGGCCCGCAGCAGGCCGGCGAGGTCCGGCCCTTCGAGCCGCGGACCTGGCTGGGGGAGCGCAACCTCCGGCCGGTCGACCGCACGGCGCGGCTGCTCCTGGCCGCGGCCCAGCAGGCCCTCGACGCGAGCGGGTGGACCCCCGAGCGGAGGAAGGAGTCGGAGGTCGGCCTGGTGCTCGGGACCATGTACTGCAGCATCCACACGATCTCGGAGTTCGACCGCCGCAACGTCCAGCTCGGACCGTCCTACGCCAGCCCGTTCGACTTCGCCAACAGCGTCATCAACGCCGCTGCGGGCCAGGCCGCGATCTGGCACCACCTCTGGGGCGTCAACTCCACGATCGCGGCGGGGGAAGCCTCCGGGCTGGTGGCCTTGACCACGGCGGCCGACCTGATCCGCGGCGGCCGCTCGGCGACCGTCCTCGCCGGAGGTGTGGAGGAGCTCTGTCAAGAGTCCTACCTGGCCTTCCACCGGTCCGGCCGCCTCGCCGTCCGCCACCCGATACCCTTCGATTCCCGGCGCGACGGCATGGCTCTCGGAGAGGGCGCGGCGATCCTCGTGCTGGAGGAGGCTGGTTCGGCAGCCGGACCCGTTCTGGCGGAGATCCTCGGCCACGGGGCCGCCTTCGATCCCACGGGTGGGGAGGGCTCCGCCAGGGCCATGGAGCGCGCGGTGCGCCTGGCTCTGGAGGACGCCGGCTTGAGCCCGGAGCAGATCGACGCGGTGAGCACCGGGGCCAACGGCAGCATGGAGGAGGACTGGCGGGAGGCGCTCGGCATCGCTTCTGCGCTCGGCGACCGTGCCGCCTCCGTGCCGGTTACCGCGGTCAAGGCGATGTTCGGCGAGGCGCTGGGCGCCTCCGGGGCCCTTCAGACGGTAGCGGCGCTGGGGACCCTGCGCGACGGCGTGCTCCCGGGCATCCCGGACCTGGAGTCCACGGGCGAGGGTTTCCCCCTGCCCTCCGTTTCCGCGCAGAGCCGTCCGATCGAGGCGCGGCGGATCCTCATTACGGCCAGTGGATCCGGCGGCCACTGCTCCGCTGTCGTTCTGGGAAAAGCATGAAAGATTACGCTCCCGGCCTCGACGCAGCCTTCGCGAGTGCGCCCGAGGAGCGGTCGGGACCGGTCCGGCAGGTGGAGGGGAAGGTCCCGGCCTTCCTGCGTGGCACCTACTATCTGAATGGTCCCGCCCGTTTCGAGCGCGGCGGCTTCCGCTGCGGTCACTGGCTGGACGGCGACGGCATGGTCTGCGCCCTGCGCTTCGGACCCGAGGGAGCGGTGCTCACCAACCGGTTCGTGCGCGGCGGCAAGTGGCGCGCCGAGGAAGAAGCCGGCAAGGCGCTCTTCCGGTCTTTCGGCACCGCGTTCGAGGGGGACCGGCTGGCGCGCGGCGGCTTCACTCTGGAGTCGCCGCTCAACGTGAGCATCTATCCCTACGCCGGCACGCTGCTGGCCTTCGGCGAGCAGGGGCTCCCCTGGGAGCTCGATCCCGAGACGCTGGAGACCCGCGGCGAGTACACCTTCGGCGGCCGGCTAGGCCCCCTGGCGCCGTTCGCCGCCCATCCCAAGATCGATCCGGAGACCGGCGAGCTGTTCAACTTCGGCGTCTCCTTCGCCGCGGGCGCTCCGCTGCTCCACCTCTACCGCTTCGGCTCGGATGGCAACCTCGTCTACCGCAAGCGGCTGCCGCTCGCCGGTCCCTGCTCGGTGCACGACTTCGCCCTCAGCCGGCAGCACGCCATCTTCCACCTCGGCCCCTATCACCTGGACATGGAGGCTTTCGCCCAAGGCGGCGCGGTGCTGGACGCCCTGCGCTGGGAGCCCGAGCGCGGGACCTCGCTGCGGATCGTCTCCCGGGAGACGGGCGAGGAGGTGGCGTCCGTGCCCGTGGGGGAGCGCTACTGCCTGCACACCATCAATGCGTTCGAGTTGGGGGACCGCCTCGTCGTCGATCTGCTGGAGCTGGACCGGCCGGTGTACGACCAGTACCGGCTCCCCACGCTCTTCGAGAACGTTGCCGAGGGGCGGCCGGTGCGGCTGGTGGTGGATCTGGTCCATGGAAAGCTGGTGGAGAGGCGGGAGATCGCCTATCGCCGGGCGCCGGACTTCGCGGCCATCGATCCGGGCCGGGCGGGGCGGCCGTACGAGGACTTCTGGATGCTGGGGATCTCGGCCACCGGCCGGCCTGGACGGAAGTTCTTCGACCAGCTCGTCCACGCCCGCTGGAACGGCCCTCTGGACATCTGGCAGGCCCCGCCGGGCGTCTACCTGGCGGGGGAGCCCGCCTTCGCGGCGGACCCGGACACCCCGGAGGGCGGCGCGATCGTCTGCCCTCTCTTCGTCTGTGAGCGAGGCGAGACCGACTTCGCCATCTTCGATGCGAGGGCGGTGGCCCGCGGACCCGTGGCGGTCCTGCGCCCGGGCTTCCCGCTCCACCTGGCTTTCCACGGGCTCTTCGAACCGGCCTAAAAGCTCTCGCTCGACGAGACGAGCCACTGGAGGCTGTCGATGCCTTCCCGCCGGTCGAGGGGATAGGCGAGGTCGAGGTGGACCGTGGCTCCGCTCGACGAGCGGCTCGAGCCCAGGCGCAGGCCGATCCCCACGTCCTGCAGCACCGGCTGCTCCTCGAAGTACCCCTCCTTGTACCAGGCGCGGCCCACGTCATAGAACACGGCGCCGCCCAGGTGCAGCACGTGGAAGAGCTCGCGGTCGCTGAAAACCCGCTGCTCCACCTGGAGGAGCCACTTGCGGTCGCCGGCCTGGTAGCGCAGCGGGTAGCCTCTCAATCCTGTATCGCCGCCCAGCAGGATCTGGGTCTCCGGATCGAGCTTCTCGGAGAGCGCGCCTTCGGCCGCCAGGTAGAGGAGGCTCTTGCCGAAGTTCCGCAGGTAGTACCGGAGGTGGCCGCCGACGAGGAAGTTCTCCCGCCCATGGTTGCCCCATCGTGAACCGCCTTGGAGCTTGGCGAGGAGGAGCTGCCGCCCGCCCGGGCGCCAGCCCGTGGTCACGTTGGTGCTCGCGATCAGGTGGTCGCGGTCGGCGCCCAGGCCGGCGGTGGACCAGCCGACCCTCGCCTGGAACTGGGTCCCCAGGTTCAGGTCTTCGGTGCGCTGGATCTGGTCGAGCTGGCGCTCCGTGACGAAGCCGTCCTCGACGTACTCGAAGCCGATCCAGGGGTAGGTGAAGAGCCGGTTCACGGGCGGCAGCGGGGTGGAGTCGCCGCCGGGCGGGTACTCGAACACGTCGAGCTCGCGGTTGAAGCCGAGCAGCCAGCGCCGGCTCGCCCCGTGCGAGAGGCCCGAGGAGAACCCGACGTAGGCCTCGAGCTGCTCGCGGGTGTGGGCGATCTTCTGAAAGATCTCGCCGAGGTCGTAGAGCGAGTCGATGCGGTCGTACGTGTAGACCTTGAAGCCGGCTGCCCGCCGGACGTCCAGGGCGTAGAACGGGCGCTCGATCTCGAAGCGCTTCGAGCCGCCGTCGCTGTAGTCGGCCGCCGACAGCTCGAGCTGCGTGCGGGTGCCGAACAGGCCCGGGTCGCGGTAGCGGAAGAGGGTCGAGGTGCGGTCCACGTTCGAGATCCGCCAGAGGGTCAGGTCCTTGCCGGTGCCGAGGAAGTTCGAGTCCTGGAGCGTGAAGTCAGTGCTGTTCTCGCCGCCCGCGCGGTTGAAGCTGACGCCGGCCTTCAGCGTCCAGACGTCGCGGGTCACTATTTCCAGGTCGATGAGGCCGTTGGCGGCCGGGACCGGCCGGATCTCCGCCTCATATAGATAGCTGTTGGCGCGCAGGATGCGCTCGGACTCGGCCACGGCCTCGGGGGAGTAGGGATCGCCCGGCTGCAGGAGGATCTGGCGCTGGATCACCTCGGGACGGGTGGTGCGGTGAAGACGGTTCGCCGCGCGGAAAACCCATTTGTCCTCGCCGGGCTTGTTCGGATCGAAGATGCTCCTGGCCACCACCCGGACCTCGCCGATGGTGCCTTCGAGGTCCGGCGGCGCTTCCTCGGTTTCCTCAGGCTGGGGCTCCTCCTGCCCGGGGGCCTCCTCCGGAGCAGGGACGGCTTCGGGCGGAGCGGGGAACTCCTGCGGGTCGGGATAGGCCGTCTGGGCGTACGCCGGAAGGCTGAGTAGAGCAAGAGCGAGAACTGCCAGGACTTTCAAGTCAGACCTCCAGACCGGCCCAGAGCGCCCGTATCTCGGGCGCGAAACGGGTCAGCTCTTCCAGATGCACCTGGGAGAGCTGCATGAGGATGCCCGCTCCCTTGGGAGTCAGGCGCAGGCGGACCACGCGGCGGTCGTCCTGGTCTTCCACACGCTCGACCAGGCCCGCGGCCTCCGCCCGGTCCACCAGGCCCACGGCGCTGTGATGGCGCAGGAACAGGTAGCCGGCCGCGTCGCCGATGGTCGGCCCGCGCGCGTCCTGATGCCCGCGGATGGCCAGGAGGAGCTGGTGCTGGGCAGGCGTCAGCCCGGCGGCTTCGGCCTGCTGGGCGCTCCAATGAAGGAACCGCCGGAGGCCCGCCCGGAACAGGAGCAGCCGCTGGTACTCGGAATCACCAATGTCGCCAATGTCGCCGAGATTGCGTGGCACGGCCGGAAGTTTAGCCCAGGTTTACCCTGGTATGATCCGCACGCCTTCATGGCCATTCCTGTCAGTGCCCTCCTGCTGGTCGTCGGCTCCAGTCTCGCCTGGAGCGCTCACGACGTGACCCGCAAGTCCCTGGTCGGGAGGGTGCGGCCGGTGCCGCTCGCCTTCCTGCTGACCGTGGCCGCGGCGCCGCTCTTCGCCATCTGGACCGCCATCGACGGCATGCCCGCCATCCAGCCGGGATACGCGCTGCCCGCCGTCTCCTCGGTGCTGCTCAACATCGCGGCGAACCTGATGTTCTTCGTCGCCCTGCGCACCTCGGCGCTGAGCGTCACCATCCCGCTGCTCTCGCTCACTCCGGTCTTCACGGCGCTCCTGGGCATCCCGATGCTCGGGGAGGTGCCAACGCGGTTGCAGGGGCTCGGCATCTTCCTCGTGGTTGCCGGGGCGTTCGCGCTGAACTTGCCGGAAGAGAGGCCCTACCTGCGCTGGGAGCGCGGCGGCGCCCTGATGACCGCCGTGGCCTTCCTCTGGTCGCTGACGGTGCCCCTCGACAAGATCGCCATGGCCCAGGCGAGCGCGCCGTTCCACGCCACGGTGCTGTGCGGGGGAGTGGCAGCCGGGGTTTTCGCGGTATTGGTCTGGCAGCGGCGGCTCGGCGAGCTGGCCGGGCTCCGCCACGTCCGCGGAGTGTTCGCGCTGGCCCTGGTGACGAGCATCCTGGCGCTCGGGCTCCAGCTCCTGGCCATGCAGCAGGTCTGGGTGGGCCTCGTGGAGACGCTGAAGCGGGGGATGGGCAACGTCGCGGCGGTGGGCTTCGGCCGCGCCGTCTTCGGGGAGCCGGTCACCCTCCGCAAGCTGCTGGCTGTAGGATTGATGGCGGTAGGTGTTGGACTCATCCTGATCTGAGCTAGAATGCATTCACAGTTTCATCTATCTCAGTCTTCTGAAGGGAGGAGCTCGTGGTCAACCTTCAGCAGGTCCGTGGGACAGGGGTCCGCTTCACCCTGCCCTACGTGCTCCGGTTCTCGGGAATGTGGATCCTCCTCACGGTGGTGGTGGTGATCGTGTTCGCCGTCACCTCGTACCTCGTGATGTTCGACCGGCTCAGCGAAGGCGCGCGCGGGGACCTCATCCTGGTGCTCGCGGTCCAGACGACGCTGGCAGTCCTGGCGGTGGTCCTGCTCGCGGTGTTCAGCACCCATCGCCTGGCCGGGCCGCTGATCGGGATCCGGAGGGCGATGGAGGACGTGACGGCGGGCGACTTGAACCGTCAGCTCCGCTTCCGCAGCTCGGATCCTCACCTGGAGGAAATCGAGGCCGCCTTCAACGACATGATGGTGTCGATCCGCTCGCGGACCGGCAGCGGTAGTTAAATCTCCGGCCAGCGCCGCTGCTGGCCGAGCGTGGACTCCCAGTGGGCCTTGAGCTCGGCCATGGAGTCTCCTCCGAGCTTCTCCAGCACGGCGTCGGCCAGGACCAGGGCGACCATGGCCTCGGCGATGACCCCGGCGGCGGGGAGGGCGGTCACGTCGCTCCGCTCGTACTGCGAGGTCTGCGCCTCCATCGTGTCCAGTTGGACGCTGGGCATCCCCTTGCGCAGGGTGGCGATGGGCTTCTTGTAGGCGGTGATGACCACGTCCTCGCCGTTGGTCACTCCGCCTTCGAGGCCGCCGGCCTTGTTGGTCGGGCGGGTCCAGCGGCCATCCTCCCTCGCGATCGGGTCGTGGGCTTCGCTGCCGAAGCCGCCTGCCGCCTGCACTCCCGCGCCAATCTCCACCGCCTTGACCGCGTGGACCGACATCACCGCCTGGGCGAGCCGGCCGTCGAGCTTCTCATCCCACTGCACGTAGGAGCCGAGCCCGGCCGGCACGTTGTGGGCGATCACCGTGACCGCGCCGCCGAGGGTATCCCCGTCTTCCTGGGCCTGATCGACGAGGCGGACCATCTCGTCTTCGAGCGAACGGTCGATGGCGCGCAGGGGGGAGGATTCATCCACTTGCAGCAGGTCTTCCCAGGTGGGGACGGGCCGGCCGGCGCCGACCGGCCCGAGCGAGCGGACGCCGCTGCGGACCTCGACGCCTAGCTCGGCGAGGAGCATGCGGGCAAAGGCGCCGGCTGCCACGCGGGCGGTGGTCTCGCGGGCGGAGGCGCGCTCCAGGACGTCGCGGAGATCCTGCCGCAGGTACTTGATGCCGCCCGCCAGGTCCGCATGGCCTGGCCGCGGGGAGCTGACCCGCCGCTGCTCCGCCCTGCGGGGATCGACCTCGACGGGGCTCATCATCGGCTCCCAGTTCACGTAGTCCCGGTTGGTGATCCAGAGGACGAGCGGGGAGCCGATGGTTTCGCCGCCGCGCACGCCGCCCCGGACCTCGGCCGCGTCTTTCTCGATTTTCATGCGGTTGCCACGGCCGTAGCCGTGCTGGCGGCGGGCGAGGTCGCGGGCCAGGAGGTCGAAGTCGACCCGCAGCCCGGCGGGCAGGCCGGTGAGGATCGCGGTGAGGCCAGGGCCGTGGCTCTCGCCGCCGGTCGTGAGATGGAGCCGGCGCATGGTGGGTTAAGGATAGCAGGGGGAAAGGACGAAGGACCTAAAGGACGTAAGGGACCTAAAGGACACCAAGGACGAGAAAGGCCCTTCCGTGTCCTTTGAGTCCTTTACGTCCTTTAGGTCCTTTAGGTCCTTTCAAACTCCACCAGTCCCGCCTCTACCTCCACCGCCACGACCCGCACCCTCAACCGGTCGCCCACATCGAGCCCCTCGGTTGCCAGCCTTCCCGCCACCGGCGGATCGCAGGCCCGCACGCAGTTCAGGCCGATGACCACTGCCTCGAGCTCCTCGCCGATCCGTTCGGCCAGCAGCAGGGCTCCCGCCGAGCCCTCGACCTGGCGCTCCACCCGGCTGGCATCGTCCTCGCGGCGGGTGCACCAGGCAGCCAGATCCTCGAGCTCGCGCGCGTTGTAGGGAGAGGGCCGGCCGGCGAGCGCGGCCTTGAGCAGGCGCTGGGTCGCCAGGTCGGCGTAGCGCCGGTTCGGGGCAGTGGAGTGGGCGTAGTCGTCCACTGCCAATGAAAAGTGCCGCGGGACCGGACGCCCCGGCAGATCGGCCACGTACTCGCCAAGCCCGACGAGTTGGAGCACCGCCAAGGCCAGGTGGGGATAGCCCTCCGCGTCCGACAGTCGGCGCTCCTCCAGGAAAGCGGCGAGGGCGGCGGAGTCGGGCTCGGAGGGAAGAGTGCCCGCCAGCTCCATGAGGCGCGGCCAGCGCTCCGGCGCTCGGACCAGCCGGCGCAGCGAAGGGAGCCCACGGGCCGAGAGGAACGCCGCCGTGGCCTCGTTGGCCGCGACCATAAGATCCTCGATCAGCTCCTGGGCGCGGGCGCCCTTGAGCGGCAGGATGCGCACCCGGTCCTCGCAGTGGAAGACCGGCTCCAGGCGCCAGCGCTCGATGGGCAGGGCCCCGCGCTCGTACCGCCGCCGCCGGAGGTTGCCGGCCGCCTCCTCGTGCAGGCGGAGCTGCTTCTTGAGGACCGACATCTTCATCTGCCGGTTCGTCAGCGGCGACCCCTTTTCTTCCAGCCAGTCGGCGACCTCCACATAAGCCAGCCGGGCCTGATTGCGCACCAACGCGCGCCGGATCTCCGTCCGGGAAACCGAGCCGTCCTCCTCCACCAGCAGCTCGACCGCGACGGCCAGCCGGTCCCTGCCTTCGCGGAACGAGCCGAGGCCGGTGGCGATCTTCTCGGGCAGCAGGGGGAAGGTGCCCCCGGGCGTGTACACCGAGCGGGTGTTGTACCGGGCATGATGGTCGAGCGCTGAGCCCGGCGGCACCAGCACATCCACGTCGGCGATGGCGATCCGGACGAGGATGGAACGGCCGCGGCGCTCCGCGGTGGTGATCTGGTCCAGCGTGCGGGTGCCCTCGTTGTCGATGGAGAGCCAGGGGAGCTTCCGCAGGTCCTCGACGTCAGGCTCCGCCGGAACCTCGTCCGGCAGGGCCTCGGCCTCGGCCAGCGCCTGGGCGGGGAATTCTGCCGCGAAGCCGTGCTCGAGCAGGACGCGGCGGGCGATCTCTCTCAGGACGCGCCAGGCGGTCTGGTCCATCAGCGGCTGGAGAAGTCGATGAAGCCGCGCTCCACGTTGACCGAGACCAGTTTGACCCGGACCCGGTCGCCCACGTCCAGATCCTGATGCCCGCGAGTCAGCCTGCCCTCGACCGGATGGCGGCAGGTGCGCACCCAGGTCCCCTTCTCGGAGGCGCCGGTTACGATCGCGTCGAAGGTCTCTCCGACCCGGTCGGCCAGCAGCATGGCGGCGGCCGACTTGCCCACCTGGCGCTCGACGCGGCGGGCGTCGTCCTCCTTGCGCGTGCACCAGCGGGCGAGCTCTTCGAGAGCGGCCGGCTCGTACGATGCGGGCCGGCCGGCGAGGGCTGCCTTGACCAGCCTCTGCGTGATCAGGTCGGGATAGCGGCGGTTCGGCGCGGTGGCGTGGGTGTAGTCCTCGGCCGCGAGGCCGAAGTGCCCCGGCGCGGGCTGGCCCGGAAGGTCGACGGTGTACTCGCCCGAACCGAGCAGCTTGAGCACGGAGAGGGACAGCTCGGGAAAGCCATCGGGATCGGCTGCCCGGCGCCGCTCCAGGAAGCGGGAGAGGTCCGCGGGCCGGGGCTCCTCCGGCAGCGGATCTCCCAGCTGCCTGGCGATGTCCATGATCCTCGGCCAGCGGGCGGGGGTGCGGACGAGCCGGCGGATCGAGGGATATCCCCGCTCTTCGAGGAAGCTCGCGGTCGCGGAGTTGGTGGCGAGCATGACGTCCTCGATCAGCTCTTTGGCGCGGTTCTTCCTGTCCTCCTCCAAGGCGCGGACCTTGCCGTTCTCCATCACGGGCGTGGTGCGCACCGTCTCGAAGCTGAGCGCGCCGCGCTCGTGGCGGCGCTGCCGCAGGCGCTCGGCGGCTTTGTCCTGGAGGCGGAGCTGGCCTTCCACCTTCTTTGCCTCTTCGGGCAGCGGCCGGTGGCCTTCGAGCCAGGCGGCCACGGCGTTGTAGGTGAGCCGGGCGTGGTTGTGCACCGCGGCGCGGAAGACCGTGGCCTCGGCCACGGAGCCGTCCGGATCGACCCGCATCTCGACCACGACGGCGAGGCGGTCCTCCCCTTCGTGGAGCGAGGTGAGGCCGGTCGAGAGCCGTTCCGGCAGCATGGGGAAGATCCGGGCCGGGGTGTAGACCGAGACGGTGTTGTGGCCGGCGTGGCGGTCGGTATCCGACTCCTGCGGGACCAGCGCGTCAACGTCCGCAATCGCCACGAGCAGCCGGATGCCGGTGCCCTGCGGCTCCGCAAACGTGAGCTGGTCGAGGTCGCGGGTGTCGTCGTTGTCGATCGAGAACCAGGGGAGCTTGCGCAGATCCTGGATGCCATCCCCTGTGAAGCGCTGGACTTCCTCCAGCCTGGCGGTCTCCTTCAGCACCGCCGGTGGGAAGTCGGGGTGCAGGCCGCGCTCGATCATGGCGCGGCGGGCGATGTCTTCAAGGTTGAAGTGGTCTCTGTCTTTCACCTCGCTAGGCTACTGGAAGTAGCCGAACACGTCGATGGCCACATGCACCGGCACCAAGGTCGTGTTGGAAACTCCAAGCGCGCCCGAGCCGGAGGAGGCCAGCATGACCGTTGCGTTGTTGGCCCGGGTGAGGCCGGCTGTGAAGCTGAGCGCGGTCGCGGTCGAGGGAGCGCTGTTGCCGGGGAAGACCTTCAGGTGCCCGGTGGACCCCGGGGTGATGGTCGTGAGGTTGACCGCCAGGGCCTTGGCCGTCGCGGGGATGCCGCACTGGCCCGTGGCCACGAAGACCCGCTGGCCCGGGAGGACGGCGGGCCCGCCGTGCGCCCCTGGCGTGGTGCGGGTGTCGACCAGCCGGCAGGGGGTGAGGGTGTAGTAGTCGAGCGCGGCGGTGGTGTTGGCCACGGCCGGCTTCCAGCCGAGCTGGATCACCTCGAAGTCGCTCGCCTCGAGGGCGTCGAAGGCCGGGTTGAGCACGCCGTTGTCCCAGCGCGTGTCGTAGGCGCCGGTGATGTACATGTCGGAGCCGTTGTCGGCCACGATCAGGCCGTAGGTCTTCATGGCCTGGAAGATCCGCTGTAGCTGGGGCGTGTAGCCCGTGATGTTCTTGCTCGCCTTGAGCCGCAGTCGCGCGCCCATGGGCAGCGCGTTGGCGTTGCTCGACGTGCTCGCCGTGTGGGAGGCCGGCCAGACGTGGCCCTTGGTGAAATCGACGGTCATGCGGAAAGCGTGCTTGATCGGCGCGGTCCCGAAGACCTCTTCATAGCGAACGAGTCCCGGAAGGATGGCGAGGCCGGCGGCGTCTGCACTGGTCCAGCCCTCCGGCCGCCGTTCCAGCGAGTCGAGCTTGAAGATGGCGCCCGACTCCGCCTCCCACTCCTGGGTGGCGGGGTTCCAGACCGTGCGGTAGAGCTCGTAGAGGAGGCGGTTGTCCTTGTCCACGATCAGCATGTGGCGGTCGCCGCCCTGGTCGTCGTTCCCCGCGTAGCCGCTCTCGATCCACTTGACCCCGGTCCGTGCCTCGACCGGGATCGGATAGCCGGCCGGCCGGCCCGGAGCGCCGTCGTCGCTCTCGTTCCAATCGGTCGTCCAGGTCACGGTTTCCAGCGGCTGCGTTCCCGGGACGGTCATGTAGACCATGCCGTAGATCTCGGGTTCCTCTTCTCCCTCCCCACCGAAGTCGGGGTGGAGCCCGACGGTCGCGCCAATGAAGTTGATGAAGTTCGTGCTGTTCGTATCGACCGGCGCGGCGCTGATGTCCACGTTCCACCAATGGTCGGGCGGATGGATCGGGAGGGGAGCCGGGAGCGCGCCGCCGCGGATGATCTGGGCGGACGCCGGAGACGAGAGAAGACACAGGACCATCAGGGCAGCGCGTGAGCGCATCGTGTTCTCCTTTATCGAGAAACTTCGATGTGGCGATAGATTAGCGTGCGGAGAGCCCGCTGTCAAAGCGTTTGAAGGCGGCAACGCGTGGGTAGAGCGCTCCAACGAGCGGGTAGAAGGGTCTACCCATTGGGTAGGACGCTCCAACGAGTGGGTAGGCGGTCCCAACGAGTGGTGGGAGCGATCTACCCACTGGGTAGCTGGCTCCAACGAGTGAGTAGAGTCGGCTACCCGTTCGTTAGAGAGAGCTACCCAGTGGGTGGAGCGGTCTACCCGCGCGTCCGGTGCTAAACTCAGCTCATTGCCGTTTGTCTCAGGCTCGCCGGCATGGTTGGGCCTTCTCTCGGGGGCTACTACTGGAGGTGAGCGATGTCCTCATCGGTCCGCCGTCTCACGTTGGGTATCCTCGCAGGGTCCGCGCTGCTGGTTGCGGCCTCCGGGTCTTCCGAAGAGCCCGCCCCCTTCTCGCGTAGCCGCTGGCTCGCAGAGCGCAGCAAGACCGCCAGGTTCTCCTCGGACGGCGTCCTGCCCGCCCAGGGCCCGGTGCCCGCCTCGGCCCTCGAAAAGCCGGCGATCGCGGAGGTCACCGCCGAGGCCCGCAAGGGCCCCAAGACCTGGGTGCGGGTGAGCCGCGACATCCTGCGCCCGGACGGTGGGCTGGGACAGGCCGAAACCCAGGCGGAGCCCTTCCTCGCCATCGACCCCGAGAATGATCTCCGGCTCCTGGCCGCCTACCAGGAGGGAAGGTTCGCGGCAGGCGGCGCCCGCTCGCTCACCTGGGCCCTCTCCAAGAACGGCGGCCGCACCTGGCGCGAGGCCGCGGTGCCCGGCCTGACGCACGCCTCCGGCGGCGCCTTCGAAAAGGCCTCGGACCCCTGGGTGGCGTACGGCCCCGATGGCCGGGCCTACTACGCGTCGCTGCTCTTCAACGAGACCAGCCCCGAGAACGGCATCTACGTCTCCACTTCGGAGGACGGCGGCCGCACCTGGGGCCCGCCCGTGGCCGTCCACAACGGCAATGCCAACAGCTTCGAGGACAAGGAGGCCATGATCGTCGACACCTATGACGACAGCCCCTTCCGCGGCCGGGTCTACGTCACCTGGGACTCGGTCGGCGCGACCACCCAGATCCTGCGCGTGGCACGGTCCGAGGACGGCGGCAGGTCGTTCCGCCCGATCGTTACGATTGAAGGGATCGGCGCGAACTTCGGCGCGGTCCCGCTGGTCGGGCCGGGCGGCGTGGTCCACCTGTTCTGGATGCACGCGACCACGAGCAGGAACCTGGCGCTCTACACCTCCCGCTCCGAGGATGGAGGGGTAACCTGGAGCCCGAAGGCACAGGTGTCCGCCGTGTCGAGGTCGGGAGTGGAAAACCTCCGCACCGGCCAGCTGCCGTCCGCGGCCGTCGATCCCCGCAACGGCCGGATCTACGTGGTCTGGCCGGACAACTTCTCCGACGGCGGGCAGATCACGGGCCATGACGAGATCGCGCTGGTGCGGTCGGACGACGGTGGCCGGACCTGGACCCCGCGCCGGAAGGTCTCCGACGACCGGAGCTTCGCGAGCTTCACGCCGGCCGTCGCCGTGGACGGTCAGGGCCGGGTGGCGGTCGCCTACTATGCGCAGACCAACGAGTTCTCCAGGAACCCCTACCTGGTCGACCACTACGTCGTGATCTCCAAGGGCGGCGAGAACTTCGGCGCCAGCCGCCGCTCGAACGGCTCGTCCTTCGACGCCCGCTTCGCGTCGGTCACGGACCGCGGGTTCTTCCTCGGCGACTACCATGGGCTGGTCGGCGGCAAGAACCTCTTCCACGCGCTTTGGGTCGGCACCCTCGAGCCCTCGCTGCTCCACAAGGGAGAGCGGCAGCCGGACGCGTTCGTGAGCAAGGTGAAGTAGATGATGTCCTCACGATTCCGCAGCTTGGCGTTCGTCCTCCTCGCCGGGAGCGCTCTGCTGTTCGCGGTCACCTCAGCCACCGGTTCCTCGGATGAGCCGCCCTTCTCCCGCAGCCGCTTGCTCCAGAAGCTCGAGGGGACCTTCCTCTCTTCGCGCGGGCTGCTCCCGGCGACCGAGCCGCTGCCGGCTGCGCTCCTGCAGGCGCCGGCGCTCGTCCCCGAGCTGCCCGCGAAAGCCCGCCCGACCTGGACGCGGGTGAGCCGCGACGTCCTGGCTCCGGATGGCGGCGCGGGGCAGCCCGAGACGCAGGCGGAGCCCTTCCTCGCCATCGACCCCGAGCGGGAGACGAGGCTGCTCGCCGCCTACCAGGAGGGGCGCTTCACCACGGGCGGCGCCCGCGCCCTGACCTACGCCCTGTCGAAGAACGGTGGGCGCACCTGGACCGAGGCCTTGGTGCCCGGCCTGACGCGCGCCTCCGGCGGCACCTTCGAAAAGGCCTCGGACCCCTGGGTCGCCTTCGGTGCCGGCGGGCGGGCCTACTACTGCTCGCTCCTCTTCAACGAGACCAATCCGGACAACGGCATCTACGTCTCCGTCTCCCAGAATGGCGGCAGGAGCTGGGGTCCTCCCGTGGCCGTCCATACCGGCGACATCCGGAACTTCGACGACAAGCAGGCGATCGTCGTTGACAACTACGCCGGCAGCCCATACCGGGGCCGGATCTACGTCGGCTGGGACACGGCCGTCGTGAACGCGGCGGGCACGGCGGTCATTCAGCAGCCCGAGCGCATGGCTTGGTCCGGGAACGGCGGCGCCTCGTACTCGCCGGCGGTGGATGTGGAAACGGACGGGATGAACGTCGGCATCATCCCGCTGGTCGGACCCGGAGGCGTCGTCCACGCCGTCTGGGCTCACCTGGACACCGGCCAGAGCCCCCTCGTGCTCCACGCCTCCCGTTCCGAGGACGGCGGAGTCACGTGGAGCGAGCCCGTCCAGATCGCCCAGATGCAGGTGGCCACCGTGCGCTTCCAGCGTACCGGGGACATCCTGCCGACCGCGGCCATCGATCCCCGGACCGGCCGCCTGTACGTGGCCTGGATGGATGGCCGCTTCACGTCCGGTGTCTCCCAGGTGGCGCTGTCGCGCTCGGACGACGGCGGTCGGACCTGGAGCGCGCCCCAGCGCGTCTCCGACGGCCCCGGCGACGCGCCGAGCTACACCCCGGCGCTGGCAGTGAGCGGCGACGGCCGGGTGGCGGTCTCGTACTATTCGCTGCGCAACGATCCGAGCCGGCAGTTCCTGGTCGACCTCTATGCCGTGACGTCCAAGGATGGCGTGAATTTCGGCGGCAGCCGCCGCGCGAGCGCCACCTCCTTCGACGTGCGCTTCGCCGCCGTCGCGCAGGAGCTCTTCCTCGGCGACTACATGGGCCTCGCTGGCGGCAGCAAATCCTTCTACGCCCTGTGGATCGGCACCATGGAGCGCTCGCGGCTCGACTCGTCGGAGAAGCAGCCGGACGCGTTCCTGAGCAAGATCAAGTGAGATTTTTGCGGGTGCATGCTATGGTTCTCGCCTCAACCGGGGACAATGGCGCCGCAACATGTGCCGGGGCGGAGAGATGGCCGATCACGACAAGGGCTACAAGCTGCTGTTCTCCCATGCAGCGATGGTGTCGGACCTCCTCAAGGGGTTCGTGAAGGAGGATTGGGTCCGCGAGGTCGACTTGAAGACCCTCACGAAGGTGGATGGCAGCTACGTGAGCGACGATCTCCGCTCACGCGAGAACGACGTAGTCTGGCGGGTCGGTTGGAAGGGGAGCTGGCTCTACGTGTACCTTCTGCTGGAGTTCCAGTCCGCGGTCGATCCCTTCATGGCGGTCCGGGTAATGACCTACCTGGGATTGCTCTACCAGGACCTGATCCGTCAGAAGCTGCTGACGCCCTCGGGCCGCCTCCCGCCTGTCTTCCTCCTCGTCCTTTATAATGGAGCCCGGCCCTGGCGGGCCGCTCTGGACATGGCCGACCTGGTCGAGCCGGTGCCGGGCGGCCTGGAGAGCTACCGGCCTCAACTTCGGTACGCGCTGATCGATGAATTGCGGATTCCGGAGATGGAGCGGGACGCGGAACGGAACCTGGCGGCGGCTCTCTTCCGGCTGGAGACGAGCCAGGGCGCTGAAGACGTGGGCAGGGGGATGGCCGAGATGACCGCCTGCCTCGCCGGGTCTTCGGACGAGGGCCTCCGGCGGTCCGTGGAGACCTGGCTCAAACGGGTGCTCCTTCCGACCAGGTTCCCGGGATTGCAGGTACCCGAAGTCGCAGATCTACAGGAGATGCAAGTCATGCTGGCAGAACGAGCCCTCGAATGGACCCGGGAGTGGAAAGAGGAGGGGAGACAGGAGGGACGGCAGGAGGGACGGCAGGAGGGCGTCCGGATCGTCGTCCTGTCCCTGATCGAGGAGCGGTTTGGGAATGTGCCTCCGGAAGTCCGGCAGCGCGTCGAGAGCTTGCAGGACGTTGACGAGCTGACCCGTCTCGCCAAGCGCATCCACCTCGTATCCTCGATCGACGAGCTCGAGCTCGGCTAGCCGTCCTACCCGCCCGCGGCGGCTTCGGCCGCGGCGGTGCGCCTCGCCTGCTTCTTCTCGGCCCGGGCGGTCTGCCACTCGGCGATGGTCATGTAGATGACCGGCACCAGGATCAGGGTGATCAGAGTGGAGACGGTCATGCCGCCGATGACCACCCGGGCCATGGAGGCCTGCACCTCGGCACCCTGGCCGATGCCCAGGGCCAGCGGGATCAGGCCGAGCACGGTCGCCGCCGTGGTCATCAGGATCGGCCGCAGACGCCGCCGGCCCCCTTCCACGACTGCCTCCCTGAGAGCAAAACCCTCCTGCCGGCGCAGCAGGTTCACGTAGTCGATGAGCACGATGGCGTTGTTGGTCACGATGCCGATCAGCAGGATCATGCCGATGTAGCTCTGGATGTTGAACGTCGTGTCCGTGAGCCACATGGTGAAGAACACGCCTATGGCCGCCGTGGGCACCGAGAACATGACCACGAACGGGTCCAGCAGGTCCTCGAACTCGGCCGCCATCACCATGTAGACGAGCAGCACCGCCAGAGCCAGCGCCCACAGGAGCTGCCGCGTGGCTTTCTGCTGCTCCTCGTACTCGCCGCCGACCACGATCGCGAAGCCGCCGGGCACGTCCACCTCGCGCAGGGCCGTGCGGGCGGCCTCGGCGAGGCTCCCGAGGTCCCGGCCGGCTTCGGCGTTGGCGGTCACGTTGATGATCCGCTCCTGGTCCTTGCGGTCGATGACCACCGGCCCCTTGGCGTAGCGCACGTCCACCACGTTACGGAGCGGCACGGTCTCGCCCGCGGCGGAGACCAGGGAGACCTGGTTGACGTCCGCGAGGAGCTCGCGGTCGGGCTCGGCCAGGCGCACCACGATGTCGTACTCCCGGCCGGCCTGCCGCAGCACGGTCGCGCGGCTGCCCGCCACGTTGGTCTCGATAATGCCTGCCACCTGGTCCATGGAGAGGCCCATGCGCGCGATCTTGTCGCGGTTGATCCGCATGATCCGCTCGGGCCGGCCCGGGTCGCGGGTGATGCGCACGTCGCTCAGCCCCGGCACCGTGGAGAGGGTCCGCTGCACCTGCTCGGCCAGGGCGTAGCCGGTCTCGATGTCGTGCCCGCGGACCTCGACCGTCAAGCCGTTGTCCTCGCCGCCCAGGGCCATGTTCAGGATGAAGAGGCCGGAGCCCTCGCGGGCGCGCACCTTCGCCCCGGGCAGGGCGGACAACCGCCGCCGCAACGCGTCGGCCACCTCGGCCGAGCTGCGCTCGCGCTCCGAGGGATCGACCAGCGTCAGCCGCAGCTCGCCGGTATGGCCGCCCGAGGCGCGCCAGCCCCCGCCGCCGCCGACCGTGGTGAGCATGGTCTTCAGCTCCGGCACCTCGTCGACCACGATCTGTTCCATCTGGTGGAAGGTCTCGTCCATCAGCTCCAGCCGCGTGCCCACGGCCATCTCGGCGTTGATCCGCACCTCGCCCTCATCGGTCTGAGGCATCAGCTCGGAGCCGATCCGCGGCACGACCAGCAGGCTGAGCACGACGAGCACCGCGGAGCCGACGACGACGGTCGAGCGGTTGGCGAGCGCCCATTCGATGCCGCGGCGGTAGTGATCCTCCAGCCAGACCAGGCTCCTCTCGCTCATCTCCTTGAAGCGCTCGATCGCCTGCCAGCGGGAGTGGGGGTGCGCCTCGCCCCGGCGCAGCATGCGCGCGGCGAGGACAGGGATCAGCGTCAGGCCCGCGATCAGCGAGGCGAGCTGCGAGAAGGCCACCACCACCGCGAGCTGGCGGTACATGACGCCCGCCATCCCCTTCATGAACAGGATGGGGAGGAACACCACCATCGTGGTCAGGGTGGTGGCGATGAGCGGCGCCGCCACCTCCTGTGTGCCCTCGATGGCGGCGGCATTGGCTTCCAGGCCTTCTTCCCGCTTGCGGAAGATGTTCTCCAGCACCACCACGGCGTTGTCGAGCAGCATGCCCACGCCGAGGGCCAGGCCGCCGAAGGTCATGATGTTGAGCGTGTAGCCGTTCAGGTAGATCAGGGCGAACGTGGCGGCGACGGTGATCGGCGTCACCGTGGCGATGACCAGGGTCGAGCGCACCGAGCGCAGGAAGAAGAAGAGGACCAGGACCGCCAGCAGGCCGCCCACCAGGGCGTTCGAGGTGACGTTGGACATGGAGTCGCGGATGTAGCCGCTGGTGTCGATGATCGGGATCACCTTCACCTGGCGGAAGTCCTGGTTCATCCGCTCTACCTCGGCGAGGATGGCATCCGCCACCTCGACCGTGTTGGACCCCGACTGCTTGTTGAGCGACAGGCGGATGCCGGGCTGGCGGTTGATCCGCACCATGGAGGTGAGCTCCTCGGTGCCGTCGCGGACTTGAGCGATATCGCGCAGGTAGATGGGCACGCCCTCGCGCACCGACACGACCGTGGAGCCGATCTCCTCGGCGCCGCGGTACTCGCCCACGGTGCGCAGGAAGACGTCCAGGTTGCCCTCTTCGACCTTGCCCGCTGGCCGGTTCAGGTTCTCCTCGCGCAGCATGCGGGTGATGCGGTCCGCCGAGAGGCCGAGGGCCAGCATCCTGTCGCGGTCGAGGTTGACCTGGACCTGCCGCCGCAGGCCGCCGCGGATGTCGACCGAGGCCACGCCGGGCACGCGCTCCAGGCGGCGCTCGATCTGCTCCTCGGTGAACTCACGCAGGGCGATCGGGTTCATCTCCGACGACGACACGCCCAGGAAGACGATGGGGAAGGCCGCGAGGTCGAACTTGAAGACCGACGGGGTCTCCGCCTCCTCGGGGAGCTGCCCCTTGACGCGCTCGACGCGGCTGCGCACCTCCTCGGCCGCGGCGTCCAGGTCGGTCCCCCAGGAGAAGAGGATGCGCACCTGGGACTCGCCTTCGGACGAGTTGGAGTTGATGCTTTCTACGCCCGCGATGGCCGCCACGGCCTCCTCGATCGGCCGGGTGACCAGGTCTTCCACCTCCTGCGGGCCCACGTTGGGGTAGTCGGTCCGCACCGTGAGCGTGGGATTGGTCACCTCGGGGAGGAGGTCGATGGGGAGCTGGAGGAGGGCGACCGTGCCGAACAGGACGACGATCAGCACCGCCATGGTGGTGGCGACGGGGCGCTTGACGGCTGCGCTGGCGAGGCTCATCGGCTTTTCTCCTCAGGTGCCTGAGGCAGTCCTGGCTTCGGAAATCATCACCGGCGCGCCGTCCCGCAGCTCCTGCTGGCCCAGGGTGATCACGCTCTGCCCGGGCTGGACCGGGCCCTCGATGGCGACCTGGTCGCGCTTCGGGTCGGTGCCGGTGCCGATGCGCTTGACCGCCACCCGCTTGGCAGTCCAGGAGGGACGGCTCGGGCCTTCCTCTTTCGCGTCCGGCGGACCGGGCGGCGCGGCCGATTTCTCGGCCACGAACAGGAAGGTGTCGCGCTCGTCCTCGACCACGGCGGAGCGGGGCACGAGCAGCGCCCCGGGCTCGACGGCAAAGGCGATGGAGACGTTGGCGAACATGCCGGGCTTGAGCCGGCCGTCCGCGTTGGCGATCTCGACCTCGGCCTCGGTGGTGTTCGTGTTCGGATCGAAGACCGAGGCGATGCGCGCCACGGTCCCCTGGAAGCGGGCCGCGGGATCGGATTCCAGGGTAACGGTCGCCGCCTGGCCCACGCGCACGCGGCCCGCGTCCTTCTCGGTCAGAGGCACGGTCGTCTTGATCGTGGACAGGTCGACCACGGAGAAGACCGGCCGGTTCGTCGCCGCGAAGGCGCCTTTGTCCAGGTAGCGCTTGCCGATGACCCCGGAGAACGGGGCGGTGATCAGGGCCTTTTCGAGCTCGGCGCGAGCCGCGCCCACGTTGGCGCGGGCCTGGGAGACCGACGCCTCGGCCACCTGCACCTGGGCCGCGGCACCCTGCATCTCTGCCTGGGCCTGATCGTTCTGCTGCTGGGACACGAGCTGCTGCTCGAAGAGGGCGCGGGTGCGCTCGGCCGTGGAGCGGGCAATGCCCAGGGCTGCCCTGCGCTCGCCCAGGGTGGCCTCGGCCATGCGCTGGGCTGCCTGGGCCTGCTGCACCCGTTCGTTCAACTCGCCGGGATCGATGCGCGCGAGCACCTGGCCGGCGCTCACGCGGTCGCCGGTATTCACCCGCATCTCCTGGAGCTGGCCGTTGAGCTTGGCGTAGAGGTCGGCCGTGGCCCTGGCTTGCAGGGTGCCGACGAACTCGGCGCTGGCCACGAAGTCGCCGCGGCTTACCGAGGCGACCTCGACCGAGGCCGGGCCGAAGCCGCCTCCGCCAGGACCGCCTCCCCGGGCCATGCCGCCGCCCCCCCCGCCAGGTCCCTGTCCGGATTCGGAGTCCTCCCCACCGGTGGTGACGAGGAGGTAGCCCGCCACCAGGGCGAGGAGCAGAAGAGCGCCGCGGATCAGGAGTTTTTTATTCATGGCAAAGGACTTGCCGCCGCCCGGCAGCATCCTTCCAAAATCTAGCACGCCCCCCCGGATGCAGTTGTAATGGGGCTGTAAAAATCAACCCGGCGGGAGTCCGGCCAATTTCCGGAAGGGCTCCCGGAGCGGCTCGGGCATGCGGCACGGCTTGCCCGAGGCCGTCTCGACCCAGATGTGCTCGGTGGCGCCCGTGACCAGGACCTCGTCCCCTTTGCGGACCTCGTAGGCGAAGTGAAGGCCCCGGCTCCCCAGGCGGTCGTTCCAGCAGGCCACCTTCACCGTGTCGCCGTAGCGCGCCGGCCTCCGATAGGAGGCCTGGACGCCGGTCACCATGAGGAGATAGCCCATCTTCTCGATGTCCGCGTAGTGGAAGCCTGACACGGCGCAGAGGCGGGTGCGGGCGAGCTCGAACCAGACCACGTAGTTGGCATGATGGACCACGCCCATCTGGTCGGTCTCGGCATAGCGCACCTCGATCTCGGTTTCGATGCGGACGGGCTCTGTCATCTCTTCCCTTTGCTGTAACGCAGAACGGTCCAGAGGATCTTATAGCCGGCGCGGACCGTCCCCGACACGGTGCCGGTGATCTTGGAGACGCCAACCCGGCGGCGGTAGGAGACCGGTACCTCGGTACAGCGGAGCCCGTGGCGCAGCGCCTTGACCTGCATCTCGGCCGTCCAGCCGAAGTTCGGGTCGGACATCTTCAGCCGCTCCAAAGCCTCCCAACGGATCGCCCGGAAGGGCCCGAGGTCGGTGAAGCGGTGGCCGTAGAGGAGACGGATCATCGCGCAGGCGACGAGGTTGCCGGCCCGCGCCTGGGGAAGCAGGGCGCCGGGCTCGCGCCGGCCCAGGATGCGCGAGCCGATCACCAGGTCAGCCTTGCCGGCCAGGATCGGGGCGATCAGGCTGGGCAGCTCCTCGGCATGATCCGACCAGTCGGCATCCACGAACACTACGATGTCCGGAGGCCCCGTGCGGCGCACATGGTCGAGCCCGGCCAGGCAGGCGCTGCCGTATCCCCGCCGGGGCGCGGGGATGACCTCGGCTCCGCCCTCGCGGGCCACCCGCGCGGTGCCATCCGTGGAGCCGTTGTCTGCCACTACGACCCTGCGAACTGGCGGCCGGGGGATGTCGGCGAGGACTTTGGGAAGTGAGCGCTCCTCATTGAGAGCGGGGATCACGGCGTCGATTGCTTTGGACACCGGCGGATTTTATGCCATGCTTCGGGAGTCGGCCCCCAAGGGCCGGCGCTCGTCATGCCGATCCATCCGTTCCAGGGCATCCTTCCCAAACTGGGGGCCCGGGTCTTCATCGCGCCGGGAGCTTACGTCGTGGGCGACGTGGAGCTTGGGGACGACGTCTCCTTCTGGTTTCACACCGTGGCGCGGGGCGACGTCAACTCCATCCGCATCGGGGCGCGGACGAACATCCAGGACGGCACGGTGCTGCACGTCGCCCACCTTCATCACCGCCTCGTCATCGGCGAGGGGGTGGTGGTGGGGCACAGCGCGGTCGTCCACGGTTGCACGGTGGAGGATGGCGTGCTGATCGGCATCGGCGCCCGCGTCCTCGACGGAGCGGTCATCGAGCGTGGCGCCATGGTGGGCGCCGGAGCCGTGGTGGCGCCGGGGCATCGGATCCCGGCCGGGCATCTCGCCCTGGGCATCCCGGCGCGGCCCGTCCGGCCTCTCACGGAGGAGGAGACGCAGCGCATCTCCGACACGGCCGCGCGCTACGCCCAACTGAAAGAGCAATACCGCGGGATCTTCCCGCAGGAATGAAGGGATATGGCTGAGACTCTGAAGCGGCGGGGAGCAGGGACGATCACGGGGGAGGATGTCGGCACCCGGGTGCGCCTGCAGGCGTGGGTGCAGCGGCGGCGCGATCATGGCGGCGTCATCTTCCTGAACCTCCGCGACCGCAGCGGCATCGTGCAGGTCGTGGTGACGCCCGAGTACGAGCCCGAGGCGGCGCGGGTCCTCGATCCCGTGCGCAACGAGTGGGTCGTGGAGGTCGAGGGAGACGTGGTCCGCCGCGCGCCCGAGAACGTGAACCGCGACCTGCCCACCGGCGAGGTCGAGGTGATCGCCCGCAACGCCCAGGTGCTGTCGCGCTCCGAGCCGCTCCCCTTTGCTTTGGACGGCAAGGCCGAGGTCTCCGAAGAGGTCCGCCTGCGCTACCGCTACCTCGACCTCCGCCGGCAGGAGCTGCAACGCAACCTCCTCCTGCGCGACAAGGTGACGATGGAGGTCCGCCGGTATTTCCACGAGCACGACTTCGTGGACGTGGAGACGCCGATCCTCACCCGGTCCACCCCCGAAGGCGCGCGCGACTTCCTGGTGCCCTCGCGGGCGCGCCGGGGCAGCTTCTACGCTCTTCCACAATCGCCGCAGCTCTTCAAGCAGATCCTCATGGTCTCCGGGTTCGAGCGCTATGTTCAAATTGCCCGCTGCTTCCGCGACGAGGCCCTGCGCGCCGACCGCCAGCTGGAGTTCACCCAGATCGACGTGGAGATGTCCTTTCCCACGGAGGAGGACGTCTACGAGCTGATCGAGGGGCTCTTCCACCGCATCTTCCCGCTCGGTGGAATCCAGCCGCCGTCGCCCTTCCCGCGTATGACCTACGCCGAGGCCATGGCGCGCTACGGCAGCGACCGGCCCGACCTGCGTTTCGGGCTGGAGATCGCGGACCTCACCGGTCTCCTGCGCGGCAGCGCCTTCCGGGGCTTCCAGGAAGCGCCTGCAATCCGCGGCTTTGCAGTGCCCGGGGCCGCCGAGGCGAGCCGCAAGGAGGTGGACGGCTGGGTCGAGATCGCCCGCCGGAACGGCGCCGCGGGCGTCCTCACCTTGAGGAGGAAGGCGGGGGAGATCGTCTTCCAGGTGAAGAACGCTCTGACCCAGGCAGAGCTGGAAGGCGCGGCCGAGGCTCTCGGCCTGGAGGAGGGCGGGCTCGCGCTGATCGTCGCCGGTCCCGCATCCGTGGCGGCCAATGCGCTCGGCACACTTCGGCTGGAGCTGGCCAGGCACTACAAGCTGATCCCACAGGGCAGGCACGAGTTCCTGTGGGTAACCGAGTTTCCCCTGCTGGAGTGGAACGAGGAGGAGGGCCGCTGGTACTCGACCCACCACCCGTTCACGAGCCCGGACCCCCGGGACCTGGACAAGCTGGACAGCGATCCCGGTGCGGTCCGCTCGCGGGCCTACGACGTGGTGCTCAACGGAATCGAGCTGGGCGGCGGCTCGATCCGAATCCACGACACGGAGGTGCAAAGCCGGATGTTCCGCCTGCTCGGCATCGGCGCCGAAGAGGCCGAGGCCCGCTTCGGCTTCTTCCTGGAAGCGCTGCGCTACGGCGCGCCGCCACACGGCGGCCTCGCCCTGGGCCTGGACCGCCTCGTGATGCTCCTCGCCGGTCTGAACACCATCCGCGACGTGATCGCCTTCCCCAAGACCGCTTCGGCCACCGACCTCATGACCGATGCACCGTCCGAGGTCGATCCCAAGCAGCTCGACGAGCTGGGGATCGCAGTGGTGAAGGAAAAGGAGTGATCCTCCGCCACCCGTCCGGCTCCACCCCCGTGCTGGTGGGGAAGGACGCCCTGGCCTCCGCTCACGGCCAGCTTGCCGGGTGGCTCTCCGGACGGACAGTCTTCCTCGTCAGCACGCCGAGGGTGCTCGGGCTGCACGGCTCGCGGCTGGAGCCGCTTCGGTCCAATGCGGGGCGGTGGGTGGTCTTGGAAGTGGAGGAGGGGGAGCCTGCCAAGACGGTTTCCTCGGCCGAGCGGCTCTGGAATGCCATGCTGGAGGCCGGCGGCAAGCGCGACAGCCGGGTGGTCGCGTTCGGCGGCGGCAGCGTTGGCGATCTGGCGGGCTTCGCCGCCGGTTGCTTCCTGCGCGGTATCTCCTTCACGCAGATCCCTACCACCCTCCTCGCCCAGGTGGACGCCGCGATCGGCGGCAAGACCGGGGTGGACCTCCCCGGCGGCAAGAACACGGTCGGCCTCTTCCATCACCCTGCCTTCGTGGTCTGCGACACCTCGGTCCTGCCGACCCTGCCCCGGGAAGAGCTGCGCTCCGGGCTCGTCGAGGTGGTCAAGATGGCCGCGCTCCTCGATCCCGATCTCCTGGCCCGGGTGGAGGAGCGGCTCGACCTTCTCCTATCTGGCGACGCGGCCGAGCTGGATCCCGTGGTTGCCGCGGCGGCCGCGGCCAAGATCGGGGTGGTCGAGCGCGATCCCACCGAACAGGGAGACCGGCGGTTGCTCAACTTTGGCCATACCCTCGGCCACGCCATCGAGTCTGCCTGCGGCTACTCGGGGCTCCGGCATGGCGAGGCGGTGGGCTACGGCATCCTTTTCGCCCTGCGCCTTGCCGTCCGCGAAGGCCTCGACCCCGCCTTCGCCCGCCGCCTCTCGGACCTACTCGGCCGCTTCGGACTGCCCCCGCTCCCGCCCCTCGATCCCGGCGAGCTGATTTCCCTGATGGCGCGCGACAAGAAGGCGCGGGAGTCCGGGCTGACCTGGGTTCTTCCCGCCGCGCTTGGCCAAGGGAGAATGGCCGAGGGGATCGGGATGGACGTGGTGGCCGAGGAGCTTAGAGGTTTCATCGACAATCGGATATAATCCGACGAGTTGTAACGAGCCCGATGAAAGAATGACGACGCAAGGCCGAAGCTTTCTTCGCAGACTGAAGGTGCGGCACGCCCTCCTTCTGGTGCTGCTGCTCTCCGGCATCATCCCGCTGCTGATCAGCAGCTTTCTGCTCATCCAGAAAAACGAGGAGGTTCTGCGCAACTCCGAGCGCGACTTCCTGATCCGCAAGGCCGGCGTGCTCGCCAAGGAAGTTTCCGCCTACCTGGAGACGGTGCAGCGTCCGCTCCGCGAGCTGGGCGCCGGGCTCCTGGTCGCGCCGGGCGCCACCCGCATGGACGACCGCCTGCGCGAGCCCTGGGTGAGCGGCCACCTGAAGCGGTTCGTGCTCGAAAGCGAAGGCCTCATAGCGCTGCGCATCGTGGACGAGAGCGGCGGCGGCCCCCTGCTCGCCCCAGGGAACCTGGGAGCGCCCGCCCGCGTGGCAATGGACGAGGCCTTCCAGCAGGCCCGGCAGCAGAAGTCGTCCGACCCGATCTACCGCTTCGTGGACATGGGAAAGACCGCCGAGCCGCTCGCTGCCCTGGCGATCCCGCTGCGGGGCGCCGACGGCCAGCTCCTCGTGGTCATGGCCCTGATCCGCTTCCAGCCGCTGGAGGAGGTCCTCGGCGCCGAGGTGAGCGCGGGTGTCGCCCTCTTCCTGGTCGACCGCCAAGGCCAGGTGTTGTGGTCCGACGGCAGCGATCCGGCCAAGGAGGAGGTCCTCAAGAAGACGGTCCTGCCGCAGTTCGTGGAGCGGCCGGTGAGCCTCACCCGCGAGTACGAGGCCGTCACCGACGACGGCCCGCAGGAAATCCTGGTGCAGGTGAGCGCGGTCGAGGCGAGCGGGTGGGGTGTCGTGGTGCAGAAGCCGCTCTCCACGGCGTTCGCCGCGGTCGACCGGATGATCTATCAGACCGTGCTCTCGACTGTGCTCCTGGTGGCCCTCGCGCTCTCGTTCGCCTACGTGGCCGCGCGCTGGGTCTCCCGTCCCATCCAGCGGCTCGCCGAGACCACGCACGAGATCGCGGCCGGCAAGTTCGGTGGCCAGATCGAGACCCAGGGGCTGACCTTCGAGTTCGCGGACCTGGCTGAAGACTTCAACCAGATGAGCGGCCATGTCGAGCGCTATGTCCAGCAGCTCCGGCAGGCGGCGCAGCAGAACCGCGAGCTCTTCATCGGCTCCATGCGCGCCTTCGTGGCTGCGATCGACGCCAAGGACCCCTACACCCGCGGTCACTCGGAGCGCGTCGCGGCCTTCAGCCGCACGATCGCGCGCTACATGCAGCTCCCCGAGGAGGTCCAGCACAAGGTCTGGATCAGCGGGCTCCTCCACGACGTCGGCAAGATCGGCGTCGAGGACCAGGTCCTCCTCAAGGAGGGCAAGCTCACCGCGGAAGAGTTCGACAGGATGAAGCTGCACACCGTGATCGGCGCCGAGATCATGACGCCGATCGAGCAGCTCAAGGAGATGGTGCCCGGCATCCGCTCGCATCACGAGGCCTGGAACGGCCGCGGCTATCCGGACGGGCTCAAGGGCGAGCAGATCCCGCTCTACGGCCGGATCATCGGCGTGGCGGATACGTTCGACGCCATCACCACGAACCGGCCGTACCAGCAGGCCTTCAGCCTGGACTACGCGGTGGAGACGATCAAGAAGCTCACCGGCAGCCGTTTCGACGCCAAGATCGTCACTGCCTTCCTGCGCGCGTTCGAGGCCGGGGAGATCCGGCCGCGGCCGAGCCGCTCGGATTCACAGGTCATCCAAGCGAAAGCGGCGGCTTCAAGGTAGAATCCCGCCTCGATGTTCCAATACGTCCTCGCCAACCTGCTGGCCAACAACAAAGACGCCTTGGGCGCCATCTTCCTCGATGGCACCGGCGAGACGGTGGACCTCGCCTGCGCGGACTTCAGCCCGCACGAGATGAAGGTGGTCGGCGCCTACCTGGGCATCTACATCCGCCATTTCGAGAAGCTCCTCGCGGCCAACGACCTCGGCGGGCTGCGGGTGCTGCACATCGAGAAGCGCGGCATCCACATCTATGTCGTCCCCCTGCCGGACGGCTACTCCCTGGCCCTGGTCCAGAAGCACCCCGCCCTCGTGGCGCAGGCCCGCGCCAGCCTCGGCGAAGCGGTCAAGCAGCTCACCCACGAACTGTTCAGCTGATCCCATCCCTCCGGCGGGGGCTGATATCATCCCTCCGTTATGGCTGACGAACCCAAGAAAAGCGAGATCCTCGAGCTGGCGCCGGAGACCCAGGCGCCACAGGAAGAGGAGCAGAAGAACTTCTGGGGGAAGCTCAAGCGCGGCCTCTTCATGACTCACAACGAGATCATCGAGAAGGTGTCCTCCGCCGTAAAAGGCGAGACTGCTCTCGACGAATCGACACTCGAATACCTGGAGGAGGTCCTGATCGGCGCGGACATGGGCGTCGAGACCTCCCTCGGCCTCGTGGCCCTCGTGCGCAAGAACGCCCTCAAGGAGCAGACCACCAGCGCCACCCGCCTCCGCAAGATCCTCTCCGACGAGATCGCCGACCTTCTCTTTCAGGCGCCCAAGCCGCGGCTCCTGGGCAGAGGCCCGGTCCTCACCCTCGTGGTGGGGGTCAACGGGGTGGGCAAGACCACCTCGATCGCCAAGCTCGCCAAGCGCTCCCAGCAGCAGGGGCAGCGGGTCATGCTCGCCGCGGGCGACACCTTCCGCGCCGCGGCCATCGAGCAGCTCGCCCTCTGGGGGGAGCGCCTGGGCGTCGAGGTCATCCGCCAGGCCCAGGGCGCCGATCCCGGGGCCGTGATCTATGACGCCATCCACGCGGCCAATGCGCGCCGGATCGACAACCTGATCGTCGACACCGCGGGCCGCCTCCACACCAAGGACCACCTGATGGCCGAGCTGAGCAAAGTCCGCCGGGTGATCGACCGCGAAGCCACGAACTGGCAGAAGCAGACGATCCTGGTGCTCGACGCCACCACGGGCCAGAACGCCCTGGCCCAGGCGAAGACCTTCAGCCAGGTCGTGCCCATCGACGGCGTGCTCCTCGCCAAGCTGGACGGCACGGCCAAGGGCGGCATGGTGGTGGCCATCGCCAAGGAGCTGCGCCTGCCCGTGCTTTACCTTGGCGTGGGGGAGAAGGCCGACGACCTGGTGGATTTCCGTCCGCGGGAGTTCGCCTCTGCCCTCCTCGGCTGATTTCCTCCAGGTTGATTTCCTCCGGAAGGCCCTCCTCCTGGCGGCCCGGGGGCGCTACCGCACGTCACCCAACCCCATGGTCGGCGCCCTCGTGGTCCAAGGGGAAGAGATCGTGGGGCGCGGCTGGCACCGGCAGGTCGGAGGGCCTCATGCCGAGGTCGAGGCCCTCCGCGCCGCTGGCTCCCGTGCCCGGGGCGCCACCCTCTACGTGACCCTGGAGCCCTGCAACCATCACGGCCGGACTCCTCCCTGTGTAGACGCCGTGCTGGCAGCCGGGATCTCCCGGCTCGTGGCCTGTCACCGGGACCCCCATCGCGTCGCCGCCGGAGGCTTCGAGCGCCTCCAGGCTTCCGGGGTGGAAGTGGAGCACGGCATCCTGGCCGACGAGGCGGTCCGCCTCAACCTGCGCTTTCTGATCCCCGCCGTGCTCGGCCGCCCCGCGGTCACCCTCAAGTGGGCCATGAGCCTGGATGGCCGCATCGCCACAGCGGCCGGCGAGAGCCAGTGGATCTCGTCTCCGGCCGGCCGCCGCTGGGGGCTGGCCTTGCGCGAGGAGCACGACGCGATCCTCGTCGGGTCCGGGACCGTCCTGGCCGACAACCCGAGGCTGGACCGCCGGCTTGGGCTCGCTGGCCGGCCCAACGTGCGGGTGGTCCTCGACCGCCGGCTGCGGACTGCGCCAGAGGCGCGGCTCTTCCAGGTGGAAGGGACGGTGCTGATATACACTGAATCGACCGATCGGGAGCGCTGTCAGGCTCTGGAGGAGCGCTGGGCCCGGATCATCGGGCTGCCCGCCGTCGAGCCCGGCGCCGTGCTGGCCGACCTCCACAAGCGCGGCATCCGGAGCGTCCTCGTGGAAGGGGGCGCCGAGGTCCACGCGAGCTTCGTCCGCGCCGGCCTCTACGATCGAATCGGAATCGACTGCGCGCCCCTCCTGATCGGTGGACGGTCGGCGCCGGGGCCGCTGGGAGGCGAAGGCTTCCCCTCGCTCGCCGGAGCGGCCCGGCTGGAGCGGATTGAAACCCGTCAACGCGGCGGCGACGTCATCCTCATGGGGTATCGCAAAGGGTGTTTACAGGAATTGTTGTCGAGCGTGGGCGCCTGATTGAAGACCCGGCGCCGTCGGGCCAGGGGGGCGTCCGTTTGGTGATCGGACACAGCGAGGAGGTGGGCCGGCGCCTGGAAATCGGCGCGAGCCTCTCCGTGTCCGGCGTCTGCCTCACCATCACGGAGCTGTCGGGGACCTGCTCGACCGTCGAGCTTTCCCCCGAGACCCTGTCGCGCACCAACCTCGGAAGCCTCAAGCAGGGGAGCGACGTGAACCTGGAGCCCGCGCTGCGCATGGGTGATGCCCTTGGCGGCCACATGGTCCAGGGGCACGTGGATAGCACCGCCCGCTTGGTGGACCGGCGCGATCTCGAAGATCACCGGGTGCTCGCCTTCTCGATCCCGCCCGAGCTTGCCCCTTACCTGGTGGAGAAGGGCTCGGTCACGGTGGACGGGGTCAGCCTGACTGTCTCCGCCCTCCTTCCCGACCGTTTCGAAGTGGCGCTCATCCCGCACACTCTGGAGGTCACGACCCTCTCCCTCCTGGAGCCCGGCGACCGGGTGAACCTGGAGGTGGACGTGATCGCCAAGTACGTCCAGCGCATGCTCGCCGCGAGGGGGCTGGCTTGAGCACAGAGGCGGCTGCCCGCGCCAAGCCGGCGTCGCAGCTCCCCGAGCCGGGCCGTTTCTGGATACGGTACGTGCCCCGCAACTGGGAGACCCCGGACCGTCCGTGGATCCATCTGGCAGCCGCCCGGCTGGGGGATTGGAGCCGCAAAGGAAGCCGCGGGCCCGCCATCGAGACTCTGGCAGACATCCCCCTCGACGACGTCCTCTACCTGCCGCCCGTACCGCCGAAGCGGGCCGGGGTACGGGACGACCTCGCGACCGCCCGGCTCGTGGACGGCACTCCGGTGCTTGTCCACCTTTTCCCGGGGGAAGAGTCGCGCATCCCGTCAGTCCAGGGGGTGACGTTCGTCTTCGATCTCCTCGCGGTCCTGCTCGATGGAGAGATGGGCAAGCTCGACCGGCTGCCGACTGGAGCCTCGGTCGCATGGCCGCTGGTGCCCGGGCTGACCGATGACCCTTCGCTCTGGGATGAAGGCTGCCGCCGTCTCGCCTCCTCGGGAGCGCGCTGCGCCCAAGCCGTCACGCCCCTGCTGGTGCCGGCCGACCGGCGCCGTCTCCTTGACGAGCTCGAAAAGCCTGACGAGGTCTTCGAAGCCGTGTTCCACCGCGAGCCCCCTTCCGAGAGGGATTTCGCCCGCGTGGCGCACCGCCATGGGCTCGATCCCTTCCTGCCGCGCCCATTGCCACGCGCTCCGATCGTGGGTAGGGAGAACCGGCGCATCGGCGAAGTCCTCGCCCTGATCGCGGAGCTCTGGCTGCGCCTCGGCCGGTCGGTGGAGCAGGGGCAGGGCTTCTACCGCGCCGCCCGCTGGGTGGACGAGACCACCTACGACCTCGACGCGCTGGCCCGCGAGGGCAACCTCGCCGTCATCCCGGCGCTCGACGAGCGCAGCCGCGAGGCCATGACGGCGGTGGTCGAGGCTGGGGAGTCGGAGCTGCTGGAAGAGCTGTTGACGGAGTACCTGACATGAGCGAGTGGATCGACCTGCGCTCCGACACAGTCACGCGCCCCGACGCCGAGATGCGCCGGGCCATGGCGGAAGCCGAAGTCGGGGACGACGTCTACGGCGAGGACCCTACGGTCAACCTCCTCGAGGAGGAGTCCGCCGGCCTCCTTGGATTCGAGGCAGCCCTCTTCGTCCCCACGGGGACCATGGGCAACCAGATCGCCCTGCGCCTCCTCGCGAGGCCCGGCGAGGAGGTGATCTGTGACGCGATGAGCCACATCCTGCAGTTCGAGATGGGCGCCCTCTCCGCCCTCTCCGGCCTGGTCCCGCGCGCTCTCTATTCCCCTCGTGGGCTCCTGGACCCCGGCGAGGTCGAAGCCCTGATCCGCGAGAACCCGCCCCTGCAGTCGCGCACCGGTCTGCTCGAGGTCGAGAACTCCGCCAACCTCGCGGGGGGATTCGTCTACGACCGTCCCCACCTGGACCGGCTCCTGGACGTGGCGCGGCGGCACGGCCTGCCTGTCCACCTGGATGGCGCCCGTATCTTCAACGCGGCGGTCACCCTGGGCACGACGGCCGCGGCCCTGGCTGCCGGCTTCGACACGCTGATGTTCTGCCTGTCCAAGGGGCTGGGCGCGCCGGTCGGCTCGATCCTCTGCGGCCGGAGGGACTTCATCCGGGAGGCCCGCAGGGTGAGGAAGATGTTCGGAGGCGGCATGCGCCAGGTGGGAGGCATCGCCGCCGCCGGCCTGGTCGCGCTCCGCAAGGGGCCTGCTCGCCTGGCCGAAGACCACGAGAACGCGGCCCGTCTCGCTCACGCCCTCGCCGAGCTGCCGGGGGTCGAGATCGATCCCGCCGCGGTGCAGACCAACATTGTGGTCTGCCGGGTTGCCGAAGGCGCCGCGGGCTTTCTCGCCCGGGTGAAGGAAGGCGGCGTGCTCGGGAGCCAGGTTTCCCGCGATTACGCTCGCTTCGTGACCCATCGGGATGTCAGCGCAGCTCAGTTGGACGAGGCGATCGAGCGCATCCGGCGGGTGGCGGGAGTGCCGAGCCCGGTATGAGCCGTCCGTCCTATCTCCGCCGCGTCCTGTTGTTGTTCCTCGGGGTCGTGGGGTTCACGGTCGTGGCGAACCTCGGTGTTTGGGCGTTCAGCACCTACGGCTGGCGGTCCTACAGGATCCCGGCGTCTTCGATGGAGATGACGATCCTCAAGGGCGACCACATCTACGTGGATAAGAGGACCTATCGCAGCCGGGAGCCACGCCGGGGCGAGCTGGTCGTGCACGTGATTCCGGGGCGCGAAGAGGAAGGGACGGTCGAAAAGGTCGCCCGCGTGGTGGCGGTGCCGGGCGACCGGGTCGAGATCCTGGACAAGGGGCTCCTGATCAATGGCCAGCCGCAGGACGAGCCCTACGCCATTCACCAGGATCCGCTCCTTATGCCCCCGTCGCTGGGCCGGGACCACTTCGGGCCTTTCGTGGTCCTCCCAGGGCAGTACTTCATGCTCGGCGACAATCGGGACTACAGCCTCGACAGCCGGTTTCACGGTCCCGTCGAGCGGAGCCTCGTCACGGGCGGCCCCCGGATGTGGGTCTACTGGTCCTACGATGAGGACAAGGGGCAGGTCCGTTGGGACCGGCTGGGCCGGACCCTGCACTGAGGGTCAAACCGACGGGATCTTGGCTACCAGATCGATCTCCACCATCGCCCCTTTCGGCAGCGCGGAGACCTGCACGGTCGATCGGGCCGGCCGGTGCTCTCCCATGATTTCGGCATAGATGGCGTTCAGCTTCGGGAAGTTGCCGAGGTCAATCACGTAGACCGTGGCCTTGACCACGTCCTGGAAGTTGCAGCCGGCGCTCGCCAGAACCTGGCGGAGGTTTTCGAACACCCGCTGGGCCTGGGCCTCGAAGCCGCCCTCCACCAGCTCGCCGGTGGCGGGGTCGATGGCGACCTGGCCGGAGGTATAGAGCCAGCCGTCGAGGGCGACAGCCTGAGAGTAGGGGCCGATGGCCTTGGGGGCGCTTTCGGTGTGAAGGAATTGCATGAGTATCCGGGTCTCCTCAGGAAGGGGAAGGCGGGTCAGGTTCGGTATCTTGCTCCATCTCCAGCACGCCGATATAGGGGAGGTTGCGGTAGCGCTCGTCGAAATCGAGCCCGTAGCCCACCACGAACAGATCTTCGATCGTAAAGCCGCAGTAGTCGATCGGCACGTCCACCTCCCGGCGCTCGGCCTTGTCGAGCAGGGCGCAGAGGCGGACGCTTTTCGCGCCGCGGAAGCGCAGCAGTCCGAGGATCGTACGGAGGGTGTGGCCGGTGTCCACGATGTCCTCGATCAGCAGCACGTCCTTGCCGCGGATAGGGAGGTCGACGTCCTTGCGGATGCGGACCTCGCCGGCCGTCATGCTGCTGCCGTAGCTGGCGGTCTGGAAGAAATCGACCTTGACCGGGAACGTCAGCTTCTTGAGCAGGTCGACGAGGAAGAAGACCGACCCCTTGAGGACGCCGATACAGACCAGGCTGTCCGTATCAGCGCCCTGATCCGCCGCGCTCCGTGCGAAGTCGCGGTTGATCTCCTCGGCCATCTCCGCGATCCGGCGCTCCAGATCCTCTTGCGGGATCAGGATCCGGACGTTTTCCTTTCCCATCGGCATGTCGTAATATCCTCAGAGCTTCTCGCGAATTGGAAATCACATGGCGACCGTCCAAGAGCTCAGCGCTCTCCACCGCCGTTACGCCGACGTCTCGCACCGTTTCCGGGCGGGGTGGACGTTCCACCAGTTCCTCCAGAGCATCAACAAGAGCCTTCTCCAGCGGATGGAAGATCCGTACTCCACCGACTTCCAGGACCTCTACGCCGGGCTGAAGGAGATCTCGCAGAGCCTGCATGCCTCCGAAAGCGACCGGATCCGGAACCGGCTTGAAGGGATCGAGCGGCGGCTGGCCGACCTGATGGAGGCGCTCGACGCGGAGGATAACAGAGTCACCCCCGACTTGTTGCGCCAGTTCTTCCGCCGAGTGCGCTCCTATGACGAGAAGATCCTCACGCAGCTCGTGAAGTTCTATCTCTACGTCCAGCGCGGCAACGGCTGGGACCCCGACCGCCTCGACAAGGTGGACTTCCTCCTCGCCCGCCTGAGCGAAGAGGAGGACGACCGCGGCGGCGAGCCCCGGCTCAGCGACTACCGCCACCTCTCGGAGATCTTCCAGGGCCTGTGGGCCCAGGTTGACGTCCCCCATCCCGGCGCCGAGGCGATCCGCGAGCAGCGCACCGCCATCGACAGCATCCGCGCCGAGGCCGCGCGCGTCGAGGGGCTTGAAGACCTCAACACGAATGGCCTCATCCGGCGCTACCGCGACCTCAAGCACGGCCTCGGGAGCCTCTACTTCGAGCCCGAGCTGCTCCTCGCCATCCAGGACACGAACCTCGCCCTCAAGAACCGCATCCACCGGCTCTATGGGCAGGAAGAGCAGCGCATCGTGGCCGAGTACCAGCGGGTCTTCGAGCTGGAGCGCGAGGTGTCCGTCGACCGCGAGCTGGACCTGGAGCTGGGGGAGTTCCGCGAGGCCATCGAGCGCTTCGAGCGCCAGCTCCAGCGCGAGGAGTTCAAGCTGGAGGACATCGCCCAGATCCGCCAGCGCGTGCGCGAGCTGCTGCCTCGCCTGACCGCCGGCCGGCCCGAGCAGGTCGAGAAGATCACCGGGGCGGTACGCATCACGCCCCCCGAGTTCCTGGGCACCGCCGAGCACGTCCTCAGCGCCTCCTCCGATTCTTCGAGGATGACCGTCGGCAATGGCGGCGACATCGGCGACAAGGAAGACATCCTCGGCGACGGCTACCGGCGGCTGGTCAAGGCGCTCCACGACACCAGCCAGGAGCTGCAGCCTGAGAAGGTCGTGCTGCTGCCCGACGTCTTCCCCCTGCGCCTGGAGCCGCGCGAGGTGGTCGCCTTCCGGCGCGTCTTCGGGAAACGGGAGCACGACGTCCGCCTGGAGCAGTTCCTGCTGGAAGCCGCGGCGCTGCGGATGCTGGTCAACGAGGAGGCCCAGGAGATCACGAGCATCATGGACGAGACCTCCATCACGGGCGAGTCGCCGATCTACATCCGTGCGCGCAAGACCGCCCGCCTGGCCGACGAGTACCTCTTGCGCTTCAGCCACATGATGAACGGGATCATGCTCTCCGGCGATGGGGCCGAGGCGCGCCTGGTGGAAGTCCTCCGCATGCGCCTCATGCGCGACTACTCCGGCCTCTGGCTCCTCGCCTTCAAGCCCTTCTTCTCCCGCCGTCCCGGCGCGACGCTGATGTAGAGGCGCGTGCCGGTCAATCTGCTTGAGATCACCGCCGACCGCAACCTGGAGGCCTTCCTCGGCCTTCCGTCGGAGGTCTACCGTCGCAAGGACGTGCTCGCCAGCCTGTTTCGTCAAGAATTCGCCGGAGCCCAGAGAGCCTGGGTGGCGCTCGAAGGTGGCCGCCCCTCGGCAAGGATCGTGGCCCGCCGCTCGCCCACGCTCAGGGACGAGAACGGCCTCCCCTTCGGAATGCTCGGCCTCTTCGAGGCCCTGCCCGGGAGCGAGGCAGCGGTGTCACGGCTCTTCGAAGTCTCCATCGCCTGGTTGCGGGAGACCGGGGCCGGCGCGATCATTGGCCCGATGGACGGCGACACCTGGCACAAGCACCGGCTGAACGCCGGCCCCTGGGACGATCCGCCCTTCCTGCTGGAGCCCTGGAACCCGCCGTACTATCCGGAGCTCTGGGAGTCGCACGGCTTCACGGTGCTGGAGCGCTATCTTTCCAAGCGGGTGGAGGCCGGGCTCGTGGCAGACTTCCTGGAGCCCAAGCGGCAAGCGGCGCTCGCCGCGGGATACCGGCTGCGCCGGCTTGATCCGACCAGATTCCGCGAGGAGCTGAGGACGATCTACTCGATCTCGGTCCGCATCTTCGCCCGCAACTTCCTCTACACGGACATCCCCGAGGAGGAATTCTTCGCCCTCTATGCCGGAGCACGCAGCCTGCTCGATCCCGACCTCGTCTGGTTCGCACAATCCCCAGCCGGAGAGGACGTGGGCTTCCTCTTCGCCTTCCCCGACCGATTCCGCGCCGTGGCCGCGATGCGCGGCCGGCGGAACCCCTTCGCGCTGCTGCGCTTCTTCCTTCATCGCAACGAGGCCGACGCGGTGAACATGAAGACCGTCGGCGTCCTGCCCGAGCACCGCCGAGCTGGCCTGGGAGCCGCCCTCATGGGCCAGGGGCACCGGATCGCGCGCGAGAAAGGCTACCGCTTCGCCAACCATTGCCTGTTCCGCGAAGGCAACCCCTCGGGCGAGATGGACGGCGGCACGGGGCGGGTGATGCGGAACTATCATCTGTACCGGCTCGCATGAACGTCCTCTCCATCCTCACCGGCGTGGCTAGGCGCCACCCGGACCGCCCGGCTCTGATCCTGGGCAGGGAATCGATCACGTTTTCCGCCCTGCGCGAGCGCATCGACCGGGCGTCGGCCGGCCTTCAAAGGGAGGGATTGCAGCCGGGGGACCGGGCGATCGTCATGATCCCCATGTCGATCGACCTTTACGTCGCCATGCTGGCGCTGCTCGATCTCGGAGCTATCGCGGTGTTCGTAGACCCCTGGATTGGCTGGAAGCAGATTGCATCCTTCGCGGCATTCGCGGAACCGCGGGCTTGGCTGGGCATCCCCAGAAGCCACGTGCTTCGCCTGCTTTCAGGTAGGTTTCCGATTACCGTGACAACGGGCAAGCGCCTCGGCCCCATCCCCGCCCGCCGCACCCTCTCCGAGATCGAAGCTTCCGTGGGAGACGGCGCAGTCCACCCCTCGCAGCCGGACGATCCGGCGCTGATTACCTTCACCAGCGGATCGAGCGGCGAGCCCAAGGGAGCGAACCGTACCCATCGTTTCCTTCTGGCGCAGCACCGGGCCCTCGCCGCCGAGTTTCCCGCCAAGGAGGGAGACGTGGACATGCCCATGTTCCCCGTCTTCGCGCTGAACAACCTGGCAGTTGGAGTGCCCTCGGTCGTGCCAACCATGGACTTCCGCCGGGTGGACCAGGTCGATGCCGCCGCGATCCTCCGCCAGATGAGCGAGCACGGAGTGACGACGTGCACGGCCTCGCCCCCGTTCTTCGACCGTCTCGCTGCCACAGGAAAAAGCCCTGGCCTCCGGCGCATCCTCACCGGAGGAGCCCCGGTCTCCGATGCGCAGCTCATGGCCTGGCGCCGTGCCTTCCCAGGCACCGAGATCCTCGTGGCCTACGGCTCCACCGAAGCCGAGCCCGTGGCCCATCTCTCAGCCGAAGAGCGCCTGGAGTTGAAAGGCCCGGGCTTCTGCGCCGGGAAGCCCATCGAGCGCATCCGCGCCAAGGTGATCCGCATCGGCGACGAGCAAGTCCGCGAGCTGCCGCAGGGGGAGATCGGCGAGCTCGTGGTGACGGGGGACCACGTCTGCCGCGACTACTACCGCAATCCCAAGGCCGTGAAGGAGAACAAGATCACTGAAGCGGACGGCACCATCTGGCACCGAATGGGCGACACCGGCTATTTCGACAGCCAGGGCCGCTTCTGGATCGCCGGGCGAGTCCATTCAACGATCCGCCGCGGAGGCGATCTCGTTCATCCGCAGCTCGTCGAGCAGGCAGCCCAGGGAGGAGATCCCCGAATCCGGAGGGCTGCGGCCATGGGGCTGGAGGAGCGGGTGGTCCTGTTGATCGAGACGGAAGCGGGGGAGGAGCTGAAGAACGATATCCATGCCCGGCTCGCCACGGCGGGGCAGGCCGTGGATGAGATCCGGCTCACCCGCAAGCCGTTGCCGGTCGATCCCCGGCACAACAGCAAGATCGATTACGGGCGGTTGAAGGAGCGGCTATGAAGCCCTCACCCCCAGCCCCTCTCCCGGCCGCACGCCCGGACCCCCGGGAGAGGGGGGAGCGCAAGATCGACCATTATCGCCGTACTTGGCTCGAAGCTTCTACTCCGGATAAGCCGCAGATGGATATGAAGTTGGATCTAGAGGCCTCCCCTCTCCCGGGGGTCCGGGCGTGCGGCCGGGAGAGGGGCCGGGGGTGAGGGCTTTAACCCCCGCCGCCCCCTTCCCCCGAAGGCTCTCCGCCTACCTCGCGGAGCGATTCCCCGTGCTCAGCCACGGGGTGCTGATCTTCGCGTACTACTCATCGAGCCAGTTCCTCGCCCGCACGCTCACCGAGCCCGGCCGCCCGATGCACTATGACATCACCTCGCTGCTCGGGGGCTTGACGCTGTTCCTTTTCTTCTTCCACCTGCGTGTGTTCGACGAGCACAAGGATTACGCCGAGGATCTCCGGCACTATCCCCATCGAATCCTGCAGAGCGGCGTCATCACCCTGTGCGATCTCAAGATCCTGGGCGGGATCGCCATTGCCCTGGAAATTGCGCTATCCGCCTGGCGTGGACCTGCCACCCTGGCAGCCTGGGCCATGGCGTTCCTCTTCTCGCTGCTGATGCTCAAGGAGTTCTTCGTCCGGGACTGGCTCAAGAAACATTTCCTGATCTATGCCACGAGCCACATGCTGATCATGCCGCTGCTCTCGCTGCTGGTCTTCAGCTTCGCGACCGGCCGCTGGCCGTGGGAGGCGCCGCCCTGGTATTGGATGTACGCCTGGGTGGGCTTCTTCGTAACTTTCAATTGGGAAGTCTCGCGCAAGATCCGCGCGCCAGAGGACGAGATCGAAGGAGTGGAGACCTACACCCGCATCTTCGGCACCTACGGAGCCGCCTATGTAGTCCTCCTGATCCGTGTGATCGATACCGGGCTAGTCTCCCTCGTGGGCTGGCACCTGGGCCTCTCGCCCTGGTTCTACGCCGCCCTGGTCCTGCTCTTCCTAGTCTCCCTGACCGGCTTCTTCCAATACCGCCGCCAAACCAACCGCAAGACCGCCAAGAGAATGGAAACCTACGCCGGCATGTACATCATCGCCTTCGATCTCATCCTAGCCGTCGAGATAGCCCGCAAATTCGGAGTCGCCCTCCAATGACAAACTTCGACGCAAGTCTCCCCCTCTCCCGGGGAGGGCGTGCTTGGGTGGACCGGGAGAGGGGGCCGGGGGGTGAGGGCCCCCCTCTCGTCATCACCGACCCCAACGAAGCCTTGTCAAATCCTCTAATCCTGGGAGGCAAGGCCGCCAACCTGGCGCGCCTCGAAGCCCTGGGGCTTTCGGTCCCGCCCTGGTACGCAATCACCACCCGCGCTTTCCACGAAGTGGTCAAGGGGATCCAGGGTCCCGGGATCGCAAACGTTCCCATCCCGCCCGAGCTGGAACGGGAGGTGGAGCGTGCACACGCCCTCCGCATCCCTGACGACGCCTATGTGGCCGTCCGCTCCTCGGCAGCGGGGGAGGATGCCGCGGGCGAGTCCTTCGCCGGTCTCCACGACAGCTTCCTTTACATAAAGGGTTGGGAAAATCTCTTCGATGCCATCCGCCGCGTCTGGGCCTCGGCCTACAACGAGCGGGCGCTCGCCTACCGGCGCGCCAAGGGTATCTCTCTCGACAACATCGCCGTGGCGGTCGTCGTCCAGCGCATGGTGGATGCCCATGCGGCCGGCGTGCTCTTTACCGCGAACCCCAACGATGGCAACGTCTACGAAGCCGTCGTCTCTTCGCTCTGGGGAGCGGGCGAAGGGCTGGTGAGCGTCGGCCTCGATGCCGACACGTTCACCGTGGATAAGGAGACCCTCGAAATCCGCGAGCAGATCGCCGTCAAAAGCGAGCGCATGATCCTGAACGAGGCAGCGGGCGGCGGGCTGCTGCGGACTGAAGTCCCTCCCGAGATGCGAGAGGTTCCAAGCCTTACGCCCGAACAGGTGAAAGAGCTGGTAACGGCCGGGCTCGACCTGGAGCGCCGCTTCCGCCGGCCGCAGGACATCGAGTTCGCCGTGGACCGTACCGGCAAGCTTTTCCTGCTCCAGGCAAGGCCGGTGACAACAGTGGAAGAGTTGGGCCCTGCCGCGGGCCACCGCCTGCTCTGGGACAACTCCAACATCATCGAAAGCTATTCGGGCGTCACCTCGCCCATGACCTTCAGCTTCATCCGCCGGGCGTACTCGATCGTCTATCACTGCTTCGCGGAGGTCATGGGCATCGACGCCTCAACCGTGCGAGCCAACCGCGACGTCTTCGACAACATGCTCGGCCTGTTCCGCGGACAGGTCTATTACAACCTTTTCAACTGGTACCGCCTCGTACGCCTCTTCCCGGGCTTCAACTACAACAAGGCCTTCATGGAATCCATGATGGGCGTCCGCGAGGGTCTTCAAGAAGAACCCGCTCCGATCACCGGAGTCCAGCGCTACACCCGCGAGCTGCCGGCGCTGCTCCGGCTGGTAGGCCGCTCGACGCTCAACTTCCTGCGCATCCGCACGATCGTGAGCGATTTCCAGGCGCACTTCCGCGAGCATTACGAGCGCTGGTCCGCCCTCGACTTCCGCACCATGGCCCCGCACGAGCTGGGCGCCCTCTACCGCGAGATGGAGGAGAAGCTCCTCTGGCAATGGAAGGCACCGATCATCAACGACTTCTTCGTGATGGTCTTCTACGGCACCCTCAAGAAGCTCTGCGCCAACTGGTGCGGAGACGAAGCGGGCTCGCTCCAGAACGACCTGATCGTGGGGGAGGGCGGCATCGAGAGCACCGAGCCCACGCGCATGCTCCTCCGGCTCGCCGCCCAGGCGAGGGAGATGCCCGAGCTGCGGCAGCTCCTCCTGGAGCGCTCGCCCGAAGATCTGGTCCCCGAAGTCCCCGCGCGTTTCCCGGAATTCGGAGCGGAGATCCGCCGCTATCTGGACCTTTATGGCTTCCGCGGCGTCAACGAGCTGAAGCTGGAAGAGCCCTCGGTCAAGGACCGTCCCGCCTTCGTCTATCAAATTCTCCGCAACTACATCACGGGCGATCCCTCTGCCCTGGACCTCTCGGTGATCGGAGAGCGCGAGCAGCGCATCCGGAGAGAGGCCGAGGCCCGCGCCTTCGAAGCCATCCGCAAGAAGGGCGGCCTCCTCCCCCGCGCCGCCATCTTCCGCCGCGTCCTCAACAACGCCCGCCTGGGAGTGAAGAACCGCGAAAACATGCGCTTCGCACGCACCCGCATCTACGGCGTGCTCCGCGAGATCCTCAGGGCGGTAGGGGAGCACTTCACGGAGGAAGGCATCCTCGACGCACCCCAGGATATTTTCTATTTGACCTTGGACGAGGTCTGGGACTACACCCGGGGCCGCGCCGTTACGATCAACCTCAAGGCCCTCGTCGCCCTTCGCCGTGAGGAGTTCGACGCCTACCGCCGTGAAGCCGACCGCATGCCCGCCGACCGTTTCGAAACCTTTGGCCTCCCGTACCACCGCAACCGTTTCCAAGGCCGTCCGCGTCCGGTGATCGTGAGCGAAGACGGCCTCCTCCGTGGCATCGGCTGCTCGCCGGGGGTGGTGACGAAGCCTGTCAAGGTGATCCGCACCCCCTCCGAAGACGCCCGCCTGGAAGGAGAGATCCTGGTGGCCGAGCGCACCGATCCCGGCTGGGTGCCGCTCTATCCCTCGGTTTCCGGGCTCCTGATCGAGAGAGGCAGCATCCTCTCCCACTCGGCGATCGTCGCGCGGGAGATGGGCATCCCCACGATCGTGGGCATCCTCGGGCTCACCTCGGCCCTCCAGACCGGACAGGTGGTGACGATGGACGGGGCGGCGGGGACGGTCAAGCTCGACGGACCCGCTTGACTGGGAGGGAGATCCTCCTGACCCACGGTTGGGACATAAATTGTCGCAGAGATCTTCTCATCTGTCGCACAACTCCCTCTCCGCGGCTCGCCAAGCGCGCAACATGTCGCACAGAACCGAGGGATTGCGCCTTTCCCTCAGTAAAATCCTGTCGGGCTCGTCTTCCCCGGTTCAGGGAGGGGCATGGTGTCGCATCGATCAAAAGAAACTCCAACGCGCCATCTTTCCTTGTCGCCACAACTGAGAGACATGAAGCATCTCGCCGATCTCCTGTCGCACCACTTCCCATCATTGTCTCTCGTTCGGCACTGTATGTCGCAATAGAGAGACTTCCGGACTCTTCTCTCGCCCAATTTGTCGCATCTCTTCGATCCAGTGGCGTCATTCAGCGGAGCATTGTCACGGTTTATAGAGGAGATCTCTCGTGACAAGGCTGCTGTGCAGCGGGGATTGGTTTCATTGCGACAAAGACAGGTATCTCTGTGACACTTCGCGCGAGATATGAGACGCGGATAGGTCTATTTGGCGCAGAGAAGGAGATCCTTGCGACAAGGATAGGTATCAGCGAGCCTCGGATCGCCTGGAGCGACAGGATCTTCGTGTGCCTGGAGCCGAGGTAGTGCTTCGCTGAAGGGCAGCAAGCGTTGTGTGCAGCGAAGAAGACGCTCTTTGCGACGACGAAGGCACCGAGCATGGCCGTGGATTCGCTCACCGGTACGCCGCCGCCTGAATCCCATACAGCTCGGCGTACTGCCCGCCTTTGGCGAGGAGATCTTCATGCGTGCCGACCTCGGCGACGCGTGCGCCGTCGAGCACGACGATGAGATCGGCCATGCGGACCGTGCTGAAGCGGTGGGAGACGAGGACCGTGATGCGCCCGTCGGCGGCGGTGACATCCCGATGCGCGGAGGCGGCCCAGCGCTCGAAGAGCGCGTGCTCGGTCTCCGCGTCGAGCGCGGCCGTGGGTTCGTCGAGCACGAGAAGGAGCGGATGGTCGCGCATGAAGCCGCGGGCCAGCGCGAGCTTCTGCCACTGGCCGAAGGACACGTCCACGCCGCCGGGCCAGGTGGGGCCGAGCTGCGTGTCGAGCCCGGCCGGCCACCGCGCGACCACGTCGCCCGCCCCCGCGCGCTCCACGGCGCGGACGACGGCCGGCTCCTCGCCCATCCGGGGAACGTCCCCGAGGCCGATGGATTGACGCGCCGGGAGCTCGAAGCGGAAGAAGTCCTGGAAAGCGCCGGCGAGGCGCTCGCACCACTCGTCGGCGCGCATGCGTGCCAGCGGCTGTCCGTCCACGAGGATCACGCCCGACGTGGGCTCGTAGAGCTTGGCGAGCAGTTTGACGAGCGTGGTCTTGCCGGCGCCGTTCTCTCCCACGATCGCGACGACGGTGCCCGCGGGCAGCTCGAGCGTCACGTCCTCCAGCACGAGACGCTCGGTGCCGGGGTAGGCGAAAGAAATGTGATCGAAACGGATCCCCTGCCGCAGTTGCCGCGGCACGGGCAGGTCCGCATTCACGACCAGGGATGCCGCGTAATCCTCCAGCCATGCGAGGCGCCGCGAGCCATCCATCCATATGCCCCGCAGGAAGCCGATCTCGCTGACCGTGGCGCCGATGTACGCGGACAGGCGCGCGCCGGCCGCGAGGACGAGCAGCACGTCGGCCGCAGGGGCTCGGAGCCCCGCCGAGACGAAGGCCACCGCGCCGGCCCAGGCGCTTCCGAACACGGTCCAGGCGAGCGCATGCCACGCGGCCGAGCCCCAGCGGGCGCCGGCAACCGGCCCATACCAGCGCTCCCAGGCCTCCCGGCGCTCGTTGGCGAGCCGCCCGCCGATCCCGGTGACTCGCACCTCCTTGCCGGGTGCGGCGGTGGTGGCCAGGGCGAAGAGATGGCGCGCGAGCCGGCTCGCCGGGGCTCCGCTCTCCTGCGCGCCGCGCTCCACCGCAGGCCGCCAGGTCGAGGTGAGCACGGTGGGCAGCGCGAAGACGGCGAGCAGCACGAGCGCCGGATGGATCGCGGCGAGCAGGGCGATCGTGACGCCGAGCCGCAGCAGCCATCCGCTGGTGGAGAAAACCGACATATACATGTGATCGAGCACGAACATCTGATCGCGCAGCACCGAGAGCCGGTCGAGATAGTCGGGGCGCTCCTGGTGGGCGATGGTGGCCACCGACGCCTGCAGCCGTGCCACGTGGGCTTCGAGCGCGATCGTCACCTTGTCGCGGAAGCGGTGCTGGACACGGACGCTGATCGTGTGCAGCAGCCACGTGGCCGCGGCCGAAATACCGAGCGCGAGCGCAGCGATGCGCACGATCCTCGTGTCATGCCCGAGCACGCCCTTGCCGAGCAGCGCGAGCCACCAGGCGATCAACGCGTCAGGCAGCGCCGCCAGCAGCGACAGCACGAACGCCGCGAGCATGAGGCCGGGCTCGTGGCGATATCCGAGCTTGCACAGCCGCCACATGGACGGCAGCGCGGGCGGCAGGCCGCTGTCAGGAGAGGACGTCATAGACGATTCCCTCCTCGTCCTCTGCCGTGAAACGTTGGGCCTGGAGATCGAACATCGTCCGGTAGCGGCCGCCGAGCGCCATCAGCTCCTCGTGGGTTCCGAGTTCGATCACCCTGCCGTGCTCCAGCACGCAGATGCGGTCGGCGTGGCGCACCGTCGAGAAGCGGTGCGAGATGAGGACGGTCGTGCAGTGCCGGGTGGCGGCGAGGATGCGGTCGAAGATCTCGGCCTCGCCGCGCACGTCGAGCTGCGCGGTGGGCTCGTCGAGCAGCACGACCCCGGCGCCGAGCCGCACCGCGCACAGCGCGCGGGCGAGAGCGACGCGCTGCCATTGTCCGCCCGACAGATCGGTGCCTCCCTCGTAGCCGCGCGCCAGCACGGTGTCGAGGCTCGCGAGATCCGCGGCGCCGGCCTCCGAAAGCGCGGCGAGGACAGCATCGTCCGGCGCGTTCCTGGCAGGGGCTACGTTTTCGCGCAGCGGCAGCTCGAAGCGGATGAAGTCCTGGAAGACGGCGGTGATTCGTTTCCGCCACGCGGCAAGATCGAGATCGCGCAGGTCGATCCCGTCGATCTCGATCGCTCCGGCCTGTGGGGCGTAGAGCCGGCACAGCAGCTTGGCGAGCGTGGTCTTGCCCGCGCCGTTCTGGCCGACGATGGCGAGAGACGATCCGGCAGGGATCGACAGATCGAAACCCTCCAACACCGGAGCGCCGCCGGAAGGGTAGGCGAACGTGACGTTGCGGAAGCGGATTTCCCGGAGCGGCAGGTCGGCGGGCTCGCGGGTTCCGGAAGGCATCGCTCCTCCGGCCTCCATGGCGGGCTCGAGGCGCAGCACCGCGGCCACCGGCGCCGAAGAGCTGTCGAGCGCCCAGTTGAGCCCGCCGAACGCGATCGCCGACGCGCCGACCGCGCTCTGCGCATAGATCACCAACTCGCCGAGCCCGATCCGGCCGGCGGCAACGGCGCCGGCGAGCGACCAGAACACGAGGACGTTGGCGCCGATCACGAGCAGCATGCTCCACAGCAGGGGCTTTTCGCGCAGGCGCGTGGCCTCGTACTGCAGCTTGTGCAGGCGGGTGCGGCGGTCGAGGAAGCGGTCGAGGACCCAATCGGCGAGGCCGAACAGGCGGAGCTCCTTCGCGGCCGGCGGATCGACGGCGAGCCGATAGGCATATTCGGCGTCGCGCTGCGCCGCCCGCACCGGCTCGGTGTTGCGGTCGTGCCAGACCGCGCTCTCGCGCAGCAGCCAGTGCGTCGCCAGCCATGCGACGGCGAGGGCTAGAGCCGCCCACCATCGATATCCCGCGAGCACCACGGTGAACGCGAGGCCGGCGATCATCTCGACCAGGCTTCCGGCGATGAAGTCCATCGAGATCGAGAGCGGAGGCGCGGTCATCCCGAGATCGAAATCGCGGGCCACCGTGAGGTCGTTCGTGAGCTTGGGATCTTCGAGATGGCCCATTCCGGGCGGGCGGACGCAGGCCGCGGTCAGGCGGTCATAGAGCCAGGCCGCGGTGCGGTCCCCGAGGTTCGTGCTCACCGCCTGATGAATAGGGGCGAGGACCTGGAGCAGGACGAACACGATCCCGGCGAACGTGAGCGGAGCCGCGAGCCCGGTGCCCTGCTGGACGGCGGCCACCAGCACGCCCATGGCGATGCCGAACAGGGCGGGCAGAAGACCGCGCAGCACGAGCACCGTCCACCAGACGCCAGCCAGAGCGCGATCCGCCCTCGCCAGGACGGCGAAGAGCTTCCATTCATTGCGCTCGCGCAGGCGTAGCATCCCGGGCCAAGCTTACAACGGGCTCCTGAAACTCATCTATGGAGAGAGTCCCCCGTCCGATCTCGGTCAGATGGGTTCGGATGGCCTGCCGGCTTTCCGCGTCGGCAGCATCGTTCGTCTCGACCTGGATGATGCCACCGTCGGGCTCGATCCGGAAATGGTGGGTGGTGCGGTCGCGCGTCGTCTCCAGATCGCGGAGGCGCTCCTCGATCTCGGCCAGTTTCGCCGCGCCGAGGTCCCGTACCTGCCGGCAGGGAATGCCGCCCCTCTCCCGCAGGGCGAGAATGCGCGCCAGCTCGTCCAGGGTGAACCCCGCGGCCAGCACACGCCGGATCCAGAGCACGCGCCCGACTGTCTCGGGCGGATAGGCGCGGTAGTTGTTCGCCAGGCGCAGCGGCCGAGGGAGGAGCCCCTTCTGCTCGTAGAAGCGGAGGGTGTCTTTGCTCACACCCGTCCGCCGCGCCAGCTCCCCCGCACGGAGGGGCCGATCGAGAGTCTCCATGGAAGGAAGGATAAACCGTGGAGTGGGCTCCAGGGTCAAGAGCCTCAGGAGGCGCCCTCTTGCCGAGGAGCCCTATGCGCCAGTCTCAATGATTTTGACGCGCTTAAGAAAGAAGCGTAACATGGCTCTCAAAGAGCCAGAAGACTCAAAGAGATGGCACCCCCTTCCAGGGCGCCCCGGTCTGGCAACTTTGGTACTTGTGAGGGGATGCTTGCGGTGACGTTCAAAATAAGCTGTTAGGCGTATGCGCACGCTCGCCCAATTCGACACCTTATGAAGAAATCACCAAACCATTCGTTCCTGTTGGGCGCATTGGCGTTGTCATTGGCGGCCTTGTTCACCGGTTGCCCAAGCAAGCCGACAACATCCACTGCAGAATCAGGCACCCCGACACCGCTCGCGGAAGAACTGAAACCGCTCCAGGGCCATTGGGAAGGCGAAGGGGCGGGAGGCAAATGCTCCATCACCATCGCGGGTAACTCTCTCCACTATCGTAACTCCGCGGGTTGGTATAAGACGGCATTCACACTGCCTGCGGGCACCGACCCGCAGCAGTTGCACGCCACCATCAAAGAGTGTTCGCCACCGTCGAGCAATGCCATTGGCACAGTGGTCTTCGCCATCTTCAAGATTGAAGACGGGACATTGACATTGGCCACGAGAAGTGGCACCAGTGCAGAAGGGACGCCGACAAGCTTTGACGATGAAGAAGTTTCGCGCTACGAACTTCGGAAGGTTCAACCTCCAAAGAACAATACTGAACTACCCAAACCCAAATGAACTGGAAACGCCTAGCTGATCGAGGTTTTTCAGTGCGAGATGGAACGACAACGTCTGACAGAGGCACTCCTGCCATCTCACGCAACTTCAGCCGAGCAGATGGCAAGCGTGCGGGCATCAGCATCGCGATCCTTGTGGTAGTGGGCGCGTGCTATTGGTTCATGCTGCCTGCCATTCAGTCGCAGATCATCCCCGACGCTCCGGGTGGGACGAATGGGCCTTGGGTGCTTCGGCCCATTTTTGCGTTTCACTTCGTTGCCGTGGGCGTGATGGCTAGTGTCACCCTTCCACTCATAACGGGACCTCTGAGAAGAAAGTGGAAGCACGAGGATGCAGCGTCGGGGAGCCGATACGATCCTTTCGCTGGCCGACCTGTCGATCGCGCCTTTTTCATGTTCAAAGGAGTACTCCTTCTGATCGTCTACGCCGCAGCCCCGATGTTCTATCTGTTTTCGTGGGAGACCATCGGGCCGGACGGAATAGAACAACACCTGTCATGGACGACGCTACATCACTCATTCCAAGACATAGCGTCTCTAGAGACTATCCCTGACGGTGAGCGGAGCGACTCCCTCAATCAAGATGGGCCTTGGTACTCGATCAAACTTCGAAGCGGCCGTAGCATCACGTGGAGCCTCGATAACGAAGGCATCACGCAAGATGAGCTGACCGCAATAGCGACGTTCGTTGCCCAGCGCTCAGGCCTCGCGTGGGCGAGAAGGAGCGACGCCCGTGCCAGGTCGTTAGGCGTCAATCGAAGGAAGGCATGAAAATGACACGCGTCCGAGTTGAGGGCTTTACCATCTCGCTTGACGGATACGGAGCTGGTCCGAATCAGGACATCAGGAATCCGCTCGGCGAGGGCGGGACAGATTTGCACCAGTGGTTAATCCCGACACGCACGATCCAACGGACCCTATTTGGCGCCGATGATGGCACAACGGGCATCGATGACGACTTCGCTGCGCGGGGCTTCAAGAATGTTGGCGCCTGGATTCTCGGAAGAAACATGTTCGGACCGATTCGCGGTTCCTGGCCCGACATGAACTGGAAAGGCTGGTGGGGGGACAACCCACCCTATCACGTTCCAACTTTCATCTTGACTCATCACGCGCGCCCGCCCGTCCAGATGGAAGGTGGAACGACATTCTACTTCGTCACGGGCGGTATTCACGAGGCGCTTGACCGGGCGCGCGACGCAGCCAACGGAATGGATGTGCGCATTGGCGGCGGACCTAACACGATCCAGCAATATCTTCGTGCGGGCCTCATCGATGAGCTGCACGTCGCTATCTCGCCGGTCCTGCTGGGCGGGGGAGAGCGACTGTTCGAGGGGGTTGACGTGCGCGCTCTGGGATACGAATGCGTTCAGTTCGTTCCATCGGAGAAAGCCACCCATGTTGTACTCCGGCGCCAAGGACACAATGACGCCTAACGGCTGCAGCGGACAGCCTACTCCTGGCCCGGTACGCCCTGGAGAGCTGACGGTTTCCGCCTGGTAGCCTGCCGTCAGGCAGTTCTCCTCCGCACCAACCTCCACGCCGCGAAAAGCAACAGGAACCACGGCGACTCGGAGTCCGATGTCTCAGGCCAAGCGGAGACGGCTATAGGAGTGCTTATCTTATTGTGGCCACCTCCCTGGCGTTCCGCGGCGGAGGGCGGCAGCGCCGGCGGCACAGAGGAGCGCAGCGAAGAGCAGGAGACCCCAGGTCGAGAGGGTGGGGATTATCATCTCGTGCCGCAGGCCGGGGTCGGTGACGATCTCGCTCACGGAGTGATCTGTCAACGTGAAGCCCCGCACCGTAAGCAGGTTGCCGGCGGAGGAGGCGCCAATTCCCTGGGCGGTCAGGCACGGATCTGCGTTGAGAGCGGCAGCGATGTTGGCGGCTACCATGCTCGCAGGCTGTCCGGCGACGGTCGTGATCGTCACTGTACAGGTCGAAGTGAATCCCTGAATGGTTGCGCTCACGGTCCCACCCTGGGCAATGCCCGAGAACCGCCATACGACGTTGCGAACCTCACAGGAGTCCGGCCTGCCGTTGCCGTTGACGTCGGGCACCGAGCCCGCCGCGACCTCGCAACTATCGAGAATGCCGTTCCGGTTGCAGTCCCTGCCAATCGAGACGGCAATGTCACAACTATCCGGGATGGAATTGCCGTTGCAGTCCTGGCTGGTCCCCTGCGCGAGGTCGATGCCATCGTCAACGCCGTTGTGGTTGCAGTCGCGCTGCGAGCGCAGGCCAGCGGAAGCGATTTCGCGCGCCACGCCATCGCCGTCGAGATCGGCGGAGACCAGTAGGTCGTAGAACTCGAACGGCCGGTGGGCGCCGAAGGAGACCGTCGTCAGCACTTGACGCGTTTCTCCCTCGCCAATTGAGATTGATCCCTCCACGGCCCGCCCCGGTGGACGGCCGTTGATCGAGACGAGCGTGTTGGGCGACAACATGTCAGACGGTAGGGCGGTTAGGGTGAAGCCGAGCGTGTCGGCGCCCGGGCCCAGGTTGGTCACATCGAACGCCGTGGTGAATGCGCCCGAGCCCGCCGGAACGGCGTAGACGAGCTCGCGCGGCTTCCAGAGCCAGCGCTTGGTCAACAGGTACGAGCCGCCGCATGTGGTGGTCGAGTGGGTGCCGAGGTTCTCGATCTCCAGCTCGAAGCATCCGTGGCCCTCCGGCGGCTGGCCAGCCGGGCACTGGATCTGGGCCGGCAGCGTCACGCAGCTCCCCGCGGCAACGGGCGTAGTCCCGGCCGATGGGGTGAAGGAGGACGGGCCGTCGAGGTTGCAGAGAGCGGAGGCAGCAGGGAGGGCTGCGAAGGACCAGGCGAACGATTGGGGCGCTGTCGACTGGTTGCAGATCGTCATATCGACGGTTCCCGTGCCAGGCGACGTGCAAGCCGCCTCCCAGGTGCTATGGCACACCGCCTTGCATTTGCCGGTCGATTGGGCGAGAAAAATCGAGCGGATCTCCTGCTCGGAGAGCACGCGGTCGAACAGCTCGAGCTCGTCGAGACTGCCCGCGAACGCCCGATTCTGGCCGGGGCCGAGGTCATTGCCGCCGATGATGATCGGCTCGGTGTTCGCTACGCTTATATTTGCAATCGGGGTTGCCTGGGCCAATAGTCCATTGATATAGAGCTTCACAACCTTCCCCGGCGGATCGACGGTCACCGCGACGAACGTCCATATCTCCGGCGGGGCGTGATCGGTGAGGTTGGGACTGAGATCCCGCAGGCCCCCTGAGTACATGAGGAAGTGGCCGGCCTGGTAGTAGAGATGGAAGCCCGGGCCGCCAAAAAAGACGTCATGGCCAGTTCCCAGCGGAGCCTTGCGGAAGATGGTTCCTTGGATCTCCCCGGCCGCCGGCCGAATCCAGAAGTCGAGGGTGAACCTGCCGCTCGTCAAGGCGATGCTCGGGCTATGGTTCACCTGGACGAAGGAATCGATCCCGTTGAACGCGAGGGCTCCCGCTACCATACCGGCGGCGGGGAGCGGGCCGTTGTGGTACGCCCCGAGGTTGAGGTTTCCGCTGATGTCGGCCGCGGCAGTGCCCGCGGTCTCGTCAAATGGCCACCAAGCTACCAGCCCGGCCGGCGGCGACACACATGCCGGGGGCGCCTCGCAAAGGTCGGGGCAGGGGCAGGTCTTACAGATCACATCGTCGCAAGCCTGGGTACCGGCGCAGGCGCGCACTCCGGCGCGGCACCCCGGCGTGCATTCGCGATTCGGGCTGTCGCAAAGCCCCAACACAGTCGTTTCGCAGACCCAGCCCAAGGGGCAGTCTTCGTCCGCCAGGCAGACCACCGCGTCGGCCCGCGTGGCAGGCCATGCCAGAAGAAGGGACAGAAGGACGCCAGCGCTTCTTCCAGTGAGCATGGTAGCCCCCTTTAGAGCCAAAAGAACTTCAGATTTCTGTAATCATTATACAGCTAACAGCTCGCGGTCAAAGCGCGGATGCCTAAGGGTGGCCTATAGAACCGAACAGGTGCTTGGCGAACGTGTCGACACGGCGACTCCCGCCTACGGCAACCAGACGAAGCCGAGGACAACGCACACGGCCGCGAGCAGGTACTGAACCCAGCGGGCGTACGCTCGATGTGAGACGCCGCCTCCGCCGATCAGGCGCGACATCTCAATGTACGGAGTCATTCCGCGTCGGTACCAGCCTTCGATCTCGACTTGCCGGCCGATGTAGCTTTCGGCCTCGCCCACGGCGAACAGGAACCGTGCGAATGGGATCGATTGGTTGTAGAGGACGAAAAGGAGCCGGTGGGGTCGCGCAGCACCAAGTCGGGGCTCCAGAAGGCGCCGGGCACTCCGCGCCCGACGATCTCTCCCTTCAGCCGCACCGCGCGGGGGCGCATCTCCGAGACCTCCACATCCTCGAGGAGGGTTCCGATGGATGCGTCCTCGAAGGTCCCGCGATACCGGTAGGAAACCCGCAGGAACCAGGAGACGCCGAGAACGAGGAACCACAGCGGCTTGGCAAGGCTCAACGGCACCCCGTTGCTGGACGCGGGCAACCACTCGGGATACCAGAAGAGCGTCGCCAGAGCCGCCGCGCTCAGCCAGGGTGTTGCCCAGAGCAGGACTTCGAGGGGAAAGCGTCCCCACTGGATGCGCTGGTCCTCGGGCAGCGGATACTGCACGGCCAGATTCATCTCCGTGGCGTCCTGATTCAGGGCGCGGACACGCAGCGCGGTCATTGGATGAGTCGAGCTCAGCTCGTAGAGCCGGGCCCATGGGTTCACCAGGTCCCAGCGCATGACTTTCGCGGCAGCCGTGGCGTCGGCCCCGGCCAGGGCGAGAGCGGAGCCCGAGCGCAGGTTGGAGATCCCCATGACCGCCACCGTGCCGGCGATCCGTTGGGCCCGCCGTGCCCGTCGTGCCTCGGCCTTCTGCTCGTCGCTCTCCTCGCTCTGCATGGCTTTCTTGGCTTCACCCTCGGCCCTGACCATGCCATAGGCGATCTTCACGAGAGCCGAGGAGAGCGCATCCGGCGTCCGGGTCACCATGGCCGAGTAGTGATCGGATGGTCATGACTACGAAGTCCCAGTGCTCGACGTGCCCCATCTCATGGGCCAGGACCGCGTTCACCTCTTCGGGAGTGAGCACTTCCAGCAGCCCGGTGGTGACCACGACTCGTGAATTCCCCGGTACGTGGCCAAAGGCGAATGCGTTGGGAGTCCCGCTCTCGATCACGCCGATCCGCGGGACTTTGAGGCCTCGCTCGCGGCAAAGCCGTTCGATGAACTCCCGGTTCCGCGCCGGCAGTTGGCTTACCTCGTCGTCCCATTGAATGTCCAGGAGCCACTGGATGAGCCAGGGCCCGACCAGATATTGAATTCCGATCATGACCACGGGGAAAACGACCACCGCCCAGAGCGGGGCACCAGCCTCCGCCAGGAACGCGTTGCCCACCGCAAACACCAGGCCGTACAGTGCGAACAGGATCAGGAGGGAACGGCTGAGGAATTTCATCGCGCTCTCCAGGGTGTAGGATCGTGATGGCGTGATTCTAGCAGGTAGTCCGGGACAGGTGCCGGGCTTGCCTTCCAAACAGGGTGCTGGTGAACAGAGAAGTATTTCGTTGATGCCTACGCCGGCACCGCCCTCCTCCGCACCATCCTCCACGCCGCGAAAAGCAACAGGAACAACCCCAGCGAGCAGACGATCGCAGGCCCGCTGGGGAAGTCCACCTTGTAGGAGGCGATCAGGCCGGCGGCGCTGGCCAGGAAGCCGACCGCCCAGGCGAGGACGATGCGCGGTCCCCAGCGGTCGCTGGTTCCGAGCGCGATGATCGCCGGCGCCACCAGGTAGGAGAAGACCATCAGCACGCCCGCGATCTCTACGGAGAGCGTGATGATCACGCCGAAGGAGACGTAGAAGAGGAAGTCCCAGAACCAGACCTTCCAACCCGCGGCATAGGCCCGGTCCGGGTTCTCCGTGATGGTGATGAACCTTTTGCGGAAGATGTAGTGGAAGAGGCCGACGGCGGCGTAGATGATCAGATCTTTGATCACCGTGGGCCAGGTGACCCAGAGGATCGAGCCGGCGAGCAGCTCCTTGATGTGCTCGGCCCCTTCCGGAGCCCGGTCCGCCACCAGGATCGCCGTCGCCGAGGCGATCACGTATGTGATGCCGATGATCGCCTCTTGCGGCACGCGGCTGTCATGGTGGCGGGTACGTGTGAAGCTGAAGACCAGGGCTCCAATGACTGCCGCTGCCAGCGAATACGCGAAGGATGCCGGAGTCCCGGGGCGATGGCCCATGACGAAAGCCACGACCGTGCCGAGCGCGGCGATCTGGGCCAGGGCGAGGTCCACGAAGATCACCTGGCGCAGCAACACGTGCAAGCCCAGGTAGCCGTGGATCCCCACCAGGATCAGGCAGGCCGCGAACGGCGCAGCCATGAACTGCAGCATCTCGAGCATCGGTGCCCTTCCTTTAGCCCTGATACGCCTGGGCGAGCTGGTTGACCCACGAATCGATCAGGTTGAAGTAGGCGTCGGCCGTGCTGCTGCTGGGGCCGAGCGGCACGATGATGGCATCCGAGCCCGTGCGTTGCGCGATGGCTTTCGCTTCGCCCGGCGGGTAGTAGCTGGGCGCCATCACCACCTTCACGTTCTTGCTCTTCATGTTTTCGATCAGCTCGTGCACGTGCTTTGCCGATGGCGGGATGCCCGGCTTCGGCTCCACGTCGCCCACAACGTCGAGCCCGAAGAGCCGCGTGAAATAGGACCAGTTCTGGTGATAGGTCACGAGGTCCTTGCCGCGGAAAGCCATGCCCTTGCCAAGCCAGCCGCCCAGGTAGGTGATCAGTTTTTTCCCCTTGTAGTCCTTGGACTGGAGGAATGGGATCAGCTTGCCCTGGCGCGCCAGGGTGTCCAGCGTCTGGGAGCCCAGGATCGTGGGGAGTTGGTCACCGTAGAGCGCCCGGTCCAGCCGTGTATTGAACGCCGCCAGGTTTTTGTCGTAGACGGCGGCGCCCTGGGGATCGACCCGCTTCAGGCCGGCGGCGATGTTGCGCGCGATGACCTTGGCATTGATCGGGCTCGTGTGGATGTGCGGGTTGCCGTAGATGTGGATGTCCCCGGCCTCGCGGGTCGGGTTCTTCGGCACGTCCACCAGGGGAACTCCCTGGCTGGCGTTGACGTAGCCGGGCTGGCCGTCGCGGATCTTGCGGTTGCCTGACTTGTCCACCAGCACCGGCGCCCAGAGCTCCAGGTCGAGCCCGGTGGTGACGAAGAGGTCGGCGCTCTTGAGCATCAGGGCATACGAGGGCTTCGGCTTGACGAAGTGGGCGTCCTCGTCGCCGCGCGAGATGGATTGGGCCTGCACCCGGTCGCCGCCCACGGACTGGGCGATGGAGGCGTAGGCCGGAAGGGTCGTCACGACTTTGACCGGAGCGGCCCAAGCTGCTGCGCTCAAAGCCAGGAGCCAGAGGATCGATATGGATAACATGCGTCGCATGATGGGTATCTCCTAAAAAACGCCCTAGTAGATCTCGTGCTTGTGCGGACCGGCGGCCCAGGTGAGCTGCAGGCTGAAGCGGTTCTCTTCGTCGCCGGTCAGGTCGTCTTTGATAAAGCCGTACTCGCCGCGCAGGCGGACGTACTCGCTCTGCCACCAAGTCAGGTTGGGGAACACGCCCCAGGTCACGTGCTCGGGATCGAGCGGGTCTTCGACGCGGTCGTAGCGCACTCCGGCGTAGAGGTTCTGGGCGAGCAGCCCCTCCAGATAGGAGTAGCCGCCCCAGGCCTGATGGCCGATCCCCTCATCGTCGTCGCGGTCGGAACGCAGAACCTCGGTGCGCCAGGTGATTTCCCTGTACTTGGCCTGGGCCGGCGGCTGCCAGTGGAAGGTGAAGTCGGTCCCGAGGATCTGGCTATCGTTGCCGGCAATCCCGGACAGCCCCAGCTCGGTATACACCGCCTCGCCGATGTCCCAATAGTTCTTGAGATGGGCGAGGCCCACGAGGTTTTCGAACGATTCGCCGCCGAAGGCATCGCTCTCGCCGTCCGTCAGCTCCAGGGTCACCTCGTTGGCGCTGGCCCAGGGCCGGGGAAGCAGCCAGTTGGCGCGGATGCCGGTCTGGGCGAGGCCCTCATCCCCGAAGTAGGTCTGGAGGGCGAGCGGGTAGTCGAGCTGTGGCAGCGCGTGCAGGTGCCAGCGGTTGAGGGCGCCGAAGCTCTGACGGAATTTGCCTGCCGTGAGGCCGAGCCCGCCCGGCAGGTTCGTATAGGAGATGTAGCCCTCCTCGATGTCGACTCCCTCCTCCGGCGAGAAGGCCAGGGTCCACTTGGTGATGGAGAAGGGGTCGAGGGCCGACTGGAAGTTCAGCTCGAACTCGCGGGCATCGAAGTCCTCGCGGCCCTGGTCAGTGTAGAACCCGACCATGTCGCCGGTGACCGAGATCTCGGGGTTGAGCCGGTTCAGGTTGCGCTCGCTGCCGGCGACCGCGGCATCGGAGGTTTCAGGAGGCAGCTCGCCTGCCGTGGCTTCGGCCTCTGCGCGCAGGGAGGCAAGCTCGTCCTCGGTCTCCCCTTGTGGTCGGCCGGCCTCGATTTGGGCGAGGCGGGCTTCCAGATCTGACAATCGCTCTCCGTACTCCTGGCGAAGGGCTTCGATCTCCTGGCGCAGCGCCGTTACGGGATCTGTTTCTGTCTGTGCTGGCGCCGCAGCCGGCGCGAGCAGGCAAAAGGCGGCAGTAATCCCAAGCAAGCGCCCAAGCATCCGCTTGCGGGCGCCGCCGAACCAAATATGGATCGACATGTGGTCTCCTCCCACGTCCAAGGGCTCCGGTAATCCGGAGTCCGGGGTCTCGTTCTGGAGCTACAGGACGAGAGAGGACGCGGGCGGGGCCCGGGCGGGACCCAGGAGAGAGGAGGGGGTGGAGACGGCGACCGTCTCCAGGACGGGCAAGGTCTCCCCGCGGACCAGATCAGGCAGGGGGACGAGCGGCGCGATCAGGCGCGAGCCCGTCTGGAGATGCAGCAGGCAGGTCTGGCAGCCTTCGACGAAGGTGGCGTTCGATGCCTCGATGTGGGGCGGCGCCTCCGGGTGGATCGCCGCCTGATCGATGAACGCGCCCCGTCCGTCGCGCTCGTGCTCCGCGGAGTCGTCGTGCGGAGCGAAGGCCCCGAAGGTCAGGGCAAGCCCCACCGCCAGGGCGATCAGGGATCGCCGCCAAGGGCTCAGGTCGGTGGGGCGGGCGCGTCTCATCGGTACAGGTTCATCCTAGCAGGAACTTCCTGCCTTATACGTCCAACAGGGCACAGGGTTTGGGGATTCCGTGGCTCAGGTCACCTCCGCGGCCATCCGCTCATCCTTCCGGCTCTTCCTCAGGGAGGCCGCGATGGTCACCGTGAGCATCGAGAGCACCACGAGCAGCGACACGGTCGCGGGGATTTTGTAGACCTCGGTCAGGAGCATCTTGGCGCCCACGAAGACCAGGATCGCAGACAGGCCCAGCTTCAGGTAGACGAACTTGTCCATGACCCCCGCGAGCACGAAGTAGAGCGAGCGCAGGCCCAGGATGGCGAAGATGTTCGAGGTGTAGACGAGGAACGGGTCCTCGGTCACGGCGAAGATGGCGGGGATCGAGTCCACCGCGAAGATCAGGTCCGTGGTCTCCACCAGCACCAGCACGAGGAAGAGCGGCGTGGCCATGAGCTTGCCCGCGTTCCGTATGAAGAAATGCCCCCCGTGGTAGTCGTTGGTCACCGGCACGAGCCGCCGCACCAGCTTGAGCACGGGGTTGTGCTCGGGGTGGATCTCTTCGTCCCGGTGCATTGCCATCCTGATGCCGGTGATCAGCAGGAAGACGCCGAAGATGTAGATGATCCAGTGGAAGCGGGCGAGCAGCGCCGCGCCGGCCACGATGAAGATGGCCCTCATCACCAACGCGCCGAGGATGCCCCAGAAGAGCACCCGGTGCTGTTGGATCTTGGGCACCGCGAAGAAGCTGAAGATCAGCGCGATGACGAAGATGTTGTCCACGCTGAGCGACTTCTCGATCAGGTAGCCGGTGAAGAACTGGATGCCTGCCTCGCCGCCGCGGAAGTACCAGATGCCGGTGTTGAAGACCATGGCGAGCGCAATCCAGACGCCGCTCCAGATCGTGGCCTCCTTGACCGAGATTTCGTGGGATTTACGGTGGAAGACGCCCAGGTCGAGGGCGAGCATGGCCAGGATGAAGGCATTGAAGCCCACCCACAGCCAAATGGAAGTGTCCTGCATTTGCGCCTATCTCCTCTCGAGATAGGCCGTGGGGTGCGAGACCCACGGCACGGGTTGCGTGTCGTGGTGGTCTCGCCGTCGGCTGCTTCACCGATCGAAGGGCCGGGAGGCGGTTGCCTCCGTCTTGACGGCCTTCCGAACCAGGGGAAACCCTGGGTGGCTACTCCCCACCGGGGAAGTGGCATTAGACACAACATGGCGGGCCGGGTCAAGGATTCCATATGACAGGATCGCGGCAGGAGGAGGGGGACGATGAGGATTGCATGGATTGGGACCGGGCTCATGGGGAGGCCCATGGCGGAGCGGCTGCTGGCCGCGGGGCACGAGGTGACCGTCTACAACCGGACGCGGGAGAAGGCCGAGGCGCTCGCCGCTTCCGGAGCTTCCGTGGCCGGCAGCGCGCAGGAAGCGATCTCTGAAGGGGAGGCCGTCTTCCTGATGCTCAAGGACGCCGGAGCCATCCGGGACGTCCTGTTCGATGGAGACCTGAACGGCCGCACGGTCATCCAGATGTCGACGATCGGCCCGTCCGAGAGCGTGGCCCTGGCGGAGGAGGTCCGGCGGAGGGGTGGCGATTATCTGGAGGCCCCCGTCCTGGGTAGCACGCCCCAGGCGAAAGAGGGCAAGCTCCTGGTGATGGTAGGGGGCACGCCGGAGCAGTTCGGCCGCTGGTCGGAGGTTCTTCGCGCCATCGGTCCGGAGCCGATCCTGGTGGGGCCGGTGGGGAAGGCCGCGGCGCTCAAGCTCGCCTTGAACCAGCTCATCCCGGCGCTCTCGGCCGCGTTCTCGCTCAGCCTGGGCATGGTGCGGCGGCAGGGGATCGACGTGGATCTGTTCATGGACATCCTGAGGAAGAGCACTTTCCACGCTCCGACCTTCGACCGCAAGCTGCCGGGCATGCTCGCCCGCGACTTCGAGGATCCCAACTTCCCGGCCGTGCTCATGCTCAAGGATCTGGGTCTCATCCACGACAACGCCGCGGAGCTGGGGCTGGACACGGCGGTGCTCGATGGCGTCCGGGATGTGGTTCGGAGAACGGTGGAGAAGGGGCTGGACGGAGCGGACTACTCGGCGCTCTACGAGATCATCGATCCCGCGTAGCGTGGGGACGCCATCTCGGCACCGACCCCGGATACAATCCCCGTCATGGATCAGGGTCATCCCGAGCCGGAGCTGCTGGCGCGCTACGCCCGCGGCGAGATGAGACGCGAGGAGAGCCGCGCCCTGGAGGAGCACCTCGCCGACTGCCTCCTCTGCCAGGAGGCGGTGGACGAGCTGCCTGCCCGGTCCGGCGGCGTGGTGCGCTGGCAGGGTCACCGGTTCACGCGAAAGGAAGAGGAGGAGCCGGTCCCCGAGGGTCCGGACCGCCGGGAGACGGTGCGCGGCGTCTTGCGCGCCCTCGGGGATGTCCTGGCCGCCACGAGCGAAACAGCGGCTGCCCGCCTCCTGAGCCAGCCCGAGCATCGCCGCCGGGCCCTGATCCGCGAGGATTCCCGCCTCCACACCCTGGGCCTCTGCGAGTTGCTGGAGGCGCGCTGCCGGGCATCATGGCTCGAAGATCCGGACGAGGCTGTCGAGAACGCCAAGCTGGCCGTGCTCATCGCCCAGAAGCTGAGCCCCGAGGCCTACGGAGCGCGCCGCATTGAGGACGCGCGCGCCTTGGCCTGGGTCCACCTCGGGACTTCCTTCCGTCTTGCCTCCGAAGGCATGGTGGCAGAGGGCATGGAGCCGGCCGACCCGGAGGCTTATCCGACCGGTACCATTGGAGTTTCCGTCCTTCGGGACGGAGCCGGCCGGCTCCGCACCGTCGAAGCCGCCCTCCGAGATACTCGGGATGCCTGTCTCGAGCGCGGCCTCGAATACGATGCGGCGCTTGTCACGCTCGACTTGGCCTCGGCCCTCCTGAGGGGGGATCGCTCTGACGAGATCGTGCCTCTAGCCGAGGAGGCGGCAGGGCTCTTTTCAGAGCCCTACCTGTCGGAGGCCATGCGATTCCTTCAGGGCTCTGCCGAAGGGGAGGAGATCACTCCCGAGCTCATGGGCCGCATGGCCCTGCTGCTCCAACGGCGGCGGAGCGGGGCTGCGGAGCGGTTTGAGTAAGGGTTTACCCCTACTTCTTCTTCGCTGTGAATACCCCGTTCGGCTGCATCAGCGTCATCCCGGTCACCTTGCCGCCGTCCTCTTCGAACCGCAGGCGGACGATGGAGATCTCCTTGAGGCTGAACTCGCCGTTGACCTCGGGCACGAGGTGGTACTGGGGTTGACCCTTGAGGTTCAGCGTCAGCACATTGCCCGCGAGCTGGATCGAGCCGGTTTCGCCGTTCATATCGTAATCGCCAGCGAAGCGGGTCAGGTATGCCGCGTCGGACAGGCGGGAGTCGGGCTTCTTCGCAAAAGTGATCCCATCCTTGAGCGTAACCTCGAAGGGGGTCGTGACCGCCACCACGTTGCCGGCCATGTCCGTCTCGAAGAGGAACTTGAGGTCTTCGAGCCCCGGATGGTCGCCTCCCTTGACGCCGGCCCAGGTCTCGTAATGCCAGTGCTCCAGCGGCAAGCTCAGATGGTTGTAGGTCGCCTTGAGCCGCTTGCCGTCCACCTCGAACTTGAGCGTGCTGTAGGCGGGGTGGGCGTAGTCGCCGGCGTACTCCTCGATCTTGTGGGCCGGTTTCGTGCCCGGCTTGCGCGCCGTCTCCTTTTTGGCCTCGGCTTCCTTCGCCATCGCCTTTCCTGCGTCTCGCTTGGCCAGGTATTCGCCGTTCCAGTCGATGGGATCGAGCTTGAGCAGACGGTCCACCGTGTGGCGGACGAGCAGCTCCGGCACGCCGGTACCGTCCTTGTTCGTCAGGATGACCATGCCGAGCTCGTCGTTCGGGAGGAGTGTTACCAGGGCGGAGAAGCCGTCGATGTTGCCGCCGTGGGAAACCCGCTGATGGCCGCGGTAGGTGTCGATGAACCAGGCGAGCCCGTAGGAGGTCTGGGACAGCTCTGGGCGCTCGGGAGTCTCGGTGAGCACCATGTGCGGCGAGTGGATGTCGATCAGCGTGGCCGGCCCGATGAGCTGCCGGTCTCCTGCCTTGCCACCCGACGCTTTGCCACCAGATAGATGGACCTGCACCCATTTCGACATGTCGCGGATGGACGAGTTGATCGATCCGGCCGGGCCCATGTTCGTGATCTCGCGGAAGGGGATGAGCCCGACCTTGTCGTCCTCCTCACGGTAGGGAGAAGCGAAGTCGGCGGCTTTCTGGGAATCGTGCACGGAGAAGTTGGAGTTGGTCATCCCCAGCGGCTGGAAGATGCGCTCGCGGACGTTGTCCTCCCAGCTTTTACCCGTGACCTGCTCCACCAGGTAGCCGGCGGTGAGGAACATGAAGTTGTTGTACTGCCAGCGCGAGCGCAGGGGATAGGTGGCCTCCATGTAGGGGAGGCGCTCGACCAGCTCCTTGCGGGAGAGCTCGGTGGCGTTGTACCAGGAGAGGTCATGCCGCGGCAGGCCGGAGCGGTGGGTCACCATGTCCCGTGGCGTGAGCTGCTCCGTGGCCACGCGGTCGTGGAGCCTGAAGCCGGGCAGGAAGGTGGAGACGGGCTTGTCCCAGTCGAGCTTGCCCTCATCCACCAGGGTGCCCATCACGAACGTGGTGAAGGCCTTGGAGGATGAGCCGATGGCAAACAGGGTGTCGGGCGTGACAGGCAGCTTCTTTTCCGTGTCGCGGAAGCCGAATCCCTTTTCATAGACAACCTGGCCGTCCTTGACGATGGCGATGGCGAGGCCCGGCACCTTCCAGGCGTCGATCATCCCCTGGACGAGCTGGTCATATCCCTCCAGCTCCTTGCGGGCGGAGTCCGCGCCACTGACCGCGCGCTCCAGCGCAAAGGGGAACGTGGCGCCGCTCTGGCTGAAGTCGCCGGCGATCTTCGAGCCCTCGAGGGTGCCCTTGAAGGTCGGGGTGCCCGGGATGCCCTGGATCTCGAAGGTGGTGGCGTTCCCCTCCAGCTTGATGTTGATGAGAGGGATGTCCTTGGCGTTCTGGAGGGGGATGGAGATGTCTCCCTTCCAGGCGTCCCCCTCCTGCGTGAAGTCGAGGTTGACCCCCAGCTTCTGCCCGGGGATCTCGATGTTGCCCTCCCAGTGGCCGGTCAGCCCGGCTTCCTGGGAGAAGATTGGAACGGCGATCAACAAAGCGGCGACGAGCGCCGCGAGAGCCTTGGGTCTCATGTGATAGAGGCCTCCTGGAAGAAGGGTCCTTTTCTTATACGCGGGATGTCCCCATAAGATTACCCCGATGGCCTCTTCGAAGGGGCGGTATGCCCCCTCTCCCACAGGGTTGATCCATGTCGGCAACGCCCGCACGGCGCTGGCTGCGTGGCTCTCCGTGCGCTCGCGGTCGGGCACCTTCGTCTGGCGCCTGGAGGATCTGGACGGTCCGCGGGTCATCCCCGGCATGGCCGAGGCCGCGATGGAGGATCTCGCCTGGCTCGGGCTGGATTGGGACGAGGGCCCCTACGTTCAATCGGAGCGGTCCGCCTTCTACGAGGAGGCGCTCGCCCGCTTGGCTGCGGCCGGCCGTCTCTTCCCCTGCCGCCGCTCGCGCAAGGATCTCCAGTCGATCGCCTCGGCGCCCCACGGTCCCGAGGGGAGTGCTCCATATCCCGCTGCCTTCCGGCCCGAGCGCCTTGATCCCGACTGGTTTGGGCAGCTCTCGGACGCGGCTGTGCGCTTCCAAGTTCACGATCGGCCGGTCGAATGGACCGATCAGGTTTATGGGCGCCAGACCGAGCGCGTCGACCAGACCGTCGGTGATTTCGTCCTCAAGCGGAGGGACGGCCTCTACGCTTATCAACTCGCCGTGGTGGTGGATGACCTTCTCATGGGGATCAATGAGGTGGTGCGAGGCGCTGACCTGCTGGAATCCACCGCGCGCCAGATCCAGCTCATCAAAGCTCTGGGGGGAACGCCGCCCGTCTACGCTCACGTTCCCCTGGTGGTGAACGCGCAGGGTGAGAAGCTTTCCAAGAGGGATGCGGGGCTGACGCTGCGCTCGTTGCAGGAGGCGGGAATGCGGCCCGAGGCGCTGGCGGGCTACCTGGGATGGTCGTTGGGAATCCTGGATCGGGCGGAGCCGTGCCCGGCGGCGGAGCTGGTGCCGTTGTTTGCGTGGGAGAAGGTCAGCCGGGAAACCTGGGTGTTGACGGAGGATCTGCGCCGGTCAGCCCTCACCCCCTAACCCCCTCTCCCGGCCGCACGCCCGGACCCCCGGGAGAGGGGGAACGTGCGACGTCCGGCATTGCTCCCATCCATCTCCGCTACGCTGACGGAGCCACTCAAGGAGAGGCGATTGCCGAAGTCATGCTCCCCTCTCCCGGGGGTCCGGGTGTGCGGCCGGGAGAGGGGCTGGGGGTGAGGGCTTTCTACTTCGTCAGCTCGCTGAACGCATCATCCGCGGCCTTCTCCCGCTCTTCTCCGGTGTTGAGCGAGATCCAGTTTTCCCAGAAGGCCTGCGCCTGCTGATCGGTCCACTTTGCCGATCCGGTGAGGCCGTTGACCTGGCGGTAGGCCTTCAGCGTCAGCCAGACCGCCTGGGCCGCGTTCCGGGTGTATTGAGTTCCGGAGTTCTGGACCGAGGCGGGACCGTACTCCGCGACCGCGTGCCAGAAGACCGCGGTGCAACTCGCGGGTCCGACGCTGTGTCCCTGGAAGCTGCACTGCTCCATGCAGGCCTCGTGGGAGTAGGAGTCGGCCAGCGAGTGAAGGTAGATGGCGAGCGCGTTGAGCGAGCGCGCCGCGACCGGCTGGGCCGTGCCGCCGTCCTTCGCGAGCGTCGGAGCCCCGAAGCGCGGCAGGCCGCGGCCATAGACTGCCCAGAGCTCGATCTCCGCCACTTCGGGGGTCGTCTTCCCATTGTCCTCGACCTGGCAGGGACCGGGCTCTCCGGAGTAGCCCGCCGTCGACACCAGCCAGACGAGTGGGCAGCCGGCGGCGTAGGTCTTGGAGGCGACATTCGCTGCATCGAAATACTGACAGGTGTCATTCCCGGGCAGCGCGTAATCGCCCGTGGCGTTCTGCGCACCGCGACGGCCGAAGTGATAATAGAGACCGATCGACTGCTGGCCTTGGTGTACGTCGGGGCGAGCGGTGCCGGTCAGCACGACATCCGCGAAGGCGCCGCGGTCGACGGCTTCGCAGACGTCGGCGATCGACTGGGCGTCGGCCGCGCTGTAGCCTGCCGCCGCGGCAAGCGTCCGCACGAGGTTGAAGTGAAACGTGCTGTGAGGGCCTCCCTCGAGGTTGTCGCCTGCATACCCCCAGGCCTGCGGAGATGCGAAGAGGAGGGCGAGCAGGGTCGCGATAAACCTTTTCATGACTTTCCTCTCTCGATGTTGGCGCTGCAGGCGTCCTTCCAGGATTCCGGATGGCCTTTGAGCAATTGGATCTGCTGTTGAGCCATGAGCTCGCCCATGGGCTCTGTCGGCAGGTTTGGCGGATAAGCGGCGAGGTCGCACATGAAGCGGGTGAACTCGCCACTGAACAGGTGCTGAGCCCAGAGGTGGCGGATGTTGATGTTCTCCGTCTCCTTGGGATCGGCCTGGAGGTTGAACATCCAGAGGTAGGAGACGGGCAGGTTCACACCCGCGAGGCCGCCGGAGTAGCCCTGCTCGAGGCCCACGGGCAGCGTGACCATACGGTGGGCCTTCATCTCGTCCATGCGTACCGCAGAGAAGTTGGTGAGGTACCAGTTGAGGATGCTGCGGCGGTTCGAATCGCCGTCCTTGGCGAGCAGGAACGACGACTGGTCGACGCCATAGAGATAGCGGTCCTTGAGCTGCGAGGCGAGCTTCGGGTCTTTCGGCTGCGCGTAGTCGAAGCCGGCCAGGGTGGTGAAGGTGGTGTACAGGTCCGCGAGGTCGAAAAGGCCGTCGGAGCGCCGGCCCGGCTCCACGATGCCCGGCCACCAGGCGATTCCGGGGACGCGCACGCCGCCCTCCCAGGTGTCGCCCTTGCCGCCGCGGAACGGCGTGAAGCCGTGCGGCGGGATCTCGTCCTCGGGGCCGTTGTCGGAGGTGAAGAAGACGAATGTGTCGTCAGCCTGCCCGGTCTCGTAAAGGGTGCGGATCAGCCGGCCGAGGATCTCGTCCATTTCGACGGTGCAGTCGGAGTACAGCGTGCGGGCGTAGGAGAGCCGGCGGTCGCCGGCGTTGTTGTAGTTGTCGAAGTGGCAGCCACGGGTGGCATGGTAGAGGAACCAGGGCTGCTTGCTCTCCGCTTGCGCGCGGATGAACTTCTCCGAGTATTCGGCCCACAGGCGGTCGAGCTGCGCGGAGCTCACCTTCTGATTGTTCGGCGTAGGCGGCGTGCAGTTGTTGGCATTGCCACGGTTGGGCACGCCCTGGAGCGTGTCGGCTTCCCAGGGGAGGGTGATCTCGGAGAGCGCTTCGCAACCTTTTTCCGGGGTGGCGTGGATCAGGTAGTGGCTGAAGCGGTTGTTGTCCATGTAGCTGGTGCGGACCTCGTCGCGCACGACCTCGGGGTTGTAATACTGGTCGCGCCACTCCGTGTACATGTCGGAGACGCTCAGGAAGCCGTAGTAGTCGTCGTAGCCCACGCTTTGTGGCAGGTTGGGCACGTTCTCGCCCATGTGCCACTTGCCCACGCCCTGCGTGCGGTAGCCTTGGCGCTTGAGCAGCCAGGGCAGCGTGATCGATTGCTCGGTGAGGCCGCCTGGGTCGCCGTACATGGGCGGATAGAGCACTCCGTGGTGCACGGGGAGCTGCCCGGTGTGCACGGTCGCCCGGGTCGGCGAGCAGGTGGGCTGGGCGTAGGTGGAGGTGAGCATCAGCCCCTCTGCCGCGAGCCGGTCGACCATGGGAGTCGCCGAGCCACGGGTGACACCGCCGCCGTAGGCGCCGAAGTCGCCCCAGCCCATGTCGTCCACGATGAAGATGAGCAGGTTGGGCCTCTTGCAGCTCTTTTCCTTCGCCGCGTCGATCTTGCACGTGGGGCAGGAGGCAGCCAGGCCCGTGGCGCAGAAACCCTTGCTCTGGAGGCGGTCGATGGCTTCCTGCGCCTGATCCGGATGCTGCATCGCCGGTTCCATGTTGCGGGCGGGCCGTTTCGCCTCCGCTCCCCGGACGAGGTAGCGGTTCTGATCGGCGATCCTGCGGTAGTCGAAGTCCTTCCAGGCGGCAGGAACGCTCTGGGAATGGATAGCTGCTGCCGCCCCGAGCAGCAGGGCCAGGGTCAACATCGGTGCTTTCATCACGGTCTCCTTTCGGAAAGTGCTACTTCGTAGACGTAGGCATAGCGGGCTTCGCCAGGGGCGAGCTCGACGGCCCGCGCCAGCTCCGGCAGCGCTTCATCCAGACGCCCGAGCCGGACCAGGAGCAGGCCGAGCGCGTGATGGACAGCCGCGTTGTCAGGAGCTTCGCGGAGGAGGGCTTCTCCTTCCGCGTCGCGGCCCTGGAGCCGGTAGAGGTCGGCGAGGTTCACGTAAGCCGGGGCGAAGCCGGGATCGAGGCGGAGGGCATTGCGATAGGAAGCCTCCGCGCCCGCAAAGTCGTTGCGTAGCGCGGCCAGCCAGCCGAGGTTGAGAAGGGCCTCGGGGCGGTCTGCGTTGGCTTCCTGAGCTGATTGATATTCCGTCAGAGGAGCACCATTGCCGCCATTGCCGCCATTGCCGCCAGTACCGGCCAGGATACGCGCGGCTTCGATGCGGACGCCGCGGACCGGATCGATCAAAAGGGGAGAGGCGAGGCGAATGCGCGCTTCCGGCTCCAGGGATTCAGCCGCCAGGATGCCGCCCAGGCGGACGAGCGGATCGGGATCGCGCAGGCCGCTTTCGATCACATCTTCCGGTCCGGAGCGCAGCAGCGAGAGTGCCGTGGCTCGGGCGATGCCAGGGACTTCAGGATTGGTCGCGACAGCGGCGAACTGTCCCGCGTGGAGAGCCTCGCCCCAGTGCGGTTTCCTCGGCCCGTACCAGGCCTCGGCCTTGGCGGCGGCCCATTCCGGGGAGCGATCGGAATGGCAATTGTTGCAGGCGTTGGGCGAGCCGATCTTGACGGTCAGGTCCGGGCGCGGCACGCGCAGGCTGTGATCGCGCCGCTCGTCGACACCCATGTAGGTCTTCTCCGGCATGTGACAGTCGACGCACTGGACGTTCTTGTGCTTGTGGTGCTCGGGTGTGTCGAGCTTCGGCGCGGAGTGGCAGTGGGTGCAGAGCGCGTTGCCGGTGCGCCTCAGCGTCAGGGAGTGGGGCTCGTGGCAGTCGGCGCAGGTGACTCCTTCGTGATACATCCGGCTCTGGAGGAACGAGCCATACTCGTAGACCTCGCCATCGATCTGTCCGTCGGCGTGATAAAGGCCCGGTTCCAGGAGCGCGGGGCGGTGGCTGTCGAGGAGCACCGGCCCTTGGGCTTCCTGTATGACGGATCGACGGGCGTGACAGCGGCCGCAGGTCTCCACCTCGTTCGTGGCCACGCGGGGCGCGAGCCGCTTGCCCATGCCGGTGGCGGGATCGGCGATCCAGGTGCCGCGGCCTGAATCCTTCAGGCGAACCTCAAAACCCTTGCCATCTGCCTTGCGGTCGCCCTGCGCCCAAGAGACGTGCTTCGATCCGGCGCCATGGCACGCCTCGCAGGAGACGTCGATCTCGGACCAGGAGGTCTTGTAAACATTTTCGGCGGCCTGATAGCCCTTGCGCACTCCGGTGGAGTGGCACTCAGCGCACATGTAGTTCCAGTTCTGGTTGGGGCCGGTCCAGTGCAGGGCGTCGCCAGCCGGGACGGCTTCGGAGTAGAGGTGGAACCAGCGGCGATTCTCGGTGTCCCAGCAGAGAGGCAGCGTCTGAAGCCGGCCGCCGGGCATCTCTACCAGGTACTGCTGGAGAGGCGAGACCCCGAACGTGTAGGCGATCGGGAATTCCTGCATGACACCGTCGGGCCCGTCGGTGCGGACGAAAAACCTTTCATTCTTCCGGAAGAACGTGGAGGTGGTCTGGAAGTGCGTGAGGGTGGCGCCCTCGAAGTCACCGAGCACGGTGGCTTCCGTGGCTTCCTGCATGGCGAGGTCGTGGTGCGAGCCCTGCCACAGCCGGTCTTCCTGCGCATGGCAGCCGGCGCAGGTCTGGCGGCCTACGAAGGCGATCTCTTGCGGGGCTGGAGAGGCCGGCGGCGGAGCGCAGCCGGCGAGGACTGCAGCGAGAACGGCGAGTAGGGGGCGCATGCCCCCGTAGTGGGATGGGGCGGGGAGTTATCCCACGATCCGGAACGAATACCCGCCCAACTCGGCGGCACCACCGTCAGGCTTGACGCCCTCGAGCGCCAGCCGATACTCGCCGGGCTTGAAGAAGCCCGCGGGGAAGGTCAGGAGCAGCGCTTCGAGCGCGTTGGGCTTGAGCCCGGCCTCCCGGAATACCCGCTTGCCGCGGGCATCGGTGATCGTCACGCGATAGCTTTCGAAGCGTGGATCGTCCCCGGCGTCGACGGCCAGGGAGAAGTAGCCGCTCTTAACATCCACAGACGCGGCCTCTTCCTCTCCGCGAACGGCGGTGAGCAGAAAGACCGGAGTGTTAACGAGAGGCGATGGGGCGGCGGTGGGCGTCGGGGTCTCTTCGACCTGGGCGAGCCGCTGGCGCTCGCTCTCTTCGAGGCGCTGCCGGAGGTCAGCCGCGCTCCGCTGCTCCTTTTCGAAGAGCTGACGCCAGTTGGCCTCGGTATCGATAGGGGTTATGTCGCGGCTCCCGGCGAGGTAAACCAGCACAGGCAGGACCGCGGCAACTATCAAAGCAGCCAGGGCGATCCACCTCCGCCGGAGGAGCCATGTGAGAAGACCGGCCTTGGCCACGTCCTCGGCCACGAATGCCTTCAGGCCACGCTGGAAGCCGCGGGCCATCTGCAGCCGCTCCTGGCACTCGGGGCAGCCCACGAAATGCTCCTCGAACCCGGCCTCGTCATCCGGCGGTAACTGCCCCCGATGGTAGAGGTCGATGAGCCCGTGCTCCTCGATGTATGCGTGATTCATGTCGTTCACCCGGCTCTCCTCCCTCCGAGAGAGAGTGTGACGAAGAGCAGGATTATCCCAAGCGCGCGGCGGCCGGCGCGTTCCAGGTAGAGGTCCCGGTAGCGCTCGCGGGCGCGGTGGAGCACGCGGTTGAACTGCAGGCTGGAGAGGCCGAGGTCTTCCTTGATGCGCTCCTTGTCCTCCTCGGCGATGTAGAAGCGCAGGAGGATGTCGCGGTCGCGCTCGGTGCCCAGCTCCCGGATCACTTCGCGCACGAGCCCCGCATCCTCCCGGGTCAGCAGCTCGGAAAGAGGACCGGAGCCACCCCTGGAGACATCGGCCACCTCGGCGATGGCGTCGCTGTCGGGCTCGGTCTTGCGCCGCTGGATCTTGCGGTAGTGCTCGATGGTGAGGCTGCGGGCGATCTGCGCGAGGAAGCCGGGGAGCTTCGCAGGCTCGCGAAGCTCCCCCCGGCGGAGCTTTTCGATCACCAGGCGGAACGTGTCCTGGAAGAGGTCCTCGGCCTCGGGACGGCCATTGGTGTGGCGGTCCAGGAGGATCGCGATGCCGCGGCCGTAGGTCTCGATCAGACGCTCCTCGGCCCGCCGGTCGCCCGCCTGAATCCGCGCGACGAGCTCCTCCGGCCGCTCGCTGACGTCGAGAGCTATCTCTTGGCTTGCCAGAACGCGCGGATTCTAACAGGGAAGGCGGCTCAGGCGACCGGCGCCGGTGGCGGCGGGCCGTCGTTGGCGCCCCAGACCGCCACCTGCTCCGGATCCCCGTGCAGCGTCGTTCCATAGAGGGAGTACGAAACCAGGTCGTCCTTGCTCACCGACTCCGCGAGGGAGACATAGATGCGCTTCAGGATGGTGTTGGTGCCCTTGGTGCCGATCCAGCGCAGGCTGCCATCCACCAGGACGAGCGGCCCGTACTCTTCCGAGGTGAAGATCGGCTTCCGGTCTGCCTCGTAGATGACGAAGCCTACGCAGGGATGGCCCTCCGAGCCGAGGAACGGCTCGGTGCCCGCCTCGGTGCCGATCGCCAGGATGTAGGCACGCTGCAGAACCGGGCTTCGCCCGTCCACGTACCACACGATCCAGTCCCCCACGAATTTGTTGATGTCCTGAGCCATGGTTTCCTCCTTGTCAAAAATCCGTCTCCTCCCGGTAGTGGGATGGGAGCGCGGATAATCCCATTCATCTCCAATCGCCCTGGAGGAGGAAGCCCGCCCAGAAGTACGGGTCCCGCCACCGCCGCTCCTTCCGGATGGAGAGCTGGGCCGAGCGCAGGGCCGCGGCCGGCGTCTGCCCCTCCGCCCACATGCCCCGGTAGAAGCGGGTCATCAATTCCGCGGTGGCGCGGTCCTCCACCCGCCAGAGGCTCGCCACCACGCGGGGAGCACCGGCATGGAAGAAGCCCCGGGCGAGCCCCGACATCCCTTCACCGCGGATCTCCCGGCCCAGCGCCGTGCGGCAGCCGCTCAGTACCACGAGATCCGCGCCGAGCCGCAGCCCGAACACATCCCTCAGATTGAGGAAGCCGTCGGAGAGCGCCAGCCCCGACAGGCTCGGGTGCTCGGCATCGATCACCCCGTGCGTCGCGAAGTGGACCGTCCGATAGCCGTTCAGCCGGTCTCCCAGCACATCCGCCCGACTGGCCTGCCCACCCAGGGCGAGACGCGCCTGGCCGGGAGGAGCCAGCGCGGCAATTGCTTCCGCCTCCTGTCGCGAGGCCGGCAGCCGTACGAACGTGGGGTCACGGGGATCGAAGGCGGGGTCCGCCACCACGGCCACCGCTCCAGCCGCAGGAGAACGCGCGGCGAGGATCTTCCTCTGGACGGCGAGGGCTGATGCCGAGGGGAGAGAGACCACCTCGTGCCTCTCCAGGAGGGGGACCGGGATCTCGCCGTCAATCCCCTTCGGCTCGGGCAGTGAGCCGAAGGGGACGTAGTGCAGGGCGCCGTCCGCGACGATCACGAGGCGCTGCCGGTCCAGGAGATGCGCCACGGGACCCAGGATCAGCCGGCTCAGCTCGGCGGCCTCCTGGGTCTCGGCAGCGCGGCCCTCGGCGTCGTAGACACTCAACCCGGCATGGACTGCGCGGGCGGCCTCCTCAATGCGAGGACGGGAAGGAAGCTCGAAGCTCTCCATCGAGGCGGCGGTGACGGCGAACAGGTAGCTGCGCGCTTCGCCCAGGGAGTAGCTCAACAGCAGCGTGTCCGCATCGAGGAGCGCCTGGACCTGGGCGGCGCGGGCGGGTTGAGGGCGCGTGATCGCGGCGTGGGCCGGGCTGCTCTGCCGGATGCCGGCGTCCACCAGGTCGAGCTCCCGGAGCAGGGTAGCCTGCTCGCCGAGCAGGGTAGCCCGGGCCGCGGGCTCCTTCTCCCTCAACAGGCGCTCGGCGCGGGCGCTCAGGCGGCGCTCCAGGGCGGTCCGCCGCTCCACGAGCTCGGGATCGACCCCCTGGCTCAGGTCGATCCCGGCCTCGCCGAGCAGGTCCAGGAGCGTGCGGGCTCGTGCCCGTTCCCCGGTCTCCAGGGCCGTACGGTCGAAGCCCGCGCTCGGGCTGGTCCGGTGCGCTTCCATCAAGAGATCGATCCGCAGCTCGTAAGCCTGGTGCAGGGTGGCCGCGAAGGTGGAGCGCAGGTCCGGGCTGCCGATCCGCGTGCGCAGCGCCTCGACCACCTCGATCGCCTCGGCCGCATGGGCACGGGCGGCATCCTTCTGTCCGAGCCCGCTCTCGATGCGGGCCAGATCGCAGAGCGTCGCGGCCTCGCTCGCCGGGATGCGGGCGTTGCGGGCCAGGATCAGCGCCTGGCCGAGGCTGGTCAGCGCCTCTTCCGGCCTGCCCAGAGCCGCCAGGGCGAGACCCTGGCCGCGTAGCGCGTCTGCCTCATGGAGCACGTCTCCCACCGAGCGCAGCCGCTCCAACGCTTGGCCGTAGGAGGCAAGGGCGGCGGCCGGATCGTCCAGCGCGAGCCGGGCATGCCCGGCCTGGTCCAGGGCGATCCCCTCGCCGCGCCGGTCCCCTGCCTCCCGAGAAAGAGCGAGCGCCTGCTCCTGAAGCTCCAGCGCTCGCCGCGGCTCTCCCAGAGAGCCTTGCGCTCGCCCGAGGTTGATCAGAGTAGAGGCCTCACCGGCGCGATCGCCGGCCTCGCGCCAGAGGGGGAGGGCCTGCTCGTACTGCGGGATCGCCTGCCGCGGCTCGCCTAATCCCTGGTAGATGGCGCCCAGGTTGTGGAGCACGCGCGCCTGCCACCGCCGGTTCTGAAGAGAAGAAAAGATTTCCAAAGCCTGGCCGTAGCTCGCGAGCGCCTCCTGGAACTCGCCCATCTCGCGATGGAGCACCGCCAGGTTGTTCAGCGCCTGAGCCTCGCCGGCGCGGTCGCCCACCGAGCGGGTCAGGGCGAGCGCCTCCCGATAGCGGAGGAGCGCCTGGTCGGGCTGACCGAGGACGTCGAGGGCCCGGCCCGCGCTGGTCAGGGCCGCCCCCTCCAGCGCCGCCGCCTTCACCTCGCGAAGGCGCGGCAGGGCCTCGTCGTAGCAGGCCAGCGCCTCGCGCAGCTTCCCCCGAGGCAAGTCGCTCGCGCACAGATTGCTGAGGGCGACCGCCTCGCCGTACCGGTCGCCGATCTCCCGCTGGATCGTCCGCGCCGCCTCGAACGACGCCCGGGCCTCATCCATCCGCCCGAGCAACCATAGATCGAGCCCGATTTCGTTGCGTGTGGCCGCCTCCCAGAGCCGGTTGCCGAGCGAAAGCCAGAGCGGCAGCACCCGCTCGCCCAGCTCCAGCGCCTGGCGGGTGTCACCCGTGAGGCGCGCGAGCACCGCCGCCGCATAGAGCGCCCTTGCCTGGTCTGGGACCTCGCGATAAAGGATGGACGCCTCGAGGTACCTGGCGAGTGCCCTTTTCCGGCCATCCGCCGAGCCCTCCCGGTACGCCTCGCCTGCCTGGCTCATCGCCGTCTCGGCTTCGAAGCGTCCGGGATCGACGGGCTCGACCCGGATCGAATAGCGCCCCGGAGGCGCTCCGGCTTCCAGTGCCCGCACCTCCACCTCGTGAACAGGCCCGGTCACCACCAGCGTTTCGGTCCCCTGGCGATCAAAGGGAGCATCCACGGTGATGCGGCCGGGAACCCCGACGGCGACGTCGATTCCGAGCTGCTCGACCGTCACGAGCCAGGAGCCCCCCTCCAGGGCAAGCTCATGGACGTGGGTTTCGCCAGCGGATAGCGAGCGTTCCCCTCCGGACCGGAGAACATCTGCCGGTGGCAAAGTCAGCAGCACCGCGGCGAGGACAGCCCCGGCCGGCAGTCGGACGGCGGGTCGAATCATGGATCTCCTGGAACGGGGCTGATGATACACCGCCAAAAGGCGCCGATCTTGCAAATCTTCCAGTAAGGATGGGGGAGCGTGTGCGCGAGAGGGAGGTGCATCATGTCTGACTTTGAAAACCGCCGCCGTGACATGGTCCAGCGCCAGATTGCCGGCCGCGGCGTCCGCGACCGCCGGGTCCTGGACGCCCTGCTCGCCGTGCCGCGCGAAGTCTTCGTGCCCGAGCGGCTCCACGAGCTCGCCTACGACGACACCGCGCTCCCCATCGAGGAAGAGCAGACCATTTCCCAGCCCTACATCGTGGCCCTGATGGCCGAGGCCCTGGAGATCGGGCCGGACGACCGGCTCCTGGAAGTGGGCGCCGGCTCCGGCTACGCCGCGGCCGTGCTTTCCCGGATCGCCAGAGAGGTCTACGCCATCGAGCGTCACAGCGCCCTGGCCGAGCTGGCGCGCGAGCGTATGAGGCGGCTCGGCTACACCAACGTCCACATCATCCACGGGGACGGCACGCTCGGCTGGCCCGAGCACGCGCCTTACGACGCCATCGCCGTGGCCGCGGGTGGCCCCGACGTCCCACCTGCCCTCCAGAGTCAGCTCGCGGCCGGCGGCCGGCTCGTCATCCCCATCGGGACCGACCCCCGCCTCCAGGAGCTGGTGCGCCTGCGCCGCACCGGCCCGGACGAATTCAAGCGCGAGAGCCTCGGCGCCGTCCGCTTCGTCCCCCTGGTGGGAGCCCAGGGCTGGCAGACTGGGGAAGGAGGCCGCGACCTTCTCCCTTTTGAGGTGGGAGGCCTCCCACCCGCGGTGTGTAGAAAAACCCGCGGGTTGGAGGCCTCAACCCGGCGGTTGACGAGGCCAACCCGCGGGTTGGGACACAAAACCCGGCGGTTGAAACGACTAACCGGCGGGTTGGGACAAGAAACCGGCGGGTTGGGACGCGAAACCCGCTGGTTTGGAGGAGAAACCCGCGGGTTTTGCCGGAAAACCCGCCGGTTTGGAGGCTCCCGTCGCGGGTTTTTCGGCTCCAGCGGCGGGTTGGCTGGTCCAACCCGCTTCCTTACGCGAAGTCGCGCGCGTCCAGCGTCTCCCCGTTCCGGGGCCCCTCGACGCTCTCCACGTATGCCTTGGCCACCTTCTCGGCCGGCAGGCCCTTGGAGCCGTCCCGTCCCATGGCTTCCAGGGTCTCGCTGACCCACGGCGGGCTCACGACGTTGATGCGCGCGCCCCGCGGCATCTCCAGCGCGGCCCCCTTGGCGAAGGCTTCGAGCCCCGCGTTGACGAGCGTGATCGCGGAGCCTCCCACCACGGGATAGCGGGCCAGCAACCCGCTCGTCAGCGTGAACGATCCGCCCTCGCGGACGTGCTTCAGGCCCGCCCTGACAAGATTGATCTGCCCCATGAGCTTGTCCGAGAGGCAGAAGTCCCAGTCCGCATCCGTAAGCTCTGCGAGAGGCCCGAACTTCACCTGTCCTACCGTGGACACGAGAGCGTCGAACGATCCGAGCGTCTCCAACAGGCGCTCGATCGACCCCTTGTCCCTGATGTCCACCTGGTGCTCGCCCCGGCTGTGCCCTACCCGCACCACCTCATGCCGGCCCTCGAACGCCCGGACGACCGCCTGCCCGATGGTTCCTGTTGCTCCGATGATGATTCGCATGTTTACCCCCCTTAATTGTATCCGCGAGAAGGCCCCAATCTTGCAACCTTCAGCAACCCAACCCTGCGGGCGGCTGTGACGGGGTGTCTGCAGTACGTCCCCATCCAAAGGAGGTTGCCATGAACGGAGCGAGGATCAAGGCGTCTTTGACCGCCGCGCTGCTGGTGCTTGGGCTGGCCCAGGCCGGCGCCGCTTTTGCCGCCGAGCGCATCACCGGGACCCTGGCGGTCCCTCCAGGCACGCCGGGGAGCGCGACCACGCTTCCTGTGTCCATCTACGTCTACGGCTACTCCACGGCGGAGGAGGTGGCGCGCCTCAACGACGTCCTGACAAACAAGGGGCGCGAGGCCCTGCGCAAGGAATTGTGGGACCTCGAAAAGGGATGGCTGCGCATCGGAGACAGCCTCGGCTATCCAATAGCGGTCGCGCGCTCCGAGACCAAGGATGGGAAGCGGCACATCGTCTTGCTCGCCGATCGTCCCATCCAGTCTTTCGAGGTCTGGAACAGCTCCCGGTCCCTTGACTATCCCTTCTCTTTCGTCGAGGTGCAGATCGGTCAGGACGGGAAGGGCGAGGGACAGTTGATCCCTGCGGCCAAGGTCCGGCTGCTGGGCGAGACGATCGCCGTCGAGAGCTTCGCATTCCAACCGGCCAAGCTGCTGGGCGTGCGGGTGCGCTGATCTGGCGGGGAAGGTGATCTGCCGCTCAGGAAAACCGTGGAACCATCCGTCTAGCTCCGGTGAGCAAAGCTCACTTCAGAAGGAGGAGATGGATGAGCACCAGGATCCTGCTGTCACTCACCCTCGGTCTTACCCTCGCCGGAGGCGCGGCCGCCCAGGCGCCCAAACCGCCCGAGCCGCCCGAGCTGCCCACCAAGAGGGTCGTCCTGTATCCCGGGACATGTGAGGCCTCGGCCGCCGTGATGCTCGAACCCGGGCTGTTCGTTGTGGGGGACGACGACAAGAAGGATCTTCTGATCTATCGGATGAGCGTGCCTGCGACGCCCCCGAAGGATCTCAAGATCTCCGGCCTTCCCGGCCTCAAGAAGAAAGCGGACCTGGAAGGGGCAGCCCGGATCGGAGACGAGATCTACTGGATCGGTTCGCACGGCCGGAAGAGCGAGGGGGGCGAGGATCTCGACCGTCGCCGGCTCTTCGCGATCAAGGTCAAAACCACGGGCGACCAGGTTTCCGCCGAACCTGTCGGCAAGCCTTACGAGACCTTACTCGAAGACCTGGAGAAGGACACTCGTTTCAAAGATCTCAAGCTCAAGGAGGCCGCGCTGCTACCCCCTGGGAAGGAAGGCGGGCTCAATATCGAGGGACTGGCCGCCACGCCAGACGGCAAGCTGTTGATCGGCTTCCGCAATCCCATCCGGAACGGGAAGGCGTTGATCATCCCGCTGAGCAATCCGCGTGAGGTTCTTACTGGCGGGAAGCCGTCCTTCGGCGAAGCTATCGAGCTCGACCTCGGGGGGCTCGGGATCCGCAGCATGGAGCACTGGCCCGCCGACAACAACGGCTACCTGATCATCGCCGGCTCATTCGAGGATGGAGGTCGTTTCCAGGCCTACCGCTGGCCTGGCCCAGCGGGCGGGAATCCACAGCCGATCGCCAACGCCGGCCTCTCTTTGCTCGTTCCCGAAGCGGTCTTCTTCGATCCTAGTGCACCCGCTGGGCTGTTCATCCTCAGCGATGATGGAGACGCTTGCCCCGAGCCCGGCGAGGCGTTCCGCGGCCGCCGGGTCAAGCTCCCCATCCAGTGAGGGCCTCAGGACGCCGCCATCCTCCGCGCCTCCGCCAGAGCTTGGCGGAGGGACTCGGAATCCTTCACGGCCCGCGTTAAGCGGGGCGGCTTCTCGTCGTAGGTCCGGCCCCGGAGCTCGCGTCCGTTCTTCTTTTTCAACCTGCCTCCCCATTGCTTGAAGAAGAAGGGGACATTCGCGTCGCGGCACTGCTCCTGGATCTCCACGACCCACGACTCTTCGAGCGGCCTCGCTCCGTGGCCGCTCTCGCCGCCGACGATCACCCAGTCGATCCCGGTCAGGTCGATCGGACCCAGCGACTCGAGCAACGGCTCCACCGAAAGGAAGCGCACGGCCGCCGGTGAGGTGCGGAGGTGCTCGATGCGCGGCAAGCCCTGCTTGCGGTTCTCGACGCTCACTCCCCACCAGATGTGCGGCTCGCCGGCAGCCTGCGCGAGGCGGGTGCTCAGGACGTCCCGCAACCTCTCGGAGCGCTTGGTCAGCACCTGGTAGGTGTGCCAGTTCGCCAGCTGCATCACACGGGAAACCTTTTGGATGTAATCCTCCGGCACGTCCTCGTGAAACAGGTCGCTCATCGAGTTCACGAAGATCATCCGCGAGGTCCGCCACTCCAGGGGCTGGGCCAGTTTTTCGGGGACGAACCGGAGATCGAAGCCCTGCTCGTAGGGATGGCCGGGCACGCCGCGGAAGCGCTCCGCGAACGTCTCCGCATAGCAGTGGGCACATCCGGCTGTGATCTTGGTGCAGCCGCGGATCGGGTTCCAGGTCGCGTCCGTCCACTCGATGCTTGAATGGTCGCTCATGGCCGGGCGAACCTAGACGGAAGGGAAGCGGAAGTCAAGCCCGTGAACCGGTTATGCTTCCCTACTCCTGTCACATGCCGAGCTTCGCGCGTGTCCGAGCCACGGCTGCCAGTACGTCCGATGGCGGGTCGTCTTCGAACGGCTCGATACCCATCAGGCGCCCGTCGCGGATGCAAAGCAGCATGCCAGCGGTGCAATACGGGCATTCGAGGGTGTGCAGGTGAGTCTTACTGTCCAACTCGAACCTTCCGGAGGCCTCGTGTTTCTCACCGTCAAAGTGAAGGTCACCCGCCTTGCCACACGTCGGACACTTCGTAGTTATGACAGGGACATCTCTGACCCCGGCACCTGCCTGACCACGAGGTTGGGACTTGAAGAAGCGATCAAAGATAGGCATTCCCGGACCTCAGGAGAGAAGAACGTGACGCCGGTAGCCGACCTCTCTGGGCCGCAGGTCCAGCCTATATTATTTGCTGTTAAGCTTCAAGGCGATAGAGCCAGGTGCATAAGGCAACGGCTGAGCCTCGATCTGCCGGCAGGTCTCTCCCTTGCACGAAGCCAGGGCTTTCGCCCGCTGTGAGAGCTGGGCAAGCCAGGCCAGGGGCAGCCGGTCGCGCAGGTTGAGCAGCTCGTCCGGGTCGTTCCTCAGATCGTAGACCTCGCGCTCGCCAGTTCCGTACTCCACGTATTTGAAGCTTTCGGTCCGCAGGCCCACGTGGGCAGGATTGTCGGCTGTCGCGTCGTCGTCGGGCGGGGACACCGGATACTTGAACTGTTCCAGCAGCACGGCCTGCCGCCAGGTCTCCGGCGTTTCTCCCTGGAGAAACGGCACGAGTGAGCGGCCATCGGGCTCGACAGGGAGCGCCGCTCCCGCCAGCTCGGCGAAGGTGGCGGCCAGGTCCACGCTGGAGGTCAGGGCGTTCACCTCGACGCCCGCGGGCACGCCAGGGCCGCGCACCAGCAGAGGCACGTGGACGTCCGGCTCATAGGCCGTGTATTTGCCCGGCTCCAGACGGTGTTGCCCCATGTGGAAGCCGTTGTCCGAGGTGAAGACGATGAACGTGTTGTCGAGCTGTCCGGTCTCCCGGAGCGTATTGATGAGGGCCGCGATGGCCTCGTCCACAGCCTGCAGGGAGAGCACCTGCTTGCGGTAGAGGGTGTCGATGGCAGCGATCTGTTCCGGCTTGAGCCGCTTCAGTTTGCGGATGTGCACCGGCTTGTCGCCTACGGCGGCCTCGTTGAACGACGGCGTGCGCGGCGCCTTGAGGCCGGGGAACAGGCCCACGTGCCGCTTGGCCGGGGTCGCCGGCTTGTGCGGCGCGTAGGTGGCGAGATAGAGGAAGAACGGCTGGCTGCCGGAGCCCCGTACGAAGGCTGTCGCCTTCTTCGACAGCATGTCCGTCATGTAGTCCTCGGCCTTGCTGGCGTGCTTGACGAGCTTGCCGCTGTCGTTGACCGTGTAGCGGTACGCCGCGTAGGCGCTGCCCTTGACGGGGCTGACCCACTCGTCCCACCCTGGCGGGATGTGCGTGAGGTCGTCCTTCCTCGGATAACCGTTCAGGTACTTGCCGATCAGGGCGGTGCGATAGCCTGCGTCGTGCAGCGCCGTGGCGAGGGTCTTCTCCTCGTGCCCCTGCGCTTCGAAGCGCTCGAACCCGCCGTCCGGCGGGAAGTTCGTAAAAACCTTGTGATTGTGCGCGTAGAGGCCGGTCAGGAGAGTGGCGCGCGACGGGCAGCAGAGCGACAGCGGGACGAAGTAGTTTCGAAACGTCATCCCTTGCGCGCCGAGCAGCTCCAGGGTCTTCGGCATGTACGCGAGCGAGCTGAGGTCCTGGTCATCGGTCAGGATGATCACCAGGTTCGGCTTCAGGCTTGATGTAAAAGCGGCCGCGGAGATGTTCGAGGCGAGGACAGTGGCCAGAAGCGCAAGGACCAGGAGGACAGGAAGGATACGGCGCATGTGACCTCTCAACGAGTCAACGAGTCAACGAGCGGGAATGACCGGAAGCACGATGTGCGAGGCTTGCCCTTTTTCCCGGTGAAGGACGAGCCGCGGCGGCGGCGTCTGCTCCGGCGTCGTTGCATTCGCCCGGTCCGCTCCGGTCACCGTAACACGGATGCGGTGCCCGGCATCGAACAGGTTCGAAGTGGGGAAGAGATCGAAGGCCAGCTCCACCGGTTTCCCTTTGGGAAGGGGAGAGGCGTCCGCCGCGAAGCTGCGGTGCCAGGGCATCCCCAGGTAGTCGTAGCCGGGATCGGCGGTGGCCCGGTTGGAGGCGCGGAGGGCGCCTTCCGTCACATAGTGTGAGGCGCCCTTGGCATCGATCTCTTCCAGATAGACGAAGAGGTCGGCGTCCGGCACCTCGGCGGAGATCCAGAGGCGCACGACCGGATGGCCCGTGACCTCGACGGCCGCGGTCAGGGGCGGCGTGGTGTAGCTGATCCCCTTGGCGTCATTGGCGGAAAGATCCTCGGGCCAGGTCGCCTCGATGGACCAGCGTGGGGCTGGCTCGACACTGGCCGAGTAATCCACCGTCCAAGTATCGCGGCCTTCCGCCGGAGCCTCCGGCGTGAGCCGTCCGTCCGCCGCGAAGTAATAAGGCGTCCGTTTCTCCTCCGGCAACGGCCACTGGCGGGCGGAGCGCCAGCCTTCTCCCATCACGTAATATTGGACGGGATCCTCTTTCGTGATGCCGTTGTCGATCCCTTTCAGCCAGTAGTCATAGAAGCGCAGGTGCTCGGCGGCGAAGTCGAGCCCGTGGTCCTGGACGTGCGACCAGGGCCCGATCGTGATCTGTTGCGGGTTGCGCAGGTTGCGGTAGATCAGGAGCTGGTCGCGCACGTAGCGGTCGAACCAGCCGCCCAGGTGATAGATGGCCACGCCCGAACGCTCGATCTCCTTGTAATAGGTGATCGGGCTCCGTTCGAGCCAGGGACGGATGCCCGTCTTCGGATCGACGCTGTCGCGGAAGGGGAGGCTGGCGGCAAATGCCGCCATGTCGATGTTGTCGCGGTGGTCGGCGAGAGCGGCGCGCAGGAGCGCCTCGCCTTCGGGTCCGTCCACCGGCGGGCCGGGCCTTTCGAGCTCGTTTTTCTTGGCGCGCTCGGCCCAGCCCTTCATGAGGTGATGGAAGATGCCGCCGTGCCAGTTCAGCGCGTACTGATCGGTCAGGCCGACCTCGGGAAAGATTGCTACGAGGTGAGGAGGGGCGAGGCTGGCCACCATGTATTGAGTGATCGCCAGGTAGGAGCGGCCGTACATCCCCACCTTGCCACTCGACCAGGGCTGGGTGCCCAGCCACTCCGTGATGTCGTAGGAGTCCTCGGTCTCCTGGCGATGGAACTGTCCCTGGAACTTGCCGAACGAGGCGCCGAAGCCGCGCACGTCCACGACCGCCGCGACATAGCCGTGCAATATCACCTCGCCGAGCCACGGCTCCATGTCCGTCAACGTGTAGAGCTTGCCCTCCTCGACGACCGCCCGGGGGTAGGGGCTGGCGGTCCAGACGACCGGCAGGGGCTCGGTCTCGACCTTGCCATCGCGCGTGGGCCGGAAGAGGTCCATGGCCAGCCGCGCGCCGTCTCGTGTTGGAACGTAGAACGAGGTCCGTTCCCAGCCGTCGTAGACCGGCTGCGAATATCCTTTGTATTCGCCGAAGCGGGAGACGCGCGTGCGGGTGAACTGGAGATTGCGGGCGCGGGCGGCGTCGATTGCGAAGCCGGTGACCTCCTTGCCCGTGCGCGAAAACCGGAGCAGGGTGCCGGCGGACCTCCGAAAGACATCGGCGGAGACCGGCTCGAGCGGCAGTTGATAGCTCTGCCGCTCTGTCCGCGACATCAGGCGGCCTTCCTCGACGGTCAAGGTGTAGGTCGCGTCGAGCTCCTCGCTGAAATAGATTCCCGCGTAGGCGGCGTGATCGGCGGGGCTGAAAGGCTCGGCGGATGGCTTTTCCTTGACGACGCCCGGCGGCTCGGGTTGAAGCCGGCCGGCGAGGTAGTGCTCCGCCACCTGCATCGCCATCCGGGTCGGATTGGCGTCCTCCTGATTGCACAGCGCGATCACCGAGAGTCGCTCTTCGGGAAACCTGATCATCTGCGACGCGAAGCCGCCCCAGTTGCCACCATGGAGGACGCGCTTCAGGCCCCGATGCTCGCCTACGTAAAGACCTCCGGCATACCCGGTGTTCCCGCCCTCCGCCTGGAGCTGCTCGACGAGCGCGGGCCCTCCGACTTTAGGTTCATAGAAGTTCCGGTCCCATTTCGCGAGGTCTTCGACGGTGCTCTGGACGCCGCCGTCCCCGGTCACTTCCCAACCGGATTGAAGGACGCTGAAGCCACCGCCAAGCCTTGGGGTGTAGGACGCGGCGCGCCGGGGGATGACCTGCGTGTGATCGTTCAGGAATTGGGTGCTGGTCATGCCGAGCGGCGTGAAGATGCGCTCCTGGGCGAAGTCGCGAAGCGTCTTGCCGCTCGCCTTCTTCACGGCCAGTGAAAGCAGGAAGTAGCCGGAATTGCTGTAGCTGTGCTCGTCCCCGGGCCGGAAGTCGAGAGCCTTCTGGCGCACGATGGCGGCCAGCGCGTCGTCCTCGGTGGTCACGTCCTCGAAGTTGACGCCGCCGAGCTCGATCAACGCGATGTAGTCGCGAAGGCCGCTGGTATGGTGGAGGAGGTGCCGCAGGGTGATAGACATCCCGTAGTCGGGGACCTCCGGGATGAACTTGCGCACGTCGTCGTCCAGCGAGAGCTTGCCGTCCTGCGCGAGGAGAAGGATGGACGCAGCGGTGATCTGCTTGGACATCGAGCCGATGTCGAACACCGTCTGCGGCGTGATCGGCACGCCATGCTCCAGGCTCGCCATGCCATAGCCCTGGGAGTAGACGATGCCGCCGTCCCGCACGACCGCCAGCGCGCATCCAGGCGTGTCCTTGCCATAGGCGGAGAAAACCTGATCTATCCGGGGCTCGAGATCCTCCGCGAAGGCCGGGCCGATCAAAGCGGTGAGGACCAGACCGGAGACGAGGGCACGGATGTTCATACTCAGGAGCCCATCCGAGTGAAGGCGAGATTGCGGGCGCGGCCGTTGCCCATCGAAAAGCCGGTGACCTCCTTGCCGGTGCGCGTGAAGCGGAGGAGGGGGCCGCCGCCGGGAAAGCGGAAGGCATTGGTAAAGACCGGGTCGAGCGGCACGGGCTCGTGCTGCCTCCGCGTCCGCAGCACCAGCCGATCCTTTTCGACCGAGAGCTTGAAGGTCATGTCCAGCTCCTCGCTGTAGAAGGTCCCGGCGTAGGCGGCAAGCTCGGCCGGAGCCGGGGCGAAGGGCTCGACTTCCTGGAATACGGTCGGTTTGTCCCCGGGGACCAGGACGTGCATCTCCCGGGGGGAGGGGAAGAGCACTTCGGCGGGGCCCCCGGTCAAGGCGAAGCGGTCTCCAGCGAGCGGCGCCAGCTCGCTCTCGTTGCCCGGTCCACGCTCGTAGAACAGCTTGCCGTCCCTGGCGACGATGCGGCGGACCATGCCGTTCTGCGGATTCCAGAATAACCCGGTGTAGCGGGCTGCGTCCACGGTTGCCGAAGGCGCGGCGTTCGCCGCGGCGGCCGTCGGCTCCGGCTCGACCGGCTTCATCCGGTCGGCGAGGTAGAGCTCCGCCACCTGCATCGCCATGCCGGTGGGATTGGCGTCGCCCCGGTTGCAGAGCGTGATCACGGAGAGGCGCTCGTCGGGAAAGCGGATCATTTCCGCGCGGTAGCCGGCCCAGCCGCCGCCGTGAGAGACGCGGCGCAACCCCCGGTGCTCGTCCACGACCAGGCCTCGGGCATAGGGGATCGTGCTGCCGTCGTTGAGCACGCCCTTCACCTGGAGCTGCTCGACGAGCGCGGGGCCGCCGACCTTCGGGTCGTAGAAGTTCCGGTCCCACTTGGCGAGGTCTTCGACCGTGGTCTGCACGGCGCCGTCCCCGGTCTGCTCCCAGTTGGCGATCTCGAGGCGGAAGCCGCCGTCGCGGCGCGGGGCGTAGGAGGCCGCGCGTCGGGGGATGACCAGCGTGTGGTCGTCGAGGATCTGGGTGCTGCTCATGCCGAGCGGCGTGAAGATGCGCTCCGGGGCAAATTCGCGCAGTGTCTTGCCGCTCGTCCGCTTCACGACCAGCGACAGCAGGAAGTATCCCGAGTTGCTGTAGCTGTGCTCGTCGCCGGGCCGGAAGTCGAGGGCTCTCTGGCGCGAGAGGGCGACCAGCGCGTCATCGTCGGTGGCCACGTCCTCGAAGCTGATCTCGCCGAGCTGGAGCAGCTCGATGTAGTCGCGGACCCCGCTGGTGTGGTGGAGGAGATGGCGCAGGGTGACCGGCGTCCCGAGATCCGGCATTTCCGGGATGTGCTTGCGCACGTCGTCGTCCAGCGAGAGCTTGCCGTCTTGCGCAAGCAAGAGGATGGCCGTGGCCGTGATCTGCTTGGAGGTCGAGCCGATGTCGAACACGGTCTGAGGCGTGATCGGCACGCCATGCTCCAGGCTCGCCATGCCATAACCTTTGGAGTAGACGATGCCGCCGTCGCGGACGACCGCCAGCGCGCAGCCGGGCCCGTCCTTGCCATAGTCGGAGAAGACCTTGTCGATGCTCTCCGGCGGCGGGGTTGCGGCCAGGGCCGGAGCGGTTGCGAGGAGCAGACAGGAGATGAGGGCGCGTAATTGGAGGCTCATGATCTCTATTCTACGTGCGACTGTTGTCAAAGGTTCCTCAGCGTCGCCTCACTCCCAAGTCGCTGCTTCGCGACAACTTGTGAGGAGGTTTACATGGATAGGCTGCGTTTGCTTCCGGCTGTACTGCTTCTCGCCCTGGCTTTCTCTCCCCCGGCTGCCGCGAAAGAGGGCGGGAGCGAGATCGTCACCACTCCCAGCTCCGGCCATCTGACGGTCACCGGCGGCCGGGTCAGCGTCCTGGGTTCCCTCGAGCTCGATCCCTGCGTGGAGCGGCTGGCCGTGGCCGTGACTCCCCTGGTGAAAGTCGCCGGGATCGGCAAGCTCAAGGGCACGCTGCGTTCCGGCGGTACCGTCCCCGCGGGAGCGGTGGTCTCGAAGCACTACCTCGTCGAGGGCAAGATGACCGTTCGCGACGGCGTCCGGACCGTCGCCGAAAACATGAACGTTTTCGTGGCCGCGACCGCGCCGAAGCCCGGAGCCGAGAGCACGGTCAAGGAGATGGAGGGGAGGATCTCTCTCGACTGGGACGGCCTGAACTGGTCCAAGGACGGGCTCTCGGTGCTGCCGCAGGGGAACTACACGGCCGACGTCGAGATCCTGCTCCTGCGCGTCGTCGTCGACAAGTACTCTACGCTCCTGCGCGAGGAGATCCTCGACCGCGGAGTCGTCCGGGTCGCCATTCAGCTCGGCCCCAAGATCGACGAATGCCGTGCCTGGGCGCGGATCGCGCCGGGCCTGGGCAAGGGGCCGGACCGCAAGACCGAGGGCGGCCCCCGCGTAGAGATGGTGGCCGCCCCCCTTCCCCCTCCCCCAGCGTTAGTGGCAGAAGTCGTCGTTGGGGGACCCTACTCGGATCCTGTGGAATCGGGAGCTCAGGGACCTCTTGCGAAGCTCGTGCAGGGGGAATGGACAAGCTATAAGGTTCTGGAAAACACCTACCTCGAAATTCGTCAGAGTTTTCGCGTTCGATTGCAGTGACTCTGGGTTATGCTGCTGACTCCGAAGAGGTCCAGCATAAAGACCTGGTCCAGGTCTTGGGCAAGACCTTGGGCGATCTTCTCCAAGAGATCAGCGCTGAGTTGCCCTGCAGTTAACTTTCGAATCAGGAGTGCCTGCAGCACCAGCTCCGACTCGCGGAGCGAGGGCCAACATGCGACCACTACCAAGCACTGAAGCCCGGCTTACCAGGCAGCTCGCCGCCTACCTCGCCTCTGGAGATACGCGACGATTGCTGGCGCTCGCCGACGTCATACGGGAGTATCTAGGTCACCTCGAGCGCACCGCATCCATCGATAGCAACGTCATCAGCACCAACGAAGCGACCGCAACGCGACTTGAAATCAGACGCCATTTGAACCGGCTGTTGTTGTCAGCAGGATCAAAGCTGCCACCCGACGTCATAACCGCGATGACGTCGCTACGTGATGAGCAGCCCGAATATTTCCCCGGCGTCGGCGACTACCGGTTTACGTCCTATTGGATGTTCCAGAATGCTGAGCAGTGGCGCAGAGACTTGGACGAGTTTCAGGGCAAACCCAATCTCGCATTCCTGGAGCTTGGCAGCTTCGAGGGGGCTTCGGCATGCTGGTTGCTGGACAATATCCTGACGGACCCCTCAAGCATGCTGACGTGCGTCGATCTGTTCCATCTCGAGTCGCGCTTTGACGACAACATGAGTGTCGCGCGTGCCGTGCCCCGGCTTACGAAGCGCAAGGGCCTGACTCAAGAGGTCCTGCGGACGCTCGAGCTGGGACACTATGATTTTATCTATCTCGACGCCTCATCCAGCGAGCACGACCAGCTCGAGGATGCCGTGCTGAGCTGGCGCCTGCTGAAAAACGGCGGTCTCATGACCTTCGACGATTATGGCGGCCCACCAGAGTGGGAGTCCGGAGTGACGCGCGGGACGGATGCCTTTCTCGCGGCGTTCAAGAAAAAATATGAGATCATTCACAGCGGATTTCAGCTCACTCTGCGTAAAACCGCTGATTGAGGATGGGGTGGCGCAGCTTCGGACCCCAGCGCTTCTCGATCTCCTGGATGAGCGCCGAGGCGCCGAAGACTTCGTCCGGGGCCTTGGGCTCGAGGACGAGGCTCATCATCTTGCTCAGCCAGCGCCAGTTGCCAACGTCGATGGCCTCGGGCGGCGGGGCAGGGGGTGGAGACGCGGGCTTCTCAGTGCCGGTCCTACGTTGAAAAGTCGGGGTTGACTGGCTTCAAGGATACCGGAGGAGCGGCTCGGTGCCCATCCTACGTTGAAAAGTACACGCAGTTTTCAACGTAGACTACAGTCTTTTCAACGTAGACGGGCTGGATTTCAACGTAGGATGGAGTGTATGTTGAAAATAGCGGAGAATTTGCAACGTAAAGAGCGCTCTACGTTGCAATGGATCGAGAAATTTCAACGCAGGATCGATCTTATGTTGAAATGAGTTCGTTCTGTGTGGAGAAGTATGCGCGCTACGTTGAAATGTGCATCTCGATTTCAACGTAGACCGTGCAGATTTCAACGTACGATGCAGTCTACGTTGAAAAGGGAGGACATTTTTCAACGTAGGATGCTTCGATTTCAACGTAGACTGCTTACCTTCAACGTAGGATCGAGAGATTTCAACGTAAGCTGGTTACATTTCAACGTAGGAAGGCTCTTCTCGGCGGGGATTTCCTCCCACTCGGGAGGGGGCAAGCCCTCGCGATGGTGCTCCTCCTGCCGCGCGTGCTCGTCCACGCGCCGCGGTCAGGTGCGCCAGATCGGGCGCGTCAGGCAGGTGGGGCCGCCCTCGGCCTTGAGCGAGATTTCCCGGCCGCGGTAGGTGAGGACCTCGCAGCCAGCCTCCTCCAGACGTCGGCGGGTGACGGGATTGCCCTCGATCATCAGGCATTTCCGGGGAGCGAGCGCCAGGACGTTCGGGCCCATCGTCGCAAACTCCTCCTCGGGGACTTCGACCAGCCGGAAGCCGCGGTCTTGCAGCGTCCTCCAGAAGGTCACGGGCATGAGAGGAGGGTAGACCACGGCGAGGTCGTGGTCCACGATGCTGATCAGCGAGAGGAGATGAAGGCAGGCCTCGGGGCCGGTGAAGTAGGGGAGATCGACCGGCAGCACCTCGACGCCGGTCAGGATTTCCCGGAGCTGGCGCAACCCCTCGGCGTTCGTGCGGAAGCCTTGGCCCACCGCGAGCGTCCGCGAATCGAGCCAGAGCAGGTCGCCGCCCTCCGCGGTCGCCTCGCCGCCAAGCTCGGCCAGGATGGGGATGCCGATCTCCCGGAAGCGCCGGGCCATCGCCGCCTCCTCGCCGCGCCGCAGCTCCTTGCCCATGCGCAGGATCACGGCCCCGCGGTCGGTGACGAGAGCTGGATCGAAGACGAAGATGGCGTCGGCGCGGTCAGGCTGCGGCTCGGGATGATCGATCACCTCGGCGCCTGCATCCGCAAGGATTTCGACCAGAGCGTCGTGCTCGCGCCGCGCTTCGTCCAGATCCGGGCGCGAGGTGTAGTGCCAGCGCGCCGGATCGTCGACCGCGAACGCCTCGTCCGGACGCTTTACCAGGACCCGCCGAAGCGTTCCTGCCATGTTCTGACAACCGTGAGAGCTCAGAGAACACCTCCGTGATGTGGGGCAGGGTATGCCGTGCCCGGCATCGTAACATCTTGATATGCTGGTCGAGGGGCCCTTCTTCGATGACGACGCGAGACCGCAGACTGCGCCTGCTGGCATTGGTGGCGGCCGTTGCCATGGTCCTGGTCTTCCTGATGCCGCGCAAGGGCCAGGACGAGGCCTACCATCGTTTTGCCGACGGCCGGGATCTGCTGGGAGTCGACAACTTTCTCAACGTGGCATCGAACCTGCCGTTCCTGGTAGTCGGGCTGGCAGGCCTCGTCCGTCTGCGGCGGCGCCCGGATGCTGGCGAGAAGGCCGGGTGGTTCCTCCTGTTCCTGGGCATCACCCTGACCGCCTTCGGCTCCGCGTACTACCACTGGAGCCCATCCCATGGCACGCTGGTCTGGGACCGGCTGCCGATGACGGTCGGCTTCACCGCCCTCTTCGCTGCCATCCTCGGGGAGCGGACCGGCGAGCAGGTCTACCGGGTGTTGCTCTGGCCGCTGGTCACCCTGGGCCTGGGCAGTGTGCTGGTGTGGTACGCGGGCGAGCTTCGGGGCGAAGGCGACCTCCGGCTCTACGGTCTCGTCCAGTTCCTGCCGCTCCTCCTGATCCCTCTTCTCGTGGCGCTCTTTCCGCCGCGGTACACGCACGGACGCTACATGTTCATGGCGCTCGGCTGGTATGTGGCGGCCAAGGTGTTCGAGGCCCTCGACCAGCGTATCTACGACTTATCAGGTTTCGTGAGCGGGCATACTCTGAAGCACCTTGCCGCGGCGGTGGCCTGCTGGCTGCTGCTGCGGCTGTTCACCGTCCGGCAGCCGGTTTGAGGCCCGGCAGCAGCGCGCCGTAACATTCCGGCCCTTCCCGCGCCTCTCCTGGAGTCTACATAGGAGAGGCTTGATGAGATTTCCTTTCAGAACCGCGATTCCTTGTGCGCTCTTCCTGGCCAGCGCGGCCGCGTCCGCTCAGATCGAGGTCGTGGCGATCGTGAACCAGGACCACTACCAGGTGACGCAGCAGGAGATCGCCCAGACGGTCGCGATGGCGAGCCAGTCGCTCTCGGCTGCTACGGGCAAGACCTACTCGCTGAAGCAGGTCGTATTCGGTCACTTTGGCGGGCAGGACGCGGCCACGACCATGCACGACTATGTGAAAGGTCACCTCGCTGATCCGCCTGATTACGTGCTCGTCTTCCACAAGAACGTGAATAGTGTGACTGCGGGCGGGTACATGCTCACGCCCTTCGGCACCACTCCGGAGCAACTCGCGCTGCAGCTCCAGAAGAGCTCGGGGTATTGCAACCCGGCGGGCTCGCCCTACATGCCGCCGGGGGTGATCTATGGCGCCGCGCTCGACTGGCGCCATCTCATCGGAAAGTGCGGGTACGAGCTCCAGGGAGTGAAATGGGTGCATGTCAAGGATACGTCGTCCGGCGGCCAGTGCGCCAATCAGAGCGGCCTCAAGTGCGTCTTCAAGTTCGGCGAGTGGCAGTGCCCGAACTTCATCAATGACCCCGTGGCCGGTCCGCAGATCGTGGACCGGAAGCTCCTCACCGCCGTTTCGATCAACCATGAGCTGCTGCACCCCTTTGGCTTCAAAGGAGGCGTCGACCACGCGTGCAGCTCTGACGTGCCGGTGGCGGTCAAGGCCAAGAGCGCTTTCAATATGTGCGGCACCAACGTAATCGCCCTCCAGAGCGCGAAGTCCCGTTGCGTCGCCGACAAGCGTCCGCTGGGGACGGTCTGCACGCAAAATAACCAGTGCAAGGATTCCGCCTGTTACGAGTTCGGACTGCCGATCACCAACGCCTGCTCGCATATTTGCAACACGGCCGCGGACTGCGCCACCGTGCCGGGGAAGTTGGCCAAATGCCGCAAGCGGCGTCTGGACATCCCGGCGACGGACAACTCCTGCTATTATGTCCCCGGAGTGGCTCTACAATTAGGACCGCACCTGTGATCAGAAAGAGGAGATGAAAAGACCGGCCTGGCCGCGATAAGATCCCGGCCCATGAAGATCCGACCCCTTCTTCTCCTCTTTCTCTTCTCCCTCCCCGGATTCGCAGCCACGGGGTGGGAGCCGGTTCCCGTTCCCCAGAGCGTCGTCCCACAGATTCATCCCCTTCCGTCTTTGCGTGAGCAGGCGGTGGAGCAGCAGGCCTGGCTTTCGAAGCGGCTGACCGGGGTGCTGCCCGAGATCCTGCGGCGGCATGGCGTGGACATGTGGATCCTGTCCATGCGCGAGTACGCCGAGGATCCGGTCTTCTTCTCGATGGTCTCACCGACGACGTTTGCGGCCCGGCGGCGGTCGATCTACGTCTTCCATGACCAGGGGCCCGAGAAGGGCGTGGTGCGGCTGGCCCTCGGCGGCGGCGATCAGGGCGGGCTCTTCACCGCGTACCGGGACCCCAACCCGCCGGTGCAGAACGCCGAGCTGGTGGGGGACGACCAGTGGCGTCTGCTGCGGCAGCTCGTGGAGAAGGCGAACCCGAAGAAGATCGCGTTGAACATCGACCCCGTGCACGCCTTTTCGGATGGCCTCGGAGCCGGCGAGCGGGAGGCTCTGGAGGCCGCGCTGGGGCCGGAGCTGTCCAAGCGGATCGTGCGCGAGCCTCGCCTCGCCATCGAGTACCTGGAGAGCCGCATCCCCGAGATGATGCCGCGCTACCGCGAGATCCAGGAGACGGTCCATGCCCTGATCGGCACGGCCTTCTCACGGGCGGTGATCGAGCCCGGCGTGACCACCACCGACGACGTGGAGTGGTGGTTCCGCCAGCGGGTGCAGGAGCTGGGCATGACGGTCTGGTTCCAGCCGAACGTTGAGCGGGCGGATGGAAACGGTTGGGGCACCGGAGTCATCAACCGGGGCGAAGCCCTCTGGGTTGATTTCGGCGTGATCGCCCTCGGGCTCCATACGGACACGCAGCACCTGGGCTACGTGCTGAAGGACGGGGAGGCCTCGCCGCCCCTGGGACTCCGGCAGTGCATTGCAACCAGCAACCGTCTGCAGGACATCCTGCTCGCGGAAATGAAGCCGGGCCGCACGGGCAACGAAGCTTTGAAGGCGGCTCGGGCCGCGATGGCCGCGGAGGGGATCACCGGCACCATCTACACCCATCCCGTGGGCGACCGCGGCCACGCGGCCGGTCCTCTGATCGGGCTCTGGGACCGGCAGGAAGGGGTGCCCGTCCGCGGCGACCTGAAGCTGCGGCCCGGCACCTGGTTCTCGATCGAGCTTCAGGCAACCACGGCGATTCCCGAGTGGGGAGACCGTCCCATCGCCTGCCGCCAGGAAGAAGAGGCTTATCTGGACGACCGGGGCGAGCGCCATTGGGCGTACCGCAGGCAGGAGCGGTTCCACCTGGTGCGGTAGGAGATCAGCCGAGCTCGCGCACGAAGACCCCGGACCCGTTCCTCATCGCCTCGCCCATCTCCTTCAAGCGCTCGTGATGGGTGAAGAGGATCACCTGGGTCTTCTTCGCGAGCTCGGCCAGGACGCTCAAGGCCGCCTGGGTCCTGCGGTCGTCGAAGTTGATCAGGATGTCGTCCACGACGAAGGGGAGAGGCTCGGCGTGATCGAGGTACTTTTCCAGGGTGGCGAGGCGAAGGGATAGGTAGAGCTGGTCCCGCGTTCCCTCACTCATACCCTCGACCCGCACCTGCTTCCCCTCCCGGATGCCCACCAGCACGGGCTCGTCGTCGTCGCCAAAGTCGGTCTGGAGCCCCGTGTATCTCCCCAGGGTGAGGGTGGAGAAGAGGTCCGCGGCGCGGCGCAGCAGGGGAGCCTGGTTTTCCACCCGGTAGCGCTCGATTTCCCGGCGCAGGAGAGTGCCCGCGAGGCGCAGCCGGACGTGGCTCTCCACGCCGTCGCGCAGGCGGGCGAGGATCTCCTGGGCGCGCTCGGCTGCCCGGGCCGCGGCGTCTCCTCCCGTCCGGTGCTTGAGATCCAGATCCCGGCGGCCCAACTCCTCGCGCAGGTCGCCCATCCGGCCCTTCTTTCCTTCGACCTCGTTGCCGAGCTGCTCGATCAAGCCGGGGAGGGCGTCCGCGGCGTCCGCGTCCAAGGCTTCGGCCTCGCGCTCCAAGCCTTCAAGGGCCGCTCCTTCCTTGAGGAGCTGTTTCTCGCGGTAGTCGAGCTCCCTCCGGAGCTCCCGCACCTCGGCGGACCTGCGTTCCGCCTCTTCGAGGCCGGCATCGTCGCCGCAGCCGGCTTCCGCTCGCAGGCCGGCAAGGCGTTCCTCCATGGCTCGCCGGAGGGCCTCGGCACCGCGGACCTGGCCGTCGAGCTTCTCGATCCTGCTTTCCAAGTCCTGGCGCTTGTCGTCCTCTCGGCGGGCCTGCTTGAGGAGGGCATGGAGATGATCGGCGGTCTGGTCCGGATGCTGGTCTTTCCGATCGATGGTCAGATTGGCAGCCAGGGCGCGGACGGCCGAGCGGAAGGCTTCCAGATCGCGCTCCAGGCCGGCGACCCGGCGGCCGAGCTTTTCCGCTTCGCGGCGGCGTTCGGAGATCTTGTTCAACCTGTCGACGAGCAGGCTGACCTCGGACGGGAGAGCGTCGCCGCCGAGCCCCAGGCCGCTGATCGTGCCGGACCAGGAACGCTTCCAGGCTTCCAGGTCGGCGAGGGCGGTCTCCTCTTCCTGCCGGGCTTTGGCGGCGCGGGCCGATGCGCTGCGCAGCTCCTCTTCGAGGCGGGCGCGCTGCCTCTCCTCGCCTTCCAGCCGGTGGACGGCTTCCTCGCCGCGGACGAGGACAGGCTCCAATCCCTTCAGCCTGGGCACGGCCTCTCCCAGCTCGCCGAGCACGGCGGCGAGGTCGGCCCTCTGCTGCCGGACGGCTTCCTCCAGGCTTTCCAGCCTGTGGCGGTGTTGCCGGAGGGATTCAGCCCTGGCGCGCAGCTTTTCGTAGCGGGAGGTCCAGGACGGGTGCATCTCCCGAGGTGGGAGGGGAGCGATGCCGCAGGGTTGCCACAGCTCCTTCCAGGCGGCCTCGACGCAGGCCGTCTCCTCGACCGACCGGGTGAGGTCGGCGTCGAGCGCCTCGGCTGCGTCTGCAAGCTCGTCGCGCCGGGCGGAGAGCTGGGCTTGGAGCTGGACGCGGTCGGCCTCGCGGCGGAGGCGGTCCGCCAGATCGTCCGCCTCCCCGACCATCCGCTCGTAGGCTGCGGTCTCGGCCCACTCCTGTTTCAGGGCATTCCAGGCCTGGTCGCGCCGCGACCGCGCCTCCAGAAGGTCCTTCTCGGTAGGAACGGCGCCAGCCCTCTCCAACTGCCGTGCGGTTTCGCTCAGCGATTCCTGAACGGTCCGGCGTTTCTCTTCCAGGCCCCGGCGGCGTTCGGCAAGGGCATCGAAGTCCCGCCGGAAGCGCTCCAGGGTCTCGGACGGAGGGACAGGCAGCGCCTCCAGCTCTTCGGGAGGACCCTTCCAAAGTCCGAGCCGGCCGATGTCGAGCCGGAGCTGCTCGCTTTCGGTGCGGATTGCGGCGGCGGCTTCGGCTCGCTGATCGTCCAGGCGTCCGGCTCGGCGGGCGGTCTCGACCTGGCGCCGGAGGGGAGCGGGGTCCCGGGGCTCGGGCAAGCCTGCCAGCGTCTCCCGGGCGATGGACAGAGACCTCTCGGCCTCTCCGGCCGCGCGCCGGGCTTGCTCCAAGCCGTTGACGAGGGCCTGCCTCTGGTTGCCCAGCTCCTGGATCCGCATCCATCGGTCCCCAGCCGGGCGCAGGGATTCGGCCTCCTCGAGAGTCATTCCGGGACGGACCTCTTCCAGCAGCTCCAAAGCCTGGGCCTGCTGCTCGTCCCTCTCCAACCGAAGCCGGGAGTGGTCCCTGGAGTTCTTCGTGTACAGCCCCACATCGGTATGGAGGCGCTCGATGGAGTCGGCCTGCGCCAGCACGGGTAAGGCCACGGTGAGCCCGGCCGCCTCCTCCTTGAGGCTCTTCCGCTCGGCCGCGGCGCGGTCCTGGTCTTCGCGGGCTTTGCGCAGGGCCTCCTGCGCATTGCGCCTCCGGTCGGGGAAATCCTCAGGGAGGACGGCGGCAGGCTCCATCTCGCCGAGCCGCGTCCGAAGATGGCGCCGCTCGGCGAGGAGGGGCAGGGTCCGGCGCAGGCGCTGGAGGCGGTTGCTCTCCCGCTCGAGGCTGTCGATCTCGAGGCCGAGCGCGTCCTTCTCGCTACGCAGGCGCTCCAGCTCCTTGCGGTCGCCCTCGAACTCCCGGCCGGAGAGGGAGGCGGCGGCCAGCTCGCGCTTGGCCTCCTTGTAGTCGGAGAGAGCCTGGTTGATCAGGGGCTTGGAGCCCTGGGCGCGGAAGAGGTCGGCAGCTTCCTTCTCCAGCGATTCGAGCACCCGGCGGAGGTTGCGCGAGCCGAGACCGGCGGCGAAGAGGGCCTGACCGACCTGGCCATGCTGCTCCAACAGCTCGCGGCCCCCGGCCACGAGAGCATCGTGATCGATTCCGAAGAGGCTGGAGAAAAGCTTCTCTTCCATCCCCTGCAAGCAGCGGTCGAGGAGCCCCTCGCTCAGGGGGGACTCGTCCTCCGGGGAGAGGAGGGTGCTCTTCATGCCCTTGCGGCGAAGGAAGGAGATCTCGGAGCCGTCCGCGAGGAGCAGCCGGCCGCCGACCCGGAGCTGGTCGTAAGGGTGTAGGAAGTCGTCGGAGCTGCGCGGATGGAAGCCGAAGAGGAGGACTTTCAAGGCGCGGAGGGCCGAGCTCTTGCCCGCCTCGTTGGCACCGAAGATCACATGCAAACCCGGCTCCGAAAGGTCGAGCCGGCGGTCCGTGAACGGCCCGAACGCCTTCAGGTGGAGATCGAGGAGCCTCACGGAACCTCCGGCGACGTCAGGAGGCGGGATAGGAGGAGATCCTCGACCTCCCCGAGCAGGCTCCGCAGCCGCTCCGGATCGGTGGGGTCCAAAGCGTCGGCGTCCTCGAACAGCTCCGGCGGCAGCTTTCGCCGGAGGTCCAAGAAGCCCTCGGCCAGGTCCGCGAGCCCGCCGCCGGCCTTCAGATCCTCAATGGACCGGAGCAGGCCGCCGAGAGCATCGTCCGCCGCCCGGACGGCATCCGGCTGCCGGGTGCGGAGCTGGACCTTCTCGATCCAAAGAGATCCTCCTCCCAGAGCGCGGCATTCGGAGGCCCATCGCTCGGGCGAGGCGAGCAGCTCGCCATGCGCCGGGCAGGCGCCCTCGACGACCAGGCGCACCGCCACGGTCCGCCCCTCTGCCGCCGCCACCTCCCGCTCGAGAGCCTTGCCGATCCGGTCGAGGATCTCGCCGGAATCCCCGGCCCCCGTCGCATCCACCGGGCAGAGGGCCCAGCGGAAAACGTCCAGGTCGCGGTGCTCCACCTCCACGACCTCGCGCTCCCGGACGGTGACCAGCGTCGCCCCCTTGGCTCCGGTCTCCCGGATGTGGCGGCCCTGGAGGGCGCCCGGAAAGACGATCCATGGATCGCTGCAGACCACCTCCCGCTGGTGGACATGGCCGAGCGCCCAGTATTGATAACCGCGGGAGCGCAGGCCCTCGACGGTGCAGGGAGCGTAAGGCGCGTGACCCGGCCGGCCGTTCAGACTGGTATGGAGCAGTCCGATGTTGAAGAGATGGGGAATCGCCGGGGGATAGACGAGCGAGAGGTCGTCGCTCACCGCGGCCGAAGCGAACCCCTGGCCGTGGATGGCCACCTCCAACTCGTCGAGCACACGAGTCTCCGGCTTTTTCGTGGAGAGCACCGTGACATTGGATGGAGGGCGGAGCGAGCGGGTGATCTGGCTCGCGGCGTCATGATTGCCGGCGATGAGGAAGACGGGGATCCCCGCTTCATCCAGCCTGCGCATCTGGGCGGCGAAAAAGAGGCCGGTGTTGTAATCCTTCCAGTCGCCGTCGTAGAGGTCGCCCGCGAGGAGGAGGAAGGCCACTTCCTCGGAGGCCGCCAGGTCCACCAGGTTTTCGAAAGCCCGGCGGGTCGCGCCGCGGATCTCTTCCACCGGCGCGCCCTCGTAGCGCTCCAGGCCCCGGAGGGGGCTGTCCAGATGAATGTCTGCGGCGTGGAGGAATCTGAACAATCCAGGGGAAGCATACAGCAGGCCTCTGCTACCATCCTGCATGCACGCTTGCCCGCTGCGTTTCGCCACCCTCGCGTTCTTCGTCCTCTCTGCCATGTCGAGTGCCAAGCGCCCCATGGTTCCCGAAGACCTGTGGGCCATGGAACGCGCCGGTTCCCCTGCGCTCTCTCCCGACGGCAGGCAGGTGGTCTTCACCCCATGGACCGACCCGCAACGGATCGACCTCTACTCCCCGAGCCGCTTTGCCGGGAGCTTCAAAACGCCCATGCTGATCCTGCACGGAGAGAAGGACCACCGCGTCCCCGTGACGCAGGGGATCAATCTCTACGGGATCCTGCAAGGCAAGGGCGTACCCTCGCGGATTGTGATCTTCCCCGACGAAGGCCACGGGGAGCTCAAGCCCCAGGGCGGCGTCCTCTGGTGGAAAGAGGTCTTTGCCTGGCTGGGCCGTTACCTGTCATGAAACATTCCCCCGTATTTGCAGGAGCGCCCCAACGAACTGGCGCCGGAGCTCCTCTTCAGCTTCCTCCAGTTTTCTGCCGAGGCGCTGCCGCTCGGTGTCTTCGGATGCGTTGTCGAGCTGCTCCTCGATATTCCTGCGCTGCGCTGCGCCCGTCTCCAGGAGGTTCGCAAGGCCCTCGTCGTCCAGCGCCTCGGCAATGCTCGTCATCAGGCCCTGGCCTGTCCACCCCGACAGCTCAGCGGTCTCGAGCTGGTCGATGAGCCAGGGCAGCAGCCGGTCGTCGTGCCATGGACTGACTAGGTCGTAGAGGGCGAGGTCGGCATCCTCGACGCGCGATGTGCGCAGCAGTGCCGTGGCCAGCCGCTCCCGGTGCGCGCCGGTGAGGAATGCAGCCAGGATTACCGGATTCACCTCGCGCTCGGGCGTGCCACCGGCGCTGATAAAATCGGCGAACACGCCTTGCAAGCCCTGCGCGTAAAGGTCCACCGGGATCTTGCGCTGCTCGGCCTGGTACTCCAACTGCCGGACTGCCTGGCTCAGCTCGTTGACCGCTTCTTTGCGGGTCGCCGGGTCTTCGGTGGTCGCCACCAGCCATTCCAGCATCTCCGCCGGGCGGGCTGCGCCGCTCTCCGGGATCTGCGCCAGCGCCTCGATCCGCTCCTGGTAGGCGGCGACCTCCTCATCGGGCAGCTCCCTGAGGCCGGATAGCGCATCCGCCGCGACGTAGCCGTCCGAGCCCCGGCCGTTCTCCGCCTCCCGGGGGGTGAGGAAGGCAAGTATGTTGTTGCCGGGCTGCAAACGGTTCTCCGGGTCCTCGTCCGACATTTGATCGTGGTAGACGGAGATCACCCGTTCCCGGGTGTCGCCCTTGAGGACCGACGAGATGACGATCTCGGTCCGCACCTCCGAGGTGTAGTCCTGCTGCCGTACGATGACCGACTTTCCAGCGACGCCGAGGACGACCAGGCTGGTCTCTTCGTAGAGCCTGTGCATCGGCTCCGCGGGCACGGCGATCGCGCCGCCGAGAGCCATGCCCGAGGGTTCGCCGGCGACAATGCTTTCCCACACATCGGACGGCACGGTCAGCCCGATCTGCCGCTTCTCTCCGGCCGAGAACAGGATATTCCCCTGCTGTGCCGCGTGGTGCCCTCCGGCCGAGGCTTGGAGCTCATAGATCCCAGCCGTTATGGAAGCGAAGGAGAACCTTCCGTCGGCGTCCGTCCGCCGGACGCGCTCCTGCCGGTCGAGCTGGTTGTAGAGCTTGACCTCGGCATCGGGGACCGGCTCTCCGGCTTCGTTGGTGAGCCTGCCGCTCAGGGAGCTGCCGGCATTGCCGGTCCGCTGTGGCCGGTCGCTTTCTGGCCGCTCCCCGGTCCCCTGTTCCGCCGCTGGCGGGGCTGTGGCGGCCGGATTGGTCCATGCGGCTCCGCTGAACCCGAGAACGGCCGTGACCACAGCCGTCGCGAGCGTCGACACCCGCCGGGAGGGGAGCGGATCCGCCGTGACCGGAGGCTCCAGGGTGAGGAGCCGTCCCCAGTCGTCGCGCGTCAGGCGGGCGCAGAGCTTCCCTTGACTGGCCTCGATCACGCCCGCGACCTCGCGCGGCGTAAGCTGCGCGAAGTCGTACACGGGCTTGTCGCACTGCAGGCAATGGCGTCTGCGTCCGTCGCCGTGCATCGCCTCCCAGGAGCTGGAGCAAGGAGATGCAACCTGAAGGCGCTGCAGCTTGTCTTTTCTCGTCGGCATGGCGGCTTCTCCCATGGCAAGCATCCACTGTCTATCCACTTAGACACCTCTCGCCCGAATTTCGATCCCGGCCCGAACGCGGTGCTAACCTTGGCGCATGAAGCTCCTCTCCATTCAGGTAGGGCTGCCCCGGGAAGTGACCTGGCAGCGCCGGACGGTTTCGACGGGCATCTTCAAGGAGCCCGTCGAGGGGCCGGTGATGCTGCGCACGCTCAACCTCGACGGCGACCGGCAGGCTGACCTGACGGTCCATGGCGGGACGCACAAGGCGGTCTACGTCTATCCGAGCGAGCACTACGGGTACTGGAACGCCGAGCTGGCGGATGCCGAGCTGCCTTGGGGGGCCTTCGGCGAGAACTTCACGACCGGGGGGCTCCTGGAGGACAGAGTCCACATCGGGGACCGCTTCCGGATCGGTGAGGCTGAGGTGGTGGTCACGGAGCCCCGCATGCCCTGCTTCAAGCTCGGGATCAAGTTCGGAGACCCCAGGATCGTCGAGCGCTTCCTGAAGAGCCGCCGCTCCGGCTTCTACCTCGCCGTTCTGCGAGAAGGGATCGTCGAGGCCGGAGATCCCTTCGAGCTGGCCGGCGAGGACCCGCACCTCGTGACCGTGGACGACATCAACCGCCTCTTCCTCGGAGAGAGGGATGACGAGGCCCTGGCGCGGGCCCTCGAGGTCAAGGTCCTGCCGGAAGGTTGGAAGGTCCAGCTGCTGCGGCAGGCAGAGCGCTAGTACCTCGTCACCGTTCCGAGTGACGAATAGCGTTTCATGGAGACGCATGAGTGGCTCTGGCTGGAGCACAAGTGGCTCCCGCTAGAGCACAAGCGGCTCCCGCCGGAGCACAAGCGGTTCTCGCTAGGACATAAGCCGCTCCCGCTTCCCGGCAAGCAGCCTCAACTCGAGAGCTAGCCACCATGGCTACTTAAGTAGCGGCTCTCGCTCCACCACAAGCAGCTCTCGCTTCTCGACAAGCAGCCTCGGCTCGAGAGCTAGCCGCCATGGCTACTCGATTAGCGGCTCTGGCTTCAGCGCAAGCCGCCTACCCTTCTCTTCGAGCGACTCCCGCTTGGACATAAGCTCGGCCATCCCTCTGTAGGGGCACCTCTTGTGGGTGCCCTTCCGGAGGGCGGCCACAAGGGCCGCCCCTACTGTGACGGCGTACTAGGCCTTCGCGCCCCAGGGGCGGGCCAGCTTCCTCCAGAGGACCGCGAGGACTTCTTCCTCAGTCGCCAGGGGACGTTCCTGGTCCCGCATCAGGATCCGGACTCCGGACAATTCGGACGGCTTCCGTCCCGCGTCTTGCGGAGAGGCTTCCGCCTGTCGGAAGAATCCCAAACTAGAAGGGTGTTGCTACTTCAAGCCGCATAGAGGAGGGTGCGCGAGCTCTCGATTTGTCTCATGAAGTAGGGGTTATTGACCGCTGCCGGCATCAGCAGGTCGATGGGGCGCCCGAACAGTCCCTCGAGGTCCGCGAGAAGCCCGAGATAGCGGTCCGCAAGCTCGCCAGGGCTCCCGGGCTCGAGCTCGACCAGGAAGTCGAGGTCGCTCGATTCAGGATTGAACCGCCCTGTCGCAGCCGATCCAAAGACCTCCAGCCGCCGCACCCGGTGTTGGGCACAAAGACGGGACAGCTCTTTTCGATGCTTCTCAATAATCCGATCCACTCCGCTCGCTCCTCGGCGATCAGGTGACCGCCGGGCCATAGTCTAGCTTAGCGCCCGCCCCAGGGGCGGGCCAGCTTCCTCCAGAGGACCGCGAGGACTTCTTCCTCGGCCGCAAGGGGACGTTCCTGGTCCCGCATCAGGATCCGGGCTCCGGACAATTCGGACGGCTTCCGTCCTGCCCACTCGGCGCCGGCCCGGCGCTGTTGCAGCACGAGCAGGCGGTCCTGGATCAGAAAGGCCTTGACTACGCCTGGAAAGAGGGCAGAGGCCACGAAGGTGGGCGCCGCGATGCGCGAGGCTCCCAGGGCCGCGTCGATGCCCATCGTGCTCTCGACCTTGCGGGCGAAGTCGGCGTCGAACAGGCGCACGACCGTGCGGATGCCCGGGTTCGACTGGCGGGCGGCGAGGCCGATTCCGAGGTTCACGGCGTCGTCGTCGGTGGCTGCGATCACCGCCCGGGCGTTGGCAATCCCAGCCCGCAGGAGCGTGTCGTTCAGGCGCGCGTCGCCGATCACCACCGTGGCGCTGGAACGCACGTCGGCGAGGAAGGGCCGGTCCGCATCGCCGTCGACCGCGACTACCGGCACCCCGACGGCGGTCAGCTCGCGGACCACTCGCAGACCGACGTTGCCCATCCCCACCACGACCACGTGCCCGTGGTCGGGCATGGGCTGACTGCCCAGGAGCTTGCGCAGGCGGGAGCCCACCAGGTAGTCGGTGAGCATCGAGTAGAGCGTGGCCAGGGTGATCGAGCCGAGGATCATCAGAAGAACCTCGTACAGCTTGATCTCGGGGCCGACCTGATCGGGTAGCACGACCTCGCCGTGCAGGTTCGTGATGGTGAGGAAGAGCGCATCCACCAGCGAGCGGCTCAAGGCGTAGAAGACCGCAACGGTGAGAGGGATCACGGCGCAGAGGCACAGGACCAGCATCCGCAGGGCGAGCGGCTCGCCCTTCCAGGCGGCGCGGAGACGGGACAGAGAGGGGCCAATCCGGCGCAGGAGAGGCACGCGCTTGCTCTTGTCGCCTGAAGTCCGCGGCGAGCTGAAGTGGCGGTCCCAGTCCTCCTTGCGGGCCAGCAGTGAAAGCCGGTCCTCCGGCTGGAGCGGCGTATCGCCTGCCGGGAGGAGGAGGCAGTCCTCGCCGCGCTCGATCATCAGGGGGATCAGGCCTTGACGCGCCAGGCGTTCGACGGTGGAGGAGCCCCGGAAAGGGCCGTCGCTCACCCGGTGCCGGCCGACCACGAAGGGCGCGCCGTGGAGGGAGAAGGCGCCCAGGACGGCCTCGCCGAGCGCTGCCGCGGCGAAGCTCGGCGCGGCCAGGGCCGACATGCCGAGCGCCCGCTGGAGGTCGAGCGCGCCTTCGAGCTGGCGCGCCAGTCCCTGATCGAAGAGGCGGATCACCACCGGCATGTCCGGCCGGTCGCGCCGGGCGTCCAGGGCGGCCTCGATGTTGACCAGATCCTGGTCGGTGGCGGCGATGAGCAGCTTGGCGGAAGCGAGCCCCGCCTCGTGAAGGATCTGATCGACCCGGGCGTCGCCGATCACGATCCGGACGCCGAGGGCCTCGGCGGTCTGCCGCCGCTCCTCCCGCGCCTGGAGGGTGACGACCACGACCTCTTCACCCAGGCGGTGGAGGAGCTCGACCACCCGGTACCCGACATCCCCCATCCCGCAGACAATGCAGTGTCCGGTCATTGGCGCCCTACTCTAGCCGCTTACGTATCTCTTTGTGAGACGTGCGGTAAACTGGCGTCCCGGAGATCGGACCCATGAGCCAATGGCAGGAGATCGTCCAGCAGCGGCCGAGTGACCTCGACGAGGCCATCCCCTGCCTGCGCAGGGCGCTGGAGTACTACCACGCGCGCAACGACTACCGGGCGGTCTTCCTGCGGGCCTACTACATCATCACCCTGGAAGTGCACGCCGCCGTCCACCAGCTCGGCGACTACAAGGACCGGCAGATTTTCTTCGATCCCGTCTGGGAATCTTTCCTGGCCGGCAAGTTCGCCAGCCTCTACTTCCAGTCGCTGACCACGGAAGAGCGCCCCGCCGAGTCCGAGAAGGCCTGGAAGCTCGCGCACAAGATGGCGGTGGAGAAATCCTCGACCGTGCTCCAGGACCTGATCCTGGGACTGAACGCGCACATCAACTACGACTTGGCCTACGGCGTAGCGCTCAAACTCAAGGAGAACGGGGACTCGGACCCCATGCTGCTGACGCGGCGCAAGTTCGATCACGATCAGATCAACAACCTCCTGGTACGCTGCACGCCGCGCATCCAGCAGGTGCTGACGCGGGATTATGGCGGCGGCATGCTCTTCCTCAGCCGCTTCTTCGGCAGCTGGGACGAACGCCTGACGGAGCTTGGCCTCAAGTATTACCGCGAGCGCGTCTGGTGGGACGCGCTCTCCTTCCTCTGCGCGGGTGAGGGCCGTGAGACGGCCCTGGTGCACGACAAGCTCAACTGGGAATCGTTCAAGGTTGCCAGGTTCATGACCCGGCGCGTCTTCTGGCAGCAGGTGGTCTGGTTCTTCGGGCGCCTCCTGCGCAAGCGGCGCTTCGGCCGCATGGAGATCGAAGGGATCGGCGGCATGTCGGCCGCAAAGGACAAGACCGTGACGCGCCTGAAGGAAGCGGTCCAGCCGTTCTGACGGATGCACCGCATCCCCCTCTCCGTGAAACTGATCTATGCCGCGTGGATGGCGGTCTGGATCCCGGTTTATTGGGTCCATTCCGGCCCGGAGAACTTCCTCTGGCTGTGCGACGTCGCCAACATCCTCGTCGGGGTGGCGCTCTGGGTGGAAAGCCCGCTCCTGATGTCAGCACAGACGGTGGGCGTGCTCTTCGTCCAGATCCTCTGGGCCGGCGACTACTTCGGCCGTCTGATCCTGGGCCGCCATCTGATTGGCGGCACGGAGTACATGTTCGACGAGGCCAAGCCGCTCTACCTGCGCCTCTTCTCGCTTTTCCACGTGGCCATGCCGCCGCTGCTGCTCTGGGCAGTCAACCGGCTCGGCTACGACCGGAGGGGCTGGCGGCTGCAGACCGCGATCACCTGGGCCCTGCTGCCTGCGACCTGGCTGTTCGTCGGCCCGGACCGGAACATCAACTGGGTTTGGAAACCTTTCGGCAAGCCGCAGGATCTGCTCTCGCCGCCGCTCTATCTCCTGGCGCTGTGCCTGCTTTATCCGCTGCTGCTCTATATCCCCACGCACCTGATACTCAGGCGTTGGGCCGCTTCTTCTCCGCAGACACCACAAGCCGAGAGAGGTTCTCGATCGGAATGACGTGGGTCTTCTTCTCCGCGGGCAGGTAGAGGAACACGAACTTTGACGTAGTACCCAGGAGGAGCGTCCGGGAAGAGAAGCGCGCTCCCGAGGTCAGCTCGACCTGGACCTCCCGGCCGTGCCCAGCCTTGATGCGGTCCGTCACCCGCTCCGCGTACATCTGGATGAAAAAGGTGGCGTAGACCAGGACGAAGAACGCCCACATCCCGACACGGGTCGCGGGATTCTTGCCTTGTATGCGGCTATCCAATCTCGCGTAGCTGGGGAACCTGCGGCGAAACCATTCATTGATCCTGGTGAGGAGCCAGACCACGGGCAGGGGGAGGAGCGCAAGGATGATCACCAGCGGCGTCCGCAGGGCCGCAAAGAGGAAGTCGGTGGTCTCCACGTACTCCAGGATGTTGAGCCGGAAGTACATGAAGAACCAGAGCTCGTAGCCCAACCCCACCAGGGTGAGGAGGAGATAGCCCGCGGTGAGCAGCAGGCCCGGATGCTCCCGGACGAGCCCGGTCCAGGCGGACCGGGGGTTCGAGGGCTCCGGGCGCGGCTGCTCGGGGCTCATCGTCGCGCGGAAGGGGGCGGGGGAGCTGGGACTGGCCTCCTCATGCCGTCGACACTGTAGCGCCCGGACCCCCGGGCCGCCATGTAGAGGAACGCGAAGCAGTAGAGCACCGCCATCTCACCACCGTTTACGCTTGGCCAGAAGCCGCCCGATGCGTGGCCGATGAAGTAGGCGGCCGCCATCGTGCCGCTGGAGATGAAGGCGGCGATGCCGGTGAACAGGCCGATCGCGATCATCAGGCCGGCCACGAGCTCGATCCACCCCGCGACGTACCCCAATCCGCCGTCAGGACCCATCTTCGCGCCCTTGCCGTCGATGCCGCCGAACATGCCGAAGAGCTTCTGGGCGCCGTGCGAGGCGAACAGCAGACCGAACATGATGCGGAAGAGAGCGTAAATCGTTTCGATGAAAGGTTCCAGGAATCGCATCTCCACACCTCCTCATTAACTCGGATCAAACGGCGTGATCATCGCGGGCGATTGTACGTCAACCCGCCTCTGGAAGGGAGCCGCGCCGCCGCAGCCCCCGGTTTCTTGCCAGCTCCTCGCGCTTGCGCTTGCCCGATGCGGCCCAGGAGCAGATGGGGCAGGCCTCGAGGTCATGGTACAGGGCGGGGCAGTGCTCGCGCCCGAAGTAGATGATCTGGAGGTGGACCTTGCCCCAGCTCTCCTCGGGGAAGACGCTCTTGAGATCGCGCTCGGTCCGCTCCACGTTCTTGCCGCTCGACAGCCCCCAGCGCGCGGCCAGCCGGTGGATGTGCGTGTCCACCGGAAAGGCCGCGAGGCCGAATGCCTGGTTGAGCACAACCGACGCCGTCTTGTGACCCACCCCGGGAAGCGCCTCCAACTCCGCGAACGTGCGCGGCACCCGGCCGCCGTGCTCGGCCACGAGGATCTCCGACAGCCGCTTCAGGTTCTTCGCCTTGGACGCGGTCAGGCCGATCCGCCGGATCAGGTTCTGGATCTCCTCGGCCGGCAGCGCCGCCATCCGCTCGGGAGTCGAGGCGCGGGCAAACAGGTCCGGCGTCACCTGGTTGACCAGCTTGTCCGTGGTCTGCGCCGAGAGCACCACTGCCACGAGCAGCGTGAACGGGTCCGCGTGGTCGAGCGGGATGTCCACCGTGGGGTAGAGCCCTTCAAGGATCTCCAGGATGCGGCGCGCCTTGTTTTTGCGGGTCATGGCAAGACGTGCTTTTTACCACAAACCGGAGTTTGACGCAGGGGGGCGCCGGGGGGTAGTCTCGCCCCCAATCCGGAGGAATACGTCTGTGGAGCCGCACGTCTGGTTTCTGGCCCTCGGCCTCGTGGCTATGCTCGTCACCATCCTGCGGCGCCGCGAGAGGGATCTCCCCATCCCGCCCACCCCGCCCATCGTGGTGGACGAGCGGACGGAGGCCATAGAGGCGGCCGGGCCGGAGATCGAGGCCGCCCCATGCATCGAGAGGAAGGCTGAGGTCCCACCGGGACCACGCTGTCCCATGCGGATCCTGCTGGCCGAGGACAATTCCGTGAACCAGAAGGTCGCGCTGCTCCTCCTGGAACGCCTGGGCTACAAGGCCGACCTGGCGGCGAACGGCCTGGAGGTGCTGGCCGCGCTCCGCCACCAGGACTATGACGTGATCCTGATGGATGTGCAGATGCCCGAGATGGACGGGCTGGAGACGGCCCGCCGGATCGCAGCCGATCCGCCGCGGGGACAGCGGCCTCACATCATCGCCATCACGGCCAATGTGCTGCGCGCCGACCGGGAAGCCTGCCTGGCGGCCGGAATGGAGGACTATCTGAGCAAGCCGATCCTGCTGGAAGACCTCCGCGCCGCGCTCCTGCGCGCCGAGCCGGCCCGCGCTGCCGCTCCCGCCGCGGAGCCGGACCCGGTGCTGGACCCCGTCTACCTCGAACGGCTGCTGGAGCTGCAGCGGCTCAGCGGGAGCAACGTCGTGCCGCTCATCGTCGACAGCTTCGTGAAGGAGGGGCCGCGGCGCCTGGCGCGGATGCGGGGCGCGCTCACGCGCGGCGACCGGCAGGACCTCGCGATGGTGGCCCACACCCTCAGGGGGGGTAGCGCCCAACTCGGAGCGCTGCGGGTGGCTGCGGTGAGCAGCGAGCTGGAGGAGGTCTGCAAAGAGGGGCGGCTCGACAATATCGGCGGTATCGCCGGCATCGGCGAGATCCTGGACCGTCTGGAGAGTGAGCTCGCGGTGGCCTCCGCGGCCCTCCTGGCCCGAACATCCTCACCGTAATGCTGGTTGTAAGGTTCGCCACCTAGGATACGGGCAGAGGAAGAAAAACCAACTCCCTCCACCCTCATTGAGCTCCGGCTGGACGGCGGTCCCCGGAGCCTTTTTTTATTTCCCATTCAAGTGTTCGACAGCGCGCCGGATCCCGCCCAGGGTGAGGTCCTCCATCTGAAAGACGTCGCCGATGCGGCGGATCGTGGTGCCGCCGTAGGCCCCCTTCCAGTCCTCCTTCAGGATCGGGTTGAGCCACACCGAGTGGCGGAACCGGTCGCGCAGGCGCTGCAGCCAGACCAGGCTCGCCTCTTCATCCTCGTCGCCCCAGGTGATGGCACCGCGGGACCAGATCAGCTCCTCCGGCGCCATGGAGGCGTCGCCGACGAACAGCAGCCGCGTCTCCGGATTGCGCTGCAGCAGGGTCTGCGTGGGCAGCGGATCGCGGCGGCGGAAATCCTTGTAGACGGCGCCGTAGACCGTGTTGTGGAAGAAGTACGTATCGCAGCGCTTGAAGCGGTCCCGCACCTTGGCGAAGAGCAGGCGGGTGTGCTCGACGAAGGGGAGCATGGAGCTGCCGCCGTTGTCGATCAGCAATACGACCTCGATGCGGTCGAGCATGCCACGGCGGAAGACGAGGTCGATCTCGCCGCCGTTCCTGGCGCTCTGGTAGATGGTCTCGTCCAGGTCCAGCTCGTCGCGGGGGCCGGCGGGCGCCAGCTTCTTGAGCGACGCCAGGGCCTGGGAGAGGTTCGCGCCGCTCAGCGCCGTGGTTTCGGAGTACTCGACATAACGGCGCTCGCCGATCACCTTCAGGGCGGAACGGTTGCCCCCGGGTCCGCCGACGCGCACGCCGCCCTTCGCATTGCCTGAGTGGCCGAACGGGGAGTTGCCGCCGGTGCCGATCCACTTGCTGCCGCCCTGGTGAGCCTCCATCTGCTTGCGGAGCGTCTCCCAAAAGCGTTTCATCAGCTCTTCCGGAGACATGGTCCAGAGCGCCTGCGGCGGCAGCTCGCGGTTGCGGATCGCCTGCTTGAGCCACTCGCGGAACTGGGACGTGTTGAGCAGCTCCGGGTCCCCCTCGGCGACCCGGGGCACGTCGATGCCGTAGAAGTGGAAGAGGAACGCCCGCTCGTAGGCGTCCATGTGCTCGACCCGGCGCACGAACGACAGCCGGGCGAACACGAAGAGCGTTTCCAGGTCGGGCGCCAGCCCCCGCTCCAATCCCTTGTAGAAGTCGATCGCGTCGGTCGTGCTGACCGGCACTCCGTAATCGCGCAGACGGTAGAGGAACCCGGTGAAGGGCATGGGTCCTCAGTGCACCTTGAGCCGCTTGGAGCCGCCGCGGTAGGCGAGGATGTCCTCGGTGCGCTTCAAGAGGGTGCCGACGAAGGGGATGTTCAGCCGCTCGGGCGTGATCTTCGAGTGCTGGAGGGCGCCCAGCCAGTTGAGCAGCTCGCTCGTGGCCGGCGGCTTCTCGAAACCTTTCTGCCGCAGCTCGTAGAAGATGCCGAGCGACGCGTCCAGCAGCCCCTTGTCCAGATCGGGGAAGTGGAGCTTCACGATCTCCCGCATCTGCTCCGGGGTGGGGAAGGCGATGTGATGGCAGTAGCAGCGCCGCAAAAAGGGATCGGAGAGCTCGCGCTTGGCGTTCGAGGTGATGAGGATGAACGGCCGCTTGCGCGCCTGGATCGTCTGGTTGACCTCGCGGATGGTGAACTGGCAGTCCTCCAGCACGTCGAGGAGGTTGTCCTGGATGTCCGACTCGGTCTTGTCGATCTCGTCGAGGAGGAGCACGACGCGCTCGTCGCTGCGGAAGGCGCGGCCAATGGGGCCCCAGATCACGTAGTCGAAGAAGTTGTCGACGTTGCGGCCGGTCGTGGTCGTGCCGAAGCGGGCGTCGTTCAGGCGCAGCACCGTGTCCTGGACGTAGCAGGCCTCCTCGCCCTTGATCGTAGACTTGCAGCGCAAGGCCTCGATAGGCATGCCCAGGGCCTTGGAGACCTCGAACCCGAGCTGGGTCTTGCCGGTGCCGGCCTCTCCCGTGAGGATCAGCGGCTTCTCCATGACCAGCGCCATGTTGACGATCGCCCCGAGCTCGGGGTCGAGGTAGTAGCGTTCAGTGCCCTGGAACTCCATGCGTCTCTCCGGAGAGCGCGGGGCCGCCGTGACCCCGCGGACCGGAGAGTCTAGCCGCTATTGGCCCGTAGACGGAAGCATTGCGGTGCCCTGCTTGTACAATCGAACCCAGGAAATATACATCTCCCCTTCCGCCACTGAGTAGAGAAGGGCGCGCATGTACAGTCCCTCTCTTTAACTGTACATCCGGTCTCTCTTGATGTACATTGACTCTGTCTGCTTGTACAGAAGAGCTCGGGAAGGGTGGGTGCGGATGGAAGAGATGTACAGGCGGAGAGCTTCTCTATACAGGAGTGGCTCAGAAACGAACGGGTAGGAGACGGAGTTGTACAGGGCCATGGTTCCCCTGTACATTTTGGAGGCTCGACATGCTCACCAACATCGACCTTGACGAGGATCTCGTCCAGGAGGCCCGGCGCCTGACCGGGCTGCGGACCAAGAAGGCCGTGGTGGAGGCAGGGTTGCGCGCCCTGATCAAGCTCCACGAGCAGTCCGACGTGCGCAAGCTCTGGGGAAGGCTGCACTGGCAGGATCCGGAAGCTCCCGCGGCGCCGGAGACGGTGGAGGCACCGGAGAAGAAAGGAAAGAGCCGTGCCGGTCGTCGTTGACTCCTCGGTTTGGATCGACTTCTTCGCCGGCCGCTTCACGCCGCAGAGCACCTGGCTGGACAACGCGCTGGGGAAGGAGTCGCTTGGGGTGTCCGCCCTGATCATCGGCGAGGTGCTGCGGGGCTTCGTGGACGAGCAGGAGCAGGAGACGGCGCGCCAGGCGCTGGAGCTGTTCCCGGTCTACCAGATGGGGAAGCTGGATCTGGTGCTCGAGAGCGCCGGGCAGCAGCGGCTCCTGCGCCAGAAGGGCGAGCCCTTGCCAAGCGAGCTCAAGTGCCTGATCGCGACCTTCTGTATCCACTGGAAGATGCCACTGCTGCACAGCGATCCTGCCTACCTCCCCTTCGAGCGCCACCTTGGGCTGCAAGGGTCGGGCGCGGGCGTCTAGGTTAGTGGTCCGAGTGCCCTGCCGTAGCCGGGTTCCACCAGTCGAGGCCTGGAAAGCGGCTGAAGCCTCCATCCCGACTCACCAGGCGGTAACGCGCCTCGGCGGCAGTGGCCGCCAGGTAGGCGTCATTGACATCATTGCCATGCAGTCCGAGCTCACGGCACCAGTGCTGCCACCGTGCGCGGGCGCGAGGCGCCCATGGAGCCTCCTGAAAGAGGCCGCTCTCGTGAATGGCCCGCAAGAACCCCACCGCCTCTTCGAGTCGAGACGGAACGCTGAAGATCTTGGGATGGGTGACGATGCGCAGGAAAGCCACCTCGACCAGGGCCGGGAACGTCACGGAAAGCCCCTCGCTGAAGGTACCTTCCAGCCAGCCTTTCAGGACCGCATGGTCCGGATCGTCCGGCCGGAAAGCCCCGATCAGGATGTTGGCGTCCAGGAGATCCATGCGTCAGCGCGCTTGGCGCCGGTCGTCGTCGAGATCGGCGGCGGCAACAGCCTCTTCAAGGCTCGAGAATCCTGGAGCCAAGCCGCCCGATGCCGTGGACACGGGAAGGCGCACGCGCTTGCGGCCCGGCCGGGAAGCGGGCTTCGCGAGGTGCTCGCGGATCGCCTCTTCGACCAGCTTGGTCAAGCTGATGCCCCGCGCCGCCGCCTGGGATTTGGCTTGCCGGAAGATCTCGTCGTCCAAGCGCAACGTCGTCTGCATGACAGAAATCTTTCACCCTTGACGGCCCGGTGTCAAGACATGGCGTCTAGCCCGAGGTGACGATCAGATCGAAGCGCGAGTAGGCCTCGACTGAGTCGAGGGCGCCGAGAAGCACTTTGCCGTTTTCTCGAATCCAGTCAGGGCTCAGATCGAGCGTCATGTAGCCGTTGGCGGGATCTGGTTTGCCGTTGGCGGTAAACAGTGGCGCCAGCGCCAGGGAATTCCTCAGCCACGATTTCGTAAACCAGGAGGCGGACCTCAAGGCATTGCGGTCCTGCAACGCGACTTGAAGCGCGTAAAACCGCTGCCCGTCGTGGAGAGTCGCTTCCGTGACCGGATCACCCGCGAACGTAACCCAGCCGGCTTCCTGCTTCTTTACTGAAGGGATAGGGCAGATGAACATGATGTTCGACCAGGGGATCACCAGCGGAGGTGAGGAGAGCTTCCGCGTAAGCTCTACACCCTGCTCTGTGAAACTGGCCGAACCACCGCGGATCTTCATTGTCATGGACGTCATTCTACGCTGAGCGCCCGCCGCAGCTTACAGGACAAGCAGGCACGACTTTATGACAAGCATGCTTGACACCGATCTCCCGCCTGTTTATCCTGGCCTCAGGTTGACCAAGGAGGAGACCCCGATGACCCCCGAGACGATCAGCAGCCCGAATCTCAGGCGCAACACCATCGTGGTGGGAATCACGTGGTTCGTGGCCTATTGGTGCGCACGGGCCGTGCTCGAGAATCCGGATCTGGCGGTTGGGCTGAAGGTGGCCACGGCCCTGATCCCGGTGCCGATCTTCGCTTTGTTTCTCCTGCTGTTCATCCGCCTGATCCGCACCATGGACGAGCTCGAGCGCCGCATTCAGCTCGAAGCGCTCGCCATTGCCTACCCACTGACCGTGCTCCTGCTGATGACCCTCGGTCTGCTCCAGCGCGCCGTGCAGCTGCCGTTCCAGGACTGGAGCTACGCCCACGTGTGGATATATGTGGTGATGTTCTACTTCCTGTCCATTCCGTGGGTGGCGCGCCGTTACCAATGAAGAACCGGCTCAAAGTCCTGCGTGCGGAGCGCGACTGGTCGCAGGCGGACCTGGCCGAGCGGCTGGAGGTATCGCGGCAGACGGTAAATGCGATCGAGACCGGCAGGTACGATCCCAGCCTGCCGCTGGCGTTCCGGCTCGCCGAGGTCTTCGAAACTACGATCGAGGCGATCTTCGAGCCGGGCTCAGGATAGCTTGATCGAAAACGACAGCTCGTCCGGCTTGCGCGTCTCCACCTTGTACTTGCGGCCGGCCGCCTTCTCTTTCTTGAGGAACGTGGCAATCTTTTTCCCGATCGCCGGCTCGTTGAACTCGTCCATGGGATAGGTCAGGTGAATCGTGAAGTCGTCGTCGGGGCGCATCTTGGAGATCATCTTCAGCGTGGCCAGATCGGGATTGTCGAACTTGCCATCCGCCGACATGACGTAGTGATCGGCCTGGATCGTCTCGAAGTAGCTGGCATCGATGTTCCGGATGCTGCCGTGATGGGGCATCTTGAGGACGTCCACCTTGATCTTGCCATTCTTCAGGAGGCCGGCTTTTTCGAGGCCCTGGATCGTGTGATCGCCGCGGCCGTCGCCGGTGAGGAGTATGCGTTTTCCGTCCGCTTCGACCAGCACCACGATGCTGGAGAGGTTGGCGACCGACTCGTCCACGTAGGCCGCGGCCTTCGCCAGGGCCTTCTTTTCTTTCTCCTTCTTCAGGATGGCTTTGACCTCCTTGTCCCACTCCTCCTGGAGCTCGTGGAGGTTCTCTTCAAGCGGGGCCACGACCGTGAGCTTCAGGTTCCCGAGCTTGATCGATCCGTGCCCGGCCCTCACCAGCCCATCGAACGGTGGATTGCCGGCGAGCTGCAAGGCGTCGAGCAGCTTGCGGAGCTCGCGGCCCTGCCCGACGCTGGCGAGGATCAGGGAGCCCTTCGTCTGCAACATGCCGCCGATCGAGGCCGGGCTCATCACCGACGCCGCGGAGCCGACCGTCACGTCGTCGTTGCCGAGAAGGTCGTCGAACGAGTTGTGCCAGAAGCGGCGGATCTCCCACGGCACCGGCTTTTTCGACTCCTTGAGGTCCTTGAGCTTCCGGACGAGTTGCAGGATGCCGGCGATGTGGTCCTCGTCGATGTGGCTGACCATCATCAGCTCGATGTCCAGGGGCTCGTTCTGGGCGAGCTTGCGCTCTTTGCGGATCGCTTCGAGCCGCGGCTGCAGCGCGTCGTTGTACACGCCGGGAGGACCGCCGTCGATCACGGCGAGCCGCGGGTCTTTTTTCGTGCCGAAGTGGAGGAGGAGGGAGTCGCCATACTTCGCGCGCAGGGTTTCGAGGATCAGCATGGGGCTCCTTTTACACGGATTGCAGGGCTCTGAGGGTGTCGAGCATCCCCGCCCCCTGGAAGTACCGCTCGCGTCCGAGGTCCGTAGCTGTGTCGCAGAGGATCTGCTTGATGCGGGCGGGCCGGCCGACCAGCTCGTTGTACCGGGCCATGAGCAGTGCCGCGGCTCCGCTCACGTGCGGAGCGGCCATGCTCGTGCCATCCTTGAGGCCGAACATGCCCTCGGGCAGTGGCGCCGTGATCTTCTCACCCGGCGCCACCAGGTCGGGCTTGATACGCCCGTCGCCCGTGGGGCCGCGGCTGGAAAAGTAGCTCACCCCGTACGTGTGCGGCCGGTAGCGGTGCGTGGCCCCGACGGTGATGACAAGGTCGGCGTTGCCCGGATCGGTGATGCTGATGGTGTTGTAGGTCCCGCTCGCGGCCCCGTCAGCCGGCTTGCCGTAGCCCTGGTTCCCGGCCGCGGCCACCACCACCACGCCCGAGCCCACTACGCGCTCGCACTCTTCGCACACCGGCGTGCGGCCGCAGGCATAATTCGACACTTCGTGCGGGATCGACAGGCTCAGGTTCACGCCATGCACGGCCACGTAGTCGTTCGTCGAATTGAGGTGGCGGACGAACTGCAGCGCGGCCATGACCGCGAACTCGTCGCCGCGTCCGCTCCCGTCGAGCACGCGCAGGTCGTAGAGCCGGAGGTCGGGGCAGACACCGACGAGATCCTCTTCCAACTCGCCATCGGACTCGGCGCTTGGCCAGTTGCCCGCGAGGATGCCGGCCACGTGGGTCCCATGATCGTGGGTCGGCGGGACGTACTTGTCCTCTCCCTCGTCCTGCGGGATGCGCAGCAGCGGCGCGATCAGCTGCCAATCGATGGAGCGGCCCGATGCCAGCGCCTGATTCACCGTCTTGAGCTGCTTGTGCAGCTCCTTCGCCTGCTTCGTCCCCCCCTTGAGCCGCTTCGCCAGGTGCTTGGGCAGCTCGGGCGTTTCGGGGTCGAGGAGGAGCTCGATCTGCGTGAAGTCATAGGTCTCGATGACCCGGGTGCAGTTCTCCAACCCGCCCTCGCCGTTTTCGAAAGGTTTCTGACTGCATGGGTCATTTTTCTTCCGCTGGCGGAACGCGGTATGGCGGGCGTCGATGCCGCTGTCGATCACGGCCCAGGCCAGCTCGCCGCATGAGATCTCGAACAGGCGCCGCGCGGCGTCCGCCTTGATCGCGAGCGTCGAGCGGGAGACCGTCGGGGAGGCTTCACGGTTCAGGCTGATCGAATAGATGCGCGCCTTCTTGCTGCCCGGCGTGACGCCGTGGATGAGGTCCGCCACGGCCTTGACCAGGATCTTCCAGTCGCCGGTGCTGGCCCCGGCCGCACCCTCAGGCGAGAAGAACCCCGGTGGCAGCGAGTCTCCCCGATGGACGAGGGCCAGCGCGCCCACGATACGGATCATCCACAGGAGGGCCGGAGGCGGGCGCCGCGTCCGGCCCTCCTGATCGCTGCTGGGAAGGGGCAGCGGATGCTCCGGGTCCTGGACCGCGACGGCCAGTTTCTCCTGGGCGCTCTCCGAGCTCACGCCTTCGATCCGGAATTGCTTGTGGAGACGCTCCCAGAAGGCGGTCATGGGGAGCACGGCCCGGACGAGATCCTCGAAGCACAGCGTGGCCGCCACCGTCGACTGGTTGTAGATGATGCGCGGCATCTCCCTGGAGCTTTTCTCCGCCGCCAGCCGTTCGCGCAGCTCGCGCCGGATATCGCCGGCGTGGTTCTCTCGGAAGGGGGTGAGCAGCAGCTTCACCGGCGGGAAGGGGCCGGGCTCCTCGGGCTCGCCGGTGAGGTGCTCGCTCGGCCCCTTGGCATACTCCAGCCAGACGTCCGGCAGCACCGGGGAATCCTGTGTGAAGCGGCGCACGCGGCCGGTGCCGAACATGAGCTGCTCGATGAGGGCGCGGTCGAGCTTGTGAGTGGTTGTCAACCGATCAGTCCTTGTCCGAAGTCGAACGGGTAGCCGTGGCGGCGCGCCGCTCGGGTTGCAAATTCGATCACGTTTTCCCGGCTCGCGTTGGGAGGGAACACCATTCTGGAAGGGCCGTGCGCGGTGCGGGCGATGAGCACGAACCGCTTCTTGAGGGCGAACCAGAGCATCCAGCACCCCATCCCGCCAAGGAGCAGGCCGAGGCAGAAGGCACCGAACATCTCGAGGTCTTCGATCCGCGTCACCAGGAGCGCCACCATCGTGATCCCGAGAAGCGCGAACAGGGCTCCAAACAGGGACACGGCGACCGGATAATCCGCTCCGGGTGTGTATTCGAGCTCCAGGTGCTTGACCGCGCTCCGCGGCAGGACGATAGGCCAGTGAACTCCGCCGGAGTGGGCGATGCCATCGTGGGTGATCCGGACCGGGCCGAGCTCATCTGAACGATCGGGCGCGGTCGAGGCAGGAAGGCGGGCATTGACGAGGTACAGGGACAGCTTGAGCGCGAAGGCGATCGCAAGGAGGCCGGACGTGATGCGCCCGTAGCTCCTGGTCCTGGCGTACACCTCCGGCTCCACCCGCGCATGCTTCCCTTCGAGCGAGAGCACGCCCGGCTCATTGGACTCGTAGATCGAGACCGGCTCACCCGCCGAGAAGGCCTCGCCGAGGGAGTACATGTAGGCCGAGGCGTTGATCCCGCAGATGACGAGAAAGATGCCTGCGAGACGGTTGAAGCGCGCACGTCCTTCCGAAAATTTGTGCCCGGCAACCGTTGCAGGAGTTTCGGGTGTCATGGTGTCAGCCATAGTATGCCATCAATTGCCGGATGATCTCGAAATCATCCCCGTTGTTGACGATCTTTTTCGTGGATTCAGGAGGCTTTTCGAAGTAGTGCAGGGTGCTCTCGAAATACTCGACGGACACGTAATCCTTTCTCTCCCGGATCCTGCGGACGTTCACCTCATGGTCCGCCACCACCCACAGGAATTCGATCTCGGGGACCGCCTCGCGCATGAGGTCGCGGTACTTTTGAAAGTAGGTCGCCTGCGTGACGACGACCTTGGGATGAGCCTGCAACAGCTCCCGCGCCCGCTTGCGGATGATCGCGTGGAAGCCGTCCACCTGCTCCTCGGTCCAGAGCACGTTCTTCTGGACGGCCTCCTGCATCTCCGCCGGGAGATCCTCGTCGGCATGGTAGACGTGATAGCCGCTGAGCCGGCCGAGCAGGTCTCCTACATGGTTCTTGCCGACGCCGGCCAGCCCGAGGATGTAGAGGGCCCGCGGTGCCCGGGGAAGGTCGATCACGAGGTCTTCGCCTTCGCGGCCCATCTGGGGTTGAGGGCTCTCCAGTTATCGTCCATGCCCCGGATTGTATCTCCGGACGTTGTATCCTCTCCGACACCCATGAAAATCCTCGTGACGGGCAGCAACGGGTTCGTCGGCGGCGATCTCGCGTCGCTCCTGCTGCGGCGTGGACACTTCGTGGTGGGCCTGGGACGGTCGCCGGAGCCGGCCGGGGCGGTCAGCGAGTACCTGCGCCGCGACCTCGGCGAGCCGCTCGACTGGGACGGCACGGTTGACGCCATAGTGCATTGCGCCGCGCTGGCCGCTCCCTGGGCACCGCCGGCCGCATTCGAGCGCGCCAACGTCGAGGGCACGCGGCACGTGGTCGACTGGTGTCACATGCATGGCCGGCCCCATCTGGTGTACATCTCCTCGTCCAGCGTCTTCTACCGCAACGAGGACCAGTTGGGGCTCCACGAGGGATCGCCGATCCCGGAGGACCGCGAGCAGATCAACGTTTACTCCCGCACCAAGCGGATCGGCGAGCGCCTCGTCGAGGCCTACGAAGGCGAGGCCGCCATCCTGCGTCCGCGCGCCGTGTTCGGCCCGGGTGACCGCGTCCTCTTCCCCCGCGTGCTGCGCGCCGCCCGCGCCGGCCGGCTGCCCCTCATCCGCCGGCCGGACGGCACGCCCGTGCTGGGCGACCTGCTCTACGTCGAGAACCTGAGCCACTACATTGCCGTCGTCCTCGAGCGCCGTATCTCCGGCATTACCGGGACGCTCAACCTCACCAATGCCGAGCCCGTCGACCTCCAGGCTTTCCTGCTGCGGGTGCTGGAGCGGCTCGGCTATCCGGCGCCCCGGCGGCAGGTGCCGCTCGGCATGGCCATGGCTCTCGCCGGCCTCTCGGAATGGGTCTCGGCCGTCTTCCTCGGCTACCGCGAGCCCCCCGTCACCCGCTTCGGCGTCAGCGTCTTCGCGTACTCCAAGACCTTCGACGTGCGGCGCTGCCTCGATCTCCTGGGGCCTCCGCCCGTCTCCCTGGCCGAGGGGGTCGAGCGTTTGGCGGCGGCCTGGGCCGGCGAAACGTCGTGATTCCTCTACTCCTCCTTGTCTGGCTGATCTACGGCCTGCTGACCGTGCTCCGCGTGAGTCTTGCCCTGCGCTTCCTCGCTCGCGACGTGCCTGGAGTTCCTGATGACGGTAAGGTGACCGTGATGCAGGCGATTCTGAGCGGAGATCCAAGCCTCGAACGCAACCTGGAGGAGAACCTGCGGCATAACCCGGAGGCCCATTTCCTTTGGCTGATCGACGAGGATGACGAAGTTGCCCGGGAGCTCGCTGCGCGATGGCAGGGTGAGCGGGTCGAGGTTCTCCTCGCGCCGCCGCCGCCCCAGGGGCGCAATCCCAAGGTTTTCAAGCTCGCCCTCGGCTTGCCGCTCGTGTTCGGGCCGCTGATCGCGGTGCTCGACGACGACACCGTCCTGCCGGCCGGAGCGCTGGCGCGCGCCCGGCTCGCTCTCGGCCCTCTCGGCCAAGGTGACTTGGTGACCGGCCTTCCGTACTATCGCGCGGAGGGCTCGTTCTGGTCGCGCCTGGTGGCCGCCTTCGTCAACTCGAACGCCCTGGTCACTTATCTCCCTATCCTCTTCTTTCGCCAGCCGGTGACCATCAACGGGATGTTCTACCTGACCCGCAAGGAGACACTCGAGAGCCTCGGAGGCTTCGCCGCCATCGAGGAGAAACTTTGCGACGATTACGAGCTGGCCCGGCTCTATTTGCGCGCCGGCCTCCGCATCGTCCAGACCGCCGTGATCCATCCGATCTCCACGACCGTCCGGGGCGCCGTCGATTACTTTCGCATCCTGCGCCGCTGGATGGTCTTCGCCAATCATCTCTTCCGCGACGCGATCGATCTCCCGATGATCGGTCTCGTGGTGCTCCCGGCCTTGATGCCGCCGCTTCTGGTTGTCCTGGCCGGATTCGCGGGAGGACCGGCTTTCGCCGCCACCCTCGCAGGCCTGCTCGCCAAAGCCGCGGCAATGGCCGCTGTCCGGCGCCGCGCGATCGGCAGCCGGGAGACGGCGTCCGGTATCCTCTTCGAGGTGCTTGCCGACCTCCTGCAGCCGCTTCACGCCGTGACCGCCCTGTTCCGTCCCAGGGCTATCCGCTGGCGCAGCAGGTCGATCATTGTGGAGGACGGAACGGTGCGCTATCGATGAAAGGTTATCTCTCGATTCTGCGCAGTTATTCGACCGGCGATCATCTGGCCTCCCAGGCTGTGAACGTCGCCGCGTGGTTGACCGGACAGAGCGCGTGGCGGCATTCCCAATTGAGCCCCCAGCAGCTTGGCATCCTCGAAGAGCTGGCGGGTTATGAAGTCGTCCGCGCCGGATTCCCCTACAACGGACGGGCTCTCTCGGTACCGTACACGCCGGAGCCGCTGCTCAGAGCGTCAATTCGCAATGCATCCCAGTTTGCCGCGTCCCTGGCCAGCCCGGCCTTCTCCGCCGAGATCGCCCGCCATCTGCAACCCTTGATCGACGCCGCCTCGCGCAGGCTCCTCCTGCTCTGCGGAAGCTGCGGCCTGCAACTGCTCGCCTCGGCGCTGCCCCGGCTCGACCTGCCCTCGCGGTTGCGGCTCGGATTGGTAGCCGTGGGCCCTGTCTGTCTGACCCCCGCCGCCTTCTTCCGGGGCCATCCGCAGCTCGACCTCTTCGTCGTCCAAGGCTCCCGCGACTGGATCAGCCGCCTCGGCAGCCGGGCCGGCGCCGACGCGCGTCCCCCGGTCGATCATCTCGGATATACCCGGCATCCGGAAGCCCGGCGGGCCATTCGCCAGGCGGCGCTCGCCCTTGCCAGCTCCTGAGCGCCTCACCTTGGTGGCGCCCCCCTTCGCGGGCCACCTCAATCCGCTGATTGCCATCGGCAAGCGCCTCGCGGCCCAGGGGCACGAGCTGCGCTTCGTCACCGGCCCGCGCAAGGCTGAGCTGATCGAGCGTTGCGGCTTCGCGGTCGATACGGTCTCCAACCGCGATCCCGGCGCCATGGAACGGATCGCCGATACGCCCTACCCGGTGAGCGGCCATCCGCTGCGGCTCGCGGGCCAGTTGCGCGACAACCTGGCCCTGATGCCGGAGATCCGCCGCGAGCTCGAATCCTCATTCGAACGCAGCCGGCCCGACCTTGTGATCGCCGACTTCTGTGCGCCGCTGGCCGGGCTGATTTGTGATCGGTTGGGGATTCCCTGGATCACCACCATCCCCACGCCCTTCGCCCTGGAGACGCGCCGCGGCACGCCGTCCTACATGGGGGGCTGGGGGCCGCCGCGGCACCTCGGCCATCGGCTCCGGGACGCCATAGGGAGGACGGCGACGCGAGGGGTCAAAGGGGCATTTCAGATCGCATTCGGCGGCGCCTTCCGCCGCCTCGGCACGACGGTCTACCGCGCCGACGGCAGCGAGGCGGCGTACTCGACAACTGCGATCCTCGGGCTCGGGATGGAGGAGCTGGAGCTGGAACGGGACTGGCCGCCCGCCTTCTCCATGATCGGACCGGTGACCGAGAGCCCGGAGAATCTGCCCTTGGATCTTCCCGACGGGCCGCTCGTCCTGGTCACTCTAGGAACCCATCTGGCCTGGGCCAAACGCGGCTTGGTGGAGCGTGTCGAGCGGCTGGCCCGGGCCTTCCCTCGTTATAGATTCGTGATCTCCCTGGGCGATCTCGCAACGGCCCCGGTCCGAGCCGCGGGCAACGTGTCGGTTCATCCTTACGTCAGCTATGACCAGCATCTTGGACGCTTCGCTGCCGTGATCCATCATGGCGGCGCCGGAATCACGTACAGCTGCATTCGAGCCGCGTGCCCCTCGCTGGTCTGGCCTCGCGATTACGATCAGTTCGATTTCGCGGCCCGCATCGTCCATCGGGGACTGGGCTTGCGAGTCCGGGATCTCGACACCTCGGAGCGGGAGCTGGACCGCCTGCTCCATGATTTCGATCCCGGCCCCCTGGAGACGATGTCCGTGGCCCTCGGACGTTACGATCCCTACGCCGCCGTCATCCAGAGAATTCGACAGGAAACGTCCGCCGGACCCGGCGCAGCTTGACGCTCGGATCTTCCACCCGGCCCGGCCGTATCTCGGGCGGAACCAGCCCCTGATCGACGCAGATCCGGACCAGGGCATCGGAGGCGCTCGCGAAGACTGCGCCGGCGTCGGCCCCGGCCGCGATTTTGAGAGACAGGACGAGAGACCCGGGCTCCTCCTGAACGCATCGGAAATCGGCGATTGCCTGCGACGCTCCGAGCACGGCCCGAGTCACGTAATCGGCGAAGAGCGGCGCCAGGCGTCCGTCCCGGGGCAATGCGAGGACATCGTCGAATCGTCCCTCGATCCGTTCGATGGCCAGGAATGGAGAGCCGCAGGGGCAGGGCTCGCGCGATTCCACCAGCACGTCGCCGAGGCGGAAGCGGACGATCGCCTGGGTGCGGCGGTGGAGGTCGGTGATCACCGGCACGAAGCGCCCGGGGGCGACGTATTCCTTTTCGATCACCAGCAGATCCTCGTTGAGGTGGACCCGACCGGCGTTGCAGGTAATTCCCAGAAACCCTTCAGAAGCCTGATAGATCTGGTGCACCGGCTGGGAGAACGCGGCGGCGATGAAGGCCTCGTCGTGCGGATCGAGCACCTCGGCCAGAGAGTAGATGCGGCGCGGCGACAAGCGCGCGGCGTCGAGAAGGCGCAGCACCTGTGGCGGCGCGGCCAGCACCGTGGGATCGAAGCTCTCGACCTCCGCCATCAGCTCGGCCAGGGGGCGGCGGAGGTCGAAGTAGCGGAACCGGATGCGGCCGGTCGAGAGAGTGGAGTAGAGGGGACTCCCCGAGCGCAGGAAGAGCGCTACTCTCGCGCCATCCCGAAGCCGTCCGGGAAGGGCCTTGGCCAGCATGACGCCCGCCCATCTCGCCCGCTCCCTCGGCGACACCAGGAAGACTCCCTGCCGGCCCGACGTTCCGGTGGAAAGGCCAACGGCAAGATCGCCTTCGAGCCGTGAGAAGTCGCGGCTGCGCTCGGCCTCGATGGCGATCCTGCGGCAGTCTTCGAGATCGAGGCCGGGGGCGTTGAGCTCCCGGAACGACGCCAGCCAAGCCGCCTTGTCCAGCACCGGAAAGGCTTCGAGCCCTCCGGCCGGAACGCCGCGATAGAAAGGAAAGGTTTTTCGCGCATGGCGTAAAGCCCGCCGCAACAGCCGTTGCTGCCGGCGTTCGAGCTGAGCGCGTGTCTTCGCGGGGAAAAGACGGCTGCCCGCATAGGCCGCCAGAATGCGGATCAGCTCAAGGCCCGGCATGCAATTGATCCCGGGCGAAGCGGAGGCTCTCCGCGCAATGAGAAGGGACCAGCAGGAGATCGGGACGCGCGATCGAAAGCTGGTGCAGGTCGCGGATGCACTGGCGGTAGCGGCGCATGTCGTCGGTGATCAGGCGCACGATGGGATGCGGATATTCGAGATGGCTCACTGCCCGCCGTTGCCAACAGGCATCGGCGATGAGGAAGACCTCCGGCCCCTGGGTGCGGGGGAGCAGAATTCCCAACTGACCGCGGGCATGCCCCGCCAGATCGACGCCCAGCAGGCTCCCGTCGCCGAGCAGGTCGTACCCTTCGGCGAACGGCGCATAGCCGCTCGGCAGCGGCACGACCGGCTGATCCTCGACGAATTGCGAACGTCTCTCCAGGTCCGCCGGGAGCAAACCGGGCAGCACCCCCGCGGCGAGGTGGCGCCAAGCCGAGATCCGCCGGAAATCGCGTTCGAGAGCGGAGCGGCGGTAGAGAAGGCGAGCCTGGGGAAAATCGAGCAAACCGCCAACGTGATCGGCGTGGAAATGGGAGAGGATCACCAGCGCCACGTCCCCAGGATCCTTGCCCGCCCTCCGCAGCCAGGCCGAGGCCGTGTCCTCCTCGCCGCAGGTCGTCGGAGTAAGGTAGCGGTAGATCGCCTCGGGGAAGCGCTGGGTCTCGCTGAAGAATCGCGGCGAATAGCCGGCATCGAAGAGGATCAGGCCGCGGCTGGGATGGTGGATGACGCCGACCATCGATGGAAAGCGGAGGATCTCCAGGCTCGGGCGGCCGGTCACCACCCACGCCGGGTGGGTGCAACTGCCCGCCGTAATCAATTCCAGGCGAAGGTCCACGTTCAGAACCGTAACACCGCGGCCCCCAGGGTCAGCCCGGCAGCCGTACCGAGGAGCAGCGCCCTCTGACCGCGGAGCAGCCGTCCGCTGGATACCGCCTCATGCAGGGCCGAGGGCATCGACGCCGAGACCTGATTGCCCCGCTCGGCCAGGATGTCCACGATCTTCGATGCCGGAAACCCCAGCCGTTCCCGCAGGTAGCGCATGCCCAGGCCGCTCGCCTGATGGGGGATCACCAGATCGATCTCGTCGGGGGTGCAGGCGGCTTCGGCAAGAACCTCGGAGATGAACTGTGGGAGCCTCTCCGCTGCCATCCGGAACACCGCCCGGCCATCCATCCGGAACAGGTAGTCCTGCGGACTCGGCGGTGGAGTGACGATGTTGTAGCGGCTGCCGCCCGCTGCCATCTGGCAGAGGTAGGCGCCGCCGCTGTAGGTGGCGCAGCGCAGGGCGTCAATCGCCCCAGAGTCGTCGGACGCGTCGCCCAGGACAGCTGCGGCAGCGCCGTCGCCGAACAGGGAGCTGGTCTCGAGGTCGGAAGGATCGAGGCCTTTGGAGGCCACCTCGCTGGCGACGATGCCGACACGGTGGTAGCGGCCGGCGGCGATGCCCAGGGTCGCCATTTCCAGAGCATGCAGGAAGCCCAGGCAGGAGGCATTGATGTCGAAGCACGGGATGCCCGACTCTTCGAGCCCCAGCGCCCTTTGCACCAGCACCGCGTTGGTCGGCATCGGCTGCTCGGGAACGGCGCTGGTCGCGATGATGAGGTCGAGGCCCGAGCCAGCGAGGCCGCTCGCCTCCAAGGCCTGACCGAGGGCCCGCGCCGCCATGATCGAAGAGGTCTCGCCGGGCCCGGCGTAATGCCGGGCCTCGACCCCGGACCGTGCTGCACTGCTTCCGGCGGCGCGCCCATAACGCTCGTCCAGGGACGCTGAGGTGACCCGTTCCACCGGCAGATAGCTACCAGTGCCCAGGATGCGGACAGGGTACGGCATGCAAGGTCTCATTTTCCTCGCATTGTACCTCTGGACGTTGGGGCAAGCGCCGAAGCTACACCGCAGGCGGCCGCTTGGCCGCACGGGCCGCCTGCGATTCGAAGATCCCTGCCAAGAGATCGTAGAGGACCAGCTCGTGGGCTCGTTGGGAGGAGCGGATCAGCCGGTTGACCAGCATGTGAACCAGACTTGGCGCGATCTGCACCACGGGCGAGGTCAGGCGCCCCTCCTGTTCCAGGCGGTGGAGCTCGGCGATCAGTGGGGCATTCTGCTCCGAGCGGCGTTTCAGGATGGCGAACCCGGGGGCCAGCTCGCTCTGCTCGTTCCGGACGGGGTCGAGCAGGGCTTCCAGGGCGCGGCGCTCCGCGCGCTGCTTCCGATCGAGCTGGATGCGCAGCGGCTTGCCTCCCCCGAACTCCCGGAAGAAGCTCTCGCGGATCATGCCGAGCACCTTGCGCTTGCCTTCGGCGTCGAGCCCGAGATCGCCGAGCAACAGGTCGGTGCCGTACAGGGCCAGGCGCCAGCGCGCCTCGGCGCCTTCATCTCCTTCCAGCATTTCGACGATCGCCAGCGCCGCCTCGCTGTCCGCATGGAACAGGCGCTCGACGGGGCCGATGCCGGCTGGACCTCCATAGCGCTCGACCTCGCGGTCGTAGGTGTCGAGCTGGAAGCGCCAGAGCCGGCCATCCGCGAGCAGGGGAGCGACCGCGGCTTCGAGTGCCGGCAAGACCTCCGCCAGGAGCCTCTGCGGGGCGCCGTGGAACCGGACCCGCAGGTGCCATTGCGGATCGCCGTAGCGGATGAAGAACCAGGAATCCACCGCCCCCGTGGACTGGACGCCGCGCACCAGCGGCCCGACCACCTCCTCGAGCACCGCGTCGGCGGTCGAAGTGCCAACGTAGAGCTTGGCGTACAGCCATTCCGAGCCGGGGAGGAACGATCGCTGGACGGCTCCGCTAACAGTCACCGTAGAGCCGGCCAGCCGAACGGTTGCTTCGGAGCGTGCCCGCACGAAGGGCACCACCAGCTCGTGCACGAACCGGCCCTCCGGGCCGCGGGCGCAGAGATCTTCGGGCTGTGGGAAGAGCTCGAAGAGGAGCGCGTTCTGGCGGCCTTCGAGCACGTCCAACCAGGCTTCCACCGAGAGGAGATTGTCGAAGTCGACCAGCAGCTCGTTGTCGCCGTCACCCAGGAGGACCCGGCGCGGCAGCCGACGCTCGGCCCGCCAGCGCTGGACTGCGGCGAAGCGCGCTGCGCCCGACTCCCGGGAGAGCATCTTGATCTCCTCCTCGGTGAGGCGCCAGCGGGCGCGCTCGAGCACCAGCCGGCCGCTCTTCACACGCGGCAGGAAAGCCGCGCTCTCCAGCGGGCCCCAGCTCCAGCCGACACCGCCCACCACCCCTTGCATCTGCAGGCTGCAGAGGAATCGATAGATCCCGAGGCCGAGGGCGAAGTTGTGGGCGCTGGTCAGGCGCGGGATCACCTCGCGCCCCAGCCGCTCGGAGCGCAGCACGATGCGCTTGTCGACGACGGTGACCGACAGGTCGGTGAGCGGGATCTGGTGCTCCGGAGATGCCCCTGATCGGCCGAGGTATGGGATTTCGTAGGTGCGCAGGACAGGCCGCAAAAGAATGTTGCCAATCCGCCCCTGGGGCAGGTGGACGATCTCGGCGAACACCGCGTCGGGCCGCACTGCCTCCTCGGCCTCGAGGTGCTCCCGGACCCGCGCCTCCAGCTCGCAATCAGCATGACAGAAGCGGCCGAGCAGCCGGGCTCCCGAGGGTCCGCCTGCCCCTTTCCACAAGAGCAAGAAGCGTCCTTCGTCGACATCTTCCTCGGAGGCAGCGGCGAGCACGGCCATCGCCTGCAATGCGTCGGGTAGCGGCAGGGACTCGCGCGGTGCAAGCTTTTCGACGTCCTTCTCGGTCAGCTCGATCTCCTGGATTCCCTGGGTCAGCGTCTCCTCGAGCTTACGGAGCTGCCAGGCCTGCAGGGGACCCCAGGGGACGGTGCTCTCGGCGGGCGGCCGGCCCAGGTCCAGACCGAGGAGAAGCGGCGAAGCCTCCCCTCCTTCCGAGCGGTCGAAGCCAATCCCGGTCTCCTCGTCCAGAGCCTCGGCGAGCGGCACCCAGCGCCCTTCGCCGTAGCGGTCGGCGAAGTCCTGGCGGAAGCGTTCCAGGTTCTCCTGGCGCGAGCGTCCGAACAGCCGGTGGAGGAGCGCCATGCCGCGCTGCAGCTCCTCGATCACTACGGGCGCCAGCCGGGGCGACTCGGCCGGCTTGACCATGTCCACCTGGAAGAGCCGGGATAGCTCGACGCTGGTGGGCAGCTCCCGCAAGGCTTCGGCAACGGCGCGGTAGCGCTCGGGCGCGGCGCCGAGCCCAGCCGCGTCGAGATCCGCGAGAGTCGCGCGGGCGCCGGCCAGGGCTGCTGCTGCCACCTGCCCCGATGGCAGGGCCGCGAGCTGCTCTTCCAATCCATAGATGGCCTCAGGCCCGGTGACGCCGGGCGTCAGGCCGGAGACCAGAATCTGAGTCTGGATCAGCTCGCCGACATACTCTTCGGCGTCCTCGATAGTGATCTCGCCGTCGGGGTCCCCCTCGACCAGGGCCGCCGCCAGGTCGGCCGGCTGCGCCCCGGCGGCGGCGCGCGCCAAGGTTTCCTCCAGGTAAGAGGTCGGCTCCAGGGCAACCAGGTGATGGGAGCGAGTCTTGCCTTCGAGCCGCGCCTCGGCATAGCGCAGGCGGCCCGCGGTGCGGTAGAGGCTGGAGTTGGGCCGGTACGACAATTCCCGGCGTACGGCCTCGTCCCGCCCCAGGTCTTCGCAGAGCGCGAAGAGGTAGTCCATGTCGAGCCGGGTGTGCCGCTGGTAGCTCGCCCGAGGTCCCAGCCGGAGCCGGGTGGGCGAATCGAGCTCCCCCAGGGAGCAGCCCGAGAAAAGGCCGAATGGAGTAGGCCGGGTTGCCATGCGCTGGATGTAGCGCACCATGGCGTTTTCCGCGCGCTTTCCCTTGCGGGAGTCGGGGTCGGCGCGCCAGCCCGCGAGCGCGTCGAAGAGCGAGGGAGAGGCGAGGAACAGAGCCTCGGCGATCTCCGGCCGTTCGAGGGCTTCCCGCAGCCATGCCCGCAACCGCGCGCGGTTACGCTCCAGCGCACCTTGATCGTCCAGCGCCGAGCATGCTTCGAGCCCGGCCGACCAGGCTTCCAGCTCGTCAAAAGCGAGGAGGGGAGAGCGGAAGGCGAAGAAGCCGGAGGGCTCGAAGGCAGGGGCGTCGGGCGGCGTGGTCATCCCACCTTCTTCTTGACCTGTTGGGCTACCAGCTCCGCATAGGCGCCGCCGCGGGCCACCAGCTCGTCGTGGGTTCCCCGCTCCACGATCCCTCCTTCGTCCATGACCAGGATCAGGTCCGCGCTCTGGATCGTGCTCAGGCGGTGGGCCACCACGATGCGGGTGGAGCGCAACTGCGCCAGCTCGCGCTGGATGGAGCTTTCGGTCATGGAATCCAGGGCGCTGGTGGCTTCGTCCAGGAGCAGGATCGCCGGCCGCCGGACCAGCGCCCGGGCGAGGGCGAGCCGCTGGCGTTGGCCGCCCGACAGCGAAGAGCCGCCGTCCGCGAGGATGGTGTCGTAGGCGAGCGGCATGGCCAGGATCTCGTCATGGATGTGGGCCAGCTTGGCGGCCTCCACCACTCGGGTCAGGGGCAGCGTGGGATCGGCCAGGGCGATGTTGGCGCGGATCGACTGACCGAAAAGATAGGGGTGCTGCGGTACCACCCCGAGTTGGCTGCGCACCGACTGTAGATTCAGCTCCGTCAGGTCCAGATCGTCGAACAGGATGCGTCCCTCTGACGGCTGGTAGAGGCCGACCAGCAGGTTGGCCAGGGTGGACTTGCCTGCGCCGGAGCGGCCCACCACGGCGACGAAGCTCCCCGGCGGGATGTCGACCGAGACGTCGCGCACCACCAGCGGGGATGCCGGCCCATAGCGGAAGCTCACGTGCTCCAGCTTGATGCCGCCCCGCAGCCGGGAAGCCGGCCGTCCGGTGCCGGGCTCCTGCTCGCGCGGCGTCTGCATGACGTCCTCGATTCGCTCGAGGTAGCTGTCCAGGAGTTGGAACTGGAAGGCCGTCGTGACCAGTTGCGTCAGCGGGGTGAGGAACCCTGCCGCGAGCGCGCTCAACGCCAGCATCTCGCCCAGCGTGAGTTCGCCCGCGAACACCAGGCGGGCGCCGTAAATCAGGACTGCCAGGGGCGAGAACATCCCCAGCCCGGCGAGCAGCGCGTCCACCATCGCGCTCAGCCGCCCGCGGGCGAGCGAAACGTTGAGAGTGTCGACGAACAGGTTCGACCAGTGCTCGATCGCCCGGTGCTCGGAACCGCTCGCCTTGAGTGTCTCCATGCCGGCTAGCATCTGGACCTGATATGCCTGGGAGGAGGACTGCGTCTCGAGCGAGCGCGACATCAGCTCCTTCTGGCGGTGGCGGGTGGCGAGCAGCAGCACGAGCCGCAACAGCGCCAGGCCGAGGACGAGCAGGCCCATTTTCGCGCTGGCGAAAAACAGCACGACCAGGTAGAGGCTCACCAGCACGCCGTCGAGCACGGTCGAGAGCGCGCCCGAGGTCAGGATCTCGCGCACCGTGGCATTGCTGTTCATACGCAGGATCAGGTCGCCCGCGGAGCGCTCCTGGAAAAACGCGAAAGGCAGGCCCACCAGGTGGTCCACGAAGTCGAGAGTGAGCTGGGCGTCGAGCCGCGTGCGCAGCTCGAGCAGCAGGTGCGCGCGGATCAGGACGGCGAGCAGGTTGAAGCCCACCAGCCCGGTCAGGCCGGCAGCGAGCACCGTCAGCAGGCTGACGTCCTGCTGGGGCACCACGCGGTCGACCAGCACGCCGATCAGCAGCGGCACGGCGAGAGCGAAGAGCTGAACGAGCACCGAGGTCGCCAGTACGCGGCCGACGGGGCCGCGTCGGGCGAGCAGCGGCTGAAGGTAGCGCTGCAATCCCTTGGGTTGGCTGCCGGCTGGCACGGGGACGAAGCCCTCCGCCGGCTCGAAAAGGAGAGCGACGCCGGTGAACGACCGGCGGGCCTCCTGGTGGGAGACCACGCGCCGGCCGCCGGATGGGTCGACGATATGCAGCCCATCCCTGCGGAGGCGGTCGAGGACCACGAAGTGATTGAAACGCCAGTGCAGGATGGCGCCGGGCTCGATTGCGCCCAGGGCTTCGACCGTATCGGCGCGTACACCCCGGCCGCGCAGGCCGAACCAGCGCCCGGCCGCGAGCAGGGCCTCGGCGTTGGTCGCGTCGCGGCCGCTGCCGGTGATCTTCCGCACCTCCGCCAGGGGCAACTGCTTGCCGTGATACCCCAAAACCATGGCGAGGCAGGCGGCGCCGCAATCCGTAGAGGTGGTCTGCTGCACGGCGGGGATCCGCCGCCGAGTGCCCAGGCCGAGCCGGCGGAGCGCGGGGAAGCGGTGGTGCTCACCTGCCGCTTTCGGCGCCGGTTCAGCCACGGAGGCGCTCCAGGATGGTGCGGATGCCCGGCACCAGGGCCGCGAGCAGCGGCTCGGAGCGCACCTTCACCTCGGCCGTGCCCCACATGCCGTCATGAAGCTCATAGAGCTTGCCGTCGGCCTCAAAGGTAACCTGTGGGAAGCGGGCTTCGACCAGCACGACAGGGCCAGTCAGGGCGACGGCTGCGGCGATCTCAGGACCGAGCAGGCGCCGCGCCTCGTCGGGATCGACCACCTCCTCGGAGACCGCCGTGATCGCGAGACGCTGCGGGGCGTGGCCGTAGCCGCGCAGCTCGAGAATGAGCGGCATGCGAGCCTGCAGCAGGGGCCGGTGCTCGCCCGGAAGCACGGCCGTCAACATCGGCCGGGACGCCGAGGACGCGGCTCCCGTCAAGGATAGGAGGATGTCGCCCGAGCCGACGCGCTGATTCAGCCGGCTGCGCACGTCGCGGACGAGGCCCGCCCGCGGCGCCCTGACCACCCGCTCCTCGACCCGGGAGCGGGCGAGGTCCCGCTCGGCCTGAAGCGCGATCAGGGCCTGGGACGGACCTGGCGCCGACAGGTCGCGCAGATGCTCGATGAGTTGCAGGTCCCACTCGCGCTCGATGCGCTGCAGCTCGGCGGCCTCGCGGGCGCTCTGGAAGCGGACGAGAGGCTGGCCGGCGGCAACCCGGTCGCCGGGCCGCACCTCGACCGCGGTGACGATGCCCTCCTGGCTTGCCGTCACCTCCGTGCGCCCGGAGAGCCGCACCACGGCGGGCCCGGTGGCGTATTCGTCGATCGTCCCCACCAGGGAGTAGGCCAGGAAGGCCGTGACCAGTGCGATCAAGAGCCAGAACGTCGCGCTGGTCCAACGCGGGGAGAGGCGCAGCCAGTCCCCATCCCGCGAGCCCATTGCGACGTGGTACTCGACGGCCTCCTCGCGGAAGACCTCGGTCGCCCGTTCGTGGAGCTTCCGGTCGAGCAACCGGCCTTCCCCCTCCAGCCTGGCCGCCAGGTCGAGCTGCGCCAGGGGCGGCGCCACCGTCGCGGCGAGGAGCTCCAGCGCGGCCTCATCGGCCGGAGAGAAGGGGGCAGGGTGGGCATCGCGGACTGCGCACAACACCGCGAGGACCCGGTTCTCGTCAGCTGCCGGCGCGCGGACCGGCACTGCCAGCAGGTGCTCGCAGCGCCCGCCCAGGGGATCGTCGGCCTCGCGCTCGTAGCGCGGATCCTCGGTTGCCCGCTCGACCCGGACCGGGCGGCCCGTGTGCGCGACGAAGCTGACCAGCCCGACCGCGGAGCTTTCGTACCGCTCCTCGCTCTCGAGCCCGGTGTTCCGCGACCAGAGCACGTCGCGCGTGGGATCGTGGAGCAGGCAGTAGGCACGGTCGGTTTCGACGGCGTCCTCCACGGCGAGCTGCAGCAGCTCGCCGGCGCTCGCCAGGTCGGGCTGGATGGCAACCCGCCGGGCCACCTGGAGGGCCTGGCGCAGCCCGGCCGGAACCGGCCCCTCGGAGAACGACCGGCGGCGGTCGGCGGCGCTCCGGACGAGGGCACTGCGGACGAGCTCGGAAAGCTCCCGAGGCGGTAGCTCCCCCTGGCTGAGATAGAAGAGCCGGTCCTCGTCGATCAGATCCTGGAACAGCGCCGGGTCCGGGCCGGCGGCGGTCAGCAGCACGAGAGGGTAGCTGCCAGCCGGCTCGGGCGTTCCTTCGAGCAGTGCGCGCGCTTCGAAGGGGGAGATGAGGCGCCCGAGGCAGACGACCGCGACTTCCCCGGCCTCCATACCCTGGAGCGCCGTTCGAGCGTCCGGCAGCGAGCGGGCGGTCGCCACCCGGCATTCATCTTCCAGGAGCGAGCGCAGCTCCGCCGCCTCCGGTTCCGCAAAGCCGGCGAGCAGCACCAGAGGCAGGATCTGTGCTCCGGAGGCCGGAACCCCTGGAAAGTGCCTCAGCGGTTTCGCCTCGCTAGCCATTGGTGTCTTCTTTCGTGGATGCTCCAGAGCAGCAAAGTCTAGAGGCCGGTGCTCTCCCGGGTCAACCACGCCTCTATAATGCCTTGCCTGTGACAGGCATCTCTCGAATTCTTGCATTTTGCGTCGTCGTCCTCACAATCCTTGGCGGATGTGGGAAGTCTCCCCAAGCGAGCGAAGTGGGCGGGGCAGCGCAGACGCGCCCCGGAACGGCTGCGACCCCCGTTGCTATCGCCGAACGCGACGCCGGCTTCCTCGGCGTCATCCTCCCCCGGCAGAGCGTGGACGTGGCACCCGAAATCTCGGGCCGCGTCGAGCAGGTGCACGTGCGAGAGGGCGATCCGGTCCGCCGCGGACAGACCGTGGCCGTCCTCGGTCTGGCTGAGATCCAGCAGGAACTGACGATGACCGAGGCCAACCTACGCGCGGTCGAAGCGGAAGTTTCCAGGAGCAGGCTGGAGCTCTCCGATGCCGAGAATCGCCTGGCGCGCCGGCTCAGCTTTCCTGAAGCCTTCCCCGAAGAAGAGATGCGGCAGGCGGAGATCCAGAAGCAGATGGGGCAAGCCAACCTGGAAGCCGCCCAGGCCCGCGCCGCGGAGCAGCGGGCGCGCGTGGCCCAGGCGCGGGGCAAGCTTGCCAAGACCGCGGTGCGCGCCCCCGCCGACGGCACGGTGGCGCGCCGCTACCTGGAGCCGGGGGCGCTCGCCGGCCCCGGACAGCCGATCGTGCGCCTGATCAGCGGAGGAAGCCTGATCGTGCGCTTCGCCGCTCCCCCGGAGCAAGCCCGGTTCCTGAGAGCGGGGGAGCCCGTGCGGGTCGAGCTCGGCGGGTCGGACCTGCCGGCAATCATCGAACAGGTATCGCCGGAGGTCGATCCTCCCTCGGGCATGGTGATCCTGGTCGCGGTTCTGAACCCTGCCGCCTCTGCCGCCGATACCGCAGTCAAACCCGGGTCGGTCGTGAGAGTCCGCAAAGGAGATGGTTGATCATGGGTTCGAGACTCTGGCGCCCGCTCTTGGAAGGGGATCTCGCGGACCAGGCCTGGGAGGCGGTGAACGCCATCGCCCAAGCCCTCGAAGCCTGGTCTCCCGGCGGCGATCCAGGCGCCTCGATAGGCGGCGGCACGGCGGGCGTGGCGCTTTTTCACGGGTATCTTGCCAAGGCAATGGACGTGGAAGCCGAGCATCATGCCGAGCGGGCGGAACAGCTTCTCGAGGAAGCCATCGAGGCGCTCGCCACCACACCCCTGCGTCCCTCGCTCTACTCGGGCTTCACGGGCATCGCCTGGACCGTGGAGCATCTCAGCCGGCTGCTCGGCGAAGAGGAACAGGACGATCAGGTGGCGAGCGGCGCCGAAGACGAGGACATGAACGAAGAGATCGATGAGGCGCTCCTCACGGCACTGGGCCGCTCCTCCTGGTCAGGCGACTATGACCTCATCAGCGGGCTCGTCGGGTTCGGCGTCTACGCGCTGGAGCGCGTCCCCCGCCCCTCGGCCGTGCGCTGCCTGGAGGCCATCATCGACCACCTGGACGAGAGCGCCGAAAAGAATGGGCAGGAGGTCACCTGGTTCACTCCTCCCGAGATGCTGCCCAGCCTCAACCGCGAGCACTCGCCCCATGGGCATTACAACCTGGGGGTGGCGCACGGGGTCCCGGGCGTGATCGCCCTGCTGGCCGACGCCTGCCGCCTGGGCATCCGGGAAGAACGGGCGCGCCCCTTGCTCGAAGGCGCGGTGCGCTGGCTTGTGTCGCAGCCTCTCACGGAACAGAGAGGGGCATGCTATCCCTCCTGGGTCGGCCCCGGCATCGAGCGGCGGCCCTCGCGGCTGGCTTGGTGCTACGGCGACCCGGGGATCGCCGCGACTCTGCTCTACGCTGCCCGTGCCGTCGGGGCCGTCGAGATGGAGGAGTGGGAGAGCGCGGCCTTGAAGATCGCAAGCCACGCGGCCAGGGCCGAGCCTGAAGACGCGGGTGTCCGGGACGCCGGACTGTGCCACGGCGCTTTTGGGCTTGCCCACCTGTACAACCGCATCCACCAGGCCGGCGGCGGCGAGCTGTTCGCGGAGGCTGCGCGCGTCTGGTATCGGCTAGGGCTGGAGATGCGCAAACCAGACGGGGGCATAGGCGGCTTCGCGGCTTGGCGGCCCGGTTTGAATACGGAACCGGGTTGGGAAGCGGACCCGGGATTCCTGACTGGCGCCGCCGGCATTGGTCTGGCGCTGCTGGCCGCCCTCACTCCGGTAGAGCCGGAGTGGGACCGCCTTCTGCAGGTGGCAATTCCGCCCCGAACACAGCAATAGCCCGTACGGGCGAGCCAGTTCCCCCGCGTATCTTGAGCGGCAGGCCGATGAAGCGGAAACGCCCCCGGCCGATGAGCTGGTGCAAATTGATCATGTTCTCGTAATGCGTGAAGCCCAGCTCCCCGCATATATGGTGGACTTCCCTGTTGGAAACGTGCCTCACGCCCGGTGACGCCGTTTCCACTCCAAAAGCCGCGATCCTCTGCTGACCCAGCCAGCGCGCCGCGGCGCTGCTGACTCCTGGCCCGTTGTGCCAATCGTCCGTCCCAAAAGCGCGCCGGTAGTGGTCCGTATACAGCAGGACAGTATCTCCCTGCTTGATCTCGAGGCTCGCCTGCGAGAGGGCGCGCTCCAGATCGGCTGGCTCGATCAAGTCCCGCAAGCCTTTGTGAGACAGGTCCAGGCAGATGCCCTCTGTGTAGAACATCGTCAGAGGCATCGTGTCTATGGACTGTCCCCGGTACTGGCGTGCCATGTGGCTGATGGCATCGACGTGGGTGCCCGTGTGCTCGCCCAGCTCCAGCCGGTTCACGGCGGGTGAGGCCACGTCGCTTTCCATAATGCCGTCCCACTCCCCATGCGACACGTGCATGGTGATCGTCACTTCCGGGAGCCCTGGGAACACAGGCATGCCCGAGAAGATCTCCTGGCTCAGGTCGATGATTTCTGGCGGCGGTAGCGCGGTTCTTTCCATGTCGTAGCCTACTTTCTCGCACAAGAATCCGAAATTTTCGCACGAAAATTTACTTTCCGCGGGTGCGTGGAGAAAAAGTTCGTACGAGAAATTTAAATCTTCGTACGAAAAAAGCGCCCATTCGTACGAAAAAATGAGATTTTCGTACGAACACTTTGAACTATTGTGCGAAGGTTTGATTTTTTCGTACGAAAAAACTCTCTAAACGTCCATGCGGAGAGCTTTTTCGTACGAGAAAATTGTTTTCTTGTGCGAAGAACCTGATTTTGCTAGGCTCGCGGCAGGAGATCCCCGATGCCGCCTACCAACGTCGACCTGGACGAGAAGCTCGTTGCCGATGCCATGCGCGCGACCGGCCTGCGCACCAAGAAGGCTGTGGTGGAGGAGGGGCTGCGCGCCCTCCTCCGGCTCCACGAGCAGCAGGACGTGCGCCGGTTGCGGGGGATGATGCAGTGGGAGGACCCCAAGCCGGAGCCGGCCGCCAAGACCGCCAAGAAAGGCAAGGGCGGTGCAGATCCTCGTTGACACCTCGGTCTGGATGGACTACTTCGAAGGGCGTGCCACCGCGCAGACGGAGTGGCTCGACCTCGCCCTCGGCCGCGAGTGGCTGGTGACGGCCGACCTGATCGTAGGCGAGGTGCTGAGCGGTATTGCCGGCATTCGACCCGATCCGCAGTGGAAGGAGGCCCGCCGAGCGCTCCGGAGGTTCCGCATTTACCCCCTCGGCGGGCTTGAGCTGATGCTGAGGTGTGCCGAGCACCAGCGGAGGCTGCTCTCCGAAAGCGCCCCGGTGCCGGGGCTAGTGGACTGCCTCATCGCCACCTTCTGCATCCAGGCGGGCTTCTCCCTCCTGCACAGCGACCCTGCCTTCCGGCCCTTCGAGCGCTACCTGGGGCTGGCCCCCTTCGACCCGAAAACGGCTTGAACGGCTACCGGCGGCGAGCTCTCAATGAGGGATCAGCCCGCCGGCCACCTCGTGCAACTCGCGGGCGATGAGCTTGAGCTGCTGCTGGACTTCGGCGATGCCGTCGAGCAGGCGTGCAACGGCGACGGCTTCGCTCTCGATTTCATCGGGCTTGACCGCCGCGAGCAGATCCCGGGTTGCTGCCGTGATCCGTTCCGCGATCTCGGCGATCCGCTCCCGATCCTCAGCAGGCAGGGCATCGGCAATCCTGTGCGCCTGGTCGCTCAGGATCCGAAGGTCCCACTTCATCTGCCGGATTTCTTCGGTGACTTCATCCATGGTCATGCGTAAGCCCTCAGCTGAGATTGCTGCCTCTGACAAGCACCAGGCAAGTGTTGAAGCTTTTTCGGGAATGACATTTCGGACCCGCTTTACGTCTCTACACGGGCACTATGTCACGACGATTAGGCGCTTAGTCTAGGAACGGAATTGATCGCCGAGGTGTCTAAGGTGGGAGAAGAGCTCTTTTGGGGAGGAGACAAGCTATGAGGCACGTCAGGCAGGTGCAGGCCGCCCTGGTGGTCCTTGCTGCAGTCGCGGTAGGAAGCGCCGCGTCTGCTGCGGAGCCCAAAGCCGTCGAGGCGGAGTTGGAATTACCGTTCGTGCTCGTCGTAGGCCAGACGGGCCGTGTGGAGCCAGAGGGTCTCGAGGTTACGCTCCGGTCAGCGTCGGACGATTCCGGCTGCCTGGCTCCGGATGACTGTTCGCTGGCGACGTTCAAGGGCACCATCGCGATGCGCCTGGGCGAGGAGAAAGACCTGGCAACTGTCCAGGCGATCATGAAACCGGACCAAATGACGAGCATGGACTTTGCGGGTTACGAGATCCGATTCGGCTCGGTCCGCCGTCTCGACGAGGGCGATATCCAGGCGACCTTCACGGTGACGAAGGCGAGCGAGGAGGAAGAGGAAGAGACAGAAGACGAGCGGGACTGACGGGGGGCCGCCGGGTTCGATGGCCTCGAGACCGAGCAGTCGCCGCGCTGGCGCGGCGACCGGTCTGATCCCGAGGCCGATCGGTCAGGGAGTCGGCGCGAGCGCTTTCAGGTCGAACTTGAGGCCTAGATGAGCGCTGAGTTGCTCGTCGACCTCGCCGAGGTACTTGCCGTGGTTGGCGTAGACGATGCCGAACGGCACGTCGATCTGGCCGAACTTCAAGTTCATGGTGGCAGTGGCGACCATCCGGTCGCGCCGCGCCGGGTCGTCCGTAACGTCCTCGTAGCCGGCCACCAGGTCGAACCGGGTCGGCTGCCCCTGCAGGCCGCCGAAGTTTCGGCTCCAACCGAGCTTGGCGATGCGCGTCTTCGAGCTCGGCGAGTGAAAGTCCTCGACGCCGGCATCGGGGAGCAGCGTCGAGAGCGGCACCACCAGCGAATCGACGCTCTCGTACTCGAGCGTGAGGGAGATGCGTTCGCCCTCGGCGATTTCGGCGTCGTGGGCGTTGACATAGGAGGTGTACTCGCTGGCGCAGGCAGCCACGAAGGCAGCGTCGGGCTCCGCGTCACCGTCCTGTTCGAGCCGGCGGTGGCAGTCCTCAGACATCGCGTGCGCGAGGTTGACCCGTGCCCACTCGTAGGTGAGCTTGCCCGACGTCGTGTCGGCGCCGACCAGCGGCTCGCGCTCGGTGGCGGTCAGGCTGACGTGGAGCTGCGGCTGGTTCGCGACCAGCTCGCCGAACCGGTCGAAGCGTTTCGTCGTAAGGCCTTCTCGAAGCTCGACGAGAGGTTTCACGAAGGCGGCCGCTCCCTGTGCGATCAGGGTCCTCACCTGCTGTCCCACTCCCGGGCACTTCGTCTCGATGTCCACGAACTTCCTGTCGGTGTCCTCGATTTCTCCGGGGCCCGGTGGACACAGGTCGCTAGCTTGGTCGAACAGATCGTTGGCATCGCCTTGCTGGCCGAGAAGTCCCTTCACCATGGGCCGGACGAGCGCGCGATAGCGGTTCCGGTACAGCTCGAAGTTCCGTCCCCGATTGAGGCCTTGCATGTTGTAGGTAAAGCTGATCGCGACCTGGTCGCTCCCGGAGATCTTCTCCGCCAATGTGCCGGCAAGCTCGTCGCGCGATGTCTCTGGCAGCGCCTCGCGCACGGCGGTCGAGAGCGCCGGCTTGGTCGTCGCGATCGCTTGAAGCTGCGAGTTCCTGCCGGCCAGGCCGCCGGGCAGCAGGAAGTTGAGGTTGGCGACGAGGTCGCCCTGGTCGTTCGTTCCGTCGCCTTGGCCGAGCAGGCCGGCAATCGCGGCGAGCGGCACCAGATCCTTGGTTGTCGATTGCAGGGTCGCGCCGCCGGTGTCCATGCCGGTCGGCATCGCCTCCAGGTCCGCGCTTTCCTCGGCGACGCCCGAGGCGACCTCCTTCTCCTCCGCGTCTTCGATCGCCGCCGCCTTGACTTGCCGCAGGCACTCGCCGATGGTCAATGCGGTTGGACACTGCGCCTCACCCCGCGTCGGCATCGCAGCCAAGGTGAGCAGGAAGGCGGCGGCCACGGCGGCCGCGCGCATGATTTTCTGTTCTGAGCGTTTCATGTGAATGTCTCCCCAGGACTAGGCCATGCGCAGCCGGATCGAAATGGCGTCGGCGGGCGCGGCGGAGTGGATGAAGTCGTAGGCCTCGCCGTGCTGGGTGCCGTCCGGCTTCTGGACCTCCAATTCCACCCGTGCGTCGCTCGCGCCGGCGAAGGTGAGCACGAGCGGCCCGCTGTACCGGCTCGAATCTCCGCTGAGCGCGTGCTCGATTCCCGCACGCAGTTGGTTGTTGGAGAACGTGGCTTCGGTCGTCCCGTCCTTGCGGCTCAGCACGAGAATGGCATCCCAGAGATCGGGAGCCGGAGGTGGCGCGGCCGGTGAGACCTTCACTACCAGCGTGGAGCCCGCCGGCACCATGTTCTTGTGGAAGAAGCCCTTGTCCATGGTTGAGTCCTTTCGCCGCCCGAGGGCGAGGTCACCCGCTGACCGGAATCTGTTCCCGTCCCATCCTTGGACGGACGGCTGCGGCGGATTACTTCAGGGCAATGCCAGCAATCGCAGCCCAAACTGACCTCCTCGCGGCACTTAGACTTGTAGAGACGACGCCCAACGTTGCTCCCCGCAGGCGCCGGAACCATCCCGGCCACCGGACCGTCCCGCGGAGATCGAGGAGGAGAAGGATGTCTTCACGTACCCTGAAGCGGACGGTTGCGGCCCTGTGCCTGGCCGCCACCCTGGCCGTCCCCGTCCATGCCATGCCTGCACGCTCCACTGAGCCCCTCGGATTCGGTGACCGGCTCCTGACCTGGGCGGGCGAGCTCTTTTCCGCCGTCTGGGCCCAGGCCTCGGCTCCCGCGCCTCAGGTGCCCCCGGACAGCGGCCAGCCTCCGCAGCCCGGAGCCGACGAGGGGCATGGCATCGATCCAGACGGCTAGAGACTGCGTCCCTCCCGGACGAAGGGGCTGGACTTCCGGGAGGGATCTCTTCCATGAGAGAATGACGCACGGAACGAAACACATGACTGACCAGGGGAAGGACCTCTACCAAGAGGCTCTGCAGGTGATCGACGCCAAGGGGCCATTCGGCATCCTGCACGGGCCGGCGCGTCTGCGGGGCCTGGAGGGGCTAGACGCCCTCCTCACTCGTAGCTGGGAGCAGCGACGGGAGAGTCCCCGCGCCATGGTCGCCCTGGCGCGAGCCGCTACGGAGGTCGCCGAGAAGCTCACCTCCCGCAGGCTGGGGGAGCAGGCAGTCTGGGATCACCGCTGCCGCGCTTGGGGCGAGCTGGCCAACGCCCAGCGCGTGGCCAACGACTACGAGCGCGCCGCGGAGAGCCTTTCCACATCTCTGCGCTGCCTCGTCCGTGGTTCGCGCAGCCAAGAGCTGGAGGTCCGGCTCATGGATGTTCATGCGTCCCTTGAGGGGCACCGCTGCCATTTCTACGAGGCTTTCGACATCCTTGACGTGATTGCCGGCATGCATCTGAACGTAGGCGACCGGCACATGACCGGCCGCGCCTTGGTCAAGAAGGGGCTGTTCAAGAACTATCACGGAGAGAGCGGCGAGGCCTTGGAGCTCACCCGCGAAGGCCGGGAAATGCTAGACGAGAGCCGCGACCCCATTCTCTACCTTCAGGCCATGCACAATGAGGTTCTCGCGCTCGTGGATCAGGAGTGCTACGCGGAAGCCCGGCTCCTGCTCTGGTCCAACCTCGGGCGTTACGAGCGCCACGGCGGGATGATCGATCGTCTGAAGCTGCGGGGCCTCTGGGGGCTCATCAACGCCGGCCTTGGCAAGCTCGACGAGGCGGCGCGGGACTTCGAGGCGGAGCGGAGAGGTCTCCAGGAGGAGGGTCTCTCCTATACCGCGGCAGTCGCGAGCCTGGACCTGGCAGCCGTCTATTTCGAGCAGGGGCGCATCGACGAGACGGAAGCCCTGGCCTTCGAGGCGTTGGCGGTCTTCCAAGAGATGGACATCCCCGAGCAGGGGCAGCTCTCGGTGCTCGTGCTGCGGAAAGCGCTCGAGCTGCGCCTCGCCGCCGTCGACCTTCTCGCTTTGCTCCGCCGCACCGCGAAGTTCCTCCGCCGCGTCGAGCACGACAGCACGGCTGTTTTCAACCCCACGGCCTGACCCTCATCCCTTCCCCCGGGAGAGGGGAACCGCTGCATTCTTCCCTCCGGCCAGCGCTGATCTGAAATCCGTCTACGCTTATCTATTGACAGCGATAGTGACCTGCATTACTCTCCTCTTCGTCGACAAGAACTCTCCAAGCCGGGCCGTGTGGAGGTCGATGCTGTGAAGCAATCAGCGGGGGTGTGCCCTGCGCAAGAGAGAAACGTCCAGTTTGAAGGAGAGAGTCATGCGTCTATCGCTGTACAGTGAGAAGATCAACTCGTGGGAAGTATTGGTCAGCAGTCTGCTGGCCAAGCTGGCGGAGTGGCCGTTCCTGTTGCCGCTCTACAATGAGCTGCTGGCACTCGTGGCGGACTTGCGGGTCGTCGTGTTGCAGCAGGAAGCAGCCCGGGCGCAGCTCCATGAGGCCGTCGGCAGGCGCCAAGAGCTGGAGAGGCGTGGTGCCGAGTTGCGGACCCGTCTCGCCGCGCACCTGAAGGCGCAGCTCGGATTCCGCAACGACCAGCTCCGGCAGTTCGGGCTCAACCCGCTGCCGCGCGCCACCCGCCGCAAGATCGAGGAGGAGCCGACGACCGAAATCACGGCCGTTTCCGAAGTCGAAGAGGCTGATTAGCGCGGCTCCAGCCGCAGACGTTGATCCTGAAGGGGGCCGCAAGGCCCCTTTCTTATTGGTGTTTTACGCCTCTTCCTGATCTTCCTCGTCCTGCTCCTGCATCTCGACGAGGACCGCTTCCAAGAGGCGGCGGAGCTGGGAGGTGGCGGTCGGCGTGACCTGCTTGCCGGCTTTGCGGGCAGGCGGACGAGCGGGGGCGGGCTTGCGCGCTTTTGTGCGGGGAGCATCGTCCTCGCCAGGGAGCAGCTCCTGGAGCGCCGCTACGAGCCGCGCGGTCTCGGGATCGAGCTCCCGGCTGGGGTAGGCGGCCTCGAAGAAAGCCGAGGGCGGCAGGCCGATGGCGCGGCAGACGCCTAGCACATGCTGAATTCGAAGCTCCACCTTGCCGGAGAGGATCCGGCTCAGGTAGCCGGTGCTCAATTCCATTTCGCGTTCGATCTTGCGGTGAGAGATTCCCGTGAACCGCACCGCAGCCTTGAGCATCTGAGCCACGCGGACTACGTCTTTGTCCTTCATGGTCGGGTATTGTACAGCAAACCTTGGCTCTTTCTCGGAAAGAACGTCGTGAGTTCCACATCTTGACAAAAAGTCCTGAGTGCTGATTGAATTCTCTCCACTCAGGAGGTGCCCATGTCCAGTCAGATCCTGCCGCCGAACGCGTTCCGATCCCAGGTGCTGGATCTTTTGCGGGAGCGGGATGAGCCCGAGTGGGTCTCGGGATGCGAGATGCAAGCGAGGTGGAAAGTGGTGCGCGTGGCGGAGGGTTGGGGGGTGTTCCGGGATTGGGAGAGTCCGGAGCAGGGTCACACGCCCAAGGCAGTGTGCGCCAGCCGCGGCCTCGCCCAGGTGATCGCGGGCACATTGCCTGCGCTGCATGCAGGTCAGCGCTTCCGGTTGCTGGAGCGGAGCGGCGGGCGGTTTCCCTTGGAGCAGGGAGGCCGGCTGGTGGGCGACCTGGATGTCTTCGATCCGGAGCTCACCGCGGCGCTGCACCTTCAGCATTACCTGGCGCAGACGCCACAGGCCCTGGCCGGCCTCCTCGGCGCCGCCGGCCCCACCGCCCTCGCCCTGATCGGCGAGATCCTCCAGCGCGACCTCTCCGATCCGTCTTAGTGACGGTGGCTCTAGCTCACGTCGCACTGCACCGCGATCGGCGGCAAGTCCTTTTGCGGGAAGCCTGCCTTGATCAGGCCTCCCCAGGCCTCCAGGATCAGCCGCTTGGCCGCGGACATCTCGCGCGTCACAGGCATGAAGCCCGTGGTGTCCACGACCGTCTCCGAGATCCTCTCCAGGATCGCGTCGATGTTCGTCTGCACCGCCTGCTGATTGCCCAGCGGGATGATCTGATCCATGGCCGGGTAGAGCATGTCGTAGACGTAGAAGATGTTGCTGTAGATGAACTGCCAGGCCGCGCTCTCGCTGTACTTGGGCTGGCCGGCGTACGAGCCCGTGCCGTTCCAGCAGTCCACGAACTGGGAGACCAGGGCGTTGTCGAACGGCAGCGCGCGCACGGCGGTGAAGTAGGCCGTCCCGATCGTGTAGGTCTGATAGTTGGCGAAGCCGAAGGTCACTTGCGCCTGGGGAGTGGGCGGGGCCTGGTTGGCGAGGTACGGGTAATAGGCCACGATCGGGAAGCCGGCCGCCTGCGGGGCGATCTGCAGCGTGGCGGTGCCGTTCGCGCCTACGGTGGTTACGTCGCCATCCGGGAAGGCCAGATAGGGCTGCGCCGGTGTGACGTTGCAGAACGGACCATCCCCTCCCGACGGCGGCTGCGTGCCGAAGAGCACCCATTGCCCCGTGCTCACCAGGAGCGGCCACGGATAGTACTGGGCGAGCGCCACCTGCGTACCCGCTGGGGCCGGCGCTCCTTTGTAGAGGACTTGCAACGTGATCGTCTCGACGCGGCACTCGTCCACGTAGACGCCGCGGTCGTCGGTCTGCACGGTCAGAGGCGTTTCCAGCGACACGACCGTTCCCTGGTTGCGCAGGGCGAGCAGGCCGTCAGCGCACCACTGGTTTACGTCCTCCTCCGTCACTCCGGTGGCGAAGGGAACGTCTACGATGCCGCCGTTCGCCTCGTAGGCGGATTGATCGTATTGATCGAAGCCGAAGCTCCCGATCTCGTTGAAGGTGCCGTCCGGCATCTGCACGCCGAGGTCGAAGTCGCCGTAGTCGAACTTGGTGCCGCCCGAGGTGTACTCGGGGATGGCATTCAGGAGATCGAGGGAAACGATCCCGGCGGAGGCGTTCACCTCGGCCTGGATGGCGCCCAGCGGCAAGGGCACCGGGGGTTGCCCAGCAGGAACTGCCGCCATGGCCGTGGGAGCAGAAGAGACGTGAACGCGGGCATGCCCTTCGACACGGACCTTTGGCGCTTGCGGGGGCGCTGCAGCCTTGGCGGCTCCGGAGGCGACACCGGCGGCGGAGACCGGGGTGGCGACGGCATTGGGCACCAGCATGCGTCCTCCCGGCGCGGTGGCGAGCTCGCCTTCGTTCCAGACTCCGATCACACCGACGAGCCGGCTGTAGGCGGGGTTCGTGAACACCTCGCCGTTCTGATACATCTGTGTGAGCTCATCGCAGGTGCGCGGCTGCTGCGTGGTGCCGTTGAGAATTCCGTTCTGGTAATAGAGCGTATTGTAGGCGGAGAGGCGCAGCATCAGCCCAGCCGCGCCCGGTGCCTTGAGTGCCTGGAGCAGGGCCGCGAGGAGCGCGGAATTGCCCGCGTTGCCGGAGGTTACCGTTGCTGTCGGAATCGTCGTCTGGAAGACCGTTCCCACGGCGCCCGCGATGATCAGGTCCGAGGCGATGTTGCGCGGCGCAAGGAATGAGCGCGAATACATCCGCTGATATTGCGGGCCGCCGATGAACGTCGTGGAGCTGCCGGCATTGACGGTGCTGAAATAGATCTGGCTGCAGAACGGCGAGATCGGGTTGATGTCCACGAGCCGCCCCTTGATGGTCAGCGGCTGGTTGAGGATCGGATCGTCGGACGCGGCCGGCTGCTCGTAGGCGAGGGCCCCGCCCGTGGTCACCGTGACATAGTTCTGGTACTGGACGAAGGAAGCACCCTGGTTGCCGAAGTAGTTCCAGCGGCTCGCCATGTGGCAGGTCGGGTCGTCGTTGCAATTGTCCTGGTTGACCACCGGAAGCGGGGTCGGTGGGCAGGAGTCGCTGGTGGGCTTGATCACCCAGGGCCGGAACGCCGTCTGGAAGTTAGCCGGCGTGATCGGCGGCTCCATGGTTGCCAGGTAGGCCCAATCGAGCGCGGCGTCGGCTGCGTCATAGACCGGGACGTAGTCGTTGTTATTGGTGGTGTCGACGTTCCATTGCATGTAGCCGTTGAAATAGATACGGGGAAATGACAGGACGCTCATGCGCTCTCCTCCCTCGTTGAGTACGGAGGGAGGAGATGTTACACGCTTTTGGAGCATCCTTCCTCAACTTCGAGGGTGGGGAAGCGGGGGAGCCGCCGGCTCCGGTTCCCGAAGCCGGGGGCCTATCCACGCGTCACCTTCGGGAGAGCCCGGAGGGGTAGGCGCTCTGGGACGTGCCCTGCGTGGAAGACTCCCGCCGCGAGGACGCCTGGGGGAAGGCTTCCTGGACCATTCCTTTGTCCTCGCCGGGCTCCTCCTTCTTCTTCTTGCCGGCACACTCCTTCGTATCGGCACAGCCCGCCAGCGAAGCCGGCTGCGTGGGAGTCACGGGCATCGGTCCGGTCGCCGGCGTCTCGATCGTGGGCTTCGCGTCCTTGGCTTGTCTGGGCCCCTTCCCGTCTCCCCACTGGAAGATGTCCCTGGCGATCCGCAGACCCAGGCCCACGCCGCCGATCTCCTCGTCGGCCAAGTCGGGCTTCAACTCGTCGCCGTCGAGCTTGAAGTCGAAGGCGTCGAAGATCCAGTGGACTCCCAGATAGACGCGGCTGAGGCCGTTCTCGATGATCATCTGCCAGAGGCCCTTGGGGAAGTAGCGCGTGTGCCGCGGACGCACCGTGTCGGTGTTGTCGCGGTTGCCGCCGTTGTATTCGTCCGAAACGAAGTAGAGGTCTTCGAACAGCTCGTCGCCTCCCTTGTCGTTCGGATCGATGCCGTAGAACATCCGGGTCATGTGGAGGGCCGCGGCTCCGAACGTGGCGTGGCCGGACGGATAGGCGGGGAAGTTCGGCGTGAAGTTCTTCGCGTCCGTCGAGTTGGTGCTCGGCGCCCCGAGGGGCAGCCAGCCCGGGTCGCCCGCATTGAAGTTGATGTTGCCTTCGTAGGGTGCATCCGGCCCAAACGTCTCGTCGTGCTCGCGGATGCCGACCACCGGGCGCCAGAAGTCGTGGCAGTACTTCTGTTCCCAGGCCATGACGCCGGCATCGCCCATGGCCGCGTTGACCAAAGCGAAGAGCCGGGCGTTGCCGCCTTCGGAGTTCTCTTTCTTGATGGCCAGCTTGCGGATGATCTGGTTGTACATGCGCGGGGGTGTGCCGAGCCGGTTCGCGCCGTCATACCCCCAGTAGATGCCTTGGAGGGTGTCCTCCGGGGTGCGCCGGCCCGGGAAGAGCCCGCCGGGCAAGGTCGCCGTCAAGTCCGGCCGGATGCCCTTGGCCCGGACGTTCCTCAGCGCGTGCACGTACTTGGGATCCTTGCCGTTGTCGAAGGGCGGCGGCTTCAACTTGTGCCGCTTGGTGACCGCGAACCCCCCGGTCTGCGCTCCATAGTACGGCGCGTGAAAACCCTGTCCCGGGTTGTCGGGATCGATGCGATGCCGGCCGCGGCACATCGAAAACTTGTAGCCACAGTCCCTGGAGTCCATGTCGTCTTTCCGCAGATCCAGGAGGGTGTTGGCTACTTCCACCCCGAACCTGTAGCCCGGGGAATTGGCGGGATCCTCGGGTTTGTCGGGTTTTGCAACGTCGAAACAGGCCAACTGTGCGCGGAACGATTCCCTTTGTGCTCGGTAGAGGGCGCTCAGAGTCGTATATGCGGCGCCCGCTACGGCTTCCGGCACGAGAGTGCCGGGATCCGGCATTGGCGGAGTCGTCGTGAAGTAGCGTGGGTAGTTCGCCGGGTCGTTGATGGCCCCGGCGTAGGCGTCGTACATCGCGATGTGGACGATCGCGAGCGCCCGTGCCGAGAGCACCGGACCGTTCTGCTCCCGCTTGTCGGGGTCGCTGTGGCTGATGCGGTTGGCTTCGAGCGCTACTGCGTTCCAGAAGAGAATCGAGTCTTTCATGGTTCCTCCTGTGTGAGGTTGGAGAGGAGAAGATTGGGAGGCAGTGCTTTTCAGCGGGAGCCGGGGAAAGGTGAGTGGGGCACGTCCTTGATCCTACAGCCCTGCCTTAACAACGTCAAAGCAACAGGACTACATATGCGGTTCGTTGCAGGTTGCTATAGGGAGAGCAGGAGGAGAACGTCTTCACACGTTCTCAGACGGACCGCCGCGCCTTTTTCCGCTTACTTCCAGCGGAAGATCTTGAGGGCGATAGCGAAGCTGACCAAACCCCAGGCAGTGATAATGGCGAGCTGCGGCGCGATTTCCATGAGGCCCTGTCCCTCGTTCATGATCCCGCGCAGGGCCTCGTTGAGCGCCGTCAAAGGCAGGGCGCGGATCAGGGGCTGGACCATGTCCGGGAACCTCTCGGTGGAGAAGAAGACCCCGGAGAGCAGCCACATCGGCATCATGACGAAGTTGGCGAGGCCGCTCACTCCTTCGACGGTGCGCACCCGCGAGGCGATCAGGAGACCCAGGCCGCAGAAGGACATCGTCCCCAGAAGACAGAGCGCGAGGAACAGGATCATGGATCCGCGCATCGGCACGTCGAACGCCAGCCAGCCGAAGCCCGCGAGCAGAAGGATCTCGGGCAATAGGAAGGCCAGCCTGCCCAGGATCTGAGACAACAGGTAGTCGCCGCGCCGCATCGGGGTGGCGACCAGGCGCTTGAGCACCCGGCGGCTGCGCGCCGAGGTGATCGAGAAGGCAAGGCTCCAGATGCCCGTACCCATCAGGTTCATGCCGAGTAGGCCGGGGATCAGGAAGTCAATGTAGCGCGAGCCCTTTTCGGTCACTTTTTCGTCGCGCACGGGCAGCGGATCGGCCCGGCCGGCGGCGCGCTGCAGGGCGTCGTCCGCGGCGAGCCGCGCGATGCGCGAGTCGGGACGGGTCTCGTCGAGGTGGAAGACGACCGGCGGGCCGGTCTCGACGAGCAGCGAGATCTTGCCCGTACGCAGGGCGTTGCGGCCTTCGTCTGCAGAGTACGCCTTGGGCAGCAGAGCGGGCGAGCGCGACAGCACGGTGATCGCTTGCCCCGAAGCCGGGCTGGAGATGACGCCGATCGGGATGCGGTCCGGCGGCTTCTCGCGGAAGGCGAAGCCGAGCACGACCGCGAGCAGCACCGGGAAGAGGAACACCCAGAAGACCGCCTCCGGCTCGCGCAGGAACTCCTTGACCTTGGCAACGGTCAGCTCGCGAAGGGCATTGAATCGGGTGCTCTCAGGCATCGCGCAGCTCCCGGCCGGTGAGGGAGACGAACAGGTCTTCGAGCGTGGCGCGGTGGGTCGAGAGGTGGGTCAACCGCGCGCCTGCCTTTTCGACCGCGGCGAGCAGCGGCGGCACGCTCTCCGTGACGGAGTGGACGGCCAGCGCCCAGTTGGGGCCGCGCCGATGAACGTCCGAAACACCGGGGAGGCGCCGCAGCTCCTCCTCCGAGAGCATGGGCTCCGAGAGCAGCTCGACCACGTCGGCGGCCTGCAGCGAGCGGATGAGCTCGGCCGGCGTGCCGAGGGCGATGACCTTGCCGTGATCGACGATCGCGATGCGGTCGCACAGGCGCTCGGCCTCATCCATGTAGTGTGTGGTGAGCAGGATCGTGCCGCCCTGCTCGCGGAAGGCGGTGACCTGCTGCCAGAGCTGCAGACGGCTCTGCGGATCGAGGCCCGTGGTCGGCTCGTCGAGGAACAGCAGCTCGGGATCCCCAACGAGGGCGCAGGCCACGGCGAGGCGTTGCTTCTGGCCGCCGGAGAGCTTGCCCACGCGGGCGTCGCGCTTCTCGTCCAGGGCGAGCGCGGCTAAGACCTGCTCGGGGTCGCGCCCCTCGCGGTAGAAGGAGCGGAACAGGCGCAGCGTCTCGGCGACGGTGAGCTTTTCGTTGAGCTGCGTCTCCTGGAGGGAGACGCCGAGCTTCTCGCGGAGGCCGCGGCCATCCCCCTTCCAGGTCGTGCCGAGCACCTCGACCTCGCCCTCGTCCGGCTCGGTCAGCCCTTCCAGGATCTCGATGGTCGTGGTCTTGCCCGCGCCATTGGGCCCCAGCAGGCCGAAGCACTCGCCGCGCGCGATCTCGAGATCGAGCCCGGCGACTGCTACGACGTCGTCGAAGCGCTTGACGAGGCCGCGGCAGCGGACGGCGGCGGATGGGTTCGGGGATGCCATGGGGGAGAGAAATTAGCACATCAGGATGCCCGCCTCGGAATGGAAGCGATGGCGAGCATGAAGCCGGGAACGATGAAGATGTAGAAGAAAGGATTCCCGCTCGTGACCAGCGCCCAGGCTCCGAACCACATGTAGGCGAGTGCGATAAGGGCGGTGGGGACGAGAGAGACCACCCGGCCGCGGAGGACGTTCGCGAATATCGCGATCGCGATGCAGCCGAAGGTGAGGATGGCGACCCCGCCGAAGAGCCAGCCGACCCTGACGCCTTCTATGAGGTCAGGCGGGACGTTCGCGGCCGCGAGCCCTCCCTGCATCTGCTTCCAGCCGAGCACGGAGTGGGCGGCGCTGCTCAGGACCAGGATTGCTCCAGCCAGCAGGCCGAGCATGCTTTGCACCTGTCTCATCGATCGGATCTCCCTGAAAGGCTTTGCCGCGCATGGTGTTGGCCCCGAAGCTTAGCAGAGGGCAGCGCGACGGCTCCCCGCCAGCCCAGCACCCGGTTTACCAGGGCTCCAGGGTGGCCCGCACGCCGTCGCGGGCTCGCAGGGTGATCCCCGGCTTGGGCACGACGGGGTGGCCCGGGACCAGCTGAAGCCGCCAGCGCCGCAGGACCATCGCGAGGACGGTCACCCCTTCGACCATGGCGAAGTGGCCGCCGACGCAGAAGCGCGGCCCCGCGCCGAAGGGGATGTAGGAGAACGGCGGCCGTCTTTCGGTCCTCTCCTCGGAGAAGCGTCCGGGGTCGAACCGCTCGGGCTCGTGCCAGAGGTCCGGGTGGCGGTGCGTGACCCAGGGGCTGAGGACGACGGTCGATCCCGCTGGAATGCGGAAGCCGCCGAGCTCGTCCTCCGCGACGGCGCGGCGCTCCATCGCCCAGATCGGAGGGTAGAGGCGCATCGCCTCCTTGAAGGCCCTCTCGGTGCAGGGGAGCGAGGCGAAGTCCGCCTCATCCGTCGCCTTGACGGCCTCGGCATGCAAACGCTCCATCTCTTCAGGGTGCTTCGCGAGGAGGTAGAAGGCCCAGGCGAGCGCGTTCGCCGTGGTCTCGTGACCGGCGAGGAGGAGTGTGATCGTTTCGTTGCGGAGCTGCGGATCGCTCATGCCCGCACCGGTCTCTTCGTCGCGCTCGCGCAGCAGGAGCGAGAGCAGGTCGTGGCTGTCCGCCGGCGTGCGCCGGCGCTCGGACCGGCGCTCGGAAAGGATGCGGTAGACGACGCGGTCCACCGCCGCGAGCGCCCTGTTGAAACGGAGGTTGCCCGGTGTGGGAAGCCAGGATGGCGGCGCCACGATCCTCTCCAGGCGCCCGTAGGTGTGGCCGAGCATCACGGCCATGGCGTGCTCCACCTCGCCGGCATCCGATGCGACGTCCGCGCTGAACAGGGTCCGGCCGACGATGGTGTAGGTGAGCCGCATCATCTCGGAGGCGACGTCGAGCGGACGGCCTTCCGCGGCGAGGCGCTCCCAGCGCTCCAGCATCGAGGCCGCGGCCTCAGTCATTCGCTTTACGAAACCGGCCACGGCAGCGGGACAGAAGGCGGGCTGGATCAGCCGGCGCTCGCGGCGCCAGCTCTCGCCGTTTGCGGTGAGCAGGCCGAGGCCGGTCATCTCCCGGATGCGAAGGGAGCTGCGCGTCTCCTTGTCGTAGAGGTCGGCGCGCTCCTGGAGCACCTGGCGGATGAGGTCCGGATGGGCGGCGAGGTGGACGACGTTGGGGCCCAGCCGGAAGCGGACAAGGTCGCCGAAGCGGTCGCGCGACTCGACGAGCAGCCGAAGCACGTCGCGGCGGAAGGGGAGAAGGTTGCCCAGGAGCGGCAGGCCGCGCGGGCCGGGGGCGGTCAGCGCAGTTGCGCGGTCAACCACGCGGGCCCTCACGCCGGATATCCCCACTCCTCGAAGCTGCGGCGCCAGGCACGGAAGACCCGCTCGCGCGTCTCGGCCGGCAGGTGCTCGTAACGGTTCTTCTTGTAGCCTTGGAGCGATTCGACGTAGCCGCGCAGCTTCGGCTCGAAGCGTTCGAAGCCGGGCAGGTCCAGCCGCTCGTAGATGGCCGCGGTCTGGCCGATGGGATCGGCGTCGAGGTCCGCGAACGCGATCTCGTGCAGCTTGCCCGGAGGGATCAGGGCCCTCTCCTCGAAGTAGGCCTCGTACATCACGGCGTAGCGGTCGAGGATCAGGCCTTCGAGCGCGCCGAGGTCGGGTTTCTGCAAGTAGGTGTACCAACCGGCCGTGTCGTAATAGTGCAGGAACGAGCGGAATACCGTATACGGGTCGCGGTGGATGTGCACGAAGCGGGCGTCCGGGAACATTTCGAGGAGCAGGCGCACGCGCGCGGTGTGGGGCGGCGACTTGAGGACGAGCGGCTTGCCCTGATTGATAGTCAGCTTGCGAAGGAACCAGAGGAAGGCGGCCTTCCACTCGTCGATCTCGGCCTGCGGCACGCCGCGGAAGGTCAGGTAGCGCTCGTAGTACGCGGTGTTGCGCGGGAACGAGATGCCGGGGTAGAGGGAGCGCAGGCAGATCAGGGTGGGCGCGAACTCGTCCTCCTGGGGCGCGTCGAAGGAGAGCGCCATGTTGTCCATGGGGCGCGTATCGGGTAGCAGTGCGCGGAAGCGGCGTGTGTTGAATTCCTCGGTGGTCAGGAACGTGTGCGGGTTGACGACCTGGTAGGTGTTGGCGAAGCCGAACTGGCCGTCGAGCGCGAGCAGGTTGTGCAGGTGGGTGGTGCCGCTGCGCCAGTGGCCGAGGACGAAGACCGGCGGGCCGGCGAGCTCGGTTTTCGCAACGGCCTCGCCGTAGAGCTTCTCCTCCCGCCGCCGGTACCAGGAGTTCAGCAGGCTGAGCAAGGAGACGAACGCCGCGCGGTGCCAGTACACGGGATCGACGGCAAAGCGGTTCGCACGCAGCAGCCGCCACCATGTGTCCGCCGTGATCCCGGCGAGGTAGTTGTGCCCCAGACTCCACTGGTGCTCGAGCCGGACCGTCATCGAGGTTGTCTCCTTGGAGGAGGAGCTTATAACGGCGGGGGAGAACGGCGCCGGAAAACTACCCGGCGGGATGTGGCAGGTCCGGGCCGTGCATGTCCTCATTCGCCTCGGGATAACATCCCGAGGAAAGGAGCTGCTATGAGAACCATCGGATTCACCCTCTCGATCGTACTGGCGGTAGGCCTGCTCACCTTCCTGTGCTCCGGCCCCGGTGCTGCCCAGGCCCCCAAGGTGCTGGACGGCAAGCAGATCTTCCTCGCCCAGAAGTGCAACCTGTGCCACTCGGTGCCACCCGCCGGCATCGTGGCGGCGGTCAAGTCCGAAAAGATGAAGGGACCGGATCTCGTGGGGCTCTCCAAGAGGGATGCGACGCTCCTCAACGCCTACCTGCGCAAAACGGCCAACATCAACGGCAAGAAGCACGGCAAGCAGTTCACGGGCAGCGACGAGGAGATCGGCGCCCTGATCGCCTGGCTCCAGAAGGAGGAAAAGAAGTAGCCGCCTGGAGAAGCCCTTGGCTCAGAGCGGAATGTGGGATAGAAAGGGCGTCCAGCAGGTCTGCAATCGAGAAAGGGGAACACCATGTCCATTGCCAAGATCATCGAAATCAGCGCTGAATCGCCCGAGGGCTTCGAAGCTGCAATCCGCGAAGGCATCGAGCGCGCCGGCAAGACCGTCAAGAACATCAGGAGCGCCTGGGTCAGTGACCAGCAGGTAGAAGTCAAGAGCGACAAGATCATCAACTACCGGGTCCACCTCAAGATCACCTTCGTGATCGATTGATCGAGCGGGCGCGGCCATCGCTCAGGCGGCAGCCGCGCCCTCCGCCTTTTACTCCTGCGGATTTCTTTCCCACGACCCATACATCGGGTTGGGGATCACGAAGTAAAGCAGAGTTCGTGGATGACCTTTCCGCCGCGAACGAGAAGCTTATTGCCAGCGGCCAAGAAGAGTACATCGATACATGCGAGCAGAAGACGCAGGTCGAGATGCACCTGCTTTACCAGGGCTTGCGCGACTCGGTGCGCGCTCTCCATTACCCTACTTAGGCATATCCGGAGTAGGTGGGGATGGGGTGGACGCTTGGTACATCGCCAGCAATCTTTGACCCTCCGGACTATTGGCGGGAATCATAGAAGGAGCGAGGCAGGAAGGGCAGGCATCGTAGCGCGATGTCGAACGCCAGATTGAGTAGATTAGGCCAGGAAGACAGAGGAACCATAGTACAATCTCGACCCCGGAGTTACCCTTTGTGACCTCCTTTGTCTGCCCGTGAAAACCGCACCGAGTGCAAATCCAACCTTCAACAGGTGATGCCATTCAACCTCCAGTTAGAGACGCAGAGTCATGGCTGGCGCTAGGAATCGACTTCGTAGCGAATCTCGACGACCGTTGTCGACCTGGTCTGGCCTTGAGGAAACAACGCAAAGGATGCCACGATTGTCCTGGGGACTGACTGCAAGTCAGGGTCGTCCAGCATAAGATCGAAGAGCAATGTCACCTCACCTTCCTGCCCTTCGATGACAGCTTGGGCGAGAAGCGGATTTGTGAGGATTGGCAGCCCGAAAGGCAGCGGGTACACGAGCACACCGATCTTGCCGCCAGCAGGTTCCCTGAACGTATAGCGGAAGCGGGCACGTACCGGCACCCTCTCGCCGAACCTCACGTGCGCACCTTGGGCGGGCTCTGCGCTGAGCAAAACAAGGCTATCCCGCCGTACTGGCTCCGTCGGAGAGGAGGAGCCTCCTCCGCAGCCGAAGGCCAGGACCGCCAGCCCAACCAAGGTGACTCTTAGCGCGAGATCCCTGCACATAGATCCTCCCCGGGCAATACGAAGCCAACAATCAGACGGGCAGCGGCAACCCTGTACCAGAAGCAAACGACTTTGTAAGTCTAGGCCCAGGCCAGAGACGAGTCAATCCAATCAGGGCGGGGGCCGATAGGCAGGGCACGTCCCTTTCACAACAGATACACGAGCCCAACTCCGAGCGGGAAACAACAGTCCGGCTCCGGGCTCGGCACCTCGCTATCGAAGGGGACGTCGTTCTCTCGCGCGAGGTGGGAGGGGAGGATTCGAGGGCAAGCGCCCTCGTCCCGGCCTCCCCCCGGAGCCGCCGTGTCCTCTCTCCTTGATGGGAGAGAGGACAGGGCTTCCCTGGAGACCAGGTCCCCTTCATTTGGGTGGACAGCGGCGTCCTTGGACACGGAGGCCGGCCGTCCTTCTTCAAATGTCAATGAACCGCGCTGTCCCATCCGGCCTGACTGCGACATGGAGGAAGGGTGCCACAGGACCAACGATGAGTCAATAGGAGAGTCATTGTTGACTTCATCGTAGAAAAAGTGCACTCTGTATGTAATTGCCGTGGGCGAGAAGGCCGGCAGCGTCCCAGGCCCATCGACAAGGCGTCAGGCGGGCAAAAGCTGGCTCAGCGATATTTACGGCGAGCCGTCGGAGTTGACGACGGGCCATCGCCAGCGGCGCTGAGGCATTTTCGTGGAGATAGCCCGTCTCCGGCGACGATGGGCCGCCGCTGTTGGAGATGAGGCAACTTCGGTTGAGGCGAGCCGTCGCCGGTGGAGATGAGCCAACTTCTTCTGCTGCGAGGCAACTTCAATCGAGACGGGCTGTCGCCGCTGGAGATGGCGCAACTTGAAGTTGGCTGAGACGTTTTTCCGGGAGATGAGGTAACTCGAGGTGACGGCGAGCCGTCGCCAGCTTGTTCGAGGCGCGTTCTTTGAAAATTGAACAGGACGGCTGGCTTCCGTGTCCAAGGACGCCGCCGTCCGCGGCAGTCGGGCTCCGGGGGGAGGCCGGGAAGGAGGGCGCACGCCCTCGAAGCATTCCCCTCCGCCTCGCGCGAGAGCGAGGTGCGAGCCCGGAGCCCGATCTATCGATTTATCCGCCAGGCAGGCGCGCGCGGCGGATGACCCGCACAGCGCCGATGCCATCCAGGGCCACCGCCGCGAGCAGGAGCCAGCCGGCGGCGGTCAGCCAAGCCATGCGATCGAGGGCGAACCCCGCGGCGAGGAGGGGTACTCCCGCCGACCAGAGCCCCAGCGTCCAGGCCTGGAGGGCCCGGTGCGGCATGGCGTGCGGGGAGGGCGGCACGGTGCGGAAGGCGTCTCCCGCGTAGGCGGTCAGCCAGGAGAAGATCGGCAGCAGGCGGGCGTTGACCCCGATCACCATCTGGGCGAGAAAGCCCACCAGGCCGAGGACGCCGTAGACGAGCGCGGCGTGGACTTTCCACACGCCGGGTGGGGAGAAGACCAGGGCCAGACCCAGCCCCGCTGCGAGCAACAGGTACCCGAGCGCCTGCGCGACATGGAGGATGCCGAGGTCGGGGCGGCGGAGCTCCTTTGGCGCCGGCCGCGGGTTGCGCACCATCCAGATGACCTCGCGCAGAAAGGAGGCGAGGCCCGCCACGGCGACGACTGCGAAGGCGCCGGCCCACGAACGGCGGAGCACCAGCCCCGCGGCGAGGCCGAGAACACCCGTTTCGAGGAGCAGCGCGCTCGCCCAGAGGCTGGGCCGGTCCGGCATGGCGGCGGGCAGGAGCATGGGCAGGAGCCGGTAGCCGGCGCCCATCACGATCATCAGGGCCCAGCCGAGCGCAGCGAGGTGGGCGTGGGCCGTGACGTTCGCGAGGACGTACCCCGGCAGGAAGTGGAACATCTTGTCCAGCGCGAGTAGCAGGCCGGCCGTCGCGGCGAGCAGGAGGTTCACGAACGCGAGCGCGAAGTGGAGCTTGACCGCCCGCTGGATGGGCGCCGAACGCAGCGCGCTGAGCACCCGCCACGCGACCCGCGATACGGCCAGGGTTACCATCCCGGCGCCCCAGACCATGCCGGAGTGCTCCGCGATCCAGAAATGGATCACCATTCCGGTCACGCCCGCCACGAACAGTCCGAAGGCCCAGCGGTCGGCGGTGCGCGCCGGCATCGGCATGCGCAGGGCCATTGGACCGATCATGTAGACCGCGCCCAGGATCGACGAAGTGATCCATCCGAGCGTCACGAGGTGGACGATCGCCACCATCCGCGGGTGATAGTAGAAGCCCGCCACGCCGCGCGGATCGATCGCCACGGCCGCGAACGCCGCGGCGAGGCAGAGGTGGGCGAAGCTGAAGTAGAGGAGGGGCAGCCACCGGGGCGGAAGCCGCTGCTCGCGCGGGAGAGCCACGGTGCTGGACAAGCCCTGATCTTTTCATAGGTTTCGACGGTAGACTCGGTCCGAGATGACCGTGCGCAGAGGCGCCGTACTCTTCCTGCTCGCTCTCGGCCTGGGCACGGTCCTTCTCGGGAGGTGCAGCCCCTTGCCGTCCCTCGAAAACCGGACCCACTCGACGGCCCTGGCCGATACCGGCTCGACCCGGCTCGGCAGGGCGATCTCGCCACGGGCCGGGACTCATCCAGGCGTGTCGGGGATCTACCCGCTGCGCGATGCGCGCGATGCGTTCGCCGCGCGGTACCTGCTGGCCCAGGCCGCCGAGCGGACTCTCGACGTCCAGTACTACATCTGGCGCAAGGATCTGTCGGGCACGCTGCTGTTCAAGGCCCTGCACGACGCGGCCGAACGCGGCGTCCGGGTGCGGTTCCTGATGGATGACAACAGCACCTCCGGGCTCGACGGGACGCTCGCCGCGCTCGACTCCCATCCGAACGTCGAGGTCCGGCTGTTCAACCCGCTGGCGGTCCGCAGGCCGCGGACCCTGGGATACCTGGACTTCCCGCGGGTGAACCGGCGCATGCACAACAAGTCGTTCACCGCCGACAACCAGGCCACCATCATCGGCGGCCGCAACGTCGGCGACGAGTACTTCGGGGCTACGGACGGCGTGGTCTTTGCGGACCTCGACGTCATCGCCGTCGGCCCGGTCGTCCATAAGGTCTCGAACGACTTCGACCGTTACTGGGCGAGCGCCTCGTCGTATCCCGCCGACCGGCTGCTGCCGCCCGCCGGCGCCGCCCTGATCGCGGAGATCGCGTCGGCCGCGTCACGGGTCGAGCGCGACCCGGCCGCGGTCGCCTACATGGCCGCGTTGCGCAGCTCGCCTTTCGTCCGCGAGTTGGTCGAGGGGACGCTGCCGTTCGAATGGGCGGCGACGCGCATGGTCAGCGACGACCCGGCCAAGGCGCTTGGCCAGGCCGGCCGCGAGGCCCTGCTGCCCTACAAGCTGAAAACGATCTTCGGCACGCCGGAGGCACGGCTCGATCTCGTTTCGCCCTACTTCATCCCCACGGCGGCCGGCGTCGAAACCTTTGCGTCCTGGGCGGAGCAGGGCGTGAAGATCAGAGTGCTCACCAACTCGCTGGAGGCCACGGACGCGGCGATCGTGCACGCTGCCTATGCCAAGCGGCGCAAGGCCCTGCTCGCGGTCGGAATCGAGCTCTATGAATTGCGTCTGGCGCCCGGCATCCCGCGGGGCAGGAGCGCTGGCTCGTCGGGCGGCTCGGGCTCGAGCCTGCACGCGAAGACGTTCTCGGTGGACGCTTCGCGGGTCTTCATCGGCTCCTTCAACTTCGACCCCCGCTCGGCGGAGCTGAACACCGAGATGGGCTTCGTGATCGACAGCCCGGAGCTGGCCCGGCAGATCGCCGCGGCGTTCGATAACAGAGTCCCCCTGAACGCGTACGAGGTCCGTCTATCGGATTCCGGGAGCCTGGTCTGGATCGAGCGACGGGACGGAACGCTGCTCCGGCACGGCACGGAGCCCGGCACGTCCTCCTTGCAGCGCGCGGGGGTCTGGCTCATGTCGCTGTTGCCGATCGAAGGGCAGCTATAGGCCGGCTACGGCGATTTTGATTTGCGAAAGACTGGCAACGACCAGCCGAACCTGATCGCCAACCCCCGTACGCTGAAAGTCACGAGGAACCCGGCGATCATCGCCGCCAAACGGTCGAGGCCAAGGCCGTTGAGTCCGACGTAGGTGCAGGCGCCGAGCACCGAGGCCGTGACGTAGATCTCATGACGAAGGAGGACAGAGGGTTCGTGGCCCAGCGTATCGCGAATGATTCCTCCGACGGTGCCGGTGACCGCGCCCATCGCGATGGCGACCAGCGCGGGTGCCGCAACATCCAAAGCCTTGGCCGTGCCGGCGACGGTGACCAGGGCCAGTCCGAAGGCGTCGAACCACAGGAGCGTCTTGTAGCGTGATTCGACCAGCGGCGCGACGAAGTGCATGACGACGGCAGTCACGAGGCACGCAGAGACGTGGACCGGTTGCTGCACCCAGAACACGGGTACGTCCAGGATCAAGTCTCGAACGGTGCCGCCGCCGACGCCAGTGATCACGGCAAGCCACATGAACCCCATCACGTCCAGGCCCTTGCGCGATGCGACGAGCGCACCGGACACGGCGAACACAACTGCTGCGAGGACATCGAATAGCTGCACGCACTCTACGGTACGTCCGAACAGGCTGAGAGGCAACCCGATCGGCGCGGCGATGATCGGCTACAAGGTGGGCGGGTCCCACCTCCCAGGGGACGCGTCCCGTCCAGTGCCGTTCGCAGTGAGGCGTTGCCGGGATCAGGGAGATCCGCACTCTTTGCCCGATTCTTTACCCATACCGAGCTGCCAGCGGAAGAAGCTGAGCTCGTCCACGAGCCTGCGGACCTGCATGTCCACCGGCGCTCCCATGCCGTGCCCCGCTTCGCGCTCGACTTGGAGGAGGATCGGCTCCGGCGCCTCCGTGGCGGAATTGCTCGCGGTCGAGGCCTGGAGCAGCGCCGTCATCTTGCGCGCGTGGAGGGCGTGGACACGCTCGTCCTTCTCGCCTGCGGTGAGGAACACGGCCGGGTACTTCGTACCCTTTTTCACGTTGTGATAGGGCGAGTAGCGCAGCAGGTATGGAAACTGTTTCGGATCGGCGCTCGATCCATACTCGCTCACCCAGTTGCGGGCGCGCAAAAAGTGATGGAAACGGAGCATGTCCAGGAGCGGCACGCCGGCGAACACGGCGGAGAAGAGGTCCGGCCGCTGCGTCAGCGCCGCGCCTGTGAGCAGTCCGCCGTTCGAGGCTCCTGTGATGCCGAGCCGCTCCGGCCGCGTATAGCCGTTGGCGGTCAGCCACTCGGCCGCGGCGATGAAATCATCGAAAGTGTTCTGCTTGTGCTCGAACATCCCGGCCTCGTGCCAGGCCTCGCCCCGCTCGCCGCCGCCGCGCAGGTTGGGGTAGGCGTAGACGCCCCCCTCCTCGAACCAGGGGATGTGGCCGGCGTCGAAGAAAGGCGTGATGTTGATGGCGAAGCCGCCGTAGCCGTCCAGGACCGTGGGGTTGCAGCCATCGAGCTTCAGCCCCTTCTTGTGGATCACGAACATGGTCACCCGGGTGCCGTCCTTGGACGGGTACTCGACCTGCTTGACCTCCAGGGTCGAAGGGTCGAAGGGGATCTCCTCGCGCCACCAGAGCTTCCGTTCGCCGGTGCGCAGGTTCACGCGGTAGAAGCTCGGCGGCTCGTTGAAGCTGGTGTACGCCAGGTAGCCCACCGGACTCTCCGGGCTGCCGGAGAGATACGCCGTACCGAGGCCGGGAAGCGCCAGGGGACCGCGCGGAGTCCCATCAAGCTCGAAGAGCTCGATGCGCGTGGTCGCGTCGTGGAGGTAGGTGGCGGTCAGGAGATCGCCGATCTGCCCGATGTAGAGGAGCGCGTCCTTGCGCTCGGGGATGACCTCGCGCCAGAGCTCCGGCGCAGGGTTCTTCAGGTCCACGGCAACGACCCTGCGGTTGAGGGCGTTGAGCGTGGTGCTCATGTAGTAGGTGTCGCCCACGATCGGGTCCGCGTAGCGGTAGACGTCGGGCAGCCCGGCTATGGCCTTCTGCCCCACGAGGATGGGGCGGTGCTCGGCCTTGCCCGTCTCCAGCCACTGGCGGAAATCCATGACCCAGAGGTCGTTCGAATTGCTGCCGGTCCACTGCCCCAGGACGAGCCAGCGGCCGTTGTGGCTCAGGCGTCCGAACGGCCCCCAGGTCGAAGCCGCGGGGCCCGTCTTCGGCTGCTCCAGGAGCACGCGGTCCTGCTTGGAATCCGTCCCGACCTTGTGGAAGCGGATGCGGCGCGAGAACGGGTCCTTCAAGTCTTCGAGGTTGTTGTAGACGAAACCCGAGCCGTCGGGCAGCCAGTCCACCTCGCGGACCCGGTTGCGGATCTCGTCCGGCAGCCACTTTCCGGTCTCGGTCTCGACGAGGTGAAGGGTAGCGTTCTCGTCGCCGGACCGGAAAAGTCCCACGGCGACGAGGCGGCCGTCGTGGCTCGGATTGAACCAGCCGATCGTGGTGAGGCCGCTCGGGTCACGGAGGGTGGGATCTACGAGAGCGCGGGCCGGGCCATCGCCTTCGCTCGTCATCAGGATGGGCTGTTTCTGCTCCATTCCGCCCTGGAGGAAGAACATCCTTGATCCGTGCACCGTGGGATCGCCGCGGAAGGCCGACTGGCCGGTGGCGGCCTTGATGCGCGCCTCCAGCTCCTTGCGGCCGGGAAGGTTGTCGAGGATTCCACGCGCCCAGGCGTTCTGCGCGTCGGTCCAGGCGCTCACCTTGGCATCGAGCGCGGGATCGGGCTTCGTCATCTCGGGCGCCGCGCTCCCTTCGAGCCAGCGGTAGGGGTCCACCACCTCCGTCCCATGGAAAACGTCGCGGACGGGATTGATCTCCGCGGGCGGGGGAGCCGCCGCGAGGGATAGGAAGGCGGCGGTGGCGAGCGTTCGGCGCATGCAGGGTTCCTCCATCGGATCTGACCTCTTACGCAGGATAGACGAGATTAGTTTGGCCGCGGTTAGCCGGATGATGGCGGGATTGACGGGCGTTCTGCGTAACTATACCGGGCAGCCGTGCGCCTGAGCCAGTATTGGGAGGGTGATGCGAGACATCAAGCGAAAGCAGAGCCGGCCCCAAGGGCCGGTACCTTCCAGCCTCGCCGGGCCTGACAAGGCAGCGGAGCATCCAGTCCTCCACCTGCAGCACTCGATCGGCAATCAAGCAGTACGGCAGATCTTGCACTCCTCGCAAGCGGGGCCGACCGTCCAGCGCCAACCCGCGCCTCCCGCCGCTGCTCCGCAGAGCAGAAGGTGGAAGGACGTCTTTGCCGATCTCAGGCATGCCAGAAGGTACTTCAAAGACCGTGTTCCGGCGCTCGTGCAGGAGCTGCTGGACGTGGTCGACGTAAAGGAGTACGACCTCGACATCCTGAGCGAGGCCATGGGTCAGGTGGAGGAGCTGACGCAAGAGGGCAACATCCCGGCGGCGGACCGCCTGCTCAACGCGGTCAACATCCAGTTCCAGCGGGCGTACCTGAAAGGCCAGGACCTTCCGACGGGCGGCATGCTGACGGTCGGCCAGAAGGTGATGGGAGATCCCGGCGTGCTCATCGGCATGGGCCAGAAGGCGGCGCGGGCCGGCGAGCACGGCCGGGCGTTCAAGCTCTTCGGCGTGGCGATCGAGATCCTCTCCTACATGGCCCTCAGCCTCACGGAAAAGGGCGGCTCGTTCGATCCGAAGAAGAGGAGCAACCGCTACTGGCGATTCCAGCGCATCTACAACGAGATGCGCGAGATCTACCGATTCTATTTCGTGCTGGAAGCGGAAGCCCTGGCGGCCGGCAACGCCGCCAAGGCGGCCGAAGCGCGCAATATGGCGTCGAAGCTGCACGGCGAGCTCAAGCACCAGCTCAAGCCCCTGGGAAACATCGAAGCCGAGATCGCGGAATTCACCGTGCTCAATCCCCCGGGGCGCCGCCCGCTCCTCCAGATCGACGGCTCCAACCATACCCATACAGATCTCTCCGAGCTTCCGGGCCATCCCTTCCCGGCGGATGTGATCGCGTCTCCCCACGGCCAGGAGGTGGAGAAGCTCGAGCAGGTCCAGAGCGCGCTCATCGGGCAGGCCGGATTCCAGGCCGAGATCGCTCGCGAGCCCGCGATCCAAAAGGCCTTCGGCAACGACCCCGTCGACCTCAACGACACCGCGAAACGGCAGAAGGTCTGGAGCACTATGTATGGCGTCTTCAAGGCCCGCGGCGCCGGGGCGCTCAGCTCCCTCATGGAGCTCATGGGCCGTTATCTCAAGCACCATACCCATCACACCAGCTTCAACGTCCGCGATTTCGGAGACAGCTACCTCACCTCGGAAATGCCGGCTGACCTGACGGGCAGGCTGGTGCGCGATTGCGGGGTCTACGCGCTCACGGTGGCATGGGAGGTGTTCCAGACGGTGAAGGCCGGCGATCCCAGTCTGAAGGTCAAGTTCACGCTCGCGACCCTGCTCGATCACATCGTCCTGGTCATCACCGACGAGACGGCCCAGGAGACCTATCTCGTCAACAACGAGCTGATCACGAAGGTCGCCAAGCCCGCCCCGGGCTCCACGTCCGGGGCGGGAACACCGCCGCCGAAAGCGCCCGTCATGGAAGAGGAGGTCGCGAAACAGTACCTCCTGGTCCGCAGCCTTCCGTACCTCGTCTCACCGGTGAACCTAATGAACATCGGTTCGACCGCGGATGCCGCCGGCAGCTTCAAGGGGGCCGCGTGGACACGCTACCTCGCGTCCACCCAGCACATGGCGAAGGTGAAGGTAGACTTCACGATGCTGGAGCTATTCTCGATCCAATCCGAAGCGTTGGACAAAGAGGTGAACACCCTCGCGCCGTCCGCCAGCGACCCGGGGGCGATCTCCGCATGGCTCACTCAGAATTGGCCGTCCATCGCCTCGATGCTGGTCCGCTTCGAGCAGATCGGGACGCAGGCCTTCAAGGGCCTTGCGCCTCCGGCCGGGTCGCGCAACGCCGTCGCCTTCCGGTGGCCGGGCTCCAACCATCCGGTGCTTCGCATCGCGCTCATCCTCCTGCGGCTGCGCAAGCTGGGCCAGCCGCTCACGGCCGACCAACAGAAATACCTGGCGTTCTTCGAGACGGCTTTCAAGGATCTGATGGACAAGAGCCGGGGGGACGCCGAAGCGGGACGCTTCTAGGACCCTGTCACGCCGGAAAAGATGGATCGTCCCTCTTGTAGGGGCACCCCTTGTGGGTGCCCTTCCGGAGGGCGGCCACAAGGGCCGCCCCTACATGAAAAGCTATAAGCTACTCGGACTGTGACGAGGTACTAGAATCCGTCCGATGACCACGCAAACTCCCCAGCGCGCCGCCGGCCTGACCTTCACCTTCGCTGTGCTCGTGCTGCTGGCTGCCGAGGTGCTGCGAGTCTACTGGATCATGCCCATGCCGGGCAGCCAGCAGGGAGACACGCTGGGTGCCGCCTACGCCCTGCACCGCTGGATCCTGGTTGTGCGGATCCTTGCCGGTGGCGCCGCCATCTGGGCAGCGGTTCGTCTGCTGGCGCGCGGCCGGTGGCTGGCTCGGGTGCTCACCGTGCTGAGCCTGGCGCTGGCCGCTTTCGTGATCTACCAGACCAACGGGCCGATGTCGGCTGACGTCATGTTCCGTCAGCCCACCTCGTTGACCTTTGCGGCAATGGGGAAGGGCGCCGTCGCTCCCGACGCCCTGGTAGTGGGTGTCGCGCTCGCCAATCCCGCCGACCCTGCCGGCCGGACCCAGGCGCGCGCCTACCCGATTCAATTCATCGGCTACCACCACCAGGTGCGCGACGTGGTCGCCGGTCAGCCGGTGATGGTCACCTACTGCACCGTCTGCCGAACCGGCCGGGTTTTCAGCCCGGTGGTGGGCGGTGAGGCCGACACCTTCCGGCTGGTCGGCATGGATCATTGGAACGCCATGTTCGAGGACTCGCGCACAGGCAGCTGGTGGCGGCAGGCGACCGGCGAGGCAGTCGCCGGTCCGCTGACGGGTAAGCGTCTGGCCGAGATCCCATCGCAGCAGATGACCTGGGCGGCCTGGAGCGCGCGCCATCCGGAAAGCGACGTCCTGCAGCCCGATCCGCAGTTTGCGCCCCGCTACGCCAACATGGAGGGATACGCGGAAGGCACCAACGAGAGCACCCTCACCGGGCGCGATTCGCGGAGCTGGCAGCGCAAGTCATGGGTGGTGGGTGTGCTCGCTGGAAGCGCCGCGCGCGCGTTCGACTGGAACGAGCTGGTGCACGAGAGGGTCATCAACGACCGCGTCGGCGACCAGCCCGTGCTCCTCCTGCTCGGCGCCGACGGCGTCTCCTTCCACGCCTTCGACGCCCGCCCCGGCGGAAGCGGCCCGTGGCTCCAGCTCGAGCGTACAGCCGACCCGTCCCGCTTCCGGGACCGCGCGACCGGCGCCACCTGGGACGAGTCGGGCCTCGCCCTCGACGGCGCCCGGACGGGGACTCGGCTCACCGCTATCCCTGCCTATCAGGAATTCTGGCACTCCTGGCAGGACTTCCATCCGGCGACGACGGCCCGCCGATGATAGGATTCAGGAAAAGGAGACACGCACCATGGACACCAGGATCCGCCGATGGCTCTTCATCCTGCTGGTTCCCCTGATTCCCGTTGTCCTGCTTTATCTCCTGTTCGACAAACAGAATTACTTCCAACTCCAGGACGTGGCCAGCGGGATCTTCATCGTTGGCCCGATCGGCATCTACCTCGTGCTCGTGAAGTTCGGTTCGCAGATCTTCCTCAACCTGCCCGAGGCGCCTGGGATTTCTCGCAAGGTGCTGGAGACGCTATGCGGCGATTGGGCGTTCGAATCGATCTCCACCAATGGTCACGTGCGCACCGGCGACTGCAAGATCGAATGTGTTCAGGATCAACTGACCCTGACCGGCACCTTCAAAGATGCAGGCAAGACGGTCGGCACCTGGAAAAGCGAGCTCGCGGGGGTGCGTGAAAACAACTTCCTGCTCGTTTACAGCCTGCACCAGATCGGGGGAGGCGGCGGTACGGTCTACGGCCTGGTACAGATCCCTTTGATCGCGGTCGCCCACTCGCGTCTGGAGGGCACCTGGAACGTCGTGGGCGAGGCAGGCCAGGAGGGATCGATCATCTACACCCGGAAGAGCTTGGCTGCATGAGCCTCGGACTCGTCCTCTTCGACATGGATGGCGTCATTTTCGAGGGGAAGAATTTCTGGCTCGACCTTCACCATGCCTATGGCACGGTGGAGGAGGGGCTGGCCCTGGCCGAGCGCTATCTCGGAGCCGATTACGACACCCTCGCCGTCCAGGTAGCGGGCCGGCTCTGGAAAGGCCGGCCCGCGGCCCCGTACTGGGACCTGGTCCAACGCCGGGCTTACCAGCCCGGAGTGCGGGAGGTCTTCTCCTATCTCCACGAGAACGGTCTTCTGTCGGGGATCGTCAGCTCGGGGCCGGCACACCTGGCGGATCGGGCGATGCGGGATCTGGGGCTCGACGCGGTGCGTGCGAACCGGTTGCTTTTCGATGGCGACCGGCTCTCCGGCGAGGTCGAGGTGCAGGTACGCGATCACGGGAAACTGTCCGTCGCGCTCTCCTTGATGGAGGAGCTTGGCGTCTCGTCCACGGCCACCGCCTATGTCGGCGACTCCGACTCCGACGTGGAGCTGGCCGCGGCCGTGGCCCTGCCGGTTGCCTATGACACCGTTTCCCCGCGTCTGCGCGATGTCTGCCAACACGTTCTGAACCATGGCGAGCTGCCTCTGCTGACCAACCTCTTGCACGGTCACTGAGCGGACGAGGAACGGATGATGACGACACGGCAAATGACCGGCAACACGGGTACCGAATCCAGCAAGATCAGCCCTGACGATCCGCGGTATCGGGAGGTGGTCGAGAAGCGGTTCAACAAGCGGTTCAGCGCGAATCCGGACTACGTCCGTCTGGCCAGCACGACCGAGCAGGTGATATCGGGGGTAGAGGAGGCGGTGAGGGAAGGACGGCGTCTCGTCGTGACGAGTGGCGGGCACTGCCTCGAGGGTTTTGTATCGAACCCCGAGGTGCGGGTGATCCTCGACATCTCGCCCATGAAGCGCATCTACTACGATGCGGAACGGGGCGCGGTGGCCGTCGAAGCCGGAGCCACGGTGGGGGAGACGTTCCGGACGCTCTTCGAGATCTGGGGAGTCCTGATACCGCTCGGGGAGCATCCGGACATCGGCATGGGCGGGCATGTGGCCGGCGGAGCCTTCGGCTTCCTCTGCCGCCAGCACGGCCTCGCAGCGGACTATCTGTATGCCGTCGAGGTGGTCACCGTGGACGAGGCCGGACGGGTGAGCAGCGTGGTGGCGACCCGGGAGACGTCCGACCCGAATCGTGACCTCTGGTGGGCGCACACGGGCGGAGGGGCTGGCAACTTCGGCATCGCCACCCGGTTCTGGTTCCGATCGCCTGGCGTATCCGGCGACGATCCCTCTAACCTATTGCCCCGCGCTCCGGAATCGATCACAACCTTCAAGGCGGAATGGAGCTGGAGCGACATCGACCGGCCGTCCTTCCTGCGGCTCTGCAGAAACCACGGAATCTGGTGCGAGCAGAACAGCGGTGCCGATTCCCCCAACGCCTCTCTCTGGACCCTCCTCGAGCTCCACCGCAAGCAATTCGGCAAGATCGTCGTCCGCGGCGTGAGCACGGCCGCCCCCGCCGACACCGAGCGGCAGATGGATGAGCATCTCGCGGCGCTGAGCGAAGGGGTCGGCGCACCGAATGGCCGGGAGCTGGCACAAATGCCGTGGCTGGAGTTCGCCCTGAACCCGCTTCCCGATCTGTTCGCCGCGCCGCCAGGCGGCGTGAGCATGAAGGTGAAGGACGCGCTCATCAAGAAACGCTTCACCGATGACCAGATGGGCGTGGCCTACGATTACCTGACCAGTACCGGCCACGACGTGATGGGCGGGATGCTGGGGCTCGCAACCTACGGCGGGCGGATCAACACCGTCGCACCCGATGAGACCGCCTCCGCCCAGCGCGGCTCCATCCTCGACATCGCATGCACCACCGGCTGGCTGGATCCGGGGGAAGAGGCGGCGAATCTGGCCTGGGTGCGGGCGTTCTACCGGGATCTGTTTGCGGAGAGCGGGGGAGTGCCGGCCCCGGGCGAGAGGTACGACGGGACCTTCATCAATCATCCCGACACCGACCTCGCGGACCCGGCCCTGAACACCTCGAGCGTGCCCTGGCACACGCTGTATTACAAGGAGGGCTACCCGCGCCTTCAGCGGATCAAGGCGCGGTGGGACCCGCGGAATGTGTTCCGGCACGCATTGTCGATCCAGCCCATCTAGCCCGGCTGCCCCTCGCTCCCGCTGCTCGGTGGGCCAAAGCCCCAACGTCCGCGCACGCCTCGTTGGAACCGCTCCCGCTCCTCAGGGGTCATGCTTTCCCAGCGCTCGGCCATGCGGCGGCGGAAATCGGAGCGGCCGGAACCGCGGAGCCCGAATCCGCCGAAGAGGATCCGGCACAGCGCCAGAAGCCCAAGCGCCTGCCAGAAAGTAATCTGGTTCCAGCCGAAGAGCGGCGGCAGCAGCCAGTTCCACAGGTACTTCACGACTTCGCCGCCGATGGCGATGAAGAGCAGGAATACCAGCAGGATCAGTGGGGCAAATTTGATAAAGCGCTTTCTCATGTGGGGTTCCTCACGCCTTTCTGAATTCGTCGTAGATGCTTTGTAACCTCTCGCGCAGATGCAGGACCGCGTAGCGTTTGCGGGAGAGCAACGTGTTCACGCTCACGCCGGTCTCGGCGGCCATCTCCTTGAAGCTGCGCCCTTCCAACTCGTGGGCGACAAACACCTCGCGCTGCTCCTCCGGCAGCTCGTCGACCGCCAATTCGAGCTCGGCGAGGAGCACGTTGCGGGCATAGAGCGCCTCCGGCCCGGCATCGGGTGAAGGCAGCAGGTCTTCCAGCCGCAATAACTCGTCGTCCTCGTCCACGAGGGCGGTATCGCTGAAGCTCTCCGGCTTCTTCTTGCGGAAGAGGTCGGTGATGCGGTTGCGCGCCACTCGAAACAGCCAGCCAGTGACGTGCTCGATCGGCATCAGCAGGCGGTTTGCTTCCACCAACTCATAGAAGACCTCCTGCAGAATGTCCTCGGCGTCACGCGGATCGGGCACACGCTGGCGAATGAAGTTGCGCAGCCGGAACTGCTCCCGCTTGACCACTTTGGAGATCCGCTGGTCCTGTTCGAGTGGCATTGGCTCCAAGCTCTCCGCGTCCGTCATCTACGGGTGTAGACGAATGAGGGGGTGTGGATATTGTAGGGCCGCTAAGTTGCTGAGGACGATAGCCAGGATTAGCCGCTGGGTCGCTTCCCAGGCATGCAAGCGTCCGGTGACCAGCCTTATCGCCGCTTCGCGTCCGATTGACGGGTGGGCGGGGGTGGGCGTACCCTTCTTACAGTAAGTGCAGCAGTGAGATCAGGTTGCGGTCGTAAAGGAGCCATCTCATGCGGGTATTTGTTTCCCATAGCAGCAAAGATAAGAGCTTTGTCCGAAAACTGGTTAGCGATATCAAAGGAGCGGGTATTTCAATTTGGTTTGACGAGGCCGAGCTCAAAGTCGGTGACAGCCTTTCTGCCATTCCGCCGGCGATACACGGGTCAGACTGTCTCATTGTGGTCATATCCGCGGCAGCGTCCAAATCGAGTTGGGTCGAGAAGGAAATGGAATGGACGAAGGAGGCCGGCGGCATAAGAATCCTACCGGTCCTCCTCGAGGATATCCCAGGAGAGTGGGGCGGAGAACTTGTCCAAAGAGCCATCGCGGATTTCCGCACGCCAGTGGATTATCGGAGATCTCTGCAGCGCCTGATTAACGCCATTCGTGGCACGCCAAACCAGGAGGTTTCCTTTCCTTCTGCGAAGGAAGCGGCTGTAAAGGTCAAGATCGAGATGAATCCTTCAGGGGATCTCTTTGGTCTTTCACAACAAGGTGTGGCGACACTCTACAGTCTGACCCAGCCGCGAGATTGGGTCTTCGCGGATGCAACAAGCGGCACGAGTCGGCTGTGGATCGTGGAGTTCTACGATCCCGATAAGGTATGCATTCAGGCATACGCGGTGATAGACGACTCCATTCATGAATTGCCGGTACTCTTTCTCCTCGACTCTGATCCACTGCCCGTCGAGGACTCTGTCATAATTTACTCATGCGCGCTGAATCATCTGTTTGGTATTTCCGAACAAGAGGATCCGGGGTTGATTGAGCGCAATGAAGCCGGCTTCCGGCATATAGCGAAGCGATATACGCGCTTCCAACCAGTCCCGATCGCTCCAGGGTACATTGACTCGGAAGCAGCCGTCTCTCGTGCCATCGAGTGCGGACGCGAGACAGGTGTTCTCCGGGGCGCCAATTTCGATCTTTTCGTCCTCACCAAACTCGAATGCGACAAGCGCTACGGGGGGTTCCTCACCTGGAACGTATCCTTCTTTGATCCTACACTGGTGGAGAGTGTTCTCACGGTCGGAGTGGATGCCGTGACGGGGGGCATCAAGCATCCCGCAATGCGGAACGAGATCCTGAATACCGACTTCTTCCACATCAAGCCGACGCTCGAGAACGGACAACTCGTGATGAGTGTAGGCAATCAGTTCAGGGCAATGCGGAATCGCGTTTGGGATATCCAGCTTCCTGGTGAGGAGGCCACAACCGGATTGACAGCCGGAGAAGCGATCGAGCTGGCTGGAGAGCTCCTTGGCTCCGATCCAGAGCGGCAATGGCAGCTCGCATTTCTATCGAACACTGGCGTGGTCAACTCTGCCGTGTGCCCTCACATTTCCAGTCCCCAGGAAGGCCTGATGAAAGCAGACGGAACCGCAGGGCAGTGGGTCGTTGAGGTGTACAGTGGGGAACCGCGCGCGGTTTCTGACGGCGAAAGGAAGGGGTACGTCTACGATTACAAGCAGATCCTGGTCACTCGGAAGGAGGGCGCCGTCGCGGTTGAGTCCGTCGAAGCCTGTGGATTTGCCGTGCCCTTGTCGCGCTGTCCATTGCCCCACCGGCTCTTGGATGCGTACGAGAATGCACGCGCACTTGCCATCCGGTGTGCGACCGTCGATTTTCTCGTGATGTCGGTTTCCTTGGCTCGACGTGAGGGAGGGGCCGAGTGGTGCTTTCGCTTCTATGATTCCAAGGATCTGCTCCTGGCTCTCAGGATTTCTGGAGACGGCATGCGTATGATTGCGTAGGCCAAGGCTGCGCCATTGGTGCTTCCCGGCGCGTCACGGTATTATCTCGAAGCCGTTGAAGCATGCCGCAGGACGAGGAAGGAGAAGAGGAAGATGAGTTTATTCAAGAGTCTCTTCGGGTCCATTGATCAGCAGGTAGAGCTCAACAAGTTGAAACACCGCGTACAAGAGACGCCGAGGACGGTGGTCGAGTACGGCATCATCGCCCGGGAAGTGCTAGCTGCAAAGGCCAAGAAGGGGTTTCTCGAGGGAGTTGAGAAGGAGGTTCTGAGAGAGATTTTGGCCGACTGGGAAGAGCGGCTGAGAAATATGACTTTGATGCGCGCTCTGGAAGAGCTTGAGCGGCTCGGAAAGCTCGAAGAGCTCGAGCGCGCCCTCGGGCACGGCATTGATCAGGATGCCTTTTTCTCCTATGCCATCCCTAATTATCCTACCTGGATTCGGAGAACCCTTGAAGAGGCCAAGCGGCGACTCTAGGATCATTGTCACTGGCGCTGCCAAGGGCATCGGGCGCGCAACCGGAAGCCGTCTGCTGAGCGAAGGCTATGCAGTGTTGGGTGTCGATGTCGACGAGGCGGGCCTCGAAGAGCTGCGGGACGAATACCCTCAGGGACTGGAAGTGACTCGCTGCGACGTTACCAATGCCGCAGAGGTCGCAAGCCTCTTTGCGCGGCTATCCGGCGCGCCGCCGTATGGCCTGGTCAACAATGCCGGCATCTATCTCGGAAAGGGCCTCGATGCCTATTCTGAGGACGAGATCGAGAGAGTCCTTCACGTAAACTTGTTTGGAGCCATTCTGATGTCCAAACACTTTGGTGCGCTCGTGGCACGCCCGCGCCTGCCTGGCGCCATCGTCAACGTCGGCTCCAGCTCTATGTATGGCGGATCCGATCCTGTCTATAGCACGACCAAGGCCGGGCTCGTCGGTCTGACCAAGTCGTGCGCAAAGACCTTCGCGCCATCCGTTCGGGTCAATCTTGTGGCTCCTGGCATTGTGGAAACTGGCATGTTCGCATCGCTGCCCACAGACGTCGTGAATTGGTACCGGAGCTCGGAGCTGCTCAAGACCCCGCTCGCCGCGGACGACGTCGCCAACACAGTCGCGTTTCTGATGAGTGACAAGGCAAGAAACTACACGGGCGCCGTCTTCGACCTCAACAACGGCTTTCATCTTTGACCCCGGCAGCAGACCGGCCAACGTTACGCGGTGTCCAGGAAGCCTTGCCGCTGACCGGGCAGGCCTGCAGGCCGACCGGGAAACCTTTCCTCGCGACCTGGAAATCTTGCGGAGTGACCGGGAAACCATTCCGGACGATCGGAAAAGGATTTTCGCCGACCTGGAGACCTTTCCGGACGATCGGGGAAGGTTTCCCGCTGACCGGAAATCCTTTTCCGGTGGCCGGGAAAGGTTGCGCGACCACCGGGAATCCTTTCCCGCTGGCCGGAAAGGTTTGCCCGGCGGCCGGGAATCCATTCCCGGCGGCCGAAAAGGTTTGCGGGGTGACCGGGAAACCTTTCCCGGTGATCGGGAAACCTTTCCCGGTGCCTGAAAAGGTCTGCGCGTCGACCGGGAAACCTTTCCCGCTGACCGGGAATCCTTTTCCGGCAGCCGGAAAGGTCTGCGCGTCGACCGGGAATCCTTTCCCGATGACCAGGAAACCTTTCCCGCTGGCCGAAAAGGTCTGCGCGGCAGCCGGGAAGCCTTTTTCGCTGACCGGGAAGGGCTTCCCGACCGTCCGGAATCCTTTCCCGCTGACCGGAAAGGTTTGCGCGATTGTCCGGAAACCTTCCCCGGCGACCGGGAAGCCCGCGCGGTCGCCCGGAAGGGCGACGCGGAGGCCGGTTCGTCACTCCTGCCGGCCCTTTGTTCTTCTCTGATGGACCTCGATGAGATGGTTGGTCCTCACCACCGCCTCCAGGGTGGAGGCGAGAGCATCGCGCAGCTCCTCGGGGAGGCTTTCGAGCAGGGGCAGGAGATTCCTTAGGCGCGGGTCCCGCTGCACCTTCGTCTTACGGCCGGTGCTCTTCTCTCTCAACGCTGACCTCCTCGACCGGGCAAGGCTTGTCCTGGAAGGCCGGAGAGGCGGATGCTCCGGTCTACGGGGACACAACCTCCACGGGCAATGACGCTCGTGCGGTCACCTGTCCCGGAAGGGAGAAGCCTTGCTTCGTCTCGCCCTGTTCGCGCTCAATTTCTTCGCGTCGTTCTCTACGGACGAATCTGACAGCGGCCGGAACCTGGACCCTGACGGTTGACTCCGACCTCGCCGAGGGGCGTTCTCAGCGCCCCTCGCGTTTCTCTTTCACGCGAACTGTACAGAGGCACGTACTTCGGGGTAGGCTTAATTATCCTGGAAGGTACTACCCTTAAGGAGAGCCTTGAATGTCCCACCTGGGGCGGGAAGCCATGCGGAGGATTCTGGCTGGAGAGGGCGGCCCCCAGGAGGTTGAGGCGGCTGCGGAGCATCTCGTCTCCTGCGATCCATGCCGGGCTCTGGCCGGCACCGCCGCCGACGAGCTGCGCTCGGAGAAGCCTGGGCTGGCGGGAGAGGGTCCGCTGCAACTGGTGTTCGACCTGATCGACCGGGAGCGCCAATGGGCGGTGGACTACCTGGCCGCCGTCACGGAGTGGGCCGAGCTGCGGCGCCTGCCCAACCGCCGGAGCCAGAGGGAGCGGGTGCGGATGACGAAGGCGTGCCACACGATCGCCTTCTTCCATCTCGTGCTCGGCGAGATCAAGGACGCCTCGTCCTGGGATGAGGCCGAGTTCCTCGCGGGGATGGCCTTGCTCTGCATCGAAGCCATGAGCCAGCGCCAGCGGATCACCCAGGCCGCCGATCACGACCTCAAGGCGGAGGTCTGGACCGCCGTAGCCAACGCCCGGCGCCGGGCTGCCGAATGGGAGCGAATGCACCAGGCCCTGGCGAATGCGGAGCGGCACCTCAAGGGAGGTACCGGCGATCCCCTCTTGGAAGCGGGGTTTCTGTCGATCACCGCGTCAGCCCTGGCAGACGAGGGACACATTGATCGAGCCCTCGAAGCCCTGAAAAGGTGTAAGGCGATCTATCGCGCCCGTTCCGAATGGGCGCTCTTTGCCCGCACACTTGTCAAGGCAGCCAGCGTCGTGGCCGACTCCGAGCCCGCCCAAGGCCTGGAGGCGCTCGACGCCGCCGTCCCGCTGCTTCCGCCCGCGGACTCCCATCTGACGCTTCTGGCTGATCTGCTTCGAGTGGAGTGCCTCATTGGGGTCTCCCGGCCGAATGAAGCGTTGCAGGTGTTCCGGCGCTGCTCACGATTGCTCCATGCCAACCCGACGATCCGGATGCAGATCCGTGGGAAGTTCACGGGCGCGAAGCTCCTGGACGCCCTTGGATACAAGCAGCCGGCCGAGCGGCTATATGACGAGGTGGTGGATCGTGAGATCGAGCACGAGCTCTACAAGGAAGCCTTCCTGGACCTCCTCTATCTCTATGGCCGCCACATGAAAGCCGGGGAGATCGAGAAGGCCATGCGCGTCTGCCGGAAGGCTCTGACCGATGCGTCCCTTTCCGCCGTCGCGCACGATCAGATGCGGACCGTCTGGGAACAGCTCCTGGCTGCAACCGGACACCACGCGATCGGCCAGGAGGTGCTGAGCGACCTCCGGCGCTATCTCAACGTCCACTGGAAGCACCCCGCGGCCGCGGTCCCGGTGGTGGGCCTCCGCTGAATCGCGGTGCCTCTTAGCCCTTCCTGTTGATTCTCCTGTGACGTCGAATGAGCGGAGTTTCACCGCGCGGATGGCGAAGCTGGCCGCCGGTGGAAACTCGGGTTAGGCGCTCTATTACGATTGCGCTCGTGGCTCAAACTGCCCCCTATAGACGCTTCGTAAACCTGGGCGAGTTGAACCCGAAACGGGAGTCATCCCATGCCCCTCTATTATCCTGAGCCCGTCGTTCGTCGCAGGGCGTCCAAGCACAGTTATTAGCTTGTTTTCCGACAGAAATCTGAAACGCGCAGTCAGGAAGTGAACGATTACACCTTTCGACACAGCGCTCACTCCAACTATGGCCGCCACATAGAAAGTATCAACGCCTTCGTTAGCCCGTGCCAGCAGGTCAGCGCCTATGGTTGCTCCTGTAACTTCTGCGCGACAGATCTTCTCCACAGCTTCCTTCCTCAAAGGAAGTACACAATAATACCCTTCCACCTCCTCATATCGCTTGCCGCTGGAAACTACAACTCTCCTAAGCACCCAAAAAACATTTCGGTTTGCACTCCACCATTGCTGCATCAGATCCACGCTGGATATTGGGCCTGAGAACGTCTTACTTGCAAGCTGATGAATAAGGAGTAGGTCTGACTGGCTGGCGGGAACGCAATCGTATCCGCGATAGGGTTCCTCACGGTTGGTTATGGCTGCATCTAGGGCAATCCGGACAAAACGAAATCCATCGGCATCCACGGTCGGAGGCTTTACGATAGATGTATGACTGCCACGCACTGTTGCCTTCTGCTCCTGAGCTAATCCGATCCCCGCACTTAGATGGTCTACCCAAAAATCCTCAGCAGCGACCAAGCACCACACAGGTATGTGTATCTTGCCATCAGGAGCACGATCTAATCCAGTATAAATGTGTTCCTGAAAGTTATCTACTATCGCGCTCACCAACCTCCCATGAGGCTTGAGGGCCTGGAAGTCCTTGCTCAGCCAACAAAGCCATTGAGGCAGGCGCGAAGCGCCGAGTTGAGGAGAGGCCATCAAAAGCAAACCCTTAATCCTCTTCGCCTCTTCTGCTTGCGACAATGTTGCAAATTGCGTCACTACACACTTGCATAGGAGGCCGCCCATGCTGTGACCGATAAGGATGAAACCTTTATACTCGACAAGACCCCGCAACAGTCCCCTAAAGACCTCTGCTTCTCGTTCTAGATCAATCGATTTCCAGAAAGCCAATCTCTTAAAGAGACTCCGATATGAGTATAAACCGACATCCATGGAAGGGAAGAGCTCAAACACAAACTTGGGGAAGTCCCCCCACGTTGAATCCTCTCCGTAGCGCTTTCCGCCGAGCCCGTGGACAAAGATAGCGAGGTATTCTCCTGGTGAGCCTCGATGATGAACTACCAATGGTTCATCATCCAGCTTCGCAACTACCCCAGGCTCTGCGAACTCTCTCTGAGTCAACTTCAACATATTGCGGATTCCGACGAAGCCGGCCACCCATTCCGACGTGAAGGCGGCCACCGATTCCGAGGCGAAGGCGGCCACCCTGCCGGAGCTTGCGGCGAGCAGGGCTCATGGTGGATCGAAGTGGCCGCCTTGAGGCCTGCTACGGCCCTCTGAGTCTGTCATCTTTTCTCTTCTCTTCGTCTCTTTCATGACCTCGTCGTCGCGGCTGTGGGAGCTGTGTGGAATCCTGGGTGGGTGGTGGGCGGGCGCCCAGGATTTCCAAGGGGTGTGGGAAGGTCCGGAGGGCGGGCGGGTGGCGGCCCGGAGCTTTCCATACCCCGTCAGCTTCCATAGCCGGGGTGGGGGCTCCCGGAGGGGTGGGGGGCCAGGCCGCGCGGCGCGCGCGCCTCACGACGGACCGTCCTCTAGCGTGCCCAGAGCGGCCTTGCGTCTCGACTCGCCCAGGAGCTTGATCTGGTAGGCGTTATGGACCAGACGATCGAGCAGGGCGTCGGCCAGGGTGGCATCGCCGATGGCGTCGTGCCACATCTTGACCGGCAGTTGGCTGGTCACCAGGGTCGAGCGGCTGCCGTAGCGATCCTCCAGGATCTCCAGCAGGTCCCGGCGTTGGGCATCGCCCAAGGGGTGGAGGCCCCAGTCGTCGAGGACCAGCAGATCGATCCGCGACAGGCTCGCCAGCAGCTTCGAGTACCGGCCGTCCACCCTGGCAGTGCCCAGATCCGACAGCAGCCGCGGCACGCGGTGGTAGGCCACGGTGAAGCCCTCGCGACAGGCCTTCTGCGCCAGAGCGCAGGCCAGGAAGCTCTTGCCAGTGCCGGTTTTGCCGGTGATCAGGACGTTGAGGTGTTGGGAAACCCACTGGCACGAGCACAGAGACACGAAGAGCGACCGGTCCAGGCCACGGGGCGTTCGCAGGTCCACGTCTTCCACGGCCGCGCTCTGGCGCAGCCGCGCCTTGGCGAGCCGGTCCTTGAGCCGGCGGTTCTCGCGCTCCGTCATCTCGCGATCCACCAGCAGGCCCAGACGCTCGACGAAACCGAGCTCCTCCAGGCCGCTCATCTGCATCTGCTCCTCCAAGCCCTTGGCCATGCCGCTGAGCCGCAGCTCTTGAAGCTTCTCCAGCGTCGGATGGGTCAGCATGGCCACTCCTCCCCGCCGTAGTACGAGGAGCCCCGGAGGTTTTCATGCACCTGCGGCAGGACCGCCGACGGCTCGCCGGCCGGCACCTCCTGCCGATCCAGACCCGCCTGCAGGATCGAGCGCAGGCTGCGGTACGAGACGGCGTCGACCTGAAGAGCCCGCTGGCAGGCCGCCTCCAGCCTCTCTGCCCCGTAGCGCTGGCCCAGCCGCATGATCCCCAGGCACGAGCGGAAGCCCTGCTGCGGATGCGCCCGCGTCGACATCACCCGCTCGATCAGCCCGCCCACCGATGGCCCCGCCTCCCGCGCCCACCGCACCAGACGCTCGGGCGTCCATTCCGCGTACTCCCGATGAGCACGGGGCATGTGACCGCTCTGCGTCGTATGAGCGCCTCGCACAAGGCTGCGCAGATGGCTCGACACCCGCTTGCCTTTGGCGAAGCACTCCACCGTCTGGGCGCTCACCCGCACGTCGAGCTGCTGGCTCACCAGCTGGTAGGGCACGCTGTAGTAGTGGCCTTCGACCTCGACGTGATAGTCGATGTGGACCCGCGCCTTCTTCCACTCGGCGTAGGTGAAACGCTCGCCTGGCAGCGGTCGAAGAGCCGGCTGCTCGAGACTCTCGAACAGCGATTGCCGAGAGCCGGGACGCTTGCGAAACGGGCGCTCGTTCAACGGACCCAAAAGCTCGCGGATCGCCTGGTTGAGCTCGCCGAGCGAGAAAAACGTCCGGTGTCGCAGCCGGGCCAGGATCCAGCGCTGGACCAGCTGCACGCCGGCTTCGACTTTGGCCTTGTCGCGCGGCTTGCGCACCCGCGCCGGCATCACCGCCACGCCGTAGTGCATGGCCAGGTCCTGGTAGGTCGGGTTCAGCTCCGGCTCGTACCGGCACGCCCGGGTCACTCCAGAACGCAGGTTGTCCGGGATCACCAGCTCCGGCACACCGCCGCCGAACTCCAGGGCCCGCACATGCGAGCCGATCCAGTCGGCCAGGCCCTGGCTCCACGTCGCCTCCGCGAAGGTGTAGCTGCTGGCGCCCCAAACCGCCACGAAGACCTGCGCCTCCCGCACCTCGCCCGTCCCCGCGTCGACCACCGGCACCGTCGCGCCGCAATAGTCGACGAACAGCTTCTCTCCGGGCCGGTGCACCTGTCGCATGCACAGATCCTGCTTGCCCCGCCACTCCCGGTACAAGTCGCAGAACCGGCTGTACTGGTAACCGTCCGGATTCTGCTCCCGGTACTCCTGCCAGACCAGGGAAAGCGTCATGTCCCGGCGCTTGAGCTCCTCGTGGACCGCAGCCCAGTCAGCCTCTGGACGCTCGGCCTGCAACGGCACTCTCCGGGCCGGCGGATACAGCCGGCACTCCAACTCCTCCTCGCTCAAGCTCTCCCACGTCTCCAGCAGCCCAGCCTTCTGCGCCCGCTCAACGTACTCCGCCACGCTCGCCCTTCCGACCCCGCTCGCCCGACTGGCCTGACGTTGGCTCAAGCCGCACACCAACAGCAAACGCAACACCTCTTGGACCTTCCGCATACTGAGTCTCCTTGCCGGCATCTGCCTCCCTTCGGAGCCAGAGTGTCACGGCGTCGGAGCCCTGCTCGCCGCTCATTCCGACAGCAAGCCGGCCACCATTCCGACGACCCTCAAAAAGTGGCCGCCTTCACGTCGGAATCGGTGGCCGCTTTGGCCTCGGAATGGGTGGCCGCCTTCACGTCGGAATGGTGGCCGCCTTCGCGTCGGAATGGGTGGCCGGATTCGCTCGGAATCCGCAACATATCCCAAACTCCAGTCTTTCTCCCGCCTAACCGCCGCTTAGGTGTATCCGTTTTACCTTCCAGCAAGCGTCAAACCTGTCTCGCTGCGGAGAGGCGCCGCTGGTCGCATCTCCTGGGCAGCTTATGGGCTTAGAACTCAGATTACACCCTTTTCTTATAAGCGTCAAAGCGATAGAGCTTGGCGCATAAGCGCTCCGAGAACAGGATGGTTTGGGACTTTGCATAGAAGTTCGACACATTTGGCAGGCGGCTTGATCACCCTGCCAGCGGGCCGGCAGAGCAAAGCCCAAGACCGATGCCCTGGGAACGAGACGACATATCGGCGCGGCCTGAAGGGCCGCGAGAGTCGCTCCCGGAGCAGTTGCCCGTCCGGCGAGGTTCTCGCGGCCTTCCAGGCCGCAACGGATTTGGATCCGATTCCCCAGGGCGTCGGCCTGCGGCCTCAGCCCCGGGCTGGGTTCTCCCGGCCCGATGGGCCGGGTGGGAGCGGCTACGTTGAAGCAAAGTTAGCGCCGAGGGGGGGACCCCTCCCGGGCGGGGAGAAGCCCCGCCCCTACGTAGAGGTTTTGATAGGAGCTCTCAGGTACAAAGGGGGCGCGTTCCGCGCCCCCGGGTGGATGACGAAGCAGGTTGTCCAACTGGGCGGGGGGAGCCGGCGGCTCCGGCTGCGGCTTCTCCGGCTCCTTGTGCTTGCGGGGCCGGCCGCGGAACGGCTGCAGGCCGAACTCGACGAGCTTTTCGGCATCCTTGCCGTAGAGCTCGCGGACCGCGAAGCGCAGCACCGTCGCCACCCGCTGCACCTCGCTCAACACGTTCTGGAGCTGCTTCGAGCTCTCCTGCTTGGCCGCGGTCAACGCCGCCTGCTGCTGCGTCAAGCCCTGAGCCTGCGTCAGCAGGCCCTCGAACTTGAGGCGGGTCTCCTCGTACGCCTTGAGCTTTTCCGCGTTTGCCGACATGGATTCCTTGAAGCGGTGCATGTAACCCAACGTCGCCATCTTTCCTCTAGCCATCGGTCTCTCCTTCCCTGGGAACATGGCGCCGGATTGGCGCCAGCTTGGGGCCCGTCTGGGAACTGCAACTGCGAACTGCGTTGCGCAAGACTAGGGGATGTAGAATCGGCTTGTCAAGCCAAGCCCTTCTGGTTTAGTCTTGAGGAATATACGGCAGCATCCTGCAAAACGTTTGGAAGTGCAACCATGCCCGAGGAACTCGGGTGGAGCAGGCGCAGCGGCGCAGGGAGCTCGGACAAGAACTTTTCGCCTCTGGGCTCGTAGAGAGGCCTATGAACAGAAAGCACCTCATCGGAAACTCCATCCTCTGGGCTGCCGCGATCATCACGTCAGCGTTGGTCGGCGCTCCTACAGTCCTTACGCTTGTCCTCTTGCCTGGACTGGCGACGTCCGCTCTGCTGGTGAACCGGCCCAAGCAGTGCCGCGCATAGGAGGCTCTCTCGCGGGAACTGCCGCCAAGTTTTAAGCGGGGCTCACGGCCCGATCCTACCGGAGCCGCGAGCCCGCTGCCACCTTCAGGGCTGTCTCACCCAATCGAAGAATTCAATCAGGGCCTGCTCGATCTGCTGCCGCGTTTTGGGTAATTCCAACATTCCCCCTCCGTGTTGGGCCATGCAAGTGAGCGGGTTTAATTGGTTCTGTCCGATCCCGATGACGGACGTCCTCAGGCTCGTCTTGCTCCGGAGGTTGGCGATGTCGGCGCACGGATTGAACGAGTTGCAGTCCTCCTGGCTGTCCGTGATCACGAGCAGGTGGAGCCGGCGGCAACTCCAACCCGGATCCTCGAGGGCGGCGATCTCTTCCCAGTTTGTGGCGTCGAGGCATTTGTTGCCGCAGTCGCTGAACCAGTCATAGAAATCGCGGATCGTCCAGCCGAGGGAGGTCAGGCCGTAGGGGACGATGGGCCGGGCCGACTCGTTGCCGAGCCGCAGGAACGCCTCGCCGGGCGCCGGATGGTCCTGGAAGTAGGCGGCGGTCCGGAAGTCCGGTACGGCGAGGGGATCGACGGCCAGGTTCGGTGCCAGGTGGGCGAGGACGTCCTCCTTGTGCCGGTCGAGCCAGTCGAGCGGGATGACGTCGCCCATCGTGAAGAGCGGGCCGCGCGGGTCCGTGGCATCGGTGGGGTGCTTCAGGTTGTAGGGAATCCCGCCGTATGTGGACGTGTCCGCGGCATCGTCGGCGTTCGGCTCCCAACCGCCCTCGGTGAAGGAGGAGCAGACGGTGGTGGCGGAGGTGTCCGACGCGGTGGGCTGGTTGAAGAAGCTGTAGGGTTGGTTGCGGCTGGCCGTGCTGGCAGCGCTTTCCCAGGAGAGGAAGTCGCCCACGGGCTCCCAGGAGACGGTCTGGGTGCCGATCAGCGTCGTGGTGGTGCAGTTGGAATTGGCACATCGCCAGATGGTGACCGCGGTCTGGATCGGGCCTCCCAGCGCTCCGCCGGCCACGGGCTCATAGCGCACCTTGTAGGTGCCTGACCCGGACGACCGGAGGAAGACGTCCACGGTCTGGTTGAAGGCGTCGCCGCCCTTGGGCAGGCGCCGGACGCGGTTGACTTCCCAGGCATCGGTCAAGTCAGCGGGGACGGAGTTGGAGCAGCCGTCTCCCGCGCCGGCGGTGCAGGGCCAAGAGGTGCCGAACACCTCTTGGGAGCCCACGGCCGGGAATGGCCCCCCTCCGGGAGCGAGGATCGTCGGCCCGGCCGTCGTGGCCTGGTAGAGCCAGTGCTTGGCCTTCACGCGCTGGGCGTTCTGTTCCGAGAAGGCCGCGAAGCCGAAGCGCACGTCGTCGATCCCGGAGAGGACGTTGTAGAGCGCCTGGCGGGTCTGGAACCACTTGGAGCCGGGGTGGTCCCCCTGCATCGGCGTGTGGCACTGGCTGCCCGAGCAGACGTAAGCGCACTGGCCCGCGTCGTACTCGGCCTGGGTGCAGGGCACGGCGTGGTTCATGCTGCCCGAGATGTCGAGCAGGATGAACACGTAGGGCTCGGGGACCGGCAGCGTGTTTTCGCATCCGGGTGGCAGCTGGGACAGGGCCGGCCGGGCCAGGAACGCGCATAGCAGCACTGCAACGACAGGCAGCTTCCTCATCGAGGCTTCCTCCTGAAAAGGACGGTAAGACTGTCCGGGGTCTACCAGCAGAGTGAGCGCGGGGGGGAAAGTATTTCGGAGCCCTCACCCCCGACCCCTCTCCCGGTCCCCCGAGCACACCCGCCCCGGGAGAGGGGCGCCACCGCCCACCCCAAAACAACAGCAAACCAGAAGCAAGTCTCCCCCTCTCCCGGGGAGGGCGTGCTCGGGGGACCGGGAGAGGGGGCCGGGGGGTGAGGGTTCCTAGCTCCAGCCCATGCGCTGCCGCAGCCCGGTGATGTGGGCCACGTGATGCCGGCCGTGCCAGGCATAGAGGGCGAGCAGGCTGTCGAGCTTCATCGGGCCGTGATCCGGGTGGGTGAACGTGCGGGCGAAGTCCTCGGGGCCGAGCGAGCGCAGCAGGATGACCCAGCGGTGATGGACCGCTTCAAGGAGGTCCAGCGAGACCTCGACAGGCGTGGTCCTGCTGTCCTCCAGCTCCGCCCAGCGGGCCTCGTCGTATGTCTTGATCGTGGGGTTGTCCTCGGTCAGGGCCAGCTTGAAGCGGACGTAGGCGTTGAGGTGGCTGTCCGGCACGTGATGGAGGAGCTGGCGCACGGTCCAGCCGTCCGGCCGGTACGGTGTGTCGAGCTGCTCCGGCGTCAGGCCGAGGATGGCGGCCCGCAGGCGGACCGGCGTGGCCGCGATCTCCTCGATCGCTGCCTGCCGCTCCTCGGGAGTCAGGGACGCGACCTTTTTGAAGCGCCCGGTCGGGTACCGCAGGTCGGTCTCGGAATGCGTCAGGGTCTCGATCATGATCGGTTCTCTCCCTTTCAATTCGGCATGTCGATCCGGTGCTCAGTGACCGGGCCGGAAAGGCTCCGGGCGCTCAGGAACAGGTAGAGCTCTCCGCCGGTTACGGAAACGCTCAACGACGTGCGGCGGTCGAGGAGCGGGATGGCGTCGGCGATCAGCGTGCGGTCGATGGCGTAGATGGGGATCTCGGCGCCGCGATGGATGCGGCGGCCGGCGAGCTGGCGCAGCAGGACGACCGGGTTCTTGTGGGTGTAGACGGCCACGCGGTCGGCCGCCTTGGCCGCCTTGTTGAGCCGGTCGGAGTCGGGCGTGCCGATCTCGATCCAGGTCTTGACGCGGCCGGTGGGATCGACCACCCGGATCGGCGGCTCGTCCGGGTCCGAGACGCCGCCGCGCGAGAAGGTGATCCCCTCCTCGTACTCCAGGCAGTAGGCCAGCACACGGGTCAGCATGTACTCCAGGCTCTCGGACGGATGGAGGGCCACGCGCAACGCCAGATCCTCGTAGACGCCGCGGTCGGCATCCGCAAAAGAGACGTCCAGGTTGTAGACCGTCGAGGTCAGTGCCACGTGATGATGTCCTTTTTTGGGTCCTTGCCGGGAGAGCCCAGCGGGGGGCGGGGCTCGCCAGGGAGTATATCCGCTATGCTGCCCGGCGAGGAGGTGAGAATGAGGCCGAAGTGCTGTGCCGCCGGATGGATGCTGATGGTCCTGGGGCTGATCGCCTGCGGACCTGTCGTTGCCGGGAACGTCCGGATCGAGAAGAAGACCGAGGTCCTGAAGTCGGAGGCCTTCGGTGGCCGCAAAGCCGTCATTCACACGCCGGTCTTCCACGGGATCAAGGATCCCGCCCTGCTGAAGAGGATCCAGGAATCGATCGCCGCCGGAGTGAGAGACGCCACCGATTCGTCGCCTGAGGAGTGGGTCAACGAATGGAAGGCGGAAGGAGGGGGCTGGCTCACCAGCATCGACTACCGAGTGACCTACGACGACCGCGACCTCCTGAGCCTGGTCTACGTGATCGGCGGCGTGGGGGCCTACCCGGATGAGACGGAGGTCTGCATCGTCCTCGACATGAAGACCGGCCGCCGCCTCGCCGCGGATGGCCTGTTCAAATCGCAGGAGGAGCTTGCCGCGAAAGTGGAACGCATGCGGGCAGCCGCAGTGGAGAAGACTTTCCAAGAGCACCGTGCCCACCTGAAGGACAGGGAGATGACCGAAGAGGACCTCGCGATGACCATGGAGCCGGCGGTGGAGAGCCGCTTCGGCGTCGAGAACCTTGACACTTTCCGCCTCGACGACAAGGGAGTCACCTTCGTCTACGACTTCGGCTTCCCGCACGTGAGCCAGGCGCTGGAACCGTCCGGCGAATACTTTCTGAGCTACGAAGAGCTGCGGCCCTACATCAACCCCGAAGGCCCTTTGGCGCGCCTGATCAGGGCGTCGTGATCAACTGCTCTCCGAGGTCTTCCGGCCATCGCCGCGGCGGTATCCGGTTCACCTCAGGGGATGTAAGGACCAGGGCCTCCGCTCCGCGGACGGCGACGAAAGTACTGCGGTCGGCGTTCTTGTAACGCACGTCCGTCGCCCTGTCATAAGAATCGTAGACCAGCGGGCTCCCGACCTCGTACACCGTGGAAAACCCGACCCGGTTCAGAAGGTTGAGCAGTGACGGCTTGGTAAACCAGAAGGAAGTGGTGTTTCCGATCGAAGACCAGAGGGCGTTGTTCATGTCGGCGACGCTCACGCCGTCCGGATACTCGCGAAAGCTGCGGCCCGCATACGTTTCGCCGCCGAGCTCCTCGCTCCTCTCGTCGATCAGGCTGAAGTGTGTATCGACCACCGCGACCCGGGAAGTCATCTGGCTGATCCTCTCGAGCAGGTAGAACGCCGCGGCAGCTTCGAGGTGGTAGAGCAATCCGTAACAGAGCACCAGGTCGAACTTCTTCTCGAGCTCGGGCAGGCTGCGGACGTCCTGGCAAAGGAAAGTGATTCCCTCGATGCCGAGGACCTCGGCGACGAAGCGCGCCTTGGCGGCGTTGTGCTCCCGGCCGTCGACATACACCACCTCCGCGCCGTGCCGGGCAAACTCCAGGGACAGCCCGCCCTCCCCGGCGCCGAGGTCGAGCACGTGGAGGCCGGAGAGGTCCGGGCCGAAGAAGTCGTGGGCGATCTGGATGGATCGCCGCATCTTCTCGTCGAAGTTCACCACGCCTTCCTTGATCGTCCACACGGAGCCGCACAGCCTGGCATTGTGCGCCGTCCACGGGCCGTGGCGCTCGACGATGGCGGCCTTCAAGCGGAGGATTTCTTCCGGCGAAGGCTGGGGCCGGGATCGTCTGCCGAGTCCGAAGAGTTTCATAAGGGCGCTATCCTAGCAGCGCCCGCTCGGCGATCAACCGCATCGCGGCCTCGTTCACCCAGTCCCGATCGTGGAACCGCTCTCCCCATGTCAGCGGAGTGACGTCGCGGTATTCGTGCATCGTCTCATCCTCCACGAACCGCAGCCGCTTCCGCAGGGACGCGCGGGCGTTCGGGTCGGCCCCGTTGTCGAGCAGCAGACGGGCAAAGCCGTCATCCTGCCTCAGCCCGACGCGAAATGGCTGCGAGACCACGCACCCGAACAGCGCCGTGTGCCCGCCGAAGCCCTCGGCATCGATCGCGGCTTTGACATTGACATCGGCGCCGCGCGCGATCAGCCAACGTGCGATCTCGATCTCGTCGTTGTCCACGCAAAGGTGCAGCAGCGCCGTCCCTGCCAGAGGAGTCCCGTGCAACGCCAGCGAGTGGTCGGCATGGCACCCCAACTCGGGAGGATAGATCTCCTCGTGGGAAAAGGTGCGGGATAGCAAGTCCGGATCACGGCGCAGGTGCTCCTCGAGCAGATCGATACGGCCGCGATGCACCGCCATCGTCGGCGTGCCGGGAAGGTCGATTCCGTTCTCCGCGAAGATCTCGAGGCACCGGTGCTTCCCTTGTGGATTGCGGCTGTAGGTCTGAAGAACCTGGGCCACGGGCTCAAGCCCGATCTCCGCACCGAGATCGATCAAGAATTCGAGACCCTGGCTGTTCAGTGTTTCCGTCGGCCCCATCAACAGACCGGGTTCTAGGCGGGCGCCCATCGCGTACAACTGCCGGGCGGTGTCGATCCTGCCCTGGAGGCATGCCCGATCGAAAGCGTGCTGCAGGTCCGTCGCGCCGAGACCGCGGAGCATTGTGATGATCCGGTCCCGCCCGAGGTTCGCGGCGTACGACATCGGCGGGCCCCAGTTGCTCTCCACGCCGCGCGCATTCTCGTGGAGCAGCCGGGGGTGCTTCATCACCAGCTCGCGGACGGCCTCGGCATCGTCGCGCCAGATGGCATCGGTCATCCGGCAAGCGAGCACGAGGCGCGGCCAGCTCGGCAGGCCATAGCATCGGGCGAGCGAGAGCTGCGCATTGGCGAGCTTGGCGGATGGATCGTCCCGCCGCATGGCGCGGAGCAAATCCTTGGCCTGATGCTTGAGCTGTTCGAGGTTGGGACGGACGGGAAACTGACGGTCAGCCATGACGGACCTCCTTCGTGGTACTGCCCGGGGTCCGCTCGCATCGGGCGAAAGGAGGTTCGTGTGAACCTTGCCATGAATATCGATCAGGTGGACTCGGTCCTGCCCGCGGACGGGTAGCGTCCTGCACGCTCGCAGAAGGATACCTCGCCTGTACATCCCGTGTACAGGCGAGGAAATCAAGTCCGTCTACGAGGGGAGGACCCAGCCCACCAGCTCGACGCGATAGCTCGTGGACATCGAGCCGGTGAAGGCCTTGATTCCGTCCTTGAACATCGTGCCTCGCAGCACCACCTGCCGGTCGTGCTCCAACCGGTCGTAAATGATGTCGAGCGACCATCTCTGGCCCTTCACCGGTTCCTTCGTATCTGGCCAGAGCTCCTGGATGAAAGGCCGCACCGCCCGGGGCAGCGTGGCGCCGGTGCCGTTCGGGTCCGCCAGCCCAGCGGGGGTGGCCGTTCCGCGCAACGACAGGATGGCGCCGACGACACCCCGCGGGGGACGGGCGAGCCCCTGCAGCTTGGTCAGGTCGGTCTCCGCAAACTCGGCGTCGGCTTTCAGGGCAGCCCGTTTCACCACGGTGACCGGATCGGGCAGCATCTCGAACCGGTGGGCATGGGCCCTGGGCGGCGCGGCGGTGGCTCCCACCACGGCCCAGACTTCGTCCACGCGGATCCGGCCGCCGCCGCCACCCTTCGAGAGGTCCGGCGCCAGGAGCACGCGTACCACGCCGGCCGCCAACGGGTCGACTTCGACGGTCACCGCTGCCACGCTCCACTCCTTTTCAGAGGGCGGGAGGATATCGTCGTAGAGCGCCTTGTTGACTCCCGACTCGATCAGGAACCGCGGATTGGCGCTCGAGATGTTCTTGTAGCGCAGCATGACCGTCACATAGTCGGTGGTCTCGGGGACGGTGAAAAAAGTGAACATCGCGTCATTGGGATCGGTGGCCTGGGTGATGTCGTAGCTGCGGCCTCCGGTGACGAAGTCGGTCGTGTTCTCGGCGAACTCCGGTCCGAAGCTGGGGAACCAGCCCAGCATCGACTTGCTGTCGGAGCGGTGGAAGTCGCCATTCTCGAGGAGGTTGCGCTCGGGTGCCGCCGCATGATGGCGCTTGGCGCCGTTGAAGATGTGCGAACGCTCGTCGTTCGTGATGGCATCCTCGAGCGAGCCGCCCAGCACCAGCGACCGGCTGAGGTTGGCAATGCTGTTTTCCATCAGCACGGTCGAGCCCTTTTCCGGGAGTATGTCCATCCAGAAGCCGAGAGGGAACGTGTCGTCCGGCACATTCGGGTCGTCCGGAACGTCTGCCTCGTAATAGACGTCCCGAAGCGAAACGTGCACCCGGCCGCGGATGCTGACTCCCACGTCGAAGTGCTCGACCGCGACGTGAGCGATCGCCAGAGCCTCCGCCGATACATACGGTACGTCTGGATCGTCGGGTTTCGGCGGTGCAATGTCGATTGCAGTCCCGGCGCCGTTGTTGCGGCAGAACCAGATGCGTCCGTTGAGCACCGAAACCTGGTTGCAGTGCATCCAGGCCTTGATGCCGGTATGGCACACATTGATCTCGAAGTCGCTCACGTGATTCTGGCCGGCATAGGACGTGACGCCGTCGGACAGGCAGAGGCCGAGGTCGAAGTACCATATCTGGAAGTTCCGCAGGCGCAGGAACTGGGCCCCGCTGAGATCGATGCCTATGCCCTGCGGGGCGAGGTCGTTGCCCCAGACCTGCAGGTTCTCCAAACCTCCGCGGTGCTCGCCGGGTGCGAAGCGGATCACGGGCTCATCTACATCAACCAGTCCCCTGATCACGGAGAGGTCGCCGAGCCCGCTGAGGATGACGTTCCGCGGTATGGTCAGTGTTCCATTCAAATGAAAGATGTTCGGGTATGCCGGAGGAACCAGGGCGATCCCTCCTCCCGCGGCGGCGACAGTATCGACGGTGGTCTGGAAAGCAGCGAGCTGGTCGGTCCCGTCGGGGACCGCGCCGTCCTCGGCCACCGAGCGCACCTTCAGGCCGGGTGCGCCGCGGAGGCCGAAGGCGACCTGATTGAGGGCCAGCAGCGCCTGGCGCGCCTCGTCGGGGTTGATGGGAGGGAGATTTATCTGGAACGTCGACGGGGTATCGTTGAGGATGTCGGTCATCGCGGTCTCCATGAAATGAAAGTGGCGCGCTCGGTGTCCGAACGCGCCGATGCTGGAGACAGGCGTACCGGGGGCGCGGTTCGTTACTCAGGGGTTGATCGCGAACGACTTCGTCGTTATCGAGCCGCCGCCGCTCACCGTCCCTTGAAGGGTATAAACGCCAGGTGTGCGCACGCCGGAACCCGGGCTGTAGCCGATCCCCCAGATGCCATTCGCGCCATACGTTACATTGACGGATCGATTGAACTTGAGGCCCGGTCCGGTTAGCTTGAGCTTCGTGGACTTGGTGACGGTCTGGCTTCCGAGGTTCAGGGTGATGATCCAATAGGTATAAGGGAAGGTCGTGTCGGAGAGTGCCCCATGGGTGGCTGTAATGGGAGTGGGGGGCAAAACGGGCGCCTGCCCGACAGAGATCACAAACAGGCTCTGGGCTTGTGCTGCCTCTCCGGTAATCTCGCTCGAGCGCATGGCTTCCAGGAGGCTCGCCTGAACTTTCGGAGGTAGAGCCATCGAAAGTGAGTAGAACCCGTCTCCCAAATCCGTGTAAACCGGCTCCTCGTGCCCGAAGCCAGTAGACTGCCCCAAGAGGGTCTCGACAGCCTGGGTGATGGCTTCACGTTGAACATGGGCCGCATCAGCGGCGCAAAGGGTGGCCGGTGCGATAAACAGAAGTCCGACCATGGCGAGTCCCGGCAGTACGGACCGGCGAAATTCCAGTTTCTTCATCCTCGTCCTCTCTTTCATCTTCTTGTCCTTCACCATTGGACTCGGATTCCTTAGGAAGGTTTAGTCGCCGGTCCCACCAGAGTTGCGGGAGGAAGCAAGGCGGAAGAGCCCGCGGGCTGCAAGCAGATAGCCGAGGACGTGGATGACGATGAGCCAGACAGGCTCATCCATTTCTTTTATCGACCCGGTGAGCAGGGCGAGGATGGGGATGGCAATGAGCAGCACGGCGGAGGCGCGGAGGGCCCGGGCGAAAGGAGCCCGCCATCGCGCCGAGCCCTGCCGCTGAGGAGCCGCCAAGCGGCGCCGAGCGTGAAGCACGCCGCCCAGAGGCTGCCGATGGCGACCGAAAACGCGGCGAGCCCCGGGTCCTTCCAGACGCTCTCCAGCAGGCTGACGCCAACGATCCCGAAGAGCAGGCCCAGGGGGATGAACAGCATTCCGGAGACGATACCCGCCGCGCGGGGCGCGCGCACGAAGCCGTGATTGGGATCGTCGTCGTTCGGCTTCATGTCAACCTGGGGTCTGAACCCTCCGCAAAAAACCGAGCACCGTGGACCAGGTCGCTTCGACCTCGCCTCCGGCGCGATCGGACACCAGCGTCGACGAACCGTGCGCGCCCGGGTCTGCAACCCAGGTTTCGTGCCCCTGCTTCTTGAAAGCCTCGAAGTCGTCCCGGCGGAGTGGCTCGTCGAGCTCCTTCTTGGGCCGGACGACCAGCACCGGGACTTTCACCCGGGCCGCATAAGGAACGGGTTGGCAATCGCCCATCGACGGGCCCGATGCAGGTGAAAAGGCAAGGACCGCCGTCACGTCGCCCGGACGTTCAGCCGCCAACCGGAGCGCGAGCGTCGCGCTGTAGCTCGAGCCCCAGACCACGACCTTGCGTTTGGGTGCCCGAGCCTTCGCATGGTCGAGCGCGGCGACCAGGTCCGGATAGGCGTCGCAGTACTTCCAATCCTTGATCGGGTTGCGGTCCACGGTGCGGTTCACGGCCTCGAACATTCCACCGCCGAGCCTCGAATCGATGGCGAGGATGTCGAATCCGGCGCTGCGCAGCCGGGGAATGATCGGCGCGTACTCCCCGCGAGCGTTGCCGTCCCCTTGGTGTACCAGGACGATCAGCGGGCGGGGTGAGCCCGCCTCATAGAGGTCCCCGTAGATGGTGAGTTGATCCGAAGTCTTCATCTGCACCTCCCGCGGGGAGTCTGCCGGGGAGGCGATTGCGGAGCCGCACAACAGAACGCAGGCAAGGACGGCGGATGGTGGCTTCATGCATGGAATGGTACCTGGAATCAGCCGTGCCTACCACGCTCACTGCTCAGGGGTTGGCGAGGCGGATCTGGCCCATGGTGGCCAGCGGCGGAGGGTGGAGGAGACGCTCCATGGCTGGATGCCGGCGCAGCTTCGGGCCCCAGCGCTCCTAGATCTCCTCGATGAGCGCTCAACACTTGCCAGACACGTAACTGGCTGCCCCGGAAATCCGCAGTGCGGTCCGTCAAATGAGAGGGGGGGGTCTAGCTCGGTAAAGGGGAAGCCACTCTATGCCTCTAATTGATTACCTGCTACTGACGCCGCTTGACGAGGAGTGGAGGACCGTCTGTAGCGTCCTCTGCCCCGCCCACGATGAGATTGAAGAAAAGTCGGTCGAGGCGATCACCTACTATCTCTGGAACCAGCCTGTTGCATCACCGAACGCGCGGGGCGAGTACCTGATCGCGGCGGCGTCGATGGCGGCTCGCACCCCAGGCCAAGCTTGGGCAGGAGTGTTCACTAGCCAGGCAGTGAGCTTTTGGAGACCGAAGCGCTCAGTCTTGATCGGCATTGCCGGCAGCATCGAGCCGGACCTCGTTCGGCTTGGAGACGTCATCGTAGCTGATGCTATCTGGGGCTACGAAGTCGAGGACGCCCAAGAACCCGACTTCGGCTTGCGTAAAACATTCAACCCGATCGGCGCCTTGGAGCTTGACCGGATTCGCGCATTTAAGGCCAATGCACTGGTTCTACAAGCTTGGCAGCAGGAGTGTCGGGAGGCAGCGACGGCTCTTGGCCTAGGAGAGCTGCAGCATGCCCCGATGCTGCACATCGATGCCATTGCCTCTGGAAACAAGGTTGTCAAATCGGTGCCCTTCGGCCAGAAGCTCAAGCGTGTTCTCGATGAGCGTGTCCGCGCAGTCGAGATGGAAGCGCGTGGCCTCCACCAGGCTCTGTACCTAGATGCTGGTCAGACCAATGCGCTGATCGTCCGTGGCATCTCCGACTATGCGGACGCAGACAAAAGCGAGCTGGAAAAGAGGTCCAACGATAACTGGCGTACCTTCGCCGCCGGCAATGCAGCTCGGCTGGTGAAGGCTTTCTGGCGACGCGGCCCAACCGTCCCACTCTCCCCGACGTACCAACTGAACCTTGAGCGTGGTCCTTTCACTCGCTTCCGTCAGCCGAACGTTCCTGAGATCGACTTCAAGCACACCGGTGCGCATGATTTAGCCTTTCCGGTTTTGCTTGATCGAGGCAGCCCGACTCCAGAGCTGGCCCTGGTGATCACCGCAGTCACTCGTGCGGGCGCTAGAGCTACTGGCTTTCAAGGGTTGTGCGTCACTCAGACTCCCCAGCGGGAAGTGATCCATGGACGAGAGGATGAGCCCGGCCGAATGGAAATCTTCCTACCCAAGAGCGAATGGGGATTGCGGGTGGAGCTCCTTTTAAGTTTCCCATCTTCGATAACCGAGGTGGAAATCTCCTGTAAAGACCTGTTCGGACGCTTGGTGACAGCAAGGGTGAATCCATAGGGAGAACAGCAATGGCTTCCGATGTCTATCTTTATGACCACACGCTGACCCCAGAGAGTAGCTCGATGCTTGAAATCCTCGAGACAGACACCTCTGGGGTAAAGCTTGATTTTAAGATGAACGGCTCGCTGGGGGGCGGATCTTACGGTGCCCGGCTCAAGGCGCCGAGTCGACCAGATTCCGTTAACATCTGGATAAATGACCGAACCGGTCACTACGCGCCTGCTTCCCTGTGCCATCTTCATGGCAGTGCTACTGTTCAGTTGCACGTCGCTCTCTATCCGCTTCCCACCGGCGGCACCGGAACTGGTGCTGGCGGCGGAGCGACAAGCTACCAAACCGCCTACGGGGTAGGCCGGCGATGGCCGGAAACCTTCGATGAACCTGAGTCGCGGGAACCACAGACTCCGCTCGAGATCTTCGCCTACATTGATGGGCAGCTTCAGGAGGGTATTTGGGAGACGGATGAAGCCGAAGGGGTCCGGCGGCTCGTAGAAGCAGTAATGAACGCCCTAAGCCTTACTAAGAAGGGGAACGAACTCCAAAGCTTGCTGGAGGCGTGGAACAGCCAACTTCAGGAACTTGGCATAAAAATCTCGATTGTAGCGAGGAATACCCGCGGTGGCGGCCACACTCAGGGCGGGGGAAGACTTTTTGCCGGAGCCTAGTAATGCTCCGATCCAAATTTTGGTTCGGTCTCGCTAAGGCGCTTGCCTGTGGCTAAAGGAACTGGCCACAAAAGTCAGAAGCCTGACGTGTAAGCGCCCCGATTGTCGCTCCCCGTGCCCGGTCCGCCTCCTGAGCTACCGCTTCGTGTACAAGGACTCGTAGTACGAGCGGCCGTCCCGGACGAGGCGGATCTGGCCCATGGCGGCCCAGCGGCGGAGGGTGGAGGAGACGCTTCTCGGATGGATGGGGTGGCGCAGCTTCGGGCCCCAGCGCTGCTGAATCTCCTGGATGAGCGCTGAGGCGCCGAAGACCTCGTCCGGGGCCTTGCGGTCGATGACGAGGCTCATCATCTTGCTCAGCCAACGCCAACCGCCGAAGTCGGCGCAGGATGTTGAGATTTCAACGTACCAAGTCCTTGTTTCAAAGCAGGGACGCCTGGTCATTTGCCCGACAGGGGCTTCAGGTCGAGCACCATCCGGCAGGGATGCTCTACTGCGAGGCGCGTGAAGCCGAAGCGCTCGTAGAACGCCGCAGCAGGCTCGTCGATCGCGTCGGTCACGAAGAGGCGGAACGCAACCGGGCCGTTGCGCGCGAGTTGGAGGGTCAGGCCGAGAGCTTCCTCGAAAAGGTACCGGCCGAGCCCTTGCCCCTGCACGCGTTCGTCGACGGCGAGGCGCGCAAGCAGCACGGCCGGGATCGGAAAACCTGGCAGCCGATGGAGGGATTCCACCGGACCCACCGTGCTCCGCTCCACGCGGGCCGTAGCCAGAGTGAAGTACCCAGCAAGGCGTTCCGCTCCCTCCGCACCTTCGATGGCAAGAAATGTACGGGCGAGGAGATCCTTCTCGGCATGCCGCAGCGCGAAGCGTCGAAGATAGTCGACGAGTGACGGATGCTGGTTTCGGAAATCCTCGAGCAATGGCCGATGCTGCCGCCCGAGCACTTCGATGCGGAGGGGCATGGATCAGGCCGCGGTATTCTTCCAATGCAGCCGGGGCGGCTGTCTCTTCGGATCGGCGAGACGCGACAGCGCCTTGCGGAGGGCAGGAGTCGGAGAGAAGCCGCGGTCAAGAATCTCGGCGAGCCGCTCGGCCTCGGCCTCCGTAAGATCGATGCGCCCTGCGAGGCCCTCGTCTTGCTTCCGGCTCAGGCGCTCGATGGCGGGGCTACGGAGGGTCTCGACATCCCGGCCGAGGCGCGCCTCGATCCTGCGCCCGGCTTCGGCCTGTCGAACCACCCAGGCCGCGAGCTCAGCGATCTCGCGGAGCAGCTCAGCCTTTTGATTCTCGCGCAAGCCGAGCCGCTCGCGCAGGCCGGAGAGCTCCTCTTCGAGAGGAGCGGTGGTCTGGGCTTGAAAACGGGACATGGCAATCTCTCCTTCAGTGAGTAACATACCACTCACTTCGAGTCGAGGCAAAGCGGCCACTACCGCTTCGTGTACAAGGACTCGTAGTAAGAGCGGCCGTCGCGGACGAGGCGGATCTGGCCCATGGCGGCCCAGCGGCGGAGGGTGGAGGAGACGCTCCTCGGATGGATGGGGTGGCGCAGCTTCGGGCCCCAACGCTGCTGGATCTCCTGGATGAGCGCTGAGGCGCCGAAGACCTCGTCCGGGGCTTTGCGCTCGATCACGAGGCTCATCATCTTGCTCAGCCAGCGCCACTTGCCGACATCGATGGTCTCGAGCGGCGGGGGAGAGGGCGGGGACTCTGGTTTTGCGTCCACGAGCATGTCGCCGATCGAGGTGGAGACGGCTTTGAGGGACTCGTAGCGCTCGAGCGCCTTGCGGTACTCGGCCTCGTGGGCGGCCTTCTGCTCGGCATGGAGAGCCTCCTGCGCGGCGTGGTGCTCGAACTGGCCCTTGTGGTGCGCGGTCCTCTCCTCCAACTGCGCGAGCGCGGCGGCGATGGACAGGTTCGAGCCCATTCCAGATCCCTCCAGGGTCACGGAGCGCCAGTCCTACGTTGCAAAGCAGAGGTAACTGCCCTCAAGGATACCGGAGGAGAGCGCCGGAGTCCATTCTTCTCTGCAAAGAGGACGTTCTTTTCCACGTAGATCCCGATCTTATCCACGTAGAGCGTCTTCTTTTCCACGTAGAGCGTGCGTCGCGTGGAAAAGAGGGCGTTCATTTCGGCATAGAGGCGCTTCTGTGTTGAAAAGAGCCCGTACTGCGTGGAAAAGTGCGCGCACTTTTCATGATGGAGAGTTGTCATTGCAACGTAGAGCGCGGTTTTTTCCGCGTAGAGGACACTCTGTGTGGAAAAGAGTGGTCTCTTTTCCACGCAGAGCACATTCATTTCCACGAAGATCGCGGTCTTTTCCGCTTAGAAGGGCCCCTTTTCAACGTAGAGCGCGGCTCGCGGCTCCCGCGGCCCTTCCCGTAGCCCAGGCCCAGGCGAAGTTGTGTCCACCGATGGGGCCGAAGGCGTCAAGGATCTCGCCGCAGAGGAAGAGGCCGGGGTGGAGACGGCTCTCCAAGGTTCGCGGGTCCACCCCGGAGAGGGCGACTCCTCCTCCCGTCACTTCGGCCTTGCGGTAGCCCTCGTCGCCCGTCCAGGGGAGGGGATAGCGGGTGAGGAGCTCGACCAGCTTGCGGCGCTCTTCGCGGCGGAGCTGGGGGAGGGGACGCCCGGGCTCGACTCCCACCTCGGCGAGGAGCATGTCCGCCAGACGGTCGGGGAGCGCGCGGCGGAGGGGCGTGGCTACCGCGCCCGTTCTTTCCCGGAGACGGCGGTCCCACTCCTCGGAACTGGTGGGCGTCCAGCTCACATGGATTGGCATCTTCGAACGGATGGCGAGGTGGGAGACGTCCAGCACCGTGGGGCCGCTGTAGCCCCGGTGGGTGAAGAGGAAGCCTCCGCTCGTCCGGAGCTTCCCGGCCTCCAGGGTGACCTCCAGGGAGATGCCGGCGAGCGGCTTGTGGCGGGGAGGATCCGCGGTCAACGGGGTCAGGGCCGGGTAGGTTTCATGGATGGTGTGCCCCAGGCGTCGGACGATCCGCAGGCCGGTGCCGTCGCTTCCGGTGCCGGGCAGGGAGAGGCCGCCGGTGGCCAGGATCACGGCCGAGGCGCGGATCGCCTTCCCGTTGTGCAGGCGGACCACCCAGGCGGGATCAACAGGGTCGGAAGGGAAGAGATCCTCGACGTCCGCATCGAAGATGGTCTCGACCCCGCGGCGGGCGGCGAGGCGGAGAAGGCCATCGCGCACCTGCCGGGCCTGGTTGGAGACGGGGAAGAGCTTGCCGGTCTCCTCCTCGAGGGCAAGGGGGATGCCCACCTCCTCCTCGAAGAAGCGCCGCTGCTCGGCAAGCGGCCAGGAGAGGAGCATCTTGCGCAGGGTGTTCGGCGAGGATTCGGTCACGAAGCGGGCCGGCGCAAGCTCGGAGGGGAGGACGTTGCAGCGCCCGCCGCCGCTGACCAGGATCTTGCGCCCGCCATCGCGGGTCCGCTCGAGTAAGAGGATCTTACGGGGACCTCCAGCGGCGAAGATCGCCGCGACGGTTCCCGCGGCTCCGGCTCCGATGACGGCGATGGGGAGGTGTGCGGGCTCGGTCACGAGCCCGATCTTATGCCCGGGAAAGCAGTAGCCCTAGTACGTCGTCACAGTCCGAGTGACGGATAGCGTTTCATGTAGGGGCGGTCCTTGTGGCCGCCCTCCGGAGGGCACCCACAAGAGGCATAGGCGCTGACTTTGGAGCATTTATCTCCTGGAAACTCGCTCCGGGAGGAGCGACACTCTTCTAGCCTGGGGTTTCAACCCCAGGCGGGAACGGCGCCCGGCACCCCGCCTGGGGTTGAAACCCCAGGCTAGAAGAGTACAGCCCTTCCCAGGGCTGGTTAAGTTAGCGCCTATGCCCACAAGAGGTGCCCTACAGGGCGATGACCTCCGCAATACGCCGACCTTGAGGTAAGCTCCCGCCATGGCGCGACGCCCCATCCTCCACCTTGCCGTCCTGTTGGCAGCCTTGTCGCTCCTGCTGCCTCTGGCGGCTTTGGAGGCTTCTTGCGCTGACTGCCTTTGGTCAGCTTGCCCGGACTGCTGTCCGCCGTCCTGTTGTCAGTGCTGCTTGCACGCCCCTGCCATGACTGGCGTTGTGCGGATGCAGGCGCATCTGACTGGAGCCGGCCCGGCTGGCAGCCCTGTCGAGGCACGCACCTTACCCTCCGATCCCCGCGCTGTTTTCCACGTCCCGAAACCCGCCTGATCTTCTGAGTCTGCCCGCTCGAGACTCGCGCCCTTGCTGGCGCTGACTGATCCTGTGCGAGAGGTGACCGATGAGATTTAGACGGGTGTGGCCCTGGGCCGCGCTGCTGCTGTTTCCCCTTCCCGGTTTGGGGCAAGAACGGGTTTTGACGATCGACGAGGCTCTCGCCCTGGCCCGCGAGCAGGCCCCGGATGTCGTGCTGGCCAAGGGGCGGATTGCGGAGGCGCGGGCCCGGCAGACGCAGGCCGGGCGCAGGTTTCAGGAGAACCCGGCCCTGGAGGTGAACGGGGGATATCGGCGCGATCGGCGCGCCGAGGACGACCATCTCGATTTCGAGGCGGCCATCTCCCAGGATCTCTATGGCCGGGAGCGGCGGAGCGCCCGCATTGCCGGAGCGCAGGCTGCTCTCGAACGGACGGAGGCGGAGCTGGATGAAGCGCGGCGGCTGCTCCTGCGGGATGTCTGGACTACGTTCGTCCGCGCATCAATGGCTGGGGAGCGGGTGGCGCTGCTGACCCGCGGCAGGCAGGCCGCCGACGAGCTGCTGGCCGCGACCGAGCGGCGGTATGAAGCCGGCGAAGCGACCGCGCTGGAGCTGAACCGCTCGCGCACTGCCGCAGCGAACGCCCGGGCCGAGCAGAGCGGGGCACAGGCTGAGGAGAGTGCAATCCTGGCGGAGCTTCAGGCACAGCTTGGTCTCCCTTCTGAGGAGCGCGTCGAGGTTCAGGCGAGCCCCGCGCTCCGCGAGCCTCCCGATTTGCCGGCCCTTCTCGCGGGGCTCGACCGGCGGCCCGACCTCCGGGTCCTCGCGGCCGAGCTGCGGGAAGCCGAGGCCGAGGCGGCTCTCGGGCGGGCGCTGGCCCGGCCCGGCCTGGGTGTGCGCGGCGGTGTGGGCCGGGAGGAGGGGGCGGACATCGTCACGGCGGGAGTCGTCGTGACCCTCCCCCTCCATGACCGTGGCCAGGAGACCCTCGCCGTGGGCGAGGCCCGGGCCGCCGCCCTCCGGCAGGCGTTCGCCGGTGCCCGCAGAGCTGCCGGCGCGGAGGTCCGGGGGCGGCATTCAGCCCTGTTGCGGCACCTGGAGGCGGCGCGGGAGCTGGAGCAGACGGCCCTCCCCGCCCTGGAGGACAACGAGTCGCTTGCCTTGAAGAGCTTCGAGGCCGGCGAGATCGACCTCGGCGAGTTGCTCCTCCTCCGCCGCGAAATCCTGGAAACCCGCCTCACTTACCTGGAACGCCTCCTCGACGCCTCCTTGACGCGTTTCGAGCTGGAGGCAGCTGCCGGAGCCCTGCCATGAGCACGAGAGCCTGGATGATCTTGATGATGGTCTTGATGACTCTGTTCGCCGCCGGTTGCGGAGAGCCCAAGGAAGAGGCCGGCCATGCCGGCGAGGAGCACGCAGCCGAGGAGCACACGGCCGAAGTTGCCGCGGAGGAGGGGATTCTCACCGTGCATGCCGAAACGCTCCGCGACCTGCAGCTCACCACCTTTCCCGCCGAGCTGCGCCCGGGAGGGGAGGGCGTGACCGCCCTGGGCGAGCTGAAGGTGGACGAGGAGACCTATGCCGAGGCGGGCTCGCCCATCCAGGCACGGGTCGTCCTCCCGGTTGCGAGCCCGGGTCAGTATGTGCGCCGCGGCCAGCCCCTGGCCGAGCTGGAGAGCGTCGAGGTCGGACAGGCGCGGGCCCAGCGGACCGCCGCCCTGGCGCGGGCGGAGCTCGCCCGCAAGACCGCCGAGAGGAAGCGCGGGCTCGCCGAGGAGCGGATCGTGTCGCGGGGCGAGCTGCAGCGGGCCGAGGCCGCGGTCGCCGAGGCGGAAGCGGACCTCCGGGGTGCCGAGGCTTCCCTCGAAGCCCTGGGGGTGGGCGTCGGGAGAGCCGGCAGGCTTTCCAACTTCACGCTGAATTCCCCGATCTCCGGCACGGTACTGGAGCGGTTTGCGGTGCGCGGCCAGAGCGTCGAGCCGTCCAAAGCCCTGTTCCGGATCGGCGACCTTTCGCGCCTCTGGCTGGTGGCGCAGGCGCCGGAACGGGATGCCGTGCGGATGAGGGCGGGGTCGTCCGCGGATGTCACGCTGGCGGCGCTCCCCGGGCAGAAGCTCCGCGGGACCGTCGAGTGGGTGGGCCGGGAGGTGGACGCGCACTCGCGGACGGTTCCCGTGCGCATCGTCCTCCCCAATCAGGACGGGCGGCTGAAGCCGGGCATGTTCGCCACGGCCTGGATCGGGACAGGAGCCCAGGGGGCGCAGGTCGTGGCCGTGCCGGCCACCGCTCTCCAGCGGATGGACGATCAGTGGGTGGTCTTCCTCCCTCGCGGAGAGGGGAAGTTCGAGGTGCGGCCCGTGGAGCGCGGGCGCGACCTCGGGAGCGAGGTGGCGATCGTCTCCGGCCTGAGGCCGGGGGAGCGCGTCGTGGACGAGGGCGCCTTCGTACTGCGCGCGGAAGCCGAGAAGGGGGAGGGTGGCGGTGAGCACCACCATTAGGGGGCTGGAATGATCGAGCGAATCATCCGCGGCTCATCCGCGAAGCCAGGCCTCACCGTGGTCCTGGTGCTCGCCGCGGCCGTTGCCGGCGCGGTGTGGCTCACCGAGTTGGAGCGGGACGTCTTCCCCGACCTCGCGACTCCGGTGTTCAGCGTCTTCGTGCAGAACGCGGCCATGGGCGCCGAGGAGCTGGAGACCGGCGTGGCGATCCCCCTGGAGGTCGCGCTCTCGGGCCTGCCCGAGGTGCGCCGCATCCGCTCGACTTCCCAGCCCGGCGTGGCGCTGGTCCGCATCGAGTTCGAGCCGGATGCCGACTATTACCTCTCTCGCCAGCTCGTCACCGAGCGGGTCAATCAAGTCGCTCGGGACCTCCCTCCGGGGACCGACGCTCCGCTGGTCTCCAGCCTCACCGGCCGGCTCAACGAGGTGGTGGAGATCGTCCTCGAAGCGGAGCCTGGCACGGCCGGCCTCATGGAGCTGCGCGATCTGGCGGATTACGAGGTGAGGAACCGCCTCCTCGGAGTGCCCGGGGTGGCGGCAGTCGAAGTGCTCGGCGGGCACCTGCGGCAGTTCCAGGTGCAGCTCGATCCCTCGCGCATGGCGGCCCTTGCCGTGACCCTGGGGGAGGTGATGACCGCGGTCGAGAAGTCCAACGAGAACGCCGCCGGAGGCTTCATCGCCCAGGGATCGGTCGAGTGGACGGTGCGCGCCGTGGGCCGGGCGGAGAACGTCGGGGACCTGCGGGCGACGGTGGTCGCTATACGCGATACCACTCCCGTGCTGCTGGGAGAGGTGGCCGAGGTGAGGGAGGCTCCGGCGGTGCGCCGCGGCATGGCGCACGGGCTGGGCTCCGAGATCGTCAACTGCCGGATCACCAAGCAGTTCGGCGCCGACACGGTCTCGGTGGCCCGCGGCGTGCGCGCCGCCATCGACGATCTGCAGAAGAGCATGCCGCCGGGTGTGCGGGTGCGCATCCTCTACGACCAGGCGGAGCTGGTCTCGTCCGCTCTCGGCGGCGTGGGCAGGGCAGTGTTGCTGGGGGCGGTGCTGGTGGTGGCGGTCCTCTTCCTTCTCCTGGGAAACCTGCGGGCCGCGCTCATCGTGACCGTCACGCTGCCGCTCTCGATCGCTCTGGCCGGACTGATCTTGAAGCCGGCCGGCATCGGCCTCAACACCCTGACACTCGGGGGGCTCGCGATCGCCGTGGGCCTGTTGGTAGACGCTGCCATCATCCTGACCGAGAACGTGTATCACCGGTTGCAGGGCGGTGCGGGGCCGCGCCGGGAGGTGGTGCTCGCCGCCGCCATCGAGGTAGGCCGGCCCATCGCCTTTGCGACCCTGATCGTGATCGCGGTCTTCACCCCGCTCTTTGCCATGAGTGGCATCGAGGGGCGCATGTACCGGCCGCTTGCCGCGGCGGTGGTGGCATCCATGGCCGCCTCGCTGGCGCTGGCCCTCACCCTGGTGCCGGTCCTCGCGGGATGGCTGCTCCGTCCTGCCACGCCGGGGAAAGAGGAGGACGTGGCCGTCATCCGCTACGTCAAGTCCATCTATGGCCCTCTGCTCGACCGCTGCATGCGCCGGGCGGGGCTGGTGCGCGTGCTGGCGCTCGCGGTCACCATCCCGGCCCTGTTCCTCGCCTCCCGGATCGGCTCGGATTTCATGCCCAGCCTGGACGAGGGGGCGCTTCTGCTCCAGACGATCCTGCCGCCGGAGGCTTCCCTGGAGGAGGTGGACCGCCGCAATCACCGGGTGGAGGACGTGCTCCGCAAGTTCCCGGAGGTCCGCGAGGTCGTGCGGCGGACCGGCCGCGCCGAGAGGACCGAGGATCCGATGCCGCATGTGATCTCGGACGTGCTCGTGGTGCTCAAGCCTGAGCGCACCCGGCCTTTGGAGGAGCTGGAGGAGGAGATGCGGGAGAAGCTGGAGAAGGTCCCGGGGGTCGCAGTGCTCTTCACCACTCCCCTGGGGATGCGGATCGACGAGGGCCTCGGCGGCACTCCCGCGGACATCCAGGTCCGGATCTATGGCCCCGACCTCGACCGGCTGGTCCGCCTGGCCGGGGAGGCCCGGGAGCTGATGGAAGACGTCGAGGGGATCGCCGACCTGCGCGCCCAGACGCTGACCGGCCTGCCACAGGTCCGGATCACGGTCGACCGGGAGGCCGTGGCGCGGGTGGGCCTCGCCCCGGCGGATGTGATCGACGCTCTCCGGATCGGGCTCGCCGGGGAAGAGGTCTCGCAGGTCTGGGTGGGGCAGCGCCGCTTCGATCTGGTCGTGAGGCTCGCGGACGACCGGCGCGGCGACCTCTCGGCCCTGGGATCTCTCCTGATCGATGGCCGGAACGGGACCCGGATCCCCCTGGGGCAGCTCGCCCGGGTGGAGCGCACCTTCGGGCCCTCCTCCCTCCAGCGCGAGGCGGGGAGCCGCCGGATCGCGGTGGAGGCGAGCGTCGCCGGCCGGGACCTGGGGAGCACGGCCGCCGAGGTGCGCGAGCGCCTGGCCGAGGGGCTGAAGCTGCCCACGGGCTACTTCTTCGACATCGGCGGCCGGGTCGAGAACCAGGCGCGGGCGTTGCGCTCACTGGGCCTCGCCATCGCCGTGGCCCTGCTGGCGGTGCTCGTGCTCCTCTACCTGGCCCTGGGGTCTTTCGCCGAGACGATGGTGATCCTCGCCACCCTGCCGGACGCGTTCGTGGGCGGCATCGTCGCCCTCTGGCTGGCGGGGGAGACCTGGAACGTCTCCTCCCTGGTGGGGCTCATCGGCCTCTTCGGCATCGCGGTGCAGAACGGCCTCGTGCTGGTCTCGCAGACCCGCTCGCTGATCGCGGAGGGGCGGCCTTTCGAAGACGCCCTCAGGGAGGCATCGATCGGCCGCGTGCGGCCCAAGCTGATGACGGCGGGCACGGCGATGCTCGGCCTGCTGCCGCTGCTCGTCCTCAACCTGCACGGCTCCGAGATCGAGCGCCCCCTGGCGGTGGTGATGATCGGCGGGCTCGTGACCTCGACGCTCTTCACGCTGCTCGCGCTGCCGACTTTCTATCAGTGGGTGCACCAGAGGCTGCACCCGCAAAAGTGATCAGAACGCCTCGGTGTCCGCCACGCTCGCAAGCGTTCCGCTGGGATTCTTATAGATCTTCTGCACGCCGGTCTGCGTGTCGGTCACGGTGATCGTGTATTCCACGCTCGACAGGGCGCCGTAGAAAACCCAGTGCTTGCCGTTGAGCGAGGTGCCGTCGAGGACCTTGATCACGACTTCCACGTTGGCTGCATCGAAGAACCAGAAGTATCCGGTGTCGGCGGTCAGGTTGACCGCCTTGCCCTTGCCCTGGTTCCCCTGGAAGTCTTTCCAGGCGACCTCGACCGCGAAGCGCTGGTCGTTGAGGCAGAGCCTTTCGGTTGTTGCCTCGCAGGGGCCGGCTGCCACTGTCTTCTCTTCTGCCTGGACGGCAGGCTCGGCTACTGAGAAGGCGCCGAGCGGGCCGAAGCTTGTGGTGTCCCCGACGCTGCCGAGTTGGCCCATGGGGTTGAAGTAGCGCCGGGTCAGCCCCGTCTGGGTGTCGGTCACGGTGAGGGTGTATTCGACGCTGGAGAGCGCGCCGTAGAAAACCCAGCGGTGGCCGTTGACCCCGGTGCCATCCAGCACCTTGAGGATGACCTCGACGTTGGTGGGGCTGAAGAACCAGAAGTAACCGGTATCGGCGGTCAGGCCCACGGCCTTGGCCGTGCCCTGGTTGCCCTGGAAGTCCCGCCAGAAGGCCTCCACCCGGAAGCGGCGTTTGCCCAGGCACAGGTGGCCGGGCGAGGGCGTGCAGCCGGCCTCCGCCAGGGGAAGGAGCCAGAGCTCTCGGCCGGTGACGCCGTCGTCGGCGGTGAAGTAGAGCCGGTTTCCGGCAGCGGTGAGGTCGGAGGGGCTGGAGGATTGGACGAAGGGGGCGATGTCCTGGACCATCTTCGTCCCTGCTTCCGTCCCGTCGCTCTGCCACAGCTCGGAGCCGTGGACATCGTCCTTGGCTGCGAAGAAGATCCTTCCTCCCGCGGCCGTGAACCCGTCCGGCAAGGAGGACTCTTCGCCCGGGAAGATGTCTTTCAACAGGACGGTTCCGCCGGTGGAGCCGTCGCTCACCCAGGGTTCGACCCCATGGAGGGCGTCGTAGGCCGTGAAGAAGAGCCGGCCGGCGAAGGAGGTCAGGACAGCGGGAAGGGGATGATGCGTCCGTGGGACCGCGAAGGTCTTGACCGGCAGGGTCCCGGCCGCCGTGCCATCCGACCGCCACAGGGTCCTCTGCGGCAGGGTGCTGGCGCTGGACAGGAAATAGAGGAGCCCGCCGTGCTCCGTCAGGCTGCTCGGACCGACGTAATCCTGGCCGAGAGGCTCCAGCGGGGAGGTCCCGGCCTCGGTGCCGTCCGTCTTCCAGATCCTGCCGGACGTGCCATCGAGGAAATAGATCCATGAGCCGGCGCGAAGAAAACCAGGCGTTTCGTCGTCCTCGTAGGAGCCCTCGACGGCCGCGATCTTTCGGGTTCCGGCCGCCGTGCCGTCGCTCTTCCAGATCTGGGTGTTCCCGGCGCCGGGATCGAGGACGGCGAAGTAGAGCTCGGAGCCGACGGCGGTGAGGCCGAACCCGCCGACCGCCCCGGCGACATCGAGCACCTCGACGGTGCCGGGCTGGGTTCCGTCCGTCTTCCAGAGCGTGGCCTTGCCGCCGCTCCAGACGACAAAGTAGAGATGGCCGTGCAGGGGCGCGATGCCGTAGACCGATGTAGCGAGCTGGCGTGTGCCCCCGGGGGTTCCGTCCGTTCTCCAGAGCTCGCCGTCCTCGGTGCGGAAGAAGGCCTGCCCGCCGGCGGCGACCAGCCCTTCCGGCTCTTCGTAGAAGCCGCAGAGGTCTCCGGTGGCGGGCCCCAGGGAAGACGTCGTTTCCCGTTCGCCGGTGCTTGTCCAGACCGTGCGCCTGACTCCGTCACAGGCGGTGAAGAAGAGACGGTCGCCGAGCGGAAGGAGGTCGCGCGGGTCCGAGCCCGCGCTGTCGCCGGCGATGTTGGTGACCAGGCGGGTGTCGTCGGGCCCCTCGCTCACCCAGAGCTCGATGCCATAGGCGCTGTGCGCGCCGAAGAAAAGCCTGTTCCCGAGGAGCACGGCCCCGGGGGAGTTGCTCGCATAGGGGAGGTAATGGCCGGGCAGGCCGGTGAGGCGGCGGGTCCCCGGGCCGGTGCCGTCGCTCGTCCAGATCTCGCTTCCGTTCTGGTTGTCGTTGCCGACGAACAGCAGGCCCCCGGGCGAGGGGAAGGGCGTCTCGGAGACGCCGGAGCATCCGCCCGGGCAGATGTCCAGGACCAGGCGGGTGCCGGCCGGCGTGCCGTCGGTGGTCCAGAGCTCCTGGCCGGCTCTGCCCCATACGACGAGGACGACCCGGTCGCCCACCTTGAAGAGAGCTGGAGAGAGCTCCGATTCCAGCAGCACCGGTGAGACCTCGGGATCGGCGGTGGCCGTCCGGAGGAAGTACGTCGAGGACTCGCGAGACAGGAAGACGAGGCGGCCCCCGGTTTCCTCCAGCTGGTCTGCGTATTCGACAGGAGAGTCGGTCACGAGCCGCGTGCCATTCGGCGTGCCGTCGCTGAACCAGAGAGGGGCGGGCTGGGAGCCTCCTCCGGCGAGGAAGTAGACGCCGCGCTGGCCTTGCTTCAGCCAACGGTTCGCGTCCTGGCTCGGGGCCAGCTCCTTGAGGAGCTTTGTGCCGGCTTCCGTGCCGTCGCTGACCCAGAGCTCTTCTCCCTCGCGGGGCCGGTCGACGACGAGGAAGAGCTTGCCGGCCGCCGCGGTGATGCGCTCGACCCTGGCGTCATGGAAGGGCACGACGGCAGAGGTCCCCGCGGGGGTCCCGTCGCTGATCCACAGCGTGTCGCCGGCCATGAAGGCGATCCGGTCGCCGAATGGGGTCAGCAGCGCGGGATAGAACGGCCCCGTGATCACGACTGGAACCGTTCCGGCAGGGCTGCCATCCGTTTTCCAGAGGCCGCATCTGCCGTCCGGGCCGGGTTCGCAGCCGGAAAAGTAGAAGCTGCCCCCGGAGAAGAGGCGAAGCCCCTCCTCCAGGCTGGCGACGACCTCGACCCCGAGCTCCGGTCCGGTGAGGGGAAAGGTCCCTGCCGCGGTCCCGTCCGTCCGCAGGAGCCGCGTCTCCGAGCCGCCGAGCGCGAGCAGCGCCCCGGGAACGCTGCCGAGGATTCCGAAATCGCTCGGGCAGGCTCCAGAGCAGAGGTCGGCCAGGAACCGCGTGCCGCTGTCCGTGCCGTCGGTGACCCAGAGCTCCGCCAGGGCGGTGAAGAAGACCTTCCCCAAGGCGGCATGGAACCGCCCCGGGTGAGAATCGCCAGGCGGTATGCGTCCCTCGTTGATGTCCCGCACCAGGGACGCGGTCTGACCTTGCGCGGAGCCCAGGGAAAGGGCGAAGAGAACGAACAGGGCAGCGGAGCGGGCGCGTTTCATCTGATTCCCTTCTTAGAAAGCGTTGGTGTCGGCCACGCTCGCAAGCGTTCCGCTGGGATTCTTATAGATCTTCTGCACGCCGGTCTGCGTGTCGGTCACGGTGATCGTGTACTCCACGCTCGACAGGGCGCCGTAGAAAACCCAGTGCTTGCCGTTGAGCGAGGTGCCGTCGAGGACCTTGATCATGACCTCGACGTTGGCCGGGTCGAAGAACCAGAACCAGCCAGTGTCATTGGTGAGGACGGTGGACTTGCCGGCTCCGGTCTTGCCCTGAAAATCCTTCCAATTGGCTTCGACGGCGAAGCGTCTGCCGTTCAGGCACAGCCTTTCGGCCGTGGGCAGGCAGGGACCGGTCACTGGAGCGACGCGCGAATCGATCAACGTGAGCGGTTCGAGAACCTTGGAGGAGAACGCGCCGAGAGGGCCGAAGCCGTTGGTGTCGCCCACGCTCGCGAGCTGGCCCGGCGGGTTGTAATAGCGCTTGGCCGCGCCGGTCTGGGTATCGGTCACGGTCAGGTGGTACTCGACGCTGGAGAGGGCGCCGTAGAAGGTCCAGAAATGGTTGTTGAGCCCGCGGCCGTCGAGCACCTTGAGCACGGCTTCGACGTTGGCCGGGCTGAAGAACCAGAAGTAACCGGTATCGGGAGTGAGCGTCACGGCTTGGCCGTTGCCGCGGTTGCCCTGGAAGTCCTTCCATGCGGCTTCGACCTGGAAACGCCCGTTGTTGAGGCAGAGCCGGCTTGCGGAAGGCTGGCAGCCGGGGCCGGCGGTCAGCGGGTACGACCAGAGCTCGAAGCCGGTGAGGCCGTCGTCGGCGACGAAGTAGAGGTTGTCTCCGGCCACGGTGAGCTGAGCGGGGTTGGAGGAGTCGGCGGTGGGGTAGAGATCCTGGACGAGCCGGGTGCCGGCGGCGGTGCCGTCGCTCTGCCAGAGCTCGTTGCCGTGAGCGCCGTCGTGCGCCACGAAGAAGAGCCTCCCTCCTGCCGCGATGAGCTCGTGAGGCAGCGAGGAGCGCCAGCCCGGGTAGAGGTCGCGCAGGATCGCCGTACCGGCGGCGGTGCCGTCGCTCGTCCACAGCTCGTAGCCATGAATGGCGTCCCAGCCCGAGAAGAAGAGCCTGCCGCCGATGGCGGCGACCTCCATCGGCACCGGCCGGGAGGCCTCGGCCTCGAACGCATGGAGCCGGACGGTGCCGGCGGCGGTGCCGTCGGAACGGAAGAGGCTGAGGCCTTCAGTGCTGCTGCCGTAGAAGGCGATGCCCCCCGGGACAGCGGTCAGTTGCTGGGGCTGCGATCCTTCGAAGCCGTCGAGGATCTGCGATGTCCCCGTGCCGTCCGACTTCCAGAGGTAGCCGTTCCCGGAGAAGTAGAGGGACGAGCCGGATGGGGTGAGGGAGGAAATCGTGCCCGCGAGCACCTCGAGCCTCACGGTCCCCGCCTCCGTGCCGTCGCTGCGCCAGAGCTCACTGTGCCCGTCCTGGTCGACGGCAGTGAAATAGATCGCGCCGTTGGCCACCAGCGTTCCCAGCGGCGACTGGACGTGCTCGTGGCGGAAGGCTACCTGTGTGCCTGGGACCGTGCCATCCGTCATCCAGAGCTCGTTCCAGACTGTGAAGTAGAGGCGGCCCTGGAAGATCGCCCCCTTTTCGGACAGATGCGGGTGGGACCTCAGCGCGAAAGTCCCCGCCACCGTGCCGTCGCTCCTCCAGAGCGTCTCATTCACCAGGAAGTACACCAGGCCGCCGCCCGCGGCCACGACCTCGGAGTCGCTGAGCTCGACTGCCGTGCTGAGCTTGACCGTGCTGGCGGACGTTCCCTGGGTGGCCCAGAGGCTGGTGCCGCTGCCGTCGTAGGCCCAGAAGTAGAGCGAGCTGCCGCCGGCCGTCAAGGACGTCGGCGACGCGAATGGCTCGGAGTGGTTGAGGAGGGCCACCAGGCGGGTGCTCGACGGGTCGCCGCTGGTGGACCAGAGCCCTCCGGCGAGGGACAGGTTGACGCTGAACCAGGCTTTGCCCTGGAAGGGTATGGCCGGCGGGAGGTGATAGATCGGATCCAGGGCCCGGCCGTCCGCGAAGTCGGTGGCTCTCCGCAGGCCGTCCGCGGTGCCGTCGCCCAGCCAGATCTCGTGCCCGTGGGTGGCATCCCGGGCCCCCCTGAGGAGGAGGCCGCCGGGCCAGGGCTGCAACTGGTCGGCCTGGGCCATCGAGTCCTCCGGGCCGGGCCGGAGGTCCACGGTCAGGCCCGTGCCGGCGGCCGTGCCGTCGGTGCTCCAGAGCTCGACCCCGTGCCCGGGGTCGCCGGCCTGGAAGAAGACCCGTCCTCCCGCCTTCACCAGGACGGGGTCCGCGAGGAGATCGCACGAGGAGCACAGGATCTGCACCGTGGATTCGGGGGTGGCCCCGGCGGCCCAGAGCCGTAGCCCATCGTCATCCACCGCTGCGAAGACGAGACGGCCGTTCACCTCCTCCAGCGTGGGGGTCCTCGGGAACGGGGTGAAGGCGCTGAGCTCGGTGACCCGGCGGGTACCCTTGGCCGTGCCGTCGCTCACCCAGATCTCGAGTCCGTGAACCCCGTCGTCGGCCACGAAGTAGACCCGGTTTCCGGCCTGCTCGAGCCAGTCCCAGAGACTGTCGAAGGGATTGACCGAAGTGAAGCCGGTCACCTGACGGGTGCCCGCCACAGTGCCGTCGCTGACCCAGAGCTGCTCTGGCTCCTGAGGGGGCGCCGCGGCGGTGAAAAACAGCCGGCTTCCCACGGCGGTAAGCCGCTTCGGCTCGGAGACAAACTGCGCTAGCACGGTGCTGCCGGCCGACGGATCGCTCGTGGCCCGGAGCTCCCAGGGCCCGCCGAAAGTCCCGGAGGCGGAGAAGAGCCGGTCGCCAACGGCGATCAAGCGGCTTCCCAGGGGCTCGATCTCGACGGTGCCCGCCGCGCTGCCGTCGCTGCGGTAGCTTCTCTGGCAGTTGGACTCGAATTCATCCTGGCACCCCTGGAAGTAGAAGGCACCCTTGAAGAACGCGTAGGTCGGGCTTCCGGGAAAGATGGCGGTAGACGGGATGCCGGTGCCGGGTCCGGTCAGGGGAAAGGTCCCTGCCCGGGTGCCGTCGGAGCGCCAGAGCCGCCGGAGGATGCCCTCCGTCGTGCCCACCCAGAAGACGGTACCCCCCAGGTCGCCGAGGAACGGGTACGACGCCTGGCAGCTTTCATTGGAGCAGATGTCCGCGAGAAGCGTCGTCCCCTCCGGGGTCCCGTCGCTCGCCCAGACTCCCGTGACGCGGGACCCGAGGCCGAAGAAGAAGAGCTTCCCGCCCGTGGAATAGAACGAATCCGGCGTCGAGTAGGCCACGCTGCGGCCGGTGGTGTTGATGTCGCGCACCAGCGCCGCGGTCTGGCCGTGCGCGGTGTCCAGGGAAAGGCTGAAAAGAACGAGCGCGAGCACACGTGCGGCGAGATGAGGCAAAAACTTCAACATGCAGACGACCTCCCCGGGATTCCACGATCATATGACAGACGAGCCGCGCTCTCTAAAGACCCCGCTTTCGGAGGAGCGTTTACCGCCAGGGTAAACTGCCCCGCCAATGAGCCTCACCACCTGGAACCGGCTGCGATACACCCTCTGGGCTCCCCTCTATGATTTCGTGGCCCGTTTCGGGCGGCAACGCCGGCGCTCGATCGCCCTCCTCGGGCTTCAGCCGGGGGAGCGGGTGCTGCTGGTGGGAGCGGGCACGGGCGCCGATCTGCCGCTGATCCCGGAAGGCGCCTCCGTCCTGGCGACGGACCTGACGCCCGCCATGCTCGACCGGGCCCGGCCGCGGGTGCGCCCCGGTATCGAGCTCCGGGTGATGGACGGGCAGGCACTCGATCTGGCAAGCGAAAGCTTTGACGCGGTGATCCTCCACCTGATCCTGGCGGTGATCCCCGACCCCGCCGCCTGCCTCCGCGAAGCGGCACGGGTGCTGAAGCCTGGAGGGAGGATCGCCGTCTTCGACAAGTTCCTGCCCGACGGCGCGCATCCCCGCCTGCCGCGAAGGATCGCGAACACTGTCACGCGGACGCTGTTTACCGACATCAACCGCCGGCTGGGCGACATCCTGGAGCGCTCGGGCGCGCCGCTGCGAATCGAGCACGACGAGCCGGCCATGCTTGGCGGGGCTTTCCGGATCCTGCTGCTGCGGAAAGGCTGAGGGAACGAATCATGGCGCGCTTTCTCTTGATATGTCTTGGCGGAGCGATCGGCACGGGAGCGCGCTACCTGCTGTCAGGCTGGCTGCTCCGGATCAGCGGCCCCGGATTTCCGTATGGGACACTGGCGGTCAACGTCATCGGCTCGTTCCTCCTCTGCCTGCTGATGCAGATCGGCCTGTCAACCGATGCGTCGACCCTCCGCCTGGTCCTTGCCACCGGTGTCATGGGAGGATTCACGACCTACTCCGCCTTCAACTACGAAACCCTCCGGTTCCTTCAGGAAGACGCCTGGCTCCTCGGGTTTGCCTACGTTGGAGTCATGCTGGTGGCCTGCCTCATGGCGGGCTATCTCGGATTCGTGGCCGGGAAACTGCTCGGGGGCTAGTACGCGTTCCGGTTTTTTCGGGTATGCAAAGGCGGTGTGATTCGGTAGAGATGCCCCAGTCCGCTACCACGATCCTGCCGGGTGAACCAGGTCGGGGCGTCTCCCCACGGTAGGTTGTTACATCCCAGAACCATCCCTGGGCCACGGGTTTGAACCAGGAGGGGCTACGACATCCTGGCGGCCTTGGTGGTGCCTGGGGCCATGAGACGCCCCGGCCCTGTACCCTCGAAAGCTCCGTGCCAGCGGACTGGGGCCTCTTCGTCGAGCAACGCCTCGGCTACCCGTTCCGGGGTCATCTCGTCGCCCGGCCGGGCTTCGTGAGCACACTCGACGAGCGGAAGCTCAAGGCGTCTGCGCACCGTCGGCACCAAGTCATCGGGAAGATCCAGCGTCGTCTTCATGGGCCCATTATGCCAGATAGCTGGTTTTCTGGGCCATGCTTCCAGCCCGCCCGGGAGTGCTACCATCGCCTCATGCGGCGCTGTCTTCTGGCTCGGCTGTTCCTGATTCTCCTGGCTCTTGGAGTCCTCTGGCCGGTCGTAGCCCTCGCCGTTTCCTGCTGCGAGAGCCGGACCAGTGCCTGCAGCATCCCGGCGACCGGGTTTTCCGTCTGCTGCTTCCACGCCGCGTCGACCCTGCCGGATCCGCCTCCGTCTAGTTTCCAGCCGATCGAAGGCTCCCGCCTCGCCTACGAGGACGAGACGGAAGCTCCGTCCCCCGATCTCCGGGGCATCCTCCACGTCCCCAGACTCTCCCGGATCTGAAACGTCCGCAGCCGTGCCCCGCTGGCTTCAGGCGGCGGGGGGAGCATGACGTTCGACGGCCAGGAGGTCAGGTCAATGAATACAAAGCTTGTGCGGGCCCTCGCCCTTGCGGGGATGGCCCTTGTGATTTTGCCCGTTGTCGGGACCGCTGAAGTCCAGCGCATCGAGCTCGACGTCACCGGCTACCTGTGCGGGATGTGAGTGTATGGCGAGGTGTTCGCCGTCCTGGAGGCGACAATCCTGGATGCGGAGGATGACCGGCTCCGCGGCCTCGTCCTCCCCGGGACGGGCCGCTCGGCTCTGCTCCTCGCGCCCGGGCTGCAGTACGTGGCCACGGAGCGGCTCTTCCTCGACCTGTCGCTGCAGCTCCCAGTCCGGGAAAAGGTGGGCCGGGGAGAGCTCGAGAGCCGCTGGAACGCTTTGTTTTAGCTCCGCTCCGCGCTGTGATCGATTTCAATACCTCCACTCGACCACGAGCCGGGCAGACCGCGGCTCGGCTGGATGGAAATGGATGTCCTGCACCGGCTCCGCTTCGCCGGGCAGTTTCGACTCGTAAAAGTAATCGATGTCGCTCGCGTCTTCATCCAGCAGGTTGAAGCCCTCGACTGCCAGCCGGAGGCCGTTGCCGAAGTCGTAGCCCAGGGTGCCGTTGACCAGGGTCGAGGCGCTCGACCGGACGCTACCGTCTTCGATCAATGGGCGCGGGCCGAAGTGGCGGACCCGCAGGGCGCCGAAGGTGTTGCCGAGGCCCTCCACGGAGACTCCGGCCGCGACTGCCGTCTGGATCGCTCCCGGAATGCGGTCTCCGGCTGGATCGCCGTCCGTGAACCGGGCCTTCGAAAAGGCGCCGTCGGCATCGATCGAGAGCCAGGGACGCGGACGCCAGAAGCTCTGGATTTCGATCCCCGTCCGCCGGCTCGGGCGGCTCGCCTCGGTGCCGCCCGCGTCGCCGATGAAGATCAGCTCGGAATCCATCTCCAGCCCGAAGGCCGTGACCGCGGCCTGAAGGCCGGGAACGACCTCCGTGCGGATGCCCACGTCGGCGCCCTTCGCCTGCACCAGCGGATCGACCCGGCCGACCGGCTCACCCGTCCGCGGGTCTACCCGGATGGTGGAGCCGCGCGCGTCGTTGCTGTGGAAACCATTTCCGAAGTTCAGGTACAGCTCGGTTTTCTTCCACGGGCCGAGGACGAAGGAAAGCTTCGGGCTGAGGAGGAAATCGTCCTCGGTCCCCGAATTCTCGGGCACGTTGCTCTCCACGTCGGCGCGGTAGTAGTCGGCGCGCAGGCCGGTGACGGTGCGCAGCCAGGGGCTCCAACGCACGCGCGCCTGGACATAGGGGCCGGCGCCGAGCTGACGGACATCGTCCTGGCGTGCCGTCGAAAGCCGCTCCCGCTCGCGGGTATGGAAGAGGCCGTTCGTAATGTCGTCCCCGCGCGCTTGCAGGCCCGCCGCCAGCTCGACCTCCCGCTCGCGCCAGCTCAGCGCCCACTGCCTGTCCATCTGAAGCCCGGCGACGAAGCGGTCATCAGACTGCTCGAATTGATCACCATTGACAGGGTCGTCGAGGAAGTAGGTGAAATTCGAGAAGAGGGAGAGGCGGTAGTCGAGCGCATAGCCCATGATCCGTGTGAGGGAACGCTCGTCGCCCCGCCGCATCTCGGCCGACAGGCTGTAGCGGTGAGAGCTCCCGCGGTCCGAAGGGTCGAGCGAGCCGAAGCGGGAGATCAGGCCCTGCTCGACGGCCCGGCGCGGGATCTGGTCGGCCGAGCGCCAATCCCCTTCGTAGCTCATGGCCGTGACCGTGAACCCCCGGGCCATGTCGCCGCGGTTGTAGCGGAGCAGGCCGTTCATCTTGCTGAAGTCTTCCGGACGGTCCCACGGGCCGTCGTTCCGAACGCCTTCCACGGCGCCGAGGAGCTGGCCGCCGCCGGCTTCGATCGAGTCGGCGGCGAGCAGGCGGGCATATCCAAAGCTGCCGCCGGTCGCCTGAACGAGGCCCTCGGGCAGAGACGTGGCATATTCCAGATTGGCGGCGCCCGCCGCGGAGAAGTCCCCCTCGTCGGCAAAGTACGCCCCCTTCTTGTAGTGGACCCTGTCGACGAGCTCCGGGATGAGGAAATTGAGGTCGCTGTAGCCCTGGCCATGACCGTGCGACGGCATGTTGACCTGGATGCCGTCGACGGAGACGCGGAAGTCGGTGCCATGGTCGAGGTTGAAGCCGCGAAGGAAATATTGGTTCGCCTTGCCGCTGCCGCTGTGCTGCGTGATGATCACGCCCGGCACCGTCTCCAGCAGCTCGCCGGGCCTCTGGATGGGACGCCGTTCCAGGTCGGTGCGTCCGGTGACGCCTTCGCCGGCCGAGTCGGAGATCCCGAGAAGGTCGGAATCGCGGCCGGTCACCTCGATGGCCTCGTAGACCTGCAGCTTATCGTCTGCCTCGGGCTTCTTTTCCTCTGCCTTTTCCTCTGCGGCCGCTGCCGGTCCGCAGAGCAGAAGGGCCAGAAGAGCCGGTACGAGCAAGGATTTCGTTTCCCGAGTTGCCATCATGAGTCGTTATACGGAGAAGCAGCCTGAATGGATTAGCGCGGCGGAGCCTTGGCGAGCCTCTCAACCCGGCGTTTGGACGGTCCAACCGGTGGGTTGATACGCGAAACCCGCGGGTTTTGTCCACCCGCCTTCGCCGCGGGTTGTGTGGGAGAACCCGCGGGTGGAGCAATGCCACCCGCGGGCTGGGAGGTTCCTGCCGGCTTGCTTCAGGGCCGATACGTGATGAGGACCATCGAAACCGCCAACAAGGCGAACCCCAGCAATTGGCTGGTCGCGAGGGGCTCGTCAAGCAGGAACCGAGAGACGAGCGCGACACAGACGACGCCGAAGGCCAAGTGAAAGGAGGCCATCTGGGCACCGTTGTAGGTTCCGTATCCGAACCGGGTTGCGGCCACATTGAGAACGTATTCCGGCAGGACGAGCAGCCAACTGGCGCCAAGGGCCGTCCAGAAGCCGATGCTGTCCCGATAGCGCAGGTGTCCGAGCCACGCCAGCGCCATCAGGCAACTCGACAGAAGCATCAGCACGGGAACGACCAATAGTTTCATCATTGCCTCTCTCCTCAGCCGTTCCGCGGGGCGTACATGATGACCATGACGCCCACCAGGCGTATCCTATTCCGGCTTGAAGTGGTGTTCCAGATGACCCCTCAGCAGCTCCCCCCGGTACCGGGGAGGGTGAGCCCACAACCTTCCCGCCCCCTTGCCGTATTCAGTCCTGGACCCCCGCTGGGGGCATTCCCGGCGGTTGGGATACAATCCGCCCCCGGACCGAGCCGTATGCCCAGGCTGCTGTAACCAGCACAGGAGAAGCTAAAATGAAGCTCACCCCCTTGGGGAAGATGATCATCGTCGTGGCACTGCTCGTGGCCGCGTTCTTCAGCGTCCGCCGTTTCGCTCCCGGCCTGAAGACGTGGGCCGTGGGAGACAAGGATGATGCAGCGCAGACGGAGACGGTGGAGAAGGGCGACTTCGAGGGTCTGGGGAGCGCTCCGCCTGATCCCGAGCGCGGCAGAGGCTCGGAAGGGGTCACCGCCGCGGCCGACCTGGGCAGCGGCAAGCTCAACCGCCCGCTGGTGGTGGCCATCAACACCTGGGCCGGCCATGCGCCCGGCATCGTGTTCAACAACGGCCTCGATCCCAACGCGGGCTCGAGCTACCGGCGGCAGTTCGGGATGGACGTGAAGTTCGTGCTCCTCGAGGATCCCGCAGCCAAGTTCGCGGCCTTCCGCAAGGGCGACGTGGACATCATGTGGGACACGGTCGACAACTGGGCGCGCGAGGCCTCGATCCTCGCCGAGCAGAACCAGGGGAGCAAGTCGATCCTCATGCAGGACTGGTCGCGGGGCGGCGACGGCATCGTCTCCCTGTCGTCGATCAAGTCCATCGAGGATTTGAAGGGGCGCAAGATCGCCTGCACCCAGTTCACTCCCTCGCACTTCCTGCTGCTCTATCTGCTCGCCCAGTCCGGCCTGTCCCCCGACGACCGGGCGACCGTCGAGAAGAACATCATCTTCACCCAGGACGCTCCGGCCGCGGCGGCCATGTTCACGGCCGGACAGGTCGATGCCGCCGTCACCTGGGAGCCGGACCTTTCGGGCGCCGTGACGGCGCGTGGCGACCAGGCGCACGTGCTGGTGTCGACCAGCGCGGCGACCAACATCATCGCCGATACCCTGATCGCGCGGCAGGACCTCATCGACAGCGCCCCCGAGACGGTGCGCGACTTCGTCCATGGCTGGCTCGAAGGGATCGAGATGGTCAAGACCGACCCGCAGGGCAGCTACGCCGTCGTCGGCAAGGCCCTGAAGCTCGACAGCGACACCATTTCCGGCATGCTCTCGGGCCTGAAGCTCACGCCGTACGCCGACAACGCCCAGTTCTACGGCCTGTCCGGCGGCAAGGCGCACTTCGAGACCCTGTTCGACACCGCTTTCATCATCTGGCGCAAGAAGGGGCTGGTGACCCGGTCCGTCGATGCCAAGGATTGGGTGGATGCCCGCTTTCTCCAGGTGCTGGCCGCGCAATACCCCGGCCAGAGGGTCGAGGAGCCGAAGCTCGCGGCCCAGGCCCCCTCGGAGAAGGACCGCGCGATCATCAACAAGCAGATCCAGATCCACTTCACCCCGGGATCTGACGAGATCATGGCGGGTTCCTTCATCGTCCTGGACGCGCTGGGGGAGAGCATGACCTCGTTCGGCAACACCTACCTGCGGGTCGAGGGGAACACGGACGCGACCGGCTCGGCGAGGACGAACCTGACGCTTTCCGAGAGGCGGGCCCTGGCGGTGAAGGATTACATCCTGGAGAACTTCCCCAACATCGAAGGGGCGCGCTTCCAGACCATCGGGCGCGGCTCGGACAACCCGGTGGCCGACAACACCACGGAGGCGGGGCGCCAGTTGAACCGCCGGACCGACATCAAGGTAGTCCTGGCGACTCAGTAGGCTGATGGCGAGGAAGAGAAGATCCCGTCTGCTGGCCCTGCGCGAGCCGCTGCCCCGGACGGCCTCGCTGGCGCTGGGGCTGCTGGCCCCTGCGCTGGTCATCGGCGCCTGGTGCCTGTTGAGCTACGGCGGCTTCGCGCCTCCCGACTTCCTGCCATCCCCGACGGAGACGGTCCGCGGCACCCTGCAGCTCTTCATTCAGTACGACCTGTGGGGGTCGATCCTGGTCTCGACCCGGCGCATTGCGATCGCTTTCTTCCTCGCTTCGGCGGTGGCGCTGCCGCTCGGCGTCCTGATGGGGTCGTTCGACGTGGTCAACCGCTTCTTCGAGCCCGTCGTGGCCCCCTTGCGCTACATGCCGATCTCGGCGTTCATCCCCCTGCTCATCCTCTGGTTCGGGATCTACGAGGAGCAGAAGATCGCCTTCCTGTTCCTGGGGGTGTTCGTCTACCTGCTGCCGGTCGTCGTCTCGGCCATCCGGCTGGTGCCGGAGGAGCTGATCCAGACCGCGCTCACCCTGGGCGCTTCGCGCTGGCAAGTGATCCGCACGGTGCTCGTGCCATCGGCGCTGCCCGAGATCTTCGACTCGTTCCGGGTGATGAATGCCATTTCCTGGACCTACGTCATCCTGGCCGAGGCGGTGAACCCGAGCGGGTTGGGCTACATGGTGGAGCTCGCGCGCACCCACCATAAAGCCTCGTGGTCGTTCGCCGGCCTGCTGGTGATCGGCGGCATCGGGCTCCTCACCGATACCCTCATCCGCCTGATCAGCTCGATCCTCTTCCGCTGGAGGGAGGCGACGTGAGCAGCGAGGCCTCTTCCGTCCCGGACGCCGTGGGCGAGCCGGGGACCGTCGCCGTCACCCTGCCCACGAAAGAGGAGCAGGCCGGCAGCTACCGCTACGAGCCGTGCGCGGGCACGGCCAAGCTGAGGGTTTCGAACCTCCACGTTTCCTACATCGACCGCACCGGCCGGGCGACCGAGGCGGTGCGGGACGTTTCTTTCGACATCGCCGACAAGCCCGGGCACGGGGAGATCGTGGTCGTCCTCGGCCCCTCGGGCTGCGGCAAGTCGACCATCCTGAAGGCCATCGCCGGCCTGCTCCCCCCGACCCAGGGAGAGATCCTCGTCGACGGCGAGCCGGTCGAGGACGTCGGCCGCGAGCGGGGCATGGTGTTCCAGGCCTACACCTCCTTCGGCTGGCTCACCGTGCGCGAAAACCTGGAGTACGGCCTGCGCCTGCAGGGCGTGCCCAAACAGGAGCGCCACGAGCGCTCGGAGAAGTACCTCCAGTCGGTGGGGCTGGCGGAATTCGCCGACCGCTATCCCAAGGACCTCTCCGGCGGCATGAAGCAGCGGGTGGCCATCGCCCGCACCTTGATCAACCGGCCCAAGATCGTGCTCATGGACGAGCCTTTCGGGGCCCTCGACCCGCAGACCCGCTGGGGGATGCAGAGCCTCCTCCTGGACGTCTCGCGCACGGAGGACAACACCATCCTCTTCGTGACCCACGACGTTTCCGAGGCGGTCTACCTGGGCGATACGATCTACGTCCTCTCCTCCCGGCCGGCGCGCATCCTGCACAAGGTGGATGTCCCCTACTTTGCCGTCCGCGACGTGGCGCTCAAGTCGGCGGCCGAGTTCCGGGCCGTCGAGAAGCAGCTCCTCGACCTGCTCTACTCCCCGGCGGACCCGAAAGGCAAGTAGACTCCGAGCGAGATGGACGCGAAGACCCTCTGGAAGAGAAGCCTCAAGAAGGCCGTGACCTCGCCGGGAAACATGATCTCCGGCGCGGTGTGCCTGGCTGCTTCCGCGGCTCTCGCGAATCCGCTGCCGCTGATCCTCTGGGGCCTGGGCTCGACCGGCTGGACGGTCTTCGCCTCGACGAGCAAGTCGCTGCACAAGCAGGTGCTGGACGAGGAGCGCAGGGAGGAGGAGGCCAAGGTCGAAGCGGAGCGCGAGGCCCTGCGCCAGAAGATCGAGGCCCAGCTCCTGGAGCCGCCGGTCGTCAACTGGATCCGCCGCGGAAACCTGCCGGATTACATGCAGGTCTACCGCCGGCTGGTGGAGGTCCGCGACCGGGTGGCCAAGGTCCTTCGGGAACGGGGCGAGGATTCGGGCGGCATCCTCCAGCAGCTCAACTACATGCTGACCGCCTACCTGCACTTCGTGCGGGAGAGGGTCATGTACCTCCACATCCTGGCGAACATCCGGCCGGTTGCCGGCGGCATGGATGACTCGGGAGTCTCCTTTCCCGCGGCTGGGACCGCGGGAAAGACCACGCCTCCGCCGCCTCCGCCCGCCGGCTTCGCGCAGAACCGCTGGGAGCGGGTCACCAAGCCCAAGCAGCAGAAGGGCAAGGAAGCCGATTCCTCGCCGGCCGGCCCGCCTTCCGTGGACATGCGGCTGGAAGAGATCGACCGCAAGGTCGAACGGTTGCGCGAGCTGGCGAAGAAGGAGCCGGCCACGGCGCGCACGCGGGAGTGGCACGTCGGCATCCTGGAGAAGCAGCGGGACCTGCTGGTGGAGTGCCAGAAGCGCGACCAGACCTGCGTGGCACAGCTCGGAGCCTTCCTGGACGTGTTCGAAGTGATCCTCGCCCGCGTGACGGCATCGCAGTTCAGCGCCACCGAGGTCGCCGGCTACATGAGCAGCGTGGTCGAGCAGATCGAAGAGACGGAACGTTTCGTCGCGTCCATGCAGCCGGCCATGAACGAGCTGCTGGGCGGCCTCAACTGACGAGATGAAGCTCACCCGGCTCGGGCAGCTCCTCATCGTCGCGGCGCTGCTGGCCGCCGCGTACTTCAGCATCCGGCGATTCGCTCCCGGATTGAAAGACGAGATCGCCCCACTTCTCGAGCCCGACCCTCCCAACCCTTCCGACGCCACGCCGGCAGCAGCGGACTCCGGCTCCACGACGGACTGTTCGGGCCTGCCGGAAGTCCGCTTCTGGCATCAAGTCTGGAACGCCCAGATGGGGATTCTCTACGCCGTGGGCGGCAAGCAGGCGACCAAGGGGAGCCTGATGTGCCGGAGCGGCGTCAACCTCAAGCTGGTCCGAGAGGACGACACCGACATCCTGCGGGCGGCCCTCATCACCTACGCGGACAAGCTGGCGAGCGGAGAGGTCGACCCGGCCGAGGGCGCGCCCTTCGTAGCCATCTCGGGCGACGGCGCGGCCGTGTTCATCAAACAGGTCAACGACGCGATGAGGCGCTTCGGCCCCGGGTACCAGGCAAAGATCGTGGGCTCGGCCGGCTACTCCCGCGGCGAGGACAAGTTCATGGGCCCCCCTGGCTGGAAGGAGGACCCGGCCAGCGCTCGCGGCGGCCTGGTGTCCGGCGTCTTCTACGAAGGCGGCTGGAACCTCGCCCAGAAGTGGCTGCGCGACAACGCCGTCTGCAACAACCCGGACGAGAGGACCTATGACCCCAACTGCCTGAACTGGGACAGGGAATGGAGCCCCCTCTTTGCGGCGAAGCAGTACGTTGACGGTCATTGCGAGCTCCGGGCGGTGGTCGACCAGGGGCGGCTCGTGGGCGACAAGCGCAAGGTCTGCGTCGACGCCGTGGTCACCCGGACGCCGGGGGACGTGATCGTCGTCAAGGACAAAGGCGGCCTGGCCACGATCATTTCGAGCGAGGACGACCTTGCGCAGGTGCCGAACGTGATCGTCGGCATCGACAGGTGGATGCGCAGCCACCGCGCGACGGTCGAGAGCATGCTCTCGGCCATCTTCGAAGGCTCATATCAGGTGCGGGTCAACGGCGGAGTGTTCCACCGTGCCTCGGAGATCAGCGCGGAGGTCTACGACGAGCCGGGCGCGGACACGAACTACTGGCTGGGGTACTACATGGGAGTGAACGAGCGCGACCGGACTGGCATCACCGTGGCGCTTGGCGGCTCGGCCATGAGCACGCTCGATGACAACCTGCGGCTTTTCGGCGTGAGGCGCGGCACGCCGAACCTGTTCGGTGAGACCTACAAGATGTTCGGCGATATCGCAGTGGAGCAGTACCCGGACCTCTTCCCCGGCTATCCGCCGCTGAGCGAGGTCCTGGACACGTCTTATATCGAGGGGATCGCGGCGTCGGCGCCCCCGGCGCCCCCCACTCCCTGATTCCCTGGTCCGAATGTAGGGGCGGCCCTTGTGGCCGCCCTCCGGAGGGCACCCACGAGAGGCATAGGCGCTAACCTTGCTCGCTCTGTAGGAGCGACCCCCGTCTAGCCTGGGGTTGAAACCCCAGGCTAGACGTGTTCAGCCCCTACAGGGCTGTTTAAGCGCGTATGCCCACGAGGAGGGCTCCTACACAGCTGTCCTGCGGAGCAGCGCCAGGAGCGCCCCCACGAGCACCAGCACCGCCACCACCCCCGCCGCGATCTCAGGCCAGGCCGGCACCTCCAGCACCACCCGGTGCTTCCCGGCGGGCACTTCGATCCCCATCAGGTTCAGGTCCACGAGCACGGTGCGGAGCTCCTTTCCGCCGGCGCGCGCCTCGAAGAGCGGCTGCCAGGCGCGGCGCACGATCGCGAGCCCTCCCGGCCCTTCCACCTCCAGCTCGATGCGGTCGGGCTCGTCGGAGAGGAGGTGCACGCGGCCGCCCGGCCGGTGCTCCACGGGCTCGGAGACGACCACGGATGCGATCGGGTCCGGCATGTTGCTCACCGCCCACAGCGCGGCCGGCGGGCTCTGCGCCACGCGCACCTCATCGGGCCACCAGGCGCGCGGCGCCGGGGACTCGACCCGGTACAGGCGGCTCTCGACACCGAAGCGGGTGGCTCGGTCTTCGAGACGGAGCCCCGGGATGTCCACGTCCTCGAACAGGACGAGGGCGTCCAGCCCGAGCACGCGCAGCCAGTTGGCCCGCTGCGGACCCTGCAGCCGCGGCAGGTTGTACAGCATCAGGCTGAAGAGCGGGCTCTGCATCCCTTCGAGATCGGGCGCAAAGGGGTAGGTCAGGCCGTGGAGCACGCCGGGGGCGGGATCGAGGTCGAGCGCCGTGGCGCGCTCCAGGGGGATGCGGGTTCCGGACTCCAGCACATAGGCGGGATCGGCTCCCCAGGGCGGGAACGAGAGCGCCGTGTTGAGCGCTGCAGCGCCTGGTCCGAACCGCTTCGCCCAGGGAGCCGGCTCCTTGTAGGGGGCCGTCTCGTCGGTCACCACCAGCGGCCAGAGCTGCGCCAGGAGAGCGAGCTGCGCACCGATGATCAGCGCCGCGGACCAGCGGGTCTTTCTAGAGACTGCCCAGGCCGCCACCAGGAGAGCCGCTCCAGCCGCGAGGAGAGCCACGGTCCAGGACGAGATTTGAATGGAGAGCAGCGCGAGGGCTTCGTGCCGCGCCGGGCCCAGGCGCTGGAATCCCTGCCCTGCGCCCTCGAGCACCGCCGGAGCCAGCACGCGGACGGCCGCTCCCAGCAGGACGAAGAGAAGGCCGGCGGCCCCGGCGATCTGCGTCCATCGCCGTCCGCCCGCGAGCACCCGCTCCAGCCCCCAGGCGGCGAGTAACGGCAGGGCGAGAGCCGTCCAGAACAGGAACTTCTCCGGGTAGCGGAAAAGCCCGAAGCTCAGGCTGGCGAGGAGGTCTCCGGCGTATCCGCCGAGGATCGCGAGCGCCAGGCCTCCCGTCGCAAGACCCGCCCAGGCCGGCCGGCTGCGGGAGCCGGGCAGCGCCAGGGCCAGCCCCACGATCCCGGAATAGAGGGTGAGGAAGAGCGGCACGTTCGGCAGGACCCGGACTGCCCAGATGCCATAGCGGCCCAGCCACGTGGGGCGGCCGTAGGGGAAGGGGACCAGCAGCTCGACCAGCCGTAGCGGATTGAGCGTGAAGTGCGCCGCCTGCTCCGCGGACATGCCGTGCGCGCCCCGGTAAGTGAAGGGGAGCACCCGCAGCATCGCCACCACCTGGGGGAGCGCAATCAGCAGGCCCACCGCGCCGATCGCCACGGCCGTGAGGAAGCCCCGCTTCCAGCCGAGGTGCTGGACCGCGACCACGAGCAGGGGCACGAGGCCGAGCGTCGCCGCCACCGGCTCGCCGCCCAGCAGGGCCAGGCCGCAGGCGATCCCTCCCAGGGCGATCCCCCGCCGGCCCCCGTAGACCGCTCCCAGGAGCACCAGCGGCCACCAGGCCGCCACGGCGAGCAGGTTGTAGAAAGTCATGGCGGAGAGCATCCAGCCCGAGCCGGCGTAGGTGATCCCGGCGAGGAGCGCGCCCGGTTTTTGCAACCCGAGCCCTCGGGCCAGCGCGTACATGGTGATCATCGCGATCAGCCAGTGCAGGGCAAAATGGGCTCCGAAGGCGCTCCAGAAGGGGAGGGCCAGGTAGAGGACGTTGCCGGGGTAGAACGGAAGCGCGTTCGGGTTACCCCGGAACGGCTGGCCCAGCCCCCAGGTCGGGTTGAACGCGGGGATCTTCCCCTTGCGGAGCTGCTCGGCCCCGAACGCCTTGTAAGGCAGGTGGGTGGTGAAGGCGTCGCGCAGGAAGAACGTGCGCGTTCCGGCGATCACGGGAGCGCAGACCCATGCCCAGAGCAGCAGGGCTGCCGCCAGGACCGCCAGGAGGGGGAGGTCGTCCCTGGAGAGACGCCGGGGTGGCATGAGGCTACTATATGGGACTCGACGGTCCGGGAGACGCCGGCCGTCTGCAAGAAAGAGCTGAATTCTGCCGCTGAAGATACTGACCTACAACATCCACCGTGCGATCGGGGTCGACCGCCGCTTCCGCCCGGAGCGGATCATCAGGGTCCTCCAGCATTACGGGGCCGACGTGGTCCTGCTCCAGGAGGTGGACGAGGGAGCGCCGCGCTCGCGGGAGCTGAACCTCGCCCAGGAGCTGGCCCAGGGGGCCGGCTATCCCCATTTCGCGCTCGGGCACAACGTGAGCCTGCGCAAGGGGCGCTACGGCAACGCCACCCTGAGCCGTTTCCCCATCCTGCGCGAACGCAACATCGACCTGTCGGTGGCCCAGAGCTGGATCCGGCGCGGCTGCCAGCACACCAGCGTGCAGGTGAAGGAGGGGACGCAGCTGGAGGTCTTCAACCTCCATCTGGGGCTCTCCGCCCGGGAGCGCCTGCAGCAGATCGAGCTGCTCAGCCGCTCCCACGAGTTCAGCGGGGTGCCCGAGGGCACGCCCATGCTGGTGGGGGGCGACTTCAACGACTGGCGGTCGCTGCTCTGGCCGACGTTCACCAACGGCTTCGGCTTCCGCTGCGCCACGGACAGCAAGACCGGGCGGCGCGGCGCCATCGCCACATACCCGTCGTTCTCGCCACAGGGAGGGCTGGACCGGCTCTACTTCCGCGGTCCGCTGCGGCTGCTCACGGTGCGGCGCTGCCGCCTGCAGGTCTCCCGGGTCGCGAGCGATCATCTGCCGGTGATCGCCGACTTCGAGATGGCCTGATATGCTTGGCGCCGCTAATGAGCAGCGAAGGCCGTACGGTCGTCATCACCGGCGTGACCCGGGGTCTGGGCCGCGCACTTGCCCTGCGCCTCGCAGGGATGGGCCACCGTGTGGCGGGCTGCGGCCGCTCCCGCGCCCGGATCGAGGAGATGCGCGGCCTGCTCGACGCCGAGCACCGCTTCGAGGTGGTCAACGTCGCCTCGAGCATCCAGGTGCAGACCTGGTCCGAGAAGATCCTCGAGAGCCACGGCCCCCCCGACCTGCTGATCAACAATGCCGGCGTGATCAACGCGAACGCTCCCCTCTGGGAAGTGCCGGAGGAGGAGTTCGGGCTGGTCGTGGACGTGAACCTGAAGGGTACGTACTACATCATCCGCAACTTCCTGCCGGCCATGCTGGAGCGGGGTAGCGGGGTGGTGGTGAACTTCAGCAGCGGCTGGGGCCGCTCGACGGCCTCGGAGCTCGGGCCCTACTGCGCCACCAAGTGGGCGATCGAGGGGCTCACCCGTTCCCTGGCCGAGGAGCTCCCCCGGGGAGTGGCCGCCGTGGCGGTCAACCCCGGGGTGATCCACACCGAGCTGCTGGAGAGCTGCTACGGCCAGTCGGCCAAGAGCTACCCCGGGCCGGAGAAATGGGCCGAGCGGGCCGCTCCCTTCTTGCTCTCCCTGGGGCCTGAGCACAACGGGAAGAGCGTGACGGTCCCGGGGTTTTAGGGCGCCGACCCCCGGAACCCTCACCCCAACCCCTCTCCCACACGCACTCACACCCACCCGGGAGAGGGGCGCCCCCGCCCTGCCCTTATCTTCTCTCGCTTCTTTTTCCGTCTCCCCCTCTCCCGGGTGGGTGTGAGTGCGTGTGGGAGAGGGGGCCGGGGGGTGAGGGTCTACCAACTCCCCGCCAACGGCACCGCAGCCCTCCCCGGCTCCCCGAGCTGGAACACCGTCTCGGTCACCGTGCCCGTCTTCCCGGTCAGGGAGAACTCGCCCGAGCCCACGTTGTAAAAACCGGGCGTGTCGATCCCATCCCCGTCCCAATCCCCGACCAGAGGCAGGAGAGTGGCTCCATCCCCGAAGTCGTAGACCACGGTGGCATTGCCGGGAGTACCGTTGGCCAGGCCGTTCAGGAGGCGGAACGTGTTCGTGTCCGGATCGAACAGGCCCACCGAGTCGTGGCCGTCGCCGTCCCAGTCGCCCGCGAGGGGGATCATCCCCCGCTGCCATTCAACGATGCGCACGGTCAGGCCCATGAGCCGGCCCGTGGTGGGGTCCTGCTTGAACCGGAACGTGCCGGTGTCCGGATCGTAGAAGCCGATGCCGTCGCGGCCGTCGCCGTTCCAGTCCCCGGCCAGGGGGAGCCAGGTGGCCTTGACCTTCCTGATGAAGGGGCGCGCGTCGTCCGCACCCCCGGAGAGCGAGTTCTTGAGGTGGAAGCTCAAGCTCCTGCGGTCCCAGAGCCCGACGGTATCGCGGCCGTCGCCGTTCCAGTCGCCCGCCACGGGAAGCCAGCCCTTGCGGCGCTTGCCGAAGCTGAAGGTGATGTCCGCTGGACCCGGAGCCAGGGATGTCTTGATCAGGAAGCTCATGTTCGCCGGATTGAAGAGCCCTACGCTGTCAGCACCCTCCGGCTCCTCGGGTCCCGCCGTGGATTCGAACTTGTAGAGGGTCGAGCTGGTGGCCACGTAGAGCTCGCCCCGGCGGTCCTCGCCGAACGCGATCAGGTTTTGCCCTACCTCGGCGGCCGTCCACACCTGCCAGGTGCCGGCCCCGTTCTGCCTGGCTGCCCAGATCTGCCCCGAGCAGAGGTCTCCGAAAACGTAATGCCCGGCAAGCTGCGGCACGCCGGTGCCACGGTAGACGTAGCCGCCGATGACCGAGCAGTTGGCGCCCGCGTTCTGATACTCAAGGATGGGCATGGTCAGCGCCGGCGAGTTGCAGGGGGGCGTCGAGCCCGGGCAGGACGAGGTGTTGAAGCAGAGCGTCCCCTCCATGACCTTCCATCCGTAGTTCTCGCCGCCGTTGCTGTCCGCGGGCTGGCGGGAGATCTCCTCGCGCTGGCCCTGTCCCACGTCGCCGACGTAGAGGTCGCCGGTGGAGCGGTCGAAAGAGAAGCGCCAGGGGTTGCGGAAGCCCGAGGCCCAGACCTCGTCCGGGATGCCGCCACCCCCACGGAACGGGTTGTCCGCCGGGATGCCATGGAACGGAGCAGAATTTACGTTCTGGTCGACGTCGATGCGCAGCATCTTGCCGAGCAGGGTGTCGCTGCGCTGCGCCCGGCAGTCGGGATCGTTGGCCGAGCCGCCGTCCCCCATGCCGATGTAGAGGTAGCCGTCCGGCCCGAACTGGATCTGCCCGCCGTTGTGGTTGGTGAACGGCTGGTCGATGCGGAGCAGCACGCGGGCGCTCGCCGGGTCGGCTTGATTGGGATTGCCGGCCGAGACCTGGTAGCGGGCAATGATCGTGTCGAAGCTGGCCTTGTCCGTGTAGTTGACGAAGACGAAGCCGTTCTGGGCAAAGCGAGGGTGGAAAGCCGCGGAAAGCAGCCCGCCTTCGCCCGCGGTATCCACCAGGCTGCGGATGTCGAGGAATGGAGCCGGGAGCACCGCGCCATTCGAGTAGATGACGATGCGGCCGTCGCGGATCGTGAGGAACAGCCGGTCGTCGCCAGCATGGATGACGGACGTGGGGAAGGCGAGGCCGCTCGCTCCCGGCTGGGGTTGGAGCGCGACGCCGGACAGGTCGCCCACGACCGTGAAGACGGCGGACTGGGCAAGGCTTGCGAAGCCGAGGAAAGCGACGAACAGGACAGAGAGGCGGATGCTTGTTGCGTACACCAGAAGTCCTCCTTCGGGTGTCAGCGTAGCAGAACCTCTATAAACAGAGAGACCCGGATGAGGTTCGCTCATCCGGGCCTCAAGGAGAATTCCGGTACTAACTAACGGCCGTCGCGGTCCGCATCACCAGGCAGCGCGCCTTCGACACGGTGCCAGGCATCGCGGGTCGCGTGCTTGGCCTCGTTCCAGGTCTGCTTGGACGCGCCCTTGGCGTTGTCCCAGCCGCGCTCCAGGTCGGTCTCTGCCTGGTCCCAGCTCTTGCCCGCGTGCTGCTGCCGCGCCTCCCAGCCGTACTTGTAGGCGGGCTGGTAGTGCTCGTAGTCGCGGCCGCTCTCGGCGGCGTAGGGACGCGTCTTGTAGTTCTCCCGCCAGTAGGTGTCCTCCTCGGTGGGATTGACAGCTTCCGCGATACCGTGGCCGACGAGGCCTCCGGCAACCGCTCCGACAGCGGCTCCAACCAGCGTACCGACGACCGGTCCGCCTACCGCGGTACCAATGGCAGCGCCCGTAGCGGCACCAGCCGCAGCACCCGTGCCACTGCCGACCGGATGGACTTTGTCTTTTTCATCATGCGCCATGAGGTTCTCCTTGCAGGTAGTTAAAGGGTTGAGACCCGTGCTGGCGTCTGTATTTCTTTACTCTGCAAAGGTGGGGCCAGGTCACTTCCTGCGGATTGCCTCGACCGGGTCCGCATCCATGGCTCGCCGGGCCGGCGCCCAACAGGCGGCGAGCGCTACTCCCAGGAGCAGGAGCGGAATCGCCAGGAAGCTCGCCAGGTCGGTCGGGCTGACACCGTAGAGCTGCTCGGCTACCAGATGGGTAGCGGCAAGCGCTCCCGCGAGGCCCAGGCCGATTCCGGCCAGGGCCAGCGCCATGCCGCGCAGCAGCACTATCGCCGCCATGTGGCGGCGCTTCGCCCCGAGCGCGATCCGCACGCCAAGCTCATGCACCCGCTGGCTCACCGAGCAGGAGAGCACGCCATGGATCCCGATCGCCGCCAGGAAGAGCGCGATCGCGCCGAAGAGCGCGAAGGCTTCGCTGACCGCCCGCTCGACGGCCAGGTACTGGTCGAGGACCTCGTCCATCGTGTAGACGTCGTAGAGCGGCAGGCTGGGGTCGGAAGCGCGCAGCTCCTTCCTTACCCTTTCCACAATGCCGTCGCGGGGTTTTTGGGTACGGATGACGATTCCAATGGAGCGGACCTGCTGGTAGGAGGGAGGGACGTAGATCTGCGGCTCGGCGGGCTTCCAGGGGTCCGTCGTCAGGTCGCCGGAGACGCCGACGATCGTCATCCAGCCCGCTCGCTCCTCGTCGAGCAGGCGCAGGCGCTTCCCGACCGCGGGCTGGCCCGGGAAGAAGCGGCGCGCGAAGGCCTGGTTGACCACGGCGACCGCGGCCCCGCCCGCGGATTCCCGCTCCGTGAAGGCCCTGCCGTGCAGGAGGGGGACCGATACGGTGCGGAACCAGCCCGAGGTCACGCCGGAGGCCAGCGGGACGGGCTCCTTTCCAGCGGCGAACGTCCTCCCCGCGAGCGCGATCCGGCCTCGGGACCCGGTGTCGTAGAGGGGAACCGATCCGACGGCCACGGCATCGATCCCCGGGACCGCCGCCAACCGCCGCGCGACGTCCTCGGCCCTCTGCGCCCGGCTTCTCACGTCGTCGTAGGCGTCGCCCTGGAGCGTCGTCCAGAGGGTGAGGAGGTCGCGCGAGGCCAGACGGGGGTCGCCGTTGCGCAAGTGTAAAAAGCTCCGCAGGAAGAGCGACATGCCGATCAACAGGACCAGCGCAATTGCGACCTCTCCGACCACGAGCATCGCCCGGAGGCTGTGCCCTTTGCTGCGCCGTCCTCCGCCTCCGTCCTTGAAGATGGAGCGGAGCTCGATCCCCGCCGCCTGCCGGGCTGGGACGAGCCCGAAGATCAGGCCGCAGGCCACCGATGCCACGAGCGCGAAGAGCAGGACCGGACCGTCCAGGGTGAAGCGCATCCAGAACGGGATGGGTGCAAGGGCACGGCTGGCGGCGTCGAGCCCCAGAGACGAGAGCAGCACGCCAAGTGCGCCGCCGGCCAGGGCAAGGAGCACATTCTCGGTGACGAGCTGGCGGATGATCCGGCCGCGGCTGCATCCGAGCGCCGCCCGGATCGCCAGCTCCTTCTGCCGCCCTCCGGCCTGGGCGAGCAGCAGGCTGCTCACGTTGACGCAGGCGAGGAGCAGGACGCAGGCGGCCGCTCCGGCCAGGATGAAGAAAGGGGTCCGGACCTCGGGCGGGGCGAGATTCTGCCGCAGCGGCTCCACCGATGCACGCCAGCCGGAGTTGGTCTCCGGATGCATCTCCTCCATGCGGCGCAACAGGGTGTTCACCTCGTCCTGCGCCTGCTCCAGGGAGATCCCCGATCGCAGGCGTGCCTTGAGCTGAAGGTTGCGGATCGACCGCGGGCCCTGGGCCCACCGGCTCCCGAGCGGCACCCAGGCTTGGCGGAGGTCCGGGTACTCGAAGCCTGGAGGCATGACGCCGACCACCCGGTGCGGCTTGCCGCCGGCGGTCACCTCGCTGCCGACGATGCCGGGATCGCTCCGGAAGCGGCGCTGCCAGAGGCCGTGGCTGAGGAGGATCACCAGCGGTCCGCTCGGCCGGTCCTCCATGAGGGTGAAGCCGCGCCCGAGGGCCGGAGAGACCCCGAGGAGGGGAAACAGGTCGGCCGAGACGGCGTCGATCTCGATCTTCTCCGGTCCCTCGGGACCCGCCAGGGTCATGCTCCCTCCGCCGCGGTGGGCGGCCACCCCCTGGAAAACGGTGTTCTCGTTCTCCAGGTCCACATAGTCCAGGTACGACCAGGCGCCGTAGTGGCCCTTTACGATCGGATGCTCCGTCGAAAGGGCGACGACCCGATCCGGCTCCACATAGGGGAAGGGCCGGAGGAGGAGGCCATGGATGATGCCGAAGACGGTGACGTTGACCCCGATCCCGAGCGCCATGGAGAGCACGGCAATAGCCGTGACCCCCCGGCTCTTGAGGAGCAGCCGGAGAGCGAATCGAAGATCCTGGCGCAGCGCGTCCAAGGCAAGCCTCCCTGGGTGTGTGGCGGTCTACGGACTGGGGCGACGTAGTCCTGATTGTAAGCGAGCGATTGTAATTGAGGGTACTGGCGCAGCCGGAAAAGAGCGTGTATAGTTTCCCCACCTTAACAGGACAGAAGCAAAGAAGTGAATCGCAGGGAGTTTCTCAGAGCGGGTCTACTCGCCGGCACGGGAGTTCTGGCCGCCCCGATGGTCAACCGGGGCCGGTTCAATCTCTTTGCCGCTGCCGGCGATACCAAGACTGGCGTTTCCGCCCGGGCCATCGACCTCGTTGGCCGGTCGATGGTGATCGACATGCTCGGGCTCCTGACGCTGGACTGGCCGAAGCTGTACGGCTGGCAGCGCGCGCCCGCGACCTTCAGCCAAGCCGACTACCTCAAGCTGCTGAGCACCGGCGTCCGGGTCTTCCACCCGGCCGTGGAGCCCAACGAGCCGAACGCCTACGAGGCGGCGCTGCGCTGGACCACGGGCTGGAACCGCTTCCTCGGCGCCAATCCCCAGTACCTCCTCCGCATGGACTCGGCCGCGGACTTCGCGCGGGCCGGAGCGGAGGGGAAGATCGGTGTCCTGATCGGCTTTCAGAATGCCGACCACTTCCGGACGGCCGCGGACGTGGAGACCTTTCACGAGGTCGGCCAGCGGGTGTCGCAGCTCACCTACAACTCGCGCAACCGCCTGGGCTGCGGCTGCAAGGAGGCCCAGGACGGCGGCCTGACCTCCTATGGCGCGGAGATCGTGGCGGCCATGAACCGGGTGGGCATGGTGGTGGACATTTCGCACTCCGCCGAGCGCACGAGCCTGGACGCCATCCGCCTCTCCCGCCAACCGGTCCTGATCACGCACTCGAACTGCCGGGCGCTGGTGGCCCATCCGCGCTGCAAGTCGGACAAGGTGATCAAGGCGATGGCCCAGCGGGGCGGCGTGATGGGGATCACGGTCATCCCGGCGTTCGTGAAGAGCGGCCAGCCGGCGCGGATCGATCATGTCCTCGACCATTTCGAGCACGTGATCCGCGTCGCCGGGATCGAGCACGTCGGGCTCGGGAGCGACGCGGACGTCGATGCCATCGATCCGCGCACGAACCGGGTCCGCCCGCGCTACAACGTGCTCGGCCTGAAGCACCCGCGGCGGGTCTTCGAGCTGACCGAGGGCCTGATCAAGAGAGGCTACACGAACCCGCAGATCGAGCTGATCCTGGGAGGCAACTTCCAGCGCGCGCTCGGCGAGATCTGGGGCAAGGCCTGACCCTCACCCCCGCCCCCTCTCCCACACGCACTCACACCCACCCGGGAGAGGGGCGCCCCCGCCCTTCCTCTTTTTCCTGACTTTTTCCGTCTCCCCCTCTCCCGGTCGGGTGTGAGTGCGTGTGGGAGAGGGGGCCGGGGGGTGAGGGTCTACGGCACGTAGATCTCCGGCATGTCCAGAGCCTCGGCCTGCTCTTCCAGGGCGGCGAGGTCGGTGGCGATGAGCGCTTTCCACTCGCCTTCCAGCCTGTCCAGGTCCGCCTTCACCGCGGCGAAGACGTTCTTCATCCCCTGGGTCGGTGGGCCGTCGCCCGTCTTCACACTGTCGAAGAGTGGCGAGAGGCGGGAGTACGGCGCGGCGCCTCCCTTCATGGCCAGGATGTCGTAGGCGATCTCCGCCTTGGGGTTGTGCAGCCCCTCTTCCACGGCGTCCAGCTTTTTCACGAAGGCCTCGGAAGCCTTGACGAGGTCCGCCGCCCTGGGGTCCTTCTTCAGCAGGTCGTTCCGGGCCGTGACCTGGCGCCGCACGCTGCGGAGCTGCTCGGCCGTGCGGGCCAGCTGGGAGATCGCGTCCCGCACCTCCAGCGAGAAACGGAGCTGCTCGCCCATGGCCTCGGGAGGCACGGCCGAGCGCGGGTCGGGCAGGAGCTTCAGCGTCGTGGCCTCGGTCTTTCCATCCACCGTCAGCCGCACCGTGTAGGTGCCGGGGAGGGCGGTCGGGCCGATGATCGGATAGCCGTAATCCAGCATTCCTCCCCGGATCAGCTCCGCGCCTTCCCAGGCAAGGTCCCAGTCCGCGCGCTGCAGCCCCTTCTTCTTGCCGAGCGTCCTGGTCTTCTGGAAATCCTTCTCGTCCTCCATGTACTCGCTGAACCCGATGGGCTCCGGCTCGGCGCTGCTCATTTTGCGCACCAGGGTGCCGGCCGCGTCCAGGATCTCGATCGTCACCTCCCCCTTGGGCTCCTCCTTGAGCCAGTAATGGAGAGGGGCTCCCGCCGCGGGGTTCTGTCCCACGCGGACGGTGAGGCGGGGGCCGCGATGCCAGATCCAGCGTACCGCGTCCGCAGCGGGGTAGAGGTGAACGTCCTTGGCCATGGCCTCGGGTGACTGCGCCCGCACCATCGAAAGGTTGTCCAGGATCCAGGCCGACCGGCCGTGGGTGCCCAGCACCAGGCTGTCGTCCTTGACCACGAGGTCGTGGACGGCCACGGTGGGGAGGTTCAGGCGCAACCCACTCCAGGTGGCCCCATCGTCCCGCGACACGGCCACGCCACGCTCGGTGCCGAGATAGAGCATCCCCTTCCGGGCGGGGTCCTCGCGCACGGAATGGAGATAGACGTCGCGGGGCAGGTTTTTGTCCAGACGCTTCCACGTCTTCCCGAAATCCGAGGTCTTCCAGAGATAGGGCTGCATGTCGTCCAGCCGGTGGGCGTCGGCCACCAGATAGGCCGTGCCCGCGTCGAAGCGCGAAGGCTCGATCATGCTCACCGTGCCCCACTCGGGGAAGCCGGGGATGTCCTTCGTCAGGTTTTCCCACTTGCCTCCGCTGTCACGGGTGAGGTGTACGAGGCCATCGTCGCTGCCCGCCCAGATCAGCCCCTTTTCGAGCGGCGACTCGGCCACGACGAAGATCGTGCAGTAGGTCTCGACGCCGGTGTTGTCGCCGGTGACCGGGCCGCCGGACCATTGCTGCTTGGACTCGTCGTCGCGGGTCAGGTCCGGGCTGATGGCATCCCAGCTCTGGCCACCGTCCCGCGTGCGGAAGAGGACGTTGGCACCGTGATAGACCGTCTTCGGATCGTGCGGTGAGATGTGGATGGGCGCGGTCCACTGGAAGCGGTAGCGCATGTCCTTGGGGGCCCAGCCCGACGGGTTGTCCGGCCAGGCGCTGACGTTGCGCGCCTCCCCGATGCGATGGTCGTAACGGGTCATGATACCCAGGTACTCGCCCGCGTAGACGATGTTCGGGTCCGAGGGGTCCGAGGCCACCCAGCCGGCTTCGCCGCCGCCTACGTCGTGCCAGTCGGCGTTGACGATCCCGCGGAAGCTCAGCGAGTTGCTCGGCCCTTGCGCAGTGCCGATGTCCTGCAGCGCGCCGGCCACCTGGAACGGCGTCCGGTCGTCCACGGAGATGTGGTAGAACTGCCCGATCGGCAGCACCGCCGGGCTCCAGGTCTCCCCGCCGTCGTTCGAAACGTCCACTCCGCCGTCGTCCGCGCCGATCATCCGCTTCGGGTTCCCGGGATCGATCCACAGGTCATGGTGGTCGCCGTGGCTGAGGAAGAGCTGCTTGAACGTCTTGCCGCCATCGATGCTCTTGAGCATGGGCACGTTGGGGACCCAGACCTCGTCGGGGTTGCCCGGGCTGACCGTGACCGTGGTGTAGTACCAGGCGCGCTGCCGCAGCTCGCGTGAGCGCGTGGCGAGGGTCCAGCTCTCGCCACCGTCGTCGGAGCGGAAGAGCCCGCCCTTCTCGGCCTCGATCAGAGCATAGACGCGCCGCCCGTCGGACGGCGCCACCGCGACCCCCACCTTGCCCCACGTGCCTTCGGGGAGGCCGGCCTCACCCTGCTTGAGCTGGGTCCAGGAGTCGCCGCCGTCGCGGGAGACATAGAGGCCGCTGCCCGGTCCGCCGCTCGTCATCTCCCAGGGCCGGCGCCGCGCCTGCCAGAGCCCTGCGAACACGATGTTCGGGTTCGAGGGATCGATGGCCACGTCCGAGGCGCCGGTGTCCACATCCTTCTTGAGCACCTGCTCCCAGATCCTGCCGCCGTCCTTCGTGCGATAAATGCCGCGCTCGGGGTTGGGGCCGAACGCGTGGCCGAGCACGGCCGCGAAAGCCACGTCCGGGTTGCGCGGATGGACCGCCATGGTCCCGATCTGCCCCTCCTGCTTCCAGACATGGGTCCAGGTCTTGCCCGCGTCGATCGACTTGTAGATGCCGTTGCCCGCCGCCACGTTTCCCCGGATGTTCGCCTCGCCCGAACCGACGTAGACCACGTTGGGATCAGAAGGGGACACGGCGATCGAGCCGATCGAGGAGATCGGCTGGTCGTCGAAGACCGGCTTCCAGCTGAACCCGCCGTCGGCCGACTTCCAGACTCCGCCGGACGCCGTGGCCGCGTAGTACGTGAGCGGATCGCCGGGGACTCCCGAAGCGCGGGACACACGCCCGCCCCAGGCCGGGCCGATGGCGCGGTACTTGAGCCCCTCGAGCCCTGCGGGATCGGAGAGGCCGGCTTCCTTCTTCGGCTCCTCGGCCTTCGCAGGCTTCTTCGCCGCGAAGCTCGCCGAGGGCACGAACAGCAGGAGGATCAGAATCCAGGGGCGCAGGGCTGGTCTAAGCATCCGCGGAGCTTAGCCAATGGAGAAGGAGGGGGCAAGAACCAGGGGCTTAAGTAAGGCCGTTCTGTCTTTCCTGTCCTTTCGGTCCTTTAGGTCCTTTTGGTCCTTTCCTGACAACCGCCGGAATCTCGATCACCCGCTCCTCCGGGTCCGGATGCTCCCGGTACAGGATGACCACATGCCCGATGTGCCCGGCGATTTCGGCCTCGAGCTCGCTCGCAAGGCGGTCCGCGACCTCGCGCTTCTCCTCGCGCGGCACCGCAGCCTGGACTTTGATCAGCTCATGGTCGTTCAGCGCTTCGTCCGCTTGGCGGATCGTCGCTTCCGTCAATCCCTGCTTGCCGATCTGGACCACGGGCTTCAGCGCATGGGCCAGGCCGCGCAAGTGCTTCCTCTGAGCGCTGTTCAGTTTCGCCATGGGGAAGCATTGTAGACTAGCCCCATGTCCGACGAACCGAAGTACAGGCAGAGGGGCTATAAGGATGACGAGCGTGGCTCGCAAGGGTCCGGGGGGGGCCGGGGACCCCAGGGTCCACGGGAGAAAAAAGACGGCCCTCGCGGCCGGGGGCTGGGCGCGCCATCCGATAACGTGTTCCGCTGTGCCAGGTGCGGCGAAAAGCAGCCGCTCTTCGACGAGGTCCCCATCGACGCGACCTGTATGAGCTGCGGCAAGGATCTCCACACCTGCACCAACTGCGTCTCCTTCGACACCTCCGTGCGCTGGGAGTGCCGCCGCTTCGAAGAGGTCCCGGCGAAGATCCTGAAGAAGAGCACCCGCAACGAATGCCCGCTCTTCACCCCCAAGGTGGCCCAGGAGTTCGCCAAGGACTCCAACAAGGGCAATCCCGGCGACGCCCGGTCCGCCTTCGACGCGCTGTTCAAGTTCTAACGGCCTGACACGTCTGCTGTGTAGGGGCACCCCTTGTGGGTGCCCTTCCGGTGGTGGCCCCGGACCGGAGGGCGGCCACAAGGGTCGCCCCTACATCGGTTTTGGCGGCCCCGAGCCGCCTGCCGCATTGCGCACCAGCTGCGCGTAGAAACGCACGGCCCCGGCGTAATCCTGGACGCTCACCCGCTCGTTCGTGCCGTGGATGCGGCCCAGATCCTCGGCCGTGACCGACACCGGGATGAACCGGTATACGTTCGCGCTCAGCTTCTGGAAGTGCTTCGTGTCCGTTCCTCCCGAGAGGAGATTGGGCGCGGCCAGCATTCCGGGGAACACTTGGGACAGCGTGGTTTGGAGGAGGCGGAAGGAATCCGCGTCCGCCGGGGACGCGGGTGACGGCTCGGAGGCCATCTTGCCCGAGACCGCCACCTCGATGCCGGGCCCGACCGTCTCGCGCACGTGCTCCAGAACGGACGCGACCGTATCCCCCGGCAGGATGCGGAAGTTGACCCAGGCCTTGGCCTCGCTGGGGAGCACGTTCTCCTTGACCCCGCCGCGGATCATGGTGGCCGCCGTGGTCGTGCGCATGCGGGCGTCCGAGGCGGCCTCGCGCGAAAACTGCTTCTTCACCAGCGGCTCGAACAGCCAGAGGTTGGCGAGCGGCACGCGCGCTCCGAGAGACAGCTCGGGTGCCAGGAAGTTGAAAGACTCGCGGGTGGCGCCGTCGATCCGGGCCGGCATGGGGTTCTGCTCCAGCTTTTGCACCGCGGCGGCGACCAGGCCGATGGAAGTGCTGCGCGGCGGCATGGACGAGTGGCCCCCTTGGCCGCGGGCGGTCAGCTCCACCGTCACGAATCCCTTTTCGGCCGTGCTGATCATGGCGATGGGGGAGTCGAGCCCGGGGACCATCCCCTTGGCGATGATTCCCCCCTCGTCGAGGATCATCGCCGGCCGCACCCCCCGGCTCTCCAGCAGCTTGGCGATGGTTGCCGCGCCGCGCAGGCCGCCGACCTCCTCGTCGTGGCCAAACGCGAGCAGCACCGTGCGCTCCGGCTGGAACCCTTGGGCCACCAGCAGCTCGATCCCTTCCAGGACTCCGAGCATCGACACCTTGTCGTCCAGGGCACCCCGGCCCCAGATGTAGCCGTCCACGATCGCGCCGGAGAAGGGTGGATGCGCCCACTGCTTCTCCGTGCCGGGCTCGACGGGCACCACGTCCATGTGGGACATGAGGAGGATGGGCGGCAGCTCCGGCTTCCATCCCGGCCAGGTGTAGAGGAGGCTGTAGTCCGCCACGGCCTCCCGCGTCAGCGTCTGGTGCACGCGGGGGAAGCTCGCCTCCAGATATCGGTGGAGATCGAGGAATGCCTTGGCCTCGACATCCCGCCCCTGCTCGTGCGAGACGGTGGGGAAGCGGACCGCCCCGGCCAGCCGTTGTGCCACGGCATTGGCGTCGACCGTCAGGTCGGTGACCGGTTCCGCTTTGACTTGGCGCGACTCCAGCGTGGCGGCCCTGACCAGGAGGACGGCCATGAGGACGAGGATGGCGATTCCGAGGACGGCGAGGGTTTTCTTCATGTCCAGGCTCCGGAAGCTCGGCCGGTATCTTACGTGGAACCTGCCCAACAGTGTTCACCCGGTAGGTCGGTGCCATTGGACTGGGGCGCCTTCTACCGTCCGCGGGTGTGTTCATTCTGGTCCGGCGTGTACACGTCCGGTGCAACCGCGGAATTAGGTGCGACCGCTCGCGACTACACAGCGCTGATCACTCGCTACCAGTGCTCCTGCGCCGTGCGCCATAACCTGCTGCCGTGCCGCGAAAAAGGAGGGCGACCCTATCCGTGGGACGGGGCGGCGACTCAGTCATGGTCGCACCGACAAAGAACGCGGCGTTCCAACCAGACGGTAGTTCGACGACATAACCCCAGCCGGGCCATCGGGCCACATTGACCGAGGGCAAATCTTCGACCTCCGCGAACGCCTCCCCGACGTGTACTCCTTCCTTGGTTCGTACTCGGTCCGAGCTTGTTGCGATGAACTGAACGATGTTCTCGTCATCGACTCCGAGGATGTACTCCACTCCTCCAAACTGCCAGTTCCAGCGCGGCTGCGTTTGCGCGGGCGATACCATTACGAGCCTTCCGGTGTCTACTGCGTCGTGCGGCGCGGGGTCGCCAAGCATCAGCTCTGGCAGAACCACCGTACCGGCTTGTGGAGCGCCGCTGTTGATATCCCGTGCGGAGCAACCACCGACCAAGGGAATTGCTGTGAGCACCACTGAAATCAGCAGGCGATACATGACAGCACCTACGTGGTTAGCGGTGAGCGGTGGGACCGCACGAAGGGCGGCTTCCGTCCACTCGACCGCTCGGATACTGTTTGAGGCCCCCTCCCTCCGAGCCTGCGGTAGGCTCGTGGCGTTGAGGATAAAGAAAGGAGGCCTCGATGAGATTCTACACCCAACAGCACCGTCACTACTGTGGAATCGACCTCCATGCGCGCAGCATGTTCGTCTGCATCCTTGATCGATCCGGCAAGACGCTGGTTCACAAGAAGATCGACTGCGACCGAGACGAGCTCCTCCAAGCCTTCGACCCTACCGCCGCAAGGACCTCGCCGTCGCCGTCGAGTGTGTCTTCTGCTGGTATTGGGTCGCCGACGTATGCGCCCAGGAGGGGATCGAATTCGTCCTCGGTCATGCCCTCGACATGAAGGCGATTCACGGCGGCAAGTCCAAGAACGACCGTCTCGACTCCTACAAGATCGCCTCGCTTCTGCGCGGCGGCAATCTCCCCTACGCCTACGTCTACCCCCGCGACAAGCGAGCCACCCGCGACCTCATGCGGCGCCGGACCTTCTTGGTCAGAAAGCGCGCCGAGCTGCTCACCCATATCCAGAACACCAACACTCAGTACAACCTCCCTGCCTTCGAGGAGAGGATCGACAAGACCAAGGACCATGGAGCCATCATCGAGCACTTCGACGACAGCAGTGTCCAGATGTCCATGGCCGCCGACGTCGCCCTGATCGAAACCTTCGACGAGGTCATCCGCGACCTCGAGCTCTTCCTGCTCCACGAGGTCCGAAAGGATCACGGGCACGGCTTCTCGTTGCTGCGCTCCATACCTGGAATCGGGGAGATCTTGGCTCTGACCCTGCTCTACGAGATCGATGACCTTGGACGCTTTCCCAGCGTAAAGGACTTCCTGTCCTACTCCCGACTTGTCAAGGGCAGGCATGAGTCCGCCGGCAAGACTACGAAGACGACCGGCAGCAAGATCGGCAACGTCCACCTCAAGTGGGCCTTCTCCGAAGCCGCCGCTCTGTTCCTGCGCTGGAACGTGGCCGGCAGAAAGTACTTCAGCCGCATTGAGAAGAAACACGGCAAGGGCAAAGCTCTCAGCATACTGGCGGCCAAACTTGGGCGGGCCGTCTACTACATGCTGCTGCGCAAGAAGCCCTTCGACATGCAACGCTTTGTCAACGTTTAAGGAGGAAAGAGGGTGAGCCTGCCGCCTAACTGGAGCCTCAAGGGCCGAGCCAGCAAGGACCTTTCGATCGGGTAGATCCGTGCGCCTCAGAGCGCGACCGAGGTCCATCGGCACACAGCCTGGCAGCCTGCCCCAGGGATTGGACACCCTCTTTCGCTCAGCTTTTCGCCAAGATGCCGAGATCGGAATCCCCCTCCCATGGCCTATGGATCCTGCCGGATCTATGGAAAGCGCGTGAGACGCGCTTCCCACAGCTCCTTGGACGGACGCCCTTCGGGCGCCGCCCACAGGCTCCACAGGCCCGGCGACGAAGATCGGCGTCTTGAATACAAGAAGATCTCGAGAAAGAGAAGGTGACTGCTCTGCCCCTTCCCCGAGCCCGCCGCATAACTGGACACGGTCGATCGACCGCGAGCCCGCACTTTGAATGGGCCGGCATGAGGGCACAGAAACGTTTCTAGGACGTGGAGCCACGGCTTCACACCGCCGCCCAGGCGGCGGCTGAGCCTCGATAGGTGTTTGGTGCAGGCAGTCCCTGCGCCGATTGAGAAACCAAGCAGAGGAGAGCATCTTCATCCGACTCGCGGTCCTGATTGAGCTGGAGCCCCCCGCCCAGCTACTACGGACCCTCCCGCCCAGCTACTACGGACCCTCTATGCCTTGACCACCGGGGGCCTCATAAGGGTTGGGCGGCGCAACCTGACTGCTCACGGAACTAGCCCCGAAAGTAGTTGATACCGGATCCTGTTGTTGTCCGCAGATAGAATGCGAAGTCTGGTTCCACGGAAAGACACCTCTGTTGCCCCCTCGGGTGCGAGGGTATAGCTCAGGTCTTGCTGGAAGGCGGGCCGAGCCAAGTCGTCAATGTATTCCCTGTAGAGGAGACTCACGACATTACCAGAGATCCCTTGGTATAAGAGCTCGTAGCGAAAGCCGCCCATCACAGAGGTTACCGCGCCGCCCGAGCTGAAACCTAACTCGTTCTTGAGCTTGTTCCACTTTTGCCTTGCAGGCGGGCCCTGGGGGGCCTTCCATGAGTCGAACCGCTGATTATTGTCCAGGTCACCGAGACAAATACGGCTCATCATTTTTCCCATGACCAGAAGTGCCGGCTCGCGCGTGCAGTAAATCTTTGCTGAACCCTCCGCATAGGCCTGCAGAGGTTCATGAGGCGGGAGTGACCACCGTGCAGCCAGAACATCAACGTCGGCGGGTTCGGTGAGTTTTACACCCTCAAACTCCTGATAGTTGTACGTCTCATAGATCGCTTCACCGACAGACTCCTCTACCACCTCATTGAGGCGGGGAGATTCACCGACCTTGGTAGAGACCTTAGGCACGAGGGGACCCGTCGATACACAAGACGACAGTGCGAGAAGCACAAAACACCAAGCTATCGATACCCTCACCGAGGTTCTCCTTCTCGAACGACAATCAGCCCAGTCTATCCCACGCCGCCCAACGCTGTGGCGGCTCAGCGCGCGGCGTCAGCCGTCCGTTGGAGCCGTTTGGTTGGCCGACCAAGGTTTCCTGCTCGCGTATATGGCTATGGCTCCACCGCACTGCCTTCTTTGATTATAGGATGAACTTACCGACTGCCCCAGGACCCACGATGGCTCCTCTGGCCACGCTTGGCTCCATAGGTTCCTGCCCCCTCGGCCGGTCCGCAGACCCGGCAGGTTGGCCGCAGCGAAGCGGAGGCCAATCTGCATTGTGGGGACTGGATCCGCAATTCGCGGACCCGACCACGAAGAGTTGGGGCTCGCGCTGCCTGCTCGACCACATCGGCTCCTGGTCTCACCGCGGCTGCGATTCTGCCTTCGCAAGGGCCGAAGGCCCGAGACGTCTACTAACCTATTTGGCGGAGTGCCGCCTTCGCTTCGCCTGCTTAGACCGCCTTGTCTCCTATACTCGGCAGGAACCTATCCTGAGCTCTTAGATTAGCGGCACGCCGCCTCGGCTCCCAGGAAGAGGTCGGCGATGTAGAAAGCCTCCTTCGAGAAGTCCGTGAAGGGTTGCGCCAGCAGATTGGTGTGGAGGGAGACGACCAGGCCGTGCTCCGGGAAGAGCACGAAGAAAGACATCGCGCCATGGGCCGTGCCCCCGTGATGGACGGCCTGGACCTCCCGGCCGCTTACGGGCAGCTTCTCTTTCCCGCTTCGCCATCCCAGGCCGTAGTGGGCGCCGCTGTCCTCTCCGTTCTTCAGCTTCTGGGGCGTGGTGAGCAGGGCGAAGGTCTCGGGGCGGACGATCTCGCCCCGCAACAGGGCATTGCCCACGCGGACCAACTCGGAAGGGGTCGAGACGAAGCCTCCCGCCGCCCATTTGTTGCTGACGTTGAGCGGGTTCGTGGGGACGGGTACGCCGCCGAACCCGGCGAGGTAGCAGGTCACCAGACCGGGCATCTCGGCGGGCCGCCGGTCCGGGCCGGTCCGGGTGAGCCCCAAAGGGGTGAAGACCCGCGTCTTCATGAAAGTCAGGAAATCCTCGCCGGAGGCCCCCTCGATGGCGGCGCTGAGCAGCACGAAGTTGTAGGCCGAATAGGCGTGCTTGGTGCCGGGCTCGAACAGGAGGGGGGAGTCCTTAAAGACGCCGACGGCCTCCTGGACGGATGAGAACGCGCGGGTGCTGTGATACTCCCCAGCCTGCATGTCGTAGTCCCGCAGGCCCGACAGATGCCCCGCGAGCAGCCGGGCGGTGATCCGGTGCGGCTTCTGGGGGAAGTACGGAACATAGGTCTGGATGGGAGCGTCCAGGTCCAGTTTCTTCTCCTCGACGAGTTTGCCCAGGGCCAGGGCTGTCAAGGCCTTCGACGTGCTCCCCAGGGGGAAGACCGAGGCCGGGGTCAGCGGGGTCTTCTGGGTGAGATCGGCGACGCCAAAAGCTTCCGCCCACACCGGTTGCCCGCGATGTCCCACCGCGACCGAAAGGCCAGGGAGGCGGCGTGTCTCCATCAAAGCCCGCAGATGGTCGCGGACGCACTGGAGGCGAGCCTCGGGGAGGATCGGTGGGCTCGCCGGGGGCGCCGGGGTCTCCTGGGCGCTGAGCCCGGCGGCGAGACACACTGGCAGGAGGTGGAGGAGCAAGACGGTTCGCAAGCGCATGCGCTGGATACGGAAAGAAGGCTGGGTTGTTTCCGGCGGAATCGGGGCTCTTCCCCAGAACCGAGAATCGGGTGGCATTTTGCCGGTCGGTACCCGCCAAACAGGGTGCCAGCCGATCCGCTGAGCCAGTCTGGCGGCCAACGTTTTGACGCTTCACCGTGCGGACGGCGAAGCCGGCCATCCGGTGGAAGCGAGGGTGTACGCCCGGCATGGGCGTGAGTTTATGGGGTGCAAGTCCCCTGTCGGAGAACCAACATCGATGAAATCGGTGCCAACGACTAGCCAGAGGCAAGGGCGTCTCCGCGAGGCGGCGTCCGGAGGAAGCCCGCGGCAAACCTGCGAGCCGACGAACAGAAACGTCATACGAGGCCAAGTCTCCTGGGCGAGCCAGCACCCGATGGCGAAGCCCTCTGGTTCAGGGGATATGGTAAATGACGCGGTTGTGCAGGGAAAGCTCACGTTCTTATCCGGGGAGATCTGCTTCCCACGCGGAGGCAGGGCGATGGGCGCCGGACTACGGACCATCCCGAAAGGGGTGGAGAGCCCTCCGGTCCCTAAGGTCCTCGCCTCAGCCCTCTGGACGGGAACGTCCGGCGGGAGGATGCAGAAGTCAGCAGAGGCCATAGTAGCGGCCCGGGCCAATACCGGCCGAGCCGTGAAGGGCCGAACATCGCGGAACAAGGAGGAGCCGTGAGCAGCTCGCAGGAGGCGATGAACCCGACCGGGGGAGCCAACCCGCGGCGCGAGCCCACCAAGCCAGCCTTGGACGACGATCTGTTGGAGCGTGTGATGGCGCCAGAGAACCTGAAGTCGGCCTGGAAACAGGTCAAGGCGAACCAGGGAGCGGCCGGAGTGGACGCTATGTCCATCGAGAGTTTCCTGCCTTCGCCAAGGAACACTGGCCCCAACTCCGCGAGTCCCTCCTGGATGGCAGCTATCAGCCCTCGCCGCTTCGGCAGCAGTTGATTCCCAAGCCGGACGGTCGCGGCCTGCGGCAACTGCGGATTCCCACGGTCCTGGACCGGGTGATTCTTCAGGCCATCCAGCAGGTGCTGACGCCGATCCTCGACCCCGGTTTCTCGGAGTCGAGCTTCGGTTATCGACCAGGACGGTCCGCTCATGGAGCGGTCAAGCAGGTCCAACGCGACATCCGGGCCGGCCATCGTATCGCTGTCGACCTCGATCTGGAAAAGTTCTTCGATCGAGTGGACTTCGATGTATTGATGGCCCGCCTCGGCCGCCACGTGACCGACCAGCGCCTGTTGCGGCTGATTGGCAAGTATCTGCGTGCAGGCGTCCTGATCGATCGCCAACTCCATCCCACACGGCAAGGAATTCCGCAAGGATCGCCCTTGTCGCCTCTGCTTGCCAACGTCGTGCTCGACGATCTCGATCGGGAGCTCGAAAATCGTGACCTGCGGTTTGCTCGCTATGCTGACGACCTGGTGATCCTGGTCCGAAGCGAACGGGCCGGCCAACGGATCCTGACAAGCGTGACCCGGTTTCTTCGCCGTCGCCTCAAGCTCGAGGTCAACGGAGAGAAGAGCAAGGTGGTGCCCACGAACCAGCTCTCGTTTCTTGGTTTTGCCTTCCGGGGAGCCAAGATCTGCTGGTCCGAGAAGACCTCGGCGCGCTTCCAGCGAGAAGTCAGGCGACTGACGAATCGCAATTGGGGCGTGTCGATGAGTCGTCGCTTGACGGAGCTGGGGCGCTACCTTCGGGGTTGGATGGCGTACTTTTGGATCAGCGAGTACTACCGGCCTATTCCGGAGATTGATCAGTGGATTCGCCGCCGGGTGAGGATGTGCTACTGGGTTCAATGGCGCAGAGCCCGAACGCGGATCGGCAACCTTCTGAAGATGGGCGTATCCAAAGTTCACGCAGTTCTGACGGGGCGCAGCTCCCGAGGGCCGTGGCATTTGGCGCGCACCGAGGCCACACAACTCGCTATGTCCAATGGGTGGCTGGCACAACAGGGCTTGGTCTCCGTCAAGGACCTCTGGGTCTCGTTTAACTATCCTCGGTGAACCGCCCAGTGCGGACCCGCACGCTGGGTGGTGTGGGGGGCGGGGGAGAAAATCCCCCGCCTACCCGATTATACGTTCCGAACTATCCCTGCCCATTTATTCAGTCTAGCCCTCGGCAGTTGGCGCGTGGACTTCAACAGCTGTTGCACGGCTTACAAGCCTCACCTCAGGGGTACATGATTCCTTGATCTTCTCTTTCAGCCGTTCGCCATTCTTGGTTAGACGACCTATCATATATAAAAGCACAAAGGATATTAAAAGACATATGCCGTCGTACCAGTGGGCGCCGTACTCAGATACAAGCCATAGCGCAACGAGTGCCATCACCAAGAAGGATATGATTAGTGGCCACTTTGTTGACCAAGCCGGATTAGAGGGAAAATTATCGTTCCGGATTCGTTCATGTATCCAAAAATTCTCATGGCCAACGAGTTGGGACGCAAGCGGCCGGAGATCTCTCTCCATAACCAGGACATAGTAGAGCATGTTCACCATAGTACCTTGATAGGTCACATATACAACCAGGGTACTCATGATCGCAGCCCACCAACGGTAATTCACAGGCATATCCTGGATTTGAGCAAGCAATGCCAGTGCTGCGAGCAGGATAGGCCAAGCCGCGTACTGCAGGCTCTCCCATGATGATACACGTCCCATTATTAGCGAGTATTCAGCTGCGTGGTACTGGGCGAGGATTGCATTGCGCGCTTCTTGGCCGCTACTCATATCCACCAGTGTCGCTTTCGGAGCGCTTGGCTCAGGCCGTTCATTGCTCATGTCTATCCTCTATCAACGTATAACGTTGTGGCGCCTCAGCGTGCGGCGTCAGCCGTCCGCTGCAGGCGTTGGTTAGGCGGTAATTCGCCATCAGAACGGGATCTCCTCATCGTCGTTCGGAGGCTGCGCAGGTGGCGGAGATGCTCTCTCCTGCTCGAGTTCCGCATAACGAGAGACTGCAAAAAGGATAAAGGTGCCTGCCAGATGAACAGCAAGTTGACCGTAGAGTTTAGGAACCTCAACCCGGGCTTCTCCTTGGCCATGCCCGCCGAGCCTGTTGCGGAGAAACGCCAGTGAATTGAGAACTTGGTCGGCAAAGGGTATGGCGAAGCCATCTGGGAGGCCGACACCAAACGGGCCACCCATCAGTTGGCGATTGAGTGCGCTGGCGTTGCCAGTGGCCTCACCTAGAATGGACTTGACTACGCTCTCAAGGCTCTTGCAGGAGTTCAGGATAGCGCCTTTGTAGTCGCCAGACTCAAGATCATTGCGGGCCTCGTTGAACTCATCCAGGGCGCCTTCAAAACCTTCCGCCTTTAGGAGTTCGTACGAACGAGCCACCACCTGCACGGCGAGGAAGTCGGAACTAACCTGAAAGAACTGGCCGTCTGCTAGGCGCCAGCTGGAGCCCTCTTCGTCGAGAGCGAGATTGGTGCTCCCCTGAAAGTCGAGCCGCTGGGATTCGCTTAGTCGAACGTAGAAGAGTTCGATGACGTCGAACACTTGACTGGGGTATGCACCCAGTATAAAACCCTGCAAATCGACGGGCACGCGTTCATCCTGGTCGTTCAGGCCCTCAAGGGTCTCGACGCCATATCGACCTTTCAACTCACTCTCGAGCTCTTCGAGCGTGCTACTTGTGCTATGCCAGTTGGTGTAGTCTACAACCTCGAAGCGTTCATTATATTGCCCCAGGATACGCCAAAGGCGCCGTCGGAGCCGCCGGGGAAGCGACACCGACAGGCGTCGATCGTAAATTGCGCGCTCGTGGCGTTTCGAGAATAGCCGAATCCGGGGCTGCATTTGGGTGATCACCAGTTTGTGCCGTAGTGCCGCCTAACTAACGCGCCGGGCTTCACCGGCAGACGACGCAAGTAGTGCGTTGACTGTCCGGTGGAAGCCCAGGATACTGTTTGAGGCCCCCTCCCTCCGAGCCTGCGGTAGGCTCGTGGCGTTGAGGATAAGAAAGGAGGCCTCGATGAGATTCTACACCCAACAGCACCGTCACTACTGCGGAATTGACCTCCATGCGCGCAGCATGTTCGTCTGCATCCTTGATCAATCCGGCAAGTCGCTGGTTCACAAGAAGATCGACTGCGACCGAGACGAGCTCCTCCAAGTCCTTCGACCCTACCGCCGCAAGGACCTCGCCGTCGCCGTCGAGTGTGTCTTCTGCTGGTATTGGGTCGCCGACGTATGCGCCCAGGAGGGGATCGAATTCGTCCTCGGTCATGCCCTCGACATGAAGGCGATTCACGGCGGCAAGTCCAAGAACGACCGTCTCGACTCCTACAAGATCGCCTCGCTTCTGCGCGGCGGCAATCTCCCCTACGCCTACGTCTACCCCCGCGACAAGCGAGCCACCCGCGACCTCATGCGGCGCCGGACCTTCTTGGTCAGAAAGCGCGCCGAATTGCTCACCCACATCCAGAACACCAACACTCAGTACAACCTCCCTGCCTTCGAGGAGAGGATCGACAAGACCAAGGACCATGGAGCCATCATCGAGCACTTCGACGACAGCAGTGTCCAGATGTCCATGGCCGCCGACGTCGCCCTGATCGAAACCTTCGACGAGGTCATCCGCGACCTCGAGCTCTTCCTGCTCCACGAGGTCCGAAAGGATCACGGGCACGGCTTCTCGTTGCTGCGCTCCATACCTGGAATCGGGGAGATCTTGGCTCTGACCCTGCTCTACGAGATCGATGACCTTGGACGCTTTCCCAGCGTAAAGGACTTCCTGTCCTACTCCCGACTTGTCAAGGGCAGGCATGAGTCCGCCGGCAAGACCACGAAGTCGACCGGCAGCAAGATCGGCAACGTCCACCTCAAGTGGGCCTTCTCCGAAGCCGCCGCCCTGTTCTTGCGTTGGAACGTGGCCGGCAGAAAGTACTTCAGCCGCATTGAGAAGAAACACGGCAAGGGCAAAGCTCTCAGCATACTGGCGGCCAAGCTCGGACGGGCCGTCTATTACATGCTGCTGCGCAAGAAGCCCTTCGACATGCAACGCTTTGTCAACGTTTAAGGAGGAAAGAGGGTGAGCCCGCCGCCCAACTGGAGCCTCAAGGGCCGAGCCAGCAAGGACCTTTCGATCGGGCAGATCCGTGCGCCTCAGAGCGCGACCGAGGTCCATCGGCACACAGCCTGGCAGCCTGCCCCAGGGATTGGACACCCTCTTTCGCTCAGCTTTTCGCCAAGATGCCGAGATCGGAATCCCCCTCCCATGGCCTATGGATCCTGCCGGATCTATGGAAAGCGCGTGAGACGCGCTTCCCACAGCTCCTTGGACGGACGCCCTTCGGGCGCCGCCCACAGGCTCCACAGGCCCGGCGACGAAGATCGGCGTCTTGAATACAAGAAGATCTCGAGAAAGAGAAGGTGACTGCTCTGCCCCTTCCCCGAGCCCGCCGCATAACTGGACACGGTCGATCGACCGCGAGCCCGCACTTTGAATGGGCCGGCATGAGGGCACAGAAACGTTTCTAGGACGTGGAGCCACGGCTTCACACCGCCGCCCAGGCGGCGGCTGAGCCTCGATAGGTGTTTGGTGCAGGCAGTCCCTGCGCCGATTGAGAAACCAAGCAGAGGAGAGCATCTTCATCCGACTCGCGGTCCTGATTGAGCTGGAGCCCCCCGCCCAGCTACTACGGACCCTCTATGCCTTGACCACCGGGGGCCTCATAAGTGCGTTGACTGTCCGGTGGAAGCCCAGGTTGGGCGAACCATCGAGGAGTGCAGAGCCAGTTAGCCGTCGAAGCCGACATCAGGATCCAATAACGTCAGATCATGATCCTGAGGTGGCAGCTGACGGCCTGTCCAGATGCAGTACATTAGGAATGTATTCTTTGGGCGGGTCTCGTCTCCACCGGCGGGCTCGGTTTTAACTGGGGTGCCCCCCTTTTCTAGATTGAGTTCACCTTCCCCATTCTTCAGACCATGGCGTCTATACGAAAGCTCATGCCAATGCCTGCGGAATGCATCTTCTTGATAGCTCCCAACGGCATCTCCAGTTGCGCCTCCGAAGTCTCCTGGCGCATCAACCGGATGAATGCCTAGCCGACTACCTGCATCAGGATCTCTTCCTGAGCCGTGGTTCCATCCTCGAATAAATAAGCCGCGCAGATCGGGCAACTTGAATGTGTTGGGCCTATCTTCGCTTCCCCAATTCTGGCCAATCACCAGAAAAAGGCGCTTGAACTGAGGTATCGGAAGCGACTTCCCATCACACTCAAGCCATCCCTGAGGCCGCAGAACTCTTTGGTAGAACTCAAAGTCTGAGTCCACTGCTGCCCCAGTCCCGAAGCCAAATGAACGGATCTCTCCAATAATGGGCATGTGTCTTCTCCTTTGTGGTTTCTCTGTTCTCCAGCCGGTATCTCCGTCGCCCAACGGGACTGCCCGATGAGCGGCGGCCTCAGCCGTCCGCTCGATCGGCTGGTTCGGCGTCATATATCTTGCGACTGTGGAGTTCAACCACCTCTCCCTCAAAAAATCGAAGTAGCAAGATCTTATCGAAGGATGTCTCGAAGACCGATGTTCCGATGTTAGCCGGGACCTCAAGAAAGGACGAAGCCCGAAACCCCTCTATTACCAGGGCGAGCCATACCTGATCCACGCCACCTTGATAGGATTTGATTTTGTGTTCCTTCTCAGCGATGGCACCCGTCAGATACCCGAGGTCAAGCGTTGCTACATATCCAATGGGGACGAAGTTCCACTCGGAGCACTCGAATCGGGCTATTCGAACCCTATCCAACTCTAGAGGCAAAGGAGAGCCACGCAACCCTGTTTGCTCAATACTAACAGATGAGTTTTCAACAGGCAGGTTCTGCTCGACAAAAGTTGCAAGCTCGCCTTCGATCTCCTTTCGTCTCCGTGAGGTCAACGCGTAGTTTTCATTCCAGAAGAATAGAACTTCCACGCAAGGCAATTCGGGTTTCCTGGCATATATGCGCCGCGCATTAACGATCGCCTTCTCCCGTTCGCCGTCCTTGGCTCTTTGCTCGGAGCCGCGACCCAGGGCTCCGTCCAAGAAGAGTTCGCGATGCTCGATACCAATTGCACCTGTGTCAGTCCGGACCGTAAAGTCAGGAGACTCCCCAGGAGTAATAATTCCCGCGGGAAAGGACGCATAGCACTTGCGGAGGCACTCTATATGCCTTCGCTCGCGCGCCTTATTTTGGTCCTGCTTGCCGGACTTCAAAAAGCCTCCTTGTACCTACTGTCGCCGAACCGCTCACTCAATATTCGCCGACTTTCGGCCTTACCGACAACTAGCTATCTCCAGTGGCTGATGGCGACATGTCGATATGCTCGTGGTTTCTGCGCTTTAGCTTGATGGTACGCCTCTGCCACCGGTAGGTCAATACAGGCAGGTTGTCGTATAAGCCTCCTCCCCATCCGGGCAGGCAAAGACGCTTATGCGTCAACTCACGGGCAGGCTCGCAGTCATAAGTGACGGATTCAACAGATGATCGATGGTGTGAGCGAGGGGGAAGAGTGTCCATAAGCAAATCCGGCAGGGCGCTTACACGGCCGCATAAGGATGCCTCGGATCGAGCCATCTTCTTGCAGGAACGAGAGTTCCCTCTCATAGAGCAGGGAAGCACGGCGACTTATGCGTCAGCAGCGCGACGCATAAGCATCCGGCGTCAGAGGGTGTCTGCCGGGCTCTGGATGCCGAGCCCTCCTCGGTTCAGCACATGCGTGTAGATCATCGTCGTGGATGGTCGCCGGCTTGACGAAACCCGACCGGCCAGAACTCGCCGCCGCCTGTGGACAGTGGCCCTGACATTGATCCCTGGGGTTGAGTAGAGCTTCCCGGGCCTCCCGGGCACCTTCCCGAATCTTCCGGGCACCTTCCCGAATTTTTCGGGAAGCATCCCAAGTCATCTGGGCACCTGCCCGAGTCATCCGGGCAGCTACCCAAGTCATCCGGGCAGCCGCCCAAGTCATCCGGGCAGCTGCCCACGTCATCCGGGCAGCCGCCCAAGTCATCCGGGCAGCTGCCCAAGTCATCCGGGCAGCCGCCCAAGTCATCCGGGCAGCTGCCCAAATCATCCGGGCAGCTGCCCAAGTCATCCGGGCAGCTGCCCAAGTCATCCGGGCAGCCGCCCAAGTCATCCGGTGGACCTGCCCCGGTTTTGTGGACAGTTTAGGAATCGGGTCTTCTCCTCTTGTCTTCGGGGGGCCTGGGGGGCAGAGCCCCCCAGCACCAAGGTCCTACGGAAACGCGTAGCGCGCCTCGACTTAGCTTCATGCTAGGCAGCCTTCTTCTGCTTCTCGAACTCGGCCGGGCTCAGATAGCCAAGCGACGAGTGCCGGCGGTGGAGGTTGTACCAGCCCTCGAGGAACTCGAAGATGGCCCTACGCGCTTCCTCATGGTTTTTGAAACGCCGCCGATCGAGCAACTCGCACTCCAGCGTCGCAAAGAAGCTCTCGCACATGGCGTTGTCGAAGCAGTCGCCCACCGAGCCCATCGACGGACGCACTCCAGCTTTGCGGCAGCGTAGTCCAAAGGCGATGGAGGTGTATTGCGTACCCTGGTCGGAGTGGTGAATTACCCCTTTGGGCCGGCGCTGCTCAAGGGCCATGTTGAGAGCCTCCAGGACCAGTTCGGTGCGCAGATGCGTCGCCATCGACCAGCCCACCACCCGACGGCTCCAGGCATCCAACACCACTGCCAAGTACAGGAAGCCTGCCCAGGTCGGGATGTAGGTGATGTCGGCTACCCATAGTCGATCCCGGCCCTCGGCCGAGAAGTTTCTTTCCACCAGGTCCGGAGCTGGTCGGACCCTCTTGTCGCTGACCGTGGTAGTAGCCCACCGGCGACGGCTGGCTCCCTGCAAGCCCGCTTCGCGCATCAGGCGGGCCACTCGCTTGCGGCCGACTGGGATGCCCGAAGCCACGAGCTCGGCGCGAATCCGCGGTGACCCATAGGTCCCGCGGGAGCGTTCATGGATCAACCGGATCTGCTTGAGAAGCTCCTCGTCACTCTCGGCTCGCCGCGACCGCGGCCGATGCGACCACACGTAGTACCCGCTGGCGGAGACACCCAGCAGGCGACACATCCTCCTGACGCTGTACATGGCCTGGTTGACTCTCACGAATCTGAAGACCTTGGTGGGATCGATCCGGTCTCCCGAGCAAACCAGGCCGCGGCTTTTGACAAGATATCTCGCTCTTCTTGCAGGCGCCGGTTCTCACGCCGCAAACGGCTCAGCTCCTCACGCTCGACACTCGTCAAACCCTCTTCGCGATGACCCTCCTCCGGATCACTCTGCCGTACCCAAGCCCGGATCGAATCAGCTGACGGTTCATACTCACGAGACAGGGCTTCCGGCGTGCGGCCAGACCGCACCAAATCTACCATCTGACGTCGGAACTCGAAAGAATACGGGGGTCTACCTCTTGCCATCATGGAACTCCTTATCCCTAAGGATGACGAGTCCACGAAACCGGGTCAACTTCACGGGCAGCTGCCCAAATCATCCGGGCAGCTACCCAAGTCATCCGGGCAGCCGCCCAAGTCATCCGGGCAGTTGCCCAAGTCATCCGGGCAGCCGCCCAAGTCATCCGGGCACCTGCCCAAATCATCCGGGCAGCCGCCCAAATCATCCGGGCAGCCGCCCAAATCATCCGGGCAGCTGCCCAAATCATCCGGGCAGCTGCCCAAATCATCCGGGCAGCTGCCCAAGTCATCCGGGCAGCCGCCCAAATCATCCGGGCAGCTACCCGAGTCATCCGGGCAGCTGCCCAAATCATCCGGGCAGCTACCCAAGTCATCCGGGCAGCTGCCCAAGTCATCCGGTGCAGCCGCCCAAATCATCCGGGCAGCTGCCCAAGTCATCCGGGCAGCTGCCCAAGTCATCCGGGTAGCTGCCCAAATCATCCGGGCAGCTGCCCAAGTCATCCGGGCGGCTGCCCAAGTCATCCGGGCAGCTGCCCAAGTCATCCGGGCACCTGCCCAAATCATCTGGGCAGCTGCCCAAGTCATCCGGGCAGCCGCCCAAATCATCCGGGCAGCCGCCCAAATCATCCGGGCAGCTGCCCAAGTCATCCGGGCAGCCGCCCAAGTCATCCGGGCAGCTGCCCAAGTCATCCGGGCAGCCGCCCAAATCATCCGGGCAGCTGCCCAAGTCATCCGGGCAGCTGCCCAAGTCATCCGGGCAGCTGCCCAAGTCATCCGGGCAGCTGCCCAAGTCATCCGGGTAGCTGCCCAAATCATCCGGGCAGCCGCCCAAATCATCCGGGCAGCCGCCCAAGTCATCCGGGCAGCTGCCCAAATCATCCGGGCAGCTGCCCAAGTCATCCGGGCAGCTGCCCAAGTCATCCGGGCGGCTGCCCAAGTCATCCGGGCAGCTGCCCAAGTCATCCGGGCACCTGCCCAAATCATCTGGGCAGCTGCCCAAGTCATCCGGGCAGCCGCCCAAATCATCCGGGCAGCCGCCCAAATCATCCGGGCAGCTGCCCAAGTCATCCGGGCAGCCGCCCAAGTCATCCGGTGGACCTGCCCCGGTTTTGTGGACAGTTTAGGAATCGGGTCTTCTCCTCTTGTCTTCGGGGGGCCTGGGGGGCAGAGCCCCCCAGCACCAAGGTCCTACGGAAACGCGTAGCGCGCCTCGACTTAGCTTCATGCTAGGCAGCCTTCTTCTGCTTCTCGAACTCGGCCGGGCTCAGATAGCCAAGCGACGAGTGCCGGCGGTGGAGGTTGTACCAGCCCTCGAGGAACTCGAAGATGGCCCTACGCGCTTCCTCATGGTTTTTGAAACGCCGCCGATCGAGCAACTCGCACTCCAGCGTCGCAAAGAAGCTCTCGCACATGGCGTTGTCGAAGCAGTCGCCCACCGAGCCCATCGACGGACGCACTCCAGCTTTGCGGCAGCGTAGTCCAAAGGCGATGGAGGTGTATTGCGTACCCTGGTCGGAGTGGTGAATTACCCCTTTGGGCCGGCGCTGCTCAAGGGCCATGTTGAGAGCCTCCAGGACCAGTTCGGTGCGCAGATGCGTCGCCATCGACCAGCCCACCACCCGACGGCTCCAGGCATCCAACACCACTGCCAAGTACAGGAAGCCTGCCCAGGTCGGGATGTAGGTGATGTCGGCTACCCATAGTCGATCCCGGCCCTCGGCCGAGAAGTTTCTTTCCACCAGGTCCGGAGCTGGTCGGACCCTCTTGTCGCTGACCGTGGTAGTAGCCCACCGGCGACGGCTGGCTCCCTGCAAGCCCGCTTCGCGCATCAGGCGGGCCACTCGCTTGCGGCCGACTGGGATGCCCGAAGCCACGAGCTCGGCGCGAATCCGCGGTGACCCATAGGTCCCGCGGGAGCGTTCATGGATCAACCGGATCTGCTTGAGAAGCTCCTCGTCACTCTCGGCTCGCCGCGACCGCGGCCGATGCGACCACACGTAGTACCCGCTGGCGGAGACACCCAGCAGGCGACACATCCTCCTGACGCTGTACATGGCCTGGTTGACTCTCACGAATCTGAAGACCTTGGTGGGATCGATCCGGTCTCCCGAGCAAACCAGGCCGCGGCTTTTGACAAGATATCTCGCTCTTCTTGCAGGCGCCGGTTCTCACGCCGCAAACGGCTCAGCTCCTCACGCTCGACACTCGTCAAACCCTCTTCGCGATGACCCTCCTCCGGATCACTCTGCCGTACCCAAGCCCGGATCGAATCAGCTGACGGTTCATACTCACGAGACAGGGCTTCCGGCGTGCGGCCAGACCGCACCAAATCTACCATCTGACGTCGGAACTCGAAAGAATACGGGGGTCTACCTCTTGCCATCATGGAACTCCTTATCCCTAAGGATGACGAGTCCACGAAACCGGGTCAACTTCACGGGCAGCTGCCCAAATCATCCGGGCAGCTGCCCAAGTCATCCGGGCAGCTGCCCAAGTCATCCGGGCAGCTGCCCAAGTCATCCGGGCAGCTGCCCAAGTCATCCGGGTAGCTGCCCAAATCATCCGGGCAGCCGCCCAAATCACCCGGGCAGCCGCCCAAGTCATCCGGGCAGCTGCCCAAATCATCCGGGCAGCTGCCCAAGTCGTCCGGGAAGTTGCCCGAGCGCGCCCCCGTGATACCCTGCCCCCCATGGCTTGGATCAGCGCAACCACCCTCGACGGCCGAAACGCGAACCTTCACTCCGCACAGATCGCCGCCATCCTCGACCGCGTCCCGGGCGAGCCCCGGGAGGGGAGCGAAGTCCTGCTCGCCGCGGGCAACCGCCTCGAAGTCAAAGAGAGCCCGGCGCAGCTCCTCCGGGAGATCGAGACCGGCGAGCACCCGGAGAACCCGCCCGTATCACCCGACGCGGCCTGGTAGGGATCCCGTGTCCGACCTGATCCTGATCGTCGACGACGAGCCCGGTATCCTCTCCACGCTTGGAGGGATCCTCTCGGATGAGGGCTACGCAACCCTCACCACCACCAGCGGTGAAGAGGCCCTGTCGCTCTACCAGGAGAAACAGCCCGCCGTAGTCTTCCTCGACATCTGGCTCGCCGACCGCGACGGCCTGGAAACCCTCCAGGCCCTGCGCGAGACCGATCCCGCGGCCGCGGTGGTCATGATGTCGGGCCACGGCTCCGCATCCACCGCGGTCAGCGCGATCAAGATGGGAGCGTTCGACTACCTGGAAAAGCCGCTCTCCTACAAGCGGGCGGTGGACGCTGCCAACGGAGCCCTTTCCTATCGGCGCTCTCTTCTGGAAGCTGGCGTCTCGGGCATGGCCCCGGGCCTGCCGCGCGACCGCCAAGGCGAGCGGCGCTTCCTTGCCGCTCCGGAGCTGCCGCTGCTCAAAGAGACCGGCCGCCGCCAGCGCACCATCGGGCACTCCACCGTGATCTACGGCCTGGGGCTCCATTCCGGGCAGCGCACGGGCCTGATCCTTCAGCCTCTGCCCGCGAACAGCGGCATTCACTTCGTGACCCTCCCCGCGGGCGTCGAGATCCCGGCGCACGTCCAGGCCGTGGCCGAGACCGACTACGCGACGACCCTCTCAGGCGAAGGGGAGAGCATCCGCACCATCGAGCACCTGCTCTCCGCACTGCACGCGAACCGGGTGGGCAACCTCCTGATCAAGGTGCACCGCGAGATCCCGGTCCTGGACGGCTCGGCCCTGGAGTTCTGCAAGCTCCTTGAAGAGGTGGGGATCGCGGAGCAGGAAGAGCCCGAGCGCGAGGTGGTGATCGACCGGCGCTACGAAGTCCGCGGGAGCGGGGAAAAGGTGCTCGCCATCGAGCCGGCCGAGGAGTTCTCGGTCTCCTACCTGCTGCGCTATCCGCCGCCGGTGGGGGAGCAGAGCTACGACTTCACGCTCTCCTCGCCCGAGGCCTACAAGAAAGAGATCTCGCCGGCCCGCACCTTCGGTTTCATGAAGGACCTCAAGATGATGAACGAGCTTGGCCTGGGCTCAGGCGGCCGGCTCGACAACTTCATCCTGGTGGGCGAGGACGAGGTCATCAACACCGACCTGCGCTTCCCGGACGAGTTCGTCCGCCACAAGATCCTCGACATCGTGGGCGACCTCTATCTGCTCGGCTATCCCATCCGGGGCAAGGTGACCGCCCACCTGACCGGTCACCGGGACAACATTGCTCTTCTCAGGGAGATCGTAGGAAAATAGGTCATGAACCGGCGAGAGTTCTCCAAGTCCCTGGTCGGCAGCATCGCCTCCTACGCCCTCTTCCGCACGCTCTTCACGACGGACGCCTTCGCCGACTCGGTGAAGCCCGTCACCGACCATTGGCTCAAGGGCCTCCACGAGATGAGCCTGGACCTCCAGGCGGGGAAGATCACGCCCGGCCAGTGGCAGGTGAAGCTCGCCGAGCTGTTTGACCACGTCAGCCTGGAAGAGCTGCTCGCCCGGATCGACTTCGACAAGCTTACCCAGGGCTTCGAGTATCCCGACCTCGGCGTCAACACGAAATGGGTGAAGTTCCCGCAGCTCGAAGGGGTGCCGGACAACCTCGCGTTCTACAGCAAGATTTTCGGGATGAGGAAGGACCGCGCCATCATTCCGCACGGCCACCGGAACATGGTTTCCTGCCACTACGTGCTCAAGGGCGAGCTCCGGCTACGGCACTACGAAAAGATCGAGGAAGACGGCACGCACATGGTCATCGAGCCGACGGTCGATCACCTCGCCCGCGTCGGCAGCCACTCCTCGATTTTTCGGACGAAAAGAACAACATCCACTGGCTGCGGGCGACCACCGACACCGCCTTTACCTACGATGTGCTGATCGTAGACCTGAAAGGCGAGAAGTATGAGGTCGACAACATCGACCCCTACGGCGCCGAAAAGATCGCCGACAGCCGGCTACGAGTGCGGAAGCTCCCGCTCGAAGAAGCGCTCAAGAAGTACGGGCACGACAGCCACCACTAGACGTACATGTCTTCCGCGGCGTGCCACTCGTGCGCGATGTCGCGCATCAGCAGGGCGCAGTCGAATGCGATGCTTCCAGGCGGAAACAGGGCTTCGTCGGAAAAGTAGCTGGAGGATGCCTCTTCGATCGCGAGCGGCGTCACCGCCCAGGAGTGCGTCTTGAGCAAGACTCCGTCCAGCCGGCGGGCGTCAGCCGTGACCGAGTAACCCAGCGCCCCCGGCTCGAAAAAGGATGACGCATCGTTCACGGTTCGAAAGATCGAATCCTCGGGCAGGTCCTGCGCGACATGGCCGATGACATCGACCTGAGCGCCTTCGTCCGCGGCGCGCATGTGCAGCTCGATGCGGTCGCCGTCGTCGATTACCTCAAACTTCGCCATGTGATGTTCACCGGGAAAGACGCAGCCGCCGGCGCAGTGATTGCTCAGAGAGCTCGTGTCCCGCCGGGGGATGTAGACGCCTTCGCGCATTTCGCCGCTGTCCTCCCAGACGACTGCGATCCGGTGCGCCGCGTTCTCGCTGGAAAGACCCAGGATCCGCGGCACGCGCTTGGGCCGGATGTTTTCAAGGCGGATGAGGCAGATGCCCGCGATGGCTTGGCCGTCGTGGAGCTTCGGCCGGAACGGCGCCGGCAGATGCCGCTGGATCACATCCGGCTCCACCCTGAAGTTGACGAGCAGCCTCCGTCGGATGATTCCATGGACCTTGGGGAATCGCATGATCAGTGCTCCGGCATCTCGAGCGCCAGGGGCAGGCCTCGCGTGTCGGATTGAAGGATGACCCCCCGCTCGTCGATGTAATAGGAATGGACGCCCGTCTCCGGGTAGTCCACGGGATGCGCCTCGGCCGACCAGGCATGATGGATGCCGTTTGACTTTGCGCCCGCCGTGAGGGTGATGGCATAGCCGGGCGTCTGGGCCGGAAGATCCAGCTTTGCGAGAGAGTCGGCGTAGGTCGAGGGCGAGGTCTTGAGCCAATGATAGGTCTGGCCGGCGGCCACCGCCTTGAGCAGGGCGAGGGCGGCCGTCTCTCTGAGCCCAAGGGGCGTGGAGTCATCGATGCCGGGCTCGCTGTACCCGGGGTAATCCGAGATCGAATCTTGAACCCAGCGGCTGCCCTTCCGGACCATTCTGACGGCGCCATTGCTGGTGATTCCTCTCGTGCTGAAGAAATCGATCGTCACCGAATCGTCTTCGCGGGTACCGCCCAACAATCTCAGCCCGGTCATCCTGTCGTACTGATCGAGCGTCCTCTGCGACTCGATCACAGCCTGGCCTGCCTCGGCGAGCTCGGGCGGCAGCGAGGGGAGCGCCTTGGGAGCTTCGTCCGGCATGGCAACTTTCTCGGCTGCGCCCACCGCGCGGAGCGCCTCGAGCGCGGCCTCGCGCACCCGGGCGTCGGGATCTTTCGCGGCCGTCTTGCGGAGAAGATCGAGGAAGTCCCGCCGTGGCGGACCGGATAGCATCAGGGCCTCGCAGACATGGAGACGGTTCAGGGGCTTGCCGCCTTCCAGGAGAGGGATCATGAGGCTGAGGCTCGTGCCGTCCCGGAGAATGGTGAAGAGCTCATATTCATCGCGGCCGAGCTTGCGCAGGGCAACCGCCGCGTTGAACTCGGCAACCCAACCCTTGCCGGAACCGCGCACGGTCTCCATCAGAATTGGGACAGCGGCCTCGACCGACGGATCCGGCGCGATGCGCGCGAGGACGAATGTGGCAACTTCCGTCCGATCGTGATCGCCGCTGCGCAGCATTCCGATCAGAGCGGGCACGGCCGGGCGCGCCTCCGCACCGAGGCCGCCCAACGCATGCGCGGCCTCGAAACTGGAGACCGGGTCCTTCTGTAGAGCCGCGATGAGCGCGGGAATGCTGTTCCGCTCCGCCACGCCGAGCCCGAGCACGAGAAGAAGCATCGAGGACACGGTAACCTTTACCGCGAGACTGCGAGACATTGTCATTGGACCTTTCTCCGCCGCCCACACAGCTCCCTGGCAGCATTCGGCCATTCCGGGTATTGAAAGTAAAACCCATCCTCGAGCAGCCGGCCCGGCACCACCCGCCGGCTCTTGAGGATCAGCTCCGACTCGGTGCGGTGCAGGACCGCGGCGATCTCCAGCATCCATTTCGTCCCCGACAGCCCGAAGGGAGCGCCCCAGGCCTGTCTCAAGACCGCCATGAACTCCTTGTGGGGCAGCGGTTCCGGGGACGCCAGGTTTACCGCGCCTGCCAAGTGCTCCCGATCGATCAGCCAGTAGACAGCCCGGATGAAGTCGATCTCATGAATCCAGGAGACATACTGCCTGCCGTCGCCGACCGTGCCGCCGAGCCCGAGGCGCACCAGCGTCAGCAGGGTGTTGAAGATGCCGCCGGAGTCCGGGCTCATGATCATGGCCGAGCGGAGCTTCACCTTGCGTGTCCCGGGAGTCGCTTCCTCGTCGAGGGCCCTCTCCCAGGCCGTGGCCACGTCGATGCTGAAGCGCCAGGACTCGGGCGCGCCGGGCTCCGAGCCTCCGATCAGGCCGGACTTCTCGTCGTTGGGCGCATCATACCTGTGGGAGTAGATGGTTGCCGTGCTCGCTTGCAGCCAGACAGCGGGAGGACGCTTCGCGTCCCGGATGGCCTGCCCGACAGCGCGCACGCTCGAAACGCGGGAGTTGAGGATCTCGTCCCGGTTCTTCTTCGTGTAGCGGCAGTTCACGGAGCGGCCCGCGAGGTTGATCACGACGTCCGAGCCGTCGATCGCCCCAGCCCAATCTCTCTGCGAGCGGCCGAAGACCACGGCCTCGTGGCCGTCCGCACGGAACTTTCGGGCGAGCAGGGTGCCGACCTGGCCGGTACCGCCTGGGATTACGACCTTCATCGCCTCTCCCTTCTTTCGCCGCGTTCCTTTTGAACGCGTTCAAGAAGAGGTTAAGCGCAGTACTCCCGGGTGTCAAGGGGTATTTTGAACGAGTTCAAGTTAGAGGAGGATCGCGACCCCATCCTCCGGAGTCACCCTCAAGCTCTTGACGACCTCGGCAGGCTTGGCCAGAGTGGCCACCACCCGGCCGAGCAGGCGGCATTCGTAGGGCCTGGTGATCAGGTCTTCGATCCGGACGAAGGTGCGCTCGATCTGATCCGGCTCCCGCTGGCGGCTGATGGCCTCGGCGAGGTCGTCCAAGGCGTCCTTGGCTCTCCGGCAGCGGCCGGCCGGCCCCGTGCTCGAGGTGCTGGAAGTCCAAAGAACTGCCAGGCTCAGGTCGGGGAGCCCTCCGGATGGGTTGGCCCCGCGGTCGATCTTCTGCAACTGATTGAGCGAGGCAGGATCCTCCCCGGGGTTGTAGTCGACCCTTCCGGCGATGGCCGCGGCCTCCGATTCGCCGCTGAAAGCGAAACGGGCGGCCCGGCCATAGACCGTCACGCGGTCTCCCACACGGGTGCGGAACGTCTTGGGCGGCAAGGGGACTCGCGGCAGGGCCGCCGCCATGGCCTCGATCCAGGCTTCTTCGAAAGCCCGGTCCGGCGCGGCCAGCAGGGAGCGGACACCGGCATCCGAGACCTTCAGCTCCACCTCGATCAGGGCCGGCCCGTGCACGCTCGTGAGCACTTCGTTGAGGTTGGCGTCGTTGTCTCTCTGGGCGAGGATCTTCCAGACGTTTGCGAGGTCGAACGCCTCTGCGAGCACGGCCGGCGTCAGGGGCTCCTGCCAGCTCCAGCCGAAGGAGAGCGAGTAGTCGAGCTCGTTGGCGTGCGCGGCGCGGCCGGCGGAAAACCTTTCCATCGCACCGGCGAGGCCGAAGGCGTACTGGAACGTCTTTCCTCCCCAGGCGGCCTTGTAAGTGCGCCGGCCGGTGAAGCTCCGGCGTTCGCGCTCGTCGTTGAGGACGGCCTGGCGCTCCCATTCGCGCAGCACCTCGTCCCTGCCCGAGGCGGCCCACCTGCCGAGACCGATCGAGATTCCGAACGAGAGCCGCTTGGTGATCCTCGTGGTCTTGAGATATTCGATCAGTCGATAGCCGTCCGCTCCGGCGGAGAGCCGGTCGAGCAGACCCGCCAGATTTCCTTTCAGAAGGTCGCCGTGATGGCGGGCGAGCGGCTCCGCGTCCAATTCGCAGGCAAGCACCGCTTGCTCCGAGGAGACGCGGCCGTACTCCAGGACCACCTCGGCCTTGATCCGCGCCGTCAGCGCCTGCTCCAGCCGCTGTGCGAGATCGTTGGGAAGGCCGTCGAGCCGCGTCTTGAGCTGTTGCCATTCCTCGCGCAGGTCGGTCAGGCCGAGGCGCGCGCCGATCTTCTCGGCAAGCTCGCGGTGCTCCGGCGACAGGGCTTCCAGGCTCTGGGCAGAGTCGATCCGCGAGATCAGCTCCTCGACGCGTGCCCAGGACTGGCCGAGGCGTCCTTGAACGTACATGGCCAGAGCGCCCTGCAGTGCCCCGGGATCGGCCACGCCGGCTGCGACTCCGAGCGTGGCGGCGACTCCCGCGCTCCGCCCCCGGGCTTTACGAAGCTCGATTCGCGTACTGCCTGGCAAGCCTCGGAAGACCAGGCGGTAGTCGTCCTCCAGCGCCAGGTTCACTCCAATCGATGCGCCGAGGTCCACCTGGATCGCCGAGACCCCGATGACTCCGAGCCTTTCGTCCAGGGAGGACAGGGCCGCGGACAGGGCATCGGCCCAGGTCAGCCTTGCGTGCAGGGCCAGCTTGCCGCGTACCGTGAAGGCCAGAACCTCGCCTTCGTTCAGGTCGCGGACATCCTCCAGGCGGAACGGCAGGCGGTAGCTCAGGAGGTCGGCTACGAGGGCTTGCACGACCGGCTCGTCCGGCCGGTGTGAGCGGTACTGCAGCAGGCTGGCGCCCAGATCGCCTTCGAGCCCGAACTCCAGGCCGCCGACCTGACCGCCTGTCGAGCCCTGGATGCCAACCGCAAGCGTGTGCTTCAGCCATGCCCGGCCGGCCACGGGCTCCAGGATCTGGTCCGGATCCTGATCCGCGGGCCCGTTGAAGATCACGGTTTCCAGACGAGCGCTACCTCCCAGGGTGAAGACAGTATCGCCGAGAGGGAGGCCGACAGGGAGGTCGGCCCCTCCGGTTAGGTCGAGCGGCGGGATCCGGACGGTGTCGCCAGCCTGGGCGAAGGTGGTACGGCTCAGCGCGAGGTTGCCCAGCTTCTGCGCTGCCTCAGGGATTTCGACTTCCAGGCCGCCGAGCTTCAGGCTCTCGGGAATCTCGTTCATGGCGCCGCCTCCTGGCGAGCAGTATAGGACATCCCATGCACTGCCGGCGTACAGCGGATGTCTCCAGCGGACGGCTTCACAGGAAGGCGTGGCGATCCAAGCTCCGTCTTTCCAATCAGTTGGAGATTCCGCTCCGCCCTGGCACGGACCTCGCCTTTGTCCTGAAAGCCTGAGATGAAGGAGGTCACATGAGGCATCGCAGGTTTCTTCTCTGGATTGGGTTGCCGTTGTTGATTGCGGCGGCCGGTTGTACCGGCACGCTGCCGGCTTCCCGGCGCGTCAACAGCGCGCTGGAGTTCCTTTACCCGCAAGGAACGCTTCCAGGCCGGACGGACCGCGGGGTCGTGCTCCACCTGCCGGTTCGCGTGGGCGTCGCGTTCGCTCCGAGCCCCCAGATGGACCCTATCACCGAGGAGCAGAAGCAGAGGCTTCTCAACCGGGTTGCCGCCGCGTTCAGGGAGCGCGAGGCGATCGGACACCTGGAAGTCGTGCCCTCCGCCTATCTCCAAGCCGGCGGGGGCTTCGCGAATCTCGATCAGATCCGCGGCTCGCTGGGGCTCGACCTCATGGTTCTACTGTCCTACGACCAATCGCAATTCACGGAATCGACGCGCGCCTCGTGGACGTACCTCACCGTGGTCGGACCCTTTCTGATCGAAGGGGAAAAGAACGACACCCGCACGGTCATCGACGCCGTGGTCTACGACATCGAATCGCAGACGCTTCTCTTCCGCGCTGCCGGTGAGAGCACGGTCAAGGGGCATTCGAGCCCACTCAACGTGGCCCGGAAGCGCCGGGTTTTCGCGGGCGAAGGGTTCGAGAAAGCGACCGACAGCCTGATTACCAGCCTTGGCATCGCGCTGGCGCGGTTCGAAGAGCAGGCGAGGACGGGCACGATCCAGGGGCCGCGGACGCCGGCGATCGCAATGTACAACCCCCAGGGGGAACGGATCACCGCTACCAGCGGCGGGGGAGGAGGAGGGGGCGGTGCGCTGGGAATGCCGGAGCTGATGATCGTGGCCTTGCTCGGGCTTTCGCTGCTGGTCCGGCGGCCTGAATGAAACGTTTTCCGTGGATGTCGGTGGCGTTCGTCGCGCTCTGTTCTGTCGCGGATGGAACTGCCTTCGAATACGAACGTTCCCGAGAGGCTTGGCGGTTGCTGACCGGCCAGATGGTTCACTGGACACCGCGCATGGCGCTCTTCGACCTCGGCATGCTGCTCGGCCTCGGAGCATGGCTGGAGATCCGGGGGGACCGCCGGCTCGCAGCAATCTCTCTGGCGCTCGGCGCCGTCCTTACGGCTGTCGCTGTTCATCTGTCTCCGGATCTTTTCTTTTACCGGGGAAGCTCGGGAATCGCCTCGGCGCTCTTCGTCCTCGCCGCTTTTCGCATTGCCGATTCGACCGATTCGTGGACCCGCGCTCTGGCCGTGGCAGCCGTCGCGCTCTTCCTCGCCAAGGCCGCGTTCGAATCTCTGGCGGGGCAGACATTGTTCGCAGGCGATCTGCCTGAGGGAGTCCGAGTGGTCGCGCTCGTCCATCTTCTGGGAGGGCTCGGCGGGCTGGCGTGTCTCGCCCTCAGGCCAGGCCGGCAGGTTGACCGGTCTTGGTGAGGACGGACTTCCAGAAGATCCCTTCCTGCGTGATCCGCTTCCTACCGAGCACGACCAGCTTCAGTGGTACCAGGACGTACTCGGTGAGCCACTGGCTGATCATGAAGTCGGTATAGCCGGCAACGGCGTTGTCCACGGCGAGGGTGCCGAGCCGGTTTCCGATGATGATGTCCGAGCAGCTCGGCGGGATCGCCCGGAGCAGGTGGCGTGGCTCGTTGGTGAATACACGCAGCTTTGTCCAGTCCGTCGAGCCTGGGTGGTCGTCCGCGACCGCCTGGATGGGGAGGAGCCGTTCAAGGCCCCGGCTGACGATCTTGAGGCCGGCGGTCCTGAGGAAGTCGTTGGTCTGGCCTTGAATCCGCATCTTTTTGTCCCGCATGGACTCGAACTCTCGAATGGCAGCTTTTTCCTTATCGCTGAGCTGGATGTCGATCTCCGGCTTTTCGCCGGGTGCGCCAACGTACCGCATCGCATCGCGCGGAATGGCCGTTTCGGACATGACGACCAGCCCATGGGGGAGGTGCAGGCCGCGGTTCATGATTTTCCGAGTCAGGTACTCCGCGATCTTGTCCATGGTGAACTCGATCTCGGGGATCAGCGCGAGGTCGCAATGACCGGTCCCGCTGGCGAGGACCGCGTGGCTGACCACGAACCCTGAGTCCGAGCCGAAGAGCTGGGCGATGCAGAGGCGGGGGTTCGATGCCACTTCGGTGTTGAGCTGCTGGATGATCTCCCGTGCCTTCTCGACGGCGGAAAGGAAGCCGAAGGACTGCCAGACCCAGAGGATGTCGTTGTCCATGGTCTTGGGAATGGCGACCACGGAAAGGGGAGAGGGCGCCCGCGGGGTGGTTTGCGCCATGCTCCAGATCGCGTGTGCCGCCTTCATGCTGCCGTCACCCCCGATGATGTACAGGATGTCGACGTTATAGGCCGCGAGAATACCGATGATCCTCGCCAGCTCGGCCTCCCGGCTCTCGAAGTCGATGAGCTCATCGACCCGCGAGGTACCCAGGATGGATCCTCCTTCGTAGACGTGGTTTGGAGTTTCGAGCCGCCGGCCTCCTGCGCCTGGATACTGGCGGTGGTTCGTGGCGAGCAGGAAATGGTTGGTGGTGAGATTGTCGAACGCCCGGAAACCGTTGCGCAGCCCCAGGATCGTCAGGCCGTTTTCAGCATAGCCGTGCCTTTCGGCATAGAGCCAGTGCCGCTGGACGATACCGTCGATCACAGCATTGATCCCGGGTGCGATGCCTCCCGACACAAGGATCGCGACGGTCAGTTGACGGCCTCGTCTCGGGAAATAGAGGTGCTCGCGGGGGCCGGCCTCGGGGAAGCTCAGATTTTTCAGGCTCGGTTGATTCTCCTTTTCGCCGGAGGCGACCGCGAGCGTCGTTTCGTTCATCAGTGCCGTGGTGAGCACGTGGGCTTCCGCCTTCCGCCAAAGTCCCACTTCCTCCGGAGGCAGCTTGTTGGGGAGGCTCTCGTCGGACCATTTCTCGACTTCGGGCCACTCCCGCGGGCAGCCGTTGAGAATTTTGTCCAGGATCATCTTTCTGTCCCGAGCAGCTTCCTCGGACGACGGAGCGCTTTCTTCGAGGACGGAGTTCCGCAGGAAAAAGGCGATAATGTCCTTTTCGTACGAGAAAAGATGGGGATGGACAGGGAGATCGTCCGCCCGCCATGGATGGCCGAGCTTGGTCACGATCTGCGAGGCTATGCTGCGGATCGATTCGGCATCCGAGCCTTCCGGCGTGAGGACATAGCGCTTCCGGAGGTGAAGCAGCTCATCGGGAATCGCGCAGGGCTCGCCCCGGCCGTCTCTGAGCCTAATAGTGAAGAACGAACGATTGTTGGAGTCGAGCTCGAGTGCGGAAGTGGCTTCTTCGATCTGCCACCGGCTCACCTCCTCGCCGATGACGGTCACGAAGACGTCGCATTCGCTAATCGCCAGATTGATCGTGGTGACAAATGGCTGGTAGGCTTTCTGGTGCTCTTCGAAAAAGAACACCTTGTCGAGGATGCGCTGCAGGTAGGCGGCGAGCCCAAGCGTGAACCGGACGTCGCGGCTGGAATGGCACAGGAAGGCTTTGCTCATACGAAGGCCCTCTCTCCTCCATGGATCTCGTGGGACCACAACAGGCTATCAACAACTGTGAGAGCCCGTCAAACCCGCTTCCTGCCAACCCGGAGCCAAACGCTCGAGCCTGGAGCTGCGTACAATGAATTAATGACCAAATCAGAGGCTCTCCAGTCCTACCGGTGGCGCCAGGGATACTGCAATCCCCCCTGGGGAATCGACCTCCTCCTCACCGATGCCTGCAACCTGCGTTGCAGCTACTGTCCGATCTGGGGCGAGGACTCGAAGCTGCCGGCTCCCGCGGCGTTCATGGACACCGGCGCCGCCCTGGGCTTCCTCGACGGCGTCGCTCCGTTCCGTCCCATGATCCGGCTCTTCGGCGGCGAGCCGTTCATCCATCCCGAGTGGAAGAGGGTGGTGGACCACGCCCGCGGGCATGGCCTCCACTGCACGGCGGTGAGCAATGGGATGCGGCTGATCAAGGAGCCGGAAGAGATCGTCCGGTCCGGATTGCTCGCCATCGGGATCTCGCTGGATACGGACGGCGCCATCAACGACACGCTCCGTGGACGTGGCACGCTCGACACGGTGAAGCGCGGGCTCGCGGCGGTGGATGAGGTGAAGAAGCGGGTGGGGTCCGGCACTCCGCGCATCGAGATCTACACCACGGTGCATGAGGGAACCTACGCGCACCTGGTGGACTGGGCGGAGGAGCTTCGCTCCTGGGGGATCTCGAAGCTCCGCCTCCAGCATCTGATCTGGTTTTCCTCGAACCAGCTCAACGCGTCCATGGAGCTGCTGCGTGGAGCCCTCCCCGATCCCGCCTTCTTCCGCGCGGAAGATGCGTCCTACTCCCGGGACAAGATTCCGAACATGGATCTGCAGGTGCTCGACAACCAACTCCGCACGCTGCGCGGACGCCAGTATCCGTTCGAGATCGAATCCCACCCGGACCTTTCGGTGGAGGAGATGACGCGGTACTACGCCACGCAGGAGTATGAGCGGCACGACAAGGTGAACTGCACGACGATGGAGAGCTACGCGTTCGTGGACCCGCGGGGGCGCCTCTATCCGTGCCTCACTCTGGACATGGGGAACGTGTTCGAGACGCCCTTCCTGCAGGTCTGGAACGGCTCACGTTTCCGGTCGTTCCGGCGGCTCATCCGGCAGGAGAAGCGCCTGCCGCTCTGCCACCGGTGCCCGGACGGCGGCTAGCGCCTCGTCCTCCTCCCGATTCGAACCCCCTTCCCGCCCTCAGGGCTCTGTGGTACAAGGCAGAGGGTGCTTTCGTCTTTCAAGGACCGCTCTAGACGCGAACATTGGCTGCCGGGCGATTCCCCCCGGCGGCGTTCTTGTTGAGGAGGTCTCATGAGGAAGAGAAGCGATCGCAGTGTTTTGCGGCTCGAGAAGGCCGCCGGCCTTGTCCTTCTGGCCCTTCTTCCGGCGCTCGCGGCCGGGGCCCAGGAACCTCCACCCCCTTCTGAGCCGGCACCCCCCTCCGAGCCGGCAGAAAACCAGGAACCCGAGGAGAGGGTCACGGAGGAGATCACCGTCACGGCCACGTTGCGGGAAGAGAAGGTCCAGGACGTGCCCTTCTCCGTGGCGGCGCCCAGCGAAGAGGAGCTGCGCAAGCAGGGCGTGGACTCCATCGAAGGGATCGCCCAGACCACCCCGGGCCTCACCGTCCAGAACCTCGGCCCCGGCCAGAGCCAGGTGGCCATGCGCGGTGTCTCGTCAGGGCAGATCGTCCGCGACCAGCCGGGCGTCAAGGAGCAGGTCGGGGTCTATCTCGACGACTCCGGCATCTCGCTCTCGCTGTTCACGCCGGACATCGACCTCTTCGACATGTCGCGCGTCGAGGTGCTGCGCGGACCGCAGGGCACCCTGTTTGGCGCCGGATCGGCGTCCGGCACGATGCGCTACATCACCAATCAGCCGCGGCTCGGCGAGCAGGAGACCGTGGCCGAGCTGACCGCCAACACCCTGACTGACGGCGAGGCGGGCGGCAGCGCCAAGGTGGCGGTCAATGCGCCGCTCGGCGACACTTCCGCCCTGCGCTTCACCGGCTTCTACACCAGCTACGGCGGATTCGTCGACGCGGTGCAGCCCGGCTTGAACGTCAGAGAGGACGTCAACAACGGCGAGCGTTCCGGCGGCCGGCTGGCCCTGCGGATGCAGCCGAACGACCGCCTGACGATCACCCCGAGGATCCTCTTCCAGAAGGTGGACATGGATGGATGGAACCGCGAGGACGCCTTCAACATCCTCGCCAATCCGTACACCACCACCCGGCCAGCCGTGAACCTGGACGAGCGCGAGCAGTTCACGCAGTTCGAGGAGCCGTTCACCGACGATTTCATGCTCGCCGACCTGAACTTCACCTACGACTTCGGCGATCTGGCCCTCACCTCGATCACCTCCTACACCGACCGCGACATCCTGGTCGTCCGCGACGCCACCGCCCTGACGGGTAGCATCACCGGCGGCAGCATCGGCCTGCCGGAGCCGGTTTATACCCTGGATGCGCCGCTCAACGATGCCACCACGGCCAAGCTGTGGACGCAAGAGCTCCGGCTCGGCGGCAGCCGGGACCGGCTGAACTGGGTGACCGGGCTCTTCTACAGCACCATGGACCGCGACTACGCCCAGAGGCTCGTCGTCAGCGGCTTCGAGTCGCTGACCGGCATTCCGACCGCGGGAAATTTCGGCGCCCCGCGGGACGTGCTCTATTTCTCGGACCTGACCTACGAGATGGATCAGTTCGCGCTCTTCGGCGAAGCCACCTGGATGGTCAACGACCGCATCGACCTGACCGGCGGCCTGCGGTACTACGACTTCCAGGAAGACCGCGTGCAGACCTTCGACGGCATCTTCGCCGACCCCGGGACGAACGCGGGATCGACCTCGGCGAGCGGGTTCGCCCCGCGCCTCATCGCCAGCTTCGATCTCCGGGAGGACACGAAGCTGAACGCCCAGGTTTCGAAGGGTTTCCGGCTCGGCGGCATCAACGATCCGCTCAATGTCCCGCTCTGCACGCCCCAGGACCTGGTGACCTTCGGCGGGCGCGAAGAGTGGGAAGATGAGGAGATCTGGAACTACGAGGTCGGCACCAAGTCGACTCTGCGCGGAGGCCGCAGTACGTTCAATGTCTCGGCCTATTACATGGACATCAAGAACCTGCAGGCGACGGTGACCGCCGGCACCTGCTCCTCGCGCGTGATCTTCAACGTCCCCAAGGCGCGGAGCACCGGCGTCGAGCTCGAGTGGGCGGCCGCGCCGAACGACCGTTTCGATTTCGCGGTCTCGGCCAACTACGGCAAATCGGAGCTGCGGTCCACGCTGACCTCGACCGACGCCGCCGGCAACCGTCAGGTCGTCGCCGGAATCGAGTCCGGCAACCGGCTGCCGACCGTGCCCGAGCTCCAGGCCTCGGCCACGGGCACCTATCAGTGGCCCGTGCTGAACAACTGGCTGGCCTACGTCACCGGCACCTGGCAGTACATCGGCTCGCGGTTCACCCAGATCGGCGATCAGGCGCCGGGCTTCAACATCGTGAACCTCAATTCCTTCGGCGCCAACACGATCGGCGGCCCGCTCACCCAGGGCACGTTCACCTTCAATCCCGAGCTGCCCGCGTACGACATCGCCAACCTCCGCCTTGGCTTCCTCAGTGGCAAGTGGGAGTTTGCCGCGTACGTCAACAACCTCTTCGACGAGCAGGCCCTCCTCTCCCTGGACCAGGAGCGCGGCACGCGCGCCCGCGTCGGCTTCCTGGTCAACCAGCCCCGCACCTTCGGCCTCACGACGCGCATCAACGTCCGCTGAGTCTCTCCATGCAAACGCTCCCGGGGCACCCGCAAGGGTGCCCCGGGAGAGGTCAGAGACGCACGAGGGCCACCCTGATGGTAATGGTCTGGGCGTTTCTGACTTCGACCCCTACGGGATTCGATTGCGACGCCGGGACGGCATATCCGGCAGGGGGCTTGATCGTGATCCTATAAAAACCTGGAGTGAGGGCACCAAACCCTACGCTCCCGTCGGCTCCGGTCTTGTTCAGTTCTCCCCAGAGTAGAGTGCCGCGGTTGTCCCGCAGCTCCATGGTTGCGCCCGAAACCGGGGAGCCCTGCTGGTCGAAAGCCCGCACCCCGATGGCTCCAAACTGGAAGTCATCTGCGCCGGGAAAGAAGCCGGAGCCCTCATTGCCGCAGCCCGCGCTCAACCCAACGACCCCAAGAATGAAGAAACCAAGGCGGATTGCTCTCTGAACCTTCATTTGTGCACCTCAACTTCAAGTGTACATCCACTGGCAGGGATTCAAGCGGTAGCAGGTGCACCCGACAGGCCGGCCCGTGCCACGGCCGGCCTGGGGGTGCCAATCTCTCAGCAGCGCAGCTCGGGCTTCTTCACGTAGAGCTCTGGAATCTGGGGGGGAGTGTCGATCCCCCAGGGAATCCATCCATCGCAAAGGAGGCCGTTCTTGGGATCCTGAATCTGATCCAGCTCAAACGAGCGCAAGGCCTGGAGAGCCTGCGCGAGAGGCGGCGGATTCCTCTCCTGTTCCAACACCGACTTCGCAAACTGCTCAATCGTCATGCCGCTCTTCCTTTCTATCGCAAACGATCTGCCTCGGCTAATCGACGAGGCAGTCACCAACAGCCTGAGACCCAAGGGGTCTTGGACGGTTCGGAATCCATGGTTGTGGCTATCCTATCCGATCTGCCCGCGAGGGGATCACCGGCGGACGTGCTCCTGCACGACAGACCAGGTCGTGCGGGAGAGATCCGCCAGGGTCTGGAGATGAGCCGTAGCGGCTTGGCCTTCGGGGGTAGCCCATGCTGCTTCCATGGAGGCCCAATCATCCCAGTAGAGCTCAATGACAGCGTCCCATCCGGGGTGCTCGCGCTTGGGATCGGACAGGACATGGTTCTGAATGTAGCGGCGCAGGCCGGGAATGCGCTCGGCCAGCGGACCATGCTCGTTCCGCAAGTTGGCGAAGAACGCCTCTGGCGAGAGGTCAGGCCTCCGGTAGAGGACGACGACGAACTTCAGAGACAGGATTCCGAGGTGAATGTAGCGCAGGTAGGCTTCCACGGAATGACAGTCTGCATATGGAGTGAGGGAGTTGGCTTGGCCCGATCGTACTCTCTTCATGACTGCACACCCATTTGGAGGGGCTATGGCGAACAAGAAGCCAGGGAAGACAACTACCAAGGACATGGATCCGGGCGCGCAAGGCGCGCCGAGTGTCAGCTCCGCGAACACCCTGCCGCTGGGAGCGGAGCTTACCGGAAAGGCAAGAGGGAAGAGGCTGAAGTACAACCACGTCTATACGACAGGCCCATTCACCCTGCCGTCCAACACCCATTCGCTGGATTGGGGGCTCCTCAACAACGACACCACGCAGCAGACGGTCCGAGTGACTGTCTTCAAATGTCACATCGGGGCTCCCAAGACAGCGGAGCCTCCGGGCCCCCTGGAAGTCACAGTCGGTCCTGGTGTGCTCACGCACAATGCCAATGCGGCCCAGGGAGGGTTCTTTTATGAGATCCAGGTGGAGACCAACAGCCGCCTTGTCTTCCCCTATGCCTCGGCCTGGCCGGGCTCGATCGGTGACCCGATCGCCGGCACCGTGGTGAAATCAGCCGAGTTCATCCGCGAGCTGTCTTGAGACCGAACGGGGATCCCTCCCGGAGGATTGGAGGGATCCCCGTGGGTCGCGTTTCGAGACGGCATCGCTCTACTCATTCTAGCCGGGGCAGCAACGTGCTCCAGCCGCGCAAGTGGAGGAAGAGGCTGGCTTCGTGGTTGACCCGCGTACCGGGGACAGCCCCGTCGAGCCGGTAGGCTGGCGCATAGACACCGTAGATCGACCAGCGGTCCTGGTACAAGCGCTTCTTGAGCCGAAACTCGAACCGCAACGTGTCCCAGCGGATCTGGTCGCCCTGGTAGCTCAGGCCAGTGCCCATCCCCAGGTCGAAGCCGAACTTCTTGCCAGGCTCCCAGGTTTCTGTGCGGATGTCCGCAGATACAAAATGTATTCCCTCTGTATCTCTGTCGGTGCATCCGAGATCACACTCCCGATCGGGTCGGTAGTAGGCATAACTCAAGCCGCCGACGACATCGTAGGGAGCAATGGCTGCGGTATCCAGATCTATTCCAAAGGTGGTACCCCCGAGCGGGCGGGAGGATGTCGTGCGGGCCAGCGAAAGTTGCACCCGTGTAATGTGAGGAGACGCCGACGGGCCTTCGGGTGATGGAGAGACGAAGTAGTAGCCGAGTTGGGCCTCTGCGCGGCCAGCGGTCCCGGAACCAGACCGCTCGTAGTTATACCCTGTCCAGCGGCCCGTAAGCTGAAGCCGGTCGCGTACGAAGGTGCCGATCACATCGACCAGGCCGATCCGCGACGAAAGGTACTCAGACCGGTACTGGAAATCCTGCGAGATTCCCGTGCGCAGGTAGGTGGCGAGAAAGGTCAGATGGAGCGGCTCTTGCCCGTCCTCGCCCGGAATGGTCAGTAGGGTCGGGTCGATGAAGGTCTCCAACTCGAAGACTTCGAGGTCCTGGGCTGCCGCGGGACCTGTCAACATCGCTGCCAGAGAGAGGAGGAGTGCAGCCCGATAGCCAATCATTGTTGTTTCGCTCCATCCAATTGGAGGTGAATGTACTCCAGTTGTCGGATCAGCCGTTTGCGGACGAGGCGCTCGGCCTCGGTGAAGACTTCGTTCTGATTGTCCGGCACCGAGAAGTACTCGTCCAGTCTGTCCTTGTCCAGTTTCCAAGTTTCCGGATCGCTCTTCAACCTTACGTAAGTAATGTCCTTGATCGCCAGCAGGAGCAGCTTGCTCTGCTTGCGGTCAAATATTTCTACCGTGGCAGAGCCGATGGGCAGGTCTCTTTCCAGGTTCCAGTCCGGATCGGTGTCACTCTCGAGCCGCGGCGGTTTTGACTGGTCTCCGAGGCGGACTTGAAACGGATAGCCATAAGGTCTGGTCTTCACGCGTAGCGACCAGCACTTGGGTTTGGCGAGAAACTCGAATTTTGCGTAGCACTTTCCATCAAGCAGGCGGGTCACAAGAGGGGCGGTGCGTTTTGTGAAATCGATGCATGCGACACTTGGCACGAGGTTTTTGATGTCCGAGAGCGCAAGTGGCGCGGTGCTCGTGGAGATCCACAAATTCTTGAGATTCGGATCTGTGCTTGGCGTTGCTGGCGATGGCAGAAGCCTTTCTCCCAGCTTGAGATAAAAGCTGGCATGGCCCTCCAGGATATCCTCCGGAAAGAGGCGGATGGCTATCATGCCGACCGTCTTCGGACAAGAGGAATCATCTGCCGAAGCCGACACGGAATACAGAATGAGAATGGCGATAATCGGGGTGAATTTCATAGAGAGCTTTCGCTGCAGGGATCGGAGGTTTCATCTGCGCTGCCTTGAGCCGCGCGGCAAAGAAGCGCGGGCAGCATCAACGGCGGAACGCCTTCAATATCCATGGCTGCCGCCGCCTGGCCATGCTCGAAGATTTTCAGCTCCAGGCGGTGTGTTCTCTTGAGGAATGTATTGAACGTGGGGTGCATGCGTGATGGAATAGAAAAATCTTTGGGATTCCAGTCAGGTACCTGCAGTTCAATCTCGAGCGATTCTCCACCAGGCACCAGTCGGTGGTTCGCAGCCGGCTGAACGATCTTTACGGGGAGCTTCTGCTCGCCCTGATTGCTATTGAGGATCAAGGTGGCATCCAGGACTCCTGCTGGCCTGTTGCCGGAGTTGAAGATCGATAGCCAGAACCGCCGCTCCTCTTCGGTTACGAGCGCATCGTTTGCAGCCATGGCCTGGAAGAAAACGCGCGGATCGGAGCTCGCGAAGGGCTTCATGTTGACCAGCACCGCGCCCAGTGCTGTAAAGCTGGTGATCAGAGCCACCACGAGGCTGAGAGTCGAATTGCTGACATGGAGGTGGCCGCCGAACCACTGAAGCGCTCCGCAACCGCCGCAGATGCGGGCATCCATAGGCAGCGGCTGCCTACAGGCAGCGCACGTCCTCGCGTTGCGAGGGAATCGGCCGCACTCGTGGCAGACGGTGGCCGTCTTTGGAAGGGGGGATCCGCAACTCTCGCAGTCTGCATCCCAACTACGCAGCGCTCCACAGCCCTTGCACTTCCGGGCTCCGGCCGGGAGCACTTCCGCACAGACTGGGCACCGAACCTCTGCAGACTCAGCAGCGCTCATAGGTGTTTTCCTGTAGAAGCAAATCCTGCCATAAGTTGGGCTCTCAAAGAAGAAGTTGGGCCGTGACCCACTCCGATGTGGCCTCAGGGGAGAGTAGACGGACGTGCATGGAGTCTTCCGCCGAGCATTCTCGATCCCTCCAGCGTCACGAAGTGCCTGAGCAGGTGCTGAGCAGGCGCCTGGCGAATGTGCGGCGTGTCCTGAAGAATTTTTAGGAATGACATTTTGGACCCGTTTTCCGTCCCTACACGGGTACTATGTCAAGACACCCCCGCTTCATCCCAGAAGAAGGCGCTCTCGTCGACGTTACCTGCCGCACCATCCAGAGCCGTTACCTGCTGCGGCCCGACCCGGTGCTCGCCGACATCCTGCTCGGTGTCCTCGGCCAAGCCCAGCGGCTTCACCCGGTCGAGATCTCGGCCTTCTTTGTCGCCTCGAACCACTACCATCTCCTTATCTGGGTTCCAGACGCCGAGCGCATGGCTGTTTGACTTGCCCTTTTGCCACCTCCGCCTATCCGCCCCGATACCGCCTCCCCGGGGGTATCCGCGCGAGCTTCAGACCCTCGGTGACCACGTGAAGAAAGTCCGCCTGGACCGTGGGCTCTCGCAGGACGAGCTTGCCCGTGAGCTTCACGTCTCGGTGGGGACAGTCCAGAACTGGGAGACGAACCACACGCGGGTCGCGACCCGTTCCATGCCCCAAGTGGTGGCCTTCCTCGGCTACGACCCGTATCAGTCCGAGTCCGATCACCTCGGCGAACGGATTAGGGCGCTTCGGGAGCGGCAAGGCCTCTCGCAGGTGGCACTCGCTGCGAGGCTCGGCTTGAACGCCTCGACCGTGGTCGCCTGGGAACGGGACCGGGTGCACAAGCGATTCGCCAAGGTGAGAAGGCGGTTCGAGGAGTTCCTCGCGGCAGGATGAGGCGCGGGACGCATGGGATGAGGGGCAGAGTAGAAGTTTTCATCGAGCGGTTGGCGCAAAGCCCGCCGCTCTTTTATTTGGAGCGCAGAGGACAAGACGGACACCTCTGTACTTCCTCGTTGCCGGGCTGAGAGGAAGGGGCGAGCCAGGGGCGGCTCAGTCTTCGATCTCCAGCATGCGGATTCCGACGAAGCCGGCCACCCATTCCGACGTGAAGGCGGCCACCGATTCCGAGGCGAAGGCGGCCACCCTGCCGGAGCTTGCGGCGAGCAGGGCTCATGGTGGATCGAAGTGGCCGCCTTGAGGCCTGCTACGGCCCTCTGAGTCTGTCATCTTTTCTCTTCTCTTCGTCTCTTTCATGACCTCGTCGTCGCGGCTGTGGGAGCTGTGTGGAATCCTGGGTGGGTGGTGGGCGGGCGCCCAGGATTTCCAAGGGGTGTGGGAAGGTCCGGAGGGCGGGCGGGTGGCGGCCCGGAGCTTTCCATACCCCGTCAGCTTCCATAGCCGGGGTGGGGGCTCCCGGAGGGGTGGGGGGCCAGGCCTCGCGGCGCGCGCGCCTCACGACGGACCGTCCTCTAGCGTGCCCAGAGCGGCCTTGCGTCTCGACTCGCCCAGGAGCTTGATCTGGTAGGCGTTATGGACCAGACGATCGAGCAGGGCGTCGGCCAGGGTGGCATCGCCGATGGCGTCGTGCCACATCTTGACCGGCAGTTGGCTGGTCACCAGGGTCGAGCGGCTGCCGTAGCGATCCTCCAGGATCTCCAGCAGGTCCCGGCGTTGGGCATCGCCCAAGGGGTGGAGGCCCCAGTCGTCGAGGACCAGCAGATCGATCCGCGACAGGCTCGCCAGCAGCTTCGAGTACCGGCCGTCCACCCTGGCAGTGCCCAGATCCGACAGCAGCCGCGGCACGCGGTGGTAGGCCACGGTGAAGCCCTCGCGACAGGCCTTCTGCGCCAGAGCGCAGGCCAGGAAGCTCTTGCCAGTGCCGGTTTTGCCGGTGATCAGGACGTTGAGGTGTTGGGAAACCCACTGGCACGAGCACAGAGACACGAAGAGCGACCGGTCCAGGCCACGGGGCGTTCGCAGGTCCACGTCTTCCACGGCCGCGCTCTGGCGCAGCCGCGCCTTGGCGAGCCGGTCCTTGAGCCGGCGGTTCTCGCGCTCCGTCATCTCGCGATCCACCAGCAGGCCCAGACGCTCGACGAAACCGAGCTCCTCCAGGCCGCTCATCTGCATCTGCTCCTCCAAGCCCTTGGCCATGCCGCTGAGCCGCAGCTCTTGAAGCTTCTCCAGCGTCGGATGGGTCAGCATGGCCACTCCTCCCCGCCGTAGTACGAGGAGCCCCGGAGGTTTTCATGCACCTGCGGCAGGACCGCCGACGGCTCGCCGGCCGGCACCTCCTGCCGATCCAGACCCGCCTGCAGGATCGAGCGCAGGCTGCGGTACGAGACGGCGTCGACCTGAAGAGCCCGCTGGCAGGCCGCCTCCAGCCTCTCTGCCCCGTAGCGCTGGCCCAGCCGCATGATCCCCAGGCACGAGCGGAAGCCCTGCTGCGGATGCGCCCGCGTCGACATCACCCGCTCGATCAGCCCGCCCACCGATGGCCCCGCCTCCCGCGCCCACCGCACCAGACGCTCGGGCGTCCATTCCGCGTACTCCCGATGAGCACGGGGCATGTGACCGCTCTGCGTCGTATGAGCGCCTCGCACAAGGCTGCGCAGATGGCTCGACACCCGCTTGCCTTTGGCGAAGCACTCCACCGTCTGGGCGCTCACCCGCACGTCGAGCTGCTGGCTCACCAGCTGGTAGGGCACGCTGTAGTAGTGGCCTTCGACCTCGACGTGATAGTCGATGTGGACCCGCGCCTTCTTCCACTCGGCGTAGGTGAAACGCTCGCCTGGCAGCGGTCGAAGAGCCGGCTGCTCGAGACTCTCGAACAGCGATTGCCGAGAGCCGGGACGCTTGCGAAACGGGCGCTCGTTCAACGGACCCAAAAGCTCGCGGATCGCCTGGTTGAGCTCGCCGAGCGAGAAAAACGTCCGGTGTCGCAGCCGGGCCAGGATCCAGCGCTGGACCAGCTGCACGCCGGCTTCGACTTTGGCCTTGTCGCGCGGCTTGCGCACCCGCGCCGGCATCACCGCCACGCCGTAGTGCATGGCCAGGTCCTGGTAGGTCGGGTTCAGCTCCGGCTCGTACCGGCACGCCCGGGTCACTCCAGAACGCAGGTTGTCCGGGATCACCAGCTCCGGCACACCGCCGCCGAACTCCAGGGCCCGCACATGCGAGCCGATCCAGTCGGCCAGGCCCTGGCTCCACGTCGCCTCCGCGAAGGTGTAGCTGCTGGCGCCCCAAACCGCCACGAAGACCTGCGCCTCCCGCACCTCGCCCGTCCCCGCGTCGACCACCGGCACCGTCGCGCCGCAATAGTCGACGAACAGCTTCTCTCCGGGCCGGTGCACCTGTCGCATGCACAGATCCTGCTTGCCCCGCCACTCCCGGTACAAGTCGCAGAACCGGCTGTACTGGTAACCGTCCGGATTCTGCTCCCGGTACTCCTGCCAGACCAGGGAAAGCGTCATGTCCCGGCGCTTGAGCTCCTCGTGGACCGCAGCCCAGTCAGCCTCTGGACGCTCGGCCTGCAACGGCACTCTCCGGGCCGGCGGATACAGCCGGCACTCCAACTCCTCCTCGCTCAAGCTCTCCCACGTCTCCAGCAGCCCAGCCTTCTGCGCCCGCTCAACGTACTCCGCCACGCTCGCCCTTCCGACCCCGCTCGCCCGACTGGCCTGACGTTGGCTCAAGCCGCACACCAACAGCAAACGCAACACCTCTTGGACCTTCCGCATACTGAGTCTCCTTGCCGGCATCTGCCTCCCTTCGGAGCCAGAGTGTCACGGCGTCGGAGCCCTGCTCGCCGCTCATTCCGACAGCAAGCCGGCCACCATTCCGACGACCCTCAAAAAGTGGCCGCCTTCACGTCGGAATCGGTGGCCGCTTTGGCCTCGGAATGGGTGGCCGCCTTCACGTCGGAATGGTGGCCGCCTTCGCGTCGGAATGGGTGGCCGGATTCGCTCGGAATCCGCATCCAGCACCTTCCGCAATCCCTCCCGGAGGATGTCTGCTTGGGTACGGCGCTCCTTGAACGCCTTCACCCGGAGCGCCTCCGCCTCGTCCGGGTGGAGCCAGAGCGTCATCCGGATCATCCCCGTCTTCGAGATCGTCGTCTCTCCCCCTCGCGGTCCAAGGCGCTTCTCGCTCATAGGGAGCGACACTAGCGAAGCCGCCTAGCTGTTTCGCTGTCTATACAGCTATACTGCTCCCCGGCTAAGCGGCGCCTTAAACAATAGGGCGCGGTGGGTTTCTTTAGAGAGAGAGGGGGGCTTGCAGCCGGGTCACCGCTAAGAGACCTCGGGGAGGTTGGTCCATGCTCCGAAAGTTCATCCCCTTCGTCCTCTGTCTTCTCGCGAGCTGGTTCGTCTCGTCGGCAGCTCCCGCCCCCGAGATTACCTTCGTGAAGGCGATCGCCTTCTATGACCAGTCGGCAGTCGATCTCTTGGGGAGCCCCGCGGCGATCGAAGACGAGATCGAGATGGCCTTCGTACAGACGAACGAGGCCTTCGTGAACTCCGGCGGGCTTGTTCGCATCACCCCCAAGATCATGGGCTTCGTTCCTCCTGATGTGGAGAAGGCAGGGAGCGCGGGCGATCAGTGGAAGATGAAGGCTGACCTCCTACGATCGAGGACGGTCGCCGCGATCCGCGATAAGGAGGATGCCTCCCTGGTGCTCTGGGTGAGCGATCTCGTCTTCGTCGGGGCGGGGTCTCGCCCACGGACCCGCGCTGGCTTCTGGGAACCGACGCATGGGTACTCCGTCGTTCCGGCGGGATCGGCGTTTCAGTCAAAGGTGCTGGCGCATGAAGTCGGCCATTCCTTTGGCATGGATCACGACCCGGCGAACGTTCCGCCCTCTACGGGGAAGGATCAGTACCGATACGCGAGAGGCTATGTTGCTCCCGATGGCACCTGCGACATCATGTCCTACGATTGCCACCGGCAGATCCTCTTCTCGGGCCGGAACGTCACCTACAACGGCATCCGGTACGGGTCTCCCACGGCAGACAACATCAGGGTGGCGAACGCGAACCGCTGGCTTGTCCAGGCATGGGGCAAGATGAAGTACAAGCCGAAGGCCAAAAGGTGAGACCTGGGGGCAACGGAGAGCCGGCCTCCATCGCTCTGCAATAAGAAAAGGACGACCCCCTCCGGGGCCGTCCTTTTCTCGTTACCGCGAGCGAGCCTACGTCAGGCGAGCATCGCCATCCTTACCGATCTCCTCTTCCCCAATCGCTCTCGACCCAAGGGCGCGGCCGGAGCCGTTCATGGATGTTCCGCATCTCCTGGAGGTCCGGCCCGATGACCTCCGCCGGGATACAGGTCCACCAGTTGAGGTCCAAGGCGGCGAATTGCTCGGCAGCGTCCCTGCACGCGCTCTGCATCCTGAGGTCGATGATCTTCGCCTGGGAGGGCAAGTGAACGAGGGTGAACCCCCCGTCCAGGGAGGAGCCGTAGATAGCGAACGGGCCGGAGACCAGGCCGGAGACGGCAACTGCCGTAAGGCGATCCACCATCCCCATCGGTTCCAAGACGGCGAAGTTCCGGCGCTTCCAGGTAAGCGGAGTCGGGATGCGCGGCATGGGCTACTCCTCCCTCCCTCCGAGGGCCTCTTCGATCTTGTCCGCGATCCGGGCGAGCTCGCCTGCCTCTCGGCCGGCAAGCCGTGAGAGGACGGTGTTCGCTTCCGTGAGCGCCGCTTCCTCATGCTCTCTCCCCACGGCTCGGAGGTAGCCTTCGAGGTGTCGGAGATCGGCGAGCGCGGCCCTCAGTTCAGTTGCGGTCGTACCCTCGGGCCACTCGGGGAAGTGGTGGTAGAACTCCAGAAGCATGTCGTGGATCGTGCGGCCTGTGACGCGGAGGGCGGCGTTGGTGGCCGGCTCGGTGAAGTACATGAGGAAGGTCTCCCGGAATACCGGGAAGTCCTCCCAGGCGGCGGGGGCGATGCGGGGCGGGGTGGCTGAGCGAGGTGTAGACTTCTCCTGGTCCGTCATGGAGCTAGATCTCCTGTCGGGCTAGGCTCCGGCGGGTGTCGTGAGCATCCGTCGGGGCCGCTTCCTTGTCTGTGAGGAGGTGCGTCCTCCTCCCTTGTCCTCTACGCCTTCAGTGGCGCGATGCCTCCTTCCTTTGTGGCGGCATCGTGCATGCACCGTGAATGTATACTGCCGCTACGCGATTGTCTACCCTTTTTCGCATGCCGAAAGCGAGCAAGACGCCCCGCCCGAGGCAGAAGCACACCACGAAGGGTGGCCTTACCCGGGAGACCGCCTACCTCTACGAGGACGAGGAGAGCGCCCTCGAAAAGCGCGCCGAGAAGGAGCGCTGTTCCAAGTCGGAGATCATGCGGCGGGCGCTCCGGGCATACCTCGGCATCGAAGACTAGGCAACGAGCTTTTTCCCTACCTGGACAAGAGCTGAGCGGGTCCGTCGGCGCCACATAGGGTGGCCGGCCCGCTCGGCCCTCACGCGCGAGCACGACCGCCCGAGCTGCCCCCGTGAAGTTCTCGCCCGGGAGGGCTGCACTTCGCACCTCTCGAAGACGAACACGAGAAAAGCCCCAAACGGTCGCGCCGTAGGGGCTTATAGGATTGGTACTCCTCCAAGAGGAGGATTGAGGTGAGGGATCGTCCTTCTGAAAGCTTCGTGCCGTCGCGAAGATCATTGGCCTTGCGGCGGCACTCACGCACAACGGGAATCGAGCGCAGCAGCCTGCGGAGCGGGATCTCCGGGCTGCGTGAGAACGAGACGGCCTTCTGCGACCTCGACCCTCACGGCATCGCCTTCCCGAAAACCGGCACGCTTCAACCACCTGCCGCGGAGCCGGATCATCGGCACGCTCACACCCTCATCGAAACACGAGGTCACCGTGGTTTTCCGGTGCATACGAACTCCTCTAAAGTGACCCGGGCCGCCGAGCCGTCGTGAGACTGGCGGCCCGCGGTCCGGTTACCCCTTGCTAACCTTTGACGTGCCTGTCCTTCGCCACCTCCACTCTGGTTAGGACGTGCGGCGGGTTTTCCGCCGCGACGCACCCCGGCCACAGCCGACCTCGACGACCGAGGTAGGTCCTGCAGCCGAAGGTTGAAATTGAAGTTCGTGCTAGGCGGCAAGGACGCCGCCGATCATGCGGAGAGATCTGGTGTCCACGTTACCGACACGTGCCGTGCGAGACGCGCGACGGTGTGGTCGGTGAATCCCTCGCCCACGAGGACCAGGCGCTCGTAGAGCGTAAGGACTCCTCTGATCTCCTCCTCCTGTTGAGGCGAGAGGGAGCCGTCGAAGAGGGCGAGCACTGAGATGGACTCCCCATCGGAGAACCGGAGCGCACCCTCGATCTCGGGCGCGAGATAGAGCGGGCCATCTTCCCGGGCGAACTCGGAGAGGCGATGGAGGTTGAAGACCTCGAGCGCTGGATGGAACTTCGGCGGGAAGAGATAGCGGGGAGTCTCCTCGTCGAGAGCAAGGCCCGTGTAGGCGACAAGCTCACCACGACCGCTGTGGATCGGGATCGCCATCCTACCCTTGAGGAGCCCTTTCGCGCAGTACCCCGCGCCGAAGCGTTCAACGGTCTCCGGCCGGAGCCCCAGGGATGCGAGGCTCGCATGGTGTGGATCAAGGGTTTTGAGGGTGAAGGTGAGGGGCGGGTTCTCGGTGGGCAGTTCCTTCACTGCCGGCGGAGCTTCCAGGGAAGCGGCTGGCGGGTCGGCCGAAGGGGCGGGGCCTTCGGCCTGCGGCGTCTCCCCGGCGAGTCCGAGCTCGAACCAGGAGTTGAGCTTTAGGGCGGCAGTGCGCACGCTCACCCCCTCTTTCTTCGCGACGAAATCCAGGACGTTGCCGCCTGCCTTGCAGCCGAAGCAGTACCAGGCGTTCTTCACCGGGTTTACCTGGAACTGGCGCGCCGACTGCCCTTCGCAGAAAAGGCACGGTCCCACGAGGTTCTTTCCCTTGCGCGCAAGGTCAGCGAAGAGTCCGTAGCGCGTGAGAACCGCCTCCATGGTGACTGCCCGTTTCACCTCTACAAATGAGACGAAGCCTTTCGGCATCACATCCTCCTCTCTTCAAGTTGTCGAAGTTCTGCTAATCAGGGTAGAGGCGGGGGAAGGAACGCAAAAGGCGGCCGAGGCCGCCTTGCGAGGATCTCCCCAAAAACGCGCGCTATTTGGTCGCGTGGGTCACCGCGAGTGCCAAGGCGTCAAAGATCGACATGCGCTCATCCTCGCTTTGCCATGGCTTGCGTGGCTTCGGGAGCTTGAGGCGTAGCTCCGGAAAGTGGCGCACAAGTGTTTGGGCGATCATCTGTTTCGTCGCGCGCGCCTCGCCTGACGAAAAGCGTGCGACGACTGCGGTCCTCGCGATGAGGGAAACCGCAAAGCCCCGTTCGCGGGCCAGCGTGGAGAGGGTCTCGATCAGCTCTCGTACCCGGTAATGTCGGCGAGAGCCGGGAGCTTTGGCGTCTTCAAGGACCACAGTCTCCGGCGCAAAATCCGTGAGTAGCTTCTCGAAGTGGGCCATGGCGCCGAGACGCTTGTCTTCAATGATGCGCGCAAACCCGCACTCTGCGAGATTGAAGGGTTGCTCGAAGATGACGTAGCCAAAGCCTCTCGTCATGGGATCAACTGCGAGGATGCGGGTAGGATGTTGTGACATGGTGTGTGAAAGAACAGGTTGGTTGATTTGACTGGCAGAGCGAGAACTATTCCGCGGCGCAGGGCCGGCACGGATATCGAAAAAGAGAGCCACAAAATGTGGGAACGTCGTAGTGCGCGTCATGGCTGTTCAGGATACGTACCGAACGAGGTGCAAAAAGGCTGCGGGAGTCGCCTTTACAAAAAGCGCCCGTTATGTTCGGGTCCAAAAAACACGCGCTACTCTACCAAAACGCAGATAAAGACAAATACAAGACGAAATGAGAAAGACATCAAGCTCGCAAGGCTACGGGCGAAGCCTTTCTCCTTGGTGCGGGGCGGGTAGCGTTAGGCTCATGACGCACGGCGCACCCAAAGAGAAGCTTGCGGGATTGACGAAACTTTTCCCGAATCTTTCCGAGGAGGAGTACGCAAAACTCGATGCGTGGTACACCTGCTATTCTGCCTTGATCCTCCGCATGTACGAGCGCATTACGGCCGATCCCGAGGCAGACGCTCGCTTCCTTGCTTTGACGAGCCGGCCATCCCGTCCTACGATGACGGGAAAGGTCGATTCCCCAAAGCAAACCAACGAATCATGAACACTACGTTTTACGGCTACATCCGGGTCTCAACCGCCCGGCAGGGAGAGCGCGGCGTCTCGCTTCAAGAGCAGCGCGAGTCTATCGAACGGTTCGCGCTACGGAATGGATTCACCATCTCGCGCTGGTTTGAGGAGCGCGAGACAGCAGCCAAAAGCGGCCGGCCTGTCTGGACCGAGATGCTCCGGCTCCTCCGGCGCCATGCTGCCGCCGGAGTCGTGATCCACAAGATCGACCGGAGTGCCCGGAACCTCCGGGATTGGGCCGACCTCCAGGAACTCATGGACCGGCGGCTCATCCAACTCTACTTCGCAAATGAGGCACTCGACCTCACAACCCGGGGCGGACGCCTCTCCGCCGACATCCAGGCGGTCGTCGCAGCAGACTACATCCGGAACCTTCGCGAGGAGGCCCTTAAAGGCATTAACGGGCGCCTGAAGCAGGGCATCTTGCCCTTGCCCGCGCCGATTGGCTATCTCGATTGCGGGGCTGGCAAACCCAAGACTATCGATCCGGTGAAAGGGCCGCTCGTCCGCCGTCTCTTCGAGCTCTATGCGACCGGCCGGTACAACCTCCATGCGCTGAAGGGTGAGGCGCAGAAATCGGGCCTCCGCAATAGACGGGGAGGGGTGGTGTCGATAAACGGCCTTTCGACCATGCTTCGCAATCCCTTCTACATCGGGCTCATCCGAGTGAGCCGGAGAAAGGAGATCTACGAGGGCGCCCACGAAGCTCTCATCACGAAATCGCTCTTCGATCGTGTCCAAGCGGTCCTGGACGGAAAGCTCGCCGCACGGCCGGAGAAGCACGATTTTGTCTTCCGACGTCGGCTCCGCTGCGCCACCTGCGGCTATGCCCTGATTGGCGAGCGACAGAAGGGCTATGTCTACTATCGTTGCCATGGCTGTCCGGGAACAAGCGTTCGGGAGGAGGTCCCCGAAGGTAAGCTCATTCCGTTTCTTCTCCAACTCCAGCGATCTCAAGAAGAGCGACTGTGTGTACAGGAGAAGATTGAGAGCCTGACGACTACTTGGCAGGGCGAAACCGCGAAGCAGCGCACATCACTGGAGCTACAACTTAGCCAGCTCACCGCACGCCGCACCCGGCTTACTGATGCACTCCTCGATGGCCTTCTCGACCGCGACCTTTTTGAGGAGCGCAAAGGAGCCCTCCTCGCAGAAAAGCGGGCTCTTGAAGAGAGGCTGGCGACCCTCGATGAGGAGGGTGACGCGGGCTTAAAGAAGGTCTCTGATTTCCTCGAACGGCTGGATTCCGCGCATTTACTATACGAATCCGGTATGCCGGAAGAAAAGCGCGATCTGCTATCCCTCCTCACCTCGAACTGGACCGTAAAGGGAAAGGAGGTTGAGTTTACGCCTCGTCCGGAGGCGCAGCTCATCGCAGAGAGGGTCAAGAATTCTTACGGTGGACCGTATCGAGACAGACCTCGAACGTGGGACGCCTTACTCCTCAAGCTCACCAAAGCACTCTCGGCACAGCCGAATGCCGATCGAGGGAAGGAACACTGACGGAAACACTCGCCGCCGCCTTGCGGAGCGTGCAGTGTTCGGGCAAGGTGAGACTCAAACTAATCCTAACTTATCCGATACATGGAAATCGATCCTCAATACTTCGAGGAGCGCAAAGAGAAAGCGAAACAACTGTAGGACTCCAAGCGGAGCATCCACAACCCCTACCTGGATTGCGAGGTGTTCTTGACCGCGAAGGGCTTCCATCATCTCCAGTTCTCAGCCCGGCGGGAGAGGAGTAAGAAAGAACAGCTCCTGAAGTTCAGGCTCATGCCGCTCGCCTTGGAAACCATCCGGCGGGCGGGAACACTCCAGGAATACCGGCGGCTCTTGCAGCCCGTAGGAGCGGCCTCAGCTCGGGGCGAGACGCCAATGAAGCAGGTCGAGTATTGGGGCTTCGTCGCCATCTTAGGCAAGCAAGAGGCACCGGTAAAACTTCGGACCATCCTGCGGCGGGTCGGTGATGGCAACATCACCTTCTGGAGCGTGATGCCCTACAACAAGTTCCGCAGGGGTGAACAGCGACTCTCGATGGAAGGACTCGAAGACGAGTGACAACCAAAAACACCACCCGTGCGAGGTGGTGTCTCTGGTGTGCTTGGCTTCAGCTTTGGAGACTCCTTAGCTGAACAAGGCTTGCGCCCACAAGCACATAGTGAGCATACCAATGCCCACCTGAATGGTCAATGAGGATTTGGCCTGGCCGAAAAGGCTGGAAAAGCATTCTTGACAAACGGACCTAAGGCGTGGCTTTCCGAGCTGATAATCCAAGGGGAGCCAAACTGGCCGTGCCGGAACGTCTATGTACCGATCCTCAAGCAACCTGAAGTTGGCCTTCGTGGTTCCGAATAAGGACCATCGGAGCGTCGCCTGTAAGCGCATCTCCTTGAAGAATGTAAAGATTGCCCGAATAGCCAGGAGCACCCGACAGAAAGTCGAACTTCGCACCGTAGACTATGCTCGCAAAGTGCTCAGGGGTCTCATCGTCAGAAAGGCTCCATGCCTCCTGAATTTCGGGCAGGGCCACAATCTGGCGCCACTCTTCGAGCGTAATGGATTTCGGATTAGTGTTGGTCACGTAGGTAATCCTAACATCCTTACGAGGCCCGGTAAAGCCTTGAGGCTCTTATCTTCTCTAGGCGGGCCTTTCTCCAGGAAGTTCGGAACCTTTGCGGTGGATTCGGATTCTAAGGAGAAGCTTGAAAATATTTATGATTTGATGGAGAAGAGATATGCCGGACAAGGAGCGGAGGGAGAGGAGAAGGCGGCATAGCGCCTCGCGAGGCAACGAACTAGCTGCCCCAGGAAGCCGCCGCGGCTCAATTTCGATGAACAGCGAAACCGAACTCCACAGGATTTTGCCGCCCTCTTAATGAGTCGTCCATCCCAGCCTTGCATAGCACGCAAGCTGATCAAGGATCAGAAAACCCTGGAGGGCGCGCTTCTTATCATAATCGCCCGCTTTCGTGACTCCATGCGCAAGAGAGTGTCGTGCAAGATCTACCCGATTCTCTTTAACACTGAAGTCGCGGAAATAGTAACGAAGTAGATATTGCTCAAAGAGGCCTGGCAGGTAAGAATTAGGAGCTTCCGCCTTTTTCTCCATAATTTCACGGACATTGGCGAGCAATTTCTTCTGTCCGGGCTTCTCCTCTGGGCCGAGATACAAATGACGCAACATTCCTTCAATACGGGGCCACAAAATACTTATAGTGGATACGAAGTCGCCGGCTGCATAGCGTTCAACTGCTCTCTCCACAAAAGGAATGTGCTCCCGGAGTTCTTCAATGTCGCGCCAGGCATCGATCCATTCGCGAAGGTGATTCTCTTTAATTTGCTCTAGAACACCATTTTCCCAGGCGGGTACAATGCCACGCTCAAGAAAGTGCGGAAGACTCTCGAAGGTTCCACCGATAAGATGTATAAACGGGAACCAGCCAGTATCAAAAATCTTGGACCAAAGCTCATTAGGGATCGAATAGAGATCGCTGAACCATAGGCGGTCGTAGTGCTCGCCAAGAATACGATCTATGTCGCCAAGAGGCTCTCCTTCCAGAGGTCGAAGGTCAAAAAAGAGCCCTCGCCTCCAGCCTATGGTGAAGTAAAAGATAATTCCTGAGTTTGGAGAGATCTCCAGATCCACAAATCTGACAGCCCCAATACCACCGACATCACTCTTATAGATCTTCTCGCCAGCCGTTATTGCCCGGCGACCAACCATGTTTACGAGTATGGGGGGCTCGTTCACGAATACTTGTCCCATTTCGCCTTGCATCACGACAAGAAAATGAGTGATGGTGGCTGGAAGTCCACCAGCTTCAAAATATGGACGAAGAGCCAAGGATTGAAGGCTCTCTAACTTGCTGTAGAATCTGTAGCCGTCATCAGGAGTAAAAAATCCGCGGGTACATACCGCAAGTTTCTGGTCAGGGGCAGCTGCGTGCTCCGCAAAACCTCTTATACGACCGATGTCGATTTCATAATGCATAAAGCTCCAACCTTAAGGAGGCGAACGGAATCTTCCTCGTGACCTTGGCCGTCTTCTGCTGCATACCTAGATCAGAGACATTTCCCCGGCGGCTAAGATTCGTCGAAAAGCATATCGTCCTGGGGTACGCTGCGTATCCTCAATAGCAAGCCAGCCAGAGGCTCCCATTTGGTTCATCTTGTCCCGACAATATCGCTCCATTAGCTCCTCACGATCGTTTTCTTCAGGCCCGCAAAAGTAGGTGAACCCGAAAGCGGGTTGAACTTGGCTTGCTTGGGTAAAGTTATGAAGACGTGCGTCCTTCCGAAACCTGCGCTTTGTCTCGACCACTCCGCGCATCCAATTTTTTCGAGACTCTCCATCCATATTGAGAAGGTGGAGAAGAATATCTAGGCGTCTCGGGAGGCCGCTTCTACCCGCAGCCTCCAATAGATTCCGGAAATCCAACTCCATACGAGGTTCTGGCTTCTTCGTGAACCTGCGGCGCTTACCCTCCTTATGTAGATAATAGGCATCAAACATGTCAGTAAAAGTGCCAATCGTCAGCTCGTCAAGAGATGGGAAATATTTTGGGTCAAAGTAGAGGCCACGGTCTAGATACGCACCAAATAAATCAAGCTCGTCATGTGCCCGCACGAGACCCTGCTTGATGGCGTTTAGACGGCGTACGATGTAGTGGAGGAGCAGAGGGAAAGGTTGGGCGAGCTCCGATATGACCATGAGATCATGCAGGCTCACACTCCAAACATATCGGTCCCGGGCTGGTAAGACCTGGGAGTCACCTCGCAGGAGCGAGATAACATGACCGAGCGGCTCAAGCAGTACCGACACCAAAAAGACATGGGGAACGCCCTCCCGTCGCACTATCACTTCCTCACCACCGCGAGTCTTGAAGGTGACCTCGTCGCCCGAGTCAAGGAATTCCGCGGCGCGGATAGCTTGCTCGTGCGCTTCGGTCACCAGGAGACCCAAGTCGCGTTCGAGCCTTTTCGCCTTTCCCTCTCTCGCCGGGGTGGTAAACACTCCCGCCTTTGCTTCAAGAAGAATCGCTGCCGAATCAACGGTGATCAGAGCGTCGAGCTCCACTTCGGACTCTCCGCCGCCTACCTTATAGGACAGTTCCGTGTGCGCTTCGGAGGATGGCAATGCAGCCTGAAGCAGACGGACGGCTTCGGATAAGACGAACCGATGACGGTGTTGCTCATAGCGATTCCAACGCTTGGCTCTTTGGAGAGCGGCCTCGAAGGTAGACTTCAAAGCCCAATTGAGCAGACCAGGGACGGGACACATGTATCTCGTCTCGTGTCGGATGAGAGGCTTCACCTTGAGCTGGTGGGATGCAGTCGGCACATAGAAATCCGCCGGCACATCCCCGAAGCTAAGAGAAAACTCACGCAGGAAGGCTTCGACTCGCGCCTCTTCCAGAGTGGTAAGCGCGACGATATCAGAAGCCTCGAAGGACATGGCATCTCCCGCCAACGTGTACACCCAGGCGGCCGCAAGGTTCGTGATCCAGGTGGCGGCCTCCTTCTTCGAGAGAGGAGCGAGATTAGAGATGATTTTGCGAAGATGGTTGGGCGGCGTAATGCCTCGCCGGCTCCGCTCGACAGCTCGCGAGAGTTCGTCATGATTTGCCTTGGCTTTCCTCGTCCGCTCGATTAGGCCTCGGGAGGCCAACTTTCCCACGGCCGAGGCGATGCACAGAGCGTCAGTGTGGTCGAAGCCAATGGTGCTCACCAGGGACTCGGCAAACGGGGTGAAGAGTTCCGTCAAGACTGCCTTAAGATGCTGCTCATAGGCAGGGTTTCGGACGCCAAGCTCATGTAGTTGTGTAAGTACTTGTAGCCCCTCAAGCTCCGATGGTGATCCGACTCGCTCTGGATTGGCCGAACGAGTGATGGTGAGATATATGAGGTCGTTCTGTATGTCCTTAAGAAGCTCCGAGATCTGGGCAAGGTCTTCTGGCGTCATGAGACGCTTGCCCACCTGGTAGGGATCTTTCAATATAAGAAGCGTCGCATACTCGACAATCAATGAGCTACCCTTGTGCTCTGACTCAACATAGCGATCTGGATCGGTAAACAGGTTAGCGAGGCTTATGGCAGCGAGGAGGTCGAAGCTGTAGAAATCTCGGGCCAACTCCTCGAACCGCTTTGCTTTCTCGGTAATCTTGTCGGGTAGGGAGCGATGGAGTTCTTGTAGAGACTCGCTTAGCGCCTTCTGTTCCTCCGCCGTTCTGTGAGACTTGAAGGCAACGAAACTCCCAACGCGCTCGATCGTCAGACCGGGAGCCTCAAGCGACTCGTAATCCGCAAGGAGGGGCGGCTTTTTCTTTCGCTTCTTTGCCATACAAGGTACGCTGCACGTGGACCGTTCACCTGTAAAGAGACATGATATCAGGCAAGGCTAAAGGCGGCAGTACGTGAACAACCTCACCGTGTCCATTAAGCCAGTTGTGGGGCAGTGAGGTTTTGCTACGAAGCGCCTCTCTGTCGCTAAAGAGGAAGAGCCGCAAACCGTCCCTAGAAAGAGACCGGCAGGCCTCGACCAAGTGCCTTACCCGCTCTCTACCCGTCGTCACCGTCAACACCCGAAAGTTCGGGATACCGAGATGCGTCCTGTGAAGTCGTTGCCGCGACGTCTCCTGGTACGTGAGGAGCTTGCGGAAGAAGCTCGTTTGCGCGAGGCCCTTCCTCGCAACCGGCATCGTACCCCGATCAGCTTCGAGGAAGAAGAACGCGCGCCGCCGGTTCTCCGGTTTGTCCTCGAAGTCCAGGCCAAAGACCCCATCCGGCTGCACCCCCAGGCGGCAGGGTTTGCCGCCGTGGCGGACCTCGATCTGCCATCGGAAAGGAAGGCGGAGACGCCGAGTCGATTCCGGCGCTTCGGCGAGTATCTCCTCGGGTGGGATGAACCGCACCCCCTCCCGGGTTCGGCAGGCAACCTCGAATGCCACCATGATCTCGGCGACCGCGAGCGTATGGTGGAGGAAGACCCGGGACAGGTTCCTGTTCTTCGTATCCCACCGGATGCCGCCCCGTCTCGAATCACTCTCCCTCTCGAGCACCTCCGCTCCGCGGTTCCCCAAGGCATAGACGAGGGGTTCTGACCCGCGGGCGTACCAATCGAGCTGCATGGGCGGCCGGTCGAGGTAGCTGTGGTGGAAGAGGAGCTGGAGGCGCCGAAGCGTCGCCTGCCGGCTTCCGCCGGCGAGGGCCGCGAGGTGGGTAGACCGAAGGAGTCGGTGCTTGTGGACGGCACGGAGGATCGCGAGATTGCGGGGAGTGAGCGCCATGCGGCGCACCGGAGCGCGCTCGAAGCGCGGCCGGCGGGTCTCGGGGTGAGGCATTGGGGGTGAAGCGTACCGGCCGGCCTGAGCTCCGGAAAGGCGGCGGGGGCACTCAGCGGTGGAGCCACCGCTCGATCTTCGCCTCGACCTCCTCCCGCGGCCGGCCGTACCGTTCCCGCGAGCGGCGTACGACCGCCTCCCACCTGCCGTCAGCCGTGCCCCGGATGGGTGGCAGGGTCTGGCCCCGGAAGGGCTCCCGCATCCGCCCCTCATCCAAGAGCCGGGCGTAGATCTCGTGCTTCCCCAGGGAGACAAGGTGCCCCATCTTCACGTCGCCGCCGAACTCGTCTTCCAAGATTCGGGCATCGGACTGTCCCACCCGGAAGGCGATGAGGTTTCCGGCATTGCCGAATACGCTTTGCCGGATCTCGTCCGTGAGCTGGTCGAGGTACTGGTGGGCGAGGATGAGGGCGAGCCCGTACTTCCTCGCCTCCGCGAGTATGGAGGTGAGGGCATCGGTCGCGAAGCTCTGGAACTCGTCGATGTACAAGTAGAAGGGCGCGCGGGAGGGCGCTTCCGCATTCGCTCGCTGCATCGCCGCCCATTGGAACTGCGAGAGGAGGAGGGCGCCCAAGAGGCGGGAATGATCCTCGCCGACCGCGCCTTTCGCGAGATCGGCAATCATGATCCGGCCGCGATCCATGAGGAACCGGGCATCGAAGCGGCTCCCGGGCTGGCCGAAGATGTTCCTCATGGGCGCGTTCGCGAGGAGGCGTCCGATCTTGTTCTGAAGCGGAGCGATGGCCTCCAAGCGGAAGCGGCGCTCGTAGCCGGGGAACTCCTCCTGCCAGAAGGCGCGCACGACTGGATCCCGGACCTTTGACGCGATGCGCTCCCGGAAGGCGTCGTTTGAGAGAAGGCGCGGCAAAGCGAGGATGGTAAGTCCGCCATGGTCGAGGAGTGCCGCCAAGGCATGCCCTAGGATGTATTCGAGGCGCGGTCCCCAGGAGGAACCCCAGATTCCCCGAAAGGCAGAAAGGACTCCGGAGACGACGAGATGCGCTTGCCCCCGCGGCACCTTGGGCAGGAGATTGAGGCCCACTGGACGGGCGAGGTCACCCGGGTTGAAGTACAAGACCTCGCCCGTCCTCTCCGTGGGGATCACGTCCAAGACCTCGCGGGCGAGGTCTCCATGAGGATCAAGGAGACCCACACCTCGCCCGGCGTAGAGGTCTTGGAGGATAAGATTCCGCAGGAGCGTGCTCTTGCCGAGTCCCGTCTTCCCTACGACGTAGAGGTGCTGTGCCCGGTCCTCGGGGTGAAGCAAAACGAGCCTGGGCTCGTCAGAGACCCAGAAGGTGCGGGTGCCGATCGCGATGGGGGTCTGGTCCATGTAAGTAGAGCGCCCAACCTCTCTTCCCCTCCCGTCCGGGAGCCAGTCTTCTCCGCGGAGGGAGGAACCTGGAGGCCCGTTCGTCTGGAGACCTCGCGGTTACGCCCGCATCAGGAGTTGATGACCGAGCGGACGCGGTAAGAGAGGTAGGCGCGAACGTAAGTCTCGCGCGTTATTTTCTGCCTCGCAAGGCGGAGAACTTCGACGCCGGAGCAGATGACACTGCTAGGGTCAGCGAACGGCATACAGCTTGTTAAAAGCCGGAAAGGTCGAGGAACTGGTGATAATAGCGCCCCTGAGCCTCGTGATCGCTCGACAGATGGCCTCCAGCTGCGCTAACCAGGAGCGGCGCATTACCCATGTCCTGATAATTGTCATCAGCGCTTCCATCGACATCGAAAAAGCTATAGTAGGGACGGCCGTTGACATGGACTCCAGAAGGAGCGGTGATCTTAGCTATGGGCTGCGTAGCCTCCAAATCGATCGGCCTCGCGATGTCGCTGGTCCATGAGAACGTCGCTTGCCAACTAGGAGCGTTCGCCGTGCACCACTCATGGCCGAGTACGATCCATTTGCCGCTACTCCGGTGCCTACGGACGTTTGTGGCGTAAACGTGACTGCAATCGAAGCCAGATGATCCCTCTCGCCGCCAGAAGAGGTAAGGCATCTGAGGGCCGAAGTTTCCTTGGAAGGTGTTGTGGTTGACCGGCGTCCACCCGTTGCCATTCCAGAACTCCCAGCCGGTTGGCTTCTCAAGAGAGCCTGTCCGAAAGAGCACCACCCCTCCCGCTCTCTGCCCATTCGGGCCGCGGTTGATGCTTGAGGCAAAGGCATAAAATCTCTGAGACTTCGCGTCCCATACAAGATTCGAGGGATGGGCGAATCCGTACCAGTCATCGCCAGAAGAAGAACCTCTGGGAGGTGCCAGATTGCTCGGTTGGGGCACGAGCACCAGGCGCCTCGAACCATCCGTGATCGGCATCATCTGCCATGTGCGCCCGCCATTGGTCGACTTGGCCCAACCAATGGAGCAAACCCAGGGCTTACCGTCTGACAGAAAGCCCTGCACGTTGCCGATTGCAACTCTGTCCTTATACCACTCGTGATGGGTGAGCGCATAAAGGGTTCCGTTTGCATTATAGACAGAAAAGATCCAGTGCCGATTATCATAAAATTGTTCCTCGGCCCGACGGGAGGAGGGCATTCCGTCACCCTCCATGCTCCAAGTCTTGGGGTCTCCCCAATAGTTGTTCGGAATCTTGATGCGGTAGTTTTCGGAGTGCGGTATCTGGAAATAGGTATGCCCTCCATGACGGTATGGATTCATCGGCCCATCCGCCCAAGCGCCAAAGCTCCTTGATGCTCCATAGGCGGTAGGTCTTGAATGGCCCGGAACAAACCCGCCGGTCTGGGTCATCCAACCGTGATTGGCGTTGTTCAAGATCCCGAACAGGGGCGTCATACTCGCGCGAAGTCGGATAGAAGGTGCCATTGAAGTTCCTCTCGTGATGGAAGCTGAAGTTATCAGAATGGCTAAGCCAGTGGCAAGCATGGGAAGCCATGCGAATATTTTCATTTCGAGAAATCAGAAGGCCGCTAGTCCTGACATCGACTGTATGCGTACCGACTGCATCACGCGCGTGGTTTCCTTCCTCGCTAGGCGGAGAACTTCGACGCCCTAGCAGGTAGTCGGCGCTCCGCCGGCCCTTCGTGAGCCAGTTCCCCACCGCTGTCGGGAAGGCCGAGTATCGAGGCCGGTGCGCCCGACTCGCGGGGTTTGGTCGAAGGGCCGACGATAGGAGAGACCGAGATCCGATAGCCGTCAGGAAACCACGCGAGTCGGGCGCAGCCCGACAGCGGTGGGGAGCCAGTCCAGTGAAGCCCCGTATGGGGATTCGGCCCGTCCGCCTCGGGCGGGACCCGTACATACCTTGTATGTAGCACGGTTTGTACGACCTTTGGCGTACAGGCGCGTTAGCGCATCCGTAAGGACGCCGGGTACTTCGCACGTCCTGACGCGAAACTATTTCTAATCATCTTGGCGGTTCGAGCTTCCTTTCTCTACAAAGGCGGCGTATGCCGCAGCCTTTTGCGAGTGGATGCCGAGCTCTACTCTGAATCCGGTTCCTCAAAACTTATCTCAGAGAAAGGAGATCGCATGGGAGCTATGACCCCTGTGGAAGCGAACTTTCACGCCTCGAAGCTCGACCAGCTCGCCGAGCACTTCGGCCTCACGGTGACGTCGTTCATCGAGGACTACGCCTTGGAGGATGTGGTGCCGGGCATCTGCATGAACCCGGACTGCGACTACACCGCGGAGTACGAGCCGGACCAGCGCGAGGGCTGGTGCGAGGAGTGCGACATGCGCTCCGTCCGGAGCGGCATTGTGCTCGCCGGCATCATCTAGGCTTCATCCCTCCTCCAACACCTATCCCCACGAGTTCTACTTGCGTCGCGCCTACAGGCAATGCTCTTCTCATTTCCCAGGATCACTCCTGGGATTTTTTCTTGCCGCAAGTTACCTGGCGCTCGGAGGTAGCGCGGTGAAAAGAAATGACGGGAAGCCAGGTGAGTGTTTTGGAAAGGAAGCCGGAGGAGGGTGGTTAGAATAGACACTATGCCGGCCTAAATTGGAGTACTGGCCGGGGGAGATATGGCCGCCTCCACCCACCCTACACCTGAGCCGGACCGCACCGGGACAGTTCCTCCTCTGCCATTTGAGAGGAAGGAATGCCTTCCTCCCGGAGTCGTCATCGCTGGACGCTACGAGGTCCGCGGGCTCTTGGGACGCGGAGGTCATGCCGCCGCGTATCGTGCCTTTGACCGGGAGGTGAAACGGGAGATCGCCTTGAAGCTCCTCGAATCCGACCGGGAGGCACCAAGCGCTCTAACCCGCCTTCGGCGGGAGGTGAGAGTCGCGCGAGATGTCCAGAGTCCGCGCCTCGTGCGGATCTTCGACATCGGCGCCTCCCCCCAGGGTACCTACCTCACGATGGAACTCGTCGAGGGGCCATCACTCAGGGAGCGCCTGCGTGAAGGTCCCCTTACGGTCGAGGAGTCGGTCCGTATCGCGATCCAGCTCTTCGAGGGGCTCGCCGCGCTCCACGCGATCGGCATCGTGCATAGGGACGTAAAGCCCGGCAACATCCTCCTTGCAGGAGACAATTCAGCGAAGCTATCCGACTTCGGACTTGCTCGCCGCCTCGACCGCGACGATACCCAGGTGACTCGGGCTGATGGCATCGTGGGAACGCTCGGCTACCTTTCCCCGGAGCAGGCTCTCGGGAAGGAGGCGAAGAAAGAAAGCGACCTGTACTCCGCCGGGCTCGTGATCTTCGAGATGCTCACGGGGAAGCTGCCCCACGAGGCAGCCTCAGACCTGGGGCGGCATCTGGGCCCCCTCCAACGGGCGCCGGACCTGCGCACCTTCAGACGAGAGGTGCCCCGATGGCTTGCGCTCGTCGTCGCGCGCCTCCTTGAGGTGCGCCCTGCCGACCGCTACCAGATCGCCGAGGAAGTACTCGGGGACTTGAGGAGACGTCGTAGTCCAGAGCGTGTCCGCCTCCGTCGCTGGCTCCTCCGCGCCGCGCTCATCTCACTCCTCTTCCTGCCGCAGACGGGAGTGGTCGTCACGCGAGTTCCAAGAGCAACCTTCTCCCATCTCGTCCCATTAGGTGCGACTGGTATCGCGGCGGTCGGCACCACGGGCGAAACGCTGTGGAAGATGAACGGTGTAAACCCGGAAATGGCGGACCGTACGGCGCTCGCGCGGATCACGCCTCGCGGTCCTCGCCTCATCGCGATCATCCTTGCCCCGCCGCGAGAGTGGTTACCGGAGGCGGTGTCCACCCTTTCCTTCCTCGATCCGGAGACCGGGCGGGTGGTAAAGCAGGTGAAGCTCCCTTCTGGTGCAGGCTTGTTCCCGAACGACCCGCCCCGTTTCATGCCATTAGTGGTGAAGGCGCTCGACCTCTTCAAAGATGGCGTGGACGAGGTACTCGTAAGCTACCACCACATTCCGGAGGCTCCCTCGTACACGGTCCTTTACGTTCCTCGCGCCGACCGTGCCCGCATCCTTTTCTATGCCACTGGTGCGTACCGTTTCCAGGGAGTGACGGATCTCGATCACGACGATTCTCCTGAACTCCTTTTTGCAGGCATAAACAATGCGTGGAACTGGGTGAATGCCGTGGCGGCGGTCCGGCTCGATCCCTGGCCTTGGACGGAAGAACAATGGAGGTCAAATCCCACCGCGCCACCCGGCACGTCGGAAGAGCTGTCGCAGGAGCGAAATCTCCTTTGGTATGCCGTGATCCCGCGAGGCCATCTCGATGATTTCGGCCTCTCAGTCGATAAGCACCGCCGCAGGCTTACGATCCGCTACAACTCCGGCACGACCTGGGCCTTGGGATTCAACGGATTCCCGCCGGATGCTTCTTCGAGCGCCTACGCCCTAGTAGAACGTGAAGCGGTCCGGCGCGAGACCTATAGGCACTTCCGGGAGTCTGAGCGCTTGCGCCGCGCGGGAGCATTCGATCTCGCGATGACCGAGGCTCGGGCCGCATTCCAATCGGCGAAAGAGGCGCGGGAGCTCTGGCTCGGCCAGTATGCGGAGCGCCTTCAGGCGAGGCTCCTTGTCGCTCTAGGCAAAGTCCCGGAGGCCGAAGCTCGCTTTGCCTCGCTTACGGCCCGCGCCGAGGACGCTCCCGAGGTTGCCTACGATGCGGCGGTGGCGTTCCACCTCCACGGCGATCTCAGGCGGGCGGTCTCCTGGTACCGACGGGGAATCGGCAGGGACTCCGCGATGGGCGCGGGGAAGAGCAAGCATGAGTTCCTGAAGGGTGAGGTCTTGGCCCTCGTCGAGGAAAAGCGGTATGCCGAAGCGCTCTCGGCAGTTGACCGCTTCGGCGCCACCTATCCCGCCTGGCAATATCGCCTCTGGCTTTTCCGCGAGTACATTCGGTGGCGCGCCGGCGAGATACCTGAGATAGACCCGACTGGGGTTTCTCCCAACTTTACGGACCTGGAGCGCTATTGGGAGTTGGAGTTTGAGTTCGCGGCCGGCGGCGAGCCGCAGGAGATCCTCCCTCGACTCGATCGCTTCCTTGCCGAACGGCCGGAGACGCGGGCGGAAGCCTTGTCGCTCCGGGCCGAACTCCTCGCCCGGTTGGGCCGGGTGCGAAAGGCCGCGGAGGTCTCGCAATCCGCACTCGAACTCGTGCGTGGAGAGGCGCCGCGGAGCACCGTAGCGCGAGGGCATGCAGATCTCATCGCTACGCGTGCCCTCCGTCTCCGCGAGGAATTTCGGCGGGGCAGACCCGGTCGTGAGACGGTCCGTTGAGGAGGGACTTGCCATGCTTCGCCTGGTTATAACGCACAGCGATGAGGAACTGGTCTTCGCGGTCCCAGAGGGCGAAGCCCAACTCGGGAGCGCCTCAGGGAACGATCTTGTGGTGCGCGCTCCCGGCGTCTCCCGCCGCCACGCACGTCTGCGACGCGTTCCTAAGGGCATTGAGGTAGTGGACCTTGGCTCGAAGAATGGGCTCGTCGTTCAAGGCCAGCGGGTCCCGCGCACGACTCTTACTCCTGGCCTCTGGCTCCAGATCGGAGCCGCATGGTTGGGTGTTGAGGAAATCTCAGGAGTATCCAAGGAGTCGCTCGCCCTCATGTTCCACGCTTCCTCAAGGCGAGGGGGCTCTCCGTCATTTACGACCACGACCCTCACGTCTTCAGGAGACCTGAAACGGTGCTCGCCGGCCGATGCTGCCCTCGCTCTCGCCTGCCACATCGCGGAGGCTGGAGCCGGGCTCCCAGGGAATCGAGCCGATATCCTCTTGCGGATCAAAGACACACTCGGGGCGGAGTGGTTCGCCTCATTCGAGAGGACGCAGCGCGGCAAGCTCCGCCTATGGGAGAGTACAGGTGAGTTCTCGCCTGAGGAGAATCGGGTCCTTGCTTCCTTTGTCGCTGATACCCGTGCTACGGCCTCCGACCAGGTAGTGCTCACACGGAAAGGGAGGCTTCTCCTTGCCGGACGAGACGCATGGTTTCTCGGAGCAACGTTCGCTGAGGAATCTCTCGCTCGTGAGGGATGGAGGAAAGATCTCCTTCGCTTTCTTGTCCACCAGTTCTTCCTGCCGGTGCGGAGCCTCGATGAGGTGAACTCATCCGAAGCTGCTCGTGTGCTCTCACTTGCCAGGGGGAATAAGAGGAAAACGGCACTCCTCCTCGGCGTGAGTCCCGGCACTCTCTACAAGTTCCTCACTGGTCGCGGTGCTACCAAGCCCTGACCAGGGCCGGTAGTAACCCTCTCGCTGTAGTAACTGTCCACATTCTGAATTCCTTCTAGTCTCCTCTTCTGGTGTCCCCGTCTCTAGAGGGGTCACTGAAAGTGTTCAAGAATTGGACAGTTTTGACTCGCTTCGAGGATGCCTACACACTGAGAACCCTGGACGTTGCCAACTCTCACTCTAAGACGGAGGTTGTTATTGACAAGCCTTACCGGTGATTTACTCTTTCCAGATGGGAACGCTACCCATCTGTCTATGATACAATCGATTTACGAAAAGCTAAGGAGTTGACCATGAAGAAGCTAGCATTAGGTATATCCCTTTTCCTTCTTCTCTCTGCTGGAGTCTCTGAGGGATATTTAACTTATCCTTTCAAGTGGCCACCCAGCAGCGTTGCATATGATCAACATTCACTTAGCACGGCATGGAAATCCGCCGCGTACTCAGGCGCCTTTCAATGGAACAACGTTTCCGGGTCTGGATTTAGTTGGGGAGCTACAGACTACGAAGGGAATGACAACGACGTATACTTGGGATCGATTGATGGCGCCTATGGGACACTCGGCGTAACAACAACTACCTACTCTGGGAGTAGCATAATCAGGACGAATATCAGATTTGATAACTCTGAAAACTGGTACACCGGAAGCTCGGCTCCTCTAAGTACGCAGCTCGATGCCATTTCAGTTGCTGCACACGAATTCGGACACGGGTTGGGATTGGACCACACGCAATCGTACAACTGCTCGGGCTCAGAGAATACAAGGCCAACGATGTGCGCCTATTACTCGCACGGGAAAACGTGGGGACGCTCTCTTGAGCAAGATGACAGGAGTGGAGTTGTCGCTGTGTACCCAATCGGAGGCATGGCAGCAAAAGCTCCGAGTGGCAAAGATGCGTCAATTCACACCCACTTCCTATACGAGTCCGCCCCGATTCCGAAGAAGATTAAGCGTTCGGGTTTCATTGTGTCTGGTTTCATTTCTTTCATTTCAGATACTAGCTGGAACCAGGATACTGGTGAGTATTGGGAGGATACCTCCGCAGACGGCGGGACTATCATTCCAGCCCTGCCCTACTTTACCGTTGATATTGTGACTGATGTAATACTGCTCGGCCCAGTTGATTTGCCGAGGAAAATTACCCTAACAATTCTTGGCGAAAGTCCTCACTCTGCCAATAAGGATGCGGATTTACAGTGGAGAGAGGGCGACGAGGTTGTGATTTTCGGGCGCAAGACACAGCTCGCTTGGAGAGAAGGGTCTAAAGATATTTTGCAACCTGTAGGGTCTATTGAGGAGTCCATGGCAATTCGAGGTGAAAATGACTTATTCTACATTCACTCACAAGGCAAAAAGGAGGGATACTCGGTTGGGGATCTTGAAAAGTTGGTAAAGACTTTTGGCGGGAGGAGTGGTATTCCAAAAATACAATAGATAATTGGCTAGGATATCTCCCGGAAAGAGGAGAACTAGATGCGCTCATTCCGCTCATTCGAGACCCCTGTCTTTGCCCACTGGCACAAGCTAGTGCCAGATTTCAGTACCTCTCCGATTGAATTCTATGAGGTTGTCGAAGCTGCTGTCCGGAGGCGGGAAGTCCCAGACATGCGCTGCTCCCGAATCGAGTACCACGAGTCGGGCGTCCTCTCTGCTCTCCGTGTCTACCAGCGGATCGAACGGAAGAAGCTCGCCTTCGACATTTGCGCCGCCCCCTTCGGCACCGGCTTCTTCTTCTCCTGGTGGCTCACCGAGCCCAAGAAGTCATACAAGGCGCAAGGGTGCCTCCTTACCCTTCTCCTCCTAGTCCTCTCTTATTTCATCCAAGCCAAATTCGAGATCAAAGGATGCGCGATCGCCTTCCTCTTAGGCATCGCCGCGCTCGTCGTCCTCGTCATGGGCGCTCGCGAGGGCTGGCTCATCTCGGAGGACATCATCCTCGACACCCCCTATCTTGGCGCGATCTACGAGTACTTCTTCGATCCCGAGACGTACTACAAGGAAGACACCCGGATCATGTACCGGGAGATGGTTCACGCGGCGGTCCTGGAGGCCGTGGACGGTACCCTACAGACCAAGGGGCTCCGCGCCCTCGCCCCTGAGGATCGGCAACCCACGGTGCGCTCCCTCCTACGATAGCGAAGGAGAAGGGTGGTCTCCCAGGCCGAGGAACTCACCCGGAACTTCTACGGCTGGGAGTTGCGCGGCCGGGGCTGGCAGGCGTACGACCTGCCCGTGGTCCTGGAGCCCGCCTTCCGTCCCTTCCCGGGGCACGTCCTCCGGCGGCGGGGGGCAGTGGACGACGCCAGGCGCGAGACGAAACTCAGTTCCTTCGCTGCTCGGTTTTTCAGGGGGCAAGAGAAGGAATCGCCCCGTGCGATCGAACCTGAGGAGCTGCCCCAGGAGCCGGAGCCCGAGATCTTCCGGACAAGGGCACCGCTTGCCGAACTCGCAATCACCCTGCGAGACGGCGTGCCGGTCTCGCCGGCCGTTACCCAGGACTTCCTCGTCGCGCTTGCCGCATGCCGCTTCCCGATCTCCTTCGAGGTGGTGGGTCTTCCGGAATCGGTGCGACTCCAGATCGCTTGCCGGTTGCCTGACAGGGAGCGAGTCGCGGGACTCGTGACCGCCTTCTTCCCCGAGGCGATTGTTACCGAGGTAGCGCATGGTCTCCGGGCCGCATGGCAGGCCGCTTCCGGGAGGACCGCGGCAATCGAGTTTGGCCTTGCTCGCGAATGCATGCTCCCGCTTCGCACCTTCCGGGACTTCCGCCCCGAACCCTTGCTCGCCCTCTATGCCGCATTGGCAGAGGTACGGGAGGGCGAGGTAGGAGTCTTCCAAGTGCTTTTCGAGCCCACCTCCTCGCCGTGGGCGGAGAGCATCATGCAGGCCGTCCACACGCCGCAGGGGGAGCCCTTCTTCGCCGATGATCCCGAACTCTCGAAGCTCGCGAGAGAAAAGATTGCCCATCCGCTCTTTGCGGCAGCGGTGAGAGGAGCGGCAAAGGCCGGGAGCGAGGACCGGGCCTGGAGCATCCTCCAAGGCGCAAGTGCTGCCCTCTATCTCCTCAGTGGCCCCAACGAACTCACGCCGCTTGCGAGCGAAGAGACGATTGATGCCGATCTCCTCTTACGGACCTCGCATCGCTCGGGGATGCTCCTTTCTACACCCGAGCTCTCCGCCCTCGTCCACCTTCCCGGCGAGAGCGTACGCCTTCCAAAGCTCGCAAGGAGTGCAGGGCGCACCAAGGCCGCTCCTCGGGAGGTCGCGGGCGAGGGGCTCCTCCTCGGCGAGAACATCCACGAGGGACGGAGCGTCCCCGTCCGCCTCCCTCCCGAGATCCGCACGCGGCACACGCATCTCGTGGGCGCCTCCGGAACGGGTAAGTCCACGGCGCTCATCCAGCTCATCTTGGAAGACCTCAGGCAGGGCGCGGGGCTCGCCGTTCTTGATCCTCACGGCGATCTTGTAGACGAGATCCTCGCCCGCTTCCCTGAGGAGCGGGAAGGCGACCTTATCCTCTTCGATCCTTCAGACGACACCTTCCGGGTCGGCTGGAACATGCTTTTTGCCCGGACGGAGATCGAGAAGATACTCCTCTCCTCGGATCTCGTCGCCGTCTTCCGGCGGCTTTCGACCTCTTGGGGCGATCAGATGACCTCCGTCCTCGCAAACGCGATCCTCGCGTTTCTAGAGTCGCGGACAGGTGGCACCTTGCTTGACCTCCGGCGGTTCCTCGTTGATCGCGACTTCCGCGCCGAGTTCTTGAAGACCGTGGACGACCCCGAGGTCCACTACTACTGGCAGCGCGAATTCCCGCTCCTCGTAGGAGGAAAATCCCAAGGCCCGATCCTCACCCGGCTCGATACCTTCCTCCGTTCAAAGCTCGTGCGGGCGGTCGTGACCGAACGCGAAAACCGCCTCGACTTCCGGGAGCTGGTGGATAGGGGGAAAGTCTTCCTTGCGAAGCTCGCCCAGGGTGCGATCGGTGAGGAAAACGCCGCGCTCTTGGGGAGCCTCCTCGTCTCCGCCTTCCACCAAGCGGCGCTCTCCCGCCAGGATCTTGCCCCAGAGGCCCGCCGTCCCTTCTCCCTCTACATCGATGAGTGCCAGCACTTCGCCACGCCCTCTATGGCCGCGCTCCTCTCGGGAGCCCGGAAGTATCGCCTCTCGCTTACCGCCGCCCACCAGGAGCTATCGCAGCTCCGAGTAAAAGATCCCGAGGTACTCTCGGCGCTTCTTGCGAATGCCGCGACGCGGATCGTCTTCCGGGTAAGCGAAGAGGACGCCCGACAGCTTGAGCGGGGCTTCGCGCACTTCACCGCGGCCGATCTCGTGAATCTCGGCGTCGGTGAAGCAATCGCACGAGTGGGGCGCTCCGAGGCCGACTTCAACCTGCACACCCGGGAACTTCCGAGGGTCACTCCCGAAGACGCGAGCGACCGGCGGAAGCACCTCCTCGCCGTCATGCGCGAGCGGTTCCCGGTGCCGTTACCTCTACGCGCGGAAGAGAAAGCGATGGAGACGGCATCTCCGCCGCCTGTGCCGGAAACGCCGCTCACTCAAGCGCCGCCCCGTCCCGCAGTCTCGCCGCCTCCACCCCCAAAGAGAGAGACGCGCCCATCGGAACCCGTCCCACCCTTGGGGCGCGGAGGCCCCGAGCACCAGTATCTCCAGGAACTCGTCAAGCGGTGGGCGGAATCCCACGGCTACCAGGCCGTGATCGAGGAGGAGATCCTCGGGGGCAGGGGCAAGGTCGATGTCTCGCTCCGCACCGACGACGTCTCGATTGCCTGCGAGATCTCCGTCACCTCCACCGTGGACCAGGAGGTCGGAAACGTCGTGAAGTGCCTCGACGCCGGCTTCCATGAGGTCGCGGTATTGGGGCTCAAGCGCCCGCGCCTTCTGAAAATCGAAGCGGCACTCAAGGCCAAGCTCCCCACCCCGGAACTCGCGCGGGTCCATTTCCTCTCGCCGGAGGAACTCTTCGCGATGCTTGCCATGCGGCCGAAGAGCCGAGAGACCGTGGTCGGCGGGTACAAGGTGAAGGTGCGGCACGAGGCAGTCGATCCCAATGAGGCCGCCGCTCGCTACAAGGCTTTGACCGAAGTGGTCGCAAAGAGCGTACGACGCGTGAAGGGCTCTGAGAAGCCGTAGGGAGGGCGGAATCCGCCGCCTTTCCTCGTGGGGCTCCGGTCCCGATCATGAGGGGAGTCCTTTTCCAACCCTCAGAATCACAGGAGGAATCCCATGGAACGAACGAAAGATCCGGATGGGAAAGCCATCGGCATCTGGATTCGGGTCTCGACCGAAGACCAGGCACAAGGCGAGAGTCCCAAGCACCACGAGGTACGCGCAGTAAGCTACGCCGAGTCGCGCGGCTGGACGGTCGCCGAGGTCTACCACTTGGAAGGGGTCTCCGGGAAATCCGTCATGGAGCACCCCGAGACGAAGCGGATGATGGCGGATGTCCGCCGAAAGCGGATCGCCGGCCTCATCTTCTCGAAGCTCGCCCGGCTCGCGCGGAACACGAAGGAACTCCTGGAGTTTTCGGAATACTTCCGCGAGCACGGGGCCGACCTCGTCTCCCTCCAGGAGTCGATCGACACCTCGACCCCGCACGGGCGCCTCTTCTACACCATGATCGCCGCGATGGCCGAGTGGGAACGCGAAGAGATCGCCTCGCGGGTCGCGGCCTCGGTTCCCATCCGGGCACGCCTCGGGAAGCCCGTGGCCGGCGTCCCGGCCTTGGGATACCGCTGGGTAGACAAGCGCCTCGAAATCCACCCTGACGAGGCCCCGCTCCGGCGCCTCATCTACGAACTCTTCCGGGAGCACAAGCGCCTCCGCACCGTGGCCCGGCTCCTCAATGAAGCCGGCCACCGGGGCAGGAAGGGCAAGCCCTTTGGGGGCACGACCGTGGAGCAGCTTCTCACGGACCCGACCGCGAAAGGCCTCCGTCGCGCGAACTACACGAAGATGGTGAAGGGGAAGCGCGTCCTGAAGCCCGAGTCCGAGTGGGTTTGGCTACCCTGTCCGGCGATCATCTCCGAGGAACTCTGGGAGGAGTGCAACGCCCTCCTCCGGAAGCGGAAGGCCTCCCACAAGCCGGTCGCGAAGCGGGCGGTCTACGTCTTCGCGGGCTACGTCTACTGCGCCTGCGGCGAGAAGATGTACGTGCGCTCGAATACGCCGAAGTACGTCTGCATGGCCTGCCGGACGAAGATCCCGATGGTGGACTTGGACCGGGTCTTCCAGAGCGAGTTGGAGCAGTTCACTCTCTCCCCGGAGGCCATCGCCTCCTACCTCGCCCAAGGAAGCGAAGCCGTCTCTGAGAAGGAAGACCTCTTGGGCAGCCTCCTCCGCGAGCGGGAGCGCCTCACGAGGGAAGCCGACAAGCTCTACCGCCTCTACCAGGAGGATGCCTTGACCGTGGACGGCTTCCGCGAACGTCACCGGCCTCTCGAGGAACGCCTCGCGGGAATCGGCACAGAGATCCCACGCCTCCAGGGGGAGATCGACTTCCTGAAGGTGAAGACGGTCATGCGAGATGACATCGTGAGCCGCACGAGAGACCTGGCCCAAAACTGGCTCACCATGGGGCTCCAGGAGAAACGGACGGTGGTCGAGAGTCTCGTGAGGCAAATCACGATCCATCGGGACACTGTGGAGATCATCTTCGCGAGTCTCCCGCCTCTTCTAGAGATCATGGCAAATGGGCCACACAGTCCGCCGACTTCATGGGCTACTTCCAGGCCAACGCGGCCCGCGAAGTCGCCCGTCTGAGGAAGTGGCGAGACAAGGTCTGGTCGCGGCGCTACGAAGCGATCGTGGTCAGCGACGAACCCGCGGCGCAGGTTGACCGGCTGCGCTATGTGCTGGCCAACGGGGTCAAGGAGGGGCTGGTTGCCCGGGTCGAAGACTGGCCGGGCATCAGTCTGGTGAAGTCCGTGCTCAACTCCGATGCCGTTCGAGGCACCTGGTTCAACCGGACCGCGGAATATCGGGCTCGGCTGCGTGGAGAGGACTTCGAGCCTCGGCGCTATGCGACGGAGGAGACCGTTGTGCTCTCGCAACTCCCCTGCTGGCGCCATCTCAGCCCGGAGGTGTACCGGGACATGATCGCGGGGCTGGTGAAAGAGATCGATGCTGACGCCGCGGCGGAGCGGAAGCATACAGGCCGTGTGCCGCTTGGCACGGAGGCCATCCTGCGCGCACACCCGCACACCTATCCGAACAAGACGAAGAAGTCACCCGCACCGCGCTTTCACGCAGCCAGCAAGGCGGCCCGCGAGGCCTTTCGGAAGGCCTACGGCCTCTTCCTTGCGGCCTTCCGCGAAGCGGCGGAGAGGCTCAAAGCCGGCGATCGCACTGCGCGATTCCCCAACGGCTGCTTTCCGCCGGGTCTGCCCTTCGTCAGGGCGTGAGCGACCGCACCGCGGCAGGCGGTGATCGGCGTCACCGGGGGATATCATCAAAGCTTTCGAGGACTGGATGGCTCCAGGAGGGGAGAGGTATGTCCCAATGCCTTCAGATGCCTCAGAAAGAACTCCAAAACCTTGGAGGGAGTTCTCATTCGGGAGGAATCTGCGTGGCGAGTGCCCCAAAACGCCGGCACAAAGACGCAGCAGGACCGCATGAGGCTGAGTGTGGAATGGATTTTCCTCGTTCTCTTCTACGCTCCCCTGGAACGTATTCGGGGTTCTCACTTGGCAGGCTAGGCGGAAGTTTCAGCCGACAACCCACTTTCGCCACGGACTCCTAGCGATCGTCGCCCTTTCCAAGCGCCGTCAAAAGGCTGTCAATGAAACTACTCAGTTGCTCGTCCGAGACATGCTCGGCGACTGCTAGTGGCAATGTCATGAGTAACCAGTCCTTCGTTAGTCGACGCGCGAACTCAAGGAGCGCGACGAACGCTGCACCGCCAGCATATGGAAGAAAGCCCTTGGGCAAGGGGGCGGTCTTCATTGCCATGAAGATAGTGGCGACCGCCACGCTGGCCGCTAATACATAGAGCAAGATAAGGGTTAGTGTTACGAATTGCTTGTAACGCCTCAGTTTTGTGAGCAACGCGTCCTTGTTGGCTAGGCGGTTCCCTTGGCCAAGAACGCCTTCGGGTATGAACTCTGCGGATTCGAGAATTCGTCGTGCGTTCATCGTCGATCTCTCCGATTCAGTAAGCAGCCAGTCGGTTTCGGTGCAACTCACCCAAGCCGTCCACGAGGACTGTCTTGGCCTCTAGATACCCAGTTGAAGGTTGAAGTACAATCAACTCTAGAGTCCGCTCGATGAGGCGTAGTTGGGGTGCAGGAACGATTAAGTGGTCACCCATCATCACCTGTAGAGTGTCGCCGCGCATTAGCTTCAAATATGTTCCCAAGACAGAAGATGTGCAGCACGAAAGGTCAATTAGACCACGGAAAGCGGGATCGATCGCGGCATTGATCGCCGACACCGTGTGCAAGCCATCGGCAAGTTCAAGCTGATTGCCGTGCCGCAGTGCGCCACTAAAGGCATTGTCGAGAAGATCCCTCGATAACGTCTTGGTGATCAAGCTGTGTGTTGTAATTCCGCTTACCTCCGCTGGAAGGAACGGGGTCAGCTTCCCTGTGTCGATGAGTTGATTCATTGCGGTCACCACACGCCTGCGCAGTTCCCGGTCGTTCGCTAAAGAGCCCTCAAGGATGACGCGAGCGGCCCCGGCCCGACGAGTGATCTCGCCCACAAGATAACGTAGAACATCGTCCTTCGCTCCCTGTGCCAGACGAATGGGCCAACCTTCCAGCAAGTCGGAATCTTCAACTACAAAGTTCCGCCAGTGCGCAACGATTATGAGAACGTCGTGCGTATACGAGACGCTTTGAAGATCCTCCAGGCAAGCATTTAGGCATACAGCGACGCCCTCCGATTCGGCGCGCCGTAACAAATCGTTGGCGACGGTGCAGACAGGTTCGTAGATCTGCTCGAAAACCTGTTCGGCAGACCGAACCGACAAAAGCTTTCGTCCGTAGTCCCACCGCGGGTCTGCAGCCCTCTCGCAAAACGCGTCGCGTGTGACAGGAATGCCGAGGAGAATCGCTATTCGCTCACGCGACCTGTCACTTGCCAAGTTCGACCTCGAAAGTGTGCGTCATATAGTTCCGCCTCATCCGTACAATTCTTACGGAATCAACGTCCTTCAGGAAAAATTCGACCTCCTTCACCCTAGAATCCCGCTCTAGCTGCTCCGCGAGTCGGTTGATCGCATCAGCGACGACGGGGTCCGTCTTGGAGAGTCCGCCGACGGTCGTTTTCGCGCGGGTGATGAGATCTGTCCCAGTCACGACATTGCGCTTCTCCCCATAAACATGAACCGAAATCGACTCCAGATCGGTACCCTTCTTCCCTTCCTTCGGGAAGACAACTTCGAACAGCGGCGGCGATCCTTTGCCGATCCCGTCTATGACCTCTGCGTTGCGCCAGCCTGGGCGCTGCTCGAGCATCTCGGCCAAACGTCCACGAGCGGCCACTGTGTCTTGAGAAAGGGCTACGATCGCTGACTTGCCTGGCTTCATAGGTAGTCTCAAGACGTTGGCTGCTGGATCAACGGCGTTGCGAAAAAAGTCCTTGGTTCTCCCGATGGCGTCTTCTAGGAATCGGCCTGCTTGTTTTGCTTCCCCCGGTTGCCGCACGGCGTTGCGCGTGAGAGCGGATACTTGTTCCTTGCTGAAGCCGGCGAACAGAACGCGACCGGACGGTTTAGCTTCCTCTTGGAGCTTCTCGACTAGCCGCGAACTCCCGAACACCGACTCCGCTCTTGGAGGGGGTCCAAGGGAGACGATCATCGTAGTGTCGCCTGCGCCGCGCTCCACATAAAGATCGCACTTGCATTCACGGGCTCGGGTCATCACTTCCGCGTCACCGCCTGACAAAAGTTCTGTACGATTGCGGAGCTGCTCAAGGAACGAGCCACTCTTCCTTTCCGTGGAAAGGCCGAGCGCCTCGTGGAGTGGTCTGTCCGGCGGAAGTGGGGTCTCTCGCGATCTCTCAATCATGCGACGTGCGAGTTCCGTACTCCGGCCTAGTTGCTCCTTCGGCACGACTAAGGTCGGCCGATCTCCTATCGTGCCCACCACCGGCGCGGCTTTCATAGATCCTTGTTTGACCAGCCATGGCAGGGCATCGATATTATGACCCCCGACAGATGATTTGTCTGCGGCGTTGCATGACAGCACGACGCTGGGAGTCTGTATGAAGGAATCGCTGGCAGTGGCGCTGGTAGCTTGCAACACACTCGCGAGGACCCTATCCAGATCCGCTGCAAACGATGCTCTGAGCCGCAGATCGTCAGCGACTCGGTCTGCCGTCTCGCGTTCCTTGGCGAGCCGTTCCAGCGTCTCTCCGGCCTTACTCAGTGTCGCCTCGGCGTTTTGGGCCTGCTGATCTAAGCTCGTTAGTTCCGCGACAAGTGCGTTGTATCGCGCATCATACGAAGTGGGAAACGTCGCCGGCTGACCCGTAGCCGACTGGTATTTGCATATAGTGCCATCCTTCACAGTCTCAGTTGTGCCGCCGAGTTCTCGGCATCTCCCTTTGAACTCCGCGAAACGTTTTTCGTAAATATCCTTTAACTCAGTCTGCTGTGCCTCTCCATCGATAAAGAGCCGTCTAAGGGTTTCAGCGGCAAGTTCGGCTGACGACCTCGCGCGAACTATGGTTCTCGTGTTCAATTCTGGAGCCGCGAGCAACTCTGCGAGTTTCGGAATCGTCATACCACTTTGGCGCACTAATTTGGCCAACTCTGCATTGCCCTCGGGCCGTGGCTCCGTTGCCTCGGTCATCCAGCGCGAGGTCTCGTCGATGAGAATTTTTGTGACCGCTGTAGATCTTTTTGTTTCGTTCACTGGCGAAGTCGCTGTCCTCCGGAATGGTTGTGCTTCGCTCAGGATCTGATATAAAAAAGTATTCTGCACGACTCGCGCGAGAAGTGGATCTCCCAAACTTGCGAAGTATTTAGTTCCTGTATTGCTCGCCTCAATTGAGCGGGCGCTGGGGTCGATTTCGCGGGACTCGCGGAGCATGGTCAGGAATTCCAGCTCCTCTTCTACAGGTATAATGTAAGACATTGGCAGCGCCGTGGTGCTGGACGCGGAGATGATGCGGCCAACTGTGTCATCGACCGCAGTAGAGAAAGCTCGCGTGTTCCAGTTGAAGATTAGTGAGGTGCTGAGCGCGTGCTCCATGAACCAATCCGTAGCCGTCGTTTCGCCGAACGGGAATCTCTCTGGATCCGGGTAGCTGAAGTTAGCATAGCGAACTTCTCCGCGCTCGGACCACGACTTAAGCTGTTGATCTGCTAGGTTCAACAGAGTTCCGAACTCAGAGTCCTGTAGCTGCGGGGAGAGGTAGATTGGCGCCCAATCCCATTCGGCATGCTCTCCGGAGCCAATCTTGCCGGCCAACACTCGCTGGCGCTCGTAGCTCTGCCCAAGCGGCGTCCCGAGTGTGCGCGCCAGCGAAGCCACCGTTTCGAACCGCAACGGCGGCAGCACATCAAGCGGGATCAGCCGATTGCGCCCAAAAAGAGCAAGGCCTCCGCGCTTCGGCCGAAGCGCTCCTACGATATAGTCGGTGGTAACTGCGAATCTTCGGAACTCGCCGCGAATCGATGTGACTTCTGAATTGGGCGGAATTAATAAAACGACGACATCGGCGGAGTCGCCGATGAAGCTCGACGCCTTCGTCTTCATTTGCGCCTCGGCCCAAGACACGGGCGCAGAGTCAGGTGAAGCTAGTGCAAGCCATTTGCGATTTTTGTCTCTGATAATACTTTGAAGGTCGGCTGCCGTGACCTTCAAGTCGGGCAACGTGATACGCGTCACCACGTTTGGCTTGTTTATTTGGTCGACGTAGAAATCCTCAGCGCTTCCGAAGAGAACTTGGTGAAGATACTGCAGACGATTTGCGAGGCCAGACGCGAGCGTGATCGTTTCGCCACTAGCGGTCGGGATAGAAATCGTAGCTTCCTCATCGTTCTCAACATAGAGAACTATGTCTTCAAGCCATCCATCGTGCCCGACTGGAAATCGAAGGCGGTCGATTTTCGGTGAGTAGCCATCGAATACAGCCTCAACGAGCGCAGTGATCTCTTCGGGCGGCGCAATCGGCGGTGGTTCCGATAGGATAACTGCCGTATCGCCGTTAGGCGCAACACTGACGGCGATAGTTTGGTAGGGGAATGGGTGCGCCCCGCGGAACTGCTGCCAGACGTGGCACGAGGCCTCGCTTGCGGCGCAAGGCGCCGAAGCGATCTCCTGAGCATCGGCGTCCAGATGAGTACACTCACCTTCGATCGGCGAAACGAAAGCCGATAGGGATAGGTAGAGCGCCAGAGTGAAAGAGAGCAATCTCATATGGTGTTCTCCAAACGACTGGTCGAGCGGCGAGTAAAGAGCGGTGGTTAAATTTGTCCCGTAAGCTCGCTCCCCAACCGCCAACGTTAGCTGCTACGTCACCTTCGTGCTCTTTACTCCACGTGAAGCCGTGGAGAGGCGACGATAGGCGCGACTCCTGTATCTCTGGACTTTGATAGGTTACAACTTTCTCTTATCAACGTCAACGCGATAGTTCCGGGTGCATATATGCACTCAAGGAAGGGATGCCTGTTGGGCCGGGCGTTTGAAGCGCGAGTGATCTAGGGAGGGGCGAGATGCTGCGGCGGCAAAGGCAGGCCGCAGAAGCATTCCTGTGGCCGCCTTCCAGCCCCTGGCCTATCGCTTCGTGTACAGGGACTCGTAGTACGAGCGGCCGTCCCGGACGAGGCGGATCTGGCCCATGGTGGCCCAGCGGCGGAGGGTGGCGGAGACGCTCCTTGGCTGGATGGGGTGGCGCAGCTTCGGACCCCAGCGCTTTTGGATCTCCTGGATGAGCACCGAGGCGCCGAAGACTTCGTCCGGGGCCTTGGGCTCGAGAACGAGGCTCATCATCTTGCTCAGCCAGCGCCAGTTGCCGACGTCGATGGCCTCGGGCGGCGGGGGAGGGGGCGGAGACGCGGGCTTCTCGTCCACGATCATCTCGCCGATGGAGGCGGAGGCGGCCTTGAAGGTCTCGTATCGCTCGATCGCCTTCCGGTGCTCGGCCTCGTGGACCGCCTTCTGCTCGGCGTGGAACGCCTGCTGCTGGGCGAGGTGCGCCTCCTGCCCCGCGTGGTGCTCGTGCTGCGCCTTGTGGTGCGCGATCTTCGCCTCCATCTGGGCGAGCGCGGCGTCGATGGACAGAGTCGAGCCCATTCCAGATCCCTCCAGCGTCACGAAGTGCCGGTCCTACGTTGAAAAGTCGGGGTTGACTGGCTTCCAGGATACCGGAGGAGCGGCTCGGTGTCCATTCTACGTTGAAAGGGACGCGCAGTTTTCAACGTAGGCTACAGTCTTTTCAACGTAGACGGGTTGGATTTCAACGTAGAATGGAGTGTATGTTGAAAAGAGCGAAGAGCTTTCAACGTAGAGAGCTTTCTATGTTGAAATGAATCGAGGGATTTCAACATAGGATCGATCTTGTGTGGAAAAGAGTCCATTCTGCGTGGAGAAGTATGCGCACTACGTTGAAAAGTGTATCTCTACTTCGACGTAGGATGGATTCATTTCAACGTAGAATGCCTGGATTTCAACGTAGGATCGAAAACTTTCAACGTACGATGCAGTCTACGTTGAAAAGGAAGGACACTTTTCAACGTAGGATTCTTCCATTTCAACGTAGGCTGCTTCCTTTTCCACGTGGGATCGAGTGATTTCAACGTAGGCTGGTTACATTTCAACGTAAGGAAGGTTCTTCTCGTCGGGGATTTACACCCACCCGGGAGGGGGCAAGCCCCTCCCCTACAATAAGTTAGCTCGGAAGTTGGAACGCCGCAGGAGGATCTCGATCTCCTCGGGCGTGGTTTCGAGCTTTCCGGCGGCGGCTAGCAGATCCTCGGCTTCCACCGGGTACCAATTGTGGCGGCTCCGGTCCCCCAGGCCGGCAACATCGATTGGCTCGATGGCGCGGTGGATCTCTTCGATCAGCTCCGGATCGCGGGAGCTCAGGGCGCGCTCGCAACAGGCGCGCGACCGCGGCCCGAACCAGGGATGGTCGCTCAGCAGGAAGGCTCCGGCGAGCTGCGGCCGGCCCAGACGGCGGGCGGTTTCCGTGAAGGAGGCAGCCGCGAAGTAGAGGAGCGAGAGCGCTGTGAAGCGCGGAAAGTCGCCGAGGTTGGCATAGAGCGCGGCGATCAGCCGCTCGGCGGCCTCCAAATCCTGGCCCGTTTCGGCCTCGTAGGCTGGCAGCCGCTCTTCGAAGCCGTGCTCAAGAGCGTCCGCCAGCCGGGCGACACCGAGAAGGGTGAGCGGAAAGCCCGTCGAGAGCAGCGGATCGATGAAGCCGGCCGCAGAGGGGAGCATCGCCCAGCGCTCGCCGGTGAAGCGCGAGCTGCGAAAGGCGAGGGGGCGCTGGTGGACGAAGGGTGTGACCGGCTCGGCTTCGGCAAACTGCTCGGCCACGGTGGGCAGGTGTGCCAGTAATCTTTCCCAGGCGGGGGCTCCCTCGGCCAGATTCAGCTCCCGGGCCAAGGCGGCGGTGACCGCGGCCCCGGCGCTCGTGATCCCATTGTTGAAGCGCAGAACCCAGATCCAGCCGCCGTCGAAGACATGGTGCAGGGCGGCATCATCCACCGGGTAGGGCGGTGATTCGTTCGTGTCGAGCCGCCGTACGCCCTGAAAGTGCGCGTAGAGGCCCTCGGTGGCCGGAAGATTGGGGAAGGGGGATTCGGGCAGGTTCAGCGCACGGTGCAGGAAGCCGCGGGGTCCCGTTGCATCCACCACGAAACGGGCGCGGAGCGCCAGCCGTTGGCCGTTGCGCGTGCCTTCGAGCTCACCCGGTGTGAAGCGGTCGAGCTCGACCTGATCGTAGAAGACCGCTCCCAGCCGCTGTGCTTCGTTCACGAGAAAGTGATCGAAATCAGGGCGGTACCAGTGTGTGTCGGCGATCGCGTCGTGCGGGCTGGCTGCCACCAGGAGCTGATCGTCGCGGCGGTTGGAGAAGGGACGATCGAAGGTGTGATGATAGAAGGAGAACCCGCGCTTGAGGCCGCAGGCGATTTCGGGATAGCTGCTCTGCCAGGTTCCCCACTTGGTCAGCGGCAGGAGACGGGGCAGGTCGTAGCGCGTCGCCAGCTCTTCCAGCAGCAGGTTGGCCAGTGGCGTGGAGGACTCTCCGATGGCGAAGCGCGGGTGACGGCCTCGGTCCAGCAGCACCACGGAGAGCCCGAGCCGGCGCGCGATCATCGCCAGCAGCGAGCCGCCGAATCCGGAACCTACGATCGCAAGGTCGAAGGTCAGGCGTTGCCCCCGCAATGATTACAGTGGGGGAGCGGTGGAATGGTCTGTTGCAGGTTCATGATCTGGAGCCGTTCGGCCCGCGCCGCGAAGCAGTGGTGGCAGTTGGAAAACCTTTCCAGATCCCAGAGGTCAGCGAAGACGCGTCCGCGGCCTTGTGCAATGCCCGAAGCGAGAGCGGCTTCGAGCGTGGCGAGCGCGGGCGGCGAGAAATGCCCCTGTTCACCCAGGGCTTCCATCGCGCCATTGCCGAAACGGGTCGGGATGAGGGCGGCCACGCTGGCGCCGCAATCGAAAGCGAAATCGAGCGAGCGCACGGCCCATTCCAGAGCCTCCGCCTCTTCGAGAAAGGGCGGCTTGACCAGGATGAAGACTCTCAGCGCCGCGCCGATCTCTTGGAGGAAGTCCGCCGCCCGCGCGAATTGATCGAGCGTCATGCGCTTGTTGAGGCGCGGCCCGGCCTCGGGATGGACGGTCTCCAACCCCATCGCGACTTCCAATTGGGCTGGGCTCAGCAAGTCCCTTAGATGGACACAGCGGGGTCCCACGAGCGCCGGGTGCGACTCGACCACGACCCGCTCAAAGCCCGCGACGCGCCGGGCGATGGCTTCATAATCTTCGACGGGGATGGCCTGCGAGTCGAAGAAGCTACCGCTGTTGTAGAGCTTGATCTGGCGCGCGGGGGCGAGGTGCGCGAGAGCGTGATCGATCTGCTCGGGGATGGCCCCGGGCGGCAGCCTTTCGGTGAGGGTGTTCTGCCAGAGATCGCACATCAGGCAGCGCCAGGGGCATTCCCGATTGGTCAGGAAGATGGTGGCGACCGGCACCACGGAGCCGTCCTCGGCGCGCTCGTCTTCCAAGAGGTAGGCGTACGGTCGCCTCGGATCGAGCGCGTTGCGGGCTCCCCGGCGGGCGAGGATCCAGCGGTTGCGCTCGGCGGGCCGCTCCGGGTAGCCTGCCTCAGGCATAGAGGGCATGGAACTGCCGACGGTAGTCGGCCTCGCGGGAGGGCAGCTGCTCGCGGAGCTTTTCGGCCGGTAGCGCTCCGTGCTGGAAGCGCCGCTTGGGAAAGACCGGCATCTCCATCCCGGTGATCGCCCGGACGCCGCGCGCCACGATCTCGCCCTTGAGGGCATAGAGCCGCGCCACGTCGTGATCGGTCAGCTCGATGAACGGTATGCCTTCAGCCACCGCGATCACCGAGGGACGGGTGAACGGGCTGAACCCTTCGAAGCCGTAGCGGCGCGCCGGAGCGTAGGTGCGAGCATAGGCGCGGCTGAGACCGCCGCTATAGGTGAGCGAATGTTTCATCTTTCCGACGCCCCAGCCTTCCTGGTAGAGCATCGAGTTGTGGATCACGCTGCGGATGGTCAGCTCCGCGTTCTCTTCGATGGGATAATCCTTGAGGTTCTCGTCGCCGCCGTCGCCATTGATCAGATGGCGCCACTCCGGATAGCGGCGGCGGATGCCTTCACACAGGGCCAGGCCCACGGCTGCGCATTCGACGTCGAGTGGCTTGTAGTCCTCGAGCACGCGGATCGCTTCGGCGGCGTCGAGATCTGCGGGATCTGCTTCCACGGTTTCGAGGAAGAGCCCTAGACCGAGCCGGTCGAGAAAGGCGCGCGCCTGCTCCCGGTCCGGACCGTCTCCCAGGTCGAGCGTGAACGCCTTGAGCCGAGACGGGTTCATGCCCAGCTTCTGCATAACGTGATAGGTGACGAGGAAGACGGCGCCGCTGTCGATCCCGCCCGAGAAGCAGACGCCGAGCGGCTCGTGCGTGGGTACCTGGCGAAGCCACTGCGCGGTCTCCTCGGCCAGGGCGCCGATGTAGGCCCGGCCGATCTCGTCGAGGTCGGTGCCGAACGTGTTGCGCTCCGGCGTGAAGAAGCGCGTGTACACCGGGGCCGGGTCCGGGCAGCCGATCAATTCGATCTCGACCACGTGGTGAGCCGGCACCATGCGGGTGTAGGAGGGATGGAACTGGCCGTCGAGCCCTTCGGCCGCCAGCCAGGCATGGATCGCGTCGATCCGGTCGGCCGCGACGAGGGCCGGGCCTTCCTGTCTCTTGGCGAGGAAGTAGCGCAGGGGCCGGTCGAGCGAGCGCGCCATGCGCACCGTCCTCCCTGCCTTCGCCACCAGGGCGAACGAGCCCTCGATATCCGAGACCGTGCCTTCGAAGAGGCGCGCTCGCGCCTCTTCCGTGCTCAGTTTGTAGATCCGGTTGGCGGCGGTGTCAGTCAGGTCCACGACGCGTTCTATGTACTCTTCCATGCTTGACTCCATTCCATTCTGCGCACCGCGCCATACTATCGTCATCCATGGGGTAAACAGTGTTTCAGGGACCGCCGTATAATAGGACATGAGCGCAAACAGAAGATTCTTCCTGAGTCTCCTCCTGGTCTGTCTCGTCTTTCTTCCCACCGCTGCTGCAGGGGAGGGCTCGATCGGCCCCGTGCAGCAACTCCGGTCCTTCTATCTCACGGGCCTCTTTAATTTCGTCCGAGCCGGCGACCTGGCCTATTTCACCGTCAACCCCCCCCTGGAAAACGAAACGCTCTGGCGGACCGACGGCACCGCCGGAGGGACGTTTCAGATCGCTACAACGGCCCCCCGCTCGGTTCCGGGCGTCCGTTACTGGACCGTTCAGGGCTCCCGCCTCTTTTTCACGGGGGCGCGCACCATTAACGAGGTTCCCCGGGTTCTCTGGCGCAGCGACGGCACCGTTGAAGGCACAATCCCCCTGACCCAGCCGTTGAGCTTTGCGATCGACGCTCCCGGCGGCGTCGGAATGTCACCCACCAGCCTGGCGATCCCGGAGACCGGGCTCGTGTTCTTCTCCGCGGGCGAGGAGGCGGCGGAGCCCGACTACGAGCTATGGGCGACCGATGGGACTGCCGAAGGGACTCGGTTCGTCAAGGACGTCAACCCGCAAGGCTCCTCGAACCCCAGCTCCATGATCACGCTCGGAGGACAGCTTTTCTTCCTTGCCGACATGCCGCAGGGCAAGGAGCTCTGGCGCAGCGACGGAACACCGGAAGGGACCGAGCGGGTCGAGAGCTTCTATCACCTGGGTGCAGGAATTGTCGCGCTGACCAGGGCGGGCGACGGTCTCTTCCTTCTCGCGGAAACGGCCGCGGGGGTGGAGCTCTGGCGCAGCGATGGGACGGAAGCCGGGACCTCGCGGGTGCTGGAGCTCCCGTCGTCGCGCCTCCTCGGGTATGCCGCGGCGGGCCGGCGTTTCTTCGTGGCGCTCGAGGACGTGGGCTTGCAGAACAGGCAGCTCTGGGTGGCCGAGGGTGATGCGGGGGAAGCCGTCCAGGTTCTGGAGACGGCGGAGCCGGGCGATTTCAAGCTGCTCGCGTTCGGCGACTGCGTCGTCTTCTCCCTATCCGAGGGGGGATACGGGCTGGAGCCCTGGCTGTCCAACGGCACTCCTGAGGGCACGAGGAGGATCGCCGATCTCTGCCCGGGGCCGTGCGACTCCTCCCCGGTGTTTCTCGGGGTCTTCGCCGGACGAGTCGTGCTCCAGGCCAACGGCCAGGGGCTCTGGTCCACCGACGGAACCGCCGCGGGAACCCGTCGCATCGGCTGTCCCGGGTGCAGCGCCGCTCCAGTCTTTCGTGGAGAGGTGGCCGGCTGGCTGGTGCTGGTGATAGGCGACCAGATCTGGTTGTCCGATGGAAGCCAGGACGGCGCCTTTCTGGCCGCGCAGTTCTCGTCGTTGGTTGGAGACATCCGTGTCGTTCCCTTGGCCAACCATCTCCTTATCGTGACGATGGACCCCGCTTTCAGGAGCACCCTATCGTCGCTGCCGGTGACGGCTCCGGTTCCGCCGCCGCAGAGCGTCTGGCTGGAGTCGGCCCGTGTTCCCGGCTTCCGCTTCAAGGTGCAGATCGATGGTCTGACCGTGGGCCGGCAGGAGGCGGCGTGCATGGCCTCGACCCTATGTGTCAGCGGCGCGCTGCCGGGCCGTTCGGAGGTCTTCCTGCGGATTTTCGAGCCCAACGACCCACGCCTCCGGCTGATCAAGCTCACGCCCTCCGCCGCCGACGTCTGGGTCCTGCAGACCGCGAGGGGCCTCCTCCGCCACTACCGTCTGGATAGTTCCGACCCGGCCGGCTCCACTCTCAAGGGCATCCTGGATAGCTTTGGGAGCTTCCCGGGCTCGCTGGAGGCTGCCGTGGGTCAGGCCAAGAAACCCAGGACGCCTCAGCCGCCGGGCCGCTGGATCGAGGCCAAGGGGATCCCGGGCTTCCGGGTTCAGGCACGGCTTACGTCGAACGGGACAAGCCGGATCCTGCGCAGGGAGCCTTGCATCGCGGAGACCTTCTGCCTGAGCGGCGCCGTGCCGGGCCGGACCGATGTGCTCGTCCGTGTGACGGGTCCCAAGCCCAACGGTTATTTCTGGCCGGCGATGGCCCGCTTCGAACCCGCGACGCTGGAGGTGTGGGTCCAGCAGAGGAAGACGGGCAAGGTCCGCTACTACCGGCTGGAGGCGCCACCGGCTGGCAGCTCCGAGCTCGATGGTTTCATCGACCGGCTTGGATTCAAGAAGTAGCCATCTCGGCGATGAGCCGTGGAGACGTGGCGCGGTCCCAGGGGCGGCGGTCGTAGCCGCCCCAGAGGTGGGTGATCCGGAGGCCAGCAGCGCGAGCGCGGCCTTCCAGCTCTTCGAGGGACCAGAGGCGGCCGGGGAAAGAGGCCTCGGCCGCCAGCTCTCCATCCTGCCGGTACTCGAAGCGCGCGGTGCAGAGGCGGGTGCCGGGATCGCAGTGCCAGACTTCCCGCACGCAGAGCTTGCCGTCCGGGGTCGCATGCTCCTTGACCAGACCATCCGCTGTATCGGCGGCATTTTCCCGGTCTTCGGGCGGGAACCAGGCCGTGTCCAGGACGAAGCGGCCTCCGGGGGCGAGGTGCTCGGCAACCATGGTGAAGGCACGCTCGCGGTCCTCGTCTTCGGTAAGATGGACGAAGGGGTCGTCCACGGCAGCGATCAGATCGAATTTCTCTCGCAGGCTCAGCTCACGCATGTCGGCGGCGAGGAGATGGATGTGGGGAAGACCGCGCAGCTTGCGGTGGGCCTGGGCGAGCAGCTCGGGGCTGAGCTCGGAGGCCACCACGCGCGCCGCCTTCCGCGCGAGGAAGCGAGTGGCCCGGCCAGTGCCCGCTCCCAACTCCAGAACTCGGTATCCTGGCGCCATGCGGACCCAGAAGTCCTCGTCCCCCCGTCCGCTCAGCTCGGCGTCGTAGAAGGGAAGGATGCGATGATAGTAGTCCTGGACTTCGGTGGCCATGCGGCCGAGATGTAGCAAAGTGCCTGCCCGATACGCCTATTGGATGGAGGCCTGATATGAAACGACTGATCGTCTGCTGCGACGGCACCTGGAACCGGGTGGACCAGGAGCGTAACGGAGTCCCGTGTCCCACCAACGTGGTGAAGATCGCCTACCGGATCGCCAAGCGCGACGGTGCGATTCCGCAGATCACGTTCTACGACCAGGGGGTCGGGACCGGCAACGTCGTCGACCGCTACTCGGGCGGCGCTTTCGGAGACGGGCTCGCGGACAACATTCTCGATGCTTACCGCTTCCTCGTGGCGAACTACGAGGAGGGGGACCAGGTCTTCCTCTTCGGGTTCAGCCGTGGGGCGTACACGGCGCGGAGCCTCGGCGGGATGATCCGCAAGTGCGGCATCCTGCGCCGGGAGGGCGTCCGGCACTACCGCGACGCGGTGAACCTGTACCATTCGGAGACCAAGCCGACCGATCAGCAGGCGGTGGGCTTCCGCAAGGAGAATTCGGTCGCCGAGGACATCGAGATCCAGTGCGTCGGCGTCTGGGATACGGTCGGATCGCTGGGCATCCCCCTGCGCGGGTTGCGCGGTTTGACGCGCAGAAAACATCAGTTTCATGACACGGAGCTGAGCGGAGCGGTCAAGAACGCTTTCCATGCCCTGGCCATCGACGAGCACCGTGCTCCTTTCGAGCCGACGCTCTGGGATTTCAAGCCCAAGCCGCCGCAGAGGATCGAGCAGGTTTGGTTCTGTGGCGCCCACAGCGACGTGGGTGGCGGATACGCGGAGCCCGGGCTTTCGGACATCGCGCTCCAATGGATGATCGACCGGGCGACGGAGGCCGGCCTCGTCTTCGACCAGAACGTCGTGCAGAAGCTGCCTCTCGGTCCGCAGCCCCTCCAGGAGATCCACAACTCCAAAACGGGGCTGTACAGCGTGACTCCCGGGCTCGATCGGCCCATCGGCAGGGCGGCCCAGAATCCCGATCAGGCGGATCCGACCCAGGCGGTCCACGACAGCGTGCGGGCGAAGTGGGACGGCGACTCGAAATACCGGCCGGATGCGCTCAGGGATTATTTCAAGAGGTCGGGCGACCCAAGAGGGGCTCGATGAATCAGTAGGGATCTCGGCCGAACAGCAGCTCGAGGCCGAAACCGACCAGCACCGAGCCCTCGCGCTGCTCGTCGATCGACTCGCGGGGCCAGGTGTAGCCGCCGATCAGCTCGCCGTAGAGCCACTCGCGGTTCAAGGGCCGCCGGTACACGCCGCGGGCGCCGTACTCGCGCACTTCGACGTCGTCGCCGGTCGAGCCGCGGAGGAACAGCTCGTAGGCGAGCGCCGACCTCGATCCGAGGTTCTGATAGAGCACCGTCGCCGAACGCCAGTCCAGACCGTCGGTGGCTTCCGAGGCCGTGCCCACCGTCCCCCAGTGAAAGAGGAGCGTCCGCCGCAGGACGTGATCGAAGTCGGCGCTCGTGGTCGAGCCGAAACCGTCGCGGTTTTCATAGAAGACGGTCTCGCGAAAGCGCCAGACCGATCGGTCGCCCAGGAATACGTTGCGCCGCAAGCGGCCCTGTACGAAGACTTCGGGAGCCGAGCTCAGGCGGCCGCCGACGCGGAAGTCGAGGCGTTCCTTCCATCGCCCGGGCGGTGAATACCCGAGCCCGGCCAACCACCGGTCCTGGGTTTCCACGCCGAACACCGACGAGCGGATGGCAAAGCCTTCCTGGCGTCCCTGTACGAAATCGTCGCGGTCGTCCCGGCCGAGGAAGAGGTTGACCCGCTTGTCGAGGTTCGGCAGGTCGTATTTGAGGCGGAGCCGGGCCCGGGGCTCGGTTCCATCTGCTTGGGTGTAGATCGTGGACAGCTCGACGCGGCCGGATACGGCGCGGGCGTTCTCGAGGTTGGGCTGACCGAAAAGCCCGTCGAACCAGAGCGTGGCGCCGCAGAAGGTTTCTTCGAGCCTGCGGCGGCTGTTGTCGAGCAGGTTCTCTTCGATCGGCTTGCCCTCCCGGCAAAGCTCGCGCAGAGACGGCTCCACGGCGGCGGCCGGCGGTTGAGCTTCGGAGGCTTCGGACGGTGCGGTTGCCGGCTTTTGCCTGCCGGCACAGCCGGTTACAACGACTGCGGACAGGAGAAGGACGGCGAGGGGGGAGCGGGGGTCCATCTACTGGCGGATCATACCTCAGGGCAGGCAGCTCCGCAGGCTTTCGTAGCCCCGGGTTTCGAAGTCCGCGAGGCGCGGCTCCCGCCCGGTCTCCTGGCTCAGGAGGCCGGCGGCATGCTGCCGGAGCAGGGTGAGGCGTGGATCTCCCGGTGCCAGGCCAAGGGAGGGGAGCGCGTGGACCGGCGGCATCGGGGTTTTCGACCGTTCTGGCCCGGGCAGGCGCCAGAGGTCGAGGCGGTAGAAGATCCGCTCCGCGCAGTGGGCGAGGTTGGCCCGCACCCTCTCCACGTCTCCATAGAGGAAGTTGGGGGGCGAGACTTCCGGCGTGGCATGGCAGCGGCCGCAGTACTGGAAGAGCGCGCGGATGGCCGGCTCCGGAAAGTCGGCAACAGCCCTACCGGTCTCCAGGACCGGGGGCGGCAGACTGGCGTCCGCCAGGCAGCAGGCGTCGCTCTCCAGCCCCAGCTTTGCAAACAGCGCCCCGAGCACGGCGGTGCGCCGGAAGGGGGCGGAGGAGAAGGCTTCGCTCGGGAGTTCGTGGACCGCGGTCTTCGCGGCAGAGAAGTCGTCGAGGAAGGCCACGGTGGCTTCGCCGCTGTAGAGAACCCGCAGTGACTGGACTGTGTTGCCGTCTGCGCGGCGGGCGTGCAGGCGGGAGAGCTTCTGAACCAGATTGACCTCCAAACCCCCTGGGTTGGATGTTCCTCCGATCACTTCCAGATCTCTCATTTCGCCAAGCCGCTCGATCGTCCCTCCGACGACTTGGGAGCCTTCGAGGAAGATGCGTCCTTCGAGAGCGTCGGAGCAGCGGAGCTTCACTCTTTGCCCATTGCCTCGCGGCTGGATTGAGACCTCGCACGGGAGGGTCTGTTGATCCCGGACCTTGCCTCGGGCGAAGAGCTCCGCGTCGAGCCTTCGGGCATCCTCGTCCGTAATGAATCCGGCCAGCCCGGCGATCAGGCGCTCGGGTCCCGTATCCTTCGACCAGACCTCCAGAGGCGGACGCGGGTTCAGGGGTTCGAAGGCCACTGGGACGAGAGCAGCCGGCACGCTGCTCGACCTATGGGAGGCCAGCGGGTCACGGTTCGGGATGTCGGGATCGGGGATGGCGAGCCCGTGGGGCCACCGCACCTCCCAAGTGCGCCGAAGCTCCTCGCCCATTCCTTCATGGAGCCCTCCTGACAAACGGTGCTGCAGAGCGGATGTAAAAGCAGCGGCCCGGCATGCTTCGCTGCCGCAGCCCTCGCGCCAGAGAAGCTGATAGACGGCGATGCGGTTGGCCCGGTCGGTTGCTGCGTCGATCGCCGCGGGAACCTCGACCCCCAGGGCGATGGGGAAGCCGTAGAAGTCACGTTTCTCGGCGGCGAGGAGGCGCGCGATCTCGGGGTTGGCATTCGTCTCGTCCCAGACCTGGCGGGAGAACAGTGGGCCTCCCCCCTGATGGCAGGCGGTGCAGACCGCCCGGTTGGCATAGACCACCCGCGCCGCGCCGCCGGGGCGGTAGTCGAGGACGAGTTGGAACTCGAAGCGGCCGGCCGCCTCGTTGTAGCTGATGACTTCGAGGACCGCGGCCTTCTCGTGATAGCCGAGATAGAGGCGGTCCTTGAAGATGCCCTCGGCGTCCACGGCCACGACCGCTCGGGGGTAGCGGAAGAACTCGGGATCTGCGGCGTTGCGCTGCAAGGAGCGCCCGAGAGGGATTAAAACCTTTTTGAAAGGAGACGGCCCCAGGCGCTCCTCGATCCGGGCGAGAAGCGCGGAGAAGGGGAACGGCACCCCCTCGCGGGCTGTCAGGAAATCGAAGAGGGAGTGGCCAGCCGGAGGAAGGCTGGGGCCGGGATCCTGCGGATCGACGGCCCATTTTGGGGTCCCCTGCGCGAGGACCCCGGTTGCCACGAGGAGGAGAGCTGCGAGGACCCTCACCCCCTGGCCCCCTCTCCCACACGCACTCCCCGACCCCCGGGAGAGGGGGGAGCGGCTTCGGCAATCTTCATCCGGGTTCCCCCTCTCCCGGGAGGGTGGGAGTGCGTGTGGGAGAGGGGGTTAGGGGGTGAGGGTCGCACGGCCGGCTCTACATCAGTTTCCCAGGGTTCCAGCAACCTGCTGTCCACCGGGCCGGCAGTCCTCGCCGTTCTGTCCGGTCGCGTTTGGGTTGTAAAGCGTGAAGTTGAGGAGGAAGATCTTCCCGACGTAAGCGCGGCCGAGATAGAAGCCGGGACGCACCATGCGGATCTCGTCCCGGATCTGGAGGCCGTTTCGTCCACCGATCTGATCGATCTCGTCGAGATAGCCGTCGATCTCGTCGCTGAAGTAGTAATCGATGATCACCGACTCGCGGCGGCTGTCGAGCAGGCTCTGGCCGCAGTAGAGCTTGGCGGGGAAGAGCAGGCCCACCTCGCGGCCGTCGATCGTAGCCGTGCGCATCTTGGAGAGGTCGGCCTTGAACAGGCGCGCCAGCTTCTTGCGGTTGGTGATCTGGTTGCGCAGCTCCATCTTGTCGCGGTAGAAAACCTTTCCCTTCCACAAACCCTCGGCCAGCTCTTCGAGGTCGTCCACGGCGCGGTCGGCCAGGAACCCCTTGACGCCGCCGAGGATCTCGCGCACCCGCCGCAGGCCGCCGCCGCTCGCGAAGATCACGGTCCCCTGGAAGGGGCCGTCCGGAATCGGTCCGGCGGTGAGGCGGGCATAAATCTGGTCGAGGTCTTCCTGGCTGAGCGACGAGAGGCTCTCGGGTGTGAAGGCCGCGCGCTCGGCCGCCGTCAACGGATGGTCGTGCTCGACCTTGGCGAAATCCGGCCTGGATGCATAGCTCGTCTGTGGGATCGGCTTCGAAGGCGGAGCCGTCGCGCAGGCGGCGAGAAGCGGAAGCGCGAGCAGTGCGGACACATGTCGTTTCATGATCGTTATCCTCCGCTCACAGAGTGGCCAGGAAGGCGGTCAGCGCGGCCTTGTCTTCGGTGGAGAGGCTCTCTCCGAAAGGATGGCCCGCGTTTTCGATGTCCGCCGTGCAGGTGTCGTACTGCTCGAACAGCACGGCCGCGTCCGCGGGGTTGAGCCTCAGGTTCTGAGTGAACAGCGCCTTTTTGAGGATACGGCGGCGTATCCCTTTGAGCCATCGCATCTGCTCCCGGGCCTCTTCCTTCGAGCCCAGGCGCTCGGTGAGCCGGCGCTCGAGCTCCGGGCGGTCAGTCTTGGAGAGCACCAGGTCCGCCACGAAGGGTTTGAAGTCCAGGCTCACGAGCCGGCCGGCGGGCATGCCCTCAGGTACGCTGAGCTTGAAGGTCCGGATGTTGCGGTGGCGGAACGTGCGCGGCCCGAAATCGATGCGGATGTCGTGATCGAGCAGGCTGACCTTGTCCTGCCGCTGCTTCGGGTTCAGGAGCTCCGCCATCGAGTCTTTATAAAGCTTGTACCGCCCTTCGACGCTGGGATCGTAGGCCACGCAGCCGGGCTCGTCGAGGCGCTTGTAGGCCGCGAGCGAAGCCTGTTTGCCGACTTCCACGTAAGGCGAGCGGTAGAGGCAGGTGTCGAGGCCCTGGTCGTCCTTGCACGCGCTCGGCTTGCCACAGATTTCGGGGCCGACGGCATTGTTGTGCAGGAAGGGCGCGTGCGCCCAGACGTTGATGAGCGAGATGTTGCGGTAGTAGCCGCGTCCGCCGTCAGCCTTGTCCGTGATGCCGGTCACGGCCGTGCGGTTGCGGTAGGTCTCGGAGGCGTATTGATCCCAGATGCGGCCCTGCATGTGGTTCGAGTGCAGGGCGCGGCAGCGGTAGGTGGCCACTTCGGAGGCTTCCTTCACTTCGTCGTTGCCGAGCCAGTCAATGCGGTGGCCTGCGCGGTTGACAGCCAGGAAATCGGTGTTCTCCGTAGGGTTGGGCTGACTCGAATGGCAGCGGGCGCAGTTCTGGACGAAGACTCGCTTGCCGCGGGTCACCGCGCCCTGGCCGTGTTCCGCTTCGAGCTGCTCGACGAGGTCGCCCGGGTCTTCGAGGCCGCGCGCCTCCCAGAGGTCCGCGGGCTTGCTTGCCTGGAAGAACTTTGCGATCAAGCCGAGGCGGTCTTCGACGGCACGGAAGCCGGGGCAATCGCGCCGGCACTGGCCGATGTCGAACGGGGTCTGCCCGAAGTTGCGCTGAGTGGGATCGAGCTGGCGCAGGTCGGTCAGGTGATTGAGCCAGCATTCTTCCGAGCAGGAGCCGATGTTGAAGTAGACGCGCTGGATGGCTTCCTCGGCGCCGATCGAATCCTCGCCGCCTTTGAGGATGTGGAAGACTTCTTCTTCCTCAGATTTCCACTTCCGGCACTTGCCGGGCTTGCCCGGCTCGCACCAGCAGGTGTCGTCCGACGGCTCGCACGACTCGACCTTGTGCCACCTGGCAACCTTTTCCTTGAAGTGGGAGGGGCGCGAGGCGAAGCTGATGATGGCGTTCATCGTGCCCGGGTTGTGGACGCCGTCATTGGGGATGGCCGAGGTGTCGACCGAGCCCGGGCGCTCGTGTGAGAAGAGCTGCCATTCCGGGCTGTCGACCGGCATGCCGGAGGCCATGATCTCCGAGCTGCGGAGGTATTGATTGCCAATCAGGAGCTTGAGGTTCTCCCATTGCGGGTTGGCCGTGTCTTTCGGCGGCTTGACCGGATTGAACGCGATATGGCAGGCGCCGCAGGACATGCCGATCAGGAAGGGTGGCTCGATCGAGGGGTCGGCGAGATGGCTGACCATCATCGTCGAGCCCGGGGCGGACGGCTTGCGCTGGCGGTAGCCGTTCCAGGTGCCGAGCTGGCCGCCGTTGATCTTGCGCCACTTTTCGGCGTCGAAGCGCGGGTTGGGGAGCTTACGGAAGCCGAGCGCGCCGGTCGAGGTGCCGAATTCGAGATCGCAGGGGTCCTGCTTGTTGCCCAGCCCGCCGGGGTCTTTGAAATCGCAACCGGGATCGCGGTAGCCGGTCTTGCCCACGTACTTGAGGAGCTGGTCGTCGCCCGGGCAGTATTCGAAGCCGTAGGTCTCGTCCATGCTCTTCGCGGGGCAGCCAGCCGAGCCCGGCACGCAGCAGCCGGGGTCGTTGATCAGGCCCCAGATGTTAAATCGGTCACCGTGCTGGTCCGCGCGCAGGACGCGGAACCAGTCGATCAGCACGCCCATGCGCTGCTGGAAGACGTAGGTGGTGAAGCGCGTGGTGCCCGCGGTGGCCTTGTACCAGAGCTCGGCCCCCGCCATCTCTTCTTCGTTCAGCCCGGCCTCGGCGACGCGGAACCCCTGGTCGAGGCCCTCGTAGGCTGCGGCTGGGAGAGCCACGAGCAGCACAGCAAGAATGTGGATGATCCTTTTCATGTTCGATCTCCTCTCACAGCGTCTTCAGGTACTCGATCAGATCGTCTTTCTCCTGGGCGGAGAGACGGGTGCCGTATTCGTGGCCCGCGTTGCCGTTGCCGCGCTCCGAGACGTAGTACTTCCAGATCCGGGGCTGCGGCCATTCGTCCGAGCGGCCTGGCTTTCCGGGTTTGTCCCAGGGCGAGGGTGTCGCGGGTGATTGCGCTTCGTCACAACGGGGGTCGATCCGCCCGTCCGAGATGAATCCGAGGTTTTCGCGGTCGAGGAGGTCGTAGCCCCGGCAGAAGGTTTGCGGGCGCTCGGCGGCGGGCGCAAGCAGGTCGCGCAGCGTGGGAACCGAGCCGTTGTGCAGGTAGGGCCCGCGCAGCCAGATGCCGTCGAGCTGCACAGCAATGTAGCCGTCGGATTCCATCATTGGCGAGCGCTTGAAGCCCATGGAGGCGACCTTTTCGTTCGCGAGCTTCGCCGCTCCGGTCTTCCTCCATGTATTGAGGCGCTCGGCATCGGTGCCGACCTCTTCGATGGGGATGACGGTGCCCATGCGGTTGTCCTTGCCTGATGTGTGGCAATCGGCGCAATGCGTTTCATACACAGATGCACCTCGGGCGGCCTTTTCCGTATCGATGGGCAAGGGATAGGGAGGCGGCCTGAGCTCCCGCAGCCAGTCGAGGAGCTGCGGGATACGGGCATTGAAATATGGAGTGTTCCGTCCTCCCAGTCCGAGGGCCGAATCGATCAGCACGGACCGGAACGAGGTCGTAGCCCCATCCAGGTTCATCAGCATGGTGTGGGAGGCTACGGGCTTGCCCTCCTCGAACCCGCGCCCTTGCTGCTCGCGGGCCGCGAGGTGCCAGATGGCTGGGAAGTCGGTGTGATCGATGCTATCGTCCCAGGGCATTTCGAGGAAGTTGAACTTGGTCAGGTTCATCGGCGCGTCGCGGCCCGGACCCCAGCGCGGCCGGGTTTTCGTCCAGGCGAAGTCCGCGCCCTGCTCGGCCAGCCGCTTCTTCGTGATCGGGATCAGCACGAAGCGGTAGAGGAGGCGGTCGCTGAACCGCAGAGGGTAGGAGCCGTCGATCTCCTTGAGGATGTTGTCGGCATTGAATCGTGGATCGTTGGCGGCCTTGGAGAAGAACTCCAGGAGCCCCTGGATGTCGGCGGTGTTGCTGCCGCCCGCGGCGACCACGATCGGAGTCTCGTCGGGTCGCGTGCGGTATTGAGTGGAGTGGCAGAGGGCGCAGTTGAAGCCTACCCGCGGGAAGAAAACGGTTTTTTTCGAGAACCCGGCGGGAAACTCCTTGCCTTCTTCCCAGGGGAGCCCCAGGGAGGCGTAACCGCCCGGCCCCGGCAGGTACTCGGGAAAGATCCGGGGGAGGACCATGAGGATCCAGTAGGGGAGCCCAGCCTCGTTCTCTCCGCCGATCGAGCCGTAGAGGAAGTTCTCGCGCGGGTCGCCGATGATCTCTGCCGGCTGCGGCTTGCCATCCGTGACCCTGCCCATCTTGTCGGTCAGGATGTTGGCCGAGCCGAGGCCACCGGCATTGGCTGCGAGCGGGAGGAGCAGGACCGTCGATAGAAGGAAGCTTTTGCGGTTCATGGGTGCTCCTCTCAGAACGTCTTGAGGTACTCGATCAGCGCGTCCTTCTCGTCAGCCGACAGCCGGGTCCCATACTCGTGGCCTTGGTTGCCGTTGGCGGGAAGGGCCGTGTCGTAGCGCCATCCCTCGGCTTCGGCTTCGGGACCCTGCGTCACAAACCCGACGTTTTTGTAGTCGTACACGTCGTAGCCGCTCCAGAACACTTTTGGCCGGCTTTCGGCTGGATCGAGCAACGCCCTCAGGTCGGGCACCGAGCCGTTGTGGAGATAGGGAGCCCGCAGCCAGATGCCGTCCAGCGGGCTGTTGGCGTAGCCATCGGTCTTGCGGAAATGATTGAAGCGGGCTGGATAGCCCTTGGCTCCGGGATCACCGGGGCAATCCCTTGAATTGGCCAGGGGATACTGCGCATAGATGTTGTTCTGGGCCCTGACAAGCTCGGGGGTGTAGGAGTCGAAACGCGAGCGGTCAGTTCCGATCGCCTTCAGCGGGATGACGGTGCCGACGAGCTTCCCAACCCCTTCACGGCGGAAGGGGGGCGCGGAGGCGCCGTGGCAGCCGGCACATTGAGCGTTGTAGAGGGGTGCGCCCCGAGCCGCGAGGGCCTTGTCGATCCTCTCGGATGGGAAGGGTTTCGGCTCCAAAGTCTCCAGGAAGCGGGCCATCCGCCGCAGGCTGCACTTGTCGATGAGCGGCGGGATGGTGGCCGCGAAGCTCGCGGAAAGGTTGCGCTCCTGGACGGAGACGTTGTTGCCGTCCCAATGGAGCTGCATTCCCTCTCGGGCCCTCTGGTACCAGACCGAGGGCAGGTCCGCATTGCCTCTCTTTTCCTTCTCGGGAGCGAGGTGCATGGGGAAGTTGAGCAGGGCCTTGGGAGCGTTGAAGGTATCCACGCGGCCCGGTCCCCAGCTCTGGAGATCGATGAAATCCAGCCGCTCTTTGATCGACAACAAACGCTGCTTCATGACCGGAACGACCGCCAGCTTGTAGATTTCCTCTTCGAGGAGGTTCAGCTCCTTGGGGAGCTTGGGGCCGGCGATTTTGGCGACCTTGCGGCGTTCTTTTTCCAGCTCGCGGATCTTGCGCACCAGGTGCTCGCCGTCGAACCGCGGGTCGGAGGCGGCGGCGAAGAGGAAGCGGATCCATTCGCCCTGGTTGTAGCGGTTGGCGGGCATGCCGAGGATGATCTGGCGCTCGCTCTGCGGGGTGTCCCGGACCGTGCCGGTGTGGCAGACGCCGCAATTGATCCAGACCCGGTCGAGGGTCAGGCTGTTGCGCTGCGATGTCCCGATGGGCAGTTGGAAGCGGCGGTCTCCGTCCTTTTCATAGGTGTAGCCGAACGAGGAGTAGCCCTGGCCGGGCTTCCCATCCGGCAGGTACTCGGGGAAGAGCTCCGGCAGGGCTACCCAGATCCAGTAGGGAAGGCCGAAGCCTACCTGTCCCTTGTAGCCGCGCTCGCCGCCGAGCGAGCCGTACTTGAAATGATCGTCGTCGTTGCGGTAGCTGGGGGTACGCTCGAAGTTCCGGTCTCCGGGCACCGAGTAGAAGGGCAGCTCGTCGACCGCGGACAGCGGGGTCGACGAGAGGAGCGCGATGGTGATGAAAAGGGTCAATCCTGGTCTTGCCATGAACATGAAATCGACTCCCCGTTCAAGCGATCTCTAAATGCTTGGGCGCCTGAAAAGCCGGAGCGTTACAGGAAAGAGAACGCCGGCGGCCCTGCGATCCCCTCAGGGCGAGGGGGGCAGCCGGCGGAATGTGTATCTATTCGGGAGTCGGGATATTTAACCGAGGCTGTGGAAGACCTTCTGCACGTCGTCGTCCTGCTCCAGCCGGTCGACGAGCTTGAGGACTTCCTCGGCCTGCGGTTCGGAGAGATCGACTGGCGTCACGGGGATGTACTCCGATTCGGCCGAGAGGGGAGTGATGCCGCGGTCCTCCAGCGCCTTCTGCAAGGTGCCAAAGTCGTTGAACGCGCAGCGCAGCACGAGCTGCGGCTCGCCCTTCTCGCCCGTGGACTCGCCCATCTCCTCGAGCCCGTGGTCGATGAGCTCCATCTCCAGCTCGTCCTGATCGAGCTTCTTGGGGTCCAGGCGGAAGGTGCCCATCTTCTTGAACTGGAAGGAGACGCTACCGGCATTCCCCAGGGTGCCGCCGCCCTTGTTGAAGTGGGTGCGGATGTTGGAGACCGTGCGGGTGGGGTTGTTCGTGGCGGTTTCGACCATGATGGCGACGCCGTGCGGGGCGTAGCCTTCGTAGACGATCTCCTCGAAGCTTTCCGCCTCCTTGCCCGCCGCGCGCTTGATCGCCGACTCGACCTTGTCCTTGGGCATGTTGACGTTGCGCGCGTTCTGCACCACCCGCCGCAGCATCGGGTTGTTGACGGGGTCGGCCCCGCCCGCCTTGACGGCGATGGTGATTTCCTTGCCGATCCGGGCGAACTGCTTCGCCATCCGGTCCCAGCGAGCGAACATCGTGTGTTTTCTGGTTTCGAAGATGCGTCCCATGGCGGGAAATCTAGCCCGAGGGCCACGTTGGAGTAAAGGACGGAGTAAAGGGAGGGGTAAAATCCTGCACCATGCGCCTCGAAACGATTCTTCGGATCCTGCTCGTCGCGGTGATCGTGTTTCCGCTCGTCGGAGCCATGATCGACTCGTTCGCTCCGGGCCTGCTGCCGCCTGAGCTGGCGGCGTACTCGGAGACCCAGCTCGACAGCCCGATGAGGGCCATCGAGTGGGTCTATCTGGGGCTGGTCGTCCCGCTCCTCGTCTCCACCGTCGGACTCTGGCTCTTCAAGCCGTGGTCCCGCTGGCTCTACACCGCGGTGACGGTCGCCGCTTTTCTGCTCGCGCCTTTCGAGCCGGCCTGGGTCGGCTCCTCCTTATCGTCGACGCTCAACGACCTGGGGACCACCTGTGACGGCGCCGTCCTGGCGCTGATCTGGTTCTCGGACCTCCGCGGGCGGTTCGGCTCTTAGCTCTTCGGTTCGGTCGAGATGGAGATGTTGAAGCCATCGGGATCGACGACTCCGAAGTCGCGGGTGCCCCAGGGTTGGTCCGTGGGCTCGTGAGCGAGCTTGCCGCCCCGCTCTTTGATGGCAGCGGCGAGCTGATCGACATCCTGGGAGGTCGTGCAGAAGAAGCGGAGTGCGGCTCCCTTCTGGCGGTCGCGCCCCTTGGCGAAGTCGTCCTGGCCCAGCATGAGCTGGACGTTGCCGGCCTGGAGCTGGACCCCCATCAACTGGTCCTCTTGCTTGTACTCCTCGGCGACGGTGAAGCCGAGGACGTCCCGGTACCAGGCCAGGCTGGCCTGGAGGTCAGTGGCCGTGATCGCGGGCATGACCGCCCGCAAGTTGAGTGTTCCCTTCTGGTTGGTCTCGTTCATCGTGCTCTCCCTTCGCAAAAAACCTGAAGGGCTGAGACTAGCATGCGGTACCGGCGGGTGGGGGACGGATCAGTCTGGCCGCTTCCACAGCGCTCCTGGACCCCTCCCCATGGATTCCACCTCTCCTGTTTGCTGGAGCTGGCGGAGCACCCGGCGTGCCATTTCCCGGCTGGCGCCTGGGCATGCGCGCTCCAGGTCGGCCAGGCTGAACGGGCCGGGGAACGAGGCGATCGTGGCCTCGATCCAGGCCTTCTTGGTTCCTCGTCCTGCCTTGCCCTGGCCCAAGCGCTGTTCGAGCTCGAGGTAGGCGCGGCGGAGGATGGCCAGAAAGTAGTTGAGCCAGATGAGCAGGTCGTGCCGGCCCTGGTGCCAGCCCTCGGAGCTGCGATGGAGGACATCATAATAGTCAGCCCGGCTTTCCTCGATAAGGCGCTCCAGGCTGATATAGCGCCCCACCTCATACCCGTGCTGGTAAAGCGCGAGCAGCGTCAGGAGGCGGGAGACCCGGCCGTTCCCATCCCGGAAGGGATGGATGCACAGGAAATCGAAGACCAGGGCTCCGGCTGCGACCAGGGGCGGTATCCGGTCCTGATCCAGGGCATGCTGATAGGACAGGCAGATTTCCTCCACGGCGGCCTCGGCTTCGGCCACTGGGACCGGACGGAAGCGGACCAGGGGAGGCGCTCCGGACCGGACCTCCACGATGTCGTTGTTCACTCTCTTCCACTGACCGGCATCGCCTGCTCCTTCCTGAAGGAGCCCATGAAACGTCTGGAGGAGGGCAGGGGTGATGGCGAGCGCGCCCGCGCCGGTATGGATCAGGTCCAGGGCACGGCGATAGCCCCGGATCTCCTCTTCCGAGCGGTCGCGGGGCCGTGCATCCTTAAGGACCAGAGGCTCAAGACGATCTGGCGCTACCGTGACTCCCTCGATCCGGTTCGAGGATTCGACGCTCTGCACGAGCGCCGTCTGCCGGAGGGAGGCGATCACCTGGGGAGGTTGCCTGAGGAACAGGCGCTGCCGCCCTTTCGCCTCCGCGATGTCGGTCATGAGCCAGACGGAAAGGAGAGGGGAAGCTGCAGCCGGCGAAGAAATCCGTCGCGAAAAGAGTGCATGGTCGAGGAGAGACATTACCCTCTTTATTACCCTCTTTCAAGGATCTTACCCTCTTTCTGACCCTCTCTTGGAGCCGTGATAGGCTCGTTTCCTCCCTCAGCGGGCACTCTACTGCCTGTACGGGAGATGTCTCGATCAACCCCGGAGAGCCATGAGCGGTAGAGTCCTGATCACCGGCGCGGCCGGCGCCCTCGGGCGGAGCGTGGTGCAACGCTTCCTCGATGGAGGCGGCCGGATCCTCGCCGTCGACGCCAACGAGGCTGCTTTGGGCGAGCTGACCGAGCTCGCTCCGTCGGACCAGTTGTCTGTGCGGCGCGTGAACCTCGCTGACTCCGGCGAGGTCGAGGCCCTGTTTGACCGCTGGTACGAGAATACGGAACGGGCTTCGGGCATCCCTCCTGCAGTGATTCACCTCGTGGGCGGCTTTCGCTTTGCCCGCTTCGCTGACCTGACCGACCGCGACTGGAGCTATCTGTTGACGCTGAACCTGGAGACCACCTTCCGCGTGTTCCGCGAGTGCGCGCGCCGCTTCGAGCGGGCGGGCGGCGGTTCCGTGGTGGCGGTCTCCGCGCCAGCGGCGCTGCTCGGCGAGGCCGGGGTCGGGGGCTACTCCGCGGCCAAAGCCGGCGTGCTGCGCATGGTCGAGTCGCTGGCCCGCGAGATCGCGCCGTTCGGCGGCCGTGCCAACGCCGTCCTCCCCGGCACCATGGACACCCCCGCCAACCGTGCCTCGATGCCAGATGCCGATCCTTTGCAGTGGGTTACGACGGAGGCCGTCGCTTCCGCCATCCATTTCCTTACGACTCCGGCCGCGGCGGGCATCAACGGTGCCGCGGTTCGGGTCCCCGGACGGAGCCTATGAACCATCTCGATTGTCACGTGTACTTCGATTCGACCCGGCATCCTGTACCCCCCGTGGCGTGCGGGGACCGGATCGATCTTTCGGCCGACCCCGACGCCGGGGACCGGCTGCTCAGGCTCGGCATCTCGCCGCGCGCCGATCTGCCTGCCGTGCTCCTCACCGAGCCCGGCGGCAAGATCCGCATCGTGGGCGTGCGGCTCTCTCCGGACGAGACCGCGATCCTTGCCACGGGCGGCGGCGTGCCGGCTTCCCGCGTGCTCGTCTACAGCTCATCCTGGTGCGGCGACTGCCGGCGCGCCAAACGCGTGCTCGAGGAGGCGGGAGCCTCGTTCGAGGAGGTGGACGTCGACAGTGACGCGCAGGCCGAGGCCATGATCCTGGAGCGCAGTGGCGGCCGCCGTGTCGTGCCCACCCTCAAATTCGATGACCGGGTATGGGCCTTCAACCCCGACCCGCCCCTGCTGCGGCGCCTGTTGAACGGCATCGTCCAGCGAGGAGAAACCGTTTCATGAGGATAGCTGTCTGTATCAAGCAGGTCCCCAACACCGAGGCCCGGCTGCGTGTGAGCCGCGATGGCAAGTGGGTGGAGGAGGAGGACCTTCCCTTCGTCACCAACGAGAGCGACCTCTACGCCCTGGAGGAAGGCCTCTCCCTGGCCGAGAAGACCGGCGGCGAGGTCGTGGTCTTCAGCCTCGGGCCCGAGCGGGTCAAGGAGGCTCTCCGGAAGGCCCTCGCGGTGGGCGCCGCTCGTGCCGTCCATCTGAATGACGCCTCCTTTACGGGCGGCGACGCCCTGGCGACGGGCCGCGCCCTCGCTGCCGCGCTCGGCCGGGAATCGTTCGACTTGATCCTCACCGGCTCGCAGTCAGACGACGTGCGCTGGGGCGGCACCGGCTCGGTGATCGCCGGCCATCTGGGTTGGCCGCATGTCTGGCTGGTGATGGGGGTCGAGCTCGAGGAAGGCAGCCCAAGCCTGAAAGTGACCAGGGAGATGGAGAGCGGGGTCAACGAGATCTCGCGCATCGCGCTGCCGGCCGTGCTGGAGATCCAGGCCGGCATCAACCATCCGCGGTACGCCTCCCTGAAGGGGATCATGGCCGCCAAGAAGAAGGAGATCGCCAACGTCGCACCGGGCGACCTCGGGCTCGACGCCGGCCAGGTCGGCGCGGCGGGCTCGCGGATCGAGATCGTCTCGGTCGCTTTCCCCGAGAGCGGGACGGGCGCGCAGATGATCGAGGGCACGCCCGAGGCCGCGGCCAAGACGCTGGTGAACAAGCTCCGCACGGAAGCGAGGGTGCTCTGATGGCGAAGGTCTGGGTGGTCTTACAACTCCGCGAGGGGGGACAGCTCCCCCGTATATCCTGGGAAGCTCTCGGAGCCGCCCAGAAGCTGGCGCAAACCCTCGGTGGCAAGGCGGAGGCGGTGCTGCTCGGCGAGGGCATCGGGCTCGCCGCGGCCGAGGTCGCCAAGAACGATCTGGCCGCGGTGCATGTGGCCGATCACGGAGCCCTCCGCAGCTACACGCCGGGCGCGTACCTGGGGGCCCTGGTGCCCGCGATCCAGGCCGCGAAGCCGGATTACGTGGTCTTCCCTCATACCTATCAAGCGGTGGACTACGTCCCCCGTCTGGCCCAGGCCGTTAACGCCGGGCTGATCACCGATGCCACGGGCTTTGAAAGTGCCTCCGAAGGAAATACCGAGCTGATCTGGAAGCGTCCCGTGCTCGGCGGCAAGCTCCAGGCCCGCGTGCGGGTCAAGGGCGAAGGCACCGTCTTTGTCACGGTCCAGGCCGGCGCTTTCCAGGCGGATGCCGTGGTCAAGGGTGGAGAGGCCGAGGTCAAGGTGCTCGACGCGGATCTCTCGGGGATCAAGGCGGACCGCGAGGTCCTCGGCTACGAGGAGGTCGGCGGCGACCAGGTGGACCTGACCAAGGCGGACATCATCCTGGCCGTGGGCCGCGGAGTCGGCGGGGCGGACAAGATGGGGGTCATCAACGACCTCGCCCAGGCGCTCGGCGCCGAGATCGGCGCCAGCCGTCCGGTGATCGACAACGGCTGGCTGCCGCGCGACCGGCAGATCGGCTCCTCGGGCCAGACCGTGGCGCCGAAGCTCTATGTGGCTGCCGGCATCTCGGGCGCGATTCAGCACCTGGTCGGGATGAAGGCCTCTACGGTGATCGTGGCCATCAACAAGGATCCGGGAGCGCCGATCTTCAACGTCGCGCACTACGGCATCGTCGGCGATCTGCACGAGGTGCTGCCGGCGTTGACCGAGGCGGTCAAGGCGGCCAAGGGGTAGGGGGCCCTCACCCCCCGGCCCCCTCTCCCACACGCACTCACACCCGCCCGGGAGAGGGGGAGACGGAAAAAAACCAGAAAACAGGGGAAGGGCGGGGGCGCCCCTCTCCCGGGCGGGTGTGAGTGCGTGTGGGAGAGGGGATGGGGGTGAGGGTTCCGGGAGTTCCGATGAGCAATTGGGTAATCCTCAAGTTCGGAGGCACCAGCGTCTCCTCGCCGGAGCGCTGGACCACCATTGCCTCCCTGGCCGAGCAGCGCCTTGCAGAAGGCCTGCGCCCGCTCGTGGTCTGCTCGGCGCTGTCGCGGGTCACCAGCGAGCTCGAGCAGATGCTGGGGCTCGCGGTGCGCGGCGAGCACGAGGAGGCGCTTTCGGCCATCAGGGCTCGCCACCTGGAACTGGGCGCGGGGCTCGGGGTGGATGCCGAGGCGCTCCTCCGGGACGACTTCGACGAGCTCACGCGCCTCGCGCTCGCCGCTTCGCTGCTGGGCGAGGCCGGCCCCCGCCTCAAGGCGCGGATCATGGCTTTTGGCGAGCTGCTGTCTACACGGCTGGGCGCTGCCTTTCTGAAAGCCACCTGGTTCGACGCCCGCCAGGGGCTCACCTCTCTCGACCAATCCCGCCTGGGCGAGGCCCGTATCTACCTCTCAGCGAGTTGCGATCACGAGCGCGACGACGAGCTGCGCCGCCGCCTGGATTCGGAGCGGGGCGTCGTCGTCACCCAGGGCTTCATCGCGCGCAATCCGGCGGGGGAGACCGTCCTCCTCGGCCGCGGCGGCTCGGACACCTCGGCGGCCCTGTTTGCCGCCCGGCTGGGCGCCGAGCGGTGCGAGATCTGGACCGACGTGCCCGGCATGTTCACGGCCAATCCGGCGCTGCTCCCCTCGGCCCGGCTGCTGCGCGCCCTCGATTACGAAGAGGCGCAGGAGATCGCGATTACCGGGGGCAAGGTGCTCCATCCGCGCTGCATCCCGCCGCTGCGCCGCCACCGCATCCCGCTCCACGTGCGCTGCACGGACCGGCCCGAGCTGCCGGGCACGGTGGTCTCGGCCGCGGGGCCGGATACCGGGCCGGGGGTCAAGGCGATCCTGGCGCGCAAGGGCATGACCCTGATTGCCATGGAGACCCTTGGCATGTGGCAGCGCGTCGGCTTCCTGGCCGAAGCCTTTGCGATATTTGCCCGCCACGGGCTGTCCATCGACCAGGTTTCCACCTCGGAGACGAACGTGACCGTCTCCCTCGATCCCGGTGCGAACGTCCTGGAAGAGACGGCCCTCGCCGCCGTCTGCCGCGATCTCGAAACTCTCTGCGAGCCGCGGGTGATCGCCCCGACCGCGGCGCTCTCGCTGGTCGGCCGTGGCATCCGCGGCATCCTCCACGAGCTGAGCCCGGTCCTGGAGGTCTTCGAAGAGATGAAGGTCCACCTGGTGACCCAGGCGGCCAACGACCTCAACCTCACCTTCGTGGTGGACGAGGACCAGAGCGACCGGTTGGTGAAGCAGCTTCACGCCCTGCTTTTCGGGCACCAGACCGAGAATGCGGTCTTCGGTCCCTCCTGGGCGGAGATGTTCGAGGATCAGGAGGTAGAAGCAGCGCCTGAGCCTGAGGGGGACTGGTGGCGCGCCCGCCGGGACGAGCTGCTCGCCCTGGCCGCCGAGCGCGGGCCGGTCTATGTCTACGACGAGGAGACCCTGGACCGGGCGGCGCACTCGGTGCGCTCCCTCGGGGTCTTCGACCGGGTCTTCTACTCGGTCAAGGCGAACGCTCACGCCGGAGTGCTGGCCCGGCTGGAGGCGGCCGGGCTCGGCTTCGAGTGCGTGTCCGCGCCCGAGCTGGAGCACGTGACATCCGTTTTCCCGGGGATCGAGAAGACCCGCCTGCTCTTCACACCCAACTTCGCGCCGGCCGCCGAATACAGCCGCGCTTATGAGCTCGGGGCCTGGGTGACGATCGACAGCCTGCATCCGCTGCGGGCCTGGCCGGACGTGTTCCGCGGCCGGGAGATCCTGGTGCGGGTGGATCCCGGGCGGGGGAGGGGACACCATGCCCACGTGCGCACGGCGGGCGCGCAGTCCAAGTTCGGGGTGGGCCCCGAGAGCCTGGGCGAGCTGCGGGAGCTGGCAGCCGGGCTCGGGGTGCGGGTCGTGGGCCTCCATGCCCACTCGGGCAGCGGCATCCGGGACTCCCGGAGCTGGCGCGAGGTCGCGCTGTTCCTGGCCGAGGAGGCCGAGCGCTTCCCCGATGTGCGGGTGATCGACGTGGGCGGCGGCCTCGGCGTGCCGGAGCAGCCCGGCCAGGGTCCGCTCGACCTGGAGGAGCTGAGGGAGTCGCTGCGCAAGTTCCGCGCCGCCAATCCCCGCTTCGAGCTCTGGATCGAGCCCGGCCGGTTTCTGGTGGCCGTGGCCGGGGTGCTCCTCGCGAGGGTGGTGCAGGTGAAGCGCAAGGGAGGGGTGACCTACATCGGTCTCGAGACGGGCATGAACTCCCTGATCCGTCCCGCGCTCTACGGCGCGTACCATCCCATCGTGAACCTGAGCCGTCTCGGCGAGCCCGCGACGATGCTGGCGCATGTGGTAGGGCCCATCTGCGAGACTGGAGACATCCTGGGCCGTTCCCGGCGCCTGGCCCCCGCACAGGAAGGGGACGTCTTCTTGATTGCCAACGGCGGCGCCTACGGCCGCGTCATGAGCTCCCGCTACAACCTCCGTGAGCCCGCGGGGGAAGCGATGCTACCTTCAGCGTAAGCTCCGAAAACGTCCTCCCCAATCGCTCCCCCAAAAGGGGATGCTCCAGCCCCTCGTGTACTTGGAGCAACTACATATTCCTGAGCGACGCCTTACGCCATTTTAGGAGCAAAAGAGCGAGCCTGAAGCGTCTGGGCTCAGGGTTATGCTCCAAGTACATAGATCAGGGGCTTCGAAATCAGTGGTTTTGCTCCTAATGCGGTCTGGTATGCTACAAAAGTGAGCTTGGCAGCCATTTGGGTCCAGGGTTTTGCTCCTACATCGTCTGTACTCGGAGCATAATCTTGGAGTGTGAAGGCAGTAACCATGGTTTTCGAAGCATCCGGGAGCGCTGGAGGGTATGCCGGGAGCAGGATGCTCCAAACTTGTTCGAAGGAGAAGGGTCATGACGGTAGGTATGCCTCCAGAGAGGCTGTTGGTGGAATTGGACAAGCAGCTTGCCCAGCACCGGGAGCGTGCGGCGTTCCATGCCGAGCAGGAGAGCACTCACCGCGAGCAGCGGGAGCGCCACGAGGAGGAGGCTGCCAAGATCGCCCAGACCGCGGACTCTCTCCGCGCAAGCCTGACCACGGCGCTCGGCCTGGTCGCGCCCTCCCTCGCCGTGGAAGCGCGCGACAAGGAGATGGACACCGGTCTCGAGCGCATCCTGAGCCGGCTGGTGAACCGGGTGATCGAGGGCAAGTCGGGCGACGAGCGCATCGGGGCGGCGGCGGTGACCGAGGAGGTCAACCGGCGGTTCGCCGACATCCTGCGAAAGCCCGCCACCCAGCGCCAGGTTGCTCTGACGCTACGCCGCCAAGCTCGCCGGGGGCGGATCCATCAGGTGCGGCGCGGGAAGCCGCATCACGAGGCGCTGTATGTGCGGGAGCGGCCGGCGGGGTAATAGCCCGGCACTCACGTGCCGGGCTATTTCATGCCGCCCTACGGGCTCCGGAGGAGGCGGCGACCGTTGGAGACCGAGCCCCGCCAGGGGCGACATGAATTAGCCCGGCACGTGAGTGCCGGGTTGGGTTAGGTTATCAGGAAGAAGGCCCCAGCCCCGGAGGGGCGGCATTGCGGCAACCTCATCTGATCCTATGCCGTCCCTCCGGGACTGGGGAGGTTGGGGGCGTCCCTCCTTTCCCGGCACTCACGTGCCGGGCTATTTCATGTCGCCCCTGGCGGGGCTCGGTCTCCAACGGCCGCCTCCTCCGGGAGCCCGTAAGGGCGGCATGAATTAGCCCGGCACGTGAGTGCCGGGAAGGAAAGGCAACGGACCCCCTAATTTCCCCAGTCTGGAGGAGGCATCTACTCGTCGATGGAGAGGCCATGCCTGCGCAACAGGGTCTGGAACTCCTCCTCGGAAGAGATCGTCCGATGATGCTCCTCCTGGCCCAGGATGTAGGCGCGGACGTCAGGAACCTTGGACTCGCTCACGGAGAAGGCGCCGTATCCAGCCTGCCAGGCAAACCATCCGGTCCGCTCGCTCATCCATGTCGAGGAGTTCGCCTTCAGGAGTTGGAGCATCTTGGCGATTGCCATGTCGGGACGGATGCCCGCCAGGAGATGCACGTGGTCCGGCATGCCTCCGGCCACGAGGAGGATGCCGCCCTGCCCCCGCAGGATGCCCCCGAGATAGGCGTAAAGCTCCTCCCGCAGAAGGGGTTGAATGAGAGCGGCCCGCTGTTTGGTGCTGAAGACGAGATGGTATTGGAGCTTGGTGTAGGTGTCCGACATCATTCAGCCCCCCTGGGGCGACATGAAATAGCCCGGCACGTGAGTGCCGGGCTAAGAGGTCTTTTCGCGGGATTCTAGCCCAATCGACATGGAATGTGGGAACCAGCCCGTCGTCCGAAACCCTCCCCCTCCCTCCTACGTAGTCTCCACCAGGAAATGGGAGGGACCCAATGAATACCGAGATCCAGACGCAGACGGCGGACGAGTCGGAGAAGCACTTGAACCTGCTGGTGCGCTTCTTCATGGCGCCGGTCGAGGTGCGCACCTATACGAACCTGTTCTACCTGGCCCTGGCGTTCCCGCTGGGCCTGTTCTACTTCATCTTCCTGCTCACCGGGCTGGCCCTGGGCTTCGGCCTGACGATCATCTGGATCGGCCTGCCCATCCTGGCCGTGGTGCTCGCGGCGAGCTGGGGCATGGCTGCGCTGGAACGGCGGCTTGCCATCCTGCTGCTCGGCGCCGAGGTGCCCCCGATGGCGGCCCCGGCCACCGGCCAGCCTCAGGACATCTGGAAGCGGGTGCAGGAGTTCATGGGCAACCCGGTGACCTGGAAGGGCCTGGGTTTCCTCTTCCTCAAGTTCCCCTTGGGCATCATGAGCTTCGTGGTGACCCTGACGCTGCTGGTGATCCCGGCCGCGTTCATCCTCGCGCCGATCGCCTGGGGGTTCGACGACGTCTACTTCGACATCCCGTTCTGGAACGTGGACACCTTCGGCGAGACCCTGCTCGTGGCCGCCTTCGGCCTCGTGGGCCTGCTCGTGTCGCTCAATATCCTCAACGGCCTGGGCCGGGTCTGGCGCGAGCTGGCCGAGGTGATGCTCGGCAGCCGGCGCTTCGAGGTGCCCGCGGAGCCCGCCGCGCCGCCCTCCATGCCCGAGATGCTGCCGCTCTCCTGATACGTTGCAAACCCGCGCCGGCGCCCTTCGGGGGCGCCGGCTGGAGACTCTCCTTGGAAAACGTCTGGAAAGACATACGCTTCGGGCTCCGCACCCTGGTCCGCAATCCGGCCACGACTTTTCTCGCGATGCTGACCCTGGCCCTTGGCATCGGGGCCAACTCCGCCATCTTCAGCGTGGTCAACCGCGTGCTCCTCGATCCGCTGCCGTATCCGCAGCCGGAGGAGCTGACCATGCTCATGGAGAGCGCGCCCAAGCTGGGTTTTCCCCGCTTCAGCGTGTCGCCGCCGAACTTCGACGACTTCCGGCGCCAGAACAAGTCGTTCGAGCACCTCTCCGCCTACAGCCGCGACCGCTTCAACCTGACGGGCCGCGAGCAGCCGGAGGTCATACTCGGCGCCCAGGTGTCGCCGGATTTCTTCCAGATGCTCAGGGTCGACCCTTCCCCGGGCCGCGGGTTCCGGGAGGAGGAGGGCCGTGCCGGCCAGGCGCGGGTGGCCGTCCTCGCGCACGGGCTCTGGCAGCGGCTGTTCGGCGCCGATCCGAAGATCGTCGGGCGGCCGATCACCTTGAACGGCGAGGGCTACACGGTCGTGGGCGTCGCCCCGCGCGGCTTCGAGCTGCCGCGGCGGGCGGAGGTCTGGGTGCCCCTGGCGCTCGACCTCGCCAACGAGGGCCGCGGCGCGCACTACCTGGGTGCGATCGGCCGGCTCAAGCAGGGCGTCAGCCTGGAGAAGGCAGAGACCGAGATGATCGGCATCGCCGCCCGGCTGGAGAAGCAGTACCCGGACAGCAACACCGCATGGACGGTGGACCTGATCCCTTTGCAGGAGATCGCGGTGGAGGGCATCCGGCCCATCCTGATGATCCTCCTGGTGGCGGTCGCCTTCGTGCTGCTGATCGCCTGCGCCAACGTGGCCAACCTGCTGCTGGCGCGGGTGGCGTCGCGGGAGCGGGAGCTCGCCGTGCGCGCGGCGCTTGGTGCGAGCCGGACGCGCCTGGTGCGGCAGATGCTCATCGAGACCGCGATCCTTTTCGTGGCGGGCGGGGCCCTCGGCCTGCTGCTCGCGCACTGGGGCGTGAAGGCGCTCATCGCCCTCGATCCGCAGGGCATCCCGCGGGCCCAGGAGATCGGGGTCGACGGCCGCGTGCTCGCCTTCACCTTCTTCGTCTCCCTGGCGACCGGCCTGCTTTTCGGCCTGGTGCCGGCGCTCTCGGCCACCGGCCGGAGGCTCTACGAGGCGCTCAAGGAGGGGGGGCGCTCCATGGCGGGCGGCGCCCATGGCCGGCTGGTGCGCAACCTGCTGGTGGGCTTCGAGGTGGCGGTCGCGCTGGTGCTCCTGGTGTGCGCGGGCCTGCTGATCCAGAGCTTCGCGCGGCTGAGCGGGGTCGACCCCGGGTTCAAGCCCGAGGGGGTGCTGACCGCCCGCATTTCGATCCCTGAGTTCAAGTACCCGGATGAGGAGCGGCAGGCGCTCTTCTACGATCAGCTCCTGGAGCGGCTCGCCGCGATACCGGGAGTGGAGGGGGCCGCTTCGATCTTCCCGCTGCCGCTCAGCGGCTCCAACATGGTCCTCGCCTTCGTGGTGGAGGGGCGGCCGGTGCCGCCGCCGGCCGAGACGCCGAGCACCAACGTCCGGATGATCAGCCCCGGTTATTTCCGGGTGATGGGGATTCCCCTGGTCAAAGGCAGGTTCTTCGAGGACAAGGACCGCCAGGGAGCCGAGCAGGTGGCGATCATCAACCAGACGATGGCGTCGAAGGTCTGGCCCAACGAAAGCCCGCTCGGCAAGCGCTTCACCTTCGGCGATCCGGCGGACCCGGAGGATCCGGGGTGGCGGACGGTCGTGGGCGTGGTGGCGGACGTGCGGCACGACACGCTGGACCAGGAGAAGGCCTCGGAGGCGTACTGGCCGCAGGCCCAGGGGCCGTCTACGGATACCGTGCTGGTCCTGCGCACCTCGGGGGACCCCGTCCAACTCGCCGGTCCGTTGCGCGAGGTGGTGCGGGGGATCGACCGCGATCTGCCCCTCGAGGGGATCGAGCCCATGGAGCAGGTGGTTGCGAAGGCGCTGGCGCAGAGCCGCTTCAAGACGCTGCTGCTCGGCCTGTTCGCCGCGCTCGCCCTGGGGCTGGCCGCGGTGGGGGTCTACGGCGTGGTCAGCTACTCCGTGGCGCAGCGCACGCACGAGATGGGCATCCGCATGGCCCTGGGCGCGCGCCCCGGCCAGGTGCGGCAGATGATCCTGGTCCAGGGCATGCGGGTCGTGCTGATCAGCGCCGCCATCGGGCTCGGCGCGGCCTTTTTCGCGACCCGGTTCCTGCGTGAGCAGGTCTATGGCGTGAGCGCCACGGACCCGGTGACGTTCGCGGTCGTCCCGCTGGTCCTGCTCGCCGTGGCCCTGGTGGCGAACCTGGTGCCGGCCCTGCGTGCTACGCGGGTCGATCCGCTGGAGGCGCTGCGGTATGAGTGACGGCAGAGCCGCCCGGTGTCCCGCGTGCCCCGAGTCCGTGGATCTGAGCCCCTGGCGGTCGGAGCGCGTGGATGCGACCGCGCATTACTGCAGGGAATGCTGCGGCGTCTGGGTCGCGCGGGAAGTCGTCGAGGTCCTCGGAGCGAGGAAGAGAGCGGACCTCCTGCCGCTCTGGATCGGCTCCCCGCTGTACGCGGTGGGCCAGCCTGGCCGTTTTTGCCCCGCTTGCGGCTCCTTGATGGAGCGGAAGGCCTGCGGCGAGACCGTCCTGGAAATCTGCTGCTCGCACGGGGTCTGGTTCGACCGTGAAGAGCTGGAGCATTTCGTGCGCTGGTTACAGGATCGGGCCGAGGCGCACCGGCGGGCGATCGGCGCGCCGGTGACCTTGGGCGCGAGCGCCATCCCGCCCCTGCCGCCGGAAGGCGGCGGGAGCGGGTGGCTAGAAGGCGCCGAGGTGCTCGGGTGCGTGGTGGAGTTGGTCGCGGGGCTCTTCGAGATTTCTTGACGCCTGGGCTTGCGAACCGGAAGCCCCCCGCTCTCGTCCTATCTTTCAGCGTTCCTAGGCCGGCGAGCACTCCGGGCATCCCTTTCCATGCCCGGTCACGATAGCATTGCGCCGGCCCGATCCTGAACGGGATCAATCCTGCCTATGAAAGCCCCCACCATCGACGAGCTCGTCCAGCTCCCCGAGCCGATTGCGCTCCAGCGGCACTTCGACGCCAAGAACTACCGCTATTTCCGGCTGATCCTGGGGCTGGTGCTCCTCCTGTCCATCGTCGCCATCGCGGGAGCCGCGAAGGAACGGCGGTTCGGGTTGATGGCCTTGATGGTGGTGGACGTGATCGCGGCGGTCCTCCTGGTGATGCTGCGGCGCGAGCGCTTCTACGGGCTCTACTTCCGGCAGATCCTGCTCGGATTCCTGGCGCTCCAGGCCGTGGCGGTCAAGGTGGTAAACCTGCGCGGCGGCGACTCGACGGACGCTTTCATCCCCATCATGTTCGCAATGTTGGGGTTCCGGCTGCGCTTCATCGAGCACCTGATGGTCTACGTGTTGCTCTGGCTGACCGCGGTCTTCCCCCTGACCCCGCAGGGGCTGCCGTCGGCCGATGCCCTGGTGTCGGCGGATGCTTTCATCTCCGTCAGCATCGTGGGCGTGGTCTGCCTGGTTATATCGGCCTTCATCACGCATTTGGAGAGGAAGCGCTTCCTGGGGGTCTGGCGGACGGAGCACTCCCGCTCCCGGGAGCGGCTGCGCATGCGCGAGGAGATCGAGTACGCGCGCAAGATCCAGCTCAGCATGCTGCCGCAGCTCCCGCCCAACATCGGCTGGGTCGAGCTGGCCGCGGCGTCCCTCCCGGCAACCGAGGTCGGCGGGGATTACTACGATTACTTCCGCCTGTCGGGCTCGCAGCTCGCGCTGGTCATCGGCGACGTTTCGGGGCATGGCCTGGCCAGCGGGCTGCTGCTCTCCGGCATCCGGAGCTGCCTCTACCTCCTGGAGAAGGATCTGGCCGTGCCCGTGGCCGTGCTGGACCGGCTGAACCCGATGGTGCGCAAGACCACGGACCGGCGGACCTACGTCACCCTCCTGTGTGCCGTGCTCGACCGGGCCGCGGACGGGTCCGGGGTCGAGGTCACGGTGGCGAGCGCCGGCCATCCGCCGCTGCTCTGCTGGGATGCCCAGACCGGGAAGTTTGCCGAGATCGGGGAGGGCGCGCCGCCGCTCGGCACCCGCCTGGACGCCGAGTACCGCCAGGAGCGGCACAAGGTGCGGAGCGGCGACGTCCTGGTGCTCTACACCGACGGCCTGGTCGAGACCCGCAACGGCCTCGGGCAGGATTACGGCTATCCCCGTCTGCAGAAGACCGTGGCCCGCGCGGCGGCCGGTACTCACTCGGTGCGCGAGATCCGGGATGCCATCCTCGGCGACCTCTCCCACTTCAAGGGGGATTCCGAGCAGCTCGACGACATTACGGTGGTAGTGGCCCGGGTGAAGTAGGGCCTGCTATCTTTCCGGCCCATGAACCGTCTCCTTCCCCTCGTCCTTCTGTTAGCCCTTCCCGCTTTCGCTCAGGACTGGTCTCCTGATACCCCCGAGCCCGGGAGCGTCGAGAAGATCCGCGAGTACACGACCGAGCCGCGGTTCCTGGCTGAAACGGTGGCCTACGTGCCCGAGTCGGAGACCGTGCCGTCGCCAGGCGATGTCCTCGGCCGGATCGTGGGCACGCCGAACGAGCTGAGCTCGGTCTCCGAGATCTACGGCTACTACCGCCAGCTCGACGAGGCCAGCGACCGGGTGCAGGTGGAGACGATCGGGCGCACCGAGGAAGGGCGGGAGATCCTGCTGATTGCGGTCTCCGACGCCGAGAACGTGGCGCAGCTCGACCACTGGCGCGAGATTACCGGCCGGCTGGCCGATCCGCGCGCGGTCTCCCGGGAGGAAGCGCGCAGCCTGGCCGCGGAGGGCAAGGTGATCTACCACCTGCTCGGCGGCCTGCACTCCAGCGAGACCGGCAGCCCCGAGATGCTGATGGAGCTGGCCTATCGGCTGGCCGTGTCCGAGCGGCCTTCGATCCAGGAGATCCGGCGCAACGCCGTCGTCCTGATCACGCCGGTGGTCGAGCCCGACGGCCGGGACCGCGCCGTCGAGTGGTTCTACCGCCATCTGCGCGAACGCAAGGGGACCTGGGACGAGATCCGGGAGATCATGTCGCCCCCTTACTGGGGCCATTACGTCCTCCACGACAACAACCGGGACGGCATGCAGGTCACCCAGGCGCTCTCCAAGGCTCTGCACGAGTCCTGGTTCGCTTGGCATCCGCAGGTGATGCACGACCTGCACGAGTCGGTGCCCTTCCTCTACATCTCGACGGGCCACGGCCCCTACAACCGCGGAGTCGATCCGGTCACCATCCACGAATGGACGCAGATGGGCGTTCACGAGGCCGGCTCGCTGTCGTCGATGGGGCTTCCCGGCGTCTGGACCTGGGGCTTCTGGGACGGCTGGTGGCCCGGCTATCTGACCTCGGTGGCCAACACCCACCACTCGATCGGCCGCTTTTACGAGACTTTTGGCAACTCCCACGCCGGCACCTTTGACCGCGAGATCAAGTCGCGCTATGCCGGCAAGCCGGTGACCGACGTGCAGTGGTACCGCCCCTGGCCGCCGGACAAGAAGGTCCGCTGGTCACTGCGCAACAACACCAACTTCATGGAATCGGCCGTGCTGGAAGGGCTGGAGTACGCGGCCCTCCACCGGCAGGAGCTTCTCGAGAGCTTCTGGGCCAAGGCCAGCCGCGCCCTGGAGAAGGGCCGGACCGAGGCGCCGTATGCCTGGATGTTCCCGACGGAGCAGCGGGATCCGGGCCGCCTGGCCCATCTGATCAATCAGCTCCGCCTGCACAGGATCGAGGTCCACCGTCTGACCTCTGACCTGACGCTCGGCAAGCTTTCCTGGCCGGCCGGCACTTATGTGGTGCGCCTGGACCAGCCGTACCGGAATGCGGCGATCAACTTCCTGGAGGAGCAGAAGTTCCCAGCCGACGAGCCGAACGAGCCCTATGACGACGTGGCCTGGACGTGGCCTCTCCTTTATGGGGTCGAGGGTTCGTCGGTCGCGGACCGCAAGGTGCTCGACGCGGCCATGGAGCCCCTCTCCGGAGAGGCTCCCATGAACGGCCGCATTGAGGGCGAAGGAGACATCTTCCTCCTGCGCGACACCGGGCAGACTTCCCTGCTGAGGGCGCGCCAGCTCCTGGGAGACCGCCAGGTGGACGCGGCGGAGAAGGCTTTCGAGGTGGGAGGCATCAGCTATCCGCCCGGGAGCTGGATCGTGCAGGCCCCGCGGGAGGCGGTGGACGATGTGGCTTTGCGCCTGGGGCTCGCGTTCACGGCAGTCTCGTCCATGCCGGATGTGGCGCGCCATGTCGTGGACCTGCCGCGGATGGCCCTGCTTCAGACCTGGGTCTCCACCCAGGATGCGGGCTGGGCGCGCTACACGCTGGACCGCGAGGGCTTCGAGTACACCCTGATCAGCGACAGTGATCTGAGGCGCGGGAGTCTCCAGGACCGTTTCGACGTGATCCTCTTCCCGCAGGCCTTCGGCGACTTCGCGCGCATGGTCCATGGGATCGATCCCAAGTGGGGTCCGCTCGCCTACACGAAGACAGACGAGTACCCGAGCCACGGCATCCCCAACGCCTCGGACGACATCACCGGCGGCATGGGCTTTACGGGGCTGCTCAACCTGCAGCGCTTCGTGGAGAGCGGCGGGATCCTGATGGCGCTCGGCAATTCCGGGGTGCTGCCCGTGCAAGGGGGCCTCGTGCGCCGGGTGCGCAACGTGGACGGCCCCAACACCCCGGGCTCGGAGCTGCGCGCCAAGGTGCTGCGCCCGGAGCACCCGATCGTCTACGGCTACGAGGAGCGGCCCAGCATCTTCCGCGGCAACGGCCCGCTGTGGGACGTGGACGACCGCGACCGCGGCTGGGCCGTGCTCCAGTTCGGCACCAAGCAGGTCCCCGAGGAGGAGGAGAAGAAGGGAGAGCCGGCCGAGGAGACGGTCGAGGTCGAGGATGTCGAGGATGCTGACGAGGAGCCCAAGCCGGAGACACCGCAGGAGAAGAAGCCGGAGGGTCCGGAGGACAAGCGCCTGGTGCTTTCAGGCTTCCTCAAGGGCGAGGAGCAGGTGAACGGCAAGCCCGCGGTGCTCGACGTGCCGGTGGGGAAGGGGCGGGTGATCCTCTACGCCTTCAACCCGCTCCACCGGTATTTGAACCTGTCGGACTTCCGGCTGGTGTACAACGTGCTGCTGAACTGGAACGATTTGCCTTAGGACTCGGAACCCTCACCCCCGTCCCCTCTCCCACACGCACTCACACCCGCCCGGGAGAGGGGCGCCCCCACCCAACAGCAGCAGCAACAGCAAAACAGAAGGTCCGGTTTCCTTTCCGGTTCCCCCTCTCCCGGGCGGGTGTGAGTGCGTGTGGGAGAGGGGGTTAGGGGGTGAGGGTCCCCTACGCCTCCAGGCAGAGCATCACCACATCCCGCCAGGCGCCGCGCTTCCAGATCCTCCTGGGAATCCGCCCGATCTCTTTGTAGCCGGCCTTCTGGAGCATGCGGATCGAGCCGGCGTTGTCGGCCATGACGTCCGAGAGGAGCATGCGCAGGCCGAGGACCTCGAAGGCGAAGCGGGTGCGGACTTGCGCGGCATCCGAGCCGTAGCCCTGGCCCCAGAGGTCGCGCCGGCCCAGGACCGTGCCGGTCGTGGCCACCTTGTTGTGCCAGTCGATGGCGTGCAGGCCGGAGAAGCCGATGTGCTCGCCGGCGAGCGTTTCCACGGCGAACGTCACCTTCTCGTGCAGGCCGATCGGCGGCAGCCGGCTCATGGCGTCGAACCAATCCTCCTCGGCCAGGCGTCCCACGGGCCAGTCGCCGACCAGGGTCCAGGCCGTGACCTCGGGATCGTTGAGCCAGGCCATCGCGTTGTCGAGGTGGCGCGCCTTGTCCAGGGGGACCAGACGGACCTTTTCGCCTTCCCATCCGTAGGGCATACGCAGGATTTTACGCTTAGAATGCCGCTCCAATGACCGAGCCCATCCCGCCGGAGACGCCGACCCCCAAAACCGGCGGCGCCGCTGCGATCGCCCTCGGCATCCTCTCCTCGCGTTTGATCGGCTTCGTGCGCGAGCGGGCCTACGCCCACTTCCTGGGTGTGGGACCGCACATGGACGTGCTGCGGGTCGCCTTCCGCGCTCCCAACGCGATCCAGAACCTGCTCGGCGAGGGGACCCTCTCGGCCTCCTTCATCCCCATCTACTCCCGCATGCTGGAGGAGGGAAGGAAGGAGGAGGCGGGCCGGTTTGCGGGCGCGGTGTTCGGGCTCCTCCTGGCCGCCGCCTCCGCCTTCTCGCTCCTGGGCGTGCTCTTCGCCAAGCCCATTGTGGCGGTGCTCGCGGCCGGGTTTGTGCGCGAGGCCGGCCCGGTGGACCGCTTCGAGCTCGCCGTGGCCGCGACGCGGATCATCTTCCCCATGACCGGCTTCCTCGTCCTCTCAGCCTGGGCCCTTGGCGTGCTCAACAGCCACCGCAGGTTCTTCCTGCCCTATTTCGCGCCGATCGTCTGGAACGCGGCGATCATCGGCGCGATCGTCTGGGCGGGCTCGGGCCAGAACAGATTGCTGTTTGCGGTCTGCTGGGGTGGGCTCCTGGGCGGCCTTCTCCAGTTCCTGGTCCAGCTCCCGGCCGTGGCGCGGGAGATGCGCGGCTTCCGGCTATCGTTCTCCACCCGAGTGGCTGGGGTACGGGAGGCGCTCGCGGCGTTCGGTCCGGTGGTAGCTGGGCGCGGAGTGGTGCAGCTCTCGGGTTACCTGGACATTTTCCTGGCTTCGTGGCTGATCGCTGGCGCGGTCGGCATCCTGAGCTACGCCCAGACGCCGTACATGCTGCCGGTCAGCCTGTTCGGGATGTCGGTGGCCGCGGCGGAGCTGCCGGAGCTCTCCAGGCTGGGACGGAGAGGGGGGACGGACGCCCTCCTCGCGCGGGTGCGGGGCTCGCTGCGCAAGATGGCCTTCCTGAACGTGCCCACGTGCATCGGCTATCTGGCGTTCGGCTATCTGATCATCGGCCTGCTCCTTCGCACCGGCAACTTCCAGGAGACGCAAAACTGGCTCGTCTACCTGGCCCTCTGCGGCTACACGGTCGGCCTGGTGGCGACCACCTCCTCGCGGCTGCTGCAGAACACTTTCTACGCCCTGGGGGAGGCGCGCACGCCGGCCCGCATCGCGGTCTGGAGGGTAGCGCTCTCGGCGGTGCTCGCCGTGCCGCTGATGTTCCTTCTCGACCGGGTGGCGGTGACCGACCTGGTGCGCGCCGAAGGCGAGCCGTTCCGCCTGGGCGCCGTGGGCCTGGCGCTGGGCTCGGGCCTGGCAGCCTGGCTCGAGCTGCTGCTCCTGCGCCGCGCCGCGGCCCGCAGCGCTCCGGGGGCGCTCGTGCCCTGGCGGGACCTGGGGCGGATGACGCTGCTCGCCCTGGCCGCGGCCGTGCCCGCGGCCCTCCTCTGGTGGGCGCTGCCGCCGCTCCACGTCGCAATCCAGGCGCTGGCGGTGGTGGGGGCCTACGCCCTCGGGTACCTGCTCCTCGCCCGCATGACCGGAGCTGAAGAGCTGGAATTCTGGCTTGGCCGTTTTGGACGGCGGCTGCGGACGTGACGCGCTTTTCTTCCACAGTCTGCTAATATTTGTCCCGCTGAAGGCAGAAAGATGATCCCGCGCGCTGTCCGCCTCGCTGTCTGGGGTCTAGGCGCCACATTGGTGGTGTTGGCGCTTGGCGCGGCTGCGGCCGCCGTGCCGGTTTCGCTGGCGCTCGGCGTCGGCGGCCTGGCCATGGTGGTTTTCGCCGCCTGGCTCTCGACCCGTGCCCGCCACGCCGCCGAGGAGGCGTTGCGGCGCAGCGAGGAGCAGTTCCGGCGGGCGATCGTGGACGCCCCCATCCCCATCCTCATGCACGCGGAGGACGGCGAGGTCCTGGCCCTCAGCCACGCCTGGACCCGCCTCTCCGGCTACTCCCGCGAGCACATACCAACAGTGCGCAAGTGGCTGGACCTGGCCTACGGGCCGGCCGCCGGGCAGGTCGAAGACCGCATCCGCCGCTCCTTTGAAGGGAATGCCACGGAGGCGGAGCTCGTTATCCGCACCCGCGACGGCGAGGGCCGCATCTGGACCTTCACCGCGGGCGAGCCCGGCCGGCTGCCGGACGGCCGCCTCTTCCTGGTCACCATGGCCACCGACGTGACCGAGCGCCGGCAGGCGGACGAGGCCCTCCACGACAGCCAGGAGCGGCTGCGCCTGGCCGTCGAGGGCACGGGCCTGGGCACCTGGGACTTCAACCCGGTCACCGGCCGGCTGACCTGGTCGGAGCGCTGCAAGGAGATCCACGGCCTCCCCCCGGACGCCGAGATCGACTACAGCGAGTACCTGGTCCGTATCCATCCCGAAGACTGGGACCGGGTCCACCAGGCCATGCAGGAGGCGATGGAGCCGTCGAGCCAGGGCGGCTACGAGGTTGAGTACCGGGCTGTGGTTCCGGAAGGCGCGGTCCGCTGGGTCACCTCCCGCGGCTGCGTCTTCTTCCGCGGCGAGGGGGAGGACCGCCACGCCACCCGCTTCATCGGCACGGTCATGGACGTGACCGGGCGCAAGCAGGCCGAGGAGGAGCTGCGCCAGGCCAAGGAGGAGGCCGAGGCCGCGAACCGGGCCAAGGACCAGTTCCTCGCCACCCTCTCGCACGAGCTGCGCACGCCGCTGACCCCCGTGCTCGCCCTGATCACCGGCCTGGAGGGGGACGGCCGGCTGCGCGACGTGGCCGACCACCTCGCCATGATCCGCCGCAACGTCGAGCTGGAGGCCCGGCTCATCGACGACCTCCTCGACCTGACGCGCATCGCCCGCGGCAAGCTGGAGCTCCAGCGCTCGGTGTGCGACGTCCGCGCCCTGGTCGAGCATGCCATCCAGATCTGCTGCGCCGAGAGCTGCGATGCCGGCCGGCTCAAGGTCGTCACCGAGCTCGCAGCCTCGGAGCACCGCGTCTGGGGGGATGGCTCGCGCCTGATGCAGATCTTCTGGAACCTGCTGCGCAACTCGGTCAAGTTCACGCCGGAGGGCGGCACGATCGTGGTCCGCACATGGAACGACGAAGAAGAGGATGAGAACACTCTGGTCGTGGAGATCACGGACACCGGCGTGGGCATCGAGCCGGGCTCGATGCCGCACATCTTCGAGGCCTTCTCCCAAGCGTCCCCCGCCCGCGGCGGGCTCGGCCTGGGGCTCTCCATCAGCAAGGCCGTCGCCGACCTGCACGGCGGCCGGATCACGGCGCTGAGCCCGGGTTATGGCCTGGGCGCGACCTTCCGGGTGGAGCTGCCCACGGGCGGCTGGCCCGCGCAGGCCGAGCCCGCGCCGCGCCAGGTGCCGGAGCCGGCGGCCCGCCGTCCCCTGCGGCTGCTCCTGGTCGAAGACCACCCCGATACCGCCGAGGCCATGGCCGAGCTGCTGCGCTCCCTGGGGCACGAGGTCCGGGTTGCAATGTGCGTGGCCGCCGGGTTGGAGGCCGCCGCCGCGGAGATGGGCTCCGGGGCCGGGATCGACCTCGTCATCAGCGACCTCGGGCTGCCGGACGGCACCGGTATGGACCTGATGCGCCAGCTGGTCTCGCGCTACGGCCTGCGCGGCATCGCCTTGAGCGGCTACGGCACCGAGGACGACGTGCGCCGCAGCCTGGAGGCCGGCTTTTCCCGCCATCTCACCAAGCCGGTCAACTTCAAGGCGCTGGAAGCCGTCATCCACGAGACCGCGTGCGCGCGGCCAGCGTGAGCCCCGGCCCGTTTTCCCGTACAATACGAAACCGGACCCGAGGCCGAACAAGGCGGTTTTTTCAACAGGGGAAAGATGGCTCGACCGATCGGACAAGACGATACACCCGTGCTCGCTGGAATCCTGAAGGCCCCGACGGGCATTCCCGGGCTGGACGAGATCATGGCCGGCGGCCTGCCCGCCGGGCGTCCCACGCTCATCTGCGGCAGCGCCGGCTGCGGCAAGACCCTCATGGCCATGGAGTTCCTCGTCCGCGGCGCGACCGAGTACGGCGAGCCCGGCGTCTTCATGAGCTTCGAGGAAGGGATCCAGGAGCTGACGGAGAACGTCCGCTCCCTGGGCTTCGACCTCGATGAGCTCATGGAGCAGGAGAAGCTCGTCATGGATTATGTCCATGTCGAGCGCAGCGAGATCGAGGAGACCGGCGAGTACGACCTCGAGGGGCTGTTCATCCGCCTGGGCTTCGCCATCGACTCCATCGGCGCCAAGCGGGTCGTGCTCGACACGCTGGAAGTCCTCTTCGGCGGCCTGCAGAACGAGTCGATCCTGCGCGCCGAGCTGCGGCGCCTCTTCCGCTGGCTCAAGGACCGCGGGGTCACGGCCGTGATCACCGGCGAGCGGGGCGAGGGGGCCTTGACCCGCCACGGCCTGGAAGAGTACGTCTCCGATTGCGTGATCCTCCTCGACCACCGGCTCCACGACCAGCTTGCCACCCGCCGGTTGCGCGTGGTCAAGTACCGCGGCAGCATCCATGGCACGAACGAGTACCCGTTCCTGATCGACGAGCGCGGCATCGAGGTGCTGCCCGTCACCTCGCTCTCGCTCACCCACGAGGCCTCGACCGAGCGCGTATCCTCGGGGGTGCCGGGGCTCGACGACATGCTGGACGGACAGGGCTTCTACCGCGGCAGCAGCGTGCTGGTCTCAGGCAAGGCAGGAACGGGCAAGACCAGCGTCGGCGCCCATTTCGTGAATGCCGCCTGCCGCCGCGGCGAGCGCTGCGTCTACTTTGCCTTCGAGGAATCGCGCAGCCAGGTGGTGCGCAACATGCGCTCCATTGGCGTGGACCTCCAGCCTTGGGTGGACGAGGGGCTTCTCTTGTTCCACGCTTCCCGGCCGACGCTCCACGGGCTGGAGCGGCACCTGGTCACCATGTACAAGATCATCCGCGACTTCCGGCCGCGGATCGTTGTCGTGGACCCGATCACGAACTTCCTGGCCGTGGGCGGCGAAGAGGAGGTCAAGAGCATGCTGATGCGCCTGATCGACTTCCTCAAGCTGAACCAGGTCACGGCGCTCTTCAACAGCCTGATCCACGGCGACTTCACGGAGCACACGGAAGTAGGCGTATCCTCGCTCATGGATGCGTGGCTGCTGCTGCGGGAGAACGAGGTCAGCGGCGAGCGCAACCGCACGCTCTACGTCCTCAAGTCGCGCGGCATGGCGCACTCGAACCAGCTCCGGGAGGTGATGCTCACCGGCGAGGGGATCCGGCTGGTGGATCCCTACCTGGGCTCCGAGGGGGCGCTCACCGGCGCGGCGCGGCTGGCGCAGGAGGCGAGGGAGAAGGCCGCGGCCATGGCGCGGCAGCAGGAGGTCGAGCGCCGCCGGCGCGAGCTGGCGCGCAAGCGGGAAGCTCTGGAGGCCCGGCTGGAGGCCCTCCGTCTGGACTTCGAGGCAGAGCAGGAGGAGACCGAGAGGATCATCGCCCAGGAGGAGGCCCGCGAGGCGCGGATCCTGGAGGACAGGACTGACATGGCCAGAGTCCGTAAAGTAGCGGTCAATGGACGGCCGGCCCCGGAGGTAGAACGATGAGCACGGATGCGATGGCGCAGGAAGCACCGGACCCGAACTTCTACGACCTGCGCCTCTACGTGGCCGGCCAGACCCCCAAATCGGTAGCGGCCCTCGCGAACCTGAAACGGTTCTGCGAGGAACACCTGGCGGGCAAGTACAAGATCGAGGTCGTGGACCTGGTCGAGAATCCGAAGCTGGCGCGCAGCGATCAGATCCTGGCCATCCCGACACTGGTCCGCCGGCTGCCGGAGCCGATCCGCAAGATCATCGGCGACCTTTCAAACTCGGAGCGGGTGCTGGTGGGTTTGGAAATCAACGCCCGGAGCTGATCGCCGATGTCTGGCACGGCTCAAGCGCACTTGGATGACGGAGGGGTCCGGTACTCGTTCCGGCTCTTTGTGACCGGTGCCAGCCCTGGCTCCAGCCGCGCCATCGCCTTGATCAAGGCGTTCTGCGAGCAGTTTCTGAAGGGCAAGTACCTTCTCGAGGTCGTGGACGTGTACCAGCAGCCCGCTCTGGCCGACGAGGAAAGGATCTTCGCGACGCCGACGCTCGTCAGGACGTCGCCGCTCCCTCTGCGCCGGATTGTCGGCAACCTTTCCGACCCTCATCGCCTGCAGGCAAGTTTAGGGATCTCCGTATGATTTCGGAACGGAAGGATTCAGAAATCGAAGAGCTGCGCGTGCAGTTGGAGGAGGCGGAGGAGACGCTGCGCGCCATCCGCAACGGCGAGGTCGACGCGCTGGTCGTCACCGAGCGGTCCATAGACAAGGTCTATACCCTCAAGAGCGCGGACCGCCCGTACCGCCTGATGATCGAGTGCATGCGGCAGGGCGCCGTGACCCTCACCGCCGATGGCATGGTGCTGTACTGCAACGCCAGCTTCTCCGGCATGCTCGGGATGCCGCTCCAGCAGATCATCGGCTCCGAGGTGCAGCGCCTCGTCGAGCCCTCCAGCCGCGGCCTCTTCGCGGCCCTCCTGCGCCAGGAAGAGGACGGGCAGGGCGAGATCCTGCTCAAGCCAGCCGCGGGCGATCCGCTGCCGGTCTACATCGCCTTCAGCGAGCTGCCCCTGGAGGAGCCGGGGGAACCGGTGCTGTGCATGGTGGTCACCGACCTCACCGAGCAGAAGCGCAGCGAGCGCCTGGAGAGGGCATGGGTGACGGCCGAGGCCACGAACCAGGCCAAGGACCACTTCCTCGCCACCCTCTCCCACGAGCTGCGCACCCCGCTCACGCCCGTGCTCGCCGTGATCTCCTCCCTGCAGGGGGACGACCGGCTGCCCGCCCACTTCCGCCGCGAGATCGCCATGGTGCGGCGCAACGTCGAGCTGGAGGCGCGCCTCATCGACGACCTGCTCGACCTGACACGGGTCTCCAGCGGCAAGATCCAGCTCGACCGTCGGGACGTCGACCTGCACGAGGTGATCGAGCATGCCATCCAGACCTCCTGCGCCGGCGAGCTGGCCACGGGCCGCCGCCAGGTCGAGGTCGACCTCGCGGCGCAGGTGCATTACCTGTGGGGCGACTCGCCGCGCCTGACCCAGGTCTTCTGGAACCTGCTCAACAATGCCGTCAAGTTCACCCCCGAGGGCGGCACCATCACGGTGCGCACCCGGGATGATTCGCCGCACCGGATCGCGGTCGAGATCACCGACACCGGCATGGGGATCGATCCGGAGGTGCTGCCGCGCATCTTCGACGCCTTCGAGCAGGGCGAGCCGGATGTGACGCGCCGCTACGGCGGCCTCGGACTGGGCCTCGCGATCACCAAGGCGATCGTCGAGCTGCACGGCGGCCTCGTCAGCGTGCGCAGCGATGGCCGGGACCGGGGCACGACCTTCTCCGTCCGGCTGCCGGCCGAGCCGCTGCCGTTCGAATCCGAGGCGGTGCCGGCGAACCAGGTTGCGGAGACGCCGGGCGCCCGCCTGCGCGTCCTCCTGGTGGAGGACCACTCCGACACGGCGGCCGCCCTGGCCGAGCTGATGCGGATGCACGGCCATGACGTCCGGATCGCGGGCTCGGTCGCGCAGGCCTTGTCGGCGGCGGCCGAGGAGAGCAGGATCGACCTGGTGATCAGCGACCTCGGCCTGCCCGATGGCAACGGCCAGGACCTCATGCGGCAGCTCGCCGAAAAGTTCGGGCTGCGCGGTATCGCCCTCTCCGGCTACGGCATGGAGGATGACGTCCGACGGAGCCGCGAGGCCGGCTTCGAGCGCCATCTGACCAAGCCGGTCAACCTCGAAGCTCTGGAGACGGCCATCCAGCAGGTGGCCGCCGGGAACGGGTCCGCGGGGAGCTGAGCCTGTCACCGCCAGACCTGCTGCGCGAGCAGAACCGGGTGCTGGTGCGCCTGGCGAAGAGCGAAGCCGCGGCCTCGGGCGATCTGGAAGCGGCCCTGCGCGAGCTCGCCGAGGCCGCGGCCGAGACCCTGCAAGTCGAACGCGCCAGCATCTGGCTCTTCGACGAGGCCCGCACCCGCATCGACTGCGTGGAGCTCTATGAGAAGGAGCCCCACCGGCACTCCCACGGTGCGGTCCTCGCCGCCGCCGACTTCCCCGCCTACTTCCGGGGCTTGGAAGAAGAGCGGGCGATCGTGGCCCACGATGCCCACCGCGATCCCACGACGCGTGAGTTCTCCGCCTCCTACCTCACCCCTCTCGGCATCGGCGCCATGCTCGACGCGCCCATCCGCGTCCGCGGCCGCATGGCCGGCGTGGTCTGCCACGAGCACATAGGCGGGGCGCGCGAGTGGAGCCCGCAGGAGCAGGGCTTCGCCGCCTCGGTCGCCGACCTCGCCGCCTTCGCCCTCGAGGCGGTCGAGAGCGCCGCGGAGCGCAGGCGCGTCGAGCAGGAGCTGAGGCAGGCCAAGGAGACAGCCGAAGCCGCCAACCGCGCCAAGGACCATTTCCTGGCCACCCTTTCCCACGAGCTGCGCACGCCGCTCACCCCGGTGCTCGCCCTCGTCTCCAGCCTGCAAGAGGACGAGGGCCTCCCGGACCGGGTGCGGCAGGCCCTGGCCGTCATCCGCCGCAACGTCGAGCTGGAGGCGCGGCTCATCGACGACCTGCTCGACCTGACGCGCATCTCGCGCGGCAAGCTCGAGCTCCGCCGCGAGGTCGTGGACGTCCGCCAGCTCCTCGCCCATGCCATCGAGGTCTGCTGCGGTGCCGAGCTCGCCTCCGGCCGGATCCGGCTCGCCCTGGACCTCGGCGCCCGCGAGCACCGGGTGTGGGCCGACGCTCCGCGCCTGACGCAGGTGCTCTGGAACCTGCTCAACAACGCCGTCAAGTTCACCCCGCCAGGCGGGGAGACCGGGGAGATCCGTGTGCGCTCCTGGGAAGAGGACGATGGCGGCATCCTGGGGGTCGAGGTCGCCGACAACGGCATCGGCATCGATCCCGAGCTGCTGCCGCGCATCTTCAACGCCTTCGAGCAGACCGACCGGCGGATCACGCGGCGTTTCGGCGGCCTCGGGCTGGGGCTCTCCCTGAGCCGGGCCATCGTCGCAATGCATGGCGGCACTCTGAGTGCGGCGAGCGCCGGCACGGACCAGGGCTCCGAGTTCACCCTGCGGCTGCCGGCCGGCGACGTTCCCGCCTCTGCTCCCGAGCCGGCCCTGGAGCGGCCGGCTGAAGCGAAGGCCGCTTCTTCGTTAAGATTGCTGCTGGTCGAGGACCACGCCGACACGGCCGAAGCCATGGCAGACCTCTTGCGTGCCTTGGGGCACGAGGTCACCGTGGCGGGGTCGGTCGCATCCGCTCTGAGCGCCGCCGAGGCACAGGGCGGGCGCTTCGATCTGGTCGTCAGCGACCTTGGGCTCCCCGACGGCACCGGCCTGGACCTGATGCGTGAGCTTTCCAGCCGTTACGGCCTGAAGGGGATCGCGCTCAGCGGTTATGGGATGGAGGAAGACGTGCTGCGCAGCCACGAAGCGGGCTTTGCGAAACACCTGACCAAGCCGGTCGACATGCAGGCGCTCAGGACTGCCATTCTGGCCTCGGAGGGGGAGTAGGGAGTGCCGTCTGAGCACCCCCTCGTCCTGATCGTCGATCCCGATGTGTCCCGCCGGGAGCGGGTGCGCTCGGCGCTGAACGGCTTCCGTGTCGAGGAGGCCGAGGGTTGGGACGCGATTGGGGAGCGTCATCCGGACGTAATCGTCGCGGACCTGCACCAGGCGCTCGACCGGCTGCGCGAGAAGGACGAGCTGCCCGTGGTCCTCCTGGGCCGCGCCGAGGACCGCGACGCCTGCGTCAAAGCTCTGGAAGCCGGGGCCGACGACTTCCTCTCCGATTCCTTCGATCCCCACGAGCTCTGCTGCCGTGTCCGCGTCCGGCTGGAGCAGGGACAGGAAAGGCGCCGGGCCGCCGAGCGCGAGCGCGAGCTCCTCGCCGAGGCCCACATGGCCGCCGAGGCACTGGAACGCAGCCGGCGGGCCGAAGAGGCGTTGCGGGACACCGAGGAGAAGCTCAGGTCCGCCAACGAGGCCAAGGACCGCTTCCTCGCGACCTTGAGCCACGAGCTGCGCACCCCTCTGACGCCGATCCTGGCGCTGGTTTCGAGCTTCCAGGAGGACGGCCGCTTCCCTCCGGACCTGCGCTCCCAGCTCTCCGTGATCCGGCGCAACGTCGAGCTGGAGGCGCGCCTCATCGACGACCTCCTCGACCTGACGCGGGTGTCCGTGGGCAAGCTCGTGCTCCACCGCCAGGCCGCCGACGTGGCCGAGGTGCTGGCCCATGCCCTGCGCAGCGTGCGCGGCGAGATGGCCTCAAAGGGCGTCCGCCTCGCCGTCGATCTTGCCGAAGGGAGGCTGCTCGCCTGGGCCGACCCCGCCCGCCTCACCCAGGTCTTCTGGAACCTGCTCAGCAACGCGCTCAAGTTCACGTCCGAGGGGGGCACGATCACGGTCCGCTCGCGCCTGGAAGGCAGCAAGGTCATGGTCGAGGTCTGCGACACGGGCATCGGCATCGATCCCGAGGTGCTGCCGCGCATCTTTGGGGCCTTCGAGCAGGCCGACCCCCGCATCACCCGCCGTTTCGGCGGCCTCGGCCTGGGGCTCGCGGTCAGCCGGGCGCTGATGCGCCTGCACGGCGGCGATCTCACGGCGGCGAGCGAAGGCACCGGCTGCGGCGCCATGTTCACTGTCCGGCTGCCCGCCGGGGTGCCGGAGAGGGACCTCGACGAGACCATCGTGACCTTCCCCCGCGAGCCGGAGGCGCGCCTCGACCGGGGGCTGCGCCTCCTCCTTGTCGAGGACCACGTCGACACCGCCGAGGCCATGGCCGACTTGCTGGGGACCTTGGGGCACGAGGTGACGGTCGCAGGAAGCGTGGCCGGGGCCCGCGAGGCCGCGCAGGGCCGCGAGCTGGAGCTCGACCTGGTGATCAGCGACCTCGGCCTGCCCGATGGAACCGGCCTGGACCTGATGCGCGAGCTGGCGGCCCACGGTCTGCGCGGTATCGCCCTGAGCGGGTACGGCATGGACGAGGACATCCAGCGCAGCCGCGAGGCCGGCTTCACACACCACCTGACCAAGCCCGTCACCCTCCAGACGCTCCAGGAAGCCATCCTCCAGGCCACCCGGCGATAGAACAGGCGCGAGCCTTGCTTATCTCTCCTCTTGGGCGTGGCATCACCGGAGAGAGGAGTGCTTCCATGAAGAAACTGTTGTTGCTGATGATGGTACTGACGGTCGTCCTGGCCCTCGGCGCGTGCGCGGGCACGCAGCCGGGCGACACTTCGACCGCGGCCGGCGCGGCTGTCACCGCGGGGACGGCTACCACCGAGACGAACGCGGGCGAGAGCGGCACGGGCATCATGGGCACCGGCACGGCCGCGGCTGGCTCGGCCGCCGCCGTGGGTACGGCTGCAGCGGCGCAGGGCGGCCCTGGAGGCCCCTGCTCGAACGTCCGTTGCGCCTCATGCCCGGAGGGCCAAACCCCGGCCCTGCATCCCCCGGACTGCTGCGCGTGCGTGCCCGTCGACCAGAATATCAAGGACTGTTCCAACGTCCGTTGCGCAGCCTGCCCCGAGGGGCAGCACCCGGCCCTCACGCCGCCGAACTGCTGCCGCTGCGTGCCCGACTGAGGTGAGCGCTCCGTCCGGGGAGCGGGGCCTCATGCCACGGACCGCGGCCCTCGCCGCGGTCCTCTTCGCCACAGCCGCCACGCTCACGGCGAAGACGGCCTGGGACCTTCTCCCTCGGGCGCGGAGCTTTCCCTTCTGGTTTGTACCGGCCTTTATCGCCGGTACGGTCGTTCTCGCCCTGGCCGCCGGCCTCGTGACTCTGGGGATCTGGCGCGCCCGGCGATCGGCCCGGCTGGCGGATGGGCGCCTCGCCACGCTTGTCTGGATCCTGCTGCCGCTCTCCTTCGTCTGCACCTCGACCGTGCACCAGCTCAATCCGTTCCGGCTCTCGGCTCCTGAAGCCTTTCGCGAGGTCGGGCTTATGCTCGGCTTCAATCTCGCCCTGACCGGGTTTGGATTCCTGGCTGCGACGGCGTTGGCCGTGCTCTACCGCTCCGGCCGTAGGCAGGAGGCTCTAATGGGTTTGATGGCGCTGGGATTCGTGCTCCTGGTGCCGAACGACAACTGCCCGAACCCGTTCAACGAGGCCTGGCTGGCGACCGTAGGGGCGTCGCCCCTCATGTTCCTGCCCAACCTCTACGCCAGCCTGTTCGGCCTGGGAGCGCTCCTCGGGTACCGGCCGCGCTGGAGCGCCGTCGCCCTGGCAGGGACCTGCGTAGCCGTGGCCCTGCTCGGGATCGGGCACTCGACGAAGATCATCTGGTAGAGGGGCGCAGAGCCCAGGCCAAGCCCGCCCCGCCCACGGCGGCCAGGGCGAGGAGGCCGCGCTTGTGCTTGGTCACCCAGAGCTGCGGGCTGTTGTCTGTGGCGCGCTCGTCGAAATCGCCGTGCGCGCCGTGGTCGCCCGGCACCGGCTCCCAGAGGTTGTTGGCGCGGTGCCGGTCGTCCAGGCCGTTGTACTGCTGGGCTTCGTAGCCGTTCCGGGCCAGGTAGCGGTCCGCGAATCCGGGCGCGATCTTGTCGCCGAGGATGCCGACGACCGTGGGCCTGCCCACCCAGACCTCCCGCCGCGGGTGGTCGGAGGCCCAGACGATGGCGCGGGCCGCGACCTCGGGCTGGTAGATGGGCGGCACCGGCTGCGGCTTGCGGGGGAGGCGGCTCTTCACCCAGCTGAATTGGGGCGTGTTGAGCGCCGGCATCTGAACCATCGTCACCTGCACGCCGCTCTTGTCATGGAGGAGCTCGGAGCGCAGGGAATCGCAGAAGCCCTGGATCGCATGCTTGGCGCCGCAGTAGGCGGACTGAAGCGGAATGCCGCGGTAGGCGAGCGTCGAGCCCACCTGGATGATCACGCCCTCGTCGCGGGGCAGCATGCGCTTCAGGGCCGCCAGGGTGCCATAGACGTAGCCGAGGTAGGTGACCTCCGTGACCCGCTTGTACTCCTCGGGCTCCGTCTCCTCCACGGTGGAGAAGACCGACACCATGGCGTTGTTGACCCAGACGTCGATGGGGCCGAGCTCGCGCTCGACGCGCGCCGCGGCCTCTTCGACCTTGGCCGCGTCGGCCACGTCGAGGGGCAGCACGAGGGCCTTGCCTCCCAGCTCCTCGACCTCGTGGCGCGCGGCTTCCAATCCATCGATTCCGCGGGCGATGAGCCCGATGGAGTCCCCCCGCTCGGCAAAGGCACGGACCGTGGCCCGGCCAACACCCGCGGAGGCTCCGGTGACGACGACGACTCTGCGCTTCTTCGATCTCATGGCCTGGGTGATTGCAGGACTGCTGCCAAGGACCAAAAGGACGTAAAGGACTCAAAGGACCCGGAGTTCGTTTGTCCTTTCCCCTCCACATGACATCTGCTGTAGAGTCGCCCTGCATCCCATGCACGGAGACCCTCCATGACGAAGCTGCTGTCCGATCGCGAAAGAGCCCTGGCCGAGGCGATCTCCCGGCTGGCCTACGGCAATCCCTTTGGTACGGAGCGCCTGACCTGGGAGCGCCAGGCTCTGGGCGACGAGTTCACCCCGTTCGACATCGTCTGGCACTCGCGGGGGGACGAGGTCAACCCGAACCTGCTGCGGATCGCGCCCAAGGCCGAGGAGCTGGCCACCTCCTTGCGCCAGCGCCTGGCTGGAAAACGCAGTGCGCGGGAAGAGATGGGGCTCTATCGCGACCTGGTCTCCTACGTGCTCTATGGCCGTTACCAGGAGCGCTTCCACTCGGCCATCCTGGACCCGAAGGCGGGGGAGAGGCGTGCGGCGTTCAATTTCTACCGGGACTTCGCCGAGGATCTCGCCTGGTTCACGGACGAGCCGCTCGATGCGGCGCACCTCTTCGCCTGCTTCTTCCAGATCCGGCGGGCGTTCCACTTCACCTTCCGCTCGATCGTGGGGGGCTCGCTGCCGGCGGCGCGTCTGCGGGCGCAGGTCTGGCAGTCGATCTTCACGCATGACCTGCGGCGCTACCAGCGCTCCCTCTACCGCACCCTGGGTGACGTGACCACCCTGGTCACCGGCCCGTCAGGCACGGGCAAGGAGCTGGTGGCGCGCTCGATCGCCTGGTCACGCTACATTCCATTCGACCCGGACGCCGGGGCCTTCCGCGAGAGCTGGGCGGAGTCGTTCTTCCCCCTGAACCTGTCGGCGCTGTCGCCGACCCTGATCGAGTCCGAGCTGTTCGGCCACCGGCGCGGAGCGTTCACGGGCGCGGTGGCGGACCATTCCGGCTGGCTGGAGGTCTGCCCGCCGCTGGGTACCGTCTTTCTGGATGAGATCGGCGAGGTCGAGCCCGCGATCCAGGTGAAGCTGCTGCGGGTGCTGGAGACGCGCACCTTCCAGCGCCTGGGGGAGAGCCAGACCCGGAGATTCCAGGGCAAGGTGGTAGCCGCGACGAACCGAGACCTTGCCGCCGAGATGCGCGCCGGCCGCTTCCGGGACGACCTCTATTACCGTCTCTGCTCGGATCTGCTGGTCACCCCGTCCTTGAAGGAGCGGATCGCCGACTCGCCACGGGAGCTGTCCGACCTCCTGCTCGCCCTGGTCGAGCGCGCTGTGGGAGACGATCTGGCTGACGAGGTGGCGCGGGAGGTGGAGTCCTGGATCCGGGACCACATGGGCCTGGATTACCCATGGCCGGGGAACGTGCGCGAGCTGGCGCAGTGCGTGAACAACGTCCTGATCCGCGGCGAGTACCACCCGGCGGGGGATGGAGGCGCCTCCGGCGTGAGGGAGCGACTGGCGGAGGAGCTCCTATCCGGCGAGCTGACCGCGGATGAGATCCTGAAGCGCTACTGCACGATCGTCTACGCCCAAGCGGGCAGCTACGAGGAGGCTGCGCGCCGTCTGGAGCTGGACCGCCGCACGGTGAAGAGCCGCGTGGACCCTGAGCTGCTGGCTCAGCTCCCCCGATAGCTCGGGTGTACAAACAAGCCGCTCGTTTGTACACCCGAGCGTCCAAAGTGGATTCCCGAGCCGCTCAAATGTACAGAGGATCTGTTCGATTGTACATTGGAGCCTCTTGGGTAGATTCCCGAGTCACTCGGCTGTACAGATGAGTCGCTCATTTGTACGACCGAGCCGCTCCAATGTACAGGCGAGCGGCTAGTTTGTACAGACGAGTTGCTCGAACGGCCACCCGAGACGCTCGGGTGTACAGAGGGGGAGATCGTTTGTACAGATGAGACGCTCGACAGTTCACGCGGGGCGAGTACGAGGAGCGGGTGCCCGGGCATCCGAGGCCTGCGCCGAGTCTGGAGGGCAGAGGCGGATCGGCAGGTTATGAATCTTGTTCAGGGCCCAGCGGCCCTGCTCGGGAGTGTTCCAGATCCTTGCGGCTTTGCTCCAGGAGATCGTCCACGTCCAGATCGTGCCCCAGCCTGGAACGGATCTCGTTTGCCAGCTGCTCGGCATCGGCAAGCCAGCTTTTCAAGCGATTGCCGTGCGGAGGCTCAGGCGCTCGCTTCTGGAGGAGAGCTTGATTCGGTTTGGCTTGGGCAATTCGGATCAGATGACGTTTCATGACGATCTCCGGTTGTGAGTCTACGAGATCCGGGTCGCCGATTCAAGTGTTCAGCCCCCCACCGCCTCCGCAATCTCAATGGCATTCAGGGCCATGCCGCGGGTGAGGTTGTCCATCACCGCCCAGAACCAGAAGCCTCCGGAGGCGTCCTCGCGGACGTTGCCGACGATGACCTTGTCGCTGGCGGCCGAGTCGATCGGGCCGAGGTGGACGGGGTCCTTCGCGAGCTCGATGTAGGGATTGGCCTTGAGGGCCTTGTGGAGCGCCTTCGGGTTCGCGCTTGCCCCGAAGCGGACGTAGAGGCTCGCGGCCAGGCCGTGGAAGATGCCTCCCTGGAGCACTTGCAGGGGGATCGGGGGCGTCTCGGGCACGATCTTCTGGAGCAGCTCGGAGAGCGGCAGGGCCTCGGAGGCTGTGGGCAGCAGGTTGAACGAGAGCTGCGCGCCGTAGACCTGCGTGGCCTTTTGGCCAATCATGGCCACGATCTCCCGCGTCTGCTCGAACAGCTCCTGGACGCCGGCGTCCCCCTGGACCGAGGCCGGCTGGATCAGCGTGGCCACCATGTCCACGGGCTGGAAGGCGCGCAATGGGGCGATCACGTGGGCGAGCAGGACCAGCGCCGGATGCGGCGAGAGCAGGCGTGCTCCCCCTCGCACCGCGTCGGAGTTCACCCCGGCCACCACCGGCTCTCCGTCGGCGGGCGTCGCGTCCGGCGAGAGCACCACCACGGTCGCGCCGGGGGGCACGTCGGCGAAGAGCGGACGGTTTTTCTCGATCGGGCCGCAGAAGTAGATGGTCGAGACGTTCTTCAGGCCCTCGGGCTCGTAGAGCTGCACGAGGGCCGCGGCACCCAAGACCTCGGTCAGGGTGCCGATCTCCTCGGGGTCGGTGCTGAACAGGCGGACCTCCCGCCATTCCTTCATGCGGTTTTCGAGGCCCTCGCGCAGCTCCTTGCCGACCAGGCTCGCGGGGTGGAGGATCGCGATGGTACTCATCGGCGAAGAGGAGGCAGGTCGTCCTGAACCGGCTCCACGTGGATCTCGGGGGGGCCCTCGGGCGGCTGGTTGCGGCCGCGTCCACGGATCTGGCCGAACAGCCAGAGAGCCGGTCCAGAGAGGGTGTAGGCGACCGCCAGGATCAGGAAGAAGGCGTAGGGCTGGTAGTAGATGACCAGGAGCAGCGCCGCGATGGGCACTGCTATCCGGTAGCTCATCCGCTGCCGCGGGTCGAACCCCTTGACGCTGCGGTAACGGAAGGTCGAAACCATGAGCAGGCCGACCAGCAGCAGCGACACCGCCACCAGCGCGATCATCCAGGTCTTCCACTCCGGGTCGGGAGCGTAGAAGAGGAGCGAGCAGATCGTACCGGCCGCGGCCGGCGTGGGCAGGCCCACGAACCAGCGCTTGTCCACCACCTTGTGCTGTACGTTGAAGCGGGCGAGCCGGGTCGCGGTGCAGATCATGAAGAACGCGGACAGCAGCCAGGCGTCGCGGTGGAGCTCGTCGAGCCCCCAGAGCCAGGTCAGGATGGCGGGTACGGCGCCGAAGGTGATCACGTCGGCGAGCGAGTCGTACTCCTTGCCGAAGTCGCTTTCGGTACCGGTGACCCGGGCGATGAGGCCGTCGAACGTGTCCACGATGGCCGCGACGAAGACCAGGATCGCCGCCAGCCGGAACTGCCCCCGCAGCCCGCACACGACGGCGTAGAAGCCGAGCAGCATGTTGGCGACGGTGAACAGGCTCGGCAGCAGGTACGCGCCCCGTTGCAGCCTCTGGGAGACCGGGCGCCGGGGCGTGTCCTGGATCATTTGGCTGGTTCCCCTGGGGGGAGTGCCATGGGCGTTGCACCGTTCTTCACTCGGTCCCCCTTCTTCACCTTCAGCTCGTAGCTCTCCGGCACCAGGAGATCGACCCGCGAGCTGAACTTGATGAGCCCCATCGCCTGCCCCCGGTGCACGTGATCTCCCTCTTTCAAATAACAGACCACCCGCCGGGCAAGCAGGCCGGCGATCTGCCGCACCCCGATCGTGTCGCCGTTCTGGCGGCGGATCACGGTGAGGTGTTTTTCGTTGACGTCGCCCGCGTCTTCGCGGAAGGCCGCGACTTTCCTGCCCACGGCGTAGAGGGAGGTGACCACCTCGCCTGCGGCCGGGACTTTCTGCACGTGGACGTCGAATACGGAGAGGAAGGTGACGATCCGGTGGTAGCGGCCAGGGCCGACCTGCGGATCTTCGATGGTGTCGATGCGGGTGATCAGGCCGTCGGCCGCGGCCAGGACGACCCCGACCTCGCCCTCGTAGCCGCGGGTGGGGTCGCGGAAGAAGAGGAGGACGAGGAGGCCGACGACGAGGGCCGCGAGGGCCCAGCCCGGTTGGTCGAACCAGTAGAGGATTGCCGCTCCGAAGACGAACGGCAGGACGAAGGGCCAGGCCTCTTTGGCGAACGTCATCGGCGCTCCGGATCCCGTCAGGCGGAGACCCGGCTCTCCCGGTGGGTGCGCAGGATGGCCTCCATCTGGTCCTTCAGCACCAGCTTGTGCAGCTTGATGCGCTTCTCCTCGGCCTCGTCGTCCTCGGAGAGGAGGGACTTCTGCTGGATGTCGTGGAGCCGCCGCTCGTACTCCTGGTGCTCCTCGAACAGGCGGCGGAACTCGCCATCGGTTTGAATCAACTCCTCCTTCAGCTCGTCGCGGTTGGGCATGGCAATAGCCTCCTTGACTGCAGAAACGTGGGGATGTGGTGAAGCGGACGGAGCGGGGGATGTTTGACGTGTCGTCATGCCGGGGTCGAATTCAGGATAGCACCGGGCGCCCTCAAAGCGCCAGAGAGTAGATCGCGGCGTCGGTTCCGTCCCGGTAGTAGCTCTTGCGGCGTCCGGTGCGCTGGAAGCCGAGGGCCTGGTAGAAGGCGATCGCGCCGACGTTGTCCATGCGGACTTCCAGGTGGCAGGAGTCGATCTTCCCTTCTTCCCGCAGCCTCTGGAGGCCGTGCTCGACGAGGGTCCGGGCCACGCCGCGCCGTTGCTCCGCGGGATCGACCGCGAGGCGCAGCAGCTCGGACTCGCCGCCGCCGTGGCGGAAGGCCACATACCCCGAGGGGGGGCCGTCGTCCCAGCTCGCCACCAGCAGGAACCCCCGCGGGTGGCCGAATTCATAGGCGAGGAGGTCGAAGGGCCAGGGATCGGCGAAAGCGGCGTCTTCCAGCCAGGCAACGCGAGGCAAGTCCTCCGCGCTGGCTTGGCGGATGGAGAGGACAGGCTTCAGGGCTTGCATCCCCCTGATCTTATGACAGGTTGCGGCGACGGGGTTGTGTTACCGCAGGGGGACGTGAGTAGAGGGGATGAATCAGGAGGCCGGTATCCCAGGTCGGGATCAGCTTGAGCGCAGTGCCGGCGAGAGGTGCCCCTTCGATCAGCCGGATCTCTGCCGGCCAGTCCGGAAGCTCCGCCAACCGCGAAACCCCGAAACCGGTAACGGCCGTGATCCCAGGTAGCAGGGAGGGGAGGTTGCTGCCATGGACCAGCTCCATCCCGCTCAGCGGCTCGTCTCCCCGGAACGCCTGGGCGCTCCACTCGCCCCGGAGGGCATCCACCGCGGCGACGACCGTGCCCGGCTCGGCAGCCCGGGCGGCCAGGACCCGCAGGGTAGAGATAGCCGTGGCCGGTACCCCCAGCGCCTGGTGCAGCCCCAGGGCCGTGGCCAGCCCGATGCGCAGGCCGGTGAAGCTCCCGGGTCCCTGAAGCGCCAGGACGCCCCCGAGGTCCGCCGGCTTCGCACCGGCTTCGGCGAGCACCTCGGCGATCATTTCCAAGAGGCGCCCCGAGGAGCGGTCTATCTCCACAGAGCGCTCGGCGAGCAGGTGGCCATCTCGGCCCAGGGCTACGCTCACCTGGGGGGAGCCGGTGTCGAGGGCTAGGAGGAGAGGCATGGTGGGGGAGTATGCATGAAAGGACCAAAAGGACACCAAGGACAGCAAGGACAGTAAGGACAGTAAGGATCTCTCCGGATGTCCTTGGCGTCCTTGGCGTCCTTGGTGTCCTTGAGGTTCTTGGTGTCCTTCGACCTCCGGATATACTCCCTTTCCATGTCGGCCGCCCCCGCCCTTCCGAGCCTCTCCCTCGGCTCGCTTACCCCCATGCTCCGCCAGTACCTGGAGATCAAGGCGGAGCATCCCGACACCATCCTGCTGTATCGCATGGGCGACTTCTTTGAGATGTTTTTCGACGACGCCCGGCAGGCCGCGCCCATCCTGGAGGTGCAGCTCACGGCGCGCAACCGGGGCAGCGAGAACGAGGCGCCGATGTGCGGCGTCCCCCATCATGCGCTGGATGCCTACCTGGCCAAGCTGCTCGCCGCCGGGCTCAAGGTCGCGATCTGCGACCAGGTCGAGGACCCTGCCCAGGCCAAGGGGCTCGTCCGCCGCGAGGTCACCCGCGTGGTCACCCCGGGCACGATCAGCGATCCCGGCCTCCTGGACGGCAAGGAGGAGAACCTCCTCGCCGGACTGACCTGGGATGGGCAGGGCGGCGCGGGCGCTTTCCTGGATCTTTCGACCGGGACTTTCTTCGTGCGGCGGTGGGGGAGCGCCGAGGAGGGGGTGGACGACCTTGCTCTCTTGCGGCCCCGCGAGGTGCTTTTCCACTCGGACCGGGGGGAGGACGGCTTTCCCATGGCCATCCGCGAGTGGGCCGAGCGCGAGTGCCCATGCGGCACTCCCCTGGCCGGCGACCGCCTGTACGACCCGCGCCGGGCCGAGGACCTGCTCATGCGCCAGTTCCAGGTGGGCACCCTGCGCGGCTTCGGCCTCGTCGAAGGGGAGCTGGCTGTCCGCGCCGCGGCCTCCGCCCTCGCGTATGCCCAGGAGACCCAGAAGAGCCTGCTCTCGCATGTGCGCGGGATCGCCGTCCGCGAGGCCCGGGACCGCCTGGTCCTCGACGCTGCCACCCTTGCCAATCTTGAGGTCTTCCGGCCGCAGCGCCAGGAACTGGCGGCGGGCAAGCGGCGCACGACGCTCCTCTCGGTCCTCGACCGCACCGCGACCCCTCCGGGGGGGCGGACGATCCGCGAGTGGCTGCGACGGCCCCTTGTCGATCCAGAGGCCATCGCCGAGCGCCACCGGGCCGTGGGGGAGCTGGTGGGCGACAACCCGCGGCGGGAGCGGCTGCGCGACCGCTTGTCCCGGGTGGGTGACCCGGAGCGCATCCTGGCCCGCGCCGTCCTCGGCACCCTCACTCCTCGCGAGGCGGGGGCCCTGCGTGACGGACTGGCGGAGGTGCCTGCCATCCTGGGGGAGCTGACGGACGCCCAGTCCTCTCTCCTCGCCGAGATCGCTGCGGCCAATCCTCTCTCGGCCCTCCATTCCGAGCTGGCCCGCGTCCTCGAAGAGGCGCCGGCGCACAACCTCCAGGAGGGGGGCGTGATCGCGGCCGGGGTCGATGCCGAGCTGGACAAGTACCGTTCGCTCGCCCGCGACAGCAAGCGGCACATCCTGGCCCTGGAGATCCGCGAGCGGGAGCGCACCGGGATCTCGTCGCTCAAGATCCGCTACAACAAGGTCTTCGGCTATTACCTGGAGATCACCAAGGCCAAACAGCTGCGCGTGCCGCCGGACTACATCCGCAAGCAGACGCTGGTCAATGCGGAGCGCTATGTCACGCCGGAGATCAAGGAGCTGGAGGAGCAGATCCTCTCCGCCGAGGAGCGCCAGATCCATCTGGAGGGAGAGTACTTCCGCAAGCTCACGGCCGTGATCGCCCTGGAAGCCCCGGGCCTGACGGCGCTCGCCTCCGCCCTGGGCACGCTCGACGTCCTGGCCTCTTTCGCCGAGGCCGCGGCCCGTCACCGCTACGTGCGGCCGGTCATGGGACCTCCGGGGAGCCGGATCTGCATCCGGGAGGGGCGCCATCCGGTCGTCGAGCTGGCGAGCCGCGATGCCTTCATCCCCAACGACGCCGAGCTCGATAACGACCATTCCGGTATCGTCCTCCTCACCGGGCCGAACATGGGCGGCAAGTCCACCTATCTGCGGCAGGTGGCGCTGATCGTCCTCATGGCCCAGGCGGGGAGCTTCGTGCCCGCCGAGCAGGCCGAGATCGGGGTCACGGACCGGATCTTCACCCGCGTCGGCGCCTCGGACGACCTGGCCCGCGGCGAGTCCACCTTCATGGTGGAGATGATCGAGACCGCGAACATCCTGCGCCATGCCACGGACCGCAGCCTGGTCATCCTGGACGAGGTGGGCCGGGGCACGGCCACCTTCGACGGGCTTTCGCTCGCCTGGGCGATCGTCGAGTACCTGCACGAGCACCGGAAGCCCAAGACCCTCTTCGCCACCCACTACCACGAGCTGACGGAGCTGTCGGCCCTGCTGCCACGGGTGGTCAACCGCACCATGGCGGTCAAGGAGTGGGACGAGCGGATCGTCTTCCTGCGCCGGGTGGTGCCCGGGGCGGCTGACAAGTCCTATGGCCTGCACGTGGCGCGGCTGGCCGGATTGCCTCCCCAGGTGATCGAGCGGGCGGGGGAGATCCTCGGCAACCTCGAGGCCCACGAATACGATCCCTCGGGCAAGCCGCGCCTGGCCCAGGGGAATGCCCCTGAGACGGGCCAGCCCGCCCAGCTCACCCTGTTCGCACCGCCCGAACAGGTCGTTGCGTCTATCCTCAAAGACTTGGATGTGGAGCGCTTGACGCCCATAGCAGCATTGAACCTCCTCCATAGTTTAAAATCGCGGCTCGCCTGATGTAGTGAGCTGGGGCACGAGGGGGGCCCCGACCCAATGAGCGCTGCCGAGCATGTCTTTGTAGGAATCCCTGGGACCGAGCTGGATTCCGCCTCGGCCGCGTTGCTCGCCGAGCATCAGCCCGGCGGGATCGTCCTCTTCAAGCGCAACATCCAGGCCGTCGAGCAGCTCGGCGAGCTGGTGCGCTCCATCCGCGCCATCCTTCCCGACGCGGTCCTGGCCATCGACGCCGAGGGGGGGAAGGTGGACCGCCTCAAGGACATCGTCGGGCCGGCCCCGTCCGCGGAGCTGCTGCGCCGGAGGCCGACGAGCCTGTCGCTCCAGGCCGGGCTCTGGGTCGCCCAGTCGCTGCGCCTCTTCGACCTCGACGTGGACTTCGCGCCGGTGGTGGACCTCGACCGCAACGAGGCCGACAACGCCCTCGACGGCCGCTACCTGGGGGCGACGCCGGCCGAGATCATCCCGCGGGCCCGGGCCTTCCTGCGGGGCCTGCACATGGGCGGGGCGGGCGGCTCGCTGAAGCACTTCCCCGGCCTTGGCGGAGCGGCCGCGGACACCCACTTCAAGCTCGCCTGCGTCTATCTCCCCTCCGTGGTCCTGCAGGCGGACCTCGATCCCTTCGACGCCCTGGCGCGGCTCGCGGGCTCGGTCATGGTGAGCCATGCCATCTATCCCGCCTACGATGCCGAGCAGCGGCCGGCGACGCTGTCGCCGGCAATCATCGGCGGCGTGCTCCGGGGCCGTCTCCAGTTCGACGGCCTCTGCTTCAGCGACGACCTGGAGATGAAGGCGTTGGACGACTGGGGGGACCTGCCCGAGCGCTCGGTCCTGGCCTTCGCGGCGGGCTGCGACGTGCTGCTCCTCTGCCATACGCTGGAGGCGTTGCCCGAGGTGGTGGCGCGCCTGGAAGACCCGCAGCTCGAGGAGCGCCGCAGCCAGGCCCGCCGCCGGCTGGAAGTCTACCGCCAGCGCTTGCGCACCCTGCGCTCCGCCCGCGACTACGTCAACCTCATGCGCGAGGGAAAGCCGGGCGAGCGCCTGGAGAACATCAAGCAGGCGTTCGAGCAGATGCAGGCCCCAGTAGCCGAGGCCTAGGTGCTAGAGTAGCTTTCGATCATTCGAGGAGGCCCCATGGCTATGCCTGTACCCGAGACCGTGTTCGAGGTTCTGGAGCGGAGGGCCGGCACGCACGCCGACCGTCCGGCGATGCGGGTGAAGCGCGACGGCCGCTGGCAGGCCACGACCTGGAAGGAGTACCGCGACCAGTCGAGGCTCGTCGCCCGCGGCTTCCTGCGCCTCGGTGTTCAGGCGCGCGAGGGCGTGGTGATCATGGGCTACAACCGGCCCGAATGGTTCCTCGCGGACATGGGGGCCATCATGGCCGGCGCGCTGCCCGCGGGCATCTACGTCACCAGCACCCCCGAGCAGTGCCAGTACATCTCGGAGCACGCCGGGGCCACGGTGGCCGTGCTGGAAAACGCGCGCTACCTGGAAGCCTTCCTCTCCATCCGCGACCGGCTGCCGGCCCTCAAGGCCATCGTCCTCATGGAAGGCGAGCACGAAGGGGCCACCTCCTGGAAGCAGCTCCTGGAGCTCGCGAAGGAGGTGCCCGAGAGCGACCTGCAGGCCCGCCTGGACGCCCAGAAGCCCGAGGACGTCTGCACCCTGATCTACACCTCCGGCACCACCGGCCCGCCCAAGGCGGTCATGCTCACCCACCACAACGTCACCTGGACGGCCCGGCGGGTCGCCGAGGCCTACGGCGTCAATCCGGACGACGACCTGATCAGCTACCTGCCGCTCAGCCACATCGCCGAGCAGGTGGTCTCCCTCCACTCGCCGATGGCGATGGGGGGGTGCTCCTGGTTCGCCGAGAGCCTGGAGAAACTGGGTGAGAACCTGCGCGAGGTGAGGCCGCACTTCTTCTTCGCCGTGCCCCGCGTGTGGGAGAAGATGCAGGCCGCCATCATGGCCGCGGGAGCGGCGAACCCGCCGGTCAAGAAGAAGATCTCGGCCTGGGCGCGCGGCGTGGGGTTGCAAGCAGGGGAGGCCGAGCAGGCCGGGCGCGGCAAGCCGTTCCTCTACGGGCTTGCCCACAAGCTGGTCTTCTCCAAGGTGCGCGAGCGGCTGGGGCTCGACCGGGCGCGCGTCTGCTCGACCTCGACCGCGCCGATCTCCGTGGAGACGCTGCGCTTCTTCAGCAGCCTCGGCATCCCCATCCTGGAGGTCTACGGGATGAGCGAGTGCACCGGTCCGGCGACTTTCTCGTACCCGAACCGCTACCGCCTGGGCAAGGTCGGCCTGGCCATCGAGGGCACCGAGGTCAAGACTGCCGAGGACGGCGAGGTCATGATGCGCGGCCCCCACGTCTTCCCGGGCTACTACAAGAACGAGGCAGCCACGACGGAGACGGTGGACAGCAACGGGTGGCTCCACTCGGGCGACATCGGCGAGATCGATCCGGAAGGCTTCCTCCGCATCACCGACCGCAAGAAGGAGCTGCTCATTACCTCGGGCGGCAAGAACATCGGCCCCCAGATCCTGGAGAGCAAGCTCAAGCAGATCCCGGTCGTCTCGCAGGCGGTCGTCCTGGGGGACCGCCGCAACTACCTGGCGGCCCTGGTCACGCTCGACCCGCTGCGGGCCACTGCCGAGGCCGAGGCCGCCGGCAGCCCCGTGCGCGAGCCGAAGGATCTGGCCAATTGCGCCATCTTCCACCAGCACCTGGAGCGGCAGGTGGAAGAGGTCAACAAGACCCTGGCGCGCTACGAGACCATCAAGCGCTTCATCATCCTCCCCGAGGAGCTGAGCATCGAGGGGGGCGAGCTCACCCCCACGATGAAGCTCAAGCGGCGGGTGATCTACGAGAAGTACGCGGACGAGATCGAGCGCCTGTACGCCTAGAAGGCCTCCGTGTCTGCGAAGCTCGCCATGTGCCCTGACGGGTTGTGGTAGGCCTTCTGCTGGCCGGTCTCGGTGTCGGTCACGGTCAGGCTGAGCTCCACGCTGGTCAGCGACGCCACGAACACCCAGAACTTGCCGTTCGTGCCGCGGCCGTCCAGCACCTTCACGACCAGCTCCACGTTGGCCGGGTCGAAGAACCAGAATCCCCCCGTCTCGTTGGTCAGGGGGATCGTCTGGCCCAGGCCGTCGTTGCCCTGGAAGTCCGTCCAGGCGACTTCGACCTGGAAGCGTCCCCCTTGGAGGCAGAGCTTCGCCGGCCCCGGCGCGCATTCCTCCGGCTCGTAGAGCGCGAGGATGCCGCGGTTGCCCGTGGCCACGTAGAGCCGCTCGGGGTCCTGCGGATCGAGGAAGACCTCGCCGAAGGAGAGCCCGGCGTTCTGTATCACGGGGATCCAGTTGGCGCCGCCGTCCGTGCTCGCATAGACGCCCTGTCCGGACAAGGCCGCGTAGAGCGTTTCCGGAGCGCCGGGAGTGATGGCCAGGGAGGCCACGTGGAGGAGGGTGTTGACCTTCTGCCAGGTGCTCCCGCTGTCCGTCGAGCGCAGGATCGTGCCATCAAGGAGGGCGGCATAGACCGTCTTCGGGTCCGACGGGCTGACGGCCAGGTTGACGGGGATCTGGTCGAGGTCGATCACGACCTGCCAGGTCTGGCCCGCGTCCGTGCTCCGGAACATCTGGTTCAGGTTGGCTCCTGACGTGGCGATCGCATAAAGGACACCGGGCGCGATCACGATCTGCGCGGGCTGGACGTCCGGGAACGATGGGCTCCGGGTCCAGGTCAGGCCGGCATCCGTGCTTTTGTGGAACCCGTTGTAGCCGGCGCCGCCGTAAAAGACCGAGGGGTTGGCCGGATCGATCTCGAACTCGATCTCGATGCCGCCGCCGGGAGACGTGCCGTACTGGGTCCAGGTGTCGCCACCGTCGGTGCTCTTGAAGAGCGGCTGAAGGAGGTTGGACGCGGCGTAGACGATCGACGGGTCCACGGGATCGACCTCCACGTCCCAGATCAGCGTCCCTGCGGACTCGAGCAGCGGGGTCCAGTGGAGCCCCCGGTCCCGGCTGCGGGAGAGGCCCGAGCCGCTGATGGCGAAGAGCGTGCTTGGATCGTGCGGGTCGATGGCCAGCGACCGGATACCCGAGGCGGAGATGCCGTTGCTGCTGAACGACCAGTGCGCCGCGCCGTCGATGGTCTTGAACACGCCGCTGGTGTCCGTTCCGGCCCAGAGGGTGGCAGGATGAGCCGGATCGATCGCCAGGGTATAGACGGATTCACTCAACCCCTCGCTGACGCTCACCCAGGTCTTGCCCCGGTCATCGCTCCGGAATGCCCCGAACAAGGTGCCGGCGTAGACGGTACCGGGCAGGGTGGGGTGCGCGGCCAGGCAGATCGCGTAGCCTGTCAAGCCCTGTCCGGGAGGGAGCCAGGTGGCCCCGGAGTCGAAGCTCCGGGCTACGCCGTTGATCGTTGCGGCGTAGACGGCCTTCGGGTCAGCCGGGGAGACGGCAATGTCTGATACCACGGGCAGGGGCACGCGTATGTCGCTGAGGTGGGCCCAGTGGGCACCGCCGTCGTTGCTCCGGTAGAGCCCCCCGGTGAGGAGGCCGGCATACAGCCTCTGCGGCCGGGACGGATCGACATCGAGGGACAAGACGATCCGCTCTTGCGGCAGCCCCTCGTTGAGCGGCTTCCAGACGCCATCGCCCTTGTTGCTCCGGAACACGCCATTCGTGGTGGCGGCGTAGACCGCTCCAGAGGGCGTGACCACCAGGGAGTGCCCGCTCGGCCGCGGGTGGGGCTTTACGGGCAAGCCCCTTCCAATATCGGTCCAGTGTGCGCCACCGTCGGTGCTCTTGTGGACACCACCCTGGTCCAGGCCGGCGTAAACGATGGCGGGATTGGCGGGATCGACGGCGATGCTCAGCACGTTCCCGAACGGCCCCTCGCCAGGGAACCAGGTGGCTCCGCCGTCGACGCTCTTGAACACACCGCTCGGGGTGCCGGCGTAGAGGATGTTGGAGCTTCCCGGCTGCAGGACGAGGGCGTTGACCGGACCGCCATGGGGCCCGGCCCAGGTAAAGGCCTTCGCGGCGGCCGGCGAGGCCTGGCCGAGGATCAGGAAGGGAAGGATGAGCAGAGCTGCGAGCATGGGGTAGCGTCGAGCAGTCATTGAAATGCCTCCGTATCCGCGAAGCTTGCCATGTGCCCCGGCGGGTTGTAGTAGACCTTCTGCGTGCCGGCCTCGGTGTCGGTCACGGTCAAAGTCAATTCCACGCTGGTCAGCGAGGCGACGAACACCCAGAACCTGCCGTTGGTGTCGCGGCCGTCCAGCACCTTCACGACCAGCTCCACGTTGGTGGGCTCGAAGAACCAGAGCCCGCCGGTCTCATGGGTCATGGGGATCGGCTGGCCGGCGCCGGTGCCCCCCAGGAAGTCGGTCCAGGCGGCCTCGATCTTGAAGCGGCCCCCCTGGAGGCAGAGCGTCGCCGGCCCCGGCTCGCATTCCTCCGGCTCGTGGAGGGCGAGGATGCCGCGGTTGATTGCGGCCACGTAGAGCCGCTCAGGATCCTGGGGATCGAGGAAGACCTCGCCGAAGGAGAGCGCCGCGTGCCCTCGCATCACGGGTATCCAGTTGGCGCCGTCCGTGGTCGCATAGACGCCCTGTCCGGAGAGGGCCACGAAGAGAGTTTCCGGAGAACCAGGAGCGACCGCCAGGGAGGCCACGCCGCTGAACGCGGTGATCCCCTGCCAGGTGTCCCCGCCGTCCGTCGAGCGCTGGATCATTCCATTGCGGAGGGCGGCGTAGACGGTCTTCGGGTCCGACGGGCTGACGGCCAGGGTGAGAGGGCCCTGGTCGAAGTGGATCACGACCTGCCAGGTCTGGCCCGCGTCCAGGCTCCGGAACATCTGCCTCAGATTGGCTCCGGGCGTGCCGCTGACGGGCGGCAGCTGGGCGATCGCATAAAGGACCCCGGGCGCGATCACGATCTGGCGGGGGGAGACGAACGGGGACGAGGGGCTGCGGACCCAGGTCGCGCCGCCGTCGGTGCTCTTGTAAAACCCGCTGAAGCCTTCGCCGCCGTACATGATGGAGGGATTGGCTGGATCGATCTCGATCTCCATGAGGCCGCCGGGAGACGTGCCGTGCCGTGCCCAGGTGTCGCCGCCGTCGGTGCTCTTGAGGAGCGGCCCGTTGAGGGTGATCGCGGCGTAGACGGTCGACGAAACCACGGGATCGACCTCCACGTCCCAGATGATCTCCCCTTCAGGCACGGGCAACGGGGTCCAGTGGAGCCCATGGTCCCGGCTGCGCATGAGGCCCAGGCTGCCGAGGGCGGCGAAGAGCGTGCTCGGATCGTGTGGGTCGATGGCCAGCGACCGGATGCTCAGGGCGGCGAGGCCGTTGCTGCTGAACGACCAGCGAGCCGCGGCGTCGACGGTCTGGAACACGCCGCCCAGACGGGAAATGCTGGCCGTTCCGGCCCAGAGGGTGGCGGGATGAGCCGGATCGATCGCCAGCGTATGCACCGAGGGATCGCTCAACCCATCGCTCACACGTGCCCAGGTCGCGCCCCTGTCATCGCTCCGGAAAACCCCATCCGAGCTGCCGGCGTAGACGGTCCCGGGCAGGGTGGGGTGCGCGGCCAGGGAGGTCAGATAGCCCGTCAAGCCCTGTCCCGGAGGGAGCCAGGTGGCCCCGGAGTCGAAGCTCCGGACTACGCCGTTGGTGAGGGCGGCGTAGACGGCGTTCGGCGAAGCCGGGGAGGCGGCAATGTCCTGCACGGGAAATGCCGCGCCTATGAGGCGGGTCCACCGGGCGCCGCCGTCGTTGCTCCGGTAGAGCCCCCCGAAGGGCAGGCCGGCATACATCCTCTGCGGCCGGGACGGATCGATCTCCAGGGAGTAGACGCTGGCGCCCTGCGGCAGTCCCCGGTTGAGCGGTTGCCAGAAGTCGTCGCCCTTCAGGCTGCGGAACACGCCCAGATCGGTACCGGCGTAGACCGCGCCGGAGGGCGTGACGACCAGGGAGCGCACGCTCGGCTGGAAAAGCTGCACGGGCAAGCCCCCTCCGATATCGAACCAGTGCGCGCCACCGTCGCTGCTCTTGTGGACACCGCCCTGCTCCAGACCGGCATACACGGTGGCGGGACGGGCGGGATCGACGGCGAGGCTCAGCACGTTCGTGAGGGGCGGCCCGTCGCCGGGAGGGAGCCAGGTGGCGCCGCCGTCGAAGCTCTTGAACACGCCGCCCCGCGTGCCGGCGTAGAGGATCCTGGAGCTTCCCGGCTGCAGGACGAGGGCGTTGACCTGGCCGCCATCGGGTCCGGCCCAGGTCAATGCGGCCGCTAAGGCTGGCGCCGCCTGGCCGAGGATCAGGAAGGGAAGGACGAGCAGGCAGACGGCGAAGGATCGGCGTACGTGAGTTGGCATGAGATTGTCTCCGAAGGATATACGGGCGAGCCGCGGCGAGCATCGCTCGACCGCCAGCGCGTCTCACCCGAGCCCCAGAGGGTTCCGCTCGAGCGCGACAGGGTGCCGCTCGACCTCCAGCGGATGCGCTCGACCTCCAGCGCGTTTCCCCCGGCCTCCAGACGCTGCCGCTCGAGCTCCGTCACGTTTCGCCCGGCCTCCAGACGCTGCCACCCGGCCTCCAGCCGGTGCCCACCACGCCCGAGCGTTGCCGCTGGAGGGTCAGCCGCCGCCGCTCGACCCCGGGCGGCTCGTGCAAGACCCTGCGCGGCAGCCGCCCGGCCCTCGGCGGGAGCCGCCGGAGCACGGTCGCAGCCGCTGGAGCTTCGCGACGACGCGCTGGAGCTCGGGCCGCCGCCGCCCGAGCCCGCGCGTCCCCCGCTGGAGCTTGGGGGCCTGGAAAACAGGGGAGGGCCTAGAACGGAATGTCGTCGTCCTCGATGTCCGCGCCGCCGCCGCCACCGCCGCCGCCGTAGCTCCCCTCGTCATAGGTGGGACCGGACTGGGCGCCCTGGCGGTCGGAGCCTTCGAAGTCGCCGCCGCGCTGGCCGAGCATCTGGAAGTTGTCGCAGATGATCTCGGTGCGGTACTTCTTCTCGCCGCTGTTCCTGTCGTCCCAGGAGCGGGTCTGGATGCGGCCCTCGACGTAGATCTGCTTGCCCTTGGTCAGGTACTGGCCGGCGATCTCCGCCTGCTTGCCGAAGCAGACGATCTGGTGCCACTCCGTCTGCTCCTGCTTCTGCCCGTTCTTGTCGCGCCAGCGCCGGCTCGTGGCCATCGTCCAGGTCGCGACCGGCTGACCCGAAGGCAGGGACCGCACCTCGGGGTCCTTGCCGAGGTTGCCGATCAGGATGACTTTGTTCAACATGCTCCGAATCCTCCCCGATTTTGACCGGCTACGCTATCACACGCGGCCGGATGGGAGAGGTCCGCAAGGCGGAGAAAAAGGGGCGGGAAGATGCGACTGGTCATTCAGAGGGTGAGCTCGGCGGCGGTGCGGGTCGAAGGAGGAATCATCGGGGAGATCGGCCGTGGTCTTCTCGTCCTCGCCGGGGTGGAGAAGGGCGACGGAATCGATAAGGTGCGCGCCGCGGCGGAGAAGCTGGCCGGCCTGCGGGTGTTCGGGGACGAGGCTGGAAAGATGAACCTCGACGTGGCCGCGGCCAGGGGGGCGTTCCTGGTGGTCTCCCAATTTACCCTGGCGGGATCGCTGGCCCGGGGACGGCGGCCGTCCTTCGACAATGCCGCGCCTCCTGAAGAAGCCGCGCCGCTCGTCGAGGCACTGGTGGCGGATCTGCGGAGCCGGGGCTTCCGGGTGGAGACCGGGCGCTTCCAGGCCTACATGGAGGTGTCGTTGGTCAACGACGGGCCGGTCACCTTCGTCGTGGACTTCTGAACCCATTCCCCGGATGGCCTTGGCGCGTCGAAAGCCCCCACCTGGGCGAGCCCCCGAGGCATGAAGGAGAGGATGAGGATCGCGAGGGCCGTGGCGGCGAGGAGCTTGCGCCCCCGGGTGAGCGGCAGGGCCTCGTTCTGAAGCCGGGGATGGAAGATGCCGAACACCAGCGACAGCACGCACCAGACCCACCATCCAGGCCAGAGGAAGCCGGCCGCCGCGAGCCCGATCCAGACCAGCGGGGCCAGCCGCCGCTGCCAGCGCCGGGACAGGGCGTAAAGGATGTGCCCGCCGTCGAGCTGCCCGAGAGGGATGAGGTTGATCGAGGTGGCCAGGAGCCCGAACCAGGCCGCCAGGGCGAAGGGATGGAGGTTCAGGACCATTCCCTCCCCCAAGGGTCCATGGAAGGCCCGGCCTACCAGGTCGACGGCCAGGCTCTCCCCGGGCAGGAAGATGATCTCGCCCGGACGGAGCTGCAGCTGCGCGGGCTCCGATTGGGCGACTCCGTAGATCAGGAACGGGATCAGCATCACGAAGCCGGCGATCGGGCCGGCGACGCCCACGTCGAACAGCTCCCGGCGGTCGCGCAGCGGAGCGCGGATGCGGATGAACGCGCCGAGCGTCCCCAGCATGGTCGGAAGGGGGATGAAGTAGGGCAGCGTCGCGGGCAGGCGGTAGCGCCGGCAGGCCACATAGTGCCCCAGCTCATGCGCCAGCAGGATCAACAGGGCTGGAACCGAGAAGGAGAGGCCGAGCTCGAGCATCTCGGGATCGGTCCAGACGGCCGCCGCCAGCGTGGGGGTGAGGAGCGGCTCGTGGGGAGTGAGGACGTCGGTCCGGGTCATTGCCCAGAAGACCGGCCCGAGGGTCGTGGTGCAGAGGAAGGTCAGGGCGAAGAGGGTGAAGGCCAGGAACCAGCGCGGCTGGTATTCCGACGGAGGTGACGGCGGGGGCGGTGTCCAGGAGGCGGGGGCGTAGCCGTGCGAGGGCAGCAGCTCAGGCACCAGCGTCGGGCCAATGGGCCGCGGTCCCTCTGTTTCAGAGATTCTTCAGGTCCTTGCCGGGCTTGAATCGGACCGTCTTGCCGGGGGAGATCGCCACCTCGACGCCGGTCTTGGGGTTGCGCCCCACACCCTTCTTGCGGTCGCGCACTTGAAAGACTCCGAACCCGCGGAGCTCGATGCGCTTGCCATCGCAGAGCGCGTCCTTCATGGCGTCGATGATGGTATCCACGGCCTGGGCGGCTTTCACCCGGGGTACGTCCGTGATCTCCGCAACGCGGTCTACGATATCCGACTTGATCATGAGTGCTCCGAGGCGGCGCAGAGTCTAACAATGGGTCCTACATGTGTCAACGAAACAAAACCTTTCACGACTTCGCCTCGGCGCGTTTCCTGTGAAGGATACAACGCTCCAGGGCCGAGCCGGTCGCGGCGGCGAGGCGCTGCAGGTGGGGGAGGTCGATCCCGCCCATGCCGGCGGTGGTCTTGACCGCCTTGAGCCCGCCGTCCGCGTAGAGCACGGCCACCATGCGGTCGTTGATGCGCACCGGCAGCGCCACGGCATCCCTGGGCAGCTCGCCGCCCCAGGCGCGGGCGAGCTCCCGGTGGGCCGGCATCGGCGGCAGTGGGCCGAAGTGCAGGCTGCTGCCGTTGCGCAGGTTCATGAACAGGGACGGCTGGTCGTGGCTGACGGTGAACTTCTGGAAGATCGGGAGGTCGAGCTCGCCCTGGCCCATCCAGGCGGAGACCTTGTCCTTGCCGACCTGGAACAGGGCCGCGCGGCGGTAATTGCGGGCGAGGAAGCTCAGCGCGATCCGCGCCACCTCCTCGCGGTCGTGGGTGCGGGTGAACGCCGCCTCCACCTCGTCGATCGAGGCCAGGGTGGGGAGGGGCGGGGCAGCCGCCTCGGGCTTGGAGAGGACGCTCAGCGCCACCCTCTCCTCCTCGGTCATCGAGACGGTCTGGATCGATGGCGGTCGAGGCGCAGGTGCCGCCGCGGGCGCCGGTGGGGGAGCGGCAACCGGTGCCGGGGCCGCCGGGGCGGCCTGACGCTGGATCGCCGGCCGGACCATCGGAGGCAGCCGGCCCAGCTCGTCCGCGGCTTTCGGCGGCTCGGGCTGCTTGTCGCGGTCCCAGAGGTAGCGGGCGCGGGTCAGGCGCTCCGCCAGCATGCTGAACCGCGACGAGGACTCCTCGCGGTAGTAGCGCTCCAACGCCTCCATGATCCGCACCTCGTGGGCCACGTGGACCATGACCCGCTTGCCCGAGGCGAAGGCGATTTCGTCCTGGAGGGCCAGGTTGCGCGGCTCGAGCATGGCCACGTCCAGCCGGGAGCCCACGACGCGGAAGGGGACGGCGCGGCAGCGGCGGGCGAGCTTGTCAGGGAGGAGGGCGATCACCTCTTCGGGGATGCCGCGCAGGTCGTCCAGGCTGACCGTGGGCACGCCGTGCTGCTCCGAGAGGCCCTTGAGGAGGTTGTCCTCGGTGATGGAATCCATCTCGATGAGGCAGGTGCCAAGGCGGCCGCCGACCACCTGCTGAGTCGTCAGGGCGCGGTTGAGCTGCTGGACCGTGATCCAGCCGCGCGCTACGAGGAGCTGTCCGAGCTTGCCCATGCGTGAAAAGCCTGCGCTATCCTCTCTGCCTCTTCGATCCGCTTGCTTCTAACCTGTTCATCTTAGGCAACTTAACTGATAAGGCGTCATTATAGAGGCGGCCCGGCGGCCTTGTAAAGCGGCTCCCGCCGCTGATATCCTGCGTGCTGTGAAGGATTTCTCTATCGCGCTCCCGATCGCCCTGCTGTCCTGCCAGCTCCTGGTCTGCCAGGCAGTGGCTGCGCAGATTCCGCAGCCGGTGAGCCCTCCTGCGCCCGTTTCTCTGTCGGAGCCTCAATCGACGGCAGCATATCAGTTTGCCCTGGCCAAGCTGCTATCGGTGGAGGGCTCGCTGCCCGAGGCGCTGACCGCCTACCAGGAGGCCGAGCGCCTGGCTCCCGACTCGCCCTACGTGCGCCTGGAGCACGGCCAGCTCCTGGCGCGCCTGGCGCAGTACTCGCGCGCTCCCGGCGTCCGCGAAGAGTACCTCCAGCGCGCCGCCGAGACGCTGGGCAAGGCGCGGGAGATCTCGCCGGACAACCTCGATGTGCTGCGCGCCGTGGGCGAGGTCTACCTCGAGCTCTCCGCCCAGGACCCCGCGGCGCTCGCCACCGCCCAGGAGGCGCTGGAGACGGTACGCAAGCGCGATCCCGAGGATCCGCAGGCGGCCCTCACCCTGGGCCAGATCTACATGGACCAGCGCCAGCCCGAGAAGGCGGCCGAGGTCCTGCGCGACCTCGTCACGCGGCTGCCCCAGCAGCGCATGGCCTACGCCCTGCTGGTGGAAGCGCTGTTGCGGGCGGAAAAGTCGGCCGAGGCCGAAAAGGTGCTCGGCGACATCCTCGGCTTCGATCCCGGCTCGCTGGAGGCCCGGCTCACCCTGGTCGAGCTGCAGAGCCAGCGCGGCGATCACCGCTCCGCGGTCGACACCCTGCGCGGCGCTCCGGAGCCGGTGCGCGAAGAGGCGCGGTTGCGCCGCCAGCTCGCCTGGGAGCTCTACCGCACGGGCGAGCTGAAGGCCGCCCTGGAGACCGCGGACGCCCTCCTCGGCGCTCAGGGGGAAACCGGACCGGACCGGCCCTTCCTCTCGCTGGTCAAGGGGCTCGTGTTCACGGCCGAGGGGCGGCACAGCGAAGCCCTGGACCTGCTCGACCCGCTCCGCGTGGCACAGCCGGACAACGTCCCCCTCGCCCTCACGGTCGCCCGGGTGATGCAGCGGGAAGGGCGCCGGCCCGATGCCGCGAAGCTGCTCTTCGAGCTGGCCGAGCGCCTGGCCAAGGAGGGGAAGGCAGACGACGAGCGCGACGTGCGCATGGAGCTGGTGCAGGCGCACCTCGATGCCAAGGAGTGGGACCAGGCCGAGAAGGCCCTGGCGCAGTTCGGCCAGGGACAGGCCGCCCAGGGACAGGCACCTGCCGACGAGTCGCTGCGCAACCAGACCCTGCTGATGCGCACCGAGGCCCTGGTCGGCGCCGGCCGCCATGCCGAGGCGCTTGCCGCCCTGGATGCCGCCCTCGAAAAGGGGGGCGAGTCGCCGGCCATCCAGAGCCGCCGGGCCGAGGTGCTGTTCCGCTCGGGCGACGAGCGCGAAGGCCGCCGGTTGCTGGGCTCGCTGTCCGAGTCGGGAGACCTGCCGTCCGCGCTGGCTGCCGCGCAGGCGTACCAGAGGCTGGACCGCTACCAGGAGTCGATCCCGGTGCTGGAGCGGCTGGCCGCGAAGCAGAAGGACTCGATCGCGGCCGGTTTCCTGCTCGGCGTCGCCTACGAGCGCACGGAGCAGCGCGGCAAGGCGGTGACCGAGTTCCGCCGTGTCCTGGAGCTCGATCCCGATTTCCACGCCGCCCTGAACTACCTCGGCTACACCTATGCCGAGACGGGCGAGAACCTCGAGGAGGCCCTGTCGCTGGTGGGCCGCGCCGTGGCGCTGGAGCCGGACAACGGTTCGTACGTCGATTCTTTGGGCTGGACCTACTATCAGCTCGGCCGTCACGAGCAGGCGCGCGACATCCTGGAAAGGGCCGTGAGGCTGGAGCCTGCCGACGCGACGTTGCAGGAGCATCTGGGGGATGTGTATGTGGCGCTGGGGCAGAAAGAGAGGGCGCGTGAGGCGTACCGGCGGGCGCTCGAGCTGGCGGATGACAACGCGGAGCAGGTGCAGCGCAAGCTGGAACGGCTGCAAGAGTGATCTTTCTCTCGTTCTCCTGGCGCTCCTCCTGACCGCCTGCGCCAGCACTGGCGCGAAGGTCAGGCCCCAATCCAACGACACCACCCCTCCCTGGCTGATCCCCGAGGACGCCTACGGTACGCAACGCCTTTTCCGGGCGCACTACTCAGGCCCTGAGGGAGAGGGGTCGTTCAGCGTGACCCTGCGGCTGGCCACGCCGCTGCGCTACCAGATCGTGGCTGGAGACCCCGTGGGGCGGTCGCTCTGGGCGCTCGACGTCACCGCGGAGCAGGGAGTCTGGATCGACCACCGCAGCAAGGCCACCTGCTCCTTCGAGGGCAGCTTCGACGTCTCCGGGATCGCCCTCGGACCGTTCCCCCTGCTGTCGCTGCCCTCCCTGCTCATGGGGCGGGTGCCGGCCGAGCCCTCCGTCGAGGCGGAGCCGGAGCGCAAAGGCAAGCAGGTCGAGTACCGCGACGAGATCGGCCGGCGCTGGGCCGCGGAAGTGAGCGCCGGCGGCCGGGTCGAAGGCTGGCGGCTCTGGGACCAGGAGCAGCCGACCGTCTGGTTCAACCGCCGGGACAACTGGGCCTACCTTTCGGACCGCACGCGGGGCATCCAGGTGCGCTGGCGGGAGACCGTGCACGAGGACCTCAAGCAGGAACCGGCCGCCCTGAAGCCGCCCGCGGGCTACCGGGAGGCGCCGTGCCGCGATCTGTACCCACCCCGCTGAAGACCGGCCAGTTGACAGAGCGGCCTTTATCCTCTAGTATTTACGCCGCTGCGAAGAGGCGGGGCTCTCGAATGGTCTCGCAAAGCGTGTATCTCTCCATACTCCCGGAGCCGGCATCGGTATATAATCGTCCCATTGATGCTGGCGCGTGTCTGAAGCGGTCTTCCGGAGCCCGGGCGGTCCAGAGTCCGTCCATATCCGGCGAGGTTGCCGAAGCGTAGGGCGGGTCGCCCAAGGTGCCACCCGGAGCGTGCGCTTGTCCCGGATGGAGAGGAACGCGAAATGGAGATCACAGAAGTCAAGGTCTTCCCGATTCAGGAAGAGAAGCTCAAAGCCTTCGTCTCGATCGTCTTTGACCAATGCTTCATGGTCAACGACATCAAGATCATCCAAGGGAGGGAGGGCCTCTTCATCAGCATGCCGAGCCGCAAGAAGAAGAACGGGGAGTTCAAGGACGTGGCTCACCCGTTGAACAACGAGACTCGGCGGATGATCGAAGAAAAGGTGCTGGGGGAGTACCATAGGGTGCTCGAGGAGCGGGGGGACGAGCCGATGGCCATGCCCTCAATACCGGCAACGGCGGTGCTGGGGGAGGAGAGGGAGGAACGGATGCCCATGGCTGCGATGGCTGCGGCAGCCGCGGCAGCCCCTCCGCCGCCAGTAGAGAAGTCGATGGAGGAAGTCCAGGAGATGCACCTCCGCGACTCCTTCTGGACCGTGCCCTGAGCCCGGGCGCTCCCCAGTCGAGGAGGGCGAGGGCGCAGGGTGGGAACACCCGAGACTGGGGCGTAGCCAAGCGGTAAGGCGCCAGACTTTGAATCTGGTTACCGGAGGTTCGAATCCTCCCGCCCCAACCAGTCGAAAGTGTCGAAGGGCAGACCATCCACCTTTCCGGGGGACGCCGCATTGGCGTGTCCCGATGTTCTGTTTTCAGCGGGGGAACATGGCGGGAGACATGAAAATCTTCGGGGGGCGCGCCCATCCGTCCCTGGTGCAGGAAATCTGCGATTTCCTCAACCTGGAGCCCGGGCGGGCGTCCGCTCTCAACTTCTCCGACGGCGAGACGTTCTGTCAGATCGACGAGAACGTCCGCGGCTCCGACGTGTTCATCGTCCAGCCGACCAGCAAGCCGGTCAACGACAACCTGATGGAGCTCCTGATCCTGCTCGACAGCTTCAAGCGCTCCTCGGCATCGCGGATCACCGCCGTGATCCCCTACTACGGCTACGCGCGCCAGGACAAGAAGGACCGGCCGCGCGTGCCCATCACGGCCAAGCTGGTCGCCGACCTGATCTCCCGCGCGGGCGCCGACCGCGTCCTGACCATGGACCTCCACGCCGACCAGATCCAGGGCTTCTTCGACATCCCGGTCGATCACCTGTTCGCCGCGCCGGTGCTGCTGGAAGCGATCCGCGAGATGGAGATCCCGGACCTGGTCATCGTCTCGCCGGACGCCGGTGGCGTGGAACGGGCGCGGGCCATCGCCAAGCGCCTGGAAGTCGGCCTCGCCATCCTCGACAAGCGCCGCACGGCCCCCAACGAGGCCGAGGTGCTGCACGTCATCGGCGAGGTCGACGGCTGCAACGCCCTGATCGTGGACGACATCATCGACACGGCCGGTACCATGACCAAGGCGGTGGACGCCCTGACCAGGAAGGGCGCGCGCCGGGTGCTCGCCGCGGGCGTGCACGGCGTGCTCTCCGGCCCGGCGCTCGACCGCATCAACGACTCTCCCCTGGAGCAGGTGCTCATCACGAACACCACGCCTCTGGAGGAGAAGCTCTCGCGCTCGCGGAAGCTGAAGGCCCTCTCGGTCGCCCCCCTGCTGGGCGAGGCGATCCGCCGGATCCACGAGAACAGCTCCGTAAGCTCCCTGTTCGTATAAAGTGAGGAAACCATGAGTGAACTGAAGATTGACGTCAAGAAGCGTGAAAAGACCGGCAAGGGCCCGAACCGCCGCGCCCGTTCCGGAGGGCTGATCCCGGCCGTCGTCTATGGCGGCGGCAAGGAAAGCGTCGCCATCGAGATCGACCGCAAATCCATGCTGGACCTGATGAAGAAGGCCGGCAGCGAGAACCCGATCTACCTGCTGAAGCTGGGAGACAACGAGCGCCACGCCATGATCCGCGAGGTGCAGACGCATCCCATCTCCCGCCAGGTCGTCCATATCGACTTCCAGCGCGTGTTGATGGACCAGAAGGTTCACGTGAAGGTGCCGGTCGAGCTGGTGGGCGTCTCCTACGGCGTGAAGACCGAGGGCGCCGTGCTCGACTTCGTGACCCGCGAGATCGAGGTCGAGTGCCTTCCCGGCCAGATCCCGGGCCACATCGAGCTCGACGTCACCGAGCTGCACGCCGGTCAGCACGCCGAGGCCGGCGATGTGAAGCTGCCCGAGGGAGTCACCCTGTACGACTCGCCCGACAAGGTGATCGTCTCCGTGGCGCACTCCAAAACCGGGGATGCGGCCGAGGGTGAAGCGGCGGACCGCGACGAGCCCGTGGTCGTCAAGAAGGGCAAGACGGACGAGGACTAGTCCTCCCCGAGTATGGACCCGAGAACGGAGAGGCTCATCCTCGGGCTGGGCAATCCCGGCGAGCGGTACTGCGACACCCGCCACAACGTGGGCTTCCTCGTCGTCGAGGAGCTGGCCCGCCGCTGGGGCGTCCGGCTCGACCGCCGGGAGTGCAACGCATTTGTTGGTGGGCAAGACGTTCTTTTAGCCCAGCCCCAGACCTACATGAACCGGAGCGGCTGGGCCGCCCGCTGCCTGCTGGAGAGCCACGCGCTCGATCCGGCAGGCGTGCTTGTGGTCTACGACGAGGTGGCGTTGCCCCTGGGCAAGCTGCGCCTGCGCAAGTCGGGGAGCCCCGGCGGCCACCGCGGCTTGGAATCCGTCATCGAGAACCTGCGCACCGACCAGGTGCCCCGGCTGCGGCTGGGGGTCTCCCCCGAGGACGGCCCGCCGCGAGGGGAAGACCTGGTCGAGTTCGTGCTCGCCCCCTTTCCGGCAGACCAGCGCGAGGCCGTTGAAGCCATGGTTGCCCGCGCTGCGGACGCCTGCGAGCTGTGGGTGCAGGAAGGCGCCGAGGCAGCGATGGGGAAGTTCAACGGTTGACCGGCGCCGCGCAAGCCCAGAAAGGACCAAAAGGACTTAAAGGACCCAAAGGACATCCGGGACCCAGTCCTTTTCGTCCTTTGAGTCCTTTACGTCCCTTAGGTTCTTTCCGCCTCCCCCTTGCGCCGCGGTCGCCGATCTGTATAATCACTCCCCTTGTCATCGCCGGCCGGGGTGTGTCCCCGGACCGACATCATTCACCTCTCTGTTCCGCTACGAGCGGGACTGCAAAGGCCATAGGGAGGTCAAGCGTACCTATGCGTACTTATGAGCTCATCTTCATCGTAGACCCACGTGTCTCCGACGAGGATGTCGTAACCCTGATCCAGGAGTACAAGCAGATGATCTCTGCCGGCGGCTCCGAGGTCAGCACGGAAGAGAACTGGGGCCGGCGCAAGCTTGCCTACCCGATCGAGAAGCTGACCGAAGGCAAGTACGTCTTCCTCGGCATCACCAGCCAGGGAGGCAAGACCTCGCTGCCTGAGGTCGAGCACCGTTTGCGTCAGAACGACAAGATCCTGCGTTACCTGACGGTGCGCACCGACGAGGACCTCAAGCGGGCTGCTCGCCGCAAGCCGTCCGGAAGGGGTCCCGCAACCGGTGGCCCGGGCGCGATGGGCATGAACGACGAGCCGGCTGACGACGATCTCGAGACTGGAGACGAAGTATGACCATGGCGCGACCGAGAAAGGTCTTCTTCCGCCGGCGCAAGGTCTGTAAGTTCTGCGCCGACAAGATCGACTACATCGACTACAAAGACGTGAAGCTGCTCCAGCAGTTCATCCCCGAGCGCTCGAAGATCCTTCCACGCCGGATCTCCGGGACCTGTGCCACGCACCAGCGCCCGCTACAGCAGGCGATCAAACGGGCGCGCCACCTGGCGCTGATCCCCTTCACCACGGATTAGGAGGCCAGCGTGAAAGTCATTCTGCTCTCCGACCAGCGCCATCTCGGCCGGCGCGGCGAGACCGTCGAGGTCAAGCCCGGCTACGGCCGTAACTTCCTGCTTCCGCAGGGCGTCGCCCTGGAAGCGACCCCCGGCAACCAGAAGCTCTTCGAGCAGCAGCGCAAGAAGATCGACGCCCACCACGCCAAGGAGCGGGGCGAAGCGCAGCAGTTCGCGGATCGTCTCTCGGGCCTGCAGATCATCATCCCGAAGCGCGTCGGCGAGACCGGCACGCTCTACGGCTCGGTGACTGCCGGCGACGTGGCCGAGGCCCTGGAAGCCAAGGGAGTCACCGTCGACCGCCGCCGGATCGATCTCGAGGGCGGCATCAAGACCCTCGGCGACCACCCCGTGCGCGTCGACCTCCACTCCGACGTCACGGCCGAGATCACCGTCTCCGTCGTACCCGAGGAGTAGTCCTCTGAGATGACGGCGAGCGAAGACTCCAAGGAGCGCCGCTCGCCGTCCATCGACGAGTTCCTCGACGAGCCTACCCGCGACCTCGCGGACTGGGAGTGGCTCTGGAAGGGGGACCACCCGTTCCCCATCCGCAGCCACCGCCGCGGTCCCTTCGGCAAGCTCCTGGTCGCCTTCAAGCGCCTCTTCCGCCCGCTCGTCAGGGTGCCCCAGAACGACCTCTGGGAGCGCCAGCAGATCTTCAACCTCATCCTCCTGGAGCACCTCGGCCGCGCCGAGGAGGTCAAAGACGAGCATCGCCGCCGCCTGGAGTACCTGGAGGCCCTCAACGCCGAGGGCATCCACGAGATCATGCGGCACAACGACGCCCTCTTCGCCCGCGCCGACCAGAAGCTCGACCGCTACCGCCGGGAGGTCCGAGATCTGCTCGGCAGCCTCGGCGCCGCGCTCTCCGTCGTTCAAACGGCCTCTCCTGTCGAGAGCGTGTCCCGCGCCCATGAGGAGCACGGCTATCTCGAGCTGGAGCGCCGCTATCGCGGGACCGAGGAAGAGATCCGGGAGCGGATCTCGGCCTACCTCCCCTGGCTGAAAAAAGCTCCCGGACCAGTCCTGGACGTCGGCTGCGGCCGGGGCGAGGCGCTCGCCCTGCTGCGGGATCAAGGAATCGCGGCCCGCGGGATCGACACCAGCGCCCGCATGGTGGCGCTCTGCCACGAAAGGGGTCTGGAAGCGGAGGAGGGGGACGCCTTCGCAGCCCTGGCCGACCTGCCCGAGGGCAGCCTGGGTGGTGTTGTCTCCTTCCATGTCATCGAGCACCTGCCCGCGGCATCGCTCGACCGCCTGGTCCGTCTCGCTTACCGGGCTTTGAAGCCGGGAGGCGTCCTGATCCTGGAGACCCCGAACCCGCTTTCCATGCTGGTCGCGGCCCGCAGCTTCTGGCTCGACCCGACCCACGTCCGCCCGGTCCACCCCGAGAGCCTGAAGCTGATGTACGAGCTCGCCGGCTTCGACCCGGTGGAGCGCCTCGACCTCCGTCCCTATCCCGACTCCGAGCGCCTGCCCGAGATCGACCTCGCGCAGCTCCCCGAAGAGCAGCGTGTCCTCGCCGACCGCGTTAACCGATTACGCGATCGGTTGGATGAGCTGTTGTTCGGGTATCAGGATTTCGGGATGGTAGGGAGGCGGCCGTAGACGGCCTTCGCGGACATCCCTGACGACATTGACAATCTTGACGACCCCGAATGGGGCCGTTTTGCTCTCTTTTTCGGCTTACGGGCTGGTACGAACCTTGCTCTTTCTGCTGAGAACAATTCAAAGGAGAGATCATGGCCAACACCTATTTTTGGGACCTCGGGTTCGATTTCAATGCTGTTCAAAAAACTAACACTACCTCCTATCTTCAAAACGGTCTCATGCTGAATGGCTTGTCTGCTTTTCCGAGAGACATCAAAGAAGATGACATCATCCATTTCAATGCGTTCAATCTTACCACCGGAGCGTCTACGACTGACGGCACTACGATCATCGCTTCGTCATTCAACTTCATTAATGCGTTGGTCACTCAGGCTGACACCACTCCCTTTGCTTCCCAGGCAATTGCGACGACGACTGGGGCGCCGGCTGGTACGTCGGTGAGCATTCCCCTAAGTCCCACTGTCCCGGTTCCGTTCTGGACGCTCGCCACACAGACAATGGTTAACCCCGGAAGTTTTCTGTTTACTGTCGCACTGATCGTTCAACGTACGGGGGGGACGAACAACGTGCGGATGTTCGTCGTCGACCCCGAAATGATCGTCGGCGGCAACAACTGAGGCTCAGGAGTCCGTGGAGAGTCCAGCGATCAGGCGGTGATATCGGGCATCCGCGCGGAGCGCCAGCAGCTCCGGATCGCTTTTGACCTCCTCCAAGAGCAGGCCGGCTCGCAGTGCCTGATCGAGCGCTGCGAGCGCCTTCTCCCGGTGGGTGCAGACCTCATAGGCGACTACCATGCGAAACCAGGCGGCCGCGTCCTTGCCAGGCACCTTCTCCAGGGCGCTCAACTCCGTCGATGCCCGGGTGCAGTCTCCGCGTTTCGCCAGGTAGAGCGCCAGGCTACTTCGGAGGCGTGGGTCGTTGGGCGTGGAGCGCAGTTGCTCCTGGATGAGTTGGGCGGCCCGGAGGTACGCCTCGCGTCGCCTCTCTTTCTTGTCCAGAGACCAGCGGCATGCGTCTCCGAGATTTCCCCAAACGACATAGTTGTTCGCGCCTGCCGGCAGTTCGAGAGCCCTCTCATAAGCTTCGATGGACTCCTCATAAAAGCCTTGCGCGAACTGGATCGTGCCGAGATTCGAGTAGAGGCTTGCGTCGGGTTGAATTGCGAGTGCTTTCTGAAGCTGGGAGGCAGCTCGTGGTAGATCTCCCTGCATGTAATAAGCGACGCTCAGATTACGGTATCCTCGGAATCCATCCGGAGCCAGCTCAATACTCCGGCGGAAAGCCGCGATGGCTTCATGCGTCCGGCCCAAGCGTAGATAAAGAGTGCCGAGATCGTCGAAGTACAACCTGTGAGGCCGGACCTTCGCAGCCTTCTTGTAGGCCGCTTCCGCCTCTTTGAACCTTGCCTGTGATTCGTGGATCATGCCGGCGACGTAATAGGCATCACCGTTGGCCGGATCGAGAACAAGAGCCCGTTCGATATGCCGCAAAGCCTCTTCGGAGCGCCCGGCGGAGTGGAGCACCAGACCGAGGCTGACCTGCGCGGAAGCGAGATAGGGATCCAGAGCGACGGCGCGCTCCGCCATGGGCAAAGCCAGGTCCAGCCACATCGGGTCCTTGCTGTCGCTTTGGAGCTTGTGCCAGTAGGCTTTCGCGAGCCCTGCATGAGCGGCCGCGTGCGTCTTGTCCTGGGCCAGGACCCTCTGGAAGCTGTCGATGGCGAGGTCGAGATTCCCCTTCCTATCAGATCGATCGAGATATTCCAGCCCCTGTTGGTAGAGCGCATGCGGAGTGGGCTGGATTATCTGCGAGCGCAGCAGGTACACGGCGGCGAGCGCCAGGAGCAGAAGAACGGCGATCCCTGCCGCGGCGCGGAGGCTCCGGGCTCTGGGCAGCGCACTTTCCTGGACAGCAGCGCTCCCAACAGACCGGGTAGGCTCGGAGGCCATGGAGAGAACCGTCTGAGATAGGCGGCCCGGTAGCTCGAGGACCGTTTGCTCACCCGAAGCTTCGACCGCACCATGAGAGGCCTGCGGTCTCGTCGAGGCCATCGATTCAGTCGCGGCGATCTGATCTAGAGCCGCGGCCACCTGCACCGCGCTGGCGGGGCGATCGACGGGATCCTTTTCCAAAAGCCGATCGATCAGCTCCGAGAGCTCGCGCGGCATGTCGGGACGGACGGCCGCCGCGGGCCGCTGCCGGAAGCTGCAGACGCGTGCGAGCGTGGCCGTCGAAGTCTCGGCCCGGAAAGGCGGAACGCCGGTGACCATCTCGTAGAGAAGAGAGCCGAGGGAGAAGAGGTCCGACCGGGCATCGAGCGGCAAGCCCATGGCCTGCTCAGGCGACATCGCGTACGAAGTCCCAATGACCATGCCCGGCGCCGACAAGGTCGTCTCCTGCGCGTCGGGCTGGATCTGCTTGGCCACTCCGAAATCGAGGATCTTGGCGCGCCCGGTACGGGTCACCATCACGTTGGGACCCTTCAGGTCCCGATGGATGAATCCGTTGGCATGGGCTTCGGCAAGCCCCTCGGCGATCTCGCGGCCCAGGCGCAACGCGCGCTCCGGAGGCAACGGGCCTTCCCGCAGGATGGCCTGGAGCGTCTGCCCTTCAACAAGCTCCATCACGATCCAGTCGCTCGCCTCGCTCTCGACGATGTCGTAGATGTGGACGATCGAGGGATGGTTGAGGCGCGCTCCGGCTTCAGCCTCGCGGCGCAGGCGTTCCCGGAGCTTGCGGTCCTCGGTTTCCGTCGCGAGGATCCGCTTCAGGGCAACGGGACGCTTCAGGCGCTCGTCCCAGGCGCGCCACACGCTCCCCATACCCCCAGACCCCAGGGGCTCGATCAGGCGGTAGGGACCGATCCTCTCGTTGGACTCCATAAATTGGAAAGTAGCTGCCTGATTCTAACGCAAGAGCTGCGGAGAAGAGGAGCGGAGCCCCAGCTTCTTCATCTGCCGCTTCAGCCCCTCCTCCGACACCTCGAGCTGCTCCGAGGCCACGGCCAAGCGGCCGCCGCTCTGCAGGAGCGCCTGCTCGATCTCGGAGCGCTCAAGGTCGGAGGCCTTGCGAGTGACGGGGCAGGCGTCGATCAAGAGATAGACGGCGCCGCGCGAGATGCCGAGCTGCTCGGCCGTGGCCCCAGGCTCCCAGCGATTGGCTCGGAGGGTTGCCACGAGCTCCGCGTCCGACACTTCCTGAGGACTGCGCCGATGCCGAATAGACGGGGCAGGCGCTTTGGGTGGCTCGGGCTCCGAGGCCAGCTCGGCGACTGTCTCGATCTGTGGCCGGGTTTCACCGGGGAATGGGATGAGGAGCTTCTCGATCTGTGCGCTGATGCGGACCTCGGCAGAGCCGCGGCTCTCGACCGCGATCGTCCGCGCGACGTTGCGGAGCTGCCGGACGTTGCCCGGCCAGTCGTACAGAGCAAGCCGCGCGACCAGGGAGGCGCGGAGCCAGGGGCGGTCCGCGGCCTCGAGGCGGTGAGCTTCCCCGATGGCTTCGAGCTCCTGCCTCAGGAAGTGAAAGAGCATGCGTCCGATGTCATCGCGGCGCTCGCGCAGGGGAGGGATGCGGATCTCATAGCCGCTCAAACGGTGGAGCAGGGGAGCGCGAAAGCGGCCAGAGGCGATCGCCGTTTCGAGGTCCGAGTCGGTCGCCGCGATCGTCCGGACATCGACCCGCTGAATCTGCTCCGTTCCGACCGGCTGGATCTCGCCGTTCTCGAGAGCCCGGAGGAGGAGCGGCTGAACCTCGGGAGGGACCTCGCCGATCTCGTCCAGGAAGAGGGTTCCGCCGTCCGCCCGGCTGAAGAATCCCCGCCGCTTCTGATCGGCCCCTGTATACGCTCCCTTGGCGGCTCCGAAGAGCTCCGCGGCTGCGAGGGACGGCGGGATGGCTCCCATGTTGACCGCGAGGTAGGGACGGGTCCGGCGCGCGCTCGCCTGATGGATGGCTTGAGCCAGCAGCTCTTTTCCGGTGCCGGTCTCGCCGCGCAGGAGCACCGGCACCTCCAGATCGGCCACCAAGCGGATCTGCCGCCGGATCTCCAGGATCGGCTCGCTCTCACCCACGAACCCATAGCGGGGAAGAGACGGCTCGGAGACCGGCCGGAACCGGTGCAGGAGGAGAGTCACCCGGTTCGCCAGAAGGAGGACGACGCCGCGCTCGATTTCACGGTCGGTGAACAGCCGCTCGCCCCGGACCGGCTCGCCGTCGGCGATCACGAAAATGGCAGAATCCCGGCAGGACAGCCGGACGCTTCCGCTGCCTTCCGGGCGCAGCCATAGAGGACTGCGGCTCAAATGGGGATCGGCCAGAGGACGCCGCCAAGGCTCGCCCGGAGCTCCGAAGGAAGGCTCCAGCCGCGACAGCGGCTCTTCGCGGCCCGATGCGAGGTCGAGCAGCGCGGCGCGCTCGCCGATCCGCCGGACCTCCGAATGGGCGAGGATCGTCAGCCCCGGAACCAGCGGACAGGCAGCCTCTTGCCGGTCGCTTCCCGTCCGGGTATCGGCATCCCGCCAAGTCTCACCCTGTTGTGGGAACACGACGAGAGTTTAACCAGATGCCACAAGAAGCGGAAGGGGGGATTGATCCCTGGAAAGCAGAAGCAAGTCTCCCCCTCTCCCGGGCGGGTGTGAGTGCGTGTGGGAGAGGGGGCCGGGGGGTGAGGGTCAACCCCGCTGAACCGCCGCCACGAACGCCTGCGCGTTCTCAACCGGCGTCATCGGCAGAATTCCGTGGCCGAGGTTCACAATGTGTCCTCCACCACGCCCTTCCTCAATCACCTTCGCCACCCGGCGCTCGATCTCGGGGATGGGGCCGAGCAGGGCCGCGGGGTCGAAGTTCCCCTGCAGCGTGCGGTTCCCCACCACCCGGCGCACCCGGCTTAGCGGCTGGCGCCAATCGACCGAGAGCACGTCCACCGGCAGCTCGCGCATCCCTTCCAGGAGATGGCCGCCGCCGTTCACGTAATAGATCAGCGGCACCCGGCCGGAAATCCCTTCGACGATCTTCTGGAGTGGGGGAAGGGCAAGCGCGCGCCAGCGCTCCAGGTCGAGCAGGCCGCCCCAGGTGTCGAAGAGCTGGAGCGCCTGGGCGCCCGCGTCGATCTGGCCGTTGAGGTAGGCGATGGAGACGTCGGCGATCCGGTCGAGGAGCACGGCGAGCCCTTCGGGATCGGAGTAGCTCCAGGCCAGCAGCTTGTCGAAGTGCTTGGAGCCTCCGCCTTCGATGAGGTAGGCGGAGAGGGTCCAGGGTGTGCCTCCGAATCCGATCACCGGAATTTTGCCTTCCAGCTCGCGGCGCACCAGGCGCATGGCGTCGAAGACGTAACCCAGGGTCGAGTCCACATCCGGAGCACGCAGGCGGGCGATGTCCGCGCGGCTGCGCACCGGGTTCGGGAAGCTCGGGCCGTCCCCTTTCACGAACTGCAGCTCGGCGCCCATCGCCTCCAGCGGGAGGAGGATGTCGGCGAAGAGGATGGCGGCATCGACCCCGAGGATACGGACCGGCTGCAGGGTTACCTCGGCAGCCAGCTCGGGCGTCTTGCACAGCGTGAGGAAGTCGGTCTTCTCGCGGATGGCGCGGTACTCGGGGAGGTAGCGCCCGGCCTGGCGCATCAGCCAGACGGGAAGGCGCTCGACGGCTTCGCCGCGGCAGGCTCGGAGGAACAGGTCGTTCATGGCGGCGGAGGATATCAGGTACTATGCGGCTCCTATGCTTCGACTAGTTGCTTACGCACCGGACGGCGTCCGGCGCTTTCCCGTCACTCGGAACGAGCTGATTATCGGCAGCCGTCCCGAATGTGACATTTATCTTCCCTATACCGGCGTGGCCCAGAAGCACGCCGTTCTGCGCTTCGACGGCACCGAGCTCCGCATCGAGGACCTCGGCAGCCGCAAGGGCACGCTGGTCAGCGGGCGCAAGGTGCGCGAAGCGTTGCTCGAAGTCCTGGACGAGATCCGCGTCGGCGGCGTGACTCTCCTGGTCGAGGACGTCGTGCCCGTGCCGGAGAAGCCGGCCGTGTCCGAGCCCGAGCCGCTCCCGCCGGGCCCTCGGATCACCCCCGGGCGCATGGTGGAGCACCTCGCCCGCATCAGCGAGTGGGTGCTGGCCGACGCCGAGAGCCGCACTACGTCAGAGGCCCTGGTCAGCGACGTGCTGGTCGACTTCGGCGGCGGCGTCCTCTTCCTCCTGCAAGGGGAAGTGGAGCGCGCCGGCCTGAAGCTGGTCGTGAGCAGCGATCCGGGCTGGCTGGCGAGCGGCGAGGGGCTGATGGATCAACTCCTGACGCACCGCAATGCCGGCAACAGCCTCCAGCATGGCGGTTCCTTCCAGGGCGAGCTCGCCCTGGGGCCCGCCTGGGTCTGCTACCACTCCTTCGTGGCGCTCGACCGTACCTACTCCCTGCTGGCGGCGTTCCCCAAATTCACGCCAGACGAATGGTCGCCCGTGACCTCTTTCCGCACGCTGGGGCACCTGCTGGTGCTCGGGCTCGTCCATCACGTTGGTTGGTACGAGCCGATCCTTCCGGGCCGGCCGGGCCAGCAGGACCTCACGCTCGATCCGGCGCTGGTGGTGGGGGAGTCTCTGGCCATGAAGCAGGTAATCGAGCAGCTCCGGGCCGCGGTTGATCCGGCGGTGCACGTGCTGCTGCTCGGCGAGCCGGGCGTGGGCAAGGAGCTGCTCGCGCGCTCGCTGCACCTCTCGGGGCCTCGGCGCCACGGACCGTTCATCATGGCCTCGTGCAGCGGCGTGCGTCCGCAGCAGATCGAGGCCGACATGTTCGGCGCCGAGGTGCCGGGCAAGACGGGGCCGGTCCGCCGCGAGGGCAAGCTGCTCCTGGCCAACGGGGGCACGGTATTCCTGGATGACGTGGAGCACCTTCCCATGGAGGTGCAGGGGCGGCTCGTCCGCTTCCTGCGCACCGGCCAGGTGGAGCCGTCAGGCAGCACCGAAGCGCACCCGGTGGACGTGCGCGTGGTGGCCGGAAGCCGCGTGCCGCTGGAGTCGGTGGCGGCGCGCGACCTGTTCCGCGTGGACCTCGCCTACATGCTGTCGCAGTTCACGGTCGAGGTGCCGCCGCTGCGCGACCGGCGCGAGGACCTGCCGCTGCTGATCCAGTCCTACATCAACCGGTTCTGCCACGAGACGGGCAAGCGGATGCAGGGGATCACGGTCAAGGCCATGTCCGCTCTGCTGAACTACGACTACCCGGGCAACCTGGCGGAGTTGGAGAACATCGCGCGGCAGCTCGTCTACATGAGCCCCGCGGGCAAGCCGGTCGACGTCAACCTCCTGCCGGAGCGGGTGCGCAGCGGCACGATCACGACCGCGCGCGTGGACACCTCTTCGGATCTCGATCTCGAGCGCCTGGTGGGCGGCTGCGAGCAGTCGGCGATCCGCGAGGCCCTGCGCCGTACGCACGGCAACAAGTCCCAGGCCGCGCGCATGCTCGGCCTCTCGCGCAACGGGCTGGCGATCAAGATGGAGCGGTACGGGCTGAAGGGGTGAGGGTCTACATCCCCGGCCACCGCTCCATCGGATCGGTCGAGCGCACCACGTTCATCCCCGCGCCACCCCAGCGGGCGAGGGCCTCTTCGGCCTGGGGCGTGAAGTCGAAGAGGAACGACCCGGGCCTGTCCGGGTCGGGCACGGCCACCGAGGACATGCAGTCGCCGAGGATGTAGATCTTCCGCGCCAGCTCCTCCTCGCGGGTCAGGATGTCGCCGAGCAGGTCGTCGATCGAGCTCTTGACGCAGTGGCTCGCGGCCTGGCCGGCGATGATCACCGCGTCGGCCTTGAACAGAGTCTCGATGAAGCGGCGGTTGCGCTCCGCGAGCTGGCCGCCATCGTGGTACCTCAGCACCTCCGGCGCCAGGATCGAGTAGTTCTCCGTGAGCGGGTTGTCTCCCTTGCTCTGGATCGCGTTCCGCGAGCCCCGCGCCCACGCGTGGAACAGCCGGGCCTCATGGATCACCCCGACGAGCGGATGGCCGTCGCTCCCGAGCAAGCAGTGCGTGGGCCAGAGGTAGAGCTTGTACTTGCCCGCCCGCTCCAGCTCCTCGCAGTAGAACTCCACTTGCCGGTTGAGCCAGTCCAGGTCTCCGTTGCTGATCCACCAAGCCACGTCCGGATTGGGCCGCACTCGGCCGGCGCGGATCATCTCGGCGGTGACCTCCTGGTGTGGCGCCGGGGGCCGGCCGTCCTCGCCGAGCCAGAAGGATGGGGAGAAGATCTGGAAGGGATAGTGGGTGTCCAGCGTGCAGGTGACGTCGGTGATCGTCTCCAGGTTGCGGTAGAGGAAGCTGGCGAGGCGGTCGCTGTCCTCCATGGCGCCGGTGCCGCTCCGGCCTCCCACGTAGAGGGTCCCCTGCGGGAAGCAGAAGTCCTTCTGCACGTCGATCAGGAGCAGGTGAACTCGCCTGCGGTCCGTGCCTGACGGCCGGATCCCGTGCTCGCGCCGCCACGCGTTGGCCGCGGTGAAGAGCGCCTCCTGGTCCGGCGCATAGGCCCACTCGCGAGCGTGGGAGGGATCGTAGAAGCCGGGAACGGGCAGCTCTCTCATTCTTTCTCCAAACCGCGCGCCTGCAGGATCAGGTGGGTCTTGAGGTCGAACAGCCCGCGCTCCAGGCCCGCGGGATACTGGTGCGGGTTCGCGAAGCGCTTGACGCCGCCGTGGAAGCCCGCGAGCTGGTTGGCGGTGCGCTGGCGCACCTCCTTGAGCGGCGGCGGCTCGTAGACCCTCTTGCCCTGGCGGAAGATGGGCACGAGGAGGTCGGTGTGCTCCGTGCCCGCGGGGATCTCCTTGCGCCGGGTCAGGTCCCCGGGGTCCACGATGGTAGGCGCAGCGGGCGCGCCCAGCTCCTCGTCGAAGACCATGTCGGCCACGAACTCGCCATGGGAAGAGAACCGCCGGACCTGCTGGATGCCCGGCGTCGTGATCTTCACCGCCTGCTCGGAAAGCTTCACTTTATATTTCCAGGCCTCGCCCGGTTCTCGCACCGCGGTCAGCTTGTAGACGCCTCCGAGCGCCGGATCGTCCTTGGCGGTGACGAGGTTGGTGCCGACGCCCCACACCGCGATCTTCGCTCCCTGGATCTTGAGGCTCTCGACGAGGTGCTCGTCCAGCTCGCTGCTGGCGTAGACCTTGGCCTCGGGGAAGCCGCCTTCGTCCAGGATCCTGCGGGCCTCCTTGCTCAGGTAGGCGAGGTCGCCCGAGTCCAGGCGGACGCCGAGCATCTCGCGCCCCTGCTCGCGCAGCCATCGCCCGACCTGCACCGCGTGGCGGACCCCCTCGACCGTGTTGTAGGTGTCCACCAGGAAGACGCAGTTGTTGGGCATGGCGCGGGCGTAGGCCTGGAACGATTCGAGCTCGGTGTCGAAGGAGAGCACCCAGGAGTGGGCGTGGGTGCCTCCGACCGGGATGCCGAAGAGCTTGCCGGCGAGGACGTTCGAGGTGCCGTGGCAGCCGCCGGCATAGGCGGCCCGGCTGGCGGAGAGCCCGCCGTCGATCCCCTGGGCGCGGCGCAATCCGAACTCGAGGACCGTGTCCCCCTGGGCCGCGAGGCAGACCCGGGCCGCCTTGGTGGCGATCAGGGTCTGGAAATTGAGGATCGTGAGCAGCGGCGTCTCCAGGAGCTGGGCCTGGAGGATCGGCCCGCGCACCCGGATCAGCGGCTCGTGGGGGAACACGACGGTGCCCTCGGGTACGGCGTCCACGTCGCACTCGAAGCGCAGGCCGCGCAGCATGTCCAGGAACTCGCCGTCGAAGAGCGGCTTGCCGTCGTTGCCCTGGAGGCCGGCCAGGTAGGAGAGGTCGTCGGCGTCGAAGTGGAAGTGCTCGATGAATTCGATCACCGGCGCGAGCCCGCAGGCCACGGTGAAGCCGCTGCCGAAGGGCGGCCTGCGGAAGTGGTGATGGAAGACCGCCTCCTTCGTGTGGGTCCCTGAGCGCCAGTAGCCGTAGGCCATGGTCAGCTCATAGAGATCGGTGAGGAGCGCCAGCGAGGGCCGGTAGAGCTGGGTCAGGACAGGCATGGCTAGTTGGTTATGGCGGCGACGACGAGCCGGACGAGGGACTCGATGTCCCGGAAGTCCGAGACCTCGACAGGAGAGTGGGAGTAGCGGCCCGGCCAGGAGAAGGGGATCATCTCCGGCCCGTTCGCGGTGAAGGCAAGGCCGTCCGACGAGCCGCCGGTCATCCCATACTGGATCGGGATTCCGTTGCGCTCGGCGAGGTCGAGGAAGCGGTCGATCAGCTCCCGGGGAGTCTGGTTGAGGTTGTCCATGGTCCGGAGCACCGCGCCCTTGCCGAGCGGAGCGTAGCCGAGCCGCCCGGTCTCGATGGGCGAGTCTGACGAGACGAAGGTGTCCACCGGATGGACGCGGGTGAGGTTGGGGAACCGTGCCGCCAGGTCCGCGGAGCCCACGAGCCCGACCTCTTCCTCGACCACCCAGGCGAAAGTGACCCGCCGGGTGAGCTTCGCGGGATCGATCCGGCGCAGGGCGAGGAGCAGGGCCGTGCAGCCATTCCGATCGTCGAAGCCGCGGGCTACGGCCCGGTGGCGCCCCATCCGGAACATCTTCTTGGGCATGGTCACGGTGGTGTGCCCCGCCCGGATGCCCAGGGCCTCGGCCTCTTTGGAGGAGGAGGCTCCGGCATAGACCGTCAGGGGGCCGTCCCCTTCGTACTTGTCTGCCTTGGCCCAATCTTCCCGCGGCTCGAACACCCCGGGAACGGGACCTTTCTCGCCATTCTCTCCATGAATGAGGGCCGCATGGGCCTCCCAGGCCGGGACAAGGAGCCCGCCCCGGTTCTCCAGGCTCAGCCGTCCGTCCGGCAGGATGTCCTTCACCCGGAAGCCGACCTCGTCCATGTGGGCGACCAGAAGGACGTGCTCATCCCCCTGGCCCAGGGTCACGGTGAGGTTGCCCTTGGCGTCGGTCTCCGGAGCTGCCCAGGCCGGAAGGTGCTTGATGATCTCCTCCCGCACCGGGCCTTCGGCGCCGCTCACGCCGTAACGGGCGATCAGGGTCCCGAGCAGAGCGGCCTCTTCCTCATGGCCCGTCATCTCCATGAACGGCGGCGCGGAAGCCAGAGGAGGAGAGGTGCTTGCGGCAGCTCCGCCGCTCAAGGCATCGGCCAGCCCCTTGATCTCGGCCAGGGAGACCGCTTCCACGGGCGTGTGCGGGTAGAGAGCGGAAAGCCCCAGGAAGCCGACCCGGGCCTTGCCCCAATCGGGCGGTCCGACCGGGCCGTCGGACAAGTCGAGATGCGGGGCCGTCTGGGTCCGGATGCCTTTCGGCAGGCCTCCGGCGCCGAGCAGGCCGCTGCCGGGACGGGGGAGAGGCTCGAAGGAGAGCTGGCCTTTGTCCAGCTTCCAGCCGAACCCGGGGCTGATGAGGACCGCTTCGTCGAAGGGGCCCGTCCGCCTGACGAAGTGCTCGAGCCCCTTGCGGTTGAGCAGGTCGAGGGTGGTCCACACGAAGATGGTGGTTCCGGTCTCCGGAGAGGCGTGGAGCCTCCGGGCTGCCTCGGCCACGGCCATGCAGGCGCCCTTCAACCGGGCAGAGGGCGCAGCGATGAGCCCGTTCCCCAGGCGGGTTGGACGTTTGAGGAGGGCGACGGCATCCAGCAGGCGGATGCCCATCTCCTCGGCCTCTTCCGCGCTTTCGGCGCCCACGTCCACCCAGAAGTCGTCGGCCGCGACCGGCTTCTCCGGTGGACCGGACCTCCCCTGCATCAGGTGGACGGAGGGGAGGACCACCGCGCCGACGACCCACCCCCGGGCTCCACCGATCACGACCGTCTGCCCCTGGTGGCTTTGATCCCAGAGCGCGCCTGAGGGGGCGCCGCTGGCAGGCATCAGCCGGAGGTAGCCGTCGTCATGGATACGGCTGACCACGAAACCCGGCTCGCCCATCGGGCAGGCGATGAGCCTCCGGGGAGTGCCCGAGCCGACCGTAACCGCGAGGTTGCCCAGCGCGTCGCTCGTGACCGGAAGCCCGGCCAACCGTCCCCGGAGGAACTCGGCCGCAGGCTCCTCGCGTCCCGCGACGGAGGGAACTTGCAGGAAGGCTTCGACCTCGTCTTCGAGGGTGACGGCAGGAGCGGGAAGGGAGCAAAGGAGAAGGGTAAAGAGCAGCGCGAGCTGTCTTGGGGTCATGCCCGGGGACTCTAGCACTTGGGCTGTGCGATACTTTCCTTCTGGAGAGGAGCTCATGGACTGGCGAGACTACATTACCGTCGACCCCTTGCTCTGCCATGGCCAGGCCTGCATGCGGGGCACGCGGATCATGGTCTCAGTGGTGCTCGACAATCTGGCCGCCGGTCTGGACATCCAGGAGATCCTCCACAGCTATCCCTCGCTGACGCGTGAGGCGATCCAGGCAGCGGTGGCCTATGCCGCAGACCTGACGCGCGAACGGTTCGTTGCCCTCCCGGTCTGAGCCCTCTTGAAATTCAAGGTCGACGAAAACCTGCCTGTCGAGGTGGTCGAGATGCTGCGCTCGGCGGAGCACGACGCTGTCTCGGTCCTGGATCAGAATCTGGGCGGAGCGACCGACCCCGGCGTTGCCGAAGTCTGCCGGGCTGAAGGCCGTATCGTGGTCACTCTCGATATTGGTTTCGCGGACATGAGGCAGTACCCGCCTCAGGACTATGCCGGTCTGATCGTGCTCCGGATGAAGCGCCAGGACAAGCCGTCCATCCTCCGGGCATTCGGGAGGGCCATGCGGGTTTTCTCGCTGGAACCGGTCGACGGAGCGCTCTGGATCGTCGAAGAGGAGCGCGTCCGCATCCGAAGGTAGCCCGCCATTGCGTCCGTCACTGAAATGGAAGACCCTTGTCCAGACACTCCTTCAAGGAGGATGAGGCAATGAGAACGCTGACGCTGGTGCTGCTCGCCTTGCTTCTGACGGCTGTCCCCGGTATCGCCCAGGCTCCGGCAGGCTTCTGCGGAATCGAGGACCTGGACCAGGATACGGCGCGTTGGATCGAGGGCCTGGTGAAGAGCCTGCCCCGGCCGGAGCTGAGGCTTGCCGGCTCCGTCGAGATCCCCGTCGCCTTCCATGTGGTGTACGCCGGGCCGAAGGGGCGCGTCTCGGACCAGAAGATCGCGGCCCTGATAAACAATCTCAACGCGGCGTTCAGCGGCTCTCCCTTCTCCTTCCGCCTGGCAAAGGTCGACCGCACGAACAACAAGACCTGGTACGGCAACTGTCTGTCGTTGAACAACGAGAAGGCCATGAAGCGCCGGCTCGCGGTGGACCCCAGGCGCACGCTCAACATCTATACCTGCAAGACGAGCAACTTTCCCGTGACGGGAGGTGTGCTCGGCTACGCCTACTACCCGTTCACCTTTCCCGAGAACAGCTACATGCACGGCGCCGTCATTCATCCGTCGCTGATGCCCGGCGGTCATCCGAAGGTCGGAGTACACGGTTACATCGTGGCGCACGAGCTCGGTCATTACCTCGGGCTCTACCACACATTCCAGGGAGGGTGTGGCACGGCCGGCGATCTGGTCGCCGACACGCCGGACGAGGCCAAGCCGACAGGCAACTGCGCTGCCGGGACCGACACCTGTCCCGCGTTCCCGGGGTTGGACGACGTGACCAACTTCATGAACTACGGCGACGACGTCTGCATGAACCACTTCACGCCCGGGCAGATCCAGCGGATGGTGGAGCAGACCTCGGCATTCCGGCCGAGCATCTACAACTGAGGCGGGAGCCTCTCAACCCGCGGGTTGCATCGTAAAACCCGCGGGTTTTGTATATCAACCCGCCGGTTTTGTGTATCAACCCGTGGGTTTGGCCTCCCAACCCACGGGTTTGGCGTCCGAACCCGTGGGTTTTGTGTCTCCACCCGTGGGTCAGGCGGGTCAACCGCCGGGTTGAGGCTTCCAACCCGCGGGTTTTTCGGCTCAACCCGCGGGTTTCCCCGTTCGGCCCGCGGGCCGGGAGGCTCCAGCCGGGGGGGCCGGAGTAGAATACCCGGCATGACCATCGCCACCCCTCCCTCCGTCTCTGCCGGGCCCCGCACGGTCCGCTCCCCTCGCGGGACCCAGCTCTCCTGCCGCGGATGGCAGCAGGAAGCCGCTCTGAGGATGCTCATGAACAACCTCGACCCCGAGGTCGCCGAGCGGCCGGACGAGCTGGTGGTCTATGGCGGCTCGGGCAAGGCGGCGCGCAACTGGGAGTGCTTCGACGCGATCGTCGCCACCCTGAAGCGCCTGGGCGACGACGAGACGCTGCTCGTTCAATCGGGCAAGCCGGTGGCGGTCTTCAAGTCGCACGCGGAAGCTCCCCGGGTCCTGATCGCCAACTCGATGCTCGTTCCCCATTGGGCAACCGCGGACGAGTTCCGGCGGCTCGAAGGGCTCGGCCTCACGATGTACGGCCAGATGACCGCGGGGTCGTGGATTTACATCGGCACCCAGGGCATCCTGCAAGGAACCTACGAAACCCTGGCGGAGTGCGCCCGCCAGCACTTCGGCGGCTCGCTCGCGGGACGGCTCACCGTCACCGCCGGCCTGGGCGGCATGGGCGGTGCCCAGCCGCTCGCGGTCACCATGAACGAGGGGGTCTGCCTCGTGGCCGAGGTGGACCGCACCCGCATCGAGCGCCGGCTGCAGACGCGCTACCTGGATACCGTGGCCGCCAGCCTTTCGGACGGGATCGAGCAGGCGCTCGCCGCCCGCGACCGGCGCGAGGCGATCTCCATCGCGGTCGAGGCCAACGCGGTCGACCTCCTGGAGCAGCTCGCCGCGGCCGGCATCGTCCCGGACGCCCTGACCGACCAGACGTCGGCGCACGACGCTCTCCAGGGATACGTGCCCCAGGGGATGTCCTACGAGCAGGCGCTGCAAGCCCGCCGGGACGATCCGAAGGGGTACATCGAGCGCTCCATGGCCACCATGGCTGCGCACATCCGCGCCATGCTCGTCCTGCAGGAACGGGGCGCGGTCACCTTCGACTACGGCAACAACCTGCGCGGCCAGGCCTTGGCGTACGGGGTCGAGCGCGCCTTCGAGATCGGCGGGTTCGTGCCGATGTTCATCCGCCCGCTGTTCTGCGAGGGCAAGGGGCCATTTCGTTGGGCCGTGCTCTCCGGCGATCCGGAGGACCTCGCGGTGACGGACCAGGCGATCCTCGAGACCTTTCCCGAAGACAAGGCGCTGGCGCGCTGGATCCGCTTGGCGCGCGAGCGCGTGGCTTTTCAAGGATTGCCCGCCCGCATCTGCTGGCTCGGCTACGGCGAGCGGGCCCGGGCGGGGAAGGTGTTCAACGACCTCGTGGCCTCGGGGCGCGTCAAGGCGCCCATCGTCATCGGCCGCGACCATCTGGACTGCGGCTCCGTGGCCTCTCCCAACCGCGAGACCGAGGCGATGCTCGACGGCTCCGATGCCATCGGCGACTGGCCGATCCTCAACGCCCTGATCAACGCGGTCAACGGCGCCACCTGGATCTCGGTCCACCACGGCGGCGGCGTGGGCATCGGCTACTCGCTGCATGCCGGCATGGTCATCGTGGCCGACGGCAGCGAGGCCGCGGCGCGCCGTCTGGAACGGGTCCTCACCAGCGATCCGGGCATGGGCATCGCCCGGCACGCCGACGCCGGTTATCCCGAGGCCGTGGAGTTCGGCCGCCGGCATGGCGTGGACCTGCCCATGGGATGAAGCCCTGACCTCCAAATACGTGCGGCTCCTGCTGCTGGCCCTCACCCTGGGGGCGCTCTTCCTGCCGCCGCTCTGGGCCGCCCTGATCCTCGGAACGGCGTTCTTCGCCGGGATGGCGATGGGGCCGCCGCGCCGTGAGAAGGTGGTGGGCGGGATCGCCGTCGCCGTCATGCTCGGAGCGCTGGCCCTGGAATGGAGCGGCGAGCGCATGGCGCGGATGCCGCCCCGAGAGTGGGCGGCGAGCGCGGCGGACGAATACGCCAAGCTCTGGGACGGCCTGCGCGGCGAGGCGCGGGAGGCGGCCGAGGCCCTGGGAAGCGCGCCCGAGAGCCAGGACGCCAAGATGCGCGCTTTCCGCCGCCTCGCCGAGCTGGTGTCCGAGCGCGGGGACCAGGCCGATCAGGGACGGGGCCGGCGGGCGCTGCTGCTCCTCGATCCCGACGGCGCGGCCATCGCCTGGTCGGGGGAAGGCCTGCTCCACGAGCCCTCGGCGGACCAGGTGCCCCGCGCCGGACGCGCATTCCAGGCCAGCTTCACGGCTGTAACCCTGCTCGCGGTGGAGCCGCTGCCATCGGACCGCCAGGCCCGGCGGCCATGGCGGGTGGTGGCGGGCGCCAGCTTCCCCTCCGACCGGCTGCCCTTCCCGAGCGGGCGGTTGCTGCGCTGGTCCATGGTGCAGAGCCCGCAACAGGCGCTCGCGGGCATGCTGCTCGTGCCCTCCAAGTCGCCGCCGTACCTGGTCGTGGAGCCGGCGTTCGAGAGGATGCCTCCCGCTTATCCCTGGGCGCGGCAGGTGGTCTGGGGCGCGCTCGCATTCGCCCTCCTGGCCCTGGCCGTGATGCGGAGCCCGGGCCTGTCCCTACCCGGAGAGCCTGCGCCTCCGGCCCGCCACGAGAGTCCGGTCCGCCTCTCCATCCTGACCCTCACGGGCGTGGTCGCAGCCGGCATGGCGGCCGGACTGTCGTGGACCTTCCTGGCCGTGCTCGTCGCTGGGCTGGCGCTCGCGGGTTGGGGAGCCTCGCGACGTTGGACGCCCGCGTCCTGGTGGAAATCGCGCCCGGTGGACATCGCTCTCCGGGGGGCCGTTTCCGCGCTCCTGCTCTTCCTTGTTGCCTGGCTGCTGCAGCTGCGCGAGCCCATCGACCTCGGCTCGGCCATCCTGGCTGAGCCCGAGGCTTTCAGCCTGCGCCTTGCGTTCGCCGCCGCGGCCTTCGGCCTCCTCTACGCGGCGGGGCGCCGCCGGATGGACGATGCGCCTCCGCGCGAGGTCTGGGCCTGGGTTGCCGCGGTCCTGCTGCTCCTCGGCGCCGTCGTCTGCGACTTCCCGCTCTTTGCCCTGCCGCTCCTGGCCGCCGGCGTCGGCACCGCCTCCGTCTACGCGGATGCCCGGCGGATGGGGATGGGGCTCGCGGTGGTGGCCGTGGTGCTGATGGCGATCCTGGCCGCCGCGGCGCTCTGGGAGACGGCGTACCGCCTCTCCCTGCGGCGCTGGGCCTCGACCGAGCTGCTCCACAAGGTCACGCCGCCGACCCTGGAGGAGCTGGACGCCCTGGGCGGGGAGGTGAACGCCCACTTTTCCGGCCGCGACCTGGCGAGCCTCGTGCCCCGGGCGCCGGCCGGACTGGAGCGCCAGGACCTCGCCTACGCGCTCTGGCGCCAGTCGCCGCTCGCCCGGCCCTACTCGCTGTCGGCGCTGGTGGTGGTGCCGCGGGAGGGGCCGTTGTCGTCCTTCGCCTTCGGCATGCCGCTCACCCAGGGCAACGAGGTGGACTGGAGCCCGGAGCGCTGGCGCGAGCTGGGCCTGCCGCTGTGGGAGGAGAGCCCGGTCTACGGCGAGGCGCCGATCAGGCTGGCAGGCCGGCCCTGGGGCGTGGTGCGCTTCTGGCTGATGCCCCGGCCGGGGTTCGAGCTGCGCGACCGCCGCCGGCTGGGGGAAGTCGAAGCCGGCCTCCTGAAAGGCGGTCCCGCCGCGGACCCGGTCCAGGAGCTGCTCGAGCCCGCGGTGTACGCGCTCTACACCGAGAACGGCCTGCCGTCGCTCTCGCCCTGGGACGAGACGCCGCGCCTCTCCGACCGCCTGCGCCCGACCACCGGCGAAGGCTCGGCGATCGTCGACACGCCGGTCGGCCGGGCGCGGGCCTACAGCCACATGACCCTGGGCGTCTGGGAGGTGATCTACCTGCCGTTCCTGCAGCCGCTCCGGGCGCTGGAACGGACCGCCAACCCCGGCGTGGGGCTGCTGATGCTGCTGGCGCTCGCCGTGCCGCCGATCCTCCTCCTGTCGCTGCCCCGGGCCTCGTTCCGGGCCTTGCTGGGCCGGGTCGTGCGCTCCTACTCGAAGCGGCTGATCATCGTGTACACGGTGCTCCTCCTGGTGCCGCTGCTGCTCTTGAACGTCGTCCTGGTCGGTGCCATGGAAGACCGGCTGGAGCACCAGCAGCGGTCGGCGGGCGAGGCGGCCCTCGCGTCGGCGCAGCAAGTCCTGGGCGAGCGGCTGCTGCGCCTGGAGCCCGGCTTCGGAGTGGACACGGCCCTCGGCGACCGGCTCCTCATCGAGCTCTCCGAGATCGTCCATCACGAGGTGAACCTCTACTGGGGGAGCAGCATCTACGCCTCCAGCCGGCACGAGCTGTTCACGGCCGGCCTGCTGCCGAACCGTATCCCCGGCGAGATCTACTCCCGCCTGGCCCTGCTCGGCTTCGGGCTCTCGGCACGCACGAACCGGGTGGGGGATACGGACTACCTGGAGGTCTACGCGCCGCTCCGGCTGCCCGGCGCGCCGATCGAAGAGGAGCGGCTGTTCCTCTCCATGCCGCTCCTGGCGCAGCAGGAGGAAGCGGCGCAGGAGCTCGCGCACCTGCGGCGCCAGGGCATCCTGGTGACGGTGGGGCTCTTCCTGCTCCTGGTCGCGGTGGGGACCCGCCTGGCGCGCAACTTCACCCGGCCTCTCATGGAGCTGATCGAAGGCACCCGCCGCATCGCCGCGGGCGCGACGTCCCTCAACCTCGCGCCGACCGAGCTGGAGCTGGCGGCGCTGGTGCAGGCGGTCGACGACATGGCGCTGCGCATCGCCGAGGCACGGGAGCGGCTCGTGCGCGAGAAACAGGTGGTCGAGCGGATGGTGGAGAACATCACCTCGGGCGTCGTGTCGCTCGACCGCGAGCGCCGGGTGCTGATGCACAACCGCGTGGCGGCCGAGCTGCTGGGCGTCTCGGTGGGGCAGAGCCTGGACCGCGGCGTCGAGGTGGAGGTGCGGCTCGCGCCGATCGCCGCCTTCCTGCGCACCGCCGTTCATCGGCCGGGCGAGATGCACCGGGAGACCGTCCGGCTCTCAGAGCCCGGCGGGGAGCGCGAGTGGTCGCTGGTCTGGGTGCCGGTCCCGGGCGCGGGCGAGCCCTCGGCCCTGCTGGTGGTGGAGGACGCCACCGAGGTGCTGCGCGGCCAGCGGCTCCTGGCCTGGGCGGAGATGGCCCGCATCATCGCCCACGAGATCAAGAACCCGCTGACCCCGATCCGCCTCTCGACCGAACACCTGCGGGAGGTCTACCAGCGCGCTCCCGAGCAGCTCGACCGGGTGTTCGACCGCTGCACGGTCAACATCCTGACCCAGGTGGAGGAGCTGCGCTCGATCGCGTCGGAGTTCTCCACCTACAGCACCATCCTGAACATCGATCCCAAGCCGGGGGACCTGACCGCGGCCATCGCCGAGCTGGTGGAGGGCTACCTGGCGGCGCCGCCCGAGGGAGTGAAAGTGGAGCTGGAGACGAACGGCCCGATCCCCGCCCGCTTCGACGCCAAGCTCCTGGGCCGGGCGGTGAGGAACCTGCTGGAGAACGCGATGAGGGCCAGCGCCGGCGGAGGCCAGGTCACGGTCAAGGTGGAGAGGCAGGACGGGCTGGCCCGCATCTCCGTGATGGATGAAGGGCCGGGGGTCCGGCCCGAGAACCTGCAGAGGATCTTCGATCCCTACTTCTCGACCCACGACACGGGCACCGGCCTGGGCCTGCCCATCGCCCGCCGCGTGGCCGAGGAGCACGGCGGCAGCATCACCGCGAGGAACCGGGCGGAGCGGGGGCTGGAGGTGGTGATTACGCTGCCTGTGGCGGAGGGGTGAGCAGGGCGCCATGAATGTCGCCCCTACAACCAAGCTCCGATCTCGTTTGTAGGGGCGCGATTCATCGCGCCCTCCGGAGGGCGGCCACAAGGGCCGCCCCTACTACCGACGCTTGACCTTCAACGTCCGCCGCCCCTTGCCCATCGCCGTCCGCGGCTTGATCTCCACGTAGGGCTCGACGCCAGGGACGGTGCAGCGGGCGATTTCCTCGCCCAGGGCTTCTTCGATTTCCTTGACCGTCGGCTTGTCCATCCAGCTCGCGATCGTGGAGACGATCCCACGGGCGGTGCCGCGGGCGGTGCGGCCGGCGCGGTGGATGTAGTCCTCCACCGTGTCGGGGATGTTGAAGTTGACGATGTGCTGGATGCCCGGCACGTCGATTCCCCGGGCCGCGATGTCGGTGGCGACCAGGATGCGGTGGGCGCCCTCGCGGAAGCCGCGCAGCGCCTCCACCCTCTGACCCTGGGAGAGGTCGGAGTGGATGCGCTCCACCGGATGCCCCTCGCGCACCAGCACGCGGGTCAGCCACTCGGCGTCCACCTTCCTGCGGATGAAGACCAGCGTGCTCCCCAGCTCCTTGTTGAGGAGGGCCAGCAGGCAGGCCTTCTTGTCATCCGGCTCCACCAGGTAGAGCCGGTGATCGATGCCCTCGGCGGCGCCGCCCTCGGGGAGGATGTCGATCCTCACCGGATCGGTCAGGATGCGCTCGGCCAGCCGCTGGATGGGCGGCGGCATGGTGGCCGAGAACATCATGGTCTGGCGCGTGCGGGGGAGCTCGTCGAGGATGCGCTGGACCTGGGGCATGAAGCCCATGTCGAGCATGTGGTCGGCCTCGTCGATGACCAGCTCCTGGACCTTGTCGAGGCGCAGCAGGCCGCGCTCGACGTGGTCGAGGAGCCGGCCCGGCGTGGCGACGACGACGTCGGGGTTCTTGCCCAGCTTGCGGATCTGCGGCCCCATCTTGACGCCGCCGATCAGGCAGACGGTCTCGAGATCCTCGCCGAACAGGTTCAGGAAGGCCTCGGTCTGCAGGGCGATCTCCCGGGTGGGGGAGATGATCAGGCCGCGCACGCCGCCGCCGTGGGTGAGCCGCTCGGCCAGCGGCAGGCAGAAGGCCGCGGTCTTGCCGGAGCCGGTCTGGGCGAGGCCGATCACGTCGCGCCCGGAGAGGGCCACGGGGATGACCTCGGCCTGGATCGGCGTCGGGTGCTCGAAGCCGATGCGCTTGACGATGCGCAGGATCGACGGGCTCAGCCCCAGGGATTCGAACGGCTTGTCGATGGTCTGGACGGGGTGCTGGGGGATGGCGATGGACTGGTGCGCATCGCGGAAGAGGTGGGGCTCGTCTTCGTCCTCGGTCTCCGCGACATGTGCCAGCTCTTTCCTGACCGGCTTGGGCTCGGGCTTCGGTTCGGGCTCGAGCTTGGGCTCTGGCCTCGGCTCTGCTGCCTTGGCTTTGGGCTCCGGCTTCAGCTCCGCCTTCGGAGGTTCGGGCTGCGGCGCGGGCAGGTTTTCGAGGCCGTAGCGGAGCAGCTCGAGGATGAGGTCGTTGAGCGGACGGCCGGAGCGGGTCTGCTCCTTTTGCAGCGCGTTGGCGAGCTCGGATGGGATCTGGTGGACGGTGAGTTGGTAGGTTTTGCGTGGCATTCGAGCCTTACATCCTATGAATGCAATGCGTTGCAGTCAAGGCGGCGTAGAATGAGGCCGCGGATCGGTCGGCGGGTCCGTGGAAAGGACAGGTCCGATGCGAGCTTCGATTGGAAGAACCCTGCTGCTTGCTCTCCTGCTCACGGCATCCGTGGCGCAGGCGCAACTCTGGATGGGTCCGGCATCCCTGGAGGTACGGGCCGAGGACGGCGGCAAGCCCGCCGCGGGCGGCGAGGTTCGGCTGGAGTACCTGGACATGGAGCCCTCGGACGGGCCGGCTCCGGTCCCGCTCGACAGCCGCGGCCGGGCCGTGATCGGGTCGCTCGCCGAGGGGCACTGGCGCGTGGAGGTCAGCCGTCAGGGAGCCATGACCTACCGCGCCGAAATCCTGGTGCGGGCAGACGGCAAGCCGCAGTTGGTCAACGCCGTCCAGCACAACGTGCCGGGCGCCGTGTCCATGATGGACGTCAAGCTGGCGCGTGCCCGCGGCGGCGCGGCGCCACCCCCGCGGCAGGTCGCCGCGGCGGTTCCCCCGTCCGAGCCGGTCAGGCCCAAGCCGGCTCCGATACCTCCTGCGCCGCAGCCCGAGCCTCGGCCGGAGCCGGAGGAACAGGCGCCGGCTCCCGTGGAGCGCGAGGCCCCGGCTCCCGCTCCCATACCCCAGACGGTGACACCGCCGCCAACTCCGATGCCCATCGAGCGCGAGGCTCCCCCTCCCCCTCCGCCTCCGGCACCCAGGCCCGAGCCTCGGCCCGAACCTCCTGCTCCGGCGCCAGCTCCCGCGCCGACGCCGACTCCGGCTCCTCCGGTACCCCAGCCGGAGCCGATGAGAGAGGTGCCTCGTCCTGCCCAGCCACCCACACAGCGCCCCGTGCCCGCGCCGGCCCCTCAGGGCACGCAGCCAGCTTGCCCCGAGTGCAAGCCGGGCGAATCGGCCCTCTCCGTCGAAGTCGTCGCGCCGCCCGCCGCGGGCACCACGGGCTGCGGAGGCGGGTTGCGGGAATCCCTGCTTCGCCGGGATGTGACCGGGCTGCCCGCCGGCTGCCAGATGCTGCGGCTCGAGCTGCCCCCGAATTCGCGCTACATCGGCTACCGCTATGAGGTTCAGGACGCTGCCGCTGCCGGAGGAACTGCCCCCGTCAACTGCGAGGCGGGCAAGGACTGTCCCCCGGGAGATGCCCGCTTTCCCATCGACCCGCTGCTCTTCCGGGACGGCACCGGCAAGACCACCGTGTCCGCCGGGTTCGAGAACCGCTCCGCCAACGAACGGCGGGCGGTGCTGACGGTCTACTACAAGGAGGCTGGGAACCCCAACGCGCCGCGGCCCATGCTGCGGTCGCGGTCGCGGCAGCCGGACAGGCCCCCGGGATAGAGAAACGAGCCGTTGGAAGGATCCACCCAGCGGGTAGATCGCTCCAACGAGTGGGTAGAGGCGCCTACCCACTCGTTGGAGCGGCTCAACGAGCAGGTAGAGCGGCCTACCGGCGGGGTAGGAGGATTCAAACGCGAGGGTAGAGGAACCTACCCATTGGGTAGAGAGTCCAAACGGGCGGGTGGAGGGGCGTACCCACTGGTTGGCAGGGTCTACCCACTGGTTGGCGGCACCCAGGTGTTAAACTGCCGGGCCGCATGAGACGCTCAACCCTCTTTGCCGCTCTCCTTGCCCTCGCCGCCCTGCCGTCCGCGGCGGCTCCCCCCGCTCCTGAGGCCCAGGAAACTCCCACCGTCGCCGTGAAGACGGCCGGCATGGAGCGCCGCGCCGGCCTCCTGACGATCTGGCTCGACCGCAAGGCCGGCAAGGTCTGGCTGGAAGTGCCTGCCGCCAAGGCCGGATCGGATGAGATCGGCAGCTACCTCTTCACCGAGGCGCTCCGGACCGGCCTCGGCTCCAACCCCGTGGGGCTCGACCGCGGCCAGATCGGCAACTTCTCGGTGGTCAACCTGCGCCGCGTCGGCGGACGGCTCCTGATCGAGCAGCCGAACCTGAGCTTCCGGGCGCTGTCCGAGAACCCGGAGGAGCTGCGGGCGGTGCGCGAGTCGTTCGCCACGTCGATTGCCTGGGCCGGCGAGATCGCCGCCGAGGATCCCGGTGGCCGCGCCCTGGTCGACATCACCGGCTTCCTGGTCCGCGATGCCCATGGCGTCGTGAACCAGCTCCGCCAGACCGGGCAGGGGAGCTGGCAGCTCGACCCCGCGCGCAGCGTCGCCGACCTCGACAACTGCCTGGCCTTCCCCGAGAACGTGGAGCTGGAGTCGCTGCTGACCTACTCCTCCCCCGAGCCGGGGCCGCTCGTCACCCAGACCGCGCCGCTCCCCGGCACCATGACCGTGGTCCAGCACCACTCGTTCATGAAGCTGCCGGAGCCGGGCTATCAGCCGCGGGCGTACGACCCGCGCTCCGGCTCGTACGGGATCGACTTCTACAACTACGCGGCGCCGCTCGACGCGCCCATCGACGTGCGCTGGATCAGCCGGCACCGCCTGGAGAAGGTCGATCCCACGGCGGAGCGCTCGCGCGTCAAGAACCCCATCGTCTACTACGTCGACTCCGGCGCGCCCGAGCCGGTGCGGTCCGCCCTCGTCGAGGGGGCGGGCTGGTGGAAGGAAGCCTTCGAGAAGGCCGGCTTCATCGACGCCTACCGCGTCGAGGTGCTGCCGCCCGGCATCCATCCCTTGGACATGCGCTACAACGTGGTCCAGTGGGTCCACCGCTCGACCCGCGGCTGGTCCTACGGCGGCGGGGTCATCGACCCGCGCACCGGCGAGGTGGTCCGGGGGAGCGTCACCCTGGGCTCGCTGCGCGTGCGGCAGGACCGCCTGCTCTTCGAGGGGCTCGCCGGTACGGAGAAGACCGGCACGGGCGCAGCCGACGACCCGGTGCAGCTCGCGCTCTGGCGCATCCGCCAACTCGCCGCGCACGAGGTGGGGCACAGCCTCGGCCTGTCGCACAACTTCGCAGCCAGCACCTACGGGCGCGCCTCGGTCATGGACTACCCGGCGCCGATGGTGGGGATCACCCCGGACGGCAACCTCGACTTCTCCAAGGCCTACGGCACGGGAGTGGGGGAGTGGGACGTCTTCGCCATCCGCTGGGCCTACGGCCAGCACCCGCCGGGCACGAACGAGGCCGCGGCCCAGGACGCCCTGATGCGGGACGCGATCAAGCGCGGGCTGGTCTTCCTGACCGACGAGGATGCGCGGCCGGCGGGAGCAGCACACCCAAGGGCGGTCCTCTGGGACAACGGCCCCGACGTGATCGAGGCGCTGCGCCATGCCCTGGCCGTGCGCCGGATCGGGCTCTCCCGCTTCGGCGAGCACAACATCGCGCAGGGACGGCCCCTGGCCCTGCTGCAGGAGGTGCTGGTGCCGGTCTACTTCCATCACCGCTACCAGCTCGACGGTGCCCTCAAGGTCGTGGGCGGCTTGGACTACACCTACGCGGTGCGCGATGCCGGCGGGAGTGGCCAGCCCGCGGTCAAGCCGGTCGAGGGCGAGCTGCAGCGCAAGGCGCTCGCCGCCATCCTGGATGCCATGGAGCCCGAGGCGCTCGACCTGCCCGAGGGCGTGCTCGCGGTGCTGCCTCCGCGGCCGGCAGGCTACGAGCCGAACGTGGAGATGTTCCCCACCGCCGCGGCCCCGGCTTTCGATCCGCTCGCCGCGGCGTCCGCTGCCGCGGACATGGCGGTGCAGGGGCTGCTCCAGCCCGAGCGGGCCGCTCGCATGGTGGACTTCCACCGCCGCGATCCCAAGCTGCCCGGCTTCGAGGAGGTGCTGGACGCGCTGACGAAGTCCACGTTCACATCCGGCAAGGAGGACGCGCGGCGGGCGGAGCTGCGGCGGACGGTCCAGTGGGTCGTGGTGCGGCGGATGATCGGCCTGTCGAGCGATCCGGCCTCGTCCCCGGCCGTGCGCTCGCGGGTGGATGGCACGCTCCGCTCCCTTCGCCAGCGCCTGGCCGGGACGGACGCGCACGGGGCCTTCCTGGCCGGCGAGATCCAGCGTTATCTGGAGCGCCCGCTGGGTCCGCCGGAAGACACTGCCCGGCTGCCCGCGCCGCCGGAGCCGCCGCCGGGCCAGCCGATCGGCGGATTGAGCGGCTGCTCGTGGGGCGGATGAGGCTGCTCACCGTCCTGCTGATGGCCGCCTCCTGCTCGCCGGGCCAGGGAACGCCAGCTCCGACCCCCACGCCTGCTAAAGGGCCGCAGCGGCTCGCGGTCAAAGTGATCTCCACCCGTCCGCACGACACCTCCGCCTACACGCAGGGGCTGGTCTGGCACGAGGGCCAGCTCTACGAGAGCGCCGGCCAGTATGGTCAATCCAGCCTGCGGCAGGTGGACCCCGCCACCGGCGAGGTGCGCCGCCGCGTGGAGCTCCCGCGTCAGTACTTCGCCGAGGGGCTGGCGCGGGTAGGCGACCGGCTCATCCAGATCACCTGGCAGGAGGGCATCGCGCTGGTCTACCGCCTCTCCGACTTCGAGAAGACCGGCGAGATGCGCTATACCGGGGAGGGCTGGGGCCTCTGCCACGACGGCACCCGGCTGGTCATGAGCGACGGCTCCGACCGCCTGACCTTCCGCGATCCGGAGACCTTCGCGTCCGTGGGCGAGGTCCGCGTGCGGATGGGCGGCGCGCCGGTGGCCCAGCTCAACGAGTTGGAGTGCGTGGATGGCGCGGTCTACGCCAACATCTACCAGACCGAGCACATCGTGCGCATCGATCCCGCGACCGGCGAGGTCACGGCCGTGATCGACGCCTCGGGCCTGCTCGACGCCACCGACTATCAGGCGGGTGCCGAGGTGCTGAACGGCATCGCCTGGATGCCCGAGACGAAGCGCTTCCTGATCACCGGCAAGTACTGGCCGCTGATGTTCGAGGTCGAGCTGGTGCCGAAGTGAAGAGAGTCCTCTGGCACCTCGCGGCGCTCTCCCTGATCGGCTTTCTGTCCAACTGCGTGCCGGACCGCGGCTGGCGCGCGCCCACGCCCGCCGCTTCCGGCTCGGCTCCGGCCTATACCGCCTCTCTCTTGGGCACCGGTCCCTTGGTGATCCCATTCAACTCCAAGGTGGACGGCCTCACCGTGGGCGGCCTCTCCGACCTCGTCCGGGTCGAGGGGGACGCTTGGCGCGCGATCGTGGACAACCAGGAGGACACGCCGGCGCGGGTGTTCGAGCTGCGGTTCGGGGTAACCGAGAGTGGCGCCGCTCCGGTCGCGGGAGACTCGCCCTACGACGTGCCGCGGTCGGCCCTCCGCCTCGCCGGGCTGAACGGCAAGTCCTTCGACGGCGAGGGCCTCGCCCTGACGCCCCAGGGCACGCTCCTGGTCTCCTCGGAGAAGGAGCCGTCCATCCGCGAAGTCTCGGCGGAGGGGGAGACCCTCCGGTCGCTCCCCGTGCCCGATCTCTTTCTGTCCAACAAGCTGGCAGGCCGCGGCGTCCGGATCAACGCGGGCTTCGAGGCGCTGGATCTACAAGGGCAGACCCTGTGGACGGGCAACGAGACGGCGCTAGCCCAGGACGCCCCCGACGAGGCCCGCTTCGCCACTCACCCGATCCGGCTCCTGCGCTACGACTCCGACTTGCCCGCCGCGCAGTACGTCTACGTGCTGGACCCGATCGAGAGGCGGGGGAGCGGCTTCAGTGTGCGGGGGCTCGTGGACCTCGTGATCCTCCCCGAGGGCGGCCTGCTCGCTTTGGAGAGGGAGTTCGTGGAAGGCGTCGGCATGGAGGTCCAGCTCTTCCACGTCTCCATCGACGGAGCCACGGAAGTGTCGGGGATGGAGTCGCTCGCCGGGCAGAGCTACACGCCGGTCCGCAAGACCCTCCTCTATAGCTTCGAGAGCCCGGACAACCTCGAGGGCATCGCCTTCGGCCCGGACCTGCCGGACGGCGACCGCACGCTCGTCCTGGTGAGCGACGACAACTTCCAGCCCTTCCAGCAGACCCAGATCGTGGCCTTAAGACTTCATTCAGCCACGCGCGGCGGCTCGTAGGTAGCGCAGGCGTCCACGTCGTAGGCGTAGGTCGAGCCCCAGGCGCTCGCGAAGTAGCGGTCCAGCCGGTCCCCGATCTCGAGGCTGTCGATGACGAGCCCGGCGTTGCGGCTCTGGGTGAAGTAGTCCCCCTCCCAGTTGCCGGTGCCGATCCAGGCGCGGCGGCCATCCACCACCATGTACTTGGCATGGCCCACGCGGGCGAAGGGGACGAAGCCGCCGGAGAACGGAGGGATCGTGCTCATCCGCACGTCGATCCCGGCCATGGCCTGGAGGCTTTGCAGCCCCTCGATCGTCCCCTTGCGCTTGCCCCAGTCGGCGAGGAGGAGCTGCACCTGCACACCGCGCGACGCCGCCCGGCGCAGGGCCGCGTCCAGGGTGTCGAAGTAGGAGCCGTCGCGGGAGGTGGTCTTGTAGGTCAGGAGCTGCACCCGCACCGTCTTCGTGGCGCGGTCGATCATCTCGACGAGGCGCGGGAGGTCCCAGAGCGTCTGATCGGGGAGCCAGCCGGTCGGGCTGAACACGGGCGTGACCTGAGCATCACCTACGGCGGCAGGGAAGAGGTAATTCGAGCGGGTGCGGTTCCGCTTGTCGCCGCCGCCGGCCAGGGCCCAGTCCGTCTCGAACACGTCGGCATAGGCGCGGGCCACGTCGGGCTCGATGACCCGGGCGCCCAGCTCCTGGATGTGCTGGAGCGAGCGCCAGTCGAAGTTCTGGCTGCCCACGTAGAGCTCGCGGCCGTCCACGAGGAAGTACTTGGCATGGAGCACGCCGCCCGCGATGGCCGCGAAGTCGTAGATCCGCACCTCGATGCCCTTCGCGCCCAGGCGGGCCAGAAGCTCGGGATAGGTCTTCTGGAAGACCTTCTCCGCGAGGAAGCGGACCTTCACCCCCCGCGCCGCGGCGCGCTCGACGGCCTGGGTCACGGTCTCCAGGCGGCTCTGCTTGTTGGCGGGATCGTCCGAGGCGTAGAACTCGGCGAAGTCCAGCGTCTTCTGCGCCCGGTCGATCATCTCGGGCCAGACCACGTAAGCGTCCCGCAGGTCGGGATGGTCGAGCGTGGTCTCCACCGGGAAACTCTCGACGAGCTCCAGGACCTCCTGGGCTGAGGCAGGGACGGCAATCAAGCAGAGCAGGAAGAGGATGCGGGGCGTGGCCATGAAGGGAGTTTACCCTGGGACCGCCGGCATCCTGCCGGCCACACTCCAAAGGAAAAAAGCTCGGAGCCGGCAAGATGCCGGCGGTCCCAGGGGGGCCTGATAGACTTTCCGCGAGGGAGGGAGCAAACCCATGAACGACAGATTCTGGTACGTCGCCATCGGCGGGCAGCAGCAGGGGCCGTGGTCCACCGTCGAGGTGCAGGATTCGATCCGCCAAGGCCGCTTCGGGCGGGACGCCTACGTTTTCTCCGAGGGCATGGCCAACTGGGTCCCCATTACCAGCCAGCCGGAGCTCGCCTCCGCGTTCGGGGCGGCGATGCCGTCGGCGGCACCACCGCCTCCGCCGGTCCGGTCCGCGGCGCACGAGATCGACTACGAGCTGTTCGGCCAGGAGATGCAGTACGTCGAGATCACGCTCGATCCCGGCGAGGCCTGCGTGGCCGAGGCCGGCGCGTTCCTCTACATGGAGCCGGGCATCGAGATGGCGACCATTTTCGGCGACGGCTCGGGCCAGGAGGGGAGCGGCCTCATGGGCAAGCTCCTCACCGCGGGCAAGCGCGTGCTCACCGGCGAGTCGCTCTTCATGACCGTCTTCTCGAACAGCGGCGGCACCCGCCAGAAGGTCGCCTTCGCCTCGCCCTACCCGGGCCGGATCGTGGCCCTGGACCTGAAGCAGCACGGCGGGCGCATCCTCTGCGAGAAGGACGCCTTCCTCTGCGCGGCCAAGGGCATCTCGGTGGGGATCGCGTTCCAGCGCAAGCTCGGCGCCGGCCTGTTCGGCGGCGAGGGCTTCCTGCTCCAGAAGCTGGAGGGCGACGGCCTCGCCTTCGTCCATTCGGGCGGCACGGTGTTCGACAAGGTGCTCGCCGCCGGCGAGACCCTGCGGGTCGACACGGGCTGCCTCGTGGCCTTCGAGAGCACGGTGAACTACGACATCCAGATGGTGAAGGGGATCAAGACCGCCTTCTTCGGCGGTGAGGGCCTGTTCTACGCCTCGCTGACCGGTCCGGGGCGGATCTGGCTGCAGTCGCTGCCGTTCAGCCGCCTGGCGAAACGGGTGCTCGCCGCGATCCCGCGCGGCGCGGGCAACCGCAAGGGCGAAGGCTCGATCCTGGGGGATCTGGGCGAGATGGTGATGGGGGATTGAGGAGGGGGCGCCAACCGCGCCCCTACCTTTCTACCGGCGCCTCGACCTTGAGCATGCGTCCCCAAGCGGCCCGCAGGTTCTCGGGGAGGTCGAGCTCGGGGAAGATCTCCCGGACGTCGTCGCGGCTGACGAAGGCCCAGATGTCGTCCCACACGGCATAACGGAGCAGATGCGAGATCACCCAGGCGCGCTGGGTGGTGGTGCCTTGACGCAGGAGGTGGCGCACCTCCTCGGCCGTCACCTTCTGATCGGGAAAGAAGTAGAGGAATTCCTGGCGGTCCGAGCCGTCGCGGCCCCTGCCTGAGCCTTGCATGGTCCAGAGTATACCGGGTCCCGGACTGAATCGGGAGCTTCCCCTTGACCGTTGCAGGCGCGTCCGCTAGATTTCTCCCCGCTCAGAGATTTTTTGGGCGGGCATAACTCAGTTGGTAGAGTGCAAGCTTCCCAAGCTTGATGTCGCGGGTTCGAGTCCCGTTGCCCGCTCCAGTTTTTTTATCGGATCGAGTCTTCCACTGTCCAGCGCGCGGGACTGAAAGGGGTTATGTCGATCTTCGGTCGACGTGAAAATACAGGCTCGGTTCCGGCTTCCCCCGGCGGTTCTCCGGAGCCATCCTCGTCCTCATCGGCGAGGTCCCAGCAGCGCCGCATCACCCATATCGCCCCCGGCTCCCGCATCGAGGGCCAGGTCAGCGGCCCCACCGAGCTCCTCGTCGAAGGCGAGGTCGAGGGCGAGATCCGCGTCGACTCGACCGTCATGATCGGCACCGAGGGGGTCGTGCAGGGGCCCGTCACCGCCCACGTGGTGCGGATCGGCGGTCGGGTGTTCGGCAACGTGACTGCCTCAGACCGCATCGAGGTCGCGCCGTCCGGCAGCCTGGAGGGGGACGCGGCCGCGCCGCGCATCATCATCGCGGAAGGGGCCTTCTTCAAGGGGCGGGTGGAGATGACGGGAGCGGACAAGCTGGAAAGCAAGCCGGAGAAGGAGCAACGTCAACCGAAGGGCTCGCCTGAGCCAGGGAAGGCATAAAACGTGCGCATCGGAATCCCGAAAGAGATCAAGGACCACGAGTACCGCATCGGCATGGTCCCGGCTGGCGTGCACGCGCTGGTGTCGGCCGGACACGAGGTCGTCGTGCAGGATGGCGCCGGCACCGGCAGCGGCATCCTGAACGACGAATACGTTCAGGCAGGCGCCCGGCTGGTGCCGGATGCCGCCAGCGTCTGGGGCTGGGCCGACATGGTCGTCAAGGTCAAGGAGCCGGTCGGCCCCGAGTACGACCTGATGCGCGAGGGCCAGACCCTCTTCACCTACCTCCACCTGGCGCCCCTGCCCGAGCTCACCGACGTGCTGGTCGAGAAGAAGGTCACCGGCATCGCCTACGAGACGATCGAGGACCGCCAGGGCCGCCTGCCGCTGCTCACCCCGATGTCCGAGGTGGCCGGCCGCATGGCAGTGGTGGTGGGCGCGAGCTACCTGCAGAAGATCCACGGCGGACGCGGCACGCTGCTCGCCGGCGTCCCGGGCGTGCCGCCCGGCGACGTGGTGGTCATCGGCGGCGGCATCGTCGGCCTGAACTCGATCAAGATGGCGCTCGGCCTCGGCGCCCGCGTCGCGGTGCTCGACACCAACCTCGACCGCCTGCGCCAGATCGACGACCTGTTCCACGGCGTGGTCACCACGCTGGCCAGCAACCAGTACAACCTGCGCGCCGCCCTGCGCCGCTGCGACCTGCTCATTGGTGCCGTGCTCATCCCCGGCTACTCGGCGCCGAAGCTGGTCACCCGCGACATGCTCAAGCTGATGAAGGAAGGGTCCGTGGTCGTGGACGTGGCCGTCGACCAGGGCGGCTGCTTCGAGACCACCCGGCCCACCACGCATTCGGACCCGGTCTACATCGTCGACGGCGTCGTTCACTACTGCGTGGCGAACATGCCCGGCGCCGTACCCCGCACCTCCACCTTTGCCCTCAACAACGCCACGCTGCCGTACGGCTTGGCGCTCGCCAACAAGGGCGTGCCGCAGGCCGTCGCGGAGGATCCGGGCCTGCTCCCGGGAGTCAACACCTACAAGGGCCACATCACCAACAAGCCCGTGGCCGATTCGCTCGGCCGGCCGTACAAGCCCTTCAAAGAGCTGCTGTAGGCCAACCGGCGCCTGTAGTCTTTTCCCAAAGCTCCCGCAGGTCGGGCGGCACCGGGGCCTCGAAAGCGAGGCTCCGGCCGTCCATGGGGTGTTCAAACCCCAGGCGCCAGGCGTGCAGCGCGGGCCGGGGGAAATCCCGCAGGGTGGGCTGCACCGGCTTCGGCAGAGCCTTCCACCTGGCCTCGCCGTAGAGCGGATCTCCCACCAGCGGATGCCCGAGGTGCTTCAGGTGCACGCGGATCTGGTGCGTGCGGCCGGTGGCGAGGTCGAGCTCCACCAGGGAGATCCCCGCGCGGGCAGCGAGCGTGCGGTAGCCGGTGCGGGCGGGGCGGCCATCCTTCCGGACAGTCATCTCCGTGCGCTTCGATGCATGCCGGCCGATGGGCGCATCGATCATGCCGCCTGAAGGCTTCGGCTCGCCGTAGGCAATGGCGAGGTAGCGCTTGCTCACCTCGCGGGCGGCGAAGGCGCGGGCAAGGCGATGGTAGGCGGCGGCCGTGCGCGCGGCCACGATGACTCCGCTGGTGCCCTGGTCCAGGCGGTGGACGATCCCGGGCCGGCCCGGTCCGCCTACGCCCAAGATTTCGGGGTAGCGGGCCAGGAGGTGGTGGGCGAGCGTGCCGGTGGGCCGGCCGGCGCCGGGGTGGACGGTCAACCCCGCGGGCTTGTCGAGGACGGCGAGGTCGGAATCCTCATAAAGAATCCGGAGATCCCCCTCCTCGGGCTGCACCCGGTCGTCCGCAGGCTCGGGCGGGCTGCAGTCGATCGCGTCCCCTTGGGCGACGGGGTAGGAGGGCTTGGCTGGGCGCCCGCCGACGCGCACGAGGCCGTCCTGAATCCAGTGCTGGACCTGGTTGCGGGGGACGTCGAGGCGGGCCGCGACGTGCCGGTCGAGGCGCTCGCCGGCGTCCTCGGGCCCGGCCGTCCAGGAGGTCACGGCTGCGGGGCCGGGTCTTTCCGGGCGCGGAAGCTGTCGATCGCCATCAGCACGATGCCGATGGAGATGGCGCTGTCGGCCACGTTGAACGACGGCCAGTGGTGGGTACCCACGTAGACGTCGACGAAGTCGGTGACTGCGCCGCTGGACACCCGGTCGATCAGGTTGCCGATGGCGCCCCCCACGACCAGGGACAGCGCCACGAGGAGGAGCCGGTCGCGGGCCGGCGCGTACCAGAAGTAGACCCCGACCGCGGTCAGGGCCGCGAGCCCCAGCAGGGTGAGGAGCCAGCTCCCGCCGTCGAGGCCCTCCGAGGCGAAGAGGCCGAACGCCACGCCCGTGTTGCGCACGTGGGTCAGGTTCAGGAACCCCGGGATCACCGGGTGCGCCGCGTGGTGGGGGAGGTGGGCCTCCACCAGCCACTTGGTCCACTGGTCGAGGACGACCACGCCGAGCGACAGGAACAGGTAGCGCAGCTTGCCGAGTTGGACGGCGAAGCGTCCGGCGAGCGCCGGGTTCGTGGTGATGGGCTGCTCCGTTTCCACCTGGGTCATCCTTTCGAAAAACACTGCCGTGCCGCGTCCGCGGCCTCTTCCAGCGCGGTCCCCTGGAACAGCCGGATGCCGGCCGCGCCCGCCGCGCCCGCCGCGGCTGCCTCGCCGAACCGGGAGAGCATAACGCCTCCCAGCGCATACACGGGAATCCCTACCCGCGTGGCCTTCGCCAGCTCTCCGATCCCAACGCAGCCCTCCTTCGAGGGGGTCGGCCAGACCGGGCCGAAGGTCACGTAGTCGGCGCCGTCGTTCATGGCTCGCTCCACCTCCTCGACGCTGTGGGTGGAGACGCCGAGGAGGGCGGCCGGAAAACGGCGCCGCAGGGCTGCGACCGGAACGCCATCCGCGGGAAGGTGGGCGCCGTCGGCGCAGGCCGCGAGAGCCACGTCCAAGCGGCCGTTGACCAGGACGGTCGACAAGCCTCGCGCCTGGCGTGCCAGCTCATAGACAGCGCGGTCGTCCAGATCCTTCTCGCGGATCTGGACCGCCCCAACGCCAGCCGCGGCCAGGCGGGCAAGCCATTGGGGGAAGGGAACGTCGAGGACGCCGAGGGAGGCCCGGTCGCTGATGGCCAGCAGCTCAAACGTCGGCGTCGGCACTGGCCTTCCGCCGGGTGAGCAGCGTGTGGAGGTCGTGCGCCCCCAGGACGAGGTGGACCAGGCCGAACCCGGTCACGGCGCCGCGCATGACCGGATGGAGCATCAGCACGCGCAGCCCATAGAAGGGGATCTGCATCATGGTGCGTTCCCACACCGGCTTCCACGGGGCAAAGATCAGGAGGGCGCCGGCCTCGGCGCAGTAGAAGACGAACAGCAGGGTGAGGAAGGTGGAGAACCGCATTGGCGGGGGGATTGTAGGGGATTGTAGCGGAGAAAAGAAAACGGCCGGTGTCACCACCGGCCGTCTCGTCCTCTCTACGGGGCTCCGCCCCTACCGCCCACCGTCCTCCGGAGGCCGGGAACGGCTGCTGCGGCTGCTGCTGCTCCTCCCGCTCCCACCACTGCCCTCGCTCCCACGGGACTCGCTCCCTCTGGAGCTGCCGCGCTCGCGCTCAGGCGGCCGGGCGCTCTCTTCGCGCTCACGCTCGCGCTGGGCCGGGCGGGCCTCCTGCTGGCGCTCGGGCCGCGCCTCCTGCTGGCGTTCCCGATCTTGGGAGCGTTCCCGCACCTCCTGCTCGCGCTCCTGCTGGCGCTCCCGTTCCTGGGTCCGCGACCGCATCTCCTGCTCCTGCTCCTGCTGCTCGCGCTGCCGGGCCCGCGACTCCTGCTCCCGGTCCTGGTCCCGTTCCTGGGTCCGCGGCGCGTCATAGCTCCGCGGAGGATCAGGGCGCCGTACGGCCGGAGCCTCGGACTCGGGCCGGCTCGGACGCGGCGAGCCTCCGGGCGAACCGACCTCGGGCCTCCGGCTCCTCACCTCGTCGTTGCGGTCGCCCTCCTCCTGCCGCGGCTGGCGCGTCCGTGAGCTGCCGTCGTTGTCGCCGGTCTGACGGTTGTCACTATCGTCGACCTGCGGCCTTGGCGCGCCGCCGGGCGATCCAGCCTCGGGACGCCTTGCCCGGGGCGTATCGCTACCGCCCTGCTGCTGCGGCGTCTCGGGCACTCTCACCCGGGGAGTAGCCCCCCGATCGTTACGGTCGACCGGCGCGGCGCTGTCGGGCCTCGGAGCGCCGCCGCCCTGACCGGGCTGCGGCCGTCCGACCCGCGGACGCTCCGCGTTCGGCGTGGTGCCTTGGACGTTCCCCTCCGGGACGCGGACCCGCGGCGTCTCGCCGCCTCTCCGCGAGCGGTCCGAGGGATCGGTGGAGATGACTCCGCCCTCCCACGGCGTGCCGCCACCCGGACGGTCGGCCACCGTCGGCCGGGTTCCGGCCTGGTTGCCCTTGGCGTCACCATCACGGTCACGGGGAACCACGGTGCGGACCACGTTGTCCGGCAGGTCGGGCCGGCGCTGGATGAACGGCGTCACATCCGGCAATTCGCCCTGCCGGGGATCACTGCGGTCGCCGCGCTCCAGCCGGCGGGCGATGGGCTGATCCGTGAGCACGCGGATGGCCTGGCGCGGCTCGTTCCAGGTGTCCGGCCTGAGCGGCCGGGTGTCGGTCGTGATCACGCCACGCTCGAGCGGGCCGGCCCGGCGCACCTGGTCCCGCGGCACGGCGAAGCGCCGCACATCCCAGCCGTCGTTGTGGCGTCCGTCCTTGTACCCGTTGCGATACCCGTTCCGGTAGCCGCGGAAGTAGTCGTGGCTGACGAATGACCAGTGCGAGTAGTGGTCCCAGCTGCCGCCGGCCCAACCGTACACGCCGGAGCGGAAGTACGGATAGCGGTTGCGGTAGAAGCTGGTGTAGTAGCCGGTCGGGCACCAGCCCGCATAGCTCGGACCCCAGTACCAGTAGACATGGGCGGGCGCCCACTGGCGGCCCGGCGCCCAGGCCCAGCCGTAGTTGGGAAGGTAGTCCCAGCTCCCGTAGTGATAGGGCACCCAGCCCCAGGGCTCGTAGGAGACCCAGGTGAGGCCGGCCGGCGTGTAGGCCCAGCGGCCCTGCCAGTAGGGACGCCAGCCCACCTCCACCCGCGGACGCCAGTAGGCGCGGCCGCCGTGCTGGATCCACGAGCCATGGCGGGCCAGCGGCGCCGCCTGATAGCGCAGGTCGTCGTCGATGTAGTCGTTGTCCGCGTAGCGGCCTTCACCCTCGAGCTTGTCGGCCCAGCGCTCCAGAGCGTCAAAGGAGGCCGCGGACTCGACTTCGATGTCGGCGGAACGCTCCCCCTCCACGAAGGCAACCTCGTCGGCCTTGACGATCTGCGAGCCGCGGTCGGTCACCACCTCGGCCTTGCCACGGCGGATGGTGAGCTCGGTGAACCGGCTATCCGTCGCCGTGATGCGGTAGGTCCCGAAGTGCTGGGTATAGATGGTGGCATTCGGGGTGTCGACCCGCGGGAGCTGGTCGCCCAGCGAGTCGGTGGTCACCGTGAGCAGGATGTTGCCGTCCTGCAGACGGATGACCGTGGCCGGGTCCTCCCCGTCGGGGGAGGCGGCGAGCTGCTCGAGGATGACCTCGGAGCCGCCGTCAAGGCGGAGGATGTTGCGGTCGGCGAGGACGATCTCCACGCGCGACCGCTCGGGGACCCAGATACGGTCTCCGGCAAGGACTGGCTGGTTGACCTCGGCCGGCTGGCGATCGGTATTGCTACCGGAGCCACCGGAGGACTGCATAAGGGTCGCCGAGCCCTCGATCACGCGGAAATAGCCGTAGCTTCCGTCGCGGCTCTCCGCAGTCGCAGGAAGCGCGGTCAGGGTCAACAACCCCAGCGCGAGCCCGACGCGGACCAGGGACCTATCTAGGGGTATCATCTTTAACCTCCATGGGTCAGGTGACCACACTCTAACCCAGCACAGAGAGCAACTTCCGGACCAGCCGGGGAATTCCTCCCGCGGCCATCGCTTTCCCTCTATAATGAGCGCGTTTCGGCCGGTGCGGGTGTCCCCCCCAGGCGTCAATGGCGTCCACGGAGGGCGTCCACGGGACGCTTCGGGCGCCCAGTCAGCCGGCCGTGCACATCCCTTTGTTTGGAGGCCGCGCGCCGTGGGTATCAAAAACTGGTTCGGTGGTGGAGCGAAGCAGGACCCCGGCCAGAAACCGGGCCAGAAATCCGGGTCAAGGCCGTCCGGGAAGGACGAGAACCTTACGATCGACGACCTGATCGTACTGGAGCGCTATGACGAAGCGGTCGAGCACCTCAAGTCCAAGATCAAGCTCAACCCCAACGACCTGCACATGCACCTGAAGCTGGCCGAGGCCTACATCGGGCTCAAGCAGTACGACCGCGCCGTGGACGAGTTCGGCTACGTGGCCGAGGAGTACGCCCAGGACGGCTTCTACGAGAAGGGGATCGCCCTGCTCTCCAAGGCGCAGAAGCTGGCGCCCATGGACCAGTCGCTGCGCTTCCGGATCGAACGCATCCAGCGCGAGAAGAGCATGGAGAACGTCCGTGCCATCGCGCTCGAAGGCCTGCGCCAGGCCGGCGGTGCGAATGCCGGCACGGGCTCCGTGGAGCTCAAGCGCCTCTGGCACTACCTGGCCACCAGCTCCGTGGTGCAGCACTTGAACGGCGACCAGATCAAGCGCCTGTTCTCTTCCATGGAGCTGATGCGCGCGGACAAGGACACCATCCTCGCCCAGGAGGGTAGCCGCGACTCGTTCCTGCTCCTGATCGTCAACGGCCTGGTCGAGGCTTACTATCACCAGGATGGGGGCAAGGAGATGACCATGCGCACCTTCACGTCGGGCGACATCATCGGCGAAGGTGCGCTCCTGGAGCGCGGCGCCTGGCCCGCCCACTACCGCGTCGCCGAGCCGATGGTCGCGCTGAAGCTGAGCCGCGAGGGACTGGAGAAGACCCTCGTCGGCAACCCCGACCCGCGGAACTTCCTGGAGGTCCTGCGCGAGCAGCACAACGACCGCGACCTCGCGGCCACGCTGCGGCGCCTGCGCACTGCCTGATGGCCATCCTTCCGATCCGCATCTATCCCGATCCGGTCCTGCGGGTGAAGTGCCGCGACGTCACGGAGTTCGACCAGAAGCTCCGCAAGACCGCGGCCGACATGATCCAGACCATGCACGCCGCCCCCGGCGTCGGCCTGGCCGCGCCCCAGGTCGGCCTCGACATCCGCCTGGCCGTGATCGACCTGTCGGTGGGCGAGGACCCGAAGCAGGTCTACGTGATCGTCAACCCCGAGGTCGTGGCCCGAGAGGGCGCCGAGACCGCCGAGGAGGGTTGCCTCTCGCTCCCCGGCATCACCGACAAGGTGGAGCGGCCCACGCTGGTGACCATCAAGGCCCAAGACCTTGAAGGCAAGCCGATCGAGGTCCGGGCCGAAGACTGGCTCGCCCGCGCCTTCTGCCACGAGATCGACCACCTGAACGGCGTGCTCTTCACCGACTATCTGCGAGGGCTGCGCAAGGAGCGGGTCAAGCGCCAGCTCAAGAAGATGGCATCGGAGCAGGCGGTGACGGCATGATGAGGGAAATGACCTCAAGGACAGCAAGGACACCAAGGACACCAAGGACTTTGTCCCTGTCTTTGCGGTCCTTGGTGTCCCTGCTGTCCTTGCTGTCCTTGGCCGCCTGCGGCGGCGGCGGAGGTGGCGGCAGCTCCCCCGTGGAGCCCACCCCCACCCCCCCGCCTCCGAGCCAGCCGAGCCTGGTGTTCACGCCCCAGGGGGGCGCGGGCTCAGGCGTCTCGCTCGCCGCCGGAGCGGGCAGTACGGCCACGACGCTGATCCTGGAGGTGCGGGCGAATTCGGTCAACGACCTCTACGGGGTCGCGTTCGACATCTCGTACCCGGCGAACCTGGTGCAGTACGTGCGGGCCGCCCAGGGCCCTCTCCTGGCCGGCGGCACGCTGCAGGTGGCTGCCGGCGGGAATGGCAGCCTGGTGATCGGCCTCTCCAACCTGGGCCCCGTGCCCGGCGCGAGCGGCTCGGGGGTGCTGATGACCCTCGAGTTCCGTGCCGCCGGTGCCGGCCAGGGGGCGTTCAGCTTCTCGCGCAACGTCGCAGTCAATTCGGCCGGACAGGCCATCGACGGTCTCTCGTGGGGGACCGGGACCGTCCGGGTCACCCTCTGAACCTTCTTCTTCTCCGTCTCCGATCCCACAACCCATGCCCGAGCTCGTTTTCTACAACACGCTAGGCCGCAGGCGCACCCCGTTCAAGCCGGTCGTCCCCGGCGAGGCGAGGGTCTACACCTGCGGCCCGACCGTCTACAACGACGTCCACATCGGCAACCTCCGCACCTTCCTCTTCGAGGACATGCTGCGGCGGACCCTGCGCTACCTCGGATACAAGGTGACGCAGGTGATGAACGTGACCGACGTGGACGACAAGACCATCCTGGGCGCGCACAAGGCCGGGATCTCGCTCGACGAGTACACGACGCCGTTCATCGAGTCGTTCCTGCGCGACCTCGACTCCCTGCACATGGAGCGGGCCGAGCACTTCCCACGGGCCACGGATCACATCGCCGAGATGATCGAGATGATCGCCCGCCTGATCGAGAAGGGCTATGCCTACGAGAGCGAAGGCTCGGTCTGGTTCAGCATCTCGCGCGATCCGGACTACGGCCGGCTGTCGGGGTTCGACCTGGCGCAGGTGCGGCGCGGCGAGCGGGTGGCATCGGATGAGTACACCAAGGAAGACGTCCGCGACTTCGTGCTCTGGAAGGGCGTCAAGCCCGGCGAGCCGGCGTGGGACTCCCCCTGGGGACCGGGCCGGCCCGGCTGGCACATCGAGTGCTCGGCCATGGGCATGAAGTACCTGGGAGAGACCTTCGACCTCCACTGCGGCGGCGTGGACCTGATCTTCCCGCACCATGAGAACGAGATCGCCCAGAGCGAGAGCGCCACGGACCGGCCGTTCGTCCACACCTGGCTGCACTCCGAGCACCTGATCGTGGATGGGCAGAAGATGTCGAAGTCCCTGGGCAACCAGTACACGCTCAAGGATCTGGTGGAGCGCGGCTACTCGCTGCGCGCCGTGCGCTACCTGTTCCTGTCGGTCCACTACCGGCAGAAGATCAACTTCACCTTCGAGTCGCTGGACGGCGGGGCCGGAGCCCTGCGGCGGATCGACGAGATGCGCTTCCGCCTGGGGCACGCGGCCGAGGCGGGGGAGCCCAGCGCGGCGCTGGCCACCGCCGTCGAGCGCCTGCGCCGCGACTTCGCGGAATCGGTCGCGGACGACCTGAACCTGGCCGCGGGGCTGGCCGCGCTTTTCGTCTTCGTCAAGGACGTGAACCTGGCGGTGGAGGAGGGGCGCATCGGCACGGGCGACCGCCAGCGCATCCTCGACGCCCTGGCGGACGTGGACCAGGTGCTGGGAGTGCTCGATCCCGCGGAGTGGCCCTCGGCCGAGACGGCTTCCGGCCCGTCTGAAGAGGAGATCGAACGCCGGATCCAGGAGCGCCTGGAAGCCCGCAAGAACCGCGACTTCGCCGCCGCGGACCGCATCCGCGACGAGTTGGCCGCCCAGGGGGTGATCCTGGAGGACACGCCCCAGGGGACGCGCTGGAAGAGGCGATGAGGTTCCAGGACCAGCCGCACAATCGCGGACGGGGGAAGATCGGGGAGGACGACGCGGTGAGCTGGCTGGAGCGCCAGGGCTACAAGGTGGTAGAGCGCAACGTCGTGAACCACGGCGGGGAGATCGACCTGGTAGCCCGCGAGGGGGAGACCCTCTGCTTCGTGGAGATCAAGGCGCGGGCGAGCGGCGCCTACGGACTGGCCATCGAGGCCGTGGACTTCCGCAAGCAGCGCCGGATCTCGCGCGCCGCGTCCCTCTACCTGGCGATGAAAGGCCCCCGCGACGCCCCTTGCCGCTTCGACGTCCTGGGCCTGGATAAGCAGGGGGATGGCTGGCGGTACACCCTTGTTCGGGACGCCTTTCCCTTCGCGGGGTGAGACTTGACACCCCTGCGGGCCATGAGTATCCTTTGCGGCCTGTAAGTGGTTGCTCGGGCGGGAATAGCTCAGTGGTAGAGCACAACCTTGCCAAGGTTGGGGTCGCGGGTTCAAATCCCGTTTCCCGCTCCAAACTTCCTCTTACCTGCACTAGAATAGGCCGCGCGAGCGGCCTTGACCGTCTCAGGGCGACGTAGCCAAGTGGTAAGGCGAGGGTCTGCAAAACCCTTATCCACCGGTTCGAATCCGGTCGTCGCCTCCAATCCGGACCCATGACATCCAGCTTTCATCGCCGTATCCTTGCCGTAGGGGGCCTCCTCCTCGCGCTCGTCGCGGTAACGCAGCCGTGGGCATCTGCCCAGACCGGGTCGAAGATCTCCGTCGGCGACGATCCGTCCCGGAAGGAGGGGAAGCCTGCGCTCGTCCTCATCGAAGTGGGGGATTTCCAGTGCCCCTACTGCGGCCAGGGCGCCCGCGACCTGCTGCCGAAGGTCAACGAGGGCTTCATCCGCACCGGCAAGGTCGAGCTCATCGCCATCGATCTTCCCCTGGAGATCCATCCGCAGGCCTTCAAGGCCGCGGAGGCGGCCGCGTGCGCGGGCGACCAGGGGAAGTTCTGGGAGATGCACGACCATCTGTACGCCAACCAGCGCGACCTCGCTCCGGAGAAGCTCCCCGTCTACGCCGGGCAGGTGGGCCTGGACGCCGCCGCCTTCGAGAAGTGCCTTTCCAGCGGCCAGCATCGCGCAGCGATCAACCAGGACATGGAAGAAGCCGAGGCCCTCGGCATGAAGCGCACACCGGTCTACCTGATCGGGCGCAGGGTTCCCGGCAGCGACATGGTGGACGTCCTGCACTCCATCGGCGGCCTGCCCCCGTACGACTACCTCGAAAAGAAGCTCAACGAGCTTCTGGCTCCGGAACCGTCCCCCAAGTGATGCAGGCACACGAGGGGTAGGGGGGACGGCGCTGCCCCAGGGCGCCGTTCCCCCGTCCTCGAGTCCATCGATTGTCAAAGAGCCCGCGGCAGGCGTGGACGCATCCACGGTGCCGGTCGGCCGGGACCCAGCGGGTCCCGGCGCCTCGTCTTCACGTGCCGCTCGGGCTCCGGACGCTTCCGCCCGGCCTCGAGCGCCTTTCCCTCGACCGTCTTAGCCCTTCCCTCGACCGTCTGAGCCTTTCGCCCGGCCTGCTGAGCGTTTCGCTCGGCTCTCCGCCGCTTCCATCCGGGCTCCAGCCGCTGCGTCACGGCCCCGGGCGCTCCCTCCCGGCCCTGGCCGGATGCCGCCGGACCTTCCTCGTCGTCCGCGCGGGCTCGGATGAAACGCTCCCGACCTTGCGCGGAATCGTCCCAGCCGTGGATGGCAGCGTCTCGGCCTCGCGCATTTACCGCACACGGTGGAGCCTCTGGCGCAATCTCATCTTCTTCTGCTGCCGGCCCTTGCGGTGAACCCGCCCACGGTCGGGAGCTGCGCGGCGAGGATTATCCTGGCACAGAGTATAGACGCGGGGCAAGCATGGAATTGATTGGTATGCATGATGGCCAAGATTGGGTATTGACAAGACCGCCAATGGCTGGCATCCTACCCCTCGTCTTCCAAAGAAACGCAGGTCGTAAAGTGAAGAAAGGAGATGCCGATGATGTAGATCAACGCTCTAGCCGAGGCAGTGACCCCTTGCCGGGTGGTCCGGAAAAGGGGAGAAAACATTAACCAGTAGTAGAAATGAAAGGAGAAGCATCATGCCTGAAATCTCGTCGTTTGCCGATTTCCTCGCCGATTGGGACCTTCTGCTCAAGGGGGTTGCCAACAAGAATGGGGCGCTGCCCGACCTCTCGGGGCTCACCCTGCCCTTGGAGGAGATCCTGGAGGAAGGGAGGGACCAGGAGGCGGACAAGGCCGCTGCCCGGGCTCAACTCGGTCAGGGGGCCAAGCGTACCCGCGCCCTGGTGACGGACGGACGGGCCGCGGCCTCGCGGCTGCGTTCCGCCCTCAAGGCCCACTACGGCGGCCACAACGAAGTGCTGGTGGAGTTCGGGATTGCGCCGCTGCGCAAGCGCCGCGCTCCCCAGCCGGCCGACCCGCCGCCTCCCAACCCGCCGCCTCCCAACCCGCCGATCGCACCGCTGCCCGAGTAGTCCCGAGCCGTTCGGCGGCAACACATCCAACCGGGGGGCGGGCGATTTCGCCTGCCCCTTTCTCTCCCGCCCCGGGGAGCGCAGGAGCCGGGGCTCGGGGAGGGGGCGACTTCCTCATGGACTCGCCTCCTCTCGACGTTCCTTGACATTCGATTTACTTACCTTCCAAACCCGGGGACGGGCCTTGGCCGGAGGCCTGTCCCTCCTACCTACTCCTCCGAAAGCCTGCCCTGCGGCTCTCCGCCAACTGCCTTCTGAACATCCTCGGCCAATCCGGTCGCGTAGGCGTTCTCGCTCGGAATCGAGATGCGGATGGCTTCCGCAGCGAGAGCCAGAGCCGCCCTTTTGTCTCCCTCAAGTGCAGATATACGGGCCAGTTCTGCTAGCACGTTGCCGATGTTGGTGGGGTCCTGGAGTTGCTGATAAATATCGAGGGCCTTCTGGTACCACTGACGAGCCTCTCTCAACTTAGACCCTTCGCGCCCCAAGTCACCGAATGCCTGAAACGTATTGGCCAGCCCAAGCCGATTGCCCGTCTTCTCGAAGAGATTCAGGGCTTCCTGGTAAGCTCCCGCGGCTCTTTGAAAATCGCCACTCAGGCGGCTGAGATCCCCCAAGGCTTTAAGTACGTTGCCCAGCCCGAGAGAGTCTCCGATTGTCTTGTACAGAGCCAGAGCCTCTTCGTAATCGCGGCGTGCCCCCAAGAAGTCAGCATGCGCTTGGCGGAGGTCTCCCCGAGCCTTGAGCACATTCGCCTTTCCAAGGGGGGAACCGACAGCCTCATAAAGGGCAAAAGCTTGGTCATAGTCCTGGCTCGCCCGGTCAACGCTGGTGCGGAGCCGGTTCAGATCTCCGCGTGCCAAGAGCACGGCGGCTTGGCCCCACGTGTCTCCGAGCGTTTGAAAGATTGCCAGTGCCTGGTCATAGTCCTGGGAGGCCCCGTCAAGATCGGAACGGTGGCGCTGCAGTTCCCCCCGCGCTCCCAGCACGCTGGCTTGGCCAGCAAGGTCTCCGACGGTCTGGTAAAGCGCGAGAGCCCCGTCATACTGAAGGGCAGCCTGTGAGAGATTTCCCTCCCGCAACAGAGAATCCCCCTCCTCTTTGAGGCGCGCCGCCTGCTTTTGAGGCGGAGGTGGAAGGGGCAGCCGAGGGAGGTCGGGCTCAGGTACGGTATAACCGTCATACCCAGCTTTGCCCCCAGGATCATTGGCCCCGGGCTCGTTATTAGGACTCTCGATCGGGTCCTTCGATCTATCAGGGAGCCGTTGCTTGGGCCGCAAAGACTTCCCCCCTGGTAAGAGATCGGCCAGAAGATGCAAGGCGCTCTCAATGCGATCCCGCCCTGGCGCTCCGGCGCGCCAAGGCGAAGGATTGAGAGACTCGAAGAAATCTCTGTAGCGGCTCCAGCGATCCTGAACCAACTCGGCCTTCTCCGGCTCCCGGACCCATTGCGCGAGCTCCTCGATGGCATGGGCGGCTCCGGCGTGGAGATCGTTCCAGATCTTCGGTCGGCTGCGGGCGCGAGCCTTGGCCGCTCGGCGCAGAAACGGATGAAGGCCGTAGCGTTGGGTCTCCGGTGACCACATAGCGAGGCTGTAGCGGACGAGGCGGTCCAAGCGGCGAGTGACCCTGGGTTTGGTCTCACCGAGCGTGTCCGCCACTACCTCTACCGAAGCCCCGACACCTGGCAAGATACCGAGGGCAAGGAACGCCCTCTCGTCAGCCTCTTCTAAGTCCGCAAGTGTACGGAGGAGAGTGGCCTCCACCTTGGCCTGATCTGAGGCTGCCGCCCCCTCGTTGAGATCGAGACTTTTCAGGTACTCCTCAGCCGAGACCAAGTCGCGGAGCGTGGCTCCTGCAAGCTCGATAGCCAGAGGAAGGCGTCCGAGCCGATCCACGAGGCGCTCCGCCGCGGACCGTTCAGTCTCGGGGGGGGCCTCGGCACTCCAGGCGACCCGTGATAGGAGGCGTAGAGCGTCCCCTGTCTCCAGCGGTTGGAGATCTACCTCGAATGCCCCAGGAAGGAGCCCCCGGACCCGTGTGGTGACCAGCACGTTCCATCCTCCTCCTGGAAGGAGTTGCTCCACCACAGATCGATCTGTAATGTCGTCGAGGACAAGGAGGCCGTCATGAGGCCTCAGGAGCTGGTGGGCTTTCCCAGCGAGATCCTCCTTGGTCATGCCGGGAGCGGGCCGGAAGCCGGGCTCGCAGACACCAACCAGGGCCGCTTGGGCGCCCTGTACGTCCCGGTCGGGACGATCAAGCCAGATGACGAACCGGCCGGCGGCGCGCTCCTCATGTGCGAGGACCGTCGCCAGCTCCGACTTGCCAATCCCCCCCCAGCCCTGAACTGCCGTGATCTGCGCTGCGCCGGGCGTGCGCACCCAATCACGCAGAACCTGAAGGTCCTTTGTACGGCCGGTGAAGTAGGGCCGGGGCCGCCGAGGAAGAGGTGGCGACACTGGACGGGGGGGCATCCCGCGCCCGCGTTTCTTCTTCGTGGGCTCTGCTGGAGCCTCTATTTGCTTAGCGTCCGGGTCGCGCCTCCGGGCATAGAGGACCGGAAGGACCCACTGAGGCTCGCCATCCGGCTCATCGCAGCGGGCCTCAGCGAACGCATCCTCCAGGGAGTCGCCTTGGGCAAGTTGGTCGAAAAGGCGTTCACTCCATCGTAGGGCCCAACTCACCAGTACCGGCCCCCGGAAGCCCAGGGCGGCTAGGGCGCGGCCGGGACGGACGAGCCACTGGGCCATGCCGAGGGTTCCCTCCTCAGCCTGGGGGAGGGCTGAGGAGCAGGCGCAGAGGATGACAGCCTGGACCGCGCGCTTTTTCTCTACCGCCACTTCGAGCCAGCGAGCTAGGTCCTCACCGAAGAGAGATCCATCGCGGAGTATGAGTTGGCCGGCGCGGTCCGGGTCTTCGATGCCGTGGCAGACGATGTAGAGGAGGTCGACCACCGGGCCGGAGTGGAGCGCACTGCGCAGCCCCTCACGCGTGGCGTCCGGCAGGTGCGCGGCCTCGAACCCGGCCTTCTGCACCGCCTTCATGACCGCAGCGGCGTGGACCTTGAGCGAGACTTCGTCAGGCTGAGGGTTGAGGTCCGAATGAGCCGTGACAATCAGCACCCGTGAGCCAGGGCCCAGGTGAATGTTCCTAGCCTCACTGTAGGGTGCCACCCGAAACGACGGTCGTCCGGATCGCTTGAAATAGAAGCGGTTGCCATCGAACGCCAACTCAATGGGTAGGCACGCCAGGACCGGGTCCCCCTCGTCTACCTCGATGAGGAGCCGCACGGCCCTGTTCTCGCGCTCGGCACGCTGCTCGACTCCAGCTAGATGCTGGGCGACTTCGCGTGATCCCAAGAGCCTCTCCATGATGAGGGAACCTACCGTTCGAAGCACTGCGGAGCCGGGGACGAAGCCTCCTCCTGGCGAGAGTGCGGTCAGGAATCCCTTCCAGGTCTTTGCGCTCGGCGGTAGATCGAGATCCGCCAAGTCGCTGTCGCGCAGAGGTGGCACTGCTACGAACGCCGGAGGCTCTACGCTTCGCAGGTCCACGAGCCAGCCTGCGTCACGCGGGAGGGTCCGGAGTTGGATCTCGACATCAAACACGAACAACCTCCCGGGATCGCCCGTTTTCATCGCACGCAAAGAGTCTCACCATCGGCATCCCGTCTCCCAGTTCTACCTGCACGAATGTTCGTGGAGACTCGGTGGACCAGGCGGATCCTTTCTCAACTTGGTCAATCAGCGTAGCCACGTCGCCCTCCGGGATCTTGCCCACCGGGAGCCAGGTACCTGTGTTGAAGTAGGCCGGACGAAGATCGGAAATAACCCGCGCGCCATGCGTATGTCCCGCGACCAAGGCCTGCACCCCTTCTGGGACGTACCAGGTCGAGGAACCCAGTATGGAGTCGGGCCGGTCGGGCTCCTGGAAACGGTCAGCCCGGCGAAGGCTCCGGAGTCCGGCGCGGAGCAGGAGACGACCAAGCCCGCTGTGCTCAGCGAGCGTGCCGGGGGCCGGGGCCGCAGCGCCCCGGAGGCGTCCCTCCAAATCAGCCAGTAGCAGGTCCCGTCGAGCCTCGGGTTCCTCAGAAAGGGCTCCCGCCAACAAGTTCACGATGAGTGCCCCAGCATCGGGCTCGGGCTCTGGACCAAGTTCCTGCCTAGACAGGACGGCCACCTCCCCAGGCCCGAAGAGGGGGCCCTTGCGTAGAGCCGCATTCACCATCCCTCGCACCACGCGCGCAGTGAGCCCCATGTGTTTCTGGAGGAACTCTGCCGCCCGAGGCGGATCGAGATAGATCAGCATTACCAGCACCGAGGCCTCGGGCTTGATCTGATCGATCCAGCCATAGGTGGGCTTGAGCTTCTGAAGGACCTCGAAGACCAGGTGCGAGCCGGGAGGAAGGGGCACGGGCTTTCCAGAGGCAATGGCCTCGCGGACAGTGCCGCGGTTGATCGCGTTCAGCGTGTCCCAGCGGTCGCCATGGATCACCCAGACCGCCCGCCCTTCCTTACCCAGAGCGCGACCCCAGACCGGCAGCTGCTCGCCTATACCGGGCCGGAGTGGCTCGTCATCGGCGTGCAGGACCGAGCCCTTCCTTCCGATTGCGTCTTCAAAGCGCTCGCGGACGCTTGGCACCAGCAACTCGGGATCGTGGTTGCCAGCGAGTATGGTGACCTCCACGCCTGGCTTCTGCGCGAAGCGCCGGAGCGCGCCCATGACTTCAGCGGTGCGAGGGGCACTGAGGATTTCCTCAAATCGCTGAGCGGAGCGTTCGATATCAAAGCCGTTGTAGTCCTCGACCTGCAGAAAATCGAAAATGTCTCCAGCCAACACCAGTTCAGTGTGTGGAGCATCAGCCTCGTCGGCAAGACAGGAGAGGAGTCCAGCGAGTGCCTTCTCGTCCCGAAATGAGCAGAGGTCGTTGTCAGGACCCATGTGGAGGTCCGAGAGAATGATGGCCCGGCGTTGCTGAGTCATTCTTGAAAGGATAGCTCAGAGGGATTCGATAAGTGAGTTGCGCGCAGGCCTATATTTCTATTACATCCGTGGCAACCTATTTGCAGCACTCAATCTACAGCCGGGAAAGTCTTTCTTTCCAGGGCTTGAACATGACAGCGCTGCTGGTCGCCACCTTGCTCTTCGCGGTTCCCGCCCGGGAGGCGGGGCAGGCAGGGCGTGCCAGCCAAGCCAGCCAGCAGGCACCCATTGCCGTCATCGTCAACGAGGATGTCCCGGTCGACGACATCAGCCTGCCGGAGCTGCGGCGGATCTTCCGCGGTGAGCGCCTGTTCTGGGCTGGCGACATGACCATCACGCTGCTGGCTCCCCCCCGCGGCTCCCGAGAACGGCAGGTCCTCCTCGGCAAGGTCTATGAGCGGAGGAGCGAGGCCGAGTACAAGCGCTTCTGGATCAACAAGCTGTTCGACAAGGAGGGCCAGACCGTTCCCAAGATGACGGGGTCGCCGCAGATGTCCGCGGGCCTGGTGCGCCAGATCCCTGGAGCCATCGCGCTGGTACCGGCCGACCGGATCCCGCGCGGTGTCAAGGTCTTGCGCATCGACGGCAGGAGCCCCGGAGAGGCTGGATACCCGCTCATATGAGGATGCACACGCGGTTGTTGGGCGCTCTGCTGGCAATCCTGGTCTTCTTTGCCCTCAACCTGTGCATTCATCTCTGGAGCAACGAGTCCCGGAAGCATGCGCTCCTCGAGCTGCAGGGCGCCATCCAACGGCAGCTTCACCTGGCCGAGGTCGAGTGGCGCCTGAGCGAAGCCCACCGGGAGATGGCCCTGTTGAGCGGCGAGCTGGCCGATGGAGAGGCGGGCCCGGAGGACCGGGCGGCGTTCGCGGCCCGCCTCGGCCTGATCGCGGACCAGTTGGAGAGCGCGCGGAAAATTTCCGACGGCCCGTCGCCGATGCAGACCCGGTTCAGCACGGTCTTCTACGACCTGCGCCGCTCCTGGACGCTGGCCTATGGAAGCCTCGGCGTGGATGACTCGACCGCCATCACGGAGCTGGCCCTGCGCTCGGACAACCTGAGCTCCGACCTCCTGACCCGGCTTCTGCCACAGTGGGAGCAAGAGGAGAAGTTGCGGGTGAGGAGGGCGAGCGACGACCTGGAGGAGATCTCGAAGACGACCAACAGAGTCTCGGTCGTGATCTTCATGCTGTCGACCCTGGCCGTGACCCTGATCGCGTACCAGGTCTCGGGGTTCCTGGTGAACGTGAACCGGGGGCTGGAGGAGCGGGTGCGCGACAGGACCCACGAGCTGGAGCAGGAGGTCCAGGAGCGGCGCAAGGCGGAGGCGCAGCTCCTCCATGACGCGTTCCATGACGCCCTGACCGGCCTGGCCAACCGGGCGCTCTTCCTGGACCGGCTTGGCTTGTCGCTGACCCGGGCGAAGCGGCGGTCCGACTTCTGCTTTGCCGTGCTCTTCCTCGACTTCGACCGCTTCAAGCTGATCAACGACAGCCTCGGGCACGTCTGGGGCGACCGGGCGCTCGTCGCCATCGCCCGCCGGCTGGAGGGCTGTGTGCGCGCCGGAGACACGGTTGCGCGCTTCGGCGGCGACGAGTTCGCGGTCCTGCTGGATGACGTGCACAACCTGGCGGACGTCGAGAGGCTCACGCAGCATATGGAGGAGCGGCTGGCCGTCCCACTCCAGGTCGACGGTAACGAGCTCTACGTCAGCGCGAGCATCGGCATCGCGTTCGGCTCGCCGGACTATGGGAAGCCGGAGGAGATCCTGCGCGACGCCGACGCCGCCATGTACCGGGCCAAGAACCTGGGCCGGGCGCGGTATGAGGTCTTCAACGAGACGCTGCACCGCGAGGCCCTGGACCGCCTGCGGCTGGAGACCGACCTGCGGCGCGCCGTGCAGGAGGAGAGCTTCGGGATCCAGTACCAGCCGATCGTCTGCCTGGCCGATGGCAGGATGGTGGGCTTCGAGGCATTGGTGCGCTGGCGGCATCCGGTGTGGGGCCTCGTCCCGCCGGACCAGTTCATCCAGGTGGCCGAGGAGACGGGCCTGATCCTGCCGATCGGACGCTGGGTGCTCTCCGAGGCGTGCGAGAGGCTGCAGCAATGGCAGCGGGAGTACCCGTCCGATCCGCCCCTGACGGTCAACGTCAACCTGTCGCGGCGCCAACTCCTGCAAGCGGACCTCCTCGACCAGATCCGCGGCATCCTGGCGCGGACCAAGCTGCCGGCCGAGAGCCTGCAACTGGAGATCACGGAGAGCTCCATCCTGGAGAACCCCGAGGCCGCGATCGAGTTCCTGAACCAACTCAAGTCGCTCAACATCGGCCTGTGCGTCGATGACTTCGGGACCGGCTACTCGTCGTTGAGCTCCCTCCAGCAGTTCCCGGTCAACGTCCTGAAGATCGACCGGATGTTCATCCAGGGCATGGGCCTGGACGGGGAGAAGGACGAGATCGTCCGCGCCGTGGTCAGCCTGGCTCACAGCCTGCGCATGCAGGTGGTGGCCGAAGGGGTGGAGACCGAGGGGCAGCTGCAGCGGCTCCGGGCCATGAAGTGCGACTACGGCCAGGGCTACCTGCTTTGCCATGCCCTGGACGCCGAGGGCATCGACCATCTCCTCGAGCGGGCCGAGCCGTGGACCCGTTGCACCGCATAGCCGCCGGCTTGGTATAAGCTCCCCTACCTTCCGCGCACTCCCTCCCGAAACTTGAACGAAGTTGTCCCGGGGCGGAGGCGCAACGCCACTTATGTCCATAGAGCCACGTGCATTGACTCGAAAGGATCAGGTCCTTGTTTGCAGACGTTAGATGCCACGCCCCGTTCTGCTCCGCAGCACCCTTCGGAAGGGAGGCTCGCCCCCCGTACGTATGAGGGGCCGCTCTGCCTGCACGAGCTGATCGAGGAGCAGGCGGAGCGCACGCCCGACCGCGTTGCCGTCAGCTTCGAGGACACGTCGCTCACCTACCGCGAGCTGCTCGACCGGGCCGGCTGCCTGGCGCGGCACCTGGCCGGGATGGGCGTGGGGCCGGACGTGCGGGTGGGGGTGTGCGCGGAGCGCTCGCTGGAGATGGTGGTGGGGCTCCTCGGCGTGCTGCGGGCCGGTGGCGCTTACGTCCCCCTGGATCCGTCCTACCCGGCCGAGCGCCTGGCGTTCATGGTCGAGGATGCCGCGGCGCCGGTGGTGCTGACCCAGCAACGACTCGCTGGCCTGCTGCCTCCGCACGGCGCACAGACGGTCCTGCTGGATGATCCGGAGGCCTGGAGCAATTCGGCGGCCGTGCTGCCGAAGGTCCCTCCGGACGCTCTTGCCTACGTCATCTACACCTCGGGTTCGACCGGCCGCCCCAAGGGGGCCATGAACGCCCACCGCGCGGTACGCAACCGCCTGCTCTGGGTGCGGGATGACTTCGGCCTCGGGCCCGCCGACGTAGTCCTCCAGAAAACCCCGTTCAGCTTCGACGTCTCGGTATGGGAATTCTTCGCCACGCTGATCGCGGGGGCGCGGCTGGTGATGGCCCGGCCGGGCGGGCACCAGGATCCGGCTTATCTGGTGGACATCATGGAGCGCGAAGGGGTCACGGTCGCGCATTTCGTCCCCTCGATGCTGCGGGCGTTCCTGGAGGCGCCGGGGCTCGAGCGCTGCGGCGCCCTGAGCCGGGTGGTGTGCAGCGGCGAGGCCCTGTCCGAGGATCTGGAGCGCCGGTTCTTCGAGCGTTTCGGGGAGGCCGGGCCGGAGCTGCACAACCTCTACGGCCCTACCGAGGCCGCGGTCGACGTGACCTGGTGGCGGTGCGGCCCGGGGCGCACCGGCCCCGTGCCGATCGGCTTCCCGCTGCCGAACACCACGATCCATGTGATGGGCCCCGATCTGGAGCCCGTCACGCAAGGCGAGGGGGAGCTGCTCATCGGCGGCATCCAGCCGGCGCGCGGCTATCACGGCCGGCCGGACCTGACGGCGGAGAGGTTCATCCCCGACCCTTTTGGAGAGGCGGGAGCGCGCCTCTACCGCACCGGCGACCTCGCCCGGGTGCGCGAGGCTGACGGCGCCGTCGAGTACCTGGGGCGGATCGATTTCCAGGTCAAGATCCGCGGCTTCCGCATCGAGCTCGGGGAGATCGAGGCGGCCCTGGGCGGTCATCCGGACGTACATCAGGCGGTCGTGACCGCCCGCGAGCGCCAGGGGGAGCCGCGGCTGGTTGCTTACGTGGTCGGCTTCTCCGGGCGCGAGGAGCTGCGCGCCCACCTCCTGGCGAGCCTGCCGGACTACATGGTCCCGGCGGACTGGGTCTTCCTGGCGAGCCTCCCGCTCACTGCGAGCGGCAAGGTGGACCGCAAGGCGCTGCCCGAGCCGGAGCGCCAGCGGCCGGAGCACGCGCCGCCGCGCACTCCGCTGGAGCGCTTCCTCGGCGCCCTGTGGGAGGAGATGCTCGGCGTCGAGAGGGTGGGCCTGCGTGACAGCTTTTTCGACCTGGGCGGCACCTCGATCAGCGCCGCCGTGCTGGCGAACCGGCTGCAGCGCGAGACAGGGGACATCTTCCACGTGGTGGCGCTGTTCGATGCGCCGAAGCTGGAGGAGCTGGCGGCGCTCCTGGGCCGAGAGCACCGGGAGGCAGTGGCGCGCGTCTGGGGCGAGGCATCGCTGCCCGTGGCGCTCTCGAAGGCCGCTGCCCTGCCCGTCCGGCGCGTGGACGAGGCCATGCTGAACGAGCTGCGTGCCCTGGTGCAGCCGCTGGCCCCGTTCCCCACGGACGAGCCCAGGAACCCGCCGGCCCTGTTCGTGCTCGCGCCGCCCCGCTCGGGCACGACGCTGCTGCGCGTGATGCTGGGGGGCAACCCCCGCCTGTTCTCGCCGCCAGAGCTGGAGCTGCTGGGCTTCAACACCCTGGAGGAGCGCCGGGCCGCGTTCGCCGGCCGCGACAGCTTCTGGCTGGAGGGGGTGCCGCGGGCGGTCCTGGAGCTGCGCGGCGGCAGCGTGGACGAGGCGCGGGAGCTGGTGGAGGCGTGTGAGCGCGAGGGGTGGTCGACCCGGCGGTTCTATCGCCAGCTGCAGGAGTGGCTGGGAGAGCGGATCCTGGTGGACAAGTCCACGCACTATCCGCTGGACCCGGCGGTGCTGCGGCGGGCCGAGGAGTCGTTCGAGTCCCCGTTCTACGTCCACCTCGTCCGCCATCCGTACGGCATGGTCCATTCGTTCGAAGAGGCGCGGATGGAGCAGGTCTTCTTCCGCCGCCCGCACCGGTTCAGCCGCCGGGAGCTGGCCGAGCTGGTCTGGACCGTGAGCCACCGCAACATCCGGGCCTTCCTCGAAGGGGTTCCGGCCGGCCGGCAGCACCGCCTGCTGTTCGAGAACCTGGTGCGCGATCCCGAGGGGGAGATGCGCCGGCTTTGCGCGGCCCTGGGCATCCAATACCACCCCGACATGGCCGACCCGTACAAGGGGAAGCAGGAGCGGATGACCGACGGCCTCCATGCCGAGAGCCGGATGATCGGCGACGTCAAGTTCCACGGCCATGGGGGAGTCCAGGCAGGAACGGCGGAGCGGTGGCGCGATGCCTACAGCGAAGGCTTCCTGGGCGAGCCGGCCTGGGAGACGGCGTCCGCGCTGGGATATCCGCGCAGCGCTCCCGGAGACCTCGTGCCGGTGCCCCGGCGCGAGGGCGAGGCCCTGCCGCTGTCCTCCGCCCAGGAACGCCTCTGGTTCCTCGACCGCATGGCCCCCGGGTCACCGGTCTACAACGTCAGCCGCGAGGTACGCCTCTACGGTCCTCTGGACGTGGCCCGTATCGCCAGCGCGCTGGACGGCATCGTGGAGCGCCACGAGGCGCTGCGGACGGTCTTCGCCGAGGTCGAGCAGGGTCCCGTGCAGGTGGTGCTCCCTCCCAGTCCCGTCCGGCTGCCGGTGGTGGACCTCTCCAGCCTTCCCAACCGTCCGCGGCGGGCCGAAGCGCGCCGGATCGCCCTGCAGACGGCACGGCTCCCGTTCGACCTGCGGCAGGACCCGATGCTGCGGGCCCTGCTGATCCGCATGGAGGCGGAGGAGCACGCGCTGCGGCTCGACGTCCATCACATCGCCACGGACGGCTGGTCCATGGGCGTGTTCCTGCGCGAGCTGGAGGCCCTCTATCGTGGTTCCCCGGTAATCCGGCCGCCGGTGCAGTATGCCGACTACGCGGTCTGGCAGCGCCGCTGGCTCCGGCGGGAGGGCACCACGCAATTGGAGGCCTGGCGCCGCCGTCTGGAAGGGCTGCCTCCCGCGCTGGAGCTGCCAGCCGACCATCCGCGGCCCGCGGTGCAGGGGCTGGAGGGCGCGCTGGAGAGGATGGCGCTGCCCGCGGAGCTGGCCGGCCGCCTGGAGGAGGTGGGGCGGCAGGGGAGCTCGACGCTCTTCATGGTCCTGCTCGCGGCGTTTCAGGTATGGCTCCACCGGATCACCGGCCGCGAGGACCTGGCCGTGGGCGTGCCCTCGGCGAACCGCGGCCGGCCGGAGATCGAGCGGCTGATCGGCTTCTTCGTCAACAACCTCGTGATCCGCGCCGACCTGTCGGGCGATCCGCCGTTTGCCGAGGTGGTGGCCCGCGTGCGGGAAGCGGCGCTCTTCGCGTACGCGCATCCGGACCTTCCCTTCGAGAAGCTGGTGGCGGAGCTGGCACCGGAGCGCGACCTGTCGCGGACGCCCGTGTTCCAGGCCGTGTTCTCGATGCAGGATCTGCCGCCGGCCCTGGAGCCGGGGGGCGGGCTGCGTGGCGACCTGGCCGAGGTACACACGGGCACGGCCAAGTTCGACCTCTGGCTGCAGGTGGACCGAAACGGCCCTGCATGGAGCCTGCGCGCCGAGTACGCCACAGCGCTCTTCGATGCCTTGACCGTGCGCCGCTGGCTGGGCCATCTGCGCGTGCTGCTGGAGGGGATCGCGGCGCATCCGGAGTCCCGCCTGTCCGACCTGCCGCTGCTGACTCCCGAAGAGTGCGAGCAGCTCGTGGTCTGGAACCGCACGGCGGCCGACATCCCGGCCGAGCCGGTCCACCGTCTCTTCCGCCGCTGGGCGGACCGCGCGCCGGGAGCCCTCGCGGTCTCCTGGGATGGCGGCAGCCTGACCTACGGCGAGCTGGCCGGACGGGTGGACCTCCTGGCCGAGCAACTGCGGGAGATGGGGGTGGGACCGGAGACGGTCGTGGCCCTCTGCCTGGAGCGCTCGCCCGAGCTGGTCACCGCGGCGCTGGCCGTGCTGGAGGCGGGCGGCGCCTACCTGCCGATCGATCCTGCTCATCCGGAGGAGCGGCGGGCGTGGATCGTGGCGGATTCGGGGGCGGCGGTGGTGGTGGACCCTCACCCCCGGCCCCTCTCCCACACGCACTCCCTTCCGCCCGGGAGAGGGGGGACGGAGGGGGCCGACCTTGCCTATGTCATCTACACCTCCGGCTCGACCGGCATGCCCAAGGGCACGGAGCTGCGGCACCACGGGCTTTCCAGTCTGATCGCCTGGCATCGCCGGACCTACGGGCTGCGACCGGCCGACCGCTCCACGATGCTGGCCGGCCCTGGCTTTGACGCCTCGGTTTGGGAGACCTGGGCGCCGCTGACCGCCGGGGCCTCGCTGCACATCCCGCCGCCGGACACGGTGCTTTCGCCGCCCGCGCTGCTGGTTTGGATGGCGGAGCACGGGATCACGGTCGCTTTCCTCCCCACGCCACTGGCTGAGGCCGTGCTCGCCGAAGTGCTTCCTGAGAGGCTCGCGCTGCGCGCGCTGCTTACGGGAGGCGACCGTCTGCGGCGGCGGCCCGCGCCAGGGCTGCCGTTCGTGCTGGTCAACCACTACGGGCCCACGGAGGCTACGGTGGTGGCCACGGCCGGCGTGGTTTCTCCAGAGGGGGAACGGGCACCGGAGATCGGCACGCCGATCGCGAACACGCGGGTCTATCTCCTGGACCGCAATCTGCGGCCGGTGCCGGTCGGCGTGGCCGGCGAGCTTTGCCTCGCGGGCGAAGGGCTGGCCCGGGGCTATCGCAGCCGGCCGGAGCTGACCGCGGAGCGCTTCGTGCCCGATCCCTTCGCCGAGGGCCGCCGCCTCTACCGCACGGGCGACCTGGCGCGCTGGGTTGTGTCCGGCGCGATCGAGTTCCTCGGGCGGGCTGACTCCCAGGTCAAGATCCGCGGCCAGCGCATCGAGCTGGGGGAGATCGAGGCCGCGCTCAACCGGCACCCGGCCGTGCGCGATGCCGTGGTGCTGGCGCTCGACGGCCGCCTCGTGGCATTCGTGGCGGGACAAGAGGTTGAAGATCTCCGATCCTTCCTGGCCGAACGCCTGCCCGACGCCATGATCCCGGCCGGCTGGGTCTTCCTGGAGTCCCTGCCCCTCACTCCCAACGGCAAGGTGGACCGCCGGGCGCTTGCGGGGATGGCGCCGGTCCGGACCGTTGAAGAGGATGTGGAACCGCCACGGGCCGGCTTGGAGACGCAGCTGGCCGCGGTGTGGACCGATCTTTTTGGGGTCTCTGTAAGCCGGCAGGACGACTTCTTCGCGCTCGGCGGCCACTCGCTCCTGGCGGCGCGGCTGGCCTTTCGGGTGCGCGAGCGGCTCGGGGTCGATCTGCCGCTGCGGGCGGTGTTCGAGACCCCTACTCTCACGGCCCTGGCAGCACGCATCCAGGCGGAGGGCCGCGCAACGGACAACCTCCCCCTGATGGCCGGAACGCCGCGCCCCGCGCCTGCGTCCTTCGCGCAGCAGCGCCTCTGGTTCCTGGACCGGCTGCAGCCGGGCTCGCCGGCCTTCAACATGCCGTTCGTCCTCCGCTTTGCAGGGCCGCTCCGCGCTGGGGTGCTGGGCGAGGCCCTCGCCGAGGTGGTACGGCGCCACGAGACCCTGCGCACCACCCTCGCGTTGCCCCCGGGGGAGATGGAGCCGGTGCAGATCGTGGCGTCGACGTCCTTGTCCCTGCCGGTGGTGGACCTCGCCAGCCTGCCGGTCGGCATTGGAGAGAGCGAAGCCGGCCGGCTGGCCGCGAGTGAGGCTCGCCGTCCATTCGACCTCGAAGCGGGTCCGCTGCTGCGCACCACGCTCCTGCGCCTGTCTGGGGAAGACCACCGGCTGCTGCTCACGATGCACCACGCCGTGTCGGACGGCTGGTCGATGGGGGTGCTGCTGCGCGAGCTGAGCGAGGCGTATCGCGGCGCGCCCCTGCAGCCGTTAGCTGTCCAGTACTCCGATTTCGCGGTGTGGCAGCGGCAGTGGTTGTCGGGGGAGAGGCTCGAGGGGCAGCTCGCCTTCTGGAAGGAGCGGCTCGCCGGCCGCGAGGGTGCCACGGAGCTGCCGTCCGACCGGCCGCGCCCGGCGGTGGCGTCGCTGCGCGGCGCGCGCGAATCCCTGCCCCTGCCGGAAGGGCTCCTCGAGGAAGTGGAGCGGACTGGCCGCAGGCACGGGGCTACGCTGTTCGTGACCCTGCTCGCGGCTTTCCAGGCGCTGGTCCATCGCGTCACTGGCTTGGAAGACCTGGTGATTGGCTCGCCCGTGGCTGGCCGTCCCCGGCCCGAGGTCGAGGGGCTGATCGGCCTCTTCGTGAACCTGCTGCCGCTCCGCGTTCGGGTGGACGGCGCGCGCTCACTCGGGACCTTACTGGAGCGCACGCGCGAGGCCGCGGTATCGGGCCTGGAGCATCAGGATGTGCCGTTCGAGCGCCTCGTCGCCGAGCTAGAGCCGGAGCGCGACCTCTCGCGCCATCCTGTCTTCCAACTCGTGCTCGTGGTGGAGGACGCGCTTGCCGCGTCCGGAGAGCTCGAGCTCGAGGAGCTGCCCACCGGCACCGCCAAGCTGGACCTCACCCTGGCGCTGACCGGCTCCATCCTCGAAGCGCGGTACGCCACCGACCTGTTCGACGCCGTGACCATGCGCCGGCTGCTGGGCCACTTCCGCAACCTGCTCCAGGGGATCGCTGCCGAAGGGAGCGGCGAGACCCTGGTGTCGGACCTGCCGCTTCTCGACGCCGCCGAACGCGAGCAGCTGCTGGTGACCTGGAACCGGACGGAGCGGGAGATCCCGGACGAGCCGGTGCACCGGCTGTTCTTCCAATGGGCGGAGCGCACGCCTGACGCGCCCGCGGTCGTCTGGGAGGACGGGAGCCTCACCTATGCCGAGCTGGCCGGGCGGGCGAAAGAGCTGGCAGAGCGCCTGCGGAAGCAGGGAGTGGGACCTGAGACAGTGGTAGCCCTCTGCCTGGAGCGTTCGCCCGAGTTGTTGACTACAGCGCTGGCGGTGCTGGAGGCGGGCGGCGCCTACCTGCCGATCGATCCGGCGTATCCCGAGGAGCGGCGGGCTTGGATCCTGGCGGATTCGGGGGCGGCGGTGGTGTTGGACCCTCACCCCCGGCCCCTCTCCCACACGCACTCCCGCCCGCCCGGGAGAGGGGGGACGGAAACGGCCGACCTCGCCTATGTCATCTACACCTCCGGCTCGACTGGCACGCCCAAGGGTACGGAGCTGCGGCACCGTGGCCTTTCCAGCCTGATTGGCTGGCACCGCCGGACCTTCGGCGTGGTGCCGGCGGACCGGGCTTCGCTGGTGGCCGGTCCGGGCTTCGACGCCTCGGTATGGGAGATCTGGGCGGCGCTGACCTCCGGCGCGCCGCTGTACATCCCGCCGCGGGACCTGCTGCTCTCTCCCGCGTCTCTGCTGGTCTGGATGGCGGAGAACCGGATCACGCTTTCGTTCCTGCCGACGCCGCTGGCCGAGGCAGTTCTCGCCGAGCCGGTCCTCACCGGGCTCGCGCTGAGGCTGCTGTTCATCGGCGGCGACCGTCTGCGCCGGCGGCCCGCGCCGGGCCTGCCATTCGAGCTGGTCAACCTCTACGGTCCCACCGAGGCCACGGTAATCGCCACGTTCGCCCGAATCGCGCCGTCGGGGGCTCAAAGACCCCCTGAGATCGGCTTGCCGATCGACAACACCCGCGCTTACGTGCTGGACCGCGGGCTGCAGCCGGTGCCGGTCGGAGCTCCGGGCGAGCTCTGCCTGGCGGGCGAGGGGCTGGCCCGCGGCTATCGCGGCCGGCCGGAGCTGACCGCGGAACGCTTCGTTCCCGATCCGTTTGGGACTGGCGGGCGCCTCTATCGTACGGGCGACCTCGCCCGCTGGTTGCCGTCCGGCGAGTTGGAGTTCCTCGGCCGGCTCGATCATCAGGTCAAGATCCGTGGCTTCCGTATCGAGCTGGGAGAGATCGAGGCCGTCCTGAGCCGCCACCCGGCAGTGCGCGAGGCTGCGGTCCTGGCACGGGAAGGCCGCCTGGTGGCATATGTAGCGGCTGCGCCGGAGACGGATCTGCGCAGCTTCCTTGCCGCGAGCCTGCCCGACGCCATGGTCCCCACCGGCTGGGTCTTCCTGGAAAGCCTGCCGCTCACCGCGAACGGCAAGGTGGACCGCCGCGCCCTGGCGGCCCTCGACGTGGATCCGGAGCCGGAGTCGGGCGAGGAGGCTCGCACGCCGCTGGAGGAGCTGGTGGCCGGCCTGTTCGCCCAGATACTGGGCCTGGATCGCGCCGTGGGCCGGAGCGAGGACTTCTTCCAGCTCGGCGGCCATTCGCTCCTCGCCGCCCGTCTTGCGTCGAGGGTGCGGGAGGTCTGCGGCATCGAGGTCGGCGTGCGCAGCGTCTTCGAGCACTCCACCGTAGCGGAGCTGGCCGCGGTCGTGGCAGGACGCGATCGTGTGGACGGGCCGCCTCTGGTACCCCTTCCGCGGGATGGCGGCGTGCCGCTCTCGTTCGCGCAGCAGCGCCTCTGGTTCCTGGAGAGCTTCCAGCCGGGCACGGCGCTCTACAACCTGCCGCAGGTCTGGGAACTGAGAGGCCCGCTCTCGCTGTCGAAGCTGGAGGAGGCGCTGGATGGGCTGGTGCGCCGCCACGAATCGCTACGCACGGTCTTCACGGCCGAGGGGCAGGTGGTGCAGCCTGCCGGGCCGTTCCCGCTCCCGCTGATCGAGGAGAGCGCGCTGGAGGAGGAGATCCGCCGACCCTTCGACCTCCAGGAGGGGCCGCTGTTCCGCGCCGCGCTCGTACGGCTTGGGGAGGAGGAGCACCGGCTCCTGCTCTCCATGCACCACATCGTTTCGGACGGCGCGTCCATCGATGTGCTGGCGCGGGAGCTGTCTCTGCTCTATCGGGGCGAGCCGCTGCCGCCGCTGCCGGTGCAGTACGCCGACTTTTCGGTCTGGCAGCGGAGCTGGCTCCAGGGCAGTGTGCTGGAGCACCATCTGGCGTGGTGGCGGGAGCGGCTGGCTGGCGCGCCTGTCGTGCTGGAGCTGCCCACGGACCGGCTGCGGCCCGCGGCAGCCTCGTTCGCAGGGACCACGGAGCGTCTGTGTCTCGGGGATGAGCTGGACGCCGCCATCGCCCGGGTCGCGCGGCTGGGAGGGGCGACCTTCTTCATGACCGCGCTCGCCGCGTTCCAGGTGCTGATGCACCGCTACACCGGGCAGGACGACCTGCTGGTTGGATCGCCCGTGGCGGGCCGCGACCGCCGCGAGCTGGAGGGGATTGTCGGTTTCTTCGTCAACCTGGTGCCGCTGCGCGCCGTATTCACGGGCGATCCTACTTTCGTCCGCCTGCTGGGCGCCACGCGCGAGGCCGCGCTGGGCGCCTTTGCTCACCAGGAAGTCCCCTTCGAGCGGCTCGTCGAGGAGCTGGCACCGGAGCGGGACCTCTCCCGCACGCCGCTCGTGCAAGCGCTGCTGCTCGTGCAGGGCGGGGCGGCGGTTCCGGACCTTCCCGGCGTAGAGGCTTCGCCGGTCCGGATGCATCCTGGGACCGCCAAGTTTGACCTGACCGTGAACCTGGACCGTAGCCAAGACGGCCTCCATGCCCAGGTGGAGTACGCCTCCAGCCTGTTCGAGGCTGCGACCGCACGGCGCCTGCTCGGCCATTTCCGGATGCTGCTCGCGGGGATTGCGGCCAACCCCGGCGCGCGGGTCTCGGAGCTGCCGCTGCTCGAAGCAGCCGAGCGCGAGCAGGTGCTGACGGCCTGGAACCGGACTGAAGGCGACATTCCGGAGGAGCCGGTCCACCGCCTGTTCTTCCAATGGGCGGAGCGCACACCGGACGCGCCAGCGATCGTCTGGGAAGAGGGGAGCCTCAGCTACGGCGAGCTGGCCGAGCGGGCGGATCGTCTGGCGCAGCATCTGCGGGGGCAGGGGGTGGGACCCGAGACGGTCGTCGCTCTCTGTCTGGAGCGTTCGCCCGAGCTGGTGACCGCGGCGCTGGCAGTGCTGGAAGCGGGCGGGGCCTACCTGCCGATCGATCCGGCGTATCCGGAGGAGCGGCGGACCTGGATCCTGGAAGATTCAGGAGCGGCGGTGGTGATCCGGGACCAGGCGCTTGTCCTCGAGGCCCTTGATGTCCCTGGCGTCATTGGTGTCATTGGCGTCCTTTCCGGACCCGACCTCGCCTACGTCATCTACACCTCCGGCTCGACCGGCACGCCCAAGGGCACGGAGCTGCGCCACCGCGGCCTTTCCAGCCTGATTGCCTGGCACCGCCGGACCTACGGCCTGGGGCCCTCGGACCGGACCACGCTGCTGGCCGGTCCGGGTTTCGACGCCTCGGTATGGGAGACCTGGGCGCCGTTGACCTCCGGGGCCTCGCTGCACATCCCGCCGCGGGACGTGGTGCTCTCGCCCGCAGCACTGATTGCCTGGATGGCGGAGCACGGGATCACGGTCTCCTTCCTCCCCACGCCGCTAGCCGAGGCGGTCCTCTCCGAGCCGCTGCCCGAGGGGCTCGCCCTGCGGTCGTTGCTCACGGGCGGCGACCGTCTGCGGCGGCGGCCCGCGCCGGGTCTTCCGTTCGAGCTGGTCAACCACTACGGCCCAACCGAGAGCACGGTAGTGGCCACGGCGGGTGCAGTCTCGTCAGAAGGGGAGCGGGCGCCGCAGATCGGCTTCCCGATCGCCAACACCCGGGTCTACCTGCTCGACCGCGGGCTGCGGCCCGTACCGGTAGGGGTGGCAGGCGAGCTCTGCCTGGCGGGCGAGGGGCTGGCCCGGGGCTACCGCGGCCGGCCGGAGCTGACCGCGGAGCGCTTCGTGCCCGATCCCTTCGCGTCTGGCGGCCGTCTCTATCGCACGGGCGACCTGGCCCGCTGGCTGCCCTCGGGCGAGGTCGAATTCCTCGGCCGGGCCGATCATCAGGTCAAGATCCGGGGCCATCGCATCGAGCTGGGGGAGATCGAGACCATGCTGGCCGGGCATCCGGCCGTACGCGAAGCCGCGGTGCTGGCCCAGGATGGGCGCCTTGTAGCCTTCGTATCACTCCGGGAAGCCGCTTCTCTGCGTGATTGGCTAGCCGAGCGGCTGCCGGACTTCATGATCCCCTCGCGCTGGGTCTTCCTGGATTCGCTGCCGCTCACCCCGAACGGCAAGGTGGACCGCCGCGCCCTGGCCGGGCTCGACTCCGGGCCAGAGCCGGAAGACACCGCTGCCGCGCCCCGCAATCCCGTCGAGGAGCTGCTGGCCACGCTGTTCGCCGAGGCGCTCGGACTCGAAAACCCACCCGGCGCCCGCGACGACTTTTTCCACCTGGGAGGCCACTCCCTGCTGGCTGTCCAGCTAGCCACGCGGGTGCGTGCCGCCTTCGGCGTGGAGCTGCCGGTGCGCGCGGTGTTCGAGCACCCGACCGTCGCAGGGCTGGCGGAGGCGCTCGCTGGCCCGTCCCCGGCGCCGTCCCTGGTGCCGGTGGAGCGAACCGGCAGCATCGCTCTCTCCTTCGCCCAGGAACGGCTCTGGTTCCTCGACCGCTTCGAGCGCGGCAGCGGTATCTCCTCGCAGAGCTCCCAGAGCACCTACAACATCCCCATCCAGTTCCGCATCCGGGGAGAGGGCCTGCGGGTCGAGGCGCTGGCCGCCGCTCTCGCCGGCGTGGTTTGGCGCCATGAGGCGCTGCGCACGGTTTTCCGTGAGGGGATTGACGGCCAGCCTGAGCAGGTAGTGCTGTCCTTGGAAACCGAGCTTGTGGTGGTAGACCTCTCCGGAATGGAGGATCCCGGCCGCCGGGCGCTGGAGCTGGCGGAGCTGCCATTCGACCTCACCCGCGGGCCGCTCCTCCGCGGCGTCCTTCTTCGGGTGAGCGGCGACGATCACCGGCTGCTGCTCTCCATGCACCACGTGGCCTCCGACGGCTGGTCAATAGGCGTTCTGGCCCGGGAGCTCTCCGCGCTCTACCTCGGCCAGCCGTTGCCGGAGCTGCCGGTGCAGTACGCGGATTACGCGGTCTGGCAGCGTGGCTGGCTCGCGGGTGAGGTGCTGGAGGCGGAGCTGGCTTGGTGGCGCGAGCGGCTGGCAGGCATTCCGGCCGGTCTCGACCTGCCCGCGGACCGCCCCCGGCCCCTCGTGCAGAGCTACCGCGGCAATGTCCGGAGCGTCGCGATCGATACCGAAGTGCTCGCCGCGCTGGGCCGGCGCTGCGGCGCCACGTTCTTCATGACGGCGCTGGCCACCTTCGGCGTCTTTCTCTACCGCGTCACGCACGTGGAGGATCTGGTGGTCGGCACGCCGGTGGCGAACCGCGACCGCGCCGAGGTCGAGGGCCTCGTCGGTTTCTTCGTCAACACCCTCGTGCTGCGCGCGTCGCTGGCGGGCGACCCCGGCTTCGAAGAGCTGCTGGCGCGGGCCCGTGCCTCCGCCCTAGAGGCCTACGCTCACCAGGACCTGCCGTTCGAGAAGCTGGTCGCGGAGCTGTCGCCCGAGCGCGACCTGTCGCGCCACCCGCTTTTCCAGGTCTCGCTCTCGGTCCAGGAAGGGCCGCGGCCGGCACTGGAACTCGGCCCCGGGCTATCCACTGAGATGAGCGAGGTGCGGATCCCCACCTCCAAGTTCGATCTCTCCCTGCATCTCGGTCGCGAGCTTGCCCAGATCGAGTACGCCTCCGACATTTTCGACGAGGCCACGATCGACCGCTTCCTGAGCTGCTTCCGCACGCTGCTCGCCGGGATCGCTGCGACGCCGGCGGCGCGCATCTCGGAGCTGCCCCTCCTCACTGCGGCGGAGCGCGGCCAGCTCCGGCTCGTGGGAGAGGCGGCCCCGCCCGGCCGCACCCTGCATGGTCTGGTGGAGGAGCAGGCGCGCCGCTCTCCCGGCGCAGTGGCGCTGGTCGCGGCCGACGGCCGGATCGTGACCTACGGTGAGCTGGTCAAGCGCGCAGGTTTCCTCGCTCAGCGGCTGCGGGGCTTGGGGGTGCGTGCCGAGACGCGGGTGGCACTCTGCACTGACCGCTCGCCCGAGTTGGTGATCGGCCTGCTGGGCATCCTCGAAGCGGGTGGCGCGTGCGTGCCCCTGGACCCCGGCCACCTCTCTGAGCGGCTTTCCTTCGTGCTGGAGGACTCGGGCGCCCTTGTGCTGGCGACCACGTCGGCGCTGTCTCAGCGCCTGCCCGCCGGGGTGCCGCGGGTGCTCCTCGACATCCACGAGGATCTTGCCGGCCCACCCTTGGATCCAGTCGAGCCCGAGCAGATCGCCTACGTGATCTACACCTCTGGCTCCACCGGAAGGCCCAAGGGCGTGGCGGTCTCCCATGGGGACGCGGCAGCCCACTGCGAGACCGCGATCCGGCTCTATGGTGTGCACCCGGGCGACCGCGTACTGCAGTTCGCGTCGCCGGCCTTCGACGTCTCCCTGGAGGAGATCCTCTCGACCCTCGGCGCGGGCGCGGCCCTGGTGCTGCGCGAGGGCATGTGGGATACCGGGATGATGGCGCAGCGGGTCGACGAGCTCGGCATCACCGTGCTCAACCTGCCCAGCGCGGTCTGGCACCACTGGGCGCACGATGCAGCCTCTATGGCGCGGCCCCCCAGGCTTCGCTTGGTCGTAGTGGGCGGCGAGGAGGTGCTGACCGAGCCCGCGCGCCAATGGCTGCGCTCGCCGCTGGGGGAGATCCCGGTGCTAAACGGCTACGGTCCCACCGAGGCGGTGATCACCGCCACCGTGCACGAGGTGAGGCTGGACACCCTCGGAACCACGGGCTCGGTGCCGATCGGCCGGCCGCTGCCCGGCCGCTCCGCGATCGTCCTGGACCCCCGCGGCAACCCGGTGCCCGCTGGCGTCTCCGGAGAGCTCTACCTCGGCGGCTGCCTGGCCCGCGGCTACCTCGGCCGGCCCGGCCTGACCGCGGAGCGCTTCGTCCCCGACCCGTTTGGCGAGCCGGGGGCGCGCCTGTACCGGACGGGCGACCTCGCCCGGTATCGCCAGAACATCGGCAAGGACATCGATGCCTTGGAGTTCCTGGGCCGCATCGACCAGCAGATCAAGATCCGCGGCTTCCGGGTGGAGCCCGCGGAGATCGAGACGGCACTCGCCGCGTTTCCCGGTGTGGCCGCGGCCGCGGTGCTGGTCCGCGAGTCGGGCCGGGAGAAGCAACTCGTGGCCTTCATCGAGCCGGACGGAGCGCCGCCGTCCGTGGACAGCCTGCGCTCGTTCCTGGAGGCGCGGCTGCCCGCCTGGATGGTGCCGGCCGGGTTCGCCGTGATTGACGCCCTGCCCCTCAACGCCAGCGGCAAGGTCGACCGCGCTGCCCTCGCGCGCCGGCCGATCGAGATCCGGCGAGCCGGGTCGGAAGCCCCCCGCACCGAGGTCGAGCAGGCGCTGGCCGCGATCTGGGAGGAGGTGCTCGGCGTCGAGTCGGTTGGCCGCGCGGACGACTTCTTCCACCTGGGCGGCCACTCGCTGCTCGCCATGCGCCTGGCCTCCCGGGTGCGGGCGCGCTTCGGCGCCGGCCTGGAGCTGCGCGATATCTTTGAAGCGCCCACCCTCTCAGGCCAGGCCGCGCGCATCGCGCCGGCCGGCCTGGAGGAGCCGGCGACTGGTGAGCCCTCCCTCGTCCGCGTGGAGCGGGGGAGCGAGGCCCCTCTCTCCTTCGCTCAGGAGCGGCTCTGGTTCCTCGAACGCCTGGAGCCCGGCACGATCGCCTACAACGTTCCCGCTGTCTTTCACTTCCGGGGACCCCTGCGGTCCGCGGCCCTCGCCGGTGCGCTCGGCGAGGTCGTGCGGCGTCAGGAGGCGTTGCGCACGGTCTTCCGCGAAGGCGCCGACGGTGTGCCGGTGCAGGTCGTCCAGGGCTTTGCTCCCATTCCGCTGCCGGTGGTCGACCTCTCGGGCCTGCCCGACCCGGCGGTGGAGGCGGCCCGCCTGGAGCTCTGGATGGCGCGGCGGCCCTTCGACCTGGCTCGCGGACCCCTGCTGCGCGCCGCCCTCCTCCGGACCGGTGCCGCGGAGCACCGGCTGTTCCTCGGTCTGCACCACACCGTTTTCGACGGCTGGTCAGGCGGGGTGCTGGAGCGTGAGCTCGCTGCGGCTTGGCAGTCCTCCCTCCTGCCCGAGCTGCCGGTGCAATACGCCGACTACGCGGTCTGGCAGCGGCGCTGGCTGACGGGAGAGGTGCTGGCGGCCGAGCTGGGCTGGTGGCGCGAGCGGCTCGCCGGGGTGCCGACCGTGCTGACTCTGCCTGCCGACCACCCCCGGCCAGCGCGCCGGAGCTTCCGCGGCGTGCACCACCGCGATGCTCTGCCGACGGAGATCGTCTCGACGCTGACCTCGCTCGGCCGTTCGCTCGAGGCCTCGCCGTTCATGGTGCTCCTCGCCGGCTATCAGGCCCTGCTGGCGCGGCTCTCCGGAGCCGACCGACTGCTGGTGGGCACGCCGATCGCGAACCGCCGCCACGTCGAGGTCGAGGGTCTGATCGGGCTCTTCGTGAACACGCTGGCGCTGCCCGCGGACCTCTCGGACGGACCGTCCTTCACCGCGCACCTGGAGCGCACCCGCGACTTGTTGATGGGCGCCTTCGGCCACCAGGACCTGCCCTTCGAGCGGCTGGTCGAGGAGCTGGCGCCGGAGCGCGACCTCTCGCGCACGCCGCTGGTGCAGGCGCTGATCGTCCTCGGCGGCGCGCCTGGGAAGCCGGTCGAGCTGGCACCCGGCCTGAGCATGGAATCGCGCGGGCTGGCGGCCGGAACGGGCACTGGAACGTCCAAGATGGACCTCTCCCTCCACCTCGGGGAGGCCGGCGACGGCAGCCTCGCGATCGCCTGGGAGGCGGACGCCGGCCTCTTCGATGCCGCCACCCTGGCGCGGATCTCCGGCTGGCTGCGGAACCTACTGGAGGGCTTGGCTGCCGCGCCGGAGCGTGCCATGCGCGAAGCCTCGTTGCTGAGCGAGTCGGAGCGCCGCCAGTTCCAGGTGTGGAGTGGAGAAGAGTCTCGGGAGGCCCGGTCGACGGTCCTGGAGCGGATCGTCTCCTGGATGGAGCGTACCCCGGATGCCCCGGCGCTCGTCGGCACCGGCGAGCCGCTCTCATGGCGCGAGCTCGACCTGCGTTCCGCCCGTCTGGCCCGGCGCCTGCGCGGCCTCGGGGCGGGGCCAGAGGCGCGGGTGGCCATCTGCCTGGAGCGCTCGCCTGATCTGGTGGTGGCGATCCTCGGCGTGCTGCGCTCCGGCGCCTCCTATGTTGTCCTAGAGCCGGATCAGCCGCCCAGCCGCCGCAAGCGGATCCTGGAGAGCTCGGAGTCCCTGGCACTCGTCACACGGCACAGCCTGGTCCCGGACCTCGATGGCCTGCCGAGGGTGCGGATCGAGGAGGCGCAGGCCGAAGACGGCCGGGAATCGGAAGGCGCACCGGACTTGCCGGAGCCGTCGAACCTGGCCTACGTGCTCTACACCTCGGGCTCGACAGGCGAGCCCAAGGGAGTGGCGGTCGAGCACCGGCAGCTCGCGAGCTACGTGGCCGCGGTGCTGGAGAGGCTCGACCTTCCCGAAGGGTCGAGCTTCGCCACGGTGACCACGTTCGCGGCCGACCTCGGCCACACCTCGGTGTTCGGCGCGCTGGCATCGGGAGGCACGCTGCACGTGGTCCCGCGGGAGCTGTCCGCCGATCCCGCCCGCCTGGCCTCGCGCTTCGCGGCTTATCCGGTCGATGTGCTCAAGATTGTGCCGTCCCACCTGGCGGCGCTCCTGGCCGCGGCGCCGCGGCCCGAAAGGGTGCTGCCGCGCCGCCGCCTGGTCGTGGGCGGCGAGGCAGCGACCTGGGAGCTGATCGGGCGGGTGCGGGAGCTGGCCCCTGGTTGCCGGATTCTCAATCACTACGGCCCTACCGAGACCACGGTAGGAGTGCTCACCGCCGTACTGGAAAACCGTGCCGGGGAAAGGCCGCCGCTGGGTCGGCCTCTGCGCGGCAACGTGGTGCGGCTGCTCGACGCCGGGCTGGAGCCGGTGCCCGTGGGTGTCCCCGGAGAGGTCTGGATCGGTGGCGCCCAGGTGGCGCGCGGCTATCTGGGACAGCCGGACCGCACGGCCGAGCGGTTCCTTCCCGATCCATACGGCGAGCCCGGTGCCCGCCTGTACCGGACTGGCGACCTGGCGCGCCGGCTTCCGTCCGGTGATCTGGAGTTCCTGGGACGCGCCGACGATCAGCTCAAAGTGCGCGGCCACCGCGTCGAGCCCGGCGAGGTTGCCGCGGTCCTGGTCCGCCATCCGGCCGTGAGCGAGGCCACCGTGCTGCCGGTGGAGCGAGCGGGGGAGGTGCGGCTGGCAGCCTGCGTCGTGCCCAAGCCGGGCGTGGACGTGCCCGCCCGTGGCGAGCTGCGCTCCTGGCTCGCCACCCGCCTGCCGGAGCCCATGATCCCCTCGGAGATTGTCCTGCTCGACGCGCTGCCGCTCACTCCGAACGGCAAGATTGACCGCTGGGCCCTTCGGACCATCATGGCGCATGCCGAGGCGGTCGAGGCGGAGCCGGTCCAGGACGCGGCTCCCGCGCGCCCGGCCGAGGAGCTCCTGGCGATGCTGTTCGCCGAGCTGCTCGGGCGGGAGCGGGTGGCACTGACCGACGACTTCTTCGAGCTCGGCGGCCACTCGCTGCTCGCCGTACGGTTGCTGGCGCGGGTGCGGGAGGTCTTCGGCGCCGAGTTGGACGTGCGCTCGGTGTTCGAACGGCGGACGGTCGCCGGCCTCGCCGCCCGGCTGGAGGAGCTGTTGCGCCGCGAAGGGGAGGCTGGGGAGACCGGCATGGCGCCGCCGCCTCTGCTGCCCCATGTCACCGGCTATGCCTCGAGCCTTATCGGCCTTCCGCTCTCCTTCGCTCAGGAGCGGCTCTGGTTCCTCGACCGTCTGGAGCCCGGCACGGCCACCTACAACGTCGTGCGGGAGCTGCGCCTGCGCGGGCCGCTGGACGCCCCGGCCCTGGCCGCGGCGCTCGCGGAGGCGGTGCATCGGCACGAGCCGCTCCGCACCCGGTTCGAGGCCGTGGACGGCGAGCCCGTCCAGATCGTGCTGCCGTTCGCGGCTGTGCCTTTGCCGCTGACGGACCTTTCGGCCCTGCCGGAGCCCGAGCGGCACGCCGAGGCCATGCGGCACGCCGCGCTCGAGGGGCAGCGGCCCTTCGACCTGCGCCGCGGCCCCATGCTGCGCGCCGCCCTGCTCCGGCTCACGGCCGAGGAGCACGTGCTGTTGCTCGGCGTGCACCACATCGCCTTCGATGGCTGGTCGCTCGACGTGCTGCGCCGCGAGCTGGGAGCGCTGTACACCGCCTTCGCTGCCGGCAAGCCTTCTCCCCTTGCGCCGCTGCCCGTGCGCTACGCGGACTATGCGGTCTGGCAGCGGCAGTGGCTCCAGGGCGGGGTCCTTGAGTCCCAGCTCGCCTGGTGGCGGGAGCGGCTGGCGGGCAGCCCGCCAGCGCTGGAGCTGCCGTTCGACCGGCCGCGGCCTGAGGCGCAGAGCCTGCGCGGCGCCGTGGAGCGGGCCGGGCTGCCGCGCGATTTGTTTCAGGGCCGTGGAGGCGCCACCCCCTTCATGACGCTCCTCGCGGGGGTCCAGGCCTTTCTGCACCGGATCACCGGCCAGGACGGCTTCCTGATGGGCACGCCGGTGGCGAACCGCGACCGCGCCGAGATTCAGGGGCTGGTCGGGTTCTTCGTCAACACGCTGGTGCTGCGGGCCGACCTCTCGGGCGATCCCACCTTCCCCGAGTTGCTGGCGCGGGTGCGGGAGACGGCGCTGTCGGCCTACGCGCACCAGGATCTCCCGTTCGAGCGCCTGGTCCAGGAGCTGGCACCGGGACGGGACCTCGCGCGCACCCCGCTTTTCCAGGTCGTCTTCTCCTGGCAGCCGCCCCGCGCCGGATCAGCCGAGCTCGCCCCCGGTCTGGGGTTGGAGATCGCGGACGTGGACTCGGGCACCTCCAAGTTCGACCTCTCGCTCTTTGTGGGAGAGTCGCGGGAGGGCCCCGGAGTGGCAGTCGAATATGCGGCCGACCTGTTCGACCGCGTCACGGTCCGCAGGCTCGTCGGAAACCTCGGTCGCCTCCTCGAAGGGATCGCGGCCGAGGGTGGAGACCGGGTGCCGGTCTCCGCTCTCCCTCTGATGGGGCAGGAGGAGCGCGCACAGGTCGTCCGTCAGTGGAACGACACGGCCACTGACTATCCCCGCTCTGCCACGATCCACGGCCTGTTCGAGGAGCAGGCGCGGCGCTACCCCCGGTCCGTGGCCGTGGTCTGCGGCGCCGAGGAGCTGACCTACGCGGAGCTGGACCTCCAAGCGGAGCGGATCGCGTCCCGCCTCGTGGCTCTGGGAGTGCGGCCGGATGACGCCGTGGGGCTCTGCGCGGAGCGCTCCACCGGCCTGATCGCCGCCTTGCTGGGCATCCTCAAGGCAGGTGGCGCCTACCTGCCGCTCGACCCGCAGTACCCAGGCGAGAGGCTCGCCGGCATGCTGGCCGACGCGGGAGCCAGAGTGCTGGTGGTGGAGGAGGGGCTGGAGCACCGGCTCCCAATGACCGGCGCGGCCCGCCTGCCTCTACGCGAGGCTCTCTCCACGGAGGCCGGAACGCTGCCGCGTCCGCGGGTCGATCCCTGCAACCTCGCCTACGTGCTGTTCACCTCCGGCTCCACGGGGCGGCCCAAAGGGGTGGCGGTCACCCACCGCAACGTGGTGCGGCTGGTTCGGGAGACGGACTATCTCTCGTTCGGTCCCGAGGAGGTCTTCCTGCAGTTCGCTCCGGTGTCTTTCGACGCTTCGACGCTGGAGATCTGGGGGCCGCTGCTCAACGGCGGTCAGCTGGCGGTCTTCCCGCCGGGGCCGCCGGATCTTCGCCTGCTCGGCGAGGTGGTGGAGCGCTACAGCGTGACCTCGCTCTGGCTGACGGCCGGACTGTTCCAACAGATGATCGAGTCCCACTTGCCTCGCCTGCGGAACGTTCGGCAGCTCGCGGCGGGCGGCGACGTCCTGTCGCCGGACCACGTGCGGCGCGCGCTCGCCGGCCTGCCCGGAATCACCCTGGTCAACGGCTACGGGCCCACCGAGGGGACGACCTTCACCTGCTGTTATCGGATCTCAGGCATCGCTCCGGCCGGGCGAGTCCCGATCGGGCGGCCAATCTCCAACACCCAGGCCTACCTTCTGGATGGTGCACTACGACCGGTCCCGGTTGGAGTGGTGGGGCAGCTCTATGCTGCCGGCGACGGCCTGGCGCGAGGGTACGCGGGGCGGCCGGACCTGACGGCCGAGCGGTTCGTCCCCGATCCGGTGAGCGGCTCGCCCGGCGCACGCCTGTACGCCACGGGCGACCTCGCCCGCTGGCTTGCCGGCGGCGAGATCGAGTTCCTCGGCCGGGCCGACCAGCAGGTCAAGATCCGTGGCTACCGCATCGAGCTGGAGGAGATCGAGGCCGTGCTCGCCGCGCATCCCGAGGTAGAGGCTGCGGTGGTGCTCGCCCGCGACGGCATGCCGGGAGACCGGCGCCTCGTGGCTTATGCCGTGCCCGCGCCGGAGCAGTCGCCTGATGTCGCGGAGCTGCGGGTATTCCTGGCGGCCCGGCTGCCGGCCTACATGGTCCCGGCGGCGTTCGTGCTCCTGCCCGGTCTGCCCTTGACGGCCAACGGCAAGGTAGACCGCAGGGCGTTGCCGGTGCCCGGGCTTTCCCAGGGTGCCGCGGAGCCTATCCCGCCGCGCACTCCGCTGGAGAGGGAAGTGGCCAAGATCTGGCGGGAAGTGCTCGGAGTGGAGCGCATCGGCGTGGAGGACAACTTCTGGGAGCTGGGCGGCCACTCTCTGCTTGCCACGAAGGTTCTGTCACGGCTCTGTGACAGCCTGGGCCTGGATCTGCCGCTACAGTCGCTGTTCGAGGCGCCGACGCTCGCGGGCTTTGCCCAGAGCGTCGGCCATCGCATCCTCGCCTCTTCAGGGACGGAGCCGGAGCTGGGCGATCTGCTGGACGAGTTGGAGGGGTTGTCGCAGGTCGAGCTCCAGGCCCTGATCGAAGAGGAAACACGCAACCGCTAATTACTTGCCTATGAATAGCTTAAGCATGTCGGGCATGTCCCGTTTCGGAATCCGTATGGCACTTAGGAGAGTGAACGTCCCCTCACGGAGTGCCTGTTGAAACCCATGAACTCAAGTGTTCGCCATGTGGCCTGGAGCGGCGCAGATACCGGGATCCAGGAAGCCCCGGTATACGAGATCGCCCTGCAGCAGGCCCTTGCCCGGCCTGAGGCGCTGGCCGTCTCCTGGGACGGCGGCAGCCTGACCTATCGCGAGCTGCTGGACCGGTCCCTGCGCCTGGCAGCCTGGCTGCGCCGCCGCGGCCTTGGCGACGAGGATCTGGTGGCCCTGCGCATGGAGCGCTCTGCGGAACTGGTGGTCTCCAGCCTAGGCGTCCTGCTGTCGGGCGCAGCCTACCTGCCGATCGACCCCTCCAACCCGTCTGAACGCTTGACCTACGTGCTCCGCGACTCCGAGGCCTCGCTGCTATTGACCATGGAGCGGTTGCGCCTTCCCGGCCTGCCGTTGGAGCAGGTGGCGCTGGAGTCGCTCGACCTGGATGGCGATCCTGGCGATCCCGGCGATACTCCGCTGCCTGAGCCCGACCGGCTAGCCTACGTGATCTACACCTCGGGCTCTACCGGAGCTCCCAAGGGGACCGACCTTGTCCATCGCGGACTGTCCAACACGATCGCGCATTACCTGCGGAAGTACCTGACCGAGCCCGGCGAGCGGATGGCGCTCCTCGCCAGTCCCGGATTTGATGCGTCCGTGTGGGAGATCTGGCTCGCCCTGACCACGGGCTCCTCGCTCCACGTCGCGCCCGCGGAAATCCTGGCCTCGGCGCCGGACCTGCTCGCCTGGTACACACGCGAGGGGATCAGCCATTCCTTCGCCGTCCCGGTGCAGGTGGAGGCGATGCTCACGGAGACGCTGCCGCCGGACCTTGCGCTGCGCCGGGTGCTGGCCGGCGGCGACCGCCTGCGTCTGCGGCCTCGGCAGGACTGCCCATTCGTCGTGGTGAACAACTATGGCCCGACCGAGGTCAGCATCGTCACCACCGAGGGGGTTGTCGCGGCGGACGGCGACCAGCCTCCTACCATCGGGCGGCCTCTCGATAACGTGCGCGTCCACCTGCTCGACACCGCGTTCGAATCGGTGCCGGCGGGTGCGCCAGGCGAGCTGTTCATCGGCGGTGAGGGAGTGGCGCGGGGCTATCGCGGGCGGCCGGACCTGACGGCTGAGCGGTTCGTACCCGATCCGTTCGGCCCGCCCGGAGCCCGGCTCTACCGCTCCGGCGACCTGGCGCGCTTACTCCCATCCGGCGAGATCGACTTCATCGGCCGCGCCGACCATCAGGTCAAGCTCCGCGGCTTCAGGATCGAGCTGGGAGAGATCGAGTCGGTGCTGCTCGGGCATCCAGGCGTGCGTGGGGCAGCAGTGCTGCTGCGCCCCACCGAGGGCCGTCTTGCAGGCTATGTGGCCCTGGCGGCAAATGGGGCAGCACCCTCGGTTCCTGAGCTGCGGGGGCACCTGGCCTCCCGCCTCCCCGACTACATGGTGCCCACCGCCTGGGCCGTGCTCGACTCCTTACCCTTGAACGCCAGCGGCAAGGTGGACCGCCGCGCCTTGGAGCGTGTGCAGACCGCGGCCGTGGCGGACGAAGGCCATTCAGGGGACACAGCGCCGCGCACCCAGCTCGAGGAGTTGCTGGCCGGCCTCTTCGCCGAAGTCCTGGACATTGAAGCCGTCGGCATCCACCAGGACTTCTTCCAGCTCGGCGGCCACTCACTCGTGGCTACGCGGCTCACCTCGCGGGTGCGCGAGCTGTGCGGCGTCGAGCTGGGCCTGCGCTCCGTGTTCGAGCATCCGACCGTGGCGAGCCTGGCGTCCTGGATCGAGCACCAGCAGGGCCGCGGTGAGATTGTGGCAGAGGCCGCGATCCTGCTCGCTCCGGCCCCCGCCGGTCCGGCGCCTCTGTCGAGCGCCCAGCAGCGCCTCTGGTTCCTGGAGCGGCTCCGTCCCGGCACCGCGCTGTACAACCTGGCCCAGCTCTTCGACTTTCGCGGCGAGCTGACCGTGCCCGCGCTGGCCGCTGCATTCGACGCAGTTGTCCGCCGACACGAGGCGCTACGGACACTGTTCGCGGCTCGGCCGGATGGGGGAGACCCGGTCCAGCTCGTCTACCGCGAGCCGCTGCAGCGCGAGCCCCTGCCAGTCGTCGACCTCGAAGGCTTGCCCGAGCCGACCCGCCGGGCCGAGGCGGAGCGGATCACAAGCGAGGAGGCCCGCCGGCCGTACGACCTGGAGCGCGGTCCTCTCATGAGGACTGCGTTGCTGCGGCTCGGCCCCGAGGAGCACCGGCTCCTTATCGGCACTCACCACATCGTGTCCGATGCCTGGTCGGTGGGCGTGCTCCTGCGCGAGCTTTCGGCCCTCTACCGGGCTGCCCTCGCCGTCCATGCCTCGCCCCTGCCACCGCTGCCGGTGCAGTACCCCGGGTTCGCAGTCTGGCAGCATCGCCGGCTTACGGAGGAGGCGGCCGAGGTGCCGCTCTCCTGGTGGCGCGAGCACCTCGCCGGAGTGCCCCCGGTCCTGGAGCTGCAAGCGGACCGGCTGCGGCCCGCGATTCCGTCGCTCCAGGGCGAGCGCTTGCGACTCCCCCTCGGAGCCGACCTGGAGCCTGCCCTCGCCGCCCTGGGCCGCCGCCAGGGCACCACACTCTTCATGACCCTGCTAGCGGCCTTCCAGGCTCTCTTGCATCGTTACACGCTCCAGGAAGACTTCGTGGTCGGCTCGCCCGTCGCGGGCCGCAATCGCCTGGAGCTGGAGGGGCTGATCGGGTTCTTCGTCAATATGTTGCCGCTGCGCGCCTCCGCATCGGAAGCCAAACCCTTCTCCCGCCTGCTTGCCGACGTTCGCGAGTCCGTTCTGGCCGGCTTTGTCCACCAGGATCTCCCCTTCGACCGCCTCGTCGAAGAGCTGGCGCCGCAGCGCGACCTCTCGCGCACGCCGCTGTTCCAGGTCGCCTTCGCTCTTCAGGAGGCCATGACCGGCCCGGACCTCGGAGTCGAGGTGACAGCTGCCGCCGAGGTCGACACCGGCGTCTCCAAGTTCGACTTCACCTTGCTGATGGAGCGCGGTCCGCATGGGCTCGACGCGATCGCCGAGTACTCTTCCGATCTCTTCGATCGCGAGACTGTGCAGCGGACGCTCGGCGTCTTTCGAGTTCTCCTCGTCGGCGCCTTGGCCGATCCGGCCGCGCCGCTGGGGGAGCTGCCCCTGGTGGCTGCGGCTGAGCGCGACCAGGTAGTCTTGGGTTGGAACCGGACCGCGGCGGACATTCCCGAGACACCCGTGCACCGGCAGTTCGAGCGGCAGGCCGCCGCCCATCCCGGCGCCCTGGCCGTGGCCTCTGCGGAGGAGGCCCTGACCTATGGCGAGTTGGAGCGGCGCGCCAACCTCCTGGCATGGCGTCTGCGGCGGCTCGGTATCGGACGCGAGGACGTCGTGGCGCTGCTGCTGGAGCGCTCGCCCAAGCTCCCTCTAGGTGCCCTGGCGACGCTCAAGGCCGGCGGTGCCTACCTTCCGATCGATCCCGCCTATCCTGCCGAACGGGTTCTCTACGTTCTGCGCGACGCCGGGGCAAAAGCCCTGCTGACCACTTCGCGCATCATGGCCGGACTGCCCGGGGTGCCGATGCACCCCGGCCGCATCATTCTGCTTGATGGCGAGCCGGCCTTGGACGAGAGCTCCGACGAGAGCCAGTCACCGCCGCTCAGCGACGACTTCGATCCCGACGGGCTCGCCTATGTCATCTACACCTCCGGATCGACCGGCGCGCCCAAGGGGACCGAGCTGCACCACCGCGGCCTCTGCAACCTCATGGCCTGGCACGGCCGGACCTACGGCCTGGCCCCCGCGGATCGTTCGTCCCTGGTGGCCGGCCCGGGCTTCGACGCTTCGGTCTGGGAGACCTGGCCACCGCTGGTCGCGGGTGCCTCCCTGCACGTGCCTCCGCCGGACGTGCTGCTCTCGCCACCGGCGCTCCTCTCCTGGATGGCGGAGCGCGGTGTGACCGTCGCGTTTCTCCCCACACCGCTTGCCGAGGGGGTGCTGACGGAGAAGACACCCGCGGATCTCGCGTTGCGCGTGCTTCACACCGCCGGCGACCGGCTGCACCTGCGTCCGGCCGCGGACCTGCGGTTTTCGTTCGTCAACCTCTACGGCCCGACGGAGAGCACGATCGCCACCACCGCGGCGCCCGTCGCGGTCGAGGGGCACCGGGCGCCGCACATCGGGTGGCCGATCGCCAACCTGCGCGTGCACCTCCTCGACCGGGGCTTCGCTCCCGTGCCGGTCGGGGTCCCCGGCGAGCTGTGCGTGGCCGGCGTGGGCCTGGCGCGCGGTTACCGCCGGCGGCCCGATCTCACGGCCGAGAAGTTCATCCCCGACCCGCTGGGCGGGTCCGGCGAGCGGCTCTACCGCACGGGCGACCTGGCCCGTCGCCTGCCGAACGGCGGTCTCGAGTTCCTCGGCCGGATCGACCAGCAGGTCAAGATCCGCGGCTACCGCATCGAGCTGGGGGAGATCGAGGCTGCGATGCGCCGCCACCCTGGTGTGCGCGAGGCGGTCGCGCTGGTGCGCGAGCACGACAAGCGCCTGGTCGGTTGCCTCGTGCTGAATGAGGACGGTGCTGCCGAGGCGCTGCGCGCGTTCCTCGCCAGCTCGCTGCCCGAGGTCATGATCCCTTCGGTCTGGATCGTCCGGGAGGCGCTGCCGCTCACCCCCAACGGCAAGGTGGACCGCCGCGCCCTGGCGCAGCTTTCTTCTACGGTGGAGGCGCACGTTGCGTCCGCACCGCCGCGCACGCCTGCCGAGGCGGCGGTGGCCGAGGTCTGGTCGGGCATGCTGGGCATCGAGGGGATCGGCGCTTTTGACGACTTCTTCGCGCTCGGCGGCCACTCGCTGCTTGCCGCCCGCCTGGCCGTCCGCATCCAGGAGCGGCTCGGCGTCGAGCTGCCGTTGCGCGTGATCTTTCAGGAGCCCACGGTCGCCCGCTTGGCCGCATGGATCGAGGCCGAGCGCCGCCACGGTACCGTCGCCAGCCCGGCGCTCGTCCCCGGTCTTGCCGGCCCGGCGGCACCTCTCTCGTTCGCACAGCAACGTCTGTGGTTTCTCGATCGGCTGGAGCCGGGCTCGGCGGCCTACAACGTTCCGCTCGTGCTGCGCTTCGCCGGGCCGCTGCGGCCTGAGCTCGCGGCCGCCGCGCTGGCCGAGGTGGTGCGCCGCCATGCTTCGCTGCGCACTACCTTCGAGGTGCCCGCGGGCGCCGCAGATCCTGTGCAGGTGGTGCACGCGCCGGCCGCTTGGAGCCTGCCGGTGCTCGACTTCGGAGCCTTGCCTGATGAGGCGCGCGAGGCCGAGATTGCGCGGCTGGAGAGCGCGGAGGCTCGCCGGCCGTTCGACCTCGAACAGGGTCCTCTGCTGCGCGCGGCCCTGCTGCGCCTCGGGTCGGACGAGCACCGGCTCCTCGTCGCAATGCACCACATCGTTTCAGATGGCAGGTCGGTGGAGGTGCTGCAGCGCGAGTTAGGAATCCTCTATGGAGCCTTTGCCGCCGGGCGGCCGTCTCCGTTGCCTGAGCTGCCCGTGCAGTACCCCGATTTTGCGGTGTGGCAGAGGAGCTGGTTGGCGGGCGTGGAGCTGGAGCGGCAGTTGGCCTATTGGCGCGAGCGCCTGGCCGGGGCGCACGGCGTCGAGCTGCACACGGACCGGCCGCGTCCCGCGGTTTGGAGCGACCGCGGCGGCGTCGAGGAGGTCGAGCTGGCGGAGGGAGTGGCCTCGAGTCTGGAGCGGCTCGGCCAGAGCCAGGGTGCCACTCCGTTCATGACGTTCTTCGCCGCGTTCCTGGTGCTGCTGCACCGCTATACAGCTCAGGAAGACCTTGTGGTAGGGGCGCCGGTGGCCGGTCGTGACCGGCCCGAGATCGCGGACCTGATCGGGTTCTTTGTGAACACGGTGGCTCTGCGGGTGAGCGTGGCCGGCGGTCCTTCGTTTCGCGAGCTGCTGGCGCGTGTTCGCGAAGCGGCGCTGCAGGCGTACACCCATCAGGATCTCCCCTTCGAGAAGATCGTGGCGGAGCTGGTTCCAGGGCGTGACCTGTCGCGCAACCCGCTGTTCCAGGTGATGCTGGCCTACCAGAGCCTGCCCCGCGAGGAGCTCGCGGCCGAGGGGCTGAGGATGAAATTGGCCGGCGTCCCGAGCTCCGCGGCGAAGTTCGATCTGACTCTGGAGGTGCGGAGCGACGGCGAGCGGACGAGCTTCGAAGCCGAGTACAGCACCGAGCTGTTCGACGCCGTTACAATCCGTCGCTTCCTGCAGCACCTCGTCCGTTTGCTCGAAGGCATGGTGGACTTCCCGGAACGGCGCGTCTCGGAGCTGCCGCTGCTGACTCGCGAGGAGGCGCAGCAGCTCATCGAGTGGAACGACTCGGCGGCTGCCTTCCCGGCCGGTTCCTGTCTGCACGAGCTGATCGAGGCGCAGGTGAAGCGGACGCCTTCCCGGCCGGCGGTGACCTATGACGGACGGAGCCTGACCTACCTGGAGCTGGATGGGGCGGCCAACGATCTGTCGCGGCGCCTGCGGGCGGCGGGGTTAGGGCCGGAGAGCGTCGTCGGCGTGTTGGCGGAGCGGTCGCTCGAAATGGTGGTGGGCCTTCTGGCAGTTCTCAAGTCGGGCGGCGCCTACATGCCGCTCGATCCCGACTATCCGTCGGAGCGGCTGGCCTTCATGCTCAAGGACTCGCGCATGCCGGTGGTGCTGGCGCAGGTGCGGCTACTGGACAGGCTGCCGGCCTCAGAGGCGCGGATCCTTCCACTCGACGGGATGGCCGAGCCGGGAGAAAACATGCCACCGGCGTGGCGGTCCGGCGCGTTGCCGGAGAACCTGGCCTACGTCATCTACACCTCGGGCTCGACCGGAAGGCCGAAGGGGACGATGGTCCCGCACCGGGCGATCGTCAACCACATGCTGTGGATGCAGGCGGAGCACCCGCTTGGCCCTTCCGACCGGCTTCTCCAGAAGACCTCTTTCAGCTTCGACGCCTCGGTGTGGGAGCTCTGGGCGCCGCTGATGGCCGGGGCGACGCTGGTCATGGCCCTCCCCGGGGCTCAGCGCGACCCGAAGGTCCTGTTGCGCAGCGTTCAGGAGCACGGGGTCACGGTGCTGCAGGTGGTGCCGTCGCTGCTCCAGGCGCTGCTGGAGGGCGGCAGGCTGGGCGAGTGCCGAAGCCTGCGGCGGGTCTACTGCGGCGGCGAAGCGTTGACCACCGGCGTGGCGGAGGCCTTCTTCAGCATCCAGGACGCAGAGCTGTACAACCTCTACGGCCCTACTGAGACGGCGATCGAAGTGACCTCCTGGGCCTGCGAGCGGGGAGGCCTCCGGGAGCCCGTGCCCATCGGCCGGCCCGTGACGAACACACGCGTCCACGTCGTTGACCGGGAGCTGTGGCCGGTGCCGGTCGGGGTGCCGGGGGAACTGCTGATCGGCGGTGCGCAGGTGGGCCGGGGCTACCTGGCGCGGCCGGAGCTGACGGCGGAGCGCTTCATACCCGATCCGTTCACCGGTGAGGCGGGAGCGCGGCTCTATCGCAGCGGCGACCTGGCACGGCGGCTGCCGGACGGAGCGGTGGACTTTCTGGGGAGGATCGACCACCAGGTCAAGCTGCGTGGGCTGCGCATCGAGCTGGGCGAGATCGAGGCGGCGCTGTGCCGAAATCCGGCCGTCTTGCGGGCGATGGTCCTCGTGCGGGAAGACGCGCCGGGCAATCTTCGGATCGGAGCGTTTTATGTGCCGGGTGGGGAGGCCGCGAGCGTCGACGACCTGCGCACCACGCTGCGCCAGGATCTTCCGGAGTACATGATCCCGTCGTGGTTCGTGGCGCTGCCCGCCCTGCCGCTCACCCCGAACGGCAAGGTCGACCGGCGTGCCCTGGCAGAGATGGCACCTGCGGTGGTGGAGAGCGCGTCCGCCATCGCCCCACGCTCTCCTGTGGAAGCGGTGATAGCCGACATCTGGTCCTCCCTGCTGGGCATCCGGGATATCGGCGCCTTCGACGACTTCTTCGCCCTCGGCGGCCACTCGCTCCTGGCCGCGCGCTTGGCAGCGAGGGTGTACGACCGGCTTAGAGTTGAGCTGCCGTTGCGCGTCGTGTTTCAGGAGAGCACCGTTGCCCGCTTGGCCGCCTGGATTGAATCCGAGCGTCGGCAGGATGTGTCCGCCGGCCCGAGCCTCGTAGCGGGCCTCGCCGGCGAGGCGGCGCCTCTCTCGTTCGCGCAGCAGCGCCTCTGGTTCTTCGAGCAGCTCCAGCCGGGATCGCCGGCCTACAACATCCCGACCCCGTTCCGCCTCACCGGTCCTCTGCGGCCGGAGCTCCTGGCCGCAGCGATGGCCGAGGTGGTCCGCCGCCATGGTGCGCTGCGAACAACGTTCGAGGTACCCGAGGGCACGGCTGGGCCAGTGCAGGTGGTCCATCCCGCGGCCGGCTGGCACCTCCCTGTGATCGATCTGGGCGCCCTGCCTCCGCAGCTCCGCGAGGCCGAGGCCGGGCGCGTGGCTGCCGAGGACTCGCGCCGGCCGTTCGACCTCCGGCAGTTCCCTTTGATGCGCACGACCCTGCTCCGTCTCAGTCGCCAGGGAGAAGATACCGAGCACTGGCTGCTCGCCACCTTGCATCACATCGTCTCCGACGGCTGGTCCATGGAGCTTCTGGAGCGCGAGCTGGCTGCCGTGTACGACGCGCTCTCCTCGGGCCGGCCGTCACCCCTGCCGGAGCTGCCGGTGCAATACGGCGACTTTGCGGTCTGGCAGCGGAGCTGGCTGGCCGGCCGCGAGTTGGAGCGGCAGCTCGCCTACTGGCGCAGCCGGCTGGCCGAGCCTCCAACTCTGGAGCTGCCCACCGACCGCCCGCGGCCAGCGGTCTGGAGCCACCGTGGAGCAGTGGAGATGGCGTCCATGCCAGGGGAGCTGGCGGACCGCTTGGAGCAGGTGGGCCGGAGCTACGGTGCTACGTTGTTCATGACGCTCTTCGCGGCCTTCCTGGCGCTGCTCCAGCGCTACACCTCCCAGGAAGACCTCATCGTCGGGACGCCCCTGGCCGGGCGCGGCAGGCCTGAGATCCAGGATCTGATCGGCTTTTTTGTCAACACCCTGGCCCTGCGGGTATCGCTCGACGGCGACCCGTCTTTCGAGGCGTTGCTCGCCCGCGTGCGCGAAACCGTGCTGGAGGCCTACGATCATCAAGACGTTCCATTCGAGAAGCTCGTAGCTGAGCTGGCGCCCACTCCAGACCTGTCGCGCAACCCGTTGTTCCAAGTCGTCTTCGCCGTTCAGGAGCGCCTGGCCCCCGTGCGGATCGGTGGCGACCTGGTCCTGACCGCGGGCGAGTGGGTTCACCACGGGACGGCCAAGTTCGACCTGACGCTGCACGCCTATCGCACGGAGCGGGAGCTGCAGCTCTGGGCGGAGTACGGCACCGACCTTTTCGACGCCGCCACGATCCAGCGCCTGTTGGGTCACTTCCGCCGGCTCCTCGAGGGGATCGTGGCGGAAAGTGGAGACCGGGTGCGCCTGTCCGAGCTTACGTTACTAGATGAGAGCGAGCGTGAGCAGGTGCTCGTGGCGTGGAACCGGACGCAGGAGGAGATCCCGGAGGAGCCGGTGCACCGGCTGTTCTTCAGGTGGGCGGAGGTTACGCCCGATGCCCTTGCGGTGTCCTGGGAGGGGGGTAGCCTGACTTACGCCGAGTTGGCCTGCCGTGCCGCGGAGCTGGCGGGCCGTCTGAGCGGGCAGGGGGTGGGGCCGGAGACCGTGGTGGCACTGCGTCTGGAACGCTCGGCCGAGTTGGTGATCGCCGCCCTGGCCGTGCTGGAGGTGGGCGGCGCCTACCTGCCGATCGATCCGGCGCACCCTCTGGAGCGTGCGCATTGGATCATGCACGATTCCGGGGCGAAGCTCCTGCTGACGAAGGAGGATCTCGATACCCCTTCCCTGACCCTGCCGCGCATGGCGGGAGAAGGGGAGATTCCTCTTCCCCATGCCCTCGCTTACGTCATCTACACCTCGGGTTCCACTGGCACCCCGAAGGGCACGGAGCTGTGCCATCGCGGGCTCTCCAGCATCATCGCCTGGCACCGGCGGGCCTACGGCATGGGGCCAGCTGACCGATGCCCCCTGCTGGCCGGTCCGGGGTTCGATGCCTCGGTCTGGGACACTTGGGCGCCGCTCACCGCGGGGGCGTCGCTGCACGTCCCGCCGCGCGAGGTGGTGCTGTCGCCGCCCGCGCTCTTCGCCTGGTTCGAGGAGAAGGGCATCACGGTCTCTTTCCTGGCCACACCTTTGGGCGAGGCGTTTCTGGCTCAGGCGGAGGCCCGCTCCAGCCGGCTCTCTCTGAGGTACCTCCTGACGGGAGGCGACCGCCTGCGGCGCCGGCCAGCGCCGGACCTGCCGTTCGTTCTGATCAATCATTACGGCCCCACGGAGACTACGATCGTGGCGACTGCCGGCCGCGTAGACCCGGCCGGGGAGCGGTTGCCGGACATTGGGGTGCCCCTCGACAACACCCGCGTCTACATCCTTGATCGTTGGCTGCAGCCGGTCCCGGTCGGGGTGCCCGGCGAAATCTGTCTGGCCGGCGAGGGTCTGGCCCGTTGCTACCGCAACCAGCCGGAGCTGACCGCGCGCACCTTCGTCCCCGATCCGTTTGGAGATCCCTTCGGCGGGGGACAACGCCTGTACCGCACGGGCGATCTGGCGCGCTGGCTCCCTTCGGGCACGATTGAGTTCATCGGCAGGGCCGATCAACAAGTCAAGATCCGTGGCCAGCGCATCGAGCTCGGCGAGATCGAAGCCACGCTGGGCCGCCACCCAGCCGTGCGTGACACCGTGGTGCTGGTGCGGGACGAGCGTCTCGTGGCCTACGTTGTGACTCGAGAGGTGGTCACCGTCGAGATCCTGCGCTCCTGGCTCGCCAGGAGCCTGCCCGAAGCCATGGTCCCCACGGCCTGGGCCTTCCTGGATGCCCTGCCCCTCACGCCCAACGGCAAGGTCGACCGCCGCGCCCTGCCGGCCCAGGTGGCATCGCAGGACGAGGAGACCTTCGTCCCTCCCTCCACCCCTACGCAGCGGGCTCTGGCCAGAGTCTGGGTTTCCCTCCTGGGCCTGGAGCGGGTGGGCGCTCGGGACAACTTCTTCCAGCTCGGCGGCCACTCCCTTTCGGCTACGCAGTTGGCCACCCGCGTGCACGAGCGTTTCGGGATCACCTTGGAGCTGCGCGCCATCTTCGAAAACCCGGTGCTCGAGGCGCTCGCAGCCCACGTCGACAGCGTGCGCGGCTCGTCGCAGGGCGATGCAGAGCGCGAGGGCATGTACCCGCTCTCCTTCGCGCAACAGCGCCTCTGGTTCCTCGATCGGCTGCAGCCGGGCTTGGCTGCTTACAACATCCCGGCTCTGTTGCGCTTCGTGGGGCCGCTGCGGCCGGAGATCCTCGCCACCGTGCTGAACCAAGTGGTAAGCCGCCACGCCGCGCTGCGCACTACCTTCGAGACATCCGTGGTCGCCGGGGACCCGGTGCAGGTGGTCCACCGATCTGCCGTCAGATCCCTGCCTTTGATCGACCTCGCGGGGCTGCCCGCGAGCGAGCGCGAGGCCGAGACCGGGTGGCTCACGAAGGAGGAAGCCGAGAGGCCGTTCGACCTCCGGAGCGGGCCGATGCTGCGCACGGCCTTGCTGCGCTTGGAGGGGGATACCGAGCACAGGCTACTCGCCACGATGCATCACATCGTCGCCGACGGCTGGTCGCTGGATCTGCTACTGCGCGAGCTCGGGATCTTCTACGGCGCCTGCTCCGAGGGTCGGCCCTCCCCCCTTCCGGATCTGTCGACGCAATTCGCGGACTTCGTGGCCTGGCAGCGGACCTGGCTCACGGGGGACGAGATGGAGCGGCAGCTCGCCTACTGGCGCGGTCTCCTGGCCCGGCCGCCGGTTTTCGAGCTGCCCACGGACCAGCCGCGGCCAGCGGTCTGGAGTTTTCGCGGCGATGTCGTGAGGATGGAGCTGCCTGAGACGTTGGCGGGCGAGTTGGAGCACTTTGCCCAGAGCCACCAGGCAACGCCATTCATGACCATCTTGGCCGGCTTCCTGATCCTGCTGTACCGCCATACCGGGCATGAGGATCTGCTGGTGGGCACTCCGGTAGCAGGGAGGAGCCGCGTCGACACCGAAGAGGTGATCGGGCCTTTCGCCAACATGCTGCCGCTGCGGGTCGGCCTGGAGGGGGAGCCGACTTTCCTCGATGTTCTGGACCGCGTGCGGGAGTCGGCGCTCGCGGCATACGCCTGCCAGGACATCCCGTTAGAGAAGCTGGCGGCGGAGGTGGCGCCAGAGCGCGACCTGTCACGCAACCCGCTGTTCCAAGTGCTCTTTGCCTTCCTGGAGGGCGGCGAGCGGCCCCCGGTCGCGCCCGGCCTGACGATGACGCTGGAGGATCAGGTACACTCCGGCACTTCGAAATTCGACCTCTCGTTCCGCGTCACCCACACGGCGGGCCGGCTGCACATCTGGGCGGAGTACGCGGCCACTCTCTTCGACCGTGCCACGGTCCTGAGACTGAGCGAGCACTTCGCCCGTCTCTTGGAGGAGGCACTTGCCCATCCGGAACTGCCAGTCGCGCGGCTGCCGCTCCTCGGCGAGGCCGAGCAAGCGCAGCTCGCCGCCTGGGACGAAGCCGGGCGCCACCATGCCGAGGAGTTGCATGCCCGGTTCGAAGCCCAGCCGGTGCACGGAACTCGCGGTTACGTACTTGACCGCTGGCTGCAGCGCCTGCCGGCGGGAATTCCCGGCGAGTTGTGCCTGGCCGGCGCAGTCCTGACCAGTGGGGGATACCTGGTCCGCCCGGAGCTGATGGCGGGGCGCTTCCTCCCCGATCCGTTCTCGGCCGAGCCCGGAGCACGGATGTACCGCACGGGCGACCGGGTGCGGTTGCGGCAGGACGGTCTGCTTGAGCACCTGGGCCGCTTCCAGGACGACCGCCGGACTCTGCCGGCTTCCGCCCCTCGTCCTCCGGCCACCGTCGAGTTCGTGGCTCCGCGCACCGCCCTGGAAGAAGAGGTGGCGCAGGTATGGGCCGAGGTACTGGGCGTGAAAAGCGTGGGTTCGAACGACAGCTTCTGGGATCTGGGCGGTCACTCGCTGCTGGCTAACCGGGCGCTCGCTCGGCTGGAAGCCTCCTTCGGGGTGACTCTGCAGCTCCAATCCCTGTTCGCGTCTCCGACGCTGGGGGGGTTCTCCTCCGTGCTCGCGGAGAGCGTCCTGGCGAGCGAGGGGGAGGCAGAGATGGACGATGCCCTGGCGGCACTGGGGGACATGTCTGAAGAAGAGGTACGGGCCCTGATCGAGCAGACGGTCCGGGAGCTCGAGGAGCTGGCATGAGCAACGGTGTTTTCGAGTTTCAGGTCCTGATCGAAGAGGAAACGCGCAAGCGCTAATTACTTGCCTATGAATAGCTTAAGCGTGTCGGGCATGTCCCGTTTCGGAAGCCGTATGGCACTTAGGAGGGTGAGCGCCCCTCCACGGAGTGCCTGTTGAACCCATGAACTCAAGTGTTCGCTCTTCGGCGGCGCTCAAGCCGCAGCTCGACTTCTGGCGCCGCCAGTTGGTAGGGCTTCATGTGTATTTCACCTCTTCGAGGCTGCTACGGTGAGCCATCTGCTCGGCGAAGGCTCCCTGCTGGTGGCTTGGAACGGCGTGGATACCGGGATACAGGAAGCCCCGGTACATGAGATCGCCCTGCAGCAGGCCCTTGCCCGGCCCGAGGCGCTGGCCGTCTCCTGGGACGGCGGCAGCCTGACCTATGGCGAGCTTCTGGACCGGTCCCTACGCTTGGCGGCCTGGCTGCGCCGCCGCGGCATCGGCGACGAGGATCTGGTGGCCCTGCGCATGGAGCGCTCTGCGGAACTGGTAGTCTCCAGCCTCGGCATCCTGCTGTCGGGCGCCGCCTACCTGCCGATCGACCCCTCCAACCCGTCCGAACGCTTGACCTACGTGCTCCGCGACTCCGGGGCCTCGATGCTGCTGACCACGGAGCGGCTGCGCCTTCCCGGCCTGCCGTTGGAGCAGGTGGCGCTGGAGTCGCTCGACCTGGATGGCGATCCTGGCGATACTCCGCTGCCCGAGCCCGACCGGCTAGCCTACGTGATCTACACCTCGGGCTCCACCGGAGCTCCCAAGGGGACCGACCTCGTCCATCGCGGGCTGTCGAACACGATCGCGCATTACCTGCGGAAGTACCTGACCGAGCCTGGCGAGCGGATGGCGTTGCTCGCCAGTCCCGGATTCGATGCGTCCGTGTGGGAGATCTGGCTCGCCCTGACCACGGGCTCCTCGCTCCACGTCGCTCCCGCGGAAATCCTGGCCTCGGCGCCCGACCTGCTCGCCTGGTACACACGCGAGGGGATCAGCCATTCTTTCGCCGTCCCGGTGCAGGTGGAGGCGATGCTCACGGAGTCGCTGCCGCCGGGCTTGGCGCTGCGCCGGTTGCTGGCCGGCGGCGACCGCCTGCGTCTGCGGCCCCGGCAGGACTGCCCGTTCGTCGTCGTGAACAATTATGGCCCGACCGAGGTCAGCATCGTCACCACCGAGGGGGTTGTCGCGGCTGCCGGCGATCAGCCTCCTACCATCGGCCGGCCTCTCGACAACGTGCGCGTCCATCTGCTCGACACCGCGTTCGAATCGGTGCCGGCGGGTGCGCCAGGCGAGCTGTTCATCGGCGGCGAGGGAGTGGCGCGGGGCTATCGCGGTCGGCCGGACCTGACGGCCGAGCGGTTCGTACCCGATCCGTTCGGCCCGCCCGGAGCCCGGCTCTACCGCTCCGGCGACCTGGCGCGCTTACTCCCATCCGGCGAGATCGACTTCATCGGCCGCGCCGACCATCAGGTCAAGCTCCGTGGCTTCCGGATCGAGCTGGGCGAGATCGAGTCGGTGCTTCTCGGGCATCCGGGCGTGCGTGGGGCAGCAGTGCTGCTGCGCCCCGCCGAGGGCCGTCTGGCAGGCTATGTGGCCCTGGCGGCAAATGGGGCAGCGCCCTCGGTTCCTGAGCTGCGGGAGCACCTGGCCTCCCGCCTCCCCGACTACATGGTGCCCACCGTCTGGGCCGTGCTCGACTCCTTACCCTTGAACGCCAGCGGCAAGGTGGACCGCCGCGCCCTGGAGCGTGTGCAGACCGCGGCCGTGGCGGACGAAGGCTATTCAGGGGACATAGCGCCGCGCACCCAGCTCGAGGAGCTGCTGGCCGGCCTCTTCGCCGAAGTCCTGGACATCGAAGGAGTCGGCATCCACCAGGACTTCTTCCAACTCGGCGGCCACTCTCTCGTGGCTACGCGGCTCACCTCTCGGGTGCGCGAGCTGTGCGGTGTCGAGTTGGGCCTGCGCTCCGTGTTCGAGCATCCGACCGTGGCGAGCCTGGCGTCCTGGATCGAGCACCAGCAGGGCCGCGGTGAGATTGTGGCAGAGGCCGCGATCCTCCTCACTCCGGCCCTCGCTGGTCCGGTGCCTCTGTCGAGCGCCCAGCAGCGCCTCTGGTTCCTGGAACGGCTCCGTCCCGGTACCGCGCTGTACAACCTTGCCCAGCTCTTCGACTTTCGCGGCGAGCTGACCGTGCCCGCGCTAGCCGTTGCATTCGACGCGGTTGTCCGTCGGCACGAGGCTCTACGCACGCTGTTCGCGGCTCGGCCTGATGGGGGAGACCCGGTCCAGCTCGTCTGCCGCGAGCCGCTGCAGCGCGAGCCTCTGCCGGTCGTCGACCTGGAAGGCTTGCCCGAGCCGACCCGCCGGGTTGAGGCGGAGCGGATCACAAGCGAGGAGGCACGCCGGCCGTACGACTTGGAGCGCGGTCCTCTCATGAGGACTGCGCTGCTGCGGCTCGGTCCCGAGGAACACCGGCTCCTCATCGGTACTCACCACATCGTGTCCGATGCCTGGTCGGTGGGCGTACTCCTGCGCGAGCTTTCGGCCCTCTACCGGGCTGCTCTCGCCGTCCATGCCTCGCCCCTGCCACCGCTGCCGGTGCAGTACCCCGGGTTCGCAGTCTGGCAGCATCGCCGGCTTACGGAGGAGGCGGCCGAGGTGCCGCTCTCCTGGTGGCGCGAGCACCTCGCCGGGGTGCCCCCGGTCCTGGAGCTGCAGGCGGACCGGCTGCGGCCCGCGGTCCCATCACTCCAGGGCGAGCGCCTGCGGCTCCCCCTCGGAACCGACCTGGAGCCTGCCTTCGCCGCCTTGGGCCGCCGCCAGGGCACCACACTCTTCATGACCCTGCTAGCGGCCTTCCAGGCCCTCCTGCATCGCTACACGCTCCAGGAAGACTTCGTGGTCGGCTCGCCCGTCGCAGGCCGCAATCGGCTGGAGTTGGAGGCGCTGATCGGGTTCTTCGTCAACATGCTGCCGCTGCGCGCCTCCGCATCGGAAGCCAAACCCTTCTCCCGCCTGCTTGCCGGCGTTCGCGAGTCCGTCCTGGCCGGATTTGCTCACCAGGACCTCCCCTTCGATCGCCTCGTCGAGGAGCTGGCGCCGCAGCGCGATCTCTCGCGCACGCCGCTGTTCCAGGTCGCCTTCGCTCTTCAGGAGGCCATGGCCGGCCCTGACCTCGGAGTCGAGGTGACGGCCGCCGCCGAGATCGACACCGGCGTCTCCAAGTTCGACCTCACCCTGTTGATAGAGCGCGGCCCGCATGGGCTCGACGCGATCGCCGAGTACTCTTCCGGCCTCTTCGATCGCGAGACCGTGCAGCACATGCTCGGCGTCTTCCGAGTGCTCGTCGCCGGCGCGCTGGCCGATCCGGCCGCGCCGATTGGGGAGCTGCCCCTGCTGGCTGCGGCTGAACGCGAACAGGTGGTCTCTGGCTGGAACCAGACCGCGGCGAACATTCCCGAGACACCCGTGCACCGGCAGTTCGAGCGGCAGGCCGCCGCCCATCCCGGCGCTCTGGCCGTGGCCTCCGCGGAGGAGAACCTCACTTATGGAGAGCTGAACCGGCGCGCCAACCTGCTGGCTTGGCGGCTGCGACGGCTCGGCATCGGTGCCGAGGACATCGTGGCGTTGCTGCTGGAGCGCTCCCCCGAGCTCCCCCTGGCCGCTCTGGCGACGTTGAAGGCCGGCGGCGCCTACCTGCCGATCGATCCCGCCTATCCAGCCGAGCGGGTGCTACATGTCCTGCGTGACTCCGGTGCGCAGGCTCTGCTGACCACCTCCCGCATCATGGCCGGGCTGCCCGAGGTACCGTTGCACGCCGGCCGCATGATCCTGCTGGACGGCGAGCCGGTCCCGGACGAGAGCTCCGAGGAGAGCAAGTCGCCGCCTCCGGCCGGCGTGGATCCCGACGGCCTTGCCTATGTCATCTACACCTCGGGCTCGACCGGCATGCCAAAGGGGACCGAGCTGCACCACCGCGGCCTTTGCAACCTCGTGGCGTGGCACGCCCGGACGTATGGATTGAATGACACCGATAAAGCCTCTTTGATCGCGGGTCCGGGTTTTGACGCGTCAGTGTTCGAGATGTGGCCGCCGCTGGTCGCAGGCTCCTCCGCGCACGTGCCTCCGCCGGAGGCGCTGCTCTCGCCGTCGACGCTCCTCTTCTGGTTGGCGGAGCGCGGCGTGACCGTGGCATTCCTGCCCACGCCGCTGGCCGAAGGGGTGCTGCCCGAGCCGATGCCCGCAGACCTCGCGCTACGCCTCCTAACGACCGGCGGCGATCGCCTGCTCCAGAGGCCTGCGGCGGACCTGAGGTTTCCACTGGTCAACATGTACGGGCCGACGGAGGCCACGGTCGTCACCACGACGGCAGTCGTTGCGGCCGACGGGCACCGGACGCCGCACATCGGCGGACCGATCGCAAACCTCCGAGTCCATCTCCTCGACCGCGGCTTCGTTCCCTTGCCGGTGGGGGTTCCTGGCGAACTGTGCGTAGCCGGCGTCGGGCTGGCGCGCGGCTACCGCGGGCGGCCCGACCTTACGGCCGAGAGGTTCGTTCCCGATCCGCTTGGCGGCCTCGGGGATCGGCTCTACCGCACGGGCGACCTGGCGCGTCGGTTGCCCGGCGGGGAGATCGAGTTCCTCGGCCGGATCGACCAGCAGGTCAAGATCCGCGGCTATCGCATCGAGCTGGGTGAGATCGAGGCTGCGCTGCGCCGCCACCCCAACGTGCGCGAGGCCGTGGCGCTGGTGCGAGAGGCCGACCGGCGCCTGGTCGGCTGCGTCGTGCTGCATGAGGCCGGCGAGCTGCGCGAGGACGGCGCGGCCGAGGCGCTGCGCGCCTCCCTCGCCAACTCGTTGCCCGAGGTTATGATCCCTACGGCTTGGGTCTATCTGGAGGCGCTGCCTCTCACCCCGAACGGCAAAGTCGACCGCCGCGCCCTGGCGCGCATAGCTCCCGCTCCCGAGGCGCACGCCACGGCCACGCCGCCGCGCACTCCGACCGAGGCGGCAGTGGCCGAGGTATGGTCTGGCCTCCTGCGGGTCGAGGGTATCGGCGCGTACGACGACTTCTTCGCCTTGGGCGGCCACTCGCTACTGGCCGCGCGTCTGGGCATGCTGGTACAGAAGCGGCTCGGCGTAGAGCTGCCGTTGCTCGTTATCTTTCAGGAGCCCACCGTCGCCCGTCTGGCCGCGTGGATCGAGGCCGCGCATCTCCGGGCTGCCGCTACCGCCCCGAACCTGGTTGCAGGCCTCGCTGGCCAATTGACGCCCCTCTCGTTCGCGCAGCAGCGCCTCTGGTTCCTCGACCAATTGAAGACGGGCTCGGCAACCTACAACATCCCGATCCCGATCTTCTTCTCGGGGCCGCTCCGGTCGGAGCTCGTCGACGCGGCGCTGACCGAGGTGATGCGGCGCCATACCGCGCTGCGCACCACCTTCGAGGTGCCCGAGGGTGCCGCCGAGCCAGTGCAGGTGGTCCACCCCGCCGGCGACTCGCGCCTGCACGTTGTCGACTTGGGCACCCTGCCTGGGGAGCTCCGCGGCACCGAGGCCATGCGCCTGACCGTGGAGGATAGCCGACGGCCGTTCGACCTCCGACGGCTCTCGTTGCTGCGCACGACCCTGTTGCACCTCAGCGAGAGCGAGCACCGGCTGCTCGTCACCATGCACCACATTGTTTCCGACGGCTGGTCCACGGAGCTCCTGCAGCGCGAGCTGGGAGTCCTCTACGAAGCCTTCTCCGCGGGGCGGCCGTCGCCCCTGCCGGAGCTGCCGGTGCAGTACGGCGACTTCGCGGTTTGGCAGCGGAGCTGGCTGTCGGGCCAGGAGCTGGACCGGCAACTCGCCTATTGGCGCGTCCGGTTGGCCGAGCCTCCGGCCCTCGAGCTGCCGACTGATCGGCCCCGGCCCGCAGTCTGGAGCCAGCGCGGGGCAGTGGAGACGGCATCCCTGCCGGCCGGGCTGGCGGACGGCCTGGCAAGGGTGTGCCGGCGTTCCGGCGTCACGCCGTTCATGACTCTCCTCGCGGCGTTCTTCACGCTGCTGCAGCGCTATACGGCGCAGGAGGATCTTGTCGTGGGGACGCCCTTGGCCGGGCGCAGCCGGCCGGAGGTCCAGGGCCTGATTGGCTTCTTCGTCAACACGCTGGCCCTACGAGTGTCCCTGGACGGCGAGCTGTCATTCGAAACGCTGCTCGCCCGCGTGCGCGAGACGGCGCTGGAGGCCTACGACCATCAGGATGTCCCTTTCGAGAAGCTCGTGGCCGAGCTGGTCCCTGACCGCGACCTCTCGCGCAACCCGCTGTTCCAGGTGGTCTTCTCCGTCCAGGAGAAGGAGGAGCCGGCGCGGATGGGCTCCGATCTGGTCATGACCGAGGGGGAGTGGGTCCACCATGGGACCGCGAAGTTCGACCTGTCGCTGCTCTGCGTTCGCTCCGAGCACGAGCTGCGGCTCTGGGCCGAATACGGGACCGATCTCTTCGATGCCGCGACCGTTCAGCGCCTGATGGGCCACTTCCGCTGCGTCCTGGAGGGGATCGCAGTGGGTGGTGAGGGAGTGCTCCTCTACGAGCTGCCGCTGATGGAGGATGCCGAGCGGCAAGAGGTACTCACGGCGTGGAACCGCACGCAGCAGGAGGTCCCGGACGAGCCGGTCCACCGGCAGGTCTTCCTGCGGGCGGAGAGGACGCCGGACGCGCTCGCCCTGTCCTGGGAGGGCGGCAGCCTGACCTATGCCGAGCTGACCCGCCGGGCCGCCGACCTGGCAAACTGTCTGCGCGCGCAGGAGGTCGGTCCGGAGACTCTGGTGGCGCTTCGCCTGGAGCGTTCGGCCGAGTTGGTCATCGCGGCTCTGGCCGTGCTGGAGACGGGCGGGGCCTACCTGCCGATCGACCCGGCGCATCCCGTGGAGCGGACTGAGTGGATCGTGCAGGATTCTGGGGCGGTGCTCCTGCTGACGCGGGACGAGCTAGTATCCCTGCCCCCGGTCTCTCCACAGGCGGTACCCCCCAGGCAGGATCTCGGGGCCGATTCCCTGGCCTACGTCATCTACACCTCGGGATCCACTGGCACCCCCAAGGGCGTGGAGCTGCGCCATCGCGGGCTCACCAGCCTCGTCGCGTGGATCTGCCGGAACTACGGCCTGGGGCCGGATGACCGGACCACCCTGGTGGTCGGTCCGGGGTTCGATGCCGCGATGTGGGAGATCTGGGGGACCCTCACCGCTGGGGCCTCGCTGCACATCCCGTCCAGGGAGGTATTGCTGTCGCCAGTCGCACTCCTGGCCTGGATGGTGGAAAAGGGCATCACGATGTCGCTGCTCCCCTCGCCCTTGGCCGAGGCGGTCCTCGCAGAGCAGATCCCCGAGGGTCTTGCTCTCCGCAACATGATCACGGGCGGCGACCGCCTGCGGCTGCGACCCGCTCCGGACCTGCCGTTCGCACTGTTCAACCACTACGGTCCTACCGAGTGTACGGTGGCGTCGACGGCCGGCCGCGTGGCGTCGACCGGCGAGCGGCCGCCGGAGATCGGCGCGCCTCTCGCCAACACTCGGATCTACATGCTCGACCGGTGGCTCCAACCGGTCCCTGTCGGCGTACCCGGCGAGCTCTGTCTGGCCGGCGAAGGCTTGGCCCGCGGTTATCGCCACCAGCCGGATCTGACGGCCGGCAGCTTCGTCCCCGATCCTTTCGCCGACGGCGAGCGCATGTACCGGTCGGGCGATCTGGCGCGCTGGCTGCCTTCGGGCGAGATCGAGTTCCTTGGCCGGATCGACCATCAGGTCAAGATCCGCGGCTTCCGCATCGAGCTCGGCGAAATCGAGGCCACCTTGGGCCGGCACCCGGCCGTGCACGGCGCCGTGGTGCTGGTGCACGACGAGCGCTTGGTGGCATATGTAGTCGCGCGCGAGGTGGTCACCGCCGATGTCCTACGCGCTTGGCTCGCCAAGAGCCTTCCCGACGTCATGGTTCCCGCGGCCTGGGTCTTCCTGGACGCGATACCCCTCACACTGAACGGCAAGGTCGACCGCCGCGCCCTGCCGGAACCGGAGGCGCTGGACGATGAGACCTTCGTCCCTCCCTCCACGGCTACGCAGCGGGTCCTCGCGAGGATTTGGGGCTCCCTCCTCAGTCTGGAGCGGGTGGGCGCCCGGGACAACTTCTTCCAGCTCGGCGGTCACTCCCTCTCGGCTACGCAGTTGGCCACCCGCGTGCACGAGCGCTTCGGGATCACCCTGGAGCTGCGCGCCATCTTTGAAAACCCGGTGCTCGAGGCGCTCGCAGCCCACGTCGACAGCGTGCGCGGCTCGTCGCAGGGCGATACAGAGCGTGAGGGCATGTACCCGCTCTCGTTCGCGCAGCAGCGCCTCTGGTTCCTCGATCGGCTGCGGCCGGGCTTGGTTGCTTACAACATCCCGGCTCTGTTGCGCTTCGTGGGGCCGCTGCACCCGGAGATCCTTGCCACCGTGCTGAACCAGGTGGTGAGCCGCCACGCCGCTCTGCGCACCACCTTCGAGACGTCCGTGGTCGCCGGGGACCCGGTGCAGGTGGTCCACCGATCTGCCGTCAGATCCCTGTCTCTGATCGACCTCGCAGGGCTGCCCCCGGACGAGCGCGAGGCCGAGGCCGGGCGGCTCACGAAGGAGGAAGCCAAGAGGCCGTTCGACCTCTGGAGCGGGCCGATGTTGCGCACGGCCTTGTTGCGCTTGGAGGGGAATACCGAGCACAGGCTACTCGCCACGATGCACCAAATCGTCGCCGATAGCTGGTCGCTGGATCTGCTGCTGCGCGAGCTCGGAATCCTCTACGGCGCCTGCGCCGAGGGGCGGCTCTCCTCCCTTCCGGACCTGCCGATGCAATTTCCGGACTTCGCAGCCTGGCAGCGGACCTGGCTCACGGGGGACGAGATGGAGCGGCAGCTCGGCTACTGGCACAAGTTCCTGGCCCGGCCACCGGTTTTCGAGCTGCCCATGGACCGGCCGCGGCCAGCGGTCTGGAGCTTCCGCGGGGATGTCGTGAGGATGGAGCTGTCGGAGACGTTGGCGGGCCGGCTGGAGCGCTTTGGCCAGAGCCACCAGGCAACGCCGTTCACCACCCTCTTTGCCGGCTTCCTGGTCCTGCTGTACCGCCATACCGGGCAGGAGGACCTGCTGGTGGGCACTCCCGTAGCGGGGAGGAGCCGCGTCGACACCGAAGAGCTGATCGGGCCCTTCGCCAACATGCTGCCACTGCGGGTCGGCCTGGAGGGGGAGCCTACCTTTCTCGGTGTTCTGGACCGGGCGCGGGAGTCGGCGCTCGCGGCGTACGCCTGCCAGGACATCCCGTTCGAGAAGCTGGCGGCGCAGGTGGCGCCAGAGCGCGATCAGTCGCGCCACCCGCTGTTCCAGGTGCTCTTCGCCTTCCTGGAGGGCGGCGAGCGGAACCCGATCGCGGCCGGCCTGACGATGACGCTGGAGGACCCGGTTCACTCCGGCACTTCGAAATTCGACCTCTCGTTCCACGTCACTCGCACAGCGGGCCGGCTGCACATCTGGGCGGAGTACGCGACCGCTCTTTTCGACCGTGCCACGGTCCTGAGACTGAGCGAGCACTTCGCCCGTCTTCTGGAGGAGGCGCTGGCCCATCCGGAGCTGCCAGTCGCGCGGCTGCCGCTCCTCGGCGAGGCTGAGCGCGCGCAACTCGCCGCCTGGGACGAAGCCGGGCGCCGCCATTTCGAGGAGCTGCTGCATGCCCGGTTCGAAGCGCAGGCGGTGCACGGCACTCGCGGTTACGTGCTGGACCGCTGGCTGCAGCGCCTACCGGCGGGAATCCCCGGCGAGCTGTGCCTGGCCGGCGCGGTCCTGACCAGTGGCGGCTACCTGGTCCGCCCGGAGCTGATGGCCGAGCGCTTCCTCCCCGATCCGTTCTCAGCCGAGCCCGGAGCACGGATGTACCGCACGGGCGACCGAGTGCGGTTGCGGCAGGACGGTCTGCTCGAGCACCTGGGCCGCCTCCAGGACGACCGCCGGACTCTGCCGGCTCCCGCCGCTCGGCCTCCTGCCACCGTCGAGTTCGTGGCTCCGCGCACCGCCCTAGAGGATGAAGTGGCCCAGGTGTGGATCGAGGTGCTGGGTGTGGAACGCGTGGGTTCGAACGACAGCTTCTGGGATCTGGGCGGTCACTCACTGCTGGCCACCCGGGCGCTCGCTCGCCTGGAGTCCTCCTTCGGGGTATCTCTGCAGCTCCAATCCCTGTTCGCGTCTCCGACGCTGGGGGGGTTCTCCTCCGTGCTTGCGGAAAGCGTGCTCGCGAGCGAGGGGGAGTCGGAGATGAATGATGCCCTGGCAGCGCTGGGGGACATGTCTGAAGAAGAGGTACGGGCCCTGATCGAGCAGACGGTCCGGGAGCTCGAGGAGCTGGTATGAGCGACGGTGTTTCCAAGCGGATGGGCAATCTCTCTCCGGAGAAGCAGGCCCTGCTCGTCCTGCAGATGAAGAAGAAGAAGGCAGCCGAAGCTGCGGCCGCGCGTGCGGTCGCCGCCGGGATGCCTCGCCGGCTCGACCCGTCCAGCCCGGCGCCGCTCTCGTTCGCTCAGCAGCGCCTCTGGCTGCTGGACCGTCTGGAGCCGGGCACAACGGCTTACAACATACCGGCTCAGGCCCGCCTGCGTGGCCGCCTGGATATCTTGGCGCTGGAGCTCGCCATCGACGGGATCCTCCGCCGCCACGACGCCCTGAGGACCACCTTCTCCGAGCAGGGTTCTCAGCCGGTGCAGGTGATCGCTCCTGCGGAGAGCTTCCGCCTGCCGGTCGCGGACCTCGTGGGCCTGCCGGAGGAGCTGCGCCGGGCAGAGGAGCTGCGCCTGCTCGCCGCCAGCGGACTTCCTTTCGACCTTGAGCGGGGACCGCTGTTCCGGGCAGCCTTGGTACGCCTCGCCGCCGGAGAGCACCTGCTTCTGCTGGACATGCACCACATCGTCTCAGACGGGTGGTCCTTCGGCGTTTTCTTCCGCGAGCTGACAGCACTCTACGAGTCTTTCCACGAGGGCCGGGTCTCATCGCTGCCGGAGCTTCCCGTCCAATATCCCGACTTTGCAGTCTGGCAGCGGGGGTGGCTGCAGGGAGCTGCGCTGGACGAGCAACTGGCTTACTGGCGCGAGCGGCTGGCCGAGGCTCCCGCGGAGCTGGAGCTGCCGCTTGACCGCGTGCGGCCGGCGGTTCAGGCCCACCGCGGAGGTAGCGTCCAGGCCGATTTGCCATCCGGGCTCGTGGCTCGACTGCGGGAGCTGGCGCTGCACGAGGGTGCCTCGCCGTTCATGACTTTCTTAGCGGCGTTCCAGCTCCTGCTGTCCCGCCTTTCGGGCCAGGATGACGTGGTCGTGGGCTCGCCCAGCGCCGGCCGCTCCCGGAGCGACATTGAAGGCCTGATCGGCATGTTCCTCAACACGCTCGTGCTGCGCACCAGCCTGTCGGGCAACCCGACCTTCCGCGAGCTGCTGGGCCGGGTCAAGGAGGTGGTGCTCGGCGCCTACCGCTACCAGGCGATCCCATTCGAGCGCCTGCTGGAGGAGCTGCAGCCCGAGCGGCAGCTCAGCCGCACGCCCATCTTCCAGGTCCTGTTCAACTTCGTCTCGCTCTCGAACCTTCAAATGAGCCTGTCCGGCGTCGAGGTCGACCTGATTGAGTCAGCAGAGGCCGAGTCGAAGTTCGACTTCACCCTCTATGTCAACGAGCTGCCGGACTCGCTCCGCTTCGACTTGGTGTACAACGCCGATCTTTTCGAGCCGGAGCGCATGGCTCAGATGCTGCACCAGCTCGAGCACCTGCTGGCGCAGGCGGCCGCCGATCCGGACCGGCGGATCGGCGAGATGTCTCTGGTGACTACCGCGGCCGCCAGCCTGCTGCCGGATCCTGCGCAGCCGCTCGGCGGCGAGTGGCGCGGCGCGATCCACCAAGCGCTCTCCCGCACCGCTGCCGAGCATCCGGACCGTGTCGCCGTGGAGGACGTGCAGAGGAGTGTTTGGACTTATGCAGAGCTGGAGTCCCGTGCCAACCAGCTCGCCCGGTTCCTGATTTCACAGGGAGTGAAGAAGGGGGATGCCGTGGCCGTCTGGGCACACCGCAGCGTCCCTCTCGTCCAGGCTCTGATGGGCACGCTCAAGGCCGGCGCGGCTTTCATGATCCTCGACCCGGCTTACCCGGTTCCGCGCCTGCTTGACTACCTGCGCATCGGCCGTCCCACGGCCTGGATCGCGGTACCGGGCGCGCCGCCGCCGCCCGTGGAGGTGGAGGAAGCGGCATCCGCGCTCTGTCGAGTGGAGCTGGATGCGCTGTCCCGCTTGCCGGAGACCGACCCGGATATTTCCATCGGTCCAGACGATGCGGCCTGCCTAACCTTCACTTCAGGCTCCACCGGTATGCCCAAGGGGGTGGTCGGACGGCACGGTCCTCTGACCTACTTCTATCCTTGGATGGCGGAGCGTTTTGGCCTGAGCGAGGACGACCGGTTCGGCATGCTCTCCGCGCTGTCGCACGACCCGCTGCAGCGCGACGTGTTCACGCCGGTCTGGCTCGGCGCCTGCATGGTGCTTCCCGATCCCGACCGGATCGGCGCGCCGGGCTATCTCGCGGGCTGGCTGCGGAGCGAGCGGGTGACCGTCCTCCACCTCACTCCGGCCATGATGGGGATGGTGCTCGATTCGACAGACAAAGGGCCCGATCTGATCTCCGATCTTCCGGACCTACGCCGGGCGTTCGTGGTCGGCGACCTGCTCAAGAAGGGCGACGTCGAGCACCTGCAGGAGATCGCTCCGTCCGCGGTCTGCGTGAATCTCTACGGCTCGACGGAGACGCAGCGGTCGGTCTCCTACTTCGAGGTCCCCCGCCATCCCGGCCTCGACCGTCTCGGCAAGGAGGTCCTGCCGCTCGGCCGCGGCATGGAGGGCTGCCAGCTCCTGGTGTTGAACCAGGGGGGCAGCCTGGCAGGAGTGGGCGAGTCGGGCGAGATCTATCTCCGCAGCCGTCATCTTGCGCTCGGCTATCTCGGTGACGAGGCGCTCACGGCTGAGCGCTTCCGGCCCAACCCTCTGCTGGCAAGTCCCGAAGCCGGGGACCGTGTCTACCGGACTGGCGACCTCGGCCGTTACCTGCCTGATGGCGGAGTGGAATTCGCCGGCCGGGCCGACTTTCAGGTCAAGCTGCGCGGCTTCCGCATCGAGCTTGGCGAGGTGGAGGCGGCGCTGGCGCGCTACCCGGGTGTGCGCGAGTGTGTGGTGATCGCTCGCGAAGACCGGCCCGGCGACCGGCGGCTGGTCGGCTACCTGGTGGGATCCATCGCGCCAGGGGGCGCAGCGCCCGGACAGCACGACCTGCGCGCCTTCCTCGGTTCGCGCCTGCCGGCCTACATGGTGCCTGCGGCCTTCGTGGTGTTGGCCGCTCTGCCACTGACCCGCACGGGCAAGGTGGACCGTCGGGCTCTGCCGCCGCCGGCCGAAGAGCAACATGAAGCCGACCGGATCGTCGAGAAGAGCCCGGTGGAGGAGCTGCTTACCGGGATCTGGGCGGATCTGCTCGGAGTGAGCGATGTCGCGCTAACACAGAGCTTCTTCGAGCTCGGGGGGCACTCGCTGCTCGCCACGAGGATGATCTCGCAGGTCCGCGCGGTACTTGGCGTGGAACTGCCGCTGCGGTCGGTGTTCGAGGAGCCGACGCTGTCCGGCTTCGCAGCTTTGACCGAGCGGGTGCGGCTGGGAAATGCCGAGGGCGCGCTGGTGCCGCCGCTGGTACGGGTGCCTCGCGGCGGCTCCCTGCCTTCATCGTTCGCCCAGCAGCGGCTCTGGTTCCTGGACCAGCTCGAGCCAGGCAGCTTCTCCTATAACCTGGCGGGCGCGGTGCGCCTGGAGGGCCCGCTCGACGTTGCGGCCCTGGCTGGGGCCCTCAGCAGCATTGTTCAGCGGCACGAGTCGTTGCGCACCTGTTTTGTGGAGGAGAGCGGAGAGCCGCGGCAGGTGATCACGGGCCCCGCTCAGCTCCCGCTGCCGGTCATCGACCTTTCCGGTTTGACAGCTGATACACGGGAAGAAGTGGCTCGCCGTGAGGCGGGAGCCGCAGCCCGCCGGCCCTATGACCTGGCCCGCGGCCCGCTCGTGCGTTTCGCGATGCTGCGGCTGGGTGAACAGGAGCACGCCCTGCTCGTCGGCATGCACCACATCGTGTCCGACGGCTGGTCGATGGGTATCTTCGTGCGCGAGTTGGGCGCGCTCTATGGAGGCGAGGCAGCCCTGCCTGAGCTTCCTGTTCAGTACGCGGATTACGCCTCATGGCAGCGGCAGTGGCTGAACGGAGATGTAATGGCGGACCGGCTCGCCTGGTGGATAGGGCAGCTTACCGGCGCGCCGCAGGTAGTGGATCTCCCTCTGGACAGGCCGCGCCCGGCCATTCCGAGCTATCGCGGCGGACGCGCGAGCCTGACGATCGGGCGCGATCTTGAGGCGAGGCTGGAGACCATGGCCCGGAGCCTCGGTGTGACCCCGTTCATGGCCCTGCTCTCCGCCTTTGCTGCGCTGCTGTTGCGCTACGGCAGCCAGAGCGACCTGGTCATAGGCACGCCCATCGCAAACCGTGGGCGCGCCGAACTGGAGGATTTGATCGGTTTCTTTGCCAACACGCTGGCGTTGCGTGTGAATCTGTCCGGGAATCCAGCGTTCGGTGACCTTGCCCAGCGGGTTCGGGAAGTCGCTCTTGGAGCCTACGCCCACCAGGACATCCCTTTCGAGCGCTTGGTGAGCGAGCTCCAGCCGGAACGGGACCTGAGCCACTCGCCGGTGTTCCAGGTGATGTTGGCCCTGCAGAACCTGCCGCAGGCCCAACTGGACCTCGCGGGTCTGACGCTCTCGCCGATGGAGCTGGATTTCGGGCGGACGCAGTACGACTTGTCCTTGTTTCTTTTTCCTTATGAGGGCGGTTTGCTGGCACGGCTGGAGTACGCCCGGGATCTATTCGATCCCGGCACCATGGAGCGGCTCCTCTCCCACATGCACAACCTTTTGGCCGGGATCGCGGAGGCTCCGGAGCGGCGGCTCGCAGATCTGCCGCTGCTCCCGCCCGAAGAGCGCAGAGAGCTGTTGGCCAAGGGCAACCGCACGCAAGCCGAGGTGCCGGAGCTTCTGCTCCATCAGCTCTTCGAGGTAATGGCCAGGGAGCGGCCCGGCGCGGTGGCGGTCTCTTTCGAAGGAGAGATCCTCACTTATGCTGAGCTGAACGCTTCGGCGAACCGCCTGGCCCACCATCTGCGGCGGTTCGGCGTGGGGCCGGAGAGCCTAGTGGCGGTCTGTCTAGAGCGCTCGCCTGACCTGCTGATCGCCCTACTGGGTGTGCTCAAGGCAGGCGGTGCCTACGTCCCGCTGGATCCAACCTACCCGGCGGACCGCATGGCCTGGGTGCTCGAGGACAGCCGCGCTTCGGTGTTCCTCACCGCCCTCGACCAGTTCGACCTTTCGAAGGAGAGCGCGTCCGACCCCGAGCCGCTCGGCAATCCGGAGAACCTGGCCTACGTGATCTACACCTCGGGCTCGACAGGCCGGCCCAAGGGAGTGGCGGTGCGTCAGTGTGGCGCGGTCAACTTCCTGGCTTCGATGGCGCGCCGCCCCGGGCTTGGAGCTGGCGACATCCTGCTGGCGGTCACGACCATCGCCTTCGACATTTCGGTTCTGGAGCTCTTCCTGCCGCTGTCAGTGGGGGCGCGCATCGAATTGGCGAGCAAGGAGACCTCGGTCGACGGCTTCCGCTTGAAGGCGAAGATCGTGGACTCGGGAGCCACGGTGATGCAGGCCACGCCGGCAACCTGGCGCCTCCTGCTGGAAGCGGGCTGGGAGGGGAGCCCCGGGCTGAAGGTTCTCTGTGGCGGGGAGGCACTGCCGCTGGACCTCGCTAGGGAGCTGCTCGCGTGCACGCGGGAGCTTTGGAACGTCTACGGTCCCACGGAGACCACGGTCTGGTCCGCAGTCCATGCGGTCCCGGCGGCCGATGCTTCCGGTTCGCGCCCGATCCCCTTGGGGGAGGCGATCGCCAACACGGAGCTCTACCTGCTCGGCCGCTTCGAGGAGGCGCTGGAGCCGGTGCCTCCCGGAGCCCCAGGAGATCTGTACATCGGCGGTGAGGGGCTGGCCCGCGGCTATCTGGGCCGGCCTGATCTTTCGGCCGAGCGCTTCGTGCCCGACCCTCTCTCGGGACGCCCTGGTGCACGCCTATACCGTACAGGGGACCTGGTGCGCTCTCGTCAGGATGGCGCCGTAGAGTTCCTTGGCCGGGTCGATCACCAAGTCAAGATACGGGGCTTCCGGATCGAGCTTGGCGAGATCGAAGCGGTGCTGGCCGGGCATCCGGCGGTGCGCGAGTGCGCTGTTGTGGTGTGGGAGGACGCGCCAGGCGACAAGCGCCTGGTTGCCTATCTGGCATTCCACGCTGAAAGCGACCTGGAGGGGGTGCGGATCGCGCTGCGCGAGAAGCTGCCTCAGTACATGGTGCCGGCTGCGTTTGTGGTGCTCCCAGCCCTGCCTTTGACTCCCAACGGTAAGGTAGACCGCCGGGCGTTGCCGTCTCCGGGCGAGGAGCGACACGAGACGGAGCAGTCCGAGAGGAGCCCAGCCGAGGAGCTTTTGGCCATCATCTGGTCGGCCCTGCTGCGGGTCCCCACCGTCGAATCGCGTGACAACTTCTTCGATCTGGGTGGCCACTCGCTGCTTGCCACGCAGGTCGTCTCGCGGGTGCGTGAGGTCTTCAGGGTGGAGCTGCCGCTGCGCGCCCTGTTCGAGACGCCGACCCTGGCGGGCTTGGCGGAGCGCATCGAGCAGGCACGGCTCGAAAGCTTCGGCATCCAGGCGCCGCCGATTCAAGCGTTGCCAAGAGACGGCGCGGTCCGGGCCTCCTTCGCCCAGGAGCGCCTCTGGTTCCTCGACCGCTTCGGCACGGACCGAGCGTCCTACAACATCCCGGCCGCCGTCCGCTTGCAAGGCCGGCTCAACGTGCGGGCGCTCTCCGCTTGCCTGACTGAGATCGCGCGCCGGCACGAGTCACTACGCACGACCTTCACGGTTACCGGCGGAGCGGTGCCGCACGTCCTCCAGGTGATCGCGCCTCCGTCCGATCTGCCGCTTCTGGTCGCGGATCTGGCCGGGCTGCCGGAGCCCGCACGCGAGGCCGAGGCTGCCCGCCTCGCCCACGAGGAGGCGCGTCGTGCGCTCGACCTTAAGACCGGACCGCTCCTGCGTGCGACCCTCGCGCGGCTGGGCGAGCGCGAGCACACGCTCTTCCTCTCCGTGCACCACATCGTCGCGGATGGTTGGTCGATCGGTGTGCTCGTGCGCGAGCTTTCCGCCCTGTACTCGGCGTTCGTCCAGGGTCACCTGTCCCCCTTGCCAGACCTGCCGGTCCAGTACGCCGACTTTGCCGCCTGGCAGCGGTCCTGGCTGCAGGGAGAGGTGCTGGAGGCGCAGCTCGGCTGGTGGCGCGAGCGCCTGGCCGGAGCGCCGGCAGTGATCGAGCTGCCCGCGGACCGGCCGCGTCCAGCCATGCAGAGCGCCCGTGGCGGTCGTATGGGCTACGTACTGCCCCCGGAGCTCTCACAAGGGCTGCAGGCGCTCGTCCGCACCGAGGGCGCAACCCTGTTCATGGTGCTGCTCGCCGGTTTCCAGGCGTTGCTCGCCCGCACCACTGGTCGCGAAGACCTGCCGGTTGGCACTCCGATCGCCAACCGCAACCGGGCCGAGATCGAGGGCCTAATCGGCTTCTTTGTGAACACGTTGGTCCTGCGCGGCGACTTGGCGGGCGATCCGAGCTTCCGTGAGCTGCTCGCGCGCTCGCGGGAAGTCGCCCTCGGCGCCTACGCCCACCAGGACGTGCCGTTCGAGAAGCTCGTCGAGGATCTGCGGCCGGAGCGGGATCTGAGCCACTCTCCACTTTTCCAGGCCATGGTCATTCTCCAGAACGCTCCCATGGAGTCGCTGGAGCTGCCGGAGCTTACGGTCCTGCCGCTGAGCATTGACGGCGGCACGGCCAAGTTTGACCTGCGGCTCTCCTTGATGCAGACGCCCGAGGGGCTCGCAGGCAACTTGGTCTACAACCGCGACCTCTTCGACCCCTCTACGGTTGCTCGTCTCGGCAGTTATCTGGAGACTCTGCTGACTGCGGCGGTGGCCTATCCCGAGCTGCCGCTCTCGGAGCTGCCGCTCCTTTGCGAAGCCGAGCGCCGCCAGCTCCTTCAGTGGGGTAACGCGCGGCCCGTAACCGAAGGCCGCGCCTGCCTGCACAGCCTGTTCGAGGTGCAGGCGGCGAGTGAGAGGACCGCCGTCACCTGTGCCGGCGAGCATCTGACATACCGCGAGCTGGACATCCGGGCGAACCGGCTTGCCCATACCCTGATCGCTTCCGGCGTCCGTCCGGGCGATCTCGTGGGCCTCCGTCTGGAGCGTTCGATCGACATGGTCGTGGCTGTTCTTGCCGTGCTCAAGGCGGGCGGCGCGTACCTGCCGCTCGATCCGGCCTACCCCGAGGAGCGCCTCGCCTTCGCGATTGAGGACAGCCAAGTCGCAGTGGTGGTCACGCAGGATTGGCTCGACAGGGCGGAGATCGAGTGCCAGAGCTCCGAGGCCCCCGAGGTGGAGGTGACGCCGGACTTCCCGGCCTACGTCATCTACACATCTGGCTCGACCGGCCGCCCCAAGGGCGTGGTCGTGACCCACGCCAACGCCTCGCGCCTGTTTGCGGCCACCGACGCCTGGTTCGACTTCGGGCCGGACGACGTCTGGACCCTGTTCCACTCCTACGCCTTCGACTTCTCGGTCTGGGAGCTCTGGGGTGCGCTGCTCTATGGCGGCCGGTTGGTCGTGGTGCCCTACTGGGTAAGCCGCTCGCCCGAGGCCTTCTACGAGTTGGTACGCGACGAGCGGGTGACGGTGCTCAACCAGACCCCCTCGGCGTTCCGCCAACTCCTCTGGGCCGAGGAGTCGATCCTGACCTCCCTCGGCCAAACCGAGCCCGATCTGGCGCTGCGCTACGTTGTCTTCGGCGGCGAGGCCTTGGAGCTGGCGAGCCTCGGCCCCTGGTACGAGCGCCACGTCGAGGACCGTCCGCGGCTGGTCAATATGTACGGCATCACCGAGACCACGGTGCACGTAACCTATCGGGCTCTCTCCCGGAAAGACGTGGACGAGGCGCGCGGCAGCGTGATCGGCGTCCCGATCTCGGACCTGTCGTTGCGGGTGCTGGACCGCGATTTGAGACTGCAGCCGATCGGCGTGCCGGGAGAAATCCACGTCGGTGGCAAGGGCCTGGCTCTGGGCTATCTCGGCCGGCCGGAGCTGACCGCCGAGCGTTTCGTACCCGATCCCTTCGGACCGGCGGGCGCGCGGCTGTATAAGTCGGGCGATCTGGCCCGCTACCTGGCAGACGGCGACGTGGAGTACCTGGGACGGATCGATCACCAGGTCAAGATCCGCGGCTTCCGCATCGAGCTGGGGGAGATCGAGACCGCGCTCACTTCGCAGCCCGAGATCCGCGAAGCCGTCGTCCTGACCCGGGAGGACAAGCCGGGCGAGAAGCGCCTCGTAGCCTACCTGGTGGCGGATCGTGAGCTGACCTCCGGCGAGCTGCGCGACCGTCTCAAGGAGAAGCTCCCGGAGTACATGGTCCCCGCCGCGTTCCTGACCCTGCCCGCCCTGCCTCTCACCGCGAACGGCAAGGTGGACCGCAAGGCATTGCCGGTGCCGGAGGCCGCCTCCGGAACTCAGCGGCGCGAGCGGGTGGCGCCGCGCACCGGACTGGAGCGCTTCCTGGCCGAGCTCTGGCAGACCGCCCTGGACTCGCCCGGCGAGGTCGGCATCGAGGATGACTTCTTCGAGCTGGGCGGCAACTCCATCAGCGGCGCCATTCTGATCAACCGGATGCAGGAGACCCTGAACGAGATTGTTCATGTGGTCGTCATCTTCGATGCGCCTACCGTCGGGCGCATGGCGGCCTACCTGATCGAGAACCATCCCGATGCGGTGGCGCGGGTCTGGGGAGAGGAAAGTCTTGGCGGGGTCGCAGTAGGCCGCGAGAGGACCGGGCGGGTCGACGCCATCAGGGTGGAGCAGATGCGCGCTCTGGTCCGTCCGCTTCCCCCGCTCGCCCACACGGAGCTGAAGAACCCGCCTGCGGTCTTCGTGCTGGCGCCTCCGCGCTCCGGCACGACGCTGATGCGGGTCATGCTCGGCGGGCACCCGCACCTGTTTGCTCCGCCCGAGTTGGAGCTGCTGTCCTACAACACGCTGGCCGAGCGCCGGGCGACCTACAGCGGCCGCGACGCCTTCTGGCTGGAGGGGCTCGTCCGCGCCGTCATGGAGGTCCGCGGCTGCACCTCCGAAGAAGCAACTGAGATCATCGGGCGCTGGGAGGACGAGGGCTGGACGGCGCGCCGGGTCTATGGCCAGCTCCAGGAATGGCTCGGAGAGCGCATCCTGGTCGACAAGACACCGTCCTACGCGCTCGATCCCGCCATCCTCCGGCGCGCCGAGGAGGACTTCGAGAAGCCGCTCTACGTTCACCTGGTGCGCCATCCCTACGGCATGATCCGCTCCTTCGAGGAGGCCAAGCTCGACCAGATCTTCTTCCGCCAGGAGCACCCCTTCGAGCGGCGTGAGCTGGCCGAGCTGATCTGGCTGGTCAGCCAGGAGAATATCCTCCGCTTCTTGGAGGGAGTGCCGTCCCGGCGCTGGCACCGCGTTCACTTCGAGGAGTTGCTGCGCGAGCCCGAGGCGGTGCTGCGCCGGCTCTGCGCCTTCCTGGGGCTTGATTTCGACCCGGCCATGGTCCGCCCCTACGAGGACAAGGCGAGGCGGATGACCGACGGCATCCACGCCGAGTCGCGAATGCTCGGCGACGTCAAGTTCCACACCTACTCCGGAATTGACGCGAGCACCGCGGAGCGTTGGCGGGAGGCCTACCAGGAGGATTTTCTAGGCGTGCCCACGGCGCGGATGGCGAACGCCCTCGGCTATCCCGGTTTTGGCGACCTCCCGGCCGGCGGGGGCGCTGCCATCCCGCGCCGCGCCTGGAAGGCGGACGAGCTGCGGCCTCTCTCCCTCGCCCAGGAGCGGCTCTGGTTCCTGGATCAGTTGGAGCCGGGGAGCACCGCTTACAACCTGGCGGGCGCGATGCGCTTGGCAGGCTCACTCGACATCGCAGCCCTCACCGGAGCGCTCGATGGAATCGTCCGCCGTCACGAGTCGCTGCGTACCACCCTCGCCGAGAAGGACGGTGTGGGTTGGCAGCTGATCGCGGAGAGCGCGCCGTTGAACCTTCCACTCGTCGATCTCTCCGCCCTTTCGACTCTGGCGGGGGAGGAGGCGCGCCGCGTTGCTGTTGCCGAGGCCCGGCGAACGTATGACCTGATCCGCGGCCCGCTCGCGCGCTTCACCCTGTTGCGGCTGGGAGAGCTCGAGCATGTCGTGCTCATCGGTATGCATCACATCGTGTCCGACGGGTGGTCTCTGAACATTTTCGTGCGGGAGCTGGACGCACTTTACCGGTTTCTCACCACGGGAGAGCCGGCGGCGCTTCCCGAGCTCCCGATCCAGTACTCCGACTTCGCCGCCTGGCAGCGGCAGTGGTTGACCGACCAGGTTCTGGGCGAGCGGCTCGCCTGGTGGACGGAAAAGCTCTCGGGAGCGCCGCCGGTGGTGGAGCTCCCCCTGGACAGACCCCGTCTGCCTGTTCAGAGCCACCGCGGCGCTCATGAGGTCGTGACTTTCGGTCAGGGTCTGGGCGTGCGGCTGGAGGCCCTGAGCCGGCGCCTGGGTTTGACCCCGTTCATGACCCTCATGGCTGGATTTGCCTCCCTGCTGTCCCGCTATGGCGGCCAAACGGACATCGTCGTGGGCACCCCCATCGCCAACCGCGCGCACGCCGAGGTGGAAGATCTGATCGGCTTCTTCGCTAACACGCTGGCTCTGCGCGTCGATCTCTCTGGAGAACCCACGTTCCACGAGCTGACCGGCCGCGTCCGGGACATGGCTCTCGGCGCGTACGCTCACCAGGACGTCCCCTTCGAGCGCCTGGTCAGCGAGCTGCGGCTGGAGCGCAGTTTGAGCCACACGCCGTTGTTTCAGGCCGTGCTCGCGCTGCAAAACATCCCGCAGTCCGATCTGACCATGGTGGGGCTCACACTGTCGCCGCTGGAAATTGAGACCGGCCGGTCTCAATTCGACCTCTCGTTCTTCCTCTTCCCCCTGCCGGATGGCGGGATCCGGGTGAGGGTGGAGTACGTCCGCGATCTGTTCGACGCCGGAACGGTCAGGCGCCTGCTCGATCATTTCAACCGGCTTCTGGAAGGGGTCTTCGCGCAGGGGGGCGAGGACACACGGATCTCCGACCTGCCGCTGCTGGGGCAGGAGGAGCGCGAGCAAGTCCTTCACCATTGGAACGACACGGCCACCCGCTATCCGCGGGAGGCTACGATCCATGGTCTGTTCGAGCAGCAGGCGCGGCGCACTCCGGCTGCCCTGGCCGTGGTTGGTGGAGGCGAGGAGGTCACCTACTCCGAGCTGGACCATCGTGCGGAGCGCTTGGCGGCGCGTCTTCTGGCAGCCGGCGTACGACCGGATGAGGCGGTTGGCCTGTGTGCCGAGCGGTCGGCTGACCTGATCGCGGCCCTGCTGGGCATCCTGAAGGCGGGCGGCGCCTACGTTCCGCTCGATCCGACCTATCCGCGAGAACGTCTGGCGGCGATGCTGTCCGACGCCGGCGCCCGGTTTGTGGTGGTGCAGGAGGGCCTGGAAGACGCGCTTCCGGAGAACGGAACTGTCCGGCTGCCTCTGCGGAGCGCACGAACGGAAGAGGTGCCTGTCCGCCCTGCAGCGTACCCGGAGCAGCTCGCCTACATCCTGTTCACCTCCGGCTCCACTGGCCGGCCCAAGGGCGTGGCCGTGAGCCATCGCAACGTGGTGCGGCTGGTGCGCGAGACCGACTTTGCCCGCTTCGGTCCGGATGAGGTCTTCCTCCAGTTCGCGCCTGTGTCCTTCGATGCCTCGACTCTGGAGATCTGGGGACCCCTGCTCAACGGGGGTCGGTTAGTGCTGTTTCCCCCCGGGCCGCCGGACCTGCGGCAGCTCGGCGATGTCCTGGAGCGGCACGGGGTGACCATGCTCTGGCTGACTGCCGGTCTTTTCCATCAGATGGTGGAATCGCATGTGGAGCGCTTGCGATCTGTCCGGCAGCTCGCCGCCGGTGGCGATGTCCTGTCCCCGGTACACGTACATCGTGCCTTGGCGAGCCTGCCTGGGCTGACCTTGATCAACGGCTACGGCCCTACCGAGGGCACCACGTTTACGTGCTGCCATGTGATGCGTTCCGAGGCGGACCTCGGCTCCGGCCCCGTGCCTATCGGCCGGCCGATTGCCAACACCCAGGTTTACTTGCTGGACGCGATGTTCCAGCCGGTACCCTTGGGGGTGGTGGGGCAGCTTTACGCTGCGGGCGACGGCCTGGCCCGCGGTTATGCGGGCCGCCCCGATCTGACGGCCGAGCGCTTCGTGCCGGATCCGGTCAGCGGCGAGGAGGGGACGCGGCTCTACGCCACGGGCGATCTGGCGCGGTGGCGGCCTTCCGGAGAGATTGAGTTCCTGGGCAGGGCCGACTCCCAGGTCAAGATCCGCGGCTTCCGTATCGAACCGGGGGAAATCGAGGCGGTGCTGGCCGAGCACCCCGAGGTGGAAACGCCGCTGGTGATCGTGCGGGAGGACGTCACTGGAGACAAGCAGCTGGTGGCATACGTGGTGCCGGTCTCTGGGAGCTCCCCGGAGCCCGCCGCACTGCGCGCCTGGATGGAGGAATGGCTGCCGTCCTACATGGTGCCGTCGGTGTTCGTGCTGCTCTCCGAGCTTCCCCTCGGCGCCACCGGCAAGGTGGACCGCCGCGCCCTGCCCGCTCTTGTCCATGAGCGGTCTGAGCACGAGCGGCAGGGAGATAGGAGCGTTGTTGAGGAGCTGCTGGCCGGCATCTGGTGCGATCTCCTCGGGATCTCAGGTGTGGCCTCCCATGAGAGCTTCTTCGAGCTGGGAGGCCACTCCCTCCTGGCCACCCGGATGATCTCGCGCATCCGCGCCGTGCTCGATCTCGAGCTTCCTCTGCGTGCGGTATTCGAGGAGCCTACTCTGGCCGGTCTCGCCGCACTGGCGGAGCAGTCACGGCGGGGGGATGTGGGCAGCAGCATGCCGCCGCTGGTCAGGGTGCCCCGGAATGGCCCCCTTCCCACCTCGTTCTCGCAACAGAGGCTCTGGTTTCTGGACCGGCTCGAGCCGGGAAGCATTGCCTACAACCTGCCGGGCGCGGTGCGCCTGGAGGGATCGCTGGATGTCGCAGCCCTGGCCGGAGCGCTCAGCGGCATCGTCAGCCGGCATGAGTCGCTGCGTACCACCTTCGTGGAGAGGGACGGCGATCCCTGGCAGGTGATCGCGAAGCCCGCTCCGGTGCCCCTGAGCATTTTGGACCTCACCGGTCTGCCGTTCGCGGTGAGGGAAGAGGAGGTGCGCCTCATCTCTGCCGCCGACGCCCGCCGGGCCTACGACCTGGCCCATGGCCCCCTCCTGCGTTCGACACTTCTGAGGCTGGGGGAGCGGGAGCACGTCCTTCTCGTGGGCATGCACCACATCGTGTCCGACGGTTGGTCCATGGGCATCTTCGTGCACGAGCTGCGGGACCTCTATGGCAGCCTCGCCTCTGGGGAGCCGGCGGGCCTGCCCGAGCTCTCCATCCAGTATGCCGATTACGCCGCCTGGCAGCGGGAGTGGCTGCGTGGGGACGTCATGGCGGAAAGGCTCGCCTGGTGGAAGAGCCGGCTCGCAGGTGCTCCGCAGGTGCTTGACCTCCCTCTGGATCGCCCGCGGCCGCCCGTTCAGAGTCACCGCGGGAGCTCTGCATACCTGACGATCGGCCGCGACCTGGAGGCGCGCCTCGACGCGCTGACCCGGCGTCTCGGCGTGACCCCATTCATGTTTCTGCTCGCCGGCTTCGCCACGCTGCTTCGCCGCTATGGCAGCCAACACGACATCGTCGTGGGCACTCCGATCGCCAACCGCGGGCGAGCGGAGCTGGAAGACCTCATAGGGATGTTCGTCAACACGCTGGCCTTGCGGATAGACCTGTCGGGCGATCCCGGGTTTGATGAGTTATCCGGCCGCGTTCGGGAGGCGGCCCTCGGCGCCTACAACTACCAGGATGTTCCCTTCGAGCGTCTCGTGGACGAGCTGCGGCCCGAACGCAGTTTGAGTCATTCGCCCGTGTTCCAGGTGATGCTCGCGCTGCAGAACCTTCCCGATGCCGGTTTGGAGTTGGCCGGCCTCACACTTTCGCCGGTGAAGGCTGATCTGGGCGGGACGCAGTTCGATCTCTCGCTCATCGTCAATCCCCAGCTGGCGGGCGGGTTGATGGCACGGCTGCAGTACGCAAGCGATCTGTTCGATCCCGCTACCGCCGAGCGCATCCTCGCCCACCTGCACCTCCTGCTGGAGGGAATGGTGGCCGACCCGGAGACGCCGGTGTCCCGGCTGCCGCTCCTCACCGAGCGCGAGCGGGCGCAGCTCTCCGTCTGGGATCAGCCTGAGCACCGGGGACACCCCGAGGGCTTGTTGCATGGCCTGTTCGAGACCCAGGCGCGGCGCACACCGGAGGCCGTGGCCCTGGTGGCAGGCAACACCGTGCTCACCTATGCGGAGCTCGACGAGCAGTCGGCTCGGCTGGCTGCGCGGCTGCGCTCGCTCGGCGCCGGGCCCGAAATAGGGGTAGGCGTCTGCCTGGAACGAAAGGCGGAGCTGGTCGTGTCACTGCTGGGAGTTTTGCGGGCCGGATCCTTCTACGTGCCGCTCGATCCGCGTTACCCTGCCGAGAGGCTGCGCTTCCTCCTGGAGGACAGCGGGTCGCAACTCGTGGTGACTCAGAGCCGCTTGAAAGAGCTGCTTCCCACCGATACCCGGTGCCTGCTGCTGGATGGGCCGGCTGTGCTCGAAGTCTCCGCGGAAGCTGCGGAGGTGGCGCCGGAGAACCTGGCCTACCTGATCTATACCTCCGGCTCCACAGGAAAGCCGAAGGCCGTGGCCATCGAGCACCGTAGCGCCGCGGTACTGGCGCACTGGGCCCGCGAGGTTTTCTCCCCGGAGGAGCTGCGTGGCGTGCTGGCTTCGACCGCGGTCACCTTCGACCTTTCGGTGTTCGAGCTCTTCGTCACTCTGTCCTGGGGTGGCACGGTGGTGCTCGCGGAGAACGCCTTGGAGCTCCCCAAGGTGGTCGCGCGCCTGCCCGCCGGGGTCGAGGTCACTCTGGTCAACACCGTGCCCTCGGCCATGGCCGAGCTGCTGCGCGATGACGCTCTGCCGGCCTCGGTGCGGACGATCAACCTTGCCGGAGAGGCGTTGCCGCGCTGGCTCGCGGATCGGGCCTACGCGCGGCCGGAGACCGGGCGGGTATGCAACCTCTACGGTCCTTCGGAGGATACGACCTACTCGACGTGGACGGTGGTGGAGCGGTCCACGCAGCGTTCGCCGACTATCGGCCGCCCGATTCATGACACACTGGCCTTCGTTCTGGATCAGCAGCAGCAGCGGTTGCCTGTCGGGGTTCCCGGCGAGCTGTACCTTGCCGGTGCCGGTCTGGCGCGCGGATATCTCGGGCGCCCGGAGCTGACCGCCGATCGTTTCCTCCCCGACCCGTTTTCTGCCGAGCCGGGCTCCCGGATGTATCGCACGGGAGATCTGGTGAAGTTGGGTCCCGATGGCCAGCTCGACTATCTGGGCCGCCTCGACCACCAGGTCAAGGTGCGGGGTTTCCGCATCGAGTTGGGTGAGGTCGAGGCCGCTCTCGTACGGCAGCCTGGCGTGGAATCGGCGGTGGTGCTCGTCCGCGAGGATGCGCCCGGAGACAAGCGGCTGGTGGCCTACCTTGTGGCGCCAGGGGGCGAGCAGTCGGCTGCCGCTCTGCGCCACGCGCTTCAGCAGGATCTGCCTGAGCCCATGATCCCTTCCGCGTTCGTGTTCGTGGAGGCGTTCCCGCTCACTCCTCACGGCAAGGTGGACCGCCGGTCCCTGCCGTCACCTGAAATCTCGCGGTCCGAAACAGTCCCTGATTTCGTCCCGCCGCGCACTCCTTTGGAAGAGGAAGTCGCGCGCGTTTGGAAAGAAGTCTTGGGGGTAGAGCGCATCAGCGTGAACGACAGCTTCTGGGATCTGGGCGGTCACTCTCTACTCGCGACGCGTGTGCTCTCCCGCATTGAAGCGTCCTTCGAGGTGGACCTCCCGCTTCAGGTGCTGTTCGCATCTCCGACGCTGTCGGCCTTTGCCGCAGCGGTTGGCGAAGGAGCGCTCGCCACTGAGCTGGAAGAAGACCTCGATGCGGCCCTTGCGGAGTTGGGAAATCTGTCCGAAGACGAGATCCGAGCCCTGATCGAACAGGAGTCCAGAGAGCTTGAGGAGACGACATGACCGATGACCTGTCCAGGCGGACAGGCGATCTCTCTCCGGAGAAGCTCGCCCTACTCGTCCTGCGGATGAAAAAGAAGAGGGCCGCCGAAGGGCCGGCAGGGAAGCCCGTTGGGGTGACCCGGCGCGCTGGTCCCGACCCGGCGCCGCTCTCGTTCAGCCAGCAGCGGCTCTGGCTGCTCGACAAGCTGGAGCCGGGGAGCACCGCCTATAACATGCCCTCGGCCATCCGCCTGCGCGGCGTATTGGACAGGGAGGCTCTGGAGCGCGCGCTGGAAGAGATCGTCCGTCGCCACGAGTCCCTGCGCACCACCTTCCTCGAGCGCGAGGACGAACCGGTGCAGGTGGTCCTCACGCCCGGGAGCTTCCACCTGACTCTGGCCGACCTCTCCAATCTTCCGAAGGAAGCCCATGCCGTCGAGGAGAGGCGGCTTCTGATCGAGGACAAGCGCCCATTCGATCTCCAGCGGGGGCCTCTGTTCCGGGCTGCGCTGGTGCGGCTCGCGCCCGAGGAGCACATGCTCCTGCTGGACATGCACCACATCGTCTCGGACGGCTGGTCCTTCGGGATCTTCTATCGCGAGCTGGCGGTGCTCTACAGCGCCTTTCTGGACGGCAAGCCCTCGCCGCTGCCCGAGCTGCCGGTGCAGTATGCCGATTTTTCCATCTGGCAGCGGGCGTGGCTGCAGGGGCCGGTCCTGGAAGAGCAGCTCTCGTACTGGCGTGAGCGGCTGGCCGGTATCCCGCCCGCTCTGGAGATGCCGGTCGATCGGCTGCGTCCGCCGGTGCAGACCCATCGCGGGAGCAACACGGTGCTCGTGTTCCCGGCAGCCCTGACCGCGAGGCTCCGCGAGCTGTCGCTGAGGGAGGGGACCTCGCTTTTCATGACCATGCTGGGCGCGTTCCAGCTCCTCCTGTCCCGCCTCTCGGGCCAGGACGACGTCGTCGTCGGCTCGCCCAGCGCCGGCCGCAGCCGGGTCGAGGTCGAAGGGCTCATCGGCCTGTTCCTCAACACCCTCGTGCTGCGTACAGACCTCTCGGGCGAACCCACCTTTCGCGAGCTGCTCGGCCGTGTCAAGAGCGCGGTGCTCGGTGCCTACCACTACCAGGCGCTCCCCTTTGAGCGCCTGCTGGAGGAGCTCCAGCCCGAGCGGCAGCTCAGCCGCACGCCCATTTTCCAGATCCTGTTCAACTTCGTGTCGCTCTCGGACTTGTCTCTGGAGCTGCCGGGGCTCCAGATCGATCCGGTGCGGCTCGGCGAGCCTGAATCCAAGTTCGACTTCACCCTGTACGTCCACGAGCTGGCGGACTCGTTCCAGTGCAACCTGGTCTACAACGCCGACCTCTTCGACCGGGAACGCATGGTGGAGATGATGCGCCAGCTCCAGTCCCTGCTGGAGCAGGCCTCGGCACACCCGGAGCGCCGGATCGGCGACCTGTCGCTGGTGACTCCTGAGTCCGCTGTCCTGCTACCGGACCCTGCTCAGCGGCTCGGCGGAGAATGGCGCGGGGCCGTGCACGAGGCCCTCTCCCGCAGCGCAGCCCGGCATCCGGAGCGCATCGCGGTCCGCGATGCCCGGGGGACCTCCTGGACCTACGCCGAGCTGGAGCACCGCGCCAACCAGCTCGCTCACTTCCTGGTCTCCAGTGGAGTGGCGAAGGGGGATGCCGTTGCCGTCTGGGCCCATCGCAGCGCTCCCCTGGTCCAGGCCCTGATGGGCACGCTCAAGGCCGGCGCGGCCTTCATGGTCCTCGATCCGGCCTACCCGGTACCGCGCCTGCTCGACTACCTGCGCATCGGCAGGCCAGCCGCCTGGATCAGCGTGCCCGGCGCACCTCCGCCACCGGCGGAGGTGCAGGAGGTTGCAGCATCCCTCCGCCGCGTGGACCTGGATGCGCTTTCCGGTTTTCCGGAGAGCGATCCGGGAGTGCGCGTGGGACCGGACGACGCGGCGTGCATCACGTTCACCTCAGGCTCTACCGGCATCCCGAAGGGGGTGGTCGGACGGCATGGTCCGCTCACGCACTTCTATCCATGGATGGGGGAGCGCTTCAGCCTGGGTGGGGACGACCGCTTCGGCATGCTCTCGGCGCTGTCGCACGACCCCTTGCAGCGCGATGTGTTCACGCCCATCTGGTTCGGCGCCGAGATGGTTCTGCCCGATCCGGACGGGATCGGGTCACCCGGGTACCTCGCCGGCTGGCTGCGGAGCGAGCGGGTGACGGTCCTGCACCTCACTCCGGCCATGATGGAGATGGTGCTCGACTCGGCGGACACCGGGCCTGAGCGCATCCCTGAGCTGCCGGATCTGCGACACGCGTTCGTGGTGGGAGACCTGCTCAAGAAAGGCGACGTCGAGCACCTGCAGAGGCTCGCTCCCTCGGTGGTGTGCGTGAACCTGTATGGCTCGACCGAGACGCAGCGGTCGGTCTCTTTCTTCGAAGTGCCGCGCGACGGCTCGCGTCTGGGCAAGGAGGTCCTGCCTCTGGGCCGCGGGATGGGCGGCGAGGAAGGATGCCAGCTCCTGGTGCTCAATCCGGCGGGCCGGCTGGCCGGCATCGGAGAGGCGGGGGAGATTTATCTGCGCAGCCGGAATCTCGCTCGCGGCTACCTCGGCGACGAGGCGCTCACGGCCGAGCGGTTCCTGCCCAATCCCCTGGTGGCTGTCCCGGAAGAGGGAGACCGCGTCTACAAGATCGGAGATCTCGGGCGGTATCTGCCGGAAGGCGGCGTGGAATTCGCTGGCCGGGCGGACTTCCAGGTCAAGCTCCGCGGGTTCCGTATCGAGCTAGGTGAGGTGGAGGCGGCCCTGGCCCGCTTCCCGGGAGTGCGCGAGTGCGTGGTGATCGTGCGAGAGGACCGGCCCGGTGACCGCCGGCTCGTCGGTTATCTGGTGGGCTCTCTCCTACAAGCGGACGTCGTTCCCGTGCTGCGCGACCTGCGCACGTTCCTGGCCGCGCGCCTGCCGGACTACATGGTCCCGACTTCGTTCGTGACCCTGCCGGCGCTGCCGCTGACCCGCACCGGCAAGGTGGATCGTCGGGCCTTGCCGCCTCCGGCCCCTTCGGCCTTTTCGGCCGAAAATCGGCGCGAAGCCGGCCGGCTCGTGGAGAAGAGCCCCGTTGAGGAGCTGCTGGCCGGCATCTGGTCCGACCTGCTCAGGGTAGCCGATGTCGCGCCGGAGGACAGCTTCTTCGAGCTTGGCGGGCAGTCGCTTCTGGCTACGCGGATGATCTCGCGCGTCCGCACCGTGCTCGGCGTGGACCTGCCGATGCGCGCCGTCTTCGAGGAGCCCACGCTGGCCGGCTTCGCCGCCCTGGCCGAGCGGGCGCAGGAGGGTGATCTCCAAACGATGGTGCCGCCCCTGGTGCGGGTGCCGCGAACCGGGGCTCTGCCGACGTCGTTCGCCCAGCAGCGGCTCTGGTTCCTGGACCAGCTCGAGCCGGGAGGCTATGCCTACAACCTCGCGGGCGGGGTGCGCCTGGAAGGCGCGCTAGACGTCGTCGCCCTGACCCGGGCGCTCAGCGGGGTCGTCCGTCGCCATGAGGCGCTGCGCACCGTGTTCGTGGAGGAGGATGGGCAGCCGCGGCAGATGATCGTGGAGCCCCCGCCGCTTCCTCTGCCGATGTTCGACTTGTCGGCCCTGCCGGCCAGCGCTCGGGAGGCGGAAGTCCACCGCATCGCCACGGCCGAGGCTCGCCGGCCTTACTACCTGGAGCTCGGACCGCTCGTGCGCTTCGCCCTGCTACGGCTGGGCGAGCGCGAGCACGCCCTCCTGTTGGGCATGCATCACATCGTGTCCGACGGGTGGTCCCTGGGCATCTTCGTGCGCGAGCTGGGCGCGTTCTATCGGGGCGATGAGGCAACCCTGCCGGAGCTCCCGATCCAGTATGTGGATTACGCCGCCTGGCAGCGCAACTGGCTTAGCGGGGCCGTGCTGGAGGAGCGGCTTGCCTGGTGGAAGTTCCAGCTCGGAGGTGCGCCCCAGGTCGTGGATCTCCCTCTCGACCGTCCGCGTCAGGCTGTGCAGAGCAATCGCGGCAGCCGTGCCTATCTCTCTTTCGGGAGCGACCTCGCAGAACGCCTGGAGGCGGTGAGCCGGCGCCTCGGCGCGACTCCATTCATGACCCTGCTCGGTGCGTTCGCCACGTTGCTGACCCGTTACGGCAGTCAACCCGATGTCGTCGTGGGCACCCCAATTGCGAACCGCGGCCGGGCCGAGCTGGAAGATCTGATCGGGATGTTCGCCAACACCCTGGCGCTGCGCGTCGAGCTGTCCGGCGACCCGGGGTTCGACGAGCTCGCCCGCCGTGTGCGGCAGATGGCGCTCGGAGCCTACGCTCAACAGGACATTCCGTTCGAGCGCCTGGTCGACGAGCTGCAGCTGGAGCGCGACCTGAGCCACTCGCCGGTGTTCCAGGTCATGCTCGCGCTGCAGAACCTCCCAGCCTCCCGCCTGGACTTGGCGGGGCTCATCCTGATGCCGCTGGAGCTCGAGGCCGGCCGGACCCAGTTCGATCTCTCGCTCTTCGTCTTCCCCTTGTCTCAAGGGGGGATGCTGGCGCGCCTGGAGTATGCCTCCGACCTGTTCGACGCCGCGACCGCGGAGCGTCTCCTCGGGCATGTCCGCAACCTCCTGCAGGGGATCGTGGAGGCTCCCGGGCGGCGCCTCTCCGAGCTGCCGATGCTCGGGGTGGAGGAGCGGCAAGAGCTGTTGTCGGCCGGCAATCGCACGGAGGCCGAAGTGCCTCCGCGCCTGCTCCACCAGCTCTTCGAGGAGCGCGCCGCGGAGCGGCCCGAAGCGGTCGCCATCGCGCACGAAGAGGAGAGCCTCACCTACGCCGAGCTGAACGCCCGGGCGAACCAACTGGCCCACCATCTGCGCGGTCTCGGGGTCCGGCCGGAGCGCCTGGTCGCGGTCTGCCTGGAGCGCTCGCCGGCCATGGTCACCGCCCTGCTCGGCGTGCTCAAGGCTGGCGGCGCCTACGTTCCACTGGACCCGAGCTACCCGGCAGATCGAATTGGGTGGGTGCTGGAGGACAGCCGCGCGTCGGTCGTCCTCACGCAGAGCGATTTCGATCAGCTCGACCTGTCGGGTGAGAGCACGGCAAACCCGGAGCCGCTCGCCGGCCCGGAGAACCTGGCGTATGTGATCTACACCTCGGGCTCGACCGGACGCCCTAAGGGAGTGGCCGTGCGCCAGCGCGGCGCGGTCAACTTCCTGGCCTCCATGGCGCGGCAGCCGAGGCTCGGCCCGGACGACACGCTGCTCGCGGTGACAACGATCGCCTTCGACATCGCCGTGCTGGAGCTGTTCCTGCCGCTCTCCCGGGGCGGGCGCATCGAGCTGGTGGACCGCGAGACGGCCGCCGACGGCCTCCGCCTCATGGAGAGGATCGCAGGCTCCGGCGCCACGGTGATGCAGGCCACGCCCGCGACTTGGCGCGTGCTGCTGGAGGCTGGCTGGGAGGGGAGCCCGGGGCTGAAGGTGCTCTGCGGTGGAGAAGCCCTGCCGCCAGACCTCGCCCGCGAGCTGCTGGCCCGGACGCAGGAGCTGTGGAACGTCTACGGCCCGACCGAAACCACCGTCTGGTCTGCCGTCCACCCGGTCTCCGCTGCTGACGCTGATGGCTCCCGTCCGATGCCCCTGGGCGGCGCCATCGCGAACACGGAGATCTACCTTCTCGACCGCTTCGAGCGTGGCCTGGAGCCGGTGCCCTCCGGCGGTCCGGGCGAGCTCTACATCGGTGGAGAGGGGCTCGCCCGCGGCTATCTGGGCCGGCCCGACCTTACCGCCGAGCGCTTCGTCCCCGACCCGTTCGCGGACCGTCCCGGCGCCCGGCTCTATCGCACCGGAGACCTGGTGCGCCGCAGTTCTCGGGTCAAAGCGCAGGATGGAACGCTGGAATTCCTTGGCCGGGTGGACCATCAGGTGAAGATCCGGGGCTTCCGCATCGAGCTTGGCGAGATCGAGGCAGTCCTGAGCGCGCAGCCGGCGGTGCGCGAATGCGCCGTCGTGGTGCGGGAAGACGTGCCGGGCAGCAAGCGCCTCGTGGCCTATCTTGCGCTCCATGACGGAGATCCCGAGGCGCTGCGCAGCGCCTTGCGTGACAAGCTGCCGGAGTACATGGTTCCGCAGCTCTTCGCGGTGCTGCCGTCGCTGCCGCTGACGCCCAACGGCAAGATCGACCGCCGCGCCCTGCTCGCCATGGCGGCGCCCGAGGGCGTGCGCGGAGCCGAGACCGTGGCGCCGCGCAATCCGGTCGAGGAGATCCTGGCGGCCGTCTGGGCCGAGGTCCTCACGCTCGACTGCGTTGGGATTCACGACAACTTCTTTTCCCTGGGAGGCGACTCCATCCTGGTCATCCAGGCGGCGACACGGAGCCGTAAACTGGGAGTTCGCTTCACTCCGCGCCAGCTGTTCCAGAACCAGACCGTGGCCGGGCTCTCCGGCGTGGCGGACGCAGCGGAGCTGCAGGCGCCGGTCGACGCTTCAACCGAATTCTCCGAGGCAGGGTTGAACCAGGACGAGCTGGACGACCTCCTTGCCGAGCTTGCCGAGTAAGAAAGGTTTTTGATGAGCAACAAGAACGTCCAGGACATCTATCCGCTTTCGCCCGCGCAGCAGAGCATGCTTCTGTATCTGTTGGTTTCAGGCTATAGGTACGAGGTCTACTTCGATCAGTACGTGGGCACGCTCGCGAGCGTCGATCCGTCTGCCCTGCGAGGCGCCTGGCAGGCCGTGATGGACCGGCATCCCGTGCTGCGGACGATGTTCGTCTGGGAGAAGCGCGACCAGCCGCTGCAGGTGGTACGGCTCCAGGTGGACGTCCCCTGGCAGGAACACGACTGGCGCGAGCTTCCCGAAGCGGAGCGCGCGCAGAGGCTGGAGGCGTTCCTCCGCGAGGACCACACCCTCGGGTTCGACCTCGCCAAGGCGCCGCTGATGCGCATCGCCTTGATCCGGATGACAGACGAGGTCTGGAAGATGGTCTGGAGCTTCTCCCACCTGGTTTTGGACGGCTGGTCCATGGCGCTCGTCCTGAGCGAGCTGCGCGCTTTTTACGCGGCCGGCCAGGAGGGCAGCCAGGCCGGCCTGCCGCCGGCGCGTCCCTTCCGCGACTATATCGGCTGGCTGAAGCGGCAGGATCCAGCCAAGGCCGAGGAGCACTGGCGGCGCACGCTCGCCGGGTTCGAACCGCCAACGCCGCTCCCGTTCGATGGCACGGGAGGAGAAGGGGGCAGCGACTGGAAGACCGTCGATGTCGAGCGTCACCTCGCGCCGGAAGCGGTGCGGCAGCTGCAGGCACTGGCGCGGCGGTACCAGGTCACTCCCAACACCCTGCTGCAGGGCCTCTGGGGGTTGTTGCTCGGCCGCTGGGGCGCGGTGGACGACGTGGTCTATGGCGTGATCGTCTCGGGCCGGCCCTACGAGCTGGAGGGGGTGGAGCACATGGCGGGCATGTTCATCAACGGCCTTCCGCTGCGCCTGCGCATCGATCCCATGGCCGAGCTGATCCCCTGGCTGCAGCGGCTCCAGGCCGAGCAGGTCGAGCAGCGCGAGTTCGAATACTCGTCCATGGAGCAGATCCTCGTCTGTTCGGGCATGCCGCGCACGATCCCGCTGTACGACAGCATGTTCGTCTACGAGAACTATCCGCACGACCCTCTGGGGATTGCAAAGGGGGGCACTGGCGCTTTGTCCTTCCGTGAGGCCAACCTGAGGGAGGCGGGCAACTTCGCGCTCACCCTCTACGCGAGCCAGCAGGGCGACTGGATGACCTTGAGGCTCTCCTATCACTGGGACCGGTTCTCGGCGGAGGGCGCGGCTCGCATGATCTCTGGCCTCGAGGCGCTGATCCTCGCAGTCCTGGAGCAGCCGGAGACGCGGCTGGGCGACCTTCCCCTGATGCGGCCGGAAGAGCAGCGGGAGCTGATCGCCGCCGCGGCCGGTCCGGTGGCCGGACCTGCCCGTCTGCCGGTCCACCGGCGGTTCCAGGAACAGGCGGCGCGTACTCCGGATGCCGCGGCAGTCGTTTCGGCTGAGGGTACGCTCACTTACGCCGATCTCGATCGTGCATCCCGTCTCCTCGCGGTCCGTCTCCGTAGCATTGGCGTCGGCCCTGAGTCCATCGTCGGCCTTTGCGCTGAGCGCTCGCCTGAGATGGTGGTGGGGATGCTTGCGATTGCCGAGGCCGGCGGTGCCTACCTGCCTCTCGATCCGGCGTATCCCGCGGACCGTCTGGCCTACATGCTGGAGGACTCCGGCGCCCGCGTGCTGCTCACCCAGGAGCGGCTGCTGCCGCGCCTTCCTGCTCATCGCGCCGAGGTCGTGCTCCTCGACGCGCCGCTGGACGGCGTGCCGCTTTTGTCCGAGGACGTGGAGATGGGCCGCCTGGCCTACGTCATCTACACCTCGGGCTCGACCGGCCGGCCCAAGGGCGTGCTGGTGACGCACGCGACGCTGGCCCACTATGTCGAGGGCGCGGCGCAGGCCTTCGGCATCACCCCCGAAGACCGGGTGCTCCAGTTCGCCTCGATCAGCTTCGACACGAGCGGCGAGGAGATCTACCCCTGCCTGACCCGCGGTGCCACGCTGGTGCTGCGCGACGACGAGATGGTTGCTTCTCTCGATCGCTTCGCCCGCGAGGTGGGGAACCTCGGGGTCACCGTGCTCGACCTGCCGACGGCCTACTGGCACGAGATCGTTGCTGAAATGGAGCAGGGGTTGGAGATGCCCGCCGCGTTGCGCCTGGTGATCCTCGGCGGCGAGCAGGCCCAGCGCGACCGCCTCGACGCCTGGAGCATGCGCGTGGGCGACCGCATCCGCCTGCTCAACACCTACGGTCCGACGGAGACCACCATCGTGACCACGCGCCGCGAGCTGACCGGTCCGGCCGCAACGACCTTCCCGGGCGAGGTGCCCATCGGCCGGCCCATCGAGGATGCCCGCGCCTATGTGGCCGGCCCCGTCCAGGAGCTTCTGCCGGAGGGTCTGGAAGGCGAGCTGCTGATCGGCGGCCTCGGCGTCACCCGCGGCTACCTCGGGCGGCCCGAGCTGACCGCCGAGCGCTTCGTCCCCGACGCGTACTCAGGCGAGCCCGGCGCCCGCCTCTATCGCACGGGTGACCTCGTGCGCCTGCTTCCGGGCGGGGACATCCAGTTCCGCGGCCGTACCGACAACCAGGTCAAGGTGCGCGGCTACCGCATCGAGCTGGGCGAGATCGAGGCCGCGTTGCGCGCCGTTGCCACGGTCCGCGACGCGGTGGCCGTGGTCCAGGAGGCGCGAAACGGCAAGCGCCTCATCGCCTGGGTCGTGCCGCAGGAAGGCAACCCGCCCACGGTGGGCGAGCTCCGTTCCGCTCTCCAGGAGGCCCTGCCCGAGTACATGATCCCCTCCGTCTTCTCGTTCCTGGACGAGCTGCCGCGCACGCCCAGCGGCAAGGTGGACCGGCGCGCGGTCGCTCAGATGGAGGCGGACGAGGTGAGGGCCGATCTCGGCATCGACTTCGCCGTGCCGCGCAACCACGTGGAGGAGGTGCTGGCCGGGATCTGGGGCGACCTGCTGGGGGTCGAGCGCGTGGGCATCCACGACGACTTCTTCCAGCTCGGCGGACACTCTCTTTTGGTGGCGAAGCTCGCCTCACGGGTGCGCCAGACCTTCCATGTCGAGCTACCCATGATCGAGGTGTTCAGGAAGCCGACCGTGGCCGACCTGGCCGAGGCGGTGGTGCGCGCCGAGAAGGCGGAGGACGTGCCGGAGCTGCCGCCCATCCGCCGCGCGCCGCGGGACCGCCCGATCCCGCTCTCGTTCCCGCAGGAGAGGGTCTGGTTCCTCGACCAGCTCTCGCCAGGCGGCAACATCGCCTACAACTTCAACGTCACGATCTGGTTCCGCGGCGAGCTCGACGTGGACGCGCTCCACCGCACTCTGGAGGAGATCGTCCGCCGCCACGAGGTTCTGCGCACGAGCTTCCCGGCAGTGGACGGCCGGCCCGTGCAGGTGATCCATCCGGCGGGCCCGATCGCGCTTCCGGTCATCGACCTGCGCGGCGTGCCCGCGGAGGACCGCCGGGACGTGTCCGAGCGCCTCGTCGCCGAGGCCATGCAGAAGCCGTTCGAAATCACGAAGCCGCCGCTCATCCGCTGGACCCTGCTGCAGCTCGAGGACGACCTCCATGAGCTGATCCAGATCGAGTACCACTTCGTTCATGACGGCTGGTCGTTCGCCGTCATGTTGCGCGAGATCAAGGCGATCTATGCCGCGTTCAAGGCCGGAGAGCCGTCGCCGCTGCCGGAGCTGCCGGTGCAGTATGCGGACTTCGCCGTCTGGCAGCGGGGGTGGATGGAAGGCGAGGCCATGGACCACATGCTCGACTACTGGCGGAAGAAGCTGGCGGGGAGCCCCACGGCCCTGGAGCTGCCCACCGACCGGCCGCGGCCGACCCGCCCGTCGTTCGCCGGCGAGATGCGCCTGCTCCGCATCGATCCCGCGCTATACCAGGACCTTCGTACCTTCAGCCGCCGCCAGGGCTTCACGCTGTTCATGACCATGCTGTCCGCCTACTACGCGCTGCTCTACCGCTACACCGGCCAGGAGGACATCCTCGTCGGCACGACCAACGCCAACCGGCGGCTGAGCGAGATCGACAACATGATCGGCATGGTGGTCAACAGCCTCGTGCTGCGCGGCGAGCTGGCCGGCGATCCCACCTTCCTGGAGCTGCTCAGTCGCGTGCGGGAGATGAGCATCGAGACCCAGCTTTACCAGGACACGCCCCTGGAGCGCCTCGTCCAGGAGCTGCGGCCCGAGCGCCAGATCAGCCGCAACCCGCTCTTCCAGGTGATGTTCCACTTCCACGACGCCGGGGTGCCGGACCTCGACTTCGCCGGCCTCAAAGCCTCGTTCCTCGTGCGTGGCAACCGTACGGCCAAGGTGGACCTGAACGTCATCGTCATCCCGCGGGCCGAGCAGCGCGTCGGCCTCGGCAGCACCAGCGCCCAGGACCTCCACGCCGTGCTGCACTGGGAGTACAACACCGACCTCTTCGACGCGGTCACCATGGACCGCATGGTTCGCTGCTATCTCACGATGCTGGCCGCGGCGGCGCGCAATCCGGAGCTGCGGCTCTCCGAGCTGCCGCTGCTCACCTCCGAAGAGAAGACCGCGGTGCTGGCAACCGGCAACGATACGTCGGCAGAGGTCCCCGCCCGTCTGATCCATCAGCTCGTGGAGGAGAGCGCCGCGCGGCATCCCGGTGCCGTGGCTGTGTCGATGGAGGGAGAGTCTCTCACCTACGGCGAGCTGAACGCCCGGGCGAACCGCCTGGCCAATCGCCTGCGCCGGCTCGGCGTCAGACCTGAGGAGCGGGTGGCGGTCTGCCTGGAGCGCTCCCCGGCGCTGGTGACCGCTCTGCTCGGCGTGCTCAAGTCGGGCGGCGCCTACATACCGCTCGACCCGAGCTACCCGGCGGACCGCCTGGCCTATGTCCTGGAGGACAGCCAGGCAGCGGTCCTGGTCACCCAGTCGAGCCTGATCCCGACGCTGCCGGATCACGGAGCCCGCACCCTGGCCCTCGACGAGTCGGATTTCGGGGACGAGAGCCCAATTGATCTCATGCCGCTGGGTGGGCCGGAGAACCCGGCCTACGTGATCTATACCTCCGGCTCCACCGGCCGCCCCAAGGGGGTGGTCGTCCGCCAGGGCGCCGTGGTCAACTTCCTCGCCTCCATGGCGCGGCGCCCCGGCCTCGGTCAGGACGACGTCCTGCTCGCCGTGACCACGATCTCCTTCGACATCGCGGTGCTGGAGCTGTTCCTGCCCCTTGCGGCGGGCGGGCGCGTCGAGCTGGCGGACCGGGAGACGGTGATCGACGGCGTCCGCCTGATGGAGCGGATCGAAAGCTCCGGCGCCACGGTCATGCAGGCGACGCCGGCTACCTGGCGCCTTCTACTGGAGACCGGTTGGCAGGGACAGGCCGGCCTCAAAGTGCTCTGCGGTGGTGAGGCCCTGCCGCCGGATCTCGCCCGCGAGCTGCTCGGCCGTGTGGGCTCGCTGTGGAACGTCTATGGGCCGACCGAGACCACGGTCTGGTCGAGCGTCCATCAAGTCGTTCCGGAGGACCCCGAGAGCGGACGCCCCGTGCCCCTCGGCGGTCCGATCGCAAACACCGAGGTCTACCTGCTCGAGCGCTTCGAGCGCGGTCCGGAGCCAATGCCGGACGGCGTGCCCGGCGAGCTGTACATCGGTGGAGAAGGGCTTGCCCGCGGCTACTTCGGCCGCCCGGACCTGACGGCCGAGCGCTTCGTGCCCGATTCGTTCGGAGGCCGGCCTGGAGCCCGCCTGTACCGCACGGGGGACCTGGTGCGGCGCCGGCCGCGTGACGGCGCCCTGGAGTTCCTCGGCCGCGCTGACTTCCAGGTCAAGATCCGCGGCTTCCGTATCGAGCTCGGCGAGGTGGAGACGGTCCTGTCCACCTATCCGGGCATCCGCGATTGTGTCGCCGTGGTGCGGGAAGACCGCCCGGGCGACCGGCGGCTCGTGGCCTACCTTGTGGCCGATGAAACACCCAAGCCGCGTGAGCTGCGCGCGTTCCTGGTCCAGCGGCTGCCCGAGTACATGGTGCCCTCCGACTTCGTCGGGCTCGAACGGCTGCCGCTCACCCCGAGCGGCAAGGTGGACCGCCGTGTGCTACCCAGCCCCGACCCGTCGCGGGCGGAGGACAAAGTGGAGTACGTGGCGCCACGCACCCCGGCCGAGGAGACCCTGGCGGGCATCTGGTCGGAGGTGCTCGGCGTGGAGCGCGTGGGCACGGGCGACGACTTCTTCAACCTTGGCGGGCACTCTCTCTCCGCGGCGCGGGTCCTGTCGCGGGTGCGCAACGCGTTCGGTATCGAGCTGCCTCTGTCCCTGATGTTCGACAAACGGACACTTGAGGGAATGGCCTCTGCCGTAGACGAGAAGGTCGCTGTGTCCAAGCCCGTGTCCGTGCCTGTGCTGCCGGGCCTGGAGGAAGAGGACCTTCTGGCGCGCGCGACCGCCATGTCCGACGCCGAGCTGGATGCCCTGCTGCGCGAGACCATGGCGGAGGGAGGACAGTCTTGAGCGAGATCGCTACCGATGTCGCTGCGCTGTCGCGCGAGGAGAAGCTCGCGCTTCTGGCCCGTCTGGCCCAGCAGAGAAAGGCCGTGGCCGAGGCCGGGGGACCGTACCCCCTGTCGTTCGCGCAGCAGAGGTTCTGGTTCCTCGACCAGCTCGAGCCCGGGTCCTACCTCGACAACATGTTCCGCGCCATCCGGCTCACCGGTGTCCTGGACCGTTCGGCGCTGGAGCGCACCCTGAAGGAGCTGGTGAGGCGCCATGCTTCGTTGCGCACTCGCTTTCCCGCGGAGGCGGGAGAGCCACGCCAGGTGATCGATCCGGAGCTTCCGCCAATCCTCTCTCTGGTCGATCTGACCGGTCTGGCGGAGGAGGAGATCCTGCCGCGCGCCATCGAGCTCGCGGGCGAGGAGTCGCGCCAGCCGTTCGACCTCGCGCGTGGACCGCTGTTCCGGGCGCGGCTCCTGCGGCTCGGTCCCCAGGACCACGCCTTGCTGCTGTGCATCCACCACATCGTGAGCGACGGCTGGTCGCAGGGTCTATTGCTGCGCGAGATCGTGGCGCTCTACCGGGCTTACGTCGCAGGCGAGGCTCCCTCGCTTCCCGAGCCCAAGGTGCGCTACGTGGACTTCGCCCGCTGGCAGACCGAGCGCCTGAAGGGCGAGGCGCTCGAGCAGGAGCTGGCCTTCTGGCGCGAGCGCCTGGAAGGCGCGCCTCCCGTCCTGGAGCTGCCGACCGACCATCCACGGCGCCACATGGCCACGCCCCGCGGCGACGCGGTGACGTTCCAGGTCCCCGAGCCCATTTCCGCGCGGTTCAAGGTCCTCGCCCAGGCCGAGGGCGCCACGCCGTTCATGGCCCTCCTCACCCTGTTCGACGTGCTGCTGTTCCGCTACACGGGCCAGGGCGGCTTCCTTGTCGGTGTGCCGGTCGCGAACCGCAACCGCACCGAGTTCGAGAACGTCGTCGGCTGCTTCGCCAGCACGCTCCTGGTGCGCGCCGAGGTCCGCCGCGGGCTGAGCTTCCGCGAGCTACTCGGCCGGGTGAAGAGTGAGGCCCTGGCCGTGTTCGCCCACTCCGACCTGCCGTTCGAGAAGCTCGTTGCGGAGGTGCAGCCGGATCGGAATCTCTCGCACAACCCGCTCTTCCAGGTGGTGTTCGCCCTTCAAAACACGGGCAGCGGAGGAGCTCTGACCATGCCGGGGCTGACGCTGGGACCCCTGCGCGTCGAGCGTCGGCTCGCGAAGATCGATCTGACGCTGGAGATGGTGGATCTCCCCGGCGGATTCAGCGGCTACTTCGAGTACAGCACCGACCTCTTCCAGGAGTCGACGGTCGCGCGCATGGCGAGCCATTTCCAGGCGCTGCTCGCCGCCGTGGTGGAGGAGCCCGGCCGGGCCGTTGGCGAGCTGCCGATCCTCTCGGCGGAGGAGCGGCAGCAGATCCTGATCGACTGGAACCGGCCCAACACGGGCTTCCCGCCGCCCATCCTCTACCGCCTGTCCCAGCAGGCGATCCGGACGCCGGATGCGGCGGCGGTGCTGTTCGACGATCAGGTGATGACGTTCGCGGAGCTGCACGACCGCGCCAACCGTCTGGCCCGCCACCTGCGGCGGCTCGGCGTCGGCCCCGAGATGTCGGTGGGACTGTGTGTGGAGCGCTCGCTGGAGATGCCTCTGGCTTTGCTCGCCGTGCTCAAGTCGGGCGGCGCCTGGGTCCCGCTCGACCCGGAGTACCCGCAGGAGCGGCTCGCCCTGATGATCGAGGACACGGCCATGCCCGTGCTCCTCACCCAGGAGCACCTGGTCTCGCGGCTCCCCGAGCTCAGAGAAGGCCATAAGGTGATCTGCCTCGATCACCTCGACCTGTCTCAGGAAGATGCGTCCGATCCGGATTGGGAGATCCATCCCGAGAGCCTCGCCTACATCGTCTACACCTCGGGCTCCACCGGCCGCCCCAAGGGAGTCGCGGTGCCTCACCGCGCCATGGCCAACCATGTGACCTCCTGCGCCCTGCGCTACCGCATGGGGCCGAAGGACCGGACGCTTCAGTTCACCTCGATCAGCTTCGACATCACCTCCGAGGAGATCTTCCCGACCTGGCTCATGGGCGGCGGTGTGGTGCCGCGGCCTCCCGGCCTGTTCCCCTCGTTCTCGGAGCTGTCGGACCTCATCGTGCGCTACGGCATCACCGCCATGGACCTGCCCACGGCCTACTGGCACGAGTGGGTGGGGGAGATGTCCCGCGCGCAGACGCCCCCGCCGGAGCCGCTCCGCCTGGTCGTCATCGGCACGGAGCAGGCCCTGCCCGAGCGGGTGGCGGATTGGCTGGAGCTGGTGGGCGACCGGGTGCGCCTCAACAACAGCTACGCCTCGACCGAGGCAACCGTCACCACCGTGGTCTACGAGCCGGGCGTCGAAGACCTGCCACGTTTCCGGGCCGGCGAGCGGGTGCCAGTAGGCAAGAACATCCAGAACTGCCGCGCCTACGTGCTCGATACCGGCCTGGAGCCGGTGCCGGCCGGAGTGCCGGGCGACATCTACATCGCGGGGCCGAACGTCTCGCGCGGCTACGCCAACTGGCCCGACCGGACGGCCCTGAGCTTCATCCCCGATCCGTTCGCCGAGGAGATGGGCTACGGCGCCGGACAGCGGATGTACCGCCAGGGCGACGTCGGCCGCTGGCTCCCCTCGGGTGACCTCGAATACCTCGGCCGCCGCGACGATCAAGTGAAGATCCGGGGCTTCCGCGTCGAGCCGGAAGAGGTGGGCACGGTGCTCGCCCGCCATCCGGCGGTCAAGGACTGCATCGTGCTGGTCCGGGAGGATGGCCCGGTCGGCAAGCGGCTGGTTGGCTACGCCACGCTCAATGCCGGGAGATCGGGCAGCTCCACGACAGTCAAGAATCTCCGCGGCTTCCTACGCGAGAGCCTGCCTGACCACATGATCCCCGCCGCCCTGGTGCTGATGGATTCTCTGCCTCTCACTTCGAACGGCCGCGTGGACCGCCGCGCCCTTCCCGATCCTGTGAGCGAGCGGCCGGAGGCCGTAGGTGAGCTCGTGGCGCCGCAGACCGCGGCCGAGGAGATGCTCGAAGGGATCTGGTGCGAGGTATTGGGCGTCCCGCGGGCCGGCGCGAACGACAACTTCTTCGACCTCGGCGGCCATTCGCTGCTCGGCACGCAGGTGGTGTCGCGAGTGCGCGAGCGGTTCACCGTCGAGCTGCCCCTGCGCGCGATCTTCGAGAGCCCGACCCTCTCCACTCTGGCGCGCCGCATCGAGGATCTCCGGCGGACTGGCGGCGAGGCAGGTGCGCCGCGCATCGAGCCCGTTTCCAGGGACGGAGCGCTCGACCTGTCGTTCTCCCAGCAGCGGCTCTGGTTCCTGGATCATCTCGATCCGGACCGGGCCACCTACAACATCCCGCTCTCGCTCCATTTGCAAGGGGATCTCGACACCGATGCGCTCGCCGCGGCACTGACGGAGGTCGTGCGGCGGCACGAGTCCCTGCGCACCACGTTCGGCGATGTCGAGGGCCGGCCGTTCCAGGTCATCCATCCGCCGACTCCGGTCGACCTTCCCATCGAAGATGCCGAGGAGGTCCGTCCGCGGATGACCGAGGAGGCCCGCCGGCCGTTCTCGTTGGAGAAGGGGCCTCTCCTCCGGACGAAGCTTCTGCGCCTCGCTCCCGACGAGCACGTGCTGGTCGTCACCATGCACCACATCGTCAGCGACGGCTGGTCACTGCCGATCTTCGTGCGCGAGACTGCCGCGCTCTACGCCGAATTCGTGGGCGGCAAGCCCGCGGCCCTCCCGGAGCTGCCGATCCAGTACGCGGACTTCGCGCACTGGCAGCGCCAATGGCTGCAGGGCGAGGTCCTGGAGAAAGAGCTTTCCCACTGGCGCGACCGGTTGCGCGGCATGCCGCCGCTGATCGAGCTGCCGACCGATCGCCCGCGGCCCGCGGTGCGCACCTGGCAGGGAGCCAACCGCCGCGCCGTGCTGGAGGGCGAGGTCTCCCAGGGGCTCAGGGTGACGGGCCGCCGGCTCGGAGCGACGCCGTTCATGGTGCTGCTCGCCGGGTTCGCCTCCCTGCTGCACCGCTACAGCGGGCAGGGGAGCTTTGCCGTGGGCGTGCCGGTCGCGGGGCGCAACCGGGTCGAGACCGAGCCGCTGATCGGCTTCTTCGTGAACACCCTGGTGATGCGCTGCGACGTGGACCGCGGCGCGGCGGCGCGCTCGCTCGTCGAGCAGCTCCGCGAGGTCGTGCTCGACGCCGACGCCCACCAGGACGTGCCGTTCGAAAAGCTGGTCGAGGAGCTGGCCCCCGAGCGCAGCATGAGCCATTCGCCGCTCTTCCAGGTGGCGCTCGCGTTCCAGAACCTGCCCAGGCAGGACTTCGTGGCCGAGGGCATCAAGGTGTCGCCGGTCGGGGTGGCGAGCGGCACGGCGAAGTTCGACCTGACGTTCGCCTTCCAGGCCGACGGCGAGCAGTCGGCGGTCTTCGTGGAATACAGCACCGAGGTCTTCGACGAATCCACGATCGACCGCTTTTGCGGCTCGTTCGTCACGCTGCTGACCGCGATGCTGGAGGACACGGGCCGGCGCGTCTCCGAGCTGCCGCTGATGACCGCGGCCGAGATTCTCCAGCTCGCGGAGTGGAATCCGGCGCCTCCGGCAGAGCGGGGGAGGGCCTCCATCCATCGCGTGTTCGAGGCCCAGGTGGACCGCACGCCGGATCGTCCGGCCGTTTCCTCCGGCGGAGAAGCGATCACCTACCGTGAGCTGGACGAGCGCGCCAACCGGCTCGCTCACCACCTCCTCGCCGCGGGTGTGCGGACCGGAGACCTGGTGGGCCTCTGCTTCGACCGCTCGCTCGACTTGGTCGTGGCGCTTTTGGCGACCCTCAAAGCCGGAGCCGGTTACCTGCCGCTCGATCCGTCCTACCCCGCGGAGCGGCTCGCCTTTGCCCTGGAGGACAGCGGCGTCGGCGTGGTCCTGACGCGGGAAGCGCAGGCGGGTGGACTGCCGTCGAACCTTCGCATCGTCGCCTTGGATAGAGAGGCGGCTGCCATGGCGGCGCGCAGCCCCCGGCGTTTGGACCTGCCGTCCGACCCCGAGCTGCCGGCCTACGTGATCTACACGTCCGGCTCCACCGGCCGTCCCAAGGGAGTCGTCATCCCGCACGGCCACGTGACGCGCCTGTTCGCGGCGACGGACCCCTGGTTCGGCTTCGGGCCGGACGACGTCTGGACGCTCTTCCACTCCTACGCCTTCGACTTCTCGGTCTGGGAGATCTGGGGCGCCCTGCTCTACGGCGGTCGCCTGGTCGTCGTGCCCTTCTGGGAGAGCCGCTCGCCCGAGGCGTTCTATGCGCTGCTGCGCGCCGAGCGGGTCACCATCCTCAACCAGACGCCTTCCGCCTTCTTGCAGCTTCTTTGGGCGGAGGAGTCCGTGCTCGGAGAAGCCGCTCCGGATCTCGCTTTGCGGCGGGTGATCTTCGGCGGCGAGGCCCTGGACCTGCCGAGCCTCGCGCCCTGGTTCAAGCGGCATGGCGACGAGCGCCCGCTGCTGGTCAACATGTACGGCATCACCGAGACCACGGTGCACGTGACCTACCGGCCGATCCGCCAGGCTGACCTCGCAGCGGGACGGGGCAGCGTGGTCGGCGTGCCGATCCCCGACCTCACGCTCCACGTGGTGGATCCCGATCTCCAACTACAGCCGATCGGCGTGCCGGGCGAGATCGTGGTGGGCGGCGAGGGCGTGGCGCAGGCCTACCTCGGACGGCCCGAGCTGACGGCGCAGCGCTTCGTCCCCGATCCGTTCGGTGCGCCTGGAGCGCGGCTCTACCGCTCGGGCGACCTCGCCCGCCGGCTGCCGGACGGCGACCTCGAGTACCTGGGCCGCATCGATCATCAAGTCAAGATCCGCGGCTTCCGCATCGAGCTGGGCGAGATCGAGGCCGTGCTCTCCCGCCATCCGGCGGTCTCCCAGGCGATCGTGCTGGTGCGCGAGGACGTCCTCGTGGCCTGGTACGTGGGGGAGCCGGTGAGCGCCGCCGATCTGCGCGCGGCACTCGGCAAGGAGCTGCCGGACTACATGATCCCGGCCTGGTTCGTGCCGCTGCCTGGACTGCCGCTCACCGCGAACGGCAAGGTGGACCGCAAGGCGCTGCCTGCGCCCGACGCCAGCCGGCAAGGCAGGGAATTCGTGGCGCCCGAAGGTCCGGTGCAAGAGCGCCTCGCCGAGATCTGGGCCGAGGTGCTCAAGCTGGAGCGGATCGGCGCCCACGACAACTTCTTCGAGCTGGGAGGCCACTCGCTGCTGGCAACGCAGGTTCTCTCGCGGATGAAGAAGTCGTTCGGCATGGACCTGCCTCTGCGCACCCTGTTCGACAGCCCGACCGTGGCCGGTCTGGCCGAAGCCATCATGCAAAAAGAGCTGGCGCAGGCAGACGATGACCTGCTGGCCAGGCTGCTGAGCGAGCTGGAGGGCGAGCCGGCCTGATCGGCCTCGCGCTTCACACACAACACGGAGATTCAGATGACGGACACCGATATCGCCAAGCGCATCGCAGAGCTTCCGCTCGAGAAGCGCGCGCTCCTCTTCCAGCAGCTCCAGAAGCAGAGGGAGAAGGAAAAGGAGCAGGCTGAAGAAACCTTGCGTATCCCCAAGCTGCCCCGCGAGAGCGAGACCTATCCGCTCTCGTTCGCTCAGCAGCGCCTCTGGTTCCTGAACCAGTTCGAGCCCGAGAGCCCGGAGTACAACATCCCGCAGGCGTTCCGCATCGAGGGTGACCTCGACCGCGAGGTCATGCAGCACGCCTTGCGCGAGGTCGTGCGCCGCCACGAGACCCTGCGCACCACCTTCCGTTCCATCGAGGGCGAACCGGCCCAGGTCATCGCCCAGGTGGTCGACATGGAGGTGCCCTTCGTCGACACCCGCGAGCGCGTCAAGACCGCCGAGGATGCCTGGCCGGAGGCGCTGCGCATGGCCGCCGCCGACGCCAAGGAGCCCTTCGACCTGACCCTCGGGCCGCTCATGCGGGCCAAGCTCTTCCGTACCGCCGACCGCGAGTACCTGCTCTATTACAACGTCCATCACATCGCCTACGACGGCTGGTCCATGGGCATCTTCGCCCGCGAGCTGACCGCGGTTTACGACGCCTTCGTGGCCGGGCAGCCCTCGCCCCTGCCCGAGCTGCCGATCCAGTACCTCGACTTCGGCATCTGGCAGCGGCAGTGGCTTTCAGGCGAAGTCCTGGAGCAGCAGCTCTCCTACTGGCGCCGGCAGCTCGGCTCGGTGCCGCCGCTCGAGCTGCCCACCGACCGGCCGCGTCCGGCGGTGCGCACGCACAACGGTGTCGCCGTCCCCATGGCCTTCGAGGAGCCGCTCCAGCAGAGCCTCAAAACGTTCGCCCAGCGCGAGGGCTCGACGCTCTTCATCGTGCTGACCGCGGCCTACAAGGCCCTCCTGCATCACTGGACGACCCAGGAGGACATTTCGATCGGTACGCTCATCGCCAACCGGCGACTGCCCGAGATCGAAGGATTGATCGGTTTCTTTGCCAACAGCCTGGTGCTGCGCACCGACCTGTCGGGAGACCCGACGTTCCGCGAGCTGCTGCGCCGCGAGCGTGATGTTTCGCTCGATGCTTATGCCCACCAGGACGTACCCTTCGAGAAGTTGGTGGAAGAGCTCAACCCGTCGCGCGACATGGCGCGCACGCCGCTGTTCCAGGTGATGCTCATCCTGCTCAACGCGCCGGGCGAGGCCCTCGACCTGCCGGGCCTCAAGCTGCGGCCGGTCGCGATCGACAGCCGCACCTCGAAGACGGAGCTGACCTTTTATCTGACAGATACGCCCAAGGGTATCGAGGCCTTCGTCGAGTACAACACCGACCTCTTCGACCGCGCGACGATCACGCGCCTGATCGGCCACTACACGCGGCTGCTGGAGACGGTGACCGCCACGCCCGACGTGCGGCTCTCCGAGCTGCCGCTGCTCTCCGGCGAAGAGCGCCGCCAGGTGATCGTGGACCTGAACGCGACCCAGGCCGAGGTTCCTCCCACCACGCTCCACGGCTGGATCGAGGAACAGGTCAAGCAGGCGCCGGAGTCAATCGCGGTTGAGTTCGAGGACAGCCGCCTGACCTACTCTGAGCTCGACCGGCGGGCGAACCGCCTGGCGCGCCACCTGCGCCAGCTCGGCGTCGAATCCGATGTCCTGGTCGGCCTCGCCATGGAGCGCTCGCTCGACATGCTGGTCGGCGTGCTCGCGGTGCTCAAGTCGGGCGGCGCCTACGTGCCGATCGATCCGGAGTACCCGAAGGAGCGCCTCACGCACATGTTCGAGGACTCGCGCGTGCCCGTGCTGGTCACGCAGGAGAGCCTGCTCGAGCGGCTGCCCAGGCACGATGCCCAGGTCGTGGCGGTCGATCGCGATGCCGCGGTTATCGCGGCGCAAAGCGCGGAGCCTTTGGAAAGCAATACCTCGCCGCAGAGCCTCGCCTACGTCATCTACACCTCGGGCTCGACCGGCCGGCCGAAGGGCGTGCAGATCCCGCACTCGGCCGTGGTCAACTTCCTCAACTCGATGAGCAAGAAGCCCGGGCTGACGAGCGCGGACACGCTGCTCGCTGTGACCACGCTCTCCTTCGACATCGCGGGCCTCGAGCTTTACCTGCCGCTCGTCTGCGGCGCGCGGCTGTTGCTGGTGTCGCGCGAGACCACGCAGGCCGGCGAAAAGCTCAAGGAAATCCTGGAGACCAAGGGCGTCACCGCCATGCAGGCCACGCCCGCGACCTGGCGCCTGCTGCTGGCGGCGGGATGGCTGGGGGACCGCCATCTCAAGATCCTCTGCGGCGGCGAGGCGCTGCCGCGCGACCTCGCGAACCAGCTCCTCGGAGCCTGCGGCTCGCTGTGGAACGTCTACGGCCCCACCGAGGCCACGATCTGGTCGACTCTCGACCGGGTGGAATCGGCCGGACCGATCACGATCGGTCGCCCGCTGGACAACACCGAGATCTACGTCGTCTCACGGCAGCTCAAGCCGGTGCCGGTCGGCGTGCCCGGCGAGCTGCTGATCGGCGGCGCGGGCCTGTCGCGCGGCTACCGCGGCCGGCCGGGCCTCACCGCTGAGAAGTTCATCGCCCATCCGTTCGCGGAAGAGCGGCAGGATCCGGGCGCGCGCCTCTACCGGACCGGCGACCTCGCCCGGCACCTGGCCGACGGCCGCATCGACTTCCTCGGCCGCATCGATCACCAGGTGAAAGTGCGCGGCTACCGCATCGAGCTGGGCGACATCGAGTCCGCGCTCGAAGAGCACCCCGCCCTCCTTCAGGGCGTGGTCGTGGCGCGCGAGGACACGCCGGGCAACAAGCAGCTCGCGGCCTACGCCGTGCCTGCTCCGGGAGCCACCGCGCCGAGCGTGACCGACCTCCGCGCCTGGCTCAAGGAGAAGCTGCCGGAGTACATGGTGCCCGCCCTCTATACCTTCCTGGAGGCGATGCCGCTGACGCCCAACGGCAAGGTGGACCGCCGCGCCCTGCCGGCTCCGGACCGCGCCACCGCCGCCCGCGAATATGTGGCCCCGAGCAACGAGAAAGAAGAGTTTTTCTGCGGCCTCTGGCAGGAGCTCCTCAACCTCGAGCGGGTGGGCATCAACGACGACTTCTTCGAGCTTGGCGGCGACTCGCTGCTGGTCATCCGCGTGGTCACCAAGGCGAACAAGGCCGCCATGGGCATCACCACCAAGCAGGTCTTCCAGCACCGCACCGTGGCCGAGCTGGCGACGGTCGCCGGCACCATCGAGATCGTGGCGGAACAGGCGCCCTACGCGGGCCCGCTCCCCTGGACGCCGGCGCAGCTCCACTTCCTGGAGCAGCAGCACCCCAACCCCGACTTCCACACCGTCGGCATGCTGTTCGAGCCCAAGGACGGCGACCTGCGGGTGGACCTGTTCCGGCGCGCGATGGAGCACGTCATGTTCCACCACGACAACCTGCGCGTGCGCACGGTGGGGGAGGGTAAGGACATGGGCCTGTTCATCGACCCGCCGGGCGCTCCAGTCAACCTGCTGCGCGTCGACCTCTCGGCCATCCCCGAAGACAAGCGGCTCAGGGCGATGGGCATGGCCGTCCGCCAGCTTGTAGTAAGCTGCAAGATGTCAGAAGGCAACCTGGTGCGCATCGCCCTGTTCGACCACGAGCCGGGCAAGGTGCGGTTCCTCCATATCGCCGCGCAGTACATGTCCGGCGACATCAACTCCTGGCCCATCCTGCTGGACGACCTGGACGCCGCATACCGGCAGCTCGACGCCGGATTGCCGATCGAGGTGCCGCGCAAGACGACCTCGGCCCGCCAGTGGGCGGACCGCCTGGCGGAGCGCGCGAAGCCCGGCGGCATGCCGCAACAGGAGCTGGACTACTGGCTGGCGCAGGCGCCGCACAACCCTCCCCGGTTCCCGATGGATCACGACCTCGGGCCGAACAACTGGGTGACGGCGCGCTTCCAGCCGGCGGAATTCGATCAGGAGGAGACCGAGGTCCTCCTGCAGAAAGTGCCGCGTTTCCTCGGCGTGCAGATCGATGCCGTGCTGGTGGCGGCCGTTCTGTCCGCGTTCGAAACCTGGGTCGGTACGCGCTCGCTGCCGATCTATCTCCTCGGACACGGGCGCGAAGCGCTCTACGACGACATGGACCTGACCCGCACGGTGGGCTGGTTCAACACCATCTATCCGGTGCTGCTCGACATGGGGCCGGACCCGGACCTGATCGCGAGTGCGCGGGAGCTGAACCGTCAGCTCCGCCGCATCCCGCACGGCGGCACCGGCTTCGGCATCCTGCGCTACCTGAGCAGCGATCCCGACGTCGTGGCGCACATGAACAAAGCCCTGGAGCCGCAGGTATTTTTCAACTACCTCGGCCCGGATAACACGAAGGAGCTCGGACGGTTGGCCAAGGTCGACACGTTCGGCGGCTATCACCAGGACCGTCACACCCGGAGGCTCTGCCCGATCACGATCGGTGCCTACGTGATCAAGGACAAGATGCTGATCAAGTGGGAACACAACACAAATCTGCACAAGGTTGAAACTGTCAAGGCGCTGGCGCAGCGTTGCGGAGACGTACTGCGCTGGTTCGTGAACGATTACCGGACCCGCGGCGCTGGCGCCGCTTCCTAAGCTCGAAGGGAACTAAATGGCACCAATTGAGAAGACTGATTTCAAGACGTTCGGCACCATGTGGTTCGGTCAGCTCATATCGCTGATCGGCTCGAGCCTTACCGGGTTCGCGCTCGGCGTCTGGGTCCTGGAGCACACGCACTCCGTCACCCAGTACACGTTGACGATCGTATTCGCCGGCCTGCCCGGCATCCTGATCGGACCCATCGCGGGCGCCTACGTCGACCGCTGGGACCGCAAGTGGGTGATGTTCTTCACCGACCTCGGGCCCGGCATTACCGTGCTCGCCTATGCCTACCTCCTCTCGACGAACCAGCTCCAGGTCTGGCACGTCTACTGCGGCGTGTTCTTCAACTCGATCCTGGCAACCTTCCAGTGGCCGGCCTACATCGCCGCCATTACCATGCTGGTCGCCCGCAAGGACTATCCGCGCGTCAACGGCGTCCTCGAGGTTGGCCAGTCGGTCAACATGATCGCCGCGCCCGCCATCGCCGGTGCCCTGATGTACTGGATCGGCCTCAAGAACATCCTGATCATCGACTTCTGCACCTTCATCTTCGCCGCGGCCATGCTGCTGATGGTCAAGATCCCGCGGCCGGAAGAGAGCGCGGAAGGCCGCCGCGCCAAGGGCTCCATCTGGAAGGAAGCGGCCTTCGGCTGGGTCTTCATCAAGGAGCGTCCCGGGCTGCTCAACCTGCTGCTCCTGTTCGCCAGCGTCAACCTGGTGATGTCCATGTGCGGCATCGCGATCCTGCCGATGGTGCTCGGTTTCTCCAACAAGGCCGCGGTGGGCACGATCATGTCGCTCGTCGGCGTCGGCACGCTGATCGGCGGATCGATCATGACCGCCACCGGCGGGTTCAAGAAGAAAGTCCACGGCGTGCTCCTCGCCTGGGCGGCACTGAGCGTCTGGTTCGTGATGGTCGGCATCAAGCCCAACCTGTACCTGGTGGGCGCGGGCGTGCTGCTCTGGTACGTCGGCCTGCCGATCATGAACGCGTCGAGCCAGGCGATCTGGCAGCTCAAGACCCCGCACGACGTGCAGGGACGCGTCTTCGCGATGCGCCGCATGATCGCCCAGTTCACGGTGCCGATCGGCGACTTCACGGCCGGCCCGCTGGCCGACAAAGTGTTCAACCCGGCGCTCATGCCCGGCGGCGCGCTGGCCGACTCGGCGATCGGCCGCGTGGTGGGCGTGGGTCCGGGCCGCGGCATCGGACTGATGCTCCTGACCATGGCCCTGATACCCGCCCTGACCGCCCTGGTGGGCTTCCTCAACCCGCGCGTGCGCAACGTCGAGGCCGAGCTGCCCGACGCCAACCGCAAGCCGGCGCCGAAGCCCGAGCCCAAACCCGAGGCGGAAGTCCCCGAGGAAGCCGCGGCGCAGGCCTGACCGATCACCTTTTTGTGGAGAACGACTGAAACATGAAATCCTTTGCATTCAACGTCCGCGCTGCTTTCCTTGCCGCGGCCTGTCTCGTCCCCATGTCCGCCGGGAGCGCCTCGGCGCAAGAGCCCGCAGCTCCTCCTCCGGCTCCAGCCACGGAGCCCGCAGCCCCGGCCCCGGCGCCGGCGCCGGAGGGCAGTGTTCAGCGCCGCTTCGAGGTCGGTCCCACCAGCACCCCTATCCGCGTCGACGGCGTGCTCGACGATGCCGGCTGGGAGAGCGCCACCGTCATCGACCTGCCCTATGAGTGGTTCCCCGGCGACAACGTCACGCCGCCGGTCGCGACCGACGCTCTAGTCACCTTCGACGAGCAAACCCTCTACATCGCCTTCAAGGCCAGCGATCCCAACCCGCAGGCGATCCGCGCCCAGTTGATGGACCGCGACCTGATCGGCACCTTCGTCCAGGACGACCACGTCGGCATCACCATCGACACGTTCAACGACGAGCGCCAGGCGTTCCAGTTCCGCATCAACCCGCGCGGCGTGCAGGTGGACGCCGCGTTCAGCGAGATCGAAGGCACGGAAGACTTCACCTGGGACGCGATCTGGGCCTCCGAGGGGAAGATCACCGACACCGGCTACGTGATCGAGGTCGGCATTCCCTTCCGCCAGCTCCGCTTCGCGCGCACCCAGGGTCCGCAGACCTGGGGCATCGAATTCTTCCGCAGCTACCCGCGCAACGTGCGGCACCGCATCTCCTCGCGCTTCACCAACCGCTCGCGCGACTGCACGCTGTGCGAAGAGAACAAGGTCACCGGCTTCCAAAACATGACCCAGGGGCGCAACATCGAGATCACCCCCACGGTGACCGCGCAGCGCGCCGATGCGATCGACGGCTTCCCCGATGGCGGCCTGGAGTCCGGGGACGAGGACTTCGAGCCCGGCATCACCGCGAAGTGGGGCATCACCCCCAACATGACCGTCACCGGCACGGTCAACCCCGACTTCTCGCAGATCGAGGCCGACGCGCTGCAGCTCGACGTCAACACCCGCTTCGCCCTGCAGTTCCCGGAAAAGCGCCCCTTCTTCCTGGAGGGCGCCGACACCTACATCACCCCTCTCCAGGCCGTCTTCACCCGCAGCGTGGCCGAGCCCGACTGGGGCGTGAAGCTCAACGGCAAGGAAGGCAAGAACACCTTCGGCACCTACATCGCGCGCGACGACATCACGAACATCCTCATCCCGGAAAACCAGCGGACGCGCCGCGCCTTCCTCGAAGAGAGCACCGACACCGGCGTCTTCCGCTACCGCCGCGACGTGGGTGAGCGCTCCGCCATCGGCCTGCTCTACACCGGCCGCGAGGGCGACGAGTACCACAACCGGGTGGCCGGCATCGACGGCCTCGTCCGCTTCACCAAGTCCGACACCATGCGCGTCCAGTACCTGAGCTCCGACACCCAGTATCCGGACGAGCTCAACGCGGCGCTCGGGCGGGATTTCGAAGCCTTCGACGGCGACGCCCTCCACGTCGAGTACGGCCACTTCGCCAAGCTCTGGCGCGGCTTCGTCAAGTACCAGGACCTCGATCCGCTCTTCCGTGCCGACAGCGGCTTCATCCCGCGCGTCGACGTCAAGACGGGCGAGGCGCAATACGAGCGCGTGTTCTATGGCACCAAGAAGACCTGGTACGCGCAGGCGAGCGTCGGCGTCCACGGCCTGCGCACCGAGGACCACGGCGGCACGCTCACCGACGAGGTCGCCGAAGTCTTCGGCACGCTCAACGGGCCCTACCAGTCGGCGTACGAGCTGCGGCTGCAGAAGAACCAGGAGTTCTACCGCGGCACCACCTACGACCTCGACCGGCAGATCGTCGAGTTCGGCATCAACCCCACTGGCCGGATGCGCTTCGCGGCCTTCGGCCGCTTCGGCGACGAGATCGACCTCCTCACCGGGCGCCTCGGCTCGACGATGATCCTCAACCCCGCCATCCAGCTCCGGCTGGCCAAGGGGCTGAACCTCCAGCTCGAGTACGTGCGCCAGCAGCTCGACGCCCAGGGCGACCGCCTCTTCGACGTGGACATCGCCCAGAGCCGGATCGTCTACCAGTTCAACGTCCGCACCTTCGTGCGCGCCGTGCTCCAGTACCAGGACTTCACCCGCGGCCCGGTCAACGAGAAGGACGTCTTCGGACAGTTCCTCTTCTCCTACAAGCTCAACCCCCAGACCGTGCTGTTCGCCGGCTATGACGACACGCGGTTTGGCCAGAACGAAATCGACATCACACAGACCAACCGCTCCTTCTTCCTGAAGGTCGGCTACGCGTTCCTCTACTAGAAAAGAGAGGTGATTCATGGAGCTCATGACTGAACAGCTCCCGGCTGCCGGTGCGCCAGGAAGTAGGACGTTGCAGCGCTTCGTGCTCAACAGTGAAGAAGTCGCCGCGATCAAGAAGCTGACCGCCGAGATCGCGGCGACGTTCGACTCGGTGGAAGACCCCGAGCTCATGAGGCAGGCCCCGGTCTGGGCGCAGGAGCTGCCCCGGCGGCTGCGGGCGGCGCTGGTCGAATTCCGCCTGATCGAGCCCGACGCGGCTCACCTCATCATCTCCGGGTTCTCCGTGGAAGACGAGAAGATCGGCCCCACGCCGGAACACTGGAACCGTCCCGACGAGTACCGTTCGCCGGCGCTGGAAGAGGAAATCTTCCTCGTCCTCGCCAGCTCGCTGCTCGGCGAGTGCATCGGCTGGAAGACCCAGCAGCACGGGCGGATCGTCCACGACGTGATGCCCATCAAGGGCATGGAGCAGGAGCAGATCGGCACCGGCAGCGAGATGACCATCACGTGGCACACCGAGGACGCCTTCCACCCGATGCGCGGCGACTACCTCGGCATGCTCTGCCTGCGCAATCCGGACAGCGTGCCCACCACCTTCGCCGCGCTCGAGCAGGTCAAGCTCAGCCCGCAGGACTGGGAGACCCTGTTCGAGCCGCACTACACCATCAAGCCCGACAACTCGCACCTGCAGCAGAACGCCGCTCCGGAAGACGAAGACGAGCTGCAGCAGGTCTACCGCCGCATCGAGCAGATGAAGCGGCACCCCGACAAGATCGCCCTCCTCTCGGGAGATCCGCGCTCGCCCTACATCCGCATCGACCACTACTTCATGGACCCGATCGAGGACAACCCGAGGGCGCAGCAGGCTCTCGAGGCGCTGATCAAGGCGGTCGACGAGCAGATCGGCGACATTACCCTGCACCCGGGCGAGATCTGCTTCATCGACAACTTCAAGGCGGTCCACGGCCGCCGCGCCTTCAAAGCCCGCTACGACGGGCACGACCGCTGGATGAAGCGGATCAACATCACGCGCGACCTGCGCAAGTCGCGCGCGGAGCGCCCCGGGGCGACGTCCCGGATCATCCAATGAGGGAACGCCTCCCGCAACGCAGGCCCGGGCCGGGCGCACCCCGGCCCGGGTCCGCCCCGGGGCTGCGCGTCCTCTTCCTGGGCAGCAGCCTGACCTACAACAACGACATGCCCCTCCTGGTGCAGGCGTTCGCCAACGAAGTGGGGAAGAGCGTCGACGTGGAGACCGTCGCCAAGGGCGGCTTCAGCTTCGAGGACCATTGCAACCGCGGCGCCGCGCTGAGCACGATCAGAAAGGGACGGTGGGACTTCGTGGTGATGCAGCAGGGTCCCTCGACCCTGGCGGCGAGCCGCAGGAACATGCGGGAATGGGGCCGCAAGCTGGCCGGCCACATCCGCGAGGCGGGTGCGCGGCCGGCGCTCTACATGGTCTGGCCCGGCGAGGACCGGCTCGCGTACTTCGACGAGGTCCGGACCTCCTACCAGCTTGCCGCCGAGGATGTGGACGGCATGCTGATCCCGGCGGGGGAGGCATGGCGGGCGGCCTGGAGGCGGGACCCCAACATCCCCCTCTACCGCAAGGACCGCGAGCATCCGTCCCCGACCGGATCGTTCCTGGTGGCGCTGTCGATTTTCGGAATGCTCTTCAGCCGTTCGCCGGTGGGCCTGCCCGCCAGGGTGCGGCTGCGCAACGGCACCTTCGCCCAGGTCACCCCGGGCCTCGCCACGATCCTGCAGGAATCGGCGGCCGAGGCAAACGAGGCGTTCGGCCGGCGCTGAGCCGTCAACCCTGCAGTGCTTTTCCCTGGGACCGCCGGCATCTTGCCGGCATTTGAAGATATCGGGCCGAAGGCCCGGCCTTGTTGTTCCGGAAGCCGGCAAGATGCCGGCGGTCCCAGGGAAAACTCCCCCAGAGCCCTACAGGAACCAGGCTTGGAAGGTGAGCGACGGGTCGTACTCGATGCGGCGCAGGAAGCGGGTCGCATCGTCGAGGAGGGTCCAGCCCTGCACACCGGCCTCGAAGACCTTCTGGAGCACCAAGACCGCCTTCTGCGCCTCGACCTGGATGTCGAGGCTCAGGAATACCTCCGTGGCCTTGAGCACGACGGTGCGCGCCTCCTCCTCGCACCCCCGCCGCAGGAGGATGGCGGCCAGGTCGAGGCCCGACAGGGCCGCGTGGTAGCCCAGCCCCTCCTGCTTCAGGCTCTCGTGAGCCTCCCTCAGCGCCTCCTCGGCGATGCCAAGGTTCCCCAGGCCCGCCTCGATCCGCCCCTGTAGCCAGCGCAGCTTCACTTGGTCGATCCTGCCGCCGTGCCGGATATAGCGCCAGCGGTTCTCCCACATGACCCTGCGCGCCTTGCGGAAGAACTCGCCTTCCATCAGGAACCACGCGATGTTGTGGACCGCTGAAAGGATGAGCTTCGGATCGCGCTTGGAGTCGATCATCCCGAGGCCCTCCGTCAACAGACGGACGGCTCCGGCAGGATTGTTATTGTGGCCAACATAGATTCCTTTTTTGATCAGGGCCCGGCCACACTGTTGCTCGTCACCATGGCGGCGATGGATAGCGTAGACCGCGTCCAACACCTCGAACGCCAGCGGAAACTTCCGTTGCGCGCCGTACAGAGAGGCTTGGAGCTCCAGCAGGCGAACGGAGAGCGTCTCATCTCCGCTTCCGTCAGGACAGAGTTCTGCGGCACGCTCAAGCGCCCACTCGGCGAATTTGAGGTTGTCGGCCACCCGGTAGGCGTTGCCGAGGGCCGACCAGGCACGGCACCGCAACTCGGCGAGCTTCCTTGAATCGTAAAGCTGGGGGCTCAGATGGTCGGCCACCAGAGTGGCATGGCTCGCCAGTTCGAGCATCTGCTGCGGATCCTCATGGCGCAAATCCCAGCTTCGCTCTATCAGCGCCTCGCAGGCAACAATGCCTTTGAGATCCGATGGGGCCTCTGAAAGCTCTTCGAGCCCTCCGGCCTCGAGCAGGGCCAGCGCCTGGCGAGCCTTCGTCCTTCGCGTCAGCGCGGCGGGTCCGTGCCAGCGCTGGGCCGCGAAAGCCCGCTCGATCGCCTCGTCGTAGCCGGAGTCCTCCATCGGAGGATCCTCGGGGAGCAGGGCTTCGACGTCGGGAATTAAAACTGCACCGCAACGAATGCAGCCGCGGAGCAGGTGCGCAACCACGAGGCGCGCCTGCTCGGACGGCAACATACCTTGGGCAAAATCCTGCAACTCGTCGAGTGAAGGGTGCTCGGCCAAGCGCTCGGCTCCTTGTATCCGGTGCAGCAGTTCCAGAGATTATCTCACACCTGACGGCGCCTCGCTTAGCCTCCGGGTTTGCCGTCGGGATCAATCGTTCCCCCAGCATCACTGTTCGGCCGCGGGTCCGAGGGTTTCGGGGCACCGGTAGGGGAGTCGGGGAGGACCAACTCCACCAACCACTGCCAGGCAGATTCCCACAAGGACTGCGCGTCGGACTTGTGGGACAGAGACGCTGCGGTAACAGGACTGGCCAGGAACAAGACGGTCAGGACCAGGGCAGCGAAGGCGCGTACCGTTCGGGACATTTCGTTCTCCTCCTCAAGGGGACAGGATCTCTACTACAAAGAATAGTGCCGCCAGAACCCTGTTAGGTGTCGCCCCAACGTAAATTGCCACGAAGTCTCCGTAACTTCAATCCTGTTGACGAGATCGGTCTCCGAAGCAGCATGGAAGCACGTAACAACAATTTACAAACCAAATCGTTCAAGCATGTTGACATTACGGTCAAGAAGATGCATGATCATCTTGTCGCGGAGCAATGCTGCTGGCGCGACGGTCGGAAAGGAGCTCTATGGATAAGACGAAGCAGTTGGTTGCCGATGTGGTGGTGATGCCGGAGAAGATGTATCTCAAGCCGGAGCGGGTGCAGGAGGCCCTCTTGAAGCTGCCTTCCTGGAGGCTGCGCATGGATGGCCCGGGGATCGAGAGCATCCGCCTGTTCAAAGCCCCCCAGACGGCCAGCTCCTTCGCCTCGTACTCATGCCGTATGGCCAGCAAGATGGGCCAGCCGCTCCAGGTGGACCTCGTGGGCGAGCAGGTGACCCTGGTCCTGCCGGGCCATCCCGTCCGGGGCTGCACGGGTGGATTGACCAGTGTCGTATTCAGGGCGGCCGATCTGATCGGCTGCTGAAGAAAGGAGGGAATTGTCGTGCTGCAGGGCAGTAAGGGAAAAACCGTCCGAGATAGGCCGATCACCGACTCGGACGGCGGCTCCCGCGACGTGTCCATCGACCAGGAGTAGGGAAGTATAACCATTCGGGGGCGTGGCAACGCCCCCGGTTTTTACGGAGGGTGTGAATGCCGAAGACCTACGCGGATTCCATGAAGGGGTGGCAGCATCGCCTGCGGGCTCTGGCCGACAATGCCGACGAGCTCGCTCATCTCCAAAGCAAGCGCGCGAAGCTCGAGGGTATCCAGGCAGGGACGCTCGGCGCCCTGCGGGACCAGGCCGCGACCAAGGCGGTGAAGCAGGAGGCTTCCCGTCTGTTGGAGGCACTGGTGAACGAGGGCAACAAGGTGGATTCCTTCTTGTGCGCCGGCTTGCGGGAGCACTACGGGAACCGCAGTGAGAAGCTGGCCGAGTTCGACCTTCAGCCCTTCCGCGGCCGGCGCCCCGCCAAGGCGCTTCCGCCGCCGCCGCCGATCGAATCCGTCAAGTAGTTGATTCTTCCCGGGGGCGAGCCGGCTCGCCCCGCCCTTTTCCCCCATTCCTCACCTCGCGGCAACCTTCCGGGCGAACCGCCAATCTATCCGCGTCACGCGGATAAGTTTGCGGCTCAGGCGGATAGGTTGGCGCGTCACGCGGATAGACTTGCGGTTAACAGGGATAGGTTTGCGCGTCACGCGATAGGTTGGCGCGTCTCACGGATAGGTTTGCGGCTCACGCGGATAGACCTGCGCGTCACGCGGATAGGCTTGCGGCTGACGCGGATAGATTTGCGCGTCGCGCGATAGGTTGGCGGCGCTCCCGGATAGGTTTGCGGCTCTCCCGGATAGGTTTGCGGTTCACTCGGATAGGTTTGCGCCTCACGCGGAATCATCGTTCGAGCTCGCCGAAGAGCTCCCTGCCCAGGATTCGCCCGACCTGCTCCTGGAAATCCGGCCCGCCGGCCTCGAGGATCGCGGCCACGGCCAGGGGAGAGCGGGCCAGGCACGCTCCGACGTGCGCCGCGTGCAGCCAATCGGGATTGAAGAAGCGCAGATGTCCGACCACCTGGCCGGCGCTCTCGACCGCGAAGCCCTGAGGCGTGACGGGCTCCAGCGGACGGAACAGCGGATCCCGCCCCGCCGCGGGCCGGACCGCGAAGAAGATCAGCCCGGCCTCGCGGACCTGGAACACCCCCTCGGGCGAGTCGCCATGCTCGAATCCCTCCCAGGAACGGAACAGAGGGTAGACGCCCTCCTCGTGGCGCAGCTCCCAGGGGCCCGCCGCCTCGCTCTCCCCGGACGCGGACGACTCGCTGCCCTCCCGGAGCCGGTCCAGGTACTCCCGGGAAAACGCATTGGACAACGCCGTCTGCACATCGCCATCGGGTTTGTCGGAATCTGTCATGCCTTTTCTCCTATCGGTTGGCCCGTGTTCACCACGTTCTTGACCATTTCTACAGTCAAATGTAATTTCTTGTCAAGATCGAAGTTTCCTGGAAGGAGAATAGATCTTTCCCTCCTCCTGATGTAGGCTACGGTCTATGATCCAGGAAGAGACACAGCGACTGCTTCAGGTGTTGCGTGTGGCGATGCGGATCCTCGACGTCAGCAACCGGGACATCGAGAAGGCGCTCGGCCTGAGCTATGGCTACTTGAGCCGGCTGTTCTCCGGAAGCATCGAGCTCAAGGTGGAGCACGTCTTCCAGATTCTGGGCGTGCTCGGCCTGACGCCAGCGGAGTTCTTCCACCTCGCCTATCCCCGCAAGCCCTCGCCCCCAAGCGAAGCCTCCACCCGGATGCGCTCGATCCTCGACGGCTTCGGCCCGCTCCCGCCCGCAGAGCGTCCAGCCTCCAAAGACTTGAGCCCCGAGGAGTTGGAGCAGTTGGTGTCCAAGACGCTGCAGAAGTTGTTGCGGGAGGCTAAGGGGTAGGGGAGGGGGCACGGAGGCGAAGCGGGCGCCCTCTAACGGATACGACATCTAGACGGTGCGGGAGCCACTGAGTTGGCTCTGCTCGGATGGATGGAAGCGTTGCGGGCCTACAACGGACTAATCTTAAGGGAGAGCCATGGAAGATCTAGACCCTCGCGCAGCAGCAAAGATCTTGGCCATATCAACTTGGCGGCGTGATTTTGAGAGGAACATCGAACTCCGAGCGGAAGCGCACAGGACAGAGGTCTCCAGTTTTATGGAGGTGCTCAAGCAGGAGCTTGGAAGCCTAGCCCGGATTTCTCACCACGGGTCTCACCGCGGTAGTTTGCGCGTCCACGACCGGTTCGGGTGGCGCACTGCCACGGATAGTGCGCCACTGCGCACCCTCGTGGCCGCCCAAGCAAACGCAAGAAGAGCGTAAGTCGCGGGCAGTTGCTCGCCCGATGCACGCTCCTACGACCGACCAGAGACACCTCAGCCTGGAGAGGTTTGGACAAGAGCGGATTTCTGACGACAGATCAGGCCAGCGCGGGATGGCTTGCCCGCAACTGATTGACGATCCGCGCAAACAGGGCCGCATTGGGGTGGGAACTGGACAAATGTACCCAGACGCGCCGCACCGTCACTTTGATCTGAGCGCCAATCTTGAGCAGCTTGATGCGAATCGTGTCACAGCGCGCCTGAGCCAGATCGGTGCCTGCCAGGCCCAGACGGCGCAGTTCATTGAGCAGAACGTAGGCCACCGAGGAAAACCATAGACGCGCCTGATTGCTGGTCAAGTGATGAGTTGAGGTGCGGTCGGCAAACAGACACAACTGCTGCTCTTTGATACGATTCTCCATCTCGCCACGGGCACAATACAGCTTCTCGTAAAGCATCTGAGCACTCCACTGTTCGCTGCTCAGTGAGGTCACAAGGAAGCGCGGGTTGGCGCCCTTGGCCAAGTGCTCGGCTTTGCCAATCACACGCCGCTGCTGAGACCAACTTTTCTTGGTGCGGTAGACAAAATCCTTGAACACGCGCGCCGCCTTGCCGGATTCTTCGAACTGCGCACGAGCCTGCTCCAACTCTCCCCCGAGAGCGCGCTGCAGCCGAGCATTGCGCGCCAGACCGAAGACAAAGTCCACGCCGTGGCTCTCGCACCAACTCATCAGCTCTTCACGCGCAAACCCCGAATCTCCACGTACGATGATGCGCACCTCAGGCCACCTGTCGCGAACCCGTGACACGATGCGCTCGAGCTCGCTGACCGCACCGCAAGATGCATCGACGTTGGCCTGCCGCAGACGGGCGCACAACAGGTGAGAGCCGCAAAAAATATACAACGGAAGGTAACAGTACCCACCGTAGTAGCCATGAAAGAAACGACCTTCCTGCTCGCCATGCAGAGGATCGTCGGTAGCGTCGAGATCCAGCACGATTTCTGCCGGAGCCTTCCGATAGGAGGCCAGGAAGACATCAACGAAAAAGCGGTCAGCCGCCTCGGGATCGAGGATGATCTTGCGATAGCGATCCTGCTTCACAGCCCCCCATTCCAAACGGTTCAACGTACTCTTGCCGGCCAGTGGTTTGCCACGGTCCTGCTCTTGGCGACGGTCGCTACCGGTCGGATCGGCCTTGCCGGCCACCGCCGCCAGCAGCGGATCGCTGCGCAGCTCGTCGTGGTCATTGAGATCCTCGTAGCCAAGAGCCAGCCCAAACACACGCTGACGCACCAACTCCACGACGCTGTGCTCGACCAGGGCTGGATTGCGGTGATCCTCGAAACAGGCCGCAAACTCCTCCAACAGCCCCAAGCGTCGGTCCACCTCGGATAACAGCAAGACACCGCCATCCGAGCTTAGGGTACCGCCGTCGAATGACGCCACCACCGTCCGCCGAGTCAACCCTTGAAACTCAAGCTGCGGAAAGGTACAGTCTGTCGTCACGGGGCTATCCTCCCTTTGTGGTACAAGTGCTTGTTGACACGACACTTATACCACCGGAGGTAGCCCCTTTTCATGTCCTCGGTGAGAAATCCGGGCTAGCTGGGTTTCTTCATGACGAACACAGCTTGGAGCTGGATGCAAATGAGACAACTCTGAGCTTGACCGAGGGGAAACGATCACAGCCATTGGTTAAGTGCCACATCAATAAGGCCAACGTCGGTGCTCTTTATCTCCAGTACATGTCGGAGTTTGAGGAGGAAAGGCGAGATGAGCTTCAGCTAGTTCGTGCTGGAAGAGATCAATATGGCTGGTATCGCGGCGGTAAAGTTTTTTCGTCTTCTGAGGCTGCCCAACTCTGCCTATCTCGGCTGCTAAGCTATGCGAACTCAATTGTGGCGAGGAACGTACAACGAAACCCTAAACCCGAAGCGTGAGATACCTGGTGGCTAGTGTCGCACATTTGCGCGCCAGCCAGACAGGTGCCACGCGAATGTTTCTGGAACTTATTTGAAGGGGGCCAGGGCCGAGCCAGGGCCCGCGGCGAGCAGGGGATAGGGGTTGAGAGTGCCGCCCGAAGGCGGATAGATGCCGTAGTGAAGGTGAGGCGACGTGGCCGCGGCGTTGCCGGAAGTTCCGACATAGCCGATCACCGTGCCGGCCTCGACCCACTGCCTCGGCGCACATCGCCCCAGCGCTCCAGGTGCGCGTAGTAGTGCAGGCTGAACAGGTGCTTGGCGAGTGTTCGGATCTCGATGCCGAGGAGGCCGTGGCATGACGGGCGTACCAGGCGAAGTCCGCATCTACCACATCACCCACTTGGATAACCTGCCGTCTGTCTTGGCTGACGGTGGCTTATGGTCTCGGATGTGGCAATGATCGCCCGAGGTGGTCCATCTGCTTCAATCGGGATGAGCGACATCAAGCAGCGCCGGTTGGGATTGCCTGTCAAATGCCATCGTTCCGATAAAGTCGGTGAGTACGTGCCCTTCTATTTCTGTCCCCGCTCAATCATGCTTTTCCTGATCCACCGCGCCAATCATCCGGAACTAACCTACCAAGAGGGGCAGGAGCCCATCATCCATTTGGAGTCGATACGGTGGTGTTCGAGCCGGGAGGTAGTCCGGCGGATGCGCGCGCCAACCGGTCAAGCGACGTTCCTAAGATGACGGCAGGTCGCGCCGCCTTGCTGGGCCTTATGGATCGTTATCTCGCTGCTCTGATGGACCCATCGATCTCGCTCTTGGAAGTACACAAGCTGATGTACTTCCTCCAAGCTGCCGGTGAGCCGTTGCGCCTGCGTTATGTGAAGGGACCGTTCGGCCCCTACGCGGAGAACCTGCGCCATGTGTTGCGCGAGATCGAAGGACACCTGATCTCGGGCTACGCGGATGGCGGCGATGCGCCGACCAAGCAACTGGCGCCGGTGCCCGGAGCGGTGCGGGATTCGGAGTCTTACCTGGAAGCTCACCCGGATACTCATGAGCGCTTCGACAGAGTGGCACGTCTGGTCGAGGGTTTCGAGACTCCGTTCGGATTGGAGCTCCTCACGACGGTTCACTGGGTCGCCACTCAGGAGAAGGCCCACGATCGCGAGGACATGTTGAGGGCGGTCTACTCGTGGGCGCCTAGAAAGAAGCAGTTTACGCAGGCGCAGATCGATCTTGCGGCAGAGCGGTTGCGGTCGGAAGGGTGGCTTGCTCCTTCGGGTAACTGACGGATCCCTCAGATGCCAACGGACACCACGAAAGAGGGCTCGAAGGCCTGATCATCGCGGCCATGACCGAGGCGGCCTCGCCGGGAGCGAGGCGAGATAGGTACCAGACAGGTGCCACGCGAATGTTCTGGAGCTTATTTGGAGGGGGCCAGGGCCGGGCCGGGGCCCGCGGCGAGCAGGGGATAGGGGTTGAGAGTGCCGCCCGAAGGCGGATAGATGCCGTAGTGGAGGTGAGGCGACGTGGCCGCGGCGTTGCCGGAAGTTCCGACATAGCCGATCACCGTGCCGGCCTCGACCCACTGCCCTCGGCGCACATCGCCCCAGCGCTCCAGGTGCGCGTAGTAGTGCCGCCATCCGGCCGGCCCCGTCACCCACACCGTGATGCCGCCCAGGCCGTTCGTCCCCAGGCCGGAGACATACCCTTCCGTCACCGACAGGACCGGCGTGTTCCGCTTGGCGAAGATGTCGATCCCTTCATGCTGCCGCCCACCGTTGCGCGGATCGCCGTAGCTGTCCCACAACCGCCCCTTCGCCACGCCCGCGACCGGCACAGGCAACGACTGCGGCGCCGGCTGGGAGAGCAGCTCGTAGTAGCGGGGATCCAGAAAGGGCGTCGTGACGCAGGCGCCGGCGAGGACGAGCAGAGGGAGGAAGGCGAGGGCGGCGAAGTGCTTCAAACGTCTCACAACAGTGGGATAACAGCCCTTCTGCGGCCGCTCTTCCCGGCGGGGCTCCAGACAGGTGCCAGACAGGTGCCATGCGAACGTTTCTGAAACTAGCCCAGTCTCCAGCGAAGCCGTGTGTCCCTGTCCCTCCCCTAGGCGGGGAGGGGAGGCATTCGAGCTCCGGTGTGTTTGAGTATGGTTGCGCGAAGGCAGCTTTCCGCCCCCCGCCATGCTATCGTAAGGAAACGAGACAAGGTAAGGAACATGCCTATTTCCAGAGTCACGAGCAAGGGCCAGGTAACCATCCCCTCCGAGGTCCGGAAGGCGCTCGGCATCGAACAGGGCGATGATCTCATCTTCGAGGTCGGTGCGGATCAGACGGCGCGGCTGCGCGTCGTCAAGCGCCAGAAGCTTTCCGACTTCTATGGCTCGCTTCCCGCACAACGGCCCTTTCCGGGCAAGGAGGCTGTCCGTGAGGAGGCCGGGCGGGCGTTGGGTGGTCGTGCGAAGAGATCCGGGCCGTGAAAAGGCTGCGAGTCGACGCCAACGTTCTGTTGCGCTTCATGACTGGAGAGCCGGAGGGTATGGCCAAGCGCGCGTCTCGTCTGATGCGCCGTGCGGAGATGGGCGAGGTTCTGCTGATCTTGTCGCCCCTGGTCGTGGCCGAGATCGTTTGGGTGCTGAAGTCCTTCTACCGCCGCTCTGCAACGGAGATTGCCCATGTCCTGGTTCCGCTCCTCTCGGCGGACGGCCTCGAAGTCAAGGATAGGGAAATCCTGGTAGGGGCGCTCGAACTCGCCCGGGACAAGAACGTGGATTTCGCGGATGCGGTTCTCGCCCTTGAGGCTCTACGGAACGGCGAGACGGTCTGCAGCTTCGACGAGACAGACTTCCGCCGCCTGCCTGCAATCTGGTTGTCGCCCGAGTGATTCCGAACGGGGCGCTTGGCACCTCCGCGCTACGGCAGGAGAGGGAGGGGTTGTTGGAGGAGATCGTGGGTGGGGGAGGGGCATGAGCGCGAAGCGTACCATCTCCAAAATCAAGCCCGCTCGGGGCGCCGCCGCTCTGTCCGAAGCTGTGCTGGCCGAGGTGCGAAGCCTCATCCTCGAATCCAGGCAACAGACCGCCCGGATGGTCAATGCCGGCCTGACGTTGCTCTACTGGAAGGTGGGCGACCGAGTGCGCCGCGAGATCCTCAAGGAAAAGCGCGCAGAATACGGAGCCGAGATTGTCTCCGCGTTGGGTAGACAATTGGAAGGGGAGTTTGGCCGAGGATTCGCAGAGAAGAGCCTCCGGCGCATGGTCCAGTTCGCCGAGGTTTTTCCAGACCCCCAGATTGTCGTATCACTGATACGACAATTAACCTGGACCCATTTCATCGCCCTGCTTCCGCTCAAAGACCCACTGCAGCGCGAATTCTACGCGGAGATGTGCCGCATCGAGCGCTGGAGCGTGCGGGCTTTGCGATCTCGGATCGACAGCATGCTCTTCGAGCGTACTGCCCTCTCGAAGAAGCCCGCAAAACTCATTGAAGAGGATCTTAAGGGACTCCGCGCGGAAGACCGGCTCACCCCCGACCTGGTCTTCCGCGATCCCTACGTGCTCGACTTCCTCGGCCTCCGCGACACCTACAGCGAGCGGGATCTGGAGAGCGCTCTGCTGCGGGAGATCGAGTCGTTTCTCCTGGAGCTCGGCACCGGTTTCGCCTTCGTTGAGCGCCAGAAGCGGATCACCCTGGACGGTGACGATTACTATCTGGACTTGCTCTTCTACCACCGTCGGTTGCGCCGATTGGTCGTCATCGAGCTGAAAATCGGTGACTTCAAGCCTGCGGACGCCGGCCAGATGGAGCTCTATCTGCGCTGGCTTGACCGGCATGAGCGGCAGAACGGCGAGGAGAAGCCTATCGGCATCATCCTTTGCGCCGGCAAGAAGCGCGAAACCGTGGAAGTGCTCGAGTTGGAGCCCCGCGGCATCCACGTCGCCGAATACCTGACCGAGCTTCCGCCACGCGAGGTGCTGGAGCAGCGTCTCCACGAAGCCGTCGTCCGCACCCGTCACCTGCTGGAGCAGAAGGTGGTGGAAGAAGGTCCGGCAAAGGTCGTTGAGGCGCGAACGAAGAGAGGCGCACGGTGAACTCCGGACTCTGGATTCGGCAGACAGCGTCTGCCAGATTTGGCCCGGTGCGCCGGATTCGCCAGACGCGTCTGGCGAATGTCCGCCATCCCCTATCCACTGACGAACGCCTCCGTGAGGCAGCGGTTTGGCATCGAGCCCTGCAGCGCCCAAGCTCATGCGCTATGTACCGTCATGGGCCGCCCCTAAACGGGGCAGCGGTACCTGATGGGGAGGGGGGCGCATGATGATTCATCTCCTTGACGGTACCTACGAGCTGTTCCGTCACTTCTACGGCCAACGCCGCTTCAACAAGGGCAAGGACGCGCCTTTCGGGGCGGTCACCGGCGTGCTGCACACGGTGCTGGAGATGATCGAAAAGGGGGCGACGCATGTCGGCGTGGCGACCGACCACGTCATCGAGTCGTTCCGGAACCGTCTCTGGCCCGGCTACAAGACGGGGCAGGGCGTCGAGCGCGCGCTCCTTGCGCAGTTCCACCCGCTGGAAGAGGCCCTTGCCGCCATGGGCGTCGCCGTGTGGCCGATGATCGAGCTGGAGGCGGACGATGCGCTCGCCTCCGCCGCCCGGATCGCCTCTGCCGAGGAAGGCGTGCAGAAGGTCTGCATCTGGACACCCGACAAGGATCTGGCTCAGTGCGTCCGCGCCGACCGGGTGGTGCAGGTCGACCGCCGGAGGAACAAGATCTTTACCGAGGATGGAGTCCGCGAGAAGTTCGGAGTCGTCCCCGTCCTGATCCCCGATTACCTCGCTCTGGTCGGCGATGCCGCGGACGGCTTTCCAGGCATTCCCGGCATCGGCCCCAAGACCGCGGCACTGTACCTCAATCGTTACGGCCCCATCGAGGGCTTTCCCGAGGACGCTTTACGAGAACACCGCGATCTGGCGCTGCGCTTCAAGGATCTGGCGACGCTCCGGGACGACGCGCCCCTCTTTCGCGAGGTGGACGAGTTGCGGTGGCGCGGCCCCACCCAAGAGTTCGCTGCGTACACGGAGCGTCTGAATGACGCTCGCCTGCTGCAGCGTTGCCTTGCAGCGAGCCCTCCCTGAGGGTTCTGGCGGAAGCCACGGTCGAGGACGCCAAGGACACCAAGGACACCAAGGATCATGAGGACGACGGATGGTGTCCTTCGTCCTGAAGAATTTCCAGGAATGACATTTTGGACTCGTTTTCCGTTTCTCTACGGGTACTATGTCAAACCACAAGGCTTCATCCCACCCCACGGCGGCTACAAGGGACTGCTCTCCTATCAGAAGGCCGAGATCGTCTACGACGCCACGGTCTACTTCTGCAGCCGCTTCATCGACAAGCGCAGCCGCACCCATGACCAGATGATCCAGGCGGCACGGTCGGGCAAGCAGAACATCGTCGAAGGCAGCATGGCGGCGGCCACCTCGAAAGAGACCGAGATCAAGCTTACGAGTGTGGCGCGCGGCAGCCTCGAAGAGCTTCTGGCCGACTACCGCGATTTTCTGCGGACTCGCGGTCTGGAGGAGTGGCCCGCGGAGCACGCCTACGCCTTGCGCCTCCGCAAGCTGAACCAGATCCCGGGGGCGACCTACGAGACGTTCCGCAAGGGCATCGAGAATCCCGATCCGGCGCTCTCTGCCAATGTGATCATCGGCCTGATCCGCGTGGCGTCCTACCTGCTCGCCCGCCAGCTCCACCACCTGGAAATGGCCTTTGTCAAGGAAGGCGGCCTGCGCGAGCGCATGACCCAGGCACGACTCCGGGAACGAGGGAAGAGCGGCTCCTGAAAGGACTCCAAGGACTCCAAGGACTCCAAGGACTCCAAGGACAGAGCATCCGGAGCTGTGTCTTTGAGGTCCTTATGGTCCTTGGTGTCCTTGATGTCCTTTCCGCCAGGAGACAGCGTCCATCCCGGAATTATCGTCGTCTTGCTAAGGTTCTGTTCCTTGGTTGCTCCCAGCGGCCATCCAACAGTCAGCAGTCTCATCTTTGCGAACCAGGAGGCACAGCCATGCATGTACATCTCAGGTTTCTGCGGACGGCCCTTCTCTGTTTTTGTCTGGCGGTACTGGCGCTTCTGCCCACTTCGGCGGCGGCTCAGGACGGCGATTCCGATGGTCTTCCCGATTCCCTCGAGCTCTCTCTGGCACAGTACTACTTCCCAATTCTCAATCTGCACTGCGGATCCTTTGACGGGTTGGATAAGGCCGATCCGCGACAGCTCTATGGCCTGACCGTCCCCGGCTACACCAACTCCTCGAACGGCAGGATCCCCTTCATCGCGCACCCCTACAGCCCGGGCGACGGATACAACTGCACGGAGGCCATGCAGTGCATCGAGATCCGCTACGGCATCGCGTTCAACTGGGACCTCGGGGACGACATCTTCGGTGGCGGACACAGGGGCGACAGCGAGATGTACGCCATCCTGGTGGCGCGCAGAGACACCGACGGCACGGACTGGGGGGTGGATTGGAGCGTGGCGCAGAATGACGCCAGCCAGTGGCGGCTGATCGGCGAGTACATGACCGCCCACTGGAACACGAGCGCCGACAGCTCCTCCTACTACTCGCACGGCAACAATGGAACGACCAGCTACCAGCAGATATGGGCCGCGGAAGGCAAGCACGCCCTGTATGGTACCCAGGGATCCTGCAACGATGGCGGATTCGGTGGTGCCGACGACTGCGGAGACAACCGCTGCGACATCGTCACGGAGGTCTTCCAGAAGGTGCAGAACATCGGCGAGTCCTATGCCCCGCTGAACCGCTACATCGCCGCCCCTGCCTCCTCGAAGAACCTGTCCCCCTCTGGCAACTACGACATGTGGAGCTATCAGAATTTCGGCACGACCACCCCGTACCGGACGCACATTGAGCGCCCTATCGACTGGTGCCCGGGCACGTGGTGCTTCTGAGCTGACGCCCTCCCTCTGTACAAGGGGCACCTCTTGCGGGTGCCCTTCCGGAGGGCGGCCACAAGAGCCGCCCCTACCGTTGAGAAAAACTTAAGGACGGAGTGCGGCCGCGACGGCTTCCATGCCGGGATCGCGGCCGGCGAGCCAGGCTTCGATGGTCCAGGGCGCTGCGATGTCGGGCGCAAATGACGCGACGGCGATCGGATGGCGCACGACATAGCCGTGGCAATCGCTGAAGGCGCGGCAGCCATTGGCGTAATCGTGCCGCTGGATCGCGCGGCCCACAGCGCCCGCCGCGTTCGGCAATTGCACCGGGCCGCCCTCGGCGAAGAATACGAGCCGGTCGCCGACCATCTCGCCGACGATGGTGACGCGGTCCGGCGCGGCTTGCTTCACATAGCCGGTGCTCGAGATCGCGGCGGAGAACGTGAGCGGGCTCGTCAGGATGAAGATGCGGCCGGGCGCCAGCGTCGGAAGCGCCTGCATGAAGTCGCGCGACGTCGAGAGGTCGCCGCCTCCGTTCCAGCGCATGTCGAGGACGAGGTTGCGAGGGTGCGCCTCGCGGACCGCGGTGCGGAATTGATCCAGCGCGGCCTCGATCGAGAAGCCGTCTCTGGTCATGTTCTGGCGCATTTGGAGGACGATGGCGTCGAGCTCGGGCGCGGCGCGCCAGCGGAACGCCTCGGCGCCGTCCTGCAGGGACCAGGGGGCGCGCTCCGGCGTGAGCGCGGCTTGCCAGGCCTCGCTGGGGGCCTGCGGCAGGAAGATCTGTTGAGGCTGCGCGGCAGGCCGTTCGGCGCTGGGCGGCTCGCCGGCGAGGCGGCGCTCTATCGCTTGGCCGCTGCGCGTTTCGAAGCGGTACGTGGCGGCATCCGGCGACGTGGTGAGCCCTAGCGTGTGCAGCAGCTCGGGGCCTTCGAGCAAGTTGTAAGCCGCGCGGTCGCGGAAAGCGTTCACGCCGCCATAGAGCTCGCGCGCGGCGGCGCGCAGGACGGCGGCAGGCTTGTCGTCAATGCCGACAAGGCGCGCGCCGAGCAGATCGGCGTTCGCGGTACTGGCGCGCGCGACGTAGAAATCCTCGCCAAACACGATCAGCCGCACCGGGACACGGTTGTATTTCTGCGCGATGAGGCGGAGCACGTAATGGGTGTGGCCGTTGTCGGCGAGCGCTGCGATGCGCGCGAGCTCGAGCTCGAAATAGGGTTGAGAGACGCTGGCGCATTGCGCTTCGAGCCGTGTCAGGCGCGCTTCAGCTTCGGCGCGGGTCGCGGGCGTGTAGGATAGCTCCCGACCCATGAATTGCTCGCGGAACACGGCGAGATCGGCGCGGCGTGCTTCCGCCGGGGCCAGCGCGGCGGCGGGAGCCGCAGTCGCGGTCCGTTCCTGTTGCGCTGCGGCAGGACCGGCGGCAGCCGTCAGCACCAAGGCGCAAAGCATCACTGACTTCATGAGCGGCATTGTACCAGCGTCGCCTCCCCGGGGCTTCATCGCCGGTTCATAAAGGCTTCATCTATGAACGGCATGCTCTCCTTGTGGCAAGGCATTCCGCCTGCCCAGGAGGAATCCAATGAACGCGTGGAAGGCTGTGCCCCTGAGACCGGTCGTGTCTCTTCTTGCTGGCCTCGTTGTGTTTACATCGTGCTCCTCGGGAGATGGGACGAAAAACATCTACTACGTCCCGTTCCCTGAAGGAGCCGTCAATGAGTTCAGATACCTGGGCAATTGGCTGGTTTGCAACGCGGAGGATCGCTTCGAAGGCTACGACGGCTGCCTTCATGTCGGGGATATCTGGCTTGGACAGAGCTTGCGGGAGGTTGAAGGCAAGCTCGGTCAGCCTCACCAAGTCATTACCGATGATCCTCAGAATGAGCTTCGGATCCACCTGCTCCAGGGCGGCTCTGACGAGAACCTGCCATATCTTGTCCTTACCGTCAGGGAGGGCAAGGTCTCGGCGATACAAGTTACCGGAGCTGCCACGGAGTCACCGTATACCTTTTCCAGCCTGGCGCTGGGCGACACGGCGGAGAGGGTCGAGGAGATTCTGGGAAAACCCAGTTCGATCAGCCCTGTCAAGGAGATCGAAGGCACGATTTGGAGCTATCTTCCGTTTCCAATCTCACTTGAATTGAAGGGCGGGAGAGTCTTCTCGATTAGAATCTCGCGGCCGACCGGCTCCGGGTAGAGCTGCCGGGGGAGGCGAGGCGCCTCCCCCTCCCGGCCCCCCCTTGCACGTGCTGGCTTTGCCGTATAAAGTACTTCGTACTACGGAGAGCCGGCCATGGAACTGAACATCCGCAACGTATCCAAGACCTATCCCAACGGCGTGCAGGCGCTGAAGGACGTGACCCTCACGGTTCCGGCGGGGATGTACGGGCTGCTCGGCCCTAACGGTGCCGGCAAGTCCACGCTGATGCGCATCCTCGCCACCCTGCAGGAGCCGGATGAAGGCAGTGTCCACCTTGGCAATCTGGACGTGCTGAAACAGAAGGATGCAGTACGCCAGACGCTCGGATACCTGCCGCAGGAGTTCGGCGTCTATCCGAAGGTGAGCGCGGAGAACCTGCTCGATCACTTCGCGGTCCTCAAGGGCATTACCCAGCGTGCGGCGCGCAGGGAGGTCGTCGAGGCGCTCCTCCGGCAGACGAACCTCTGGGACGTGCGGAAGCAAAAGCTGGGCGGCTACTCCGGGGGCATGCGGCAGCGTTTCGGCGTCGCCGTGGCGCTCCTCGGCAACCCGAAGCTGATGATCGTCGACGAACCGACGGCCGGCCTCGACCCGGCAGAGCGGGTGCGCTTCCTCAACCTGCTGAGCGAGCTGGGGGAGAACAGCGTCGTCGTCCTCTCGACGCACATTGTCGAGGACGTTTCCGAGCTGTGCACCCGCATGGCGGTCATCGACCGGGGGGAGATCCTGCTCGAGGCGGAGCCTCTGCGCGCGGTCGGCGGTCTCCGCGGACGGATCTGGCGCCGGGTGGTCTCGAAGCAGGAGCTCCCAGCGCTCGAACGCGAGCATGCTGTGATCTCGACGAAGCTCCTCGCCGGCCGAACGCTGGTGCACGTCTACAGCGAGGCGTCTCCTGGCGCGGGGTTCGAGCCGGTTGAGCCGGACCTCGAAGATGTCTACTTCAGCACGATGTCAGGGATGATCGGCCGCCGCGAGCAGACGGAGGCTGCGGTGCAGTCATGAAGTTTTGGGAGGTCTTTCGTTTCGAGCTCGCCTACCAGGTACGCCGTGCCTGGCCCTGGCTTTTCTTCGCCGTCCTGCTCGTAATCAATTTCCTGATGACGAGAGACAACTCCCTCGCCGAGGCGCTTTACGAGGAGTTCTTTCTCAACTCGCCATTCGCCATCGCGAAAACCACGGTGTTTGGCAGCCTGGTCTGGCTTCTGGTGGCCGCGGCCGTAGCCGGCGAAGCGGCGGCGCGGGACGTAGCGACCGGCATGCATCCTCTCACCTACACCGCCCCCATCAGCAAGGCCGACTACCTCGGCGGGCGCTTCCTCGCCGCCCTCGTCCTCAACGCGTTGATCCTGCTCGCCGTGCCGGCGGGCATCCTGCTGGCCGTCTACTCGCCTGGCGTGGATGCCGAGTTGATCGGTCCGTTCCGGCCGGCTGCATACCTCACGGCGTACGCCTTCATCGCGCTGCCGAACGCCTTCGTCGCTACGGCGGTCCAGTTCTCGCTGGCGGCGCGGAGCGGCCGTGCCATGGCAAGCTACCCCGGAAGCTTGCTCCTCTTCTTCATGGGCTTCTTCATCGCCTCCGCCGTGCTGTTAAAACAGGGCGTGGGGACGCTGCTGGATCCGATCGGCATGCGCTTCATCGTAGAAGACCTGTCGCATTTATGGACGACGACCGAGAAGAATTGGCGCCTGATCGAGCTGGAGGGCACGGTGCTCACGAACCGCCTCCTGTGGCTCGGCATTGGTGTCGGGGCCCTCGCAGTCACCTGGCTGCGCTTTCGCTTTGCCCATCGTACCGAGAGCACCTGGTGGAGGAGGAGGCGACGCCCGGATGCGCGCTCCCCGATGCCTGCCGGCAGCACGCCGGTATACGTTCCGCAGGTTCCGCGGACGTTCGGCTTCGCCAGCCACGCGCGCCAGACGCTCGCCATCGCTTGGGTTTCCTTCCGGACGATCGCGACAAGCTGGGCCGGACTCGCCCTGCTGGCGGGCATCCCGCTCCTGACGGTCCCCGTGGTGCTCGATCAAATGGTTTCCAACGGCGTTCCGCTGGTACCCACGACCGTGCAGGTCATCGGGGAATTGACAGCCCCTCTGTCTGCTGAGCTGAGCCGCTGGGTGATCATCCCTCTGCTCATCATTTTCTTTGCCGGCGAGCTGGTCTGGCGGGAACGGGAAGCCGGACTGGGCGAGATCACAGATGCCATGCCGGGGTCGGAATGGCCCCAGTTCCTCGGCAAGTTCCTGGGACTCGGCCTCGTGCTCGCCGCGTTCACGGTGCTGCAGATGGCCGGGGGGATGCTCGCTCAAACAATCATGGGTCATGACGAGCTCGAGATCGGGCTGTACCTGAAAATCCTGTTCGGGCTTCAGCTTCCCGAATACCTCCTTTTCGCGGTGCTCGCGCTCGTGGTGCACGTGCTGGTGGACCAGAAATACATCGGTCACATGGTGGCGATCCTCGCCTACGTATTCATCGTCCTCGCCTCCTTGTTCGGAATCGAGCACGACCTGCTCGTCTATGGCGCCGGACCGGGGTGGTCCTTCACGGAAATGCGCGGCTTCGGCCCGTCCCTCGGGCCCTGGTTGTGGTTCAAGCTCTACTGGGCAGCGTGGGCACTGCTTCTCGGAGTGGTGGCAAGGCTGCTCTGGGTGCGCGGCAGGGAGAGCGGCCTCGGGGTGCGGCTCGGACTGGCGCGCCGCCGCTTCACGGGTCCCACGGCCTGGACTGCCGCGGCAGGGGTGGGGCTCATCCTCACGCTGGGTGGGTTTATCTTTTACAACACGAACGTGTTGAACGAGTACCTCACTGCCTCCGGCATCGTCGAGCGGAGCGCCGAGTACGAGCGGCTCTACAGACGGTACGCGGACATCCCTCAACCCCGGCTGACAGGGACCCGCCTGCGCGTCGAGGTCTATCCCGAGCGGCGGGAGGTGCAGATCCGCGGCTCGTACTTCCTGGTGAATCGCAGCGCCGTGGCGATCGACTCCATCCACGTGGCTACCCCGGCTGACATCCCCCGAGTCGAGACCGGAGCCGTCGCCTTCGACCGGCCGGCTTCTCCCGTGCTCGTGGACGAGGACCTCGGCCACCGGATCTACGCCCTGAAGAGGCCGCTCCAACCCGGCGGCTCGCTGCGGCTCGACTTCGAGGTGCACGTCGAGCCGCATGGCTTCCGCGAAAGCGGAGTCGATGACTCGGTGGCGGCGAACGGCACTTTCTTCACGAACGGCGCGCTGCCCGCCATCGGCTACCAGGGGGGCCGCGAGCTCATAAGCGCCGCAGACCGGCGGGAGCACGGGCTCGCCCCGCGCCCCCTGATCCCCTATCTCGACGACGTCGAAGCGCGGAAGGACCGCGGCGCAGGGATCGCCTTCGAAGCGGTGGTGGGCACCCAAGCGGGCCAGGTCGCCGTCGCGCCGGGCGCGTTGCGCCGGACGTGGACGGAAGGGGGGCGCCGTTACTTCCACTATTCGACCGATGGCCCGATCGGGAGCGAGTGGGCCTTCTTTTCTGCCGCCTACGCGGTGCATGAAGCACGGTGGAACGGCATCGTGATCCGGATCTACCATCATCCGGGGCACACGGCGCACCTGGACCGTATGGTTCAGAGCATCCAAGCCTCCCTGGATTACTACACCAGGCAATTCGGCCCCTACCGCTACCGCCACCTCAGCGTCGTCGAGCGTCCCGGGAACGGTACGGGGATACACGCCGAGGCCAGCTTGCTCTCCTATGCAGAGGGGTTCTCCACGTGGAATCCGAAGGACGGTCCGGGGAGCCTCGATTTCCCGTTCGCGGTAGTGGCACATGAGATGGGCCACCAGTGGACCGTCCCCTATGCACCGGTCGAGGGAGCCCCGGTGATGTCCGAGGGCATTGCCTGGTATTCCGCGATGAAGGCCGTGGAGAACGCCAAGGGGGTCGAGCATCTTCGGCGGCTTCTGAGCTACATGCGGCAGCCGCATCCAATCCGGCAGATCCGCCGAGGTGAACCGTTGCTCCGGGGGCTCGACCCATACCTTTCCCGCCGCAGGGCACCCTTCGCGCTCTACGCGCTGAGCGAGTACATTGGCGAGGAGCGGGTGAATGGGGCGTTGCGGCGCCTGCTGGAGAAGCATCGACCGCAAGACGCTCCCCTGGCGACGACGCTCGATCTGTATCGTGAGCTCCAGGCAGTCACTCCGGACTCACTGCGGTACCTGCTGCACGACCTCTTCGAGGTCAACGCCTTCTGGGAGCTCGAGACGGAGCGCGTTACGGCGGAGCAGACCCCGGCAGGCACCTGGCAGGTGACGCTCGAGGTGCGGGCGCGGAAGATGGTTTACGACAGCGCGGGCGTCGAGGCCGAGATGCCGATGGATGAGTGGGTGCCAATCGGCGTGTTCGGCCCCACCGAGCCGCTCCACTTGCAGAAACACCGGATCCGCTCCGGCGAGCAGACGATTACGGTGACGGTCCCGGGCAAGCCCGCCCGTGCCGGCATCGACCCATACCACCTGCTCGATTGGGAGGAGCGCGAGAGTGACGACAACATCGAGGTGGTGAAGATGGAGAGCCGGCCATGACGAGGACCAAGATCGCCGGTGGGGCGTTGGCCACTGTGCTCGTCCTGCTCGCCCTCGCCGCCGGTTACCGGGCCCTCAACCAGGACGTCGACCCCGCCGCGGCGCCATCGCCCGCGATCACCCCCACCCCCTCGACCACGTCCGCGGAGATCCACCCGGGGTTCCTCTACGGCCGGGTCACCACCGCCGCCGACGGTACCTACGAGGGGCGGCTGCGCTGGGGAGGCGGCCAGGAGGCGTTCTGGGGCGACTACTTCAACGGCTCCAAGCACGAGACCCCCTGGGTCGCCCACGTGCCGCTCGAGCGGCTGCCCAAGGAGCGCCGGCCGATCGAGGTCTTCGGGGTCGTTATCGCCCACAGGGAGAGCCGGATCGACGTCGGCCGGCTTTTCATGGCGCGCTTCGGCGAGATCGCGCGCATCGAGAAGCGCGGCGATAAGGTGCGGGTGACTCTCAAGAGCGGGACCGTGTTCGACCTCGACCGCTTCGAGGCCAGCGACTTCGACGATGGCGTGCGGGTGTGGGACGGCAGGCGGGGCGTCGTCGACCTCGACAGTCTGCAGATCCGCACGATCGAGCTCCTTCCCACCGCCCAGCCAGGCGCCGCCCCCTACCGGCTGCACGGTACGGTGCGCACGCGGCAGGGCGGCTTCACCGGCTTCGTCCAGTGGGACCGGGAGGAGTGCGTCGGCTCCGACGAGCTCGACGGTCATACCGCCGACGGTAAGCTCAGCCTGCGTTTCGACACCATCCGCTCCATCGCGCGCCGCTCGCGCGACAGCTCGCTGGTGACGCTCCTCGACGGCCGCGAGGTCGTGCTCTCCGGCACCCGCGAAGCCGGCGAGGGCAACCGCGGGATCTACGTCGACGACCGGCGCTACGGCCGGGTGCTGATCTCCTGGGACGCCTTCGAGCGCATCGACTTCAGTTCCGGAGGCAGTGGAGGCAGTGGCCCCGCCTACGGCGACTTCCCGCCGGGGCGCCCGCTCACGGGCAGCGTCACCACCCGCGCCGGCCGCCGGTTCACCGGCCGGCTGGTCTACGACCTCGACGAGAGCGAGACAACCGAGACGCTCGACGCCCCATCCCAGGGCGTGGACTACACCATCCCCTTCGGCCTGATCGCCTCGATCGTGTCCCCCGCCAGGGTGATCCTCCATAATGGCGAGGAGCTGCAGCTCGAGCGCACCGGCGACCTTGGCGAGGGGGGCGAGGGGAATGCCGGCATGCTGATCTTCGTCGACGGCAGTCAGCGCCCCGAGTACGTGCCCTGGACCGACGTCGAGCAGATCGACTTCAACCGCCCGCCGGCGATGTACCCTCCCGCCGGTCCGGCAGCACAAACACCCGCCTTGCCAGGTCCGAGGCCAGCGTCTCCTCGCGGTAGTAGCCCTCCAGCACCGAGGGCTTCCAGGAGAGCAGGTCGGGGTTGCGCGCCGCGAAGTCTTCCCAGGCCTCTCCGGCGTCGCCCCTCGCCTTGCGCTCGTGGATGAGGAGGAGGTACGCCCAGGTGATGGTCTCGTGGTAAAGGCCCTCATGCCCGTTCCGGGTGGCGAAGCGCTTCAAGCCTTCGGTGAAGCGCGCCAGCGCGGCGAGCGGCGGCTCTTCGTTCAGGTAGAGCCAGGCCAGGCGGACGTGGTCCCGATGATGGAATTCGGAGGCGGGGAGGGTCCCGTCTTCGAAACGGCGGATCAGGTCGTCAGGCATTTCGATTCTCCCCATAAAAAAAAACGAGGGCCGGGGAAATCCCCGGCCCTCGTTCGTTGAACGCCAAGATTAGCTCAGCCTCGCGGCAGAGTCAACGTGCCATCAGTAGCCCTCGCACTCCAGCAGGTCTTCGTCGGTGATGAGCCACGAGTCGTCTTCGCCGCAGACGTCCACGGCCTCGACCACGCACTCGTCCCCGTCTTCGTCGACCAGCTTCACGTCGTACTCGTCGCAGGGGATGCTGGTGATGGTGAACGCTCCACCGTTCTTGATGACTTCGTCGCCGAGCTGATCCGGGCCCCACTCGCCCTCAGCGCTCGAGGACAGGTAGAAGTGGTGGATCGCCCACTCGGAATCGTTGTGGATGGTGACGTCGGACTTCCTGCCGGCGGCATTGGCCTCGGCAGCGAACACACATGCGGACACCAGCGCCAGGCACGCGGCTGCTTTCTTCATCGAGAAGCTCCTTGGTTGAAAGTGCGAGCGGGATCTTAGCACAGAAAAAAGGCGGTGGACGCCTCAGCGCCCACCGCCCTGTGTCCGAACGCGACCGGCTCAGAAGCTAGTCGTCGTCGTCATCGTCGTCATCGTCGTCGTGGTGGTGACCGTGCTTCTCGTACTCGTGGTCCGAGAAGAACAGGTCGAAGCTGAAGACGTCGGCCGGCGTGAACAGCTCGTAGGTGGTGCCGACGGCATTGTAGTCGTCGTCCTCGGAGATGTCCGTCTCGCCCGGATCGGCAGCGCCGTTGCCCTGCGTGATCCCGGTCAGGCCGTCGGTACGGGTGGTGGCGAAGTACTCGACTTCGATGTCGCCGTCCTCGTCGAGCTCGACGTCGAAGTAGTTGGGCGAGGTGGAGAAGAACTCCGGCACGCTGACGAAGTGGATCGTCATCTTGTCGTCGTCATCCTCTTCGGCGATCACCAGACCGAAAGTGGCGTCGAAGTCGTCCCACCGCGGCGCGATGCGCGGCGGTCCGGCCAGGAATTCCGGCACGGTCTCGGAGAAGTCGGTGTTGGCCGCGCCGAAGGTGAAGTTGCCGTTGGAGTTGACGAAGACGCTGTTCCAGTTCGCCCCCTGGAAGGGGAAGTTGAAGCCCAGGGGCACCGGGGTGGAGGTGTCGTCGCCGGCCGCGATCAGGGTGCCCTCGTACTTGTGGACCGCGAGCACGTACCGGCCCGCGCCCTCGCCGCCGATGCCGTCAAAGTCGACGTCGGGGAAGGTCGAGACGGCGATCGCCAGCTCAAGGTCTTCGTTGGCCTGGAGGAGCAGGCGCGAGAGCAGGCCGTCGCCGCCGTCGTCGTCGGCGGTCAGGAGGTCACCGGTGTCGGCGTCGAAAATGCCCAGGACGGTGTCCAGGCTGCCGCGCACCACTTCGACCGCCAGGAACTCCCCAGCCTTGATCTTGAACTCGAAGTAGTCGACGTCGTCGCCTTCCGGCCGGATCTCGGTGAAGTCCTTGGTTCGCTCGGTCGTGAACGGCAGTTGGATCTTCTCGGCCTGGTGCAGGGTGTCGTTGTTCTCGGACTCGTCGTCGAACTTGGCCTTGGCGTTGAACTTCAACGAGTCGTTGGAGAGGTCGACCGGGTTGCCCGGGCCGAAGAGCTCGAAGGCCGCGGGCTCCTTCTTGAGGTCCTGCCGGCCGTTCTCGGAGCTCTGGTCGGTGGGCTGCTCGAAGCGCGAGGTGATGGCGCGGCCGCAGCTCACACCCGCCAGGCCATCGGCCGCGGTGAGGGTGCCGTAGGTGATGTCGACGTGGTTGGACGATTTGGAGAGCTTGATCGTGAACGTGTTCGCGCCCGTGGCGATGAATTCTGGCACGTTCGTGTAGGTCACGGTAAAGGTGTTCGAGGTCTGCGAGAAGACCACGGTACCGCCGGCATCGTTGTTGAGGTCGTCCCAGAGGCCCGCGATGCGCGGCGGACCGCCGAGGAACTCTTCGATCGACTCGCTGAAGTCGCCGTTGGGCTCGCCGAACGTCAGGTTGCCGTTGGCATTGACGAAGACGGAGTCGAACGGCTGGTTGCAGATCGAGAAGGTGAATGGCATGAAGAGCTGCACCGAGCCGTCGTCACCGACCGGCAGCGGCTGGCCCGGAGCCGGCGCGTTGAAGATGACGTTGATGTTGCTCGCGGTGGCGCCGGCTGCCGCGGAGACGGGCGTGAATGCCGTGGGCACGTCGGTCGTTCCGTTGTTCGACTCGCTCGCGCCGTTGTAGAACTCCTCGGGTCCCGGCAGGGGGAAGAGCGGGGGAGTGCTGAAGCCGCCCGCCAGGATCTCGTCGACGAAGACGGCATAGCTCGCGCCCGGCGTCAGGCCGCGGAGGGTGTAGACGCCGACGAACGGCTGGCCCGGCGTGTAGTCGAACGCGAAGTCGCTCGAGATGGCGGAGACCGCGTCTGCGAACGGATTCGCGGTGTTGCGGGCGATGACGTTGACGCCGGTCAGCGGCGTCGTTCCATTGGGGCCGAGGATGCGGCCGGTGATGGTGGCCGTGGCGGCGGCGAAGCCGGGCGCCGGGTACAGGGTCGAGAGGCCGGCGATGTCGTCCGCGTGCGGGGTCGACGTGCCGGCCGCCGGGCCGAAGTAGAAGGGATACATGGTCTCGATCAGGCCGTTGAGCGGCGGGACCGGGAAGGTGTTGTTCGGCGTCGGGCCGCTGGTGTCGCCGATCAGGATCTGGCCGTTGACCACGGTATGGGCCAGGTTCTGATAGTGGCCGAACTCGTGGACCAGGACGTCGAGCGCCTCGGCGGCGTCGCCGAAGGCCGGGCCGTTGAGGAACGAGACGCCTTCCAGGATGCCGCAGGTCAGCGTGTTGACCCACTCGGGGCCGGCGAAGCCGAGGACGCCGGAGCCGGGTCCGAAGAGCAGGTCGAAGATCTCGCCGGTGTCGTCGAAGACGATGGCCGAGAAGCCGTCCGGCGCGGCGGGCTCGAGATAGGGCCCGAAGTTGGTGATGTCCACGTCCTCGGGGAGCGGGCCCGCGTTGACATAGGTGGTCGTCGCGGTCGGGATCGCGCCCCAGGCCGCGAACGCGGTGCCGACGAGCGCGGTCGCCGCGGCATTGTTCAGGGGGCCGAGATCGCCCTGGTCGGGGTTGTATGGGATGTTGGTGCCGCCGGCGGGCCAGAGGAACGGCTGCCCGGCGTCACAGACGGCGAGCGGCCCATAGGCGAACGCGGGCGCGGAGAGGGCGAGGAGGAGGACGGCGGCGAAGGTGACGCGCAGTGTGTTTTTCATGGTCGTCACCTCAGTTCACCAGGGTCTGGATGAGGGCCGCGAGGGCGTTGTAGGGTGCCGGGCCGCTGGGACGGACCGCGCCGTTGGACACGCCCCCCATGCCCTTGAGGAGGCCGAGGTTCTGATTCAGGTTGACCGCCACCTCCTGGCCGGGCTTGCCGGTCACCCGGAAGGTGCCCTGGCCGAGCCCGACAGGGGTCGACAGTCCGATGGCGCTGGGCGTCGTCGTGAGGAGGAGATAGTTTTGTCCCACCTCGAGCTTGGGCAGGTCGATGAGGGGCAGCGAGCGGGTGTCGGAGCTCTGGGTCGGCTTCAGCTTGCCGAGCATCGTAATCTCGGCGATCTGCAGGCCTTTCACGGTCTGGTAGGTGCCCTTGAAGGCGTCGTCGACCCGAATGCGGTAGGTGACCGTCGGCAGCTCGGCGCCGCCGGCCTGGACGGTGCCTTCCTTGATATCCAGGACGGTGCCGCGGAAGATCAGGCCGGCCCGGTCGACCATCTGCTCCAGGTTCAACTGCAGGACGGTGGCCGCCTGCGCCTGTACCCCGATCATGCTCAGGGCGAGGACGGCCAGTAGACAGGACAAAACTTTCCTTCGATGCATCGCTTCCTCCTCAGAGGGACAGCGTGAGCCGTGGACGGCCCACAGGTGGACATGCCTGCTGGGTTTGCAAGGGAACCCGGATCTGAAGATAGGCTGCAATCAGCATAAGAGACAGCTACACATCCCCAGGTGCACACCAAGTGATTTTGCGAGCCGCTCAGTTGTCACGAAATCGGCGCGAGGCCAGCCAGAGGAGCCCGGTCCCCATCCCGAACAGCGCCAGGAGCTGACGCCAGAGGGCCTCGAAGCCCGCCCCCTTCAGAAACAGCGCGCGGACGATCTCCAGGTAATGCCGTAGCGGGTTGAGCAGGGTCAGCGCCTGGAAGCCGGAGGGCATGCTGCTGACCGGGAACATGAACCCGGAGAGCAGGATCGCCGGCAGGAACACCAGGAAGGCCGACATGAAGGCTTCCTGCTGGGTGTTCGAGACCGACGAGATCAGCAGGCCCAGCCCCAGAGCCGAGAACAGGAAGAGCACGGTGCCCAGGATCAGCAGCAGAGGGCTGCCCCGGAACGGGATGCGGAACCAGAGCAGCGCCACCCCGACCACGAGCCCCATGTCCACCAGCCCGATCAGCGCAAAGGGCAGGCTCTTGCCCAGGATCAGCTCGCCGGGACGCAGCGGGCTCACCAGGAGCTGCTCCAGCGTGCCCATCTCCCGTTCGCGCACCACGGCGAGCGAAGTCAGCAGCAGGCAGATCAGCATGAGCAGCGCCCCGATCACCGCCGGCACGTTGTAGTCTCGGCTCTCAAGGGCGGGGTTGAACCAGGCACGGGAGCGCAGCTCCACCTGCGGAGGAGGCAAGTTGGCTTGGCTGAGCACGATCCTCTCCGCGTAGCCGCGCGCCACGTTCGCCAGGTTGGAGTTGGTGCCATCGAAGAGGAGCTGCACCCGGGAATTGCCTCTCTCAAAGCCCGGGGGGATGACGATCCCGAGGATTGCGTCGCCATGGTCGAGCGCCCGGACGATGTCGGCCGGCCGGTCCGCGTAGCCCAGCACCCGGAAGTAGCCGGACGCGGTGAACGCTTCGACCAGCTCCCGCGAGGCGCGGCTCCGGTCGTGGTCCACCACCAGCGTTGCGACGTTGCGCACGTCGGTCGAAACCGCGTAGCCGAAGGCGAGGAGCTGGATCATCGGCGCGACGAAGATCACGCCCCGCAGCCTTGGATCGCGGAAGATCTGGCGGAATTCCTTGCGCACCATCTCGAAGACCCGCCGCGGGTTCATCCCAGCTCCTTGCGGAACCGCAATACCGCCAGCCCGAGCCCGGCCACTGCGAAGACGACCATGAGGAGCGCCTGCGTACGGAGGACCTCGATTCCGATCCCTTTGAGGAAGATGCCGCGGGTGACGACCAGGAAGTACCTGGCAGGGATCAACAAGCTCACGGCCCTGAGCGGCGCCGGCATCACCTCGATGGCGAACATGAAGCCCGAGAGCAGGAAGGCCGGCAGGAAGGTGACGACCATGGCCACCTGTGTAGCCACCACCTGCGACTTCGCCACGACCGAGATGAACATCCCCAGCCCCAGCGCGCCGGTCAGGAAGAGGAACGAGAAAGCCATCAGGAGCACAGCGCTCCCCCGGAACGGCACGTCGAACAGGAAGACCCCGAGCAGCGAGCAGACCACCACGTCGGCGAGGCCGATGCCGAGGTAGGGGAGGAGCTTGCCCAGGACCACCTCGACGCGGGAAACAGGGGTCGCGGCGAGCTGTTCCATGGTGCCGCGCTCCCACTCCCGCGCGATGGTCAGGGAAGTGAGCATGGCCGCGATGATCATCATGATCACCGCGACCAGGCCGGGAACGATCATGTTTCGGCTGGCCAGCTCCTCGTTGTACCAGACCCGCGAATCAGCCGTGATCGGAAGATCAATAGCCGTGGAGCCCTGAAGCTGTACCCGGCTCGACCAGGTGCGCACGATGGCCTCGGAGTAGGCGAGGACGATCGTGGCCGTGTTCGCGTCGCTGCCGTCCACGATGGCCTGGATGATGGCGGAATGGCCGGCGGTGCGGCCGGCGGAGAGGTCCGCGGCAAACCCGGCTGGGATCACCAGCGCCACCTGCACGGTGCCGCGGTCGAAGAGAGCGCCGATCTCGCCCGGCCGTTCCAGGTTGTCGACGAAGGTGAAGTAACCCGAGGCGCGGAACGCATCGATCAATTCGCGGCTGCGCGCCGAGCGGTCGCCGTCCAGGACCGCGGTGCGGATGTTGCGCACGTCCCAGGAGATCGCGTAGCCGAAGAGGACCAGAAGAAGCACCGGCAGCAGAAACGCGAGGATCAGGCTGCGGGTGTCGCGCCGGAGCTGGAGCAGCTCCTTGCGGGCGATGGCGAGGAGGCGCGTGAGGCTCATGATCAATCCACCGGCGCTCCGCCGGCCTCCTCGATGCGCGCAATGAACACATCTTCCAGAGAAGGCGAGATCTCCTCGATTGAATCAACTTGAATCCCGTGCTCTTCGAGCCGGCGCCGGATCTCGTTCTGATCGGTTCCAGGCTGAAGCGTGACGTGGATCGCACGGCCGAACAGGCCGGCGCCGAACACGCCCGGGGTCCCTTCCAGCAACTCGGCGGCTTTCGCCCCGGAGCCGGTCCGCACTTCGAGGAGCGGCTGGCGGAAGCCCTCGCGGAGCTTTGCGGGCGTATCGAGCGCGATCAGCTTGCCTCGGTTCATCAGCGCCAGCCGGTCGCAGTACTCGGCCTCTTCCATGTAGTGGGTGGTGACGAACACGGTGGTGCCCGCGGAGGCCAGCGCATAGATGAGGTCCCAGAAGGATCGGCGGGAGATGGGATCGACGCCCGACGTGGGCTCGTCCAGGAAGAGCACGGGCGGCTCGTGGAGGACGGCGCAGCCCAGGGCGAGCCGCTGCTTCCAACCCAGGGAGAGCTCGCCCGTGAGCCGGCCCCGCTGGTCCGTGAGGCCAGCCATCCGCAGCACCCAGTCGCGCCGCTCCGCCTTGCGCTCACTCGGCACGCCGTACAGGCCTGAGAAGAATGCGATGTTTTCCTCGACGGTCAGGTCCGCGTAGAGCGAGAAGAGCTGTGACATGTAGCCGATGTGGAGCTTGATCTGCCGCCGCTCCGTCTGGATGTCGTACCCGGCCACGTTACCTTTTCCCGAGGTCGGAGGCACCAGGCCAGTGAGCATTTTGATCGTGGTCGTCTTGCCCGCGCCGTTCGGGCCAAGGAAGCCGAACACCTCCGCCTTGGCGACTGTGAAGCTCACCTGGTCGACCGCGACGAAGTCGCCGAAGGTCCGCGTGAGGTCTTGCACCTCTACCGCAGTCATCCCGTCCATCATGCAGCTTCCTCGATCATCCCGATGAACACGTCCTCGAGGGAGGGGACGATGGCCCGCGCGGATTTGACCTCGAAGCCCGCCTCTTGCAGCATGCTGACGATCTCCGGGATTCTTGCCGCGCTCACGCTGAGGTGGAGACGGTCGCCGAAGGCGGCCACCCGTCCCAGTTCCGCAAGATGTTCCCGTGCCTCCCGGGCGCGCTCGACCTGGATCTCCACGATCTCCTCATCGAAACCTTTTTGCAGGGCCTCGGGCGTGTCGATCGCGAGCAGCTTCCCGCGGTGGAGGAGGGCCAGCCGGTCGAAGCGCTCGGCCTCGTCCATGTAGGCCGTGCTGACGACCGCGGTCACTCCCTCGGCGACCATTTCGTGGACGATCAGCCAGAGCTCGCGGCGCGACACGGGATCGACTCCGAAGGTGGGCTCGTCGAGGAGCAGGATCCGTGGCTGGTGGATCAACGCGCAGGAGAGGCCGAGCTTCTGCTTCATGCCGCCCGAGAGCTTGCCCGCCAGCCGGTCCTTGAAAGGGCCGAGGTTCGAAAATTGAAACAATCGCTCCAGCCGCGCCGGCCGTTCGGACCGCGGCACGCGATAAAGGTCGGCGTAGAACTGCAGGTTTTCGAGCACGGTCAGGTCCGCGTAGAGCCCGAAGCGTTGTGACATGTACGCGATCTGGTGTTTGACCCGCTCGGGCTCCCGCGCCACGGAAATTCCATCGAGGAGGGCGTCTCCCTCCGTGGGGCGGAGCACGCCCGCGAGCATGCGCAGCGTCGTGGTCTTGCCCGCGCCATCCGGCCCCACGAGCCCGAACAGCTCGCCGGGCCGCACCTCGAAGCTCAGCCGGTCGACCGCCGTCAGCTCGCCGAACCGGCGGGTGAGGGAGTCGGTGCGGATCATTTCGTTTCCAGCCGTACGTCCGCGGGCAGCCCCGGCTTCAGCTCGAACTCCGCATCGCCGGTCACGCGCACCTTGACCTCGTAGACCAGGCGCACGCGCTCCTCGGTGGTCTGCACGCTCTTGGGCGTGAACTCGGCCTCCGAGGCGATGAACGAAACCTCTCCCGGGTAGGTCTTGCCCGGGTAGGTGTCGGCCGTGATCGTGGCTCGGGTCCCGAGGCGCACCGCTCCCACCCGGTTTTCCGGGATGTAGATCCGCACGAAGCGGCTGCGTGGGTCCATGAGGGTGAGAACGGGCGAGCCGGCGGGCACGACCTCGCCCGGCTCGCGATGGCGGACGGTCACTACGCCATTGAACGGAGCAGTGAGGACCGTGTTGGAGAGCGTGGCCTGAACGCCCTGCACGGCGGCTTCGGCCTGGGTGACCTGGGCGCGAGCGACCGCCTTGCGCTCCTTGCGTGGGCCGGCCTCCACGAGGTGGAGCTGCTCCACGGCCTGGGTGCGCTGGGCGCGGGTCACGTCGAGGGCGACCTGCGCTTTGTCGAGAGCCTCGCGGCTGACCGCGCCGCCCTCGAAGAGCCGCCGGGTGCGGGCGAGGTCGCGCTCGGCATCCTGCCGGCGCTCTTCGGCAACGGCGAGGGCGGCCCGGGCCTGGGCGATCTCTTCCCGGCGCGAGCCGCTTTCGAGCTCGGCCAGGGCAGCCTGCGCCGCCTCGACCTGAGCCTCGGATTGCGCGCGCCGCGCTTCGAGCTCGGAGCGGTCGAGCCGCGCCAACTCCTGTCCGGCGGTGACCCGGTCCCCTTCGCGGGGAGTCAGGGAGATGATCCGGCCCGGCGCCTGGAAGCCGAGCTGGGCGTCTGTGGCCTCTACCGTGCCCGAGGCGACGAGCGCGCCATCTGTTTCTACCGGCCTTCTGGATGTGTAATACCAGAAACCGGCACTCGCGGCGATTAACAGCACAACGGGGGGGATGATCTTCTTGGGGCTCATTGAATGTTCTCCCGCAGCCAGGCCGGGGTGAGTCGGCCCGCGGCGCGGGCCAGGTCGACCCGGGCGAGGGTGGCGGCGTGGCGCGCCTCGGCCAGGTTGGCGCGGGCGGTCAGCAGGTCGGCTTCGGAATTCAGGTAGTCGGTCTGGGTGCCGGCCCCCTCGTCGAGGAGGAGCTTCTGCACGCGGACGACCTCGGCGAAGCGCTCGACCGCCTTGCCGAGGCTGGCGATACGCGCCTCGGCCTCTTCAATGGCGGCGGCGGCGCGATCGACCTCCTCCCGCACCTGGATCTCGGCGGTCCTCACCTGCTCCTGTGTGGCGCGATGGGCTGCCTCGGCGCGGGCGATGCGGCCGCGGGTGGCACCGAAATCGAACAGTGGCACGGTGAGCTGAAAGCCGGCGTTCCACTCGCCGGTGAAGTTTCCCTGGGAGGACGTCCACTCGTTGTAGTTGCCCACTGCCCGCACTTCAGGCCGGGCCAGGGCGCGGGTGAGGGAGATCTGCGCCTCGGCCGCCGTGACCTGGGCGCGGGCCTGGGCCACGGACGGGCTCGCGGCGATCCCCTCTATGACCAGAGTCTCGCGCAACGGCACCTGTGCGTCCGGCAGCTCCACCGGGACCAGCCGGCCGGCCCGTGTCTCTTCGACGGGAACGTCCATGAGCCGCGCCAGCTCGCGCTCGGCGTTGTCCATGGCGGAGGAGAGGCGCACGCGCTCGGCTTCGGAGCTGGCGAGAGCGGCCTCGGCACGGAGAATCTCCACGCGCGCCGCCCGGCCGACCTCGAACCGCTGCTGCACCCGGGACAGCTCGGATTCGAGCGCCTTCATCCTCGAGTCGTAGGCGTCGAGCACCTGCCGCTGTCCGAGCACGGTCAGGTACGCGGCGGCCACGCGCCGGGCGAGGATCTGCTCCGAGGAGCCGAGAGCCGCACCGGCAGCCAGCGTCTGGGCATCCGCGGACCGGATGCGGGCGGCATCCGCGCCACTATCAAAGAGTGTGTAGCTGACGGTCAGGGTCGCCTGTCCGAGCGTCTCGTCGAACTCGGGGAACAGGCCCGGGCCGAAACCGTGGATCGGGGTGACCACCATAGGCTCTTCGTACTGGAAGGCCGATCCGGTCACCCGTCCCCGGGGCCGGCGCCCCGCCCGGGCTTCGCCGAGAGCCTGTTCTGCTTCCTCCTGGCGGGCCCGCGCTGCTCCCACGGCGGGGAACTGGGTCAGGGCACGGTCGACAGCGTCGGAGAGGGACAGCTTGTCTTGTGCAATGCCGGCATGCGGCAGGAGGATGAGGGCGAGGAGCAGGGGAACCCTCACCCCCGGCCCCTCTCCCACGCGCACTCCCGGCCGCCCGGGAGAGGGGAGCGCGCAAGATCCACCATCATCTCCATTCATGGCTTCTCCTCCGAACGACGTTTCCGGCTCCCCCTCTCCCGGGGGTTGGGGGGTGCGGGTGGGAGAGGGGGTTGGGGGGTGAGGGTCTCCGGTCCCAGAAGCCGCCGAACCACATACCGCGCAAGATCGAGCGCCGTCTCCCGAGTCAGCCGCCGTTCGGACATCAGCCTCCGCTCCAGCGCTACCGCCGCGGCGAGCCCGAGCACCGGCAGCACCGCGACGTCCGCCGGAGGAGAGCCGGGGGGGCGGGGGATCTCGCCCGCCAGACGGCCCACGATCTCCAGGTAGGTCCCGGCGATCTCGGCCATCTTCCGCCCCAACTCTCCCTCCTTGGAAGCCGTGGCCTCCGCGATCAGCAGGATGGGGATGCCGTCGAAGTCCATGATCAACCCGATGTGGTGGGCGACGATCCGCTCGATCCGATCGAGAGGGGGAGCGTCCACCTCCTTGGCGATGGCGCGGACAGGCCCGAGGAAGAGTTTGCTCAGGCGTCCGGCCACGCCAGCGAGGAGTGCCTGCTTGTTGGGGAAGTGCCGGTAGATGGCAGGCTCGGTAAAGCCGACCCGCTCCGCGACCTTCTTCATGGTGAGCCCGGCTAGGCCGGCCTCGCGGAGCAGCTCGATCGTCCGGTCCAGGATCTCATCCTGTCGGGAGGGTGCCGGGTCTTCGCTCATGCTCGATCCACGTTAGTGAGTCCTCACTAACTAGCATACGAGCCTTCAGAGGGAAGTCAAGACCTTGTGTGTGTCACAGCTCGAAGAACCATCGCCAGTGATCCCGATCGAAGGGAGGGCTGCCGAAAAGATGAAAGAGCCCGTCGGCAAAGGGCCAGTCGCCTGAAACCAGGGCATCTCCCCCTCCCCCAGGGAAGTCGAGTTGGAGAATCTGGAGATAGCCTGAGCGCAGGATCTTCGCGACTTCGGCCTCGAGGTCCGGTTCGCCCTGGATGAAGTAGGGTCTGCCTCCGAGCTTGTGCGAGGACTCGATGACGGTCTCTCCATCATCGTTGACGAACCAGTCGTCCTTGACCGGCTGCAAGAGCAGGGGATGTTCGCTCAACGAAGAGGCCGGCTCGCCCGATGCCCTGCGCGGAGCCGGGGTGTGAAGGAGGACCTCGATCAAGCCGGGCGCCTGTAACGAGCCGTTGGCCGGCAGTAGCTCGTCGAAACCCGCGACGAACAGTGAGAGCTCCTGCGCCGATGTCAAGAACGGCACGGTCAAGAGATACTCCATGCCGCCCCGGGCCCTGACTCCCTCAGGTGCGCGACCTCCCAGGCGCGGGCCGGATAGGCTCGGCCCGTCTCCGATCACGAACGGAGTGCACGTGGTTGTTTCGTGGCGGTTCATCACTGGCGCTGAGTTGCCTCAGGAGTTATGCCTATCTTGAATACGAGAGACTCGAAATCAGGTGGATCGGCCATGCCATGACTGCAGTGATAAATCCGCTCATGAGGAGCGTCCTGCTCGATCCACATTCCTGCGTTCTCAGTCCACTTCTCTTCCACCACCAGTCCACCTGCGTAGATCATCCGATACACGTTCCACACGATCATCCTTTGATCCTCGGAGTAGTAAGAATATTCGACGGCAGCTTCAAATCTCAGATCATTCCAGGTTCGCAAAAGCGGCACCCGTTCTCCGCCCGCGAGTTGAAACCACCCGTCGACTTTCAAGTCGAATCCTTGCTCAACTCCTTCCTTCGATGCGAGGAATTCTGCCCGAACTATGCCACTTCGTGGAACTGAGAATATGTCGGCTGTCTTTACTTGAAGTCCATTCCAGAGAATGAAGTCAGGACGTGCTTTTGTGTCCGTAAATTCAACGGCGTGCCTGAGCATTGCTTCCCGAATGGTAAGGCCGCTTGCGCCGTAATCCTGCATCGTGATTGCCTTCAAATGGTCAAGACAAAGAATAACTATTGCCATCAAATACAATTTCTGTGTTGGCCGGCACGGAGAGGCTGGCCTTGAGGAGAGGGCGCCAACCTCACCGAGATGTCATTGATGAAATCGTTCGATAGAGGGCCTGTTCCATGACCAACTCACTAGTGTTACGGGAAGAGGCCAGTGTGCATGTGGGCTGTTCCACGGGACGATGTTAGCAGAAGTATCGAGCGATTCACCTTGCTCTTTCATGTTTGGGCTGGTCCAATTGGCGTGGGCGTGTGGCGTCGGGTTGTTGTCACGTCGCCCGGTTGCCATTGGAGTCATAGTCGGGAACGAGTTGCAGAGCTGACGACGCAGGTGGCGTTACCGGCTCCCCGGTGAGCAGACTGCTCCGAGACGGGTTCCAGCCGAGTTGATGGGAACCGACAGGCAATATCCGAAGGCGACAGGGGGGACGGCGGAGTCCCTGGGCACAGAGGCCGCCGTTCAGCTCTTTACCTCGGGGCTCTGAGTGTCCGCCGAACCTCCCAGGGGAAGGAGGGTCGGAGCGGCTCGCTTACGTACAGGACCCCGAGGGCAACACTTTCATGTTGACCGTTGACCGACAGGGGCAGGGGCTTTCGTGGCGCGTCCCTGTGTCCCTGAGCCAGGGACCGCGGTCCGCAGCACGGAGACACCTGTCTCTGAGGCAGAGGCAGCGGTCCGCGCCGTGAAAATCCCTGTCTCTATCGTAGAAACCCCTGCCCCTGAGGCAGGGACAGGGGTTTTCGTCGCAGAGACCCGGATTTCGGAGGCGCGTCCCGCGGTCCCGCCCATGGGGATCCTGGTTTCTGCGCCAGGGGCAGCGGTCTCCAGGACACGGACCGGGGTTTCCGCGGCAGAGACCCGGGTTTCCAAGACGCGATCCGGTGTCTCTGAGGCCGGAACCGGGGTCTCTGAGACGCGAGCAGATGTTTCCGAGGCAGCGACATAGGGCTCTGAGGCTGATCCCCGTGTCTCTGCGGTCCTGGTCGCGGTCTCCGCCACGACACCGTAGGCTCTCAATCTCCCGGACGAGGTCAATGGAAGAACGCCGTTGACCTCGCTTTCGCTGCGCTCGTCCTCGGTGCGGATTCCGAGCGAATCCGGCCACCCATTCCGACGCGAAGGCGGCCACCATTCCGACGTGAAGGCGGCCACCCATTCCGAGGCCAAAGCGGCCACCGATTCCGACGTGAAGGCGGCCACTTTTTGAGGGTCGTCGGAATGGTGGCCGGCTTGCTGTCGGAATGAGCGGCGAGCAGGGCTCCGACGCCGTGACACTCTGGCTCCGAAGGGAGGCAGATGCCGGCAAGGAGACTCAGTATGCGGAAGGTCCAAGAGGTGTTGCGTTTGCTGTTGGTGTGCGGCTTGAGCCAACGTCAGGCCAGTCGGGCGAGCGGGGTCGGAAGGGCGAGCGTGGCGGAGTACGTTGAGCGGGCGCAGAAGGCTGGGCTGCTGGAGACGTGGGAGAGCTTGAGCGAGGAGGAGTTGGAGTGCCGGCTGTATCCGCCGGCCCGGAGAGTGCCGTTGCAGGCCGAGCGTCCAGAGGCTGACTGGGCTGCGGTCCACGAGGAGCTCAAGCGCCGGGACATGACGCTTTCCCTGGTCTGGCAGGAGTACCGGGAGCAGAATCCGGACGGTTACCAGTACAGCCGGTTCTGCGACTTGTACCGGGAGTGGCGGGGCAAGCAGGATCTGTGCATGCGACAGGTGCACCGGCCCGGAGAGAAGCTGTTCGTCGACTATTGCGGCGCGACGGTGCCGGTGGTCGACGCGGGGACGGGCGAGGTGCGGGAGGCGCAGGTCTTCGTGGCGGTTTGGGGCGCCAGCAGCTACACCTTCGCGGAGGCGACGTGGAGCCAGGGCCTGGCCGACTGGATCGGCTCGCATGTGCGGGCCCTGGAGTTCGGCGGCGGTGTGCCGGAGCTGGTGATCCCGGACAACCTGCGTTCTGGAGTGACCCGGGCGTGCCGGTACGAGCCGGAGCTGAACCCGACCTACCAGGACCTGGCCATGCACTACGGCGTGGCGGTGATGCCGGCGCGGGTGCGCAAGCCGCGCGACAAGGCCAAAGTCGAAGCCGGCGTGCAGCTGGTCCAGCGCTGGATCCTGGCCCGGCTGCGACACCGGACGTTTTTCTCGCTCGGCGAGCTCAACCAGGCGATCCGCGAGCTTTTGGGTCCGTTGAACGAGCGCCCGTTTCGCAAGCGTCCCGGCTCTCGGCAATCGCTGTTCGAGAGTCTCGAGCAGCCGGCTCTTCGACCGCTGCCAGGCGAGCGTTTCACCTACGCCGAGTGGAAGAAGGCGCGGGTCCACATCGACTATCACGTCGAGGTCGAAGGCCACTACTACAGCGTGCCCTACCAGCTGGTGAGCCAGCAGCTCGACGTGCGGGTGAGCGCCCAGACGGTGGAGTGCTTCGCCAAAGGCAAGCGGGTGTCGAGCCATCTGCGCAGCCTTGTGCGAGGCGCTCATACGACGCAGAGCGGTCACATGCCCCGTGCTCATCGGGAGTACGCGGAATGGACGCCCGAGCGTCTGGTGCGGTGGGCGCGGGAGGCGGGGCCATCGGTGGGCGGGCTGATCGAGCGGGTGATGTCGACGCGGGCGCATCCGCAGCAGGGCTTCCGCTCGTGCCTGGGGATCATGCGGCTGGGCCAGCGCTACGGGGCAGAGAGGCTGGAGGCGGCCTGCCAGCGGGCTCTTCAGGTCGACGCCGTCTCGTACCGCAGCCTGCGCTCGATCCTGCAGGCGGGTCTGGATCGGCAGGAGGTGCCGGCCGGCGAGCCGTCGGCGGTCCTGCCGCAGGTGCATGAAAACCTCCGGGGCTCCTCGTACTACGGCGGGGAGGAGTGGCCATGCTGACCCATCCGACGCTGGAGAAGCTTCAAGAGCTGCGGCTCAGCGGCATGGCCAAGGGCTTGGAGGAGCAGATGCAGATGAGCGGCCTGGAGGAGCTCGGTTTCGTCGAGCGTCTGGGCCTGCTGGTGGATCGCGAGATGACGGAGCGCGAGAACCGCCGGCTCAAGGACCGGCTCGCCAAGGCGCGGCTGCGCCAGAGCGCGGCCGTGGAAGACGTGGACCTGCGAACGCCCCGTGGCCTGGACCGGTCGCTCTTCGTGTCTCTGTGCTCGTGCCAGTGGGTTTCCCAACACCTCAACGTCCTGATCACCGGCAAAACCGGCACTGGCAAGAGCTTCCTGGCCTGCGCTCTGGCGCAGAAGGCCTGTCGCGAGGGCTTCACCGTGGCCTACCACCGCGTGCCGCGGCTGCTGTCGGATCTGGGCACTGCCAGGGTGGACGGCCGGTACTCGAAGCTGCTGGCGAGCCTGTCGCGGATCGATCTGCTGGTCCTCGACGACTGGGGCCTCCACCCCTTGGGCGATGCCCAACGCCGGGACCTGCTGGAGATCCTGGAGGATCGCTACGGCAGCCGCTCGACCCTGGTGACCAGCCAACTGCCGGTCAAGATGTGGCACGACGCCATCGGCGATGCCACCCTGGCCGACGCCCTGCTCGATCGTCTGGTCCATAACGCCTACCAGATCAAGCTCCTGGGCGAGTCGAGACGCAAGGCCGCTCTGGGCACGCTAGAGGACGGTCCGTCGTGAGGCGCGCGCGCCGCGAGGCCTGGCCCCCCACCCCTCCGGGAGCCCCCACCCCGGCTATGGAAGCTGACGGGGTATGGAAAGCTCCGGGCCGCCACCCGCCCGCCCTCCGGACCTTCCCACACCCCTTGGAAATCCTGGGCGCCCGCCCACCACCCACCCAGGATTCCACACAGCTCCCACAGCCGCGACGACGAGGTCATGAAAGAGACGAAGAGAAGAGAAAAGATGACAGACTCAGAGGGCCGTAGCAGGCCTCAAGGCGGCCACTTCGATCCACCATGAGCCCTGCTCGCCGCAAGCTCCGGCAGGGTGGCCGCCTTCGCCTCGGAATCGGTGGCCGCCTTCACGTCGGAATGGGTGGCCGGCTTCGTCGGAATCCGCATCCTCGGTCAGTGTGCGGGAGAATAGGTGGGCAGTGACGCCACAATTCGTCCACCTTCCTTGGATCCTCGACAGCCGGGATGATTGGAGAAAGAAAAGGATCAACCCTGTCGGTCACAACGCCTCTGGCGAGCACCCGAACTCTGTAGAAGAGTGGGCCCGGTGTGCTCTGGTCCTCGTCGTCTCTCAAATACAGGAGACCGTAAGAACCAGGGGCTTCCCGGGTTAGAAAGCCGAGAAGTGAATCGAGGTCGTAAGCCTGCTGAGGCTAATCGATTACTTGGACCCCGACGTTGTAGACACTACGAATGTACCAGCGTACTCGCATCCAGCCCGCCGCAGAATCCCACGCTCGTACCACGAGGTCTTGCCGGGCCTTGTTAAACCGTCTTTGGAGAAGGGAGCGGAATCTGTTGTCTATTGGGGTCACTACTTCAGTCAGATCCTGTAGCTGTGGGAAATGCTTTAACGCAGGACTCTCGAGGAGTAGTGCCAAAGCTCTACGGACGCGGATCTCATTATCGTATTCACTAATGTCCCAGCGATACCCTACTTCGCATTCCTCAACAAAGCTCTCCCACATGCTCGCCAGTTCCGCAGGCGAAGCGTTGCAGCCGATCGACTGCAGGAGTCGGGCTACCGCGAATAGGTAATTCTCTGAGGGTTCCATCACGAGTTGTGCTGGCGACGGGGGGGCTCGGGCGGCGAGACAGCTATCACTCCAACTCCGGGAAGATTTCGCAACGCAGCGCAGATCCGTCCTTCAAGTGAATCACAAGAGTGCCTTCCGGCTCTGAATGCGTCCGGTAGATGACGCGTTCGATTTGCTCCCATAGAGTGTCGAAGTAACCAGGTTCCCCGAAATGGATCGCGCGATTTGGGAGCAATATCGTCGGACGTACGCGAGAGACAATGAGGTCGCCATCGAACTGTAAGCTCAAATAGTTCGGGAATACCTCGACAGCGACCAAGCGGACGTCTCCGGTGTTGTCGATCAGTTCGCCCTGAGAGGTCTCCATCATCTTTCTCGAATCAGAGTACCCACCAGCAAGATTCATCCCTAAAAAGAACGGCTTCCGCCGCTTCGTAGTCCTCGTCGCGGAGGGAGATCCTGAGAGTGGGGCCCGCCTCAAAGCCGAGGGCCAAGAACTCGGGGACTATTTCGGCCGAAGTAACAACCTTGCCTGCGAGGCGACATAGTGTATCAAAGTATCCTGGTTCCTTCCAGTGGAGCTTACGGCTCCCGTCCTCTACAACCGGCGACGTTACAGCAGTCAGGCTGGCACCACCGTCGAAGGCAAACTGGGTGTAGTCGAGGATGAGTACAACAGAGTTCATCCTCTTGCCAATCAGACTCTTCAGCGTAGTTGCTAGAGCTGTTGTGATTTCGGTGGAATGTGTCAAGCTTTATCCGAAAGACAAGGATCTCTACTTGCGTGGGTAAAGAGATGAGATCAGGCTAATGCGACATCCCGCTTTGACTTGCCTGATTCGGCAAAGACCTGATACCCGATCCGAAGGAGTCTCCCTCCTGTCCACTACCTGTCGTCAGTTGTGTCTGTCTATTCAGATCAAGACAATTGGTTTACTTTGATCTATAGTGATTGTGGGTTCGAGGTCAAAAATTAGATGGGCAAGCGGCTGGCTGCAACAAAGCAGCGGCGGCCGCTCCTCTGTAAGGACCAGATCGTCTCTAGACCAGCAATTCTTATTGTAGAAGTATTCGGGTGGATAGCGCTGTCCTGCCGGCAGGTCGATCTGGTGGCACAGGGGACAAATCCACGAGGTACCTTCGCGTGTTAAGGGAAAACCCAGGTGCGTCTTTGAACCCAGGAGGAAGTAATCCTCGATAGGCTGCCCCTCAGGTGTGAAGCACGGCGTATAGACAGCTCCTTGGAATCCTCCTGCTTCGACAGCGTGTCGGAAGTCTTGGCGCACGAAGAACTCATTGCTCACAGTTATGAAGAGGGAATACCGTCGATATTTCTCGCCGCGCAGGATCGTCAACCCATTCCGTTGCCATGGTTGCTTCTTGCCACATTGTTCGCATCGGTCTCGGGGAGCGAAGTCTTCTTCCTTGACTGAGTCGTAGACCGTATCGAAGAAGAGCGCGAGCAAGGGATAAGTCGTCTTTTCCTCGGAACTGTAGACGGCCCGCTCTATGTCCTGGCGCTCAATGCCGAGGGCTTCCCGATGTCTTTCGTAGAAATGCGTAAGGATCTCGTAGTCCTGGCTGTCCTTTCGGAAAGATCCCACGACCGATCCTGGAATGCCTGAGAGACGGACTGAAGAAGGTTCTGCCTCCCAGAGCTCCAAAATTCTCTTCCACTGCAGGCTCCGCCGACTCCGCAGCTCAACGCGTACCTGTATATACATGCACTTTCTCGGTTGTCTTCGGACGATCTGAGGCTAATCGATTACTTGGACCCCGAGGTTGTAGATACTACGAACATACTCAGCATGCTCGCATCCAGCCCGCCGCAGAATCCCGCGCTCGTACCACGAGGTCTTGCCGGGCCTCGTTAAACCTTCTTGGAGAAGAGAGTGGAATCTGTTGTCTATTGGGGTCACTACTTCAGCCAGATCCTGTAGCTGTGGGAAGTGATTTAGCGCAGGATTCTCAAGGAGTAGTTCCAAAGCTCTACGAGGTCACGTCAATAGGTGTGTAAACGTCGTCAGGCGGCGACCTCCTCAGCCATCGGTTCAACTCGTACTACTCGCACTCCATTCTCGTAGTTGGCTCCCTCGGCGACTTCAACCAGAAGCTCTGGGTGGTCGAGACGGCGGAACGACTGCTCTGCGACGAGCAGCACTCGCCAGATCAAGGCCGTGGCATTGGCGACTTTCTTGTACCGCTTGCCGGCTGCTGTTCGCAGCCGCACCGCAGCGAAGGGCGATTCCACGGGATTGGTCGTGCGCAGGTGCTTCCAGTGCTCTTTCGGGAAAGCATAGAAGGCTACCAGGCGCTCCCAGTCACGCTCCAGAGTCTCCACAGCCTTGGGCTGCTGCTGGCCATAGCGCGAACGAAACTCTGCCCGCAGACTCTCGGCTTCGCGCCGTGTCGCTGCGTACGGGATCCGGCATAGCAACTCTCGAGCCTCGGTTTGCAACTTCTTCGGCAACGCGTCCAGGACATTGACAATCTTGTGGTTCCAGCACCGCTGTTCAGCAACCTCAGGCAAGACCTGCGACAGAGCCGCCCAAATTCCCAGGTGGCCATCGGCGATCACCAGCCGCGGCACGCTCATTCCGCGCGACCTCAGATCCCGCAGTAGGCGGCTCCAGGCTTCGGCCGACTCCCGGTACCCGCTCTCCACCGCCAGGACCACCTTGCGACCGTCGTGCAGGCCCGCCACGATCACCAGCAGGGCCGCCTTGTCCTTCTCCAGCCCGGCTTTGACGTAGATCCCGTCGGCCCACAGGTACACCGGCTCGATGCCGCGCAAGCTGCGGCGGCTCCAGGCGTCGAACTCGGCCACCCACTTGCCGCGCAACCGCTCGATCGAGCTCGGCGACAGCGGGGCTCCATCACCCAGCAGGCCCCGCAGAGCCAACTCGAAATCCCCCTGGGAGAGACCGTGAAGGTAAAGCTGAGGCAAAAGCTCACCCACCTCCTGGGTACGTCGCCGAAACAGCGGCAGAATACGGCTCTCGAACCGTTCTTCCAGGCCGCGCACTCGCGGCCGACTCACCTCGATCGTGCCACCCATCATCGCCAGCTTGCGCGACTTGCCGTGGCCATTGCGGTACACAGCCGGCGCGTCCACAGCCTCTCGGCGCTCGCTCTTGCGCCGACCCACCAAGGCCGTGACTTCCTCCTCGAGAAGGGATTGGACGAACTCCTGTATCCGCTCGCGGGCCATCGCTTCCAGACTCTCCCAGATCGTCCTTGACCCAAAGCGCTCCTTGGTGCTCTTCTCTGCCATGGCGGCGTCTCCTTCCTGGCCGGATTCACCGGCGGTCTTCGTCGACCGGAAGGTTACGCCGCCTTCAACTCATTTCCACACTTTTTGAGGGTACCTCAGCTCTACGGACGCGGATCTCATTATCGTACTCACTAATGTCCCAGCGATACCCTGCTTCGCATTCCTCAACAAAGCTCTCCCACCTACTCACCAGTTCCGCAGGCGAAGCGTTGCAGCCGATCGACTGCAGGAGTCTGGCCACCGCGGATAGGTAATTCTCTGGGAGTTCATCAGATTCGCTCAAGCCAGTCCTTGACCAAACCGAGGCGAGAGACCTATCACTCCAACTCCGGGAAGACTTCGCAACGCAGCGCAGCTCCGTCCTTCAAGTGAATCACCAGAGTGCCTTCCGGCTCTGAATGTGTCCTGTCGATGACGCGTTCGATTTGCTCCCATAGAGTGTCGAAGTAACCGGGCTCCCCGAAATGGATCGCGCGATTCGGGAGCAATATCGTCGGACGTACGCGAGAGACAATGAGATCGCCATCAAACTGCAGGCTCAAATAGTTCGGAAATACCTCGACAGCGACCAAGCGGACATCGCCGGTGTAGTCGATTAATTTGGTCTCGGAGGGCTCCATCATTTTCTCCAGATCAGAGAACCCACCAATCAGAGCCGTCCATAAAAATGGCAGCTTCCGGCCCTTCATAATCCTCGTCGCGCAGGGAGATCCTGAGAATGAGTCCCTCTTCAAAGCCGAGAGCCAGGAACTCACCAGGGACTACTGAGGCCGAGGTTATAACCCTGCCTGCGAGGTTGCATAGCGCATCGAAGTACCCTGGCTCCTTCCATTGAAGTTTGTGACTTCCAACCTCCAGGACCGGGGCCGTCACAGCAGTCAGGCTGGGACCGTCGAAGAGGAACTGGGTGTAGTCAAGGATGAGCTCGACGGAACTCATCCTCCTACCAATCAGCCTCTTCAACAGAGTTTCTTCCGTCGTTATGGCGTCAGGGGAATGTGCCACCACGAGTCTGCCTTTTTGAGCGTTTCGCCGGTGTAAGGGTGCAACGTCTGGGGCTTCCCATTTGGAAGCAGCTTGTAGTAGCTGACATAACCTTCAGGATATCCCGGTGAGTTGGCTTTAGGCAAGGTCGGATCCATGACTCTCACGCCAGTGACCTTTGGAGAAAGGCCGTTTCCTCCTCCTGGTCCTCCGTCGAATCGGAATCCCTTACCTGTGTAAGCCGGCATGGGTCCAACCACGCCAGAGGGTACGGGGATAGCAGGACCGGATTCCTGCCCGAGAAAATTCGGGCTACTGGGCGTTGACGGCACTTGCTGTCTGGCTGCCTGTTGGGCAGCAAATTCGGGGTCGTAGCGAACAAGACCTGGCGTACTGTTTCCTCCAGGTGATCCGCCAGGATTGGGCGTGGCCACGTTCTTAAACTCAGCTGCGGCGGCCAGGTCATCGGCCGTGTTCATGGCAGCTGGGGCCTCCGCCGCGGCTCCCGAAGTGGCCTCGACGATGGCCGCACGGGTGCCTCCGCTTGCAGCCTCTCCCGTGACCACTGTCTTCACGGGGCTCGGTCTCAGGGAGCGTGCGAGAGCCTTTGTGGCCTCGGTGACGGTCATCTTTCCGGTCTGGGTCCCGGCGAGGGCCTGTCCCCCCCGGAAGACCAGGCCGCCGGCAGCGCCGAGCCCGGCTGCCTTGGCGTACTCGCCAACGCTGCTGACCTGACCCTCCCAAGCGTCGGTGCCAGCGCGGGCGCCAATACCAGCCGAAGCTCCCGATACGACAGCTGTGGCGGTCTTGCCCAACTGGAGGCTCCGAGCGACGGCATTACCGGCTCCCCCGGTTACCAGGCTGGCTCCGAGCACCACGGCGCTCTTGGCTCCCGCCTTCCTCCTCCTTGCTACGAACTCCTGGTGACTGATCTTCCCTTGCTCGAACTCGTCGCGTGCTGTGTCGTGCTCGGTGACGAAGCCACCACTCACGATATCGGTGAATTTGAAGAACCCCTGCGCGACCAACACGCCTGCTGTCTTGAGATGACTTCCTTCTGCAAGAGAATCGACGAGGTTGTTGTTGAGCCAGGTCGTGACTGATTCCCTCCCGTCAGGATCGAAGTACACCGTCGGGTTCCCGTAGGCGTAGAGGTACCGGTGCAGGCTGGGCGGCGTGTTGACCTCGCCGGCGAACGGGTCCTCGCTCAGGAACAGGCCCACCTCCGGGTCGTAGAAGCGGGCTTTGAAGTAGTAGAGACCCGTTTCGTCGTCGCGCTCGTGGCCGGTGAAGCCGAAGGCGTTGAACGAGGCCCCGGTCTGCGCGCGAAGGTTGCCCCAGGCGTCGTACTGGTAGGAGGCCTGGGGTAGGCCGTCGAGGCCGGTCAGGTCGGTGACCGACCCCAGCGAATCAAACAGGTAGAACTGCCGGCCTTGCGTAGTGTGCAAGAGCGAGAGGAGCCGGTCTGGACCGTAGTCGTATTTGGCTGCCGTATTGCCGAGGGGATCGGTCTGGAGCAACACGGAATCGTCGTCGTAGACGTAGCGCAGGAGCTGTCCTCCCGCCTGCTTGGTCACCCGCAGGCCGCGGTAGTCATAACCGAAGAGACCCTGCGGCGTTCCTCCTTCGACAACGGAGACGAGCTGGTTGCGCACGTTGTAGACCAGGTCGGTGGCCACGCCTCCGCGAACGCGTCCGGTCTGGTTGCCGTTGAGGTCGTAGGCAAACGTCGTGTTGAGCGACGTATTCGCCGCGTCCGTCACCGACTGCAACCGGTCGCGGTCGTCGTAGGTGAAGGTCTTCTCGGAGAGGGCCGTTTCGCCTGCGAGAGTTTTTTCCGTGAGCCGGTTGCCTACGCCGTCGTAGGTGTAGGTCACCTTCTTGTCCGGATAGATGACCTCGAGCAGCCGGTCGGCGTCGTCGTAGTCGTAATCAGTGGTCTCGACGACGGCTCCACGGGTCTCGACCTGGCGCGTGCGGTTGCCGTTCTTGTCGTATGTGTAGGTGAAGGCGGACAGCGGCTGAGGCGCCGACAGGCTGAGCCGGTTGTCCACCGTGGCCTGACGGCCGGCCGCGTCGTAGGTATAGGAGCCGACGGTGGAATTCGGATAGTTGACCTTCTTGAGGCGACTGTCGCGGAAGTACTCGTAGTTGGTGACACCCGCGCCCGCGACGGTCACCGAGGTCGGCCGGTTCAACGCGTCGTAGGTGTAGCGGGTTACCTTGCCATCCGGGTCGGTCAGCGCCGAACGGTTACCGTTGGCGTCGTAGGAGTAGACGAGCTTCTCTCCGAACCGGTCGGTCACGCTCTCGAGCCGGTCGAAGACGTCGTAGGTGTGCGTCGTTACGACCGTTCCCGTCGGACCGTCGTAGGTTTCGGTGACGGTGAGCGGATTGTTGCTCGGGTCGTAGGTCGTGGCGATCGACCGCAAATCGTCGCCCGTGGCCGGCGCGGGCAGGGGATAGCCGCGCGAAACCTCGCGGTTCAGCTCGTCATGGCTGAACGTGATGATCTGGTTCTTCGCATCCTTGACCTCGGTCCGATTGCCGTTCGCGTCGTACTGGTATTCCTCGCGGGCTTCTCCCGGATAAATCTTTGCCTTAACCCGGTTGAGCTCGTCGTATTGGAACGTGGTGAGGTGTTGTCCGGCGTCCGTCTGGCCTGTGCGGTTGCCATTCTTGTCGTAAGCGAAGACCGTGGAGTTGCTCAGCGGATCGATCACTTCGACCAACCGGTCCGCTTCATCGTAGCGATAGGTCTGGGGCGTGGCCTGCTCGGGCCGTTTGACGGCCGTACGGTTACCCTTGCCGTCGTAGGTGTAGGTGGTCTCCTCGGCAGCGTGGTTTTTCTCCGAGGTCACCCGGCGGCGGGCGTCGTAGACATAGGTCGTGGTGCGGCTCTCGGGATCGGTCGTCGCCACCGGGTTGCCCCTGTCGTCGTACCGGTGCTTCGTGATCGCCGCGAGCGGCCGGTTCTCGGCGATCATCAGATTGCGCTCGTCGTACTCCCAGCCGGTGACGTTGCCGTTGGCATCAGTATCGAAGCGCTTGTTGCCGTTCGCGTCGTACTGGAGCCGCTGGGTCACCAGGCCGGCCCTCTCGGCTTCGCTGATCCGGTTCTCGAGGTCGTAGCGGTAGAGGGCCTGAATCCCTCGCCGGTCGACCTCGGAGACCTTGTTGCCTACCGCGTCGTAGACGTAGGTCATGGTGTAGGAGAGCGGGGCCGGCGCGATCGTCTTGATCAACCGGTTGAGTGCGTCGTACTCGAACGTGGTGACGTGGCCGCGGCGGTCCTTCTCCGAAGTCTTGTTGCCGACAGCGTCGTAGCCGATCTCGGCGGTGTAGGAGAAAGGCGCGGGGTCAGTCGTCTTGACCAGCCGGTTGAGCCGGTCGAACTCGAAGGTCGTGACCTGGCCGCGGGGGTCGGTCTGAGAGATCGGGTTGCCTGCCGCATCGTAGGCATGATGGACAGTCCGGTCCTCGGGCAGGTCCTCCCGGGTGAGCCGGTTCAGCGCGTCGTATTGGCGGACCGTGACATGGCCGTTCGAATCGGTCTGGCTGATGATGTTGCCGTTGGCATCGTAGGCGTAGGTGGCTACCGGGCCCAGGGAGTCTTCAGTGGAACGCAGGCGATTGAGGCCGTCGTACTGGTGCTGGACAACGTTGCCGTTGGGCCAGCGCTCCACGGTGCGGTTGCCGACCCGGTCGTAGCCGAACTCGGTGACGACGCTATGGGACGGGCTCGTGACGCGGTCGAGCCGGACGGTCGTTTTGATCGGCCGGTTGCGGGCGTCGTACTCGTGAATGACGGTGTTGAGCCGGGGATCAATTTGACGTGTCAGGTTTCCCACGGCGTCGTATTCGAAGAGGGTTTCCTCGCCCAGGGCGTCGATTTTCTTGATTGGACGGTCCAAGTCGTCGTACTCGATCCGCCGCACCTGGTCCTGGGGCTCGTTGACCCGCACGTCTTCGACCACGTTGCCGTTGCCGTCGTAGCGATAGCGGCTCACCTTGGGACTGCCCGGCTTCCAGTCGGGCTCTGTCATCTGGACAAGTTGATTCAGCTCGTCGTAGGCGAAGGTGGTCACGCGGCCGAGGGGGTCCTGCACGCGGACCTTATTGCCGTTGCCGTCGTACTTGATGAGCGTCGTCACGACGCCGCTGCCGAGGGCGCGGTCTTCCTGGATCCTGCGGTTGAGCTCGTCGTAGGCCGTGTCGGTGACCCGCGGCTGCATGGAACCGTTGGCGGCCGAGAGCGTCTCCCTGGTGACGTTGCCCACCGCGTCGTAGACGTACTCGGTGATGCGCCCCAGCGGCTCCTCGCGCCGGATCAGACGCCCCGCGTCGTCGTAGGAGAACAGGGTATTCGCGCGCGCCGTCTCCGCGTCTTGCCAGTTGCTTTCAAGGGTTTTGTTGCCGGCCAGGTCGTACTCGAGGATCTTGACCGCACCCTCGGCGTTCACGATTTCAACAGCGCGCCCCTGGCGGTCAGTCGTGGTCTGCGTCGAGCGTCCTTCGACATCGGTCTGGGTGACCCGGTTGTCGGAATCATGGTAGAGGGTGGTCTCGACCGGGTTGGCGGATTCGCCGGCCGCCTTCGGGAAGGTCTTCGTCGTGGGGCGATCCAGGGTGTCGTAGGCGAAGGTGGTTACGCGTCCGAGCGCATCCTCCTGCTCGGTCGGCAGGCTCCGCTCGCTGTAGCTCGTGGTTGTCACGCCTCCGCGGGCGTCGCGGACTTCGGACACGTTGCCGTATACGTCATAGCTGAAACGGGTCGTGGTCCCGCGCGGGGTCGTGGTCGAATTGCGGTCTCCGTTGGGCAGGTAGGAGTGGGTCGTGGCATAGGTGGGTGAGGCGCCGCCGTCGCTGACCGTGAACCGCTCTTCGGTCAGGTGACCTTTCGGGTCGTAGATGAAGGAGGTGACTGATCCATTTCGGTCGGTCCGCGCCTTCACCCGGTTCTTGATGTACGGCGGATCGAACGTGGCCGGAGCCCAGTATTCGTTCTCGATTGTGTAGGTGTGCCCCTGACCGTCGACATCGGTCACATCGACTGATTCGGTTAGCTGGTTCCCGTGCTCGTCGTAGGTGAAGTTGGTCGTGGTGTCGTTGCCGTCCGTGCGGCTGAGCATGACGACGTCGTCATCCGCCCAGGTCATCCTGGTCTTGTTCTCTAGCGGGTCCTTGATCTCCAGGGGGCTGCCGTAGCGGTTCAGCTGGTAGAGCGTGACTTTGTCCCGCGGGTCGGTCACCGAGACCGCGATCGCCTCGTCGACGCGGTCCTCGAGCTTCTCCTCGTCGTAGTCGAAGCGGGTGACGCCGCCCTCGGCCTCGGTCATCGAGCTGACGAAGACGCCGGGGACTTTGATGCCGTCCCGGAGGCCGATGGCGCCCTCGGCGTACTCGTAGGAGGTGGTGGCACCGTTGAGCTCGTTGCGGACGGAGAGCAGCTTGTGCCGGAATTCGAGCCCGTAGTCCGGTGGCAGCGCGTAAGCGTAGGTCTCGACGCTGGCATCGCTGTCCCGCGCGGCGCGGGACAGGTTGCCGTGGACGTCGTACGCCAAGGAGAGCGCGATCCCTCCAGGTCCCTGGACCTTGGTGATCACCGTGCCGGACCAGAGGGCGAAGTCCCTTCGCTCGTAGGTGAAGGCCATCGTCCTGCCGGCGGGGTCGCGCACCGCCCGGAGCAGCGGCTCCAGCGGGTTGGACCAGTCGTAGTCCAGGCGGGTCGTGTTGCCGTCAGGATCGGAGATCCAGTTAAGGAGGAACTCCTTATCCACGCCGTGAACGTAGTGGTAGCGAGTGCCGTCCTTGGAATAGAAGTCGAAGCTGTTGTCGCCCAGATTGGCCTTCAGGCTGCCGTGGAAGCCTTTGAGGGGCCTGAGGCCGTCGGCGCCATCGTCGACGAAGCGCATGCCCGAGCCTTCGCCGCCGATGACGATGGCCTCGCCGCAGGGGGTGACGATCACCCGCGAATCCCAGTTGTGCGACCAGCCGGACCCGAGCGGGCCGGGGTCGCCGCCGCCGTTGCTCGAGTAGGTGCGCTGGAAGGAGAGCGGGAACCCGCGGCCGGGGATCGTGAAGTCCTCGCGGCCAAGCGAGAGGTGGCCGTCCCAGAGGTCGACGCCCTGGACCATGGCGTGGCCCACCGGCAGGGAGTCGCGTGTCTGGTACTCGGAGACCATGTTGCCCTCTTCGGTCTCCACGTTGCCATCGATGTCGGAAATGCCCTTGAGCTCGAACCGGTAGGTGCCGGGCGGCAGCTCGTACTCGGCGGGTGCGACTCCGGACGGCGTGATCAGGAAGTCGTGGTCACCTCGCTCCAGGAGCCGGTCGGAGAAGAGTGTGACCGGCGAGCCGAGCACCGGCGACAGGTCGGTCTCGATCGCGTCGATTTTGCGCACCGTGAGCGTGACCCGGGCGCGCTGGGTCAGTGTGAAGCGGAAGTCATCGGCCCGAGGGCAGACGCGCTCGTTGAGGAGGTCGACATCCTGAGAGACGAAGGCTGACCTGTCTACCTGCGCGAAGATCCGCTCGCGCACGGGCACCGGGAAGCGGTCGGAGAGGATCTCATACGTGCCGCGGTTGAGCACGAGCTCGGCCTCGTAGGGCTTCTCGACGTCGAAGGCGAAGCCGCGCTGGATGCCGACGTTGCCCTCACCCGAGCGGGTGGAGCCGACGGCGGTGCCGAAGGGCTCGCCCTGCTCGAAGAGGTCGACCTCGGAGTCGCGGCTCGAGTACTCGGCCGGATCGACCGTGTAGCGCACCAGGGCAGGCACGGCCAGGCGCCCGTTGGTGGAGAGCACCAGGGGCGAGGGCTCGACGCCGGTGATGCGGGGCACGACGCCCCAGACCCGGGTGACCCCACCTTCGACCTCGAAGGGCCAGGTGATGGTCTTTTCGGACATGTTGCCCGCGTCGTCCACGTCACGGGTGGTGACCTGGAGATTGAGGGCCTGCAGACGGATGTGGTTGAGGCCCGGGGTCACGCCGGTCGAAATGCTCGTCAGGTAGCTCTTCCGGTGCGTGAGGAAAGCGGGGCTGGCCACACCGCCGTTGTCGACCGAGAACTGGACGTCGCCGGTGACCGGCCGATAGTGGCCGCCCGCGAGGGCCACGAGGTGGAAGCCGCTCGACTCGTTGTACTCGACCTTGTGGTCAGGGATCCACTGGTGGATCGTCACCTCCACGGGCCGCGTGAGGAGGTGGCCCGCGCGCGTGGCCGTGACGAGGCGGCCCTGCTCGTCGACCAGGTTGGTGGTGTCGAACTCGAACTGCCCAAGCTGCTCACAACGGCCGCCGGCGGAGTGATGGACGACGACGGGCACGTATGTGTAAGTCTTCTGGAGCGAGGTGTCGTTCCAGACTTCGACTACGTATCGTGAGGTGAGGCTGCTGCCCAGGATGACGCCTGCCGACGTGCCATGGAACGAGGTCTTGCGCGTCAGCGTCGCGCCGCCGCACTGGCCGAGGACCGGGTTGGCGACCGGACAGTGGGCGAGACGTCCTGTCGCTTCGTCCACGCTGTTGTCGAACACCGCCGCGTTCTGCGTCGGGTTGACCGACGGATTGGTGCAACCCGATTCCGGCGTCTCCACGGGACCCACAATGAAGCGCACGGACACGTTGGAAACCGAGTTGTCGAAGCGGTCGAGCGCCTGGATGAAGATGGCGTCGCTCCACGCTCCGGCGCGGCCGGGGAGCTCGACGGCGGTGGTGTCCGTGCGACGGAACCGGACCACCGGGCCCGGGTAGGCGATGGCCTCGAACGGAGCGTCGACCACGAGCGGGCCGCTGCGCGAATCAGCCACGACATCGATCAGGTTGGCCAGGGCCTGGGTGGCGAGCTCGTCCCCTGGGTTGCGCAGGAGGTAGATCGGGTTGTCCGCGGTCTTCTCGCCCAGGCGGAAGGACACTGAGGCCATGCCCTGAGCGTCGGTGAGGATCGTGGCGGAGGAGCTCTCGCCCGATGCGCCGACGAGGCGGCCTCCACCCTCTGTGACATCGAAATGAACTGGCGCTGCCTCGACGGGCCGGCCGGCCTCGTCGCGGACCTGGACTGTGAGCTTGACGGGCAGGACCTTGCCTACCTCTCCTTCCTGGCCGTCGGACGCGAGCACCTTGACGATCGTGACGCCCGCGAGGGGGTCGCTGTTGGGTTCGGAGCTGCCTGGGGCCTTGAGCGCGTCGGCGAGGAAGGCCAGGATCCAGTTCGCCGGATCTTCGGCCGTGGCGCCGCCGGCCAGACCGCCAGCGATGAAGTAGCCGGCCGCGCCGGTGGCCGGATCTTCCACTCGCCAGACCGAGCCCTGCCATGCCGCGCGTACGATCACAGTGCGAGGCACGTCCACTGTCATGCCTCTCTGAACCCAGTCGCGGATGTCGTCGATCACCTCCGCGGGATGGGTGAGAGCCGGCAGGATTGCGTCCACGTTCGAGGCATTGAGCCGGACCACCTCGGTGTTGGCCTGGCGCGCCACACCCAGTCCCTTGTCGGCCGAGATCGAGTCGACGAGGAGCTCTTCTTCGAAGACACGGTGCTCCAGGGCCGAGCCCTGCAGGGCCGAGAGCCGCAGCCAGTCGCGGGGTGCTGCCGTGTCCGTGCCCCGGGCCAGGGGCTCGGCCATGCGCAGGGCTGCGTCGAGCGTGACGCCTTCCCAGCGCAGGGTGTGGGGGAGGTTGAAGACGGTTTCGACCTCGACCGCGTTGCCCGCGATGGCCACGGCGGGCAGGGGACGGACCACGGCCACGTCGAGGAGTCCGGCGAGCTCGTCCTCGCCCCGGTCCCAGCGCTCGGCAAAGCCCAAGGCGATGCGGGAGAGCAGGCGCGCGGCCAGGAACTCGTCGTCGGAGGCCAGGGGCTCCTCCGGCTCGGCCGGGCGCAGCACCCGTTGCGCGGAAACCCCCAGGGCGTAGTAGCTGCCGGCCACCACGGTGCGGCTCGCGCACTCGCTACCGGAGGGAGTGGCGACCACCACCTCGATCAGATGCTCCGCGGCCATGTCGACCGCTTCCTCCGCGATGCCTACGACCCGGCCGCCGAGACGCACCTGCGGCCGTAGCCGGACGAGATAGGCGGGAGTCAGCTGGAGGCCGCCGAAGGAGTTGACCGTGCGGTGATCGTCCACCGTGGCCGGGATGTAGGAGAGGGTCAGCCTCTCGCTCGCCACCTGCGAGATGGGGAGAGCGAGGTCGATCAGGACCGGATCGGTCTCGGAGGTTCCGGCGCGCGCCACGATGCGCACGCTCTGGATGCGGGACGGAGCCAGGGCAGCGGCTTCGCCGGTGACGGCGACGACTGTCACGGGAAGGGAGCTGGGGAGCAGGCCGAGGCTCTCGGCGCGGACCGAGACGGAGCCGAGCTGGCCGGCGTAGGTCTCTCCCGGAGCCTGTTCGGCGAGCCAGCTCTGGACCTGCCGGCGAATCGCCGACAGCGGGTCCTCAGGCTGGGGAGCGGCGAGCTGGCCGTCGATGGCCGCGCCGACGCCGACGCCCATTCGGCGCAGCACGCCGGTGGGACGCACCGAGGTCATTCCCTTGATCGCCGGTGCCAGGGGCACCCAGCTCTGGCCGGAGAGGTCGACGACTGCCCCGCGGTAGTTGGTGTAGGGCACCCAGGCCGATACCCAGGTGTGCTCGACCTGGGCCGCGGCTAGGCGCCCGCCGCGCACCACCGGCGCGTGCGCCACGCCGGCACGGGCCAGGGCGGAGGGCACGCCGGCTTCAGGCACGCCAAGGCTTTCGGCGAGGCTCGCGACCGGCAGCTCGATCACGCCGTGGACGTAGCGGGCGCCGGCGCCGCTGGCGCGCAGCAGGGCAACGAGCAGGCTCGCCTGGTCCACGTCGTTGCCAGCGCGCTGGCGCAGGGTGCCGAGGGCGCCTTTCATGGCTCCGGCGTAGTGCTCGGTACGGACCTCGTTGCGGACGAACTCGAAGATCCGGGTGTAGTCGTGGCCGAGAGCTTCTGCCTGGGCCAGGATCTCGGGCGCGAAGGGCGCGTCGGAACCCGCCTCCCGGTCGGCCGCGGCCGGTCCGGTGGCGAGGGGGTCGAGATAGGTCGGTACGACGGTAGGGGAAGCCACCGGTGCGCGCGGAGCCAGTCCCGCGCTGCGATAGGGGAGGAGGCTCGCCCGTAGGATGGGAGCGGGCGCTGCCGCCGAGGCTTCGGCGAGGAACGGCTCGGCTTGTTCGAGAGCCCGCCCGATCTCCGCTGCGAGACCCGGAGGCACTGTCTTTCCTTCCTTGAGGAGAGGGCGGACCTTTTCGATCGGTCCCACGAGAGGATCGAGCACCCGCGCCACGGACCCAAGGTAGGCGGCCTCGGCCTCGGCCCGGCGCGCCTCTGCCTCGGCGGACAATCCCGTCCTGGCGATCCGCTCCCGGACCGACCGGAAGCGCTCCCGCACCAGCAGGTCGGCGGCACGCAGGCTGTCGTAGGCGGACAGGACGCTCTTCAAGTCCGCGGCCGCCCGCTTGCGGACGGCCTGCGTCTGGAGCCCCCGCATCGCGGTCTTCAGCTCCGCGGCATCCCCGGAGAGGGGAGGCATCGCGGCCCGCGGCCCGGCGGCGGATTCCTGGCGAATCTCTTCCAGGAGAGCCCGGACGTCCTCGCCCCGGGCCAGCCGGCGGACGGCCTCCTGGCGGCGCGCTTCAGGCGGCTGGGCTCCCGAGAGTGCCGGCAGCAGAGCGGCCGGCAGGAGAGCGCAGGTCAGGACCAGACGGCAGCGGAATCGGCGGAGCTGGAACATTCCGATCTATCTCCTGGGGAACCCGGATCCCTTACGGGATTACCTGGTCCTCCTGGCAACCCATGTTGTTGTAGGCGTCGAGCTGGTTCTTGAGGACTTCGCCCGCCTGCTTCTGGGCGCTCGGCGGATTGCTTCCCGGCGGCCAGGCAGCCAGGAAGAGGTCCGCCGCGTTCACCGTGGGCACGATGGAGGCAGGTGATCCCACCAGCAGGTTGAACCTGGTCGCGACGAGCTGCCGCGCCAGGTGGTTCGAGGTGTTCGAGCCCTTGTAGTTCAGCAGGCCGAGGAGCTGCAAGGTGTTGTACTGGATGTTGCCCAGCGTCAGCGAGCTCGCCGGCCAGACCAGGAGGTGGTTCTTCCAGAAGCCCGGCGAGCGCGGGCAGAAGTCGTCGTTGACGATCGCGCCGACGGCATGCTGATGGAGAAGCACGAGGCCCAGCGGCGGGTTCGGCGGCGCCGGCTCCGTCAGGTGGACGATGAAGTTCTCATGGAGCTCGTGCTGGTCGTCTCCCAGAACCGGAACGGTCACCGTGCGGGAGACCACGCCGCTCGGGAAGGTGACGACGCCCTGGGAGGCCAGGTAGTCGGAGCCGGCCAGGGCAGTGCCGTTGGTCGTGGCGTAACGGACGGAGACCTCGCTCTCCATCGGGCATGAGAGCGTCAACGGGAAGACCGCGTTGGTAGTCGTCCCCACGGGTCCCTCGTAGACCAGGGCGTCGCCGATCGACAGGGTCGCCGCGCGCACCGGGCGCAGGGAGACCGCATCGAAGTAGCCGTCGTTGCTTCCGCCGTTGAACCGGTCGCCGATCAGGCGCACCCGGATCCAGCCGGTGCCGAGCGGCGCCCTCCGCCGGTGGGTGAGCGTCTGCCACGCGCCCGGGCTCGCGATCTCGCCGCTGTCCCAGGAATCGAGGACGAGGAGACGGGTCAGGTCACGGAACTCAAGGGCCACGCGCGCCGTGTCGGACGGGTTCTCGGCCAACGTCCGCACGGAGGCCTGGATCTCGAACTCCTGGCCGCCGAGCAGGATGTGCAGGCCATAGGGGAGGACGTTCACGTCCTGCGTCAGCTGGGCGTGCTGCACGTTGCCGGCGAAGAAGTAGGCCGTCCCCTCGGCCGGAGCCGGGTTGGCAGTCCTGCGCTGCCAGCCGCTTCCCGTCTCGGTCCAGCCGGGGATCGAGTCGTTGGCCGCGGACGGCTCCTCGGCCCCCGGGTTGACCAGCAGGTTCGGGCCGAGGCAGGCCTCGTTGTCCTCGATAACGACCTCGGCCCGCCCGCGCTCGATCTCCGCTTCGACCGGGGCGGCGAGGACGACTTCGAAGGTCTCCTCCAGATCCTCCAGTTTGGTATCTCCGATCACCGGCACGGCGATCGTCCTGGCCGTCTGGCCCGGCGTGAAGGTGAGGATTCCGGAGACCGCCTGGTAGTCGCGGCCGTCCTTGGCCGTGCCGTCCTCGGTGGCATAGGCCACCCGCACTTCGACGGCGCTCGGAGCGTCGAGCTCGACCTGGACGAGAGCGTTCGCCGTGCCGGCGTTGCCCTCGGTCACGCGGAGGTCGAGCACCGAGATCCGCGGCAGGTCGTCGTCGAGGATCGTGACCGTGCCTTCGACATTGCCGAGGGTCGCACCGACCGGACCGGACAGGCGCACGAGGAAGGTCTCGTCGGTCTCGTTCTCTTCGTCGCCGTCGACCTGGACGGTCACGGTCGTGGAGAGCGAGCCCGCCGGGATCGTGGCCGTACCGGCGGAGGGGACGTAGTCGTCTTCGTTCGCGGTGCCGCTTTCGGTCGCGTACTGCACCGTCACTGCGGAGCCGCTCACCGCGTTTAGCGACAGGGTGAGCTCGGCGGATACCGTCCCGCTGTCTCCCTCCTGAACGCTCGTTCCGGCGATGGACAGGACCGGCGTGCCGTCGTCGTCCTCGACAGTGGCGATCGCCACGGCGTCGGCCAGCGCAGCGTTCTCCGCCAGGCTGAGGGCCAGCGAGAAGGTCTCGGTGCCCTCGGGAAGGCCGTCGCCGACGACCGGGACCGTCACGGTGAGGCTCGTGGTGCCGGCCGGGAAGGTCAACGTGCCCGGTACCGGCGGGAGGTAGTCGAGGTCCGCTTGCGCCGTTCCGGGCTGGGTGGCGTAGTGGACCGAGACCGCCCGACCGCTCGCCGCGGACAGCGTCACGGCGAACACCGCGGAGGTCTGCGATCCGGTTCCCTCGGCGACCGTCACGTCCGCCACGGAGAGGGAAGGCAGCGCATCGTCGTCGGCGACAGTGACTGTCGCCTCGTGATCGATGATGGCCGCGCCGACCGGCGAGGAGAGCGAGACGCGGAAGGTCTCATCCGCCTCGTCGAGCAGGTCCGGCAGGATCTCCAACGAGATCGTGTCGGCGAGCGAACCCGCGGGAATGATGACGGTTCCCGTGGACTCGACGTAGTCGGCTCCGGGCTGCGCTGTGACAGCAGCCGTAGCCCAGCTCACCCGGACGTTGCGGCTGGTGGCGGTAGAGAGCGTCACCGGAGCGAACGCAGGGCCATTTCCTTCGGGGACCACGACATCGCCGATGATCAGGCCCGGAGGATCGTCATCGTCGCGGATCGTGCCGAGCCCCTCGGCCACGGCGAGGATGGCGGTGCCCTGGACGCCGGAGAGGGTGACCGTGAAGGTCTCGTCATCCTCGTCGAGCGTATCGTCGAGGATCGCCACGGTTACGGTCTTCGCCGTCTCGCCGGGCGCGAAAGCCAGGGTGCCGGCGGCGGAGGTGTAGTCCACACCCGACGTGGCCGTGCCGTCTGCCGTGCCGTACTCGACCTCGATCGCCTGGTTGGACGGGACCGACAGGGTCACGGCGAGCTCCGCCGTGCCCGCGTCCTCGTCGACAGCGGCGCCACCGATCGCGATGGCAGGCGTGATCACGATCGGGGTCGCCGTGGGGTCACCGGCCTGCGGAGTGTCCGGATCGTCACTCAGGACCGGTGGCAGCTCGACGTTGGTAACCGTGGCCTGGTTTGACACCGCGGTCACGTCCGGCGCGATCGGCGAGGCGATCCGTACGCGGAAGCTCACGGTGGCCGAGGCGCCTGCCGCCACGTCTCCGAGGTCGACCACCACCGGGCTCTCGTTGAGGACCATGCCCTGGGAGGCCTGGACCGTGTCAAGGACGATGGCCGTGTCGGCCGGGATCGGATCTTCCAGGAGCAGGCCGGTGGCCGTCGTGTTGCCGCTGTTGGTCACCGTAATCTGGTAGAGGAGGGCGTCGTTCGGCGAGGCTGCGCCCTCGCCATCGGCATCCTCGAAGAGCACGTCGGTCTTGATCACCGCGAGCCGCGGTGCCGCCGTGACGGCAGTCACCGTCGGATCGGCGGTGCCGGCCACGGCCGGATCGTCCGTGAGCACGTCCGGCAGCTCGGCGCTGGTCACCGTGCCCTGGTTGACGACCGTGCGCAAGGCTCCGGGGAACGGGTTGCTCACCGTCACGCGGAAGGAGACCGAGGCGGTGGCGCCCGCATCCAGGGTGCCGATCGACACCTCGACCGGCGACTCGGACTCCACGCTGCCGGCGCTCGCGATCACGGAGCCCGGGACGACGGTGGTGAGGGCCGGAATCGCATCGGCGAGGGCCACGCCGGTGGCGCCGGTGTTGCCGAGGTTGCGGATCGCCAGCGAGTACTCCAGGGTGTCGCCCGGGCTCGGGAATCCGTCGCCATCCGCGTCCACGGCCAGGAGGGCGGTCTTCTCGGCCACCAGGCGCGGCGCCGCGGTGATCGCGGTGACGGTCGGGTCGGCGGCTCCGCCCGCGTCGGGATCGTCGGACAGGACGGCGGGCAGCTCGTTGCTCATGATCGAGGCCTGGTTGGAGACTTCCAGCGTGCCCGCCGGCACCGTGGCGTCGATGCGCACCCGGAAGACCACGGTCGCCTCGCCACCCGCGGCGAGCTCGGCCATGGACACCCGCAGCGGCGATTCGGATTCCATCGTGCCCAGCGTCGTGGAGATGGAGCCGGCCACCGCCGACGTGCGCGTCGGCACCGGGTCGTGGAGCAGAATGCCGGTTGCCGGGGTGTTGCCGGTGTTGCGTAGCACGACCGAGTACTCGATCGTGTCGCCCGGGCTCGGGGAACCGTCGCCGTCGGCGTCGAGGACGAGCGCATCCGTCTTCTCGGCGCTCAGGCGCGGCGCGGCCGCGATCGGGGTGACGGTCGGATCGGTATCGCCGCCCGCGTCCGGATCGTCGGAGAGGATGGCAGGCAGCTCGCTGCTGGTAACGGCCGCCTGGTTGGAGACGGCGAGCACTCCGGCCGGCACGGTCGAGTCGAGGCGCACGCGGAAGCTGACCGTTGCGCTGGAGCCTGCCGCGATCTCGCCGATCTCGACCTGCACGGGGCTTTCGGACACCACCGTGCCCTGGACCTGGACCGAGCCCTCCACGATGGCCGTGTTGGCCGGGATGGCGTCGGACAGCTCCACTCCGGTGGCCGACGTGTTGCCGCCGTTGGCGACGGCGATCTGATAGAGCAAGGTGTCGCCTGGCGAGGCCGCGCCATCGTCGTCGGCGTCCTCGAAGAGAACGTCGGTCTTGGTGACAGTGAGGCTCGGTGCCGCCGTGATCGGGGTGACGGTCGGGTCGGCGGCTCCGGCGGCATCCGGATCGTCCGTGAGGACGGCGGTCAGCTGGTTGCTGGTGACCGTGCCCTGGTTGGAGATCTGGTGCACGCCCGCCGGCATGGTCGAGTCGATCCGTACCTGGAAGGTCACGGTCGCGTCGGTGCCGCCCTGGATGCTGCCGAGATTGGCTTGGTTGGAGCCGGACACCAGGGTGGTGTGCGCCGGCATTGGGTCGTCGAGCGTCACGCCCGTGGCCTCGGAGTTGCCGGTGTTGCGGACGAGGATGGTGTACTCGATCGTGTCGCCGGGGCTCGGCTGGCCGTCGCCATCGGCGTCCACCGCGATGGCGTCGGTCTTTTCGGCCACGAGCCGTGGCGAAGCGGTGATGGCGGTCGCCGTGGGATCGGCCGCGCCGCCGAGGTCCGGATCGTCGGAGAGGACGGCCGGTAGCTCGTCGCTGGTGACTGTGGCCTGGTTGACGACCTGGCTGACGCCGGCCGGCAGGGGAGAGGCGACCGTCACGCGGAAGGCGATCGTGGCCTCGGTGCCCGCGGCGAGCTCGCCCAAGGCGACCCGCGGCGGGTCCTGGGACTCCACGGTCCCTGCAGTCGTCTCAACCGAGCCGGGCACGACGGTGGTGTGCGCAGGCACCGGATCGACCACCAGGACATCCGTGGCCGGCCCGCTGCCGGTGTTGCGGACGGTGACCGTGTACTCGAGGGTGTCGCCCGGGCTGGGGGAGCCGTCGCCGTCGGCGTCGATCGCCAGCGCGTCGATCTTCTCCGCGTTCAGGAGCGGATCCGTCTGGATCGGCGTCACGGTCGGATCGGCGGCGCCGCCGGCACCCGGATCGTCGGAGAGGACGGCCGGTAGCTCGGAGCTGAGGATGGTGGCCTGGTTGGAGACCTGGCGCACGCCCGCCGGGACCACCGCGTCGATCCGGGCGCGGAAGACCACGGTGGCTTGGCCCGCGGCGGCCAGCTCGCCGACCGCTACGTGCAGCGGAGACTCGGCTTCGATCGTGCCCAGGGTCGTGGAGGCCGATCCGGCCACCACGTCGGTGCGCGTCGGAACCGGGTCGTGGATCTCCACTCCCGTGGCCGGGGTGTTGCCCGTGTTGCGCAGCACGATCGTGTACTCGACCGTATCGCCGGGGCTCGGCACGCCGTCGCCGTTGGCATCCACCGCCAGGGCGTCGGTTTTCTCGGCCCTCAGGCGCGGCGCCGCCGCGATCGGAGTAACAGTCGCGTCGGCGTCGCCGCCGGCATCAGGATCGTCGGAAAGGGCGGCGGGCAACTCGGCGCTGGCGAGGGAAGCCTGGTTGGAGACTTCGCGCACTCCGGCCGGCACGGTGGAGTCGATCCGCACGCGGAAGCTGACCGTGGCGTTGGCTCCGGCCACGATCTCGCCGATTTCGATTGCCACCGGCTCCTCGGAAGTGATGGAACCCTGAGAGGTCTGGACCGAGCCCGCTTCGATTGCGGTGTGGGCGGGGATTGCATCCGCCAGCTCCACTCTGGTGGCCGAGGTGTTGCCGCCGTTGGCGACGGTGATCTGGTAGAGCAGGGCGTCGCCTGGAGAGGCGGTGCCGTCGTTGTCGGCGTCCTGGTAGAGCACGTCGGTCTTGGTGACGGTGAGGCTCGGCGCGGCCGTGATCGGCGTCACGGTCGGGCCGGTGGCGTCCGGATCATTCGTGAGGACGGCCGGCAGTTGGTTGCTGGTAACCGTGCCCTGGTTGGAGATCTGGTGCACTCCCGCGGGCACGGTCGAGTCGATCCGCACGCGGAAGGCGACGGTCGCGCTGGCGCCGCCCGCGATCGTGCCGAGATCGGCCTGGTTCGAGCCGGACACCAGGGTGGTGTGCGTCGGCACCGGATCGTTCAGCATCACGCCCGTGGCCCCGGAGTTGCCGGTGTTGCGGACCAGGATGGTGTACTCGATGGTGTCGCCCGGGCTCGGCTGGCCGTCCTCGTCCGCGTCGATTGCGAGGGTATCGGTCTTCTCGGCCACGAGGCGCGGCGCGGCGGTGATGGCGGTGGCCGTCGGATTGGCTGCGCCGCCGAGGTCCGGATCGTCGGAGAGAACGGCGGGCAGCTCGGCGCTGGTGACCGTGGCCTGGTTGACGACCTGGCTCACGCCGGCCGGCAAGGGAGAGACGACCGTCACACGGAAGGTGATCGTCTCCTCGGCGTCCGCGGCGAGCTCGCCCAGGGCGACCCGCGGCGGATCCTGATTCTCGATGGTCCCTGCTGTCGTGGTGACGGAGCCGGGCACCACGGCGGTGTGCGCCGGCACCGGATCGACGACCACCACGTCGGTGGCCGGGGCGCTGCCGGTGTTGCCGACGACGACCGTGTACTCGATCGTGTCGCCCGGCTCGGGGATGCCGTCGCCGTCGAGGTCGACGGCCAGCGCGTCCGTCTTGATTGCGGTGAGCACCGGATCGGCGGCCACGCTGACCGTGAAGGCGATCTCGGCGGTCTCCGCCACGTTGCCCCATGCATCGAACGCGCGGGCCTTGAGCCGGTGCTCGCCCTGGGCGAGATCGGCGAAGGACCGGGCGAATCGGCCGTTGGCGGCGTCGCGGACGGACATGCGCAACCAGGCGCCGCCGTCCAGGCTCACTTCGGCCTGTCCGAGCGGCGACAGCGAGTCGCGTGCTGTTACGACGACCTCGACGTCCGGATCGGTCGTAGCGTTCGCCAGCGGCTGAACGATCGCCACCGTGGGAGGCGTGAGGTCGAGCACGGTGAGGCTCTCGACGTCGAGCGTCACGGTCTGGCCGTTCACGTCGGCTTCGAGCATGGCCAGGCGGCCTCCGAGGCCGAGTGCGCCGGCGTCGAACGGCGCGGAGCGCTGCACCGCGGCGCCGGATGCCGGCAGGTCGAGCTGGAACGGCTGGGTGGCCAGAGTCTCGTTCCCTGCCGGTTCGAGGACCACGACGCGCACGGGCACCTGCGAGAGGGCCGCGCCGCCGGTCAGGCGGACGGAGAGGGTGGCGGTCACCGGGCTGCCCCACGCCGGGGTGCGGCTGGAGAGGGTCAGCGTGCCGGTCACCCGCGGCGCCTGGGCGGCCAGGTCGAACCGTGTCTCGGCAGTAGCCAGGACACGCTCGCCCTGCCTTACCTCGATGCGGGCTCGGTAGCCGCCCGCCACCGCTCCGGTGGTGAGCCAGTCCGCGGTGACGCTGCCACCCGCCCCGGGCAGCAGGTCGCCCAGGGTGCGCGTGAATTCGGCGACCGGAGAGCCGCCAGCCTCGGGCAGCACTTGGACGAGGGCCACCACGCCGGTGAGCGCCTCGTTGCCAGCGCGGTAGGCCACGTTGCCGGTGAGCCGGGCCGTGCTGCCGATGACGTAGGTGGCGCGGTCGGCAGCGAGCTCGGCCGTGACCTGCGCCGAGCTGCCGAGGGTGAAGGCCGCCGTGGCTTCTGCAACGTTGCCCAGGCGTGCATGGACGCGGTAGGCGCCGGCCAGCACGTCCACCGGGGTCCAGACCGCCTCGCGGAGCAGGCTGCCGCCGCTCGGAACGGTCACGTCGAAGCCCGGCAGATTTTCGACCAGGAAGCCGGCAGCGTCCTCGATGGCGATCTCGAGACGGCCGGTGAACGACTGTCCGCCGTTGACCGCCTCCAGGGAGATCCGGACGTCCTCGCCGACCGCGTAGACCGGCCGGTCGGTGGCGGCGAAGAGCGCCGGGGCGGCGTCGGCGAGGACGGTGAATTCCTTCGACGCCAGGTTGTTCGTCTCGTCGGACTCGTCCAGGGTGTCGGCGGGATCGACCACCGCCACCAGCGTGTAGCGGCCGGTTGCTCCGGTCAGGGAGAATTCGGCGGACACCGCCAGCGAGGCGCCCGGTGCGATCGCGCCGATCCCCACGTGCTCCGCCACGGTCACGGGCGGACCGTCCGGGGTCAGGACCACGAAGGTCAGCTCTGTGGACGAAGATGCGCCCACGCCCACATTGCGCACCACCGCGGTGGCGCGAGCGGTGCCGCCGGAGACGAGCACCTGCGGCAGGACGGTCATGCCGGTGTCCGACACGGACAGGTCGGGCCGGCTGGCGAGGACGGTCACGACGATGGCCGGCGACGGGGCACTCTGGTTGCCTTCGCCGTCCCGGGTCGCCGCCGTGAGGACGTTGTCTCCGTCCTCCAGGTCCACTCCGGGGAAGGTCACGCGGCCGGCGAGGACGATGCGCTCCACGGAGCTGCTGCGCAGGAAGAGGTGGCCGGTGGGCGTCCACTCCAGCTCGCCGTCGGAGCCGGTGTGTACCTGCCGCGCCTCGCCGCCGTCTGCGGGCTGGACGAAGACGCCGCTATCGGAGATCCAGGCCACCGAGCCGCCGTCGGGCGACCACTGGGGCGAGCGATGGTCGCCGGGGCCGAAGGTGACCGGCTGACGGCCGCTGCCGTCCGGGAGCACGCGTACGACCTGCTCCGAACCGTCCGCGACGGAAGTGGCGAGGAGCTCCCCGCTGTCGGGCGACCAGTCGGGAGCGCTGTAGCCCGCCTGGCTTTCCACCGTCACGGCGGCGCCCGTTGCCGCATCCACCACCTGCACCTGGTAGGAAGGCGAGGTGCGCAGCACGGCCAGTGCCGAGCCGTCCGGCGACCAGCTCATCGCGCCGGTGTGGAAGCTGTCGGGCGAGGCATTGACGAGACGTGTCCAGGCCGAGGACCCGAGATCGTAGAGCCACAGGCCGGATTGACCTTCGCGGGTGCCCACCACGGCCAGGCGTTGGCCGTTGGGGGAGGGCAGGGCTACGAGGGCGGTGTCGATCGCAGCCAGCTCCCGGACCTCGCCGTCCGCGAGGCGATAGGTGCTGATGGTGCCGTATTCGTCGGCGGAGGCAATGCTCCGGCCGTCGGGGAACCACCGTCCCGGACCTCCCACCGGCAGGTCTGATGCGGAGGAGCCCGTCTCCAGGTCAAGGAACTGGGAGCCGAAGTTATGGAAGGGGTACCACAAGTATCGGCCGTCGGGCGACGGCATCGGCAGCTCGATCCCACCGGAGTTGAAGGACGAGGCGGCGTCGGCGGCGAGCGCGGTGGCGGTCGCCACCGGCTGGCCGTCCCGCAGCAGTACGACCTGGATGCCGGCTTCGGCCGAGCCGATCACGGTCGCCTTCGGCTGGTCCGTGGTGAACGGCACGCCCGGGATGGTGGGGTAGAAGAGGAATGGCACGCCCGGTGCCACGTCGTCGGACGGCACGCCGCTCGCCTCGTTGGAGAAGGCGCTGACGTTGCCCGCCCCGTCGAGCGCGGCGATCACGTACCAGTAGGTCAGGCCGTTGGTCAGGCCGGTGTTGCGATAGGCCGTGGTGGTGACCGGCACGGTGACGAGCACCTGGTAGGGGCCGCCCGCGGCCGTGCCGCGGAGGATACGCCAGGAGACCGGCTGGGTGCCTGGGCTCGGCGTCCAGGCCAGGTTCAGGGCTCCGCCCGCGGGCACGGGGGTCACGGTGAGGCCGACCGGAGCCGGCGGCGGCGCCACGGCGACCGTGAGCTCGACCTCGTTCGAGGGCGCGGCCGCGTTGCCCGCGGCATCCACCGCCATCACGACGTAGTGGTAGACGCCGTTGGCCACGACCTCGCTGTAGGTGAGGCCGGGGGCGGGCACCGAAACCACGCGCGTGCCGTCGCGGTACAGGTCGAATCGGGCCGCTTCCGCGCTCGCCGTCCAGGTCAGCGTGGTCCGGCTGCCGTCGACCGTGCCGGCGAGGATAACCGGAGCGGGCGGCGTGACGTCTCCCACCGGGACCTCGATCGATGCGGACGGCGCGCTCTCGAAACCGGACAGGTCGACGGCGGTGACCGTGTAAGCGTGGCGCCCATCGGGAGCGGTGTCGGTCCACGCCGGGCTTGCGGTGTAGGGCTGCGCGAGCACGGCGAGTTCGGCCACTTCCACGTTGTCCGGGCCTGCGAGCATCGTGAGGCGCAGCCGGTCGGTGCGATAGCTAGGAGCGAGACGGAACGTGCTCTCGGCCTGACCGTTGCCGCGCACCTTCGCTAGAGGCACCCAGGCTTGGCCGTCCCAGGCCTCGACGTCGAAGTCCGAGGCGAAGTAGGTCTGTCCCTGGAAGCTCCCCCAGAGGATGCGCGCCTCGGTGACGATCCGGGGCTCCGGCCACGAGACCTCGAGCCGCGCACCCGGGAGGTAGACCGGCTCCGCCCACCAGGTGGTACCCGGATCGCCGTCCACGGCGTTTTCGGGCGAGTCGGTCGGGGACGTGGCGGACCGGTCCGTCATGGGCGCCTCGGCAAGCAGCGGCTCGCCGTCCCGGAGGGGCCGGTAGCCGAGGATGTCGGCCTCCAGGTTCGGGTTCCAGGTCAGGTCGACTTGGTAGGTCGAGGGCTGGGCGGCCGCGAGCCCGGTCGGGGCGGACGGCGGCGTGTCGGCGACCACGCGCACGGACGCGGCCTTGCTGAGGTTCCCCTCAGCGTCGCGCAGCCGCACGGTGAAGGTGTTCGCGCCCTGCTCCAGGGCGAGCCCGGCCAGGCTGAACCGGCCTTTGTCGTCCGCCGTGGCGGCGGGCAGCGGCGCGGTGCCGGAGCCGCGGACCGCGGTGCCGGTCACGTCGGCGGCGCCGATGCCTGTACCCGCGAGCACCGTGGCCGCGTCCGGCGTCGGCGTGTACGGCTGCTCGAGCACCGGTGTGTAGACCACGGCCTCGCGCTCCGATGGATCGGACTCGTTGCCAGTGGTGTCCACGGCAATCACTGCGTAGTGCCAGACCGCGTCGGGCAGGCCGGCGTCGACATAGGTGGTGGCGGCGATCGGCGCGGCGGTCAGGCGCTCGGTGTAGCCGGTCTCGTCCGTGCGGTCCACGTGGTAGCCGGCCAGGTCAGGCTCGGCCGGCGTGGCCGCGGCCCAGGTCAGGCGCACGTCGCCGCCGTCGACGCGGGCGGTCAGATCGACTGCGGGCGGCTTGGTCAGATCGGTGAAGACGACCGCGATCGCCGCGGGCGCCGGGTCGGTGCGGTCGCCCTGGTCGGTGGCCACGGCACGCAGCTGGTACTCCCCATAGGCGAGGCCCTCGGTATTCCAGACGACCTCCCACGGAGCGGTGGTGTCGGCAGCGGCCACCTCGGTCCAGGCCGCATCCGCCGGGCGCTTCCACTGGAAGAGCACGCGGGCCACATCCGTATCCGGCGTCGTCGCCAGAATGTAGACGTTGCCTTCGACCTCGGCGCCGTCGGCCGGCTGGACGATCTGCGCGGACGGGGCGCGGTTGTCGAGCGTGACCTGCGCGGGCGCCGAGGGGGCGCTCAGGTTGCCCGCCTGGTCGATGGCATAGACCTCGTAGGTCAAGGTGCCGTCGGGCAGCCCGGTGTCGGCGAAGGTCCTGGCCACGAGGATGAAGGGGTCGAGCTCGATCACGGGCGCGCCGCCGGAGTTGGCGATGCGGCCGTCGCGGTAGAGCACGTAGCCGCGAAGGTCGGGCTCGGTGTTGGCGTTCCAGGCGACGTTCGCGGTGGTGCCGGAGGGCGTGGCCGCGAGGCCGGTCGGTGCGGCCGGCGGCAGGTTGTCCACGGTCACCTGGACCTGCTGGACCGCCACGTTGCCCGAGAGGTCTTCGGCCTCCAGGCGCAGGGTGTAGACAGCCCCTTCGGCGAGGGCGGTCGTGTCCCACTGGGAGAGGTCGCCGCCGCGCACGGGCACCGGTGACTTGCGCAGGAGCTGGCGGCCGGCCGAGCCGTCGCCCGGACCCACGTACAGGCGGTATTCCTTGAAATCGGACAGGCTCCAGGCCGTGCCCGTCACGTCCACGATGCCGGTCACGCGGGCGTTCTGTGCGGGCCGGAACAGCGCGGTTTCGGGAGGCGTGGCGTCCACTTGGACCGAGGCGGAGTTGGAGCGCTCGCTCTCCTGGCCGGCGCGGTCCACGGCGCGGACCGTGTAGACGAAGCTCCCCTCGCCGAGGTTGGCGTCGACATAGACCGTCGCGATCAGCGGCTGCGCGTTGAGCTTCGCGCCGTCGCGGTAGACGAAGTAGCCGGCCAGGTCGGGCTCGGTATTGGCCGTCCAGGTCAGGCGGGCGTCGCGCCGGTTCTCCAGCAAGGCGGTGAGCTGCGGCGCGGCCGGCGGCAGCACGTCGAGGGTCACGCTCACCGTGGTCTCGGCCTGGTTGCCGGCGGTGTCGGTGGCGAGCAGGCGGAGCACCGCTGCGCCGTCGGGCGGCAGCGCGAGCCACTGGAAGAGCTCGCCCGTGTTGACGGAGGCGCTGCCGCCGCCGACTTCGGAGAAGCTGCCGGACGTGCCGGAAGCCACGGCCAGGCGGTACTCCAGAAGGTGCGGATCGGAGGCCGTGCCGGTCACGGCCATGGGGCCGGTGACGAAGCCGTTGTCCGCGGGGGCCGTGATGGCCACCTGCGGCGGCGTGTTGTCCACCGTCATCTTGACCTTGGCCTCGGTCGTGTGCCCGGCCTTGTCCACGGCCACGAGGCGCAGGGTGTAGAGGCCGTCGGCCACGCTGGTGAGGTGCCAGCCGTGTACCGGCAGCGGCAGCGGCAGGGCCGCGCCCGTGGCCAGGGAGGTCCAGGCCGAGGGCGAGTCGCCCGCGCCGTACTCGAGCCTCCAGGCATCGAGGTGGTCTTCCTCCACCTCGCCGGCGACCGGAACGGGACCGCCGGCCTTGCCCAGGACGGCATTTGCCGCGGGCACGGACAGGGTTACCTTGGGCGGCGTGTTGTCCACCGTGAAGCGGAACACGAGGCCGCTGTGGATCTCGCCTTCGTCGTCGGCTTCGAGCCGGACGGCGTACTCGCCCTCTTCGAGCCCCTGCAGGGAGCCGAGGTTGGCCGCGTTTTGGTTACGGGAGCCGCGGGCGATCTCCTCCCAGGCCGGAGCGTCCGGCGTGCTCGTCAGGGAGAGGACGTACTCCACGAGGTTCTCGTCGCCGATGGAGCCGACGATCGGACCGGCGCCGGGCACGAACGCGGTGCTCGGACGGGAGAGGGAGAGCACGGGAGGCGTGCGGTCGAGCAGGACCGAGACCTCCTCGCGCTGGGTCACCAGCGGGTTGCTCGCCAAACGGGCGACGAGCTCGACGCGCCAGAGGCCATCGGCCAGCTCGGCCCCGTTGTCGGCGAGGCCGTCCCAGGTCCGCAGCGCGGCGCCGGCCGGGAGCGGCACGTCTTCCAGGATCTTTCGGACCACGTTGCCGCCGGTGCTGAGGATGGACAGGTCGACCCGCGCGGGGTTGACCAGGCCGAAGCGGATGGCGGCCTGCTCGCGCCGGCCGTCGCCGTTGGGCGAGAACGGCCGCGGTCCGGCCTCCAGGTAGGAGATAAGGTCGGACGGCGCCGCGATCAGGAGCTGCACGCGGGTCTCCGCCTCGTTGGCGGCGCTGTCGCGGGCGCGCAGGCGCAGGGTGTAGTCGCCGCCCAGGCCGAACGTGTTCCAGGCCGCCAGGAGCTCGGTGTCGCGCGACCGGTTGCCCGTTCCGAGGCTGCCCCAGGTGTCCGGGTCTCCGCCTTCGCCGAACTCGGCGAACCAGAGGTCGAGGTTGCGGTCGTTCACCGAGCCCATGACTTCGATGACCATGGGCAGCGGATCGCCCGGGCGCGGGTAGGCGATGGCGAGCTGCGGCGGGGTCGTGTCGACCTCGACACAGACCCTCTCCTCCTCGAGGTTGCCGCAGGCGTCACGGAAGGAGACCACCATCGCGTAAAGGCCGTCGGCCACGCGGGTGCCGCCGTCGTTGCGGCCGTCCCAGGCCGCGGAGCCTCCCTCCGGCACCGTCAGGCCAGAGACCAGGCTCCGCACCCGGGCGCCGTCCTTGAGGCACTCCCTCGGATCCTTGGGATCGAGCTTGCCCGGATGGACATCCACGTCCACGAGCGTGAGCTCGGTGGACTCGAAGGAGGCTGTCACCTCGTCCAGGTTGCCGTCACCGTTGGGCGAGAAGATCCCGAGGTTGCGCGTGGCCCTGGTGCCTTCGACGAAGCCGTCGAAATAGAAGGAAGTGTCCGTGCAGAGACGGAAGCCTCCGTTGTCCACCACCTCCAGGTGGGCGATGAACCCGCCATACGTCGCGGCCACGGTGCCAATGAGCCGCTCGGAGCCCTTGGAGAACTGGGTCTTGATGTAGCTCCAACCGTTGCCTTGGAATCTCTCGAGGGCGATGCCGTCCGAGACGTCGAGCACGCCTGCGGGCGGGTTCGGAGCGAGCGTTTCCAGACGCTCCGAGCCAGAGGCGTTGAGCAGGTCGAGGCGCATGGCGGCGCCGCCCGCATCGTCGATGCGGGCCAGCACGTCCATGACGTTGCGGCCGTTGCGCTGGATGCCGCAGATCCGCTGCCCTTCGATAGGGTAGGTGATGGCCATCTGGGGCGGCGTGTGGTCGACGATCAGGGAAACGTCGGCGGTCTCCTCCTTGCCGTCGACATTGGTGACGCGCGCTTTCAGGTCGATCCTGCCCTCGGGGTAGTCCAAGGTCTCGATCTGGAACTCGTAGGTGGTGCCGTTCTGCGGGCGATTGACGCTGTAGAGGACTCCCTGCGCCCGCTCGGACAGGGTGAGGATCTGGAGCCCCTTGCCGTCCAGACTTTTTGGTGTGAGCCGGAGCGTCCGCCGGGTGGAGAAGCGCGGCGCGTTGCACTCGCCTACCGGGACGGGGTCCCACTTTGCGTCGATCTGGAGGCAGGACAGCTGGTACTGCCTCCGGTCGGACTCCGAAGTCCGCCGGTCGAGACCCGTGATCGGGTCGGGCTCCGGCAGGACCTGGGTAATGCCCACCGCCCTGGCCGAGTAGGTGATGCAAGCCGCCCAGTCCGCGGGGTTGACGATGAAGACGCCGTCGGACTCCATGGCGAGCACGGGAACGGCCTTCGGAACGGCGTAGCGCGGGTCCTGCTGGCTGCTGGCCACCAGCTTCAGCTCGTGCAGCGGGGCGGTGATGAGCTCGCGGCCCCACAGCACCAGGTCCTGGTCGGGATCGAGGCCGGTCCGGGAGAGGAGGCGCGCCAGGGAACTGGCGAGCGCGGGCTCCTCCTCGGAGATCCTCTCGAGGAGCGCCGAGGAAAGGGGATCGCGGTCAAGATGAACTCCATCGACCTCGAACGTGAAGGGACCGGAGAAGTGCACGCCGCCGGCGGCATCCTTGAGCCGCAGACGGGCGGCAGTGGGGACGCCCGGCAGGACGCCGGCCAGATCCCAGACCGCCTCGACCTCGCCGTCCTTGCTCCCGAGCGCCTGCACCGGGGCGTCGATCCAGCCGTTCGGGTTCAGTGGACCGGTGGCCGGGACCGGCTGGAACTGGATGGTCAGCGAGTCGGTCTGCGCGCGCACCGACTCCGTGAAGGCCAGCCGCATCGCGCCCTTCTCGAAGAGCAGCGGGGCGCCGCACATGGAAACCAGCTGCGCGAGCTTGCCGTCCGGCAGCAGCCGGTGGGGGCCGAAGGAACGCAGGAATATCGACTCGGAGCCCAGCGCCGTGGCCGCCAGGGCGCGGTTGCCGGCCTTGTCCCGGCCCTCCACGCGGAACCGGTGGTTCACGAACGCGGAGACCGGCATGCCGTAGCCCTGGTCCGCCGAGTTCACCGAGGAGCTGAAGAGCGGCAGCCAGCGCGAGGGCGACGCGCCCTCGCCGGTCTCGACCGACAGCCCGTCGAAGTTGACGTCCTTGACCCCGAAGCTCAGCATCGGCGCCACCGCTAGGGTCTGAAGACGGAATGGCGCCCTCTGCGGGCCGCACCCGGCCTTGATGAGGGCCTGGGCGGTCACCTTCGGCGGCGTGTTGTCGACCACCACGAAGAACTCGTAGCTCTCGATCGTAATGCGGTACTCGCCGTCGGATACCGGTAGCCCGCGGCCGTCGCGGCCATCCCAGGACACCTCGAACTCGGCGCCGACGAGGCTGTGGTCGCGCTGCATCGTGCGCACGCGGCCGCCGTCCTCGTCGAAGATCGAGATTTCCAGGTGGACTGGCTCGAGCACGCGGTAGTGGAGGACCATCTGGTCCTGCACGCCGTCGCCGTTGGGCGAGATGTAGGCCGGCTCGGTGTACAGGTCGGTGAGGGCCGGCGTGTCGGCCCAAGAGACCCGCTTGACGCGGCTGCGGACGTTGCCCGCCAGATCCTCGGCGGTGAGGCGCACGAGGTACGAGCCGGGGGCGGGGGGTACCCAGGTGCCGAAGCGGCCGTCCACGAGATCGGTCGGGGAGGGCGGCGCGATCGGCCGCCAGACCGTGGGCGCGGCTGTGCTGGCGTACTCCAGCGTGTAGCGCGCGAAGTTGAGGTCGGCCGCCGATCCCTCGAGGAGGATGCCGCCCGCCGCGGTGGAGCGGCGCGGCCGCAGCGAGGCCGTCAGGTTGAGCAGCGAGTCAAAGGCGAAGACGCTATAGGAAGCCCGCTCGAAGCAGGGGCTCTCCGGGTTGTCCGAATCGCGGTCGCTCGTGAAGAACAGGCGCTTGCCATTGGGCGCGAAGGCCGGCGCGACTACCGGCAGTGTGACGTAGGAGGGATCGAAGGAACCGCCGGGGAAGCGCTGCAGGCGTTTGTCCTCGTCGAGGAAGATGGCCCAGACCTCGTTCCTCGAGTTGTAGACCAGCGTGCGCTCGAAGGGCGCCCAGTACAGGGGGGAGCCGGAGGTGTTCCAGGGCAGCAGCTCCTCGCCGTCGAGCAGCGCGGCGGTACCGTAGGCCTGAAAGCGCAGTTTCACCGTGGAGCCCGCGGCGGCCTCGATCTCGGAGAGCGGGACCTTGAACTCGTAGTACTTGTGCGTGTGGCCGACCTTGCCGGTGCGGATGAAGCCGGCCTTGCCCCAGCGGTCGTCCGACGCAGTGACCCGGAACTCCTTCCAGCCTTCTGGCATGGCCACCTGGAGGGCGCCCCAGTCGCGCTCGCCGTCCAGCGTGTTGTCCACCGTGAAGTCGAGGGCGGCGTAGATGTGCTCGCCGTCGCTCTTGACGTAGCCCCAGACCACCTCGGCCGGATGGCCGGTCTCGGGCCGGGTGACCTCGGAGAAGAGGATGCCGGGCAGATCGTCCGCGGCGGTCTGTTCGCCGTCGGCCACGAGCGCCGTGGCGCCGCCCAGCACATGGGTGTAGGCCCCGTCTTCGGCAGCGGGATAGGTGAACGGACGCGCGCCGCGCGCGTTCAGGTCGCCCTCCTCGCGCGCGGTCAGCGAGAGGAAGAAGCGGCGGTTGGGGGGAACGTCCGCCCAGCGGACCTCCATCTCGGCTTCGTGGAGGTCGACCACCTCTTCGTCGTGGCCGGCCAAGGCGGCGCGCATGTCGGTTCCGGCGCCGAGCCGGACGGCCGAGGCGGGCTCCAGCGGGCGGCGTCCGGCGACCAGCGCGACCGTATCGACGTGAGCTGCCTCGAGGCCGGTCTGGCGGATGCGCACCTTGAATTCGCCCGCGGGGTCCGGCAGGAAGCGCGACAGGTCCAGCCGCTGTTCCTGGTAGGCCAAGCCGTAGTGCAACTCTCCCCGCTCGACCCAGGACGAGCCGTCCCAGGTGGAGACGTGGTAGGACTGGTTGCCGCCTGCGGAAGGCTCGAGCCAGAGCACCGGCTCGGCCTCGCCCGTGGTCAGGTCGAAGCGCATGATGTTTGCGTAGCGCTCGCCATCCTCCTCATACGCCACCAGCGCCGCCAGCTCGCTCCCCGTATCCCCCCAGGTGGGCCGGAAGACGTAGTGGACCCGCGGCGTGCCGCTGGTGAATGGCCCCTCAGGCTCGTACTCCGGAACCGAAGATCTCGACTGGGCCGGGATCGGGAAGGCGCGGATCAGGTTGCCGGCCGTGTCGCGGACCAGGATACGGCCCAGGCGCGGCTCGGCCACGGCCACGCGTGTGCCATCGGGCGACCACGCAAAATGGTCCCAGTAGGACTCCGCGAAGGTTGCCAGCGCGGCCACCTGTCCGGTTTCCACGTCGAGGACCCGGTATTCGCCGGCTTCGTAGCTCGTCCAGAGTGGGAAGATCACCGTGCGACGGTCGGGCGAAAAGTAGGAGTCGCCGATGGTCTCGTAGTCGTTGGCGGGGTTGATGGCGAACAGGATCCGCGGCGCCGAGCCGTCGAGGGGCACGGATACGATCCGCTCGTCCGTGATCGTGACCACGGCCTCGCCGCCGGGCGTGAACCCGTGCCAGTAGCTATCTCCGTCCCAGATCTCGCGCAGCCCGCTGCCGTCCGAGTTGGTGATCCAGAGGGTCGAGTCGGAGAAGGCGATCCTGGAGCCGTCGGGCGAGACCGCGAAGCCGCCGTCCGGCGAGGGAGCGATTGGCCGCAGGTCGCCGCCGGCCTCGTTCATCCGGTAGATCGCGGGCGGGTACGCGGGGTCGCCGTGGGTCCACCGGTCGAGGAAGAGCCACTGGCCGTCGTCGCTGCTGACCACTTCGGAGAAAGATCTGGGCAGGTCGCAGGTCAGGTTCTGGAAGCTTGCGTACGGTGTGCCCATGGCCTTGAGGAGCGGCCAGCGGTCGGTGTCGAGGGTTGCCACGGCGACACCGAATTCGGCGCCGCCCGGGCCGACGGCGCGCAGCCTGTAGCCGCCGTCGGGCGCCAGCAGGCCGCGCTCGTCCCGGCCGTCCCACTCATAGCTGCCGCTCTCGATGCCGGCGAGCTCCGGCCCCGTGTGCCGGCGTACCACCTCGCCCTTGGGGCTCACCACCTCGACGGTCACGTCCGCGGGCGCGCCCAGGCGGAAGAAGAAGCGCGTCGTGTCCTTGACGCCGTCGCCGTTGGGCGAGAAGTAGCGGTTGGTGGCGAAGAAGTCGCCGTCCTGGACCGACACCTCGACTCCGGCCGAGTTGTTGCTCTCCGAGCCCTCTTCCACGGCGCCGTCCGGATCGGCCACGGCTACGATCGGCCGCGCCTCGGAGCCTGCCGCGAAGGTCCAGGTGAAGGAGGCCTGGGCCGAGCCGCGGCCCGCCAGCACCGGGATCACCTGGTCGCCGCCCACCGGCGTGCCGCCGTCGGAGGCGCGCACCACGAGGCCCTCGGACTCCTGTTCGCCCAGGTTGGACACGGTCACGATCAGGGTCACCGGCTGGCCTGGCGCGGGCACGCCCGGCTCCAGCCGCAGCGATGCCGAGGAGAGCGCCGCGTCGGGCAGGGAGAGGACTTCCAGGACCTGGAAGGCGACGTTGTCGCTCTCCGAGAACTCCGCGGTCTCCTGGTCCGGATCGACCGCCACGTGGATGACACGGTCGTTGGCGTCCGGCACCCGCGGCCAGGTCAGGCTGACCGTGGCCGAGGCGCCCGCCGCCAGCTCGGGGATCACCTGGATGTCGCCGATGCGCGGCGCGGCCTGCGCCGGGTTGCCCTGGTAGAAGGCCACCTCGACGTTGGTCACGGCTTGGCCGCCGGTGTTGCGCACCAGCGCGGTGACCGTCAGCGGCCGCCCCTCGCGGCCGGGCTTGGGCGAGAAGGCCAGGTCCGCGTGCGAGACCACCAGGTTGGGCTGGGTGACCTGGCCGGAAGTGAACGCAAGCGAGGCGGAATTGTTCGTCTCGTCGGCCTCAGGTACCGTGGCCCCGGGATCGACCTCGGCTACGAATTGAAGCTCGCCTTCGAGGTCCACGCGCCAGATCACGCTCTGGGTGAGGCTCTGCCCGGCGTCGAGCTGGATCGTGCGGCTGCCCAGCTCGCGCACGGTGCTCCCCTGGACCACCGAGAAGCGCACCACGGCGTCGCCGGAATCGACCGTGCCCTGGTTGCGGAAGGTGGCCTCGAACGTGGCGTCCACGCCGAGGTAGGCGGAGCCGCTCAGGGCCAGGTCGGCCACGGTGACCTCGAGGTCCACGGCAGCCTGCGTGGTGACCGTGGCCGTGGCCGTGTTGTTCGTCTCGTCGGCCTCGGCGATGGCGCTGCCGGGATCGACGACCACGGTGAAAGCCGTGGTGCCGGCCGCGGTCAGGTCGTAAAGGAAGTTGGCGGCGCTGCTGGAGCGGCTCGGAACGGAGACCGTGACCTGGTCGATCAGCTCGCCTGTCTCTGGAGGTCCGTGCCAGAGCTGCACCGCCACCGCGGCGGCGGCGGTCTGGCCGAGGTTGCGCACGGACACGGCGATGCCGAGCAGGACCGGCAGCGTGGAGGGCTGCGCGGGCAGGATCGCCACGTCCACGCTCCGCACTTCGAGCTCGGCGCCGGCCGGGGCCGGCTGCACCGCCACCCGGATCGAGGCCTGGTTATCGAGCTCGGACATCTCGGCGGTCTGCGCGTCGGGGTCGAGCACGGCCCAGAGCGTGTGCTCGCCCGGCTTGCCGAAGCTGTCCCAGGTGGGGGCGAGCACGACCGTGCGGCCGGGCGCGATCGGCGGGATCTGCGCGTCGCCCACCGGGGTGCCTCCGGACGAGGGATCGCCGTCGAAGAGGCGGAGGAGGCTGGCCGGAGTGACGGCCTGGCCGTCGTTGGCCACGGTAAGGGTCAGGGTCACGCGCTCGCCGTCGCGGGGGGAAGCCGGCGCGGCCGCGGGCGGGGTGGAGAAGCGCCAGTTCGGGAAGGTGCCCTGGCGGCGCAGCGCGGAGACCACTGCCGCGGTCGTGTAGGTGCTCCCCTCCCAGCTGCCCTCGACGGTCTGGCGCGAGGTCAGGTAACCCAGCGCGGCGCTCAGGTCGATGCGGTCCGCGGTGCCCAGCTCGACCACCGTCTGCAGCACGTTGGCCGTGTCATGGGCCGTGCTCGGGCTGTCGCCGAAGCCGCCGTCGGGGTTCTGGCGCGCGGCCAGGAAGGTCAGGGCGCCATCGGCGACCGGGGCATGGCGGCCGAGCGCCTTGAGGGCGCGCAGCGCAGCCACGGTGGCGCCGGTGCGGCTCGCACCGCGGGCCACGTTGCTCCACGCGCCGTCGGCGCCGCGGTTGGCGAGCAGGTACTGCCCGGCGCGGTCGAGGGCCGCGGACGGCGTGCCGGGCTGCCCGGCGAGGGCGAGGACGGCGAGGGCCGTGTCCAGCGGATCGCTGCCATAGCCAGTGCTCAGGCCCCAGCCGCCGTCGGTGCCCTGGCGCTCGCGCAGACGGGAGCGGAAGGCTTCGGCCGCGGCGTTCGCGGCGGCCTTCCGGGCCGGGTCGGGCTCGGCGAGGGCTGCCGCCTGGAGCGCGGTCGCCAGGCGGGCCGCGGCGTCCGTGTTGGGCGGCACCACGCCAGAGAGCCAGGACACGGCGAGGGCGCGCTGGCCTGGCTCGAGGGCCGAGTCGAAAGTGGCCAGGGTGGCGAGCACGATCGCGCTGTCGCGCGCCTGGGTACCGGCGGTGTCGAGCCAGGAGCCGTCGGCGCCCTGGCGGCTGCGCAGCCAGGCGAGGGCGTCGGAGAGGTTGGCCTGGCCGGGGCGCAGCCCGCCGCCCTCCACCGGGTCGGGCGCTCCCGTCTCCTCGCCGGGGACGGCTTCGGGGTAGACGTGCAGGATGCCGCGCCCTCCGGTCAGCGCCGCGAAGCGGGTGACGAGGGCGCGGCGGATGCGGTCCAGGGCCTCGATCTGCGCTTGCGGGACCGTCTCGTCGGGCCGGGTCACCAGCAGGAAGGCGGCGCGGAATTCCTTCTGGGACTCGGAGGCGGACGGGATCCGATGCCCCTCGGCGTTGATCACGTCCTCGATCGTCACCTGGACCGGGGTGCCGGTCACCGTGACCCCACGCTCGGGCAGGCGGTTCCTGTCGAAGCCCGGGCTGTCGATCAGCACGAACGGCGGCACCTCGTCGGCGGCGAGGAAGCCCGCGAGGTAGAGGTCGAGCGGGCTGTAGAACTTCATGCCGCCGTCGGTGGTGAACGTGCCGTCGCCGTTGTCGCGCCACTGGTTGCCATAGAGCACGGAGGCGCCCGAGTCGAGCAGGAAGCTCCAGTGCGACCCGTCGCGGCCGAGCAGGCCGTCCGACTCCGGTTCGCCGGGCCGCTGGAAGCGCACGTGCGCCGCCCACTGGTGCAGGATCTCGTGGGTGAGGACGTTCAGGGTCTCCTCGAACGCCGGGTCGAAAGGGTCGTTCGCGTGGCTGGCGAGAGGTCCCATGTCGATGTAGCCCTGGAGCCGCCCGTCGCTGCCGAAGCCGCCGCTGTTGTCGAACTGCTCGATGCCGATGCCCTGGACGCCGTTGCGCACGCTCCAGTGCAGGCCGACCGCTTCCCCGAGAGACACCGGAAAGGTGGTGAAGGTCACGAGGAAGTCGTAGCTGTCGGGGTGCTTTTTGTAGAACTCCTGGGCGAGCACGGTCCGGGGCTCGACGTTGGCAAGGCCCCCGGGCAGATTGCGGTCATAGCTGCCTGACAGCCGCAGGACCGTGACCTGGCCGCGGTCCTCGACGAAATCAGCCACGTAGTCGCCCGAGAGGGTCAGGGCCCCGGAGGCGATCTCCTGCGCTGCCGCGCCTGCGGCAGAGAGGAGCACGAGCACCGCGGCCAGCAGCAGCAGGCGGATTGTCCGGATTTTCATCGCCTCACCCATTCCCCGAGCTCTTGCTGGGTTCCGAAACCTGCGGTTTGACAATCGGTGGCAGCGCTGGCCGCTCGCGATCGAGCACTTGAACGCGTGAGCGCTCGCCAGGATGGGCGCGGAAGATCCAGACCTGCCGCCGGGTTCCGTCGACCTCGTCGACGATCAATCGGTCCGCGAGGATCTTGCGGATGCGCACGCCGGCTTCGCGCAGCTCTTCGCCGGCCGCGACGATGCGAAGCCCGCCGCCGGGAAGCTGGAGGACGGCCCGGGCCTCCGCGGGAGCGGAGGCCGGATCGATGGCAACAACGGTCAGGTCCTCGAGCGGGATCCGATCCGCATATGTCACGTTTTGGGGGTCGCCGCACCACGCGGGGAGCGGCGAAGACAACAGGACTACCATTCCCCCGAGCGCCGCGAGGCGCAGGGAATACCCAAGAGTCGGCACGAAGACTCCTTCAGCCCGTCCTGCTAGAGCAAAAAATTGTTCAAACCTGCTTCCGTCGATTATACGGCACAGGCCGGAGGAGGTTGCAAGTGGCTCGTGCAGCCCTTCAAGTGCGCGGGCCGGAGAAAACGTGACAACAAAATTCGGTGAGGACTTGTGGGGCGCTCGATCAGTGTGCTAGCGGCAAGGCCGGAGGGATGCGCGAGTAACACATCGGAGTGATCACGGCAAGTAGCCGTTCTTGCATTCGTTTGATTATCTGGAGCGGAGAAGAAATGGTTTCATTACCAGACTTCATCCGGCGTCGGGCTGTCCGATAACTCCCGGGAGCTGTCCGAAAACTCCACAGCGCTGTCCGAAAAGTTCGGCCGGTGGTCCGAAAACTCCACGGCGCAGTCCGAAAACTCTCGGGTGTGGTCCGATACCTCCTCGGCGCTGTCCGATAACTCCCGGGTGTTGTCCGATAACTTCGGCCGGCGGTCCGAAAACTTCGAGCGGCAGTCCGAAAACTTCGGAGGTTGGTCCGAAAACTTCGGGGCTCTGTCCGATTACTTCAGCCGGTGGTCCGATTACTCCGGCGATTGGTCCGATGAATTCGGGTTTTTGTCCGATGAATCTGTGATTCTGTCCGAAAACTTCGGGACTTTGTCCGATGAATTGCCCGTTTGGTCCGAAAACTCAGCCCTGGAGCAGCGACTGTCCGCCGTCGATCCAGACTTTGCGCTGGGATTACCCACAAAGCGCGTGCAGCTTGATCCCCTCCCGTCCCCTCGACTACACTGGACCCATCCGGTCGTAGCGAGGGTATTTTAGTTGCGTCAGGCATTGCTCGAACGCTCGCCAGAAGTGTGGAGAACTGCGTGTCAGGAGATGGCCCGGCGCGCGCAAAGCGGCACCGTGCTCTACCCGGCGGCGATCGCTCTCCTCGGATTGGCCGCGGACCTGCACCGGACCCGCACGCAAGAGTTCTCGGGGATCCTGGTCTGCGCCGGGTTGCTGGGGCTGGGCCGGCTCATCCTCATCTGGCGCTTTGATCTCTTCTATGACCGCTCTCCCCGTCTCTGGCAGGCGGGCTTCTTCGGCAGCGCGCTGGTGACCGCGGCGTTGTACAGCGGCCTGCTCTGTTTCCTCACGCTGGAGAAGGGGCTGGCTCCGTTCGTGGTGTTCGCCCTCGCCGCGACCCTGGGTGTCGAGGCGATGGTGATCTTCACGTACTTCCACTCCCTGCCGTTCATCCTGTTCTACATCCTGCTGCTGGGCGCCCCGCCGGCCGTCACCGTAATCCGGCTGGCCGGGACCGAGCCTTCGGCGTTCTGGCTCGCCTGGGCAAACTCCGGGGCGACCTGCTATCTCCTCTGGGTCGGCTGGCAGCAGCACCGGGACCGCTGGTCGGGCCTGCGCAAGCGCCACCAGCTCGAGCTGCGCGCCGCCGAGCTCGAGCGCGCCCACGTCGAGGTGCAGCAGGCCCGCGACGAGCTCGAGGTCCTGGTGGCGGAGCGCACGCGGGCCCTGGAGCGGACGAGCCGCGACTACCGGCAGATCTTCGAGAACGCCCACGACCCGATCATCGTCTTCCGCCCCGAGGACGAGCAGGTCCTGAACGTCAACCGGCGCGCCTGCGAGATCTACGGCTTCACGCGCGACGAGTTCCTGCAGATCAGCCTGGCTTCGATCTCGATCGACGTGGCGCGGGGGCAGCAGCAGATCCGGGAGACTCAGGAGGGGGGCGTCTACCACAACTTCGAGTCCGTCCAGTACCGCAAGGACGGCAGCCGGATGTTCCTGGAGATCAACGCCGCGACGGTCGAGTACGAGGGCCGGCCCGCGATCATCAGCATCAACCGCGACGTGACCGAGCGCCGGCGCGCCGAGGCGCTGCGCCTCGCCAAAGAGGCCGCCGAGCGCACCGCCCGCGCCAAGGCCCAGTTCCTCGCCAACATGAGCCACGAGATCCGCACTCCCATGGCCGGCGTCATCGGCCTCTCGGACCTGCTGCTCGCCACCGAGCTGGACGAGCGCCAGAGCCAGTACGCCCGGCTCATCCAGTCCTCGACCGGATCTCTCCTGCGGGTGATCGACGACATCCTGGACTTCTCGAAGATCGAGGCGGGGAAGCTCCTGTTCGAGGACGTGCCGTTCGACCTGCGGGCGACGCTCGGCGAGGTGGTCGAGATCCTGCGCCTGGGTGCCATTGCGAGGGGGACCACGCTCGAGCTCTTCATGGCGGACGATCTTCCCGTCTGGGTACGCGGCGATCCCGGCCGGCTGCGCCAGGTGCTGATGAACCTGGTGGGCAACGCAGTCAAGTTCACGGAGGGAGGCTCGGTGAGCGTGCAGGCGGACACGGCCGCGGACGGCCAGATCCGCGTACAGATCCGGGACACGGGGATCGGCATCCCCCGCGAAGCCCATGGCCGGCTCTTCGAGCTGTTTTCGCAGGGCGACGGCTCGACGTCGCGGCGCTTCGGGGGCACCGGCCTCGGCCTCGCCATCAGCAAGCGGATCGTCGAGGCCATGGGCGGCGAGATCGGCTTCGAGAGCACGCAGGGGAGGGGGGCGACCTTCTGGATCCGGGTGCCCCTCACGCCCGGCGCGCCGCCGGCCAAGGCCGAGAGCGTCGCGCGCAAGCCGGTCAACGCGCGCATCCTGACGGTGGAGGACAACCCGATCAACCAGGTCGTCATCACCGAGCACCTCAAGCACCTCGGCTACCGGGTCACCGCGGTCGGCAACGGCCTGGAGGCGCTGGAGGCGCTCGCGGCGGAGGATTACGACCTCGTGCTGATGGACTGCCAGATGCCGCACCTCGACGGCTACGAAGCGACCGAGCGCATCCGCCTGTTCCCGGGCAAGATGGGGCAGGTCCCGATCGTCGCGCTGACGGCGCACGCGATCAAGGACGAGCTCGACAGGTGCCTGGCCGTGGGGATGAACGACTACATCACGAAGCCGTTCCGGGGCGAGGAGCTGCAGGCCAAGCTCGAGCGCTGGCTCGGCAATGGCGCGGGTCATGGCTCCGGGAGCGAGGCCGCCACTCCCCCCGCTGCGCTACCTTCCGAGCCCCTCGAAGCGGCGCTCGACCCGCGGCAGCTCGAGTCATTGCGCGCCATGTGCAGGGACTCCGGGCCCGAGTTCGTGGCCGGGCTCGTCGAGCAGTTCCGCAGGCAGCCCTACCTGAAAGACCTCCGTGCGGCGGTCGAGCGCGGCGACCGGGCGTTGCTCAAGGCCCGCGCGCACGGGCTCAAGGGGACGAGCTCGCTCCTCGGCGCGCACAGCCTGCCCCGGCTCTGCGAGCAGCTGGAGCGCTCCTGTCTGCTGGCGTCCCGGGAGGAGTGCCTGCGCCAGCTCGACAAGATCGACGCCGAGCACCAGCGGTTCGTCGTGCGCCTCGCCGAGAACCTGCCGTAGCTGGACCCTCACCCCCTAGCCCCCTCTCCCACACGCACTCACGCCCACCCGGGAGAGGGGGAACCGGATAGGAACCAGACCTGCTGTTGCTGTTGGGCGGTGGCGCCCCTCGCCCGGGCGGGTGTGAGTGCGTGTGGAAGAGGGGTCGGGGGTGAGGGTTCCGGCTCTCAGCCGAGCACGGCGGTGGCCACGTCGTGGACCGGCGTGTCGACGCCGGCCTGTTTGCCCAACCGGGAAACCGCGCCGCAGAGGTCGTCGATCTCCGTGGGACGGCCAGACTCCAGGTCGAGCAGGAAGCTCGGCTTGAGGGTGGGGCCGAGGGAATCGACGAACCCGAAGATCCGGCCCACGTCCTCCTCCCCGAGGTTCACGCCGAGCGCGCGCCCGACCGCGAGCACCTCGCGCACGGCCCGCTCCAGGACGGCACGCCCCATCGGCTTGTCGCGGATGGGGCCGACCGGCCCGCGCGAAAGGCCGCACGCCGCGGCCATGGTGGAGATGAAGGCGAGCTTGCGCCAGAGGTCGGCCGTGATGTCGTCCGAGGCATGGGCATCCGCGCCGGTCTCACGGAAGACCGCGGCGATCCGCTCGGTGCGCGGAGAGAGGCGCCCGTTCCTCTCGCCCCTTTCGCCAACGATCACGCGCTGGAACGAGCTGCGGCGCTCCACGGTCCCGGGGCCGACGCGGGTGGCGCTGATCTCGGTGAGCCCGCCCAGCACGCGTTCATCGGGAACGCCGCTCCGCACGAGCCGGTCGGCCGCCTCCACGCCGTTGAGCAGCGGCAGCACGTTCGCGCCCGCCTCGGCGAGGAGCCGGGCCGCGGGCGCGATCTCTTCCAGCGAGTAGCTCTTGACCGCCACGATGGCGAGATCGGCCGGGCCCATCTCCGCCGGATCGCCGGCCGCCTGCACCTGGACGGTCCAGGTCCCCTCGGGAGTGCGGACCTCGAGGCCCCGCTCGCGCAGCGCGTCGAGGTGCGCTCCCCGGGCCAGCATGGAAACGGGATGGCCGGCACGGGCGAGCATGCCGCCAAAGTAGGAGCCGACTCCGCCAGCGCCCAGGATCGCGATCTTCATCATGTCCGAGGTTGTACCATGGGAACCCATGCCCAAGGCCCCTCCTCCTCCCCCCGATCCCGAGATGGGCCTCTGGCAGGGCCGCTCCGTCGCCCGGCGGTTCGTCTCGCCGGATGGCATGACCGTGCTCGTCGGCCGCACCGCCGAGGACAACGACGTGCTCTCCCTCAGGCTCGGAGCGCCGCGGGACTTCTGGTTCCACGTGGCAGGGGAGTCGGGCTCGCACGTGGTCGTGCGCAATCCCGAGGGGCTGGACCGCCTTCCCAAGGAGACCGAGCGCTTCGCGGCGTCGCTGGCCGCGGGCTACTCCAAGGCGCGCAAGGGCGGGCGGGTTTCAGTCCACATGTGCACCTGCGCCGACGTGAGCAAGCGCCGCGGCTCGCCGCCGGGCGAGGTGATGTTGGAGCGGTTCAAGAGCGTGCAGGTGGCTCCGTGGCGGCCAGACTCTCCAGAAGCTTCTCCGCGCTGCTGACCTCGAACCTTCCCGGCTGGTCGATGTTGATCGCCTTGAGGACACCATCCTCGATCAGGGCGGCGTAGCGGCGGGTGCGGGTGCCCATGCCGAAGCGGGAGGAGTCCTGGTCGAGGCCCATGGCACGGGCGAATTCGCCGTTGCCGTCCGCGAGCATGAGGATCTTGCCGCCGACCTCGCGGGCCTTGCCCCAGGCCTCCATGACGAAGTGGTCGTTGACCGCCACGCAGGCGATCAGGTCGATCCCCTTGGCCTTGATGGCGTCGGCCTGCTCCACGAAGCCGGGCAGGTGATAGTCCGAGCAGGTGGGGGTGAAGGCCCCCGGTACTGCGAACAGCACGGCCCGCTTGCTGCTGAACAGCTCGTTTGGCGAAACTTCCCGCTCGCGGCCTGCCGCGATGGTCCTGAGCGTCACGTCTGGTATCCGGTCACCGGTCTGAATGGGCATGACGGCATCCTACCGCAACGCAATCCTCCCCTGGCCCGTATGTTGCCAGTGGAGGAAACCATGACCCAGAAGCTGCGCGATCCCGAGCTCGACCGGCTCGTCAACGAGCTGAACCAGCAGGACCAGCCTGAAGAATCTGTCTCCCTTGAAGGAGCGCCCCCGGCCACGGCCGAGGACCTTGACGCGCCGGCCCACTCGCGCGTCCAGGAAGGGCAGCCCCTGGATACGCTGCTCGTGGAGATGGGACGGCAGGGGGCGAGCGACCTGCTGGTCCTGGCCGGGATGCCGCCGGTCTTCCGCGTGAACGGCCGGCTGGTCAAGGCGCAGGCCGAGGTCATGGACGGCGACGAGGTGGGGCAGATGTTCAAGCCGCACCTGGGAGGCAAGTCGCGCCGCGACCTCGAGGCGCGCGGGTCCGCCGACTTCTCTCTCAGGCTGGCGGCCGGCCGCGAGCTGGACGAGGGGGGCGGCCCCTCACGCCGCTTCCGTGTGAACGTCCATCGCCAGCGCGGGCAGCTCGCGGCGGCGATCCGCGCGCTGCCCCTGGAAGTGCCGAGCCTGGCGAGCCTGAACCTCCCCGCCGCGTTCGCCGAGCTGATCCGTCCGAGCCGCGGCCTCGTCCTCCTCTGCGGCCCCACCGGCTCCGGCAAGACCACGACCCTCGCTGCCCTGGTGGCGGAGATCAACCGCAGCCGCACGGCGCACATCATCACGATCGAGGATCCGATCGAGTACGAGCACCGCTCCATCAAGTCGGTGATCGAGCACATCGAGATAGGCCGGGACGCCCGTTCCTTCCACGAGGCGCTGCGGGCGTCGATGCGCCAGGACCCGGACGTCATCCTGGTGGGGGAGATGCGCGACCTCGAAACGGTCGCGACGGCCTTGACCGCGGCGGAGACGGGCCACCTCGTCCTCTCGACGCTCCATACCAACGACGCGGCCCAGGCGGTGCACCGGATCGTGGACGTCTTCCCGCCGGCCCAGCAGGCGCAGATCCGCCACCAGCTCGCGCTGTCGCTCCACGCGATCGTGGTGCAGCAGCTCGTACCGCGGGCCGATGGCCACGGCCGCATCCCCGCGGTCGAGCTCCTCATGGCGACCTACCCCGTGCGCCACCACATCCGGAGCGACAACCTCCAGAAGCTCTACAACGAGATCACCCTGGGCAAGCGCCACGGCATGATGACCATGGAGGAGTCGCTGGGGCAGCTCGCGCTCAACGGCATCATCGACGCCGACGAGGCGCGGGTGCGCGCCAGCCATCCGGACGAGATCGAGAGCCAATTGAGGTAAAACGCCTTCCCTCCCCCGGGCGCGATGAATCGCGCCCCTACAAGCCCAGCGGGATCTCGCTTGTAGGGGCGACATTCATGGCGCCCTCTGCTAGCCTCTCACCATCATGAAACGCATCGTGTTCTCCCTCCTGGGCCTGCTCCTGGGGCTCGCCGTCTACTACTACGCGCCCGGGATGGTCGAGGACCATCAGATCGAGAAGCGGGCGCCGCAGCGGACCGAGGCTCCCCTTCCGGCCCCGCAAGGTGCGCCGGCGCCGGCCTCCATCCCCTCTACTGACGAAGAATGGAGCGGCACCGACCCGGCCATCAACCTGGAGCACGTCTTCGAAGGGCAGATCAACCGCCGAGGCAAGCCGGTCGGCTTCCACTCGCGGCCGGGGGGGACGAACCCCGCGGGCGCCCGGGTGACGCGGAGGGTCAGCGGCCCGAACGCTCTCGGGGTCTACATCGCCGAGGTGGAGATCCGCGACGGTAGCCGTTGGCTGAGGAAGACCTCGACCTTCTACCCCGACAAGCTGAGCCGCGACGAGGTGGTCGCTGCGATCCTCCACGCCTGGGAGGAGCGCCGGGACCTCGGGGGCGGCAAGTTTCAGGGCCCCTCGGGGGAGGGCTTCACGATCGAGGGCTACACCCTGGACGATGGCGGCATCAACACCGCCTATCCTCTCTATAAGAGGTAATGATGGAGGGGATGGTGGAGTCCCGAGACCTTATCGCCCAGTACCTCGTGTCCGACGTCCAGGAAAGCCCGGAGGTCACGCTGCTGCTGCTGGACCTCGTGGACCAGGTCGCGTCCGGCGACCTGGAGAGCTGGGAGGGGACGGGCAACGCCTTCACCCTGACCCTCACGGCCGAAGGGGCCACGATCCAACCCGAGTTCGGATCGGATGACGAGCCCCGGCGCGTTTCCCTGGACGACCTGCGGGAGGCCCTGGATGACTGGCTCGCGATGATCGAAGCGCGGCCCTGACGCTTTTACGCCAGTCAGTCACGCCAACCCCAGCCTCTTCATCCTCTGGAGGAGCGCCGGCTTCGACACCTCCAGGTGATCCACCATGGCCTCGAGGTTGCCGTTGCAGGCACTCTGCGCCTCCAGGATCTCGGCACGGCCGAGGTCGCCGGCCTTCCGCAGCCCGGGCAGCTTCTCCATCATCAGGTAAAGGGACGGCCGCGCGATGCCGAGCTGCGCAGCGGTCGGCTTGATCTCCCAGCGGTTGGCGCGGAGCGTGGCCATGAGCTCCTCGGTCGAGACCTCGGAGGGAGACCGGTATTTGATTGCCGGCGTGATCGGTGGCGGAGTATCTGGCCGGACCGGATCGATCGCCGGAGTGACAGGTGCAGATGGCGATGTCGCCGTCTCCGTCACCTCGCGCAGCAGGCGCTCGATCTGCGGACCGATCTGGGCCTTGGGGAAGCCGCGGCTGCCTACCACGAGCTCGCGGGCCACGTTGCGGAGCTGGCGCAGGTTGCCGGGCCAGGCGTGCCGGGCCAGCCGGGCGACCACGGACGCGCCCAGCCAGGGCTCCTCGGTCTCGCTCTGGAGCAGCAGCTTCTCCTCCTCGTGGAGCGCCCGCAGCTCCGCGCGCAGGAAGTGGAAGAGCAGGCGGCCGAAGTCGTCCCGGCGCTCGCGCAGAGGGGGCAGGAGGATTTCGTAGCCCGCGAGGCGGTGGAGGAGAGGCCCCCGGAAGCAGCCCTGTTCGACGGCGGACTCCAGGTTCGAGTCCGTCGCGGCGATGAGCCGCACGTCAACGTGGACCGGCGTGGACGCTCCCACGCGCTGGATCTCGCCGCTCTCCAGGACCCGGAGCAGCAGGGGCTGAACCTCCACGGGCGTCTCGCCGACCTCGTCCAGGAAGAGGGAGCCGCCGTGGGCCCGCTGGAAGTACCCGGGCTGGTCCCTGACCGCGCCGGTGAAGCTCCCCTTGACCGCACCGAAGAGCTCCGAAGCCGCGAGGGAAGCCGGGACCGCACCCATGTTGAGGGAGACCAGCGGCCCGCTGCGGCGCCGGCTGGCCGCGTGGATCGCGCTGGCCGCAAGCTCCTTGCCGGTGCCCGTCTCCCCTCGGATCAGCACCGGGAAGTCCAGGTCGGCGACCTGGAGGATCCTCTGGCGCACGCTGGCGACGGCATCGCTGTGGCCAACCAGGCCGAGGAGGTCGCCCGGCCCGCCCAGCCGGTGCAGGCTGGGCTGGATGCGGTGAAGGAGCAGCACCGAGCGGCTGGACAGCTCCAGCACGACCCCGAGGGCGAGCGCCTCCTTGGAGAGGGTGTGCAGTCCCTGAACCTGGACGCCGTTGGCGAAGATGGGTGTGGGGCATTCGCGGGGGTCCAGTTGGACTCCCGCGATCCCTTCCGTATGGGGCAAGGGCGCGATCCAGATGGGGGTGCGGCTCATCCGCCGGTCCGCGAGCGGCCGGCCCAGGGTCTCCCCGGGTTGAGCGAGGTCGGGCTGCAGGCGGGAGAGTGCGACGGCATGGCCGGCGGACAATTCGCGCAGGACAGCACGCTCGCCCACGCGGCGGATGTCGGGATGGCAGAGGATGGTCAGCGCCAGGGAGCCGGCGCGCGCATCGCTGCGCCGGCTCCGGCGCTCTGCCACCCCTTCCCAGACAGTCGAGACGATCTCATCGCGTTCAAAGCTCACGGTCGCCGGAGTTTATAGGAAGGCCCGCGGGGCATCTCATCCGGAGGCCATCCGGAGGCCACCCGGAGGCCACCCGGGGCAGCTCATTGCCGCCGCGGGGGAGGCAGGCTGATGACGATCGGATCGACATCCGGATCTGCATTGGCCGTGATGCCGCCGGTCGGCTCCTGCACGGCCATCTCGAAGATAGAACGGAAGGGGCTCCCGGCGGGCAGGACGTTCCAGAGTGTCGCGATCAGGATCAGAGTCAGGTGGATCTTTCTCATGGCCGTTGCCTCCTTGGATTTGCCCTTCCACCAAGGCAAGCAACGTACCCGCGGCGAAAGCCGCTAAGTGATTCAAAACAAGTGGTTTGTTCGAGGGGCGCAAAACACGCCCCCGAGGGTGTCAGGAGGTGCCGGAGGTGTCAGACCGTGTCAGGGGTGTCAGCCGACAGCGGACGGTCAAAGACTGGTGTTCCAGTCACCCTGAGCGACGAAGGCTGCCCAGAAGTAGGGATCGCGCCACGTCCGCTGCTTCCAGATTTCGATCTGAGCGGAACGGAGGGCGGCGGTGGGGCTCTGGCCGTCGCGAAGCATCGAACGGTAGAAGCTCTGCATGAGCTCGGCGGCCGCCCGGTCGCGGATCGGCCACAGGCTGGCCACGACCTGAGAAGCTCCCGCATGCAGGAAGCCGTGGGTCAGCCCAATCAGCCCTTCTCCCCGCAGCTCACGGCCCAGGCCGGTTTCGCACCCGCTGAGGACGACCAGGTCGGCCTGCAGGCGCAGCGCGTAGAGGTCCTGAAGGCTGAGGAAGGCGTTGAGGGGTTGCCCTTTCGCGTCCCGCTGAGAGAGGGCGAGCACGGACAGCTCGGGATGCTCGCTGTCGAGGATCCCGTGAGTCGCGAAGTGCAGCGCCCGGAAGGGCTCCAGCCGGCCGGAAATGACCAGCTCCCGGGTCGCGTCGACGCCGAGCGCCATGAGGACCTTGCGCCCCTGGGCCACGGTCCGGATCCCCTCGGCTTCCTGGCGGGTCCAGGAGAGGCGCTCCAATCCGGAGCCACGGCTGGTCAGGTCCCCGGCCCGGACCGGACGGCTTTGCACGGCGTCGTAAGCCGGATCGGCGAGGACGGCGATGGAGGTGGGACGGTGAGGGCGCTCGGCCCCGGCCCTGCGGATCTCCTTCAGCACGGCGGCCGAGGGGAGGAAGCCTATCTCGTGCTCCACGACCAGAGGCACGATCATGCCCTGGGTAGGAGAGCGCACGAGAAGGGCGGCGAAGGGGACGTACTGGAGCGCCCCGTCGGCGACGATCACCAGGCGCCGGCCCGCGATGGCGTCCAGCGCGGGCCCGAGGATCATTTCGGAGAGGTGCTCGCGGTCCTTCCTCTGGCTCGTGGCGTCCCGGTCGCCCGGCCTCTTCAAGCGCTCGTGGAGGCTGCGGGCCACCTGCCCGATCTCCTTCCGGCCCGGGAGCTCGAACGCCCTCAGGGAAGTCGAGCTGACGACCCAGAGGTAGCTCCGGGGCTCCGCCAGGAGGTACTCCATCAGGACGGTCTCGCCGTCCAGCAGGCCTTGGATCTCGCTCACCTGGACGGAGGGCTTCTTCAGGCTTTCGTAGCTGCTGCCGGCTGTCAGGCGCGCCTCGACGAGCCGGTATTCGGTCGCGAGCTGGTCGACTTCTTCCCCGAGGGCCTCGCTGCGGGCACGGGACGGCTCGTCGTCAGCCAGCTCCAGGCGGAGGGCCGCCTTGGCATTCAGCTCCTGGCGGAGGCGCAGCTCCTGATCGAGCAGCTTGGGATCCCCTTCGCGGGTATCCACCCGGGCTCGGGCGAGCACGTCCAGGAGGCCCCGGGCACGCGACTGCTCGGCAACCTCCAGGGCCCTGGCGCTCAAGCCGGCTCCGGGATCGGCCTTGTGGAGCTGCATCAGGACGTCGATGTACCTCTCGTACGTCTCACGGACGGTGGAGAAGTGGAGGGCCCGCAGCCGGTCGCCGGCGACTTCCGAGCGGAAGGACTCCATGAGCTTGAGGGCCGCCTCCAGGCGCTCGCGCGCAGCCGGAAGCCTTCCGTGCTCATGCTCCAGGCGCCCCTGCTCGGCCAGGGTGAGCGCCTGCGATCCCACGTCGCCCAGGGCCTCGGCCTGTTTCCGGGCATCCTCGTAGGCTTTGCGGGCGGCGTCGAGCTGGCCTCGGGCCGCATAGACGCGCGCCAGCCCACGCCGGGCCGCCGCGGCCCCACTCGGCAGGCTGAGCTCCTCGAAGGTGCGCAATGAATCCTGCAACAGCTCCTCGGCTTTTGCCGGCTCGCCCAGGTCGAGCGAGAGCAGGCCGTGGGCCCGCAGCGACTCGGCCTCGCCCGACCGGTCGCCAAACGCGCGCTGAAGCTTGAGCGCTTCTTCCAGACGGGTGACCGCCTCGCGGGTTTCGCCCAGTGCCTCGGCGACCGAGCTCAGGCCGACCAGGGTCATGGCCTGATACCGGGTCTCGTGGCCGACCGGCAGCGCCTGGAGGAACATTTCCCGGGCTTCGTCCAGGGCGCCGAGCTCCAGGAGGAGCATGCCCAGGTTGTTGAGCACGGCGGCCTGCCACACGCCGTCGTTCAGCTCGCGCGAGATTTCCCGGGCGGCGGCGAAGTGCTCCAGCGCCTCATGAGGCATGCCGACATTCCGGTAGAGGGCTCCGAGGTTCGCGAGGATCTGCCCCTCGTAGCTCCGCCTGCCGGTCGACCGGGACAGCTCCAGCGCCTTGCGCAGCTCGTCCAGGGCCTGGAGGGGTTGTCCCAGGGAGATGTGGATGTGGCCGACCGAATTCAGGGCAAGGGCCTCCTGGGCGCGGTCCCCTGCCTGCCGGCTGAGCGCCAGCACGCGCTCGTAAGCGGCGAAGGCCGCCTTGGTGTCGCCGAAGCTCTCGTGAACGTTGCCGATGTTGAGGAGGGCCTTGGCCGCGAGGTCGGGTTTGCCGAGGGGCAGCCAGAGGGAGAGGGACTCCTCCAAGGAGCTGAGGGCGCCCTGGTAATCGCCAAGGGCACGGCGGGTCCTCCCAAGCTCGTAGAGGGTCTCCGCCATGCCCTCCGAGTCACCGAGCCGGCGCTGAAGGGAGAGGGCCTGTTCGTAGGGCCCCAGGGCCTCTTCCCTCTTTCCCGAAGCGTCCAGGGCCTTTCCGAGGCGGGCGAGGGCGCGGCCTTCGCGGAGACGGTCTCCGAGGGCCTGCCAGTTCCCGAGCGCGCGCCGGGCAGCCTCGAGGTTCCGGCTGGCCTCGAGGTCGGCATGCTCGGCCTCCACCCGCAGATGGTCGTCTCCACCCGCCTTGTGGAGCGCCGCCACGATCAGCTTGTACTTGCCCGTGTCCCCCGGGTAGAACGTGCTGACCTCGACCTCGTACTGACCCTTCTCTTCGGCGATGAACGACACGTTCTCGGTGGAGAAGCGGCCGGAGCTGGTGTCCACCCGGATGATCCTGGATCCGGACGGCCCACGGACCTCGGTGGCCACGTCGAGCCCCTGCTGGATGACCTCCAGGCGGGTGTAGTCACCCTCGTCGAGGGTCAGATGGTAGAGGTGGACCTCCCCCGAGCTGAGGTCGCGGGTGAACGGAGCAGCCGCCTGGATGCGCACTGGCGGATCTGCACCCGGACCAATGGCAGCACTGGCAAGCCCTAGTACAAGCCAGGGCAGGCCCCATTCCTTCATTCCTGTAAACACCCCCAATAGAAACGTTCCAGGGACAAGATTGATGCAGATTGCCCAGGAAGCGCAAGGCCTCAAGAAAATATCAAGCCCGGAACCCTCATCCCCGTCCCCTCTCCCACACGCACTCACACCCGCCCGGGAGAGGGGCGCCACCACCCAAAAGCAACAGCACCAGCAAAACAGAAGGTCCAGTTCCTATCCGGTTCCCCCTCTCCCGGGCGGGTGTGAGTGCGTGTGGGAGAGGGGGCTAGGGGGTGAGGGCTCAGGCCCCCACCGCAGCCTCTTTCTCCTGGGGTGCCTCCTGCACCACAGGATTCTCAATCGCCACCGCAAGCCCGCCGTCCTTCATATCCACCCGCAGCAATGCGCCGTCGTGGACCTCTCCGGCCACCAGGGCCCGGCCGATGCGGCTCTCCAACTCGTGCTGCAGGAACCGCTTCAGCGGACGGGCGCCATACACCGGGTCGAAGCCCTGCCGCGCCACGAATTCGCGGGCGGCGTCGGTCAGCTCCAGGCGCACGCCGCGGTCGATCAGACGGCGGCGCAGGTCCGCAGTCTGCAGGTCGACGATCAGCTTGATCTCGTCCAGGCGCAGCGGCCGGAAGAGCACGATGTCGTCCACCCGGTTCAGGAACTCGGGCCGGAAGTGCGTGCGCAGCTCCCGCATGACCGCGTTCCTCGCCCCCTCGGTGATCTCGCCGTTCGGCATCACCCCCTCCAGGAGATGGGTGGAGCCGATGTTCGAGGTCATGATGATCACGGTGTTCTTGAAGTCCACCGTGTGCCCCTGCGCGTCGGTCACCCGGCCGTCGTCGAGGATCTGCAGGAGCACATTGAACACGTCGTTGTGCGCCTTCTCGATCTCGTCGAACAGGATGACCGAGTACGGCTTGCGCCGCACCGCCTCGGTGAGCTGCCCGCCCTCCTCATAGCCCACGTAGCCCGGCGGGGCGCCGATGAGCCGCGACACGTTGTGCCGCTCCATGTACTCGCTCATGTCGATGCGGATGATGTTCTCCTCGCTGTCGAAGAGCGTATGTGCGAGCGTCTTCGCCAGCTCGGTCTTGCCCACGCCGGTCGGGCCGAGGAAGATGAACGAGCCGATCGGCCGCCGCGGGTCCTTGATCCCGGCGCGGGCGCGGATGACCGCGTCCGCCACGAGCTTGACCGCCTCCTCCTGGCCGACGACACGCGCATGCAGGATCTCCTCCATGCGCAGCAGCTTGTCGCGCTCGCCCTCGACGAGCCGGGTCACGGGGATGCCGGTCCAGCGGGAGACGATCTCCGCCACCTCCTCCTCCGTGACCTCCTCGCGCAGGAGCTGCCCGCCGCTCTTTTGCTTGTCGGCGAGCTGGGCATCCTTCTCGCGGACTTGCCCCTCCAATTGAGGCAGCCGGCCGTAGCGCAGCTCGGCGCCGCGGTTCAGGTCGTAAGCCCGCTCGGCCTCCTCGATCTCGCGCCGCACCTGCTCGATCTGCTCGCGCAACGCCCGGACCTCCTGGATCGCCGCCTTCTCGGCCTCCCACTGGGCGCGCATGGAGTCGGACCTCGCCTTCCGGTCCGCCAGCTCGCGCCGGAGGTCTTCCAGGCGGTCCTGGCTCGCCTTGTCCTTCTCCTTCTTGAGCGCAGCCTCTTCGATCTCGAGCTGCATGACGCGCCGGCTCACCTCGTCGAGCTCCTGCGGCATGGAGTCGATCTCCGTGCGCAGCATGGCGCAGGCCTCGTCGATCAGGTCGATGGCCTTGTCAGGCAGGAAACGGTCGGTGATGTAACGGTTCGACAGCACCGACGCGGCCACCAGGGCGTTGTCCTGGATGCGCACGCCATGGTGCACCTCGAAGCGCTCGCGCAGGCCGCGGAGGATGGAGACCGTGTCCTCGACCGTTGGCGGATCGACGGTCACCGGCTGGAAGCGCCGCTCCAGGGCCGCATCCTTCTCGATGTGCTTGCGGTACTCGTCGAGCGTCGTCGCACCGATGCAGTGCAGCTCGCCGCGGGCGAGCATGGGCTTGAGCAGGTTGCCCGCGTCGGTCGAGCCCTCTGTCTTGCCGGCGCCGACGATGTTGTGCAGCTCGTCGATGAAGAGGAGGATGCGCCCCTCGCTCTGCTTGATCTCGTTGAGCACGGCCTTGAGCCGCTCCTCGAACTCGCCGCGGTACTTGGCGCCGGCGATGAGCGAGCCCATGTCGAGCGAGAACAGGGCGCGGTCCTTGAGCCACTCGGGCACGTCGCCGCGGACGATCCGCTGCGCCAGGCCCTCGACGATGGCGGTCTTGCCCACGCCGGGCTCGCCGATGAGCACCGGGTTGTTCTTGGTCTTCCGCGTCAGGATGCGGATGACGCGCCGGATCTCGGCGTCACGGCCGATGACCGGGTCGAGCTTGCCGCGCCGCGCCTGGGCGACGAGGTCGACGCCGTACTTCTCCAGGGCCTCGTAGGACACCTCGGGCATGGCGCTCGTCACCCTCTGATTGCCGCGCACCGCCGTGAGGGCGGCGAGGACGGCATCGCGGGTGACATTGAAAGTTTTCAGGAGGCGTCCGGCCGCGCCCTGCTCCTCGGCGAGCGCGATGAGCAGGTGCTCGACCGAGACGTACTCATCCTTGAGGCGCTTGGCCTCGTCCTCGGCGCGCAGGAAGACCTGCTGCATCCGGCTGGTGAGATAGATCTTGCCGGCCTCGGCGCCCGGCCCCGAAACGCGGGGCCTGCGCTCCAATTCGCGCTCGGCCTCGGACCGGAGCGGCTCGACCGGCACGTCCATGCGGGCGAGCAGGCGGGGGACGAGCCCCTCGGGCTGCTCCAGAAGCGCCAGAAGCAGGTGCTCGGCATCCACCTCCTGGTGGCCATACCGGAGCCCCTTCGTCTGGGCCGCCTGCAGCGCCTCCTGCGATTTCTGAGTCAGCTTGTTGATATCCATGAGCCTCTCCTTGTCCCTTTTTTCTTACCGGGCCCGGAAGCTGGACGCCTCGGCGAGCTGCTCGAACAGCTCGCGCTCGCGCTCCGAAAGCTTTTCCGGGACCACGATGCGGATCTCTGCCAAAAGATCTCCCTTTTCGCCCCCAGCCTGGGGGAGTCCCCGGCCGCGCAGGCGGATTTTTCTACCTGTAGACGAGCCCGCCGGGATTTTGACCCGCACGGGACCGTCGAGCGTCTGAACCTCGGCGTCGACGCCGAGGGCGGCCTCCCAAGGGGTGACCGCCACGGTGGTCTGGAGGTTCGCTCCATCCACCTTGTAGCGCGGGTCGGGCTCGACCTCGATCTTGAGATAAAGGTCGCCCGCCTGGCCGTTCATGCCGGGCTGGCCCTGTCCCGCGAGCCGGATGCGCTGGCCCGCCCGCACCCCCTCGGGGATGCGGACCGACAGCGTCTTGCGCTGTCCGGTGTTGGGGTCCGAGAGCGTGATCTCCCGCTTGCCCCCGCGCACGGCCTCCTCAAGGCTGAGAGAAATCATGGCCTCGGTATCGCCGCCGCCCCCGCCGAACCCCTGCCCGCCAAAGCCCTGAAAACCGCCGCCCCGTCCTCCCCGGGCACCCGGCCGTGCGCCGCCGAACAGCATGTCGAAGAACGAGCTGAAATCCCCGCTTCCCCCGCCGAAGCCGCCGCCCTGGCCGAAGTCGAACCCTTCCCAGCCCGGGGGAACGCCGCCGCCGGTCTGCTGGGCCCGTTTCCAGGCGGAGCCGTACTGGTCGTACTTCTGGCGCTTGTCCGGGTCCTTGAGGACTTCGTAGGCCTCGCCGATCTCCTTGAACTTGGCCTCGGCCTCGGGGGCCTTGTTGACGTCCGGGTGGAACTTGCGCGCCAGCTTCCGGTACGCCTTCTGGATCTCGTCCTCAGGAGCGTCTTTCTTGACTCCGAGGATCGCGTAATAGTCCTTGTAGTCCAAGGAATCTTCCTCCCGTCCGATCAGTGGATGCGAGCCTCGTGCCTTCGAGCGGCCTACTTTGAGTGCTCGGCACTCACATCATAGAACTCTCCAGGGGTTTCGTCCATTCCCCGGAAGGGGGAAGATTTTAGCGAGGGAGACGCAAGGGCGCGCCTTCAGCCGGCTGGAGCGAGCTTGCGGTGGCGGGTGGTGGCGCCGCCGATGCTGGTGCTCACCGTGGTGATCCTGCCTGAGGATTGGAGGGCCAGGAGCGCGCGGAAGAGCGTACCGCGGGATGGCTCATACCCCAGGACACGGACGATGTCGTGCTTGTCGAACGTCTCGGGAAGCCCGGGAAGGGCCGCGGTGAGGTCGTCCAGAACCGAGAACGCCGCCCGCTTGGGCTTCCGGGCCGGGACCGGCGGGGCTGGCGGAGCGGAGGGCGGCGCGGGGACGGCCATGGGCTGCGGGCTCACGGCATGGGCCGCGGTGCACTGCCAGAGATCCTCCAGGGTTCTCATCCTGGCCAGGTGAGCCACGTTCATGAGGGCGACATCGGCCAGGTGCTGCGCCTCCAGGGCGCGCTTGCGCTCTTCGTACTCTTCGCGGGTCATCCGGGGCCTCCTTCGAGAAGCATACAGCCTCCCAGAAGACCGTTCGGACGGTTCGGGGCGTCGCGGGAGCCTCTCGGACAGCGACGCGGATGGCTCGAGCGGCTGTCCGGGCGACTCGAAGCGAGGTGTGAGCCATTCAGGCGGATACCCGAGCCTTCCGTACCGTGTCCGCAGCCTGCCGGGAGACCGTACGGATGGTTCGAGGCGCCACGGGAGCCTCTCGGACCGCGGTGTGGACGGCTCAAGCGGCTGTACGGACGGTTCAAGGCGATCCCCGAACCGTCCATGCCGCTCCCTGAACCGTCCAATCGGCGGCTGGAACCGTCCCTGCGAAGCCCCGAACCGTCCAATCCACGGCTGCAACTGTCCAAGCAACGCCCCGAACCGTCCAAACCGACGCTGGAACCGTCCGTACGAGTCCCCGAACCGTCCAAGCGGTGACTGGAACCGTCCGCATGAAGATTTGAGGGGCACGTACAGAGGGTTGAACCGTCCGTACCGCTGTCCGAGCCATTCAGGCGGGGGTTCGAGCCGTCCGCACCGGCGTTTTAACGGTCCGTGTTGAGGCGCGAGCCGTTCGCACGGTCGCCTGAGCCGCCCGGGGCGCGGCCCGAGTCACTCCACAATCTGGCGGCGTTGGTGTCTCAACCAGGGAGGTCGCTGCCGAGGCCCCGTAAACCGACCCTTCCGAGTGCCGCGGCTGCCAAACCGTAACGCCCAAAGGAGTCATGCCCATGAGACAGGGACGCCAAGAAATCGCTCTCACCCTGGCAGTCGTGTTCTTCCTCTTCCTGGCGCCGGCAAGGGTGCTCGGCCAGGCCAGCCCAACGCTCGCTCTCGACTCTCTTCTGCGCTCGCGTGATCCGGACACCATGATCGGTGGCCTGAAGGGCGACATGCAAGTGAGGGTCAAAGATCGTTGGACTCAGCTGGTTATGGAGGACTCGCAGATCGCGTTGGAGCGGAACCGGGGCGGGCTTTACCCCAATCCGAGCCTTCAGGCCTATGTCAACCGGCTCGGCCAGTCGCTCATCCCCAGGGAGGCCTCGGAAAACATTTTTGTCAGCTTCAAAATCATCGAGGACCCACTGCCCTACGCCGACTCCCTCGCCACCGGCACGGTCTACCTGAGCTCCGGGATGATCTCACTTCTCGAAAATGAGTCGCAGTTGGCTTTTCTGCTCCTGCACGAGGCGGGTCACGTTTTGCTCTCGCACCACCTCCATCAATTCATTGAGGAGGAGAAGGCGGAGAAGAGGGCCAACCGAATCAGGCTGATCGGGGCAGTAGTAGGGGCTGTGGCTGGCGGCGTCATAGGCGGCAGCGGCGACGCCGTCTCCGGCGGAATCATAGGTCTCGGGGCTGCACAGATCGGTATGGCCTTCCGGTCTCACCGCTTCATGAAGGAGATCCAATTCGAATCCGACCAGTTCGCTATTCAGGTTCTGCTGCAGCAAGGATTCGACGCCCGCGAGGCTCCGACCCTCATGGCCAAGGTCGGCGACATCGTCCGTCGCAGCGGTGGAGCGGTCGCGCTTGCGTTCGGCACCGCCAACGACCTTCCCCAGCGCTCCACCAAGGTCACGGAGCTTCTCGGCGGCCCTTACCAGCCGGTCGTTGCCCGCATCCTCGGAGGCGATGGTTTCCGCATGTCCTCTCCGCGCTACAGCCAGCTCATGGCGGAGCTCAAGCGGGACAACGGCCTGCTTGCTCTGGATAGGGATCTCTTCCTTATAGCCCGCACGAACCTCGAGGAGGCAGCCTCCGTGCGCACGGATGATCCGCTCACCATGTTCGGTCTCGGAATGCTTTTCCGGACTGTAGGCCGCACCGACAAGGACGTCGCCCGAGCCGCGATCTACCTCAAGTCGGCGATGGAGTTTGACGAAGTACGCCGCCGGTTCCCCGAGGCGTATCTCCAATACGCGGTCGAGCTGCTCAGCCGCGAGGATCCTCAGCGTTACCCCGAGGTCCAGACAGCGCTCAAGAGCTACGTCGTTCTCTACCAGCGGAAATGGGGTGGGGACCTGCCGCGGGAAATGCAGTTCGTTTATGACTACCTCGATCTGACCGGCGACCGTGGTTGGATCGCCTATCGCGTCGACAATGTGAGCTCTGAAGTGCCCTACCAGCTCACGGGGGATGCGAGGATCGATGGGAGCGTCCAGCCAGCGGAAAAGCGGTCCCCCAAGAAATAGAGGAGGGCATTCCTTTGAGAAGCGTAACCTGGATCGTCTTGCCGGGAATGGTGTTGGCTGGGCTGTGGCTCTCCACAACCCGCGGAGAGAGTGTCGAGGCAACGCCCTCGCCGGGCGCCATCCAGCTCGAGCTTCCGGAGCTCGGCGAGCAGAGATATGCGCCCGGAGTCCTGCGAATCCCCGAGCCAGAGAAGATCCGGCGCCTCGTCCTGCACATCCCGTTGACCCGGATACATCAAGCTTTTCCGAAGATCAACACCATCGGCACCGGGCTCGTCCAGACGATCAGGGCCCGCCAGGACGAGGTGCTCTGCGACATCGACCTCTCTCGTCATCAAGGTCGCTACTACACCTTGAACGCGTCCGACAACACGATCGAGATCAAGGTAGTGCCAAAACCCGGGGCCGACCCGCTCTATGCCCAGTGGGTCCTGGCGCCGCCTAAGGAGCCGCAGGCTTGGCAGACCCATGAGCGTCTCGAGGGCGGCGGCTCCCTCGCTCGGGCGGAGATGAGCAAAGAAGGTCTGCTGGTAATGGAAGAGCTCGAAGATGGACGGCTGAGCAGGCTTGACAAGGGCGTCACGACAGCCAGGCGCGTCTTTCTCCAGGCGCGCTTTCCTCGCCGCGAGGAATCGGTGTCTCTGCGGGTCCACTGGGCAGGCGAGGAGGGCGCCGAGAGGACGTTTTCCGTCGGCAGTTGGAGCGGCGGCGGCCAAGGAGGGAAAGTTGCCGGCGAGGGCCTTCCGACGCTGGAGGGCGACGTGGAGCTCACGCTGGGTCAGAACCGGTTGGATGTAGAAATCATGCACGGCTACACGGTCCTTTCCCGCAACACCTACAGGATCTATCGGCGAGCTCCTTCCTCGCCCACAGCGGTTGTCGGCGAAAAGTGGGCGGTCGTGATCGGAGTCTCCGACTACCTGGCGCAGGGCCTTGACCTTCAGTACGCTCACCGTGACGCCGAAGAAATCCGAGATTTCCTGATTGGAAAGGGAGGTTTCCGCTCCGACCGCGTGCGTTTTCTCAGCAATCAGCGCGCAACCTATCTGGAGATCCGCACGGCGCTCTCAACCTTCCTGGCCGCTACGCAGCCGGAGGATATGGTCGTGATCTTCCTGGCCGGGCACGGTGTGCAGGATGACGTCAACCCCGACAACTTCTTTTTCCTGGCTCACGATTCCGATACCCGGAATCTGGGGGGAACGGCAATACCGATGTGGGATCTGAGTAGCGCCATGGAGTTCACCATTCGCGCTCAGCGCATCCTCGTCTTTGCCGACACCTGTCACAGTGGCGCTGCGCTGGACCGGGGCGGGGCGAACGATGGCAAGAATCTCAACTTCTTCAACAAGTACCTCGAGGTGCTGGCGCAGAAGAAAGGGCGGCTTGTGCTGACTGCGAGCCAAGCCCACGAAAATTCGCTGGAGAAAGCGAAGCTGGCCCATGGAGTGTTCACACATTCGATTCTCCTCGGGCTTGCCGGCTCGGCGGACGACAACCCCGCCGATGGGGTCGTCACCGCCGGCGAGCTCGTGGATTACGTCCGGGCGAAGGTACCGGAAGAAACGGATGGGGAACAGCACCCGTCGTATAGCGAACAAGGCTTCGACATGAACCTGCCCTTGGCGTACACGCGCCAGGGGAAGACAGGGAAAAACTGATTCGATCGTATGAAGTATGAGAGCTTCACGATACGCATCGAGCCCTCTCCCGGCAGCTCGTACGCCGTGTCTGTGCAGTCGCCTCAGGGCGAAGGACGGGCGGCCGGGATCCAGGATTCGATTGCTCGTCCCTCGGCTCAGGCCCTCGATGTGGGGAAGGAGCTGTACCGGACGCTGTTCAAAGATGAAGTCGCCAGCTTGTTCCACACCACCCTCGGCGGTCTGAGGGGGCGAAACCGTGGCTTGCGGATCAGTATTTCGATCAATCCACGGCGCCCGGAATTGGCTCCTTTCCAGAAGCTGCCCTGGGAGCTGCTCTGCCGCCCCGAGACAGAGGACTTTCTCTGCCTGAGCCGGCGTACCCCCGTCGTCCGCTCACTGGACGCGCACCGGGAGCGGCGGCCGGCCATCGCCCGCCCTCGCCGGCTCCGGATTCTCGTTGTAGCGGCGAGCCCGACGGATTGCTCCTTGCTCGACTTGTCGCGGGAGCGCACGAACCTCGAAGAGGCCTGGAAAGGCCAAGACAGGAATGTGGAGATCGTGTTCTTGCAGCGCGGGGGAGTGGAGGAGATGCGTCAAGCCCTTCTGGCGGCGGATTTTCACATCCTTCATTTCATGGGGCATGGGAAGTTCGACGAGGTGAGCGGCGAGGGAGTGCTGCTTTTCGAGCGGTATGACGGCACCGGTCAGCTTTTCGAGGGAAGGCGTCTGGCCCAGTTGCTCCACGATTTCGAGTCGCTGCGCCTCGTCGTCCTCAATGCCTGCCACACGGCGGAGGCGGTCGGAAAGAACGGGCCGAATCCGTTTGCTGGAGCGGCCTCGTCCCTGGTGATGGGCGGTGTGCCCGCCGTCGTGGCGATGAGCGGGCCCGTGTCGGACGACGCGGCAGTAGCCTTCAGCCGCACGCTCTATCAGAGGCTGGCTGCCGGAGATGCCATCGAAGAGGCCGTGACCGAGGGCCGTCTCGCGATCCAGCGCGCCGATCCAGAGGATGGTGCGTGGGCGATACCTGCCTTGTTCCTGCGCAGCTCAGACGGAGCGCTCTTTGCTGCCCGCTCGACGGTCTGGGCTCGCCGTGCTGCTCTGCTGACGGGCTTCGCCGTGGCCATCGTGCTCATCTGGCTCCTTGCCTGGGGCGGGGTGCGGGAGCGCCGCTCTGCCAAGGCGATGCAGCTTGCCAATGATGGAATCGGCCTCATGCAGCTCGGCAGGACGGAAGAAGCCCGAAAGGCCTTTAGCTCCGCTTTGGCGATCGATCCGGAGAATACTGCGGCTCTGGGAAACCTTTCCATCGTGGAAGCGCAGCTCGGCAACGATGAGGCAGCCCTCGCGCATGCCGAGGCGGCAGTGAAGGCAGGCCCCGAGGAAGCCGTTCATCATTACAATCTCGGCAACCTGCTGGCGCGCAAGAAACGCTACGAGGAGGCCCTCCACAGTCTGGCGCAGGCGGTCGAGATCGATCCGGACTATGTGCACGCCTACAACGAGCTTGGCAACGTCTACCTCGAGCTCGACCGTCCGGCCGACGCCCGCAAGGCCTTTGAAGCCGGTCTGAAGCGCGACCGTACGCAGGCAAAGCTCCACAAGAACCTGGCCAGGGCGGCCCTCGCCGATGGATGTCCGGAGGAAGCGGTCATCCATCTGGAAACAGCTCTCTCGCTCTTTTCGCCTGCCGACCCCGCCGGGAAGGCCGAGGCCACCTATTGGCTGGCAACCGCCCAGGTGGCGGCAGGCCGTGCCAAAGAGGCTTGTGTGGAGTTGCAAAGGTTTGAGCTCCTCGACCCGCGGCTGCTGAGCCCGTTCGCGAAAGACGCCACACTCCTGGCAGGGAAACACGGGTGTCCCTATGGCCTTGATTGATCCCAGACGAGCTCGCATCGGAACAATCCTCTTCCTCTTGGCAAGCCAGAGCGGCGCGCAGAAGCCCGCGGATCTGACCGCCGTCGTCACCCAGATGGAAGGTCAGGTGACTCTCTCCGCGGAAAGCCGGGCGGAGTTTCGTTCCGTGCGCCATGTGGCGCAGCGGCAGATCATTCGCCGAGGAGAGGCTGTCCACGTGCCTACCGGAGCCCAGGTGACCTTGATCTGCTCGACAGAGACGCTGGTGAGCCTGACAGGACCGCGGGAGTGGGTCCTCGATTCCAGGGCCTGTGCTCAGGGCTTGTCGCTCCCGGAAAGCTCCTATCGGAACCTGGCTTCGTATGCAGGAAGAATTCTGCCCAGGAAAGGCGCCCTGCTGCTCGAGCTCGAGACAAGGTACGTGGAAGTGGGGCTCGGCGCGATTCTCTTGAGCCCACGAAACACGGCGACGATGGATGCCAACCCTTCCCTTGTCTGGGCTCGAGTGCCGGATGCCCTTGAATACGAGATCAAGCTTCGAGGGCCGATCGAGACATCGATCCAGTTGGCAGCGGACGAAATCCAGTGTGGCCGAGGCTCAGGTCCCTGGCGAGGTCTTGACGTCTGCTCCTGGGCAGCTTCCGGCAAGTGGCCCGCGCTCGAGCGTGAGAAGCCTGTCTCACTGAGCTTCGGTTCGCGCCCGTCCTCGACTGCGCCATTTCGCCGGATGCGCGAGATGTACCGGATTTACCTCTGGTCGGTAAACGATCAGCGCAGCGTGCAGGAAGCTCTACACCAGTTCGCCGCACTCCCTGTGGACAAGGCAAGCCGCCTTCTCCTGACCGCAGGCGCCTACGCCCAAGGTGGGCTATACGCCGACGCCATCGCCACTTATGACGAGGCGCTGCAAGTTCAGGAGATGCCGGAGGCACGAGTGACTCTGGGCGACCTCTACTTGGCCATCGGTCTGACAGCTCTTGCCGACCGCGAGTATCGCCAGGTCCTGGCGGGCACTCCTCAGGCCTCTGCGCGCGCTGCCGCGGAGCTCGGCCTCGGTCAGGTGGCCTATTTCCGCAAGCTCTTTGACGACGCGCGATCACACTTCGAATGCGCCAGCGAGATCTACACCTCACTCGGGCTGCCAGGAGAGGCGGAAGACGCAAGGGCAGCGGCCGCACGGTTTCCTTGATGGTGAGCCGTCAAAGTCAATCGCATGCCTCAGGCCCGGGCAACCCCTCGCAGGTCTTATGGTAGGCCTTCTTGTCGCCAATATAGTCTCGCCATTCCTCGCAGGTCAGATTCCGATTGGCCGTGCGGCAGGCTTCAGCCATGAGGTTGGCCAAATCGCCGTCACTAGCCTTGGCGGTGTCCACGTCCCACAGGATCAGGGCCTTGTCATCACCGGCCGAAGCCAACAGCTTCCCTTGCGGGCTGAAAGCCACGCTTTCGACCATGGCGTTGTGCCCCTTCAGCGTATCCATTGGTGTGCGGCTGTCCACGTCCCATAGGATCACAGTCTTGTCGCCGCTCGCGGACGCCAGCCTCTTTCCGTCCGGGCTGAAGGCGGCGCCGAAGACCATGTCCTGGTGCCCCCGAAGAGTGGCCAACTGCTTGTGGCTGTCCACGTCCCACAGGATCACGGCCTTGTCCTTGCCCGCGGAGGCCAGCCGCTTTCCGTCCGGGCTGAAAGCGACGCCGAAGACCATGTCCTCGTGCCCCTGAAGCGTGGCCTGCGGGGTGCGGCTGTCCACATCCCACAGGATCACGGTCCTGTCCTTGCTCGCTGATGCCAGCCGCTTCCCATCCGGGCTGAAGGCGACGCCATAGACCTCGCCGTTATGCCCTTGCAGCGTGGCCAGCCGCTTGTGGCTGTCCACATCCCATAGGATCACAGTCTGATCCTTGCTCGCTGATGCCAGCAGCTTCCCGTCCAGGCTGAAGGTGACGTCAATGACTGCCTCCTTGTGGTCCTCCAGCGTGGCCAGCCGCTTGCGGCTGCGCACATTCCACAGGGTAACGGTCTTGTCCTCGTTCGCGGAGGCCAGCCGCTTCCCGTCCGGGCTGAAGGCGACGCCATGGACCTTGCCCCCAAGCCCTTTCAGCGTGGCCAGCGGCTTACGGCTCGCAACATCCCACAGGATGATGGTGTTATCCAGGCTCGCGGAGGCCAACTGCTTCCCATCCGGGCTGAAAGCGACACCCCAGACCGCGTCCTTGTGCCTCAGAAGAAACGCGGATAGATGCGGATGGCTCACAAAGCGCCGTTTGAGCCCGGACTGGGTCTCAGGTGTTGGAACGACCCGGACGGCTTCCAGATTGACTAGGAGGGATGCATCGTAGTTGGTATCCTGAAGCCGGTCCGCATAGGCCATCAGCCGCGTGATCTCCGCCTCACGCAGCAGCCCGCTGGATTTCCACGCGAACCAGCCGGCAAGCAAGATGAGGACGATTACGACGAGCCCGCCTGCCCCAACCAGCGCCGCATTGCGCCGGTTGAGCCGCTGCTGCTCGAGCGCCGCCTCTTCTGCCTCGCGGGCTCGACGGCTGTCACGGCTATCCCTGACCACGCGGGTCAAGACGTCATGGGTCAGCTCAAGCCGGCGCACACTCTGGCGCTCGTCTACTCCCAGCAGGCGCCGCCGGATCAGTGCATCGAGGGCCTCGGAGGTGATGCCGGGAAGGGCCAGCGCGTCTTCCAGGGCGTAGCTGTCACGGTAACCCCGGTCGGTAATGAGCTCGTCTTCGACGAACGCCCGCACCCGTGGATCGAGGCCAGCCATGCTGAGCTCATAGAAGCCCGAGAGGATCTCGCGGTCGGCGCCCTCCAACAGCGCGGGCGTGATACGCCCGAGGGGTGGTTTCGCTAGTTGGCGCTTGTGGTTCAGCTCGCTGCAGACCACACTGAGCAATGCCGGATCGATCTCGATCTTGGAAAAATCCGCTGGATCGACGGGAGGGCTGGGCTCGTTCTTCCAGGCGAGCCGGATGATCCGCCGTGCGACGTCGTCATCGACCAACGACCCGCCCGCGCGAGTGATCACCTCGTAGGCCTGGGCGCCGCTCATCGCCAGCAGGCGGAAGCGGTTGTACATGATGGAGGGCATCTGCTCCTTGAGGTCCTCCATCTCAGCCAGGAAGTCCTCGCGGAAGCTCAACGCCAGCTTGACCGTCGAACGCTTGAAGTCGAAGCGCCTCGCCACCGTGGGCTCGGCCTCCAGCGCTTCCTTGACCGCGTCCGACGGCCGGTTCTCCATGAGGTCACCCAACTCGGCCAGGAATGTGCCCGAACGTGCCCGCGACGCTTCGGTCTCCTGGCCGAGGGTGAAGATCTCCTCGAACTGATCGAATACGATTACGGGGGTCACCGGGCGGTTGCGGTCGCTCCAGAATTCCGCATCGCGCCGGTGAAAGAACGACCAAAGGCTTTCGTCCCTGGCAGGCTGGGCCGCTTGGACCCGGTCAGCATCGCACGCTGTCTGAAGCCCGCGAAAAATCTGCTCGCGCAAGGCCGGCGCTCCATCGGCATGATCGAGGCGCAGGTAGACCGGCAGGCAGTCCTCCTCGCGCAGCAAAGGGAACAACCCGGCCTTCAGCAGCGACGTCTTGCCCAGCCCGGAACGCCCGAACAACACTGTGAGCAACTCGCGGCGGATCAGCCGCACGAGCTCGCCGGACTCTGCGGCTCGGCCGTGGAAGTAGGCTCGATCCGTCTCATCGAAGGGATCGAGGCCGGGCCACGGGTTGTCGGGGCTCAGGGCCTGGGTTTGCAGCTCGACCATCTCACACCCTCACGTCGCCCGCTGCCGGCGGTGGAAGTCGCGCACGAGCTTTTTGAGCCGCTCGGCGACGGCGCGCGTCACATTCCCGCCATTCAAGCTCTTTCCGTGGGCCCTCTTGAAAGAGTCCGGCAAATGGGCACGGTCAATGCGCGTGTCGTCGATTACTACGGGGATGATAAAAGCCTCGTCCGGCGCAATCCCGCGAGTGTAGTCGTCTGCTTCGTTCCACTCCCGCCAGAAGTAGCGGCGCCGGTTTTCCGCGCTCAGGGCCTGGCGCGAGATCACCGGCAGGAACAGCGAACAGCGCTCGATCCCACGCCGGATGCTGCGTTCCCAGTCATCTCCCAGGTGCAGGGCATCCCTGTCGAACCACACCTCGAGGCCGGCCGAGCGCAGGCCCTCGGCCAGTGTGCTGGCGGCTTCGAGGTCCTCGTTCGCGTAACTGACGAAGATTGCGCCCGTTGGGACGCTCTTTCCGTTCATGGCCGCCTCGCGGGCCATGGGCTCCGCGGTTTGCGCTTCACCCGGATGGGCGGCGTGCCAGCGCGCCACCAGCTCCGTGACGAACTCTGCCGCGGTCAATGGGATCACCCGGGTGTCAGGGCTGAAGCTTTCGAGGAACAGCGCCAGCCTGGCATCATGCACAATCTGGTCGCCCACCAGCATGTCCCAACGCCTGCGCTTCTGAGACAGCTCGAGGCTCCTCGCGGTGCGCAGGAAAAAGCGTGCGAGCCAGTCCCCGAAGCTGCAACCGAGGATGAGCAGATGGTTGCCGCGCAACTCGTCGAACAACGTCTTGGGTTGCCGCTGCTTGTCCTGCATGGCATGCAGGAACTCGAGCAGATCCTCATCGCAGATTGCATAGTCCGGAGAGGCTGACGCACGCCCCAGCAAATGGAAAACCACTGGCTGAGGGAGCTCAGCCTTCGAACAGGCGAGGTCGCGGACGGTGTTTGGCGAATAGGCGATTTGTTCCGCACGCGATCGTGCAGCGCCAATGGCGTCCGCAAGAAGCGAGTCAAAGGTCAGCGAGATGAACAGGTCGAAGCGAGGGATCCCGGCGAGCGCCCGAAGTGCCTCAGGCGGTGTCAGCGCGGCGTTGCGCAGCATCCTGTGGATATGGGCGTACAGCTCCTCCCGCTCCCCTCGCCGGCGCAGGTGCATCGAAACGACGTCGTTGAGGTCGAAGCCCGGGGGAAGCTCCTCGGTAGGCAGCCTGAGGTCCGCTGCCAGCCGCTGCGCGATCCAGCGGTAAAGAAGCACATCCTGGTCACCTTCCCGGACAGTGACGAGCTCCGAACCGATGACGGGAATTACGGTCTCGTCCTCGATGTAATCCAGGAGGTTTTCCCAGAAGGCTTCCTGCAAGTTTGCCATGCCGCACACACCCCTCAGGAAGTCCGGGCTGGGGCCTTTAAGCGGACCTCGAGCAACTGACGCCGTCCAGACGGATCAGGGCGGAAGACTGTCGAGTCACGACATCCAGGCGTGGCCTGCTCGGCATCGAATCTGACGATAGCGGCATTCTAGAATCTACTCGCCAAGCAGGCAAGGAGGGTGATTGACTGTCGAGCGTGTAGACATATCCTGTATCCATGGTGTCCATGATGTTCATCCCGAGAAGGAGCCAGCCGTGAGCGCTCCTAAGCCTTGCCCCCTGAGGCTCTTGGCCCTCATCCTCCTTGCCACCTTGCCGGCCTGTTCGCCAGTCAAGGCTCCCCGGTCCGCCGCCGCTCCCGAGCCAGTAGCTGGCGTCATCGTCGAGACAACGGCCCTCCATTCGGCGGCTTCGGTGGCGGGCCTGCTGCCGGGGGACGTGATCCTTTCGTGGTCGTCCGCGGCTGGCAACGGCCTGGTCAACTCTCCCTATGACTTGCTGCCCATCGAGATCGAGGAGTCCCCGCGGCGCGCCGTCACACTGCATGGGAGGCGGGGCAGCGCGAAGATGGAATGGGTCGTGGCGACCGGGGATTGGGGGATGGATACGCGGCCGGGGCTTCCTCGCGATCTCTCCGCCCTCTATCAGGGACGGAAATGGCGCGCCGCCGCGGAATCCGCGCGGGCCGCTGGCGATGGCCGTCTTGCCGCCTGGTTCCTGAATCGGCTGGCCCGGGAACACTCCAAGGCCCATCAGTGGCCCGAGGCCGATGCCGTCTACGCGGAGGCGCTGAAAGCCTTGGAGCGGGAGGGCGAGCCGGCGGCGGTGTACGTCCTCCGCACCTGGGGGGAGACCTTCCAGTCCCGTAGCGCCTGGGACGGGGCAATCGAGCGTTACCAGAAGTCCCTGGCGCTGGACCGCAGGACCGCTCCAAAGAACCTCTCCGCCGCGCACACGCTCGCTGCGCTCGCGTACTCCACGGCAAAGAAGGGCGATTTCGACGCGGCCGAGGAGCTCTTGCGGCAGGCCCTGGCGATCCGGGAGGAACTGGTGCCCGGGACCATCGAGGTCGCGGGAACCCTCAACAAGCTGGGGGTCCTGGCCCGCTGGCGCGGCGACGTCACCGCCGCGCAGGAGTACCTCGTACGGGCCGAGGAGCTCCAGCGGAGCCTCCTCCCGAACAGCATCGCCCATGGCCTGATCTTCATCAACCTGGGCAATGTCGCCCAGGAGCGCGGCGATCTCGAGGAATCGGAACGCTGGCACCACAAGGCGCTCGCCCTGTTCGAAAAGATCGACCCGCTGGGCGGCGCTACCGCAGGCTGCCTCCAGAACCTCGCCATCCTCGCGTCGGCCCGCGGCGACCTGGCCACCGCCGACGAGCTGCTCCGCCGCATGCTTGACCTCCAGGAACGAAGGGGGGCCAGCGATTGGGAGGCTTGGTCGACCTTGGCAAGCCTGGGCCAGATCGCCATGCAGCGTGGCGACCTGGAGGCCGCCGAGGTCCACTACCGCCGTGCCCTGGGCTTCCAGGAGAAGAAGCCCTCTCCCGACTGGAGGGACCTGGCTGCCAGCCTGGGAAACCTGGGGCAACTGGCGCTCCTGCGGGGCGATTTCGCCACGGCCCGGGATTACTTGCTGCGCGCGCAGAAGATCGAGGAGGAGCTGGAGCCGGCAAGCCTCACCTCCGCCGCGAGCCTGATGGACCTCGCCCGCCTCGAGGTCGAGAGCGGCGGTGACCTGGCCAAGGCCGAGGCCCTCCTGCGCCGGGCCCTGGCCATATTCGAGAAGGAGGCGCCCGAGAACGTGCAGACCTCCAAGGTGCTGCGCGACCTCGGCAAGGCCGTCGGCCGGCGCGGGCGTGTGCAGGAGGCGCTCGCGCTCTACCGTCGGGCCCTCGACCTGCAGAGCCGCCTCGTCCCAGGGAGCGCCGATGAGGCCGAGACGCTCCATGCCCTCGGCCTCGCCGAGCGCCAGGCCGGCCGAAGCGCGGAGGGGCTCCGCCACCTCTGCCGCACCATCGACGTCCTCGACCGCCAGCGGAGCCGGCTCGGCGGCACCCTCGAAGCGAGGGCCTCTTTCGAGGCCACCCTCGACGGCTATTACCATGACTGCCTGGAGGGGCAGGTCGAGGCCGGCCGGCCCGCCGAAGCGTTCCATGTCCTGGAGCGGGGCCGGGCGCGCTCCTTCCTCGACCTGCTCGGGGACCGGGACATCCGCCTGTCAGACCTGCCGCCGGAGCTTGCCGCCGAGCGCAGGCGGGTCAACGCCGAGTACGACCGCGTCCAGGCGCAGCTCGCCGGTCTGAGCACGGGCCGGGACGACGCCGAGATCGATCGGATCACGGGCGAGCTGCGCGACCTGCGGGAGGACCAGGAGGAGATCCTCGACCGCATACGCCGGGAGTCGCCCCGGTCTGCCGCGCTCCACGACCCCAAGCCGCTCGACCTGGCGGGCGCTCGCGCGGCCCTCGATCCCGGGACCGTGCTCCTCGAGTACGCGGTGGGGGAGGAGAGGAGCTGGCTGTTCGTGGTCGACGGCATTGGCGGCATTGGCGGCATGGGCGGCATGGGCCTCTCGGTGATTCCGGTCGCCATCGGCGCGAAGAGGCTGCGCGAGGAGGTGGAGGGCTTCCGTCTCCTCCTCAGGGACCCGGGCTCCGATACGGTGGAGATCAAGGGCAAGGCGCGGCGGCTCTACGATCTTCTGGTCGGCCCCGCTGAAGGGCGGATCGCCGGAGCGCAGCGCATCCTCGTCTCTCCGGATGGACCGCTGCACACCCTGGCCTTCGGCGCGCTGGTGCGTGGGGACCGCTACCTCGTCGAGCGGCTGCCGATCCACAACGTGCTCTCGGCCACCGTCTACGCGGAGCTGGCGAGGTCGCGCCGGCCTTGGGGCGATCCTGGCAAGGAGCGCCTCGCCGCGTTCGGAGATCCCATCTATGGGCCAGCCACGAAAGTGCCCGCCGCCGTCCGAAGCGGGCCGGCGCTCGCTCCTCTCCCCTTCAGCGGCAGGGAAGTGAAGGCCATCGCCGACCTTTACCCACAGGCCGAGGTCTACCTGGGCCGCGACGCGACCGAGGAGAGGGTCAAGTCCCTCGGCCCGGGCGCGCACCTCGTCCATTTCGCCTGCCACGGACTGCTCGACGAGCGCTTCCCGCTCAATTCCGCGCTGGCCTTGACCGTGCCCGAGCAGACGGCCGAGGGCCAGGACAACGGCCTTCTCCAGGCCTGGGAGATCTTCGAGAGCGTGCGCCTCGACGCCGACTTGGTGACCCTCTCGGCGTGTGACTCGGGGCTGGGGCGGGAGATGGGGGGCGAGGGCCTCGTCGGGCTCACCCGCGCGTTCCAGTACGCGGGCGCGCGCTCAGTCCTGGCGTCGCTGTGGAGCGTCGCCGACGTCTCCACCGCCCGCTTCATGCAGAGCTTCTACGGGCACCTCCGCGACGGCAAGACCAAGGATGAGGCCCTGCGAGCGGCTCAGATGGAGAACATCGAGGATTCCCACCCATTCCACTGGGCGGCGTTCCAGCTCACCGGCGATTGGCGCTGATTCGATCGCTGAAACGGCAAAGGCGCGGCCATGGCCGCGCCTTTGAGGACCGCAGAAGGGACCCTGCCGTCAGCTCACGGAGGGGTGAGGCCGAAGTGCTCGTAATTCTTGGCGATGAACGCCTTCCACTTGTCCGGTGTTTCTTCCAGCGTGAAGATCGCCTCGACGGGGCAGGCGTCGATGCACAGGCCGCAGTCGATGCACTCCTCGGGATGGATGTAGAGCATCTCCCAGTCTTCTTCCTTCCCGTAGATGCAATCTACCGGGCACACATCGACGCAGGCCGTATCTTTAACGCCGACGCAGGGTTCGCAGATGATGTGGGTCATACGGGGCCCCTCCTATGGCCTCTGGTCAATTGGCAGCGGCATTATACCCAAGCCGCGCCAGGGCTCAACCCATTCTCGAAATGAAGCGCGCGGGCGAGAAGGGCCCGGCCTCGTCCAGGCCCTGCGAGACGGCGAGCCGCGCCACCTCCCGGGCCGTCCAGGGCGCCAGCAGGATGCCGTTCCGATAGTGCCCGGTTGCTGCGATCACGGGCCAGCCGGGGATCGGGCCAAGGATCGGAAGGCCGTCCGGCGTCCCCGGGCGCAGGCCCGCCCAGGTGGTCTCCAGTCGTGTATCCCCGAGCCCCGGCAGCGAGTGCCTTGTGAATCGCAGCAGGCTCTCGATGCCCCCGGCCGTGTTGTAGCAGGCGAAGCCCGCCTCTTCGACGGTCGCGCCCACCAGCAGGCCCGTGGCGCCGCGCCGGACCGCATAGCCGTGTTGGGACCGGAAGCTTCCACTCCAAGGCCAGTCCACCCCTCCGAGGAGGAGCATCTGGCCGCGCACGGGATGCACCGGCAGGCTCATGAGGTTCCCACTCCAAGCGCCGGCCGCGAGGACGAGCAGCCCGGCCTCCACGTCCCTATCCCGGGTCACGACCCGGACGCCGGGCCCCGCGCGCTCGATCCGCTCGACTTCAATCCCATAGGTGAGGACTGCGCCGGCCTTCCGGGCCGCGATTGCCAGGACGGTGCAGGCCTGCACGTTGTCCACCCGGTGCTCGCCGGGGAGGAGGAGCGACCGCCGGACCCCGGGAGAGGCATCCGGCACCCAGCGGGAGAGGACGCTGCCGTCGATCTCCTCGACCGGCTCGCCGATCTCCCGCGCCTCGGCGGCGATCCGGTCGAGCCAGGACTCGTCCTGGTCATCCAAAGCTACGAGCAGGGCGCCGCTCGCATCGTGCTCGACGGAGAGCCCGGTTTCTTCAGCCAGAGATGGCGCCCAGGAGAGCCAGAGGTCGCGGGATTCGCGGCAGGCATCCAGGAGCGGACCGGGAAGGGTTTCGGCCATCGGGGAGAGCATGCCCGCCGCGGCGAGGGAGGCTTCGGCGCCGGCCGAGAGCCTTTCGAGGAGCTCTACCTTCATCCCGGCCCGGGCCAGCTCCCGGGCACAGGCCAGCCCGATGATGCCGCCGCCGACGATTATCGCGTCCTTCAGGACGTCCATCAGGTTTCCTGGGCGAACGCCTTGTCGAAGGCTTCGACTGTGGCATCGATCTCGGCATCGCCATGTGCGGTCGAGAGGAAGAGCGCTTCATAGGCCGAGGGGGGAAGGTGGATGCCCTGCCCGAGAAGCCGGTGGAAGACCCGAGTGAAGCGCTGGCGGTCCGTGCGGGTGACGTCCTCCAGGTTCGTGACCGGAGCGTCGGTGAAGAAGACCCCGAGCATCGAGCCCTGGCGCTGGACGCGCACCGGGATGCCATGACGGCGGGCCGCCTCTTCGATCCCGGACTGGAGCCGCGCGCCGATCCGATCCAGCAACTCATAGGGGCAATCCACGTCCACCGACAGCTCGGTGAGTGCGGCTTGTCCGGCGGCCACGGCCAGCGGATTGCCGGAGAGCGTCCCAGCCTGATAGACAGGGCCGACGGGTGCGATCATCTTCATCAGATCCCGCCTGCCGGCGTAGGCGGCGAGGGGCAGCCCGCCGCCGATGACCTTGCCCAGGGTGGTGAGGTCCGGGGTCATGTGGAACAGGTTCTGCGCGCCTCCCCAGGCCACACGGAAGCCGGTCATGACTTCGTCGAAGATGAGGAGGGAGCCGTGGCGGTCGCAGAGCGTCCGCAGCCCCTCGAGGAATCCGGGCGCGGGCGGCACCAGGCTCATGTTGCCGGCGATGGGCTCGACGATGATTGCGGCGATCCCAGAGCTTTCCGAGAAGAGCTTCTCGACCGCGGCGAGGTCATTGTAGGGGGCGACCAGGGTATCGTTGGTGACGGCCACGGGCACTCCCGGAGAGGAGGGGACGCCGATCGTGGCTGCGCCCGAACCGGCGGCGACCAGGAACGGGTCAGCATGGCCGTGGTAGCACCCTTCGAACTTGATGAACTGGTTGCGTCCCGTGGCCGCGCGGGCCAGGCGCAGGGCCGACATGGTGGCCTCGGTGCCCGAGTTGACCATCCGCACCATCTCTACCGAGGGGAGGGCTTCGGCGATCACTTCGGCCAGCTCAACCTCGGGCAGGGTAGGCGCGCCGAAGGCGGTGCCTCGTGCCAGGGCCTTCTGGATGGCGGCGATGACCGACGGGTGCCGGTGCCCCAGGATGTGCGGACCATAGCCGCCGATGTAATCGATGTAGCGCCGGCCGTCCTCGCCTTCGAGGTACGCGCCCTGGGCGGAGCGGACGAACACCGGGTCGCCCCCGACTCCGCGGAAGGACCGGACCGGGGAGTTCACCCCGCCGGGGAGGATTCTCTCGGCTCGTTCGAAGAGGCTCATTCCACCCACCCCGCCGCCAGCAGCCGGGCCGCGTCGCGGGCCCCATAGGTGAGGATCAGGTCGGCCCCGGCCCGTCGAATGGCCACGAGCGACTCCATCAGCACCCGGTCGTAGTCGATCCAGCCGCGCTCGGCCGCAGCCTTGATCATCGAGTACTCGCCGCTCACGTGATAGGCGGCCAGCGGCAGGTCGAACCGGTAGCGGAGCTGCACGAGGATGTCCAGGTAGGGGAGGGCCGGCTTGACCATCAGCATGTCGGCCCCCTCCTCGACATCCATCTCGGCCTCTCTCATGGCCTCACGGCCATTCGCGGGGTCCATCTGGTAGGAGCGCCGGTCGCCGAAGGACGGAGCGGACTCGGCGGCCTCGCGGAACGGGCCGTAGAAGCCGCTCGCGAACTTGACCGCGTAGGAGAGGATCGGGGTGTCCGCGAAGCCGGCGGCGTCCAGCGCCTGGCGGATGGCGCCGACGCGGCCGTCCATCATGTCCGAAGGGGCGATGATGTCCGCGCCCGCCTCGGCCAGGGAGACCGACTGCTTCGCCAGGTTCTCCAGCGTGGCATCGTTGTCGACCGTCTCGCCCTTGAGCACGCCGCAATGGCCGTGGCTGGTGTACTCGCAGAAGCAGACGTCGGCGATCTTGACCAGTCCGGGCACGTCCGAGGTGAGGGCGCGCAGGGCGCGCTGCACGATCCCCTCGGAGGACCAGGCGGAGCTGCCGGTCTCGTCCTTGTGCTCGGGGATGCCGAACAGGAGGACCGTGCGGATCCCCTCGGCGAGAGCCTGGCGGCAGGTCTCCACGATCCGGTCCACCGATTGTTGGGCCACCCCGGGCATGGAACCCACGGGCTTTTCGACCCCTTCACCAGGACAGACGAACAGGGGGAGGACGAGGTTGTCCGGGGAGAGCCGCGTCTCCCGCACCAGGCGGCGCAGGGTCGGCGTGCGGCGGAAACGGCGGAGTCGGGTTTCGGGGAAGGACATGGCAGGATTTTTATCACAGCCCTCACCCCCGGCCCCTCTCCCGGCCGCACACCCGGACCCCCGGGAGAGGGGAGCGCGCGAGATCCTGCTTTGTCTCCAAATGTGGAGCAACGGACGACGACCTTTTGAAGTCTTTCTTTTCAGCAAGCCACGTATGGAGAAGTCGGTGGAGCTTGTGCTCCCCCCTCTCCCGGGGGTCCGGGTGTGCGGCCGGGAGAGGGGCCGGGGGTGAGGGCTTGTTATAGACTTAGCCGCAGTGCGGCACTAAGCTTTGCACAGGAGCCCGACCCCATGAGCATCCTCAACACACTTTCGCGCCGGCAGCTCGTCGTGGTGACGGGCAAGGGGGGCGTGGGCAAGACCACGGTCTCGGCCGTCCTCGGCCGGGCGCTCGCCGCGGCTGGCCGCCGCACCCTCGTCGTGGAAGTCGATCCCCGCGAGAACCTCCATCAGATGTTCGCCCTGCCGCCGTCCGGGGGCTCCATCGTGGAGGCCGGGCCCCGCATCTGGGTGCAGAACCTCAAGCCCCGGCAGGTGCTGGACGAGATCGTCCGCGAGCGCATGCCGCTGGAGATGCTCACGCGGCGGGTCCTCGACAGCTCCATTTATCAGCACTTCTCGGCCGCGGCCCCGGGCTTGAAGGAGGTCGCGATCCTCGGCCATGCCTGGCGGCTCTTGAACGGGATGGGCGGCGGGGGCGGGATTGTCACGCCTCAGCTCGACACGATCGTCCTCGACGCTCCCGCCACCGGGCACGGGATCAGCCTGCTCGCCGCGCCGCTTCTGGTAGCCGAGGTCATCCGCCGCGGACCGTTCGCCGAGATGGGGAGCGAGCTGGCCAGGTTCGTCTCCGACCCGGAGCGCTGCGGCATCGTGGTCGTCACCCAGGCCGAGGAGATGCCGGTGCAGGAGGCGATCGAGCTGCGCCAGTCCCTGCGCGAGCGGGTCCGGCGTGATGCCGAGGCCCTGATCGTCAACGGCCTGTACCCTCCGGCCCCTCCGGAAGACGGCCATGACAACGAGCTGGTATCCCTCTGGCGCCGGCGCCGGAAGCTGAACGAGGAGGAGATGGCTCGCCTGACTGCCGGCTGGGAAGGGCCGCGGGTCGAGCTCCCTCTCCTTGCCATGGACCGCGGACCGCATCTGATCAAGGCGCTCCAGAGCTGCCTGGAGCCGGGGAGGGGTGCATGGAGCTGATCTCGGACCGGCATCCGCTGGTGGTGGTCGTGGGCTCGGGCGGCGTGGGCAAGACCACGCTGGCCGCTTCCATGGGCGTGCTCTCGGCCCGGGCAGGGCGCGACACCCTGGTCATGACCTTCGACCCGTCCCTCCGTCTCAAGGATGCCCTCGGAGTGGGGGAGGAGGCGAAGCTTCAGGAAATGCCTGTCCCGCTCGACGCGCCTGGAAAGCTCTACGCGAGCCTGCTCGACGCCCGGCAGACCTTCGACCGCCTGATCCAGCGCTATGCCTCGGAAGAGGAGGCCTCGCGCCGCATCCTGGAAAACCGCTTCTACCAGCAGCTCTCGGGGACGCTCTCCGGCATCCTGGAGTACATGGCGGTCGAGCGCCTGTTCGAGGTGGAGGCCGAGGGCCGCTATGGACAGGTGATCCTGGACACGCCGCCGACGCGGCAGGCGCTGGACTTCCTGGAGGCGCCGCAGCGGATCATCGGCTTCCTGGAGAGCGGCGCGATCCGGGTGGCGCTCAAGCCCTGGTTCGACGAGCAGGGGAGGCTCAAGGCCACCAGCCGCTTCGGCCCCCTGGGCCGGCAGGCCGAGCGTTTCCTGGATGACGTGGTCGGGCTCGACCTGCTGCGCGACATGGCGGAGTTCTTCCAGGCCTTCGCGCCGCTCTACGAGGGATTCCGCGAGCGGGCGCAAGGGGTGGAGCAGCTCCTGCGCTCTCCGAAGACCCGCTTCGTCCTGGTCTCGGGCCCCGGCGAGGAGCGCATCCCGGACACGCTGTTCTTCGCCCGGAAGCTGGAGCAGGCGGGCTTCCACCTCGGCCCGATCCTGGTGAACCGGGTGCACCCACACTACCGGGAAGAGAACGCTCCGCCCGCAAGCGGCTGGGAGCTGTTGTCCTGGCTGGGGGAGCGGGACCGGAAGGGACTGGTGGAGCTGGCGAAGCTGGTCGGCCCCGGGCAGCCGCTAATCGACATCCCGCTGCTGCCGGAAGAGCCAACCGACCTGGCGTCCCTGGAGAGCCTTGGGAAAACTGTTCAGGAACGCCTCGCCGGATGGGCGCGCTATGTCAGCCCCTGAGCTCCGACCGGAGCTGCTCGCGTAGCAGCCCCAGGCCGTCGAGCCTCTTTTTCGGCGGATTTCCCGCGCTCGCCTTGGCGCAATTGGGACGCGGGTTGTTCGGGTGCTGGCTCCCCTTGGTGCAATGCGGCGCGTTGGCGGTCTGAGTGCAGGCGCACACTGGAGGTGTAGGGCCTCCCGGCAGGCACTCGAAAGTCACGTCCATCACGAGATCCCGGAACCGAAGCCCCATCCTCAACCCTCCTGCTGTCCTGAAAAAGCGGTCCTGAAAGCGTGCGCCGGAGCGTATCATTCCAGGGCCAGCATCATGACGTTTCCCTGGGGCTGCTGGCGCACCAGGTACAGCAGCCCGCGCGCGGGGTCGAGGTCCATGTCGACGAAGGCGGATCCCGGCGGGGGCGCCAGGATCTCCCGCCTCTCCCGCGTGCCGAGGTCCAGGGAGAAGACCTTCCAGCCCTGGTCGAGGAACAGGATCTTCGACCCGTCCTGCGTCCAGACCGGGCGGAAGCCCGAATCCGTCAGCCTTTCGTAGCTGCGGCTCGCCGGCGAGTAGAGGAGGATTCCCGGCTTTCCGTTCAGGATGCCGGCCACCCTGCGGCTGTCGGGCGACCAGGACGAGGCGAAGAAGGGCATGCCGTCCACACGGGGGAGGGGCTTGGAGGCGCCCCCTCCGTCGAGGAGCACCGCCTCGTCGAGGCCGGCCGCAAAGGCCAGCCAGCGCCCGTCCAGCGACGGAACGGGGCTGAAAAGCGGCATGTCCCGGCTGAGGCCCAGAGGCTGCAGCGCATTGCCCTCGGGCCTTATCGTCCAGAGCCCATAGCGTCCGCCGCGGTTCGATGTGAACACGATCCTGCCGTCGGGCATCCAGCCTGGGGAGCGGTCCCGGTACGCGTCCCGGGTGAGCTGGACGAGGGCCCCGGTCCCTTCCGTGTTCGCCAGGAAAAGGTCCTCCTGCTTGTCGTCCTTTGCGCTGGCGAGCACGATCCTGTCGCCCTTGGGGGAGACCCGGACGTTGAGCAGGCTCGTGGCCACTCCGGTGACGGGTGCGAGCGAGACGGGCGGCCGCTCCGGATCGAGCTGTACCCGCTCGATCGAGGAATCCGTCTCAGACGTCGAGTAGATCAGCCGCCGGCCGCCGCCGGAAAGGCTCAGGAAACCGCTCCAGCGCGAAGGGACCCCGATCTGCTCCGGTTCGCCTGAAGCCAGCCCGTTGTCCTCGTCGACCTCGATCCTCCAAGGGCTCATGGCGCCCTTCCGGTTGCTCACGAAATAGAGGTACCCGTCGGAGGACCAGACCGGGTTCCAGTTGACGGATTGATTCTCCATGTCCACCGGGACCGGGTTTTTTCCGTCAGCGGCCACGGTCCAGATCATCCTCCTGCCGTTCTTGGCGAGGACGCTCCAGTAGGCGATCCGCTTGCCGTTCGGAGACCAGCTCGGTTGCACGGCGTCACGATTCAGGAGGAGCCGCCTGGTTCCCTTCTCGACGTCGATCCCCCACACCTGGCTGCTCCGGTCCCGGATGGTCGGGTCCGTGATGGCCACGGTCGAGACGAGGATCTCGCGGCTGTCGGGGGACCAGGCCGGGTGATAGCCGATGCCGGTGAGCCGGTACGCCGGCCTGCCGGCCTCATCCACGTTCATGAGGAAGATGCCGCCGCCGTCCGGGCGCTCGGACCGGAAGGCGATCCGCTTGCCGTCCGGCGAGAAAGCGGGATGGGTGTCGTCGCCGGGGGAGCCCGCGGTCAGGTTGACGGGTTGCTCTACGCCGGCCACGTCCTGGAGGAAAAGGTCGTAGCCAGAGCCGTTCCAACTGGCATAGACGAAGCGCTCGCCGTTTGGAGAGAGGCTCGGGTACCACTCGCCGCCGCTCTGGGCGGTCAGCGTCGAGGAGGTGAACCCTACCGGGCTGGCCGCTGCCGAGCCGCCGTCCGGCGCAACCATGACCTTGGCGAACAGGCCGAGCGCGGCGAGGCCCGCGATCCCGGCCGCGAACAAGAGCCGGCGGGAGCGGCGGCCAGCAGCCGCAACGGTCTCGCCGTCCAGCTCCGCGAGCACGGTCTCCGCATCCGGGTAGCGCGCTTTCGGGTTCTTCATCAGGAGCCGTGCCACGACCTTCTCCAGCCTGGCCGGAACTCCGGGCCGGTGCTGCGAGATCGGCTCGGGCACGCCGTAATGGATGGCCTGCAGGACCACGACCGGGTTCGAACCCTGGAACGGCCGGCGGCCGGTGATCATCTCGTAGAGCACGACTCCGAGGGCCCAGAGGTCGGCCCGGGAGTCCACCGGGCTTTTCCGGGACTGCTCGGGAGCCATGTAGGACGGGGTGCCGATGCGGTGCTCCGTGCCGGTGAGGTCCGAAGCGCCCACGAGCTTGGCGATGCCGAAGTCGAGGATCTTCACCACGCCGTCGGTGGTGATCATCAGGTTCTCGGGCTTGATGTCCCGGTGCACGATGCCCAGGTGGTGGGCCTTGGCGAGCCCGCGGGCCACCTGCTTGGCGATGCCGAGGGCCTCCTCCAGGCCCAGGGGGCCGCGCGCAAGGCGCCCGCGGAGCGTCTCCCCCTGATAGAAGGGCATGGAGAGGAAGAGCCGCCCGTCCCCGGACTCGCCGACGTCGAAGATCGCGCAGATGTTCTGATGGTCGAGGGCCGACGCGGTCCGCGCCTCCCGGAGGAAGCGCTCCTTGGCGATTGGATCGTTGCTGAAGCGGAGGGGGAGGACCTTCAGGGCGACGGTGCGGCCCAGCCGGGTGTCCTCGGCCTTGTAGAGCACGCCCATGCCGCCGTTGCCGAGCGCCTCCACGACCACATAGTGCGCCGGAGGCTGAAAGCTCCCGCTCTCCGACGGCCAGTCCGGCGGCGAAACCGGCTCTGGCTCCGTCGGCAACTGGGTGAGGTTGTAAACCTCGGGCCTGCTCTTCTCAGGGAGTCCCATTCATTTTTGTCCAAAGTGACGCTACTCCCATTATACGCTTCTGGGGACGCGGGTTTGCGCGATAGCGGAGAAGAGGGGATGATTTCGGCCCACAGATGATAATTTGGTCCCTACCGAGGGAGGACCGATCCGCAATGGACTTCGAGACCCGCAAGAAGTACTACAACCTCTGCGATCCCCAGGAGCCCCTGGAGCCGGACGACGAGCGCAACGTCGACATCGACTCCCTCGAAGGGGCCCGGGTCCGAGGCGACAATTGGGTCGAGCGGCTCGCCGCCAAGATCGAGCTCTCGAACCGGCCGGTCTTTGAGCTCTTCACCGGTCTGCCCGGTTCCGGCAAGTCCACGGAGCTGCGGCGCCTGGCGGCCCGTCTACGGGATCCAAAGGACGGCCGCATGCTCCCCGTTCTGATCGATGCGGAGGAGGTACTGGACCTTGCCAACGACATCGACATCCCCGATATCGTTGCCGCCGTCCTCCACCAGACCGAAGCGGCTGTCCTGCGAGCCGAAGGCAGGGACCCGGCGCAGGCACTTGAAGATGGTTACCTGACCCGCTTCTGGAACTGGCTGAGGCGCACCGACGTCCAGCTCGGTCAGGCGGAGTACTCCATCCCAGGTGGCCCCAGCCTGGTCGTCGAGATGAAAACCCGGCCTACGCTCCGCCAGCGGGTCCGGGAGACCGTCTCGGCCAACCTGACCACCTTCCTCAAGCAAGCCCGGGACGAGATGACCCTCCTCAGGGACCGCGCCCTCCGCCTCGGCAACCGGGATGTCATCGTGATCTTCGACTCGCTGGAGAAGCTGCGGGGGATGAGCACCAACTGGGAGACGGTCCTCACCAGTGCGGAGCGCGTTTTCGCCGCCGGAGCCCCTTACCTGCGCATGCCTGTTCACCTTCTATTCACCGCTCCACCGGCCCTGGTGAACCGCTGCAAGGGGATCGAGTTCCTCCCCATGATCAAGCTCCACGACCGGGATGGGACCGCCTACCGTCCAGGGATCGACGTAGCTCGCCTCTTGATCCGTCGCCGCGTACCGGATGACATCCTGGCCGAGATGCTGGGGCCGGAGATGGAGAGGCGCGTTGAGGAGCTCATCGTCTGGTCGGCCGGCTATCCGCGGGAGATTGTCCGGATGATCCAGGCGGTCATCCTGGTCCGCGAGAACCCCGTGCCGGACGACGAGCTGAAGCTGATCGTCGGAGACGTCTGGGATGACTACCGAAAGCTCGTGCCAGCCGACGCCTTCGAGTGGCTCGCCCGGGTGGCGGTCACCCACTACCTCACCATCGAGAACGACGGCCACCGTCCAGCGGCCGACCTGATGCTCCAGAACAGCGCCGTCCTGCGCTACCTCAATGGCGGCGATTGGTACGACCTGCACCCCGCCGTGCGGCGTATCCCCGGCGTCGAGGATGCCATCCGCGACCTGAAGAAAAAGCTTCAGGCGGTAGCGCCCGGTGCCTGAGACCGGCCCAGACTCCCTTGCCGAGACCCTTCGGGACGACCGGGGGATGCAGCGTCTTCTGGACGCGCTCGCCCTCGGCGAGGGCTTCCGTTTCCACATCCTTGTCTGCGAGACCCCTCTCACCGCCCAGGCGGCGGTGCGCTTTCTGGAGGAGGAGACCGGGGGACCCGCGGTACGGATCCAGCCCCGGTGGGACGTCAGCCGGGCGCTCACTTTTCAGGAGATCGTCTCGACGGTGCTGGAGCCTCTGGTTACCGTGGGAGAGCCGGGCAGGAAGCCTCCAAAATTCGTGGTCCTCGACGCCTCGGACGCCGCCGAGAAGGACGAAGCGGCGTGGCGGAACGCCTTCCGGATCATGAATGAGCGCCGGAACGGAATCGCGCAGCGGGTCCCTTGTGCCTTCATCCTTTGCCTCCCCCCAAGCCTGGAGGTGGTCTTCGCCCGAGAGGCGCCGGACTTCTGGTCCGTGCGGAGCACGGCGACCCATCTGGCTGCAATGGGCGCGGTTTCCGAAAGACCAGCGATCGAGCTTGGGCAGCCCGAACCGCTGTTACGAGAAGAGAGGGCCGCGCTCTGGGAAAGGGATCCTGAGCGGCTGCGTCAAGAAGTCGAGACGGCGCGGAAGAATGTAGAGGAGGCGCCCGAGGACACTTCGGCCCTCCGATCTCTCTCCATCTGGCTCGATCGGTTGGGTCAATATGAGGAGGAAAGGGGGACGCTGGCTCGCGCATTGGCTGCATACGAAGAGGCTCTCGCGTTGGATCGACGTCTCGCGGCGCAGGACCCGGAGTGGCTTCGGGACCTGTCGGTGAGCCTCAACAAGATCGGTAACGTGCATCTTGCTCGTGGCTCGTTGGATCGAGCCCTGTCGTCGTACGAGGAGTCGTTGGGTCTGGTGCGCCGTCTGCTGGAGCAGGACCCGGATCGACCGGAGTGGCTTCGGGACCTGTCGGTGAGCCTGGAAAAGATCGGTGACGTGCATCGTGCGCGCGGCTCGTTGGATCGAGCCCTGTCGTCGTACGAGGAGTCGTTGGGTCTGATGCGCCGTCTGCTGGAGCAGGACCCGGATCGACCGGCGTGGCTTCGGGACCTGTCGGTGAGCCTGGAGAAGATCGGTAACGTGCATGGTGATCGCGGCTCGTTGGATCGAGCCCTGTCGTCGCATGAGGAGTCGTTGGGCCTGATGCGCCGTCTGCTGGAGCAGGACCCGGATCGACCGGCGTGGCTTCGGGACCTGTCAGTGATCCTGGAGAAGATCGGTAACGTGCATGAAACTCGTGGCTCGTTGGATCGAGCCCTGTCATCGTACGAGGAGTCGTTGGGTCTGAGGCGCCGTCTGCTGGAGCAGGACCCGGATCGACCGGCGTGGCTTCGGGACCTGTCGGTAAGCCTCATCAAGATCGGTGACGTGCATCGTGCTCGTGGCTCGTTGGATCGAGTCCTGTCGTCGTACGAGAAGTCCTTGGGTCTGATGCGCCGTCTGCTGGAGCAGGACCCGGATCGACCGGAGTGGCGGTGGGATCTGGCTCTTTCGCTTTTGAGAATAGGGAACGTTCTGCAATTACTGGGTCACTTGGAGGAAGCTCTGGCCGCTCTTGTGGAGGGGCAGCAGACCGTGAGCCGGCTTGTGGAGGAATTCCCCGAGGTGCCTGCTCATCTGCGGGAGTTGCCAGAAATCTTGGATCGAGATGTGAAAGAGGTCAGGGCGGCACTTGCCCAGGCTTCCTGAGACCGCGCTTACGCCGTAACGACGAAAACCCCTGAGCGTTGTAGTCCCGCCGGTTTAGGATGCTCCAAATCACAGATTCAGGGCTTGTGATCCCAGAATTATGCTCCGAATGCGTTTTGTTTTGGAGCATCTACTGGGTTGGCGAGGATTGCCGCTTTGATTTTTGGAGCATATCGACCTCATTTCGGAGCATCTTGGAAACATTCGGAGCCTCAGGCTCAGTAATTCGGAGCATAAATATTTGTGGCTACATCTTCGCACCGTGAAGATGCTCCGAATCCAAGAGGTTTTGTCTTCCCTGGACTGGGTTTTGCTCCAACTTAATGAAGGGGAGAAGCATCCCCTCTCGTTTTAGAGGCTGAGGAGGAGGTTTTCGGAGCATAACCTGGAGTGGGAGAACCTCCCTTGCCGCGCTGCGTCACAATTCCTCTTGACGCCTATGCCGCAGTGCGGTATATTCACTGTCGGAACGCGGCAGTCGTTTTGCAGCCTCGTTCCTTGAGGAGGCACATCCATGATCCGGCTGATCAAACGCTATGAAAGCCGCAAGCTCTACGATACCGAAGAGAGCCGCTACGTCTCTCTGGACGAGATCTCCGGGTGGATCCGGCAGGGGCAGGAGGTCAAGGTGGTCGACAACGCCACCGGGGGAGACGTCACCTCGCAGACCCTGACCCAGATCATCCTCGACGAGGGCCGCCGCGGCACGTCGTTCCTGCCGAGCGAACTGCTTCACGACCTCGTCCGCATAGGCGAGCGCGCCGTCAGCTCCGGCTTCGAGCAGGTCTCCAGCGGCGTGGACCGGCTGGTCCAGGCATCCATCGACCGGCTGGCGCCCGTGCGCCGGGTGCGCGAGGAGATGTCGAGCCTGCGGGCCCGGCTCGAGCAGCTCGAGTCGTCCCTGACCGATCTCGAGCGGGAACAAGGCACCGTTACTACAGCCAATACCGTCCCGGTGGGACGAGAGGAGAAAGTCGGATGAGCGAAGCTCAAACCACCACTACCGGCAGCATCGGGCGTGAGCTGCTCAACGCAGGCCGCAACCTTCTGCTCGCCGGCATCGGCGCCGTGGTCGAGGCGGACAATGCCAGCCTGAGGCTGTTCGACCGGCTGGTCGAGCGCGGGCGTCCTCTCGACGAGCGCCAGCGCAAGGCCGCCGAGGCCTTTGCCGACCGCGCCAGCGGCGCCGTGCACGAAGCCGGCAAGCTGTTCCAGGACACGGTCGAGTACGAAGCCCGGCAGGTCCTCAAGAAGGTCGGAGTCCTCACGCGCGACGACCTCAAGGTCCTTTCCGCGCGCCTGGAAATCCTGTCCCGTCAGATCGACGAATACGCGGCGGCCCGTGAAGTTGCCGAAAGAATCATCATCACTCCCGAAGAAGCGAGGTAAGCCATGAACGAGACCACCAAGAACCTGCAGGACGAGTTGAAAGAGTCCGCCCACCGCATCTGGCTCGCCGGCCTCGGCGCCCTCGCCTCCGCCGGTGAGGAGGGCACCAAGGTGTTCGACCGCCTCGTCGACCGGGGCCGCGACTACGAGACCCGGGGCCGCGAGGAGGCCAAGAAGCAGTTCGAGGGCGCGAAGAGCACGACCGACGAGCTCTGGAACACCTGGAGCGGCAAGCTCGACGAGGCCGTGACCAATGCCCTCCACCGGATGGGCGTGCCCAGCCGCGACGAGATCCGCAACCTCACGCAGCGGGTCGAGGAGCTCAACGCCAAGGTCGAGATGCTCAAGCCGCGCGTCACCCCGGCGGCTCCGATGGCCAGCGCGGTGGTCGGCGGAGAGAGCGGCAGCACGATCGTGACCGCGTCGGGCGACCCGATCGATCCGTCCAAGATCATGGCCTGACCCAACGTCCGCCCAGGCGGAGGAGCGTTCATGCAGCCGTCTCCCAAGATCGGCCTGGCCCTTGCCGGCGGAGGCCCTGAGGGCGCCATCTACGAGATCGGCGTCCTCAGGGCCCTCGACGAAGCCCTCGAAGGCGTGGATTTCACCGATCTCCACGTCTACGTGGGGGTGAGCTCCGGCGCCTTCATCAACGCCAACCTCGCCAACGACATCACGACGGCGCAGATGTGCCGCGCCATCGTCTCCCAGGAGCCGGGCGAGCACCCGTTCGTCCCGGAGACGTTCCTGACGCCCGCGGTCAAGGAGCTGCGCAAGCGCAGCCGCATGATCCCGGGGTTGCTCGCCGACGGCCTGCGGGATTACGTGGCCAACTTCCGCCAGCGGACTCTTTTCGACACGCTTTTCGGCCTGTCGCGGGCTCTGCCCGTGGCGGTGTTCGACAACGAGCCGATCCGCGAGTACCTGGAGAAGATCTACAACATGAAGGGGAGGACGGACGACTTCCGCCTCCTGGGCAAGCGCCTGATCGTGGTGGCAGCCGACCTCGACTCGGGCCAGGCGGTGCGCTTCGGCGAGCCAGGGCTCGATCACGTCCCGATCTCCCAGGCTGCGCAGGCCAGCGGCGCTCTGCCCGGGCTCTACCCGCCGGTGGAGATCGACGGCCGCTTCTACGTCGACGGCATCCTGCTCAAGACACTGCACGCCTCGGTCGCCCTTGAGGCCGGGGCCAACCTGGTGATCTGCATCAATCCGATCGTCCCGGTGGATACGGTGCGCGCGGTGCAGGCGGGGATCATGAAGCGGGGCAATCTCCTCGAACGCGGCCTGCCCACGGTGCTGTCCCAGACTTTCCGTACCGTGATCCACTCGCGCCTCGAGCTGGGCATGGCCGCCTACGAGCAGAGGTTCAAGGGCTCGGACGTGGTCCTCATCCAGCCCGAGAAGGACGACTACCTGATGTTCTTCACCAACATCTTCAGCTTCGCCGACCGCCGGACCGTGTGCGAGCACGCCTACGGCTCCACCCGCCGGTACCTGCTCCAGAACTACGACCGGCTTGCGCCGGTCTTCTCCCGCCACGGCCTTACGCTGAGGCGCGACGTGCTGGAGCAGGAGCGCAACCTGTGGACTGAAGCCTGGGAGGGGCGGCCGAGGACTCGCGAGCGCCAATCGCGGAACGAGACCGTGCGCGGCCTGGACGACGTGCTCTCCCGCTTGGAGGCGCTGGTGGATGACCGGCTGGCGGGCGAGGCCCGCTTACCTGGGTAGCCGCTTTGCCAGCGCCTCTGACGCGTACAGGATCAGGGAGCAGCCCACGGGGAAGAGCACTTCGTTGAGCACCCGGGCGGCGATGTCGACCGTGGGAACCGGGGCGGGGGCGGCACGGACCGTGGTGGCCACGATGGCGAGGCCGAACGTCAGGCCGAAGGCGAGCCCGGCTGCCACGTGCGCCTTGAGGCCGAAGGCGCGCTTCGTGATCCAGCCGAGGACGGCGCCGAAGAGCGCGTACTGCACCCCCTTGAGCCCCCCGACCAGGAGCACCAGGCTCGGAGCCATGGCCTTGCCGGCGACACCCATCGCGCCGTTGACTGCCTTGTGCATGGCACGGGCGGCGGTGAACCCGACCGGGGCCGAGATCAGGCCGAGCACACCCATGATCCCTTCCCGGGCCTTGCTCGCCGTGCTGCCGAAGGCGAGCCCGACGCAGACGATGAAGGACCACGAGACCTTGTTGGCGAGGTCCGAAATGAACGGCTTCGGGCTGTCGCCGGCCGTGCCGGTGAAGGCGGCAAGGACGAGGAGCACGGTTTCCAGCGCGAGGCCCAGGCAGATGGACAGCCAGGCCACGCGCAGCACCGTGCGGAAAAGGTCGTTCGTGCCGCTCGCGGCAGGTGGATCCAGGACGACCGACTGCGTCTGCTCCAGCTGGGTCATAGGGCGCTCCTCACCGGTTGAACCCGAGGATTCTACTCCCTACTCGTAATACCCGTTCACATCCAGGATCAGGTGGACCGTGCCCCCGCCAGTGACGAAAGCCCGGGCGTTGACCTGGCCGCCGGCGAGGGGGAGGTGGGCGTTGTTGGCCCTCACCTGACCTGCCGAGAAGTTCGCGTTGCTCGTGGCTGGGACCGGAATGCCCGCGGGGTAGACGACGAGGTTCCCCTGGGCCGTGGCCCCCAGGACGGTCAGGTTGGCCGCGACCGCCTTGGCCGTGGCCGGGATGCCGCAAGTGCCGCTCAGTGTGACAGTTCGCGCCACCCCTGAGGCGAGCGGCGTGGAGCTCCGAGTGTCGAGGACCCGGCACGGGGTCACGGTATGGAAGTCGAGCGGCGGCGTGGAGACGACCACCGGCGTCGCCTGCCCCGATCCGCTGCGGCCCGGATCGTCGCTGACACCGGCCGACTCGTTGACGCCATCGCCATCCGAGTCAAAGGAGAGGGTGGCCTGGTTGGAGAAGGACTGGTACTGGCTGAACGAGGCGACTGTCGCCTCGATGGTGACCGTGGCCGATTCGCCCGGATCGAGCGCGCCGTTCCAGGCCACCCGGTTCATGCTGAAATCCAAGGAGACGGTGCCCACGTCCGAGGAGGCTCCGGTCAGGTCGACGGGAAATGGGAGGATGTCCACCATCTCGTCGCCGGGGTTGTCCGGGTGGGGCCCGGCGCCGGTGTTGGTGATCACGATCTCGTAGGTGACGGTGCCCCCCTCGAAGGCTGGGCTGACGACCCTCTTGGCCGCGGCCAGGGTCGAGCCGAGCGTGGCACGGTCCAGAGCCCAGAGCTCGAAGCCATGGGCGCCGTCGTTGGCCGTGAAGTAGAGGTAGTCCCCGGAGAGGGTGAAGCCCGCGGGGCTCGACGGCTCCGGTCCCGTCAGGATGTCCTGGACCAGGGAGGTCCCCGCCGCGAAGCCGTCCGTCCGCCACGGCTCCAGGCCATGGGTTCCGTCGTCAGCGGCAAACAGGACGGTGTGGCCTGCCACGCGGAAGCTGCCGGGGAAGGAGGAGCCGGCGCCCGGCCGGATGTCCTTGATCATGAAGGCTGCATCCACGGAGCCGTAGCTCCCCCAGAGCTCGACGCCGTTCACGCCGTCGTCGGCGGCAAAAACGACCATGTCGCCATAGGCGGTGAGACCCTGGATCCAGGAGGACTGGGGGCCGGGGCGGATGTCCCTGACCCGGAAGGTGCCGGCGGCTGTGCCGTCGGATCTCCACAGCTCGGCGCCGGCAATGCCGTCGTCGGCCACGAAGAAGACCAGGTTGCCTGCCGCGACGATCGAGCGCGGGCCGGAGGAGCCGGCGCCGGGGAAGATGTCCTTGACCCGGCGGGTCCCGGCGGGGGTGCCGTTGCTGAACCAGAGCTCCCGGCCCGCGGTGCCGTCGTCCGCGGAGAGGAAGACGGAGCCGCCGAAGGCGGCGATGGATTGCGGGTTTGCGGAGCCGGGCCCCGGGAAGATCTCGAGCTTCAGGGCGTCGTCCGGTTCGCCGCCACTCTTCCAGAGCTCCTCGCCATCCTCGTTGAACCGGGCAAAGAACAGGTTCGAGCCGGCCCCGGTCAACTGGCTGACCACCGCTCCGACGCTCCAGATCTGGGTGATGGACGATCCGTCGGTCCGGAAGAGCCGGTGCCCGGTCAGATCGTTCGTGACAAAGAAGAGGTTGGTGCCCACGGGGGTGAGGTACAGGAGGTAGCTGCCTAGGTTGGCTGCGACCTCTACCGTGGCCCCTTCGGTCTTGAAGAGGCTACCTGCAGTGAAGTAGACGTGACCGCCGAGGCGGTTCAAGTCGCTTGGCGCGAGCTGAACGGGATCGGGATCTCCTTCGTCGATCCGCGAAGTCCCTGCCTCCGAGCCGTCGCTGCGCCAGAGATCCATGGGCCAGGCATCGCCATCGGCGGTGAGGATGAGAGTGCCGTCGAGGTCCACCAGGCTTGGGGCGGCGGGATCGAAGCCGGGGCTGACGCCCCAGACTCCATTCCCCTCATGAATGTCTTTCACGAGCTCGGTCCCGGCCGGCGTACCGTCGCTCTTCCAGATCGTCCAGCCGCTCGGCGTGAGGGCACGGAAGATCCACTCTCCGTCCACCACGACCCCGCCTTCGAGGCGGCTCATCGGAAAGCTGGAGTTGTCGAACGAGGAGGTGACCCCGGGATAGACGTCCTCGAGCAGCATGGTCCCGGCGCCGGTGCCGTCGCTCACCCATGGCTCACGGCTCATCTCATCCGTATAGGCGAAGAAGACCAGTTTGTCGCCGAGGGCCTGGAAGCCGTTGTAGCCGTCCTCGAAACTGATGGCCATGCCCGGCTCGACGGGCACGGTGCCGGCTTCGGTGCCGTCGCTCTTCCAGAGGTAGGGGGATGCCGAGGCCCGGAAGAAGACATGCCCTCCCATGGCGATGATCTCGCCGGGAGAGGAGCTTGCCGCACCGGGGTTGATGTCCTTGACCCGGACTGTCCCAGCGGGGGTACCGTCGCTTTTCCAGAGCTCGGAGCCGCCCGCGTCGAAGCCGCTGAAGAAGATCTCGCTCCCGAGGGCGACGAGGCTCGGTGTGTACCCGTTGTTGCCGCCGCCCAGGATGACATCCGCGACCTGATGGGTCCCGGCGGGGGTGCCATCGCTGACCCAGACCCTGCCGTCAGTGCCGGGGAAGAACAGGCGGCTGCCGAGCGTAGGGTGGGGCTGCCGGGTGTACGGCCGCCCCCCGAGCCCGTCAGCGTAGGTGACGAAGGAGGTGCCTGCCGCGGTCCCATCGGTCTTCCACAGCCCGCGCCCCTGAATCGGGTTCTCCGCCGAGAAGAGCAGCAGGTCTCCGGCATACCCCAGCGACAGGGGAGACGAAGAGCCGAAGCCCGGCCAGAGGTCTCCCAGGGGAAAGGTGCCATCCCGTGTGCCGTCGCTCCGCCAGAGCTCCTTGCCGGTTTCCGGCGTCGTGCCCGCGAACAGGAGCACGCTGCCGAGCGCGATCGTGTCCGAAGGCAGGACCTCCCGGACCAGGGCCGTTCCGGCGGCGGTGCCGTCGCTCTTCCAGAGGGAGTAGCCGTGAACGCCGTCATTCGCCGCGAAGAAGACCACACTGCCCACGACCGCCAGGCTTGACGGGTTGGACGAGCAGATGCCGGGGCAGATGTCCAGGATCGGGGAGGTGCCGGCGGCGGTGCCGTCGCTCTTCCAGATCTCAATGCCATGGATGGGGTCATACGTCGTGAAGACGGCGAGGTCTCCCAAAGCGACCCACTCGATCGAGTAAGGCCAGTATGGGGACTCGAAGCCGGGAGCGATGTCCTTGACCAGGAAGGGCTGGGCTTGGAGGGCTGAGCCGAGCAAGGCGGAGAGAAGGAGGGGAGCAAGGCTGCGCAAGCGTGTCATCAGTCCTCCAGATACGGTCAATTCAGGATCTAACCTTACTCGTAATACCCGTTCACATCCAGGATCAGGTGGACCGTGCCGCCACCTACGACTAGGGCCCGGGCATCAACCTGGCCTCCGGCGAGGGCGAGATGGGCGTTGTTGGCCCGCACCTGACCCGCCGAGAAGTTCGCATTGCTCGTGGATGGGACCGGAATGCCCGCGGGGTAGACGACGAGGTTCCCCTGGGCCGTGGCCCCCAGGACGGTCAGGTTGGCCGCGACCGCCTTGGCCGTGGCCGGGATGCCGCAAGTGCCGCTCAGTGTGATGGTTCGCGCCACCCCTGAGGCGAGCGGCGTGGAGCTCCGAGTGTCGAGGACCCGGCACGGGGTCACGGTGTGGAAGTCGAGCGGCGGCGTGGAGACGACCACCGGCGTCGCCTGCCCCGATCCGCTGCGGCCCGGATCGTCGCTGACACCGGCCGACTCGTTGACGCCATCGCCATCCGAGTCAAAGGAGAGGGTGGCCTGGTTGGAGAAGGACTGGTACTGGCTGAACGAGGCGACTGTCGCCTCGATGGTGACCGTGGCCGATTCGCCCGGATCGAGCGCGCCGTTCCAGGCCACTTTGTTCATGCTGAAATCCAAGGAGACGGTGCCCACGTCCGAGGAGGCTCCGGTCAGGTCGAGGGGAGCGGGGAGGATGTCCACCATCTCGTCGCCGGGGTTGTCCGGGTGGGGTCCGGCGCCGGTGTTGGTGATCACGATCTCGTAGGTGACGGTGCCCCCCTCGAAGGCCGGGCTGACGACCCTCTTGGCCGCGGACAGGGCCAAGCTTAGGACGGCGCGGTCCAAGGCCCAGAGCTCGAAGCCATGGGCGCGGTCGTTGGCGATGAAGTAGAGGTAGTCCCCGGAGAGGGTGAAGCCAACGGGGCTCGACGGCTCCAGCCCAGGCAGGACATCCTGGATCAGGAAGGTTCCCGGCGCGGTGCCGTCCGTCCTCCATGGCTCCAGACCGTGGGTGCCATCGTCCGCCGCGAACAGGACTGCATGACCCACGGCGCGGAAGTTGCCGGGGTACGAGGAGCCGGCGCCCGGCCGGATGTCCTCGACCAGGAAGGTCCCGGCCTCGGTGCCGTCGCTCGTCCAAAGCTCGGCACCGTTGACGCCGTCATCGGCCGCGAAGAAGACACGGTTGCCATGGGCGATGAGGCTCCGGATCAAGGAGGATTGGGGGCCGGTGCGGATGTCCTTGACCCGGAAGGTGCCGGCGGCGGTGCCGTTGGACCTCCACAGCTCGGCGCCGGCAATGCCGTCGTCGGCCACAAAGAAGGCCAGGTTGCCCGCCGCGACGGTCGAGTGCGGGCCGGAAGAGCCGGGGCCTGGGAAGATGTCCTTGACCCGGCGGGTTCCGGCGGGTGTGCCATCGCTGAACCAAAGCTCCCGGCCCGTCGAGCCGTCATCCGCCGAGAGGAAAACGGAGCTGCCGAAGGCGGCGATAGACCGCGGCTGCGCGGAGCCCTCGCCCGGGAAGATCTCCAGCTCCACGGCGTCGAAAGGTGCGCCGCTGCTCTGCCAGAGCTCCTCGCCGTCTCCCGCCAACCGGGAGAAGAACAGTTTCGAGCCGGCCGCGGTCAACTGCCTGAGGATCGTGCCCCCCACGTTGATGATCTGGACGGAAGTCGTCCCATCGGTCCGCTCGAGGCGGTCCCCATCCAGATCCGCTCGGACATAGAAGAGGTATGGGCCTGCCACGGTGAGTTGAAGAATGTTGGAGCCAGAGGCGGACTGACCGACTTCCACCGTTGCCCCGTCGGTTCTCCAGAGGCTGTAGGCCGAGAAATAAACGTGGCCTCCGAGCCGTGTAAGGTCGCTCGGCGTTAGCTGGTCGTCGATCTGCGATGTCCCTGCCTCCGAGCCATCGCTGCGCCAGAGCTCCATCGGTCCGCCGTCGTCATTGGCGGCGAAGATCAGGGTGCCGTCGAGGTCCGCCAGGCTCGGGGCGGCGGGATCAAAGAGAGGGCTGAGGCCCGAGGCGCCGGCCCCCTCGTGGATCTGCTCAACGAGCTCGGTCCCGGCGGCCGTGCCGTCGCTTTTCCACACGCCCCAGCCGTCCGGTGTCTTCGCCCGGAAGAGCCACTCTCCATCCGCGATCGCCCCGGCGTCCAGCCGGTTCGGCGGAAAGAGGAAGTCACTGATCGAGGAAGAGGGCCCTGGATAGATGTCGTCGAGCAGGTCGGTCCCGGCGCTGGTGCCGTCCGACACCCCGGGCTCGCGGCCGTACCCATCCCAGAAGCCGAAGAAGAGCAGCTTGTCGCCGAGGGCCTGAAAGCCGCTGAAGCCGTCCTCAAAGTAGAGCTCCGTGCCGGGCTCGATGGGTAGGGTGCCGGCCGCGGTGCCGTCGCTCCTCCAGAGCTTGGCGCTGGAGGCCGAAGAGATGGCCCGGAAGAAGACAAGGTCTCCCACGGTAGTGAGCTCAAGGGGAAACGAGCTTTCCGCCCCCGGGTTGAGGTCCTTCACCAGGACGGTCCCGGCCGGGGTGCCGTCGCTCTTCCAGAGCTCCCAGCCGCTCGCGTCGTTTGAGCTGAAGTAGACCTCGTTTCCGGCGGCGGCGAGCGGAGGGACGATCCCGCTACTGATGCCACCGATGAAGAGGTTGGAGACCTTGTAGGTCCCCACGGGCGTGCCGTCGCTGACCCAGAGGTGATTGTCGGTGGCGGAGTAGAACAGCCTACCGCCGATCGAGGGGTAGAGGTGCTGCGTGTATTCCGAGTACCAGGCACCTGCGGAGGCGACGAAGGAGGTGTTTGCGACGGTCCCGTCGGTCCTCCACAGCCCGCGTTGCACGGGGTCGGAGGCTGAGAAGAGGAGCCAGTCCCCGGCATATCCCAGCAGCCTTGGAAACGAGCTGCTCGGCCCCGGCATCAGGTCGCCCAGAGGGAAGGTGCCGGCCCGTGTGCCGTCGCTCCGCCAGATCTCATAGCCGCTCTCCGGCGTCATGGCGGCGAACACGAGCAGGCCGCCGACTGCAGCCGGCGCCGAAGGAGCGGTCTCCCGGACCAGGGTGGTCCCCGCGGCGGTGCCGTCGGTCTTCCAGAGGGAAGGTCCGTGTACGCCGTCGTCCGCCCCGAAGAAAACCGTGCTGCCCACGGCCACCAAGGGCCCCGGGTCGGCCGAACAGATACCGGGGCAGATGTCCAGGATGGGGTGGGTTCCTGCGGCGGTGCCGTCGCTCTTCCAGATCTCTATGCCATGGACGGTGTCGTAGGCCGCAAAGACGGCGAGGTTTCCTAGAGCGACCCACCTCCTATCGTACGGCCAGGTTGGCGGCTCGAACCCGGAAGCGATGTCCTTTACCAGGAAAGCGGGCTGGGCCTGGAGGGCCGTTGCGAGCAGGGCGGAGAGCACCAGGGAGCGACAGGCTAGACGCGGCATCGGCAGGCCTCCATTGGCCTACTCGTAATACCCGCTGACATCCACGACCAGATGGACGCTCATCGAGGATTCCGGGAGGGCCCTCACGGAGAAAGCACCGTCGCCCAGGCGGACCGTGGCGTTGTTGGACCGGGCCCTTCCCGGGGTGAAGGAGAGCGAGCTGGCGTCCGGTGCCAACGTAGTGGCGCGGAAGAGGGTCAGGTCGCCGGGGATGGACGGGTCGACCGCGGTTACGTTGACAGCCAGGGCCTGCGCGGTTTCGGGGATGCCGCAGAGGCCTGCCGCGTCGAAGGTCACCGGGGAGTTTCCCGCAAGCGGCCCTCCGCTCGTGCGGGTATCCACGAGGCGGCAGGGAGTTACGGTGTAGAAGCTCATCCCACCATCCACGGACTCCCGCGGAGCCGAGTAGAGCTCGAAGCCGGTGCTGGCATCCGTGGCCACGAAGTAGAGCCAGGGGCCGGAAAGGGTGAAGCTGATGGGCGAGGAGGGGATCGGTCCCGGCGCGAGGTCGGCGAGCCGGCGGGTGCCGACCGTGTCGCCGTCGGCGAGCCAGGGCTCGCGGCCGTGGTCTGGGGTATGAGCCGAGAAGATCAGGTTCTGCCCTACGGCCTCGAGCTGCTCGGGCACGGAGGAGCCCGGGCCCGGGAAGAGGTCGGCGAGCATCCGGGTGCCGATGGCGGTGCCGTCGCTCACCCACGGCTCCCGGCCGTGGGTGCCGTCGTCGGCGACGAAGTAGACGCGGTCGCCGACGGCAGTCAGCCACCGGATCTCGGACGAGCCGGGGCCGAAGAAGACGTCCCGGAGGCGAAAGGTGCCGGACCCGGTGCCGTCGCTCACCCACAGCTCCTCGCCCGCCATCCCATCGTCGGCCGGAAAGAAGAGCCTGCCGCGCGCGGTGGCCCAGGCCATGGGAGGGAAACCAAAGGATTGGACGATGCTTGAGCCGGATCCGGGGCGGATGTCCTTGATTGGAACCATGTGAATGCCGTTGCTCCTCCAGAGCTCACGACCTTGCGAGGCGTTCTCGGCGGAAAGGAAGACGGAGCTGCCAACCCGGATGAGGTTGTCCGGGCTCGAAGGCGGCGGGGTCGGGACAATGCCTGGGAATGTGGTCTGGAAGGTTCCGTTCGCTGTGCCGTCCGTCCGCCAGAGGGTGGACTCGCCGAGGACCGTGCCGGCGAAGAAGAGGAGGTTGCCGGCCGGCGTGAGCTGGCTGGGAGAGAGGGGGACGGGCGGGATTTCCCGGACGGGAACGGTGCCGGCCTCGGTGCCGTCGCTCTTCCACAGCTTGTCCTCGGCGGAGGCGATGGCCGTGAAAAAGACCTGTCCGCCGAAGGCGGTCAGGTTCTGGGGGGCAAGGTCTTTCAGCAGGGAGGTTCCCGCTCCGGTGCCGTCCGAGATCCACAGCTCTTCGTTTGCGTTGAATAGGATGCTGCCGCCAAGGGGCGTGATCTCGGAGGGTACAGAGCTGCCGGTTCCCGGGACGATGTCTTCGACTTGCTGCGTGCCGGCCTCGGTGCCGTCGCTCTTCCACAGCTCGGTCCCGGAGATGCCGTCCGACGCTTGAAAGAAGAGGGTGCCGTTGCGGTCCGCGAGGGGCCGGGCCTCGAACAGCGAGCCCCAGGGGCCCGGCTCGATGGCGGAGGCCTGGCCGTTGATCTCCACGAGCTGCTGGGTGCCTGCTGCCGTGCCGTCGGAGGTGAAGACCTCGATGTCGACCCCGCTGCCGGCCGCGCGGAAGTACCAGCGGCCTCCCCAGACGGTGCGCAGGTCGACGATGGGGCCATAGAGATCGAACATGGAGCCGCCGGCGCCGGGATTCAGGTCGGCCAGGAGCGTGGTGCCCGCTTCGGTGCCGTCGCTTTTCCAGGGTTCCAAGCCGCTGGTCCCGTCGTTGCCAAAGAAGGTCAGGGTCGACCCGACCACGCTGAACCCGGAGGGGCCGAAGGAGAGGCCGCTCTGCGTGCCCGGGCGGATGTCCTTGACCAGGGCCGTGTTGGCCTCGGTGCCGTCGCTCTTCCACAACTCGGCACCGTGGGCGTCGTCAAGCGCCCGGAAATAGGCCCAGGAGCCCAGGACCGTCAGCTCCCAGGGAGAGGAGCTGTTTTCACCGGGCCGGATGTCCTTGAGCAGAACCGTGTTCGCCGCGGTGCCGTCGGTCTTCCAGAGCTCGTTGCCGTGATCGGCGTCCGAGGCGCGGAAGAGGAGCTGGCCGTTCAGCTCGACGAAGGAGAACGGGAACGAGTCCTGCGCGCCCGCATTGATGTCCTTGACCAGGACGGTGCCCGCTGCCGTGCCGTCGCTGGCCCACAGCTCATGGCCCGTGGTCCCGTCCGTGGCGGAAAAATAGAATTGGCTGCCGGACACGATGAAGGGCTGATAGCCCGGCAGGTCTGCCCAGCCGTCATACACGGAGCCGCCCGGCCCCGGGTTGATGTCCTTGACCAGGACCGGCCCCCCCGGGCTGCCGTCGAACGTCCAGAGCTCCAGGCCGTAAACAGCATCTCTGGCGCTCAGGAAGACGGTGTCGCCGATCCGGGCAAGGGGCCGTGGATAGGAAGTTTCTGCTCCAGGCCAGAGATCGAAAGCCAGCGAGGTGCCAGCCGCGGTGCCGTCGGTTTTCCAGAGCTCCCGTCCGGTCGCTTCCTGGAAGGCCGAGAAGTAAAGGCTCCCGCCCGCTTCGAAGAAATCGCCGGGGCTGGAGCCGGCCAGCCCGGGAGACAGGTCTTTGACCAGGACCGTCCCCGCCTCGGTGCCGTCGCTTTTCCAGAGCTCTTTGTCATGGGCACCGTCGTCGGCCGAGAAGTAGAGGGTAGAGCCCCAGGAAGTCAGCCGGAAGATCCAGGAGGAGCAGGAGCCCGGGCAGATGTCCTTGACGATCCGGGTGCCGGCCGCGGTGCCGTCGGTCCGCCAAAGCTCCGTGCCGTGGATGCCATCCGAGCTCATGAAATAGAGCACGCCACCCATCTCGAAAAACTGGGTGCCCGTAGGCCATGGCTGCCAGGTCCCGCCGGTCTGGGTGGTGTTGACGTCCTTGACCCTGGCCGGCGCCTGCGCAATGGCAGCGCCGGCCAGGGTCAGGAGCGAGACGAGCACGACGGCGGCTTTCGTCATCATTTGAAGTACCCCGTTACGTCCACGACCAGATGCGTCTGGCCGGTCATGTCTGCGAGGGCCTCGATCCCGCCGGGGCCGAGGGTGACAAGGGCGTTGTTGGAGCGGGTCTGGCCCGCGCTGAAGCCGACGTTGAGGGTGTCCGGCGCCGGAATGCCCGAGGCGTGGACGACCAGTCTGCCTCCGCCCGTGGGCGAGGTCACGGTCAGGTTCACCGAGAGGGCCACGGCGTCGGCGGGGATGCCGCAGGTTCCTGCCGCCGCGATGGCCCTCGGAGTGCCGCCGTTGAGGGCGCCTCCCGCGAGCCGGGTGTCCGCGATCCGGCAGGGCTCCACGGTGTAGAAGTCGACGCCGGTCCCGAGGGCGGTCCGGGGGAGGATCCAGGGCTCGAAGCCGGTGTCACCGTCGTTGGCCGCGAAGTAGATCCATGGCCCGGCGACCGTGATCTCCAGCGGGCTGGAGGGGGTGGGACCGGCAGAGACGTCCTGGACGAGAGCTGTACCCGCGGCCGTGCCGTCGCTCTTCCAGAGCTCGGTGCCGTGAGCCGCGTCCCAAGCGGTGAAGAGGACCAGGCCGTCAACTGCAGTCAGGTTCTGCGGCACGGGCGAGCCGAGGCCCGGGACCAGGTCGGCCACCAGGTGGGTGTTGACCTCGGTGCCGTCCGTGACCCAGAGCTCGCGGCCATTGATGTCATCGCCGGCCACGAAGAACAGGCGCGGGCCCACCGCGGTCAGCCAGCGCGGCTCCGATCCCATGGCGCCGGGGTAGACGTCCTTGACCGGGATCGTGCCGGCCTCGGTGCCGTCGCTGCGCCACAGCTCCTCGCCCGAGGCTCCATCATCGGCCACGAAGAAGTAATAGGGGCCGGCCACCGCCCGGAGCAGGACGCCCCACTCATCCATCGTCCGGATTGACGAGGCGGCGCCGGCACGGATGTCCTTGACCAGCACCGTGCCCACATCCAGGCCGTTGCTCTTCCACAGCTCTCGGCCCGCAGCGTCGGTCTGGGCGGAGAAGAGGAGAAGGCCGCCGAGGTCCGCGAGCCCGGTGGGGGCCGAGGAGCTGCCCGTCGGCCGGATGTCCAGGACGAGCGAGGTACCGCCGAAGGTGGCGTCGGTCCGCCAGAGCTCGTATCCCGAGGCGCTGTCGATGGCCCGGAAGTAGGCGAACGCGCCGGAGACGGTGACCTCGGCCACGTCGCCGCCGCTCGAGCCGATGCTCCGCACCGAGTGCGTGCCGGCCTCGGTGCCATCGGTCCGCCAGAGGGAGGGCAAGGCGGAGCTCCTCCGGGTGAACAGCATCCAGGGACCGTAGGGAGTCAGGTTGGAAACATGGCCCGTGGGGCTGTAGCTCACCAGATGGGTGCCGGCGAGGGTCCCGTCCGTGCTCCAGAGGCCGTCGGAGGCGGCGAAGAGCGACAGCGCGCCGAACTGCGTGAAATCCCTGGGGACCTGAGGGTAATTCGTGCCCTCGCTCAACGGGAAGGTACCCGCCGCCGTGCCGTCGCTCACCCAGGCCGAGCGGACGGCGCCGTCATAGGAGGGGAAGAGGGCCTTGCTCCCGAAGGCGCCCCAGGGACCGCCGAGAAGGAGCCGGCCGAGCCAGACGTCGGTTGAGGAAGTCTGGGTGTTGAGGTCCTTGACCGGCGCGGTGCCGAGGGCGGTGCCGTCCGTGACCCACAGCTCGTGGCTCCCGTCGAAGCCGCCGAAGAAGATCCGGCCCCCAGCCACGGCCCAGGTTCCGGCGAGGTAGATCGAGCCCGGATGCGTCAGCCCGTCGAGGTCCGCCACCACGACCGTCCCGGCCTCGGTGCCGTCGCTCCTCCAGACCTGGCTGCGCTGGTTCGCCTTGCGGGCGAAGAACACGAGCTGGCCGCCCAGGTTTGTGAAGCCGAAGGGATGGTCCCAGGTGAAGGAGCTGCCGGTTCCAGGCAGGAGGTCCTTGACGAGGTGCGTCCCGGCCGCAGTGCCGTCGGTGATCCACAGCTCATTGCCGTGGGTCAGGTCGCGGGCATGGAAGAACAGGTTTCCGCCCACTACGGTCAGGTCCGAGGGCACTCCGCCCGTGGATCCGCCGTCGATGCTCGACAGGCGGGTGGTGTTGGCGGCGGTGCCGTCTGTCTTCCATACCTGGTATCCGTAGCCCGGGTCTCCGGCGGAGAAGTAGACGAGCCCGCCGAAGTCGGTGAGCTGCATGGGATGGGAGCCGTTGATCCCCGGGTAGATGTCGAGCAGCAGGGAGGTGTTGGCCTCGGTGCCGTCCGTGATCCAGAGCTCGTGGCCGTGCGTCGCTTCTCTGGCCATGAAGAGGAACCCGCCCCAGGGAGCGGCGGCCCACTCGCGGCTCAGGATGTTGACGTCGCTGATCTGATCCGTCCGCTCTGGCTCGGCGGACGAGGCCGTTCCGGGCCTGATGTCCTTGAGGAGGGCCGTGCCCGCGCCAGTACCGTCGCTCACCCAGGGCTCGAGGCCGTGGGCACCGTCGTCGGCGGCGAGGAGGAGCAGGCCGCTGCCCACCGCCCGCAGGCTGGGGCCGGAGCCGGCCGTGCCGGGCCGGATGTCGGCTACGAGCTGGGTGCCGGCCTCGGTGCCGTCTGTCCGCCAGAGCTCCAGGCCGGAGAGGCCGTCGTCGCCCGGGAAGTAGAGGAAGCTGCCGAGGGCCATGTGCACCCGGCCGGCCGTGCCGTCGGCCAGCCCGGGGCGGATGTCCTTGACCAGGACCGTGCCGGCCTCGGTGCCGTCGGTCTTCCACATCTCGCGGCCGTGGACTCCGTCGTCCGCGGTGAAGTAGACGAGGCCGCCGTGAGCAGTCAGGGCGTTGGGCGAAGCGGCGCAGGCGCCGGGGCAGACGTCCTTGACCAGGACCGTACCAGGCGCCGTGGCGTCGGATTTCCAGAGCTCGAGCCCGTGAATGCCGTCGTCGGCGAGGAAGTAGACCGTCGTGCCGATGGTGGCGAACTTCTGGAGGGCACTGATGATGCCATGCTCGGCGCTCTCGCTGGGGTTGACGTCGTCGACCTGGTATGCAGGCTGGGAGAATGACGGGAGGGCAGCCAGGGCAAGGATCGTCCACAGCGCCAAGGCACGGGTGTTCATCAATCTTCCTCCTTCATGAGTGAAGGGCAGACGACACCCTTCGGGTTTTGAGTCCCCGAGATGAACTTCATGCTGTACGAGCATTTTTATTCTACTACATTGGCTCGCTGAAAGCGGGCTCGCTTGAGCGGGCGGCAAGCACCTTGATATCTAATATGCCGATGACGAACCGCAACTGGACCCTGCCTCTCCTGGTGGCGCTCGCCCTGGCTGCCACGGCCATCAGCTTGATGCTCACGAGCTATCACCTGACCCAGGAGCCGGGGGCGGTGTTCCGCTTGGCCTGCAATGCGGAGGAGGGGGGCTGCGCGGACGTATTGGCCAGCCCGTGGGCCCTGGGGCCGGGAGGAGTCCCGACCGCCACTTATGGAGCGGTCTACTTCGGTGCCCTCGGCCTCTGGTACCTGGTGGTGGGACGCCCCCGGGGCAAAGGGCGGAGCTGGCACGCGCTCCCGCTCGGGCTCAACCTGGCCGGCGCGCTCTTCTCGGCCTTTCTGATCAGCGTGATGTTCGGTAGCCTCGGTGCCGTCTGCTGGTGGTGCACGCTGACCCACCTGATCAACTTCGCCATGCTCTTCCTGGGCTGGAAGCTCTTCCGTGGATCCCCAGGAGAAGAGGCGGGCTGGCCGCCCACGCGCCTCGGTTTCGCCGGAGTGCTGCTGATGATCGCCTGGGCCGCCCTCTGCGTGCAGGCGCTGATGGTGTCGGCGGCGCGCAGGGCCGCCCGCGAGGCGGGCGACTATGCCCGCACCTTCTACGAGGACACGGACCTCCAGCGTTACCTCCAGCAGCGCCAGGCCTCGGCCGCCATCCCTCTCCGGCCGGACGATCCGGTGCGGGGCAACCCCGCGGCGCCGCATACCGCGGTCGTCTTCAGCGACTTCCAGTGCCCTGGCTGCCGCAACTTCGCCGAATTCTTCGAGCGCGAGGTCTTGCCCGCAATGGGAGACCGGCTCCGGATCGTCTACAAGCACTTCCCCCTGGAGCCGGAGTGCAACTCCCTCGTGCAGCAGACTGTCCACGAGCACGCCTGTGAGGCTGCGGACGTGGCCGAAGCCGCCCGGTCCCTGGGAGGAAGCGGCGCTTTCTGGAAGATGCACGACGGGCTCTTCGCGAACCAGGACGGCCTTGGCCAGGCGCCCTGGACCAGGCTTGCGGCGGAGGCCGGCCTGGATGCCGCGCGGCTCACCGAGCTGGCGGCAAGCCGCTCCCACCGTGACCGCATCCGGGAGGATACCGAGCTCGGCTCACGGCTCGACATCCATTCGACCCCGACGGTTTTTCTCGATGGCAAGAAGATGGAAGAGTGGCAGCGGCTGGACGTCTGGCAGGCGCTGACAAAGTAGCCTCACCGCCCGCGGTGAAGGGCGATGACCGTGCCGAGCAGGAACAGCGCGGCCCAAATCGGCCAAGGGCCTTTGGCGCCGGCCAGGACCGCGCCGGCCACGATGCAGAAGCCGCCGAAGAGCGTGCCGCGCAAGCCCCGGAACGGATTCTCGGGACGCCTCGTGGCCTGCTCCAGAAGACGCAGCCCCTCCAAGACCAGCATCGGGGACTTCGAGACCGCCTCCAGCACCTCGGGCATGCCGCGGAGGAATTGTTGCAGGAGGTGCTGGGGGCTGAACTGGTCCTTGAAGATCCTGTGCGCGTGCTGCTGCGAGACCGCGGCCACGTCCAGGCCCGGCTTGAGGATCTGGCCGACCCCCTCGAACGTCACCAGGGCCTTGACCATCAGGACCATCTCGACGGGGAAGAACATGCGGTGCTGCGCGCCGAGGTTGACCGACCGCATGATGAGCTGGGCGAGCGAGAAGTCCCGGAAGCTGGAGCTGCGGTTCCAGCGGTGGAGGATCTCGGTGACCTCGCGCTTGAACCCGTCGGGGTCGGCTCCCGGGCCGGGCTGTGCGATCTGTGAGAGATAGCGCGCCGCGCCCTCGGCATCGCCCATCACCAGCGTGTAGTAGTAGTAGAGCATCGTCCGCCGCAGCTCCTCGGTGAAGCGCCCGACCATGCCGAGGTCGATGAACCCGAGCTGCGGGCCGGGGAGGACCAGGAGGTTGCCGGGGTGGAGGTCGGCGTGGAAGAAGCCATCCTGGAAGAGCATGCGGATGATGCTCGCCGCGCCCAGGTCGACGAGCCGGTCGCGCTCCTCCTCGGAGAGCTGCTGGGTCTCGGGAGCACCCGGCTTGAAGCCCTTCAGGAACTGCATGGTAAGCACCCCGCGGCCGCTGTACTGGCGGTAGATGCGCGGGAAGACCACCCCCTGCAAGTCGTGGAAGTTGGCGGAAAACGTCTCGGCGTTGTCCGCCTCGCGCCGCAGGTCCACCTCGCGGCGGGTGTACTCCACGAACTCGGCGATGACCTGCTTGGGCCGGTACTGCGACAGGAAGGCCTGCAGCACCACGCCCAGGAAGCGGAGCAGGATCGCATCCCGGTTCAGCGTCTCGCGGATGCCCGGCTTGACCACTTTGAGGATGACCGAATCCCCTTCGAGCGTCGTGGCCCGGTGGATCTGGGCGATCGAGGCCGAGCCGATCGGGACCTCGTCGATCCACGAGTACATCTCGGAGACCGGCCGCCCCAGGTCCGCCTCGATCAGTTTGAGATAGCGCTCGAAGGGGACGACCGGCAGGCGGTCGAGGAGGTTCTTGAGCTCCTCGGTGATTTCCACGGGGAGGATGTCCTGGCGCAGGGCGAGGACCTGGCCGAGCTTGATGTAGGTCGGCCCGAGGATCTCCAGGCGGCGGCGGAGCTGCACCGGGAAGGGCTGATCGCGCAGGGTGCGGTCGAGGAACGGCCGCACGAGCCAGGCGATCAGCCGCTCGAGCAGGAAGAAGAGGCGGAAGCCCCGGCCCCGCCCTTCGCGCAAGCCGCGCTGGGTGTGGGCGACGACCGCGCCCATGAGCAGGGCGAACAGGTGGCGGTTGACCGTGATCAGGCGCCGGAAGAGCCCCTGCGGCGCCGTGTCCGGCATGATCTCGAAGCCGGCGAGCGTGTTAGGCGCAGGCGGAACGGGAACCGGCAGCGCCGGAGCCCCCGGGGGCTCGGCGCTCTCTGTCACGGTCCGGGGCTCCGCCTGCATCACGCCTCAGAGTCTACACCGCGCCCCCGTCCCTCTTGGGCATCACCGTCTGGCCGTGATCGATGCAGTCACGGGATTGTTGTCCAGCCTCTGCCAACCCAGGCAGGAGCTGCCGCTGCACGGGGTGCCGTTAAAGCGCCAGATCAAGCCGCTGCTGTGGAGCTGATAGAGCGCCGTTCCTGATGCGGCGGTTGCCACTGTGTGGGCGTTGTTATCGAGCTTCTGCCAACCCGGGCAGGAGTCGCCGGTGCATGCCGTGCCCGTGTACCGCCAGACCGAGCCGCCACTCTGGCGCTGGAAGAGCGACGTCCCGCCAGCCGTGATCTCCGTGGTCTGGGGGTTGTTATCGAGCCTTTGCCAACCCGGGCAGGAGCTGCCGCTGCACGGCGTACCGGTATAGCGCCAGACCGCACCGTTGCCATGGAGCTGGTAGAGCGTCGCCGCTCCGGCCGCGATCGCCGTGGTCTGGGCGTTGCCGTCGAGCTTCTGCCAACCCGGACAGGAGTTGCCGCTGCACGGAGTGCCGGTATAGCGCCAGATCGAGCCGTTGCCGTGGAGCTGGTAGAGCATCGTGGCCCCCGCCACGATCGCCTTGGCCTGGGGATTGCTGTCGAGCTTCTGCCAACCCGTGCAGGAAGCGCCGTTGCACGGGGTGCCGGTATAGTGCCAGATCGAGCCGTCGCCATGGAGCTGGTAGAGCGTCGCCGCGCCGGCCACGATCGCCTTGGCCTGGGGGTTGTTGTCGAGCTTCTGCCAACCGGGGCAGGAGTTGCCGCTGCACGCAGTCCCGGTAAAGCGCCAGATCGAGCCATCGTCGTGAAGCTGGTAGAGCGCCGTGGTGCCAGCCACGATCGCCTTGGTATGGGGGTTGTTGTCGAGCCTCTCCCAACCCGGGCAGGAGTCGCCGCTGCATGGCGTGCCGTTGTAGCGCCAGATCGAATGGTCGTCGTGGAGCTGGTAGAGGTCAATCGCAGAGGTCAGGCTGGGGCAGAGAGCAAAAAGGACCAGGCAAAGAAATAGCCGTCGCATCGGAGTCCCTCCTCTTGGGGCAAATGCCCCTGGCGTTCGTTCAAGTAGAGAACGAAGGCCAGGCGGCGTTCCCCTCAAAGGGTTACCGGTTGCGCCCGTACTGCTCGTGGCTCGACACCCAGTCGAGCGAAGAGATGGCCGAGGCCAGCGAGATCTCTCCCGCCAGCACCACGCCAGCCACGATCTCGGCGAGCTTCTTGACCTTCCCCTTGCCGACGCAGCCCAGGATCTCCAGGCACTCGCGCTGAGTCGCGAGGCCCGTGCCGCCGCCGTGGGTGGCCACGATCAGGGACGGGATCGTGATGGAGATGTAGAGGTCTTTCTCGGGAGTGATCTCCGTGTAGACGATGCCCGCCGAAGACTCCGCCACGTTGGCCACGTCCTGGCCGGTGGCGATGAACATGGCCGTGATGCCGTTGGGGGAGTGGGCGCCGTTATTGTTCGCGCCGGAGATGAAGGCGCCCACGTTGGCGATGCCGGCGTGGTAGTGGAGCGTCTCGGGATCGACCCGCATGTTCTGGATCAGGACGTCGCGGGGGATGGTCGCCTCGGCCGTGACGCGCTTGCCGCGGGTGCGCATCACGTTGATCTGCGACGACTTCTTGTCGGTGGCGAAGTTCGATTCCAGATAGAAGTGGCGGATCCTGTCGTTGTTCTCCAGGATCCACGAGCAGGCGGCGAAGGTGGCGCGGCCGACCATGTTCTGCCCGGCGGCATCGCCGGTGGTGTAGTTGAAGCGCAGGAAGACCAGCTTGTTCGACAGGTAGCGGTCGATGTAGGTCAGCTTGGCCACGCTGGAGGTGCCCTCGGCCTCCTCGCGGATCTGGTCGATGTTTTCGTCCACCCACTTGACGAAGTCGCGGCCGTCGCGGGCGTTGTCGAAGACAAACACCGGCGCGCGCTGCATGCTGTCGCCGACCACGGTGCAGGTGACGCCGCCGGAGAGGTTGAGCACCTTCATGCCGCGGTTGTACGAGGCCACCAGGGTGCCCTCGGCCGTGGCCAGGGGGACGATGAACTCGCCCTGGGCATGCTCGCCGTTGATCGTGATCGGCCCGGCGAAGCCGATGGGCACCTGGGCGACGCCGGTGAAGTTCTCGATGTTGCCGGCGGTGATGGCCGGATCGAAGGAGAACTTGTCGATGTGCTGGAGCTTGTGGCCCGAGAACTCCTCGACGAACTTCTGCCGGGCGCGGACGATCTCCGGGCTGGCGTTGTCCTCCTTGTCCGCCGGGACGGAGGTGCGCTTGACGCGCTCGGCGATGGCGTCCTTGACCTTGAAGGAGAGGGAGCCGAACGGCTCGGTGTCGAAGGCGAGCGTGATCTCGTGCTGCCCCATGTCGAGCTGGCCGCACTGGGCGTAGATGCGGACCACGCGGGCGAGCGGGAACGCCACGGCGTTCTGCGGGTTGACCGCGGTGCCGGCGACCCTGTCGCCGTTGAGCTCCAGGGTGAGCTGCTCGAGCGCGACGGCGCGGCCGTCGATCCGGACTTCCTTGAGCTGGGTCAGGGTGGCATTGCTCAGCCGGTTCTTGAGGCTGAACCGGACGCCGTCCTCGACGTTCTCGAGGCTGCCCTGCGTGTACATCTGCTTGAGGATGAGGGATGGGATCTTCATGTCAAGGACTTCTCCGTCGCGGAAGGTTGGACCGGGCGAGCATATCGCGGCGGGCGGGCGGGGGAAACCCCGTGGCGCGCCGTTCCCCTCTGGCGCGACAGGTTCTTTTGAGGGGAAACGGCCGTAAGGTTCGTTTGGAAGCTGGATGATTTCAGTGGCCGCAGGGTCACAAGGAGGTTTCATGCGTCCCATCCCCTTCCGAGACGAGCACCCAGCAAAGGTAAGGCACAGGCCCTTCAGGCTGGCCCGTTGGACTGCCCTCGCCCTCAGCCTCGCCTTCCCGGCGCTGTCGAGCGCGGTGACCTGCAATTCGCCGAGCGTCGCCACCTTCACGGCGGGAATGGCGGACGCCTTCACACTCCCGACCGAGCCCGCATCCCCCAGCGCCGAGCTTCTCGCGTTCCTTGCAACCTCCCCTCCCCTGGCCTTCGACGAGCAGTCCATCAACAGGCACTTCGGGCATACCTTCACGGGCCTGCCGCCGGGGATCATCGGAGCGAAGCTGACCCTGCGGGTGCGGGCCCTGTCCTCGGCGTCGAATGACGGGATGGCGCTCGAGCTGATGAGCGGGCCGAGCTTTGCCTGGTCGAGGACGTTCGCCGCGCTTTCGGGCCTGACCTGGAACTCTCCGGATGAAGCCCTGCTGACGCTCGACCTCGCGAACCTGCCACCCTCCGGCACGGGAGTCACCGACATCCTGGCAGCCCTGGCGGACGGGGATCTGGACGTGTACATGCAGGATGACACGAGTCCCGACTTCCTGTCGCTGGAGGTCACGTTCTGTCCGGCGGCCGCGTGCGTGACTCCGCCCTGGGGCCTCGCCGGCTGGTGGCCGCTCGACGAGACCGCCGGGCCAGTGGCGGCGGACGTGGTGGGCCACAACGACGGGACCTACGTGAGCGCACCCGTCCCGGTTCCCGGGCAGGTGGGTGGCGCGCTCTCCTTCGACGGCGTGAACGACTACGTCACCGTACCGGATGCCAGCGTGCTCGACATCGGCACTCAGGATCTGACGCTCGACGCCTGGGTCTTCACCGAGGTCGACACCGGGATCCGGACCATCGTCGACAAGATGGACCTCGCCAGCGGCGCAGGCTACTCCCTCTCCCTGGTGGCCGGCAACGTGCTGACCTTCGCCTGGGGCGACGCAAGTGGCTTTACGTTCATCCACTCGTCGTCGGCAACCCCGGTCGGCGATCCCGAGGTGCCGACGGGCGAATGGGCGCACGTCGCGGTGACGCTCGACCGGAACGACCCTGCCGGCGGCCGGTTCTACATCAACGGTGCGCTGGTGAACACCTTCAACGGCATCCTGAAGCCGGGGAGCTTCGCGAGCTCCGCCCCTCTGCGGATCGGCTTGGGCGGCATCTTCAACAACGGCTTCTTCAACGGCGCCATCGACGAGCTCGAGGTGTTCAACCGGGCGTTGGACCCCTCCGAGGTCAAGGATCTGTACGCGGCCGGCCCCGGGGGCAAGTGCAAAGCGTCCATCCACGTCGACTGGGACGTTCCTTTCTGCCTCCAAGACCTCTCCGCAACCACGGTGGCCGAGGTCTGCAACAACTCGGGCAGCCAGCAGAGCTTCTCGTTGACGTTTGCCGGGCTGCCGAAAGCCGTGCTCGGATGCCAGGTCGATGGCCCGACGGGCTTCACGCTGGTGCCCCCCGCCGCCTCGCCGCTGCTCGTGCCGCCGTTCAGCTGCCGGAGCGTCGGCGTGAACATCGCGCGGCCCGTATTCACGCAGAACGGGGACCAGTCCTGCTACCGGGTCACCGCGGTCAACGCGGAGACCGGCCAGTCGGTATTCGCCAACGGGTCGGTCTGGGATCAGCGCAACCTCTGCCCGGTCTGCGACCTCCCCAATCCCTTCGACCTGCCGTTCGGAGAGACGGTCCCGGTCGTCTTCGACGTCACCAACACGACCCTGGCGCCGATTACGCTGCTGTACGAATTCGACGCCATGGCTGCCGACATGAATCCGGCCAACGAGACCGTCAGCCTCAACAGCCTGCCTCCGGGCACCAACGTGCAGGGCCAGATCCTGATCCCGGCCGGCCAGACCCGGGAGGTGAGCGTCGATGCCGGGATGGTGCAGTTCGACCCCCTTGGTTACCAGGATCTGCTGTTGATCGACCGCGGCAACGGCTCCGTGCTGAGGTCGACCTCCCTGCGCTCCGTCGATACCGGCTGCACGCCGAGCCCCACGGCGCTCTGCCTCAACAACGGCCGCTTCCGGGTCGTAGCGGCCTGGAAGGACTTCCAGGGCAATACCGGCGTCGGCCAGGCGGTCGCCCTCACCGGCGACACCGGCTATTTCTGGTTCTTCGGCCAGGAAAACGTCGAGCTGATCCTCAAGGTGCTGGACGGGCGCACCCTGAACGACCGCTTCTGGGTGTTCTATGGTGCGCTCTCCACGGTGGAGTACGTCATCACGGTCACCGACACCCAGACGGGCGCCGAGAAGACCTACTTCAACGCCTCGGGCAACCTGGCGAGCGTCGCGGATACGAGCGCGCTCCCCGGAAGCGCCGCCGCCCGCTCGCTGGCCGCCATGGAGGAATCCGCCGGCCTGGAGGGCTTCGGGCTCGAGGTGGACCGGTCCGCCTTCGAGGAGGATGGCTGGGCGTCCCTCGCGGCGGCCGCGGCCTGCGCGCCGACGGCGACGAGCCTTTGCCTGAATGGCAGCCGTTTCCGCGTCGAGGTCGCGTGGAAGGACTTCCAGGGCAACCAGGGCGTCGGGAAGGCCGTGGCCCTGACCTCGGACACCGGGTATTTCTGGTTCTTTGCATCCACCAACGTGGAGCTCGTCCTCAAGGTGCTCGACGGGCGTAGCCTCAACGGGCACTGGTGGGTCTTCTACGGTGCTCTCTCGTCCGTCGAGTACCGGATCACCGTCACCGATACGTTGACCGGAAACGTCAAGGTCTATACCAATCCAAGCGGCAACCTGGGAAGCCGGGCAGACACGACCGCGCTCCTCGAGTAAACCTGCCTTCCGATCGCCGCCGGTCCCAGGGCCGGCGGCGTGCTATCCTCGCGGCGCTTCACCCAATCAGCAGCTTCTTGAATGGCGAGGTGGCCCGGTGCCGGTCTTTCCTGGACTGTTCTGTGTCTATTGGCTGTCTGTCCTGCTCTGGTGGCGGATGGCAGAGCAGCTCTGTGCCGGTCTTTCCGGCCGCCATCCGCTGCTCTGGGCGGCTTTGGGACGGACCTCGGTCCGCGAGCTGGCGATCCTGGGTTTCCTGCTGCGGCGCCGCGACCGCTACCTGGAAGACCGTCCCCTGATCCGGCTCTGCGGCGCCATGCGCGTGCTGCTCGCCGCCTACGTAGTCTTCTTCCTCATGGTTCCGGCCCTACTGCCGGGCTAGCCCATCATTCCCTTCGCCTCGTCCAGGCAGCGGCAGAAGAGGTCGACTCCCTGGTCGATCTGCTGTGCCGAATGGGTGGCCATCACCTGGAAGCGGAAGCGAGCCCGTCCGCGGGGCACGGCCGGGAACTCCACCAGGTTCGCGATGAGGCCGTTCTCCTCCAGCATCCGGCTCGTCCACCTGCCCACGGCGTCATCGCCGGCAATCACCGGGACCACGTTGCTCGGCTCGCCCAGGCATTCGATGCCGCGCACGTCGAACCCGGCGCGCAGCCGGATGATGTTGTCGAAAGACTGCTCGCGCAGGACCGCGCCCTCGGGGCTGCGGACGATGTCGAGCGCCTTCAGCACCACGCCCGCCTGCAACGGGGAGAACCCGTTCGAGTACATGTGCGTGCCGCCGTAGATCCCCAGGTACTGGCGGACCGAGCGGTCGTTGGTCGCCACGAAGCCGCCGTTGCTCGCGAAGGCCTTGGAGAAGCTGCCCATCACGAGGTCGACCTGGCCGAGCATGTCCTGCAGCCCGATCTGGCCGGTGCCGCCGGGGCCGGAAGCGCCGAGGTCGTGGGCCACGTCCATCATGAGGACGGCGCCGAACTCGCGGCAGGCCGCCTGGAGAAGCGCGATGTCCGGGCTGTCCGAATCCATGGAGAACAGCCCCTCGGACACGACGAGGATGGCATTCTCCGTGTCCTTGCTGCGGATCTTTCCCAGGCGATGCCGCAGGGCCTCGACGTCGTTGTGGCGGAAGAGGTAGACGTTCGGGGTGGCGGCCCTGGCGCCCTGCAGCAGGCAGGCATGCGCGAGCTGGTCGATCACGATGGTGTCCGTCGGCCGTACGAGGCCGGTGATGGTGCCGAAGCCCGCGGCCCAGCCGGTGGGGAAGAGCAGCACGTCCTCCATCTGGAGCAGGTCGCCGAGGGCGCTCTCCACCTCCCGGCCGAGGCGGGTGTTGCCCTGGAGCATCGGGGACGCGGCAGTGTGCGGGCCGAATTCCTTCAGGGCGGCCATGGCGGCGTCGTGGACCGCGGGATGGGACGCGAGGCCCAGGTAGTCCTGCGATCCGAAGTTGATCCCCTCCACCTGGCGGCCGTTCTGGCTTTCCAGGCGCGTCTCGTTGCCGGGGGGCTGCTGAAGCGTGCGTGCATAGGGCCAGGTGTTGAGGCGGGCCCGCATGTCGATCCACTCGCCGAGCGGCCGGGTGCGTTGCGTGAGATGGGCGCCCTTGGGATGGGCGAACATGCCCAAGTGCTTGCCGAAGGCCTCCTCGACGAGGCTCGAATCCAACAGGGTCTCGCGGTTCATGCTTGCTCCTCTCCCCAAGTCCGCGGGGAGGATAAGGGTGAGGCCGCTTCCCTTACGCCACCCAAAAGGATGGGAGAAGGAGCGCCGAGGGATAGGGGTTACAGGGCCGCCCGTGCCTGGGGCGGCAGAGGCCGGAGCCCCCACTCGGGCTCCTTCAACGGCACATGGCTCATGGCGTGCTCGGCCATGGCCGTGATGGTCAGGCTCGGGTTCACCCCGAGGTTGCTTGGGACCATGGCGCCGTCCACCACGTACAGGTCCTGGTAGCCATAGACCCGGCTTTGGGCGTCGATGACCCCCTCCTCCGGTTTGGAAGCCATGTGGGCGCCTCCGAGGATGTGGGCGGTCGTGGGGACGTTCAACAGCACCTCGTTGACCGCGCTCGACGGGAAGGCGTCCATGCGCTCCGCCATGTAGCGGGCGGCGTCGTTGGCGATGGGGAGGTAGCTCGGGATCCCCGGCTGGCCCGGATCGCGGCGGCTGGTCAGGCTCTTCTGGAACGGCCACAACCAGCGGCGCTCCCGCACCAGCCGGAGCGAGTTGTCCAGGTTCTGCATCACCAGGATGATCGTCGAGCGCTTCGCCCAGCCCATGGGGTTCAGGCTGCGCACGAAGTCCACCGGATGCCGCGCGCAGGTGGCGAGCCACTTCAAGGGACGCGTGAGGTGGGTGCCCTCGCCGGTCAACAGCGTGGCCAGGCTGCTCATGGCATCCGAGCCCGCCGAGTAGCGGACCGTCTCGACATAGGTGTCCGGATCGGGGTGGAAGCCGGCGGCGATGGCGATGCCGCGGGAGTAGTCCACCTTGCCGTGCCGTGCCGTGACGCCGCAGATGATCTCGCTGTTGGTGCGCACGTAGCTCCCCAAGGCGGGCGAGAGCCGGGGGAGCGATCCCCGGTCGCGGCACTGGAGGAGGAGGTTCACCGTCCCCAGCGCGCCGGCCGCGAAGACCACGCCCCGCGCCCGGATCGTCCGGCGGCGCCTGAAGAGCTTGCGCGTCGAGCTTTCGACGGAGACTACATAACCCGCGCCGTCATCAGGACGGACATCGGTCACCCGCGTCTCGGGGAGGATCTCGGTGCCGAGCTTTTCGGCGAACCAGAGGTAGTTCTTGTCCAGTGTGTTCTTGGCGTTGTGCCGGCAGCCCACCATGCAGCCGCCGCAGAAGGTGCAGGTGGCGCGCTCCGGCCCCTCGCCGCCGAAGTAGGGATCGGGCACCTGCCTGCCAGGCTCGTCCCCGAAGAGCACGCCCACATGGGTAGGCTCGAAGGTGTCCTCCTTGCCGATGTGGCGGGCGAACTGGAGGAGCTCGCGGTCTCCCGGCGAGTAGTGCGCGTTGGGCACGACGCCGAGCATCCGCTTCGCGGTCTCGTAATGCGGAGCGAGGCGCTCCTTCCAATTGATGCCGGCGGGCCAAGTGCCACGACGGAAGGCCTCGTCCTTGGGCACGAGGTGGGTGTTGGCGTAGACCAGCGAGCCGCCGCCCACTCCCGCGCCCGAGAGCACCAGCACGTCGCGCAGCAGCGTCAGGCGCTGGATGCCGTAGCAGAACAAGGCGGGCATCCAGAGGAACTTGCGCAGGCTCCAGCTGGTTTTCGGGAAGTCCTCCGTCCGCCAGCGCTTGCCGGCCTCGACGACCAGCACGCGGTAGCCCTTCTCCGACAACCGCAACGCCGACACGCTGCCCCCGAAGCCGGAGCCGACGACGATGAAGTCGTACTCGTAGGAGTTTGCCGCCATCAGACTAAGTTTACGTCAAGATGCGGCAAGATTGGGGGCGCCGAGCTGTCCGAAAACTCTTCGCAGCTGTCCGAAAACTCTCTGTAGCTGTCCGAAAACTCTCTGTAGCTGTCCGAGCTTGCTCCGTAGCTGTCCGAACTTGCGACACGGTAGTCCGAACTTGCTCCGCGGTAGTCCGATACCTCTTCGCCGTAGTCCGAAAACTCTCGGCTCTGGTCCGAAAACTCTCGGCTGTAGTCCGAGCTTGCTCCACTGCAGTCCGAAAACTTCTCGCCGTGGTCCGAAAACTTCACGAATCTGTCCGATGAATTCAGAAGTTGGTCCGATAAATTCGGAGTTTAGTCCGAAAAATTCGGGAGTTGGTCCGATAAATTCAGGAAGATGTCCGATGAATCGGTGCTGTAGTCCGATTTCTCTGAGCTTTTGTCCGATAAATTCGGGCTTTGGTCCGAAGAATTCGCGCTTCAGAGGCTCAGAGGTAGCCTACCGGGGCTTCGGGTCCCAACTCTCCACGGAAGTGGCTCCGACCTCCGGCCGGGAGAGCTGCTTCAGGACCCAGGGGAGCTTGACCCCGCTGGCCTGGACCTCGATTCGGAAGCCCTCCTGGCCGGTGAAAGCCTGGAAGGAGCGCCAAGCCTCCAGAAGGAGCCGGGCATCGAACCGCGGCGAAGGCTGGTGCAGGCGCCAGGGAAGGATTCCCGAGGGGGTCCGGATGAGCCACAGGCGGGAAGCGAGGAGCTCCGGCTTCAGGGTGACCCCCCGCGGGGGCTGTAGGGCCCAGAGCGCCCCCGCCGCGGCCAGCGCGCACGCAAACTCCGCATCGGAAAGCTCTGCTCCCCAGTCTCCGAAACGCTCTCTCATTGCCGACCTCCCTCATGGTAAATTCTAGCGGTAATCCCCAGGAGGCCTTCCGATGTCCCTTCGAACAGGTGTGTCGATCCGGCTGGGTCTGTTTTTTCTCTGTCTGGCTGCGGCAACCATCTCGATGGCCCAGCCTCCGAAGCGGCCAACCCGGGAGAACTATCCGCATGGCGGCCACGACTACTTCCGCCTCCGGCGTGCGCCGGTGGGGAAGTTTGCCATCCCCGTGGACCTCTACTTCGAGGCCATGCGGCGCATGCGGGTCATGCGCGGCCACTCGCTTCGCATCCGGGACTTCCTGCCGTCCCGGGAGGAGCTGGCCGGGCGCGGGATCTCCTACGCTGCGGCGGATGAAACCCTCGGCGCCTGGTCATCCCTGGGGCCGGGCAATGTCGGCGGACGCACCCGCGCCCTGATCGTCGATCCCAAGTCGCCCAAGACCATGTTCGCGGGTGGGGTTGCCGGAGGCGTCTGGAAGACCACCGACGGCGGCCTCTCGTGGACTCCGCTCGACGACCTCGCTCCCAACCTCGCGATCGGCTCCCTCGTCATGGACCCGTCCAACTCGGACATTGTTTATGCAGGCACCGGCGAGGGCTTCTTCAACGAGGACGCGGTGCGCGGAGCCGGCATCTTCAAGACCACGGATGGGGGCGTCACCTGGGAGCGGCTCCATTCGACCGACAACCCGTTCTTCTATTACGTGAACGACCTCGTGGTGAGCCCGCGCGATCCGCGCCGAGTCTACGCCGCCACCCGGTCCGGCGTCTGGCGCTCCAAGGACCGGGGACGCACCTGGGCGCGCGTGCTCTCGCCCAAGGTCTATGGCGGCTGCCTCGACCTCGCGCTCCGAACCGACAGGAAGTCCGATCACCTGCTCACCTCGTGCGGCACCCGCAAAGGCACTTCCGCGGTCTGGGGGAATGAAGCCGCCGAGCGCCGTGGTGGATGGGAGAAGGTGCTCTCCGAGCCCGATATGGGACGGACCACCCTCGCCATAGCCCCTTCGGACCAGGACGTCGTCTACGCCCTGGCTTCGACCAACACCACTGGCAATCTCCACTGGGGGCTCCATGCCGTCTTCCGCTCAGACAACGGCGGCAGGAACTGGGCCGCGCAGGTCCGCAACACGGACCCCAACAAGCTGAGCCGGGTCCTGCTCACCAACGCCTTCTTCGCGCTGACCGAGTGCAGCGGCGAGTACGCTGGCTTTTACAACCAGGGGTGGTACGACAACACGGTCGCGGTCGATCCCGTGAACCCGGACCGCGTCTGGGCCGGAGGCATCGATCTCTTCCGCTCGGATGATGCGGGCAAGAGCTGGGGCCTGATGTCGTATTGGTGGGGCGATACGAAAGGCTATGTCCATGCCGACCAGCACGCCCTGGTCTTCCATCCGCAGTACGACGGCGCTGCCAACAAGACACTGTTCGTGGCCAACGACGGCGGGATCTTTCAGACCCAGGACGCGCTCGCCCCGCCCGTGACGAGCGCTGCCGCCGTTTGCACGCCGGAAGCCTCGCAATCGGAGTGGGAAAACCTCAACAACGGGTATGGGGTGACCCAGTTCTACTACGGCACGACCTATCCCGACGGCGCCACCTGGATCGGCGGTTCCCAGGATACCGGCGTGGTGCGGGGGAGCGGAGATCCAAACTGGGACGTCCTGGTGACAGGCGATGCCGGTTATGTGGCAGTGAGCCCGGACGACACCGACGTCCTCTACGCCAGCCTCACCAATCTCTCGCTCTACAAGTCCACGGACGGGTGGGAGAACTACGCCGATGCCACGAATGGCATCGATACGGCGGACAAGTTCCTCTTCGTCACCCCGTTCGTCCTGGACTCTTCGGACCCGAAGCGGCTTTGGACTGGCGGCGCCCACATGTGGCGCACGACCGATGCGGCGGGGAGCTGGAGCAAGGCCAGCGATCAGCTGACCGGCTCCGTGAGCACCCTCGCCGTCTCGCCATCAGACCCCGACCGGGTGCTCGCCGGTACGAGCGAGGGCTTCATCCATCGGACCTCCTCGGCCCGGACCTCGACGGCGGACACGGCCTGGCCCTCGGCGCAGCCCCGCAAAGGGTTCGTCTCGTCCGTGGCGTTCGATCCGAACGACCCGGCCGTCGTCTATGCCACGTACTCGAACTTCGGCGGGACCCATGTCTGGAAGAGCACGGATGGGGGAGCCACCTGGACCGGGATCGACGGGAAGGGCATCGGCGCCCTCCCCGACCTGCCCGTGAACGCCATCGCCGTGGACCCGGTGGACAGCCGGCAGCTATACCTGGGCACCGATCTGGGCGTCTTCGTCTCCAAGGATGGGGGAGCCAACTGGCTGGTGGAGAACACGGGCTTCGCGAATGTCATCACTTCGTGGGTGACAGTCCTGAAGGGGGCCGGCAACACGCGGACCCTCTTCGCCTTCACGCACGGACGGGGGGCGTGGAAGATCACCCTCGAGAATTAACGACGGTGATCACCGACGTGACCAACCCCTGGTCGCTTGGAGCAGCCGCTTCGGCAGAGGGCTCGACGCCCAGCCGCCGAAGCTCGGCACTGGTGACGGGTCCGATGGAGGCCGCCCGCAGCTCGGAGCGGCGGCGCTCCCAGTCCGCTCCGAACAGCTCCGCAAAGTGACGCACGATCCGCGGGCTCGTGAACGTCACCCATCCGATCTCATCCGCGAACAGCTCGGCGGCGCGCCGGGGAGCGTCCGCTGGCATCCGCTTGTCATAGGCCACAACCACGACTGGATCGGCGCCCGCCTTGAGCAAACCTTCCTGAAGCGTAGGCCGGGCGTCGGCCGCCTGGGGGAGAAGGACCCGGCGGCGCCGGTCCACCCGGGGAGCCAGCTCCGCGAGGAGGCCTTCGGCATCAGCTTTCGCGGCGATGAGATGGGGCTCGACTTCCCACGTCCGGAGCGCCTCCGCCGTGGCCGGACCCACGGCGGCGACATGGAGCCTCGAAGGCAGAGCGCCGCCAGCCAGGGGGAGAAAGGCTTCCACCGCGTTCGTGGAGGTGAAGACGACCCACTCGTAAAGGGCCAGCTCGGAAGCGGCGCGCTCCAAAGGGCGCGGATCGAGCGGTGGGACGACTTCGAGGAGGGGGAGGAGCTCGACATGGAAGCCGGCGGATTCGAAGGCGGCGGCGAGGGCTTCGGATTGGTGCTCGGCCCGGGTGATGGTGACCCTCAGACCTCACCCCCTGTCCCCCTCTCCCGCAGGGGAGAGGGGGGACGTAGCTGAGGCCACCGTGCCTGAACGTAAGGCCAGACTGCCCAAGTCACGTCCCCCCTCTCCCCTGCGGGAGAGGGGGACAGGGGGTGAGGTCTCATGTCCCCAGCCGCCCCAAAACCTCATCCGCCCCACCCGCCCGCATCGCCGCCACGCAAGCCTCCGCCACCTCGACCGCACCATCCCCCACCGCCTCCCCCCGGGCAGAAAGCGATCCATCCGGAGTCGCAAGCAGCGCCGTCAACCGCAATCTTCCGTTCTCCTCCCGAGCCCATGCAGCCAACGGCAGAGCACAGTTCCCTCCAAAAGCCGCCACCACCCAGCGCTCTGCCTGGGAAGCCCGTGCGGTGGCGGGATGGTCCAAGGCCCGCACCAGCTCCTCGGCCTCGCTCCCCATCCGGACCTCCAACGCAAGCGTGCCCTGGCACGGAGCGGGGAGGAGAACCTCCGGCGAGACCGGGTAGATAGGAAGATCCCGCAAACCCAGCCGCTCCAAACCGGCAGCGGCGAGGATCACGCCTCCGGCGTTCTGCTCACGCCATTTGCGCAGGCGGGTGTCCACGTTGCCGCGGATCGGCTCGACCTGGAGGTCCGGCCGGCGGAGGAGGATCTGGGCGCGGCGGCGGAGCGCTCCGGTGAGCACGGTTGCGCCCTGGGGGAGGCCGTCGATGTCCACGGCGGCCTCGCTCACCAGGGCATCGCGGGGGTCGGCCCGCTCCGGATGGGCGGCCACGATCAGCCCCTCGGGCAGGCGGACGGGGAGGTCTTTCATGCTGTGGACCGCGAGATCGAGCGAGCCGTCGAGCAGGCCGCGCTCCAGCTCCTCGGTGAAGAGCCCCTTGCCGCCGAATTGGGCGAGGTCACCCGTGACCACGTCGCCGGTGGTAACCATGGGGACCAGCTCGACCGTGAGCCCCGGGTGACGCTGTTCCAGGGCGCGGGCCATCATGCCGGACTGCGCCAGGGCGAGGGCGCTCCGGCGGGTGCCGAGGCGAAGCCGCATTCAGCTCTCGTCCTTGGGATCTTCGTCCAGGTGGAACAGCTCGCGGACCAAGTGGAGGCGGGAAAGATCGCGCTTCGGCGAGCCCTCGCCCTGACCGCGCAGGTGGGCGCTGGGGTGGTGGAGGATCTTGCGTACCAGCGAGCGGGTCAGCCGCTCCAGGTCGCCATGGGTCTCGGGGGGAAAGCGCGACAGCACGGCTTCGACCTCCTGCTGCCGGATCCGCTCCGCCTGCCTCTGGATCTGGGCCACGACCGGCTCGGCCTCCAGGTTGCGGAACCAGGCGCGGAACTGGCCCAGCTCCTCCTCGATGATCTCCTGCACCCTGGGCACCTCCTCCTTGCGCCGCTTCAGATTGCGCTGGATCAGGTTCTCCAGGGAGTCGATCGTGTGCAGGAAGACGTTCTCGATCTTGCCGGCCGAGGGCTCGACATTGCGCGGCACCCCGAGGTCCACCACCAGGAGCGGGCTGGTCGACCTCGCCTTCATGGCCTCCTTGAGCTGCTTGCGGGTGAAGACCGGTTCCTCGGCGCCGGTGGAGACCACCACCACCTCGGCCTCGCGCACGGCGGCGAGGCGCTCGTCGAAGGAGAGGAGCTGCGCCTGCGGGATCTCCTCCTGGAGCTGCCGCATCCGCTCGGCGCTGCGGTTGGCCACCCTGAGCTCCCGCGCGCCGCGCTCCACCAGAGGGCGGGCCACGGAGCGGGCGATCTCGCCGGCCCCGATGAGCAGCACGCGGCAGTTCTCCATGCCGCTGAAGATGTTCCGCGCCAGCTCGACGATGGCGTAGCCGAAGGACACGGCTCCCGAAGAGATGGCAGTTTCCTGGCGGGAACGGGCTCCCGCCGAGCCGGCGCTGCGGAGCAGGCGGCGGATTACCGGCCCGCTCGCTCCGACCGTCTCGGCCAGGGCCGACTGCTGCTTGATCTGCCCGAGGATCTCAGGCTCGCCGAGCACCATCGACTCCAGGCCGCTCGCCACGCCGAGCAGGTGCCGGGCCGCCTCTTCGTTGCGCTTCACATACAGCCGGCCGGGCTTTTCCATCTCCTGCACCCGGCGCAGGAAGGTCAGCTCCAGCGCAGCGCTGTAGGCCTCCTCCTCATTCCGGGGCTGGACGTAGATCTCCGTGCGGTTGCAGGTGGAGAGCAGGAAGGCCTCGGCGATGCCCGGCCGGGCGAGGAGGTGCACGAGGAGATCCTCGCAGTCATGACCGCCATAGGCGACCTTCTCGCGCAGCTCCAGGGGGGAGCAGCGGAAATCCGTCCCGATCAAGAGGAGGGAAGGCTCCTGCACTCCGGCAGACATCAGAGGAAACCGTGGAAGTCGGTGAAAAAGAAATTGACTGCGACCAGCGAGAACAGGATCGCGCACAGCCCGGCGAGGCTGGCGATGGCGGTCTGCCGACCCTTCCAGTGCCGCAACCGGCGCAGGGTCAGGGCGAGGGCGTAGAGGAACCAGGTGGCCAGGGTGATCAGGATCTTGGGGTCCGTGAGCCAGTTCTCCTGGTCCAGGCGCTGGGCCCAGATGCCGCCGGTGATCACCGCGCCCGTCAGGGTCGCGAAGCCCACGGTGAGCGCGCCGATCATCATCCGCTCGAGCACTTCCAGGGGCGGCAGCTTGCCGTAGAAAGTGGAGAAGCGCCCGCCCTTCAAGTCCCGGTAGAGCTGAAGGAAGAGGAAGCCGTAGGCGGACGCGAGCACGAATGCCGCGTAGCCGAGCAGGGCCAGTGACACATGGAGGGCGAAGAACTTGTCATGGAAGATCGCCCGGTCCGGCGGGTTCGGCCGGGTCAGGAGCGACGACAGGAGCTGGAAGAAGAAGACCAGCGACACCATCCAGAAGCCGGTGGAGCGCTCCCGCCCGTGCCATTCGACGTAGGCATAGACCACGGCCACGGCGAAGGCCACGATGGACAGGGCCTGCGAAACGGTCGCGGCCGGGAACTGCTGATGCTGGACGGCCAGCGCTGCCAGGTAGGCCAGATGGAGCACGAGGGAACCGCGCAGGGCCGGGGTGGCTGTCCGGTGCGCCGTGGGGTGCGACGCGAAGAAGATGAACCCATAGCTGATGGCTGCCCCCAGGTAGAGGAGCGGGAGCAGGATGTTGGCGACGTCCAGGAAAGTAGCCACGGTCCGGAAATGCTAGCACTTTCTTGCCCCTGCCCGGCTCGTCTGCTAAGGTCCCCGGGTTTGTACTTTGGAGTGAGCGCACATGGCGAACGTCATCATTATCGGGATGCAGTGGGGGGATGAGGGCAAGGGGAAGATCGTGGATCTCCTCTGCCCGGCCTTTGACGCGGTGGTCCGCTACCAGGGCGGCCACAACGCGGGGCACACGGTCAAGTTCCGCGACCGTCATTTCTCCCTCCAGCTCATTCCGTCGGGCATCCTGCACGAGGGGATGCTCTGCGCCATGGGCAACGGCATGGTCATCTCCCCGGAGCACTTCCAGACCGAGCTGGGCCGCCTGCACGAGGCCGGGGTGCGCTCCGAGGAGCGGCTGTTCGTCTCCAGCCGGGCCCACGTGCTGCTGCCTTGCCATGCCACGCTCGACCAGGCCCGCGAGGCCGCGCGCGGCGAGGGCAAGATCGGCACCACCTCGCGCGGCATCGGTCCGGCCTACGAAGGGAAGGTCTCCCGCTACGGCCTGCGCATGTGGGACCTCTTCGCGCCCGACCTGGAAGAGCGGCTCACCCTGCTGCTCGGCAAGATCCAGGCGGAGCTATCCAGCCTGGGCAACGAATCCCTGCCGCTGCCCGACAGCTATGTGGACGACTGCCGCGCGTGGGGGGAGAGCCTGCGGCCGTTCCTGCGCGACACCGAGAACCTCCTGAACAATTGGATCTCCGAGGGCAAGAGCCTGCTCTTCGAAGGCGCGCAGGGGACGCTCCTCGACGTCGATCACGGCACCTATCCCTTCGTGACCAGCTCCAACTCGACCGCGGGCGGCGCGTGCACGGGGACCGGCGTTCCTCCGAGCCGCATCGACGGCGCGATCGGAGTCCTCAAGGCCTACACGACCCGCGTCGGCGGCGGTCCCTTCCCGAGCGAGCTTTCCGGCGACATCTCGGAGTTCCTGCGCAAGCGGGGTAACGAGTACGGCACCGTGACCGGCCGTCCACGCCGCTGCGGCTGGATGGACACGGTCGTGGCGCGCTACGCCCGCCTGCTCAACGGGATCGACCTGATCGCCCTGACCAAGCTGGACGTGCTCGACGATTTCGATGAGATTCCGGTGTGCACCGGCTACCGCGTCCGCGGGGAGGTCATCCGCGACTTCCCCTGCGACCAATGGAGCCTGGAGAATGCCGAGCCTGTCCTGCGCACCATGAAGGGCTGGAAGCGCTCGACCGTGGGCATCTTGAACGATGAGGAGCTTCCCCGGGAGGCGAGGGATTACATCGACTTCCTGCAAGAAGAGGTCGGGGCCCCGATCGCCCTGATCTCCACGGGTCCGCGCCGCGAGGAGACGCTGCTGCGCGATTCCCCCGACATGGCCCGCCTCACCACCGGCCGGCTGGGCCGGGTGCTCGAGCAGCGGTAAACGCTCGTCCCCGTAGTATTGACGGCGTCCGTTTGTCTGACTATAGTCAGACAAACGCCGGACGATCCGGTTTCGACAGTTCGGAGCTTCTACCGTGCGTTAACCCTCCGGGTCGGCGTGTTCACGGACAGTTTCCTGGGACGCGGGCGACCGCTCGCGGAGTCACGATTGCTGTTCGAGATCGGGAGAGAGGGTGCGGATGTCCGGGAGCTTCGCTCTCGGCTGAACCTCGACTCGGGTTACCTCAGCCGGCTGTTGCGTTCACTCGAACGGGACGGCCTCGTTGAGGTCACAGCCCTCGAATCGGATCGACGCAGCCGCAGCGCCCGCCTGACCGTTGCGGGCCTCAAGGAGCTGAAGCAGCTCAATCGGCTTGGCGATCGATTCGCCGAGGAGACCCTCGAGCCTCTCAGCGAGGCCGAGCGCGAGCGTCTCGTGGAGGCGATGTCGGAAGTGGAGAAGCTCCTCAGCCTCTCGTTCACCAGAATTTCCGTCGAGGACCCGGATAGCCCGGAGGTTCGAGAAGCGTCTCGGTCCCTCGGAGCCCTGAGATGCTGAGGATCGAGAACCTGTCGAAGACCTATGGCAATGGTGTTCAGGCCCTGAAGGATGTGAGCCTGGAGATCCCCAGGGGGATGTTCGGCCTTCTCGGACCCAACGGAGCCGGGAAGTCGACGCTGATGCGGACCATCGCCACTCTGCAGGGCGTCGACGCGGGGAGCCTCTTCTTTGACGACCTCGACGTGCTCAAACAGAAACACGAGGTGCGCAAGATCCTGGGCTACTTGCCGCAGGAGATGGGCATCTATCCGGGAACCTCGGCCGAGGCGTTGCTCGACCACTTCGCCGTGCTGAAGGGACTCGTTTCCGCCGGCGACCGGCGCGAAGCCGTCGAAAGGCTTCTGCGAATGACCAACCTCTACGATGTCCGGAGGCGCAAGCTCGGCACCTTCTCGGGCGGCATGCGCAGGCGCTTCGGGATCGCTCAGGCACTCCTGGGCGATCCTGAGCTGATCATCGTCGACGAGCCGACCGCCGGCCTCGATCCCGAGGAGCGGAACCGCTTCCACAATCTGCTTTGCGAGATCGGGGAGACCGCGGTGGTGATCCTCTCGACGCACATCGTCGAGGACGTGCGTGAGCTCTGCACCCGGATGGCCATCCTGGCGCAGGGCCGAGTGCTGCTCCACGGAGAACCCAGCGCCCTCGTCGCGCAGCTCGAGGGCAGGGTCTGGCGCAAGGTAGTCGGCCGGAGCGAGGTCGCCCGGTACCAGGAAACGATGCCAGTCCTCTCGACGCGGCTCGCCGCCGGGCGCACGGCCGTCCATGTCCTGAGTGATCGATCTCCGGGCGACGGGTTCGAGCCCGCCGAGCCGGATCTCGAGCACGTCTACTTCGCGACGCTCCATGGATAGATCCGTGTGGAGGGCCATCTTCTGGTTCGAGGTCCGATACCACCTTCGGCAGCCGCTCTTCTTTCTGGTCACGTTCGTCCTCAGCATGCTGCTGTTCATTGCAGGCACGGGCCAAGGCCCGGGAGGCGATTTCGGACGGCTGCACCTCAACGCGCCCGCGGTGATCCTCGAGCTGCTGGTCAAGGGGATTTACGCTGTCCTGTTCCTGATGACCGCGTTCGTCGCCAGCGCAGCCGTGCGGGACTTCGACCGGCGGACCTCTGGGCTCTTCTTCTCGAAGCCGATCTCGCGGTTCGACTACCTGACCGGGCGGTTCGCGGGAACGATGGTGGTCTGCATGCTCGCGTACCTGATCGGCGCCGGAGCCCTGGCGGCAAGCACCTTCATGCCCGGGCTCGATCCAGCACGGGTGGGGCCGTTCCGGCTGGCACCATTCGCGTTCGGTCTGGGCGTGCTGATCATCCCAACGCTCGTGGCACTCGGCGCGGCATTCTACGCCCTGGCGAGCTGGACGCGGAGCACGCTTGCGACCTACTTCGGCGTCGTCGCCTTCTTCGCGGCCAGCGCGACCGCCGGCCTGGCGGCTTCACGCCTCGAGACCCAGTGGATCGGGCAGTTGCTCGATCCATTCGGTGTGGTGGCGCTGGGTGGCGCCCTCAAGTACTGGACGGTCGCGGAGCTGAACACGGCGATTCCCGAGGTCGGCGGGACACTCCTCTGGAACCGGATCATCTGGCTCGGCCTGGGGCTCTCCGTGTTGGGCGTCTCCGTGGTCACCTTCGACCCGTCGCGTGTCCGGAAGCGTCCCGACCGGATGCTCGATACGACCGAAGCCCCTTCGCCGGTCGAGGCGACGTTCCGGGTGCGCCGGGTGTTCTCGCGGCAATCCGTCCTCCTCCAGTTCATGCGCCAAGTCAGGCGCGAGGCAACGACCATCCTGGGGAACTGGCCGTTCCTCGGCATCCTTGCCCTCGGGCTCTTCGTCCTCATCCAGGACGCGAGCTCCGCCGGGAACCTCTTCGGGATGCCTGTCCATCCCCGTACCCACCTCATGCTCGAGGCAATCAAGATCGGGTACTCGATCATCCTGTTGATCGTGGTGGTCCTCTTCAGCGGTGAGCTGATCTGGAAGGAACGCGCGCTCGAGCTGGACGAAATCGTTGATTCGATGCCGACGCCGAGCGGCGTTTACTTCGGCGCCAAACTGACGGCGCTCCTGCTGGTGATTGCCGTCTTCCTGCTTGCGGGCGTCGTGGCCATGGTCGGCTTCCAGCTCGTGCGTGGCAATGACCTCCAGAATGGCCTCGAGCTCGGCCTGTACGCTCGGGGCGTCGCACTCGCCGCCGTCTATCCGATCCTCATGATGGTCCTCGCGTGCTTCTGCCACGTCGTGGCGCGCAACAGGCTCGCGGGCTACGGCCTCGTGATCCTCTTCATCATCACCTGGGATTTCCTCGAGGAGCTCGGGTTCGAGCACCACCTCTACCGTTTTGCGAGCCTTCCGCCGACGCCCTGGTCCGACCTCAACGGCTACGGACCATTCCTCGCGCCGTTCGGCTGGTACAGCCTCTACTGGGGGTTCGCCGCGCTCGTGCTTGCCGGGCTTTCGGTCCTGTTCTGGAGGAGGGGCGCCGACGGCGCCTGGAGGGCGCGATGGGCCGAGGCGCGCCTACGATTCCGTGGTCCTGTTCGCGCGGTGCTCGCCTTGGGCGCCGTCGGCCTGGCGGCCGGGGGCTCCTGGATCTTCTACAACACGAACGTCCTGAACGCGTACGTGCCGAGTACCGAAGCGGCAGACGCCCAAGCGCGCTACGAACGGCTGTATCGGCAGTATCAGGGTGTGGACCTGCCGCGCATCATCGCCGTGCGCGCCGACGTGGACATCTTCCCTGACCGGAGGACCGTCGAGATCCGCGGCACCTACCGTATCCGGAATCGGTCCGCCCAACCGCTCCGCGACCTCCATGTGAGCATTCCGGAGCGGGTCCGCGTGAACCGCCTCGACCTTCCCGCCCACGACGCCGTCCTCAAGGACGACGAGCTTGGCTATGGCATTTACCGGCTACGAGAGCCGCTCGAGCCGGGAGAGACGATCGAAGTGGGCTTCGACCTCGAGGTGGGGAACCGGGGCTTCGTCAACAACGGCGCGCAGACCGCGCTCGCCGGCAATGGCACCTTCTTCACGAAGCGGGACTTCTTTCCGGTCATCGGCTACGACGCACAACGGCAGCTCGCCGATCCCGACGAGCGGCGGCGGCGCGGACTGGAGCCCGTTCTCCACGTTGCCGCCATCGACGATCTCTCCGCCCGGCGGAGCACACCCCGGGCCCCTGACGCCGACAGGGTCGGCTTCGAGGCCACGGTATCCACCACCGTCGACCAGATCGCCGTCACGTCGGGTGAGCTTCAACGGGAATGGGTCGAGGGCGGACGGCGCTACTTCCACTACCGGGCCGAGATACCCATCACACACCACTTCGCCTACGCCTCGGCGAGGTACGAGGTGAAACGAAGCGAGTGGAACGGCGTCGGGATCGAGGTCTACCATCACCCCGGGCACGACGACAATGTCGGCCGCATGATCGACGCAGCCGGAAAGTCGCTCGCCTATTTCACGGCGAGCTTCGGCCCCTACCAGCACCGTTCCTTGAGGATCGTCGAGTTCCCCGGGTATGTCCGCGATGCCACGTCGTTTTCGGGCATGATCGCAGTCTCCGAGTCAACGGGGTTCAACGCTCGCATTGACGGCAAGGAGGCCATCGATTTTCCGTTCTACATCACGGCGCACGAGGTCGCGCACCAGTGGTGGGGTCAGCAGATGGTCGGCGCCAACGTGCAGGGTGTGGCCATGCTCCACGAGACGCTGGCGCAGTACTCGGCACTGATGGTCATGGAGGCCGAGCTCGGGCGCCAAGGGATACGACGCGTTCTCGCATACGAACATGACTGGTACCTCCGCGGTCGCGGCGGTGAGCGCGGCGTGGAGCCGCCGCTCGCGCTCGTCGACCGCCAAGACTATGTGTATTACCACAGAGGCGCGCTGGCCATGTACGCCCTCCGCGACGCCATGGGTGAGGCGCGGCTCAACCAGGCGCTGAAGCGGTACCTCGCGCGCGCCGCCTCCGGGGAGCCGCCCTACGCCACGACGGCGGAACTGCTCGAGGAGATCCGCCCGGCGGTGCCCGCGGAGTCCGACCATCTGGTCGAGGATCTGTTCGAGAAGATCACGATGTTCGACAACGAGGTCGCCGGCGCGACGTTCACTGCGCGCGCGGACGGCACGTTTCTCGTCCGCCTCGAGCTGGAGGCCCATAAGCGGCGAGGCGACGGCGTCGGTGCCGACCGGGAGATCCCGATCGACGATTGGATTGACATCGCGGTCTTCGGCGAGGGAAAGGATAGTAAGGGCGGCGGCACCCCTCTCTTCCTCGAGCGGCGACGTATCCGCGCCTCGCCAGTCGTCTTCGAGATCGCAGTCGAGCAACGGCCCGCGTCGGTGGCGATCGACCCGTACTACAAGCTCATCGACCGCGACCGCGGCGACAACGTCCGCGCCGTCGTTGTGCTGGCGCAAGGAAAACGACGCTAGACACAGCCCCTCTGAGAAGGCCGCAAGTCGCGGCATCCCTTTCGGATGGCTCACGGTCCCGGGGTTGTCTGCCGCAACGATACTGCGCGGCGCGTGCCGAGCGCGCTGGATGACGCGACCAGGTCCGAGGCGCCGCAACGAAACCCGACGCGATGCGACTCGAGGCCAAGTCGCGTCACCGAGAGCCATTGGTGATGCGACGATAGCCATCGTCGCGGCATCAAAGCCTATAGTCGCGGCAAGAACCTCAAAGTCGCGGCACCAAAACCTTGAGTCGCATTACCAAAGCCTTGAGTCGCGGCACTGAAGCCCATAGTCGCGGCAGAAAGCCCAAAGTCGCGGCGCCAAAGTCTTGAGTCGGATCAAGAAGACCAGGAGTCGCGTCACAAAGTCTTGAGTCGCGGCACCAAAGCCCATGGCCGAGGCAGCGATCCTCAAAGTCGCGTCAGAATGACTTGTGTCGCATCAGAAAGTCCGTTGGCGGCCGCGGCACGGGTCAAGTCGCGACAGAAAAACCGCTCAGCGAGACGCCGAAGTCTCGCGGTGCCCCAAGACCCAACTGAGGAGGAACAGCAAGAAAGGAACCAGCGACAGTCGGCGGCAGTGGACGAAGAGAGGGCGAGCGTGCGGCATCCGGATTGCACGGATGACCGGAACGGGGCGGCTGTGGTGAGGCAAGCTGTTTGCCTCGCCGCGGACGCCGGCAACCCACCCGGAGGAACCTCAATCATGGCTGTCTCTCTCAAACCCCTGGATCAACAAGTCATCGTCATCACCGGCGCCTCGAGCGGCATCGGCCTGGCTACCGTGGAACAGGCCGCCAAGCAAGGCGCGAAGCTCGTCCTCGCGGCGCGGAGCGCGCGCACTCTGGAAGAGGTCGTCCAAAAGATCACCGCCGCCGGCGGGGAGGCCATCTCGGTCGAGGCCGATGTCGGAGACCGCGGGCAGGTCGAGAAGATCGCCAAGGCCGCCATCGGCCGGTTCGGCCGCATCGACACCTGGATCAACGACGCGGGCGTGTCCATCTACGGCCGTCTCCACGAGGTCACCGACGAGGACAACCGGCGGCTGTTCGACACCAACTTCTGGGGCGTCGTCTATGGCTCCCTGGTCGCGCTGCCGCATCTCACAAAGGGGGGCGGTGCGCTGATCAACGTCGGGAGCGAGGTTTCGGAGGCGGTCGTGCCGCTGCAGGGCATGTACTCGGCGTCCAAGCACGCGGTCAAAGGCTTCACGGACGCTTTGCGGGTCGAGGTCGAGGAGCTGGACAAGGCGCCGGTCTCGATTACGCTCATCCAGCCGACGGCGGTCGACACGCCCTTCCCCGAGAACGCGCGGAACTACATGCACCAGGAGCCCAAGCTCCCGACGCCGCAGATCGATCCGCACAAAGTCGCAAAGGCCATCCTCAAGGCGGCCACCCATCCCGAGCGCGACGTCAAGGTGGGCATGATGGCCAAGCTCAACACGGCGGTGGGAAAGGTCGCCCCGTCTCTCGGAGACAAGATGTCCGCCATGCAGGCCGACCGCCAGCAGCACGACGTGCCCCCGCGGGACCCGGAGGGGACGCTCTACAAGGCTGGAGAGTCCGGCCGGATCCACGGCACGGGCTCGGCGGCCGATGCGAAGGAGAGGCCTCTCGAAGCCGAGCTCGCGACGACGGCTCGGGAATCGCGTTAACTCTCGTTCGAAGGGGCGGGAGTCGGCGAATGATCGCGAGGCACCCGGCTTGCAGCGGATGCAGGGGCATGCGACCGAACGACGAGAACGGCAAGCTTCCCCTTTCCGAGAGGCCCTTCCGTGCCCTGATCCTTGCGGGGAGCTCGGCCTGAACCAGGACGTTACCCTGCGGCCTTCCAAGGGGGAGGGGGAGAGGCTGAGAGAGAAGTGACTCGCGGGAGAGACCCGGTGAAGCCGAAGAAAGTCCCCGGCTGGATCAGCGCTCCCCTGGCGGTCGGCGCCTTCGCAGGCCTCCTCTGGTGGGAGCGCCGCCGGCCGCTGCGGCGGGCGGTGGAGCCCAAGCTGCGGCGCAACCTGCGCAATCTGGCGGTCGCAGGGTTTGGGGCGGCGGCCGTTCAGCTCGCGGCGGCGCCTGTCCTCCAACCTCTGGCCAGGACGGTGGAACGTCGCCGCTGGGGTCTTCTGCGGCGGCTGGGGCTACCGGCCTGGATCGAGATTCCCGTGGCGCTGATCCTGCTCGACTACACGCTCTACCTCTGGCACGTCCTCACACATCGGACGCCCTTCCTGTGGCGCTTTCACCGCGTCCATCACGTCGACCTCGACCTCGACGCCTCCACGGCTCTGCGCTTTCACTTCGGGGAGCTGTCCATGTCCGTGGCCTGGAATGCGGGAGAGGTCCTGCTGCTCGGGATCACGCCCCTGACGCTCTCGATCCGCCAGACGATGCTCCTGGTCTCGATCCTCTTCCACCATTCCGACGTCGAGCTCCCGGTGGATGTGGAGCGCCGGCTTGTCCGTTGGATCGTGACGCCGCGGATGCACGGTATCCATCACTCCATCGTCGAGGAGGAGGCCAACTCCAACTGGTCGAGCGGCCTGACGGTCTGGGACCGCCTTCACAAGACCCTCCGGCTCGATATTCCTCAGGAGAAGATCACGATCGGCATCCCTGCGTACCGTGATCCCACCGAGGTGACGCTACCCAGAATCCTCACCATGCCCTTCGGCGAGCAGCGGCCCACGTGGAAGCTGCCCGGCGAGGTGTGAGTTGGAGCATGCGGCGGACTCTCCAGGCGGCGTGTTCCTGGCATTAGTGTTTCCCACGTGTCCCCCGAAGGGTATTCAGGGAATTACACCAGCGACGCCTGGAGGGCGCAAGTATTTGAATATAAAATGGTGGGCCGTCAGAGACTCGAACTCTGGACCCGCGGATTAAAAGTCCGCTGCTCTACCAACTGAGCTAACGGCCCCCAGAGCGGGGAAGTATAGCGGAGTATCGCCGTGATCTTCAGGCTACCGCCTATGGGCAGCGATGCTGCTTTGATTGACAATGCCATGCCCTGGTCCTAAAGTTCTCAAGCCCTACCGCTGTGTCACCCTTTAGGAGAGAGCCATGAAGAAGGTATGCCTGCTTTCGATTCTCGGATTGCTTCTGATCGCTGAGGCTGGGCTCTGCGGCGGCGCCTGGGTGCCGAAGCCGGGAGATGGCGACGTCCAGCTCGGCTTCAGCCGCAAGACCGCCAGCACGTCGTGGAACACGGACGGCGAGACGTTCCGCAACCTCAACAACCGGGGCGTGGTCAGCTATCACGACTTCCGCTACGCCTATCTCTCCGGGGAGGTCGGCCTGCTGAACCGCCTGTCCACACGGTTCCTGGTCACCTACCTCGACGGCTTCGAAGGACCGCACGACGACCTGGAGCAGAACACGGGAATGTCGGACGCCTGGTTCGGCTTCAAGTATGCCCTGGGCGAGGGGGAGTGGCCCATGGCCCTCAGCGCCACGATGCGGACCGCCTACTTCTACGACCTGGAAGGCCCTTACAACCGTGCGCTCTTCGACTCGCAGGGAAACCGGCGCGGCGTCAGCCCCGAATGGCGGGGGCTGCTCAAGGAGGATTACACACTGAGCTATCTGCTCAGCCACTCCTACCGGGAGGGGCGCGGCTGGATGAACCTGGAGACGGGTTACACCTGGCGTGCAGGCGCTCCGGCCGATCAGATCCCGGTCACTGCCGAGATCGGTTATCCGCTGCCTTTCCTGGGCGCTGCCGTGAAGGGCAGCGCGGTCTTCGTGCGCAGCCTGGGAAATGAATCCCCGCGCAAGCCCAACGATCGTTTCGGCAGCGGCGCCGTCACCAACTTCAACGACGCGAGCATGGGCAGGCTCGGAGTCTCCTTCCTGGCGCCCCTCGGCCGGAGCGGCAACACCAGCGTGGAGATCGGCTACAACCAGTGGGTCTGGGGAGTCTCCGCCCGCCGCTATCGCGAGCCGTACCTCTCGTTCGGGCGCAGGTTCTAAGGCCGTGATTCAAGCAGGGGGAGAGCTGCGGCTCGCCCGCTCCATGGCGGACATCCAGCTCTCCGGCCTGCGCGAGGTCATGGGACTGGTCACGCGGCCGGGCATCCTTTCTCTGGCCGTGGGCCTGCCGGCCACGGACCTGTTCCCCATGGCCGCCTTGGCCGAGGCCGCCGCGCACCTGCTCGCCACCGACCCCGGATGCATGCAGTACTCGCCCCCGTTGAAGCAGCTCAAGGCGCAGGTCGCGGAGTTGATGGCGGTGCGGGGAGTCCGGGTCCGGCCCGAGCAGATCTTCCTCACCACCGGGTCGCAACAGGCCATGGACCTGCTCTGCCGGCTGCTCGTCGATCCGGGCTCCCAGGTCATTCTCGAAGAGACGGTCTATGACGGCATCCAGCTGGCGGTCAAACGTCAGCAGGTGGAGATCCTGACCGTCTCGACCGATCCGCAGACCGGCATCGACGTGGACCAGGTGGAGTCGCTCCTGGTGCGCGGCGCAAGTCCCTGCCTCATCTACGTGGTTACGGATGGGCACAACCCGCTCGGTGTGAGCATGAGCGTGGAGAAGCGGCACCGCCTGGTGGATCTGGCCCGGACGTATGGCGTGCCGATCCTGGAGGACGACGCCTACGGCTTCCTCTACTACGGCGAGAAGCCCGAGCCTCCGCTGCGTGCTCTGGACGACAAATGGGTCTTCTACCTGGGCTCGTTTTCCAAGATCCTCGCTCCGGCGCTGCGCGCCGGCTGGGCGATCGTGCCCGAGGATCTGGCGCCGCAGATGTCGATGCTCAAGCACGCGGCGGACCTCGACACGCCGTCGTTCAGCTTCCGGACGATCTCGGCCTACCTGGAGGCCGGCGGCATGCCACAGCACCTGGACAAGATCCGAGCGGAGTACCGCCTACGGCGCGATGCCATGCTGAGCGCGATGGAGGAGCACTTCCCGCCGCAGGTGCGCTGGAACCGGCCATCGAGCGGGATGTTCGTCTGGGTCGAGCTGCCGCGGGCGATGGATGCCACGACGCTGCTGCGCACCGCGGTGGAGACCGAGCAGGTCGCCTTCTCTCCGGGCGAAGTGTTCGCCAGCAAGCAAGGCGGGCACGCCAGGCACTGCCTCCGCCTGAGCTTCGCGAACAGCACGCCGGAGCGCCTCGAGGAGGGCATCCGCCGCCTGGGGCGGGTGATCAGGGCGTTGCTGCCGGCGGCGAGTCGTCCTTTTCCCTGACCTCGATCCGCTGATCGGCCTTGACGTTGGTGAGGGTCTGCACGGCCCCCGAGGGCCAGCGGATCACGACCTTGTCCGCGGCGGCCGCGTCGCCGAGGCCGAAGGTGGGCTCGACCTGGGGCTGCGAGAGGTAGCTTCCCCCGGTGTGCACGAGAGCGGTCTGGACCGCACCTTTGACCGTGACCTCGATCCGCGCGCCGATGCCGTCGCGATTGCTTTTGGCTCCCTCGAGCCCCAGGCGCAGCCAGTGGCCATGCGGGCCGCGGTTCTCGTAGAGGCGCGCCGCCCCGCCGTTGGCCGCCACGATGAGGTCGAGGTCGCCATCGCCGTCGAAGTCGGCGAACGCTGCGCCGCGAGCGACCAGGGGCTTGGCAAGGTCTCCCGCGTCCGCCGCGGGCGCCTCGACCAGGTTCCCGTTTCCCTGGTTGCGGAAGAGCTGCTGCGGCTGGGCGAAGGAGACGCGGGTCGCGACTTTCTCCCACTCCTGGTCCAGGTGCCCGTTGGCGATCAGGAGGTCCAGCCAGCCGTCCAGGTCGTAGTCGAAGAAGAAGGTGCCCCAGGCCACGTAGAGCAGGGTGCTCCTGCCGAGCGGCATCATCGGCGCCACGTCGGTGAAGAGCTGCCCGCCTTCGTTGCGGTAGAGCCCCTTCATCTCGTTGGCGAAATAGCTCACAGCCAGGCTCGGACGGCCGCTCCGGTCGTAGTCGCCCGCGTCGATCCCCATCCCTCCCCGCGCCCCGCCGCTCTCGTTCACCGCCATGCCTGCCATGAGTCCCACCTCCTCGAACACTCCCTGGCCCTCCTGGCCCTTATTGCGGAAGAGGAAGTTGGGCGTCGTGTCGTTGGCCACCGCGAGGTCGATCCAGCCGTCGCTGTCGACATCGAGCATGGCAACCCCCATCGACTTGGCGCCCGTTTGGTAGAGGCCCGCCTCCTTCGTCCTCTCCTCGAAGCGCAGGCCTCCCTTGTTGCGGTAGAAGCGGGATGGGGCCCCGGGGTAGGTCTGTGGAGTGCAGTAGGCCTTGACCTTGCCGTCGACGCTGCAGAAGGAGTCGTTCTCGGGCGTCCACTTGACGTAGCGCGTGGCATAGACATCCAGGAGGCCGTCCCGGTCGGCGTCGAAGAGCACGACCGAGGCGCCGAATTCATAGTCGGCTGTCAATCCAGCCTGGCGGGAGACGTCCGTGAACCGGCCGCCGTCGTTCTTGAACAGCATGTCCTGGCCAAGGCAGGAGAGGTAGACGTCCTCGTCGCCGTCGTTGTCGAGGTCGGCCGCCGCCCCGCCCAGGCAGTAGGCGCTGACGTCGAGCCCCGAGCCGGCGGTCCTGTCCTCGAACTTCATCCCTCCCACTCCTCCGGTATTCAGGAAGAGCTTGTGGGTCGTCGCCTCTCCAGGCTTGCCGGGGAAGCTCCGGCCATTGACGAAGAGGACGTCGGGCCGGGTATCGCCGTTGGCGTCGAAGACGACGACCCCGGGGCCGATCGTCTCGGGGAGCCATTTCTGGCCGAAGGCGCCGGTGTTGTGGGTGAAGTGGAGGCCGGAAGCTTCTGCCACGTCGACGTAGCGCAGATCGGCTGCCGACACTGCAGTAGCAGCCATCATGGCAACGATCGTCCAAACCTTCTTCATGGGTTGCTCACCGGGAGCGGGATCGAGCGGTGCTCGTGCACGCCCTGCCGCTCGTTGTTCTCGTGAGGGTGGGCAGCCCAGTACTTGCCGTCCAGGATTTCCCCGGAGTCGAGCGGCGCCAGGCGCTGGTAGACCTTCTGGTGGTACTCCGACTTTTCCTTGTTCCCCAGGGCGCGCTGGGCGAGCATCAGGCTGTAATGGGCTGCACGCTCCTCGGGATCGCCCGCGAGGATCCGCTCGAGCGTCTCGACCGCGCCCTTGAAGTCTTTCTGGAGCGTCTGGATGCCGGCGATCTCGGCCAGCACTCCGCGGTCTTCCGGGAAACGCTCGGCTACCGTCCGCAGGTGGACGAGCGCCTTGTCGTTGTCGCCCGCGTTCTGCTCGAGCTGGCCCAGGAAGAAATGGGTGCGGGCGAGCCCGGGGTCGAGCGCGAGCGCCTTCTCGAGCTGCGGACGGGCTGCCGCGAGGTCGCCTTCGGTCAGGTAGACGAGCCCCAGGTTGACCCAGCCGTCCGGAGCCGTAGGAACGAGCTCCGCGACCTTGCGGAAGGCACGCTCAGCCCCCTTGAGATCGCGCTTGAAGAAGAGGGCGATGCCATAGTCGTTGAAGCGCTCCCAATCCTTCGCGGGGTCGAGCTTGCCAACCGGAGCTGGCAGTGCCTCCCCGGCCGCCAGGACGTTCAGGCGCACGCTGTCCTCGGCGATGGCGAGGATGGGCATCGGCTTGGAGACCCCGGCCCAGCGCGTGTACTCCCAGGCGAACTTGCGGTAGAGGAGGCGCGCTGTCAGGGTGAGCGAGCTGCCGGCGTCCGGGGGCACTTCCAGCCGGTAGTGGACGGCCTGGGCCACGTTGGGCTGAATCCGCCGCTGGTAGACGACCGCGCGCGCCGCCCAGGTGTTGCGCTTGTCGATGCGCTCGCCCTTCTCGTCGACCAGAAAGGTGCGGTAGAAGTGCGCCCCGGGATCGACCGGCGAGCCCTCGTCGGCCTTGCCGCTCCAGAACACGACCTTGCCGCGGTCGTCGACCGCCTTGAGCTCCAGCCAGCAGTCGTAGGCATCCGCCTTGCCGCCCGGGAAGAGGTGGCCGACACCCAGGTTGCGGACCACCACGTCGATCCGCCTCGACTCGCCCCGGCGCACGGCGGCGCTCATGCGGTCGAGCGGCGCCATCACGGCCGCCGCTTCGGTCTTGGCCTCCGTCATGGCCTCCGTCATGGCCTCCGTCATGGCAAAGACGTCGACCCGCATCGAGCCCTTCAGGGCCTTCTCGACGGCGCGGAGCTGCCCGCTGTCGCCGCGGAGGGCCGGCAGGGCGGAGTTGGCGGCGGCGAAGCGGTGGGAAAGGAGCTTTCCCTCCTGAGGCATGTGGCAATCGAGGCAGTCGCGCGCCGCGGCCGGTTGATAGAAGGAGCGCGCCCCCTGGCCCGAGATGCTGGAGGCCTGCCAATTGTCGTAGTCGTTGTCCTCGCGCACCCAGCCGACGCCATTGATCGGCTTGTCCAGGTGGGATTTGTGGCAGGTGGAGCAGAATGCCGCGGTCGCCAGCACCGGCTTGCCGAGAGTGCCAAGCTCCTTCCGGTGCTCGGCGGGATCCTTGCGGATGCTCTTGACCGCGAGCGCGCGCACCTTCGGGTCGGGGCTGGTCAGCCGGTCGATTCCGGAGGGTACGGAGATCTCGTAGTCTCCCTGGCCCATCGTGCTCCGCACCTTGGAGACCATGTGGCAGGTGGTGCAGGTCACGCCCGCGTCGGCCGCGGACTGATCGCCGCCCGAGAGCAGCAGGGCAGGGCTGTGGCAGCCGGCGCACCACTTCGCGGGCACGGCCCCCGCGCCTTCGCGGGTGTGCTCGTACGCCTTGCGGTACCAGGGATTCGACAGCCCCGAGGAGGCGTGCGCCGAGGACTTCCACTGTTGGAGGGCGTCCGGGTGGCAGCCGGCCTGACCGCAGGTCTCGGAGCCGAGGAAGACGCGGCCCGGCAGTGGTCCCCCCGTGGCGGTATGGACGGACGAGGGATAGAAGGGACCCTTCTCGCCCCCCATGGCCTCGCCCGCCATGCTGAGCGGAGCGGGAGGGTTGCGGATCTCGGAAGCGGCGAGGGCCCCGGCCAGGAGCAGCGAACAGACGATGGCTCGTTTCATGCGGTTCCGATCTCCGGTGCGGCTGCGATGCGGGCGTCCGGCAAATCCTCTTCGATGTGCGTGAACCGCGGCAGCGTGCGCGCCGAGGCGGTGCAGGCGAAGATCACCGCGCCCATGGTAATGAAGACGAGGCCGATGCCCCGCCCCGGACCCGTGCCGAGCACGGCGCCCACGCTCGGGGCGAGCGGGCCGTCCCGGGCGAGCAGAGGTCCGAACAAGCGGTCGGCCAGCGGTCCGGCGAGCAGGTAGGCGAGCGGCAGCGTGCCCTGGGCGATCAGCCGCCGTATGGCGAAGACCCGCCCCTGCACATCGGGCTCGACCTTGCTCTGCCAGATCACCTGGCTGCTGCCGTTGATCACCGGCACGACCAGGAAGAAGGAGAACAGGCCCGTCGCGATAAGCGCCACCGACGGGCGGATCCCGATCAGGAGCAGGGCGATGCCCAGAAGGGGCGAGAGGCTGAGGATCGTGCGCATGTGACGCTTACCCCCACCCCAGGCTGTCAGGATCAGGCCGCCTGTCAGCAGGCCCACGCCCCCCAGAGATTGCACGCGGCCGAGCTCGGCGCTGCCGGCGAAAGAGAGGATGAGCGGGGCGACGAGCACGGTCGTTATCCCGACCAGGAGGTTCAGCATCGCGAAGTAGCCGGCCAGAGCCGCGAGCCCCGGCCGTTGCACGATGTAATGCCAACCGAATGCGGCGTCGCTGAGCAGCGACCTCCGGCCGGCGCCCGCCTGCGACCGCTCCGGCTCCGGGATGCGGGCGATGAAGAGGGTCGCGGCCGCGAGCAGGAACGTCGCGAGGTCGATCAGGACGATCCCCCAGAGTGTCATGACGGAGAGGAGGGCACCGGCCAGGAGCGGCGACAGGATGTGGGCCGCGGAGTTGCCGAACTGTATCAGGCCGCTCGCCCGGCCGAGCTGCTTGCGCGGCGCGAGCATGGTCACGGCCGCCATGAAGGCCGGGATCTGCACGGTGTTGCAGATCGCCCCGAACGCCACCGCCAGGTAGATGTGCCAGACCGCGAGCCGGCCGGACAGCAGCATCAGGAGCAGGAACAGGGACCCCACGGCCGCAGCCGCGTCGCTGCCCAGGATGGCGAGGCGGCGTGGCCAGCGGTCGGCCAGCGCCCCTCCGAACGGCATCAGCAGGAGCCCGGGCAGCGCTCCCGACAGCGCGATCAGCGTGTAGGCGGTCGCCGAATGGGTCTGTTGGAAGACCCAGACGCCGAGCGCGAAGCCGGTGATCCCCGATCCGACGAGCGAGACCACCTGACCCGCCCAGATCAGGGCAAAGCTGCCCATGCGGTGCTTCATGACGGAGGGCAGTCTAACCTCCAATCTGTTATGAGCTCAGCAGCCCTGGTACCTAATTAGATCATCGCGCGGGCCGGACCCGGGGTATCTTGGGTGCTCACCTCAATCGGGAGCGGCTGTTTCTTGTGAATACAGGTGTCGGTTGGGTTTCGTGCCTCCATGAGGTCTTCGCCGCACGAGCGGCGCAGGCCCCCGGTGCGCCCGCTCTGGCCTGGGGACGGGAACGGCTGACCTACGCCGAGCTCGACCGGCGGGCCGATCAGCTCGCGCGCCACTTGACCGGCCTGGGCGTCGGGCCGGAGATCCTGGTGGGCCTCTGCGTCCAGCGCTCGATCGACATGGTCGTGGGGCTCCTCGGCGTGCTGAAGGCGGGCGGCGCCTACGTCCCGCTGGACCCCTCCTACCCCCCGGACCGCCTGGCTTTCATGATGGAGGATGCGGGCGCGCCGGTCCTACTCTCCCAGGTGGGGCTGGAACCGATCCTGCCCGGGGGGAGCGCCCGGCGGGTGTTCCTCGACCGCGACTGGCCGGAGATCTCTCGCCATCCCGGGAGCGCTCCGTGGACGGGCGTCCGCCCCGGCAACCTGGCCTATGCGATCTACACGTCGGGCTCGACCGGCCGCCCCAAGGGGGTTCTGATCCCGCATTCCAACGTGGTGCGGGTGATCCACGAGGCCGCGCGGGTCATGGCGGTCGGGCCAGGAGGCCGGGTGCTGCAGCTCGCCTCGCTCTCTTTCGATGCCTCGGTGCTGGAGATTTTCCTCGCCCTGCTCACCGGCTCCTGCCTGTATCTGGTGGGCCGCGACACGCTGCTGTCCGGCGAGGCGCTCGCCCGGGAGCTGCAGTCCGGCGGGATCACGGCCATGGCGATCCCGCCGTCGCTGCTCGCCACGATCCCCGAGGGGGACTTCCCGGCGCTGCGCTCGATCATCATCGGCGGCGAGGCCTGCCCGGCCGGCCTCGCCAACCGCTGGGCGCCCGGCCGCATCTTCGTCAACGCCTACGCGCCGACCGAGTCGACCATCTTCTCGACCGCCGAGCTGTGCGCCGGCCCGTACCTGGAAAAGCCGCCGCTCGGGCAGGCCATCGCCGGCGCCGTGGTGCACCTGCTCGATCCCTGGGATCTCCAACCGGCCGCGGCGGGCGAGCCGGGCGAGATCCACATCGGCGGCCCGGCCGTGGCACGCGGCTACCTGGACCGGCCAGCCCTCACGGCCGAGCGCTTCGTCCCCGATCCATGGAGCGAGATGCCGGGAGGGCGCCTCTATCGGACAGGAGACCTGGCGCAGCCGCGCGCCGAGGGCCTGGAGTTCCTGGGCCGCATCGACCAGCAGGTCAAGATCCGCGGTGTGCGCATCGAGCTTGGCGAGATCGAGGCCGTGCTCCGCCGGCACCCCGCGGTCCGGGAGGGAGTCGTGGAGGCGCGGGAGGACGAGGCGCGCCCCGGCGAGAAGCGCCTGGTCGCCTACGTGGTGCCTGTTGGCAAGGCCGGGGTCCACGAGCTGCGTGCCTATCTGGAGTCGCAGGTCCCCGAGGCCATGGTGCCCTCCGCGTTCGTGTTCCTCTCCGAGCTGCCGCTGATGGCGACGGGCAAGGTCGACCGCCGCGCCCTGCCCGCCCCCGGCCGCGCGCGTCCGCTCCTGGCGACGCCCTACCGGGCACCGGAGACGCCGGAGGAGGAGGTCCTCGGCGCGATCTGGAGCGACCTCCTGGGGCTCGACGGCGTGGGGGTCGACGACGACCTGTTCGAGCTCGGCGGGCACTCGCTCCTGGTCACCCAGATCGTCTCCCGGATCCGCGAGCAGGTGGGGCGGGACCTGGCGCTCGCGGATGCCTTCGAGGCACCCACGGTCGCCGGCATGGCCGGCCGTCTGGGGATGGGGGAGGAGGCGCTGCAGGAGCTGCCGCCGATCTCCCGCGCGCCGCGCAACGGGCCTCTCCCGCTCACCTTCCCGCAGGAGAGGGTCTGGTTCCTGACGCAGCTCGCGCCGGAGAGCATCGCCTACAACTTCCAGTACACGCTGCGCCTCCGCGGCCCCTTGGAGCCCGCGGTCCTGGAGCGTGCGCTGACCGAGATCGTGCGGCGGCACGAGGTTCTCCATACCCGCTTTCCGGTGGTGGCCGGCCGGCCCGTGCAGGTGATCGAGAAGCCTTGGGCGGTCGCGCTGCCGGTAGTTGAAGTTTCCGGAGTGGAGGAAGCCGAGCGGATCGTGGCTCGGGAGATCAGCCATCCGTTCGGCGTGGCCGAGCTGCCGCTGGTGCGCTGGAGCCTCCTTCGCCTCGGTCCGGACGACCACCTGCTGATCCACGTCGAGCACCACTTCGTGCACGACGGCTGGTCGCTGGCGGTGTTCCTGCGCGAGCTGATGTCGCTCTACGAGGCCTTCGCGGCCGGGGAGCCCTCGCCGCTGCCGGAGCTGTCGGTCCAGTACGCGGACTTCGCCGTCTGGCAGCGGAGCTGGATGCAGGGCGAGGTGCTCGCCCGCGAGCTGGCCTGGTGGAAGGAGCGCCTGGCGGGCAGCCTGCCAGTGCTCTCGCTGCCCGCGGACCGGCCGCGGCCCAGGGTCAAGAGCTTCCATGGCGGTTCGGTGCGGGTCGACTTCCCGGATGACCTGTACGGCCGGCTCCGCGCCTTCTGCCGGACGAACGGCACCACGCTTTTCATCGCCATGCTCGCGGCCTTCGACGCGCTGGTTCACCGCTACACCAGCCAAGAAGACGTGCTGCTCGGGAGCGGCCTCGCCAACCGGCGCCTGCGGGAGACCGAGGGGCTGATCGGCATGGTGGTTAACACGGTCCTGCTGCGGACCTCGCTGGCGGGCGATCCCGCGTTCCGCGAGCTGCTCGGCCGCGTGCGCGAGACCACGCTGGAGGCGCACGCCCACCAGGATCTGCCCGTCGAGAAGCTCGTACAGGAGCTCCAGCCCGATCGCGACCTGGGGAGCAATCCGCTCTTCCAGATCCTCTTCAGCTTCCACGACGCGCCGGTGCCCGACCTCCGCTTCGCCGGGATCTCGGGCGAGATCCTGGAGCGCCACAACGGCTCGGCCAAGATGGACCTGAACGTGGTCGTGAAGCCGCGCGCCGAGCAGCGAGTGGGGCGGCAACGCGATACGTCGGACGAGAAGCTGACCCTGGTCTTCGAGTACAGCGCCGACCTCTTCGACCGCGCGACCGTCGAGCGCATGGTGGGGCACTACCGGACCCTGCTCTCCGGCGCCATCCAGCACGGTGGCCTCCGTCTCTCGGATCTGCCGCTCCTGACCCCGGCCGAGCGCGGCCAGCTTGCCGCGTGGAACGAGACCGCGGCCCCGTTCGACCTCCGGCCGGTCCACGTGCTGTTCGCAGAGCAGGCGCGGCGGACCCCCGATGCTTTGGCAGTCGGAAGCCTGACCTACGCGCAGCTCGAGAGAGAGGCCGGCCGGTTCGCGCGGCGCCTGCTCGCGCTGGGCGTGGAGCCCGAGGCGAAGGTGGCCCTGCTCCTCGACCGGTCGCCGGAGCTCGTGATCGGCGCGCTCGGCACGCTCATGGCCGGCGCCGCGTACCTGCCGCTCGATCCGGCCTATCCGCCGGAGCGCCTGCGCTACATGCTGGAGGATGCGAAGGTGTCGGCTGTGCTGACCGAGCCCTGGCGTGAGGTGTCCACCATGGTTCCGGTCCTTTCCCTTGGCCTGGAGGACGGGCCGGACCTGCCGCTCCCCTCCGTGGACCCGCAGAACCTCGCCTACGTCATTTACACATCGGGATCGACGGGCCGCCCCAAGGGGGTCGAGCTGACCCACGAAGGGCTCGCCAACCTGGCCTCCTGGCACCGGGCGCTTTACGGGGTGACGCCGGCGGACCGGGCCACGCTCCTCGCCGGTACGGCGTTCGATGCTTCGGTCTGGGAGGTCTGGCCTTACCTGCTCTCCGGGGCGAGCCTCCACGTGGTGGACGAGGAAGTCCGCGGCACACCTGCGGCGTTGCTGCGCTGGCTCGCAGAGCAGGGGATCACGATGTCGTTTCTGCCGACGCCGCTGGCCGAAGCCTGTCTTTCCGAGGAGATATCGGAGAGGCTCGCCCTGCGCGTACTGCTGACTGGCGGCGACAAGCTGCACCGGGCGCCGCGGACGGGCTTGCCGTTCCGGCTGGTCAACCACTACGGTCCGACCGAGGCCACGGTCGTGGCAACGGCTGGCGAGGCGGTTCCCGGCAGGGCCGGGGGGCCGCCCATCGGCCGCCCGATCGCCAACGCGTGCGTCCACCTGGTTGATCGGGCGCTCAATCCGATGCCGGTCGGCGCTCCGGGCGAGCTGCTGATCGGCGGGACCGGACTAGCGCGGGGCTACCACGGGCGGCCGGACCTGACGGCCGAGCGCTTCGTGCCAGACCCGTTCACGGCCGAGCCAGGGGGACGCCTGTATCGCACCGGCGACCTCGCGCGCCTCCTGCGCAACGGCGAGATCGAATTCGTAGGTAGGATCGACCACCAGGTCAAGCTGCGCGGCTTCCGCGTCGAGCTGCAGGAGATCGAGGCCGTGCTCGCCGAGCATCCGGCTGTGCGAGAGGCCGCGGTCGTGCTCCGCCCGGAGTCGCTCCTTGCGGCCTACGTCGTGCCGCGCAACGGTGACATGCCCGACGCGGCCGAGCTGCGCTCCTGGCTGGCGCTCAAGCTGCCCGACTACATGGTGCCGCAGACGTTCGTGCCGCTCCCGGCGCTCCCCCTGACGCCCAACGGCAAGCTCGACGCGGGGGCCCTGCCCGAGCCGGCTGCCCAGGAAAAGGAGGAGCTCATCTCGCCGCGTACGCCGGTCGAGGAGCTCGTAGCCGAAATCTGGGCCGGCTTCATCCGCGCCGACCGGTTGGGCGTTGGCTCGCACTTCTTCAAGCTCGGCGGGCACTCTCTGCTCGCCGCCCAGATGCTCTCGCGCCTGCGCGACGAGATCTCCGTGGAATTGCCGCTGCGGTCGCTGTTCGAAGCCCCGACGCTCGGGGAGTTCGCGGCCAAGATCGAGAATGTGCTGCTCGCCGAGCAGGATCTGAAGTAAAGGAAGAGCCAGCATGGAACCGACCGGCCACCCACAACCAGATTCACCAGAGGCCGGCCGGGCCCGAAATTCAGATCTATCAAAGATTCTGCTCGAGAGGAGACGCAAGGACCGCTCCGCGGACCGGATCCCACGGCGAGCGTCCGACGCTCCCATCCCTCTCTCGTACGCCCAGGAGCAGATCTGGTTCCTGGAGCAGCTCGCGCCGGGCTCGTCCTACCACATCGCGCGCGCCTTCACCTTTGGGGGGCCGCTCGATTCTGTGGCCCTGACCCGGAGCCTCGACGCGGTAGTCGCCCGTCACGAGGCGCTGCGCACGCGCTTCGTGATCGAAGCGGGGCAGCCGGCCCAGGCGATCGCTCCGGAGCTCGCGCTCTCCTTGCCGGTGCTCGATCTCCAAGCGCTCCCGGCGCCCGCGCGCGAGGAGGAGGCCCGGAGGCTCGAGCGGGAGGAGGTGCTCCGCCCCTTCGACCTGACCGCGGGTCCGGTCCTGCGGCTGACGCTGCTGCGGCTCGCGCCCGAGCGTAGCGTTCTCCTCCTGACGCTCCATCACATCGCGGCGGACGGCTGGTCGCTAGGCATCTTCCTCAAGGAGCTCGGCGAGCTCTACCGGGCTTTCGCCGGCGGGACAGAGCCGTCGCTGTTGCCCCTGCCCATCCAGTACGCCGACTTCGCGTTGTGGCAGCGTGAGCGCCTCGGCGGCGACGTGCTGGAGAAGCTCCTCACATTCTGGCGGGCGCAGCTCGCCAGTGCGCCGCCGGTGCTCGCGCTGCCCACGGACCGGCCGCGGCCGGTGATCCAGAGCTTCCGCGGCGCGGGATGCCGCCGGGCTCTCCCGCGGGATCTCGCGGCGCGGCTCCGGAGCTTCGGCGAAAGGGAGGGGGCGACCCCCTTCATGGCGCTCCTCGCCGCCTTCCAGGCGCTGCTCCTCCGGCACACCGGCCAGGAGGATCTGGTGGTAGGGTCGCCGGTGGCAGGGCGGAGCCGGAGCGAGCTGGAAAGGTTGATCGGCCTCTTCATCAACATGCTGGCCCTGCGCACGAGCCTGGCCTCCGGCCCGGGCTTCCGGGAGCTCGTGGGCCGGGTGCGGGAGGTGGCGCTCTCGGCCTACGCGCACCAGGAGATGCCCTTCGAGAAGCTCGTCACGGAGCTTTCGCCGGAGCGGACCCTGGGGCACGCGCCGGTCTTCCAGGTGATCTTCGTGCTGCAGAGCGCGGCCTGGGAGAGGCTCGATCTGCCCGGCATCGCGCTCGCCCCGCGCGAGATCAAGCGCGAGGAAACCAAGGTCGACCTGATGCTCGCGATCCACGAGACCGGCGACGGGCTCGCGCTCGCTCTCCAATACGACCGCGACCTGTTCGACGGGACCACCATGTCTCGTCTCTCCGCGCAATACGAGGAGCTGCTGTCGGCGGCCCTGGCCGAGCCGGACCTGCCGATCTCCGAGCTGCCGGCGCTCCTCCCGGCCGAACGGCATCAGGTCTTCCACGAGTGGAACGACACCTTCGCGGTCTATTCACCCCACTTGTGACTGCATGAGTTGATTGCGCGCCAGGTGGCGCGCACGCCTGACGCGCCAGCCCTGGCCTTCGAGGGGAAGACCCTCACCTACGCCGAGGCCGATCGCAGGGCCAATCACCTCGCCTGGCGGCTGCGTGAGCTGGGCGTGGGGCCGGAGGTGCGGGTGGCCGTGGCGCTGGAGCGGTCGCTGGAGCTGCCGTTGGCGCTGCTCGCGGTGCTCAAGGCCGGTGGCGCGTACGTGCCGCTCGATCCCTCCTACCCGCAGGAGCGTCTGGACTACATGCTCGCAGACTCCGGGGCGGCCGTGCGGCTGACCCGCGAGCGGGTACTGGAGCTCATGGGTGAGAGCGAAGAGGCTCCGGATTCCGGGGTCCTGCCGGACAATCTCGCCTATGTCATCTACACCTCGGGCTCGACCGGCCGGCCCAAGGGGGCGATGAACAGCCACCGCGGGATCGTCAACCGGCTGCTGTGGGGGCAGTCAGAATTCGGGCTTGATTCGTCCGACCGGGTGCTTCAGAAGACTCCGGCGTCGTTCGACGTGTCGGTGTGGGAATTCTTCTGGCCGTTGCTGACCGGGGCCTGCCTGGTGGTGGCGAAGCCGGGCGGCCACCAGGACAGCGCCTACCTTGTGGACCTGATCCAGCGCGAGAGGGTTACGACGGTGCACTTTGTGCCTCCCATGCTCCAGGTGTTCCTGGAGCAGCCCGGGGTGGAGCAGTGCGCGTCGCTGAAGCGGGTGGTCTGCAGCGGCGAGGCGCTGCCGGTGGACCTCGCGCGCCGGTTCTTCGAGCGTTTGGACGGCACTGAGCTGATCAACCTCTATGGCCCCACCGAAACGGCGATTGAGGTGACGTACCAGGCCTGCCGGCGCGACGACCGGATCGTGCCGATCGGCCGGCCGATCGCGAACCTCTCGATCCACATCGTGGACCGGTCCTTCCGTACGACTCCGCTGGGCGTTCCCGGGGAGCTGCTGATCGGGGGAGTGGGGGTGGGCCGTGGGTACCTGGACCGGCCGGAGCTGACGGCGGAGCGGTTCATCCCCGGCCTCATGGGCGAGCGCCTCTACCGGACGGGGGACCTGGCGCGGCACCTCGGGGATGGTCGGATCGAGTACCTGGGCCGCATCGACCACCAGGTCAAGGTGCGCGGCTTCCGCATCGAGCTGCAGGAGATCGAGGCGGCCTTGATGGCCGAGCCCGAGGTGCGGGAGGCCGTGGTGGTGGTGCGCGAGGAGGCGGGCGACCGGCGGCTCGTGGCCTATGTCGTGAGCACTGTCGGCACGGACGCCGATCTCAAGGAACGCCTGCGTGCGCGGCTGCCGGATTACATGGTGCCGGCGGCGATCGTCGCTCTCGATGCTTTGCCGCTTTCGCCGAGCGGCAAAGTGGACCGCGGCGCGCTGGCGAAGCTCGGGGTGCTGTGGGCCGCGGCGCCGGAGCAGGGCTACGTGGCGCCGCGGACGGCTCTCGAAAGCGAGCTGGCCGGAATGTGGAGCACCTCGCTCGGGCTCGAAAAGATCGGCGTTCACGACAACTTCTTCGAGCTGGGCGGCAACTCGATCACCGGCGCGGTCCTGATCAACCGTCTCCAGGAGCGGTTCGGTGAGGTCGTCCATGTGGCGGCGATCTTCGATGCGCCGACGATCGCCGGCCTTGCCGCATACCTGGGCAGCCGTTCTCCGCAAGCGGTGGAGCGGATCTGGGGTCCGGGCTCGTTGCCGGGCGTTGCGGCGGAGGCGGGCGCTGCGGCGTTCCACGAGCTGATGGAGCCGATCACCCCCGCGGAGTGGGACGGCTCGTCGCCACCCCTTCCAATACCTCTGTCGTTTGCCCAGGAGCGGCTCTGGTTCCTGGACCAGTTGGAGCCGGGGAACCCGTTCTACAACGTCCCGGCCGCGCTTCGCCTCGCCGGCGCGCTCGATGTCGCGGCCCTCCAACGGTCCTTTGACGAGGTCGTGCGCCGCCATTGCGTGCTGCGCACGCGCTTCGCTCTGGTCGAGGGCGCGCCGTTGCAGGTGGCGGTTCCGGAGCTGCGCGTGCCGCTGCCGGTCGTCGACCTCGCGGGCCTGCCGGAGGCCCACCGCGAGACGGAGACGCAGCGGCTGGCCAACGCCGAGGCGCGCGTGCCGTTCAATCTCTCCCAGGGTCCGTTGATCCGGACGACGCTGCTGCGGCTGGAGAGCGAGACGCACGCTCTGCTCCTCTCCATGCACCACATCGTCTCGGATGGCTGGTCCATGGGGGTCCTGCTTCAGGAGCTGGCGGCACTCTACGAATCCTCGCCGTTGCCGGAGCCGCCCATTCAGTACGCGGACTTCGCGGTCTGGCAGCGGAGGAGGCTCGCGGGCGAGGCCCTCGATGCCGAGCTCGCCTGGTGGCGCGAGCGCCTGGCCGGGGCTCCGGCGCTGCTGGAGCTGCCGACCGACCGGCCGCGGCCCGCGGTGCAGAGCTTCCGCGGCGGCAAGGTTGAAATTGCGCTCCCGGCCGCGCTCTCCGAGCAGCTAGCGGCGCTCTCCCGCAAAAGCGGGGCAACCCTTTTCATGGTGCTGCTGGCGGGCTTCGACGCGCTGCTGTCGCGCCTGACCGGCCAGCTCGACGTCGTGGTGGGCTCGCCGATCGCAGGGAGGACCCGTGCGGAGCTGGAAGGGCTGATCGGCTTCTTCGTCAACACCCTGGTGCTGCGCACGGACCTTCAGGACGATCCGGGTTTCGCCCAGATCCTGGAGAGAATCCGCCAGACCACCATTGGCGCCTACGCTCACCAGGAGGTGCCGTTCGAGAAGCTCGTGGCCGAGCTTGCGCCGGCGCGCACGCTCGCGCACTCGCCGCTCTTCCAGAATATGCTGATCCTCCAGAACGCGCCGCAGGGCGAGCTGCGCATCGGCGGCCTGGCTCTGGCGCGGCTCGGGGTCGAGGCGGGGACCTCGAAGTTCGATTTGCGGCTGGCGCTCATGGAAGGCGATAAGGGTCTCTTCGGCTCGATCGTCTACAACCGGGACCTCTTCGATCGCGCTACCGCCGCCCGGGTGGCCGCGTGCTTCGCCACGCTGCTCGAGGGGGCCGCCGCGGATCCCGGCTGCCGGCTCTCCGACCTTCCCGTGCTCTCTCCCAGGGAGCGCCAGCAGATCGTGGAGGAGTGGGGAGCGCGGGAACGGGAAGAGGTCACCGGCGGTGACGTATGCCTGCACCGGCTGTTCGAGCAAGCTGTCGATCGCGCGCCCGATGCGGTGGCAATGGTTCACGATGGTGCCTCTCTGAGCTATCGCGAGCTCGATATCCGGGCGAACCAGCTCGCGCGCTTCCTCCTCGCATCCGGTGTGATTCCAGGCGCGCGGGTGGCGCTCTGCCTGGAGCGCTCGCTCGACATGGTGGTCGCGATACTCGGCGTGCTCAAGGCCGGGGCGGCCTACGTGCCGCTCGATCCCGCGTACCCGTCGGACCGGACCGCCTTCATGCTGGCCGACAGCGGCGTCGTTGCGATGGTCTCGGAGAGCACGGTTGCGCCTCGCCTGTCGCTGCCCCTCATCCTCCTGGATCAGGAGCACGAGCGCATCCGCAACGAGTCAACCGAGAGGCTCCAGCTCCAGGTCTCTCCGGGCTACTGGGCGTACGTGATCTACACCTCGGGCTCGACTGGCAGGCCCAAGGGGGTTGGCGTCACCCATGCCAACGTGGCCCGGCTCTTCCGCGCAACGGACCGCTGGTTCGGCTTCGGGACGGACGACGTCTGGACACTCTTCCACTCCTATGCCTTCGACTTCTCGGTGTGGGAGATCTGGGGAGCGCTTCTCTACGGCGGCCGGCTGGTGGTCGTGCCCTACCTGGTGAGCCGCTCGCCCGAGACCTTCTACGAGCTGCTGGCGGCCGAACATGTGACAGTCCTCAACCAGACGCCGTCGGCTTTCCGGCAGCTCATCTGGGCGGAGGAATCCAAGGGCGCTCGGGACCTCGCGCTGAGGTACGTGATTTTCGGCGGCGAGGCATTGGAGCTGAACAGCCTCGCCCCCTGGTTCGAACGCCATGGCGACGAAAAGCCTCTACTGGTGAACATGTACGGCATCACCGAAACGACCGTGCACGTCACGTATCGGGTGATCCGCCGGGTGGATGTGGAGACCGCGCGGGGGAGCGTGATCGGGCGTCCGATTCCAGACCTCTCGGTGCACCTGCTCGACCACGCGGGGCAGCCGCTCCCGCTGGGCGCGGCCGGCGAGATCCACGTCGGGGGCGCCGGGGTGGCCGCGGGCTACCTGGGCCGTCCGGAGCTGACCGCGGCCCGCTTCGTGCCCGACCGGTTCTCGGCCGAGCCGGGAGCGCGGCTCTACCGCTCGGGCGACCTCGCCCGCTTCCTGCCGGACGGCGACCTGGAGTACATGGGTCGCATCGACCACCAGGTCAAGGTGCGCGGCTTCCGTATCGAGCTGGCGGAGATCGAGGCGGCGCTCGCGGCCGAGCCTGAGGTGCGGGAGGCCGTGGTGGTGGTGCGCCACGAGGCGGAGGACCGGCGCCTGGTGGCTTACGTGGTGGGAGCCGAGGTCTCTGACCTCAAGGAGCGCCTGCGCGCGCGGCTGCCGGAGTACATGGTGCCCGCGGCCATCGTGGTGCTCGAAGCTCTGCCATTGACTCCGACCGGGAAGGTGGACCGGGGTGCGCTCGCCAAGCTCAAGGTGATGTGGTCGGCAGCGGCGGAGCAGGGGTATGTGGCGCCGCGGACGGCCCTCGAAGACGAGCTGGCGCGGATGTGGAGCGTCTCGCTCGGACTCGAACAGGTAGGCGTCCACGACGACTTCTTCGAGCTGGGTGGCAACTCGATCACCGGCGCGATCCTGATCAACCGTGTGCAGGAGCGCCTGGGGGAGATCGTCCACGTGGTGGCGATCTTCGATCAGCCGACCATCGCCGGCCTCGCGGCCTACCTTGGAAGTCAGTACCCCGAGGCGGTGGAGCGGATCTGGGGTCCGGGCTCGCTGCCCGGCGAAGCGGGTCCGGAGCGGAGGCGCGTGCTCGGGTCAGACGACGCCGCGGCGTTCCGCGAGCTGATCGAACCGCTCGCGCCGATCGCGCTCTCGGGCAAGAACCCGCGGGCCGTGTTCCTGCTGTCGCCGCCGCGCTCAGGCTCGACACTGCTGCGCGTGATGCTGGCCGGTCATCCGAGCCTGTTCGCTCCGCCGGAGCTGGAACTGCTGTCGTTCAACACCATGGCCGAGCGGCGCGAGGCCTTCTCCGGCCGCGACAGCTTCTGGCTCGAAGGTACGATCCGGGCCGTGATGGAGATCCAGGGCGAGGGCCCGGAAAAGGCGCGCGAGTGGGTCGAACGCAGCGAGCGGGAGGGGCGGACGACGCAGCGCTTGTACCGCGAGCTCCAGGAGCTTCTGGGCGGGCGGATGCTGGTGGACAAGACGCCGTCGTACGCGCTCGATCCATCGGTTCTGCAACGGGCCGAGGAGAGCTTCGAGGAGCCGCTCTACATCCATCTCCTGCGCCACCCGTACGGCATGATGTCCTCCTTCGAAGAAGCCAAGCTCGACGAGATCTTCTTCCGGCGCCCGCACCCGTTCACGCGCCGCGAGCTGGCAGAGCTGATCTGGCGGGTGAGCCACGAGAACGTGACCACGTTCCTGGCTGGCATCCCGGCCGAACGCCACCGCGCGGTCTTCTTCGAGGATCTGGTGCGCGAGCCGGAGGCGACGTTGCAGGACTTGTGCGAGTTCCTCGGCCTCGACTTCGATCCGGCGATGGCGGCGCCTTACCAGGGCGAGCGCATGACCGACGGTCTCCACGCCGAGTCGCGCATGCTGGGCGATGTGAAGTTCCACCAGCACCGCGGAGTCGAGGCGTCGGCGGCGGAACGCTGGCGGGAGCGCTACCGGGAGGACTTCCTCGCGCCGGAGACCTGGGCGGTGGCAGCGGCTTTCGGCTATGAGGAGCGGCCGGCGCACGCCTTCCAGCCGATCGCGCCCGCCGCGTGGGACGGCGTCTCGCCGCTGCCGCTCTCTTTCGCCCAGGAGCGTCTCTGGTTCCTGGATCAGTTGGAGCCGGACAGCTCGTTCTACAACATCCCGGCAGTGGTACGGCTGCAAGGTGTGCTCCACGCGTCCGCGCTCCGGGACGCCTTCAACGGGATCGTGCGCCGCCACCGGATCCTGCGTACGCGCTTCGCGGCGGTTCAGGGCGAGCCGGCGCAGGTCGTGGAGCCGGAGCTGTACCTGCCGCTACCGATCGTCGACCTGGCAGGCCTGCCGGCGGCGTTGCGTGAAACCGAGACCCGGCTCCTGGCCAATGCCGAGGCGCGCCGGCCGTTCGACCTCTCGCGGGTGCCGCTCCTGCGCACGATGCTGCTGCGGTTGGGGAAAGAGGAACATACGTTGCTCCTCTGCATGCACCACATCGTCTCGGACGGCTGGTCCATGGGGATCCTATTCCAGGAGCTGGCGTCCCTCTACGAGCGCTCGCCGCTGCCGGAGCTGCCCATCCAGTACGCGGACTTCGCGGCGTGGCAGCGGACCCGGCTCGCGGGCGAAGCCCTGGAGCAGGAGCTGGCCTGGTGGCGCGAGCGCCTGGCCGGCGCGCCGGGGCTGCTGGAGCTGCCCACCGACCGGCCGCGGCCGGCGGTGCAGAGCTTCCGTGGCGCGACGATCGAGCTCGCGCTGCCGCGCTCGGCGGAAATCGCGGCGCTCTCGCGCAGGAGCGGGACGACCCTGTTCATGACGCTGCTCGCGGCCTTCGGCGCGCTGCTGTCGCGCCTGACGGGTCAGCTCGACGTGGTGGTGGGTTCGCCCATCGCTGGGCGCAACCGGACGGAGCTCGAGGGGCTGATCGGCTTCTTCGTCAATACCCTGGTGCTGCGCACGGATCTCTCGGACGATCCGGGCTTCGCCGGGATCCTGGAGAGGGTCCGCCAAGCCACGATCGGCGCCTATACCCACCAGGAGCTGCCGTTTGAGAAGCTCGTGGGCGAGCTGGCTCCGGTGCGCACGCTCGCCCACGCACCGCTCTTCCAGGTGATGCTCGTGCTTCAGAACCTGCCGCGGCGCGAGCTGCGCCTCGGCAGGGCGCTCGCCGGCGTGATGCCCGCGGAGGAGAGGACGGCCAAGTTCGACCTCACCCTGAGCCTGGTCGAACGGGACGGTGGCCTGGCCGGGGCCTTCCAGTTCAACTCCGACCTGTTCGACGCCGCGACCATCGCCCGTTTCGCCGATTACTTCCGGACCCTGGTCGAGGGCGCCGTGGCCGATCCCGCGGCGCGCCTCTCGGACCTCCCCCTGCTCTCTGCCGCCACCCGCGCTCAGCTCCTCTGGGAGTGGAACGACACCGCGGCTGAAGCGGGGGGCTTCCGGAGCCTCCCCGAGCGGATAGCCGAGCAGGCGGCGCGCGCGCCCGAGGCCGTGGCCGTGCTCTGCGGCGACGCGAGCCTGACCTACGGCGCGCTGGATCGGAGGGCAAACCGGCTCGCCTGGCATCTGCGGGACCTCGGAGTAGGACCGGAGACGCGAGTCGCGATCTCCATGGAGCGCTCGCCCGATCTGCTCGTCGCGCTCCTGGGTGTCCTCAAAGCAGGCGGTGCGTACGTGCCGATCGACCCGTTGTACCCGGAGGAGCGGCGGGCCTACATGCAGGCCAATTCCGGGGCGATGCTGCTGCTTGACGACAGTTGCGTGGCCACAGAGGGAGTGGCCGAGGCGCCGCCCCTCCACCTCGCGCCTGAGAACCTCGTCTACGTGCTCTACACCTCGGGCTCGACCGGCCGACCCAAGGGGGTCCAGGTCTCGCACGGCGCCCTGGTCAACCTCCTCTCCTCGGTCCGCCGCGAGCCGGGCCTCGATAAGGCGGACACGATGCTCGCGGTGACTACGCTCTCCTTCGACATCGCGGGGATGGAGCTCTTCCTGCCACTGCTGGTGGGTGCGCGGGTGGTGCTGGCCGGCAGCGAGGACGCGCGGGACGGGGCGCGACTCGCGGCGCTCGCAGAAAGGTCGGGAGCGACGGTCCTCCAGGGCACGCCGGCTGGCTGGCAGATGCTCCTCGACTCCGGCTGGCAGGGGAACGGGCGCCTGCGCGCCCTGACCGCCGGCGAGGCCCTGCCGCGCGATCTGGCGGAGCGGCTCCTGCGGGGGAGCTCGGCCCTCTGGAACCTCTACGGCCCCACGGAGGCGACGGTCTACTGCACGGCCGAGCGCGTCGTCTCAGGCGAGGGGCGGATCACGATCGGCCGTCCCATCGCGAACTATCGCCTGCACGTCCTCGATCCGGACCTGGGCCTCGCTCCATTGGGCGTAATCGGCGAGCTGGCGGTCGGTGGCGAGGGGCTGGCGCGCGGCTACGCCGGCCGGAGCGACCTGACGGCCGAGCGGTTCGTGCCCGATCCGTTCGGCTGGGGTGAGCGGCTCTACCGCACCGGCGACCTCACGCGCCTCCTCCCCGACGGCCGGCTGGACGTGCTCGGCCGCATCGACCACCAGGTCAAGGTGCGCGGCTTCCGCATCGAGCTCCAGGAGGTCGAAGCGGCGCTGGCGCGCCATCCGGACCTGCGCGAGGCCGCGGTGCTGGCACGCGACAGCCGCCTCGTCGCTTTCGTGCTCGCCAACGCCGGGAGCGGGGTCACCTCCGCGGCCGTCCGCTCCTTCCTCGGCGGGATCCTGCCGGAGTACATGGTCCCTTCGCTCGTGGTGCCGCTCCCGGCCTTCCCGCTCACGCCTAACGGCAAGGTGGACCGGAAGGCGCTCGCCGCCCTCGCGACTCCAGTTTTCCCGGGCCGGGAGGCCGCGGCAACGGCCCCCCGCTCGCCGGTCGAGGAGGTCGCGGTCGAGATCTGGCGCGAGGTCCTGAAGGTTCCCGCGGTGGGGATCGACGACGACTTCTTCGAGCTCGGCGGTCACTCGCTCCTCGCCACCCAGGTGATGTCGCGGGCGCGGGAGGCATTCGGCGTCGATCTTGCCGTCCGCAGCCTTTTCGAGGCCAAGACGCTGGCCGCCTGGGCCGGGCAGGTGGAGCGCGCGCTCCGCGCCGGGCTCGGCACCGCGGCGGCGCCGATCGAGCCCACGGCGTGGGACGGCGTCTCCCCGCTGCCGCTCTCCTTTGCGCAGGAGCGGCTCTGGTTCCTCGACCAGTTGGAGACGGGCAGCTCGTTCTACAACATCCCGGCCGTGATACGGCTCGAAGGCACGCTCGACCCGGCCGTGCTCCAGGATTCCTTCAACGGGATCGTGCGCCGCCACCGCACCCTGCGCACGCACTTCGCGGCGGTCCGGAGCGAGCCGGCGCAGGTCGTAGAGCCGGAGCTGTCCCTGCCGCTGCCGGTCGTCGACCTCGCGGGCCTGCCGGCCGCGGCACGAGAGTCCGAAACCCGGCTCCTGGCCAACGCTGAGGCGCGTCGGCCGTTCGACCTCTCCCGCGTTCCGCTCCTGCGCACGACGCTGCTGCGGCTCGGGCAAGAGGAGCACGCGCTGCTCCTCTGCATGCACCACATCGTCTCGGACGGCTGGTCCATGGGGATCCTGTTCCAGGAGCTGGCGTCCCTGTACGAGCGCTCGCCGCTGCCGGCGCTGCCCATCCAGTATGTGGACTTCGCAGTCTGGCAGCGGGCCCGGCTCGCAGGCGAGGTGCTCGAAGCCGAGCTCGCTTGGTGGCGCAAGCGCCTGGCCGGGGCGCCGGCGCTGCTGGAACTGCCCACCGATCGGCCGCGGCCGGCGGTACAGAGTTTCCGCGGTGGGAAGCTCGAGCTCGCGCTGCCGCGCTCGGCGGAGCTCGCGGCGCTCTCGCGCCGGAGCGGGACGACTCTTTTCATGACGCTGCTGGCGGCCTTCGACGCGCTGCTTTCGCGACTGACCGGCCAGCTCGACGTGGTGGTGGGCTCGCCCATGGCGGGACGCGACCGGACCGAGCTCGAAGGACTGATCGGCTTCTTCGTCAACACCCTGGTGCTGCGCACGGACCTCTCGGACGATCCGAGCTTCATCCAGATCCTGGAGAGGGTCCGCCAAGCGACGATCGGCGCCTACACCCACCAGGAGCTGCCGTTCGAGAAGCTCGTGGGCGAGCTCGCGCCGGTGCGCACTCTGGCCCACTCGCCGCTCTTCCAGGTGATGCTCGTGCTCCAGAACGTGCCGCGGCGCGAGCTGCGCATCGGCGACCTGGCGTTGACGCAGCTCGGGGTCGAGGCGGGGACCTCGAAGTTCGACCTGCGGCTGGCGCTCACGGAGCGCGAGGATGTCCTCCTCGGCTCGGTCCTCTACAACCGGGACTTGTTCGACGGCTCGACCGCGGCGCGATTCACGGCCGGCTTCGGCCGGCTGCTCGCGGGCGCTCTTGCCGATCCCGCCGCGCCTCTGTCGGAGCTGCCGCTCCTTGAGAAAGCCGAGCGGCACCAGCTCCTCGTGGAGTGGAACGACACGCGAGCGGGTTTCCGCCGCAGCACCTGCCTGCACGAACTGATTGCGCGGCAGGCGGCGCGCACGCCTGACGCGCCGGCCCTGGTCTTCGAGGGGGAGAGCCTCACCTACGCTGAGGCCGACCGCCGGTCCAACCATCTCGCATGGCAGCTGCGCGAACTGGGCGTGGGGCCAGAGGTGCGGGTGGCGGTCGCGGTGGAGCGGTCTCTGGAGCTTCCTCTCGCCCTCCTCGCGGTGCTCAAGGCCGGTGGCGCCTACGTGCCGCTCGATCCCTCCTATCCACAGGAGCGCTTGGACTACATGCTCGCGGACTCCCGGGCCGCCGTGCATCTGACTCGGGAGCGGGTCATTGAGCTTCTAGGCGAGACCAACGAGGCTCCGCCCACTGGAGTCCAGCCGGAGAACCTCGCGTACGTCATCTACACGTCGGGCTCGACCGGCCGGCCCAAGGGGGCAATGAACAGCCACCGCGGGATCGTCAACCGGCTGCAGTGGATGCAGTCGGCATACGGGCTCGATTCTTCCGACCGGGTGCTGCAGAAGACACCGGCCTCCTTTGACGTCTCGGTGTGGGAGTTCTTCTTGCCGTTGCTGACCGGCGCCTGCCTGGTGGTGGCTAAGCCCGGCGGCCACCAGGACAGTGCCTACCTGGTGGACCTGATCCGTCGCGAGAGAGTGACGACTCTGCACTTCGTGCCGTCGATGCTCCAGGTGTTCGTGGAGCAGCCGGGAGTGGAGGAGTGCACCTCCCTGAAGCGGGTGATCTGTAGCGGCGAGGCGCTGCCGGCGGATCTGGTGCGCCGGTACTTCGAGAGGCTGGAAGCGGGGCTGCACAACCTCTACGGTCCCACGGAAGCGGCGGTGGACGTGACGTACTGGGCCTGCCGGCGCGAGGACCGAACCGTGCCGATCGGCCGTCCGATCGCGAACCTCTCGATCCAGATCGTGGATCGCGCTTTCCGGCCGGCGCCGCTGGGCGTGCCCGGGGAGCTGCTGATCGGAGGCGTGGGCGTGGGCCGCGGGTATCTCGATCGGCCGGATCTGACGGCGGAGCGGTTCGTGCCAGGCGAGGGCGAGCGTCTTTATCGGACGGGCGATCTCGCGCGCCATCTCGGCGATGGGCGGATCGAGTACCTGGGCCGGATTGACCATCAGGTCAAGGTGCGGGGCTTCCGCATCGAGCTGCAGGAGATCGAGGCGGCCCTGATGGCGGAGCCCGAGGTGCGGGAGGCCGCGGTGGTGTTGCGCGAGGAGGCGGGCGACCGGAGGCTCGTGGCCTATGTCGTAGGAACGGAGGCCGATCTCCAGGAGCGTCTGCGCGCGCGGCTGCCGGAGTACATGGTGCCTGCGGCGATTTCTTACCTCGACGCGCTGCCGCTTTCGCCCAGCGGCAAGGTGGACCGCGGCGCGCTGTCGAAGCTCGGGGTGCTGTGGTCCAGAACGCCAGAGCACGTGGCTCCGCGGACGGCTCTCGAAGAGGAGCTGGCGCGGATGTGGAGCCCCGAGCCGGTGGGTATCCATGACAATTTTTTTGAGCTGGGCGGCAACTCGATCACCGGCGCGATCCTGATCAACCGTCTCCAGGAGCGGCTCGGCGAGATCGTCCACGTGGTGGCGATCTTCGACGCGCCGACGGTCGCCGGCCTGGCGGCCTGGCTCGGCAGCCAGTACCCGGAGGCGGTGGAGCGGATCTGGCCGGGCTCGGGAGCAGCCATGCACGAGCGGCGGAGCGTGCTCGACGCCGCGGCGTTCCGCGCGCTGCTCGAGCCGCTCGCGCCCACCGTGCTTTCGGGGAAGAACCCGCGGGCCGTGTTCCTGCTGTCGCCACCGCGCTCGGGCTCGACGCTGCTGCGCGTGATGCTGGCCGGCCATTCGCGGCTGTTCGCGCCGCCGGAGCTGGAGCTGCTGTCGTTCAACACCATGGCCGAGCGCCGCGCAGCCTTTTCCGGCCGCGACAGCTTCTGGCTCGAGGGCGCGATCCGCGGCGTGATGGAGATTCAGGGAGCGGGCCCGGAACAGGCGCGCGAGTGGGTCGAGCGCAGCGAGCAGGAAGGGTGGACCACCCAGCGTTTCTACCGCGAGCTCCAGGAGCTTCTGGGCGGGCGGATGCTGGTGGACAAGACGCCGTCCTACGCGCTCGATCCGTCGGTGCTCCAGCGGGCCGAGGAGACCTTCAAGGAGCCGCTCTACATCCATCTGCTGCGCCACCCGTACGGCATGATCTCCTCGTTTGAGGAGGCCAGGCTAGAGCAGGTCTTCTTCCGGCGCCCGCACTCCTACGCCCGGCGCGAGCTGGCCGAGCTGGTCTGGCGGGTGAGCCACGAGAACGTGACCGCGTTCCTCGCTGGAATTCCGGCCGAGCGCCACCGCGCCGTCTACTTCGAGGATCTGGTGCGCGAGCCCGAGTCCACAATGCGCGGCCTGTGCGAGCTCCTCGGCCTCGACTTCGCTCCGGCCATGGCCGCGCCCTACCAGGGCAAGCGCATGACCGACGGCCTCTACGCCGAGTCGCGCATGCTGGGGGACGTCAAGTTCCACCAGCACCAGGGCGTGGAAGCCTCGGCCGCGGAGCGCTGGCGGGAGCGCTACCGGGAGGACTTCCTGGCGCCCGAGACCTGGGCGGTGGCCGCGTCCTTCGGCTACGAGGAGCGGTTGGCGCACGGCTTCCAGCCGATCCCGCCCATCGAGTGGGACGGCGCCTCGCCACTCCCGCTCTCCTTCGCGCAGGAGCGGCTCTGGTTCCTCGACCGGTTGGAGCCGGGCAGCCCGTTCTACAACATCCCGGCCGCGGTGCGCCTCGACGGCGCGCTCGACGCGGCCGCGCTCCAGCGGTCGTTCGAGGAGATCGTGCGGCGCCACCGGGTGTTGCGCACGCGCTTCACGGTGGTCGAGGGCGCGCCTGCGCAGGTGGCAATGCCAGAGACGTCCGTGCCGCTGCCGGCCGTGGACCTCGCGGGTCTGCCCGAGGCTCTGCGTGAGGCGGAGACGCAGGTGCTGATCAACGCCGAGGCGCGCCGGCCGTTCGATCTCGGCCGCGGGCCGCTCCTGCGCACGACGCTGCTGCGGCACGGAGCCGAGGAGCACGCGCTGCTCCTCTCCATGCATCACATCGTCTCGGACGGCTGGTCCATGGGGCTCCTGCTCCAGGAGCTGGCGGCCCTGTACAGGAAGCCCTCGTCGCTGCCCGAGCTGCCGATCCAGTACGCGGACTTCGCGGGCTGGCAGCGGGACCGGCTCTCCGGCGAGGCGCTCCAGGCCGAGGTCGCCTGGTGGCGGGAGCGCCTGGCCGGGGCCCCGGCGCTGCTGGAGCTGCCCACCGACCGGCCGCGGCCCGCGGTGCAGGCCTTCCGCGGCGGCAAGATCGAGGTCGCGCTCCCGGCCGGGCTGTCCGCGGGCCTCTCGGCTTTGGCGCGCAAGAACGGGGCGACGCTGTTCATGGCGCTGCTGGCCGGCTTCGACGCGCTGCTGGCGCGCCTGAGCGGCCAGTCCGACGTGGTGGTGGGCTCGCCGATCGCGGGTCGAAACCGGGCGGAGCTCGAAAGGCTGATCGGCTTCTTTATCAATACCCTGGTGCTGCGCACGGACCTCGCGGGCGATCCGGGCTTCGCCCAGGTGCTGGAGCGGATACGCCAGACCACGGTCGGCGCCTACACGCACCAGGAGCTGCCGTTCGAGAAGCTCGTCGCCGAGCTGGCGCCGGCGCGCACGCTCGCCCACGCGCCGCTCTTCCAGGTCATGCTCATCCTCCAGAACATGCCGCGGCGCGAGCTGCGCATCGGCGGTCTGGCGTTGTCGCGGCTCGGGGTCGAGGCGGGGACCTCGAAGTTCGACCTGCGGCTGGCGCTGGCGGAGAGCGAGGAGGGGCTCTTCGGCACGATCCTCTACAACCGCGACCTGTTCGACGGCTCGACCGCGGCGCGCTTCGCGGCCGGCTTCGGCCGGCTGCTCGCGGGCGCGCTGGCCGATCCCGGCGCGCCGCTGTCGGAGCTGCCGCTCCTCGATGAGTCGGAGAGGCACCAGCTCGTCCGCGAGTGGAACGACACGGCCGCGGTCTACGGTAGCGGCTGCCTGCACGAGCTGATCGCGGAGCAGGCGGCGCGCACGCCCGATGCGCCGGCCCTGGTCTTCGACGGGGAGAGCCTCACCTATGCCGAGACCGACCGCCGCGCCAATCATCTCGCCTGGCGTCTGCGCGAGCTGGGCGTGGGGCCGGAGGTGCGGGTGGCGGTCGAGGTGGAGCGGTCGCTGGAGCTGCCTCTCGCCCTCCTCGCTGTGCTCAAGGCCGGCGGCGCCTACGTGCCGCTCGATCCCTCCTACCCGCACGAGCGCCTTGCTTACATGTTGGAGGACTCGCGGGCGGCCGTGCGGTTGACGCGGGAGCGGGTCCTCGAGCTGATGGGCACGGGTTGGGGCGAGAACGATGACGCTCCGGACTCCGGAGTCCAGCCGGAAAACCTTGCCTATGTGATCTACACCTCGGGCTCGACCGGCCGGCCCAAGGGGGCGATGAACAGCCACCGCGGGATCGTCAACCGGCTGCAGTGGATGCAATCGGCCTATGGGCTCGATTCTTCCGACCGGGTGCTACAGAAGACTCCGGCCTCGTTCGACGTGTCAGTGTGGGAATTCTTCTGGCCGCTGTTGACCGGCGCCTGCTTGGTGGTGGCGAAGCCGAGCGGCCACCAGGACAGCGCCTATCTCGTTGATCTGATCCGTCGCGAGAGAGTGACGACACTGCACTTCGTGCCTTCGATGCTCCAGGTGTTCGTGGAGCAGCCGGGAGTGGAGCAGTGCACCTCCCTGAAGCGGGTGATCTGCAGCGGCGAGGCACTGCCGGTGGACTTGGTGCGCCGCTACTTCGAGAAGCTGGAAGCGGGGCTGCACAACCTCTACGGTCCCACGGAAGCGGCTGTGGACGTGACGTACTGGGCCTGCCGGCGCGAGGACTGGACCGTGCCGATCGGCCGTCCGATTGCGAACCTCTCGATCCGGATCGTGGACCGGTCTTTCCGTCCGGCGCCTCTGGGTGTGCCCGGGGAGTTGCTGATCGGAGGCGTGGGCGTGGGCCGCGGGTACCTCGACCGTCCGGATCTGACGTCGGAGCGGTTCGTGCCCGGCGAGGGCGAGCGTCTTTATCGGACGGGGGACCTCGCCCGCTTCCTCGGCGACGGGCGGATCGAGTACCTGGGGCGGATCGACCACCAGGTCAAGGTGCGGGGCTTCCGCATCGAGCTGCAGGAGATCGAGGCAGCCCTCATGGCCGAGCCCGAGGTGCGGGAGGCCACGGTGGTGCTGCGCGAGGAGGCGGGCGACCGGAGGCTCGTGGCCTACGTCGTGGGCACGGAGGCCGACCTCCGGGAGCGCCTGCGCGCCCGGTTGCCGGAGTACATGGTGCCGGCCGCGATCTCTTTCCTCGACGCCCTGCCGCTTTCGCCGAGCGGCAAGGTGGACCGCGGCGCGCTGGCGAAGCTCGGGGTGCTGTGGTCCCAGGCTCCGGAGCACGTGACTCCGCGGACCGCATTGGAAGAAGAGCTGGCGCGGATGTGGAGCGCCGCGCTCGGGCTCGACCAGGTCGGCGTCCACGACGACTTCTTCGCCCTGGGCGGCAACTCGATCACCGGCGCGATCCTGATCAACCGTCTCCAGGAGCGGCTCGGCGAGATCGTCCACGTGGTGGCGATCTTCGATCAGCCGACCGTCGCCGGCTTCGCAGCCTGGCTGGGCAGCGAGTACCCGGAGGTGGTGGAGCGGCTCTGGGGATCACTGCCCGAGGAGCAACCGGCGCTCGCGCCGATTGCACCGGCCGAGTGGGACGGCGTGTCTCCGCAGCCGCTTTCCTTCGCGCAGGAGCGCCTCTGGTTTCTCGACCAGTTGGAACCGGGCAGCGCGTTCTACAACATCCCCGTCGCAGTGCGCCTCGACGGCGCGCTCGACGTGGCCGCGCTCCAGCGGTCGTTCGACGAGATCGTGCGGCGTCATCGGGTGCTGCGGACGCGCTTCGCTGTAGTCGAGGGAATTCCGGTGCAGGTGGTGGCTCCGGAGCTGTCCCTGCCGCTGCAGGTAATCGACCTCACGGGCCTGCCGGAAGCTTTGAGTGAGACGGAGACCCGGCGGCTGGCCAATGCCGAGGCCCGCCTGCCGTTCGAGCTCGGGCGGGGGCCGCTGATCCGCACAACGCTGTTGCGGCTGGGAAACGAGGCGCATGCCCTGCTTCTCTCCATGCACCACATCGTGTCGGACGGCTGGTCGATGGGAGTCCTCCTCCAAGAGCTGAGCCAGACTTCGTCCCTGCCGGAGCTGCCCATCCAGTACGCGGACTTCGCAGTCTGGCAGCGGGGCAGGCTCTCGGGCGAGGCCCTCGAAGCCGAGCTCGCCTGGTGGCGCGAGCGCCTGGCCGGGGCCCCGGCTCTGCTGGAGCTGCCGACTGACCGGCCGCGGCCCGCGGTGCAGCACTTCCGCGGAGGGAAGATCGAGGTCGCGCTCCCGAGCTCCGCCGAGATCTCGGCGTTCTCCCGCAGGAGCGGGGCGACCCTGTTCATGGTGCTGCTCGCCGCCTTCGACGCGCTGCTCGCGCGCCTGACCGGCCAGCACGACCTCGTGGTGGGCTCGCCCATTGCGGGCCGCAACCGGGCGGAGCTGGAAAACCTCATCGGCTTCTTCATCAACACCCTGGTGCTGCGCGCGGACCTCTCAGGCGATCCAGGCTTCGCTCAGATTCTGGAGAGGATCCGCGAGAGCGCGGTCGGCGCCTACGCCCACCAGGAGCTGCCATTCGAGAAGCTCGTGGGGGAGCTGGCCCCGGTCCGCACCCTCGCGCACGCGCCGCTCTTCCAGGTCATGCTCATGCTCCAGAACGCGCCTCGGCGAGGGCTTCGCATCGGCGACGCGCGCGCGTCCGCGTTCGCGGCCGAAGGGGCCACGGCCAAGTTCGACCTCACCCTGAGCCTGGCCGAGCGAGGCGGCAGTCTGGCCGGAACGTTCCAATACAACTCCGACCTTTTCGATGCCGCGACCGTCGCACGTTTCGCCAATCACTTTCGGACCCTGGTCGAGGGCGCCGTGGCCGATCCCGCGGTGCGGCTCTCGGAACTCCCGCTGATCTCGGCCGCCGGCCAAGCCCAGCTCCTGCGTGAGTGGAACGACACCGCTCTCGATTGGGGCGCGTTCCGCAGCCTCCCCGAGCGTATCGCCGAGCAAGCGGCGCGCACGCCCGAGGCCGTAGCCGTGCTCTGCGGCGACGCGAGCCTGACCTACGCCGAGCTGGACCGGAGGGCGAACCAGCTCGCCTGGCATCTGCGGAACCTCGGGGTGGGACCGGAGACGCGGGTTGCAATCACCATGGAGCGCTCGCCCGATCTGCTCGTGGCGCTCCTGGGCGTGCTCAAGGCCGGCGGGGCCTACGTGCCGATCGATCCGTCCTATCCCGACGATCGAAGGGCCTACATGCTGGCCGACTCCGGCGCGGCGGTGGTCCTCGACGGCAGTCTCGCGGAGGGAGAGGCCGAGGCGCCGCCCCTCGTCCTCGCGCCGGGAAACCTGGCCTACGTGCTCTACACCTCAGGCTCGACCGGCCGGCCCAAGGGGGTCCAGGTCCCGCACGGCGCGCTGGTCAACTTCCTCGACTCCATGCGCCGCGAGCCGGGGCTCGACGAGACGGATACGCTCCTCGCGGTGACCACGCTCTCCTTCGACATCGCGGGGCTGGAGCTCTTCCTGCCGCTTCTGGTGGGCGCGCGGGTGGTCCTGGCTGGCCGCAAGGAGGCCCAGGACGGAGCGCGCCTCGCGGCGCTCCTCGAAAGCTCGGGCGCGACGGTGCTTCAGGCCACGCCGGCCACTTGGCAGATGCTCCTCGACTCGGGGTGGCCGGGGAGCGCTCGCCTGCGCGCCTTCTGCGGCGGCGAGGCCCTGCCGCGCGACTTGGCCGAGCGGCTGCTGCCGCGGACCGCGGCCCTGTGGAACCTGTATGGCCCCACCGAGGCCACGATCTGGTGCTCGGCCGAACGCGTGCTTCCTGGAGAAGGGCGGATCTCGATCGGCCGCCCGATCGCCAACACGCGGCTGCACGTCCTGGACGCGGACCTGGGCCTCGCCTCCCTTGGCGTGGCCGGCGAGCTGGCGATCGGCGGCGAGGGGCTGGCGCGCGGCTACGCCGGCCGGAGCGACCTCACGGCCGAGCGGTTCGTCCCCGACCCGTTTGGCCGGGGCGAGCGCCTCTACCGCACCGGGGATCTCTCTCTCGCGCTCCCCGGCGGCCGGCTGGAGGTGCTCGGCCGCATCGACCACCAGGTCAAGGTGCGCGGCTTCCGGATCGAGCTCCAGGAGATCGAGGCAGCACTCGCGCGCCATCCGGATGTGCGCGAGGCCGTGGTCCTGGCGACCGCCGGCCGCCTCGTCGCCTTCGTAGTGGCGAACGCCGGGCGGGAGACCGGTTCCGCGGCCCTTCGCTCCTTCGCCGGCGGCTTCCTCCCGGAGTACATGCTCCCATCGCTCGTGGTACCGCTCCCGTCCTTCCCGCTCACCCCCAACGGCAAGGTGGACAGGAAGGCGCTCGCCGCGCTCTCGACTCCCGTGTCCTCGAAAGAGAGCGCGGCGCCGCGCTCTCCGGTCGAGGAGGTCGCAGTCGAGATCTGGCGCGAGGTCCTGAAACTGGCCGCGGTTGGGATCGACGACGACTTCTTCGAGCTCGGCGGGCACTCGCTCCTCGCCACTCAAGTGGTGTCGCGGGCGCGGGAGGCGTTCGGCGTCGATCTCCCGGTCCGCAGCCTCTTCGAGACCAAGACCCTGTGCGGCTGGGCCGAGCAGGTGGACCGCGCGCTCTGCGCCGCGCAAGGCGCCGTGGCACCGCCGATCGTCCGCGTGCCGCGCGAGGGCGAGCTCCCTCTCTCGTTCGCCCAGGAGAGGCAGTGGTTCCTCGATCAGCTCGAGCCCGGGAATCCGGGCTACAACCTGCCTCTTCCCCTGCGCCTCGACGGCCGGCTCGACGTAGCCGCCTTCGCCGCCGCGCTCACCGGGATCGTGGAGCGCCACGAGTCGCTCCGCACGACCTTCCCCTCGGCGCTCGGCCGGCCCGTGCAGGAGATCGCTCCGGCCGCTCCCGTGCCCGTGCCGCTCGTCGACCTCTCTGGGCTGCCGGACGACCTGCTGCGGTCCGAGTCGAAGCGGCTCGTCGCGGCCGAGGCCTGGCTCCCGTTCGATCTTGCCCGAGGGCCGCTCTTCCGCGCCGGGCTCGTGCGGCTCGGGAACCCCGAAAAACCCGAGCACGTGGCGCTCCTGACCCTGCATCACAGCGTCACGGACGGCTGGTCGACGGGGATCCTTCTGCGCGAGCTTGCGGCGCTCTACGAGGCTGCGCGTCTCGGACGCCCTGCGCGCCTGCCCGAGCTACCGGTGCAGTACGCGGACTTCGCGATCTGGCAGCGGCGCTGGCTCGCAGGAGAGGCTCTCGAATCCGAGCTCGACTATTGGCGCCGGAATCTCGCCGGAACACCGATGCTCCTCCTGCCGCTCGACCGGCCGCGTCCGGCGGTCCAGAGCTTCCGCGGAGGTCACGTCTTTTTCGAGCTGCCGGAGGCGTTCGCGGAGGAGGTCCGCGGCGAGAGCCGGCGCCTGCGCTGCTCGCTCTTCATGACCCTCCTCGGCGCCTGGTCGGCGCTCCTCGCGCGGCTTTCGGGGCAGGACGACTTCGCCGTCGGCACGTTCATCGCCAACCGCAACCGAGCCGAGGTGGAAGGGCTGATCGGCTTCTTCGTCAACAACCTGGCCCTGCGTAACGGCCTCGCGGGCGATCCCGCGTTCGAAGAGATCGCGCGCCGCGTGCGGGAGACGACGCTCGCGGCCTACGCCCATCAGGACGTGCCGTTCCAGAAGGTGCTGGAGGTGGTGCAGCCGGAGCGCGACCTTTCGCACACGCCGGTCTTCCAGGTGATGCTCGTGCTCCAGAACATGCCGGAGCATGCCTTCGAGCTTCCGGGCGGCCTCACCTGGGAGACGCTCCCCAAGAACCGGCAGCGCGCCGAGTTCGACCTGACCCTTTGGCTTGGCGAGGCGCGGAGCGGGGGGTTCAAGGCATCCCTGGAGTTCGACGAGGCGCTGTTCGACCGCGTGACCGTCGTCCGCCTGGCCGACCGCTACCTGCGCTTCCTGGAGGGTGCGGTCCGGCAGCCGGGAGAGTGCCTGTCTCGCCTGCCGATCCTCTCCGAGGCCGAGCGGCACCAGCTCGACCGGGAGTGGTGCGACACGTCCTCCGCCAGGTTGATCGGCGGCCTCCTTCACGAGCTATTGGAGGCCCAGGCCGCGCGCACCCCGCAGGCCCTCGCCATGATCTCGGGAGACCGGCGGATGACTTACGGCGAGCTGGACGTCCGGGCCTCGCGGCTCGCGCGCCGCCTCGCCGCTCTGGGGGTCGGCCCCGAGGTTCTCGTGGGGATCGCCGTCGAGCGCTCGCCTGAGATGATCGTGGGCGTTCTCGCGGTGCTCAAGGCGGGCGGCGCCTACCTGCCTCTCGATCCGCGCCTGCCGCGCGAGCGCTTCGAGCTGATTGTGGAGGACGCACGGCCAGCCCTGGTGCTGGCCGGGGAGCTTTCGGCGGAGATCCTGCCGGCCGGAGTCCCGGTGCTCCTCTTCGGGGCGGACGGCGAGGCCGGTGATCCCGGCGAGGGGCTCCCCGAAGCGCCGGTGCGGCCTCCGGCGCCCGAAAACCTGGCTTACGTGCTCTACACCTCGGGCTCGACCGGCCGGCCCAAGGGCGTGGGGGTCCCGCATCGAGCCGTGGCCTCCTACACGCTCTGGGCAGGCGATGATTTTGGCCTCGCTCCCGGGGACCGGATGCTCCAGTTCGCCACGCTGACGTTCGACACCAGCGTCGAGGAGATCTTCACCTGCCTCGCGTACGGGGCGACGCTCGTTCTGCGCAACGAGGAGATGCTGGGCTCGGTGTCGCAGTTCCTGTCGACCTGCGGCGCCTGGGGGATCACGGTCCTCGACCTGCCGACCGCCTACTGGCATGAGATCTCGGCCCGGCTCTCGGAAGGGGAGGGGGAGCTGCCCGCAAGCCTGCGGCTGGTGATCATCGGCGGCGAAAAGGCGATCGCCGAGCGGCTGGCCGCCTGGAGACGGCACGCAGGGGAGCGGGTGCGCCTGGTCAACAGCTACGGTCCGAGCGAGGCCACGATCGCGGCCACCAGCGCCGACCTCGCGGGCGAGCCTGCGGAGGTGCCGATCGGCCGGCCCACTGCCAACACCGCCGTCCACCTGCTCGACTCGGCCCTGGGGCCGGTGCCGGCCGGAATCCCGGGGGAGCTCGCGATCGGCGGCATCGGGGTCGCCCGCGGTTATCTCGGCCGCCCCGGCCTGACAGCCGAGCGCTTCATCCCCGACCCGTTCGCGACCGAGCCGGGCGCGCGCCTGTACCGCACCGGCGACCGCGCGCGCTTCCTGCCGGACGGAATGCTGGAGTTCCAAGGCCGCATCGACCACCAGGTCAAGATCCGCGGCTTCCGCGTGGAGCCCGGCGAGGTCGAGGCCGCCCTCGTCCGCCACCCGGCCGTGCGCGAGGCCGTGGTGGTCGCACGCGAGGAGATCCCGGGGAACCCCCGGCTGGTCGCCTACGTGGTCCTGGGCGTCGAAACCCCCGCCTTGCCGGCCGCGCCCGGGCCTCTTGTGGAGCCAGCCCTACGGACCCATCTCGCGCCCGGAGTGTCGGAGCTGCGGCCCTCGGTGATGCTGCCCCGGCTCGTTCCCATCCATGCCCCGGCCGCTCCGGCGGAATCGGTCGCTCCCGCGGACCTTCCGCCACTCGACGAGAGCCTCCGCCAGCGGGTCCTGGTCGAGTGGAACCGGACAGAGAGCGGCCTCCCGAAGGAATCGACCCTCCATGGGCTTGTGGCCGCGCAGTCCGAGAGGACGCCGGAGGCCGTGGCCCTCTGCTGCCGCGGTCAGCGGCTGACCTACGGCGAGCTGCACCGCCGGGCCGACCGGCTGGCAGGCCACCTGCGGAGCCTGGGCGTCGGGCCTGAGGTCCCGGTCGCCGTCTGCTTCGACCGCTGCGCCGGCATGGTCGTCGCGCTGCTGGGCACGCTCCGGGCAGGCGGCCTTTACGTGCCGCTCGACCCTGCCTATCCGCGCGAGCGCCTGGCCTTTACCCTTCAGGACTCACAGGCCGCGCTCGTCCTCACCCAGGAGCACCTGCTGGGCCTTCTGCCCTCGACCGTCAAGCCGGTCGTCCTGGACGATCAAGGAGAGGGCAGTTTTCAGGAGGGCAAGGGCGCGGAAGCCGAGGCCGCCAACCTGGCCTACCTGATCTACACCTCGGGCTCGACCGGCCGGCCCAAGGGGGTCGCCATCACCCATCGCAGCGCCGCGACCCTGCTGCACTGGGCGCGCGGGAAATACAGTCCTGAGGATCTGGCCGGCGTCCTCGCTTCGACCTCGATCTGCTTCGACCTCTCGGTCTTCGAGCTGTTCCTGCCGCTCGCCTGGGGCGGCACGGTCCATCTCGCCCAGAACGCGCTGGAGCTGCCGCAGCTCCCCACCGCGTCGGAGGTCACGCTGGTCAACACCGTACCCTCGGCGATCGCCGAGCTGGTGCGGACCGGCTCGGTGCCCGCCTCGGTGCGCACCGTCTGCCTCGCCGGAGAGCCGCTGCGCGGCGCCCTCGTGCGGCGGATCTACGGTCTGGGGACGGTCGAGGGGGTGTGGAACCTCTACGGCCCCTCCGAGGACACGACCTACTCGACCTTCACCCGGATCGCCCTGGACATGGCCGGCGAGCCGACGATCGGCCGCCCCATCGCCGACACGCGGGCCTACCTCCTCGGTCCGGATCTGGAGCCGGTGCCGGTCGGCGCCCCCGGCGAGCTCTACCTGGGCGGCGACGGCCTCGCCCGCGGCTATCTCAACCGGCCCGGCCTGACGGCCGAACGCTTCGTCCCCGATCCGTTTGTCGGGCCGGGCGGGCGCCTCTACAGGACGGGCGACCTCGCGAGGTATCGGAACGACGGCGAGATCGAGTTCCTCGGACGCATCGACCACCAGGTCAAGGTGCGCGGCTTCCGGATCGAGCTGGGCGAGATCGAGGCGCAGCTTCTGGCTCACCCCGCGGTCCGCGACGCGGTAGCCGTGGTGCGCGAGGTGGCGGCCACGGACGGCACGGACCGCCGCATCGTGGCCTATGTCGTGATCCAGGGCGAGCTGTCCGCGTCCGACCTGCGGGGTCATCTGCGCGAGAAGCTCCCCGAGCACATGATCCCTTCGAGCTTCGTGGTGCTCGGCGCGCTGCCGCTCACCCCCAACGGCAAGGTCGACCGCAAGGCTCTCCCCGAGCCCGAATGGGAGGGCAGAGGGGCCGCGCCCAGGAACGCGGCCGAGGCGCGCCTCGCCGAGATCTGGTGCGAGGTGCTGGGCGTCGAGCGTGTGGGTGTCGAGGACGACTTCTTCGACCTCGGCGGGCACTCCATGTCCGGCACCCAGATCCTGTCGCGGGTACGCGACGTCTTTGGCGTCGCCCTCCCCTTGAAGCTGCTGTTCGCGGAGCCGACGATTGCGGGCCTGGCCACGCGGCTGGGCGAGGAGGGGAGAGGCCCCGAGCCGCTGCCTGCCATCGTGGCCGCGCCGCGCGGCGGGCACGAAGGGGATATCGAGCTCTCGTTCCTCCAGGAGGCCATGTGGTTCCTGGACCGGGTGGCCCCCGGAAGCGCCTACAACATTCCCATGGCTCTGCGCTTCCGCGGTCCGCTCGACCGCCCGACGCTGGCGCGGAGCCTGGCTGTGCTCGTTGCGCGCCACGAGGCCCTGCGTACGATCCTCGTTGACCGCGGGCATGGCCCGGTCCAAGTGGTCCTGCCGGAGGTGCCCGTCGCCTTGCCGCTGGTCGATCTGTCGTCCACCCACGCCGAGGTCCAGCGCTTGGCAGGACGCTTGGCAGGACGCTTGGCAGGAGAGGAGGCGAGCCGGCCCTTCAACCTGGGGTCACCGGCGCCGCTCTTCCGCTGGACCCTGCTGCGCCTGGAAGAGAGCGAGCACCTGTTGCTCCTCACCTTCCACCATGCCATCTCGGATGGCTGGTCCGTGTCGGTCCTGCTCCACGAGCTGATGGCGCTGTACTGCGGGCTTCGGCTCCCGGCCCCCCGTCTCCAGTTCGCCGACTTCGCGGCGTGGCAGCGCCGGATCGCGCACAGCCCGGAAATCGAGCCGCAGATCGCCTGGTGGCGTGAGCGCCTGGCCGGCGGCCCCGAGCCCCTGGAGCTGTCGACCGACCGGCCGCGGCCTCCGGTCCAGACCTCGGCGGGCGGCTGGCAGCCCCTGGCTGTACCGGATCCGCTCCGTGCGGAGCTCTGGCGGACAGCCCGCCGCCATGGGGCAAGCCCGTTCTCAGCGCTTCTCGCGGTCCATCAGACTCTCCTCGGCCGTCTCGCGGGCCAGGAGGATTTTGCGATTGGCTCGCCGGTCGCCTACCGCAACCGAGTCGAGACCGAGGGCCTCGTCGGCTGCCTGACCAACTCCCTGGTCTTCCGGTCGGACCTCGCCTCCGGCCCGAGCGTCGGCCTCCTCCTGGAGCGCGTCACGGAGACCGTGTTCGGCGCCTTCGCCCACCAGGACGTCCCGTTCGAAAGGCTGCTGCAGGAGCTGCAAGCCGAGCGCGACCTCTCGCGCTCGCCGGTCTTCCAGGCGATGCTGGTTTTCCAGAACATCACCCGGAGCGTGCCGTGCCCGCCGGAGCTCGAAGTCGAGCTGCTCGAAGCCCCGAACGGCGGCGCGAAGGTCGACCTGCTGCTCGCCCTGTCCGACGGCCCCGCGGGTCTCGCGGGAGGCTTCGAGTACAACCGCGACCTCTTCGACCGCACGACCCTCGCCCGGATCGCGGGATACTTCCTGGCGCTCCTCGAAGGCTTCGCCGGGGACCCGGAGAGGCCGGTCTCGGAGCTGCCGCTCCTGGGCGCCGCCGAGCGCCACCAACTCGTCCTGGAGTGGACCGAAACCGCGGCTCCCTGGAAGGCGGGTGATGCCTGCCTCCACGATCTCGTCGCGGCCCAGGCCCGGCGCACGCCCGAGGCGGTCGCAGTGGTTTTCGAGGGCGCGGTGCTGACCTACCGCGAGCTCGACATGCGGGCCAACCAGCTCGCCCGGCGCCTCCGCCGCCTCGGCGCGGGGCCGGAGACGCTGGTCGCGATCGCCGCCGAGCGCTCGCTGGAAATGGTGGTGGCGCTCCTCGGCGTGCTCAAGGGCGGCGGCGCCTGGTTGCCGCTCGACCCCTCCTACCCGGAGGAGCGCCTGGCCTTCCTGCTCGCAGACTCGCGCGCCGCGGTGCTCCTCGCCCAGGAGCGGTTGCTGCCGCTCGTCCCCGTGCCCGCGGGCCTCCCTGTCGTCCTCCTCGACGGCTTCCAGGCTTTCTCGGACGAGATCCCGGAGGCGCCTGCAACCGCGGTCCTGCCTGACAACGCGGCCTACATGATCTACACCTCGGGCTCGACCGGCCGCCCCAAGGGCGTGATCGTCGAGCACCGCCAGGTTGTCCGCCTGTTCCGGACCACGGAGGACGCCTACGGCTTCGGCCCGCAGGACGTCTGGACGCTCTTCCACTCCTACGCCTTCGACTTCTCGGTGTGGGAGATCTGGGGCGCGCTGCTCTACGGCGGCCGGCTGGTGGTGGTGCCCTACGAGGTGAGCCGCTCGCCCGAGGACTTCTACCGCCTGCTCTGCCGCGAGCGGGTCACGGTGCTCAACCAGACCCCCTCGGCGTTCGGCCAGCTCATCCGCGCCGAGGAGGAGATCGGGACGGACCCTGCGCTCGCGCTGCGCTGGGTGATCTTCGGCGGGGAGGCGCTCGCGCCGCGCAGCCTCGCGGGCTTCGCCGCGCGCCACCCGGACGCGCCGCGGCTGGTCAACATGTACGGCATCACCGAGACGACCGTGCACGTGACCTTCCACCCGCTCGGCGGCGGCGATCTCGCCTCGGACCGCAGCACCATCGGCCGCGCCATCCCCGACCTCGCAGCCTGGGTGCTCGGACATGGCGGGGATCCCGTGCCCATCGGCGTGCCGGGCGAGCTCTGCGTGGGCGGCGCCGGCCTGGCGCGCGGCTACTTCGGGCGGCCGGAGCTGACCGCCCAGCGCTTCGTGCCCCACCCGTACGCGCACATCCCCGGCGAGCGGCTCTACCGCTCGGGCGACCTCGCGCGCCTCCTGCCCGACGGCCGCCTGGAGTACCTGGGACGGATCGACAACCAGGTCAAGATCCGCGGCTTCCGCATCGAGCTGGGCGAGGTCCAGTCCGTGCTGAACCGCCATCCCGCGGTGCGCGAGAGCCGGGTGGCGGTGAGGCCGGGGCCGGGCGGAGCGGACGACCACCGGCTCGTGGCCTGGTTCGTGCCCGCGGGCGAGGTCTCCACGGCCGTCTTGCGCGAGCACCTGCGGGCGCACTTGCCGGAGCACATGATCCCCGCGGCCCTGGTGCCGCTCGCGGCCCTGCCGCTCACGCCGAACGGCAAGGTCGATAACCGAGCCCTCCCGGCGCCGGAATGGGGAAGTGGAGTCGAGGGAGTCGAGGACGTAGAGCCGCGCGACGCCGTCGAGGAGCTCCTGGCCGGCGTCTGGTCCGAGCTCCTGGGAGTGCCCCGGGTGAACGCCTTCGACAACTTTTTCGACCTGGGCGGCCACTCTCTCGTGGCTATGCGGCTCGCCTCCCGCGTGCGCGACGTCTTCAAGGTCGAGATGCCGCCACAGCGGATCTTCGAGCGGCCGACGCTCGTGGCGCTCGCCAGCTGTATCCGCGGCATTCGCAGCGCGGCCGAGGACACGTCCCCCGCGCCGCCCCTGCGGAAAGTGCCGAGGGGGGGCGACCTGCCGGCCTCCTTTGGACAGGAGAGGCTCTGGTTCCTCGACCGCCTCAATCCGGGGAGCTCCGCCTACAACGTGGCGAGCGCGTTCCGCCTCACGGGCCGGCTCGACGTCTACGCCCTGGCGGCTGCCCTCGACGGCATCGTGCGCCGCCATGAGGCGCTGCGCACGACCTTTGCCGAGCGCGGCGGCCTGGTTCAAATCATCGGGGAGCCGCGCTCCACAGACCTGCCGGTCATCGACCTTCAGGGGCTTCCGGATGCTCACGGCATGGCGGTCGCCCTCGCCCGCGAAGAGGCGAACCGGCCGTTCGACCTGGAGCGCGGACCGCTCGCCCGCTTCACCCTGCTGCGTATCGGCGAGCTCGACTCCGCGCTCCTGGTCACCCTGCATCACATCGTCTCCGACGGCTGGTCCATGCCGGTCCTCTTCCGCGAGCTCGCGGCCCTCTACGCGGGAGGCAACGTGCTGGAGCTGCCGGTGCAGTACGCGGACTACGCGGACTGGCAGCGGCGCTGGCTCTCGGGCGAGGTCCTGGAGGCCGAGCTCGCCTTCTGGCGCGAGCGTCTCGCCGGCGCTCCGGCCCTGCTCGACCTGCCGACCGACCGGCCGCGCCCCGCTGTCCAGAGCCTGCGCGGCGGCATCCTGCCGCTCACCATTCCGGCCGGCGTCGCCGGGAAGGTCAAGGAGCTCAGCCGGCGCTCGGGCGCGACGCTCTTCATGACCCTGCTCGCCGCCTTCCAGGCGCTCCTGGCACGCTTCTCGGGCGAGGAGCGCATCCCCGTGGGCACGCCGGTCGCGGGGCGCACCCGGCCGGAGGTCGAGAACCTGATCGGCTTCTTCGTGAACACTCTGGTCCTCTCGACCGACCTCTCCGGAGATCCCTCCTTCGAGGAGGCGGTCAAGCGGGTGCGCGCCATGGCGCTCGGGGCCTACGCCCATCAGGAGCTGCCGCTCGACCGCCTGGTCGCGGAGCTGCGGCCGGAGCGCACGGCCAGTCACGCGCCGCTCTTCCAGGTGATGTTCGTGTTGCAGAACACACCGCGGGCGGGGAGCGTCCTGCCGGGGCTTGCGATCGGCCCCCTGGGGACCGAGCGCAAGCCCGAGGCGGACGGCCAGACCTCCAAGTTCGACATCACCCTTTCCCTGACCGAGGCCCCGGACGGCTCGCTCCTCGGGCGCTGGGAGTACAGCCGCGACCTGTTCGACGAGGCGACAATCCGGCAGCTCGACGCCAACTTCCTGCGCCTGGTCGAGAGCGCCGTCGGCGACCCGGGGCGGCGGCTGTCGCAGATCGATCTGCTCTGGGAAGGGAAGCGGTATCGGGTACGTGAGGTACGTGATCCGCTCGCCGGGATCGACCTGCGCGGCTTCCTGCGCGGCCGGCTGCCGGAACCCATGATCCCCTGGGCGTTCGTGGTGCTGCCGGCCCTGCCGCTCACGCCGAGCGGCAAGGTGGACCGCCGCGCGCTCCCTGCTCCGGAGCTGCTGCGCGGGGACCGCAGGGACGATACCGCCTTCGTGCCGCCGCGCACCGAGATGGAGGAGCTGGTCGCCTCGGTCTGGGCGCAGGTGCTGGGCATCGAGCGGGTCGGGGCCTTCGACCGCTTCTTCGACATCGGCGGGCAGTCGCTCCTCGCGACGCAGGTGGTCTCGCGGCTGCGGCGCGAGCTCGGTCTCGATATCCCTCTACGCACCCTGTTCGAGGTCCCGGCTCTGGAGGGCTTCTCGTATGCCCTGGAAGACCTCCTCCTCCTGGAGGAGCCGCCGGCATGAGCGAGTCCGTCCGCTCCGCGGAGCGGTCAGCCCGCGTCAAGAGCCTGCTCCGCAAGCGGCGGGAGGAGCGCTCCGTGGAGACGGTGGAGGAGGGGGCCATCCCGCGCCGCCCGGCGGCCGGCCCGGCTCCCCTCTCGTTCTCCCAGGAGCGGCTCTGGTTCCTGGACCGCCTGGACCCCGGAAGCCCGGCCTACAACATCCCGGCGGCCCTGCACCTGCGCGGCCCGCTCCACCCGGGCGTCCTGACGGCTTGCCTGGACGAGGTGATCCGGCGCCACGAGGCCCTGCGCACCACGTTCGTGATGCCGGAGGCCACCGCGGCCGGAGCGGTGCAGATCGTCGCGCCGGTGCTCCGCCTGCCCTTGCGGTTGATCGACCTCCGCGGCTTGCGCGGTCTCGCCCGGGACGCCCGGGACGAGGCCCGCCGGCTGGCCGCGGCCGAGGCGCGGCTTCCCTTCGACCTGGCGCGCGGGCCTCTGGTGCGGGGGATGCTCGTGGCGCTGGGTGACGAGGAGCATGTCCTGCTCCTCACCCTTCACCACGCGATTGCGGACGGCTGGTCCATGCGGATCCTGGTCCGCGAGATCTCCCTGCTGTACGAGGCGTTCTCGGCTTCCCAACCGTCGCCGCTCCCCGAGCTGCCGATCCAGTACGGCGACTTCGCCGCCTGGCAGCGCGAGCACCTCCAGGGGCCGGTGCTCGCCGAGCAGATCGCCTGGTGGCGCCGCGCCCTGGCCTCCGCCCCCGTCGTGCTCGACCTGCCCCTGGACCACCCCCGCGGCCCGGTCCCCAACTCGCGGGGCGGCGGGCAGCCGTTCGCTCTCCCCTCCGAGGTTCAGGAGCGCCTGCATGCCGTGGTCCGGGAGCAGGGGGTGACGCTGTTCATGACCGTGCTCCTCGCCTTCCAGGCCCTCCTCTGCCGCTGCTCGCGCCAGGAGGACGTGCTGGTCGGGACGCCGATCGCGAACCGCAACCGGGTAGAGACCGAAGATCTGATCGGATTCTTCGCCAACACCCTGGTGCTGCGTGGCGATCTTTCCGGCGGGCCCACGTTCCGAGAGGGCCTGACGCGCGTCCGCGAGGTTTGCCTCGGCGCCTTCGCCCACCAGGACCTGCCGTTCGAGCGTTTGGTAGCCGAGCTCAATCCCGAGCGCGACCTCGGGCGCTCGCCGCTTTTCCAGGTCATGTTCCTGCTTCAGAGCTTCGGAGGCGCGCCGCGCTCGGGACCGCTCGCCATCGAGCCGCTCGAGGTGCCAGCCGGCGTCGCCAAGTTCGATCTGACGCTCGGCCTGTCCGAGGGCGGCCGGGGCATGTTCGGCAACCTGGAGTACAGACGGGATCTTTTCGAGCCCGTGACCGCTGCCCGTTTCGTCGCCCAGTTCAAGGCGCTGCTCGCGGGCGCGCTCACCGCTCCGGATGCGCCGCTGCCGGACCTGCCGCTCCTCGACGAGACCGAGCGGCACCAACTCGTCCGGGAGTGGAACGACACGGCCACGGGCTACGAACCTGATGTGTGCCTGCACGAGCTGATCGCGCAGCAGGCCGCACGTACACCCGACGCTCCGGCCCTAAGCTTCGAGGGGGAGAGCCTCACCTACGCCGAGGTGGACCGCCGGGCCAACCATCTCGCCTGGCGGCTGCGTGAGATGGGGGTAGGGCCGGAGGTGCGGGTGGCGGTCGCGGTGGAGCGGTCCCTGGAGCTTCCTCTCGCCCTCCTCGCGGTGCTCAAGGCCGGCGGCGCCTATGTGCCGCTCGATCCCTCGTACCCACAGGAGCGCCTGGACTACATGCTCGAGGACTCCGGGGCAGCCGTGCAGTTGACCCGGGAGCGGCTGCTTGGTGAGAGGGAGGATGCTCCGGACTCGGGAGTCCAGCGGGACAACCTCGCCTACGTCATCTACACCTCGGGCTCGACCGGCCGGCCCAAGGGGGCGATGAACAGCCACCGCGGGATCGTCAACCGGCTGCGGTGGATGCAGTCGGCGTACGGGCTTGATTCCTCCGACCGGGTGCTCCAGAAGACGCCGGCCTCGTTCGACGTCTCGGTCTGGGAGCTCTTCTGGCCACTCCTGACCGGCGCCTGCCTCGTTGTCGCCAAACCGGGCGGCCATCAGGACGGCGCCTACCTGGTGGACCTGATCCGGCGCGAGAGGGTTACGACGCTGCACTTCGTTCCTTCGATGCTCCAGGTGTTCGTGGAGCAGCAGGGGGTGGAGGAGTGCACCTCGCTCAAGCGGGTGATCTGCAGCGGCGAGGCGCTGCCGATGGATCTGGTGCGCCGGTTCTTCGAGAGGCTGGGCGCGGAGCTGCACAACCTCTACGGTCCGACCGAAGCGGCGGTGGACGTGACCTTCTGGGCCTGCAGGCGCGAGGACCGGGTTGTGCCGATCGGGCGGCCGATCGAGAACCTTTCGATCCACATCGTGGACCATGCTTTCCGTCCGGCGCCTCTGGGCGTACCCGGGGAGCTGCTGATCGGAGGCGTGGGCGTGGGCCGCGGGTACCTCGATCGGCCGGCCCTGACGGCGGAGCGCTTCGTGCCAGGCGAGGGCGAGCGTCTTTATCGCACGGGGGACCTGGCCCGCTTCCTGGGGGACGGCCGGATCGAGTTCCTGGGCCGGATCGATCACCAGGTCAAAGTGCGCGGCTTCCGCATCGAGCTGCAGGAGATCGAGGCGGTGCTCGCGGCCCATCCCGCGGTGCGCGAGGCGTTGGTCATCCCCTGGGAGCAGGGCCTCGCAGCCTACGTGGTGCCCCAGGGGGAGGTCGATCCGGCGGATCTGCGCGAGGCGTTGCGGAGGTCGCTGCCCGAGTTCATGGTGCCCGCGAGCTTCACGGTCCTCCCGGCGTTTCCCCTGAACCCCAGCGGCAAGCTCGACCGCCGCGCGCTGCCGAGGCCGGAGCGGCCGCAGACCGGGGGAGCGCGGCCTCGGAGCGAGGCCGAGAGCATCCTCGCCGCCATCTGGTGCGAGGTGCTCTCGCTGCCCAACGTTCCGGTCACGGAGAGCTTCTTCGACCTCGGGGGGCACTCGCTCCTCCTGGCCCGCGTCGAGCGCCGGATCCGCGAGGAGATGGGCCGCGAGGTGCCGCTCCTCGAGCTCTTCCGGCACCCGACGATCGAGGCGCTCGCCGGCTTTCTGGCTGGCAGCCAACCGCTTCCGCGGGCCGCGGCTCCGGCGTCCGTTGCGACCGGCTCCGGGATCGCCATCGTCGGCATGGCCGGCCGCTTCCCCGGCGCGGGCAGCGTCGAGGAGCTGTGGCGGCGGCTGTGCCGGGGGGACGAGCTCATCACGTTTTTTTCGGACGAGGAGCTCCTGGCCGGGGGAGTGCCGCGCGAGGCGCTCGCCGATCCGCGCTACGTGCGGGCGCGGGGGGTGCTCGAAGGCAGTGACAGGTTCGCCGCCTCCTTTTTCGACGTCTCGCCACGCGAGGCCGAGATCATGGACCCGCAGCAGCGCGCTTTCCTGGAGTGCGCGTGGGAGTCCCTCGAGGATGCCGGCGTCGACCCCGCACGCTTTCCCGGCCGCATTGCGGTCTTCGCCGGGGCGAGCGAGAACAGCTATGTGAGGAACCTCCAGGCCAACCCCGAGGTGGTCCTCGCCGTGGGCGCCTACCAGGCCTTTCTGCTCAACCGCAACGACTTCCTGCCGACACGCGTGTCCTACAAGCTGGACCTGAGGGGCCCGAGCCTCAACGTGCAGACGGCCTGCTCGACCTCTCTCGTCGCCGTCCACCTCGCCTGCCGGAGCCTTCTCGAAGGCGAGTGCGAAGCGGCGCTCGCGGGCGGCGTATCGATCGCCGGGTCAAGGCGCGGCTACGTCCACGAAGAGGGAGGGATCGCCTCGCCGGACGGCCACACGCGGACTTTCTCGGCCCGGGCGAGGGGGACGATCGCGGGCGAGGGCGTGGGGATCGTGGTGCTCAAGCGCTTGGCCGACGCGCTCGAATCCGGCGACCGGATCTATGCCGTCCTCCGTGCCACGGCGCTCAACAACGACGGTGGGCAGAAGATCGGCTTTACCGCCCCAAGCATCGACGGGCAGGCGGCGGTCATCACCGCTGCACAGGAAGCTGCCGGCGTCGATCCCGGGACCCTCGGCTACGTCGAGGCGCATGGCACGGCCACCGAGCTTGGCGATCCCATCGAGATGGCCGCCCTGACCCAGGCCTTCCGCGCGCGGACCGGCCGGACGGGCTTCTGCGCCGTGGGCTCGATCAAGAGCAACCTCGGGCACATGGATGCCGCGGCCGGTGTCGCCGGCCTCATCAAGGCAGCCCTGGCGATCGACCACGGGGAGATCCCGCCGAGCCTCCACTTCGACGAGCCCAACCCCAGGATCGACTTCGCGGCGAGCCCGTTCTACGTGCAGACCGCTCTCACTTCCTGGCCTGATGGAGATGGGCCGCGGAGGGCCGCGGTCAGCTCCTTCGGCATCGGCGGCACCAACGCGCACGCGATCCTCGAACAGGCACCGCCCGGACTTGCCACGGGACCCTCCAGGCGCTGGCACCTCCTGCCGCTTTCAGCGAAAACACCGGCCGCCCTGGACGCGGCCTGCGCCAGGCTGGCCGACCACCTGGAGCGGCATCCCGGGCTCGATCTGGCGGACGTGGCCTGGACTCTCCAGACAGGCCGGAAGGCTTTTCCTCATCGCCGGATCGTCGTGGCGGGCGGGAGGGAGGAGGCGGTCGCGCAGCTGCGGGAGGCCGGGATTACGGGCATGGCCGGAAGGCCGGGCCGGCCGGTCTTCTTCCTCTTCCCGGGCCAGGGCGCGCAGCACGCCGGCATGACCGCAGAGCTGTATGAAAGGGAGCCGGTCTTCCGCGAGCATTTCGACCGCTGCCTGGGCCTTCTCGGCGCCGAGCTTGCCGCCGGCCTGCGGACCGCGATTGAGACGGGGGAGGGCCTGCTCGACACTTCCATCGCTCAGCCGGCCCTGTTCGTGGTCGAGTACTCGCTGGCCCGGCTCTGGATGTCCTGGGGGATCGCGCCGGCCGGCTTCCTCGGCCACAGCATCGGGGAGTACGTGGCGGCCTGCCTCGCCGGGGTTTTCACCCTCGAGCAGGCGCTGTCGATCGTGGCGGCGCGCGGACGGCTCATGCAGCAGCTCCCCGAGGGAGCCATGCTCGCGGTCTCCTGCCCGGAAGAGGTACCCACTTCCCATGGGCTGGCGATCGCCGCCGTGAACGGCCCCGGGGCCCTGGTGGTCTCCGGACCGGTAGGTGCGATCGAGGGGCTGGAGCGCGAGCTGGCGGCCTCGGGAGCCGAGTCGCGCCGCCTCTTCACTCGCCGCGCTTTCCACTCGGCGATGACCGAGCCGGCCCTCGAGCCCTTTGCGCGGCAGGTGGGGGAGCACGCGCTCGGAGCGCCGCGGACCCGCTTCGTCTCGAACCTCTCCGGCACCTGGATTACCGACGCCGAGGCGACCGATCCCGGCTACTGGGCGCGGCACCTGCGCGGTACGGTCCGCTTCGGCGACGGCATCCGGGCGCTCCTGGCGGAGCCGGACGCGGTGCTCCTCGAGGTCGGGCCGCGGCGGACGCTCGCCGCCCTCGCCCGTCGGCAGGCCCGCTTGCAGGAAGAAACCGCGCCGGGCTCCGTGGTCCTCTCCTCGCTCGCCATCCCGGGCGAACCGGTGGGGGAGGAGCAGGCGATCCTCTCCGCCCTGGGACGGCTCTGGCTCTCGGGGGCCGAGGTCGACTGGGCCGGTGTCAACGCGCTCGGCCGGCGGCGCCGCGTTCCCCTGCCGGCCTACCCCTTCGAGCGCGGCAGCTTCTGGGTCGCGGCGCCGAACGCCGCTCCCCTGAAGAGAGCGGTGCCAGACCCTCTTCCAGCCGTATCCGCGCCGGGCTCGGAGACCGAGCGGCGGATCGCTGCGGTCTGGCGCGATCTCCTGGGCGTCGCGCGGATCGAGCCCCACGACAACTTCTTCGAGCTTGGTGGCAGCTCCCTCCTCGCCGTGCGGCTCGGCTCGCGCCTGCGGGCGGAGCTGGGGATCGAGGCGCCTCCGCACCTGCTCCTCGCGCACCCGACGCTCGGCAGCTTCGCCTCCGCCCTAAGCTCCAGTGCCTCCGCGCCGGAGGCCTCCGGGTGCCTGGTGGCGGTTCAGCCCCGGGGAGGGCGGCCGCCTCTCTTCCTGGTCCACCCGGCCGGCGGGCACGTCTACCTGTTCCGCCAGCTTGGGGAAGAGCTGGGGGAGGACCAGCCGCTCTACGGCCTGCGCGCGCTCGGCCTGGAGCCCGGCGAGACGCCGGCCGCGAGCATCGAGGAGATGGCGGAGCGCTACCTGGCGGAGATCCGCGCCTTCCGTCCGGCAGGGCCGTACCTCCTCGGCGGCAGCTCCATGGGCGGCATGATCGCCTGGGAGATGGCACAGCGGCTCGCTGCATCCGGCGAGCAGGTTCCCCTGCTCGTGCTCTTCGACACGTTCGGCCCCGGCCAACTCCCGGACAGGGGGAAGGACGGCGAGCTCGCCCGGAGCGAGATGGAGCGGGGAGAGGCGGAGCCCGAAGGGCGGCAGCGGCTCCTCGCCGTGATCCGGGCCAACGTCGAAGCCATGTACGCCTACGAGCCCCGGCCCTATCCCGGCAAGGCCATCTTCTTCCGCGCCGACGACCGGGGCACCGACCCGCCGCATCCGGAGCGCCCCTGGATCGAGCTCGCCCGCGGCGGCACGGAGATCTACCCGGTGCCCGGCGACCACGTTTCGCTCCACGCCCGGCCGCACGTCGCGGCGGTTGCCGCGCGGCTCGCGCGCTGCCTCCGGGAAACAGCTCAAAAGGCCGGGTAGACCCCTCCAACCCTCGGGTAGACCCCTCCAACCCCTGGGTAGATATGGCTACCCAAGAGATAGACCCCTCTACCCGGCAGGTAGACATGGCTACCCGAGGGGGAGACGCCTCTACCCGGCAGGTAGACATGGCTACCCAAGAAATAGACCCCTCTACCCGGCGGGTAGACATAGCTACCCAAGGTCGCTAGGCGTTTCGCGGCGTTTTCGGCTACAATTGTCCCGCTTTACCCCTTGTGAAGCACTTTTTAATCAACCCCAGAGCGATAGTCCTTCGTCTTCGCGCGGGGCAGACTGCCGTTGACTCACGGAGGCCGTATCCGATGTTCGAGGACGGTATGTGTGAGATAGGTATCCCTTCCCTTTGCGGTTCATCGTGCCAGTTGTTTCCGGGTCATCACCCCTGAGGAGGAATTCATGAAAGAGCAGGAAAAGGACGAGGTCCAGGTCCCAGCCACGAGCCAATCCGTGGAGGAGAAGGACGGCTTCAACCGCCGCCGCTTCCTCGGCGGGGTCGGCGGAGTAACTGTCGGCGCGTTGGCTGGAGGTTTCACGGGCCTGACCGCGTTGTCCGATCCGTCCAACACCTCCGGTGCCGAGGCGGTCGAGCTCGCCCCCGAGACCGGCGTCCACCGGCGCAACTCCGCCTACAAGATCCGGCACCAGGCGGCGAATGAAGAGAAGAAAATGCCGCTGCCGGCCCAGGTCAGCAACACCGACGAGGTTCTGTACGCCAACCGGATCGGCAATTTCCACAAGACCCTGCCGCACGACCCGGTGACCGCCGAGGTCAACCCTGCCGCGTATGCCACCTACCTCTCCGTGCTGGCGAGCGGTGACTGGGCCGCGGTCGAGACCATCCCGACCGGTGGCGTCTCTCCTCTCCTGGATCCCCTGGGTGGCCTGACGTTCAACCTCGACGGCCCGGACACCGCGGCCCTGACCTGCCCTCCGGCGCCGGCGCTCGCCTCGGCCCAGACCGCGGCGGAGATGGGCGAGCTCTACTGGATGATGCTCCTGCGCGACGTCAACTTCTCCGACTACGCAGCCAACGCCGTGGCCCTGGAAGCCTGCTACGACCTGACGAACAACTTCTCGGACTACCGGGGACCGGTCGACTCCGGTGGCAACGTGACGCCGCAGCTCCTCTTCCGGGTCGGCTACCCCGGCGTGCTCGACGGTCCGATGGTCTCGCAGTTCCTGATCCGCAACTTCAACTATGACGCGATCCCTGTCACCCCGCGCCTGACGACCTCGCAGCCGGGCCAGGACTTCATGACCGAGTTCGCGGAGTGGCTGAACGTGCAGAACGGCGGCCCGGTGGCAGGCGGCGCCTTCCCGCCGCTCGACGCCGTGACCCGGTTCATCCGCAACGGGCGCGACATGGGCATGACGGCCGGCCTCGACCGTATCTACTCGGTCTACTTCCGGGCGGTCCTGATCCTCCAGGCCATCTTCCCGTTCGCCCCGGTGGCGGGGCTCGACGCCAGCTTCCCCTTCCCGGTCGGCTCGCGGCAGGCGGCTTTCACGAACTTCGGCCTCGCCCATCTCAGCGAGATGATCGGCAGCGTCGGCAAGAGCGAGCGCCACGCCTGGTATCAGAAGTGGCACGTCCATCGCCGGCTGCGGGCCGAGGCGTACGGCGGCCTGGTGCACCGGGTCAAGGTGGACGGCGCCAGCTATCCGCTCCACTCCGACCTCATGACCCAGTCGACCGTGCTCGACCGCGTCTATACGGCCAACCAGGCGCGCAACATCGCGCGCGGCCTCGGCAGCAGCGGCTCCTATCTCCTGTCACAGATCTTCCGCGCGGGCGGGCCCACGCACCCGTCGTACCCTTCCGGCCACGCCATCAGCGCCGGCGCCTGCGTCACCGTGCTCAAGGCCTTCTACAACGAGGCCGGCCTCTTCCCGGCTCCGCGCAAGGTGAGCGCCGACGGCACCACTACATTGCCCTACGTCGTCGGGGTGGATGGCCCTGCGCTCACCATGGGCGGAGAGCTCAACAAGCTCGCCCACAACATGAGCTTCGGCCGCGACATGTCGGGCATCCACTGGCGCACGGACAACATCGCGGGCAACCGGCTGGGCGAGGACCTCGCGATCCGCTGGCTGCACGAGCAGAGGTCGACGTACCCGTTCCCCTTCTCGGGCTTCAACCTCACGCGCTTCGACGGTACCCAGATCGTCATCTGACCGCGCTTATCCCCAGGGCGGTCCGGCTTGGCCGGGCCGCCTTTTCCTTTGGCTATTCCTGCCGCAGGACGAGAGCCGGATCGATGCCGGTAGCGCGGTGGGCTGGCACCCAGGTCGCCGCGAGCCCGACCAGGGCGAGGACCGCCGCGGCACCGGCCCAGGCAGTGGGGTCGGAGGGGTCGGTGCCGACCAGGAGCCCGGGGAGCCGGGGCGCCAGGAGGGCGGCGGCGGCCAGGCCGAGGGCGAGCCCCAGGCCGACCAGCGTCAGGCCCTGGCGCAGGATGAGGCCGAGGACGTCTCCCTTCGCCGCGCCGAGCGCCACCCGGATGCCGATGTCGCGCCGCCCCTGCTGCACCGCGTAGGAGATGACGCCGTAGAGCCCCATGGTCGCCAGCACCAGCGCCAGCAACCCGAAGAGCAGCAGCAGGCCCGCCGCGACCCGCGGCCCCCAGAGGGCGCGGTCGAGCGCGTCGGAGACCGGTCCGGCATCGGTCAGGGGCAGGCTCGGGTCGAGCGCGCGGAGCCGCTTCCGGACCGCGGCGAGCGCCGTGGCCGGATCGCCCGAGGCGCGCGCGTAGAGCGTCGCCGCCGAGGGGTAGGACTGGAGCAGCGGCAGATAGACGTAGGGCAGCGGCTCCTCGCCGAGCGCCGTGTACTTGGCGTCGGCCGCGACTCCCACGATCTCGTAGGCCTTGTCCTGGCCGAAGAAGCCGAACCGGCGGCCGACCGGCTCCTGGCCGGGCCAGAAGCGGCGCGCCATGGTCTCGTTGATCACGGCCACGGGCCGCGACTCCCGGCGGTCCTCGGGGGCGAAGCCGCGCCCGCGCCGGAGCGGGATGCCCAGGGTCTCGAAGTAGCCCGTCCCCACCGCGTTGGCGCGCACCAGGAGGCTGTCCTCGGCCGCCGCTTCCATCCCTTCGATCACCAGCGTCCTCTGAAACCCCCCAGGCTGCAGCACCGGGAGCTCGGAGATCGCCGCCCGCCGGATGCCCGGCATCCGCTCGGCCTCCTCGACCGCCTGGCGGTAGAGCTCCTGCCCGCGTGGCGGGTCGTAGCCCCGGCCCCCGGGGTCCAGGGAGAGGGTGACGAGCCCCTGCGGCTCGAAGCCCGGATCGATCCGCTGCGCTTCGAGCAGGCTGCGGATGAACAGCGCGGCGCCGATCAGCGACACCAGCGACAGCGCGACCTGGGCTATCACCAGGAGGCTTCGCGTCTTGAGGATACCCAGCCCCCGCCCGCGGATCGGCGGCGCAGCCTGGTTCTTGAGCGCCGTGACCATCTCGGGCCGCGATGACTGGAGCGCGGGGAGGAGGCCGAAGAGGACCCCGGTCGCGAGGGACAGGCCGAAGGTGAAGCCGAGGACGCGGGCATCCAGAGCAAGATCGAGGGTGGCGGGGAGGAACGGCGGCCGCAGCGACCAGAGGAAGTCCCGTCCCCAGACCGCGACCAGGAGCCCCGCGGCCCCGCCCGCGAATGCCAGCAGCAGGCTCTCGGTCAGGAGCTGCCGCACCAGCCGGCCGCGCGCCGCCCCCAGCGACAGCCGGATGGCGATCTCCTTGCGCCGCGACACCGCCCGCGCCAGCAGCAGGTTCGCGACCGTGGCGCAGGCGACGAGCAGCACGAGGCCCGCGACCGTCATCAGGAGGGTGCCGGCGAGGACGTACTTGCCCTTGAGGTTGGGGTTGATCGTGGCCTCGACCAGGGGAACGAGCGCGGCGCTCCGCCCGGTGTTGGCCTCCGGGTACTCGCTCGCGAGGCCGGCGGACAGGACAGTGACCTCGGACCGGGCCTGGTCGAGGCTCACCCCGGGCTTCAGGCGGCCGGCGGCGAAAAGGTGGAGGGCCCTGCGCTCGTTGAACTTGAGCGGCCGCGCGGTGATCGCCTGCTCGTACATGGCGACCGGCAGGAAGACGTCGGGCGGGGCGAGGGCGTTCAAGCCCCGGAAGTCGGCCGGCGCCACGCCGACGATGCTGAAGCGGGTGCCGTTCAGGATGACGTCCTTGCCCACGGCCGCGGGATCGGCGCTGAAGCGGCGCTGCCAGAACGAGTGGGAGAGGACCGCGACCGGGCTGGCGCCGGGGACCCCATCCTCCTCGGGGAGGAAGCCGCGCCCCAAGGCGGGCCGGACGCCGAGCGCCGCGAAGTAGCTGCCCGACACCAGCTCGCCCGAGGCCTTCTCCGGCTCGGCTCCATCCGGCAGGCCCGACAGGCTCAGGGAGACGGGCCGGTGGGCCACGAGGGCCGAAAAAGAGCGGCTGCCGCTCCGGATGTCCAGGAAGTTGGGGTACGAGAGGGGGAGGGAACCCGGGTTCCTGGCGTCCTGGGTGTAGAGCGCCACCAGGCGCTCCGGCTGGACGACCGGCAGCGGCTTCAGAAGGACGGCGTCGACCAGGCTGAAGATCGCTGCGTTGGCGCCGATCCCCAGCGCGAGCGACAGCACGGCTACCGCCGTGAACCCCTTGTTCTTCGAGAAGGTCCGCGCGGCAAAACGCAGGTCGTCGACGATTGCGGGCATGGGCCGTCTCCTGAAGCCTGGATCGACTATAGCGGATCTCCTGCTTGTCCCGTTCCTGAGCCGTGCTGTACCGAGTATTTATGTAAGAAGTTGCTGGGGGTGACCCCGGCCGCCGTGGTCGGACGCCCCTGGGCCTGAAACCCACCAGGAGGAGCCATGACCACAGCGAAACAGGCCTCGTTCACAGCCGTAGCAATCTTTGCCGTCGGCGTCCTGGGCATCGCCCTGGACGCCGGGTCGAGCGGAGACAACAGCGCCCTGCTCGACACGAAGAACGTCCCGCCCCAGCAGGTCTACGTACAGCTCACCAGCGCCTTTCCCGATCTCGGGAACGTCCTGATCTCGGCCCAGCTCACGTCGGACCAGGTGGCGCAGAAGGACACGCAGGGCAAGGGAGACTTCATAACGCTCGGCAAGGACCAGGAGATCCTGCTGCGCGACGACGGCCTGGCGCCCGACGACATCGCCGACGACGGCCTCTACACGGCCATTGCCTTCCTCGACCCGGGGGAGCTGCTCGCGCGCCACAATGAGGACGAGGGCGTGATCTCCAAGGAGGGGCTCAAGGACCTGCCCGTCTTCGGCGGCCGGACGATCCTGCGCTACGAGAAGCAGCAGGCGTTCGACTACTCGGGTTTCTCGGCCGGCCGGCGGGTGCCCCTCGATCTCCCCGTTGTCGAGCTGGAGCCCGAGGACAGCAAGCCGGCGCCCAACGAGAGCGATCCGTTCGGCGTGGCCAGCGCGGCCGCCATCCCGCCGCCTCCGCCCCTCTCGCTGCCGAACCCGACCCCATCACCCGGCTTCACGAACCTGTTCCAGGAGCGGGTGCTCGTAATCCGCAACCCCGCGGTCGTCCAGGATCCGACGCGCACCTACGAGCCCTGCACCAACACCGGCGCTCCCGGCGGAGTCTGGACTTTCAACCACCTGATGACGCAGATGGCGAACCAGCAGGCCAGCGGCATCGATCCGGCCCTGTTCGTCGAGCGCTGGCTCCAGACCTGGACCGCCAACCAGTCGGTCAACTCGTTCAACGTTCCGGCGCGCAACCAGATGCAACAGATCATCAACCAGTGGCCGCGGGTCGGCGCCCGGCTGGACCTGAACCGCTCCCCGCTGCGCCTGCTCGCGATCATGCCGCGCTTCGACCTGCGCCGCACGACCGGCGGCGGCGGCTACTCCGGAGGCTCGAGCGGCAACTTCATCGATGCCGGCGAGCTGCGCTTCATCTTCGGCTTCGTCCTGCCTCCAGGCTGGGACGCCACCGGGTTCAACGGCGTGGTCTCGATCGACGGCGCGAGCTGCCGGGCGATCCCGTTCACGGTCATCTTCGAGTATGAGGTTCCCGCCTGCGGCTGCGGCGACGTCAAGGACTGGGCTGTCGACTGGGTCCAGTTGCGCCACGTCGATCCGCTGACCGAGACCTACCGCAAGCACCTGACCCGCCTGACGCAGAAGATCGTGCGTGCCAACGCGGACCCGAACAACCCGAACGGCAGCACGTTGCGGACGCTGCGCACCAACGAGGTTGCCCTCCTGGCGCCCTGGGAGCTGCGGGAGTTCCAGCTCACCCAGACCAAGTTCTCGCTGATCAACGAGACCACCGCGGACGACACGCCGCACGACAGCTTCTTCAACACCCAGGTGCTGCGCAACTGGCTCACCAACGTCATTCAGCCGAACCTGACGCAGGCGCAGCGGTTCGAGGACCCGGTGCCGCCGGTCCGCCTGTTCTTCAGCAATGTCAACTTCCTCGGCTCCAACCCGCGGGTGCCGCATCCGCCGGCTGTCCTGCCGACGGTGGCGCCGTTCACCTTCTTCTGGACCGCCCCGAACCTCGCCAACCTGAGCAACAACGGCGGCATGAACTCGCAGAACTGGGCGCGGCACCGTGTCTCGCGCGCCACCTGCAACGGCTGCCACCGCCGCGAGACCAGCACGCCCTTCGTCCACGTGGACAACGCCAACGCCGGCCAGCCGTTCCCGCCGGTGCCGATCTCGGGGTTCCTGTCCGGGATCAACAACGTGGCCGATCCTGCCGAGGCTGCCGGCCTGCCGGCCCGCCATTTCGACGACCTGCTGCGCCGCGAGATCGACGTCAAGCAGGTGGCCAAGGCGCACTGCTTCAAGGTCCACCCCATCAACAAGCATCACGTCCTGGCAGAGCTGGAGAAGACCGGCAGGCTGCCTGTCGACCTGTTTGCGGACCTGGCGCGAGTGCCGGTCGCTCAGCGGCCGAGCGTGGCCCTGCAAGACCAGTTGACCAACCTGCCCTCCGAGCCCCACTGAGCCTTGTTCCTGCCGGCCCGGCCGTCTCGCGATGGCCGGGCCGGTCCAACCTTTCGCAGACACACGAGGGGTAGGCGGACGGCTCCGCCCCTGGAGAGCCGGTCCCCCATCCTCGCGTCCATCGAATGTCAAAGAACCCGCGGCAGGCGTGGACGCATCCACGGTGCCGGTCGGCTGGGCCCCGCGCGGGGGCCCAGCGCCTTCCTTCATGTGCTGACGAAGCTCGGTCGGCTTCCGCTCGAACCCTTGCCGCTTCTCCGCGAGGTCCGGCCGCACTCGCAATAGCCCGCGCGCCTGCCGGCGGACCCCGCGCGCCTGCCGCCCACCCTCCGGTGGATCATGCCGGACCCCGAGCGGCAGCGGCTGGAGCGTGTGCATCTGCTGCGCGAGATCGAGCGGCAGAAGAATACTCTCCTTCGTCTTCTGCCGATCCTCCATTACTGGCTGGCGGAGAGAAGTTTGCCATGATTCGCCCTCGTGGGCAAGCAACTGAGGCTATAAAATCATCGTAAGGATCAAGAAGGTCTTGACAGGTCTTCATGGCTGGTGCACCATACGCCCCTCGTTGAAGTCTAAAATGGAAGATGTAGGGCGCAACTTTGCGCAAATACAGAAGCTTAAGAAAGGAGAAGCATCATGTCCGAGATTTCGTCGTTTCCCGATTTCATGGCCGATTGGGACAGCCTGATCAGGGGGGTCCGCAACCGGAGTGACTTGCCCGACTACTCGGGTCTTCTGGAGCCGCTCGAGGATCTCCTTGAGGAGAGCAGGGACCTGGCGGTGGTCAAGGTTGGCGCCCGGGCTCAGCTCAGCCAGGCGGCCAAGCGCAGCCGGGAGGTGATCCCCGAGGGGCGGGCCGCGGCCTCGCGGCTGCGGTTTGCGCTGAAGGCCCACTTCGGCGGCCACAGCGAGGCTTTGGTGGGGTTTGGGGTCACGCCCGTGCGCAAGCGGCGCGTGCCTCGACCGGCCGATCCCACGCGGAACACGGACTGACATGGGCTGACACGGACGGTTACGGACAAAGAGGACAGAAGCAGCATGCCTGTCCGTGTTCGTCCGTGTCACCAGCAGCAGAATGGTTTTTTTATGAGAGTGACTCTATTTGAAAACGGTCTGCATTTCGCCGGCGACAGCCTGCTCCAGGCAGAGGCGGAGCCGTGTGGCAAGGGCGTGCACGTTCGGCTCGGCCAGCAGGGTCAGGTGGTTGCCCGGCACGGTGTGGATCTCGACTTGCCCGCCCACGAGGCGGCGCCAGCCCAGGTCGGCCTCTGCATGGGGCGTGTCCTCGGCCCGGAGCAGCACCAGGCCGTCCGGATAGGAGCCCGGCTGGTAGCGCCGCGCCGCCCGGGCGTTGGCGCGATAGACCGCGAGCACGCGGCGCAGCTGCGTTTCGCCCGATCCCGGCGGCAGGAAGTCGATGGCCGCCAGCCGCTCGGTGACGTAGGCGATCTGACCGTCGGCGTCGAGGGCCTCCAACTGGTCGCGAGCGACCTCCGGATCACGGCCGTGGAAGTTGCCGACGTAGGCCGCGATGTCGAGCAGGAAGTCGGCGTCGCTCTCCTCCGGACCCGGTTCGATGACCGGCGCGCCGTCGAGCACCGTGAGCAGGGCGACGGTCTGTCCCGCCGCCCGGAGCTGACGGGCCATCTCGAAGGCGACCGCGCCTCCGAGCGACCAGCCGCCCAGGAAGTAGGGGCCCTCGGTCTGCACGCGGCGGATCTCCCCGGCGTAGAGCGCGGCCATCTCCTCGATCCTCGACGGAGGCTCCTCGCTCCGCGCCTGGATGCCGTAGAACGGCTGGTCGGGACCCAGATGGCGCGCCAGTGCGGCGTAGCAGAGCACGTCGCCACCGGCCGGGTGGACCCAGAAGAACGGCGGCCGTTCACCCCGGGGCTGGAGGGGGATGAGGATGGACGCCGGTCCCTCGGCACTTTCATTGCGGAGCAGCGCCGCCATGCCTTCTACCGTTCCAGCCGTGAAGAGCGCGGTCAGCGGCAGCGCGCGGCCGAGCCGCTCCTCGATCTTCGACATGAGGCGTACGGCGAGGAGCGAGTGCCCGCCCAGGGCGAAGAAGTCGTCGCGCACCCCGATCGGGCCCACCCCCAGGGCCTCCTCCCAGATGCCGGCCAGCTCGTGCTCCAGCGGATCGCGCGGGGCGATGCGGTCCGCGGCATCGGCCTGCGGGTCGGGGAGCGCGGCGCGGTCCACCTTGCCGGTGGGGGAGAGCGGCAGCGCTGCGAGCGTCACAAAGGCCGCGGGCAGCATGTGCTCGGGGAGCCGCTCGCGCAGGAAGGCGCGGAGATCGGCCATGGGAACCATCTCCCCGTCCTGGAAGACGACCCAGGCGATCAGGCGCCGGTCGGAGCCGGACCCGCGTACCGCCGCCGCGCACTCGCGCACCGCGGGATGCCTGGCGAGGACGGCCTCGATCTCCCCGAGCTCGATACGCAGGCCGCGCAGCTTGACCTGGTGATCGACGCGGCCCAGGAACTCGAGGTTCCCGTCCGGCAGGTAGCGCGCGAGGTCGCCGGTCCGGTAGAGGCGCTCACCTCCCTGATGAGGGGCAAAGCGCTGCGCCGTGAGGCCGGGACGGTTCAGATAACCACGTGCCAGCCCCGTTCCCGCGATGCACAGCTCACCCGGCACGCCCACGGGCACCGGCTGGCCGGAGCGGTCGAGCAGATGGACCTCGGCTCCGCCGACCGGCCGCCCGATCGGCGGCTCCTTGGCAAAGGTGCCGGAGAGATGGATAACCGTGGCGTAGATGGTCGCCTCGGTCGGCCCATAACAGTTGAGGAGGCGCAGCCGCCGGGACCAACGGGTCGCAAGCTCGCCCGGGCAACTGTCGCCGCCCACGCTCGCCGTGACCAGAGTTGGCAAACCCTCCTCGGGCAGGTTGGCGAGGACGGCCGGGGTGAGGACGGCGGTGGTGATGCCGTGGCGGTCGATGGTCTCCGCCAGGGTTTCGCCGGAGAGCAGGGCGGCGCGCGGAACGATCACGAGCGTGGCGCCGCTCGCGAGGGCCAGCCAGGTCTCCAGCACCGAGGCGTCGAAGCTGAAGGAGACCGACTGCAGCACCCGGCTCTCCGGACCCACGGCGAAGTGGCCGATCGCCTCGCGGATCAGGTGCGCGGCCGAGCTGTGACGGACCAGCACGCCGTTGGGCCTCCCGGTCGAGCCCGACGTGTAGATGACATAGGCCAGATGGTCGGGTGTGACCCGTGGGAGCGGTCCGGTCTTGCCGCGCCCCTTGATCGGAACATCGAGGGGCACGACCTTGCCTGCATAGGGAGGCAGAGATTCGAGCAGCCGAGACTCGGCGAGGAGGACGGGCACGCTGGAGTCTTCCAACATGAAGGCCAGGCGCTCCTTCGGATACGCGGTGTCGAGCGGCACGTAGGCGCCGCCCGCCATCCAGACGGCGAGGACCGCGACGACCCGGTCGAGCCCCGGCTCGGCGGCGATGCCGACGCGGGTCTCGGGTCCGACGCCGAGTTTGGCGAGCTGCCTGGCGAGCCGTTCGGACCGCTTGGCAAGCTCGCCGTAGGTCATGGACTCGTCGCCACGCTTGTCCCCAAAGACCAGGGCAGTCCGTTTCGGAGCCTCGGCTGCCCGCATCGCGAAGATCTCGTGCAGGCAGTCCACTGGGAGCGTCGGCGTCCCGCCGGCGAAGCTCCGAAGCTGCTGCCGCTCGGCTTCGGTGAGGAGCGGCAGGTCGGAGACCCGCAGCGACGGATCGGCGGCGGCGGCTTCGAGGAGGACCAGGAGGTGGCCCGACATGCGCTCGATGCGCGTCCGGTCGAAGAGGTCGGTCGCGTACTCCCAGACGCCGCGCAGGCCCTCTTCCCCGGCCTCCGCCAGGGCCAGGAGCAGGTCGGTCTTGGCAGTCGTGACATCGAGGTCGACCGGCGCGAGGGTCAGGCCTGGAAGCTCGAGGCGCGCCGCCTGCGCATTCACGAGGGAGAAGACGACCTGGAAGAGCGGGTTCCGCGCGAGGCTGCGCTCGATGCCCAACTCCTCGACGAGCCGTTCGAAAGGCAGGTCCTGGCGCTCATAGGCGGCGAGGGCGTTGGCGCGCACCCGGCCGAGGAAGCCGGCGAAGTCCGGATCGCCCGAGAGGTCGGCGCGCAGCACCAGGTTGTTGACGAAAAAGCCGATCAGTCCCTCGGTCTCGGCGCGGCTGCGGTTGGCCACGGGCGAGCCGACCAGGAGGTCTTCTTCTCCCGTGTAGCGGGCGAGAAGCGCCTCGAAGCCAGCGAGGAGGGTCATGAAGAGAGTCACGCCCTGCCGCCGGCCGAAGTCGCGGAGTGCCGCGGTGACCTCCGCCGGCAGGGCGAGCGGGACCCCCGCGCCGCGGAAGGTTTGGACTGGCGGACGCGGCCGGTCGGCGGGCAGCTCGAGGACCGTGGGCGCGCCGCTCAGCGCTTCCTTCCAGTGCCCGATCTGCGCATCCAGGGCCTCGCCGGAGAGCCACTCACGCTGCCAGCGGGCGAAGTCGGCGTACTGGACCGGCAGCTCCGGAAGCCGGGCGGCGTGGCCGGTGAGGGCCGCCGTGGCGAGGGCCGCGAGCTCGCGCACCAGCACCTCGACCGACCAGCCGTCGGAGACGATGTGATGCATCGTCAGGACCGCCACGTGCTCCTCGCCGGCCAGCCGCACCAGGACAGCCCGGAGCAGCGGTCCGCGCTCGAGGTCGAAGGGGCGCGCCGCTTCCTGCGCGAGCCGCTCGCGGGCCTCCGTTTCCTGGTCAGACAGGGCGGAAAGGTCGATCACCGGCAGGGGCACGGCAAGCTCCGGGGCGACCACCTGCCAGGGCTCGCCCCCGACATCCGTGAACGTCGTGCGCAGGACGTCGTGGCGGCGGACGATCTCGTTCAGGGAGGCTTGGAAGACGGCCGGATCGAGCGCGCCGGAGATGCGCAGGGCGAACGGCACGTTGTAGAACGCGTTCCCGGGCTGCAGGCGGTCGAGGAACCAGAGCCGTTCCTGCGCGAAGGAGAGCCGCGCGCGGAATCTCTCGTCGCCCATTCCCGGGACGAGAGGCGGGATGGAGAGGCCGCCGCTGCGCAGGCGAATCTCCGCTATCCGCTCGGCGAGGCCCGCCGGGGTCGGCGCCTCGAAGATCTCGCGCAGGGGCAGCTCCACGCCGAAGAGCTCGCGTACCCGCGATGCCAGCCGGGTGGCGAGGAGCGAGTGGCCGCCAAGCTCGAAGAAATTGTCCTCGGCCCCGACGTTCTCCACCCGCTCGATACCCAGCAGCTCGCCCCAGATCCCGGCCAGCATCTCCTCGGCCGGCGTGCGCGGCGCCACCAGCTCCCGCTCGCCGTCAACCGGCGGCTCGATGCCGGCCAGGGCCTTGCGGTCCACCTTGCCGTTGGGTGTGAGCGGCAGGGAGTCGAGCACGACGATCCCGGAGGGCATCATGAAGGAGGGCAGCCGCGCCTTCAGGGAGGCACGGATCTCCTCGGAGCGCTGAGGGCTCGACACGTAGGCCACGAGGCGCTTGTCGGCCCCCTTGTCGAGCGCGAGCACCGCGGCGTCGGCGACTCCCGGGATGGCCAGAAGCGCGGACTCGACCTCGCCCAGCTCGATGCGGAAGCCGCGGATCTTGATCTGGAAGTCGACCCTGCCCAGAAACTCGGCCGCGCCGTCCGGCCGCCGCTTCACCCGGTCGCCGGTGCGGTACAGCCGCGCTCCGGGCTCGCCGGAGAACGGATCGGGGACGAAGCGCTCCGCCGTCAGCTCCGGCCGCGCCAGGTATCCCCGGCTCACCTGGATGCCGCCGATCAGCAGCTCGCCCGGCACGCCGGCCGGGACCTGCCGCAGCCGCGGATCGACGATGTGAAGCTGAACGTTGGGCACCGGCCTGCCGATCGGCACCGGTCCCCGCCGGCCGTCCCGTTCGCAGGTCCAGAAGGTGGTTTCGCTGGCCGTCTCCGTCGGACCGTAAAGGTTGTGCAGCTCCGCCTCCGAGGCCCGGAAGAAGTCCGCCACGGTATCCGCCGTGAGCTCTTCGCCGCCGCAAAAGACGCGGCGCAGGCTGCGGCACTCGTCCAGCCAGCCGCCGTCCAGCATCGCGCGCAGGAGCGACGGCACCACCTGCAGGATGGTGATTCCGGATTCCTGGATGATGCGCGCCAGCGCGGCCGGATCGCGCTGCGCGCCCGGTGGAGCCATGACCAGGGTGGCCCCGGCGAGCAGCGGCGCCACGAACTCCCAGACCGAGGCGTCGAAGCTGAACGACGTCTTCTGGAGCACGCGGTCGGAGGGCTCCAGGGGAAGGGCCGACTGCATCCACAGCATGTGGTTGACGCTCCCCCGGTGAGGCACCATGGTCCCCTTGGGCCGTCCGGTGGAGCCCGAGGTGTAGATCACGTAGGCCAGGCTCTCCGGCATCCCTTTCGCTCCGGACCGCTGGACCTCCTCGTCTGCCTCGGGCGCCTCGGCCGCTCCCGCGAGCGGCAGGACCCTGGCCTCGCGGACCGGCAGCGCCTCCAGGAGCTTCTCCTGCGCCAGCACCACGGGCACGCGCGAGTCCGCGATCATGAAGGCGAGCCGGTCCGCGGGGTAGTCGGGATCGAGGGGGAGGTAGGCTCCGCCCGCCTTGAGCACCGCGAGCAGCGCCACCACCATCTCCAGCGACCTTTCCGCCAGCACGCCGACGACGGTCTCCGGTCCCGTCCCGGCATCCCGCAGGCGCAGGGCGAGCCGGTCGGCCGCTCGATCCAGCTCGCGGTAGGTCAGGCTCCGCCCTTCGAACGTGACGGCCTGCCGCTCCGGCGAGCGTTTCACCTGCGCTTCGACCAGCTCATGCAGGCAGACGTCCGTGGGATGGGCCACGGCCGTCTCATTCCACTGGACGAGCTGGCGCTCTTCCTCGAGGCTGAGCAGCGGAAGGTCTGCGACCTGGCGCTCGGGCGCGGCGAGCGCGCCTTCGAGCAGCCGGACCAGATGGCCGGCGAGCCGGTCGATCGTGGCGCCGTCGAACAGCTCGGTGCTGTGCTCCAGGGCGAAAATCATCCGGTCTTCGCCGGCGAGCACCGAGAGCGTCAGGTCGAACTTGGACGTTCCGTTCGCGGCGTCGACCGGCGTCACCTTCAGCTCGCGGGGCTCGAAGCCCTCGCGCGCCAGGTTCTGGAACGCCAGCACCACCTGGAAGAGGGGCGAGTGGCTCAGGCTGCGCCCGGGCGACAGCTCCTCGACGAGCTTTTCGAACGGCACGTCCTGATGGGCGTCCGCGTCGAGCACCTGCTCGCGGAGCCGCTCCACGAGCGCGCGGACCTCCGTCTCGCCGGTGACGTCGCAGCGCACCACCAGGGTGTTGACGAAGAATCCGATCAACGGCTCGATCTCGACCCGGTTCCGCCCTGCGACCGGCACGCCCACCGCGAAGCTCTCCTGGGAGCTGTAGCGATGCAGCAGGGCCGCGAAGGCGGAGAGCATCACCATGAACGGCGTGGCGCCGAGTCGGCGCGCCATGGTGTGGAGGCTCCGGACCAGGCCGCCCTCGAAGATCGACCGGCGCGTGGCTCCGCGCCAGCTCCTCACCGCCGGCCGCGGCCGGTCGGTGGGCAGCTCGAGGAGCGGCGGCAGGCCCTGCAGCCGTTCGCGCCAGTGGGCCAGCTCCGCCTCCAGCGTCTCGCCCTGGAGCCATCGGCGCTGCCAGTGCGCGAAGTCGGCGTACTGGACTGGAAGCTCGGGCAGTATTGGCGGCGTGGCAGGCTTGCCGGCCGTCCTATCCTCGTACAGGGAAGTCATCTCGCGGAGGTAGATCGGGAGCGACCAGCCGTCGCTGACGATGTGGTGCAGGGTGACGAGCAGGACGTGCTCGGTATCTCCGAGGCGAAGCAGCGTGGTGCGCACAAGCGGCCCCCGCTCCAGGGAGAAGGGCGTGCGGGCCTCCTCTGCGACCCGCCGCCGGGACTCCACGGCGCGCTCCTCCGGCTCCAGCCCGCTCAGGTCGCAGACGGGCAACCCGGCCGGGCCCGGCTCGTGGACGAGCTGGTACGGCCGGCCGTCCACGGCAGTGAAGGTGGTGCGAAGGGCTTCGTGACGGCGCACGATCCCGTGCAGGGCCGCTTCGAGGGCGCCGGTATCGAGGGCTCCCTCGAGGTGCAGGGCCATGGGTATGTTGTAGGTGGCCCTTCCCGGCTCCAGGCGATCGAGGAACCAGAGGCGCTGCTGGGAGAACGAGACTTCCAGCACGCCATCCCTGGGGACGGGCTCGATGCGCGCCGGACCCGCGGCCGTGCCCTCGCGCCGGAGGTCCTCGACCCGGCGGGCGAGCGCGGAGAGGGTCGGGCTCTCGAAGAGGGCGCGCAGGGGCAACTCCACCCGCAGCTCCTCGCGCACCCGCGACACCACCTGGGTGCCGAGCAGCGAGTGCCCGCCCAGCTCGAAGAAGCTGTCCTCGGCACCCGCGCGCTCCACCCGCTCACCGAGCACCCCGGACCAGATGGCGGCGAGCAGCTCCTCGGTCAGGTTGCGCGGGGCCACGTATTCCGCTCTGGCCGTGGCCTCCGGCTTGGGCAGGGCCTTACGGTCCACCTTGCCGTTGGGCGACAGCGGCATGGCCTCGAGGAAGACGAAGGCCGAGGGCACCATGGCCTCGGGCAGGCTCGCCGCGAGGTGCTCGCGCAGGTGGGCGGCGCCGTCGGGGAGCGGCGGCACGAGGTAGGCGGCCAGAGAGCGGTCCGCCCCCTGGCCATGGGCGACCACCACGGCCTCGCGCACGGCGGAGTGGCGGCAGAGGGCGGCCTCGATCTCGCCGAGCTCGATGCGCACGCCGCGGATCTTCACTTGATGATCGATGCGGCCGAGGTACTCGATCTCGCCCTCGGGCAGCCAGCGCGCCAGGTCGCCGGTGCGGTAGAAGCGCGAGCCCGGCTGGCCGAACGGATCGGGTGTGAAGCGGTCAGCCGTGAGGTCGGGGCGGTTCAGGTAGCCGCGGCCCACCTGTACGCCGCCGATGCAGAGCTCGCCCGCGACGCCGACCGGCACTTCCTGGCCCGAGGAGTCAAGGAGGTGGATGCGGGTATTGGCGACCGGCCGGCCGATCGGCACCCGCGCCTCGCCGGGCCGGCAGGCATGGTAGGTCACGTCGACCGCCGCCTCGGTCGGGCCATAAAGGTTGTGCAGCTCGACACCATCCAGCCGGGAGAGGAAGCGGCTGGCGAGATCGGCGGGCAGCGCCTCGCCGCTCGCCATCACCCGGCGCAGGCTCGTGCAGCGCTCCAGCTCATTCTGCTCTGCGAAGACCTGGAGCATCGAGGGGACGAAGTGAAGGGTCGTGATCCCCTCGCGGGCGATCGTGTCCACCAGGTAGGCCGGGTCCTGATGGCCGCCCGGACGGGCCATGACCAGGCGGGCGCCGGTGATGAGCGGCCAGAAGAACTCCCACACCGACACGTCGAAGCTGAACGGGGTCTTCTGGAGCACCCGGTCATCGGGCGTCAGGCCGTACTCCTGCTGCATCCAGAGCAGGCGGTTGACGATGCCACGGTGCTCATTGACCGCGCCCTTGGGCCGGCCGGTCGAGCCCGAGGTGAAGATCGCGTAGGCGGCGTGGCCTGGATCCACCTGAACCGGATCCGCTGCCACATCGGGGCCCTCTTCATCCAGCAGCACCACCCACGCCCCGTGCTCCGGCAGGCGCTCGAGCAGATGGCTCTGGGTCAGCAGGACGGGCACGCCCGCGTCCTCGATCATGCCGGCGAGCCGCTCGGCCGGGTAGGCGGGATCGATCGGCACGTAGGCGCCGCCCGCCTGCAGGATGCCGAGGAGCCCTACAACCATCTCCAGCGAGCGCTCGGCCGCGATCCCCACCAGCACCTCGGGCCCGACCCCCAGCGACCGCAGGTGCGCGGCGAGGCGTTCGGCCGCGCGGTGGAGCTCGGCGTACGTGAGCTGTTCCCCCTCGAAGACGACCGCCACGGCCTCGGGCGTGCGCTCGGCCTGCGCAGCCAGCAGCTCCTGGAGGCAGGTGTCGGGGTACTCGACCGCGGTGTCGTTCCAGAGGAGGAGCTGCTGCCGTTCGGCCTCGGAGAGCAGGGCCAGGGCGGAGATGCGCCGCCCGGGATCCGCGCCCGCGGCCGCGAGGAGGTTCTCGAAGTGAACGAGGAGCCTGCGTATCGTGGCCTCGTCGTAAAGGTCGGTCGCGTACTCCACGTTGCCAGCGATGCCGGCAATGCCGGCAATGCCGGCGATGCCGGCGGGGTCTTCGACGAGATAGAGGGTCAGGTCGAGCTTGGACGTGCTCACCGGCGGCTCGGCCTGGGCAAGGGTGAGGCCCGGCGCCCGCAAGGTTCCGGGCGGGGCGTTCTGGAGCACCAGCATGGCCTGGAAGAGCGGGTTGTGGGCGAGGCTGCGGGCAATGCCGAGCGCGTCGACCACCAACTCGAAAGGGAGGTCCTGGTGGGCGTAGGCATCGAACGAGGCGTCGCGGACCCGCTCCAGCACCGTGAGGAAGGTCTCGTCGCCGTCCAGGCGCAGCCGGAAGACCAGGGTGTTGACGAACAGTCCGATCAGCCCCTCGATGTCCGTCCGGTTGCGGTTGGCGATCGGCGAGCCCACGAGCACGTCGTGCGCCCCGGACTCGCGGTGGAGCAGAGTCTGAAAGGCAGCCAGGAAGACCATGAACGGCGTGGTGCCAGCCTGCCGGGCGAGCGTACGGACCGCGTCCGCGGCCGCGTCCGGCAGGGAGAAGGAGAACGAGGCGCCACGGTAGGACTGCACCGCCGGCCGCGGCCGGTCGGTGGGGATCTCGACGAGCGCCGGGGCGTCGGCAAGCTCGTGCCGCCAGTAATCGAGGTGTGCTTCGAGCACCGGCCCGGTGAGCCAGCTCCGCTGCCAGGCCGCGAAGTCGGCGTACTGGATCGGCAGCTCCGGCAGCGGCGACGGCAGCCCGCGGAGGAACGACTCGTAGAGGAGGGTGGTCTCGCGGACGAGGATCCCCATGGACCAGCCGTCGCTCGCGATGTGATGGACGTTGACGACGAGGGTGTGCTCGCGGCGGCCGAGGCGGAGCAGGTGGAGCCGCAGGAGCGGTCCGTGGGCGAGCTCGAAAGGCCGGCTGGCCTCCTCGGCGGTCCGGCGCACGGTTTCCTGGGCGCGGAGAGCCTCGGGCAGGGCGGAGAGGTCGACCACGGGCAGCGGGACCAATCCCGCCGATATTGGGGGCGACACCCGCTGGCGCGGCTCGCCATGGACGTCGGCGAAGGTGGTGCGCAGCGGGCCGTGCCGGCGGACGATCTCGTCGAAGCTGCGCCGGAGCGCCTCGACGTCGAGGTCGCCGGTGAGCCGCAGCACCGCCGGGATGTTGTAGGCGGCGCTGCCCGGCTGCAGGCGGTCGAGGAACCAAAGGCGCTCCTGGGCGAACGAGAGAGGGGCCTCCACCGCGCCGGCCGGGATCGGTCCCTCCAGCATCTCCTGGCCCGGGCCGGCGGCCTCGATCCGGGCGGCGAGGCCCGCGAGCGTCGGGGCTTCGAACACCTCGCGCAACGGCAGCTCGACGCCGAAGGCCTCGCGCAGCCGCGACACCAGGCGGGTCGCCATCAGCGAGTGGCCGCCGAGGCGGAAGAAGTGATCTTCGATCCCGACGCGCTCCGCCCCCAGCAGCTCGGACCAGATCCCGGCGAGCCGCTCTTCCAGGGGTGTGCGCGGCGCGACGAAGACCGCGGCCTCGCGCTCGGGCTCGATGCGCGCCAGGGCCTTGCGGTCCACCTTGCCGTTGGGCGACAGCGGCATCGAGTGGAGGAAGACGAAGGCCGACGGCACCATGGCCTCGGGCAGGCTTGCCTGCAGGTGCTCGCGCAGTTGATCCCGCAGGTGGGCAGCGCCTTCTGGAATCGACGGCACGAGGTAGGCGACGAGCGCGCGGTCCGCGCCCTGGCCGTGCGTGAGCACCACCGACTCGCGCACTTCCGGATGACGGCAGAGGGCGGACTCGATCTCGCCCAGCTCGATGCGGACGCCGCGGATCTTGACTTGATGGTCGATGCGGCCGAGGTACTCGACCTCGCCGCCGGGCAGCCAGCGGGCCAGGTCGCCGGTGCGGTAGAAGCGCGAGCCCGGTTGTCCGAAAAAATCGCCGAACGGATCGGGTGTGAAGCGGTCAGCCGTGAGGTCGGGGCGGTTCAGGTAGCCGCGGCCCACCTGCACGCCGCCGATGCAGAGCTCGCCCGCGACGCCGACCGGCACCTCCTGGCCCGAGGCGTCGAGGAGGTGGATGCGGGTGTTGGCGACCGGCCGGCCGATCGGCACCCGCGCCTCGCCGGGCAGGCAGGCGTGGTAGGTCACGTCGACCGCCGCCTCGGTCGGGCCATAAAGGTTGTGCAGCTCGACCCCACCCAGCCGGGACAGGAAACGGCTGGCCAGGTCGGCGGGCAGCGCCTCGCCGCTCGCCATCACCCGGCGCAGGCTCGTGCAGCGCTCCAGCTCATCCTGCTCTGCGAAGACCTGGAGCATCGAGGGCACGAAATGGAGCGTCGTGATCCCCTCGCGCACGATCGTATCCACGAGGTAGGCCGGGTCCTGGTGGCCGCCCGGACGGGCCATGACCAGGCGCGCGCCGGTGATCAGCGGCCAGAAAAACTCCCACACCGACACGTCGAAGCTGAAAGGAGTCTTCTGGAGCACCCGGTCATCGGGCGTCAGGCCGTACTCCTGCTGCATCCAGAGCAGGCGGTTGACGATGCCGCGGTGCTCATTGACCGCGCCCTTGGGCCGGCCGGTCGAGCCCGAGGTGAAGATCGCGTACGCCGCGTGGCCCGGTTTGACCTGGACGGGCTCCGCCGGCGGAACCGTCGCGGGGATTTCCTGATCCAGCAGCACCACCCAGGCGCCGTGCTCCGGCAGGCGGTCGAGCAGGTGGCTCTGCGTCAGCAGCACGGGCACGCCCGCGTCTTCGATCATGCCGGCGAGCCGCTCGGCCGGATAGCCGGGGTCGATCGGCACATAGGCGCCGCCTGCCTGCAGGATGCCGAGGAGGCCCACGACCATCTCCAGCGAGCGTTCGGCCGCGATCCCTACCAGTACCTCGGGCCCCACGCCCAGCGACCGCAGGTGCGCGGCGAGGCGCCCGGCTTCGCGGTGGAGCTCGGCATACGTGAGCCGTTCTCCCTCGAATACGACTGCCACGGCTTCCGGTGTGTGCTCCGCCTGCGCGGCCAGCAGCTCCTGGAGGCAGGCATCCGGATACTCGACCGCGGTGTCGTTCCAGAGCAGGAGCTGCCGCCGCTCGGCCTCGGAGAGCAGGGGCAGGGCGGCGAGGCGCCGGCGGGGGTCCGCACCGGCGCCGGCAAGCAGGTTCTCGAGGTGGACGAGGAGCCGGCGGACCGTGGCCTCGTCATAGAGGTCGGTCGCGTACTCCAGCGTACCGGTAAGGCCGTCGGCGGTTCCGTAGAGATAGAGCGTCAGGTCGACCTTGGACGTGGGATGCGGCGCCTCCACCAGCCCGAGGGTGAGGCCCGGCACGCGCAGCTCTCCCGGAGGGGCGGTCTGCAGCACCAGCATGACCTGGAAGAGCGGGTTGTGGGCCAGGCTGCGCGGAATACCGAGCGCGTCCACCAATACCTCGAAAGGGAGGTCCTGGTGGGCGTAGGCGCCGAGCGACGTGGCGCGGACGCGGTCCAGCACGTCGAGGAAGCTCTCCTCTCCCCGGAGGCGCAGCCTGAAGACGAGGGTGTTGACGAACAGGCCGATCAGCCCCTCGACCTCGACGCGGTTGCGGTTCGCGATCGGCGAGCCCACGAGCACGTCGTCCGCCCCGGACTCGCGGTGGAGCAGGGCCTGGAAGGCCGCAAGGAGGACCATGAACGGCGTGGCGCCCACGAGCCGGGCGAGCTTGCGGACCGCATCCATGACCGTGTCCGGCAGGTCGACGATGATCATGTCGCCGCGGTAGGACTGCACCGCCGGCCGCGGCCGGTCGGTGGGGACCTCGACCAGCACGGGAGCGTGGGCGAGCTCGCGCCGCCAATAGCCGAGGTGCTCCTCCAGCACCGGACCCTTCAGCCAGTCCCGTTGCCAGACCGCGAAGTCGGCGTATTGGATCGGCAGCTCGGGCAGCGGCGACGGCAGCCCGCCGAGGAAGGACTCGTAGAGGACAGTCGTCTCCTGGACGAGCACCCCCATGGACCACCCGTCGCTCACGATGTGGTGGACGACGACGAGCAGCGTGTGATCGCCGGGCCCCTGGCGCAGCAGGTGGATGCGCAGCAGCGGACCATGGATCAGGTCGAACGGGCGGGCGACCTCGGCGGCGGTCCGGCGATCCGTCTCCTCGTTGCGGTGGCGCTCAGGCAGGCCGGAGAGGTCCACGGCCGGCAGGGAAATTGGCGTGCCTGGGGACACCCTCTGTCTCGGCTCTCCCCTGGTCTCGGCGAACGTCGTCCGGAGGGGGCCATGCCGGCGGACGATCTCGTCGAAGCTGCGCCGCAGCGCCCCGGCGTCGAGACGGCCGGTGAGCCGCAGCACCGCGGCGATGTTGTAGGCCGCGCTGCCCGGTTGCAGCCGGTCGAGGAACCAGAGCCGCTCCTGGGCGAAGGAGAGCGGCGCCTCGATCGCGCCGGGGAGGAGCGGAGCCTCCTCGACGGCCGCGGGGGTCCCAGCGGCATCGATCCGAGAGGCGAAGGCCGCCACGGTCGGGGCTTCGAAGAGGGCGTTCAGCGGCAGCTCGACCCCGAAGGCTTCGCGCACCCGGGAGATCACCCGCGTGCCCATCAGCGAGTGGCCGCCCAGGTCGAAGAAGTTGCCGTCCGCGCCCACGCCCTCCACCCCGAGCAGGCCGGCCCAGACGGCGGCGAGCTTCTCCTCGGTGGAGGTGCGCGGCGCGGTCCACGGCCCGGCCTCGCGCTCGATCCGCGACAGCGCCTTGCGGTCGGCCTTGCCGTTGGGGGAGAGCGGCATGGTTTCCAGGAACACGAAGGCCGCCGGCACCATGGCTTCCGGCAGGCGGGCGCGCAGGTGCTCGCGCAGCTCGGCAGCTCCTGCCAAGACCGGAGAGACGACGAACGCGGTCAGGTAGCGGTCCGCTCCCTTGCCCCGGACCAGCACGGCAGCTTCGCGGACTCCGGGGTGGTGGGTCAGGGCCTCCTCGATCTCGCCCAACTCCATGCGGACGCCGCGGATCTTCACTTGGTAGTCGAGACGGCCGAGGTACTCGAGCTCGCCGTCCGGGAGCCAGCGCGCCAGGTCGCCGGTGCGATAGAGGCGCGAGCCGCTCTGGCCGAAAGGATCGGGCACGAAGCGGTCGGCCGTGAGGTCGGGGCGGTTCAGGTAACCGCGGCCCACCTGCACGCCGCCGATGCAGAGCTCTCCGGAGGCGCCGACCGGCACCTCGAGCCAGCCGGTGTCGACGAGATGGATGCGGGTGTTGGCCACCGGCCTCCCGATCGGTACCCGCGGCTCGCCGCGCCGGCAGGAGTGGTAGGTGACGTCCACCGCTGCCTCTGTCGGGCCATAGAGGTTGTGCAGCTTCACGCCGAGCGTGCCCAGGCGGGAGAAGAAGCGGTCCGCCAGCGCGGCCGGCAGCGCCTCGCCGCTGGCGATCACCCGCCGCAGGCCGGACAGGCGCTCCAGTCCCTCCTCCTCCAGGAACACCTGGAGCATCGAGGGAACGAAGTGCACGGTGGTGATTCCCTCGCGCTCGATGGTGTCGACCAGGTAGGCCGGGTCCTGATGGCCGCCCGGGCGAGCCACGACCAGGCAGGCTCCGGTAATCAGCGGCCAGAAGAGCTCCCATACCGACACGTCGAAGCTGAAAGGGGTCTTCTGGAGCACCCGGTCCTCGGAGGAGAGGCGGTACTCCTGCTGCATCCAGAGCAGCCGGTTGACGATGCCGCGGTGCTCATTGACCGCGCCCTTGGGGCGGCCGGTCGAGCCCGAGGTGAAGATCGCGTAGGCGGCTTGGCTTGGATCGACGCGGACCGGTTCCAGCGGTCCTACCTCGGGGACCTCCCCGTCCAGCAGCACTACCCAGGCACCGTGCTCCGGCAGCCTGTCGAGCAGATGGCTCTGCGTCAGCAGCACCGGCACGCCGGCGTCCTCCAGCATGCCGGCGAGCCGGGCGGCCGGATAGTCGGGATCGAGCGGCACGTAGGCGCCGCCCGCCTTCAGGATGGCGAGGAGCCCCACGACCAAGCCGAGCGAGCGCTCCGCGGCGATGCCCACCAGCACCTCGGAACCAACCCCAAGACTCCGAAGGTACGCGGCGAGGCGCCCCGCTGCCTGGTCGAGCTCGCGGTAGGTGAGCTGATCCCCCTCGAAGACGACGGCCACGGTCTCGGGCGTGCGCGCCGCCTGCGCTGCGATCAGCTCGTGGAGGCAGGCTTCGGTCCTGAAATCCACCGTGGTGTCGTTCCAGACGAGGAGCTGCTGCCGGTCAGCCGCGGAGAGCTCGAGCGGGATCGGCGGCGGGGCGATCTCAGTAGCGGTGGCCTGTACCACCTCCGCGAGCTGGGAGAGCCGCGGCGTCTCGAAGAGCTGGCGCACGGACAGCTCGACCCCGAAGCTCGCGCGGAGATGCGAGACGAGCTGCGTGGCGAGCAGCGAGTGCCCGCCCAGGTCGAAGAAGTTGTCCCCCGCCCCCACCCGCTCGACGTGGAGCAGCCTGGACCAGAGGGCGGCGATCCGCTCCTCGGTCGGATTGCGGGGCGCGACGTAGTCCTCCTGGGCCACGGCCTCCGGCTCTGGCAGCGCCTTGCGGTCCACCTTGCCATTGGAACTGAGCGGCAGGGCGGGAAGGACCACGAAGGCCGAGGGGATCATGTACTCGGGCAGCCGGGCGTGCAGGAAATCGCGCAGATCGTCCGCATGGTCTGCGACGACCCAGGCCACCAGCCGGTCGCCCCTCATGCCTACGACCGCCTGCCGGACCTTCTCCTGCAGCACGGCCTCGATCTCCCCGGGCTCGATGCGGAAGCCGCGCAGCTTGACCTGGAAGTCGATCCTCCCCAGAAGCTCGATCCGGGTTTCTCCGTACCAGCGGTCCCGCCAGCGCGCGAGGTCGCCCGTGCGGTACATCCGGGCGCCCGGCTCTTCCGGATCGGGGACGAAGCGCTCGGCGGTGAGATCCGGCGCGTCGAGGTAGCCGCGGGCCAGGCCGAGGCCGGAGATGCACAGCTCTCCCGGAATTCCGAGCGGCACCGGCTCGGCCCAGCGGTCGAGCACGTACAGCCGCGTGTTGGCGACCGCGCCGCCCACCAGGACGTCCTCCTCCGTCACCCGCCGGGCGGCGGACCAGATGGTGGTCTCGGTCGGGCCGTACATGTTCCAGAGCGAGCCGACCCGGGGCAGCAGCCGCGCGGCCAGATCCGGCGGCAGCGCCTCGCCGCCGCAGAGGGCCTTCAGCTTGCCGTCTCCCTCCCAGCCGGCGTCGAGGAGCATCCGCCACGTGGCGGGCGTGGCCTGAAGGACCGTCGCACCCGAGGTTTCGAGGAGCCGCCGCAGCCGCAGCCCGTCCGCGGCGTCCTCGCGCGACGCCAGCTCGATCCGGGCTCCCACCACCAGGGGCAGCAGCAGCTCCAGCACGGCGATGTCGAACGTCAAAGTGGTGACCGCGAGCAGCGCATCGCTCCCGGTCAACCCCGGCTCGCGGCTCATCGAGAGCAGCAGGCTCACCAGCGCTGTCTGCGGCACCTGCACGCCCTTGGGCCTGCCCGTCGAGCCGGAGGTGAAGATCACGTAGGCGAGATCCCCGGCGCGCCCCGAGCCATCACGCACCTCGAGCCCTGCTTCCGTGATCACTACGTGGGGCCGAGCCGCCTCCAGGATCATGGCCTGCCGGTCCCGGGGGTGGGACGGATCGACAGCCACCCAGGCGCCGCCGCTCTTGAGCACGGCGAGGACGGCCACGGCCATCTCCGGCGTCCGCTCCAGGGCGATGCCTACGATGTTCCCCTCTCCGAGCCGTGCCGCGAGCCGGTCCGAGCGCTCGTCGAGCTCGGCATAGGTCAGCCGCTCCGCGCCCTGCGAAACGGCCGTGGCTTCCGGAGCGCGCCGGGCCTGCTGCTGGAACAGGGAGACGACGGTGTCCTCGGGCAGCTCCAGCCGCGGACCGGTGCCGATCTCCAGGAGCTGCCGGCGCTCAGCCTCTCCAAGGAGAGCGACAACGGAGACTCGCGCCTGCGGATTGCCAGCGGCGCCCGTGAGCAGGGCCTCGAATTGGGCGAGGAACCTGCGGATGGTGGAGCCGTCGTAGAGGTCGGTCGCGTACTCCAGCGAGCCGGCGAACCCGGCGCCAGCTTCCACGAGGGAGAGCGTCAGGTCGAACTTGGCCGTGGTGCTCGGCCACTCGGCCGGAGCGAGGGTGAGGCCCGACGTGTGCAGCTCTCCATCAGGCGGGTTCAGGAGCGCCAGCATGACCTGGAAGAGCGGGTTGTGGGCGAGGCTGCGCTCGACCCCCAGATCCTGGACCAGCAGCTCGAAGGGAAGGTCCTGATGCTCCTGGCCGGCGAGCGTGGTGGCGCGCACGCGCTCCAGGATCGTGAGGAAGCTCTCCTCTCCCGAGAGGCGCAGCCGGAAGACCAGGGTGTTGACGAACAGGCCGATGAGCCCTTCGATCTCCATCCGGTTGCGGTTGGCGATCGGCGAGCCCACGAGCAGGTCATCTGCGCCGGACCAGCGGTGGAGGAGGGTCTGAAAAGCTGCGAGGAGCACCATGAACCGGGTGGCGCCGGCCTTCCGAGCGAGGGAGTGGACCGCGGCCGCGGCCTCGTCCCCCAGGGAGAAGGCGAGGGTGTCTCCGCGGTAGGACTCGACCGCGGGCCGCGGGCGGTCGGCCGGGAGCTGAAGCAACGGGGGAGCGCCGGCCAGCTCACGGCGCCAGTAGTCGAGCTGTTCTTCGAGAGTTGGCCCGGAGAGCCGGCTACGCTGCCAGACGGCAAAGTCGGCATACTGGACTGGCAGCTCCGGCAGCGGCGACGCCAACCCTTGGAGGAACGCCTCGTAGAGGGTGGTGACCTCGCGCACGAGGAGGCCGATGGACCAGCCGTCGCTCGCGATGTGATGGATGTTGGCGATCAGGGTATGGTCGCGGTCGCCGTGGCGGAGCAGGAGGAGCCGGAACACCGGCCCGTGGGCCAGGTCGAACGGGCTGCCAACCTCCTGGGCGATCCGCAGGGTGGTTTCCTGATCGGAATCGTTGGCGACGTCCATCACGGGCAGGGGGACAGGCGAGGGCGGATTGACCGCCTGCATCGGTCCGTCCGCTCCATCGACGAAGACGGTGCGCAGCGCGCTGTGACGGCGCACGACCTCGGTGAAGCTGTGCCGGAGGGCGTCGAGGTCGAGGTCGCCGGTGAGGCGAAGGACCGCGGAGATGTTGTAGGCGGAGCTGCCCGGCTGCAGGCGGTGGAGGAACCAGAGCCGCTCCTGGGCGAAGGAGAGCGGCGCCTCCGTGGCCCCGGTCGGGACGAGCCGGGCCTCGGCGGCCTGCGGCTTCTCCGTCCGGACCCGGGCCGCGAGGCCGGCGACGGTCGGGGCGTCGAACAGGATGTCGAGCGGCAGCTTGACCCCGAAGTCCCGGTTGAGGCGCGACAGGAGCTGGGTGCCGAGGAGCGAGTGGCCGCCGAGAGCGAAGAAGTCGTCATCGACGCCGACCTCGTCGATACCCAGAAGCTCCTGCCAGAGCGCGGCGATGCCGTTCTCGGTGCGGTCGCGCGGCGCCACGAACGCCGTCTGGAGACGGGGGCGCGCATGGCGGGCGCGGGCCGCGGGCTGCGGGGTGGCAACCTCGCGGCGCGCGGGCCGCGGCACATTGCCTTCAATCCCGCCTTCAATCCAGTATCTCTGCCGTTCGAATGGATAGGTCGGCAGCGGCACCCGGCGCCTGCGCTCGCCCGGGTAGAGGCGGCTCCAGTCGATCGGGACACCGGTGAGCCAGAGGCGGCCGAGCGCTCCGAGCAGCACCTCGCCGTCCTCGGCAGTTTCCCGGGGGTGGCGAGTCGAGGCCACCACTCGCTCAGTCTGGCGGCGCGCCAGGGTCGTGAGCGCGTTGCCAGGGCCGACTTCGAGCAGGACACGCCCTTCCTCGCGCAGCAGCTCGGCGACGCCGTCGGCGAACCGCACGGGAGCGCGCAGGTGTTGCGCCCAGTAGGCGGGATCGGTCGCCTGCCCGTCGGTGATCCAGGTGCCGGTCACATTCGAGATGAACGGCAGGCGCGGAGCCGCCGGGCCGACCTTCGCGACTTCGGCTGCGAAGCGCTCGCGAACTGGCTCCATCATGGCCGAGTGGAAGGCGTGCGAGGTGTGGAGGCGCCGGCATCCGGCGCCGTCCGCCTCGAGCCGCCGCTCCAACTCCTCAATCGCCTCGAACGGACCCGCAACCACCACTCGCCCAGGCTCGTTGACCGCGGCGATCGAGAGGTCTTCGCCGAGGAGAAGGTCCCCTTCCGGGAGCGCCACGGCGAGCATGGCTCCCGGCGGCATCTCCTGCATGAGGCGCCCGCGCATTGCGACCAGGCGCAGGGCGTCCTCGAAAGAGAAGACGGAGGCGAGGCAGGCGGCCACGTACTCGCCGATGCTGTGGCCGAGCAGGGCGGTGGGGGTGACTCCCCAGGCCATCCACTGCTGCGCCAGGGCGTATTCGAAGGCGAAGAGCGCGGGCTGAGCGAGCTCTGTCTGGCGCAGGTCGCAAGCGCCGAGCAGATCCATCCCGAGGATCTCCGCCGCGCGGTCGATCCATTGGCGGAAGACCGGCTCCTCCTCATAGAGGCCACGGCCCATGCCCGGGTACTGCGAGCCCTGACCGGAGAAGAGGAACGCGACCGAGCGCGCACCGGGCTCGGCGCGTCCGGTCTCTCCCGGACCCCAGTCCGTGGCCTTGCGGCAGACCGCGATGCGGCGCTCCGGGAAGACATGCCGGCCGGTGCCGAGCGTCCAGGCGATATCGGCGAGATCATGCCGCTCCAGGTGCGAGGCGAGGCGCTCCACCGCTGTGTCCAGCGCCTCCTCGCTGCGAGCGGAGAGCACGAGCAGGTGGCGCTTCCGCACCGAGGGAGAGGAGATGGCCCGCGGCGCCTCTTCGAGCACCACGTGGGCGTTGGTGCCGCCGATTCCGAACGAGGAGACGCCCGCCCGCCGCGGCGTCCCGTTGACCTTCCACGGGGTGAGCTCGGAGTTGACGTAGAGGTGGGCCCCGAAGTCGATCTGCGGGTTGGGCTCCCGGAAGTGGAGCGACGGGGGGATCTGCTCGTGCTCCATGGAGAGCACGGTCTTGATCAGGCCGGCCACGCCCGCAGCCGTGTCCAGGTGGCCGACGTTCGTCTTGACCGAGCCGAGCGCGCACGGAGTGGAAATCACCTGAGTGAGAGCGGCGATCTCGATGGGATCGCCGACCGGCGTGCCGGTGCCGTGCGCCTCGACATAGGAGATCGTCGCGGGCTCCACCCCGGCGATAGCCAGGGCCTCTGCGATCACCTCGGCCTGACCGCTGACGCTGGGGGCGGTGTAGCCGACCTTGTCCGAGCCGTCGTTGTTGACCGCGGTGCCCAGGATCACGGCGCGGATCGTGTCGCCCGCGGCTTCCGCGTCGGCGAGGCGCTTGAGCACCACGGCCCCGGCGCCGCCGCCGAATACCGTCCCACCGGCGCCGGCGTCGAATGCCCGGCAGTGGCCGTCCGGCGAGGCAATCGAGCCCTCCAGGTAGAGATAGCCCGAGCGGTTGCCCAGGGGGAGCGACGACGCACCCGCGAGCGCCGCGTCGCACTCGCCCGCGAGCAGGCTCTGGCAGGCGTGATGGACGGCGACGAGCGCCGTCGAGCAGGCGCTCTGCACCGTGTAGCTCGGCCCCTTCAGGTTGAGCTTGTACGAGACACGGGTGGCGAGCGAGTCCGGGGCGTTGCCGATCAGCACCTGCACCGGATCGGCCGAACGCCGCACCTCCTCGTCGTGCGCCAAGTGGTGGAGCAGGTAGGTCGAGAGCGCCGTGCCGGCAAAGACGCCAACCGATCTCGCCGTGGGATCGTGCCCCGCGTCTTCCAGTGCCTCCCAGGCGACTTCCAGGAACAGGCGCTGCTGCGGATCGAGCAGCTCGGCCTCGCGGTGGCTCAGTCCGAAGAACAGGGCGTCGAAGCGATCGTAGCCGTCCGGCATCGAGACCGCGGGTACATGCCGCGGATCGGCGGCCAAGGGGTACCCGTCGAGCTCCTCGTCCGTGAGATGGCGGATCGACTCGACGCCTCCGGCGAGGTTCTCCCAGAAGCGATCGAGATCCTCGGCGCCCGGGAACCGGCCGCTCATGCCGACGATCGCGATGCGCCTGTCTCTCCGTTCGAGCGCTCCCTGGCGGGCGAGGGCCCGGTCGCGGCTCCTCTCCAGCTCCTCGGGCTCGTTGCCGGCGAGGAAGCCGGCCAGGGCCGCGACGGTGGGGAAGCGGAACAGGTCCACCAGGCGGAGAGTCCGGCCGCGCTCGCCGAGGGTCTCCCGCAGGCGGGAGAGCAGGCGCGGCATCAGCAGCGAGTGGCCGCCCAGGTCGAAGAAGTTGTCGCCGGAGCCGATGTGCTCGACGCCCAGCACCTCTTGCCAGATGCGGGCAATGGCGCGGGCGGTCTCGCCGCGCGGCTCGTTCTGCTCGCCGTGGCCCTCGCGCCGCGCCTCGGGTGCGGGAAGAGCCGCAAGATCTACCTTGCCGTTGGTAGTCAGCGGCCAGGCCGGGACCGGCACGATCGCCGCCGGCACCATGTGCTCAGGCAGGTGCGTCCGAAGGTGCTCGCGCAGAGCCTCGGCACGAGCCTCGCCCGCGGATACGTAGTACGCCACGAGCCGCCGATCGCCGCCTGTGGCCTCCCGCACCACGACGCGGCTCTCGCGCACCGCGGGGTGGCGGTCGAGCACGGCCTGGATCTCACCCAACTCGATGCGGAAGCCGCGGATCTTGACTTGATTGTCGATCCGCCCCAGGTACTCCAGCCGGCCGTCGGGCAGGAGGCGCGCGAGGTCGCCCGAGCGGTAGAGCCGCTCGCCGGGGACGCTCGCGAACGGGTGGGGCACGAAGCGTTGCGCGGTCAGCTCCGGCCGCCCGAGGTAGCCGCGCGCGAGGCCGGCTCCGCCTACGCAGAGCTCGCCCGGCACGCCGATGGGTGCGGGCGTCCCCTCCATGCCGAGCACCCAGACCTCGAGGTCGGGGATGGCGCGGCCGATCGCGCTGCGGTCCGATGCGAGGTCATCGCTCTCCAGCGGATGGATGGTCACGTGCACGGTCGTCTCGGTGATGCCGTACATGTTGACCAGCCGCGGTGCGTCCGGGTGGCGCGCGGCGAAGCCCGCGAGGCTGCGCGGCGCCAACGCCTCGCCGCCGAAGATCACCCAGCGCAACGCGAGCGCAGGGTCCGTCCCGATCTCCTCCTCGGCGCGGATGAGCTGGCCGAAGGCCGAAGGGGTCTGGTTGAGCACCGTGACCCTCTCGCGGCAGAGCAGGCGGTAGAAGTCCTCGGGCGAGCGGCTCACCTCGTAGGGCACCACCACCAACCTGCCGCCGTAGAGCAGGGCGCCCCAGATCTCCCAGACCGAGAAGTCGAAGGCGTAGGAGTGAAAGAGCGTCCAGACGTCCTCGGGGCCGAAGCCGTAGGCCTCGTCCGTGGTCCGGAACAGGCGGACGACCTGGCGGTGCTCGACTACCACGCCCTTGGGCCGGCCGGTCGAGCCCGAGGTGTAGATCACGTAGGCTGCTGTTTCTCCATCCAAGCGGCCGGACGAGAGGGAGGGCTGGGCCGGTCCCGCCGTTTCCTCGGAGATGTCGATCACGGTCGCCTGGATCGAAGGCAGCCGGTCCGCGAGCGCGGCCTCGGTGACCACGACGGGCGCGCCGCAGTCGAGCGCGATCATGCGCAGGCGCTCGGCCGGGTAGGCCGGATCGAGCGGCACGTAGGCTCCTCCGGCCTTGAGGACACCCAGGATCGCGACCACCAGGCCGGCCGAGCGCGGCAGCAACAGCGCGACCGGCACCTCCGGTCCGACTCCCAGATCCGCGAGGCGCCGGGCGAGGACGCCGGAGCGCCGGTCGAGCTCGGCGTAGGTGAGCGTCTCTTCGGGAGAGGAGACCGCGACTGCCTCCGGCGTGCGCGCCGCCTGCTCGGAGAACAGCCGGTCGAGCGAGACCTCGGCATCCTCGGATCGCGCCGCCGTCCACTCGACGGCGAGCTGGTGACGCTCGGCCGGGGAGAGCAGCGGGAGGTCGGCGAGCAGCGTCTCCGGGGCTGCGAGCGCGCCCTGGAGCAGGGTGCGGAGCTGGCCGCCCAGCCGCTGGACGGTCACGGCATCGAAGAGATCGGAGGCGTACTCGATGTTGCCGGCGAGCCCGCCGGGCGTCCGGGTCAGCGACAGCGTCAGGTCGAACTTGGCCGTGCCGGCGTGGACCTCCCAGGGGACGATCGTGAGGCCGGACAGGGAGAGCTCCGGCAGCGGCGTGTTGTGCAGAGCGAGCACCGCCTGCACGAGCGGGGTATGGCCGAGGTCGCGCTCGACCTGCAGCTCGTCGAGCAGGCGCTCGAAGGGGAGGTCCTGGTGGGCGAGCGCACCGAGCGTCGCGGTCCGCACCTGGTTGAGGAACCCGCTCCAGGTCGCGTCCGGAGACGGCCGGCCACGCAACGGCAGGGTGTTGACGAAGAAGCCGATGAGCGGCTCGATCTCCGGCCGCGTGCGTCCCGCGACTGGGAAGCCGACCAAAAGGTCGCTGGCTCCCGTAAGCCGGAGGAGGAGCGCCTGGAAGGCCGCCATGAGCACCATGAACGGCGTCGCGTCTCCCGACGCCTCGAGTTCGGTGGGGAAATCGAGCGGCACGGTGCCGCCGCGGGGCATGCGAACCGGCGGGCGCGGCCGGTCGGCGGGCAGGGGGAGGAGCTGCGGCGCGCCGGCAAGCTCCTGGCGCCACCAGTCGAGCAGCTCCGCAAGCTTCTCGCCCGCGAGGTGCCCGCGCTGCCAGGCCGCGAAGTCGGCGTACTGGATCGGCAGCTCGGGAAGCGCCGAGCCCGCGTACAAGGCCCCCACCTCGCGGACGAGCACGCCCATGGACCAGCCGTCGGTAGCGATGTGGTGGGCGTTGAAGACCGCGGTGTGCTCCCCTGGCTCGAGGCGCAGCAGCAGCATTCGCAGGAGCGGGCCAGCCGCGAGGTCGAAGGAGCGCCGAGCTTCCGCTTCGGCGACGCGGTTACGCTCCGCCTCGCGCGCGGACTCCGGCAGGCAGGACAGGTCGACCACGGGCAGGGAGATTTCGCGCGCCGGGCCGATCACCTGCACGGGCTCGCCCTGGACGGCGGTAAAGGTCGTGCGGAGAGCCTCGTGCCGGCGAGTCACCCGGGAGAGGCTCTCCGCAAGGGCCGGCACATCGAGCGGCCCCGAGATGCGGAGCCCGCGCGGCTCGTTGTAAACCGGATTGCCGGGCTCGAGCTGGTCGATGAACCAGAGCCGCTGCTGGCCGAAGGAGAGCGGCAGCGGGCGCTCGCCGCGGGGAAGCTTCGGGATCGCGGCCTGAGCCGAACGCAGGGCGCCGCCGGCTGCAACAGCCGCGGCCGCGAGGCGGGCGATGGTCGGCGCGTCGAAGAGGACGTCGAGCGGCAGGTCGATGCCAAAGGCATCCCGCACCCGGGCGATCACCTGGGTGCCGAGGAGCGAGTGGCCGCCCAGCTCGAAGAAGTCGTCGTGGACTCCGACCGGCGCGACCCCCAGCAGCTCCTGCCACATGCCGGCGAGCACCTCCTCCTCGCGGTTGCGGGGAGGGGCGCAGGCCACGGAGAGCTGCGGCCGCGGATGGAAGGTGCGGACGGGCTCGATGGCCCGCACCTCGGCGGCGGCCGGTTTTTCGATCCAATAGCGTTGACGCTCGAAGGGGTAGGTGGGCAGTGGCACCCTCTTCCGCCGCTCGTTCGGATAGACGAGGCTCCAGTCGATCTCTCCGCCTTCCAGCCACTGCCGGCCGAGGGGATCTTCGTCCGGGCCGGGAGAGCGGAGAGAGCGCACGGCCTCTTCGAGGTTTCGCGCAGTGACGAACCGGCGCACCGGGAAGGCCCGGCGTCCGGTGCCCAGCGTCCAGGCCACGTCGGCAAGAGCCAGCTCAGGATGCTTCTCCAGGTGCGCGGCCAGGCGCTCCGCGGCCTGGGCGAGAGCCTCCTCGCTGCGCGCCGAAAGGACCAGGAGGTGGCGCTCGCGGGCGGTCGGCGCTTCCTCGGCCGCCGGAGCTTCTTCCAGGATCACGTGCGCGTTGGTGCCGCCGATGCCGAACGAGGAGACCGCTGCCCGCCGCGGAGTCCCGTCCTTCGTCTCCCAGGCCGCGAGCGCGGTGTTGAGGTAGACGGGGCTGGCGCTCCAGTCGATCTCCGGGCTCGGCTCCTCGACGTGCAGGGTGGGAGGGATCTGCCCGTGCTCCAGCGCGAGCACGGTCTTGATCAGACCCGCGACGCCGGCTGCGATGTCGAGGTGGCCGATGTTCGACTTGACCGAGCCCAGTGCGCAGAAGCCGGTCCGGCCGGTTTCCGCGGCGTAGGCGTGGGTCAGGGCCTGGATCTCGATCGGATCGCCCAGGCGGGTGCCGGTGCCGTGCGCCTCGATGTAGGAGATCGTCTCGGCCTCGACGCCTGCCGCCCCCAGGGCCTCGGAGATCACCTCGGCCTGACCGGTCACGCTGGGCGCCGTGTAGCCGACTTTCAGGCCGCCGTCGTTGTTGACCGCCGAGCCGCGGATCACCGCGCGCACGGTGTCGCCGTCGCGAATGGCGTCCTCGATACGCTTCAGCACCACGATGCCGGTGCCGCTGCCGAAGACCGTGCCCTGGGCACGGGCGTCGAAGGGACGGCAGTGGCCGTCCGGCGACGCGATCGACTCGCGCTGGTAGCGGTAGCCCGCGCTCTGCGAGACGTTGATCGACACGCCACCGGCGAGCGCGAGGTCGCACTCGAAGGAGAGCAGGCTCTGACAGGCGTTGTGGACAGCCACGAGCGAGCTGGAGCAGGCGCTCTGCACGGTGTAGCTCGGTCCCTTGAGATCTAGTTTGTAGGAGACCCGCGTCGCCAGGGTGTCGCTGATGTTGCCGATCAGGAGCTGCAATTGATCGCCCGAGCGCGCCAGCTCGGGGTCGGCGAGCAGGTTGAAGATCAGGTAGGTGCTGGTCGTGGCTCCAGCGAAGACGCCGATCATCGCCTCTGTCTTGGCTGGCTCGCAGCCGGCGTCCTCCAGGGCCTCCCAGGCAGTCTCCAGGAAGATCCGCTGCTGCGGGTCGAGCAACTCGGCCTCTCTGTGATTGATGCCGAAGAAGAGCGCGTCGAAGCGGTCGATGCCATCGGGCTGGGAGACCGCGCGGACGAAGTCGGGATCCTTGGCAGGTGCGCCGAGGGCGCGCGCTTCCTCTTCGGAGAGGAACCGCACCGATTCCACTCCGTCGCGCAGGTTCTCCCAGAACCGCTCGGCGTTCTCCGCTCCGGGGAAGCGCCCGGCGAGACCGACGACGGCGATCGAACCTTCGAGATCCTTCGGCAACTGCGACATCTGCTCTCCTAGTGTGCGCCTGAGGGCGAAAACAATGGGTAGCTATATCTACCCATATGCCCGGGGTGTCTATCCATTATTTTTCCTCAACTGGTATATGAAGCGGTCCTTTGTCTAATATCCACGGCCTCCACGTATATGGAAAAGCCATCACCCCATTACCTGGACGCGCCACACATATGGATCTGCCCCGTCCGCGGGAGGGACGAGGCTCTGCCATATATCCACCGTGGCTGGGTATATAAAGAGAGCGTCATCCATTTAAATCCTCCATGAAGGCATATGACCGGGGACTCCCCAGGAGGAATACGCACTCCACTAACCCCTCAACCCGCGCAGCTTCTCCCTGCGCTGGGCACCGCGCGAGCGGCGTTCGTTGTAGACCTCCGTAGGGGGCTCCTCTACAGGCGCGAGCAGGCGCGCGAGCGCCGCCACAGTCGGCCCTTCGAAGAGGTGGACGGCCGAAATCTCCACTCCCGATTGGCCACCCAACTCGGCCTTCAGGCGCGAGACCACCTTCAAGCCGACAAGCGAGTTGCCGCCCAGCTCGAAGAAGTTGTCGTGGGCACCCACCTGCTCGATGCCCAGGATCTCCTGCCAGACCGCGGCGATCCGCTCCTCGACCTCGCCGCGCGGCGCCACGAAGGCGCTCCCGAGATTTGGCCGGGCGTGCGATGCCGCGGCTGGCGCCAGCTCCAGCTCCGCCAGCGGCTTCGAGTCGAAGCTGTCGCGCACCTCGCGTGCGAAGTCCTTCTTCGATACCGCGAGCTGGGAGTGGGCCGAGGCGAGCGCGCGCTCCAGCGCCTCGATCCCCTCGGCGGTCGAGAGCCCCTGGCGCAGGCTCTCCTCGCGCCAGGCGCGGAGCGCTTCGGGAACCGCGGTCGTCACGGCCATGCCTGTCTCTTTCCAGGCATCCCAGTTCACGGCGAGGGTGAATGGCCCGCCGCGCGAGGCCGCTGCGGCGGCGAAGGCGTCGAGAAAGGCGTTGGCCGCGGCGTAGTCGGCCTGCCCGGGCTGCGACAGCAGCGAGGTGACCGACGAGAAGAGGACGACGAAGGCAGGCGGATCGTCCGCCAGCAGCTCCTCCAGAACCAGAGTGCCTTGCACCTTGGGAGCGAGCACCGCGAGCGACTCTTCGCGTGTCCTCCGCTCGATCAAGCCGCCACCCGGGACGCCCGCGGTGTGGAAGACGCCGTCGATCCTTCCGAAGCGCGCCCGCGCCTCCGCGACGACCTTTTCCATAGACGCGCGGTCGGCCACGTCGGCCGCGCCGATCAGCACCTCGGCGCCGAGCTCTTCCAACTCGGGCACGGAGCCGCCCGAGCGCCCGGTGAGCACCAGCTTCGCGTGACGGGTCCGGGCGAGATGGAGAGCGATGGCGGCCCCGATCCCGCGCAGGCCGCCGGTAATCAGGTAGACGCCGCCGTCCGGAATGCCGTGGCCGCCTTCCAGGCGCACGGGCTCGAAATCCTGAGTCCAGCGGTGGGTGCCACGCAGGGCCACGACTGGCTCCGTACCGGAGATGATTTCCGCGAGCAGCCGCCCGATCAGGATCGCCGAAGCATCGAAGCAGGGGAGGTCGATGCCGCGGCAGGCCAGGTCCGGCATTTCGCGTGGGATGACCTTGACGGCACCGAGGAGCGTTGCCCGCTCGGGCCGCAAATCCTCCTCGCCGGTCACCTCGTGGACGCCCGCGGAGACGACCGTGAGCCGGGCTTTCAAGCCGCGCGCCGACGCGGCGCGGGCGACGGACAGCACGTCGAGGAAGCCGAGGTCGAGGGCCTCTTCGACCGTCCCCGCGTCGAGGCTGCGGAGGTGGACGATCTGCGCCGGGGACAAACCTTCCGGGATGCTCTCGCTGACGCTCACCTCGGCCCCGGCTGCGCGGAGCTTCGCGGCGAGGAGATCTCCCAGGCCGCCCCGGTCCGCGAGGATGAGCCAGGTCCCTTCGATCGCGGAGGGCTGCAGCCGCCCCGCCCGCTTCCAGACGGGCAGGTGGAACCAGTCCGCGAGATCCGCCGAGGGACCCCGCCTCACTTCCTCGGCCTTCTTGGGCTCGATCCAGTAGCGCTGGCGCTCGAACGGATGGGTGGGCAGCTCCACCCGCCGCCGCGGCGCGCCGGCGTGGAAACCCTGCCAGTCGACCTCCACCCCGGCCGCCCAGAGCCGGCCCACGGTTTCGAAGAGCAGACCCGAGTCGTCCTTCTTTTCCCGGGCGTGGCGCAGGGTGGTGAGCACAGGCTGTGTCGCGGCGCGGAGCGGGTGCTGGCGCGCGGCCGTGGCAAGCGCGTTGCCCGGCCCGACCTCGACGAGTGCCCGGCCGGGCTCGGTAAGCAGCTCGGCGACCCCGGCCGCGAAGCGCACGGCGCCGCGCATCTGCCGCGCCCAATAGTCTGGATCAGTCGCCTCCTCGGGCCGGATCCAGGTACCAGTCAGGTTCGAGGGGAACGGGATGCGCGGCGGGTGGAGAGCGAAGCTTGCGGCCGCAGCCCGCAGTTCGGGGACTACCGGGTCCATCATGGCGGAGTGGAAGGCGTGCGAGGTGACGAGCGGCCGGCCCTCGATGCCCCGCGCGGCCAGTTCCGCGGTCAGCGCCTGGATTGCGTCGTTCGGTCCCGAAAGCACAGTGATGTCGGGCCGGTTGACCGCGGCGAGCGCCACCCCGTGAGAGGCGGCGAGCGCTTCGGCCTCGAGCTCCGGGAGCGGCACGGCGAGCATGGCGCCCGGCGGCATCGCCTGCATCAGACGGCCGCGCAGGGCCACGAAGGCGAGGGCATCGGGGAGCGAGAAGACGCCAGCCAGGCAGGCCGCGGTGATCTCGCCCACGCTGTGGCCGAGGAGCGCATCCGGCCGGATGCCCCAGCTCATCAGGAGCCGGGCCAGGGCATGCTCGACCGCGAACAGCGCGGGCTGCGCGAGCGCGGTCTGACGCAGGCGCTCGGCATCTTCCGAATAGAGGACCGTGCGCAGGTCCAGGCCGAGATGGGGGAGCAGCAGGTCCGAGGCGCGGTCGATCTCCTCACGGAAGACCGGCTCGACCTCGTAGAGCCCGCGTCCCATGCCCGGGTACTGCGCTCCCTGGCCGGAGAAGAGAAAGGCGACCGGCCGTTCCCGCAGCTCCTCGGCCGCGGTGAGCACCCGCTCCGGGTCGCGCGCGGCCAGCAGGTCCGCCGCTTCGAGTGCGGTGGCGGCGACCACGGTGCGCCGGTGGGGGAAGAGCTTGCGCCCGGTCTGGAGAGTCCAGGCGACGTCAGCGAGCGCCTGTTCCTGAACTTGCAGATGGCTGGCGAGGTCGTCCGTCAGCGTCTCCAAGGCCGTAGGGGTGCGCGCCGAGAGGACCAGGAGGGAGAGCGGGCGCGCCGGCTGTTCCGTCTCCTCGCGGGAGGGAGCTTCCTCCAGGACCACGTGGGTATTGGTGCCGCCCATTCCGAGGGAGGAGACGCCCGCCCGGCGGGGCATTCCATCCGGCGTCTCCCAGGGACGCAGGCTGTTGTTGACGAAGAAGGGGCTCGACTCGAAGTCGATCTTCGGGTTCGGGCTGCGGAAGTGCAGGATGCCCGGCACAGTCCGGTGCTTCAGGCAGAGGACGGTTTTGATGAGTCCTGCGATGCCGGCCGCCGTGTCGAGGTGGCCGATGTTCGTCTTGACCGAGCCCAGCGCGCAGAAGCCCGTCCGGTCCGTGCCGGCGCGGAAGGCCTGGGTGAGCGCCGCGACCTCGATCGGGTCGCCGAGCAGCGTGCCCGTACCGTGGGCTTCTACATAGGTTATCGATTCGGGCGTCACGCCGGCCGACTCCTGCGCCTGCCGCACCACCTCGGCGTGGCCGTCGACGCTGGGTGCCATGTAGCTCACCTTGTGCGAGCCGTCGTTGTTGCATGCCGAGCCCTTGATCACAGCGAGAACGTCGTCGCCGTCGGCCAACGCATCGGTCAGGCGCTTCAACACCACGACGCCGGCACCGTGGCCGCTGACGAACCCCTTGGCCTCGGCGTCGAAGGTACGGCAGTGCCCCTCCGGGTCGGTGGTCCCACCCTCGTGGTAGAGGTAGCCCGAGACCTCCGGCAGGTGGATGGAGACGCCGCCCGCGAGCGCCATCTCGCACTCGCCATGCCGGAGGCTCTGGCAGGCGTAGTGGACCGCTGTGAGCGAGGTCGAGGACGAGGACTGGACGAGCACGCTCGGACCTTTGAGGTCCATACGGTATGAGACCTCGGTGGTCAGGCTGTCCTTGTCGTTACCGATCGCGGCCTGCAGGCTGTCGAGCGAGGCCACGAGGTCGATGTGGTGGTAGAGGTTGTTGAGCCAGTAGGTGTTCATGCTCTGGCCGGCGAATACTCCGATACGTCCCGGATAACGGGCGGAGTCGTAGCCGGCCGTCTCGAGCGCTTCCCAAGCGCACTCCAGGAACACCCGGTGTTGCGGATCGGTCAGCTCGGCGCCGCGCGGGCTGAAGCCGAAGAACGCCGCGTCGAACCGATCGACCCCGCCCAGGATTCCCTTGGCCTTGACGTAGTTGGGGTTGTCGACCAGCGACTGGGGGACGCCGGCCTCCAGGAGCTGCTCGTCCGTGAAGCGGCTGATCGACTCGGTCCCCTCGACCAGGTTGCGCCAGAGCTCGTGGACGTTGCGAGCGCCCGGGAAGCGGCCGCTCATGCCGATGACCGCGATGTCCACGCGCTCGCCCGTCGGGATCGGGCGGGCAGTGGGGGCCGGCTCGGTCTCGCCGGAACGCGAGCGTGCGAGCGCCGCGATCGTGGGGTGCTTGAACAGGTCGATCAGCGAGAGGCCGGACAGGAATTCCTGCAGGCGGGCGTGGACCTTGGCCATCAGGAGCGAGTGGCCGCCCAGGTCGAAGAAGTTGTCGTGGATGCCCACCCGTGGTACACCGAGGGCCTCCTGCCAGACTGCGGCAATGGCGCGCTCGATCTCGCCGCGCGGCGCGTTCTGGCCTGCTTCGCTCGCACGTTCGGGAGTCGGAAGGGATGCGGTGTCCACCTTGCCGTTCGTGCTGAGCGGCAGGACGGGGATCTCCATAATTGCCGCGGGCACCATGGGGGCCGGGAGCCGTTCGCGCAGGAAGGCGAGAAGCTCAGAGGGGCGGACCTTGCCGTTGAGGACGACCCAGGCGACGAGCTGTTTGTCACGCAACGCGACCGCGCCCTCGCGCACGGCCGGATGGCGACCGAGCGCAGCTTCGATTTCGCCCAGCTCGATGCGGTGGCCGCGGATCTTGACTTGATGATCGATGCGGCCCAGGTACTCCAGCGCGCTGCCGTCCGAGCGCCAGCGAGCCAGATCGCCGGTGCGGTACATGCGCTCGCCGTCAACGAACGGATCGGGGAGGAAGCGCAGAGCCGTTTCGGCGGGCCGGCCGGCGAAGCCGCGGGCCACCCCCTCGCCGGCCACGAAGACCTCGCCCACGCAGCCGGCCGGCCGTGGAGCGAGCCGGCCGTCGAGCACGTAGATCCGGTGGTTGGCAAGCGGCCGGCCGATCGGCAGGGTCCGTCCCTCCTCCAGGTCGCGGGCCTCTACCTCGTGGATGGTCGAGCAGACCGTGGTCTCGGTGAGGCCGTAGCCGTTGATGATCCGCGTCCGTCCGAGCAGCCGGTCCACGTCTCCCGGCGCCAGGGCCTCGCCGCCGGAGAGCACCAGGCGCAGGCGCGGCAGCTCTTCGGACGCGGCGTTGAGCATAGCCAGGAGCGAGGGCACGGTGCTCAGGATCGTGACGCCGTGGCGCGCCGCCAGCTCCAGGATCGAGGCGGCGCCGAGCATCTCCTCCTTGGCGGGGAGGACCACGGTGCCGCCGGTGGCGAGCAGCGGCAGGATCTCGCCCACGAAGCTCGCCGAGGCGATGGACGTGAGCGGCAGAATCGCGTCGCCGGGTCCCGGCGCGTAGCTTTCGGCGAAGGAGGAGACCAGGGCCGACAGGTGGCGGTGCTCCAGGACCACGCCCTTGGGCTCGCCGGTCGAGCCCGAGGTGTAGAGGACGCAGGCGACGTTTCCGGGCTGGGTTTCTGGTCCGGCGATCGCCTCACTCTCACCAACGGGAAGCTCCACGGCGCCCGAATCGCGGAGCATGAAGGCGCGGCGCTCGGCGGGCGTTTCGGGATCGAGCGGCAGCCAGCCGGCGCCGGAGCGCAGGATGCCCAGGATCGCCGCGATCAGGTCGGGCGAGCGCTCGGAGCAGAGGCCGACGAGGCTCTCTGGGCCAAACTCCCGAAGCTTGCCGGCGATGCGGCCGGCGCGGCGATCGAGCTCGCCGTAGGTCACTCGCTCGCCGCGGAAGACCACGGCGACCGCGTCCGGCGCCTCGGCCGCCCGCTCGGAGAAGAGGCGATGGACCGGGACCGCGGGACGAGTGGCGTGGGCGGCGTTCCAGCCGTGCACGACCTCGCGCAGCTCCTCGCCGGTGAGAAGCGGCAGCTCGGCGATGGGCCGCGACGGATCGGCGACCGCGGCCGACAGGAGCACCGCGAGGTTGCGCGCCAGGCGTCCAGCCGTGGCGGCGTCGAAGAGGTCGGTGTTGTAGTCGAGCGTGCCGCCAAAGCCGCCGTTCACCTCGCCCATGGAGAGCGTCAGCTCGAACTGCGCCGTGTGCTGCGGCAGCGGCAGATGGCGCAGCCGCAGGCCGCCCATCCGGATCTCGGCTCCCTCCTCGGCGAGCGCGAAGGCAGCGAGGGCCGGATCGGCCGCGGCCGGCACGCCCTGGTAGGCGAACATGGCCTGGAACAACGGCGAGCGGCTGGGATCGCGCTCAACGCCGAGGTTTCCGAGGCGCTCGACCACGGTAGGGAAGGGCATCTCCTGGTGCTCGGCCGCGGCGATCGACGCGGCGCGCATGCGGCCCAGCAACTCGCCGAAGCCAGGGTCCCCATCGAGGTCGGCGCGCAGAACGACCGGGTTGACGAAGTAGCCGACCACATCCGCCAGTGCCGCACGCCGCCGTCCGGCGGTCGGCGTGCCCAGAGCAAAGCCGGTCTGCCCGGTGTAACGGTGGAGCAGGGCGGCGAAGGCCGCGGCTAACGTCATGAATGGAGAGGTGCCCGCGGTCCGGGCCAACTCGCGCAGCTCGGATGTCAGACTCACTCGCTCCGCGGCCCCGCGGTAGGTCTGCACAGGTGGACGCGGCCGGTCGGTCGGCAGGTCGAGCGGGGGCAGCTCGCCCGCGAGCGCCTCGCGCCAGAACGCGAGCAGCCGCTCTCCCTCGGGTCCGGCCAGCATGGCGATCTGCTGACGGGCGTGGTCGGCATAGGAGAGGGGCAGCTCCGGGAGCGTCGAAGCACCGAGGTCGCGAGTCATCACTGCAAGCGACCAAAGGTCGGCGACGATGTGGTGGACCGCCAGGAAGAGCACCGGATCGGCGCCATCCCGATGGAAGAGCCGCACGGAGAGCAACGGCCCGTTTTCCAGATCGAACGGCCGCGCGGCTTCCACGGCCAGACGCTCCCGCAGATCCTCGCCACCGAGGTGCGCCTCGGCGAAGTCCACCGTCCAATGAGCGTGGACGCGCTGCACGGGCGCGCCGTCCACCGCGGGGAAGGTGGTGCGCAGCGCCGGGTGGCGGTCCACCAGCGCCTGGAACGCGGCGCGCAGGCCCGAGGCGTCGACGCCGCCCACCACCTCCGCGGCGCTCGCGATGTTGTAAGCCGCGTTGCCCGGCTCCAACTGGTCGAGGAACCAGAGCGCGCTCTGCCCAGGCGTCAGTGGATGGTCGCCGGCCTCTTCTACCCGGGTTTCCACTTCGGCCTTCTTCCCTGCGAGAGCCGCCGCCGTCAATTCGGCCACCGTCATTCCTCCCCAGAGGCTCTCCAGGGAAGGCGACGCGCCGGTGCCGATCTCGACAGCGTGGAGCAACTCCACCGCTCTCAGCGAGTCGAGCCCGTAGTGGGCGACCGGCAGAGCAGGGTCGATCTCCTCCGGCCGCACTCCCGTGGCAGTAGCGACAAGGGAGGCGATCCAGCGATTGACGCCATCGGCCACCGACGCAGCCGGCGCGCCGGGCAGGGAGGCGGCGAGCGGCGCCTCCCACCACTCGGAGACCACGGAGAGATGGCCAGCCAGCAGCTCCTCGCGGCAGCGGGAGCGCTGGATCTTGCCGCTGGTCGTCTTGGGGATGGTTCCGGGCCTGATCAACACCAGGGCATAGAGCGGCAGCTCGTGCTCGTCGGCCACCGCGGCGCGCACGGCCGCGGCGATCTCCTGCACGCCGGTCCGCCGCTCGGTGCGCTGGACCTCCTGCACTACGACGAGCCGCTCCTCACCTCCAGCCTCGACCGCGAAAGCCGCCGCGGCTCCAGGCACCAGGGCCGGATGGCTAGCCTGGACGGTGCGCTCGATGTCCTGTGGGTAGTGGTTGCCACCGCGCAGGATCAGGAGGTCCTTCCGGCGTCCGGTGATGAACAGCTCGCCGTCCGCGGCCAGGAAGCCGAGGTCGCCGGTCCGCAGCCAAGGGCCGGAGCCGTCCGCTGCGCGCGCTCCGAATATTTCGGTCGTCACGTCGGGCCGGTTCCAGTAGCCCTGCGCCACGCTGCCGCCAGCCACCCAGATCTCGCCCACGCTCTGCGGGGGTAGGCGTTCCAGCGTCTCCGGCTGGACGATCGCGGCTTGGAGATCTCCGAGCGGCAGGCCGCAACCCACCAGATCCCGGCCTGTATCGGTTTGGACGGCACGGTCCTGACCGAGCTCCCGCGGATCGAAGCTGCGATGGACAGCCCCGGAGCCCGCGCCTCCGGCCGTGACGATCAGCGTAGTCTCGGCCAGGCCGTAGCAGGGGAAGAGCGCGTCCGTACGGAAGCCGTAGGGCGCGAAGGCCTCTGCGAAGCGCTCCAAGGTTTCCTTGCGCACCGGCTCGGCGCCGTTGAAGGCCACGCCCCAGGAGGAGAGGTCGAGTCCCTCGCGCTGCTCCGGCGTGGTCTTGCGGACCGCGAGGTCGTAGGCGAAGTTGGGGCCGCCGCTGCAGTACCCGCGGAAGCGCGACACCGCGTCGAGCCAGCGGATCGGGCTCTTCAGGAACGACACGGGCGTCATCAGGGTGCAGGGCGCTCCGACGTAGAGCGCCTGGAGCAGGTTCCCGATGAGCCCGAGGTCGTGGTAGAGCGGCAGCCAGCTCACGATCGGAGTGTCGGCAGAGTGCCCGCAGGCGCGCCGGATCAGCTCCTCGTTGTGCATCAGGTTGCCGTGGCTGACCATCACGCCCTTGGGCGTCGCGGTCGAGCCCGACGTGTATTGAAGAAAGGCGAGGTCGTCGTGCCGGATTCCGGGGTTTCGCCACTCCGCCGAGGCGTCTTGGACCTCATCCGTAGCCAGCCAGGAGAGCGCCTTCAGGTCTGGCAGGTCGGCGACGCGGCGTTCCATTCCGGCGAAGATGCGCGAGGTGGTGAGTGCCACTGTTGCTCCGGCGTCGGCCACGATGGCGTGGATGCGCGGCATGGGACGGTTGGGCCGCGGCGGGTAGGCGGGCACGGCGACCGTGCCGGCGCAGAGGCAGCCGAAGAAGGCCGTGACGTAGTCGAGACCAGTCGGGTAGAGGAGCAAAGCGCGGCCGCCTCGAGCGCCCATCTGCTCCAGCCGAGCGGCGAAGGAGGTGGCGCGCGCGTGCAGCTCGGCGTAGGTCAGGCTCTGTTCGTCCTCCTCGCCGTCGGGCAGGAACGCGTATGCGAGCCGGTCCGGCTGCTCCTCGGCGCGACGGCGCAGGATTTCGACCAGGGTCTCTTCGGTCACTTCTCTTCTCCTTCAGGCATCAGGATCAATCGACCCTCAGCCTCCCTGTCTACTGCCTCGCGGCTCGCGAGCATGGGACGGTAGCGGCCGCTGCTCCACAGCGGCGCCTGGTCCTCCCGGTGGCGGTGGAACACCAGCGACGACTGGCCCGTGCTGTTCACCGCCTGCGACATCCCGAGGTCCGCAAGGTCCGCCAGGAAACGCTGTGCCACGCCGAATGCCACCCGGTACGGCTTCGCCGGGTCGGAGCCCGCGAGGTTCACAGCCCCTTCCCAGCCCGGGGCCGGCACCGCGCTGCTGTTGAAGACCTTCTCCAGCGGCGCTACACCGGAAAGCCCGAAGGGCGCGTGCGCGAAAGCCGCGGTCTGCACGCGTCCCCAAGTCCAAGTGTCCGGCGACTCGCCAAACGCGCCCGTCAACTCAGCAACTGCTTGAGAGAAGGCCTTGACCGCGATCTCGTCGCGGGTCTCCACCACGGGGGTCCGCCGGTCGTCGAACCAGGGGTCGCGCGGCCGGGCCATCAGTCCGGTCAGCATGTCGGTCTGCGCGTAGACCAGGCCTCCGACAGACTTCGCCAGATCGGCGCCGATCTCGTCCTCGAAGATGCCGGGCCGCAGGGCGCGCACCCAGGCCGTGAAGACGGACGCCCCAGCCTGGTCCGGATCGAAACGCAGATTCCAGGCCTTGACCTTTTCGAGCGCCGCGGTTTCCATCTCCCCCTTGGGCTTCACCGCCAGGAGATAGGGCCGCAGGTCCCGCGCCAGAGCCGAGAAGGTGTCGAGCTGGATCTCCCGCGCCCGCTCCAGCGTGAGCTTCGGCTCGGCCGCGAGCAGCTCCTCCAGCCGCCGGGCGCGCTCGGGAGGCGGCCAGTCGTAGGTGAGCGGGTAGGGGTACTCGTCGCCCACCACACGGTTGTTCGCGGTGACGATGAAGCCCGACGGCGGGTTGAGCGAGCTCGGCATCTCCTCGAAGGGGATCGTGCCGCGCCACTCGTAGCGGCCGTCCCAGCCGGGAACGGGGGAGAGGCCGTCGTGCCCGGCGGCACGCATCGGCGTGCGCGCCGTCGCCTGATAGCCGATGTTTCCGTCCACGTCCGCGTAGACGAAGTTGAGGCTCGGCGAATCCCACAGCGAGAGCGCCTGGCGGAATTCCCCCCAGGAGCCGGCGCGGCCTAGCTTTGCTAGCGCGTCGGCCAGACGGCTGCCGTCCGCGGCGGCCCAGGCGAGGGCCATGGGCGGAGCGCCCTGCCAGTCCGGCAGCGCCCCATGGATCAGCGGCCCATGCCGGGTCGAGAGCACCTCGTAGGGCACGGGATCGCCGCCCTTGACCGGGATGCCCTCGGAAATCCGCGAGAGCTTCTCCCATTGCCCGTTGAAGAGAGCTGCGGTCGGGCTCTTGGGATTGTCGAGCCTCTCCAGGTAGAGGTCCTGGACGTCGGCGTTGAGGTTGGTGATCCCCCAGGCAATCCTCTTGTTCTGGCCGACGATCACGAACGGCAGCCCGGGGAAGGAGAACCCGGCATTGTCGTAGCGGCCGCCGTGCAGGCCGACCTCGTACCAGACCGAGGGCATGCCGAGCCCGAGGTGGGTGTCGTTGGCGAGGATCGGCTTGCCCGTCGACGTGCGGCTGCCGTGGACCGCCCAGCCGTTGCTCGCCCAACTCTCGCCGGGGGTGAGCGGCAGCAGGCTGGCGAGCGGGGAAGCGGGAACCGGCCTGCCTTCGCCTCCGCTGACGCCTCCGCTGATAATGACTGGCCCGTCCTTCGGATAGAGCGGGATGAGCTGCCGTACGCGCTCGATCCCCAGCTTCGGCACCAGGCGCGCCCGTGCCAGCTCCAGCGGCGAGTTCAGGCTCAGATTGAGCCCCATCATGCGCGTCCAGGTCAGGCTGTCGAGAGGCGTCCAGGGCTGGGGATCGATCCCGAGGATGCGGAACTCGACCGGCAGCTTCCCTGCGTTCGTGGTGAGAAACGCATTCACCCCGGCGGAGTAGGCCTCCAGGAAGCCGCGGGTCTCCGGTGAGGCGAGGGCGAGGTCGCGTTCGGCCAGCCGGCGCAGGCCGAGCGTCCGCAGGTAGCGGTCGGTAGGCAGGGCGCCGGAGCCGAACAGTGAAGAGAGCCGCCCGCTGCCGACCTCGCGGTTGAAGCACATCTGCCAGAGCCGGTCCTGGGCGTGCACGTACCCCTGGGCGAAGAACAGGTCCCGCTCGTTCTTCGCGTAGAGGTGCGGCACTCCCCAGCCGTCGCGCACCACCTCGACAGGAGCGGAGAGTCCCTGCACCGTGACCTTGCCGCTCTCCTGCGGCCACGACCGGCGGACGAGCCAGACCGCGATCAGCACGAGGATCAGGATCAGCGAAGGGATGCCGATCAGAAGGAACTTGCCGGCCGCGCGCAACCTTCGCTTCAAAGACATCTTTCGTTTCTCATCGGAAAACGTCCCTCTTTGGTGCCGCTCGGGCACAGAGCATTACAGGTGCAGTTCATACCCATCGAAGGCATCAATCTTTGGAGGAAGAGAGTATGAAAACCGCGACGCGATCCCTTCGCGCCACCGTGGCTTCGGCGCTCCTGGCCGCCGCCACCCTTCCCGCGGCCTCGGCCGTCACCTTTCAGGACATCGCCGCGAACGGCGGCTCCGGCCTCGTTTACGGCCGCACGCCGTCGGCGCGCCTCGCCATCCAGGAGGCGTTCGTAGCGGACAGCCTGATCGACGTCGAGACCGAATACCGCAACTCTCCGCTCAAGACCTACGGTGCCCCTGGCGTGGCCGTCCTCGACTTCGACGGCGACAGGGACGCGGACATCTACGTCGCCAACGGCCCGGGTACGCCCAACAGCCTGTTCCGCAACCTGCTGCGCGAGACCGGCCAGGTTCAGTTCGAGGACGTGGCGCAGGCGGCCGGCGCCACCTTGACCGCGCAGGACAGCCAGGGCATCTGCTACGGCGACATCGACAACGACAACGACCTCGACATCTTCGTCACCGGCTACAAGGACAACCGCCTGCTGGAGAACCAGGGGGACGGCACGTTCGAGGACATCACGGCGGCGTCCGGCACGGGCAGCGAAGGCAAGACCTCGACCTCCTGCGCCATGGGCGACGTCGACGGCGACGGCCTGCTCGACATCCTGGTGGCCAACGCGTTCGACCTGAAGAGCATTCGCATCTTCTCGGAGCCCTTCACCCGCCACGAGCACAACCAGCTCCTGATCAACGCGGGCGGCAACGTCTTCGCCGACCAGAGCCAGGTCTCCGGCCTGCGCGAGCTGGCGGGCCTGGCCGTGCCGGGCGCGGCGCTCACCTCCTGGGCCGCGTCGCTGATCGACATCGACATGGATGGCGACCTCGACGCCGTGATTGCCCAGGATCAGCACGACGCTCCGAACCCCGCCGGGTATCCCAGGGTGTTCAAGAACGACGGCACCGGCCATTTCACGGATGTGACGCTGGACCTCGGGCTCGACCACAACGGCGACTGGCGCAGCGTAGCTTTCGGTGACGTCAATTGCGATGGCCGGTTCGACATGTTCCTCTCCAATATCGGCGACTACAGCTTCTTTCCGGGCTTCTGGCCGCCCGGCACCTGGGCATCCCGCTGGTTCCTGGGTCAAAGCGACGGCACCTTCGCGGATCCCGGCGTGGGCGCCCTGGTGACGACGCCCACCGGCTGGGGAGCGGCAATGGCCGACTACGACAACGACGGGGATTCAGACATCGTCTATCACGGGGGTTGGGAGTATCCATTGTTCTGGGAAGAGAGCAACCCCGGGGTAGTCCTCAACAACCAAGGGTGCTCGGCGAGCTTCATCTGGGACAACGCGGCGCTCGCCGGCTCGACGAATCACCAGGACCGCAACGTCGAGGGCCTGGCCACGGGCGATTTCAACGAGGATGGATTCGTCGACGTCGTGACCGTGTCGAGCTTCGACGTCCCGCCGGGCACGCTGCGCATCCCGAACTTTTCGTACCCCCTGGGCTCGCCCTTCGACGTGGTCGCCGCCTCGGGCTTCGTCCCGGCCGCGGTGCCGACGGCCGATCCAGAAACCTTCCTCTGGCTCGGCTTGCCGCGTCTGGCCGGCTCGCTCTCGGTCGAGATCAACAGCGGCAACTCCAACCATTCGGCCGCTTTCGACCTCGTGGGCACGGTGGACCTGGTCGACAACCAGGTGTCCGCCGGCCGCGTGAACCGGGATGCCATTGGCGCGATCGTCCGCTTCACCCCCGCGGGCGGGCAGCCGACGCTCATCCCGGTGCTGGGCGGTTCGAGCTACGCCTCGCAGAACAGCCTGACGGCCCAGGCCGGAATGGGCGCCGCGACCAGCGGCACGGTCGAGGTGCAGTGGCCGGGCGGTGTCCGCAACCGGCTTTACAACGTCGCAGCCTCCGAGCGGCTGGTGCTGCCCGAGATCCCGTGCAGCTTCGACGCGGCGGTGAGCCGCAAGGTTTACGCAAAGTGTGTCAAGGAGTCGCTCAAGGACCTCCGCCATCCGCACGTGGGCCTGCTGACCCACGCCGAGGCGGGCCGCCTGGAGTCGAGCGCGCTCCGCGCCTATGACGAATCGCACTAGATGCAAGGAGACTACGAATGAAGAAGTGCTTGTACACCCTGGCGATGATCCTGGTGAACATCGCCTTCGTCTTGCCGCTCGCGGCGCAGCAGACCGTCAAGGAAGCCGAGAAGGACACGGCCGACAAGGCGGCATTCACCAAGCTCATCCGGCCGGAGGACAAGATGGAGATCCTCGGCCGTCTCGTGGGCACCTGGGAGGGGACCTTCAATATCCTGATGCACGGCACTCCTCCGGTCGCAGCGACCATAAAGGACAGGCTCGAAGCGAAATGGATCCTGGGCGACTCCTTCATCGACACCGACTTCACCACCGAGTTCAAGACGAACAAGACCAAGGGCCGGGTGACGATGGGCTACAACGGTGGGAAAAAGCACTTCTACCGCATCTTCCTGGCCGACTGGGACCCGCGCGGCACCTACTCGACCGGCCAATACATCCGCTCCAGGAACGCCCTGGTCTTCAAGGGCGCTGAGGACGACCCGCTCACCGGCGACAGCTTCGAGAAGCGGGACACGTTCACCTTCGTCGACAAGGACAAGATCTACTACGAGCAGTTCTACACCTTTGCCGACGGCTCGGAGGTCAGGGTGATGGAAGGCCACTACATCCGGGTCAGCGGCAAGTAGGCAGACCGGTCCGCCCGGCGGGCAGCACGGCTGCCCGCCGGGTCTTGTCCCGTTTCCCCGTCCTGATGCACCGTTGCGTATAGGGCCTACTCTGCCGCCATGTCCAGAATCCTACAAGCCAAGCCCATCTCCCCAACGAAAGAGGTGCGCCTCGCCCGCTCCATGGCGGAGATCCAGCTCTCCGGGCTGCGCGAGGTCATGGAGCTGGCCACGCGGCCAGGCATCCTCTCCCTGGCCGTGGGCCTGCCCGCCGCGGACCTGTTCCCCATGGCCGCGCTGGCCGAGGCCGCCGCGCACCTGCTCGCCACCGACCCCGGATGCATGCAGTACTCGCCCCCGCTGAAGCCGCTCAAGGCGCAGATCGCGGAGCTGATGGCGGTGCGGGGAGTCCGGGTCCGGCCCGAGCAGATCTTCCTCACCACCGGCTCGCAACAGGCCATGGACCTGCTCTGCCGGCTGCTCATTGATCCGGGCTCCCAGGTCATTCTCGAAGAGACGGTCTACGACGGCATCCAACTGGCGGTCAAGCGCCAGCAGGTGGAGATCCTGACCGTCTCGACCGACCCGCAGACCGGCATCGACGTGGACCAGGTGGAGTCGCTCCTGGTGCGCGGCGCGAGGCCCTGCCTCATCTACGTGGTCACCGAGGGGCACAACCCTCTCGGCGTGAGCATGAGCGTGGAGAAGCGGCACCGCCTGGTGGATCTGGCCCGGACGTACGGCGTGCCGATCCTGGAGGACGACGCCTACGGCTTCCTCTACTACGGCGAGAAGCCCGAGCCTCCGCTGCGCGCTCTGGACGACAAGTGGGTCTTCTACCTGGGCTCGTTTTCCAAGATCCTCGCCCCGGCACTGCGGGCGGGCTGGGCGATCGTTCCCGAGGAGCTGGCGCCGCGGCTGTCCATGCTCAAACACGCGGCGGACCTCGACACGCCGTCGTTCAGCTTCCGGACGATCTCGGCCTACCTGGAGGCCGGGGGCATGCCGCAGCACCTGGACAAGATCAGGGCGGAGTACCGCCGGCGGCGCGATGCCATGCTGAGCGCCCTGGACGAGCACCTCCCGGCGGAGGTGCGCTGGAACGTGCCGTCGAGCGGCATGTTCGTCTGGGTCGAGCTGCCACGGGAGATGGATGCCACCGTGCTGCTGCGGACTGCGGTGGCGACCGAGCAGGTGGCCTTCTCTCCAGGCAGCGTGTTCGCGAGCAAGGAGGGCGGCCACGCCAGTCACTGCCTGCGCCTGAGCTTCGCGAGCAACCCGCCGCAGCGCATCGAGGAGGCCATTCGCCGCCTGGGGCGGGTCGTCAAGGCGGCTGGGGCACGCCGGAGACTGCGGCAGTGAATGTCCTCTATTCCTCCATTGCGCCAACCCAATCCCCGCTCCTTCTCCCCCCAGCCTTACCCCTTTCAGTGATCAGTGACTTGAGGGACTTATAAGAATGTGCGGTATTTCTGCCATCATCCAGCGCAGTCACCTTCCTGGAGCTGAAGCCAATTCGCGGTTCCTCTCGGCAATGCTCGAGCCGATCGCCTACCGGGGCGACCGCGAGCACCGCGGCGAGATCGCGGCCTACGACGAGTTCGCCATGGGCACCAACCGCCTGGCGATCGTGGGCCGCGACACCGGCCGGCAGCCGATCTCGGACGCCTCCGGCACCGTCTGGACCGTCTTCAACGGCGAGATCTACAACTACCATGACCTCAAGCAGGAGCTGAACGCCGCGGGGCGCGAGTTCCGGACCGGGACCGACACCGAGGTGATCATCCACGGCTACCAGGAGTGGGGCCGGGAGCGTCTGCTGGAAAAGCTGGACGGGATGTTCGCCTTCGTCGTCTACGACCGGGCGAGCGGCTCGTTCTTCGCGGCGCGGGACCACATCGGGATCAAGCCGCTCTACTACGCCTCCGTGGATGGCACCTGGTACTTCGCTTCCGAGCAGAAGAGCCTCACTTCCTTCACGAGCCAGATCGAGACCCTCCGGCCCGGTCACTTCGTCGCCGAGGACGGAGTCGGCTGCTACTTCCGCCTCGTCGACGAACCCCTCGACCTGCCGGAGGACGAGATCGTCGCCCGCTTCCGCGAGCTGTTCGAAGAGGCGGTGCGCAAGCGCGTCCAGACCGACCTGCCGGTCGCCGTCACCTTCAGCGGCGGCCTGGACAGCACCGCGGTGCTCCACTACGCCCGCAAGCACCACCCGAACGTCACGGCGTTCACGATCGGCTTCGAAGGCGCCTCCGACATCGCGGTGGCGCGCCGCTACTGCGAGGAGCTCGGGATCCCGCAGCACATCACCTACCTGCGGGAAGACGAGATGGTCGGGATCATCCCGAAGGTGGTCTACGAGGCCGAGTTCTTCGAAGGCATCGACGTCATGGACTCCTGCCTCGGCTTCTACGTCTACCGGGAGATCCACCGCCAGGGTATGAAGGTGGCGCTCTGCGGCGAGGGAAGCGACGAGGTCCTCGCCGGCTACGACCTCTTCCGGGAGCACCCCGACAAGACGGCGCTCATGAAGTACCGGGTCGCCAACCTCCACCGCACGGACCTCCAGCGCGTCGACCGGTCGAGCATGATGAACTCGGTCGAGGCACGGGTCCCCTTCCTGGACAAGGACTTCCTCAGCTTCGCCTACCGCATCCCCATGCACCTCAAGCTGCGGGACGGGATCGAGAAGTGGATCCTGCGGGAGGCCCTCCGGCACGAGCTGCCGGACTACATCGCCGAGCGCCCCAAGGTCCGGATGCCGGACGGCACGGGGCTGCAGAACCGTCTCTTCAACCACGCGCGGCAAGGGGCGGTGCTGCCTGAGCAGGTCGTCGAGGGGCTGAGCATCCGCACGCCGCAGGAGGCCTTCTTCCTCAAGCAGTACCTCGACGCCGGGTTCCCGCTGCCCAGTGAGCGGTTCCGGCGCCCGGTCTTCGACTTTTCCGAAAACGGCTATTTCCGTTTCATTTCCTAAGACGCCTGCTCCGATGGATCAGGCAATGGAACAAGGGGTTGAGCAATGAGCTATGACATTCACACTATTTCAAGTCCGGTTTGTGATGCGTGGGTCGCGGGTGTCCAGGACCCGGACGTCGAATACTGCTACGGCGGCACCCGAATGGTGCGATGGTCCGCCTCCGACGCCGATGCCGAAGAGGATCTGGTGCGGTTGATGCTCGAGGAGAGCCATCTCAAGAATGGCATGATCAACCGCGCCCTGGAATCGGATCTGCTGGCGGACCTGGAGCCGGAGCTTCCGAAGGGTTACCTGAAGAGCCGGGTGGGAGGCGGGCGCTGCATCATGCGGCCCAAGACGGAGGCGCTGTACGCCATCCTGAAGGACCCGTCGCATCCCGAGTTCCCCGCCCTGATCGCGGAGGTGTTCCGGGAGATCGGGGACTTCCTGAACACCAAGGGCGGCCGGTTCAAGCTGACACCGGATTTCGGGCGCTATGCCGGCCTGGCGGATCACCTGGCCATCTTCACCCCGCACGTCCTCGGGGTGCGTTGCGGTATCGGCGGCTGCGGCGGCAAGGCCTCGTACACGGTCTCCGGCATCATGGAAGGCATCGGCTCGGTGGGCCTGCTGAGCGACCGCAGCGCCCGCTATACGCTGATCGGCTCGGCCGGCGCCCTGGGCGCGGGCATCCTGGAGTACCTCCTGGCCGAGGGTTTCAAGGACCTGGCGTGCAGCGATCTGGTTTACGACGCCGGCGTGGAGCCGCCGCCCCCGGGCCTGCCGGTGCTCCCATCGATCGAAGGCCGGTTCACGAACGAGTGCCTGGAGCGAGGGGGTATCCAGATCTCCACCACCTGGGGAGAGGAGTTGGAGAACAGCGACATCTCTGCGATCCCGCCGGGCAGCGTCCTGGTCCTGGCGCACAACCTCTCCGTTCCGCCGGGCGAGCGCGGCCGGTACTTGATGCGGGAGATCGCGGACCGCGGCATCCTCGCCATCCCGGGCCAGGTGCTGACCCTGGGCGGCGCGCTCACCTCGCGGCTGGAGTGGTTCTGGCGCCAGTGCTACCCGAACACCGACTTCACCTCGAAAAAGCCCCTGGCGCACGAGATCGCGCGGCGGGTCGGCGCCTTCCTGGTGACGAGCATCGACGATCTGGCGAAAAAGCAGGATCTGACCCACTACGAAGCCATGTGGGCCTTCGCAGAATCATGAGCACCCGGGCCGCGGACCGGAGCGGATCAAGGCGTCCGCTCCGGAACGCGGTCCCTGATCCCTTTGAAGCCCAGACGGGTGAAGAGCTCGTCCACGCGCTCGGCGTGGGCACCCTCGTAGGCCAGGTCGTCCAGACCGGCCTTGACCGGCGCATCCGTGGCTGCGGTAGCTAGGACCTTGGAGAGGAGCGCGTTGTCCTGCCCCTCGGCCAGGCGGACGTAGAGGCTCTTGGCCGCCCGGATCTTGGCGAAGCGCACCTCGTCCAACTGCTCGTAGAGGTCCTCCACGTGGCCGTAGGCCTCCAATAGCTCGGCGGCCGATTTCGGTCCGATCCCCTTCACCCCGGGAATGTTGTCCACCGGGTCGCCCGCGAGCGCCAGGAGGTCCGTGATCTGGTCGGGGCGCACGCCGAACTTCGCGTGCACCTCCGCGGGCGTGTAGCGCTCCCCCTTGCCGAAGTCGTAGAGGGAGACCCGGTCGCTCACGAGCTGGGCCATGTCCTTGTCCGAGGTCACGATGACCACGTCGTGACCCTCCGCGGTGAGCCGGACGGTCAGGGTCGCGATCAGGTCGTCGGCCTCGTACTCGTCGTCGATGCAGGTGAACGCCCCCAGCGCGGAGGCCACCTCCACGCTGGGATCGATCTGTGCCACGAGGTCCGCCGGGGGAGGCTGGCGCTGCTCCTTGTATGGGGGATAGAAACGATTGCGGAAGCTGCCGTTCAGGTTGCGGTCGAAGGCGACTCCCAGGTGGGTGACCTTCTCGTCCGCGATCAGCTTGAGTAGGAAGCTCGCGAAACCGTAGACTGCGCCCACCTTGACTCCCTTGGGGTCCCGGATGCTGCCCGGGAGCGAGTAGTAGGCGCGGAAGATGTACGGGCTGGCATCGATCAGGTAAACGGTCCGGGATGTCATCGGGGCTTACGGTAGCACGACCTGCCAGGACTATAATCCCGGCAAATCATGAAGCGCGTCTCTCCGACAAAGATTCCAAGCCCGCCCACGGACTTGCCGCTCCTTCAGCGGCTGTTCGAGCCGGTGGACGTCGCCTCGACCGCACTCTTCCGAGCGGCCTTCGGCCTGCTCATGCTCTGGCACGTCCTCCAGTACTTCACGGCAGGGTGGCTGGAGAGCTCGTACCTGGCGCCGGTCTTCCTGTTCAAATACCCCGGCTTCGAGTGGGTGGAGCGCGCAGACGCAGGGAACATGAAGCTGATTTTCGCGGTCATGGCGGTCTCGGCCCTGCTCATCGGGTTGGGGCTCGCCTACCGCGCGGCGTGCGCCGTGTTCTGCCTCGGGCACAGCTACATGCTCCTCCTGGACACGGCCCAGTACCAGAACCACCTCTACCTGATCAGCCTCGTTGCGTTCCTGATGATCTTCATCCCCGCGCACCGGGCCTTCTCCCTCGATGCCTTGCTGAAGCCGAAGCTGCGGTCGGACACGGTGCCCGCCTGGTGCCTCTGGCTGCTGCGCTTCCAGCTCGGTATCGCGTACTTCTACGGCGGGCTGGCCAAGATCAACGCCGACTGGCTCCTGCGTGCCCAGCCCATGCGGCTCTGGCTCCGCGAGGGGACGGAGGGCGGATTGCGGCTGCCGTTCCTGCGGGAGGCCTGGGCCGCCTATGCCTTCTCCTGGGGTGGGATGCTCTACGACCTGCTGGTCATCCCGGCCCTGCTCTGGCGGCGGACGCGCATCCCCGCGCTGATCCTGACGTTCATCTTTCATGTGACCAACTCGGAGCTGTTCTCGATCGGGATCTTTCCCTGGCTCATGCTGGCGGCGGTGGGGCTCTACCTGGAGCCGGAATGGCCTCGGAAAGTGGGGCTGGCCAGCCGCAAGCTTCGCCAGGCAGTGACCGCCGCCCCGGCGCGGCAGGGGCTCGTGCTGACGCTCCTGGCCGTCTGGCTCGCCGTCCAGCTCCTCGTGCCCTTCCGCCACTTCCTCTATCCTGGCAACGTGGACTGGACCGAGGAGGGGCACCGCTTCTCCTGGCGCATGAAGCTGCGGGACAAGCGCGGAGCCGTCCGCTTCGTAGCCGTGGACCCCCGGTCGGGCCGGACCTTCCCACTGAGCGACCTGGACGCGGCGGTGACCGCACGGCAGCAGCGCATGATGGAACACGACCCGGAGATGATGCGCCAGCTCGCCATCCATCTCGCGGGGAAGCTGCGCGAGGCCGGGCTCGGCGACGTGGAGGTCCGGGTGATTACCTCGATCTCCTTCAACGGCCGCCGCAAGCAGCCCCTGATCGACCCTGATACCAACCTCGCCCGGGCCTCCCGCGGCACGCGGGACTGGATCGAGCCGCTCCGGGAGTAACCCCGCGCCACCGCGCCCCTGAGACTTGCCGGCTTGGTCAGCCTGGGATAGCATCAATACACATAGGAGGTGTATGGCATGCGCACCAACATCGATCTGGATGACTCTCTCCTTGAAGAGGCGTTCCGCTATGCCAAGGTGAGCACCAAGAAAGACCTCGTCCATTTGGCGCTTCGTGAGTTCATTGCGAACCGGCGGCGTCTCGACGTGCGAGAGCTGAGAGGGTCAGGAGGAATTCGGCCGGATTACGACTACAAGCGGCTGCGTACCGAGGAAGCCTAGATGTTTCTTGTGGACACCTCGGTCTGGATCGACTACCTCCGAGGCACATCCACGGAATCCGTCGAGAAGTTCCAACGGATCCTCGACGAGAGCCAGCCATTCGGCATTACCTCCCTCATCTACCAGGAAAATCCTGCAAGGCACAGATTCGGATGTGAGCTTCGCTCGCCTGGATGCTTACCTCCGATCTCAGCGTTACTATCATCCCCAGGACCCTCTCACGACTTACACCGAGGCCGCCCGGATCTATTATCGTTGCCGCCGCAAGGGGATCACCATCCGGAGCACGATTGACTGTCTGGTGGCACAGATCGCGATCGAGAACGACCTGCTTCTTCTGCACAGCGACCGGGACTTCGACGATATTGCCTCGGTAGTCCCCGAGCTGGAGATCTTTTAGAAACCTGATGAGACTGATCCAGATCGCCGTCGCCAGCGTCGACCCGACCGTCGGAGCGGTGCGCTCCAACGTGGACCGCATGCGCTGGCGCTTCACGTAGGCTCGCTCGACCTGGACCGCGAGCGGGCGTTGCAGTTGCCGGTGGTGCAGAAGAACGAGTGGAGTTGACCTCACCCCAACTCCACCCGGTTCCTCCCCGCCCGCTTGGCCGCATACAACGCCGCGTCGGCCGCCTGCACGAGCAGGCCGGCGGTGGGGTGGGCGGGATAGGTCGCGATGCCGCAGCTCAGGGTGGCGCCGATCTCGGTTTCCCCCACGCGGTGCCGGAGCTCGGCGAAGCTCGCCCGGATGCGCTCCAGCACCTGCAGCGCGATGGCGCCGTTCGTCCGCGGCAGGATCACCGCCAGCTCGTCACCGCCGTAGCGGCCCAGAACGTCCGAGCGCCGCAACCGCTGCCGCAGGAACAAGCCGAGGCTGCGCAGCAGGCGGTCTCCGGCGGCGTGGCCGTGGGTGTCGTTGATCGACTTGAAGAAATCCAGGTCGATCATGGCGTAGGCCACGTCGGAGTCTTCGCGGGACGCCCGCGACAGCTCGGCCTCCAGGTGCAGCTTCAGGTTGCTGTGGTTGAGCAACCCGGTAAGGCCGTCGTGCGAGATCAGGGATTGGAGCGTCCTGCCGCGGCGCGCCCGGATCGAGACCGCGGTCACCAGGTGCGCGGGATCGACCGGCTTCGTGAGGAACTCGTCACCGCCGAGATCGATCGCCGCGAGCTGCTCGTCGACATCCTCCTCGCCGGAGAGGAAGATGATCGGCGTGCTCAGATAGCTCTCCTGCTGGCGGAGCACGGCCGCCAGCTCCGGCCCGGTGCAGCCGTTCATGTGGACGTCCATCAGGATCAGGTCGGGCCTGAAGCTGTAGAGCGGCTCCATGAGCTGCAGCGGCTCGCAGATGGCCTCGGTATCCATGCCCGCGGCATCCAGCATCACGGCGTACTCGACCGCGAGGTCGGGATCGTCCTCGACGATCAGGACGCGGTAGCGTGAGCCTGTGTGGCGCTCGGTCAGGAGGTCGAGCTTCTCGACCAGCGAGCCGATGTCCACGGGCTTGGTGAAGTAGGCGTCCCCTCCGGCCCGCAGCGCCGCCAGCCGGGCCTCCAGGTCGCTCCGCACCGAAAGGAAGATCACGCGCGGCGGAAAACCGGGGATGCGCGACCGGTGGATGCCCTCGATCGCCCGGGCTCCGGCCAGCGGACCCTCCCGGAACATCAGGTCCACGATCAGCAGGTCCGGATGCTCCAGCTCCACCTCGGCGGCGAGGTCCTCGCCATGCCGGTCGAGGATGCGCACACGGTAGCCGTAATGACGGAGCTGGGCCGCCAGGCCGGCGGCCTGCTCCGCGTCCTCCTCGATCAGGAAGACCAGGCGCTCGTCGCCGCGGTTGGGGTCGACCTCATGGCGGATGGGGAGGGGGGCCTGAGGCACCGGGGGCGCCAGCGCCGCGCGCCGTACCCCTTCGAGGAGCCGCTCGACCTGGCCGGAGGCCTCCTTTCGGACTGGCCCATTGCCGTCAAGTACCGTTTTGAGGAACCTCTCCAGCACGCGGGCGGTGCGGCTCACCTCGGGGAAGCCGAACGTGGAGCCCGCGCCCGTCAGGGAGTGGGTGAGGCGGTGCAGCGTCCGCACGCGCTCCGTCTCCCAGCTCGACGACGTCACCGCGGTCCAGGCGTTCTCCAACTCGGCCAGGCGTTCGGGCAGACGTCCGGCGAAGTACTCCTGCAGCTCCTTCAGCTCCAGGACCGGATCGGGCGGTAGCGTCATGTCTCAGCTCTGCAATCGGTTCCAGATCGAGCGTACTGCCGCGGGCAGGGACATCGGGTCGAAGGGCTTGGCAATCACGTCCACGGCGCCCGCCGCGCGGTACTCCGAAATTTCCTGCGCCTGGGCCTTGGCCGTCATGAAGACCACGGGTACCGTCGAAGCGGCGGGCAGGAGCCGCAGCGACTGGAGCGTCTCCAGCCCGTCCATCCCGGGCATGATGACGTCGAGGAGGATCAGGTCCGGAGCGAACGCTTCGACCCGCTCCAGGGCCTCAGCCCCGGAGCCGCATCCCAGCACCGTCAATCCGCCCACCACCTCCAGCGCCATGCGTGCCACGGTCCGGATGTCTGGATCGTCTTCCACCAACAGCACGCGCTTCAACATGGTATCGAGCATATCGAGAGATTTCCAGAGGGGAATGAAACTCTCGATCCACGGATCAGCGGGCGAGCGCCCCCAGCTTCCACTGCACCTTCCCCGAGTTTCCCACGCCGTCGATCGCCTCCACTTCGAGGATGGGGCCGTCCGCGGTGGTGAGGGTGCGCAGGACCATGCGCTCCACGCGGGCGCCTCCGTCCTCGGCGCGGAGCTGGAGCACCTGGCCTTCCCGAGGAGGCGGCACCGTGTTGACCGCGTTCGTGAGGCGCACGCCGTCGAGGCGCAGGAAGACTTCGGGCAGGTCGCTGCGCACCTCGACGCTCTCGTGCACCGTGCCATCGGGCGCCGAGGCCCAGGCCGGGTTCCAGCGCAGGGCCCCCTCGGGAGAGCTGAGGGCCCAGGAGAGGCCGGTCGCGCGCAGGTCCCTGCCCCGGGCGCGGCGGGGCATTCCCCAGCGGCCTTTGCCGCGCTCGCCCCGGGCCTCGTCCGCCACCTCCCAGCTCACGGTGGGAGGCTCGGCGTCCACGGTGATCTTGACTGGGGGATCCACGTCAGCGACCTCGTGGTCGCCCTGGGTCCATGGCCCGGTCATGAACGGGCCTCGATCGGCCGGCTGGACCTCCAGCCGGGTGCCCGGGCCAAAGACGAGCTTCTCGCCGATCCGGACCGAAGGGCCCACGATCTGGATCGAAGAGGTGAATGCGGGGTGGACGGAGCCCAGCAACATGCAGAGCCCGGCGAGCGGGACGAGTCGGCGAAGCATGGCGATACCCTCCGAGTAGAAACGCTATCTTAGCCTGATCTGCCTCTCCGCCGACGTCCGTTGACGCTTGTCGTGGGAAGCGACATGCTTGCCGCCGCATGAAGAAGGTCCTGATCGTCGACGATGAGCCCGCCGTCCTGTTCGCCCTGTCCGAAGCCCTGGCCGACCGCCGCCGCGGGGTGAAGGTCGCCACCGCGGCCAACGGCCAGGAAGCCGTGGCCATCCTGGAGTCCGAAAAAGTCGACCTGGTCGTGACCGACCTGCGCATGCCGGAGATGGACGGCTTCGAGCTCCTGGCCTGGCTGCGCCGTGGTTTACCGCACCTGCCCGTCATCGTGATGACCGCCTTCGGCGCCGAGACCGTCGCGCGAATCGACGGCTCGCCCGAGGTGCTGGAGAAGCCGTTCGACGTCGGCGAGCTCAAGCGCAAGGTCGCGGACCTGATGCGCCAGAGCGTCAAGGGGCGGGTGGAGAACATCAGCCTCGCCTCGTTCCTCCAGCTCCTGGAGCTGGAGCGGAAGACCTGCACCCTGACCGTGACGAGCGTCGACCGCAACGGCCGGCTCTTCTTCCGCGGCGGCCGTCTGGTGGCTGCGCAGACCGAGGGGCTCGAGGGCGCGGACGCGGCCCTGGAGATCGTCACCTGGGAGCACGCGGACGTGGAGATCTCGGACGTCTGCCCGGTCAAGGGCCCCGAGATCGAGGGCGGCCTGCGCTACCTGCTCCTTGAGGGGATGCACCTCAAGGACGAGCGCGAGCGCCACGCGCCGCGGCCCCTCGGCATCGGGGAGGAGACGGACGATGCCATCGATTCCCTGCTCTCCTCCGACGCAGGCACCGCCACAATGGTCCAGGAACCCGAGGACCCTCAGGCTACGGAGACCATGCGCGAAGCCCTGGAGCAGGGGAGGACGCTGGAGGGCTCTCTCGCCACGCTCCTCGTGGAGACCGCGACCGGCAATCTGATTGCCGCGGCCATCGGCGCCAAGGGTGTCGACGTGGAAGTGGCCGCCGCCGCTACCGCGGAGCTCGCCCGCCAGAAGCCCAGGGTGGAGGAGCGGATCGGCCTCAAAGACACCTTCAACGAAGTCCTCCTCACCTCGACCAGGCGCTACTACCTGCTGCGCCCTGTCGGCTCGGACGGCCGCATGTTCCTCCTCCTGGTCCTCGACCGCACCAAGGCCAACCTCACGGCCGCGCAGGAAGGTCTGGCCGCCATCGAGCGGGCGCTGAGCGGGAAAACCCGGATCTGAAAAGACTTTTTCTGTACAATCAAAGAGTTTGTCTGTATAGCTAAAAGCTCTTCCTGTACGAAGATTTGGTTTTTTTGTACAGCTAAAAGCGTTGTTCGTACGAAAATTTGGTTTTCTCGCACGAAGAGGAGCTCTGTTCGTACGAAAATTTGGTTTTTTCGCACGAAGGAAGACTTCGTTCGTACATAAAAACCAAATTGTTATACATAAAAACTGGCTGACAGACGAGGAGATTTGGATGACCACGAACGGCAGCAAGCCTGTTCCCGGCCCGAAAGGATATCCCGGCGTCGGGGTGGTGCCCCGCCTGGCCCGCGATCCCATTGCCTTTTGCACCGCGGCCATGCGGGAGCACGACGACCTCGTCCGCCTGGACCTGGGCTTCGCGTCCGCCTACCTCGTCACCCTTCCGGAGCACCTCCAGCACGTGCTCGTGGACAACCAGGAGAACTACTGGAAGGGGAAGATCTTCAACCGCGCGCGCTTCCTGTTTGGCAACGGCCTGGTGCTCAACGAGGGAGCAACCTGGCGCCACCAGCGCCGGCTCATGCAGCCCGCCTTTCAGCACAAGCGCATCGAGTTGCTGATCCCTCTCATGGCCGGCGTAATCCGCCGCAAGCTGGAGCGATGGGAGGAAGGCAGCCTTTTGGAGATGAACCACCAGATGATGACGTTCACCCTGGAGATCGTCGCGAAGACGATGTTCAGCCTGAGCGTCACCGACGCGCAACTCGCCCAATTCGCCCGCTCCTTTGACACGGCGCTGAAGCACATGTCGCTGCGCATGAACACCTTCTTCCTGCCCGAGTGGGTGCCGCTGCCGGGCCGGAAGGCCTGCGATGAGGCCGTGCTCGCGCTGGAGCGCCTGGTCCACGGCATCATCGAGGAGCGGCGGAGGAGCGGAGAGCGGCCGGACGACCTGCTCACCCTGCTGCTCGACGCGCAGGACGAGGAGAGCGGCGAGGGCATGGGCGACACCCAACTCCGCGACGAGGTCATCACCACCCTCTTCGGAGGCTACGAGGCCACGGCCGATGCCCTCACCTGGACCTGGTACTTCCTCGCCAGGCATCCGGAGGTAGACAGCCGCGTCCGCGAGGAGGTGGCGAGCGTGCTGGGAGGGAAGGAGCCGGTTTTCGAGGATCTCGGAAAGCTGGAGTACACGAGCCGGGTGATTCAGGAGGTGCTGCGGTTCTACCCCTCGTTCTGGTTCTCGCCGCGCGCTTCCTACCAGGACGACGTCATCGGCGGCCACCACGTGCCCGGCGGCTCGGTGCTGATCCTCTCCCATTACTCGACGCACCACCATCCACGCCTCTGGGAGGATCCGGAGCGCTTCGATCCCGACCGTTTCCTGCCGGAGCGCTCCGAGAGGAGGCCGCGCAATGCCTACTTCCCGTTCGGCACGGGGCCGCGCATGTGCATCGGCCGGCACTTCGCGAACCTGGAGATGCTGCTGGTCCTCGCCATGACGGCACAACGGTGGCGTCCGCGGCTAGCTCCGGGGCGTTCGGTCGAGCCGGTGGCCCGCATCGCGATCCGCTCGAAGAACGGCGTCTGGATGAACCTGGAGAAGGGATAAAAAGGGGGCGGGAGTCCGTCGCCGGTCCTGCCGCCCCGGGGCAGAGGCGCTTGCTGTTTATAGAGACGAACGCGAAGCGCGGTTTGCCTCACAGCCTTTTCCTCCAACCATTGACATCGTCGTAAACTATATTTATAGTTAGTCCATGGCCAAGAAAAAGAAACCTGCGGAGCTCAAGGAGCTTTCCGACCTCGAGGTGGCGGTGATGGACGTGGTCTGGGAGCTGGGTGAGAGCAGCTCGGCGGAGATCGTGGAGACCTTCCAGGCGCGGCGGCCCCTGGCCGCGACTACGGTCCGCACGGTGCTGGGGAGCATCGAGAAGAAGGGTTACCTCGAAAGGGTGCCGACGGTCGAGCGCGGACTGCGCTACCGCCCCCGCGTCGGCCGCGAGGCGGTCGCGGGCCGTTCGCTGCGCAAGCTCGTGTCGAGCCTGTTCGGCGGATCGCCGCGGCACGCGGTCGCCTACCTCCTGCGGGAGAGCGACATGAACGATTCCGACCTGGAGGAAATCGGACGCATGATCGACGAGCACAAGCGGAAGGGAGGGCAGACATGACCTGGACGCTGCTTTCCGAGCGCCTGGTTGGTGCCAGCGTGGACCTCGCAATCCTGGCGGTTCTGGTCTGGGGAGCGCTCCGGCTGTTGCGGCCCCGCTCGCCGCGGCTGGTGGCCCTCCTCTGGCTGCTCGTGATGATCCGCCCCCTGGTCGGGCTTGCCGTAGGCCCTGCCATCCAGTTGGATCTTCCAGCGGTGAGGCTGGGAACGGACCGATTTGTCGAGCGCAGCGAGGAGGTCCGTGTCGACAACACGGGGAGCGCGGCGGTCACCTTCTCCGAGACCACGAGATCGACGGCGCTTGCCCCGACAGCCGGCTGGCTCTGGGTCGCCGGCCTGGCCGCGCTCGTCGTGGTTGCGGCGGTGGACCGCCTCCGCCTGCTCCGGTTGCTGATCAGCGCCGAGCCGGCTCCGGCTGCGCTCCGGCATCGACTCACCGCAACGGCCCATCGCCTTGGAGCCCACGGCGATCTGCCGGTGCTGCTCCTCACCCACAACCTGGAATCGCCCGCCCTCGCCGGCTCCTGGAGGCCTGCGATCCTGATCCCGGCCTGGCTGGCGGAGGACGGGAGCCCCGAGCAACTCGACTGGGCGCTCGGCCACGAGCTCACGCACTGGAAGGCGAAGGACCACCTGTCCGGGATCGTGCGGCAGCTCTTCCAGACGGTCTTCTTCTTCCATCCCATGGCCTGGTGGGTGGGCCGGCAGTGGGAAGAGGCCGTGGAGCTGGCCTGCGACCGCGCCCTGGTCTCCAACGAGGAGGAGGCCGCTTCCTACGCCGAGCGCCTCTACGAGATGCTGGCCCGGGCGCGGGGCAGGCGGCGCATGGCCGTGGCGGGCGGACTTTTTGCGACCCGCACCCAGATCGGCCGGCGCATCGCCGCGCTGCTCCGCGGACCGGTCTCCGGGCCGGCCCGCCTGAGCCTCAGCTCGGCCGCGGGCCTCGGGCTCCTGGCCCTCCTCAGCCTCACCGTCGGCACCGGATGCCAGACCCACAAGACGGGCAGGATCAACGCGGACCTGGAGGAGTCCGGTCCCGAGGGACGGTTCCACCTCGATGCCGAGGGCACGTTCGCGCTGGCCCGGAACCACGAGGACGTCCAGGACCTCTCGCCCGGCAGCCGCATGACCCTTCAGGAAGAAGATGGGGAGGAGAACGTCCGGATCGAGATCACAGCCGGCCCTGACGGCGAGGTCCGGCGCGTCTTCACTGTCAACGGGAAGGAGCGGCCTTACGACTGGGAGGGGCGCATCTGGATGGCCAGGACCCTGCCGCGCTTCGCACACGAGCTCGAACGCTGGGGCCACATGCGCCCCGTGACCCGCGCCTTGAGGAGGATCGAAAACCGTGCTGAACAGCTGCTTCGCTAGAGGCCTCGTCGCCGTCCTCGCCCTCACCACACTGGCCGCGGCGCCCGTCCGCACGCCTCTGGGGGAGAAGCTCGACGCCCACATGTCCCGGCTGGAAGCCTATGGGTTCTCCGGCTCGCTCCTGGTCGCCAAGGGCGGGGAGGTGATCCTCGACAAGGGCTACGGCTTCGCCGACGCCCAGGGGAAGGTCCCGTTCACCGCGGAGACAGCCTTCGACGTCGGATCGATCACCAAGCAGTTCACTGCCGCTGCCATCCTGAAGCTGGAGATGCAGGGCAAGCTGAGCGTGAGCGATCCGATTACCAAGTGGTTGGAGGGGGTGCCCGAGGACAAGAAGGGGATGACCCTTCATCACCTCCTGACCCACAGCGCCGGCATGGTGGATGTCCTGGGCGGCGATTACGAAGAAATGCCGCGGGACCGGCTGGTGAAGGAGGCTCTGGGATCCAAGCTGCTCTGGGCTCCCGGCACGCGCTATGAGTACTCCAACGTGGGTTACAGCCTGCTGGCCACGGTCGTGGAGCTGGCCTCGGGCAAGCCCTACGAGGAGTACCTGCGGGAGAACCTCTGGAAGCCGGCGGGCATGGCCCGCACGGGTTATCGCCTGCAGGAAAAGGGACCGCTCGCGCACGGCGTCTTCAAAGAGGGCGAGGATTGGGGCACCCCTCTTGACAAAGCCTGGGCGCCGGACGGCCCGTGGTGGAACCTGCGCGGCAACGGCGGCGTGCTTTCCACCACCGGCGACCTCTACAAGTGGCAGCAGGCGCTCGAAGGGGAGGCGATCCTGTCCAGGGAGGCCAAGGCGAAGATGTTCACGCCCCATGTGCCCGAGGACGAGGAGGGGAGGTCCCACTACGGCTATGGCTGGGCGATCTCCAAGACGATGCGCGGCACGCGCCTGATCGCCCACAACGGTGGCAACGGCATCTTCAACGCCGACTTCCGGCGCTACGTGGACGACGGTGTCGTCCTGATCATCGGCTCGAACCGCCAGGACTTCCGGTCGATCCCAGCGGTAGGCCCGGTCACGCGGCTGATCTTCAACGCGGACTACAAGGCGCCGCCCGTGGTCGTGCGGGTTCCATCGTCCGCGCGCCACGCAGGCACCTACGCGCTGCCGTCGGGAGGGAAGATCCGCGTGACAACCATGCAGAGCCCGTCGGGCTGGCCGGGCGTGACCCTGATGCCCGAGGGCAAGGACGCCTTCCAGGCTCTCGCAGGAGGCGTGGCGGGCGACATGGCGGAGCGCGAGAAGCGCCTGATGGCCGCCATGGAACAGACCCGGAAGGGAGAGTACGGTCCACTGTCCGAGGTGTTCGGCGCGCCGCTCGCGCAGGTCACCGAGGTGACCCGGCGGACCTTCGCCGACCTGGAGGAGCAGCATGGAGCCTTGCAGGCCTTCGACCTCCTGGGCACCACCTCCGCTGGAGGCGGCTCGGTCTCCTGGGTGGAAGCCCGCTTCGAGAGAGGGAAGGCGCTGTTCGAGATGCGCTGGACCGGGCCGATCGTGGGCAATTACCAAGTCCGCACCAAGCCCCCGGGCGGTGGGATCTACCTGCCGGAGTCGGAGAGCTCCTTCGTCTCCTACGATCCGCGGAGCGGAGAAGTGGCCCGGATCAATTTCGAGGACGGCACGATGGTCCTGCGCACGGCGGCTGGCGAGGTGAAGGCGAAAAAGATCAGTCCGGCATGATGTAGAAGAAGGCCCCGAGCGCGAGCGCACTGAGCACGAGCACGATCAGGTTCAGGAAGACTGCGACCCGGGCGACGCCGCGGGTGGCGGGGTTGCGCAGGCCGATGAGCCCGAAGAGGAGCCCGATCCCGGCGAGGACGGGCACCGAGAAGGCCGTGAGCACCGGGCGGTAGAAGAAGCCGCGCCCCTGCGGGAGGAAGCGCACCAGGAACCGGGCGCCCAGCGCGCCGATGAAGAAGACCAGCGAGAGCACGTGCCAGGAGTCGGGCACCTGGAGCACGGCGTACTCTCCCTCGTCGAACGGCGGCGGATCGTCAGGGTGGGCGGCACTCATCGGGGCTGCACCGATTCTACTCCCAACGCCGGGGAAGGTTCGTGCGTAAGATAGTTACGAACATGCCCGATCCTCTTCTATCCAAGCCGGAGGCCCAGCGCCGGGCCGACCGCATCAACGCCTTCCACGCGGAGCTGGCGACACTCGAAGCCGGGGGCGTGCTCGTCCTGCCGCAGGAGCAGCGGGCCGCGGTGGAGCAGTACCACGAGATGGCCCTCCACGACCTGGCGCAGCGCTTCGACGTGGATGTGGAGGAGGGGGAGAAACGGCTCTCGGTCGGAATGTGGGTGGCCTCCTTCCTCGGCGCCACGGCCCTCGCCTTGAGCGTCTTCCTCTTCTTTCAGCGCTTCTGGGGGCTGCTCACGACCCCGAGCCAGGTGGCGGTCCTCGTGGCCGCGCCGATCGTCGCGCTCGGCCTGACCGAGCTCGCCGCGCGGCGGGAGCGGACCGGCACCTTCGCCTCGCTGCTCGGGGTCGTGGCGTTCGCCTGCTTCGTCCTCGACCTCATCATGCTCGGGCGGATCTTCAACGTCGTGCCGTCCGCCAACGCCTTTCTGGCGTGGGCGCTCCTCGGTCTGGTGATCGCTTACGCCTACGGCCTCCGGCTACCCCTGGCCGCGGGCGTGATCTGCCTGCTGATCTGGCTCGCGGCCCAGCCGGGGACCTGGAGCGGCATGCCCTGGGAGAGCTCGCTGCAATACCCGGAGCACCACATCCTGGCCGGCCTCGCCGTGCTCGCGGTGCCATTGTTCTTCAAGCACCGGCGCCGGCCCGAGCTCGATAGGGTCTATCGCCTGGCGGGCCTGTTCGCCGTGCTCGCTCCCCTGCTCTGGCTGTCCGAGTCGCCGGACGCCAGCCGCTTCCCGCTGCACCAGGAAAACCTCAAGACCCTCTACCAGGTGCTGGGCTTCCTGGTGCCGGCCGCGGCCATCGCCGCCGGGCTCCGCTGCCGGTGGGCGGACATGGTCTACATGGGCGCTACTTTCTTCGTCGTCCACCTTTACGCCCGCTTCTTCGGCTGGTGGTTCGACTGGATGCCGAAGTACCTCTTCTTCCTGATCCTGGGGCTGGCCGCCGTGGCCGCGCTCGGCGTGCTGGTGCGGCTGCGCCGGGCGCTGGCCATGAGGCGGAGGCCGTCATGAGGAGCTGGGGTCTCCTCGCAGCGCTCGCCCTGGTCGCGCTGGCGAACGCCATTGCCCTGTCCGGTGTGGCCTGGAACCGCCGGGGCGAGCCGGATGCGACCGTCACCTTGACCGAGCGCGAGCTGCGGCTCCCGCGGAACGCGGGCGACGACGAGGACGACACCGGCCTCGCCCTCAAATTGGAGTGGAACCCTAGGTGGGACTCCGGCAAGGCCGCTCCCGAGCTGATCCCTGCGGCGACGCTCCACGAGCTGGGCTTCGAGCTTTCGCCCCTCCGGCAGGAGCCCGAGCGCACCGCCTGGGTGGTGCTGGAGATGGAGGGGAAGGCCTGGAGCCGCTGGCTCGCGAAGCGGCGGGAGGGCGATTGCCCGCCCCGCACCGACCTCGAGCAGATGGAGGTGCAGATGGAGGTGAGTACCTCGCGCCTGGTCGCGGTGGACGCCGGAGTGAGCCGCGAGGCCCTGCGCCGGCGCCATCCGGACCGGAGCCGCTACGTCATCGTGCCCGGCGTGGTCAGGGAGACCGGCGTAGTCCCCGAGCTGCGGGTGGAGTCGATCCACGTCCCCCTGCGCCTGCGGCCGGTGCTGGACGAGATCGCAAAGACCGAGCGGCTGCGGGGTGCCAGAGCCGAGGACTGGCCGCGCCCTCCCCGCTACCGCACGACCGTGGCTTTCGGGCAACGCGGCGAGCCCTGGCTGGTAGGCGTGGAGAAGCTGCCGCCGCCCGTCAATCCTCCGGCAGGCTCCGCTTCAGCTCCTCCGCCAGCACCTCCAGATGGGTGCTCTGGCTGAGGCGCTCGATCTCCTCGTCCCGCTCCGTCTCGCGGATGCCTACGTGGTCCGCAATCATCTTGAGCCGCTGAAGGATCTTCGTGGTCTCCTGCTCCGCGAGCAAGCTGATCTGCAGGTTCAGATGGGCGCGCTGGTTCGACAGCCGGCTCATCCGGTTCTGGCTGATCAGCACGAAGATGGCGAGGATGACCCCTTCCGTCGAGACGATCAGAGTAAAGATGCCGAACGGGAACGGGTCGAACGGCTTTATGCCGAAGGCGCCCAGGTTCCAGGTGAACCAGATCGCCATCCCGATCAGGTGTAGCACGACGAAGGTCAGGCTTCCCATGAAGCGGGTGAAGGCTTCGCTGATCCTCTCGCTCGTGCTCCGCTGCTCGATGGCATCCTGTTCGAGCTTGGAGATCGTCTCGATGTTCTGTTGAGCGGACTCCGTGGTCGCCCGCGCGCTGACTTCGAGAGGGTTATCCATAGCCGCAATTTATAGTGCAGCTCCGGTGCCACAGTCCTGAGCTGAGGGGAGCGGATGCTATGATTCGTTGATCCTTTCAGGAGGTACACCATGCGCGCGGTCTACGCGGAGTTTGAGGCCGACCCGATCGTTTTCGAGATCCGGAACGCGGGCGGGAGCCGGACGAAGGACGCGGTCCTCGACATCTTCGGGCTCGCGGACGCGGCCCGGCTCAAGGTCAAAGTGCAGCCGATGCCGCCAGCGGGCGCATTCCGGTTCGAGGCCGGCCCGGCCGCGGCCCGGAGCCTTTCGGAATCTCCCTCCGACCCGGTGCGGGTGACGGTCCCCGTGACCTGCACCGGCGGCTTGGACGGCGAGGAGGGGGAGAGCGCGCTCACGCTCGTCCTGGAGTATCCCGATCAGGAACCCGAGACCGCATCGGTGCGCCTGGTGGGCAGCGCCAACCGCGTGCTGCCGCTCTGGCAGGTGCTCGCCGAGGAGTACGAGGAGGTCCGCGAGGGGTGGCGGGACGAGCTCCGCGGCAACTCGGTGCTCCAGGACCCCCAGACCACGGACCGGCGCAAGCTCCAGGAAGTGATCGGGATCGTCAACGGCCGGGCCAAGCAAGGGGAGGGGCTCGCGGCCCTCTGCTTTTCGGGCGGCGGCATCCGCAGCGCCACTTTTAACCTCGGTACGCTCCAAGGGCTTTCGGCCGCCGGGCTGCTCGGCAAGTTCGACTATGTTTCCAGCGTCTCGGGCGGCGGCTATCTATCGAGCTGGCTCGCGGGATGGCTCCATCGCTCCGGCGGAGCGGAGGAGGTGGGGCCGCTCCTCGGGGAGTCGCAGCCCGACCCGGAGGCGCCCGAGGCGGCTCCGATCCGCGCCCTGCGCCAGTTCAGCAACTACCTCACGCCGCGGCTTGGATTGCTCTCGGGAGACACCTGGACGGTCGCGGCGATCGTGGTCCGCAACCTCCTGTTGAACTTGCTCGTGATGCTGCCGCTGCTGGCCGCGGCGCTGGCCGTGCCGCTCCTCGCGGTGGCCAGGATGCCGGGGTCCTGGTCGCCTGGACCGGAGCCTCTGTTCTGGGCCTCGGTCTTTTTCGGGACCGCCGGCCTCTTCTTCATGAGCTTGCTGCGGGCGAGCGTCAAGCCTTTGCCCGAGGAGCCGCGCCACGGCTGGGAACAATCCTTTCTCCTGCTCGGGCTGTTCCCCTTGCTGCTGTCTTCTGCGCTGATGGCCTGGTCGGTGGCAAGGTTTGCGGCCGAATACGAGCTCGGGTTCCAAGGTGCGCTGAGCTGGATCGTGATCTGGTCGCTGTTCTCGCCGGTCGTCGCGTTCACCCTGTCGATCCTGCTGCAGGGACGCGTACTGCACCGGGAGCGGGCGTCGTTCAAGGGGGACCTGTTCGCCCTGATCCTGTCCGGCTCCGTCGTCACCGTGATCTACGCGGCCATCATCGGCAACTGGTCCGAGCCGCTCCTGGCTTCGCGCTATCCGCTCTACCCGATGCTCGCGCCGATCCTCTACCTCGGGCCGCTGCTCCTGGGCAAGACCCTGTTCATCGCGTTCTCCAGCGTCGCGGAGGAGAAGGGCTATTCATCGGAGCTGGGGGAGGCGGACCGGGAGTGGTGGGCCCGATGGTCCGGTTACGTGCTGATCGCCGCCCTGCTCTGGATGGTTTTCGCCGCCATCGTGTTCTTCGGCCCGACCCTGCTGGGCTTGGCCCGGTACGAGATCGGCAGCCGGATCACGACCGCGGGCATCACCGGGTTCCTGGGCTGGATGGTCAGCCGGCTCGGCCAGAGCTCCGAGCCGAATGGCAACATCTCGGGCTGGCGGAAGTGGGCGCTCGCTCTCGCGGCGCCGCTCTTCTGCGTGGCCCTCCTCCTCCTCGTCTCGGCCTTGACCCAGGATCTCCTCCGCGCGCTCTTCGGCCAACCCAACAGCTACGACGAGCGCTGGGTGCCGCCCTTTGCGGGCGAGCTCTGGCAGGTGCTGGCGGCCATCGCCGCGCTGGTCGTGCTGGGCCTCCTGACCGGCCGTTTCGTCAACGTGAACCGCTTCTCCCTGCAGGCCATGTACCGCAACCGCCTGGTGCGCGCCTACCTGGGAGCGAGCAACGCGCGGCGCCGTCCGAACCTGTTCACGGGCTTCGACCCGGACGACAACCTGCGCATGCACGACCTGCGGACGAACCGGCCGTTCCCGGTGGTCAACATGGCCCTCAACCTGGTGGCGGGCAAGGACCTCGCCTGGCAGGAGCGCAAGGCCGATTGCTTCACCTCGACCCCTCTGCACTGCGGCTCGGCCCGGCTCGGCTACCGGCGCTCCCAGGCCTATGGCGGCGAGAAGGGCATCTCGCTGGGCACGGCGGTCGCCACCTCCGGCGCCGCGGCCAATCCGAACATGGGGTCCTACTCGTCCCCCGCCCTCGCCTTCATCATGACCCTGTTCAACGCGCGGCTTGGCGTATGGCTGGGCAACCCCGGCCTGCTCGGCAGCGACACCTACACGCGCAGCGGCCCGCGGAGCTCGGCCCTGGTGCTCCTGTCGGAGGCGCTGGGGCATACCGACTCCGACCACCCGTACGTCAACCTCTCGGACGGCGGCCACTTCGAGAACCTCGGGATCTACGAGATGGTGCGGCGGCGCTGCCGGCATGTCGTAGTCTGCGACGCGGGGGGCGATCCCACCTATGCCTTCAACGACCTTGGGAACGCCATCCGCAAGATCCGGATCGATTTCGGCATTCCCATCGACTTTGAGGACCGGATCCTGATCCGCCCCAAGTCCAGCCAGCCCGAGGACAGTGCCCGCTACTGCGCGCTCGGCAGGATCCGCTATTCGGCCGTGGACGGCTCCGGAGCCGAGGACGGCACGCTGATCTACGTCAAGCCGGCGGTCTATGAGAGCCCCTACGAGCCCTATGACGTCTACAACTACGCCCGCTCCTCGTCGGACTTCCCGCACGAGAGCACCGCGGACCAGTGGTTCAGTGAGTCGCAGTTCGAGAGCTACCGCATTCTGGGCGAAGCGACGATCCGCGCCATGATCGGCTGGGATGCGCGGACGCGCACACCCATGCTGCACTCGTTCGAGGATCTTGAGGCGCGGGTGCGGAGCTACCTGCAGAGGCAGCCTCACCCGCCGGTGCATGAAGAGGTTTGAGGTGCTCTTGGCCGCGGCCCTGCTCCTCGCGGGCTGCGGCAGCAAGGAGGACAAGGCGGCGCGCATGACCGGCGGCGATCCCGGGCGCGGGAAGCTGGCCATCCGCGAGTACGGGTGCGCGGCCTGCCACACGATCCCCGGCATCGAGGGCGCGGCCGGGAGCCTGGGGCCGCCGCTCGACCGCATCGCCAGCCGCGACTATCTCGCCGGCCGCCTGGAGAACAACCCCGAGAACATGATGCGCTGGATCCGCGATCCGCAGGGAATCCAGCCCGGCACCGCGATGCCCGACCTGCGCGTGTCCGAGGAGGACGGCCGCGACATCGCCGCCTACCTCTATACCCTGGAATGAGAGCTTCGACATCGCCCGGGAGACCAGAGAGCCTCCCGGGCAACGCCACCTCGGCCTGACCTCACCTCCTGATGAAGGGATCCGGGGGATGACCCCCTATCTGTAACAGTGCAGCTGCCGGCAAACTACGGGACACGTTACACGCGTAAGTACCACAACCTGCCGGGCGTGCCCGGAAGCTTCACCACCATGGCCCGCTGCGGCGTGTGCAGCATGGCGAGCAAGGGGCCGCGGCGCTCGCGGATGCGGAACGCCGCCTGCTTCGGATCGCGGACGTAGCGCAGGCGAAGGGAGACCAGGTCGTCCTGGGCGGCGAGGTAGACGCTCGGTTCCTGAGTCGTGCACTCGATCGATTCCGCGAAGGCCCAGGCGTCGTCCACATGGTGGAGCATGCCCGCCGGGGTGTAGCGGGCCGCGTGCTCGTGAAAGAGGGTGACCCAGGCTTGGGCGCCCAGGCTGTTGCGCAGGCGGGGGAGGAGGTGGCCGGCGGCTCGCCGGCGCTTCGCCTCCAGGCTGTCCTGGGCCCAGGCGAAGGCGCCGGTGTCGAAGCTCCCAAGCGTGCGTTGCAGATCAGCCAGCTCCATACGGGAATCCTCCTGGAGAGGTCGTCGTAGCCGTGATTCTGCGAAGGTGCGAGAACGGGATCTCCCGGTCGGACCACCCGGGCAACTCGCAATTGTAAGCGAAGCCGTCAAGAAGTAAAGGGGCTCGTATGACAGGCCGGTGAGCACCAGGATAGCTGTAAGCAGATTTCGAAAGGAGGAGCTTTGATGAGAGGTCGCCGACTCGCAGCTGCGACGGTCCTGGCCATGGCGCTCTTCGCCATCGCCGGGCAGGCCAGCGCCCAACCCTGCCTGATCTTCGTCCACGGCAAGCAGACGAACACCAACACGTACACCAGCTATACCTCGGCCCGGAACTACTGGGTCAACGGCTCGAACGACTTCATCCGCACGGCCACCAAAGAGCTGGCCACGCCGTACTACGTGATTGGCTACAACGGCACCCGGCCGTACTGGGAGGCGCAGTCGGCGGGGGAGGTCGCCACCGAGATCGTCAACGCCACCAACGGCGGTGCCGATGCCGGCGGCCGGCGTTGCGCCAGGACTTACGCCAACGGCGGCACGTTCATGGTCATCGCCCACAGCATGGGCAACACGGTCATGGACTACATCCTGGGCAACAACGACGCCTCGGACCCGAACTTCAACTACAACGGCCCCTACGACCAGGCAGCGGCGCGCATCAGCATGGTGATCTCGACCGGCGGCGCACACCGCGGCTCCCAGGGCGCGGACGCGGTCTGCGGCAACAACAACCTGTTCTGCAACTTCATCGCGCTCTTCATCCAGAGCTGCGACGACGCGACCTACTGGCTGCGCAGCTCGGACGACGTGCAGGTGCGGACCTACGCCAACGCGCCGGCCAAGACGGTCTGGCTGACCGGCGGCTACGAGGCGATCTTCGGCTCCAGCGCCTGCCTGTCGGGCGAGGACGACGGCGTCGTCCAGTACGCCTCGATCTTCGCCTGCAACGGCAGCGCGACCGCGAGCTACGACAACTCCAACGTCTGCAACAACTCCAACAAGCAGGAGGCCTCCGGCTTCAGGAACCTCGACGCCTGCCACGAGAACCACGACGACGAGCGCAACGCCAGCGACTCGGACGTGCGCAAGGCCATCCCCGGCGGCAACTGGCTCTGCAACGGCGTGCCTTGCGCGCCGAACACCACGGTCCAGTCGTCGATGACCACCGCCCGTTACATCACGCTCCTTTATTGAGGCCAGGAGACAGCCATGCGCAAGACAATTGGAATCGTGATGATCGCCCTGGCGGCAATACCTGCCGTCGCCCAGGAGAAGGGCTGGCTCGCCCGCGAGACGGCCCGCGAGTACCGCGAGCAGGCCCGTTTCCCCGAGAGCTCCCGCGCGCTCGAGCCCGGTGACGCCGATCCGGTCAAGGAGAAGCGCACCGCCACGGAGCAGACGCAGCGCGGTCCCGAGGACAGGGGGCCGGCCCTGAGCGTCCGGGCCGAGTCCGTGAGCTTCGAGGTGGGGAGGCCGATCCGTCTCTACGCCACGGTACAAGATGGCATCGCCCTCGAAGTCACCGGCGAGATCGCCGGAGCCGCCGGGGACCTGGTCGCCACCTTCTCCTATGCGGACGACGGCCGGGGTATAGACAAGAAGGCCGGTGACGGCACCTGGTCGGCCCGCGTGAAGATGCCCGCCGGGTTGGAGCCCGAGCTGGCCGCGAGCTACATGGTCAAGGTCCGCTCCCGCCTGCTGGACGGCGACATCCGCGAGAGCGTGGGCGGCTTCCTCTACAGCAATCCCGCCGCGCACCTGACCGGCCGCTACCGCGACGAGCTGCGGGACGGCAGCCTGGCCGTCTCGGCCGAGGTGGACGTCACCCGCGCCGGCCGCTTCCACTTGGCCGCCACGCTCTATTCGATGGCCGGCGAGCCGGTCGGCACGGCGCAGGCCGCGTCGGAGCTGGAGCCCGGCCGCCGCTGGATCGAGCTGAGCTTCTACGGCCTGATGTTCCACGACCGCAAGGCCGCCGGTCCGTTCCGCCTCGGCACGGTCTCCCTCGCCACCACGGGAGGCATGCCCAACGCGCTGAACGACCTGGTCGAGAACGCCCACGTCACCCGGGCGTGGAGGATTGAGGAGATGACGTCGCGGCCGTTCGGTAACCCGCGGCTGCTGGAGGCGGCGTCGCGTTTGGAGAAGCAGTAGGCCGCTCCCTCGCGGGAGCGGCGTTCTCCCCGGCGTGGGCGGGCCGCCCGCCCGAGCGCCTATCCGCCCGGAGGGCGTGATGAATCACGCCCCTACAAGCAAGGTCGGAGCTGGCTTGTAGGGGCGACATTCATGGCGCCCGGGGGGTGGGGGCTCTTTCCGCTAAGATCCCACCGTGATTCCTCGCCGCCGCTGGCACCGTGCTGTCTTCTTGGCGGCGGGCCTCTACAACATCGCCTGGGGGCTCTACTCGGCCCTCGATCCGGGTTGGCTCTTCCGCTTTGCGGGCATGCCGCCGCAACGCTATCCCGAGATCTTCGCCTGCCTGGCCATGGTGGTGGGGCTCTACGGCATCCTCTACCTGGAGATCGCACGCCGTCCTGAGCGTGGATGGCTGATGGCGGCGGTGGGGCTTACGGGAAAGATCCTTGGACCCATCGGGCTCGGCCTGCTACTCCTTCGGGGCGCCTGGCCTCCCGCCACCCTGGCCCTCTGCGTGACCAACGACCTGATCTGGTGGATTCCCTTCGGGCTGTACCTGCATGACGCCTGGCCGGCCTTCCGGGCCGACCTGTGGGAGGATACCGGGAGTGGATCTTGCTAGGAGTCTGTTGAAGAGGGTTGAGGGAGGAAGACACGTGAAGATTCCAAAACTACATTCCCTGCTGTTGGCCGCAGGGTTGATCCTGTCCCTGGCCGGCTGCAACGGCAAGGGAGAGACCGATGAGGCGCAGGCCGCTCCGGACGTCGCCGCCGTGGAGCGCCGGGACCTGGAGATCCGCGCCGAGTCTTCGGGGCAGATCGAGCCGGTCCGGGTGGTGGAGGTCAAGTCCAAGGTCTCCGGGGAGATAACCCAGATCACCGTCGAGACCGGCGACGAGGTCCAGCAGGGCGCCCTGATCGCCAGCGTCGATCCGCGCGACGTGCGCAACAGCTACGCGCAGGCGGCGGCGGACATGGGGCTGGCCCGCGCCCGGGTCCAGACCGCTCAGGCCCAGCGCAAGCGCGCCGAAAAGCTCGCCAAGGAAGGAATCCTGAGCACCCAGGATCTGGAGAACAGCCAACTGGAAGAGACCAACGCCCGCGCCCAGCTCCTCAAGGCCCAGACCAACCTGGAGCTGGCCCAGGAGAAGACCGGCGACGTGACCATCCGCGCGCCCATCAGCGGCACCGTCATCGAGAAGACGGTCGAGCAGGGCCAGATCATCGCCTCGGCCAGCGGCAACGTCTCCGGCGGCACGACGCTGATCAAGATGGCCGACCTCGCCATGGTGCGGGCGCGGGCCCTGGTGGATGAGGTGGACATCGGCCGCATCCAGCCAGGGCAGGCCGCGGCCGTCGAGGTCGAGGCCTACCCGGGCCGGACCTTCCGCGGCACGGTGATCAAGATCGAGCCCCAGGCGGTCGTGGAACAGAATGTGACGATGTTCCCGGTCCTGGTCGAGCTTCCCAACCCCGACCGGCTGCTCAAGCCGGGCATGAACGCCGAGGTGGGGATCGAGGTCGCCAACCGTGACGGGGTCGTCGCCGTGCCCAACGGCGCCGTGGCCTCGCTGCGGGACGCTCCCGCGGCCGGCACGGCCCTCGGCCTGGAAGAGAAGGACGTCCGCGACCAGCTGGCAAAACTCCGGAACGAGCGCCAGGGGCGACAGGGGCAGGGTGGCGGTGACGGACGGACTGGCGGCGAGCGGGCCATGAACGCTGGCGGCGGGGATGTGCGTCCCGGCGTGGTGTTCGTCAAGGGCGCGAACGGTCCGGAGCCCAAGACGGTCCTCCTCGGACTCTCCGACTGGGACTACACCGAAGTGGTGCGCGGGCTCGAGCCGGGCACCGAGGTCTACCTGATCTCCGTGGCGCGCCTGCAGCAGCAGCAGCAGCAGTCCGCCGAACGGATGCGGCAGCGGGCCGGCGGCGGCATGCTCGGCGGCGGCAGTGGTGGTTCCAGCAGCAGTGGCCAGCGGAGTGGTGGACGGGGAGGCAACTAGGTGCTGATCACGGAGATCTTCCGGGTCGCGCTGGAAGCGATCCGCGCCAACAAGCTGCGCTCGTTCCTGACTGCGCTGGGCATCATCATCGGCATCGCCGCGGTGATCACCATGGTGGCGCTGGGCGAAGGGGCGCAGCGCCAGGTGCAGGCGCGCCTCCAGGGGATGGGCGTGAACGTGGTCACGGTCCGCCCCGGCCAGGAGTTCTTCGGCGGAGTCGACCGCGGCGAGGCCCGCCTTGTGGCCAAGGACGCCCGCGCCCTCCTGGAAAGCCCACGCGCCATCCAGGCGGTCAGCCCCGAGATGCAGCGCCGGCTCCAGGTGGAGTACGGCGCGTCGAACGGCAACCTGCCGGTCTACGGCGTCTGGCCGAGCTACTTCTCGATCCAGAACCACAACCTCGCGTCTGGCCGCCTGTTCACCGAGGCCGAGGAGCGCGGCCGGCGCCGCGTGGCCTTGCTCGGAGCGGCGGTCGGCGATCCGCTCAAGATCCCGACCGAGTCGCTGCTCGGCGAGACGATCCGCGTGCGCGGCATCCCCTTCGAGGTGATCGGGGTGATGCAGGCCAAGGGGCAGGTCGGCTTCGGCAACCCGGACGACAACGTCTACATCCCTCTGAGCACGGCTCAGGTCCGCGTCTTCGGCGAGGAGCGCGTGGGCACCATCTACGTGCAGGCGACCGCCGCGAGCCAGCTCGACGCCGCGATCAACGAGACCGACTCCGTGCTGCGCCGCGAGCACCGGCTGCGCCCGGCCCAGCCGAGCGATTTCAACATCCGCAACCAGACCACGCTGCTGGAGACCTTTCAGGCCACGACGCGGACCTTTTCCTTCCTGCTCGCCGGCATCGCGATGGTGTCGCTCCTGGTGGGCGGCATCGGCATCATGAACATCATGCTGGTCTCGGTGACCGAGCGCACGCGGGAGATCGGCGTGCGCAAGGCGCTGGGAGCAAGGAAGCGGGACATCCTCCTGCAGTTCCTCATCGAATCGCTGACGCTCTGCCTGGTGGGCGGCCTGATCGGGATCGGAGTGGGCATCGGCGGCGCGACGGCGCTCTCGAAGATGGCCGGCTGGAACACCGCCATCTCCCCTGAAGCGGTGATGATCGCCTTCTTCTTCTCGGCCGCGGTGGGGATCTTCTTCGGCATCCTCCCGGCCCGCCGGGCTGCCAGTCTGGACCCTATCGAATCGCTGCGGTATGAATGAGGATTGACCGGCTCAGGTAAAGGAGTTAGCCTTCCGCCATGAAGAAATCTCTTCCGGGAAAGACGCGTCGAGAGAAGGCGAGTCGATCTACGCCTCTCTGCGAGAAGGCGCCGCCGGAAAACGTAAAGATCAAGCCGCTCGATCCCCCTCGGGGTTTCGGCGTAGAGGGCTTCAGATCCAGGACCGCTGACGCTGTGCCCTTCCTGAACGAGGCGGTCCGTCGGGACCGGATCGAAGAGCTGATTTCCCTCCTGGGTTCGGTAGACCTGGAGATCGACATCCCCAAGTCCCGCCGCCGCCCGTGATCTTCGTCGATACGTCAGTCTGGGTGGCGGCCCTCCGGTCCGCTTCCGGAGTCGAGGCGGCTCACTTGCGCGAGCTTTTGAGATCAGATGCTGTCGCGCTGGCCGCGCCTGTGCTGATCGAGGTTCTGACCGGCTCTTCGCTTCAGGACCGCCCCCGTATTCGACGAGTGCTTGCCGCGATACCGACGTTTTATCCATTAGATTCAACGTGGAGGCTGATGGACTCGTGGCTGGATACGGCATCCCGAGCCGGCGAGCGGTTCGGGTTTGCAGATCTGCTAATCGGAGTGCTTGCGGCGGAGCAAGACTCGACGGTCTGGTCGTTGGATGGGGATTTCCGAAGAATGGCTGCTTGTGGCCTTGTACCGCAGCACATCCCGCCGAGCGGCTGATCGACAGCAATTCAACGAGCCGCGAGCACCTCCAACGCCCGCTCGAGCTGGGGGTCGCGCCCCTCGGGAAACTCCAGGCCGGCCGGGACCTCCACGTCGGGCTCCACGCCTACTCCCTCCAAGCGCTCGCAGTCCACCACGATGTCCTGGATGGCCAGATAGAGCAGCGAGTCATCTGAGAGAGGGATGATCTGGCCGGCGACCACGGCGCCCGCCGTGCGCTCGCCGACCAGCTTCGCCCTCTTCGAGCGCTGAAGCGCCCGCGAGACCACCTCCTTGCCGCTCCGCACCCCGCCGTCGATCAGGATGGCCACGGGCTTGCGCCAGCTCGGGGAGTAAGTCGTCCTCTTGCCGTCGCGGTCGATCCGCGTCAGGTCGGGCGCGGCCGGGTCGAAGAGCTGGACGAAACCGGGGTTGCAGCCGCCCCAGCCGCCGCGGAAATCGATCACCAGGGCGTCGGCGTCCGCGAAGTCCCCCTGAATTGCTTCTTCCAGGAGGTCCTGGTGTTCCTCGCCAGCGCACGACCAGAGCGGGGCGTAGGCGATCCGCCGGCCCTTGTGCTCGATCACCCGCGATCCGGCGCGCTGATCCTCCAGCCATTCCTCCTTGGGACTGATGAGCCGGGGAGTCAGACGGACGGTCCGCGCCGGCTCATCCCGCCGGCTCTGCACCTCCAGCACGGCCTCCTTGCCCTCCTGCCTTTGCGAGACGATGCGGTCCCCCTGCCGCAGCCCGGCCTTCGCGGCCGGCCCGCCCGCGAACGCCTTCACGACGAATCCGTCCGCCGTGACCATCCCCACGCTCCCGGTCTTCGGATCGCGCTCCAGGAACGACTCGAAGATGGCCAGCAGGTCGTGGTACCCCGGGTCGCCGGGGATGTAGTACTGGGTGTGCGAGGTCTCCAGCTCCGCCAGGATGCGCCGGGTCTCGTCGCGGAACGCCGCCCGGTCCTGGATGCCAGCGGCATAGCTTTCATGTTTCTCCGCCCAGCGCGCGGCCTTCCCGGCGTCCATGAAGCGCTCCCGCACCATGTCCACGATCTCGTTGCCGAGAGTGGAGAAGTCGGAGCTTTTCGCTACAGCATGTCTTACCAGACCAGCCCCGGAGGGGCGGCAGCATGTAGCCCGGGGCGTGAGCCCCGGGTAAGGGGCCAAACACATTCCCGACTCCCGGAGGGGCGGCACCCTCCCCCTCCCGCCGCGGGGCTCGCGCCCCTGGCCCTGCTGTCGCCCCTCCGGGGCTCGGGTTGTTTTTGGGGTGGCTTTCCCGGGGCTTACGCCCCGGGCTACATGCTGGCGCCCTTCCAGGGCTCCGGAGGCGAGCAGAAATGTTGTGAGAAGGAGGATCGGAAATCTGCGCTGTGCCATGGCCGGAGAGAGTATTACAATGGCCTCCGCCCATGATCCAGGTCGAGACCCGCGATGGCGTCACCTCCTTCCGCCCCGGCGATGAAGTGGCCGGCCGTGCCTGGTGGCAGCTCGACCCGCCGCCGGCCGAAGTCGTGGCGCGGCTCTTCTGGTATACCAAGGGCAAGGGGACCCAGGATGTCGTCGTGGTCCAGGAAGAGGCCTTTCCTGTGCCAGGCGCGCAGGACCAGCGCAAGTTCAGCTTCCGCCTGCCCGAGGGTCCGTTCAGCTTCTCGGGCAGTCTGATCTCCCTGATCTGGGCCGTCGAGGTGGTGGCCCTGCCGGGCGAGGGCTCCGGCCGCGTCGAGCTCGTCGTCTCCCCGACTGGAGACGAGATCCGGGTCTTGCCCATGGAGGCGCCTGGCGCATGAGCTCCCTCACCAACCGCCTCAAAAAGGGGGGAGACCCGGGCCCCGGCTGCATGGCGCTTTTCTTCCTGATTTTCGCTGTCGTCGGCGGCGGGATCCTCTGGTTCCTGCTCGTGAAGCCCATGGGCAAGGTCATCGCCGCCCGGTCCTGGGCGCCGGTCCCGTGCACGGTCGTCGAAAGCCGGGTGGACGAGAGCACAAGCGACGACGGCACCACCTACAGGGTCCTGGTCAATGCCGCCTACAACGCCGGCGGCGTCGATCACCGGTCCGCCACCTACGACTTTTCGGGAAACGTTTACTCCGGCGGCTACGACGGCAAGGCCGAGGTCGTCGCCCGCTATCCCGTGGGCGCTCAGACGACCTGCTATGTCAACCCGGGCGACACGGCCGAGGCCGTGATCTCGCGGGAGTTGTCCGGCAGCTACTTCTTCGGCCTCTTCGGGCTCCTGTTCTTCCTGCCTGGGGTCATCGGAATGTTCTGGGTGCTGAGCGGTGGCTTCAGGAGCGGGGCCTCGGGGCCAGCCCCGGCCGTGAAGCTCGACCCGGGAGCGCCGTTCGGAGTGACCAACCCGCAGGGGGATGATGCTCATGGTTCCGTCGAGCTCAAGCCCAAGGCGACCCCCCTGCGCAAGCTGATCGGGCTGATCTTTGCGAGCCTTATCTGGAACGGGATCGTCTGGACGGTCGCCTGGTTCGCGGTGATCCAACCCCAGGAGGGTCCGGGCTGCATCGTAGCCGTCCTCGTCCTCTTCGGGCTGATCGGGCTCCTCCTGATCTACTCGGCCTTCCGGCAACTCCTGGTGCTGTTCAATCCACGGCCACAGCTGACCCTGAGCCCTGGGAGCCTGAAGCTCGGAGAGGTGGCCTACCTCCAGTGGCGGCTCAACGGAGCCACGGGCGGAGCCCGCAGGCTCCAGGTCACGCTGGAAGGGAAGGAAGAGGTCCGCTACCGCCGCGGCACCAGCACCTACACCGAGGTCAAGCCCTTCGCCACGTTCCCGGTCGTGGACTCGACCGATTCCTATCAGATGCTCTCGGGCTCCACGAGCTTCGCCGTGCCGGCCGACACCCTGCCCACCTTCGCGTCGGAAAACAACAAGGTCATCTGGACGCTCAAGGCGCAGCTCGAGATCGCCAACTGGCCCGACTCGGATGAGGAGTTCGAGATCCTGGTACGGCCGTGAGGGCCCGGGACAATCCCTTTGCCTCCGACCGGGTGGAGAGCCTGCGCTACCGCCTGCCGGAAGGGCTGGCCTGGGATGAGCTGCTGCAGCGCCTCGCCGCCCTCCGCTTCCGCGCCGCGCTCGTAGGACCCCATGGCCACGGCAAGACCACGCTCCTGGAGGATCTCGCACCCCGGCTGACCGCCCGCGGCTTCCGGATCCGGACCGTCACGCTCCGGCAGGACGAAAGCAGGGTGGACTGGGAGCAGTTCCAGTGCCTGGGTCCGGACGACATCCTCTTCCTGGATGGTGCCGAGCTCCTCGGCCGCTTCGCATGGCTGCGCGTGCGCCTCTCCTGCCGCCGGGCAGGCGGGTTGATCGTCACCTCCCATTGCCCCTGCCGTTTACCCACGCTGCTGGAGTGCAAGACCACGCCCGAGCTGCTGGCCGCTCTGGTGCTCGAGCTGACCGGCGAGGAGCTGGAGACGGGAGAGCTGTTTGCCCGTCACGGAGGCAACTTGCGGCTGGCGTTCTGGGAGATGTACGATCGGTGAGCAAGGTGACATGTCGCATGACCATCAAAATGGCACTCGCCGTTACGACGCTTTCCATCCTCATGCCTTGTGGGTTTATTTGCGCGCAAGCCGCTGGCCCGGCCAACCAACCAACCGCTGCGGAACTACAACCTCTCCAAGGCTCATGGGAGGGAGTCATGGTGGGTCACGAGGCGGCAGGTAAAATCTCAATAACCATCACAGGCAACTCGCTCCACTTTGAACGCCTGGGCACGAGCCAATGGTTTGAGACCACCTTTACACTGCCTGCAGGCACATACCCACAGCAGCTGCACGCGACAATCAAAGATTGCGAGGAACCGTGCGATGACGTCGGTAAGGTGGTCTTCTCCATCTTCAAGATCGAGGATGGGACACTGACCCTGGCCGGGATCCAAGCCAGCTCCGTAGAGCCGCCGAAAACCTTCGGCGAAATTCCAGGTATAGAAGACAGCAGGATTTTTCGCTACACGCTCAAGAAGGTTCAACCTTCGACTCTGGTCCTCCCATGATTCCGGACGAGGAGCTCTCTTTCACGACCTCCCGCAGCAGCGGACCGGGCGGTCAGAACGTCAACAAGGTGGAGACCCGCGTGACGGCCCGGTTCAGCGTGGCAAGCTCCCCGAGCCTGACGGAGGAGCAGCGGCAGCGCCTGATGGAGCGTCTGGCTACCCGGATCACCCGGGAGGGCGTGCTTCATGTCACCTCCCAGAAGCACCGCACCCAGGGGGAGAACCGGGAGGCCGCGGCGGCCCGCTTGGTGGAGCTGGTGGCCGAGGCGCTCCGGGAGGAGGTCCCGCGCAAGCCCACCCGGGTGTCCAAGGCGGCCAAGCGCCGCCGGGTAGATACGAAGAAGCGCCGGGGGCAGCGCAAGCGGGAGCGCTCGGCACCGATCTCGCTTGATTGACCCAGGTTGGGAGGGGGGACCATGAATACCGTCGACCTCGAAGCCATCCGCGCCGCCGTTGCCGAGGCCGAACAGAAGACCTCGGGCGAGATCGTGCCGTACTTCGTCGAGGAGAGCGACGGCTACCCCTCGGCGCTCTGGAAGGGCACCGCCCTGGGCGCCTTCGCGGGCGCCCTCCTCGCCGAGGCGGTTTTTTTTCTCGTTGATCTTTGGAACCTGACTCCGCTTTGGATCGCGGCTCCGACTGCCGTCGGAGGTGCCGTGGGTTTCCTCCTCGCCGCCTACGTTCCAGCGGTCAAGCGGTGGATGGCGGGGGACGGCCTGCTGGATTTGAGGACGCGGCAACGCGCCGAGATGGCTTTTCTGGAGGAGGAAGTCTTCCACACCCGTGACCGCACCGGCATCCTCCTCTTCCTCTCCCTGTTCGAGCACCGGGTGGTCGTGATCGGCGACTCCGGCATCAACCGTCAAGTCGAGCAGGGACAGTGGGACGGCATCGTCAAGAGTGTCGCCGCGGGCATTCGCGCAGGCAAGCCCGGGGGGGCCCTCGTGTCCGGCATCCGGCAGTGCGGCGAGCTGTTGGAGAGGCACGGGGTCGCAATCAAGCCCGACGATTTCGACGAGCTTTCGAACGAGCTGCGGCGGGGTGACCGGTGATGCGACGGCTCGCAATTCTCCTTTTCCTGCTGGCGCTGATTACAGCGCCCCTCGCTGCCCTGGAGGTGCCTTACCTCTCCGGCCGCATCGTGGACAATGCGGACCTGATCCCCGACGACGTGCAGCAGCGCATCGAGCAGAAGCTCGCGGCCTACGAGCAGCAGACCACCAATCAGATCGCCGTGCTCACCGTCGAGAGCCTCGAAGACGAGGCGCTGGAGGACTACAGCCTCCGCGTGGCCGAGACCTGGAAAATCGGGCACAAGAGGCCGCCGGGGCAGACGGAGCAGAAGGCGGACAACGGCGTCCTGTTCCTCATCTCCGAGCAGGACCGCAAGATGAGGATCGAGGTCGGCTATGGCCTTGAAGGCGAGTTGACGGACCTGGAGAGCGGCCGCGTCCTCGATAACATCGTCACCCCCTACTTCCGCAGCGGGGACTTCGGAGCCGGGGTGGAGAAGGGGGTTGACGGGATCATCGCCTCGATCGGCGGCCAGGAGGTCACCCCCGCCCCGGGTGTTGATGCCGCCCCGGAGATGGCAACGGGGGAGAAGGCGATCTTCGGGCTCATCTTCTTCTTCGTGATCGGAATCTTCTCGCTCATGGCCGTCTTCTCGCAGGGCTGCCAGAGCTGGTTTATGTACATCTTCCTGATGCCCTTCTATGCAACTTTCCCCAACATGCTCTTCCCGGGGCTCGGCATCGGGGCGCTGATCGCGTGGGCCGTACTCTTCCCGATCCTCAAGGCCCTGTTCGGCAGGAGGTTCGGCAGTGGTCTCCCGACCAGCCGCCGCGGTGGATGGGGCGGCCCCTTCATCATCGGCGGAGGGGGTTGGGGTGGAGGTGGAGGCTGGGGCGGCGGGGGAGGAGGGGGCTTCTCGGGCGGCGGCGGCAGCTTCGGCGGCGGCGGGTCTTCCGGCTCCTGGTAGTTAGCCATCCTCGAAAGCTTCGAGGGCCTCGCGGATCAGCAGATCCTCGTCATCCTGGTGCTTGGGCGAGAAGTGAAACGGCACCAGCCGCTTGGCTCCGGCCTCGCGAGCCAGGAGCCCGGCCTGGCGCGAGGTGAGGTGGCGCTTTTCGGCCGCCCGGCGCTCCTCCTCGTGGATGAAGGCGACTCGATGAACAGCACGTCCGCCCCCTGGGCAAGCTCGACGATCGCCGCCGCATTGCCGGCCGACCAACCGACGTCGGTCACGTAGGCCACCTTCTGTCCGGGCACGACCCGCAGCACCTTGTCCTTCAGCTCTCCCAGGGTCACCTCCCGGTCTCCAGGGCGGAACAGGGTCGCATCCGGCTCGCCGCGCAGGGCAGCGTATTTGACCTCGCGCAGCCATGGCCCGGTGGGGAGGCCGAGCTCTTCCAGTCCGCTCTTCCAGATGTTCACGTGGAGCTTCTCCTCCAGCGCGAAGGCCATGCAGGGGATGCCGTGGTCGAGAAAGGCCGTCCGCACCTGGAAGGTCTCCTCCTCGACGAGCAGGCCGTCCGCAAGCTCGCGGGAGGGGAGATCCTCGCGCCGGAAGCCGGTCCGCGTGCGGAGCTCGGCACTCAAGCGGCGTCCATCCGGATGCGCCTCGGTGGCGCGGATCACGAAGTCGCTCTCGTAGTTGGCGACCAGGTTCCACGTGTAGGAGGCGAGCCGGTGCTCGACCTGGTCGAGGAACCCGGGCGGGCCGAACAGGTTGAGCGTCTCCCGTCCCAGGAGGATGCGCAGCAGGGCATCGAACCCCACGAAGTGGTCCATGTGGGTGTGCGAGACGAAGGCATGGTCAACCTTGAGGAGCTGGCGGGCGGAAAGAGGGGAGAGGTCCCCCAGGTCGAACAGCAGCGCCCGCCGCTCGAACAGGAAGTCGATGTAGAGCGCGGGGTCCCCGAAGGGGTCGTTGACCAGCCGCGGGTGGAAGAGGGGTTTCATGGGAAGGAGAGATTCTAGCGGAATGTCTCTTGCAGCCACCTTGCCGCATGAAGCAGAAGTATCTGTCTTTCCTGATCCTGATCCCGGCGCTCCTGGCAGGCTGCCGGGAGAAGCCCGAGGAGCCCGTCCGCAAGGCGGTTGTTCCCGCTCGGGTCTCGCGGTTTATGCCGCCGCCTGACGGCAAGCTGACTGAAAAGCAGATCGAAATCTTCCTGAAGGTGCGGCCACGCGAGAAGCAGATCGTGGACCGGACCGGAGACCCGGCGGCCGACACACTCGCGGCCCGGGAAATGGGGCTCGATCCCGCCGAATACCAGTGGGTGAAGGCGCGGGTCGCGGACGCCGTGCTCGTCCGCATCACGGCCGACTGGGCGAGCATGGACGAAGGGAGCCGCCAGGCCATGCTCGAAGGCATGGAGAGGGTGAGGGACACGCTGCGGGACCGGGAAGACCGGGCAGCGCTCGAGCGCAGGATTGCGCAGCTTCGGGGTGGGGCCTCCGAGCCACCGGCCTCTCCGGCCCTGCGGCACAACGTCGACCTCGTCGCCCGGCACCAGGAAGAGATGCTCCGGGTCGAGGTCTGGTCCGTGCTGGCCGAAGACGAAGAGGGCTAGCGCTCGACCCAGTAGTTCGGAGCCTCTTTGGTGATCACCACGTCATGGGCGTGGCTCTCCTTGAGGCCGGCGGCGGAGATGCGGATGAATTTCGCCTTGGTGCGCAGCTCTTCGATCGAGGCACAGCCGCCCAGGCCCATGCCGGCGCGCAGGCCGCCCGTGAGCTGCGGGAGCATCGTATGGACGCTCCCCTTGAACGGGACCATGCCCTCGATCCCCTCGGGCACCAGCTTGCCCAGCGTGGCGGCGCCGGGGCCGCCCTCCTGGAAATAGCGGTCGGCGCTGCCGCGGGACATCGCCGAGAGCGAGCCCATCCCGCGGTAGGCCTTGAAGGTCCGGCCCTGGTAGAGGATGGTCTCGCCGGGGCTCTCCTCGGTGCCGGCGAAGAGCGAGCCGATCATGACGGCGGTGGCGCCGGCCGCGATCGCCTTGGTCAGGTCGCCGGAGAACTTGATGCCGCCGTCCGCGATGACCGGCACGCCGTGCTCGGCCGCGGCGCGCGCGCAGTCCTGGATCGCGGTGACCTGCGGCACGCCGGCGCCGGTGACGATCCGGGTGGTGCAGATGCTGCCCGGGCCGATGCCGACCTTGACCGCGTCCACGCCGCGCTCGATCAGGGCCAGCGTCCCTTCCGCCGTGGCCACGTTGCCGACGACCAGCTTGACCTCGGGGAAGCGCTCCCGCAGCGTGCCGGCGGCTTCGAGGACCCCGCGGCTGTGCGCGTGGGAGGAGTCGAGGACCAGGAAGTCCACCTTGGCGCGCACCAGGGCCGCGGCGCGCTCCAGGAAGTCGCCCGAGGCGCCCACGGCCGCACCGACCCGCAACCGGCCGAGCTCGTCCTTGCAGGCCCTCGGGTACTGGATCGCCTTCTGGATGTCCTTGACCGTGATCAGCCCCTTGAGGTTGCCGCTGCCGTCCACGACCAGGACCTTCTCGATCCGGTGCTTGTGGAGGAGCAGCTTGGCCTGCTCGAGGGTGGTCCCCTCGGGCACGGTGATCAGCCTCTCCTTGGTCATAAGCTCGTCGATCCGCTTGTCGAGGTCCTCCTCGAAGCGGAGGTCGCGGTTGGTGAGGATGCCGACGAGCTGCCCCTCTGCGGAGGTCACGGGCACACCCGAGATCTTGTAATTTGCCATGACCCCGAGGGCCTCGCGGATGCTCTGGTCCGGCCGCATGGTGACCGGGTCCACGATCATGCCGGCCTCGCTGCGCTTCACCTTGTCCACTTCTTCTGCCTGCACCTCGATGGGCAGGTTCTTGTGGACGACGCCCATGCCGCCTTCCTGGGCGAGGGCGATGGCAAGGCGGGACTCGGTGACGGTGTCCATGGCCGCCGAAAGGATCGGAATGTTCAGGCCGATCCCGCGGCAGGCGAAGGTGCGCAGGTCCACCTCGTTGGGATGGACCTCGGAGAAGCCCGGGACGATCGACACGTCGTCGAAGGTGAGGGCCGGTCGCGGATCGAGATCGTGCATGGCGCTCATGATTGGGTGGCGAAGGATATCAAAAGGGCGGCCCTCAGGCCGCCCTCGTGTTTTATCGTCGTCGATCTCCGCTGTCAGCCAACGGTGACCTGGGCCCCGTGGCACTTCTTGTACTTCTTGCCCGAGCCGCACGGGCAGGGATCGTTGCGGCCGATCTTGACGTCCTTGTTCGCGCTGCTGGGCTGCGGCCGCTGCGGTCCCTCGACCTTGGGCGGAGCGGAGAGCTCGATGCGGGGAGGCGCTGCCCGCTGCTGGCGGCGGCGCTGCTCGAGTGCCTGCTCCTCGGTCATGGGCTCGTAGCGGAAGAGCTTCTGGATGATGTCGTCCTCGATCCGCTCCTTCATCGCCTCGAAGAGCTCGAAGCTCTCCCGCTTGTACTCGTTGAGCGGGTCCTTCTGCGCGTAGCCGCGGAGGCCGATGCCCTCCTTGAGGTGGTCGAGCGCGAGCAGGTGATCCTTCCAGGCCACGTCGACCGCGTGCAGCATGATGGCGCGCTCGAAATGGCGGACCGACTCGTCCGAGTGCCGCGACTCCTTCTCGAGATAGGCCTGCTCGACCGTCTTCCAGAGGGTGTCGCGCAGCTCGTCGATGCCCAGCTCCTCCAACCGCAGCTCGCCCGCGTTGATGTTGAAGTAGGAGAGGTACTGCGTGCGCAGGCCGGGAAGGTCCCAGTCCATCGGGTCGAGCTTCTCGCCGGCGTGTGTCTCGAGCAGGGAGTCGACCACGTCCGACGCGATCTTGAGGACGTACTCGCGGCCCTCGCGGCCGTCGAGGATGTCGCGGCGAAGCCTGTAGATCGCCTCGCGCTGCTTGTTCATCACGTCGTCGTACTCGAGCAGGTGCTTACGGGTCTCGAAGTTCCGGCCTTCGACCTGCTTCTGCGCCCGCTCGATGGCGCCGGTGACCCACTTGTGCTCGATGGGCTCGTCCTCTTCCATGCCGAGCTTGCTCATGATCCCCTGGATGCGGTCGGAACCGAAGATCCGCATCAGGTCGTCTTCGAGGGAGAGGTAGAAGCGCGAGGAGCCGGGGTCGCCCTGGCGGCCGGAGCGGCCGCGGAGCTGGTTGTCGATGCGCCGCGACTCGTGGCGCTCGGTGCCCAGGATGTGGAGGCCGCCGGCCGCCAGCACCTTCTCGCGCTCTTCGGCGCAGGTGACCTGGTAGCGGTCGAGGGCCTGCTGGTACGCCTCGGGCTCGGTCTCCGGGTCGGCCTCGGCGCGGGCGAGCCCCTCGGGGTTGCCGCCCAGGATGATGTCCGTGCCGCGGCCGGCCATGTTGGTGGCGATGGTCACCGAGCCGAGGCGGCCGGCCTGGGCCACGATGGAGGCTTCGCGCTCGTGAAACTTGGCATTGAGCACCACGTGCGGCACCCGCGGCGGCTTGTTGAGCAGCTTGGAGACCATCTCGCTCTTCTCGATGGAGACCGTGCCCACCAGCACCGGCTGGCCCTTCTCGTGGCACTCGCGGATGTCCTGCACCACGGCGCGCCACTTCTCCTCGGCCGTGCGGAAGACCTGGTCGGCGCGGTCCTCGCGGATCATGTCCCGGTTGGTGGGGATGACCGTGACGTCCAGGTTGTAGATCTGCCCGAACTCGGCGGCCTCGGTATCCGCGGTGCCGGTCATGCCCGCGAGCTTCTTGTACATCCGGAAGTAGTTCTGGAAGGTGATCGTGGCGAGGGTCTGGTTCTCGCGCTCGATCTTGACCCCCTCCTTGGCCTCGACCGCCTGGTGCAGGCCGTCCGACCAGCGCCGGCCCGGCATCATGCGGCCGGTGAACTCGTCGACGATGACGATCTTGCCGTCCTTGATCAGGTACTCGACGTCGAGCTGGTAGAGGTGGTGGGCGCGCAGCGACTGGTTGACGCCGTGAAGGACGTCCATGTTCTCCGGGTCGTACAGGTTGCGGATGCCGAGGAGCTGCTCGACTTTTTCGACGCCGTCGTCGGTGAGGCTGACCGAGTGGCCCTTTTCGTCGACCAGGAAGTCGCCGGTGGTGCTCTTCTGGCCGTCGCCCTCGTCGATCTCCTCGCCCTTGACCAGGCGGGGGATGATGCGGTCGATGCGGTAGTACTTGTCGACCGACTCCTCGGACGGGCCCGAGATGATGAGCGGGGTGCGCGCCTCGTCGATCAGGATCGAGTCCACCTCGTCCACGATGGCGTAGTTGTGGGGGCGCTGCACCATGGCCTCGAGCTCGAACTTCATGTTGTCGCGCAGGTAGTCGAAGCCGAACTCGTTGTTGGTGCCGTAGGTGATGTCCGCGCTGTAGGCGGCCTTGCGGTTGCCATCGGGCATGTCGTGCTGGATCACGCCCACGGACATGCCGAGGAAGCGGTAGACGCGGCCCATCCAGTCGGAGTCGCGCTTGGCCAGGTAGTCGTTGACCGTGACCACGTGGACGCCCTTGCCCTCCAGGGCGTTGAGGTAGACGGGGAGGGTGGCCACCAGGGTCTTGCCCTCGCCGGTCTTCATCTCGGAGATGCGCCCGCGGTGGAGGATGATGCCGCCCATGAGCTGCACGTCGTACGGACGCATGCCCAGGGTCCGCCATGCGGCCTCGCGGGCCACGGCGAACGCGGGGACGAGCAGGTCGTCCAGGGTGGCGCCATCGGCGAGCTGCTGGCGGAATTCGGCGGTCTTGGCCCGCAGCTCGTCGTCGGAGAGGGCCTTGACCTCAGGCTCCATCTCGTTGATGGCAGCCACGTCAGGCAGCATCTTCTTGACGTCGCGCTGGTGCTGGCTGCCGAAAATCTTGGTCAGAAGTGTGTTGATCATCGAGATCTCATGTGTTGGGGAGGCTCGCGGGTAAAGGCCCGGCGGCAAGCAAATACAACCCGGAGTCTAGCAGAAAGAATTCCGCGCCGAGGGGGGCTTCGGGGCGGCCCGGGAGGCCGCCCCTGCCGGATGCGAAGTGCCCCCTAAAGAGGGCCGCCGCCGTTGTCGAGGATATAGACCAGAGGGTTGACCGGCTCGCCGTCCTGGCGCACTTCGTAGTGGAGGTGATAGCCGGTGGAACGGCCGGTGTTGCCGACGCGGCCGATGATGTCGCCGCGCTTGACCCGCTGGCCTGGCCGGACTTCGACCTTGGACATGTGGCCGTAGCGGGTGGTGATGCCGTAGCCGTGGGCGAGGTAGATCGCCTTGCCCAGGCCGCCGATCATGCCGGAGCGCATCACGATGCCGTCGGCGCTGGCCCGCACGGGCTGGCCCGGCGCAGCGGCGATGTCCACTCCCTGGTGGTCGCCACGGCCGTGGGTCACCGGGTCGTTGCGGTAGCCGAAGCCGCTGGTGAGGATGCCCTTGACCGGCGTGATGGCCGGAGTCTGCGAGATCCAGCGAGCCCGCTGGTGAAGCCGGGTCTCGACGGCCTTCAGGGTTCCATCGATCTGACGGATGCGGCCCTGCATGGCCGGCAGGTCCTCCACCCCGATCTCGTCGACTGCCGTGTCGACCGGAATACCGCCGCCGATGCCCGCCTCTGCCGTATCGCCATCGATACCGTTGGCAGCATCGCCGAGCGTCGCGATCCCGGCAACGATGGCGAGCTGCCGGGTTCGGTCTTCATAAGAGTTGAGCTGATCCTGCAGCTTGCGGATGCTCGACTCGAACTCCTGGTTGACCTCGCGGAGCTTTTCGTTCTCGCCCGAGAGGCGGGCGATTTCGACGGGATTGGCCTTGGTGGAGAAGTGGGACCAGATGAAGAACGCCGCGGTAAGGGTGAGCAGGAGCAGAGCGCCGGTGACGAGCCCGATCTGAAGGTTCGAAACCCGCCACTTGCGCAGCTTGGCATGGGCGTGCGGGACGAAGATGACCGTGTGGTGCTGTCTAGGCATAGTCAACTTTACAAGAGCCGTTTCACTGCAACGTACCCGTAACACGAGAGCTCAGTACACGAGGACAGTAAGTGAGTGGCTATTCTAAGGAGCGGGAGAGGAATGTCAAGAGGAAAGTTAAATATGGTGGAGGCACATTTTAGTGACGGGAAGCAACGGTTTACGGGGGTGCTGAAGCAGTTCTTACAAGCAAGGGGGGCTGGGCGCACTCTTTCATGTGCACCCGTCTATTTGTTTCCGCGGCGGGCTTGCCGCACTCTATATGTTTCCCCGGCATTCACTCGATATTGACGGCGGTGGCCGCTGCTCCGCCAGTCACCGCGGCTCCCTGCCATCGCTGACCATCCGGCGTCTCCACCTGGACGATCCAACTCCCGGACGGCACCCCGTCTACGACCGCCTTGCCCCCGGCGAGCGGCCACTGCTGCACGACCCTTCCGCCCGGCCCAAGCGTCCAGAACGGCTGCCCATCCTGACCCACCAGCCGGACCGTTCCGATCAGCTCTGAGGAGAGGAGCGCCGGGACGCGCACGTTCAACTGCCCGGCGGGCGGCAGGGTCATGGCGACGGGCTCTTCCGAGGGGACCACCAGGCTTGCGGTGGCCACGGCGCCGCCTTCGGCGCTGACGAGCAGGGCCCAGGTACCCGGCGGTAGCTTCGACAGCTCGAAGATCCCCTCGGCCCCGCGCGGCGAATAAGTCTCCGCGAGCATGTCCCGAACCAGCACGTGCACCCGCGCCGGGATTTCGCCGGAAGCGAGCCGGACCCGGACCCTGGCGCCCTGTGCCGGTTGCAGCCGGATCTCCAGGTTGTCGAGCGTCTGCCCGCTGGCCACCTGAACCTCCTGCTCGCCCACGAGGAATCCATCCGCGTTGGCCTGGAGGCGGTACCGGTTCGGCTGCACCCGATGGACCACGAAACGGCCGTCGTTCGACGTACCCGCGGTGACCAGGTACTCCGGCCCCTCGACCGGCCGCAGCGAGAGCATGGCGCTCCGGATCGGCTCGCCGTCCGCCGCGCTCACCACCAGCCCGCCGACCGTGGCACCCTGGAGGCGGATGACCAGGTCCCGGTCCTGCTGGAGGTCCACCTGGTCGTTGTGCACGATCATGTTCCGGTCGTGGCGCAACCCGATGCGGTAGCCCTCCGGCGCGAGGTCGTCGAAGCGGACCCTCCCCTCATGGTCGGTCATGGCGGTGCGCTCGGCCGTGATCCGCTGGCCGCGCACGGAGACCCGGGCGTCGGGGAGCGGCTCCTCGTCGTAGAGCACCTGGACGGTCAGCGCCAAGCGCTTCTCGAACTCCAGATCGCGCGTCAGCTCGCGGTCGGACCGGCGGATGGCGACGCGGGTCTTGGCTTGGCGCTGGTCGTCCCAGAGCCTGGCCGTCACCGTCCAATCCCCGGGTGCAAGGGACCGGACCTCGTAGCGGCCCCGTCCATCGGCCCAGGCTGCCACCGTCTCTCCGTTGTCGCCGCGCGCCTCGACCTCGACCTGCGCCAGGTCTTCCGCGGCAAGGCCGAGGATGTTTCCTGAGAGCATGGCCCCCTTGTCGAGCGTGACCTCGAGGTTGGAGACGGGCTCGTCTGTCACTGCGAGCGTCCCCGGGCGCTCGGTGCCGGCGAATCCGTCGGCTCCAGCCGTCAAGCGATATTTGCCTGCTACCACCGTGGAGAGGCGGAAGCGGCCGTCCTCGCCGGTGACGTCCCTATACAGCCTCGGATCGAAGCGGTACTCGGGGGCGAGCTCGACCTTGGCTCCCGGCACGGGCTTGCCGGCCCCATCGATGACGCGACCCGCGACTTCGACCCCCGGCGCGAACGTCAAGTCCAGCACGTTGACCCCCGGCTGGATCTCGAACGGCTTCGCGACCCGGCCATGGCTCGGATGGAGGAAGATCACCTCCTGCCGGCCGAGCTCCGCTCCTTCGAGCCAGTACAGGCCGTCGTCGTTCGTGGCAGCCCCGGCTCCGCTGACGCCGACGCGGACCGCCGGCACCGGCTCGCCAGCCGCGGTGGTGACGCGCCCCTGGAGGAGCGCCCCCCGTTCGAGCACCAACCGGAGCTCTCCGGCCCGGGGCAGGTCGACCTCGACACCCTCGAGAGGGACGAAGGCTGGCGCGGACGCGCTGACCCGCGCAGCTCCAGCAGGGATGCCTCGAAGCTTGAAGCGCCCTTCGCCGTCCGCTCGCGTATTCCTAAGGATGGGCTGTCCCACCGGACGGTCAGGCTCCTCGGGCAGGAACGCCTGCCAGTGCAGATCGATCCGCGCGCCGGGCACCGGAGCGCCGGCCTCGTCCACGACCCGGCCTGACAGGGCAGCTTCAGGCTCCAAGCGGATCACGACCGGCTTCTCCGTGGGAGGACGGACCGAGCGGGCCTGCGCGATCAGAAACCCGGGGGACCGGACGGCCACATGGACCGGAGCCCCCTGGGCCAGATCCTCGATGGAGAAGCGTCCGTCCGCCGCGACCGTCGCCGCGGGCTTGCGGTCTTTGAGCGCGCGCTCCATCTCGTTGGGATCGGCAGGCTTGTCCAGGAAGAAGACCTCGCCGCCGGGGACGGCTTGGCCACGATGGTCGATCACCCGGCCGGCCAGAGTAGCCCCTGGCCGCAGGGTCACGACCCCCAGGTCCGCGGGTCCGGTCCCGGTTGGAATCCGGAGAGCCGGGAGAAGAGCGGGGGCGTACCCCTTCCGGCGGACCGTCAGCTCCACCTCGGCGGCGGGCAGCTCGGGGAGCGAGAAGACGCCTTGAGCATCGCTCTGCGTGCCAGTCCCGTTGTCAGCCCCATTGTCCGAAGAGCCCGGACGGAGGGCCGGGCGCACGATCGCCTCGGCCCCCGCGATCGGCTTGCCGGCGGCGTCCTGGACTTTCCCGCGGGCCTCCCGGGCCGGGGCAAGCACCAGTGTCAGGTCACGCGGCTGTTCTGCCACAGTTGCGCGCTCCGCGGCGGGGAAGGTTCCTGCCCGGGAGGCCCGGACCTCATAGCTCTGCTCGGGCCGAACGCGCTGGAGCTCGAACCGGCCCTGGGGATCAGTCACGGCCCGGTCGGTTACTGGATCGGCGGGGGAGAAGGCCCGCTGTCCCAGAGCGTTCTGCGAGATTGCGACGACCGCGGCGCCGGCGAGGGGCCGGCCTTTGAGGTCCACCACCCTCCCGCGGAGCTTCCCGGCACGCGTCAGGGCGAGGGTCCCTATCTTGCGGCTCACGAGCTGGGGCCGGGTGACGAGGACTCTCTTGGGTAGGTAACCGGGGGCGAGGACCTCGAGATCGAATCGCCGGTTTCCGGGGGCCGTCACCTGGAACCGCCCCTCGGCATCCGTGCGCCCGGAGGCGTCGGGGTTTGCCGAAGCCCAGACGAGCGCGCCCGGGATCGGCTTCCGGCCTTTCTCGTCGACCACCTGGCCGGAGAGCACCAGCGATCCAGCCGGAGGGGCCGGAGGGGGCGATTCCGCCTGCAATGAGGCCCATGAGGGGAGGGGAAGAACGGTAAGAAGACAGATCAAGAGGCCGAAGCGGCGCATGCGTGCTGCTCTCCAGAGCCGGAGGGCGCAGGGCCACCCTCCGGCTGGTTGCCAAAGGGAATCAGAGCTCGCAGTTCAATTCGGTCTCGGCATCGCAAAAATCAGTGCCGGCGGCGCCGTCGGCACGGTCGGTCCCGGCCTGGCCGGTCAGGCTGTCATTATCCGCCCCGCCATACAGATCGTCGTTGCCGTTGCCGCCGACAATGATGTCGTTCCCCCGGTACCCCACGAGGATCTCCTTGTCGTCTCCGCCGTCGACCAGGTCCGCACCTTCCCCGGCGTCCACGAAATCGTCGTAGATCCCGGAGGGGCCTGCGAAGATCTCGTCATCGCCGAAATCTCCCCAGATTGCGTCGGGCCCATCCTCGCCATAGAGGCAGTCTCCGGACTCGTAGCCGTAGATCAGGTCGCTTCCGTCGCCGCCGTAGATGCAGTCGACTGCCGAGGTTCCAGTCAGGTTGTCGTTGCCGGAGGTCCCGGTGACCGTGTTGGCGCAGGTGCAGGTGGCCCAGGCTGACGGCGTGAGGGCGAGGGCTCCGGCCAGAACGAACGAGGAAAGGAATCCGCTTCTCATGTTCTCTTCTCCTTTGCGTGGTTGCGCGAAGGCAAGCTAGCACAGTCCAGTCAAGGAATATAGCTGTCAAGCTATGTCCGTTGCGACCCGTGGCTGTCCGAAAACTCTTCACGGCTGTCCGAAAACTCTCCACTGTAGTCCGATACCTCTCGGGCTTAGTCCGAAAACTCTCGGCTGCGGTCCGAACTTGCTCCACCGCAGTCCGAGCTTGCTCCGCTGCAGTCCGAAAACTCCACGCCGCAGTCCGAAAACTCTTCGCGGTAGTCCGAAAACTCTTCGCGGTAGTCCGAAAACTCTCCGCTGCTGTCCGAAAACTCTCTGGCGCAGTCCGATAAATCTACGCCGCAGTCCGAAAACTTCGGTGTGCTGTCCGATAAGTTCGCGACTTGGTCCGATGAATTCAAGAGTTGGTCCGACAAATTCTCGTTTGTGTCCGAAAACTTCTGGATTTGGTCCGATGAATTGGCCTCGTAGTCCGATTTCCTCGCGCTTTTGTCCGATAAATTCGGGTGACATGCAATGGAACGCGATGTGCAGAACGTGGAGCATGCCCAAGAAGCGCAGGCTGATCCTCGGCGTGCTCGCTGCCCTCCTACTGGTCTTCCTCTACCGCGTCTTGACCGTCTACACCGTCCGTTCCGGCGAGTGCCGTCCGCAGACGGTCGCCCCGGGCCTTCGCGCGGAGCGGATCGGCTTTCCGCAGCAGAGCCGGCCTCTCGTGGTGATGACCTACAACATCGCAGGACACGATGAGCTGATCGATAGCGATCACGTGCGGCACATCGCCGATGCGATCCTGCGCATCAAGCCGGACGTCGTGGCCTTGCAGGAAGTGCATCGCAAGACGTGGCAGTCGCGCTTTCGCGATCAGCTTGCGGAGTTGGAGTCGCGCACCGGCCTCAACGGCTACTTCGCCCCGAGCTATGTCCAGTGGGGTGGCGGGTACGGCAACGCGATCCTCACCCGCGGCGAGCTCGTGCAGGCGGAGGCGCATCCGCTGCCGTGCATCGGAGAGCCGCGGATGCTCCTCGAGGCGACGATCCGCATCGATGGGGCCACGATCAGCTTCTACGCCACGCACCTGACAAGCTGGGGCCGTTTCAACTCAAAGATCCGCGCGGAGCAGTTGCAGTGCCTCGCGCGGGAGGTCCGCGCCAGCCGCCATCCGTACATCCTCGCCGGTGATCTCAACACGGATCCGGATTCGCCGGAGATGGGGGCGTTCCTCCGCGAGAACGCCGCGCAGCTCGCATCGCGGGAGATCGGCCCGACGTTTCCATTCTGGGACGAGCAGATCGATTACATCTTCGCCGACCACGGCTGGCAGGTCCGGGCCTCGCGCACGTGGCCGATCGAGGCCTCGGACCATTTGCCTGTTACGGCAGAGCTGGTGTGGAGCGGAAAGACCGCGCTATCCGGAGCTTTTCCGTGATCTCCGGGGCGCTTCTTCACTAGCCGTTTTGGCGGCTTCGGAAGGAGGTTCGTCATACCAGCGGACGATCCGCTCCTTGAGCGCGACATGGACATGGACAGCAGCACCGAGAGCCATGGCCACCTTGGCCATTGTCTGCAGGGTGAAATTGGCATTGCCCCCCAACAGCTTCGTCACATAGGCCCGTGAGGTGCCCAGGCGCCGGGCGAGCTCGGCGCGGGAAACGCCCTGCTCGTCCATGAGCCGGCACACGTCCTCGCCGAACTCGCTGATCGGGATGTCGGCCCAGTAGTCGACGGACGCCTGGGCTTCGTGGATGAAACGCCTGTACTTCTCCAAAGGCTCGCTCATGCCTCCACCTCCTGCCTCACAGGTCGATAATCTCTACCGCGCTCAGGGCTCTGGCCAGGCGATAGCGCTCCTGATGCAGCCGCGCCCGATCGAGCTCGGCCTGGGGCGTTCGTTCCGCCTTCTTGAACGCGGCCGTGCAGACGATCACGGTGCCTCCGCCGTAGAACCAGACGACCCGTAGCTTCTTGCCTTTCGGCTGCTTGCGCAGCTCAAAAAGCCCTCCGCCCAGAGCCTTGCATTGTGGCTCCGACTTGGGCGGCCCGTACTTGGGAATCGTCTGTTGCAAAAGAACAAGCATGCTGCGCGCCGATGCTTCGTAGGACCCCTTGAGCTCCGCAAGAAAATCGAGGATCTGGCATTGGTTACGACCGTCACAGATAGCAAGGACGTCCCATCGGTCCTTCGCCAACCTCACGAGCTTCATGTTAACCTCCTTGTTAACGGATAGTCAAGGGAAATGGCTTTCACCAAGTCACCCTCCGGTCCAGGCTGCGGTACTGAATGGCTTCGGCGAGGTGAGGCGCCCGGATGGGGCCGCTGCCAGCGAGGTCGGCGATGGTGCGGGCGACTTTGAGGATGCGGTCGAGGGCGCGGGCGGAGAGCCCGAGCTTGTCGAAGGCAGCGTCGAGGAGAGCCCGGCCGGCCGGCTCGAGCACGCAGTACCGGCGCAGCGCCTCCGGTCCCATGCTCGCGTTGACCGGAGTGGAGGAGCCGGCGCCGAAGCGCTCGAGCTGGAGCGAGCGTGCCGCCGCTACCCGCCGGGCAATCGCCTCCGACGACTCGCCCGACGAACTGCGCAGCTCCTTGAGCGTCACGGCCGGGACTTCCACGTGCAGGTCGATGCGGTCGAGCAGCGGACCTGATACCTTTCCCCGGTAGCGCTCGACGAGTTGGGGCAGGCATCGGCAGTCGTAGCGGGGGTCTCCCAGGTGGCCGCAGGGGCAAGGATTCATCGCCGCGAGCAGCGAGAAGCGGGCCGGGAATTGAAGCCGGGCCCGCGCCCGGACCACAGTAACGAACCCCTCCTCCAATGGCTGACGCAGGGCTTCCAGCGTGTCGCGCCGGAACTCCGGCACCTCGTCTAAAAAGAGAACTCCGTTATGGGCGAGGCTCGCCTCCCCCGGACGGGGGCTGCTGCCGCCTCCGATCAGGCCCGCCGTGCTCGTGCCCGTGTGGGGCGAGCGGAACGGACGGCGCCGGATCAGGCCCGCTGGCGGCTCGTCGGCCACCAGCGAGTGGATCTTGGTCACCGCGATCGACTCGGCCAGCGTGAGCGGCGGCAGGATGCCTGGGAGGCGCCTCGCCAACATGGTCTTTCCAGACCCGGGAGGGCCAATGAGTAAGAGGTTGTGCCCCCCGGCTGCCGCGACCTCCAGCGCGCGGCGGGCCATCTCCTGGCCTCGGACCTCGGAGAGGTCGGGCACCGGCTCCGGCACGTCGAGCGGCAGCGCGCCAGGGTCGACGGCCGGGATCGGCTGCTCGCCGAGCAGGTGCTGGACCGCCTCGGCGAGCCCCCGCAGAGGGATCACCGGCACGCTGGCCAGGGCCGCGGCCTCACCGGCGTTGGCCGCGGGCAGCAGCACCTCCCGGACGCCGCGCCTGTGACCCAGGTCGGCGATGGCCAGGCCGCCCCGGACCGGACGGATCTCGCCGTCGAGGCCGAGCTCGCCGCAGATCAGCCGGCCCTGGAGCGCGTCCTGGGGGATGTGCTCGTAGGCCACGAGCAACGCCAGGGCGATGGCGAGGTCGAGGTGGTTGCCCTCTTTGCGGAGGTCCGCGGGGGCGAGATTGATTACGATGGATTTCGGTGGCATGTCGAAGCCGCAGTTCTTGATCGCGGCTCGCACCCGCTCGCGGCTTTCCTTCACCGCGGCATCGGCGAGCCCTACGATCTGCACCTGCGGCAGGCCGTTGTGGACGTCGACCTCGACATGAACCAACCGGGCTTCGATTCCCCATGGGGTGGCTGTGGATGAACGGGCTAGCATTTGAAAAGAGTAGGAACGGAATTCGCTTCTGAAATGTCATTCCTTTGAATGGTGAAAAGCCATTGAACGTCCTCATCGTGGCCACCAAATCCCCCTGGCCTCCGGTCGACGGCGGCCGTCTCCTGCTGTCTCTGACTCTGGAGGGGCTCGAGCGCGAGGGCTGCCGCTTCTCCCTGATTGCTCCCGGCCAGCCGGTGAATACGGCCTTGGCGCTGACGCGCTCCTGGCGTCTCCCCCTGGCGCTCGCCCGCCACGCGCAGCCGGCCGTGCGCCAGGAGGTCGAGCGCCGGCTCGCGGCCGAGCGCTTTGACCTGGTGCACGTGGAGCAGCTCCAAGCCCTGCCGCAGGCGGAGCCGGCCCTGCGCCGCGGCGTGCCGGTGGTGCTGCGGGCGCAGAACGTCGAGAGCGATCTCTGGAAGGCCACGGCCGCGCTCACCCCGGGCTGGAAGGGGAGACTGCTGGCGCGGGAGGCGGGACGGCTGGCGAAGTGGGAGGGCGAGGCGGTGCGCCGGGTCGCGGCGACCCTGCCGCTGAGCGAGGAGGATGCGGCGCGCCTGCGGCAACTGGCGGGGGGCGGGCGGGTCCGGGTCGTCCGTGCCCCGTTCCCGGAGCTCGCCCCGGGACCGTCAGTGTTGCCGGGCGATCCGCCGGTGGTGCTGCTCGCCAGCCGGGGATGGCTGCCTAACGAGGACTCGGTCCGCTGGTTCCTGGGTGAGGTCTGGCCCGTGGTGCGCGCTGCGGTGCCCGGGGCGATCCTCCATGTCTTCGGAGGGTTATCGGGTAAAAGCGCAAGCGAAGGTGCGGTTCACCATCCTTCGCCTCGCGACAGCGCCGAGGCTTTTGCCCCAGGCTCGATCCTGGCCGTGCCGTTGCGGATTGGCTCAGGCGTGCGTATGAAGGTGCTGGAAGCTTGGGCCAGGGGCATCCCGGTCGTGGGGACTTCCGCTGCCGTCTCGGGGCTGGAGGTGCAGGACGGCCGGGAGGCTCTGGTCGCCGACGACCCTGCCGCATTCGCCCGCGCGGTGGCGCGCCTCCGCTCGGATACCGGGCTGGCGCAGCGGCTGATCGAGGAAGGCCGCCGCGCCCTCAGGGAGCGGCACGAGCCCGCCATGGTCGTGGCTGACCTTCTCTCCGTTTACGGGGAGGTGCTCGGGAGCTGGCCGGCGGCGCGTTCCGAAGGCTCGTGACCGCCGTGCATGTAGAGGTCCAGCACCTCCTCGGTCCCGCCGTCGGCGCGCAGGTTGCCGGCATCCAGCCAGATGCAGCGGGTGCAGGTCTCGCGGATGACCTTGTCGCTGTGGGAGACGACGAGGATCGTGATCCCGGCGTTGTGGAACGTGCTCATCTTCGCTTCGCACTTCTCGGTGAACGCCGCGTCGCCCACGGACAGCACTTCGTCCAGGATCAGGATCTCGGGCATCCAGGCCGTGGCGATGGAGAAGCCCAGGCGGGCTAGCATGCCCGAGGAGTAGTTGCGGATCGGCGAGCGGATGAAGTCCCCCAGGCCGCTGAAGTCGACGATCTCCTCCAGCTTCTCCTGGATCTCGCGGCGGCTCCGGCCGAGGAGCAGGGCATTCAGATGGATGTTCTCCAGCCCGGTCAGCTCATAGTCGAAGCCGGTGCCGAGCTCCAGGATCGGGGAGATCATCCCGTGCACCTCGATCTTCCCCTGCGAAGGTTTGAGCACCCGCGAGATGACCTTGAGGAGCGTGCTCTTGCCCGCGCCGTTGCGCCCCACGATGCCCACCGTCTCCCCCTCCCGCACGGTCAGGCCCACATCCTTCAGCGCCCACAGCTTCTCGTAGGACAGGGCTCCCTTCATCCAGTGGATCGCGTACTCCTTGATCGAGGGGATGCGCTGCTTCGCCAGGCGGTAGCAGAGGGACACGTTGTCGAGGCTGATGCGGATGTCGTCAGGCATGGGCTAGACATAAAAAGGGATGCGGTCACTGCTCTTGTGGAAGACCCAGGCGCCGAGGACGAAGGCGAGCACCGCGATCACCGCGCAGACCGCGAAGTGGGAGAGAGGCGGGACCTCTCCCTGGTAGATCGGGTCCCGGAATACCTCCAGGATCGAGCGGACAGGATTGAAGCGGACGATCGAGCCCATGGGCTCGGGCACGATCTCCTTGGGGTAGAAGACCGGAGTCAGGTACATCAGGAGGCCCAGGAACACGCCGATCAGCTCCACCACGTCGCTGAAGAAGACGGCGAGCGGCGACAGGAGCAACCCCGCTCCCAGGGTGAACAGGGCGGCCAGCAGGATGGAGATCGGCAGGAACAGCAGCGCTGGAGTCAGAGGGTGCCCGGTCCAAAGCAGGATCAGGAACAGAGGCACCATGGCAAAAAGGAGGTTCACCACTCCCGAGATCACGGTGGCCAGGGGAAACACCGCCTTGGGCACCGGCAGCTTTTGCAGGAGCTGGGCATTGCCGCGCAGGCTGTTCATGGACGCGACGATGCTCTGGCTGAAGAAGTTCCAGAACATCACCCCCGACAGCGCATAGACCGGGTAGTTGGTGATGGAGAAGCCCCGGAACAGCGAGCTGAACACCAGTTGCAGGACCAGCATCGTGAGGAGCGGCTGCAGCATCGTCCAGAGGAAGCCGATGGCCGAGCGGCGGTAGCGTACCTTGAGCTCCCGCGCCACGAGGGCACGCACCAGGTCCCGATAGCGGTAGACGTCCAGCATACGGGCTGCTTTCTATACCGCCTGCCCGGGGATGGCAAGTTTTACCCGCGCGAAGACCCCATTTCGCCTCTGGCCCAGAGGGCTTAAAACTGGCCCGCAACTTGCACGAGGAGCCCGATCAGACGTTGTCGTACACCGTCTCTTTTCTATGCAGTTCGCGGCTCAACACCTGGCAAGGAGACGTCTCCATGAGAAGTATTTTGAGAATGGTCCTGGTCTCGGGCACGATTGGCCTGAGCTTGACGGCGGTCCGCGCGCAGGCGGCAGGGCCGGACGAGATGAGGGCGCAAAGGCGGGAGGAGGCGAAGGCGGTCGTCGCGGCTTCGCTCCAGGAGCGGTTGGTGCGCCCCGTTCCGGTTGATGTGATCGAGCGCGAGGCCCGCAGGGTAGTGCGCTCCCTCAACGACCAGCAGGTCGAAGCCTTAGTGTCTTCCTCGAGCGAAGGCGAGGCGCTGCGGAACGTCACCGCCCAGGCGCTCGGCGACGCCGAGTCCGACCTTCTCTTCGTCCCGGTCACGCCTTGCCGGATCATCGACACCCGGCTGGCCGGCGGGAGGATCGCTCCCGGCATGGGCGGAGTGCGGCACTTCGAGGTTGCGGGCACGGCCGGCTTCGAGGGCCAGGGAGGCCAGGCCGGCGGCTGCGGTATCCCCCTGGCAGCGGGTATGACGCCGTTGGCGACCGCAGCCGTGATCAACTTCGTCGCCGTCGGCCCCCTCGGCCCCGGCCATCTGCGTGCCTGGGAGTTCGGCCAGACGCCGCCGAACGCCAGCATCATCAACTACACCAACGTGTCGGGCCTCAACATCGCCAATGGCGTGATCGTTCCCATTGCCGGCCTCGCGAGCATCGACAAGGATCTTTCCATCGACGCGAACACGTCGGCCACCTTCATCGTGGCGGACGTGACCGGATACTTCACCCGCTTCCCGATCGAGCAGTTCCAGGGCGGCTTGAAGTCCACGATGATCACTACACAGAACGTAACGCTCACCAGCATGTCCGATGGGGCCTGCAAGGAGCTGAACACCTGCACCGTGACTGCCAGCTCGGCCGGGACGGTCATCGTGGAAGCCTGGGGCCAGTTCGTGGCCAACCACACCGCCGGCACTCTGGACCGGGTCGCGATCGGAATCGAGACCGCGAGCCCGGTGGCCTGCAACGCAGACGATTCCGTGGACGCTTCGGACTACGAGGTCTCGGCAGCCCTCGGAACCAATCCGGACGTGGACTTCACCATCAGCCATGGACGGGCGTTCACCATTGCCACAGGGCAGACGACAACCTACCGGCTGAGCGGACAGATGATCAATGGCGCAAGTGCCGGCGACGCGATCGAGAACTCCCGGATGATCTGCACCTTCATCCCCGACTAGAGGCGCACGAAAGGAGCGATGATGAGAAGTATCAAAACATTCGCGTGCGCATGCTTGTTGGCCGTAGGGGTGAGTGCCGGGGCTGGTGCCCAGCCGGCCGTGAAGAACGTCACCGCCGCCGCGCTCGGCAGCGCGCTCACCGACCTGGTGTTCGTCCCCCTCCCTCCCTGCCGCATCATCGACACCCGCCTGGGGAGCGGAGGCCCGATCGCCGCGGGTTCGACCCGGGATTTCCAGGTGGCGGGCGTGACCGAGTTCCCCCCCCAGGGCGGTAATCAGGGCGGTTGCGGCGTGCCTCCGGGCTCGGCCGAGCCGGTGGCTCCGGCCGTCGTCATCAACTTCGTCGCGGTCGGCCCTGCCGGACCGGGCAACCTGACCGCATGGGCCTGGGGCCAGCCGCAACCGAACACCAGCGTCATCAACTACTCGAACGTACCCGGGCTGAACATCGCCAACGGCGTGATCGTGCCCATTGCCGGCACCAACCTGGTGCCGGCGGACATCCACATCCGGGCTGGGTCCGCGAGCACCCACGTGGTGGCGGACGTGACGGGTTACTTCACCCGCTTCCCCATGGAGCAGTTCTCGGCAACCGAGAAGTCGATCACCGTCGTAAGCGATGCGGGGCCTGTGGATCTCTCCCTGGGCGCCTGCACCGTCGTCAACTCCTGCACGATCACCGCGAAAGCCCCGGGACAGGTGATCGTCCGCACCTGGGCGCAGGTCTCGATCAACCATGGGGCCAACATCGGCGGCGACCGGATCGCCGTCGGCGTCAAGAACGCCGATCCCGAGGTCTGCTCGAACAACGATCAGTCGATCAACGCCACCGACTTCGAGGTCCCGGACTCGCTGCCGGTCGATGCCGACGTGGACACGACCCTCTCTCACAAGCGCATCTTCAACCAAACGGGGACCACCCCAAAAACCTACTACATCAACGCCAAGCTGATCACCGGAGCAGGGGAGGGCGACGGCATCGACAACTCCCGGATGATCTGCACCTTCATTCCCGACTGAGCGCCCTGTAGGCGTTCCTCAGCACCTGATCTTCCGCTCGCCCTTCCTCCCGGCGCGTAGCCGTGAGGAAGGGCCGGGCGAGCCCCCTGCCGGCCAGCCTCAGGAGCACTCCCCAGCGCAGCGCCCTGCCAGCGTTGACCGCCCATCTCTCCCCTTTGTGCTTGCGCGCCCAGCGCAGCAGGTCAGTCCACAGCAGCTCGAGGTTCTGACGGCCCAGAGCACTGGCTTGGGCACCGATCGTGGCTCCGTGGTGATGGAGGACACGGAATTCCGGCAGAACCTCGACCTCCCATCCGGCCTGCCGCACCCTCAGGCAGAGGTCGAGGTCCTGAGCGTACAACCGGAACCGCTCGTCGAGCGGGCCCGCCACGGCCCAGGCTTCGCGGCGGATGGCGAGGGCCGCCCCCGTCACCCAGCCGGCGCGCCGCGGTCCGCCCTCAGGTGTCAGCGGCTTGGCGCGCCGGTAGAGCGGCAGGCGTGCGAGTAGGGGAGGGATGCCGCTGGCGAGGCCGAAGAGCCAGAGGAGCGACGGCTCGCCTCCACCGCTCCACTGCGGGGTCCCGTCTGGGTAGTGGAGCGCCGCGCCGACCACGCCCAGGCCGGGCTCCGCGGCGAAACGGCCGAGCAGCGCGTCGATTCCCAGGGGCTCGATCTCGGTGTCGCTGTTGAGGAGGAACAGGACGTCGCCCTGCGCCGCTTGGAGCCCGCGGTTGGCAGCCCGGGTGAACCCCACCGCGGATTCGTTGCGAAGGACCCGGACTGAAGGAAAGCGCGCCGCCACCGCTTCGGCCGTGCCGTCGCGGCTGCCGTCGTCGACAAGGAGGATCTCGAGGCCAGGGAGGGTCGCTGATTCGAGGCAGCGGAGGGTGAGCTCGCGCGTGTCGTGGCTGGGTATGACGACCGACAGCCGGGGCACGGTCCTAAGCCTCGATCGCTTCCAACCGCTCGGCGATCTTGCGCGCCGTCATCTTCCAGGTCCAGCGCGCCGCCACCTCGGCGGCGGCGGCCTGGCCACGGCGGAGCGCTTCGTCACGGTTCTCGTATACCTCGCGCAGCAGGTGCCGGAGGTGGTCGGGGTCCGGATCGGCCCAGGAGTAGCCGGTGTAGTAAGGGCACTTGGCCACGGCTGGCACCTTGCCGCGGTTGCGCAGGGGATAGGCGATCCCCTCGTGGACGAACTCCTGGTGGGCTCCCCAGTCGGTGGCGATCGCCGGCAGGCCGCAGGCCATCGCCTCCATGAGCGGCATGTTCCAGCCCTCGCCGCGGCTGACGGCGACGAAGCAATCCGCCGAGCGGTAGAGGGAGCCGAGCTGGTAGTGGGGGAACTCCAGGTTGAAGAGGTAGGAGATCCTGCCGCCGCTCTCCTTGAGCCCCAGCTTGCGGATCTCCTGCTTGACGCTCAGGCCTCCGTCGCGGTTCATCACTTTGCAGAGGAGGCGCACCGGCTCGCCGGCCTTGAACGCCTCGTTGAACGCGCGCAGGAGCAGCCAGGGATCCTTGCGTTCGCCCCATTCGAAGATCGACAGGAAGACGAACTCGCCCATCGGGTTGACATGGGCCTTGAGGCCGGGATGGAAGTAGTTCGTGTCCACACCGAGCTGGATGATGTGAACCGGCCGCTTCAGGCCCGATTCGAGGAAGCCCTGGCGGTTGAACTCCGACGGCACCCAGACCTCGTCCATCTGGTTCGCCTGCCGTACCCACTCGCGGGGGAAGCCGTCGACCTCGAGCATGGTGTAGCCGATCTTGTGGCGCCCCTGGTTGCGCTCGAAGACGTCGCCCTGGCCGTAGACCACCGACACCTTCGGATGGGCCGGAGGCTTGCGCGAGGCGATCACGTTGAGCCTGTAGTCGCCGCTGTTCTCCGGCTCGGGCACCGGGAACGGGGAGCCCGCTCCGTAGACATAGCGGTAGATGGTGCGCACCCCTTCCTGCTCGAGGCCGCGAAGGATCTCGCGGCTGCTCATGGCATAGCCGGAGGGGAAGTTCAGGATGGACTGCCAGAGCAGCTCGCGCCGGTAGTGCCCGGTCAGCTCCTTCTCCCACTTCTTGCGGAATGCTTCCTGGCTTTTTTTGAACAGGCGCATCAGCGCCCCCTGGTCGTCGCGGGTCGAGCCGTGCTCGTCGTGCACCAGGGTGACGTCTCCGCATACGGCGGTGTCGAAGCCCGCCTGCTTGGCGCGCAGGCAGTAGTCCGTGTCCTCGAAGTACGACTCAAAGTCGAGCGCCAGGCCGCCGATGGCGCGGACCAGCTCGCGCTTGATGTAGGCACAGGCGAAGACGATCCCCTGCACCCTGCGCACGCCCTGGTATTGGCCAATATCGCGCTCCAGGCCGCCGATCTGCTGTCCCCACATCGTGTCCGGCAGGATGTAGGTGCCGGCATGGAGCAGCCTGCCGTCCGGCTGCACCAGCCGGCAGCCGACGACCCCGAGGCCGGGGGCCGAATGGGCGCACTCGCGCAGGCGCTGGAGCCAGTCGTACTGCGTGAACTCGATGTCGTTGTTGAGCAGGACGATGTCGGAGTCCGGGTCCGCTGCCTCGATCCCGGCGTTGTTGCCACGCACGAAACCGAGGTTGCTCGGCAGCGTGAGCGTGCGGACCCAGGGGACCTCGGCCAGCCGCTGCGGCGTCTCATCGCTCGACCCGTTGTCGACGACCATGACCTCGGCCCCGGCGAGGTCGGTCTCGTTCAGGGTCTCCAGGCAGCGCCGGGTGAGGGGCCACTTGTTCCAGGCGAGGATGATCAGGGTAGCTTTGCGCATCAGAGCGGTGCCACGTCGAGCGAGTCCCACAAGGCCTCGAGGGTCGGCTCGACCTCCGCGGCCGTCAGGGCCGGAGTCTCCTGCCAGAAGTCCGGATCGAAGGCCCCAAACGGGAGGGGAGAGAGGCCCGCGCAGATCCGCGAGATGATCAGCAGGTCACGATGGCAGACGTGCTTCTGGATCTGCCGCAGCTCGCGGGAGCGCCGTTCGAGCAACGCCTCGAGCGCGGTCACCCGGGCCTGCAATCGGGCGGCGCGGGCGACGAGGGCCTCTTCTGTGGAGTCCATCGCTTTCACCAAGCGCGGCCGAGCGGGCGGCGCAGGGCCTGGACGAGGCGCCAGCCCTTGGAGCGGAGGAGCGCCTGGTGGTAATCCGCGAGCAGGCCGACCTCCCGCCGCAGCCGCTCGACCTCGGGGTTGTGGGCTCCGGCGTGCGACAAGGTAGGGATTGCCGCCAGGTCCGGCCGCTCCGCGACCAGGCGCGTCAGCCGGTCCTCCCGCTCGCGGCCCTCGAGCGCACGCAGGCGCAGGTCGAAAGCCCTTGCCTCCAGCTCTCCACAGTCTTCCGCTTCCATGATTCCTCGAATCCGTCCGTAGTGTAAGTGCGAATGCGTGAAGGGCGGTAAGTATACCGCAACCGTGGGACCGGCATTACGGTAAGCTACGCCCGTGAATGAGGAAAACCCCCTTCCCAGGAATCAGAAGGTCTGTGTCGTCATGCCGGCCTACAACGCCGAGAAGACGCTGGAGCGCACCTACCACGACCTTCCGCTCGAGTGGGTGGACGACATCGTGCTGGTCGACGACGGCAGCCGCGACCGCACCGTCGAGATCGCGCGCCAGCTCGGGCTTCACACGGTCGTCCATCCGAAGAACCGCGGCTACGGCGGCAACCAGAAGACCTGCTATGCCACGGCGCTCGCCCGCGGGGCTGACATCTGCGTGATGGTCCATCCCGACCACCAGTACGACCCGAAGTACATCCCTGAGCTCGTGAAGCCGTTGCTGCGGCAGGAGTGCGACGCGGTCTTCGGCAGCCGCATGCTCGGCGGCAAGCCCCTGGAGGGCGGCATGCCGAAGTGGAAGTACTTTGCCAACCTCTTCCTCACGGCCATCGCCAACGCCACATTCTATATCTTCCTCTCGGAGTACCACTCGGGCTTGCGCGCCTACAGCCGCCGCTACCTCGAAGCGGTGGACCTGGACGCAAATTCCGACGACTTCGTGTTCGACACCGAGATCATCGCCCAGGGCGTGGTCAAGGGGATGAGGGTCCGGGAGATCCCGATCGCCACGCGGTACTTCGAAGAGGCGTCCCAGATCGGGTTCCGCCGGAGCGTCGTCTACGGCCTGTCGATCCTGGGAGTGCTGTTCCGCTACAAGCTGCACAAGAAGGGGATCTACCGCTCCCGCATCTTCGCCTGAGCGAAGACCTCGACGGGGTAGTCCCAGAAGCTGTCGAACCAGGCTACGCCCTCCTGCACGAAGGTCAGGCGCAGGAGGTAGCGGCCCGGTTCGGCCGGGGCCCTCACCCTCACGATCATCCCGATCTCCCCGCCGGGCGGAACGTCTCCCGGGAGGAGCGAGCGCTCGCCTTCCACAAGGACGCTGCCGTCCGGCGCCAGCCATCGATACACAGCCGCGACACGCAGGGCGCCGGCCTGGAACGGGAGGCCGGAAGCCGACCAGAAAGCGTCGCTACGGTTGAGCGCCCTCACCGGCGCGGCGATCTCCGTGCCGGCCATGGCCCGCGCCGGCACGGCCGCTGAGAGGAGCTCGGCCCGCGGGCGGGCGAGCGTTACCGGCTCCAGCGGCAGCGGCGCAGGCAGGAGCCGCCGCCCGTCGACTCCCAGATAGACGCGGTAGCCGGCAATGTGGAGCACCCGGTAGGGACGGCCTGAGCTGGCGAGCTGGTTGAGCAGCTGCGCTTCCAGCTGGTTCGCCTCGGCGTGACCGGCAGGAAGGATGTCCACCTGCTCTCCAGGGAAGACCCAGGCCACGCGCTCCGTTTCGCGCAACCGCTGCGAGTAGGGAGGGTAGCGGTCCCAACCCATGTAGGGGACGAACACGAGCTTTTCGCCGGCGAGGAAGGTCGCCTTGTACGCGTCCCAGTAGCGTGTGTAGCCCCCTGCCAGCCCCTGGGATTCGAGCACCGGGAGAAGGTCCCGGAGCGGCTCTCTCTTCACGATCACTTCCAGTCTGGGGGTCAGGAAGCCGCGGTCGACGAGCCAGGCTGCCGATTGCACTGTAGGGAGAGCGACCGCGAGGAGCCCTACAGCCAGGGCAGCGGCGCGGTTCCGGTGCCCCAGCCGCACCAGGGCGGCGCCCGCCAGGGGCAGCGCGGTCAGCCAGGGGAGGAGATAGCGGTTGGAGCCCGCGTCCTGGGGGTTGGGGCTGAGCACGAAGAGCAGGGCCACGAGCGGGACGAGCACGACGAGCAGCGCCTCGATCCACCGCCGCTCTTGGTCCGCGGCCGGCCGGATCACTAGCACGAGGCGCATGAGCGCCCAGGCCCAGGCCGCGGCGTAACCCAGGAGCAGGAGGACGCCGAGGCCCGAGGCGAGCGGCCCGAGCCCAGGTCCGTTTTCGAGCCGGAGCGGCGCTCCAAGGTTGACTCCGAAGAGCGCGGGGATGCAGTCGCGCATCAGCAGCCGGAGGTTCCTGAGGATTTGCTCGCCTCCGGCAAGGGAGTAGGCCGGACGCTTGGTGCCTTGGCCGCCCGCCAGGAGCAGCGCGATCTTTGGGGCGGCGCCGAGCGCGAAGCCAGCCGCGGCAGCCAAGAAACCGAGTCTACGGCTCTTGACGAGCGCGATCCCTCCCGCGAGCAGGAGCAGCGCGAGATAGGGAAGATACAGCTCGAAGATGTAGAAGCCGAACCCGGCCAGGAAGCCGAGCGTGGCGAAACGGACAGGCGACGGAGCCCTTAGCACCCGCAGCAGGTAGAGCAGCGTCAACGTCCCCCAGGCGACGATCAGGCAAAAGCCGCTGACGGCGAGCGTGCTCCAGCGCAGGAGCTGCGGAGAGAAGACGGCCAGGAGAGCCGCCGCGGCGAGCCCCTCGGCCTCACCGTAGAGGGCGCGGGCCAGACTGTACACGGCCAGCACGAGGAGGAGGAACCCGACGACCGCGGACAGCTTGAAGGCCAGCCCGGTCGGACCCAGGAGAGCGATGAAGGGGATGGCCAGGAACCCCTCGACCATCCCGTAGTAGGTCGCATCCCAGCTGAACGCCGAAAACGCCCTGCCATCCAGCAGGTGCTGGACAGCCAGGGCGTTGACGGCTTCGTCCGAGGTAAACCCCGCCTCCGCGTTGGCCAGAAGGGGGAGGCGTGGCAAGAGGCTCGCCGTGAGGACGAGGAGGAGAAGACTCAACGCGAAAAGGCGGCCCGGAGGCCGCCCTTCCGACTTACGGCTGGGTGCTGATTCAGGGCACCGTGGCAAAGTAGCCGGTCACATCGAAGACGAGGTGTCCCGTGCCCGGAGCGTTCGCCATCGAATACCGGAAGCTCAAATCGTTGGCCCCGCCATTGTCCGGACCCAGCGGCGCGATCGCGCCGTTCGCCAGGGCCGACTCGTTGGCCAGGAAGTTCAGGGTGGAGACGGTGGGCTCCGAGGCTCCCACCGGCCAGATGGTGATGTGGCCAGACCGGTTCGGCGTGACGACAGTCACGTTCAAGGCTGCCGCCTTGGCTCCAACCGGGACGCCGCATACGCCCTGGACCCGGATCGAGTTCACGCCGTTGGGAAGGGGAGTGATGCCGTCGCCGTCGGTCCGGGAGTCGAAGACCCGGCAGGGGGTGATGGCAAAGAACCGGAAAGGCCCGTCGGCATTGGCGACTTCCGGTGCGGCCGTCAACAGAGTGGCCAGAGCCAGCAGGGTACCGCTGAATGCATAGATCCGCTTCACGATGTAGTCCTCCTCCTTTTTGAAAATGATAACACAGAACGCCGTCAAGTCCATCCCGCCGTTGCGGCACTGCCGGTTTGGGCTTACTCTTCTGCGCCTATGTCGCTGCCTCTGCCGCTGATTATAACCGGGATGCACCGCTCTGGCACATCGCTTGTCGCCTCCATGGCCGCTGCGGCCGGCGTGGACATGGGCGAGCGGCTGGTCGAAGCCGACAGGGCCAACCCGCGGGGCTACTTCGAGGACGTCGACTTCCTCGGGCTGCAACAGCGGATGCTCACGGACGCAACGCCGGCGCACGACGGCGGACACCGCGATTGGGGATGGACGGAGAGCGAGGGCCTGGACCGGACGCGGTTCCCGCTCTACCGCGACGCTGCCCTCACCCTCATCGAGGCGCACCGCGGAGATGGGAAGCCTTGGGGATGGAAGGACCCGCGGACTACGCTGGCCCTCGACTTCTGGGACGAACTTTTAGAGGACGCCCGCTATCTGTTCGTCTACCGCTATCCCTGGGATGTCGCTGACTCCATGCAGCGGCTGGGCGCCGAGGTCTTCCTCCGGCATCCCGAGTACGCGCACCGCATCTGGGCCTTCTACAACCGCCATCTCCTCGACTTCCACCGGCGCCACCGGGAGCGCTCGCTCCTGATCAGCGTCAACGCCCTGATGCGCGGCCCGGACCGCTTCCGGACCCTCCTTGCGGAGCGGCTCGGCCTCGATCTCTCCGAGGAGCGGACGCGGGAGGTCCTGGAGGCCGGCCTGTTGCGGACGACCGGCGGCGCCGACCCCCTGATCGGGCTGGTGGCCACGGCTTCGCCGGAGTCCGTGCGGCTGCTGGCCGAGCTCGACACGGCAGCCGACCTGCCGTCCTCCGGCTTGTGGGAGGTCCCCAACGTCCGGGAGCATCGGGCGCTCTCGGTCCCTGGCTCGGAGCCGGTCCGCCTGTCGGTCGTCGTCCCCTGCTACAACCACGGGGAGTTTTTGATCGAGGCCGTGGCGAGCGCCGAGCAAAGTATTGCCGGCATAGCCGAGCCCTACGAGCTGATCGTGGTCGATGACGGCTCGCGGCAGCCGCGGACCCTGGAGGTGCTCGGTGCGCTGGAAGCGGCCGGCTACTGCGTGGTGCACCAGGAGAACCGGGGCCTTTCGGCGGCCCGGAACCGGGGCATCGAGCTGGCGACCGGCGCCTGCATCCTGCCGCTCGACTCGGACAACCGGCTCCTCCCCGGCTTCGTGGAGGCGGCAATGCGCGTGCTCGACGCGGACCCGCGGGTGGGAGTGGTCTACGGCGACCGGACCGAGCTCGGCCTGCGCTCGGGAGCCGTCCAGGTCCCCGAGTTCGATCTCGACACGCTTCTCACGGGCAACTTCATCGACGCCTGCGCCGTGATCCGCAAGAGCACGTGGTCGGAGTGCGGGGGCTTCGACTGCGCCATGCCTTACCAGTGCTGGGAGGATTGGGACTTCTGGATCTCCGCGGCCGAGCGTGGCTGGCGCTTCCATCATCTGCCCGGTGCCGCGTTCGAATACCGGGTGCGCCCTGGCTCGATGAGCTCGCCCTGCTCCTCCCCGGAGGTCGGGCAGCCCCAGCAGGCGTATATCGTCGAGAAGCATCGGAACCTCTACTTGCAGCGCCTGCCGCAGCTCCTGATGATGGTGCAAGCCATCCAGCGCGAGTCGCGGAGCCTTCACGGCGAGGCTGGCCGATTGCGGCGCGAATCCGAGGTTCTCGAGCGGGACCTGAAGGCGCTCGCCGAGGAGCGGGAGGCGCTGGGCTCCCAGCGCGACGGGCTGCTCGTGGACAAGGAGCGCCTGCAGGCCGAGCGGGACCTGCTCTACCAGGAGCTGGGCTCCTGGAGGGAGCGTGTGGGCTTCATGGAGGAGACCGCGGTGTGGCGGTGGCGCGAGCGCTGGCTCCGGCTCAAACGGAGGCTGCAGCGCTCGCCGTGACCTTCCCTACTGCCTGGGCTACTGCTTGGCGATGTCGGTGTCGGTCGGAGTACCGAGGTCGGCGTTCATGACATCGCCAAAGGTGACGATGTGGCCGCCCGCGGAGGTGGCGAAGCCGTTGGTGTTGCCGGCGAGCATGCAGTCACTGACTCGGACCGTGGCGTTCGGGTTGTCCGCCTTCACGGCGTTCACGTTCCCGATCGCGGAGCAACTCTGGAGGTTGAGCGTCACGCCGGTCGAAACCGAAACGGCCAGGAAGCCGGCGGTATTGCCGGCGGCGGTGGTGTCCTTGGCGGTCACCCTGCTGTTGTCCTCGACGCGGATCCCGAAGAGGTTGTTGCTGAGCTGAGAGTCCTCGATCATGCCTACGGCCGAGACGTTGGCGCCCGGCTTGATGCGGATGCCGCCGCTGTTGATGCCCAGGTTGTTGCGGACGATCGTGTTGCTGACGAAGAGCTGGGCGGTGTGGGCCGTAACACTCGTGGGGACGAAGTCGATGCCAACCTGGGTGAAGCGGTTGACCGTGCAGTTCTCGACATGAAGGGCGCCGACCGACAGGACCCTGATCCCGGAGAGGCCCGTGTTGAGGCCCTCGATGTCGAGCCCGCGGAGCACCACGACGCCGGTGTTCCCGGCATTGACGATGATGGCGTTGGTGCCCGACACGAGCACGCCGGCCTCGACTCCCTCGGCGGAAATCGTGATGGACTTGGTGATCGTCACCCCGCCAAAGCCGGCGGGATCGAGGACGTTGATTTCGCCACCGGCCGCAGTCTTCGAGATGGCGCCCGCGAAGGTCTTGCAGGGCGCCGTACGGCTGCAGGGGTTGACGTCGTCGCCGACTCCCGAGACCCAGGTGCGGGTCGCCTGGGCCTGAGCGGCGGCGCTCAAAGTGAGCAGGACAAACAGAGACAGCAGTAGCGCACGAATGGACATTTTCTTCATGAGACTCTCCTCCTGGAGAACAATTCAGCCCGGTTAAAATCAACAAAGGGACTGAGCTAACTATACCAGAGGTGTGACATGGCCGAGAATAGTTGCAGGAGAGCGCAGCAGTGATGGATTTAAAGTACTTGCCTAATCAGTACGCAAGGCAGCTCTCGGCGGAGGAGATCGCCTCAGGGGTTCACCGGGAGGCCGTGGGAGGGCTCTGGGAGCACATGGGCATCCTCCAGTTCGGCTTCATGGCCGGCCGCGGGCTGCGGCCGTCCATGCGGCTGCTCGACCTCGGCTGCGGGTGCCTGCGCGGCGGCATCCATTTCGTCCGCTACCTCGAGCCGGGCCATTACTTCGGCATGGACGTCAACGAGTCGTTGCTGGCCGCGGGAAGGCAGGAGCTGGAGAGGGCGGGGCTTCTCGATCGCCTCCCGGAGGGTAACCTGCTGGCGAACGGCGGCTTCGAAGGCTGGCGCTTCGGCGTGGGCTTCGATTTCGTCCTGGCGCAGTCCGTGTTCAGCCACCTGCCGCCGAGCTGGCTGCGCCGCTGCCTCGGCGAGCTCGCCCGCTGCGTCCGGCCCGGAGGCCAGCTCTACGCGACCTACTTCGAGTGCCCCGCGGACTGGCCGGTGTCGGAGCCGCGGGCCTACGAGCCCCACGGCGGCACGACGTACCCGGACCGCGACCCTTTTCACTACCGGATCGAGGACTTGCGCGGCTGTGCCGAGGGTCTGCCCTGGCGGCTGGAGGCCCTCGGAGGCTGGGGTCACCCCCGAGGGCAGCACATGGCCGTCTTTGTGCGGGAGTAGCGCCCTACTCGAGATACCCCTACTCGAAATACCCGTTCACGTCGAGGATCAAATGGACGGTCCCCGCGCCGTTCAGGGAGGCGCTGGTCCTCAGGACGCCGCCGGCACCCAGCGCCAGGAGCGAGCTGTTGGCCCGCGTCTGCCCTGGGTTGAAGTCGATGATGGCCGTCACCGGAAGCTGGCAGGCGGGAGAGAAGCGGACGTAACCCAGGCCCGTTCCGCCGACCACCGTCACGTTGAGCGACAGCGCCTTGGCCGTGGCCGGCACGCCGCAGACCCCCGTCAGGGCGAAGTTGCGGACCGCTCCCGACGACAAGGCCGGCCCTCCGAGGGGCCCCGCCGGGTTGCGCGTATCCACGAGGCGGCAGGGGAGGAGGCTGTAGAAGTCGAGCGGCGCCGTGGCTCCGCCGCAGGCCCCGTTGCAGGGGCCGGTCCCCGGCGCCACGCCGCGCCGGCTCGGGTCCTGGCGGTACATGCCCCAGAACGGCGTCGACGTGCGGTCTACCGGGTTCCAGGCGTGGACGACGGTGACCGTCTGGGTGGGGAAGTCGCGCGCGGAAACCGTCACGACCTCGATCTTCCCGCCGGCGCCATCTATCTCCAGGTCGGTCGCGATGACGCCCGTCACGGCATCCTGGGTGAAGAGGTTGGGCCGCGCCGGGTCCTCCGGGAAATTGTCGTTCTCGGTGAGCTGCACGCCGGCCTTGGTGAAGACCGCCACCTCGCCGTTGGTCGGCACCAGGATCTCCAGGGCGGTGTCGCCGAGGACGTCCGCCACCACCGGATCCCAGGCGCTGAGGCTCTCGCCGAAGAAGCCCCTGACGACGGTGGAGAAGATCTGGCTGCCGTTGCCCTCGAAGGCGTAGAGGTGGAACTCGGTGCTCGAGCGGCTGTTGTCCGCCACCACGATGACCTCCAGCGCCGGGTCGGCGTCGAGGTTGACGAGCGCGGGGGAGGTGTAGGACTGGCCCGAGATCGTCACCGGCCAGCCGGGCACGGCGGAGCCATCGCACTTCCAGGCGTAGACCCGCTCCAGCCGGTTGGGGAAGAAGCTGCCGGTGCCGTGGACGATGTCCGGCTTGCCGTCGCCGTCGATGTCGCCGACGCTCGGCGGGCTGCTGACCGCCTGGTCGATGGACTTCGGAAAGCCCGGCAGCTCGGTGCCGTCGAAGCGGAAGACCCGCAGCCGGCCGCCGTTGGTGAGGTAGTAGTCGGTGCCGGTGATGATGTCCAGCTTGCTGTCGCCGTCCATGTCGTGGAGGGCCGGCGACGAGAACACGGTGTCCTCCATGTCCTTGGGCCAGACCGCGCCGTTGTTCGACAGCCCGTTCTCGCCGTTCACCAGGTAGAGCCTATGGTCGAGCGCGCCGAAGGAGACCTCCATGGTGCCGTCGCCGTCGACGTCGCCGATGGCCGGAGTGCCCATGACCGGGTCGCGCAGGCCGTTGGCCGGCCCCGGGGTGACGTCGCCCGTGAACACCTCCCAGAGCAGGGTGCCATTGCGCCGGTACGCCCTCAGGCCTCCGTGCGCCTGGTTCTGGGTCGTCACCGAGCCGTAGCCCACCACGATGTCGGGCTCGCCGTCGCCATTGACGTCGCCCACCGCCGGGCTGGAATTGATGTGGGCCGGGAACTGCTGCGGCCAGCCGGGCGCCGCGCCCCAGGTATTGGCGCCGGTGCGCTGGACCACGTACAGCTTGCCGTTGCGCAGGCCGAAGACGATCGACTTGTAGCCCGGGGTGAGGCCGAGGTCGGCGGCCACGAGTTGGCTGCCCACCGGCGGCGCCTGGTCCGCCGCCTGCCCCGGGAATTCGACGGGGAAGCCGGGCTTGACCGGAGGGGTGTTCTGGGCCGCCGCGAAAGCCGGCAGAAGGAGCAATGCCACGGCCGTCATCAGCGCCGCAGCGGGTCGAGGACCGCCACTTGTGAGACTCATATTGTTCTTTGAGTATACCACGCGCTCTCCAAGAGGCTGGAGGGCCTGAAAATTCCCTCCGGTCTATCGTGTAGGGGCGGCCCTTGTGGCCGCCCTCCGGAGGGCACCCACAAGGGGCGCCCCTACAGAGGAATGACCCGTTTTCGACGTGACAGGCCTATTGGCAACCCGCGGTCAGGACCTGGACCGACAGCTCCCGCGGGTCGGCCGACCCGGGGATGACGTCGGCCGGCCGCCAGGTGCGGTCGCTCTCGAGCACCAGGCGGATGCGCCGGCCGGTCCCGGCCTGGCTGAGGAAGGGGAGCGCGTCCAGGGGATAGGGCTGGGCGCCCGCCTGTGCGATGGGGATCGTGCCCAGGACGGCCGAGGCGCCGTTGAGCTCGTCCTTGGCCGTGACCTTGATGTTCAGGGGACCCTGTTGCAGGGCTTGCTCGGCCGTGCCCAGATGGAAGGTAAGGCCGCGGCAGATGAGCTGGATGCGCAGCTCGCCGCGCTTGCCCATCCAGCGGTACGACCCCTCCCAGCCATGGAAGCCCTTCGCGACCGCCTGGTTCTGGGCAGCCGCGCGGAAGTCCACGTTCTTCACGGAGCGGGTCCCGAGCTCGCCGTCCACCACCAGAGGCGCCATCTCCGGCTCCCGGATCGCCTGCCCCCACGCCTCGAAGACGGGGTTGAGGACGGCGGCATCACGCTCGCTCAGCGGCCCCTCGGCCAGTCGGAGCCTCGGGCTTTCCGGAGCGATCACGCTCAAGAACAACCGTGCCGAGATGCGGCCGTTGTGGACGTCGTGAAACCAGAGGTTCCCGTCCGGGAACGACAGCGGCGGCGAGCCGGGGGGCAGGCTCGAAGCCGCGGCTTGCAGGCTCTCCCCGAGCTGCGCGAGCTGGTCGAAGCGCCGCTCGTGGGAGTCGAAGACGTGGAAGGGCACTCGCCCCATCAAGGCCCGGCGGTGCAGCCACGTCTCGGCTCCGAGAGCGAGCGCGCAGAGGGTGAACACCGCGGCCTTCTCGCGGCCGGTCCAGCTCTGCATGCGCTCCGCCACGGTCGCGGCCACGGCTCCCGCCAGGAGCGAGACCGGCAGGAGGAGCGTGAAGAAGTAGCGGTCGGCCTCGAAGAGGTAGAAGGGCGACCAGTTCCAGCGTCCGGCGCCCACCAGGAAGAGCATCCCCAGAGGTCCGATCGCGTTCAGGAGGGTCACCAGGCCCAGGGGACCAGCACCGCCAGTACCGCCGGCTCCCCGCCGCCAGAGGGCCAGCAGCAGGGCGGCCACGGGCGCGGCGACGGCCAGCCCCAGGCAGGACCAGAGGATTACGTTGTCGAGCTTCCCCGGGTCGGTCGGCAGGCCGAGCCCGGGCAAGAGGAGCCGGTAAGGGGCGATGACCATCAGGAAGACGCCGCGGGGAAACCCGCGGATCAGGTCGACCGTGGGGCGATGCCCGTGCATGGCGCTGTACAGCAGGCTCGTCCCGATCGTGCTCGCGGCCATGGCGGCCAGGCAGAAGACGGAGAAGGCCCCGACGGGCCGCTTCTCGCCAGCGCGGCGCCGTTCGAGCTCGTCGATGAGCATCGGCCCCAGCAGCAGGGGCATGATGCCGCCTTCCATGAGCAAGGCGAAGATGCAGCCGGCCCCGGCGAGCAGGCGCGCGCGCCGCACCCCCAGCCTTTGGCGGCAGGCCAGGGCGAGCATCGCGCCCGAGATCCCGACGAGGCTCACGGTCACGACGGCGGCGATGATCACCCAGACCGTCATCGAGGACAGCCCGCAGGGGATGACGTAGGCCAGCCCGGCCGCGAGAGCGGCGGAGGGGCGTCCCGAGTATTTGAGCGCCAGGAGGCCGAGGAACCAGGCAGTCAGGAGGTGCGCGGCGAAGATGGCGAGCCGGAAGGGTGTGGCGTCGATGCCGAACCAGGCCGCGCTGGTCACGAACATCCCGCGGAAGAGGGGGATCACGTGCTCGTTGTGAGGCCGGAACGCCGTTTGCCAGAAGCCTGCATGACCGGAGAGGACGTCGGCCGCCGCGTTGAGGCAGTCGACGTCGTCGTACGCATACGCGAGCCGGAACGTGGGATAGAACTGAATGAGGCCGGCCGCGAGCACGGCCAGCGCCAGCACCAGGGCCGTGCGCGCGTAAGAAGGCATCGTCGGCGAATCCTACTCGATCTCCAGCGCGTTCCGCTCGGGGCCGGTGAGCTGCCGCGCAGGCTCGGTGAGCTTCCGCGCAAGCTCCAGCGCGTGCGGCCGCGGCTGGGCGGCTGCCCCTGGAGCTCGGGCGGCTTCCGCTCAGGGTCGCGCAGCAACCGGCGAGGGCCGGGCGGGGTGCGCAGAGGGCCGAGCGGCTCCGCCGGAGCTCGAGCGGAACGCGCCGAGGGTCGAGCGGCACCCGCTGGAGGCCGGGCGGAACGCGCAAACGGTCGAGCGGAGCCCGACGAAGGTCGAGCGGGACGCGAAAAGGGTCGAGCGGAGCTTCTGGAGGCTGGGCGAAAGCCGCCGGAGGCTGAAAGAAAGCTGCTGGAGGCCGGGCGACGGATGCCTGTAGGGGCGGCCCTTGTGGCCGCCCTCCGGAAGGGCACCCACGAGGGGTGCCCCTACAGAGGGTGTCACAGGGTACTAGTCGAGGAGGATCTGCAGAGGGGGCGCCGGGATCGTCTTGATCACCTGGACCGCTCCGCCGGGCTGGCGCTGGAACCAGAGCACGCGGTGGAGCCCGTGCCGCTCGATCGGGTCCGTGAACTGCCACCAGACGGCCTGGGCCTCGAACGAGCCCGTGTCCTGCTCGGTGTTGGTGAGCTCGACTTCAATCGGGGCGCCCGCGAGCGCTCCCCGCGAGGAGCGGTCGCGCAGGTCGATCTCGAGGCTGCCTTGCTGAACGCGCGGGCCGGGCGGGAAGTCGAGGGCCCAGATGCCGAAGATACTGCCGTCGCTCAGGTCGAAGACATGGAGGCCGAGGCGGTACGGAGGCTGCCGTCCATCTCCCTCGGGCCGAAGGAGCGCCACGCGGAAGCGGATGCGGCCGCTCCCCAGGTCGTCCTGCTCCAGGTAGGCGGCCCCGGTGGAGAGGGGGGAGGCCTCCAGGCAGGCTCCAGGGGTGCCCGTGACGGCGCCGAGGACCCGGACGTCGGCCAGGAGGACGTCTCCCGAGGAACGGCCGAGCGCGATGCGGCGGCCCTTGATGCAACCGAGGTCGACGTCGAGGAGCCAGCCGCCTGGTTCGAGGGTGACCGGAGCACCGAGCCCGGCCACCTCGATCCGGCTGGCCGGGCTCAGGCTGTAGAGGCGTACCTGGACCGTCCGGGGGAGGCCCGGTCCCATTTCCCCTTCCCGGACCTCCGGGCCTACCCGCACGGAGAGCGAGGGGTCGAGAGCGAGCACCAGGCCGTCCTGCCCGGCCCAGCGGCGGTCCCAACGGACGCTGCCCAGCAAGGGGTCGCGCCGTTCCCGCAGCTCGTAGCGGCCCTCACCTCCGTGCCTGGTGTAGGTGGACGGGTGGTACCAGGGCTCGTCGGGGGCGGTACGGCGCCTCAGCCCGTCGAGCTCCTTTTCCACCACGGCGTAGCGGAAGAACGCGTTCGCGGCGGCCGGGTCGTCGATGTTGCCGAACCAGAGGGGCCCGCGGAAGCGGATCTTGCGGTCGCGGATCAGGTAGCCGAGCCAGTGCTGGCGCAGGTTCTCCTTCATGTCGAGCATTACCCAGGCGTCCGGCTCCACCGCGGAGGCCGCCTTCCCGATGGCGAGCAGCTCGCGGTTCAGCAGGACCCGATGGTCGAGGACGAGCGCCTGGGACCACAGGCCGTGCTTGAGGTTGACCGCGAACAGCAGCAGCGCCGCGCCCATGGCAAGCCACCTCGAGCCGGGCCTGCCATCTCGCCGATCTTGCCAGAGCGACGCGAGGCCGCAGGCCACCAGCAGCATGACCAGGGGCGCGGCCGTGGTGACCGCCTTGAAGTAGCCGTAGGGGAAGGGGACCATCCAGCGCTGCTGCGCCATCAGGAGCCCGCTGGTCACCACCAGAGCGGCCGCGGCGAGCCGGGCGCGCGGCTGCAGCCGCCACCAGCCGTAGCAGGCCACGCCGGCGAAGAGGAGGCCGAGCGCGTTCAGCACGGGCGCCGGGACCCGTTCCCAGTGGCCGCCCTGGCTCGCCGCCGCGTGGGACACCAGGCCGAAGGCTTCCAGCGGCGTGGGAAAGACCTCGATGTTGCCTCCCAGGTCCCGCGCGCCGGAGGTCAGGGCCCCGGAGACCAGGCCGAGCTCGGCGGCCGTGCGCGCGAGGGCGACACCGTTCCACAGGGCCGTGAGGCACAGGGCCCCGAGCCACCACAGGGCCGCCCGCCCGAGGGCACGCCCGTTGGGGCGTCGAAACCAGGCCAGGCCCCAAGCGAGCAGCACGGCGGCTAGCGCGATCAGGGCGAAGGCGGGGTAGACCGACAGCAGCCCGCTGAACAGGACCGCGAACAGCGCTGCCATCCGCCAACCCGGCCGGCGCATGCCTGCGATACCGAGGATGCCGAAGGCCATCACGAGGGGCAGGAAGGCGAGGGCCACGGCCTGGGACACGAAGTTGTCGTACACCGGCCAGAGCAGCAGGTTGTTGGCTGCCACCAGGCCCGCTGCCAGCACCCCGGCGGCCCGGCGGAAGCCGAGGGCTCCGCGCGCCAGGACGTACGCCGAGCCCGCGGTCAGGGCGAAGAACAGCGCCGGCACGATCGTCAGCAGCTCATGGCTGCGTTTCCCCGTCAGCAGGCCCAGGAGGCCGACCAGGTAGACGTCCCCGGCGCGAAGCAGGCCGAGCTGCAGGCGGACCCATCCGATGTACGGCTTGCCGGGCTCGAGCTCGGGCAGCGGGCTCAGGGGAGCCGTCTGCAGGTACTCCGACCGCACCGCGTAGGAGACGCCGTCGATCGTCCCTCCGACCGTCGTCAGATAGCCCAGGACGAGGAGCGGAACGATGGCGAAGACGAAGGCGAGCAGGCAGATGGCCAGCACGGGAGCCGAGCTGCGCGGCCAGCGGCGCAGGCGCCGGTCGAGGAGGGTCAGGACCCAGCCGGCCGCGGCGAGGGCGACGAACAGCCAGAGCACGTCGCACAAGGCGGAGCCGGCATAGTGGGCGACGGCCGAGATCAGCGAGAAGCCCAGGAAGGGCGCGATGAACGGCAGAAAGGGAAGGTAGCGCCGCGGCAGGAGCGGACGGGCCACGAGCAGCCCACAGCCCCAGAGCAGACCGGCTGCGACGGCGACGATACCTGCCAGTGAGGCGATCACCCCGTCTAGAATATCAGGAGCGAAGCCAGCGCTTTTCGGGGTGCGGCATCGGCGTTTTCCCAGATCCGGGACCGTAATGACACTCGCTAGCGGCTCCCTGATCCCTGGCGCGGATCGCCGCGCCTGAACTTCCCACCTGAGCGACGGATTGACGCTCCGCGATCCACGCCGGCCCTCCGTCGCGTATCCTGTTCCCGCTCCGCAAGGTCTCGCTTTCGAGAAACCTCCGCCGTCGACGGCGGTTGCCGCCAGCAACTGCAAAGCACCGATTCCGGGAAATCTGGCGCACACTAGGATGCGTTTCTGGCGAATCCGCGGGGCTTACGGCCAATCGAGGCCGGAATGCGCACCGCGGCAGAGGGGGATGTCATGTTGCGGAATCAGAGAAAAGGTTGGATTGCGCCCGCGGTTCTGGCCGCGCTCCTGCTGGCCCCGGTCCCGGCCTCGGCCGCGGGTCCGGCGCGGCGGGACCCGGGGAACTGGATCGTCCGGCTGGCCGCGTGGCTCCGCCTGCCGCCGTCCGTCACCGCCGTCTGGGAGATGACCAGCGCCCACATCGATCCGCTCGGCCAGCCGGGGACGACCGGGACCGACGACTCGGCGCACATCGACCCGCTCGGCCAGCCGGGTTCGGCCAAGGCGGACGACTCGGCGAACATCGACCCGAATGGCTAGCGCGGCAGCGGGGCGCCGTTCCCGGTGGTGCCCCGGCTCGTAACCGATTCGTGCGATAATGCGCGAGCTTCACGTACAGCGAAACCACGCACCGGGGGAGGAGCGGATGGACTGCCTTTCAGATCTCGACGTTGCGGCCTTCCTGGCCGGCGAGCTGGAGGCCGGCGACCTGCACCGGGTCACCCGGCACCTGCTCGGGGGCTGCGCCGACTGCCGGCGCCGGTTGACGGCGGCGGCCCCCGCTCCGGAGCCGGACGAGGTCTACGACGCCTGCATCACGCGGGCGAGGCGGGCCGTGCGCCGGCTCGAGCCCCGGCTGCAGCGGGACAAGGAGCGCCGTGAAAACGGCGTCGCCATGCTGCGGGAAAAGACCTTCGGAGAGCTGACGTGGCCCGAGTACAGATCCTTCCAGATGGTCCACGTGGAGGTGCTGCTTCAGCTTGCCTTCGAGCTCCGCTACCGCGATCCCAGGGAGATGCTCCGGCTTGCCAAGGCGGCCCGGTTCGCGCTGGAGCAGACTGGCCATCCGGTCCGCTACAGGGAGGCGCTGCACTTCGACCTGAGGGCGCGGGTCTGGGCCGAGCTCGGCAACGCCTACCGCGTCAACGAGTGGTTCCAGGAAGCCGAGGAAGCTCTGGAGATGGCGCGCTCGCTCGTCGAGCAGGGAACCGGCGATCCCAGGCTGGGAGCCTATCTCGACGAGGTGGAAGCCTCCCTGAGAAAGGATCAGCGACGGCTCGACGAGGCTAGCCGGCTTCTCGGCCGGGTCTACCGGACCTACATGAAGATTGGCGAGCGCCACCTCGCCGGCCGGGCTCTGCTGAGCAAGGGGATCACGCTGGAGCTTCAGAGGCGCCCCGGCGAGGCGATCCGCTCATTGAAGAGGGCGATCGCCCTGATCGACGCCGCGCGAGATCCGCAGCTCCATGCCGCGGTTCATCACTCGTTGCTCAAGACCCTCGTCGACTCGGACCGCCACACCGAAGCCGGCAAGCTGCTGCTGGCGAGCGACCTGCGCCGGAAGTTCGCGGGCGATCCGCTCAACCTGCTGCGGCTGCGCTGGGTGGAGGCCAAGATCCTCGCCGGGCGCGGGCGGCTGCAGGACGCGGAGATGGTGCTGGCCGAGGTGCGGCAAGGTTTCCTGGAGCACAAGCTAGCGTACGTCGCGGCCGTGGCCGGCCTCGACCAGGCGGAGGTAATGCTGCGCCAGGGCAAGGAGATCCACCGGCTGGCCTGTGACATCCTCGCCCGGTTCGAGGAGCACGCGGTCGATCCTGAAGCGGTCCAGGCGCTGGGGGTGTACGAGGTGCTGTGCGCCAACCGGGTGGCGACGGTCCGGGCGACGCGCACCATCCGCGACTACATCGAGCAGGTCCAGGACCATCCGGGCAGGCGCTTCGACGAGCTACTCCTCCTCGGTTGATGACAGGCCGCGGCGCGCGGTCTCGGCGTCGATGACTCCGAGACGGAGCAGGAGCCCGACCATGTGCTCCTCCAGGTCGGCCAGCGCCGTTGCACGCTGCGGCCTGGGCACGGCGAGCCCGTAGGCCCGCGCGAAGAGCTCCGGCCAGCCGACCTCCAGGGCGTCGGCAATCATCAGCACGTGCCGCACCTGGGGGGTGATCCTCCCCCGCAGCACCTTGGCGAACACGGAGTCGCCCACCCCCATCTTCTTCTCCAGCGAGCGCACGGACACGCGTTTCTCCCTGGCCAGGGAGGCGAGCACCTGCACCAGACGCAGCGCCTCTTCCTCATACCGGTCGCGAGGCTCTTCGCTCATGGCCCGGGAGTATACGGCGCTCATCGCTCGTACTGCGTTGCCGGGCGCCGGGTAGCCGGTCCACACGCCGGGTAACCATGGCTACCCCTCATGTAGAGGGTCTATTCGGCGGGGAGAGGGCTCTACCCAAGGGGTAGAGGGGTCTACCCAACGAGGGAGGGCTCCACACGACGGTTAGAGAGGTCTACCCATCGGGGGAGGGCTCCACACGACGGTTAGAGAGGTCTACCCAACGGGGGAGGGCTCTACACGACGGTTAGAGGGGTCTACCCAACGGGGGAGGGCTCTACACGACGGTTAGAGGGGTCTACCCAACGGGGGAGGGCTCTACATGACGGGTAGAGGGGTCTACCCTAGTCAGGAGCGAAGCCAGCGCTTTTTCAGGGCCCAGAAGTACCAGTGGAGGTACATGGGCAGCCAGGCGGCGAGCCGGAAGCGGCTCTCGCCCTCCGTCCGGTCGCGCCAGGTGGCGGGGATCTCCTCGACCCGCTCGCCGGCGAAGTGGGCCTTGACCGTCAGCTCCATGCCGAGGCAGAAGCCCGCGGTGCTCTCGATGGGCGTCCGGGTCAGGAAGTCGCGGCGGTAGGCCTTGAAGCTGTTGGTTGGATCGCGGGTCGGCAGGCCGGCCAGCCAGTGCAGGGAGACGCCGGCCGTCCGGCTCATCAGGCCTTTCAGCCAGGGGCCGCCGATCTGCCTCCCTCCCGGCATGTAGCGGCTGGCGCACACCACGGCGGCGCCCTTCTCGGCGTGCGCGACCATCTCCTCGACGATCCGGTAATCGTCCGACAGGTCCACCATGGTGACGAGCACGACCGGCGCCTCGGCGGCGCGCATCCCCGCCTCGATCGCGTAGCGCACCCCTCTGCCCAGGGTGTTGTGGACGAGCCGGAGCCGCTCGGGTTTCGCTTCCGCGGGCAGGGCGGCGAGCGCCGGCAGGGTCCTGTCCTCGGGCATGTCGTAGCACACCAGCAGCTCATAACCCGGCGGCAACTCCGAGAGGACGGCGCGGCAGAAGGGGCCGATGTTCTCGGCCTCGTGGAAGACGGGAACGACGACGGAGTATCGCGTCAAGGCTTGCGTCCCCAGGTCACCACAAACGTGCCGAACCAGCGGCCGAGCCCGACTTTCTCCCAGAGCCAGTCGGCGCGGTTATAGAGCGGCAGCAGGGAGTCCAGCCCCTTCGGCGCCACGGCGCGGTAGGGGATGTCGGACTGGCCGCGCTGGCCGATCTCCACGAAGCCTGCATTGCCGAAGTCACGCCGCAGGACGGAGGGAAGAAGAGGCTGCTCGTCCGGGCTCACTCCCTCGGACTTGTAAAGAGGGCTGCGGGGGTGCCGGAACAGCACCATCGCCGGATGGAGCAGATTGGGGTCGAAGGCGAAGGCCCACCCTCCCGGACGGAGGACGCGCAGGGCTTCGGCCAGTGCTGCCCGCCGGTCGCCGAGATGATGGAGCACGCTGCTGAAGGCGACCACGTCGAAGGTCCCACTTCTTACCGGCAGGCGGCAGGCGTCCGCCTGCATCCAGTCACTTTCAAACCGCCCCCGCGCCAGGCGCAGAGACTCCAGAGAAAGATCAAGCCCGACGTAGCGGGAGCTGCGGTCGATGTAGATCTGGCGGGACTGCCCCGTGCCGCACCCGACGTCCAGGACCCGCGGCCGCTCGCTGGGAATCGCGGCGGCGAAGCGGCGGGCCAGCGTCTTCCAGCCGTGATCGGTGAAGGGATTGAAGTCGCCCTGCTCGTGGACGAGCCGGTCGAAGACGGCGCCGTCGCGCGTCCCTTTCAGATCCGTCCCTCCGCGATCTCGCGCTCGATCCAGGGGATCACCTCGTCCAGCACCACCGGCAGGGACGTGCCCGCTTCGAAGCCGAGGACCTCCCTGGCCTTGTCCGTCTTCGGGATCCGCATCTGCACGTCATGGGCATAGGGCGGGTCGGAGACGAAGCGGAACGGCTCGCCGTCGCCGCGGATCTTGCGCCAGACCAGCTCTGCCAGCTCGAGCACGGTCGTGGCGACCGGCGTCGAGAGGTTGAAGTCCTCGTTGAGCGCCGCAGGGTGGAACATCACGGTGAGGATGCCGCGCGCCAGATCGCCGCCGTAGGTGTAGCAGCGGACCTGGCTGCCCTCGCCCAGGATGTGGAGAGGGTCCTGCCCCTTGAGCACCTTCTGCACGAGGTCGGGCACCACATGGCTCATGGCCAGCTTGATGTTGCCGCTGGGGACCTCGGCATCGCCGATCGCGCGGCCCTCGCCGATTCCGACGCAGTTGAACGGGCGGCAGATGGAGTAGGGCAGCCCGTACTGCTGCCAGGCGCCCTGCGTGAAGTACTCGGTCGCCAGCTTCTGGAAACCATAGGTGCTCGACGGCGGCGGGCATTGCCGCTCGTGCCCCTCCGGGCTCGGGAACAAGGTCGCGTTCTCGTAGACCATGCTGCTGCTCAGCACCGTGATCTTCTGCAGCTTGTGGTGCTTGTGGGCATGGATGGCGGCGTCGAACGCCGCGGCGGTGATGCGCTCGTTCTCGGCGAGCAGGTCGTAGGCGTACTCGTGGAAGTACGAGATCCCGCCGATGCGGGCGGCGCAGGCGAGGAAATGGTCGCAGTCGGCGAGCAGCTCCTTGAGCAGCTCCACATCCCTGGCGTCCGCTTGGTGGAAGTGGTAGTTGGGATGATTCTGGAAGCTCCGCTCCACGGCGCCGTACTTCGAGTAGTTGTCGATGCCCACGACCTCGTGGCCGGCCTCCAGGAGCTGCTGTACGACGTAACCTGCGATGAAGCCGGCCGAGCCGGTGATCAGGACTTTCAAGTTTCGGGCTCCAAGTCAGCGAGGAACGAAGACGACGGAAAGGATGTCGTCCTCGGGGAAGTTTTGTGAGGGATGGACGGGATCGCCCCCGACTTTCCTGCAGGCATACCCGAGGGCTTCCATTTCGGCGAGGAAGCCGGCCGGGCTGCATCCGGCCACTTTCGCGAGCTGGCTCGGATTGAGCTCGGCCAGGATCGTGGGCCGGTCCTCGCGCAGGATGTTGTGGGCGCCGCGCAGCGCGAGCGGCTCGGCGCCCTCGACGTCGATCTTGATGAAGGAGACGGGGCGGCGGACCGGCTCCAGGTCGAGCTGGACCACCGGGACTTCGACGATCCTGCCGGGAGCGTCCGCCGCCGTCTTGTTCTTCATCAGGTAAGAGCCGCTCAGGTTCAGCGAGTCGGCTCCGACGAAGAGCCCAAGCCGTCCTGGCTGATCGGCGGCCGCGGCCCGCGCCACGACGATGCGGTCGCCGAACCGGTTCTCGGCCACGGAGCGCTCCAGGAGGTCGGCAACCCGGGGCGAGGGCTCGAAGGCGTACACCTTGCCGCCACTGCCAACCATGGCCGCCAGGTTGATGGTGAAAAAGCCGATGTTGGCGCCGATGTCGAGCACGGTATCGCCGGGGCGGACGTGCTGGCGCACGAATTCCATCTCCTCGGCCTCATACCGCCCGCGGAGGACGCCCATCCCCACGACCTGGTCGGAGAGGTCGATGAACAGCCGGAGCCCTGGCGAGATCTCCCGGATGACGACCAGCGACTCGTTGGTCAGGGCGAGGTCCGGGTTCTTGTCCCGGAATTCCTGGGAGGTCATGAAGTCGACCCGGAGCTGCCGCACCGATTTCCAGGCCGCCATCTTGTCCGCCAACCGGGCCTCGTTCTCGGGCTCGCGGTCGAGGAAGAGACGGTAGCCCCAGAGGACGTGCTCCCGAGTCGTCAGCAGCTCATCGGGGCCGGTTGGATTGCGTCGCCAGAAGGGTATTTTCATGCAGTGGTCTGCAGGCAGCTCCAGATGTCGATGACCGCCTTGCCTTCGATCGGCGGCAGCTTGCGGTAGCACTGGTGCGGCGTGGCGACGAAGAGCACGTCGGCCTCGGCGAGCACGCGCTCGAGCGGCACCAGGCTGGAATCCTTCACGTAAGGGTCCGTGCACAGGACCGACCGCGCTTCCAGCGTCAGCAGCTTGCGCAGCTTGTAGCTCAGCGAGTCGCGGGGGTCGTCGCTCTCGGCCTTGAACGCCATGCCCAGGATGCCGGCGGTCATGTTGCCGAGGTCCATCCGGGTCTTGGCGAGGCCAATGAGGTGGCTGGGCAGGCCCTCGTTGACCAGCATGGCGGAGTGCCCGAGCATGAAATGGTTCTGGCTGAAGGCGGCGAGCTGCATCGTGTCTTTGACGAGGCAGGGGCCAGCGGCAAAGCCCGGCCCCGGCATGCCGGCCATGCGCGGATAGTTGTGGCGGCAGCCATGGAGGATGCGGTCGAAATCGACCCCGCAGCCGCTGGCCAGCATGAAGAACTGGTTGACCGTGGCGAATTGAATGTAGCGCCAGGAGTTCGTCATCAGCTTGCAGAGCTCGGCTTCCATGGGCTGCATCTCGACGAACTCGGGCGTGAACCTGCCAAAGAGGCCGCGCACGGCGTCGAGGGTCTCCTCCTCGAAGGCGCTGATGATCTGCGGCAGCTGCCGGAACTCGCGCAGGCTGTAGCCTTCCGCCACCCGCTCCGGGCAGCAGGCGACCCGGATGTTCAGCCCCAGACCCGAGAGGTAGCGCTGGATCCTCTGGCTCGTGCCGGGGAAGACGGTGCTGCGCAGGATCAGGACCTGGCCGTCGCGCAGGTGCTCGCGAGCGCTTTCCAGGACCCGGTCGATGGCGACGAAGCTGGGGTTGAGGTGCTCGTCGAGGGGTGTGCCGATGATCATGACCAGGAAGCGGCACTGGCTCATGAGGCCGGCCTGGTCCTCGACGGCCAGCCGCCCCGTGGGCAGGACGCGGCGCAGGACCTCGTCGGCGCCCTCCTCGGTGAACGGCATCTCGCCGGAGCGGATCTGCCGCACCTTCGCGCTGTCCTTGTCGTAAATGACGGTCCGCAGCCCTGAATCGGCACAGATCAGGGCGAAGGGCAGGCCGACGTGACCGGCACCGCCGATTACGCAGACATCATAGGAGAAAGGGCTTTCCGTCATCAGTTCCGGAGTATCTCAGTTCAGAGGGACGCGGATTGTAGCATGAGGGCTCGGACGATCCCTTCCGCTCCTTCCTCCAATGGAACGAGCTCGCCTGAGGTCAGCCGATCACTCACCGCGCCGAGATCGAAGGCTATCACCGGCACGCCCGCCGCCGTACATTCGTCCAGGACCAGGCTGTAGGACTCGGGCACGATCGAGAGGAGAAGGGCCAGGTCGACCCGGTCGCGGCGCAGGAGGAGGGGGAGGGTACCGTGGCGGTAGTAGCCGCGCACCCGGACCCGGGGAAGGCGGCGCAGCCGGGTCAGCAGCTCCGGATCCCCACCTCCGTACACGGTCCAACGGAGATCTACCCGCTTGGCGACTTCCTCGAAGACCAGCGCCCCCTTGTGCGCCTGGACACCTCCAACCAGGGCGACGTGCCGGATTGGTCCCGGCTCCCGGGGCGGCAGGGGAGCGATGCCGGCTGTTGGCGCGACGATCCGCTGCCGCTTGGGGGAGAGCCCCGGGAAGAGCTCCGCGTAGGTCCGCCGGAGGAAGTCCGAGGGGAAGATCAGGGAAGCGCTCGCCAGCAGCTCGGCCGCGATCGCCCGGCGCTCCGCCTGGTAGGCGTCCTCCTGCTGGAGGCAGCGCCCGCATCGGGCAAGGTCGCGCGAATACCAGCAGAAACGGAGCTGCGGATGCTCCAGGAGGTGTGGACGAGGGCAGAACGCCGCGAAATCGTGCAGCGCGAGGGTCAGGTCCAGATCCCGGAAGCGGAGGAGGGAGTCGAGAGGGAGGCCGGCCAAGCCCTCGACATGGAGGGCGGAGGCTCCCAGCAGCTCGACGGCGGACCGCACCGCCTTCTCGAAGCCGTCATAGGTGACGGATCTGCCCTGGACTTCCAGCCGCCATCCGCCCCCCTCGGGGTAAAGGAGGGCCGTATCGGCTTCCAGGCTCCTCAGGAGATGCGCCTGGACGCCGCCCAGCCGGGGAGCCGGAGGCGTCGCCGAGAGATGAAGGACGGGAACGGGCTCAGGCCGCCAGCCCGGAGGGGCCGGGGAGAACGACCTCCTTCTCCGCGCCTCGGCGAGCCGGTCGAGCGTCCGGTCCCGGACGGCCAGCAGCCCCTCCGTCCGCAAAACCCGCCACGCCACCCTCATTCAAGGACCCTCTCGTAGACCGCCTCGATCTCCTCGGCGTGCTCATCCATCCCCTTGACCCGGGGCAGGGCGGCGGCCCAGCGGTCCACGATCTCCGGCTCCGCGATCAGGCGCTCGATCCAGCCGCGGAGCGAGGCCGGGTCGTCGGGGTCGAAGAGGGCTCCATACTCCATCTCGGGAAGGGCGCCGCGGTCGCTCGCCAGCACCGGCACGCCGTGGTGCATGGCCTCGCGGGCGACGAGGCCGAAGGATTCGAGCCCGAGCGAGGGCACGATCAGCACATCCATCTCCGCGAAGATCGCGGGCTTGCGCTCCTCCTCGAACGGCGGATCACCCCAGACCGTCAGCGTCGCCCCATCGATCCCGGCAAAGGCGGCCTTTGCCACGTGGATCCCCTTGTGCGGCAGGGAGGAGCCGATGGCACCGAAGCGCAGTGGTCTCCCTCTTTCCCGTTTCAAAGGCGGCGTCAGCTCCACGCCGTAAGGGATCACGAAGACCTGGTCCTCGGGCCTCAGGTAGCCCAGCTCCAGGTAGCTCTGATGGATGAACCGGGACCCTGTGACGAAAGCGTCCGCCTTCCTCAGCACCCCCTTCATCTCCGAGAAACGGTAGGCATAGAGCGCCCGGTTCAAAGGGAAGCGGGTCAGCGGACGGCAGGCCGCGCACTTGGCGAGGCCCGGCCCGCTGCACAGGCGGCCCCAGGCATCGAGGAGGTTGACCCGGGCGCAGGGTTGCCACCAGTCCTGGAGTTGGAAGAGGATTGGAATCTTCCGCCGCGCCGCGACCCCGACCAGCGAGGCCACATGGCCGGCCAGATGATGGACATGCAGGAGCTGGGGACGGGCCTCGTCGAGCAGGCGCGAGAAGTCCGCCTCCATCCCCCGGTCGCGCAGGGCATTGCGCGAGAGAGGGTCGCGCTGCTTGAAGTTGTTGACGATCAGCCGCACACGGGCGCCGTTGTCGAGCAGCTCGACTGCATCCCCCTTGGCCCGCGCGGGGTCGGCGATGCGCGCATAGACCGTGACCTCGGTGTGATGGGCCTGCCGCCGCACGAGCCCGGCGGCATAAAGCTCCGTCCCAGCCGAGTTCCAGGGCGGCCAGCCATGTACGAGGTGCAGCACCCTCCGAGCAGTGTTCCGTGCCGGGAAGATCTGCGAGACCACCCGTTCCCGCAGCGGCCGGATCGGATCCTCGCGGATGAACTGAGCCACTGTTGCCAGGTACTCGGGATGGAGCCGCTGCATCGCCCGGTGGGCCGATTTGACCCGCCTGCCCCGCCGTGTCCCGAAGCTGCGCTGGCCCTCGTGGAAGATGAAAGTGGCATCGTCCAGCACGTGGGCGTAGCCGGCCTTGAGCGCCCGCATGCAGAGCTCGCTCTCCTCGCCGTAGCCCTCGCCGAAGCTCTGGGCGTCTAGGAGGCCGATTCCTTCGAGCACCTTCCTCTTGATGTAGAGGCAGACGCCCACGCCGGTCGGCAGGCGAGAGTAGGCCCGCAGCGAGCGCTCTTCCACGAGCCGGCCGAAGCGGTCCACGTCCCAGCCGGTGGGGAGGGCGTTGGTCTCCAGGAAGCGGGGGAGGGAGCAGATCGTGGCGCTGTTCGAGAACGGGGTGACCGTCCCGATCTCGGGAGCCGAGTAGGCGGCCGCCTGGAGCTTGTCCACCCAGCCCGCCGTCACCTGGGTGTCGCTGTTGAGGAGGATGACGTCTCGGTCCGAGACTGACATGCCCCGGTTGACGCTCACCACGAATCCCCGCCGCTCGGGATTCTCCAGTACCAGCGACTTCTCTGGTACAGACGGCATCCCCGGGGGCTGGGGACCGTCGAGCACGATGACTAACCGGTCTCTGTCCAGGTCGGTATGGGAGAGCAGGGTCTCCAGGCAGCGGGCGAAGGCCTCCGGAGCCCCCGCGACCGGCACGATCACGTCCACGGGTCCGGTCGGTCGATCGGGTGGGACCCGGGAAGGGTCTCCCTGGAGCGGCAGGGGAACGGCACGCATTGGCGAATGGCACGGTATCACCGTTGTGTTACCATCCGCGCCCGAACGCGAATGAACGCAACTGAAGAGATATCCCCGTCCGCGCTCAAGCTGAGCGTCGTCATCCCCGTCTACAACGAACGCTTCCTGGTACGGGAGCTCATTGAACGGGTGCTCGCGGTGCGTGTGCCCGGCATCCGCGACCTGGAAGTGGTCGTCGTCAACGACGGCTCCAAGGACGGCACCACCGAGGTGCTGCGCCAGGTGGCAGCCGAGCATCCGGACCGGGTGCGCCTCTTCGAGCAGGCCAACCAGGGCAAGGGCGCCGCGATCCGCAAGGGCATTGCCGAGGCCAGCGGCGACCTGATCCTCTTCCAGGACGCCGACCTGGAGTACGACCCCAACGATTACGCGCGGCTGGTCCGCCCGTTCCTGGAGGACGGCGCGGACGTGGTCTATGGTTCGCGCTACCTGCCCAGCGACCGGCGGCGGGTCCTCAACCACCGTCACTCCCTCGGCAACAAGATGCTCACCTCCATGAGCAACTGGTTCACCGACCTGAGCCTGACGGACATGGAGACCTGCTACAAGATGTTCCGGGCGCCGCTGCTCAAGTCGATCCCGATCCGCTCCAACGACTTCGCCATGGAGCCCGAGATCACCGCCAAGATCGCCAAGCGCGAGTGCAGGATCTTCGAGGTGCCGATCAGCTACCTCGGCCGCACCTACCGCGAGGGCAAGAAGATCGGCTGGAAGGACGGGGTCAAGGCCTTCCGCGCCATGTTCAAGTACTGGCTCATCGACGACGTCTACGCCGAGGACGAGTACGGCTCCCACATCCTGCACAGCCTCGAGAGGGCGCAGCTTTTCAACCGCTGGATGGCCGACAGCATCGCGCCTTACGTGGGCGCCCGGGTGCTCGAGATCGGCGCCGGCATCGGCAACATCACCTCCTGGCTCCTGCCGCGCGACCTCTACGTTGCGAGCGACATCAACCCGCACTACCTGCACTACCTGCGCAACCTGTCGCTGGGCAAGCCCTACCTCAGGGTCGACCGGATCGACCTGGAGGACTCCGCCTGCTTCGAGCCCTGGCGCAACAAGTTCGACACCGTGATCTGCCTCAACGTGCTGGAGCACGTGCGCGACCCCATGCAGTCGCTGCGCAACATCCATGACGCCCTGCAACCGGGCGGCAAGCTGGTGCTCTACGTGCCGCAGGGACAGAACCTCTACTCGTCGCTCGACGAGGTGCTCGGCCACCGCTGCCGCTACGACAAGGACATGCTGAGCCGCGAGCTGCGCGAGACCGGCTTCGAGCTCAACCTGTTCCGCGACTTCAACCACTTCGCCGTGCCGGGCTGGTTCCTGAACGGCAAGCTCCTCAAGAGGCGGCACTTCAGCCGCTCGCAGCTCAAGCTCTTCAACATGATGGTGCCCGTGCTCCGCCGGTTGGACCCGCTGGTCCCCGGCAACGGACTGGGTATCATTGCCGTTGCCACCAAACCCGCGTGAACGCGCGCGGGGCTGCGGCCGGCGCAGCGCTCGTTGTCGCGGTCTGGATGGATCTCTCGCCCCTGCACGGGTTCCACAGGGCCGACTCGTTCATCCCCGTTTTCGCGGGCCTCTACCGCTGGACGCCGTTCTTCTGGGAGCAGAACCGTTTCGGCCAGCTGATCCCGCTCCTCAGCCTGCCGATCGACTCGCCCTTCGCCAACCTGCTCTTCCAGGTGGGATTGAGGCTCTTCGCGGTCACGGGTTCCTTCTTCCTGCTCGCCCGGACCGTGGTGCCGCGGCCCTACTGGCCTGCGGTGGGGGCGCTCACGCTCGCGATCTGGATCGGCTTCCAGGACATCGAAGCCCATGCCTTCATGCAGATGCAGCCCTCCGGACAGGCGGTCGCTCTCGGGCTCGCCGGTGTGCTTCTGCTGGAATCGCGGTGGAAAGTGCTGGGGCTCGGGTTGCTCCTGCTGGCCTTCTGGATCTCGCTCACGGCCTTGTTCTGGCTCTTCCCCCTGGTGCTGGTGCGCTGGAGGACTCCGCTGGTGCTCTCCGCCGTGGCGCTCTCTTTCGGCGCCAGTTTGCTCTTCTCGCGGCTCTCGGTCTACCGCCGTGCCACCTCGTTCTCCGCGGCCGATCCCGCCGACTGGCTCCTCGCCTGGCGGACGCTGGCGGAGAGGTCTATCGACTATCTCTCCCTTCCCCTGGTGCTGGCCGCTCTCGGGCTGCTGATCGCCGCGCTGGTTCTGCGCCGGCGGCTGGCAATCTCGGCGGGGCTCATCCTGCTCGCCGCAGGCCTTGGTGAGTTGATCGTCATGGGAACGACCTACTGGGCCAAGCACAACGGCTGGAGCCTTCGCTATGTGGCGGTGGAGCTGCTCGTCGTGGGCATGCTCGCGCCCGCGCTGGCCCTGATCCTCCTTCTGGAGGGCCGGCCGGAGCGCTGGCACCGGGCGGCCAATGCCCTGGGGCTCGCGGCGCTGCTGCTCGTGACGGCCCTGCGCTATGGCGCGCCCTCCCCAGCCCAGGCGCGGGCCGCGCTCGATCGATTCGGGGCCCACACGGACAACATCCTGGCCTCGGGCACGACACACCTGGTCGGCGATTACTTTCGCACCTGGCCTGCAGCCTTCCACGCCAACGTCGTCCGCTGGGAGCGCGGGGAGACGGCGCCGGTGTGGGTCATCTCGCTCAGGTCGGGCCCGACCGAGCCTCTCTGGCGGCCCAAAGACTGGCGCGGAGCGCACATCGCCGTGCTCCCAGGCGACGAGGCCGAGGCTGAGCGCATGCGCCGAAGGTACGGGCTGCCCGGCCCGGATCTTGCTGTAAGCTCCCGGCCATGAAGAGCACCATTTGCATAACCGGAGGGGCCGGCTTCATCGGTTCTCACCTTGCCGAAGCCTTTCTCGCCCGCGGAGAGCGGGTGTTGATCCTCGACGATCTTTCCGGAGGCCGCCGGGAGAACGTGCCCGACGGGGCCGAGCTGCACGTTTTCGACATCCGTTCGCCCGAGGCGGCGGCGCTGGTGCGGGAGAGCGGGGTGGACGTGCTGGTTCATCACGCCGCGCAGATGGACGTGCGGCGCTCGGTGGACAACCCCGCCTTCGATGCCGACGTGAACATCCTGGGCAGCCTCAACCTCGTGCAGGCGGCGCAGCAGGGGGGCGTCAAGCAGGTGGTCTTCGCCTCGACGGGCGGCGCCATCTACGGCGAGCAGGACTACTTCCCGGCCGACGAGCAGCATCCGGCCCGGCCCGTTTCGCCCTATGGTGTCTCCAAGCTCTCCTTCGAGCGTTACCTCTTCTACTTCCACGTCGCCTACGGCCTCAACGCCACCTGCCTGCGCTACGCCAACGTCTATGGCGAGCGGCAGAACCCCCATGGCGAGGCCGGGGTGGTGGCGATCTTCCTCAGCAAGCTCCTCGCCGGCCAGGCTCCGACGATCAACGGCCCGGGGCTCCAGACGCGCGATTACGTGCACGTCTCCGACGTGGTCAAGGCCAATCTGCTGGCGGTGGGGAAGCCCGGCTTCCACATCTACAACGTCGGCACCGGCATCGAGACCTCCGTCGTGGACCTCTACCGCGAGCTGGCCCGCGCCGTGGGCACCGGCCTGCAGGCGAAGCACGGGGAGGCCAAGCCGGGCGAGCAGCAGCGGTCGGTCGTCGACGCGCGCCTGATCAAATCGGAGCTCGGGTGGCCCGAGCCGCTGCGGCTGCGCCAGGGGATCGAACGCACCGCCGCATGGTTCCGCCAGCGCGCCGAGGCCAGTGTGACGGCGTAAGGAACTTTCCCCGGTCACCACCTCTCTAATCAGGTTAGGAGCGCTCCTGGACCCCGACCTCGGGATGGCCCGCGGGGGGACGATCAAAACCTGATTTTTGGAGGTGCACGGCAATGTTCGAGCACTCGCTGATCGGTCTGGAAGAGCGCAAGAAGTCCCGTCGCGGTTGGTTCTCCCTGCCCATGGCCATCGTGATCCATCTGGTGGCCTTTGCGACGTTCACGTTCGCGAGCTACTGGGACGTGGCCGAGCTCCCGGATCCCCCGACGAACGACGTCTTCTACGTGAGCCTGCCTCCGCCTCCGCCGCCCATTCTCGGCAGTGGAAAGCCGCCTACGGATAAGGCAGTCGTCAAGCAGGCGGAGGTGAAGGCGCCGACCCCGCAGGAGATCGTGCAGCCCTCTGACGTGGCGGCCGAGCTCGCACCGGCCACGTCGCAGGTGGTGAGCGACATCGTCAGCGATCTTCCTGCCGGTGGCGACCCCAACGGTGTCAAGGAGGGCGGAGCCGAGGGTGGCGACCCGCTCGTCGGGGTGCCTTACAGCAACGGCACCATCCCTGTCCCGTCGTCGGGCACGGGCAAAGTCGAACCGCAGGTGGTGGTGGACAACGAGCCGATCATCGTCGGTGGCGCGGTGAAGAAGCCGGAGATCCTGGTGAAGACCCAGCCCCGCTACACCGAGGTGGCCCGGCGGGCGAACATCGAGGGCGTCGTGATCCTCAAGGCGGTGATCGACGAGCGTGGCTACGTGACTGACCTGCAGGTGCTCAAGGACCTGCCCATGGGCCTCGACAAAGCCGCGATGGACGCGGTGCGCACCTGGCGGTTCAAGCCGGCCACCCTGCACGACCGGCCGGTCAAGGTCTACTACAACCTGACCGTGAACTTCACGATCCAGCGGTAGCGCAAGGGCGGCCACCAGGCCGCCCTCACTTGCCCGACAACAGTCCTGCCAGAGGCTTCCCTTCGAGAAAGAACGTGGCGCGCTGCACGTCGGCGAACTGCAGCGCGGTCTCGGTGAGCTGAGAGAGCACCCGCGGGCTGTCGCATTTGTCGCCGATCTCCAGATAACCCTTCAGGTGGATCCGGGCCTCGGGTCCGGCGCGCTCGATGCGGTCGATCTCCAGACGCGAGCCGTGGAGAGCGTTGTAGAAGCCGGTGCGCGAGTCCCAGGCCTCGCGCAGGGAGAGCAGAGCCTCCAGCGACCCGCGCAGCGCCGGACCGCGGCGGGCCAGCGTGACCTCCACCGGCACCGCACTGTCGCCGCAGCCCAGCCGCCGGCCCTCGACCCCGCCGTCCTCCAGCGAGATCAGGAAGATAGGCGCCTTATCCGCGACCGATGCCGCTTGGAGATCGACCTCCGAATCCGCCGCGCCGCACGAGATGGCGAGCAGGAGCGGCAGCCAGAGCCAGCGCCAGCGGCGCTCAGGAACGCTCGTAGTCCTGAAAGGACCAGGCGAAAGGGACTTCCTCAGTCGGCTCATAGTCCTCGCGGGCCACGAGCCTCCATTGTGTCTCGTCAAACTCGGGAAAGTAGGCATCTCCGGGTACGTCTTCCTCGATCCTTGTGAGATAAAGCCGGTCCGCGACCGGCAGGGCCTCGCGGTAGATCTCCGTGCCGCCGGCCACGAACAGCTCGGTCTCGCCTGCACCGCGCGCGAAGTCAATGCCTTCCTGCACGGAGCGGGCCATTTGAACCCCCGATTCCGGACGAAGAGGACTGGCCCGGCGGCTGACCACGATCAGCGGCCGGCCCGGCAGCGGCCGCCCGCCGATGGACTCGAACGTCCTGCGTCCCATGAGCATGGCATGGCCCATCGTGAGCCGTTTGAAGCGCCGCAGGTCGGCCGGAAGCTTCCAGGGCACGTCGTTGTCACGCCCGATGACCCGGTTGCGGGCCATGGCCACAATCAGGGAAACCTTCATACCGCGATAGGCGCCTTGATGCTCGGATGGGGATCGTAGCCCGTGAGCTGGAAGTCCTCGTAGCGGTAGTCGAACAGGGACTTCACCTCAGGATTGATCTCCATCCGGGGCAGCGGCCGGGGCTCGCGGGTGAGCTGCAGCCGCGCCTGCTCCAGGTGATTGAGGTAGAGATGAGCATCGCCGAGCGTGTGGACAAACTCGGCTGGCTCCAGATCGGTGGCGCGGGCCACCATCATGGTGAGCAGCGCGTAGGAGGCGATATTGAACGGCACGCCCAGGAACACGTCGGCGCTGCGCTGGTAGAGCTGGCAGGAGAGGCGGCCGTTCGCCACCCAGAACTGGAACAGGCTGTGGCAGGGGGGGAGCTTCATCTGATCCACCTCGGCCACGTTCCAGGCGCTCACGATGTGGCGCCGGGAGTCGGGGTTGCGCCGGATCTGGTCGAGCACCTTGGCGATCTGGTCGATGCTGCCACCGTCAGGTGTGGGCCAGGACCGCCACTGCTTGCCGTAGACCGGGCCGAGCTCGCCGTCCTCATCTGCCCACTCGTCCCAGATCGTCACCCCGTGCTCGCGCAGGTACGCGACGTTGGTGCTGCCCGAGAGGAACCAGAGCAGCTCGTGGATGATGGAGCGCAGGTGGAGCTTCTTGGTCGTCAGGGCCGGGAAACCCTGCGCCAGGTCGAAGCGCATCTGATAGCCGAAGGCGCTGAGCGTCCCGGTCCCTGTCCGGTCGGGCTTCTCGACCCCGTGCTCCAGGATGTGCCGGAGGAGGTCCAGGTATTGCAACATGCCGCGTGACTGTATCATCCACCCGAGGAGGGAGGAGAGATGAAAAACATCGGCTGTCTGGTAGTGGCGGGAGTGCTGGTCCTGCTTGTCCTTTGGGGCATCGGCTCCTATAACGGTCTCGTCGGCTCTCAACAGGCCGTCGAGGCGCAATGGGCGCAGGTGCAAAACGTGTATCAACGCCGGGCCGACCTGATCCCCAACCTCGTGGCCACGGTGAAGGGCTCGGCCGCCTTCGAGCGCGAGACGCTCCAGGACGTGGTCGAGGCACGTTCCCGCGTTGGCGCGGTCAGTCCGCAGGCGACCAGCGAGATCCTCAACGATCCCGCGAAGTTCCAGCAGTTCCAACAGGCCCAGGACCAGCTGTCCTCGGCGCTGTCCCGCCTGCTGGTCGTGGTCGAGCGCTACCCGGAGCTGCGCTCCACGGCGGCGTTCCAGGATCTGATGAACCAGCTCGAGGGCACCGAGAACCGGATCGTCGTCGAGCGCCGCCGCTTCAACGAAGTGGCGCAGGAGTACAACACCCGGATCAAGCGCTTCCCGACGGCCCTGTTCGCCAACATCTTCGGCTTTGCGCCGAGGCCGTACTTCGAAGCCGCGCCCGGCGCCGAGACTGCGCCACGGGTGGACTTCTCCGGCACCAGTTCGAAAGCTCCGGCTACGGCCACGCCTTAGAGAAGCGAGGGGGGCGGGGGCAATCCCCGCCCCTGCTTACACTTTCTTCCCCGACACCTTGTAGCTGCCCGTGCCCGTCGGGCTGAAGTGGCGGAGCCGCAGCGCGTACTCGCCCGGCTGCAGATTGGCGGTGATCAGGGCATTGCGTCCCTGGCCGCTGTCGTCGTCCTCGGCCACGAGCTTCTTCAGGTCGTTCGGGCCGAGCAGCGCCATGATTACGTCGGTGCTCCCCTGGGTTTCGAACCGGTACGTCCCGGCCGCGTCGATCTTCACGCGGTAGAGGTCTTCCTCACCGTGCTTGCCGATCGAGGCGGAGACGGTGGAGCCGATCTTGAGCTCCTCACCCTGCGCCGGTTTCTTGTCGCCGAACGGATAGGCGACGCCGATGAACTCCTTGTCCATGGCCGACATCTTCTTGTTCCAGCCGATCTCGAAATCCCCGAGGGTCATCGCGTTGTCCACCGGGTAGAGCATGATCGACTTGGTGTCGAAGGTGGAGAACTGCGTCAGGTTGGCAGCGTACCTCTGGAAGAGGTTGGTCTCCACCTGCGCGCGGGTCCAGTTGTTCGGCGGCCCCGTGTAGTAGCGGAAGACCGCGTCCTTGTCCCAGGGGATGCCGGCGTTGGGGTGCTGGTGCTCGTGGATGCACCCCAGGGCGTGGCCGAACTCGTGCACCACGGTGCGCTCGATCTCCTCATCCGGAGTCGTCGTCGTGAACCAGCCGAAGTTCATGGTCGCCTGGTTCTTGGGGATCACCAGGTTGTCGGTGCCGATGTAGGACCAGGAGCCGTCCTTCTGGAAGGCGATGCGGATCTCGGCGTCGGGGCTGTTGCCGAACTCCAGCTTGATGTTCCCGTGCTCGGTCCATTGCATGGCGAACTGCTTCACCTTGGCCTGGATTTGCGGCAGGCCGTCGAGGAAGCGGACGTGCAGGGTGCGGCCGTTCTGCCACTTCTTGCCGGTGACGAGGGCGAGCTGCAACCGCGAGGGCGCGACGCCCATGCCGGGGCGGTGGCGGAAGACCGGCAGGTTCGAGGGGTTTTCCTCGATGGCCCTTTCCGAGGCGTCCACCTGCATCTCGGGCGGCAGGATCATGTCGAGGCAAACGTGTGGGACTTTTTCTTCTTCGGGCATGCTCTCCATCCTTTCTCTAACTGCGGCGGCGGTGTTCACAAAGGTCGTAGAACGCGCCGGCGTCGACGCCGGGCGGTGGAATCGGCCGTGCAGAGGCCGGCGCCGGCTTGGGGATTGATGCCGGGGCAGCACTGGCTATATGGAGCATGCGCGCCGTGGAGCGGACGCGCATCAGGCCATTGCTCGACTCGACATGGAGGCCCGAGCGGCCATCCTTCAGCGGGCCAGAGAGCTTTTTCAGCATCTCGTCGCGGTCGGACTTCTGCTCGCCCTGCCACTGCGAGGTGAGCCGCGCCCGCACCGTCCGGGTCTCCCAGTCGACCGCGAGGGTGGTGCCCACGGTGATCTGGCGCTTCTCCGCGAAAGGAGAGCCCGCGCTGTTGGGCTCCTCCAGGTCCCAGGAGACCTTGAAGATCAGCTCGCGGATCGGCTCGGGCTTCGCCCCCTTGGTCCGGTAATACAGCTTGGTCGTATCGAGCCGTGGGCGCACGCGGAAGGGGAGGCCGGCGGGGATGTTGAGGAACTCCCGGTTCTTGTCCGCGAACTGGTAGGCGACCCAATCGCTGTCCGCGAGCGTTTGCAGGTCGACCTTGGCGAGCGGCTTGTAGCGCACGTTGGTCTCGACCTCCAGGGCGGCTTTGTCGGGCACCAGGGCGCGGCGGACGAATTCCTCGCAGATCCACTCGCGCTCCTGCCCGTCCTTGGGATGGGCGGCCTGGTCGGAGGCGAGGATGGCCCGGCCGTAGTCGGCGAAGGAGACCTCGCCGGGCGGCAGGTAGTCCAGGGCGCGCAGGATCATCCGCTTGAACCGCTCACTACCCACGAACAGGGCCTTGCCCGACGCGGAGTAGCCGGTCGAGAGCCCACCGTGGATCTTGACCATGACCGTATAGAGAGCGCCGGAGAGCGCCTCGCTGAGCGAGTGCGGCTCGTAGCGGTTGACCCGGTTGGGGATGCCGTTCTCGTCGAGGGACTTGTCCTCGCGGTCCAGAGTCTTGTTGTTGAGGAGCGAGCGCAGGTAGCGCATCGCGGGGTCGCGGGCCTGGCCGAACTCGGGCGCGACCGTGCTGAAGGCGCTGGAGTCGGCGATGGAGCCGTTGGTGGCTTTGAGCACCGCCTTGCGCAGCTTGGCGCTGCGGAACGACATCAGCAGGGCCGTGAGGTCGGCGATGGCCTCGTGCAGCGCGAGCGACTGCGGCGTGAGCGAGTTGTAGAGGTCGGGAGCGATGCCGTCGAGGATCGCGTGGGCCGTCTCATGAGCGATGATGTCGCGCGACAGGCAGGCGCAAGCGGGTGGTTGCTCACCTCTCGAAATGTAGAAAAGCTGCAGGCTGTGGGACTCGCGCTCGTAGAAGGCATTGGGATCCTCGCCGGCGCGGGGCACGACGAGGAGCTGCGGCGCGCCGAACGCCCAGGTGAGCCGCCGGCCGAGGGCGTCGGGCTCCTCGTACAGGTACATGGTGCGGAGCACCGTGGCGAAGGCGCTGACCTGCTGGAACGAGCGGCCGAAGATGCCCTCCTCGGCGGGGCAGTCGTAGTTGCCGAGCTTGCGCTTGCCCGGATCGACGAAGCGGGCGCCGGGCAGGACTCCACCGGTGGCGGCATCGAAGTCGAGGACGGCGACGCGGCGGCTGACCGGGCCGTCGAGGAAGAAGTCCTCGTCGCGGGTCTCAAACATCTCGAAGTCGTCCAGGCCGGCAAACTTGGACGTCTGCGGATCGTCGAGCATCATGGGGAGCCTGGCCTTCACCGTGGACCTCCTGCTGCTTGGTGAGTGGGTTTCTGAAATGCTTTCATGGGCACGGCGGTCCGTCAATCACAGGCGCGCGGAGCCCCTGTTCCGTTGCAGGTGACGATGAAAAAAGGCCAAGTCCCCCTAGAAAGGGCATTATCCAAGCTGGGCCTGGCCTCCCGAACGGAGGCGAGGGCCCTGGTTCGCGAAGGCCGGGTGGCCGTGGACGGCCGTCCGGTGACCGATCCCCTCTTCGAGGTCGTCCCCGAGCGCGTCCGCATTGACATAGACGGACATCCTGCCGAGAAACCGCGTCCCATGACGATCCTCCTCCACAAACCGCGAGGGGTGGTCACCACCCGCTCGGACCCCGAGGGCCGGCCTACCGTCTACAGCTGCCTGGAGGGCCTCGACGCCCACGTCATCCCCGTCGGCCGTCTCGATGCCGCCACCTCGGGCCTTCTCCTTCTTACGAATGACACCCGCTTCGCCGATTGGATAACCGATCCGAAGAATGAAGTACCGCGGGTGTACCTGGTGACCGTCCGGGGGGAGCTGACTGACGAGCAGGCCCGCGAAGGAGAGCGGCTGGTCGCCGGCTCCGTGACCGTCCGCAAGCGCTCGAAGCGGGAGACGCACCTGGTTATCGAGCTGACCGAGGGGAAGAACCGCGAGATCCGCCGCATGCTGGTGGCCGTCGGGCATGAGGTGACGAAGCTGAAGCGGGTGTCGTTCGGGGGATTGGAGCTGGGGGAGCTGCCGGTGGGGAAGTGGCGGGAGGTGACGACGGAGGAGTTGCAGGGGGCTTTTCCGGGAGCGGCTTTCCGGGAAGCGGATTCAGGATAAGATTTCGGCCCAGCGCTATGAAACTTCGACTCAAATCTCTCAAAATCCAAGGCTATCGGGCCTTGAAGGATTTCTCTGCGCCGCTCGGCGCGCTAGAGGTGCTCGTTGGTGCGAACGGCTCGGGTAAGACGAGCGTCTTCGAGTTCCTGAGCTTCCTGCGCAATGCCATGTCTCAAGACATTCCGCCGGAAGTCGTTGCGGGTTCAGTGGGGCAGCAGATCTTCCATAGGTCGAAAGGGGAGCCTTCTCGAGAGGTGCTGGCGTGGATCCTAAACCTGTATCGAGACGAGTCCTTTCCTCCATTACTCTACTCGGGCGCAGTCACAGGGCCAGTCGGTCGGCCTGCTCTTTTATTAGAAGAAGCCCAGATCCTGGACGGTCAGCTCCTTCTGAGTTTTCATCGTTCGAGCCTCGCTCACATTCAAGGCGAGGCAGGAGAGGAAGCAATCGAACTCAGAAAGCCCAACCGGCTGGCGCTGAGCTTTGTGACTAATCCGGGGTACCAGACGCTCTATGAACTGCGCGAGTACATAGGAGGCTGGAGATTCTATAGCTCTTTCCGAATTTCGGCAGACAAGATCCGTCAGCCAGCGATCGTGGAACAGGAGCCTGTTCTGCAAGAGGATGCCGGTAATCTCAGCTCAGTCCTCCACTACCTATATACCGAGCACCCAAGGGCTTTTGATGAATTGCAGCAGCACCTCCGTGCTGTTGTCCCGGGTTTCAAGTCTCTAACGGTTAAGGCTCGCGGGGGACCTGGGCAGGTTCTCGCTTTCTGGCAGGAGGAGGGAATCGATGTGGATCTCACTCTCGCCGATCTCTCGGACGGCATCCTCCGTCTACTCTGCTGGATCGTGATTTGCCTCCACCCCAAGCCGCCAGCGCTGATCTGCATCGACGAGCCGGACCAGGGAGTTCACCCTCGAACCCTCCCTCTCCTAGCCGGACTGTTCGAGAAGGCCTCAGACCGTACGCAGATCCTTCTGGCGACCCACGCCTCCTATTTCCTGCTTCAATTCGGGATCGAACGGATCGCCGTCCTCAGAAAAGAGAACGGCCAGGTGAAGTTTCTGAAGCCGAAGGATTCCGGAGCGCTGACCGGAATCCTCGAGGACTTCGGAGCGGACGAGATCGAAAGGCTGCACCGAAGCGACGAGTTGGAGCAGCTTGCTTGACCGAGGTCCATGTCTATGTCGAGGGCCCGTCGGACAAGCTGGCCCTCCAGGCCCTCCTCACTCCCTTGCTGAATCATCTCAGGGAGAAGAGGGTGTTCGTCAAGTTCTTCGAGGCTTCCGGGAAGAAGGCGGTCCTCCTCGATGTCCCGAAGAGGGCGGTGAGCATCCTCGACAGGAACGCCCGGGATATCGTCGTGGCCTTGCCGGACCTCTATCCGAAGAACCACGGCTTCGACCATGAAACGCCGGAGCAACTCGTAGCCGGCATCCGTGAGCAGTTCCGTGGAGCGGTGAGGCGTAAGAAGCTCACGAACGGGGCCGAGCTGGAACAACGCTTCGAGGTCTTCTGCTTCAAGCACGACCTGGAAGCGCTCGTCCTTGCCGCTTTCGAGGCGCTGAAGAGCCACCTACAGGCGCCCGCGCTGAAGCGGACCTGGAAGCTTCCCGTCGAGGACGTGGACCATGGCCGGCCGCCGAAGAGGGTGGTAGAGGAGGTCTTCGTTGCCTGCGGGCAACGCTACAAGGAAACCGTGGATGCGCCTCTTATCCTCGGCGCGAGTCACTACTTGGCGGTGGCCGAGCAGTGCCCTCAGTGCTTCAAGCCGTTCGTCGAGTTCCTCTCCTCCTTGTAGCCAAGGAATCCCGCCGTTGAGTACTCATGCGGCTCTAGTATGCATCCGAGCCGCATGCGCGCACATCCAGGTGACAAGTCTGTACAGCCAAGCGGCAAGTCTGTACACCGGAACGACTCCCCCTCTGGGGTGAGCGCCTCGTCTATACATTCGAGCGACTAGTCTGTACATTCGAGCGCTTGGTCTATACATCTAAGCTACAAGTCTGTACACCCGAGCAGCTCGCCCTTGCGTCCGAACGACTCGTCTATATAGCCGCGCAACTACTTTGTACACCCGAGCGACTCGGGCATGCGCCCGAGAGGCTCGGGTGTACAGTCCTGGCGCTGGTCTGTACATCAGTGAGGCTGGGGCGCATGCCCGACAGCCTCGGGCGTGCCCCGCGGAGCTTCCGGGGCAGCCCCGGACGCGGTAGAGTCCGCGCCGTGCGAATCGTCACTCTGATCACCACAGGCGGTACCATCGAGAAGACCTACGACGAGCTTTCCGGCGAGCTCGCCAACCGGCGGTCCATCGTGCGGCGGATGCTTTCCGAGCTGCGGCTGGAGGAGACGGAGGTCAACGTCCTCGAGCTGATGAGCAAGGACAGCCAGTTCCTCACCGACGAGGACCGCAGCCGGATCGTCGAAGTCGTCCGCGCCATGTGCGGAGTGGGGGAGGGGGAGGGCGGCGGCCTCGTGATCCTGCACGGCACGGACACCCTCGCCGTCACCGGGCAGTGGCTGTACGACAAGATCCCCGAGCCGCGCATCCCCGTCGTCCTGACTGGGGCCATGCGCCCGTTCGAGATGAAGCAGTCCGACGCCCTGCAGAACCTTACCGAGGCGATCTTCGCCAGCGGCACCCTTCCGCCCGGGATCTACTGCGTCGCGCACGGCCGCGTCCTCACCTTCCCGGGCATCCGCAAGGACCCCGAGCGCGGCACCTTCGTCCGCATCTGACCGGAGGTTTCCATGTCCAAGGACATCGACGAGTTCCGCAGCTACCGCAAGCGCATGAACGAGCGCATCTTCGAGTCCGAGAACCTCGGCATCAAGCGCTTCTTCAACCTGGATACCGCCGCCTACCGCGACGGCGCCCTCGACGGCCGCACCAAGGAGCTGCTCGGACTCGTGGCATCGGCTGTCCTGCGTTGCAACGACTGCATCGATTACCACTTGGACCAGTGCGTGGAGGTCGGTTGGAGCGACGAGGAGCTCCATGATGCTTTGAACGTCTCCCTCGTCGTGGGCGGCAGCATCGTCATCCCGCACCTGCGCCATGCCTTCGACACGATCGACCAGCTCCGGGCGAAAAAGCCCGCTTCAGTCGAGGAATAGGTCGGTCGCCAGCGGCTCGCCCGGCTTGACCGCGTACTTGCCGAAGTCGGTCACGCCCGCCTCGTGGAGCACGTCCTCGTCGATGTAGAAGTTGCCGGTGCAGCAGCGGCTGTCACGGGTCAGGATCACGTGCGCGGCGTCGGAGAGGATCTCCGGCGTGCGGCAGTTGTCCGGGTTGATCATCCCGCCGAGCATGGCCAGCGCCGCGGTGGCGATCACCGTCCTCGGCCACAGGGCATTGATCGCGATGCCGTCGTCCCTGAACTCCTCGGCCATCCCCAGCACGCACATGCTCATGCCGTACTTGGACATGGTGTAGGCCGTGTGGTTCTTGAACCACTGCGGGTTCATGTTGAGCGGCGGCGAGAGGGTCAGGATGTGCGGGTTCGTGGACTTCTTGAGATGAGGGATGCAGGCCTGCGAGCAGAGGAACGTGCCCCGCGCGTTCACTCCCCACATGAGGTCGAACCGCTTCATGGGCGTTTGGAGGGTCGGTGTCAGGTTGATGGCGCTGGCGTTGTTGACCAGCACGTCAATCCCTCCGAAGGCCGCCACGGCCTTTTCCACGGCCTCGTAGACCATCTCCTCCTCGCGGATGTCCACCTGCAGGGGGAGGGCCTTGCCGCCCGCGGCCTCGATCTCCTCGGCAGCGGAGTAGATCGTCCCCGGCAGCTTGGGGTGGGGCTCCGTGGTCTTGGCGGCGATGACGATGTTGGCGCCGTCGGCCGCGGCACGGAGCGCGATCGCCTTGCCGATGCCCCGGCTGGCGCCGGTGATGAACAGGGTCTTTCCCGCGAGATTTGCCATGGGGCGCATCTTATACGGTCTTACTCGCCCACGATCCGCAACTGGCTCGCCCGCGGCACTGGGAGAACGGCGATTCCGCAAACCTCCTCGAGCCGCTCGATCAGCTCCCGCGAGAGCGGCAGCTCTTTTCCCTTCTTCCAGCGCTTCCGTTCGCCGTGCGGCCCGAACAGGGCATATCCTTCCGAGCGGGAGGGGTCGTGCCGCAGCCAGTAGATGGCTCCTCCCGAGCCCTCGGCTCGCAGCCGCGCCGCCCAGGCCTGCGGGACGGTATAAGGGACGAGCGAGCCGATCTCGGCGGTGATCCCGAAGCCGCTCGCTTTGCGGGCGGTCAGGTCGGACAGCTCGATCTCCTCGGGCACCCGCAGCTCGCGCAGCCGGCGCTCCCGGAAGAAATCGGAGGAGACGGCGCCGCTTTCGATGTCCGACCCGATCAGCTCCAGCAGCGCGCTCAGGGGATCGCCGGCCAGGTAGCAGGTGCCGTCCGGCTCGGGGAGGTCGAAGCGGCCGGTCATGCCACTGCCGAACCACCACGGGTTGCGGCCCTTGCGGACGACGCGGAACAGCGGAGTGTCCGGGGAGAGGGGCCGGGCCGGAAAGCCGGCGAGGTCGTCCGGGGGGAGGTCCAGGCTCGGGGTCTGCCGGGGACGGCTCACTCGGAGAGGCGGCTTGCGGCCGCGCGTGCGAGGCGCAGGACCGGCTCCGGATCGCGGCCGAGGCGCAGCCATTCCACGGGTGAGCGGCTGTCCAGGGTCCGGAACTTCGAGACGAGCCAGCCGCCGAGGGTCCAGTCGTCCATGCCGCTGCCTCGGAAACATTGGAGGACTTCCGGCAGGCCGGCCAGAACCTCGTTGTGGTCGTTGAACTGAAACGCCGGGTAGACGAGGGTGCCGTCGGCTGTCTTCAAGGCAAGGAGGGTGTGCCGCTCGCGCCGGTCGGCGATAGCCTGACGGGACACACCGCCGAGGATCTCGGCCACTTTGGCAGTGGTATAGAAGGGACCGAGGAGGTCGTCCCAGCGCGAAGGCTCGGGCACGACACCCACCATCCGGCGGGCCAGCTCCTCGGGCGGGCCGATCTCTTCCAGGGAGCGTCCATGCTCCGCGTAGGAGCTACGCCTCTCCTCCAGGGCTCTCTTCAGGTGCCGTGTCACCTCGTCGATGAAGGTCGCGGTCGCCATGGCCCAAGGATAGCGCCTGGGAGGAGCAGCCGTCAAGGGCGTCAAGGGCGGAATCCAGGGCACCTCTCGCTGTGTTATCCTACCCGACCCCTCGACGGAGTGGCCCGCCACAGGTCCGCCCATTTCCCCGAAAGAAGAGAGAGGCACGCTTGAGTCAGCAGAGAAGAGAAGACGTCCGCAATCTGGCCATCATCGCCCACGTCGACCACGGCAAGACGACTCTGGTCGACGCCATGCTCTGGCAGAGCGGTATCTTCCGCGCCAACGAGAGCGTCATGGAGCGTGTCATGGACTCCATCGACCTGGAGCGGGAGAAGGGCATCACGATCATGGCCAAGAACACGTCGATCCACTACCGCGGCACGCGGATCAACATTGTGGACACGCCCGGCCACGCCGACTTCGGCGGCGAGGTGGAGCGCACCCTGAAGATGGTGGACGGCGTCCTCCTCCTGGTCGACGCGAGCGAAGGCCCCCTTCCCCAGACCCGCTTCGTGCTGCGCAAGGCGCTGGAGGCCAACCTCAAGCCGATCGTGGCGATCAACAAGATCGACCGGCCGGACGCGCGCATTGCCGAGGTGGTCGACGAGGTCTACGACCTGTTCATCGACCTCGACGCCAACGAGGAGCAGCTCGAGTTCCCGATCCTCTACTGCAACGCCCGCGCGGGCCTCTGCCACCGCGAGCCCGACGGCACGGGGCTGACCCTGGAGCCGCTGTTCGAGGAGATCGTGCGCAGCGTGCCGGCCCCGGTGTTCGATCCGGAGATGCCCCTGCAGCTCCAGTTCATCACCCTGGACTACGACGACTACGTGGGCCGGCTGGCGATCGGGCGGGTGTTCAACGGCCATGTCAAGAAGGGCGAGGAGGTGCTGCTCTGCCGCCTCGAGGGCGAGCCGGTACCGGTCAAGGTGACGATGCTCTACGGCTACGATGGCCTGAAGCGGGTGGAGATCTCCGAGGCCGGCCCCGGGGACATCGTGGCGGTCGCGGGCATTGCCGAGGTGAGCATCGGCGAGACCCTCACCGACCGCGAGCGGCCCATGGCCCTGCCGCCGATCAAGATCGACGAGCCGACCATCTCCATGATCTTCTCGATCAACGACTCGCCCTTCGCCGGCCGCGACGGCAAGCACGTGACCTCGCGCAAGCTCAAGGAGAGGCTGGAGCGCGAGTCGCTGGTCAACGTCTCGATCCGCATCGAGCCCACCGACACGCCGGAGGCGTTCAAGGTCTCCGGCCGTGGAGAGCTGCAGCTCGCGATCCTCATCGAGATCATGCGGCGCGAGGGCTACGAGCTGTCGGTGGGCAAGCCCGAGGTCATCACCCGCATCGTCGACGGCAAGATCCACGAGCCCATGGAGATGGTGATTGTCGATTGCCCGGAGGACCACATCGGCGTGGTCACCCAGAAGATCGGCGTGCGCCGCGGGCGGATGATGAAGATGGTCAACCACGGCTCCGGCCGTGTGCGCATGGAGTTCCGGATGCCGTCGCGCGGCCTGATCGGGTTCCGCACCGAGTTCCTGACCGACACCCGCGGCACCGGCATCATGAACAACCTGTTCGAGGGCTGGGATCCCTGGCATGGGGACATCGCGCACCGCGCCAACGGCGCCCTGGTCTCCGACCGCTCCGGCCGCACCACTGCCTATGCGATCGAAAACCTCCAACCGCGCGGCGTGCTGTTTTGCGCCCCCACCGAGGAGGTCTACGAGGGCATGGTGGTGGGGGAGCACAACCGCAACAACGACCTCGACGTGAACATCACCAAGGAGAAGAAGCTCACCAATATGCGCGCCTCGGGCTCGGATGACACCATCCGCCTGGTGCCGCCGCTGGTGATGAACCTGGAACAGGCGCTGGAGTTCATCCGCGAGGACGAGCTGGTGGAGGTCACGCCGGTTACCTTCCGCATCCGCAAGCGGATCCTGCAGGCCAACCGCCGCAAGTGAGGCCGCCCGGAGACCCCGTAGCGACTGAAACCTCCCGGCAGAGGATCATGGAGATCCTGCGCCGGGAGGAGATGAGCTTCGAGGAGCTGCGGCGCGAGATGGAGGTCCCCGCCCGCAGGCTGGAGGAGGACCTCCGCCACGTGGAGCGGAGCCTGCGCCGAGGTTCCGAGCGCCTCCGCATCGATCCCGCCACTTGCCGCGCCTGCGGCTTCGTCTTCAAGGAGCGCGTCTCCAAGCATCTGCACGCCCCATCCCGCTGCCCCCACTGCCGCAGCGAGCGCATCTCCGAGCCCCGCTTCCGCATCTCCTGACCGGTCTCTACCCCCAGAGGGCTGGCACGCCTAGTGCAATGAGCGCATCTTAGCGGCTGACGAGCCTTGCGGCGCTCGTCTACCCCGCGGTGGAAGGGCCGGTTGTACGGCCTGGGGAAGGAAACTGAGTCGCAACTCCGTGGACGGAGTGGGTTGCGAGTAAGCACCAACGGAGGTGTAGTCATGAAAAAGACCATTCTGTTTGCTGTCGCTGCATTAGCCATACTGGCGGTTCCCGCCTCGGCCGCCGACTTCAGCGTGTTCGGTGCGTACTGGAACACTCAGGACGCCGACGAGGCGCTGGGTGCCGGTGCGAAGGTCCGGCTCGGCCGCTTCGTCGAGCTGCGGGGTACCTATTTCTCTGACGTGACCGCCGACACCGAGCCCGAGCGCTTCGACTTCGAGGTCAGCGCCATTCCGATCGAGGCTGGCCTGCGTTTCGACTTCGCCGAGGGCTCGGCCTTCAACCCGTACATCGGGGGCGGTGCCGGTTACTACATGCTGGACACCACCGAAGGCGACATCGATGACGAGGTTGGCTTCTACGCCGTCCTCGGCAGCGAGTTCGGCCAGAGGGACTCCGGCCTCTCGTTCATGGCCGAGGCCATCTACCGCAACATGGAAGCCACGATCACCGAGGACGAGGACGGGTTCCCGGATGAGATCGAGGACGACGTCGCCTTCCGCCTCGACGGGCTGGGTGTGAACGCCGGCCTGGTGTGGCGCTTCTAGAACAAGCACCTATCTAGGCCTCTAAACCGCGGCGCCGGGCATCCCCTGGCGCCGCGGTTCGTCTTTCTGGCCTCCCCTCATATACTCCGCTCATGAATGACATCCGAACGGTCCTGATCGGGACCGATTTAGACAGTGACAGCGATGCCCTGGTAAGCACCGGATTGCAAGTGGCGCGTGCGGCCGGGGCCCGGGTTCATCTGGCATTCTCGTTCGCGCCGCCCGTGGTCTACCTGAGCGAGCTGGGGGCGGGCGTCAACGACCCGATCCTCGCGCAGGAGGAACAGCGGTGCCGCGAGGCACTGGCAGAGCAGGCGCGGCAGGCGGGGATCACCGAGACCGAGCTCCACGGCCTGAGCGTCCGCAGGGGGGCGCCGCACCGGATGCTGCCCGAGCTTGCCTTGGAAATCGGCGCCGACCTCCTGATCATGGGCGCCACGGCCGGAGGGCGCCTCCACCGCCGCTTGGGATCGACGGCCGACCGCGTCCTGCGCCGCGCCCACTGCCCGGTCCTGGTGGTGCGCGGCGGCCTGCGGGTCCCTCCGCAAAAGGTGCTGGCGCCGGTGGACCTGTCGCCCCTCTCGGCCGACGCGTTCGGGCGCGGTCTGGGCGTGCTCTCCAAGCTGGGAGCGGCGCCTGAGGTCGAGGCGCTCTTCGTGCTCAGCGTGGTAGAGCGGCAGACGTCTTTCGAGCTCACCCCCGAGCAGATCGACCGTCTGGCGGCGGAGAAGCTGGAGCGTTTCGTGGAGGCGCACGCGGGGGGCGCAAAGGTGGAGCGCAAGGTGCGCACGGGCAACACCCGGGCGGAAGTCTTCGCGGAGATCGCCGGCTACAGTCCCGACCTAATCCTGCTCGGCACCCATGGCCTGGGCGGTTTCGACCGGATCGCTATCGGCAGCGTGGCCGCCGACGTGACCCGCGATGCTTCCTGCAGCGTGCTCGTGGTACCCCCTGAGGCTCAGTCGTAGATTCCATCTGCGAACCACTCGCCCGTGGCGCGGTCTCGGTAGATCCGGTAGATCCCGCCGGTCAGCTCGACATCCCAGTAGTCCCGGCCGGTGGGCTCCTCGGTCCACCAGCCTTCCTCCAATCCCCAGGGGCCGGAGGCGACCTTGACCCGTCCTTCTATGCGGGGGCGCTTCTCCGACTCATCCTGGACCAGGGTGCGGACCTCCACGGGCTGCTGATCCTGCGAGATCACCTCCAGGCCCAGCGGCGGACGGAGCACCCGCACGGCGAGCAACCCGCGGCCAGCGCGGGGCTCGCGGCGGACCTCCGGCGGTGGGGGAGGCGTGTACTCCACCAGCGAGAAGCGCTCGGGACGGTGACCGTCCACCGGCCGTGGTGAGCCGACGCGGTCCGGTCCGAGCAGGGCGAAGAGGCGCGCCAGGGTGGTGGCGAGCTTGTCCGGCGAGAGCGCGGCCGGGCCGTAGAGCGAGAGCTGCGCCTCGCGCGGCCGGTCCGGCCAGGCGAGGAAGGTAAAGCCAGCCACGGGCGCGCCCGGCGGAGTCTCCTCCAGGTTCAGCTTCATCACGATGAGCAGGGTCTTCACGTCCCGGGTTGGGGCCGGCATGTCGATCGCCCGTGTCTGGTGCCCGTCCGGTTCCAGGCGCAGCTCCAGGCCCAGGCGCTGACAGGCGAGCCCGGCTGACTCCAGCCGCTCGCAGAGCCGTTCCAGCGCGGCGCGGCCCACGAAGAGGAATGGCTCCAGCGAGACCAGGGGCCACTCCAGGTTCATCCCCTCCTGGAAGACCGGCGGCAGCTCGCGCGGGATCAGGGGCCGGGAATCCATGCCGCGCGCCGTGGCGTGCAGCTCGCGGCCGGTGCGGCCGAGCCGGCTCGCCACCCGTTCCTTGGGGAGGCGGGCGAAATCGCCGATCGAGCGCACCCCCCACTGCTCCAGGGTCGAGGCGATCTCCACCTCGGGCGCCAATCGGGCCAGGGGGAGCGGCGCCAGGAATGCTGCCTCTTCGCCGTCAGGCACGATCACCGGCGAGTCCGGCAGGCCGGCCGCGACCCGTGCGGCGAGCTTGCTCGATGCGATCCCCACCCGCACCGGGAGGCCCGCCTTGTCGGCGGCGGCGACCAGGGAGCGCCCCAGCTCCAGCTCGGGCGATGAGCTCTTGAAATGGCGCTCCAGCCCCTCGATATCCACGTAGGCCACCCCTTCGCGGGCATCCTCCACGCGCGGGGAGAATGCCTCGGCCACCTCCAGGAGAGCCTCCTGGGCGGCGCGCTCGCACTCCTCGTCACGGCTGCGGGCCACCAGTTTGGGACAGAGGGCCCGCGCCTGAGGCAGGGTATGGCCGGGCTTGACCCCGGCCTCCCGCGCCAGGCGGGTGCCGGCAACCACGCGGGCGGCGTTGCCGTTGCCCTCGGTGACCACGACGGCCTCGCGCACCAGCTCGGGCTCGCTCCGTAATCGGGCGGCCAGGGGAAACAGCGGAAGATGGATGCAGGCGATGCGCGGGCCGGGCATGAGTCCGTCGCCAATCAACTACCGGCTGCCGCCTGCGGCCCGGCGGGGGGCTTCCCAGGCCTCGACGGCCTCCACCCGCTCTTCCCGCTTCTCGACGCGCTGCCGGGGAGGCGAAGAGGGCAGGGGCACCTCCCCGAGAGCGAGCCTCATCTCCTCGCTCTGACCGGGGAGCCGGCCGCGCTTCTTCTCCAGCTGCAGGCGGGCCGAGGCGCCGCTGAGAAGACGGATGGCGCCCTCCTCCCCTTGCCACGCAGCGCTGGCGCGCTCGGCCTTGATAACTACGCCCGCGGTCGTGCCGCTCACCCGGTAGGGGGTCGAAACGAGGAGAGCCGCGTTGTGCGCGCGGGCGGCGCGGGCGAGCCGCAGCCAGGACGCCTCGACGCCGCGCCCGCCGCGAACCGGCGGCATGCCGAGATCCACGGCAACCAGTGGGAAGCCGCTCGCGAGTACCATCTCGGCCGCGGCCAGGGCCTGCTTGATGTTGTGCGGCCGCAGCCAGAGCAGACGCTGGAGGTCGGCCCCCAGAGCTTCTGCCGCGGCGGGATCGAGACTGTCGCCCAGGTCGACCAGGGCCGCGGCTTCGCCTATGCTCGTGGCAGCGGCGAGCACGGCGAGCAGGGTGGAGAAGCGGCCGCTGGTGCGGGAGCCCACCAGCTCAACGAGCTGCCCGCGCGGGAGGCCCCCCTCGAGCAGGCGGTCCAGCGCGGGGATTGCGGTGCGCAGGGTCGCTTCGGACTCAGCTTCCTGGGCATCGTGAAGCTCCCGATCCAGCTCCCGCGCGCTGCGGACGTGCCGCTGGAAATCCTGGGGGAGGACAGCGCGCAGCCGGCGCAGCGCCGGGCTCTCTTCAAGCGTGCTTCTCTGTAGATTGACTGCCATCGGCGTCCTCTCCTCGACCTCCAATGTAAAGCGTAATATGGGCGTAAGTCAAGGCGAAGGATCAACTTAAGATAGGCGCTAAACTCTTTGTATGAAGCAGGTTTACGGGCGAATTGATCGCTTTGAAACACCGGTGTTCACGCGAAGATCTTGTGATCGATACTTGTGGCGCAAAGGCCCGACTTCAAGAGCGGAAAGCCGCGCCGGTGTTCGTGCCGGGGAGACACGGCCTATTCCGTGGATACAATGAGTCGCCAGTGCGAGAAGGAGATATCTGAATGAACGTGGCCGACGTGCGGCGGGAGTACATTCGTGAGGGGCTGCGGAAGCGGGACCTGGATCCCGATCCCGTGGCCCAGTTCCTGAAGTGGCTCGGGGATGCCAAGGCGGCCCATCCCAACGATTTCACCTCCATGGTCCTGGCCACGGCCGACCGCTCAGGCAGGCCCTCCGCCCGCGTGGTACTGCTCAAAGGGTGCGACGACCGGGGCTTCGTATTCTTTACCCACTACGACAGCCGCAAAGGGCGCGACCTTGCGGAAAATCCTCGTGCCGCCCTGGTTTTCTACTGGCCGGAATTCGACCGCCAGGTGCGGGTCGAGGGAACGGTCGAGACGACCTCGCTGGAAGAGTCCGAGGCCTACTTCCAGTCCCGCCCCCTGGAAGCGCGGATCGGCGCCGCTGTCTCTCGGCAGAGCGAGCCCATCGCCAGCCGCGAGGAGCTGGAGCGCGCGGTCCGGGAGGCTGCTGAGCGCATTGGCGAGGGGCCGGTGCCCCGTCCCGAGTCCTGGGGCGGCTACCGCGTCGTGCCAGATGAGATCGAGATCTGGCAGGGGAGGGAGAACCGCCTCCATGACCGCTTCCGCTACCGCAGGCAGCCCGAGGGCTGGAAGATCGACCGACTCTCGCCATGACCGATGTCGCTGTGATCGGCGGAGGCTTGGTGGGCCTTGCCACGGCCATGGCCTTGGCCGAGCGCGGTGCCGGGGTGACCGTGCTGGAGGCCGAAGACCGTCTGGCCACGCACCAGAGTGGCCACAACAGCGGGGTCATTCACTCCGGCCTCTACTACAAGCCCGGCTCGCTCAAGGCCCGGCTCTGCGTGGAGGGTGCCCGGGCGCTCTGGAGCTTCTGCGAGGAAGAAGGGATCGCAACCCAGCGCTGCGGCAAGCTGGTAGTGGCGACCCAGGAGGAGGAACTGCCGAGGCTGGACGAGTTGGAGCGCCGCGGGCAGGCCAACGGCCTGAGCGGGTTGAGGCGTCTCCGGGCAGAAGAAATCCGGGAAATCGAGCCCCATGCCGCGGGCATCGCGGCCCTCCATGTGCCGGAGACGGGCATCGTGGATTACCCGGCAGTGGCACAGGCCTACAGGCGCCGCATCGAGCAGCACGGCGGCAAGATCCTCACGAAAGCCCGCGTCTCCTCCATACGCTCAGGCGGCTCCGGTCTGCGGATAGAGACCTCGGCCGGAACGGTGGCCTGCGCTCGCCTGGTCAACTGTGCCGGCCTGCAGTCCGACCGCATCGCCCGCCTCTGCGGCGCCGAGCCGGACGTGCGGATCGTCCCCTTCCGCGGCGAGTACTACGAGCTGGTGGCGGAAAAGCGGAGCCTCGTGCGCGGCCTCATCTATCCAGTGCCCGATCCGCGCTTCCCCTTCCTCGGCGTCCATCTCACCCGGATGATCGGAGGTGGGGTGGAAGCAGGGCCGAACGCCGTTCTCGCCCTGAAACGGGAGGGCTACCGCTGGACCGACGTCTCGCTTCGGGACTCCTTGTCCATTGTGGGATGGCCCGGTGTCTGGGCGCTCGCGGCCCGCTTCTGGAAGATCGGCTTCTACGAGGTCTGGCGCTCGCTCGTGAAGTCTGCCTTCGTCCGCGATCTCCAGCGTTTGGTGCCGGAGATCCGTCCCGAAGACGTCCACCGCTCGGGAGCGGGCGTCCGCGCCCAGGCCCTGGAGCGCAACGGCGCGCTGGTGGACGACTTCCGGATCGTGGAGACCGAGCGGGCCGTCCACGTCCTCAACGCCCCCTCGCCCGGCGCGACCGCTTCCATGGCGATCGGACGGGCCATCGCGGACATGACATGTACGAGCACCGCACCCAGCCGCTGCTGAGCCGCCGCGCCTTCCTGGCGCGGCTGGCCCGGCACGGCGCCGCTGCTCTGGGACTGATCTTCGGCTCTCTGACCCTCGGGGCTGTTGGCTATCACGCTACCGAGGGCCTGCCCTGGCTCGACGCTGTCCTCAATGCCGCGATGATCCTCACCGGCATGGGGCCGGTGAACCAGCTTCAGACGGTGAGCGGCAAGCTCTTCGCCACCGGCTACGCGCTCTTCTCGGGCGTAGCGTTCCTCGCCGTCGCCGGGTTGCTCGTGGCCCCGGCCTTCGCAGGGACAGCCGTTTTTGGACGTGACGTTGACCGTGGGGCGCTGAGCCACGCGTTGCCACCTCTGTTCCTACTCTGGTACGCTTCGGGTATGTCAACGGCCAAGCGCAAGGTTTCGGTGTCCTTGGACGAGGATCTGGTTGAGGAGCTCGAGCGGGAGGATCAGGGCCTCTCGGCCCAAGTCAATCTGGCTCTCCGTGCGGAGCTCGAGCGTCGTCGCCGCAACCGGCTTCTCGTGGAGCTGCTCGATCAGCTCGACGCGGAGCATGGGCCGGTGGACGAATCTCTGGTCGAGAAGTACGTCGGGCTCCTCGGATGAACCGTTGCGTGGTGCTCGATGCCGAAGCCTTGGTAGCTTTGGCCGGGCGGCCCGGGCGCCGCAATCTGGAAGTCCGCGCTGCGCTTTGTGCGGCCGCGCGCCTTCGCCGCGAGGTCGTAGTCCCGAGCGTGATCCTCGCCGAGCTCTATCGTGGCCCTCGCCACAACCCTTTGGTTGATGCATGCCTCTCTCGCGAGACGGGGATCCGCGTACGCGATACGGATCGGCCTCTCGCCAGGATCGTAGGGGGCGTTTTGGCTGCTGCCCAGGCAGGCTCGGAGCACTTGGCCGATGCCCATGTCATTGCCTCAGCAGTCGAGCTCGGCGGCGGGCTCGCCTTGACGGCCGATCCCGACGATCTCAGTCGGCTTGCCGCCTCCTACGGCAACGTGATGGTGATCGGCCTCCCCTGATCCAACCAAGGAGCCCGCATGACCGACAGTCTGGACCGCCGCCGTTTCCTTGCCCTGATCTCCGCCATTGCGGCAGCGCCCGCTGCTCTCGCGCAGGAGGAGAAGAAGGGGACGATCACCTCTGAAGTCCTGGCGGATGCCGAGAAGGCGATCGGACTCGAATTCACCGGCCCCGAGCGCGACCTCATGCGCAAGGGGCTCGACGAGCTCCTGGAGGACTACAGGAAGATCCGCGAGGTGCGGATCGACAACAGCGTGCCTCCGGCCGTGAAGTTCGATCCGGTCCTGCCCGGCATGAAGCTGGAAGGGCTGGCAGGAGATGCCTCGTTCCGGCTGAGCACGGCCGGCGAGATCCCCTCCGCGGCGGCGGAGCAGCCATTCCTCACCGTTACGCAGCTTGGTCAGCTTCTCAGGTCAGGAAAGGTCACGTCGGCCGGCCTCACGAAGATGTACCTCGACCGGCTGCGCAAGCTCGATCCGGTGCTCCACGCGGTCATCAGCTACACGGAGGAGCGGGCGATGGCCTCGGCCGAGCGCGCCGACCGCGAGCTCGGATCGGGCAAGGACCGCGGACCTCTCCATGGCATCCCCTGGGGCGCCAAGGATCTTCTGGCCGTCAAGGGCTATCGCACCACCTGGGGCTCCGTCCCGTTCAAGGACCAGGTCATCGAGGAGGACGCCGCGGTCGTCGAGCGCCTGGACTCAGCCGGCGCCGTGCTCGTCGCCAAGCTCTCCCTGGGCGAGCTGGCCTGGGGGGATGTCTGGTACGCGGCCATGACCCGCAATCCCTGGAACCCGGAGCAGGGATCGAGCGGCTCCTCGGCTGGCTCGGCATCGGCCACCGCCGCCGGCGCAGTGGGCTTCACCATTGGCAGCGAGACCCTGGGCTCCATCATCTCGCCCTGCACGCGGACGGGCTGCACCGGGCTCCGGCCGACCTTTGGAAGGGTGAGCCGCCATGGCGCCATGGCGCTCTCGTGGACCATGGACAAGCTCGGCCCGATCTGCCGCAGCGTCGAGGACTGCGCCGCCGTGTTCCAGGCCATCCACGGGCCGGACGGCCGCGACGCCACCGTGGTGGATGCGCCATTCCGCTGGGATCCGGGGATGGACGTGCGCACGCTGCGGGTCGGCTACCTCAAGTCGATCTTCGAGGAGAAGCCCCAGGAGGAGAGGGCGGAATGGCACGCGCTCGACCTCGCGGCCCTGGAGGACCTCCGCAAGCTGGGGATCGAGCTGAAGCCCATCGAGCTGCCCAAGCTCCCCATCGACGCCCTCGGCCTGATCCTCACCGCCGAGGCCGCGGCGGCCTTCGACGACCTGACCCGCAGTGGCAAGGACGATCAGCTCGTCCGCCAGATCGAGCAGGCCTGGCCGAACGTCTTCCGCCAGGGCCAGATGATCCCGGCCGTTGCCTACCTGCAGGCGAACCGCATCCGCACCCTGGCCATGCGCGAGATGGACCGCATCCTGGCCGAAATCGACGTCTACGTCTCGCCCACCTACGGCGGCAACAACCTGCTCCTGACGAACCTGACCGGCCATCCGTCCGTGGTAGTGCCGAACGGCTTCCGCAAGGATGGGACTCCCACCAGCATCACCTTCCTCGGCAAGCTCTTCGGGGAGGGCGAGACCCTGACGCTCGCCAAGGCCTACCAGGACGCCACCGGCTGGCACCTGAAGCGGCCGAAGCTGGAAGGGCTGGCGCCGACGCCGGACTATCCCCCGAAGAAAGAAGGCTAGAAGGGCTAGATCGCCGTAGCCGCTTTCGGCACCGAGAGCCGCCCCTCCAGCGCCTTTTCGCGGCACCTGGCGGCGGGGATCGGAGGGCTGAAGAGGTAGCCCTGGACCTTGTTGCACCCCTGGCTGCGCAGGATCTCGAGCTGCGTCTCGTTCTCCACGCCCTCGGCCACGACGTCGAGCTTCAAGCTGTGGGCGAGGGTGATCACGGCGGCGGTGATTTCGCTGCTTCCGCGGTTCGTGCCGAGGCCGCTGACGAAGGAGCGGTCCACCTTGAGGATGTCGATGGGCAGCGTCGTGAGATAGCTCAGCGACGAGTAGCCGGTGCCGAAGTCGTCGATGGCGATCTTGATGCCCAGCTCCTTCAAGCCGCGCAGCACGCTCTGGCTCGCCTCGGCATTCTGCATGGCCAGCGTCTCGGTGATCTCCAGCTGGAGCATCGACGCCGGCAGCCCACTCTCGGCGAGCACCTCCTTGATGCGGTCCAGGAGGTCGGGGCGCTGGAACGGCCGGGCGGACAGGTTCACCGCCACGCGCACGTCGGCGCCGTCCTTGTGCCACTCTGAGATCTCGCGGCAGGCGGTCTTGAGCACCCAGAGGTCGACGGCATTCGACATGCCCGTGACCTCGGCCAGCCAGAGGAACTCGGCCGGGCCCATCAGGCCGCGCTCCGGATGCTGCCAGCGCAGCAGCGCCTCGACCCCCTCGATCATGCCGGTGCGGGCGTCGAGCACGGGCTGGTAGTAGAGCACCAGCTCGCCGTGCACCAGGGCCTTGCGCAGGTCGTTCTCCAGGGCCAGCCGCTCCAGGGCATTGGCATCCATGGTGGGCGCGTAGACCTGGTACTGATCGCCGCCGTGCTCCTTGGCGTGGTACATGGCGATCTCGGCCTTCTTGATCAGCTCGTCGGGATCGCCGCCGTCGTCGGGGAAGCGGCTGATGCCGACGCTCGCCGTGACGTACAGCTCCGTGCCCTGGACCGCGAACGGCCGCCGGATCAGGCCCAGGAGCTTCTCGGCCATCTGGGCGATCTTCCACTCGCTGCTCACCACGGGGAGGAGGACCGCGAAGCCATCGCCGCCCATCCGCGCCACGGTCTCGGTCTCCAGGAGGTTGCGCCGCAGGCGTTCCGTGATGGAGCGCAGGATCTCGTCGCCGTACGAGTGGCCGAGCGAGTCGTTGATGACCTTGAAGCGGTCGAGGTCGAGGAACAGCACGGCGCTGCGTCCGTCCGGCCTGCGCTCAGCGCGGTACAGGGCCGCGGCGATGTTCTGCACGAGCAGGTTGCGGTTGGGCAGGTCGGTCAGCGTGTCGTGGTAGGCCAGGTGCTCGGCGCGCGCCGAGGCGGCGAGCAGCCGCCTGCGCTCCTCTTCCAGCAGCCAGATGACCATGGCCACTCCGAGCAGGAACTGCAGCAGGAAGTCGATCGGAGCGAGGTACGTCTGGTAGCGCGGCGACACCTGGAGCGACGAGCGGCCCAGATAGATCGCCAGGTGATGGGCCTCCTGCAGCACGGAGAGCAGGAAGGCACCGGCCATGATGCGCTGGCCCATGCCCGCCGAGACCTCCTCATTGCCGGCGTTCCATACCCAGTAGCTCGCGATCAGAAAGGCCGCCGCCAGGCACAGGGCGCGGATCGTCTCGGCCAGCCGGACGTCCGCGACGCCGTCCAGGACTCCCGACGTGACCACCGGCACCACGGCCAGGGCGACCAGGAGGGCCAGGATCGTGTGCTGTATCCGATGCGGCACGAGCCGGGTCGTGGCGAGCTCGTAGGTGCCGAAGAGCAGCCAGGCGATCCGCCAGTAGCCGGCGATCAGTGCGACGAGCGTGAGCGCGGTTTGAAGGGCAGTGGAGAGCGTGCCTTGCTGGCCCAGGTACAGCATGAGCGCCGACGCGCAGAGCGCAACGCAGAACGACCCCCAGCTCCAGGCCCAGGTGCGCAGGTACTCCCGCCGGTACAGACGGTGGAAACCCACCAGGACCAGCGCGAGAACAAGCGCGCCAGCGGCCTGGGCCAGTTGGCTCACGAGGATGACGAGGCTGCTGCTATCCATTATTCCGGCAGCTATCTTAAACGAAGCAGGCTCTTTTAGGGTCGCCGTCGTTCGGAGGGACCCCTTGAGGGTAAAGGAGTTGGGGTGAGGCGCACCTTTTTCCGGGGAGGGACGAGAGGATGACTCCAATCCGGAGATCAGACGCCGCCGGCCTTGCCGGGTCATCCCGGTTGTGATGCAGTCGGCGAGGAGCTTCTGCAAACCCGCGGGTTGAGGCGCTGGGATCTCGGCGCGAGCGTTCCAACCCGCGGGTTTTGTGTCCCAACCCGTGGGTTTTGTATTACAACCGGCGGGTTTTGCGTCTCAACCCGCGGGTTCAGGGGTCCAACCCGTGGGTTTTGTGTCCAAACCCGGGAGCGCGGCGTCTCAACCGGCGGGTTTGGCGCTCCAACCCGGGACGGGAGCGTCTCAACCCGGGGGTTTTGCGTACCAACCCACGGGTTTTACGTTTCAATTCTCGGGTGAGGAGGCCCGCCCCGCCAGCGCGGCGCCTCCAGCGAGCAAGGAGATCGTCCATGAGCTCAGAGCAGGGATCCCTGGACCGCCATTTGCCGGTCTACCCGCATCGCGAGGTGCACGAGATCACGGTGGCGGCGAGCCCGGAGGCGGTGATGCGGGCGGTCCGGGAGCTGAAGACACGCGACGTCGCACTGACGCGCCCCCTTTTCGCCCTCCGGTCGCTCCCCGCTTGGCTCCTGAGACGGCCGGTACGGACCTCCCACCCGGACCAGCGGGTCATCGATGCCATTCTCAAGGGCGGCTTCACCCTCCTGGACGAGGGACCGTTGGAGATGGTTGTCGGAGTGATCGGCCGCTTCTGGCAGCTCTCGGCGTCGACCGTCCCCCTTTCAGGCCCCGCCGACTTCGCAGCCTTCGACCGTGACGGCTACGCCAAGGGGATCATGAACTTCACGGTCGAGCCCCTCGGGCCCGGCCAGACCCGCCTGCGCACCGAGACGCGAGTGCTCCCCTTGGGCGGCGAGGCCGCCCGGAAGTTCCGGCTCTACTGGCTGTTCGTCCGTCCAGGAAGCGGGCTGATCCGCTGGATCTGGCTGGCGGCGATCAAACGGCTGGCGGAGCGCCGGCGTGGTGCCGACGCTCCCGGTCAACTCACTCCCTAAAAGTAATGGTCGCGCCCGGCGCCGTCAAAGCGGCCGGAGCGGAGGCAGCAGGTTTTGAAAGCGGTGGCCGGAGCCGCAGGGGCAGAGGTCGTTTCGGCCGAGCCTTTCGAAGAGCTCTTTGTCCCCATGGACAACCCGATGTCCGCGCTGGACGCGCGTCTCGGAGGGGAAGCCCTTCCGGCGCTTGCTAGAGGGCTCGAAAGCAGGGCAGGTCGGCGAAGCGGTTCTTGGAATCCATGGAACACCTCCTTTGAGGAAGGGCGCTTTATACCACAAGCCCCTGAAGCTGCTGGAGCGTGCCGCTGAACAGGTCGAGGTCCACGGCTCCCGTCACGCCTGCGACCGAGCCGCTCTGTGAGTGCTGCCAGAAAAGCCAGGAGGTCCAGCCGTGGGGCAGCAGCGGCTGGGCCGCATAGTCGGCCAGCCAGAGCGGATAACGGGTGAGCGTGAGGTTCGGGGCTTGCGAGTTCCAGAAGCCGGGAGCGGTGTAGAGGATCGGCTGGCGCCCCGCCGCCTGCTCCACGATTTGAAGCCAGGTGGCCACCCCGCTCCAGACCTGCGGGTCGCTCACTCCGGCGGTGGTTTCGATGTCGAGGACGGGTGGGAGATCGCCTGGGGCGAGGTGCACCGTGGCCAGAAAGTGCTGCGCCTGGGCCGTCGCATCGTCGTTGGCTTCAAAGAAGTGGTAGGCCCCCCGCACCAGGCCGGCGGCCTTGATGCCGGCCCAATTGGTGGCGAACTGCGGGTCCACGTAGGTGATCCCTTCCGTTGCCTTGGCGAAGGCGAATGACATCCCGGCCTTCGCGACTTGCTGCCAGTCCACGACTCCCTGGAAGTGCGAGACGTCGATCCCCTGCACGGTGTCCATGATCTGCCTCCTGTGTGCTCGGTAGGATAGCCGAGAACTTTCGCGGACGGCCAGCGTAACCTGTGCCATGCGGAAGGTCGCCATCGTCGGCTCCGGCCAGGCTGGCCTGCAACTGGCCTTCGGGCTGCTGCGGCACGGATACGCCGTCACCCTGTACTCGGACCGCACTCCCGAAGAGGTCCTGAATGGCCGGGTTCCGGCGACCGCGTTCATCTTCGACCGCGGCTTGTCCTACGAGCGCGAGCTGGGCCTGAACTTCTGGGATGACGAGGTGAAATGGGGGGAGGGAATCCACCTCGACTTCTGCCTGTCCCCAGGCAACCGCCTCTTCCACATGACGGGGCCCTGGCGCCGGCCTGGGCAGGCCATCGACCAGCGGCTCAAGTACTGGCGCTGGATGCGGGAGCTCGAAGCTCGCGGCGGCAAGCTGGTCATCCAGCCGATCGGGGTGCCCGACCTCGACGCCTTGGCGGCGGAGAACGACCTCCTGGTCGTCGCGGCGGGCAAGGGCGAGATCTCAGCCCTGTTCGAGCGCGATCCCGGCCGGAGCACCTACACGCAGGCTCAGCGCAAGCTGGCCCTGATCACGGTCAAGGGCATGAAGCCTTGGACGAGCATCCCGTTCCACACCGTGAAGTTCACGCTGTTCGAGCAGGACGGCGAGGTCTTCTGGATACCGTTCCACCACAAGTCCTCGCAGTCCACCTACAGCATCCTCTTCGAGTGCAAGGCAGGCCGCGGCCTGGACCGCTTCGACGCAGCGCAGACCGGCGAGGACATGATGGCCGTCGCCAAAGGCCTGATTGCCCAATGGGCACCCTGGGAAGAGGAGCACCTCCGCGGCGCCGAGCTCGCCGACCCTCTCGCCTGGGGCAAGGGCGCGATCACCCCCACAGTGCGCAAGCCGGTCGCCCGGCTCCCCTCGGGACGGCTGGCCTTCGGGATCGGCGACACCGTGGTCCTCAACGATCCAATCGCGGGCCAGGGCTCCAACTGCGCCTCCAAGGCCGCACACCTCTACACCCGGCGCATCGTGGAGCACGGCAGCCGGCCTTTCGATGCGGACTGGATGCAGTCGGTCTTCGACGAGCATTGGGAGCAGGACGCCAGGTGGATCACGGGCTTCTCGAACCTCTTCCTGGAGCCGATCACGCCCGCGGCCAAGGAGGTTTTGCTCGCCGGCACCCGCCATCCCGGGATCGCCGCGGAGTTCTTCGACGACTTCAACAATCCGCAGAACTTCTGGCCACGGGTCGAGGACTTGGGAGCGGCGAAGCGGTACGTAGCCGAGAAGACCGGCGCTCCCTGGCTCAAGACCGCGGCATTGGCGCGCGCCGCGATCGCGGGTGGGCAGGTGAAGAGGAAGCTCGGGATTGAGAACAGGGCTTAGCTGGCGATCAGGTAGCCGACTACGGCGAGCACGATCAGCAGCGCCACGAGGCCGCCGATCAGCAGCCCTTTGTTCTTGGAGCCCGCCGCTTTCTGGGTGACACCGCGGATCTCGGAGAGCAGCCGGAGGTTCAGCGCCTCTTCCAGCTTTCCGAGGTCGCCCAGCAACTGCAGCGCCGTGTTGTAGCGCTCGGCCGGATTGCGCGCCAGGCACTTGAGCACGATCGTGTCCGTCTCGGGCAGCAGCTCGCTGTTGGACTGGCTGGGGAGCGAGAACTTGCCGGTTGGCGGCCGGCCGGTGAGCATCTCCTGGAAAACGGCACCCACGGCGTAGATGTCAGCCCGGTGGTCCGAGGTCGCGTTGCTGTCCACCTGCTCGGGCGCCAGGTAATGAAAGGCCCCGAGCGTGATGGCGCCGGTGCTGATCGTGCCGGTCAGGCCGAGCGACTCGACGCGGGTGAAGCCGAATTCGGTCAGCTTCACCATCGAGAAGTCCGGGGAAACCAGGATGGCGTGCGGCGAGATGTGGTGATGGAGCACCCCGAACTGATGGGCATGGGCAAGACCGCGGCAGATCCCCTTCATGACTGCGAGGATCTCGGGTACCGAGAGCCGGCGCTCCTTGAGCACGTTGTCGAGCCCGATTCCCTGGACCCATTCCGTCACGAGGTAGGGCCGGGCTCCCTCGACGCCCGTGTCCAGGATCTGCAGCAGGCTCGGATGGGGAGCGGACATCAGGGCCCGCGAGTCGTGCTCGAACCTGGCTGCCGCGTCCTGGTTTTCGTTCAGGTGCGGCGAGAGCAGGCGCACCACGACCGGCCGGCCGCTCTTCGGGTCCGCCGCCTTGTAGACGGGGGAAGACCCGCCCCGGCCGATGAGCTCGGTGATGCGGTAGGGGCCGATCTGGGAGGGAAGGTCTGCAGTCATGTCACACGCCGGTCTCGAAGATGATAACGGTATCGCCGATCGCAATGCGATCGAAGGCTGAAAGCTCGGCGCGGGTGGCGGGCCGGCCGTTCACCTTCGTGCCCAAGCTGCTCCCCAGATCGGTCATCACCCACGAGCCGTCCTCCCAGGCAATCCTCAGGTGCTCCTTGCTGGCGTTGGGCTCGGTCAGGACCAGGGTGCAGGTGCGGGAGCGTCCCACGGTCACGGGCTCGCCTTTGAGGTCCAGGGACACGGACAGGCCGCGCTCGATCCCCTCCGTCACGAACAGCCGCGCCGCGGTGGGACCGTCCGTATCGGCCTTGCCGGGACGCGGGCGCCGCGAGATCTCCACGGTGCGGATGGGGTAGGGCATCGTGATGCCCTCCTTGCGGAAAATCTCCCAGATCCGCCCCCTCACCTCGCTGGCGATGCGCGGCGCGTTGGCCACGTCATCCATCCAGACCCGCAGCTCGTAGCCGACGGAGCTGTCGTCGAACCTGGGGAGGTACACCTCGGGCGTGGGCTTGTCCAAGACCCCGGGGACGCCCGCAATCGACTCCAGGAGCGCCCGGCGGACCCGGTAGGGCGGCACGTCGTAGGGGGCACCCACCTTGATCCGCTCCAGGTGCATGGGGTGCGGGTAGTAGAAGTTCACCACCCGCTCGTCCGCGAGCTTGCTGTTCGGGATCACGAGGTTGTCGTTCTCCCGCGTCCGCAGGTGGGTGGTGCGCCAGGTAATGGCGGCGACACGGCCCTCGTGATCGCCGACCTTGATCCAGTCGTTGATCCGGAAGGGCCGCTCGATGCTGATCACCAGCCCGGCGAAGAAGTTGGAGAGGATCGGCTGCAGGGCCAGGCCGAGGACCAGGGAGGTGACGGCGCTGGTGGCGATCAGGCCGCCCAGCTCGAGCTTGGGGAAGATGACCCGGAGCGTCACGAAGGCGGCGATCAGGTAGACCACGAACATCGTCACTGCCGGCAGCAGCGGCGGGAGCTTCAAGCCGGTGCGGGCGCGGAGGTGGATGTCGAAGAAGTAGAGGCCGAGCAGGCGCAGGACGGTGACCGCGCCCAGGAAGAGGAGGATCCAGGCGCGCGCGCCGTCGCTCACCCTTGCATCCGCAGGACCGAGCAGCGCGTACACCTCGACAGCGGCCGCCGCGGCCCCGACGTAGAGAGGGAACGCGAGCTGCCGCACCAGGAAGGACTTGCGCTGGAGCCAGGAGACCAGCCCCACGAGCAGGGCGAAGGTGCCGAGGCTGGCGAGCAGGGCGAGGGTCGGATGCACGGCGGAGATTCTAGCCGTTCCCGGGTGCTAAGATGCTTTGCCTACCCCAACCGCTCTCGGAACACCGCGTTCATGGCGCGGCCGAGGGCTTCCAGGCGGCCGAGGGAGCCGGCGTCGTCAGGCTTGACGATGACCGGCCAGTCGAAGTCGACACCGTCGAGGACGCGGAGCTGCCAGACCTTCTTCTTGGCATCCCAGGAACCTGCGCCATCGCGGGTGAGGGACCAGCCGGTGGGCAGGTAGCTCTTGATCTCGGTCTCGGTGTAGTTGAGGGGCTCGTTCATCTTCATGACGGGCCGGATTGTGCCTCAAACTGCTTCGCAGGGGAAGTTCAGCAGGAATGTTGTCGAATCTGGCATGTGTATTGCCTTCCTTATAGCCGCAAAGGAGGAAGGTGGTATGGCGACAGACACCAAGCAAAGGAAGGTGTACCACGTAGTCCCCAATGCCTCGGCCGAGAAGTGGCTGGTAAGCCAGGAGAACGCTTCGCTCCGCAGGGAGTTCGACACCAAGGAAGAAGCGATCGAGGAGGCAAGGAAGCTCGCGCAGGCAGCCGGCCTCGGCCAGATCAAGGTCCACAAGAAGGACGGCAACATGGAGTACGAGTCGACCTACGGGGAGGACCCCCCGGAGTATCCGGGCTAGGAGGCGGGCTAGCGGTCTTCCTTGACCCTCCGTGAGCCCGGTTGCTACGATCGGGGCGGCCGGGAGCTTCGCCTCCCGCCGCCCATCTCAATAAGGAAAGCCATGCACATTGAGCTCACGGAAGAGCAGAAGCTCCTGCAAGAGACCGTCCGCCGCTTCGCCGAAGAGGTGGCCAAGCCTCGTGCCAAGGAGATCGACCAGACGGGCGAGTTCCCGCGTTCCTTCTTCGACCAGGCGGGCGAGCTCGGGCTCGCCGGCGTGTTCATTCCCGAGGAGTACGGCGGCGGCGGCATGGACACCGTGTCCTACTGCATCGCCATCGAGGAGATCAGCCGCGTTTGCGCCACCTCGGGCGTCATCCTGTCCGTCAACAACTCCCTGGTCTGCTACCCCCTGTTCAAGTTCGGCACCGAGGAGCAGAAGAAGCAGTTCCTGACTCCGCTCGCCGCCGGCCAGAAGCTCGGCTGCTTCGCCCTCACCGAGCCCGGCGCCGGCAGCGATCCCTCCGGCCTGCGTTCCACCGCCCGGCGCGAGGGCGACGACTACGTCCTGAACGGCAACAAGGTGTTCATCACCAACGGCACCGACGCCGATATCGCCCTGGTGTTCGCCTCGGTGGACCTGGAGAAGCGGCACAAGGGGATCACCTGCTTCATCGTGCCCACGGACACCCCTGGGTACCATCACGGCACGCACGAGTTCAAGCTGGGTGTGAACGCCTCGGGCACCACCGAGCTTTCGTTCGACAACTGCCGCATCCCGGCCAGCTACCGCCTGGGCGAGGAGGGCGAGGGCTTCAAGATCGCCATGGCCACGCTGGACGGCGGGCGCATCGGCATCGCCGCGCAGGCCGTGGGCATTGCCCAGGGTGCGTTCGAGGAGGCCCTGGCCTACTCCCAGGAGCGCGAGCAGTTCAACCAGAAGCTCTCCGAGTTCCAGGCCATCCAGTTCTACCTGGCCGACATGGCGACCGAGATCGACGCCGGACGCCTGATGACCTGGAAGGCCGCCTGGGCCAAGGAGAACCAGAAGCGCTTCTCCCTCGAAGCGGCGCAGGCCAAGCTCTTCACCTCCGAGATGGCGCAGCGGGTCACCAACAAGGCTCTCCAGATCCACGGCGGCTATGGTTACACCAAGGAGTACAACGTCGAGCGCTTCTTCCGCGACGCGCGCATCCTCGAGATCTACGAGGGCACCAGCGAGGTCCAGAAGATGGTGATCGCCGATTGGGTCCTGAAGGCCTGACATGGCAGTCCTGGCTGAAACCCCGCCCGTCAGCTCCGGTGTCGACTTCGGGCTGACCGAGGAGCAGGAGCTGCTGCGCGAGCAGATCCGCCGCTTCGCCGAGGAGCGCATCCAGCCCGGCGCCCAGGAGCGCGACCGCGAGCACCGCTTTCCCGTCGAGGTCTTCGAGGAGATGGGGGAGTTGGGCTTGCTGGGCATGCTCGTCCCTGAGGAGCATGGCGGCGCCGGCATGGACACGCTCTCCTACGTCGTGGCCATGGAGGAGATCTCCCGCGCCGATCCGGCCGTCGCGGTAACGATGAGCGTCACCAACTCGGTCTGCTGCTGGCCGATCAACCGCTTCGGCAGCGAGGAGCTGAAGAGCCGGGTCCTCCCCGAGCTCGCCTCCGGCGGAGCGCTCGGCGGCTTCGGCCTGACCGAGCCCGGAGCCGGCAGCGACGTCGGCGGCATGCGCACAGCGGCCCGCCGCGAAGGTGACGAGTGGGTGCTCGACGGCGAGAAGGCCTGGATCACCAACGCGGGACATGCGAAGTACTACGTGGTCGTGGCCCGGACGAATCCCGAAGCGGGCAAGCGCGGTCTGTCCGCCTTTGTCGTCCCCGCGGACGCTCCCGGCTTTTCCGTGGGGCAGCCCGAGGAGAAGATGGGGCTCCGGTCGTCGCGCACCGCGCAGATCTTCTTCAACGGCTGCCGCGTGCCGGCGGCCAACCTCCTCGGGCAGGAGGGCCAGGGGTTCAAGATCGCCCTCGCCACCCTGGACCATTCGCGGATCGGCATCGCGGCCCAGGCCGTAGGCATCCACCAGAGGGCGCTCGAGCTGGCCGTGCAGTACGCCAAGGACCGGCACCAGTTCGGCGTGCCCATCGCAAAGCACCAGGCGGTCCAGTTCAAGATCGCCCAGATCGCCACCGAGCTGGCTGCGGCCCGTGCGCTGACCTATGGCGCCGCCGCGCTCGATCACACCTCCCAGGCCGGGCGCCTCGCTGCCCAGGCCAAGCTCTACGCCTCCGAAGCCGCCAACCGCGCCTGCCAGGAGAGCCTGCAGCTCCACGGCGGCAACGGCTTCCACGAGGACTACGAGATCTCCCGCCTCTATCGGGACGTGCGCGTGACCACGATCTATGAAGGCACCAGCGAGATGCTGCGGCTGGTGATCGCGAGGCAGCTGCTGGCGTAGGAGAGGCGGAAGTCCTTTATACTTCCGCCAGTGGACCTCCCTTTTCTCCCGCTGCTGATTGCCTTCCTTCTGGGGGGCGGCCTCGTCTGGCTCCTGATGCGGCCGGAAGCGATGCGGCTGCGGACCACGATCGAGAAGGAGCGCGAGGCCGCCGTGGAGAGGCTGAGGCTCCTCGAGGACGCCCAGGCCAGGCTCTCCGACGCCTTCAAGGCGATGTCGTCCGAGGCGCTCCAGAACAACAATCAAAGTTTCCTCCACTTGGCCAAGGCGACCTTGGAGAAGTTCCAGGAGACCGCCAAGGGGGACCTGGAACTGCGCCAGCAGGCGATCGGCGACCTGGTCAAGCCGCTGCGCGAGTCCCTGGAGAAGGTCGACCAGAAGATCCAGGACATCGAGACCGCGCGCGCCGTGGCCTACAGCAACCTTACCGAGCACCTGAAGGGGCTGGCCTCGGCCCAGGCCAACCTGGAGCGCGAGACGGTCAAGCTGGTCGGAGCGCTGCGGGCTCCCGCGGCGCGCGGACGGTGGGGGGAAATCCAGCTCCAGCGGGTCGTGGAGATGGCCGGTATGGTCGCCTATTGCGACTTCTCGACCCAGGTGACCACGGAGACCGACGATGGCCGGCAGCGCCCCGACCTGGTCATCCGGCTGCCAAGCTCCAAGAACGTGGTCATCGACGCCAAGGCGCCGCTCGACGCCTACCTCGATTCCCTCGAAGCCTGCGACGAGGACTCCCGCCGGAATCATCTGCGCAATCACGCCCGCCAGATCCGTACCCACCTGCAGAAGCTGTCGGCGAAGAGCTACTGGGCGCAGTTCGAGCCCGCGCCCGAGTTCGTGGTGCTGTTCCTCCCCGGCGAGACCTTCTTCAGCGCAGCCCTTGAGCAGGATCCCGGTCTGATCGAGTACGGAGTGGAGCAGCGGGTGATCCTCGCCACCCCTACGACCCTGATCGCGCTGCTGCGGGCCGTGGCCTACGGCTGGCGCCAAGCGCAGGTGGAGGAGAACGCCCGCCAGATCAGCGATCTCGGGAAGAGCTTGTACGAACGGCTGCGCACCTTCGCCGCCCACATGGTTGTGGTGAAGCGCGGTCTGGACCAGAGCGTGGAGGCCTACAACCGTGCCGTGGGCTCGCTCGAAGGGCGGGTTCTCCCCGCCGCCCGCCGTTTCCGCGATCTCGGGGCTGCCGGAGGAGAGGAGATCGAGATCCTCGATCAGATCGACAAGGTCACCCGCATGGTGGAAGGAGACCAGGGGGAGCTGGGGCTCTCCTGACCACGAACGTCTTCCCGTTGTTCGCGAACTCCCAGCCCTCTTCAGCCCGGAATTCCGGGTGCGCTTCGAGGAACTCCTGGAAGGCCAGAGGCTGGCCGCGGTCGGTTGCACCGCCATAGGAGTGCCAGTCGTCGAAGAGCAGGACGGTGGTGGGGCTCAGGAGGTTCTTGATCCAGGCGAGCGCCTCCTGGGTCGAGGAGTACAGGTCGCAGTCGAGGACGACCACCGCGGCCGGACGCATCGGCCGGTTGCGCTTGAGCTCCTCGGTCAGCGAGTCGCTGAAGAAGCCCTCGATCAGCTCGGCCCGGGACCAGTCCATGCCATGCGAGCTCAGGTTGCCGATGACTTCGTCCTTGCCGCAGGCGAACTGACCCTCGAAGAACTCCCCCTCGCCCTCGTCGATCCCCTCGACCCGCGGCAATCCCTGGAACGAGTCGAAGCCCCAGAAGCGCGTCTCGTTCAGGCCGAGCCGGTTGCAGGTCTGCTGCGCGCTGAGGAAGGTATAGCCGCGGAAGACCCCGAACTCGTAGTAGTCCCCATCCTGGCCGCGCTCTTTCATGAGCTCAAAGGCCCTGGCGATCGCGCCGGGCGCTCCCGGGCTCAGGGTCCGGAAGGAGCCGTTCATCCGATGGTAGATCCGGGAGGCGAGGCGATAGAGAGGGGGCGTCCGGCGCAACGCCTTCTCGATCAGCTTCTTGGGCCGCATCCCTAGGAGGCCCGCTGGGCCAACTCGCCCAGGTAGCCGTTCTCGAAGTACCACCGGGCGGTCCGCAGGATGCCTTCCCTCGGAGCGATGCGAGGCTCGTAGCCCAGAGTGGTGCGGGCCTTTTCGCAGGAGAACGCCCGGTTGTTGCGGAAAAAGTCGGCGCGGCGCCGGTAGAGAGGCGGCTCCACACGCAGGGGCTTGCAAACGGCTTCGCATGCCGCCGCCGCCATCATCAGTGGCCAAAGGGGGAGCTTGCCCTTCGGAGGCGGAACGCCGACGGCCTCCGCAACGAGGGATACCACCTCGTCAAGAGTGATGTAGCGCGGCCCCGCCATGATGAAGACCTGGCCCAGGGCTTCGGGCTTTTCGGCGCAGAGGAGCATGCCGTCGACCAGGTCGTCGATGTAGACCATGTGAAAGAAGACTTCGCCGGAGCCGAACATGCGGAACCGGCCGTTGTGGACCATACGGAAGAGCTTCAGCATGCGCAGATCGCCCGGACCATAGATGGAGGCAGGCCGCACGACCGTACCCTGCAGGCCATCGGCGAAGGCGTCCCGGGCAACCTGCTCCCCGGCCAGCTTGGTGATCTGGTAGATGTCGCCCGGGTTGTAGGGGGATTCCTCGGTCGAGGGCACCTCGCTAACATCGCCATGGACACCGATGGTGCTGCAGTGGACGACCCGCTCCACCCCCTGCAGGCGTGCCGCCCTCAGGACGTTCTCGGTGCCGCCGACGTTGATGTCGTAATAGTAGGAGTCAGGATGCCCGGCTGTACGGAAGACAGCGGCGATATGGAAAATTTTTCCAATGCCCTCAGCCGCTCGCGCCATGTCCTGGGGCTTTGTGAGGTCCCCCTCGAAGATCTCGACTCCCTGATCCAGGAGAGGCTGCACGTTGGAGCCGGGGCGGACGAAGGCGCGGACTTGGTGGCCGAGCTTCCGGAGGCGGCGCACCAGGTGCCCCCCGGTAAAACCCGTGGCTCCCGTGACGAGGATCGCCCCCAGGCCAGTCGCGGCCGCGCGGATGACATCGTGGTGGGAGCCTGGCAGCAAAATAGATTGACCCGTCCTTGGAAAATCCTGAACGGGTCGGATCTATAGCAAGACGCGTACCTACATGAAGGTCTCGACCTTGCCCTTCTTCTTGAGGTCCTCGACGCGGGCCTGGAGGCGCTCGCCGACCTGGCGCTGCTGAAGCATCTGGGTGATGCGGGGCCTGGCCTCCTCGAAGGGGACGGCGCTGGCGGCCTCATGCTCGACGAGCTGGATGATGTGGTAGCCGAACTGGGTCTCCACGACGCTGCTCAGCTCGTTCGGCTTGGTCAGGGCGAAGGCAGCCTTTTCGAAGGGGGAGCCGGCCTGGCCGGTCTGGCCGCGGGCCATCCAGGAGAGGTCGCCGCCGCGCGTCTTTGAGCCGGGATCGTCCGAATTCTCGGCCGCGAGCTTGGCGAAGTCCTCGCCGCCCTGGATCCTCTTGAGGATGTCCTCGGCCTTGTCCTTGGCCTTTTCCTTGTCCGCGGCGGCGGCCGTCGGCTCCACCCGGATGAGGATGTGCCGCAGGTGGGCGCGCTCGGGCCGCTGCATCTTGTCCATGTTCTTGTCGTAGAACTCGCGCGCCGCCTGATCCGTCACCGAGACCTCGTTGAGGATCTTGGTGCCCACGTACTTCTGGATGACGGCCTCCTGGCGCAGCTTCTCGTGCAGCTGCTTTTCGGTCAGCCCCTCCTGCTCGAGGGCCTTCTTGTAGGCGGCCTCGTCGGGGAAGCGGCCGCGCAGCGCCGCCAACTGGGGCTTGAGCTCGTCGTCGCTCACCTGCACTCCCTGGCGCTTGGCGTCCTCGATGAGCAGCGTCTGGGCGACCAGGCCCTCGAGGACCTGCTTGTAGAAGGCGTCGTCGAGCGAGGGCACCTGCTGGCCGCGGCTGGTCTGAGCCATCTGGGCCTGCATCTGCCTGGCCTGCTGGATCAGCTCACCCTTGGTGATCTTCTTGCCGTTGATCTGCGCGACCACGTCCGGCATCTTGGACGTATCCGCCGGCTTGGCCGGGGCTGCGCCGGGAAGGGCCCCGAGCTGGCCCGGAGCGGTTGCGGTACCGCTTGCGCCCGGAGCGGCGCTAGCCGCCGGGGTACCCTCCTGGCCCGGGGTCTCGGCGGCCTCGCCATCCTCGGCGCCCTTGTTGCAGGCCATGAGGCCGGTCAGGAGCAGGGCGAACGAAAGGGCGAGGAATTGCGGAAAGCGGGAGCGTCTCGTCATGGATCGGTTCCTTGTTCGGGTGAGTGAGGGGCCCGCGGCCGCGGACCCTGAGCTTAGTGGGCTTCAACCGGAGCGAAACGGACTTTATTCGCCGGCCCGGGGAAGTGTACCAAAGTAAGGGTCGGTTATAATTTGCGGGCTCGACGACCCGTGCCCTCCCGAAAGGAGCCCTGAATGGCTGTCAAGGACGAACCGATCTCCGCGCCCCAAGAGGCGACGCCGGCAGGAGATACCGCATACAAAGAAGATGTCCTCGACACCATGGCGGAGGCGCGCCAGCGCTGGGAAGCTGCCACGGCGAAGCACGAGGCGAAGATCCCGGCCTGGAAGGAGGACTTCACCACGGTCTCCGGCATGGAGATCCCTCACCTGGTGACGCCGGAGCAGACCTCCCGGATCGATCCCATTCAGGAGATCGGCATCCCCGGCGAGTTCCCATACACCCGCGGCATCCACCCCACGGGCTACCGGGGAAAGCTGTGGACCATGCGCCAGTTCGCGGGCTTCGGCACCGCCGCGGACACCAACCAGCGCTTCAAGTACCTCCTCTCCCAGGGCCAGACCGGCCTGTCCGTCGCCTTCCACCTGCCCACCCTGTATGGCTACGACTCGGACCATCACATGTCCAAGGGCGAGGTGGGGAAGTGCGGCGTCACCGTCGACACCCTGGCCGACATGGAGGCCCTCTTCGAGGGCATCCCCCTGGGCGAGGTCACGACCTCGATGACCATCAACTCCACCGCGCCCATCCTCTTCGCCATGTACCTGGCGGTGGCGGAGAAGCAGGGGGTGGACGTCAAGAAGGATGTGTCAGGCACGCTCCAGAACGACATCCTCAAGGAGTACATCGCCCAGAAGGAGTACATCTTCCCGCCGCGCCCCTCGATGCGGCTGATCACCGACCAGTTCTCCTTCGCCGCTCAGCATGTGCCGCGCTGGAACACGATCTCGATCTCGGGCTACCACATCCGCGAGGCGGGCTCGACCGCGCTGCAGGAGCTGGCGTTCACGTTGCGCGACGGCATGGAGTATGTCCAGTACGGCATCGTTGCCGGCCTCGACGTCGACGACTTCGCGCCCCGGCTGTCCTTCTTCTTCAACAGCCACAACGACTTCTTCGAGGAGATCGCCAAGTTCCGCGCCGCCCGCCAGATCTGGGCGAAGGTGATGCGCGAGCGCTACGGCGCCAAGAACCCGCGCTCCTGGATGTGCCGCTTCCATACCCAGACCGCCGGCTGCTCGCTCACCGCCCAGCAGCCATACAACAACGTGGTCCGCACCACGGTCCAGGCCCTGGCCGCGGTGCTCGGCGGTACGCAGTCGTTGCACACCAACTCGCTCGACGAGACCCTGGCGCTCCCGACCGAGGAGAACGCCCGCATCGCGCTCCGCACCCAGCAGATCCTGGCCCACGAGTCCGGCGTCATCAACACGGTGGACCCTCTGGGCGGGAGCTGGTTCGTGGAAGAGATGACCCGCCGCATGGTGGACGGCGCCTTCGACTACATCCGGCGCATCGACGACTTCGGCGGCATGGTGGAGGCGATCGAGGCCGGTTTCCCGCAGCGCGAGATCATGGATGCCGCCTTCGCCTACCAGCGGGCGTTCGAGGACAAGGAGAAGCTGATCGTCGGCGTCAACGCCTTCCAGCTCGAAAACGAGCCGCCGATCGACATCCTCTACATCGCGGACGACCTGGCGGAGCGGCAGATCGCCGCCATCGACGAGGTCAAGGGCCGGCGCGACGCGGGCGAGGTGGCGCGCACGCTGGACACCCTCAAGAAGGGCGCGGCGGGCACTGAGAACACCATGCCGCTGATCCTCGACTGCGTGAAGGCCTACTGCACGGTGGGGGAGGTCAGCGATGCCCTCCGCGACGTGTACGGCACTTACGAAGAGCCCGCGGTGTTTTGATAATGCTCACCGCCTCCACCGGGTTAGCGCGGGTTGGAGGGCTTCTCCTTTTCGATTTGTTGCAGCATCTGCTTGGCGTCGTCAAGATCCGGATTGATCTCCAACAACTTCTTGAGCGTGGCGGCAGCCTCGTCGAACCTCTTCAGGTTCGCCAGGGCTGCGGCCTTGTTGAAGTAGCCGTTCTCGAACCGCGCGTCAAGCACCACTGACCGCTCGTAGTAGCTCAAGGCAAGCTCCAGCTTTCCTTCGTTCTCGGCCAGAAACCCCAGGCTGTAGACCGGAAGTGGGTCTTTGGGCGCGAGCTCTGCTGCTTTGTTGAAGGCAGCCCGCGCCTCTTCGTTGCGCCCCAAAGCTGCCAGGCCGTTGCCATGGTTGACGTGCGCAAGCTCGAAGAGGGGATCGATTGCCAGAGCCTTGAGTGCCCAGGTCACTTCTTCCTGATACTCGCCAAGAGTCCCATGCAGGCCAGCGATGGTATTCATTGCAGCGGCGTTCTTGGGATCCAAGTCCAGGATATTCTTGCTCATGTCGATCGCGCTACGCCAAAGGCCGGCTTCCTCGAGCGCGATCTCGCGCTGCATCAGCTCCTGGATTCTTGACTTCGAGTCGGCAGCCTGCCCTTGGCCCGGCGTCACGAATCCAGCCACGAGCAGGAAAGCCGCCCCAACACACATCAGCCTCTGAAAGTCTCTCATGGCCGGAAGAGTACGCCCCCTTGCGCGCCGTGGCTAGCGCCCACGATGCTCCGAAAACCCAGGTTGAGCCTTCTTGGCCCATGATTATGCTCCGAGTACAAGCGTTTTAGGAGCATAATCCTTGGGGAGAAATGCTGCCAATCTCGTCTTGGGAGCATCCTGGCCTGGTTTCGGAGCAAAACTATTCACGTCGGAGCCTGGTACTCACTCATTCGGAGCATAATCATCTGACTGAGCTCGCGCGACCGGCTCGGATGCTCCTAATTCAAGGGAAATTGTCTCTCAGGAATAGGTAGTTGCTCCAAAAGCATGAGGGGAGGGAGCATCCCCTGAGTAAACCGGGGACCTCCTCCTGGGGTCTGGTAGTCTCATGATCCCTGGGAGGACAGCATGAACAGCAGAGTCCTGCTCGCAATCCCCCTTCTCGCTCTCGTCTCCCTGCCCGCCGCCGCTGCTGGTCCGCCAATACCGAGAGGACCGGAGATCCAGGTCAGCGCCACGGGGTCCAACCCGTCGGTCGCCGCCTTCCCGGATGGCCGGTTCGTGGTCGTCTGGAACGGGGACGGCGGCGCCCGGGCCCGCATCTTTGACCGCCAGGGTAGGCCGGCCGGCGGCGAGGTCTCCCTCAAGCTGACCGGGACCGTCAACCATGTCGCAGCCGATCGGGACGGCACCTTCCTCGTGGCATGGACGGGATGGACGCTGCCCACGAGCATTTACGTCCGCCGCTTCACTGCTAACGGCAAGTCGCGGGGGAAGCTGATCCAGGCCAATGTGCCCAGCGGCCAGAACCGGTTCGAGCCCGTGATCGCCATCGGAGCAGACGGCCGCTTCGCGGTCGCCTGGGAAGCGGAGATCCTCGCATCCGCTCCCTGGGAGCAGGGCTTCACCGAGGCCGCGGCCCGGATCTTCTCGGCCCAGGGAACCCCCGTGACGCCGGAGGTCATCGTCCTCGAGGCGAGCCCCGCCGGCCCTCCCGGGGACGACGGGAACCATGCTTATCCGGCAAGCGTGGCCCTGGCACCCGATGGCACCCTCAGCGCGCTGGTGCGCTATTTCGGGATCTGCACCCAGAGCTTCCTGGCGCGGGTTCCCCCTGGAGCCAGCGCGCGCAGCAGCCTGCTCAGCCTGGACGGAGGCTGTGGCGGCCTGCACAGCCATGAGCAGTCCCTGGCCATGGGCAAGGACGGCAGCCTGGTCGCCGCCTTTGTGAGCTTCGAGCTCTTCGCCCAACGGTTCTCTCCGAACGGGACGCCCCGGGGAGAGGTCGTGACGGTCAGCGAGGATTCGGCGCGGTACCAGGCGGACCCGGCGGTCGCCCTGCAGGCCGGCGGCAGCTTCGTCATCGTCTGGGTCGATCCCGACGGACGGGATGGAGACGGCAAGGGCATCTTCGGACGCGCTTTCAACAACATTGGAAATCCGCGCACCCAGGACTTTCTGGTCAACGTCACGGCCGCGGGCGACCAGTTCGCCCCGGCGATCGCCGCCTCCCGCCGCGGCCCGGTCGTCGTGGTCTGGAATGGGCCGGACGGCATCCTCGCCCGGGTGCTTTCGGCCAATCCATAGGGTAGAATGCGCCCCTCAATTCAGGGGGTTCATGAAATGTCACGACGTTTGCTGCCGGTCCTCACAGTTGCAGCTTCCCTGGCTTTCGGCCTGACGGTCTCCCGTCCGGCCGCCGGCCAGGGCTGAGTGCTCATACGCCAGACCGCGCCCGTGTTTGGCGCGGCAAGCAAGCTGGTCCCCACCAAGGGTGACTGGCACCTGAGCCTCTCCTATCGCGGCCTGGAGTCTGACGATCACTACAGCGGCACCGAGCACCAGCGCGTCCGCGACCGGGAGCAGACCTTTGTCGAAAACACGCAGCAGGCGCTCGACATCGGCCTCTCCTACACGGCAACGGACCGCCTGAGCTTTGCTCTGGGCGTGCCCCTGGTGAAGGCGTCCTGGGCCGTGCCCACGCCGATCCGGCCGGTGCCGGGCCCCCGCGAGAAGCAGGAGGCGAGCGGGCTGGGCGACATCAGCCTGACGGGCCGCTACTGGGTGTTCGCTCCCGAGAGCCGGCACAACGTCTCCCTGGGGCTGGGGGTCAAGGCGCCCACCGGCGAGTACGACATCACTCAGGAGTACAGGAACATCGACGGCACCAACAGGGCGGTCAAGGCAGTGGACCAGTCGGTGCAGCTGGGCGATGGCGGCTGGGGCATCCTGTTCGACCTCCAGGCTTTCAAGCAGTACAGCAAGGCCACCCTGTTCGCCTCCGGCACCTATCTGTCGAACCCGCGGGACACCAACGGCACGCCGTCGATCCTCGTGGGCCTGGGGGTCGCGAACCCGGCTTTCGCCCAGGAGGGCATCCTCGTGAACTCGGTGCCCGATCAGTTCCTGGTACGGATGGGGGCCGTGGTGCCGATCGGCAAGACGGGGCTGGGCGCCAGCCTCGCGTACCGGATCGAGGGGCTGCCGCGCTACGACCTGATCGGCGACAGCCACGGCTGGCGCCGGCCGGGCCACGAGATGTTCATCGAGCCGGGCATCGCCTACTCGAAGGGCAGCTCGACCTGGTCGCTCAACGTGCCGATCGGCTTCTACCGCAACCGCGAGCCGAACCCGTACTCCGGCCGCGAGGGGGATGCCACCTTCCCGGACTACATCCTGCTGACCGGGCTGTCCTACAGATTTTGAGCAGGAAGCTCCCTCTCCCCCGGCACGGGGGAGAGGGTTGGGGAGAGGGGGAATGGGATCAACTACTGCTAGTATCTGCCGCCATGAGTGAGAGACGGTTTCGGATCCTGATTGCCAAGCCGGGGCTGGACGGCCATGACCGGGGGGCCAAGGTGGTGGCGCGGGCTCTGCGCGACGCAGGTTATGAGGTCATCTATACCGGCCTGCGCCAGACGCCGGAGCAGATCGCTGCCGCCGCGGTCCAGGAGGACGTGGACGCGGTGGGGCTGTCGATCCTCTCCGGCGCCCACAACGTCCTGCTGCCCGAAATCACCCGGTTGCTCAAGGAGCAGGGGGCCGGCGACATCCTGGTTTTTGCCGGCGGGATCATCCCCGAGCAGGACATGGTGGGGCTCAAGACCGCGGGGATCGACGCGATCTTCCTGCCCGGCACCTCGACCCGGGACATCGTCCAGTACCTGCAAGGCCGCCTCGCCGCCTGACACTGCCTGAGCTGCTCCCTAACCCCTGAAGCGAGAACGGTTTGACGGCTCGCCGTCCAGGGTGTTAGGTTACATGTCGCAAGTATCGGAGGGGGTCATGAAAAGACGGATTCTGCTGGCCGACGACAGTGTCACCATCCAGAAGGTCATTGAGCTGACCTTCATGGACGAGGACTACGATGTCCGCGCGGTCAGCAACGGCGACGACGCCATCAAGGCGATGTTCGAGATTGACCCGGACTTCGTGATCGCGGACGTCCATATGCCCGGCGCCAACGGCTACGAGGTCTGCAGGCGTTCCAAGGAGAGCCGGCCAAGCGTGCCGGTGCTGCTCCTGGTCGGCACCTTCGAGCCGTTCGACGAGGCCCAGTGCCGCGCCGTGGGCGCCGACTCGTTCCTGAAAAAGCCGTTCGATTCCCAGGAGCTGCTGCAGCGCGTCGGCGAGCTCCTGTCGCGGGGCGCCGCTCCGGCGGCCATGCCCGAGTTGAGCCCCTTTGCCGAGCCGAGCCCCTTCGCCGAGCCAGGGTATTCCGCGCCGGTGGCCGAGCCGGCTCAGGAGTGGGCCGGCTTCGAAGTGGAGGCTGAGGCCGAACCCGAGGCCGAGCCATTCCGCGCGGGCAGCGAGTTCTCCCTGGAGGAGCCGTCCACCGACGTCTGGCGGGTAGGCGGCGGCTATGTCACCCCTGAGCCCGAGGGCGATCAGCTTTTCGAGCTGGAGGAGGAGCCCATCGGCCCCTCCGTGGCTCCCACGCCTCCGGACGACGTGTTCGGCTTCGAGCCCCAGCCGATCCTTTCCGAGGCACGGTCCGCCGGCTTCGAGCTTCCGTTGTCGGAGACCGAGCGCCTGGGCGTGCCCGAGTCTGCCGCGCCCCTCTTGGACAGCCTGGAGGAGACGGAGCGCCGCATCGAAGAGCCGGCACCCTTGAGCCTGGACGAGTCGCATGAGCCGCAGGCCGAGGCCCGGATGGCCGTCCCGCCCGCGGTAGCTGCCGGAGCGGCGGCGGTGGTGGGCAATGGCGACCTCAGCGATGCGGACGTGGACCGCATCGCCCGCCGGGTGGTCGAGCTGCTCGGGGACAAGGCCGTGCGGGATGTTGCGTGGGAAGTCATCCCCGATCTCGCGGAGGTCGTCATCAAGGACCGTCTGCGCGAGCTCGAGAGCCAGGCCGAGAACCTCGAATAGAGCCTCTTCCCGCTTTCGATCGTTGTAGCACGGGCGCCCTTGGAGGCGCCCTTTCCGTTGAAGATACCGTTGAAGATACCGTCTAGGATATCTATATGGCATTGACCGACACCGAGACTCCAAGCCAGAGCGCTGAGATGGACAAGCGCTTCGACCCCCAGAGCTACGAGCCCAAGTGGCAGCGGCTCTGGGCGGAGATGGGCATCTTCAAGGCCGAGGCGCCTTCCGGCAAGCCGCGCTTCTGCATCATGATCCCGCCGCCGAACGTCACCGGGAAGCTGCACGTCGGCCATGCCCTCCAGACCACGCTCCAGGACCTCCTGACCCGCTGGCGGCGCATGCAGGGGTACAACGCCCTCTGGGTTCCCGGCACCGACCACGCCGGCATCGCCACCCAGCTCATGGTGGAGCGCCAGCTGGCCAGCGAGGGGACCACCAGGTCCGAGCTGGGCCGCGAGCGCTTCCTGGAGCGGATGTGGCAGTGGAAGGTCCAGTACCAGGACAACATCCGCACGCAGCTCGACCAGCTCGGCGCGAGCTGCGACTGGACCCGCGAGCGCTTCACCCTCGACGAAGGGCTCAACCGCGCCGTGCGCGAGGCCTTCGTCCGCCTCTACCGAGAGGGGCTCATCACCCGCGGCGAGTACCTGGTGAACTGGTCGCCCGTGCTCGGCACGGCCGTGTCCGACCTGGAAGTGGAGTCGAAGACGGTCCAGGGCAAGCTCTACCACATCGCTTATCCCATCGATGGCAGCAATCCTCAGGGGGAGAGGATTGTCGTGGCCACGACCCGGCCCGAGACCATGCTCGGCGATACGGCCGTGGCGTTCAGCCCTGATGACGAGCGCTACAAGCACCTTCATGGAAAAGCGGCGATCCTGCCGCTGGTGGGCCGCCGCCTGCCGTTCGTACCCGATCCCGCGGTGGATGTGGAGTTCGGCACCGGCTTGGTGAAGATCACGCCGTTTCATGACCCATTCGACTTCGAGCTGGCGCGGCGCCACAACCTGCCGGGCGTGTCGGTGATCGGCCGCGACGGCCGCATGACGCCCGAGGCAGGGGAGGGCTTCGCCGGCCTCGATCGATTTGAGGCGCGGGCCAAGGTGGTCGAGCAGCTCCGCGACCAGGGCTACCTGATCAAGGTCGAGGACCACACCCACAACGTCGGCCACAGCCAGCGCAGCGGCGAGCCCATCGAGCCCCTGGTCTCCACGCAATGGTTCTGCGACGTGACCGGGATGGCGAGGCAGGCCATGGATGCCGCGCACGACGGCCGTCTGACCCTGCTCCCCGAGACCTGGGTCAAGACCTGGGACTACTGGCTGGAGTCCATCAAGCCCTGGTGCATCTCGCGCCAGCTCTGGTGGGGCCACCAGATCCCGGCCTGGTACAAGGAGGATGGCGAGGTCATCGTGGCCCACGATGCCGAGGAAGCGGCGTCCCTGGCTGGCACCGGCAAGCTGGTCCAGGACCCCGACGTGCTCGACACCTGGTTCTCCTCGGGCCTCTGGCCGTTCTCGACGCTGGGATGGCCCGAAGGCACGGAGGACATGCGGACGTTCTATCCGACCGACGTGCTGATCACCGGGTACGACATCCTCTTCTTCTGGGTGGCGCGCATGGTGATGATGGGGATGCACTTCACGGGCAAGTCGCCGTTCCAGTCCGTTCACCTGACGGGCCTGGTGCGCGATGCCGAAGGCGTGAAGATGTCCAAGACCAAGGGCAACGTGCTCGATCCGGCCGAGCTGGTGGCCGAGTACGGTGCGGACGCGCTGCGCTTCACCCTGGCCTCGCTCGACAGCCCGGGCCGCGACATCCCGCTCAACCCGGACCAGATCGCGGGCTACCGCGCTTTCGGCAACAAGATCTGGAATGCGACCCGTTTCGCCTTGTCGCGGGTGGGTGACGCCCGGGTGCAGGCCGAGATCGACCCGGAGGGGCTCGCCGCGCCCGAGCGCTGGATCCTGTCGCGCCTCTCCAGCACGGCGGGGGAGATCGACTCGCGCCTGGAGGCCTTCCGTTTCGACGAAGCCTGCCGCAGCCTCTACCACTTCTTCTGGGGCGATTTCTGCGACTGGTACATCGAGCTGTCCAAGCCGGCCCTCACGGGCGACGCGCCCCGGCCCCGGGTGGGGGAGGTGCTGCTCACGGTGCTCGACCGCAGCCTGCGGCTCCTGCATCCGCTCATGCCGCACATCACCGAGGAGCTCTGGCAGCGGTTGCCTGGGCACGAAGGCATCCATCCGCAATCGATCGCCCTGGCCCCTTATCCCCAGGCCGAGGCGCGCTGGAACGCGCCCGAGGTGGAGACCGGCATGGATGCCCTCATCCAGATCGTGAGCCGGGTGCGCGCCATGCGGACGGAGACCGGCATCCCGCCCAAGGCCAAGGTGGACCTGTTCCTTCATGGAGAACCGGAGACCGTCCGCTTCCTGTCCGAGCAGGCGCTGCTTTCCTTCCTCGCCCGGGTGGAGAAGATCGGCACGGGTCCAGGTCCGGAAGGGTCCCGCCGCGACGTGGTGGCCGGGGTCGAGATCGCGCTCGTGGTGGAGAAGCAGGAGATGTCGGACGAGGAACGGGGCCGCCTTGCCAAGGAATTGGAGAAGCTGGAGACCGAGATCTCCCGCTCCGAAACCCGGCTCTCCGACGAGCAGTTCCTCGCCAAGGCGCCGCCGCAAGTGGTGGCCAACGGCCGGGCCACCCTGGCCCAGATGCAGGAGCGCAGGAGCACTCTGCGGTCCACCCTGGGCCTCTGATCATGGACTTGTTCAGCAGCTTCCTTGGAGAGATCAAACGGCTGCGCCCGGAGCGCGTGCCCGAGAACCTCGTCCTCCTGCCGGTCGTAGATTCGACCAACCGCATCGCCCGCGAAATCGTCAAGGAGTACGAGACCGAGGAGCAGCCGCTCCCGCCTCTCCTGATCCTGGCCCTGGAACAGAGCGGCGGGCGCGGCCGGCAGGGACGCACCTGGGCGAGCCCGCCGGGAAAAGGGGTCTACGCCACCCGCGTGCTGACCGTGCAGGATGCGAAAGTCTTGCAGACCCTGCCGCTCCTGGTCGGCGTCGGCCTCAGCCGTGCCCTCGCTCCCCTCGTTCCGTCGTCCTGCCGTCTCAAGTGGCCGAACGACCTGCTGGTGGAGGGGAAGAAGATCGGCGGCATCCTCATCGAGGCCATGGTCCACACGGAGGGGGAGTCGCGGGCCCTCATCGGCTTCGGAGTCAATGTCCAGCAAGAACCCGAAGAGATGCCGGAGACCGCGACCTCGGTCCACCTGCTGGGCGGCAAAGGCTCCCTGGAAGATGTGACCTGGAAGCTGGTCGAGGGGCTCGAAAGGGAGCTGGAGCATCTGGGCGACCTCGCCTACGCCGCGGCGGCCTACCGCGAGCTTTCGGTCCACCGGCCCGGCGACCAGATCGTTTGCCGGGTCGGGGAAAGTACGGTCGAAGGGGCCTTCGTGGAAATTGACGACCAGGGGAGGCTTGTCTTGGATAACGGACAGCGGCTCAGCTCGGGAGAGGTAATTTCGTGAACGGCCGCAAGCGAGCCAAGGGGACGACTGGCCTTCTGGTGCTGGTGGACGTGGGCAACACGAACACGGTCTTCGGCGTCTACCAGGACGACGAGCTGACCGAGAGCTTCCGCTTCTCGACCGATCACGAGCGCACCGCGGACGAGTACGGCGCCCTGCTGCTGCCGCTCTTCCAGCGCCGCGGGATCGATCCCACGACCGCCGAGGCCGTGGTGATCTCCTCGGTCGTGCCGCCGCTCCACCTCACGCTCGAACAGATGGCCCGCCGCTACTTCGGCAAGAAGCCGCTGTTCATCGAGCCGGGCGTGCGCACCGGCATGCCGATCCGTTATGACAACCCGACCGAGGTGGGGGCCGACCGCATCGTCAACGCGGTGGCTGCGCGCGAGCTCTACGGCGCGCCGGTGATCGTCGTCGACTTCGGCACGGCCACGACGTTCGACCTGGTCAACGCGGCCGGGGAGTACGCGGGCGGCATCATCACGCCGGGGATCATGATTTCTGCGGAAGCTCTCTTCGCCCACGCCTCGCGCCTCTACCGGGTCGACGTGCGCAAACCCGCGGAGCTGATCGGCAAGAACACGGCCGGCGCCATGCAGGCCGGCATCTACTATGGCTACATCGGCCTGGTGGACGGCATCCTGGAGCGCCTGCTCGCCGAGATGCCCGGAGTCAAGTCCGTGGTGGCCACGGGCGGGCTGGCGGATTTGATCGCGGAAGGCTCCAAGTACATCCGGCAGGTCGATCCCATGCTCACCCTGGTCGGCCTCAAGCTGATCTACGAGAAGAACCGGCACGCCTGAATGGCGGAAGATCATCTGTACTTCCAGGGCATCGAGGAGATCTTCGTGCGCCTGCGCGGCGCGCCGCTGCTGCTCTCGCCAGCCGACTGGCAGGTGGCGAGCCGCTGGCATCGCGAGGGGGTCCCGCTCGACCTGATCGGTCGCGTGCTGGAAGAGGTCTTCGCCAAGCGCCAGGAACGGGGCACGAAGGGAAAGATCAACAGCCTCCGCTATTGCGCCCCGGCCGTGGAGGCTGCCTGGGCTGACCTCCGCGAGCTGACCGCGCCGGGCGAGCGCACCGAAGCAGCTCCCTTGGACATCGCCACCCGCCTGAGCAATCTCGCCGCGGCCGTACCCGCGGCTTTTTCGGCGAGGGTGGCTGGTCTGCATGGAGATGCCCCATCCGTGGAAGCGGCGCTGTCCACCCTCGACCGGGAGATGCTGACCGCGTCGGCCGAGTCTCTAGGGCCTGATTTGCGGGAAGAGGTAGAGGCCGCGGTGGAGAAGACTCTGGCCGCGCTCAAGGGCCGCCTCCCGCCGGAAGAGCTGGAGCGCTCCCGCGAGCGCTTGACCTGGCAGGTCCTCCGCCAGCGACTCGGGCTGCCAGTCCTCTCGCTTTTCTCGCCCGAAGCTCAGCTCGAGCGGTAGGCGATGTAGAGGATGTGGGCGTGGGGGTAGCCCCGGCCCAGCTCCACGGCCGTGAAGCGCTCGAAGCCGAGGCGGGCCAGGCGGTCGTGCATCTGATCCCGCGTCTCGTAGCTGAAGGCCTCTCCCAGCGTCATCCCCAGCAGGTCCGCGACCTTTTCTTGAGCGCGGTTCCACAGGCCTTTGAGACGGTGGCCGGGGTCGATCTCCTTGATGAGGAGCATGCCGCCCGGGGGTAACCGCTCGTGCGCTTGGTGGAGAAGCCCATCCCAGGAGGTTATGGGGATGCGGCAGAGGACGTCGAAGATGGTTACGGCGTCGAAGGTGCCGGTGATGGCATCGCTGTAGCCCGCCACAAAGTGGATTTGGGGGTGACGCCAGGTGGCGAGCGGCTTGCGCGCGTCCGGCTCGACGGCGATCACTTCGGAGGCGCCGGCCTCCACGGCCAGGCGGGCGAAGGTGCCGTGGCCGGCCCCGAGGTCGAGGATTCGGGCTCGGGGAGGAAGGAAAGGGAGCACACGCAGGAACGGACAGGTCAGGAACCGGCCGACCGCGTGCAGGCGCACCGGTGCCGGCGCCAAGGCGTAGCTGCGGCGGACGAGGGCGAAGGCCACCCCGAAAGGGACTGTTCCCATGGGCCGAAGCATATATACTCAGCCGCCTTTCAAACGGTCTGATGAACGAACCGAGCTCTTCCCGCCTCGCAGGCTGGCGGCTGCGGTCCCTCTTGCTGCTCCTGGGACTGGCCGCGGTGGCTGCCGCGCGCCTTCTGACCCTGCCCAGGAGCATCTGGGAGTGGGACGAGGTCCTGTTCGTCCGCGGCATCGCCCGCTTCGACCCCCTGCACCACAGCCCGCACCCGCCCGGCTACCCGCTGCTGATCGGGCTGGGCAAGGCGATCACATGGATCACGGGCGATCCGTTCACCAGCCTGGTCGCGCTCGGCGTGATCTCCTCGTGTGTCGGGTTCGTGGCGCTCGCGGCGGCGTTCCGCTCGTTCGCCGGCGGAGGAGAGGAGGGGGAGCGTGCGGGGATCATCGGAGCGCTGCTGTTCTGCCTCTCGCCGGCCATGCTCGTGTACGGGCCGCTCGCCCTGTCCGATGCTCCGGCCTTGATGTTCCTGGCCCTGTCGCTCGCCGCGGCGGGGCGGTTGATCGAGACGCGGGGGGCGGTGGCGCCGGCCGTGGCTCTCGGGCTGTCCGCCTCGGCGGCGATCGGCTGCCGGCCACAGCTCGCCCTGGCGGTGCTGCCGATGCTCGCGGTCGCGCTCGCCCTGGCCGGCAGGCGGAAGGCCTGGGTCGTTGCGGCCGGATCCTTCACGGCGCTCTCGCTTGCCTGGTTCGTGCCGCTGCTAGCGGCCGTCGGCGGACCGCCGGGGTTCCTGCCGTTCCTCTCCAAGCAGGCGGGCTTCGTGGTGGAGTACGACACGAACGCCTCGCGGGCCGGAATGAGCTGGGTGGGCGTGGCGAAACGGTTCCTCGCCCATCCCTGGGGTGACCGGTGGCTCTCCTTTCCGGTCCTTGCCCTCGCCGGGACTGGAGCCGTAGTGGCGGCCGCCCGCCGTTTTCGGACCGCTCTCCCCCTGGCCGTCCTCGTGGGCATCGAGCTGACTTTCGCCCTGTCGGTGATGAACGCGCAGGATGCGGTGCGCTATGCCCTGCCGGGCATGCTGGGGATTGCCTTTGCGGCCGGGGTCGGGGCAGAGGCCCTGGCGCGGCGCATGCGGGTGCCGGCCGCTGCCTATTTGCTGGCGGGGCTGATCGCGGCGGGCTCCATCCTCTACGCCCAGCCGATGCTCGCGGCGCGCTCGCGGACTCCGTCGCCGCCGGTCCAGGCTGCCCTCTGGGCGCGGAAGAACCTCTCGCCGTATACGGCCTACCTGGTAGAACCGGGCATGGCGGCATACGCGGACTACTTCTTCCCCAGGTCGGAGAAGGTGCTGATCGACGAGGGCCTCGAGCGCTTCGCCGGCAAGCGGGGCAAGCCGCTCTATCTTCTGGGGGATGGCGAGAGCGGCTGGCCGGGGGCGCAGACCTTCCGCTGGCCGGAGAGCGACGCCTACGGCAAGCTGAGCCGGGGCGGCCTTTACAGGGTCGTCTCCCTCTCCCCGATTCCTCCCGGCCGCCGGTACCGGGTCGAGCGCGGTGTCTACGGCTATGAGCCGAGCGCCCGCGAGGCGCAGTGGCGATGGCTGGGGCCCGACGCCGCGGTGGGCGCCTTCCCGGCCGGCTCGCCCAGGGCGGCCCTGACCCTGGCGCTCCCCGGTTCGGCGCCCTGGCCCTCCAACCGGGTGACCGTCACGGTCGGCGGCCTTCCGGCCGCCGAGCTGGATGTCCCGAGAGGCGGGCAGACGACCGTCGATCTGCCCCTGCCGCCGGGCGGCGAGGTGGAGATCACCTTCCGGTCCGCGGTCTCCTTCGTTCCGGCCGAGGCCGGCAGCGGGCCCGATACCCGCCGCCTCTCCGTACAGCTCGTCGATCTCGAAGTGCTCAGCCTCTGAGGGCATGGATATGAATACATCCTCGATCCCGATGTCGGTCTCCCTCGTGATCCCGATGTACAACGAGGCAGAGAACATCGAGCACGCCATCGATTGCGCGGTCGCGGCCCTGGAGGGGTTCGACTACGAGATCATCATCGTCGACGATGCCTCGACCGACCGTTCGGCCGAGATCGTGCGTGCGGAGATGGCGGCAAATCCGTGCATCCGGCTGCTACGGCACGAGGTCAACCGCAAGCTCGGCGGAGCGCTCAAGACGGGCTATGGGGCGGCGGCGAAGGAGGTGGTCGTCTACATGGATGCCGACCTGCCGTTCGATCCCGAGGTGATCGGCAGGGCCATGCGGGCCATGCGGGTCACGCGGGCGGACATGATCGCCGGCTACCGCCTCGACCGCACGACGGAGGGGTTCCGGCGCACGGCCTACTCGTACCTCTACAACACCCTGATCGGCCTGCTCTTCGGCTGGCCGCACCGGGACGTCAACTTCTCCTTCAAGCTGATGCGGCGCGAGGTGCTGGAGGCGGTGGAGCTGCGCTCGGAAGGGTCGCTGATCGACGCCGAGCTGATCGTCAAGGCACGGAACCTGGGCTTCGTGATCCAGCAGCTCGGCCTCGACTACTTCCCGCGCAGCCGGGGCGAGTCGACTCTCTCGTCGCCGGCGGTCATCTTCAAGATCTTCCGCGAGCTGATCAAGCTCTATCCGGAGATGAAGCACCCGCGCCGCCGGCAGACCGCCGAGCCCACCCCGGAACCTCAACCCGCGCCCACTTGAAGCGCTTGGTCGTCACGGCCGACGACGTCGGCCTTCATCCGGGCATGACCCGCGGCGCGCTGGCAGCCCACGACCACGGGATCGTGACGGCGGTGAGCGTCTCACCCAACGGCCGCGACTTCGAGCCGGCCGTCGAGCTGCTGCGGGAGCGTCCACGTCTGCAGGTCGGGGCTCATCTGACCCTGGTGGGGGAGCGTCCGCTCTCCCGTCCGGAAACCATCCCCTCGCTCACCGGTCCGGATGGCCTTCTTCATGCGGGCTATCCGGCATTCGCGGCGCGCTATGCCCTCGGGCGCATCCGCGCCCTCGACCTGGAAACCGAGCTGCGCGCCCAGGTGGAGCGGCTGCTTGGGACCGGGCTGCGGGTCGCGCACCTCAACAGCCACCAGCACCTGCACATGCTGCCGCGGGTGTTCGAGGCCGTGCTGAGGTTGGCGGAGGAGCATGGCATTCCGGTGGTGCGGATCCCGAACGAGCCCGAGGGGCGGCTGACGCCCCGGGGGCTCCAGCTCGCCACGCTCAATGCCCTGGGCCGGCGCGTCCGGCGCCTGGGACGGATCGCCTCCCCGGACCGGACCGTCGGCGTGATGGCTGCGGGCCGCCTGACCCCGGCGAGGCTCCGCGATTGCCTCGATCGGGTAGAGGGGGTGACAGAGCTGGTCTGTCATCCCGGGCTCGGCGGTGAGGAGCTCGCCGCGGCCTATGACTGGGGATACGCCTGGGAGGAAGAGACCGCGGCCTTGTGCGATCCCGGGCTCCTGGAGCTTCTACGGGAGAGGGGGATCTCCCTCATTTCGGCGGTTGATGCTAAGATCACATAAGATGCCGGCGCTCCGTGGAGAACCCGAATGCGCACCTCCCGACCGATCGTAATCCTGATCCTGCTGCTGCTCACTGCCCTTCCTGCGCTCGCCGGGGAGGGCCGCTGGACTCCGCTCGGACCTCCGCGGGTCGGCCCGCTCCTGGACCTGATCGTCGATCCCGTGAAACCCGGCACTCTGTATGCCGTGAGCTTCGGGGAGCATGCGTCGGGCCTCTGGAAGAGCGTCGACTCGGGAGACCGCTGGTTCTCCATCAATCAGGGGATCCCGAACTCCTACACCTGGTCGCTGGACCTCGACCCCTTCGATCCGGAGACGCTGTACGCCCTGGGCAGCCTGGACGACCGGCAAGTGCTCTACAAGAGCGCGGACGGCGGCGCGAAGTGGACCCAGGTGTACGAGCGCAGCTCGGCCGATGGGCCGTACTTCGACGAGATCGTTCCCGACCTCTTCGTCCGCGGGCAGCTCTACGCCCGGCAGGGCACGAGGACCTACCGCAGCGATAACGGCGGCGTGGCCTGGTCGTTCACCGGCAAGGCGGGAGACCCGGAGGGCACGATGCGTCTCGCGGTCGATCCGTCCGCCCAGGGCACGCTTTACATGACAGTCGGCAACAAGCTGTTCCGCAGCACCAAGTCGGGCATCGGGTGGACCGTGATCCACAACTCGGGGCCCGGGAAGGGCCTGGAGCTCCTGGGAACAGGTTCGAGCGTGTATGCCGCTGTGATACCGCAACTTGGCGCGCCGGGCGAACGGACGGATTACTGCGTCCGCCTGGAGCTTGACGGTAAGACCGAGACCTACATCGGGCTCACGGGGAACGAGGTTTGCGCCGATCTCGCCGCCGACCCGACCGATGGACGGATCCTCTACGCTCTCGCGCTCAGCGGCAGGCTCCACATCTCCGTCAATGGCGGCCTCACCTGGGCGGCGATCCAGGAGGGGGCGCCGAAGGCTGCCCATGGACGCCCGCTGCGGGTCGACTTCAACACCGGCACCCTTTACCTCCTGGGCGAGACGGGTGTCTTCAAGAGCACGGACGGCGGCGCGACCTGGCAGACCGCCAACAGCGGCTTCACCACGGCCTCGCTGTCGGTCCTGCTCTCGACCCCTGGCAAGAAGCCGGCAGTCTTTGCGGCGCCGCTCGGCGAGCGGCTGCTGCGGACCCGCAACAGCGGCCGCACCTGGACCGATGCCGGGATCGGCCCCGTTACCGCACTCGCCTATGATCCGTCCTCCCCGGTCCGGCTGCTGGCCGCGCCGGCTCAGGACGCGGAGACCTTCCCGAAGCTCTACGAGAGCCGGGATCAGGGCGAGACCTGGTCGCCGCTCGGCGCTCTCCCGGTCCTGGACTCCGTCACCCGCATGGCCGTGACCTCGCAAGGCAAAGTGATCTACGCAGGCACCCGCTACACGGGGATCTTCAAGAGCACCAACGGCGGCGTCACATGGCGCAGGGCGAGCAAAGGGCTGCCATTCCTGCCGGCGTGCGAGAAGGCCTTCTGCCCCGAGGAGCCGGTCACCGCGCTGGAGATCGATCCGCGAGACACGCGCACCGTCTACGCCGTCTTCAGCTCTCAGGTGGTGAAGAGCGTGGACGTGGGCAAGACCTGGGACCTCGTCATGGACGGCCTCGAGGACGCGGGCTCCGTCGAGACCGTGATCCTCGATCCGGAAAACCCGAACGTGCTCTACATTGGAACGGGAGAGGGAGTCTTCAAGAGCACCGACGGGGGAGCGAACTGGCGGGAGAGCAGCCTGGGCCTCCCGCAGCCGTTCGGAGACTTTGCCGTCGTAGACCTCGCCATCGACGTGAGGGGCGAACAGACGGCCCTCTACGCCGCGACCCGCACGGCTGGCATCTTCCGCAGCACCGACCGAGGCGCCACCTGGGAGCCGCTGAACGAGGGCCTTCCGATCCTGCTCATCGACTTCGTGGAGATCGACGGCCGGCGCCCCGGCGCGGCACTCGCGGGTACCGCCGGAGCCGGAGTCTGGGCAGCCCACTGGGATTGAAGCAAATGACATTTTAGAGGCGTTTTACGTCTCTAGAGGGGCATGAAAAACAATGCCCCTCTGTTCCTCCCATCCCTCTCCCTGGCCCTTGGGGCCTGGGCATCCTTTCACCTGACTTCCCTCTCGATCCCGCTGCTGGTGGCGGTCGCCGTGCTCGGCCTGGCGCTCCGGCGACCGGCCGGTGCCTGCGTAGCGGCCCTGGCCATCGGGATGATCGCTGCGACCGTGCAGCACGGCTTGCCGGGAAGCCCGGTCGCGGGATTCAACCTCGATCGGCCGGTGGAAGCGGTCGTCCGCGTCTCCGGCCACTGGACACCCGACTCGCCGGATGACGAGCCGGGCTGGTCCGCTCCGGCCGAGGTGCTCCGCCTCCGGCAGGACAATCTCGTGGCCGAGCCAAAGTTGGAGGTTCTCCTCCACGTGCCCGGCGCCGAAGACCCGCCATCCTTCGGGACGAGCCTCCGGTTGAAGGCCTACCTCAGCCGCTCCTCCGGCTTTGCCAACCGAATGCCGGTCGAGCCCGGCCCCTGGCGCATCCGGGTCAAGAGCCGGAGCTTCCTGGATATCGAGGAGCCTGCCGGTCCGGTCGCAGCGCTGTCCGCGTCCCTTCGTAGGCGGGTGGAGAAGGCGTTCCAGGCTTCCGGTCCGGATGGACCCGGTAAAGCCCTGGCACGGGCGCTGGTCCTCGGGGACGCCTCGACCTTCCCACTGGAATGGAAGCGGGGCCTGCGCGTGACGGGCCTCTATCACCTGCTGTCCGTATCCGGGGTCCACGTTGCGCTGGTAGCCGGCGCCGTCTGGCTGCTGGCGGGCTGGTTCCCGCGGGTGCTCCGGCTGATCCTGATGCTCGCGGCGATCGCTCTCTATCTTCTGCTGGTGGGTCCGTTGCCCGCGCTGGTCCGAGCCGCGGTCATGGGCTTCCTGGCGGTGACAGCCCTGCTCGCCGAGCGACCGCCGGCCGCTGTCAATGCGCTCGGATGGGCCGTAATCCTACTGGTGTTGGAGCGCCCGGACATTGTCCAGTCCGTAGGCTTCCAGCTCACGATTTCGGCTACGGCAGGCCTCCTGCTCCTCGGGCCGCCGCTGGCCGAGCGCTGGAACCGCCTCCCACACTGGCTCGCAAGCTCCCTTGCAGCCAGTGTCGGCGCGCAGCTCTTGACGATCCCGTGGGCCTTGCCGCGCTTCCACCTGCTCTCGCCCCTGGCCCCGCTGTTCAATCTGCCCGCCGTGCCATGGACTGGGCTCGCTCTCGGAGCGTCCCTGCTCTGGACCGGAGCGGCGCTGATCTCGCCACAAATGGCCGGCGCTCTCCTGCCAATCCTGGACTTTCTCGCCGCGCCGTTCTCCTGGCCAGCCCGCACGGGACCTTCCTTCTGGCTGCCGGTACCGCTCGTGCTCTCGCCCCTGGCCGCCTGGCTACTGGCGCTCCTCTTGGCGTTGACCCTCTTCATCCGTCCCCGGTTCAAGCTCCTCGGCTTGGCCGGCCTCGCGCTGCTGCTCTCCTGCAGCTTACCGAGAGACCGCGGCGTCGAGCTGGCGATGCTGGATGTGGGACAGGGAGATGCAATCCTCCTCCGGGACGGCCCGCACGCCGTGCTAATCGATGGCGGAGGTTGGAGGACAGGCGACCTGGGAGGCCGTGTCCTCCTCCCGGCCCTGCTGGCGGAAGGGGTGCGGAGCCTGGACGCTGTCGTCATGACTCATCCGGACCGCGATCACTGCGGCGGATTGGTAGACATCGCGGCCTATCTGCCGATCCGTGAGGTCTGGATGGGACCAGGATGGGAGCCCGAAGGCTGCGCAGGCACCTTGGCCACGCTACCCGGAGCGCGGTTGCGCATTGTCTCAGCCGGAGAGAGAAGCTCGGTAGGGAAGTGGACCCTGCGCATCCTCCATCCCGACCCGGACGAGGACCGCGGCACGAACGAGCGCTCCCTGGTGATCCGCGCCGAAGCGCTGGGCCGTAGCTTCCTGCTGACTGGAGACATCGAGAGTTGGGTCGAGATGCGCTTGCTCGCCTGCTGCGAGGACGAAGTGCAGGTCGATGTGCTCAAAGTGGCCCACCATGGCAGCAAGACTTCCTCGACGGAATCCTTCCTGGACACCTCGAAACCGCGGCTCGCGCTGATCTCGGCCGGGGTGAAGAACCTCTACCACCACCCGTCGCCGGTGATCCTGGATCGCTTGTCGGAACGGGGTATCCGCGTGCTGCGGACGGACCGCGACGGGCTGATCCTCTTCAGACTCTTTGATGGCTGGATGCGGATCGAGCTGCCGGGGGTGCCGCGGTAGAGAACCTCACCCCCTGTCCCCCTCTCCCGCAGGGGAGAGGGGGAACGCGTGCGGGTCATGGCGGCGAGATCGAAGGCAGAGGAGCAACAGCTACGTCCCCCCTCTCCCCTGCGGGAGAGGGGGACAGGGGGTGAGGTCAGAAGCTAACCCGCACCCCCAACCTGAACGAAGTCGGAGGCGTTCGCAGCACGGGTTTCCTGTACCCCGGGTTCACCGGGGTCGGAGACGAGTTGTCAGCCTCCTGGAAGCCCCATCGTTGATCGAGCAGCACGGGCCTCTGCGCGTTCAGGACGTTGAACACATCCAGCAGCAGGTTCACGCTCGCCGGACCGACCTCCACGGGATAGCCAAAGTGCATGTCAGCTTCGTAGGTATCAGGGGTCCGGCCCTCGGAGCCGCGCTTGGACAGGAAGAACTCGTAACGGCCGTAGATGTCCGAGAAGCCGTAGCGGGTCATCGGCGTGCCCGTGCGGTAGTAAGCCGACGCTCCCAACGACAGCTTCCAGGGGGTGAAGAACACGCCCGAAGCCTTGAATTGATGCCGCCGGTCGTTCGACAGCGGGCCCTCGTTCGTGATCCTGGTCAGATCGCTGCCGTTGGTGAAGAAGTCGAAGTAATCGTAGGCCGCCGTGATGTTCGGATCGGCTCCGACGTTGGTGAATGGCGCGTACAGCCCGTCGAAGTTCCCTTCGAGCTTCGAGTACAGGTAGGAAGCCATGCCCTGCCAATTGTGCGAGAGGCGCTTCTGCACGTCGAGCTGCACACCCTTGAACACGCGCTCCGGCTCGGGCGCCTCGAAAGTGTTGGCATAGTCGAGGGTGAAGACCCGGTCCATGATCCCCTTGCCCGGGTTGCCGATGCAGTAAGTGCCGTCGTCCGCGCAGAGGAAGTCCTCGATCACTTCGCCGTAATCGCGGTAGATCGCCTTGACCCCCACGGCGATCGCCGGCCGCAGCATGTACTCGTAGCCGAGCAGGGCCTCGTTGATGTACTGATTGCCGAGGTCCGGGTCCACCGGCTCCGTGAAGCCGCCAAAGATCGCCGACTCCTGGCCGAGGTCCGCTTCGGCCTGCGGATCGGGCGCCGTGCTCGTCGGGCTGTAGTTGAAGATGCGTGCCTGGCGCTCGAACGAGAACGAGCGGATGACCAGGTCCATCGGGATCTGCTCGTAATACTGGCCGTAGGAGCCGAAGACCTTCGAAGAGCCGTCCGCCTTGGGGTCCCAGATGAAACCGAGGCGCGGCGCGAAGTCGTCCTTGAGATCGATCTGCTTGGTGCCCGCGGCGTCGATGATCTCCTGCCGGTCCCAGCGTACTCCCAGGTTCAGGGTCAGGCTGTCCGTCGCGGCCCAGCGGTCCTGGAGGAAGACCGTGGTCACGTTGTGCTCCGGCGAGGCGAGCAGGGCGGACACGGGCGCGTTGCCGATCGTGGCGGTGGGCGTCGTCCAGTAGAAGTGGCTGTAGACCGGCCGCGACGGGTTCGCAGCGTTCGAGAACACGTCGATCTGCTGGCCGCCCGAGTAGCGCTTGACGACCTCGGCGGTCTCGGTCTCGTACTCGAGCCCGGCTTTGATCTCGTGGCTCCCCAGGAAGCGGGTCAATGAACCGCCAAAAAAGTCGCGCTCGAATTCCTTCTCCTGGATGAGCCCGAAGCCGCCCGTCTGGAAAAAGTCGTCGTCGACCGAGCGGAACTGCACCGTGTCACCCGCGGCCGAGCTGGGACTCACCGAGTTCTCCTCGCCGTGGCGGGCCGCCTGCGCGGAGACTACCCAGTCGGAGCCCAGGATGCCCTCGTAACGCAGGGCGTAGTCCTCGCCTCCGAAGCTGCGCACGCCCTCGTAGGTGAGCGGGTCGCCGTTGAGCGCGTGCTGGGCGTCGTTGATGGCGCCGGTGTCGTCCCGGGGGTCCTGGAAGAATGTTCCGATCAGCGACTGGTTGTCGGAGAGCCGGAAGGTGAGCTTGGCTGAGGCGAGGTCCCTGTCGCTCTCGGATTCCACGATCTGGCCGGCGAGCGGGCCGGCCGGCAGGGCGCTCTCCGTGGTGTGGGTCACCTTGTCATAGGCGGCGAAGAACCAGATCTTGTCCTTACGCAGGAAGCCGCCCAGGCCGACGCCATAGTCCTCGCGGGTGAAACCCTCGACCGTGCCGCCCGTCGAGACGATCGGATCCGGGCTGCTCTGGAGCGAGTCGTCGTCCCAGTAGCCGAAGACGTCGCCATGGAGCTCATTGCCGCCCGACTTGGTGATGACGTTGATCACGCCACCGGTCGCGCGGCCGAACTCGGCCTCGTAGCCGCCGGTCTTCACGTCCACCGCCTGGATGAACTCGAAGTTCAGCTCTTTGCCCTGGAAGCCGTACTCGGCGCCGGTCGTGTTGACCCCGTCGATGTAGTAGACGTTCTCGGCCCCGGTGGACCCATAGACTGTGATGGAGGACTGCGAGGTGTTCTCCGGGTGCGCGTCCGAAGAGACACCGGGCGTGATCTGGACGACCGACGAGTAGTTGCGGCCCGTTGGCAGGCTTTCGATAACACGGGAGTCCAGGCTCGTACCGAGAGTGGTGGAGGTGGTGTCCACCACCGGCACCTCGCTGGTGACGGTGATCTCCTCGGAGAGCGCCGGCGTGAGCTCGACGTTGAGGGTGAAATCCTGGTCGAGGCTCACCGTCAGCTCGCGCGACTCGGTGCCGAAGCCCTGGAGGACGAAATTGACGGCGTAGGTGCCGGGTGGCAGCAGGGTGAGACGGTACTGGCCCGTCTCATCGGTGACCGCCACGCGGCTGCCCTGAAGATTGGGGCTCCGCGCCTCGACCGTGACGCCCGGCAGCACGCCGCCGTCAGCATCGGTCACGCGGCCGAGGATGCCACCGGTGGTTTGGGCCGAGGCTGGTATCGGGGACGAAAGGGCAGCCAGGAGGAAGAGGGCCAGCAGCACGGTGGAGCGACGCAATGCGTTCATACGCAGGTCTCCTGTCACTGAAAGAACAAAGAGAAATCTAACACAGGCGCTCAACAGCCGGCAGGAAGACGCGGAACGTCGTGCCGCGGCCAGGAACGCTGTCGCAGGTCACCGCGCCGCCGCTCTGCTTCACGATCCCGTAGACGGTGGGCAGGCCGAGCCCGGTGCCGGCGAGTCCCTTGGTCGTGAAGAACGGTTCGAAGATCCGCGCGCGCGTCTCGGGATCCATGCCGACGCCTGAATCCGACACGGTGAGGATGACTTGATTGTCCTCGGCGTGGGTCTCGATCGTGAGGGCGCCGCCATCCGGCATCGCGTCCCGCGCGTTGAGCACCAGGTTCAACAGCACCTGATCGAGCTGTATGGGATCGACCATGACGTCCGGCAGGCTGTCGGCGAGCCGCAGCGACACGCTGACCCTGTTGACCGCCTTGGGCAGCATCGCTTCGAGATTGCGCACCGCATCGTTGACCTGCACGGCGACCGGCTGCAACACCTGTCGCCGGCTGAACGCGAGCAGCCGCCGCGTGAGCGCCGCCGCGCGGTGCGTGGCGCCAATGAGCGTCCGCATGTGCGCGGCCGCCGCCTCGTCGTCCTTGACGTGCTCGCCGACGAGCTCGGCGTGCCCCAGGATGATGAGGAGCAGGTTGTTGAAGTCGTGGGCGACGCCGCCCGCCAGCCGATCGATCGCCTCGAGCTTCTGCGATTGGAAAAGCGCCTGCTCGCTGTGGCGCAGCTCCCGCTCGGTCACCGCTCTCTGCATCTCGCCGGAGACCCGCGAGGCGAAGATCTGCAGCAGGGCCCGCGCCTGCGCCATATCGGCGATCGGCGCCGGGGTGATCACCGCCATCACGCCGATTGGTGTGCCGTCGGCTCCGATGAGCGGCGTGCCGACGTAGCCTTCCGCACCCCACTCCAGCGACGAGTCCGCCGGAAAAAGGGCGCGGATGCCCGACACGCACGCGAACAGTCCTTCCGCCAGGACGCGTTCCGATGGTGTGCCCGCGAGCGCGTATTCAAGGCCATCCACCAGGACGCCGTGCCTCGATGTGGCGAGTGCCCGGACGGCAGGCCGGTCGGTGAGCAGCTCTCCGATCACGGCAAACTCCGCATCGAGCGTTCGCACCAGCTCGCGCACCACCGCCGGAAAGAACCGTTCGCCTGTTTCCGAGAGCGCCGCCGCGGCATGGCGGAGCATGTCCTCGGTCAACTGCCGCTGCCGGGCCTGCAGCCGCTGCTGACGGGCGGTGACCCCCGCACTGAGGAACGTCAAGCCCAGGATCAGGAGCGCGCCGAACAGGACGGCAACCGCAAGATCGCGGGTGGCGAGCACGCCGCCGACGGTCGCCTCGGGCCCGCGGGTGAAACGCGCGGCGGCCATGCCCGTGTAGTGCATGCCGGCAATCGCCGCGCCCATGATGACCGCGGCCGCGGCGCGAGGCGCCACCCACAGCCCTCCGTGGTGCTTGAAGCGGAACGCGAGCACGAGCGCGGCGCACGACGCCGCCACCGCGATGGCAATCGACAGCCACCAGAGGCCCGGATGGTAGTGAACGACAATCGGCGACACCATCGCCGCCATGCCCGTGTAGTGCATGCCCGCAATCGCCACGCCCATGCAGATCCCGCCCGCCGCCACGACCACCGCCGACATCGACGCACGGCTGGCAAGGAGGAGCGCAAACCCCGAGGCGATGATCGCGACGAGGAGTGAGAGCGCCGTCAGGGTCACGTCGTACCTGATCGGCACCGGCAGCCGCAGCGCGAGCATGGCGATGAAATGCATGCTCCAGATGCCGCAGCCCATCGCAAAGGCCCCGCCGACGATCCAGCCGGCTCGGCCCCAGCCGCGCGGCGCGGCGGAGATTCGCGCGCTGAGGTCGAGCGCCGCGTACGAAGCGATCACGGCGACGACGATCGAGACGGTGACCAGCCACGCGTCGTAGGTGGGGGCAAGCTGGGGCCCAGGCATTTCGTAAAGTATATGCAATCCCCCGCGCGGGGGCCTGTTGCCGGTGTGGGCGCGATCGGGTACGTCGATGGGGCGATCGTCGGAGGCGCCGTGGGCGCGCCCTATCGCGGCCCGTCCTGTTCCTCTTCCGGCGGAGCCAGGAGCTTCAAGAGAGGGAAGTAGGTGCGGTACCGGCGAGGGTCCCGGGTCAGAAGGGCAAGACCCGCGACTGCCGCATGTGCGCCGATATAGAAATCAGGGAGGGGAGAGCGGCGCGTTCCGCCGCGGCGGCGGTAGGTCAGAAAACACTTCCCTGCCAGGAAGGCAGCCTCCCAAGGCAGGGGATCCCGACGAAAGGAATCTGTCGGCAGGATGTCTTCGAGATCCTCGATGCGCTCGAAGCCGACAGAGACCTCCGCGTAGATGATCGGGTTGATCACCAGCATGCCTGTTTCGGCGCAACTGGCGAGCATCGAAGAAGACCACTCCCCCCACCGAGGGTCCTCGGTGACGATGTCGAGGATCACATTGCTGTCGATGAGAACGCCGCTCACTTCTCTCCGCGCGTCAGAGCCATGATCTCCTCGGTGCTCATCCTCGACGTGGCCCGGCCCCGCATCCGTTCGAGCAGCCGCTGCCCACGGCTCCCCGACGGGCTCTCCTCCCGGACGATCCGAACGGTATTCCCCTCCACCTCGAAGCGCACCTCGGTGTTGGGTAAAAGGCCCAAGCGCTCCCGAATCTCGACGGGAATGGTGACCTGTCCTTTGCTGGTGATCCGCATGAGTCCTCCCGGAGTGGAGCAAAGTCATACTTCTCGAATTCTTACCGCTCTCGGCAGGCCTGTCAAACGCCGTCCAGCTCGCCGAGCGCCTGCCGGATCTCCGCCTGCGCCGGATCGATCTCCAGCGAGCGGCGGAACGACCGCGCAGCACCCTCGGGGTCTCCGAGGCAGAGACGGGCGATTCCCGCGCCATTGTGGGGGAGGGGGTCGGCGGGGGAGAGGCGGGCGGCTTCCTCGAAGTCGGCGAGGGCCGCGGCGCACTCCTGGCGCTCGAAGCGCGCTTGGCCCCGGGCGAGCCGGAGCTTCGCTTCGGCCGCCCGGACCGCGATTGCCCGGTCGAGCAATCCGGGACGGGCTCGGGCTCGCTCCAGCACCCGTTGGGCTCCGTCGTGAAGGCCTGCTTTCAGGGCTCGGACGAGGAGATCGTCGGAGCGTTCCGGGTCCGTTGCCGAGAGGAGATCGCTCAGGTTCCAGAGCGCCGAGGCGGAGGCGGGCGCGATCTCGATGGCCCGCTCGAATGAGCGCATGGCCTGGTCGGTCCGGCCCTCCTGGCGCAGCAGCAATCCCTGGTTGTTGTAGGAGGCGGCGGTGCGGGTCTCGCCTTTGGGGGCTTTACTGGAAGACCCCAGGTAGCCCAGGGCGCGCAGCTTAGCCACCTCCTCCTCTCCGGATGCCGTCTCGATCCGTGGGACCGGCGCGGGACTCCATTGGTAATCCACGGGCTCACCGTGGAGCTCCGGCGCTCCCGGAAGGGGAGGGGCGGCGATCCTTTTGCCGGGCGGCAGCCCCAGCAGGGCGAGGAGAGTGGAGCAGACCTGGTCCACTCGGCCCGTCTGCCTTTCCCCCTTCTCGATCCCCGGACCCCAGAGCAGATACATCCCTTCGTTCCGATGCCAAAGCCCCGCGCTGGCTGCGGTCATTGGCTGAGCGGGCTTGTCCCAGAGGAACCCATGATCGGAAGCGAGCATGAGCACGGCCTCATGCTCCTCGGCCCACTTGCGGTACTCACCGAGGAGGCGGTCCACCTCCGCAAAATAGAGGTCCGGCACGCGGCGATCGGAAAGCGGCGCGAAGACGTGGCCGATCGTATCGGTCCCTTGGAAGTAGAGGATCGTGAGGTCAGGGGTCTGCTCCTCCAGCCAGGAGCGCGCCAGGGCATCGTAGGCGCGGGTCTCGATCAAGATCCGCTGCAGCGCGCTCACCGGATGAGCGTACGGATCGGAACGCTCCTTGAGATCGGAGAGCTCCAAATTGGGGAAATAGAACTTCATGGCCTCGTAGCCGGTCTCGCGCTCGATTCTCCGCAGAGTGTCCCGGGCCCAGGCCTCGCGCTCCACGGGATGAACGATGCCGGGCGGCGGCTGGCTCTCCCGCGAGGTAAAGGAGAAGAAACGGTCCGCGACCATCAATCCTTTCACCGGCTCGGCGGGCCAGGTGGCCCACATGCCGAAGACGGCCACGCTCTTTCCTTGCAAGCCGGCAAGGTTCCAGACCGCGGGCACGCGCCGCTCCTCTCGGGTGATCGGCTCCTCGGCGCCGGCGCGGCTGATCCGCGTGAAATCGAGGATGCCGTGCTCCAGGGGGCTCACCCCGGTCATCATCGTCGTCCAGACCAGGGGGGAGAGGGGAGGCTGGATCGTGGTGAGCACGCCCGTCCGCCCCTCGCGGGCCAACGCGGCGAGGTTCGGCATGGCTCCGCTCGTCATCAATGGTTCCAGCTTCTGCCAGTCCGCACCGTCCAGGCCAATGAAGAGGATTGGGCGGCGCTCCGCCACAGGCTCGCGGCAGCCGATCAGGAAGATCAAGAGGAAGAAAAGACGGTTCATCCCTGGCGGCGTTATAACATTCCCCGCGTGATACAGCGCGGTCTCATCGCCGTTGGGCTCGCCGCTCTTCTCGGCTGTGCCGGGGGCGCCCGGCCCGCCGCTCAGCCCGTCGACGAGCCGACTCGCCTCGCGGACGACTACGTGCGCGAGTACGTCGCCCGCTTTCCCGAGGCGGCGGGGCTCTACGGCCTGCGGGTCGAGCGCCACGACGGCCTCACCGACAACTCGCTCGCCGCCCTGGCCGAATGGCAGGCGTTCGAGGACCGTCTCGCCGAGCGCCTCGCCCCCCTGCGGCTCGCCGATTTCGAGGGTACGCCGCAGTGGGTCACCCTCGGCTTCCTGAAGGAAACGGTGGAGTCCTCGCGTGGTCGACCCTGGATCCACCTTTTCGGATGGACCCGCGAGCAGGCGGAACGCGAGCTCGGCCCGCGTTTCGACCTGCGCGCCTTTCACGACGTTGTGCTCGGCAGCGGTGCGATCACCCTCCCGATGCTGCGCCAGAAGGTGGAGAGCTGGATTCGCAGCTCCCGAGCCGCAGCGCCCTGAGCCCGACGACGATTTGCGGGCGGGCCGAGGATCGCGGAGTCTTCGCCAAACGCTTTTCTGTCGCGACCCAGGGCTTTCCCTCCTGCCCGAGGAGTTTTGCCCTGCCGCCGAAACGTCATCGTGCCGCGACTGTGGGTCTTCCCGTCGCGACTATATGTTTCGGTGCCGCGACTTAAGCTTTCGTCGCGTCAGCCATCTTGTTTGTGACGCGACTATAGGTTTCGACGCCACACCGATGGGTTTTGGTGACGCGACGATAGCCATTGTGGCGCGACTAGGAGTTTTCCTGACGCGACGATGCGTTTCGGTGATGCGACTATACGTTTCGGTGACGCGACTATGGGTTTCGGCGACGCGATGAAGGCCGTAGTCGCATCATGAACCTCTTGGGCGTCGCGCCGATGGGTTTTGCTGTCGCGACTTGGCTTGGAGTCGCGTCACGAAGGACTTCGCTGTCGCGATAATAGGTTGAGTCGCGGCAAAATGGAGATCGCCGTCACGGCGATGGCGTGGTCTCTCGCGTCCAGGTCCCAAGTCGCGTCACCGATGCGGTTCGCCGCGCGGCGATGGCTTGGGTCGCGTCACCGTATGGTATCGTTGCGTCAGAAAAATCCATGACCGGGTAGCTGATCGGGAAGGATGACGCGACTCGCGGCCTTTCCTGATCCTGTGCGCGCCGGCTGACGCGACGATGAGGCGGCAAGAAAGCCTTTTTCTACACCGGGTTTGGCACGTCAATGAACTCGGCTTCCAGACCGAACTTCTCCCGCAGGTGCTCCCCCAAGGCGCGGATTCCAAGGCGCTCGGTCGCGTAGTGGCCCGCGGCGAGGTAGTGGACCTTCTCCTCGCGGGCCACGTTCATCACCCACTCGCTGACCTCGCCGGTGATGTAGGCGTCTAGCCCCTCGCCGATTGCCACCTGGAACTCCCTCTGGGCGCCGCCGCTCACGATGCCTAGCGTGCGGACCGGATCGGGCCCGTCCAGGAACGCGAGCGGCTTCTGCTGATAGATCCTTTCGCAGCGTGAAACGAGCTCGGCGGTGGGGATCGGCTCCGGGAACCTCCCCTTGTAGCCGATAGGCAGCCCTTCGTGGAGGGCGAAGGGCCCCAGGTCGGTGAGCCCGAAGGCTTGGCAGGCCAGGGCGTTGTTGCCCAACCGGGGATGTCGGTCCAGGGGGAGATGGTAGGCGAGGAGGCTCATCTCGCCTTGGATCAGCTCGGCCACCCGGCGGAACATGTAGCCGGTGAGGACGCGTGGCGCCCCGTCCCAGAAGATCCCGTGGTGGACCAGGACGGCATCCGCCCCGGTTTCCCGAGCGCGGACGAACAGCTCGTGGCAGGCGGAGACGCCCGTCACGACCTTGCGGATCTCGTCCTTGCCCTCCACTTGCAGGCCGTTCGGACCGTAGTCGCGGCCGTTGGAGGCGTCCAGGTACTCATCGAGGTAGGCGACGAGGTCGTTGCGGCCGATCATGGCAGGGAGTCTAAATGAAAAGGGCGGCCCCGGAGGACCGCCCTTGGACACGGAAGGAAGAGGGGACTACCTGCGTCCGCCGCCACCGCCGCCGCGACCACCGCGGTCGCCACCCCGCCCGCCGCCCCGTCCACCACGGTCACCGCCACGCCCACCCCGATCGCCACCGCGGTCACTACGCGGCTCGCGCTCGCCGCCCTCGCCGCCGCCCGCCATGGCCATCTCCATGCCCTCGTACTGCGAGGGATCGTAGTCGGGAGCCTCCATGATCACGGCCTTGCGCGAGAGCCGGACGCGGCCGGTCTCGTCGATGGAGATGACCTTGACGGTCATCTCGTCGCCTTCCTTGACCACGTCCGACGTCTCACGGACGCGGTAGGGGGCGAGCTCGCTGATGTGCACCAGGCCGTCGGTGCCCGGCATGATCTCCACGAAGGCGCCGTAGGCCTCGACCCGCCGGACCTGGCCGGTGTAGAGCTTGCCCACCTCGGGCACCTCGGTGAGGCGCTCGATCATCTGGATCGCGCGCTTCGCCGCCGGCTCGTCGGGCGAGGCGATGACCACCCGGCCGTCGTCCCCGACCTCGATCTGGCAGCCGGTCTCCTCGATGATCGAGCGGATCGTCTTGCCACCGGGTCCGATGATGTCGCGGATCTTCTCCTTCGAGATCTGGATCGTGTAGAGCCTCGGCGCGAACTTGGAGATGTCGATCCGCGGCTGCGGGATCGTCTGCTCCATGAGGCCGAGGATGTGCATCCGGCCCACGCGCGCCTGCTCGAGCGCCTGCTGCATGATCTCGCGGGTCACGCCCGTGATCTTGATGTCCATCTGCAGCGCGGTGATGCCGTCGCGGGTGCCGGCGACCTTGAAGTCCATGTCGCCGTAGTGGTCTTCCTGGCCGGCGATGTCGGTCAGGACGGCGAAGTTGTCACCGTCCTTGATCAGGCCCATGGCCACACCGGCGACCGGAGCGAGCAGCGGGACACCGGCGTCGAACATCGCCAGCGAAGCGCCGCAGATCGTGGCCATGGACGAGGAGCCGTTCGACTCCAGGATGTCCGAGACCACGCGGATCGTGTACGGGAACTCGTCCTCGTGCGGCAGCACCGGCAGCAGCGAGCGCCGGGCCAGCACGCCGTGGCCGATCTCCCGGCGGCCGGGGCCGCGCAGGAACTTCACCTCGCCCACGGAGAAGGGCGGGAAGTTGTAATGGAGCATGAACTTCTGGATGCTCTCGCCCTCGTATTCCTCGATCACCTGCGCGTCGCGGCTGGTGCCCAGGGTGGAGGAGACGAGCGCCTGCGTCTCGCCGCGGGTGAAGAGCGCCGAGCCGTGCGTCCGTGGGAGCAGGCCGACTTCGATGTCGATGTTCCGGATCTCGTCCAGGCGCCGGCTGTCGAAGCGGGTGCGGTCGTTGAGCACCACCTCGCGGAGGATCTCCTCCTCCAGGCGGGTGATGACCTTGCCGACCTGCTTGCGCTTGTTGGGCTCGTCAGCCGGGATCTGGTCCAGGTAGGGCTTGGTCACGGCCTTGACCGCGTCCTTGCGCTCGAATTTCTTCTTGGTGAACAGCCCGGCCTTGAGCTGAGCGTAGATGTCGCCCTTGACCTGCTCGTAGAGCGACTCGGGATAGGCCTCGGGGGCCGACCAGCTCGGCTTCTGCTTGGTGCTCTCGCGGTAGAGCTCGTGCTGGGCCTTGATGATCTTCTGGATCTCCAGGTGAGCCCGGAAGATGCACTCGAGCATCATCGCCTCGGAGATCTGGTTGGCGCCAGCCTCCACCATCGCCACGGCCTCTTCGGTGCCGGCGACCACGAGGTCGAGGTCCGAGACGTCGCGCTGGCTGTTGGTCGGATTGATGATGATCTCGCCGTCGATCAGCCCCACCCGCACCGCCCCGATGGGGTGGTAGAAGGGGATGTTCGAGAGCACGAGCGCGGTCGAGGCGCCGTTGATGGCCAGGATGTCCGGATCGTTCTCGCCGTCCGCCGAGAGGCAGAAGCCGATGATCTGGGTCTCGGCAAAGTAGCCGTCGGGGAACAGGGGGCGGAGCGGACGGTCGATCAGGCGGGAGGTGATGACTTCCTTTTCCGTGGGCCGGCCTTCACGCTTGAAGAAGCCGCCGGGGATCTTGCCGGCCGCGGCCGTGTACTCCCGGTAGTCGACGGTCAGCGGCAGGAAGTCCCGCTCGATGCCGCCCCGGTCGTCCATGCAGGCGGTGGCCAGGACGACCGTGTCGCCGAGGCGGACCGTACACGATCCGTCGGCCTGCTTGGCCAGATGGCCGGTCTCCAGGATGAGGGTGCTCTCTCCAACGTTGACTTCTCTTCGTTGCTTCATGGTTTTCTTTTCTTTCTCGTCTCTTTCTCTCTCGTCTGCCTACAATTTCGCCGCGTCAGAGCCGTGGCCGGCTCAAATGCCCGGGGTATTGGGGCCCGGAAGGGGGTGGGCGGTCCCGAGGCGACGGATAATTGCGTCGGGACCTGCCGGGTATGCGGCGGGAGCTGCCTACTTGCGGAGTCCGAGGCGCTCGATGGTTGCGCGATAGCGCTCGACGTCCTGCCGCTTGAGATAGTCGAGCAGGCGGCGGCGGCGGCCCACGAGCTTCAGAAGCCCGCGGCGGCCATGGTGGTCCTTGGTGTGGGTCTTGAAGTGCTCCGTCAGCTCGAGGATCCGGCTGGTGAGCAGGGCTACCTGCACCTCCGGCGAGCCGGTGTCCTGATCGTGCACCCGGTAGTCCTGAATGATCTTCTCTTTGATTTCCACGGTTTGCGCCAAAGCAAACTCCTCCTTACATTTCCATTCGGCTCGGCATTGTAGCACGAGCCAGGTATCTGTCCTCTATCGGCCTATTATCGGAATACCACTTTGGGCTGGACGATGCCCACGCCCGCGCTGCCAATCCTCTCCACGACGGTGCCGACGGCGATGAACTCCCGCCTCCGGTTCATCAGCTTGACCCAGTCCCCCTCCTCGCCCGCGAGCTCGCGCACCAGCACGGTCTGGCCATGGCTGATGCGGGTCTCCTGCTGCGGGTCGGCCATGACTTCGCCGAAGGGGAGGGGGATCTGGTCGAACGGGATCCACGTCGCTCCGGCAGGCTCGCCCGACTGGACCAGCTCTTCCAGTCCACGGAACGTCGCCGCGTCTTCGACCTGGAACCCGCCAATGCGGGTGCGCCGCAGCTCCGCCAGATGCCCGCCGACCCCGAGGGCCGCGCCCAGGTCGTGCGCCAGGCCGCGGGCGTAGGTGCCGGAAGAGCAGCCCAGGCGGAAGCGGAAGCGGCCATCGCCGATACCCTCCCCGAGCTCGCCGATGGGGGAGAACTCGTAGACGGTGATCTCCTTGCTCTCGTCCGGGACCTCTTCACCCTTGCGCGCCAGCTCGTAGTACTTGACGCCCTGGACCTTCTTGGCGGAGTAGGCAGGGGCCTTCTGCTCGATGACCCCCTCGAAGCGCTTCATCCCCTCTGCCACGGCTTCGTGGGTCAGAGCGGCGACTGCGTCAGGAGAGGCCTGGCTCACCACCTGGCCCGACGCGTCGTAGGTGTCGGTGGAGGAGCCGAGCTGTATGGTCCCTTCGTAGACCTTGGGCGCACGGATCAGGAAACGGGTGAGCCGCGTGGCGCTCCCGAGCGTCAGCAGCAGCAGGCCCGTGGCGTCCGGGTCCAGCGTGCCGCAGTGACCGATCTTCTTCTGCTTGAGGAGCCGCCGCACCTTCTGCACCACGTCGTGCGAGGTCAGGCCAGGCTCCTTGTCGACCAGCAACAGTCCGTCTCTCATCTCCACCAGACTAGGCCCCCTCGCGAACCTCTTCGGCTACTGCAGCTGGGTTGAGGGCGGCTGCCAGGGCCTCGGCGACCTTCTGCCGTGCCGCTTCGCCGTCCCCTTCGAGCACGAAACCGGCAGCGTTGCGATGACCGCCGCCGCCATGGTGGCGGGCGATCTTCTCGACGTCGACCTCGCCGCGGCTGCGCAGCGAGACCTTGTGCGTACCGTCCTCGCGCTGGCGGATCAGGGCCACGGCCTCGACGCCCGCGATCGAGCGCGGGAAGTCGATCAGCCCCTCGGAGTCGCCGGGCTGGGCGCCGACGCGGTCGAACATCGCGGGGGTCAGAAGGGCGGTCGCGACCCGGCCGTCTTCGTGGAGCTTGAGGGTCTGGAGCATCTCGCCGATCAGGCGGACGACCGCCAGCGGCTGGCTCTCGTAGAGCCACTGCGAGACCTGCTCGGGATGGGCGCCGTCGCGCACAAGGGCGGCAGCGGCCTCGAAAGCGGCCGGGGTCGCGTTGGAGAAGCGGAAACCGCCCGTGTCCGTGACCAGGGTCAGGTAGAGGCAGCTCGCCGTCTCGGGATCGAGGGTGAGCTTGAGCCCCTGCGCCAGCCGGTAGACCATCTCGCCGACAGCTGGAGCTGCGGAGTCGACCCAGTTCACCGAGCCGTAGAGCTGGTTGCCCAGGTGATGGTCGATGTTGATGATCGGCCGGGCGGAGAGGTGCTGCTCCAGACCGGTGCGGTCGGGGCTCGGGCATTCCAGCACGATGATGGCGTCGAAGCGGTCGGGGAACCCGGCCGGCGGCTCCTCGCCCGTGTGCACCCGGTCGCTGCCGGGGAGCGGACGGTAGATGGTCGGGATCGGATCGCGGTTCCAGACCACGGCGCCCTTGCCCATGCTGCGCAGCAGGCGCGCCAGGCCCAGCTCGGAGCCGATGGCGTCGCCGTCCGGATTGATATGGCTGGTGAGGAGGAACCGGTTGCCGAGCCGGATCTTCTTCAGCAGATCTTCAGGAGCTTTCATCCCGCCCATTTAGACTCTCCAAGAGGTCAGAAATCTTCTGGCTGTGCTCGGCTCCGCGGTCGAGCTCGAAAATGAGCTCGGGCGTCACCCGCGTGCGGAGCCGGCGTGACAGCTCCGTGCGCAGGAACCCCCGTGCGTGGCGCAGAGCCTCGACCGCCTCCTCACGCTGGGTGTCGTCACCGAGCGCCGAGACGCGCACGATGGCGCGCCGCAAGTCTGACGTCACCTCGACCCCCGTCAGGTTGACGAGCCTGATGCGGGGATCCTTGATCTCCCGCAGGATGAGGTCGGCGAGCTCCGCCCGCAGCAGGTCCGAGACGCGCTCGGTCCGCCGCGTCATTGCATCCCCTCCAACCCCTCAAGGATCTGGGGGTCCCAGCGCGTCAGGTACAGCTCCGGGACGCCCTCCACCAGGTTCCGCACCTCTTCCATCAGGTTCTCCATCTCGCTCTCGCCGTTGGTGATCACCGCCATCGAGATCTCCGACCGCTGGTGCAGGTCATGAAACCCGGTCTCCGCGATCGACACCCGGAAACGCTGATGGATGCGGTCGATCAGCGACTTTACGACCCGCCGCTTGTCCTTCAGGCTGCGGGCGGAAGGGAGGTGCAGCTCGAAGCTGGAGACCCCAATGGTCATCGGCATGAACGGCCTTCCAACGGATGGGGCGCTGGCCGCGCCCCTTCCTCTCCCAATTGTCGGTGATGCGGGAGTCCGAGGACCCCTACAGAACGGGCGCCACCTCTTCGCGGGTGTACGCCTCGATGAAGTCGCCCGGCTTGAAGTCCTGGAACCGCTCCAGGCCGATACCGCAGTCGAAGCCGCTCCGGACCTCGGAGGCATCGTCCTTGAACCGGCGCAGCGAGGCAATCTTCCCTTCGTAGATGACGCGGTTGTCGCGTAAGAGCCGGATGCCGGCGGTGCGGGGGATGACTCCCTCGACCACGTGGCAGCCCGCGATGGTGCCGATCTTGGGGACCTTGAACGTGTCCCGGACCTCGGCGCGGCCGGCCGTCACCTCGCGGAACGTCGGGTCGAGCAGGCCCGTCATGGCCTTCTTCAGCTCGTCGATCAGCTCGTAGATGACGGTGTGCAGGCGGATGTCGATCTCTTCCTTCTCGGCCAGCTCGACGGCGCTGCGCTCGGGACGGACGTTGAAGCCGATGATGATCGCCTTCGACGCCGACGCGAGCAGCACGTCGTTGGTCGTGATGGCGCCGATGCCCGCGTGGAGCACCTGCACCTTGACCTTCTCCGTGCTCTCCTTGGTCACCGCGTCGCGCAGCACTTCGAGCGAGCCCTGCACGTCCGCCTTGACGACGACGGCCAAATCCTTGACGTCGCCTTCCTGGATGCGGCTGAAGAGCTGCTCCAGCGAGAGCCGGCCCTGCCCGGGGGCGAGGTCGCGGCTCCGCTGTTCCTGCTGGCGGTACTCGGCGATGCCGCGCGCCTTGGACTCGTCCTCGACCACCTGCATCAAGTCGCCCGCGTCCGGCAGGTCGTTGAAGCCGGTGACCTCGACCGGCGTCGCCGGCCCGGCCTCCTTGATGCGCTTGCCCTTGTCGTCGCTCATGGAGCGCACGCGGCCCCAGGTCGCGCCGGAGACGAAGATGTCGCCCACTTTGAGCGTGCCGTTCTGCACCAGGACGGTGGAGACGATGCCGCGCCCGACTTCCTTGCGCGCCTCGAGCACCGCGCCCTGCGCGGCGATCTCGGGGCTCGCCTTGAGCTCCAGGATGTCGGAGGTGAGCAGGATCATCTCCAGCAGATCGGAGATGCCGTCTTTCTTGACCGCCGACACCGGCACCATGACCGTGTCGCCGCCCCAGTCCTCAGGCATAAGGCCGCGCTCGGAAAGCTCGCGCTTGACCCGGTCCTGGTTGGCGTTGGCCTTGTCGATCTTGTTGATGGCCACGATCAGCGGCACCTTGGCTGCCTTCGCGTGGTCGATGGCCTCGATCGTCTGCGGCATGACGCCGTCGTCGGCCGCCACCACCAGGACCACGATGTCGGTCACCCGGGCGCCGCGGGCACGCATCATGGTGAACGCTTCGTGGCCCGGCGTGTCGAGGAACACGACCTTGCGGCCGTTGACCTCGGCCTGGTAGGCGCCGATGTGCTGGGTGATGCCGCCGGCCTCGGACTCGGTCACCTTCGCGGAGCGGATGGCGTCGAGGAGCGAGGTCTTGCCGTGGTCGACGTGGCCCATGATGGTCACGACCGGCGCGCGGACGACCTTGCCCACCTTGGAGGGATTCTCCGGCTGCTCGCTGCCATGCTGCTCCTCGCGGAGCTGGACCTCCTCCTCGAAGGAGACGACCATGGCCTCGACGCCGAGGTCGGTGGCGAGCTTCTGCGCGAGCTCCGTATCCAGCACCTGGTTGATGTTGGCCAGGATGCCGCGCTTGAACAGCGCGCTCATCAGGTCGCGGGATTTGACCCCGAGCTTCTCGGCGAACTCGCGGACGGTCATGCCCTCGCCGATCATCACCGGGCCTGCCGGCGCGGCTTTCTTGAAGGTGAGGAGCTTGCCGCCCTCGTCCTCATTGCGCGCCAGGATGCGGCGCTTGCGCCGGCTGGCGCCGGCCGAACCCTGATTGACCTCTTCTTCCAGCTCCTCCAGGGTGCCCTTGAAACCGGTCAGATCCTCTTCCTGCTCGACGGGACGCGGACCGGCCTTCTTGATCGGCTTCCTGTTCTTGTCCCGGCTGTCCCTGCGCCTGTCGTCGCCTCCCGAGGGCGGCGCCGAGGAAGGGCCGCGTCCCGGAGGGGGAGCGGAAGACACGCCGCGGCTCGGAGGAGCAGAGGGGGAGGACGGCCGGCTGGCCGGCGATCCGGACCCCGCGGCTCCGTACCCCGAGCTGTACCCGGGACGGCCCTGCGAAGGGGCGTCCCGCCGCGGCTGGGACGGTGGTGCGCCCGGCCGGGGCGGCGGGCTCGTGCGCGCCGGAATGTGGCCGGGCTGGCCCGGGGTCGAGATGATGCGGCTCCCCGTCCTGGGCGGCTGAGACGGCCGGCCGGACAGCGGCGGAGCAGCCTGCGCGGGCGGCGGCGGCTGGACCGGCGAAGCCGGCGTGGGGACCGGAACCATCTCGGGCTGCACGGCCGTAGCCTCGGAGGGCACGCCGGAGACCGCCTCCTGCTGAGGCGGCAGATCGGGCTCGGCCGCGGACGGCAGGGCCTGAGCCTGATGGAGCGGTGCCGAAGCCTCGATGCCCGGCGCAGCTGCCGCGAGCGCCGAGGCCCCCATCTGCCGCTCGCTGCTCGGCAGCTCCCGGATGTTGGGCTCGACCTTCTGGATGAGCGTGCGCGGGCGCTGCGGCCGCATCTGGTTCGTGAGCGGACGCCGGGGCGCCGTGGGCGGCGGAGTGGGCGCACCGCCGGCACGCCGGCGGGTCTGATCGACCGCGACGGGCGACTGCTCGTCACGCAGGATCACCTCCCGCGGATGGGGGAGCTTCTTACCTGCCAGGATCGCCTGGATGATGTCGGTGTCGATAGCCGCGTCATCGCCCTCGACACGGACTCCGATGGACTTCAACTTGAAGACGAGGTCCTGGTTGGAAATCCCCATCATCTTGGCGAGGTCCTGGACTCGAATCTTTCCCATATATCTTCTAGAGCTCCTTTATGTCCTACCCGCGAATCACCTGCAAAACTCTCCGGCTTACTCTTCGCGCGGCTCCTTGCCCTCGGTGCCCTCGCTGGCCGTTACGCCGGCCTCATCCTCTTCGGCAGGGCCCTTGGAGGAGGCGCCGCGCTGCTGCTCGCTCTCCTGGAAAGCCCGGCTGAGGGCCGCCATGAAGTCGTCGTCGCCCATGCCGCCGGACTTGGGCGCGGGAGCACGGAACGTGGCGCCGATGTCGGCATCCGCCCGCTCCTCGCTCGCCCGCACCTGGGCCTCGGCCCACGCGTACAGGCTGTCGGCGAGCTCCTCGTCGATGCCCTCGACTTCCAGCAGGGAATCGCGGTCGTACTGAACGATCGTATCGGCGTCGCCGAGGCCGGCCTCGTCCAGAAGGAGCGCGAGCTCGGGGCTGATGCCGGGAGCCGCGGCCACGCCGCCGATCCCCGCGGAAGCTGCGCCCGGGCCGTCGACGGCGCTCTGAAGCATGCGGGCCAGCGCGTCGGCCACCTCGTCCTTGACGTCGCTCTCGCTCTTGATGTCGATGCGGCAGCCGATCAGCTCGGAGGCCAGGCGCACGTTCTGGCCGCGCTTGCCGATGGCGAGCGAGAGCTGCTCGTCCTCCACGATCACGTCGAGGTGCGGGACGTCGCCATGGTGCGTCACGGAGACACGGGTGATCTTGGCCGGCGCGAGCGCGCTCTGGGCGAAGGTCACGAGGTCGTCGCTGTGCTCGATGATGTCGATCTTCTCGCCGCGCAGCTCGCGGATGATGGACTGCACGCGGGAGCCCTTCATGCCGACGCAGGCGCCGACCGGGTCGACATCGCGCTCGCGGCTGTAGACCGCCACCTTGGCGCGCTCGCCGGGCGCCCGGACCGCGTTCTTGATGACCACCGTGCCGTCGTAGATCTCGGGCACCTCGGTCTCGAAAAGCTTGACCAGCAGGCGCGGATCGGTACGCGAGAGCACGATCTGCGGCCCCTTGGGCTGCTTGTGCACGTCCACGATCACGGCGCGGATGCGCTCGCCCTGGCTGTAGCGCTCGTGGCGGGCCTGCTCCTGCCGCGGCACGACGGCCTCGGTGCGGCCGAGGTCGATGATGATGTCGCCGCGCTCGAAGCGCTTGACCGTGCCGTTGAGCACCTCGCCCACGCGGTCGATGAACTCGTTGTAGACGTTCTCGCGCTCGGCTTCGCGGACGCGCTGGTAGAGCACCTGCTTCGCCGACTGCGCGGCGATGCGCCCGAGCCCCTCGGTGGAGATGGGGAAGTGGATCTCGTCGCCGACCTTGGCGTCAGCCTTGTGATCGATGGCTTCCTCGACCGTCCACTCGGCCAGGGGGTCCTCGACCTCCTCGACGACTTTCTTGACGATGAAGGCGTCGAACTTGCCCGTCTCGCGGTCGAGATGGGCGCGCACGGGCTCCTTGATCCTGTGCTGCTTCTTGGCCGCGGAGGCCATCGCATCTTCGAGCGCCGCGATCCAGCGCTCCATGTCGATGTCCTTCTCCCGCGCGACCTGGCGCAGGATCTCGTTGAAATTGATGTCCGCCGTCTGTGCTTGAGCCATGGCTTCTTCCCTGTTTCCCTAGAGCTCGATCTCGAGGCGGGCGTTCCGGATGTCCTTCCAGAGGACCTCGGTCCGCTCGCCAGTCTTGTCGTCTGTCACGACCACTTTTGAATCCCCTGCCGATTCGGACGGCTGCAACTCGTGCAGGCGCCCGATCACGGTCCTCTTCTTGCCATTCTCCGGATCGATGATCGCCACGCGGGCGAGCTTGCCGATGAACCGCTCGACGTCCGCCGGCTTGTACAGCTCCCGGTCGAGGCCGGGAGAGGAGACTTCCAAGGTGTACCGGCTCTTGCCGAAGTCGGCCACGTCGAGATAGGCCGACGAATGCTTGGCGACCACCTCGCAGTCGGCGAGGGTGACGCCCTCCGGCTTGTCGAGGATTAGGCGAAGGACTCCGCCCTTGAGCTCGACGTGCACCAGCTCGCAGCCGTTGGCTGCGGCGATCGCCTCGAGCTCAGGTTGAAGCTCTGCGATCCGGCTGGTTGTCTGCGTCATCGTTCTCGTCGTCGTCCCTTCAGTCTCAGCAATCTCAGTTCATCCGGTCCCAACAAAAAAAGTGGGCACGGGCCCACTCCTTTACCGACCGTTTCCGGTCAGGGCAAGCTGGCCGTTGAATTATAGGCCAACCGGCTGATTGCTGCAAGTCGCTGCGGATGAATACCTTGCCCGGACCAGGCCGGGTAGGAGGAGCCTACACGGGAGACAACGCTCCGGGAGGGGTGGGCATTCCCGGAAAGGGGAAGAGCACGGACGGACACGGACACTGGGAGGGGTGGGGGCCTGGGACCGCCGGCATCTCTCAGCTGGGAACCGGCTGATATGCTGTGCCCTGGAAGCGGAGGAGTGCCTTGCTGAGCCACGAGATCCGGAAACAGATCAGAACCCGGCTGGAGGATGCCTTCCGGGAGCGCCTGCAGGGAGTCCTCCTGTATGGCTCCGAGGCGCGGAACGAGGCCCGCGAGGGAAGCGATCTGGACCTCATGGTCCTGCTGGACGGTCCTGTCCGATTGGGCCGGGATCTGGAGACGATCGTCGAGGCGCTCTATCCCGTCCAACTCGAGGTCGATGCCCCGATCCACGCCACGCCGGTCTCGGCGCAGGTCTTCGAAGCCGGAGAGTTCGGCCTCCATCGCAGCGCCCGGCGGGATGGCGTGTTCCTGTGACGCCTGAGGTCTCCGACTACTGGCAGCGTGCGGTTCAGGCCCTTCGGACTGCGGAGGCCAGCGCAGCGGCGCGAGGTCCAGACGCACCCACGCAAGCTCCAGCGCGAGCTGGCGAAGCTCCAGCGGTATCCGCTCGAGCTCCAGCGCGCGCGACCGGAGCCGGGCGGATGCCGCAAGGGGGCGGGCGGCTGCCGCGCAGGGTCGAGCAGGCGCCATCGAAGGGTGAGCGGATGCCGCCGGACCCCGGGCGGCTTCGCTCGGGGGACGTGAGCAGCGGCTGGAGCTCGGGCGGCACGCGCTGAAGCTCGAGCGGGACGCGCCGGAGGCCGAGGGGGATGCTCTGGAGGTCGGGCGAAAGGCGCTGGAGCTCGAACGGACGCGCCGGAAGTCGAGCAGGACGTGCTGGAGGGTAAGCGAAACCGTCTCGAGGCCGAGCGCCGGACGGTGAACGCCGAGCGGCAGGTGACCAGGGTCGGGGCCGGTCTAGTTCGTACCGCTGAGCGTCCCCAGGATCAACTGGTTGTCGATCGCGCTGACGAAGCCGTGCTGGTCGGTCACGATCTGGGCTTTTCCGCTCCAGGAGATGCTCGGGCAACGCTCGAAGGCCGTGGTCATCCCTTCAGATGCGGGACGCAGGTACTTGAACACGATCCGGCCCGGCTTCGATTTTTCATGGTCAAACTCGGGCTGAAAGACGGGCTCCTCCCCGAGGAAGAAGAACGCGGGCGCGTCGCCGGAGGCGCCGGAGAAGGGGGACCAGATCGCCTCCTCGGTGCCCGGCTTGTCGACCCGGACCCCTCCGGAAGGCAGCTCCGGGTCGGGGATCTCGAGGAGCGGTTTCCACTCGCCGGCTTCCTGCTGGTAGAACGCCCGGGAGGGGCCGTCGAAGACCGTGATCCGGCCTGAGAGGTCCCGGGCCAGCGCGACTGGGACGCAGCCGACCACTGAGCCCTGCCCCTCCTCGGGGGTGAACTCCTCGCGGAGCGTCAGCGGCACTTTTTCCCCTTCGCGCTGGAAGGCCTGCCCGAGGAGCTTGCCGTCGCGGGCGACCTTCCAGAGAGCGTGCTCCGCACAGGTGGGGACGACGTAGACCGCCTCCTCGTCCACCATGACCTCCCGGAAGCCGCCTTCCCCTTCCAGGCGGGGGATGCGCACGATCGTGCTCTTGCCGTCCGGAATCAGGTGGATCAGCTCGAGCCGCAGAAAGGAGACGATCCATAGGGAGCCGTCGACCGGGTCGACATCCAGGGCATCCCAGGTGGCGTCCTCCTTGCCCACGATCGTGCGGAAGGTCGGCTTGTCCGGATTCCTTCCGACTTCGACGATGTGGTGCTGGTCCACGAGCAGCCAGACGCGGTCCGGCGTGAGCGCCATGTCGAGGAGGCTGGTGTAGAGAGGGATGCCCATCGCTGGGAAGGGGATCTTACGGACCTCCGGATTGCAGACCAGGGAGACCGTGGGCTCCGCGGTCCTTGCCTCCTGAGCCGGGGCCGGGGCTGGGGCCGCGGCCGGAGGAAGGGAGCGCGCCGCAGGGGGAGCCGGCGAAGCGCATCCCGCGAGCAGGGCCAGGATCATGGCTGCAGTCACAGATCGGGCAGAGAGCGGGATCAGCTCCATGGCGGACTCCTTGTGTTCGATAGGCGGAGAGCTTACCAGTTGTGGCGATACCCAAGCTCTTCGAGGAGGAGCTCCAGGTTCTTGCGGGCGCCCCGGGTGCTCGGATGATCCGGCCCGAGGATCCTGTTGAAGGCTTCCACCGCCTCGCGCATCAGGAACTCGGCTTCATGAGGACGGCCGGCGTCCTGGAGGATCTGGGCCAGGTTGTTGAGGTCGCGGGCGACGCTCGGGTGATCCCTGCCGAAGCAGGCCTCGTCCACGGCGAGGGCGCGGCGCATCAGGGGCTCGGCCTCGGGAAGCCGGTCCGCCACCTGGAGCAGCCGCGCCAGGTTGCAGAGGTCGACCGCGACGTTCGGATGATCGCAGCCGAGGGCGGCCTCGTCGATGGCGAGGGCGCGGCGCATCAGCGGCTCGGCCTCGGAGAGAAGGTCCATTTCCAGGAGGACGAGCCCCAGGTTGCTGAGGTGGATTGCAACCTGGGGATGGCAGGAGCCGAAAGCGGCCTCGTCCAGCGCCAGTGCGCGGCGGATCAGCGGCTCCCAGACCTCCCACGCCCGGGGATCGCTCGGAGGTTCCAACTGGCTCCGCGCCGCCTCCCGCACTTCCGGAGGGACCATGACCTCGCTGTCCTGGATGGAGACCAGGCCGTGGCGTTCGAGCTCCTCGAGGTCGCCTTCCCACTCCACGAGCAGCGCCACCGGGAGGGGTTCCGGTGCGAGCAGGGCCATCAGGCGGAGGAGGGACGCTGGGGCGGGTGGAAGGCGCTCGAGGATGCTCACCAACTCCATGGTGACGGTTCATTTTAGCACTCCGGCCGGCAACCCGCGCGCCAGCCCGGCGGGCCTCTTTCACATGCAGGTCTCGACGGCGTGCCAATCTGGCGCGATGAGGGCTTGAAAGATCTTCTTCTCCCTCTGGAATTTCCCTGGCAGGGCGATTGCTTGGAACGGTTGCGAGAAGAGAAAGGAGATTTCGGTCCCCATGAGTACAACCCAGAGGCGCCAACTTACGACGTTCCTGCTCGTTCTAGGAGCGGTGGTATTCGGCATGGTGCTGGCCGGCGGGCTCAACCTGACGGTTCCGGGAGGGGCTGCCGACGCCGAGTCGTCGCTGTCCGCCACCCAGATCGCAGGCAACAATTCGCCGATCACCGCTCTGCCCAGCTTTGCCGACCTCGCCCAGGCGGTCGATCCCGCGGTGGTCTCCATCCAGGCCGCGACGATCGAGAACCGTCCCCGTGGCCGAGGCCAGGGACAGGGCACGGACCCCTTCGAGTTCTTCTTCGGCCCCCGCTTCAGGCAGGAGCAGGAGGACGGCGAGGAGGGCACGCCGCGCGGGCCCGGACAGGGCCCCCGGGGACCCCAGGGGCCTCAGGGGCAAGGCGGCGAGGAGGGCGACCCGTTCCGCTCTGACGCCGGCGGCAGCGGCTTCGTCATCAGCCGCGACGGTTACGTCGTGACCAACTTCCACGTGATCGAGGGCGCGACCGAGGTCAAGGTCCACCTCGGCGACCGCGACTTCCCGGCCGAGGTCAAGGGGACCGACCAAGCCACCGACCTCGCCCTGCTCAAGATCAACGCGGGCGAGAACCTGCGCTTCCTGGAGCTCGGCGACAGCGATGCCGTGCGCGTCGGCGACTGGACCATGGTCATCGGCAACCCGCTGAACCTGGACAAGACGGTCACCACCGGCGTGGTCAGCGCCAAGGGACGCTCGCTGGGTATCAGCGATGCCTCCTTCGAGAACTTCATCCAGACTGACGCGGCGATCAACTTCGGCAACTCCGGCGGCCCGCTGGTCAACCTGCGGGGCGAGGTGGTCGGTATCGCCACGGCCATCAACTGGGGCGCCGAGAACATCGGTTTCGCCGTGCCCGTGAACACGCTCAAGGAGGTGCTGCCGCAGCTCCGCGAGAAGGGCAAGGTCAGCCGCGGCTACCTGGGCATCCAGATCAACAACCTGAACTGGAACCAGGCGCGCGCCTTCGGCCTGGAGTCCACGGACGGCGCCCTCGTCGCCTCGGTCGAAGCTGATACGCCCGCGGGGCAGGCCGGCGTCCGCCACGGCGACATCATCACTTCCGTGGACGGCCGCCCGATCAAGACGACCCGCGACCTGATCAACTACGTGGCGAACAAGGGTCCGGGCTCCTCGGTCAACCTGGACGTGCTGCGCAATGGCAAGCCCGTGCAGCTCAAGGTGAAGCTCGGAGAGCGGCCGGAGCGCAACGCCGTCGCCGAGGCCGAGGAGGAGAGCGAGGAGGAGGGCGAGAGCAGCATCGAGTGGATGGGCATCCAGTACCAGGACCTCAGCCAGAGCCTGCGCCAGATGCATGACATCCCGGGTACCGTCGACGGCGTGGTCGTCACCCAGGTCGCGCCGACCAGCCCGCTCTACGAGCAGTTCGTCCGGCCGGGTACGATCATCACCGAGGTCAACGGCCAGGAAGTGGACGGCGTCGAGGCGTTCGAGGGCATCGTCAAGGACGCAAAGGCAGGCTCGTACCTCCGGCTCTACGTCAGGCCCTTCGCACGGGGACAGGGCGGCCAGCCGTTCTTCGCAGTCGTGCAGGTGCCGTAGACAGCTTACCCTCGGCTCCGACTCCCTCTCCCCCGGCACGGGGGAGAGGGCTGGGGAGAGGGGGGACGGGATCAACTCTGGCCGGCTCCTTCGGGGGGGCCGGCCTTTTTCTTGCTAGACTGATGAGCGACCATGGCCAGAACCACTGACAACATCCGCGCCTCCGTGCTGGTGGTGGACGACGAGGCGGCGATCCGCGACAGCCTGCGCATGATCCTGGAGTTCGAAGGCTACCGGGTGGACGAGGCGGGCAGCGGTCCGCAGGCGCTCACCCGTGTGGCCGAACGGCCCCCGGACGCGCTCCTCCTCGACATCAAGATGCCCGAGATGGACGGGCTCGACCTGCTCAAGGCCCTGCGCGAGCGCGGCTACGACATGCCGGTGCTGATGATCAGCGGGCACGCCGACGTCCAGACCGCGGTCGAGGCCACCCGCCGCGGCGCCTACGATTTCTTCGAGAAGCCGCTGCAGCGCGAGCGCGTGCTGGTCGCGCTGCGCAACGCGGTCGACGCCTGGCGCCTGCAGTCGGAGAACAGCGTCCTGCGCCAGGAGCCGGACGAGATGGTCGGCACCGCGCCGGCCGTGCGCCGGTTGCGCGAGACGATCGAAAAGGCGGCGCCCACCCCGGCGACCGTCCTGATCACGGGCGAGAGCGGCACCGGCAAGGAGCTTGTGGCGCGCGCAATCCACCGCCAGTCCTCCCGGCGTGACCGGACGCTCGTGCAGGTCAACTGCGCTGCGATCCCGGACGAGCTGATCGAGTCCGAGCTGTTCGGGCACGAGAAGGGGAGCTTTACCGGCGCGGTCCGGCGGCAGACCGGCAAGTTCGTGGCCGCCGACGGCGGCACCATCTTCCTCGACGAGATCGGCGACATGTCCGCCCGCACCCAGGCAAAAGTCCTGCGCGTCCTGCAGAGCGGCGAGGTCGAGCCGGTCGGGGCGGAGAAGACGGTCCAGGTGGACGTGCGGGTCGTTGCGGCCACCCACCGCAACCTGGAAGAAGAGATCAAGGCGGGACGGTTCCGCGAGGACCTCTACTACCGCCTGAACGTGATCCCGATCCGCACCCCGGCGCTCCGCGAGCATTTGGAGGACGTACCCCAGATCGTGGAGTACATGGTGCGGCGCTATGCCGAACGCAACAACTACCGGCCGAAGGAGTTCGTTCCGGAGGCCCTCGCGCACCTGAAGTCGCTACCCTGGAAGGGGAACGTGCGCGAGCTCAAGAACCTCGTCGAACGCCTGCTGATCCTCTCCCCGGGCGACAAGATCACCCGGGAGGATGTGATCGCAGCCACCGGCGGAGCGCGCCCTGAGCTGTCCAGCGCGCTCCTGGCGGTGCAGACGCTGCGCGAGTTCCGCGACCTCTCCGAGCGGATGTTCCTGATCTACAAGCTCGAGGAGAACAACTGGAACGTCACGCAGACTGCGCAGGCGATCGACACTCCGCGAAGCAACCTCTACAAGAAGCTGGACCAGTACGAGATCCGGCGAGAGGAGCACCCCATCCGTGAAAGCTGACAAAGCTGAGAACGAGCAGGTTCTTCTACGTCTTCTGGAGGAGAGCGGCGCCCTGCGGCGCGGTCACTTCCTCCTCTCTTCCGGGCTTCATTCGACCGCCTACGTCCAGTGCGCGCTGCTGCTGGAAGACCCCGTGCGGGCCCGCAGGGTTGGCGAGGACCTCGCCGAGCTGCTCCGGAATCAGCACCCCGACTCGGTGGTTTCGCCCGCATTGGGCGGCGTGATCATCGGGCACGAGGTGGCGGCGGCTCTCGGCGTCCCCTTCCGCTTCACGGAGCGCAAGAGCGAGGAGATGGGCTTCCGCCGCGGGTTCAGCCTGCGCCAGGGAGAGCGGGTGGTGATCGTGGAGGACGTGGTCACCACCGGCCGCTCGACCCTGGAGTGCGCTGCCCTGGCCACCAGCAAGGGCGCGAGGGTCGTGGCCATCGGCTCGATCATCGACCGCACCGTGGGGCGCGACCCGTTCGACGTGCCCTTCCGCTCGCTGCTGAAGCTGGACTTGCCGTCCTATCCGCCCAACGAGTGCCCGGCCTGCCGCGCCGGAGCCCAGGCTCCCGAGAAGCCCGGAAGCCGCCCCGACGCCGAAACAGCCACGGCCGAGGCAGCGGGGATGTCGTCGGAAGTGACCGGGATACCGTCGGAGCGGGCGGAGTGATGTAGGGGCACCTCTCGTGGGTGCCCTCCGGAGGGCGGCCACAAGGGCCGCCCCTACACTTCCCCGCGCAGCGCCAACTGAGGATCGATCCGCGCCGCCCTTCTCGCCGGCAGATAGCTCGCCAGCCCGGCCACCAGGACCAGCACGGCCGCCACGGCCACGTAGATTGCCGGGTCTATTGCGCTCACCCCAAACAGCAGGCTTTCCATGCCGCGGGTCGCTACCAGCGCCATCCCCAGCCCGAAGACCGCGCCGAAGACCGCCAGCATCAGCGCCTGTTTCACGACCATGCGTACCACCCGGTCCCGCGAAGCGCCGAGGGCCATGCGGACGCCGATCTCCCGGCTGCGCTGGCTCACGCCGTAGGCGATCACTCCGTACATCCCGATTGCGGCCAGGATCAGCGCGACCGCAGCAAAGCCGCCGAGCAGGAGCATGTAGAAGCGCGGCTGGGAGACCGATGCCGAGACCACCTCGTCCAGCGTCTGCAGCTCGTAGAGGGGGAGGTCAGGGTCCACCTCACGGACCTGGGCGCGCGCCGCGGCGGCCACGGTGCCCAGGTCGGCGGTCGAGCGCACGATCACCGACAGGCTCCCGATCGGGGCCTGGTCGAAAGGCAGGAAGATCTGCGGGTCCGACTCGTTGTCCAGGGTGGACTGCTTGAAATCGCCCACGACTCCGACGACCTCGCCGCCTCGCCGGACGCCGTCGTTGGTCCAGCCGAGGAGGATGCGGCGGCCGAGCGGCTCCTCGTTCGGGAAGTACTTGCGGACCGCGGCCTCGGTGAGGATGGCGACCGGAGTGGAACCGCCGCGGTCCTGGTCCGTAAACGTCCGGCCGCGTACCACGGGCAGCCCCAGCGCCTTGAAGTAGCCTGGCGTGACCAGGGCGACGCGCATCGCGGGCTCCTCGCCCGGGAGTGCCTCCGGCCGGCCCTCCACGTCGAAGCTGAGAGTGAACCCGGAACGGTCGAGCGGCCGGCCGAACGAGGCGGCGCCCGCCGCGGTGACGCCGGGCAACTTTTCCATCCTTTCCATAAGCGAGCCCGCGAGCTGGCGGAGCTGCGGGTCGTCCGCGTACTTCGACTCCGGCGGCGCCAGGTTGAAGACGAGGGCGCCCTCCGGATCGAACCCGGGATCGACGCTCAACAGCGCGCCGAAGCTGCGGAGGAGGAGCCCGGCCCCGGCGAGGAGCAGCACGGCGAGCGCCGTCTCCAGCACCACCAGCACGCTGCGGGCGGCGGTGGCGGCCCGGCCCTTGCCGCCGCGCGCGCCCTCCTTGAGCACGGACCCGAGATCCGGGCGCGATGCCTTGAGCGCCGGGGCCAGCCCGAACAGCAGCCCGGTGAGGAGGCTTACACCCAGGGTGAAGAACAGCACCGTGCCGTCCACCCCCACCTCGTGGAGCCGCGGCGTCCGCTCCGGAGCGAGGGCAACGAGTGCCCGGGTCGCCCAGACCGCGAGGGCCACACCGGCCGCTCCGCCCAGGAGCGAGAGCACGACGCTCTCGGTCAGGAGCTGGCGGATGATGCGCAGGCGTCCGGCGCCCAGCGCGGTGCGCACGGCCAGCTCGGCCTCGCGTCCCGAGGCCCGGACGAGCAGCAGGTTGGCCACGTTGACGCAGGCGATCAGGAGCACCAGGAGCACGGCGCCCATCAGCACCAGCAGGGGGACGCGGACGTCCCCGGTCATGAACGTCTGCATCCCCTCCAGGTCCATGCGGTAGCCGGTATTGTCCTCCGGATACTCCGCTGCGAGAGCGGCCGCGATGGAACGGGTCTCGGCGCGGGCCTTCTCCAGGGACACCCCAGGGGCGAGGCGCGCCACGATGGCGAGATAGATCGCGCCGCGGTTGTCCGGGTCCACGGTGTCCTCGTTCAGCTCGAACGGGAGCCAGAGGTCGGCGATGGAAGGCCAGCGGTTGCGGCCCGCGATGCCGATGACCGTGTAGGGCTTGCCGTTGAGGTCGATCGTCCGGCCGACAAGGCTCCGGTCGCCCCCGAACCGCCGTTGCCAGAGCTCCGCGGAGAGGACTACCACGTTGGCGGCCTCCGGCTTGTCCTCTCCCTTGGCGAAACCGCGGCCGGCGAGGAGGGGAGCCTTTAGCACGGAAAAGAACTCGGGGCTGACCCAGGCGCCGGAAAGCCGCTCGGGCTCGCCGCCGGTCCCGGTCAGGTTCACGGAGCCGGTGTCCAGGAGCGACGCCGCCTCGACCGTGCGGCTCTGCTTGCGCCAGTCGAGGAAGTTGAGGGCCGAGATCGAGCTCGGCTCTCCCTCCTCGCTCACGGGATAGACGCGGACCAGGCGCTCCGGCTCGGGGAAGGGGAGCGGGCGCAGGAGCACGCCGTCGACCACACTGAAGATCGAGGTCGTGGCGCCGACGCCGAGCGCCAGCGTTAGGATCGCGATCAGGGTGAACCCGGGGCTCTTGGCGAGCTGACGGAAGGCATAGCGGAGGTCCTGCCCGATCTCCTCGAGCGCCTTGATCCACTTCATCTGTTTCTCCTTGTGAGCGTCGAGCTGCCGGCAGACCTTGCGCGTCGTTTCGACGTCCCCGAACCGGCGGATTGCCTCCATCCGGGCAGCATCCTCGGGCCAGCCGTCGTCCATCAGCTCCCGCGCCACCATCTCGAGATGGAACTGGAGCTCCTCGTCGACGTCGGCTGCCACCTGGGCGGCCGTGCGCCAGGGGAACTGGAAAATACGGCGCATCTAGGCGGTCTCGAGGACCTTGGAAACGGCCGTGGCGTAGCGCTGCCAGGTGGAGAGCTCCAACTGGAGCTGTTTCCGTCCGTCGTCGGTGAGGCGGTAGAACTTGGCCTTGCGATTGTTCTCGGAGACGCCCCACTCGGACTCGATCCAGCGCTTGCTCTCCAGGCGGTGGAGAGCTTGATAGAGCGCGGCGTCCTCGAGGCCCAGGGCCCCCTCGCTGCGCTGGCGGATGGTGCGCGAGACGTCGTAGCCGTGCATCGGCCCCCAAGAGAGCGTCTTCAGGATCAGGACCGCGACGGTCCCATGCATCAGGTCGAGAGAGGTACGTGCCATGACTTGGGCTTCTCCCCTAACAGTGTGAGGGGAAGGATGCGCGAGGCTGGCGGGCCTGTCAAGCCCCCTCATCACGTGAGGGGAAGATTGGCGCTAGGATTCGCCGCATGTACAGCCGCCGAGAGTTGATGGGCACCGCAGCGATCACCGCTATCGGGGCCGCCGCGGTGCTCAATCCCTTCCGGTCCCGAGCAGCGCTCGCTGCTGCCGCCGATCTGTCCCCTCAGGACGAGCGCTTCTGGTTCGAGATCCAGCAGGCGTTCACGGTGGACAGGAGCATCGTCAACCTGAACAACGGCGGCGTGAGCCCGTCGCCCGCGATCGTCCAGGAGGCCATGAAGCGCCACCTGGACTACTCGAACACGGCGCCGCCGCCCTACGCGCTCTGGCAGATCCTCGAGCCGCAGAAGGAGGGGACGCGCAAACGCCTGGGCCGGGCGTTCGGCTGCGATCCGGAGGAGATCGCGATCACCCGCAACGCCTCCGAAGGCCTGCAAACCTGCCAGTTCGGCTTCGACCTGCAGCGCGGGGACGAAGTCCTGACGACGACTCAGGACTATCCGCGGATGCTCGCCACTTTCGACCAGCGGGCGCGGCGGGAAGGGATCGTGGTGAAGAAGATCTCGATCCCGGTCCCGGCGGAGGAGCCCGGCGAAATCGTGGAGCTGTACCGCAAGGCGGTCACGCCGAAGACGAAGCTGATCCTGGTCAGCCACATGATCAACCTGACCGGGCAGATCCTCCCGGTGAGGCAGCTCGCGGAGCTGGGCCGGGAGCGGAGCATCCCCGTGATCGTGGACGGCGCCCACACCTTCGCGCACTTCGAATTCGACCAGGCGGACCTGGGCTGCGACTACTACGCGACCAGCCTCCACAAATGGCTTTTCGCTCCGCACGGCACCGGCATGCTCTACGTCCGCAGGGACAAGATCCGCGGCCTCTGGCCGCTCATGGCCGCGCCCGGCGAGATGGACGCCGACATCCGCAAGTACGAAGAGATCGGGACCCATCCGGCAGCCAACCATCTGGCGATCGCCGAGGCCCTGACCTTCCACGAAGGAATCGGCCCGAAGGCCAAGGAAGAGCGCCTCCGCTTCCTGAGGGACCGCTGGGCCAACCGCCTGCTCGCACACGGAGGAATCAAGCTCCACACGAGCCTCAAGCCCGGGCTCTCCTGCGGGATCGGAACCGTCCAGATCCCCAAAGTGGAGACCGGCAAGCTCGCCCAGCATCTCTGGGACAAGCACCGCATCCTAGTGACCCCGATCATTCACCCCGAGTTCGAAGGGCTGCGAGTGACCCCCAGCGTCTACACGACCCTGGAGGAGATCGACCGCTTCTGCGAGGTCATGGAAAACGTCGTCGAAAGGGGATTGCCCGCGTGAGAGTCCTTTCCGTCCTTGCTGTCCCTTTGGTCCTTTTGGTCCTTTCCGGCTGCGCCACCACCCCCCAGCGCCGGATCATCGCGACCGAGAACGCGCCCAAGGCGCTGGCCGTCTACTCGCAGGGAGTTCAAGTAGGAGACGCCCTCTACCTGGCCGGCCAGATCGGGCTCGATCCGGCTACCCGCAAGCTGGTCGAAGGGGGAGTGCAGGCCGAAACCCGCCGCGCGATCGAGAACTGCAAGGCCGTCCTGGAAGCCGCCGGCTATTCGCTCAAGGACGTGGTGCAGGTGCAGGTCTTCCTGGTGAGCATCGACGACTACCAGGCCATGAACCAGGTCTACGCCACCTATTTCCAGGAGAGCCCGCCCGCCCGAGCGGCCCTAGCTGTCGCGGCGTTGCCGGGCGGAGCGCAGGTGGAGATCCTTATGACCGCGGTGAAGGTGAAGGGGAGAGGAAGCTTATAATCGAGTCATGAGTCCCACGACTGTGACGCTGCGCCGTGCCAAGAAACGGCTTGAAACCCTGTCTCCCGAAAGGCTGAGAGTGGCCGATGATTTCCTCGCTTACCTGGAAGAGCGGGAGTCCAACGAGGCTACCGAGGAGCTTGTACAGATTCCCGGGTTCCTGGAACGGCTCTCGGCCGCTGAACAGGACGCCCGAGAGGGACGCCTTACCTCGGTCGAGCACCTCCAGTAGATGCCTGATCGTCTGGTGATCACCGACGAAGGCCCCGTCCGCATCCTCCGCATCCATCGGCCCGAGGTGCGGAACGCCATCAACGCGAAGACAGCCAAGGCGCTCCGGGAAGCCTGGCTCGCGTTCGACAAGGATCCGGGCGCCAAGGTAGCCATCCTGACCGGGGGCGACGAGGTGTTCTGCTCCGGTGCCGACCTTGCCGACTTGGAGGCGCTCTCCGCGGAGATCGAAGGGGATAGCGGCCCTCTCGGGTTCACGCGGCTCTCCGTGAGCAAGCCCACGATCGCGGCGATCGCTGGCTATTGCGTGGCGGGTGGGCTGGAACTGGCCTGCTGGTGCGATCTGCGGATCGCGGACACCACCGCGGTCCTCGGCTGCTTCGAGCGCCGCTTCGGAGTCCCTTTGGTCGATGGTGGCACCCAGCGCCTTCCACGGATCGTGGGCCTCGGCCGCGCTCTCGACCTCATCCTTACGGGCCGCCCGGTTTCCCCGGAAGAGGCCCGGTCCATGGGGCTCGTGAACGAGATCGTCCCCCCGGGGCAGTCTCTCCGCCGCGCCCTGGAGCTTGCCCAGCAGATCGCCGCGTTTCCCCAGGGCTGTCTGATCCAGGACCGCAGGTCCGTCTACGAGGGGCTGGGGAACCGGCTCGAAAAAGGGCTCCGGATCGAGGCGCGGAATGGCGCCGAGGTCATCCGCAGCGGCGAGGCCGCGGCGGGAGTGGAAGCGTTCAAGAAGGGAAAGGGACGCAAGGGCCACATCGATTGAGCTCCAGGATCTAGGCCGCCCGTTCTCTCTGTGGTAGGGTCCGCCGCAACGATCTTTGGAGATGTAGACGCTGTGAAGTATCACCCCCTCTTGCCAGGGCCGGAGGCTTCCGAATTCCTCTGGGCCAGCGGCATCGAAGACACGTTCGTCCCCCAGACACGCCCCGGGCATCGCGCCCTCGACGAGTACCAGCTCATGGGCCATTACGAGCACTGGCGCGAGGACCTCGACCTCGCCCGCGGCCTCGGCGTGCGCGCTCTGCGCTGGGGCATCCCCTGGTATCGGGTGGAGAAGCTGCCCGGCGAGTTCGACTGGAGCTGGACCGACCAGGTGATCCCCTACATGGTCGAGGAATTGAAGATCAACCCGATCCTCGACCTCATGCACTACGGCTGCCCCTTCTGGCTGCGCCGGGAGTTCGCGAGCGACGAGTATCCGCGGGCCGTGGCGGCTTATGCGAAAGCGGTCGCCGAGCGCTACAAGGGGCTCGTGCGCTGGTACACGCCGCTCAACGAGCCGCTGGTCAATGCCCTGTTCTGCGGCAAGCGCGGGCTCTGGCCTCCCTACCTGCGCGGGGAGGGTGGCTACATCCGGATCCTGCTGCAGCTCGCCAAGGGGATCGTCCGCACCGTCGAGGCGATCAAGGAGGTCGATCCCGGCGCGCTCATGGTCCATGTGGAGGCGACCGGCCTCTCGCGGGCGGCGCGGACCGACCTGCACGCCCTGGCGGTCGAGGACCAGCGGCGCGGCTACCTCGCGTTCGACCTGATCTCGGGCCGGGTGGACCACGACCATCCGCTCTTCACCTGGCTCGTGCGCAACGGCGCCGGCCCGGATGAGCTGCGCGACCTCGCCCGCCAGCAAGTCCCTCTGGACGTGATCGGCCTCAACTTCTATCCGCAGTGGTCCACCCAGCAGTTGTCCGTGGACCGCAACGGCCGCCTGCGCTACCGGGCGGTGGAGCAGGATGGCGCCGGCTTCGAGCATCTGATCCGGGACTATCAGACCCGCTACGACGCCCCGGTGATGATCACCGAGACCAGCGCCCGTGGCTCGGTCGAGGTGCGGGAGCGCTGGCTGGATGCGTCCATGGCGGCGATCCGCCGCCTGCGTACGGATGGCGTCCCCGTCCTGGGCTACACCTGGTTCCCTATGTTCACCATGATCGACTGGAAGTACCGCATGGGCCGCCGGCCTCTGAAGGACTACCGGTTGGATCTAGGGTTGTACACGATTCAGGATGAAGGCCCGCGCTGGAAGGCGACGCATCTGGTGGAGCGCTTCCAGTCCTATATGGCCGATCCCATGGAAGCGGTGGGAGAGCTCACTCCGGCCCTGGAGCTGGCCTCCGCTTGACCTACGCCAACCCGGTCTGGCCGCACTCGTTCCCCGATCCGTTCGTCTTCAAGTTCCGGGGCGAGTACTGGGGCTACTGCACGGGCTTCTGGACGGATGGCCGCTGCTTCGGCGTGATCCGGTCGCGCGACCTGGTCCATTGGGAACCGATGCCAGGTGCGATGGAGCCGCTCCCGGGTGGCCATACCTGCTACTGGGCACCCGAAGTTACCTATGACAACGGGCGCTTCTACCTTTATTACAGCGCCGGCAACGAGGAGCGGATGGAGATCCGGGTGGCCGTCTCGGAGCACCCGGCGGGCCCGTTCGTTGACAGCGGCCGGCGGCTGACCTCGGAGCCGTTCGCCATCGATGCCCATGTGTTCCAGGATGACGACGGCTCCCGCCATCTCTTCTACGCGACCGACTTCCTGGACCGGAGCCACATCGGCACGGGGACGGTCCGCGACCGGATGCTCGATCTGTTCACCCTGGCGGGGGAGCCCGTGCCCGTCACGCTGCCGCGCCATGACTGGCACGTCTACCATCCGAACCGGCCGGAGAAGGGATACGTGCGCTGGCACACGGTCGAGGGTCCGTTCGTGCTCAAGCACGAGGGCCTCTACTATCAGATGTTCAGCGGCGGCAACTGGCAGAACCCGACCTACGGCGTGGGTTACGCGGTTACCGGCAGCCTGGAAAAAACGGGAGAGTGGGAACAGGCTCCGCTGCCAATTCTGCGCACCATCGAGGGCACGGTGATCGGGCCAGGACACAACTCGGTCGTGCGGGGTCCGGACAACCGGCAGCTCTTCTGCGTCTATCACCGCTGGAACGAAGGGGCCAGAGTGCTGGCGATCGACCCCATGGGCTGGGAGGGGAAGAAGCTCGTCGTCGACGGCCCCTCGACCGAGCCCCGGTCGGGGCTTCCGATGCCTGCCTTCCTGGACTTTTTCGACAAGCCGGGCGGTCTCGATCTGGCGTGGGACATCCGCGGTACGTGGTCCACGGGCGGCGGCTCTGCTCGCCAGCCGCTGCCAAAATCTTCCGGGGAGGCCCGGCTCGACGTGAGGAAGTCAACCTTCCTGGTGGAGGTCACCGCCCGCGCCCTGGAAGATCCGGAAGAGGGCTCCGGCTACGGCATCGCCCTGCAGGGCTTCGTGTTCATGATCCCCCCGGGCTGCGATCCGCGGGTCTGGCATCTGATCCGGGCCGAGGTGGAGGAGCTGAACGTCCAGGTCTGGCTGGACGGCCTGCCGGTCTGGCAGGGCACTCTCCCCCAGCCAAGCCGGAGCGTATCGCTCCTGACCGACCGCTTGGCCGCCGAGTTCTCCGGATTTGCGCTCAGCTAGAAGAATCCCTCCCGTTAGGGAGGGAATGAGGATCAATCAAATAGAGGCGGAGGCAGGCGAGAAGGACGCTCCCGTCGGGGAACTGTTGGCGGGTCTTACCAGAGAGCATCCTCGACCCTGGGGCCGCCTGCCTGCTCCGCCGCCGGAATTCAGCCTGAGCAAGGATCGAGCCAACGCGCTAGGATTCCGGCGTGATGCGCGGCTATGTCGTCAACGAGATCTTCTACAGCCTGCAGGGGGAGGGAGTGCGCGCCGGCACGCCCAACCTCTTCCTGCGCCTCTCCCGCTGCAACCTGACGTGCAAGGTGGAGACGCACGGCTTCGACTGCGACACGGAGTTCGAGTCGGGCCGCTCCCTGGCGCTCGACGACATCGTGGGGGAGCTGCGCCAGCTCTCCGCCAACTGCGGCTGGGTAATCCTGACCGGCGGCGAGCCGGCTCTCCAGGTGGATGCAGAGATGATCGACGGCCTCCACGCCGCCGGCTTCAAGCTCGCGGTCGAGACCAACGGGAGCATCGAGCTGCCGCCCGGGATCGACTGGATCACGGTGAGCCCCAAGGTGGCCGAGCACGCCATCCGCCAGCGCACGGCGCACGAGGTCAAGTACGTGCGCGGCTACGGCCAGGCCATCCCCCGCACCGTTGTGAAGGCCGAGCACTACCTCATCTCTCCCGCCTTCGACGGGGAGCGGGTCGATCCCCGCACGCTGGACTGGTGCATCCACCTCTGCAAGGAGAACCCGCCGTGGCGGCTCTCCGTGCAGCAGCACAAGCTCTGGAAGGTCCGCTAGATCGGACAAAACCCGAGAGTTTCCGGACAGAACCGCGAAGTAATCGGACTACTCGCCCAATTCATCGGACAAATCTCCGAATAAATCGGACCAACGGGCGAATTAATCGGACCAACCAGCGAAGTTTTCGGACTACGGACTGAATTCGTCGGACAGAGCTCCGAAGTTTTCGGACTACCGTCGAGAGTTTTCGGACTAGAGCCGAAAGTTTTCGGACCACGGCCGAGAGTTTTCGGACTGCAGTGGAGAGGTTTCGGACTCCCCCTGAGAGTTTTCGGACTGCAGCGTGGAGTTTTCGGACTGCGGCGTAGCAAGCTCGGACTGCGGTGTCGCATTCTCGGACTGCGCCCGAGAGTTTTCGGACAGCTGCGAGAAGGAATCGGACAACGGCGAGGAGTTATCGGACAGGCTAGAAGCCGGTGGAAGCAAAATAGCCGGTGACATCCACGACAAGATGAGTGGCGCTCGACGACCACGCGTCGATCTCGCCCGCCACACCCAACGCGATGATCGAGCCGCTTGCGCGCCTTTGCAGGGCTCCAAAGCTCACGCTGCGCGCCGTGGGCAGGGGCGCGCCCGAGGGGAAGACCGTGAGGCTGCCCGCATTCGAGGCATCGATCGCGGTGACGTTCACGGCCAGCGCCCGCGCCTCCTCCGGGATTCCGCAGGATCCCGCCGCCGGGAATGAAGCGCGGACGCCCGCGCCCAAGGGCGCCCCAGTCCGCGTATCCACAAGACGGCAGGGGGGCAGAGTGTAGAAGTCCAAAGGCTCCGAGGGGAGCGCGGAGTGGCAGAGGCCGCGCCCCGAGTCGAGCACCGCGCCGCCTACGCCCATGAATCGCCAGTCGTAGCCGTCCGGCCACAGCTTCAGCTCCAGCACCCCGAACGTGCCGTAGTTCCGGATCTCGCTGTTGGCCCGCACCGTCGTCACGGAAGTGAGGTTCTTGCCCCCGGTCCCCACCACGAACTCTCGGATGCCCGCCGGATCGGCGGCCCCGAACGCCGATTGCGGCGCGAAGCGCTCGTAGCCGTGGTCGTGCCCGGTGAGCACCAGGTCCGCCCCCGCGCCATGGAGCTGAGCCCAGAAGGGCGCGGTCGTGGCATCGTCGCCGTGCGGCCCGGAGGAGAAGCGGGGGTGGTGCCAGTACGCGAGCGTGCAGACGCCGGGGTTCGCGGCCAGATCCGCCGCCAGCCACTGCCCCTGGGGCGAAGCCGCGCCGCACCCTCCCACCGCGCCGCAGTTCGAGTTGAGCCCGATCAGGTGCCATCCCCCCAGGTCGAAGCTGGACCAGCCCTTCACCGGATCGCCCGCTGCCGCGCCGAAGTAGGCGTAATAGCCTGCGGCCCCCGTGGTCAGGTACTCGTGGTTGCCCGGAATCGGATGCGTGATCGCTTTCAGCCGCCCCCAACTCGGATCATAGGAGGCCTGGTACTTCGCCAGCGTGCCGTTCTCGTACTGGTTGTCCCCGAGGAGGAGGACCGCCGCGGGCGACAGCGACAGCGCCAGGTCCGACGTGGCAGCCATGCGGCAATTCGTCATCGTACCGGCTCCGCCGTTGTACGAGATGTCCGCAGGATCGCAGGCGATGTCGCCCACCGCCACCACGGTCACCTGCGCGGACAGGGGAAGGACGAAGAGCAGCGCGCATGACAGGAAGCGGAGAAACATGTAAGAACGAGTATAAGGCTGCCTCCCCGAAATGGATGGGCTACGATTGTCACATCGCAGCAGTGAGCTGAATTTTTTCGGGTAGAGGAGGACCCAGATGGCACAGGCGTGTGCGCAGCACCCAAGTGTCGACGCCGCCTTCCGCTGCGAAGGCTGCGCAAAGCTTCTCTGTCAGGACTGCATCAAGAAGGGGCATGCCCTGCTCTTCTGCTCAATGTGCGGCGAGCGGGCCATGCCGCTGGAGGCGGGGCAGCCGGCCACGGTGAAGGAGGTGGCGCGGCGGCAGGCGATCTCCAAGCCCTACAGCTTCCAGCAGGCGCTGTTCTACCCCTTCCGCGGCGTGGGGCTGTACATGTTCCTCGCGGCGCTGGTCTCCCTGGCGTTCGTCTCGTTCCTGCTCCAGTACAGCGGCGGGTGCTATTCGATCGTGCTGGCCGTCGGCCTCTGGTCGCTCATGATCGGGCTCCAGTTCAAGATCGTGCGCTCCACGTCCGAGGGGGAGGACCAGCTGCCCGACTGGCCGGAGTACATGGACTGGGGAGAGAGGCTCGGCGACATCCTGCTCTACCTGGTCGTCGCCATCCTCCAGTTCTTCCCGGTGATTGCCTTCAGCCTGCTGAACATGGGCAAGCTCCTGAGCCCCGAGCCGAGCCTGCTTTTCTGGGCCGGCTTCACACTCTTCGCGTGGCTGGGCATGGCCCTGGGCACGGTCGCCTTCGGCGCGGCTGGCCGGTTCAACCGCTCCAGCGTCATGCGGATCGACCTGCACCTGAAGGCGCTGAAGATCGGCGGCGTGGACACGGTGACCGCGACCAACCTGGCCTTCGCCATCGGCATCTCGCTCTTCGTGACACGCGCGCTGTTGCAGCAGGTCCCGTACGTGGGGGCCGCGGTGGCTGGCGTCCTCGGCGCCTACTGGACGTTCACGAGCGCCCACCTGGCCGGCGTGCTCTTCCGCCGGCACATCCTGGAGTTGGAGAAGGTCTATGAGTGAACCGCTCGAAGCGAAGCGTCCGGCCACGGCCGTCAAGTGCGAGAAGCATGGCCTTCATTACAATCCGGCCACGATGGATGGCTGTGTCATCTGCCGGCGCGAGGCGGGCGGCAGTACGGCCACCGTTACGGCAGCTAGAAGCGACGGCTCGATGGGCAAGGCCCTGGCCATCACCGCCGTCCTCCTCCTGCTCACGACGGCCTGCCTCTACTTCGCCCATGGCATGGTGATCGAGGCCTTCCAGGGAGTACCCGGGGTCAACGCCCTCGATGGGGGTTTCGAGGAGCCGATGCGGGAGATGAGCCTCCCGGTGGAGGATACGGGCGGCCCGGTCTACTCGGGCTCGGAAGGGAACTGACGGTCCAGCATCACGATATCCAAGTCGAGCTGGCGGAACCGCCTGTGCCGGGTCTCCTGCCATAACGGGTCCGCCTGCAGGATTTGCAGCGCCTCGAGCTGCCAGGCGTTGTAACGCTGGTAGTCGGGGCCCTGGAAGAGCGGGCTCTTGGGCAGCAGCCGCACGGCGAGGATGCGCTGGGGCTTTTCCCTCTCCAGCCACTCCTCCAACTGGCGCCGGACCTCGCCCGATCGGGGCCTTTGGATCGGGCGCGCGATCTCGATGTCCTTCTGGGCCAGCGACCAGCGGACAAGGTTGTCGCTGAGCTCGTTGAAGGCCCCGATCAGCGCCACCCGGCCGCGGCTGGCCGCCGCTCTCCGCTGGAGAAAATCCAGGGGCTCTTCGTAGCGCGGATCGGCGGAGTAGAGGCGGTAGTCCTTCCTGAGGCGCTCCTGCAGGCGGAGGTCCTGCGCCGTCGAAACCAGGCCGAGGAGGGCCGCGGCGCAGGCCACGGCGGCCGCGGCGACCCGCCAATAAGCGAACAGCGCCGCCAGCCCGATCCCCGCGAGCAGGAAGATGAATGGGGCCGTCGTCGCGAAGAAGCGCGGCTCCTTGTAGGGATGGACCGTGGCGAGCAGCCATCCGAGCCCGGCGAGGAGGGAGACTACCCGGGACCTCCTCGCCCCGACGAGCGCGAGCCCGATAACCGCGATTCCCAGGATCGTCTCCGGCGCGTAGTGCGTCGTCAGCGAGCGGACGTAATACCCGATCGACTCCAGGGAGTAGAGGGGCGGCCCGGTCGCCCGGTTGCGCAGAAAGGCGTAGATGCTCTTCGGATGGATCGGGTGCGGGCTCAGGCACCAGATCCAGACCGGCAGCACGAACGTCTCGAGCAACGCCCTCGGCGCTGAGGGGAGCGACTGCCACCAGGACCGGAAGCGCTGCCAGCGCGCGACCGCGATCCCCGTGAAGACCAGGATCAGGGCGTAGACGCCGACCCCCGGGTTGATCCCCACGACCGCGCAGATCAGCAGCAGATCGAGCACCACGGCGAGCACCGCCTGCCCCCGCGTAGCTCCAGGCCAGGGCCAGAGAATCCCCCGGAGCCTGCGTATTACCTCCAGCCGCCGCTCGCGGGGAAGGGCGACCCACTGGTCGACCGCGACGCAGAGCCCCCATATCAGGGCGTAGTTGACCTTGATGAGGAAGAGGGCCAGCGAGGCGAGACCCGCGAGCCGCCATGCCCACAGCTTCTCGATTCGACGGGCGCGCAAATAGAGCCCGAGCGCGAGCAGCGTGAAGACGACGCCGGCCAGCTCGCGCATGACCACGATGGCGAGCACCCGGTGCAGGGGGCTGACCAGGAAGAGCCCCGCGGCGACCAGCCCGCCCCACAGCCCTGACTTCCGGTCCGCTTCGTGAGCCACCCACACCAGCAGAGGCGGAGTTGCCGCGAACAGCACCACGCTCAACAGGGTGGCCGAGGCGAACGTGGAGCCGCCCGCGGCAAGGAAGGGGAGCAGGAGGAGTGAGTAGCCGAAGGGCCACTTGTCCTGCGCGTTCAGGCGTTGGAGGAAGCGGAAGATCCTGCCCTCGGAGAGCGCCTGGAGCAGCTCGACCCCGCCGTAGCCGTTCCCGGCCATGTCCCACATGGGCGTGCGCTCGTTGACCTGGTAATGAAGATAGAGGGGCTTCGCCACCCGGACCGAGAGGTACAGCGTGGCGAGCAGCAGGGCAGGCAGCGCCAGGGCGCGAAGGTGCTTCATGGGGAGGGCGCATTCTAACGCTAGAATGCCCCCCATGCGGATCAAGACCTGCCTTCCCCTTCTACTGGCCTTCGTGTTCCTTGGCGCTGCCTCGGCCCAGGAGTGGACTCCCCCCGACCCGGCGCTCGTCACCCGCGCGCGCAAGCTCCTGGACGCGGTGCCGCTTGTCGACGGGCACAACGACGTGCCTTGGGAATTCCGGCAGCGGGTCAAGAACCATCTTGGGCAGCTCGACCTCCGCTCCGACACGAGCGCGCTCGAAAAGCCGATGCACACCGACATCGCGCGGCTGCGCAAGGGGGGCGTGGGCGGGCAGTTCTGGTCGGTGTACATCCCCGCGGACCTGGCCGGCCCGCAGGCCGTCCGCGTCGTGATGGAGCAGATCGACGTGGTCCACCGCCTCGCCGCGATGTACCCCGAGGTCTTCGAGATGGCCACTTCCCCCCAGGAGGTCTACCGCATCCACCGCGAGGGCAAGATCGCCTCCCTCATCGGCATGGAGGGCGGTCACTCGATCGACAACTCCCTCGCCGTGCTGCGTCAGCTTTACAACGCGGGGGCGCGCTACATGACCATCACCCACTCGAAGAACGTCGACTGGGCGGACTCGGCCACCGACGCGCCCAAGCACGGGGGCCTCACCAGGTTCGGCGAAGAGGTGATCCGCGAGATGAACCGGCTCGGCATGCTGATCGACCTCTCGCATGTCTCGCCGGACACGATGAAGGACTCCATGACCATCTCCGAGGCGCCGGTGATCTTCTCGCACTCCTCGGCGCGCGCGATCGACGCCCACCCGCGCAACGTGCCCGACGACGTGCTCCGCCTGCTCCCGCAGGATGGAGGAGTGGTGATGGTGACCTTCGTCCCCTCCTTCGTCTCCGAAGAGGTGAGGACCTGGAACTCGCAGGAGGACGCCGAGGAAGCGCGCCTGAAGGCACTCCATCCTGACGATCCCAAGCGGGTCGAGGCCGATCTGAAGAGCTGGACCATGCAGCACCCCGTGCCGCGGGCCACGCTCGCGCAGGTGGCCGACCACATCGATCACGTCCGCCGCATCGCGGGCATCGACCACGTGGGCATCGGCTCCGATTTCGACGGCATCACCAGCGTGCCGGTCGGCCTCGAAGGCGTGGACGACTACCCGGTCCTCTTCGCCGAGCTGCTGCGCCGCGGCTGGAAGGATGAGGAGATCCAGAAGCTCGCGGGCAACAACGTGCTGCGCGTCTTCCGCGAGGCGGAAAAGGTCTCCGCCCGGCTGCGCAAGGAGCGCCCGGCTTCGGATGCGCTGATCGAAGAGCTGGACTGAGCCCTCACCCCCAGCCCCTCTCCCAGCCGCACGCCCGGACCCCCGGGAGAGGGGGGCGCGCGAGATCCACCGTCATCGCCGTACGTGGCTCGCCCGGAAAAACGAAACAGGACAAGCTGCAGGTGGAGATGAGGCTGGATCTCGAGGCCTCCCCTCTCCCGGGGGTCCGGGCGTGCGGCTGGGAGAGGGGCCGGGGGTGAGGGCTTTCCGGCACGCCTCTTGCTGCCGCGCAAATACGCGGGCGGGTCGGGGGAACCTATATCGGAGCGCTCGGCACCGCCACAGCGGAGGTCGGCGATGTCTTACCGGTTCCTGCCTTGGTTCCTCCTCTCTCTCTTCCTCTGTGCTCCCCTCGTCGCTGAAGACGCCTGGCTGGATGAAGTCGCCCTGCTCATCGGCAGCGCCGAGCGCGAGGCGTACATCCAGCTCCCGGGCGAGGCGGAGAGGCAGGACTTCATCCGCCGCTTCTGGGAGGTGCGCGACCCGTTCCCCCAGACCGAGCGCAACGAGTTGCAGGAGGCCTGGACCGCCCGGCTGGCCGTAGCGCGGCGTTGGCAGCCCGGCGACGACCGCGCCCGCGCCCTGCTCCTGCGCGGCGAGCCCGACACCTCCTTCGAGGCGAGCTGCCCCGGCGCTCCGACCTACGAATTCTGGGTCTACGAGCCCACCTTCCAGGTGAAACACAGGTCAGTGCTCGTCTTTACAATGGGTAGCACTGCCAAGCTCTGGCAGCCGTCTCCGGACGCGCCCAAGCTGCATCCTCCCTCGATGGAGGGCTGCTCCAAGGATCTCCTGCGGGAATCGCGGTGGATCTTTTCCCTCGGCGACGAGCAGTACCGCGCCCTGGTGGAGCGCACCCTTGCCCGTCCGCGCCCGAACCCCAGGGATTGGTACACCCGGCTCACGGCCATTCCTGTCGAGGCGCCTCCCAGGGAGGACGCCCTGCCCGCCGACCTCGCGGTGGAATACCCGGCGCGCTTCGAGGAAAACAGCGTCGTCCGCGTGATGATGACCCTCCCCGCGGAGTCGCTGTCCCCGCCGAGCCGCGAGCTGCTCGTCACAGGCCAGGTGCTGCAGGACCGGGGGGTGCTCGAAGACTTCCGCTACACGTTCAAGGTCGATCCCCGGATCTCGACCCAGCCGTTCATCCCCCTGGTCTTCGAGCGTTACCTGCGGCCGGGCTTCTACAAGCTGCGGATCAAGCTCGTGGACCTCATCACCAAGCGCTTCTTCCTGGGCGAGCGCGAGCTTTCCGTGCCGGCGTTCGACCCATCCATGACGGCCGCGCTCGGCAAACTTTACGAAGAGGCGGATGCGGCGCTCATGGCAAGCCGGCCCGGCGTCCGCCTGCTGCGCCCGGCCGGCAAGCTGGTCGCCGGCAGCACGCGCTTCGAGGCCCGGGTCGAGGGCCAGGTCTCCCAGGTCGCTTTTCTGCTCGACGGCCGGAAGGTCTACACCCGCACGCGTCCGCCCTACGCGGTGACGCTCGACCTCGGCGACGTGCCGCGGCTCCAGAAGCTGTCGGTCGAGGGGCTCGGCGCGAGCGGCGAGGTGCTGGCGCGGGACGAGCTGATCCTCAACTCCGGCGCGCAGCGCTTCGCCGTGCGCCTGCTCGATCCGCAGCCCGGCCGGCCCTACCGCACCAGCCTGCGCGCGCGGGTCCAGGTGGAGCCGCCGGAGGGGGAGCGGGTCGAGCGCGTGGAGGTCTGGTTCAACGAAGACCGGGTCGCCACGCTTTACCAGCCGCCCTACACACAGCCGATCCTCCTCCCCAAGGGCAAGGAAGTGGGCTACGTGCGGGCGGTCGCCTATCTCCCGGACGGCCGCGCCGCGGAAGACCTGGTGCTGCTCAACACCGCGACGGCGCCCGATGCGATGGCCGTGCGCCTGGTCGAGCTCTTCACCACCGTGCTCGACGGCTCCGGCCGGCCGGTGCAGGCGATCGATCCCGGTATCTTCAGCGTGCTGGAGGACGGCGTGCCGCAGACTGTCCGGATCGTGGAGCCGGTGGGGGAGACGCCCATCCGCGTGGTGACCCTGATCGACAACTCCCTTTCGATGCGCGACCGCCTGGAGCAGACCCGCGAGGCCGCGCTCCAATTCCTGCAGAGGACCCTTCGGCCCGTGGACCAGGCGGCCGTGATCACCTTCAACCGGACGCCGAGCGTGGCCGTGCGCCTCACCAACGACATGGAAGAGCTGCGCGAGGGGCTTACCGGCCTGCTCGCGGAGGATCAGACCTCGCTCTACGACAGCCTGGCCTACGGGCTTCAGTACCTGAGCGGAGTGAAGGGGCAGAGGGCGGTGCTGCTGCTCTCCGACGGCATGGACCGCTCGAGCCGCCTCACCTTCGAGCAGTCGCTGGAGTGCGCGCGGCGGGCGGGGATCGCCGTTTACACAGTCGGTCTGGGCTTGCCTGACGGCGCCAAGGGTGAGGCGGGAGACAAGCTCCAGCGCATGGCCGCCGAGACGGGAGGGCGGAGCTATTTCGTGGAGAGCACGGCCGAGCTGGAAGGCGTCTATCAGCAGATCGAGCGCGAGCTGCGGTCGCAGTACCGGATTTCGTACCAGTCGTCGAACAACAGCCCGAAAGACGGCTTCCGCGCCGTGAGGGTGGAGGTCGCGCAGAAGGGCATGGAGGCGCGGACGATCAGCGGGTATTACCCGTAAGAAACCTCACCCCCTATCCCCCTCTCCCGCGAGGGAGAGGGGGGACGTATCTGGGGCGGCCTTACCCAACCGCAAGGCACGGTAGGTTCATCAACGTTCCCCCTCTCCCTCGCGGGAGAGGGGGACAGGGGGTGAGGTCTACTCCCCAATATGCACCAGAAGCTGCCGGGCCCCCGACCGCTTCCGGTGCTCCCAGACATAGATCCCCTGCCAGGTGCCCAGGCCGAGCTCGCCGTCGGTGATGGGCACCGAGAGCGACACCGCCGTGAGCGCGGCCTTGATGTGGGAGGGCATGTCGTCCGGCCCCTCCTGGGTGTGGGTATAGAGGGGATCGCGCTCGGGCACGAGCCGGTTCAGCCAGTTCTCGAGGTCGCGCCGCGCTGAGGGATCGGCGTTCTCCTGGATGGTCAGGCTCGCCGAGGTGTGCTGGAGGAAGAGGGTGCAGAGCCCTTCGCGCACGCCGCTCTCGCGCACCGTCTCCGCCACCTCCCGTGTGACCTCGTGGAGCCCCTGGCCAGGGATGTGGATGGACAGCTTCCTCACCATGGCGTTTGTCAGGGCCTTTCGAGGCGCGCTGGCGGCGACGCGGTCACCGGGCCGATGAAGAGAGCGCCGCTGTGCCCGGTCCGGGGGGCGGCTTCCGGGTCCATGACGATGCGGGGAACCGTACCGGTCATTTCGCGGGCGCGCTGGTCTTTGGCGCCGCAATCCTTGGCTTCGGCAGAGGTGCAGATCCAGGCTGAGCCACCCGAATTCGAGGTGTCGAGGGTGATCAGGTCTCCGTACCGGGCCCGCAGGAGCGCTCCGAGAGGGACGTAGGCGGCTTTCGCGTCCCACGGGTATCCATTCAAGGTCCGCGAGTGCACGTTGCCGACCAGTACCAGGGTCTGCGCCGGGCGGAGGGCCTCGATGGCATCGACCAGCGAAGCGGCCATCGCGGCGTCCCGGCCGCTCGGCGAGTCGTAACGCTCCGGATCGAGGGCCCGCACCACGATCTTCAGCCCCGCCTTCCGCAGGCGGCGGACCTCTTCGAGCAGTGAGAACATGGCCTTGCTGCTTCGCCCGTCCTGATACTCGCGCTGCCAGAACTCCTGCGCGAGCAGCGCCTGGGCCGCGGGAGCACCACCGTCGCTCGCGAGGAAGGCATCGATCGCGGGCTGGGTGCTCGCCAGGACTTCCAGGCCGACGAGGACCGTCTCACCGGGCCGTTCGGCTGCTGCCTGACAGACCAGATTCCCGAATGTGGCGGGGATCTCACTGGTCCCGTGGATCTCTCCCACCAGCACCAGGGGCGCAGTCAACTGCTCCTCCCCCGCGATCTCGCCGCCGCACGACACCTGAGGCAAGGAGGGGGGCAGGGAGGGCTGTGCCGACCGGCAACCCGGCAGCATGCCGCAGGCGATGACCGCTGCTGCCAACAAACCTTTATTTGGGATCATGAGCCAAGAGCTCCGCCATCGCTTGGGTGATAGGCATTCCTGTCTTGATTTCCACGTACAGGAACTGACCTTGCGGGTTGATTTCCAGGAAGACGTACTCGCCGTTGGCGAAACGCTTCATGTCGATGGTTCCATACTGCAGGCCGAGCTCGTCCATCAGCCTCAGGAGGAGAGCCTCGGTCTCCGGCGGCAATCGATGTTGCTCGAAAGGCACGTCGAGCAGGCTCCGCGCATCGGTTATGCCGGCTTCGACCTCGAACTCCGCGGCGAAGATCCTCCGCCCGACGATCGTGATCCTGAGCTCGTAGGGCGCTTCGATCTGCTCCTGAAAAAAGGTGGGCGTCAGATGGAGCCACTTCAGCGCCGCCTCGTCGCCGGTGTGCCATCTCTTGGTGCCGACGAAGCGGTCCCGCGGCGTTTTCACGACCTTATGGACAACGCGGCCCTCATGCCGGTCGATGAAGGCCCGCGCCGCATCGGCGTCATTGGTCATGATGGTATCCGGAACGCGCAGTCCGGCATCCTGGGCGACCCTTAGCTGGTAGGGCTTCATCCCCGCCAGCTCCTGGCTCCAGGGGTCGCTGACAAAGCGTGCTCCGGAGGCAGCGAACGCTCCGGTCGTGGCCTCCCGCCACTCGCGGAGAGCCCAATCCGTATCGGTCTTGGAGGATGGCGCCGGCATCAGGACGGGGGGATAGATCCGGCGGTACCAGATGCAGCTCACCCGTTCCAGGTCGATCGGGCCGTGCCCCGGCGCGCTCCAATTCCCATAGCGCTCGCTGCCCGTCGCCATGGTGAACCGGGCCTCGTTGCCGAGCTTGGGGATCTCGACCAGGAACGACTCCCTGCCCATGCGGCGCAGCGCCTCGGAAACGCACTTGTAGTGCACGTCGTTGGCGGTGGCGACGACGGCGATCACGGCACCGGCTCCGTCTCCCCGGCGACGGCGATTCCGTAGCCGGCAAGGAATTTCCGCTCGATCTGCTTGTAGCCATCGCTGATCTGCCAGGACGGCTCTTCCCGCCGCGTGCACATTGCGAACAGTTGCCCGCGCTCCCAGATGACGTCGTCGTAGACCTCGGCGGCTCCTGCCCCCAGCAGCCGTGCTCCGCGGCGCAGCTCGAGCCGGACCGGTTGGGCGAGGCTCTCTTGCAGGCTGGGGGGAGAGGGCAGCTCGCTGGCTGAAACGACATCGCTTTCATCGAAGTCGAGGGCTGCCTGATCGATCAGGAGCCGGACCTGCCCCGGGTGGCCGGCGACCATGATTCCTTCGACGGAAAAGAGCTCCTCGACATCCGAATCTGCGGTCATGAATCAGGATCCTCTGAAATCTCCGGGGGGTTGTCGAAAACAGGATCCCATGCGAGGAATCGGCAACTCATAGCCACCGCACGGGATCCGCCGGTAGCTGCTAGTCCTGGCAGTCGTCCGCGTTGGGGCAACAGGTGGGGGTGGCGCCCTGGTTGTCGTCGCCGCCGGCAACTCCGCGGAGCACGTCCTCGTTGAGAAGGACGTAGCTGCGGTGCTCCTTCGTCGGCAGCGCTTCACCTTCGATCTTGCTCTTCAGCTTCTTCAGAGAGATCTTCATGACGTTTCCTTTCTCTGTGCGGCCCTCAAGATTGAGGGCCGCCGTTGTGAGTACGCAGATCGCCGCCGGAAGTTGTCACGCTGAGGAAAGCAAAAGACCCAGGGGGCCGGCCTGGGTCAGGCGGGAACGTACAGGACCAGCCGCTGCCCCGGCCGGAGGATCTTCTTCGAGGTCAGCCCGTTGACGGTCAGGAGGTGCTCGATCGACACCCCGAACCGGCGGGCGATCGCGGCGAGGCTGTCCCCGCGGCGGACCTTGTAGGTGCGGGTCTCGTAATCACGCGGCGGGAAGAGGGTCAGCTTCTGCCCGCTCTTGATCTTGCGGCTCCGCAGGCTGTTCCAGCTCAGGATGTCCTCGTCCCGCACCGAGAAGATCTCGGCCACTTCTTCGAGCGAATTGCCCGATTTGACCGTATAGACGACCCGGGTCGCGCTCTTGTCACCGGGGAGGATCAGGTGCTGGCCGATGCTGAGCGTGTATGGGCTGCGGATGTCGTTGGCCTTGGCCAGGGTCCCGACCTCTACGTCGTAGGTGCGGGCGATGGAGCTCAGGGTCTCGCCGGGCTTGACCACGTGCGTCCGCTTTTCGGCCGGGCGGCGCTCGGGCTCCTGGATCTGAATCTCCGGCACGGTCCTGGAGGCAATCATCACCTGCGGCTGGTCCGCTGGCAGGGCCGCGAGGGCCGTGCTGAACTGGACCCCTTTGCCGACGGGGAGATAGATGGGGAAGTTGCGGCCGGGGGTGTTGGACAGGTTGGGATCGAGGTCGTTGTTGGCGAGCCTCACGTCGACCACGTCGACGCCTGAGAGCTCCGCGATGCGGGCGATGGTCATGACCTGCGGCACCACGACCACGTCGTAGCGCTGCCGCATCTCCTCCGCGCTCGGGAGATAGAAACCGAAGCGCTTGGGATCGGAGCTGATCACCGCGGCGGCCAGGATCTTGGGCACGTACTCCTGGGTCTCGACCGCGAGGCAGCTCCGGATGTCCCAGAAGGTGCGCTTGTCGTAGCCGTCGGTCTTGCGCAGGCAGTTCATGATCTTCCCCTCGCCTGCGTTGTAGGCCGCGGTGGAGAGGAGGAACGAGCGCGCGCCGAAGATGTTCAGCAGGTCGACGAGGTAGCCGGCCGCGGCCTCCGTGGACTTCCGCACGTCGTAGAAGTCGTCTCTCTGTATCAGGCCGTAGCGCTGGCCGGTCTCGGGGATGAACTGCCAGAGCCCATGGGCGTTGGCGTGGCTGACCGCCTTGGGCTGGAAGCCGCTCTCCACGAAGGCGATGTAGCCCAGCTCGCCGGGGAGCTTGCGGGAGGCGAACACCTCCTGGATCGTCGGCCAGTACTTGTGCTTGCGCAGGAAGGAGCGCTCGAAGAACTCGCGGTACTTGCCGCGGTAGAACGAAATGTATTGCTGGGTCTCGTGGACGACGACGTTCAGGTAGGCCTGCTCGGGGGAGACGTCGCCGAACTGGCGGAGGATGCGGCGCACCTCGGTCTCGATGGCGGCGCGCTCGGCAAGCTCCGCGGGATTGAGCCGGTCGGTCCGTTCGAGCTCCCGGGACACGGCCTCGAGGTCGTAGTGGCGGAGGTTCTCGGGCAGCCCGGAGCGGATGGCCTCGAGCCCCTGCCTCTCCCAGAACTCCGGCAGGTCGGCCTCCAGCAGGATAAGGCGCGCGTCGTTGAAGCTCTTGCGGGCTTCGTCCCACTTGCCGGTCTGGTAGTAGGTGATCCCTTCTACCGCCCAGGAGACCGCCTTGTCCATGGCCTCACGAGTGGAGAGGGGCGCGCCGAGCGTAGGCAGGTCGCCCTCGCTCTTCGCCGGTACTGCCGCAATCGGCGGTTCCGGGGCTGGGGTGGGCGCCGGCTGGATCTCGGTGTACCGGACTTTGACCTGGGGTTGAGGCTTGCCCGCGCAGCCTACAAGGACCGCGAGCGAGAGAACGAGAGCGAATCGTCCAACCATGCTTGATACCTATGAGAAACGGACCGTTGCTGACACAGATGATTCTAGCATATCGACGCGACGCTATGCATAGATTCTTGTGCTATGAACGGCTCGCTTTCCCTCCACCCGCGCACCGGTATCAGCAGAGAAGACCCCGAGCGCTCCGCTTTGCGGAACCCTGGGGAAAGCTACTGTTCTTTTCAACAAGGAGAGTGGAATGAGGACACAAAAGATGCGTGCAGTGGGCTTGGCCGTCATTCTAATGCTGCTGGCCGTCTCGGCCCAGGCACAAGATGCCCTGTTCTCGCCCCTGGAGATCGCTTCCATCCATGGGGCCTCCCTCAGTCTGGATACCTCTTTCCAGGCTCTGCTCGACAACCCGGCTACAGCCTCGCTGCAGGTCGTCCGCGCCAATGCGGACATGGTCAACCGCAAGGCCGAGACCCTCCGGCTCAATCTCGGAGATGGCCTCGACTTCCGGGCTCACCAGGTCAGGTCCTACGTCAACAACTTCGGCAACCTGGTGTGGTACGGCGTCATCGAGGATCAGCAGGCCGCGGTGATCGTGCCCTGGTCGGCCGAGGCGATCAAGTTCGACCCCATCAACTCGGTGATGCTGGTCCGCGACGGCAAGACGATCACGGGCAACATCCACTACGGCGGCGAGCTGTACAAGGTCCGCCCGCTCAAGACCGGCGAGCACGCCATCGCGGCAGTGGATTACAGCTCCCTTCCCCCGGACCATCCGGAGGAGTACGGCAAGCTGCCGACGTACCCGATGCCCCCGACCGGGAAGCCCAACGGCGCCGTGGCCGCCGACACCGTGATCAGGGTCATGGTCCATTGGACATCCTCCGCGGCTTCGGCCTCGGGCAACATCAGCGCTCTGGTCGACCTCGCGGTCGCCGAGGCCAACCAGGGCTACACGAACAGCGGCGTGCTCATCGACCTGATCCTGGCCCACAAGGGCGTGATCTCCTACACCCAGAGCGGCAGCTTCAGCACCGACCTCTCGCGCTACCGCGGGACGAGCGACGGCTACATGGACTCGGTTCACACGACCCGCAACTCGGTCGCGGCCGACGTCGCCCTCCTCGTCATCAACAACTCGTCCTCCTGCGGCCTGGCCTCGGGCATCGGCTCCACCGCGAGCACGGCCTTCGCCGACGCGCACTGGGACTGCATCACCGGCTACTACTCGTTCGCCCACGAGATCGGGCACCTGCAATCCGCCCGTCACGACATCAACACCGACGGCACCCTGTCGCCGTACGCGTACGGCCACGGCTACCGCTACACGGGCTCCCCGAGCTGGCGCACGATCATGGCCTACAACTGCCCGGCCGGCTGCCCACGCCTCAACTACTGGTCCAACCCGAACAAGCTCTACAACGGCGTGCCCATGGGCAACACGACCCGGGCTGACAACACCCGCGTGCTGAACACCACGCGCGGCACGGTCGCCGCGTTCCGGTAAAGGAAAGGTTTTAGGAAGGAAGCCAGGGCAGGCGCTCCAGCGCCTGCCCTGGCGGCTCCTGCTCGTTCCAGACGCCCCACTCGCGCCAGCCGATGCGTCTCGAAAGGCGGAGGCGGTCCACGTCCTGACCGCGCAGAGACCGGAGCGCCCGGATCAGCTCCGAGGGTTGGTCCTCCCGTCCCATCTGGTGCGAGAACTCCTGAATGTTCATCGCGTCTCCTTTCGGCGCGTTCTCCTTTCGGATTTGCGCCCAACCTATTCTACTCCCCCAGCTCCAGCTCCGCCTTCAGGTCCCGCTTCAGCTCGTCGGGCGGGACCAGGACGCCCTCGCCCTGGGGGCTGGGGAAGACCGCGACGCGGATGCCGTCCTCTTCCAGGAGAGGAAGGAGGTCGTCCAGCAGCTCGTCGAGCGGCACCGCCGCGGGGGAGGTGCCTTCCCAGGAGCCGTGCGCGCAGGCCTCGGCGAATCCCGCATGGGGCCAGAGGGGGAGGACGTCGCGGCCGTCCTTGCCGCTCGAGAGGATCCAGCCGTCCGGGCTGTGCAGGCCCCAGGCCTCCTCCCAATCCACGACGATCTGCAGGAAGAGGCCGTAGCGCTCCCGGGCCGGCATGGCGAGGATCTGCCGGCGCTCCTGGTCGGTCAGCTCCCAGGCCGTCTTTCCGTCGGACTGCTCACTCATGGCCGCGCCACCCCGCGGATGACCCAGGGCCTCTGTGCTCCGCTGGCATCCGGGCCTGGACCTACGAACAGCAGCTCCTCGAGCTGGTCGTCCTCGCGGCGGATGCGCACCCGCGCCTCCCACGAGCTGGCGTCCGCGGCATTCAGGGCGAGCAGGTCCCAGCCCGTGAAGGACATGGAGGTCAGGGGGAGGATGTCCTTGGGGGCGGCATACTGCTCCAGGGCGGTGGGGGAGAGGTAGTCGCGCGCACGCACGTCGTCGCCCGTCATCCGCTGGTCCATGAACATGGTCACGAAGTCGCGGACCCCGGCCTCGCCCGGGTCAGCCGGAATCTCGACCTGGACAGGGAGCGAAGGCGGGACCGCCCGCGGCTCGGAAGTCTGGGCGGGCGGCGTGGCCGCCTCCTGCGCGCAGGCCCCGCACAGCAGGAGAAGGACGATCCAGTAGCGCATCAGGCCTGGACCTCCTGCGGCTCCGGCTCGGATTCCTGTGAAGCCTCCTCCGGGACCTGGATTGGTTCCGGACTTGGTTCGGGCTCAGCTGCCGCCTCGCCCTGGATCCACTGGCCGAGGATTTCGCGCTCCTCGTCCGTGAGCGGCAGGCCCGCGCTTTCGCACAGGCCGATGACGTTGCGGAAGAAGGCCTGGGCGAGGGTCGAGGCATCGTCGCCGTTCTGGCCGAAGCGATGGCTGCCGAAAGTGATGCCGCGCAAGATGAAGTTGACGCTGGCGCGGGCGACGGTCGCCCCCTCCTCGATGCACCGGTCGCGCACGGCCTTCGAGGTCCGGGTCAGGAAGTAGCCGTTCTTGCTCACCTCCTCGGAAATGTTGCGGAAGATCAGAGCGTACTCGCCCGGGGTGAGGTAGGGGGTGTCGGTGAGCTGGTGGACGCGCCAGGCGAGCGAGCTCAGCTTGGGATCCGTTGCGGGCAGCTCGTCAGGCCGTCCGTTGGCGGGTAACTGATGGCGCTGCGGGTCGTAGAGGTAGCCGGGCTTGAGCGCCGAAACCGCGAAAGCGTCGCTGTCGCTCCCCTCGAGCAGGTCGCGGAAGGTGCCCGCCCCGGCCCAGCGCGAGTCCAGCACCTCCTCGCCGAAGCGGCTGATGACCATCTGCGCGGCCCGTGCCATGGGCACCGCCACCTCGGACTCCTCGACGAGCATGCGCACGTACTCCAGGATCTCCTCGGTGAGGGCCTGGAACGCGGCCGGCGTCGGCCGGTCGCGGGAGATCACCACCGGCGGCTCTTCGTCCTCCTCGCCGTCGATAGGCCCTTCGCCGACGCGCACGCGCCAGGGGTCCCCCTCGAGCATCTCCAGGTCGCGCCGCGCCTGGATGACCGCGCTGGTCATGCCGCGCAAGCTGTTGAACCCAAGCCAGTTCGTGCTGGAAGTGAACTCGGTGAACTCGCGGAAGATGCCAGGGAGGTCGGTCGCCACCAGCTCGCCGAAGGCGCTCGCCTTCTCGTAGACCTTGTCCGCGATGCGGCGGAGCAGCTCGTGCATGACGGTGGTGCGCGGCCCCTCGGCGCTGCCCGCGGTCACGACCGTCACGCCGATCGCCTCCTCCAGGAAGGTATCCTGGTCGATCAGGAGGTCGCAGGCCGCCTTGTAGGCCACGGACGCGGGACCGACCGCCAGCACGGCGCTGCGCCGGTCGTGCTTGGACAGGCGCAGGAGGACGGGCGTGAAGTCGGCGTCGCCCGACAGGATGATGAACTCCTCGAAGCGCGTGGCATGCCCGAGCGCGTCCAGGATGTCCATGACCATCTGGATGTCGGCGCTCGTCTTGCCGCCGCTGGTGAGGGGCGGGCAATCCACCACTTCCACGGCCGAGCGGGTGAAGTACGGGCGGAACCGGCCGAACTGCGACGGGTTCAGGTAGCAGCGCCGGAACAGGATCTTGCGCCTGGACCGCTCCAGGCCGTCGCCCAGGTAGTCCAGGGGCAGCTTCTCCTGCAGCCATTTCAACCAGTGGCCGGGATCGGTCGCGAACTGCTCGGCGGCGGAGGGGTCCTCCCTCTGCAAGCCGAGGTAGATGTTGTCGAAATCAACGAAAAGGGCCGCCCGGACGTGCGAGGCCGACATGTCTTGAGCCATTGGATTCTCCACCCGACCACAGGGAAGACGGGCCAGCCCGGCCTGCCGGCCCCGTCATGATGAAGGACATTCTAGCGGATCGATGTGACTGGAGTGTGACCTACCCCCGAAACATTCCTGCCGCCCTGGACGTAATGCCGGATGAAGGAGGGAATTTCCGATGCACGCAAACGCTGAGACCCCCGAGGTCCGTTCCAATACGCGCCGCAAGCGCACCCTGTGGATCGTCGCCGCCCTGCTCATCCTTCTCGTGGGCGGGTTCTCCGTCGTCAAGGTCGCTGCCTCGAACGGCAAGAATGCGGCAAAGGACGAGGAAAAGAAGAAGGAAGAGAAGAAGAAGGCTCCGGTCCCGGTCAGCGTCGCCGCGGTGGAGACGGGCACGGTCTCGTCCTACATCCGTTCGACCGCCAACCTGGCCTCTGACAATGAAGTCAAAGTCCTCACCGAGTCCGACGGCCGGATTGCGCGCCTGTTCGTGGACGAGGGGGACTGGGTGACCAAGGGGCAGACCCTCGCCACCCTCGACCGCGAGGACACCGGCATCGACCTCGCCAAGACGCAGGTCAGGTCCGAGAATGCTCGTCTGGTCTACGAGCGCGGCGAGCGCATGCTCAAGGAAGGGCTCATCAGCCAGGAGACGTTCGAAAAGCTGCGCATGGAGAACGAGATGTCCCGCCAGGAGGTCGCCGAGGCCAAGTATCGGATCGGCAAGACCGCCATCCACGCGCCGTTCTCCGGCCGCATCACCTCCCGCATCGTGGAGCAGGGCCAGCACCTGCGCGCCGGCGAGGAGCTGTTCAACCTGGCTGACTTCGATCCTCTCGTCGCCTACATCCATCTGCCCGAGCGCGAAGTGCTCGGCCTCAAGCCTGGCCGCGAGACGCGCATTACCCTCAAGGCCGACGAGGACGTTCAGTTCCGCGGACGCATCCGCCAGATCAGCCCGGTGGTGGACCCCGCGACCGGCACGGTGAAAGTCACGGTCGAGGCCGTGAACCCGCTGCCCACGGCGGTACGCCCCGGTGGCTTCGTGACCATCGACGTCATCCGCGAGTCGCGCCCCGGCGCCGTGCTCCTGCCGCGCCAGGCCATCCTCCGCGAGCTGCAGAGCGCCCATGTGTTCGTGGCCAGGAACGGGGTCGCCGAGAAGCGCCCCGTGCAGCTCGGCCTGGAGGAGGGGGAGAACGTCGAGGTGCTCGGAGGCGTCAAGCCGGGCGAGCGTGTGATCGTCGCCGGGCAGGGCAGCCTCAAGCAGGGCTCGCCGATCGAAGTCCTCGCTACGGCCGGAAAAATCAAAAGCGCAGAGCAGCGTGCCGCCGAGGCGGCGCGCTAGGCCTCTCCTCATCGCTTAAACGGAGGCGGCCATGAAGATCGTCGAAATATCCCTGCGCCGCAGGGTCACGGTATCGATGTGCGCGGTCGCGCTGGTGCTGTTCGGCGCGGTGGCGTTCACCCGGCTGCCCATCAACCTGCTGCCGGACGTCTCCTATCCGACCCTGACGGTCGAGACCCGCTTCCCGGGCGCCGCCCCGGCCGAGGTCGAGTCGCTCGTCAGCCGGCCGGTGGAGGAGGCGGCCGGCGTGGTCGCCGGGGTCAAGAAGATCACCTCGGTCTCCAAGCCGGGGCTCTCCCAGGTCACGCTGGAGTTCGACTGGGGGCGGAACATGGATTTCGCCGCCCTCGACGTGCGCCAGAAGCTCGATCTTCTTCCTTTGGCCCGCGAGGCCGAAAAGCCGGTCATCCTGCGCTTCGACCCCGCGAACGACCCGATCGTCCGCATCTACCTTACTGGCACATCGTCCGGCGGGGTGGACCTCTACCGCCTGCGCTACGTGGGCGAGGAGGTGCTCAAGCGCGACCTGGAATCGACCGACGGCGTGGCCGCGATCCAGGTCAACGGCGGCTATGAAGAGGAGATCGAGGTCCGGCTCGACGAGGGCAAGCTCTCCCTCCTCGGGCTCTCCATCGACGATGTCCGCGCGCGGCTCCTGCGCGAGAACATCAATCAGGCCGGCGGCAGCCTCTACGAATCCGAGGCGCGCTACCTGGTGCGGGCGCGCAACGAGTTCCAGAACCTGGACGACATCCTCGGCACCATCCTGGTCGGCCATGAAGGCCGCAACGTCACCCTGGCCGACGTGGCCGAGGTCACGCGCGGCCACAAGAGGCGCGAGGTCGTAACCCGCTTCGCCGGCAAAGAGGCGGTCGAGCTCGCCCTCTACAAGGAGGGGGACGCCAACACGGTCGCGGTGGCCAAGGCCGTCCACGAGCGGCTGGAAAACGTGAAGAAGGAGCTCCCCGAGGGCGTGGAAGTCGTCGTCGGCGCCGACCAGTCGCGCTTCATCCGCGCCTCGATCGACGAGGTGATCCAGAACGCCTGGATGGGCGGCCTGATCGCCATCGGCGTCCTGCTCCTCTTCCTCAAGGATCTGCGCAGCACGATGATCATCGCGGTGACGATCCCGGTGTCGATCGTTGCCACCTTCTTCCTGATGTACCAGACCGGGACGACGCTGAATGTCATGTCCCTCGGCGGCCTCGCCCTGGGCGTGGGTATGCTGGTCGACGGCGCCATCGTGGTGCTCGAAGCCATTCACAAGCGCCGCGAAAAGGGCGAGTCCGGCATCGAAGCCGCGCGCAACGGCGCCTCCGAGGTGGGCATGGCGGTAATCGCCTCGGTGCTCACCACCGTTGTCGTCTTCGTGCCGGTCGTGTTCGTCGAGGGCATGGCGGCGCAGCTCTTCCGCGACCAGGCCGTGACCGTCTCCATATCCCTGCTGGCCTCCCTGGTGATCTCGCTCACCCTCATCCCGTTGATGGCAGCCGGAGCGGCCGGCAAGCTCCCGCGCCTGTCCGGTATTGCCGGGATGGCGCCGGATGCGTCCGCGCCCTGGAGCAAGCGGGCCAGATGGATGGTTTTCCACCGCGCTCCGGGCGCGGCGCTCGGCGGGTTGCGGCGCAGCCTGTCCTGGATGGGCAGGGCCTTCGGCTGGATCTTCCGGCCCATCACGCGGACATTCGACGCCGGCCTGGCGGCGGTCACCGCGGCCTATCCACCGGCCTTGCGCTGGGCCCTGCGCTCCAAGGTCACGGTGCTCGGGCTCAGCCTCGCGCTGTTCCTGGCCTCGCTGTTCCTGATCCCGATCCTGGGCGTCAACCTGGTGCCCTCCTTCTCTCAGGGCGAGTTCTACTTCAAGGTCGAGCTGCCCGAGGGCACGCCGCTCGAAGCCACGGACCGCTTCATCGCCGACGCCCAGGAAGTGCTCGCGGGCGATCCGCGGGTCGACTCCTACGCCAGCACGTCGGGCGGCACCGGCCTCTCGCTCTCCTCGTCGGGCAGCGAGGGGGAGAGCGCGGCGCGCATCCAGGTACGGATGAAGCCCGGCTCCAAGACCGAGGACGAGGAGGCGGTCGCCGCGAAGCTCCGCGAGCGCCTGGCGATTTCCGAGCTGGCGCGCTTCGAGCTGGGGAGGCCGACCTACTTCACTTTCCGCACGCCGATCGAGGCCGAGGTCTACGGCGACGACCTGGTTGAGCTCCACACCGCCGCCGCCGCGCTGCGGCAGGACATGGAGAACGTGACCGGCCTCGTCGACGTGCGCACTACGGCCGAGCTGGGCAACCCCGAGCTGCAGGTGGCGTTCAACCGCGAGCAGCTCACGCGCCTCGGGCTCGACCTGGCGCAAGTGGCCGAGACCGTGCGCAGCAAGGTGCAGGGCACGGTCGCGACCCGCTTCCAACAGGGAGACCGGGAGATCGACATCCGTGTGCGCTCGGTGGAGATGGGCAAGGCCTCGGTGGCCGACCTCTCCAGCCTGATCGTCGGCCAGAGGGAAGGCGTGCCCATCCCGCTCTCAGCCGTGGCGACGGTGACGGCCGCGGACGGCCCGAGCGAGATCCGGCGCATCGGCCAGAAGCGGGTGGCGGTGATCTCGGGCAACCTGGCCGGAAGGAGCATGGGCGAGGTTGCGGCCGACGTCCGCGCCGCGATCGGCCGGGCGACGCTCCCAGCCAACGTCACTGCCTCGCTCTCGGGCCAGGAAGAAGAGATGCAGCGCTCCTTCCGGTCGCTCACGATGGCCGGCCTGCTGGCGCTCTTCCTGGTCTACCTGGTGATGGCCTGTGAGTTCGAGTCGCTGATCCATCCCTTCGTGGTCATGTTCACGGTGCCGCTGGGCGCGATCGGCATGCTCGGCGCGCTGGCGCTCACCGGCCTCCCGATCGACGTGGTGGCGATCCTCGGCGCGGTCATGCTCGCGGGCATCGTGGTCGATAACGCCATCGTGCTCATCGACGGCGTCAACCAGCTCCGCGACCAGGGCATGAACAAGGAGGACGCGCTCCTGCACGGCGGCCTCAACCGCCTGCGCCCGATCCTGATGACCTCGGCCTGCACGGTCCTGGGCCTGCTGCCCATGGCCCTGGGCATGGGGGAGGGCGGCGAGCTGCAAAGGCCGCTCGCGATCACCGTGATAGGCGGCTTGACCGTCGGCACCATGCTGACCCTGCTCGTGATTCCAGTCGTCTACACCCTTCTCGACCGCAAGGGCGAAGCCACGGTTACGGCCTCTGAACCCATCACCTCTCTGCCGGAGGGGGTGCCGTCATGAACCTCCCGAAGCTGGCCGTCAGCCGACCCGTCACCACGCTGATGGTGCTGGTGAGCGTGCTGGTCCTCGGCGGCATCGCCTGGAGCCGTCTGCCCCTGGCTTTCCTGCCGGACGTCGATGCGCCGTTCATCGGCATCCAGATCCCGTATCCGAACTCCAACCCGACCCAGGTCGAGAAGGAGATCACGAGGCCGGTGGAGGAGGCGCTGGCGACGCTCTCCGGCGTCAAGAAGCTGCGCTCGCGCTCCACGGCCGACGGCGCCGAGATCAACATGCAGTTCGATTGGGGCAAGAACCTCGACATCGTCCGCATGCAGGTCGGCGAGAAGATGGACCAGGTCAAGCCCGCCCTGCCGGAAGGGATCGGCCAGGTGCTGATCTTCTCCTTCAGCACCAGCGACATCCCGGTGATCGAAGGGCGCATCGCGGCCGAGGGCGTCGACCTCTCGCAGAACTTCGAGCTGCTCGAAGCCCGCGTCGCCAACCGCATCCGCCGCGTCCCGGGCGTGGCCCGCGTGGGCCTGCACGGCGTAGCGCCGCGGGAGATCTCGATCGACCTCGTCCTCGACAAGGTCAAGGCCCACAACGTGGACATCGGCGGCTTGATCGAGCGGCTCCAGGGCGCGTCGCAGAACCTCGTGCTGGGCCAGGTGGACTCGGGCGGCCTGCGCTACACGGCGCGCGCCCTCGGCGCCTTCGGCTCCATCGAGGCCATCGCAGAGCTGCCGGTCGACGACCGCGGCCTCCAGCTCCGCGACATCGCCGAGGTCCGCTACGAAGAGCCGCCGTCCGACACCGGCCGCCATCTCGACGGCGACTACGCCATAGCCATGGACGTGTTCAAGGAGTCGACCGCCAACACGGTCGAAGTGGCCACGGCCGTGCGCAAGGTCATCGAAGAGGACATCGACAAAGACCCGCTGCTCAAGGGCGTGAAGCTGTTCGTCTTCGAAGACCAGGCCAAGCAGATCACCAACGCCATCGACGGCCTCACCGAGTCGGGCATGATCGGCGGCCTGCTGGCCATCCTGATCCTCTACTTCTTCCTGCGCCGGCTGGATTCGACCCTGATCGTCTCGCTGTCGATCCCGTTCTCCGTGATCGCGGCCTGCGGGGCGATGTACTTCATGGGCAAGACGCTCAACATCCTCTCCATGATGGGGCTGATGCTCGGCGTCGGCATGCTGGTGGACAACGCCATCGTGGTGCTCGAATCCATCGACCGCAGCCAGCGTGGCGAGAGCGATTCCAAGAAAGCGGCGCTCGAAGGGGCGAGCCACGTCTGGCTGGCGGTGACCAGCTCGACCGTTACGACGTTGATCGTCTTCCTGCCGCTGATCCTGGGCGCGGCCAACGAGCTCACGGTCTTCTTGAAGGAGGTGGGGATCGCGCTCAGCCTGGCCATGGTGGCGTCGCTGTTCTCCTCGCTCACCCTGATCCCGCTGGTCTCGGCGCACTTCCTCAAGGTCAAGCCGCAGAAGCCGGTGCCCTCCGTGACCTGGATGGAGGAGCGCTACGCCCGCATGCTTGCCTGGACCCTGCGGCATCGCAGAGCCACCGGCTTCCTGGTGCTGGCCGCGATCGGCGCGGGGATCGCCCCCTTCCCGCTTGGCCTCGTGCAGGCGGGCATGTTCTCGGCGAGGACCAACGAGCGCCTGCGGATCGAATACGAGTTCGCGGACTTCTCCTACAAGTCGGACAGCGAGAAGGCGGTGAGCCAGGTGGAAGCCTTCCTCAACGCCAACACCGAGCGCTTCCTGGTCGCGGGGCTCTACAGCTTCTACGTCGAGAACGAGGCCGGCACGACGATCACCCTGTCGCGGCCCGACCTCACCGACTCCGAGATGCAGGACCTGCGCTCGAAGCTGCGCGACGCCCTGCCCAAGATCCCCGGCGTCAAGCTGAAGTTCGAGGACGACGCGGCCGAGGCCGGGGGCAGCAGCACCTTCTTCGCGGTCAAGTTCTTCGGCCAGGACAGCGAAGTCCTGGGCAAGCTCGCCGAAGAGGCCGAGCGCCGGCTCGCCACCGTCGAGGAGGTGGAGGACATCACCTCGCCGATCCACCGCGGCCGGCGCGAGGTCCAGGTCACGGTGGACCGCGACAAGGCCATGCGGCTCGGCATGAGCGCGCAGGACGTCTCCGACCTCTTCTCGTTCACCCTCGGCGGCATGCGCCTGCGGCGTTTCAATGCGGGAGATCACGAGGTGGAGACCTGGCTCGCCCTGCGCCAGGAGGACCGTACGAGCCTGGAAGACTTGAAGCGCATCCAGGTCACCAGCGCCGGGGGTACGCCTGTCCTTCTAGGAGATGTCGCGACTTTCCAGGTAATCACGCGCGAGCAGGAGATCCAGCGCGAGAACCGCAAGGTGAAGACCGAAGTGCGCGCGGTCTACGAGGGCAAGGACTGGGACGGTTCCAAGGAGCGGATCGGCGCGCTGATGGACGCCTTCAACCTGCCGCCGGGCTACTCCTGGTCGTGGGACGACCGCATCCTGGAGCAGGACGGCCAGGGCCAGCAGATGGCGGTCAACTTCCTCCTGGCGCTGGCGCTGGTCTATCTGGTGATGGCATCGCTCTTCGAGTCGCTGGCGCAGCCCTTCGCGATCCTGTTCTCGATCCCCTTCGCGCTGCCGGGAGCGGTCTTGCTGCTGGCCGCGACGCGCACGCCGTTCAACATGATGGCCCAGATCGGCATGCTGGTCCTGATGGGCGTCGTGGTGAACAACGGCATCGTGCTGCTGGACCATCTGAACCAGCTCCGGGCCGCCGGGATGCCAAGGGATGAGGCGATCATCCAGGCGGGGCGCGACCGTCTGCGTCCGGTGCTGATGACCGCCGCCACCACGCTCCTCGGCCTGCTGCCGCTGGCCTGGGGAGGAGCGGCGGTGGGGGATCTCTTCTACTACCCGCTGGCCCGCACCGTGATGGGGGGCCTGATCTCGTCGTCTGTCCTTACTTTGCTGGCGTTGCCGTACATCACTCTCGGTGTTGAAGGGTTCGCCGCCTGGATGCGGTCTCTCTGGAGCGGCTCGGCTGCGAAGCCGGTTGCTCCTGTGGAGCCTGTCGAAGCCTGACGGTATATCTTCCTTGAAGCGGCGTCCGCCGTCCGGCGGGCGCCGCGGTTCTTTTCCCGCAAGACAAGCCCGAGAGGGGGCCTTGGCGCTTTTCCTGGGAGCGCCGGCGTCTCGCCGGCATTTTCAAGACATGGGCCGAAGGTCCGGCCTTCTTGCAGGGAAAGCGCGCGAGGGCCCTGCTCTCCCTTGCAAGAACTCCTCGTGTACCATGGTCCCGAGGAGGCCTGATGGCAGAAATACGGGATTCGGACGTCGTCGATGACGACATGGCGCGCATCCTGCGCGGTATGACCGGCGCGGAGCGGCTGAAGATCGCGAACGGCATGTTCGTGTCCGCCCGCCGCATGCTCGCCAGCCACCTCGCCGCCGAGCACCCGGACTGGGACCAGAACCGGATTGAGCAGGAGACCGTGAGAAGGATCTCCCATGGAGCAGTCTGAGCTCCTCCGTTTCGTGGCCAGTTCGGGCCCGACCGAAAAGTTTGGTTAGCCTGGGGTCAATCCCAGCCGCTGCCGCAGCTCCCTAGCGAGGATGTCGGGCCAAGAAAACGGAAAATCGGCGGCGGCCTTGGCTCTTGTGCAGGTGTCAAGGGCCTCTTGGAGCTTGTCCCGGCAGTCGTCCGGGAACCGCGCCAGTACCTGCGCCAGGTTGTGGAGCAATACGGCATGCCCCTCATGGCCGACGAGTGCAAGGCGCGCTTGGCGCTCCCCCTCGTCCGTCTGCCCGGTCTCGGCGAGCAATAGGCTGAGCCAGGACCTCGCCCAAGCGTTGTCGGGTTGCAACTCGCTGGCCTTGTAGAGGTAGTCTTCGGCCTCCTTCAAATTGCCGCCGACCAGATGGATGGCGCGGCCGAGGTTCGCCCAGCCCATTGGGCTGAGCGGGCCTATCTTAAGGACCGAATAATAGGCATCGATGGCCTCGGGTAACCTTTTAGCCCGGAAGCAGGCATAGGCGAGTTGCTCGATACGTTCGGAGCGCTCAGGCCCATCCTGGTCCAGTGCTAGGTTGCGACGCATGTGGATCATGGCACCATGCCAGTCCTGACTCCCCGCACGCTTCTTCCCCCAGGTCAAGTGATACTCGGCCAGGGTGTGCGTGCTGGTCTCTAGTTGCCTCGACCATTTCCGGAGCTTCTGGAGTTCGCTGTGGAAGAAGTCCGGAATAGGACTGTTGAGGCCTTTCGCTATTGCTCTGCTCGCGTTCAGAAAATCCAGGGCCCTGCTTGGGTCGCCTAGCTCGCGATATAGCCAGCCCAGGTTGTTAAGGACCATCGCCTCGCTGCGCTGGTCGTTCAGGGCGCGGCCGATTTGCAGGCTTGTCTCGAAGGCGGTGCGCGCCTCCTCTAGACTGCCGAGGTCGCGCAGCACTCCTCCTAGGCTGTTGAGCACCATCGCCTCGCTGCGCTGGTCGTTCAGGGCGCGGCCGATTTGCAGGCTTGTCTCGAAAGTGGTGCGCGCCTCCTCTAGACTGCCGAGGTCGCGCAGCACTCCTCCCAGGCTGTTGAGCACCATCGCCTCGCCGCGCTGGTCGTGCAGGGCGCGGAGGATTTCCAGGCTTGTCTCGAAGGCGGTGTGGGCCTCCTCTAGACTGCCGAGGTCTCGCAGCACTCCTCCTAGGCTGTTAAGCACCATCGCCTCACTGAGCTGGTTGTTCAGGGCGCGGCTGATTTCCAGGCTTCTCTCGAAGGCGGTGCGCGCCTCCTCCAGCCGACCCAAGGCTTGGTCACGTTTACCCTGTTGCAGCAGGAGGACCGCGCCGATCCAGGTCTGGGAATCTGGGTCGAGTTGCCCACGTAGGCGGGCCAACAGAGAACTGTGCCAAGCACCGAGGGCGGTTTGCTCTACCAGCCGGGTAAGGCCCTGCAGCAGTACTAGATCGAAATGGCCTATATCAGCGAAATGCTCCAAGCCGTGGCGAATATCCTCCTGGTTCGCTAGAAGCTCGACCAGGTCTGCTCCCCGTACGTCGGCCTTCTCCCGCAGCAGCCTCGCCATCGCATGAGCATGGCGGGCGCGGGACGTGTGGGTCAGGCTCCAGCGCTCTGCCAAGAGCCGGGCGTAGTCGTCGACGAGGGCATGGAAGCGGAATCGGGCAGTCGGTTGATCCACCTCCAACAGGCTCAGACGCGCGAGACGGCTGACCAGAGGCATGGGATCCGGTCGGCCTATGGCCGCCGCGGCCGCGCGCGCACCGAATCCCTTCGCCGTGCAGACGCTGAGGCACGCGAAGGCGCGGCGGTCGGCTTCGCTCAAGGTCTCCAGGCTCAGAGCGAACAGCGGGACCAAGTCCATATCGGCCTCGCCGGGCACGCTCAGCTCGCTGATCGAGCTCGGGGAGCGGAGGCGGGTGAGGAAACGCTCGATTCGGCCGCTGACGATCGGGTCTTCCATCACGAGGCGCGCACCGATGCGCAGAGCCAGCGGCAGGTCCCGCAGGGCGTTGGCCATCTCATCGAGCTCGCCTGGGCTGTGAGTGGCGCTCCCCAAGGCCGCTTGCAGATAGGCAACGGCCTGGGGCCGTGGCAGTCGCTCCACGGGCTGCCGGTGCTCCGCCGGCACGGCAAACTTGGCGAGGACATCCTGGTTGCGGCAGGTGATCAGCACCGCTGTCCGACCGCCGGGGCGGATCTGTTTCAAGGTGCTGCCGTGCTCCAGGTTGTCAAGCACGATGAGGCACTGGAGGTGGGCGAGGCGGGTTTGCGCGATCTGGTGCGGGGGCCAGCCCTGCTCGTCGCTGGTGAGTGGCTCGCCGAGGGCGACAGCCAATCGCGCCAGGGCGTCAAAAGGGTCGTCCACTCCGCGCAGGTCTACACCAATGACGCCATCCGGAAAGCGGTCGCGGTTCAGGCGGGCGAAGTGGATCGCCAGACCGGACTTGCCGACACCAGGCGGTCCATAGAGTCCCAGGATGCGTCCCTGGGTGGGGGAATCCCCATCGATCAAGGCCTTGGCCAAGTGCTTCAACTCACTGTGCCGGCCGACGAAGCCTTCGGTATTGACCGGGGGCAACACGCAACGGGGCGCGGGGAGGGCGGAGAGCCCCAGCAGTTGCAGGGCGGCGGCGAGATCAGCCTCGCAGAGCCAGTCCGACAGGGTATTCCCGGTGAGAATGCGAAGGGGGGTGCCGTGGGTTGTTTGGGACCACTTCTCCAAGTCCGTTTGATCGGCTGTGGGGAAATCCGCCTCGCAGAAGTAATAGATGGCATCAGGCTTCGAGCCCTTGTCATGGATGGTCTGCACGTCGCTGCGAATTTTTCTATCGAGATCGCTGCGCTTGCGCGCGCCGCCCAGGGTGCAGGCGCCGACGATGGTGTCGGTCGGCTTGATCCCATCCGCTTTTCCTTGTGAGCCCACCAAGCCTGGATTGTTGCCAGGTACGTTCTCGAAGTCGCGACCCTTGTCGCCGTGTCCGGCAACGAAGCTGGACTTCTTGATGTTGGCGTGAATACGGCGGCGGGCAATCTCCGCGCAGACCTGTTCGAACAATGCTTCGCCGTTGTCCGACTGGAGGCTGCTGAGCCGGTGTCTTATACGGTTTCGGAGGCTCGCGTCCATGGATGGCTGAGACCCCAGAGGTTCGCGTGCGACCTGTGTGGGGTCATTCTTCTCTCTGCTCGTGCCGCCCGCAGTATATAGGCGGTCTCGCGAAATTCCTCGTGTACCATGGTCCACGAGGAGGCCTAATGGCAGGGAATCGGGATTCCGACGTCGTCAACGACGAGATGGCGCGCATACTGCGCGGTATGACCGGCGCGGAGCGCCTGAAGATCGCAAACGGCATGTTTGTGTCCGCCCGCCGCATGCTCGCCAGCCATCTCTCCGCCGAGCACCCTGACTGGGACCAGAACCGGATTGAGCAGGAGACCGCGAGAAGGATCTCCCATGGAGCAATCTGAGCTCCTCCGTTTCGTGGCCGGTTCCTTGGAGAAGCTCGGGATCCGTTACTTCGTGACGGGCTCGATGGCGACCATCTTCTTCGGTGAGCCGCGCTTCACGAACGACATCGACATCGTCGTCGACCTTCCTCCGGCCAAGATCTCGGCCTTCTGCGCGCTGTTCCCCGAGGACGACTTCTACCTGAGCGAGGAGTCAGCTCGCCGCGCCGTCTCCCGCCGTGGACAGTTCAACGTCATCCACCCGCGATCCGGGCTCAAGGTCGACTTCATGGTGCCTGGGGACTCGCCCCTCGACCGCAGCCGCTTCCTCCGGGCGCGCCGGCTGAGCCCGGGACCCGACTTCCAGGCCTACTTTTCCTCTCCCGAGGACGTGATCCTGAAGAAGATGGAGTTCTTCCAGGAGGGGCACTCCGAAAAGCACCTGCGCGACATCAAGGGTGTCCTCAAGGTCAGCGGAGATCAGATCGACCGCTCCTATATTGAGGATTGGGCCTCCAAGCTCGGCTTGGAAGAGGTCTGGCAGGAAGCCCTTCGCCGTTCCTGATCCGGTCTTCTCGGGTCTTCGGCATGATGGTTTTCCAGCGGCGGGCCAGCCTGACGGTCCCGTTTCCCCTGGAAGTTTCAAGGGGCAGCCGCTGCCCACCAGATTTTTGCGTCGCCAGAGCCTTCCCGAGAGCCGGAATTTGCGGGGCAGTCGCTGCCCATCAAATTTGCCGGCCCAAATTTAGAGGGCAGCGGCTGCCCACCAATTTTCCGCCGGGAATTTGCGGGGCAGTGACTGCCCACCAGATTTTCGTGCTGGCGGAGGCTTCTCGGATGCAGAAATTTGTGGGGCAGCCGCTGCCCACCAAAATTCCGCTCCGGCAGAGGCTTCCCGGAGGCAAGAATTTGCGGGGCAGCCGCTGCCCAGTAAATTTCTCCGCGGAAATTTAGAGGGCAGTCGCAGCCCACCAAATTTGCGGCCTCCGGATGGCCCACTCAGCCGGTGAGGAATCTAGGGTCCGCCTCGAAGCCGTGCTTTCGGAGAATCGCCTTGAGCTCGTCCTGAAACGGCACCTTTCGGTGATGCTCCTCCTGCCTCAGGATGTACGTTCGGACAACCTCCATTTGAGATTCGCTGACGGAGAACGCGCCGTAGCCGACCTGCCAAGCGAACGGCCCGGTCCGACCCTCTCGCTCGTTCATCCACCTGGAAGAGTTGGCCTTCACCCGCTGCATGACGTCGGCCATGGATTTGGTCGTATTGAGTCCGGCCAGGAGATGGACGTGATCCGGCATCCCGCCGACGGCCAGGAGAATTCCTCCATGCCGGGCGAGGATTCCTCCGAGGTAACTGTAGAGGTCGTCGCGGACCTCGGGTGTGATGAGGGGAAGGCGCTGTTTCGTCCCGAAGACGATGTGATACCGGAGTCGGGTATACGTGTCAGGCATGAGGCGAGCGCCCTTTCAGCCGTCTTGCTTGGCCGCAACAAGTTCCAGTCCAAGAAGATTACCTCATCCTGAGCCCCGGCAGGGGCGCCAGCCGGTAGCCCGGCACGTGAGTGCCGGGTAACTGAGCCCCGGATGGGGCGACAGTAGGGCCGCGGGGTGAAAACCCCGCGGGGAGGAGGAATCGTCATATGCCCCCTCCCTCGCGGGGCTCGCGCCCCGGCGTCCGATCTGTCGCCCCGTCCGGGGCTCGGAATTGGGGGAAACCGCATCCCCGGGGTTGCCACCCCGGGCTACCGTCTGGCGCCCCTGCCCGGGGCTCATCCTGCTACGACAAATGTCGTACCATGCGTTACTACCGCAGCCGCTTCAGCCCGGGCTCAGCGTTGCTTCGCTAGTCCGGAATCTCTGGCTCTACAAGCTTCGCGAGCTGTGCCAGCGATTCCTGCCAGCCGAGATAACACATCTCGGTCGGGATGACCTCGGGTATTCCTTCCTGGACGATGTTGAGCTCCGTTCCGCAGGATACCTCCTTCAGGGTGATCGTCGTCTGCATCTCTCCGGGCAGGTTGGGGTCGTCGAAGCGATCGGTGTAGCGAATTTTCTCGGACGGCACGAGCTCTTGATACTCGCCACCGAACGAGTGCCCGTTTCCCGTCGTAAAGTTCGTAAACGACATTCTGTAGGTGCCGCCCACCTTGATGTCCATGTGGTGAACCTTGCAGGTGAATCCGTAGGGCGGGAGCCACTTGGCCATGGCGTCAGCGTCTAGAAACGCCCGGTAGACGCGTTCCGGCTTGGCGCGGAGAACTCGGTGGAGTCGAACGGTTCCTGTAGGCATGATGGTCTTCCTTTCGATTGGTTGTTCGTTGGCGCCTCTGTGGATGGTCGAACGACGATCCTGGAAATCGACAAGGGCAGGTGGGGGAATCTATCGAACCCGTTTCCCCTGGATCAACCGGACAACCAGCACCTGTATGCTTACACCCATGAAACATGCCATCGCCCTGCTGGCTGCCCTTGCCCTTCCGCTCGCCGCGGTTGCCCAGGCTCCCGAGCCCGATTCCAGGCAGGTCGTCGAGCGGTTCCTGGAAGCGTTCAACAGCCATGACGTGGAGGCGATGCTTGCTCTCGCCCATCCGGACGTTCAGTGGCTGACCGTCGACGGCGACAAGATCTCGGTCGACACGGCGGGGCAGGCGGCGCTCCGCGACTCCATGAAGAGCTACTTCGCTTCGCTGCCCACCGTCCGCTCGACCTTCGAGAGCACCATGGTGGCAGGCCCCTACGTTACGGTCGTGGAACGGGCGCGATGGCAGGGAAAGTCGGGCGAGCGCACCCAGGCGGCGCTGGCGGTCTACCAGGTGCAGGAAGGGAAGGTCCGGCGGGTCTGGTACTACCAGCCGGTCATCCCCTAGACGATTCTGACGTTCCTTCAGCCCGGGAGTATGAAGACCGGCACGGTACCCTCCGTGAGTGGAAGGAGCCGAAGACGACCAGGATTGATTGCTTCGAGGAGTGCTGTTGATCAAGCCAGGAACCGGTCCATCACCTCGAAGTACTTCTCCGGCTGCAGCAGCGCCGTGGCGTGCCCGCTGCCGGTGAAGACGTGCACCTCGGCCCGGGGGTACATGGCCTTCATTGCTTCCCGGGCCGGCTCGGGGGTGACCGGGTCGTCGTCGGACATCAGGAGCAGGACCTTCCCGGGCCAGCCGTCCAGGTCCTCGGGACGGAGACGGTCGTTGCCCAGGAAGTCCGCCGCCCGGCGGAAGAGGGCGAGGAGCCCGGCCTTGGTGGCGCTGCCCGCGATCTCCAGGGTGTAGGCGCGGAACTCGTCCGCTTCCGGCGTGCGGGGGAGGAGCCCCGCCAACCGTTTTCTGTAGATCCAGCGCAGCAGACCCTCCGGCAGCCACTCCATGAGCTTGACGCCCATCCTCAGCGCGGGGACTCGTGACGCGTCGGGGAGAGCGGTGTGGGAGAGGATCAGCCGCTCGGTGCGGTCCGGGTGCCTCCGCACGAAAGCCTGCGCCACCATGCCGCCGTACGAGCCTCCCGAGACCGCGGCCTCCTGGATCCCCTCGTGATCGAGGATGCCGGCGATGCCGTCCACCAGCTCGGCCATGGTGGGGACCGGCGCGTAGGTCGGCGCGATCACGCGGAAACGCTCCTCGTGGTGGGGGAGGGTGATCCACGTGGAGTCCGCCACGGCCAGCGCGCCGGGCAGGAGCAGCAGCGCTCTTTCTCCCTGACCGGCCGAAATGTACTCCCACTCCTGCCCGGCGACATTGACGCGCTTCAGCGGGTGCTCCTCGCGGAACTTCCGTACGCGGTCCATCACTTCACCTGTTTGTGCCGAAAGCAGGTTGTCACGTGGTCGTTGACCATGCCCACGGCCTGCATGAACGCATAGCAGATGGTCGGCCCGACGAAGTTGAAGCCGCGGCGCTTCAGCTCCTTGCTCATGACCTTGGACTCCGGCGTCTCCGGCGGCACCTCCCCGCGTTCCTTCCAGCGGTTCTTCTTCGGCTTGCCGCCGACGAAGTCCCAGAGGAAGGCGTCGAAGTCGTCGATCTCCAGGAAGGCCTGGGCGCTGCGCACGGCCGCGTCGATCTTGGCGCGGTTGCGGATGATCCCCTCGTCCTGGAGGAGAGCGGCCTTCTTGGCCTCGTCGTAGCGCGCGATCCGCTCGGGATCGAAGCCGTCGAAGGCGCGGCGGTAGCCCTCGCGGCGGCGCAGGATCGTGATCCAGGAGAGCCCGGCCTGCGCGCCCTCCAGGATCAGCATCTCGAACAGCTTCCGGTCGTCGTGCACCGGCACGCCCCACTCCTCGTCGTGATATGCCACGTAGAGGGGGTCGTCCCCGGCCCACCAGCAGCGGGTCACTTTTGCCATGCAGCCTCCTTGCTCTCTTTCTACCACGGGGGTGAAACGTTTTTTACTCCGCGGTCACTCTGGGAAGCAATACCCAGTGAAGGTCGGGGAGTAAACGTCTTTGCCCCCCGTGGGGTCCTTCTCTCGACAACCGTCGTTGGAGTTGGACTGTCTTATCTCGTCTCTTTTGGAGGAGCGATGCCGATTCGCCGCCTGTTCGGGTTGTTGGTTTGCGCGCTGTCCCTGTCGTCCGCTCCGGCTCTTGCCCAGACCGTCTCGTTCGTCGACGGCAGCGGAGCCGACACGAGCGTCTACCTCGAAAAGACCGAGGCCCGCGTGCGGGTCACGGACTCCGATCCCTCGCCGTCCAACGTGGACACGGTGCAGGTGACCTTGACCGCGGCCGTGTCCGGGGACTCCGAGGTCGTCTCGTTGCGGGAAACCTACCGCGACTCGGGGGTGTTCGAGGGGAGGATCCGGCTGGACAACAATGCGTCCCCGAGCCAGGCAGGCATCCTGGAGGCCGGGACCCTCGCGGGCCCGCCGGCGGTCCACGACACCTTGACGGCGGAGTACGGATCGGTCACGGACACCGCGGGCCTGGCGCCCGCCGGCATCCAGCTCCTGGACCCGCATGGCCTGCCTGCCACCGGCTTTACCGACGGCGACTGGGTCCACGTGCGGGTCGAGGATCACGTCCGCACCGACGACCCCGGGACGCGCGACACCCTGACCGTCCAGGTCCAGAACCAGCTCATGGGTGACGACGAGCTCGTCACGCTCACCGAGACCGCGCGGAGGACCGGCGTCTTCGAAGGCCGCATCCGGCACGTCTGGACCAACTCCCCGGCCAACGACGGCATCATCGGCGGGTTTACCGGCCAGCACATCCTCGCCGATCACTACGTGTCCGGCTATGCCGAGTACGTGTCTGTCTCGGCTTCGGTGATAAGCGCCCGCGTCGAGATCCTCGACGGCGACGGACGGCCCACCTCGCTGGTCCCCGAATCGTCGCTGCTGCGGATCCGCGTGACGCACGGCGCGGCGGCGGGCTACCCCACGGTCGACGTCGTGGACGTGATGGTCTACTCCCAGCTCACCGGCGATCAGGAGCAGGTCCTCCTCACCGAGACCGGCCCGGCCACGGGCATCCTGGAGGGCACGCTCCCGATGTCCGCCTTCGGCCAGGTCCAGCATTCAGACGGCGTGTTGCACACGGCCGAGGACCTGGGCCCGCCGCACCGCTTCGATCAGGTGTCGGTCACGTACCAGGACGAATACCACTACTCGGGCCTCACCGGGGTCGCGGCAGCCACCTACGGCTCCGAGACCCGCTTCACCGATGCCGAGGGCAAGGATGCGGAGGCCTACGCCGCCGGCTTCCCGGCCTGGGTCCGCGTGGAGGACCACAATGCCAACCAGCCGGCCGTCGTGGACACGGTCCTGGCCACGATCGAGTCGCTCACCGAGGGCGATTCCGAGACCCTGACCCTGACCGAGACCGGGCAGGACACCGCGATCTTCTCCGGCTCCATGCCCATCGAGCTGGCCTCCGGGACGTCGTATCAGGACGGCACCATCCAGGCCCAGGCCGACGACACCCTGCGCGTTTTGCACGGCGACGCCCTGGGGCTCACGGCTTCCGGCGACCTCGCCCGTCTTCGCGGCTCGCGCCTCCAGTTCATCGACACGGACGGCCGCCCTGTCGCCGAGGTGTTGGAGAACGGCAACGCCCGCGTCCGCCTGGAGCAGAGCGACTGCAACAGCAGCCCCTGGTGGACCGATTACTGCCAGGTGATCTTCACCAGCCGCATCCATGCGGACGAGGAAGAAATCTGGATCCAGGAGACGGGGGACGACACGGGCGTCTTCGTGGGCGAGGTCTTCACTCCCTTCTTTTACACGGCGGGTACCTACAACGGCGTGCTGGAGCTCGGGAACAGCGGCAGCCCCGAGTACCTGGCCGACGAGGTCACGGCCACCGCGGGTTCCAACTTCGCCCGGGTGCCGGCCGTGGCCTTCACCTTGCGCTTCATCCGCGCCAACGGAGAGGACGCGGAGACGTTCAGCCCCGGCGAGGCCGTGTGGCTGCGCCTCGAGGATCAGGGCATAGACGACCCCTACGCGCTGCAGACGGAGGACGTGCTGGTCCGGGTGTTCGGGTCTTCCGAGATCGAGCCCATGCAGCTCACCGAGACCGGCCCCGGCACGGGGGTTTTCGTGGGCTCGCTGCCGTCGCGCTTCAGCGCTTCGCCCGCCTACGACGGCACGCTCGACGTGGAGATCGGGAGCCGCCTCCTGGTGGACTGGACTCACCTCTACGACTCCAGGGAGGCCCGGGACGAGGCCGTCGTGACCGGGACCGGCACTCCGCCGCCGGCCGAGGAGCCTCCGGTCACGTTCCGCGACGCCTATGGCCATCCGGCCGACAGCTACACCCAGGGCGGCACGGCCTACGTGCGGGTGGAGGACGCCGAAGCGAACCTGCTTCCGACCCACTATGACTTTGTCCAGGTGACGCTGAACGCTCCGGCCACTGGAGACACCGAGAACGTTTACCTGCGGGAGACCACCCGCGACAGCGGGATCTTCGAGGGCTCGGCGGTCCTGGACGCGAACGGCCCGTCCTGGAACAGCGGGCTCTACTGCTCCCCGGGCGATGAGATCGAGGCGGTCTACGGAGAATTCTCCGACGAGGCGACGATCCGCTACGCGTCCGCCATGTTCGTCGACGAAACCGGCGCGCCCACGGGCGAGGTGCTGGAGGACGGCGTCGCCCGCCTGCGGGTCGTCGGCTCGGAGCCGGTCTCGTCGGTCAACGTGGCGGTCAACAGCAGCCGCGGCGCGGACCAGGAGAGCGTCATGCTGCTGGAAACGTCTCCCGGGAGCAAGATCTACGAGGGCACGATACAGCTCTCCTTCATGTCCACGAGCGGCGGGCAGTCGGGCAACGGCGTGCTGAATACCACCAACAGCGGCTCGCCCGACTACCTGGGAGACGAGCTGACCGTGACGTTCCAGGACGGCGAGGGCACGGCGGTCACGGTCCCCTCGCGGGTGCGGTTCTTCGACAGCTACGGTCGCGTGACCTCCACGTTCGCCGTGGGCGAGAGCGTGGGCGTGCGGGTGGAGGACCACCATCTGGACGATCCTCTGATGCAGGAGCAGATCCAGGTGCTCGTGCACGAGACCGGCTCTGGGGATTCCAACTCGGTCACTCTGATCGAGACCGGCTTCGACACCAACGTCTACGAGGGAACCATCGCCACCGAGGACGGGCCGGTGACCGGCGGGGACGGCACCCTCCAGTTGATGCCGGGCCAGGTGATCGAGGCGGAGCGGCTCAACCAGCACACGCCTCATCCGACGGTCGCCCAGGCTACGATGACCGGCGCCTCGGTGGTCTTCGTCGACGCCGAAGGCCGGCCCGTCGAAGCCTATTTCGAGAGGACCCGGGCCTACGTGCGGGTTTCCGACGCCTTTGCCGACATCAACTCGTCGGCCGACCAGATCAACGTGACGGTGCAGACCTTCCTGGGGCTCGACAGCGAGTCGCTGAGCCTGATCGAGACGGGCCCGTCCACGGGCATGTTCGAGGGCTCGATCCCCTTGTTGCGGGGCGGCGGCGGTTCGGGCCACCAGAACAACGGCTACCTGGAAACCGACCAGTACGCCGGCCCGCCGCTCGAGTACGACACCCTGACGGCGAGCTACGCGTCGGTCGCCGGGACGGTGTCCGGCACTGCGGGCATCATCGGCTCGCGCACCTGGTTCATCGACGCCTACGGCAACGAGACGGACAGCTATGTCGCGGGCACCATGGCGTACATGCGGGTGGAGGATCACGCCGCCGCCGCGATGCCGGGCAGCTACGACTTCGTGCAGGTAACCCTGACCTCTCCGATGACCGGGGACACCGAGAACGCGTACCTGCGGGAGACCACCCGCGACAGCGGTATCTTCGAAGGCGCGTTCAGCCTGGACCCGGCCAGCCCGAGCTACGGTGACGGCCGGCTTCAGTCCATGCCCGGCGGGGAGATCGAGGTCGAGTACGAGGAACAGGGTAGCGATGGCGAGTCCTCGGACACGGCGGTGATCCGCTATTCGTCCGCGGAGTTCATCGACGAGTCCGGCGTGCCCACAGGCGAGGTGCTGGAGAACGGCGTGGCCCGCCTGCGCGTCGTCGGCTCGTCGCCGGGTTCGTCGATCGACGTGTCGGTCACCAGCAGCCGCGCTCAGGACCAGTTGAGCGTCACGCTGGCGGAGACATTCCCGGGCAGCAAGGTCTACGAGGGGACGGTTCAGCTTTCCTTCGCGCCTCCGGGCGGCGGGATGAGCAACGGCCTTCTGGAGACTTCCACCAGCGGCTCGCCCGACTACCTGGGCGACAACCTGACCCTGATGTATCAGGACGGCGTCGGCCATGCCGTAACCATCCCCTCGCGGGTGCGGTTCTTCGACAGCTACGGCAGGGTCACCTCTACCTTCGCCGTGGGCGAGCAGGTTGGCGTGCGGGTGGAGGACCACAACCTCGACGATCCAATGATGGAGGAGCAGATCCAGGTGCTCGTGCGGGCGCTCGGGCAGGGGGATGCCAACTCGGTCACGTTGATCGAGACCGGCTTCGACACCAACATCTACGAGGGGGGCATCGATACCGAGGACGGGCCGGTGACCGGCGGGGACGGCAAGCTGCAGGTGGCGCCCGGCCAGGTAATCGAGGCCGAGCGCCTGAATGTTCACACACCGTATCCGACCGTCGCCCAGGCCACGATGTCGGGCGCCTCCGTGGTCTTCATTGATTCCCAGGGCCGGCCCGCGCAGGTATACCTCGAAGGGACCCGGGCCTACGTGCGGGTCTCCGACAGCTTCGCCGACTTCAGCCCGTCGGCCGACCAGATCATGGTGACGGTACAGACCTTCCTCGGGCTCGACAGCGAATCCCTGAGCCTGACCGAGACGGGCCCGTCCACGGGCGTGTTCGAAGGCTCGCTCCCGCTACAGCGGACCAACGCCAATCCGAACAACGGCATCCTGGAAACCGCCCAAGACGCCGGCCCGCCGGCCGAGTTCGACGTCCTGACGGCCAGTTATCAGTCGATCTCCGGGACGGTGTCCGCCACCGCGGGCATCCTCGGCTCGCGCACGTGGTTCATCGACGCCTACGGCAACGAGGCTGACGCCTACACGGCCGGCACCGCGGCCTACGTGAGGGTGGAGGACCATCTCAACGGATCGATGCCGGGCTACTACGACTATGCGCCGGTGATCCTGACTGCTCCTGCGACCGGGGACACGGAGACCCTGTACCTGATGGAGACCACCCGCGACGGCGGCATCTTCGAAGGCTCGCTGAGCCTGGACAGGGTGCCCATCGCGAGCCTCAATGACGGCAGCCTCCAGTCCATGCCGGGCCAAGAGATCGAGGTGGTCTACGACGAGCCGGGCTATGAGAGATCCTCGGACAAGGCGGTGATCCGATCTTCATCCGCGGAGTTCATCGACGAGGCGGGGGAGCCCACCGGCGAGGTGCTGGAGAACGGCGTGGCCCGCCTGCGCGTCACCGGCTCGTCTCCGGGCTCGTCGGTCGAGGTGTCGGTCACCAGCAGCCGCGCTCAGGACCAGTTGAGCGTCACGCTGACGGAGACGTTCCCCGGCAGCAAGGTTTACGAAGGAACGGCGCAGCTCTCCTTCTCGCCTCCGGGCGGCGGAATGAGCAACGGCCTGCTGGAGACCTCGACCAGCGGTACGCCCGACTACCTGGGCGACGATCTGACCCTGACGTATCAGGACGGCGTCGGCCATGCCGTCACCATCTCCTCGCGGGTGCGGTTCTTCGACAGCTATGGCCGGGTAACTTCCACCTTCGCCGTGGGCGAGCAGGTTGGCGTGCGGGTGGAGGACCACAACCTCGACGATCCAATGATGGAGAAGCAGATCCAGGTGCTCGTGCGGGCGCTCGGGCAGGGGGATGCCAACTCGGTCACGTTGATCGAGACCGGCTTCGACACCAACATTTACGAGGGGAGCATCGCCACCGAGGACGGGCCGGTGACCGGGGGGGACGGCAAGCTGCAGGTGTCGCCCGGCCAGGTAATCGAGGCCGAGCGCCTGAATGTTCACACGCCGTACCCGACCGTGGCCCAGGCCATGATGTCGGGCGCCTCCGTGGTCTTCATTGATGCCCAGGGCCGGCCCGCGCAGGTGTACCTCGAAGGGACCCGGGCCTACGTGCGGGTCTCCGACACCTTCGCCGACTTCAGCCCGTCGGCCGACCAGATCATGGTGACGGTGCAAACCTTCCTCGGGCTCGACAGCGAATCCCTGAGCCTGACCGAGACGGGTCCGTCCACGGGCGTGTTCGAAGGCTCGCTCCAGCTGCAACGGACTAACGCCACTCCGAACAACGGCACCCTGGAAACCGCCCAGGACGCCGGCCCGCCGGCCGAGTTCGACGTGCTGACGGCGAGCTACCAGTCGATCTCCGGGACGGTGTCCGTCACCGCGGGCATCCTCGGCTCGCGCACGTGGTTCATCGACGCCTACGGCAACGAGTCTGACGCCTACACGGCCGGCACCGCGGCCTACGTGAGGGTGGAGGACCACCTCAACGGATCGATGCCGGGCTACTACGACTATGCGCCGGTGATCCTGACTGCTCCTGCGACCGGGGACACGGAGACCCTGTACCTGATGGAGACCACCCGCGACAGCGGTATCTTCGAAGGCTCGCTGAGCCTGGACAAGGTGCCCATCGCGAGCCTCAATGACGGCAGCCTCCAGTCCATGCCGGGCCAAGAGATCGAGGTGGTCTACGACGAGCCGGGCTATGAGAGGTCCTCGGACAAGGCGGTGATCCGATCTTCGTCCGCGGAGTTCATCGACGAGGCGGGGGAGCCCACCGGCGAGGTGCTGGAGAACGGCTTGGCCCGCCTGCGCGTCTCCAACTCGTCTCCGGGCTCGTCGGTCGAGGTGTCGGTCACCAGCAGCCGCGCTCAGGACCAGTTGAGCGTCACGCTGACGGAGACGTTCCCCGGCAGCAAGGTCTACGAAGGAACGGCGCAGCTCTCCTTCTCGCCTCCGGGCGGCGGAATGAGCAATGGCCTGCTGGAGACCTCGACCAGCGGTACGCCCGACTACCTGGGCGACGATCTGACCCTGACGTATCAGGACGGCGTCGGCCATGCCGTTACCATCCCCTCGCGGGTGCGGTTCTTCGACAGCTACGGAAGGGTGACCTCTACCTTCGCGGTAGGTGAGCAGGTTGGCGTGCGGGTGGAAGACCACAACCTCGACGATCCAATGATGGAGGAGCAGATCCAGGTGCTCGTGCGGGCGCTCGGGCAGGGGGATGCCAACTCCGTCACGTTGATCGAGACCGGCTTCGATACCAACATCTACGAGGGGAGCATCGAGACCGAGGACGGGCCGGTGACCGGCGGGGACGGCAAGCTGCAGGTGTCGCCCGGCCAGGCGATCGAGGCCGAGCGCCTGAATGTTCACACGCCGTACCCGACCGTGGCCCAGGCCATGATGTCGGGCGCCTCGGTGCTCTTTGTCGATGCCGAGGGCCGGCCCGCGGAGGTCTACCTCGAAGGGACCCGGGCCTACGTGCGGGTCTCCGACACCTTCGCCGACTTCAGCCCGTCGGCCGACCAGATCATGGCGACGGTGCAAACCTTCTTCGGGCACGATAGCGAGTCCCTGAGCCTGACCGAGACGGGCCCGTCCACGGGCGTGTTCGAAGGCTCGCTCCCGCTGCAACGGACCAACGCCACTCCGAACAACGGCATCCTGGAAACCACCCAGGAGAGCGGCCCGCCGACCGAGTTCGACGTCCTGACGGCGAGCTACCAGTCGGTCTCCGGGACGGTGTCCGTCACCGCGGGCATCCTCGGCTCGCGCACGTGGTTCATCGACGCCTACGGCAACGAGGTTGACGCCTACACGGCCGGCACCGCGGCCTACGTGAGGGTGGAGGACCACATCACCGGATCGATGCCGGGCTACTACGACTACGCCCCGGTGACCCTGACTGCTCCTGCGACCGGGGACACGGAGACTCTGTACCTGAGGGAGACCACCCGCGACGGCGGCATCTTCGAGGGCTCTCTGGACCTGGACAGGCAGCCCAGCGCGAGCCTCAACGACGGCAGCCTCCAGTCCATGCCTGGCCAGGAGATCGAGGTGGTCTACGACGAGCCGGGCTATAAGACGTCCTCGGACAAGGCGGTGATCCGCTCTTCGTCCGCGGAGTTCATCGACGAAGCCGGCGAGCCCACCGGCGAGGTGCTGGAAAACGGCGTGGCCCGCCTGCGCGTCTCCAACTCGTCTCCGGGCTCGTTGGTCGAGGTGTCGGTCACCAGCAGCCGTGCTCAGGACCAGTTGAGCGTCACGCTGGCGGAGACGTTCCCGGGCAGCAAGGTCTACGAAGGCACGGCGCAGCTCTCCTTCTCGCCTCCGGGCGGCGGGATGGGCAACGGCCTGCTGGAGACTTCGACCAGCGGCACGCCCGATTATCTCGGCGACGACCTGACCCTGACGTATCAGGACGGCGTCGGCCATGCCGTCACCATCCCCTCGCGGGTGCGGTTCTTCGACAGCTATGGTCGGGTAACTTCCACCTTCGCCGTGGGCGAGCAAGTTGGCGTACGGGTGGAGGACCACAACCTCGACGATCCAATGATGGAGGAGCAGATCCAGGTGCTCGTGAGGGCGCTCGGGCAGGGGGATGCGAGCTCCGTCACATTGATCGAGACTGGCTTCGACACCAACATTTACGAAGGGAGCATCGCAACCGAGGACGCACCGCCGGTTTCCGGCGACGGCAAGTTGCAGTTGACGCCCGGCCAGACGATCGAGGCCGAGCGCCTGAATGTTCACACGCCGTACCCGACCGTGGCCCAGGCCACGATGTCGGGCGCCTCGGTGCTCTTCGTCGATGCCCAGGGCCAGCCCGCGCAGGTGTACCTCGAAGGGACCCGGGCCTACGTGCGGGTCTCCGACACCTTCGCCGACTTCAGCCCGTCGGCCGACCAGATCATGGCGACCGTGCAAACCTTCCTCGGGCTCGACAGCGAGTCCCTGAGCCTGACCGAAACGGGCCCATCCTCGGGCGTGTTCGAAGGCTCGCTCCCGCTGCAACGGACCAACGCCACTGCGAACAACGGCATCCTGGAAACCGCCCAGCACGTCGGCCCGCCGACCGAGTTCGATGTCCTGACGGCGAGCTACCAGTCGATCTCCGGCACGGTGTCCGCCACTGCGGGCATCCTCGGCTCGCGCACGTGGTTCATCGACGCCTACGGCAACGAGGTTGACGCCTACACGGCCGGCACCGCGGCCTACGTGAGGGTGGAGGACCACATCACCGGATCGATGCGGGGCTACTACGACTACACGCAGGTGACCCTGACTGCTCCGGCGACCGGGGACACAGAGACTCTGTACCTGATGGAAACCACCCACGACAGCGGCATTTTCGAAGGCTCGATGGACTTGGACAAGGAGCCTGTCCCGAGCTTCAATGACGGCAGCCTCCAGGCCATGCCGGGCCAGGAGATCGAAGTGGTCTACGACGAGCCGGGCTATGAGAGATCCTCGGACAAGGCGGTGATCCGCTTTTCGTCCGCGGAGTTCATCGACGAAGTAGGCGAGCCCACCGGCGAGGTGCTGGAGAACGGCGTAGCCCGCCTGCGCGTCACCGGCTCGACGCCGGGCTCGTCGGTCGAGGTGTCGGTCACCAGCAGCCGTGCTCAGGACCAGTTGAGCGTCACGCTGACGGAGACGGCCCCGGGCAGCCAGGTCTACGAAGGAACGATGCAGCTCTCCTTCTCGCCTCCGGGCGGCGGGATGGGCAACGGCCTACTGGAGACCTCGACCAGCGGCACGCCCGACTACCTGGGCGACAACTTGACTCTTACCTACCAGGACGGCGTCGGCCATGCCGTCACCATCCCCTCGCGGGTGCGGTTCTTCGACAGCTACGGCCAGGTGACTTCCACCTTCGCCGTGGGCGAGCAAGTTGGCGTGCGAGTCGAAGACCACAACCTCGACGATCCAATGATGGAGGAGCAGATCCAGGTGCTCGTGCGGGCGCTCGGGCAGGGGGATGCCAACTCCGTCACCCTGATCGAGACCGGCTATGACACCAACATCTACGAGGGGAGCATCGCCACGGAGGACGCGCCGCCGTATTCCGGCGACAACACTCTCCAATTGACGCCTGGCCAGGTGATCGAGGCCGAGCGCCTGAATGTTCACACGCCGTACCCGACCGTGGCCCAGGCCACGATGACCGGCGCCTCGGTGGTGTTCATCAATGCCGAGGGCGGGCGCGCGGAGTCCTACTTCCAGAGCACCCCGGCCTACGTGCGGGTCTCCGATGTCTTCGCCGACTTCAGCCCGTCGGCCGACCAGATCATGGTGACCGTACAATCCTTGCTGGCATCCGACACCGAGTCGCTGACGCTGACCGAGACGGGCTCGTCCACGGGCGTGTTCGAGGGCTCCATCTTGACAGCTCCGGGCTCCGCCAACTCTGGCAACGGCATGCTGGAGACCGGCTGGGTCTCCATCCCGCCGGAGCACGACACCCTGACGGCAAACTACTCGTCGGTCTCGGGCACGGTGTCCGACACCGTGGGCATGGTCGGCTCCCGCACTTGGTTCGCCGATCCCCAGGGCAACCCCACGGACGGCTACGCCGCGGGCTCGACGGCCTTTATCCGGGTGGAGGACCACTCCGTCTCCGGCATCACGACCGAGGTGAGGCTGTACTCCATGAGCACCGGAGACGTCGAAACCCGGATCGCCAACGGAGGCAGCGGCCTCTTCAGCGCCGACATCCAGCTGGAACGGTCCTCGAACTCAGTGCCCGGTGACGGCAAGCTGCAGTCCATGCCGGGTGAAGAGATCGAGGTGAGGCACACCGAGGTGTACGGCCAGATCGACTCCACGGACCGGGTGGAGATCCGCAATGCCGAGGCCATCATCCTCGAGGACGGCCAGGCCGTGTACGGCCAGGTGCTTGAGAACGGGGTGGCCCGCATCCGGATCGTCGACACCTCGCCGAGCCCGCAGGGCACCGTGACGGTCCAGAGCCTCTACGGCGGCGACGAGGAGACGGTCTCCGTCTCGCAGACCACCGCCGGCGTCTTCGAAGGCACGATCCAGCTCTCGTTCGTGCCCCCGGGCGGAGCGGTCTCGAACAACGGAACGCTCGAGACCTCCACCAGCGGCTCGCCCGAGTACCTGCAGGATCAGCTCACCGTGTTCTACCTGGACGCGGAGGGCCACGCGGTCACGGTGCCGTCGCGGATCACATTCCACAACTACGCCGGACCGGTCACGGAGTACGCCGTTGGGTCCGACATCCGGGTCCGGGTTCAGGACCGGAACGCCAACGATCCGTCCCAGGTGGACACCACATGGGCCCTGCTGACCGCGCCGGGAGATTCCGAGGGCGTCGCCCTGACCGAGACGGGCCTCGACACCGGCATCTTCGAGGGCATGCTGCCGAGCTCCTTCAGCCCCGGCGGCTTGCAGGACGGCACTCTCACGGCCGGTCCGGGCACCGTGGCCTCGGCGGAGCACCTGAACCTCCACACGCCGAGCCCGACAACGGCGCAGGTCACCTTCAACGGCAACTTCGCGCCGCTGGCGGTGGACGACGCCGCCCCGACGGAAGAGGAGCAGCCGGTGACGATCGACGTGCTGGCCAACGACAGCGACGCCGATCAGGAACCGCTGACCGTCGGCTCGCCCACGCAGGGCGCCAACGGATCGGTCGCCATCGTCAACCAGACGATCGTCTACACGCCGGAGGCCGGATTCGTTGGCACCGACACCTTCACCTACGTCGCCAGCGATCCGCGTGGAGGCGAGTCGCGGGCTACCGTGACCGTGACCGTGATCGAGGGCAACGCGCCGCCGGTGGCCAACGACGACGCGGCCACGGTTGCAGAGGACTCCTATGTGACCGTAACGGTGCTGACGAACGACACCGACGCCGACAACGACACGCTCGACGTGACCGCGGTCACCCAGGGCACGAACGGCGTTGTCGTTCTCAACGCCAACGACACGGTCACGTACACCCCGAACCCGAACTTCAACGGGTCCGACTCCTTCACCTACGAGATCGATGACCCTGACGGGGAGACCTCGTCCGCCACGGTCAACGTCACCATCTTGCCAGTCAATGACCCGCCCGTGGCCGTCGACGACAGTGCCACCACGGACGAGGACACGGCCGTCACGGTGGCGGTCCTCTCGAACGACACCGACCTCGACAACGACACGCTCGACGTCGTCAGCACCACGAACGGTTCGGCGGTGGTCAACGCCAACGAGACCATCACCTTCACGCCGGCCGAGGGCTTCCACGGCACCGTCACCTTCGATTACTCGATGACGGACGGCAACGGCGGCTCGGATGTGGGGACGGTGACCATCACCGTGAATCCGGTCAACGACGCACCGGTCGCCAACAACGACGCCGCTACCACGGACGAGGATTCTTCGGTCACGGTGAACGTGCTCGACAACGACACCGATCCGGAGAACGACACCCTCGAGGTGACGGCGGTGACGCAAGGCGCCAACGGCACGGTGATGCTCGACCCGGTCACCTACACGCCGGCCGCCAACTTCCATGGCTCCGACTCGTTCACCTACACGGTGAGCGACGGCAACGGCGGGACGGACACGGCCACCGTGAACGTAACCATCAACGAGGCCAACGACGCGCCGGTGGCCAACGACGACGCGGCCACGGTCTCCGAGGACTCTCAGGTCACCGTGAACGTGCTCGGCAACGACAGCGACGCCGACAACGACACTCTCAACGTGACGGCAGTGACGCAGGGCACGAATGGCTCCGTGACGCTCAACCCGGTCACCTACACGCCGAACGCGAGCTTCCACGGCACCGATTCATTCACCTACACGGTGAGCGATGGCAACAGCGGCACCGATACGGCGACCGTGACGGTCACCGTGACCTCAGTCAACGATGCTCCGATCGCCAACGACGACACGGCTTCCGCGGTCGAGGACGACTCGGTGACCGTCAACGTCCTGGGCAACGACACCGATGTGGACAACGACACCCTGACCGTGACCGCGGTCACCCAGGGCGCAAACGGCTCGGTGACGCTTAACCCGGTCACCTACACGCCGAGCCCGAACTTCTTCGGCACCGACTCGTTCACCTACACCATCAGTGATAGTACCGGCGGGGGTGGGGGAGTGGACACCGCCACGGTTACCGTCACGATCGCACCGTCCAACGACAACCTCACCGCCCTCGACGACAGCGCGACCGTGGCCGAGGACGGCTCCGTCACCGTGACCGTGCTGAGCAACGACAGCGATCCGGAGAACGACGTGCTGAGCGTGCAGTCCGTGACGCAAGGCACGAACGGCTCCGTCGCGATCGCCGGAACCCAGGTGACCTACACGCCGAACCCGGACTTCCATGGCGCCGACTCGTTCACCTACACCGCGAGCGACGGCAATGGCGGCACGGATTCGGCCACGGTGACGATCACTGTGACCCCGGTCAACGACGCCCCGGTCGCGGGCGACGACACGGCCTCGGTGGTCGAAGACGGCTCGGTGGCCATCACCGTCCTGGGCAACGACGCCGACGTGGACGAGGATCTCCTGACCGTGACCTCCGTCACCCAGGGAGCCCACGGCTCCGTCGTCATCAATGGGGACGACACCGTGACCTACACCCCGGCGGCCAACTACAACGGTGCCGACTCGTTCACCTACACCGTTAGCGATGGTGAAACCGACGACACCGCGACCGTGACCGTGACCATTGGCGCCGCCAACGACGCTCCGGTCGCGGCCGACGACTCCGCTTCAACGACGGAAGACAATCCGATTTCGGTCTCCGTCCTCGGCAACGACACCGATCCTGAGAACGACACACTGGAGGTGTCCGCGGTCACCCAGGGAGCCAACGGCGCCGTCCAGCACACGCGGAGCGGCACCGCGATCTACACGCCGGCCGCGAACTTCCACGGCACCGACTCGTTCACCTACACCGCGAGCGACGGCAATGGCGGCACCGACACCGCCACCGTAACGGTCACGATCTCTTCGATCAATGACGCGCCGGTTGCCAATGACGATCCGGCCTCGGTCGCGGAGGACGGCTCGGTGACTGTCGCCGTGCTCGCCAACGACACCGACGCGGACAACGACACGCTCACCGTGACCGCCAGGACCCAGGGGGCCCATGGCACGGTGACGCTCAACCCCGTAACCTACACTCCGGCCGCCAACTACAACGGTCCGGACACCTTCACCTACACGATTTCCGACGGCAATGGCGGAACCGATACCGCCACGGTGAACGTGACCGTCGGCTCCGCCAACGACGTGCCGAACGCCAACGACGACACGGCCACGACCGCCGAGGACAACCCTGTTACGGTCTCCGTGCTCGGCAACGACACCGACCTCGACAACGACACGCTCAGCGTGATTTCCGTGACACAGCCGGCCAACGGCACGGTGACGATGAACCCGGTGAAATACACGCCGAACGCCAACTTCTTCGGCAGCAACTCGTTCACCTACACCGTGTCAGACGGCAACGGCGGCACCGATACGGCCACCGTGAACGTCACCGTAACCGCCGTCAACGATGCCCCGGTCGCGGTGAACGACTCGGCCACCACCCTGGCGGAGACGGCCGTCACGGTCCTGGTCCGGACCAACGACACCGACGTCGAGGGCAACACGCTGACGATCACTGCCATCACCCAGGGCGCGCACGGCTCGGTCGTCATCAACGCCGGCCAGAGCGTGACCTACACCCCCGCCACGGCCTGGATCGGCCCCGACAGCTTCACCTACACCATCTCCGACGGAGCGGGCGGTACCGCCACGGCCACCGTCAACGTGACCGTGCAGGCTCCGCCGCGGGTGACCGCGAACATCCAAGTCCTCTATCCCTTCAACGAGGGGAGCGGCACGACCGTCAACGACACCTCAGGAGTCGGCACGCCGCTCAACCTCACGGTCGCCAGTGCCGGGGCGGTCTCCTGGCTGCCGGGCGCGCTGTCGATCAACTCGAACACCCTGGTACAGACCGCGGGAACCGCGACCAAGGTGATCAACGCCAGCAAGGCGAGCAACGAGGTCACGGTCGAAGCCTGGGTCGATCCGCTCAACCTGAGCCAGACCGGGCCGGCCGCGATCGTGACCGTCAGCCAGACCCACAACAAGAGGGATGTCACGCTCGGCCAGAGCGGCACCGCGTACAACGGCCAGCTCCGCACCTCGAGCACCGGACAGGGCGGTACCCAGCACAACGCCAACAACACGGCGACGACCAACCTGACCCACGTGGTCTACACGCGCTCCAGCACCGGCGCCGTGCGGATCTACGTGAACGGAAACTTGGCGACGAGCGCGACGTTGACCGGCAATCTTTCGAGCTGGGACAACTACAAGCTGGCCCTGGGAGGGGAGGTCTCGGGCACGCGCTACTGGCGTGGCGAGCTGCACTTGGTGGCGATCTACAGCCGGGCGCTCACCGCCGCCGAAGCCCGCCAGAACTTCCTGGCGGGGGCGAATTAGGGACCCTCACCCCCCGGCCCCCTCTCCCACACGCACTCACACCCGCCCGGGAGAGGGGGAGCCGGATTTTTCCCTTGCTTCGGGTGGGCGGGGGCGCCCCTCTCCCGGGTGGCGGGAGTGCGTGTGGGAGAGGGGACGGGGTGAGGGTCCGGAGGGGTTTCAGGAACCGCCGTTGCTCCGCTCGGCATGGGTGAAAGAGGCTGCCGAGCCTCGGGGAAAGAGCAGGGCAACGGCGATGCTGAGAGCGCAGATCACCGCCAGCACCACATAAACCGACTGCAGCGCGTGAAGCAGGGCGGTGCCCAGCGTGGCCAGCGTCTCGGGAGAGGCGCTGGCGCGCAGGGCCGGGTCGAGCGCCGTGTTCGGATCGATCCCGGCGCCCTCCTGCGCCAGACGCACGCCGAAGAGCGCGCCCAGGGCGGCGACCACGATCGCCCCCCCGATCGAGCGGAAGAACTGCACTGAGCTCGTAGCCACGCCGCGCAGGTTCCACGGCACCGCGTTCTGCACCGCCAGCAGGTAGGGCATGGAGTTGAAGCCCAACCCCATCCCGATGATCAGCATGCTCGCCATGATCTCGAGGCGGGTGGTGTCCGCATCGACGAGCGCCAGCATCAGGCCCCCCGCGAGCAGCATCAGGCTCCCTGCGATTGCGAACGAGCGGTAGCCGAACCGCATCATGAACTTGCCGACCACCAAACTGGCGAGCGGCCAGCCGATCAGGATCGGAGTGAGCACCGTGCCCGCATCCATGGCCGTGCCGCCGAGCACTCCCTGAGCGAAGACCGGCACATACGCGGTGATGGAGAAGAGCAAAGCTCCCAGGATGACGTTGCCGGCGCTCGACACGGCGATCAGCCGGTCGCGGAACAGGCTCAGGGGGAGCATCGGCTCGGGCGCGCGCATCTCCTGCCAGAAGAAAACTGCGATCGACACGAGGAAGCCGGCGAACACCGCCAGCGTGCGCGGATCGCCCCAGCCCCAGATGTTCGGCCCCTCGATCAGCCCCACCAGCAACAGGGTGACGCCCGCGGTGAGGCTCACCGTACCCAGGATGTCCAGCTTGTGCTCGCTGCGCTGCGGCTCCTCCCGCAGGTAGCGCTGCACCATCAGCGCCGACGCGATCCCGAAGGGCACGTTCAGGTAGAAGATCCAGCGCCAGGAAAACGCGTCCGTGATCCAGCCGCCGAGCAGCGGGCCGGCCAGGCTGGCGATCGCCCATACGCCCGAGAACAGCCCCTGCATCTTGGCCCGCTCCTCCAGGGTGTAGATGTCGCCCGAGACCGTGATCGCCACTGGCGTGACGCCGCCCGCGCCGATGCCCTGAATGAAGCGGAAAAGGATGAGCTGCTCGAGCGATTGGGCCACACCCGAGAGCGCCGAGCCGACCAGGAAGATGGCGACGGCCACGTGGTAGATCCGCCGCCGGCCGTACAGGTCGGCCAGCTTGCCGTAGAGGGGGACGGTCGTGGTCGAGGCCAGGAGATAGGCGGAGAACACCCAGCTATAGCGGGCCACGCCGCCCATCTCGCCCACGGCGGTAGGCACGGCGGCGGCCACCGCGGTCGCCTCCAGGGCGGCCAGGAACATGCCGAGCAGGATGGCGGCGGTAAGGAGTTGGCGGTCGCGTCCGGGCTGCATAAGGGGTGCATCGTAGGCTGTGCCAGCGCAGAGATCAAATCCACGAGAAAGGCATGCCGTGGATGTCGTGGTGAAGAGGACCGGCCTTAGGCCGAACGCCGCCCCGGACCTTTGCCGTTTCGTGATCGAGGTGACCTGGGGGGACGGCGGGCCGTCGCGGCGGCGGGAGATTCCGGTGGTGGTGCGGGTCTGACGGGATTCAATGCGGCAGCCACCCGCTCGGGGGAGAGGCGATCGGGGAGATCGGTGAGGTCGTAGAGGGCCCAGCCGTCGCCGAAGCGGACATGTTCAAGAGCTTCAGGGGGGCCGGAGACGTAGCCGTCGGGGGTCGTGGCAAGACCTCCGGGAACGTGATAGAGCCGGGCCAGGGGGTGGGGGGGATCGGTTTCGAGGTCCCAGATTTCGTTAAAGCCAGATGCGAAGGAGATCGCCAGCCATCTGCCGTCCGGGCGCCAGGTGAGCGACTTGACCCTGGCAGCGACGTTGAGAGCGGAAAACAACCTTCCCGAGCCCGCGTCCCAGATCTTGACCGTGTGGTCGGAGGCCCCCGAGGCGAGCCGCCGACCGTCCGGCGACCAAGCCACGGAGGTGACCCAACCTCTATGCCCTTCGAGGGAGTTGAGGGTTTTGCCGCTCTCCACGTCCCAGACTTTGACCGTGCTGTCCTCTGACGCCGAGGCGAGCCGCCGACCGTCTGGTGACCAGGCCACGGAGGTGACCCAACCTCCATGCCCTTCGAGGGAGTTGAGGGTTTTGCCGCTCTCCACGTCCCAGACTTTGACCGTGCTGTCCTCTGACGCCGAGGCGAGCCGCCGACCGTCCGGTGACCAGGCCACGGAGGTGACCGACCTCCCGTGGCCTTCGAGGGAACTCAGGACCCGGCCGCTATCCGCGTCCCAGACTTTGACTGCGCTGTCGTCGGACGCCGAGGCGAGCCGCCGACCGTCCGGCGACCAGGCCACGGAGGTGACCGAGTTCCCGTGGCCTTCGAGGGAGTTCAGTTCCCGGCCGCTATCCGCGTCCCAGACCTTGACCGTGCGGTCCTCTGACGCCGAGGCGAGCCGCCGCCCGTTCGGCGACCAGGCCACGGAGGTGACCGACCTCCCGTAGCTTTCGAGGGAGCTCAGCGCCCAGCCGCTATCCGCGTCCCAGACCTTAACCGTGCGGTCCTCGGACGCCGAGGCGAGCCGCTGCCCGTTCGGCGACCAGGCCACGGAATTGACCGATCTCCTATAGCTTTCGAGGGAGCTCAGGGCCCAACCGCTCTGCGCGTCCCAGACCCAGACCCTGACCGTGCGGTCGAAGGACAACTCGGCGAGCCGCTGACCGTCAGGCGACCAAGCCACGTAGTTGGCCCAACTCCCGTGCCCACCTCTCAGTTCCCGGCCGCTCTCCGCGTCCCATTCGTAGGACCCGGCTGCGAGTCGCTGACCGTCCGGCGACCAAGCCACGAATTTCACCCAGTTCCCCTGGCATTCGAGGGAGTTCAGTTCCCGGCCGCTCTCCGCGTCCCAGACCTTGACCGTGCGGTCGTCGGACACCGAGGCGAGCCGCCGTCCGTCCGGCGACCAAGCCACGGAGGTGACCGACCTCCTGTGTCCTTCGAGGGAGATCAGTTCCCGGCCGCTCTCCGCGTCCCAGACCTTGACCGTGTGGTCGTAGGAGCTCGAGGCGAGCCGCCGTCCGTCCGGTGACCAAGCTACGGAGGTGACCAAATCACCGTGCCCTTCGAGTGAGTTGAGGGCTCTGCCGCTCTCCGTGTCCCAGACCTTGACCGTGCTGTCGTCGGACCCCGAGGCGAGCCGCCTCCCGTCCGGCGACCAGGCCACGGAGTTGACCCAGTTCCCGTGGCCTTCGAGGGAGATCAGGACCCGACCGCTCTCCGCGTCCCAGACTTTGACTGCGCTGTCGTCGGACCCCGAGGCGAGCCGCTGCCCGTCGGGCGACCAAGCCACGGAATTGACCGACCTCCCGTGGCCTTCGAGGGAGATCAGGACCCGACCGCTCTCCGCATCCCAGATCTTGATGGTGCCGTCGCCGGAAGCGGTCGCCACGCAGCGCCCGTTGGAGTTCAAGGCCACGCTACTGACAGCAGCTGAGTGTCCGGCCTGCGATCGAAAGGCGAGCGCTCGGAGTTCAGGACCACCCGCGGTTCTCGGAAGGCTTTCGGCGCCGATTCCTTGCGCGCCGAGCAACCCCGTGCCCACTGTCTGGGCTCCATGTAGATCGGCCTTCTCGAGATTCGCCCGGGTCAGCCTCGCGAAGCTCAGATCTGCGTTCCGAAGAATTGCCTTCCGGAAGCCTGCCTCCTGGCCATCCAAGTGATTGAGGTCCGCTTCTGAGAGGTCAGCTCCCTTGGCCGTGCCCTTCCGGAAATCTGCGAAAGCGAGGTTCGCGCGCACCAGCCTCGCGCCGTCGAGCGATGCCTCGCGCAGATCGGCGCGGCCCAGCCTCGCCCCTTCCAACAGAGCCGAACTCAGGTCGATCCCCGGCAGCACGGCGCCTTCCAGGGCCGCTCTTTCGAGGCGGAAAGCCTTGGGGCGGATCTTTGAAAAGGCTTCCCGAATCTGTCGAGTCTTCGGCTCCTTTCCATCCCCCACGAGCGGCCCCAGCGCAGCCCGGGCATGAAAATAGAGTAGGAGGAGGGCGTTCTCTGAAACTCCTGGCTGGTGGCTCGCGGTCAGCACCTTTCCGGCCAGCTCCGGAATTCGCTTCGCCTCCGGCCAGAACTCCAGAAAGAACGTCACCTCCCGCGTGATCCGCCGCAATACGAGGCATCCAGGCTCATTTACTGAGAGCCCGGCCCGCAGCGTACGCGCCACGAAAAACTCCAAGAAGGAGCGGTGAATGAACGAGTAGTAGCCTTCGGCGTCTCGGTGCAGGAAGAGCGCGGTGCGGACCTCGTAGTCGATCCGCTCCTTGTCGTGAAGCGTCAGGGGACGGTCCTTGAAGAACTCCGTGGCCTTTTCGAAGAGCAGGTCGTAGTGGACGCGGTTCTCGGGCGAGTCCCACACCAATCGAGCCAGAAACTCGACCAGAGCCACCCTGCGGTCCCGTGTGAGGGTGAGACGGGAATCGGTGTGGCTGAACCAGCTCTCACAGTAGGTCTCGTAGAGGTCAGCGAGCGTGACGCTCCCTTGCCGCTCGGTCAGACGCGGAAGGGTCTTGACGATGATTTCCAGGAGGAAAGGGCGCTCGGCGAGATTCTCGAGGTTGTAGGTCTGCCGAATCTGCTCGCGGAACACTTGCCAATCAGCCTGCGGGGGCAGGGCCTTCCGCAGGTATTCGGAGATCTGCTCCTCGCGGAACTCCATCAGGTAGCCGACCTCAGCGCCGGGCCGTTCCTGGATCTCCTCATAGAGGCGGGTTGCTCCTTGGGTGGAGACCACCGCGGGCGAGCTGCCCAGCCGGCTGAGCACTTCGGGCCGATCACGGAAGTAGTGCGTGCGGCAGGTCATGAGGACTTTGGCCTTGCCCTCGGCCGCGCGCAGGATCTGGCGGAGGTTCTCCACGTACCGCCCCGGCTCGGTATAGGCGATGGTCTCGTCGAAGCCATCGAAGATCAGGAGCAAATGACCCTCCCGGTTGAGCTGGAGGAGGGCCTGAGGGTTGAACGGCTGGGAGGAGAGGCGCTGGAAATGGTGGGTGAGGAGGTTCTCCAGAGTGACGGTCGTGGAGCCCCCCTCCCGCAGGTCGATCAACACCGGCGCTCGTGTAGCCAATTCGGTACGGGCCTTCATGGCCAGATCCGAGGCGAGCCGCTTGGAAAAGCTCGTCTTGCCGCAGCCGAAATCGCCCAGGAGGGCAAGGAAGGTGCCCGAGGGTTTCTCCAGCCAGCGAAGGATCTCCGGAGTGAGCTGCTTGCGGGAGATCTCCTGGCCTGCCTGGATGTCCGCCTCGAAGACGATGTCCTGCTCCACGTAGAGTCGCTCGAGAGCAGTGCCCTGGAACGAGCGCACCGCTTCATCCAGCATGGGGCGCAGATCCACCAGGGAGCGCAGGAGCTCCTCGTAGGTCCGCAGGTGGATGCGGAGCTTCCTTGCCGCTTCGTGAGCATTGTTGACGAAGCCGGAGCGCGCGATCAGGATGCCTTGGTAGGGGAGCCGGTCGGCATCGGAGGCGTACTCCACCTTGGAAGCAAACTCCCGCACCTGCTGCTGGGTAACGGTGCGGCCCGTGTCCTTGCACTCCACGAGCCCATGAACGGGGAGAATGCCCGAGGTGAGCTCGACACGGACATCGAACTGCATGTCGTCCCGCTGGTAGTCCAGCGTGGTCCGGTAGCCTTGGAGAGAGAACAGCTCAGCGACTCTCTCCTCGAAGGTCTTGGCCTTCTCATAGATCCCACGGCGACGGAGGACATCCGGATTCTCCGGGTCGGCTTTGGCCTTGCGGGTGGGCCGAGCCTTTCCCGCGGGGCGGGGAGGGAGGGGTTTCGCCATTGCTGTCTGATCCTATCTGCCCTCCGGCCTACCGCCAAGATGGGCCGAGGCGCGCCTTCCCTGGGAGCGCTGGCATCCTGCCGGCTTGTCCGGAGAAATCGGCGGAACGCCGGCCATTGTCTGAAGAGGGCCGAGCCTTCGGCCCAGTCTCCGGAGGATGCCGGCAAGATGCCGGCGGTCCCAGGGAAAGCGCGCCTTCCCTCTTGGTTGGTCTTGCCGTACCAGCAATTCAGACGTGACGGGGAAGGACTCGTGCGTGGTGGAGAGTGATTCGTACATCCGTACGAGCCCCAGGTACAGCGGGGAGAGTGACTCGCACAGATGGGGGAGTGGCTGGTACCGACGTACCGGTCGCTCGTACAGATGTACCAGTCACTCGTACACGCGGGGGAGTCACTCGTACCGATGTACCAGCCGCTCGTACGCATGGGGGGGGCACTGGTACGGATGTACCAGCCACTCGTACGAGCGGGGGAGTCAGCGGCACGGATGTACCAGCCGTTCGTACGAGAGGGGAGGTCGCTCGTACGGACGTACCACGCGCTCGTACCGAAGGGATGGCCACTCGTACGGCTGGGATAGCCAGCCGAGCCGCCGTGTTAGGGTAGGCAACCCGTGAGCCACAAGATCGTCCTCATCGTCGGCACCCGGCCGGAAGCGGTGAAGATGGCGCCTGTCTTCCGGGCGCTCGAGGCCTCGGGCATGGAGCCGGTCCTCATCTCGACCGGCCAGCACCGCGAGCTTCTCGAAACCGCCTTCGGACCGCTCGGGCTGACCCCGGACCACGAGCTGTCCGTGATGACCGCCGGGCAGACCCTCAACCAGATCGCCGCCCGGGTGCTGGAGCGGCTGGCTCCTTTGCTGGAGCAGCTCCGGCCCGCGGCGCTGCTGGTCCAGGGGGACACGACGACCACGCTCGCCTCGGCGCTCTGCGCGTATCACCTGGACATCCCCGTGGGCCATGTCGAAGCCGGGCTGCGCACGTTCGACCACCGCAATCCGTTCCCGGAGGAGGCCAACCGGCAGCTCGTAGACCGCATCTGCCGCTGGTGCTTCGCCCCCACGGAAGCATCCCGGCAGCATCTCCTGGCGGAGAAGATCGACCCGGCCGCCATCCACGTCACCGGCAACACGGCCGTTGATTCGCTGCTCTGGATCCTGGAGAAGGGAACCGGACCGCAGGAGTCGGGCTTGCTGGTGACCCTGCACCGGCGGGAGTCCTTCGGCGAGCCACTGCGCGCCCTGGTCGGCGCAGTTCGCGACTTCCTGGAGAGCACTCCGGAGGCCAAGGCGCTCTGGCCGGTCCATCCAAATCCGAATGTGATCCGGGTGGCCGAGGAACTGCTCGCGGGCGTGGATCGGGTCCGCCTCGTTGCGCCCATGGGCTACGCCGAGTTCGCCCGCGCTCTCGCCGGATGCCGGATCGTGCTCAGCGACTCCGGCGGCATCCAGGAGGAGGGGCCGTCCCTCGGCAAGATTGTCCTCGTGGCCCGCGAGACCACAGAGCGGCCCGAGGCGCTCGCGAGCGGGAAGAACCGGCTCGTCGGACGGGACCGGGAGAGGGTGGCGCGGGCGCTCGCCGAGGCCTGGGCCGAGGAGCCTTATGCGGGGCCGCTGCCGGCTCCGAATCCGTATGGTGATGGGCGGGCGGGGGAGCGGATCGCGGCGATCCTGGTACGCGACCTGACGGTCGGGATGGATCCTCTGTAGGGGCGCCCCTTGTGGGTGCCCATCCGGAGGGCGGCCACAAGGGCCGCCCCTACATAAAACGCCATCCATTCGTTCAACCCCACCCGCCCGTCCCCCATACCCAGTTGACCCCGTCCCCCCGTTTCACTAGCCTCACCCCGGGAGGAAACCCTTGGTCCGAACCTACAACAGCTATCTGCGCATCGACGAGCTCCTCAACCTCCAGACGCTGGCGTCGGACCCGCAGGAGCATGACGAGACGCTGTTCATCGTCATCCACCAGGTCTACGAGCTCTGGTTCAAGCAGGTGCTCCACGAGTGCGCGCTGCTGCAGCGGGCCTTCGAAGACAACGACAGGCCGCTGGCGCTCGCCACGCTGCACCGGGTCCTGACCATCTTCAAGACGCTCGTCTCCCAGGTGGACATCCTGGAGACCATGACGCCGGTTTCCTTCTCCAGCTTCCGGCACCGGCTCGACACCGCGAGCGGCTTCCAGTCCACCCAGTTCCGCGAGATCGAGACCATCCTGGGCCATCGCCGCCCGGGCGCGTTCCACCACATTCCCGAGGACAGCGAGGCGCGGCGCCGCCTCGAAGACCTCCAGAAGAAGCCGAGCGTCTACGACTCGTTCCTGCGCTTCCTCAGCTTCAACGGCCACCCCATCCCGGAGGATGTGCTCTCCCGCGACCCCGTCGGGCCGCCCCCGGAGGACGAGCGGGTGCAGAAGGTTCTCATCGACGTCTACCACAACCATCCGCTGGACCGGGACGTCTGCGAGCGGCTCGTCGATCTCGACGAGGGGCTCCAGGAGTGGCGCTACCGCCATGTGAAGATGGTCCAGCGCACCATCGGCGTCAAAATGGGCACGGGCGGCTCGCCTGGCGCCAAGTACCTGGAGACGACTCTGTTCAAGGCTCTGTTCCCTGACCTGTGGACGATTCGGGCTTCGCTGTAATGATCGGACGTACCGCTCTCCTGTTCTTCTTCCTCTCCTTGCCGGCCCTCGCCAAGGACCCTCCGGCCCCACCGCAGGAGTACCTCGACCTTCAGCGCTGGCAGTACCAGGCAACCCCCCAGGCCGCCGGTGGCCAGAAGTGGGAGATGGAGGGCGCCTCCTGGAGCCTGGATTCCGGGAAGATCTGGGTGGCCCAGCCTTTTGAGGGGACAACCGGCACCGGAATCGTCTTCGAGGGGAAGGGCCGTTTCCGGATGGCCGTTCCCGACCCGATCGAGCTGGCGCAGCTCCGGCGCTTCACCCAGAAGCCGGAGCTTCAGGAGATCGACGAGCCGATCACGGCTCTGGTGCTCCGCACGGGAGGCGAGCTGCCGATCCAACTCACAGCGTCCGGGCCTTTCAAGGATCACAAGCTGGCGCGGGAGCGCCACGAGCACTGGCTCACCCAGCGGCTGTTCGACGTGGACTCACGCGTCCTCGCCGCTCAGAAGACGCCCGGCGACCGCTTTCTGCGGGTGGACGTGAAGACCCAGGGCTTCGGTTGGCTCACGTTCGACTACGACGGGCAACGGCTGGAGGAGATCCGGCTGGAGACGTTCAACGCCGCCTATTCCTACCCGGAGATCTGGCTGAGCCTCGACCGCGCCGCCGACCGCGACCCGCGGGGGAGGCCCGCGCACGGCCATAAGGCGGCGCATCAGGCGATAGACGTCGAGCACGCCGACATCACCGCCGACCTGACCGAGCCCGGACGTGACAAGGATCAGTTCAAGGGGCACTTTCAGGTAGGGATCCGGTTCAACGGCAGCCAAGCGGGCGCGGAGGCCGTGCAGCTCTACCTGCACCCGTTCGCGAAAGTGACCGCGGTGACCGAGGACGGGCAGCCCACGCCGTTCATCCGCGACCACATCGGTGGCCGGCGGGGGATCATCGACAACCGGATCTACGACGACTCCCTGCTCGTGCTGCTGAACCGGCCCGTCGTGCCGGGAGAGCCGCGGCGGCTCGATTTCGAGTACGAGGTCGACCTCACCAACTACGTCCACAGCCGGGTGTGGTACCCGGAAGGGGAGGAGGACGAGACCTTCCTCACCGATCCGCACACGGCACGGCTCGATCTCACGACGCGCAAGAAGTTCGAGATCCGCGCCATGGGCCGCCGCGAGGAGACGCCTGAGCCTCCTGACGGAAAGAGCCACGGCGTGTGGGTGATCGACCATCCCGTCAAGATGGTCACCTTCTCGTTCGCCGAGAAGTTCCACGAGGAGAAGGTCAAGATCGACGGCGTGCCCGAGGTCATCTGCTTCGGCTCCAAGGTCGAGGTGAGCCGCCGCGCGCGGTTCGCGGACGTGGGCCGGGACATGGCCGAGAGCTTCGCCTGGTTCCAGAAGCTGCTCGACTCGCCGCTGCCGCCGGAGCCGATCTACGTGACCAGCATCGCGGCCCGGCACGGCCAGGCGTTCGACGGCTTCATCCACCTCGGCGAGCAGACGTTCGACCTGCTCGGCCCGGGCATCGCCGAGCTCTTCCGCGGCCACGAGGCCGCGCACCAGTGGTGGGGGCACCGCCTGGGCGCCGCAACCTACCGCGACGCCTGGCTGGGCGAGGCGTTCGCCGAGTACACGGCCATGATGTTCATGGCCGACACGGTGCCGGACGGCCCCGGCCTCTTCCAGGAAGTCCTGCGCTCCTACCACGACGAGATGAACGGCTCGATCAAGAACGGCTTCAGCAAGTTCGCCCGTACCAACATCAACCTCGCAAACCGCGCCTGGGGCGACCGCATCGGGCCGATCGGCCACGGCTGGAGGGCGAGCACGGGCGAGGTGCCGAGCGCCTATTCGTCGCTCGTCTACGGCAAGGGCGCGGTCGTGCTGCACATGCTGCGCGGCCTGCTGCGCGAGGCCACAGGGAGCGATGAGGCCTGGACCGACGTGCTGCGCGATTTCCTGCGCGCGCACCAGGGAGGCGTGGCCTCGACGGACGACCTCGCCGCCGCAGTGGCCCGCCGCGCGCCGGGCGACTGGACCTGGTTCTTCGAGCAGTGGGTCGAGCGCGCCGAGATTCCCACGTACCGCTGGAGCTACGGCATCCAGGGCAACATGGCCACCCTCAAAGTGCGCCAGACCGACGTGTCCGCGGGTTTCCGGATGTCCGTCCCCGTCCGCATCGAGATGGCGGACGGCACCTCCGTCGAGAGATTCGTGAAGGTGGACGAGCCGGAGGAGAGCTTCGAGCTTAGCTTCGAGAGCAAGCCGAAGGCGCTGGCCTTCAATCCGGATTACGCGGTTCTGGCCAAGATGAAGAGGGACTGAAGCCGGATCTTGCTTCAATCGTTAACGAGCTATGAGCTTGCCTCCACAACCCAGGAGGTGTGCTCATGACGAAGTCCCTGCTCCGTGTCTTCGCCCTCGCTCTCTTCGCTGCTCTCTTCGCCGTTCAGCTCGGGCACCTTCGACTTCGCCAACTACCTCTACTACATCGAGGTCAAGATCACCCGGCCCGCGACCAACAATACTCCGTCGGCCACGGCGTTCCGCCTATACTGATACGGGGAGAAGGGGAGAGGGGGAGGCGCCAGCCTCCCCCGGTCTGTTCCTGGCTCCGCTTGGCACGGCGCGCGCCTCGCGGTATCATTGCCGCATAGCCCCTCTTCCATTCTTTTGTAGATGCCGGCTTTGTCGGGGTGTTCGAAATGCAGGTTTTCCCACTGAGAGGTGAGCCATGCGAAGGGTCCTCCCGCTTCTGGCCCTGATTCTTTGCACCGCCCTGCCGGCCGCCGGCCAGGGGATCATCGGCACTTCGATCACTGGAAACTCGATCGAGGTCTCGGTCTCGCTGCCGGGCGGCATCGGCGCCGACGTCGGCATCAGCTTCGAGCAGGTGAGCGGGCTCAGCCTCGCGAACCTCGGGCTGTCGGTGCAGCTGGCCAACCTGCTCGATCCGGCTTTCCGCTCCCGGCTTCCCAGCCCTCTGGTCCTGCCCGTGTTGCCGCTGCTGATCCGCATCGAGCCGCCGGTGGCCAGCGGGCTCACCTTCAGCGGCGTGACGGAGATCGACATCCACACGCACAACCTCGGCTTCATCCCCGGCACCCCTTTGCGCTTCTTCTCCGGTCCGGTCGGCGGCAAGTTCGAGGACGTCACCGCCGCCATGGGAGCGGGCAGCTACCGCGCCCGGGCCACCAAGGGCGGGTTCTCGGATTTCCTGATCGTCGCCGACCTGAGGCCGCGGAGCCATGTCATCACGGCCAAGTTCAACCGGCTGGAAGAGCTGCTGGAGCAGTACGAGGGATCGTTGTCCAGCGCGGTGTATGACGACCTGGAAGACCTCCTCGACGACGCCCGCGCCGCCCAGGCCGGCGGGTCCTCGACGGCCGCGATCGCCAAGATCGACGCCTTCATCGCCGTCGTGGAGCAGCACAGCGGCACGGAGATCCCGGATGTCTGGCGCTCAGCCCGCGACGTTCAAAACGTGGCCGGATACCTGCGGGGCGCCGCCCTGACGCTGCGCTTCACTCTCGGGCTCAAGGGCGGGCTGCTCGGCTTTTGAAGCGGTAGGACGATGCCGGCGCGCCTGACCGTACATTTTCCGTCGCGGCCGGCGCGAGCACTCCTTCTGCCCGACGATCGGGAAGTGGTGGTCGGCCGCGGTCCCGAGTGCGACGTGGTGCTCGACGACGACCGCATCTCGCGCCGCCATGCCCTGCTGGCCTGCAATGGGTCCGGCTGGTCGATCACCGACCTCGGCAGCAAGAACGGCTTGATGATCGACGGCGCTCCGGCCGCCGAGGGCTCCCTCGCAGAGCGCAGCTGGATCAGCTTCGGCGGCCTCGCCGCCCGGTTCGAGGTCCTGACGGGCTCCGAGACGATCGAGGAGGTCAAGGAGGAGCGGCTGCGGCGCTTCGCGACCTCGCTCGACCTGCAACGCGGCCTGAATCCCCGGGAGGGGCTCGCCGTGCTGCTGCCGCGGGTGGTCGCTTCGACGCTCGAGCTGACGGGCGCGGAGCGCGGTTTCCTTCTCCTGGCGCGTCCCGATGGCGATCTCGAGGTGGCGGCCCGCTCGGGGGCCACGTGGGAGGACTTCCACTCCGAGGAGTTCGGCGGCAGCCTCGGCGCCGTCGAGCGCGTCCTGGCCTACGGCGAACCGGTGGTGAGCGCTGACACCCGTCTGGACGCCGAGCTGGGCGGCAGGGTGAGCATCGTCGGCTTGGGGATCCGCGCTCTGCTCTGCGTGCCCGTGCGCGCCCTCGACCGGTTGATCGGCGTGATCTATGCCGACAGCCGGAAGCCGGGAGCCGCTTTCACCGAGCTCGACCTGGAGATCCTCGAGGCCCTGGCCGCCCAGGCGGGGCTGGCGATCGCGGTGGCGCGCCTCGACGCGGAGCTCAGGGGGCTCGCCGACCGCATCGCGGAAACCCCGGGAGCCGATCCGGGGATGCGCGCCCAGCTCGCCGGCGAGGTCTCGTCGGTCCTCGACCGTTCCCTGCAGGTCGCGCGGCCGGCCGCCCTCCATCCGGAGAGGTGGACGGCGACCCTCGGGACCGGTTCATGAGGCAACATTCGTCGGCGGATGGCGTCCTGCCGGCCCCGACCCGCACCGCCGACGACTCGATCGGACGGCTCGCGGCGGGAGCGCGGCTCGCCGGCCGCTACCGCATCCTCGAGCTGGTGGGCATCGGCGGCATGGGCATGGTCTACAAGGCCGAGGACGAGCAGCTCGGCCTGCCCGTAGCCATCAAGGTCCTGCGCCCCGACCTGGGGCGGGACGGGCGGCGGATCGAGCGCTTCAAGCAGGAGCTGGTGCTCGGCCGCCAGGTGAGCCATCCCAACGTCGTCCGCATCCACGACATCGGCAGCGACGGCGACCTCGTCTTCCTCAGCATGGACTTCGTCCCCGGCCGCTCGCTGAGCGAGCTGCTCGCCGCCGAGGGGCCGCTGCCGGTAGACAGGGCGGTGGGCATCGCCAAGCAAGTCGCCTCGGGCCTCGCGGCGGCGCACGAGGCGGGCGTGGTCCATCGCGATCTCAAGCCGGGCAACATTCTCATCGATGAATCCGGCCGGGCCGCGATCAGCGACTTCGGCATCGCGCGCTCTCTCGGAGGCCCCGGCGCGACCCTCCCGGGCTCCGTGGTCGGCACGCTCGACTACCTCTCGCCGGAGCAGGCGCGAGGCGGCGAGATCGACGGCCGGACCGATCTCTACGCTCTGGGCATCCTGCTCCACGAGATGCTGACCGGCGAGCTGCCCTTCGCCGGGGGCTCGGCGACGGAGGTGCTCGCGCAACGGCTCACCGGCTCCATGCGGGACCGCCTCCCGGCCCATGTGCCGCGGCAGCTCGCCGAGGTCGTCCGGCGGCTCCTCCAGCGCGAGCCGGACCGCCGCCCCGCGAGCGCGCAGGAAGTGCTCGACGATCTCGGGAACCTCGACGCCAAGCCTTCCCTCTGGAAGAGACTTCGAAAAGCCAGGTGGGCCGCGTTGGGGATCCTCGCCCTGGCCGTCCTCGGTCTCGCGCTCTATCAGGGACTCCGGCTCGCTCGGCAAGAACCCGCTTCGCAGCCCGCGGCGCCTGCCGCGGCCGGCCACGCCGTGGCGCTGCTGCCTCTGGCCGACGAGACCGGCCGGGAAGACCTCGCCTGGGTCGCTTCCGGCCTGCCCGAAATGCTGTCGGCATCCCTCGCCGAGGGTCCCGGGCTGCGGGTGCTGGACAGCCAGCGCGTCTTCGACACGCTGGAGGCCCTCAAGCTGGCGCCGGGGCCGTTGCCGGAGAGGGAGGCCCGCCGCCTGGCCGAGCTGCTCGACGCGGACCGGCTCGTCAGCGGCCGGGTCCGCGCCACGGGCAACCGGCTGCGGATCGACCTTTCACTGGTATCAACGGATCTGCCGGGCCTGCCGGCGCAGACGCTGCGCGCCGAAGCGGAGCCGCAGGAGGCCTTCGGCCTCATCGATCAGCTCGGGGCGACCCTGCGCGAGCGGCTCGCCGCGCCTCCACTCCCGCTCGCGCCGGCAATAGCCAGCAGATCGCCCGCGGCGCTTTCCGCCTACGCCAAAGGCTCGGCGAGCCTGCGCCGCGGTGATGCCCTGGCGGCGGCCGCCGATCTCGAGCGGGCCGTGGCGAGCGATCCGGGATACGGCGCCGCCTGGGTGCAGCTCGCCCGCGCCCGGGAGTCGCTCGGCCGGCGCGAAGCGGCCCGAGAAGCCGCGCGGCGCGCCGTGGCGAGCCTCGGAGCGGAGGAAGGCCGGAGCGCCTACGAGGCGCGGGCGGTCGAGGCGCGGTTGCTGGGGCATCCCGAAAAGGCGCAGGAGCTCCTCGCCCGGCTCGTCGAGCGCTACCCCGACGACGCCGAGGCACGGGTGGAGCTGGCGGAGGCCTACGGCGAGCAGGGGAGCCTGGACCGCGCGATCGCGGCCCTCAAGGAAGTGGTCCGCCTCGCGCCCCATCATCCGCGCGCCTGGTTCCTGCTCGCCAAGTACTCGATCCTCGCCGGCGACGTCCGCCGCGCCATCGACGACTACCTGGTGCGCGCCCTCGTGGTGCAGAACCAGCTCGGCAGCGAAGAAGGGCGGGCCGACGTGCTCAACGCGTTCGGCGTGGCCTGGCGCGAGCTCGGCGAGATGGAGCGGGCAGCCGAGAGCTACGAGCAGGCGGCGGCGATCCGCAAGCGCATCGGCGACGAGCGCGGCTACGCCACGACCGTGCGCAACCTGGCGAGCCTCGACTCGGTGCGCGGCGAGCACGCGGCAGCCGAGCGCAAGCTGGGGGAGGCGCTGGCGATCCTCGAGCGCCTGGGCGACGGGCCCGGCATCGCCGACCTCCAGGACGAGTTCGGCGTGCTGGCCGAGGAGCGCGGAGACTACGAGGAGGCGCTCAGCCGCTATCAACAGGCCCTGCGCGTCCGCCGCGACCTGGGGAACGACGTCGCGTTTGCCACGAGCTTCGCCAACGTCGGCTATGCCTGTTACCTGCTGGGCCGTTACGACGATGCCATGGTCTACTGGAGCCAGGGGCTCGACCTGGCCCGGAAGAGCGGGGATCCGGCCGGCGTCGTCCTCGCGACGCAGAACCTGGGCCTGCTGGAGCTTGCGAAAGGGGATTGGGACCGGGCCGTCAAGTCCTTCCTCGACGCGCTGGGCAAGAGCCGCGAGCTGGACATGAAGCAGGCGACCGCCTCCTCGCTCGGCCACCTCGGCCGGCTTGCCCAATACCAGGGCCGTCCCGCGGCCGCGCTCGCCTCGTTCGCGGAGGCGCTCGCCATCCTGCGCGAGATCGACGACCGCCGCGGCCTCGCCGAGTTCACCCTGGCTCAGGCCGAGGTCGAGATCGAGCTCGGGATGGAGAAGGCTGCCGGCCAGCACCTGCAGGCCGCCGCGCAGCTCCTCAGCGCCGAGAAGAGCCGCGAGCAGCAGGCCGAGCTGGAAAGGCTCCGGGGCGAGCACCACCTGCTGCGCGGCGAGCGTGACGCGGCGCGGGCTGCACTGCGCCGGGCGGTGGCCGATGCCAGGGAGAGCCGTAGCGTCGTCCAGCTGCTCGACGTCCGGCTTTCGGAACGCCCGGCTCTGGCCGAGCTGGAGCGGCTCCAAGCTCAGGCCGAGGCGCTCGGCCATGCCCGCCTGCGGCTGAGGGCTGCCGAGGCCGTGGCAAGGGCGGCGCTTGCAAATGGAGATACCGAGCGCGCCCGGCAGGCGGCCAAGGCAGGCCTGGAGAGAGCGGACGCCTGCGGCGGCTACTCCGGCGCCTGGCGCCTTCACCTGCTGCTGGCCCGGGCCCACGAGCGCGGTGGCCGGCGGGCAGAAGCCCGGGCCGAAGCCAATACCGAGCGGGAGCGTGCCCGAGCGGAGATCGCGCGGGTGAGCCGCGAGCTCGCGCCCGGACAGCGGCAATCGTTTTATCGACTTGCGGAGGTACAGGACCTTGATCCGATCGAAGTCGGCCGGCCGGCCGGAAGAAAAGACTGAAGAGCCGCAGGCCAGCTTGCCGGAGGCGTCCGATCCGATGCATGACATCGTCGACCGCGTGCGCCACATCACGCGCGAGAACGAGCGGCTCTTTGCGCGGCTGATCGACGGCGAACGCCGCTTCCGCGGGCTCGCCAAGGCCGTCTGGAAGGTGCAGGAGGACGAGCGCAGCCGGCTCGCGCGCGAGCTGCACGACGGGCTCGGCCAGACCCTGACGGCCCTGACGAATCAGCTCGAGCGCCTGCAGAGGAAGCTCGACGACCGGGGCTCCGGCCCGGACCTGGGCGAGCTCGGGGCCGGGCTCGCCGACTCCGTCGACATGGCGCGCCTGGCCCTCAACGACACCCGCGAGCTCTCCCGTCTTCTCCGGCCTCCGGTCCTGGACGACCTCGGCCTCGCCGCTGCCCTCTCCTGGCTCGCCCGCACCCTGGAGCAGAGGACGGACCTGCGCGTGGAGCTCACCGTCGAAGGCATCGAGGAGCGCCTCGATCCGGAGCTGGAGACGCTCGTCTTCCGTCTCGTCCAGGAAGCGCTGACCAACGTGCTCCGCCATTCCGGCGTGCGCCAGGCGGCAGTCGTCTTGGCGCGCGCCGCGGGGCTTCTCGAGCTGCGGATCTCGGATTGCGGCAGCGGCTTCGACGCTCACGGCGCCTTCGCGGGGCGCGAGGCCGCGGGCTCCGGCCTGCGCGGCATGCGCGACCGGCTCGAGCTCTTCGGCGGACGCCTGGAGCTCGTCTCGTCACCGGGTCAGGGGACGGTCATCTCGGCCGTGGTCCCCCTCCTGGAGGTGGCATGACGGGCAGAATGGCAGGACGGCACGTGCGCGTGCTGATCGCGGACGACCACACCCTCGTGCGCAAGGGGCTGGTGAGCCTGCTCCTGGACAGTGGCGAGTGCGAGATCGTCGCCGAGGCCGCGGACGGGCTCGAGGCAGTGGAGAAGGCGCAGGCGACGCATCCGGACGTGGCGATCCTCGACCTCTCCATGCCCCGCCTGTCGGGCCTGGAGGCGGTGCGGCGCATCCACGAGGCGCTGCCGCAGACCCGCGTGCTCGTCCTTACCGCGCACGAGGAAGAGGAGTACGTCCTGCCCATCGTGCGCGCCGGCGCCTCCGGCTACCTGATCAAGGACAGCGCCGTGGCCGAGCTCCTGGCCGCGGTGCGCGCGCTCCACGCCGGCCAGGGCTACTTCGGCCCCCACGCGGCGCGGGTGCTCGCCGAGCAGTACCGCCATCCGGAGCGCATGTCCGGCGATCCCTACGGGGGGCTCTCTTCCCGCGAGCGCGAAGTCTTCCACCTGGTGGTCGAAGGGAGGACCACGAAGGAGGTCGCCCGCGCCCTGGGGATCAGCGTCAAGACCGCCGACAACCACCGCTACCGCCTGATGGAGAAGCTCGGCGTCCACAACGCCGCCGAGCTGGTCCGCTACGCCGCCCGCCACGGCTTGATGACCTGAGAGACTGCCTGAGGGATTTCCCTCTCTCCGCCTGAGTAGATCTCCTCCTGCCGCCCGGCCGCCCCCCGCGCTAATCTGTCGCCGTAACACTCCCTCCGGGGGCCGCCCGCGGTTTACCCTCGTTTACCTAAGGCGGCTTCCCGAACTTTTCGCTTGGATCAAGGCATCCCCCCTTCTGAATCCTTTTACCCGGCGCTTGAAGCGCTCCAACCGCGGGTTGGAACGTAAAACCCGCGAGCCGGGCGATCCACGCGAGCACGGCGCCGGGAAAACCCGCGGGTTGGGACGCCCAACCGCCGGGTTGAAACAAAAAACCCGCGGGTGGGGAGACAAAACCCGTGGGTTGTAACGTAAAACCCGTGGGTTGTAACGTAAAACCCGTGGGTTGAAGCAAAAAACCGGCGGGTTGCAACGCAAAACCCCCGGGTTGGAACACAAAACCCGCCGGTTGGATCGTCCAACCCACGGGTTTGGAGGCTCAACCCGCGGGTTGAGCGGCTCCCGTCGCGGGTAGCCGCTGATAAGCGGCGCGCAGCGCCTGCACGAAACGCTCATCCACCAGGCCGCGCGGGTTGCCCTCGAAGGCGAGGCCGTGGTCCTTGCGGAAGGCATCGACTGCGTCCATGGCCGGAGCGTCGTAGACGGCGAGATCCTTCATGTAGCTCTCCATGGCCAGCCGCCGCTCGTCGAGCTGCTTCTGATAGCGCTCGGGATCGGTGCGTTGGAGCGAAGGATCTACTCGCGCGACCGGCTCCTTGGGAAACTCGGCCAGATCCTTCCGCCAATAGCCGAGGGCGTGGAGCATCCGCTTCAGCTCGACCACGTCGCGGCCCTGGATTTCCGAGAAGGCGCGGTAGCCCAGCCGGCGCTGGGTCGTCCTGTAGATCCGCAGCACCTCGGCGACCGGGTCCTGATGCTCGCCCACGTCGATCGACACGCTCAGGTGATCGCCGCCGCGGCCGGGATCGTTGGGGTCTGCAACGCGCAGCGCCGCCGATTGCAGGAGCCCCCATCGGCGGTCGCCGCCCTTCGCCTGTCCCGCCGCGAGAGCCAGGATCATCCGCTCGGCGAGAGGCATGCCGCTGCCCTCGGTGCCCTCGAAGTGATCGGCCACAGCATCGACCACCTCGCGCCCCACCAGGATGTTGCCCTGTACCGTGTAGTTGAGCCCCTGCCGGCTCCCGGCCCACTCGCCGTTTTCCTTGCCGGTATGGGAGGCCGTGCGCCCTTGCATGTCGATCATGCCGATCTGCCTGCGCTCGCGGGCCTTGTCGTCAGCGAGAAGCCTCTCGATCGCCTCCCGCGGCGCCACGCCCTGCTCGATCAGATCGAGCCCCTGCCGGCCGTATTCGACGACCGTCCACGCCTGCGTGGCAACGGCGCCCACCCCGGCGCGAGCCCAGGGCACGGCACGGCCGACGAACGGCACGCGGGTGGTGACGATCACGCCGGCCTCGCCCGTGGCTGGATCGATGGCGCACAGAGAGAAGGTAGCCCGTGCCGGAACCGCTCCGAGCAGGAGCAGAATGAGAAGGGCGAGGCGCTGGAAGGTTCGAGCCATGGATTCCCCTTGTCGGCCAAAGCCTGGATTCTAACCGCGCGCCGCCCGCCGCGGGGATGCCGCGCTCCCTGGCGTCCGCGGGGTATTTTCGCAGGGGAGGAGGAAGTTATGTTTTCAGACTGTCCGTGCCCGTCCGTATCAGTCTGTGCCTGTCCGTGTCCCGGCCCCCGCCTCGATCTCGGCCAGTTCCTTGAGCACCGTCCGGTACGCGCGGTGCTCGCGACGCACGCCGACGGCGTCGAGGATGGCGACGGTCTCCAGCAACAGCTTGCGGCCTTCGGCGACCTGGCCGGCCTCCACCATGCACGCGCCCAGGCCGTGGATGGGGCCCGCCACCAGGAAGTGGTTGTGCCCGAGCACGCGCTCGTTGACCTCGCGGGCGCGCTGCAGGTACGGGATCGCCCGGTCGCACCGTCCGCGATCGGAGAGGCTGTAGCCGATGTTGGCGAGCGTTATGCCGACCGTGTGGTGGTCGGGGCCGAGGATCCGCTCGCGCATCTGCAGGGCGCTGGCGAGCAGGGCTTCGGCGTCGTCGAAGCGCCGCTGCCAGACGCGCAGGTTGCCGAGCGTCTCGATGCTGTCGGCGACCGCCAGGCTGGGGCTGCCGAACGCCGCGCGGTTGATGGCGAGCGCGCGCTCGATCTGCGCCTCGGCGGCGGCATGGTCGCCACCCGTCTTCAACTCGAGGAAGGCGGTGCTCGTCAGCACCCTGGCAACCTCGGGATGGCGCGGGCCGGCGGTCGTTTCGAGGATTGCGAGCGCGCGCGAGTAGAGATCCTTCGCCGCCGCGGAATCGCCGCGCGTCTGGGCCACGCCTCCCTGCGCCCGCAGCACGCCGGCGACCTTGCGGTGGCGCGGTCCGTGGAGCGCCTCGTAGATGGAGCGCGCGCGTGTGTAGGCCGCCTCTGCCGCGTCGAGCCTGGCCTTCACCGTGTAGGTGCCGCCGAGGTGGTAGAGGGTGGTCGCAACCTCGTCGGAAGATGGTCCGTCGAGCTGCTCGAAGGCGGCGAGCGCCGCGCGGAAGCTCGCCACCGCGAGGTCGGTTTGCCCGAGGACGGCGCGGGCGTCGCCGAGCTCGCGGGCGACCCGAGCGCGCAGCCGAGGATCGCCCGCATCTCCGAGCAGCGCCGTCGCCCGTTCGAGGTGCACCGCCGCCTGCGCGGCGTCGCCGCGGCGGTCGAGCGCCGCCGCAATCCCCAGCAAAGCCTCGGCCACTTCAGGCGCTCCGCCCGGCAGCGCCGGCTCGCGGGCCGCCAACACGCGGCGCCAGAGGGCCTCGGCCTCGGAATGGAAGGCGAGGTTCGCATAGGCCGTGGCGATGGTGCCGAGCAGCCGGGCCTGCTCGAGCGGCCGGCCGGCGAGCTCTCGGTCCAGCCTGGACACGCCCTGCGCGAGGAGCTCGCGCGCCACCTCGGGCTCGACCCGCGCCGACCCCACCTCGCCCGCTTCGAACAGGCCCAACAGCAGATCGGCCGTGCCTTGCACCTCGCGCCGCGCTTGCTCGGCCGCCGCCGCCTGCTGGCGCGCCCGCCTGGATTCCTCGGCGAGCCGCCCGCGCTGGATCGCCATGGTGACGGCAAACCCGACGAGCGTGACGAGCAGCGCCGCTCCCAGCGCGGTCGGCAGTAGATGACGGCGGGCGGCCTTGGCGGCCCGGCTCAGCCTGGAGCCGGGCCGCGAGAGCAGCGGCCGGCCGTCGAGGTGGCGGCGCAGGTCCTCGGCCAGGCTGTCGACGCTCGGGAAGCGGGCCGCCGGCTCCTTGTCGAGGGCGCGCAGAATGATGGTGTCGAGGTCGCCGCGCAGCCGCCGCGCCAGCCGCGCCGGATCGCTCGCGCGCCGCGCCGCGAGCTCGTCCGCCGAGAGGGAGCCGCCTGGCCGCCGCATTGCCTGAACCACCGCCTGGCTGGGCGCCAGGGCCGGCTCCTCGCACACCACCCGGCTCACCTCGAGCGGCGACAGGCCGTCCACCTCGAAGGCGCGCCGGCCGGTGAGCAGCTCGTAGAGCAGCAGGCCGAGACCGTGCACGTCGGTGGCGGTGCCGATGCCGGCGCCGCGCAGCTGCTCCGGGCTCGCGTAGCGCAGCGTCATCGGCTGCGCGAAGACCGAGCTGGAGGTGAGCCCGGCGTCGTCGCCCCCGAGAATCTTGGCGATGCCGAAGTCGACGAGCCGGGGCGTGCCGTCGCTCGCCATCAGGACGTTGCCCGGCTTCAGGTCGCGATGCACGATCAGGTTGCGGTGCGCGTACGAGACCGCCGCGCAGACCTCGAGGCAGATCGCCAGCCGTTGCTCGACTCCCAGCTGGCGGCGGTCGCACCAGGCGTCGATGGGCTCGCCGTCGACCAGCTCGAGCACGACGTACGGGCGGCCGTCGCCGGTGCTGCCGGCGTCGAGCAGGCGCGTGATGTAGGGATGCGAGAGGTTGGCGAGGATCTGGCGCTCGGCGCGGAACCGCCGCAGCACGTCGGCCGTGTCGAGGCCGTGGCGCAGCAGCTTGATCGCCGCGCGCTGCCGCACCTCGCCGTCGTTGCGCTCGGCCAGCCAGACGGTGCCCATGCCGCCGTGGCCCAGCTCGCGCAGCAGCGACCACGGCCCGATTCGGGAGGGCGGATCGGGCTCGGCGGCGCGCTCGGCCGGGGGTCCGGCGAATGTCTGCGTGTGCTCATAGGCGAGCAGGGCCTCGATCTCGCGCCGGAAGTCGGGCCGGCTGTGGTCGAGGTGCGCCAGCCAGGCCGTGCGCTCCGCCGCGGGCAGCTCGAGCGCATCGGCGAGCAGCTCCTTGAGCGCCGGCCAGTCCTGGGATGCTACCCGGCCGCTCACCGTCCCTCCTGCATGGCCTGCCGAAGCCAGAGGCGGGCGGTGAGCCAGTCGCGCCGCACGGTGCGCTCGGAGGTCTCGAGCAGGGCGGCGATCTCGACTTCGGTGAGCCCCGCGAAGCAGCGCAGCTCGACGATGCGGGCCTGCCGGGGGTCGAGCGCCGCGAGCTCCTCCAGCGCGCGGTCGAGGGCGATCAGCTCGAGCGAGCGCGCCGGGGCTTCGGCGTCCAATCCTTCGAGTGAGACGGGCCGCACGCCGCCGCCGCGCTTGTCCGCCCAGCGCCCCCGTGCGTGGTCCACCAGCAGCCGCCGCATGGTGCGGGCGACGTAGCCGAAGAACTGGCCGCGGTCGCGCCAGCTCACTTGACGGCGGCCCCTGAGATGGAGGTAGACCTCGTTGACCAGCGCCGTCGCCTGGAGCGTGTGGTCCGGCGGCTCGCGCTGGAAGAAGTGCTGCGCCAGCCGGCGCAGCTCGCTGACGACCAGCGGCATCAGGTCGTCGAGCGCTGCCTCGCGTCCCTCGCCCCAGGCGGCCAGGAGGATGCCGATCTGCGTCGTCTCTCCGGCGGGAGGTGGCTCGGGAGTGTCGAGGACTGCGAATTCGAGGGGCATTTGGTGTCTCGCTCGGTTGATGCTTTTCTAGCATAACTCGGGTTGGCCGGTTTTCCATCCCCCTTCCGCGTGTGTGGGTGAAAGGAGATCAACCCTATGTCTCGGCGTTTCACTTTCACCCTGCTGACGGCGCTCGCGATCGCCTGCGCAAATCCCCAGCCGGGCTCGGCTGGAGTCGACGTGTGGACCTCGGACGGCCCCGAGGGCGGCGGCTTCGTCACCCGCATCAACGTTTCCGCAGACGGCAGGCAGGTCTGGGCGAGCTCGCAACTGGGTGTCCTCTTCCGCAGCGTGAATGGAGGAGATGCCTGGTCCACCATGGGGCGCGGCATCGGCACCTCGGTCAGCGAGGCGACGCCGGATCCCTGGCGGCCGGGCACGGTCTGGGTCGGCACCCCCACCGGCGCCTTCCGCAGCGACGACTACGGGCTCACTTTCAAGAGCAGGAACGTCGGCCTGATCAATCCTGCCGTCTACCGCGTGGACTTCGACCCCAACGATCCCGACCGCCTCTGGGCGACCACCTCCACGCGAGTGTTCGTCAGCACCGATCAGGGCGAGAGCTGGAGCGGTGACGCCAATGGACCGACCGGGATCCGGGGGCTGGCCGCCGATCCCGCGCATCCGGGCAGAGTGTGGGTCATCTCCACGAGCGCTGCCGCCCGCGTCTGGCGCAGCGACGACGGCGGAGCCACCTGGGCGGCGCGCGACTCCGGGCTTCCCGCCGCCCAGCCTTTCGGCTTCGCCCTCGACCCCGCGCACACCGACCGCGCCTGGGTGACGTTCCCCTTCGTCGGCCTCTACCGCACCGAGGACGGCGGGGCGTCATGGAGCAAGGTGGCCACCACACTGACGAACGACGACCCGATCATTACCCTCGGGGCCGCTCCGACCACACCCACCCGGCTCTTCGTCAACACCACCGAGGACGTGTTGTTCAGTGACGATCTGGGCGCCACGTTCACGGCCACGGCCTGCCCGTTGAAGGAGATCCAGCGCCTGATCGTCGTCGACGGCGAGGTCTGGGCTGTCGGGGGGACCGGTGTCTTCCGCCGCGCCGTCTCCGGCGGCCCCTGGGAGCACCTCGACAACGGGCTGAACCGGATCGCCGCCAGATCGGTGGCGGTCGGCCCGGACACCGGCATCCGCTACCTGGCGGCCTTCCCCGGGTTCTTCCGCGATGCCGGCAATGGCTGGGAGGACATCAGCGCTTCCTTTCCGACGGAAGGCGGTATCGACGCCATCGCGGCGCCCGGAGCCGATGAGGACGCCATGATGGCGTTGCTCGGCTTCGATGGCGGCTCCCTCTATCGCACGGCGGGGGAGGGCTGGGAGAGCGCGGGCCAGGGGCTGGCGTCGGGACCGATCAACGACGTCGCCATCGACCCCGCACAGCCGCAGGAGCGGTGGGTCGCCCAGCAGGCGGACGTCTACCGCTCGGCCAACGGCGGCGACAGCTGGACGAAGCGCAGCGACGGGCTGCCCGTGGGCTGCTGCCAGGTGCTGCAGGTCGAGCCCGATCCGCGCGCCAACGGGGTGGCCTACGCGGTGACGAAGCGCGGCGGGCTGTTCAAGACCGCCAACGATGGCGGAAGCTGGAGCCTCGTCGATCCCGGCCTCGATTTCGACCTGCTGACGGTGGGTATCGATCCCCACCACCCCGACCGCATCTACGCCGGGGGCGTCAACGGCAACGTCTACCGCAGCGAGGACGGTGGCGCGAGTTGGACGGCCGGAGGCAGCCTCGGCGCGCCGGTGGAGACGCTGCTGGCCGATCCTCGCGCCGGTGCCGACATCCTCTACGGCGCAGCCTTCGGCACCGGAGTCTTCCGCAGCACCGACCGCGGCGCGACGTGGACGCCGCTCGCCGCGGGACTGGAGTACGGAGGCGTCGTCGAGATTTCGGCCGACCTCGACGGTTCGGCTCTCACCCTCTACGCCGCGACCTCGGGGGCCGGGGTGTTCGCCCGCACGGTCTCGCTGGGGACGCTCAACGCGCCCGTCGACTTCAGCTCGAGCCCCAGCCAGCCGCAGGATGGCGAGGAGGTTCATCTGGACGCCATCGGCGTACCGGCGGGGGCGCAGGTGAGCTGGGACTTCGGTGACGGCACGACGGCCAACGGCCCCAATCCCCGGCACGTCTTCCCGGGGCCGGGCACCTGGCAGGTCACGATGCACGCCGGGCTCGGCGCGCAGGCAACGGCGAAGACGCGCGCGGTGGTGATCGGCGAGGGCGGAGCGGGGGAGCCGTGCGTGGCAGGTCCCAAGGTGCTCTGCGTGCGCCAGGGGCGTTTCAAGGTCACCGTCGACTGGCACGACTTCTCGGGCAACGCCGGGCAGGGCACGCTGGTCACCCAGTCGAGCGACTCGGGGCTGTTCTGGTTCTTCGACGACGACAACTGGGAGCTGATGGTCAAGGTGCTCGACGGCTGCGGCCTCAACGGCCGCTTCTGGATCTTCTCGGCGGCGACGACCAACGTCGAGTACACGCTGCGGGTCACCGACACCGCGAACGGCACGGAGTGGAGCTATCGCAACCCCTCCGGCACGGCGGCCCCCGCGATCACCGACACCGACGCCTTCGACACCTGTCCGTGAGGAGAGCCACGATGAGACGCCAACTCGCTTTGCTCGCCGGCCTCCTGGCCATCGCCACCATCGCCAGCACCGCCGTCGCTGATGCACCGCCCCGCGTCCGCTTCGCCGAGGAGCTTGCCAATGCCGACGCCCGGCAGCGTGTAGACCGCTACATCGAGGAGGCAGGACTGCGCCGCGCGCCCGCCTCCCGCAAGCCGCCACGCGGACCCTTGCCGGTTGAAAAGATCGGCGGCCGGCAGCGCGTTCTGCTCGACGGCAGGTTCGTGCAGCTCACGGAGGTGGCCACCATTTCGCGCAACCCCGATCGGCTGGAGGGGGCCGACGTCGAAGGCCGCATCCTCATGTACACCCCCGAGCCGGTCGAGGGCGGCTCGTCGGTCTCGCACTGGGACCGCCGCGCGACGCCCAACCTGCTCATGGAGCCGGCGCTCGGCCCGGGCCCGAATGCGCCGGGCCTGGACGTCACTCCTGCGGTCATGCAGGATCTCGGCTGGCGCCTCGGGACTTCGCAGGTGGTCGTCGTGCCGGCCGACCTGCCCAACCTCGGGCTCAACGACCCGCGCCCGTTCGCCGGCGCGCCAGGCAATCCGGCGACGACCCTGGGAGCGGCGCGCCGGAAGGTGCTGGAGGCGGCGTTCGCCACCTGGGCGGAGACCCTGGAGAGCGACGTGCCGATCGTGGTCCTGGTCCGTTTCGCGGAGCTTTTCTGCGAGCGGGGCGTGGGCGCCATCCTTGCCGGTGCCGGGCCGCTCAGCGCCTGGTCCGACCTCGACAACCCGGCAGCCCTCGCCGGCACCTGGTATCCGGCAGCGCTCGCCGAGAGCCTGCAGGGCGAGGACCTCACCGGCCCGCCCACCGCGACCGGCGGCGGCGACATCACCGTGATGGTCAACTCCTTCCTCGACGAGGGCTGTCTCGGCGAGGGCCGGGGCTGGTATTACGGCCTCGACAACCAGGCGCCGGCGAACAAGAGCAACCTCTACTCCGTGCTCCTCCACGAGCTCGCGCACGGGCTCGGCATGCTCACCTTCACCGACGCCTACTCGGGCGCCGAGCTCCACGGGCTCCCCGCCATCTACGACCGCTTCCTCTACGACCCGGTGGTCGGCAAGACCTGGCCCGAGCTCGACGACGAAGGGCGCATGTGGTCCGCCCGCCGGCACGGCCGCCTCGCCTGGAGCGGCGCCCACGTGCTGGCGGCGGCACCCGCGCACCTCGCTCCGGGCAGCGTCGAGCTGCGCGTCGCCAGCGGCCCGGCGGCCGGCGAGTACCCGACGGTGCCCGCGACCTTCGGGAAGCTGCCCGAAACCCAGCTGACCGCGCCTCTGGTTTGCGCCCAGGCCTGCGGTCCGCTCGCCGTGGGCTCGTTGGCCGGGCGGATCGCGCTCGTCGAGCGCGGTACCTGCGCGGCCGAGGTCAAGGCGCGGAACGTCCAGCAGGCGGGCGCGGTCGGCATGATCCTGGCCAACCTCGCGGGCGACACCCAGGTGCTGGAGCGTGCCAACGGCGACGCCAGTGACATCACAATCCCGGTCGTAGCGGTAGGGAGGTCGGCCGGCGCCCGCCTCGAGACGGCCGCCTGCCCGGACCAGGCCCCGCCGCTCGCCGCCGGCCGCTTCGACGTGCACGCGGTCTGGTTCACCGAACGCGAGGCCGGCAACGCACAGATCACCCGCCTCACCGCCAACAGCGTCTACGCCACCTTCTTCGATCCTGACAACCCCGAGCTGCTGGTCAAGGTGCTCGACGCCTGCAGCTCCCCCGAGAGCCGCTTCTGGGTCTTCGCCGCAGGGCTCACCAACGTCGGCGTCGAGCTGTGGATCACCGACACTTTCACCGGGCTGTCGCGAGGCTACGTCAATCCCGTGGGCCACGCCTTTGCGCCGGTGCACGACACCAGCGCGTTCTCCTGCAGGGTGGTGCCGTAGGGGGAGGCGTTCGCCTCCCCCTACTCCTTGCTCCTTGCTTACGGATTGACCGCGAAGATCAGGTCATCGTGGTCGTCATAGGCGCCGGTGCCGCAGGCCGCGGCAGCACCGTTGTAGCGGAAGCGCGCGCGCACGGCCTGCAGCGTACCGGCAGGCAGCGTGTAGGTCGCGCTCAAGGTCTGGGCTCCGCCGGCGGTCGGGTTGATCGTCGTGATGAAGGTCCAGACCGGGCTGTTGGCGTTGGCGGCGTAATAGAGGTCGAGATGGTCGGACGTCGGGCCGCCCGTCCAGACCCAGGGGGTGGCGTCGATGCGCACCACCTTGCCCGGCGCGAAAGCGCCCCCGTCCGTCGTGGACACCTTCAATCTGTCGTTCGACTCGTCGCTGTGGAAGGTGCCGGAGGCGCCGTCCGCGCAGGATCAGGAGTCCCGCAAGCGGAACTGCCCAGGCCCGGCGCACGGACCGGATGCGTGTAATGGCCATCAGACCTTCTCTTTCGAAGCGAGAGATGTGGGTGCTGCTACGGCCGGCTTCTACAAAGCATGGTGTCCGGGGCGGCGCAGGCGTGACGCGTCTCTTCGCGAAGGATAAAGTTCCCGCATGGATCGCCTCGCTCCCCTCGGGCCCGAGATCCGGACGCTCGACGCGGCGCTCGCCCACCGGGCGGCGTGCGCTCCCGGCGCGCTGGCATTTGCCGAGAAAGGGGAGAAGCTCAGCTACGGCAAGCTCCGGGCCGAGGTAGAGGTGCTGGCCTCGGGACTGGCAAGCCTGGGTGTGCGCCGCGGCGACCGCGTCGTCCTCCTCCTCCCGGCGGGGCTCGGCTTCATCCGCGCCTTCTTCGCCCTGCAGCGCCTCGCGGCGATCCCGTGTGCGCTCGATCCTTCGATGGCGCCGGCAACGGCTGCCCGCCGCGCCGCACGGGTGCGGCCGGCCCTGGTGCTCGGAGAAGGGCTGGGCGGGGTGAAGCTCGACGAGGTGCCGCGCCTTTCACCGTGGGAGGGAGCGGGGCCAAGTGAGGACGACATCGCGTTCCTGCAGCCCACCTCGGGCACCTCCGGAGAGCCGCGGGCCGCCGTCGTCCTGCACCGCAATGCGATCGCCTCACTGCGGGTGTCACGCGACTGGATCGGCCTCGGACCTCAGGACGTCCTGGTCAGCTGGGTGCCGCCCTGGCACGACCTCGGCCTGGTCCGTTTTGTCCTCGGTCCCATCTATTTTGGAGCGCCCTGCCACTTGGTGCCTCCCGCGATCCGGACGCTGCCGCTCTGGTTGCAGACGGCGTCGGAGGTCCGCGCCACCGTCCTGGGCGCGCCGGATTTCGCCTGGCGGCTGGCAGCGCGCCTGGTGAACCCGGCGGGGCTCGATCTGTCGGCGCTCCGCTATGCCACGAACGGCGGCGAACCGGTGCGGCAGAGCACGATCGACTCCTTCGAGCGGCGTTTCAGCGTGCCGGGGATCATCCGGCCCGGCTACGGACTGGCGGAAGCGACGCTCGGAGTCACCGGACTGCTCCCGGGCGAGCCGTTGCGCGCCGACTCCGGGGGCAACGTCTCCTGCGGCCGGCCGCTCCTGGGAACCGAGGTCCGCATCGAAGGACAGCTCGGGGAGATCCTGGTGCGCGGCCCGGCGATCTTCGCCGGCTATTTCGAGGCCGAAGAGGCCACGCGGGAGGTCCTGCGCGATGGCTGGCTCCACACCGGCGACATCGGCAGGCTCGACCCCGATGGACATCTCTACGTCCTCGCCCGCAAGCGGGCGCTCCTCAAGAGGGGAGGGGCTCCGCTCGCTCCTCGCGAGCTGGAAGAGGTGGCGGAAGGCGTGCCCGGGGTGAAGGTGGCCGCCGCCGTCGGGCTGCCACCGTCGTCCGATGCCGCCACCGAGGAAATCGTGCTCGCCGTCGAAGCCGATCCGGCCTCTGAGCCTTCGCAGCTCGCCTGGGCCGTGTCCGTGGCCGTCGAGAACACGCTCGGCTTCGCTCCGGACGGCGTGCTGGTCCTCGCGCCGCGGATGATCCCACGCACCCCGAACGGCAAGGTCCGCCACGCGGTCCTGCGCGATGCGATCCTCGCCGGGGAGCTGGAGCGCTCCGTCCTGTTCAGCGCGGGCCTGGCCGTGAGCTGAGCAGGGAGTGGAGAAGGCCCAAGCCGAGCTCGCCCGGAGATTTCAGGAGATAACTCTCGAGCCAGAGCGCCGCCGCTGCAGCCAGCTCGGTCTCTCCGGACGACGTGAGCGCCTCGCCCAGGACGATCTTCACACCGCCGGGTTGCCAGCAGGCGGCGAGCGGCATGATCGGAACGCCCGCGAGCCGTGCCAGGGCAAAGGGGCCGCGCGCCAGCTCCAGGGTGCGGCCAAGGCATGGAGCGGCCAGCCCGGCTCCTGGCACAACGTCGAGCGCCGTCACCACGAAGCCGCCCGCCTGTAGATGGGTGAGAGCGCGCAGAAACGCGGCTGCCCGGCTCTGCTCGTCCCCCTCCGTCGAAATCACCTCGACCGGCAGGTCTGCCGGGTACAACCGGCCCTGCCGAAGCGCCAGGACCGGTCCCGGCAGCTTTTCGAGCGCCGGTCCGAGCGCGTGGACGGCGCCGACGTGGAACGTTCCAAGGAGCAGGGGAGGGCGGAGGGAGGCGAAGGCCTCCGGCGCCTCGACGAGTGGAAGCGCCTCCCGCCGGATGCATCCGACGAGGAGCCGGTTACGGGCTTCGAGCGCGGCGATGTTCCAGGCGACGCGCGCCACCTCGGAGCGGGATAGCGCGGGGAAGAGGGTTTGGACCTGCTCCGGATGAGGCCAGCGGCGGGAGAGGCGGTTCCGGATCGATCCCAGCGCACCGGCCAAGGGGAGGGCCGAGAGTGGATGCCGGAGCCCAACCAGCCGGCCTTCCAGCCCGTCGAAGAGCCGCCGGATCACGACCCGGCCACGGCTCGCACGTGGGCAGCGAGCCGCCCGACCGTGAGCGGCAGACCTTCCAGGAGCTCGCCCGGCCTCCAGGACCCGGCGCGGAATCCGAAACGCTGCTCGCAGTCGAGCAGCAGCTCGACCAGGGCGATCGAATCCATTCCCAGGCCTCCCGGCCCGAGCCGGAGGTCGTCCGCCAGCTCGGCATGGGCCCGGGCGAGCGGGGCTCGCGAGCGCACCAGGTCCCGCACTGTCTCCTCGATGTCCATCAAGGCTCAGTCTAAGGTAAGATTCGGCCACAGAAAGGCCAATAACCCACGCCGCGGAGTATCCGGGCGAAAAACCCGGAAGGCCGAGCCTCCCGGCGGGCGGTATTCGTACCTATGGAACACATCAGTCCGATCAAGGTCATCCTCGTCCTCATTCTCGCCGGCGTCCTTTGGTACGTGAAGCGGAAGCCGGGTTCCGGCAAGGCACTATCCGGAGTGCCCGGGAACGCTCCCCCCGCGGCCCGCTCCGCGGCGGCGAGGGGGGAGAGATCCCCGGAAGACGTCTACATGAGCCTGCGCGAGGCGGCGCTCCGCAAGAATCCGCAGGAGCTTTTCCTGCCCGACGGGTTGAAGGACGACGAGCCCTACGGCGCGATGATGGAGATGAGCATCCCCAACTCGGTCGTGACGCTGGCCTGCTTCGCGGACGGCGATGCCGGCATCTACTACAAGACGGGGGGAGGCATGAAGGGCGGCGGCTCCCATGAAACCGTGCGCAGGGCCGCGAAGCAATTCATCACCCTGTCGCACCGGGCGCTCCCCCGGATGGTCAAGACCGACACCTATCCCTTGCCCGAGGCCGAGAAGGTCCGCTTCTACGTCCTGACCCAGAAGGGGACGTTCACGACCGAAGCGAACCGGCAGGCCCTGGGAGGGAGCGAGAACGAGCTCTCGGCCCTGTTCTACGGCGGCCAGGACGTCGTGGGCCAGATGCGCCAGGTGCAGGAAGAGAAGGTGGGCTAATCCGGGAAGCGCTATATTGAAATATCTCGTAGAAAAAGTCTACAATCCCCGCCAGTGTCCATGTTCTTCCAGGATTTCCGTCCCGGTGACGAGACCGGCACGCGGAGCCTGACTGTCACGAAGGAGGAAATCCTCTCCTTCGCGCGGCAGTTCGACCCGCAGCCGTTCCACGTCGACGAGGAAGCTGCGCGCCAGTCGCCCTACGGCGGGCTCATCGCCAGCGGCTGGCACACGGCCGCGCTCTGCATGAGGCTGATCGTCGAGCTCCTCGGTACCGGCTCCGGCAGCCTCGGCTCGCCGGGTGTCGACGAGTTGCGCTGGCTCAAGCCGGTCCGCCCCGGCGACGAGCTGTCGGTCCGCGTCGAGGTGTTGGAGGCCATCCCCTCGCGCAGCAAGCCGGACCGCGGGCTCGTCAAGCTCCGCTACACCATGCGCAACCAGAACGCTGAGGATGTCATGACCATGATCGCGCTGGGCTTGGTGCTGCGGCGGGCTTCATGACACAGACCTACCCATCCGATCCCATTGCGGCGGTGACGCATCCCGATCCCTATCCCTACTACGAGCACCTCGTGGCCGAGGCGCCGTTCGAGCGCGACGAGCGTTTGGGGCTCTGGGTCGCTGCGAGCGCCGAGGCCGTGACCGCCGTGTTAACGAGCCCAATCTGCCGGGTGCGTCCGACGGCCGAGCCCGTGCCGAAGGCTCTGCTGGGATCGTCGGCCGCGGACATCTTCCGCCAACTCGTCCGAATGACTGACGGCCCGAGGCAACAGGCACTCAAGGGCAACGTGATGGCCGAACTGGGATCGATGGATGCGGCCGGGCCGAGCCGCGAATGGGCGGGGCGTCTTCCGGCCGAACCTACCGAGATCGCTTTCCACTTTCCCGCCTATGTGATTGGCAGCCTGCTTGGAGTGGACGACCTGCCCAGGCTGGCAAGCTTGGTGGACGATTTCGCGCCGGCTCTTGCTCCTGGAAGCCTGCCGGAGCAAGTGGAGCGGGGGAGAGAGGCTGCGGGGCACCTGCTGGACCTGTTCCGCGGCGATGACGACGGGATCGCCGCCAACAGGATCGGATTCCTCTTCCAAGCCTACGACTCGACGGCCGGCCTGATCGGCAACACGCTGCTTGCACTGGCAGCCAATCCCGCGACGGACCTTCATCAGACTCTCTTGAACGTGCTCCGCTACGACCCTCCCATCCAGAACACACGCCGCTTCGTGGTCGAGGATGGCGTCGTGGCAGGCCGCGGTTTGAAGGAGGGGGATGTGGTGCTGGTCCTCCTCGCGGCAGCCAACCGGGATCCCGCGGGCAAGCTTTTCACCTTCGGCGCCGGCCCTCATGCCTGCCCGGGGGAGACACTGGTGATCACCATCGCGCAGGCTGGTATCGAAGCGTTGCTCCGGGCCGGCGTCAATCTCAAAGGACTCGCCGAAAACGTGACCTATCGGCCTTCCGCCAACTGCCGCATCCCCTGCCTTCGATCATTCGTCCCCGTCGAGCACTCCATCGAGATCGCGGTCGACCCCCATCCGGATGCCTGAGCCCGGGGGTACGCAGGTGTAGGTGAGCTCCTGGTTGGGAAAGAGCGCCAATAGCCGGAGCGCCAGGTCCGGCAAGGGCGGCTTGTTCGCCCGGTTGCGCTTGAACACACCACCGCCATAGAAATAGCCGCGCATCTCGCCGAGCACGTGCCCATGCGCGACGAGCTCGCACTCGTGCACGTCGGCCCGCGCCATCAGGAGATCGATGCGCGGCCCGGCGACCGCGGCGTTGTCGAGGCGCAGCGTCACCTGCTGACCCACGACGGGCGCGAGGTTCGAGTCGTACGCGAGCAGGAACGACTCGATCTGCCGGCGCTCTAGAAGACCCGGCTCGTCGCGCGGGAACCCCTCGGGATTGGTTTCATCCTGAACAAATCCCAGGGCGCTGACGAACCGCATCACCGAATCGATCGTGCCGTCGTGAGTGAACCCGAAGCCCCGGATCTGATCCCCCATATGGCTGGCCTCCAGGTCGGGATTGATCTGCGCCTCGCGTGGCAGCCCGAACATCCCGACCTTCTGATACAGGTTTCGGAGGTGTGGGATCTTCAGGGTATGGGGGAACTCGCCGCCGACGTGCTCTCCATCCGTGCCGAAGAAACCCGGACGGCTGACGCCAAGGTCCGCGTTGCCGCTCGGGTTGAGCACGTGGCAGAAGTTGCAGGTCATCCCCACGGTCGCGGGCTTCGTGAAGTACAGGTCGCGCCCCGCCTGCTGGTCGGTAGTGAGCGAGTTGTCGAGCGCCCGCACGGGGTTCGGCGGATAAGTGATCTGGAGCGCGAAATCGGTGAAGGCCTGCATGTCCGCGGCCGAAAGCTCCTGCGAACGGCCGAGCAGGAACGGGAAGGCCTCGTTGAACTGGCGGAAGGCCTCCTCCTCATCGAACGAGCCGCTGTCCGGCTGCGCGCTGGGCTCGTTGTAACCGCCCGTGCGGTCGCCGCGCCAGTGCATCGCGCCATGATTCGCCATCCCGCGCAGGCTCTGGGTGACCAATGGCGCCTTCATCGGGTGATAGTCGATCGTAACCGGGTCGAAGATGACCCGGAACGGTCCGGGCGCGGCACGCATGTCCCCATCGGGATTGCCCAGGTCCCAGGCGAGATGGTCCGTGTCGCCGGAAACGTGGCAGCTCGCGCACGATGAATCGCCGTGGCTCGATGTTAGAGCGGCGTCGTAGAGGAACCTGCGGCCCGTGGTCACGCTCGCGGGCTCCGGGTTGAACATCGCGACGTGCTGGATCTCCTGGCGCGTGTTTGTGTCGATGACCGAGACCGCGTTGTCGAAGCGGCTCAGCGTGTAGATCCGGCCGCGGTGCTCGTCCAGCACCAGACCCGTGGGCCCGCCGCCGCTGACGGAGATCTGCGAGCCCGCATCAGGCCAGTATGTGTTCTGCTCGAGCGCCGCCGTGTCGAGCACGCCGATTTTGTCCGACCCCATGGCGGCGACATACAGCGTGCCGCCGTCCGCGGTGATGGCCATGCCCTGGGGTAGAGCAAGACTGAGCGCGCTCTCGGCATTGGGAAGCGGGGCGCAGCAGGTGCCGAAGTCGATATGAGGGTTCAGATGCCGGGCGGCGACCGTGTGCGTGCCTGGATCGATCACGGTGATCCGGTTCTCGGCAAAGTGGCCGGTCACCGAGGTGCTCCCGAAGATCGCTGGCCCGGTGAACCGGACATGGTTCAGCGCCTCGGTGTTCGTTACGTAAACCTTGCCATTCTCCGGGTTGACGATCATGTTGAAGAGCACGGTGCCGACTCCGGAAAAGGAAGCTATTTGTTGCGGGACCGCGGCCATGGCGTCGATCACGAACACGTCCTTGTCGGGCAGGTTGAACTTCACCGCCTCGTCCCAGGAGCGGCCGAGCTCGTCGACCCAGTGCGCGCCGTCGAACTTGACGATGAGCCCGGTATCGAGCTGCGGTAAGCCGGCGTGGTTCGTGTTGGGTGCCGGGCTTCCTCCAGCCGCCTCGCCGCCGTCGGGGATGAACAGCCGGTGGGCCGTGGTCGTTTGATTGCCCGAAGCGTGCGCGGCCGCGTAGACGCGGGTTCCATCGGGTGTCGCGGCGAGGGCCCGCGGCGTGTCTGAAAAGAGCGTGACGATCGTGAGCGGCGTGCCTGGACTGAGGGCGTCGAACACCCAGACATCGGCCCGGCCGACGCCCGGAGTGGTGAGCTGCGGATCGACCGGGCTGTTCTGGCCGCGGTGCGCGGTCGTGATGAACGCGCGCCGCTTCTGCGGGCCGGCAAAGACGATGTCGCGGGGCTCGTCTCCCACCAGGAGCGTGCGCACGACCCGGTTCGGCCCCTTGCGGCTCACGTCGACGATGCTGACGCTGTCGGAAACATGATTGACCACCCAGGCCTCGGAATTCGTCCGCGCCGCGACCGCCACCGGCTCCAGGCCAACCGGGATGGAAACCCGGTGTTTGAGCCCCTGCGGCCCGATGTCGAACACCTCCAAGCGGCCGTCGGGAGTGTTGACGGCGAAGAGCTGCTTGCGGTCAGGAGACAGGGCGAGCGGCCGGACCTGTCCGCTCTCGAAGAGGGTGTAAGCAGCGGGCGCCTGATCGGAGGCCGGAGCTGCCGCGCCGGTGAGGGCGAGCACCAAAAGAATGCGAGGATTGAATGAGAGCATGGTCGACCTCCGTTCCGGGGGAGTTGGACGCGGCCGTAAACCTTAGCTCTCTAAAGAATACAGTTCAGCCGCGCTCGCTGTCGAGCATGGCCATGGCGTGCTCGTTGTAGCGATCGCCGGCCACGGCTTCCGCGGGCACCGCCTGCTCGACCCGGGCGAGGTCGTCAGCCGTGAGATCGAAGTCGAGCGCGCCGAGCGATTCGGAGAGCCGGTCACGGCGGCGCGCTCCGACGAGCGGCACAATGTCCGAGCCGCGGGACAGCACCCAGGCAATCGCGGCCTGCGCGACTGTGACGCCCTTTGACTCCGCGACGGATCGGAGCGCCTCGACGAGCCCGAGATTGCGGTCGAGGTTCTCGCCCTGGAACCGGGGGCTGTAGTTGCGGAAGTCCGTTCCGCCCCCGACGCGCTCCTTGGACCAGTGACCGCTGAGAAGGCCGCGGGACAGCACGCCATAAGCGGTGATGCCGATGCCCAACTCCCGGCAGGTCGGCAGCACTCCAGATTCGATGCCGCGCGAAAACAGCGAGTACTCGATCTGGAGGTTGCAGATCGGGTGGACCGCGTGCGCCCGGCGGATCGTCTCGGACCCGGCCTCCGAGAGCCCGATGTGCCGGATGTATCCAGCCTTGACCATCTCCGAGATGGCGCCGACCGTCTCTTCGATCGGCACAGCGGGATCAACGCGGGCGGGGCGGTAGATATCCACGTGGTCCGTGCCAAGCCGGCGCAGCGTATAGGCGAGGAAGTTCTTGACCGCGGCGGGCCGGCCATCGTAGCCCACCCATCCGCCGGCCGCATCGCGCATGGCCCCGAACTTGACGCTGATCAGGATCTGCTCGCGGGAACGGCCCCTCAGGGCCTCGCGGATCAGCATCTCGTTGTGGCCCATGCCGTAGAAGTCGCCGGTGTCGAGCAGGTTGATACCGGCGTCGAGCGCCGCATGGATCGTGGCGATGCTTTCGGCCTCATCCGAGGAGCCATAGAGGTCGGACATGCCCATGCAGCCAAGGCCGACGGCGGAGACGCGGGGACCGTTGGGGCCGAGGGTGCGGGTGTGCATCAGGTTTCCCTCCAGCCGGAGGCGAGGATCCGCCCGTCCGGCGAGAGGGAGTATATCGGCCTATACTCCACACCTCCGGAGGAGGTGGCGCGATGGAGTGGGACGTTCCCTACGTGGTATCCCGTTCCCTGACTTTCGAGATCCTGCGCACGGGCAGGCTCGCTGCAACCAGCTCGATCTCGCGTCCGGCCCAGGACATGGATCTCGATGCCCTGCCGGTGCTGATGGCCTTCGCGGCGGGAGCGACCCCGCGCGAAGCGCTCGCCAGCCTGCAGGTCGAATGGGAGTTCGACGACGAAGGTTCTCCATCGTCGTGGCCGCCCTGATCGACCAGGCGTTCCTCGTACCGGTCGGACAGGAGGGCGCGGTTGCGCTCACCCAAGAGGCCTTCGCCTCGGTTCTGGCGCACCACAACCTCCTCCAGGACACCGTGCGGGTGCTGGCCTATCAAGCCGCGATCGCCCGTCTATTTTCGCGCTCACCTTGACGAGGACATCCAGCTTGCCACTGCCCCTTCGCGCCGCTGACGAGTTGGGGGCGGCTCCTGCGTCCTCTGTCGGGCCGCCTCGCGGTGGCGCCCGGGGACGAGGTGCGGCTGCGAGTCGAGCTGAAGAGCCGGCGCGGCCGGCAGATGCTCGACATTGATCTGGCGTAGAAAGATCCCGCGGCGACGGCCTGGGAGGTTACGGGTAGCGCACGGGCGCCTCGCCCGCGTGTCGAAGATCACTTCGCTTGGAGGACCGAGGGGCTCGGGTGTCGGGATCGATTCCGGTCAGGTTCCGGACTTGGTCCTTGAACTAGAGGTCGAAGGGGCGGTCGGACGCAACATACTGCTTGGTCCTGGTCTCAGGCTCGTCCACTTCAGTCACCGCGATGACAATGGGGCTGTGCGGCGTCTCCTGGTGGTGCCAGCTCTCGCGGGCGACGCCGAGGCTCCTGTAGAACTCCTCCGCCTCCTGGCGACGCGGTCCGGCCATCTCGGCCGCGATTCTGCGGATGTGCGGACGATGAGTGGCATAGGGTACCTCCTTCTGTTGAGTCTACACGCTGAGCCAGAAACTCCCTTGCGTTGGACGGACGCGACGCGATGTTTCCGACCTGCTACTGTGGCCCACAGCACTTTCCGACACAGCGACTCGTAGTACCATGGCACCATGCAAGTCGCTACCGGAACCGTCGTCAACGGAAAGATCGTCGTGGAGGGCGTCTCCTTCCCGGAGGGAGCGGTCGTAGCCATTGTCGCTCGCGGTGCTGACGAGAGCTTCGAGCTTTCCGAAGCGCAGGAGGACGAGCTTCTTGCCGCCATGGCCGAGATCGATCGGGGCGAGTACATCACTCTCGAAGAGTTGCTGCAGTCGTTACCAAAAAACGATTGAGCATGGCGCTTCAGGTCAAGACTTCCGCCCGAGCAGCGAGTCAAGTCCAGAAGGCAGCCGAGTTGGATCCGGCAGATTGCAGGCGACCTGACCTTGGTGTGAGGCGGGCGACCTTCGCCCCATGAGTACCAATGAGGGAGTGACCTTGTGAAGATCCCTGTCTTCGTCTCTTGCCCGACCGACCTGAGCCCTGATCAGGAGGCCGCTCGTAGGGTGCTCATCCGATTCCTCGACGAGCTAAACCTTGAACCGCGGTCCTTAGGTCGATCGGACTACCCGGCAGAGCTTCCCCTGCGAGAAGTTCTGCTAATTGCCCGTCATTGCGCTGGAGGACTGGTCTTGGGCTTCGAGCAGTTCCAGGCTACCTCCGGCACGCGGAAGCGCGGAGTTGGGAAAGAACGGGGAGAAAGACCTCTCTCACCCGAAGAAACGCTTTCATTCCCGACTCCTTGGAATAACCTCGAGGCAGGAATCCTTTTTGCCCTCAATCTTCCACTGCTGATCTTTCGAGAAAACAACATATCTGGAGGCGTATTCGACACCGGTGTGACCGATGTCTTTATTCATAAGATGCCAAGCCCGACGATCAATACCAAGGGTAGGAACAGCGTAAAGGAAGTATTCCTTAAGTGGTATGCGAAAATATCGCTGCACTACTACTCCATATGATGCCAGCTGGGTCAGCGGGGTGGACAGGAGGGGTTCAAGCTGGTAGGACGAGCGGGCGGTCGAGGAAGAGGAACCGCCAGTCCATGAGCTCGGCAAGGCAGATGGTCGAGAATTCATCGGTCAGGGAGGCCAGCTCCTGAGACGAAGGAATCCTTCCCAAATCTGCCAACAGTTTGCCTCTCAGAACCTCCAGGTGTTCCGCGAGGCCCTCCGACAGCCGCTTGATCCTCTCCGATTCACCATGGTGAAGGAGGGCTCCGATTGCGCCGCCGAAGGCAGGAAGGACGATCACGGCAAAGTTCAGTGCACGCACTCGCAGGTCAGTGCTCTCTTCATGGACCAAGAAGTGGAGACCGCAAGCGATTGCCGCAAGAACGAAGAGCGCTTGGGCGCTCATGTGCCACCTCTTGTGATTGCGATGGCAGCGCTCTGCCGTTCGCCGATGATACCGGATCTGATCGACGACGTTCTCATGCAGGAACGCACGGAACGCATCGCGATATGGCTCGTCGAGCACAGCAGTGACCAAGCCGGCTTGGCTGACGAAGGAGCGAAGATAAAACATGGCTTTGCTGCTTTTCAGTTCCCCACCTACCTTTGCGGGAACCGGAGAGTGGGAGGCCACGCGACCCAGGAGAGCTGAGATTCGCGTCGCCCGCAAGCTCTCAGCCAGGTGTCGATAGTCCAACCATTGTCTGTGCCACTTGAACAACCACCCGAGCAGGGTCAAAAACAAAATGACAAGAATCGCGGCAAGCTCGAGACTCAGATAAACTCTATGCCGGTGGAGCTCCGCGGTGGAGCCCAGATAGGCGAAGAGCACTGCAACCGCACCCAGCACATAGATCGAGCGATACGACAAGCGGTACAGAAATGCAAACAGTTTGGCCCGCTTGTCTGCCCAGATGAAGCCGGTTCGCAAGACGGCGTCGCCTTCGTGTGAGAGATTGGCGGGTAGCTCGGAAGCCTCTCTCCACTTTTTCGATTCTTCCAGGGGGAGGAGCCTCTCAGTGACGACGCCAGCCTGAGGAATCAGAATCTGAAGAAGCCGCTCCCGGAGTTGTTGGCCAGGGAATCCCGAGCCGGGGGTGGAGTCCTTCGAATTCAACAAGGTGATTCCATGAGGAAGATTCGAGTCGATCCGCAGCACCGGGATCTCCAATGCCTGGGCCTCCTCCACGATCTGTCCTGTGCCTCCCATCCCTCTTGCGGGCTCGCCATCCCAGATTGCAATCAGGATATCGCTTTGACGCAACACCAGCCGGCCGGCTGCTTCGTAGGCAGCCTTCCTTTCGGCTTCCGTCGCGGAGGAGTTATCGAGCTCAAAAACTCTCTCAGTCTTCTCTTGGTCATCCAGAAGGTCATTGAATTCGTCTAACGAGCCCAGATTGGGGTCTTTAGCATAGATACCCCGGGGGAAGGGCAGGAGAGCATGCAGCTTGTATTCCTTCGCAGTCGCCTCTTGCGCGACCAGCCGGTCAGCGCCCTGAGCCAGAGAAGAGACCAAGCGTAGAATCGGCATATTTGGATCTTTGGCGAAGCGCTGGCGTTTCGCCAGGAAGGCTTCCAGGGCGATGCTTCCGATCTGAGCAAGTACCTTCTGAATGGCTTCGCGCAAAGCTTCGCTGCCGAGGTCAGAACCCTCCCGGTGTCCAGTGACACCGACGCGGATCACGAGTTGGGGACGTGAAGGATACAGGTTCATATTATGAAATGATGAATGCCTATACCATATGGATATCGACGCCGGCCGACTTCATGGCCTTCCCCAGTTTATACTTCCAACCATCGTCTCGATCCATTGTCTGGTAGAGTACACCCTTATAGTTGGATGGCCACTCGATGCCGTCAGCGTCATCCTTGCACAGCGCCACTACACGTGTACGGCCAAGCTTGCCCAGGAAATAGCCAAGCTCAAAGACCACGTTCTGCCGCGCACGTGGCTTGGGCGGTTCACCCTTGAGCGACCCCATGTCATCCGGCGTTACCAGAACCACTGCGAATTCAACTTCGGCATGCCTCTCGAGCAAATCGAGAACCGGTTCGCTGCGTCCTGGCTGGTCCTTCAGGATGACGGGTTGGAGGCCGCTCTGGCGAAGGAAGATCTGCACTGCGGCTGTAGCGGTATCGTCGTGACCGTGAGAAACGAATACTTTCGGAGGAAGGGCCTTTCGCATCTCCTTGAGCAGAGCATCGATGCCTTGCCCTTTGTCGACGACGGATAGGTATGGGCCGTCCGGATCTCGATGCTGCATCACCCACAACAGCGTTTTCTTGCTGGGCTCTCCGCTCAGAATGATGATAGGCAAGGAGTCTGCATACTCCTCGGCGAGCTTTCGACCGCTCTCATCATTCTTGTCCAAGTCATCCTCCAGCCGTAGGTCCAAAATGGCAACGTCGAAATCGCTGCCGCGAAGGGCATTTTTCGCGCTCTCCAACGAAGGAGCGGTGGTGACCGTATAATCCCTTCTGCTCAGCAGGTCGGACCACACCCAAGCTTGCGGATCGTTGTCCGCCAGTAGAACTCTGGCCTTAGGCATCCTGGTTTTCCCCCCCGGTAGAAACAGGTGCCGACGGACCTTCAGCAGCGGTGGCGTCCATGGGCAGCGATATGATCATCATCGTACCATGCGGCTCGATGTCTTCGTAGTAGATGAAGCCATCGTAGGTTTGGACAATGCTCTTTGCGAGGAGAAGACCTGCTCCATTCCCCCCTGAACCCGCGCTCTTGGGCACCGGTGAGTGCAGGATCCACTTCCTCAGGTGCTCGGGAATGCCAGAGCCGTCGTCCTCGACGTAAATCTCCACATGAGATTCCCGGCGCCCCCCGGGACGGCTTCCCAGGATGATGCTCCTCGCCCTTGCACTTCGCGAGTTACTGACAAAGATATCCAGGACTCGCTGAAGCCAGTTGCCATTGCAGCGGATGCGCGTCGAAGGATCGACGCCAAAATGATGCTCGACTTTCAAGCGTCCGAGCGCGCCCTCCTTGACCCGTTCTTCACAGGCTCGAATCAACTCCTCGACAGGGATGGAGGATATCCCCTCGTCCAGCCTGCCCGCAGCTACCGCCATTCTGAAATCGGGCAGCTTGTTCTCAATTTCCTCGAGATAATGTTCGCATTGAGAAGGAATCTCGCACCTACCCAGATCCTCCCTCAGCAGGCGCACCAACCCTCTCAGGATGCCGAGATGGCTCTGCAGTTCGTGGCGCACCACTGCATCTCCCATCCCCATCCAAGCCAAGGCCGTCTGGGTTCCGAGCTCCTCGCGCTGGCGGGCATTAACCAGTGCCACGACGACCAGCTCCGCCAGGGCCTTGAGAGCCTCCTCGTCCTCCTCGTCGAAGGCATCCTCCTTATCGCTCTCGACGTTGAGCACTCCGATGACCTTTCCTCGATCGCTGCGGTCGATCAGGGGGACCGCCAGCTCGGAGACGCTTTCAGGGGGGCAACCGATGAAGTCGGGATCAGGACCGAGCCTTACATCCCCGACCCGTTGCGGTGCGCGGGTGAACACGGCACGGCCGGTGATTCCAATGCGCTCACCTCGTCCCTGGAGCGCGCGCGGGTTCCTCTTTCCAAACTGCCTCTTAATCTCCTCCTGCCTCTTCAGCGGGTATACGCTGGCAGGGGCCAGCTCGTCCGTTTCCTCGTTGTAGAGAAGGATCGCTCCGAGAACCGGCTCGGACCCCTCGAGTCCAATGATCCTCAACATGTTCGGAACGATCTGGTCGAGGATCTGCTTTTGGTCCGTTCCAGCCTGGGCCGTGATCGTCTTGGCGGCATCGTACAAGGCTTCGAGATACCGGCTCCTGCGCCGGCTGGTCTCGTACTGCCGCGCCCGCTCCAAGGCCGTCGCGGTCTGGTTGGCGATCATGCTGAGAAGGTTACCGTCGTCCTCGGTGAACCGGTGCGGCCGCGTCGTGTGGACCAGCATCGCGCCGACGACTTTGCCGCCCAGGAGCATCGGAGCACTAAGTCCAGAATGAATGCCGTGCTTGAATACTATCTCCGGTACCCTGAACTCCTTGACCGTCCTGTAGTCGTAGACGGGGACAGGCTCCCGCTTGCGAATCGTGTAGCCGGTCTGGGAACCTTCTCCTCGCTCCAGGTAGTGAGGAGCTTCCGTCATTTCCTGTGGCCAACCCACGGCGGCGCTGAAGAGGAGACGTCCTTCGCGGTCGGGGAGGACGATGTTCGAAAACTCCGTGTCGAGCACGCGGGCCGCGAACTCAACCGCCCTGTCCATCGTGGCTTGGGCGGAGTTGGCCAGGAGTTGCTCGCGGGAGAGCTCGGCGAGCGTCTCCTGCTGCTTGAGCTTTGCCGTGCTCTCCTCGAGAAGGTGGATGTTACGGATGGCCACCGCCGCCTGGTTAGCGAAGAGCTCGATGTTGGTGATTTCGTCGGCCGTGAACCGCCGCGGGTTCCGGTAGTTGACGAACATCACTCCCACTCTCCTGCCGGCTGCCTTGAGAGGAACGGCGACGCAGGACTTGATCCCCTGGCGGAGAGCGAAGGGGCTCTCCTTGTACCTCTCGTCGCTGGCCACGTCTTGAACGATGTAAGGACTGTCGCGTTCCACCATGGCGAGGACAAGTGATTGATCCAGGGGTATGTCCTCCGGCAGCGGAATCAATCCGGTCATGGTCGGCGGTAGGAGCAGGGTTCCCGACTCCTCGTTGCATTGGAACAGGACGACGGCGCTGCAGTCGAGAGCCCTCTTCGTCTCCTGGACGATCGGCAGCAGGGCGTGCTTGGGGTCTTCCAGGAGGGTTGCGCGCGCCACTACCTCAGCGGCTTCGCGGGCCCGCTGCACCTGGTCGAGCAACCTGGCCTTCTTCAGCGCCACCGCCACATGCTCGGCGAACGTGAACGCGGTCTCTCGTTCTTCCTCGCCGAACGGAGTGGGGTTAAGATAGATCGCGTACAGGACGCCGAGCTTCTCGCGGCCGACCTTGAGCACGACCCCTTGGAAGCCGCGTCCACCCACCTCCTGGAGGAACTGCCGGGTTGTTGCTCCGATTTGGTCCTTATCGACCTGAATCCGGATGTCCTCCACACCGACCCAGCCGTGGTTCATGATGTTGTAGGCGGTGCCCCGTTTCTGCGGCCCTCTCTTCTGCAGCTCGCTCCATGCGCCTGGATGGTCACCGGCATAGGTAGACGCATCCGGAATGAAGGCATCCGTCTTGGCGTCGTACGGCCAGAGCGCGGCCTCCTCGGCCTTGAGCACCCGCTGCGCTCCCCGCACGATCTTGTCCAGCAGGCTTCTCATGTCGTCGACCTGGGCCAGCGCCGCGGAGGTGGCCCGGATGTTCTCAAGGGTTTCAGTCCGGCGGCTGCTTTCGTACGCGGTCGCCGCTTGGTTGACATAGAGTTGCAGGGCCGCCACCTCAGATCCGGGAAAGCGGTGTGGCTCATCGTAGTGAATCCACATGACCCCGATCGGTTTTCCTGGAAGCGACAGCGGCAGGCAGATCGCCGCCCGTACCGATCTCCTAATGAGCACGGGATTGACCTTGTCCCGCATCTTGGCAACGCTGTCGATGGGATAGGCCTCTCCTGACCTCATCACCTGCATCGAGATGCCGTCAGGCCGGATGAGAAGGGTGGCGTTCTCCTCCAACGAGGCTTGGCCACTGGACTCGATGGCGCTCACGGTACGGCCGGCCCGGTCGATCAACACGATGACGACCCAGGAAGCCCCGGCGGCCTCGATCATCTGGGCAACGATCTTCCGGAGAATCTCCCTGGGGCCGGACAGTGCGTTCAGCTCGCCGCTTCTCTGATAGAACGACATGAGCTTGTCGGCAACGCTGCGGGCTTGGTCGAGCAGCCGCTTGTTCTCGATCGCCACGGCAGCCGTTGACGCGAACGTCATCAGGGCATTCGAAAGATCCTCGCCGATCGGCGCCTGGGTGAACTTATTGTCTGCAACTAGGAGGCCAATGAGCTGACCTTTCGCCGCGAGAGGGGCGACGGCAAGGGGCGTCCTAACTCGGATCATCTTGAGGAAATGTGCAGGAACCACACGATCGAGCCAATCGGTGGGAACGTGATGGTATTTCCCAGTCTTCAGCGTGTCGGCGAACACGCCGCTTTCCCGGATAGGCAAGCGCAGGTTCCGGATTCTCCTGCCGACGGTGGTCGGCGGGATCTCCCCTTTCTCGCGCCGCCGCAGGTAACGCTCGAAATCGTCGACTTCGTTCGCTGCCTTCCAAGCTTCTCGAGCCTTGTCCTCCTCAAGTTCGCCGATGCCCGATTCGCCCACCAAGTAGTCTCCAGTCTCGTCGACCAGCAACAGCACCGCGCGATTGAAGCCCAGTCCATAATTAGCGGTGATGCCAGTCAGCACGGAGTGCAGGATCTCCTCCAGTGTGGCGGCTCCCTGGATGTAGTCGCTGATGCGGTGCAGGGTGGCCATCTGGCGGCTGTAGAGCTGCTCCCGGTTCATGAGCCTGGCGGTGTCCAGGGCGATGGCGGCCTGAACGGCGAAGGCGTTGAGAACCTCTCGGTCGGCGAGGTTGAACGGCTCCCTGGACCTGGCGCTGCCGACGAAGAGGACGGCCTCGACCGTCCCGGAGCCGCGACGGAACGGCACCACTGCCACTGCCTTTAGATCGAGGCTTCGGAAGAGATCTTCCTGCGGGGAGGTCTTCGAGAAGGCCGTCTCACCCGCCCGGGCCACGGTTCCGACAAGGCCCTCCGTCTCGGAGATCTGCTCGCCCACTAGCTCCTCGGGCGCCCCAAAGACCGCGACCAGCTCTAGCTGTCCTAAATGGGGACGATAGAGGAAAAGACCTCCGATCTGGCAACCGACCATTTCGGCGGCGAGACGGACGATGACCTGTTGCAGCACCTTGATCTCCGCGCTCGCCTGGATGTGGGGGGAGGCCTGGACGAGCGCTTTGAGGAGGTTTTCGCTCCGCACGGTGGTCTCCAGAAGCTGGAATCTCTGGATCAATCCGGCAACCTGGGCAGCAAGAGCGGAGGCGAGGGCGATCTCCTCCTTGGAAAAGGCAGGCCTCTCCTCGCCCTTGAGATCGCCGAGATCGAGCTGGCCGACCACTCTGTCACCGATCTTGAGCGGAACCGCCAACAGCATCTCAATCCTTCTCTTGAAACCGAAGAGCGCCGAAAGTCTCGACAACGTCGGTTGGCAGACTTGGACGCTCCACATTTGGGCCCAGGGCCGCCCCTTCTTGAGGCGCTCCTCTAAAAACGGCCATTCCGAGAATACGATCTGTTGGCGCCGTGCTCTCCAGGCAGGTTCCTTCGTGACGCTTTCGGCTCGCAGGGTGAGGGATTCGCCGGCTTCGTCCATCAACAAGATGCCACAGAACGAACGCCCGAGTTCCAAGGCCATGATTTCTGCAAGCCGCTGCAATCCGTCATCGAGGTTAGCTGCCTCCGCCAAGTCCTTGCTGGCCTTCAGGAGTAGCTGCTCCCGGCGCTTGAGCTCCCTCTGTTCCCGGAGGTCCACAAAGTAACCGACACTTCCGACCCGTTCGCCGGTGGCATCGAAAAGCCAAGTTGAGGAGTGCTGGATCGGAATCGCCTTACCCGCCTTGCTTCGGACGTAGGTGTCATAGCCGCGAACGTGATGATCCGGCTCTTCGTGGAGCTTCTTGCCGATGATCCTCGGCTCGTTCTCATCCAGGTAGAGCGGAGCTACAGGTTTGTCGAGCACCTCCCCCCGGGTGTAGCCAAGGATCTGTTCCGCCCGCCTGTTGTACTCCTTGATTAAGCCCTTGCGATCGACCGCGATGATTCCGGCGGGCGAGCTCGAAATGAGGCCATGGAGGAAATCTCCCTGCTCTTTGAGATGGTTTACCAACTCGGCGCTCTCGATGGCGACAATTGCGGCTTCAGCAAAGAGGGTCAGGATCCATTCGTCCTCTTGGCTGAATCCGAGCGTGGCGAGCGCTTGGTCTTTCTCCCTACCTTTCTTGTTGTCGGCACGGATTAGGCCGATCAGCTCTCCGTCGGGCCCGGCTCCCTTGATTAGGGGAATCGCCAGCAGGGAATAGCAGTCTCCGGATGGCGAATGAGTCTCGGAGTGAGCCACCGCGGGATGCCGCTTCAGGCTGGGCCCATGGTCTTTGAACAGTTTGCGGTGGTAGGCGATCCATCCGGTCAGTCCGCCCCCGTCCTCGTCATGGACCCTGAGCGGCTTTACCTTACCGGGATCGAAGTCTTCAAGCTGGCCATGGCTCGCCCCCAGTACCAGCTTTCCGTCTCGGAGGAGGAAGACGCCGGAGGTTTCCGCGTCCAGGATCTTGGCCGCGCGGCGGGCGATCATGTCCAGGCGCTCGCGCAGAGACATTGCTTCCAGACCGCCCATCATTTCCTGTGTCGCATGGGCGATGGCGAGCGTGGTCTGCTGGAGGCTTTCCAGGGAGCCGGCCCAGAGCGTGGCTTGGGCGAAGGCTGCCTGCTGGGCGAAGAGGAGCACGGCATCGAGATCGGCCGGCGAGACCAGCTTACCGCTCACCGCATGGTCCACGGTCAGCTTACCGACCAAACTGCCGCGCAGGAGGAGGGGAGCGATACCGCGTTCTCCCGTGCCGTTGCTCCCGGGCTCGATCCGCGGGCGCATCTCCCCCAAGAGCCTGGCGAGATCCGGATCCTCGCCTACCGGAATCGGCTCGTCCGGCCCGTTCCTATCGAAACCCCGCGAAGCTGCTGGCGTAAGGGTGGCTCCGTCCAGAGAGATGAGGTCGAGCCTCACCCGGTCGAAGCCCAGGGCCTCGACGGCTTCGACGATGGAGTCGAAGATGATGTGCGGCGGCGTGCCGGTGGCGATGTCCTCCCCGATGGCACGCAGTCGCTGCAGGATCTGAGACTCGTCCATTCAAACGATCCCTCCGGATACTGCCTCATCAGATAAGACCCCATGGAGCCTCTGCCAGGGGAGAGATACCGCGGACTTTCGTTTCGTAGATTTTACCGCAAAAACGCGCGTACCGCCTACGCCACCTTCCGGTACAGCGACTCGTAGTACGCCCGCCCCTCCCGCACCTGATGTAGGCGCCCCGCCATCGCCCAGCGGCGGAGGGTGGCGGCGACGCTTCGGGGGTCGGGACGGCGGCGGAGCTTGGCGCCCCAGCGCTCCTGGATCTCGCGGGTGACGGCGCGGGCTCCGAAGGTCTGGTCCGCGGGTATGCCCTCCACGACGCGGGTGACCATCCGGCTGAGCGATCTCTTCCTGATGAGGTCGGCGTCGTCAAGCTCTGGTTGCGGAGGAGGCAGCGCAGCCAGCTTGCCGTGATCCAGAAGCTCGTCGGCTGCCTCGGCAGCGGACCTCAAGGCTTCCAGGCGCGCGAGCGCGTTGTCGAGGTCGGCGGTGTGGAGCGCCGTCTGCTCACGATGGATCGCCTCCTGCTCCGCGTGGAAGTCCTTCCGTTCCCTGTGGAGCGCAACCTTCGTCTCCAGGTTCGCGAGCATCTCGGCAATGGACACATTCAGAGCCATCCGGACCCCCTTCTTTGTCGCAGTGTTGAGCTTCATTGCGCCATGGATACCTGTCCACATCTCCAGGCTCGCGCAAAGAGTCGCAGAGAGCCTCTTCCATGTCGCACCTACGGCGATCTTTCCTGCAAGGATACCATGCCGGTCGGTCGACCATCAACTGACTGCGACGATGATCGACATCTATGCGACGAGAGGTTGTATTGCCGCGACGTATTGCGCTATCAATGCGACAAAGTGAAGAGTCTATGCAACATCAGATCGCTTCTCTGAGACGCCGTTCGTTGTCATCGTTGCATTGATTGGGCGCGTCAAGGGTCGCTGGGAGATGTTTGTGCAGTCAGGCGTCGAAAGCCAGGCAAAGATCGTGAGGCGGACAGTTCGGTACAGAGGGAAAGTCGCAATCCCTTGGTTACTTGCGACGTTATGCGCGATCTTGGCCGCGCCATGAAGGGACTTTGCGGCGATCTACTGGAGATAGCCGAGCGCCCGGAGCTGCTTTTCGAGCTCGGGATCTAGCGGTGGGGCCGTGGCGGGAGCCACGGGCTGGGGCTTGAAGGCGGCCAGCTCCTTGAGGAGGGATCGCAGCCTTGGCCGGTCTTCGAAGAGATCGCGCTTCTGGGCGGGATCTTCGGCGACATCGTAGAGCTCGGCCCGGCCCACGAAGAGGAGGAGACTTTCCAGCTCCTCCCTCTCTCCCTTGTAGAGCGCTCTCTCGTCTCCGAGGTTCTCGGCAAAGGCTTTGCCCGGGCGCGGAGGGGAAGGGTGGCCGAGGAGCCGCGCCAGGCTTGTCCCGGTCGGCTTGCCGTTCGGCTTCAACCTCGCCAACTCGTAGAGCGTCGGGGCGAGGTCCACGAGCTGCACGACTCCGGCGTGGCGCACGGCTTCGCGCTTGTCCGGATGGATAACCAGCAGGGGGACCCGAAGGATCTCGCGATAGAGCTGGGTGTGGTTGAAGCGGCCGTGATCCTGGAATTCCTCGCCATGGTCCGAAGTCACGATCACCGTCACGCTATCGGCGAGGCCGAGCCTCTCCAGATCCTTGAAGAAGCTTTGAATGACCTCGTCGGTCTGGCGGATGCCCGCGTCGTAGAGCGCGGTGAGCCAGTCGACCGCGGGTTGGGGGAGCGGCTCTCCCAAGGCGTTTTGCCGGGTGAGCGCCGGGCCGGTCGCCGGGATCGCCCCAGGCGGGGGAGGGCCGGGCCAGAACGGCTTTCGATACCGGTCCGGCGCGTCGTAGGGCGCGTGCACCGCGTAGGTGTGGAGAAAGAGGAGGAAGCGATCTTCCTTCTTCAATCCTTCCAGGAACTGGACTCCCCGGCGGAAGGTCCCTTCCAGCGGTCGGTTGCGGTTGCGGTCCCGCGCGTGGAACTCGTCGAAGCCCCGGCGGAATCCGAAGCGCCCGCTCATGAAGCCGCCCTCGGTGAAGCCGGCCGTGCGGAAGCCGTAGCGCTGAAAGACCTCGGGGAGCAGCTCGACCTTGGGGGAGAGCACCGCGTTCGGCGGGAACACTCCATGCTCCCGCGGGTGGAGCCCGGTCAACATCGACATGTGGGATACCAGCGTGCTCGGGAACTGGGCATAGGCTTCCTCGAACAGCGTGCCCCTCTTCGCGAGGGAATCGAGGAACGGGCTCGTGGGCTTGCCGTAGCCGTAGCTGCCCAGGTGGTCGGCCCGCAGCGTGTCGATCGAGATGACGATGTAGCCGCGGGTTGCGCGGGGGACCGGGATGTCCTCGGGTCCCCCGCAGCCAAGCAACAGGAAGACGAGCGCCAGGCGCTTCATCCCTGCCAGTCGAGGATCTCGTCCACCGTATTGCGCGACACCGAGTGGTAGCCGGCCCGCGCCTTCTTGTAGATCCGCAGCGCCATCTCGGTCCCCTCGGGGGTCTTCGCCAGCTCTTCGTAGAGCGGCTTGAGGAACTTGCGGCGGCCCATGCTGGTCAGGAACCGGTCCAGGGCCGGGTACGCCGGCTCGTAGCGGTTCGGGATCGCCAGCATCAGCCAGGTGCTCAGGATCTCGGAGTTCCCCGATTCGGTGAGCTTGAAGGCGGCGTCGAGGTCCGCCATCTTTTGAGTACCCAGGGGCTTCGGCAGGTTGCGCAGGAAGTGCAGCCAGTGGTGCGTAGTCCATCCCTTGGTGTCGAGCTGGGCCGCGGGGGTCCCCTGCTGGAATGCGGCGGCGGCCTGATCGACCTTGGCGAAGGCAGCCGAGCGGAGCTCAGGCGCGTTCGACGGCACGCCTGGACCGAAGACCCACTGCTCGATCTGCAGCTCCTTCATCTTTTCGTCACTGCCGCCGAGGAGGTTCTGTTTCAGGTAGTCGAGGAAGCGGCGGGTGTCCATGGACTGGAAGGCGAAGGTGTCGAAGTAGGTGCGGACGAAGCGGTCGAACTTCTCGCGGCCGACCGCCTGCTCGAGCATGCGGAGGAACAGCTTGCCCTTTTCGTAGGCGATGTCGTTCATCCCCTCGTCGGGATCGCGGCCGGCCAGGGCGAGGAAGAGGTGGGTGTCGGGGCTGTCGGCCCCCAGCTCCTCGATCGTGCCCCCGAGCTCTTGCCTGCCGAGCACGGTCAGCATGTCCGAGTATTCCTTGCCGAAGAGGGATTCCATGATCCGGCCCTCGACGTAGGTGGTGAAGCCTTCGTTGAGCCAGAAGTCGTTCCAGGTGGCGTTGGTCACCTGGTTGCCGGACCAGGAGTGGGCCAGCTCGTGCGCCACGAGCGAGACGAGCGAGCGGTCGCGGGCCAGGATCGTGGGCGTCGCGAAGGTGAGGCGCGGGTTTTCCATGCCGCCGAAGGGGAAGCTCGGCGGCAGCACCAGGATGTCGTAGCGGCCCCAGCGGTACGGGCCGTAGAGCTTTTCAGCCGCGTCGATCATCTTTGGCGTATCGGCCAGCTCCCAGGCGGCCAGCTCGACGACCGAGGGCTCGGCATAGACGCCGGCGCGGGAGCCGAGCGGACGGAATTCCAGATCGCCGACCGCGAGGGCCAGCAGGTAGGAAGAGATCGGCTGCGGCATCTTGAAGTGATAGACGCCTTCCGCGTTCTTCTTCGTCGGGTTCTCGGCGCTCATGACCGCGAGCAGATCCTTGGGGACGTGAACGGTGGCCTCGTAGGTCATGCGCACGCCCGGGGTGTCCTGGCAAGGGACCCAGGTGCGGGCGAGGATCGCCTGGGACTGGGTGAGCAGGAACGGCCGGGCGCCGGAAGCTGTCTGCTCGGGGTCGAGCCATTGCAGCGCCGCGGCGTCCGGGCTGGTCGTGTAATCGACGTGGACCCATTTCGTTTCGGGCTTGATCTGCACTTCGAGAGAGCGGCCGAGGAACTTGTCGGGCTCGCCCAGCTTGAATTGCGCTTCGGCTCCATCGTCCAGGGTGACCTTGCCGATGGTCAGGTCGCGGGTGTCGAGCCAGACGCTGCCGGCGCCCGTGCGGTTGTTCAGGCGCAGGCTGGCACGGCCGGCGAGCTGCTTCTTGGCGAAGTCGACGTTGAGGTCGAGCTTCAGGTGCTCGACCGCGACTTCGTCGGGATGCGAGGCGGAGTGCGGGTCGCGGGTTGCCGCCGTGAGCTGCGGGGCGGGGGCCGGCGGGGTTGCGGCCGGAGCGGAAGCAGGGCGCGGCTGGTCCGCACAGGCCATGAGCCAGGGCAGGACGCCGAAGAAGAGCAGCAGGGCGAGAAGCTTCATTGGCAAGAGTCCTTTCTACCAGACTGCAGGAATCGGCTCCGAAGGATCGGTGACCGCAGGCTCGTCACGGTCGAGGGCGCGCTGGAGGCGGTGGAGGATCGCGTAGACCTCGGGACGGCTGAGCTTGGCGCCGGGGCCGGCGGTCTCCACCCGGTCCAGGGTCGCGTGGGCGAGCTGGACGGGGAGCGCGCCGAAGGCCACCAGCCCCCGCTCCGCTCCCGCACGCTGCAGGGTCAGGATGTAGTCGGTGGCGGTGCGCAGGTCCCCCCGCGCCAGGGCCAGGACTTCGGCGCGGTCCACCGTCTCGGGGAGATAGCGCCGGCCCTGGGTGGCGTCCGAGGCCGAGTCCTTGAGGATGTTGACCAGTTGCAGGGCCTCGCCGAAGGGGCGGGAGCGCTCGCGCAGGGCCTCGGCCACGGGATCGAGGCCGGGGCGGTCCAGCAGGAAAAGCTCGGTGAGCAGCTCGCCCACGATCCCAGCCACCACATAGCAGTACTGCCGGAGGTCGGGCAGGCTTTCCAGGCGCAGCTCGCCTTCCGTGGTGACACGCCCCACGAAGTCGGCCATGCCGTACGCGGTACGCAGCGTGTGGGCCGTGATCAGCCCGACGGCGGGAGGAGAGAGGGCGAGGAGCTCGTCGAAGACGTAGGGGATCTCTGCCAGCAGCTCCCGGTAGCCCGGCTGCTCGCACGGGACTTCTTCCGACCAGCGTTCGGCCCAGTGCCGTACCTCCTCCCGGTCCGGAGACTCCAGCAGGCGGCCGAAGCGCTCCAGGGCCTCGATGCGCCGGGCGCTCGGCCAGGCCGCCGCGTCCTCGAAGGTGTCCGCGATGCGGAAGAGGAGGTAGGCGATCGTCACCTCCTGCCGCGTGGGCTCGGGCAGGAGAGGGATGGCCAGGGCAAAGGTCCGGCTGGAGGCGACGAGGAGGCGCTCCAGCTCTTCCGGGGTGTGTTGGGCTTGCGGCTCCATAGAGAGGGAAGATTGTAGCGGAAGTGGCGCTCCCGGAAGGGCGGCCACAAGAGCCGCCCCTACATTTGAAGGCGTCTGTAGGGGCGGCTCTTGTGGCCGCCCTCCGGCCTCTACTCGATGATCGTCCCCGGCACGTCTTCGCCCAGAAGCGCCCGTTCGAGCAGCCCCGGGGTGAGCCCGTTGAGGAGCAGGGAGCGGATTCCGAGGCGCGTCAGGGCGAGGGCGGTCTCGACGCGGTGGCGCATGCCGCCGGTGACGTCCGTGCCCGCGGGGGAGCCGATCGACTTCGCGGCTTCTTCGAAATCATCGGCCGAGAGACGGGGGATGGTCTGGCCCTGGCCGTCGTAGACGCCGTCGGTCTCACCCAGCCAGAGCGCCCGGCGGACTGGGAGGCGATGGGCCAGGATCTCCAGCATCCGCTCGGTGGAGCAGATCGCGACGCCTTGATCCATGTCCATGACCACGTCGCCGTAGACCACCGGCATCAGGCCGTTTTTCAGGGCGAGGAGGAGCGGCTTGACGGCCAGGTCCGGTTTCCCGCCTTTGAAGATCAGGCAGCTCGACGGCGCGATGGAGAAGGGGGCGAGCCCGGCGGCGAGGAGCTTGTCGATCACTTCGCGGTGGAGCGCAGCGGCGCGCTCCTGGGTGCGGGAGATGCCGGGGAGCTGGGCGGGAGAGCGGAGGCCCCCGGCGATACCGTGCTCCTCGGCCGCGACGTGGCCGAAGGAGCCGCTGCCGTGGCCGAGGATGATCCGCTCCGGGATGCGGGCCGCGGCGCGGGCGATCTCCTGCGCAAGGCGGGCGATCACCTCGGGCCGCGCCGTCTCCTTCTGCGACTTCTCGGTGATCAGGCTGCCGCCGAGCTTGAGGAGGACGACCTCCATCATCAGAACAGGTGCGTCGTTTCGTGCTCCGGACCCTCACCGACGCCATCGCGGATCACGAAGCCGACAGCGGGGAGGTCTTCCAGGCGATCGGCCACCTCGTCCTCCGATTCGGGATCGCAGATCACGTGGACGTTGGCGCCGGCATCCAGGGTGGCCCAGGCCAAGAGCCCTTCCTGGCGCAGCTCGCGGACGGCGCGCAGCACCGCTACCGTGCCGGGGCTCCAGTAGAAGATCGGCGGCTGCGACGTCATGGCGATCATGTGGAGGTCGGTCGACTCTTCCTCCAGGACCGGTCCGAGGAGCTCGAAGTCGCGGGTCTCGATGGCGCGGCGGACCTTCTGCAGGCGCTCGGGCAGAAGCTCCAGGCGCTTGGTGTAGTAGGGGCTGGTGTGGGCGAGGCGGTGGCCGTCCCGGGAGGAGACCACCTTGGGGCCGATCTCGACCACCGCGATCACGTCACGCAGGTCCCAATGGGAGGCGTCGGCGAGTTGGATGGCGTAGCTCGGCTCGTCGTCGATGCCGGCGGACGCTCCCGGGTCGGGCCATTCCACGTAGCCGCCCAGCACCGAGCGGGCGGCCGAGCCCGAGCCGCTGCGCCGCGCGAGCTGCGACAGGTCCTTGGCCGGTGCGTCCTTGCGGCCGAGAGCGCCCACCGCGGCCAGCGTCAGGGCCGCGAAGCCCGAGGCCGAGGAGGCCAGCCCGGCTGCGCTCGGGAAGGTGTTGCGCGTAGCCACCCGGAACGGCTCTTCGCGGCCGGCCCACTGCCGGACCCGGTCGAGCTGTTCCACCACGCGCCGGGTGAATTCCGCGTCGGGCGAGCCGAACCCGCCGTCAGGCTCGCTCAGCCAGACCTCGTCGTGCCCACCGTCCAGGATCTCCACGGTGCACCGGGTCACGCAGTGGTCGAGCGTCATGGAAATGGACGGGTTCATCGGCAGCGCCCGCTCCAAGTCCCGGGCTCCCCAGTACTTGATGAACGCGATATTGGCCGGAGCGGCGACGGTGGTCTTGCTCATCCAGCAGTCTCCTCGCGGAACCCGGGGGCTCCGAGGTGAACGGCGTAAAAAGGGAAATCCTTCAACATGGCGCAGTCGCGCAGCCTCTCGGGGTCGGGATGATAAACCAGAAGCGACCCGGCTCCCGGCCCGGCGAGCGATCCCGCGCCGGAAACCTTGGCCGCGCCACCCACCACCTCGATCTGACGGACCGCGGAGCAAACCTCCCCGGGAACGACCCCAAGCTCTTCCAGGCAAGCTTGCGCCTGGCGAATGAGATGCAAAGCGCGGTCCCGGTCCTCCTCCTCCCGCTCCAGCAGGGCACGGAATGCGACCGTCGCGGCCTCGATCCGGTCCAGGACCGCTTCGATCCGGCCCGGGTCCTCCTCGCGCCGCCCGCGCACGGCCGCGACCACCGCTCCCGTGGCCTCGGACGGCACCCCGGTATCGTAGACCCGGAGCCGGGCGAGCAGGGGAGAGCGGGCATGCACCGGCTCGGTTTCCAGACTGCCGGAAGGCTGTTTCCGGGCCCAGAGCACGCCGCCGCGCAGGATCGTGGCGCCATCCACCCCCGACGGATGCCCGTGCTGCCGGCGCTCGACTTCCAGGGCCAGGCGCTCGACCTGGCCGAGGTCGATGGGCGTCCGGCGCCAGGCAAACATCCCGGCGAGGACGGCCACGGCCGTGGCCGCGGAGCTGCCGAAGCCGGAGCCGACGGGGAGGTCGGAATCGACGCGCAGGCTCAGTCCCTCGTTGGGCTCACCCAGCAGCCCGACCGCTTCGCCGAGGGCGGCCTTGACCACATGTGCTGGGTCTTCGCCGCGCATTTCCTGGAAACTGGCGGAGCTGGAATGTAGAGCGTACTCGCCCCAGCGCTCACGGGCTGCCGCGGCATAGGCGCGGATTTCCTCCCAGGAGAGGTGCTCCGAATGGTCGAGGGCGGGCAGGTCTAAAACCACATGGTTGGAATCCGCACGGGAGAGCCGCACCCTAAGACGGAGGTCGATGGCCGCCACCAGGGCGGGGCGGCCGTAGACCACCGCGTGCTCCCCCATCAGGATCAGCTTGCCGGGGGCCGAGACGGTGAGGGGCCTCACTGTCTAGGGGAGCGTTCGGCCGGGGACCTCGCCGCGCCCGAGCTTCTCATGGGCGCGCGCCAGATCCTGCGAGGTGAAGGCTGCCATCAGCGACAGCTCGCCGGCGAGCACGACCGCGCCGAGGATCTCGGCGAGGCGGGTGACGGCCTCGCCTCGGCGGTCCGGGTCGGGGGAGACGCCGAGCATGGCGAGCGCCTCGCGCTGTGTCTCCAGGGAGGTGCCGCCGCCCACGGCGCCGAGCGGTACGTCGGGCATGTAGATCGAGGCGAAGACCGAGTCCGGCCCCCGCGCCTCGATGCAGGTCACGCCCATGGAGCCCTCGACCACGTGCGCCGGGTCCTGGCCCGTGGCGATGAAGAAGGCCGCGAGCACGTTGGCGTAATGGGCGTTGAAGCCCATCGAGCCGGCGGCGATGGAGCCCAGCAGGTTCTTGCGGTACTGGACCTCCACCAGGTCGCGGGCGTTGGTCTTGAGCTGGTGGTGGAGGATCGGGGCCTCGAGCAGGGCCTCCGCGTAGATGCGCTTGCCGCGCCCCTCCTGAAAGTTGATCGCAGCCGGCTTCTTGTCCACGCAGTAGTTGCCCGACAGGGCTACGCAGGGCACGCCGGTCTCGGGCTCGATGAGGTCGTTGACCGCGCGGTCGCAGGCGATCGTGGCCATGTTCATGCCCATGGCGTCGCCCGAGTCGAAGCGGAAGCGGAGGAAGACCGTGGTGCCGAAGGTGTACGGGCGGACTTCCAGGAGCTTCAGGTGGTTGCTGGTGTTCTCGGTGATCTTGCGGATCTCCGCATCGTGATCCTTGATCCATTGCAGGAACCACTGGGTCTGCACGATGCCCGAGGTGCGGAACACGGGCGCGCGGGTCATGCCCACGTCCTCGATGCGGACGACCGCGCCACCGGCCTGGGTAAGGGCCGTGCAGCCGCGGTTGGTGCTCGCCACCAGGGCCGCCTCGGTGGTGGCGAGGGGCACCCAGAAGTCGCCGTCGGCGCAGCGTCCGCGCACCCGCAGCGGGCCCACGACGCCCATGGGGATCTGGGCCACGCCGAAGAAGTTCTCGCAATTGCGCTTGGAGGCCCGCTGCACGTCGAGCGAGTGGTGCGCGATGTTGTCGAGCGCCGTGTCGGTCATGCGCTCCAGGGCGCGCCGCCGGATCTCCGCCGCCTCTTCGGCAGGGAGGTCTTTGGGAAGCTCGTGGAAGCGCATCTCCCGGCGCACCAGGGAACGGACCAGCTCTTCGCGCCGCGAAGTCGGCAGTTGGATCGGGTTGCTCATCAGATGGACCCTTTTCGAAGCTCGACGGTTCGAAGCCCCGAGATCGTTTTAATACCCAGGCAGAACATGCAGATCTTGAGCTCTCGGACGATACGCAGCACTTTATCGGCCACCTGCTCGGGCGACTCGGTGGCCGCGGCGAGGAACGGGTACGCCATGCCGCCCAGGTCGGCGCCAAGGGCAAGGGCCTTGGCCAGGTCGAGGCCGTTGCGCAGGCCGCCGCTGGCGATCACCGTCACGCCCTCGACCCGCCGGACTTCCTGGATCGACAGCGGCGTCGGGATGCCCCAACCGGCGAACAGCTCGCCGAGGTCGGTCTCGCCGGAGCGGGCCGCCTCGATGCGCGCCCAACTCGTGCCGCCCGTGCCCGCGGTGTCCAGGATGCGGACCCCCACGCCGGCCAGGGCGCGGGCCACGCTTTCCGAGAGCCCGCTGCCGACCTCCTTGGCCACGACCGGCACGCCGACTTCGCGCACCACCTCGGCGATCTTCGGCAGCAGCCCGGAGAAGTCGCACTGCCCCTCGGGCTGGAGCGCCTCCTGCAACGGGTTGAGGTGGAGCACGAGCGCGTCCGCCCCGATCATCTCGACCGCCTGCCGGCACTCGGCGACGCCCATGCCGTAGTTGAGCTGCACGGCGCCAAGGTTGGCCAGGAGTGGGGCTGTTGGAGCGGCCTCGCGGACACGGAAAGTATCAGCTTTCTCAGGGTCTTCCAAAGCTTTGCGCTGGGAGCCGACCCCCACGGCGACGCCCGTGGCCTCGGCTGCCGCGGCCAGGTTGCGGTTGATCCGGCCGGCCATCTCGGTGCCGCCGGTCATGCAGGAGATGAGCAGGGGAGCGGAGAGGCGCCGGCCCAGGAACTCGACCGAGGTGTCGACCTCGGCCATGTCGATCTCGGGCAGTGCCGAGTGGCCGAAGCGGTACTCGTCCCACCAGCTCTCGCCGAGCTGCATGCGGGAGTCGAGGGCCAGGCGGATGTGTTCGGCCTTCCGATCGCGTAGTTCAGCCACGACACTCACAGCTCTCGCTCCCAGAGGTAGTCCAGGAGCCCTTCGAGAAAGAGGCGGCCTTCCTGCCGCAGCTCGCCGAGGCCTTCCAGGGCCTGGCGAGCGGTGCGGAGCCGCTCCTGGATCATGGCCTCGACCCGGGCGCGCGCTCCGGTCTCTTCGAGGATGCCCTGCACCCGGGCGACCTCGTCGGCCGTGACGCCGGGATCCCCCAGAGCCACTTCGAGGGCCTCGCGCTGCTCCGGCGTGGCCGCGGCCAGGGCGTGATGGATCAGAAAGGTGAACTTGCCCTCGCGCAGGTCGTCGCCCACGGGCTTGCCCACGGTCTCGGCCTTGCCGAACATGCCCAGCAGGTCGTCCTGGAGCTGGAAGGCCTCGCCCACGGCCGCGCCGTAAAGTGCCAGCCCGGCGATGATTTCGGGTGCGGCGCCGGCCAGGATCGCGCCCAGCTGTACCGGCCGCTCGGCCGTGTAGCGCCCGGACTTGAGGCGCAGCACCCGGGTCAGCTCCTCTTCGAGCGCCGAGCCTTCTTCCGGAGTGCCACGGCGCTGGGCCACCAACAACTCCAGGTACTGACCGCCGATGACCTCCTCGCTCATGGCCGCGAAGCAGCGGGCGAGCTCAGGCCTGCCAGCTGCCGTGCAGGAGGCCAGCTCGACCGCCCAGGTGTGGGAGAGGTCCCCGAGCAGGATCGCGACGGAGAGCCCGAAGTCGCGGGCGTCGCCTTGGAAGCCGCGCTGCCGGTGGGCGTTGCGGAAGCGCACGTGCGCCGCCGGCTGGCCGCGCCGGACCTCGGCGTGGTCCATGATGTCGTCGTGGATCAGGAGATAGGTGTGCAGGAGCTCGGTGGCCAGGGCGAGAGGAAGCACTTCGTTGTCGGTAGTGCCGCCACAGGCACGGTAGGCGTGATAGACAAGGGCCGGGCGCACACGCTTGCCGCCATGGACCATGAGCTGGCCGACGCCGTCGATCAGCTCGAGCATTTCGGGCGAGCCGGCCTCGGCCGCCGCGCGCCGCTTGGCCTCCAGCCAGGCGTGCAGCTCGCGGTCGAGCCTCTCCCGAAACCCCTCTAGGAGGGCGGGGAAGCCTTCCGGAACCGATTGCGCCTTGGAGGCCGCCGTGGACAATCCCATTCCTGGAGTTCGCTCTCTTTCGCCTCGTGCTTGGATTGGACCCGGTACCTTCCAGTTTTTGGCCCGCAGAGCATAACCGAATTGCCCTCGGGGAAAGTTCCCGGGCGTGAGCTTCGAGGGGTATTCTAGACGAAGAGCACTTTGCGATGCAAAGTGCCCCGCATTTCGGCGGGTTTAGGACTGATTGACGTAGATTTGGCCAGACTGGCTCGCGTAAGCCGGCTGGCCGTACCATATGAGGTAGGGAACCCCTAGCTACGATGCGCGGTCCGGAGAAAGAACCGAAGGACGAGATGATCAACGCTCTTCAAGACAGTCCCGCGTCCCGGACGAGCCTGGTCCCAACCGAGCTCAAGGAGCTTCTCGAGTTCCCCGGGGTGCTTTCGCTGGCTGCCGACCTGCCGGCGGCCGAGCTGTTCCCGATGAGCGCAGTGGCCCAGGCTTCGGCGCGCCTGCTCGCCGACCCAGGCCTTCCGGAGCTCGGCACTCCCTTCCAGCCGCTCAAGGGCCAGATCGTCGAGCTGATGGCCATGCGCGGAGTCCGCTGCCGGCCGGAGCAGATCGTGCTCACCACGGGAGTCGAGGGAGCCCTGGACCTCCTGGGGAGGTTGCTTCTCGACCCCGGCTCCCAGATCCTGCTCGAAGAGACCGTCTCGGAGAAAATCCGCGCCGCTCTCCCCCTCGACCCGGAGATCCTCTCGGTCTCCACGGACCCCGAGACGGGCATCGACCTGGACCAGGTGGAGGCGCTCCTGGCGGCCGGCGCGCGGCCTGTCTTCCTCTACGTGATCCCGGAGGGGCACAACCCTCTCGGCGTGAGCCTGGGACTGGAGAAGCGGTTGCGGCTCCTCGACCTGGCCCGTGCCTACGAGGTGCCGATCCTCGAGGACGACACCTACGGCTTCCTGTCCTACGACGGGCACCCGGAGCCGCCGCTACGCGCGCTCGACGCCCGCTGGGCCATCTATCTCGGCTCTTTTTCCATGCTCCTCGCCCCGGCCCTGCGTGCTGGCTGGATCGTCCTTCCCGACGATCCGCCCGCCCGCCTCGCCCTGCTGCCGGCCGCCGAAGAGCTGGACGTGCCCTCGTTCAGCCACCGCACGATTTCGGCCTTTCTGGAGGCCGGGTATCTCCCGGAGCACCTGGAGACGATCCGAGCCGCGTACCGCCGCCGGAGGGACACGCTGCTGCGCACCTTGCAGGAGCACTTCCCCCGGGAGGCGCGCTGGAGCCGTCCGACGAGCGGGCTCAGCGTCTGGGTGGAGCTGCCGGTAGGAATCACCTCCAGCGAGCTGCTACGGGACGCCGTGGCTATGGAAAACGTGGCTTTTACGCCGGGCTCCGTCTTCGCGACCCGCGAAGGCGGCCACGCCGACCGCGCCTTGCGCTTGAGCTTCGGGAACAACCCGCCGCACCGGATCGAGGAGGGAGTGCAGAGGTTGGCGCGAGTCCTTCAAGCGAAGCTGGCCTGAAGCGACTCAGGCCAGCTCGCTCTCTGACTACGAGCTTTCGCCAGCGGGGCTCTCGTCACCCCCTGAACGATTCTCGAACGCCCGGTGCATGTAGCGGATCAGCTTGTGGAAGCCATCCAGGAGCTGCCCGAAGGCGCGCTCCAGCTCCGGCGGAAGCGGATCGCTCTGCCCGAGCACGCTGTACAAGTCCGGGAACCCGCGGTCCCTTTCGCCCCCTCCGCCTTCCGGATCGCCGAAGCGGCTCCCCGGCCTCATCGCGGCAGGCCGGCCGTTCACGATCTGGATCGCGTTGTGAAGGTCGTGCAGGTCGCACCCGAGGGTGCCAAGCAGCTTCTCCAGCGTTTCCAGAGATGGCCGTTGCCGGCCCGTCTCGTACGCTGAGAGCATGCCCTTCGTGATTCCGGCGGCTTCCGCCACCTGGTACTGCTTTTTGCCGAGTCGGTCTCTGAGCCAGCGCAGCGCCTGGCCGAGGCCGTTCAAAACGGTAGTGGCCACGGCTCATATCTCCTGAGGGTTGAGTACGATTCTCTCCAACATGGAAGAATCATAGGCGTAACAAGGGCGTAAGTCAAGCGTACCAGGGGCGAAAGTTACGCCCCTGATAGCATGCTTTCATGGTCGATCTCGCCGAAATCCAGGCCGCTCGAGAGCGCCTCAGGTCGTATGTCCGCCGCACTCCGTTGATCCGTGCCCTAGGTCTCAAAGACACTCCTGCTGGTCGACTGTCATTGAAGCTGGAGTCGCTGCAGGTCACTGGCTCTTTCAAAGCGCGCGGAGCCACCAACAAGGTGCTGTCGCTGCCAGCCGATCAGGTGGGGAAAGGGCTCGTGACCGCCTCAGGCGGCAACCATGGGCTAGGCGTAGCTTACGCCGGCTGGTTGGCGAAAGTTTCGGCGACGATTTTTCTCCCCTCGAACGTGCCTCAGTCGAAGATCGCCCGCTTCGAGGACTGGGGGGCGGAAACCGTGCGGGAAGGGTCGCTCTGGGACGAGGCCGACCGGGCCGCTCGCCAGATGGCGGAGCGTGAGGGCCTCACCTATGTCCATGCGTTCGCGGACCCGGCGGTGATTGCGGGCCAGGGGACGATCGGTCTGGAGATCCTGGAGGACGCTCCGGAGACGGACATGGTTCTGGTGGCGATCGGCGGCGGAGGACTGATCTCGGGGGTGGCTACAGCCATCAAGGCGGTGGCTCCGAGCGTGCGGGTGATCGGAATCGAGCCGGTGGGAGCTCCGACCCTTTACGAAAGCTTGCGGGCGGGCGCCGTGGTGGAGCTCGAGCGCATCACCACGGCGGCCAACACTCTGGCACCGCGGAGGAGTGCCGAGGTAAACCTGCGCATCATTCAGAAGACGGTCGAGGAGATCGTCCTGGTCACAGACGACGAAATGCGCGAGGCGGCGCGCTGGCTCTGGCTGGAGTTGGGCATTGCGGCCGAGCTGTCCGGAGCTGCAGCCGTGGCCGCCTGGCTGAGCGGCAAGGTGCGGGTGGGGGAGGGAGAGAGCGTCTGCGGCCTGGTTTGCGGCTCCGGGAGCGATGGCTGGAACGAGGGGGTGGTGTAGGGGCGCACCACGCGCCCCTACACTCTTTCCGCTACTTTAGCCGGCCGGTCGCCCTCGCCATGGAGATCCTCCCCACGTGCTGGAGCGCGAGGCCCCCGGCCGCTTCGAGAAGCCAGGCAAAGTCGTAGGGCGAGGAGAGGAGTGCGTCGAGCACGTTCAAGGCCGCGACCAGCTCCTCGTCGAACAGCCGCAGGTGTCCAACAAGCTCGCCGGAGCGATATACCGGAAAGCCGCGGCCGGGGTTTTCGTCCTTGCCCAGGCGGTAACGCTTATCTCTGCCGGTCCCCGGTAAAACAGCCGCGGCGAGCTGGGCGATCTCCACGGAGTCAAAGGCGGCGTACGGCACATCTTCCGCTGGCCGCAGCACGGCGTGGCCGCCCTGCAGTCGTGCTTCGACGCTCCAGGGTCCGGCGTAGTCGGCCTCCGCCGCGGTGAGGGGCTCGTCCCGCTCGTTCAGCAAGGCCAGGTAGTCCTCCACGAACGCGTTGGACGGCAGGTTGTTGCCATTGGTTCTGTTCGTCATCACGACCGCTCCTCCCGAAGGTAGTTACGCCTCTATTACGCTACAAAGCGTAAGAGAAGCCGGAGCGGAAGTCAACAACTTTTGTCGCTGAATCAGAACTCGCCGACGAAGCCGATCTCAGGCTCCATACGATGGCCCGTGCGCTGCTCGACCACCTCCTGGATGTGCGCGATCAGGGCACGGACGTCGGCAGCGGTGGCGTTGCCCGTATTGATGAGGATGTTGGCGTGGCGAGGGGTGACCATGGCGCCTCCAATCCCGATGCCCTTGAAGCCGCACTCGTCGATCAGGCGGCCGGCGCCGATCCCAGCGATCTTCTTGAAGATGGAGCCGGCGCTCGGCTCGGTATCCAGGGGCGGGTGCCGCTCGCGCCGCCATTGCAGGTTCTCTTCCATGACCCGCCGCATGCGGGTTTGATCGTCCGGCTGGAGCTGGAAGGTGGCGGCAAGCACGACGTCTCGCCGGTGGTGGAGGATGGAGTCGTCGTAGCCGAACTCGAAGTAGTCGACACCCACGGTCTTGCGCTCGCCCTCCTCGGTGAGGATCTCGGCGGAATGGGTGACCTCCGCGACGAACATGGTCCGCTCGCGCGCCGGAGCCGGAGCCAGGAAGTGGAGGTTCTGCCAGAGCGCTCCGCCCACGGTCGAAGGGATGCCTACGTAGTGCTCCAGCCCGGACAGGCCATGGGATACCGCCAGCTCGATCAGCTCTGGATGGACCACCGCGCCGCTCTCCGCCCACACTTTGCCATCCGGCAGGACATCCATGTGCCGGGCCGTGTTGCGGATGACCAGACCGCGGAAGCCCCGGTCGCCGATCAGGATGTTCGCGCCCATCCCAAGGAGGAAGAAGGGGACTCCGTGCTCCCGGGCCGCGAGGATCGCCCGCGCCAGCTCGTCCGCGGTCTGCGGCTCGTAGAAGAGGTCGGCCGGGCCGCCGATCCGGAAGGTGGTGTAGGGAGCGAGGACCTGGTCCCGCCGTACCCGGTCCACCCCCAGTGCTTCGAGGATTGGGGCGATCACGCGTCGAGCAGCTGGATCCGCCGGACGTGGCGCCCGCCTTCGAAGGGGGTCTCCAGCCAGATCCGGACGATGTCGAGGGCGGTCTCCAGCGTCATCATGCGCTGGCCGAGGGAGAGCATGTTGGCATCGTTGTGCTGGCGGCCGAAGAGGGCGGACTCGGCGTTCCAGCAGAGCGCGCAGCGGACGCCGCGCACGCGGTTGGCAGCCATGGCCTCGCCGTTGCCCGAGCCGCCGAGAACGATGCCGCGCTCGAGCTCACCGCTGGCGACCGCCTCGGCCACGGGACGGATGTAGACCGGGTAGTCCACCGACTCCTCCGAGTCCGTCCCGAAGTCGCGCACCTCATGCCCCTGGCGGGCGAGGAAACGCTTGATCTCTTCCTTGTAGCGGTAGCCTGCGTGGTCCGAGCCGATTCCGATCTTCATGATCGGGTTATTAGATCACGTCCCCGCCGACGGACCTCGAACAACACCAGGGCCGCGGCGACCGTCGCGTTCAGCGACTCGACCGGCGGCTCGATGGAAATGGTCAGGCCGAGGCCGGCGCGCTCCCGGACAAGGGGAGAAAGGCCGGGGCCCTCGGCACCCAGGGCGAGGACCAGCGTGCCGTCCAGGGAGGAACGCCAGAGGTCTTCGCCCTCGCGGGGGACCAGCGCCATCCACCGCGGATGGACGGAGGCGAGGTGGCGGTCCACCGCCGCGGCCTCGCACCCAACGGCGGCCGGCAGCCGCAAAAGGCTCCCGGCCGAGGCGCGGAGGGCACGCGGATGGTTCGGATGAGCCGTGCCCGGGGAGAGCGCGAGCCCGGCCGCTCCGGAGGCCTCCGCGACCCGCGCGAGCGCTCCCAGATTGCCGGGGTCCTGCAATCCATCCAGAAAGAGATACACTCCGCCGTCGCGGACGGGCAGCGACCCGACGCCGGAGCGGGGGAGGCGGGCCACGGCGAGGATGCCGCGGGGCGAGTCGGAGTCGGTAAGCTCCTCCAGCAGGGAGGGCTCGATTTCGAGCGGTGCGATCGGGAGATGGCGGAGGACGCACAATCCATCGGGCGTCTCCAACCAGGCCGGCGTGGCCAGGACGGTCTCCAACTCGTAACCAGCGGCGATGGCCTCCTCGACCAGGTGCGGACCCTCCAGCAGGGCGTGGTCACCTTTACTTCGCCGGAGGCGGCGAATATCCTTCAATTTCTGGTTGTGGCGGCTGGTAATCATAATGGCGACAGATATCAGGAATTTCTGGCAAAAGCTCCAATCGGGTGTCGAGGTCGCGGTGGCCGGGAACAACTCGGAGACGCTGCTCGGCGTCCGCGACGCATTCCTGCGCTACTTCCACGACGGCCACGACAAGATCGTGTCGGTGGCGGTGGTGCCCCAGCCCGTGGAGCCGCCGCCGATCGGGCTGCCGGTCTCGGATGAGGAGACCCTCGGCCTGGCGCGCAGCTACGTCCGCGAGATGGAGGAGCGGCTCGGCGACACCTATCAGTTCTTCATGGCGGCCGAGGGGGGCATCCAGGCCCTGGAGGTGGACGGAGGCCTGCGCTACTTCATCCGCAACTGGGCCGTGGTGCGCTCCCCGCTGGGCGAGGCCTGGGGGTCCAGCGGCTCGGTGCAGCTCCCCGACCGGCTGATCGCCGGCCTGGACAGTGCCCAGATCCCGTTCGCCATCCCTGGGACCCGGAGGGGCGGCGGCATGATCCGGGCGCTCACCGGCGGACTGGAGACGCGGCGCAAGGCCGTCTCTACTTCCACCCTGCACGCCATTTCGACCCTTTTCTACGGCGTGCTCGAGAGCCGGCCCATCCGCTGAGTCCCGTTTTGCCGGGATCGAGCACTCTTAGAGTCGTGCGCAATCGTACGCATCGTTCGCGATACCGTGTTTGACCGGCTCCTGCGTCACTGGTAGCATGCGCGGCCAGTTTCGAATAGGAATCCCCAGGATAGAGGTGTGACGATGAACGAACAAGAGGCCCACCTGTTTACGTCGGAGTCCGTGACCGAGGGCCACCCCGACAAGGTGGCTGACCAGATCTCTGACGCGATCCTGGACGAGGTGCTCCGCCAGGATGCCACCGGGCGCGTGGCATGCGAGACCCTGGTGACCACGGACATGATCGTCCTCGCGGGCGAGATCACCACCCACGCGCACGTCGACTTCGTCGGCGTGGCCCGCCAGGTCGTCCAGGACATCGGCTACGACCGCTCCGACTTCGGCTTCGACAGCCGGAGCTGCAAGGTGCTCCTGACCATCAACCGGCAGTCCCCGGACATCGCCCAGGGAGTCGACACGGGAGGGGCGGGTGACCAGGGGCTGATGTTCGGCTTTGCCTGCCGCGAGACCCCGGAGCTGATGCCGCTGCCGATCCTTCTTTCCCATCGCCTGACCCGCCGCCTGGCGGTGGCGCGCCGTGACGGCGAGATCCCCTGGCTGCGGCCCGACGGGAAGTCGCAGGTGACGGTGGAGTACGAGGGCAAGAAGCCGGTCGGCGTGCGTACCGTGGTCATCTCTACCCAGCACGACCCCGACGTCTCCCAGGAGGAGATCAGCGAAAGGGTTATCGAAAAGATCGTGAAGACGACGATCCCCGGGGAGCTGCTGGACGAGACGACGGTCTACCACATCAACCCCACCGGCCGCTTCGTGACCGGCGGTCCGCACGGCGACTGTGGCCTCACCGGCCGCAAGATCATCGTGGACACCTACGGCGGCTATGGCCGCCACGGCGGTGGCGCCTTTTCGGGGAAGGATCCAACCAAGGTGGACCGCTCGGCCTGCTACATGGCGCGCCACGTGGCCAAGAACCTGGTCGCGGCGGGCATCGCCGAGCGCGTCGAGGTGCAGCTCGCCTATGCCATCGGTGTGGTCGATCCGGTGTCCGTGCGCGTCGACAGCTTCGGCACTGGCCTCATCGGCGACGGCGAGATGGAGAGGCTGGTCCGCGCTCACTTCCCGCTCTCCCCGCGCGGCATCATCGAGTATCTTGATCTACGCCGCCCAATCTACCGTGCGACGGCGGCCTATGGCCATTTCGGCCGCTCGGAGGAAGGCTTCACCTGGGAGCGCACCCACCGGGCCGAGGAGCTGCGCACCGCGGCCGGCGTCGAGGAGATGGCGGTCTCCGCCTGATCGGACGCCTGACCGGAAAGGCCGGCGCAAGCCGGCCTTTCTCTTCTATCCTTCCCGGTTCGCCTCTTCGCTCCAGGTCTTGCCATATTTGAGCACGTCATGTTTCAGGAGGTCGAAGTCTCCCTGGCGCGGGCCCGGTACGGCATCCCGGTAGACCGTGTCGCAGCGGTAGCAGACCACCGCGTCCTTGAGCCTCCTGTAGAGCCAGAGGTCCACGAGGCCAAAGACCGGCAGCGAGAGGCCGAAGGTCCAGGGCACCAGGGCCGCGCCGGCAACGACGAGCAGGCAACCGAGCGCGCGGTTGAAGTCGCGCTGGCGATAGAGATGGCGGCAGCCGCAGAGCGGGCAGGCTTCGACGGCCTTCTCCGTCCAGCCCGCGCGGGTGACAGGCCGGGCAGTCCCGCAGGCCGGACAGGCGAGCTCTACTGCCTCGGGCGAGAGGACGGCAGGGAACGGGAGGCCGCAGGAGCGGCACTGGGTGCGGACACGCATCCGTCAGACAGGGACGCCCGTGGTGACGATCAGGTAGTAGGCGGTGATCTCGCCGATGAAGGCGCCTACGACTACGACGTAGAGGATGCCGGTGGCAGACTGGTTCGAGCGCTGGCGCGCGCAGTGTAGGGCCATCGCCGTGAGCGGCAGCACGATTGCCAATCCCCAGAGCAGGCGGAACCAGAAGAAGATGCCCTGCCCCCCGAAGCTCGCCAGGACCCGCAACGGATGGGGCTCGATCAATTCGTTGACTCCGGCCGCGACCACCAGGCTCGCGGCCACGGAGAGCACCCGCAGCAGGACGGTTCCCAGGAGCACCCAGGAGAACACGGTCAGATGACGGAACGTCAGCCGGGGCGCGACCAGGTACCAGTGCCCGAGGAGCATGGTGATGAGCGACCAGCCAAGGAGGAGCGACGAGGCGATCAAGCTCGCCGTCAGCAACGCGCCACGGTAGGGGAGCGGCGTGAGCGGCGCCACCACGTGCGGACCGGCCAGGAGGAGGGCCGCGAGGCAGCCGAGGGTCGACAGCGTCAGCGGCCAGCGGCCGACGGACCAGCGCTCGCGCCAGACCGCGGCGTAGTAGAGGAAGCCACCCAGCAGAGCGGCGCCGAGGGCCGCCACGCCGGCTTCGGGCCGGTCGCCGAACGGACGGAACGGATGGAGGAGCACCACCGCCATGGCGAGCCCGAGGAGGCCCAGGATGACGAGGGCATTCATCTGAAAGTAGCCGCGGCCCAGATCGTCTTCGGGGATCCAGTACAGGGTGGTCAGGGAGCCGAGGCTGACGGCGAGAAGGAAAAGCAGGAAAACGCCCATTTGCGGGCATAGTATCAGGCCCCGGAGCATGCATCTGAGCAGCCTCGGCTGGTACCCAGGGCGCGAACGGGATCTCATCTGGACTTGGGACCAACGGGGTGTTAGCCTAGCCCAAGTCGATAGACAACATTCTGGTGGATATGGCAACTCTGGATCATCCTGAACTGCGGGAATCGCTGAACACCCTCCTCAAGACCTCCAGGCCGCGGCTGGAGCGAGTCCTGCGGAACTTCGAGATCCCTCCGGAGGATGCCGAGGACATCCTGCAGGACGCTCAGCTCACGCTGCTTTACAAGTGGGACAAGGTGCGCAGCCCCGAGAGCTGGCTCATCGGCACGGTCAAGAAAAAATGCATCATGTACTGGCGCAAGCGCCGCGGCAGCCTTTGCGAGGCCGTGGACACTGCGATCCTGGACCTGCTGGCCGTGCCGCAGGCCCCCGATCAGGAGAAGACCGACCTGACCACCGACCTCACCCGGGTGCTCGCGCGCCTCTCCGTCCGGTGCCGCTCGCTGCTCCGGCTCCGTTACGGCATGGGGTATGGTCCCACCGAGGTGGCGGAGCAGATGGGCTATCAGACGTCGAGCATCCGCAAGGTCACGAACCGCTGCCTGGCCGCCCTCACGCGGCAGCTCCTCGCCGTCGGCTTCCAAAGGGAGGTCGTGGGGGGGAGAGGGGAGCCGCAGGAAGATGGTTGAGCATCCTCACCAGCGGCAGAGCTTTTAGCTCACCCGCTACGCAGCAACGCTGTGGACAAAGCCGGAGAATGTTGGTAGCGTGACCCACCAGTCACTCAGATCTACTGACATGCAATCTTCGGGTTCACCTCGGGCGGAAGAGCCCTCCCTGGAGGAGTTGCTGAAGAGGGTTGAGCCGAAGCTCAAGCGAATCCTCTTCCGCTACAAGATCCCCGCGCAGGACGCGGACGACCTCCTGCAGGAGACCTTCCTCATCATGGTCTCCAAGGCGGGGAGCATCCGCAACCCCGAAGCGTGGATCCTGGCTACGCTGTCAAACCGCTGTGTCATCTACTGGCGCAAGCAGCGCAGCCGGCTCTGGGACGTGGTGGACACCGCCATCCTCGAGCTCCTCGCCGATGCCGAGGCGCCGCCCCAGGAGCGGACGGACCTGCGCCACGACCTGGACTTCCTGCTGGCGCAGCTCCCCGACCGCTGCCGGTCCGTGCTCCGGCTGCGCTACGGCCTTGGCTGCAGCACGGCGGAGGCAGCGGAACGGACTGGCTACTGCAAGTCGAGCATCCGCAAGGTGACCCGCCGCTGTCTGTCCGCGCTCACCCAGCAGCTTCTGGGATCAGGGTTCCATCCCTCCCCGGGAGCGCTGGACGAAAACTCGCCCTAAAGCCTCTCGCCCGGCACGTCCGGGCGGCACACATGCCCACTTTCAGGGCATTCCGGTGCACAATCTCATAGTCAGATTCGGATCGGTGTCTTTGGAACACCGCCTGCGGAAACTTACTTTACGAGCTGCCCTCCGGCAGCTCGGCGGTTTGCGCCGCCTGTCCAAGAAAGGAGACTTTCCATGCTTTCCCTTCGAATCCGCCGTTCCGTCGCCATCCTCGCCCTGGCCACCGCGTTCATGATCCTCCCGCTGTCTGACCTGAGTGCAGCTCCCCGGTCGGAGTCGCGCTGGAGCGGACCCGAGCGTAGCGCCCGCGTTGTGCGTCAGAGCTTCTTCTGGAATATCCTGACAAGCATCTTCGAGAAGGCCGGAGCGCGGATCGACGGCAACGGTTAAGTCAGCTGGGAAGCAGGGCGGACGACCTCCGCCCCCAGCGCTCTGACGGGATTCCTCTGGACAAGAGCCTCCGGACAGTGTTAGTGTGTCCGGGATAAAAGCGTCTTCTTACGCAATGAGCGCTTTGGACCATCCCCAGCCCGAAGATACCCTTGAGGAGTTCCTCGATCGGGTGCGGCCTCGAATCCGGGCGCTCTTCCTCCGATATCGCATCCCCCCCCAGGACACTGAAGACATCCTGCAGCAGGCCCTCTTGGCGCTGCTCTACCACCGCGACTCGATCCGTGACCCCGAGGCGTGGCTGGTTGGGACGCTGCGCAACAAGAGCCTGCTCTACTGGCGCAACAATCGCCGCAAGCTCTATGACGCCGTGGACGCCGCGGTCCTGGAGTTCGTAGCCGAGCCGCAGGCCCCTGACCAAGAGGGGGCGGACCTGCGGCGGGATCTCGCAAGCGCCATCGAGCAGCTCCCGGAGCGCTGCCGCTCGATCCTCTCACTGCGCTACCGGCAGGGCTACAGCCCTTCGGAGATGGCGGTGTTCATGGGGCACAGCCAGGGAAGCATTAGCAAGATGACGAACCGCTGCCTCGCTGCCCTGACCCGGCGGCTGGTGGCGTCGGGGATTCTGCGGGGTCAAGGGTGACAAACCACCCGGCGCGTCCGGTGCTGGAGCGCTTCGTGCTCGGCCATCTACCCGTGGCCGAGATGCGGCAGGTATCGCAGCATCTCCTGTCCGGCTGCTCCGAGTGCCAGCAGGTCACCGCGGGCCTCTGGGAACACGGTGGGGGTGGAGCAGCTGCGGCTGCCGACCCGCAGCTCTCCTCTCCAACTCCCTCGGTAGGGGAAACGGTGGACCGCGGTGCCTGCGACGAGGCCATTGACCGGATCTTTCGCATCATCCTGGCTCGCGAGTCAGAGGTCGCGAGGGAGCGGGCCCAAGGGCGCGAGCTGTTCGAGGAGCTGGCGCGCCACCCGTCGGCGAGGCAGTACCTGATGGTCTCCAACAGCGTCCGCTTCCGGAGCCGCATGCTTTGCGAAATCCTCTTAGAGCAGGCGCTCGAGGCGGGCTTCCGCGAGCCGGCCCGGGCGGTCGAGCTGGCGCGCCTCGGCGTCGCCATCGCCGACCTCCTCGCTGAGCGGAGCGGCGAAAAGGGTGGAGAGGGGCTTCAGGGATTGCGCGCTCGCGCCTGGGCCCAGCTCGGCAACGCGCTCCGCATCAGCTCGGACCATGCCGGCGCGGACCAGGCCTTTGAGACCGCAACCGAGCTGCTCGACCCGGTGCGGGTCACCCCTCACGAAATTGCCCGGGTGCTCGACTTCGAAGCCTCTCTGCGGAGAGACCAACGCCGTTTCGCCGAGGCCACCCGTCTCATGGATCAGGTTATTGCCATCTATCGCAAGCTCGGCCAGCGCAGCCTGCTTGGCAGATCTCTCCAGCAGAAGTCGCTGATCTGCGGCGAATCCGGAGACTCGGAGGGAGAGATCTCTCTCCTCCGGCGCGCCTTGGAACTGTTGAACCCGGAGGAGGAGCCGCGGATCTTCCTCGCGGCGCGGCACAATCTGATCTTGGCCCTGTGCGATAGCGGCCGTCCCCGGGAGGCATTCGCACTGCTATTCCACACGCGCCCCCTCTATCTGAAGCAGCCAGAACGGCTGAACCTCCTGCGCCTCCGCTGGGTCGAAGGGATCGTCTCTCGCGGCCTGCAGCGGTACGAGCAGGCGACCGTGGCTTTTCGAGAGGTCCGCGAGGCCTTCCTTGAGCTCGGCCTCGATTACGACGCCGCGCTCGCGTCGCTCGATCTCGCCGAGATCTATGCTACCCAGGGTCGGACCGCTGACGTGCGCCGACTGGCCGACGAGATGCTCGAGGTCTTCCGGTCGCGCAAGATTCACCGGGAAGCCATGAGCGCCCTCTCCTTCCTCCAGAAGGCGGCCAGCATGGAGAGGGCGGAGCTCGTCCTGGTCCGCGAGGTCGGGAGCTTCTTCCGCCAGGCGAGGAACCAGCCCGACCTTCAGTTCACATCGACTTCCTGAAACGCTTCTCGCCGAAGTGTCACGCTTTCTTGAAGTGGTGGCACTGGGAGTAGAGATCTCTTGCGTTGACGGCATGGGAGTGCCGTCCTTTTTCGGGTGAAGGCGTAGGCCCCTTCGAACGTACACGTTCGATTGAGGAGTCCTGTCATGACGTTGAGCGCCTTCGATCCTGATGACCTCGTCACGCTTCTGCAGGGCGAGATCGGTCCCGCCGAGCGGCGAAAGGCGGTCCGGCGCCTCCTTGCGCGGACCGAGCGGCCGGCGGTTCGGGGCCCGAAGCGGCACGGTGTTCCTGCACCAGCCGAACCGGTCCAGCACGAAGAGGTTGGAGAGATCCGTCTGAGCGAGCGTGCTCGTACCCTTCTGCTCGAGCACGCCGACGTGCCGGAGCTGCTCCAGCGTCTCGAAGGCCTCACCCCCGCCGAACGGAAGGTTCGGGTCCGAACCGACCGGGAGCTCCAGTCCTGCCCACTCTGCCAGCGCCTGATCGAGAGTAGCCATGACCTGGTGTATGCGGAGATGCCGCGGGCCGAGGAGCTGGCAGAGCTCGCCGTCGCCGTCTCCCAGGAGCTCGATGCCCGCCGCTACGGCACCGGGCTGGTCAACGACCTCAAGGCCCGAGCCTGGGCGTGTCTGGGAGAGGTGCTTCGCAACCAGGGCGACCTGCGCGCCGCGGACGGCGCGCTCGCGGTGGCCGAGGCGCTGCTCGCGGTCGGGACCAGCGATGTATTGGAAGAGGCGCGCCTGTTCGAGATCAAAGCCCTTTTGCGCCGTGACCAGTGCCGGATCGACGATGCGCACGGCTTGCTCGACGACGTGATCGCGGTCTACCGCCAGTATCGGGACTTTCACTTGGTCGGCAGGGCTTTCGTCCAGAAGGGGAGCGCGCATGGCGCGGCGGGGGAGCTCGAGTCAGCGGTCCGGTGGCTGCGCAAGGGCCTCGGATTGCTCGACCCCACGCGCGAGCGCCGCCTGGAGCTGTCGGCCCGGCACAATCTCATGCTCTACCTCCAGGAGAGCGGCCGGGACCAGGAGGCCTGGTTCCTCCTCAAGGCGTCCCGGCCGGAGTTCCTGGAGCATGGCGGCGAGCTGCTCAACCTGAGGCTGCGTTGGCTGGAAGGCAGGATCCAGCAGACCCTCGGGCAGCTCAGGGAGGCGGAGCAGGCCCTGACTGAGGCCCGCTCCGGGTTCCTGGGTCAGGGCGCAGGCTTTAGCGCGGCCCTGGTCTGCCTCGACCTGGCCAGCCTCTATGCCGCCCAGAGCCGGACGGAGGAGATGCGGCGCCTAGCCGAAGAGATGCTGCCGATCTTCCGGTCCCGTGACATCCACCGCGAGGCCATTGCCGCACTCATTGTGTTCCAGCAGGCAGTCCGGATGGAGAAGTTGAGCTCCGGCCTCCTCGACGAGATCCGTTCCTTCCTGCAGCGAGCACGCACGGATCCCAAGCTCCGCTTCGAGTATTCTTCCTGAATGGCAGATCGTCCCAAGCTCCTCGTCCTGGGAAGTGGGTTCGGCGGCTTCTCGCTCCTCTCCCGGATCCGGACGCGCGATTGGGACGCCACCCTCCTCAGTCCGCGCAACTATTTCCTCTTCACTCCTCTGCTGCCGTCTGCGGCCAGCGGCAGCGTCGAGTTCCGGAGCATCCTGGAGCCGAGCCGGCGCCGGCTGCGCGGCGTCCACGTAATCGAGGGGGCCGCAGAAACAATCGACTGGGAGGGCCGTCAGGTCCACTGTGTCGGCGCGGTCGGAGGGGAGCGGTTCACGCTGCCTTACGACATCCTGGTCATCGGGGTTGGCGCGGCTATAGGGGATTACGGCGTGCCCGGCGTCCGCGAGCATGCTCTCAAGCTCGCCAGCGTGGAGGACGCCCGGGCGGTGAGGAGGGGAGTCCTGGAGCAGTTTGCGCGTGCGGAGATCCCGGGGCTCACCCCGGACGAGCTGCGCCAGCGGCTGACATTCGTGATCTGCGGCGGCGGCCCCACGGGCGTCGAGATCGCGGCAGAGATCGATGACCTGATCGACGAAGAGCTGCGCCACAGCTACCCGGAGCTCGCCCCGCAGGCACGGGTGGTCCTGGTCGAAGCCCTGGACAGGCTCCTCACCAGCTTCGACGAGGCGCTGAGCGATTACACAAAACGGCACTTCCTCCACGTGGGCATCGAAGTGCGGACTCAGGCGAAGGTCCAGTCCATTGAACGGGACCGGGTGGTGCTGGCAGGAGGAGACGTTATCCCTTGCGGCTTGGTGCTTTGGGCGGGCGGCAACGCGCCCGTCCCTTTGGTCGCCTCCCTGGGTCTGCCCCTCGACCGCCGTGGCCGCCTGATCGTGGACGACCAGCTCCGCATCCCGGGAAGGGAGGGAGTCTACGCTCTGGGCGATTGCGCCGCGGTGGGGGAGCCGCCTCTCCCCGCTACGGCTCAGGTGGCGCAGCAGCAGGGCAAGTATCTCGCGGGCACCCTGATGAGCCGCCGGGAGGACGACCCGTATGTCGAGCCGTTCCGCTTCAAGGCGTCCGGGATGCTCGCCTACATAGGCGGGGGAGAGGCGCTCGCCGACCTGCCGCAGGTCAAGTGGAGCGGCCGGGCGGCCTGGCTCTTCTGGCGTTCGGTCTACCTGACCAAGCTGGTGAGCCCCGCCAACAAGATCAAGGTGCTTTTCGACTGGATCAAGGCCCGGCTTTTTGGCCGGGATCTGAGCCGTTTTTAGGTCTTCACCCCCAGGAACAGATAGACCGAGAGCACGGCGAACACCACGCTCGGGCTCCAGACCGCTACAGCCGGCGGCAGCGCGCCGGCTTCTCCCAGAGTCGTGAAGAACGCGAAGATCCCCAGGAAGACGATCCCTAGAACCACGGAAATGCCCAGGCCGTAGAGCGCCCCCTGGCGGCCCAGACGGAACGCAAACGGGAGGGCGACGAGCGCCATCACCAACGAGACCACCGGAAACGCGATCTTGTTCTGAAGCTCCACCTGGAGCTCGGGCACCGGCTGACCGCTGTCGCGCAGCTCCTCGATGTACTCTTTGAGCTCGCTGTACCGCATCTGCTCGGGGGGCCGGATCTCCGACTCAAAGTAGTCCGGCGTCTCCGGGTAACGGACGATCTTGTCGTCCGTGAAGCGCAGGTAATTCATGACTTCCACGCTGTTGAACGTCCGCGACCAGCCGTTCGAGAACTTCCACACGTCGCCGAGGAAGACGGCCGAGTCCGCAACGAGCCTGCGGGAGAGCCGGTGGCCCTCGTCGAAATCGAAGACCTGCAGCCGCTGGAGCGAGGGTCGCTGGGGGTCGTAGTGCAGATAGTTGTAGATGTAGCGCCCCTGCCCGAACAGCCACTGCCGGTCGGCCCGCCGGTAGGTCCTCACGGTCTCGCTGCCGCGGATGCGGTCCTTGAGCTGGGCGACCTTGGCGTTTGAGGCCGGCAGCACAGCCGATTCGAGATAGCCACAGAACAGGGCGACGATCAGCGAAGCGGCCAGGGCCGGCAAGGCAAGGCGGTAGAGGCTCATGCCGAGCGCCTTGCAGGCGGTGATCTCGTTGGTGCGCGCGAGCAGGCTGAAGGTCATCAGCGTGGTCACGAGCACCACGATCGGGGCGATGTCGTAGAACATCTGGAGCGACTGGTACTTGTAGTAGTTCAGGACCACGCTGGACGAAACCTTGTTCTTGAGGATCTCGTCAATGGTCTCGCTCAGGTCGAAGATGACAAACAGAGACACTCCGGAGAGCACGACCAAGGCGAAAACCATCGAGAAGCTCCGGACCACGTACCGGTCGAGCAGGTTGGGGAACGCAAGCCGCGGCGGGCGGGGAAGCAGGAGCACCAGCTCCGGGCGCGCCTTGCGCCGGCGCTCGATCTGACCAGGAGGAGGCCCCGCCGTCTCCTGACCGGCGCGCCTTTCCTCTTTGCGCTCCTGCCGGCGCTTCTTCAGGAAGAGGAGACCCCGCCAGACGTCCTGCCGGACCCAGCGATCGAGACGGCTCAGGAGAAGGCTTTTGTCCTTGTTCCGCCGCACGAGGAGGAACAGGCCCATGGCGGCCATGAGGATGTTCGGGGCCCACATGCCTACCCATCCCGGGATGCGTCCGTAGCGCGCCGTCTCCTCGCCGTTGCTGAGCAGGACGTAGTAGAGGAGGATCACTCCGATCGAGAGCGCGAAGCCGGAGGCCTTGCCGCCCCGGCGGTTGTTGATCCCCAGGGGAAGGGCGAAGAGGCCAAAGACCAGGCAGGCGGCGGGGATCGAGAACTTCTTGTGGATCTCGACCTCGGCCAGGTTCCGCTGCTCGGCAGACGCAGTCGGATCTTCCTTGAGATCCTGCAGCTCTTCCAGGGTGAGCTCGCGGATGCCCTTGGAGACCGAGATCTTGGCTTTTTGCTCAGTGGTGAACTGTTCCTCCAGAATGAGGTCGAGCCGCCGGTGGCGGCTGATCTCGTAGCGGTCCGGGGAGTTCAGGTTCACCTTGTGGCGGATGGCATTGTAGAGCCGGAGCACGACGCGCTCGCCATCCGGCTCGACCCGGACCTCGCCCCAGTCGGCAATGGTGATCTCGTTGTCCTCGCCGCTGGGCACCGACTCGGCCAGGAACACCCCCTTCCAGCGTTCCTCTCCCTCCGGCGTCTCGAAGACGTAGAGGACCTTGCCCTCCCACTCCTCGTAGAAGACCCGCGGCTGCACCTGCTGGGCGATGCTCTGCGTGGTGATCTTCAGCCGGAGCTGCTGCAGAGCGTGGTTGCCCCAGGGCAGGGCGTAGACCATCAACCAGGTGTTCAGGAGCGCGAAGAGTAACGACATGAAGAGGATCGGACGGTAAAGCGTCAGCAGGCTGATACCGGACGACCTCATGGCGATCAGCTCGCTGTCGGACGACAGGCGGCCCACGGCGATGAGGATGCCGAACAGCAGTGACATCGGCAGCGTGAGCACGATGATGTTCGGCAGGGTCAGCATCAGCAGCTCGCCGACGATCGAGACGGGCAAGCCCCGCCGGATGATCATCTCGGCCGAGTCGAACAGGAACCGCAGTAGAAGGATGAACGTATAGACTAGGAACCCCAGCGCAAGCGGCCCCAGGATCTCGGAGAGGATGTAGCGGTCGAGTCGGAAACGACGGATGCGCAGCACGGGCCGATTCTATGAGGAAACCCCTATGAAAGTCCGCCTCGAACGCCGATTCCGATTCAGCGCCAGCCATCTCTACCGTAGACTCGATTGGAGTGAGGAGGAGAACCGGGCCCACTTCGGCAAATGTGCGAACCTGCCCGGGCACGGCCACAACTACCGGCTGTTCGTCACAGTCGAGGGGGAAGTCGATCCCCAGACCGGCTTCATCGTCGATCTGGGCTCCCTGGATAGCTTGGTTACTGCGAAAGTCATCGACCGGCTGGACCACCAGCACCTCAATGCAGCCCTCCCAGATTTTGGAGAGGGCGGGAAGATCCCTTCGAGCGAAAACCTCATCCTGTGGATTCTGGCGCAGCTCCAAGGACTGCCTGTGGTCAAGCTCCGCTTGGAGGAGGATGAGGATCTAGCCGCGGAATGGCTCGCCGGCTGGGCAGGTTGACATAATGTGCCTTACCAGAATTGATGCAGACGCGCAGAAAAACAGCGCTCGGCAGGCTGTTGGCCGGCTCAGGCGGTCTCTTTGCGGAGGTCCAGGAGGATCTGTTCGAGCGCGCGGATCAGGTCTTCCTTGTCCACCTCGCTCTGCCGGAAAGTCATCGAGAGGTTGTAGCTCCGGTCTGGCGATTTGAACTTGAAGACGTACGGCCGGCGGCGGCCGCCCTTGTTTCCCTTGTCACGCCGCAACCTCTGCCGGAGATCGTCGCGGTTCAAGCCACGGCGCGCGACCTCTTCGAGGAGCCCGATCATCTCAGTCTCTTCGCCGGCCTTGAGCACTTCCAGAAGCAGCGACTTGGATGTGAGGGCCAGAGCCTGGACCGTGTCACGGACACGTGGCGGCATCTGCAACAGGGACAGGCTCTCGGTGATCACGGTCCGGGACTTGCCCACGGACGTGGCAATCTCCTCGTGCGTGTACTCGTGCCGTTCTGCCAGAAGCCGGTAGCCTTCGGCCTCTTCAAAGGGGGTGAGATCCTTACGTTGCAGGTTCTCGATCAGGGCGATCTCAAGAGCTTCCTGCTCCGAGACATCCATCTCGATGACCGGCACCTCGTAGAGGCCCGCCTCTTGGGCGGCCCGGTAGCGCCGCTCTCCGGAGATAATCCGGTAAAGGATTCCGGGAGGAGCTTCTTCTTCCTCTGACTCTGGACGGGGCCGGACGAGGATCGGCTCCAGGATCCCTTTCTCGCGGATAGAGGCCACCAGCTCGTCTAGGTCTCCCATGGTCGACCGGGGCTGGTTCGGATCCGGCTCGAGGGTGGACAGCGGAACCATCTTCCCCACCGGTGTTTCGTGGCGGGCCGTCAGCTCTTCCACGAAGTGCGTGTCGTGGCGCATCTTCACACGCATGGGCAGGCCGCCGCGCTTGCGGGATGGTTCAGACACGGCTCAGAACCTCCTCTGAAAGTCGGTAGTACTCGTAGGCTCCCGTGGACCGCGGGGCGAACGTGAAGATCGACTCGCGGTAGGCTGGGCTCTCTTCCAAGCGGACACTCTTCGTGATCACCGTATCGAACACCTTGGTTCCGAACACGTGCTGGATCTGCTCGTAGATGTCCTTTGCGAGCAGCGTCCGCTTGTCGTACATGGTGATGAGGGCACCCAGGATCTGGAGCTCGGGGTTGGCCCGCACCTTGATTTTATCGATAGTCTCCAACAGGTCGTCGGTCCCTTCCAGGGCAAAGTAGCTGGCCTGGATCGGGATCAGCACGTGGGTTGCCGCGACCAAGGCGTTCACCGTAATGATGCCCAGGGTTGGAGGCGTGTCGATGATGACGTAGTCGTATTGATCCTGGACCGACTGGAGCTCGTCCTTGAGACGGAAGTGACTGTCCAGCTCGCCGACGAGCTTGGCCTCTACCTTGGCGAGGGCGATCGTCGATGGCGCGATGGACAGGTTCTCGACCTTCTCGGCGGGCTGGATGACATCGGAGAGATGAATGTGCGGTTCGGTCAGGGCTTCATAGACCGACTGCTTGAGCTCGTGGATGTCCAGGAAGGACATCGAGCTGTTGGCCTGCGGGTCCATGTCTACGACGAGGGTGCGGACGCCCTTGCTGGCCAGGGCGGCGGCGAGATTGATGGCGGTCGTGGTCTTGCCGACGCCGCCTTTCTGATTGGTGATCGCAATGATCATGAGCGTCGGCAGTCTAGAAGAAGGGCCCCACCGGGTCAAGCAGGGCCCTCACAGATGTCGGCGCGCCGACAATGACGCTAAGTAGTGGAAAACGTTCTAGTTACGGCCTACATCGTCCATTTGCCGAGCTCTTCGGGGCTGATCTCTTCCAGCCACTTCTTCAGCCGCTCCTCGTCGCTTGCCTGGCCCACCATTTCGGCTGCCTGGGCCTTGTCGAGGACGCTGCGGAGCACGAAGATCGGAGCATCGGCCCGCAGAGCCAAGGCGATCGCATCGCTTGGACGGGCGTCGATACTGACGCTACGGCCTTCTTGCTGCACGTGGATAACGGCGAAGAAGGTGCTCTCCTTGAGATCGGAGATGACGATCTTCTCCACCTTTGCTCCGAGCTGCTCGAGCATGAGGCGCAGGAGGTCGTGGGTCATGGGGCGCGGGGGTTCCACCCCCTCGATACGGAGGGCGATAGCGTTGGCTTCGAAGACGCCGATCCAGATCGGCAGGAAAAGCTGGCTCTGGGTGTCGCGGAGAATGACAATGGGAACGTTGGACGAGGGGTCCAACATCAGACCTCGGATCTCGACTTTCAGTTCCTGGTTGGGATCGCTCATGGACCTATTCTGAGGTCCACTCTGCGCAAGGTCAACCGATTTATGAGGTCAATACCAGACGTTCGCCGCTCAGGCTGTGAGCGAGGGCCGACTGGATCCTGACGCGGGTCATCTGGCCGAGCGTGACCGGCTCGGAGCCGGCTTGGAAGTGCACCATCCGGTGGCAGGAGGTCCGGCCCAACTGGAAGCCCGGATGCTTGCCCCAGCCGGTCACGATGACCTCGTACTCCTCCCCCACCAGATTCTCATTGATTTCCTGCTGGATCTCTTCCTGGAGCCGGAAGAGCCGCTGCAGGCGCTCGGAGGCGATGTCCGCATCGACTGCCCCGCCAAGGCGCGGCGCCGCCGTGCCTGGACGCGGGGAGTACTTGAAGGCGTAGAGAGCCGAGAACCGGACCTCGCGGAGCAGGTCGAGGGTCTGCTCGAAGTCGTCGTCGGTCTCGCCCGGGAACCCCACGATGATGTCGCTCGAGAGAGCGAGGCCGGTGCGGGCCGCGCGGAGCTGACTGACGAGATCGAGGTATTCCTCGCGCGTGTAGCCGCGGCCCATCCTGCGGAGCACCGTATCCGAGCCGGACTGCACGGGCAGGTGCAGGTAGGGGCAGATGTTCGCATGGCGGCCTACCTGCTCCACCATGCGGGGGGTGAAGTCGCGGGGGTAGGAGGTCACGAACCGGAGCCGCTGGAGGCCCGGCAGCGAGGCCACGGCATCCAACAGATCGGCGAAGTCTTGAGCTCCATGACGCCAGTGGTTTACCGTCTGCCCGAGCAGCTCGATCTCCATGAAGCCATACTCCAGGAGGTGTTCCACCTCGCGAAGGATGTCCGCCATGGGCCGGCTCTGCTCCGGGCCGCGGGTCTGGGGGACGATGCAGAAGGTGCAGTTCTTGTTGCACCCCTCGATGATCGTCACCATCCCCTTGTACTCGCCGTTCCGGGTTACGGCGTCGATGTCGTAGTTCCGGTTCTCCGGAAAGCCCGTGGCCACTACCCGCTCGCCCGCGCGGCGCCTCGCCACGACTTCGTTCAGCTCCCCTACCCTGCCCGGCCCGAGCACGAAATCGAGGTCAGGCACCCGAGCGAGCGCCTTCTCCCCTTCCTGCTGGGCCACGCAGCCGCAGAGGCCGATGAGGAGATCCTGCCGGTCCTTCTTGAAAAGCCGGTATTCGCCGAGGCGCGAGTAGACCTTCTGCTCGGCCTTGTCACGCACGCTGCAGGAGTTGAGGAGGATGACGTCCGCATCCTCGGCATGAAGCGTGGGCAGCACGCCCTGCTGCATGAGCTGGCCGAGCATGCGCTGGCTGTCCAGCTCGTTCATCTGGCAGCCCCAGGTCTCGATGAAGACGCGGCGTGGACGTGTCATTCGCCGAACCCTAGCCCTTCCACCGCCGGAGGTTCCACCACGGGCGGCTCGATCACCTTGTGCTCATTCGAGGGCTCTGGCTCTTCCTTTGGCTCCTCGTCGACCCCTTCGCGGAGCCAGCCCGGCAGGGCGCCGACGGTCCGGCCTTCTTCGAGCAGCTCCTCCAGCTCGGTCTTGGCGGTCTCCGCCTCGGCCCGGGCTTCTTCCAAACGGTCCAGCACGCGGTCCCATTCCGGTTTGACCTGGCCGCTGCGTACGTACGGATCGTTCTCGGCATAGAAGCGCCGGCGCCATCCAGCCGCGCTCTGCTCCAGCTCCTTGACATCGTCCGCGGCCTTGCGCCAGCGCAGCCGAACTTCCAGGGCGCGGCTCCGCCAGTACTGCTCGTCGCGGATCGGTGCCTTTTCGCCGGTCTCCGCCTCGGCTGCTTTCTTGTCGGGGGTGGCGACCGTGATCTGCCCCTTGGCAGCGTACTGTTTGATGTTCTTGTCCGTGATCACGTGCGCGGGCGGCGCGGCATGGGCCCGTTGCTCGCGCGCGGCCCGCGCCGAATCGGCAAGAGTCCTGGAAGAGCCCTCCTTCTCACCACCGGAGTCGAGGACGACTGTGTTCGGAGGGAGCGGAGCAGGTACAGGGGCGGGCGTAGGCGCCGGAGCGGGAGTGATTGCGGGAGTCGGTTCGGGAGCAGCCGGTTTTGCCTTGGGGGTTGGCGGTGCTGTGCAACCTGCCGCAAGCAGAACCAGGAGAAGCAGCTTAGGAACGGCCATAACGGTCTTCGAGACGGACCACATCTTCTAGCTCCGGGGTCGACACCTCGATGATGTCGCAGCCGTTCTGGCCTGCGGTCATCCGGTGCTTGGTAAACGGTCGGATCCGGTAGGACTCGCCACCGCGCAGGGTCGTCGTGACCAGGTTGCCGTCCTCTTCCACGAGCAGCTCCACCTCGCCCTCGGCCATGTAGAGGGTCTCGTCCTTGACTTCGTGGTATTGAAGGGACAGGGCCTGGCCAGCGTTGACGTGCAGGATCTTGCCCACGTAACGGTCGGTGTGGGCGAAGATCAGCTCATAACCCCACGGCTTTTCGACTCGGCGGATCGGTGTACGCATTCGGATCGATACCTCACTGACGCGCAGCCAGCCGCGAAGCGACGGCGCACTCGAAGAAGTTGTCCAGGTGCTGCTGGACATCGGCCGCGGTGGAGAGCGCAAGGCAACGGTTGGCCATCTCGGCCAGCTCGGCGGCGGAGGTGTCCCGGATCCAACTCTTGACCTCCGGAATCCCGCGCGGCGCCAGCGACAGGCGCCGTAGCCCCATGCCCACCAGCAGGAGGGCGTAACGGGGGTCCGACGCCATCTCACCGCACAGGCTGACCTCGATCCCAGCTGCACGAGCGCTGTCGATGACGAAGCGTAGCATGCGGAGAATTCCGGGATGAAGAGGCTGGTAGAGGCTCGCCACGTGCTCGTTGTTGCGGTCCACCGCCAGCGCGTACTGAATCAGGTCGTTGGTACCGATCGAGAAGAAGTCGACCTCCCGCGCCAGGACGTCCGAGATGAGCGCCGCACCCGGCACCTCGATCATCACGCCCAGCTGAATGTCGCGGCGGAAGGGCACCCCTTCGCGCTCCAGCTCCCCCATGACCTCTTCCGCGAACGCCTTGAAGCTTCGCACTTCATCCAGCGTGCTCACCAGCGGCAGCATGACCCAGAGGTCGCCGTAGATGCCGGCGCGGAAGAGCGCCCGGATCTGGGCACGGAAGATGTCCGGCCGCGCCAGGGTCAGGCGGATGCCGCGCAGGCCCAGGACCGGGTTCTCCTCTTCCGTCGCCATCATTTCTCGCGCCAGTTTGCGGCCGCCCAGGTCGTAGGTGCGGATGATCGCCGGGTGCGGAGCCGCCGCCTCGATCATGAGGCGGTAGGCCTCGATGTGCTCGTCCTCGGTGGGCAGGTGCGGGCTGCGCTCGATGTAAAGGAACTCGCTGCGATAAAGGCCGATGCCGCAGGCGCCAAACGGACCCACCTCCCCCACCTCTTCAGGCAGGTCGATGTTGGCCATCAGCTTGATCTCGACCCCGTCGGTGGTCACGGGCAGGAGCTCGCGCGAGGCCAGCCAGGCGTTGTCGCGCCGCGTCAGCTCGGCCTTGCGGGCCAGGTACTCCGCCAGCACGTCCGGCGTGGGATGGAGGATGATCGTGCCGCTCTCGCCGTCCACGATGATCGAAGCCTGGTCACCCACCTTGCCGATCACGCCGGTGAGGCCAGCGACCGCGGGCAGGTTGAGCGAGCGGGCAATGATCGTGGTGTGGGAGGTCCGGCCCCCGGTCTCGATGGCGAAGCCGATCACGCGCGCCCGGCCCAGACGGATGGCGTCCGAGGGTGTGAGATCGTCCGCCACGATCACCACGTCATCCGGCAGCTCGGAAAGCTCGTGGTGGGAGATCCCCTGCAAGCTCCGCAGAAGGTGGCGGCTGACGTCGGTCAGGTCTTCGCTGCGCTCGCGGAGGTAGCTGTCGTCGATGTGGGAGAACCGCTCGTCGAGCTCTTCCGCGGTCTTCTTGACCGCCCACTCTGCGTTGACTTGATTGGTGCGGATGCGCTCCACGACCTTGCCCAGGAAGCTGGGATCGGAAAGGAGGAGTACGTGGGCGTCGAAGATGGCAGCCAGATCGTTGCCGAGGTCCTCGCCAGCCTTCTCGCGGGTGCGCATCAGCTCGTGCCGGGCGTGGCGGGCTCCCTCGTACAGCCGGGAGACCTCCTCCTCCACCTGGTCGAGAGCGAGCGGGATCCGGAACACGTCCGGCCCCCGGGTCTCGATACAGACGGCCTTGCCGATGGCAATCCCTCCCGAGACGCCCATTCCGCGCAGGACCTGCATCTCGGAGCCCATGATCAGCTCTCCTCGTCGAACCGGTTCGCGATCAGATCGGTGACGGCCTTCATGGCCGCCTCTTCGTCCTTCCCGTCGCAACGGACGATGACCTTCGTACCCTGCCCCGCCGCCATGAGGAGAATGCCCAGGATGCTCTTCGCGTCCACGTCCTCTCCATCCTTGGAGATCGTGACGCGGCTCTGGTAGGCCCCGGCCATGTGCACGAGCTTGGCCGCCGCGCGCGCGTGCAGCCCCAGCCGGTTCACAATTTCGGTCTCCCGCTCAATCAAGCTTCTTCTCCGGCACTTCCTCGACGCACTTGGGGGGCTGCACCATATCACTCACCAGGCAGAGGCTCCCTTGAGCCTTGAGCTGCAACCAGTGCGCGACGTCCGAGACATTGCGGTCCTCGATGGACTGGCAGGCCAGGCGCAAAACCATGGGGAGGTTCACCCCCGTGAGGATCTCCACCTTGCCGGGCTCGTGAAAGACCGTGGCCACGTTGCACGGAGTACCACCGTACATGTCCGTCAGGATGAGCACGCCCTGCCCTTCGTCGAGCCGCGTGATCGCGGCCGAAATCTGGGCCTTGGCTTCCTCGATCCCGTCGTTCCAATCGAGCGAGATGGCCTCGAAGCGCGAGAGGCGGCCAGAGATCGTCTGGGCCGCGGAGAGCAATTCCCGCGCGAGGCCGCCATGGGTCAGTATCAGTTTGCCGATCATTGCCGTCTGATTCCCGTCTCACTTAGATAACGCGCGGGGAGAGAACTATCTTCCGATTTACCGGCCGATATCCCTATGAATGACCCGCGACGGCCAGCCGCCCGTCTCCAACTCGCTCTTGAGCCGCTCGCAGACCGCGACCGAGCGATGCCTGCCGCCCGTGCAGCCGATCGCGACCGACACGTAGCTCCGGTTCTCCCGGCGGTACCGGGGGAGCAGGTAGAGGATCAGGTCGGAGAACCGCTTTATCACTTCTTCATAGTCCGGCTGGCGCAGGAGGTACTCCTGCACCCCTTCGTCCTGCCCTGTCTGCTCCCGCAGGCCCGGCACGAAGTGCGGGTTCGAAAGGAACCGCACGTCGAAGAGCAGGTCCGTTCCATAGGGGATGCCGTGCTTGAAGCCGAAGCTTACCAGGGAGACTACCATTCCTGGCTCTTCGCCCGGATTGGTGGCGAACTCCCGGTAGACCTGGCTGCGGATCTCGTGCACCGAGCAGGTGGTCGTATCGAGGACCATGTCCGCCCGGATGCGCAACTCGGCCAGCAGCTCACGCTCCTTCAGGATGCCTTCGATGACCGCCTTGTCCGGCGCCAGTGGATGGGGACGCCGGGTCTCGGAGAAGCGCCGCACCAAAACCTCATCCGATGCTTCAAGGAATAGCAGCGTCACGTCCACCCTGTCCCGGTCGATATCGGCGATCAGCCGCGGGAACTCGTCCGAGAAGCCAGGAGCGCGCACATCCGTCACCACCGCGATCCGGTCATGCCCGCGCGCCAGTCCCAGGGGATTCTCCAGGAAGAGCTTGAGCAGCGGCAGCGGCAGGTTGTCCACCACGTAGTATCCGAGATCCTCGAAGCACTTGGCCACCACGCTCTTGCCCGAGCCGGAGAGGCCGGTGATGAGGACCAGACGCGGCTTAACGGCGGTTTCGCTCAAGTTGTGCCTCGAGCTTCCTCGCGAACTCCCGGGCCGAGTGATGGCCTTGGAGCTTAAGGACGTGATTTCTGGCAGCAATCTCGACAAGTATGCTGACGTTTCTTCCGAGTGCCACGGGCATCCGGATGTACGGGCAGGGCGTTTCCAGGATGTTGAAGAGGGTCTCGTCGAGCCCGAGCCGCTCGTACTGCTGGCCCGGCTGCCAGTGCTCCAGCTCGACGACCAGGTCGACGGCCGTGCGGTCGCGCACCGAGGCCAGGCCGAAGAGGTCCTGGACGTTGATGATGCCGATGCCGCGCAGCTCCATGTGATGGCGCAGCGGGCCTTCGCTGAAGCCGATCAGCTCGCCGTTGGGGTAGCGCTTGATCGTGACCTTGTCATCGGCTACGAGGCTGTGCCCGCGGGTGATGAGGTCGAGGGCCGACTCGCTCTTCCCTACCCCGCTATCGCCGATCATCAGCACCCCGAGCCCGTAGATCTCGACGAGCACTCCGTGCAGCGAGGTCGACGGTACGAGGTGGTCTTCGAGGAAGTAGCTGATCCCCTTGATGACCGTCGAAGAAAGCTCCGACGACGAGAGCACCGGCACCTCGCGGGCCTGGCAGCTCGTCAGGAAGCCGGGTAGCGGATCGATCCCCTTGGTGATGACGAAGACCGGCACGGGCAGGCTGGCGATGGTGTCGAGCCGGAGCTGGCGCTCGTCCTCCTCGAGTGTCTTCAGGTACTCGGTCTCGCTCTCGCCGATGATCTGGACCCGTCCCGGCTTGATGTAGGGGTAATAGCCGGCGAAGGCGAGCCCGGGCTTCTGGACGCGCGGGTGGGTGATCCGGTTGTCGAGGTGGGACTCGCCGGAGAGGGTCTTCAGATGCAGGTAGCCGAGCTCCTCGCTCAGGAGCTCCGAGACCTGGACGTGGGCATTCGGATCCATCATTGGCCCTCCTGCTCGAGGAGCTGGATCACCGCCTCGGGCTCGCGCAGCTCCAGGATCTGGTCCGCCCTGCCGGCCTTGACCCAGCGCGAGATCGTGGCGAGCACCTGCAGGTGCTCACCCGGCGAGGCGCTCGGGGAGAGGACCACGAAGAGCAGCCGGACCGGCTGGCCGTCCGCGGCCCCGAAGTCCACGCCTTCCGGTACCATGCCGATCGCCACGACCCCCTCGCTCAGCCCCGGGAGCTTGCAGTGCGGGATGGCTATCCCCGAGCCGATGCCGGTCGAGCCGAGCTGCTCGCGCTCCCACAGCTTGTGGAAAAGGTCGTCCGCATCCCGCACCAGGCCCAGCTTGGCGATCCGCCCGGCGAGCGCGCGCAGGACCGCCGCCCGGTCCTGCCCAGGCAGATCGGGAAATATCAACTCCGGACGGGTGAGCGAAGCCAGACGCAACGCCACCCTCCGTCCTAGAAGATCTGCTTGCGGTCCGTCGAGGAAGGGATGCTCAGCTCGTCGCGGTACTTGGCAACGGTCCGGCGGGCGATCTGGATGCCTTCCCGGTTCAGGATCCGCATCAGCTCGCTGTCGGACAGGGGGCGTTTCGGGTCCTCGGCCTGGATGAGTTGCTCGATCTTCCGCTTGACCGTGAGCGACGAGATGTTGTCGCCGTACTCCCGGTCGATGCCGCTGTGGAAGAAGAACTTCATCGGGAACAGGCCGCGATGGGTGTGCATGTACTTGTTCGACACCACCCGGCTGACCGTGGACTCGTGCATGCCGATGTCCTCGGCCACATCGCGCAGCACCATGGGCCGCAGGTGCTCGATCCCCTTGTCGAGGAACTCCCGCTGCTGGCGGATGATCGAGGCCGCGACCTTGTAGATGGTGCGCTGGCGCTGGTCCAGGCTCTTGATCAGCCAGACCGCGGAGCGGATCTTGTCCTTGATGAATTGCTGCGCCTCGGACTGCCGGTTCTCGGTGCGCATGGTCTGCAGCATGCGCCGGTAGGCGCGGCTGACCCGCAGGCGCGGCAGGCCGTCGTCGTTGAGCTGGATAACGTACTCGTCGCCCACCTTGCGCACGAACACGTCGGGCTCGATGTAGTGCGGCCGGTCGGTACTGAACTTGCGCCCGGGATGGGTCTCCAGGGTGCGGATCAGATCGAGAGCCTCTTCAAGCTCGGCGAGCTCGACGTTGAGCTTTTTCGCAACCGCCGGGAACTGGCGGCGCAGGAAGAGGTCCCAGGCCTCGTAGATCATCCGGCGGGCCAGGTCGTCCTCGGCAACCCCCTGGATGTCCAGCTGCAGCAGCAGGCTCTCCTGCAGGTCGCGGCAGGCGATGCCCGGCGGGTCGAAGCTGCGCACGATGCGGAGGGCCTCGAGCACCTCCTCCATTGCGTAGTGGGGGCAGTCCCCGTTCCCTTCCTGATGACCTTCCTGCTCGCCCATCTCGAGGATCTCCTCGGGAGTTGCCACGAGGAAGCCGTCGGGGTTCAGGTTGCCGATGATCAGCTCGGCGATCTCTCTCTGGCGGGGGCTGACGTCCGCCATGTGGAGCTGCCAGAGGAGATGGTCGTAGAGGTCGGGCTCGCGGGTGAGGCTGTTCTCGATGGGGGGCTCTTCGCGCTCCTCCATCATGGAGGGCTGGCCGGCGCCCTCCCAGTAATCACCGAAGTAGGCGTCGAGGTCGATGTTCTCCATCGACTCGGTGTGGTCGATCGGCTCGGGCGCGGCCGCCTCGGCTGCCGCTTCGTCCTGGCGCTCCTCGGGAGTGGCGTCCTTCTCCTCGATGACGTCGCCGGCTTCTTCCAGGATCGGGTTCTCCACCAGTTCCTGGGTAAGGAGCGTTTCCAGCTCCATGCGGGTCATTTGCAGAAGCTTGATCGCCTGCTGGAGTGATGGGGTCATCACCAGCTTCTGCGCCAGCTTCAGGGATAGTTTTTGCTCTAACGCCATTCAGATGACCTGACAGTCACAGGGTGAATTCTTCTCCGAGGTAGATCTTTCGGACCTGGGGGTCCGCCGACAGCTCGGCGGGCGATCCGGCTCGCAGGATCTCGCCATTGTTGATGATATAGGCCCGATCGGTTATTTTCAATGTTTCCCGCACGTTATGGTCGGTGATGAGGATCCCGATCCCCATCGACTTCAGGTGCCGGATGATACCCTGAATGTCCAACACCGCGATCGGGTCGATGCCGGCGAAGGGCTCGTCCAGAAGGATATACCAAGGACTGATCACCAGGGCCCTCGCGATCTCGACCCGCCGCCGCTCGCCGCCGGACAGCGAGAACCCCTTGGTCTTCCTCACCTTGGCCAGGCCGAAGTCCGAGATGAGCTGGTCGATGCGCCGCTCCTGCTCGGCATGGGACAGGTCCATGGTCTCGAAGATGGCGCGCAGGTTGTCCTCCACGCTCATCCGCCGGAACACCGAGGGCTCCTGCGGCAGGTAGCTGATGCCGCGCTGAGCCCGCAGGTACATGGGCAGGTCGGTGATGTCCTCGCTGCCCAGGAAGACCTGCCCCGCATCCGGCGGCGTCAGGCCCACGACCATGTAGAAGGTCGTGGTCTTGCCTGCGCCGTTCGGGCCGAGCAGGCCGACGATCTCCCCAGGTCCGACCTCGATGGACACATCGCGCACGACCGCTCGGCCGCGGTAGACCTTCCTGAGGCTGAGGGTGGAGAGCTTCTGCCTCCTCTCGGTCATCCCCGCCCGCTCCCCGTCCCAGCCGCCGGCGCTGGAGCTGCTGCCGGCTTTTCGTCCTTGCCCTTGACTTCGACCTTGCCGTCGTCGACGGAGTAGATGACGCGCCTCCCCTGCACCTGGTTGCCCTCGCGGTCTTTCATCGTCACCTTGTCGCCCGTGATTTCCATGCGCTTCGTCGTGAGATCGTACACCGCCTTCTGCCCGGCGATCTGGCGGCCTTCCTTGGGATCGTTCATGCGCGTGTCGCCGTTGCAGGTCATGACCTTCGCCCGGTTCGCTTCCGTCATCTCCACGTCCAGCCGGTCGCAGGAGAGCGTCTTGCCCTCCTGCACCACGCGTACGGAGCCGGTGTAGGTGAGCAGGTCGCCGCCCTCGAGGTAGGTCATCTCCTGGGACACGACCTCGACCGGCGACCGCTTGGCTTTCGGCTGCCCGGCGGCCGCTTTGTCGACCGGAATCCAGAGCGTCTTGACCCCGCCGGCCGCGGTCAGCCGGTCTTCGACCTGGTCCCCCTTGAGCTCGGCCGTCAGCATCAGGTTCTCGCCGCGCCAGGCACGGACGTCGCCGCGGAACAGGAACGACTGCGGCTCCTTGCGCCAGAAGGCCTCGCGCGATTCCACGTGAACCGGCCCCTCGCCTTCGCCGAGCGCCGTGCCGGCAAGCTCCGAATCCTCATCCTGCTCCATCACGGCGCGCACGCCACCGGTAGCGTTGAGGACCTGGTTTTCCACGTTGTAGAGGATCCGCGGCGCGGTCATCTTCCCGCGCTCGCTCACGGCTTCGACCGGATCGCCGAAGAACTCGCCGCGCCCCGAGTCCAGGTCGAGGGAGGCCCGGTTGCCCGTGGCCCTCGTCGTCGCATCCCGGAACGTGACCTCGTTGTACATGTTCACCGAGGCGAGCTGGCCGTCGGGCCGGAAGGCCGCGTCGGCGCGCTTGCCGGTCGCTCGGCGCACCTCCTTCTGCCCTCCCCCGCGGGTCACCTCGCGCAGGTCGACCCCGCCGAAAGCCTCGGCCCGAGTCAGCACGCCCTGTGCCAACTGCCCCTCGATCTGGAGCGCCGTCAGGGTGCGGGTCATACCGGCCGCTCCGGCTCCGGCGGTCTCGATCGTGGCCCTGGTGTTCTCGCCCCCGTCGAGCACCACCCTGCGCGCCTGGTTCTCCGAGCCGGGCTGAAACTGGACGGCAAGGTCCCGGCCCGAGAAGCGGACGACCGATGCCGTGGGGCTGCCGTCGGAGCCGGACAGCCGGCCGCTGACGTTCCAATGGGCACGGACGAAGGTCAGGCCGCTCTCGTCCTCGGTCAGATTGGCGCTCAGCCTCTTGGCCCGGACCAGCTCGGGACCGCGCCGCAGCACCGCATTGCCCTCCACCCGCAGGAGCCGCTGCTTGCGGTCGTAGACGGTACGGTCGGCCGAGAGAGCGATGGGGAATTCCGCGCCGGGCAGGCTGTCCACCCGCGAATGGCCCGCGAGCACGAACATCTCGTCGTTCAGGGTCACCCGCATCTTGTCGGCCTTGGCGACATACATCTCGGCATAGCGGATCACCACCGGCTTGGGGCTGACCAGCACCCTCCCCTTCTCGTTGATGTGGAGCTGCGCCGTGCGGAGCACCAGCCCATCCGGGCCCTTGAGGACCACGTTGCCCTGGAGCCGGCCCTCGTTGCTCTCGCGGTTGAAGCTCGCCTGCTTGCTCTCCACGTGGTAGGCGCGCCCCACTTCGTCATAGAGCGTGAGGCCGACGCCGTCGAGGAAGATCGTGCCCCCCTGGTCGGCGCGGATGCTGTCGCCCCGGATGCGGAAGATCGGGCGCTCGCGCTCGGTGAAGGTGTAATCGAAGTCCTCGCCTATGAGGGCCGTGCCCTCTCCGGCTTTCGAGATCTCCCCCGCTTCCGGCTGCCGGCGCATCGGATCCCTGCCGATCCGGCCGAAGATGAACAGGCCGGCGAGGGAGCCCACGAGCACCACCATCACCAAGAGAAGAAGGTAGCGGAGCTTGGAAATGTTGGAGCGGCGTGCCATCAGGTGGTCATTCTATGCTTGATCCACTCCGGAGCCGGAGCCCTCACCCCCCGGCCCCCTCTCCCGGTCCCCCGAGCACACCCTCCCCGGGCGAGGGGGAGACTTGCATGAACCTTGGTCTGCGAGCTCCGTCTTTTAGAGGCTGAACAAGCTCCGGAGTTGCGTCTTCTACTTCCACCTGCATCCTCTTGCTTGTGTAAGTCTCCCCCTCTCCCGGGGCGGGTGTGCTTGGGGGACCGGGAGAGGGGGCCGGGGGGTGAGGGCCTCATATTCCCCGCGCATCCAGCAGCCTCAGCACCACGCCGCCCCGGTAAGAATCCGGCTCCAGGTGGCCGAGCACCTCGAAGGCGCCGTCGAGGTCGGCGGCCCTCCCCTGCCAGCCCCAGCCCACCAGCTCGATCGTGGTGCCATCCGCTCCCCGGGTGCGGGCTGAGAGATGGCCGCCGCCGAAGGCCCGGGGTGCACCGTCGAGCCGGAGGGGCCCCGTGCGCACCAGGGGCCGCGGATTGCCCTGGCCGAAAGGCTCGAGCTTCGCGAGGTCGTGCAGGAGAGCGAGCGAGATCTGCCGCGGTTGCAAGTGCAGCTCGTACTCGTGCCGGCCCGCCAGCAGCGAGTCGGGCCACTCGCGGCCTGCCTCTTCCCACTCGCTCCGGAGACCTTCGAGGCGGTCCAGCCGCACGGTCAGGCCTACCGCCTGGGCATGGCCTCCAAAACGCTCCATCCGGTCATTCCAGGCGGAGAGGAAGCTGTGCAGCTCCAGGCCGGGCACGCTGCGGCCCGAGCCGGTCGCCAGTGGGCCCTCTACCGACAGAAGAAGAGTGGGACGGCGCAGCTCCTTGGCGATGCGGCCGGCCGCGATCCCGACCACCCCCTTGTGCCACTCCGGGCTCCAGGCCACGAGGATCGGCGGCAGGGGTTTGGCGGAGAACTGCTGGCGGGCCTCGTCCACTACCTGGGCCTCTTCCGTCTGGCGCTCGCGGTTCCAACCGTCGAGCTCGACGGCCAGCTCCGTGGCGCGCTTGGGATCGCGGCTCATCAGCAGCTCCAGTGCCTTTTCCGCGTTGTCGAGACGGCCGGCGGCGTTGAGGCGCGGTCCCAGCCGGTAGCCCACGTCCGCGGCGCTGAACGGCGGCTTCACCCCGGATTGCCGGATCAGCGCCTTGAGCCCCTCGGACCGCGGCTCCGCCAGGGCGCGCAACCCAAGCGTGGCGATCACCCGGTTCTCCCCATGGAGGGGCACCAGGTCGGCGATCGTCCCCAGGCAGGCGATGCGCAGCAGCCGGGCTGGATCGACATTCCGCCCGCAACGGCCAGCGAACGCCTGCGCGAGCTTCAAGGCCAGCCCGGCCGCGGCGAGGTCCCGGAAGGGATAGGTGCAGCGCGACTGGTGCGGGTTGATATGGAGCGTCCCCGGCGGCAGCTCGCACCCGGGCAGGTGATGGTCCGTGACCACGACCTCGATCCCGTTGGCGAAGGCATGCTCCGCGGCAGCGGCCGACGAGCTGCCGCAATCCGCGGTGACGATCAGGCGGCAGCCCAGCTCCCGGGCGCGGTCCACGTGGACCGGCTGAAAGCCATATCCCTCGCGCAGCCGATGCGGCAGGATCGCGACCGCATCGATCCCGCAGGCGCCGAGCACGGCTAGGAGGAGCGCGGTCGAAGTCACCCCATCGACGTCGTAATCGCCGACGATGGCGACCTTCTCGTGATCCGCCCGGGCGCGGAGGAGCCGCTCGACCGCCTCCTCCATGCCGGCGAGGAGGAACGGGTCGTGGAGCTGTTCCAGGGTCGGGTTCAGGAACAGCTCGGCCGATCCGGCATCGCTCACGCCGCGGCGGGCCAGCGGAGCCGCGAGCCAGGGCGGGAAGCCGGCCAGCTCCAGCTCGGCAGCGGCGGCAGGGACCTCCGCAGCGACCCAATCGATTCGGCGCTCCTCACGGGAGGAGGGATCAGGACTCGTCGTAAACCCCGAGGGTCCGGAACTTGGCGTAACGGCGGGCGATGAGGTCATTGGGGCTGAGGCGCTGCAGCTCGGCGAGGGCGGCATCGATGGTGTCGCCAACCCGGCGGCAGGCCGTCTCCGGATCGGTGTGGGCGCCGCCTGGCGGCTCGGGGATGATGTGGTCGACGACGCCCAGCTCCCGGAGGTCGGGCGCGGTCATCTTCATGGCCTCGGCGGCCTCGGCCTTCTTGTCCTGGTCCTTCCAGAGGATGGCCGCGCACCCCTCGGGCGAGATCACCGAGTAGGTGGCGTACTCCAGGATGAATACGCGGTCGCCGATGCCCAGGGCGAGAGCGCCGCCACTGCCGCCTTCGCCGGTGATGGTGACCACAATCGGCACCCGCAGCACGGACATTTCCATGAGGTTGCGGGCGATGGCCTCGGCCTGTCCGCGCTCCTCGGCGTCGAGCCCCGGGAAGGCGCCGGCCGTGTCGATGAAGGTGAGCACGGGGATGCCGAACTTCTCCGCCAGCTTCATGACGCGCAGTGCCTTGCGGTAGCCCTCGGGCCGCGGCTGGCCGAAGTTGCGGATGATCCGCTCCTTGGTGTCGCGCCCCTTCTGATGGCCGATGACGGCCACGCTGCGTCCCCGAAAGGTCGCGAACCCCGAGACGATCGCGGGATCGTCGGCAAAGGCGCGGTCGCCGTGGACCTCCACCCAGTTCTCCATCAGATAGCCGACGTAATCAAGGGTGTAGGGCCGGTCCTGGTGGCGGGCGACCAGGGTCTTCTGCCAGCGGGTGAGATTGCCGAAGATCTCGGAGGTGGACTTGCGGAGCGTGTTGCGCAGGCGCTCCAGCTCGCGCTCGTGCCCACCGCCAGCCGGATAGCCCTCGAGCTCCTCGATACGGCGGCGAAGCTCCACGAGCTGCGCGTCGAAGGAAGCGTCTGTGCTCTGCATGCCGCCGGGCAAACTACCAGACGGGGGGGCTGGGGACAAGCCCTCACCCCCAACCCCTCTCCCGGGGGGTCCGGGCGTGCGGCCGGGAGAGGGGCCGGGGGTGAGGGCTTAAAACGACGGGTTCCCCTGGCCCCTTCACCCACCGCGGAACACGCCGAACGCGCTCAGAATCGCTCCGAACGCGACCAGAATGACTTTGGACGCGTTCAGATTGACTTTGACCACGTCCAAAGTCATTTAGACCGTGATCAGAATGACTTCGCACGCGTCCTGAATCATTTTGGACGCGTTCAGAATGACTTTGCCCGCGATGAAATCGATTTTGGACGCGTTCAGAATGAGTTTGGTCGCGATCCAAATGACTTTGAACGCGATGAAAATGACTTTGAACGCGTCTGGAATCGTTCGAGACGCGTCGGAACGACTTTGGACGCGACCTAAGTCATTCGCATCGCGTCCAAAGTCATTCTGAACGCGTTCGGAGCCATCCGCATCACGATCTGAAGGATTTTGAGCACGTTGGAAGCCGTCCGGAGCCCGTCCGGTACGATCTCGGAGGGGCTGAAGAGGGTCTGCGGCGCGTTGAAGACGATTCCGGTCAGGGTGGTGGAGGCGCCGGACGCGATCAACGGCGTCTTGATCCGGTTTGACCTTACTCGTGCCGTTCGCGAAGGCGCTTCAGCTCCGCTTCGAGCAACTGGAGCCGCGCTTCGGCTGCCAGACGAGCCTCATCTGCCTCTGTGGCGGACAGGAGGATCTCTCCGGTCTCCTTGTCCTGCAGCCGAAGTCGAGATCCCTCGGGTTTCAAGACCAAGCCCGTCGTGCGGCTCTCCAGCGACCCATCCATTTTTAACGGAAGCTGCTGGTATCTCCCGTCCTCCAGCCGGCAGCCTTGGAGCCGAGGCCACAGATACTCTCCACAAGGATCGAACAGGAAGAGCTCCTCCACCCCCAGCCGCTCATACAGCTTCTTCTTTCCTATGTCCTCATCCCTGGTGCTCTCCGAAGTCAGCTCGATGACGAGAGAAGGCACCCGGCCGTCCTCTTCCCAAACCCTGTAGGTCCGGCGGGGGTCTTCCTTCTTCTTGCCGACGCCTCGGACCAGGAAGACATCCGGTGCTACGCAGGCTCTGGGGTCTCCCTCCCGGTAATAAAAAAAGAGGTTGCCCCAGACGTAGACATCCGGCACGTCGGCGTAGCGCCGGACCAGCGCGAATCGCAGGTCGCTGAGGATCTCGCCATGGATCTGGGTCTCCGGCGGCCGGCCGTCGGTCTCGGGATAGTGGATTTCGTTCTGGAGAGGGATGGACATCGGTAACCTCCCGGCTCCGCTTGGACCGTGATTCCATCACAAGGACCGTAGGAGCGCAACACGGTGAGGACAAGTCTAGCATGCAGAGGCCGAGTCGTTGATGCGGCCCCGTCAGCGACAGCGGGGCTAGGGGGGACGCCCGGCCCAACGGGTTGGCAGAGTCCAGCCCGGGGCTGAGGCCGCAGGCCGATGCCCTGGGAAAAACACCCACACAACCATGCGGCCTGAAGGGCCGCGAGAACGGGCGGCACGGCTTCGCAAGCAGAACTCTCGCGGCCCTTCAGGCCGCAAACCTCTTCTCGTCGTTACCCAGGGCATCGGCCTTCGGCCTTCAGCCCTGGGCTCCGTTCTGCCGACCCGTTGGGCCGGGAGGAGCCGACCACGTCCGGACTCAAAGGTAACGCCTATGGGGGTGAGGGCTGCCTGGGGCCCGGCTGCAGCTCTTCCTTCACTCAGAGCTTGGCGATCTCAGTTCTGCGAGGTACCGAGTTGTAACAAGAACAGGAGATGATGCTCTGCGCGAGCAGCAAGTGCTTTCAGTTGCTCAGGCGTGAAGCCCACCTCTAACTCGTGAGTTCCCCGTTGGAATAGGTCGAAGGTCGCCAGCATCGATCGGCAGTCACTCTTGACGAACTCCCCAAAGGGTGCTTGATCTATCGAGCGGCAGATATAGCGAAGCCGGGCCATTCGGGTCGGCTTACCCTCGTGATACAGACTCGGCTCGGTGTTCCACTTGCGGATTTCGTCGTCGGGAGCCAGTAGGTGGAGCACGTGAGTCATCAACTCGCGCCGAGAAGCAGAAAAGTGCCGGACTTGGTCCGGGTTTTCACCCGAGAGGGCTAAGCCTCCCCCATCCCACATCTTGATGAGTCTGGGATCTAGAGCTTCAAGAGCTGGCCTGAGTTGATGTTGACTTTCTTGTTGAAGCTCCTCTCTGAGTTGACGTCGGTTCTGGCGGTCATCGGCTACCCCGGCCTCGGCTTCCTCAGCCTCCTCCTTTACCGCAGATGGGGCTACCAGTTCCTCGACAACTTCGGCACTTGTGAACGCCTCGACCGTCGTCATCTTCTGCGCCGAGGGTGGGGCATTCTCATCCCCCTCAGGCTCCATCGACTCGCTGAGTGCTTCGTAGCTTTCGGCAAGTTGCTGATTTGTCTGCTGAAATGAACTGGACTCGGCCGATGGCGCAACCGGCAACGTTCTCGCGCCAGAGAAAGTACCAGAAACGTACCCGTTGATCAGTTTGCGATGTTCAAAGAAGATATCCCCGGCGGCAGCAGCTTCTCGCAGCACACTTCCGAGCCTGGATGTGTTGAGTGCCTCAGTCATCTGCCTCTGAATTTGACCTTGTTCTAACTGATTTCGAATCTCACGGCGCTCCTCAAATGCCTGTAGAATCGCGCGCCCTTCATTAACAGCATACCGCTGCCACTCACGCTCACTTTGAAGTTGCCGCTGCATTTGGCCAACAATATCGTCCCGCTTCATCCACTCTAGATCTCGCTGTGCTTGGCGAACAGCATCTGAATAGGGCTCCGTCATTCGCCGGATTCGCTCCATCTCTTCCATCATTTTGCGCAAGGGGTCATTAGGATCCCAGGGGTCGTAGCTCATGAACCTGTTTACCTCCTTCAGCCATATCCATCATAGCGTAACAAAAGCGTAACGCAAGGGCGAGTAGCGGGTGGGGGGAGGTGTCGCCCGGGGCCGGCTTCAGCCCAGGAGACCACCAAAACCTCCCAACTCCCGCAGGGGCGACGGCGGAGGCCCCAGGCGCGAGCCCCGGGAGCCCCAACCCGCCACGGGGCTTGCGCCGCTGCCGTCGCCCCTTCGGGCTTGTTGGATATTTGTTTACCCTCAACCCCGGGCTGACGCCGCGGGCTACATGCCGTCGCCCCCCTCCGGGGGCTTTCGGATTAACTCCTGGCTTCCGCCTCACCCTCCAAACGCCACGGGCTTCACCCAATGGCGGCGGTAATACCCCCGGATCCGCTCGAAGATCCCCTCGATCTGCCCCTGGTCGAGCGCGTCCTGGAAGACGAGCCATGCGGCAAGGGCATCCCGGTGAAGGCCCCAGGAGACCAGGATCGGATAGGACTGCCCGATAAGCTCCGCGGCACGGTTCGGTTCGCCCTTGGCGGCGAGCACCTCGGCGAGGTCGATCGAAACGAGCACGAGCTCATGGTTGAGGTCGCGGGCCCGAAGCTCCTCCCAGAGCTGCCGGAAGATGTCTTCCGCACCGGAGAGGTCGCCGAGGTTCCTCGCGATCCTCCCTTCCAGCCAGTGAAGGCGGAGCTGCGTCCACTTGTCCGGGAACTGTTGGTAGAGGGGGCGCGCCCGGTCGAGGACGGCCAGCGCCTCCTTCGGCTGGCCACTGTCGTTCGTGAACCATGCGAGGTCGTGCTCTGCACAAAGCTCAAGACGCGGTTCCACCGTCCGATCGATGAGGGGGAGCCCCTTCCGGATGTGAGCGAGCCCACGCTCGGGATAGAGATAACCAATGGCGTTCCCCATCTTGAGGAGCGTTCGGCCCTGCAGGTGAGCATCCCCAGCCGCCTGATAGATCTCCAGCGCCTCTTCAATTGCGGCTTCGGCCGTCTCGAACTCGCCGATGTCTCGGACATAACCCGCCTCCAAGATGAGGACATTCGCGGCTTGTAGCGAGTCTCCCGTTCCCATTTCAAGGATTCGCCATGCTTCGTTGAAGGCGCGGCGCGAGCCCTCGAAGTCCGAAGCCAGCCGCTTGACGTTGCCCAGGGTTGCCCAGGCGGCAGCCTGGAGGTCGGCCCTCCTCTCGGCGCCGATCTCGGCCGAGTCGAGCCGCTCGAGGACGGCGATGGCCAATTGAACGACATCCACCGCCTCCCGGGGCTCGGTGCGCATGTACCAGCGGCTCGCTTCGAGGAGACGCTCGTAGAACCCGAAGGTGTGGAAGCCCGGATCTGATTCCACGCGGGAGAGCCGCGCCTCCGGCGACAGAGGCTCCAAGGATGCCCACTGCGCCCAGCCGCGTAGCTTCTCAACCGCAGCCCGCTGCTCCTCCTCCGAGATGTGCCGCTCCGTCATCGCTCTCCTCCTATTGGTTGCGTGAGTACGCGACGCCCATGTTACATTAACTGCCGATGATTGTGGCGGAAGGGAAACAAAAAGACCGCCGGACCATGCCGGCGGTCATCCAGCTCCCAAGAGAGGGACGCCTAGGTCCGCCCGTCCGGGTCCATGCCGAGGCGGGAATCCCCCTCCTCGCCCGTTGTCGTTGGCTTCGGTTGACCGTCCGGGTCCATGCCGCCCCGGCTCGCGGCGACCGCGGGGACCAGCTTCAGGACCGACTGCCAGAGCCCGGAGAGAATGTTGCCGGGCGCTTCGAGCCAGCCGGCGGCCGGTCCACGAACGGCGGCGGAGGCCGGCGAGGCCAGGAGGACGGATGTCAGGAGAAGGACGGGGATACAGAATCGGGAATGACGCGTCATGACGGGGGCTCTCCCTCGGGACGGCTGCCGCTCCTGCCCCACCGCGGGGAGGGGGAGCCGTTCCCCCTCCAGTTTGAGCTACTCGGGGAGTTACCCGAGCGAGACGCCGGCGCTCCCGGTGGAGACGCCGGGCGCGATCGACGGCGTCTTGATCCGGTTTGACCTTACTCCGGTACCGTCTCCCCCAGCCCCCAGAGGGGGCGGCAGCGTGTAGCCCGGGGCGTGAGCCCCGGGAAGCAGCCCAAAACAATCCGAGCCCCGGCAGGGGCGGCAGCGGGGCCAGGGGCGTCAGCCCCGCGGCGGGTGGGGGAAGATCTGCCGCCCCTCCGGGGCTTGAGGGTGTGTTTGGCCCCGTTCCCGGGGCTCACGCCCCGGGCTACACGCTGCCGCCCCCTCCGGGGGCTTCGGATTCAACTCCGGGCTTCCCGCCTCAACCGCAAGCGACTTCCGCTCCAGCCCAAGCGGCTCCCCCTTCTGTCCAAGCAGCTCTCGCTTCTCACCAAGCAGCTTCAGCTCGAGAACAAGGGGCCATGGCTTCTTAAGCAGCCGCTATCCCTTCAACTCAAGCAGCCATGGCTTCTTAAGTAGCCGCTGTCCCTTCAACGTAAGCGGCCATGGTTTCTTGAGCAGCCGCTGTCATTTCAACGCAAGCAGCCTCCGCTTCTCTTCGAGCGGCTCCCGCTTCTTGCCGGGCGGCTCTGGCTTGGAGATGAGCAATGCCTCCCCAGCCCTCCCCCGCCGCGGGAGAGGGAGCCGGATTCAAAGCCAGGGATGGAGATGAGGCTGGATCTAGCGCGCTCCCCTCTCCCGGGGGTCCGGGCGTGCGGTGGGAGAGGGGCTGGGGGTGAGGGACCCACAACCCGCCGTCTGCTCAGTTCCCTCCAAGCGCTCATGCCGTAGCCGATAGAGGCGGTAGTCCTCCGATGCCACGATCGCGCCGAGCCTGGAGCCGGCTGCATCCACTTCCTCCCACGGCGGAAGCTCCCAGTTTATGACGAGGACGACGTCCTCCCCCTCCCGCCGGGCCAGCTCCCGGGCGGCGCAACGCACCTCTTGCGGGCTGAGCTCCCGCTGCTCCGGCCCCCAATCCGGACGGGTTGTGAAGACGCGCCGCGCCGGAGAGTAGAGCGGTTTTCCGAGGGCGAGCGCCACCGGGGATACCGGGGGCTCGCGATGACCGAGCAACGGGTACCGATCCAATCCTTCGCTGCGGATCAACTCCGCGGTCGCGGCGCCATTCGAGAACGGATGACGCAGATCCATCACGCTGGCGTAGACGCCAGCACCGCAGTGGACGATCAGGAGGACCAGGAAAACGCGGGTGCGCCAGGACCGGCGGTCTTCCTGAAAACCGCCGCCCAGCCAGAGCGCCACGGCGAAGAGAAGCCAGAAGTGGCCCTGGTGGCGCACCTCGCCGACGATCTTCACGTAGCCGAAGGCGAGCAGGCCGGCGGCGCCGAGGCAGAAGGTCGTCAGGGCCACTTTCCGGCGCCAGAGCAGGAGGACGGCCAACCCCAGCGCCAGCAATCCCCCCACCATTTTCAGGGCCGGCCAGGGATCGAGCAGGTTGGTGTTCCAGAAATGCAGCCCGGGCCACGGAAGAGGCATGAGGCCGCGCCAGGGCATCATCAGAACCTTGCCGGCATGCGCCGGATCCCAACCGAAGCGCCAGCTCGGCGCGAAGCTGGTGCCGGAGCTGGGCATGAGCTGGACGAGCCCCGCGATGGCGCCGGCCAGCGCCAGCCCGATACCGCCCGCGGCCTCGGACCTGGGGATCGGCGGCAGCTCGGCGCGGCGCAGCCGGCGGTCGAGCAGCCATCCGGCGGCGATGGCGATGGCCAGGATGTAGCCGTAGACGGTGGTCTGGCAGAGCAGGGCAAGCAGCGCCCCGAGCGCGAGGGCCGGCCGGCGGCTGAGGGCCGCGGCGCAGGCCAGCCAGGCGAGGAGGGCTCCGCCGGCGTAGTGGCGGCTGATCACCGCGTATTCGTAGAACGGGAAGTAGCCAAGCACGAAGAGCGCGCGTTCGCGGCGGCCGAGCGGCGCCCAGCGGGCGAACGCGAAGGCCGCGCCACTGGCCAGGAGAAGGTGGACGAGCTGCATGGCCCGCGGCGATGCCCACACCCGTTCCGCCAGATCGCAGAGCACGGGGAAGAGATAGCCCTGGCCGCTGCGGGACAGCGGCGCGAACAGCTCGGAAAACCCGCGGCTCTCGGAAACCACCAGCCAGATCCAGGCCTCGTCGCGCCATAGCTCGTGCAGGAGCAGGCGCGGCACGGTCAGGACTACGAAGGCCGCGGTGAGGAGCCCTGCGAAGCGCAGGCGCTCGGCGGCCGATTCCTCGCTCATCCATCCTCCTGAAAGGGATCGGCTCGGTGTTGGGTGTACCGGCTCGATTATCCTATGCGGCATGCGAGCCCTGGCCATCATTGCCGCTTACAACGAGGAGAGGTTCATCGGCGGCTGCCTGGAGCACCTGTCCTCCCAAGGCGTCGAGGCGTACCTCTGTGACAACGAATCGACCGACCGCACCGTCGAGATCGCAAAGCGCTACCTCGGGGCCGGATTGCGCGGCATCGAGCGGCTCCCCCGCGACGGCGTCTACCGCTGGCGCCGGATCCTGCAACGCAAAGAGGAGATCGCCTCCGAGCAATCGGCGGACTGGTTCCTGCACCTCGACCCTGACGAGGTCCCGTTGCCGCCGCGCTCCGGGCAGACGCTCGCCGAAGCCTTTGCCGAGGCCGATGCGGCCGGCTACAACGCGGTCGACTTTTCGGAGTTCGCCTTCGTGCCGACGCGCGAAGCGCCCGATCACGATCATCGGGACTACCGCCGCACCATGCGCTGGTACTACCCGTTCGCACCCAGCCCCCAACATCGCGTGATCGCCTGGAAGCGGCAGGCTGAGCCCGTCGACCTCGCCAACTCGGGAGGACACCTGGTCGGCTTCTCCGGGAGGCGCATCGCGCCCCAACGGTTCCGGCTGCTGCACTATCTCTTCCTCAGCCGTGAGCACGCGATCAGCAAGTACGTGCACAAGGTCTACGATCCCAAAGAGGTCGACGACGGCTGGCACGGCTGGCGCGCCACGCTCACCGCCGATGCCGTACGGCTGCCGCCGCAGAACGCGCTGAGGACTGCTTTGACGGATGACGACCTCGACCCCTCGTCGCCGCGCACGACCCACTGGCTGCTCTGGGGGGATCCTCCTTGAGCTCCGGGCGCCCCATCGTACTGTGTATCGTCAATCGCCCGGATTGGGCGCATGACCGCAAGACCGACGGGCTGGCGAGGGCACTCGGCGGCACTTACGAGGTCGTGAAGCGCTTTCAGGCCGAGGTCACCGCCGCTGACCTCGAGCGCGCCGACTGCGTGCTCCTCTACTTCTGGCTCCAGGTCGAGGCACTGAGCCACCTGAGAGAGGAGCTGCGGAAGCTCCGCGGCCGTCTGGTCATGGGCATCTGCAGCCACTACGAGCTCGATGGTGCCTGGCGGGCGCCGGGGCTCGCTACGATCGAGGAGCTCGCGCGTGCCGTGTTCGTCAACAACCGGCTGCTGCTCGAGGAGTTCGGGCCACTGCTCAGCCAGCCGGTCTACTACACGCCCAATGGGGTTGACACCGACTTCTTCCGGCCCGCGCCGCCGAGTCAGCCGGCGCCCATGCGCTCCTTGCGGGTCGGCTGGGCGGGGAGCCTGACCAACCACGGGGAGGGTCACCGGGGCGTGCACGAATTCATCGCTCCCGCCGTCGCGGCGGTCGAGGGCGCGGAGCTGCGCCTGGCCGCGCGTGAGCAGAAGTGGCGAAACCGGGAGGAGATGCTCGACTTCTACCACTCGCTCGACGTCTACGTCTGTGCCAGCCGCACTGACGGGACACCCAACCCCGCCCTGGAGGCGGCGGCTTGCGGCTTGCCGGTGGTCACGACGCGCGTGGGCAACATGCCCGAGCTGATCCGCGACGGCGAGAACGGCTTCTTCGTCGAACGGGACGCGGCCGACATCGCCGAGAAGCTCCGCTGGCTGCGGGACGACCCTGAGTTGCGGGAACGCCTCGGGCGCGCCAACCGCGCGGCCGTAGTAGAGGCCTGGGACTGGCGTCTTCAGGCAGGTCGCTATGACGCGATGTTTCGGGATGTTTTGGGAGGGTAGGGGTTACAGCAGCTGCTGCGGGTCCACATCCACCACCAGGTCATAGGCCGGGTTCGTCGGCAGCACCTCGCGCAGCATCCGGCGGAGGTCGTGGAAGACCGCCGAGCGGGCCAGGAGCTGGAAGCGCCACTGCCCTTTCAGGCGCTCCAGGGGCGCGGGGGCCGGGCCCGAGATCCGCACTCCGCGGGAGAGCGGATGCGCGGCGAGGTCCGCGGCCAGCTCGGAGATCACCTTCCAGGCCTTGTCGCGGTCCTTGTCCCTCACCAGGAGCTGGACCATCCGGGTGTAGGGCGGATAGTGGAAGACCCGGCGGAAGCGCATCTCTTCGCGGATGAACCCGGCATCATCCTGGTTCAGCGCGGCCTGGATGGCGTAGTGCTCTGGATGGTAGGTCTGGATGACCACCCTCCCCGCCTTCTCTCCCCTCCCTGCCCGTCCGGCGAGCTGGGTCAGGAGATGGTAGGTGCGCTCCACGGCGCGGAAGTCCGGGAAGCCGAGATAGGCGTCCGCGGCGAGGACGGCGGTCAATGCCACGCCCGGGAAGTGATGGCCCTTGGAGACCATCTGGGTGCCGATGAGCACCTGGACCTCTCCCCGTTCGAACCTCTCCAGGAGCGCGGCGAGCCCTCCCTGTCGGCGGGCCGTATCGCGGTCGAGGACGTCCACCCTGGCCTCGGGGAACAGCTCCTTGAAGGTCTCCTCCACCCTTTCGGTGCCGGCTCCGATCGGCTCCAGCGCCTCTTCCTTGCACTGAGGGCAACGCTCGGGCGCGGCGACGGCCGAGCCGCAGTAGTGGCAGAGGAGGCGGCGCATCCGGCGGTGATAGGTGCGCGGCAGGCCGCAATCGTCGCAGCGGAAGTCCTCGCCGCAGGCCCGGCAGAGGAGGACCGGCGCATAGCCTCGGCGGTTGCGCAGCAGGATCACCTGGTCGCCGGCCGTGAGGGCTTCCGCGATCTCGTAGCGCAGCCTTTCGGAAAAGTGGACCTCGCCGGGCCGCCGCGACAGCCCTTCCTGCCGCAGGTCCACCAGGATGCCCTCGGGCAGCGAGCCCTGTCCGGCGCGCTCGGTCAGCTCGAGAAGCTCCAGCTTCCCCCGTTGCACGTTGTAGAGGCTTTCGAGGCTAGGGGTAGCCGAGACGAGCAAGGCCACGGCGCCGGCATCCCGGGCTCGGACGAGCGCCAGGTCGCGGGCGTGGTAGCGCGGCGTCAGTTCCTGCTTGTAGGCGGTGTCCTGCTCCTCGTCGATCACGATCAGGCCGAGGTCCGGGACCGGCGCGAACAGGGCCGAGCGGGGGCCGAGCACCACCCGCGCCTCGCCTTTGCGCACCCGCTCCCACTCCTGCTGCCGCTCCCCCGTGCCCAGGCCCGAATGGAGGATCGCCAGCTCCGGGCCGAACCGCTGCTCGACCGCACGGGCCAGTGCCGGCACCAGCGCGATCTCCGGCACCAGGAGGACCGCGGCCCGTCCGCGGGCCAGCGCCGCCTCGGCCGCCCGCAGGTAGACCTCGGTCTTGCCCGAGCCGGTCATCCCCTGGAGGAGCAGCGGCGCGAACTCGCGGCGGTCGAGCACCTCGGTCAGCCGGCGCAACGCGACATCCTGATCGGGACGCAGATGGATTTCCGCGGATTCCTTGGGCGCGAGGCGGTGGCGGTCCAGGGAGAGCCGCTCCACCTGGGTGAACTGTCGCAGGATGCCGAGGGAGACCAGGCGCTTCACCACCGCCGGAGTGCAGCCCACCGCCGCGGAGACTTCGGCCGTCGTGGCCGGCCTTTGGATCGCGGCCATGTACTCCACCACGGACCTGCCCGGGGCCGAGCGGCCGGCTGCGGCGAGATGGGTGGCGAGCCCGCCCGGAGCCAGCTCCACGGCCGAGATGTAGCGCGCCGACCGCGGGTTCTTCTCTTCCCCCGAGATCCTCCCCCGCTCCCCGAGCGACGCGAGGACCTCGCTGAGGTTCGCCAGCCCGACCTTCCCCTGAAGCTCGGCAACGGACATCCGCCCGCCCTCCCGCAGGGCTTCGATCACCGCGGCCTCGGCATCACCCCGGGGAGGGGCCATCGCGCCCGCATCCGTGAGCCACACGCGGCGGTCTCCCCACGGGGGGAGGTCAGACGGGAGCATGGAGCGGAAGACCTCGCCGAGCGGAGCGAGGTAGTAGTCAGCCGTGAACCCGGCCAGCGCCATCAGGTCAGGAGGGAGCACCGGCTCGACATCGATGATCTCCTCGATCGGCCGGAGGGTTACTCCTTCAGGGGGGGTCTCGTGGATTTTGACGATGATGCCGGTCAGCCGCCGCTTGCCCAGCCGTACCCGGGCGCGAACCCCCGGCCGGGCCAGGGGGGCAAGGTTCGGCGGCACTTCGTAGACCAGAGGCTCAGGGAGGGGAACGGGAAGGGCGATGTCGGCGAGGAGGGCCCTCACCCCCGGCCCCTCTCCCGGCCGCACACCCGGACCCCCGGGAGAGGGGGGCTCGCTAGATCCAGCGTCTTCTCCATCCGTGGGGGGTATCGAGAAGAGGGTCAACGGATGGCTTCGTGGATCCGCTGGAGGATCAAGTCGGGATCGTTGAGTCGCATCGACCCCAACGCTATCGTTCCAGGGTCTCTCGAACAAGCCACGGTTGGCCTAACTGTCGGATCTCGTGCTCTCCCCTCTCCCGGGGGTCCGGGTGTGCGGCTGGGAGAGGGGCCGGGGGTGAGGGCTGCACTGCTCACAAAGCCCACCCACCACCCGCCCGCGAGGCACATGCACCCCGCACCCCGAGCACCGGATCAGGGGGATCTCAGGAGATTTCATCGATCGGGATGGCCGCCCAGCCCCCAACGCCCGCTTCAGCCGGGCCCACCCCATCTCCAGGAAAATCCAGAGGACAACGGCGAGCGCCCCCAGGGCGAGGAGGCGTGTCATGGATCAGGCGGCGTTCCGCTGCGCTTCGACCGCCTCGGCGAGGCGCTGGACGTCCGGGTTGTTCGGCTGCACCCGCTGCAGCTCCGCCAGGACCTTCCTGGCCTCGTCGATCTCCTTCTTGCTGAAGGCCAGCACCACCACCTGGTTGTAGAGCGACTGCCAGTGGTCGGGCGCAATCCCCTGGACCCGGCGGAAGATCTCCAGCGCCTGGTCGAACTCGCCCAGCTCCTGGTAGGAGACGCCCAGGTCCGAAAGGATGTTGGGCAGGTTGGGATCATCCGGCCGCAGCTCGACGTAGCGGGTGTAGAGGTCGCGTGCCTGCATCCAGAGCGGGCGGGAGCCGGCCGGGTTCGGGACCTGCTGCGCGATATCGTAGGTCTCGTGGGCAAGGGCCAGGATCGCGTCGGGGTTGTTCGGATCCGCCTGGACCTGCTGCTGGAGCTGTTCGAGACGGCTCATGTCCAACGGCATTCCTGAAGAGGGGCCCGGGGAAGCGGGACCCTCGCCCGGCATACCGGTGGACGGCGGTGCCCCCATCGCCCCGGTTGCCCCGGCCGTTGCCGGGCCTCCGACCGCAGTCTGGCCCGGTACGGCGCGCGGAGATTGGCGCATCGTCACCTTCTCGAACATGAGCCAGGCGACCACGAAGCCGAGGAACAGCCCGAAGGCCGCGAAGATCAGATTGTCCTTGGTCAAGGTGTCTCGTTTCCGGCGCCGTTCCGCACGGCGCTCCAGTCTCCCTGGGCGGGTTGGCCGCTGGCCAGGTCTTGAGCGGTCCATGACCCGCTCATACCCCCGGTCGCGGGGTTCACCGAGCCCAGGAAGACGCTGTCGAACCCGCGGGCCGCGTCGACGCGCTCCAGCCGCAGGCGATTATCCGTATAGGTTCCGCGGAACGATCCCGCGGCTCCCCCATTCATCCGGTAGGTCCCTGACACCAGGGTGCCGTTCAGGGTCAGCTCCCAGGTGCCCGCCTGGTTCTGCGGCCGGACTGTCACCTGCCAAGTGCCCGAGACCGGATCCGTGGGCGTGCCGGGCCGGCCGGCCTCCCCCTCCAGGAAACCGATCCGCCGCAGCCGGTCTTCCAGGCGCTGGATCTGCCACTCCACCCGGTCGGCCGCGATCTGCGACGCGGCGCGGGCCGAGGAGAGCTCCATGTGGACGCCCTCCAGCGTTCCCAGGGACATGCTGCTGCCCGTGAGCGCCTGGTCCAGCCGCCCGGTGACCGTCGTCAGCTGGTCGCGGGTACGGATCTCCAGGGCGCGGGCTTCGCGGTAGGCGGCGAGGTCAAGGGAGAGGAGCTTGCGCTCCAGGCGCAGGTCGGTCTCGATCTGGGCCGAGGCCGCGTTGCGGGTAGCGGCGCTCTCCTGCGCCGGAGCGACGCTTGCGAGCGTCGCGGTCAGGAGGGTGATCAAGAGGCAGACGAAGAGCCACGCAGCCGGTCGACGGTTCATAGCGGCATTGTATCTATTGGGGGGATAAATCGGGCAGGGGGAGAGAAAGAAAAAGGCCGCCCCGTCGGGCGGCCTCTGAAGCACGCTAGGTTGTGGGTCAGCTCGCCTTGGCGCGCTGCCGCTTCTCCAGGCTGGAGCTAAGGGCGCGCTCGACAAGATCCTCGGACTCCCGCTCGGTGATGCTCTTGACGTGCGCTACTTCGCTGACGATGAAGTACTTGGCACGCTCGTACATCTTCTTCTCGCGGAAGGAGAGGCTCTTGCGCTGACTCACGAGACGCAGGTTCTTGAGCACCTCGGCGACCTCAACAAGCTGCCCTGTCTTCATCTTGTCCAGGTTCTGCTTGTAGCGGCCTTTCCAATCCTTGTAGGTGTCGATGTTCCCGTCTTCGAGGATGTCGAAGAGGGCTCGGACCTCGCGCTGCTGGCACAGCGGGCGCAGCCCCACCAGCTCGAGGTTCGTTTTCGGCACCATGACCCGGGAGTTGTTACCAAGGAGCTTGAGGTGATAGTAGACCTGCGCCACCCCATCTATCTGTCCGGGCTCGATCTTCTCGACCAGACTGACGCCGTGGTTGGGGTAAACCACTTTTTGACCGACCTTGAATGTCACGTCATCGACCCCCTTGACTTGGGTGAACCAGGATGGTGGAGCTGTAGGTTAAGGCAGTAAGTCGCTGAGGAACATCCGCTTACGCCACGGGATTTATAACACCCACAGGGGCTTTTCGTCAACCCTTTAGATCAAACGGTCGTTTGAGTGTGCCAGGTTGACACCCGTGATGGGAGCCCCTAGGATACCCTTTTCCACTCGTGCCGGAGTGGCGGAATGGCAGACGCAGGGGACTCAAAATCCCCCGCCCCTTGCGGGCGTGTGGGTTCGACTCCCACCTCCGGCACCAGGCTTCCCAATACCCTGGACAAGTTGCGGACGCAGAAGGAAGGCGGATACCTAGGTTTGCTTGCGGCGCTCCTGGGCAACCGGCTTCTCCACCTTCCGCCTCTGCTCGCGGCGCCGTTCTTTGGGGACCGGGACCGATATTTGTCGGCGGTCCGCAAGGCTCACGGGAGCCGGTAAAGCGCCCTGCCCGCTTGCGCTCGCCGCCCAGATCGCATCGAAGTGCCGCCGGAAGGCAACATGGGCTCCATTTTCCTTGATCTCCAACTCGATGTGCGGGACGCGTTCACCACGCTGGCCCCGCAGATAGAAGCTGACGAGCATCATCTGGTCGTTGTCGACGATGAAGTAGTCGGGAGCGGAGTCGTAGTGGCGGATCTCCATGCGCTCGCGCAAGCCGGCCGGCAACCGCTTCCAGAAGCGTTGATGGAATTCATCCCATCCCTTGACATCGGCCTGAAATTGCTCGGCATCCCGGCACTCCTCTACGGCGCGCGTCGCCACGAACTGGGAATCCGGCTCCAGCAAAAGCAGCTTGACGCTGCAGCCACTGTTCAGCCTTTCCCGCAGGATGGCCTGCGCCTCCTGGTTCGCCAGACGGTTCATACAAATACCCATGAGCCGGACCTCGCAGCCAGGTTGGGCGTCGCGGATGTAGTGCAGGAAGTCCAACTTCAGCCGGTCGATGTAGACCTGCTTCACTCCGAGAGCCCGCAGGCTGTTGTTTTGGATCAGATCCTGGAGCACCAGCAGCCGCGGCCACATCAGGGCTTCGATAACCTGCCCTAGCTTGTCCTCAACCACCCTCTCCGCCTCCCGGCGCGTGTAGAACTCGACGCCCAGGCCCACAGTCGCCGCCACGATGAAGGAGATCCCCAGGTCTCTCCAGACCTCGCCGAGCTCCTCGGCAAAAATGAGCAGGAGAAGGCCGGCGAAGAAGATCACCATGGCAAGGATGAGAAAGCGGTACTTGACGAGTGTGGGACGCAGGTCCGACTTTTGATCAGGGCTCGGTACGAGCGATTCGACGGTAGTGGCCATGATCATCCCTCCAATGCCAGCGCGAAGGCGCCGATGCCTTCGGCGTTGAAGACCCGAACAACCCTCCCTTGCAATCCTTTATTTTAAAATAAGCCGGAAGCGGCGTCCAGAAGGGGCTATTCGTAGCGCAGCGCGTCGATGGGATCGAGCCGCGAAGCCTTGCCCGCCGGGTAGATCCCGAAGAAGATCCCGACGATTGCCGAGAACCCGAAGGCCAGGGCCACGGCCCAGAGCGGCACGTAAGCGGGCGGGAAGTCGCCGGGGAGCACGGCTGAGACCAGCGCGCCCAGGCCGTAGCCGATCGCGAGGCCCAGACCCCCTCCCACGAAGGAGAGTGTGACGGCTTCGATCAGGAACTGGACGAGGATGTCCTGCCGCCGCGCTCCCACTGCCTTGCGCACGCCGATCTCCCGCGTGCGCTCGGTGACCGAGACCAGCATGATGTTCATGATGCCGATGCCGCCCACCAGCAGGGCGATGCTCACCACCCCGCCTACCACCGCCGTCACCATGCCCAGGACCCGGTTCACGACGGAGAGGATCTCGTCCTGCATCACCACCTGGAAGTCATCCTGCGCCCCACGGGTGATGTGATGGCGCTGGCGCAGGACCCTCTGGATACCGCCCTTGACCTCGTCCACCATCTCTGGCGCATCCGCCTGGATCTGGAGCTGGACCTGGTCTCCGGCCGCCCTCCCGAACAGGGTGAGGGCCGCGTCGAATGGGACGAAGACGAGGTCGTCCCGGTTGCGGCCGAGCGCCTGCCCCCGCTCCTCCATCACCCCGATCACCGTCACCGGCAGGCTGCCGATGTACATCTCCTTGCCGATCGGGTTGGCCCCCAGGTTCAGCTCGTCCACGACCTCCTGCCCCACCACGGCCACCTTGCGCCGGTGCCGCAGGTCGATGCGCGAGATGAACCGGCCGCGGTCCACCGTGTGGTTCGCCACCTCGGGGTAATCCTCGTTCACCCCCCAGATCGCCCCTGGCCGGTGGCTGCGGTCGCGGTACTTCGCCACCTCGGAGCCCATGATGACCGGCGTGATCATCTTGATGCCCGGCACCTGTTCGCGGATGGCCTGGCCGTCTTCCCAGGTGAGCTTGACCTGGCGCGCGAGGACCACGCCGTGGCCGCCGCCCTGCTGCGTGTCGGGGAAGACGAACATGTAGGTCGCGCCCACTCCCTGGAACTCCTCGTTCATCATGAACTGGAGGCCCTGGACGATCGAGACGACCGCGATTACCGCGGCCACGCCGATGATGATCCCCAGCGTCGTGAGGATCGAGCGCATCTTGTTGGCAAGGATGGCCGAGAAGGCGACGCGGAAGTTCTCGGAGAGGATCATTACGTTACCGGTATCCCCGCCGGTGTCCCCGCCACTTGGGCCGCCGTGGCCCGGGAGGTGGGCCGGTCGTCCGTCACCTTGCCGTCGCGGAGCTGGACCTGGCGCCAGGCATGGTCGGCGATGTCGGGCTCGTGGGTGACGAGGAGGACCGTGTTGCCCGCCTGGTGCAGCTCGTCGAAGAGGTCCATGATCTCCTTGGAGGTGGCCGAATCGAGGTTGCCGGTGGGCTCGTCGGCGAGCAGGAGCGACGGCTCGTTGACCAGGGCGCGGGCGATCGCGACGCGCTGGCGCTGGCCGCCGGAGAGCTCGTTCGGGTTGTGATGCATGCGCTCCCCGAGGCCCACCCGCTGCAGCGCGCGCTCCGCCCGGGCGCGGCGCTCCTTGCGCGGCACTCCGGAGTAGATGAGCGGCAGCTCCACGTTGTGCAGCGCGTCCGTGCGGGCGAGCAGGTTGAAGGTCTGGAAGACGAAGCCGATCTCCTTGTTGCGGATGCCCGCGAGCTCGGTGTCCCCCAGCACCTGGACCTCCACGCCGTTCAGGCGGTAGACGCCCGAGGTCGGCGTGTCCAGGCAGCCGATCAGGTTCATCAGGGTGGACTTGCCGCTCCCCGACGAACCCATGATCGCCACGTACTCGCCGCGCTGGATCTCCAGGTTCACGCCGTTGAGGGCGTGCACCTTCTCGGCGCCCATGTCGTAGATCTTGTAGATGTCCCGAATCTCGATCAGCGCCATCAATCCACCTCAGTCAACCTCGACTTGAACATCCCCTTCGGTTCCTTCCTTCTCGTCCTTGGCCGCTTCCTTGGCCTTCTGGCGCCGGGACCGCTCCTCCTGCTTCTGGTCGGTCACCTGGATCTGCTCGCCGCCGTCCAGGTCACGCAGCGAGCGGTAGGGCCCGGTGATCACCTTGTCCCCCGGCTTGACCCCGGAGACGACCTCGACCTGCGTCGCATCCGAGATGCCGGTCTTCACGGCCCGCTGCACGGCCTTGCCGTCCACGACCACGAAGACCACGTCCGTCTCCTCATCCTTGACGTCTCGCTCGACAACGGCCTGGATCGGCACCACCAGCACGTCCGTATGGACCGCAGTGTCGATCTCCGCCCGCACTGACATGCCCGGCCGCAGGTCCTCGTCCGGGTCGTCCAGCAGGATCTCGACGTTGAAGAACGTGACGTCGGGCTGCTGGGTGCGGCTGAAGCCCTTGTTGCCGACCTCCGCGACGCGGCCGTGGTACTCCTTCTCGGGCAGCGCGTCGACCAGGATGCGGGCTTTCTGGCCGGGCTTGACCAGGACCACCTCGGTCTCGTCGACGTCCACCTTGGCCAGGATGACCGAGAGGTCCGCGATCTCGCCGATCACCGACGCCGAGTTGTTCATCGTGCCGGAGACCACGACCTCCCCTTCCTCGGTGTTGAGCGCGATCACGCGCCCGGTCAGGGGGGCGTAGATCGTGGTCTTCTTCAGGTCGTCCCGGGCCTTGTCCAGGTTGGCGCGGGCCTGCCGCACCGACTCTTTGGCATCCTCCAGGCGGAGCTCGGCGGTGGCCTGGGCGAGCTCCGCCGCTTCGAGCCCCTCGGCCGAGAGGATCCCCTCCTTGTTCAAACGCCCGGCGCGGGCCAGCTTGTTCCTGGCGTCGGCGAGGGAGACCTCGGCCTGTTTCACTTCGGTCCCGGCCTTGCGGAGCTGCGCCGACCACTGGTCGCTGGCGGCCGTGTAGGCCTCCTTCTCCAGGTCGAGGAACGGCTGGCCCTTGCGGATCAGGTCCCCCTCCTCGACGTAGAGGTGCTCGATCTTGCCAACCACGTGGGCGGAAATGTTGACCTTCTCGCGGGGATCGATCTCCCCGCTCGCCTTGACCACGCGCCCGATGTCGCGGCGTGAGACCTCTTCCACGTAGACCTTGGTCCCCTTCTCCCGCCGGCTGCCGCGCAGGCTCGCGAACACCACGACGGCGAGCAGTCCCAGGACCAGGACCGCGATCAGAATCCGTTTCAACGCCCTCTCCTTAACGCATCAAGGCGGCCGCGATGCCGACCTTGCCCACGACGTAGACCAGCCATAACAGGATGACGATGCCCGAGGCCACCGCCGTGGACACCTTCGCGACCATCTTGTAGCCGATCGTGAGCAGGATCAGCGTCCAGATCGTGAACAGGTCGAAGCTCCCCAGCAGGGCCTCGGTCACGGCCGAGGCGTCCTCGGGCGCCAGCGCCTTCAGGCTCGACATCAACACGCCGCCTTCCTGCAAGTCCTGAAAGCTGAGCGACTCGCGCTGCATCATCAGCGGCAGGTTGAGCAGATAGGCCACGGCGAGCGGCATGAAGGAATGCAGCGTCGTGGCGAAGCTCTGCTTGTAGCCGACCTCGGAGCCGAAGAGCTTGAACGCAACCCAGAACAGCAGCGCCAGGAAGGCAAAGAGGGCGACCCAGAAGAGCATGCCGCCCAGGTTCAACGCGACCGTGGCCGCGGTGGACCGGTTCTCCAGGTCGTCGATGGCCTTCTCGATCTGCTCCTCCGGCACCTCCATCTTGAACATCCCCATCTGGCCCCGGACCAGTTCCTCCGGGTCGACCTTCGACTGCATGACGAAGCCGACCGCTGCCCCCAGGAGCGTGAGGAGCAGCAACGGCAGCAGCCAGGTCGGCCGTTCGGCAATGGAGCGGAACGTCTCTCCGGGTGCGACGAGGGCGCCGATCAGGCGTCCCCAGCTCGAGTCCTTCATGACGCCCTCCTTGCCCCTCCGGGGGGATGACTACCTCCCACTCAGCGAGAACTGCCAGCGGTCGATCGGCAGCTCCTCGTCATCGATCGCGACCCCCTCCTCCTCGAGCAGGCGGCCGATGACCCGCTGGTACTCGGCGAGGGCGATGCGGTAGTTGACGACCGAGTTGACCTCGCGGCTCCGCGCCTCGGTCAAGTCTTCCTGGATCTGGGTGATCTGGAAGCTCGTGGACATGCCGTTCTCATACCGCTTGCGCTCGGCATCCAGGTTGCGCTCCTGGAACACGCGGGAGGCCTTGGCGGCATCGATCTGCTTGGCCGCGGTCTCCACCCGCCGGGCAGCGCCGCGCACCTCGGTGACGATGCCGCTGCGGACATCCTCCATGGCCGTCTCTGCGCGGTCCAGGTCGATCTCCGCGATGGCGCGGGCGGCGCGGGCGGTCCGGTTCTGCAGCGGGAAGCCGAAGATGAGCTCGGCGCTCCAGCCGGGGAAGTCGAGGCCGGTGATGCCGCTGAGCGCGTCGCCGAAGCCGCCGGGGATCCTGCTGATCTCACCCGTCACCGGATCTTCGACGAGCAGGTCGCCGCCGAGGCCGGCGAAGCCGTAGCTGATGTCGAGGTCGAGCGTCGGGCGCTCCTGGTTGCGGGCGAATTCCGTCTCGATCTGCGCCTGCTCGATGCCGAGCTGCTGGAAGCGCACCTCCGGACGCTCGGCCAGCGCGGTCTGGATCGCCGCCGCCACGTCGATGGGCGTGTGCTGGATCGCCGGGTCCGTGGCGGGCCGGATCTCGGCCGACCACAGTGGGCCCTCGGGCAGGTTGAGCAGCCGGCGCAGCACGTCCTCGGCGTCGCCCACGGCGGACTGGGAGGTGATGATCCCCTCCTCGCGCTCGGCGATGGCGGCCTCGCTCTGCACCAGCTCCAGCGGAGCCATCGTGCCGACCTCGACCTGGATGCGGTTGCGGTCGTGCAGCTCGCGGGCGAGCTTCATGCTCTCCTCCGCCACGATGAGCTGCTGGCGCGCGCCCACCAGGTTCCAGTAGGCGTCGATCACGTCCTGCACGGAGACCACGAGCAGGCGCTCGAAATCCTCGCGGCTCGCCTGGCTGCGGTTACGGGCTACAAGGAGGTTGCGCTCCGTGGCCAGGCGGCCGAAGTCGCGCAGCAGCGGCTGGTTGAAGCCGAACCTCAGGCCCGACCTGATGCTCGGGTTCACCGTGGAGAACGGGTTGTCGTCCTCCCGCCGTGTGTTGGTCCAGCCCAGGTCCAGGTTGCCCCCCAAGGGGAGGAGCTGGTCGAAGCCGGCGTTGAACCGCTGGATGTTGGTCTGGGATCCCTCGAGCTGTGACCCGGCCGGCGTCTCGGCGTCCTCGGCCTGGAGGTTGGAGCTGAGGCGCAGGTCATAGATGCCAAGCTCCCGCCCCACCGCCAGGCGCGCGCGGTTGCGGGTGAACCGCTGGATGGAGAGGCCGAGGTTCTGGCGCAGGGCGATCTCGACCGCCTCGTCCAGGGTCAGCAGCACGGCGCCGTCCTGCATGTCGACCCCGGTAGCCTCGACCGGCGGGGCCGTGGAATCGACCCGGATCTGCTGCGGTTCCTGTGCTCCCGCCGCACCAGCCAGCAGCAGGAGGCCTGCGGCAAAAAGAGTGAATCCTGAACGGTTTCTCATGAGCTCCCTCATCACCTATGTATCGCGGTGGGTCTTGTGTACGAAGTTCGTGCGGCGACAGGCGCCGGCCCATGCTGACTTACGCACGGGCGCCGGAAAGGTTACCACTGGGAGCGGTCAGCTCGCCGGGGTAAAAGCAAGCAGCCAGACGTCCAGGGGCAACTTCCGCCAGCGGCGGGATGTCCTCCGAGCAGCGCGGCCTCGCGATCGGACAGCGCGGATGGAACGGACACCCCGGCGGCGGCGCCATCGGGCTCGGCGGCTCGCCACCCAGGACGATCCGGGAGCGCCGCCGGCCCGGCTCCGGCCGCGGCACGGCCGAAAGCAGGCTCACTGTATACGGATGTAGAGGCTGCGAGAATAGCGCGGTCCGCGGAGCCACCTCCACGATCCTCCCCAGGTACATGACCGCCACCCGGTCCGCCAGGCGCTCCACCGCCGCCATGTCGTGCGCGATGAGCAGCAGCGCCAGCCCGAGCCGCTGCCGCAGGTCCTCCAGCAGGCTGAGGATCTGGCCGCGGATCGAGACGTCCAGAGCCGTCACCGGCTCGTCCGCCACGAGCAGCTCCGGCCCCGCCGCAAGGGCGCGGGCGATGCCGACCCTCTGGCGCTGGCCGCCCGACAGCTCGTGCGGCCAGCGCGTGGTCATCTCCGGCGCCAGGCCGACCGTGCCCAGCAGCCCGCGCACCCTCTCCTCCCTCTCCGCTCGGCCAAGCCCGCTCTCGTGCACCTCCAGGGGCTCACCCACGACCGACCCGATCCTCTGCCGCGGGTTGAGCGAGCCGTAGGGGTCCTGAAAAACCATCTGGAACCGCCGTCGGCGCCGCCTCAGCTCCCGCGCTCCGAGGGCCATGAGGTCCTCGCCGTCGAAGCGCACGCTTCCGGCCGTGGGCTCGATCAGGCGCAGCGCGCAGCGAGCGACCGTGGTCTTGCCGCTGCCCGACTCCCCCACCAGCGCCAGGCACTCGCCGCGCCGTACCGCGAGGTCCACCCCGTCCACGGCGCGCACCGTCCCTAGCGTACGGCCCAGAAGGCCGCGCCGCACCGGAAAGTCCTTGTGGAGGCCCTCGATCTCCAGGAGAGGCTGCGTCACGAAGGCAATCCTCCAAGCCGCGGAACGGCGGCCAGCAGCTCCCGAGTGTAAGGATGGGAGGGCGCAAGGAACACATCCTCTACCTTCCCCTCCTCCACGATGCGGCCCTGGTGCATCACGGCCATGCGGTCGCAGGCCTCGGCCACGACCGCGAGGTCATGGGTGATCAGGAGGACCGACAGGCCAAGGCGCGTGCGCAGCGACTCCAGCAGCTCCAGGATCTGCGCCTGGATCGTCACATCCAGGGCGGTCGTGGGCTCGTCGGCCAGCAGCAGGTCGGGGCCGGCCGCCAGGGCCATGGCGATCAGCACGCGCTGCCGTTGGCCTCCCGAGAGCTGGTGCGGGTAGTCGTCCAGGCGCCGCCGGGCATCAGGCAGGGCCACGAGGTCGAGCAGCCGGACGGTCTCTTCCCGCGCCTCGCGCCGCGACATCTTCCGATGAGCCCGGACCGCCTCGGCGATCTGAAAGCCGACCGACCAGACCGGATCGAGCGCGGTCGAGGGCTCCTGGAAGACGAGGCCGATCCGCCGGCCGCGCACCCGCCGGATCTCGCCCTCGGAGGCGGAGAGCAGATCCTTGGGCTCGTTTTCGAGGCGCACGCTGCCAGCCACCCGAGCCCGGGGAGGAAGGAGCTGGAGGACCGAGAGCGCCGTCAGGCTCTTGCCCGAGCCGGACTCGCCCACCAGCCCCAAGATCTCGCCCCGGCCGATCGACAGCGACACGCCGCGCACGGCCGGCACCCAGCCGCCCGCCGCGGGGAATGCCACCTCGAGGCCGTCGATCTCCAATAACGCCATTATTGGCCGGCACGCCTCCGCAGCCAGGACACGGTCGAGGCGATGCCGAAGCCGGTGGCGCCGGCGCGCTTGCCGCTGACGTCCGCCGAAAGGTAGGCGACGCCGGCAATGTCCATGTGGGCCCAGCTCGTCATGCCGCCGACGAACTGCGAGAGGAAAGCCGCGGCCGTGCTGGACGAACCGGCGCGCCCAGCGGAGTTCTTGAGGTCGGCGTGGACGCCCTTCATGTCCTCCAGGTACTCGGGAAACAGAGGCATGCGCCAGAGGCGCTCGCCCGTGTGGGCCGAGGCGTCCAGAAGCTCGGAGGCGAGGCCGTCGTCAGGCGTGAACAGGCCAGCGGCCTGGTGGCCGAGGGCCACGACGATGGCGCCGGTGAGCGTCGAAAACTCCAGGAGGGCGTCGGGTTTCTCCTCCGCTGCCCAGGCCATCGCATCGGCCAGGATGAGCCGCCCCTCCGCGTCCGTGTTGGTGATCTCGACCATCTTGCCGTTGTAGAAGCGGATGATGTCGCCCGGCCGGTAGGCGTTGCCGCCCGGCATGTTCTCGGTGAAGGGGCAGTAGGCGCGGATGCGGACCTTGAGGCCGAGGCCGGCCACGGCTTGCACGATGCCCAGCACATTGCAGGCCCCGCACTTGTCGTACTTCATGTCTTCCATGTTCTGCGCCGGCTTGATCGAAATGCCGCCGGTGTCGAACGTGACCCCCTTGCCCACCAGGGCGATGACCGGGCCCTCGGTGCCCCAATCCAGGCGGACGAGGCGCGGCGGATGGGCCGAGCCGGAGCCCACGGCCAGGATGCCGTTCATGCCGCGGCTCGCCATCTCCGTCTCATCCAGGACCGTCACCGCAATCCCGCGCGCCTCCGCCATCTCGCGGGCACGCTCGGCCATCCACAGCGTCGTGGCCTCGTTGGGTGGCGTGTTGGCCAGGGTGCGGCTGAAGGCCGCGGCCTCGGCGATGGGCCGGATGAAGGCAACCGCGCCGCGGTAGGCATCCAGTCCTTCCCCCTGAGGACCGGCCGGCGGCGCAACCTGGATGCTTTCCAGCCGAGCGCCGTTCTTTTCCTCCGAGCGCCGCTCGAAGCGGTAGCCGGAGAGCGCCAGGAAACGCACCACGCGCTCGGCCGCGGCGGTGCCGATCGTCTCCCGATGGCCGGGCAGGATGTACTGGATGCGCTGAAAGCCGTTGCCCCGCGCGTAGTCAGCGGTGCGCCCGATCCAGCCCGCGAGCTTCGCCGGTGAGAATTCTGCCGCCTTGCCCAGGCCGCTCAGCAGGATCGAGGGTCCGTCCTCGAGCGCGGTCTGGGCCGACTGCTCCTCCTTTGCCTTCCATCCGCCGCGCGCGGCCAGCCGCTCGACCGTCCTGCGGACCTCCTCGTCCACACCGCCGAGGTCCGGCGCCTCCCCTTCGAATACGCCCAGGATCAACAGGTCTGCATCCCGGCTTCCGCGAGAGACGACATCCACCAACAAAACTTCCGCCATGAGGACCCTCCAGGACCATTTTCCAGGCGGCAGAGTTTAGCAGGTGAGAACGGACCACGGACGAGCACGGACCAACACGGACGAACACGGCCCCGGAACGGAATCAACTCTGTGGTATATCTAGCTGCCACAACCCGCTGAGAGCGCTTTGCCATGACAACAACGCCTCTCCTGCAGCTTCTGCAGGGCCCGTTCAACTTCCTGCGCCCGGACATGGAAGAGGTGCGCCGCCTCGTGCCCGAGCTCGAGCGCGCCCTGCCCATGCCGCGCCCCATCTATCTGGAAGACGAAGGGGCCACCCCGATCCGCGGCTTCCCCATCCTGCAGTCCGTGGGCATGGACACCCTGCGCAAGGCGCTCGGCCAATTCATCCTCGCCGAAGAGACCGCGCAGCTCGCGGCGGCCCGGCGCGACACCTTTGACCGCAAGGCCTACTCCATCGCCTGGGACCGCTACGGCGGCCTGCTCGCCAAGGCCGTGGAGAATGCCACCATCTCCAGCTATGGCCGCCAGTACCCGGCCATCTTCTGGCTCCAGCACTCCCTGGAGATCGCCCGTCTCCTCAAGGACACCCCCCGCCGCATCATGCGGATCGACACCGAGGTCGGCCGCCGCCAGGGGGATGCCATCAAGTACCGCATCCTCGACCGCTACCTCGACCGGGTGCTCTCCACGACCTACGAGATCGTGCAGAAAGTGGCCGGCGCCACCGAGGAGGTCGAAGAGGAGCTCTTCCCGCGCCTCCTGACGCGGATGCGCGACAACGTCCTGGTCTTCACCGAGGACTACATCGGCCGCGACCTCGCCGAGCTCGGCAGCTATTTCAACGGCTCGCTGCGCATCGACAGCCGCGAGTTCCGGCAGCGCCTGGAAGACCTGGCGCGCTGGCACGCGGGCCAGATCGAGTCCGACCGCGACCTGCGCAACACGGTGACCAACCTCCTCCGCTTCGATCCCAAGAGCGAGCCCCGCGACCTGCTGATACGGCCGGGATACGTCGCCTATCTTTCGAACCTGAAGAGCTACAACCCGAACAAGCTGCTGCCGCCGCCGCTGGTCCAGGTCTGGGAGAGCCTGCTCGTCAAGCTCAAGGAATTCGAGCTCTTCCACAGCTTCCGCAAGAGCCTGGTGCCGGTCGAGGTGCAGGACGGTGGCCTGGTGGCGCGCGAGATCCCAGGCAGCCGCCCGTCAGAGATCACCATCGGCACCGCGGTGCGGCTCTCTTTCGCCACCCGCCCGCTCGACTTCCTGGAGCCCTGGGTGGTCGACCCGCGGGTCGAGCGCTTCGGGATGATCTACGACATCAGCGACTTCTCCCAGACCCTGTCCGTGCTGCACCGGGCCGGCACCGAGAGCCAGGACGACGCCTTCCGCAAGATGTTCCGCTTCCAGCGGCGGATCAACCGGCTCGCCCTGACCCACCGCGTGAGCCTCGAGAAATACCTGGGCGACGGCGCCTTCTACTCCTCCCGTGAGGCCACCCGGCTGCTGGTCTGCTCGGTGCAGATCCAGCGCCTCTACGAAGAGGCGCTCCGGGAGGGCTTCCCCTTCGACCGCGGCATGCGGATCGCGCTCAACTTCGGCGCCTACCGGCTGATCCCCATGGGAAGCGGCCGTCCGGGCGACGGCGAGCGCTACGAATTCTTCGGACCGGGCCTCGTCGAGCTCTCCCGCCTGACCACGGGCAAGGGGACGCAGGAGATCGAGGAAGTCAAGACCATGCTCATCAACCAGGGCTTCTCCTCCAACCAGGTGCACGACTTCTTCGCGCCCCTGGCCGAGAACAACGTGGACGTGGTGGACAAAAAGGAAGAATCCCGGCGCTTCTACGCCTACCTGAACCGCAACGGCACGCTGCACAACAACGGCATGGTGGCGACCTCGGCCTACATGCAGCTCCTCGAAAAGGAGCTGGGCAGCCGGACGCTGCTGCGCGCCTCCGACGGCGACCGGGTCTACGTCCTGCTGGAGATCGAGGATGGCGGCGCCAAGCTCATGTTCGGAGCGCGCCGGCTCGGCCTCGCCCACCTCAAGGGCCTGGATAAGCTCGCCGTCTTCGAGCTGGTCGACGGCCGCTCCCTCGACCTCGCCTCCTACCAGGAGATGCGGGGGGAGAGCTTGATCACGGCGATCGAGAAGGTTTCGGCAAGCGGAGCGATGGCGAGAAGGTAGGGGCCCTCACCCCCGGCCCCCTCTCCCGGTCCCCCGAGCACGCCCGCCCCGGGAGAGGGGGAGACTTGCTTCTTGTCCTTTGAGTCCTTTACGTCCCTTACGTCCTTTTGGTCCTTTCCTCCTGATATCTTTCCCTGCCATGGACCCCGTCCTCTGGCAGAGCGATCTCCCCGGTTACGGCCCGCCCCAGCGCGGCAAGGTGCGCGACGTCTACGACCTCGGCGACACGCTGCTCATCGTGGCGACCGACCGGCTGTCGGCCTACGACTTCGTGCTCCAGCCGGGCATCCCGGACAAGGGCAAGATCCTCAACCAACTCTCGAACTATTGGTTCTCCCGGCTCGCGGACCTGGTGCCCAATCACCTGCTCGCCACGGACCCCGCGGACTTTCCTTCAGGCCTCGCGCCGTACCGGGACCTTCTGCGCGGCCGGTCGGTGCTGGTGCGCCGCGCCAAGGTGGTCCCTTTCGAGTGCGTGGCCCGCGGCTACCTCGCCGGCAGCGGCTACCGCGAGTACCGGGCGACTCAAGAGGTCTGCGGCATCCCGCTGCCGCCCAACCTGGACCGGGCGAGCCCGCTCCCCAACCCGATCTTCACCCCGGCCACCAAGGCCTCCGAGGGCCATGACGAGAACGTCACCTTCGAGACCGTGGCGCAAGCCGTTGGCCCCGACCTCGCGGCCCGCCTGCGCGACCTGACCCTGGCCCTGTACACGGCCGGGGCCTCCCACGCCGCGGAAAAGGACCTGATCCTGGCCGATACCAAGTTCGAGTTCGGGTTCTCCGACGATGGGACGCTCCTCCTGATCGACGAAGTCATGACGCCCGACTCCTCGCGCTACTGGGACATCCAACGCTGGACCCCCGGCGAGGAGCCCGCCTCCTTCGACAAGCAGTACGTGCGGAACTGGCTCGACACCTCCGGCTGGGACCACCAGTCGCCGCCGCCCGTCCTCGCCGAGGAAGTCGTGCGCGGCACCCGGGAGCGCTACATCGAGGCTTTCCGAAGGATCACGGGGAGAGAGCCGGAGCTGTAGACCTTTGCGTCAACGCGCTGGAGCCTCCACAGCCGCGGCCCGAACCGATCAACCGGCGGGTTTCCCGGCGCAACCAGCGGGTGGAAACAGAAAACCAGCGGGTGGAGAAGAAAAACCAGCGGGTAGAGGCGCAAAACCCACGGGTAGGGACAAGAAACCGCCGGGTTGCGACGCCAAACCCGTGGGTTGAAACACTAAACTCCCGGGTTGACTCATAAAACCGGCGGGTTGAAACGAAAAACCAGCGGGTATCAACACAAAACCGTGGGTTGCATTACAAAACCCGCGGGTCAGAGCGTTCCACCCGCGGGTTTTTCGATGCAACCCGCCGGTTTGGAGGCTCCCGACCTACCGCGGAATCACACCGAGCAGGTACTTGATGTTCTCGTCGTTCCAGCGGATGCCGCCGCCCAGGAAGAGCGAGCTGTCGTCCTCCAGGAAGTCGTCGTAGCCGCCGACCAGGTAGAGGTTGGGGTGGAAGCGCCAGCGGCCGGAGAGGCGCAGGTGGGGTGCGAGATCCTCGGGACGGTTGAAGTCGAAGGCTTCGAAGGAGACCAGGAAGCGTTCGTCGAGCATCGGGTACTCGACCTGCGCGCCGCCGCTGTTCTCGATCAGGCCCGCGAAGAGGCGGACGTTCCCGGGCGCCTTGTAGCCGAAGAGGCCGGTCGCGGCGTAGGACTTTTCCGTGGTCACCTTGTTGACTGTCGTTACCTCGGTGGTGCCGTCCGGATTGGTCACGGTGATCGTCTCGGTCTTCTCGCGGCGCTTGCCTCCCGGTGGGACGCTGATGCCGGCGCGGTAGAGGCGCTTTTCGTCCTGCGGGTCGATGTCCAGGAGGAGGGCGGTCTGGGAGCTGCTGTCCTCCAGGCCGGGCAGGACGTAGCCCTGCATGTCGAGGTCGATGCGGAAGCGGTTGATGGCCCCGAGCGTGCCGCTCAGGGTCTCCACTCCTCCCTGAATGCTGTCGAGCGTCGAGACGACCTTGTCGTAGGCCTCCTCGTCGTTGACCAGCTTGCCGATCGTGCCCTTGCCGCTGGCGATCTTGCCGGAGATCTGGTTGAAGTTGTCCACCGAGGTCTGGAGCCGGTCCGTGACCTCGCGGATGTTGCCCAGGCTGTCAGTGACTTCGCCGCGGTTGTCGGCCACCAGGGACTCGATCTGGGCGAGCGTGCGGTTCATCTGGTCGGCCAGACGGGGCAGCTCCGTTGCCAGCGCCGCGCTCGCCTGGCGGAAGTTGCCGATGGTCGCGTCCAGGTTCACCCGGTTCTCGGCCACCAGGAGACGGATCTCGCGGCTGGTCAGCTCCAGCTCGTCCACGAGGCGGTTGATGCCTCCCCCGATGTCGGCGCCGGAGAGCGAGCCGGTCATCTCCTGGATCGAGTCGCCGATCTCGTTGAACTTGGCGATGGCCTCGTCGATCGAGGGCGGGGTCTCGCCGGGTAGCACGGCATCCGGAGGCAGCTGCGGCCCTCCTGGCGGACCGGGGACGATCTCGATGTACTTCTCCCCCAGCAGGCCCAGGTTCGCCACGCGGGCGATGGTCCCCTGGGGCATGTCCACCGGCTTCTCGAGGACCAGCGTCACGCGGGCCTTGCGCCCATCCAGGCCCACGCCGTCGACACGGCCGACGCGGACGCCCGCGACCCGCACCGAGGCCTTCTCATCGAGGCCGGCCACGGAGTCGAAGAGCGCGTCGATCCGCCGGCCCTTCTCCGCGAACGGGTTGATGTCTTCTATTTTCCAGATCAGGACCGCCAGGATCACCAGGCAGACGGTCGCGAAGATCCCCACTTTAACCGCTTGGCTCATCTAAGCCCTCCGCGCGGGAGTGTATCAGGGAGCAGATATACTGCCTGCCTCTGTCATGAAGGCTCTTTCGAAGGTCTCACTGGTGCTGCCGGTCCTGGCGCTCCCCCTGCTCCTGGCGACGACTTCGGGAGAGACGGCCATTCGGCCTTCCTCGTTGGTCGTGCTGGCCACGGCGATCGTCTTCGCCCTGGTCGCGGGTACGGAGAGGCGGACGCTCCGCCCCTGGCTCGACCTGCCCTTTGCCGCCGTCCTGGGGCTCGCGGCCAGCCATGTCCTATTCGCTCCCGGCCTGCCGCGGGGGCACGACACGCTCCATCACCTCTGGGGCATCTGGTCCGTGTCCGTCGAGGCCTCCGGCGGCAGCCTGGCCGCGCTCTGGCTCCATGGCATCAACCTCGGGACGCCGCTGCTCCAGTTCTACGGGCCGCTCTCCTTCTACACCGCCCTTCCCTTCTCTCTGGCCGGGCTGAGCCCTGCGGCGGCGCTCAAGGCGGCCCTCGTCGTCTTCGGGATGGTGGCCGCCGCCAGCCAGTGCTACGCGGTCAGCCGGTGGACAGGCGACCGCCGGGCCGGCCTGGTCGCGGCGGCGGCCTACGCGTTCGCTCCTTACCGGCTGCTCGACGTCCACTACCGCGCGGCCCTGGGCGAGAGCGCCGCGCTGGCCATCCTTCCGCTCGTGCTCTTCTTCGGGATGGCCGCGGCGCGGGAGGGCGGCCGGCGGCGGATGGCCGCGGCGGCTGTCGCCCTGGCCCTGCTCACCCTCACCCACCCGATCAGCGTCCTCATGGCCGGGATCTGCCTGGGGATCTGGACGGTCGTCGAGGCTCCCCTACCGCTGGCGGACCTCGGGCGCAGGCTGGCGAGACTACTCGCGGTGGCCGGGCTGGGCGCGGCCCTGGCCGGGTTCTTCGTGGTGCCGTTCGTCTCAGGTACTCGGCACCTGGTCGTGGGCTGGTTCGCGCTCGGCAAGATCTCGGACTTCTTCGCCAGTCACGCGCTGGATGTCGGGGAGCTGGTCCACCGGCGGCTCTGGTCGGGGCTCCTGTTCAGCCTCGGACCCGGGGAAGCAGGGCACGGGACGGATCAGGAGATGCCCTACTACTTCGGCCTGGTCCTGCTCTGCCTCCTGCCCCTCGGGGCGAGGAAGGCACCGCGGGGGCTGGTCTGGATGACGGTCGTCACCCTGGCCCTGACGGTCCACCCCATGGCGCGGGCGCTGGTGACGGTCTTCCCGCAGATCGGGTCGCTGCAATGGGTCTGGCGGTTCCTGGGTCCGGCGGCGTGCGGGGCCGCGGCCATCGCGGGCTTCGCGGCGGTCCAGCTCCTCGAATCCGGACAGGGTCGCCGCTGGATTGTTCCCCTCCAGAGGGCCGTGCCAGGAGCCCTGGCCGCGCTGCTCCTCCTGGACGCTTTTCCCTACACGGGCGCCGCCGACTGGTATCCGCCGTACAAGGAATTTGGTTGGATCGAGGAGAGCCCGGGCTGCGGAAGGCCGTGGGGATGCTGGGACCATCGGCCGGCGGGTATACAGGGCGCCTACCGGATCGCCGGCATGTTCGTCCCGCCGCCCGAGCCGGCGCCGCTCTCGCTCTTCTGCTGCGCCTACACGCCCGAGTACTCGACGCCAGCGGCCGAGGAGGCCTTCTACCCGGCCATGGAGCCCTCGGTGCTCGCCCGGGCCGGCGTGCAGTGGGTCGCCTTCCCAGGGACGGGCCGGATGGAGCAGCGGCCCGCGCGGCCCTATGCTGCGTGGTGGAGTGGCAAGGGGCGGCCCGAGCCCCGCAGGTTCATCCGCGGCGGAGGGGAGATCGCGGTGGAGCTCGACGGCCGGCCCGGCACCGTCCTGGTCCTGGAAATGTACTTCCCCGGCTGGCAGGCGCTGACAAAGGACGGGTGGCGCGACGTCCAGCCCAATTGGGAGGGGCTCCTCATGGCCCCGGCCGAGGCAGGCCAGCCAGTGCTCCAGCTCCGGTTCCAGGTCTGGACTCCCGCCCGCTTGGCCGGGTTTGCCCTGAGCCTCTTGACGGCATTGGCTCTCCTGGTCCTCTCCCGCAAGAGACCGCGGGAATGATCCCTCCGCAGTGGATGGTGCTCCTGGCCGCTGCCGCGCTGTTCGCCGTCCTGGCCGGGACCGGCGGAGAGAAACCGCGCCCGTGGCGTGATCTTCCTTTAGCTGCCGCCATGGGGCTGGCGGCCGGCCATCTCCTCTTCCTCCCCGGTATCCCGAGGGGCCACGACACCATGCATCACCTGTGGGGTGTCTGGGCCGTGGCCCGGGAAGCGGGCTCCGGAAGCCTGCTCTGGCTCCACGGGCTCGGCCTGGGCATGCCGGTGCTCCAGTTCTACGGCCCCGGGACGTTCTACGCCACCCTCCCCCTCTCCCTTGCCGGCCTGAGCCCGGTGGCCGTGGTCAAGGCGGGGTTCCTGGCCTTCGGCGCCCTGGCCGCGATGACGATGTACTTCGCCGTGACCCGCTGGACCGGGGACCGCCGCGCCGGGCTGGTGGCCGCGGCGGCCTACGCCTTCGCCCCCTACCGCCTGCTCGACACCCAGTACCGCGCGGCGTTCGGAGAGTGCGCCGCCCTGGCCCTCCTGCCGCTCGTCTTCCTCTTCGGCTTGGAGGCCATCCGCGATGGGGGCCGGCGCCCGATGGCGTTCGCGGGGCTGGCCGCGGCTCTGCTGATCGTCACCCATCCAATCAGCGCGCTCATGACGGCAATAGGCCTGGGACTGTGGACGCTCTCCGACTTCCGGAAGCTCCCCAGGAATGCAGGCGTCTGGCTGCTGGGCGCGGCGCTGGCCGGCTTCTTCGTCGTGCCGTTCGCGGCCGGGGTGCGCAACCTGGAGGTCGGACGGATCGCGAAAGGCAGCCAGCGCGACTATCTCTACCAGCACGGGCTCGATCTCCGGGACCTGCTCTGGCGCCGCCCATGGAACGGGCTCCAGGTGTCGAGCCCTGCCGGCGACCCGGCCGAGGGCACGCAGCAGGAGATGCCCTTCTACTTCGGCATCGGGCTCCTGTCGCTGCTGCCGCTCGCCGGCAGGAAGTCGAAGGGCCTGCCGTGGGTAGTCCTGGCCGCCCTGATCCTTTCCATGGGCAAGGTGGCGGCCTGGATCTCCCTTTGGGTCCCTGGATTGGCGGCCATCCAATTCCCCTGGAGGTTCCTGGGCCTCGCCACGTTCGGAGCGGCGGCAGGAGCCGGCTTCGCAGCGGCCCGGCTTCTTGCGTTTCGGCGCTGGGCCGTCCTCATTCCTGGCGTGATCGCCGGGCTCCTGATCCTCGACGCCGCCCCCTTCACGGGCGCTGCCGATTGGCTTCCTGCCTACGAGCGCTTCGGATGGATCCACGAGCCCGATCCGGACTGCGGCCGGCGCTGGGGGTGCTGGGAGCACGAGCCCGTCGATCCCCCCTACCCGCTCCGGGCCGCGGGCATGTTTCTTCCGCCGCCTGACCCGGAAACGGACATCGGCCTCTTCTGCTGCTCCTATCCCGAGTACGCGACTCCGGCCATCCGCGAGGCCTTCACGCCTGTCGGGAACCACGGCGTGCTCGCCCGGGCGGGAGTGGGGCTCTTCGTCGGCCCCTACACCCAGCAGCTCGTGGGGCTGGCCGCGGCGCCGTACGCGGTCCGGCTCGGCAGGCGCCAGGAGGTGAAGCCTCTCCGCTTCCAGCGGGGAGGCGGCGAGGTCCGGATCGAGTCGGATGGCCGGCCCGGAACCGTCCTGGTCCTGGAACAGTATTTCCCGGGCTGGCAGGTGCTCGGCAACGAGGCTTGGCAGGAAGTGCGGCCGACCCGCGCCGGACTGTTGAAGGCCCGGGTGACCGCGGGTCAGAAGGAAGTCCGCTTCCGGTTCCAGCGCTGGACCGGTCCGCGGATCGCCGGCTGGCTGATCACCGGGCTGGCGTCTTTGGCTGTCGGTCTTTGCGCACAGAGGGCTCGTCGGAAAGAGGACCCTCCGCCCGGCCGTGAATGAACTGCTGCACCCGCGGGTCTTCGAGGTTCCGGAACTCCTCAGGCGGCGCCGAGGCGACGAGCTTCCCCTTGTGGATCATGGCGATCCGGTCGCCGATGCGGAAGGCGCTCTCCATGTCGTGGGTGATGGTGACGGTCGTGGTCTTGAGCCGGTCGTTCAGGTCCACGATCACCTCGCCGATGAGCGCCGTGGTCACCGGATCGAGGCCGGTCGTGGGCTCGTCGAAGAGCAGGATCTCCGGCCGGTGGGAGATGGCGCGGGCGAAGCCGACCCGGCGCCGCATGCCGCCCGAGAGCTGCGACGGCAGCTTCTCCTCCACCCCTTCGAGGCGGACGATCTCCAGGCACTCCTTGACCCGGTCGTCGATCTCCTTGTGGCTGAACTTCGTCAGGCGCTCCAGAGGGAACGCCACGTTCTGCCAGATGGTCATGGAGTCGAACAGGGCGCCTTCCTGGAACGACATCCCGAACTTGCGCCGGAAGTCGGTGATCTCCCGGTTGCCGAGCTTCTCGACCGCCACGCCATCCACCTCGATGGTGCCGGAGTCGGGGCGCAGCAGGCCGATGATGTGCTTGAGGAGCACGCTCTTGCCCGTGCCCGAGCCGCCGATGACGACCAACGACTCGCCCTCGGCGACGTCGAGGCTCATCCCGTCGAGGACCACCTTGGGGCCGAAGGACTTGTGAAGGTCGCGGACGCTGATCTTGCTCATCAGAAGAGCAGCCGGGTGAGGAAGAAGTCCGCGACCAGGATGGCGATGCTCGCCACCACCACTGCCGAGGTGGTGGAGCGCCCGACCCCCTCGGCGCCGCCGCTCGTGTAGAAGCCCTGCTGGCATCCGATCGCCGCGAGCAGGAAGCCGAACACCGCCGCCTTGACGAGGCCCGAGAACACGTCGTTCAGGTCCATGAACTGGAACGTCCGGTCGGTGTAGGTCACGGGGTTGGCCCCCATCATCACCACGGCCACGAGATAGCCGCCCAGGATGCCCACGCCGTTCGCCATCACGACCAGGAACGGGAGCATGATCGTGCCGGCCCAGACCCGGGGCACGACCAGGTAGTGCACGGGGTCGGTGGCCATGACTTCGAGGGCGTCGATCTGCTCGGTGACGCGCATGGTGCCCAGCTCCGCGCCCATCGCCGAGCCGGCGCGGCCGGCCACGATCAGGCCGGAGAGCACCGGCGCCAGCTCGCGGACCATGGAGAGCGCAACGCCCGAGCCGACGAAGCTCTCGGCGTTGATGCGCCGCAGTACCGTGAACATCTGGAGCGCCATGACCATGCCCGTGAACATGGCGGTCAGGAGGACCACGGGAATGGAGTTGAACCCCACCTTGACCATCTGGCGGAACAGCTCCCGCACGTCGTAGGGCGGGCGCGGGGTCCAGGCGAAGATCCGGCCCACGAGCTGGAAAAAGCGGCCCATCTCCATGAAGAAGCCTGTGAAGGCCGACGGCATCGCTGGCATGGCTAGCTGTCCTCCCTTGAGAAACGCGTCACCAGCTCCTCGATCCTGCCGCCGCGGACGTAACGCCGCGGCAGGCGCAAACCCAGGTGGCAGAGGATCTCCCACGAGATCGTCCCGGCGTGGGTGGCGAGCTCCAGAACCGGGATCTCTTCCTTCCCCTGCCGGCCGAGGAGGACGACCTCGTCCCCCAGCTCCGCGCCGGTATCCGTCACATCGAGCAGCGTCATGTCCATGGTCACCGACCCGGCGAGCGGCACCCGCCGGCCGCGCACCAGGGCCTCGGCCTTGCCGGTCAGCCGCCAGGCGTAGCCGTCCGCATATCCTACCGGCACGACGGCGATCCGGCTGTGCCGGCGCGTGACGGTCCGCCCGCCATAGGAGAGGGGCGTCCCCGCCGGGACCTCCCGGAGCTGGACGATGCTCGTCCGCAGGGACATGACCGGGCGAAGCCCCTCCCCTTCTTTCGAAGGCGGCACCCCGGGCCGTTCCGCGGGATCTATCCCGTAGATGCCGATGCCCAGCCGCACCAGCGTGAAGCGGCTCTGCGGACGGTAGAAGGTGGAGGCGCTGTTCGCCATGTGGACCTCGATCCGGTCCCGCTCCTCCCCGGTGAGGAGCCCCAGCACCTCGGCGAAGCGCTCCGCCTGCAGATCGTTGCGGGGGCTGGCGAGGTCGTCCGCATCCCCGAAATGGGAGAGCAGCCCGGCGAATGCGAGGGTCTGCGTGCCGCGCAGAACCTCCAGGGCCCGAGGCACCTCTTCCATGGCGACGCCGAGCCGGCCCATGCCCGTGTTGACCTTGAGGTGGACCGGCTGGGGCCGGGCGTTGCCCGAGGTCCAGTCGCGCCAGAGGGCCAGCTCGGCCAGGCTGGAGACGGTCGGGATCAGGCGGTACCGGCGATAGAGCGCGATCTTGGCGGGCCGGGCCGTGCCCAGCACCAGGATCGGCATCTCGATGCCGGCGCGGCGGATCTCGGCCCCTTCTTCGAGGAGCGCGACCCCGAGCCAGTCCACTCCGGCAGCTTCGAGGGTGCGGCTGACCCCCACGGCGCCATGGCCATAGCCGTCGGCCTTGACGACCGCCATGGTGCGGGTGCCCTCCCCCATCCGGGCTTTCACCAGGGCCACGTTGCTCTCCAAGGCCTCCAGGTCGACGTCGACCCAGGCGGGACGCAGAGCGGCTTCGAGGTCAGAAGGGTGCGGAGCTGCTGTCGAATCCATGCCGGTCCAGGTTGCGGAAGGAAGTCGTCTCGCCGATGAACACCAGCTCGACCACCCCGGTCTCGCCGTTGCGGTGCTTCGAGATGATCAGCTCGGCGAGCCCCTTGTTCTCGTCCGTGGGGCTGTAGACCTCGTCGCGATAGACGAAGGCGACCATGTCTGCGTCTTGCTCGATTGAGCCCGATTCACGAAGGTCCGCGAGCTGCGGCCGGTGGTCGCTGCCCCGCCGCTCGGGCTGGCGGGAGAGCTGGGAGAGGGCGATGACGGGGAGCTCCAGCTCCTTGGCGAGCTGCTTCAGGCCGCGGCTGATGGCGGCGATCTCCAGGTTGCGGTTCTCATACTTGCCGCCGGCCTGCATGAGCTGGAGGTAGTCGAGGATGACCAGGGAGAGGCCCTTCTCTGCCTTCAGGCGGCGGGCCTTGGAGGCGACCTCCAGCAGGGTCGGATTGGGCGAGTCGTCGATGAACAGCGGCGCGTCGCCGATCGTGCGGACGGTCGTGACGATCTTCGACCACTCCTTCTGGGAAAGGTGGCCCGCCCTCAGCTTGCTGAAGGAAATATCCGCCTCGGAGCAGAGGACGCGCAGCGCCAATTCCTGCTGGCTCATCTCCAGCGAGTAGACGCCCACGGCCTTGCGCTCCCGGATGGCGACATGCTGGGCCACGTTGAGCGCGAAGCTGGTCTTCCCCATGCCCGGACGGCCGGCGATGATGATCAGGTTGCCCCGGTTGAGCCCGTGGCTGATGCGGTCGAAGTCGATGAAGCCGCTCGGCACCCCGGTGAGCATCGAGCCGGGGCGCTCCTCCAGCTCTTCCAGGGTCGTGTGGAAGACGTCGCCGATGACGGTGAAGCCGCGGCGGATCGCCTCTTCGCCCAGGCCGAGGATCGACTGCTCGGCGCGGCCCAGCGCCTCGTTCGCGTTGAGGCCGCCGTCCAGGCAGTCGCGGATGATCTGGCCCGAAGCCTGGATGAGCCGCCGCCGGACCGAGCGCTCCTTGACGATCTCCGTGTAGGCGTCGATCCGCCCGATGTCAGGTAGATCGAGGTCGAGCGTCGCCAGGTAGGAGATGCCGCCGGTGGACTCGAACCGGCCCTGCTGCTCCAGCTTGGCCTGGAGGGTGCGCAGGTCGATCTCGGTCTGCGCCTCCTGCAGCTCGAGCATCGCCTGGTAGAGGACCTGGTGGCGCTCCAGGTAGAAGTCCTCGGACTTGAGCCGGCCGGAGACCGTGGGCAGCACGGACGGATCCAAAAGGATGCCGCCGAGCACGGCGCGCTCGGACTCTTCGCTGTAAGGCAGCGACTTCTGCTGCGGGAGGACGTCGATCATGAGTGTTCAGGCAGGGCTGACCCTGGCCTGACATTCTATCTCTAGTGCCTCTCCTCCCACCATCCGCGAGATCCGCGCCGGGGCAGACAATCATCGCTATATGACGATCTTGTTTTGTATAGCCTGGGCAGGCACTCGTAAAAGTTTCTCCCGCAAACCCGCTCCATGGAAGGGGTTCTTCGGGAGCTTCCCCGAGGAAGGGGGGTGGCTCAACCCTTGCAGTAACTGATGCACAGCAGTACCAGAAATAGCGGCTACCGGGAAAGGATTCTCCGATGGGTCTCTCAGCCGTGTCGGACCGCGTGCTCCTCACCGTCGGCGTCGAGGACTACTACCAGGTGGGCTCCTTCGAGGGGATCATCCACCGCGACAACTGGTACCGGTTCGAGACCCGCATCGCCCGCAACACCCACAAGGCCCTCGATCTCTGTGACGCCTTCGGCATCCGCGCCACGTTCTTCGTGCTCGGCTGGGTCGCGGACGCCATGCCGGAGGTGGTGCGCGAGATCGCCCGGCGGGGACACGAGGTGGCGAGCGGCGGCTATTGGCACCGCACGATCAGGCAAATGTCTCCCGCGGAGTTCCGTGAAGACCTGCGGCGCTCAAGAGAAGCCCTGGAGCGAGCGACCGGCCTCCGCGTCCTCGGCCACCGGGTGCCCCACTTCCTGCGGCCTTCCGACCTCTGGGCCCTCGACATCGTGGCCGAAGAAGGCTACGTCTACGACTCCAGCATCCGCCCCTTTTTACGGCGCTTCGAGCCCTGGCAGCACACCGTGCACCGCCACGCCGCGGGCGGCCAGGTGCTCTGGGAGATCCCGCCCTCGTCCTGGAACCTGTGCGGCCTTGCCCTTCCGCTGGCGGGGGGCAACTGGTTCCGGCAGCTCCCCCACACCCTGGTCAAGCCTCTCGTCCGGAGCTGGCACCGGCGGCACTGCTCCCCCTTCGTCATGTACTTCCACGTGTGGGAGCTCGATCCCGCGCAGCCGCTGCTCAACACCGGCTCGCTGCTGACCCGGCTCCGCCACTACCGCAACCTCGACAAGATGGAATGGGTCCTCGAGGACTACTTCCGGACGTTCCAGGTCATGAACGTGGCGGAATACCTCGGGTTGGAGTATGCCGCTGTGCCGCAGAAGCCCGAAGCTGTTCCCCCCGCCGTAGTGTCGAGGCTGCCGTCCGCCCGCGTGCCGGTGAGCCTCGTCGTCCCCTGCTTCAACGAGGAAGGCTCCCTGGAGTACCTGGCCAACACGCTGCGCAACGTGGCGGCGGCGCTCGGCCGGGACTACGAGATCTCCTTCCTCTTCGTGGACGACGGGAGCCGCGACCGTACGTGGGAGGCCCTCGGCCGGCTCTTCGGTTCGCGGCCGGACTGCACCCTGATCGGGCACGAGAGCAACCGCGGCGTGGCGGCCGCAATCTTGACTGGCATCCGCGCCGCGCGCACGGAGATCGTCTGCTCGATCGACTGCGACTGCACCTATGACCCTCACCGTCTGGCCGAGATGATCCCCCGGCTCGTGGACGGGGTCGATCTGGTCACGGCCTCGCCCTACCACCCGGAGGGCCGGGTGCTGAACGTGCCGGCCTGGCGGCTGTCGCTCTCCCGCGGCGCCTCCTTCCTCTATCGGTGCGTGCTGCGGCAGAAGCTTCACACCTACACGAGCTGCTTCCGCGTCTACCGCCGGAGGGCGGTCGCCGATATCGGCCTCGATCTGCGCGAGGAGGGGTTCCTCGGGATCGCCGAGATCCTCGCCCGGCTGGACCTCCAGGGCTCGACCGTCGTGGAGCACCCGGCCACGCTCGAAGCACGGCTCCTCGGCCGATCCAAGATGAAGGTCCTGCGCTCGGTGGCGGGACATCTCCGGCTTCTCTTCCGGCTGGCTGCCCTCAGGCTGCTCGGGCGGCGCCGGCCTTCAACCGTCGTCTTCGGGAGCTCATCATGAGTGACATCTCTCTACCTTCGGACCAGGACGCTTCGGGGCGCAGCTTCGGGAAGGAAGAGCTGGCCCTGCTGGCCCAGGTCCTAGGCAGCGGCAAACTGACCAGTACCAAGGGAACCGTCGTCCATGAGCTGGAGCGCGGCTTTACCGGGACTCTCGGCGTGCGTCACGCCCTGGCCTGCTCGTCCGGCACGGCGGCCTTCCACACGGCCGTGGCGGCGATCGATCCCGAGCCGGGCGACGAGATCGTCACCTCCCCCATCACCGACATGGGAGCGATCGCGCCGATCCTCTACCAGGGAGCCATCCCGGTCTTCGCCGACGTCGATCCCGCGACCTGCAACGTCACGGCCGCCACGATCGAGCCCTGCCTCGGCGAGCGCACCCGCGCCATCGCCGTCACCCACCTGTTCGGGAATCCATGTGACATGGGCCCCATCCTGGAGCTCGCCCTCGGCCGGGGGATCCCCATCATCGAGGACTGCGCGCAGGCGTTCCTCGCCCGCGACCAGGGCCGGGTGGCCGGGACCATGGGCACGATCGGCGTCTTCAGCCTGCAACAGGGCAAGCACGTCACGTGCGGCGAGGGCGGCCTCGTGGTCACCCAGGACGACGCCCTGGCGCGCCGCATGTCCCACTTCGTCAACAAGGCCTGGGGCTACGGCGATCCGGCGCCGGACCATACCTTCCTCGCCCTCAACTACCGCCTGAGCGAGCTCCAGGGGGCGGTCGCCCTGGCGCAGCTCCCGCGGCTCGAAGCTTTCGTCGAGCGGCGGATCGCCAACGCCTCCCGGCTGACCACGATGCTCAAGGATCTGCCGGGCATCTCGACGCCACTCGTCCGCGCCGGGAGCGTCCACTCCTATTGGCGCTACTGCCTGCGGGTCGATCCCGCGATCGTTCCGGGTGGCGCCGTGGCCCTGGGCGCCCGGCTCCAGCAGAGGGGAATCGCCGCGGCGCCGCGCTACATCCAGAAGCCGGCCTTTGAGTGCGCGGTCTTCCAGAGCCAACGGACCTTCGGGCAGAGCCGCTGGCCCTTCACGCTGGCACGCCCCGAGGCCCTCGATTACCACCGCTCCCGCTTCCCTGGCGTCTCCGAAGCGCTGGACCAGATACTCGTCCTTCCCTGGAATGAGCGCTTCGAGCCGGTGCATCTGAATTTCCTCGCGGAATCGATCCACGAAGCCGCAGGCTCCCTCGCGCAGGAGGCGGCATGAGCGGCTCACTGCGGTTCGGGCTGGTGGGGGCGGGGCGCATCGCCGAGTCCTATGCCCAGGCTTTCGAGGGAGCGGACGGGGTCAAGGTGGTTGGAGTCGCGGACGTGCGCCCTGAGGCTGCGGGCGCCCTGGCAAAGCGGCTGGGCTGCCCGGCCTTCGAGTCCTTCGAAGACCTCGAGGCAATGTCAGGGCTCGACGCGGTCGTGGTCTGCACGCCCCCGGCAACTCACCCGGAAGTCTCCCGTCACTTCCTGCGCCGCCGGGTCCATGTCCTCTGTGAGAAGCCTCTCAGCATCGACCTCCGCAGCGCCCGGCTGATGGCGCACGAAGCCCGGAGGTCGGGCGCGATCCTCACCCTGGCCTCCAAGTTCCGGCACGTCGAGGACGTGATCCGCGCCCGGCGCCTGGTCGAGTCGGGCGCGATCGGCGAGCTCGTGCTGGTGGAAAACTCGTTCACCGCCCGGACCGACATGGCTGCGCGCTGGAACTCCGATCCCGCCGTGAGCGGCGGGGGCGTGCTGATCGACTGCGGCACCCACTCGGTGGACCTCATGCGCTTCTTCCTCGGTCCGCTCGCGGACGTGCAGATCGTCGAGGGTCCGCGCACCCAGATGCTGGGGGTCGAGGAGAGCGTCCGCCTCTTCGTCCGCAACCTCAACGGCGTGCTGGGGAACATCGACCTGTCGTGGAGCCTCGGCAAGGAGGCGGAAAGCTACCTCACCCTCTACGGCACCGAGGGCATCCTCACCGTCGGCTGGAAGGAGTCCCGCTACCGGCGGCTTGCCGACCCGGAATGGACCTCCTTCGGCACAGGGTACGACAAGGTCCAGGCGTTCCGCTCGCAGATCGAGAGCTTCGCCCGGGCGATCCAGGGCGAGGACACCCTCCGGATCGGGATCGAGGACGCCCTCGCCTCGGTCGAGGTGATCGAGGCCGCCTACCGCGCTTTGCAGGGCAGCCGGTGGACCGCTGTTGGAAGCCGTAAGCTCGCCCTGGTCGCAGGCGGGCGGGGGTGATGACGGCGTTCGTCCATCCCACGGCCCTGATCGAGGAAGGGGTCGAGATCGGCGCCGGGACTTCGATCTGGGACAACGTCCACATCCGGCGCGGAGCCCGGCTCGGCGACGAGTGCATCGTGGGCGAGAAGACCTACATCGCCTACGGCGTGCGGATCGGCCACCGGGTGAAGATCAACGCCATGGTCTACATCTGCGCCGGCGTGACGATCGAGGACGGGGTGATGGTCAGCGCGGGCTCGATCTTCACCAACGACCGCTTCCCGCGGGCAACCACGCCGGACCTCAAGAGCCTGCGCCCCTCCGAGCCCGACGAGCACACCCTGCCCACCCTCGTCCGCGAGGGGGCGACGATCGGCGCCGGCTGCACCCTCGGCAACGGCTTGACCATCGGCCGCTTCGCCATGGTCGGCATGGGCTCGGTGGTGACGAAGTCCGTGCCCGACTTCCATCTCACCCTCGGCCATCCGGCTTCCCCTGTCGGCTGCGTCTGCCGCTGCGGGCAGCTCCTGCTCCGCTTCCGGGAGGACGATGTCGAATTCCGGCCTGCGACCTGTCAGGCGTGCGGCAGGAGCTACGCGGTGAAAAAGGGCGAGGTCCGGGAGGACTGAATGAGCCGCTGGGCCGTGGTCGGCGGAGGCCTCCTGGGCATGACGCTCGCCCATCGCCTCGCCCGTGGGGGACATGAAGTCACGCTCTTCGACGCGGCGGAGCGGCTCGGCGGACTGGCCTCGGCGTGGAACCTGAACGGCATCGTCTGGGACCGCCACTACCATGTCACGCTGCTCTCGGACACCCACCTGCGCGCCCTCTGGGCCGAGCTGGGCATCGAGGGCGAGCTGCGCTGGACCGAGACCCGGACCGGCTTCTACTCCGGCGGCCGCATGCACTCGATGTCAAATGCCCTGGAGTTCCTGCGCTTCCCTCCCCTGGGCCTGATCGACAAGCTCCGCCTGGCCGCGACCATCCTCCACGCCTCGCGCGTCAAGGACCCGGGCCCGCTCGAGGAGGTCCTGGTGAGCGACTGGCTGCGGCGCTGGTCGGGAGAGCGGACCTTCGAAAAGATCTGGCTGCCGCTCCTCAAGGCCAAGCTCGGCGAGCGCTACCAGCAGACCTCCGCCGCCTTCCTCTGGGCCACCATCGCCCGGATGTATGCCGCCCGCCGGACCGGCCTGAAGAAGGAGATGTTCGGCTACGTGCGCGGCGGCTACGCCCGGGTCCTGGAACGCTTCTCCGAGACACTGGCCAGCGACGGGGTGGAGGTCCGAACCGGCCATGCGGTCGAGCGGATCGAGGGAGGAGCCGTCGACGGTGAGAGCTTCGACCAAGTGGTGGCGACCATGCCGGCTCCGGTGGCGGCCAGGGTCTGCCGGGGGCTCACGGACGGCGAGATCGCAAGGCTGCGGGGCGTTCAGTACCTCGGCATCGTCTGCGCCTCCCTGCTCCTGCGCAAGCCGCTCACCGGGTTCTACGTCACCAACATCACCGACCCCGGCATCCCCTTCACCGCCGTCATAGAGATGTCCACCCTGGTCGACCGCGCCGAGCTCGGCGGCCACGCCCTGGTCTACCTGCCCAAGTACGTGGCCCCGGACGACCCAATCTTCTCCCTCTCCGACGAGGAGATCCGCGAGACCTTCCTCGCCGCGCTCGAGCGCATGGTCCCGGCCTTCGACCGCGCCGACCTCCTCGCCTTCCGGATCTCCCGCGTGAAGCACGTCTTCGCCCTGCCGACCCTCCACTACTCCCGGACGCTGCCGCCGATGACCACGTCGGTCCCCGGGCTCCACCTCGTCAACTCGGCGCACATCGTCAACGGCACCCTGAACGTCAACGAGACCATCCAGCTCGCGAACCGGGCGGCGGAGCGCCTGCTCCGGTGAAGTGGCTGGCCGGGGTCCTCCTGGTCCTCGCTCTGGCTCAGGCCCTGACCTGGCAGCCCAGCGAGCCGTTCTTCAACAACGACGAGACCCGCCACGTGATGACGGGGGTCTTCTTCCGGGACCTCCTCGTCGACCTGCCGCTCGACCGCCTCCGCTCCTACGCCGTCGAGTACTACCTCCAGTATCCGGCGCTCGGCGTGCTGGTCTGGCCGCCGCTCTTCTACGGCATCGAGGGCCTCTTCATGCTCGTCTTCGGCACCTCGTTCCTGGTGGCGAAGGCGCTCGTCGGGCTCTTCTCCGCCATGGCCTGTGCCTATCTTTTCCTGCTCGTCCGCCGGACGCATGGCCCGGCCGCGGCGTCGACCGCAGCGCTGCTCCTCGGCCTCTCCCCCATGGTCTTCCAACTGAGCCGTCAGGTCATGCTGGAGGTGCCCGCCCTCGCCTTCGCGCTCGCCGCGGTCTTTTACTTCGTGCGCTACCTGGACCTGCAGCGAAGTTCGGACATCTTCCTCGCCGCGGCGGCCTCGGCCGCATTCGCTCTGACTCGCTACGACGCCCACTTCCTGCTCCTGTTCTTCCTGCTCTGCCTCCTCGGCTTGCGGCGTTTCGACCTGCTCCGCCGCCGCGAGGTCTGGCTGGCATCCCTCCTCGCCCTGGTCATCGTGGTGCCCGTTTACCTCCCAATGCTCCGGGAATTCGGCCGCACGCATTTCCAGGTGACGGTCCAAGGGGGGCCGGACCCGTCGGCGAACCACAGCCTCTGGTACTACTTCGGGAACCTGCCCAAGCAGATCGGGTGGGCCCTCCTCGTGCCGGCCCTTGCCGGCCTCGTCTCCGCCCTGAGGCCGGAGCGGCGCCGCGCAACCTGGCCCTACCTCGCTCTCGCCGCGGCCACCTGGCTCGCCTTCGCTCCCCTGGCGGAGCTCCAGGTACGCCACTCGATCTACTGGATCCCCGCCTTTGCCCTGTTCGCCGTGGAGGGTATCGAGTGGCTTGCGAAACGGGCTCGGACCGTTGTTGCTGCGATCGTCGTCTGCGCCGCACTTTGGACAGCCGTGAGGAGCCCGTCACCCTACGTGCGGGGGTACGAGGCGGCAGCGCGCTACGTGGTCGCGAACACCGGCTCCCGCTTTTCCTTCATGGACGGATTCCTCAACGGCGGCTTCATCTACCAGGTCCGCCGGCACGATCCCGGCCGCCGCCTCTGGGTCCTGCGTGGCGACAAGATCCTCTATGGCGTGCTGAACGACCCGCGCCGCGGCTACAAGGAGTACGCGGGCGGAGAGGCCGGAATCCTCGACATCCTGTTCCGCTACGACCCGGATCTGATCGTGGTCGAGCAGCCCCAGGTGGTCTTCAAGACGGCCATGGCAGACCGGCTACGGCAGACGCTCGCTTCGCACCCGGAGCGCTTCGAGCTGGTGAGGAGCTTTCCTGTCGAGAGCAACGTCGCTGCTTTCAAAGGCGTGCGGCTCGACGTCTACCGGAGCAAGCAGCGCAATCCAAGCCCGGTGCAGCGAGTCTCCTTCGACATGATGGGGCTCGGACGCTCGCTCGAGACGGCGGTACCGCAGGACGAGTGATTCGTACACAAGCGGGAGTGTCTGGTACGTCCGTACGAGTCTCGAGTACCGAGGCGAGAGCGATTCGTACGCGGGCGGGAGTGTCTGGTACAGCCGTACGAGGCTCTGGTACCGAGGCGCGAGTGACTCGTACGCGAGCGGGAGTGTCTGGTACGGCCGTACGAGTCGCTCGTACTCAGGGGATAGAGGCTCGTACACGCGGGGGAGTCACTCGTACTTGGGGACGAGAGGCTCGTACAAGAGGGGAAAGCGCTCCCCCTTCTGGGAGAGTGCTCACCGGAAGTCTGGCTGGCGCTCCCGGAGCCGCTCCAGCCGCTCGGCGTGCTCCCCCATCGGCACGACCTCGAACTGCTTCATGAGCGCGTCCAGGTGCTCGCCCACCCGCTCGACTTTCCAGACGCCCGGCCGGCGCATCCCGGGAAAGAAGGAGAGCGCGTCCGTGTCGTCGCATCCCAGGAAGTCGAGCGGATGCAGCAGGATCGACGGCTGAACCCCGGCCAGCCGGCAGAGCCTCAACGCCGTGTTGAAGTAGAGCCGGCCCAGGGCAGGCGAGACGAGGTCCAGGTAGAGCAGGTAGCTGATATGGATCGGCGTCCGCAGGACCGGCAGGGTCGTGACCGGGATCTCGATCAGGCTCCCCTCTCCGATCCGCCACCGGTAGGGCCGGATCGGCCGGAGCCCGTCGCGGAAAGTGCCGAAGAGGGCGCTCCTCTGCCGCCGCTGCTCCCCGGTCAATCCCGCGGTCCGAAAGTAGTAGGCCCGGGCGAGCGGCCCCAGGAACGTCGGCAGCGTGCTCGCGTCGTACCGGTATCCGCGCCGGACGAGGACCGCGAGCGTTGCCGCTGAAAGGCTGAAGCCGGGTCCACGAAAACCCCTCGGCCTCTGCCCGGTGGCCCCCTCGATCGCCTCCTCAGCCCGGGCCAGCTCCTCCTCCAGCTCGGCTTCCGAGTACAGGTGAAGCCAGGATTCATGGCGGAACGAATGGTTGCCGATCTCGTGACCCGCCGCCGTGATCGCCGCCAGCGCCGCCTGGTTTTCCTCGCGGACCGCGTCCTGCCCGACGACGAAGAAGGTGATCCGCAGCCGCCGCTCCGCCAGGAAGGCCAGGACCCGGGGGACGACCACGTCGAGATACGAAGGCAGAGACTCCCAGGCGGGGTTCCCGTGGATCTTGAGATACGACCACAGGTTGTCCAGGTCCAGCGAGAGGCTGGCGAAAGGTGGACGGCTCACGATGAGCGCAGTGTACCGCCTACCCTGCCCAGCCGTTGCGGCGGCAAGGGCGAAAGGAGACGTGGACTGTCGTATGGGAAAAGAGCCTCCCGGTCCGTCAGAGATACGGGGGGATGGCTGCCGCTGAAATACCCCCCTTCGGAGGCCCTATGCTCGGTTCGTCCATTCTGGAAGTCGCCATCGGGATGATCTTCGTCTACCTCCTGGTGAGCCTCATGCTCACCACCCTGACCGAGATCATCTCCACCTATCTCAAGATGCGCGCCAACAACCTGTGGGATGGGATCTGCAACATGGTGGACTCCTCCCCCGATGCCGAAGGTGGCGAACAGGCCGAAGCCGGCGTACATGAGAACTGGGTGTGGTCGATCTACAACCACCCGCTGATCAAGTCGCTGATGCCGCCCGATGCCCGGAGGAAGCCTGGCCGGATGCGCCTCCGTCCATCCACCAAGGGTCCCTCCTACATTCCCGCGCGGACCTTCGCAATGGTCGTGCTCGACTTGGTCAGGTCCCGCGGCGACTTGATGTCGCTCCTCCGGAAAAGCCTCGACGAGGCGGTGGCTGCCATCCCCGCGGACGCCGATGCTCCTGCGGTCAAGGCGAGATTGAAGAGTCATATCGAGGCCATCCCCGCAAATGTCCCGTTGACTGCTCCCCTGAAGCAGGCCTTGCATCGGCTCGTCGAGGAGATCCCCGACGGACTGACTGCCGCGCAAGCAAAAGAGCAGGCTCAGGCACTGCCGGAGAAGATCCAGGGCCTTCTCGGCCACTTCGGCGAGAGCCAGCTCGGCAAGTCCCTGAGCGTGCTGATCGCGGACGCCAAAGGCGACGCCGAGAAGATGAAGGAGAACGTCGAGGTCTGGTTCAACAACTCCATGGAGCGTGTCGCAGGGTGGTACAAGCGCAAGATTCAGAAGCTTCAGCTCGTCCTGGCTCTGGGGCTCGCGATCGCCCTCAACGTGGACTCGCTGCAACTGATGAGGGCTCTGCAGTCGAACACCGCGCTTCGGCAGTCCCTGGTCGCCCAGGCCGAGGAATTTCAGAGCAGCCCGCAAGTCCAGGTCTTTATGGCACAACCGGCCAACCCGGCAGAGGCCGAAGGCAGCTCGGACCCCGCCGCTCAAGCCGAGCAGCAGACCAAGGCATTCGAGGCAATCAGAGGCGAGCTCGAGAAGCTCGATCTGCCGATCGGCTGGTCCCAGGGCCGTGTATGGCCAGGACTTCTTCCTCAAGACCCATGGACCGGGCAATGCTGGAGCTCATGGTTCGGAGCCTGGGGCACGGCGATCGGACTCCACTTCTGGGGCTGGCTACTGACCGCACTGGCGGCGTCGCTCGGGGCGCCCTTCTGGTTCGACATGTTGAACAAGGTGATCAACATCCGGTCGGCGGGCAAGGCTCCGGAAGAGAAGCCGAAGAATCCCAAGGAAGTGCCGACGCCCGTGGAGCCAGGCCAGTCGCCGGCACAGGCGGACGCGGTCCACGCTGCAGGTGGCAAGAGCTAGACCGCCCAGCCGTTCCGGACCAGCGAGCGGATGATCTCCGCCCCGCGATGACCCCAGACCGGGTGGAGCTCGCGGGAGCGCTGTTCGGCCAGGTCGAGAGCGACCCGGGCAGGCGTGCGGCCGGTGCGGCGGGCCTCGCCGAGCACGGAGAGCGAGAGGTTGTAGACGCTGTTCTCCCACTCGTTTCCGAGATGGGCCTCGACGCGCGGGTCGGGCTCCACGAACCCGTACTGCTCGTCCGCGCAGTTGACGATCCCCATCCGGTTCACGAGGAAGTCGGGCAGGTAGAGGATGCCGCGCTCCTGGAGGAGGACATCGTCGCGCTCCGGGTCTTCGAGCTGGTTGTTGGCCGCGCCGCAGACGATCGGCGCCTGGATGTGCGGGATCGTGGCCGGGCCGAGCACGCCCCCGGTCGCGCAAGGGGCGACGATGTCGGCCTTCTCGAACAGGATCGAGTTGTCCCCCCGCTCCACGATGCGGACCTCCACACCAGGGAGCCGGCGGGAAGGGTCGATGTCCGAGCCCAGAATCCTGGCTACCCCCTTCTCCCTGAGGAATCCGACGAGAGGCTCGCCGACATGTCCAAGCCCCTGGACTGCGACCGTCTTGCCCGCCAGCGTGCCCAGACCGAGATGGGCGAGGGCTGCCTCCATCCCGCGGATGACACCACGGGCGGTCGGCACTGAAGGATTGCCGCTGCCGCCCAGAGCCGGGGGGATGCAGGTCGTGAACCGGGTACGGGAGAAGACCGCGGCCATGTCCTCGACTGAAGTCCCGACATCCTCGGCCGTGACGTAGCACCCCTGGATGGAGGTGATGAAGTCGCCGTACTCCTCATAGATCCGGCGACGGTCTCCGGAGCCAGTCCCCTGGGCAATCAAGCCCTTCCCGCCGCCCCACCAAAGCCCGGCTAGCGCGTTCTTGAGCGTCATCCCTTTGGCGAGGCGCAACCCGTCGCGAAGGAAATCCTCGACGCTTGAGTAGCGCCAGAACCGGACCCCGCCCGCTCCCTGCCCGCGGCGAGTGCGGTGGATGAACGCGGCCTGAAGCACCCCGGTCTCGGGAGCCAGCTGGCCGAAGATCCCCTCATGCTGGTCGAAGTCGCGGCGGTCCTCCTGAAGGAAACGCGCCAGCGGCTCTAGAGCCGGATGCGACACCTTGACCTCGCCATCCCAGACGAGCCAGAAGCGGCGGATCCCCTCGGTGGCGAGGAGCTCACAAAAGCGGTCGAGTGGCAGGCCGAGCATGGGAGCGGGACTATAGCAAGGGACCGAAGGATAGGCCGAGATCGTGGCACGCCTGCTGGAACTCGGGGATGGGCTTGGTCAAACGCTCCAGCCGGCCCGAGGGTATGAGGCGGGCTCTCCTCTCGAAAAGTGCTGCGCAGACGCCGTTGAGCTTGGACGGATAGCACACTCCGGCAGCCCCCTCCTCGTACAGCAGCCCCAGAGCCCGAGTAAGCTCCTTGCTCTTTCCCTGGATGACGTCACGGTCCAGGTAATCGACAGCGTGCTCACGAAAAAGCCACGGGTACTTGCGGACAATCTGCTCCCGGATGGGCACGCTGTCGAGGTTGATCAAGTATCCCCGGAGCAGTTGGATTCTGGCTGGGGCGAGCACCTTCCTCTGCTGCCATGAGAGCGGAACCCGGCCTGCATCGGTTTCTTCTTCAGGCAGGGGCTCGACCCAGGAAGGGGACGGTGGCATTGCAGCCCTCTCGTTCAGGAATGTGGCGCTGAGGCGGAAGGGCGCAAGCACTTCATACAGCGCAGTCATGCGATCCGCCGCGCAGTAGATGGTCCGGTAGCTTCGGCGGGGATCGTCGAACCGGCCCATCCATCGGCACGCAGCTTTCGGGGGGAACCTCAGCGGCCTGCCGGAGCGCCCGACCCTCCACCACACCCGCGCTTTCAGTCGCAGGCCTAACTCTCCGCGAACTCTCTGGCAGCGAGGACGACATCTTCCCAGGTCCCGGGGCTTCGGCCATGGCGAAGCACTCTTGCCGGTGCCTCGTCGTCGAAGCCCTGGTTCATGCCCATGAACCAGGTGCGCGCCGTCTGGGCGTCATAGGCTTCGACGAGGCAGCGGGTCGCCAAGTAGGCGGACCGCAGACGCTGCATCGGGAGCTCGTCAGGCAGGATATCTCCTTGTCCCCAGCGGCCGACAAGCCCGACGTCGTCCACTCCGCTCAAGTAAGCGGTCGTCCTCGGTCCCAGGTTCATCTGGAGGTAGGCAACAACCTCCGGCACCTCGAAAGCAGGGCTGGGGCGCAGGAGCGCGCCTCCGGCCACAACACCAATGGCCGCACCGGCTACGGCGGAACCATTCGTCCGTCCGACGGCTTTCCCAAGCACCGCACCCACGATCCCGCCAGCGGCCATCCCTGCCGCTACGGCACCATCGGCTTTCCTCTCCGCGACTTTTCTCTTCACCGGACGACCTCCAAGTGATGTAGATCTTACCACTCTGCCAGCTCAAGCTCAATCAGCATATTCGAGGCCCTGCGGAAAGCTGCGAATTTCCCTATCCTCTTCCTGTCTCGCTCCTGTCTCCGGACCGGAGATAAAATAGACAGCATGGATAGCAAGAGGGTCCGCAGCCCGTCGTTCCCATTCATCTCCCTGCCCGAGGCGGTTCATCGCGCCCGGGAGCTGTACGACGCCGAGCGGCGGAACCTGGTTCATCCGGACGTGGCGGTGGCGCATTGGGGGTACGCCCGCAGCTCGAGCGGCGGGAAGCAGACGATCGCGGCCCTGCGTGCCTACGGACTTCTGGAGGACATACGAGGGGAGCTTCGGCTCACTGACCGGGCTCAGCACATCCTGGTCCGCGAGCCGGGCTCGACGGAACGGAAGGACCTGCTCAGGCATGCGGCGCTCGCTCCCCCGCTCTTCTCGAAGCTCTGGGAGCGCTACGGCGCCGACCTCCCCTCCGACAAGAGCCTGAGGAGCTGGCTGGTTCTGGAGCTGAAGTTCAACGAGAATGCGGTCGAAGACCTGCTGCGGAGCTACCGGGAGACTCTGACGTACGCCGGCCTTCTCCAAGGAGCTCCCGGGGAGCCGCAGCCGATGGCCGCAGCTCCTCGGGAGCTGACTCTTTCTTTTCCCCTCGGCGAGTTCAAGGCGGTCCGCCGCATCCGGCCGGAAGAGGCCGAGATGATGCGGACCCTGTTCGACCTCTGGCTCCGTCAGATCACGGAGCCGTAGCCTTCCCCATCCGTGGCGCGTACCAGTCCACCTTTCGGGTCAGGAACATCACCACGGCCAGGATTACGAACAAGCCGATCGAGCCGAGCAGCAGCGCGTAGTCCTCGGCTTGCAGCAGTACGTAGAGGTAGCAGTACAGGATCACCAGCATCCCGCTCATGACGAGCGCCCGCCCCTTGCCCCGGAGGATCGCCAGGGAGTAGCCCGAGATCAGGACGAGGATCCCTGCCGAGGCGATGGCATAGGCCATCACGAACGGGATGTGCTCCGAGATCGACAGCAGCAGCACGTAGAAGAGGCAGAGCGCCGAGCCCACCAGCAGGTAGTGCATGGGATGCAGCGACACCGGGCTGAAGACCTCGAACAGGAAGAAGGCCAGGAAGGTCAGGACCAGGAAGAGCACCCCGTACTTCACCGAACGCTCCGTCTTGAGGTACACGTCCACCGACTGGTGGAGCTCCACGCCGAACTCCGACTCCGCGACCGCGTTCAGCGACACGTTGCCCTCATTCTGCGTCTGCGCCTCCACCCACTGCTGCGGGTAGCTCCGCCCGAAGTAGGGGACGCTCCAGACCGCCTCGAATCCCTTGGCCGACACGGTCCGCGACTCGGGCAGGAACCCGCCCGAGAAGCTGGGATCCGGCCAGCTCGACCGCAGGGCCACCGTGTTCTGCTTGCCCAAGGGGAGGAAATGCAGCTTCTGACTCCCCCGGATCGCCAGGTCGAAGGCGAACGGATACGTCTGCTTCTCCGGCGCGTCAGCCAGTCCGGAGATCGGCACCCGCATGCCCGATTCCCAAAGGCAGGCCACCCCGCCGCCCGGCGAGAGCTGGAGCACCTTGCTCCCCCAGACCATGCGCACGTTGCGTCGAATACCCCGCATGTCGGACACACCGATCGACAGGTAGGCCGCGTCCCAGTAGACGTCCTCCGGCGCAACGCCCCACTCCTCGAGGCTCGGCCGCTGGAAGGTCCCGGACGCGTGCAGGTCGGCCCTGTAGACAGGGGCGTCGAAGATGCCCCGGCGGCGCAGCTCGGGAAACAGCCGGCCGTCCACCTTCAGGGTTTCGGGAAGGAAGTGGGCGAGCCGGGTCCACGACGTGGCATTCCCCTTGTCGTCCGTGGAATGGACCTGGAAGGGCACCGTGAGCACCGGCCCTCCCAGGGTCTGAGCGCGCCCCCAGGTCTTTCCGACCTCGAAGGCCACCGAATCCCGGCGCTGCGTCCTCTCCCGAATCTGGACCCGCACCATCACCAGCGGGATCACCAGCGCCAGGATGAGCAGGCCGATGACGAGCATCTTGAACAACACGGAGTCTCTGAACTTTCGCTTCTCAGGCATATCGGGGGTCATGCGTATCCTCTCTTTCTGAGGAGGATTGGACCGCATGGGCCGGGCACGCTCGGGGCAGGATCAGGGCAAGAGAGGACCAGATCGTGGCGGAATTGTGGCAACCGCCGCCGGGACGCCAGCTTGGGGTACATTCGAGGCATGACCCACCTTATTGCCATCGTGGATGACGAGGAGACCCTCCGCGAGACCGTGGGGTTCGCGCTCCGCCGCGAGGGCTACCGCGTCGAGCCGTTCCCCGACGGGCTCACCGCCTGGCGCAGCTTCGAGCGCGGGCTTCCCGGTCTTCCCGATTTGGCCATCCTCGACATCCTGATGCCGCAGATGGACGGGCTGGAGCTATGCCGCCGGATGCGCGCCCTCTCCGAGCGCCTGCCCATCCTCTTCCTGACTTCCAAGGACGAGGAGTTCGACAAAGTCCTCGGCCTGGAGCTGGGCGCCGACGACTACCTCTGCAAGCCGTTCTCGATGCGCGAGCTCCTGGCCCGGGTCAAGGTGCTCCTGCGGCGCGCGGCGCTCCGGGACGAACCGCTCGGGGGAAGCGACGAGCGCATCGTCGAGGTCGGACGGCTGCGGCTCGACCTCCGCCGCTACCAAGCTCACTGGAAAGGGGCCCCGCTGCCGCTGACCGTGACCGAGTTCACCCTGCTCCACGCGCTCGCCCGGCATCCTGGACACGTGAAGACCCGTGCCCAGCTCCTGCAGGAGGGCTACCCCGACGATGCCTACGTAAGCGACCGCACGATCGACAGCCACATCAAGAGGCTGCGCCGCAAGCTGACCGAAGCCGATCCCGCCTTCGACGCGGTCGAGACCGTCTATGGCCTCGGCTATCGCTGGCGGCCGGACTAAGCTCCCATGCGCTTCTTCCAGGGCATCTCGATCCGGCTGCTCCTCTTCAACGTGCTGCTGGTGTTCCTCCCCGCGGCCGGGTTCCTCTACCTGGACGTCTACGAGCGGGAGCTCCTCGAAGCGCAGGAGCGGGCGATGGTCCAGCAGGGCCGGCACCTCGCGGCCGCTCTCTCCGAGCAGGGGGGGCTCGACCGGCCCTTGGCCGAGAGCCTCCTCCGGCGCCTAGACCGTCGCACCGAGGCCCGGCTGCGCATCGTCGGCCGGGACAGCGCGCTCCTGGCCGACTCGGCTACCCTCGGACCGCAGCGTGCTCCCGCCAGGGAAGAGACGAGCTACGCCGACACGCTCCCCCCCGAGGCCCGGGAGAAGTTGGTTTATCGCGCGGGCGCCTGGCTTTACAAGCTCCCCCGCCGGCTGTCTCTCTGGATGGGGGCGCCGCAACCCTCGAGCGAGCCGGAGAACGCCTACCGGCCGCTCGAAGCGCGCGAAGTCCGGGCAGCCCTGTCCGGACGCTACGGCGCCGCAACCCGGAGGAGCAAAGGCGGCCAGCGCTCCCTCACCCTCTATAGCGCGATTCCGGTGCGCAACCAGGGCCAGGTCGTGGGCGCCGTGGTCGTCTCCCAGTCCACGTTCCGCATCCTCTCCGCGCTCTACGAGGTGCGGCTCGGCATCTTCAAGGTCTTCCTCGCCTCGGTCGCGGCGGCCGTGGTCCTGAGCCTGCTCGTCTCCACCACCATCGCCCGCCCCCTCCGGCAACTGAGGAACGAGGCCGCCGCCCTGCTCGACCGCCGTGGACGGCTGCGCGGCCGGTTCCGCGGCTCGCGGAGGGGAGACGAGATCGGTGACCTCGCGCGCGCCCTCGAAGAGCTGACCCGCCGGCTGGAAGCCCACCTCGCCTTCATCGAGTCGTTCGCCTCGGACGTCTCCCACGAGCTCAAGAACCCGCTCGCCTCGATCCGTGGCGCCACCGAGCTGCTCGCCGAGGTCGAAGACCCCGCGGACCGCCAGCGCTTCCTCTCCATGGTCCAGAAGGAGGTCGCCCGAATGGAGGGCCTCCTCTCCGGCCTGCGGGAGATCACCGAGATCGACGCCCAGCTGGAATCCGAGAGGACCAGGACCGTCGCCGTGGACGGCCTGCTGCGCGAGATCGTCGAAGGGCGATGTCTGCGCGCCGACAATGGCCTCAAAGCGCGCTTGGAAATCAAGCTGGATACGCCTTCGGAGCCGGTCCTGGTCCAAGCCTCCCCCGAGCGGCTGACCCAGGTGTTCGAGAACCTGCTGGACAACGCCGCGAGCTTCTCCCCTGCCAGCGGGACGGTCGAAGTCCGCCTCACCCGCGAGAACGGCTCCGGCCTGGGGTTTGGGGTGGTGGTGGTTGAAGACCGCGGCCCAGGCATCCCCGAAACCCATCTCGACCGCATCTTCGACCGCTTCTTCCGCTACCGGCCGGACGAGCAGGGCTCTCGGAACGGCCACACCGGCCTCGGCCTCGCCATCGTCAAGGCGATCGTGGATGGCTATGGCGGCTCCATTACCGCCCGGAACCGGCCGGATGGAGGCGCCCGCTTCGAAGTGCGCCTGCCCCTTCATCATGAAAACGCTTGACGGCTCGTGTAGGCTTTCTGCGTAGGAGTTTGGTGGAGGAAGACGAAATGGGTGGAGTTCCGGGAGCGAGCAGCAGGATTCAGGAGGCCGTGCTGGCTTGGCCAGGGGTCGAGGCCCAGCCACACCGCTTCGGCGGCATCGAGTACCGGTTCGGCGCTCGGGAAGTTGGGCACATCCACGGCGATTTCCTGCTGGACGTCGCTTTTCCCAAGACGGTCCGGGATGAGCTGGTGTCCGCCGGGCTGGCCCAGCCGCACCACCTGCTGCCCCAGAGCGGCTGGGTGAGCTTCTACCTGCGGGAGGAGGGGGACGTGGAGCGGGCGGTGTCCTTGCTCGCCCGCTCGTATGAGCTGGCGCGCGAGCAGCAGGCCCGCAAGCACGGCTCGGTTTGAACCCTCCTTCCCTCTCCCGACCCTCCCCCTGGAGCCCGCTGCGGCACCGGACTTTCCGGGCGCTCTGGATCGCCATGCTCGCCTCGAACGTCGGCACCTGGCTCCAGAGCGTGGGCTCGGCCTGGCTCATGACCTCGCTGACTCAGTCGGCCGTCATGGTGGCGCTCGTCCAGGCCGCCACCAGCCTGCCGATGTTCCTCTTCTCCCTGCCTGCCGGAGCGCTCGCCGACGTCGTGGACCGGCGCCGGCTCCTGCTCGTCACCCAGGTCTGGATGCTCCTCTCCGCCCTGGGCCTGAGCGCGCTCACCGCGGCTGGCTTGATGACACCCTGGCTTCTCCTCCTCTTCATCACCCTTCTCGGACTGGGCGCGGCCTTCAACCAGCCGGCCCAGCAGGCGAGCGTCCCCGAGATGGTGCCGCGCGAAGACCTCCCCGCCGCCGTTTCGCTGGCGAGCGTCGGCTTCAACATCGCGCGTGCCGTGGGCCCGGCGCTCGGCGGACTGATCGTGGCGGCTGCCGGTGCCCAGGTCAACTTCATGCTCAACGCGGCTTCCTTCCTCGGAGTCGTGATCGTGCTCTACCGCTGGAAGCGGCCGGTCGAAGCCTCCATGCTCCCGGCCGAGCGCTTCTTCGGAGCCATGCGCACGGGTGTGCGCTTCGTGCGCCACTCGCCCGAGGTGCTGGCAGTGATCGCGCGAGGCTCGGTTTTCGTGCTCTGCGCCAGCTCGCTCTGGGCGCTCATCCCGGTCGTGGCCCGCGACCTGGGACGGGGGCCTGCCGGTTACGGCCTCCTTCTGGCAGCCCTGGGGATCGGCGCCGTATCCGGCGCCATGGTCCTCCCGCGCCTGAGCCGCAAGGGCTCCACCGACCTGGTCGTCGCGGTCTCCAACCTGGTCTTCGCCGGCGCCCTCGTAGCCCTCGGCACCGTGCAGAGCTTCTGGCTTCTGTTCGCGGCACTGCTCGGCGCGGGGGGCGCCTGGCTATCCCTTCTCTCCAGCCTGAACGTCGCCATCCAGATGCTGGTCCCCTCCTGGGTACGCGGCCGGGCCCTGTCGGTCTACATGCTCTTCATCTTCGGCGGGCTCACCGGCGGCAGCGCGCTCTGGGGAGCGGTCGCGGACAGGGTCGGAACCTCCCTCGCCCTGCTGATCTCGGCCGGCTGCATGGTGGTAGGGCTGCTCGCCACGATGGGCATCCACCTGCGCACGGGCGAGGGGCTGAACCTGGCCCCGTCGCGTCAATGGCCGGCGCCGCGGATTCAGGAGCTGGAGCCGGAGCAGGGACCGGTCCTGGTCAGCATTCAGTACCGCATCGATCAGGACCGGGCAGCGGAGTTTTCGGCAGCCATGAGCGAGCTCCGCCGCATCCGGCTGCGCGGCGGAGCCATGCAATGGGGCCTCTTCGCCCACTCCGAAGAGCCAGGCGTCTACACCGAGCTCTTCCTGGTCAGCTCCTGGATGGAGCACTTGCGGCAGCACGAGCGGATCACGGTCGCGGACGAGGAGGTCCGCCTGCGGGCCGGCTCCTTCCACCTCGGTCCGGAGCCGCCGCTCGTGCAGCACCTGATCGCGGAAAAGGTGCGGGGAAACAGCGAATAGGCCCGGGAAACCGGGTGGTATCATCTGGCCCCATGAATGACATCCTGGGCAGGAACAACGTCAAGATTTCGGGCAGGGAAGAAGGCCAGGCGATGATCTTCGCGCATGGCTACGGCTGCGACCAGAACATGTGGCGGTTCGTCGCCCCCGCGTTCGAAGACGAGTACCGCATCGTCCTCTTCGACCACGTCGGCGCCGGCCAGTCCGATCCCTCGGCCTGGCAACCCGGCAAGTACGGATCGCTGCAGGGCTACGCCAACGACCTGCTCGAGATCTGCCGCGACTTGGGGCTGACGCGCGCGGTCTTCGTCGGGCACTCGGTGAGCTCCATGATCGGGGTCCTCGCGGCAATCCAGGAGCCGGACAGGTTCGAAAAGCTGATCCTTGTCGGACCCTCGCCGCGCTATATCGACGACAAAGCGAATGACGAGGATTACGTCGGCGGGTTCACCCGGGAAGACATCGATGGACTGCTCGAGTCGCTCGACAGCAACTACCTTGGCTGGTCCAGCGCCATGGCTCCCGTGATCATGGGGAACCCGGACCGCCCCGCACTCGGGGAGGAGCTGACCAACAGCTTCTGCCGCACCAACCCCGAGATCGCAAAGCATTTCGCGCGCGCCACCTTCCTCTCGGACAACCGGGCCGATCTTCCAAAGGTCAGCGCCCGCACCCTGGTCCTGCAGTGCTCCGACGACGCGATCGCCCCACAATGCGTCGGAGAGTACGTGCACCGGCAGATTCCCGGCAGCGAGCTGGTATTGATGAAGGCCACCGGCCACTGTCCGAACCTGAGCGCTCCGGAAGAGACCATCGCCGCCATCAAGGACTTCCTCTAGTGCCCCCCGACCCGCCTCCGCCAAACCTGATCGAGGAAAGCGCCGAAGACCTTTACGACAACGCCCCCTGCGGCTACATCTCGGCCCTGCCGGGCGGGACCATCGTCAAGGTCAACCAGACGTTCCTCAACTGGACGGGCTACCGCAGGGAAGACCTCGTCGACCGCAAGCGGTTTCAAGACCTGCTCACCGCCGGAGGCCGGATCTTCCACGAGACGCACTATGCGCCGTTGCTGCGGATGCAGGGAGCGGTGCGCGAGATCGCCGTCGACCTCATCTGCGCGAACGGCGGGCGGCTGCCGGCACTGATCAATTCGGTGCTAAGGAAGGATGAGGACGGAAACCCTCTGCTCACCCGCACCACCGTCTTCAACGCCACGGACCGCAAGGAATACGAGCGCGAGCTGCTGCGCGAGCGCCAACGGGCCGAGCAGGCGGCCAAGGCCAAGGCGGATTTCATCTCGATGATCAGCCACGAGATCCGCACTCCGCTCAATGCCATCCTGAACGTCGGGCACCTCCTCGAAAGCACGGAGCTCTCCGGGCAGCAACAGAAGATCGTCCGCATCCTCCGTTCCTCCTCGGAGGGCCTGCTCGCCCTGATCAACGACATCCTCGACTTGAGCAAGATCGAATCCGGCAAGGTCTCCCTGGAAGAGAGGAGCCTGGACCTCCGGCAACTGATCCATCAGATCGTCGAGAACCTCCATGTGAAAGCCGAGGAAAAGGGCGTTGCGCTCAAAGTCCAGATCGACGAGCGGGTGCCGGACACCGTCTGCGGGGATCCGATCAAGATCGGTCAGGTCGTCACGAACCTGCTGAGCAACGCGATCAAGTTCACGGCACAGGGCTCCGTGACCGTGGCGCTGGAAGTCCGGGAGCGGCTCGCGGATGCCGTGTCGATCGACTTCCGAATCGCCGACACCGGGATCGGCATCGCGGGCGACCGGCTCCCCCACGTCTTCGACGAGTTCACGCAGGCCAACTACGACATCGGCTTGAAATACGGCGGCACCGGCCTCGGACTATCGATCAGCAAGAAGCTGGTGGAGCTGCACGGCAGCCGGATCACCGTCGAAAGCGAGCTGGGCCAGGGATCGACGTTCGCCTTCGCCCTGCGCCTGCGGGTCCCACCGGAAACATCAGGGCCGAACGATGTGCCCGAGATATCCACCGACGAGAAGCCTCTGAAAGGTTTGCGGGTTCTGATCGCGGATGACAATGAGGTCAACGTGCTCGTCCTCAGCGCATTCCTGAAGCACTGGGGTATTGATGTCGACGTCGTGACGACCGGGAAGCAGGCCTTCGATCGGGTGCAGGAGCGGGACTACAACCTGGTGCTCATGGATCTGCGGATGCCGGATATGGACGGCTACGCCGCCACACGGATGATCCGCTCCCTACCGGACCCAAAGCTCCAAGAACTGCCGATCTTCGCGGTCTCGGCCTCAACCCGGATCGGAAACCAGCACGAGCTCGACACCGCGGGCTTCACGGCGTTCGTCGGCAAGCCGGTCAGCCCCGACCTCCTGTTCGCGAAGATCGCCCTGTACGCCGTCAAACCGTGAGCCACTCACAGATCTTCTCGTAGGCTTCAGGGCGGTTGAGCAGGTCGAAGTGCTTCATGTCTGGGGCGATCCATTGCCGCGACTCTGGAAACTGCAAGGTCTTGTCCGCCTCCTCATGACGGCCCAGCGCGCTGTCCACCGGAACCAATCCATCGCCGAGCAGGCGGCTCTTGAGATCGCCTGCCCCACTGGTAGCCGCTGCCATCGCATAACACTCCACGCCCTCGGGCAGCGGGACCGGTTGACGCAGATCCTCCGGCGACTCGAAACGGTCCTGCCCTGTCCAGTCCTCGTCCAGAAGATTGCCATGGCGCAGGTCGGTGATCCCTGAGCTGCGGACCTTTCCCAGGCGGCTCAGGGGTGCCGTGTAGCGGCTGACGTCCAGGATCGAATCCAACCGGTTGCCGCCGCGCTCCAACGCGGAGCCGTGGTGCGGCGTTCCCAGGAAGATGGCCTTCTTCAAATGCCGCAGCCAGGAATGCCCCGCGGCTCTCCCGTAATGGCAGGCGCTGCGCGTGACCAACCCGCCCATGCTGTGCCCAAGGATCACCAACTCCTCCACCGGCCACTGCTCGACCAACTCCTCGATCAAGCCGGCGAATGCGCGCCCGTTCGTGGAAACATGAAGGCCGCTGTTGTAGTGCAGGTAGACCGGCGTGAAACCAAAATCACGGGCCAGCGCGGCACCGTGATCGTGCCCCTTTCGATTCCATTGCAGGTCGTTCATGCACAGGCCGTGGGCCAGCACGAGCAGCCTGGTTCCGGGTTCTCCGCCGTGCCGGAACCGCATCGGGATCGCCAGCGGGTTCCCGGTGGCGGCGAGGTGATCACCCAGCACACCGTTCAAGGCGGCCAGCAAGGCTTCGCGTCCGGTCGAGGATCCCCCCTTCCCCAGCAGCGTGAAAGGTGCGAGGGTGGCATCGATCCCTCTGCCGGCGAGGCGCGTGACCGCGCGGATGCTCCGGTACACCAGGCCAGCGCCCGGAACCCGGGCAATGTTGTGTTGCATGGCCTCCACCACATCGGTCACACCCGTCGTGGCGTCGATGACCAGCCGATTCAATCCACGAAGGTCGGCGGCTCGGACATGTGTCTTCCCGGACAATGCAGATCCTCTCTCAGCGAAAAGAATGGAACGTTTCCACGTCTATGCCCGCTACCTTCCATTGACCTGCTACCTGTTTCAACTCGATCACCTGTTGAACAAGAAGGAGGTCATTCGTATGAACCCGGTAGGTCATCTTCAGCTCCGGCTTCTCGGAATGGGCCGACTGCAAGATCCAGGCGCCCATGCGAACAGTGCCCTGGCAATCGATGAAGGCCGGGCCTGGGCCCGTCACAGACGGTTCCAGCTTTGGCTTCTTCTCAGCTAGATACTTCTGCACCGTCAACCTGATCCGCTCGGCATCCTGCCGGGTGATGACCAGATCACGGTTCGCAACTTGGATAGTCGTTTTCTCCAGGCAGTTGGGATCGTAGTCAACTGCCATGGCAGGTGTCATGCAGATCAGCATGGCGACCACAGAAACCCGCGCCGGCCGGAACAGCTTGGCGCCAAAGGCCAAAGCGATGAGGACGTAGAAGCCGAGCGCAATCCCCAATGCAGCGGAGAGACCGACCTGCCTTGAGAGGTGGAAAAGCATGAGCGCCGAGATGGCGCTGTTCGTGAAGTTGGCGACGACGAGCGGGCGTCCGAAGATGCCTCCGATCAGGGAGTAGCGGCTCATCCAGTTCAACATGGCCAGGCTGAACACGGCAGCTCCGAGCAACTGGAGCAGCGCCAGTTCCAGCGGTGTGCCCGCGGCACCGGCCAGATCGAGCAGCTCTTCGCCGGCAAAGATCGCTGACATCGACGCAACGAAGTAGACGGCGGCGCTCGCGGTGAGCAGCAGGTTCGGTTTGTCAGCCATTTGGCAGGAGAGTATCAGGTAAGAATCGCCTGCCGCCAGCGTTCCAAGTCACATGAAGCGTTTCCTCGGTCTTCTTCGCCACGAGATCGGCATGGCGTTGCGCCGAAAGGGTCTGTGGATCGCCTACGGCTTGCTCTTCCTGTTTCACACCGTCCTGCTGTTCTCCCCTCCTCCTGTCGGAGAGATGGTCAAAGGGGAGGTCATCTCCAGAAGCGAGGCCTGGTCGGTGGCTGGCCGCTTCCTGCTCGCGGTCAACGTGTTCTTCCCGGTGGTTGCCGGAATCCTTTCAGCCGATCGAATACAGCGCGACGTCCGCCTGGGGCTTCGGGAGCTGCAGGAGAGTACCCTTCTGAGCCGTCCCGTCTACGTGCTCGCCAAATATCTGGCGGCTCTCGTATCGTGCCTGTTCCCCTTGTTCCTGTGGGTAATGGCCATCCCGGCCGTAATGATCGTCACAGGGCGCGCAACCGCCCACATGCTCCTTACCGTGCCGGTTGCCTTCCTCGCCATCACCGTACCGGCGTTCGCTTTTGTCGTGGCGTTCTCGCTCGCCTGTCCCATGGTCATGCCGTCGAGCGTCTACCAGATCCTCTTCACCGGCTATTGGTTCTGGGCCAACTTCATCCCCCCCGAGCTCTTTCCCACCTTGAACGGAACGCTCCTGACGCCGAGCGGGATCTTCGCCATGCAAGCATTCTTCGGCGGTTCTGCCCCACCGGCCGACGCCATCCTGAACCTGGCGGCGCTGGGGCTGTGCATTGCGGCGGTCCTGCTGCTGCTCGAACGTTTCCTTCAACGGGAGGCCCGGCGCGCATGAACCTGAAGTACTCCTGGCTCACCTATCGGCGCGACGCGCTGTGGTTTCCTCCGGCGCTCTGGGCACTTTTCCTGGTGATCGTCGTGATCATGCGCCACCCCGGCGTTCAGTTCAATATCGCTCGCGCCTATCTGGGCTTCATCCTGCCGCTGATCAGCGGCATCGTGGCGGCCTATTCCGTGCTCGACGACCCCGCCATCGAGCTCCGCTTCGCGACGCCGGTCCGAGCCGAGCAGGCCCTGCTCGAACGCCTGGGCTTGATCGTAGCCGTCCAGACCGCGTGCGCGTTCAGCTTCCAGCTCCTTCTCCTCCCGTTGAATGTCGATCTCTCGCCACTCGGAAGTCTGTTCGGCATTCAACTGGCCTGGTTCCTGCCGATGCTCTTCCTGATTGCCTTGGGAACCGCCGGCGCCTTGGCGGGCGCGCAGACCGTCATGGGCGCGTTTCTGGTCGGCGCGGTATGGCTGGTGCAGTTGATGATGAAGGGGTGGTTCGAGGCGAATGCCAAATACCTGCACCTCTTCAGGGGCCTGCTCGTTCCCGGCGATCCGGACCTCGCCTTGAATCAATGCGTGCTCTTGGCGGGCTCGATGGCTCTCCTGTTCTTCTCCTGGGTGCTTCTCCACCGCCAGGAACGTTACATCTAAAGCGAGGACTTCGTGATCGAAATTGCCGGCCTTACCAAGTCTTATGGCCGCGGAGCCAAGACCGCTCATGCGCTGCGGGGCATCGACCTTCGAATCAATTCCGGAATGTTCGGGCTGCTCGGTCCGAACGGCGCGGGCAAGACCACGCTGATGCGGATCCTGGCGGGCATCGTAAATCCGAGCCAGGGAGCTCTCCGTGTGGAGGGCCACGACCTCACCACGGAAGCCGGCAAGCGAGCGGTCAAGTCCGTCCTGGGCTATCTGCCACAGGAGCTCGGAATGTACCTCGAGCTCACCGCGGCCCAGTTCGTCGATTACATGGCGATCCTCAAAGGCCTGGACGAACCTCGCGAACGGAAACGGCGCGTCTCCGCGGTGCTGGAAATGGTTGCCTTGCAGGATTCCGCCGAGCGCAAGATCAAGGGATTCTCCGGAGGCATGAAGCGGCGCGTGGGAATCGCTCAGGCGCTGGTGAACGATCCGAAGCTCCTGATCGTCGACGAGCCGACCGCCGGACTGGATCCGGAAGAGCGCATCCGCTTTCGCAACCTCCTCGTCAACCTTGCCGTCGATAGAACGGTGATTCTGTCCACCCACATCGTGGAAGACATCGGGCAGACCTGCCGCGATATTGCCGTGCTGGCCAAAGGGCGGATCCTCTTCCGGGGCAGCCCCGCCGAGCTGGCCGATGCCGCGGGCGGTTACGTCTGGAACGTTACCAGTGACCATCTCGAGGAGCCCGAACCGGGCCTGACGGTCGTCTCCATGCTCCATCTGTCGGATGGGATTCAATACCGCCTCGTCGGACCCCGCCCACAGGCCTTTCCTCTCGCCGAGGCTGCGAGGCCCAGCCTGGAGGATGGATACGTCTGGCTGATGAAGCGCCCTGCAGATTAGAAGGCTCGGGCGCGATCCCGGCTTCAGCGCTTCGAGTGAAGACTTAGCCGTTCGAATACCGGGGTGATCACCTGGGTGCGCACCGACTCGAGAGCCGAGTAGAACGCCTGAGGAGTGCCCGTGAATCCCGCACGCAGCGCAGCCTGGATGGATGGCAGATCGATAACTCGGCCTGCAGCATGCGCCTGATGGATGGCATGTAGCTCGGGCGACAGCTTGCGCAGGGCCGCATCGTCCTGGCCACTGGCAAGCGCGGCACCGAATTCCGGCACGACTCGAGAGCCACTGCACTCGTCGGCGTCAACGGCCTGAGCCAAACGGCAAAGCAAGTTGACGGCAGCGCCCTCATGCAGAAATGCGATCTCATGCTCCGGCCGAAACAAGTAGTCATACTCGAATGCGACGTCGAGATAGCGGAAGGGATCGACAGAGCCCAGCTCAGCGCGATCCCAATCGCCCGCCGGAAAGCAGTCGCCGACGATTTCGAAGTAGGTGTAGAGGAAGTCGCGGATGGCGTCGGCAGTCGCCCTGTACTCTTCCTCGTAGTTGGCGTCGTCGATCGTCACCAGGCGCATGAATCAGGCCTTCGTTGCTGCTCGGAACCGTCTGGACTCGAGCAGCACCCGCGCCTGGTTGCGTACAGCCTTGTTGCCGCCCTGCTCCGCCAACCAGAGCACCTGGGAGCGGCGCAGGTCGTCCCGGTCAAGGACGTGCTTGTGCAGCTCCGGATCCTGGGACCCGCTCACCTGGTGGAAGGAATCATCCGTCAGGCCTTCGCGCTTGAGCTGCCGAAGAATGCATGCGCGCCTGTACTGCTTCTGGACCGGTGGCTGCTCGATCTCGGGATGGCCCTCGAGCGCGCCCATCTGCTCGTCTGTCAACACACCGGAAATGACAAGCTCCAGAATGCGGTTCTTCTTCAGGTCCACTCCGTCAGCACCGTCATCGGTCAATGCGAAGATCCTCGTGATCTCCCCATTGGTAAGCTCAGGCTTTCGGCCGAGGAAATCCAGGAAAGCACGGCATCGATAATGCTCCTGGTGCTTGTCCTCCGACCCTTGGTACTCCGCGTATTGGGCCCTCAGGTAGGGCTCATCCACGATGCCAAGAGCAAGCCACTCGGAGTTGTACCCCACCTCGGTCATGATTTCCTGCACGGTCTTCGTCATCGTGTAGGCACTCCCTTGGCCAGCGGCATTGCGAACACCCCATCTTCCACCTCAGGGTTCCCACGGATCCTCTCGACCTTCGTTACAGTGTGCCGGGCGCCGTACTCCTTTTCGATCCGGTGAGGGATGACCAGGCCGTCGACGGTTCGGAAGTCGGAGAAGTAGGCCCGCTCCTGCATCGCCTCGGACGTCTGGGAGTAGTCGAAGGCCTTCGAGTCGACCGCGACCTCCAGGTAAGTCCGGGGATCGAGGTGCCAGGTCTCCACCCAGCCGTTGGACCGGGTGAGCTCGAGGCGGAGGGTCTCCTGACCGCTCACGTCTCCCCGGCCGGCCAGGACTACCTTGTGGCCCTTTTCCTGATAGCCGAGGAGGGCCGGCTCGATCTCCGCATCGCGGGCGGTCATGACGGCCACTGGAGCCTCCTCCATCTTTGCCGGGCTTTCGACCCCATAGAGAGGATAGAGCCACCAGGGCCCCTGGGCATCCTGAGCGAGGATCGTCTCCTTCTGGATCATTTTGGAGTCGAACCGGTAGAGGTTCGGACGCTTGCGGCGAAGGGTGAACGGGGCCTCCTCGCTGAAGCTGGTGAACGTGCCCTCCATCTCGATGGACCGCAGAGCCCGCCAGCGCTCCCGGCTACCCCGGGCCGCTTCGTAGCGGGCCACGATCTCCTCGAGGGTGAGAGTGGGAGTGGGAGTGGGAGTGGCAGGAGAGGGGCTCGCGCCTTCCCGGATCCTGGCGGGCGCGGAAGCTGCCCCGGCGCCCGGCACCTTCATCTCCAGGGCAACGATCTCGTCGTTGTCCCGCAGGTAGAGCCGGCCGTTGGCGAGGGCCGGTGCGGTCCACGCCTTACCCTCCATGGCCTGGAACCGCGCGAGCTCCGTGTAGGCGTCGGGAGCTGCCTTGACCAGGAGGAGGGTCCCCAAGTCCGAAAGGACGATCAGCAGGTCCCCGTCCGCGACCAGGAGCGAGCCCTTGCCCAGGCCCCGAAAAGCCCAGGTTGGCTCGCCCGTGGCGACCGAGAGGCACTTGAAGGTGGCGTTGTCGAAACCGTAGAGGTGGTCGCCCACGAGGACCGCATTGTTGAAATGGTTTTTCATCGTGCGGGTCTTCCATAGCTCATCGACCGTAGCCTTTCCGCCCTCAGTCTTGATCCGCATGAGGACCGCCCCGGCGTCGTCCCCGCCCGAGACGTAGACCTTGTCCGGCGGGATCAAGAGGGCGCTGGCAATGACCGAGGACGGCCCCGGATGGGTCCAGAGGACCGAGCCGTCGGGCCGGAACGCGACCGTTTGCGGGCCTGCCCGGCGGGGCACCACGTATTGTTTGATGCCGCCGATCGTCATCATGACCGGCGAGGAGTAGGCTGCATCGCCGTCCAGGGCCCCCCAGCGGACCTTCCCCGTGGCCTTCTCAAAAGCCACCACTCCCTTGCCATCCTTCCCTCCGACCTCCAGGATGAGCAGGTCGCCGTCGATCAATGGGGAGCCCGAGTAGCCCCAGGTGGGCCGCTTGGCGGTGAACGCCTGGGGAAGGTCCACCTCCCAGATCTTCGCCCCATCGGCCGCCTTCAGAGCGAGGAGCCGGCCGTGGGAGCCCATGGCGTAGACCGTACCGCCGTCCAGGGTAGGCGTCGTCCGCGGGCCGTTGCCCATGCTGTCGATCAGCTTGGGTCCGGCCGGAACGCGCCAGGCCTCCTTGCCGCTGCCTGCTTCCAGGGCCAGGACGTACTCGGCCGTCCCATCCGAGTCCATTGTGTAGAGCCGGTCTCCGACGACGCTGATCCCGGAGTATCCCTCCCCTATCGCCCGCTTCCACACGACCCGCGGCCCCTCCGCCGGCCAGCTCCGAGGCAGGTCGGTCTCGGCCGAGGTGCCGTCCCTGTTCACACCCCGGAACTGCGGCCAATCAAGGGCTGCAGCGGGTCCGGCAGCGAGGAGCGTCAGAGAGAGGGAAAGGACGGTTAAGCGGAATCGAGCCATGAGCATGCCTCCTCGACGGCAAAGGATGTGGCTCTTATACGGGCGCTGCCCGGCAAGGTTTGCTGCGGCTCGTGATCATGGTAACGCAGAGCCGGTTCGTATGGTGGCGGTGAACTCTGTGATACCGACGGCGTAGGCGTCAGGCAGACCCGGACCGATGAGGAAATCAACCAGTGAGCCGCTGTGGACCGTGGCGTCGACTGAATACTTCGTGCCGCTATTGTCAATGGCGGCGGAAAAGACCGTCGTACCGTCCACGACAATGCGCGTCTGGACACCACCTCCCCAATTCGTAGCCAGGCCCTTGGCAGCGTGGCCGCTGATGGTGATGGGGCCATTGGCTGTGCTGACCCAGCGGCGCACCGCCCAATGCTCTACCTGGGCGTGTTCCCCCAAATACATGGTGCCATTGGGGTGCCCGCCCCCTGCCCACAGAGAGGTGTAGTACAGGCCATCCTGTAGCGTCCACAGCTGGCCAATCCCGAGCTCAGGGCGAGTGCTCAATTGATTGATCGGGTCGCTGCCAAAGTGCCGGAGCAGGTGAAAGTCTGCCGCCTGGTTGTAGCTCTTGTCGGTATCGGCGGTGTGGTCCCAATATCCGTAGGACCAGCCGTTGGCTCCCTGCTCGCCGGAAAACCCACTGATGGAATCAGCAACCACCTGCGAGGACCGAGGAGATGCATTATGGCATCCAGTGGTGAGCAACGAGCAAACTGCCAGTGCTTGCGCAGTGACCCAGAACGGCATGGCGTGCTTTTTCATTGTTCGGGTTGGCTGGTGCATGATGGACCGGCTTGGCGAGCCCCGCCAACGACAAAGCGGTCCGTGCTCAACTCGCGGACGCGCCACAGGAAGTCCTCGCGCGGATCGGATACGAACGTACGCGCGACCAGGCCACCGCTGAAGGTAACGACGAGGTCGCCGGTCCGCGGGTCGATTTCGAGGGCCTCCAGGACACGGCCGATCAGGATGTCGATCGCGTCCGTCACCGACTTCCACCCGGTCTCCTCTTCCTCATCCTGCGCTTGCCGGGAACCCGCGATGACGCCGTCCGGGCCAACCAGGTTCCATGTCGGCTCAAGCCAGACGGTCCAGCCGGCGAGGCCTACCTCCTCGGTGTCGAGCCAAATTGAAAAGGAGTTACCCGCCAACTGCCGGTCGGTGACGCGGCGGCCGACAAGAATCGTGGAAAGCTCTCCCGCCTTCATCCAGTCCCCCTCTCAGGGTTGAATGGGTGTGATCGTATCATTTGATTTCCGCTTCGCGGCCCATGGAACGCCGGAGCGTCAGCACCGTGACTTCTGGGAGAGCACCGATCCGGAGGGGCAAGGCCCAGTAGTTGGTCCCAGGGTTGATGTAGAGCAGGGACTCCGCGAGACGGTGGGCCCCCATGGCGTGCTCCAGAAAGGGTGAAGCCAGGCTCCAGCCCAGACTGGGAATGGACAACTGGCCGTAATGAGTGTGCCCACTGAGCGTCAGGTGGACGCCGCGCTGGGCGAGCCCGGGCCAGAGCGCGGGGTTGTGGGCCAGCGCGATCGTGAACGCTCCCTCCGGCACACGCGCCAGGGTCCGGTCCAGGTCGGGCGCGGCCCCGCCCCCCCGGGAGCCCGCCGGATCTCCCGTGCCGGCCACCCAGAAGGAGCCCGTCGCACGCAGGACCTCGACAGCGTCGTTCACGAGGACTGTGATCCCCATCGCCTCCAGCCCCGTGCGGACCGCGGACCATCCCGCGTACACGTCGTGATTGCCCGGAACGGCAAAGACTCCGTGCGGCGCCGAGAGTCCCGCGAAGGCTTCGGCAAAGTAGACGACATCACGCGCGTAGTCGTCCACCTGATCGCCGGTGACCGCGATGAGGTCGGGGCGCGCATCCCGGACCTTCCGGGTGACCGAAGCGAGATAGCTACGCGGCGTGTGCGGCCCCACATGGAGATCGGAGACCTGCACGATCCGCATCCCCTCCAACGGCTCGGGGAGGTCCGGAAAGCACGCGTCCAACTCCTTCACCCGAAGCCACCGCGAGCCGATGTAGCCCACGACGGCCGCGACGGCAAAGGCCGACGCCGTGATCAGAAGCGCCCACCGGGCCGCGGACACCGCAGCGCCGAAAGGAGCGCCGGCCAGAAAGCCGATCACGCCCCCGGCCGCGATCAGCGGGAGGCTCAGTTGGACATACCAGAACGGACGGAAGACCCACAAGCGGATGGCCGCCGAGGGATAGATCCCCTTGGAGCGCATCCGGCCGAAGACCAGGAGCGGAGTGGCCGCGACGAGCGCCGCCATCAGGACAGGCAACCCATGGCCCGGCAGCACAGGGGCGAGAAATCCACCGAGGATCGCCCACCAGAGGCCCATCCAGGCAACGACAAAACCTACAAGCCGCCGCAGAGAAGCTCCAAGACGCCTACGCTCTAGATGGGGATTGGGAAATTGAAGATGGTCAACTTGGAAAGCTCGCCAGAAGGCGCTTCGGGAGTGTCATCGCCGCACTCCCCCGAAAAACGCTTCGGGAATCTACCACATGGCCGATGGCCGGCTCCTCGAACGTGGCGGGTCGCCGGCCCTCTGCGAAAAGGAGCCGGCGCCAGGTTCAGTCTCGTCACCCGGGGACCGCAAGCTCCCAGGAGGCGGTGCATGACGGCCCGTGGATGCTTACTCTGGTCCCTGAAGGCAGAAAGAAGGCTTGGCTGTTTGCGTATTGGATGATGACGGGTGGTCCCAACGAAATTTCCACTCCTATACTACCAGGGCCGTTGTTCGAAACCACGAGAAACGTGTCGACACCCGCGCTGTCTAGAATGAGATGGTCGGGTATCACATTGCCGTCGAACGTTCCCCTCAAGATTGCCATTGCCGTGTCCTCCCCTTTTTGCAACGTTTTCGGTGGAGCGCCCAAGCCGGGCGCCGCTCGTGTTCAGCTTTAGACTGTTGCGAGGGGAGGTTCTATCTCATCTGGTGGCGAGCCGTGATGCCGAGCAGAGGAAGTTCCGGGTGAGTGTTGAAGCTCAAGCCAAGGGTTGGCCCTGCCCCCGCCATTTGTAGCAAAGATCCACCCCGGTGCGGCTCAAATCGCGCATTATGTAGCAAATAGCACAGGGATTGCGACTTTCCCTCTGCACCGAGCTTTCCGCCTCACGATCCTCATTCAACTAACAACGCTCTATCGCGCAGAGACACCTCTGCGATGCTCGCGCCTCTCAATCTTTGCAGCACTTAACGCGCACAATGCTTAATGGGAAAGCTATTTTGTCGCACAAACCGCGCATAGCGTCGCATAGACGTCGATAAACATAGCAGATCTCCTGGATATTCGGCCTTCTCGCCTCCTCTTTGTCGCAGTTAACTAATTGCCGACGGGCAGGCATGGTATCCTTGCAGGGAAGATAGTAGTCTTCGCGACAATGGATAGGCTCTTCGCGACGTTTCGCGCGCCTTTGGCGATGCTGACATAGTCCATGACGCAACTTATCCCAATTATGCGACAAAGCAGGAAGTTCGGATGGCTCTGCACCTGTCCATTGCCCAGATGCTCGCGTAGTTGGAGGCGAAGGTCACGCTCCAGAGGGAGCGGAAGGACTTCCATGCGGATCAGGAGGCGATCCATCGCAAGCAGACGGCCCGACCGCGAAGCGTCGTCGATTGAACCTTGGCGTCGGCGCGCAGAGGCTTGAGCGAAGCGAGGGGCTCCGCTCGCCGAGTGCAAGCTCCGTCCTCTCACTCGCTCACGGCTGGCTGAATCGCCTTCAGACCAGCTCCACGAAGAACTGGACAGCGGAGGGAGCGGCCCCGAACCTGCTCGCGTGGAGTCTTTGTTGCCTCCCAGGAAGCATCGAGTTTCTTCAAGCGGCCGCCTCCCCGCGCGAGGAATTGAGAGCGCCTCTCATGATGGTGCCGCTAAGTACAATTATCGGCACCATCGGCAGAAAGAGATTTACACAGGCTCGACCGAAGCTCGCCCGCGTGGAGGACTCGCTGGTACTCAGTACTTTACTATTTTCTGAATGATGCCATAATGAGGCGCGCTGACTTGATGCTTAAACCCAGAGGCTGAACGAGGCTCTCCTGCCAGCCCTTCAGACAAGGAGTTACCGCCAATGAGAATGAGAAAGACTTGCTTCTCTCTTCCCCTCGTGGCTCTGCTGCTCGGCTCGAGCAGTCCGGCGTCCGCGGTGATCGGCACGATCGACAACGTGCCCGCCGCCACCCTGCTGTTGCCTTACTTCGAAGTGGACATTGCCAACAGCAACGGCGTAAACACCTTCTTCACAATCAACAACGCTTCACAAACCGCTGTTCTGGCGCATGTAACGGTCTGGACGGACCAGTCCGTGCCAGCTCTGGATTTCGATGTGTACCTGACGGGCTATGACCGAGAAACCATCGACCTGAGGGATATTTTCGTCAACGGCAACCTGCCGAGCACGGCTTCCGCTGGTCAGGATCCGGCCGACACGATCAGCCCGCAGGGTCCCGCTTCGCAGGACATCAACTTCGCGTCCTGCTCCGTGCTGCCGTACGCGCCGGGCGCGGTGAGCGCTTCGTTCCGCGCCCACCTCCAGGCCTGGTTCCAGGGCAAGAAGTCCCCGGCGACCGGCAATTGCGCCGGTTCCAAGCAGCCCAGCACCAACATCCTGCGCGGCTACGTCACGGTCGACACCGTCAACGCCTGCAACCTGTTCTTCCCCTCAGACTGGGCATTCTACGCTCCGTTCGCGACCGACCAGAACGTCCTCTGGGGCGATTACGTGTACGTCGATCTCTCCAATAACTCGGCTGAGGGCAACGCTTTGGTGCACATCGAGTCCTGCCCGACCTGCTTCGTGCCTGGCGACCACACTTTCTACGGCCGTTACAACGGCGCCACGGCTGACGACGCCCGCGAAGCCCTCCCGACCGCAATGGCGGCTGGCTATTATTCCAACAGCAACACTTGGAGCAACACCGAGTTCGTGGTCTGGCGCGAAGCAAATGACTCAGACACTGCATACAACTGCGCCTTTGCTGGCCCCCCTTCCTGGTATCCGCTGGAAAGCACCTCGATTATCATCTTTGACGACTGGGAGCAAATGGTGAACAACCTGGGTTGTTGCCCGCCGGGTGACCCGACGTGCGATCAGGACATCCATATCCCGAACGAGGCTCAGCGGGTGGACATCGCCGCCGACCTGCTCGCTCCCTTCAACTCTGGATGGGCATCCCTGATCCTGCAGCACCCCAACAACCCGGCTTATGGTGACTCATATGCACAGATGTGGATGACGACTTCCTTGAAGCACTATGGTTTGTTCAGTGTCGGCGTCGACGCCCTGCAGCTAGACAACGCGAACTCCCCTTGTTCTTCCCTGACCCTCTACGGTCTGTGTTTCTGACGGGTTGAAGGTCTTCCTCCACCGCAGGACCACTATGGATTCGGAGCCAAGGGATCGCACCGCTCGGCCGGTCCTCATGGCCTACGCCGGCACGAATCAAGCCTCCCGGGCATTCCCCGCCAACCTCCGGGAAGGACGACCTGCAGCCGCCAACTGCGCCCCTCACCTCGATGAGTTGGGGGGCCCTCGACCGCGTCGACGGCCTGGCCGCGGGCGGCCAGCCCTCCCGCCTGAAGCCCAGCCCCGCAAACCTTCGCCTCGCGGACGAAGCTCTGCGCTTCGTGCGCAGCTCCGCCCCCCTGGCTTGCACTTTCCCAGCGCTCACCGCCGGTCCCTCTTAGCTAACTCACAATTGTCGCTCCAATTACTCCTGGCTCGGCAATTCCTCTAGCTCAATCGACGGGCTTGCGCTCAGGGGCTTGGCGCAAAGTATCCGTTGACATCCACCACAAGATCTACCTGTCCGGTGCCTGTCAGAGTGGCCACCACACCCAGGAGGCCGCCTGTCGAGATGGGTAGCACGGCGTTATTGGCCCGGGTCTGCCCCACGCCAAAGTTGATCGAGCTCGTTCCCGGCTGCAATTGATCGGCGGGAAACAGGGTAACGAAGCCCCCGGCAGTCGCGGCTACCACCGTCGTATTGATGGATACTGCGCGCGCAGAGGCTGGAACGCCGCAGACGCCTGATACTTGAACTGTCCGCAGCGGGCCCGGTTCGGAGCGCAGGGGTGTTGCCGTCTGTCGCGTATCGATCAGCCGGCAGGGAATGAGCGTGTAAAAGTCCAGAGACGTCGAAGAATCGATGGGGTGCACGTAGTTCACCTGCACAGAATGAGGGGTGGCGGGCATCAGCACGGTGTTTGTCGTAGCCGTGCTGCCGTCGTTCTGCGTCCCTGCCCAGTTACCCACCTGCCAGCCGGATGCGGGGCTTGCCGAAACCTGAATCGTCTGGCCAGGCGAGTACTGTCCCGCCGGGCAGCCCGGGCTCTGAAGAGGAGAAGCTGCCGGGATGCCGCCTCCGCTCGGATCGTTGAGGGATCGGGAGAGCGGGTAGCAGCATGGAAGCGTCGTGAACGAAGAGGATGGGCCCGTGGTTTCGCCTACAGGATTGGTGGCGCGGCCCCTGAAATGGTAGGTGGTGCCGCAGGTGAGGCCGGTGACCGTCTCGCCGAGATTCACGCTGCGGTATCCCTCACCCGAGCTTCTCGTGGGCGTTGTGAGCCCATAGCTCGTGGACGTTCCCCAGTCGAGATAGACAAAGGACGAGCTCGCATTCGGAATCACCGAAGCGCGCAGGAGCGCTTGCTGCTCCTGGACGTAGGCTGCAGGGAGAGCGCTCACCGAGGGCGGCAGCGTCCCCGCGCCGCAGATGTCGACCGGGATGCGCTGCGCGAACATCAGGCTGCGGTACCGGCCCGGCGTCGCCGAGCTCTCGGCCTGGACCATGAGCTTGACGAGCGCCCCTGGCCGGATGCCGTTGATCTGCTTGGAAGTGCCGACGAATGTCGTCCCGGAGCCGTGCGTGAATCCGTCGTCGGCCCAGAAGGTGCGCATGGGTTTTGCGCCCGACGACGATGTCCAGCTCAAGGTGACCGATCCCTGTCCCGCGTTGCACACGGGTGCGCTCACCTGCGCCGAGAACGGGCCGGGCGCGGACGGCTCGCCGCAGATATCCGAGGGAATGAACACGCCGAACTGGTTCGCGACGCGGCTGCCGGCGCTCCCGAAGGCTTCCAGATGGTACTGGTATTCGCCTCCCGGCAGCAGGCCGGAATCGACGGCGCTGGTACCGGTCAGATTGGGATAAGGCGTGGACAGGGCGGCGGCATTGTCGAAGCGGGTGAGGGTGTACGAGGCCGCCCCGCCCACCGGCGTCCAGTGAATGGGCACCGAGGCCGTGCTTCCGCTGCAAAAGGGTATGCCTGCCCACACGAGAGGCAGGTGGGGAGCATCGCTCGCTCCCACCGGCAGCCTGCATTCATCCGAGATGACCGGCATCGTAACGGCGTTCGTCTGGATGGGGCTTCCGTTCAGCGTTCCCTCGACATAGAAGCCGTAGGTCTCGCCGGGAACCAGGAGGCTGGTCACCAGGTGCACCATGCCCTGCTGCGACGAGTTGACGGTTGCCGAGTAGACCCCATCCGTACGCCGCACGGTGAAAGTACCGCTGGCTCCGCTCGGAGCCGTCCACCACAGGAGAACGGCCGGGCCGGCGCCGCTGCATCCCTGGCGGCGGTGCTCGAGGAAAAAGCCTTCTGTCGCCGGGCCGGCTCCCTCGCAGGCCAGCGTTTCGAAGGAGAGGGTCGAGCCCGAGTCCTGACCCGCCGAGTTGGAGGCCCGGTTCTGGAAGTAGTACGTGGTTCCGCAGGCCAGCCCGGAAAGGTCGTAGGAAAAGTCCACCGATCCAGGCTCGGAGCCGACCGGCTGGTGCGGCGTCTCCTGGTTCAGGTTGCCCGCCGTCGTCCCCCAGGCAAACCAGGCCTGTGTCGAAAGGCCGTTCGCGTCGACGTCGGCCGTCAGGGTGGCGGAGTTTGACGCGATGTTGACTGCCGGATCGGTGTCGGCGCCGGGTCCGTCTCCCCCACCTGCACAGGCGGCCGTCTTGAACTGGCGCGTGGTTCCGTCGTCGGAGCCGTGAGCATTCTGGGCGTTCGCCTCGAAATAGTAGGTCGAATCGCACTGCAGGCCATAGACGCTGATGCTCGCAGACCGGCTCTGCGATCCGCAGCCGACCGCGATGTGCTCGGTATCCGTGTTGGGGCTCGAATCGTCGATTTCCAGGTCGAACCACGCGGTCGTTGCGTCGTCGTTCGGGTCCACCGTCATGTTCAGGCGAACGGAGCTGTCCGTGATCTGATCGGCCGCATCCGTCGTGACGTTCGGCTCCGAGCCTGCTGGAACGGTAACCGAGAGGCTGACGTCGTCGATGCGGAACAGCGTGGGCTGCGCGTCGACGTTGGTTACACCCAGGAAGTGGATGCGGAAGGTCTGCCCGATGAAGTTGACGAGATTGAACGTCCGTTTCACGTAGCTGCCCGAGGCGTCCTGATTGGAATAGATGGCGAGGCTGCTCAGGAACGTCCCGGTCGTGCGTTGCAGCGTGGCGTTCAGGAAATCCTGAGCTGCGCCTCCCGCCGGCTCGCTGGTCGAAATCCTCGTCCAGAAGGTCAGCGTGGCAGAGGTCGCGTTCGCCGGAATCGTTACGTTCTGATAGATCTCGCCGTTCAGTCCATCTCCAGCCGAGCCGTCGCTCTTCGACAGGTAGGCGAAGCCGTCCGCGTGAAAATCGTTTTTCAGCGTCCAGAAGTCGCCGTCGTCCTGGAAATCTCCATTGCGGATCAGCTCGGTCGACTGCGAGGTCCCACATCCGCAGGCGGCCGTCGGGAACGACAGGACCGCTCCGGGACTGGCGCTCCCCAAACCGTTCTGCGCCCGCGCACGGAAATAGTAGGTCGTCCCGCACGAGAGGCCGCTCAGGGTGATGCTCGCGGGTATCGAGACGGCTCCGGCGCCGACGCCCTGGCTCGACAGGCTCTGGGAGACGCTGGTGCTCGTGCCCCAATTGAACCACACGGAGGTTGCGCTCCCACCTGGATTCACGGTCATGTTGAGCGAGGCGCTGCTCTGCGTGATCGAGGTGGCGGCCAGGGTCGTGACGACCGGCGCGCCTCCGGGCGACGGCTGGCCCACGGTGATCGTGGTCCGCTTTTCCGCCGCGTAGGCTCCCCGCTCGGCGATCACCTTGGCGGTGTATGTACCGGCGGCTGAATAGTCGCAGACGTCCGCGGCAGTCTTGGGGTTCGACGTCACACCGTCGAACTTCGCGTTCCAACCGGGGGTGATGTCGGTGCCGAGGTCCGGCCGGTTGCAATAGAAAGTGTAGTTGATCGTTCCCGTGGCCGTTCCCGACACCGAGGCCGTCAGATCCACGTCAGCCATCGGCGCGGTTCCGGAGCTGGGGCTTGCCGAAAGGGAGACGCTCAGCGGGTTGCTGCACGCGCCGGCAAAGACCCGCGCGCCCTCTCCAAAGGTACAGAGGATGCAACTGCTGGCCGCTACCGTGAAATCGGCCGCGGAGTCCGCGTTGTTGCCGAAGGAAGCCCAGTTGCTCGCCAGGGTGCCCTCGACGGTGCGCGCCCGCCAGTGATAATCGTCATTCGCGAGGCTGGTGACGCTCTTCACCACCGCTGTGCTTCCGCTCGACACCGGATCGCTCGTATGCGTCGGCTCTCCTGTGAAAGCCGTAGTGCGCGGCCTCAGCTCGATCTCCAGGCGAAGCTGCGAGCCGGCGGAACCCGAAACGGTCCCGCGCAGACGCAAGGTATCCGTGTTCGTCGAGCCTCCGGCCGGGAGGACGGAGCCATTGCAGCTTACCTGGGCGAGATTGGCAGGCGGCGAAGGAGCTACGCCGCACTGCCCCTTTTCGAGTTGATCCTCGACCGACCAGCCCTCCTGCCCATCGGACCAGCGAATCCGCCACCAGACATAGAACCCACCGGAAAAGGGCTCGCCTTCCGGGCCGCCGATGATCGTTCCCAGGCTTCCGGCCGGCTGCTCGCGAATGAACCCGCCTGCCGCCGCATCTCTAACATTGACGGCCGCGGTCGTGCGAATGCAGTTTCCGTTCGCGAATTTGAATGGGCTTGCGGCGCAGGCCGTGCCGGGGCTGCCGGTGCCTTGATTGACCCACCAGCTCTTGGAAATGTTGTTGCAGGTCCCTTTGAAAGGGTCCTGACGCTCGCCGTTCACCCGGAGGCCGAAGTGAAGGTGCGCGCCGCATGCGGCGCCGGACGAGCCGGACTTTCCGAGGATCTCTCCGCATTCGACCCGATCGTAGAGCTGCTTGCCGATGACCGTGCCCTTCTCCATATGAAGGTAGGACGTTCTCGTACCGCCGCTGTGTTGAAGCTGGACCCAGTTCCCTTCGACCGGCTGGCACTCCTGAGGAAAATTGTCGTAAATGGGAGGATCCGGGCACACGGTGCAAGGCGGCCGGTCGTTCCTGACGTCGATGATCCAGCCGGTCGCGGCAGCGTGGACGTCGAGGCCGCCTCCGGAGAAGTCGGTGCCCGTGTGGCCGCCATAGGCGTTGTTGCTCCCATCGCAGGAGGTGTCGCACTGCCAATCCTTGCAGCCCGAGCCGGTATCGTGATCGAAGTAGTAATGGCCGGTGGTGTTCGATGTGAGCGGCAGCCGGAACAGCTCGCCCTGGGCGAATGCCGGGCCGCCGATCAGAAGCAGGCAGACCAGAGCCGTAGCAGTCTTCACTTTTCGAGTCCTATGACAACGGGAGACGACTCGTCGCGGCTCGGAACCGCGAGGAGTTGCTTGTCGCTCAGCCACGAGTAAGGAATGCCGCTGCCGATCTGCTCCGCTTGATCGACAGCGCCGTCTCCGGAAAACGTGAGCGCCCAGATTGATCTGGAGCCATCGTCCTCCACCGCGTCGAAGGCGAGGCGCTGCCCGTCGGGAGACCAGATGGCCTGGCTCGACGGCGTGGGAACCTGCGGCTCGCCGGGGAGATTCGTAAGCTGAGCCAGCCCTTTTCCATTCGTACCGATGCGCCAGAGGGCCGAGAGCCCATTTGGATCGCGCGTGCTCGCGAACAGGATCCAATCGCCTGACGGGTGAAACCGAGGGCTCCAGTCGCTGTAGGGTTTCCCCGTGAGATCCCTGGTGGCGCCCGACCTCAGATCGTAAAGCGCCAGCCAGTGACGCTCCTCGGCGTCAGGATCGATCCGGACGAGGACGATGGACTTGCCATCCGGCGCCCAACTGGCGTCCAGGACACCGGGTACGGCCTCGATGCGAGCGGAATCGGTCAGCCGCCTGACATAGAGCACGAACTCACGGGTAAAGAGGACGGACTTGCCATCCGGCGAGAAGCGTGCGACGCCTGCTCTGTCTGAGAGAACGGATGCCGAGCCGTCAGCCTCCACGAGAAGCAGGGCCGACGGCAGACCCTCCGCCTTCCCCGATGCCAGGACCCGGCCTTTTGTCCAATCCAGGATCCAATTGAAGTCCTGATCCTCGATGAGCGTTCTCGGCGACGAGGAGGGATTGCTGACCTTGAGCGCTCCACCCTCGGTCAGAAAGATGTTGGCCGGCAGCTTGACGGCGCGGTCGCTGCTGCCCAGGAGCAAGGTTGCGGCACAAGTAACGAGAAGGAGTCGGGAGATATTCATAGGCTTGTAGGAGAAGACACGGTCTTCTCCTGGATGTTTATCGGAGGCTTGAGAGGCTCGCCCGGCTCGAAGCGATCTACGAGAAGACCTACAAGGTCGATCAAGACGAGGCGCGGGAGGTCTGGAGGGTGGCACGCCGGGAGCTGAGCCTCCCCAAGGCGGTGCCCGCGAAGGTTCCGGAGCGGAAGGTGTTGGGCGTCGGAGAGACGACGCCCGATTAGAGGAGCTATCCGGCTGGAGCGATCGAAGGCACCGGCCCGGAGCCACGGTGGAAGTGCTCCGTAGTATGCGCCACGATCACGCCGAGCTTGCTGATCGTGACCCGGTTGATCATCGTTTCGCCATCCGCCTGAAGATACATCCAAAGCTTGAAACGGACGTTGGCCAGGGGGTTTCCCGGACGCAAGGCGAGCGTGTATTCCCAGTAGAACGTATTTCCATAGGCCAGGCCGTGGGAGACGCCGACCACGTCGTTCGCGGTGGCTTCGTAGCGGTGATCGTCGATCCGGCGAATGCGCCAGACTCGCTGCTGCTTGCGACCATCCTCAAAGGTGAAATCCTGGGTGATCACCAGCTCGTCGCCCTCCCGGCGCCCCATCATCTCCGTTCGGAATCGCCTCTTCGGGCGCCCGGAGCGGCTCTCGACGACGCCCCACGACCGGGTAGGGCCTTCGAAGAACTTGTCGGGCTCGAAGCGGGGCTCCGCCCTCGCAAAGTTCTCTGGCTTCAGGGTGTGGCAACCGGTGCTCAGGAGGCAACACGCGATCAGAGCGGCCAAAACGAGCGGGCGGATGTGCGGCCGATTCATAGTGCTGCAGCCTAACACTCCAGGCGGGCGCCGAAAGGCTTTTTGGGGCCGGGCTCTCGTGTTCTCAGTAGTAGATCATGAGTCGCGTGCCTGGCTTTACCGCGGCCCAGTCCTCGATTCTGCGGTGCAGGGTCATGACGCAGCGCTGTGGCTCGAGCGCGTCTGACAGACCCACTATACACATCTCGTCGCCGGTCGCATCGGTCACGATGGCAGGGGCGGAGAAGAACTTATTGCTGTCGAGCGGAAACCAGTAACCGGACCAACTGCGGCCGCCATCCCCCGAGGAGGTCAGCCAGTACGTGAGATCGAGGGCGCGGCATACGAGGTGAACGTACTTGCCGTCGCCCGAGACCGCGACCGCGGGCGCCGAGCTCAAACGGTAGAATGGCGAGTCCAGACTGCCTTCTGGCGAATGGTCCGGAATCTGGCTCCACTCAGCCCAGTGGCCCCCCTCGTCCCGAGACGAGGTGATCCACAGCTTCTTGTCGTTTCCGAGCCCGATGACCATCAGCCGCTTGCCGTCAGGCGTCACCACCGCCGCCGGGCTGGAGTCGAAGGTTCGTTCCCGGATGGGCTCCCACGCCCGCCAATGTTCGCCTCGATCGTGTGAACCGGTCACGAAGTAGCGATCATCGTGGCCACGCCCGATCGCGTAGAGCATCTTGCCATCCGAGGTACAGGTGACTGCGGGAGAGCCTTGGAATGTCTTTTCCCGGATCAACTCGGCATCGCCGGCTTCGCTGCCGTGATCGTCGGTCCGGATGTGGCGGAACTGCCCGTTGGCGGTGAGCGCGACGAGGTGGCGATGCGCGCCCTGGGTGGTCGAACAGGCGCCGGGGCCCGAACGGAAGGAGCGTGTCTCGAAGGTTTTGCCCTTGGCCTCAAAGCTCTTCCCATTGTTGTTGGATTGGAACCAGGAGAGTGTATCCTCGATGTTCCTGGCATAGATTCGGATGTCCTTCGAACCGGCACGCATGACGGCGAGCGTCGGGACTTCGTCCGTGTCCACCCGCCGTGCGAAGCCGGTCACGTGGTATGTGCCATCGGAAGACGTGCCCGCTCCGAGGCCGAAGGTGATGTCTTCGTGATTGTGTCCGATCAACTGGTCCAGGTGAATCACCTCGTTGTCGAATCCGAGCCGATCATCGGGGTCGGCGATGCCGCCGAGGTTGCCAAATCCGAACGGAATCAGGATCCCCATCATGAACTCGCCTAGAGTCGGGAGGAGGACCTTGCTCACGACCGCCTTCTCGAGCTTGTTCTCATCGAGCATAAAGTCATCGGGGAATTTCATCTCCGCAAGCGCGGTCCGCAGGAGCTGATCAGCCTGCCCTTGAACCGCTGACACCGCGGCCGCGTGCGCCTCGGCCAGTGTCCCGTCCGAAGTGCCGTCCTCCTCGAAAAAAGCCACACCCACGCCGATCATGCAGTTCTTCCAGAGCCCGTTTATCGTCAGAACCCCTGGCTCGAGCTCAGTCTCCCAACTGGCGACGTTTACGGCAGTGAAGTCGTCACTGATGTTGCCGTGGAGGCCCGGTGGCACATGCATCGGGAGCGTTGCTTCGTCGCGGGGCGATTCGAGCACACGGCCGTCAAAGCGGAAGTAAAACGGCCACACATACGGCTCGTCATTTCCGACGCCCTCGTTGCTACTCGTTGACAAAAAGCGTCGCAGACCGATTTTAATGCGGATACTCGCCATTCCATCCTACCTTTGCTGGCCGTCACTTTTAGGTGGGCCAAAGATTGGCCAGCTCCAGCAGGAAGCTTGCCGATACAAGTAGGCACCTGGCTTGTTCTTTTGTTACCGTCTCCTCTCGGCTGTCAAGAGGACGGCGGCTCGCCCGCCTCCTTATAATGAAACCTGCTCGGGAGGGATCCGGATGAAACCAGAAGATTTCGGGGATTGGGGCGGACAGCTCGACGGCCAGACGTTCTGGCGAGCGGTCGCGATGCTTGGCGTGATCGGCGGCCTGGAGGTTCCAGCTCCGCGGAACGCCCGCGAGGCGGAGGAGATCGTCGGCGGCGACGCTCTCACCTTTCCCCTCGCGGAGCCTTTCGATGAATCGCCCGGGCTGGTCTGGCTCATCGAAGAGGCATACATGGAAAGCGCCCGCCGCGGGGAGCTCGTCGAGGCAAGGTGGCTCGCAGCCCAGTGGAAGGATCGCCGGAAAGGGGCGTGGTATGTGCGGTTGCAAAGCCCGGAGCTGTTCTCAAATCAACAGGAGATCGCGGCGGCCCTCAAGGAACAGGCAGGAGCCGCGCTGTACTTTCCCCTACCGCCGCTGACTTCCGCCGACGACTGGCAGTGGCCCCTGCGCATGGCCCTGCCTCGCTCGGACCGGCTGGGCGCCCTCTGGGGAAGTCTTCAGGAATGGCGGATGCGCAGCGAGGTGATCGAGCAGCTCGTCCGGTTCTCTCATGCCGACGGCGAGCCGGTAGTCGAGTTCCTCGTGCTTCCCGGAACGCCTGCCGAGGCGCTGCAGGAGCTCGAGGCCTTTCCCGTTCCCCTCCGCGCGCACTGCCTTATCCTCCTGCCCGAGGGCGAGGTCACGATCGATGCGGAGCAGGTGCAGGCGGCCTTCAAGCTCCAACAGCGGACCCTGGCCGGCGGCATGGTGATCTCGAGCTTCCGGGATGCCGATCCCTCGCGGTGGATCGTCAACTTGGTTTATGCCCTCACCCACAACGTGGCGATCGATCAAGCGCTGGCGGACAGCAGGATGCCGCTTCCATTGATGTTCTTCAATCCAGCCATGTTCCGTCTCGCCAGGGTCGGCAACTTCGCCGAGAAGATCAGCGTCGCGCTCGAAGGAGCGGGAGAGACGCTCGTGGACATCGGACCGGACGCGGCACGGGGGATCTCGGTCGGCGAAGGGCGGTACCCGGCGATGGAGGTGGCTTACCGGCTGCGGAGCGTGCTGCGGGAGCCGGGTGCCTTTGAGCGGGAGAGCCGGGGAAGCACGTGGTCCCTCGAGATCCTGAAGGCGGCGCAGAAGGACAACATCCTGAAAGAGGCTCATGTTTCGTATGGCGTTCCCGAAGCCCCGCCGGAGCGGCGCCTGCAGATGGATTTATCGGAGGAGGGCATCGCGGCCGGGTACTTCCACCCTGCGCGTTCTTACGATCTCTACGCCTGGATTGGCGAGCAGGCTGGAGCGCTGTCAGGCACAGCGTTTCCGGAAGACCTCCTCCCTGGCGAAGAGGCCGGGCATCTGCTGACGATGACGCTCTTCGCTCCAGGACACACGGAGCAGCCGATCGTCGAAACCATCTACCTGCCGAAGGCCGGAGAATCGTCCCGCTGCCGTTTCTCCTTCGAAACGAGCGCGGAGATCCCGAGGTTCGAAGCCCGCATCACGATCGCTTATCTGAACCGCGTGCTCCAGACCTATCTGTTGACCGGCGCGCCCGACGAGGCGGTCGCACTGACTCCGGAGATGGCGACCGCGGCCGACTGGCAGGGGCTCGATTCCCAGACGTCTTATGGCGCCACGATCGTCCTGAACCGGATGCAGGGAAAACATCAGGCAATGGTGCAGGCTGGCTACAAAGCGCTCGCATTTTCCCTCGACGGGCTGAATGACGCGATGACCCAGATGGAATCGCGCCTGGACTCTTCGAAATGGGACAGCCCTGATTTCAAGGGGATCAAGGCCAAGGGGTCGGGCAAGCTGATCCTGTACCTTGCCAAGCACGGGTTCTACCTACTCGACGCGATGAAGAAGTATGCGCCCGCCGGCAAGGCCGGTGAAACATTCCTGAACAATCTGCTGAACGCCGACCCGGTTCAGGTGCTGGCCGCGAACCTGGGAGCGCGGCTGCCGGTCGAGCTCTTCTACTCCAATCCCTATCCGAAGGACGACGCGCAGCTCTGTCCGGTTTATGATGCCGAACCCAATCGAAGGAGCTGCGACGGCTGTCCGCACGCGGATCACGATCATTACTGCCCGCTGGGCTTCTGGTCCCTCCGCAAGGTGATCGAGTGGCACGATTTCGAGGCCGCGAAGCTGAGGCAGCAGGAGTTTGCGCCGCGCGAGTTCGCAGTGGAGGCGGCGGACAGGGAGCTGCAGCGCGTCCGGCTCGGAACAGCGCAGCAGGCGCTCGTCGGCTTGAGCAGCAAGGCCGCCGCGGTGGAGCCGGAGATGGTAAAAGACCTGATCAGGCGCATCAGCGAGGCAGGGCTCGATCCCATCGTGGTGACGGACTGGGACGACTGGACCGAGAAGATCAAGGAGGACGTGCCCCGCCTGCTCGTGCTGGTCCCCCATACCTCCAAGAACGATTTCGACGAGGAGTGCCTCGAGATCTGCGGCAAGGTGATCGCCAGTGGATTGATCGACGGCACTTATATCGCCGGAGGCCGCCAACCCGGGCCCATCGTGCTGCTGATCGGCTGCAATACGGAAAACATTGGGATTCCGTTCCGCAACTTCGCGGTCAAGTTCATGACCGGTGGATCGGCGATCGTCGTGAGCACGATCACCCATGTGCTCGGTAGGCACGCGGCACCGCTGACGGCCGAGTTGGTGGAAGCGATTGCCGCGGCACCGCGCGACATGACGTTCGGGGAGCTCATGCGCGACGTGCGCCGCAATTGGCTCAAATCTGATCTGCCGCCGATCAGCCTGGGCCTGAAGTGCTTCGGCGATGCGCGCTGGAGGTTCTGACGATGTTTCGAATTGAGATGCTACCGGCGCAGGAAGGCGACTGCCTGTGGATCGAATACGGATCGCAGGGCGCGCCGCGGCGCATCCTGATCGATACGGGAACGCCGGGAACGTACAAGAAGCTCACGCAAAAGATCGCGGACCTGCCGAAGGATCAGCGCCGGTTCGAGCTGTTCATCGTGTCGCACATCGATGGCGACCATATCGGCGGCGCCATCCGCTTCCTCGAAGAGCGGCCCGAGGGCGTGGAATTCGGCGACGTCTGGTTCAACGGTTTCCGGCACCTGCTGGCTGTCTCGGATCGGCTGGGCGTCAAGCAGGCCCAGGAGCTGACGAAGGCGCTCGTGGACGGCGGTCATCCCTGGAACGCCGCTTTTAAGGGCGGTCCGGTCATGATCGACGAAAAGGAGGATCTACCGGTCTGCGAATTGGATGGAGGCATGAAGCTGACGCTGCTCTCGCCCTACCGGCAGCAGTTGATCGATCTGCTGCCGGAATGGGAAAAGGAGCTCCGGAAGCTTCTCGAGAAGAGGCCGGATCTCATTGACCAGGTGGCGGCGGACCATCTGGGCTCAAGGATCGACGTGCGCGCTCTCGCGGAGTCGCAGTTCGAAGAGGACAAGGGCGCTCCGAACGGCAGCAGCATCGCGGTGCTCGCGGAGTACCAGGGCTGCCGTGCCCTGTTTGGCGCCGATGCCTTCCCGAGCGTCCTCGAACGCTCGGTCGACCGGCTGCTGGCTGGCGACGACAAGCTGGCGCTCGACGTCTTCAAGGTCTGCCACCATGGAAGCATGCGGAACGTCTCGCCGGCCTTGCAGAGGAAGCTCGCCGCGAAGCATTGCCTGGTCTCCACCAACGGAGCCAGGCACGAGCATCCGAACCGGGAGGGCGTCGCCCGGCTCGTTTACTACGGCGAGCCGGGCGGCAGGCTGACGTTCAATTATCGGACCGAATACAACCGCGTCTGGGACGATCCCCTGCTCAAGAAGAAGCACGCCTATTCGACCCGGTTCCCGGAGGACGGCTCCGAGGGCGTCGCAGTCGAGCTGGGCTAATCCCTCCGGAGGGCAATAAGCGGGTCCAACTGGCTCGCGCGGTGGGCCGGGATGATGCTCGCGAGGAGCGCCACGGCCGCGAGCACGGCCGGGGCCAGCTATCGCTTGGTAAGCTTCGGACCAACGTGCACAACGTAGAGCGGCTCGTCCGCACGAACTGGCGAGGAGAAGTGAACCCGTAGCGGCGGCGTCTGAACTTTTCCGTGCCAGGGGCAGAACAGAGTCCTGCTGGAATCCGCCGGGTGCTCGAAAGTCATCTCCGTCTCGAACTTCCTCTTCTCATCGTCCGAAGAATCAGAGAAGAGCGCACCTCGCCCCCCCTCCCCTTTTTTGCCCGTGAAAAAATCGTGGTAGATCTCATGGCCTTCGGTTGTTCGCTGCCCTTCCAAATCGAAGCAGGACTTGAAGCGATTCAGCGTCTTAAGAATGAACACCAAGCGTAGCGCAGCGCCCGAAACGAAGGGATGGCCATTTAAGGGTGCGAATGCACCGGAAACGAACGTGAGTTGCGTGCACTGGGCTGTGACTAATGCTTCCAGTTGAGCCCATGACGCCAGTGGTGGCGCCGCGGCTTGTAGAACGGACTCGATCGCGGCAGTGTCCCAGTGGTTCGCAACGTCTACTGTTTTCCTCTCGCCGGTGCTCAACACCCAATCGATGGCCACTGGCGAGAACTGCCAGTCGGAGGGCATGAGGCTCACGAGCGCACGTTCGATGCCGTTCAAGGAACACCACGCCGCCTCCCCGGCTGCCGTGTCCGTAACGATGCTGCCGCGGCACTCGAGCCAGTCATCTGGCCGGTGGTTACGCGAGTCCTCCCAGAACGGCCCGTGCTGAGTGAGCCACTGCATTAGGACCCTCCGCTCTTCGAGCGTCAGCGCCTGCACCGCACGAGGCATCGTCATCTGGGGCGTCACTTGGGCCTGCGCAACATTTCTGTGACAGTGCACTGTCCGGCCGAAGCGATGCGCGATCTGCCTGATCACCATCAGCCGCTCGATCGCCGCCCTGAATGAGGTGAGGTCTGGAAATTGGCCGTGGAGCGAGAGGTCGTTAAAGAGGAGCTCCACTTCATTTTCCCCACCCAGCGAAGTGATTCATGTCCTTGTCAAACTGGTCGAAAAACCCCTCAGGCCAAGCGTCGATGTTGCCCGAGTCATCCAGGATGGGACTGAGCACCTGTGGAGCATCGGCGGAGCGTGGCCTGAAGAAGTGGATGGCGACCTGTTCTGCCGCGAGTCGGCCCGCCTTGACCGAGCGACGGATGCCGCTTAATACGTGATCGCTGTGAGTCTCCACGATCACCTGCACCCCGGCCCGCGCCACATCCGCCAGGAATTGCCCCACGAACGCCTGCCCGGCAGGGTGGAGATGGACCTCTGGATTTTCGATGAGGAGGATGTCCTCCTTGGCCGCAGAGAGAGCAGCGATGACGATGGGAAAAATCTGGGTGAGTCCAAAACCAACGTGAACCGGACGGTGGAAGTCCGTGGCGTCGGAGGTGCGCAGGCCCAGTGTTACGGCGTTCGCCTGCGGCACCTGCACGATTTCCAGGGCACATCCGGGAAAGAGCGTGCGCATTCGTTCCTCGACTTGGCGTAGCCGGGTAGGCGGGGCTTCTGAGAGCACGAGTTCATCGAGGACGTGCTCGTCCCGCCCCCAGTGCAGCACGCTTACCGCATGCTCACCAATGGGCCCAACGACGGGTGCAGCCTGCCGATCTTCGAGGATGTACACCTCGCGGGGCCCAACCCGCTCAGCGGTGATGTACGTGAGCCGTCGTAGGCGATCAGCCAATGACATGGTGGTCCCGTCTACCGCGGGCGGCAACAGGTACCGCAATGATTCCGGCATTTCGTTCGTGACGACTCCACCGACTGTGACCCTTTCGACCGCCATGGACATCTCGTTGCGTTCCCCGGAGAAGGTCCAGTGGCAGCTCAACTCGCCATCCACTACGTCAATCTCGAAGGTACGCCGTCCATGAACCTTATCGACCACGTCGGCCACGGTACCCAGCCGGATTGCTGCGCCGTTTAGCATGAGACGCTTTGACCACTCGTGTTCACGCATAGTCTGGTGGAGCAGCACAAGAGCCTGGAGGGCGGATGACTTGCCGGAAGCATTAGAGCCCGAGAGCAACGTCAGTGGACCCAGCGGAAGCCTTAGCAACTCGAAGCACTTGAAGTGCTGAAGATCAAGCCGAGTAAGCACCGAACACCTCCCGGAACATCGCCTCGGTCACCGCGAATCGATACCTGACCTTCTTCGCATCATTAGGCCCGTAGGTAATTGCCCTTATGAACTCATCGTCTGCCATTAGGGAGTAGAAAGCAGCTTTCAGAGCGTCTGCGCGAGCTTCAACCACAGGTTCGGGATGATGGGAAAGCCCTGTTGTCATGACATCCCAGAGTGAGGCGTTGAGCACGCTACGGCCATCCTGGCCCGCGACGTGTTTTCTGAATGCGTGCTTGCCGAAGACGTAGTAGTTGTTAGCCAGTGTGCTTCGGAACTTCGTGGCCAAATTATCCAGATCCTCCTGCCCGAAGTTGTTCATCCTTCTCAACGCCTGTGCCAGGAAGTCGTCCATGTCGCCCCGGTAGTCGTCAAGAGGAAGCAGATGAAAAGCGCAGAAGCGGTTGACAAATTCGCGATCCCTCATCGTCAAGGTATTTAGGCTTCCTCCCGTTGCCTTCAAGAACAGGGGCGTGGTTGCCTCGAACTTTAGGAACTTGGTTGCCCTACCCGTAAACAGGCAGTTCCGCATCTGCTGGCGAGTCAGAGGGACGCCACCATTCACGCGCTCGAATATGTCCAGACGTGCTCGCTCTGGTACCTTCGCATCAATTACATATAGAATCAGGTTGCAGTCCTCGATTCGGTTCTGGAGTTTGGCAGAGAGCTCTTGGAAGCGCTTCTTGTTGAGCTCGGCCTGATCAGGAAGCTTCAGTCGCAACTCATTGTTCACGAACCGCTGAAACGTAGAAAGCCGCTGCAATCCATCGACCACGATCATGCGCCCTTGGTCATCCTCCGCCAAGTAGAATACCGGCAGCGGAATCCTCATCAATACCGACTCTATGAGCTTGCTCTGCTTATCGTCTTCCCAGATGAAGTCGCGCTGGAAATCTGGATCCATGACGAAAGAGCCCATCTGGATTCTCCGCAGTACGTCATGGACCGTTCGATTCTCATTGCGAATCAGTACTGTGTCGATCGGATAGTCGCCCCAAGAGGCGTCCTCGTCTCCACCAAGACCCTCAATCTCTTCGGGATTTGGATCAAATTGCTGAGTGATCATACGGTCCTCGTTTGCACGTATACGGCTCGAAAAGAACCACGTAAAGGGCCGCTATGCGGCCTGGCTCAGCTATTGACGATATCATCTTTGGTGCCTCGGCTACACGCGCAGGCGAGACTAGTTCTCGGTGAGTCCATGACCGGCTGCAGATATCCCTTATCTAAGGCTTCCGCCAACCGGGAGGGGGCAAGCCCCTCCCCTACATGGGACGAGCGGACGGTGACAATGCCCTAGTCTCTCCTGAGGGCAATAAGCGGATCCAACTGGCTCGCGCGGTGAGCCGGGATGACGCTCGCGAGGAGCGCCACGGCAGCGAGCACGGCCGGGGCCAGCACGAAGGTGACGGGGTCCGTCGCACTGCCGCCGGCCAGGAGGCCCGCGATCTGGCCGCCGAGGAAGTTGGCCAGGGCGAAGGCCCCCGCGACCCCGATCGCCACGCCGATGAGCACCGATAGGAAACCCTGCCTCACCACCATGCCCAGGACGTTGCGGGCGGACGCGCCCAGCGCCATGCGGACGCCGATCTCCCGCGTGCGCTGCATCACGAGGTACGAGAGCACGCCGTAGATCCCAACGCCGGCAAGGAGCAGCGCAAGAAGGGCCAGCCCGCCGAGGAGCAGGGCCGCGAAACGCTGCCGGCCGAGGGAGCGGGAGACGATCTCCTCCATCAGGCGGACGTCGTTGACCGGCTGCTCCGCGTCCACGGCCCAGATTTCCTTCTGCACCGAGGCGGCCAGGTTGGGCACTTCTTTCTCGGACTTCACCACCAGGTTCACCGGCGAGAGGCGCAGGATCATGCCCAAAACCGTGGCCGGCGTCTGCTCCAGTGGAATGTAGACGATCGGCGGCGCCTCTTCTTCGAGGCCCACCTCGCGCACGTTGGGCACGACGCCGATGATCTCCCGCGGGCCAGGATCGCCCAGTTCGGGAACGAACGGCGGGCCGAGGTGGATGCGCTGCCCGAGCGGGCTTTCGTTGGGCCAGTACTCCTTGGCCGCGGCCTCGTTGATGAGGGCCACCAGCGGCGCGCCATGGGAGTCGCGGCTCGTGAACAGCCTCCCCCGCGCGACCTTGATCCCGAATGCGTCGAAGTAACCGGCCGTGGAGGGCCGGTACTGCGCGAACCCGATACCCGGCGAGTTTTCGCTCATGCCGCCGGTGTACTTGCCCTGGATGGTGAACGGCAGGTCCGCTCCCCCTTCCAGGGGCAGGAACATGGCGACCGCGGCCTTCTTCACCCCGGGCAGGCTCTCCACCCTCTCCACCACGTCGCGGCTGAAGGCCTGCATGGTCTCCGGCTTGCCGTAGCGGCCCTCGGGCAGGGAGAGCTTCATGGTGAGGACGTTCTTGGGATCGATTCCGGGATCGGTCCGCACCACGCCCGTGAAGCTCTTGACCAGCAGCACGGCGCCGGTGAGCGGGATGAGCGCGAGGGCCACCTGGCCGACTACCAGGATGCGCCGCATCAGGTTGCCGCGGGCGCCTCCGGTGGAGCGCGTCGAGCCCTCCTTGAGCGGTGCGTTGAGGTCCACCCTGGAGGCCTGCGCCGCGGGCACGAGGCCGAAGAGCAGGCCGGCCAGAAGCGCCAACGCGAACGTGAAGCCGAGCACCGGGAGGTCGATTCCGATCGGGGTCAGCCGCTCGATCTCGGGCGGGCTCAGGGCGAGGAGCGGCTTCAGGATCCAGCTCCCCACTGCCAGGCCGAGCAGGCCGCCGATCACGGAGAGCAGCAGGCTCTCGGTCAGGAGCTGGCGGACGATCTGCGACGAGCGGGCGCCGAGGATGGTGCGGATGGCGACCTCGCGCTGCCGTGCGGTCGCCCGGGCGAGCTGCAGGTTGGCGAGGTTCACGCAGGCGATGAGGAGCACGAAGCCCACGGCACCGAGCAGGATGAGGAGCACCGGGCGCAGCCGGCCATAGAGACGGTCGCGCAGGGTGAGGAGGGAGAGCGTCTCGTCCGGCGATCCGAAGTCGGGGTGGGCGGTGATGTACTGCTTCCCCACCACGGTTGCCGTGGCCTTGGCCTTTTCGAAGCTCACGCCATCCTTGAGCCGCCCCACGGCCTCGAAGTAGTGGCCCCGGTCCTGGCTCGTGCGGTCCATCTGGAACGGCGTCCACAGCTCGGCGTTGGCGGGGTACTTGAACCCCTGGGGCGCGACGCCGACCACGGTGTAGGCCTCACCGTTGAGCTGCAGCGTCTTGCCGACGATCGCGCGGTCCGCTGCGAAACGGCGGGTCCACAGCCCGTGGCTCAGGACGATCACCTTGGCCGCGCCGGGACGGTCTTCCTCGGGCCGGAAGCCGCGGCCGATCGTGGGCGTGGCGCCGAAGACGCCGAAGAACTCGTGCGTGGCGCGGGAGCCGATGATGCGCTCAGGCTTGCCGTCGCCAGCCATGTTGAACCCGGAGCCGAGGTTGTCGAAGGCGGCCACCCCCTCGAACAGGCCGCGGGTATTCTCCTCCCAGTAGGCGTACTTGGGCACCGACGTGGCGCCCGACAGGCCGCCCTCCCTGAAGCCGCGCATGAGCTGGACCAGCTCGTGCTGGTCCGGGAAGGGCAGCGGCTGGATGAGCATGCCGTTGACGATGCTGAAAATGGCGGTATTGGCGCCGATCGCCAGGGTCAGGGTGACCAGGGCGACCGCGGTGAAGCCCGGCGTCTTGGCGAGCATCCGGGCAGCGTATTTAAGATCGTTCCAAAGGAGGTTCATGCGAGGTTCTCCATCTCGTCGTCCACATTACGACAGAGGGGGCGTGGATGTTTCGGGTGGGGGGGCAGGGCTACGACGCGCTCGCGCGCTCCTGACTGAAGTCAGGCTGCTGGGGGCAGGGGTTGCCCTCCAGCCGGAGGGAGGGTGGGATCTCGAAGCCGGCCGGATGCGAGCGGACGATCTCAAAGTCGAAGGTGGCCGACGAGGACCCGCACTCCAGCGTGGCGCGGTAGCGGCCCGGGGGCATGGATTCGGACCAGCCGCCGCAAACCGCGCCTACCGCCGTTGGCTGGGTCATGCCGTCGAAGCGGGGACCGAACCGGATGGGAGTCGAGGTGGAGCTGCCATCCGGCTTCTGGAGCGTGAACCGGCACGAATACGAGGAACACTGTGGGATCCACTGCTCCGGATCGACGACCCTGAGGCCGCAGTAGAGCTCGCAGATGCCGTCACCCGACGGCTCTCCGACCTTCGGAGGTCTGTCGAGGTCGTAGATCCAGTCTCCGATCTCCACCACCGGAACAATGTCCGGATGGGAGCAGGGCTGCCCCTCCGCGGCGGCGAAGGAGGCGAGGCTCAGGAGGCTGGCGAGAAGAAGATGCATACGAAGGCTACTCAAGGCCAAGGATTGCTCCTACCGACTGGCGAAGCAGATCAACCAACTCAGGCTCCATGAACTTGTATTCGTCTGGAATGTCGAGGACGTGAATTGGCTTGTTTTCGAGTACTCGCCTGTATTCGGTGAGCAGGCGAGACTTGTGCTTCTCTTCCATGACGAAGATTACCTGTGCCCAAGATAGATCGCCTACGGAGACAGGATGCCTTGCTTTCGGACTGGTTCCCCCTGAGCGAACGGATAGCGAAGGGTGCTTCCGCCAAACCTGCTCTGCTGTAGGGCTGCGCCACTGATTGCGGCTACAAACGAACAAGATATTTGTTTGAGCTGGCATGACTCCCCAAGCGCCTGACGTGCCTGAATTATACAACGGACCTACCGGTCGGCGAAGGAGTGAGCCCCGGCAGCCCACGATCGGCAAGAGCTGCTGGACCAATGCTCGAACGCCAGAGCCAGGAGAAAAACGGCTCAGGCTCAAGAAAAATGCCAGAAGCAGCGGAAAAACGGCTCGGCTATACCTGGGATGATTCCGGCTGTAGAAAATCCAAAAAGCTGGAGCCCGAGCAGTTCGAGTCCGAGAAAAACCAGAATTCTGGAGGAATAGCGATTTGGGAGGCAGACGGAGGCATCCTGATACGCTATCGGTGCTGGGTCTCCAGGACGGCTCGAATGGTTGCGACGAGGGGCGCCAGGTCGGGGTCGGCGGTTGTATCGACATCGATCTGCGGTGGTAGATCGAGTGGACCCAGCCGGGCAAGGTCGCCGAAAGCCTTCGCGATAGCGTCGGACGACTTGAGAGCATCGAGGTGGTGGGGATGCCGTATCCGTGACGCGAAGCGCCTGGCCGCGAGCTCCGGCGAGCAGACGCATCGCACATGGGCGACGGGACCCCGAAGCTGATGAAGCCATGCCGTCGGCGTGCCCGACTCCATGGGCATGCCACGGACATGCCAGAAGGACACAAGGACCGCTCCGTCGGACCGACGTGCACGCTCCTCGAAAAGCACATCGCTTCGCCTGCTCAGGATCATGCGAGATGCGCCGTCGGCCGTCTCGGATCCGGAGAACAAGGACTCGAGGATCTCGTCCTTGTCGATGAGCGGAAGAGCAAACGCCTCCGCTATCCGCTTGCCCAAGCGGCTCTTGCCGCTAGCGGGAAGACCGGAAATCACGATGAAAGGACGAGGCATCTCTCACCTGCCGCCACTCTGTCCGGCGGCAGTACCAGCAGTCCGGTGGAGAGATTTGTTATGCGCCCTCCTTAGGCCGCTCTACTGATGCCTTCGTGCTATCGACTTGAGAAAGTCTTAACGTTACGAGAATGTCGCGAATCCATTTCGCTGTGCGTTGACTGAGAATCCCGCCTACAAAGGCTTGGCAAGCATAGTAAACGGTACCAAGTGCGACTATATGCTTGATATGGTTAAGTTCGGTATCTCCCCTTGCTATCAGCGTGCTAGTCGTAACTACACAATACATGGCAATTAGCAGGCCGGTTGTTCTATAGCTAAGTACGCGATTGTGTTTCCCTTCGTAGGGATTATTCAAGAAAGATCTCAACGACCTTGACGCGCTGATTGCAAATGCGACACCACCAACGAGCCAAACACCAAGAAACGCAGCATAAACAAAGCCAGCTCGCGAGGCTGCTTCCTTAGTGAGCAGGATCATCGTGGCTCCGCCTAAAGATATGCTAAGATATAGACAGGAAAGCTTTAGCAACCGAAAGAAAATTTGTGGAAGTCGATTTTCTTCACCTAGCGGCGCCGTGACTCGCAGATCGTATACGTTCATAGTTGCCCCTTATACGCGCGCACTACGCATCCAATCCCAAGCACTAGAACTGCCGATAAGAGTATGAAATCGGCTGTCTTGAACAACTCCTCCAAGGGCACCAGCCCTAAAAGAAGAACCGGCTCTCCGTTCCAAAGCCACTCAGTCCAAACCTGGAGCAGTCGCATACCTCCGAGCAGCGCCGCCACAATGAAGCAGTGCGATAACCACTCGATGATGGCTCGCGTCGCCTTCTTCCCTGTATTTCGGGAGTATTGTCCAACCGTCTCAATTGAGGCCGGAGATGCAGTCGGTAAATAGTTAGGACTGTCTGGTTGCATAAGATAGCCTCAAAAATGAGTTTACCTGCTCAATCAGCATTTGCCTAAGGAGACCAACGCATAACGCTGCTGGGCATAAGCGGGGGCGCTAGCTTTCGCTTGATGCACTGGGGTTGGGCGCCCATGCTCCTCCAAGTACTATGCCACTTTTCCCATTTCGTTCGTTTCTCTCGTTTTGCTGACAGACGTATGGCTGCCTCTCTGCCACGTACACTCCACAACGCGTATCGTTTCCTTATACAGGCCGTAGAACGTTCTATAGCCCGTCATCCGTGTGCCGTCGCCCCTCACCTCGACAAGAAATACAGAATGCGCAATTCGGGCTCGCGAGGTGTTCTTGAAGGTAAGCACGACGAACCGGTCATAGATGTACCCAGAAATGTCGTAGTTAATGGCGTCAACAGATTCCCCATTCTCGACTCGATTTGCGGTCGCGTGTCCAGAGAGAATGTAAGCTTTCTGTTCTAGCTTGGAAGATAAAGCCCACTTGGTTGATAGAGGTGTACCGTCAGAAGGAGTGTCATCTTGCGTCATGACCCAATCTCCGTCGATTCGAATACCTTGGTAGACAAGGTCGCGATATTTGGGGAGCCAAACATCCCGAAACAAGTAGGTCGCGAAGTTGGCCAGCACTCCTGTTCCGACACCTATTACTAGGCTCAAGAGTATGGTGAACAAATCCATGGCTAATTACTCACCTCTTTGCCCCCTTTGCAGCTGCCACGGCAATCACTGGAACATCTGTGACCGAAAGGCATCGCGTGCAAGGCCTCGCCATCATCGAGACTAGGGTGAAGCCCAGTGCCGCAACACTTCTTGGTGCCTTGATCTTTCGGATCCCCGTCGAGCAAGATGGGAGAGAGGGGGATGTGGTGAACGAACGTACCGTACCGCGACTGGCAATAGTCTGCGTAAAGCCGAGTGTGCAAAATAAATTCATGCCACGCTTCATCTACCCCAAAAGAGGGCGAGACTGATGAACTAATCGCTATGTCAAGGAACCCTTCAAGCTCATCGAAAAGCCTTTCTGCATCAGGAATACCGATATCGCGCTTAAAGGCATAACGTCGGATCACTTCGTTCGGAATTTCGCTCATTGTTTTCTCCTCTCACTGTTAGACGCCCAACGGTGATGGCGTCCACCGGTGGCGTCAGCCGTCCGAGTGCAACGCCTGGGTTAACCGCCGACCACCTCGCCCGCTCCTGATTCATAGTTCCTATCGAATACTGCAAGACCACGAGTCTTTAGTTCTTCGACTCGGTCACAAAGGTCATGCTGTATGCGCCCTTCCGCTGTTCCGATACAATTCACTGCTTCAATAGCAACAAACATCAGGACGGCGAAAAAGAACAGTAGATTGCGGCGAAGCACTTCTGCGTTGTGCGGCTGAGCCACTCGCCACTGCCATTCTCCAAAGTCCAATAGATGCCGGATCGAGTCAGGAGTGAAACTGAGGTGAGAGGCATTCGCATTCCAATAATCTCTAGCCTTCTTGAAGTGCCCATCAATCGCCTTTGCTCGCTTGCCAGCGGGAGGAAGTTTCCCCTCGATGGCCTCTTCCACTCGAGTTGGCTCGAGCCGAAAGTAGACTAGGAGCTCAAACGCTTCTATCAAAGGACGCATCAATGCTCCAGCCTCTTGACCTAACCCGTCGAGGCACAAGCTGTAGGAGCCAAGGGCTAGATTCCTCGCCTTTACCAGCGTCAGACCACAGATTCGTGAAAAGGTAGTGTCTAGCTTCTCCAGGTTAAGTATGGACTCGTCAAGATGCTGGAAGGTCTCCTCGATGACCATAGCCTCATCGCGAAGCTCGCTGGCGAGTGTTGCCAGCGCGGCGTCACGTGTCCCCCATAAGTCAGCCATGTTGATCCTCGGCGGTTAAACAGCCTATTCTGAACGTCGTATCAAGAATCCTCTAAAGCACCAAGGCTGCCAATTCAGACCGCCATGGAAAAGACGCCAACTCCTTGAGTCTCCTGCTTGTAGGGGATGATCCTACGCCGTTTCCTAAAGCACGTCAAAGCCATTGAACTAGACGCATAAGCGGCTTCGGGCCAAGATGCCTTCGCGGCTCGGCTCGTGCGCAGAAGCGGCTTGCCATCGGGGAGACGTTGGGCCTTATGCGGCAGCCGCTTGTCGATAAGCCCTCTTGGAGCGAGGCGGCTTCTGCGGCGGGGCAGCGACACGTAAGCGCCTGCGGAGGAATGAACGCGTTTCAAGACCGACCAGGGCCGGCGCCGAGATCCGGTAAGGGTCTCTCCTCTCTCTTTCTGGCAGGCGGAGGCATCCTGGTGTAGAGGGCCTCGTGGTTCGCCTTGCCCGGCCGGTACTGGTGGATGCGGCGAGCCTCGCTCATGCGACGGAGGATCACGGAGACGGCGGGGGGCTCCACCGGCCGGCGCAGCAGCTTGCCGAAACGCCGGTTCACCTCGGAGACCACGAGCTTCGTCCCGAAGCGCTCTCCCTCCGGACGGTCGGCCACGACCCGCGCCACCATCTGGGCAACGGTCGGATGGGGTCCGAGATCCTCTTCCGGCGGGGGCGGAGGCGGTGCCAGGGCAGGAAGATGGAGGTCCGCCGCCGTGGCCGCCACCGCCCGGAAGGATTCGAGGTGCTCCTTCGCCTTCTCGAGCTCGGCCTCGAGAAGAGCCCGCTGCTCCCGGTGGTGCTCCTCCTGCCGGGAGTGCAGGGCCACCTGCTCCCCCAGCGATTCGATCCGCCTCTCCAGGTTGACCAGGATCTCGGACAGCGAAAGGTTCAGGGTCATCGTCCCTCCTCATCGTCGCGTCAGCCGGCGCGCACAGGATCAGGAAAGGCCGCGAGTCGCGTCATCCTTCCCGATCAGCTCCCCGGTCATGGATTTTTCTGACGCGACGATACCATACGGTGACGCGACCCAAGCCATCGCCGCGCGGCGAACCGCATCGGTGCCGCGACTTGGGACCTGGACGAGATAGACCACGCCATTGCCGTGACGGCAATCTCCATTCTGCCGCGACTCAACCTATTATCGCGACAGCGAAGTCCTTCGTGACGCGACTCGAAGCCAAGTCGCGATAGCAAAACCCATCGGCGACGCAGAGAAACGTATAGTCGCGTCAGCAAAACCCATAGTCGCGACGGCCAAGAGGTTCATGATGCGACTATGACCTTCATCGCGTCACCGAAACCCAAAGTCGCGCCACCGAAACGTATAGTCGCATCATCGAAACGCATCGTCGCGTCAGAAAACTCCTAGTCGCGCCACGATGGCTATCGTCGCGTCACCAAAACCCATTGTTGCGGCGTCGAAACCTATAGTCGCGTCACAAACAAGATGGCTGACGCGACAAAAGCTTAAGTCGCGGCGCCGAAACCCATAGTCGCGACGGGAAGACCCAAAGTCGCGTCACGATGACGTTCGGCGGAAGGGCAAAACTCCTTGGGCAGGAGGGAAAGCCATGGAGTCGCGACAGAAAAGCGTTTGGAGGAGACTCCGAGATCCTCGGCTCACCCGCGAATCGGCGTCGGGCTCAGGGTGCTGCGGCCCGGGAGGCCACGCCACCCACGACAATGAACTCCACCCCGGCTCCGCTCAGGGCCGGGAGGAGCTGCTCAAGATCGACCATGGAAAGCCCGCCGCCCCGCCTGCCTCATCTCCTCTGCGAAGCGCTGCAGCCGCATCAGGTTGCGTAGCCGTTCCTCGACCGTCAGCTTCAGGTTCTCCCGGAGCAGAGTCCGGTCTATGTCCTTCTTATATGCCTCGACGACCGGATCGCGCTCGATGAGGAGCCTCGATTCGTCCATGATCCGACTCTACCACTCCTCTCAAGGGCGGACAGCAGCCTTCGCGAACAGGCGGAAGAAATTCTCCCCCGTCCTCTGCCAGACCTGCTCGGGCGTTTCACCGGTCTCCTGCGCGAGACGGCCGGCGATCTCTACCACGTAGGCTGGCCGATTGGGCTTGCCCCGATACGGGATGGGAGCGAGGTAGGGCGTGTCGGTCTCCACGAGGCAGCGGTCGGGCGGGAGGATGGGGATCACCTCGCGCACGTTGTCTGCCTTGGGGAAGGTGATCATGCCGGAGAGGCCCATGTAGTGTCCATGGTCGATCAGATCGCGGGCCATGTCGAGCCCCCCGGCGAAGGAGTGGAAATCGGCCTTCAGGTCCGGGAACTCGCGGACGACGGCGAGCATCTCCTCGTTGCTGTCGCGGTTGTGGACTACGACCGGCAGGTCCAGCTCGACGGCCAGCTCCCACTGCTCACGCATCACCCGCGTCTGGACGTCACGAGGCGAGTGGTCGTAGAAGAAGTCCAGCCCGCACTCCCCCACCGCCACGGCCTTGGGATCGGACAACAGCCCCCGCAGCCGCTCTTTGTCCCCTTCCCTCCAGGTCGAAGCGTCGTGAGGATGGACCCCGAGGGCGCACCAGACATCCGGATGTTTGTGGCAGAGAGCGAGAACCTCGTCCGCGTCGGCGAGCTTGATGGCCGGGACGAGGAAGCCCCGCACCCCCCGCTCGCGGGCGTCGTCCAAAGCACGCTCGCGCTCGTCGGGGGGGAGGCTCTGCAGATGGCAGTGCGAGTCGATCAGGCTCACTTGACGCGTGTGCCGTTGGGGACCTGGACTCCGGGATGGAGCAGCACCGGTTTGCCGTCGATCGAGGCCGCAAGCACCATGCCCTGCGACTCGACCCCCATGAGCTTGGCGGGCTGGAGGTTCGCCACTACCACGACCTGCTTGTTCAACAGGTCCTCGGGCTGATAGGCGAGGCCGATGCCGGCGACAACCGTGCGCGGACCCTCATCTCCCACGTCCAAGCTCAGCTTGATCAGCTTCTCGGACTTGGGGACCCGCTCGGCCGCGGTGACGGTTGCCACCTTCAGCTCGGTTTCGAAGAATTGGTCGATCGAGATCAAATTGGTCTTCTCCTGGGCCTTCACGGGAGCCAGGGCATGCTCCTTCAGGTAGGCCTCCTTGTCGATGCGCGGGAAGAGCGGCTGCGGCTCGGGCAGATCGGCGTTGTTCGGCAGCCCGCCCCACTCGAGCGCCTCCAGCTTCGTGGGGATCTCCTGAATTCCGATCGCGGCGAGCACCTGGGTCGCCACGCTCGGCATCACCGGCAGCAGCGCCGTGGCCACGATCCGCACCGTCTCCAGCCCGTTCCAGAGAACCCGGGAGAGCTTCTCGGTGGGACCCTCGGTCTTGATCAGCTTCCACGGCTCGCGGGTGACGAGGTACTGGTTCGCCTCGCTGAGCAGGCGCCAGAGGGCTTCCAGCGCGCGGTTGAAGGCGAGCTCGTCCATGGCCGCGCGGTACTCGGGCACGACCCGGCGCGCAGCTTCGATCATGGGGTTGTCCTCGCAGGGTACCGGCGGCGTCTTGCCGCCAAAGGCGTTGCGCGACAGTGTGACCAGGCGGCTCACCGTGTTGCCGAGCGTGTTGGCGAGATCGGAGTTGTACCGCTCGACGAAGCCCTCGTCGGAGAACGAGGCGTCCTGGCCGAAGACCATCTCGCGCATCAGGAAGTAGCGCAGGCTGTCGGCGCCGAAGCGCTCGATGAGCTCGTCGGGCCGGACGACGTTGCCCGCCGACTTGGAGACCTTGCGGCCGTCGCGCTGCCACCAGCCGTGCGCCCAAATCTGGGTCGGCAGGGGGAGCCCCGCGGACATCAGGAAGGCCGGCCAGTAGACGGCGTGGAAGCGCAGGATGTCCTTGCCGATCATGTTCATCCGGACGTCCCCGTTCTCCCAGAACTTCCGGTAGAGGTCGCCTTCGGGGAAGCCCAGCGCGCTGATGTAGTTCGTCAGTGCGTCGAGCCAGACGTAGACGGTCTGGCCGGGGTTCCCAGGGAACGGGATGGCCCACTCTACGTTGGCCCGGCTGACTGACAGGTCGCGCAAGCCGGACTCCACGAATGAGCGGACCTCGTTCAGGCGGGTCTCCGGCCGGATGCTCTGCGGGTCGCGCTCGTACCAGTCGAGCAGCGGCTGCTGGTACTTGGAGAGGCGGAAGAAGATGTTCTCCTCCGACTTCCACTCCACGGGCGTGCCGTGGATCGGACACAGCTTGTTCTCCCCAAGCTCCTTCTCGGTGTAGAAGGTCTCGCAGGGCGAGCAGTACCAGCCCTCGTGGGTGGCCTTGTAGAAGTCGCCCGCGGCCTCGATCCGGCGGATGATCTCCTCCACGCCCCGCTTGTGCCGCTCCTCCGTGGTGCGGATGAAGTCGTCGTTGGAGAACCCGAGGCGGTCGCGCAGTTGGTGGTAACGGCTCACCACGCGGTCCGCGAGCTCGATCGGGGGGATTCCCTCTTTCAGGGCGGCGCGCTCGATGTTCTGGCCGTGCTCGTCCGTGCCGGTGAGGAAGTAGACCTCGTCGCCCCGCATGCGCCGGTAGCGCGCCAGGACATCACAGGCCGTGGTCGTGTAGATGTGCCCGATGTGGGGCAGATCGTTCACGTAATAGATCGGAGTGGTGACGTAGAAAGTGCTCATGGGAGCGGGGATTGTAGCGCATCGGAAGAGACCGTCCCTTCCCGGGAAGGAGGGACTTTCCACCAAGGACGGACCCGGGCAGATGACCGGGACACTCAGGGCCCCATCGTGGGGCATGGGGAAGCGGACCCTCCCGGAAAGGGACGGGCCCTCCCGATACGAAGAGCTTACCGGAGATCGTCCGGCGTGAAACGGTAGTGCTCGCCGCAGAACACGCAGTCGGCGTCGATGGTGCCGTCCTCCTCGCGGAGGTAATCGCGGTCTTCGGCGGAAAGCAGGATCAGGTGGCGCAGCAGGCGCTCCCGGCTGCAACGGCAGCGGTAGCGCAGCGGCAGGACCTCTTTGACCTCGCGGTCGAACCCGGAGAGCACCGTCTCCAGGACGTTGGGGATTCCCCCCTCGTCGATCAGATAACTAACGCCGCGCACCCGCGCGATGTTCTCCTGCAGGGAGGCAATGGCCTCATCCGAGGCTCCGGGCAGCACCTCGACGATCATGCCGCCGGCCGCGGCGACCCCGTGCGGCCGGGCGAGCACGCCGAGCATCACGGCGCTGGCCGTCTGCTCGCTCTGCTCCAGATAATGGGCGAGGTCGTCGCCGATCTCGCCGGTCACGAGCTCGACCTGGCTGTTGTAGCTGCCGCCGGTCCCGTGCTCGCGGATTACGCGGAGGAAGCCCTTCCCCACTGCCCCGCCGACGTTCAGCTTGCCATCCGGCCGGTTCGGCAGGTCCACCCGGGCCTCGCCCACCATGCCGCGGAGGTTCCCTTCGTTGTCGGATTCGGCCATGACCTGGCGCAAGGGGCCGTCGCCCCGAACGTCCAGGACCAGGCGGGTCGGGGTCTTGGTCGAAAGACGGAGAAGGAGCGCCGCGCCGGCCATGCAGCGGCCAAGCGCCGCGGTCGAAACGGGCCCGAGATCGCGCCGGTCGCGCGCCTCGCCGACCACATCGGTCAGGTCCACGGCGGCCCAGCGCAGCGCGCCGTCGCCGGCAAGTCCCAGCTCCAGACGGCCCTCGGCCGCCGTTTCGGTATTCGTCATGTCTGTCTCGCTCTCGTTGCGGTTTTCAGGGCTGGCCGGCAGCGGCCAGGAGCGCAGCGCGGTAGATATCGCGCCACGGCACCCCGCTGGCGAGCGCGAGCCGCCGGCAGTCCTCGAACTCCGGGGCTGCGGTCAGGGGCTGGCCGTTGAGCCGGGCCCGCTTTACGCGAACCATCCCGAAAGCCGTTTCCACCTCGGTGATCTCGCGCTCCGCTTCGAAGCGGGCTGCACTGCTATAACGGCATCCGAGCGAGCCGGATTCCATGAGCAGGACCCCGGCGAGCTCTTCGAGCTGAGGGCGCCGGCAGAGCATCGTGATCAGCGTTCCGGGCCGGTTCTTCTTCATCTGGACCGGCGTGAAGTAGACCTCCAGGGCGCCCGCTTCGAGCAGGCGCTCCATGAGGAAGCCGAACCCTTCCCCCGGCAGGTCGTCCACCTCGCACTCGACGACCATTACCTCTGCCCGGATCTCCCTCCCCCGCCCGCGCAGAAGCCGGACCGCGTTGGGCCGGTCGGGCAGGTCCTTCTTGCCGAGGCCGTAGCCCGTCCCTTCCAGCACCAGGGAGGGGAAGTCCACGTACTCGTTCACCAACTCGGCGAGGAGGACTGCGCCCGTTGGCGTGGTCAGCTCGCCGCCGGGTCCACCAAAGATGGGGATTCCCCGCAGCAGCTCGGCCGTGGCCGGAGCGGGCACTGGCAGCTCGCCGTGCTGCGTCCGGACCCGTCCGCCACCGACGTTCACCTGACCGCACGTGATCCTTCCAGGGGACAGGTGCTCGACTGCCGCCGCGGCTCCCACCAAGTCCACAATCGAGTCGATCGCACCCACTTCGTGAAAATGGACCCGGTCGACAGGCATCCCGTGAGCCTTCGCCTCCGCCTCTCCAAGCCGCTGGAAGAGGCGGATGGCCCTCTCTTTGACCGGCTCGGTGAGCTCGCTTCCCTGAATCAGCTCCCGGATCGCTGCGAGATCGCGGCTGTGGCCGTGGTGGTGGTGGTGATGATCATGGTCGTGGTGATGCTGGTGCTCCTCGGGATCCGGCCCTTCCAGAGGCTTTCCATTCTCGAGCACGCGGAAGCGGGTGCCGACGAAGCCTCCTCGGGAGGCCTTGCGGCTCTCCACGGAGACGTTGGGGAGTCGCAAGCGAGCCACGGTTTCGTGGAGGACATCGAGGGGCATGCCAAGGTCGAGGCAGGCGCCGAGAAACATGTCGCCAGCGATGCCGCTGGAGCAGTCCAGATGGTAGTGATCGGCCATCCAGCTAGGCTAGCACGCGCGGTTGATCCCATCCCCCCTCTCCCCAGCCCTCTCCCCCGTGCCGGGGGAGAGGGAGCTTTCTAGCAGGCGCCCCTCTGCTTGAGGGAAACCCACCGGCCCGCGCTGCCCAGGATGAAGTGGTCGAGAAGGCGTACGCCCACCAGCTCCCCAGCCTCACGCATCCGGCGGGTGAAGGTTAGATCCTCGGGGCTGGGCGAAGGATCGCCGCTCGGATGGGTGTGGAAGACGATCACGCCCGCGGCCCCGCGCATGAGCCCCTCCTTCAGGATCTCCCGCGGCTCAGCGATGGCGCGGTCGAGCGTGCCCCGGAACATCTCTTTCTCCCCGAGCAAGTGACTACGGGTGTCGAGGAAGAGGGCGCCCATGACCTCCTGGTCGCGGGACCAATAGCGCAGCGCGAGGTAGTGCGCCACCTCGGCCGGACGGGTCAGCAGCTTGCGCTCCCTGAGCGGCTCGCGCGCGATGCGGCTGGCAATCTCCAGGGTGGCGAGCAGGGTCGCGGCCTTGGCGGGTCCGAGCCCCTTGCGCCGGAGCGCCTGTTGAGTCAGGGCCACCAACCCCGAGAGGCCGCCGGTCTCCTGGATCAGCTCGGTTGCCATTTGCATGACCGAGACGCCCTTCATACCCGTGCGCAACAGCACGGCGATCAGCTCCGCATCCGAGAGCGCGTCGCCTCCCTGCTTGAGCAGCCGCTCCCGCGGGCGCTCGCCCTCCGGCAGCTCGCGCATCAGGCCGACGGACGGCAACGGCGGATCTCCTCGATAAGCATGGGGATCGCCTCCCCCGCTGGGGCCGCGATCCGCAAATCGGCCATCGGCGAGAACGGGGTCAGCTCGGGGTTGACCTCCACGAAGCAGGCGCCCGCCCGGTGCGCCACCTCGATCAGCCCGGCCGCGGGATAGACGGTCGAAGAGGTTCCTACCGAGACGAACAGGTCGCAGTCCGATGCCGCTTCGTACCCCGAGGAAAGCACCGCGGGATCGAGGCTCTCGCCGAACCAGACTACAGCGGGTCTGAATTTTCCTTCGCAGGAGCAGACCGGAGGCTCCTCGCGAGACTCGGCGAGCGCCTCCCCCATGTCCCGCATCCGTCCGCAACGGTTGCAGCGGGCCTGGAGGATCGTCCCGTGAAGCTCGAGGAGTTTGGCGCTTCCGGCACGCCGGTGCAGCCCGTCCACGTTCTGGGTGATGAGGACAAACTCGGGAAAGAGATCCTCCCACTCCACCAGGGCCAGATGGGCGGGATTGGGCTGGGCGGCGGTCGCCGTGTCGTAGCGCCAGCCATACCACTGCCAGACCTTGGCAGGCTCGCGGCGGAACGCCTGGGGGGTTGCCAGCTCCTCGGGGCGCATCTTCTCCCAGAGTCCGCCGGCACCGCGGAACGTGTCGAGGCCGCTCTCCCGGGACACGCCCGCTCCCGAAAAGACCACGACGCGCTCGGAGGTCCGGAAGCGCTCGCACAGCTCGTCAGAGATCTCGAGGTCCATCCTTCCCTCCATCCCTCCGTCCATAATTGACACCTCGGGTCCTGCCTGCTACAACCCCGGCCCATGCCCTACCTCTCAACCAACTTCGGCCTGCTGGAGCCGGAATCCAGCGACTACGAGACCAGCCGCGTGGCCGTCCTCCCCGTCCCTTTCGAGCGGACGGTTTCCTACGGCAAGGGCACCTCAGCCGGGCCGGCCGCGATCATCCGCGCCTCGCAGAGCATGGAGCTTTACGACGAGGAGCTGGGCGCCGAGCCCTACCTGATGGGCATCGCCACCCTGCCGCCGTTCCTGCCCGAGGCCTACGACATGGCCCAGGCCATGGCCGAGTTGCAAGAGGAGGCGCGCACCCACCTGGAAAAGGGCAAGTTCCTCGTGACCCTGGGAGGCGAGCACAGCATAACCCAGGCGCCGGTCCGCGCGACAAAAGAGGTTTACGGGGAGATTGGAGTCGTCCAGTTCGACGCTCACGCCGACCTGCGCGAGGAGTTCGAGGGCACGCCCTACAGCCACGCCAGCGTCATGAAAAGGGTCGTGGACGACGGCATCCCCACCCTCGCCGTGGGCATCCGCTCACTCTCGACTCCCGAGTCCCAGCTCATCCGCGAGAGGAACCTGCCCGTGATCTGGGGCCACGACCTGGACCGTGCCGAGGAGCTGTTCCCGAAGCTGCTCGCCGGCCTGCCCGAGAAGGTCTACCTCACCTTCGACATCGACTTCTTCGACCCGTCGATCGTCCCTGCCACCGGAACCCCGGAGCCGGGAGGTGGCCTCTGGTACCCGACCCTGCGCCTCCTCCGCCATCTCTTCCGGGAGAAGAAGGTCGTGGCCATGGACGTGCTCGAGCTCGCCCCGGTCGGGGGGCTTCCGGCGAGCGACTTCCTCACCTCGAAGCTGATTTATAAGTGTTTGGGGTATCTGCAGGAGTCGGAGCGGTCCAAATGAAGGCTGCGCTCGCCGTCGTGCTGGTGACGGCTCTAGCGTTACCAGCCCTGAACACCCCCGAGGACGTGCTGGACTATCTCGTCCAGCATCGCAAGGACGTTGCGCTCGTGAGCTTCACGGTCGCGCCGGACGGCTCCCCCGATCCCGCGGATCCTGTCGTTCTGATCAACGCCGACCAGCCCATGGTTCTTGCCTCGACGATCAAGATCGTGGTGCTGGCTGCCTATGCCCGGGAAGTTGCGGCAGGGCGCCTCGATCCCCAGGCGGAGCTGCCGATCCGGGAATGGGAACGGTTCTATCTGCCCGGCACCGATGGCGGCGCCCATGCCGATGCCCTGGCTTCACTGGGCATCACCACGGACCAGGAGGGTTTTGCCCGAGATCCGGATACTCCCGTCTCCTGGGACAGGATCGCCCAGGCGATGATCCGATCCAGCGACAACGCGGCGACCGATCTTCTGCTTGCGAAGCTGGGCGAGCGCGCGGTCCGCGCCACCCTCTCCGAGGCCGGACTCTCGCGGCATCCGCACCCGCCTTCGATCCTTGGTCTCTTTCTATCCTTGGGCAATCACGACCAGGGACCCTTGACCCGCTCCCGGCTCAAGCGGCTCTCGAGGATGTCTCCAAAGGCCTACGCGAAGGAGGTCCAGCGCCTCCAGAACCGCTATCTGGACGAGAGCTGGCGCGAGGCCGAGCTCCTCTGGCGACAAAAGAATGCGGGAGGAAGCTTCACGCTCGAAGCACAGGCTGCCCAGGCCCTGTTCCCCAAGGGCACCGCTCGCGATTATGCCCGCGTGATGGTCGGCGTCCTCCATGGCAACTTCCTCTCTCCCCAAGTCTCCGAGGTGATGCGCTGGCAACTGGGATGGCCGATGGAGATCCCGGGCAACGCCGAGACCTTCCTCAACTTTGGAGCCAAGGGAGGGTCGCTCGCCGGTGTGCTGACCGAGGCAATGTACTTCACGCCGAAGCGGGGTGACTTCGGTGGAAAGCCGCACGTCTCGGTGCTGTTCCTACGAAACCTGCCGTCCGACACCTTCGACAGCCTCTCGGATACCTTCGCGCACCAGCTCTTGCTGCTGGATCTCGGGCTGAATCGCTCTTTCGCCGAGCAGGCGGAGGAGCGGCTCTCGCAGTAACACTTAAGCCGAACACGTCTCACCTACGCCAACATCTCGTCGTTTTGGCGGCGAATGTTTCGGAGAACATGATCCTGAAAGGGCGATTCCTTGCAGGCCCTTCTCCTCTGCGTTAATTGATCCTCCAGTTGTCCGATGGTCGTCTCTGCCCCACGCTTATCTTTCACCTCTACTTGTCCCTTTGCCAGTCTTCGAATCGCCTGGCTGAATGTGAGATTGTTGATCCTTGACCGACCTGCGGTGAAATTGTCGATCATCGGTTTCATATACTCCAAGGCCCCTTGTGGATCGCAGGGTCGACAATTAATCTTATTTCCTTGCACCAAAGTTTTGAACTCTCTTGCCCTGTTTGATCCCTTGACCAAACGGGCGTAGCTGGCGAGAGGATGATTTCCGTACATCTCGATTACCTCCTCCAACTTCCGGTTGCCCTCAGCAAGGCCATCAGAGCCGCGAACGGCAATTAGCTTGCCCTGCTCCTCCCCCAGGAAGCGGTCTGCGACCTCGTCGTCCCTCCGATCGAATGGGCTACGAACTCTCAAGCTCAGAACGTTCGAGAGAACCCAGGCACCATCAAGCCCCACATAGAGAGCCCGGACCTGGTAAAGACCGGGTTGCCTGAAGTAGAAGCTTCGCAGACCGTAGCCAATGAAAGCACTCTCATAGATTGAAGGCTCATCGTCACTTAGCTCGGTGGGCTCGAACGTCGGCCTGCGCCGGAACATAGGCTCGAAAAGCTCCGTTTCGCCCATCGCCATGCGAATAGCGATTTGAACGAAGCCCTCGCGTGGGTGAAGGCAACTATGCACTTTCTTGGGTGGGCCTCCTCGCAGAGGAGATCGGGACAACCGAAGCTCAACCCAGATTGGTTCGCCCAAGTCCACCGACCCTTGAGACTCGAGGCGCAACTCAAGTCCTGAACGGTCCTCGATGTGCTGACGGAAAAGGTCCGGCCAGCGCCGGTTGCCATCGCCCTCAAATGGGCTCCCTCCCATGATGACCTGATCGAGAAAGCCATGCCGGATGTGCATCAGCTCCGTTCGGGAGAACTGAAACGGAAACGCCTTCCAGTATGCCGCCGGACCGTCCGGTACCTGATCCGGATAGATCATCCAAGAGAAATCATCTTCAACGGGCAGAGATGTTGTTTCTTCGTAATGGTGGAGGTTTAAACAGTGCCCGATCTCATGCATGCAAGTGTAAAGCAGCTCACGCTGCCTTCTAGGTTTTCTTGCGGGAGCTTCCTTGTAAAACACAGCGCAACCCTGGCGATGTAGCCCTATCTTGTCGAACATGACTCCGGCCGTCCCTTTCATCTCATGCTCCCAAGCATGAAGCAGCCAGACCTTCCATTCCGGAGCGGTTCCAGGACCCTGCGATCCCTCGTCCATCATTTTGTGCAGCTCGGCGTCGCTCCAAGTCTTACCGTCTGGCAAAGGAATCTTGACAGGGACGCCAACAGGCTTCCTCATCTCGACGCCGGCCTCAGCAAGAGCGGCCTCGATCGACAAGAAGCGCTTCGGCCCTCCCGATTTGAGATTACCTGTATTATAGGTCTTAAAGGGATTTATTTCACTTTCGTAGTCCTGTCTGACCTCAAGCGCCCGGAAGAATCCTGATTCGAACTCGCAGGTATACGTATTCTTCGCAGCACCATTTGCACGCAGGATCTGCAGAATCGCGATGAGAGACGTGGGTGAAGCGGGAATCTTGGGGATGGTAACCCGGATTTCCACCCCTTCCACCTCTCCAGTGAAGCGTCCAGCGCCTTCGATGATCACCGTTTCGGAGGTTTCTGGAAGTTTAACCGGAGCGTCCACGACGAAGGATCCCAAGTACCGTCTGGTAGTGCTAGATGCCTTCCAGAAATCTCCACTTATGCAGTTCGTCGGCCGTACGCCGTCCAAGTCGATCCGCAACTCGACCTCACCTCCTGAATACACACCGCGGTATCGGCCGCTGAGGACACGGAATGCCAATGTCCCGCTTGCAGGGTCTGGTGTCACCTTTTTCTCTCCTAGCCGTCATGTAGCAGATACCAGAAGACCCGTGGGCGGACAGAGACTAGGGTTCTTCAGGTGCTGACCGTCCGGGCCGACCTTCGGTTGCTTCGGGAAGCGGCGCCGAATACCCTGATGAGGCTGATCCACCAACTGATAGAAGACCTCGTAATCGGACACCTGTCTCACCGGGCGCAGGTCGTCCGGGACTCCCATGAAATCGTCAATCTCCCGATTCTGAATGCGGACCTCCACCACACTGGCTCTCTTGACCGGATTCAAAGTGAGGCTTCGTTCGGTTCCGTCCAAGCCGCGGATGACGATCACGGCCGGTCCATCTACGCCCTTGATGTCCAACGCCAGCTCGGTCGCGATCTGCTGCGCATAGGGAGTGTCGTTCTCCTCCTGCGGGTCGAAGGTGCAGACGTGCTCACTGAGCTTCGACACACGCAGGTAACCTTGGGTCAGTTTCATGCGTGCCAGAATGGGAGCACCATCCTTGAACGATAGCTTCTGGTCGAGGTCAATGTGATTGGGGTTGACGAAGCCTCCAGGCGAGGCTTTGTCCAAGCGGGTCAGCCAGTATAGCGACTCATTATCGTCCGAAGTAGCTAGCGTCTGCCCCGCTTGCGGCCAAACCGCCGGGACTCTCAGCTCTTCCGCGTCAACTGGGAGGTTGAGATCGAACGAGAGCTCCTCTCCATACAGCAGGCAGGCGCCTTTGCCGTTGGCAAGTAGATCAGGTTTTCTAGGGCTCTGAGGGTGCAGGTCGGAAAGATCAAACTCTAGCATGGGGAAGTGAGGGTCGAGCACGACAACCTCGTCCTCAGCCGTTGTCGAGATCGAGAGAGGCTCAGGGCGGATCAAGTTTTGCAGAAGCACGACGACCTCCGTGGGCTTCTCTAAGCTGTCGAACGGCTTGTTCGGCACGAAAGCGCACAAACCGGAAAACAGGACTCGCAATGTATAAGCCATTTGTGTATTCCCCCATCAAGGATGAAAATATTTCTTGGTGCTTCCACCAAAGACTTCAAACGCACCCCAGTTCCGCGGGGACCGGGTCATCTCATCAGAATCGTGAAGCAGAGAAAGCTGGGCATCCCGCAGCGCGCTTGCGGGATCGCCGTAGGCCAAGAGGCTACGATGGAAGGCTTCCGAGAGCTTCGCGGTGAGACGGTCGTCCACCTCCCAAAGGCTGGCGACTACACTGGGCACACCAGCGGCCAGGAAGGCTCGCGCCAGGTTGGTCACCCCTTCGCTGTCAGCGCGAGGCAGCGCGGCCGTGCTGCAGGCGGAGAGGACTACAAGTTCGGTTTTATCCAAGTCGAGTTGATAGATATCCCTCGCGTAGAGCGCTCCCGCGTCGCCCATTTCTCCATTCGAGGCAAAGACCAGCATGGATAGGAGGGGATTGCGATCGTTCACCACCGCGTGGCCAGCAAAGTGGATCCGCCGCGCCGCGGGAGCCAGGGCCAGGAAGCTCTCCACGTCTACCTGCTCCCCTACCAGAAAATCGCTGCCTGGGTAAAGGCTGGCGACCGCGGCACCCTCCGCTCTGGCGGCCGACAGGTCCGACAGGTCGTTGAACATCGAGCGATCGAAAGCCGGATCACCTACCACCAGTGCCTTCAGGCCGCCCTCACTTCGCTCGCGGAAGCGCCGGTCGCGCGATAGGGCGTTAAGGTAGAGCGTCGCGCTCGGAGCCAACGTGATGCGATGGTCTTCCACGAGGTAGCGGCCGGTGCGGCGATCCCGGAGAGCCGAGAATGGCACGGCGTGGAGGATCTTGTCTGGGACGAAGACGAGCGACTCGCCGGCCCGGACCTCTCCGTACCAGGGACGGACGAGCAAGTCGAAGAGGGCAAAGAGGGCGCTCTCTCTGGAGCGGACGCTCCGGGCGAGCTTTTCGAGCTGCGGCAGGCTCACCGGACTGTCCAGGAACTGCATGCTGCCCTGCCGGACGAGCCAGATCAAGAGGCGGTCTTCCAAGACTGAGAACTGCACCAACGTCGCGTCCGCGGGAAGACCCTCGACGATCTCCTCCCAGGGCAGAGGCTGCGGAAGGTTGCGCAGGATGCGCGAGGCCTCGCGCTGCCCGTTCTGAAGAGCGGGTAGCACCCGGGTGCGCGCGCGATCCGCGTAGAAGAATGCACGGTCGGGCCGGTTCTTCGCCGTGACCTGCAGCTCGATCATTTCGTCGAAGAGGTGGTCGGTCCGATTGAGGAATGCGAGTCGGATCTCTTCCTGGGAGAGGTCTTCGCCCAGGATCTCGGAGGCGCGCAGCCCTGCTTGCAGGTCGGCCTCGGCCAAGCCGTCCTCGCCGAGCCGGCGGTAGGCTCGGGCTCGAGCCGTGTAGGCCGCACGGGCCAGCAGTGGGTGATCGGTCTGGCGGTAGACATCGAGGGCGGAGGTCAGCAGTGTGATTGCTGCGCGAGGATCGTCCGCCAGTTCGCCCTCGACCATCGCGATCTGGGCCAGGGTCTGCCGGCGTACGGACGGATCCTTCGCACCCCCGATCGCCTTTCGCGCCTGCGCCAAGTCGTCCATAGCCCCAGCCCGGTCGCCGATCTGCCCGCGCATCTGCGCGCGCCAGAAGAGCGCATCCGCCAAGAGCACGGGGTCGCCGGATGGGAAGGCCTGCCTGACGGCCTCATCTTGGAAGTAGATCGCGACCACCGGGAGACCCTCTTGGAGCACGGCATCGGCTGCTCTTCCGAACGCCGAAGCGGCGCTGTCACCGCCCAGAGTGTGGCTCGACCGGAGCGCGCGGTAGCCGTGCGCCCACGCCTCCCGGCTGGCACCCAGCTCTTCCAGGAGCTGCGTCAGCAGCGCGCGCACCGCGGAGGCGTTCTGCTTCTCACCCGTCTTGTCGAACAGGGTAAGCGCCTCCTTCCAGGAGCGCACCGCTTCCATCGACCTCCCGCTCGAACCGAGGCTCAGCCCCTGTACCCATCCGACATGCGCCTGGAGGGCCGGATAGCGGCCCGCAGGAAGACGGCTTTCGAGGCGGCGAAGCTCCTGCGAGGCCTCGGCATACCTGTCCATCTTGTGCTTGACGCAGGCGTGGAAGAAGGCAGCTCGGATCGCGAAGGGGCTTCCGGCGCGCTCCAGGCTGATGCGGGCGGCCTCCATCCTCTCCAGGGCCTTCTCGTTGTCGTATTCCTTGTAAAGACGGTAGCCATTCCGGAACGCGCCGTGTCCCTGGACGAGGAGCTCCCATCGCTTCCTATCGCCCGCCGCTTGCTCGAGGACAGCTACCGTGTCGCGGACAAGGTGCTCGCCGTTGACCGCGGCGAGCGCGTCACCCAGAAGGCGGAGGGTGCGTGCGATCCGTCCGGCCTCGGCCGCATTCCCCTTATTGGAGGCATCGCTCCAACGTCCGAGCAACTCAAGTTCGGCATGCTCACGCGTAGACTGGGGATGACTGCTGACGATCTCTCGAATCGCCTTCTCGTCCGTGGTACGGTCCAGGCGGAGGCGCTCAGCGTCCCAGGAAGCCACACGGCCAGCGACCCTCAACGCTGCCTTCCGCCTCTCGGCCTCCTCCGCCCAGGGGGAAGAGGGATCCAAAGCCAGATATTCGCTCCAGGCAACCTCCGCTTCCCAGTGCAGGAAGAGCAGCTCCAGCGTGAGGGCGCGGTTGAAGCGGGCCTCCTGGAGTGCAGGGTCCGCGGCGACCGCACGGTCGGCTGCGCCCAGGGCCAGGACCAGGTCGTAGGGTTCGTCCTGGCGCTGGGCACGGACGACATAGGCGGCAGCGAGTTGGCTGAGGACGACCGCATCCTTCGGCTTCTCCGCAGCGGACCGTTCAAGCGTCCGGACGGCACGGTCGACGGAATCTTCGTCCCTGCGGGCCAGGAGCTCAACGATGGAGGGCCCGCTGTCACGGTCGGAGGAGCCCTGTCGCGCCTGGAACTCCGCACAGCGAGGCTCGGGCACGAGGTCGTCAGGCTTGGGATCGAGCCGGCAGGGAGCATAGCCGGAGCCGGAGAGGCGCGACTCCACCGACCGCGGAGGACCGGAGCTCTCTCGTCCGCCGCAGGCGGTCAGCGCGAGGCTCGCAGCTCCGATCGAGATGGCAAGCAGAGCCGGCGGGTACTTCATCGACGCATCGCAGGCCCCGTCGCCACCCCAGGCGGATTCAGGATCGTAAGCCCGCGCCAAGCCTCCTGATCTCAGGTTACGCAGAACATCGTACCAGAGGTCTGGAGGCGTGAAGCTGAAGGAGGAGACGGGGCTTTCCGGGATCACGCCTGACTAGACGGACCTGCTGCGATCTTTCTCAACCGGCCAGCACGCTGCCGCCGTTGACGTTCAGAATCTCGCCCGTGATGTGGCAGGCGAGCGGCGAGGCGAGGAAGACCACCGGGCCGGCGATCTCGGCCGGAGAGGCCACTCGGTGCAGGGGGATAGTGTCGAGGATCTTGTCGCGGCAATGTCCCGAGAGGGCCTCGGCGGTCATGTCGGTATCCACCCAGCCGGGAGCCACGGCGTTGACGCGGATGCCCGGCGCCAATTCCACGGACCAGGATTTCGTGGCCGAGATCATCGCTCCCTTGCTCGCCGCATAGGGACTATAGAAGGCCTCCCCTCTCTGCCCGGCCGTGGAGCTGATGTTGATGATCGAGCCGTTCGGGGATTCGCGCAGCAGGCGGATGGCCTCGCGGGCGCAAAGGAAGGGGCCGACGACGTTGACCGCGAGCGTGGCCTGGAGCTGCTGGTGGTCCAGCCTCTCCAGCGGCTCGTGAACCCAGACGCCCGCATTGTTGACCAGGCAGTCGAGCCCGCCCCATTCCGCCTCCACATAGTGGAAGAGCCTCTGGACGTGCTCGCGCCGGGTCACGTCACAGCGCATCTTCCTATGGGGAAGGTCGGCGATGCGGCGCAGCTCGGTGATCAGCGAGTTGGCCTTGACGCCGCTCGCCAGGTATTGGACGAGGACGGTCGCACCGGCTTGGGCGAAGAGACGGCAGCACGCGGCTCCTATGCCGCGGCTGCCGCCCGTGACAACCACCCGGTAGCCGGTGAGATCGATCAAGCCGGGGCCTCGACCACCATTGCGATCCCCTGGCCGCCGCCGATGCAGGCCGACGCCACCCCCACGCCACCACCCCGGCGGCGCAGCTCCTTGAGCAACGTGATCAGCAGACGGCTGCCCGACGCGCCCAGCGGATGGCCGAGCGCGATCGCTCCGCCATTGACGTTGAGCTTGTCCACGTCGAGCTTCAGCTCGCGGACCACCGCCAGGATCTGGCCGGCGAAAGCCTCGTTGATCTCGAAGAGGTCCACGTCGTCGAGAGTCATGTTCGCCCTCTTGAGGGCGGCATGGATGGCCGGCGCCGGACCGATGCCCATGCGCGACGGATCGACGCCCACGGTTGCCCACGAAACGATGCGGCCGAGCGGCTTCCAGCCCCGCTCCTGCGCCCTCTGCTCGTTCGAGAGGAGCAGCATGGCCGCGCCGTCAACGATGCCCGAGGCGTTGCCGGCTGTGACGAAGCCATCCTTGTCGAACGCGGGGGGCAGGCCCGCGAGGTCATCCATCGTAGTCTCGGGGCGCATGTGGTCGTCCCGCTCGACGGTTTTGGCGCGCTTGCCCTTGCCCACCGTCACCGGCACCACCTCCTCGGAAAGGCGGCCCGCTTCCCATGCCTCACCGGCCCTGCGCTGGGACATGATCGCGAACTCGTCCTGCTCCTGGCGGGAGATCCCGTAGTCGCGGGCGAGGTTGTTGCTCGTCTGCGCCATGTAGCAGCCGCAGTAGGTGTCCATCAGGGCGACCATCAGGAGATCCTGAAGCTGCCCTTGGCCCAGCTTGAAGCCCTTGCGCGCGCCCCAGATCACGTGCGGGGCCTGCGACATGTTCTCCATGCCGCCGACCAGGCAGGTCTGGGCCTCCCCGGCGAGGATCAGGTGCGAGCCGGAGATGACCGACTGGATGCCGGAGCCGCAGAGGCGGTTCACGGTCAGGGCCGGGACCTCGTTGGGCACGCCGGCCTTGAGCGCCACATGACGGGCGCCATAGATCGCGTCGGGCGATGTCTGCAGGGCGTTGCCTACGACGGTATGGTCGATCTCGCCCGGCTCGACGCCGGTCCGCGCGAGCAGCTCCTTGGCCACATGCGCGGCGAGGTCGATCGCCGAGGTATCGGCGAAGTCGCCGTTGTAGTCGAGCATCGGGGTGCGGTACCCGTCCACCAGGACGAGGTCTCTTGTGTTCATTGGTCAGGTGCCTCCGTCAGAGATCAAACTATATGCGAGGGCGTGGAATTGCCGCCGCCACAAATTCATGTTGCTGAAGGGCTCGGTCCGGTGCGTGAGCAGGACGAGCACCCGCTTTTGTTCAGGGTCAATCCAAAGGCTGCCGCCCGCGAAGCCCGTGTGGCCGAAGGAGCCGGGAGGGAGCGCCCGTCCGGCGCTGTTCTTCAGACTTCTCCGCCACCAGCCCAGGTAGAACGGGCTGCCCGTCAGAGCTGCCGCGGTGGCCTCCGGTTTCAACAAAGTTTGCGGAGCCAGCCATTCCGTACCGAGGCGCCAGAGGTCGCGGGCGGTGCCGAACAGCCCCGCATGGGCTGATCCGAACAGAAAGCGAGCGTTACCGTCCTGGGGCAGCCCGCGCGGGGGTGGACCCTGGAGGGGGATCGTCAACCCCTGCTTCGCCGCGAGCTTCACCTCCTGGTCCGTGTCCATGAAGCTCCGAGCCACATCGGGCCGGTCGCCCGGGGACGGCTCGACCGAGGAGAGGCCGAGGGGATCGAGGATCCGCGACCGGAGCAGACGGGCATAGGGCTGTCCGGTGACCTTTTCCACGGCGAGGCCATAGAGAAGGATGTCCAGGTCGCCGTACACGGCGCGCCGGCTCGGCCGCATCCTCCTTTCGTCGAACAGGAGCGGCAGGATTTCCTCACGGGACCGGCAGAGATGGTAGAGCGGCGCCCAGGAAGCCATCCCGGAGCGGTGACGCAGGAGATCGGAGAGCGGCCGTTGGGCCAGCTTCGCGTTCGCCTCGGGAAAGATCTCGCCGATCCGGGTGGCCAGAGGAAGGGTGCCGTCCTGGTCCAGAACCAGGGCGAGCGTGAAGGTGAACGGTTTGGTCAGAGAGGCGTAGTCGAAGCGGGTCTCCGGGTTGGCTTCGAAGAGGATCTCGTCCGCCGTTCCGACCAGGGCAGCAACGGCAGTTGCGGTGCGGGTTGAGATGAGGGAGTCGAGAAAGGACTTCAAACGTAGTTCCCCGGGTCTCCCGTCTGGAACACCACCACCCGCTCCCCCTTCCCGAACTTCAGATCCTCCACGGCCGCCAGGGTCGCTGCCCCCTCCGGACCGATCCGTATGCCTTCCAGCCGTGCCGCCCGCGACGTGATCTCCGCCAGTCTCTCCTCGTCGACCGCGATCGCCGTGCCCCCGGATTCCCGAACCGCTCTCAGCACAAGGAAGTCCCCGATGGCTTTGGGCACGCGCAGTCCCCAGACGCGGGTCTTCGGATCCTCCCAGGGAGCGGCGGACTCTTCGCCGCGCTCGAACGCCCGGACGATCGGTGCGCAGCCGGTGGGCTGGACGACCACCAAGCGCGGCTCTTTCTCTCCTACGAGCCCGAGCCGCCGCAACTCGTCGAACGCCTTGTGCATGCCAACGATCCCAGTGCCTCCCCCCAGGGGATAGACGATCCAGTCCGGCAGCTCCCAGCCGAGCTGCTCGGCCAGCTCCAGCCCCATGGTCTTTTTCCCTTCGACCCGGTAAGGCTCACGGAGCGTTGAGATGGTCCAGTAGCCATCCGCCTCGGAGAGGAGCTTGGCCGCATCCACCAGCGTCCCAGGAGAAAGGAGCACCTCGGCGCCATGCGCGCGGCAACGCTCCTCGATTGTGTGCGGTGTGTCTTCAGGCATCGCGACCCGCGCCTTCAGACCCGCGGCGGCGGCATAGGCGGTCAGGGCCAGGGCGGCATTGCCGGCGCTGGCGAGCTGCACCCCCACGGCTCCCAGCTCACGGGCTCGGTTCACCGCAAGCGACAGGCCCCGCGCCTTGAACGAGCCGGTCGGGTTCAAGGCCTCCTCCTTGACCAGCAGCTCGACTCCATCCGGAGCCATCCGGCGGAGACGGACCAGCGGCGTCCCTCCCTCCCCGAGATCAACCCGGCCCTCGAAATCCAAGAGAGGCAGGAGCTCGCGGTAACGCCAGAGGGTCCAGGGCCGTCGCGGCAGCTCGCGGCGGAGGTGCTCACCTTTGGCGGGATCGAGGTCGTACTCCACGAGCCAGGGCGCTCCGGCCGGCGAGAGGAAGGCGGGCTCGTCCAGGGGCGCGGTGACGCCCGTTCGGGAGCAGACCAGGTGGGTCGCCCATCTCATGGCTTCTCCTTTTCGAGCCGCGCCACCAGCTCCGCATTGTCCCGAATCGCAGCCGGCACTTCCGGCGGCGCTCCCTGGAGCAGACGTCGGACCTCGGCGATCTGCCGCTCCAGCGTAGCCTGCTTTGCGGGATCTTTCAGGGTCCGGCGCCGCTCCTCCAGCGAGCTCAGGATACGACGGCGGCTGTCCGCAATCTTTCGATCCATGCCTCGGGTCAAACCCGCCGTCCGGGCCTCCCGCACGCGGGCCGCCACCCACTTGTACTCGGCGGATTTCGGCGCCTCGGCCAGATAGGTGCGGACCTGCTCCTCGCTCAGACGCCCATCGGCGGGGGGATAGTATTGAGCAGGATCAGCGGGGGGAGCCGGCTCGTTCCGGCAGGCAGCGAGCAGCAGCCCCGCCAGGAGCAGGACGCGGGCTGGCCTCATTCCGCCCGTTTGCGGATGACCAGGCGCACGGGCACGCCGGGGAGGTCCAGCTCCTCGCGCAGGCGGTTCTCGAGGTAGCGCCGGTAGGTGTTGTTGCGCGGCAGCGACTTGTTCGCGAAGAGCATGAAAGTCGGCGGCGCGGTGGAGACCTGGGTCGAGTAGTAGAGCTTCCAAGGGCCGCCGTACAGGGCAGGTGGGCTCACACGCTTGATCGCATTCTCGAAGAAGCGGTTGAGCTGCCCGGTGCTGAGCTTGGTGTGGTACGCCTCCATGGCGCGGTCGATCGGCTTCCAGAGCTTCTCCACGCCGCGGCCGGTCAAGGCCGAGACATTGACGCGGCCAGGCGACGAGAGCAGCTGGTCCAGCCGCTCCATCTGCATCTCCAGCTTCTCGCGTTTCTCCTCGTCCAGAAGGTCCCACTTGTTGAGGGCGACCACCGCCGCGCGGCCCAGCTCCCAGATCGTCCCCGCGATGGCGAGGTCGCCGCTCGTGATTCCCTGCGAGGCATCGATCACCAGGACGCCCACCTGGCAGCGCTCGATCGAGCGGCGCGCCATCATCACCGCCAGCTCCTCGGGCTGCCCCGAGGTCTGGCTCCGGCGCCGGATGCCGGCGGTGTCAATCAGGAGGTAGGACTTACCGTCCCGGGTGACGAGCGTATCGACCGGGTCGCGGGTGGTGCCCGCCACGGGCGAGACGAGCGAGCGCGGCTGGCCCGCAATCTTGTTCAGCAGAGACGACTTGCCCACGTTTGGACGGCCAACGATGGCGACCGGCGGCGCATCGGGCGTGGGGATGTCGGGGATCTCGGGCAACGCGAGGCCGAGCGCCTCCCGGAGATCCTCGATGCCGACGCCGTGCTCGGCGGATACGAGGATCTGCTGGTCGATGCCGAGGCCATAGAACTCGGCAAAGCGGTCGCGGGCCTCCCGCGTATCCGCCTTGTTGACCACCAGGATGGCGGGCTTGCCGTAGCGGCGGATGCGCTCCCAGACCACCTCGTCGGCGGACACGAGCCCCTGCCGGCCATCCACCACCAGCAGGAGGAGATCGCTCTCCTCCACCGCCAGGAAGACCTGCTTGGAAAGACCGAGCGGATCGTCCTCGGCGAGGATGAGCCCGCCTGTGTCGATCAACTGGAAGGACCGCTCCTCGGAGAGATGGGCAATCCCGGTGATCCGGTCGCGGGTGACGCCAGGCATGTCGTGCACGATCGCCTGCCTTTTCCCGACCAGGCGGTTGAAGAGGGTAGATTTGCCGACGTTGGGTCGGCCGACGATCGCGACGTTAGGGGTCAGAGCCATGGCGGTCGCAGCATATCTGATCCCATCCCCTCTCTCCCTGGCCCCTCTCCCCCGCCTGCCGGGAAATGCCTCACTCTCGAAGAGTTGGAAGATTATCGCTCGGCGAGGAGGCGGAGGAGCCGCTCCGCGAGCACAGCGGCTCCGTCTCCGCGCAGCAAAGCGTAGTGATCGCCCGGGATTTCGTGGACCTCGACGCCGCCTGCCGCCAGCTCGGCCCAGCCGAGAGTCGGATCGACCTCCGCCCGCCCACCGGCGCGAAACAGGGTCAGGCAGCCTGCCCAGCGGGCAGGACGATAGGCCGCGAGAGCACGGTAGTTGGCGCGATAGATCTCGAACAGGCTCCCGGCCAGATCCTCGCCGCCGGACAGACGCGCCAAGTCGTTGGCGAAGCCGGCGAGCAGCTCCTCGTCGCTCGGCGGTGGCTCGACGCGCATGGTCCGGGCAGGGGAATCGATCAGCGCCAGCAACTCGACCGTCTCCCCCATGGCGACGGCCTGGCGCGCCATCTCGTACGCCACGACTCCGCCCATGGACCAGCCTCCCAGCCGGTAAGGCCCCTCGGGCTGGATCGTGCGCAGCGCGGCCAGGTAGTGCCCTGCCATCTTCTCCACCGAGGCGAAAGCTCCCTCCGCCGGGTCCGGCGACTGCAGGCCGTAGAACGGCACGGTATCCAGGCGCTGCGCCAGCTCGGCGTAGGCGAGCACGTTGCCGCCGATGGGATGAACGCAGAAGAACGGCCGGCGCCCTTCCGCGCCCCGCCGGATCTCGACGAGCACCGAACGGGGCGGCGAGCCTCCCCGCTCGCGCAGCATCTCCGCCATCGCCTCGACCGTGGGCGCTTGGAAGAGAGCCGCGAGCGGCAGCTCGAAACCGAACCGGGAGCGGATGAGCGCGACCAGCCGGACGGCGAGCAGGGAATGGCCTCCGAGCGCGAAGAAGCTGCTCCGGACCCCGATCGGCCCGACGTCCAGAACCTCCTCCCAGAGGTTGGCCAGGCGCAGCTCCAGCTCGTCGCGCGGCGGCAGGGCCTCCTCTGCCATCCCGTGTGAGGCCATGGCGGCGGTGGAGGACGACACGAGGGCACGCCGGTCCACCTTGCCGGAAGGCGTGAGCGGCAGGGCGTCGACGAACGTGAAGGAGGAGGGGATCATCGCTTCCGGAAGCCTCAGAGCAAGGAAGGTGCGCAGCTCCGCGGCCGGCGCCGCCTCGCCTACGAGGAAGGCGCCCAGCCGTGCCTCCCCGCGCCGGTCTTCCCACACCACCACGGCCGCTTGGAGCACCGCGGGGTGCGCCGACAGCGCCACCTCGATCTCTCCAAGCTCGATGCGGACGCCACGGATCTTCACCTGGTGATCCAGGCGGCCCAGGTAGACGATCTCGCCGCCGGGAAGGAGGCGGGCCTGGTCGCCCGTCCGGTAGAGGCGCGCTCCCCCGCCCGCGAACGGGTCGGGGATGAACCGTTCCGCGGTCAGGTCCGGACGGTCCAGATACCCACGGGCGAGCTGCACGCCACCCAGATGGAGCTCGCCTGGAACGCCGACCGGAACCGGACGCAGATGGCCGTCGAGGACGTACGCCGTAGTGTTGGCGACCGGACGGCCGATCGGGACGGCCGCGAGCGGGCTCTGAGGATCGCACCGCCAGGCCGTGACCTCGACGGCAGCCTCGGTGGGACCGTAGAGGTTGTGGAGGGCCGGGGCCCCGCCTTCGGAGAAGCACGCGAAGAAGCGGCGCTCGAGCTGGGCCGGCAGCGCCTCCCCGCTGCAGATCACCCGGCGCAGCGAGGTGCAGGAGGCGATGTCCTGGGCTTCCAGGAAGATCTGCAGCATCGACGGGACGAAGTGGGCCGTCGTGACGCCTTCCCGCTCGATGAGCTCCGCCAGATAGCCGGGGTCCTGGTGGCCGCCCGGGCGGGCCAGGATGAGCCGGGCGCCGGTGATGAGCGGCCAGAAGAGCTCCCAGACCGACACGTCGAAGCTGAAGGGGGTCTTCTGCAGCACTCGGTCGCCAGGGGTCAGGCCATAAGCCTCCTGCCCCCAGAGCAGGCGGTTGCAGATGGCGCGATGGCTGTTCATGGCCCCCTTCGGGCGCCCGGTCGAGCCGGAGGTGTAGATCACATAGGCCAGGTCGTCGAGGCTACCCAGGGGAGGCAGATCTTCCTCGTCCCCACCGCCGGCGATGGGCGCGTCCAGGCACAGGATGCGCGCTTCCTCGGCGAGGATCGTCGTGAGCAGGCGCTCCTGGGTCAACAGCACCGGCACCTTCGCATCGGCCAGCATGAAAGCGATGCGGTCCTGCGGATAGGAAGGGTCGAGAGGGACATAGGCGCCGCCGGCTTTGAGGATTCCGAGGAGGCCGACGACCATCTCCGGCGACCGCTCGACGCAGAGCCCCACCCGCACGTCCGGCCCCACTCCCCAGCCCCGCAGGACGTTCGCCAGCCGGTTGGCCCGCGCGTTGAGCTCGCCGTAGAGGAGCTCCTTTCCTTCGAATACCAGGGCCACCGCCGCGGGCGCGCTCCGCGCCTGGGCTTCGAACATCTCGTGCAGGCGGACCTCCGAAGAGAAGGCGGCGCGCGTGTTGTTCCACTCCACCACCACCTGGCAGTGCTCAGCCGGGGTGAGCAGCGGCAGCTCCGACACCCGGCTCCCGGAGCTCTCGACAATGCCGGCGAGCAGCCGGTCCAGGTGGCCCACCAGGCGCTCCATGGTCGCGTCCTCGAAGAGGGAGGCGTCGTACTCCAGCCAGCCGCTCAGCCGCTCACCTTCCTCGATCAGCCCGAGGTCCAGATCGAGCTTCGCCGAGCTGGCCTCGACCGGGAATGGAAGCAGCGATAGCCCGGGCAGGCTCAAGCGGGAAGCGGCGGCATTGAACAGCCGGAAGCTGACCTGGAACAGGGGCGTATGGCGCAGGTCCCGGTCCGGCCGCAGCTCCTCGACCAGCTTCTCGAAGGGCAGGTCCTGGTGCGAGTAGGCGCCGAGCGCGACTTGGCGCACCCGGTCCAGCAGCTCCGCGAACGACGGATCGCCGGAGAGGTCGGTGCGCAGGACGAGCATGTTGACGAAGAAGCCGATCAGGCCCTCGATCTCGCTGCGGTCGCGGTTGGCGATGGGAGAGCCGACCACGACGTCGTCCTGCCCCGTGTAGCGCTGGAGCAGGGCCTGGAAGGCCGCGAGCAGAGTCATGAACAGGGTGCTCCCCCGGCTGCGGCCGAGCGCCCGCAGCTTCTGCGCCATGGCGGGCTGGATCACCACGGCGCGGTGCCTGCCTGGTGCCTGGGGGAGGACCGCCCGGGGGTGGTCGGTGGGCAGGGCGAGCACGGCGGCTCCCGTGAGCTGCTCCCGCCAATAGGAGAGCTGCCGCTCCAGGACCTCTCCCTGCAGCCAGCGGCGCTGCCAGAAGGAGAAGTCGGCGTACTGGATGGGCAGCGGCGGCAAGGGGGAGGGCGTGCCCGCGATCCGGGCGCCATACAGGGCCGACAGCTCGCGGACGAAGACGCCCATGGACCAGCCGTCGAAGATGATGTGGTGGAAGGAGAAGACCAGCGCGTGGCTTCTCTCTCCCAAGCGCAGGAGCAGCCCCCGCACGAGCGGCCCCCGCTGCAGGTTGAAGGGGCGCAGCGCCTGCCCGGCTGCCAGCTTGCGCGCCGCCCCGTCGCGCTCGGCCGGGGGAAGGCCGCGCAGATCGATCGTGGGGATCTCGAAGGAAGCCGGAGGATGGATCCTTTGTACTACCCAGCCCTCCACATCCGGAAAGTCGGTGCGGAGGATCTCGTGACGGTGGACAATCTCGTCGAGGCTCCAGCGCAGGGCGGCTTCGTCGAGGTCGCCTTCCATGCGGAAGGCGGACGCCTCGTTGTAGGCCAGCGTCCGGGTGTCGAGCCGGTCGAGGAACCAGAGGCGCTCCTGAGAGAACGACAGTGGCAGCGCTCCATCCCGGGGAGCCGGACGCAGGGGCGGCCCCTGGCTTGCCCACCTTTCGGCCTCCATCGCCTCCACTTGGAGCGCGAGGCCGGCGACCGTGGGCGTCTCGAACAGGCTCCGCAACGGCAGCTCGGCGCCGAACGCGTCGCGGATGCGCGAGATCACCTGGGTGGCCAGCAGAGAGTGGCCGCCCGCGGCGAAAAAGTCTTCCTCCACTCCCAGCCGCTCCAGCTTGAGCACCGCGCAGAAGATCGCGGCGAGCCGCTCCTCGGCCGGCGTGCGCGGCGGCGTCGAGCGCCCCTCGTCCAGCCGCGCGGCCTCGGGCGCCGGCAGGGCGCGGCGGTCGAGCTTGCCGTTCGGGGTCAGGGGCAGCGCGTCGAGCCACACGAAGGCCGTTGGGACCATGTAGGCCGGCAGCCGCTCCTCCAGGTGGGAGCGCAGCACCGGCGTCAGGCGGCGCGAGAGCTTCCCGAAAGTCGGGTCGTTGACGAACCGGCTCCTGGGACCTTCCACCGCCGGGCGGGGCATCTCCACGCCTATCCCCGGACGGCGGAACAGGACGTCGTAGCGGCCCTCGGACCCCTGCCGAGCCCAGCTCAGGACTACCTCGTAGCCGAGCTCCCTCCCGGCATCCAGGAACGCGTCGGGATGCATTCCGGCCAGCGCGAGGCCCCCCAGCTGCTCGCGCAGCTCTTCTGCGGTCGCCGGCCCCTCGTCCTCCCCTGACCTGCCGAGGACCCGCGCAGCCGCCACGGCCTTCTCTACCCGCGCGTTGGGGATGCCGGCGAGCGCCAGCGCCTCCGGCTCCTCAGCCAGGAGCCGCCCCACCGCCTCCAGGCTCAGGCCTTCCCGGTCCCAGTCGAGCCACGGCAGGGTGGGGGTGGCCTGGGCTACCTCGCCCACCCGCAGCACGACCTGGTAGCGGAAGCAGGTCAGCTCGTTATCGGCCTGACCCCGCTTCGGCCGCACCTCCACGGCCGCGATCCGCGGCAGACGGCTTTGGAGAGCGAAGAAGAAGCCCGGGTCGATGACCAGCTCGGTCTCCTCGGCCCGCTGCGCCGCAACGAGCTGGCGCAGCCGCTCCACGGGGAGCAAGGGCGTTGCCTGGAAGAGCCCGATCGAGGCGTGGAACGCCTCCAGCAATGGAAGGCTGCGGACGTCTCCCACGTAGATCGCGCCGCCATCGGCCACGGCCTCCACGGCCCCGGCGAGGACCCTCGCCAGATAGTCGCCATCCGGGAAGTACTGGACCACCGAGTTCAGGACGACGGTGTCGAAAGAGCGCGGCGCGACTCCTGAAAAGTCCTCGGCCGTGCGCTGCGCCAGCTCGACCTGGGGCAGGCTTCCCCCCAGCGTCTCGGCGAGCCAGGCGATCGCCTGACCCGAGAAGTCGGTGCCACGGTAAAGCTCGCTGTGCGGGGCCACCCGGTAGAGGAGGAGGCCCGTGCCGACGCCGATCTCGAGCACCCGCCGCGGCCGCAGGCCCAGGATCTCGTCGACCGTGCGCTCCACCCACTCCAGCATCTCGGGCGCCGGGATCGGCTCCCGCGTGTAGCTGCTGTTCCAGCCCACGATGTTGAACGCGGCGTCCTTGATGGTGCGGCCCTGCTCGTAGGTCTCGTCGTAGAGCGCGCGCCACTCCTCCACCTGCTCCTCGCCCACCTCTCCCGCCGGCAACTCGGCATGTCCGCGCTCCGGCACGACGTAGGCCACCAGGCTCTTATGCCCGGGGACGTCCTCCCGCGCGAGCACCGCGCCGGCCGCCACCTCGGGGTGCTCCTGGAGCACGCCCTCGATCTCCCCGACCTCGATCCGGAAGCCGCGCAGCTTGACCTGGTGGTCGATCCGGCCCAGGAATTCCAGGCTGCCGTCGCCCCGCCAGCGCACCAGGTCGCCGGTGCGGTAGAGCCTCTCCCCCGTCCCGAACGGATCGGGCACGAAGCTCCCAGCAGTGAGGTCGGGCTGCCCCAGATATCCCCGCGCCAGCCCCACGCCGCCGATGAGCAGCTCGCCGGGCACGCCGATGGGGACGGGCCGCAGGTGGCGGTCGGCCACGAGGATGCGCAGGTTGTCGATGGGCCGGCCAATGGGCGGTTCCCGGTCCTCCCCGAAGGCGACCGGGGCACAGCTCGCCACGACCGTGCTCTCCGTGGGGCCGTAGTGGTTCACCAGCCTGTACGGCGGCTCTTCCGCCAGGCGGTGAAGCCTGTCGCCGCCCGTGAGCACGGCGGAAAGAGCCAAGCCGGGCGGGGCAGGCTGCCGCAGGCAGGCTTCGGCCAACGGCGTGGGTAGGAACGAGTGGGTCACGCCCTCGACCGCGAGCCAGCGCAGGAGGTCCGGAGGCGAGACGCGAACCGACTCATCCGGCAGGTGGAGGCTCGCACCGGCCGTCAGGAAGGGCCAGACCTCCCACACCGAGGCATCAAACGCAGGCCCGGCCAACTGGGTGGCTCGGTCGCGAGGTGCGACGCCGTAGGACCGCTGATGCCAGGAAACGAGGTTGGCCAAGCCCGCGTGGGTAAGAGCTACTCCCTTGGGACGGCCGGTCGAGCCCGAGGTGTAGATGACGTACGCCAAGCCCCCGGGCCAGCAGGCCGCCGGCGGAGCCATGCCGCTGCGGAGGGCGATCTCCTCCCGGTCGGCATCGACCTTCACCACATGCCGCGCCGCCCCTTCGACGACCGGCGCGAGCCGCTCGGAAGTGACCACGGCCAGGGCACCGGCATCCCTCAGCATGAAGCCCAGGCGCTGCGCCGGGAGGGCGGGGTCCAGGGGCAGGTAGGCACCGCCGGTCTTGACCGCCGCCAGGATGGCCATAACCAGATCGACGGAGCGCTCCAGGCAGATACCGACCGCCTCCTCCGGCCCCGCGCCCAGCTCGCGCAGATGGTGCGCCAGCCGGTTGGCCCGCAGATCGAGCTCGCGGTAGCTCAGCTCCTCCCCGTCCATGGCTACCGCCAGGGCGTTCGGGGCCTCCAGCGCGCGTGCCTCGAAGAGCTGGCGCACACCGGCGAACGGGCCGAAATCCACCGCGGTGTCATTCCACTCCGCTAGGAGCTGCGCCCGCTCGGGGCCAGTGAGCAGCGCCAGCTCGGAGATCCGCCGGCCCGGATCGGCCACCGCCTCGGCCAGCAGCTTTTCGAAATGGCTCACCAGGCGCGCGACGGTCGTGGCATCAAAGAGGGCGCGGTCATAGAGCGCCATTCCGCGCAATCCGCCGGCCAGGTCCCAGAGGTGGATCTCCAGATCGAAACGGGTCGAGCCCTCCTCGGGTCCGAGCGGGGCCAGGGTGAGGCCGGGGAGCTCCAGGTCGCCCATGGGCGCGTTCTGCAGGGCGAGCACCACCTGGAACAGGGGGTTGCGGCTCAGGCTGCGCTCCGGGTGCAGCTCCTCGACGAGCTTCTCGAACGGCAGGTCCTGATGGGCGTAAGCCTGCAGGGCCGCCTCGCGGGCCCGCGCCACGAGGTCCCGGAAGGACGGATCGTCATCGAGCCGGACGCGCAGGACCAGGCTGTTGACGAAGAAGCCGATCAGGTTCTCGATCTCGGCTCGGTTGCGGTTGGCGATGGGCGAGCCGAGGGCGAAGTCGTCCTGGCCGGTGTAGCGGTGCGCCAGCGCCTTGAAGCCGGCGAGGAGGGCCATGTACAGGGTGACCCCCTGCGCTCCCGCGAGCCGGCGCAGATCTTCCGACAGCTCCATCGGCATCTGGATGGGGACGCGCCCAGCGCGGAAACGCTGCACGACCGGTCGCGGGCGATCCAGGGGCAGCTCCAGCGGCGGCACGCCTTCGAGCTGCTTTCGCCAGTAGGAGAGCTGGGTTTCCAGAACCTCGTTCTGCAGCCAGCTCCGTTGCCAGGTCGCGAAGTCCGCGTACTGGATGGCGAGAGGCGGCAGAGGCGACGGACGGCCCTCCCGGAACGCGGCGTAGATGGAGGCCAGCTCCTGTAGGAAGACGCCGCGCGACCAGCCGTCGCTCACGATGTGGTGCAGGGTGAACAGCCCGACGTGGTCGCGATCGTTCAGGCGAACCAAAGCAGCTCTAAGGACCGGCCCGACGGTCAGGTCGAAGGGCCTCCGGGCTTCGGCCACCGCCAGGTGACGGGCTTCAGAGAGCCGCCGCTCCAGCGGCAGGCCTCCCAGGTCGATCAGGGCGAGATCGAACGGCGCGGGAGGGGCGATGCTCTGGACGGGGATGCCGTCCGCCGCGGGGAAAGACGTCCGCAGAACCTCGTGCCGACGGACTATCTCTTCCAGGGTGCGGGCCAGGAGGGCGGGCTCGAGATCCCCCTGCAAGCGGACCGCCGAGGGCATGTTGTAGTGCGAGCCCTGCGGCAGCAGCCGGTGGATGAACCAGAGCCGCTCCTGGGCGAACGACAGCGGGAGGTTTCCCTCCCGAGGCTGGGGGACCAGGGGCGGCACCGCGACACCTTCGGAACGGAGCGCCCTTTCGACCACGCCGGCAAGCCCACCCACGGTGGGAGCCTCGAACAGGCTGCGCAGCGGCACGTCCACTCCGAGCGACTGGCGCATCCGGGAGACCACCTGAGTCGCGAGCAGGGAGTGCCCGCCCAACTCGAAGAAATGGGCGTCGGCGCTCAGTGGCGCGTCGAGGCCCAGCAGATCGCGCCAGATCCCCGCCACGATCTCCTGCACCGGGGTGAGATCCGCGGCCGCGCCGCCGGGACTCGCGAGCTGGGGTGGCGCGATCCGGACCAGGGCGCGACGGTCTGCCTTGCCGCTGGGAGTGAGGGGCATCCTCTCCAGAGGCACGAACGCTGCCGGCAGCATGAACTCGGGCAGATCTTCGCGCAGCCGTTCGCGCAGGTGGCGTGTCGAGGGCGGCTCTCCGGCTTCCGGATCGAAGACCACGTAGGCCACCAGGCGGGCGCCGCCCGGACCGTCATCGCGGGCCAGCACCACGGCCTCCGCCACTTCCGGCAGGCCCCGCAGCGCGGCCTCGATCTCCCCCGGCTCGACGCGGAAGCCGCGCACCTTGACCTGGTGATCGATGCGACCCAGGAAATCCAGGGTGCCGTCCTGGGCCCAGCGCACCAGGTCGCCGGTGCGGTAGGAGCGCGCGCCGGGCGCGCCGCCGAACGGATCGGGGATGAACCGCTCCGCCGTCAGGGCCGGACGCCGCAGATAGCCCCGGGTCACAGCCGGACCTCCCAGGAGCAGCTCGCCGGGAATCCCGATCGCGACGGGCTGAAGATTGCGGTCCACCACCCACGCCCCCACGTTGGCGAGGGGCCTGCCGATGGAGACCGAGCGCCCGGGCCGGCAGAGCCAGTCCAGGACATCGATGGAGGCTTCCGTGGGGCCGTACTGGTTGCGCAGCGGCGCGCCCAAGCGGGCGTGGAAGCGCTCCACGGTCTCGGCCGTGAGCCGCTCGCCGCCGGCGAAGACGAAGCGCAGGCTGGAGCAGTCCTCCAAACTGTCCTCCGCCAGGAAGGCCTGGAGCATGGAGGGAACGAAGTGCGCCAGGGTGATGGACTGCTCGCGGATGAGCCGCGCCAGGTAGGAGCTGTCGCGCTGCCCGCCGGGTCGCGCGAGGACCCCGGTGGCGCCCGCAAGGAGGGTGCCGAAGATCTCCCACACGGAGAAGTCGAAGCTGAACGCGGCTTTGACGAGGATGCGGTCTCCCGGCCCCACGGGGTAGGCTCCCTGCGCCCACAGGAGGCGGTTCACCACTCCCCGATGGGGGACCTGGACGCCCTTGGGCCGGCCCGTGGAGCCGGAGGTGAAGATGACGTAGGCCAGATCGTCCGGCCCGGCCCCGCCGTCGGTCCTCTCCCCGCTCTCCGTGGCAATATCCGGCCAGTCCGCGTCCAGCCGGATGCGGCGCACGGGCAAATTGGGCAGGCGGTCCTCCAGATGCAACTGGGTGAGCACGACAGGCGCGCCCGTGTCCTCCAGCATGAAAGTCAGGCGATCGGCCGGATAGTCCGGGTCCAGGGGCACGTACGCCGCCCCGGCCTTGAGCACGCCCAGGAGAGCTACGACCATCTCGAAGGAGCGCTCGGCGCACACGGCCACCAGGTCGCCGGGGCCGACGCCGAGGCGCCGCAGGCGCCGGGCCAGCCGGTTGGCGCGCAGGTCCAGCTCGCCGTAGCCGAGCGCCTCGCCCTCGAAGATGAACGCCTCCGCCGCGGAGTCGACCTCCGCCTGCCGCTCCACCAGCCGGTGCAGCGTGGTCTCGAACGGCAGATCCTGCCGGGTGTCGCTCCACTCGTGGAGTACCTGGTGGCGCTCCGCCAGAGTGACCAGGGCCAGCTCGGCAAGGGCGGCATCCGGGTTCCGCATCGCCCCGGCGAGCAGCGCTTCCAGGTGACGCCCCAGCCGGTCCACGGTGACCCGCTCGAAGAGGTCGGAGGCGTACTGGAAGCCGCCCGCCAAGCGCCCCTCCGCCTCGCCCAGGCTCAGGGTGAGATCGAACTTGGCAGTGCCGCTCTCCACGGACAGCGGCGAGAGCGCCAGGTCCGGCAGCTCCAGGCGGTCGCGCGAGGCGCTCTCCACGAGGAGCATCACCTGGAAGAGCGGCGTGTGGCTCAGGCTCCGCTCGGGCTGCAGCTCCTCCACCACCCGCTCGAACGGCACGTCCTGGTGGGTGTAGGCGCCCAGCGCCGCCTCCCGCGCCCGCTCCAGCGCCGCGAGGAAGGAGTCCTCACCCGAGACCGCCACCCGCAGCACCAGGGTGTTTACGAAGAACCCGATGAGCCCCTCGATCTCTATCCGGTTGCGGCCCGCGATGGGAGTTCCGACGCTCAGGTCCTCCTCACCCGTGTAGCGATGGAGCAGCGCGTCGAACGCGGCCAGCACGACCATGAACAGCGTAGCGCCGCGCTGCCGCGCCATGGCTGCGACCGCTTGCGAGAGGGCCTCGGAGAGCTGCAACGGGCTATGTCCGCCGTGCAGGCTGCGCAGCGCCGGGCGCGGCCGGTCGGAGGGGAGGTCGATCACGGGCGGCGCGCCGGCCAGCCTCTCCCGCCAGTAGCCCAGCTCCCGCCCCAGCACCTCGCCCTGCAGCCAGCTCCGCTGCCAGGCGGCGAAATCGGCGTACTGCACCGGCAGCTCTGGCAGGGGCGAAGCCTGGTAGAGGGCCGACAGCTCCCGCACCAGCACGCCCGCGGACCAACCGTCCGAGATGATGTGGTGCAGGGTGAGCAGGGCCAGGTGCTCGCCCTCCTGCAGGCGCACCAAGCCGGCGCGCAGCAGCGGCCCACGGTCCAGATCGAAAGGCCGGCGGGCTTCCGACACCGCCAGCCGCCGGCCCTCCTCCTCACGCCGGTCCGTGGGCAGGCACTCCAGGTCGACCAGGGGCAGCGGCACGGGCGCGGCGGGCTCGATGACTTGAACCGGCCGGCCCTCGACCGCGGGGAAGCGGGTGCGCAGGGCCTCGTGGCGCCGCACCAGCTCGGAGAGGCTCCGCGCCAGGGCCGCGCGGTCGAGGCTCCCTTCCAGGCGCAGGGTCGACGGGATGTGGTACACCGGCCGGCCCGGATCGAGCTGCTCGATGAACCAGAGCCGCTCTTGAGCAAAGGACAGGGGGAGGTCGCCGTCCCGGGGTACCGGCTCGACGGGAGGCGGCATGGCGTCCCGGCGCGCCGCGGCCTCGGCGACGCGGGCTGCCAGCTCCTCCAACCGCGAGGCTTCGAAGATGGTCCGCAGCGGGAGATCCACGCCGAAGGCATGGCGCAGCCGCGACGCTACCTGGGTGGCGAGCAGCGAATGGCCGCCGAGATCGAAGAAACTGTCGCGCCGGCCCACCCGCTGGAGACCGAGGACCTCGCACCAGATCCCCGCTACGATCTCCTGGAACGGACCCTCGGGGGCCTCCGCCCCCGTCTCCTCGCCCGGCAGCTCGACCCGCGCCAGGGCAAGACGGTCCGTCTTGCCGCTGGGGGTCAGGGGCATCCTCTCCAGGGTAATCACGGACGAGGGCACCATGGCCTCGGGCAGGGTCTTGCGCAGCTCGTCGCGCACGTCCCGCGCCTCGGAGCGCCAGACCACGAAGGCCACCAGGCGCGCACCGCCCGGACCGGTCTCCCGGACCACCACGGCGGCCTCGGCCACGGCCGCATGGGCGAGCAGCGCGGCCTCGATCTCTCCGAGCTCGATGCGCACGCCGCGGATCTTCACCTGATGGTCCAGACGGCCCAGATAGGCGATCTCGCCACCGGGCAGCAGGCGGACTTGGTCGCCCGTCTTGTAGAGCCGCGCTCCCTCGCCCACGAACGGATCGGGGATGAACCTCTCCGCCGTCAGCTCCGGACGGTCCAGGTATCCGCGGGCGAGCTGCACGCCGCCCAGGTAAAGCTCGCCCGGCACGCCGATCGGCACTGGACGCAGATGGGCGTCGAGGACATACGTCGTGGTGTTGGCGATCGGACGCCCGATGGGGACCGCCGCGAGCGGATTCTCCGGATCGCACCGCCAGACTGTAACGTCGACGGCTGCCTCGGTGGGGCCGTAGAGGTTCCAGAGGGCCGGCGCCCCGCCTTCGGGGAAACTCGCGAAGAAGCGGCGCTCGAGCTGGGCCGGCAGCGCCTCGCCGCTGCAGATCACCCGGCGCAGAGAGGTGCAGGATGCGACGTCCCGGGCCTCCTCCAGGAAGATCTGCAACATCGACGGGACGAAGTGCAGCGTCGTGATGCCCTCCCGAGCGATGAGCTCCGCCAGGTAGTCGGGCTCCTGATGGCCGCCCGGGCGGGCCAGGACGAGACGGGCGCCGACCGCGAGCGGCCAGAAGAACTCCCACACCGACACGTCGAAGCTGAAGGGGGTCTTCTGCAGCACGCGGTCGCCGGCGGTCAGGCCATACGCCTCCTGCATCCAGAGCAGCCGGTTGCAGATGGCGCGATGGCTGTTCATCGCCCCCTTCGGCCGCCCGGTCGAGCCGGATGTGTAGATCACATACGCCAACTCGTCGAGGCCGCCCAGCGGGAGAAGGTCCTCCTCCCCACCACTGGGGATGGGCGCGTCCAGGCACAGGATGCGCGGCCCTTCCCCAGGCAAGGTCGCAAGCAGGCGCTCCTGGGTCAGCAGGACCGGCACCTTCGAGTCGGTCAGCATGAAATCGATGCGGTCCTGAGGATAGGAGGGGTCGAGAGGGACGTAGGCACCGCCGGCCTTGAGGATTCCGAAAAGACCCACGACCATCTCGAACGACCGCTCGACGCAGAGGCCCACCCGCACGTCCGGCCCCACTCCCTGGCTCCGCAGGAGGTGAGCCAGCCGGTTGGCCCGCGCGTTGAGCTCGCCATAGAGAAGCTCCTCCCCCTCGAACACCAAAGCCACCGCCCCGGGCGCGCGCCGAGCCTGGGCCTCGAACATCTCGTGCAGGCGGAACTCCGAGGAGAAGGAGGCGCGCGTGTCGTTCCACTCGTGGAGCACCTGATGGCGCTCCGCCACGGTGCCCAAAGCCCCGAGGTCGGCTACGCGGCACCCGGGGTCGAGAGTGGCGCTCTCCAGTAGCTGAAGATAGTGCGCGAGCATCCTGGCCACGGCCGCATCGTCCAGCCTCCTGGGGTCGTAAGAAGCCCGCAACAGGAGGTCGTCGCCCGGGACGACCTCGAGAGTGAGCGGGTAGCTCGTGTTCGACCAGTTGGTCACGTCCGTGATCCGCAGGCTCCCCTGCCAGCGCTTGACCGACTCGTCCACCGGGTAGCTCTCGAAAACGAAGAGGCTCTCGAACAGGGGAAGCCCACGCGGCACACCGCTCCAACCCTGAAGCTGCACGAGCGAGCTGTGCTGGAATTCGAGCAGCTCGACTTGGCGCTCCTGCGCCTGCCGCAGGAGCGACGACACTGGCGAGGCGGCCTCGATCCGCAGACGCAGCGGCAGGGTGTTGATGAACATGCCGACTCGCGACTCGATGTCCGGCAGGCCCTCGGGGCGGCCGGACAGTACCGCTCCGAACACCACGTCTTCCTCGCCGCTGTACCTGGACAGCAGCAGCCCCCAGAAGCTCTCCATGAGAACGTTCAGAGTCACCTGCTGCTGCCGGGCCAGCGCGTGCAGGGCAGCCGTCGCGGCCGGAGACGCGGTCGCGGTCCGTTGGTGCGGCACCGGATCGCGGTCGGGGAACCGGCCGTCGATCCCGAGCGGCGTGGGCGAGGCGAAGCCCGCGAGCCCCTGCCGCCAGAACGGCTCGATGCGGCTTGAGTCCTGCTCCTCCAACCACCGGATGTAGTCGAGGAAGGGCCATGGCCGGCCGAGGACCGGCTCCTTACCCTGCGCCCAGGCCTCGTACAGGGCGAGCAGCTCGCCGATGACCAGGCTCTTGGACCAGCCGTCGAGAAGCAGGTGATGCGTGCTCCAGACCAACCGGTAGGCCTCGTCGGCCAGGCGGAACAGCGAGAGCCGCATCAATGGAGACCGCGAGAGATCGAACGCCCGGCTGCGGTCCTCCCGGCTCTTCTCCTCGACCCTCCCTTCCTGCTGCGACGGCGCCAGCCCACGCAAGTCTTCCTCCTCCAGAGGCGCGGCAACCTTGGCAAGCACCACCTGCAGCGGCTCGCCGGAGTCTTCCAGGATGAACGCCGTGCGCAGGATCGAGTGCCGTTCGATCAACCTTTGCCAGGCGCTCTCGAGCACCGGCGTCTGCAGAGGCCCTTCCAGCAGGCAGCTCATCTGCCCGACGTAGACGCCCGTCCCCGCCGCTTCGAGCGCGTGGAACAGGATGCCCTGCTGAGCCGGCGAGAGCCGGCCGAGATCCTCGGCTCCCGCTCCCAGGGTACGGCCCTGAGACACGAGCGACCGTAGCGCTTCCAGGAAGCTCTGCGCCAGCCTCTCGACCGTGATCCGCCGGTGGAGCCGCTCGCTGTAGCGCCAGGTGAGCTGCAGGTCTCCGCCGGCCACGGCACCGTTGATCTCGATCAGGTAGCGGCGGGCCTCCAACGGGCTGCGGCTCGATCCGCTTGACTCGCGCGCCAGCTGGAACAGGGAGGACGACGAGATCGCCGCATCGAGCTGGCCCAGATAGTTGAAGCTCACCTCCGACCGCGGCAGGGCGCCGAGCGCTTCCGGAGCCCCGAGGTAGCGCAGCAGGCCATAGCCCACTCCCCCTGCCGGGACGGCGCGGACCCGCTCCTGGACCCGTTTCAGCGCCTCTCCGGGGTTGGAGGCTCCGCCCACGTCCAGGCGCAAAGGGAAGACCGAGGTGAACCAGCCCACGGTCCGGGACAGGTCCACGTCGTCGGAGCCCGCGCCGCGGCCATGCCCCTCGAGGTCGACGCGCACGGTGCGAGACCCGGTCCAGGCGGAAAAGGCCCATGCCAGGGCGGCCAGGAGGATCTCGTCGATGCGGGCCCCGAACACCTTGGGGACCTCCTGCAACAGGAACCGCGTCTCGTCCGGCCCGAGTGTCACGTCGACGGTGCGGGTCTCCGCGACGAGATTGCTCCCGCCGGGATGGTCCACCGGCAGCGGGCCGGCCGGCGCCGCGGCATCAAGCCAGAAGGGCAGCTCCCGCGCGACCTCGGCCGAGCGCGCCGCTTCGGCTTGGCGTTCGGCCCACTGCCGGAAGGAGGTCGTCTTGGGGGGCAGCGCGAGGCCCCGGCAGGAGGCCTCCAGATCCTCGAGAAGGATTCTCCAGGAGACCGCGTCGATCACCAGGTGGTGGGCCACGATGAGGAGCCGGGGGCGGTCGCCGGTCAGGAAGAGCGCGGCCTGGACGACCCGTCCCTGCGCGAGGCAAAGGCTCGTCTGCGCCAGGGCCGCGGCCGCTTCGATCGCTCCGCTCTGCTCGGCTTTGGGAAGGGCCGAGAGATCGATCCGGGCCAAGGGAGATTCCCTATTGGGGGAATCGCCGATCTGGCGCCATCCGGAGCCCTCGGGGACGAACCGGTGGCGTAGAGCGTCGTGATGCTGCAGGAGCCACCGCAGAGCCTCCTGGAGCACAGGCACCGCAAGAGGCTCATGGACCTCGAGCAGAACGCTCTGGTTGAAGTGGTCGGGACTGGCGAGGCCCTGCTCGAAAAACAGGATCTGGACCGGGGTCAGCGGCACGGGTCCGGTCACCGGCTCCTGCTCCGCCAGCACGGTCGTCTCCGCCCCGGCCACGGCCGCCAGCGCTTCGATCGTCTGGTTCTCGAACAGTTGCCGGAGGACGAGCTTCAACCCCGCCTGATTCGCCCGGGCAAGGATCTGCAAGCTGAGGATGGAGTCCCCGCCCAGGTCGAAGAAGTTGTCGCGGACCCCGATCCGGTCGCGGCGGAGCACCTTGCTCCAGATCTCGACCAGGAGCCGCTCGGTCGCGGTACGGGGAGCCACGACCTCTTCACCGGGCTCGATAGCCTCGGCCAGGGCAAGTCCGGAACGCGAGAGAGTCCGCCGGTCGATCTTGCCGCTGGCCAGGAGCGGCAGGGTGTCGAGCGGCACGAACGCCGCCGGCACGAGGTGCGGAGGGAGCCTCGCGGCAAGGTAGCGCCGCAGCTCTCCCGCCTTCAACCCGTGGCCGTTTCCTTCCACCGATACCACGTAGGCCACCAGACGGCGGATTCCCGGACCGTCCTCCTGGGCCAGGACCGCGGCATCCTTCACCCCAGGATGCCCACGCAACGCCACCTCGATCTCGCCAGGTTCGATGCGGATCCCCCGCACCTTCACCTGCTCGTCGATGCGGCCCAGGAACTCCAGACCGCCATGACCGTGACGGCGCACCAGGTCACCGCTGCGGTAAAGACGCGAGCCCGGTTCGGCGTTGAACGGATCGGGCATGAAGCGCTCCGCCGTCAGGTCCGGACTGCCCAGGTAGCCCCGCGCCAGACCCACGCCGCCGATGCAGAGCTCCCCCGGCACTCCCACCGGCAGCTCGTGCAGACGGCGGTCCACCAGGTAGATCCGTGCGTTGGAGATCACCTGGCCGAGAAGCGTCGGACCCGGAATCCCCCGGTCGCAGCGGCCGTAGGTCACCCCGATCGAAGCCTCCGTCGGACCGTAGCCGTGATGCAGCTCGGCTTCCAGACGAGCAAAGAACCGCTCCCGAAGCTCGACCGGCAGCGGCTCGCCGCCGGTCGTTACCCGGCGCAGATGAGTCCAGCCCGACAGATCGGGCTCCTCCAGAAGCACCCGCAGCAGCGTCGGCACCGCGTGCAGGAACGTGATGCTCTCCTCCTCCACCAGCCGTGTCAGGTAGGAGCTGTCCTGATGGCCGCCCGGTCGCGCCAGCACCAGCCGCGCACCCACCGACAGCGGCCAGAAGATCTCCCACACCGACGCATCGAAGCCCAGAGGAGCCTTGTGCAGCAGGCGGTCGTGCTCACCCAGGCCGTAGCTCGACTGGCGCCAAAGGAGGTGATTGCAGATCCCGCCATGCGACACCATCACGCCCTTGGGGACCCCGGTAGTCCCCGACGTGTACATCACATAGGCCAGGTTCTCCGGGAAGACCGCGGGCAGCGGCGCGTCCGACCGCTCCTCCTCGCCCACGCACACCAGGCGCGCACCCAGTCCGGAGAGCCTGGGCACCAGGCCCGGCTCGGTCAGCAACACCTCCACCCCGGCATCCTTCATCTGGAACGCCAGCCGCTCGTCCGGATGCGATGGGTCCAGCGGCACGTACGCGGCGCCCGCCTTGAGCACTCCCAGAAGCCCCACCACCAGCTCCAGGCTCCGCTCCAGCGCCACTCCCACCCGCGCCTCCGGACCCAACCGGAGATGCCGCGCGAGAGCGTCGGCGCGGGCGTCGAGCTCCGCGTAGCTCAGCTCCTGACCCTCGAACACCAGCGCAACGCGGTCCGGAGTCCGGCGCGCCTGGGCTTCGATCAATTCGTGAATGACGCCCAGTCCCGGACGGCGATCCCCTTGCGCCTCCACCAGCAACTGTTGGAGCTCCGCGTCGCCCAGCCAGGGCAGGTCCCAGATCCGCCGCTCCGGAGCAGACATCACGGCTTTCAGCAGCACCTGCCAATGACTTAGCAGGCGTTGCGCCGTCGCGGCTTCGAACAAGTCCGTGCTGTAGCGCAGCGTCGAGGTCAGACCGCCCGCCTCCTCCACGACCACAAGCGACAGATCGAACTTCGCCACCTTGCCCTCGATCTCGATACGCTCGATTTGCAGGCCGGGAAGCTGCAGCGGCGGCAGCGGTATGTTCTGCAGCGCGAACGTCACCTGCACCAGGGGGTTGTAGCTCAGGCTCCGCTCCGGCCGAAGCTCCTCCACCAGCTTGTCGAACGGCAGATCCTGGTGCGCGTAGGCGCCTAGCGTGACCTCCCGCATCCGCGCCAGAAGCTCCGGGAAGACAGGCTCGCCGCCCAGGTCCGCGCGCAGCACCAGGGTATTGACGAAGAAACCGATCAGGTTTTCCAGCTCGCTTCGGTTGCGGCCCGCGATCGGCGAGCCCACGCAGAAATCCTCCTGCTGGGTGTAACGCCCCAGCAGCACCGCGAACGCCGACAGCAGGGTCATGAACAGCGTTGCGCCGCGCTCACGGCCCAGCAACGCCAGCCCTGCCTCCAACGAGCCCGGCAGCCACGAAGCGAGCCGGCCGCCCTCGTGGCTCTGTACCGCCGGCCGCGGATGGTCTGCCGGCAGCTCCAGCAGCGGCGGTGCGCCCTGCAGACGCTCCCGCCAGTAGCCCAACTCGCGCTCCAGAACCTCGCCCTGCAGCCAGCGCCGCTGCCACCAAGCATAGTCCCCGTACTGGATCGGCAACCCTGGAAGAGGCGAAGGCCGGCCCTGCAGGAAGGCCTCGTAAAGGGTGGTCACCTCCCGGATCAGAACTCCCGTGGACCAGCCGTCTGAAATGATGTGGTGGAGGTTCAGTAGCAGCACCCGCTCGTCGTGGCCGACCTGCAGCAAGGCGGCCAGGAGCAGGGGACCGCGGGCGAGATCGAACGGCCGCCAGGTCGCCTCGGTGGCCAGTCGCCGGCCCTCCTCCTCGCGCCGGTCCGCGGGCAGACCCTCCAAGTCGACCAGGGGCAGCGGCACGGGCGCGGCGGGCGCGATGACTTGAACCGGCCGGCCCCCGACCGCGGGGAAGCGGGTACGCAGGGCCTCGTGGCGCCGCACCAGCTCGGAGAGGCTCCGCGCCAGAGCCGCGCTGTCGAGTCTCCCTTCCAGGCGCAGGGTCGAGGGGATGTGGTACACCGGCCGGCCCGGATCGAGCTGCTCGATGAACCAGAGCCGCTCTTGAGCAAAGGACAGAGGGAGCTCGCCGTCCCGGGGCACCGGCTCGACAGGAGGCGGCATGGCGTCCCGGCGCGCCGCGGCCTCGGCGACGCGGGCTGCCAGCTCCTCCAGCCTCGGGGTTTCGAAGATGGTCCGCAGCGGCAGATCCACGCCGAAGGCATGGCGAAGCCGCGACGCCACCTGGGTGGCGAGCAGCGAATGGCCGCCGAGATCGAAGAAGCTGTCGCGCCGGCCCACCCGCTGGAGACCGAGAACCTCGCACCAGATCCCCGCCACGATCTCCTGGAACGGACCTTCGGGGGCCTCCGCCCCCGTCTCCTCGCCGGGCAGCTCGACCCGCGCCAGGGCAAGACGGTCCGTCTTGCCGCTGGGGGTCAGGGGCATCCTCTCCAGGGTAATCACGGACGAAGGCACCATGGCTTCGGGCAGGGTCTTGCGCAGCTCGTCGCGCACGTCCCGCGCCTCGGAGAGCCAGACCACGAAGGCCACCAGACGCGCGCCGCCCAGACCGGTCTCCCGCACCACCACGGCGGCCTCGGCCACGGCCGGATGGGCGAGCAGCGCGGCCTCGATCTCTCCGAGCTCGATGCGCACGCCGCGGATCTTCACCTGATGGTCCAGACGGCCCAGATAGGCGATCTCGCCACCGGGCAGCAGGCGGACTTGGTCGCCAGTCTTGTAGAGCCGCGCTCCCCCGCCCACGAACGGATCGGGGATGAACCTCTCCGCCGTCAGCTCCGGACGGTCCAGGTATCCACGGGCGAGCTGCACGCCGCCCAGATAAAGCTCGCCCGGCACGCCGATCGGCACTGGACGCAGATGGGCGTCGAGGACATAAGTCGTGGTGTTGGCGATCGGACGCCCGATGGGGATCGCCGCGAGCGGATTCTCCGGATCGCACCGCCAGGCTGTAACGTCGACGGCTGCCTCGGTAGGGCCGTAGAGGTTCCAGAGGGCCGGCGCCCCGCCTTCGGGGAAGCTCGCGAAGAAGCGGCGCTCGAGTTGGACCGGCAGCGCCTCGCCGCTGCAGATCACCCGGCGCAGAGAGGTGCAGGACGAGATGTCCCGGGCCTCCTCCAGGAAGATCTGCAGCATCGATGGGACGAAGTGCAGCGTCGTGATGCCCTCCCGAGCGATGAGCTCCGCCAGGTAGTCGGGGTCCTGATGGCCGCCCGGACGGGCCAGCACGAGACGGGCTCCGACCGCGAGCGGCCAGAAGAACTCCCACACCGACACGTCGAAGCTGAAGGGAGTCTTCTGCAGCACTCGGTCCTCGGCGTTAAGGCCATAGGCCTCCTGCATCCAGAGCAGGCGGTTGCAGATAGCGCGATGGCTGTTCATCGCCCCCTTCGGCCGCCCGGTCGAGCCGGAGGTGTAGATCACATACGCCAACTCAAGGCTGCCCAGCGGAGATAGATCCTCCTCGCCGCCTGCGATGGGCGCGTCCAGGCACAAGATGCGCGGCCCTTCCATGGGCAAGGTCGCGAGCAGGCGCTCTTGGGTCAACAGGACTGGCACCTTCGAGTCGGCCAGCATGAAATCGATGCGGTCCTGCGGATAGGAGGGGTCGAGAGGGACGTAGGCACCGCTAGCCTTTAAGATTCCGAAGAGGCCGACGACCATCTCGAACGACCGCTCGACGCAGAGGCCCACCCGCACGTCCGGCCCCACTCCCCAGCTCCGCAGGAGATGCGCCAGCCGGTTGGCCCGCGCATTGAGCTCACCATAGAGGAGCTCCTCCCCCTCGAACACCAGGGCCACCGCCCCGGGCGCGCGCCGCGCCTGGGCCTCGAACATCTCGTGCAGGCGGAGCTCCGAAGGGTAGGCGGCGTGCGTGTCGTTCCACTCGTGAAGCACCTGATGGCGCTCCGCCAGGGTGCCCAACGCCCCGAGGTCGGCCACGCGGCGCCCGGGGTCGAGAGTGGCGCTCTCCAGAAGCTGAAGATAGTGCCCGAGCATCCTGGCCACGGCCGCATCGTCCAGCCGCCGGGGATCGTAAGAGGCCCGCAGCAGGAGGGCGTCGCCCGGGACGACCTCGAGAGTGAGCGGGTAGCTCGTGTTCGACCAGTTGGTCACGTCCGTGATCCGCAGGCTCCCCTGCCAGCGCTTGACCGACTCGTCCACCGGGTAGCTCTCGAAAACGAAGAGGCTCTCGAACAGGGGAAGCCCACGCGGCACACCGCTCCAACCCTGAACCTGCACGAGCGAGCTGTGCTGGAATTCGAGCAACTCGACCTGGCGCTCCTGCGCCTGCCGCAGGAGCGACGACACCGGCGAGCCAGGCTCGATCCGCAGACGCAGCGGCAGGGTGTTGATGAACATGCCGACTCGCGACTCGACGTCCGGCAGGCCCTCGGGACGGCCGGACAGCACCGCTCCGAACACCACGTCTTCCTCGCCGCTGTACCTCGACAACAGCAGTCCCCAGACGCTCTCCATGAGAACGTTCAGAGTCACCTGCTGCTGCCGGGCCAGCGCGTGCAGGGCGGCCGTCACGGCCGGAGACGTGGTCGCGGGCTGTTGGTGCGGCACCGGATCGCGGTCGGGAAACCGGCCGTCGATCCCGAGCGGCGTGGGCGAGGCGAAGCCCGCAAGCCTCTGCCGCCAGAACGGCTCGACGCGGCTTGAATCCTGCTCTTCCAGCCAGCGGATGTAGTCGAGGAAGGGCCATGGCCGGCCGAGGACCGGCTCCTTACCCTGCGCCCAGGCCTCGTACAGGGCGAGCAGCTCGCCGATGACCAGGCTCTTGGACCAGCCGTCGAGAAGCAGGTGATGCGTGCTCCAGACCAGCCGGTAGGCCCCGTCGGTCAGGCGGAACAGCGAGAGCCGCATCAACGGAGACCGCGAGAGATCGAACGCCCGGCTGCGGTCCTCCCGGCTCTTCTCCTCGACCCTCCGTTCCTGCTGCGACGGCAGCAACCCCCGCAGGTCCTCCTCCTCCAGAGGCGCGGCAACCTTGGCGAGCACCACCTGCAGCGGCTCGCCGGAGTCCTCCAGGATGAACGCGGTGCGCAGGATCGAGTGCCGTTCGATCAACCTTTGCCACGCGCTCTCGAGCACCGGCGTCTGCAGAAGCCCTTCCAGCAGGCAACTCATCTGCCCGACGTAGACGCCCGTCCCAGCCGCTTCGAGCGCGTGGAACAGGATGCCCTGCTGCACCGGCGAGAGCCGGCCGAGGTCCTCCGCGCCCGCTCCCAGGGTGCGGCCCTGGGACACGAGCGACCGCAGCGCTTCCAGGAAGCTCTGCGCCAGCCTCTCAATCGTGGTCCGCCGGTGGAGCCGCTCACTGTAGCGCCAGGTGAGCTGCAGGTCTCCGCCGGCCACGGCGCCGTTGATCTCGATCAGGTAGCGGCGGGCCTCCAACGGGCTGCGGCTCGATCCGCTCGACTCGCGCGCCAGCCGAAACAGGGAGGACGACGAGATCGCCGCGTCGAGCTGTCCCAGATAGTTGAAGCTCACCTCCGACCGCGGTAGAGCGGCGAACGCTTCCGACGCCGTCCCGAGGTAACGCAGAAGCCCGTAGCCGACGCCTCCGGCCGGGATGGCGCGGACCTGCTCCTGGACCCGCTTCAGCGCCTCCCCGGGATTGGAGGCTCCACTCACGTCCAAGCGCACGGGGAAGATCGAGGTGAACCAGCCCACGGTCCGGGACAGGTCCACGTCGTCGGAGCCGGCGCCGCGGCCATGCCCCTCGAGGTCGACGCGCACGGCGCGCGACCCGGTCCAGGCGGAAAAGGCCCACGCCAGAGCGGCCAGGAGGATCTCGTCGATGCGGGCCCCGAACGCCTTGGGGACCTCCTGCAGCAGGGACTTCGTCTCGTCCTGCCCCAGCGCCACTTCGACGGTGCGGGTCACCGCGACGAGATTGCTCCCGCCAGGATGATCCACTGGCATAGAGCCGGCCGGCGTCCCGGCGCCGAGCCAGAAAGGGAGCTCCCGCGCGACGTCCTCGGAGCATGCCGTCTCGACCAGACGTTCGGCCCACTGGCGAAAGGAGGTCGTCTTGGGAGGCAGCGCGAGGCCGCGGCAGGAAGCTTCCAGGTCTTCGAGGAGGATTCTCCAGGAGACCGCGTCGATCACCAGGTGATGGGCCACGATAAAGAGCCGCGGGCGGCGGTCGCCGGTCAGGAAGAGCACGGCCTGAACGACCCGCCCCTGCGCGAGGCAAAGGCTCGTTTGCGCCAGGGCCGCGCCCGCTTCGATCGCTGCGCTCTGCTCGGCTTCGGAAACGGCCGAGAGATCGATTTCGGCCAGCGGAGCTTCCATCCCCGGGGGATCGCCGATCTGGCGCCATGCGGAGCCCTCGGGAAGGAACCGGTGGCGGAGGGCGTCGTGATGCTGAAGGAGCCGCCGCAGAGCCTCCTGGAGCACAGGCACTGCAAGAGGCTCATGGACCTCGAGCAGAACGCTCTGGTTGAAGTGGTCGGGACTGGCGAGGCCCTGCTCGAAAAACCGGAGCTGGATCGGGGTTAGCAGCACGGGCCCGGTCACCGGCTCCTGCTCCGCCAGCACGGTCGTCTCCGCCCCGGCCACGGCCGCCAGCGCTTCGATCGTCTGGTTCTCGAACAGTTGCCGGAGGACGAGCTTCAACCCCGCCTGATTCGCCCGGGCAAGGATCTGCAAGCTGAGGATGGAGTCCCCGCCCAGGTCGAAGAAGTTGTCGCGGACCCCGATCCGGTCGCGGCGGAGCACCTTGCTCCAGATCTCGACCAGGAGCCGCTCGGTCGCGGTACGGGGAGCCACGACCTCTTCACCGGGCTCGATAGCCTCGGCCAGGGCAAGTCCGGAACGCGAGAGAGTCCGCCGGTCGATCTTGCCGCTGGCCAGGAGCGGCAGGGTGTCGAGCGGCACGAACGCCGCCGGCACGAGGTGCGGAGGGAGCCTCGCGGCAAGGTAGCGCCGCAGCTCTCCCGCCTTCAACCCGTGGCCGTTTCCTTCCACCGATACCACGTAGGCCACCAGACGGCGGATTCCCGGACCGTCCTCCTGGGCCAGGACCGCGGCATCCTTCACCCCAGGATGCCCACGCAACGCCACCTCGATCTCGCCAGGTTCGATGCGGATCCCCCGCACCTTCACCTGCTCGTCGATGCGGCCCAGGAACTCCAGACCGCCATGACCGTGACGGCGCACCAGGTCACCGCTGCGGTAAAGACGCGAGCCCGGTTCGGCGTTGAACGGATCGGGCATGAAGCGCTCCGCCGTCAGGTCCGGACTGCCCAGGTAGCCCCGCGCCAGACCCACGCCGCCGATGCAGAGCTCCCCCGGCACTCCCACCGGCAGCTCGTGCAGACGGCGGTCCACCAGGTAGATCCGTGCGTTGGAGATCACCTGGCCGAGAAGCGTCGGACCCGGAATCCCCCGGTCGCAGCGGCCGTAGGTCACCCCGATCGAAGCCTCCGTCGGACCGTAGCCGTGATGCAGCTCGGCTTCCAGACGAGCAAAGAACCGCTCCCGAAGCTCGACCGGCAGCGGCTCGCCGCCGGTCGTTACCCGGCGCAGATGAGTCCAGCCCGACAGATCGGGCTCCTCCAGAAGCACCCGCAGCAGCGTCGGCACCGCGTGCAGGAACGTGATGCTCTCCTCCTCCACCAGCCGTGTCAGGTAGGAGCTGTCCTGATGGCCGCCCGGTCGCGCCAGCACCAGCCGCGCACCCACCGACAGCGGCCAGAAGATCTCCCACACCGACGCATCGAAGCCCAGAGGAGCCTTGTGCAGCAGGCGGTCGTGCTCACCCAGGCCGTAGCTCGACTGGCGCCAAAGGAGGTGATTGCAGATCCCGCCATGCGACACCATCACGCCCTTGGGGACCCCGGTAGTCCCCGACGTGTACATCACATAGGCCAGGTTCTCCGGGAAGACCGCGGGCAGCGGCGCGTCCGACCGCTCCTCCTCGCCCACGCACACCAGGCGCGCACCCAGTCCGGAGAGCCTGGGCACCAGGCCCGGCTCGGTCAGCAACACCTCCACCCCGGCATCCTTCATCTGGAACGCCAGCCGCTCGTCCGGATGCGATGGGTCCAGCGGCACGTACGCGGCGCCCGCCTTGAGCACTCCCAGAAGCCCCACCACCAGTTCCAGGCTCCGCTCCAGCGCTACCCCCACCCGCGCCTCCGGACCCAACCAGAGATGCCGCGCGAGAGCGTCGGCGCGGGCGTCGAGCTCCGCGTAGCTCAGCTCCTGACCCTCGAACACCAGCGCGACACGGTCCGGAGTCCGGCGCGCCTGGGCTTCGATCAATTCGTGAATGACGCCCAGACCCGGACGGCGAGCCCCCTGCGCCTCCACCAGCAACTGGTGACGCTCCGCGTCGCCCAGACAGGGCAGGTCCCAGATCCGCTGCTCCGGAGCAGACACCACGGCTTTCAGCAACACCTGCCAATGGCTCAGCAGGCGTTGCACCGTCGCGGCTTCGAACAGGTCCGTGCTGTAGCGCAGCGTCGAGGTCAGACCGCCCGCCTCCACCACCGCAGCCAGCGACAGATCGAACTTCGCCACCTCGCCCTCGATCTCGACACTCTCGACCTGCAGGCCGGGAAGCTGCAAAGATGGCAGTGGCACGTTCTGCAGCGCGAACGTCACCTGCACCAGGGGGTTGTAGCTCAGGCTCCGCTCTGGACGAAGCTCCTCCACCAGCTTGTCGAACGGCAGATCCTGGTGCGCATAGGCGCCCAGCGTGACCTCCCGCATCCGCGCCAGAAGCTCATGGAACACGGGCTCGCCGCCCAGGTCCGCGCGCAGCACCAGCGTGTTGACGAAGAAACCGATCAGGTTTTCCAACTCGCTTCGGTTGCGGCCCGCGATCGGCGAGCCCACGCAAAAATCCTCCTGCTGGGTGTAGCGCCCCAGCAGCACCGCGAACGCCGACAGCAGGGTCATGAACAGCGTCGCATCGTGCTCCCGGCCCAGCGACGCCAGCCCGGACTCCGGCAGCCAGGAGACGCACCGGCCACCTTCGTGGCTCTGCACCGCCGGCCGCGGATGGTCCGCCGGCAGCTCCAGCAGCGGCGGCGCGCCCTGCAGACGCTCCCGCCAGTAGCCCAGCTCACGCTCCAGGATCTCGCCCTGCAGCCAGCGCCGCTGCCACCAGGCGTAGTCCCCGTACTGGATCGGCAGCTCCGGGAGGAGCGGGACCTCCCCGCGCACGAGCGCGGTGTAGACCGCCGAAGCCTCCTGGACCAGCACCCCCATCGACCAGCCGTCCGAGACGATGTGATGAAGGACCAGGACCAGGACGTGATCGCTCTCGCCGCAGCGGAGGAGCACGGCGCGGACGAGCGGCCCGTATGAGAGGCCGAAGGGGCTGCGGCTGACCGCGGACGCCAGCCGCCGGACCTCCGTGCCGTCGACATCCGTCAGATCTACGACGGAAAGCTCGAGATTCGAGACCGGCGCGACCACCTGCACCACGGAGTCGCCGGTGCGCCGGAAGACCGTCCGCAGGACCTCGTGACGCTGCACGACGGCGTCGAGGCTGGCGGCCAGCGCCGCGACGTCCATCCCGCCACGGAACCTGGTCACGGCCGCGTGGTTGTACAGGGGGCTGCCCGGATCCATCTGGTCGATGAGCCAGAGCCGCTGCTGTGTCAGCGAGAGCGGCGGCTCCTCGTCGCGAGGGACCGGCAGGAGGGGCAAGGTGGAGCTCGCCTGCCAGTGCGAGCGCGCGATCCGCTCGGACATCTGCGCCGGCGTGGGAGCTTCGAACAGCTCCGCGGCCGACAGGTCGATCCCGAAAGCGCCACGCAGCCGTGAGGTCAGGCGCATCGCCAGCAGCGAATGCCCGCCGAGCTCAAAGAAGCTCTCGTCCACGCCGACCTCGTCCAGACCGAGGATCTCGGCCCACAGGCCCACGAGCATTTCCTCGACAGGATCCCGGGGCCTCGTACGCCCGGCGGAGCCGGGCAGCGCGGCCTTCAAGGCCGACAATGCGTTGCGGTCGAGCTTGCCGTTGGGGGTGCGGGGCAGCTCGTCGAGGACGACCCAGGACGTAGGGACCATGAAGCCGGGAAGCCGCTGCTGCAGGAACGAAACGAGCGCCGGGAGAGTCGTGTCCCCAACCACATAGCCCACCAGCTCCGGTCCTCGCGCCATCACCACCGCTTCCCGCACGCCCGGATGGAGCAGCAGCGCCGACTCCACCTCTCCCAGCTCGATGCGGAAACCCCGCACCTTCACCTGGTGGTCGCGGCGCCCCAGGTACTGGAGATTGCCGTCCTGCCGCCAGCGCACCAGATCCCCCGTCCGGTACAGACGCTCACCCTGTCCGAACAGGTCCGGCACGAACCGCTCCGCCGTCAGATCTGGACGGCCCAGGTAGCCGCGCGCGAGGCCCGCGCCCGCGAGCCATAGCTCGCCCACCACTCCCACCGGCACGGCCCGCAGCTCCCCGTCCAGCACGTACGCCCGCGTGCCCACGATCGGACGGCCGATCGTCGGAGCGCCCTCGCTCTCGACCTCAGTCCAGGTCGAGTACGTCGTCGCCTCCGACGGGCCGTACAGGTTCAGCACCCGGTCTACCGTGCCCAGAGACCTCAGGCGGCGCACCAGATCCTCAGACAGCGCCTCGCCTGCCAGGTTCACCGTCCGCACCGAGGCCGGAAGGCCCTCGCGCAGAAGCTCCGACAGCGCCGAGGGCACCAGGTTGATCAGCGTCACCTCCGAGGAAGCCTTCCCCAGGGCCAGCGCGTTCTCACCCAAGATCACCGTGCCGCCGACCGACAGGGGCACAAACAGCTCGAACACCGAAAGGTCGAAGCTCATCGACGTGGAAGCGAACACACCCGAAAGCTCAGCGGCCGAAAACACTTCCTGCGACCAGCGGACGAACGCCACGGCCCGGCGGTGCTCGATCGCCACGCCCTTGGGACGGCCCGTCGAGCCCGAGGTATAGATCAGGTACGCCAGGTTGCCCGCTACGGCACGCGGCTCGACAGCTCCATCCCCGTCCGGCAGATCCTCCCAGTGCAGCATCCGCGGGCCGATGTCCGGCAGGCCGCCACGGCTCACCACCAGATCCGCGGCCGTGTCCTCCAGAAGCAGCGACAGCCGCTCCCGCGGATAGGCCGGATCGAGAGGCAGGTACGCGCCGCCCGACTTCAACACCCCCAGCAGGGCCGCCACCATCTCGGCGCCGCGGTCGAGGAACACCCCCACCACCTTCTCAGGACCAACTCCCAACTCGCGGAGACCGCGTGCCACCCGGTTGGCCCGCCGGTCGAGCTCGCGATAGGTCACCCGCTCGTTGCCCGCCACCAGGGCTACGGCCTCCGGCGTGCGCTCCACCTGCCGCTCGAAAAGCTCGTGCAGGCACTCCCCCTGGACCGGCTCCTGCCAGCCAGCGTCGTTCCACTCCACCACCAGTTGGACGCGCTCGGGCTCGCCCAGCAGAGGCAGGTCCCGGACACGCTGCTCCCCGTCGGCCAACCACCCGCGCAGCAGCTCCTGCCAGTGCCCTGCCCAGCGCACGGCCGTCGTGCGGTCGAACAGCTCAGAGCTGTACTCCAGGGTGCCGCGCAGCTCCTTGCCGCGCTCGGCAAGCGAAAGCGTCAGATCGAACTTCGCCGCCTTCTGCTCGACGGCGAGCGGAGCACCAGTCAAGTCTCCGAGACGGACCTCGGAGAGCGGCACGCTCTGCAGCGCGAGCATGGTCTGGAAGAGAGGATTGCGGCTCAGATCCCTTTCCGGCCGCAGCTCTTCGACCAGCTTTTCGAACGGCAGGTCCTGATGGGTGAACGCTCCCAGCGCCGTCTCGCGGATCCGGCGCAGCAGGTCCGAGCCGCGCGGATCACCCGACAGGTCTCCCCGGAGCACCAGCGTGTTGACGAAGAGGCCGATCAGCCCCTCCGTTTCCGGGCGCGCGCGGTTGGCCACCGGAGAGCCCACGGCGATGTCTTCCTGGTTGCAGCAGCGCGCGAGCAGGGCCTGGAAACCGGCGAGGAGGACCATGAACAGGGTCGCACCCTGCCGCCGCGCCCGGTCCCGCAGCCTCTCCACCACCTCGGCCGAGAGGGTCACGGAGACCTGGCCACCCTGCCAGCCCGGCCGGGCTGGCCGCGGCCGATCCGTCGGAAGGTCCAGAGGGGAAAGCCCGGCCAGCCGCTCGCGCCAGTAGGCCAGCTGCCCGTCCAGCGCTCCACTAGCAAGCCATGTGCGCTGCCAAGCCGCGAAATCCCCGTACTGGATGGGCAGCTCGGGAAGCCGTTTCGGCTCCCCGGCCGCGAACGCCGGGTAGAGCGCTTCGAGCTCCCGCACCAGGACCCCGATCGACCAGCCGTCGCTCGCGATGTGGTGCAGGGTGATGAGCAGCCAGCCCTCTCCCCGGCCGAGATCCAGGAAGCGCGCCCGCCAGACGCCACGGGTCAGATCGAAAGGCCGCATGGCCTCCGCTTCCGCCAGACGCCGTGCCTCGGCCTCGCCGGCCTCCTGCAGATCCACCTCGGACAAGACGATCGCCGGCGAAAGATCGATCACGGGCACCGGCTGACCGTCCCGCTCCAGAAAGCGGGTGCGCAGCACTTCGTGACGCCACGCCACTTCCGCCAGGCTACTCTCCATCGCCCGCCGATTCAGCGGTCCTGACAGCCGTACTGCCAGAGGGACGTTGTAGGCAGCCGACGCGAGCTCCAAGTGCTGCAGGAACCAGAGGCGCTCCTGGCCGAACGACAGATGCAGGCCGCCGCGGGCCCGTTCGATCGCGGGCGCCCGCCGGGCTCCTTCGGAGGCGAGGATCTCCTCCACCCGCGCCGCCAGGGCAGCAACCGTCGGGTGTGCGAAGAGCTCGCGCAGGGGCAGCTCCACTCCCAGGGTCTCGGCCACCCGGGCGACGAGCCGCGCCGCCGCCAGCGAGTGACCGCCGATCGTGAAGAAGTCGTCGTCGAGGCCCACTCGCTCCAGGCCCAGCACACCCGCCCAGATCTCCGCCATCGCCTCTTCGATCGCGGTGCGCGGCGCCAGGGAGCCGCCTCCCCGGGTGCTGTCCGGAGCCGGAAGCGCCGCGCGGTCGAGCTTGCTGTTGGGGGTGCGGGGCAGCTCATCGAGGGCAACCCAGGACGTAGGGACCATGAAGCCTGGAAGCCGCTGGTGCAAGAACGAAACGAGCGCCGGGAGAGCCGCGTCCCCAACCACATAGCCCACCAGCTCCGGTCCGCGCACCATCACTACCGCTTCCCGCACGCCCGGATGGAGCAGCAGCGCCGACTCCACTTCTCCCAGTTCGATGCGGAAACCCCGCACCTTCACTTGGTGGTCGCGGCGACCCAAGTACTGGAGATTGCCGTCCTGCCGCCAGCGCACTAAATCTCCGGTCCGGTACAGGCGCTCGCCCTGTCCGAACGGGTCCGGCGCGAACCGCTCCGCCGTCAGCTCCGGACGCCCCAGGTAGCCGCGCGCCAGACCCGCGCCTGCGAGCCACAGCTCGCCCACCACTCCCACTGGCACAGGCTGCAGTTCCCCATCCAGGACGTACGCCCGCGTGCCGCGGATCGGACGGCCGATCGTTGGTACGCCCTCGACCTCGGCCCAGGTTGAGTACGTCGTCGCCTCCGACGGGCCGTACAGATTCAGCACCCGGCTCACCGTGCCCAGAGACCTCAGGCGGCGCACCAGATCCTCCGACAGCGCCTCGCCCGCCAGGTTCACCGTCCGCACCGAGGCCGGAAGACCCTCGCGCAGAAGCTCCGACAGCGCAGAGGGCACCAGGTTGATCAGCGTCACCTCCGAGGAGGCCTTCCCCAGGGCAAGCGCGTTCTCACCCAGGATCACTGTGCCGCCGGTCGAAAGGGGCACGAACAGCTCGAACACCGAAAGGTCGAAGCTCATCGAGGTCGAGGCGAACACCCCCGCAAGCTCAGCGGCCGAGAACACCTCCTGCGACCAGCGCACGAACGCCACGGCCCGACGGTGCTCGATTGCCACGCCCTTGGGACGGCCCGTCGAGCCCGAGGTGTAGATCAGGTACGCCAGGTTGCCTGCCACGGCACGCGGCTCCACAGCTCCATCTCCGTCCGGCAGATCCTCCCAGCGCAGCACCCGCGGGCCGAGATCCGGCAGCCCGCCACGGCTCACCACCAGATCTGCGGCCGTGTCCTCCAAAAGCAGCGACAGCCGCTCCCGCGGATAGGCCGGATCGAGAGGCAGGTACGCGCCGCCCGACTTCAACACCCCCAGCAGGGCCGCCACCATCTCGGCGCCGCGGTCGAGGAACACCCCCACCACCTTCTCAGGACCGACGCCCAGCTCGCGCAGACCGCGTGCCACCCGGTTGGCCCGCCGGTCGAGCTCGCGATAGGTCAACCGCTCCCCGCCCGCCACAAGGGCCACGGCCTCCGGCGTGCGCTCCACCTGCCGCTCGAACAGCTCGTGCAGGCACTCCAACGGGACCGGCTCCTGCCAGCCGGCGTCGTTCCACTCCACCACCAGTTGGACCCGCTCGGGCTCGCCCAGCAGAGGCAGGCCCCAGACACGCTGCTCCCAGTCGGCCAACCACCCGCGCAGCAGCTCCTGCCAGTGCCCCGCCCAGCGCACGGCTGTCGTGCGGTCGAACAGTTCCGAGCTGTACTCCAGGGTGCCACGCAGCTCCTTGCCGCGCTCGGCAAGCGAAAGCGTCAGATCGAACTTCGCCGCCTTCTGCTCGACGGCGAGCGGAGTGCCGGTCAAGTCTCCGAGACGGACCTCGGAGAGCGGCACGCTCTGCAGCGCGAGCATGGTCTGGAAGAGAGGATTGCGGCTCAGATCCCTTTCCGGCCGCAGCTCTTCGACCAGCTTTTCGAACGGCAGGTCCTGATGGGTGAACGCTCCCAGCGCCGTCTCGCGGATCCGGCGCAGCAGGTCCGAGCCGCGCGGATCACCCGACAGGTCTCCCCGGAGCACCAGCGTGTTGACGAAGAGGCCGATCAGCCCCTCCGTTTCCGGGCGCGCGCGGTTGGCCACCGGAGAGCCCACGGCGATGTCTTCCTGGTTGCAGCAGCGCGCGAGCAGGGCCTGGAAACCGGCGAGGAGGACCATGAACAGGGTCGCACCCTGCTGCCGCGCCCGGTCCCGCAGCCCCTCCACCACCTCGGCCGAGAGGGTCACGGAGACCTGGCCGCCCTGCCAGCCCGGCCGGGCCGGCCGCGGCCGGTCTGTCGGAAGGTCCAGAGGGGAAAGCCCGGCCAGCCGCTCGCGCCAGTAGGCCAGCTGCCCCTCCAGCGCTCCGTCCGCGAGCCATGCGCGCTGCCAGGCCGCGAAATCCCCGTACTGGATGGGCAGCTCGGGAAGCCGCTTCGGCTCCCCGGCCGCGAACGCCGGGTAGAGTGCTTCGAGCTCCCGCACCAGGACCCCGATCGACCAGCCGTCGCTCGCGATGTGGTGCAGGGTCACGAGCAGCCACCCCTCTCCCCGGCCGAGGTACAGGTAGCGCGCCCGCCAGACGCCACGGGTCAGATCGAAAGGCCGCATGGCCTCCTCTTCCGCCAGACGCTGCACCTCGGACTCCCCAGCCTCCTTCAGATCCACCACGGACAGGACAATCTCCGGCGAAGGATCGATCGCCGGCACCAGCTGACCGTCCCGCTCCAGATAGCGGGTGCGCAGCACCTCGTGACGCCGTGCCACTTCCGCCAGGGCGCTCTGCATCGCCTGCCGGTTCAGCGGTCCTGACAGCCGTACTGCCAGAGGGACGTTGTAGGCGGCCGACGCGAGCTCCAGGTGCTGCAGGAACCAGAGGCGCTCCTGGCCGAACGACAGATGCAGGCCGTCGCGGACTCGTTCGATTGCGGGTGCCCGGCGGGCTCCTTCGGAGGCGAGAACCTCCTCCGCCCGCGCCGCCAGGGCAGCCACCGTCGGATGTGCGAAGAGCTCGCGTAGTGGCAGCTCCACTCCCAGGGTCTCGGCGACCCGGGCGACGAGCCTCGCCGCCGCCAGCGAGTGGCCGCCGATCGTGAAGAAATCGTCGTCAAGGCCCACCCGCTCCAAGCCCAGCACGCCCGCCCAAATCTCCGCCATTGCCTCTTCGATCGCGGTGCGCGGCGCCAGGGAGCTGCCTCCCCGGGTGCTGTCCGGAGCCGGCAGCGCCGCGCGGTCGAGCTTGCCATTGGGGGTACGAGGCAGCTCGTCGAGGACGACCCAGGACGTAGGGACCATGAAGCCTGGAAGCCGCTGGTGCAGGAACGAAACGAGCGCCGGGAGAGCCGCGTCCCCAACCACATAGCCCACCAACTCCGGTCCGCGCGCCGTCACCACCACTTCCCGCACGCCCGGATGGAGCAGCAGCGCCGACTCCACCTCTCCCAACTCGATGCGGAAACCCCGCACCTTCACCTGGTGGTCGCGGCGACCCAAGTACTGGAGATTGCCGTCCCGCCGCCAGCGAACCAGATCCCCCGTCCGGTACAGACGCCCGCCCTGTCCGAACGGGTCCGGCACGAACCGCTCCGCCGTCAGTTCCGGACGGCCCAGGTAGCCTCGCGCCAGACCCGCGCCCGCGAGCCATAGCTCGCCCACCACTCCCACAGGCACAGGCTGCAGGCCCCCATCCAAGACGTACGCCCGCGTGCCCACGATCGGACGGCCGATCGTGGGAGCGCCCTCGCTCTCGACCTCGGTCCAGGTCGAGTACGTCGTCGCCTCCGACGGGCCGTACAGGTTCAGCACCCGGCTCACCGTGCCCAAAGACCTCAGGCGGCGCACCAGATCCTCCGACAGCGCCTCGCCCGCCAGGTTCACTGTCCGCACCGAGGCCGGAAGACCCTCGCGCAGAAGCTCCGACAGCGCCGAGGGCACCAGGTTGATCAGCGTCACCTCCGCGGAGGCCTTCCCCAGGGCCAGCGCGTTCTCACCCAGGATCACCGTGCCCCCGGTCGAAAGGGGCACGAACAGCTCGAACACCGAGAGATCGAAGCTCATCGAGGTCGAGGCGAACACCCCCGCAAGCTCAGCGGCCGAGAACACCTCCTGCGACCAGCGCACGAACGCCACGGCACGGCGGTGCTCGATCGCCACGCCCTTGGGACGGCCGGTTGAGCCCGAGGTGTAGATCAGGTACGCCAGGTTGCCCGCCACGGCACGCGGCTCGACGGCTCCATCCCCCTCCGGCAGATCCTCCCAGCGCAGTACCCGCGGGCCGAGATCCGGCAGCCCGCCGCGGCTCACGACCAGATCCGCGGCCGTGTCCTCCAGAAGCAGCGCCAGCCGCTCCCGCGGATAGGCCGGATCGAGAGGCAGGTAGCCGCCGCCCGACTTCAGCACCCCCAGCAGGGCCGCCACCATCTCGGCGCCGCGGTCGAGGAACACCCCCACCACCTTCTCCGGACCGACACCCAGCTCGCGCAGACCGCGCGCGACCCGGTTGGCCCGCCGGTCGAGTTCGCGATAGGTCAACCGCTCCCCGCCTGCCACCAGGGCCACGGCCTCAGGCGTGCGCTCTACCTGCCGCTCGAACAGCTCGTGCAGGCACTCCCCTGGAACCGGCTCCTGCCAGCCGGCATCGTTCCACTCGACCACCAGTTGAACCCGTTCGGGCTCGCCCAGCAAAGGCAGGCCCCAGACACGCTGCTCCCCGTCCGCCAACCAACCGCGCAGCAGCTCCTGCCAGTGCCCCAGCCATCGCAAGGCCGTCGTGCGGTCGAACAGCTCCGAGCTGTACTCCATCCCACCCGCCAACTCGCCGCCGATCTCCGCCACCGTCAGGGTCAGATCGAGCTGCGAGGCCCACCTCGGCAGCCGGACCGGCTCGATCTCCAGCTCTGCCGCGGCCTCCCCCAGCGCCAGAGCCTGCAACGCCTCCTCGCCCGGGCGGGGCGTGCCGAGGACGTTGAGCATCGCCTGGAACAGGGTGGCCCGGCCCGGCCGCAGACGCTCCGACAGAAGGGGGAACGGATAGCCCTGGTGCTCGAACGCTTCGAGGCTCCTCGCCCGGACGCGGGCCAGAAGCTCCGGCGCCGCCGGATCGCCGGACAGGTCCACCCGGATCGCGAGCGGATTCACGAAGTATCCAACCACGTCGCGGAACCGCTCTGAGCCGCGGCCTGCGAAGGGGACGCCCACGACCAGGTCGCTCTGCCCGGCGAGGCGCGCGAGCATAGCCTGGAACGACGCGAGCAGCACCATGAACGGCGTGGCCCCGCAGTCCCGGGCCAGGGCGCGGAGCCCCTCGCCCAGCCCCTCGCCGAGACGCATGGATACCGAGCCGCCCCGACGGTCCGGGATGGCCGGACGCGGCCGGTCGGTGGGCAGATCGAGGTCCGGAGCGTCCGCCAGCCTGGCGCTCCAGTACTCCCAGAGCTGCTGTCCCTGCGGACCCGACAGCAGCTCCTGCTCCCGGAATACGTGCTCTTCGTAACGGGCCCGGGGCGGCGGCGCCGCTGCCGCGGTCAGCTCCCGGGCCAGGAGGCTCATCGACCAGAAGTCCGCCACCAGGTGATGAGCTACGACCAGGGTCACGAAATCCTCGGGGCCCTGCCGGAAGAGGTGCACGCGCAGCAACGGCCCCTGCTCCAGGTCGAAGGGGCGCCGGGCCTCCTCGACCAGCCGGCGCTCGAGGTCCGGGGCTTCTTCCCAGACTACGAATTCCGGATCGAGCCACTCGTGGACCCGCTGCACGGGGCCTCCCCCTGGCGCCACGGAGAAAGTGGTGCGCAGAGCGGGATGGCGCTCGACGAGAGCCTGAAATGTCCGATGGAGCGCCTGTACAGATACCGTCCGCAGGCGCATCGCCCCGGCGAGGTTGTACGCCCCGCTTTCCGGAGCGAGGCGCTCTTCGATCCAGAGCCCCTTCTGCCCCCACGAGAGGGGGAACTCGCCGATGCCCTCCAAGACGGCGGCGTGGGGCTCCGCCTCCTCCAGGCGGGCCAGCAGATCGCCGGCCAGCGTTGCGGGAGTCGGCCCCTCGAGCAGGGTCGAGAGGGGGAGAGCCACTCCCAACGCGGCCTGCAGATCATGCCCGAGCTCCACCGAGGCCAGGGAGTCGAGACCCGTCTCGGTGATGGGCCGCAGGAGATCGACGCTGGAGAAGGGCACCCGGGCGCGCGCAGCGATCCGCTCCCGCAGCCAGAGGCCCAGGGCCTCCGTGCGCTTCTCCGCGGGCAGGGCCAGGATCTCGTCGCGGCCGAGGACCGGCGCAACCCCGGTCTCGGGCGCGATCACGCTGGCCTCTACAATCGAAAGAGTCCCGGCGAGATAGCCCGCGCGGCAGGCGTGGCGCTGAATCTTGCCGCTGGTCGTTTTTGGGATGGTCGCGGGGCTCACGAGCACCACGGCATGGACCTGGGCTTCGTGCTCCTCGGCCACCGCCCGCCGGATGGCTGCCGCCACCTCCTCCGGGCCGGCGCCCGGCTTGCGCGCCACCTCCTGCACGACCACCAGCCTCTCCTCGCCATCCACCTCGACGGCGAAGGCGGCGCCGCCGCCCGGCCGCAGGTCGGGGTGGCTCCGCTCGACAGTCAGCTCGATGTCCTGGGGATAGAGGTTGCGTCCCCGCAGGATGATCAGATCCTTGATCCGGCCGGTGACGTAGAGCTCTTCACCCAGCACGAACCCGAGATCGCCCGTGCGCAGGAATGGCCCTTCGCCGCCGGCGAGGCTCGCCTGGAAGACCTCCCGCGTCAGCTCGGCGCGCCCCCAGTAGCCCTGGGCCACGCTGGGACCGGCGACCCAGATCTCGCCCACCGTGCCGGACGGGCAGGCGAGCCGCGCGTCGGGATCGACGATGGCGATGCGCTGCCCCGACCAGGCATGGCCGCAGCCGACGAGGGCCCGCTCTCCCGGAGCGGCCCTGCCCTTCTCCAGGGCGGCGGCGGAAACATTGCCGATCTTGGGCGGCATCCCGGGGCTCCTGCCGGCCACGAAAAGCGTGGCCTCGGCCAGGCCGTAGCAAGGATAGAAGGCCTCCCTCCGGAAGCCGCTGCCGGCGAAAGCCGCGGCGAAGCGGTCCAGCGTGGCGGTGCGCACGGGCTCGGCGCCGCTGAAGGCCAGCGTCCAGGAGCTCAGGTCCAACTCCTCCCGCTCCCCGGCACCGAGCCTGCGCACGCAGAGCTCGTACGCGAAATCCGGCCCGCCGCTGGTCGTGGCCCGGTAGCGCGAGACCGCGCGCAGCCATCGCGCCGGCTGCTGCAGGAAGGAGACCGGCGACATCAGGATGCTGCGGGCGCCCGCGTACAGGGGCTGGAGAACGTTCCCGATCAGGCCCATGTCGTGGTAGAGCGGCAGCCAGCCCACCACCACCGATTCCGCCGTCTGTCCGAAGGCGCGGCGGATCATCTCCTCGTTGTGCAGAAGGTTGCCGTGGCTCACCATCACTCCCTTCGGGGAGGAGGTCGAGCCCGAGGTGTACTGCAGGAAGGCGAGGGTTTCCGGCGCCGCCGCCGGCTCCTCCCACGCCGTGGACAGGTCGGCCTGAGGGCCGTCCGTGGCCAGCCAGAGCAGGCCCTCGAGCTCCGGTCCGAGCCGGCCGTTAAGGCGCCGGAGGAGGTCCGTGGTGGTGAGCACCGCCCGCGGGCGTGCGTCCCGGACGAGGGTGGCCAGCCGGTCGAGCCCCCGGCTCGGATGCGGCGGGTAGGTGGGGACCGCGACCGCCCCGGCGTACAGGCAGCCGAAGAAGCCCGTGATGTACTCCAGGCCGGCGGGATAGACCAGGAGCACCCGCTCTCCGGCCAGGCCGTGGGACTGCAGGAGGGCGCCCAGCGAGCGGGCCCGGCGGTCCAGCTCCTCGTAGGAGAGGACCGCCTCCTCGCGCTCGCCGTCGGCCAGAAAGGTGTAGCCCTGTCCCGTCCGCTCTTCCGCCCGCTGCCGCAGCAGCTCGACCAGGCTGGCCAAAGCATTGGAAATCACGATGCTTCTCTCAAGTGGCGTTGCTCAGGAACTGGACGACCTCGTGGCACTGGCTGCTCTCGAAGACCGCATCGCAGCAGGCGCTCTCCACCACCTCACCGGCGCCCTCACGCACGCAGATGCAGGTCAGGAAGTCCGCCAGCCGCCGCACCTGCCTCATGTTGTGCGAGACCAGCACGATGGTGTGCTGCTGCTTGAGGGTGCGGATCAGCTCTTCGATGGCCTCCGTGGAGGCGGGATCGAGGGCGCTGGTGGGCTCGTCCATCAGGATCACCCGCGGCTGCACCGCGAGCAGCCGCGCCAGGCAGAGGCGCTGCTGCTGGCCGATGGAAAGGCTGCCCGCCGGCTCGTGCAGCCGGTCCGACACCTCGCGCCAGAGGGACACCTGGCGCAGCACCCGCTCCACCGTGTCCGGCCATTCCCGGCGCGGCACGCTCTCGATATGCCGCACTCCGAACAGGACGTTCTGGTAGATGCTCTTGGGAAAGACCACCGGCTGCTGGAACAGCATGCCGATTTCCACCCGGATCCGGTCGACCGGCTTGCTGGTGCGGTAGATCGACTGGCCATCGAAAAGCACGTCGCCGGTGATACGGAGCTGGGGCGTCAGCTCGACGAGCCGGTTGAGGCAGCGCAGGAGCGTTGACTTGCCGGCGCCGGACGGGCCGATGATCCCGAACACCTGCCGCTCTTCGATGCGCAGGGAGACGTCGCGCAGGAGCCTGCGCTTGCCGCTGAGCACCGAAAGGCCCCGCACCTCCATGAGAGGCTCGGGCTCGGGTACGGCGAAAGGCGCCTCCTTCAACATCGGTTCAACCATGCTTCGACTCCTCATGGACCGCGAGGCGCGCCGGCAGCGCCACCAGGCTCAGGCCGAGAACGAGGGACAGCAGCACGAACGTCGCTCCCCACATGTGCTCTTCGGCCCCGGGCTGGATGGAGTCCTGGGCCAGGACGAAGATGTGGTATGGAAGGGCGACGACCGGGCTCTCCCGGATACCTTGAGGCAGGGAGGCTCCCGAGAACACGGCAGCCGTGAACATGATCGGCGCGGTCTCCCCTGCCGCCCGCGCCAGCCCCAGCAACGACCCCGAGAGCAACCCGGTGGCGCTCTGGGGCAGCACCACGGACCACACGACCTGCGAACGGCTCAGGCCGAGGCTGGCCGCGGCCTCCAGGTACTTGCCGGGCAGGCTCTCGATGCGCTCGATCAGGGCGACCGTGAGCGTGGGCAGGATCATCATCCCGAGCAGGATGCCGCCGCTGAGCCACGACTTGCCCCAGCCCAGCACGCCCATGAAAAGGATCATGCCGAAGATCCCGAAAACGATGGAGGGCACGCCGTTGATCGTGTAGAGGCCCAGCGCGATGGACTTCCGGAGCCGCGGATCCCGCACATAGACGGTCTTGGCGAGGGCCAGCGCCACGGCGAAGACGGAGCTCACCACCAGGGCCGAGACCATCAGGAGCAGGGTTCCTAGGATCTCGTAGAGGATGCCGCCGGACGCCCCGGCCTCCGCCATCTGCTGCGTCAAAAGGTCCAGGCTCAGCGCCGGCAGGGCGCGCACCAGGATGACGGCCACGAGGCCCACCAGGATCGAGCAGGCCACGGCCGCGCACGCCGCGGTGACCAGGCGGAACCCGCGGTCGACCCACCTACGCACGGCCACCCAGCCTTCCGAGGAACGCGCCGCCGAGGGTCACTCCCAGGACGAGCAGGAGGAGGACCAGCGCCAGGCCGACCATGGCAGCCCAGTGCAACGGCTCGGAGTAGGCGATGAACGTCTCCGCGCCGCCGAGCTTGGTGGTAAGGGTCTGGCCCGGCTCCAGCAACGGGCGGAACGACAGAAGGCTCTCCGGCCACTGGTTGTCCTGGCGGCCGACCACCATGAACACGGCGATGGTCTCCCCCAGCGCGCGGCCCAGGCCCAGGAGCACGGCGGCGAGCAGGCCCGGCAGGGCCTGGGGCAGGCTGACGGAGAGGATCGTCTCTGTCCGGGTCAGGCCCAGCGCCTGCGCCGCCTGCCGCTGGCTCGCGGGCACCCCGCGCAAGGCATCGTCGGCCAGGGTGACGACCGTGGGAAGGATCATCACCGCCAGCAGGATGCCGGCGGTGAGCAGCGTGTCCCCCGTCCAGACACCCCAGCTCTCCAGGCCGGTGTAGATCCAGTCCCGCAGCAGCAACATGCCCAGGATGCCGTAGACCACCGACGGCACACCGGCCAGCAGCTCGATGAGGAGCTTGAAGCCGAGGCGCAGCCGGCGAGGCAGGAGCTCGGCGGAAAAGATGGCGGCTCCCACCCCCAGGATGCCTCCGAGCACGATGGCGATGGCCGATACCGCCACCGTGCCATAGATCATGGGCAGGATGCCGAACTTCCCCTCCCGGAAGAACCACTCCAGGCCGGTGAGGTAGCCCAGCCCCGAGTGCCGCCACGCCGGCACGCTCTGCACGGCGAGGAGCGCCAGCATCGCGCCCAGGAACAGGATCCCGACGGAGGTGAAGCCGAGGCTCATCAGCCGCGTCACCTCCCAGCGGCGGCGCACCACGGCCGCCGGCCGGGCCTGCACACCGACTGTCATTTTCCGGTCCGCTTCAGGTCGGCCAATGCGAGGTAGCCGTGCTTGCGGACCAGCGCCTGGCCCTCGGGGCCCAGGAGGAAGTCGATGAGCACCTTCGCCTCGCCCTTGGGCGCTCCATTGGTGACGACGGACAGCTGCCGGGTCAGGGGATATGCGCCGGAGCCGATGTTGGCGTTCGTCGGCGGGATCACCTTCCCCTTGTCGTCCAGGATGCCGAGGGCGAACACCTTCTTGCCGTCGGCCCAGGAGGACGAGAGCTGCGAGATGGCGCCGCGGGTCGAGCCGACCTTGGTGCGCGCCTCCTCGTTGGCACCCACCTCGGGAAAGCTTACGGAAGGCGCCTTCTTGGCGTCGCCATAAAGCCAGTGCGCGAACACCTCCCATGTCCCCCGGCCCGGCTCCTTGTTGAAGAACACGATGCGGCGGTCGGGGCCGCCCAGCTCTTTCCAGTTCTTCACCTTGCTTTCATAGATTTGGCGCGCCTGCGCGCGGGACAGGGATTTCACGCCCCCTTCCCAGACATCGCGCGAGACGATGATCGCCACCGCGTCCACGCCGATGGAGACCGGCTGGAACGAGACCTTGGGGTACTTCGTCCGATCGTCGCCGGTGACCGGCCGCGAAATCATGGCGACCTGCACGCGGCCGTCGCCCAGGGCCGCGATCCCTCCCGTGCTCCCGCCCTGGGTGTCGACTTCGATCTGCATGCCCTTTCTGGCGCGCAGGAGCTCGGCGGCCTCGGTCACCACCGCGTTGACGGTCGTCGAGCCGTTGATGCGCAGCGCCGCGGCGACCACGGAAGGGAACACCAGCAGCAGCACGAGGGCGCGGAGCACGGAGCTCCGTTTAAAGGTCGAGGTACATGGATTGATCACAGCCACAATTCCTCATTTCTGAGCAGAACTTCTGAAATCCAGCGTTGCCGTACATCTTGCGCGCCGCATCCATTTTGGTATGGGTCTCCAGCTCGACCCGGCGGTAGCTCTCCCTGGCGTAGACCAGGGCCTCGCCGAGCAGCCGCCGGCCGAGCCCCTGGCCACGGTAGGTCGGCAGCAGGTACATGCGCTTGAGCTCGCACACGCCCTCGCGGACAGGGGTGATGGCCGCGCAGCCCACCACGGCATCGCCGTCCAGGGCCACCCAGAGGCGGCCCTCGCCGGAGCCGTTCGGCTCGACGACCTTGCTCAGCTCGGTGCTCAGCTCCGAGCTGCACACCGGGATCTCGTACTCCGCGAGAACCCCCTGGACGATGCCGATGACGTTCGGCAGATCGTCGGTCCTGGCCTCGCGGATGGCAACCGTATCGCCCATCTTCAATTCCTCCTTCAGAGTCGAGGTTCCTGCCCCAAGCCCAGCATCAGGGCCGCGTAGAGCTTGACCGAGCCGGTCAGCTCCTCCACCGAGATCCGCTCGTCGTCGCCGTGGATGCCGTTGGCGGTGAGGTCGGCACAGCTCGCGATGCAGGTGGGAATGCCATGCAGCCGGACCAGCGGCGACATGTCGGAGCCGGCTGGAAACGCGGCCACCGAGAGCCGCAAGCCCATCCGGTCCGCCGCACGGATCACCTCCTGGTGCAACCCGGCTTCGGGGGACAGCACGGCGGGGTCGTTCCAGAGCGTGACGCTGGCCGCGAGCTCCCTGTCGTCCAGCTCGTCCAGAGCCGCGCGCAACCACTCCTCTACCAGCACGCCCGTCATGGGCGGGTGGAAACGGACCTCTACGCGGCTCTCTGCGCCCCCACCGGCGATGTTGCCGGACGCTGCCACCGAGGATTGGCGCAGCCCCAGGATGCGCACTTGCGGCTCCGCCCGGGCCACGCCACGCCAGGCCACCTCCCCCTCGGCCCGGGCGCGGAAGGCCTCGGTCAGGCCCGGCCGCCGTCTCCGGAGGTGCTCCAGGGCCGACACCATCCTCTCCAGGGGGGAGTCCCCACCCAGAGCCGAGTGGGCGCTCGCATCCTTGCCCTGGCGGGCGGTGAGGCAGGCCTCCAGACGCCCCTTGGTCATGATGCCGACAGTGCGCTCGCCGCGCAGGGAGCTGGGCTCGCCCACCACACAGGCCCGGGCGTCCAGGGCACCGCGCAGCTCCGCGGAGCGGATGCCCCGCCGGCCGCCAACCTCCTCGTCGCCCGTGAAGACGAGCTCGATGGCGCGCGCGGGCCGCAGGCCGAGCCGCGAAAGGGCCTCAAAAGCCGAGACCATGGCCGACAGCGGCCCCTTGGCGTCCGAGGTCCCGCGGCCGAAGATCCACCCACCGCTCTCGACAGCCACGAACGGATCCGTGCGCCAGGCGGCGGGATCGGCCCCCACGACGTCGTAGTGCGACGAGAAGAGGAGATCCACCGGCCCTTCGCCGGGCGTCCGGGCACGGACGTACGGGATACCCGCCTCGTCACCCGGCAGGGTGCCTGCACCCGGGGTCACATCGAGCCCCAGCGCCGCCAGGTCGTCGCCGATCCGGCGGGCCAGGGTGGCGTGCTCGGGCACGTGCTCGGGCTTCAGGCCCCCTTCGAGGCAGAGGCGCGTGCGCTCGGCGACGTCGTCCGGGAACCGGAAGGTGCTCGGCACCGAGACGTAGTCCCGGAGCCGGGCGACCCAGACCGGGCGCAGCTCCTCGATACAGGCGTCCAGCCCGCGCGCTGTTTCCCTATCCAGGACCGGTGGCAGCGCTTCTATCGACATCGGCGCGACATCAGACGGATCAGCAACAGCCCGGACCGCAGTCCACCTGACGCGCCTGGAGGTCCCCCTGGCAGCGGTTCACCATCACCATGAGCTGTCTGTAGAGCGGCGTCGTCAGCACCTTCACCGTCTTGCCGCAGACCTCCAGCTCACGTCCCGCCTCGAAGATGTGCCCGTCGTCGTCGCGCACCTCCCGGAAGGGGCCCAGCAGGGTGGCGAAGTCGCCGGCATAGATGCAGGGGCCGGGATCGGGATAGACCCCCAGGGGCGCCGAGCCCTTGATCTCCCGCGGCGTGGGCGACACGAAGAAGTACTCGCGGTAGCGCGGCAGCCGCAGCATGGCGCCGGTCTCCTCCGAGACCTCCGTGACCGCGCCCCGCTCGTACCGGTTGCCCAGCTCGTCGACCACGCTGGAGCAGGGGCCGAGGAGCACCGCATGGTGCCTGGCGCCGGCTGGCGCCTCCGGCAGCTTGGTGCCGCTCACCGTGAGCGATACGAAGTCGTGCGTGTCCACCTGGGCGTAGCTCTTCTGGCTCAGCAGGGTCAGCCCGCGGAAGCCGCTGCCGTGCACCGTGGCCACGAACTCCGGGAGCGACTGCGCGCCGCCCAGGCAGCGGCCCACCAGCACTTCGTTGTACTTCATGTACAGGGGGAGCCCGCGCAGGGACACGATGTCGGAGATCAGGAACCGGCCGCCGGGCTTGAGCACCCGGAACATCTCCCGGAACACCTGGTCCTTGTCGTGGCTCAGGTTGATCACGCAGTTGGAGATCACCACGTCCACGCTGCCGGACTCGAGGGGGATCTCCTCCATGACCGATTCATGGAACGAGACGTTGGAAGCCGGGTAGCCCAGCCGGCCCGCGACCTCGTCGCGATGGCGGCCGCCGATCGCCAGCATCTCGGCTGTCATGTCGATCCCGTGCACATGGCCGGTCGGGCCCACCATCTTCGACGCCAGGAAAACGTCCAGCCCCGCGCCGCAGCCCAGATCCGCGATCACGTCGCCCCGGCGCACGCCGTGGCCGGCATCGCCCAGGGGAGACCCGCAACCCTGGTTGACCTGCAGGATCTCGTCCGGGACCCAGCTCAGGTCCAGGCTGCGATAGGAATCCGTGGCGCACAGGCTGGCACCCTCGGTCGCGGCCCGGGCATACTGCTCCTTGATCTGCTCTCTCATCGTTTCAATCATCGTTTCGATCCTTCCGGAAGCTATACCAGTCCCTTGAGCTCGAGCATGTTCTCGTCGGTCGGCTCGGCGCAGCAGAAATTGGGCACGTCGTAACGCGGGACGTCTTCCCGCAGTGCCCGCGAACGGACGGCGATCGCGTGCGACCCGCGGGCGCCGGACGGCAGGTAGCCCTCCACCACCCTGCGGACGGCATGGAACGAGTCGTAGAAGCTCGTGCCGGCCGCCATGTGGTGATCCACCACGCGGACCAGCTCGCGGTAAAGCTCCTCGATCGCGGGGTCCTCATGGCGCCAGTCCGTGTAGAAATCGTTCTCTTTTCCGAACGCGCTGCGGTCGATGTACGTGCCGTCGAGGAGGAGCGAGTTGCGGAAAAGCAGCAGGCGGATCTTGTACTGCACCGGATCCACGCACTCGATCAGATCGTTCTCCTCGATGAAGTCGAGGAGGTTCACCATGTCCTCGACGCTCACCCACGGATTGATGAAGACGAACGTGGGCTTGACGTGCACCCCCAGAGAGCGGAGGAACTCGATCGACCACTGCAGGTCCTGTGTCGAGTGCTTCTTCTTCAGGCGGTCCAGCGTGTCGTCGTCGTTGAACTCCATGGCCGTCAGGGTGTACCGCAGCCCCAGCGGCGCGAGCTGTTTGACGTACTCCGCGTGCCGCCGGAAGTGCGTGATCTTGGCCGTGAAATCGTAGGTGAGGAACGGATACCTGTCGTTCATCTGCTGCACGATCGAAAGGCTGTGCTTGGGGGCGTTGAGGAAGTCGGGATCGATGAAGGAGAGGTGCCGCGCGCCCATGTGTACCAGGTTGTCGATGTCCGCCAGCACGACCTCCTCGGGGATCAGTGTCACCTTGCCGCCATAGACCGGCGGCAAGGGACAGTGCGTACAGGGGTGAAGGCATCCCCGGGTCGTTTCGACGTTGCCGGTGAGCAGGCGCGCCCCGCCGTCGAGGAACCTCGCGTAGTTGCCCAGGTCGGGCAGGAGCTCCCGCGCGGGCGGCAGGAACCGCTCCTGCCGCTGGTAGGAGTAGGCGGGCCGCGCCGCGTCGATCGGCGCCGGGCTGCCTAGCTGCACCAGGCCATGGCCATTACCCTCGGCGGTATTCTGCCCGAGCACCCACTCCAGGAGATCGTCCTCCCAGTTGGTGTTGAACACCTGGTCGCCGTACTTACCGAGGATCTCGTCGCGGAACAGGCTGGCATAGAGGCCGAAGAAGAAGATCTTCGGCCGCGGCTCCATCGTCCGGATGCGGCTGGCGAGGTTGAACGACTGCGGCAGGGCATGGTACATCGGCACGTGGAAACCCACGATTCCGTAGCTCTGGAGCTCCTCCGGGGGAGGCGCCGAAACCAGCGACAGGTCCAGCAGCCGGCACGGCACCTCCGCCTTCTTCAGGTGCGCCGCCGCCACAGTCGTTCCCAATGACTGGAAACCGGACTCATACGTCGAGACGAGCAGTACTTCCTTCATTCTTGGTCTCCGATGCAACGGGATCAGTGGACTTCGACCAGTTCGGCTTCCGGCGTGGATACCGGGATGGCTACGCGCGCAAGGCTGCCGCTCCTGTTGTAGGTCATCCGGACCTCGCCGCGCGTCTGGAAATACTCGACCAGTTGCCGATCGATCTTCAGGCGATCGGAAATCTTGTCGATGTAATACATGCAAATCCGCAGCTCGCGCTCGCCCAGGACCCCGAAGACGTAGAAGTGGTCCATCTTGACCACCTTGAAGATGCCTGTGACCTCATCGAGGTACACCTCTCCAACTTTGGCCAGCGATTCCACGAGGGCGCGGTCGATGGGCTCGGCAAACGTGTAGTAGACGATCGTCTCCTTGTGGAGGCACTCGCTGATACAGCCGGACGCCGTCAGGGTGTGCAGGCCCGGCTCGTCGTCTTGCACGGCTTTCGGATTCGCTTCCATATCGATTCAAACCTCCCGGTAGAGGGGGGACACGCAAAGTCGTGTCGTTTCCGCTGGATTCGTTTCTAGGTGCAGACTGCGGCCGCCATCAGTTTGCCGACGTGGGTGCTCTTGTCGGGTACGGCCCTGAGGCAGTCGACCAGGGGCGGCAGCACTTCGAGGAGCCAATCGATCTCCCGCCGCGTGTTGAAGAAGCCCAGCGAGATCCGGAAGCTCTCCTGGATCTCCTTCTCCGTCATGCCCATGGCGGTGAGCGTGGCAGACAGCTTCGGGCTGGCGGCGGAGCATGCCGAGCCCCGCGAGCAGTGGACGCCGAAGTAGTCCAGGTGCTGGATCAGGGAGTCGGCATCCACGCCATCGAAACGCACGTTGACGACGCCATGGACGCGCTCGGCGCCACGCGTGTTGAGGTGGAAGCCCGGGATGGCGGAGAGCCCCTCCAGGAGGTGCTCCTCCAGCCCCTGGCGAGCGACCTCCATGGCTGCGCGCTGTTCCCGGACGAAGCGCAACGCGGCACCCAGGGCCACGATGCCGGGCACATTCTGGGTGCCGGGCCGCAGCAGCGTATCCGACGCGCCGCCGTAGGCGATGGGGTTGACCAGCACGCCGGGGCGGATCACCAGCGCGCCCACGCCGCGCGGGCCGTGGAACTTGTGCGCCGTCAGCGTCAGCAGGTCGATGAACGAGTCGGCCATCGAGAAGCGGATCTTGCCGACCGCCTGCACGGCGTCGGTGTGGAAGACGATCCTGCGCTCCCGGCACATCCGGCCGATGCGGGCGATGGGCTGCACCGTGCCGAGCTCGTTGTTGACCGCCATCACCGACACCAGGCGGGTGCGCTCGTCGAGCAGCCGCTCGAGCCCGTCCATGTCCACCACGCCGTCGCGGCGGATGTCGGCCATGACCACCTCGGCGCCCTGCTGCCTGAGCACGTCGATGCACTCGAGGATCGCGGGGTGCTCGAAACGGCTGATCACCACCCGGTCGCCGGGCTTGCCGACCGCACTCCAGCAGCCCAGCACGGCCATGTTGTTGGCCTCCGTGCCGCTGCCCGTGAAGGCGATCCGGGCGTGCTCGGCGCCGAGCTCCTCGCGCAGCAACCGCTCGGTCTCGATCACCCTCTCCCGCGCCTCCCGGCCCGTGCCGTGAAGGCTCGAAGGATTCGCCCACGACTGCCGGCAGGCCTGGGTCAGGGCCTCGATCGCCGGGGGGCACATCGGCGTGGCGGCGCCGTTATCGAAATAGCAGCTCCCCTCGAAGCCCATCCGCGACAAATGGGTGCGCTGCGCATCCTCGTACCTCGACGTCTCAGGGATTGCCATGTCACTTCCTCTAAGATAGATTCTCAATTTAGCTGGCACATTGATGTAGTGTCAAGGTTGCACAGACCTACATAGTTATCTAAACCTCACCAAAGCTTCTGATCTGAGGAAAGAATCATGCAGCATCCGAGATCCCTAACGAGCCGAAATTCCCATCTGATCCTGTTTACGGTCATGGCCCTCGCTTTGTTGCCTGGAGCATGGGCGCAAACAACTGCCGCGGCCGAAAAAATCCCAGCGGCGGTGGATTGGGCCCAGCGCGACCAGGAGTTCGCAACGAAGCTGGAGGAGATCAACGCCATCACCAAGGCACGGCAGGTCTCGGTCGAGGATCTCCAGGCCCGGCTGAAGAAGGGGGAGAAGATCGTGGTCCTGGACGTGCGCGAGCCGCAGGAGAGAGAGGTCAGCGCCCTGCCCGGCTCCCGGCCCGCCCCGCCCGACAACGTGCGCACGATGCCGCTGGAAGACATCCCGGCCGATGCCACGGTGGTGACCTACTGCACGGCGGGCTACCGCTCGGGCATGGCGGCGGTGATCCTCGAGGGCCGCCTGGGCCGTCCGGTCTACTCCCTCAACGGGGGCATCATCGACTGGTACAACCACGGCGGCACGGTGGTCGACCCCTCCAGCAAGCCGGTCAACCGGATCGACGCTGTCGCGGAGCCCTGGACGTCGTATGTCCACCCCCGCTGAAACGTCCGCGCCGGCGGCTCCGCCGGCAAGGATGTCGTATGCCCTGGGCCCGTTCGCCGTCTACGCGGGGACGATGCTCCTGGCGCTCGCCTGCCTGCGGCAGTGGGGCTCGGAAGAACCGTGGGCCCGGCTCGACCTCTTCTCGGGCACCTATATAGCGCTCAACGTGCTGTTCCGGATCCTCGCCTACTTCCGGGAGCGCGGGCGGGTGCAGCACACGCGGACGGTGGGCCGGGAAGCCTCGGGCGTGACCTTCGACCCCAGGTCCGCCTTCTGGATGCGCGTCCTCAACCTGAGCCTGCCGGTGGTGATGCTCGACTACGGCAACCTGCGCCTGGTGCCCGCGCTGGAGGACCCGGTCCTGCAGAGCGTGGGCCTCGGGCTCTACCTGCTGGCCGAGCTCGGCTGGGTGTGGGTCGACACCTACCTGATGCGGCAGTTCTACGGCGGTTTCGAGGGCCGCTCCCTGGTCACCGAGGGCCCCTACCGCCGGGTACGGCACCCGCGCTACACATTCCTCCTCCTGGGCAGGCTGGGCGTCACGCTGACCTTCGCGAGCGCGCTGAGCTGGCTCTTCACCCTGGGCTGGGTCGTGCTCCTGCTCCGGCGCATCCCCATGGAGGAGTCGCACCTGGGTAACATCTTCGGAGAAGAGTATGCCGCCTATGTACGCCGTTCCGCGCGTCTCTTGCCCGGTGTCTACTGAGGCCGCAGGCTGCCGCGGCCCTCGTCCAGCCCCATCGCGGAGGATTTGATGAACATTTTGCAGGACGTGCGGTACGCCGTCCGGACCATGGTCCAGAACCCCGGCTTCACCTTCGTGATCATCCTGACGCTCGCCCTGGGCATCGGGGCGACCACGGCGATCTTCAGCGTGGTCAACGGAGTGATCCTGCGTCCGCTGCCCTATCCGGAGCCCGAGAGGCTGGTGCAGATCTGGTTCGAGAACAAGCCTCAGAGCATCGAGAACGCGTTGGTCTCCCTCCCCGACTTCAAGGACATCCAGGAGCGCAGCCAGACCCTGGACAGCATCGCCGTCTGGGAGGTCGTGGGATACAACCTCTGGGGCGGCTCGGAGCCCGAGCGGCTGACCACGGGGCTCGCCACGCGCGATTACTTCCAGATGGTGGGTGCCCAGCCGGTCCTCGGCCGGCTCTTCGACGCCCGGGACGAGGTCTGGGGGAACCACCGCGTGGCCGTGATCAGCCATGACCTGTGGCAGCGCCGGTTCAGCGGCGATCCCGACGTCGTCGGCAAGGCGGTGACGATCGACGGCTTCGACTTCACGGTCCTCGGAGTCCTCGGCCCCAAGCTCAGCCGTCCGGTGCCCAACACCTCGGAAAAGCCCGACCTCTGGCGCGCGTTCGCCTTCCCTGAGGGAGGGGCGCCCGAACGCGGCCACCGGCCCTTCTACTCCCTGGCGCGCCTGAAGCCCGGCGTGACCGTGGAGCAGGCCCAGGCCGAGCTGAACCGGATCACCGGCCAGCTGGGGGAGCAGTACCCGGATACCAACCGCAACTGGGGCGCGCGGGTGCTCCCCCTCCAGTCCTCCGTGATGGGGAACGTGCAGAAGGCCGTCATCCTCCTGGCCGGTGCGGTGGCGTTCGTGCTCCTCATCGCCTGCGTCAACGTGGCCAACCTGCTCCTGGCCCGGGCCGAGGTGCGGGACCGCGAGATCGCCATCCGCAGCGCTCTCGGCGCGGGCCGCCGGCGCCTGATCCAGCAGCTCCTCGCCGAGAGCCTGCTGCTCGCCATCCTGGCCGGCGGCCTGGGGCTCCTGCTGGCCTCCTGGGCGACCAATGCCCTGGTGGCCTCCCACAGCCAGTTCATCCCACGCCTGGAGGAGATCGCCCTGGACGGCAGGGTGGTGGCATTCGCCATGGGGGTCACCCTGCTCACCGTCATGGTGTTCGGGCTCGTTCCGGCGTGGAAGAGCAGCCGCATGGCGTTCCAGGCGAACCTGCGCCAGACCGGAGCCCTGTCCCCGTCTCACGGGCGCCACCGCCTGAGCCTGCTGCTCGTGGTTTGCGAGGTGGCCCTGGCCCTGGTGCTGCTCGTGGGTGCCGGCCTGCTCATCCGCACCTTCAGCACGCTGCGCAACACCAACGCCGGCTTCTCGACCGGGAACCTGCTGACCCTGGAAATGGCATTGCCCTGGGTCAAGTACGGCAAGGAGCCGCAGCAGGCCGTGAAGCTCTTCGACGAGCTCCTGCCGCGGCTCCAGGCGCTGCCCGGAGTGGACAAGGTGGCCGCCGTGGAAAAGCTGCCGCTCAAAGAGCTCATCGAGCCGGTCGACGTCTTCGTCGAGGCCCGGCCCGTGACCGTCGGCGAGACGCCCAAGGCCTATCCGAATACCATCTCCCCCGACTATTTCTCGGTCATGGGCATCACGATGCTCCAGGGCCGGGCGTTCACCAACAAGGATCGGGTGGACACACCGGGCGTGGTCGTCGTGAACCGGACCCTGGCGCGCCGCTTCTGGCCGGGGCAGGACCCGATCGGGCAGCGGCTCAGCTTCTCGGCGCCGGGTGCCGAGGGGCAACAGTGGCTCACCGTCGTCGGCCTGGTCAACGACATACGGCATGTCAGCCTCGACACGGAACCCCAACCGGAGATCTACAAGCCCCTGGCGCAGAGCTCCCTCTGGACGGTCAACCTGGTGGTCAAGGCGAAGTCGCAACCCGACCTCCTGGCCTCCTCGGTGCGCAGGGAGATCCAGGCCGTCGACTCGGACCAGGCGATCTACGAGGTCAAGACCATGGAGGAGGTGGGCGCCGAGTCCCTTCAGGTGCGGCGCTTCTCGCTCTTCATCTTCAGCGTCTTCGCGGCCATAGCCCTGATCATGGCCGCGGTGGGCGTCTACGGCGTGATGGCCTACTCGGTGGCCCAGCGCACGCAGGAGATCGGCCTGCGCATGGCCCTCGGGGCGCAGCCGCCGCAGGTGTTCAAGCTGGTGGTGGTGCAGGGAATGCGCTACGTGGTGGCAGGGCTGATCCTGGGCATCGCGCTCTCGCTGGCCCTGTCGCGCCTGCTCGCGAGCCTGCTGTACGGGGTGGACAGCTCGGATCCGACCACCTTCGGCAGCGTCGTGGCGCTGCTGGCGCTGGTGGCTCTGCTGGCCAACTTCCTGCCCGCCCGCCGGGCCGCGAAGGTAAACCCGCTCACTGCAATGAAGACCTAGTTGCCTGTCACGCCGGAAAAGATGGGTCATCCCCCTGTAGGGGCACCTCTTGTGGGTGCCCTCCGGAGGGCGGCCACAAGGGCCGCCCCTACATGAAACGCTATCCGTCACTCGGACTGTGACGACGTACTAGGCCCTACCGCACCGGCTCCAACCGAGCCGTGCGCACCTGGCGGATGAGGAATCCGCTCCCCGGATGCACTCCGTGCTCCGGCCGCCCTTCTCCAACTCGGGCGACGGTCAGATCGACCTGACAGCCGTCCCACTTGAAGACCGGCGGCCGGAGGAGGCCCGCCTCCACCACGCCATGGCCAGGGTCTTCCCCAAACCAGATGGTCGTCCGCGAGAGGCAGGACCCCTTCACATCGATCTCCATGGGCTCGGAGCTGACCGGAGACCACCGGACATCCAAGGGACGGGAGGCGGAAGGTGAGCGCGGCAGCTCCGCCAGCTCGAAGGGAGGCGGAAGGATCCCCGTCGCGATCGGAATGACTTGGTTGGGGCGCTCGAGAAGGATGCGCACCGTGGCTTTGGGTGTGGTGATCGGGGCCTTCACCTCGTAGGAGAGGGGACGCCCCGGCTCTACCACTGCCTGCATCTCGTAGCTCTTCCCATCCACCTCGGCGACAAGCCGATCACCGCCGGTCATCACCACGCGCTGCGAGCGGACATTCACGCGGCGCCCGGGCCGGATCGACACCAGCACCTCGGCCTCCGAGGCGCTCCGCGCCAGCACCGTAACCTGGAAGCTCATCTTGGAAAGCGGAAGATCCGTCGAGGGCACCAGACGCGCACAGCTCCCGAGAAGCAGGGCCAGGAGAAGGATGGGAGTCCGGAGCGAGGCCATCGCTCTTTTATACGGCCGGGAGGACGATTTCTTTCAGGCTCTATGCCTTCTTGATGTACAGGCGAGCGACGCAACTGTACATACCTGCGATCCCCCCTCAAGTACCCGCGATGGGTATGTACAGAGCTATGGCGGGAATGTATAGAGACAAGAGACAGATGTACAGACAAGAGGCTAAACTGTACAGATTCGGCGCTTCCCCCATGGGAGAAGAGTAGGAGGTGTATAGAAAAGTTATGCCGGTATATAGACTTGGGACAATCCCCAGAGGGTGAGAAGCAGGGGTGTACAGTTCTGTGGTTCCTCTGTACATTCAAGAGTCACAGTCTACCCTCGGACCACTTCAAGCGAACCCTCGTAGATCCTCTTGTTGATCCGGCCAGCTCGAAAGAGCTCGCCCAGCATCTCGGCAGCTTCAGCGGCAGGAATTAGGCCGGTCCGAAAGGCATGCAGGATCTGGCCAGCCACACCTGAATACTTGAGTCCCAACTGCCGGGCGACTTGGCGTCCAGCCTCCTCTTCGATCAGGAGGGGCAGATCTGTTTCTAGGGCCAGTTGAATGGCCTTGAGCTCCCCTGAATCCAGCAGCTCCCCCCCGAGGATCTCCCGCTCGCCCTGAACATCGACAATTTGGAGCAGGTCAGCAATCCCGTAGTGCTCGATGTAGGCGCGGGTTTTGAGGAATTGGCCTTGGGCCAGTTCCTCAAGGACAACATGAGGGATCAGGATCTTGTCGTAGAGGAGACGGATGAAACGGTAGCCGTTGCTGAGCTTCTCCAGCGTGATCAGCGGGCCTGTGTCACTCGCGATGCGGCGTTCGCCGCTCAAGCACCCAGCTCGGTGTCGAGGTTTTCCTGACTATCCACGAGGATGGAGAAACCGAAACGGGGGAGCACTTCCTCGAAGGCACGCCGGGTCATGCCCAAGGCCTCTCGCGCCTGCCGTCCCGACAGCTTGCCCAGGGAGTAGAGCGTGGCCACCAGCGCTTCCTTCAGGTAGCGCGCATCAATGTCGACCAATGAATCCGGCAGCTCCACGGATAGCTTCATTCCAAGGCTCCCTTCGTTCTCTCCAGCCACATTGTACCGCCTGCCCTACCGCCGCCGCTTCCTCTCCTTTTTCTCCCCCGCCCCCTCGCTCCGGCGCCCCTTCGTCTCCTTCCGCTCCCCTCCTCGCTCACGCTCGCGCTGCTTCGGCCATTCCCCCCGCTCGCCGGGCTCGGGCACGCCCAAGATCTTCAGATCCAGCCCCCGGTGACGGAGGCTCACGCCGGTGAGCTGCACTTCGACGGCATCGGCTAGCTGGAAGATCTTGCGCGTGCGGTCTCCAACCAGGCGGTGGGACTCGGCTTCGTAGATGTAGTAGTCGTCCCCCATCTTGCGGATCGGCACCAGGCCGTCCACCATGTAGGTCTCGAGCTGGACGAAGAGGCCGAAGGGCTGGACTCCCGTGATCCTCCCCTTGAAGGTCTCCCCCACCCGGTCGGCCAGGAAGCGGACCTTTTTCCACTGGAGAAGATCGCGCTCGGAGTGCTCCGCCCGGCGCTCGGTCGTGCTGCAGTGCTCCCCCATCGTCGGCAGCCGCGCGGCGAGGGCCGTGTCCTCGGCGCGCTGGTGAGCCGTGCCGTGGATCAGCGCTTTCAGGCCCCGGTGTACGACCAGGTCGGGGTAGCGGCGGATCGGCGAGGTGAAGTGGCAGTAGTTCTTCGAGGCGAGGGCGTAGTGGCCCCAGCATTCCGGGCGGTAGGCCGCCCTCTGCATCGTGCGCAGGACCAGGGAGGAGACGAAGGGCTCTTCCGGCAGGCCCTTGACCCGGGCGAGCACCTGCTGCAAGGCAGCGGGGTGCAGGCTGGTCAGCTCCCCCTTGAGCGCCACTCCCAGCGGACGGAGGGTCTCGCGCAGCTCTTGCAGACGGTCCGGGCTCGGCGGCTCGTGGACCCGGTAAAGCGCGGGCACTCCTTGCATATCGAGCTCGATGGCCACGGCTTCGTTGGCCGCGAGCATGAACTCCTCGATGAGCCGGTGCGCCACGTTGCGCTCGCTCGGAGTCACGCCCACCACCGTGCCGTCCGTGCCCAGCTCGACGTTGCCTTCCGGCAGGTCGAAGTCGATCGAGCCGCGCTTGAGACGGGCGTGGTGCAGGATCGTCATCAGCATGTGCATTTCGCGCAGGCAGGTGAGGATCGGGCCGTACTCGGCGAGGTCGCGCTCCTGCGGCTCTTCGAGGATGCGCCGGACTTCGTTGTAGGTCATGCGCCGGGTGCTGCGGATCACGGTCTCGGCGAAGCGCCGGTCCTGGACCTTGCCATCGCGGTCGATGTCGAGGAAGGCCGAGGTGGTCAGCCGCGGCACGTGGGGGCGCAACGAGCAGAGGCCGTTGGAGAGCGCCTCGGGCAGCATCGGGATCGCCCGGTCCGGATAGTAGACACTGGTGCCGCGGCGGTAGGCCTCCAGGTCGAGCACGCTCCCCTCTTCGACGTAGTGGGCCACGTCCGCGATGTGGACGCCGAGCCGGAAGAGCCCGTTCGGGAACTTTTCGACGGACACGGCATCGTCGAAATCGCGGGCGCTCTCGCCGTCGATGGTGATGATGATGCGGTCGCGGAGGTCTTCCCGGCCCTTCCAGTCCGCGGGCGTGGGGTCCTTGGGACGGCTCCCGGCCTGTTCCAGCACGGAGGGCGGGAACTCGTCCGGGATGCCGTAGTGGCGCAGGACGACGAGCACGTCGATCCCAGGCTGCTCGGCGTCGCCCAGGACTTCCACGACGCGGCCGAACGGCTCCCGGCCTCTCTCGATGCGGACGACCACGTAATGCCCCTCGGGCACGTTTTCCGCGTCCACAACCGGCAGCTCGACCGACAGCTTGGGGTCGTAGGGCACGAGCATGAGCTGGCCGGCCTCGTACTCCAGGGTGCCGACCAGCGTCTGGTTGCGCTCGTTGAGGATCTTCTGGACGGAGCCTTCCGTGGCCCGCCAATCCCCCTCCCGGGCACGGTGGCCCATGCGGCGGACGAGGACGGTGTCGCCGCTCATCGCGCCCTTGAGGTTGCGCCGGCGGACGTAGGCCTCGGGTTGCTCTTTCTGGCCACGCTGGCCGCGCGCGTCCGGCCGGCGGACCAGGCCGTCACCTTCTTCAAGGACTTCGACCACGCCGACGATCCAGGGGCCGAACTCCTCGGAGTACCAGAGCCCCTCGACCTCGAATGCCTCGCCAGCGGCTTCCAGGGCCTCGAGGATGTCCCGGACCTCGCTGAGGCTGGCGCCGTCGCCTGCCGAGTCCCTGATCTCCTCGGGCCCGAGCCCCTGCCTGCCTGAATCCCGGAGCCGGGATTGGACCCTGCTCCGCAAAAGTGCTTCATTTCCCGGTAGTACGGTTGACATAGCCACGCTCTCTCCCTAGAATCTGCCCCGCGCGAAAGTGGCGGAATTGGTAGACGCGCAAGATTCAGGATCTTGTGGTTGCAAGGCCGTGGGGGTTCGAGTCCCCCCTTTCGCACCAACCCTCGCTTCACCAAGCCTTAGATAGCAGAGATCGAGCCACCGAGGCTAGACGGACGCCTGTGCGCCAGGTTGGCGCGTCAGGCATGGTCTGGAGCGGCACCTCGGCACGGCCCGGCTGTGCCCGGAGCCCGGCGGCATCGGAAATGGACTCCCACGGGAGCGTCCGCAGAAGCTCCCGGAACCGTGGCGCAAAGCCGAGCCGGCCGGTCTCGTGGACGAACCGGGCGAGACCGGTGAGCCGTCCCGGCGTGGGCCGGCCCGAAACCTCCCAGGGATGGACGACGGCCACGGGGAGCCCTCCTTGGTCACGATGATTCAGCGCGGCGAGCACCAGGGTCTCCGGGCTGGCCAGCCGGCCGGTCCAGCTTCCGGCGGGCAGCCGCAGGGGGCCGCCGAAGGTGAGCGGCGGAAACTCCAAAAGCTGCCGGGACCGCCAATGGAGCCGCGACGCGAAGCGCGGGTTCGTGGGGCTTCCAGAAAAGGCGCAGGGGGCGAGCGAGCTGTCGTAGAGGAAGCCGGCGTCGGCCACGAGGGGAAGGCGCGCGTTGCCAAGGCTGCGCAACGACCATTCCGGGGCGCGGAAGCCGAGGACGGGCTCGCCCATGAGGTCTTCGAGGAGGGCCTTGGAGCGGCGCAGGTCCGCGGCAAAGGCGCGGGGTGAGCGGTCCATGGCGCGCAGGTGGAGGTAGCCGTGGCTGCCGATCTCATGGCCGGCCTCGGCGATCTCGCGCACCCGCCGCGGCATGCGCTCGGCGACCTCGCCCAGGACGAAGAAGGTCGCGGTGCTGCCGGCATCGGAGAGCATCCCCAGCAGCTCGGGGAGGAGCCAGTCCAGCTCCTGGCACAGGGGCGGCCGGCCCTCGGGATTGACATACCCCGGCACCAGGCACGTGTGGTACCACTCCTCTACATCTACCGTCAGGGCACATCCAAACCGCCCGCTAAGACGGGCGACCCTTGGCGCATCAGGCGACATTGGGCCTCCGGTAAAGAGTGACCCGGGATGCTCTCCGGGGGAATGCTTCAGTGCGCAGTGACGATGCACGTCGCGTGCCGGTTACCGGTTTCCATGTGCTAGTATCGGGAGGAGGGATTACGAGGAGATCCGGATGGCTGCCGAGCCGAATCAGCTGAGCGTTCAGGAGTATCTGAGGCTGGAGCGTCTGGCCGAGACAAAGAACGAGTATCTGGACGGCCAGATGGTCGCGATGACGGGGGCGACCCTTCGGCACAACGGGATCACCATTAATGTGGCCCGCGAGCTGAGCGGACAGCTCCGGGATCGTCCCTGCCAAGCCTTTGCCAACGACCTTCGCGTGCGCATTCCGTCCGCCAACGTCTACGTCTATCCCGATGCGAGCGTCGTCTATGGCGAGCCCCGCCTCGAGGACTCCTTCTTCGATACGCTCCTGAATCCAACCCTTGTCGTCGAGGTCCTCTCCCCCTCGACCGCATCGTACGACCGAGGTAAGAAGCTCCGCTGGTACCGGAGCCTCGACTCCCTCTCCGAAATTCTTCTCATTTCCCAGGATGTGCCGGTGATCGAGCAGTTCGTCAGGCAGGGAGGTGATTGGATCTTCAGAGCCGCCGAGGGTCTGGAGGCCGTCCTCCCCCTCCCCTCCATTCAGGCCGAGCTGGCTTTGGCCGAGGTCTACCACAAGGTCTCCTTCGGCTAGACAGGCGGCGCGCCGCCGGCCTGGTAGTGCTTGTTTCCACCCCCTAGCTTGTGACATCCTTCACATGCCTTGGAGCCCAGCTCCGAGGCATGCGGCGTTTTCTACCGACCAACCTGTCCTGGAGGACCCTGCTTTGCCGGAGCAGTACTACCCTGTCCTGCTGATGCTGGGGATCGCGATTGTCATGGCGATCGCCATCCTGGGCCTGTCCCAGCTTCTGGGGAAGCAGACCGGCGGGCGCGTCAAGGGGACCACGGTGGAGTCGGGCGTTCCCATGCTCGACCGCTCCCACAAGCGGATCTCCATCTCCTTCTTCTTGATCGCGATCGACTTCATCGTCTTCGACCTGGAAGCCGCCTTCCTCTATCCCTGGGCCCTCATCATGAGGGAGGGCGGCTGGGAGCTGTTCTGGGCGGTCATGGTCTTCTTCTTCCTGATCCTCGTCGGCTATGCCTACGTCTGGCTCAAGGGCGGCCTGGACCTCGGCGCCCGGGGCAAGCCCTTGGAGGGGGTACAGCCGTGACCGAAGCGCCCGCGCCCCAGACCCGCTTCCCCGGTTTTACCCCGGAGGCCCGCGCCCAGATCGACATGCTGCGCAAGCGCTACCCCACGGCTGAGGCCGTGCTGCTGCCGGCCCTCTACATCGCCCAGCGCCTGAGCGGCGGCTGGCTTCCGGACGAGGCCATCCAGGCCGTCGCCGCCGAGCTCGACCTGGCCGAGTCCAAGGTCTATGGCGTCGTCACCTTCTACGACCTCTTCCACCAGAAGCCGGTCGGACGCCACCGCATCCGCGTCTGCACCAACCTCTCCTGCCAGATCCGCGGCTCGGCCGAGGTCATGGAGACCCTGCGCCAGGAGCTCGGCGTAGGCGAAGAGGAGGTCACGCCGGATGGCCGCTGCTCGTACGTTCATTTCGAGTGCCTGGGCTCTTGCGACACCGCGCCCATGATGATGGTCGACGACGACTACCAGGAGAACCTCACTCCCAAGAAGGTCCGCGACATCCTGAGAGGTCTCAAGTAAATGGCTTTCGAACGGGTCCTGACGCGCAACGTCGGCAACCGCGATGCCCTCACGCTGGAGGGTTATAAGAAGACCGGCGGCTACGAGGCGCTCTCCAAGGCCTTCAAGATGGAGCCCGACGCGGTCATCGAGGAGGTCAAGAAGTCCGGCCTTCGCGGACGAGGCGGCGCCGGCTTCCCCGCCGGCATGAAGTGGGGCTTCATCCCGAAGGGCAAAGACAAGCCCAAGTACCTCGTCTGCAACGCAGACGAGTCCGAGCCCGGCACCTTCAAGGACCGCCTGCTCATGGAGCACGACCCGCATCAGCTCATCGAGGGCTGCGCGATCTGCTGCTGGGCGGTTCACGCGGAGACCTGCTACATCTACATCCGCGGCGAGTACACCAAGGCCGCCGTCATGCTCGAGCGGGCCTTGAAGGAGGCTTACGACGCGCGCATCCTCGGCGACAACGCGATGGGCTCGGGCTTCAAGCTGAACATGTACGTGCACCGCGGAGCCGGCGCCTACATCTGCGGCGAAGAGACCGGGATGCTCGAGTCGCTCGAAGGCAAGCGCGGCCAGCCGCGGGTAAAGCCGCCGTTCCCCGCGGTGGTCGGCGCCTTCGGCGCGCCCACGGTGATCAACAACGTCGAGACGCTCTGTAACGTGCCGCACATCATCAACCGCGGCGCGGACTGGTTCAAGGCGATCGGCACGGACGAGCGCAACACCGGCCCCAAGCTCTACGCCATCTCGGGACATGTGGAGCGCCCCGGCACCTACGAGCACCCCATCGGCATCACGTTCCGCGAGATGCTGGAAGCGGCCGGCGGCATGTGGCGGCAGGGCAACCTCAAGGCATTCATCCCGGGCGGCGCCTCGGCCCCGATCCTGAAGGCGTCGGAGATCGACATCAAAATGGATTTCGACACGGTGGCCAAGGCCGGCTCCATGCTCGGCTCGGCAGCCGTGATCGTCATGGACGAGACCGTCTGCGTGGTGCGCTCGGTGGCGCGCCTGGCCAAGTTCTTCAATCACGAATCCTGCGGACAGTGCACGCCCTGCCGCGAGGGCACGAACTGGATGGAGCTGGTGCTCAAGCGCCTCGAGCACGGCGAGGGACGGGAGGGCGACGCCAAGCTCCTCAAGTCCATCGCTGGCAACGTAGGCGGCAACTCGCTTTGCGCGCTGGGCGACGCGGCCGTTGGCCCCGTCAAGTCGCTGGTGGAGCGCTTCCCCGAAGAGATCGACGCGCACATCCGCGAGCGCCGCTGCCCGTTCCCCGAGTATCGTTTTTTCAAGGACGGAGCTTAGAAGAGTGCCCAAAGTCACGATCAACGACCGCACCATCGAGGTGGAAGCCGGCACCAACGTGATCGAGGCCGGTATCAAGGTCGGCGTCCAGATCCCTCACTATTGCTACCACCCGCGCCTGTCGGTCGTGGGCCAGTGCCGCATGTGCCTGGTCGAGGTCGCGGTCGGCGGCAAGAAGATGCCGAAGCTGCAGACCGCCTGCTCGACCGTGGCGACGGACAACATGGAGGTGCGGACCGACACGCCCGAGGTCCGCGAGGCCCAGATGGGGATGATGGAGTTCTTCCTCATCAACCACCCGCTGGATTGCCCGATCTGCGACCAGGCCGGCGAGTGCGGCCTGCAGGACTACAGCTTCAAGCACGGCGTGGCGTACTCCCGCTACCAGTTCGAGGACAAGCGGACGTATCCCGGCCGCGAGCGGATCCCCTTGGGCCCCAACGTGATCCTCAACATGAACCGGTGCATCCAGTGCACCCGTTGCGTGCGCTTCACGCAGGAGGTCTCGAAGACCGGCGAGCTCGGCTTCTTCAACCGCGGCGCGCGCACGGAGATCGGCACCTTCCCAGGCAAGCAGCTCGACAATCCTTTGTCCACCTGCGTCGTGGACGTCTGCCCGGTCGGCGCCCTCACCTCCACCCGCTTCCGCTTCGCCGAGCGCGTCTTCTACCTTGATAAGAAGCCGTCGATCTGCACGGGTTGCGACGTGGGCTGCAACGTCACGGTCGAGCACCGCCGAGGGGACATCAAGCGCTACAAGCCGCGCTTCAACCCCGAGGTCAACGACTACTGGATGTGCGACTACGGCCGCTCCACCTTCGAGCGCTACAAGAGCATCCCCCGCCTGCGCTCCTGCCGCGTGCGGGGTGAGGATGGCCTTGAAACCGTTGGAGGATGGAAGGAGGCGCTCGACCTCGTTCACCGGCGGCTGCGCCTGCGCACCTCCGAAGGCACCGTGGCCTTCCTCGGCTCTGGCTACCTGACCAATGAGGAAGCCTGGCTCGCCGCCCGGCTCGCCGATTACGCGGGCTCGCAACACCGCAGCGTGCCGGTCGACCTCGGCGCGGGCTGGACGATCCCCAACCTCAAGGGCGGGATCACCGGCACCGAGCTGGCCCCGAACCGCCGCGGCGCCGAGTTGCTGGGCATGCGGCCGGGCGCGGGAACGGAGCTGGATGAAACCCTCGGCGGCGTCCCGCACAAGGGCAATGGCAAAGAGAAGCCTCAGATCCTCGATCAGGATGAGCTGCTCCTCGGCGACGGCGCCTCGAAGTGCGCGGTGCTCGTGGTCCTCGACAGCGACTTCGGCCGTGCGGCCTACACGCCCGAGGTGGTCGAGCGGCTGCGCCGTGCGCAGTTCCTGGTGGTCCTCGGCTGGGCCGACTCGCCGCTCGCCAAGGCGGCGGACGTGGCCCTGCCCGTTTCCACGCATGCGGAGAAGGACGGCACGTTCGTCAACGCCGAATGGCGGGTGCAGCGGTTCAACGCCGCCTTCCCCGCCCCGGGCCAGACGCGCTCCACGGTGGAGGTGCTCTCCGACCTGCTCGGCCGCTTCGACGCGAAATGGGCGGGGCTGACGGCGGACAAAGTGTTCGACCGGATCGGGTCGGAAGTCCCGGCCTTCGCTGGCCTCGCGTGGCGCACCCTGCCGGCCACGGGTGCCGCGCTCAACGTGCCCGAGGCCAATCCCATGATGAGCGAGGCCACGGCCGCGACGATGCCGGAGGTGTCCTAGTCATGCCGTCCCATCTGGTCGCGACGATCGTCAACATCGTCGTCATGCTCGGCTTCCTGCTGACCGTGGTGCCGATCATGGTCTGGGTCGAGCGCCGCGGCAGCGCGCTGATCCAGGACCGGCCGGGGCCGAACCGCCTCGGCCCGTTCGGCCTGATCCAGCCGCTCGCGGACGCCCTCAAGTTCTTTTTCAAGGAGGACGTCACACCGACCTCCGCGGACAAGCCGCTTTACCTGCTGGCGCCGGCGCTCGCCATCATGCCGGCCATGCTCACCATCTCGGTGATCCCCTTCGGGCCTCCCCTGGAGATCAATGGCCGGCTCTACCCTCTGATGATCGCCAACGCGCCGGCCGGCGTGCTCCTCTTCCTGGCCCTGGCGAGCCTCGGCGTCTACTCGCTGGTGCTGGCGGGCTACGCCTCGAACAACAAGTTCTCGCTGATGGGCGCGATCCGCGCCTCGGCGCAGATGATCAGCTACGAGCTGGCGCTGACGCTCGCCGTTCTCGCGGTGGTGATCCCGGTCGGCTCGTTCCACCTCGGGGAGGTAGTCCAGTACCAGCGCGACAACATCTGGAACTTCATCCCGCAGATCCTCGGCTTCGCCGTTTTTCTGATCGCTTCGTTCGCGGAGACGAACCGGCTGCCGTTCGACCTCCCCGAGGCCGAGTCGGAGCTGGTGGCCGGCTTCCACACCGAGTACAGCGCCATGCGCTTCGCTTCCTTCTTCATGGGCGAGTACATGTCGATGACCAGCCTCTCGGCCCTTGGCGTGACGCTCTACTTCGGCGGCTGGAGCCTTCCGGGCGTTCATTTCGAGGGCTGGCTTGGAGCGATCGTGGGCCTGCTCGTGCTGGTGGCGAAGATCGCGTTCTGCATGGCAGTGTTCGTGTGGGTGCGCTGGTCGTTCCCCCGCTTCCGCTATGACCAGCTCATGCGGCTCGGCTGGAAGGTGTTGCTGCCGATCGCCATCTTCAACCTGATCCTGGTCTCGGCGATGACCCTCGCCGGCTGGCTCGGAGCGCCATGATAGAGACACTGATCTTTTTGATTTTCGCGCTGCTGGCCGTGGCCTCGTCACTCATGGTGGTGATGCACAGGAACCCGGTGTACTCCACGATGAGCCTGGTGGTCACGCTGTTTTCGGTGGCCGTGCTCTTCGTGCTGCTCGGCGCGCCGTTCATCGCAGCGATTCAGATCCTCGTCTACACCGGCGCGATCGTGGTTCTGTTCCTCTTCGTGGTCATGCTCTTGAACATCACGCGCGAAGAGTCGTCGGCCTCGCAGCAGAAGGTGCAGATGGGCGGAGCGCTCCTGGGTGCGCTGCTCTTCGGCGGCGTGCTCGCGCTTGTCTTCTGGAGCACGCAGAAGTCCATGGCCCCGGCCCCGGCGATCACCGAGGAGCTGGTTTCGATGAAGGCGCTGGCGAGAGAGATGTTCGGCGATTTCCTGCTGCCGTTCGAGATCGTCGGCATGCTGCTCCTGGTTGCCGTGATCGGCGCCACTGTCGTGGCGCGCAAGCCGCCGCGGCAGGAGAAACTCATGGAGCCCGTGGAGGACATTGAACCGTGAGCGTCCCCGTTTCCTGGTATCTCATGCTGTCCGCGTTGCTCTTCGCCATCGGCTCGGCCGGCGCGCTGACACGGCGCAACGGCATCAGCATCTTCCTTTCGATCGAGCTGATGCTGAACGCCGGCAACCTGGCCCTCGTCGCCTACGCGCGGCAGTGGGGAGACCACACCGGCCAGGTCATCGTGTTCTTCGTCATGGCGGTGGCCGCCGCCGAGGCGGCGATCGGGCTCGCCCTGTTCATCGCCGTCTACCGCCAGCGGCGCACCATCGACGTCAACCGCATCAACCTGATGCGCTGGTAACCAGCTAATGCTCGAGCTCCTCTGGCTGATCCCTCTGCTTCCGCTCGCCAGCGCGGCCTTGAATGGCCTCCTGGGACGCCGTCCCCCCAAGGCGCTGGTCACCGCGCTTGGCCTGGGTGGGCCGCTGCTCTCGCTCCTCCTCGCGCTCGGCTGCCTTCTGGAATTCCGGGGCAGGGAGATCTTCGAGCAGACCCTTTACGCCTGGACGGCCGGACAGCTCAAGATCGACGTGGGCTTCCTGCTCGATCCGCTCTCGGCGGTGATGCTGTTCGTGGTCACCTTCGTCGGCTTCCTGATCCATGTCTACTCCGCCGGTTACATGGGTCACGACCCGGGCTACCGCCGGTACTTCGCCTACCTGAACCTGTTCATGTGGGCGATGCTGACGCTGATCCTGGGCAACAACTATCTCGTGATGTTCGTGGGCTGGGAAGGGGTCGGCCTCTGCTCCTACCTGCTGATCGGCTTCTACTTCGAGGAGAAGGTGCCGCCGGCCGCGGGCAAGAAGGCGTTCATCGTCAACCGCATCGGCGACTTCGCGTTCCTGGTCGGCATGTTCGCCCTGATCGCGGCGTTCGGCACGCTCAATTACACCGAGCTTTTCGAGAAGGCGACTCCGGCGGCTCTCGGAGCCCCCTACACGCTCGGCCTGACGCTGGCCGGCTTCGTGGCGCTTTGCTTTTTCATCGGCGCCACGGGCAAGAGCGCGCAGATCCCGCTCTTCGTCTGGCTGCCGGACGCCATGGCTGGCCCGACGCCAGTCTCCGCGCTGATCCACGCAGCCACCATGGTCACGGCTGGCGTCTACATGGTGGCGCGCTCGAACCTGATCTATCAGCACGCGCCCGGGATCTCGATGCTGGTGGCGGTGATCGGCGCGCTGACCGCGATCTTCGCGGCCACGATCGGCATGGCACAGACCGATATCAAGAAAGTCCTGGCCTATTCCACCGTCTCGCAGCTCGGCTACATGTTCCTGGCCGCGGGGCTCATGGCCTACACCGCGGCGATCTTCCACGTAATGACGCACGCGTTTTTCAAGGCGCTGCTCTTCCTCGGCTCGGGCTCGGTGATCCATGCCATGGGCGGCGAGCAGGACATGCGGAAGATGGGCGGGCTCGGTCCGCACCTGCCGCACACCCGCCGGACTTTCTGGATCGGCACGCTCGCCATCGCCGGCATCCCGCCGCTCGCCGGGTTCTTCAGCAAGGACGAGATCCTGCATGCCGCCGCCTCTAGTGGACACTGGCTGCTCTGGCTCGTCGGCCTGATCACCGCCGGGATGACAGCCTTCTACATGGCGCGAGCGTTCTACATGACCTTCCATGGGAAGTTCCGGGGAACGCACGAGCAGGAGCATCACCTGCATGAGTCTCCGGCGGTCATGACCGTGCCGCTCTGGATCCTCGCGATCGGTGCGGTCACCGCGGGCTGGCTGGGGATTCCGGAGCTGTTCGGCGGACACAACTGGTTCCATCACTACCTGGAGCCGGTCGTGAAGCCGATCCGCGAAGCGGCGGAGCACGGCCTCGGAACCGGGCTGGAGTGGGCGCTGGTGATCCTCACCACGGCCATCGCCGCGGGAGGACTGTTGTACGCGCGCTCGATCTACCGGCCTGCCGACGCGCTGGAGCGCGGCCGCGTCTGGGCTGACCGATTCCCCGCGATCCATCGGCTGCTGGTCAACAAGTACTACGTCGACGAGGTCTACGACCGCCTGATCGTCCGGCCGCTGGCCGCGATGTCGACCTTCTTCTGGAAGGTGGTCGACAACCTCTTCATCGACGGCTTGATCAAGGGCGGTGCCTGGCTGACCGAGCTGACCGGCGAGGTCGGACGGCTGAGCACCACGGGCAACGTCCGCAACTACGCGCTCTACTTCTTCCTGGGCGTGATCGCCCTGTTCGCCTGGCTCCTCATCTGATCGGACCGACATGGAAACGATCCTCCAACTGCTCCTCGGCAACACGCTGACGCGGCTCGTCTTCTTTCCGATGATCGCTTGCCTGCCGCTGCTCTTCTTTCCGCGCAGGGCAGTGAATGCCACCAAGGTTTATACCCTGGCCGTCTCCCTGATCGAGCTCGCCTTCGCCGTGCTGTACCTGTTCACCCACCTGGGCGCGGACGGCACGTTCCCGCGCGTGGGCGATGGCCGATACACCTGGATCGAGGGCTACGGCATCCGGTACGACCTGGTGATGGACGGCATCTCCATGCCGCTGGCGATGCTCGGCATCTTCCTGGTGCCGATCGTGCTCCTCGGCTCGTGGAAGGGGATCGACCGCCACTGGCCGGCGTTCGGCGCGTCGATGCTGCTCCTCACCACCGGCGTGCTCGGTACGCTGTTCGCCTGGGACCTCTTCCTCTTCTACATCTTCTGGGAGGTCATGCTCGTCCCGATGTACCTGATCATCGGGATCTGGGGCGGCGAGCGGCGGATCTACGCGGCGGTCAAGTTCTTCCTCTTCACCATGGCGGGGAGCCTGCTGATGCTGGTCGGCATCCTCTGGATGGCCTGGAGCTTCCAGCGGCTCAACGGCGGCGTCTGGAGCTTCGCGTACGAGGACATGCTGCGGCTGGACTTCCCGGTCCACCAGCAGATCTGGCTGTTCGCAGCCTTCGCCCTGACGTTCGCGATCAAGGTGCCCATGTTCCCGGTCCACACCTGGCTGCCGGACGCGCACGTGGAGGCGCCTACGGGCGGCTCGGTGATCCTGGCGGGCATCCTGCTCAAGCTCGGCACCTACGGCTTTCTGCGCTTCGCCCTGCCGCTCTTCCCCAAGGCCACGGAAGTGGCGCAGCCGCTCCTGGTGGGGCTCGCACTCATCGGCATCATCTACGGCGCTCTCGTCGCCTGGGTGCAGGACGACATGAAGAAGCTCGTGGCCTACTCCTCCATCGCCCACCTCGGCTTCGTGATGCTGGGGCTCCTGGCGATCGATCAGGTGGCATGGGAGGGATCGCTCCTCCAGATGGTCAACCATGGCCTCTCGACCGGCGCGCTCTTCCTTCTCGTAGGCATGCTCTACGACCGCCGGCATACGAAGAAGTTCTCGGAGTTCGGCGGGCTCGCCAAGGTGGTGCCGCTCTTTGCCTTCTTCCTGATCTTCGCCAGCCTGGCCTCGGTAGGCCTGCCGGCCCTCAACGGGTTCGTGGGCGAGTTCCTGATCCTGTCCGGCGTCTACCGCTCGCTGGGCTGGCCCGCGGTGGTGGCGACGTTCGGCGTGGTGCTCGCGGCCATCTACCTGCTCAAGATGATCCAGCTCACGATCTGGGGCCCGATCACCAAGGAGGAGAACCGCGAGCTGCGCGATCTTTCGTTCCGCGAGGTCGCGGCGCTGGTGCCGCTGTGCGTGTTCATGCTCTGGATCGGCGTGGCGCCGGAAACCTTTCTGAAGCCGAGCCGCGAGGCCCTGACCCGGACACTGACCGAGTTCAACGCGGGCCTCGAGCGGCCCGAAGTCGCCCAGGCAAGCCTCCGGCCGACCGCAATGATCTCGGAGACCGGACGATGAACCGCGCCGACCTGATCAGCCTGCTGCCCGAGATGATCCTCTGCGGCGCGGGGATCGTGATCCTGCTGCTCGATGCCATCGCTCCCCGGCTGCGCCGCTCGTTCACGCTGCTCGCCGTGATCTCGGTGGCCATCGCGGCCTGGGGCGCGTCCTATGCCTGGCGCACGGCTCCCGGCGATTCCTTCCTGACCTGGGGCGGATTGTTGGAGACGAGCGGCGCCACCTACGCGCTGTCGCTGGTCATCCTGCTCGCTACCGGCCTCTGCCTGCTCGCTTCGCAAGGTTATCTGCGGCGCGAGGGCATCCTCGCCGGCGAGTACCACGCGCTGCTGCTCTGGTGCGCGGCCGGCCTGCTGCTGATGCTGCGCGGTACCGAGCTGCTGACGATCTTCCTGGCGCTCGAGCTGTTCTCCTTCTGCCTCTACACGCTGGCGGCGTTCCACCGCCGCATCGCGATCGCGAGCGAAGCGGCCATCAAGTACTTCCTGATGGGCGCCTTCGTCAGCTCGTTCGTGCTCTACGGCATCGCCATGCTCTACGGCGCCACACGAAGCACGCGCCTCATGGAGATCGGCCCGAAGCTCGCTGGAGCCGAAGGGATCCCGGTCGGCGCCAGCCTGGGCCTCCTGCTGCTGGTCGCGGGCTTCGCGTTCAAGATGAGCATCGTGCCGTTCCACGCCTGGTCGCCGGACACCTACCAGGGCGCGCCCACGCCGTTCGTGGCGTTCCTTTCGGTGGCGCCCAAGGTGGCGAGCGCGCTGGTGCTCTATCGCCTTCTCGACGCGGTGGTGAGCAGCGGCGGCGCGGAGGCGATTGAAAAGTGGACGGTCGTGATCGCGGCGCTCGCGGTGCTCTCGATGCTGGTCGGGAACCTCCTGGCCCTGGCGCAGCGCGACATCAAGCGGATGCTCGCCTACTCCGGCATTGCGCACATGGGCTACCTGCTGCTCGCGCTGGTGGTCATCGCCCCCGGCAGGGACCGCGGCTCGCTCATGCCGGTGATCGTCTACCTGCTCGCCTACGTGCTCATGAACGCGGGCGCGTTCACCGTGGTGGCCATGCTCTACGACCGTCCGGGCGAGCAGCACCTGATCTCCGATCTCGCGGGCCACGGCTACCGTTACCCGCTGCTCTCCGCCTGCCTGGCAATCTGCATGCTGTCGCTGGGCGGTATTCCGCCCACCGTGGGCTTCTTCGGCAAGTACCTCGTCTTCCTGAACGCGGTGGGCGACGGCCTCGTGGGCCTCGCCGTGCTCGGCGTGCTGGCCAGCCTGGTCGGTGTCTTCTACTACCTGCGGGTGGTCTATTACCTCTACATGAAGGCAGAAGAGCGCCAGCCCGAGGGGCTCCTGCTCGACGTCTGGGGCCGGACCGCGGCGGTGGTGGCGGCCCTGGGCACTCTGGCGCTCGGCATCTGGCCCTGGGAATTGGTGCAGTGGCTTCTCGAAGCAACCGCGAGGTGATGGGCCCGGCGGAGGAGGTCTCTCCGCTCACCCTCAACCGGCTTTCGTTCTATCTGCGCTGCCTCCGGCACTTGCAGGAGATGGGGATCAAGCGCGTCTCCTCGCAGGAGCTGGCGCAGCGCTACCACCTCTCCGCCACCCAGATCCGCAAGGACCTCGCGCAGTTCGGAGAGTTCGGCATCCGCGGCGTCGGCTACGAGGTCGAGGAGCTGGCGGACCACCTGAACTCGCTTCTCGGACTGGACCGCCAGCACACCATGGTGATCGTCGGCATGGGGAACCTGGGTACTGCACTCGCGCAGTACCTCGGCTTCAACTACGGCGCGTTCCGGGTGGTGGCCGGCGTGGACACGGACCCAGCCAAGGTTGGGCGGGAAATCGCTGGTTTCACGATCCGCCACGCCTCGGAGCTGGTCGAGGTCGTGCGCGAGGCCGGTGCGGAAATCGGCGTGCTCGCCGTCCCCGCCGAGGCCGCGCAGGAGAACTATGAGGCCCTGGCAGACGCCGGGGTAAGAGGGGTGCTCAACTTCGCCCCCGTCCGCGTGAAGCGCCGGTCCGATGTGCTGCTCAAGAACGTGGACCTCCGGATCTTCCTGGAGGAGCTGGCGTTCTTCCTCCGGGAATGAGGTCTCCCGACCTGCGCGACGCGCTCTGCTGGTCCTTCCTCTCCGCGCTCGTCCTCCTTCTCCTCCCCATCGGACACATCTCGCCGGACGGCGTGGGTCAGAGCCACAACCTCTCCGCCGGCTTCTCCCATTGGAATCCCAACCACCTCCTCGTCGAGCCTCTCGGCGCCTGGTGGATGAATCTGTCAGATATCGGCTCCCGTGCGGAGGCGGCCGATCACCTGCGCCGGCTCAGCATCCTGGCGGGATCGCTCGCCGCCGGCCTCTTCCGCTTCGGAGTGGCTCGACGGCTTGCTCCGAGCCGATTTGCCGCGAACCATGCGACTGCCTGGCTGGCGTTCAGCTCCGCCTTCGCCCGGCTCTGGGTGATGGACGAGGCCTACATGGTCCAGATGCCCGCGGTGGTCGGCGTAGCCTGGCTCATCTTGCGGTACCTGGAACGGCCGTCGCTCCCCCGTTCCCTGGCAGCGGGCCTCTCGGTAACCCTGGCCGCGGCGTTCTTCATCGAGAACCTCCTGCTGGGTCCGGCTCTGGCCCTCGCGCTGTGGAAGAGGCCGAAGCATGCAGCCGGAGCACTGATCGGAACCCTGGCGACCGTGCCGGTGTTTGCGGCGGCGTGGGCTTCTTCGCCAACGCCTCATGGCTTCCTCGACTGGATGACCCGCTACGGCGGCGGCAGCGATACACCCCGCGTCGAGGCGGCGTATGGAATGACCGATTTCTTCGTGTCGACCGCCCGGGCCCTGTATGGGTCGGCCTGCGCGCTCGTGGACCTGACTCCCCTGGTCGCGGCGTTCCGGGACCAGATGGATCTGACGGTCCCTCTCCGCGCCGCCGCTTTTCTTGCCGCTTGCTGTGCGCTCCTCTTCGCCCGCGACCGATCGGCGCTCCTTCTTGCTGGCATCTGGGCCGCGGCCGTGCTCGCTTTTGGGATCTATTGGAACAACTCGGACGATCAGTTTTACGTGCAGCTAGCCGTGGCGTTCGGCGCGCTCGGCGCCCGCTTGCGCGGAAAAGCAGTCGTTCTGGGGATGATCGCGCTGCTCTGGAACGTGGTGGATGTGGGCTACCGCCGGGTCTTATATCCACGGCAGGAGAGGCTCGCGACGATCGAAAAGCTTGGAGAGGCAGGCCTCATCGTCTACCCGGGCTTCGACGAGATGGAGGTGCTGCTCGAGCTGAAGCCGGTTGCCCCGGCGGTCTCGATGACCAGCTACTCGGTCCGCTTGCCGGCCGAGGAGGGACTGGAGAGGCTCACGGACGGCATCGGGGAGACCCTGGCCCGGGGACTCCCCGTCGCCCTCGTGGATATCGTGGATGTGCCCCCGACCCGAAGCCCGTGGAAGTTTCTGAGGAGAATGGGCTACGAGCACGCGGAAGTCGTAAAGACCGTGCGCCGGTTCCCGCTGGCACCGGCGCATCGGGTCGGACCGTTTACCGTGCGGTGGATCCGGCCTGCTCTCCGCCGATCGGATTTCCGAAGGCGTCATACAGGCGCGCGAGCAGACCCAGGTCTTCGCCATCCGGGGAGTAGCCGGTCCAGCGCACCAGGAACCCGCCTCCCGTCAACGGCTCCAGGGCCGACAGCCACTGCGCACCGGCTGTCGTCTCGTTGACCCGGACCTCGCCGGACAGGGGGCGTCCGCGCGAGTCGAACCGCCGGAGGTAAACCCCCTCCTCATCCCCGTCCTGCCCGCCGCTCGTCCAGGCTACGACGAAGCTCCCGTCGGGGGACATCACCACTTCCGGGAAGTCCTGCCGGCCCGCTGTGACCTCGTTCACCTGAATCTCCTGACCGAAAGGGACGCCTGCCGGATTGATCAGGCGCGCGAAGATGCCCCCGAGATCGCCGTCCTGCGCATGGCTCGCCCAGGCAATGAGCCCGCCCTTCCCCGCCGGGTTCGTGGCGACCCATGGATTCGTCTGGTCGTACTCGCGGGTGACGTTAACAGTGTACTCGTGGTCGAGGAGGCGCCCCTTGCCGTCGACGCGGCGCAGCAGGATGTCGAGCTGGTCGTCGCCCGTCTGGGATTCCCAGACCACGAAATGGGCGCCAGCCGCATCGCTGGCCACCACGGGCTGCTTCGCGATCCGGCTGTTTTCAGTCGGCTCGCTGACGGCGAACGCTTCGCCGCCCTCCTGCCTGGCTTCGATGCTCCAGCCTTCGTCCAGAGGCTCGGCCCAGACCGCGAGGCTCACAGGCCCCACGGCGGAAGCGCCGTAGAAGCCGACCTTCCTGATCTGCACGACCCAGTCGCAGTTGCCCAGGTCGCCGTCGGCGCACGTTCCGCCTGGCCGCGTGATCTTCCGGGTGGCGCCGTTCAGCGCGATGTTCGTGCAGGCTCCCTGGGACGCGGTGGACTTCGTCCTGGGATTCACCCAGGTGATGGTCCAGCCTCCACGGTCCGCAAGAGAGCAGTCGAAGCCGGACAGGAACGAGCCATCGAACTGCACGTCCGCGTTGTCGGGCATGTAGATCATGGCGAACTTGCTGTCGAGGGTCGCAGCCATGATCATTTTCTTGTCTTCGTCCGAAGCCAGCGTCGGCTGGTTCTTGATGCGCGGCGTCCGCCGCTGCAGCATCTGCCACGGGCTCAGGTCGAAGAGCTCACCCAGGTACTTCATGTCGTCGGCGGCCGGGCTGTTGAGCCGGTTGATTGGATTGCTCCACAGGACGATCCCCTCCACCCCGAGGGTCACTCCGAAGGCGCCGTTGAGAGCGCTCGCATAGCCGGTATGTCGCACGCCGTAAGCGGAGTCGATCGTCTGGGTCGCCGGCGTGTCCACCACGTCGTAGGCGGCCTCGGCGTTGCCGTTCGCCTTGGTCGGGGTCAGCCCCGCTGCTGGGATGCAACCCGGCGGAGCCGTGGGGTTCGGCGCCAGCCAGTCCGGCATCATCCGGGCGCGGTAGACCGAGCATTCATAGCTGTTCAGGCCGAAGCCGGGGCATGCGTTGCTGGCGCTCTTCGCGTGTCCGCTCTGAAACAGGTGGATCTGGTGCCAGCTCTTGCCGTGCACGGTCACGTAGTCGCAGATGCTCGACTGCCCGGCCAGGTGCGCTGTGATCAGGTGGCGTGGAGCCGTCGCGCGGAGCTTGGCGCCGACCGCATCCAGGAGCGTGCTCGACGCGCTGAGCGGATCGTCCAGCGAAGGCGAGAACATCACATGGCTCCCCGCCATGCGGCCCGCCAGGTTGCGCGCGAAGATCTCGGCGTCCGCCGGATCGGGATAGATCGGGTTCGAGTTGGTGGCGTTGCCCTGCGGGTCCATGACGGAGGTGATGACCACCACCATGCCGCGGTCGTTCGCCAGCTTGACGATCTCGTCGAACTGGCGCCAGTACTTGAGCGGGCGCCAGCGGGAGCACGACTTGGGGTAGGTCGCCCCGGTGCAGGGCGTGCCGATGTCCTCGAAGAGGAGCTGGGTACCGTCCGTGGGATCGTCGGCGGAGGATGCCACGCCGATCAGTACGGTGTTGAACCCCTTGGCTACGCGATCGTCGAGGAATTGCTTCCACTTGAGTGGATTGAACACGCCGTTGACCGTGTTGGCCGGGTCCTTGATCTCCGCGATCGGTCCCCTCCAAGTGGTGTCGGCCCGCCAGTGGTAGGGCGTCACTCCGTCGCCGTAGGTCAGGGACTTGAGCAGGGTGGCGTTCGTGGTCGGCAGGGGAAGGCCCTTCTCGAGGAGGTCGTACGTCCTGGTCTGCGCCGGGTCGCACTGGCCCGGGCCGTTGCTCACGACGAACGAGCCCGTTGCCGTCGGCGCATTGAGCGCCGGATCGTTGGCGCAGTTGAAGCCGTTGGACGTGCCGCTGCACGTCATGCTCCAGTCCCAGGTCCCCGCCGGGAACGTGCCGCGGATCTTGAAGGTCTTGCCGCCATCCCAATAACCGGGGACGGTAAACGGAGTGCACCACATGGAGCCCGAGCACGTGCCGGCCTGGGGTGTGAACGTCACGTTCAGCGTCAGCTTGCGATAGGGGTTGTCATTGGGCTGATAGTCGTTTGCGGACAGCCGTGTGTTCTCCCACCGGCACCATTGCTCGACGTTCTGGGCCTGAAGCCCGGCGGCGAACAGCCCCGAGAACAAAGCTGTCGCCAACCACTTCCGATTCCGAAGCGCCATCCTTCACCTCTCTATTTGAGTAAGGGATGCCCTGCTACTCGTCCGAACAGCCAGTACATCCGGTTCGGAAGGTGCAAGCGCTTGCTTTAACTTATTATTCCAATTCTTCTATAGAAGCTCAGCGAGCTTTCCCCGTACCGCCGCACGTCCACCCTCACCAGCGGACCCGCTTCGAGCGGCATCTCGCGCCGGGAGGAGTGCTCGACGACCACTTCTCCGTCCTGCGCGAGCAGCGGAGCCACTCCGGCGAGCAGCTCTCCGTAAGGCTCAAAGGCGTAGGGGGGATCGGCAAAGACCAGGTCGAAGGGCCCCGTCAGACGGGAGAGCCCGGGAGGGAGGGTGAGGCGGCGGATCTTGATCCCGCTGTCTTTGAGCAGAGCAGCGTTCACTTCCAGGATCTTGATCGCCGGCAGGTTGTCGTCCACCGCCAAGGCCGAAATCGCGCCTCGGCCCAGGGCTTCCAGCCCCACCACTCCGCTGCCGGCGAAGAGGTCGAGGACGCGGGCGTTTTCTATGCGGTCGCTCCAGATCGAGAAGAGGGCCTCGCGGACCCGGCCTTCGGTGGGACGCGCTCCGGGCGGCACTGCGAGGCCGCGCCCACGGAAGGCGCCGCCCGTGACCCTCACCCCCGGCTTCATTTTTCTCTCGACAGGAGGGCCACGAACTCCTTCCGCATCTCCTCCCGCAGGACGATGAGGAAGATCGGCTGGTCGATCCCCTGCAGCTCCACCCCGTTGTTGTCGGCCGTGAAGCGGATGATCTTGTAGCGCTGGTTGTCCCGCCGCTTGAGGATGTCGTACTGCCGCGGCACGTAATTGACCGGCAGCTCCTCGACGCCCTTCAAGTCATCGACCTCCGCGGCGAGGTCTTCCGCGATGCGGAGCACGCGGGAAAGGTTCAGGGGGAGGGCGTCATAGCGGCCGAAGTGGTAGACCTCCGGCTTCCGGTCCGGGAGCAGGAGATGGAGCTCGCACTGCTCGATGTAGGGGCCGTCGATCCCCTTGTGCAGGTTCCGGGCTTCGGAGAGGTCCTCGCCCTGCAGACGGTTCAGCGCTCCGGTCAGCTCCTCCGGGGAGAGCTCCGCCAGGCCCATCAGCTCCTCGCCGGGAGGGCCATCGAACAAGCGCACCGTGCCATTGCGGAACAACGTGATCTCGCGGTGCCCCACCTCATTGGCGCAGCCGTAGCGGAGGACTTCCACGGTGCGGTCCGACTCCCTCGCCGAAAGAGGCAGCGCCAAGAGCAGCAGCAGGGAACAACAGCGTCGCATCAAATCTCCTCGAGAGCGTGCCGGAGCTCTTCCCCGGCTCCGATCCGGCCGTCCAGCCGCGCCCTCTTTGTGGCTTTCAGGGCCTCGCCGATGCGCGGACCCGGCGGCACGCCCGCGGCTACCAGGTCGGCGCCCCGGATTCCCAGCTCGAACGGACGCAGCTCGCTCAGATAACGGCGCACCCAAGTCCGTACGGCATCATCCTCGCTCGCCATCAACAACAGCAGCTCCTCTCCCTGGAGCGGCTCCAGGGCCTCCAGCGCCTGGTGCGGGAGGAGGTCCGGAGCTTCGAGCGCCCTCCGCGCCTGCTCCAGGCGCCCGGGGAAGGAGACCAGAAGCCGCCGGTCCTCGCCGGCCAGCATCAGGCGGTCGGCGAGCCGCTCCCCCAACTTGCCGGAAAGAGCCATCAGGTGCAGGCGCCAGACCCGCACTGGAGGATCGGTGAGCCCTTCCAGATGGTACCAGTCCCAGGCCGCCCGCGCGCCACGGAGCCGCTCGCGGGAATCATCTCCCCATGAAACTTCCGGATGGAGCACGCGCAGCAGGTCGAGCTCGGCCAGGCGCTCGATCCCCCGCAGGGCGAGGGCCGGATCGTTGAGCAGCATCACGAGCTCGTCCCGCAGGCGGGAACCGGAGAGGAGATCGAAGATCCCCTCGTCCAGTGCCACCTCCACCAGCCGCAGCGTCTCGGACGAGATGTGGAAGCCGAGCCGCAGCTCCAGCCGGACCGCGCGCAGCACACGGGTGGGATCGTCGATGAAGGAGAGGCTGTGCAGCACCCGCAGCGTCTTTTCCTTGAGGTCGTGCCGGCCGCCGAAGTAGTCGATCAGCTCGGGCGCCGTCCCTGGGCCGAGACGGATCGCCAGGGTGTTGATCGTGAAGTCGCGCCGGTACAGATCCTGCCGCAGGGCGGAGGTCTGCACCTCGGGCAGAGCCGCGGGCGCCCGGTAGAACTCGCTCCGCGCCGTGGCGATGTCGATGTGAAAGCCGTCGGGGTCCACCACCACGGCCGTGAGGAAGACCGGATGCGTCCGCACCCGGCCGCCCAGCTCCTCGGACAGGAGCGCGGCAAAACCGAGGCCGTCCCCCTCCACCACGAGGTCGAGATCGCGGTTCTCCCGGTCGAGCAGCAGGTCACGCACCAAGCCGCCCACCAGGTAGACCGAGATGCCGTGCCGCTGCGAGACCGCCGCAATCGTCCTGATGCGTCGCAGCAGGAACTCGGGCAAGCGCTCCTCTAAAAGATCGGCGACCCTCTCCTTCTTCTCCCGGAGCTGCTCGGTCCGGCGGTCGAAGCGCCGCTCAAAATCCGACAGCCGGCCATGGAGATGCCGGAGCACCTGCATGCGGGTGATCAGTCCCAGGGGCTTTCCGGACGAGGGATCTCCCACCAGCACGAACCGCGGGTGGCGGGCGAGCATCCGCTCCCCCACCGCTTCGGCCGGCGCCTCGGGATCGATCCATTCCATCTCACGGGTCATAACCGTCGAAACCGGCCGCGCTCCGAGGCCGTGCTGGAGAGCCGCATCGAGGATCTGGCGCGACACGATCCCGATCACCTTGCCCTCGTCTCCAACGGCCGGGGCGGCGTTCACCCGGCGCGTGTTGAGCAGGGCCTTGGCCTTCTCGACGGAAGTCCCGGCCGGAATTTCGACATAGGAAGAGATCATGAGGTCGCGGGCGAGGGCGGCCGGAGGCAGCGCCGTGCTCAGCTCCTGGAGAAGCCGCTCGCGAACCTCCAGGGTCGTGGCCCCCTTGATGCGCGCCGAGGCCGCAGTCGCGTGGCCCCCTCCTCCGAAAACGGCCAGGAGCTCGCCGAGGTCGAAGCCATCCAGGCCGCCCCGTGCAATCAGGGTGACCCGGTCCCCCTCGGTCCCCTCGCCGAAGAGGGCGAAGAGCGCCGGCAGCTCGAACACCTCCAGGCAGCGCGAAACGAGCGGCGCCAGCTCCTCGACGTAGGTATCGAGGTCCACCTCCACGATGCCGATCCTGTGGCCGTGGATGCGATGGACCTCCAGGCGCTGAGTCATCCGGTGAAGGATCTCCAGGCGCTCGGGATCGAGCGATCGGGAGACGAAGCGCCGCACGGTCGCCAGGTCGCCACCCTGGGAGAGGAGCCAGACCGCGGCCTCAAAGTCGCGCGGGCTCGTGGTGGCGTAGGTGAGCGAGCCGGTGTCCTCGTAGATCCCGAGGAGGAGCAGGTCAGCCTCCGACGCATTGCAAAGCATGCCCCGGCGCCGCAGCTCCTCCACCAGGATCGTGGAAGTGGAGCCCGCGCCCGGGTCCACGATTCCGCCCTGGGCCTCGACATCCGACTCGGTGTCAGGGTGGTGGTCGTAGGCCCAGACCTCGATCCCGGGGTACTTCTCCAGCCACTCGGCCACCACGCCGATCCGCTCCTTCTGCCGGACGTCGCAGAGGATCACGCGCGTCAGGGCCGCGGGATCGACCTCCTTATGCCGCAGCTCGGACAGCTCCACGAGGCCGCTCTCCAGCATCCGGCGCAACGACTCCTCCCGAGAGCCGGGGAAAAACATCTTCGCCTCGGGATGGAGACGGGAGGCCGCGACCATGGCCGCGAAGGCGTCGAAGTCGGCGCCAATATGGGTGGAGATCAGTTGGGTGGAGATCAGTTGGGTGGAGATCAGCTCCATGCAGGCCTACCCGACCGGCAGCGCTTCGGGGGCGGCGAGGAGCTTCTGAAGGGCGACGGGCTCGACCGGCTTGGTCAGGTGCAGGTCGAACCCCGCTTCGAGGGCGCGCCGCTGGTCCTCCTGTTGCCCGTAGCCGGTCAGGGCTACGAGCCGCGCCGTGCTTCCGGCCGAGCGCAACCGGCGGGCCACCTCGTAGCCGTCCATCCCGCCGGGCAGCCCGATGTCGCAGAGCACGACGTCGGGCTCGAACCTCCGGACCGCCTCCAGGCCGGCCGGACCGTCGTGGACCATCTCGACCTGATGCCCCCAGATCTCCAGAAGGAGCTGCAGGCTCTCGGCCGCGTCTACGTTGTCCTCGATCACCACGACCCGGCGCGAGGGGCCCCTCGATGGCTCGTTACCGCTCATTTCCCTGAATCCTTCCATGGACTGGATCTCTGGCGCAAATCGACGGCCTCTGTCGATTTCTCCCGCTCTCGTTCGTCATCGGGATGGACAAACATTAGGATGGCAACCGGCCATCCGCGCAAGGAGGAAACGATGCCCAAGTACATGATGTTCCTGCATGAGTCGCCGGAAGTCGCGAAGGACTGGACGCCTGAAGAGATGCAACGGGTCATCGAGCGCTACGGCGCCTGGAGCCGGGGGCTCGCCGAGCGCGGCAAGCTGGCCGGGGGCGAAAAGCTGCGCGACGAGGGTGGCCGCCACTTGCGGCCGAACGGCTCAGGCGTGGCCGTGGCCGACGGCCCCTACAGCGAAACCAAGGAGGTTCTCAGCGGCTTCTTCGTGATCGAGTCCGCGGACTACGGCGAGGCCGCCGAAATCGCGAAGACCTGCCCGCACCTGGAGTACGGCTGGATCGAGCTGCGCGAGGTCGAGCCCACCTCGTAGCCATGGGGGACGTCAACCACCTCGTCGACCATCTGTTCCGCCGCGAGGCGGGGCGGATGGTCGCCGGGCTCACCCGGATCTTCGGCCCCGCCCACCTCGACCTCGCCGAGGACGTGGTGCAGGAGGCCCTGCTCCAGGCCCTGCGCACCTGGCCTTTCCGCGGCGTGCCGGAAAACCCGACCGGCTGGCTGATCCAGGTGGCAAAGAACCGCGCCTTGGACGCGCTCCGGCGAAACGCCTCGCTGGCGAGCAAGGAAGAGGACATCCGCGTCTGGGCCGCCGCGCTGACCGGGCCGGAGCCAGAGACGGAAATGGACGACCAGCTCCGCCTGATCTTCATCTGCTGCCAGTCCGCGGTCCCACCCGAGGCGCGGGTGGCCCTCACCCTGAAGACCATGGGCGGCTTCGGAGTGCCGGAGATCGCCCGCGCCTTCCTCGCCAAGGAAGCCACGGTCGCGCAGCGGCTGGTGCGGGCAAAACACCGGCTTCAACAGGCGAGGCCGCCTTTCGAGTTGCCGCGTGACCTGCCGGCCGCGCTCGATTCGGTGCTCGAAGTGCTCTATGCGATGTTCAACGAGGGGTACTCCACCCATCGCGGCGAGGACCTGATACGCCGCGACATCTGCCACGAAGCGATCCGCCTGGCCCGTCTCGTGGCGGGTCATCCTGCCCTGGACACGCCTAAGGCGCACGCCCTCGCCGCCCTCCTCCACCTCCAGGGAGCCCGCTTGGCTTCGCGGGTGGACTCGGAAGGCAACCTCCTGCTCCTTTCCGAGCAGGACCGCTCGACCTGGGACCGGGGGATGATCGCGGCCGGCTTCCGCCACCTGGACCGCTCGTCGAGGGGCGAAGAGCTCTCCGTCTATCACCTGGAAGCGGGGATCGCGGCCGCACACAACGCCGGCGAGACCGACTGGCCGGAGATCCTGCGGCTCTACGACCTGCTGCTCGACGCCAAGCCTTCGCCGGTCGTGGCCCTCAACCGGGCCGTGGCCCTCGCCATGGTCGAAGGTCCGGAAGCGGGGCTCGCGGCCCTCGCGCCGATCCGTCTGGATGATTACTACCTGCTCCCCGCCACCGAGGGGGAGCTCCACGCCCGAGCCGGACATCCGCACGAGGCGGCTGAAGCGTTCTACCGCGCCCTGGAGATGACCTGCCCGGAACCGGTGCGACGGCGGCTCGCGGAGAGGATGCGCGAACTAGCGAGCTGAAGACTCGCCATTGAGATCGCGCGAAGTGTCGCGAAGCATCACTTCCGCGACTCAAAGCACGCGCACCATGTCGCAGAGGACGGAGGGATTGCGACTTTCCCTCGACAATTTCCCGTAAAGGCAGGCTTCCAGCGTTCGACCAGAGTCATTCATGTCGCACTGATAGCCCAAATCCAGTTCGAAGCGGCGACTTCGTAGCAAATATCTGCCTTCATGTCGCAGATCGGCAACAGTATGTCGCAAATATTCGGCAACACGTAGCATATTAGGTGCGTGAAGGCTCGCTTCCCCCCTCTTTGTCGCGATTACATAGTCCAGCGCATGGATTTGAGGAGGCGCTCCACTACCATAGGCTTCCGTGCGGAGAAGATGGGCTTAGGTGCGACAATGAGAGCGCTCTCTGCGACTTTGTGCGCGCGTCATGAGCCGCAGCACGAGTCATTTGTCGCATATCGAAGGATCTTCACGACAAACACTCAGGGCCGCAAGGCGCAGCCGGCTTCCCGCGCCCGCCCGTGCCTCGACTTAGCCGACTGTTACTTACCGAAGATCCGTTCCTGGACTTGCTGGCGTGTCCAGCCGAAATGTTGGGCCACATCCTGGAGAATCGAGGCGAGAGTTCCGATCCGAAGTGGATCGTGGCTCGGGATCGTGACGTGGTGCTGTCCGGCTTCCTCCGTGGTGAGCCGCAGATGACTGCCCGTCTGGCGAGTCAGCCGATAGCCGAGGGTGGCGAGCGCCTGGGCCAAGTCTTGACCCGAGACGTCCCGAGGTAGCCTCATACGGCGATGAGCTCTTCGCGCACGAAGTGGAGCCGGATCAGCTTCGGCCTCGCATCCTCGTCTTCGAAATGGCAGAGAACGGCATCACGCACTTGCTCCTGAAGCTGTCCAAGGTCATCCGCTTCTGTGAAGATGGACTCTCCGAGAGCCCGGGCAATAAAGCCACCCTCAGGCGCTTCCTCTACAACAAAAATCAACTCGTTCATGGCTGGTTTCCTCAGGAACATTGTAGATGGTCCACTCGCCGTTAAAGCGGCGCGCGCCAGCGCAAAGCCGACTCTAGCAGTGAATCGAGCCCAGCCCGTAAGAACACGGCACCTCCACGGAGGAACCCATCGCGGCTGGGAACGGTCTAATCCTGTGGAGGTGTCGAGATGAAGCTGTCGAGAATGGCAGGGCTCGTCCTGGTGGGGGGCAACCTCCGGTTTATCCACGGACCCCTTGCGGAGGATTGATCGCCCTATTGCTTTAGATGACGACCGGCCTGAGGTCCAGTTCAGGCATGGGATAGTGGCGGGGGTTGCAGGTGTAGAGCGGAATCGATGCAATCAGGGCTGTGGCTCCGATCAGGGCATCGGGTAGCGACAAGGTCAGCCCATGGGTACGAAATTCCCGGAAAATCTCACCAGCGCGATCCGCGGTGGCCGCATTGACGGACAGCGTCTCGCAGGCATCAAGAAAGAGGAGGGTCGCTCGCCGCTCAGGTTCACGCATGCCGAGGAGGATTTCCGCCCGGGTAATCGCAGACAGCCCAAGACGGCCCTTCTTTGCCAACCCCAGTACGATCTCGACCACTGAGGGCTGTCCCCGGAGATGCCAGATCACCACATCGGAATCCAGGAGGAAGTCAGCCATGGCCCGGGCCGTCAGAAATTCGCCGGGTATCCCAAGAACTTCGGACCTCCTCGACTTCCCGAGAGGGATCTGCCCGGCCCTCATTGCTCCAAGCACCCGCTGCGGCCTCAGCCGCCTTGATTTGCCTCAGCTGAGCAAGCCGCTCCCGTACAGCCTCTTCGATGAACTCGCTGCGTTGCCGGACCGGAACGAGCTCCCGCATCTCCTCCAGGAGAGTGTCTTTGAAAACAACGTTCATCCGTGCCATACCAGTACCTCCGACATACACACATGAATGTACCTGGCTGTGCTCAGGTTGTCAAAGTATTGCCCCCAGAGAAGTGAGGCAGGGCCTCGGCTATGGGCGCGGGTCACGCTTCTGGGCATCCGGGACCAGCCCGTGCTTGTGGATCAGCGGCCCGATCTTGTACCCCTCTTCCAGAACCTTGCGGTAGATCCACGTGTAGTGATCCTGCGCCCAGAACTGTCCGACCTGATAGGCACGCAGCTCGCCGAGCAGCTCCTTGGCCGCCCGGATCTCCCAGTAGCAGACGATCAGATGGCGATAGGTCGATTCGAGGTCCCTGGCGCCCTCCCGGGGACCGGCCGGCGCGTCAGGATAGAGCTTGCGGAGCTCTTGAAGCGCAGGCAGGGCGCGCTCGTGGTTCTCTTCCAGATACCAGTGGAGCTGCTCGTGGACGAACGTGGACAGCAGCAGGTCGTCGTCCTTCTGATACTCGGTGCTCAGGGTGAGGACCGGATGGCTGTGGGAGATCAGGTTCGGTGAGCCATCGAGCATGACCTTGCGGGTGAAGATCCAGCGCCCAAGGTCGTGCTCCTGGAACAGGCGCAGGAGCTGGTCCCGGGTCCGGGCCTCGTCCGGGCTCCCCTGCTTCAACTCGATATCAATGGGCGCCGTTGGCGCGGCCGGCGTAGCAGGCAGTGGTGACAGCAGGAACAGGATCCCTAGTAGAGACATCCGCAGCCTCCTTTCTCTCGCTCCTGTTTTACGTCCCAGCCCCGGCCCTTGTCTAGCAGTTGTGACAAGATGCACAAGAGAGGTCCCTTAGATGAGAACGTCCACAAAGATGGCTCTGGTGGCCCTCCTCATGGTGGGGCTGATGATGGGGCTGATGGGCTGCGCGTATCGTAGGCCGGTCACGGGCTACAACTTCGGCGACGGCTACAGCATCCGAGTCTGGTGGCAGTACTCGGCAATCTGGGATTGGGACGACGGCGAGGAGCCCCATCTCCTCTATGACGTGACCCTGAACGGGCAGTCCGTGATGCCGAAGGGTTATCTCGGCTCGAGACTCGACAAAGAGCAGGATTTCGACATTGCGACGGCTGTCGCCGACAATGGCACCCTGGTGTGCGTCTACGACAGGAACGCTTTCAAAAGGCTGTTCATCCTCTTTGACACCCGCAACGGCGAGTCATGGCCCCGGTTGCGGGAGGATGAGTCTCAGAGCAATCCTGCCGTGGTGGCGAAGTGGGCGAAGCGCTACCAGCAGCTCCTCGCCGAGAATCCGGACATTCCCAGAAACCGTCTGCGGACGCTCGCCCCGGAGCCCATCAGCCATCAGGACTGGGCAGGGAGCTATGAGCTTGTCTCAGACCTCGGCCAAGCGGCCGACGGAACTGCGAGAATCACTTCTTATTCGATCAATATTGCCATAGGCGAGGTATGGGATGGAGCCTCTATTATCTCCGTCGGCCACGGGTCTGCCGACAGCGTGCGCTGCACACCTCAGGTGCACGGGGATCGCCTCGACCTGCTCTTCGACAGCTACAGGTATGAGGGCAACTCGCCCGGCGAGCCGCTTTACTACAAGGGGGATCTCCTTCTGTCCCTCGAGCGCACAGGCCCGCCGGATTCGCCGACGTACAAAGGCACCTGGGGAAAGTACCGCACTGTCACAGGCCCTGTGATTGTGTTCCAGAAGGTTTCTTGAGCTCCCGGTTGCGGATGAAACCTCCCATCGAACTAGCCGTATAGCTCTACTGGGGTCGGTGTGCCCGGCCCTCCATCGCGCAACCCATTTTGTTTCCAGGAGGTGCTCGTGAAAGCAACGCTCTCCGGCTGGCGGGCCGCCACCGTCTTAGGTACCGTCCTCGGTCTTCTGACCCTGGCGGGCCCGGCAGGCGCCGCGGTCAGCTATCAGGACTATCACTCCTTCGCCGAGGCCGAGCAACAGCTCCAGGCATGGGCCAAGGGGAATCAGCGCGAGGTGGAGCTGATCACCATCGGCCAGTCGGCTGGCGGCAGGCCTCTCTACGTGGCCCGCGTGGCCGCGCCGGGAGGTGTCGACCCCGATGCCCGGCCCGCGGTCTTCGTCGGCGCCAACATCGCCGGCTACCATAACGCGGGAACCGAGGCCGCCCTCGACCTGATCCAGACCCTGCTCGCCGCTCCGGCAGGCAGCCCGGCGGCGAAGCTCCTCGCCTCCTACACCTTCTACGTGGCTCCCACTCTCAACCCGGATGCCCACGATGCCATCTTCGGCAAGCTGCGCGACCGCCGCAGCGGCAATGCCATGAAAGTGGACCATGACCTCGACGGCCTCGAAGGCGAGGACCCGGCGGACGACCTGAACGGCGACGGCATCATCACCCGTATGCGGATCTCCGATCCGGCCGGCGGCTGGCTGGCCGATGCCACCGATCCGCGGGTGCTCGTGAAGTCTGACTCCATGGAGGAGAGGGCGGGAATCTACCGCGTGGTGTCCGAGGGCCGGGATGATGACGGCGACGGCAAGCCCAACGAGGACGGCGAGGACGGTATCTGGCCCGACCAGGGCTTCCCCCACATGTTTCCCTATTCCACTCCCGAAGCCGGTCCCTGGTCCAGCTACGCGCCGGAGACCAGGGCCGTGATGGACTTCCTGCTCGGCCGCCGCAACGTCGCCATGGCGGTGGTCTACGGCCCGGCCAACAACCTGCTCGCCGCGCCGCAGAGCCTGGGCGGCGGCGGCGACCTGGGGACGCAGAAGTTCAAGGTGCCGCCCGAGGCAGCCAAGTTCCTGGGCTTCGATCCCGAGCAGGAGTACACCATCGACGAGATCTGGGCCGTGGCCCAGACCCTCCCGTTCATCCGTCAGAACAACATCACCAAGGAGCAGCTCCAGCAGTTCCTCGGCGTCGGCCCCGCCACCAAGGTCGACGAGGGCGATCAGGCCTATCTCAACAAGTTCGCCGAGGGCTACAAGGAGCGCCTCAAGAAGGCGGGCCTCGCCGACGATCGCCCCGGCGCGCAGTACCGCAAGGGCGGCCTGACGCCCTGGCTCTACTTCCAGTACGGGGCCATGGCCCTCGAGCTGGACGTCTGGGGCATTCCCAAGGCCGAGAAGAAGAGCGAGGGTAACGATGGGGAAAAATCGGACGCCCTGACCCTGGACAAGGTAGCGGCCATGACGAGCGACGAGTTCATCGCCCTCGGCGAGGAGAAGATCGGCGCCTTCCTCAAGGAGAACAAGGCACCCGCCCAGTTCTCCGCGAAAGTGGTGATCGATTACCTGAAGGGCGGCCAGGTCGATCCCAAGGGGATGGTGGACCGCATGAAGTCGATGGGGGCCGGAGGAAGTGGGGAAAGTGGCAAGCCGAGCGAGGTCGGAGCGCGTGAGCGCGAAGTGCTGGCCTGGGTCGAAGCCAACGCTCAGGGTGGTTTCGCCCCTTGGACCCCAGTCTCCCTTCCCGATGGCACCAAGGCCGAGGTAGGAGGGCTCGATCCCTTCGTGGAGCTCAATCCGCCGCTGTCCGTCCTGAAGCCGGCCGCCGGTGCTCACACCGAAACCGTGCTCGACCTCGCCGGCAAGCTGGCGAGGGTGGAGATCCTGTCGCTCGACGTGAAGAGCGTCGGCGGCGGCATCTACCGGGTCAAGGCGGTGGCCGGCAACCGTGGCTATCTCCCCACCCATACCAAACAGGCGGAGCGCGCCCGCGCGCACCTGCCGGTGCGGCTTGCGCTCAAGACGGGCAAGGATGTCGAGCTGGTGACCGGCTATCCGTTCGCGGCCGCCGAGCGGCTCGACGGCACGACCGGCAGCCTCACGGGCGAGTGGCTCGTGCGGGCCGATCCCGGCGCGAAAATCGTGATCGATCTGACCACGGACAACGCCGGCCGCGACCAGAAGACCGCCACCGTCGGGAAGGGAGAATGACCACCATGAAATCTGTTTTCTTGACCCTGGCGCTCCTCGCAGCCACTTCGTCTTCTTTCGCGGAGCCCATCAAGCCGCAGGGGACGCCGCCGTCAGCATCCTTCAATCGCCTGAACACCTACGAGGAGATCGCCGGCCTCCTCAAGGGCTACGCCGCCGCCTATCCGAAATGGACCCGCCTCGAAAGCATCGGCAAGAGCATCCAGGGGCGGGACCTCTGGATGATCGCGATCACCAATCCGGCGACCGGCCCCGAGCTGTCGAAGCCCGCCATGTACATCGACGGCAACACCCACGCCAACGAGGTGCAGGGAGCCGAGGCCGCGCTCTACACCGTGGACTACCTCCTCAAGAACTATGGCAGTCTGCCGCGCGTGACCGAGATGCTCGACCGCTCGGTTTTCTACATCCTTCCCGTGGTCAACCCTGACGGCCGGACCCTCTGGTTCAAGGGCCCTTCCGACGCCGACTTCCCGCGCACCGTGATGGTGCCGGTCGACGACGACCGCGACGGGCTCTCCGATGAGGACGGCTTCGACGACCTGGACGGCGACGGCCACGTCACCATCATGCGCAAGAAGGTGCCGCTCGGCCAGGGCACGCACAGGCAGGACCGCAAGGACCCGCGGCTGCTCGTGGATGTCGAGCCCGGCGAGCTCGGCGACTGGATCCTGATCGGCAACGAGGGATTCGACAATGACGGCGACGGCCAGGTCAACGAGGACACGGTCGGCTACGTCGATCCCAACCGCACCTGGGGCTTCTCCTGGCAGCCCGAGTACGTTCAGGGCGGGGCGGGCGCCTATCCCCTGTCGATTCCGGAGACGAGGGCCATCGCCATGTGGGTTCTGAAGCACCCCAACGTGGCTGCCGTGCAGAGCTACCACAACAACGGCCAGATGATCCTGCGTGGCCCTGGGGCCAAAGCCGATCCGGCGTATCCGCCGCAGGACCTCAAGGCCTACGACCTGATCGGCAAGGAAGGCGAGAAGCTGCTCCCGGGCTACCGCTACCTGATCTCGTGGAAGGACCTCTACAACGTCCACGGTTCCACGACCGATCACTTTTACAACATCATGGGCGCGATGGCCTTCACCAACGAGATGTACAACCCGCCGGCCGACTTCGACAAGGACGGCGAGACCACCCAGGAAGAGCTGATGAAGTTCAACGACCTCCTCTCCCTGGGCCGTCAATTCGTGGAGTGGAAGCCCTACGATCATCCGCAGTACGGGAAGATCGAGGTCGGCGGCTTCAAGCGCGACGTGGGCCGCGTCCCCGAGGGCTGGTTGCAGGAGGACGAGACGCACCGCAGCAACGCCTTCATCCTCCTCAATGCCTATCACCTGCCGAAGCTGTCGATGGGCAGCGCCTCAGTGAAGAAGGTCGGGAACCGCCTGTGGCGGGTGGAAGTGCCGGTGCTCAACGAGCGTGCCATCCCCTCGATGACCGCGGCGGCGGTGAACGGCAAGCTCCACCGCCAGGACATCGCCACCGTTGCAGGCGCCAAGGTGCTCTCGAGCGGCCTCGTCGACGATCCGTACCTCGACAAGGTCTCTCTTCAGGAGCACCGTCCCGAGCGCCTGATGGTGCCCGGCGTCGACGGTCTCTCCACCCGCATCCTCTTCTTCCTGGTCCAGGGAGAGGGCGAGGTCACGGTGAGCTACGACAGCCTGAAGGGCGGAAAGCTGTCCAAGAAGATCGCGCTGCGCGAAGCGGCGAACTGAGGCAGGAGCCCACGGCGAGGACCAGATCCTCGCCGTGGGTCTTTCATGTATCCAGAATAGGGGATGACACATGATCGAACGACCCGGAACCGGCGAGTATGCGGACTTCTACGCGGGCTACATCTCCGGCCTGCCTCCGGGCGACATCCTGGAGATCCTCGACCGCCAGAAAAGCCAACTCCGCCACTTGGCGGAAAACGTCAAGGCAGATCGGGAGACCTTCAGATACGCACCCGGGAAGTGGAGCTTGCGCGAGGTGATCGGCCATCTGATCGACGCGGAGCGGGTCTTCAGCTATCGAGCCCTCTGCTTCAGCCGCGGCGACGAGACTCCCCTCCCCGGCTTCGACGAAAACTTTTACGTCGCCAACGCCAGCTTCGACTCCCGCCCGCTTTCATCGCTGATCGAAGAGCTGACTCTCCTCCGAAGCGCAAACGTCCTGCTCTTCCGTTCGCTCGCTCCCGAGAAGCTGGCCCGTGCGGGCGTAGCCAATTCTTACCCGGTCTCTGTCCGGGCGCTGGCCTTCATCCTTGCTGGCCACCTTCACCATCATTTGGAGGTGCTGCGCGAGAGGTATGGGATTTAGGTTCCGGCGTTGCGGCTCGTCTAACTGACTGCCTGATAGCTCTCCCGGATGCTCCCGTGCCCCAGGATGCCTTCTATGGAAATCGCAAGCTCCGGTCCGAAATCGATCTTGTAAGTCTCTTTGGGGGCGATCCAGACGGTCTTCTCCGGGAACTCGATGCCGAGCCTGACCGGCACGTCGCCGGGATGCTCTTTGAGCAGATTGCTGAGGTTCAGCATCGTCTTCGTGGAGACGGACGAGGGCTGGAACATCAGCTCGACCTTGGTGAGCGTGGGGCCCAGGTTCGTGACGGGGACGATCTCCTCGACCGTCAGCTCGAAGTCGCTGCCGCGCTCCCGCAGCTGGCCCTTGACCAGAACCACCGCGTCTTCGGAGAGGAGATGCCCGAACTTCTCCAACTGGCTGGCGAAGAGGGTGACGGGCATGCTCCCCTCGAGGTCTTCCAATACAAAGCGTCCCATGAGCTTGCCGGCGTTGGGGCCGCTCTTGATCTTCACCTTGTTGATGCCGCTCACGATGCCGCCGACCGTGACCGTGCCCTCGGCTCCCTCGCGGAGGGAGACGGTGCTGTGGGTGGTCATCCGCTCGATCTGGGCCTGGTGCTCGGTCAACGGATTACCGGTGAGATAGAAGCCCAGGGCTTCCTTCTCGTACTTCACCCGCTCGCGCTCGGGCCAGGGCGGCGTCAATGGATTCGGCTCGGGCTCCTTGAGCATCGAGGCGCCGGCTCCGAGGAGCGCTCCGAAGAGGTTGTTCTGCCCCTCTTCCCGTTCGCGCCGGCGGCGCTGGCCGTGATCGATCACGTCGTCGAGCGTGGCCCAGAGAGCGGCCCGGTGAACTTCGAAGCTGTCGAAGGCTCCGGCCTTGACGAGCGATTCCCAGACCTTGCGGTTGGCGAGGCGCAGGTCCACTTCGGTCGCTACCTGGGCCAGCGAACGGAAACGGCCCACGCGGCGGCGGGCTTCCAGCAGCGACTCGATCGCTCCCTCCCCCACTCCCTTCACGGCTCCGAGGCCGAAGCGGATTTTGTCCTCCACGACGGTGAAGACGTAGCCGCTGTCGTTGATGTCCGGCGGGAGGACGGCGATGCCCATGTTCTGCCGGCACTCGGCGATGTATTTGGAGATCTCGTCTGAGGAGGAGAGCTCGGAGTTGAGCATGGCCGCCATGAAGGCCACGGGATGATGGGCCTTCAGGTAGGCGGTCTGGTAGGCCACCATGGCGTACGCCACGCTGTGGCTCTTGTTGAAACCGTAGCCGGCGAAGGGCTCGATGTAGTCCCAGAGCTCGGCAGCTTTCTCGGCCTGGTGGCCGCGCGCTGCCGCTCCCGAGACGAACTTCTCCTTCATCTTGGCCATGACGTCGGCCTTCTTCTTGCCCATGGCCTTGCGCAGCGTGTCCGCCTCGGCCATGGTGAAGCCGGCCACGGCCACGGCGATGAGCATCACCTGCTCCTGGTAGACGATGACGCCGTAGGTCTCTTCCAGGATCTCCTTCGTCTCGGGGAAGATGTACTTGGTCTTGCGCGTGCCGAGCTTGCGCTGGATGTACTCCTCGACCATGCCCACCGACAGAGCGCCTGGACGGTAGAGGGCGTTGAAGGCGGCGAGGTCTTCGAACTTGCTCGGCCGCGCGCGGCGCAGCAGGTCGGTCATGCCGCGCGATTCAAACTGGAAGATGCCGCTCGTGCGGCCTTCGCAGAACAGGCGGAAGACTTCGGGGTCGTCCAGCGGAAGATTGTCCAGGTCCAGCTGGATCCCCTGCTGCCTCAGGATCTTGACCGCGTCGTCGATGACTGTGAGTGTGCGCAGGCCCAGGAAGTCCATCTTGAGAAGGCCGAGCTTCTCGATGATGTTCATGTCCCACTGGGTCATGACCTGCTCTTCGTCGCCCTTGGTGACCTTGTAGAGGGGCACGAGCTCGTCCAGGCGGCGCGGCGTGATCACGATGCCCGCGGCATGCACCGAGGCGTGGCGGGTGAGGCCTTCGAGGCGGCTCCCCACTTCCACGATCTGCTTGACCTCCGGGTCCTTCTCCATCTCGATGCGCAGGGCGTCCACTTCCTTGCCGGCCAGCGCGAGGGACTTGGTCATGTCCGGGAGCAGCTTGGCGATGCGGTCGACCTTCGAGTACGGCACGCCCAGCACGCGGCCCACGTCGCGGATGACCGCTTTGGCAGCCAGAGTCCCGAAGGTGATGATCTGGGCCACCCGGTCGCGGCCGTACTTCTCGGTCACGTAGTGGATGACCTCGCCCCGGCGGCGCATGCAGAAGTCGATGTCGATGTCGGGCATGCTGATGCGGTCGGGGTTGAGGAAGCGCTCGAACAGCAGGTCGTACTGGAGCGGGTCGATGTCGGTGATCTTGAGGGCCCAGGAGACCACCGAGCCCGCGGCCGAGCCACGGCCGGGGCCGACCGGCACGTCGTGCTCCTTGGCGTAGCGGATGAAGTCCCAGACCACCAGGAAGTAGCCGGCGAAGCCCATCTTCTCGATGACCTTGATCTCGTATTCCAGCCGCTCGCGGTAGCGCTCCTCGGGGTTCTTCTGGAGGCGCTTGGCGTTGCGGGCGCGCAGCAGGGAGAGGCGCTGCTCAAGGCCTTCCCGGGCCACCTGCTCGAAGTAGGAGGAGAGCGAGTACCCGTCCGGCACCGAGTACTCGGGGAGTTGGAACCCTTCCATGGGGATGACCAGGTCGCAGCTCTCGGCGATGGCGAGCGTGTTCTCGATGGCCGCGTGGTCCTCGGGGAAGATGCCGTGCATCTCGTCCGCCGACTTCATGTAGAAGTTGTCCGAGGCGTACCTCATCCGATCGGGGTCGGAGGCCATCTTCTGCGTGCCGATGCAGAGCAGGATGTCGTGGGCGAAGGCGTCGTCCTTCTTGTGGTAGTGGCAGTCGTTGGAGACCACCAGGGGGATGCCGGTTCGGCGCGAGATCCGGCGCAGGACTTCATTCGCCAGCCGCTGCTCGGCTATCCCGTGGTCCTGCATCTCCAGATAGAAGTTGCCTTCGCCAAAAATCTCCAGGAAGTCGCGCGCGGTGGCCTCGGCTTCCTTTTCCAGGTTGCCGACGATCTTCTCGTTGATCTCGCCCTTGAGGCAGGCGGAGAGGCCGATGAGCCCTTCGCTGTGCTGGCGCAGGAGCCCCTTGTCGATGCGGGGCTTGTAGTAGAACCCCTCCAGGTAGGCGGAGGAGGTGAGCTTCAGCAGGTTGCGGTAGCCGGCCTCGTTCTTCGCCAGGAGCACCAGGTGGTTGCTGCTCCCCCTGCCCGGCGTGCGGTCGAGGCGGCTGCCCTGGGCCACGTAGGCTTCGACACCCACGAGCGGCTTGATGCCGGCGGCCTTGCAGCGGGTGTAGAACTCGATGGCGCCGAACATGTTGCCGTGGTCGGTCAGGGCCAGGGCGGGCATGCCCATGGACACGGCCGTGCCGATCACGTCGTCGAGGCGGTTGGCGCCGTCGAGGAGGCTGTACTGGCTGTGCAGGTGAAGGTGGACGAAGTCGGTTTTGCTCACTGCGGAGGGATGTTACCAGACGCCGGCTGGCCCGACGACCGGCTGTAGCGGATGACGTAGTCGAGGCCGGAGGAGACCGTCAGGACGGCTACCAGATAGAGCAGCGTCGTCGCGAGCGACTCGAGGTCCGGCGACAGAGCCGAGAGCAGCACCACCAGCACGGCAGCCACCTGGACGGCCGTGTTGATCTTGCTGAGGATCGTCACCGGGAACTTACGGATCCCCCCAGCCAGGTAGAGGATCAGCCCCACGACCACCAGCAGCACGTCACGGGCGATCACCAGCACGGTGATCCAGACCGGGATCTGGACGCCGTGGTTGAGGCTGGGGATCGCCAGGGCGATGTAGGCGGCGGTGAGGAGGATCTTGTCCGCGATCGGGTCGAGGTAGGCGCCGAGCAGCGACTGCTGGTTGGCGAAGAAGCGGGCGATGAAGCCGTCGAGCGCGTCGGTCAGGCCGGCGACCAGGAAGAGGATCAGGGCGCGGAGCGACTGTCCTTCGAGGACGGCGATGATGAACAGGGGGACCAACCCCATTCGCAGGACCGAGATGAGGTTGGGGATGGTGAATTTCACGCGCCGCCCAGGTGCTTCAGGGTCCGGCGGATGAGTTCCACGGCCTCGCCGCCGGTCAGGGCCGCGGTGGCACGGCACTCCTCTTCGGGAGGCACCAGGCCGCAGCTCGCCGCCGTCTCACAGACTCCCCTACTACCGCTGAGGCAGGTCAGCTTCTGGCCGAAGCGCGACAGCACGAGCCCCAGGCTGCGCAGGGCAGTTGACCTCCGCGCGGGGGAACCCGGCGAGAAGCGGTGCAGGGTCTGGTCGACGTCCATGAGGCCGAGGTTCACCACCCGCACGATCTCTTCCTGGTGCCGGTGCTCGAGCACGTCCGTGGCGATGCGTCCCGCGGTGGGCCGGCCGTAGCGCACGTTGGGGATGAGCCAGTAGAGGAGCACGGCGAGGTCGGCCTTGGTCAGCTCGGGCTTGGAGGCCACGTCCTGCACGTCCCTGGGCAGCAGCGACATCCGCCAGCGGAACTTGGCCGCGGCCAGCTTCTCGGCCAGCGCCGGATCGCGCGGGTTCTCGGCGGCGAGGTTCTGGATGATCTGCAGCCCGGCGCCCGGATCGCCCACGGCCATTTCCAGCTCGGCCCGGCGCTCGATCAGGGCGCGCTCGCCCGGCCGTTGCGCGGCCAGCTCCTTGACCGCGGCCAGCTCGGCGATGCGGTCGCCCCGCGACACGGCCAGGGCGCGCGCCCCTTCTAGCGTGCGGACCTCGGAGGGCGCCCAGGTGCGCAGCAGGGAGAGGTGCTGCTCGGCTTCGTCCCAACGGCTCTGGCGCAGGGCCTCCTGCAGCCGGTTGGCGACGATCTCCAGGGCGCGGGGGTGCAGCTCCCCCACCTTCTGGAAGGCGCGCTGGTTGCGGGGCGCGATCTCCCGGTAGGCCGAGTAGGCGAGCGGGACGTCCCCGGCGTGCTCGGCAGCGCGGCCGAGCACGAGCTGGCTCGCCACGTACTGTGGCATCTCGTCGCTGACCGGCAGCAGCCGCTCGACCGCCTTGGCGAAGCTGCCCTCGCCCAGCTCGATCTGCGCGATCAGCACCTGCGCCGGGGCGAATGCGGGGTCTTCCTGGAGCAGCTCTTCGGCCACCTCCAGGGCGCCCTCCCGGTCGCTCGCCGTGAGCAGGGCCCGGTGGGCGGCCTGGATGCGGTCCTGACGCTCGGGATCTGCCTGACCGGGATAACCCGTCAGGGGATCGACGAGGAAGGGCTGCTCCTGGACTGCGAAAGGCTGGAGCTGCTGGGGACGGCGGGGCGCCTCCTGCGAGGGAGCAGGGCTGGGCGCGGAGCCGCAGGCGCCCAGCACTGCAAGAACCGCCGGAAGAACCAGCAGTATCTGCAGGCAGCGCAGACAACGCAGGAGACGCAACCGGCGCAAGGCCCGTGCGTCAGGCCGGATGGTGCGGCGCGGCGGAAATCGTGGCAATGGCATGCTTGTAGATCAGGATTTCCTTGCCTTCGCTCTCCAGCACCACGGCGAAGCGGTCGAACCGCTTCAAGCGACCGTGCAGGCTGAGGCCGGTCACAAGTTGCAGATGCATCGTCTGACCTTCCTTCAGGCTCTGGAAGAGATACCCGTCTTGAATGTTGATGTTGTGCTTAGCCATACGCCCTCCCGGGACCGCTGCGCTTGACATGTTCAAGGATAAGAGAAATTCGTCGATTAAAATCCTGCGCCGAAAACCAGGTCACATCGGGCTCTCTCCGGAACCAGGTCTCTTGCCGCTTGGCGAACCGCCGCGTGGCCTTCACGGTATCGCCAATCGCCTCCTCGAGAGACCACTCCCCTTCCAGGTGACGGACGAGCTGCCGGTATCCGATGGCCTGGAAGGCAGGCAGGCCGGGATCGAGCCCCCTGGCCAGCAGCCGGGCGACCTCCTCGACCCAGCCTTGTCCTACCATCCGGGCCACTCGGCCCGCTATGCGATCGTATAGGACGGTCCGGGGGAGCGTCAATCCAATCCGGATTGCGTTAATGCGCTGAGTCCCAAAGGGTTGCTCCCTGATCCAGGAGGAGAGAGGGCGGCCGCTCACGCGGGCCACCTCCAGCGCCCTCAGGATACGCTGCGTATCGCCCGCGCCGAGCCGCGCCGCCGTCTCCGGATCGGTCCGCGCCAGCTCGGCGGCGAGCACCGGCAGCCCCTTTTCGGCAAGGGCTCTCTGCAGCTCGCCCCTGACTTCGGGGTTACCCGGCGGGATGGGGCTGATCCCCTCGAACAGGGCGCGCAGATAGAGCCCGCTCCCCCCGACAACGATGGGCACCCTGCCGCGCTCCTCGATGCCGGCGGCAGCCTCCCTGGCCCGGTGGGCGAACTCGCCGGCCGACCAGCGCTCGTGCGGATCGAGGATGTCGATCAGGTGGTGCGGCACCCGGGCGCGCTCTTCCGGGCTCGGCTTGGCCGTCCCCACATCGAAGCCGCGATAGACCTGCAGGGCGTCGGCGTTGACGATCTCCCCTGGAAGGGCCTCGGCGAGCGCCATGGCGACATCGCTCTTTCCTGTGGCGGTGGCGCCAAAGATAGCGATCACTGGAGGGCTTGCCGGCCGGCGAGGGCGGCGATGGTGGCGACCAGCTCCGCGGGGTCGATCGGCTTGGCGAGGTGGGCCTGGAAGCCGGCCGCGAGCGCCCGGATGCGGTCTTCGCTGCGGGCGTAGGCGGTCACGGCCGCGGCCGGCAGGTTGCCTCCGAGCTCCGCGCTCCGCGCCCGCAGCTTGCGGATGAGCGAGTAGCCGTCCTCCCCGGGCACGCCGATGTCCGAGAGCAGGACGTCGGGCAGCCCCCGGTCGAGCGATGCCAGGGCGTCGGGCACGTTCGGCACCGCCGTGACTTGCGCGCCGCACTGCTCCAGCGCCGTGACGAGCAGGTCGCGGGTATCGGCCTCGTCGTCCATCACCAGAACGTGCAGGCCCGTGAGGATCTTGGAGCGCATCATGTCGGGTACGTCCTCGGCGGGCCGCTGCCGCCTCTCGGTCAATGTCCCCGCCATGCCCTCGATCCCGCCGTCGACCCCCAGGCGGATGGGCAGGCGCACCGTGAAGGTGGCCCCCTGGCCCTCGCCCGGGCTCTCCACCTTCACCGTGCCGCCGTGCAGCTCGACCATGTGGCGCACGATCGAGAGGCCCAGCCCGAGGCCGCCGTACTGGCGCGTGGTCGAGCTTTCCGCCTGCCGGAAGCGGTCGAACACGTAGGGCACGAAATCGGGCTGGACGCCCGCGCCCGTGTCCTCGACCGCGATCTCCGCCTGGCCCTCCCTCTGACCGAGGCGGACTTCCACGGCTCCGCCCTTGGGCGTGAACTTGATGGCGTTCGAAAGCAGGTTCCAGATGACCTGCTGCAGGCGGTCCGGGTCTCCCACCAGGGGGCCGACGGCGCTGTCGAGCGTCAGGCGGATGCGGATCCCCTTGGCATCGGCGGCCGGCCGCACGCTGTCGAGGGCCGCGTCGATGATGCGCGGCAGCTCCACCGGCGTGAGCTCAAGCCGGAGCTTGCCGGTGATGATGCGCGACACGTCGAGGAGGTCCGAGATGAGCTGGGCCTGGGCACGCGCGTTGCGCTCGACGGCTTCCAGGGCGCGGGCCGTGGTGGCCTCGTCCACCTTGCCCGTGCGCAGCACCTGGGCCCAGCCCAGGATGGCGTTGAGCGGCGTGCGCAGCTCGTGGGAGAGGGTGGCGAGGAACTCGTCCTTGATGCGGTTGGCCTCCTCGGCCTGTTTGCGCGCCTCCTGCTCGCTCACCATGGCGCGGGAGAGCTCGGCGGTGCGCTGGCGCACCAGCTCCTCCTGCTCGCCGTACATCTGCTGGAGGGCGTCGTTGGCCCTGGCGAGCTCGGCGGTGCGCTCCTCCACCTTGCGGCGCAGCGCCACCTTCTCGATGGCGTTGTGAACCGCGCGCGGCAGCTCCTGGCGCGAGATCGCACCCTTGAGCAGGTAGTCCTGGGCGCCGCTCTTCATGGCCTGCACGGCCACGGCCTCGCTCCCCTGGCCGGTGAGGATGATGACCGGCACCGGCCCGTCCTGGAGCAGGCGGTTGAGGAATTCGAGGCCGTCCACGTCGGGCAGCCGGTAGTCGAGGAGCAGGCAGTCCGGCTTTTCCCGGCGCGCCAGCTCCAGGCCGTCCTCGCCCAGCTCGGCCTCCAGGAATTCGTACTCCTGCCCCGGATCCTGGGCGAGCAGACGCTTGTACAGCTCCCGGTCCTCGGGGCTGTCGTCGACGATCAGGATCCGCAGCGGTCCGGACATGCTCAATCCCCCTTGGGGAGGATCACGACCTCGAACCAGTAGCCGTTCAGGCGCTCGATGGCCTTCATGAAGCCGTCGATGTCCACCGGCTTCTGGATGTAGCTGTTGGCGCCCGCCCGGTAGCAGGCGGAGATGTCGCGCTCGTCGGCCGAGGTCGTGAGGACCACCACGGGGATGTCGTGCAGGTGCTCGTTGTTCTTGACCTCGGACAGGACCTGGCGGCCGTCCGTCCCCGGGAGGTTCAGGTCGAGCAGGATGACGCCGGGCCGCGGCGAGCTGGCCGGGTCGGCGTACTTGCCGCGCCGGTGGAGGTAGTCCAGGGCCTCGTCGCCGTCCTCGCAGCGGAGGAGGGTGTTCTTCAGGCCGGATTTACGGAATGCCCGCTGCGTTGCCTCGAAGTCCTCGGGACTGTCTTCAACGAGCAGGATCGGTTGGCTGTGCGGCAAGTGAATCTCCTTTGGCAAGGGTGAAGTGGAACGTGGTGCCCTCTCCCGGAGTGGACTCCACCCAGATGCTTCCATTGTGACGTTCTACGATCTTCTTGACGATGGTCAGCCCCGCCCCGGTGCCGCCACCGTACTTCTCACGGGCGTGAAGGCGTTTGAAGATGCGGAAGATCGAGTCGAAGTGCTTGTCGGGAATGCCAATGCCGTTGTCTTGGACGTAGAACACGGGCGGCTGGCTGTCCCGATCGTCCCGGTATCCGATCTCGATCCGCTTCCGCTGGCTCTCATTGTACTTGACGCCGTTGACGATCAGGTTGTGGAAGATCTCCCCGAGCTGCACGCGGTCGCCGAGGACGCTGGGTAGACGCCGGGGGATGCTCACTTCGACCTGCTCATCCTTGAAATTGACCTCGAGGCTCTCCCGGACCTCGGCCACGACGTCGTTCAGGTCCACCTCTTCCAGGGTCAGGTCGATCCGGCCGAGCCGGGAGAACTGGAGCAGGGAGTCGATGAGGACTTCCATGCGCCGGGTGAGGCGCATCAGGGTCTCCAGCTTGGACTTGCCGTCGGCGTCGAGCTTGTCGGCGTAGTCCTCGAGCAGGAACATGGAGTAGTTGTGGATGCCCCGCAGCGGCTCCTTGAGGTCGTGAGAGGCGATGTAGGCGAAGTCGTCGAGCTCGCGGTTGCTCTGCTGCAGCTCGTCGTTGGCGGTCCGCAGCTCCTGGGTGCGGGCCTGGACGCGGTGCTCCAGGTCGTCCTTGGCGGACTGCAGCTCGGTATCCCGTTCCTCGATCTGGCTGAGCATCTGGTTGAAGGCGTCCACGAGCCGGCCCAGCTCGTCGGCGCTCTGCTTCTCGGCGCGCAGGGAGTAGTCGTTGCGCTCGGACACAGCGCGGGCGGTCGCGGACAGATGGAGGACGGGCCTGGAGATCAGGCCCTGGAGGTTCGAGGAGAGCGCCAGGGCGGCCAGCGCGGACACCAGGAACACGGCGGCCATGGTGAGGAACCGGAACCGGAGCCGTTTCGAGATCTCGCTCAGGCTGCTCTCCAGATAGACGGTGCCGACCCTCTCGCCGTCCAGCATCGCGGGCTCGAACAGGGTGAGGACGCCACGCCGGAATTCCTGGCCTTCGGGCCCCGGCCGGGGTGGGAAGTCAGGCTTCGCGCCCTCCCGCGTCCATTCCGCGAAGAGGGCTCCCTTCTCGTCGTAGACGCAGGCGCCGAGGACCGAAGGCTTGGCGTCGAGCGCTGAGAGGGTCTCCCTGGCGACGACGTCGTCATGGAACCGGAGCGGCGCCGTGCTGTTCTGGGCCACGATCTCCGCCAGCGTCTCCAGGTCGGTGACCATCTCGCGGCGGAAGCGGAAGTAGTCGAGCGTGAGCAGGCCCGCGCCGGCCAGGAGCAGCGCGCCGCCGGTGGCGATCATCAGGATCACCATCAGCTTGCGCCGGATGGGCAGGTCCCGCAGGAGGGCCCTCATTTCGCCCCGGTGTTGACCGCCAGGCGCATCAGCTTGGAGCTGATCTGCAGGCCGCTGCGCCCTGCCGCCTCCTGGTCGATGAGGAAACGGACCTTGCTGCCCTCCAGGACGAAATTGATGACGCCGCCGGCGCGCAGGAAGCCGTCGGTGTCGGCGACGGTAAGGACCGGCTTGCCCTCGACCTCCGCCATCACTTCCCTGAGCCGGTCCTTCGCCGAACGGCTGATGAAGAGCACGTGGCACTCCCCGAGGTCGTCGACGCTGTCCGGCCGCTGAACCAGGAGGCTGCGCTCGCCCACGCGCTCGTTCTGGACAACCAGGTCGAGGCTGGGGCCGAACGGGTCTTCTCCGTAGACGCAGACCGTCAGCGGCGCGCGCGGCCCGGAGAAGGCGCTCGCCGGCCACTCCACGAACTTGGCGAAGTTGAACAGGAAGGCCGCCTTCAGGTCGTACTCCGGCGCCTGCGCTCCGAGGGGGGCGGCCAGGAGCAGCAGGACGATGAGGGCCTTCCTCAGAAGCGCCATGTTGCCTTTCCATGGAAGCTGCGCTCGACGGCTTCGCGGAAGAGGTTGGCGGGGCCGAACTCCTCATGCGACCCGTGAAGGAGGTTCTGCCCCACCAGAGCCAGCTCCAGCCCATCCGAGGCCCGCCAGCCCAGCCGGACGTCCAGCTCGGTGTAGTCGTCCACGGCCGGGGAAGGCAGCGCGCTGACGTAGCGGAGCCAGCCGTCCACCTCGAACCCGCCGGGCAGGTCGAACAGCGACCTCAGCGAAACGCGGTGCTCGGGGTCGTTGCCCTCGCCCACCCCGCGCGTCGTGTCCCTGCTGTCCGGATCGAGGCGGAGCTCCTTGTCCAGCCAGGCGTATGTCACCTGCAGGCGCCAGCCCTGGACCGGCTGGAAGTTGCTCCTCAGCTCGACTCCCCAGGTCTCCGCCTCCAGCTCGTTGGCGAGCGTGATCGGGAACGGCCTGCCCGCGGGCGGCTCCTGGCTGCGCAGGTTGTCGTAGACGTTGTAGAACGCGGCGACGTCGAGCAGGAGCTCCGGGTGAGGCTGGATGCGGTAGCCGAGCTCCCAGGCGAGCAGCTCCTCGGACTCGAAGCCGGGGCTCTCCTGGACGAAGACCTGTCCGTCGGGCAGGAAAATCACGAAGTCCTCGTCGATCCGGGTCGGGGTGCGCACGGCCCGGGAGGCGGCGGCCCAGAGCGTGCGCCGCTCGCTCGCCTTCCACGCGGCGCGGACGCTCGGCTGGACTTCCAGCCCGGTGGAGTCGTTGTGCTCCAGCTTGGTCCCGGCGGTCAGCGCCAACCTGCCATCCATCAGGGAGACCTCGTCCTGGGCGAAGAGGCTGAACAGGTCGAAGTCCTTGCGGGCCGGCAGGAAGGCGAGCGACCGGCTGTTCTCCACCCGGTCGGCGTGATGGCGGTAGCCGAAGCCCCAGACCAGGTCGTGCCGCTCCGCGATGGGGAGCCGGTGCTGGAAGTCGAGGTCCATGATGTCCAGGTGCTCCTCGAAGGAGCCTGGGATGTAGCGGTGGGTGCGGTCCCAGTAGACCTGAAGCTCCAGGTCGGATTCCTCGGAGAGGGTGCGGGACCAGCGGCCGAGCAGGTTGCCGCCGTCGACGTTGCTGTCGTCCCGGGTGGGCTCGCCGATACGGCCGGTGTAGGCGTCGCCCTGGAAGGTGAATGCGTCGCGTCCGGCGGTCTTCCAGTCGGCGCGGAAGCCCCCCTGCCCCATCCACATCGGATCGCGCGCGTCGGAGCCGTCCGCCAGGATCAGCGAGTCGCGGTTGAAGTATTTGCCGTAGGCGCGGTAGTGGCCGGTCGCCCCCAGCGTGCCGCCGTAGCGCACGCCGCCGAAGCCCTTCTCCTCGTTGCCGGCCCCCGCGGTGAGCAGGCCGCCCTGAGTGTCCGCGGCCCGCTTGGTGATGATGTTGACGATGCCGTTGACCGCGTTGGCCCCCCACAGGGTCGCGCCCGGGCCGCGGATGACCTCGATGCGCTCCACGTCCTCCAGCAGCGTGTCCTGCACGTCCCAGAACACGCCCGAGAACAGCGGCGTGTAGACGCTGCGGCCGTCGATCAGCACCAGCATCTTGTTGGCGGTCGGGATGTTGAAGCCGCGGGCGGTGACCGCCCAGGTGCGCTGGTTCTGGCGGGCGACCTGAAGCGAGTTGACCAGGCGCAGCGCTTCGGGGAGGCTGGTCACACCCGAGCGCCGGATGTCTTCCTGGGTGATCACGGCGATGGCCGCGGCCGCATCGTTGAGGCGCTCGGCGCGGCGCGAAACCGAGGTGACGTCGATGTCCATCAGCTCTTCGATGCTGAGCTTCTTCAGGTCGGCCGCCGCCGCGAGCTTGTCGCCAGGCTCCTGCTGCGCCGCGGCCGGGCCGGCCAGCAGCGAAGTCAGGGCAAAAGCGCCCGTGATGCATCTTCTCCACGAACGTGTCATCGTTTCCGGTCTCCTCGGCAACCCGTGACTTCCTGACGGCTTCGTACGATAGTACGCATCCAAGAAGAATGCCAAAGGAAGCGGAGATCACCCGGGTCGTCGCGGCGGTCATCGAGCGCCAGGGGCGCCTGCTGCTCTGCCGCCGGCCGGCGGGCAAGCGCCACGCGGGGCTGTGGGAGTTTCCCGGGGGCAAGCTGCTCCCCGGCGAGTCGATCCCCGAAGCCGCGCGGAGGGAATTGGCCGAGGAGCTGGCGGTGGAGGTGCTCGCCGTGGGCGAGCTGCTCTTCGAGCTCCCCGACCCCGGCTCCCCTTTCGTCGTGGAGTTCTACCCCGTGGAGATCGCCGGCGAGCCCGTCGCCCTGGAGCACGAAGCCCTGATCTGGGCGGAGCCCGAAGACCTCGCGAACATGGACCTCGCGCCGAGCGACCGTGCATTCGCTTCGCGGTATGCTTCGGGTCCATGACGATCTCCTCGAAGGAACTGCCTGAGCACACGGTGGTGATCACGCGCGGGAAGCCGCGGGTGTTGACGGCGGTGGCGTAGGCCCTTGGGATCAGCCAACCCGCGAAGGGAGCCTCTCTCTCCTCAACCCGCGGGTTGGGAGGCTCCAGCCGGTTCGCGCACGGCGCCGGTCCTCGGTTGGTGAGGGCTCAGGGCTGGTAAGCCCGCTCCAGGTTGGCCTTGATCTCTTCCAGGGTAAACCAGGCCGGCTTGAACTCACCCCGCGCGTAGAGCGGCGCCTGGTCGAAATAGTGCGGCGATTTCGGGTCGCCGCTCTGCCCGAAGTAGACGATCGAGCGCGCCTTCACCCGCGGCGCGAATTCCACCACGCTGACGTAGGAGTTACCCGTCACCCCATAACGCCGCTTGGAGAAGGGTACCCGCCGGTTGTAGAAGTTGAAGACGATGCCGAGCCAGCCCGGACCGCCGGCCGCGGCCAGGCTCGGACGCTCGTCGCTGAACGGCTCCATGCCGGTCCATGACGTCCGCTGCAGGCGGTTGATGTCCCCCCAGGCCACGCGCCAGGTGCCCCAGCCGCTCTCCAGCTCCTGCCGGGCATCCTCCAGGGTGCGCACCAGCGCCCATTCTCCACTGGCACCCGAGGATCCGCGCCGGCGGTCGAACCACTCCACGAACAGGGTCATGGCGACCGAGTCCAAGCGCCCGACCCGGTCCCACGCCTTGAGCTCCGCAATCAGGGGCGCGAGCGCCTCTTTCCGGGACCCTTCGAGCCGCTCCCACTCGGCCACCAGCGCCGGGATCTGCCCTTCGGCCTCCAGCACCCGCGTGTCGGTCGCGGCGCGCGTCCACTCCTCGAAGGTGAACTTCTCCTTCTCCGAAAGGATGCGCTTCGAGACCCGCGCCCGGCCGTTGTCGGTCTCGGGGCCGGTCATGTACTTCGGAAAGCCCGCCGGATCGGGATTGCCGGCGGTCGTGGTCGCGAACGGCGAGGAGTTGCAGCTCTGCACGAAGCCGGAGGGCGGGTTGAGCACCTGCGGAAGGTCCTCGAAGGGATGGAAGCCCTGCCACTCCGTCTCCGGATCGCTGCCGTCCACCGGCTTGCTCCAGTCGAACTTCGTGGAGCGGCGCGGCACCGTGCCGTTGTAGACGTAGAAGATGTTGCCGTCCCGGTCCGCATAGGTGATGTTCATGTAGGGGATGGCCACGCGGCCGAGGGCCTGCTTGAACTCCGCGAGGGAGCGGGCGCGGCTCATCTCGTACCACTGGTCCATCCATCCCCCCTCCTCGATCTTGGCCAGCTTCACCGCGACCGGCTTGCCGTCGTGCTCCGTGAGGATGGGGCCGTGATGGGTCTTGCGGAAGGTGAACCGTTTTGTCCCTCCCCCCTTCACCCGGATCTCCTCGCTCCACTGCGTGGCGGTGCGGTGGCCGGTGCCGTAGCGGTAGGCGAGCGGGTTGGCGGGATCGTCGAACGTCTCCACGTAGAGGTCGCCGTGGTCGGGATAGTTGTCGGTGTGCGCCCAGCCGAGGGTTTCGTTATGCCCCATGTAGGGGAACGGAAGCCCGTAGCGGCCCACTCCCGAAAAATCCCAGCCCTCGTCGCTGTGCAGGTGGGCCTCGTAATACTGCCCCACTCCGAAGAATCCGACGTGCGGGTTGATGAGCAGGAGGGGATGACCCGAGGCGCTCTTGGCCGGAGCGGCGGCCCAGGAGTTCGAGCCCTGCGGCTTCTCGGACGGGTCAGGGACGGCCACGCGAAGGTTCTTGAAGTCCAGGCCCGCGTAGCCGAGGAACTCGAGCTGGTGGTACTTGAGGCGCATCAGCGCGAGGGGATACCAGGGCTCGAAGCGCTCCAGGATGCGGGGGACGCCAGGGTTTTTCTCGGCGTAGCGCTCCAGGCCGGCGGCGTAGGCGTCGTAGATCGCCCGCATGCGGGGAGTGGAGCGCTCGTACTCCTCCCGCGCGAGCCGGGGGATCTCGAGGGCGCGGGCGAGCTGGTCATCGCGCAGGGATTCCTCGCCGTGGACTTCCGCCGCCCGGCCGAGGGCGCGGAGGAAGTTGTCCTGGACGTGGGCAAAGTTGTCTTCTGCCTGAGCGTAGGCCATGCCGAAGGCCACGCTGGCGTCGGTGGGGCCATAGATGTGCGGCACGCCCCAGGTGTCTCTGTAGATGGTCTGGCCGGTCATGAGCGCAGGGATGGTGAAAAGGAGGAGAAAAGAGGAAAGGGCTCGCATAGGCGGGCCCGATCCTAACATTTGGCCCGGCTCCCCGTATGAAGCCCATGTGCCCAGCCGGTCCGTTGACCGAGATGCTCCGGAAGTGGTCCGAAGGCGACACCCGGATCGCGGACAGGGTGGTGCCCCTCCTCTACGAGGAGCTCAAGCGCATCGCGGCGCGGGAGCTCCGGCGCGAGCGGCCGGAGCACACGCTGCAGGTCACCGCGCTGGTCAACGAGGCCTACCTGAAGCTGCGCGACGTGCATGGAGTGGCCTGGGAGGACCGCAACCGGTTCCTGGGCTTCGCCTCCCACCTTATGCGCCGCATCCTGGTCGAGCATGCCCGGAAGAAGGGCTCCGCCAAGCGCGGCGGCGGCGGCCGGCGGGTCACCCTCGGCGAGGCGAGCGGGCTGGGGGCGGGCCGTCCGCCCGACCTGGTGGCCCTGGACGACGCGCTGGGCGCGCTCGCCGAGCTCGACGCCCGCAAGGCCGCTGTCGTGGAGCTGCGCTTCTTCGGCGGCCTCACCGAGATCGAGACGGCCGAGGTGCTCGGGCTGTCTCCCGAGACGGTCCGGCGCGAGTGGAGGCGGGCCAAGGCCTGGCTCTATCAGGAGCTGGCTGCCCATGAAGCCTGAGCGCTGGAGTCAGATCGACGCGCTGTTCGAAAGGGCGCTGGAGATCCCGGCCGGGGACCGCGGCGCCTTTCTCGAGCTGGCCTGCCGCGGCGACGGCGCTCTCCGCAACGCGGTCGAGCGGCTGCTCGCGGCGGACGAACGGGCGCGCACCTTCCTGGAGCTGCCCGCTTCCCTTCAAAATGAAGAGACCGCCGTGGCCGGCACCCACCTCGGCCCCTACCGCATCGACAGGCTCCTCAGCCACGGCGGCATGGGCACGGTCTATCTCGCCACGCGCGACGACGGCCAGTTCGAGCGCCAGGTCGCGCTCAAGCTCCTGCAGGCCCCGCTGGGCGGTATCGGCGGCATCGACGATCCCGAGGCCCTGCAGCGCTTCCGCGCCGAGCGCCAGGTGCTGGCCCGCCTGGAGCACCCCGCGATCGCCCGGCTCTACGACGGCGGCGAGACCGCGGGCGGCATCCCTTTCCTGGTCATGGAGTACGTCGAGGGGCTGCCGCTGGACCTCTATTGCGACCGCAACCGGCTCGGTATCGACGACCGCCTGCGCCTCTTCCTGCGCCTGCTCGACGCGGTCGCCTATGCTCACAGCAACCTGCTCGTCCACCGCGACGTCAAACCGGCCAACATCCTGGTGACCGCGCAGGGGGAGCCCAAGCTCCTCGACTTTGGCATCGCCAAACAGCTGGCCGGCCAGCCATCCGGCGAGCCGACGAGTTTCCGCCTGATGACCCCGGCCTACGCGAGCCCGGAGCAGGTCCGGGGCGAGTCGATCACCACCGCGAGCGACGTCTATTCGCTCGGCGTGGTGCTCTACGAGCTGCTCTGCGGCCGCAGCCCCTACCGCCTGGGGAGCGCCGGTCCCCACGAGCTCGAAACCGCGATCCTCCACCGGCAACCCGAGAAGCCCAGCCAGGCCCTGGACGGCCCCGGCCTGGAGGAGATCGGCGCGGCGCGCCGCGCCCGCCCGGGAGAGCTGCGGCGCAAGCTGCGCGGCGACCTCGACACGCTGGCCCTGGCCGCGCTGCGCAAGGAGCCGCATCGCCGCTACCGCTCGGTCGACGAGCTGGCCGCGGACGTCGAGCGCTACCTGGGCGCCTTCCCCATCTCCGCCCGCCGCGAGACCGCCCTGTACTCCGCGGGGAAGCTCGCACGCCGGCATCCAATTGGAACCGCGCTCGCCGGCCTCGCCCTGACCCTCATCGCCGCCCTGTTCGCCGGCGTCCTGGATCAGCGCGACCGCGCCGAGCGCGAGCGCGACAAGGCGCGCCTGGCCATGGCCTTCCTCGTCGACGTCTTCGAGCAGGCCGATCCCTATCAGCGCGGGGGCGAGAAGGTGTCGGCGCGCGAGCTCCTGGAGACCGGCGCGCGGCGCGCCTCGCGCGATCTCGCCGGCGATCCCGAGGTGCAGGCTACGCTGCTGGACGCTCTCGGGCGGGCCGCTCTCGGCCTCGGCCACACCGACCAGGCGGAGCCGCTCCTGCGGCGGGCCCTGGCTCTGCGCCGGAAGACCGCCCGGGGCTCCCTGGAGCTGGCCGACAGCCTGGAGAGCGTGGCCTGGCTCGACTTCCTCCGGGGCGACTATCCCGCGGCCGAAACGCTCTACCGGGAAGCCCTCGGCCTCCGCCGCCGGCTGGCGCCCGGCGCTCCTTCGTCCACCCGGATCGCAGCCAACCTGAACCACCTGGGAACCGTGCTGGTGGAGCGCTCCCAGAGCACCGGCGCGGAACGTTCGCGGGAGATCGAGAGCCTCCATCGCGAGGCCCTCGCGATCTACCGCGAGACGGAGGGGCCGGACGGCAAAGGCGTGGCGGACAGCCTGTTCCAGCTCGGCCGCGTGCTCCAGAACCGCGGCGAGCTCGCCGAGGCCGAGCGCCTGCTGCGGGAGGTCCTGCGCATCGACCTCGCCCTGCTGGGGGAGACCCACCCGGAGACCTCGCACTGCCGGCGCGCCCTCGCCCAGGTCCTGATCGCCAGGGGCGGACTCCCGGAAGCGGAGCGGCTGCTGCGGCAGGCGCTCGCGGCGCAGCGCGAGGTCCTGCCAGCGGATCACCCGGACATCGCCTGGACCAAGAACGACCTGGCGCTGGTGCGGTTCCGCAGCGGCGACGCCGTCGAGGCCGAGCTGCTCTTCCGCGAAGTCCTCGCAACCGCGTCGGCGGGCCTGGGACAGTCCCACGCCCACACCCTGCTCGTCCTCCACAACCTGGCGAGCGCGCTCGTGGAGCAGCGGAAATTCGCGGAAGCCGCGCGCCTCCACGAGAAGGCCCTGGCGGGCCGGCTTGCCCTCTACGGCGAGCGCCACGTCTACGTCGCGTTCAGCCTGGCGGGGCTCGCCCGGGCGCTCTCCGGCCTCGGCCGCCACGGCAAGGCCATCGACCGGGCCCGCCGCTCGCTCGCCATCAGCCGCGGGCTCCTCCAGCCCGGTCATCCCGACTCCGTGCCCGCGCTCCGTGCCATGGGGATCGTCCTCCTGAACGCGGGCCGGCCCGCCGAGGCCAGGCCCTTCCTCCGCGAGGCGCTCGCCATCCTGCGCCGCACGCAGGCCCCCCGCGGATATCAGGTCGTCCAAGCCGAAAATCTGCTGAAGGAAGCCCGCCGATGACCGGTTTTGCCCCCCGCTTCGCGCATCCCTGAGTAGACGCCTCGACTCCGAGGCGCCTCGCACAAGGAGCCGCTCATGAATCGGATTGCAAACCCCGTCACGCGCCGCTGGCAAGCGCTGGCCTGCAGCACCCTGCTGCTCGCCTCCGCGGCCAGCGCCCAGATCGACTGCAGCTCACCCGGCACGGTCACCCCGACGGGCCCCAAGGTCGCCATCGCCTCGAACCCGCAGTACTTCACCTACAAGGGCCAGCTCATCCCGCTCGTCGGGATGTCGCACGAATACATCTGCCACATCGCCCAGCCGTTGCGCGACGCCGAGTACTGCACGCTGGCCACCTACCCCGCCGTCTTCGCGACCATGAAGGCCAACAAGAACAACGTCCAGCGGCTGTGGACCATCTTCAACCACAGCCCCGGCACGGGCCCCACCGGCGGCCCCTACGCGCACGAGCAGCCCTTCCTCCGCACGGGCGGCAAGTGGGACCTGCGCACCATCAACCAGACCTACCTGAACAACCTCGAGAAGGTCGTCTGCGAGGCCTACAAGAACGACATCGTCGTCGAGCTCACGCTGCTCGATCCCTGGGACGGGGACTCGGCGACCGGCCCGTTCCACGTCAACAACACGGTCACCTATCCCGATCCCGCCAACGTGGCCGTGAACGTCACTCCCGGGTTCTCGCAGAAGGCTCACTTCCTGAGCTACGAGACCGGGGCGACGGACACCACCAGCGCGGCCAAGGAGGCGCGCAAGGGGCAGAAGCTGGCGATCCAGTCGATCGTCAACAAGCTCAAGAGGTGGCCGAACCTCATCTGGGAGGTCGCGAACGAGTCGGACTTCGATGCCGTCACGCCGGCCAACCTGAACACCTTCCAGAACTCCATGATCGCCCACGTCAAGACCTTCGACACGACCCATCCGATCATGGTCAACAGCCATACCAGCGGCACGTTCGCCTGGAACCTGACCGGCGCCACCGCCCAGGGCCTCCACTACACGCGGATCACCGACGGCAGATACGGCGCGATCGAGCTGCAGCGGGATACCGGCCCGCTGGCCGGGGCGCGGGCGAACTATCCGCTGTCGTTCAACGAGAACCGTTTCATCTCCGGCAGCGCGCGCACGGCCATCGCCGTGCGCTCCGAGGCCTGGGAGTTCATGCTCAACGAGGGCGGCATCTTCGACGCCTACAGCATCGACCGCAGCGCCCTGTCCGTGCAGAACGCCAGCACCCAGATCAAGGCGCTCTACAACTTCCTGACGGGCGCGGTCGTGAGCCCGGTCCCGGCGTCCATCTCGAACCTCGCCACCGTGCAGCAGACGACCTGCAACGGGGCGGGCGACTGGTGCCAGGGGCTGCCCGCCTACGGCGCCAGCGACCAGGGCACCTGCACGGCGCAGGCGGCCAACGCCTACTGGGCGACCATGAAGTCGAATACGGACCTGGCCGTCTACATCCACCACGCCACGCAGATGCCCGGCACGTTCGGCGGCTGGGCTCCGAAGAGCTGCGACAACACGGCGCCGGGTACCGGCTTCCGCAACCCGAGCTTCCAGTACCGCGTGCCGCAGACGGGTTGCTGGTCGGCGGTCTGGATCGACCCCTTTAACGGCAGCGTCGTCGCCGGCGGGCTGGTCAACCTGGTGGCGAACACCTGGAACAACCCGTCGACGTACCCCTACTACAGGCACGACATCGCGTTCCTCGCCAGGTTTGTTCAAGCAGGAAGCTGCTGAGTCAGGAAGGATAGAGAAAGGACGGGCCGAGCGGCCCGTCCTCCGTTCTTTAGCGGGTGGCGGCCTCGCCGACCACCAGGATCTCTTCGGCGATCATGCGGCCGTTCAGCTCGCGGACTTCGACTTCCACCCGGTCACCGCGCTCGAGGTTCTCGGGCTTGTAGCGCCGGCCCTCGAACTCGACGACGGTGGTCGTGTCGTAGTGCACCACGACCAGCCCGCTGCGGCCCGTCGAAGGCTCCAGCTCAAGGGTCTGGTCGCGGGTGTCGACGTAGCGGACGGTCCCGCGGATCTCCTGCGTACGGGTGTCGTTGTAGTCGTCGTTATTGTTGTCGTTGTCGTAGCGATCGTCGTAGTTGTCGTCCGAGGTGTTGCTGGTCACGTCGTAGAGCACCTGGATCTCTTCGACCATCAGGCGGCTGCCGTTCGATTCGACGTCGGCCAGGATGCGGTCGCCGTTCTCCAGGTCGTCCGGCGTAAAGGTCTTGCCCTGGAACTCGACCGTGGTGCGGTCGTCGTAGTAGAGGACGATCTCGTCGTCGTTGCCGTTGCGCAGGTTGCTAGTGGCCGCTTCGCTGTCGACCACGATGTAGCGCTCGGTCGTGTTCACGCGCTCGACCGTGCCGCGGACGTTGTTGACGTTCTGGTTGTAGGGGTCATTGGTGCTGGTGCCGCTGCCGGTGTTGGTACCGCCGCCCAGGATGTCGCCGATGCCCGAGGAGCCGCAACCGGTGAGGACCAAGGCGGCCCCAAGAGCGGTCAGAAAACTTATCCGCTGTAGTTTCATTTATTTACCTCCAGTAAGTGTTTCTTCCACTCTTCACGCCCATCTCGCCCGCTGGAGGTAGTTGCAGGACTCGTGCCGGGTCACCGCGCGCGACCCGCTGGCGACGCAGATTCTCCAGAATCCGGATTCTGGCGACGTTTCTGCGCTGTCCGCCGCTCCTTTCGGAGCCGGCATGCACTTCTGTTAAATTCCGGGCGCATCTCCCTCGCTTTTTTGTGAAAGCACAAGTATCCTGCGGCGTGCCCGAGGGAGTGTGATTTTGCGGAGACTGATCGCATGACGATCCGGCCGGAGCTGCGCCAGCGAGTCCTCAAGTTCATTGTCCTCTTCATGGGGCTGATCCAGAAGGTCGTGGCCGCCCTGATCGGCCGCAAGTCGGCCTACTACCTGCTCTCCAAGCAGGACAGGGCTCCCATCGACGAGGACACGTTCCGCGAGACGATGGCCGCCCTCAAGGCCCGGCCCGCCCACGCTACGGTCACCGCGGGCTGGCTGGAGGCCATGGAGTCCTTGAACCAACCGGGCGAACCGCCCCCCGAGGAGCGCGACGAGATCGAGATGGCCCTCTTCCACGAGAGCCAGGCGCGCCGCTCTCTCTATTTCCAACTCGCCCGCCGGCTTCGCGACCTCCCGCCTTTGGACGGTTATCCCGAGCCCGCCCATCGCGAGCCCCTGCGCTGGTTCGCCCGCCTGCAGCTCCAGGCCCTCAAGGCGCTCGAGACCGGCGACGAGCGGCTCGCCGTGGTCCAGGAGTGCGCCGAGTACCAGCACTGGGCGTTGATGGAGGTCGTGGCGGACGAATCGGAAGAGGCCGCCTCACGAAGCATCGAAGAATCTGCCTTCTGGTCGCAGATCGCCGTGGAAATCGCCGAGCGGGTTCGGGGACCCGAAGGCTGGCTCCGATCAGTCCGGGGCTACGCTGCTGCTTGCAAGCCGAATTCGTTGCGCGTCGCTGGCGAGTTGGAATTGGCGGACGCCGCCCTCGACGAACCCAAACGCCTGTGGCAGACAGGCTCAGACCCCGATCACGTGCTCGATCCTGGCCGGTTGCTGGACCTCGAAGCCTCGCTGCGCCGGGATCAGCGCCTGCTCGATGAGGCGCTCGACCGCCTCGAGGAAGCCCGGCCGATCAGCCACCGCCCAGCGCACGTGCTCATCAAGAGAGCCTTCACCTTGGAGCTCATGGGCGAGCAAGAGCAGTCCATCGAAGCACTTCGCGAGGCCGAGCCCCTGGTCGACCGGCAGGCTGCTCCGCGGCTCTTCTACATGCTCCGCCACAACCTCGCCGCTTCCTTCATCGAGCTCGGCAGGTACTCCGAGGCCAGGGAGCTTGTGCAGGAGGTGTACGAGATCGTCATCTCAAGACGGGACGAGACCGAGATCCCGCGGGTGAACGGTCTCCGGGCCCGGATCGCGGCAGGCCTCGGCCGTCCGAGGGAGGCGCGCGCGCTGCTGGAGCTCGCGATGCGCCAGTTCGCGCGCCAGAAGATGTGGTACGACGTGGCCATCGCGCTCATGGAACTCGCCGTCCTGCTGCTGCGCGAAGGCAACAAGACCGAGGTCAAAGCCCTGACCCCGAAGCTGACCGAGGTCTTCGCTTCCAGGAAAGTACACCTGGAGGCCCTGGCCGCCCTGCAGCTCTTCCGCGAGGCGGCAGAGGACGATACCGCAGACGACGAGCTCGCCGCCCGCATCTTGCGGTTCCTGTATCGAGCCCGGCACGACCAGGGCCTCCAGTTCAAGTCATGAGCCGGGCTTGCCGCTCGGGTCCATCCCGAAACCTTCGTCGGTCTGCGCGGTCGGTTTTGGATCGCCACTCGGGTCCATGCCGAAGCCCGCCTGCTCCCAGACGGTGGTGAGGAGTGACCAGGCCTGGCCCAGCAGGCCGGGCCGGCCCGCGGCAAGGGCGGCGGTAAGGGAGAGGACGACGAGAGCTTTGCGCATGTTTGAGCCTCCGGCGCGGCTCCGGGAGCGGACCGATCTGGCCCGGGCGGGCCGCGCTGGCCAAGTTTGTGATTTTTCGTAGTCCCGTGCTAGTGGGAGGAGAAACGATGAACCGCGAGTGCATCAAGATCCGTCTCTTCCGGGCGGCCTTGGGCAAGACCCAGAAGGAGCTCGCCCAGCTCATGGGAGTCGAAGCGAGCACCCTCGCGCAGTGGGAGCTCGGCGAGCCCGTCCCGGCTCCCGAGCAGGTGCAGCGGGCGGCGGAGGCGGCCGGCCTTACGCTCGAATGGGCCGAAGAGGTCCTCGACCTCCGGGAGCGCCACGGGCGGAAGCGGCTACGGCCTGGCCAGGGAGTGGACGACGTCCTCGCCGAGGCCGGGAAAACCGCCGAGGACTCGGCCAACCAGCTCGTGCAGCGCCTGCTCGGCCTGCCGCCGCAGCCCGGCCCGCCAAGGCACGAGGACCGCCTGCAGGCCCGGGAGCAGTTGCCGCGGCTCGCGAAGCTGACGGCGGCCCAGCGAGCGGCCGTGGTCCGCCTGGGCAGGGACTACCACGCCTGGGCGCTCTGCCTGGAGGCCGGCGTGGCATCGGAGCTGGCTGCCTCCAGGGATCATGGCGAGGCTTCCGAATGTGCTCAACTGGCCGAGGAGTTCGCGTTGCTCGTCGAGGGTCCAAAAGGGTGGCCGGAGGCCATCAAGAGCCGCGCTGTGGCTTACCGGGCCAATGTGCTGCGGTGTACCGGGAGGCTGAGGGAGGCCAGGGCGGCGTTTGAAGAGGCGAAGCGCCTCGACAAGATCGGATCGGATCCCTACGGCGTGCTCGACCCGGGGCTCCTGCTCGACCTGGAGGGATCGCTATGCCGCGACGAGCGGCGATTCAAGCCGGCTTTGAAGCTGCTCGACGATGCGGCCACCGTGGGGTGGTGCCAAGCGCGCGCCCTGATCAAGAAGGGCTTCACGCTGGAGGTCATGGGCGAGTACGGGCAGGCGATCGAGGCGCTCGAGAAGGCAGAGCCCCACGTGGCGCGCGAAGGCGACGCGCGGCTCTCCTACATGTGGCGGTACAACCTCGCGATCAACCTGGCCCACCTTTCGCGGTTCGAGGAGGCCACGGAGCACCTGGATTCCGTGCGGCAGCTTGCCACCGAAAGAGGCGACGAGATCGAGCTGATTCGCGTCCTGGGCCTGGAAGGGCGCATCCATGCCGGGCTGGGCCGGCGCGCGGCGGCCCGGTTCTACCTGGAGCAGGCCATCGGGAAGTTCGAGGAGAAAGTACTGTGGTACGACGCGGCGCTCGCCCGGCAGGAGCTGGCGGGCCTGCTGCTCGAAGAGGGCCGCACGGCCGAGGTGAAAGCCCTGACCCCGGCGCTGGCCGCCGCCTTCGAAGCCGGGGGCGTACATCTCGAAGCCCTGAAGGCCCTGCGGCTCTTCCAGGAAGCGGTGGACCGCGAACAGGCCACTGCCGGCTTCGCCCGGCGGGTGCTGAGCTTCCTTTTCCGCGCCAGGCACGATCCAGGACTGCGGTTCGCCGGGTAGCCGGGTCTCCCCGTCGCGTAGAGGGTCTAGCCGCCGAGCAGAGGGTCTAGACGTTGGGTAGAGCGGTCTACCCGAGGAGGAGAGGCGTCTACCCGGCGGACAGAGGGTCTACTCGATGGGGAGAGGCGTCTACCCGGGAGGGGAAGCGTCTAGCTGAAGGGAGGAGGCGTCTACCCGGGAGGGGAGGCGTCTAGCCGAAGGGAGGAGGCGTCTACCCGGGAGGGGAGGCGTCTAGCCGAAGGGAGGAGGCGTCTCACTGCCGCGCCGCGGTCAGAGGCGGAAAAGTCCTCGAGGCAACCTGGCGCTGAGAGCGCAGAGGGTCGGACGGCGCATCGACCACGGCAAGGAGATGGATTTGCCCTGACAGCCGCGAGTCAGGGACCCAGTCGAGCACGGCGACACCGGGCCGGACCTGCGTCACGGCATCCAGCGCGACCTCGCCGAGCAGCCGCCAATCTCCCTGGCTCCCAAGGGAGGGCAGATTCGCCGGCAGACGTGGCGCAGCGCGCCCGGAGGCCAGGAAGAGCCGCACCCGTGCCCCGGAAGGCACCGGTCCGCGGTTGCCCACCTGCACCAGGATGCGGTGAGGCTCTCCCGGCCGGACGGGTGCCTCGGCCGCCTCCCAGAACTCGACGAAGCCGACCTCTTTCGGGGCCTGCGAGGCCGGCACGACCTTGATGTCAGGGGAGGTCCCCGGCGAGTCCGGTGGAGGCTCCGGCCCCTCCGTCCCGCGCCCCTGGTCCAGAGGGCCGTCCCGCAGGTAGAGCTCCACGGGAGGACAGGTGCGGCCCGAGACGTCCCTCTCCCAGACCCCCCGTCCGTGCGTCGCAGCCCGCAGCAGGGGCAGGGTGCGATGGCGCTGCAGGTCGAAGACGCTGGTGCGCGGCAACCCCTCGTCGAAGGCGCTCCAGGTCGCACCCGCGTCTCGGCTGCGGTACAGCCCCTGCGCGGTCCCGGCGTAAATCACGGCCGGGTCCCGCGGCTCCACCTCGACGGCGAAGACCTGGGCCTCCGGCAGCGCGAGAGCGCGCCAACCGCCGCCATGATGCAGCCAGAGACCGGATCCTGCCTCGCCGTCGAAGGCGACGTACAGAAAATCCTGGGTAAGAGCGAGGTCAGTGACGTAGCGTTGCCCCGGGGGGGCGTCCGGCTGCGCCGTCAGGTCGTCCGTACGCCAGACGCCTTCCGACTCCGTCAGCCGCCACACCTTGCCGTCCGAAGTCCCGACGTACATGAGGTCCCGCCGCGCGTAGAGCAGGGACGAGATCGCGTTGACCTTCTGCCGCGAGGTCCAGCCGCGCGAGAGGTCGATGGTGAGCGCCTCCCAGCTGCGGCCTGAATCGGTCGAGCGATGGACGCGCTCGAGGCCGAGCGCGAGGACTCCGGGGCTCTCCGGGTCGAGCGCGAACGGGGCCAGGAAGGCCGAGCGCCCGCCCCGGACCTCGGGGTAGATGGGCACGAAGGAGCCGTATGCGCCGGCCTGCTCGGAACGGGCGATCTTGTGCAGCGTGAACTCGTTGTAGACCACCTCGGGCCGCGCGGGGTCCACGGCCACGAAGCCGCCGTCGCCGTTGTCTCCCTGGTCCCAGACGGGGCCGCCGCGGAACAGGAGCGTCCCGTTGTCCTGCGTGCCCCCGATCAGGAAAGCCCCCGAGGCCGGGTGCTGGTCGATGCGGGTGAACTGGAGCGTGGCCAGCCCCGCGTTGCGGGCGTCCCAGGTCCGGCCGCCATCGCGGGTGCGCCAGACCCCGCCGTCGGTGCCCACGAAGGCCACGTCCGGATCCCGCGGGTCGAAGGCCAGGGTGTGGAGGTCGATGTGCAGCTCCGAGCCCAGCGGGGTGAAGCGCCACTGGCCGTTGACCCGGGAGCCCCGGTAGAGGCTGCTCGGGTGCTCCTGCCGGCGCCCCGAGCCGCCGAGGTAGACCACCCCTTTCTGCACGGGGTGTGCGGCGAGCAGCAGGTTGAAAAAACCCTGCCCCTGCATGAGGTCGGGGGCCCCGGCCACCTGATCCCACGACTCTCCGCGGTCCTCCGACGCGTAGAAGCCGCGCAGGTCGCTGTCGGCGGTGGCCGCCAGGGCGTACAGCGTATCCGGCTCGGCCGGCGACACCGCCAGGCCGGTCCGGCTCAGGTTGGAGAGCGGCAGGCCGCCGAAGAGCTGCTTCCACGCGGGAGCGGGGCTGCGGACGTCATCGCTGCGGTAGACCCCCTTGCCCCAGAAGGCGGCGTACGCCACGTCCGGGTCGCCGGGGTGGAAGGCCACGGAGGTGGCCATTGCCTGGGGCGCCTGGGGGGCCGCGGCAGGCAGGCCCCGCTCCAGCCGGCTCCAGGACTCCCCGCGGTCCAGGCTGCGGAAGAGCCCGCCGGTCGTCGCTGCCAGCAGCAGGGAGGGCTGGTGAGGGCTGACCGACATTTCGGCGAAGGCGAGGCCCTGCAAAGCCTGCTCGCCGAAGAGGCGCCAGGACCGTCCGCCGTCCGTGCTCTTGAGCACGCCCCGGCCGCGGTGCCCGGAGAGCGGCCGGTCGTCCTGGACGAACTGCTCCCGGAACGCGAGGTTGGCCTCCCCCGTGCCGGCGTAGACGAGCCCGGCCTGGACCGGGTCCACGGCCAGGGCCCCGATCGCGAGCGAGGCCTCGCCGTCGGATACCGGGAGCCAGGTCCCTCCGGCGTCCTGGCTCCTCCACACTCCTCCCAGGGCCGAGCCGAGATAGAGGACCGAGGGGTCGCCGGGATCCAGCGCGAGCGAGGAGACCCGCCCGCTCACCGGGACGCGGGTGCCGTCGTACCCTTCGCCTTTCGGGACGGCGAAAGGTCCGAGCGGCACCCAGGAGCATGAGCCCGGCACGCCGGCGAGGACAGCAGCGAGGACCAGGGCCGAGGCAAGCTCAATGGCCAAGCTTGTCGCGCTCGAGCTTGGCCAGGGCGACGGCCTGATCGGCAGCCACCTCGGCGAGTTGGGCGGACTGCTCCGCCCGGAACGCCGCCCGCTGGGCGTAGAAGATCCATGCCCGGCAGGTCAGTGCCTCCTCACCCGCCGGTTTGAGGAGCTCCTGCTCCTGATCAGGAAGCCCCCTGGGTCCCAGCTCGAGGGCAGGGAGCTGCCGCATTTCGTAAGGCTCCATGAGGGCCAGAGCCCTCCGGCTCCGCTCCACGGTCTGGCGCTTGATCTCCCAGGCCGCGAGCGCCAGCGCCTGGACGTCGGCGTCCGCCCCCGGAGCGGCGGACGCGGGGTCCGTCCCCGCGGCGAGCGGCACCGCGGAGGACAGCCCCACGCTCCTCAGCTCCGAGGTGATGCGCAGCACGGCGATGCCGGCCCGGGCTTGCGAGCGCTGCGTACGCAGGAGAGCGGACCGGGCCCGTGCGAGCTCACGCGAGCAGTCCTCCGCTTCCGCCGCTGGCGGCGTGAGGAGCCCGCAGACGAGCAGGCCCAGGAAGATGCTTCCTGTCGGTCTCTTCATTGCCCACCTCCTCCGGACTGAATCGTGGCGCCGGACCGCGAACGCGTCCCGGCATAGGGCAGCGGCGGCTCCGCCTTCTCCTCGACCACGGCCGGCGAACCGTCGGGGAGGATCTGCATCGACTTGAGGAACTCGACGACGGCGCGCTGATCCTCACGCGCCAGCTCCTCGAACAGCATGCGCGACCTGCGGGCCTCCCCGCCGTGGTGCAGGATGGCCTCGCGCATCGTGGTCAGGTCCCCGCGGTGCCCGTAGGGTTGCGTGTTGCCGGCGCCCCACAGGCGCGCGGTGATGAAGCGGTCGGTGGGGGCGAAGCCCTGGACCAGGGTCTCGTTGCAGAAGAAGGGCCTCTCCTTGTCACAGATCCGGTGCCGCTTGAGGTCGGTGTAGGCGCGGACCACCACCTTGCCCCCCGGCCCTTTCTCCAGGCGCGGCGCGGGGATGTCGCGGGTGAGGTCGAAGGTGTAGGGCTCCACCTCCGGGGCCTTGAGGGTGCCCTCGAGGTTGAAGGGTCCCGGCTCCGAGAAGACCGGGGAATCCAGGGTCAGCTCCGGCAGGTGGCAGGAGGTGCACTGCGCCTGGGCGAAGAGCTTCTCGCCGCGGGCCACTTCCTGGCGGCGCGCCGGATCGGCCGGCATCACGCGGCCCGGGACGTTGAGGCCGGCCTGGAACACGACCAGGGCCGTGATGTCCCCTTCCGTCAGCTCGTCGCCGATCCCATCGCGGTCGAAGTCGGGGCTGCCGGTGAGGCGCAGGCCGAAGCGCTCGTCCGCCTGCATGCCGTGATGCTGGTTCATGGCGTTGATGGTGAACGTGCGCAGCGAGGTCACGATCCCCTTCTGGCCCCAGGGCCGCACGACCAGGTCGCGGTCGATGCCGTCGATCTCGTTCATGCTGTAGTTGCCGTCCGGTTGGCCCGTGATGTAGCCGAAGGAGACCCCCTTGGCGAGAAGCTCCACGCGCACCGGCTCGCCCTTCTGGCGCGCCTGCTCGATGGTGTCGGCGCGGAGCTTGTGCAGCTGCCGCGTCATCTCGCGCGCCAGCAGCTCGATGGCGCCGGCGCCGTGCATCGGCGGGGTCCCCCGCTCGGCGGAGAGCCCCGGATCGATGGACAGGATCACCGGCTCGCGGGAGGTCGTGCCCGCGAAGACGTTGACCGCGAAGTCGCCAGCGCCACCGATGGTCGGCTGGTTGTGGCAGCCCTCGCAGGAGCTCGCGTCGGGGCCTGCCGTGCGCAGGAACTCCGGCGCGGTGGCCAGGGGCCGGCGGGTGGGGCTGGGATTGCCCGTGGCTCCCGGCCGGCCCGCGCCATCGTGGACCGTGAAGCGGGCCCGGAACAGGAGGTCTCCGGCCCGGCGGAGCTGGTCGAACGACCAGACCCCGCTTTGCAGGTCTTCCATGGAGACATGGCCGGGCACCGCCCGCTCCTGGGCAGCGCTCGGCTGACCGAGCAGCGCAATGCCGGCGAGCTCGGCGAGCGCTGCGAGCGCCACGATCGCCACGAGCGGCAGCAGTCTTCTCATCGTGCCCTCCTCACTGGATGGTGTGCACGCCGGAATAGAGCTCGACGTCCCGCGGCACCGGCGGCACCTGGAGCGGGACTTCCACGAACTCCTGGCGCCACCCTTCCGTGCTGATGAAAGAGAAGTTCAGCCGCTGCATGCCGTCCACATAGAAGCGCACCGTCGGCCGGTCCGGCTTCTCCTGGTTGGGCCAGGTGCAGAGCGACGACATGAACTTGCGGTGCTTGCCGTAGAAGTGTTCCAGGACGATGTTCGCGTTGAGGCCGCGGCCGCGCGCCCCGTCGTAGGACCAGTCCGCGATCATGCCCTGGGCCCGAAGCTGCGCGAACGCGTCGTCGAGCTGGTCGAAGTCGAGGACCGTGCGGCGGAACGTGAGCTTGGAGCCGTCCTCCAGGGTCACCAGGATGGTCTGGTCGGAGGTCAGGGGTCCGCGCAGATCGAGGTCGATGCGGCTGACGCGGGCCGCGAGCTGCTGCTTGGTGAGCGGCACCTCGGGGGTGACGACCAGGAACCCGCCCTCCAGGGAGAGGACGTAGGGCTGGATGGGATTGCGGTACTTCGCCGCCTTGCGCAGCATCGATTGCAGGGGCTCCCCGACGATGCCGGCCACGGTGGCGCCGCCCGCGGTCAGGATGCCGCCCTTGGGCGCCACGGCCTTACTGGCCTTTCCGGCATTGGCCGTGGAGGGCAGCTCCACGAGCTGCTGCAGGAAGCGCTGGGTGCTCAGGAACTCCAGGGTCCTGCGGCCGCGCGCATCCACGCCCGCGGTCAGCTCCGGCTTGGAGATCTCCCGGTCGGAGGCGATGATGAACATGCCGGCGCGCAGGATCCGGTCGGCCCCGTCCCACCCTTCGAGGAGCAAGTCCTCATGGTTGAGCCGGCGGAAGCCGCGGATGATCCCCTTGGCCTTCCACTCCTCCAGGCCGATCTCCAGCTCCTCGGGAGCGTGCAGCGCCGGCTTGAAGAACGAGGTGCCGACGCCGTCGTTCTCCACCAGGATGTCGCGGGTCCCGCTGTCGGGGCCGCGCACTGCCATGACCCAGGAGGTCATGACGGCGGAGATCTTGTCGGGATCGACGGCCCCGGGCAGGGCCTTGAGGGAGAGGTTGCCACCCTCCATGCCCATCAGGAACAGGTCCGGATCGATCGAGCTGGTGCGGTGCAGCATGTTGCCGGTCTGCGCCACCATGTTGCACGAGGTGTGCGCGTGCAGGCTGGCGCTCGCCGGCTCGGAAGTGCGCTCGACGCGGACCAGCGGCCGGGGATAGGGGAACTTCGAGGGCTGGAAGAAGGTGTCGGGCAGCGGCGAGATCGGGAAGGCGATCGGGAGGATCTCGTCGTACTTGGGCAGGCGGGCGAGCAGGGTGGCGCGGGCTGCCTTGATCGCCGCGAAGCCGGCAGCGTAGCGGTCCGGCTCCGCCTCGCTCAGGATCTTCAACGGCACGGCATTCTTCTCCGCCCGCTCCTGGACCGCCTTCCAGGACTCCCCGGGCAGCGGCTCGACGATGACGAGCGATTCGAAGTTGTCGACCAGGTGCTGGGCCATGTTGAGGCGCTCGCCCGGGTCGTCAAGCACGAACAGGTCGAGGTTGAGGCCCCAGACGTCGGCCGCCTTCTGCAGTCCGAACGCAGTGTCGTCGTGCGCCACGATTGCGCCGACGTTGAGCCCCGGCCCCATGCGGTGATACACCTCGGTCAGCATCACCGGCTCCACGTAGACCGCGGCCTGCTGGTTTTCCGGGATCCGGCTCGTCCCCTGAAAGCCGACCCGCTTCTGCTTGGTGGTCTCATCGCCCGCCCAGGAGACGCCACCCACGACGATAGCCAGGGCCGCGAGGCCCGGAAGGACCATCCTCAATCCTTGCCTGGACATGTTGCTCCTCCTCGATTCGGTAGTGAGTTTCCGATGCGTCGCCTACTGGTCGGGATCCATCGCCACACGGACGCCGGTGCCGGCGAAGCGGTTCTCCGCCAGGTCGTGAAAGCGCGCCGCGCAGCGCGCCCGGTCGAGCGTGGTGGCGTAGCCTCCGCCCCGTGCCACCCGGTCGGCTCCCTCCCTCGCTCCCTTGGGATTGACGGCCGCGTCCCTCGTGAACGGCACGTAGTGGTCCTCCACCCATTCCCAGACGTTGCCGATCATGTCGTGGAGGCCAAAGGCGTTGGGGCGGTACGAGCCCACGGGGGCCGTGAAGGTGGCGCGGTCGTCCATCTCCATCATGTTCATGAGGGTCGGGTAGTGCTTGCGGAAGGACCAGTCGCCCACATTGGCGTGGAGGCCGGTGGTGTCCGGCTCTTGTCCCCACCAGTAGGCGGTGCCCGTGCCGGCGCGGCAGGCGTACTCCCACTCCGCCTCCGTGGGGAGGCGATAGCGGCGCCCCTCTTTCTTGCTCAGCCACTCGACGAAGGCCTGGGCATCGTTCCAGCTCAGGAAAACGGCCGGGTGCGTGCCGTCCTGCGGCCAGGGGACGCTCTTCCAGGTGGCCCCCGCAACGAAGTGGGAGAACCCGTCCTCGGCAACCATGAAGCCCCCGGGCCGGCCCTGCTCGAACTCCTGGCCGCCGCGCTCGCCATCCGTAGACCAGCCGGTCTCCTCCGTGAACTTCCGGAACTGGTCCACCGTCACCTCATGGGCAGCCAGATAGAACCCGCGGTTGAGCGTGACCTTGTGCTGGACCTCGTCCGGCTGCGCGGGCTCGTTTTTCTTCGCGCCCATGGTGAAGCTGCCTCCGGGGAGCCAGATCATCTTCATCCCGAGGCCGTTGTCGAAGTTCTCTGCCGGCTTCGCGGCGCCTGCCCGCGGGGCCGGCTTTTGACCCTGGCCGGCGGAGGCCACCAGGATCGCCGCTGTCAGGAAGAGGAGAGGTCGTAAGAGGTTGTGGTAGCAGAGAGAGGTGGGGAGATACCAGCGCGGACCAGGGATTCTGTTCATGGCGCCCTCCTGTATGTTCCTCCGTCTACACTTAACGGTGCCCGCTTCTTCGAAAACGTGACACGACGCGTTTTAAAAAAAGGAAGTGGCGGGTTTCCCTTCGTGCCACGTAGATCCGGAGTGAGCCGGAACAGATCGCCGGCTCCTTGCATGGAGCTCCCCGGCGGATCCGCCGCGGCCTGTGAGACGCTCCAAATTCCTGAGGTTTATTCTTCCCTTGATATAGGGGCCGGTCCCGCGGGGCCGGTCCCGATCTTTCATTTCCTGCGCAGGGTTTCGGCGCGGCTCTGCAGGTCCCGGGCCTCCTCGTGCAGCCCCAGGTTGCGGTACATGTTGCCGAGGTCTTCCAGCAGGTCGGCCTGCAGCGCGGGATCTTCCGCCATCTCCAGCTCGACCCGCGCCACTCCCCGGTCGAGGAGCTGCCTGGGCGTGAGCGCCTCCCCTGGGGCCTCCCCCTGGGAAGACGACCCTTCGAACAGCTCGCGCAGGAACTCCGCCTGCTGGCGCGCGCGGTCCCTCTCCTGGACCAGCTCCGAGGTATAGGCCAGCCCCAGCGACAGGCCGACCGCGGCCGCCGCGGCCGCCGCCGTGAACGCCTTCGCGTGCCGCCGGATCAGCTTGCCCGTGCGGTAGGTCCAGGTGTCGGGCCGGGCGCCGATCGTCCGACCCGCGAAGGAGCGTTCGAGGTCGTCGATGAGCTGGGCCACGGAGCCGTAGCGCTTCTCGGGCTCCTTGCACAGGGCGTTGAGGATGATAGCGTCGAGGTCGCCCGCGAGCATCCGGCGCAGGCGCCCCGGCGTGGTGCCTCGAACCAGCGCGATCTCCTCCATGGTCCTCGGCTCCTGACCGGGAGCGACGCCGCACCCCTCGGGCGCTGAGACGGCGGCCGAGGGCCGTACCGGCTCCTGCTGCGCGATGGCCAGCATGCGCGCCGTGGGAGCACCGTCCCCGGTGTCGTACGGGAAGCAGCCGGTGAGCAGCAGGTACAGCAGGAGGCCGAGCTGGTAGACGTCGGAGGCCGTGGTCACCGGGTTGCCCCGCACCTGCTCCGGGCTCGCCCAGGCCGGCGTCATGAGCCGGATGGCGGAGCCGGTCAGCGCCTCTCCGCTCGTGGCCGTCGGATCGAGCAGCTTGGCGATGCCGAAGTCGAGGAGCTTGGCGTGGCCGTCCGCCGTGACCAGGATGTTCGAGGGCTTGATGTCGCGGTGCACCACAAGGTTGCGGTGGGCGTCCTCGACCGCGTGCGCCACCTGCAGGAAGAGGCGGAGCCGGTCAGGCACGCTCAGCCGCTCTTCGTCGCAATAGAGGTCGATGGGCCGGCCGTCCACGTACTCCATGACCAGATAGGGCCGGCCGCCGGGGCCGGTGCCGCCGTCGAGGAGGCGGGCGACGCCGGGGTGGCGGGCCTGGGCGAGGATCTGGCGCTCGCGGTCGAAGCGCCGCGCGATCTGGCCGCTGGCAACTCCGCTCTGGAGCAGCTTCAGGGCCACTTCCTGGCGGAACTGGCCGTCGGCGCGCTCGGCGAGGTAGACGACCGACATGCCGCCGCGGCCGATCTCGTGGATGATGCGGTAGCGGCCGACCAGGGTGCCCGCGGGCACGTCGTCCGAATGGGTCAGCTCCTTGCGGAAGGTGTCACCGAAAGTGCCCTGCAGGGCGCCGCCGGACTTGAAGCCGGGATCCTCGATCTCCGCGGCGTTGAGCAGCCGCTCCACCAGGGCACGGAGCTGGGAATCGCCGCCGCAGGCGCGGTCGAGGAACGCGGGGCGCTGGGCCGGGGGGAGGTCGAGCGCCTCGTCGAAGATCCCATCGGCGCGCTGCCAGAGGTCGTTGCTGGAGGCCAAGGGATCAGCTCCCGCGCTCATCAGGCGCGCAGCTCCTCCTGCAGCCAGGCCCGGGCTTTCATCCAGTCGCGCTGGGCGGTGCGCAGGGAGACCCCCAGGGCGGCCGCCGTCTCCTCTTCGGAGAGGCCGGCGAAGAAGCGGCACTCCACGATGCGGGCGAGCCGCGGGTTGTGGGCTTCGAGCCGTCCCAGGGCCTGGTCCAGGGACAGGAGGAAGTCGGCCTGATCGTCGATGGCGATGTGCCCTTCCTCGATCGTGGTCTGGATGGCGTTGCCGCCGCGCTTGGCCGCGCCGCGCCGCCGGGCGTAGTCGATGACCACCTGGCGCATGGCCCGCGCCGCCACCCCCAGGAAGTGGGCGCGGCTCTGCCAGTCGACCCGGTTCTGGTCGACCATCTTCAGGTAGGACTCGTGGACGAGCACCGTGGTGTCGAGGACCTTGTCCGGGTTGCCCACCTTGTTGAGCTGGCGGCGCGCGACCCGGCGCAGGTCGTCGTAGATCATGGGCAGCAGCAGGTCGAAGGCCTCGCGGTCGCCATGACCATAGGCCACCAGCAGCGATGTGACGTCGGCAGGGTTCTCCGGCAAGATTTCGTCTCCACTTTGGAGCGGGCTCGGGCCTCGCTCGGCGAGTGCATTGTACTGCCGATCGTGGACTTACGCCCCAGGCGGAAAGGACCAAAGGGACGTAAAGGACGTAAAGGACTCAAAGGACCCCAAAGGACGAGGGGAGCCAGCTGCTCCGGGTCCTTTGGGTCCTTTAGGTCCTTTACGTCCTTGGGTCCTTTCCGGTTTCTTTACCCCGGCAGCTCCAGCACCAGCCGGTAGGCGGTCACCTCGTGCGCGGGGTCGTTCATGACCCCGGCGGTGCCGGCGAAGAGGAGCTTGAACAGCCGCCAGGTCTCTTCGCTGGAGCGGCTCACCACCTCGTCCCGGTTCTCGATCCAGCGGTCGTGGCCGTTCTTGGCCCAGAGGTGGTAGTTGCGGCGGTCGTCCCAGACGCCGACCACGTGCGCGCGAGCCTCGTCCGCGGCGGCCATCAGCTCTGGCATGTAGACCATGCGGAAGCTCCCGGGCCAGACGTGCTTGGTGATGAAGCTGGAGGTCGCGACCGGCACCTTGCCCGCGGCGAAGTCCAGGTAGACCCGGCCGCCCGGCTTGACCAGCTCCTTCAGGCGCCGCAGCACCCAGGTGTAGTCGGAGAGGTCCTCGATCACCCCCATCATGGAGATGCCGTCGAACTTCCGCTCCGGGCGGAAGGTGAAGAAGTCCTGGTAGCGCACCTCGGCGTTCAGCCCCCGGTCGCGGATGAGCTGCCCGGTGTAGCCGAGCTGGTCCTTGGAAAGGGTGATGCCGGTGACTCTCAAGCCGCGGTCCGAGCAGAAGTGGATGAAGCCGCCCCAGCCGCAGCCCACCTCCAGCACGTGCTCCCCCTCCTTCACCCGGATCGAGTCGAGCGCGAATTGGTACTTGCGCAGCGTGCTCTCCTCCAGGGTCTCCTCCCCGGTCTCGTAGATGCCGGGTGTGTAGGCCCGCCAGTCCCGGTCCAGGGCGAAGAGCTGGATGTTGCCGGAGTCGTAGTGCTTGGCGATCCAGTCGGGGTTCAGCTTGAGGCGGCCCCGCAGCAGCGGTTGCAGCCGGCGCCAGGTCTTGATCCAGAGGTTGTCGTCGGACAGCAGGCCGCGGAACCACATCGCCCGGATGACGTCGCCCTCGATTTCCAGGTCGCCGCGCACGTAGGCCTCGGCGATGGCGAGCTCGTTGAGGCTGCGCAAGGCTTTGATGCCGCTCCCGTTGCGGATCTGCACCTCGAAGGCCGGCTCGCCGTGGCCGACCTGCTTCGCGCTCCCATTCATGCGCAGGAGGAAAGGACAGGGCAGGCTGCCATTCGTGGGGAATAGTTGGTCAAGGCCGTTCATCTCCAACTCATACCTCCTGGAAAACACGCGCCGCGAGCGAGCGTGGTTCAGGCCCCGGAGGAGGCCCGGCACGCCGTCACGGCTGAATAGATTTCAGATGCTGCCGCAAGGCTAGCACAGGCCGGCTTGGCTTTGGAGGGCGCGGGACTTAAGATAGCCGCTCCGAACGGAACAGGACACGTGCAGCCCGACAGGATAGGACCCTACCGCCTCGAAGAGCAGATCGGCTCCGGTGGCATGGGGGTTGTCTACCGCGCCTACGACGAGCGCCTGGACCGCTGGGTGGCGGTCAAGTTCATCCAGCCGGGCAAGCACGAGGACAAGGTGGGCCGCGAGCGGCTGCGCCGGGAGGCGCGGGCGAGCGCCCGCCTGAGCCACCCCGCCATCGTCCGGATCTTCGACATGGTCCAGACCGAGGATGGGGACGGCATCGTCATGGAGCTGGTGGAGGGCAGGACCCTCTCCCAGATCCTCCGCGAGGGCCCCATGGACCTGGCCCAGGGGCTCGCCCTGGCCCGTGAGGTCGCCTCTGCCCTGGTCGAGGCGCACGCCCACGGGGTGGTCCACCGCGACCTCAAGACCGAGAACATCGTCGTCACGGCGAGCGGCCGGCCCAAGATCCTCGATTTCGGCCTGGCCAAGCGGGTGGAGCACACCGAGGCCGAGGCCGCGCTCACCGTGGACGGCATGGTCCTGGGTACCTGCCGCTCCATGGCTCCCGAACAGATCGAGGGGCGGCTGATCGATCCGCGCACCGACCTCTTCTCCTTCGGGACCCTGCTCTACGAGACCTTCACCGGTACCTCGCCGTTCTACGACAAGAGCGTCATCGAGACCCTGAAGCGGGTCTGCCTGCACCGCCAGCCGCCCGCGCGGGAGACCAACCCCCGTCTGCCCGAGGAGCTCTCCGGCCTGATCGACCACCTGCTCGAGAAGGTCCCGGCGCAGCGCCCGCAGAACGCGCAGTCGGTGCTCATGGCCCTGGAGCGGATCGGCCAGCCGGGCAGGCAGACCACAGGATCGGTGGCATTCCATCCACCTTCGGGCACCATCACCGAGATGCCGTCCTCGTACTCGGCATCCATGGACGGCCCGCCCACGACCGTGGCCACCCGGCGCTCCAGCGGCGAGCGCCGGCAGGTGACGGTGGTGCGTTGCGGCCTGATCGGGCGTGGCGGGCAAGCCCTGGATCCCGAGGAGCTGCTGGAGCGCATGCCCCAGCTCCAGGCCCTGGTGACGGAGGCCGTGCAGCGCTTCGAGGGGAACCTCCAACCCGGCCTGGGCGGCGAGCTGCACGCCACCTTCGGCTATCCCCAGGCGCATGAGGACGACGCCCGCCGGGCCGTGCATACAGCGCTGGAGATCGCGGCCCGCTTCGAGCAATCGGGCGGCCCGTCCGTCCGGATCGGCCTCCACACGGGCACGGTGGTCGTGGCGCGGGCGGCCGGCTCCTGGCGGGAGGAGCTGGCGCTGGGCGATCTCCCCAACCTGGCCGGCGCGGTGCAGGGCCTCGGCGGCCCGGGGTCCGTGGTGGTCAGCCGTTCTACCTATCGGCTGATCGAGCGCTACTTCGTGTGCGAGGAGCTCGAGCCCGCCCGGGCCTGGCGGGTGCTGCAGCCGCGGGACCTCCAGAGCGAGGACGACTCGACCACCGGCGTCGTGCTGGTGCCGCTGGTCGCCCGCGGCCAGGAGCTGGAGCTGATGCTGGAGCGCTGGTCCATGGCCCGCGAGGGCAAGGGCCAGGTGGTGCTGCTCGCGGGCGAGGCCGGCATCGGCAAGTCGCGCCTGATCCGCGAGCTGAGGCGCCAGCTCGGCGGGGACAAGCCGGTATGGCTGGAGCTGCACGGCTCCCCGTATCACCGCAACAGCATCCTCTACCCGGTGATCGAGCTGCTCCGCCGCTGGCTGGACCTGAACCGGGAGAGCGGCGAGCAGGGGATCTCTCTCCTGGAAGAGACCCTGCGGCAGTACGGGCTGCCGGTCGAGGAGATGGCGCCGGTCCTCGCGGCGCTCCTCTCGGTCCCGCTCGACGGCCGCTACGAGCCGCTGAGCCTGAGCCCCGAAGGGCAGCGCAAGCGGACGCTGGAGGCCGTGCTCGCCGTTCTGCTGGAGATGGCCGAGCGCCGGCCGGTGGTGCTCGCGGTCGAGGATCTGCACTTCATCGATCCCTCTACCCTCGAGCTGCTCGGGCACATCCTGCAGCAGGGGGCCTCGACCCGGATCTTCACCGTGATGACCTACCGGCCGGACTTCCAGCCACCTTGGGGTCAGAGGTCCTACCTGACGCAGCTCAGCCTCGGCCCGCTCTCCGGCCGGCAGATCGAGCAGATGATCGAGCGCATGGCCGGCGGCCGGACACTGCCGGCGCCGGTGCTGGCGCAGATCATCGAAAAGGCGGACGGCGTCCCCCTGGTCATCGAGGAGATGGTGAAGATGGTGCTCGAAGCCGGCCCGCTGGAGGGGTCCGGGGCGATCCTCAAGCCCTTGGAGATCCCGGCCACGCTGCGCGACTCGCTCATGGCACGCCTGGACCGGCTGGGCTCCGCCAAGGAGCTGGCCCAGCTCGCGGCCACGCTCGGCCGGGAGTTCTCGCACGAGCTGCTCGTCGAGGTGGCCCCTTGGGACGAGGCCTGGCTGCATCGCGAGCTGACCCGCCTGGTGGATGCCGAGCTCCTCTACCGCCGCGGTTTGCCCCCACGCGCGCGCTACCTCTTCAAGCACGGCCTGATTCAGGACGCGGCCTACGAGTCGCTGCTGCGCAGCCACCGGCAGGAGTTCCACCAGCGGATCGCCGAGGCGCTGGAGCGCAAGTTCCCGCAGACCGCCGACAGCCAGCCCGAGTTGGTGGCCCATCACTACACGGAGGCGGGCAGGGCGCCGGAGGGCATCGGCTGGTGGTACCGGGCGGGTGAAAAGGCGCTGCGGGGCTCCGGCCACAAGGAGGCGGTCGGGCACCTGACCCGCGCGCTGGAGCTGCTCTCCTCGCTGCCCGAGAGCCTGGAGCGGGACCAGCGCGAGATCGGCCTCCGGGTCTCCCTCGGCGTCGCAGCGGGCTCGGCCGGGAGCTTCGCGGAGCCGGAGGTCCAGCGCTCGTTCGAGCGTGCCCGCGACCTGTGCGGCCGCGCCGGCCAGATGCCGCAGCTCTTCCCGGCGTTGCGCGGGCTCTACATCTTCTACGTGCTCACCGGCAAGCCGCGCACCGCCCGGGAGACGGCACAGCAGCTCCTCAGCCTCGCCGAGTCCGGGGACAACCCGGTGACGCTCCTGAGCGGCCACCAGGCCATGGGATTCACCGCCATGGTGCTCGGGGACCTGCCGCAGGCCCGCGCCTACCTGGAGAAGGGGATCACCTTCTATGACCTGGAGCGCGCGCGCTCGGCGCCGATCCTGGCGGGTCCCCAGCCCGGGGTGGAGTGCCTGGGCAACCTCTCCTGGGTGCTCTGGTTCCTCGGCTACCCCGATCAGGCGCTCGCGCGCAGCCAGGAGATGCTGGCGGTCGCGCGCGAGCTGGGCCAGCCCTTCTCCATTGCCTGCGCGCTCTTCTTCGCGGGCGAGCTGCGCGCCTTCCGGCGCGAGCCGGACGCGGTGCGGGAGATCAACGAGGAGCTGCTGGAGCTGTCCACCCGGCAGGAGTTCCCCTACTGGCGCATCATGGGCACGGCCCAGCGCGGCTGGCTGCGCACACAGGAGGGAAAGGCCGAGGAGGGGGTCGTGGACATCCGCGCCGGCTCGCAGTTCGGCGGGCTGCGGCGCGATCCGCACGTCTTCGCCTTCCTGGCCGAGGCCTACCAGAGCCTGGGAAAGACCGCCGAGGCGCTGGAGGCGCTCGACGGCTCCGTGGACATGGTGGACGCCGGTCAGACCCTCTACCAGGCCGAGCTTCATCGCCTGCGAGGCGAGCTGCTAGCCGACCAGGGAGCCGCCGAAGAGGACGTGGTCGATCAATTCGCCTGCGCCCTGGGAGTGGCCCGCCAACAGAGCTCCCGCGCCCTGGAGCTGCGGGCCGCCACCAGCCTGGCCCGCCACTGGGCTGCGAGGGGAAGGAAGGCCGAGGCGAGAGAGGTGCTGGAGCCGGTCTACTCGGCGTTCACCGAAGGGCTGGAGACCCCGGACCTGGTGGAGGCTCGGGGGGTGCTGGGCACTCTCTAGTCATCCTGCTCCCCCACCCCCCGCGCTGGCACGATGTCCACCGTCCGCCGGGCCAGGACCGCGGGCAAATCCTCCTCGGTAGCGAAGAGCGGCTCGGCAACGGCCGGGCTCACACCCGCACTCTCCGCCGGCTGCCCGAAGCTCACGATCTGGTTCCAGACGCGGTCCAGCTTGTCTCCGAAGATCACCAGGAGATCGCCCAACCGGGCCTCCTCCAAAGCGCGCTGGACCGCCTCTTCCTCGTTGTAGACGCCGGCGGCGATCCTCTCGGATGGGAAGCCGGCCTGGACGAGGCCGTCCCGGAGCATCTCCCCCACTACGCCGGGCCTGCGCCCGCGGAGATTGTCATCCTCGCGCAACAGGATCAGGTCGAACGCCGGGGCCGCGGCCTGGGCCAGCTCGAGGATGTCCTCGTCGCGGCGGTCTCCGGGCGCGGACAGCACCGCGATCCGGCGGCCGTGCACCGACAGCTCCCGCACCATCTGCGCCATCGCCCGCATGCCGTGGGCATTGTGGGCGTAGTCCAGCAGCACCCGGAAGGGATGCTCGTTGTAGAAGTTCATCCGGCCGGGGGTCTGGAAGAAATCGGTGGTGAACGTCCGCAATCCCTGGCGGATGTTGTCCAGGCTGATCCCCAGGGCATGGCAGATGGCCGCGGCGAACATGGCGTTCTGGATGTTGTGGAGGGCGTGCCCCTCGACGGTCGCGGGGATCTGCCGCGCCAGGAGCAGGGGGATGGCATCCTCTCCTTCGTAGAGCACGATCACACGGCCGTTCAGCCCGTCCTCCAGCGCGATGGCCCGGCCGCGGTTGCGGATGTGCTGGCGCACCAGCTCGTTGTCCCGGCGCAGGGTGACGTAGACCGGCTGAGCACGGCTGTGCTCATGCATGGGCGCCACCAGCGGATCGTCGGCGTTGAGCACGCAGAAGTTCTGCGCCACCTCGACCACCACCCGCTTGATCTCCGCCAGCTCCTCCAGATCGTTGATGCCGCCCATGCCCAGGTGGTCCGAGGCCACGTTGAGCACCGCACCCACCGCGCACTTGCGCCAGCCGAGGCCGGCGCGCGCGATGCCGCCGCGGGCGGTTTCCAGAACGGCCGCGTCCACCGAGGGATCGCGCAGCACCAGGTGGCTCGCCCAGGGGCCGGTCATGTCCCCTTTGACCGTCAGGTTGCCGTCGATGTAGACGCCATCGCTCGTGGTCATCCCTACCGTGCGCCCGGAGAGCTTGAGGATGTGCCCCACCATCCGCGTCGTGGTCGTCTTGCCGTTGGTGCCGGTGATGGCCGCGATGGGGATGCGGTATGGCGTGTCCTTGGGGAACAGCATGTCGATCACCGGCCCGGCCACGTCGCGAGGGGTGCCCTCCGTGGGCGCCACGTGCATGCGGAAGCCGGGCGCGGCGTTGATCTCCACGATCCCGCCCCCGACCTCCTTGTAGCTGCGGGAGATGTCCGGCGAGATGAAGTCGACTCCGCCCACATCCAGCCCCACCGCCTTGACCGCGCGCTCGGCCATGATCCGGTTGTCGTGATGGAGCACATCCGTCCGGTCGATGGCCGTGCCGCCCGTGGAGAGGTTGCCGGTCGAGCGCAGGGAGAAGGCCTCGCCCTCGGGCAGGACCGAGCCGAGCGTCAGGCCGGCTTGCTCCAGCAGGCGCTCGGCCTGGGGGTCCGCCTCCAGCCGGGTGAGGACTTTCTCGTGCCCGACGCCACGGCGGGGGTCCGTGTTCACGGCCTCGATGAGCTGGCCGATCGTCTGGACGCCGTCTCCCACCACGTGGCCGGGGACGCGCTGGGACACGGCGAGCACCTTGCCGTTGACGACCAGGATGCGGTAGTCGTTCCCCTCCAGGAAGCTCTCGACGATGACCACGGAAGAGCGCTCGTAGGCCTCGTCGAACGCGGCCCGCACCTGCTCCTCGCTCGTGAGGTTGATCGACACGCCGCGGCCATGATTGCCGTCGAGCGGCTTGACCACCACCGGTACCTGCGGGCAGCCGAGCTCTCCGGCGGCTTCGACCGCACCTTCGACCGTGCGCACCCGGTGCTGCCGCGGCACGGGCAGGCCGAGGTCGTGGAGGATCTGGTTGGTCAGCCGCTTGTCCGAGGCGATCTCGACGGCGATGTGCCGGGTCTGGCTGGTGACGGTGGCCTGGATGCGATGCTGGTACCTGCCGTGCCCGAGCTGCACGAGCGAGCGTTCGTTGAGCCGGATCCAGGGGATGTCCCGCTCCTCCGCGGCGCGCACCAGCGATGCGGTCGAAGGGCCGAAAGCGCGGCGCTGGGCCAGGCGCACCAGCCCTTCGAGCTCGGATTGGAAGTCGAAAGGCGAAGGGTCGTGAGCCGCGCGCTCCGGCGGCAGGATATGCCGGATCAGCCGCAGGCTCAGCTGCGCCGCCTCCAGGCCCACGGTCTCCTCGTCGAAGCTGTAGACCACCCAGTACTGCCCGTCGGGCAGGTCCCGGCTCCGCGTCTTGCCGTAGGCGACGGGAGTGCCGGCGAGGCACTGCAGCTCGATGGCGACGTGCTCCAGCACATGGCCCAGCCAGGTCCCCTCGTCCTCGGTCATGCGGCGCACGAAGCCGCCCGGCTCCTGGTAGGAGCAGGTGTGCTCGTGGAGGGTGGGTATCAGCTCGAGCAGCCGGTCCACGAAACCGGGGAGCTTGCCTGTCGGGTAATCCTCCAGCTCGCCGAGATCGACCTTCAGCCGGATGACCTTGCGCAGGGCGTAGAGGTTGGGGCCGCGGTAGACGCGGGTGTCTAGGATCTTCATCGGAGAGCTGACTCCATGACCTCCTCCTGTTCGAGGGGCGGCTTTCCGGCGAGGGGCGGCAGCCCCACCCGCCGCTGGAGATCATAGCGGCAACCCGTGGTGAGGAAGTCGAGCTTCAAGCCCAGCATGGACACGGCCTGGCCGCGGCGCACCTCGGAGCAGTCCGTGTAGCGCATCCCGGACGCGTCGAGCACGGTCACCGCACCGCTGCCGATCACCCGCAGCTCGCTGCCATGGATCACGGCGGCCGTGTCCTCGTCCACCCCGATCCCGAGGGGGCCGGGGTTGTAGGACAAGGCCGTGACCAGCCGGCCGAGGCGGTCGCGCTGCCGGAAGTGCTGGTCGATGACCAGCTCCGGCGCGAGGCCAAGGCCTTTGCCCATCTGCACCAGGCGGCGGCGCGGCGTGGTGCCGCTGTCTCCCATGGAGATCATATGCTCGGAGAGGATCGCGGCGCCCGCGCTGGTACCGGCCACGGCCATGCCTGCCGCGTGGCGGCGCCGGATCGTGTCGGCGATGGAAGTGCCGCCCAGGGCGGCGGAGATGCGGAGCTGGCTGCCGCCGGTGATGAAGAGGCCGCTCGCGAACTCCAGGAGGTCGAGCACGCCGGAACCTGCATCCAGAGCGTCTTCCCGGCTGCGCACCCGCAGGACTTCCACCGTATCCGCGTGCAGGGACTCGAAGATCCCGGCATAGCGGTCCCCGGTCTCGGCATTCTCCGACGCGGTTGCCAGCACCACGATGTTGGCGTCGGGCCCGCCGGCCGCTTCCACGAAGGCGCGCAGGATCACCCGCTCGCGGACCTTGTCCTCCGCACCGCCGATTGCCATCAGAAGCCCCTGCTCCATGTACAGTCTCCTCCCCATGCGCGCCGGTGCGCGCCAGCATGGAAAACTTCGCCAGTTGTAGGCTGGGAGATCGTAGCACGGCGTCTTCCTCTGATACATTTCCGGCAGAAGTTCGGAGACATCGATGAAGCTGCTCGACTCGCGCCGGCTGACCGGCCCCAACCTGCTCTGGGATCTGGAGGGGGCCATCCTCGACGTGGCCCTCGACGACCAGGAGGCCGGACCGGTCACCGAGGCGTGGATACGCCAGGCGGGCCTGATCCTGGAAGCCATGGGCTGGGGGGGCGAGGAGCTGTGCATCCGCCTCTTCCCCGGCGGAGCCAACCTGGGGATGTCCGCCCCGATCGACCGCCTCTACACCGCCACCGAAGTCAACGAGTGGGCCTGGGAGACCGCCGTCGCCATGGTCTCCGGCCGCGAGCCCTCGGCCGCGGAGGTCTCCGAGGCGGCTGCAAGGCTGCTGCAGGCCGCGGAGCACGAGGCCAACCCCGCCCTGCTCGAATTGCGCGACGCCGCGGGCCGGCGCCGCCTCTCCCTGCTCTGGGATGCCGACCACGTCACCCTCGGCCTCGGCACGGGCTCCCTCACCTGGCGGATGGACGACCTGCCCACCCCGCGCGAAGTCCCGTGGAACGAGGTGAGCGACATCCCGGTCGTGCTGGTCACCGGCACCAACGGCAAGACCACCACCGTCCGCCTGCTCGCCGCCATGGTCAGCGCGGCCGGGGCCGTGCCCGGGACCACCTCGACCGACCGCGTCGAGGTCGCCGGCGAGGTGCTCGACGAGGGAGACTGCTCCGGGCCGGGCGGCGCACGCACGCTGCTGCGCGACCGGCGGGTCGAGGTCGCCATTCTGGAAACAGCGCGCGGCGGCATCCTCAGGCGCGGGCTCGCAGTGCGGCGTGCCGATGCCGCCGCGGTCACCAACGTGGCCGCCGATCATCTGGGCGAGCTCGGGGTCTACGACCTGGCCTCTCTTGCGGAGACCAAGCTCGTGGCCGCCCGGGTGGTCAAATCCCAGGGCCGTGTCGTGCTCAACGCCGACGATCCCGAGCTGGTGAGCCGGACCAGCCGCTTCGGCGCCCAGGCGGTCTGGTTCACGATCGACCCCGACCGGCCCGGTTTCGACGACCTGCTGGTCGCTGGCGACGCGGGCTGCACCCTCGAGGACGGCGAGCTGGTGCGCTACGGCGAGGAACGGCGGCAGGTGATCGCCCGGGTGGACGAGGTGCCCATCACCTTCGGCGGCGCCGCCCGCCACAATGTGGCGAACGCGCTCGCCGCCATGGGCCTGGCCGGAGCGATCGGCCTGCCGGTGGATGCCATGTCCGAGGGATTGAAGGGCTTCCGCGGCTCGCCCGAGGACAACCCCGGGCGTGGCAACCTGCTGGAGGTCGGCGGCGCCCGCGTCCTGGTCGACTATGCCCACAACCCGCACGGCCTCGACGCCCTGCTGCACTTCGCCGCGAGCCTGCCGGCGGAGCGGCGGCTCATCATCCTCGGCCAGGCGGGCGACCGCGACGAGAGCTCCCTCCGCGAGCTGGTGCAGGCGGCGTGGTCCTTCCATCCCGACCTGGTGGTGATCAAGGAGCTGCCGGAGATGCTGCGCGGCCGACAGCCCGGGGAGGTGCCGGCGATCCTCGAAGCCGAGCTGCTCCGCCTGGGAGCGCCAGCCGCCTCACTGATACACGCCGCGGACGATCCCGACGCGGTGCGCAAGGCCCTGGGCTGGGCACGGCCGGGCGACCTGCTCGTGTTGCTGATCCACACCCGGCGGGCCGAGGTGCTGGAGATCCTGCGGGCGGCTACTCCCGCGCCGACCTCGGCCCGCGGGTGACAGCCTCGGCGAGCATCTGCTCGCGCACCGGCTCCTCCTTGGGCACCTGGGCGTCGCGCTCGGGCACCTGGCACTTGAAGTTCACGATCAGGTCCCAGACACGCTGCACCTTGTCCCCGAAGATGACCACCAGGTCCCCGGCGCGGGCCATCTGCAGGGCGCGCAGCGTCGCCTCCTCCTCCAGGCAGACCTCCTCGCAGATCCGCTCGGCCGGGAACCCGGCATCGAGGAGGCCCTCGCGGAGCAGCGCGCCGGCCTGCCCCCGGGGACGGCCGCGGGTGTCGTCGTCCTCCTTGAGCAGGATGTAGTCGAAGCCGGGTGCGGCTGCCGCGGCCAGGGCGCGGACGTCCTCGTCGCGGCGGTCGCCGGGGATGGCGAGCACCCCGATGCGCCGGCCGTAGACCGCCAGCTCGCGCACCGTGCGCGCCACCAGCTCCATGGCCGCGGCATTGTGGGCGTAGTCGAGAAGGACCCGGAAGGGGTGCTCGTTGTAGAAGCTGAGCCGGCCGGGCGTCTGGAAGAAGTCGGTGGTGAACGTCCGCAGCCCCTCGCGGATGTCGTCGACGCCCACTCCCATACCGCTCGCGATGGCCGCGGCGAACATGGCGTTCTGGATGTTGTGGATGGCGCGGCCCTCGACCGTGGCCGGGATCTGGCGCGCCCAGAGGAGCGGGATCTGCTCCTCGCCCTGGTAGAGGACGAGCATGGGGCCGTTGAGGCCCTCCTCCAGCACCACGGCCCGCTTGCGCTCGCGGATGTGGTGCCGCACCAGCTCGCTGCCGCGGTCCATGGTCACGTAGATGGGCTCGGCCGGGCTGTGCTCCGCCATGCGCGCCACCCGCGGATCGTCCGCGTTGAGCACGCAGAAGTCCTGCGCCACCTCGACGACGATCCGCTTGACCTCGGCGAGGTCATCCAAGGTATGGACCCCTCCCAGTCCGAGATGGTCGGCCGAGACGTTGAGCACCGCGCCGACGCTGCACTTGCGCCAGCCAAGGCCGGAGCGCACGATGCCGCCCCGCGCCGTCTCCAGCACGGCCGCGTCCACCCGTGGATCGCGCAGCACGAGCTGGCTCGACCAGGGGCCTGTCATGTCCCCACGCATCGTGAGCACGCCGTCGATGTACACCCCGTCGGTCGTGGTCATGCCCACGGTGTAGCCGGCGAGCTCGAGGATGTGGGCCAACATGCGGGTCGTGGTCGTCTTGCCGTTGGTGCCGGTGATCGCGGCGATGGGGATGCGGCACGGGGTCCCCGGCGAAAAGAGCATGTCGATCACCGGGCCGGCCACGTCGCGGGGAGTCCCCTCGGTGGGAGCGAGGTGCATGCGGAAGCCAGGCGCGGCGTTGATCTCTACGATGGCCCCGCCCACGTCCTTGTAACTGCGGGAGACATCCGGGGAGATGAAGTCCACACCGCCCACATCGAGGCCGATCGCCTGCACCGCCCGCTCGGCCATGATGAGGTTGTCGTGGTGGATCGAGTCGGTCTTGTCGATGGCCGTGCCACCCGTCGAGAGGTTGCCGGTCGAGCGCAGGTAGACGGTCTGCCCTGACGCGGGGACGGCCTCGGGAGCGAGCCCCTGCACGGCGAGCCGGCGCCGCGCCTGGTCGTCAACCTCGAGGCGGGTGAGCACCTTTTCGTGGCCCACGCCGCGCCGCGGATCGCGGTTGACGATCTCCACCAGCTCCGCGACCGTGTGCCGGCCGTCGCCCACGACGTGACCGGGGACCCGCTGGGCCACCGCGACCACGCGGCCATCGACGACCAGGATGCGGTAGTCGTTGCCCGCCTGGCAAGCTTCGACCAGCACGCGGCTGGAATAGTCCTGCGCCTTTTCGAAGGCAGCGCGCACCTGCTCCGGGGTCTTGAGGTCGACGACCACGCCCTTGCCATGGTTGCCGTCCAGGGGCTTCACCACCACGGGGAAGCCAATGCCCTCGGCCTCGGCCACGGCCTCCTCCACATCGTCCACGACCACCTGCCGCGGGACGGGCAGGCCGAGGTCTTCCAGGATGCGATGGGTCAGCCGCTTGTCCGAGGCGATCTCGGTGGCGATCTGCCGCGTCTCGCTGGTGATGCTGGCCTGGATGCGCCGCTGGTACTTGCCGTGGCCGAGCTGGACGAGCGAGCTGTCGTTCAGGCGGAGCCAGGGGATGCCCCGGTCCTCCGCGGCGCGGACCAGGGCTGCGGTCGTCGGTCCCAGGGCGCGGCGCTGGGCGAGCCGCACCAGCTTCTCCAGCTCCGCGTCGAAATCGAACGGCGAGGGGTCGTGATGCTGCCGCCCGGGCGGCAGCAGATGATGGATCAACCGCAGCGCGAGCCGCCCCGCCTCCAGGCCCACGGCTTCCTCCACGTAGCTGTAGACGACATGGTACTGCCCGTCCGGAAGGCCCTCCCCGCGGGTCTTGCCGAAGGTGACACAGGTGCCCGCCAGGCACTGGAGCTCGATGGCCACATGCTCCAGGACATGGCCGAGCCAGGTGCCCTCGTCCTCCTTCATGCGCATCACGAACCCGCCCGCCACACCGAGGCCGCAGGTGTGCTCGCCGAGAGTCGGGATCAGCTCCACGAGCCGCTCGGTGAAGCCGGGCAGCTTGCCGGTCGGGTACTGCTCCAGCTCCCCGAGGTCCACGATAAGGCGGATCGTCGGCCAGAGCGCGTACTGATTCGGACCGCGATAAACCCGCGTTTCCAGGATTTCCATGTCTACTCGCCGTCCCGCATCCCGACGGGCATGGCCTCCGCCGGCGCCTCCTCCACGGCTACCGACTCCATGAGCGGCTCCATGAGAGGGTCGATACGCGAGGCGTGCTGGGGAGCGATGCCCACGCGGCGGCGGAGGTCGTAGCGGCAGCCGGAGGTGAGGAAGTCGAGCTTGAGGCCGAGCATGGCGAGCGGCTGGCCGCGCTGGACCGCGTAGCTGTCGGTGTAGCGCAGGCCCGAGGCGTCGATGACGGTGACGCCGCCCGCGCCCAGGACGTTCATCATGCCTCCGGCCTCGATGACGGCGGCAGTGTCCTCGTCGATGCCGAGGCCCAGGGGATCCGGGTTGTAGGAGAGGGCGGTGAGCAGCCGGCCCAGGCGGTCGCGGCGCCGGAAGTGCTGGTCGATGACGATGTCCGGAGCGAGGCCCAGCCCCTTGGCGAGGTGGACCAGGCGCCGGCGGGGGGAGGACCCGCTGTCGCCCAGGGCGATCATGTGCTCGGCCAGCAGGCCGGCGCCGGCGCTGGTGCCGGCCACCACCATCCCCTCCTGGTGGCGGCGGCGGATGGCCGCGGCCAGCGGCGTGCCGCCCAGGGCCGAGGAGAACTTGAGCTGGCTGCCCCCGGTGATGAACAGGCCGGTCGCGAACTCCAGGAGGTCGAGCATGTCCCGGTCCGCGTTGAGGGCATCCTCCCGGCTCTCGATCTTGAGCACCTCGACGGTCTCGGCCCGCAGGTTGAAGAACAGCTCGGCGTAGCGTTCGCCGGTCTCCGGCACCTCGGAAGCGGTGGCGAGCACGACGATATTGGCATCCGGACCGCCCGAGGACTCCAGGAAATAGCGCAGGATCACGCGCTCCCGGGTCTTGTCCTCGGCCCCGCCGATCGCGATGAGCAGGCCCGGATGAGTCAGGTGAGGTGAGGGAAGAGTTTCCATGAAGTCTATTTCTCTGGCAAATGGGATGCCAGGCCCTCACCCCCAACCCCTCTCCCGGCCGCACACCCGGACCCCCGGGAGAGGGGGGCGCGCGAGATCCACCGGCATCACCATGCGTGGACCGGCCACGGATGAAACCCACATGAGGAGATGAAGCTGGAGCTTGAGCCCTCCCCTCTCCCGGGGGTCCGGGTGTGCGGATGGGAGAGGGGCCGGGGGTGAGGGCCGCAGTCCACGGTGTTACGCTCCCCCACTCCGGAGGAAACCTCATGCACTCCGCATCCCGGCTGCTGGCCCTCTGTCTTTTCGCCGCCCCACTCTCCGCCGGCCGGCTCGACACTGCCGTGGTCGAACGGCTCCCCAACGGCCTCACCGTGATGGTCCTGGAAGACCCCACGCTGCCGGTCGTCAGCACGCAAGTCCTCTACAAGGTAGGAGGCCGCACCGAGTGCACGGGATCGACCGGCCTCGCCCATTTCGTCGAGCACATGGCCTTTCGAGCTACCGAGCGCTTCCCGGACACGGAAGTGGCCAGCCGCATCTACGCCGTCGGCGGTGAATGGCACGCCTACACCTCGATCGACCAGACCACCTACTTCGAGACCGTGCCCCGGGAGCGGCTGCCGCTCGTCCTCGACATCCAGGCCGACCGCATGAGCCGGCTGCTCATCCCCGCGGCTGAGATGGAAGCCGAGCGCGGCGCCGTCCTGACCGAGTTGCACGGCTACGAGAACGATCCGGCCAGCGTGCTCCATGACGCGGTCGCGGCGGCCTCGTTCACCGAGCACCCCTACCGCCAGAACGTGGTCGGCTGGACCAGCGACGTGGAGCGCATCACCCACGGCGAAGTAGCCGCCTTCTACCGCCGGCATTACAACCCTGGCAACGCGGTTTTGGCGATCGCGGGGGACGTCAAGGCGCCCGAAGCGCTGGCGCTGGTCCGCAAGGCCTTTGGAGGCATTCCGGGCGGCGAGGCCACGCCGCCACCCCGCACCGTCGAGCCGCCGCAGGAAGGCGAGCGCCGCTTGAAGGTTCCCGGAGACGGGAACCAGTTCCAGATCGCATACCGGGCACCGGCTGCCACGGATCCCGACTGGCCTGCCTTCCTCCTGATCCAGGCGCTCCTGACCGGCTCCTCCGGAACCAGCTTCCTCCAGGATGGCGATCCCTTCCCCGCCCGTCCAGGCTCGCGGCTGCACGGTGCCGCCGAAGAGATCGCCTCCGTCTTCGCCCCGACTGCCCAGCCCTACCTCTTCAGCTTGCAGGGGAGCGGCACTCCGGAGGTCGAGAAGGCGATCGAGGAGCGGATCGCCGCGCTGCGGGACCGTCCGGTGCCTGCCGATGAGCTCGACAAGGCCCGGCGAGCCTTGCTGACCGAATTGGAGCTGGACGTGGAGACCTCGGAGGACGCAGCCCACCAGATGGCCTTCTACGAGGGCATCGGCGCCTTCCATGTGCTGAAGCGGCTACCCGAGCTGATAGCCGCGGTGACTCCCGAAGACGTGCAGCGTGCCGCCGCGGCACGGCTCCAGCCCTGGCAACGCACGATCGGCTGGGTGCATCCTGCTCCCCCTCCCGTTCCCTCGACAGCGGCTCCCCGGATGGTTGAGGACAGCCCCGCGCCGGCCCGGATCTCCGAGAAAGCGTCCGCGCCGCGGGTGAAGACCCTCCCGAACGGGATCGCCCTGATCGTACGGCGCGTCCCCCGGGTGCCCGTGGGATACCTGCGGCTGCTGATGCCGGGCAACACCCTCTCCTTCCCGGGGGTGGACTCGGCGAACGACGAGCCGGTCTGGCGCCATACCTCGCTGGGCGTACGGTTCCGAGCCGGAGAGCTGAGCGCCGCGATCATGGAGGCCCGGAAGGCCATGTGGGACGTGACTTCCGAGCCTCCCCCGTCCCTCGCGGACATCGAAGACCCCGAGGCGCTCCTCGAACGGACCCTGAGCGACTCGCTCGGGGTCAGGACGATTCCGGGGGGTTCGGTCCAGCCCGTGGCCGTCGTGGCCGTGGGCTACCTGGACGAAGAGGAGACGCTCCGGCTGCTGGAATCCACGTTCTCGGACATGTACCGGCACGCCCCGCTCGACAAGGCCGAGCTGCGAGCGAGGCACTCCGAGCGGCGGGTCCAGCTCCCCGGCAAGGCCCAGTCCCAGATCGGCTACGCCGTCCCCGTCCCCTCCTCCCCGCTCGCCTGGCGGATGCTCCTGTACACCATGGCCCATGACTATGAAGGGAGGCTCGGCAAGGAGCTGATCGCCCGCCGCGGCCTCCTCTACTATCTGGGCACCCGCTTCCACTCCGATGGCCGTACCGGCTGGCTCTCCATCATCTCCGGAGTCAACCCCGGCAAGCTGGACGAGACCCGCGCCCTCTATTTCGGCCTGCTCGACGCCCTCCGCGAGCATCCTCCGACGGAAGCCGAGGTGGAAGAAGCCCGCCAGCACCTGATCGGCCGACGCCTGACCGCGTCAATGAGCAACGAAGAGATCTCCGCCGCCTACGCCCGCGAATGGATCGAGCACGGCCGGCTGCTCACGGATGCCGAGTGGGAGCGGGAGGTGCGGGCGGTAACGCGGGACGAGGTGCTGGCGATCGTGCCGGCGTTTCTGGCGGGGGTGAGGGGGACGGTGGATGTTCGGTAGCCCCGCGCATGCCTACACCTTCAGGCTAGACTGCCGACATGGGCAAGCAACTGACGATCCATGGTGTGTCCGATGAGGTCGGCCAGCGTCTAGAAGGTCTGAGCCGCGCACGAGGTCAGAGCCTAAACACGACCGTGCTCTCCATCCTCGAGGCTGCCGTGGGAGTGAATGAACGACGGCAGAGACTGGAGCGCTATACGACCTGGACCCAGGAAGATCTGGAGGAGTTCAACGAAGCCCTGGCGCCTCAGCGGACGATCGATGACGCCGGCTCTCGCTGACTGTCCCAAATCGGGGCGGACCACATAAAAAGCAAGGGGAGACGTCTCCCCCAGACCGTACGAGCGTCTCCCCCGTTCGGACGAGCGATCTCCCCATCCGTACCAGAGTCCGATACAGCTGTACGAGTGAGCGGTACGGCTGTACGAGTGTCTGGTACGGCTGTACGAGCGTCTCCCGGGCGCGTACGAGGGTAGTGGGGTATCACTGTGTTGCTCCCCCGGCTGCCTGCCTCGCCCCACCGGCGGAGAGGGGGCGTAAGGTGCCGCTGCGCGCACCCCGCCCATTCGCTCCCGCCTATAACCTTGGCGGGCCGGCCGGGCGAAAGGTAGGCTGTGCGCCATGTCTGAAACCACGCCGCTATGGAAGCAGAAAAAGGGAGTGCTCGCCTTGTTAGTGCTGGTGGGCACAGCAGCGACAGCGCTGTTGCAGACGACCAATGTCGCAGAGGGACTAGCGGAGAAGTGGCGCGTATGGGGCGAATTCGTTCGCGCGGCCGCGCCTTGGCTGTGGTGGGGCTTGCTCTTCTACTGCGCTACAGCTCTTCTAATAATCGCCTATCGAGAATGGCGGGGAGGAAAGCGCGCTCTCTCTCGCAAGCGCCGAAGCGAGATAGAGAACTTGATGAACAAGGTTAACGGGGTTCTTTGGGCGGCGGAGCCCGATCGTCCGGAGGACCGCGACTCGCTAGGCTTTACCGCTCTTGAGCGAGCATTCGAGAAGCTGAACGAAGCGTTGGCGCAAGCCAGCGCCTATGAGTTCCGAATGCGCTTACGCGAGGAGACAAGTGCAATAGAGCTGAGGTATTTCTATCATGCTGGCCGCGTGTTTCAGAGAGACGAGGCAGCACAATCGCTGGCCTTTCTTCGCCAATGGGTAGACTTCGCGGCAGCAGAAGTGCATCCAGAAATACGACGCCCTAGCGATCCCTTGGCACCTAGAAGTCGCTCTTAGGTTGCCTGCGCCGCCTGTAGCAGGTCCGACATGGACCAGGGCTTGCGAGCGATCCCGGCGGACATCGCGGGCGTCATGCGGATCGACTTGTGCATCCGCACGAAGTTGTAGTAGGCGAAGTACAGGGCCAGCGCGGCGCGAAGGTTTTCCTTCTTCCGGCTGAAGCCGTTGGACAGGCGAGTGAACCGGCGAAGGTGGCCGCGCAAGGTCCAGTTCGTGCGCTCGACATGCGAGGTACAAATCCGGTCCTCATCTGGGGTGCCTGAGACGACAATCTTTTCCTGTCCTATCAGGCGGGGAGGAGCGTACCGTCTGCCTTCCTCCCCGCCTACGTTCCCGAAGTCTTTGACCACCTGTGCATAGTCCACGCGGGCACCCAGGGCGTACTCCACCGCGTTTGCGTAGCCGTTGAATCCGTCCGTGCTCAACTGGAAATCGCCCGCCGTAGCTGCGCTGAGCTTCTCTATGAAGTCATGGGCATCCCAGGAGTTGCGCCGTCCCAGGTGCCACGCGAGCACAAGCTTGGAGTGCCGCTCGATCCCGATGTAGCAGTAGGCATCGCCCGCGTCCGGGTCCGAGATCTTCCGCCGCTCCCGGGTCCCCTGCTTGCACCGGATGAACGTCCAGAGTTCATCGGCCTGTACGTCCTTGACCGGCACGGCCTGGACCGTCTCCGCCAGCATCCGCTCGCATCCCTCGCCCACCTGGACCAGGAGCCGGAGGATGGTCTTCTTCTCAGTCCCCGTAATGCGCTCGATGGCGCGGATGCCGTTCCCCTCGCATAGGAGATTGAGGCAGAGCAGGGCGCGGTCCACCGGCAGGCGCATGTCCCCAAGGGGGCGCTCCGGCCGCGTCGAGAACGTCTTCCGGCAGGTGAGACAGCGGTAGCGTTGGTTTCCCTTCCGGTCCTTTCCAAACTTCTTGGCGGGTGCTTGGCAGGGGGTACAGTCCATGGACGGGCTCCTTGCAGGATGCCCGAACCGGAGCCATAATGAGCTTGGCAGTCCGTTTGACTTCGGTCGGGCGGGTTGAAGCCCTGGGGGTCGTTGACGCGACTTCCGGGGCTGTTTGCTTTAATGCCATTTCGTTTCCTTGACTCTATTGTTATTGTAGGGCGAATAACCCTACGTGTCAAGTGGCTAGATGGGCGCCTTTCCCCTTGACTTGTGGGGTTATTCGGCCTACGCTATTGGCATGGCAAGGCCAAAGGCAGACAAAACGCATTCCGAGTCTCTGCGCATTCGCTTACTTCCTGAGCAAGAAGAGCTGATCCGCCACGCCGCCGAGCTGGCGGGGGCCAGCATCTCGGGCTGGATTCGCCAGACGCTGGTCCGCGCCGCTCGCCGTGAGGTCTCACAAGCCGCACGGTATGAACCGACGGGGGAGGCTCCTGAGTAAGAGCCCGCGTTGCCAGCGGTAGAGCGGACGGGGGGCGTTGAAGTGCGCCATAGCATCTCCTCGGGTATTGACCCGGGGGAGCCACGGCCTTAGGATGGGTCTTGTCAGGGAGCCATCCCGCGGGCCGCAAGTCCCCCGGATCGGTTTCTAGAGAGGCCCGCTTCGGCGGGCTTTTCGCTTTTCCGGCCCTATTCCTCCCTTTGCTCAATTGCGCCGTGTTGAAGCAAACCCTTGACAGGGTTCGACTTACGGGCGCGAAGCCGCTTTATCCTAACGGCACGTCGCAGCACCGTCAAGAGCACTATTCCATTCCTGTGTGCGCTTTCTACCTCGTCTGTATTACCGATTCCGGCGAAATGTGGAAACCGCGTATCTAGCAACGTTTAGTTGCATTGGCCCTGACAAAACGTTGCACCCAGCGCCGCAAAGTGCATGCTCTGAGGAACACGGGCACTTCTCCGCGCTTTGCCGGGAGCGGCGACGCTAGAGTCGGACGAGCGGTAAAAATGGCCTACCAAAGTAGGAGGAAACAAAGAGGGCCGGTCCCTCTCGGAACCGGCCCCCCGGTAGCAGCTCAGGCTTGCTCTGAAACGTGGCGTTCTACGGTAGCGGTGCCGCCGTGTTCGTCCCGGGCGAAGATCGGGGCGAGTTCAGCGGCTAAGGCGTAGCACTGGCGAATGCTGCGGAGTGTGGCGACGATCCGCCCGGCTGGCAGGTGTACCAGGGTATAGCGGCGGCATCCCATCCTCAGCGGTCCCGCAGCGGTTCCACGGAACGCGCCGAAGGGAGACGACACCCAGCCCTTCAGTGTGACTTCCTGGCCGCCCAGGGCAACGCGGACGGCTCCCTTGTGCCATGCGAGCGGGATAGGTCGTCCTGCCCGCGTACGGGCCTCCAGGTAGGCATCCAACGCCCGCGATGCCCAGCTCCCCACGGAAGCGAAGCCTTCGCCGTCCGCTGCCTGCTTCCAGCGGATCGACTGCGGCATGGTGGCGCGTAGGCTGAAGGTTGCGACCTTCAACGCAGCTCCCCCTCTGCCCACGTGGCGAAGCGCTCGAAAGCTTCCCGCCGCCGCTGATCCCGCACCGTCTCGGGAAGCGTGAAGTGACCGACGTCACCCACGGGCGCAGCGGCAGCCGCCTTGATGTCCTTCGCTCCCTTCGCGAAGACCTTCCGGAACTGCTTCAGCCCCCGGTGATGATCGACTACGTACCGGACACAGAACAGGAAGAACTCGGGCACGTCCATGCCGCCTCCGATGCACTGCGCCGCCTTGCGGAGCGCGTACTGGTGGAAGGTGTCGTGGACCTTCACGCGGTACGTCTCGGGCTTGTAGAAGCCCACGGGGGCGAGCTGCTTTTCCCGGGCTGTGTGTGCCCAGCTCACCGCTTGCCCTTCTTTTGCCGCTTCTGCCAGTCGCGGATAAGACGCTCCGGGGTTTCCTCGATAGCCTCTCGGAGCAAGTTGTAGAGTGGGTTAACGTAGTCCTCTTGGGCGCATTCGATGGACCCGCGAAGGGAGAACGTGAGCGACTCTGGAATCTCGCCGGTCCCCATGGCTTCGGCGTCCGGCGGATCGGGGAGTCGAGAGTGGGCTAGGTCCAGGAAGAACTCGATGAACCAGACCAGCTCGGCGACGCGCCGGAGCGAGCTGAGGGCTTCATCCTCTCCGGGGGTGATGGGCGGAACGGGCGGCGGGTTAGACTTAGACAGGTCGGGCATGGGGTGTACGCTCCTTGCTCGGCTAGGCTCCGTTCGGAGGGTGCAAGCTCCGGGCGGGGCCGCTTCTTGTGGGAGGGAGAGACAATCTCTCCCCTGCAAGGGGGTAAGTTAGCGTAAATTCAAGGGTTTAGGCGGTATCCAGGCGGGCAACACACTATAACCCCACTACCCGTACGAGCGGCTGGTACATACCCACGAGCGGCTGGTACATGCGCACGAGCGACTGGTACACGAGTACGAGTTACTCGTACAGCTGTACCAGCCACCCGTACATGCGTACGAGACGCTCGTCCACCGGTACGGCTCCCTCCCCCGTCCGTACGAGTCGCTGGTCCAGGAGTACGAGTCGCTCGTGCGTCTGTACCAGTCACTCGGACACGCGTACGAGACGCTCGTCCATCGGTACGGATCGCTCGTCCGTCAGTACCCCTAGGTTTCTGAAGTCCTTTGGTCCTTCAATCGAGCTTGCCCTCCTCGGCTTGCAGCAGGTACCCCACTCCGGCCACGGTCACCAGGTAGCGCGGCTCGGCCACGTCTCCCTCGATCTTCTGGCGGAGGCGATGCACGAGCTGCTTGAGGAGCTGGCGGTCGCCCGCGCCGCGCGAGCCCCAGACGTGGCTGAGCAGGCGCTCGGCGGGGAGGGTGTGGCCGGCGTTGGCGAGGAGCAGCTGGAGCAGGCGGAGCTCCAGCTTGGTCAGGCGGACCGGCGGACGGCCGGCCACGCTCACGGCCTGCCGCTCCAGGTCGAGCGCGATGTCGCCGGCCGATAGCGGCGCCGGCTTTTCCTCGCCGGCCCGGCGCAGCAGCGCCCGCACCCGGGCGAGGAGCGTGCGCGGAGAGAACGGCTTGGTCAGGTAGTCGTCCGCGCCCAGGTCGAGGGCCGCCACCTGGTCCTCCTCGGCTGAGCGCACGGTCAGCATCATGATGGGCACGCGGGACATGGCGCGGATCCGCTTGCAGACCTCGAGGCCCGAGAGGCGAGGCAAGTTCACGTCCAGGACCACCAGGGACGGCTCCTCGCGCTCGAAGGCCGCGAGGGCAGCCATGCCGTCAGAGGCCTCCACGACCAGGTAGCCCGCCTGGCGCAGGGCGTAGGAGACGAGCCCCAGGAGCTCCAGGTCGTCGTCCACGACCAGCAGCTTCATGCAGCCTCCAATGGCAGAGTCACGCGCATGCGGGTGGCGGCTCCCTCCCGGAACGCCTTGATGCTGCCGCCGTGCCGCTCGACGATCGACTGCACGATCCAGAGCCCGAGCCCCATGCCGCTCTGCTCCGGCTCCCCGTCGCCGGCCGAGCGCACGAAGCGGTTGAAGAGCGAGCGGCCTTCGCCGTCCTCCCCCTCGGGCAGGCCCGGCCCTTCGTCTTCCACCCAGAGCGCCACGGCGCGGTCCTCCAACGCCCCTCCCACCCGGATCTCAGAGCCCGCGGGCGCGAACTTGTTGGCGTTGGCCAGGAGGTTCACGAAGACCTGGGTCAGGCGCGGCGCGTCTCCGATCAACGCCGGCAGCGGGTATGGGAGATCCACCTGGAGATGCTGGCCGCGCTGGGCGATCAGGGGCGCGGTGAGGCTCACCGCCTCCTCCACCACCTCGTCGAGTGCCACGGGCCGGCGGCGGATGGAGCCCTGCCCCGCCTCGATGCGCACGCTCTCCAGGAGGTTGTCGATGAGCTGCGTGAGCCGCAGGGTGCCGCGCTCCAGGGAGAGGACGAGGGCGTCGGTCTCGGGGTCCTCGCCGCGCTCGTGGAGACGGTCCATGAGCAGCTCGATCGAGGCGAGCTGGGCCGAGAGCGGGGTGCGGAACTCGTGCGAGATGTTGGCGAACACCGAGTCGCGCAGCCGGCGCGCAGCCTCCACGTCGGTCTCGTCGCGCAGCACCTGGAACTGGTGGTCCTCGGCCGGCGGCGAGCTGGTCACGACCACGGCGCGGCGGGTGCCGTCGGCCAGCAGCAGGTTCTCGGTGGCTCGGGTAGCTCCGCGGAAGCGGGCATGGAGGATCGGGCACTGCTCGAAGCAGGGCCGCGTGCCATCAGGCAAAACCGCCCGCAGCACGTCGCCGCAGAAGCGGCCCACGGCGTCCTCGGGGCGTACGCCCAGCAGCGCCGCCGCCTGAGGGTTGAGATACCGGACGCGGCGGTCGCGGTCCACGCTGAACACCCCTTCGGTGATGCCGGTGAGGATGGCCTCGCCCTCGGCCTGCCGGCGGTGCAGCTCGGAGGTGAGCCGCAGCAGCCGCAGCCGGGTCTCCTCCATGGTGGCCGCGAGCGTGCCCAGCTCTTCCCCGGCCGCGCGCGGCGTGGGAGTCGAGAGGTCGCCGCTGCCGATCCGCGCCGCCGCGGCGGTGAGCGCCTGGACCGGACGGGCAAGCCGGCGGCTGATGAGCCACCCCGCCGCCGTGGCGAGCAGCGCAGCCCAGAGGGAGAGCCGCAGCAGAGTCCGGACGAAGCCGCGCAGCGAGGAGGCGATTGGCTCCGTGGGCAGCGAGGTCTCCACCAACGCGCCACCCATGGGAAGGATCGAAACATAAGCCTCATCAAGACGGCCCGACGCCGGCTGTCCGCTGGAGAGCACCTGATCGCGGAGAAGATAGCGCGGGTCATCCGTGCGCTCTGCCGCCTCGGAGGCAGAGACGACCGTCACCGGTAGTCCGACCTGCGCGGAGATTCCTTCGACGACCGGACGGTCCAGCGCCAGTGCCGCGCTCGCGGTAGCTCCCGGGTAGAAGACGACCGGCGCCTCAGCCGCGAGCCGGCCGCCGAGTTGGCCCGCCTGGGCGAACGGCCGGCCCCCGACGAGGATCGCGCACCCGGAGAGCCGGCTGGTCCGCCGGAACCCTTCCAGGAACGCGGTAAGGCCGGCGGCGTCCCTCTCCCGCAGGAGCCGGCCGACGGTGGGACGCTCGCCGAGCAGCCGGGCCGAGGTGCGGACGTCCTCCGCCGAACGCTCGACCGCCTCCAGCGCGGCCTTCCCCGCCAGGTCCACCCGCGCCAGCGCCTGCTGGTCGGCAAGCCGCCGCAGCAGGCCCATGGCCGTGAAGACCACGCAGACCACGGCCAGCAGGACGAGGCCGGCATTGACTCCGATCAAAAGGGTGCTCAGGCGGGCTCGGCGCATCGCATGGAGCTTAACAGCCCCGAATCACCGGCTCATCCTCCACTCGATCACGCTCTTGACCGCCAGCGTCGCCAAGGCCAGCAGGGTGAGCAGCGAAGCCACCGCGAAAGCGGCCGAGAACTGGTACTCGTTGTAGAGGATCTCGACGTGCAGCGGCAGCGTGTTCGTCAGGCCCCGGATGTGGCCCGAGACCACGGATACGGCGCCGAACTCCCCCATCGCCCGGGCGTTGCAGAGGATCACGCCGTAGAGCAGCCCCCAGCGGATCTTGGGCAGGCTCACCCGGAAGAAAGTCTGCCAGCCCGAGGCGCCCAGGGTCAGCGCGGCTTCCTCCTCGTCGCTGCCCTGCGACTGCATCAGCGGGATCAGCTCGCGCGCCACCATGGGCGAGGTCACGAAGAGGGTCGCGAGCACGATCCCGGGCACCGCGAAGATGATCTTCCAGTCGTGCTCTGCGAGCCATGGCCCGAAGAAGCCCTGCGCGCCGAAGAGGAGCACGAACATCATGCCCGAGATCACCGGCGAGACACTGAACGGCATGTCGATCAGGGTGATCAGAAAACCCTTGCCACGGAAGCGGAACTTGGCGATCGCCCAGGCCGCGGCCAGCCCGAAGAGCAGATTGAGCGGCACCACGATCAGGGCCGTCAGCAACGTCAGCTTCACGGCCGCGAGTGCGATGGGATCCTTGACCGCGGCCAGATAGGCCTGCCAGCCGTCTTCCATGGCCTTGGTGAAGACGAGCAGGAGCGGCACGAAGAGAAAGAAACCCAGGAAGAGCAAGGCGATCCCCATCAGCAGCCAGCGCACCAGGCGCGGCTCCGTGAGGGCAGGGCTGGCGGCGGACGGCATGGATCACCTCTCCTCTTTGCCGGACAGCCGCTTGCTGCGCTGCCAGGCCAGGACGTTGATCAAAAGGAGCAGCGAGAACGAGGCGATCAGGAAAACCATCGCGATTGCCGTGGCGCCCGCGTAGTCGAACTGTTCGAGCTGGATCATGATCAGGAGCGGCGTGATCTCCGATTGCTTGGGCATGTTGCCGGCGATGAAGATCACCGAGCCGTACTCGCCCAGCCCGCGGGCAAAGGCGAGGACGAACCCGGTCGCGATCGCCGGCACCAGCTCGGGCAGGATCACCCGCCGGAACGTCTGCAGGCGGCCGGCGCCCAGGCTGGCCGCCGCCTCCTCCACCTCCGCGTCGAGGTCGGCCAGCACCGGCTGGACCGTCCTCACCACGAAGGGGAGGCCGATGAAAGTCAGCGCCACGATGATCCCCAGCGGCGTGTATGCGACCTTGATCCCCATGGGCTCCAGGAAGCGGCCCACCCAGCCGTTGCCGCTGTAGATGGTGACCAGCGCGATACCGGCCACGGCCGTGGGCAGCGCGAACGGCAGGTCGACCAGGGCATCCACGAAGCGCCGGCCCGGGAAGGGGTAGCGCTCCAGCACCCAGGCGACCAGCACGCCGAACACGCAGTTGAGCAGCGCGGCGATCAGGGCCGCCGTGAAGCTCAGCTGAAAGGCGGCGAGCGCGCGCGGCGCCGTGACCTTGGACAGGAACTCGGCCCAGGTGAGCGTCGACGTCTTCAGGAAGACCGTCGAGACCGGGATCAGGATGACCAGGCACAGGTACAGCAGCGTGAAGCCCAGGGAGAGGCCGAAGCCCGGCAGCGGGCTGCCGCCAGGGAAGCGCCCCCCCTTCCGCGCGGAGACCGGAAGGGGGGACGGCAGGATGCGCTTCTCCGCTGTGACCATCTACCGGCCTTCGTAGATTTTGTCGAAGAGGCCACCGTCCGCGAAGTGCGTCTGCTGGGCCTTGGTCCAGCCGCCGAACTCCTGGATGGTGAAGAGCTGCACCTTGGGGAACTGCTGCGCGTACTTCTGGGCCACGGCGGGCAGGCGCGGACGGTAATAGTGCTTCGCCGCGATCTCCTGCCCCTCGGGCGTGTAGAGGAACTCCAGGTAGGCCTTGGCAACCGCCGCGGTCTTCTTCTTGTTCGCCACCTTGTCCACTACCGTCACCGGCGGCTCGGCCAGGATGCTCACCGAGGGCGCGATGATCTGGAACTGCCCCTTGCCCATCTCGCGGACGGCGAGCAGGGCCTCGTTCTCCCACGCCAGCAGCACGTCGCCGATGCCGCGCTCGACGAAGGTTACGGTCGAGCCGCGGGCGCCGGTGTCCAGGATGGGCACGTTCTTGAACAGCCGCTTGACGAAGTCCTGGGTTTTCGCGGGCGCTTGTGCGGGATTATTGCCGTACTTGCGTTGCGCGAAGCCCCAGGCCGCCAAGTAGTTCCAGCGCGCGCCGCCCGAGGTCTTGGGATTGGGGGTGATGATCGAAACCCCGGGCTTGATCAGGTCGTCCCAGTCCTTGATCTTCTTGGGGTTCCCCTTGCGCACCAGGAAGACGATCGTCGAGGTGTAAGGGGAGCTGTTGTTGGGCAGGCGGGTCTGCCAGTTCTTGGGGATCAGGCCCGCGTTGGCGATGGCATCGACGTCGTAGGCCAGCGCCAGGGTCACCACGTCGGCGGGCAAGCCGTCGACGACCGAGCGCGCCTGCTTGCCCGAGCCGCCGTGCGACTGCTGGACGGTGATGTCCTGCCCGCCCTTGGCCTTCCAGTGCCTGGCGAAGGCGGTGTTGATCTCCGCATACAGCTCGCGCGTCGGATCGTACGAGACGTTTAGGAGCTGGACCGCCCCGAACGCGGGGCCGGCCAACAGCAAGGTTATGAGGGCTAGCTTGAGTCTCATTTCAGTTCTCTCCTAGAAAGCGATCTGGAAGCGGCTGATGAGGACGTTCTCGTCCTCGCGGTCGCAGAGGCCGCCCCTCCTTCGAACTCGGTCCGCTCGTAGTCGAGCATTACCTTGAGGTTGCGGTTGAGGTACCAGTTGAGGCCGAGCCCGACCGAATCGGCCACGGAGGCGGCGCTCGCCGGGTTGGCGAAGAGAGGGAAGGCCTTGTCGTCCACGTCTCCCGTGCTGCCGCCGTCCGGCACGCCGTTGAAATAGCCGACCGCGTAGTTGAGGCCGCTTTTGCCCACGTCGCCGCTGACCTGGATGCCGACGTCGCGGCTGGGCACCAGGGACGTGGGGTAGGCGCGCTCGACGAAGAAGATGTCGGTCGCGGACTGCAGGCGCTCCAGACCGACCGGCGGCTTGAACTTGCCGGCTCGCACCTTGAAGGCGGGCGAGAAGCGGCCTTCAAGGTAGCCGTCGAACAGCACGGTTTGCCCCTGGGCGAAGTCCGGCATGATGCGGAAGTCGAAGATCTTGAACATTTTCAGCGGCCTGCTCCTTGTCCAGCTCTGTCTTGCGGTCGAGCACGCGGACCTTCTGGTCCAGCTCGTCGAGGCGCTCCTCGACCGACTTCGGCTCTTCCGACTCTTCTGGTTCCTGCGCAAAGGCCGTGCTCCCTGCAAGCCAGGCAAGGCACAGCCACAAACCGGCCGTTCTCATCCAGGGTCTCCTTGTCATGATGTCTTCACCGAGCGGACGATCAGCACCGGCAGTTGAGCCAGCTGCGGCAGGGGGACCAGCTTCTCGATCAGGCCGCCGAGCGACAGCTCGCCGCCCCTCCCGGGCAGCGGCGTGCCGAGCACGAGCAGGTCGTGCTTGCCCTCGGCCAGCTCGGCGAGGATCTCGTCGCGCACGTTGCCGTAGCGCATCCGGGTCGTAGCCGTAACTCCCAGGCGCCAGAGCGTGCGCGTGCTGCTGGCCAGGAAACGCTGGGCATGGGCCTCGGCCGGGCCTGCTTTTTCTTCCTCGAGGAGCACGGTCAGGATCGTGGCCTCGGCGCCGAGATGGCGCGCCAGCCGGCCGGAGAAAGAGACGTCCTCCTTGCCCGGCTCCCCCACCGCCACGCAGATCAGGACCCGGGTGGGCACCTGTCCGGCATGAGCCTCAGGCACGATCAAAAGGTGGTGCTGGCCACCGCGCAGCACACGCTCGGCCGTCTCCAGCCCTTCGCGGGGAGGCGGCGTCAGGACGACCAGGTCGCAGGGCTGCCGCTCCGTCTCCCGGGTGACTGCTTCGGCCGCGGCTTCCCGCGTGGCGCGGGTCTCCAGGGCGGCAAGGCCGGACCCGAGGCGCTCGCGAACCTCCTGGCTGCGGCGTTCTGCCGCCTCGCCCGGCTCGGAGCCGGTCTCCAGGACCGTTACCTGCGCATGCGCCAGCCGGGCGAGCTCTCCGCCCAGCCCGAGGGCCGCTTTGGAGCCGGAGGCGTCCGTCACCATCAGGAACTTCATCCCCGGATGCACCAAGGCATGGACGCGCTGCACGCCGACCCAGGTCGTATCACCCGGAAGGAGCGGGAAGCGGCGGGCCTGGTCCTGAGAGCGGGCGGCCTCGACCCAGACGCCGTCGTTGCCGAACGGGACCGGCGGCGCGATGGCCCGCACGCCGGGCAGGGGAGGCAGGCGCAGGCGCAGGCGCTCGAACGAGCCCACGAAGGCCCGCTGCTCCACGACCGCCTCGCCGAGTGACGGGCAGGACAGATCCTGGGCCGAGCTGCGGAGCGCCACGTCCTCGGGCCGGAAGAGGATCTGCACCCGGCGCGAGCCATCAGCAGCCTCGGCACGGGTGGTGAGCGGGAACTGCACCGGGCCGAGCTGCACGCCGGCAGCCGTGTGCTCCCCCACCATCAGGTTGGCCGTGCCCAGGAAGGTGGCGACGAACTCGGTCTCGGGGCGCAGGTAGAGCTCGTCCGGCGGACCGGTCTCCAGCATGCGTCCGAAGCTCAGGACGGCCAGGCGGTCGGCCAGCTCGAAGGCCTCTTCCTGGTCGTGGGTGACGAAGATCGTGGTAATGCCGAGCTCGCGCTGGATCTCACGGATCGTGCGCCGGAGCTCCAGGCGCACCTTGGCATCGAGGGCGCCGAACGGCTCGTCGAGGAGGAGCACCTCGGGGTTGTGGGCCAGGGCGCGGGCCAGGGCGACCCGCTGCTGCTGACCGCCGGAAAGCTGGCGCGGCATGCGCCCGCCGAGGCCGGCGAGGCCCACCAGCTCCAGCAGCTCGTCGCGGCGGCGGCGGCGCTCGGCCCGGGACACGCCCCGGATCGAGAGGGCGAACTCGACGTTCTCCGCCACCGATATGCCGCGGAACAGGGCATAGCTCTGGAACACGAAGCCGACGCCGCGCTTGGCGGGAGGCAGGCCGGTCACGTCGCGGCCATGCAGCAGGACGCGCCCGGCATCGACCTCCGACAGCCCGGCGATCATGCGCAGCAGCGTGCTCTTGCCGCTCCCCGACGATCCCAGAAGGACGAAGAACTCCCCGTCGGCCACTTCCAGCGAGACCCCGTTGACGACCGGGTGGCCCGCGTAGCGCTTGGTCAGCTCTTCCAGGACGATCGACATACACTCCTCCTTCTCACGGGCTTCAGAGTAGGAGGAGGCGGTGACAGTGTCAGTCGAAAGGTGGTGACAAAAGCCGGATGTTTTGGAACCCCGCCGCTCCGGTAGGTAGCCCGAATGAGCGGTTGGAAGGGTCCACCCACCGGGTAGCTATTGCCAACCACCGGGTAGAGGGCTCTACCCACTGGGTAGCTGTCTCCAACGAGCGGGTAGGTTGGCCAAATGAGTGGTTGGAGCGGCCTACCCATGGGGTAGCTTTGCCTGACCACCGGGTAGAGCGGTCTACCAGCCGGGTAGCCATGCCTGTTTACTGGGTCGAGGGCTCTACCCGTTGGATTGCCATGTCTACCCGCCCGCCCGCTCCGTATACACTCTCCCCCCATGCGCCGCCTGACCCTTCTCGCCGCCTCGATCCTCTCCCTCCTGGGCTGCGCCTCGGTCCGCCCTTTCGAAGACGTCCGAAAGACCTTGCCCGAGGATCGCTTCCTGAAGCTCGGCGACCAGCTCGTCCACATCGAGCAGGCAGGCCAGGGCGAGCCCCTGATCCTGCTCCACGGCTTCGGAGCGTCAACCTACTCCTGGCGCAATGTGATGCCGGCGCTCGCCGCCTCCTTCCACGTCATCGCGGTCGACCTCAACGGCTTCGGCTACACCCAGCGGCCGCGCACGTTCGAGAGCTACAGCCGCGAGGGACAGGCCGCCCTGGTGCTGCGCGTCATGGACGCGCTAGGGCTCGAGAGCGCCCATCTCATGGGCCACTCCTACGGCGGCGGGCTGTCGCTGTTCATCGCCTCGCGTCATCCCCAACGGGTGCGTTCGCTGGTCCTGGTGGACAGCTCGGCTCCCACCTATGCCAACGACCGGCGCAGCCGCGCCGCCTCGGTCAAGCCGCTCCTCGGCCTCTACCTGCGCTCGGTCGTGCTGCGCCCGAACACGGTGCGCCGCGTGCTCCTGCGCTCCTTTCACGACGACTCTCTGGTCACGCCGGAGCTGGTCCGCGAGTACTACGAGCGGATCCGCGTCGAGGGAGTGGTCGACGCCTACCACGGCCTCACGGCACCGGCGCGTACCCCGTCGGGGCCGGTCGAGCTGGAGAAGATCGCGATGCCTACCCTGGTCGTCTGGGGCTCCGAGGACCTGCTCATCACCGCGGAGGCAGGCCGCCGGGCGGCGGAGCGCATGCCGAACGCCGAGTTCGTCCTGATGGAGGGCGTCGGCCACGTGCCCATGGAGGAGAAACCCGAGGAGCTGCTGCGGATCGTCCTCCCCTTCCTGGAACGCCAGCGAGGCTAGCTGATGTCACTCGGAATCGTCGCCACCTGCGTCCTCGGCCTGGAGGAGATCCTGGAGACGGAGCTGCGCGCCCTCGGTATCGAGGAGACCGAGCGGCAGCGCGGCGCCGTGGCGTTCGAGGGGAGCTGGAAGGATTGCTGGCGGGCCAACTGGCGGCTGCGCACCGCCAACCGGGTGCTCGTGGAGCTGGGCTCATGGGAGGCGACGGACGGCCCCGGGCTCGCGGCCGGAGCGCGGGCCCTCGTGAGCGGCCGGATGCGCGCTCCGGGCCTCGTCCGCTCCGAGGTGGACGTGTCCCGCCTCCTCCACCCCGACCGCAGCTTCGCCGTCAAGGCAACCGCGACCGCCTCCGAGGTCCGCGACGCGCGCTGGGCCGCGCTCTCGGCCAAGGACGGCCTCGTGGACGGCCAGCGGGACCACTACGGCAAGCGCTCGAACGTGGACCGCGACAACCCCGACCTCCATCTTAGGGTGCGGCTCCTCCGTGACCGGGCGACCCTTCTTCTGGACACGTCGGGAGAGCCGCTGGACCGGCGAGGCTACCGCGTCGTCACCACGACAGCACCGGTGCGCGAGCAGATCGCGGCAGCCTGCGTCCTCGCCTCGGGCTGGGACGGCCAGGGCCCGGTGGTGGACCCGATGTGCGGCTCGGGCACGCTGCTGATCGAAGCGGCCTGGTTCGCGCTCGGCCAGGCTCCCGGCCGGCTGCGCCGGAGCTGGGCCTTCGAGCGCCTGCCCGCCTACGACAGCCATGTTTTCGAGTCCGTGAAGAAGGAGCCGATCCCCGTTCCCGGCCCGGACGTCCGCCTCTACGGCAACGACTTCTCCGGAGAAGCGCTCGTCGCGGCGCGGAACAACCTGGCGAAGGCCGGGGTGCTCGACCGGGCTGTCCTCACCAAGGGCAGAGCCGCGGACATGCAGCCTCCCGAGACTCCCGGCCTCGTCCTCATCAATCCTCCGCATGGAGAGAGGATCGGAACGGACGCCGAGCACTGGAAGGCTTTGGGAGACCTGCTGAAGCAGAAGTTCAGAGGATGGAAGGCCGTGGTGCTCGCGGGCGAGGACCGGGGCAAGCAGATCGGGCTGCGCCCCAGGAGGCGCATCCCGGTCATGAACGGCCCCTTGGAGGGCCGGATTCTTTTGTTCGACCTGTATTGAAGTGGCTCGCCGGACGGCGAGCCACCGCTCTTCCAAGGGAAACCAGGGAGCTTAGAGGCTGCGCTTCTTGGCGCGCAGGCCGCGGCGGCTGCCGCCTTCCTTGCGCGGCTTGGTCTTTCCGCCGCCACTGCCGAAGCCGCCGCCGAAGCCGCCGGTGTCGTAGCCACCCCCGCCGTCGCGGTCGCCACCACCGAAGCCGCCGCCGCCGAAGCCGCCACCACCGCGATAGCCGCCACCGCCGCCGCCGGCATAACCACCGCCACCGCCGCCACCGGCGTAACCGCCGCCGCCACCGCCACCAGCGTAACCGCCGCCACCGTAGCCACCCCCGCGCGGAGCACCGTAACCGCCACCACCGCCGCCCGGGACACGGTCCCGCGCCTCGTTGACGTTCAGGTTGCGGCCCTGGAAGCTGTATCCGTTGAACTTCTCGATGGCGAGCTTGGCCTCGTCCTCAGTGCTCATCTCCACGAACCCGAAGCCGCGCGAGCGCCCAGTGACCCGGTCCATCATCACAGTTGCCGAGTCGCACGTGCCCCCCTCCGCAAACAAGGTGCGGAGGTCATCGCTCGTGGTCGAGAAGTTGAGGTTTCCGACGAAAAGCTTCCTGCCCATCAGTCTGTCGCTCCTTCGGCGCTCTGGCCGCTTGTCTTGTACCGGCGCTGCCCACCGGCGGGGGTAATTACTTTCAATATAGCAGAGTGCTCCGGGCTCACAAAAGCGACCCCTTGCCTCATCATCATGGGCACGTTGCAAAGGCGGTGGTGTCCGTCACCGCGTCCGCCGAGAAGCCCTGCGGGTTGAAGTACGTCTTGACCCTGCCGGTCTGGGTGTCGGTGACCGTGACCACGAACTCCACGTCGGTCGTGGCCGCGAAGAAGACCCAGTAGTGGGCGGTGCTCGTGCAGCCGTCCAGCACCTTGATCAGCATCTCCCAGTTGTCCGGGGTGAAGAAGTAGAACAGGCCGGAGTCGTCGGAGACGACCGGAACCGTCCTGGCTACACCCACCTCGCCGGTGAACGTCTTCCAGGCGACCTGGACCCGGAAACGGTCGTTGCTGAGGCACAGCGTGGTGGCGTCCGCCACGCAGAGGCCGATAGCGCCGTTGGTGGAGGCGGCCGCCTCGTTGGAGTAGGGGGACGAGCCCCCGGCATTGACAGCCTTGACACGGAAGACGTAGCCGGTGGCGGGGGTCAGGCCGGAGATCTCGGCGCTGGTCGCGTCGGCGGGCGCCGAGGCCACGTCCTGGAAGATGCCGCCGAGCGTGCGCATCTCGATCCGGAACTCGGTCTCATTGGACGAGTTGTCGCGCCAGGTCAGCCCGACGGTGGTGGTCGAGACCGCGAAGACCTGCAGGTCGGTCGGCGCGGCGGGCGCCGGGTTGAGCTCGTAGAGGGCGCGCAGGCCGGCCTGGTCGTCGGGGTTGAGCGTGGCACCGCGGCCGTCGTCGTGGATGAAGGCGCGCATCATGGCGTCGTCGAAGAGCGGGTTCGCGCAGCTGGGGTCGGAGCTGTTGCTGTCGCCGCACGAATGGTTGAGGCCGAGCGTGTGCCCGAGCTCGTGGCCGAACAGCTCCGCGGCCGCCTTCGGGGCGCTCGGGCTGCTCTTGAAGAAGCAGGACAGGCCGTCGTTGATCACCACGTCGGCGTTGGCAATGCGGTGGAACTGCTTGCCCTGGAAGGTCTCCGTGTCCTGGAAGTACCAGGGGCCGCCGTAGGCGAGCACGCCGCCGGAGGAGCAGCTGAACGCGGGCAGCTCGCGGTTCGGATCGTTGAAGACGATCGAGTTGATGGTGTCGTACTCGATGAGGCCGCTCTTGTCCTTGGTCTTGCCGCCGTAGCGGTAGTCCACCGGGGTCTGGGACTCGCCGTTCCAGGCATTGAGAGCGGCCTGGAAGTCGGCATAGCCGCCGCCGGCCACGCCCTGCTGGCCGTTCCTGAAGGCCATCCACTTCACGTTGCCCCCGGTGTCGAACTCGAACCAGCGGAGGCTGTGCCCGTCGTCGGGGTCTTCGAAAAGGCGGAACTCGCCGATGGCGCGGCCAATGCTGTCGTCATTCTGGATGTAATAGTCAGCGGAGCGGCGAACGGTATTCGCGTCGGCATGGGCAGCTCGGTCCGCGACCCAGCGGGCGAAGCCGTCGAAGTCGCGCAGCCGGTCGCTGCCCGGAACGGTCTCCACACCCGCGGCGGTCTTGCGGACCTCGCGCGCGTCGGCGAGGTCGCGCACCGCCAGCCGATGGCCGTCCGCCTGGACCTCGCGGAAGGCGCCGAGGATCAGGTGAGCGATACGCCAGCTGCCGTCGCCGGCAGGCTCGAGGAACAGGAGCGCCCGCTCGCCGGAGCGCAGCCGCGGCATGCCGTAGACCTTGAGGCTCATGCCGTTGCGGCCCCTGCCGCCCGGCATGCGGACGACCGCCGTACCATTGGGGATCTCGCCCTTGAGCGCCTCTTCCACCTGGACCACGTACTCGGTCATTGCGGTCATCGCCTCCGGACGTGCAACCGGATCGCGCTGGCCGGCGGCGCGGTCTTCCGAGATCACCCGCACGACCGCGGCAACAGGGGCAGAATCGACCAGGGCCTCATCCGAAACCATGACGTAGCTCGTCGCCGACAGCGGGGTAGACCCCGCGGCCAGAACCAAAATCAGGATTGCGGGCAGGGCCCGCAGGGAAATGCTTCGCATGCTCATGCCATATCTCTCCGAGTGTGTGTCCGAGCGAGCGCAGAGGTCCTACGAGGGGATCGAGGACGAAACGGGGACTCCTGGGCGCGACTTCATTCCAACAGGTTCTTTCAGAACCCCCATTGTACACCGGACGGGCGCGATCCCATGCATGCTAGGATCGTCGGACCTGTTCCCGAGGAGAACCGATGCCGCACCGAGTGCCCTCCGTCGCCCGCCGTTCGTTCGGCATTCCTGGTCTGCTTGGTCTCCTGGGTTTCCTTTCGGGGCTCCCCGCTCTTGCAAGTCAGCCCTGGGAAGGCCCGGCCTTCTCCGCCGATCCGGCCGCGCTCGTCCGCGCCGCCGCCGCGCTCCCGAACGACAGCGGGGAGTCGATCGACGTCCTCCTCCTCGAAACCGTGCGCTCCTTCGACGCCGCCGGCCGCGAGACCTATACGCAGCGTTTCGTCTACCGCTTCACGGACAATGAGGCCCACGAGAGCTGGTCGGCGCTCGAGCACTCCTGGTCCCCCTGGAACCAGGAGCGCCCCCGGCTGCGCGCCCGCGTGATCACGCCGGACGGCGCCGAGCACCTGCTCGATCCGTCCACGATCGCCGAGAACGGCGAGGCCGCCGAGTCGCCCGACATGTTCGAGGACGGCCGGGTGCTGCGCGCGCCGCTGCCGGCCATCGGCCCGGGCGCCATCGTCGAGCAGGAAGTGACCGTCCGCGAGACCGCCCCGTTCTTCGAGGGGGGCACGGTCGATTCCTCCTACTTCCAGATCTCGGTGCCCATGCGCCGCGTCCGCCTCGTGCTGGAGGCCCCCGCCGGCCTGCCGCTGCGCTGGATGGTGCGCTCGACTCCCGGCATGCCGGACATCTCCCCCCGCGAGGAGAGCTCGAACGGCATGCGCCGCCTCATCTTCGAGGCGGCCGGCGTGCCCGCCTACGGCGACTCCGAACCGGGGCTCCCCCCCGAGATACCGCGCTGGACGCATGTCTCCTTCTCCACCGGCAGCTCCTGGTCCGACCTCGCGCGGCGCTACTCGGACATCGTGGACCGGGCCATCCAGGGCTCGAACCTCTCGGCGTTCTTGAAGACAACCAGCTCGGCGGGCTCGCAAGTCGAGATGATCAACCGCCTGCTCTCCCGGCTCGGGCGCGAGGTGCGCTACACCGGCGTCGAGCTGGGCGAGGCCGGCGTGATGCCCCGCACGCCCACCGAGACCCTGAAGCGGAAGTTCGGCGACTGCAAGGACAAGGCGGTGCTGCTGACCGCACTGCTGCGCTCGCTCGACATCCCCGCCTACGTGGCCCTGCTCAATGCCGCCGATGGCGAGCCGGACGTGGAAGAGTCGCTCCCCGGCCTCGGCGACTTCAACCACGCCATCGTCATGGTGCCGGGGAACCCGGCGGTGTGGATCGACCCGACCGACCCCCACGCCCGCGCCGGCGAGCTGCCGGTCCAGGACCAGGGACGCCTTGCCCTTGTTGCGAGCCCAACCGCCACCGCCCTGGTGCGCACCCCGGAGACCAGCTCCGCGGACAATCGAGAGGTCGAGACCCGGGAAATCTTCCTGGCCGACCTGGGCGGCGCCCGCGTGGTCGAGACCACCGAATACTGGGGAGTCCAGGAGCAGGAGCTGCGCTCTGCCTACGCCGAGGCCAACCGCGACGAGATGCGCGAGGCGCTCGAGGATTACGCGGGCGAGGCCTACCTCGCGCAGGAGCTGACCGACTTCGAGTACTCCGATCCCGAAGACCTGTCGAAGCCCTTCCGCCTGCGCCTGGAGATGGCCGGAGCCGCCCGCGGCACCACCGACATCCGCGAGGCGGTCGTGGCCATCTTCCTCTCCTCCTTTGCGGAGCGCCTTCCCGAGGAGCTGACGGCTGAACCGGATGATGGCGAACAGGATGGCGAACAGGATGGCGAACAGGAAGAGGCCCGCCAGCACGAGTATCTCTTCACCCGTCCGATGCAGCTCGAAGTGCGCTACCGGATCGTCCCCCCTGCCGGCTACACACCGCGCCCCCTGCCTGCCCACCGGGCGCGCAGGCTCGGCCCCGGCAGGCTGGAGGAGGTCTACACCCTGGCCAAGGACGGAGCCGTCGAGGCCGTCATCAGCTTCGACACCGGCAAGCGGCGGATCAGCCCGGCCGAATTCCAGGCCATGCGCGACGGGCTGCGCCAGCTCTCCGCGGAGAAGCCGGTCATGGTCACCTTCGACCAGATAGGCGAGTCGCACCTCGCCGCCGGCCGCATCCGCGAAGCGCTCGACGAGTTCCGGCGCCTGGCGGCGCAGCACCCGAAAGCGGCCCTGCCGCGGACGCGGATCGCCCGCGCCCTCCTCACCGGCGGCCTGGGCGCAGCGGCGCGCCAGGAGGCCGAAAAGGCTACGAAGCTGGAGCCGGACCTCGCCTACGCCTGGGTCACGCTCGGCTGGCTCCGCCAGCACGACGACATCGGCCGGCGCTTCGGCAAGGGCTTCGACCGGGCCGGCTCTATCGACGCCTACCGCCGGGCCGTCGCGCTCCAGCCGGACAACACCGAAGCCCGCGGCGACCTTGCCATCCTCCTGGAGCACGACGCCGAGGGGAACCGCTACACGCGCGGCGCCGACCTCGCCGCCGCCATCGAAGAGTACGCGCTCCTGAAAGAAGACCTCGAAGGCCTGGGGCTGGCCAACAACCTGGAGATCGCCCTGATGTGGGCGCAGCGCTGGGAGGAGATGAAGGAGCAGCTCGACAGCCGGGCGGATGACGAGGTGCGCGCCGCCCTGCGGCTCGTCCTGCTGGCCGCCACCGAGGGGACGGAGGCCGCGCTCCAGAACGCGGAGCGCTCCTTTACCGACAGCGAAGCCCGCTCGAACGCCCTGGCCGGCGCGGGGCGCAACCTGATGCTCATGCGGCGCTACGCCGAGGCCGCGGCCCTGTTCGAGCGCGCCGGCCGGCAGTCCACCCGCGCCGCGGCGCTCCTGGGCACGGCCGAGGTGCTGCGCAAGACCCGCCGGTACGAAGACCTGGGGATCACGTCCAAGGACCCGGTGAGCGCCTATCGCCGGCTGCTGACCGGGGCATCGCTGACCGGCCCGGAAGTGCTCGAGAAGCTCATGAGCAAGGAGATCACCCGCGGCATGAGCAGCGGCGCGCGCCAGGCTTTCTGGGAGGGCTTTGAAAACGGCATCAAGGGCGCGGTCCGCGAGGCTCGGGAAGGCATGTCCATCGAGGTCGCCATCGACCTCGCCCTGGCGGTGATGCGGGAGACCGTGTCGGGCGACGACTCCCTCGGCTACCGGATCGCCATGACGGCCACGGCAGGAGACGAACGCAGCACCGGCTACGTCATCCCCGAGGATGGCGAGTACCGGATCGTGGCCATCGACCGGGCCCTGTGGCTGATCGGCGGCGAAGCCCTCCGGCGGCTGGAGCGCAATGACCTGCGCGGCGCCCGCCAATGGCTCGATTGGGCCCATGAAGAGGTGGATACGGAGACCCACCCCGATCCCTTCAAGTCCTCCGCCTTCGTCTACCTGTGGACCAAGGGGATGCAGGGCGGCGCCGAGCAGGTGCGCTGCGCCGCCGCCAGCCTGCTGTCGTACGAGAGCACGCTCTCCCAGACCCTGCCGATCCTCACCGCCTGCCGGCAGGCAGAGCCCGAGGGACCGCGGCGGACCGCGCTCGACCGGGCGCTGCTCGCGGTCTACCTGGCGCTCGACCGGCACGAGGAGGCTGCCGCGACCGCATCCCGGCTGGCCGAGACGTCCACCTCCGAGACTCTTTACCGAGCGCAGCTGGTCGCGCTGATCAACCTCCAGCGCTGGGACGACATGCGCCGCCTCGCGGATGCGCGGCTGGCCCGGATGCCCGATGACGTCCTCGCCCAGGACACCATCGCCGAGGTCGCCATGCGCAAGGGTGACTACGACGAGGCCGAAAGGATCGTCAAGCGCATCCTCGACAGCGGCAAGGCGACCGCCGACCAGTACAACGAGGCCGCCTGGATCGCCCTCGTCCGCGGCCGGACCGACGAACGGGTCCTGGAGCTCGCCCAGCGCGCCGCCAGCCTCTCCAACTACGAGGCCTACGGCATCCTCCACACCCTCGCGGCCGTCTACGCCGAGCAGGGCAAGACCGCGGAGTCCTACCGCATCCTCCTCCAGGCGCTGGAGCTCAAGGGCGAGCCCGACCTCAACGACTTGTACGTGTTCGGCCGGCTGGCCGAGCACTACGGCCTGCCTGAGGCGGCCCGGCTCTATTACGAGAAGGCCGACGCCCAGAAGGAAACCGGGGACGACGCCAACCCCATGAACACCATCCACCTGGTCCGCAAGCGGCTCGAGGCGCTGGGCAAGGCGCCTGAGCCGAAGCAGGTCGCCACCCGCCGTTGAACGTCGTCGGCATTTCGGCTTTCTTCCACGAGTCGGCCTGCTGCCTCCTGCAGGATGGCCGGCTCGTGGCCGTCGCCGAGGAAGAGCGCTTCTCCCGGGTCAAGCACGACCCCCGCCTGCCGGTCTCGGCCTTCCGCTACTGCCTCGAAGCCGGAGGGATCGGGATCACAGAGATCGACGCGGTCGCCTACTACGAGTCCCCGGTCCGCAAGCTCGCCCGGCAGCTCTGGTCGGGTATCCCCGTGGGAGATGCCGATCCCACCCGGCCCGAGCGGGCGATCCGCGAGGGGCTCGGCTACGAGGGCCCGGTCCTCTCCTTCAACCATCACGCCTCCCACGCCGCGAGCGCGTTCCTGTTCTCGGGCTTCCCTGAGGCCGCGGTCTTCACCGTCGATGGCGTTGGCGAGTGGGACACGACCACCTATGGCCGCGGGCTGGAGGTCTTCGAGAGGGTGGAGTTCCCGCACTCGCTCGGCCTTCTCTACTCCACGATCACCTCCTACCTGGGCTTCGCGGTCAACGACGGCGAGTACAAGGTCATGGGCCTCGCCCCCTACGGCCGGCCGCGCTACGCGGACCGCATCCGTACCCTGGTCTCCTCCGGACCCGGAGGCCAGTTTGCGCTGGACCTGCGCTACTTCGACTTCATCCGCGGCAGCCGGATGTATTCCCAGGCGCTCTGCGACCTCTTCGGTGCCCCTCCCCGTCCAAGGGAGTCGGAGATCACCGGCTTCCACCAGGATGTGGCCCAGAGCCTACAGATCGTGCTGGAGGAGATCCTCCTGGAAAAGGTCCGCTGGCTGCACCGGGAGACCGGATCGCACCATCTCTGCATGGCCGGCGGCGTGGCCCTGAACTCCGTGGCGAACGGCCGCATCCTGCGGGAAGGGCCTTTCGAGCGGCTCTTCGTCCAGCCCGCGGCCGGCGACTCGGGAGGCTGCCTGGGGGCTGCGGCCCTGGCGCACCTGAGCTTGACCGGCCAGCCTCCCTCCGAACCGATGCGCCATGCCTTCCTGGGACCGTCATGGACCGCGGACCAGGTAAGGGCCATCCTCGCCTCGACTGGCCTGACCTTTCTGGAGTTGCGGGAGATGGAGCTTTTGGAGGCAGTCGTGGACCGGCTGACCGCCGGCAAGGTCGTGGGCTGGTTCCACGGCCGGATGGAGCTGGGTCCCCGTGCGCTCGGAGCGCGCAGCCTCCTCGCGGACCCGCGGGACCCCGAGATGCGCGACCGGCTCAACCATCTGGTCAAGAAGCGCGAGGCCTTCCGCCCCTTCGCACCCAGCATCCTCCAGACCCACGCGAGGGAGCACCTGGACCTGGACCATCCGTCGCCGTTCATGATGGAGACCTGCCGGGTGACCTCGAAGCTGTCCCTGCCGGCCGTAACCCATGTGGATGGCTCGGCGCGGCCGCAGACGGTCGATGCCGAAGCGGCACCGCGCTACGCCGCTCTCCTGGAGGCCTTCCACCGGCGCACGGGCTGCCCGGTGTTGGTGAATACCTCGTTCAACGTCAGGGGCGAGCCTATCGTCTGCTCACCCGTGGATGCCCTGATGTGCTTTGGGAGCACGGGGATTGATTCGCTGGTGCTGGAGGATTTTGTGATCGACCGGAAGGCGCTCCCGGATAATCTGCCTGAGCTGCTCCAGTCCTGGCGGCGGCCGCGATCCGGGTTTGCGGTGAGCCGGGACCTTTATACGTTCGTATGAGCCTTTACCCTCACCCCCAGCCCCTCTCCCGGCCGCACACCCGGACCCCCGGGAGAGGGGGGCGCGGCTCCGGATATCTCGTCTCCACCAGGGGCTCCGCCTCCGTGAGCCCCGTAGGGGCGACATGGAATAGCCCGGGGCGTGAGCCCCGGGTTGGGGTATGGGCATCCCAAATATTTTCCGAGCCCGGAGGGGCGACATGAATTCCTCCCCCGCCCTTCTGTCGCCCCTCCGGGGCTTGGGGGAGGGGTGGGACGCCCCCAAAACCCGGGGCTCACGCCCCGGGCTATTTCATGTCGCCCCTCCGGGGCTCTCCGGATCCGGTGCTTGGTTCAAGCCACGGATGGACAAGCCACGGATGGAAATGCCGCTGGAGCTCGCGCTCCCCCCTCTCCCGGGGGTCCGGGTGTGCGGCCGGGAGAGGGGCCGGGGGTGAGGGCCCTCTTCGAGCGCCTCGCCGAGCTCCTGGCCACGCCGGACGGCCTGCGCACCTTCCGTCTCCTCCAATCCGCGGGGCTTCTCTCGTTGCCCTCCTCCCCTCCCCTCCCCCCAATCCCAAGGGAAAAGGGCCCCGAGCCGATCAGCATCTGGGAGCCTCAAGGGGATGTCTGGGTCCGCCCCGACCCTCTCCCGCTCGGGGACCACTTCGCCACCCGTAAGATCCTCAAGAAAAAGGAAGCCGAGCTGCCGCTCCGGGTCGTCCTTTTCGGCGAGTCCGTGGCGGCGGGCTATCTCTATGCACCTCACATCACCCCGGCGCAGGTGCTGGAGGAGCAGCTTGGAGAGGGCTTCGAGGTCATCGACCTCTCGCGCACCAACGAGACCCTCCCTGGGCTGGCCGCGACCGTCCGCGCCTCGGTCCAGATCCAGCCCGACATGCTCATCCTCTTCGTGGGCAACAACTGGAACCTCCTGGAGACCCCGGAGATCTCCCCCTATGCCCCCTCCGTCCAGGCGCGCCAGCGGTACGCGCAGGCTTTGCGCGAGGGGATCGAGGGGCCGATCCGCCTCGCCGAGGAGGAGCTGCGGAAGGTGGCGGAGGGCACCTTCGAGATGATCGCGCTCATTGCGGGCACGGTGAAGATCCCGGTCATCGTCATCATCCCCGAGGTGAACCTGGCCGATTGGGAGACGCGGCAGCCGGTCGTCCGCCTCCCGGGCGACGGCGTGGCCCGATGGCACGCCCTCTACCGGGATGCCGTGGAGGGCAAGTGGGAGGCGCAGGCGATGATCCGGGCCGCCAAGGCCATGCAGAAGCTGGACGGCGGGAACTGCCCCACATCCTGGCGCCTCCTCGGCATGGGGCGGTTGGGCCTCGGGGATCGGGACGGCGCACTGAAGGCCTTTCAGGCCGAGGTCGACAGCGCCCGCTATGCCACCCTGGGGTTCCTCTCCGCTCCCCAGGCCACCACCCAGGCGCGCGAGCTGCTGCAAGAGCTGTCTCGCAAGCACGGCTTCACTTGCGTGGACCTGCGGGAGATCTTCGCCTCCTGGACCGGGCACCCACTCCCCGGCCGGCGCCTCTTCCTGGACTACTGCCACCTGACCCTCGAGGGCATCCAGGTGGCGATGGCCGCCGTAGCCACCGAAGCGCTCTGGCTGTCTGGAATGAGTGAAACTGAGGAGGACGAGGACTGGCGGAGCTTGCTCGCCGGCTGGGAGCCTTCCCTGCCTGTCGAGGCGGAGGCCACCGCCCTGCTCGGCGCGGCGGTCCACTCGGCCCACCGGCTGCTGACCACCCTCCGGCCCAAGCAACAGATCCTGGAAGACTGGTGCGAGGAGGCGCTCGACCTCTGCCCGGAGATCGAGCAGGCCATGCTCGTCCTCCTTGAAGCGCGCTCCGCGCCGGTCCCAGCGGTCCTGACCGCGGCCCAGCAACGCAACCTCGCCTCCCCCTACCGCCTCCTCCTCCAGCACGGCTGGCGCTGGGACTACCTGGACGCCGACCTCCTGCAGGCCATGGCTGCCGCTCTGGAGCGGCGCGGCCGGCCGTTCCCGCTCCCCACCACTCCCAAGGGGAACGACCTGGAGCCCTGGGAGCCGCTGGAGCGCTTCTTTCCTGAGGTCATGGACCTGGAAGACCTGCCGCGCCGGGCGACCTGGCGCTCCCCCTGGCCGGTTTCTTCCTTTTGCCTGGTCGCGGATGGGACGGAGGATGTCGGCCTGGAGCTGACCGCCCGGATTCCCGAAGGCCAGGGGGAGGTCGAGGCGGCTGTGAACGGTTCAGTCATCGGGAGCGTCCCCGTCGGGGAGCGCTGGACGAAGGGATCTCTCCGCGTGCCTGCCTCCGCGCTGAAAGCCGGCCTCAACCGTCTCACCCTGCGCTGGCCGGACCCGCCGCCCGTGGAGGGAGACCCGTTCCGGACGGTCCTCGAGCGCCTGGATCTGGGGCTCGAAGCGGACCTCCACCCCGTGTTCGGGGAGGTGTTTTCCCTGGTCCGGACGCCCGCCTAAAACTTTTTTCGACTTTTTTCGGTTTTCGTGTCAAAAAAACGGGCCCAGCGGCAACTGTATAAATGAAGAGGCTACCAAACCTCCTTCAACCCGAATTCAGGAGCGACTATTTTCCTCCGGTCGCTCCTCTTTTTTTTGCCCCAACTCCGCCAAAATGGCCCGCATCTGCGTGGCATGCCCCAGCGCATGGGCACGGAACGCCATGGCATAGGCCTTCCAGTCCAGCTCCTCGATCCACTCCATGCCCTTGATCACCATCACCACTGGCGCCCGCGCATCCAGAGGCGTCTCATCGGGAGCCACCGCGACCAGGGAGGCAATCCGCCCGTGCACCTCGCTCATCTCGCGGACCAGCCCGGGCCAGTCCTTCTCCATCGCGCCGGGTGACTGAAGGCTGGCGGGGATGGGCTCGCCCTCCGGCACCCGTCCTTGAAGGAGTGTGGCCAGCTCGTCCCCCGCCGGCCGGTGGCTGACGATCAGGTGATCGACGACTTCCTGCACGCACCACCGCCCCGGCCGGGGGCGAATTCGCACGGCCTCCTCGGGCATGCCGGCGACCAGCTCATCCAACTCGCGGAAGGTGTCCGTCACCTTGCGGCGGACATCCGCCACGGGCGCCTGGGTGCCGGCGCGGCGGAGGTACTCCGAGGCCTGGGCCTGTTCGGGGGTCAATTCGGGGGTCAAATCGGGTTCCATGCCATCCATTCTATCGAGAGACGGACGCGGCCCATGTTTCGAGCAGCGGCGCCACCCGGTCCAGCTCGCGGTCCAGGTCGGCGAGGAGGGCGGGCGCGGCCTCCAGCCGGGCCAGGTCGTCGAGAGGAACCGGATCGAGCAGCCCGTCGAAGGCAGGCGCCGCCGAAGGCGGGGCCGGAGCCTCCGGTATCCGCTCACCGGCGGCGCGCAGGAGGGCGGACCGCAGCTCCGTGAAACCCAGCGGCTTGCCGAGGAAGTCGTCCATGCCGGCCGCGAGGCAGGCACCCCGCTGCTCTGCCAGCACGCTGGCCGTCAACGCGACGATCCGCGGCTGGCGATCCGCGGGCAGCTCGGCGCGCAGGCGGCGCGTCGCCTCGAGGCCGTCCATCCCGGGCATCTGGACGTCCATCAGGATCAGGTCATAGCTCCGCCGCCGCAGCGCCTCCAGGACCGCGAACCCGTCTCCCGCCACCTCGGCCTGGCAGCCCATGCTCTCGAGCATGAGCACCACGACCTTCTGGTTCAGCGGGTTGTCCTCAGCCACCAGGATGTTCCAGGGAAGGATTGCCTGGAGGCCGGAGAGGTCCGCCGTGTCCTCCTCCGGCGGGGCGGTCAGGGGCGCCGGGCGGCAGCGGATGGTGAAGGAGAACGCCGAGCCGCGGCCCGGCTCGCTCTCCACCCACATCCTCCCCCCCAGCCACTCGGCCAGCCGCCGGCTGATCACCAGCCCCAGGCCGGAGCCGCCGTACCGGCGGCTCGTCGACGAGTCGACCTGCACGAACGGTTTGAACAGGCGCTCCAACGCCGCGGCCTCGATGCCGATCCCGGTGTCGCGCACGGTGAACGACAGCTCCACCCAACCCTCTTCAGCCGGCGAAGCCGCCGCCACTTCCAGACGCACCTCCCCGCGTTCGGTGAACTTGACCGCGTTGTCCAGCAGGTTGACCAGGATCTGCCGCAGGCGGCCCGCGTCGCTCTCCACCGCGGCCGGGACCCCCTCTCCGAAGCGGCAGTAGACCGCCAGCCCCTTGGCCTCGGCCTTCTGCTCCACGAGGCTCAGGGCTTCATCGACGCAGGCGCGCGTGGGGAAGGGAGCGAGCTCGAGCTCCAGCCTTCCCGCCTCGATCTTCGATACGTCGAGCACGTCGCTGATCACGGCGAGGAGGGCCTCGCCGCTCTGCTGCACCAGCCGGAGCTGTTCCTTCTGCTCGGCGGCGAGCGGCGAGCGCAGGACGATGGAGGTCAGGCCCAGGACAGCGTTGAGCGGCGTGCGGATCTCGTGGCTCATGTTGGCCAGGAACTCGCCCTTGGCCTGGCTCGCCGCCTCCGCGCGCGACTTCTCCTGCTGCAGGTCGCGCGTCCGCTCGTCCACCAGGCGGGAGAGCTCGCGCAGGTAGCCCCGGCTGTGATTCACGATCACGACGCTGACCGCCGTCGCCGCGGCGAGGAACAGCAGGCGGGTGATCTGATGCTCGGCGCTGAGCTCTCCGAACCAGGCGGTCAGGGCGCCGTACTGGACAAGGGCGGTGAGCCCCGCGAGGACGCACAGGCGCGTGTCCTGGCGCACGGAGGTGAACGCAAGCGACAGGAGGTAGAGGCTGAACCCGGACACGCCGGCGAGGACGACCTGGGGCGGCCCACCGACAAAGATGAGGGCCAGGTGCATCCCGGTCGCCAGGCTCACGTCGGCGACGCAGGTGAACGCCCCCAGCCACCGCGGCGGCTCCGGGCGGCGAAGGACGCCGAGGACGCCGAGCCCCAGAACCATGAGCAGAACGGTATAGGCGAGTCCCACCCAGGTCTGGATGCGGACATCGCCCGCCAGGAGCATCCCAACCGGGACCAGGGTTCCGGCCAAGCCGCAACCGAGACGGACCTGCGCGGTGAGCCGCTCTCCGGCACGGCCGATGCGGGCCGAAGTCGGATCGGGCGGTGCCCAGAAGCTGAAGCGCGTCGCGAGCCCCAAGAGGGCCTCCCATCGGTGTAGCCTGACGGCGGTTTCCGGCTATTTTGCCACAACGATTGACAGCCTGACGGCTTCTTGCGGACAATCCCACTCCAGACCCCGGAGATCCCAGAATGCCCAAGAACTCGTTCGCGGACGATACATTCGACTGGTCCCAGCTTCTTGCCAGCGTTGGCAACCATCCCGACAAGATGGGCTTCACGGAGGAGCTCAGCTCCGAGCTCCGGCTCATCCTCAACAGCGTGATGGACCTCAACAAGGAACGGCTGCAGCTCAAGGCGCGGAGCCAGCAGATCACCCGCGACACGGAGGCCCTTCAGAACCGCGGGCGCAACGTGGCCGGCCGCATCCGCGCCGGGGTCAAGACGCAGTACGGGCTCAACAGCGAGCAGCTCACGGAGTTCGGGATGAACCCCCGCCGCCGGCGCATCAAGGATGCGAGGGCCGAGCAGGAGGCCATGGCCAAGATCGCCGACTCCGATCCGGTCTCCTGACTCGATCCCTTTCCCAGCCTCGAACCGAAGGGGCGGCGATCGCCCCGGGAAGGGCGGCTTTCCCCCCGATCGGGGGAGACTCCGCCCCAAATGGGGCGACGATCCCCCCAACAAGGGGAGTCATTCCCCCAACCGGGGGAGCTGTCGCCCCACAAAGGGGAACAACTCCCCCAATCGGGGCGGATGCTCCCCCACATAGGGGAGTCGTCGCCCCATTTGGGGGGATGGCCGCCCTTCTCGGGGCGATCCCCGCCCCACTTGGGGGAACCGTCTCCCCTCGCGCTTTTAACGATAGATTTCGGCCCCGGCCAATCGGCACGGGCGAATTGCAGAGGGTACACTCGAAGAATGGCTATGAAGGAAGTCTTCACGACCGGCGATCTTCCCAACCTGAAGCTCACCCGCGGCGTCGTGGACCCCAAGATCGTCAGAGCGGCGCACCAGGCCTCCCAGAAGCTCCACGAAGCGGGTATCCCGCATGCCCTCGCCGGAGGGCTCGCCGTGTGCGCACACGGTTATCCGCGAACGACGGACGACGTGGACTTCCTGGTCGGCGACGAAGCGTTCGTCAAGCATGAAGGCGGCTTCGTGACCCTCAAGCTTCCCCTGATCGCCATCGGAAACGTCCGCGTCGATTTCGTCTCGATCGATGACTCGAAAGGCGAAGGCCGCCAACTGCGCGCCGCGGTGGAAGAGCCACCTCAAAGTGAGGGAGTCCCGATCGTACCGCTATCTGCGCTGGTGTACATGAAGCTCAAGGCAGGGAGACAAAAAGACACCGCCGACCTGGTCGAGCTCCTGAAACGTGGCGGAGTCGACCTGGAAGAGATGGATCAGCATCTCGCGGAGTACGCACCGGAGCATCTCCGGCGCTGGCAAAGGGTCAAGGAGATCGCCGCGCGCGAGGAGTGAGGCACGCGGTTTCCTCCTACGAGTCCTACGAGTAAATTTCGGCCCCGGCCTGCAGGAACTCCTCGGACTTCTCCCTCATCCCCTTCGCGAGCGCCTCGGCCTCCTCCAGTTCCTGCTGCGCGGCGTACTCCCGCACCTCCTCGGTGATCTTCATGGAGCAGAAGTGCGGCCCGCACATGGAACAGAAGTGCGCGACCTTCGCGGACTCCTGCGGGAGCGTCTCATCGTGGTAACTGCGCGCCGTTTCCGGATCGAGCCCGAGGTTGAACTGGTCTTCCCAACGGAACTCGAAGCGTGCCTTGGAGAGAGCGTCGTCCCGGACCTGCGCGCCGGGATGCCCCTTGGCGAGGTCCGCGGCGTGCGCCGCGATGCGGTAGGCGATCACCCCCTGGCGCACGTCGTCCCGGTTCGGCAGGCCCAGGTGCTCCTTCGGAGTCACGTAGCAGAGCATGGCGCAGCCGTACCAGCCGATCATGGCCGCGCCGATCGCCGAGGTGATGTGGTCGTACCCGGGCGCGATGTCGGTCGTCAGGGGGCCAAGGGTGTAGAACGGGGCCTCGCCGCAGGATTCGAGCTGCTTCTCCATGTTGACCTTGATCAGGTGCATGGGGATGTGGCCCGGCCCTTCGATCATCACCTGGACGTCATGCTTCCAGGCGACCTTGGTCAGCTCGCCCAGGGTCTCCAGCTCCGCGAACTGGGCGGCGTCGTTGGCGTCCGCGATCGAGCCGGGGCGCAGGCCGTCGCCGAGACTGAAAGCCACGTCGTAAGCCTTCATGATCTCGCAGATCTCCTCGAAGTGCTCCCAGGTGAAGTTCTCCCGGTGGTGGGCCAGGCACCACTTGGCGTGGATGGAGCCGCCGCGCGAGACGATGCCGGTCATCCGCTTCGCGGTCAGCGGTATGTAGGGCAGCCGCACCCCGGCGTGGATGGTGAAGTAGTCGACTCCCTGCTCCGCCTGCTCGATGAGCGTGTCGCGGAAGATCGCCCAGGTGAGGTCCTCGGCCTTGCCGCCCACCTTTTCGAGCGCCTGGTAGATCGGCACCGTCCCGATCGGCACGGGCGAGTTGCGCAGGATCCACTCCCGGGTCTCGTGGATGTTCTTGCCCGTGGAGAGGTCCATGACCGTATCGGCCCCCCAGCGGATGGCCCAGACCATCTTCTCCACCTCCTCCTCGATCGAGGAGGTGACCGCCGAGTTGCCGATGTTGGCGTTGATCTTCACCTGGAAGTTGCGGCCGATGATCATCGGCTCGCTTTCCGGATGGTTGATGTTGGACGGGATGATCGCCCGGCCGCGGGCCACCTCGTCGCGGACGAATTCAGGCGCCATCCGCTCCCGGATGGCGATGAACTCCATCTCCGGCGTCACGATCCCCTTGCGGGCATAGTGCATCTGCGTGACGTTTCCCCCACGGAGAGGACGCCGGACGTTCGGGAAGCGGATGGGCGCGAGGCCTGGGTCCGCGGCGCGGCGGCGGCCATACTCCGAAGAGATTGCCGGCAGCTCCTCCACGTCTCCCCTGCCGGCGATCCAATCCCGGCGAAGCGGCGCCAAGCCCTTGTGCACGTCGATGGCTACCTTGGGATCGGTGTACGGCCCCGAGGTGTCGTAGACCGTGACGGGCGGGTTCTCGACGGTCCGGGTAGGTGAAAGGCGGATCTCGCGCATGGGGACGCGGACGCCGGGGTGCTCGCCCTCGACGTAGACCTTGGTGGAGTTGGGGAACGGTTCTGTAGAGAGGATCATCCTGCGCTTGCCTCCGCTGGCATTACCCAGATCAGGTCGTGAGGGTCGTCCCCGAACGGGACTCTCAGCCTTGCGGCCCCCCTAGCGTACGTGGGCATCCTATCGCATTCGAGTAATGGAACCTTGACACGGTAAGAGAGCGCATTACAAAGCTTTTCTTCTATGCAGGAAGTCCGGAACGGCGGCCACGCCCGAGGAATCCTCTGGCACGAAACCTGCTCAAAACCAGCCAGCGCACCATCTTTGTTCGCGCAAGTGGAGAGTGTCGCCTGACTGGCTCCAGAGTCCTGGTCGTCGCGCCTGAGCCGTTCTACGAAGACCGTAGAACCCCAATCGCCGTGTGCCAGCTCCTCAAGGCGCTGTCGCAGCTCTCCTACAAAGTGGACCTGCTGACCTACCCGGTAGGGCGCGACGTGGATATCCCCAGGGTGCGCTGCCTGCGGACCTCGAACCCGCTGCGCATCCGGCGGGTGCCCATCGGTTTTTCCCTGCGCAAGCTGATGCTCGACTTCATGCTCCTGCCCGAGCTGGCCCGGCGGCTGGCGACCCGGCAGTACGTGTGCGTGCACGCCGTGGAGGAATCCGCCTTCCTGGCGGTGCTCCTCGCCCGGCATTTCGACGTGCCGGTCATCTACGACATGCAGTCGAGCCTCCCCGAGCAGCTCGCGCAGCACATCGCCTTCCGCCTGCCCTTCATGCAGGCCGCGCTGCGCAGGTGCGAGCGCTGGCTGCTGCGCCACGCGGACTCGGTGGTGAGCAGCTCGGGCCTCGCCGCCATCGTCCGTGCGCAGGTCCCCAAGGTGCGGCTGCGGGAGTGGGAGTACTCGTCTCCCCTGCCGCTCGCCGGTCCCGAGGAGGCGGCGGCCTTGCGCGCCGAGCTGGGGATCGGACCCACGCGGCCGGTGGTGCTCTACGCCGGCACGTTCGAGTCCTACCAGGGATTGCCCGAGCTGATGGCCGCGGTCCCTCACGTGCTGGCCGAGGTGCCCGAGGCGACCTTCGTGCTGGTGGGCGCCACGGAGCCATCGAACGGGGGCGGCACCTCTGTCGAGCGCGGGCATGTCGGACTGGTGCGCGCCGGGTCGCTGCGGGTGGTGAAACGCCAGCCCCGGGAGCGCATCCCCGGCTACCTCGCCCTGGCCGACGTGGTGGTCTCCCCCCGGGCCTACGGCGACAACCTGCCCCTCAAGGTCTTCGATTACCTGGCCGCCGGCAAGGCGATCGTGGCGACCGACATCCCGGCGCACCGCTCCATCTTGAATGAGGAGCGGGCGGTGCTGACCGGCACCTGGTCTCCCGATCTGGCCCGCGGCATCGTGCGCCTGCTCCGCGACCGCGAGCTCGCCACGCGCCTGGGCACCGCCGCCCAGCTCTACTCCAAGGAGCGGTTCGGGTGGTTCTCGTTCGTCCGCTCGGTCAGCGAGCTCTACAGCGAGGTCGACGGCGCCCGCGCTGCCTGACGACCGCTGTCGTTATACTCCTGCCCGTGCGCGACCTGCCGACCCTGCGCGAGGCCATCGAGGCCGTGGATCACGAGCTGCTGCACCTGCTCCGGCGGCGCATGGACCTCGCCGAGGAGGTCGCGGGCGCCAAGCTCGCGGCGGCTTCCCCCTTCCGCGATCAGCTCCGGGAGGACCAGATCCTCCAGCGTGTCCGTCACTTCGCCGTCGAGGAGGGGCTCGACGCCCGCGAAATCGAGCGGCTCTACCGGGTCATCATGGAAATGTCCGTGGCGCACCAGATAACGCACGTCCGCTCCCTCGCCACCGCTCCGCTACGGGTCGCCTACCAGGGAGTCGAGGGCTCTTACAGCCATCTCGCCGCGCAACGGCGCTACGCGAGCCTCCCAGGCGGCGTGCTCCTCGAAGGGCACGAAACCTTCCGCGGCGCCGCTGATGCAGTCAGGGAGGGCGTCTCCGACCGCGCCCTCCTCCCCATCGAGAACACCACGGCCGGCAGCATCAACGAGACCTACGACCTGCTCGCCGAAGGCGGGCTCACCATCACGGGCGAAGTGGTCAGCCGCATCGAGCACTGCCTGCTCGGCCTGCCTGGCGCCCGCGTCGAGGAGCTGCACACCGTCCTCTCCCACCCCCAGGCCCTGGCCCAATGCCTGGATTTCCTCCGCACCCTGCCGAATGCCAAGGCCCAGGTGGAGTTCGACACGGCCGGCGCAGCACGCAAGGTCCGCGAGCGGGAAGACCCCGGGGTCGCGGCCATCGCCAGCGAGACCGCTTCCCGGCTCTTCGGCCTGGAGGTGCTGCGGAGGGGGATCCAATCCCAGGAGGGGAACTACACCCGTTTCGTGGAGCTGGCCCGCGACCCCGAGCCCGTGCCCCCTGACACTCCGGCCCGGACCTCCCTCGTGCTGGCCGTGTCGCACGAGCCCGGCTCCCTTGCCGGCCTGCTGACCGTCTTCGCCCAGCGCGGGGTCAACGTCACCAAGCTGGAGTCGCGGCCCATCCCCTCGAGCCCGTGGAAATACCGCTTCTACCTGGACCTCGAAGGCCACGCCTCCGACGACCGGGTCCGCACCGCTCTCGAGGAGGCCACGCCTCACACCTCCGAGATCCGGGTGCTTGGGACGTACCCCGCGGCCGAGCGGTAGCCCGGAATCCCCCCTCCCCCTACCCTTGTTGTACCTCCCGGGCGATATACTGCCCTCGCCACGACGGTCCCAACGACCATCCAGGAGGAGAGTCTCCTTGTCCAGCTCCGAAACGAATCACCCGTATCACCGGGTCATCATTCTTGGCTCGGGCCCGGCCGGTTTGACCGCCGCGCTGTATGCCGCCCGCGCCGACCTTGCCCCGCTGGTGCTCGAAGGCCATCAGCCGGGCGGCCAGCTCACCATCACCACCGAGGTCGAGAACTTCCCCGGCTTTCCCGAGGGCATCCTCGGACCCGAGCTGATGGACCGCATGCGCGAGCAGGCCCGGCGCTTCGGCGCCCAGGTGAAGTTCCAGGCCGTCCTCGAGGTCGACCTCGAGCATCGCCCCTTCACCGTGCGCACCGACGAGGAGACCTTCCGCACCGACGCGCTGATCATCTCCACGGGCGCCACGGCCAAGCTCCAGGGCATCCCCGCCGAAAAGGAGCTGATGGGCTACGGCGTCTCCGCCTGCGCGACCTGCGACGGCTTCTTCTTCCGCGACAAGGAAGTCGTGGTGATCGGCGGCGGCGACTCCGCCATGGAAGAGGCCACATTCCTCACCAAGTTCGCGAGCAAGGTGACCGTCATCCATCGCCGGCGGGAGCTGCGCGCCTCCAAGATCATGCAGGACCGCGCCTTCGCCAATCCCAAGATCGCGTGGATCTGGGACAGCGTGGTCACCGACATCGTGGGCAGCCGCGAGCAGGGGGTCAAGGCTGTCAAGCTGCACAACAAGCGCACCGGGCTCGATTCCGAATACCCGGCCCAGGGCGTCTTCTTCGCCATCGGCCACAAGCCGAACACGGAGATCTTCAAAGGAAAGGTCGAGATGAACGACGTGGGCTACATTCGAGTGGCCGATCCTTCCACCAAGACCAACATCCCCGGCCTGTTCGCCTGCGGCGACGCGGCCGATCCCATCTACCGGCAGGCGATCACCGCCGCCGGAACCGGCTGCCGCGCAGCCATGGATGCCGAGCACTGGCTCGCGGAGCTGCAGGACTGATGCGCCGTCCGACGACTCTCGGAGAGCTCAAGGCGTCCGGCTACCGGCCGCGCTCGGTCAAGCAGGAGATCCGCGACAACCTGCGCGCCCGCATCAAGACCGGCGGACCCCTCTTTCCCGGCATCCTCGGCTACGACCGGACGGTCATCCCGTCGGTGGTCAACGCCCTGCTCGCCGGGCATGACTTCATCCTCCTCGGCCTGCGCGGCCAGGCCAAGACGCGCATCCTGCGCGGTTTGGTCACGCTGCTGGACCCTGACGTCCCGGTCCTCGCCGGCACCGAGCTGAACGACGACCCGCTCGCGCCGATCTCCACCCGGGGCCACCGAATCGTGTCCGAGGCTGGCGACGACGCGCCCGTCGAGTGGATGACCGCCGAGCAACGCTACAACGAGAAGCTTGCGACGCCCGACGTGTCCATCGCCGACCTGCTCGGCGACATCGACCCGATCAAGGCAGCCACGCGCAAGCTCACCTTCGCCGATCCCGAGGTGATCCACTTCGGCATCATCCCGCGCACCAACCGCGGCATCTTCGCCATCAACGAGCTGCCCGACCTCGCGCCGCGCATCCAGGTGGGCCTGTTCAACATCCTCGAAGAGCGCGACCTGCAGATCCGCGGATTCCCCGTGCGCATCCCGCTCGACATCCTCATGGTCTTCTCGGCCAACCCGGAGGACTACACGAACCGCGGGAGCATCATCACCCCGCTCAAGGACCGCATCTCGTCCCAGATCCTCACCCACTACCCGCCTGACGTCCACATTGCAGCGGACATCACCCGGCAGGAGGCCTGGACCGAGCGCGACATCCCCAACGTGGTGGTGCCGGACGACATCCGCGTCCTCGTCGAGGAGATCAGCTTGACGGCGCGCGAGAGCGACCTCGTGGACCAGTCCTCGGGAGTGAGCGCGCGCGTGGCCATCTCGGCCCTGGAGCTGTTGGTTTCGAACCTGGAGCGGCGGGCGCTCGCGACCGGCGACGATCCGGTCTATCCGCGCGTCTGCGACCTTCACATGCTCCTGCCCGCCATCACCGGCAAGGTGGAGATGGTCTACGAAGGCGAGCAGCAGGGCTCCGAGGTGGTGGCACGGCGTCTGGTCGGCCAGGCCGTCCGCAAGGTCTTCGACGAGCGCTTCCCCGAAGTGGGCAAGGAGCTGGGCAGCGGCAGCGACGACGACAAGGGCCCCTATGCCCGCATCGTCCGCTGGTTCTCCGAGGGCAACGCCGTGACGCTCTCGGACGAGCAGTCGTTCGGGGACTACGAGAGCGAGCTGAGCCGCGTTCCCGGCCTCATGGACCTCACTGGCAAGCTCGCCCGTACCCCACAAGAGCGCGCCCTGGCCGCCGAGATGGCCCTGGAGGGGCTCCACCAGCACCTGAAGCTCGCCCGCAACGACATGGACAGCCAGATCAGCTACAAGGAGATGGTCAAGTTCCAGCTCTTGAAGCCGCGCAAGAACGTCGGCGGCGGACGGGGCAGCAGGGGCGACATCAACTAGATGCGGCACCAGTATTTCTATCTGGACCCCGAGCTCATCCAGGCGCTCCTCGCCGGGATGGACCTCCTGCGCCTCTTCAACCAGCTCGTGCTGGCCACCGGGGGCGACGTCGAGGAGGCCATGGACTGGATGCGCTACCTCCAGCGCGAGGGGCACATCTCCGAAGAGGTGGACCTGGAGGCCTTCTTCGCCAGCCTGGAAGATCAGCAGCTCGTCAACCGGGATGGCGAGGGGGGCATGCAGCTCACGACCGGAGGCGAGCGGCGCATCCGGCGCAGCGCCTTCGAGGAGATCTTCTCGAACCTCGACCGCTCCGGCCCGGGCTATCACCCGACGCCGGCCGCGGGCGAAGGAATCGAGCGCCTGCCCGAGACGCGCCCCTACAAGTTCGGCGACGACATCCACCTCCTCGACCCGGCGCGCTCGCTCCAGAACTCCATGCGGAGGAACAAGGGCGAGTTCAACCTGGCCGAGGAGGATCTGGAAGTCTTCGAGACCGAGCACCTGACCTCTTGCGCGACGGTGGTGGCAATCGACATCAGCCACTCCATGATCCTCTATGGAGAGGACCGGATCACGCCGGCCAAGAAGGTGGCATTGGCCCTGACCGAGCTGATCACGACCAAGTACCCGAAGGACCACCTCTCCGTGATCCTCTTCGGGGACCGCGCCGAGCAGGTCGGATTGACCGATCTCCCCTATATCAATGCCGGGCCGTTCCACACCAACACGAGAGAGGGTCTGCAGCTAGCGAGGAGCCTGCTCTCCCGCCAGAAGCAGCCGAACAAGCAAATCTTCCTGATCACGGACGGCAAGCCGTCGGCGATCACGGAAGGGGGCCGCATCTATAAGAACCCCTTCGGCCTGGACATGAAGATCGTGAACCTGACCCTGGAAGAGGCGGACCTCTGCCGCCGCCAGAAAGTGGTCATCACGACCTTCATGCTGGCGACGGACCCGATGCTCACCCAGTTCGTGGAAAAGCTGACCCAGATCAACCGCGGCAGGGCCTACTTCGCCTCTCCCTACAACCTGGGCGAGTTCATCCTCGCGGACTACATCCGGAATAGAAGGCGGCGGGTGCGGTAAAATAGAGCCCTGATGGCAACCGCGAAAGAGGACGTCCAGCATCTACTGGAGCAGCTCCCGGACGACGTATCCCTGGAGCAGATCCAGTACCACATCTATGTGCGCCAGAAGATCGAGCGCGCCCGCACTGAGGTCAGGGCGGGCAATGTGCTGAGCCAGGAAGAGGCGGAGGAGCGGATGGCGAAATGGCTCGGCGAGTAAGCTGGTCGCGTCCCGCCCTCGAAGACCTGGACCAGATTGCCGGATACATCGCTCTCGACTCCAAATACTACTCCGCTGCCTTCGTGCGGGAGATCCGCGATGCCTCCCGTTCCCTGGCGCAGCTCGCGAACCGGGGCAGGATCGTCCCGGAGCTTGGTGCGCCTGCCGTCCGCGAGCTTCTGATCGGTAACTACAGGCTTGTCTACGAGGTCGGATCTTCCGAAGTGATGGTCCTCGCCCTCATCCATGGCATGCGGGATTTGGCTGCACTCTGGGAGCGGGAGGGAAGGCCGAAGGGAGACTGAGCACCACGCTCCCTCACGCCACTTTGATCACCAACACCGTCCGGTCATCCCCCGCGCCTGCCCTTCCGCTATAGCGGCGGCAGGCGTCGAGGATGCCTTCAGCGATCTGGGTGGCGGGAAGGGCGGTGAGGGACAGCAGGATCTCCTTGAGGCGCTCGCTGCCGAAATCCTCTTCGTTTCCGTTCCGGCTCTCCTCCACCCCGTCCGAGCAGATCACCACGAGGTCCCCGGACTGGAGATCCAGGCTGATCTCCTGGTAGGTGCGCTCCGGCAGCAGCCCCAGGGGCAGGCCGGCCAACTGGATCTCCTCCACCCGGCCACCCCGCACGAGGTGAGGGTACGGCAGCCCTGAGCTCGACAGCGTCAAAGTGCGGTCGGCGCTGTCCAGCACTCCGAAGATCATGGCCAGGAAACGGCGGTCGACACGGACATGCTGGAGCTTGCAGTTGAGGGCTTCCAGCACTTGCGCCGGCCGGAACTCGCCGTGCGCCGCGTACTCACGCAGCAGTCCGATGGCAAACGAGCCGTAGAGCGCCGCCGGCAACGCCTTGCCCGCCACGTCCCCCACCGCCACTGCCAGCCGGCCTTCCCCGTAGGGCAGGAAGTCGTAGAAGTCGCCGCCAAGGTCCCGCGCCGGCTCGTAGGCCACCCCGATCTGGAAGCCGGGCAGCCAAGGCGAGGAGTGAGGCAACAGCGCCTGCTGGATGCGTTGCGCCATGGTCACGTCGTCCTGAAGCCGCTTCTCGTCCTGCCGCACCTGCTCGTAGAGCCGCGCGTTTTCGAGCGCGATCGCCAGCGACGCAGCCAGCGTCGAGAGGAGCTGCTCGTGTCGGGAAGTGAAAGAGTCGTACTCCAGGCTCTCCAAATCCAGCACGCCCAGAAGCCGGTCCTTGAACACCAGCGGCACCACCAGCTCCGAGCGGATTTCTATGCCGTCGGAGCAGCGCCGGTAGCGCGGATCGAGATGAACGTTTGGCACGCGCAACGACTGGCGCAGCGCCGCGGCCGTTCCGGTGAGCCCGACACCCAGCGCACCGGATGCCACCCCGGACACGTCGCGGCCATCTTTCGTGAATGCAATCCACGGCTCCAGGAGCTGCCGGTCCTCGTTCCAGAGCATCACGCTGAAGACGTCGTAGTCGATGAGCCGCTGGATCAGCTCGGCCACCCGCTCCAGGAGCTGCCGGCGGTCGAGGATAGAGCTCACCTCGCGGCTTACCTCGTGCAGCAGCGAGAGCGTCCGCGCCTGCTCGCGCATGTTCTGGTAGAGCTGGGCGGTCTCGATCGCACTGGCCAGGATCCCCGCCAGCGAGGTCATCAGGGCCTCGTGCTCGTCCGTGAAGTGGTGCGGCTCGAAGCTGCCGATGTCGAGCACGCCGACGGTGCGGTTCTTGGTGGCGAGCGGCACCACCAGCTCCGAACGGGTGCGGTCCACGGCCCGGATGTAGCGATGGTCCTCGAGGACGTCGCCCACGCGCACCGTCCGCCCGTTCTTTGCCACGGTGCCGACCAACCCCTGCCCCATTCCAAAGCGCCAGTGCTCCGCAATCTCGGGGGGGACCCCGGTTGCCAGCTCATAGCGCAGCTCGCGGCCGAGGTCGTCGAGCAGGAGGACACAGAAGTAGTCGTGCCCGAGCACGCCGTGCAGGACATCGGCCATCCGGGCCAGTCCGACGCGCAGCTCGGAGGCCCCGTTGAGCTCCTGGATCGCCGCAAGGAGACACGAAGTCATCTCCCCGGGCAGGTAGGGGCACTGCTGCGGCTCTTGGATCTGTTCCATGGGAACCTCTCTCCGACTTTACCAGATTGCATAGAATGGACGCATGAAAAGCATGCTGCCGGTCCTGACCTTCGCCCTGCTCCTGGCCGCCTGCGGCGGCGGTTCCGACATACCGGAGGGAGCCTCTATCGATCCGGCCCGCCTGAACGCCTGCGAGCTGTTCACCGTCCAGGACGCCCTGCAGTTCAACGGCGGGAAGGCCGTGGCGCCCAGGAGCAGCACGTTCGACGACGCCTCCCGAAGCGGCAACCCGATGACCTGCTCCTTCAACACCGCGGTCTCGACCCCCGACCAGCCGCAGGTGCTCGGGCTGGAGATCAAGCCGGCGCGCTCGCCCGAAGCCGCGGCCCGCAACATGGAGAGCAGCCGCACCATGCTGAAACGCCTCACCGGCGGCGAGATCCAGGAGGTCCCCGGCCTGGGTGAGAAGGCCATGTTTGCCGGCGGCACGCTCAGCCAGCTCCACGTGCTCAAGGGCAACGTGGTGCTCGTCATCACCGCGCAGACCGACAACCAGCCCAGATCGCTCTACCTCGCCAAGCTGATCGCGCAGCGGGTGCTGGAGCGGCTCGACAGCGCCCCGGGTGCTCAGGGCGCCCCGGTAGGCGCTCAGAAGCAGCCGTCCTGAAGTAGAATCGTTTCAATGTCCCAGATCGAGCGGGAGTCCTGCCCCCACTGCGGCGAGCCTGCGGCGCTGGCGGCCCATGTCTGCCCGCACTGCCGGGGGGGCTTGCTGTATGACGTGACGGTCGACCTGCCGCCGCCCGATCCGCGGGCGCGCTACCAGGCCGCCCGCACCGTGTCCTCCCTCGGATCGCCGGCGCCGGCCTTCCTCGACATCCAGCGGGCGCTCGGCCAGCCCGGCTCCCGTCTTGCCTCCGGCGTGACCCGCGAGGCCGCCCGCAACCTGGCTCGCGCGATTGAGGAGCACGGGGGACGCACGCGCCTCTCCGGCCGTCAACCCCTGCCGGCCGCCGAGCCCGCGGGCAGGATCTCCTGGCTGCGGACCGCCGCCGCCGTGGCCCTGGCCCTGACCGCGGGGATCGGGCTCTTCGCCTGGAACCGCGCGGCCTCTGAACCGGAGGCCGAACCGGAGGCCGCCCCGCCCGCTCTCGCCGTCAGTGCCCCCACCGCCAGTCCGGCCCTCTCCACCCGCGACCTCGCGGAGCGGGCCACCCCTTCGACGGTCAAGCTGCGCAGCGGGAAGCTCGAGGGCACCGGCTTCTTCGTGACCGAGGACCTGCTGGTGACCAACGCCCACGTGCTCGGCCGTTTCGGAGATCCGATCAAGGCCGTTTTCGCCGACGGGCGGGAGCTCCAGGGAGCTCCCGTCAAGCGCGACGACTGGCTGGACGCGGCCCTGGTGCGCGTGCGCAACGCCGGCGCGCGGCCACTCCCCCTGGGCGACGCCACATCCCTTCAGACCGGCGACCGTGTCGTGTTCATCGGCACACCCGTGGGGCTCGACTTCACGGTCCACGAAGGGATCGTCAGCCACTCATTTCGTAACATCTACGGGGTGGGCTACCTGCAGATCGATGCCAACGTGAACCCCGGCAACAGCGGCGGTCCGCTGTTCGACACCCGGGGACGGGTGGTGGGAATCGTCAGCGCCACGGCGGCGAGAGGGGACGGGCTGGGCTTTGTCCTGCCTGTCAACTACCTCTTCAGTTGGGTGGCCCCCTCGCTGCTGCCCGCGCCGGATCCGGCCCCGGACTCGGCTTCCTGGACGCGGGCGCTCGCCGAGATCGACCAAGCCGACCAACGGGAGGTGGAAAAGGCCAGGGGCCAGACCCGCCCCCTCCTGATCGGGGTCGCCCTGGTCCCAGGCCGCGGAGCGGCCGCCCAGGTGGCGCGCCTGTCGTTCGTCACGCCTTCGCCGCAGATGCTGAGCTTCAGCTTCCGCAGAGGGGACCGTATCCTCTGCAGCGTCTATAGCATGGTCTCGCGCTGGGAGGATTGGGGCGCCGGCGCCAATTTCTCGGCAGACTCGAGGTATCTCCTCTGGCTGCGGAAAAACAGCATCGACCAGACCGCCTTTCGGGCAAAGGTCCCTCTCGACATCAGCCGCTGCCCCGTCGAAGAGCTCGGCGACTCCGAGATCGTGCTCGAGGACGGCGACGAGCGGGCCAACCGGCTGGCGCTGTAGGTAGAAGAGAGACTACCCCCGGGTCATGAGGTAGTCGAGGGCGATAGCCAACCCCTTGCGCAGGGGCAGCGACAGCCCGATCACCAGCACGGCCGCCACCAGCACCAGGAGCTGCCCGACCCAGAGCACCCGGGGACGGAGCAGGAACATGATGACCACGATCGTTCCGGTCAGCCCGGCCGTGCTCATGTACATGAAGAACCAGGTGTCGCCGCTGCGCGCCTCAATCTCCAAACCGCAGACGGCGCAGCGCTCGTGCAGATGGTTCCACCCCTGGAACATCGGTGCCTTGCCGCAGCGCGGGCAGCGGCCCCGCATCCCGCGGATCAGCGCGGTCCTGAAGCTCGGTCTCTCCGATATTTCCACTGGAAGAGCATAGCGCGTGGACAGGATGTAACCGTTCTCATAAACTCCGAGGCATCATGAGCCAGGACCGATTTCCCGAAGGCTTCCTCTGGGGCGCGGCGACCTCCGCCTACCAGATCGAGGGCTCGCCCCTCGCGGACGGCGCCGGTCCCAGCATCTGGCAGCGCTTTTCCCACTCGCCGGGACTGGTGAAAAACGGCGAGAACGGCGACGTGGCCTGCGACCACTACCGCCTCTACGAGGACGACGTCCGCCTGATGCGCGACCTCGGCCTCAACGCCTACCGGTTCAGCGTCTCCTGGAGCCGAGTGCTCCCTGAAGGCAAGGGCCGGGTGAACGACCGCGGGCTCGACTTCTACCGCCGCCTCGTCGACGCGCTGCTCGCGAACGGCATCCAGCCCTCCGTCACCCTCTACCACTGGGACCTCCCCGCGGCGCTCGACGACCGCGGCGGCTGGCTCAACCCGGACATCGCCGATTGGTTCGCCGCGTACGCCTCGGTGATGTACAAGGCGCTCGACGACCGGGTGGAAATGTGGGCGACCCTGAACGAGCCCTGGGTGGTGACCGACGGCGGCTACCTCCACGGCGCGCTCGCACCCGGGCACAAGAACCTCTTCGAGGCCCCGATCGCCTCGCACAACCTGCTGCGCTCCCACGGCTCCGCGGTCCAGGCCTACCGCGCCGAGGGCAAGCACCGCATCGGGATCGTCTTCAACATCGAGCCCAAGGATCCCGCGTCCGACCGTCCCGAGGATCTGGCGGCCACGGCCCGTGCCGACGCCTACATGAACCGGCAATATCTCGATCCGGTGATCCACGGCCGCTATCCGGAGGAGCTGAAGGAGATCTTCGGCGAAGCCTGGCCCGACTTTCCGCAGGCGGACCTGGACCTCATCCGCCAGCCCATCGACTTCCTCGGCATCAACTACTACACCCGTAGCGTCACCTGCGACGACCCGACGGCCCTGCCCGTCCGCGCCGGCCGCGTGCGCCAGGCCCGCCACGTCTACACGGAAACGGACTGGGAGGTCTACCCGCCCGGCCTCACCAACACGCTGGCCTGGGTCAAGGAAAACTACGGCGACCTGCCGCTCTACGTCACCGAGAACGGGTCCGCCTTCTACGACCCGCCGACCGTGAACGGCAGCGAGCTCTCCGACCCGCTCCGGGTCGAATACCTGCGGACTCACCTGCTGGCCGCCCACGACGCAATCAAAAAGGGTGTGAACCTGCGCGGCTACTTCGCCTGGTCGCTCCTGGACAACTTCGAGTGGAGCCACGGTTACTCGAAGCGCTTCGGCATCGTCCACGTGGATTTCGCGACCCAGCGCCGCACGCCCAAGGCGAGCGCCCGGCTCTACTCCGAAGTGATCCGCACGCGCGGCGCCTGTCTTTGAACGTCGGCGCCCTCGACCTCGCCATCCTCGTGGCCTACATGGCCGGCATGGTCCTGCTCGGCTCGTGGCTGGGCCGGGGAGCGCGCGACGTGGCCGAGTACGCGGTCGGAGGCCGCGACCAGTCCTGGTGGCTGATCCTCTTCTCCATCATCGCCACCGAGACCAGCGCCGTCACCTTCCTGAGCATCCCGGGCTTCGCCTACGAGCGGAACTTCACCTGGATCCAGATCGCGCTCGGCTTCGTCGCCGGCCGCTTCGTGGTCGCCTTCCTCCTGCTGCCCGAGTACTTCAAGGGTACCCTCTTCACGTCGTACGAAGTCCTCCACCGCCGGTTCGGCGGCGCCACGAAGCAGACTGCGTCAGTGCTCTTCATCCTGACCCGCAGCCTTGCGGATGGCCTGCGGCTTTTCCTCTCCGCGCTCGTGCTCCAGGAGATGACCGGCATCTCCATCCCCTGGGCCGTCGCGGCGCTGGGGATCACGACGGTCGTCTACACCTACCTCGGCGGCATGCGCGCGGTGCTGTGGACCGATCTGATCCAATTCTTCCTCTACCTGGCAGGAGCCCTGATCGCCCTCTTCGCGATCCTCGCCCGTCTGCCGGGTGGATGGAATCAGCTCGTCGACATGGGACAGGCCGCCGGCAAGTTCCGGGCGCTCGACTTCACGCTCGACTTGAGCGAGCCCTTCGGCCTCTGGGCTGGATTGATTGGAGGAGCCTTCATCGCCCTCGGCTCGCACGGGGTGGACCAGCTCTCGGTCCAGCGCTACCTCTCCGCCCGAGGGCTTCCGGAAGCCCGGCGCGCCGTCTGGATGAGCGGGATCGTCGCCCTGGCGCAGTTCGCTCTCTTCCTGCTGATCGGAGTCGGGCTCTGGAGCTTCTACCAGCTCAACCCGCCCGCGATACCGTTCGAACGCGCGGACCGCATCTTCGCCCGTTTCATTCTCGGCGAGCTGCCGACCGGTCTGGTGGGCCTGCTGCTGGGAGCCATCTTCGCCGCAGCCATGACGAGCTCCCTCAACTCGTGCGCCACCGTAGCCGTCAATGACCTCCTGAAAGTCGCGCCGGAGCGGCAGCTACGACTGACCCGCATCCTTACGGCGGTCTTCGGAGCGGTGCAAATCGCAGTGGGGATCGCCGGCCAGTGGGTGCAGACTTCGATCGTGAGCAGCGTCCTGGGGATCGCCGCCTTCACGACCGGGATCGTGCTCGGGGTCTTCTTCCTGGGGATGTTCACACGCCGAGTGGGTCAGCACGCGGCGCTCGCGGGTCTCGTCGTCGGCCTCGTGGGCATGACCTGGATCTTCTTCGCCACCCCGCTAGCCTGGACCTGGTACGCCCTCGCGGGCTCGCTGCTCACGGTCGTTGCAGGGCTCGTTGCGAGCTGTTTCCAGCCTAGCGGCCCGAAAGACGCTTGAACCGCAGGGTGCCGTTCGCTCCCGAGTGAGTCCACAGGACGAGAAAGTCCCCCTCGGGAAGCCTCTCCACGCGAGGCCATTGCAGATTGTCCAAGAATGGGCGGGCCTGCGCCACGCGGCGGGTCCGGGTTAGAGGAAGGCCGGCCGGCGAAAGGGAACGGGACTGGATCGTGGGCACGAGGCCGGGCGCATACTCGAACCAGGCCACGAGAATCCTCCCCTGGGCTCCGACCGCGGCGTCCACTTCATTGATGATCTTGCCTCGTGGGCCCTGCGGAACGATCGTGAAAACCTTGCCGTCGGAGCTCGCATCGGCACGGAACGCGCGCGCCCACAACCCGCCTCTCCTTTCGTAGATCACCACGAAACGCCCGTTCGGCTCGACCGCGACGCGGACGGCGGACGCGCGGTCGAACGTGACAGGCACGACCCGGCTCAGAGGCACGAGGTCCGGGGAGAACCGCCGGACGCGGACCGAGCTCCCCGAGTTTCTCCACGCCAGGACGAGGTTGCCGGCGCCGTCCATGCCGAGCACCGTCTCAACGGCGCTGCGCGCGATCGGCGTCGGGCCGGAAAGGAGGGCACCATCCGGGCCGAACCGCCAAGCCTGCACGACCCCCTCCGGGACCTCTTCCGATCCGAGGATCGTGACCACGACCGCACCCCCGTCGGGAGTGGCATGCGCCTCCGCCGGCCGGAATTGATACGGTCCGAGCGGCAGCGCCGCGCCCACGGGCCGGCCGCCCTCGTCCAAGCGCTGGGCGAAGAACCCTTCGTCCACACGCAGAGCCAGATAGCCCGTACCAAGAGGCACGACCTGGTGGGCTGAGCCGGCTCCCAATTCGTGCAGCTCTCCGAGCTGCCCTGTGTCCGGATCCAGGATGGCTGCCATGGCCATTGGCTCGTATTCCGATTGCTCGCGAGCCCGGGTCCAGACCAGGAGCACGCCGCCAAGTGGGTGAACGGCCACTTCCGCATTGAATTCGTTGAAATCTGGCTGCGGATCCAGGACAACCGCCGCACTCGGGATCGATACTGCCAAGAAAGCCGAGAGAGCAAGGAACAGGGGTACAGATTTGCGCCACATGAATTCATTTTAGCAAATTACTACCAGCCTTGAACCGGCCCAACTCGAGACCGAGAAACCTTGTGCCCGGTATCGGGTTGTGCCGGTATGGAGGAACGTCTTTGAAGCCCAGAGTCTCGTACAGCCGTTGCGCGCCGGTCATCACAGGCAGAGTGTCGAGGTACATCTTCAGGCCCCTGCGATTCGTCGCCCCCTCGTCCCACTAACCCGTCGAGAGCCGGGGATCGATCCGTGGCCTTCAGCCAGGCCGGATGACTTCGCCTCGGCCGTGCTCTCGGAGGAGATGAGAATGAATCCGAAGGTCAACGATATTTTCACGGCGATCAATGGTTTGAACCGCAAGGCAACCAAGGTGACCATCACCGGCACGGTGAAGTATCCCGATTGGGATGGCGCGAACGACCACATCCAGGGCGTCGCCCCGAAGAACGGCACCCGCGAGACCCGGGGCGGGCTCTCTGGCAGCAGCTCGGACGGCGGCTACATCGCCACCTTTCAACCGTCGACGGTCAGGGCAACCTCGATCTGGCCCTACCAGCCCGGGGATTACGATCATGGCGGCGGCACGCAGATGCTCGGCGACCTGATGGCCTTCGCCGTCGAGAGCGACGACAGCAAGGACAACGCCCAGGTGGGCATCTACGACCTCGCGAATCTGGCGGCTCCGGTGCTCAAGTACCAATTCACGGTGAACGGCAGGAAGGCATCCGCGGCGGCGATCACCAACTTCACCGACGGTGCGACGGAAAAGGTCCTGCTCGCCACCTATGACTACGACCCCCGGTACATGCGCTTCTTTCTCGCCGACTACTCCGCCGTGAACGGCAACACCAATCCGTTCACCCAGATCTACCAGTACAAGGGCTCCGCGCTCGACGGCGACCAGTACCAGAACTTCGCCCTCGTCACCAACACCGCGAACGTGATCTACCTTCTGGGCTTCCGCGAGGACGAGGAGCTCCACGTCTACGAGGTGCAGAGCACCAGGAATCCCTTCACGATCACCGGCTTGGTAAAGCGCGCCACCTACAAGGACTGGAACGGCTCCGACTGGCGCTACGGCATGGGCATTCAGATCGTCGACGCCAACGCGATCCAGCTCTGGGGCACCGCCAGCGACCCTTCGGGCTCCTCGACCAACTACTCGATCAATCTCTACCGCTACAGTTGAGCCGGCCAAGGTCGGATTCTGGTAGTTGGATGGCCGCTCGCCGCGGGCCTCGCGGCGAGCGTGGCGCGCGGGACCTCAGCGGCCCGACACGCGCCGGAACCGTAGCGGCATCGTCGTTCAGGGGAGTTACTTGGTCGCGGCTGTTGCCCGAGTGTCGTCGAGGACTACAACGCCGTAGGACTCGAAGAGCTCGAGGCTCTCGGAAAGAAGGAGCGGCCCCACAAAGATTCGGTGGGTAGGAGCGCTGGGCCGACGGAGCTCCAAGCGCCAACGGGCCAATCGGCTCACCTGCCAATGCTTGCCGAACTCCTCGCCGTCACCCTCTTTGGACAAGTCAAAATCGTTAGTACGAAAGCATAGCCAGCCGGTGGCAACGCGACCGTCCCACACCATGGCCACGGCCCGTCCACACATCAGCCACAACGCTACCGAGAAGATGATGGCCAAAACGAAGGGCGCTGGAGATTTGCGGCGTAGCGTAAAGGCCGGACAGATCATGAGCAGAAGTGTCGCGAGGACCATGGCAGCCCGGGGAAGCCGGCGTACCATGTAGACGTCGCTACCCATGTTGAAGAGAAACGTCCCGAAATCGGCGTAGGTCAAAGCCGTGACGCCAAGCGTCATGGGAACAAGAAGCGCGTAGGCTGCGATGCGAACCGGACTGGTCACAGGGCGTTTACCTGAGCATCTACTGTCTCTGAGCTTAAGCCCAGGCTAGCGGCGGGTCAATCTGCGCCTCGACTCCGCGAGCCATTCCCTATCTCGCTTCGCGTTGCAATCCGTTGAAACGCAACGGAGGGCAACGCATGACGCGGAGCGAGCATGAGGCGTGGCGGCGCCAGCTCGGCGGTGCCCGCTCCGGATTCGGGAGACGGCGCCGAAACCGCCTGACGCCGGGCCGCTCCCTCCGTGCGTTGCCGGGGAGGTGGCTGCAACGAGTCCGCAACGCAAGCGGCAGCTCCCGAGCCTTCCGGATACGCTACGGCATCTTCAGGCCACGCTCCGGTGTTCTCCGCCGCGTTGCCTGCAAACGCGACAGCGTTGCTGGAGAACGTGGCGCGTTGCAATCCAGCGCATGAGCGCGGCAGAAGTCTTCCGCGGCGTTGCCCCCGGACGCAGGAGCGTTGCAAATGCCTTCCGCAGCGTTGCGGGAGATCTCCGGTGCGTTGCAAACCTTTGCGGGAGCGTTGCCTGATTCTTCCCCAGCGTTGCGGAAGTTTCCCGGCCGCCAGGAGCGATTGGGGTTTCCGGATGAATCCACTGGATGCCTTCCTCGCGCTCCGCGGAGAGAGTGCTCTGACCACGGCATCGGCCACGGCCGGTCGCGCCTCGCGGATCAGGTTGTTCTCCCGCGTCGGATGGACCCGGTTCGTCAGCAGGATCACGTAGAGCCGGCGTTCCGGGTCGATCCACATCGAGGTGCCGGTAAAGCCGGTATGGCCAAAGGAACGCGGCGAGAGGAGCGTGCCCGCCGAGGAGCCCTCGGCGGATTTCGTGTCCCAACCGAGGGCACGGTCGGAATCGGGGATTCCCGCCTTGCGGGTGAACAGCTCGATCGTCTCCGGGGAGACCATGCCGCCGATACTTCCGTTGAGCATCATCTGCGCGAAGCGGGATAGATCGCCGGCCGTCCCGAAGAGCCCGGCGTGGGGAGCGATGCCGCCCATGGCGAGAGCGTTCTCGTCGTGGACCTCCCCATGGACGAGGCGGCCGCGCCAGGGGTCGAATTCGGTGGGCGCGATGCGGGGCAGCAGGCTGGGCGGCGGCAGGTACATCGTGTCCTTCATCCCCAGCGGTTCGAAAACCCGCTTTCGGACAAAGGCGTCCAGCGGCTCGCCAGCGATCTGCTCGAGGATCTCTCCCAGGAGGATGACACCCGGGTCGCTGTACACGGAGCGGCTGCCCGGGGGAAAGGTGAGATCCATGGACCGGATGCGCTCGACGTAGGCCTCCTTGCCGCGGATCTCCTTGAAGAACGGTGCCAGAGCGGGGAGGCCCGAGGAGTGCGTGAGCAGGTGGCGCACGGTCACGCCTTCCCGCACCGGCCGGTCGAGGTTGAGCCGTCCCTCCTCCACCAGGATCATTGCCATGGTCGTTGTGGCAACTACCTTGGTGAGGCTGGCGAGATCGTAGAGCGTGGCAGCGGTGACCGGCGGCGCATTTTCGTCGTAAGACTGGTACCCGAAGGGGTGCAGGTGAATCAGCCCTTCCCGATCCCCCACCGCCAGGACGCCGCCCGGAAAGGCGCCGCGCTCCCGGTAGCTCTCTAGGAGACGGTCCACCTCCGCGAACTCGCGGTAGGGGGGATGGAGGATGGGAGCGCAGCCGGCCGCGAGGAGAGCGGCGACGACGAGAAGGACTACGGCCGGATGATCACTTCGGCCGGCAGCTCGCGGACTACGACTTCCTTGCCTTGCCATCGCGCGATGATACCGCCGGGGGGCACGGTGGGTCCCGAAATCCGGTAGCGCACTCCCCCACCCTCCGGAGTCACCGAGAAATCCAGCGGGCCGTACTCGGTGCGCAGGCCGCGGACGGTCACGTCGTTCCAGGTGGGAAGGAGCCCGTCTCCAAGGACTAGGGCGCCGTCGGGCTCGCGGACGTAGGCGAAGAAGTCGAGGAAGGAGTGGAGGAACTCCGAGCCGACCCAGGTGTGGGGCATGTCGCCGACGAACTTGGGATTCTTCGGCTCGCGCCAGACCACTTCCGCCCAGTGATTCCAGGCGGTGGGACGGCGGTCGTCCATGAAGAAATCCAGCAACTCGTGGGCGCGGACGCGCCAGCCGAGGCGGAGAAAGGTCCGCAGCGTCCTCAGCTCGTACGGTGTGTATGCATCCCACTCCCGCTTGCCGTCACGGCGGGCGATCGACTCCTGGTAGTACCTCTCGAACGTGCGGCGCAGCTCGGCCTGGGGAAGATCGGCCAGCTCGCCGCCGGGCGCGAGGCCGATGCTGGTCGAGGTGGGGTCGAAGTCCCCCTTCTCCACCGAAGCCGGCAGGTAGTCGATCTTGTGCATTGCGATGGTGCGACGGATCGAAGCCAGAAGATCGGTCCGGAACTCGTCGCGGATGCGCGCCCAGTCGTTCTTCTTCCCCAGAGCTTCGGCGAGCCACGCGGCGTCCTTGAGACCTCTCAGCGCGAAGAAGTCGTCCCAATAGGAATGGACGGGCTTGTCCGAGTAGCCCTCATGGCTGATCGATTCCGGGAGGAGGCCGAAGTACGGGCCGTTTTTGTACGCGTCGGTGCGGCGCTGTTGGCGCAGCTCTTCGATATATCCGACGGCTTTCTCGACGTGAGGCCAGATCTTCTCGATCAGCTCGCGGTCTTCCGTGAAGCGGTAAACCTGCGCTGCCAAGTGAAGCAGCTCGCCGTGGCTGTCGTTCTCCGGCACCGGGTCGGCGCCGCGGTAGTCCACGCAGCAGGGAACCTTGCCGTTCTCGAACTGGAAAGGCGCGTACCAGGCGAGGAAGGCGCGGGCGTCCTCCTCGTGCCCCAGCCGCAGCATGGATGTGGCGGTGAGCGCGCCGTCGCGGATCCAGGAGCGCTCGTAGGAGCGGGAGCCGGGTTGGATCGCGGGTCCATCCTGATTGATCAGAATGTAGGCGAGCGTGCTCTTGTAGGTGCGGACGAGATCCTCCGCAGCGGGCAGCCGGATCTCGACCCGGTCGAGCTCGGATTTCCACAAACAGATGGCGAGATCCAAGGGGGCGCGATGAATCGCGCCCCTACAAGCAAGATCCGACCCTCTGTGTTCTGCTGTACTTGTAGGGGCGCGATTCATCGCGCCCTTGCTTGCCGCGGTTTCCTCATGCAGCGGGATCGCCACCTCGACATCCCGCGCCTGTCCGCCGGGGATCGCGAGGTCCCAGGCCAGCGCCGCCGAGGCGTAGCCGAAGGGATCGGAGACCCGCGTCCGCTTGGGCAAGTTCCGCAGATGCTCCACGATCGAGCCCTGGTCGAATGTGGAGGCCCCGAACGCCGTGGGCTTCACGCTCGTCGATATTTTCTTTCCATCGACTGTGAGCGAGCCGTCGAAGGCGATCTCCCGGATCGGGGCGACCCCGCCGGGCGGGTTGCCGAGAAACTGCCAGGACGGGTTGACCTGGAACGGCCGGATCGCGAGGAAGAGCCGCGCTCGCGCGTTCTCGGTTCCATGGTTGAACACCCGGTAGCGCGCCCGCAGGACCGAGGCGCCGGGCTCGCCCGTAGCGAAGGCGGTGATGTCCAGCGCCAGCTTGCCGCTCTCCCACCTCACCGAGGGAATCGGCAAGTAGCCTTCCGCGAGCAATGGCCTGGACCGCACGTCGTTCCAGGTTGCCAAGCGGCCGTCGTGCTCCAGGAAAGGCTCGACGGAGAACCCGCCCTTGCCGCTCTCCAGCATGCCATCCATGTTGAAGAGGCCCTCGGGCGTATCGCGGGGGACGCCGATCACAGTCCAATACGATTGCTCGCCCGTGAGCCAGCGAGGATAGGAGCCGCGCGGAGAATCCTTGGCGATCTCGGCGAAGAAAGCGTCCGGTGTGGGAGCCCACTCCAGAGGCTTCACGTCGATCGTGGGCTTCCCGTTGCCCTCAAGAAACCGCAGCCGGAGATGACGCGACTCCGTTTCAGGCAGGAAAAACCAATCCTTCCCTCCGTCGCTCCCTTCGACCGTCCGGACCGTCTTCCACTCCGCGCCATCATCCGAGATCTGGATCTCGTAACTGGATGCGTGCGGTCCCTTGCCCCAATCGATCACCAATCCGCCGTACTCGCGGCTTTCCAGGAAATCGAGAGACTGCCCGTTTGCGGAAGAGGTGATCGTCGGAGTGCGATTGTAGGGACGAGCGGGTGGTAGCTCTTTAACGGTCAGCTCGTCGAGAAGGACATAACCCTTACCGCCCGTCCCAGCCGTGATCGCAAGCTCCAGGGCCGCGACGTTGCGGATCTCTCCTCCGCCGAGCGGACCCCACGCGAACTGAATATGCCGCTTCTTGAGACGGACCTGCGTCCACTCCCGGGGAAACTGGAAATTGCGGCGGTTCACCCACCAGACGTTGTCGCCCGTTGAATCGACCAGCTTGAACTCGAGGTTGTTGACCGGCGCCTCGCCACGGAGGCGGAACGAGATCTCGTAGTTGTCTGGCAACGTGAACGGTAGCTCTTTGCGCGCGACCGCATAGCCCGCGCCGCCGTGGAAATCGAAGTCGAGACGCAGGGCCTTTCCGCTCACGCCCTCGGCCTGTGACAGGTTCAGGGAGACGCCGTCCGAGGGGACGGACTTCCAGCCAGAGACGTCTTCGAAATCGTCGAGCTTTGCGCCTGTAAGGAGGAGGAAAAGAAGAAGAACCCTCACCCCCGGCCCCCTCTCCCGGTCCCCCGAGCACGCCCACCCCGGGAGAGGGGGAGACTTGAACTTGGCCTGTTGCTTTTGGGGCTGGGCGGTGGCGCCCCTCGCCCGGGGAGGGTGTGCTCGGGGGACCGGGAGAGGGGTCGGGGGTGAGGGCTCACTCCTTGACGCCTCCCATCGTGATCCCCTCGATGTACTGCCGCTGCAGCGCGAGAAACAACAAAAGTCCCGGCAGCACCGTGACCACCGCTCCCGCCATCATCAGCTCCGTGTCCTGCACGTGCTCGCCCGAAAGGTTGGCGAGGGCCACCGGCAGGGTGTACTTGCTCTCGTCCGTAAGCACGATCAGCGGCCACATGAAATCGTTCCACGAGGACAGAAAGGTGAAGACGCCGAGCGTGACCAGGATCGGCCGCAGGAGCGGCATCACGACCGTCCAGTAGATCTTCCATTCCGAGGCGCCGTCGAGGCGCGCTGCGTCGAGCAGCTCGTCCGGAATGCCCTGGGCGAACTGGCGCACCAGGAAGATGCCGAATACCGTGGCGATGCCCGCGACTAGGATGCCGCCGAAAGAGTTGACCAGGCCGAGCGCCCGGATCTCCAGGAAGAGAGGCAGCACCGTTACCTGTGGCGGCACGATCAGAGTCGCCAGCAGCAGTGCGAAGAGACGGCCCCGGCCCGGGAAGCGCAGCTTGGCGAACGCGTACCCCGCCATCGAGTTGCAGAGCAATGAGACTGCAGTGACCATCGAGGCCAGCAGGAATGTGTTTGCGAGGGTTCGTCCGAGGTTGAGCCGCTCGAAGAGAACTGCGTAATGCTCCAGCGTCGGCCTCGACGGCAGCAGGCGCGCCGGCAGGTTCATGGCCTCGCCCGCGGGCATCAGGGACGCCGAGATCATCCAGAGCAGGGGCAGAGCGGTGAGCAGCGCCATGAGCGCCAGCGTACCGTTGACCAGTAGCATGGCCACTTGGCGGCGGTTCATGCTCCTCGCCTCCGGCGCCACAGCTCCTGCAGAGCGGTGGCCGCGATGATCATCGCGAAGAGCACGAAGGCGACCGCTGCCGCGTTGCCGAGGTTCCACCAGCGGAAACCTTGCTGATACATGAGCAGGGTGATCGAGGTCGTCGCGTAGAGAGGGCCGCCGCGCGTCATTACATAGGGCTCGGCGAAGATCTGGAACAGGCTCACGGTCGTGAGCACCGCCACGAAACGGGTGGTCGGCGCGAGCAGCGGTATCGTGACGTCCTTGAATTTCCGCCACGGGCCGGCGCCGTCGAGCTGCGCGGCTTCGTGCAGCGACTCAGGGATGCTCTGGAGGCCGACGACATAGATCACGAGGCCGTAGCCGAAGCCGCGCCAGACCGCGAGGATCGTGATCGCGACAGTGGCCCACGCCGGATTGCCGAGCCAGTCGATCGGCGGCAGTCCGATCAGCCCGAGCATCTGATTGATGAGGCCGTAGCGCGGATGGTAGAGGTAGCGCCAGACTACCGCCACCGCAACCAGCGTGGTGACCACCGGCGCAAAGAACACGGTACGGAACAGGCCGCGAAACCGCGCCAGCTTCGAATGCACCAGGAGAGCGCCTCCGAGCGCGGCCCCCAGCGTCAGCGGCACGCCGATCACGACAAAGACCAGCGTGTTCCGCATCACCCTCCAGAACAGCGGGTCCTGGAGCAAGCGCAGGAAGTTCCCACCTCCGACGAAGCGCGCGTTGCGCCAGTTGGCCAGGGCGTAGATGTCGAAGTCGGTGAGCGACAGCAGCAGGGCCGCGATCAGCGGGATGGCGAAAAAAAGCGCGATGGCGCCCAGGGCCGGAGAGAGCAGCAGCCAGGCCGCTCGCCGCTCGGCGGGCCTGCCGCTCCTTTCCTGGATTGCCTCCGGAGTCACGGCTGTTTTTCCCTGTCCATGAGCCAGCGCCGCTTCTCCAGCATCCGGTCCACGTCGGCATCCAGGGCGGCGAGCGCCTCGTCCAGGTCCCGGCCGCCGCGCATCACCTGCTCGGCGCATTCGGCTACCCTCGTGGCGATCTGCTCCCACTCCGGCACCTTGGGCGTGGACGCCACGCTCTCGAGCTGAGCCAGAAAGGCAGCCGCCTTCGGATCGTCGGCAAGCCCCGCCAGCTTCCACGCCGTGGGCCGCGCCGGCAGGTCTCCGGACAGCTCATAGAAGCGCGCCTGCTGAGCTGGCTCATAAAGGTATTGCAGCCACTTCCAAGCCGCCTCCGGATTCCGCGATTGGCGGAAGAGGACAAGGCTGGCGCCGCCCGCCACGGAGAGCCCCGGATAGGGCATCCCAGCTTCGGGAGGAGGCAACGGCGCGGTGGACCAGCGGTCCTGCATCTCGGGAGGCATCCGATTGCGGAACTCGCCAAGGTTCCAGGGGCCGGTGATGACCATGGCGAAGTAGCCCTCCGCGAGCTGCTGATACATGTTGGCAACGCCCTGGAGGTCGAGGGCTGGAGCCATGCCGGAGCTGTATAGGTCCAGGTAGAAGGTCATGGCCTCTTTGAACCGCGGATCGCGGAACGCCCCATGCCGGCCGCCTTCGCGGAGCAGCGGGGCCTGGTTCTGGAGGCCGAAGATGGCTGGCTGTTGCCACTCGTCGATGGGCAGCAGGATCGCGTACTGTCCGGTGTGCCGCTTGATCCCTTCCATGGCCGTCCGCCACTCGGCCCAGCTCTTTGGCGGCCAGGGGACGCCCGCTTCCGCCACGAGGTCGGTGCGGTAGAAAAGCAGGCGCGTGTCCACGTACCAGGGCAGGCCCCAGGTCTCGCCGTCGACCACGTTGGTGTCCCAGATGCCTGGGAAGGAATCCGCGCGGAGCGGCGCCGTGAGCCGGGCGTTGATCGGAGCGAGGGCGCCCAGGGAGACGAACTCGGGAATCCAAGTGTTGCCGAGCTGCGCGGCATCGGGCGTGGCATCGCCAACGAAGGCGGTGAGGAGCTTCTCGTGCGCGGCCGACCAGGGGACTTGCTGCACCTCCATCCGGATCTCCGGATGCCGCCGCTCGAACTCCGGCACGAGCTCGCGCACCATCTCCCCCTCGCGGCCGAATGCCCAGAAGCGCACGGTGGTGCGCTGGTCGGCGGAGCCCCGGTTGCAGGCGGTGACCAGGAGGAGGAGCAGGAGAACCCTCACCCCCCTAACCCCCCTCTCCCACACGCACTCCCGCCACCCGGGAGAGGGGGGAACCGGAAGTAAGAGGGAGGGGGCGCCCCTCTCCCGGGTGGCGGGAGTGCGTGTGGGAGAGGGGTCGGGGGTGAGGGTCACTCCAACCAGCCCCCTGTAAACCCTGCCCTTTCCAGCCCGCGACGGATGTGCGGGTTGTTTCTCATCACGCGCCACACCAGCCCGCTCCGGTGATTTTCGATCATCGCCACGATCGGCCCTTGATCGATTCCGAGGTAGTCGCCGTCGAACCATCCGACTCCGGGCACCACCTTGCCGTGCTGCGTGCGGGTCGCGAAGGTCAGGCTGGGATTGAACGAGTCAAGGAAGCCGTATTTCGAGACCAGGTGCTCGCCCCAGCGGCGGTACATCTCCTCCATGGCGGGGATGGCCACCTCCGGCGCGAAGGGGATTGAAGAGATGGCAGCCGTGGGAGCGATCGTGCCGTCGTCGCGGATCTCTCCGAGGGCCGCGCCGCGCGCCGCGTAGGTCATGAAGCGGACGTTGCGTCCGTCTATCTTCAGGTCGCCGTCGATAGGGCCGTCGCAGGCAGTCAATCCCCAGACGTTCTCGCCATAGCCGCGGAAGCGGTTGGGGTTGTCCATGGCGTAGGCACGCTGCGAGAGCGTGGCACGGCGTGAGTTCTCGAAGTAATCGATCCCTTTGCCGCGCATGTAGGCATCCTGAATCCCGCGGAAATCGATCCATACGTGCGAGTACTGATGGCCGAAGAGCGGCGCGAAGTTGACGTGCTCCTGACCGTAGAACTTCCCCCAGCGATAGGTGCTGGTCCAGGCCTCCCAGTCTTCTTGACCGATCGGGTGCGTGGGCGAACCGAGCGCGAGCACGTAGAGGATCAAGGCCTCGTTGAAGCCGATCCACTCGTGTGGAATGAACCCTTTCTCCGGATGCCAGCCCATGGAGACCCGCGGCGGCTCGGGCTTTGCCCAGTTCCAGTCCACCCGAAGGTAGAGCGTCTCGGCGAGCTGCCTGATCTCCTCCTCCTCTGGATTATCGAGGGCGAAATAGGACTGGCAGAACAGGGCGCCCGCCAGGAGCAGCGTCGTGTCGATGGTGGACAGCTCCACCGTCTCGAAGCGGGTTCCCGTCTTCATGTCGAGGAAGTGGTAGAAGAAACCTTTATGTCCGGTCATGCCCCTGGGCTCGGGCCCCTGGGGTGCGGACTCTAAAAAGCGCAGCGTGGTGAGCACGCGCCGCCGGGCTTCTTCCCGAGTCACCCAGCCCCGTTCGACCCCGATCGGATAGGCGGTGAGACCGAAGCCCACCGCTGCGACGCTGGAGAAAGAAGGCGTGGGCCAGCGGTCGGGAATCAGCCCGTTCTCCGGCTGTGCCAGATCCCAGAACCAGCGGAACGTCCGCTCCTGAATGTCATCGACGAGGTCCGCGGAGACTTGCGGAGCGGAAACCTGCGGAACAGAAACGGGCGGAGCGGACGGCGCGCAGCTTGCCAGCAGAAGCAGGAGCAACGCGATCCGTCCGCGCCGGATCATCGGATCAGAATCCCACCCTCAGTCCGGCCTGGAAACGGCGCGTGCTGAGCTGGCAGTTGGGATCCCCAAAACGCGCGTTGGTGGCCGGCAGGCGCGGCTTGAAGCTCTCGAAGCAGCTCCCGTTGTCGTAGTTGAAGACGTTGAACCCCTCGGCGATCAGGGTGACCCGCGCCGTGTTAGCGATCGGCGGCGCCTGCCACTCCAGCCGCGCGTCCACGCTGCGGTAAGACCACGCGTCCGGGATGATGAAGTCCTCCTTCTCCGGCCGGCCCTCGTTCCAACGCACGGTGAACGGCGCGGTCGAGTCGTCGAAGACCGTGAACGGCGTGCCCGAGCCCAGCGTGATGAACGAAGAAAACTGGAAGTTGGCCGGCAGCGCGACGGTGCCGGTCATGATCAGCCGATGGCGCTCGTCGTTGGTCCCGGGGAAGCGGTAGAGGCTCTCGGGATTGAGGTAGTCGAAGGCGCCGAACGCCACGCCCTCGGCGGGGTTGTCGGTGCCTGTCTGCTCCGCCTCGGCATAGGTGTAGGACAGGTTGAAGCCCCAGTTGCCGTCGGCGGTGATGGGCCGGTCGAGGGTCAGGAAGTAGCCGTCGTACCATGTGCGGCGCGCCGTCGAGGTAATGAACACGCGGGAGTAGCCCGGCACACCGACGTTGTTGCCGAAGCGGTCGTTGAACTGGGTACCCGGCGGCAGGTCGCCGAAGAAGTACATGAGGTTGTTGTAGCCGCGCACGCCAGCATAGGAGAGCGAGGTCTGCCAGTTGCCGAACTGGCGGCGGACGCCGAGCGTCCACTGGTCGGACCGCGGCGGACGCATCTCGTTGTCGACCAGGAAGACCTCGGGGCCGGGCGCGGCTCCGCTGGCGATGAGCTGGCGCAACGCTTCGGCCGAGAGGTACTCGGGACGCCATGCGAGCGCCGGCACGCTGCAGTTCGGTGCCGGGCTGCCGTCGGCAGAGAAGCAGAACGAATAGATTTTGTACTGCTGGCGGTACTGCTCGTCAAAGATGTCGTTGAGGACGACCCGGTCATGGTACTTGCCCCAGCCGCCGAAGACCACGGTCTTGGCGTTGCCCTGCACGTCCCAGGCGAAGCCGAAGCGCGGCTGCACCATGCCGTAGTAGGGATCGCGGTCGCCGCCGTCGGTGGTGAAACGGTCGAGGTCGAGGAAATCGCGCAGGCACCAGGTGCTCTGCCCGCCAACCGGCGCGCCATAATCGCGGCAGGCGCCCTGCAGAGCGGAGACGAGCTCCGGCGGAGTGCGGTAGTCGTTGTTGATCATGTTCGACTCGTAATCCCAGCGCACGCCGAGGTTCAGAGTCAGGTTGGGCAGGACCGTCCAGTCGTCCTGCAGGTAGAGGCCGGCCTGGGTATTGCTGAACGCGAGCTCGGGGTCGCCAAAGCCGACGCGCGCCTGGAACGGGAACTGCCAGTCCTCATCGCTGCGGAACTCGAACAGGGCGTTCTCGAAGCTGTTCTTGCTGACCGCGTAGTCCAGCCAACCCACCGAGACACCGCTCTTGAAGTTGTGATTGCCGCGCCATTCGAGCGCCCAGGAGACATCGTCGCGAACGCCGATGCGGTCCTGCTGGAATTCCTGCGTCGCATCCTTGCCGCCCACGTCGAGGATGCCGATGTAGTTCAGGCGCGGGGTGCTGCTGTTGAGCGCCGCCTGCGCCCACTCCTGGGTCTGCCAGGTGGCGGAGGCCTCGTTGAGGACGTTGCCGAGGATCCAGGTGTGCTTGGCGACGAAGGCGTCGGTCCCGATCCCGAAATCCTCGGAACCGTCGCGCGTGCGCTGGCCGCCGAAGCCCCGGATCTCCTGCTCGTCGCGGCGATGGAAGGTCGTGTGCAGCGTCTGCCCGACCGCCGGTTGCCAGGAAAGCTTGCCGAAGTAGAGGTCCGACTCGAACGGGGTGGTCAGCACGCCCGTCTCGAACTGGTTGATGAACTGCTTGATGTTGCCCGGTGCGGAGTCGTAGGACCCGCCCAGGAAGACGGTGGCGTTGCGGTCCTGCTCCTGGCCTTCATAGGAGAGGAAGTAGTGCAGCTTGTCGCGCACGATGGGGCCGCCGACGGAGAAGCCGATCTGCTCGCGCTCGTAGTCGGGCTTCTCCTGCCCCCGGTCACGCGAGAAGTCGTCCTGCGTCACGAAGTCCTTGTCCTGGGTCAGGTAGAAGACGTCGCCATGGACCTCGTTGCCACCCGACTTGGTGACCGCGGTGATCACAGCGGCTGAGGCCTTCTCGTACTCGGCCTTGAAGTTCTGGGTCAGAACGCGGAACTCCTGCACCGCGTTCTGCGGGAAGGGATTGCCGCGGCTCGAGTCCTGCATGAAGCCGCCGCCCGGAAGGATGTCGTTCTTGAACGAAAGGCCGTCGATGAAGACGTTCACCTGCCGTGCGTCGGATCCACCGCTGCGGAACTTCTGCCCGGCCGCGTCCTGGTCGTCGTTGAAGCGGACGCCGGGGGCGAGTTGGGCGAAGCTGAGGAAATTGCGGTTGTTCTGCGGCAGCGACTCGATCTGCCGCGGGGTGATGTTGGTGGCGATCTCGGAGTTCTTGGTCTCCAGGAGGAGCTGCACGGACTCGCCGACGACGGTCACGTCCTCGGTGAACATCTCGCTCGGCGAGAGCACGAAGCTGACGTCCACGTCCTGGCCGATCAGGATTTGCACGCTGCGGCTCTGGGGCGCGTAGGCTCCGGAGGAGACGGTCAGGGTGTAGACGCCCGGATCGAGGCCGGCCAGGTTGAAGTTGCCTTGCGGGCCGGTCGTGGCGGTGTGGCGGAAGCCGCTGCGGGCTCCCACCGCTTCCACGGTCGCATCGGTGACTGGTCCCGCTTCATCGCGCACCACGCCCCGGATGGACGACGTGGTGGTCTGCGCAAATGCCCCTGATGCGAACATTGCGGACATTGCGGCAAGCAGCAGAAGCAGGGTAGCTATCTTGCTGGGTCTCATACACTCCTCCTTGATGGTGTATCTGAAAGGACGCCGCCGCACGATCCTCTGACGACGAGGGTCGTGGGCAGTACCTCGTGCTGACCTTCCCGGACCTCTCCGCGCTTCATGACTTGAAGCAGCCGCTCGATCGCGCAGGCGCCGAGATCGGCGATGGCGACACCCACGGTCGTGAGAGGTGGCGTCAGGAACCGGGCAATGGGGATGTCGTCGAAACCTGCCACGGCGATCTCCTCGGGGACCTTCACCCCGGCCTTCTGGAAGGCATGGAGCAGGCCGATGGCCATGGCGTCGTTGGCCGCGAACACGGCGTCGGGGCGGGGATTCATGCTCAGGATCTCGCGGCCGGCCCGGTCGCCAGACTCCTCGCTGAAGTCCCCCTCGAGCTCGAGGTCCTCCGTCGCTGCTCCGAAGAGCGACCCCATGGCGTCACGGTACCCGATCAGGCGCTCCAGGGCGTCATTGTTGCCCGGTGCGCCCTTGACGTGGGCGATGCGGTGGCGGCCGAGCCCGGCCAGATGGTGGACCATGGCGGACGCGCCGCCGTAGTTGTCGAGGTTGATCGAATCGAAGCTGCTTCCCTCGGCGCGGGCATTCAGGAGCACGATCGGCAGCGATCCAGGCAAGTTGGCCTGGAGGGTCACGGCTCCCGCTTCGGGCGACATCACGATCAGACCGTCGACCCGGCCGCGCAGGGTGCGCAGGACGTCCTCGACCTCGCTGCGGTCGCTGTGCGAGCTCGACACGAGGATGTGGTAGCCGCTGCGCCGCGCCGCGAGGTCCAGGCCGCGGATCACCTCGGAAAAGAACTCGCCGTAGAGGTCTGGGAGTAGCACGCCGATGGTGCCGGTCTTGCGGGTGCTGAGGCTGCGGGCCGCGGCGTTGGGCGAGTAGCCGAGCCGGCCCGCGACTTCCAGGATGCGCTGCCGGGTCTCTTCCCGCACCGGCCCCTTCTCGTTGAGCACCCGGGAGACGGTCGCGACGGATACACCTGCCTCGCGGGCCACCTCTTTGATGGTGGCGGCGGGCGGCGAGGAAGGGCGGAGGATGGGATCGTTCACGGTGGTGTAACCGTTTACATCCGGGGTGACTCTAGACCCCCTCTCCGGCCGCTGTCAAGGATCTGGTACGCTCGCGCCGTGGTTTCCACCCTCCAGACGCGGGATGGCCTCGCGCTCTCGACGTGGCACTACCCTTCCCCCGCTCCCAGGGCCCGGGTCGTCCTCGTCCACGGCTATGCCGAGCACGTGGGCCGGTATCCGCATGTGATCGAGGCCCTGACTGGAGCCGGGTTTGACTGTCACGCCCTGGATCTTCGGGGGCACGGCCAATCCGAAGGGGTGCGAGGACACGTGCTCCGCTTTCAGGACTACCTGGACGACCTGGACCTCTTCGTCGCAGAGCTGCCGCAGGATGCACTCCCTCGCTTCCTCGTCGGTCACAGCCTGGGTGGGTTGCTGTCGCTGAGGTACGTCCTCGACCGTCCGAAAGCGTTCGCGGCGCTCGCGGTGAGCAGCCCCTATCTCAACCTCGCCACGGACGTCCCCTGGCTCCAGGAGGCAGTCGCCAACGCAGCCTCCCATCTCGCGCCGACCCTGCTCACGAAGAGCCCCATCGACGCCAAGGCGCTGAGCCGCGACCCCGCTGTCGTCGAGGCCTACATCGCCGATCCGCTGGTCTTCAAGACCTTCAACGCACGCTGGTTCTTTCAGGTGCGCGAGGCGCAGGAGGAGATCCTGAAGCGCGCCGGGGAGATCCGCCTCCCCACCCTCATGCTGATCGGCTCGGCCGACCCCATCGCCCAGCCTGAGCGCGGACGCCAGGTTTTCGAGCGCCTCGCCAGCTCCGACAAGCGCCTGGAGGTCTACGACGGCTTCCTCCACGAGGTCCTGAACGAGGTCGGGCGGGAGCGGGTCGTCCGAGACCTCGTCGAATGGCTGGCGGTGAGGGGCTAGCCAGGCGCTGGCTCCACCGTGATCTCGTTGTCCGCCGGCTGGCGATCCAGCAGCTCGTGATCGGGGTCGATGATGGCGCCTGCGGGAGAGCGTGGCAGGGTGAATTCGAGCGTCTGCGCCCCTGAGCGGAGGCGTTGTGGCGCGCGGTGGAGCGGCTTGCGATCGGCGTCGTAGATGAGGATTTCGACGAGATTGTCCATCACTACCGCCCGTTCCGTGCCGGTGTTGTCGCCCTTCAGCTTCTGTGCGTCCACGTGCAGCGTCACGCGGTAGGCACCTTGACCGTCGGGCCTTGCGTCAATGCGTTTCGCGCTGAGCTCCCAGAAGGTGATCTCTTCGAAGAGATCACGTAGCAGCGCGTGCGACGACGCCGGGGTGGCGGCGCGCAACTCGGAGTAGAAGTCGAGCGATGTCGGATACGGCGGGCGTCCCGGCGGGAACTTCGCCAGAAGATTGCGGAGTGCACGGTTCACCGGCTCGACGCCCACGGCCTCGCGCAGCGCGTACATCGCGAATGGACCTCTGCGATAGGCGTCGACCCTTTCGATCGCCTGCAGCAGCGGGACGGTGCGCGGCTGGTTTGGTTGCATGTAGTCGGCGCGCAGCACGTCGAGCAGCCGCTGCAGGTGATCGCGGCCAAGCGTCTGTTCGACCGCGAGCATCGCGCTGTACCAGGAGAGGCTCTCCGCGAGGAACGGCGCCCCTTCGACGAACGCCGGCGAGAGCTGATGGCCCCACCACTGGTGGCCGACCTCGTGGGCGACGACGGCAAACAGGAAATCGATCTTGCGCGGGTCATTCGCGGGTCGTAAGAGCGACATGCCTTCCGCATACATCACGAGGCTGCTGTGCGCGGTCATGCCTCCCACCGATGCATGGCTGGGAAACTCGACGAGCCGCAGCTGCCGGTATGGGTAAGGGCCGAACGCTCGAGTGTTGTAGCCGAGCGATGCCTGCGCCGCGCGGACCATCCGTTCGAGATTCGCTGTGTGCGTGGGGTGGTGGAAGATCTCGATGTCGACCGGCTGCTGTGACCCTGCTGCAGGGCGCCACCGCGCACGATGCACAGCGTAGTTCGCCGAGGTGATCGTCCAGGCGTTGCTGATCGGCGCCTCAGTGACGTAATGCACATAGCGGCGGCTCGCCTCCGTCCAGCTGCGGCGCGCGATCCCGGGCGCCACGCCAATCTGGCCGGCGTCCGTTCCGACGATCGTCTCGAGCTCGATCGCCTCGTATCCTAGCTGCTCACTGCCGACCGGAACCTCGCCGAGGCGCGGATACGGTGAGCGTTCGCGCAGCCCGTATATCTTGCGGATCCCGGGGTCATCGAGCTCACGAGCGGTCGGATAGCCGACGTCCGGGAGCCAGTGCACGCCGTCGCGCGGCCGGTGCGTGATGAACGAGCCGTTGCGCACAACCGGCGGAGTCGCCTGGCTCTCGAACAGACGCGTCGCGATCGCGACGCCGAAGCGCATCTCGAGCGACTCTCCCGGTTCCAGCGCCTGATCGAGCTTGTAGATCCTGTAATTCAGATCGTCGTCGACGGTAAGGCGCGATGGGCGGTCGAAGGAAACGATCGTCGTGTCGGCATCCGGTGAGGTGGCGACCTGGATCGTGTCGACTCGCGCGTCGCTGCGATTCTCGAGACGATGCGTGCCGCGGATCGTCGCCTCACGGTGCTGCGGATAGAACTCGACGTGCAGCTTCGTTGCGGCGAGGATCGGCTGCGGGAGGGACGCGTAGCGGCCGTAGCGACGCTCGAGCTCGGCGCGGCGCTGCTCCGTCTCCGCAGTCGTGAGGAAATCGTGGCGGACGTGCGTGTTGTAGAAGATGAACGCGCCGGCGCCGACGATGATGAAGAGCGCCGCTGCGCCGATCGTCGCGGACGCGCGGGTGGCGCGTCGACGCGCGAGCGCGATTCGCTGCCGCAGGTCGCGCTCCTCGCCGCGAACCCAGAAGAGGTACGTCGCGAGCGCGAAGAGCAGCGCCCAACCGCCGAAGTAGAGGGTGAACCAGAGGCGCGCTTCCGTCTCCGGACTGAAGCCGGAGATCTCCGAGTGCATCCACACCGGCAGACTGCCGTACAGCAGAAGTTTGTTTTCGACGCCGAGGCTCTGAAAGAGGTCTCTGGCGAAAGGGGTGAGCACGAGGACCACGTTGGCCACGTACTTTTGATTCACGATGACGTGAATGATCATCGCGAGCGCCGCGAACAGCAGATACTCGGGCAGCAGCAATCCGTAGAGGAGTTGTGCGTAGAGCACGAGGTCGTATTCATCGGCGCCGTAGATCGTCTGAACCACGAGTCCCGCGGCCAGGAAGATTGTGAGCGCGGCGGCCAGCATCCACGCGAGCCCGAGAAACTTGCCGGTGACCGAGAGCGAGTCGGCTACAGGTGTAACGCCGGCGAGGGCGTGCATGCGCGCAGCGCGCTCGCGCCACACCAGCTCTCCGGCCGATAACGCGATGAGCAATGTGACCAATATGGAGGTGTCTCCGGTGAGGAATTCGACCAGGCGAGCGGTCGTCAATGGTCCGGGAACTCCGAGCCGGCTCGTGGCGAGCGCCGGCGCCTGCAGGATGAAGAGGAGCGCCAGGAGCGGCACGATCCACCATGCGCGGCTGGCGTGGAGCTCCCGGAACGAGCGCACCGTGATCGCGCACAGTTGGCGCAGCCTCGTCGAGGCGTCAAATACGCGCCGTGCCGCCGGTACCGTGCTCGTGATCGCGCCGGCGCGGCTTGCGCCGGCCGGCCTCGAAGTGACTGCCGTCGATTCGCGACCGACGTGATGGGCGAACCGGAAGCGCGCGTACGCCGCCGCCACGGCGCTCGTCGCGATTGCGATCCAGAGCAGCCGGCTGGTCACGAGCTCATCGTCGAGCCGCACGACGAACGCGTCCTTCTGCAGCGGAGTCAGTGAGACCAGGAGCGAGTTGATGGTGGTGAAGCCGAGCGGGTCGAGCAGCGTCGCGACGCTGACGCCCAGCTGCGGCGCCAGCAACTTTCCGCAGATCAATGCGGAAAAGAAGAGAAACGCGCCGGCCGCATAGCTCGCCGTCGCGCGACGGGTGACCAGCGCGGCGCCGAAGAGCAGAGCCGTTCCTACGAACGCACTCGGCAGTGCGAAGAAGAAGTAAGGGGCGAGATAGGCGGAGAGGCGAATCGGGAGGAGCCGCGAGGGATCGACCCAAGGCATGGCGCTCGCGAGCAGGCACCCGGCAGGAAACGCGAGCAGCAACAGCGCGCTCATCGTGAACGTGCCAAGGAAGCGACCGAGGATGTAGGCGCGCTTCCCGACCGGCGAGGTGTAGAAGAGTGAGTCGGCGCGGGTATCCGTGTCGCGCGCCGCGGCATCGCCGGCGAAGCCGGCCATCATCGCCAGCGCCAGCATGCTCCCCAAGACCGTGGTCGCCAGCACGGTGAACGGGGAGTTGAAGCTGCCGTCGTCGCGCGGCCCGCCGGCCATGACCTGCATGATCAAGCTGCACATGCTGAAGACGATCAGAAAGTAGAAGAGAGTCGAAGCGCGGCGGAAGTGATAGGCGAGCTCGAAACGGAAGACTGCGAGTAGCTTCGTCATCGTACTGCCTCCAGTGCGGCGGGACGACCGGGACGATGGTAGTGGCCACCCATGACGCTGAAGTAGACGTCGTGCAATTCGGGCCCGGCGGCGTAGAACGCGGGCGAGGGCTGCGTCTCGTCATAGACGCGGACGACGGTCTTTCCCGCGAGCAGCTTCGTCGAGAGCACGTTGTAGTCACGCTCGATTGCCGGCAGCTCGTCCTTCGCCACGACCCGTTCCCACACGCTCCCTCGCATCGTCTCGACCGCGCGGAGCGGCTCCGATTCCAGCAGGATCTGTCCCTTGTCGATGATGGCCATGCGCGTGCAGAGCTCGGAGACGTCTTCGACGATGTGCGTGGAGAGAATGACGATGCTGTTCTCTCCCAGCTCGCTGAGCAGGTTGAGGAAGCGCACTCGCTCCGCGGGATCGAGACCTGCTGTCGGTTCGTCGACGATGAGCAGTTGCGGATTGCCGAGGAGCGCGAGGGCGATGCCGAAGCGCTGGCGCATGCCGCCGGAGAAGCCGCCGAGCTTCTGCTTGCGCCTATCCCAGAGGTTCGTCTGGTGCAGCAGCGCCTCGACGACAGAACGGCGTTCCGTGCGATCGACGATTCCCTCCAGGATCGCGAAATGGTCGAGGAGCTTCTCGGCCGCGATGTCCTGATACAGACCGAAGTCCTGCGGCAGGTAGCCGAGCGTCTGGCGCACGGCTTCCTTCTGCCGAATGACGTCGAGGTTGCCCAATCGGATGGTCCCTTCATCCGGCTCCTGCAGCGTCGCCAGAGTCCGCATCAGCGTCGATTTCCCGGCGCCATTCGGGCCAAGCAGCCCGAACATCCCCGCCGGTATGGTCAGGCTGATGTTCTGCAATGCCTTTACGCCGTTGCCATAGGTCTTGGAGAGATGGTCAATACGCAGTTCGATCGACATGGCTTGGCCTCCCTGGACACAGGACCTCCACGCGGAGCCGTCGGCCCGCCGTAAAGTCCGTGATGATTGCTCGGGCGGCCCCAGACGATCGGTAGTACTTACGCGCCGGCCCTTCCTGCGACTCCTCAATATACGTCTCGACGAGACCACTGTTTCTCAGCCGGCTCAGGATCGGATAGACCGTTCCCTCGGTGATGACCAGGTGCTCGACATCACGGAGGTCACTCCCGGCCCACAGAACTTGAATTCAGCGGGCTTGAAGTCTCTTCGAGCCCGCCAGACTGAGTTTCTGCGCGCCCGGGATGACTTCGAGCGCGCTGAATTGGATTTCGGAGGACCCGGGAAGACTTCGAGCGCCCAGAATTCGAATCGAGAGCGCCCGATGAGACTTCGACTCCAATAAATTGAAGACGAGCGCTCTCGATTGGAATTTGGAGGACTCGGGAAGACTTCGAGCGTGCTGGATTGGAATTTGGAGGACTCGTTTTGATTTCGACTCCCTCGAAATTGAATTCGAGCGCTCAGATTGGAATTCAGCGGGATCGTTCTGACCTTGAGTCCTTCAAATTCGAATCTGACGCGCTCGATCTCATCCGAGGCCGGCTGTTTTTCATTTCAGCGCCGCGCGATCGTCCCGCGGAAGCCCACGGGCATGGGCACGGCGGCCAGCATCATGCGCACCGACTCCGGCTCCTCCACCTCGACTCGATAGCTTGTCAGGAAGAGGTGGCAGAGCAGCATCAGTTGCGTGGTGCCCAGGGTAGCGCCGATGCACGCCTTGGGCGACCAGCCGAATGGGACGTAGCTCGCATGGGTGCAGGGACCGTGCTCGGCCTCGGGCAGCCAGCGGCCGGGATCGAAGGTGTCCGGGTCCTTCCAGCTCTTCGGGTCGTGATGGATGAAATAGGGGCTGAGGAGATAGCGGTCGCCGGGCTTCAGGGTCGCCTGCTCGAGGTGGATGTCCGTGCGCGCGTGCCGGGTCATGAGCACCGGCGGGCTCCAGATGCGCAGGACCTCCTTGACGAAGCGGTGGGTCTCCGGGGCTGACTGGGTCGGCGCGCCATGGAACTGCTCCAGCGGGAGCGGCTCGAGCTCGGCGGTCAGCCGGGCCGCCCAATCGTTCCGGCGGGTCAGCTCATACAGCAGGCTCGCCGCGACGGCTCCTGGTGGACCGGCGATGGCAGTGAGCACCGTGGTGACCGCGTCCACTCCACGGTCCAGGCCCAGCTCCGGCAGCAGGTCGACGATCGGATCGGCCAAGTCGAGCCTCCGCGGCCGGCGGCCCCTGGCCCTGCCGCGGAGCTCACGGCGAACCGCGTTTCCCGCGCTGATCTGGACCCAGATCGAGCGGACGTCCTGCCAGAATGAATCGCCACCCGGCCGCGTGCGCAACAGCCGGGCGAGCTTGAAATTCTGATCGCGCAGGACGCTCGCCCTGCTGGCTGGCGGCAGCCCGTCCACGACGGTGGACAGGAGCGCCTGCGTGCACACCTGCTGCGTCGCCCAGACGAGATCGAGAGGCTGGCCGAGCCGCGCGTCGATCAGCTCGCGCATGCGCCCTTCGAGCTTGCCGACCTCCTCGGCGGCCGACAGGCGCCGGAGCTGCGCGATCAGGGCCGAGCGCACCTGCTTCCAGGAGACCGGATCCCCCTTGCGGCTGCGCAGCGCGTCGGCGAGCTTGTCGGGCAGGGTCAGATCGGCGTAGTTGAGCGCGTTGATCTTCTGCGCCGCCTCGGGATCGAACACGGCCAGCTCGCCTTCCGAGATCCAGAAGACGCCCCCTTCCGCCCGGCTCCGAGCGCGCAGGTCGCGGACGACATCGAGCTCCTCGGGTGCCCGGTCCATACGTTATAAAGGCCGTTGCGGGCGCCGCTCCAGAGTGAACCGGGGTGGCGCGAGCGCCGGGCCCATGGACGGCCGGGTTTCCCGAGGCGCGACGGTCAGCTCGTGGCCGTCGAGAAGGGTCTCGAGAATGTCTTCGACGAGCTGCGTGGAGAGCGAGCCCGCGACGCAGGTGTGAGGTCCCCATCCGAAGGGGATGAACGCCGGCAGGTCGGGAGAGCCGGCCCAGCGCTCGGGCCGGAAGCTCGCCGGATCATCCCAATAGCGAGGGTGACGGTGTACCAGGTAGGGGCAGACGACGACGAGATCCTGCGGAGTGACCTCGACGCCTGCCACCTCATGGGGCCGGGTCGGCTGGCGCTCCAGCATCCAGGCCACCGGCCACAGGCGCAGCGCCTCCATCACCACCGAGGCCGGCGGCGCCTCGGTGCGCGGGTTCGTGCCCAGCAGCCAGACCGACCAGCCGAGGACGAAGCCGACCGAGCCCCCGATCGAGAAGAGAAACGACAGGAACACCTCGGCCTGCTCCACGGCCGGCGCGTCCGGTCCCCCTCCTTGCACTACCACGTCGAGCAGGTCTATCGGCTCACCAGTTCGCTTCCTCCGCTCCTCCACCGCCCGCGCCAGCATCCGTTCCACCCGGAACCGGAACACCGCCCGGCGCAGGCGGGAGTAGCGCTGGCGCGCCCCGGCCAGAACCGCGCGCTCAAGAACCGCGTCGATCATCCGGCGCAGAGGGGCCGGGCTTTCCGGGGAGATCAGGATGTCCACGAGGTGGCGGTAGACGAGCCGGTTGCCGGTGTCGGGCCACTCGCTCGACAGCGGCAGCCGCCGCACGGATTCCTCGAGCTCGTCCGAATGGGCGGACAGATAGCCGCGCAGGAGAGTCCGCGACGAGCGGCCGATCTTGATCTGCGCCTCGCGCGGACCGAACACGCCGCGCCGCGTTTGGAAGAAGTCGGCGTGCTCCTCGTACAGCCCGTCGCCGTTGATCAGGATGGAGCGGGCCGCCGCCGGCTCCGCAACGCAGAGCTGGCGGCCCGGTAACCAAAAGGCGTCTCCCGCGGCCGGAAATGTCCGGTCGAGGTAGCTCACGGGATCACGCCGGAACTCTGCAATCATCTCTCGATCGAGCATGCACCTACTACATCAGATCTGGTGGTAGCCCCACCAGCCATAAACACGGTCCTTGCGGCGGATGGCCAGCGCTCTCATCATGGCGGTCGCGATCTTCTTCATGTCGTGAGCTCCTTTTGTTTCCCGTTCCCCCACCCATCCTGATCTACGCAAGGAGCCCGGCCGGCCCGCCATCGATCACTTCAGCTTCTGGGGCCAGCGCACGAAGAATCCATCCGCCCAGACGATGTCCTCGTCGAAGTCATCGGGGTCGAACGCGGTCACGGTGTAGCTGTCGTCCGAGAACCTGCCGTCCCGGCCCGGGCTGCGGATGCCCATGACATGCACCGCCAAGGGGTTTTCGACGTTCAGGTAGTACTCGTAGGGATTGCCCCAGCCATCCGTCTCCGGGACCGTCTGCATGTACTGCGGAAGCAGAATCGACTGGACCTCGTCGCGGGAGAGCACAGGGTAGTCATCGAGATCGATGTCGCCGGTCTCGGTCTGCGACTGCCCTGCAGCCGCGGCTCCAACCTGATCGGTCAGCCAACTGAACATGGCCGTGCCCGTATTCCGGATGTCTGCGACGGTGCGCTTCTGCGCCTCCTCGTCGGTGGCCGTGGGCTGGCTCTCGCGCTCCTCCTTCGCTTGCGCGATCATCTCGTCGAGCTTGTAGCCGTGCTCCTGTGCTCGTTTCATCCCGATTTCGGAAGCTTCCCTGATGAGCTCCGGCATGGCCGCGATCGCCTTCCGGCCGGCGGGAGTCTTGGCAAAAGCCGCGATCTCCCGCAGCTCCTTCTCCGAAAACCTTTCCATGTAGAGCTTCACCATATCGGATTTAATCTCGGTCTCGGAGAACACCTTCTGGAACCAGCCGCGGACCACCTCCCTGTAGTGACTCATCTCGGGATCCTGAAGGATCATTGCCATCGCCGCTTCCGCTCCCCCCATGGCGAGGTTGTCTCCGCCGACGAGTTGAAGGACTTCCCGGGCGGCCTTCTCATGAGGCGAGACCGGCGCAGGCTTCGGTGCAGCGCCAAGGAGCACGAGCAGAGGCAAGCCGATCACCGCGATTCTGAACGCCGGTCTTGGCAACATGGGGACTCTCCTTTTGTCGTCGTCATTCCACCCTGCGAAAGCTCTCTGTCACCCGCCGGAACTCCGGAAGCATCCCGGCCGCCCCGTCCGTGCCCACGAGGCCCTGAACGATGAAGTAACCGCCGTCGCCGTCCGGCGCGATCACCTGATAGAGACGGATCGCCGTGCCGGACTTCACGTCCTTCGCATCCGCCAGGAGCTCGTAGGCCGCCAGGCCCCCGATGGTGACCTCGCGTCCACTGAGGTTCTCGAGGTCTTGGATCTGCTCCGTCTGCTTCGCGCGGGCTTCGGAGAAGGCCTTCAGGTCTCCGCTGCCGCCGGGGCGGATGGAGCTGCCTACGATATAGACCGGTTCACCGGGGCTGAGAGTTCCCATCTTCCCCGATTCGGTGAGCATCAGCAGGTTGCTCACCCGGCCGGCGATCTTGAGCCCCTGGGTGGGGGTGATGCGGAACTTGAGCCCTTCGAAAGGGTCGCTCGGGGCAGCGGCGGCCGGCGAAGCGCTCAGCAGAGCGGTCCGGATCGCCGTTCCGACTTCCTCGCCGGCGCTCTTCGGGAAGGTGCCGACGATCATGACGGTCTCCTTCGGATCGCCCATTACAAGCATCCACTTCAGATAATCGATGCCTGCCGCGCTCTGCGCAAGGTGCAGGAGCAGCGCCTCGCGCCCACCGACCGTCTCCTCTTTGGATGAGAGGAGCGTGATGCCCCGGGTCGCCAACGTTTCCTTGGTCATCGCCTTCCGGATCTCGGCTACCGGCGCGGGCATCTGGGTCACCATGATCGACGCCTGCTGCTCGGCGCTCTGAAAGCCGGGATAGTCCCCCGCCAGCTCAAACCCTGCCGGTGGCTGAAGACTGACGCTCGTGCCCGGGATACGGATGGAGTCGGCGACGGCCGGAAGGGCCAACAACGACAGCATCAACACCATCATGTGGCTTCGTTTCACGCAGGAACCTCCCTTGATAGGGTGTGATTCTATACAATTCAGTCATGGACAACCCTGCCGTCGAGCTCCCTCTGATCTCGCTGCGCCGCGAGCGCTGATCGCGACTTGACGGACATGCGGAACGCTTCCGAGATCCGCCAAGCGCTTCTTGCGGCGTAGCGGCGCCTACCGCTTGACGATCTCCACGCGGCGGTTCTTGGCGCGTCCCTCTTCCGTGCGGTTGTCCGCAACCGGCTGCTCCTGGCCGAACCCGGCAGGCTCCAAGCGGTCCCGTTTGATTCCGGCGGCGACGAGCGCGCTCACCACCGAGTTGGCCCGCGCCTCGGACAGGGTCTTGTTGCCCGCTGGCGTCCCGGTGTTGTCCGTGTGGCCCTCGACCCCGACGCGCAGGCTCGCGCGCTTCGAGAGCATCTTGGCGATCTCGCCGATCAGCGGCTGCGATTCCGGCAGGATGTCCGCCTTGCCTGTCGCGAAATGGATGTCGAGCGCGATGAAACCGTCCTTGTCGAGGGCGGCGGCCATCGCATCGGCGGTGATCACCTGCGTCATGGCCGTGCGCTCGACGACGTGGAGGAAATAGATGCGGCCCGTGATTTTCGTGGCGGCCTGCAGTTCCGCCCAGACCTCGACGCCGTTATGCGTCGCTCTCATCACGGAGACGTTGTCGTCCGAATAGATGACCTCGCCGCCGATCGATTTGATCGCATTCTCATAGTTGCGCCGGATGGCCAGGCCGCCGGGGTTCTGCGTCGTGTCCTTCAAGTAGTAGTGAATCCGCGTGTACTTCCCCTCGACGGTCTGCGGGGGCCGGGTGCGGAAGGCATACGAGCTGAACGCCTGCTGCTGATAAATGGAGATGGTGTAGCCCGGCATCCGGTTGGGAAAGAGCGGATGGTCCGAGCTACCCTTCGCGTCCTGCGCATACGATCCTGTCGAAGCAACACAAACCAGAAAAAGAGTTGTCAATAGCCGGATGCTCATGCCTGGCCCTCCATTTCAGACTTTGTTTAATGCTATGCCGCTCCCCTATTGGCGTCAACAGTTGAGCAGCAGATCTACAACGCGGGAGAGAAATCCTTTTTGCTTTCGGGCTCAACCCAAGGACAACAAGGACAACAAAGACATCGAGTCCTTGTCCCCTGATGTCCTTGGTGTCCTTGGCGTCCTTACTGTCCGTGGCGGCTTTCTAGACGTGCGGGTGCTCCGCATGCGAGTGCTCGTGCGGCGCCTCTTCCTTCCTCGGCTTTCCCTTCACCTCGACGCTCAGGACGAATGCGGGGCGCCCCCAGCTCTGCACCATCCCTACCCTTCTCTTGAGATCCTCGGCCGCGACCCTTTCCATCCGTTGCACGGTCTGGCGGCGGAAATCGAAGAGCGGCGGCCAGTCCTTCTCTTCCCTTGATGGGGAGATCGAGACCACGAAGAGGTCGCGCCGGCTCAGGCGGTCCACCTGTTGGGAGCGCTCAAAAAGGAAGCTGGGCAGACGGCCCAGGTTTTCGACCAGCTTGCCGCGCACACCGAGCACCGCCTGCTTGAAACGGGACGGCTCGGCCGTGGTCTTGAGCGGGTTCGTGGATTCCACGATCAGCACCTGCTCGGCCGCGACCGTGCGCGCCGCATCCACCGGGATGTTGTTCGAGTAGCCGCCATCCACCAGGGCGACTTCCTTGTCTTCCAGCTTCAGCCGGTGCGCGGGGAAGATCGGGAACGGCGAGCCTGAGGCGAAGATGACGCGGACCGGGAAGTCGCGGTCCGCCACCTGCTGGCACGCCCCCACTGCTCCGGTTTGAAGAGAGTAGGAATGCCAGATCGCCCCGTTGGACGGCCGCCGCGGCACCGACGGGCATTCGGTCCCCTCGGGCACGAAGAGGAAGTAGCGCGTTCCGTCACGCTCCAGGAGGTTGGCCGGGGCGATGAAATGCGAGGTCGGACGGTACTCCCTTCCCTTGATTCCTGCCTCGTCATAGAAGCGTTCGACCGCGCCCGTCAGGTAGGCCCGAGCCTGCCGGTTGCCGTACAGGGCCGGCGCAACGATCATGTTCCACCAGACCAGGGAGAAGACCGAGAGCGCGGCCAGGCGCAGGAAGCGCCGGGTGACGAACTCGCCATTGGGATGGTGCGAGCAAAGGAAGAGGAAGCTCCGCCGGAGCAGCTTGACCACGGAGCGCTCTCGCCGGCCATACAAAGCCGCCAGCAGCAGCGCGACCGCCGCCAGGGCGCTGGCCATCAGGAGCCAGGTCCAGAACTCGCCCGTGAGCTCCAGGGGCGAGAGCCGGTCGGGCAGCACTTCGGTGACTACCCAGAGGGTCACGGCCACCGCGACCATGTGGGTCAGCACCACCAGGAAGCCGGCTAGGAAATCGCGCGTCCGGTCCACATGGTAGCGGCGCTGCGCGGCGTAGGCCCAGGCGATTCCACCGAGGAGCAGCACCAGGAGACCGACGCAGACCAGGAAGGTGCCCACCGAAATCTCAAGCGTGTGCGCGGCGAGCGTGTGCTCCGCGGTTTCTCCCGATTTGCCCGGCCAGCAGAGGTTCATGACCAGGAAAGAGGCTAGAAACAGCGACACGGCGTAGGTTGCCCACCAGGCCCGTCCCTGAAGCCGCGACCGCCGCAGCAGGGAGTTGGCAACGACGAGGAGCAGGACCAGGCCGAAGCCGGTGATGTAGAACGGCACCTTGACCGCGGTCAGCCAGTCGCCAGAGAGCCCGAAACCGAGCAGGAGCGCGAGCCCGGTGGGCACGAGCGTCTCCAGCACGACACGCGGCAGGCTGCTTCGCGAGGAGCGGACCCGCAGCGGGAGGATGAGCCCGGCGAGCAGCACCAGCGGAGCGAGCACCGCGTATGCCGGCCCGAAGGTGAGGCCCCGCGACGACCACCCGGCTGGATCGGAGAGCAACGGCACCGCGATGAGCGCCAACCCGGCGAGGACCGGCAGCCAGGGCGGTGCCCAGGGACGGCCGTTTTCCCGCGGCTTCGGCTGCAGGACCAGGCACTGGTCCGCAAACATGGCAATCATGCCGAGCACGGCGTAGATCAGCCCCTCGAACTCGGGGATTTGCTCCTGGGCCATGGCCGACCGCGCGTTCGAAAGGCGCACCAGGAGCGGCGCCGTCAGGAGCAGAGGGATCACGGCGAGGGTCAAGCGCCCGCGCCAGGCCGTGGCCCCTTCCCGGTTGGCCGGATTGAGCGGCCCCCTCTCGGGGATGGAAACGAGCGCGAGCAACCCGCAGAGCACGAGGAAGCTCACCACCACGCTCAGGTAGCGCAGCAGGTCGGTCCACCCGAAGACGTCCGAGCTGCGGAGGTAGAGGCCCTTCTTCACGTCTCTCTTCCAGAGGATGTCGGTCAGGTTCCAGGGGCCCTTCTCCCCCAGCTGCGAGACGAAGAAACCGAGGAGAGCGCCGCCGCTCGTGCCGATGACGTACTGGACTTCCAGGGGCTCCGTGGAATCCGACACGTTGAAGTTCTCGAGATAGCGCCGGCTGTAGAGCTCGTCCACGATCCGCGACTGATAGGCGGCCTTGACTCCGCCTCCGGGCAGGACCAGCGCGAGCGCGGCGCGGCCTGAGGTCGTCTGGTCCTGGCGCAGCAACCGGACGGTTTCGTCGACCGTGAAGCCGAAGGTGCGGATGCCGAACAGGGGCTCGGGCTCGAGGATCGCCTGGAAGGGCCGGAGGAGCCGCCGGTCGGGCTCGGGCAGCTCGTTCTTCCGATCGGCGAAGACCGCGTCGAGCTCGGCGCCATAGGTCGGCAGCGCGTCGCGGAAGGGCCTGTCTCCCTCGGCGCCCACCTCCGGGAAGATCTCGTCCGCTTGCGTACCGGCGATGACCAGGTGCTCCCGGTAGCCACCCGTCGGCGCGACCGCCCTCATTTCGCCCGGCTTGGGGCGCAGGGCCATTTCGCAGGGGAAGAGGATCTCGACCGGACCGGACGCCTGCCCGGACTTCGGCAGCTCCCAGCAGCTCCGGGAGCCGGCCTCGGGCTCCAAGCTCAGGGAGTCACAGTCGAGAGTGAAACGGGCATGGTCGAAGAACGCCAGCCAGAAGCGCTCCCGCCGGTCTTCGCGCTCCTTTTCGTCTTCGATACCTCTCAGGCGGGGCGCCAGCCAGAGGTTCGTGGCGAGCAGGGGATTGAGGAAGCCCGTAGTCGAGAGGTGGGAGGCGAGCACGATGCGGTACTCCTCCTTTCCCTTCTCACTAGATGCGGCGCGCCAGATCTGCTCGTGGAATGCCTCCAGGTCCTTCTGCGCCGACGGGCGCGCTCGCAGCCTGCCATCCACGACCCCGGTCGACATGGGGACGCCCATTACGGCAGGCAGCAGCAGGTCGCCCATCCTGTGCCCCTGGACGTCCACCTTGCGCAGATTGATCCCGTCGCGCCTGAGGAGGTACAGAGTCATGTCGGGGACCACCGCCGCGTGGATCACCCCCTGGCCCAACCAGTCGAGGATCTCGTAATCGCTGGCGACCGTGATGTTGACCTGGAGCCGCCGCGTTCCGGGGCAGCGCCCGTGCTCCTGGTAGAACTCGGCCATGAACCGCTCGACGCTGTCTTTCAGGTCCTGAAGCTCGAAGCCGGCCTTCGGCAGCCGTGGCAAGCCGAGGTTGAGGACGTGGGGCAAAGGATTTTCGCAGTCCGTGTGGTCGGCGAGCGCGGGGAGCGGCACCGCGAGGAGGCACAGGACGGGGATCAGAAAAGGCTTCATGAATTACCTCAGGGAAGCTCGGAACCGGAGCCATTCTCCTGGCAACGGCACGGTGGAGGCTCGGCTCGAAGGTCCGCAGACGTCGGTGGTCGGCCCTCGCGCATCGATCTCGCTCACTTTCGCCTGCACCTGGCCGAGAAAACGGTTGGCCAAGCCGTTCGAGAGGAGCGTGACGAATTGAAGCGACTCGTTGGGACCGCGGGAGAAGTCCTCGTAGTGGGTGACCAGCACGTGCCGGGGTTGCAGCCTTGTAAGGATGCCGCCGGGATGGTTGTTCACGTACCTGAAGGAGGCCATGCAGAGGACGGCCAGGTCGTAGCCGTGAGCGTCGGCCTCCGGCAGGGGGGGATATCCCTCGTTCTCCGGGCTGGCCGAATCCTGGTAGTAGATGCGGTAGCGGACGGCTCCCAGGTCGTCAAGGAGGTCGATCACGAAGGCGAGGGTCGTGCCCCCCTTGAGCTGGCGGAAGCGGCGGCGGGTCCAATCTTCTTTCCAGGGCTCGCCCACCTCGCCAGGTGACCAGTCATAGCCCCAGAACATGGGGGCGTGCTTGGATTTGACCGCACGGACCCGGATGAGGCCGAGAGGGACCTCCTGCTTGTCCACCAGCGGGTGGACCTTCCCCTTTACGGATTTCACCTCGGCGAGCATGTTGGCCCCGGTCTGGTTCACGTAGACCCGGGCCTGGGGGCTGAGGTTCTCGACGATGTACGGCACATCCGCCAGGTGGTCGTAGTGCGCATGGCCCACGAAAATGGCCTTGACGCCGCCGAGGTCCATGCCCTCGAGCCCGCCGTCGATCCGGCCCTTGTCCGCGGCCAGCCTGCCGAAGTAAGCGCGGGGGAAGGAGGGGTTGGAGAAAAATGGACCGAAGAGGATCGGCGTCCCCCGCCATTCCAGGTAGAGCCCGCCCGCGCCGAGGTAACGGATGAAGACCTCGTCCGGTCCGGCTCCGGCAGGCCGCTGGCGCTCGCACTTCTGGCCCGAGAAGTCATACGCCTTGCCGGGATGGTTCGGCGCGAACTCGCCCTGGATGACGTGTCCGCATCCGGCGCAGGCGAGGGCCAAGATCAGGACGGCGGTAGATCGGAGCTGCCTCATCATCATTCCCATAAAGCTTAGGCGCAATTCTTTATAGAAAGTTGCCGGAGATATTCTGTCTCCGCGAGCTCCGGTCCTGGTATTAGACTTCGCCGCATGCGCGTCCTCATCCTCGACAACGGGGATCCCTCGCCGGGAAACCTCGTGGACCCTCTGCGGGAGCTGGGCGCGGAGTGCGAGGTGCGCCCGTCCGGATCGCTCCAGCTCGAGGAGATCCGCGACATGAGGCCGAGAGTGCGCCGTATCCTCATGACGCCGGGGCCGGGGCAGCCGGAGGACACCGGCGTCTGCCAGGAGGTGGTGATGAGCCTGGCCGGGGAGATCCCGATCGTGGGGATCGGGCTCGGCATGCTGGTCATCATCGCCGCGGCGCAGGGCGTGCTCGTCCCGGCCCGCAAGGCCCGCCGGAAGGCGTCGACGATCCGGCACGACGCCGTAAACCTCTTCGCGGGCCTCCCCAGCCCCTTGAACGCGCCACGCGACATGACCACCTCACTTATGCTGGACGGGAAGAAGCGCCTCCCGCACGATCTGGAGGTCAGCGCCTGGGACGAGCGGGGCACCACCGTGGGCTGCCGCGTCTGGGGGCTAGGCATGGAGGGGGTTCAGGTGGATACGAAGTGGTTCGCGACCCGGGAAGGCAGGGACATGCTGTTCAATTTCCTCTACCAGTCGCAGGCCTGGTGACGCGGCCGTGTGGTCCGACCGGCTCCCCGAGCGCAGGCGCAGGCAGCTTGCCGAGCGCCTGAGGTCGGTGCTCCCAGCCCCGGCGGCAGGCTCGCGCGGCTCGCGTACGCCGTTGCGGCCGGGCCGATCCGCCTCCCCTCCATCGCCGGAGGCCGTGGCGGCTGAGCTGCGCGAATTGGCCTGGCTCGATGGCGGACCCGGAGCGCATCGGCTGTATGCCCGGCCCATTGCCACACTGACGGTAAGGAAGGGACGGGCGAAGGTGGAGGGTCCCCAGGGTGAGGTCTCGTTCCGGGCCGGCGGCTTCGATCTCCTCGAGGCCGCGTTCGCGGCCTGGGGAGGCACGGCCGGTGCCACGCTGGTGGGTTATTTCGGATATGAGCTGGCTGGGGAGCTGGAGCCGCTCCCGCCTCCCCCACCGGACGATCTCGGCCTCCCCGACCTCCACCTGCAGCTGTTCGCCTCCTGCCTTCATTGGGACGGCCGTTTGTGGACCCTGGAAGCTACGGACGCTTGGGGTGCCGTCCCCCCGGTCGTGGAGACCGAGCAGCTACTGGAGAGATCCCGTCGCCAGACTGTTCCCGAGCTTGTCTCGGGGAGGCTGGCCACGGGCCTGGTGGTAAGCCGGCCGAGCCATGCCGGTTTCAAGGCCGGAGTGGAGCGTATCCGCGAGCGCATCGCCCGCGGCGACATCTTCCAGGCGAACCTCTGCCGGCGCCTTGAGGCACCTTTTCCCCAGGAGGCCGCTTGGCACTTGTACCAGCGGTTCCGTGCCGCGAGCCCTGCCGATCACGGTGCTTTTTTCAATCTGGGAGGGGGACGCGCGCTGCTCTCCGTAAGCCCGGAGCTGTACCTGTCCGTGCGCGGGGATCTGGTCGAGACCCGGCCCATCAAGGGGACCCGGCCGCGCGGTGCGAACCCTCGCGAGGACCGCGCGCTAGCCCGCGAGCTGATGGAAAGCGAGAAGGACCGGGCGGAGCTGACCATGATCGTGGATGTGGCCCGCAACGATCTCGGGAGAGTCTGCGATGCGGGCTCGGTCCAGGTTCCCACGCATGCCGAGTTGGCGACCCTGCCGACGCTGCACCACACCGTCTCCACCGTGCAGGGCCGGCTGCTCCCCGACCGCGGGCCTGCTGATCTGCTGCGCGCCTCCTTCCCACCCGCTTCGATCACTGGCGCGCCGAAAATCCGCGCCATGTCGATCCTGGCCGGCGAGGAGGAGGTACGGCGCGGTCCAGCCATGGGCGCCTTTGGCTGGATCTCGTTGGCTGGCGATCTGGAGCTGTCCGTGGCGATCCGCACCGCCGTCTGCGCCAAGGGAAAAATCGCCTACCATGCGGGCTGCGGCATCGTGGCCGACTCCGATCCGGAGCTCGAGTTGGAGGAGAGCGCGGTCAAGGCCCGCGCCTTTCTGACGGCGCTGGGAGCTTCCGAGTGAGCCTTGCGTACTGGAACGGCCGGCTGGTGCCTGCCGAGGAGGTGCGGATCGAGGACATGCTTGGAGACGGCCTGTTCGAGACCCTGCGAGTCGACGAGGGCAAAGCCGGAGACGTGGAGGCGCACCTCGACCGTCTCTTTGAAGGTTTGCCGAGGGTGGTGATCGATCTGCCCGAGGACCGGAAGGCCCTCGCTGACGCGGTGTTGAAGGTGGCCGAAGCTTCCCCCTGGCCAGTTGCCCGCATGCGGATCGCCGTGACACAGGAGACGCGCCTGATCTCCCTGGCGCTCTACACCCCGCCGGTCGGCCCCGTCTCGGCCGTCCTCCTTCCGGAGCCCTGGATCTGGTCGCGCTCCCCTCTCGCCGGGCTGAAAAGCCTCTCCTACCAGGCGAACCGTTTGGCATTGCGGCGAGCTGCAGGTGCTTTCGAGGCGCTGCTGCTCAACGAGCGCGGCCAATTGGTGGAGGGCTCACGGAGCAACGTGATCCTGGCCCTGCCGGAGGGCCTCTTCACGCCGCCCGTCGAAGACGGCTGTCTACCCGGGACGGTGCGCCGCCGCCTGCTGGAAAAAGGGGAGATCAAGGAGCGCTCGCTGACTCCCGGGGACCTGGAGTCAGCGAGCAAGGTGTTTCTCACGAACAGCCTGATCGGCGTGCTGGAGGCAATTAACTCGGAAGAGCGCCACCCACGATCCGCTTGAGCTCGGTGCCCGCGGAGAAGCGGGTGTTCGTGTCCGCCTGATTGATGATGGCCAGGGTCCTGATGTCCACCGTCGAGGGATAGCGCCGGGCGAACTCCTCCAGCGTCATGGCGCTGGGAATGCTCACCACGTCGAGCCGGCTCGGCTGGACGTCGAGGAGGCGGCGGTCAGTAACCCGCTCGAAGGTGGCGACCGCGCCGCTCAGTGCGTCACTGTGATTGCGCCAGCGGTCGGCAAGGGTGTAGCCCAGGACCTGGTAGACCTTGTTCTGGTGCTCGACGAAGGCCACGACGCCCTGGAGGTCTCCCTCCTGGCCACGCTGCACGCCGAAGACGTTGGCCACGGCCGGAAGGTCCATGTCCGCGCGCAGCGACTGACCCTGGACGATGCCCTGCTGGCTGAAGAAAGCCTGGGCCGCGGCCTGGGGAGATTGCTGGCCGGAGAGCGTCACAACCACGACCGCGTCCTCGTTGGGGCTCATCGCACCCACGGACGCCTTCTGATTGCTGGTCTTCCAACCCTGCGGGAAGCGGACCTCGAACCCGAGCTCGGGCTGGATGAACCGGTTGCCAATGAAGTAGCCCTCGCGGGGGTTCTGGCCGAACGGCATGCCGTCCAGCGCCTTCAGGTAGGGCTCGCGGCCCACACGGGCGTTGGCGAAGGTGGATTGATCGAGCTTCGCGACCTGCTCGGAGATCCGGCCGATGCGGTTTTCGGGAGTCGGATGGGTCGACATCCAGCCCGGGACGCGGCCATTGCCCTCGGCCTCGCTTACCCGCTTCAGCACCTCGAAGACCCCCGCCATCTCGCGCGGGTCATACTGCTCGCGCGCCATGTAACGCAGCCCGAGGTCGTCGGCCTCGCGCTCGTCGTCGCGGCCGTACTTGAGGAACAGGAGGCCGAGGCCCTGCTGGGCCAGGTTGCCGAATTGCTGGGCGAGCTCGGGCCTGAGCACCATGCCCGCGATCAGGCCAACCTGGGCGAGCTGCGCCTTGCTCATCTGCTCGACGCTGTGGCGGCCGGTGACGTGCCCGATCTCATGGCCGATCACCGAGACCAGCTCGGCCTCCGACGTGAGATGGGTCATCAGGCCGCGGGTGACATAGATGTAGCCGCCGGGAAGGGCAAACGCGTTCACCACCGGATCGTCCACGACCCGGAACGTCCAAGGCAGGTTCGGACGCTCGGAGGCGGCGGCGAGCTGCTTGCCCAGCTGGCTGACATAGGCCTGAACGTCCTTGTCGTCATAGAGGCCGAGTTGCTGGACGATCTGCTGATCGGCCTCGCGGCCCATGGCGATTTCCTGCTCCTCGCCGATGAAGGCGATCTGCTTCTTGCCCGTCGCCGGGTTGGTCGAACAGCCCGTTACCGTGACCGCAAGGAACGCGAGCGCGGCTATGTTGGTCTTCCATCTCTCCATGGTGGAACCTCCTAGATCATTGCCCGCGGTCCGCGAGCCTTACGGACAGGGGAGACTGCAAGAGCAGTGCCGACCTCAAAGCAAAGCGGCGCGCCCTTTGCATGACGGGGCGATCGGGAGGAAAGACACAACATGAACATCACCGTCCTGGCCGGACTCGAAAGCGAGAATGCCGGCTCTTACGATCCGGTCGTGGACCAGGTCGCTTCCGCGCTGCGGGAGAACGGCCACCAAGTCTCGATCTTCGCCGTATACGACAGCGTGGCCGACCTCGTGGCAGGCCTGACCTCGCGCAAGCCCGATCTGGTTTTCAACCTGCTGGAGAGCTTCGGGGAGGATCTTGGCGCCGACGTGGCCGTGGCCGGACTGCTCAACCTGGTGGGCGTGCGCTACACCGGCGGCGGCCCTGGCGAGCTCTATCTGCGCCAGGACAAGGCACTCGCCAAGAAGGCCCTGGCGTTCGACAACATCCCCTACCCGCACTACGCGGTGTTCAGCCAGGACGCCGACCTGGAGACGTTCGGCCAGCTCCGCATGCCGCTGTTCGTGAAGCCGCTCGCCGCCGACGCCTCGATCGGCATCGACGGCGATTCGCTGGTGCGCGATGCCACGTCGCTGATGCGGCGGGTGCTCGACATCCATGAGAAGGTCAAGGACTCGGCGCTCGTCGAGGAGTACATCGAGGGGCGGGAGCTCTACGTCGGCGTGCTCGGCAACCGCGAGCCCCTGGCCCTGCCGCCCATTGAAGTGGATTTCTCGGGCATGCCTGAGGGGATGCCGCGCGTGCTCGGCTCCAAGGCCAAATGGTCGCCGGAGAGCGCCGAGTACAAGGGGACGAAGTCGGTGCTCGCCGAGCTTCCCGACGAGCTGCGGGCGCGGCTTCAGAAGACAGCGGTGGACGCCGCCCGCGCGCTGCGGGTCCGCGACTACGGCCGTGTCGATCTCCGCCTGACCGACACGGGCGACATCTACGTGATCGAGGTCAACGCCAACTGCTACCTGGAAAAGGACAGCGAGTTCGCCGTCTCCGCCAAGGCCAAGGGGATCGAGTTCCCCGAGCTGATCCAGAGGATCGTGGACCTGGCGATGGAGCGTTACGCGATCAATGGTCCGAAGCCGGAAGCGCTGACAGAGGATGCGGAGGCTCCGGCGGCCGTGCATTCCTGAGCCCTCACCCCCAGCCCCTCTCCCGCCGCACACCCGGACCCCCGGGAGAGGGGAGCGCGCGAGCTCCACCGTCATCGCCGTACGTGGCTCGCCGGAGCAAAGAGACAGGACGAGCTACAGGTGGAGATGAGGTTGGATCTAGAGGCCTCCCCTCTCCCGGGGGTCCGGGTGTGCGGCGGGAGAGGGGCCGGGGGTGAGGGTCCTAAGGCACGTACCGCCCCGTGTTCACATGATTCATCGCCAGCGCCGTCACCAGCGTGGTCAGGGCGATGATCATGGGCATCTCGCGGTCCGCGGGGTAGACCTGTTTCAGGTCATCGGCGCGGCTGGCGAGCTGCTGCAGGAGCAGGCGGGTGCGCTCCGGGAAGTGGCCGGTCCAGCGGTAGACGTCCGCGGGTAGATCGCGGGCCAATCGGTGGATGAGGTCGGCCGCGGGCCGGCGGGGCGCGTCGGTCGAGAGATCCTCCCAGCGGCCCACATCCTCGAAGATGGAGCGCAGCGCGCCGTCCAGCCCCGGCGGCATGTCGTCGCCGAACGTGGAGTTGCCGTAGTACTGCTCCAGGGTGTACTGGATCTCCCCCACGTCCTCATCCAGCTCTTCATCGACCACGAGCGGATCGGTGTCCCTGAGCGCGGTCATCGCGCGGTCGCAGTACTCCAGCTTCTCCAGCACGGCGGGCCAGCCCCCGTACTCGGCGCGCCAGTCGAAGCCCGGCGTCATCCAGACCGCGAAGGTCTCGGCCCAGTCCTCGTCCGGATGCTTCTGGGCGTACCAGCCCGGCAGATGGCGGACGAAGCGGCGGCTGAACGGCTCGGGGCGGTACTCCTCCTTGTAGGGCTGGGTCATGGAGCCGAAGAGCTTGACCCAGTCCTCGTCCTCGTAGAGCCGCCAGGCGTAGTTGACCACGTGCCCCATCTCGTGCCGCAGGTAGCGCAGGAGCTCGCCCCGGCCGAGCCCCTCGACATGGCCGGTGCGCTCGGCGTGCAGCTCGGTCAGCTCGCGGCTGGCGAGATAGAACGGGATCGCGATCGCAATGGTGCCGAAGGGGACTCCCCACTCGCTCGACAGGTAGAAACGCGGGCGGACCCTGCGGATGCCGGCGCGGGCAAGCTCGCCGTCGAACTCGGCGAGCACGGGCTCCAGCGCCGTACCCGCGATGCGCAGCCCGAGGTCCCGGATGGGACGGGAGTGGAGGTGGGCTTCCTGGAAAGGGGGCGCGGGCGTGCTCATGGGAAGCCTCTCATGGGAAATACAAAAGGCAAGATCGATGCCGAAACCCTGGCGGCGGTCCTCCCGTAGTGGTCTCATCAAGGGAGGAGAAGCTCAATGAAAAAGCTCATTCCGTTTGTAGCCGCCGCTCTGCTGGCTGCCCTGCCAGCTGCTGCGGATGAAGTCGTCCGTACCCTCGAACGCCAGGTTTCCGCTGCCGACGCTTCCCGCATCCACCTGGACTTCCCCGTCGGAGACCTCCAGGTCGAAGTGGGCTCCGGCCGCGAGGTGGAGATCCATGTCGAGCTGGAGTGCGACTCTGCGCGCAAGACGCGCTGCATCGAGGCCGCCAAGAAGGTCGAGCTGGCCATCAGCTCCGGCGACAAGCTGAAGGTGGAGCTGAAAGGGTGGCCCAAGTCCGGCGACCGCGGCATGGAGGGCAACTTCCGTGTGACCGTGCCGCGCGACCTGCCGCTCAATGCCGAGCTGGGGGTCGGCGCGATGACGATCAAGGGTTTGGAGGCCGACCTCAATGCCAACCTGGGCGTGGGCGACGTCATGGTCGTCATGCCCGAGTCCGCCGTCGGCGAAGTCCACGTCGACACGGGCGTGGGCGACGCCCACCTCCTCGCCGGAGGGCGCAGCATCGAGGGCTCCGGCTTCGTTGGCCACGAGTTGGACTGGACCAAGGGCTCCGGCAAGGCCGAGGTCGAGATCGACTGCGGCGTCGGCGAGGCCCGGGTCCGCCTGGAGTGAGGACCGGCCTGCACGTCGTCCTCGTCGAGCCCGAGATCCACTGGAACACGGGGAACGCCGGCCGCACCTGTCTCGCGGCCGGCGCGCAGCTCCACCTGGTGGAGCCGCTCGGCTTTTCCCTCGACGAGCGCGAGGTCCGCCGCGCCGGCCTCGACTACTGGCCTCGGGTCGATCCCCGCATCTGGCCATCTTGGCCGGCGTTCGAGCAGCAAATGCCGGAGTTGGGCGAGCCTTTCTTCTTCAGCGCCGAGGCGACTAGAGACTTCTGGAGCGTCGAATATTCGGAGCGGACCGTGCTGGTGTTCGGCCGGGAGAGCGTCGGCCTCCCCCGCGAGGTGCGGGAGCGCTACCGCGACCGCCTGGTGAAGATCCCCATGCTGGACCCGGAGATCCGCTCGCTCAATCTTTCGACGAGCGTGGCATTGGCTCTCTATGAGGTGCTGCGGCAGTCCCCCACCCTCCCCCGCCCGGGGTCTCCAGGATGAGCCGGTCCCCGGGACCGACTTCGCAGCCGTCCACGGGCTCCAGCTCGATCTCCGCTCCATAGGCCCGGACGAGCCGCTGCCGTCCCGGCATCCCGGGCTGGCCGCCTTCCCCACCATACGGAGCCTCCACCCGGTGCTGGGTCAGGAGGGAGACCGACATCCGCTCGAGGAACTGCAACTCCCGTACGGCGCCGTCGCCGCCGCGCCAGATTCCCCCTCCGCCCGAATTCCTGCGGACCGCGAAGCGCTCGACGAGCACGGGGTAGCGGTGCTCCAGCACCTCGGGATCGGTGATCCGCGTGTTGGTCATGTGGGTGTGGACTGCGCTCGCGCCATGGAAGCCCGGCCCCGCGCCCGCGCCGCCGCAGACCGTCTCGTAATAGCCGAAGCGGGCGTTGCCAAAGAGGAGGTTGTTCATCGTCCCCTGGCTGCACGCGGCGAGGCCGAGCGCCTTCAGGAGCGTGTCGACCACGCGCTGGCTGGTCTCGACGTTCCCCCCGACGACAGCAGGAGCATCGGCGGCATGGGCCGGATCGTCGGGGAAGGGAGGGTTGAGCATCCCGGGCGGGATGCGGATCTCCACGGGACGCAGGATGCCCTCGTTGAGCGGCAGGGGCTCGGCGATGAGCAGGCGCAGGACGTAGAGGACGGCGCTCCTGATCACGGCCGGCGGCGCATTGAGGTTGCCGGGGTGGACCCCGGCCGATCCGGTGAAGTCGACGACCGCGCCTTCGGCCGAGATCCGGATCGCCACCTGGATGGGCGAGCCGTCGTCCAGGCTCTCGACAGCCTCGTAGCTGCTCGCCGGCAGCCGCGAAAGAGCCTCCCTCAGCCGAGCCTCCGCGCGCACCTTGAGCGCGTCCATGTAATGAGCGACGGTCTCGCGCCCATGTTCCCGGGCGAGGGCGAGCAGCGCCTCGGCCCCGCGGTGGCTCGCGGCAACGGCGGCGCGCAGGTCGGCCAGGTTCTCCTCCACCGCCCGCGTGGGATGGGGAGCATCGAGGAGGACGCGGCGCATCTCCTCCCAGCGTGGCTCGCCGGCCCGGACCAGGTACATCGGGGGGATCACGACTCCCTCCTCCACCAAGCGCGTAGCACCCGGAGGCATGGAGCCGGGCCGTATGCCGCCGATCTCGGCATGATGGGCGCGGCTGGCGACGTAGCCGAGGAGATGGCCGAGATCACCGCCTTCGAAGACGGGCGTGACGACCGTGACATCGGGAAGGTGGGAGCCGCCGAACGCCGGGTGGTTGGTGACCACCACGTCCCCGGGCTCCATGGCGATGACCTCGCGCACCCGCCGCACGCAGAGCCCGAGGGCGCCGAGGTGTACGGGGATGTGTGGCGCGTTGACCACGAGCTCGCCGGCCGCATCGAGGAGGGCGCACGAGAAGTCGAGCCGCTCCTTGACGTTGGTCGACACGGCGGTGCGCCGCAGCCGCTCGCCCATCTGCCGCGCAACCGCCGCGAACCGGTGTGTGAACAGCTCCAGTTGGACCGCTTCAGGGCGCATGGCTCACAGTGTAGTCCAACTTCGGAGCATCCGCCGTCTCCGCGGTCTCCCACCCGTATCCGGATGCTCCTAAATCAAAGGATTTACCGTCCGCACCCGATAGTTTTGCTCCTAAATCGCACGGAGTAGGAGCAAAACCATTTACCCGAAGGGCCACTAAACATGTTTTCGGAGCATAACCAACTGATTTAGGAGCGAAAGCAATCTCCTCGGAGCCTCATGCTGTTGCTTTGGGAGCAAAATCTTTCACCTAGCCCTTGATGAAAGGCAGTATGCTCCAAATCCGAAGAGATTCTGTCTCCCTGGACCTGGCTCATGCTCCTAAAATATTTGGGGCGGGAGCATCCCCTCTTGGGGGAGAGTCGGGAGAGGCCGATTTCGGAGCATAAGCGCCGCCCCCGGAGGTTCTTTCCGGCTCTTCTCGCGCTCCCGGCATCCTCCTTGCAGCCGGGCGGGGGGTGACATGCCCAGACGACCGCTCTCCAAAAACTTCGCAGCCCGCGCCTTGAAGCACGGATACCCCAGGCCTCTCCTCCAGCGGGACACCTGGGAATCCCTGAACGGGCCCTGGGAGTTCGCCATCGACCCCGACCAGCGCTGGGACATCCCCGGCGAGGTCACCTGGAAGGCGAGCATCCTCGTCCCCTACTCGCCCGAGACGCCGGCGAGCGGGATCGGCAACACCGGGTTCTACCGCCGGTGCTGGTACCGCCGGACCTTCCACGCCCCGCCCCTGGCCGACGGCGAGCGCCTGATCCTCCACTTCGGCGCCGTGGATTGGGCGGCCAAGGTGTGGGTCAACGGCTCGGTAGCCGTCCGCCACGAAGGGGGGTACACCCCGTTCTGGGCGGACATCACGGACCTGCTCCTGCCCCCTGGCCCCCCTGGCGAGTCAACGGAGCAGACGATCGTGGTCCGGGCCGACGACGATCCGGCCGACCTCGGAAAGCCGCGCGGCAAGCAGGACTGGCAGCTCGAGCCGCACTCCATCTGGTACCCGCGGACGACAGGCATCTGGCAGACCGTCTGGATCGAGAAGGTCCCGCCCACCTGGATCGACAGCCTGCGCTGGACGCCGAGCCTCGACAGATGGGAGATCAGCTTCGAAGCCTGGATGGGCGGCGAGCCCCGGGACCGGATGCGCCTGGGCATCAAGCTGCGCGCCGGCAGCCAGATCCTCGCCGACGACAGCTACACGGTCGTGGCCGGCGAGGTGCACCGCCGCATCGCCCTGTCCGACCCCGGTATCGACGACTTCCGCAACGAGCTGCTCTGGAGCCCGGCGAAGCCGACGCTCATCGATGTCGAAGTGAAGCTCTGGGCCGACCGCGGCGAGCTCCTGGACGAGGTGCGCAGCTACACCGCCCTGCGCACGCTCGCCATCCAGGGGGACCGCATCGTGCTCAACGGCCGTCCCTATCAGCTCAGGATGGTCCTCGACCAGGGCTACTGGCCCGAGACCGGGCTGACGGCGCCGGACGACGACGCTCTGCGCAAGGACGTGGAGCTGGCCAAGGCCATGGGCTTCAACGGCGTGCGCAAACACCAGAAGATCGAGGACCCGCGCTACCTCTACTGGGCCGACATGCTCGGCCTGCTGGTCTGGGAGGAGATGCCGAGCGCCTACCGCTTCACCAAGCGCTCGATCCAGCGGCTCACCCGCGAGTGGATGGACGTCGTCCGCCGCGACTACAGCCACCCCTGCATCATCGCCTGGGTCCCCTTCAACGAGTCCTGGGGCGTGCCCAACCTGCCGGACAGCCAAGCCGAGCGCCATTACGTGCGCGCCCTCTACCATCTGACCAAGACGCTCGATTCCAACCGGCCGGTCATCGGCAACGACGGCTGGGAGAGCGTCGCGACCGATATCATCGGCATCCACGACTACGACGCGGACCCCGAGAGGATCGCGCAACGCTACCTCGCGCACGACCACCTGCCCCGCCTGCTGCAGCGGGAGCGCCCCGGCGGCCGGCTGCTCGTGCTGGAGGAAACCGCTCACAACGGCCAGCCCGTGATGCTGACCGAGTTCGGCGGCATCACGTCCTCGTCCGAGCGTGGGACCTGGGGCTACTCCCGTGCCGCCAGCAGCGACGAGCTGGCCGCGCTCTATACCGACATCCTCCACGCCGTCCACTCGAGCCCGCTGTTCGCCGGGTTCTGCTACACCCAGTTCACCGACACCTACCAGGAGGCGAACGGCTTGCTGCGCGCCGACCGCACGCCCAAGTTCCCCCTGGAGCAGATCGCCGCCGCCACCCGCGGCGAGTCGAAGCTCCGGCGCCAGAAGACGACGGAGAGCGCCAGCGGCTCGGGCACCCGGCATGAGCCGGAGGTGCCGCTTTCGTTCGAGGACGACTGATGCACAAGCTGTCCTTGACCAAGCCGGACGGACGAGCGCTCGTCCTCTACGCCCGCGAGCCCCTCGCGGAAGACATGGAGGCTCCGAGCCCGAGCAGTACTCCTCCAGGAACGAAGTCGCACCTGCGCTGGCATCCGCTGCGCGGCGAGTGGGTGGCCTATGCCAACCACCGCCAGAACCGCACGTTCCTGCCGCCGCCCGAGTACAACCCCCTGGCTCCCACGGTCGACCCGGAGAATCCCACCGAGGTGCCGGCCGGCAACTGGGAGGTGGCCGTCTTCGAGAACCGCTTCCCCACGCTCACGCTCCAGGCCGAGGAGCCGGCGCCGGAGGCGATCGTGGACACCCGGCCGGGCAAGGGGGTCTGCGAGGTGGTGGTCTTCACGCAGGACCCCAAGGCCTCCCTCGGCGGGCTCCCCCTCGACCGCCTCGAGCTGATCATCGAGGTCTGGGCCGACCGCTACCGCGAGCTCGGCGCGAGGCCGGACGTTCAATATGTCTTTCCCTTCGAGAACCGGGGCGTGGAAGTGGGAGTGACCCTCCACCATCCGCACGGCCAGATCTATGCCTATCCGTTCATCCCGCCGATCCCGGCGCGGGAGCTCGCCCAACAGCGGGAATGGCTGGAGAAGAACGGCAGCGGCCTGCTGGAGGATCTGATCCGCCGCGAGTTGGAGGACGGCCGGCGCACTCTCTACGCAGGCGAACAAGCGCTCGCGTGGATGCCGGTCTGCGCGCGCTACTCTTACGAGGCCTGGGTAGCGCCGCGGCGGCCGGCGCCGTCGATAGCCGACCTCGACCCCGGGGAGCGCGCCGATTTCGCCCGTGCCCTCAAGACGGTGCTCCTCAAGTACGACAAGCTGTGGGACAAGCCGTTCCCGTACATCCTGGTCTTCCATCAGGCGCCGACCGACGGCGAGCCCCATCCCGAGGCGCACCTCCACGTCGAGGTCTACCCCGCCTACCGCATGCCGGGACGCCTGAAGTTCCTGGCGGGCAGCGAAATCGGCGCCGGAGTGTTCACCGCGGATACACTGCCCGAAGAGAAGGTAACCGAGCTGCAGGCCGTGGAGGTGAGTCTTGAATGACACGATGAACGAAGCGGAGCGCCGTACGGGCGCGCCAGGGTTCGAAGAGCTGTTCGGGCGCGAGCCGACGGTCACAGCCGATGCGCCCGGCCGGGTGAACCTGATCGGCGAGCACACGGACTACAACGGCGGCTTCGTGCTCCCCATGGCGATCCCCCAGCGCACGCGGGTGGAGATCGGCACGCGCATCGGCACCCTCGTCCGCGCCTGGAGCGCCGAAATCAAGGAGCCGGGGATCGAGGAGTACCGTCTGGGCGAGGAGACGCCCGGCCGCGGCTGGCTCGACTACGTGCAGGGGATAACCCAGGTGCTCCAGGAGGCGGGCCATCGGCTCCGCGGCTTCGACCTCCGGATCAGCTCAGAGGTCCCTCTCGGCAGCGGACTCTCCTCCAGCGCGGCCCTGGAAGTCTCGCTCCTCCGCGGCCTGCGTGAGGCCTTCGCCCTGGAGATCGACGACATCGAGATCGCGCTCGCCGGTCAAAAGGCGGAGAACGATTTCGTGGGTGCGCCCGTGGGGGTGATGGACCAGATGGCCGCGAGCCTCGGCGACGAAGGCAAGGCCATCTTCCTGGACACGCGCTCGCTCCGCTTCGAGCGGGTGCCCCTGCCGGCCGGGGCCGAGCTGGTGGTGATCGATTCGGGGATCTCGCACAACCATGCCAGCGGGGAATACCGCATCCGTAGGCAGGAGTGCGAGCAGGCCGCGGAGATACTCGGCTTCCGCCAGCTCCGGGACCTGGACAACCAGGACCTCTGGAGGCTTGCCCAGCTGCCCGAGCCGCTCGACCGCCGGGCGCGCCACGTCATCACCGAAAACGCCCGGGTGCGCTCGGCCGTAGCCTCCATGCAGGAGGGGGACCTGGTGCGCCTCGGCAAGCTGCTCTACCTCTCGCACCAATCGCTGCGCGACGACTACGAGGTCTCCATCCCCGAGATCGACCTCCTCGTGGAGCTGGCCCGCCGCGAGCGCGACGTCTACGGCGGCCGCATCACCGGCGGAGGCTTTGGGGGCTCGGTCGTGATCGTCGCCAAAGCCGGCACCGGCCGGAAGATCGGCGAGCGCATCGTCGAGGAGTACGGCAAGCGCACCAAAGGCAAGGCCACGCTCCTCGTGCCGGCCAGGTGACTTTCCTCCCTCACGCGTCCTGATGTATCATGGACCGGCGACGGAGGGGAGCGAGGACGGCATGGCTGAACCGATGAAAGTTCCTTACGAAGAGACGGCAGAATCGTACGTGGCCCGGATCCGGGAGCTTGCCGGAACCGACCGGGTCGGAGGCGCCCGCAGAGTGCTTCAGGAGGCTCTCCAAAGGCTCCCTCATGACCCGGCCCTGGCGCGGTGGAAGGAGTTGCTCAGTCCGGCCAGGGTGATTGGATCCGTGCCGTCCAGCGGCCTCAATCGTGATGCCGAATTGCGCTGGCTGGACACACATGGCCCTGCCTACCGGGGTCAATGGGTCGCCGTGTTGGGCGACCGGCTGGTTGCTCATGCCGAGAGCCTCAAGGATTTGGACGCTCAAGTTGAAGAGCGGCCGCTCGAGCGCGCTCCTCTGTTCCACCGCATCCCTGACTGACCTCTTCCTTTGCTTCGACTCGGCTTCGTGCGTTTCACCCAGGGCAGGTCCAAGTTTGCGGATCACGCCCCCGCGGCGAGTGACCCAACGGCCAAGGTCTACGTGCGAGTGAAGTTCGAGAACGCAATCGAGGTCTATGCGCAGTTGGACACCGGTGCTGCATGGTCTGTCATGGCGCCTGATCTGGCGGAGCGTATCGGACTCTCGCTGGATGACGGAGATCCGGCAGGATGCTCACGCCTCTCGGGCTCATGAAGGGCCGTCTTATCAGGGTTCCTTTCAGCTTCCCCGCGGACGAGGGGGATCACCTGCTCATTGCCGGTACTTTCCTCATCTCCACGGACTGGCCGAGTGGAGCGACCTTCCTCGGCTATTCCGGTCTTCTCGACTCCATCCGGTTCGCCCTCGATCCCCAGGCAAACGATTTCTACTTCGGATTGCCTTGATCGATCAGGGCGACACACGCCCCCGCGCCAGGCGGCCGACCTCGTAGGCGTTGGGCCAGCGCAGGAGCATCGAGAGGAAGCTCGCCAAGCAGAGCACCACCCCGTAAAACGACGAGCCCGAGAGCAGGGCCACCAGAAGGCCCATCAGCGCGGCTAGCTCCAGGACCGCGAAGCTCACCAGGGTCGCCCTCTGGTAGGCGGACAGCAGGTTTCCCGGATCGATCGGGATCATGCGGTTCGACGGAAGGCCGCTCCGCAGGATCCCCGTGCGGAGACGGGAGGCGAGCAGGATCATCACCGCGGCGAGGAAGGTGATGGAGACCGGCAGCGCGTCCGGTACCTTCCCGAAGGGGCGAAGCTGGAAGCCCTCGATCAGGAACCAGCCCGCGATCCCACAGGCGAGCACGAAGCCAGCGAGGACTTTGCAGACGGTCCGGAGCCGGCGGAGCCTTGCGAGCGGGTCCATGGTCAAGGGGAATCTATACCGCTAGAGATCGAGAGCACCAGATTGCCGGCGCCGTCCACCCTCCCTTGCCATCCGCCTGCCACCACGGTCGCGCTGTGGCTCTCGAAAACCAGCGCAGGGCCCGGAAAGACTTCCCCTGAGGCGAGGTGGGCACGGTCGTAGACGGAAACCTCGTTCCAAGCCCCCGCAACCCAGCACCGGCGAGTGCTGGACACCGCCACTTCCGTCTCCACAGCCTCCACGGACAGCTCCTCCTCCGCGGAGGAGGCTACGACCCGGATCGACTCCACCTCGATGGCCCTCCCCTCGGGGGCGTAGCCATAGATCTCCCGATAGGCAATGGCAAAGGCTTCCTCGAAGGGCTCGCCCTCGATGGGCAGGGCCTCGTCCTGGCCCACGAACCGGAGATTCACGATGCGCCGCCGTACCTCGCCGGGGATACCCTCTGCCGCCACCGCTTCCGCGGCTTCGCGGCCCAGCTCGTCTAGCCAGCCGGAGAGCTGGCCTTCCACCTGGGTCAGCGGCTCCAGGATCTGACGATGGGCGAAACGCTCGACCACGGCTGCACCCAGACCGAGCGCGGACAACAAGCCGGCGTCCCTGGGCACGACGACGTGCCCCATCCCCAGCAGCTCCGCCAGCGCGCAGGCATGCTGGGCTCCGGCTCCTCCGAAGGCGACCAGGGCATATTCGGCAGGGTCGTAGCCCCGGCGCAGCGAGATGCTCCGGATCGCCTCGGCCATGCGCTCGTTCGCGATCTCCAGGAAACCCTCCAGTAACTGCTCCCCCATTCCTTCCAGGGCTCGCTCCGCGGCTCCTGCGTCCAAGGGGATCTCGAAGCGGTCCGGATCGAGCCGGCCAAGGAGGAGATTGACGTCCGTCAGGGTGAGCGGACCACCGGCCCCGTAGCAGGCAGGCCCAGGCCAGGCGCCGGCACTCTCCGGTCCTACATGGAGCTGACCGCCGTCGAATCCACAGATCGAGCCGCCACCGGCGGCCACGCTCTCGACCGCCAGGGCCGGAGCCACGAGGTGGGCGTCGCCCACGCGGTGCTCGAAGAGGTACTCGAAGTCACCGTCGTAGCGCGCCACATCGGTGCTCGTGCCGCCCATGTCGAAGGCGATGATCCGAGAGAAGCCGGAGCGCCGGCCCGAGAGCGCGGCCCCCACTACCCCGCCGGCAGGCCCGGAGAGCAGGCTGTCCTTGGCGTGAAAGGAGCCGGCCCGCACCAGGCCGCCCGCGCTGGTCATCACATGGAGGGTCCCTCGCGACAGCGCCTTGCCGACCCGGTCGAGGTAACCCTCCAGGATGGGCGAGAGATAGGCGTCAACGACCGCGGTCTCGGCCCTGGGCAGCAGCTTGATGAGCGGCGCCAGGAGCGAGGACAGGGAGATGTGGCGAAAGCCCGCCTCGCGCAGCAGCTCCCCCACGGCTTCCTCGTGGACTGGGTTGCGGTAGGAGTGCATCAGGGCGACCGCGGCCGAACGGATCCCCGCGCGGTGCAGGTTTCCGATGCTCTCCCGCAGCCCCTCGACCTCCAAGGGGGTGAGCACGGCACCGTTTGAGGCGAGGCGCTCCTCCACCTCGACAACCTCCTGATAGAGCGGCCGGGGCTTCTCGATGTTGAGGGCGAAGAGGTCGGGCCGCTGCTGGGTGCCGATGATCAGGAGGTCGGCGAAGCCGCGGGTGATGAAGAGCGCCGTGGGCGCCCCCTTGCGCTCCAACAGGGCGTTGGTGCCGCGGGTGGTGGCCAGCCGCATGGCGATCTCCGGCAGCGGCTGGTCCAGGGGCGTACCGGTGACGAGCCGGGCGGCCAGGATCGGGGCCTCTTCGGGCGAGCGCAGCTCGAAGGTACCTTCATCCTCGAGCGGACCGTCCAGCTCCAGGATGCTGCCTGTCTGCCGGGTTACCTTGCGCGGAATTCCCTCGGAAAGGAGCCTCAGCTCAAAACCGCGGAGGAAGCCGTCCGGCACGCTCCAGCCGGCTTCGATGCGCAGCGTGGCGGGCCCGATGCGTTCGGCGATCCGGCCGCGCAGGGCGCTCGTCGAGAGCACCTTGGCGCGATGCAGGCGCCCTCCGGGATCGACTGCAAGGCAGTCGGTGAAGGTGCCCCCGGTATCGATCCAGATCCGCCAGGCCCTCATCCGCCCAGGTTCATCCGCCAAGCCGTGCGACCAGCACCTTGACCCGCTGGTTCTCCTGGTCGATGGCGACCGCCTTGCGCATCCAGCGGTGGGCCTCCCCGGCGTCGCCCGAGGCGAGGGCGGCGATGCCCATGGCGGCGTACGGCTCGGCGCTGTCGCGGTAGAGGCGCAGCGCCCGCTTGTAAAAACGCCGCGCCTCGTCGATGCGGCCATGGGCGAGGCTCAAGTCCCCCAACGAGAGGTAGATGTAGGGGTTGCGGCTGCCCAGCGTACCGGACAGCGCCAGCAGATCCTCAGCTTCCTGTTGCTTGCCCTGGTGGCGCAGGAGCGCCGCCAGGTTCTGATAGGCCGAGACGGCCTGGGGATCGATCTCTAGAGCCTTGCGGTAGGCCTCCTCCGCCCGGGTCAGGTCGCCGCTCCGGCGCAGGGCCACGCCGTAGTTGATCCAGGCGCCGGGCAGATCCGGATCGATCGTCACGGCTTTCAGCAGCCACGGCAGGGCCTCGTCCTGCTTGCCGATCCGCAGCAGCTCGCCGCCGCGGTTGGAGTGGAAGAGGGCGATGGCGGTCAGGTCGGAGATCCGATGCACACGGCGGTAGCCGGGCTCCGGCGCGGCTGAGAAGTCGAGGATCTTGAGCTCGGTGCCCATGCCGTAGCCGGCGCTCACGTGCCCGGAGACCACCACGAGGTCGCCCTCTTTCTCGAACCTCTCGACGTCGTCCACGTCGAGGAAGAAAGCGGGCACGCCGACCTCCCGCGCCATGCCCACGAAGAGGCTGGTGAAGGCCAGGCAGTTGGCGCGGCGGGTTTCGAAGACTTCCTGCGCCGTGGCGGTGTAGCGGGGCTCGTACACGACCTTGAGCTTGTCGGGATCGACAATGCCGGCGAGCAGGGTCTCCAGGCGCTTTTCCGGCGCCGTCTCCTCGGGCACCAGGCGGTGGGCCCACGCCCGCATCTCCTCGGTCATCTCATAGGGGATGACCACGCCGGATGGCTCGAGCCCGCGGTTGCGCAGCTCGCGCGCAACGTCGCCGGAATCCAGGTTCGCAACATCCGACGAAGCGCAGCCGGCGGCCAGCAGCGCTACGGCGAGAAGCTGGAGACGACGGATGAGCATCCTCAGACAGCCCGAGCGGGACGCCGGAAGAGCAGCCTTTTGACGCCGAAGTAGAGGAGGCTCACGACGATCAGCATCGCCACGACCGGTACCACGATCGCGAGCACGGACAGCAGGACCGAGCCGCCCGCCTCCATCGTGGCGATCACCGGGTTGCCGAGGCCGCCCGTGGTGAAGGACGAAACCTGGCGCGCCGTGGCGGTAATGCCCTGGAAGATGGCCGCCGTGCCGCCGCCGCCCAGGATGGCGAGCGTCCAGCGCAGGAACGGGTCCACCTCGGTGACCGACGAGGCCGTCACCATCACGCCCGCGACGATCGCGGTCGGCGTGGCGATGGCGTCGAGCAGGTTGTCCACCCAGGGGATGTAGTAGCCGGCGACCTCCAGCGCGGTCGCGAGCGAGAAGGTGATCAGGGCTGCGGTGGTGCCGATCCAGGCAAAGCCATCGCCGAGCTCCAGATAGCCGGCGCCGGCACGGGAGGCGATGCTCATGACGAGGAGAGGCACAAAGACCCGGAAACCGCAGGCCGCGGCCAGGCCGAGGCCGAGAAGTATGCTGAGGAGAGTCTCCATGGCGGCTCCTTTCGTCAGCGGCTGGCGGTTGGGGCCATCCGTGTAACTAGGATAACGCAGGCGGAGGCGCTGGCCTTCCCCCGGAGGCCCTCACCCCCGGCCCCTCTCCCAGCCGCACACCCGGACCCCCGGGAGAGGGGAGGCCTCGAGATCCGACCTCTTCTCCATCTGTTCCTTGTTTCACAGCAGAAGCTTGGCTCAGTTCTCCGGCGAGCCATGTATGGCGATGCCGGTTGATCTCGCGCGCCCCCCTCTCCCGGGGGTCCGGGCGTGCGGCTGGGAGAGGGGCTGGGGGTGAGGGCCCCCTACCACGCCGCCTCCCCGTCCCGCTTCGGCGCCCAGGCGAGGGTGAGGGCCCGCACCTCGATGTCCTGGCGCCGGGGCTTCAGTCCCAGGACCTCCAGCTCCTCGGCCTCGGGGTCCAGACGCTGCTCCAGGCGCTCGATCTCGGCCTCCAGCTCGACGTTCAGGTCCGCGAGCTTCTTCTTCAGGGACTCGATGGTCTCCTCGGCGTGCGCCACGTCCTTGCGCTCCTGCATGGTCCTGCTCACGCTGCGCATGGCGCTGCCCGCCCGGCTCACGTTGCCGTAGCTCATGGTCTTGCGGCCGAAGAGCGCTCCCATGACCGCGGTGCCGGCGGAGATCACGGTGCTCCAGGTCTGGCTCGACGCCTGGGCCTCCTGCTTCTCCTTTGTCTGCTCGGCGCGGCGGAGGCGCTCCTCGATCTGGGCCGCCTTGGGACCGTGCTTTTGGCGCAGCGCATCGACCTGGGCATCCCGCCGTTCCCGCGCGAGGTCGCCCAGCCGGATGCGGAAGTCGCGCTCGGTCTCGCCGGGCTGCGACAGCGCGCCGAAGTTGACGCTGCGGAAGACCTCCAGCCGCCGCGTGCGGTAGAGGGAGTCCTCCAGCCCCTTGCGCCAGCCGTCGTAGCTGCGCGCCCGCGCCGCCGGAGCGGGCAACGGGCAGAAGCGCGCTCCGGGGACCGGCTCCGGCTCCAGCGACTCCTTCTCCACCTCGACCGGCTCGGCCGCGTACCAATCCACATCCCCACTCTCGGCGAGCGGCGCCAGCAGGGAGAATTCCTCGGCATGGTCGATCCCCGCCTTCGGCTCCACGTAGTGGACGGTCGCGGCGGCGTAGAGATGGGGCTCGTAGACCACGCCGTCCGGCCGGGTGCGCACCGGCAGGAAGCTCTGCGGGATATCCGGAGGGAGCACGGTCGGCAGGTCGACCTGCCCGTCCGTGGGCTGCGGCGTGGTAGGTGCGACAGCGGCCGCCGCCGGAGCAGTGGAAGCTACCGCAGCCTGCGGAGTGACGCCCGCGGTGGGACCCTGGGAGGTCACGCGGCCGGCCGGCGGCGTCTGCTTGCGCGGATCCATCAGACGCTTGAGCTCGGGCCGGGTGAGCGGGCCGCGCAGGTAGGACATCGCCCAGCGCGTCTGGAACACGGCCGGCGCATCCTCGTGCACGTCGTGCAGGAAGAAGACCCGCTTGCCGAGCCCGGAGAGGATCTCCTCGATCCGCTTGCGGTCGAAGGCCGCGCCACTGCCCGAGGTACTGGCGCCTTCCAACCCGTCCAGGAGGCGCTGCTTGTCGCGCTCGGTCTGCAGGCGGCCCAGGAACCAGGTGCCGACGTTGCCGAGCCCCTTGTAGTCGATGTCCACCGGGTTCTGAGTGGCGAGCACGAGGCCGAGGCCGAATGCGCGCGCCTGCTTGAGGAGAGTCAGGAGCGGCCTCTTCGACGGCGGCTCCGCGACCGGCGGCATGTAGCCGAAGACCTCGTCCATGCACAGGATCGCCCGCAGGCTGCTCGTGCCCGGCTTGCTGCGCGCCCAGCCGAGCGTCTGGTTGAGCAGCAGGGAGACGAAGAACATCCGCTCGCGGTCCGAGAGGTGGGCGATCGAGAAGATCGAGACCCGCGGCTTGCCCGAGGCGGTGTAGAGCAGGCGGTCGATGTCCATCGGCTCGCCGTGGAGCCAGGCCCCGAAGCCGGGCGAGCCGAGCAGGTTGTTCACCGCCATGGCCAGCTCGAAGCGCTCCTTGGCGGGATAGAACGACTCCAGGTCCATGACCCCGATCCGCTCCACCGGCGGCTTCTGGATCTGCTGGATGAGCGCCGCCAGGTCGAGCCCCTTGCCCTGCCGCCAGGCCGCGTCGAAGATCGTGGCCATGAGGATCGAGTCCCGCCCGCGGACCGGATCGGAGTCGATCCCCAGGAGCGAGAGCAGGCTCGCCACCAGCGTCGTAACCCGCTCGCGAAGGAGGTCGCCGTCCTCGATGACCTCGGGCGGTGGCGCGTCGAGCGAGGCGAGGATGGAGACCGGCAGGCCGGCCTCGCTCCCGGGGGTGTAGACGGCGAATTCCGCCGCCTCCTTCAAGCGCGCGATGCGCTCGCCGCTCTGCCCCCACTGTTCGAGCCCCGCGCGCCAGGTTTCGGCTTCCTTGGCCGCGAAAGCCTCCGGCGTGAGCCCGGCGCGGGCCGCGGCATCCGGATCGATCCACGGCGCGAAGTCGGCCGGCCGCAGCTCCGGGAAGGTCAGGAGGAGGTTGGCCAGGTCGCCCTTGGGATCGATGATCAGCGCGGGGATGCGGTCGATCGCGGCCTCCTCGATCAGGGAGATCAGGAGCCCGGTCTTGCCGCTGCCGGTCATGCCGACGCAGACCGCGTGGGTCAGCAGGTCGCGCGAGTCGTAGAGGAGCGGGGTGGCCGAGGCCTCCCCGCGCTGCAGGTCGAAGGGCCGTCCCAGGTAGAACGCCCCGAGCTTTTCGTATGCCGCGATGTCTTCCGCCATGGGCGGAATCCTACAGCCGGAAAGGACCAAAAGGACGTAAAGGACGTAAAGGACGTAAACGACCTAAAGGACGCGGAGGCCCGTTTTCGTCCTTTGTGTCCTTTACGTCCTTTAGGTCCTTTAAGTCCTTTCCGGCCAACCCCGGGGATCGAGCTCGTAAGGCAGGGGCGTGAGATTCTCGAGCCCCCCCGGTCCCAGGTGAACCAGGTCTTCCAACCGCACGCCATACCCTTCCTGGGGATCGTAGAGCCCCGGCTCCAGGGTGAAGACATCCCCCTCGCGGAGGACCCCCTCGGCTCCCGAGGCCTTGCGGAAGACCGGCTGCTCGTGGAGGTCGAAGCCCACGCCATGGCCAAGGTTGTGGACGTAGCCGCGGATCGTTTTGGGATCGGAGATCGGGCTCGGGAACCCCTCGGACTCGAAGAAGGCGCAGACCTCCTCCTGGAGGTCCCAGCCGCGAACGCCCGGCCGCGCGCGCAGGTGCGACAGCTCCAGGGCTTGGAGGACGAGATCATGGGCGCGGCGCAGGGCCGGAGAGGGCTCGCCTACACAGAACGTCCGGGTGCAGTCGGCGAACATCGCGCCCCGCGGGTAGATGTCCACGACCAACGGCTCACCCGCCCGGAGCACGCGCTCCTGCGTGCCGCTCGAATGGGGCACGCCCCCCTCCTCCGCCGGCGCGATGATGTTCCCCTTGGGCTGCTCCAGCCCGCGGGCGGCGAGGGCCTGCCCGACCTCGGAGCGCAGGCGGGCGACCGTCAGCCGCTCCCCTTCACTCCAGAGCTCGCCCTCCCGGACAGTAGCCTCGGCGAGGCGGCCCGCCACCCGGCGTACCGCATCCATCACCCCTTCGGCAGCGGTGCGGATCGCAGCCACCTCGGCCGTGGTTTTCTTCTTGCGCACGGCGAGGACGATCGGATTGCCCGGCACCCAGATCCAGCCCTTGCGGGCCAGGGCAGCGGTGGCGGCCTGGATCAGCCCGGCCTGGCCGTGCCCGGCGAGGGCGACGCGGCCCGGAGCGACTCCGGCCGCTTCGAGAGACCGCTCCGCCACCCAGGCCATGACGTCGCCGGGCTCGGCGGCCAGGTTCTGCCACCGTGTCATGTCGAGGTACTCGGGGGTGATGAGGCGGAGGCCGGTCTTCGCAGCCTCGTCCCGCTCCATGGCGGTCTGGTAAGCGAGGCAGGCAGGCCCCTGAAGGGGAACGATAAGCTGGCTGTCACCGAGATGGACGTCCCCGACGAAGGAGGCGAGGTCGGGGTCCTGAGACGACCGGGCGAGGACGAGCAGGGCATTGCAGCCCCGCTCCTCCAGCCCGGCCCTCAGCTCCTCGATACGGATGGGCTCAATCGCCGGACAAATTGCGGTTGATGAAGCTCTCGAAAGCCGACTTCGGCAGCGCACCCATTATGCGGTCCGCCATCTGGCCGTCCTTGAACAGGATGAACGTCGGGATGCTCGACACCTTGAAGTCGTACGCGATCTTCTGGTTGGAGTCGACGTCCAGCTTCGCGACGCGCACCTTGCCTTCCATCTCGGTGGCGATCTGATCCAGGACCGGCGCCACCATGCGGCACGGGCCGCACCACGACGCCCAGAAGTCCACCAGAACGGGGGTATCCGACTTGAGGACTTCCTGCTCCCAGTTGTCCTCGCTAAGCGTCACGACCTTATCGCTGGCCATTTGCAGTCCTCTCTTTTCTGAAATCAAAGGGGCGGCGTTCTCTCGACCGTCCGACCTCTACAACTCCGCGGCAGGCGCTTCTTGTTCCAGCCGCCGCCGGCTGAAGAACTCGCGGGCGGCTTCCACGTCCCGTCCGATCTGGGCGGAGAGGTCCATCACCGTGGGAAAGATCCGCTCCTCCCGCAGCCGCTTGAAGAAGGATAGCTCCACGCGCTCGCCATAGACGTCCGCGTTGAAGCCCAGGATGTGGCTCTCCACCACGCGCTGGTAGTTCTCGTAGACCGTCGGCCGCGTGCCGATGTTGGTCACGGAGTCGAAGCTGGCCGGCACGCTGGGGAAGAAGACCCGGCTGGCGTAGACCCCATCCAGGGGGAGCAGCTTGTTCTCCGCCACCAGGTTGATCGTCGGCCATCCCAGGCGCTTGCCCATGCGGTCGCCGCGGGCGATGACCCCGGCGATCGAATAGGCACGGCCGAGCATGTCCAGGGCCTCGCCGACCTTCCCCTCCGAGATGGCCTGGCGGATGCGCGAGCTGGAGATCCGGTCGCCGCCGAAGTTGACCTCGTCCACCCCAAAGGCGCGGAAGCCCAGGCTCTCCCCCATCTCCCGCAACAGGGAGAGGTCCCCCTCGCGGCCATGGCCGAAGACGAAGCTGGACCCGACGTAGACCTCCTTCAGGTCGAGCTTCTCGTGCAGGAACTCACGCACGAACCGCTCTGCCGGGATCTTCGAGAGCTCGGGGGTGAAGCGGACCACCAGGACCACCGAGACCCCCGCCTCCTCCAGGAGCTTCTCCTTCTGCGGCAGGGTGGTGAGCAGCGTGGGCGCCTGCTCCGGCCGCAGCACGGCGACCGGATGGGGGTCGAACGTGACTACTACGGAGGGCACGCCCAGCTCCTTGGCGCGGGCCACGAGGAGGTCGAGGGTAGACCGCTGGCCGCGGTGGACGCCATCGAAGTTTCCGATGGTGCCCACGCCGCCGCGGGGGAAGTCGCTCGCGTTGAAAGCGTCCTTGACGACGATCATCGGGGCGGGATGGTATCAGGACTTACGAGGAACTGACGATGTGCCCGACAAGGTCGGCGGCGTAGGCCTCGGTGATCTCCACCTCGACGATGGCGCCGACCGGGGCCGACCCGTCGTTGATCAGGAGCCGGCCGTCGATCTCGGGCGCCATGCCGTAGTGGCGTCCCTGGAGCAGATGTTCGGTCTCCTCGCAGGGGCCCTCGACGAGGACTTCCAGCCGTTTGCCGACGAGCCGCTGCCGCTGCGCCAGCGCGACCGGCCTCTGGGCCTCCAGGAGCTGGCGCAGGCGCCGGCGGGCCACGTGCCTGGGCACCCGGTTCGGAAGGCTGGCTCCCGGGGTGTCGTTCTCCGGGCTGTAGGCGAACGCGCCGAAATGGTCGAAGCGGGCCTTCTTCACGAAGCCGAGGAGATCCTGGAAGTGCTCCTCGGTCTCGCCCGGGAAGCCGACGATGAACGTCGAGCGCAGGAAGATGTCCGGCGCGAGCTCGCGGGCGCGGTCCAGGAGGCGCAGGTAGCGCTTCGCGTCCCCGCCCCGCCGCATGGCCGAGAGCATGTCGCCGTGGCTGTGCTGGAGGGGGATGTCCATGTAGGAGCAGAAGCGCTTCTCGCTCCCCATGAGGCGAAGAAGATCCTCGTCCAGCGTCGTCGGATAGGCGTACAGGAAGCGGATCCAGGGGATCGACGTCTTGGCGAGCAGTTCCTCGACCAGCCGGGCCAGCCCATGGCGTCCGAGCCCCAGGTCTTCGCCATAGCGGGTGGTGTCCTGGGCGATCAGGTTGAGCTCGGCGATGCCCGACTCGTCTTCCAGGCGCCGGGCCTCCTCCACCAGGCTCTCGATCGTGCGGCTGCGGAAGCGGCCGCGCCAGATCGGGATCGCGCAGAAGGTGCAGGGGTTGTTGCACCCCTCGGCGACCTTCAGGTAGGCGAAGCCGCGGGTGGTGAGCAGCCTGGGCGCGGTGTGGTCGAAGACCATGTGCGCCGGGGCCGGCAGGGGCGGACCCCCGCCGAGCTGCACGACGTCGCCCACATCCCGGAGCTGGTCGAGGCCGACGAAGCCGTCGATCTCCGGGATCTCCTTGGCCAGCTCCTTGCCGAACCGGTTGACCATGCAACCGGCGACCAGCACCTTCTCGACGCCGCCCTTGCCCTTGCGGGCCACGACCTCGAGGATCGTATCGATCGACTCCTGCTGGGCCTCCTCGATGAAGGCGCAGGTGTTGACGACGACGGTATCGGCGCTGTCGAGGTCGTTGACCACGTCATAACCGCGGCGCGCCAATTCGCCGAGCATGACCTCGCTGTCGACGAGATTCTTCGGGCAGCCAAGGCTGATCATGCCCACGCGGGGGCGTCGGACGGGGTGGATGGGTTCAGTCATGAGCGGGACAGTCTAACAGACGGGGCGCAGGCGAAATTCCGGCCGTCCGCGGCTGCGAACCGGCCGCCATTCGCAACGAACGGAGCCCGAGTCGCAACCGCTCGACCACCAGCGGTTGCGACAAACGCGCCATTCGCAACCGCCGGGCCCTTTGTCGCAACAAACTACGCGCCGTTTGTTGCGACAGACCCGCCGTTTGTTGCGAACTTGTTCTGAGTGGCAAAGAAACGACCTCCGTCCGTTGCGAATGAGGGGACGGCGGTTGCGACTATCGCCTGATTCGCAACAAACGGCCGGCCGGAATGCTACGCTGCCGAGGGAGGAAACCATGAGCTTGAGCGTGCCGCAGGTTCTGGAGGCCCTGGAAGCGCAAATCGCGCACCACCGGGAGAGGGAGGCGTTCCACGCCGGGCAGGAGGAGGCTCACCGGGAGCAGCGCGCCCGCCATGCCGCGGAGTTGGAGGGGCTCACGAAGCACTACGAGAACCTGCGGGAGAGCCTCGGGGTGATCGCGGGCTTCGCCGCCCCGAAGCCGCAGAGCGGCCGCCCCAGTCTCACCCGGCTGGTGGGCCTGGCCGTGGCGGACCTGGAGCCGGACCGCCACTTCACTGCCAGCGAGCTGGCCACGGAGGTCGACCGGCGCTTCGGAGACCGCTTGAAGAAGCCCGCGGAGCGCAATCTCGTGGCGATCGCGCTCCGGCGGCTGCACCGGCGCGGCCAACTGCGTCTCGTCAGCAAAGGCCGGCCCCACACGGAGGCGGTGTATGCGCGGGTGGAGGTTTAAGTGATCTTTCTCTTGGATATGAACATGGCGAGGCAGTTGGGGAAGCTGCTGGAAACTCGGGGCCACGCATGGCGGCATGTCGCCGACGCCGGCCTTCAAAGGGCTGACGACTCGGTTATTCTGGAGGCCGCGAAGCAGATAGGTGAGGTCATCTTGACCCACGACTTGGATTATGGGACCTTGCTCGCCTTTTCTGGCGATGTCAGGCCCTCCGTCGTAATCTTCCGCCGGCGGAATGTCCACCCAAGAGAACTTTTCGAAGCGATGATGAAGTATTGGGCCGAGTTGGCTCCTGCGCTGGAGGCGGGAGCGCTCATCATTCTCGAAGACTCAGCTATCAGGATTCGCCGCCTGCCCATCGGCTAGAACGGAGGCGGTCGATGTCAGCTTTGCTGCCGGTGCTCACTCGTAGCGGGCCCCCTGTGCTGGAAGGCCGGCTCTTCGAGGGGCACGACCCTCTCTTCCAATACTGAGGAGGCGTAGGCCCAAGCCTGGGAGAGATCCTCTGCCTCCAGCTCAGGCCATTCCCTGAGAATCTCCTCCACCGTCATCCCGGAGGCCAGATAGGCCAGGATCGAGGCGACCGGCATCCGCAGGCCACGGATGCACGCCTTCCCGAAGCACTTGTCGGGATCGAAGGTGATGCGGTTGAAACTATGGTGGCGGACTTCCACGGTTCTTCTCCTCTCGCGGATCCATCTTACCGCGGCTCACTCGGTTTACAAATCGCCCGCGTTGGGCTCGCCGCAGATCTGCCATCCGCAGGAAAGCGCGGCTTGCCGGGTTCCAGGGCTCGGAGAGCTCACGAAAGGAGACACCATGAACCCCCAGAACCTTCGCACCACAGCGCGCATCACCGCGCTGACGCTCCTCGCGCTCGTCCTCATGACCCTCGCGCTGCCCGGAACGGCGGAGGCCCGCCGGTGGCGGGACCGCGGCGACCGCCATTGGGAAGTGCTCGGCACCTTGACCGTCTCCGACGACAGAGACCATGACGTCCTGCCCGTCACGGCCGCACGGGGCACCTTCCGCAGCATCAAGCTGGAGGTTCTGGACCGCAACGTCCAGTTCCGCGACATGAAGGTCCACTTCGCCAACGGGGAAACCCAGGACGTGGCGCTCCGGGACGTGATCCCTGCCGGCCGCGAGTCCCGCACCATCGACATCGAAGGCCGAGGCGACCGGACGGTCCGCAGCATCGAGCTGCGCTATGACGCGCAGTCGCTGGTGGGCAAGAAGGCGCGGGTGCGGATCTACGGCAAGAACTGAGGCTTGCGCGCGCTACACCGCTTAGTGCCCTGTTACGTCGGAAAAGATGGATCGTCCCCCTGTAGGGGCACCTCTTGTGGGTGCCCATCCGGAGGGCGGCCACAAGGGCCGCCCCTACATGAAACGCTATCCGTCACTCGGACTGTGACGAGGTACTAGCAGCTGCCGTAGTCGACGAACCCCTTGTTGATCGAGGCGATCGTCCGTTGCGTGCGCCGGAACACGCCGATCCCTTCGCGCGAGCCGCCCTCGTTCGTGTTCCCTTCGATCGTCACGAGCTTGCCGCCCATGACCCGCTCCACCAGCCCGGTGTGGCCGGCGCCTCCGGCCGGCCCCGTGTCGATCACGAAGATGTGGCCGGGCTTGATCAGGGCCGGGTCGTTCTTGGCCCGTACCAGGGTGATGCGGGACGCGCTCTTGCTCTCCGCCCGGTTCCAGTGGTCCAGCACGCCCGCGGTCTTGACCATGGGATTCTTCCGGTCCAGCTTCTTCGCCGCCTTCTCGAAGCAGAAGTAGACGAACGCGACGCACCAGGCGAACCGGCCCGCGGGATCGAGCCCGACCGTCCTCACGTACTCGTCGACCTGCGGTCCGCGGTTGGGGGAGGTTTCCATGACCCCGATCTGGCTGATGGCAAAATTCAGTACCTCGGTCAGGAGCTCCGAAGACGTCTCGTTCCGCACCGTGACCGACTGCGCGCCGAACAGGGCTGCCCAGGTGAGGGTGCCGATCTCGCCGTCGATCTTGAGCGGCAGGCCATCTGTATCCGGGAACCGGGCCTGGAAAAGGCGCACGGCGCTGTCGGTCGGCTTGTCGAAGTCTCCGTCTTCGTCGACCGGGCCGCAGCCCCTTTCGTTCAAACGGCGCTGCACGGCGATGACCGTGTCCGTGTCCTTGTGGCCGAGCTTGACGATCTTCCCCGGGAAGGGAAGGGGGGCGGCGAATTGGGGCTGGGGCTGGGGTTGCATGATGGCTCCTTCGTGTCGTCTTCCATAGGCGACGGACGGCGCCAAAAGTTTCCCGGTTCTACGTTCCCTTGAGCGCCACCGTGGGATTGAGCCGCGCCGCCCGGCGGGCGGGGAAATAGCAGGCGATCAGGGAGACCAGGGCCAGGGCCACGGGCACGGCCACGAAAGTGAGCGGGTCCGTCGCCTCGATCCCGTACAGCATGCCGGACACGGCGCGGGTCAGCGCGAGCGCGCCCGCCACCCCTCCAACCACCCCACAGGCCACGAGCGCCATGCCCTGACTGACCACGAGCCGCTGCACGTCCTGCGGCCGGGCGCCGATGGCCATGCGGATGCCGAACTCCCGCCCCCGCAGGCTCACCGAGTAGCTCAGCAGGCCGAACAGGCCCACCACCGCCACGCCGAGCCCGAGCATCGCGAACAGGCCGGCGATCTCGGCGTACATCCTCTGCTCGGTAAGGCCTTGCGCGATGTGCTCGCGGCTGCTCGCCAGGTTGACGATGGACAGGTCCGGATGGGCTTCGCGGAGCGCCCTGCGCAGCTCCGGCGCGAGCACGGCCAAGGGAGTGGCTGCCGCCGAGCGCACCAGGAGCGTCATGCGCGGGTGCTGGCGCTGCTCGTGGGAGAGATAGATCATCGGCCCCGGCTCCTCCATCAGCGAGGAGCGGATGTCCTTCGCCACGCCCACCACCTCGAAGGGCGTCTTCGCGACCTCCGGAGCAGCCTGGTCGACCAGGCGCAGGGTGCGGCCGACGGCGGCCTCCTCTCCCCACAGCTTCCGCGCCATGCCGCGGCTCACCACCACTGCCCGGGGAGCATCCTCGCGGTCCCGTTCGTCCAGGGCCCGTCCGGCCAGGATCGGGATGCCCACGGTCTCGAAGTAGGCCGGCGCCACCGAGTTGAAGGCGACCTCGAACGGCTCATCCGGGCGGTCCAGGCTCGCCGCCTGCAACGTCCGCGTCATGCCCGCGACCGGCAGGACGTGGGCGAGGCTCGCCACGGTTACGCCGGGCGTCGACCGCGCCGCCTCCATCACCCGGTGGTAGATGCCGGCCCCACCCTCGGCATTCGTGACGTTGCGTGGGATGTTCATCGTGACCAGGAGCAGACCGTCGGGATCGAAGCCCGGGTCCACCCGCTGCGCCTGTCCCAGGGTGCGGACCAGGAGGCCTCCGGTCAGGAGGAGGAGGACGGAGAGGGCGACCTGGACCACGACGAGGACCTTGCGCGGCGCAAGCCCTCCTCCACCCCCGCCAGTACCGCTGGCCGAGGCGTCGCTCTTGAGGGGGCCGAGGAGGTCTCCGCGCATCACACGCAGCGCCGGGCCAAGCGCGCCCAAGAGCGCGCAGAGCATCGTGGTGAGCGCGGCGAAGGCGGCGATGCGGCCGTCGACCTGCAACAGCCGCGTCCCCTCCGCCCAGTCGCCCAAGCCGCTCGGCGGGGTCATCACGTAGGACTCGATCCTCCGCGCAAGGACGGCGGCCACCCCGAGGCCCAGCACGCCGCCCAGCAGGCAGAGCACCAGGCTCTCGGCCAGCACGCCGGAGAGCAGCCATGCCCGGCTGGCGCCGAGCGACGCCCGGATCCCCCACTCCCGCTGCTTCGAGATGGCCCGAGCCAGCAGCAGGTTGGCGATGCTCACGCACGCCAGGAGGAGGAAGGCGGAGGCCACGCCCATGAGCATTTGCGTCCGGTCGAGCCACTCCGGATCCCCCCACCCGGAGTCGTACTCGCCATATAGCATCACGTCCATGCGGCGCGGCTTGCCGTCGGGAAGCGGCGCCGCGGCGTCGAGCGACCGGCCGAGCACGGCCAGCGCCGCCTGCGCCTTTTCCCTGCTCACCCCGGGAGCGAGCCGGCCGTTGATGGCCAGCCACTCGGCATCGCGCTCGTGGAGCCGCGGCACGGCGGTCAACCGGTCGGTCAGGCTTGCCGGCACATAGATCGCCGAGGCCAGGCTGAACCCCTGGAACCCCTCGGCCGCGACGCCGACCACCGTCAGGCCCATGCCGTTGATGCGCAGCTCGCGGCCCACGACGTCGGGGCTCCCGCCCAGGGTGCCCTGCCAGAAGCGGTGGCTGAGGACGGCCACGGGCGGCGCGTCCGGCCGGTCGTCCGCGGGTTGGAGGAGCCTGCCCATCCTGGGGCGCGTGTTGAAGAACCCGAAGTAGTTGCCCGTCACCAGCGCGCTCCAGGCGTAGGAGGTCCGCTCGCCGTGGACGATAGAAGCGCCAAAGCGGGACGTGCCGACGAGGTCCACCACGGCAGTCTGGCTCTTCAGGAAGTCCTGGTACTCGAGGTAGGAGTGGGCCCTGCGCGGCTCCTCCTCGGTCCCGGCATAGACCGAGACAATGCGTTCCTCTTGCGGAGCGTCGACCGTAGGCCAGACGATCGCCGCCAGGTAGGCGAACAGGGCCGTGTTGGCCCCGATGCCGAGCGCCAGCGTCAGCACGGCCGGCAGCATCACTGCCGGCTGGCGGGAGAGCGAACGGAAAGCCGTTGAGAGCTGCCGCAGCGTATCGCGCATAAGTTAAACCTCCGTGACCTTGTCCACGTATTCTACGGACAATGACCGCTCCGCGTCTGTGCCGGCTCTGGATTCCTACTCTTCTAGGGGTGCTCGCGCTCGCCACGAGCGCGCCCGCCGCCCTGGAAAAGGCCGACCGCATCCTGAAGCGGGGCTGCTCGCCCGGAGGGGACATCATGATCCACGGCTTGGGCAAGAGCTTCGCGTATCTGGGCAATCTCCACCGCACCACGGATTGGACGCTGGGGTGCGTGGCGGTTACGAACGAGGAGATCGAGGAGATCTGGGCGGCTGTGGAGGTGGGGACGGTGGTGGAGATCCGGCCGTAGGCGGCTCAGCGTAGGCTCAGCGGATTCGTCCACCTGAGTCCCGGGAAACGACCAAAGTCCGAGTCGGTCGAACACAGCTCGCATTGGTGCTCAATCGCCAGAGCAGCCAGATGGGCATCGGTCGTCAGGTTGCCCCCAGTGCCAAGCCTCTCCAGAAGATCGAAGAGAATCGAGGCATGACCCCGCCCAGGCTCCAAAACGATCACCTGGGGCTGTGCAAGCCAAGCACGAACCTCGCTGCATGCGGCCTTGACTGGCAAAGGTTCTCTGAAAACGCTGGTGTGGGTGGATAGCCGAATGAATCCCAGCATTACCACCCAGCAGAGCCCCACCGGACGCTGGCTGCTCAACACGGCCTCCCACCACGCTTTTGCCGGCAGGTGAGAGGCTGCCCCACGGTTATGGGCATGAAGGATGAGGTTGAGATCCGGAAGGATCATCCTCGGAGCTTCCGCGCGATGTCTTCCGCTTCGAGCTGGCCCGACAGTTGGTTCATCTTTTCGGGATCGATCCCAGGCTGGAGGCCGTCGACGAAGGCGCGGATCTGGAACCGTGGCGGTGCCTCAAGGATTTCTTTCTCCTCCGGAGCGTGCCGGCTCGTGAGGATGATGACCTCGGCAGGCCCTTCCGGAAAGTCGTCCGGGAGCCGGACCTCGACTCGATGGTCTTCTTGGATTGTCACCTTCAGCTTGTGAGCATGCACGGCCAAGCCCTCCGTTACAACCGCAATTGTAAACGCATCAGCCCCGGAGGCGGGCTCTACCCAGTAAACCACTCCAGCGCCTCACTTGCGATGTCCTCCGGCACCATGTGCGGGCCATCGAACTCGTGGTAGAGCACTTCATAGCCGGCGCTCCGGAGTCGCGGGACGAGCTTGCGGCTGCAGGAGTCAATGGGCAGGATCTGGTCCCTCGTGCCGTGCGAGATGTAGATCTCTGGCGCCCCGTGCTGCTCCTTCGGAGCCATGAATCCCGGCGAGAAGGCGATCACGTGGCTGAAGAGGTCGCCGTTTGTGATTCCTATCGATAACGCGTAGGAGGCGCCGTCCGAGAATCCCTCGGCCGCGATCCGCGCCCGGTCGATGGCGCAGCGGGCGAAGGTCAGCTCCAGGGCGCGGTCGAGGAAGGCCACGTCGGGACCGTACCCTCCCTGGATCACGTCCCAGGTCTGCCGCCGGGAATCGATCGCGAGGAGGACCAGCCCGGCATCGTCCGCGAGCCCTTGAAACGGGCCCAGGGCGGGCCGGGCGCTCCCTCCGGCGCCGTGCAGCATCACGGCGAGCGGCGCGGGACGGTCCGCGCTGTATCCCTTGGGTACGTAGAGGAAGCCGTCCCGCTCTTGACCCAGTCCGAGCTCATGCAGGCCCGGCTCCGCGGCCACCTTCGGACGGCCGGGCCGTGCCAGCAGCCGCGCGTCCTCTCGTGCCGTAGTGACCAAGGAGTCCTCCTTCCTTCTGGATCCCTGGCACGCTGCCACCAAGCTCACGCATGCCAGGGATAGCAGGTCGCGCCGCGTCACGACATCAACCAGAAACCCCCGAGCACGATCGATGCTGCCGAGGCGCCGCCGAGGAGGGCTTGGTATCCCCGATCTCCAAAGGCGGCCAGCCGGGCGGCCGCGAGGCCGAGCGCCGAGGCGAAAGCCACCATGGCCACGATCGCCCCCAGGCCGAAACCGCCCATGTAGGCCAGCGACGACGCCCGTGAGGGGAGAGCCAGGGCGGGGAAGAGCCCGAGGATGTGCGCGCTACCCGCCAAGCCATGAAGACCCCCGATCCAAAGGGCGGCCAAGCCGTGTCGGGGGTGGTGATGAGCGGCCTCCTCTTCGAGCCGCGGCGCGAACGCCTTGCGCAGCCCCCAAAGGCCGACCGCGATCAGGACCGCGCCGACCATCCGTTCGCTCCAGGAGGAGACCCGTTCCAAGGGGAGCACGTCCCGGAGTGCGAGCGCCAGCAGGCCCACCATCCAGACGCCGACGCTGTGACCAATCCCCCAGAGCAGGCCCGTGCCCCACCCGCTGCGCCGCTCCCCCACCACGAGCGGGGCGACGGCGGACAGATGGTCCGGCCCCGCCAAGGCGTGAGTGAGCCCCGCGAGCAGGCCGGCGAGCGCGGCGAACCAGACGGTGTGATCCATGGCAGCGGAAAGTCTACACAAATTGCGTTGCTCCGGCGAAACGCATGCATTATGATGATCATCAAGAAAGGGGGGCTGGAATGGCTTCCTTGCAGATCCGCGATTTGCCCGATGACGTGTACGAAGCGCTTTCCTTCCGCGCTCAGGCCGAGCACCGAAGCCTGGCTCAGCAGGCCATTGTAGAGCTGCGCCGAATCCCGGAGTTGACCGCGCGGGAACGGCGGCTAGAAATACTTAAAGAGCTGAGGGGGAGGGTCGAGAATGAGCCGCCGCACCGGCTGTCCCAAGCTCCTGAGGATCTGATCCGCGAGGATCGGGAGCGTTGACAATCCGCGCTGTCCTGGATGCCTCCGCTGCCGTGCATCTCGTCCTGAACAGTCAGCACGCAGCTCATCTGATTACCAAGCTGGAAGAGGCGGCGATCGTCACGGCACCGGACCTCTTCTGTTCCGAGGCCGCAAACGCGTTCTGGAAATATGTTCGGGCCGGGGAGCTCACTCTCGACCTGGCCCTCACTCGGCTCGAGCAAGCCATGGGGATCGTGGACAACATGGTCCCTCAACGTACACTGGCGCCGGAGGCCCTGGTCGCGGCGGCCAAACACCAGCGAAGCGTCTACGACATGACGTACGCCGTCCTGGCCCGTCGATCGGGTGCCACCGTGATCACGATGGATCGGCCGTTCGCCCTCGTACTGCGGGACATGGAGATCGAGAGCTACTGCCCTCTGCTCAAGGCTTAACCTCCCGGCGTGCCGGCGCTTCCCTACCACATCTTGTGGTACGAAACCAGTCTCCACCACACCTTGTAGTGGCTTCCGAGCGTCTGGTATCCTGCCCTCCACTGGCCAGGGGCGCATCAAACATGCTGAAAGTCAAACGGCTCGAGATCTCCGGATTCAAATCTTTCGTCGACCCGGTCCGCGTGGAATTCGCGGGCGGGATTACGGCCATCGTCGGTCCGAACGGGTGCGGCAAGAGCAACCTGTCGGAAGCCATGACCTGGGTGCTTGGCGAGCAGAGCGCCAAGTCCCTGCGCGGCGGCACGATGGAGGACGTCATCTTCAACGGCGCCGAGCACCGCAAGCCCCTGGGCATGGCCGAGTGCACGCTGACTCTGGAGACCGACTCCTCCTTCCAGGGCGCAGACGGCGGCTGGATGACCATCGGCCGCCGGGTCTTCCGCGGTGGCGAGAGCCAGTACCGGCTCAACGGCCGGGTCGTGCGCATGAAGGAGATCAAGGACATCCTGATGGACACCGGCCTGGGCATCCGCGCCTACTCGGTCATCGAGCAGGGCAAGATCGGGATGATCCTCTCCGGCAAGCCGCAGGAGCGCCGCAAGCTCATCGAGGAAGCCGCGGGCATCACCCGCTACAAGGCGCGCAAGAGCGTGGCCGAGGTGAAGCTCCAGGAAGCCACGGCCAACCTCCTCCGCCTGGACGACGTGATCTCCGAGGTCGAGCGCGCCCTGCGCTCCCTCAAGCGCCAGGCCGGTGCGGCGCGGCGCTACCAGGAGAAGGAAGTCGAGTACCGCGAGCTGCTGGAGAAAGTCCTCGCCGGCCGCTGGGCCACCCTCTCCGCCCGCCTGCACGAGCTGCGCACCAAGATCGAGGAAGCCACAACCCGCGAGGCCGGGCTCGCCGCCGACCTGCACCGCGACGAGGCCGCGCTCGCGCAAGGCCGGCAGCGGCTCGACGAGCTGGCCCGCGCCATGGCCGAGCGGCACCAGAAGGTCGCCGAGCTCGCCGCCACGATCGAGGGCCGGCAGGAGTTCCTCAAGGCCAACCGCCAGACCGTCAAGGAGATCGGCGACCGCGCCGAGCAGGACCGCGGCATGGCCGAGCGCCGCGAAGCCGAGATCCAGGCTCATGTGGACGCCCTGGAGGCCCTGGAGGAACGGCGCATCGAGCTCGCGGCCGAGCGCGAGCAGGCTGCCCAGGCGGTTGAAGCCGACGAGCGCCAGATCGCCTCGGCCGAGCGCGACCTGCAGCAGGTTGCCGCCCGCGTCGAAGCCGTGCGCAGCCAGCTCGCCGCCGCGGTCAACGAGATCAACGGGTTCCGGCAGAGGGTTCAGCAGGCCCAGATCGAGCTGGAGCGCGGCAACTTCCGCCGCCATCACCTCGACCAGGAGCTGACCCAGCACGCCCACGAGCTGAAGCAGGCCGGCGAGGGCCTCGCCCTGGCCCAGGAGAAGGTCAAGGGATCGGAGACCGCGCTCACCGGCAAGTCGGCCGACCAGGAGCGGGTCGTCGCCGCCCTGGAGATCACGATGCGCCGCGAGGCCGAGTCCTCCGAGCGCAAGCGCGGCCTCGAAGACCAGCTCACGGGCTCGCGCCAGCGCCAGCGCATCCTTGCCGAGCTCTCCCGTGCCCACGCCCAGCGCCGGGCCGCCCTGGAGAAGGCCCTCTCCTCCGCCGGCCTCGCCGAGCCCGCCTGGCTCGCCGGCCAGGCCAAGGCGCTGGAAGGCTGGGAGCGCAGCCTGGACGTCTACCTGGGCAGCCTCGCCGATGCCGTCGTCCTCGAGCCGGGTGCCTCGGCCCGCGACCTTGCCCAGGCACTGGCCGGCCGCTCGGCCGCGGTGCTCGTCGAGCGCCGGCCTTCCTCGGACGAGCAGCACGTCCCCATGGTGGACGATCCTGCGGTGGTCCTCTCCCTGGGCGAGGCGCTCGCGCTGCCCGAGGAATTGGCTGCCGCACTGCCGCCCGCCTTCCTGGTGCGCTCCGCGGCCGACGCCGAGCGGCTGGCCCGCCTCCATCCCGGCTATGCCTTCCTGAGCCGCGAGGGCGTCTGGGTGCAGGCCGGCACCTTCCATGTCGAAGGCGACATCGCCACGCCGGGCGTGCTGGAGCGCGAGAGCGAGCTGGCCACGCTGGCGAAAGCGATCCCCGACCTGGAGCGCCAGCTTCGCGAGTCCACCTCCGAGCTGGAGCGCCTGGTCACCGAGCGGGCAAATCTGGCGAAAGAGTCCAACCGGCTCCAGGGAGAGGTTGCGCAGCTCCGGCAGGAGCTGGCCGTCCACCGCGCCCGCCAGGAGGATGCGGCGACCCGCCATCGGCGCCTTACCACCGAGCAGGAGACCCTGACCACCGAGCAGCAGGAGATCGCCCGCGAGATCGAGCGCGTGACCCAGCGCCGCCAGCAGTCCCAGGACGAGCTGGCCGCCGCGGAAGAGCGCAATGCCTCGCTCCAGGAGGCGTTCGACCGCGCCCAAGCTGAGCTGGAAGCATCCAAGGCCTCCCGCGAGGCGCTGCGCACCGCGAGCGCCGGACGGCGCGGGCGCCTGGAGCTGCTCGACGAGCGGCTGGAGTCGCACGACCGCGAGGAGGCGCGCCTCCGTGCCGAGGTGGACCGCGGACGGCGGCAGGTGGCCCTCTGGCGGGAGGACGCGGACAAGCTTGCCTCGCGCCGGAGCGACCTGGAGGCGGCGATCGTCAAGGCCCAGGAGGAGCTGCAGAGCGCACTGGAGCGCCGGGCTGCCGCGGAAGAGGGGGTCCTGGAGGAGCAGCAGCGGCTTGACGAGCGGCGCGAGGAGATCCACGGCCTGGACGAGCGCATCCACGCGACCCGCGAGCGCCGGGACGCCGTCAAAGCCGAGGTCGAAGAGCACCGGATCGCCCACGCCGCGCTCCGCCAGGACGCCGAGCACCTGAACGTGACCTTCCACGAGCACTTCGAAAAGCCGCTGCCGCCGGCCGAGGAGGTGGGAGAGCCGCCATCCGATCTCATCGAGACAGAAGCGGAGCTGGCGCGCACCAAGGCGGCGCTGGAGCGGCTCGGTCCCGTGAACCTGTTGGCCGTGCAGGAGCACGACGAGCAGGAAGAGCGCTTCCAGTTCCTCACCACCCAGCGCGCCGACGTGGCCAACTCGGTGGACAGCCTGAGGAAGACCATCAAGGAGATCAACGAGGCCTCCGGCGAGCGCTTCCGGGCCACGTTCCAGGAAGTCAACGCCCACTTCGGCCAGACTTTCGCGCGCCTGTTCCGCGGCGGCGAGGCCGAGATGCGCCTCCTGGATGAGGAAGACATGCTGGAGAGCGGCATCGAGATCCTGGCCCGCCCGCCGGGCAAGCGCCTGCAGAACCTGATGCTGATGTCCGGCGGCGAGAAGGCCCTGACCGCGATCGCCCTGCTCTTCGCGCTTTTCAAGACCAAGCCCTCGCCTTTCTGCATCCTGGACGAGGTGGACGCGCCGCTCGACGACGTGAACACCACCCGCTTCGTGGACGTGCTGCGGGAGATGTCGGAGAACACCCAGTTCATCGTCATCACCCACAACAAGCTGACCATGGAAGTCGCAGGCACGCTCTACGGCGTGACCATGGAAGAGAAGGGCGTCTCGAAGCTGGTCTCCGTCCAGATGGAAGAGGTCCAACCCGAGGAGGAGCGGGCGACAGCCTGATGCGCTGGGCCGATCGCTCGTTCCGCTTCGACCTGCCGGTTGAGCTGTTCCCGGTAGTCCTCGAACGCCTGCGCGGCGCCGCTCCCCGAATTGAAGACAAGCTGCGGGGGATTCCCGCCGAGGTCCTGACCCGGCGTGACGGAGACTCCTGGTCGATCCAGGAGCACATCGGCCATCTCCTGGACCTCGATGAGCTGCACATTGGACGGCTGGACGACTACCTGGCCAACTCCGAGGTGCTGCGCGCCGCGGACATGCAGAACCGCAAGACTTGGCAAAGCGACCACAACCTGCAGGCAGCCGAGTACCTGGTCCAGCAGTTCCGCCGCGAGCGCGAAACCTTCGTGGAGCGGCTGGAGGCCTCGGACCCGAGCCGCATCGGCCAGTCCGCAATCCACCCCCGCCTGAACCAGCCCATGCGGGTCATCGACATGGCCTTCTTCGTGGCCGAGCACGACGACCACCACCTCGCCAGGATGACCGAGCTCGCTTGCAAGCTGGATTGACGCCGGAACGGAAGTTGCACCCGCCCGGGGCATGAATGCAAAACTCCCGATCCTGATCCTTCCATTGCTGCTCGGCGCCTGCTCCTACGAGGACGCGACCGACGAGCAGCCGAGTGAAACCCCGGCGGCCCAGACGGCCACCCAGAGCCAGCAGGGCTACTCCGTTCCCATCGGCACTCCTGAGTACGACACGTCCGCCCTGGAGCAGGGGCGGCTCGATCCCGCCTGGCGCCAATACGCTGAGCGCGACCGTCTGGAGCGGCTCGGCACGGCTACGACGGCACCGGCTCCTCAGGGCGAATCTCCCCTGACCACGGGCGCGGAGCCTCCGCCGCCGGCTGGCGCCGAAGGGGGCATGCCCGCCACCCCGAAACGCGCCGCGAGCGAGTCCTACGAGAAGATCTCTCCAGATGCCCTGAGCGGCAACCCCGCCCTACCCCTTGCGCAGGAGGGCGGCGGCCCCAGCATCCTGCGCACGCAGATCCTCCTCGACCGGGCTCGCTTCTCGCCGGGAGTGATCGACGGCAATTGGGGGAAGAACACGGCGAAGGCGGTCTACTGGTTCCAGTTCGCCAAGGGGTTGAACACCAACGGCGAGGTAGATCAGGGGACCTGGGATGCGCTCAGTCGCGCGGCCGGAGCTGGCGAGCCCCTCACCCGGGTCCAGGCGACCGCCGAAGACCTGAAGGGACCGTTCGTCGATCCCCTGCCCGACGATCCCTACGAGCAGGCGAAGCTCGAGTGCCTTTGCTACAGCTCGCCGCTGGAGCTGTTCGCCGAGCGCGGCCACGCCACGCCCGAGCTGATCCAGAAGCTCAACCCACAAGTGGACTTCGCCAACCTGCAGGCCGGCACGGAGATCGTGCTGCCGAATGTGCCCCAGATGTCGCCGGAAGACGTCTCTTCCAAGGGCGGAGCAAAAGCGACCCCGGCCGCGGGTGGTCAAGTCGCCCGCATCCTGATCTCCAAGCAGGGCTTCTACCTGCAAGGCCTGGACGCCCAAGGGCACATCCTCTACCACTTCCCCTCGACGCTGGGCTCCAAGTACGACCCCTCGGCCTCGGGCACGCTCCAGATCACGGGCATCCACCCTGAGCCGGGCTTCCACTACCAGCCGAAGCTGTTCGCCGACATCTCCGACGAGAAGCCGGAAGCGCAGCTCCCTGCCGGACCGAACTCCCCGGTCGGCCTGGTCTGGCTGGATCTGTCCAAGCCCCACCACGGCATCCACGGCACCGCACGCCCGGAGACAATCGGCTACACCTCCAGCCACGGCTGTGTGCGCCTGACGAACTGGGATGCCCTGTTCCTGGCGCAGCGGATCAAGCCAGGCACGCAGGTCGTTTTCCGGGAGTAAACCCGCTCGGTTGCGCTGTCAGGGGGACTGCCCTACAATACCGACCGCTCCGGGGTAGTCCCCATACAAGCCGACGTAGCTCAGCGGTAGAGCAGCTGATTCGTAATCGGCCGCAGGGCACCATTCCGAGCTTGACAGAACCCTACAAACCCTTACAAGGTAGCGCTTTTCTCTCACGGGCTGTATGATACCGCCTTACTGAGTTGGATGCAATCTGCTGAGTCGGCGCTGAATCCTAAACGGGGCCGGCTCCAAAAATCAGCAGCTTGGTAAGGAGGATTCAGGCATGGCACGGAAGCTCACTAAGAGGCTCGTGGACAGCTTGCAGCCGAACCCGGACCGCGCCACGGTCGTCTGGGATATCGATGTCAAAGGCTTCGGAATTGCCGTCTCTCGCGGCGGGGTGAAGTCATTCGTCCTGAACTACCGCGGGGAAGGGGGCCGGGAGCGCCGCTACACCATCGGGCGGTTCGGAGAGTGGACGGTGGAGACCGCCCGAAAAGAGGCCCGACAGCTCAAGGCGGCAGTAGGCCGCGGGGAAGATCCCCTCGCCAAGCGGCGCGAACGGCGGCATAAGACGGACACCGCGCCGACCGTTGCCGACCTTGCCGCCCGCGTCCTCGCCGAGCACTACGCGAAGAAGTCCGCAAGCTCCCGCCGCAACGCTGAGATGCTCTTCCGGCTCCACCTCCTCCCGGCTCTTGGCTCCCGCCCGGTGGAGGATGTCACTTGGCAGGATCTCGACAAGCTCCACCGGGAGCTGGGAGCGGCCCGCCCCTTCATGGCAAACCGGCTGCTTTCCCTTGCCTCGAAAGCGTGGGGGCTTGCGCAGCGCTGGCAATGGTTCCCGCAGGATCGAAACAACCCCGCCGCACGTCATGATCGATTCGCGGAGCCACACCGCGGACGCGATCTCACTGCGGAGGAGCTGGAACGGATCGGCGCAGCTCTAGACCAGGAAGAGGACGCTGTAGCCGTCGCGGCGTTCAAGTTCTGTCTGTTCACTGGCGCACGGCCGGGAGAGGTGATCTCCGCACGGTGGGAGGATATTGATGTTGCAGCCCGGACTTGGCAGCTCAAGGCAGCAAAGACCGGCCCGCGGGTGGTGATCTTGGGAGAGGCAGCGGTGGAAGTGCTCGCGGGGCTCGACAGGCTAGGCCCCTGGGCATTCTCGCGCCATGGTGCGGGCGGCAAGCACCTTCCGAGCTTGCGGCCCCTGTGGGACCGCGTCACAGCCCGCGCCGAGCTTCCCGATGGTGTCCGGCTCTACGACGCCTCACGGCACGCTTTCGGCACGGCGGCGGCGGAACTGGACGTAGACCGCGAAGTCCGGAAGCTCCTTATGGGCCATGCGCCCGGAACGGATGCACACGACCGATACACGCACCGGAGCCGCTCTCTGGTAGCGGCGGCAGACCTTGTGAGCGGGTGGCTCGCCGCAGCTCTCCGAGGTAAGCCAGAACCAGCCGCCAAGGTGCTCCCCATGCGGGCCTAGAGGGGGGCAATTCGACCTGCCCCAAATAGAAATCATCGATTCTTGGATTGTTTCTCGATTCCCGGCGGTGCTTTCCCGCCGCTCTTCAATCAAACCGATTCTAACCGCGGACTAATCGAGATCGATTGAAATGATCTCGATTTCAATCGATCTATCTCTCTACCCCGGATAGATGATCGATTGCTCTGCACCGTGGCCGGAATCGCAACATTGGCTTCAGGACAGCGAATCAGGCCAAAACTTGACAGGTCCAACAGAATCAGGCATACTATATCTCATGATGGTGCAGGTAAAACGCAATGCGATCAATTCGCAAGGGAAGCGAACGCAAAATGGATAACACACTGCAAGATGTCATGACTACAGAGGAATCCGCTAATTACCTACGGATCAAAAAAAACACGCTAGAAGTTTGGCGGCTTAAAGGCATCGGGCCCGTATACATCAAGCTCGGACGTCGCGTGCTTTACCGTAGGGAATCGCTTGAGAAGTTCATGCTAGAGTGTGAGCGCCGCTCAACTTCTGGCAGATAGATTAGCTGTAGAAGGAAGCCGTAGAAAATGAATAACCCGGAGCGGAGAGCCGCGCCCTCCCCTTTCTCGAATCTCTTCACTGATTCGGGCAATGCCGCCCGCTTTGTTCAAGATCACACGGGGAAGGTTATCTATTGTCCCGCAATGAGTTGGCTGCGATATGATCGTAAACGTTGGAACCCGGCAGGAAATCAAATAACGAAGCTAGCAAAGAGTACAGCCGCAAAGATGTGGTCCGACGCTCTCAGGGCTCCGGAAACCAGCCGGCAAAAGATTGTCGCCCACGCTCTCAAATCCCAAAGCGCAACGAGTCTACACAATATGGTGAAGCTGGCCGAGTGCGAGATGCCTGTAGAGGTAGACGCACTGGACGCCGACCCTTTGCTACTCAATTGTCTGAATGGAACCGTCGATCTCCGAACAGGCGAGCTAAGGAAGCACAACCCAAGCGATCTAATCACAAAGCTTGCTCCCGTTCATTATGGCCCGGATTCTCGCTCTACTCTCTGGGACAGGGTAATCAGGCAAGCGCTTCCGGACAAGCAAGTGAGAGACTTTTTCCAGCGCTTGGTAGGCTACACGCTCACCGGCTGCACAGGTGAGGATATCTTCGCTCTGATCCACGGTCCTACGCGCACATCCAAAGGAACGATACAAGAGGCAATCGCTACCATGCTCGGAGACTACGCGATAACCGCCGAGCTGGACATGCTCGCCCAACGCAATCATGCCGGCGGACCGCGGCCGGAGCTTGTTCGTCTCCGTGGCGCAAGGATGGTATCAATCTATGAGACTTCCAGGAGACTCACCCTTTCGGCCGCACTGGTGAAATCGCTTGCGGGGAGCGATCCCCTCACGGCCCGCAGTCTGTACAAGGAACCGGTAGAGTTCAAACCTTCGGCTAAGATCTGGGTGGCAACGAATTATCCCCCGAAGGTTCCCGCCGATGATGGCGCACTGTGGGAGCGCATCCGAGCTATACCGTTCGAGGTCACCATTCCCGAGCACAAACGCGATCCCTCTATTCGATCCCGCCTCCAGGAGCCCGAGCACGGCGCGGCAATCCTAGCGTGGGCTGTCGAAGGATATCGCCTGATGCAAGAGGACGGGCTCCGGCAACCTGATGCCGTGAGGGAGGCCGGGCGTGCATATCGCGAATCAATGGACCCGGTAGGCCGCTTCGTGCGGGAGTGCTGCCGGTTAGGTGCGGGTCTGTGGGTTGCAACTTCCGATCTCAGAGAGGAGTATCAATCCTGGAGTCAAGAGCAGGGGGAGGAGATAGTTAATAGCGAAACCTTCAACCGTACGCTGCGGGAGCGCGACTGCGAGCCACAGAAAAGGGGTGGTGACCGAGGATGGAAGGGAATCACCCTTGCGAGCCAAAACGGAGACAAGGCGGCGCCCGTTCTCTACATACCCAAAAGGAGAGCATGACCGTCCTGGACACCGTGGACATCATGGACTGCCGATTGCCAAAACTCTTCCTAGCACGCCCTATATCGGGACTTTAGGGAATCCGCTGTCCACACTGTCCACGGTGTCCAGGAGGGCGATCCCCCCCCGCGCGGGACTCTTGGAGGGAAATCACCCATGAATGACTCGCGACGCTGCAAAGCCCGTAGCTCCCAAACTGGCGAGCGTTGCAAGAAGGCAGCGATGCTCGGGCAAACGGTCTGCCGCAAGCATGGCGGGGCTTCCCCTCAAGCTAAGAAAGCAGCACGCGAACGATTGAATGATCTCGTGGACCCGGCAATCGCTTCGCTGAAGAAAGTTCTAGAGAGAGCAATCAACTCCGAAGATTACGGCGCGGTAGTCCGGGCAGCGAATTCGATTCTCGACCGAACTGGATTTCACCCTTCGCAATCGATTGAGCTGACCGGGAAAAGCGGGGGGGCGATTCAAACCGAAACCCTACTCCCGGTTGAACGTCTCAGCCTCGTTTGCAAGCGATTGATTGCCGCCGAACTAGATGAAGGATTCGTGATCTCTCCCGAGTTAGAGCGGAGATTGTTATCCGAAATCCCGCCTCTAAGAATCCCGCAGAGCCCACGGTAGATTGATTCACTGTGAGACAAAGAAGGAGAAAGACAATGGCGAAAGAGAAGACCCCCATGGATTTCGATGCCATCCTCAAAGAGGAGGCAGAGAGGTACAACCTCGGAGAGAGCAAGCTGCGGACGGAAGTCTTGGGAGAGCTGACCGCGCAAGTAGCCAAGAAAATCGTAGAGAGGGTTATCGCAGGAGAGCTAGCGCCTCCAAAGACGCCAAAGAAGCGACCGCGGTTAGCGTTGGGCAGGTGAGAGGGAAGCAAAGGGGACGGCCCAAGAGGACCGCCCCCCGACTTCTGCTTAGATCGTGGGAACGTTCACGGGCTTTTCCCCCGTGATGTCCTGATGCAGCTCCCTTTCCGCCCATCGGGCGAAGCGGTCAAAGGCTTGCCCTCGGGCACGCCTCCGTTCTGACTCTTGCTCCGGAGAGCCACCCGGGACCGCGTCAACTGCGGCCTGAATGTCCCGCTTCCCCTTCCGGTAGATCTTCCGGAGATGGGTCAAGCTGCGGTGATGGGTGAGGACGTAGTTTGCGCAGAACATGAGGAACTCGGGAACGTCTGAGCCGTTGCGGATGACCAGGGCCGCGTTCCGGAACATGTGCTGGAAATAGGTGTCGCGCACGACGACGCGGAACGCTTCGGGCTTGTCCTGGCCTACGGGGGGATGCCGGTTCCTGCGTTGCCCTCCCATGGTTAGCGCTTGCCCTTCCGCTGGCGCTTCTGCCAGTCGCGGACAAGCTTCTCCGGAGTCTCCGCTACGGCATCCCGGAGAAGGTTGTGCAGCGGCTGAAGATGGTCTGCCATCGCGCACTCGATGGAACCTTTCAGCGCATAGGCGAGACTCTGCGGAATGATCCCGCTGCCCATGTCTTCCGCTACTGCGTCCTGAGGGTAGGGGATACGCTCGGAGGCGGTTTCCAGGAAGTACTCCATGAACCACAGCAGCTCACGGACGCGCCTGAGGAAGCTTTGCGCCTCTTCCTCTCCGGGGGTGACAGGCGGGATGGGTGGCGGGGTAGACTTCGGGGTTAGGTCGGACATGGGAGCTGGTCTCCTGTGTTTGGCTTAGGCTCCGGCGGGAGCTTCTACCTCTCGCCGGGGCCGCTTAGGTGGTGGGAAGGGTGAGCCGGAATCCGTCCGGCCTGCCCCGTGGCTTTTGGCTCTTCCCCTGAACCGGGGGAGGCGGTTATACTGCGCGCCGCAGGATGCCCGGGAGCGATCCTCCTTTCTTCGCGATCCTCTTCCCTCTGGGGACGCGAAACCAGCCCGCAAGCTGAGCTAGTGCTGAGTCAAGCGGGCGGGCGCCTTGCGAAGTGGTCCAGAGTGAAGAAGGTAAGTTACTGATATGTCGTGACTTAACCTTGAAAAAGCCGACGTAGCTCAGCGGTAGAGCAGCTGATTCGTAATCAGCAGGTCGCCAGTTCAATCCTGGCCGTCGGCTCCAACCTAAACAATTCAGATTCAAGCACTTACAAGCTGCTCCCACCGCGGCAGGCAAGATCGTAGATACCAAATAGATACTATCGAGGCTCATGAGCCTCCTGCAGGGCTCAACAGTATGATCCGGCGAATGGCCGGGCTGCGATCTTCCCTAAGTGCGAGAAGAACCTTCATCTTCGCCGCCGTCTCAATTGCCTGGGCTCTGTCCGGCGCACCGGCCCGGGCTCAGGCCCTGGAGTGCCCTCCCGGCAACCTTCTCGCCTTCCAGCCGTCGGTCGGTACTGACGCAAGGGCCGAGACCCTGCGAGCGACCGACGGGCGCGTCGCTCCGGAAGGGGCACCCTGGAGCTCGCCGCCGGCAGTGGTGATCGGCGGCGAAGGGGAATCGATCACCTGGGACCTGGGCGTGCCGCGCGAGGTGCGGGGCCTGCTGTTGCAGGGGGATGCGAACGACCGTTTCCCCATCTCCGGCTCTCTCGACGGACGCACATTCACACCGCTCGGTGCGATCGCCGCGCTTTCCGATGTCGGCGGCCTGCGGACGCGCACGGAGATCTTTCCCCAGGCGCCGTCCGTCCGCTATCTGCGGCTCGACCCACCCGAGGGGGACGGCTTCATCTCGGTGGCCGAGGTCGCCGCTTACTGCGCGCTGCCGACGCCCTGGCCGCCGGTTTTTGCGGTGGAGCCGGTCGTTGCGCCGGAGCCGACGCCCTTCTCTTGGTGGAACGACCTCAACAGCCGCCGATGGGAGCTCCTGCTGGCTCTCCTGGGGATCGTCCTTCTTGCCTGGGATGCCCGGCGCGAACAGCGGCAGGGAGAGCCATCGCCCAGGAGCTGGCGCCGACGCGCCTTCGGCGTGGCCGCGGCAGTGGCCGCGCTCACCTACTTCAACTTCGGTGCCTTCCACTTCGGCAACTTCGTCCACACCTGGGACACCTTGCACTACTACCTGGGAGCCAAGTACTTCCGCGAGCTGTCCTACGACCGGCTGTACGAATGTATCGCGGTGGCTGATACCGAAGAGCCGAGCCTCGCGCGGCGGGTCCGGCTGCGCAAGATCACAAACCTGCGCACCAACGTATTGGAGTCAACGGAGGAGATCCTCGCGCACCCGCAGCACTGTACCGGTCACTTTTCCCCGGACCGCTGGCGGCAGTTCACCGCCGACGTGGCCTGGTTCCGCGGCCGCGAAACACCGCAGCACTGGGAGGAACTCTCGACCGATCATGGTTTCAACGGGACCCCGGCCTGGCTGATCGCCGGCTCGGCGCTCGCCAACCTCGCCCCGGCGAGCGAGCGCCAGATCCTTCCCTTGATGCTGCTCGATCCGCTCTATTTCCTCGCGCTGGCGGCGGTGATCGGCTGGGCCTTCGGCCTGCGCGCTCTCGCCGTGGCGCTGCTCGTGTTGGCAGCGTTTTTCCCCAGCCGCTTTTTCTGGACCGGCGGCGCGTTCCTGCGTTGGGACTGGCTCTTCTATATGGCCGCGGCGGTGGCGTGCCTCAAGAAGGGGCGGCCCTGGCTCGGCGGCATGGCGCTCGGCTACGCGATGATGCTCCGTGTTTTTCCCGGCCTTCTCGCCGCCGGTCCGTTGGCGGCCGTGATCGCGCTGGTCACAAGGGACGGGCTGCGCGCCGGCCTGCGCCGGCCGGAGGTCCAGGCGCATCTGCGTTTCCTGGGCGGAGCCGTTGTCGCGGTGGCGCTCCTGGTCCCCGCGAGCTTTGCCGCCACCGGCGGGCCGGACGGCTGGAGGGCGTTCATCGCCAACACCCGCAAGCACCAAGCGACGCCGCTGACCAATCACATGGGATTGCGCACGGTCGCGGCCTGGCGGCCCGCCGAGGCCGGGCGGTATCTGATCGACGAGGCCGTTGCAGATCCCTGGCTGCGCTGGAAGGAGGCGCGGCTGGCGGCTTGGCGGCAGGTGTGGCCGCTGGGGGCGGCAATTGCCGGCGCGGCGCTCATCCTTCTCGGCCGCGCCGCGCGCCGCCGGCCGGAGCCATGGATTGCAGCGGCGCTCGGAGCGCTCTGGATCGGCTTCGCGGTCGAGCTCACTTCGTACTACTACGCGTTCCTCGTGGTGCCGGCGCTGCTGTGGGTGGAAAAGAGATCGGCCGGCATCGCCCTGCTCGCGCTGGCGGCCTTCTCGCAGCTGGTATCGCTCGGCCCGTTGCTGGGGATGCCGACCTGGCGCGATGAGCAGTACACCCTGATCTCTCTGGCGACGGTGCTGGTGTCCGGGGGGATCCTCTTCGCTTTCGGTCGAGGAGGCCGGGCAGGAAGAGGCGCCCCCTCTCCCGAGGACCGAGGGGGCGATGGGAGAGAGGGCCCGCTTACTGGCCGCAGATCCTGAACGTCTGGGTGTCCTGCACCGGAAGCGCCGCCTGGCCGAGCAGGTTCTTGTACTCCTTGGTCAGGCCCGTACGCGTGTCGGTCACGCGCAGGGTGAAGTCGACGTTGGTCGTGGCTGCGAAGAAGACCCAGTAGGCCGGGGAGGCCGTGAAGGCGCAGCCGTCGAGCACCTTGACCAGGATCTCGGCGTTGTCCGGGCTGAAGAACCAGATGACCGCCGAGTTGCCGCCGGCCAGGGGCACCACCGTCCCGCGGCCGGTCAGGCCTGTGGCGGTGCGGAAGGTCGCCTCGAAGGAGAAGCGGCTGCCCTGGGCGCAGCCCGTGGAGCTGCCCACCGCGCAAGGGGTGGTTGTGCCGTCGTCGTCGAGGATGTTCAACAGTGCGGTGTCGCGGTCGGTGTCGAGCACCGCGCCACCTGTCGGATTCGACAGCCTCAGGTTGACGGTCTCGGTCCCCTCGTCGATGGCATCCTCCAGGATCGGGATGTTGACCGTCCTGTCCGAGCCGTCGCCGTTGGCCCAGGAGAGGGTGCCCGAGGCCTCCTCATAGTCGAGCCCCTCGGTCGCGCTGCCGGCGCTGGTCGAGTAGCTGACCGAGACGGCGCCGCTCTCGCCGCGCGACCGCTCGACCCTGACGACCGCGTTGACCTGCCCTTCGATGACCTGGAACGAGGCCTCGCCGAACTTGACCTCTCCCTGGGCACCGTGGTTGCCCCCGCCGGTGCCGCCGTCGTCGGCCGGGCCGCCGTCGTCGAGGATGGTGAGCACGGCGATGCTGCGCACCGCATCGAGGACGCCGCCACCGGCCGGGTTGGTGAGCATCAGCTCGATCGTCTCGTTCGGCTCCTCGCCCGGGTTCCTGAGGATCGGCACGCTGAAGGAGCGGATGCCGCCGTCGCCGGGTCCCCAGGAGAGGGTGCCGGAGACGTCGGTGTAGTCGGTGCCGGAGGTGGCCGTCCCGGGCTGCGTGGAGTAGCTGACGCTGACCGCGCCTGCCTCGCCACGGGAACGCTCGACGGTGATGACGGCCGTCCCGATGCCTTCGTCGACGAAGAAGCTCCGCTCGTCGAACTTGAAGGTCCCGTTGGCCGATCCGCCACTACCGCCACTGCCGCCGGAGCCTCCCGAGCCGCCGCTACCGCCGGAGCCTCCCGAGCCTCCGCTGCCACCGTCGCTGCCGGCAATGGTGAGGGTCGTCTGACTGCGGGAGTTGTCGATGGAGGCGCCGGTGGCGCCCATCAGGGTGAGGTTGAACGTTTCGCTCCCTTCGGAGGCGGCATCGTTGATGATGGAAACGGAAACGGTGCGGTCGGAGCCGTCGCCGGCCGCCCAGTTGAGTGTGACGTCGACCGCCGCATAGTCGCTGCCGGAGAGGGCCGAGCCGCCCGAGGAGACCACGCGGACGGACGCTGGGCCGTCCTCTCCCTGCGAGCGCTCGACGACCACCTGCACCGTCGCACCTTCGGTCACGCTGTAGCTGTCCTCGTCGAACTTGACGACTCCGGGTCCGTCGGCAAGCGCCGGCACAGCGGCGAGCGCAAAGGCCGCGAGCGCTCCCCGAAGCCTGATCTTCATGACTGACTTGTCCATCATCCTTCTCCTGGATACTGCATGGCGAGCGGAATCGCTCGGCCGGCAGCCCTCCTGATTGATGAGACAGCCGTCCTGCTGCCCCGGAACACAGGTCATTACCCGACCTTTTCGCACAAAAATCCTAAACTTTCGTACAAGAATTCTCTTTTCGCGGACGCGAAAAGCAAATGTTCGTACGAGAATTTCAATTTTTCGTACGAGAAAAAGCTCCTCTTCGTGCGAGAAAATCAAATTCTCGTACGAACATTTAGAACTGTTGTGCGAGAATTTGATTTCTTCGTACGAAGAAATACCCTGAGCACCCTTGAAAACAGGATTCTCGTACGAGGATTCTATTTTTTTGTGCGAAGAAACGTCCCTGCCCTACTCAAACCAGCCGTTCACATCCAGCACGACATGTACTGCCCCCCCTCCGGCCATGGAGGGGGCCACGTTGAGCACGTCGCTGCTGGAGATCTTCAGGATGGCGTTGCTGGCGCGGTCACGGGCGGCCGTGAAGCTGACCGTGCTCGTGGAGGGGACCGGTTCCCCTCCCGGGCCGAGGACGAGCTGGCCTGTGGCGCTGGGCTGGACCGCGGTGACGTTGAGGGACAGCGCCACCGCCGAGTCGGGGATGCCGCAGAGCCCTGTCACGTCGATCTCGCGCACCTCGCCAGAGCTCAGCACCGGTCCATCCTCGCGGCTGTCCCAGAGACGGCAGGGGACCGCGGTATGGAAGTCGCCCGTGGGCAGCGGCGGAGGCGGCGGAGCGTCCACGACGGTCAGGCGCAGAGCCCAGTCGCCTGTCTCCCATGCAGAACTCTTCCTGCATCATGGGCGTGACTGCCTTCTGCCGGTTCGCCAGCCCGAGGCCGTGCACGAAATCGTGAGTGATCGTATTCGCCACTCCCGCCTGGAGGTCGATGTAGTCGGCCCAGGAAGCGGTCGGAAACGAAAAATCGCCCGGCAGGCCATGGACGGTCGCCAGCCGGTCCCACGGGATACTGTTTGAGGCCCCCTCCCTCCGAGCCTGCGGTAGGCTCGTGGCGTTGAGGATAAGAAAGGAGGCCTCGATGAGATTCTACACCCAACAGCACCGTCACTACTGCGGAATCGACCTCCATGCGCGCAGCATGTTCGTCTGCATCCTTGATCGATCCGGCAAGACGCTGGTTCACAAGAAGATCGACTGCGACCGAGATGAGCTCCTCCAAGTCCTTCGACCCTACTGCCGCAAGGACCTCGTCGTCGCCGTCGAGTGCGTCTTCTGCTGGTATTGGGTCGCCGACGTATGCGCCCAGGAGGGGATCGAATTCGTCCTCGGTCATGCCCTCGACATGAAGGCGATTCACGGCGGCAAGTCCAAGAACGACCGTCTCGACTCCTACAAGATCGCCTCGCTTCTGCGCGGCGGCAATCTCCCCTACGCCTACGTCTACCCCCGCGACAAGCGAGCCACCCGCGACCTCATGCGGCGCCGGACCTTCTTGGTCAGAAAGCGCGCCGAGCTGCTCACCCATATCCAGAACACCAACACTCAGTACAACCTCCCTGCCTTCGAGGAGAGGATCGACAAGACCAAGGACCATGGAGCCATCATCGAGCACTTCGACGACAGTAGTGTCCAGATGTCCATGGCCGCCGACGTCGCCCTGATCGAAACCTTCGACGAGGTCATCCGCGACCTTGAGCTCTTCCTGCTCCACGAGGTCCGAAAGGATCACGGGCACGGCTTCTCGTTGCTGCGCTCCATACCTGGAATCGGGGAGATCTTGGCTCTGACCCTGCTCTACGAGATCGATGACCTTGGACGCTTTCCCAGCGTAAAGGACTTCCTGTCCTACTCCCGACTTGTCAAGGGCAGGCATGAGTCCGCCGGCAAGACCACGAAGTCGACCGGCAGCAAGATCGGCAACGTCCACCTCAAGTGGGCCTTCTCCGAAGCCGCCGCCCTGTTCTTGCGTTGGAACGTGGCCGGCAGAAAGTACTTCAGCCGCATTGAGAAGAAACACGGCAAGGGCAAAGCTCTCAGCATACTGGCGGCCAAGCTCGGACGGGCCGTCTATTACATGCTGCTGCGCAAGAAGCCCTTCGACATGCAACGCTTTGTCAACGTTTAAGGAGGAAAGAGGGTGAGCCCGCCGCCCAACTGGAGCCTCAAGGGCCGAGCCAGCAAGGACCTTTCGATCGGGCAGATCCGTGCGCCTCAGAGCGCGACCGAGGTCCATCGGACACAGCCTGGCAGCCTGCCCCAGGGATTGGACACCCTCTTTCGCTCAGCTTTTCGCCAAGATGCCGAGATCGGAATCCCCCTCCCATGGCCTATGGATCCTGCCGGAGCTATGGAAAGCGCGTGAGACGCGCTTCCCACAGCTCCTTGGACGGACGCCCTTCGGGCGCCGCCCACAGGCTCCACAGGCCCGGCGACGAAGATCGGCGTCTTGAATACAAGAAGATCTCGAGAAAGAGAAGGTGACTGCTCTGCCCCTTCCCCGAGCCCGCCGCATAACTGGACACGGTCGATCGACCGCGAGCCCGCACTTTGAATGGGCCGGCATGAGGGCACAGAAACGTTTCTAGGACGTGGAGCCACGGCTTCACACCGCCGCCCAGGCGGCGGCTGAGCCTCGATAGGTGTTTGGTGCAGGCAGTCCCTGCGCCGATTGAGAAACCAAGCAGAGGAGAGCATCTTCATCCGACTCGCGGTCCTGATTGAGCTGGAGCCCCCCGCCCAGCTACTACGGACCCTCTATGCCTTGACCACCGGGGGCCTCATAAGGGTTGTGCTGGTTCAGGTAGACCATATGGGTGTCCACCTCCGTGGTGGTCCACCCTTCCTGCCATTCCGTCATCAGCGTGAAGACGGTATTTACGTACCCGGACAGCCGGGCCATGCCGTAGTGCATCAGGCGCTTGCGGTCCGCATCGGGAGGTAGACCGGGCTCCCCTGTTTGAATTTGAAATACCGCGTATGGAGGGGATCGGTCACGATCGGGCCCTTGCCGAAGGCGCCCGCCAGGGTGCCGGACACGGAGAAGCTGCCCGTCTTGCCGTTCAGGCTCGCGACGTTGCTCTGAGTGATCCAGCTCCAGGTGCCGAGCTCGTCCGCGAAGACCCGGACCTTGAAGACGTTGCCCGACTGGCCTCCTGCCCCGTCGCCGTCGAAGAAGCCGTCGACCGTGACTGTCTGCCCGCCGGGCGAGGTCACCTGGGCCGTGAGCTGGACATCCGTGAAGGGATTGGGAGTACCCTGGGAGCCGTCGTAGGAAACGGCCGACTGGAGCACGATCTCGGCCGTGTCGAACCGGAGGGCCGCTGCCGCCTCCATCCGGCCCGCGAGGGCGAAGATACCGACCCAAAGGGAGACCCGGAGGAACTGCCTGACTGCCATTGCCGACCCTCGAATTCTATCGGCGAACCCTCTCCCCACTTGCCCTATACCGACTCCGTGACCATAAGCAAAATTCCTACCCGCGCTGATTTCTTCGCATCTTGAGTTACACTGAATCCATTAGGCACACCCGGTGAAAACCGGCGTCGCAAAGCTGCGGGTCCTCGCTTCATCCAAGCAAGATAGCCGAGCTGCAGAACCTTGTTACCAGATCACCGGTGGCATTGAAAATGCGGCATTTCTGCGGCCACTGGCATTGGAGGTAGATGCGATGATTCCCCGCTCGTTCTGCACTCGGCGTCCATCCTTCGTCTGGCTTGCCGGGCTCCTTCTGGTCTCGCTTCTGATCCCCGCGGCCCTGATTGCGCAGCCGGCGCGGTCCTGGGCGGTCCGCCACAACGAGGGCGGGTTCGAGGTAGCCGGTTGTGCGACCTGCGCCGACAACTTCCTCGGCTTCAGGGCGTACGTCCGCGGCAGGCAGGCGCTCGCCGCTGATGCCGCGGGCAACACCTACGTCACGGGCGTCACCACCGCTGGAGCCACCGAGGACGTGCTCACCGTCAAGTACAACTCCCAGGGTGTGGTGCAGTGGGCCGTCACCTATGACGGCGGCGACGCGGACCAGGGGTTCGCGGTCGCGGTCGACTCCGCTGGCAACGTCTACGTGGCCGGCCGCTCTTGGACGGAGACGGAGTACGGGCTCCACGGCTACCTCCTCGTGCTCAAGTACAACGCGAGCGGCGTGCAGCAGTGGGCCACCTGGAACGTCTATGGCGTCCTGAGCGCGGGCTTCGCGGTGGCGGTGGACGGCTCCGGCAACGTCTACGTCGCGGGCGAGTACTACTCCGGCAACAGCGACCTCCACACGATGATCACAGTCAAGCTGAACACGGCCGGAGCGATTCAGTGGGATGCGACGGCCTTCTACGGTTACGACTACGAGGAGGGCTCGGCCTACGACCTTGCGCTGGACAGCAGCGGCAACGCCTACGTCACGGGCTTTCTCTACAAGCCGGGCCTCGACACAGACTACCTGACGGTCAAGTACAGCCCCGCGGGCGCAACGCTGTGGACCCGGGCCTATGAGACCGGGGGCATGGGGCACTTCGACGAGGCCTACGACGTGGCGGTGGACAGCAGTGGCAACGTGCACGTGGCCGGCAGTTCCGGAGTTGTCCGCTACGACTCGGCCGGCACCCAGCAGTGGGTCGGGGCCTTCGATGGCGTTGCGCACGCGCTGATCAACGTGAGCGGGATGGTGTTCGCCACGGGCGTGTCGGGAAGCGACATCGTGACGGCCCGCTACGATGCGGCGGGCACTCGCCTCTGGTCAACCTCCTACAACCTGGGCGGCACGGAGGAGGCGTATGCCCTCCGGCTCGTGGGGAACAACCTCTACGTGGCGGGCCGGTCCAACACGGACGCCCTGCTCGTGGGCTTCAACAAGGACTCGGGCGCCTCGACGCTGGCGGACCTCTACGACAGCGGCGCGGATGACCGCGCCTATTCGATAGCTTTCACCGGCACCAGCGACTTCTGGATGGCCGGGCGGACGGGCGACGATTACCTGACCATCAAGTACACGGCCGCGTCCGGCCCCACTCTCTCAGCTTTGACCCTGACTCCCCCCACGTTCGCCGGAGGCTGCCAGACCTCTACCGGCAAGGTGACGCTCACCGGACCGGCACCCGCGGGCGGCACGGTGGTGGCGATCACGGACACGAACCCGGCAGCCGGCATGCCGGCGAGCGTGACCGTACCGGCCGGCGCCACCACGGCGAAGTTCACGATCACGGGTGCCGCGGTGAGCGCCAAGCAGTCCGGGACGGTGACCGCCTCCCACGGCGGCGTCAGCAAGGGCGGGACGGTCACGGTGCGGCCGGTCGGCGTCGCGAGCCTGACGCTCTCGCCGAATCCGGTGGCAGGCCCGAACAGCGTCGCCGGGACCGTGACCCTGGAATGCCCGGCCGGGCCCTCGAGCATCGCGGTGGCGCTCACTTCGAGCAACGCCGCGGTGGCCAGCACGGTGCCGAGCCTCAGCATCCCGGCAGGCTCCACGACGGGCACGTTCACGGTTACGGCCGCGGATGTCGCGGTGGTGAGCTCCGCCAACATCAAAGCGATGGCGAACGGGATCGCCAGGACGGTCACGCTGACAGTCAACCCGTAGGTGCATCAAGCACGGTCTGGACGTCGTCCCCCACCACATCCTCGACATAGAGGAGCTTGATCGCGACCATGATCGCGGCGAGCAGGGGGACGGCGACCAGCATGCCGAGGAATCCGAAGACCACGCTCATGATGCCCAGGCCGATCAGGGTCACGACCGGCGGCAGATCCACCCCTTCCTTCATCAGGATCGGGATCAGCAGGTGGTTCTCGAAGAACTGGATCCCCGTGTAGAGCAGGGCCACGAAGAGCGCCTGCTGCGGCGAGTCCACGAAGCCCATCGCCACTGCCGGGATCGCGCTCAGGAGCGGGCCGACCATGGGGATGAACTCCAGAAGGCCGGCGATGATCCCGAGCGGCAGAGCCGCCTTCACCCCGAGCAGCTTCAGGCCGACCGTCGTCACCACGCCGATGACCACCATGGCCACGAGCTGCGCCATCAGCCACTTGCGCAGAGTGATCCCGATCGCCTTGAGCACCTCCTGGGCCCGCGGACGCACCCGGTGCGGGAAGAGGTGCAGCAGGCCTTGATGGTAGACCTTCGGCGCCGAGCCGATGTAGATGGACATGAAAATGATCAGGATCAGCCCGGTCAGCACCGCGACGGTCGAGGAGAGGAACGAGAACAGGTAGCGTCCGACCGCGTCGAGCTGGCCGGAGAGGGTCCCAGGCAGTCCGGCGAGGGGATTGCCGCGCTGACGCTGGGCGTCGGGCCGACGCGGCGCACCCGGGGCTGATGGCTGCGCAGGTTGCGCAGTGGGCTGCTCGGGCATCAGTTGGCCCAGGAAGCCGCCCGCCCGCCGGTTCAGCCAGTCCTCGGCCCGATTGATCGCCTGGGGCAGGGTCGAGCGCAGCTCTCCCGTCTGCTCCCGCAGGGTCGGCGCGATCCAGGTACCGATCCCACCGAGCAAACCCAGGGCCCCGAACACGATCAGCGTCGAGCCGATCCCGCGCGGGATGCGGAAACGCTCAAGATGGTCCGCGCCCCGGGCCACGGCCAGCCCGAAGAGCACGCCGAGGAATGCCACCAGGAGGAGGGGATACACCATCCAGAGCAGCCGCAGGAGCAGATAGAGCCCCATCACCAGGGCGGCTGCGCGCAGGATGTCAACACTTCTCCACCCGGGCTCCCGCTGCGCCCGGTGAGCATCATGTTGCCTCTGGGTGGCAGGGGACGAGGTCGTTTGAACAGACGGGTACCTGGGTTGGGGATCCATGCCCTGCGGAAGAAGCAAGGAAAATGCCTGAGAAATGAAAAACGCCCCGCCGGAGAGGTGGGGCGTCGAGAACCGTAGCGGAGTCAGCTCCGGATCAGTCGGCCTGCAGGTGGCGGGCGGCGATGGCCCGCTCGCGGTTGACCCGCGCCTCCCAGACGACCATGACGTCGCCGTGCGCGTTGGCGGACACGGACATCTGGTACTGAGGGAAGAGCCGCTCCTGGCTGATCAGAACCTCGTCCCCCAGCGGCACGCCGGTGTCGTCGATGACCACGGCATAGGCGCCGATCGGCAGGGTGCCGATCCAGTCCATCCAGGTCACGACGATATTGCCCGAGGGCAGGAGAGCCAGGGCGGGCGAGATCTGCACCTGGCCAACTCCCTTGCTGATCTGGAACTCGGAGCCGATCCGGGCACCGGCAGAGCTGTAGAACTGGCCCTGGATGCCGTGGGTCGGGGTGTCTTTCATGAAGCTCTGCCAGGCGACCAGGAAGTCGCCGTCGCGGGTGGCCAGCACAGCCGGCCGCCGCTGCCGGCCCGGGGTCGCGGGGTTGGCCACAAAGGCGCCGCCGAGGGGAGTGCCATCGCGCTCGTACAGGCGGGCCAGGATGTCCGGGCTCTGCACGTCGCCACTCTCCCAGGCCACGAGGAACTCGCCCGCCGCATTGGCCGCCACCGCGACGTTCCAGATCTCGGGGGACTGGCTGGCGTCAATCCGGAAATCTCCGCTGGTGGGAGCGCCGCGCCGGGTGAGGAGCCGGCCGTAGATGGCGGTCGAGTTCCTCTCACCCGTCTTGGGGGCCTGCTCCCAGGCCACCACGACCCCGCCGCCCCTCACCGCGACCTTGGGCCGGCGCTGGAAGTGGGTGGTCGTGGCGTTGACACGGAAGCGCTGGCCGAGCGGCGTGCCCTGGGCCGAGAAGCGCTGGCCGAAGACCTCCTGCTCGAGGACCACGCGGCGCTCGTAAAAGTAGTCGAGGGAGAGGAAGTCCTTCTCCTCGGTCCAGAGGACGAGGAACTCGCCGCCAGGAAGGTAGGCCAGCGCGGGCTCCTTGCGGACCATGACCTTGCCGATCGACGGGATGCCCGGCAGGTCGTTGCCGGCGAGGACCAGCTCCGGAGTCGTGGGATTGCCGTTGCGGTCGAACGCGCGCCCCAGAACGCCGAAGCGGTCGTTCTCCCAGACGATCAGGGAGTTACCCGACGGGCTGGATGCGACCTGGGGACTGAGCTGGCGCGGTATGTTGTTCTGGTTGACCTGGAACTCCCCTCCCACCAGCTCAGCTTGCGCCCACCCCGGAATCGCGATCGTGGATAACAGAGCGGCAGCCATGAGCCACTGGACAGGCTTGGACCTCATTGGTGAATCTCCTCCAACTGCAAAAGTTGATAAGTTATCCCTACACAGACATCCTAGGCCCTGCGATCAACGAGTGTCAATCTTCCGGCGCGACCCCCTGCTCGGCTTCCTCTGCCTGCTCGCGGCTTTGCAGGCACTCGCCCTATCGGTCCGCCTGGTCCACCCCGACCTGAACCTCGACTACCCCTTCATGGACGGCGATTCACACGATTGGATCGCCAATGGCCTGCGCCTGGCTGGCCACGACATCCGCTCTTCGGGCCGGGCGCCGATGCTGCCCTTTGTGATCGCTCTCCTCGAACGGGTCGGAGCCCTGTCGTGGCTGCCGGTCCTGCTCGTCGTTCTCTTCCACGGCACGGTCCTGGCCTTTTACACGCTGGCAGCAAAGCTCTCTTCGCGAGGCGCCGCCTTTGCGACGGCACTGGCGCTGATGGTCTGCCACTCGCTCCTGGGGATTTCCCTTCAGGTGATGGCGGACGTCCCGGCGTCCTGCCTCCTGTTCCTGGCCGCGCGCTCGTTCCTGCTAGGAAGGTATCCGGAAGCCGGTCTCGCCGGCGGGTTGAGCGCCGTCACCCAGCCCGTGGGGGTGCTCCTGCTCGTGCCCGCGGCCCTGACCCTGCTCCTGCACCGCAGAGACCACCTGCGGAGCCGGGCACTGTGGATCGGAGCGGCACTCTTCCTTGTTCTCCCCGGCCTCTGGATGGTCTTTCGTCCGGCCGGAGGGGAGGCAGACATCCCTTCCCGTCAGTGGGACCTGGTGTCTCTTCATTTCGGCTCGGTGCCGTTCTACGGTTGGGCTTTGCTGTCGATGCTGGGCCTGCCGGCGTGCGTGGCCCTGGCCGTGGGCCTGATCGGCGCCGTGCGCAAAGGCGGCGATGCTCCGTTCTTCGTGGTATCCCTGTTCGCCGTCCTCGCGGGGTTCTTCGTCTTTCTCTACTCCTGGGAGGCCAAGCGGTTCCTGGTCTACCCGATCTGGATGGCAGGCTTGCTGATCGCGTGGGCGCTCGCCCGGATGCCGCGGACCGTGTCCATCCTCGCCGCCGTCCTCGTCATTGCCGGCGCGGCGCGGCCCCTCCCCGGGGAGCCGCCCCAGATCCAGCGCGCATGGGGGCCGAGGGTTCCGATCAGGCACCTGGACCCTGCGCTCGTCCAGCAGGACCGCTCCGCCCTCTATGTCTCCGCAAGCAGACCGGACCGCTACCTGACTGTGACCCGGATCGGGAACGCCCTGCGCAAACGGGTCAAGGTCGTTCCGCGGTCCTGGATGGAGCCCTGGTGGGGGTCGCTGCGGATGGAGCGGCTGGGGGAGATCGGGGAGGATGGGGTGTACAGGGTATGGCTGCCGGGGATGGCGGAAAGCTGGGTGATCGTGGGACCCCTCACCCCCGGCCCCTCTCCCATCCCCTCCCCAATACTCTCCTTTCATGCGGGAGAGGGGGGGCGCTTGGCCGAGAGGATCGTGGAGGAGCTGAAGGGATGGGACGGGTATGTGGCCCTGGTCCCGGGCGAGCGTCACCCCTGGCAGCTCTACCTTCCCTTCCTGGTGGAGACGACCGAGTTGTACGTGCCCGAGCCGGAGCAGGAGGGCGAGATCCTGCGCATCTTCGACGCGGCCCCGGACCTTGGCGAGCGGCGCATCGGGGCCGTCGTGGTACGGCGGGCCGAGATCCTGGGACGGAAGGCCTCGCTCGTCAGAGGAACAGCAGCGCCACCCCGATGACCGCGACCAGGGCGCCGGCGAAGCCGCCGATCCCCACCTTCTCGTTTTTGAGGACGATCACCAGCGGAATGATGAGGACCGGCGTGAGCGCCATGATGCTGGCCGCGACCCCGGCCACCGTTTCCCGGACGGCGATCAGCGACAGGGAGACGCCCAGGAACGGGCCGAAAAAGGCGCCCAGCGCGGAGAAGCCCAGGGCCTTGCCATCGCGGATGCCGGTCCGCACGTTGGGCCACCACCTCAGCGCGAAGAACAGGAGCGCGTAGCCCACGGCCCCGGCGAGGACCCGCACCTGGTTCGCGGCGAAGACGTCGTAGCCCGCCATTCCGATCTTGCTGAGGATCAGCCCGACGGCTTGGCCGAGCGCGCCGCCAAAGCCGAGCGCCACGCCCCCGAACGAGATCGAGAGCGGACCGGCTCCCGAGCCCTCCGAGCCCATACCGCGCTCGAGGATAGCCCAGCCGATGCCCCCCATCGTGAGCGTCATGCCGAGCAAGTCGCGCCGGGTCAGCGTCTCGCCCAGGGCCGCCCAGCCGATCAGCGCGGTCATCGGCGGCACCAGCGCCATCATCAGGCTCGAGAGCCGGGGTCCCAGGACCACGTAGGCGCGGTAGAGGCAGAGGTCGCCGAAGGTGAAGCCCACCAGCCCGGAGACCGCGAGCCACCCCCAGTTGTGCGCGGTGGCATCCACGGGCAAGAGGACGCCGCGGACGAGGAGCCCCGCCAGCGACAGGAAGGCGAACCCGAAGATCAGCCGGACCAGGTTGACGGTCAGCGATCCGATGCGCCGCGCTCCGCCCTCGATGGCGAGCGCCGTGAATGCCCAGGAGGCGGCAGCCCCGAGGGCGGCAAGCTCCCCTGTCATCCTCTGGCCAGCTCCACCACCGCCCGCACCGCCTCCTCCAGGTGCCCTCGCTCGGTCTTCCCCGATGACACTCGGGGTTTTAAAGAGTGGTCGCCGTCTTCCAGCCAGACGAAGCGGATGGAGGGCGAGAGCGTGTACCCTGCGACATCCTCGCGGTTGCCGAACGGGTCGCGCGTGCCCTGGACGAACACCGCGGGCGTCTTCAGGTGCTCCAGGTGCGCGACCCGCAATTTGGCGGGCTGGCCCGGCGGGTGGAACGGGTAGCCGAGGCAGGCGAGGCCGCGGACCCCGGCCTCGTCCGCGACCATGCTGGCAAACCGGCCGCCCATGGACTTGCCACCGATGATGAGCCGGTTGACCCCGGTGGTGCCCCCGAGCTCCGAGATCGCGGAGAGCCAGGCAGCCCGGAGGACGGGCTCGCGGTCCGGCGGCCGGTTCCGCCCCTCCTCCCGCCGCGCCCGCATGTAGGGGAACTCGAAGCGGGCGACCCGCAGGCCCTCGGCGGCGAGGCCGCTGGCCATGACGTTCATGAACGGGGAATCCATGGGCGCACCGGCGCCATGGGCGAGGGCCACGGTAATGCCGTGCTCCCCGGGATCGGGGCCGTCGAAGAGGAAGTGGGTTGCCATGGGGGCATTGTATGGTCTAGCCTCACGTCAGGTGATCCCTACACCCGAGCAGCTCGACGCCATCTCACAGATGGAGGCCGGAACTCTCCAGGAGGTGCCCATCGCGCCCTTGCTCCTGGCGCAGGCCGTCCATCGGCGGACCGGTGTGCTCGAAATCCGCCGGCGCCAAATCTGGAAGAGGGTCGCCTTCGACCACGGCGTGCCGGTCGACTGCCGGTCCAACCTGGCGCACGAGACCCTCGGCCGCTACATGGTGATCGAGGGGAAGCTCAGCGATGAGGACTTCACGGCCTCCCTCGGCCGGGCCGCTTCGCGCGGCGTCCCCCTGGGCGAGGAGCTGCTGGAGCGCGGCCTCGTCACTCCCGACGACCTGTTCAGGATCCTCCAGGCCAACCTGGCCAAGAAGTTGTTGGACCTGTTCACCTGGCGCGAAGGGGACTTCCAGACCGACGGCGACCTGCCCACCGCGGAGTCGTCGCTCAAGATCAAGGTCCCCCAGCTCATCCTCACCGGCGTCACCAAGCTCGCACCTCAGGAAGAGGTGGACATGGCCGTGGGCCCCCTCGTCGGCCAGCGGCTCTGCCTCCATCCCTCCCCGCCCATCCCGCTCGAAGAGATCCGCCTGTCGCAGCGCCAGACGCAGCTCGTCGAAGCTGCCCGGCCCGGCCGGCGCATGGGCGAGATCGCTGAGGTCACCGGCCTCTCGGCCGACGAGATCAGCCGGCTCCTCTACGCCCTCATGGTCCTCGGCCTCATCGTGCCCGAGAGCCGCCTGCCGAAGGCCTCGCTGAGCTCCACCGGCAGCTTCCGGGCTCCCATCCTCAAGACTCCCCCACCCTCGGCTGCAGCGACCCAACCGGTGCCGATACCGGCAATCCCCGCCGTCGATGACGGAGAGACGGAGCGCCGGCGCAACGACGTCATGCAGACCTACCTTGTTTATCGCCGGCAGGACGCCTTCGACCTGCTCGGCGTGCCGGAAGAGGCCACGCTGGCGGTCGTCCACGAGAAGTTCCTGGAGATCGCCCGGCGCTTCGCCCCCTGGAGCTTCCAGACCTCCGAGCTGTCCGGCGTCGAGGAGAAGGCCCGGGACCTCTTCCTGGCCGGCGCCCAGGCCTATGGCGAGCTGACGGACGCCGAGAAGCGCAACACCCTCCTCTTCCGGCGCAAGACCCTGCGCGAGGAGAGGGCGCGCAAGGCGCCGTCCATGCACCAGATCAAGACCGACCTCCTCGACTCGGAGGCGCAGTTCAGGAAGGGCAAGGCTGCCCTGGAGGCGGGCAAGCCCAAGGAGGCCCTCATGCTCCTGGAATTCGCCTCGGACTGCGATCCCCAGAACAGCCTCTATGCCGCCGAGCTCGCCTGGTGCCGCTTCCTCAACTCCAGCGCTGCCGCCCCCAAGGCCATCAAGGAGCTGCAGGAGACCCTGCGGCGCGATCCCAACTGCGGCCTTGCCGCCTACTACGCCGGTGAGATCGAGCGCCAGGTGGGCAATTACGGCGAGGCCGAGGACCACCTCCGCCGGGCGATCAAGCTGATGAGCCCGGACCGCCGGCCGATCGATGCCCTCAAGTCCCTGTCCACCGAGCGCAAACGCTAGCAAACCCTTGTGCTAGCATCCCTCCGCCCACGCAAGGAGGGGAAACATGAAGCTCGGACAGGTGATAAAGAAGGAACGGGAGAGGAAAAAGCTGACCCCGGCGGAAACCGCGTCCCGCCTGGGTATTCCGGAAGACAGGTACGCTGAGATCGAAGGCGGGAGCTCGCCCGTCGAGAAGTGGGGGCCTCTTCTCTTCCAGAGCGCCGTCAAGCTCGAGGTGCCCACCTCCCGCCTGTTGGCCGAGAGCGGCAAGTCCAAGGACTGCAAGCCCGGCCAGGCAGGCGAGCTCATCCGCAAGCACCGCGAGCGCAAGCAGATCACCGCGGACCAACTCGCGCAGCAGCTCGGGATCTCCAAGGAGGACCTCGACGAGATCGAGGAAGGCCGCTCCGGCATTGAGGAGTACGGCCCCATCCTCCTCGGCTTTGCCGAAAGCATCGAGCAGCCGGTTTTCAACCTGTACCTGCCGCACGGCATTCAGTACGACCAGCTCGACGATTACCCCTAGCCTTTTCGAGCCCGGCTCCGCCGGGCTCTTCCTTTCAGGAGCACGATGAGAGACATGCCGCTTTCCCTTCGCCGTTCTATTCTGGCCCTCGCCCTGTGCCTCTCAGTCCTTCCGATGGCCCCGATGGCCGGCCACGCGGCCGAGAAGAAGGCCAGGAACCTCGACCCTGAACTCTGGAAGCCCATGGAGTGGCGCGAGGTAGGTCCCTACCGCGGCGGCCGCTCGGCCGCGGTCACCGGACTTCCCGCGGACCGCGGCACCTATTACTTCGGCTCGGTCGGCGGCGGCGTCTGGAAGACCACGAACGGCGGCCGCAACTGGAAGCCCGTGTCCGACGGCTTCTTCGGCGGCTCGATCGGCGCCGTGGCGGTGTCCGAGCTCGATCCCAACGTGGTCTACGTCGGCACCGGTGAGAAGACAGTCCGCGGCAACGTCTCCCACGGCGACGGCATGTGGAAGTCCACCGACGCCGGCAAGACCTGGACCCACGTTGGCCTGCCGGAGTCGCGGCACATCCCGCGGGTGCGCATCCATCCCAGGGACCCCGACCTCGTCTATGCCGCGGTCCTCGGGCACCTCTTCGGCCCCAACCCGGAGCGCGGCGTCTACCGCACCCGCAATGGCGGCAAGACCTGGGAGCGCATCCTCTTCGTCAACGAGAACGCCGGCGCCGTCGACCTGATCCTCGACCCCACCAACCCGCGGATCCTCTACGCCAGCACCTGGCGCGTGCGCCGCACCCCGTACAGCCTGGAGAGCGGCGGCCCCGGCTCGGCGCTGTGGAAGAGCACGGACGGCGGCGACACCTGGCTCGAGCTGACGAAGAACCCCGGCATGCCAAAAGGGCCGCTCGGCATCATCGGCGTCACGGTCTCGCCCACCAACCCCGAGAACGTCTACGCCATCGTCGAGGCCGAAGAGGGCGGCGTGCTCCGCTCCCGCGACGGCGGCCGGACCTGGACGAAGGCCAACGAGGACCGGGGCCTGCGCCAGCGCGCCTGGTACTACAGCCGCATCTACGCCGATCCCCAGGACGAGGAGGCGGTGTACGTGGTGAACGTCCAGTTCCACCGCTCCAAGGACGGCGGCAAGACCTTCACCACGATCCGCACGCCTCATGGCGACAACCACGACCTGTGGATCGACCCGGCCGACCCGCAGCGCATGATCGAGTCGAACGACGGCGGCGCCAACGTCTCCACGGACGGCGGCCGGACCTGGACCGGCCAGGACAACCAGCCCACGGCGCAGATGTACCGCGTGTCGACCGACAACGACTTCCCCTACCGCCTGCTCGGCGGCCAGCAGGACAACTCCGCTCTGCGCATCCGCAGCCGCTCGGCCTTCGGCGGCGCCATCGGCAACCGCGACTGGGAAGAGACGGCGGGCGGCGAGAGCGGCCATGTCGTGGCCGACCCGCAGAACCCGGACGTCGTCTACGGCGGCTCCTACGGCGGGCTCCTGGTACGGATCGACCACGATACCGGCGAGATGCGGGACGTCAACGTCTGGCCCGACGATCCCATGGGCTGGGGCGCGGCGGAGATCAAGTACCGCTTCCAGTGGAACTATCCGATCTTCTTCTCGCCGCACGACCCGGATACGCTCTACGCGGCAGGCAACGTCCTCTTCAAGACGGCGAACGAGGGCCGGACCTGGCAGGCAATCTCGCCCGACCTGACGCGCAACGACAAGTCCAGGCAGGGCCCTTCCGGCGGCCCGATCACCAAGGACAACACCTCGGTCGAGTATTACGGCACGATCTTCGCCGCAGCCGAGTCGCCGCTCGAGAAAGGGCTCCTGTGGGCCGGCTCCGACGACGGCCTGATCCAGGTCTCCCGCGACGCGGGCGGGACCTGGAAGGACGTCACGCCCAAGGGCATGCCGGAGTGGATGCTGATCAACAGCATCGAGGCGCACCCGTTCGAGAAGGGGGGCCTGTACGTCGCCGGCACGAAGTACAAGTCGGACGACTTCCGCCCCTACCTCTACCGCACCACCGACTACGGCGCCACCTGGACGCGCATCGACCAGGGCATCGACCCGATGCACTTCACGCGCGTGATCCGGGCCGATCCGGCGCGCCGCGGCCTGCTCTATGCCGGCACCGAGCGCGGCGTCTACGTCTCCTTCGACGACGGCGGGCGCTGGCAGCCGCTGCAGCTCAACCTGCCGATCGTGCCGGTCACCGACCTCGCCGTCCGCGGCGACGAGCTGATCGCCGCCACGCAGGGGCGCAGCTACTGGATCCTGAACGGCCTGGCCAACCTGCGGCAGCTCCCGGCCGACCTGACCCCGAAGTCCCCGCACCTCTTCGAACCCGCGCCGGCCAACCGCGGCGGCTTCCAGGCCGGTAATGCCGGCAGTGCCGGGGCGCGCAACATGGGCACCAACCCGCCCGCCGGCGCGGTCGTCTACTACTTCCTCGACAAGGCGCCGTCTCCCGAGGCGGCCAAGAACGCGAAGCTTGAGTTCCTCGACGGCGGCGGCAAGGTGATCCGCAGCTTCTCCGGCATGCCGGCCGGCACGAAGCCCGCGGAGAAGGCCGAAGCTCGCACCGAAGGAGAGGAAGAGGAGGAGCAGGCGGAAGAAAAGGAGACGATCCCCGGGAAGGAGACGGAGAAGAAGAAGCCGAAGAAGGACGAGGAAGAGCAGAAGGCGCCCATGGAAGCCGGCCTCAACCGCTTCTCCTGGGACCTGCGCTACGGCGCGGGCAAGGTCTTCCCCGGCCTGATCCTATGGTCCGGCGATCCGTTCGTTCCGATCGTCCTGCCCGGCGACTACCAGGTCCGGCTGACCGTGGGCGACGTCGTCCGCACCGCTCCGTTCCAGGTGGTCAAGGACCCGCGCACCTCGGCCACGCAGGAGGATCTGGAGGCCCAGCACCGCTTCCTGATGGATGTGCGGGCCAAGCTCGACGAGGCCCACGACGCCATCCGCCAGGTGCGGGACGTCCGGGCGCAGCTCGACGAGCTGAAGAAGCGCATCGAGGACCAGGAGGCCCCCGATGGGGAGGAATCGAAGCACGCGAAGCTCCTGGAAGCGGCCAAGGCGCTCGGCGAGAAGATGACGAAGGTCGAGGAGGCGCTCTATCAGACCAAGAACCGGAGCTCGCAGGACCCGCTCAACTTCCCGGTCCGGCTCAACGACAAGCTCAACGCGCTGGCCAATTCGGTGGGCGGCCTCGGCGACGCCCGGCCCACGGACCAGGCGGTCCAGGTCAAGGAGGAGCTGACCCGCGCCATCGACGCGGAGCTGGCCAAGCTTTCCCAGATCTTCGCCAACGACCTGCCGGCCCTCAACGAGCTGGCGCGGACCGAGGGGGTCTCGACGGTGATCCTCTCGCCTTCTCGGCTAAAATGACGGGGATAGGAGCCATGATGACGACAACTGTGATGACGCCTCCCCGCTTCGCGGCCTACGAACTGAAGGGCTGGGACCTGTCCGAGCTCCTGGCGCAGCCGACCGACGAGGTCATCTCGCCGCGGCTCGGCGAGATCGAGGCAGCGGTCTCCGCCTTCGAGGCGCGCCGGGCGGACCTCCGCCCCGACATGGACCCTGCGGCCTTCCTGGAAATCCTGCGCCAGTACGAGGCCCTGATGGAGCAGATGGGCCTCGTCCGGGGATACGCCTCGCTCTGGTTCTATGCCGACACGAGCAGCCAGGAGGCCCTGGCCTTCCGCAACCGCGTGCGCACGGCCATGACCGCGGCGGACAACCGCATCCTCTTCTACACCCTCTGGTGGCGCGCGCTCTCCGATGACGAGGCAGAGCGCCTGCTGCCTCAGGGCCAGGAGAACGCCGACCACCTCCACTACCTGCGCGACCTCCGGCGCTTCAAGCCGTTCACCCTGGACGAGAAGTCCGAGCAGATCATCAACCTCAAGGACGAGAACGGCATCGGCGCCGTCAACACCATCTACTCCATGCTGACCAACCGGCTGGAGTTCTCTCTGGAGGTGGACGGCGAGGTCAAGACCCTCACCCGCGACGGGCTGATGGCCTACGCCTTCTCGCCCAAGCCGGAGGTCCGCGCCGCCGCCTACCAGGAGCTTTACCGGGTCTACGAGGGCGAAGCCACCATCCTCGGCCAGATCTACACCAACCGGGTGCGCGACTGGCACGACGAGCACGTGACCGTGCGCGGCTACCCCTCCCCGATCTCGGTCCGCAACGTGGACAACGACATCCCGGACCAGGCGGTGCAGGTGCTCCTCGACGTCTCGCGCGAGAACGCGCCGGTCTTCCAGCGCTACTTCCGGCTCAAGGCCGGCTGGCTTGGCATGGCCCGGATGGGGATACCCCGGCTCAGGCGTTACGACCTGTACGCGCCGCTCGCCACCTCGGACCGGACCATCAAGTACCCGGACGCGGTGCGCTCGGTGCTGGAGACCTTCCACGAGTTCCACCCCAGCTTCGCGCAGATGGCGAACCGGGTGTTCTCCGAGGACCACCTCGACGGCGAGGTCCGCAAGGGCAAGCGCGGGGGGGCCTTCTGCTCCACGGTCCTGCCACGCTTCACCCCTTGGGTGCTGGTCAACTACACCGGCCGGGTACGGGACGTGGCGACCCTCGCCCACGAGTTGGGGCACGCGATCCACAGCATGCTCGCGGAGCACCATTCGATGCTGACCCAGCACTCCTCGCTGCCGCTGGCTGAGACAGCCTCGGTGTTCGGCGAGATGCTGATGACCGACCGCCTGCTGCGCGAGGAGCCGGACCCCCTGGCCCGGCGCGAGCTGCTGGCCGCGTCCGTGGACGACGTCTACGCCACGGTGCTCCGGCAGGCCTACTTCGTGATGTTCGAGCAGGAGGCGCACAAGGCGATCCTTGAGGGCCTCTCGATCGAGGAGATCTGCGAGCTCTACATGGCCAAGCTGGTCGAGCAGTTCGGGGACAGCGTGGAGATCGCCCCCGAGTTCCGCTACGAGTGGCTGTCGATCCCGCACATCTACTCGACTCCGTTCTACTGCTACGCCTACAGCTTCGGGCAGCTCCTGGTGCTGGCGCTCTACCGGCGTTTTCAGGAGGAAGGCGAAGCCTTCAAGCCCGGCTACCTGCGCATGCTCGCCTATGGCGGCTCGGCGAGGCCCGAGGAGATCCTGCGCGAGGCCGGCATCGATATCAGCGACCGCGCCTTCTGGCAGGGCGGCTTCGACCTGGTCAAGGAGCGGATCGACGAGATGGAGGGGCTGTAGGACCTCACCCCCTGTCCCCCTCTCCCGTCTCGGGAGAGGGGGGACGTTGCTGAAGCCTCCTGCCCGAGATCGGTCCCCGGCCTCTCGATCACCTACTCTACGTTCCCCCTCTCCCGCGCGGGAGAGGGGGACAGGGGGTGAGGTTTATTTGTACCGCTCCCCCACCCTTCTATAAGCTTCCCTGAAGGGAATCCCCTCCTCTAGTACCAACCGGTATGCCTCCTCTGCCGCGTTGAGCTCGGGTGCGAGCTCAACGCGGTGGAAGCGCACCCCATCCAGCGCCGGGGCCAGGATCGCCAGCGTGTCACGGGCGAGGTCGATGCCGCGGAAGAGCGGCGCCTTCAACAGCTGGAGATCGCGGTGATAGCCCGAGGGGAGCTTCGCCGTGATCCCCAGCACCTCCACCAGGCAGGCGATTCCGGTCGCCGTGCGGCCGCGGACCAGCTCGAAGACGTCCGGGTTGCGCTTCTGCGGCATGATCGACGAGCCCGTGGTCATCTCCGGCCGCAACGTCACGAAGCCCAGCTCCTTCATGGAGAACAGGACGAGGTCGGCGGCGAGCCGGCCCAGGTCTTGGAGGAGCAGCACCACCTCGAACAGCACCTGCGCCTCGGCCTTCCCGCGGGAGAGCTGGACCGCGGTCACCGGCTCGTGGACCTCGGCGAAACCGAGGGTTCTCCGGGTGGCCTCGCGGTCGATCGGCAGCAGCGGCACGCCGTAGCCCGCCGCGGAGCCGAGCGGGTTTTTCCCCAGGCGCCTCTGGGCGGCGGCGAGGCCGTCGGCGTCATCCCTCAGCTCGGAGGCGAAGCCACCGGCCCAGAGTGGAACGGAGCTCGGCATCGCCGGCTGCTGGTGGGTGTACCCCGGAAGCAGCGTCGCGGCTTCCCTCTCCGCGAGGGCATCCAGTGCCGCGGCCACCGTTAGAGCCCCATCGCGCAGGGCCTCGACCTCGTCGCGCAGGTAGAGCCGCAGCGCCGCCAAAACCTGATCGTTGCGCGACCGGCCGAGGTGGAGGTTGGCGCCGGCCTCGCCAAGGCGCCTTTCGAGCGCGGTATGGACATCCTCGTCTTCCAGCTCGATCCGCCATCCCTCCGCGGCGTGGCGGTCCGCAAGGGCTGTGAGCCCTTCGCGGATCGCAGAGAGATCCTCGGCCTTCAGGAGCCCTGCTCCGTGCAGCATCTCGGCGTGGGCAATCGAAGCCCGCACGTCGTACGGGACCAGGCGGGCGTCGAGGAGATGGTCCTCGCCGGCCGTGTAGCGGAGCACCCTCTCGTCGAGCGGCTCCCCCTTGTCCCAGAGGCGGGTCACCGCGCCCCCGCCGCGGCGAGGAAAGCGGCATTGGCCGCGGGATCCCGCAGCTCCGCGTAGGCGCCGATCAGACGGGTGTAGAAGCGGGCGCCTTCGAGCACCTCTTCCTCCAGCACGAACTCGTCCGGGGTGTGCGAGCGCTCGCTGCGGCCCGGCCCGCACTTGATCGCGCCAGCGCCCAGGAAAGCCATGTCGGACATCGTCGACGAACCGTAGAGGCGGACGCCCGGCAGAGAGCGGCGGGCAGCCTCGATGATCGCCGCGCTGGCCGGCGTCTCGGCAGGCAGCAGCCGGTCCGAGAGCACCCGCACTTCGCCCTGCACCCGCTCCCGGATGCGCCGCACGATCTCGCTCGGTGGCAGGGCCGGCGTGCTGCGCACATCGAGGATGGCCGTGGCCTCCGCCGGCACCACGTTGCGCGCCGTGCCCGCCTTCACCTGAGTGGGCTCCAGCGTGATCGGCCCCAGGTGCGGATGAGCCGGCCCGAAGTCGATCCCCTCCAGTGCGACCAGGTCGCGGGCGAGGAGCCGCGCGGCATTGACGGCGCCGAGCGTGGCAGCGTGCGCGGCGTGGCAGGCATCGCCTCGGGCCGCCAGCTCCAGCACCATCAGCCCCTTTTGCGCGACGGCCACGTCGAGGCCGGTGGGCTCGCCTACGACCGCGGCCTCGATCGCCAGCCCGCGCGCCGCCAGCTCCTTCAGGACTGCTTCCGTGCCCGTTCCCCTCGTCTCCTCCCCTTCCACCAGCGCCAGGGCGAGGGTGAAGGGCAGGTCCACCTCCTGGAATGCCAGGAAAGCCGCGACCATGGCAGCCACCGAGGCCTTGGCGTCGTTGGCGCCCAGGCCATGGACACGGCCGTCCACCACCTCCACCTGCCACGGGTCACGCGTCCAGCCGGGCGCCGGAGGCACGGTGTCGAGATGGGTGTCGAGGAGGAGCAGCGGTCCCTTCCCATGGAGGGCGAGCACGCTCTGTCCGATCCGGACCGGAACGGCGCCGCGCTGCCGCAGCCGCTCTTCCACGAAGCCGGCCAGCTCCGCCTCGCTCCCCGAAACCGAGGGGATGCCGACGACCGCGCGGTGCAAGGCGAGGATCTCCCGCTCAGGAAGGATCATCGAACCGCTCCTGCAAGGTGGCCTGCCGCCTGCTCGGCTGGGGAAAGCGTCCCCACGTCCTCTACCACCATGGTCCCGACGCCCTGGTTCGTAAAGACCTCGGCGAGCAGGCTGTCGGGCATGTCAGCCCCGACGATGTGCACTCGCCGCACACCGCCGAGCACCGCGTACTCGATGGCGCTCGCCTTGGGCAGCATCCCCTTGACGAAGCCTCCCTGCTCGCGCAGCCGGCGCAGCCCGGCGAGGTCAGTGTAGGAGACGAGCGACCCCGGGTCGTCCGCCCTCTCGAGCACGCCGGTGGCGCCGGTCATCAGGATCAGCTTTTCGGCGCGCAGGCCCACGGCGAGGACCGACGCGACCGTGTCCGCGTTGATGTTGAGGAGCGTGCCATCGTCGGCCGCGGAAAGCGGGCTCACGACCGGCACCATGCCCGCGTCGAGGAGCGTGTCGAGCACGCCCGGCGACACGGAGACCACGTCGCCCACGAAGCCGTAGTCCACCTTCTCCCCCTTGATTTCGACCGGCGGACGCTTCCGCGCCTGAATGAGCCCGGCGTCGACGCCGCTCACTCCCACGGCCGGCAGGCCAAGCCGGCGGCAGGCCGAGAGGATGCGCGTGTTGACCGATCCGTTGAGCACCATGGTGGCTACGGCGAGCGCCGTTTCGTCGGTGACCCGCCGGCCCTCGACGAAGCGCGGCTCGGCTCCGAGAGCACGGGCGAGCGAGCTCGACTCGGTGCCGCCGCCGTGCACCAGGACGGTGCGGATGCCCACGTGGTGCAGGACTTCCACCTGGCCGAGCAGGTCGAACGTGGCCTCTTCGGATTCCAGGGCGCCGCCGCCCACCTTGACCACGAACGTCTTCCCCTTGAACAGGCGGATGTAGGGAGCCGCATGCCGCAGGCCCGCCAGCTCGGCGGACCGCTGTCCCACGTCTTTCATCGGACACCTCCGTGCAACAGGCTGTGAAGGACCGCCATCTGGACCCACATGCGGTTGTGCGCCTCACGCACCACGGCGGAGCGCGGACCATCGAGCACTTCGTCGGCAACGACCACGTTGCGCCGCACCGGCAGGCAGTGCATGAAACGGCAGCCGGGCTCGGCCGGAGCGAACCAGGACTCGTCGACACACCAGGAGCGCAGCGGCGCCCGCAGCTCGGCTTCCCCGGCTGGATCGCCGTAGCGGGAGGGCGCCGTCCACGACTTCGCATAGACCGCGTGCGCTCCCGCCATGGCCTCGTTCCGGTCCGTGGCCTCGCGCACCGAGCCTCCGGAGAGGGCGGCGGCGAGCCGCGCCCTCTCCATCACCGGCTCGGGCAGAGCGAAACCCTCGGGGCGGAGCACCGTCACTTCCATGCCGCGCAGCGCGGCCATGTGCACCGCCGCGGCAGGCACGGCCAGGGGCAGCGCCTTGGGATGCCAGGCCCAGGTGAGGACGAACTTGCCGCCCGCTGGCTCCGCAGGAATACCCAGCTCGTCCAGAGTGCGCCAGTCGGCCAGCGCCTGGCAGGGATGGTCGATGGCCGACTCCAGGTTGATCAGCGGCACCGGGCAGAGGTCAGCCATCTCGGAGAAGGCCGTGTCGGCCAGGTCCGCGGTGAGGTCGGTGCCGCCTGCGAAGGAGCGGATGCCGATCGCGTCCGTGTATCCGGCCAGCACCGGGATCGCCTCGCGGACGTGCTCGGCCGCGGCGCCGTCCATGACCGCGCCAATCCGGGTCTCGAGCTGCCAGGTCCCCTGCCCCGGCGTGATCACGAAGGACGACCCGCCCAGCCTCGACATCCCGGCCTGGAACGATGCCAGCGTGCGCAGCGAGGGGTTGAAGAACAGCAGCCCCAGCACCTTGCCCACCAGGGACCTGTCTGGATGCTTCTCCAGGCGGTCCGCGAGCGCAAGGAGGTCCACCACCTCCTCCCGCGAGAGGTCGGACAGGGAGAGGAACCGCTTCACGGGCGGATCTCCCGCAGGGCCGCGGCCAGGGAATCCACGTGAGATTCCCGAAGGACGAGCGGCGGCAGCAGGCGCACGATGTTGGGGTCGCCGCTGGTGCCGGTGACGATCCCGCGGTCGATCAGCTCCGCCTGGATTTCCTTGGCTGGGCGTGTGGTGCGCAGGCCAAGCAGCAAGCCTTGGCCCTGGACCGCGGTGACCGGCCCGGTGACGCAGGTAGCGCGGATGCGGTCGGACAGCACCCTCACGTTGCGCAGCAATCCTTCCTCTTCGATGGTGTCGATCACCGCCTCGATGAGCGCGCAGGCGAGCGGGCCGCCGCCGAAGGTGGTGCCGAGGTCGCCCTCGCGCAGCCCGCCGGACAGCTCATCGCTGGCCAGCAGGGCGCCAGCCGGGAAACCGCCCGCCAAGCCCTTGGCCGTGGTGAGCACGTCGGGCGTGACCCCGTGCGCCTGCGCCGAGAACGGCTGGCCGGAGCGGCCCATGCCGCACTGCACCTCGTCGAAGATCAGCACGGCACCGGCCGCGCGGGTGAGCTCTCGAGCGGCTGAAAGCCACGAGCCGCCGAGGTCGTACGCGCCAGCCTGCCCCTGCACGGGCTCGACGATCAGCGCCGCCGCTCCATTGAGCGCCTTTTCAAGCGCATCCAGATCACCCCGGGGAACCCAGGTCACCTCGAACGGCGCCTGCGGAAAGCCGTACCACTTGGCCGAGCCCCATGTGACGGCGGCAGCCGCTGCGGTGCGTCCATGGAAGGCTCCCTCGATCGCGACAACCCGGCTCCGGCCGGTTTTGCGGAAGGCGAGCCGGAGCGCGTTCTCGTTGGCCTCGGCTCCGCTATTGACCAGGAAGGCACGGGTGAGCCCGTCCGGTCCCCATTCCACCAACCGGCGAGCGGCACGCGCGCGGACCTCCAGCGGCACGACGTTGCTCTGGAAGAAGAGCGTCTTCGCCTGCTCCGCCAGGGCTGCGAGGAGCCGCGGATGGCCGTAGCCCAGCAAGGCCACGGCGTGGCCGCCATAGAAGTCGATCAGCTCCCGGCCATCGCGGGTATAGAGCAGCGCGCCTTCCCCTCGCACCGGCTCCATGGGCGCGTGGGGATATACGGGCAGCAGCCAGCGCCGTTCCTCGGCGGTCATGTCCATGACGTCAAGCATTTCCTCTGTCCTCACAGCCACCCTGGACCGGGCTGGGTCAGGCCGGCCGTCTCGGGGAGACCCAGAAGCCGGTTCATCCACTGAATGCCGCCCCCGGCGGCGCCTTTCACGAGGTTGTCGATGGCCGAGAACACAGCCACATGGTCGCCATCGACGGCGACGCCCAACCGGCAGCGGTTCGTCCCCACCACGTCCTGCAGCCGCGGCGGGGCGGCGAGCACGTCCACGAACGGCGAGCCGGCGTAGAACGAGGCCAGCGCCTCCCGCACGTCCTCCCCCGGCCGCAGGAGCTTTCCCTGGACCGTGGCATAGATGCCGCGGGCGAATGGTCCCGCCTGCGGGATGAAATGAATCTCCGCCTCGACCCCCGAAGCCGCCGCCGCGAGCGCCTCCATCTCCGGCTCGTGCCGGTGGGAGAGCGGACTATAGGCGAACAAGTTGCTCCGCCGCGCCGGATGGTGGGTCGTGGCCGTCGGCGTCTTCCCCGCGCCCGTGCTGCCGGTGACTGCGACCACGCTCAACCGCGGCTCGACCAGCCCGAGCTTGAGCAGCGGCACGCTCGCGAGCAGCGTAGCCGTGGTGAAGCACCCCGGGTGGGCCATATGGCCGGCCGGAGTGTCAGCGTGCTCGGGCACGGCGCAATGGAACGAGGCCAGCCGCGCGGGTGCGCCATGGGCATGGCCATACACCCGCTCGTACGCGGCGGCATCGGCAAAACGGAAGTCGGCTGAGAGGTCCACGGCATGGGCCTCCAGGCCCGCTCGCTCCGCCTCGGAGAGCACCTCGTCCAGGAGAGCCGCAGCGGCGCCATGCGGAGCGGCGCAAAACACCGCCACCTGTCCTTCCAATCCGGTGAACAGCCCGTCCCGTCCGGAGAACCTCAGCCCGGGAAAGCAGCCGGTCAGATGAGGGAACGCCGACTCGACCGGCTCCCCCGCCTGGCTCTCCGAGAGGATCGCCGCCGGGCGCAGATGGGGATGGCCCGCGAGGAGCCGCAGCAGCTCGCCGGCCACATACCCCGAGCCACCCAACACGACGACAGGGATGTTTTGGGTCGTCATGCCACGACCTCCAGGGGCACCTGCAGCCGCTCCCGAATCCGCTCCGTCAGGCGGGCCGCGTCCAGCCGGGCATTGATCGCGGGCACGCCGAGCTGCTCCTCGATGATCCGCGTCCCGGCCAGGTTGTCCGTGGCCGGACCGGTCACCGCGGCGGGCTCGATGCCGAAGCGCTCGCGGAGCATCCGCACGCCGCCCCAGGCCGCCACCGGATCGTTCGCCGCGAGCACCACGGCCGTGAAGGCTTTCCGGATCTTCTCGTCCTCCAGGATCGCCGCGACACCGTAGGCACCGAGCAGGCCGTCGCCAAGCTCCGCCACGATCGCGTCCGGCCGGTTCGCGGCCAGACGGGTGAGGAGCGTCCGCGTCACCGGCGCCGCGTTGGCCGCCGTGGTGGTCACCACCCCGAGGTCCGTGAAGATGGCGGTCGTCCGCGCCCCGGCATCCTCCATGGCGAGCACGTCCCGGCGCAGCGACACGCCGGTCGCCTTGAAGCCGTCGACGGTCAAACCGCCGTGGCTCAGCTCGCGCACCAGCGCGCAGGCCGCGGCGGTCTTGCCGCAGTTCATGCACGAGCCCACCAGGGCCACCACCGGCACGCCGCCGGTCATCACGGGCGCGTTCGCATCGAGAGGAAGCCCGCCGATCTTGGCCGCCACGCCGATCCGCTCGCCCAGGTACGGGAAGTGGAGCACCGCCCCGAGCACCTCGCACTCGAACGGCGGCCCAAGGTCCGGGCTCACCGAGTCGCAGATGCCGAGCACGCCGCCCATGTTGAGCAGGTGGATGTGGTCGCCCGGCGCCAGCGACGTGGGCAGGTGGCCCGCGTAGCCGAAAAGCGCGCTGCGGTGCCCCAGCGCGCCGACGATGATGTCGCCGCGCTTGACCTGCGCCATCCGCCCGCTCGGCAGCTCGAGCTGGTTGTACGTGCTCTTGTCGTGGAGCACGCGCACAGCGACCACCACCCCCTCCTCGCAGGGAATGTCCGGCGTCAGCCGCACCTCCCGCTTGAGCTGGCAGGAACGGGTGACCGACGAGACCTTGTCCAGGACGACCGTCTTCATGAGACCTCCTCTAACACGGGTTCGCCGGCGCGAGCCCAAAGCATGCCGGGCAGACCCGCCAGGCGCGAGAAGCCGCGGGCATCCGCGGCCGTCCACTCGCCGGTCGTCTCGCCGTACACCCCCTTCGAGGCAGCGAGCAGCGAGAACGGCGAGGTCAACCCTTCGACGAACACCTGGCCGGTGCGGAGCAGCAGGCGCACCTCGCCCGTGACCCGCTCCTGCGAGCTGGCGAGGAGCGCCTCGATGTCGCGGCAGACGGGCTCCAGGTGCTGCCCCTCGTGCACCAGGTCGCCGTAGACCGCGGCCACCATCTCCTTCACCTTGAGCTGCCGGCCGGTGAGCGTCAGCTTCTCGAGCTCGCGGTGTGCGGTGAGGAGCACCTCCGCGGCCGGCGCCTCGAACGCCACCCGGCCCTTGATGCCGAGGATCGTCTCGCCCAGGTGGATACCCCGGCCGATGCCGTACGGCGCCGCGGCCGACTCCACCCGCTCCAGCAGCTCGACCGGCGGCAGCTCCTCGCCGTTCCACGACGTGGGCACACCCTGTGTGAACCCAAGGGTCGCGCGCACTGGCGGCAACGGTGCATCGAAAGCGCCGCGGGTGAGCACCCACGCGGCCTCGGGGAGCGGCTCCATCGTGTCCAGAGTCTCGCGCCCGCCGATGGTCACCCCCCACATGCCGCGGTTGATCGAGTAGGCGGCGCCGAACGGGGGCACGGGCAGGCCGCGCTCCTCCAGGAAGGCCACCTGCTCGGCCCGGGCGCGAGGCTGGTCGCGCACCGGAGCGAGGATCTCCAGCCCGGGGGAGATCGTCCTCAGCGCCACGTCGAAGCGCACCTGGTCGTTGCCGGCGCCCGTCGAGCCGTGGGCGACCGTGCGGGTGCCAAGGCGCCCCGCGGCCCGCGCCACCTCCGCAGCCTGGATCACACGCTCGGCGCCGACGCAGAGCGGGTAGGTCTGACCACGGCGGACGTTGCCCATGATCAGGAAGCGGATCACCTGCTGGAAGAAGGCGTCGCGGCCATCCACCAGCACGTGCTCCACGGCTCCGAGAGTGCGCGACCGGTCGGCGAGGAGCGCAGCGGCGGCTTCATCGATGCCGCCCGTATCCACCGTCACCGTGACCACGGGCCGCCCGAGCGTCTCCGAGAGGAACGGAATGCAGAAAGAAGTATCCAGCCCGCCCGAGAAGGCGAGCACGATCGGCTCAGTCATGGATCACCTTTCCTCGAGGTAGCGCTCGAGACGCTGGAAGAACCGTTTCTGGTCCTGGGCACCGGCCGTGGCCACGAAGATCGTGTCATCGCCCGCCATGGTCCCCACCACTTCCGGCCAGGCGGCGCGGTCGATGCCGAGGGCCACGGTCTGGGCGGCCCCGGTGGCGGTGAAGACGACGGACAGGTGAGGGCCCGCCGGCTTGAAGCCGTGCACGAAGCGGGCGACCTCCACGATGCCAACATCGCTGCCGTCCCCCTCCGCCGGCCCGGCCGCGGGAGTCACATAACGGCCCGCCACGCGCGGGATGCCCATGTCGCGCAGGTCGCGGCTGACGCTCGACTGGGTCGCCTGGATCCCCCGCCGCGAGAGCTCCTCCATCAACACGATCTGGTTGGCGATCGGATGCTCCCGGAGGATCGCGAGGATCTCCCGTTGGCGCTTGTCTCGGAGGTGGGTGTCAGTAGGCATAGGTCAGTCTTCACGTGCAATATTATGCAGCTGATGATGACTGGAGCTGAATAAAAAGTCAAGAGGCAATGTAGGGGCGGGCTTGCCCCCGCCCGGGAGGGGGGCGAGCCCCCATGCGCGCTAACTTTGCTGCCTTGGAAGGAGAGCCCCGGTAAGGGGCGACATGAATTAGCCCGGCACGTGAGTGCCGGGTGATGGGTCGCCAAAATGCCCGAAGCCCCGGTAGGGGCGACATTCCTCCCTCATGGGGCTTGCGCCCCACTCCCGATATGTCGCCCCGTCCGGGGCTCGGATTGTTTCGGATCTCCGTTACCCGGCACTCACGTGCCGGGCTAATTCATGACGCCCCTACCGGGGCTCGGCAATGAAAAGTTAGCGCCTATGGGGCGAGCCCCTCCCCTACATAGAAGCAGAGAGCTGTGTGGGTGTCAGGCGTCGAGCTTCAGCCGCGTCATCGAGGTGACGGCCTGGCGGACCAGCTCCACCTCGCGTTGCTCGAAGTAGGGCTGATCGCAGCGGGTGCAGACCCAGGCGGGCAGGTTTTTCCACGCCAGGTTGTAGCCATTTCTACGGATGTGGTACTCCGTGGTCGTCCGCTCCACCGGTGCCTGGCAGTACAGGCACTTCATCGGCAGCACCTCTTGCCGCTCCTGCGGGGAGCGCTCCGGGGCGAGAGGCAGGGTGGCGTCGAGGTCCGCCGGGTTCACGCGGCGCGGAGTGCTCCGGTACAGACCGAACGAATTCGGGGCCGGTGAAGCGACACGATTGGGCAAGCTCATGCGAGGAATCCCCCCACGTAATGCCCAATGCATCTGCAACTTCCCTGCCTGATGGCTCGGTGTTAGCATTCCTGCTATGCGTTGGCAACCAGCGTTGTTCGCCCTGCTTCTTCTCCTCGCCGGTCCTTCCGCCATCAGGGCCGAGGACTTCCCCAAGGGCCGCTTCGAAAAGGTCGTCATCCAGGCCGACCCCAGCCAGAGCTACGTCCTGTACCTCCCCACCGCCTACCGGCCCGACCGCAAGTGGCCGATCCTCTACGTCCTGGACGCGCGCTCGGACGGCCTCGAGGCGGGGAAGCGCTTCCTCGCCGGCGCCGAGCGCTACGGCTTCATCGTGGCCAGCTCGAACAACACGTTCAGCGACGGCGAGCGGGAACCGAACAACGTCGCCATGCGGGCGATGTGGGCGGACACGCACTATCGCCTCGCGGTCGACACCCGCCGGGTCTACGTCGCCGGCTTCTCCGGCACCGTCCGCTTCGCCTGCCAGAGGGCGCTGGCCGCGCCCGGGACCATCGAGGGAGTCATCGGGGCCGGCGCGGCCTTTCCCTTCGAAACCAAGCCGACGAAGGACACCACCTTCCTCTACTACGGCACGGTCGGGGACCGGGACTTCAACTACTACGAGGTCCTCGATCTGGCCGACACCATGACGGACCTCGGGCTCCAGCACCGCATTGAAGTCTGGCCCGGCCCGCATGCCTGGATGCCCGAGGAGCTGGCCACCCGGGCGCTCGGCTGGCTCGAGCTCCAGGCCATGAGAAAAGGATTGCGCGAGAAGGACGCCACCCTCGTCCAGGCGCTCTGGGCCGACGACCTGACCCGCGCGCGGTCGCTGGAGGCACCCGACCTCCCCGAGGCCTACCGGCTCTACGCGCGCATGGCCGACGACTACCGGGGCCTCGCCGATCCCGAAGCCCTGAACGAGGTCGCCGTCCGGGTCTCGCAGATCGCCGCCGACGACGCCTTCAAGAAAGAGCGCAAGATCCGGCAGGAGCGCAACCTGCGGGACAAGCAGTACCTCGCCGCGGCGCCGAGGGCCATGAGCACCGCGGACCTCGCCCAGGCGATCAAAGACCTCAGGATCCAGGAGCTGAAGAAGCAGGCGGCCTCGGCCGATCCTGGGGAGAGCCTCTCCGCGAAGCGGCTGCTGAACACGCTGAGCGGTCAGACCACCTTCTACCTGCCCCGGATGTTCACCCAGCAGGGGAACCACGACAGGACGGTCTTCATACTCTCAATCGCCGCGGAGATTTCGCCGGACAGCCCCGGGGTCTGGTACCAGATCGCGGCGTCGCACGCCCGCAAGGGGTCGAAGAAGAAGGCGCTCGAAAGCCTGCGCAAGGCGGTCGAGAAGGGCTGGACGGACCTCGCGAGCCTGGAGGCGGAGCCGGCTTTTGCCGAGCTCCGGCAGGACAAGGGATATCGTGAGCTGGTCGGGGAGATCGCGAAGAAGGGTGTGTAGGGGCACCTCTTGTGGGTGCCCTTCCGGAGGGCGGCCACAAGGGCCGCCCCTACCGGGCCGGAGGCGGCTCCTCGTTGCCGATGGAGAACATGCGCTCCATGTTGTAGCGCGAGAAGGCGCGGAAGGCGATCAGGGTCTCGGAGCGCTCGATGCCCTCGATCTTGAGCATCTGGTTGGTGACGGCCTCGGCCACGTCCTCATTGGTCTTGACGCGCGCGATGGCAACCAGGTCCCAGTGTCCCGCCACCGAGAACACCTCGGTCACGCCCTGAAGCTCCACGATCCGCTCCGCGACCTCGTTGACCTTCCCTTTTTCCACGCTCAGCAGAATGACTGCATTGACCATGATCCGATTCTCCTCGGCCTGAACTCTACAACAGCGCTCCGGACAACGGGGAGGTCCGTTCCCCGAAACCAGGACGCCGCGCTCCGTCTGGCGGCTACGCAAAAACTTCCGGAGGCAACGCTGCGGCATTTGCAGGATGCCGCGCGCCATTTGGATGCAACGAGAATCCATCCGGATACAACGCTACGGCGTTTGGGGGCAACGAAAATCCATTTGGATGCAACGCTCCCGCATTGGCAGGATGACACGCCGCGTTTGCAGCGCGCCACGCTGCATTTGGAGAATGCGGCGCCGGCTCTTCCTTGCGTTGTTACAACACTGGCTTGCGTTGCAATCGACCACATAGGCGGGGGCGCTACAATAGCGTCTCCATGCCCCAAACCCGGCCCACGGTCTTCCTGAGCTACAGCCACCGGGACGAAGCCTGGAAGGACCGCGTCGCGACGGCCCTGAAGGCCCTGGAGCTTCAGAACGAGTTGGAGGTCTGGGACGACCGCAGGATCGCCGCGGGGGACGGCTGGCTCGCCGAGATCGAGCAGGCCATGAACCGCGCAGCGGTCGCCGTCCTCCTGGTCTCGACCGACTTCCTCGCTTCCGGGTTCATCCGCGGCACGGAGGTCCCCCACCTGTTGAAGCGCCGGCAGCAGGAGGGTCTTCGGATCATCCCGCTGTTCGTGAGGCCCAGCCCCTGGAAGGCGGTGGACTGGCTCGCCGCCACTCAGGGCCGGCCCAAGGATGCGAAGCCGCTTGCCGCGTGGGCCGACCACGAGGCGGAGCAGATCCTCGCCGATCTAGCCATGGAGATCCGGAACTGGCTCAACCGCGACAGCGAGCAGCCGGTCCGGGAAGCCCCCCTCGGGGGCGCAGGCATAAAGCCTGGGGTTTCAACCCCAGGTAGCGCCCCACCCACCACCCCCAGCCCCAAAGGGGCGGAGGCATGGGCCCGGGGTGGCAACCCCGGGAGGGTGGGGGGCCTGCCTGCGTCCCTTCAGGACTTGGATATGTTGGGTGGCCCCTCTCCTGGGGTTGAAACCCCAGGCTTTATGCCTGCGCCCCCGAAGGGGGCTCTCCCCCGCCTCGACCTCGGCCGCCTCCCCATCGCCGGCCCCCTCCTCCTCGGCCGCGAAACCGAAATCGCCCGCCTCGACGACGCCTGGGACGACCCCGGCCTCCACGTCCTCACCTTCGTCGCCTTTGGAGGCATGGGCAAGTCAGCCCTGCTGAGTCACTGGCTCGACCGCATGGCCGCCGACGGCTGGCGCGGCGCCCGGCGGGTCCTCGACTGGTCCTTCTACAGCCAGGGCACCACGGAGCGCGTTACCTCCGCCGATCGCTTCTTCGATCACGCCCTGAGTTGGTTCGGAGATCCCCTGTTCAGGTCCGGTACGCCCCGGGACCGCGGTCTGCGCTTGGCCGAGCTGGTGCGCCAGGAGACGACCCTCCTGGTCCTCGACGGTATCGAGCCGCTCCAACATCCGCCCAACTCGGCGCTGGCCGGGCAGCTCAAGGACCCGGGCCTCGCGGCGTTGCTCAAGGGACTGGCTGTCGGTAATCCCGGCCTGTGCGTGGTCACCACTCGCGAGCGCATCGCGGATCTGGAAGGGTCCCCCACGACCGCACCTCAAGACGATCTGGAGGCCCTGTCCCCGGTGGCCGGCGCCGAGCTGCTGAGGCAGCTCGGCGTCCAAGGCAAGGATTCGGAGCTTCTGGCCGCCTCCAAGGAATTCGCCAACCATGCCCTGACACTTACGCTCTTGGGAGGCTACCTGAGCCGGGCCTGCGGAGGAGATGTCCGCCGCCGCCAGGAGGTGGACATCGCCGGTGCCGCCCAGCGTAAGGGCGGCCATGCCCTGCGGGTCATCGGTACCTACGCCAAGTGGCTGGGAGAGGGTCCGGAGCTGGCAATCCTGCGACTGCTAGGGCTGTTCGACCGGCCTGCCGACCCCAAGGCCTTGGCTGCGCTGCGGGCAAATTCGGGGATTCCGGGGCTGACAGCGCTCAAGAAGCACTGGTGGAGCCGCCCGAAGCCAATCACCGAGGAAGCTTGGCAACTGGCGCTCTCGAACCTCCGGGAGCACGGCCTCCTCCTGCCTGCCGATCCCCATCAGCCGGGCACCCTCGACGCCCATCCCCTGGTCCGGGTCTTCTTCCAAGAGGAGCTGGAGAAGCAGCGGCCGGAAGCCTGGAAGGCCGGGAACCTGCACCTCTACGAGCACCTCCAGAAGGAGGCGCCGGATCTGCCCGACACGCTGGAAGCTATGGAGCCGCTCTTCACCGCGGTAATCCACGGCTGCCGGGCGGGGCGGCAGCAGGAGGCGTTGGACGAGGTCTACTATCGGCGCATCGTGCGGGGCGGTGAGTTCTTTAGCACCCGTAAGCTCGGTGCCTTCGGTTCGGAGCTGTCGGCGCTTTCCGGCTTTTTTGACCGTCCCTGGGACCAACCCTCGGCCAGCCTCACCTTCGCAGCTCAGTCGTTCTTGCTCAATGCGGCCGGGTTCCGCCTGCGCGCCCTGGGCAGGCTGGTGGAGGCGGTTCAGCCGATGAAGGCGGCTCTGGAAGCTGACACCAACCGCGAAGACTGGACGAACGCTGCCAGGCAAGCCGGCAACCTCAGCGAGCTGACCCTGATCCTGGGAGAGGTGGGGCGTGCCGTGGCCTTCGGCAAGCAGAGCGTCGATCTGGCCGACCGCAGCGTCGACGCCTTCCAGCGGATGAGCAAACGGACGACGCTGGCCGATTCCCTGCATCAAGGGGGCCATTGGGAGGAGAGCGCGGAGGTCTTTTGCGAGGCCGAGGCCCTTCAGGCGGAGTGGCAGCCCCAGTACCCCCGGCTCTACTCGCTTCAGGGCTATCAGTACTGCGACCTGCTGCTGAGCCGTGGGGAGCCGGAGGACGGGTCCGTTGAGGACGATCTCGCCGCGGACCCGGAGGCAGCGAGGCGGTTCCGCGAGGCGCGCCGGGAGGTGCGGGAGCGGGCGGAGCAGACAATCAAGGTAGCTGAACGCAATCACTGGCTCCTCGATATCGCCCTCGACCACCTGAGCCTGGGTCGAGCCCATCTCGGCTTGGCCCTGACAGCCCCCCGGCCGGGGGCTCCCGGCGAGGAGGCGGAAGCGGATTTCGCCAAGGCCACGGAGCACCTGGACCAAGCGGTGGAGGGCCTGCGGCGGGCAGGTCAAGAGTTCTACCTCCCTAGTGGCCTCCTGGCCCGAGCCGCCTTGCGGCGGCTCCGGGGCAACCTCCCCGCTGCCGAGGCCGACCTTTCCGAGGCAATGGAGATCGCCGAACGGGGCTCGATGCGCCTGCACGAGTGCGACGCCCACCTGGAATGGGCCCGGCTCTGCCGCCAGCGGGGGGATCGCGACGGCCTGCAACGGCATGTAGCGCGGGCTCGCAAGCTGGTCGAGGAGACGGGGTACGAGCGGCGGCGGCGGGAGGTGGAGTGGCTGGAAAAGGCCCTCACCCCCGTCCCCTCTCCCGGCCGCACACCCGGACCCCCGGGAGAGGGGGGAGTGACTCTTCCAGACTCCTCTCCATTCGAGTAGAGCAGGGCCGAAGCGGCGACGAATGGGAGCAAGGCCGAGCGGAGCGCGCTCCCCTCTCCCGGGGGTCCGGGTGTGCGGCTGGGAGAGGGGTTGGGGGTGAGGGCCTCCGGTATAGGCTATGCCGATGACCGCCGACCTCCCCGCCCCCATCTTCGAGCGCACGCTCCAGCTCCTGCGCGAGCTGACCGCGATCTCCTCCCCCAGCGGCGACCTCGTGGGGCTGCGCCGGATGACGGAGCGGCTCTCCGCGGAGCTGTCCGCCCGGGGGCTGACGCCCGAGGTCCGGGAGGAGGCCGGCGAACCGGTGCTCGTGGCCCGGGGGCCGGATACCTCCCGCGGGCATCTCCTCCTGATCGGCCACATGGACACGGTGCTCCCGGCCGCGGAGCCCCGGATTGAAGGGGACAGGCTCCTCGCAACCGGCGCCATCGACATGAAGGGCGGCCTCGCGGCCTTTCTCGGAGCGCTCGACCTGCTCGCCGAACGGGGCGTGAAGCCGCCGGACGACCTGCTGCTCGTCGTGGTTCCGGACGAGGAGGTTGGGGGTCCGATCTCCCACGGCTCCATGAAGCGATGGGGAGAGGGGGCGCGGGCGCTCTGGGTCCTGGAGCCGGGCGAGCCTGCGGGGGATGCCGAGACCATGGTCGCGGGGCGCCGCGGCATGTTCGACTGGCGGCTGACCGTGAAGGGCCAAGCCGCGCACTCGGGCCTTCACTACTGGGAAGGCCGTTCCGCCCTGGCCGCCGCAGCCCGCTGGTGCGTGGAGGCCGAGTCGCTCTCGCAGCGTGGCGGCGGTCCGACGGTGAATGTGGGCCGCCTGGTTGCGGGAGACGCCAGCTTCGTGGAGAACCTGGCCGCCGCGCACTCCCTGGTCGGCACGGACCGGCAGCTCAACATCGTGCCCGATCGGGCCGTGGTCGAAGGCGAAACGCGCTTCCTGCGTCCCCGGGAAGATCCCGAGATGGAGGACCGGCTGCGCTCCCTGGCCCGGATGATCGCCCGGGACACCGGGACCGAAATGGTCCTCGCCCGCGAGCCCGCCATCCCGCCGGTCGATCCGGACAGTCCGCACGCCGCCGTCAGCCGCCGGGCCGTGGCCCTCGCCGCCGCCCGCGGCTGGACACTGGAGATCGAGCGCGAGCGCGGCGGCATCTCCTTCCCCAACTTCCTCCCCGACCCCGGCCGCCTGCCCGTCCTCGACGGCCTCGGCCCGGTCGGCGGCGGGATGCACACGCGCGAGGAGTACGTGGAGCTGCGCTCGCTTCGGCGGCGGGTGCTGCTGCTGGCGGATTTGCTGGCGGAGGCGCGATGACCGACCTGCAGCCCTCACCCCCAGCCCCTCTCCCGGCCGCACGCCCGGACCGCCGGGAGAGGGGAGCGCGCGAGATCCACCGGCATCGCCATACGCGACTTGTCCGGAGAAAGAGCCAGGAGCTTCTGCTCCAGACAAGCCACAGTGGGGAAAGAGGTTGGATCTAGAGGCCTCCCCTCTCCCGGGGGTCCGGGTGTGCGGCTGGGAGAGGGGCCGGGGGTGAGGGCCAGAAGCCGCGGCGAGGCCCAAACGAACGGGTAGACAGGTCCAACCACGAGGTAGCTCATCCAAACGAACGGGTAGACGGGTCCACCCACCGGGTAGGGCACCCAAACGAGCGGGTAGAGGGGTCTACCCGCCGGGTAGAAAGCTCCAAACGAACAGGTAGAGGCGTCTACCCACTCGTTGGAGACGCGAAACGAGCAGTTTGAGGAGGCTACCCACTCGTTGGACGGTTCAAACGGCTGGGTGGAAGGCTCTACCCACTCAACTAACCCTTCCCCCGCTCCTTCACCTCCGCCCCATCCTTCACGTCCGCGCTCGGGTGGATGATCACCTTCTCTCCTTCCTTCAATCCGGAGAGCACTGCGGCCGCCCGGTCGCTCTGGGGGCCGACCTTGACCCTCCGGCGCACGGCTTTGCCGTTCTCGAGGACGAAGGCGGCCCAGCCCTGCTCGTCGCGGAAAAGCGCGCTCGTGGGCACCTGGACGGCGTCCTGGCTGTCCCAGACCACGACCCTCACCTCGACGCGGAAGCCGTCTCCCAGACCTCGGCGCTCCTCGGGCGAGCCCGCGAGGTCGATGATCACGTTGACCCGCTGCTCCTCCACTCCCAGGGCGGAGATCTTCAGGAAGCCCGAGGGCTCGACTCTCCGCACGCGGCCGGCCAGCGCCTTGCCCCCTCCCCACTGCTCGATCTCCACCGGCTGACCCGGACGCAGGCGCGCCGCATCGGTCGAAAGGAGGTCGGCCACGATCTCCAGGCTGGCCGGGTCTCCCACCTCCATCAACGGCTCGCCCGCGGGCACGACCGTCTCGCTCTCGCGCAGGCGGCGCAGCACCGTGCCGTCCACGGGCGAGTGCACTTCGTACACGCCGCCACCGCCTCCTCCCTGCCCCGCTTCCAACAGGCTGGCGCGGGCCGCGGACAGCTCGCTCTGGGCCGCCCGGATCTCGAACTCGGCGGCCTTGAGGGTCTCCTGCCGGGTCTCGACCGCGAGCTGCGCCACCTCCACCTCCTCGCGGGAGACGATCCCCTGCTTGCCCAGGGCCTCGGCCCGCTTGAGGTCGGACTGCGCGAAGCGCAGCTCGGCGCGGGCGCGCTCCCGGTCGCTGCGGGCCCGCCCCAGCGCCGCTTCAGCCGTGCGGACGCTCGCCTCCGAAGAGGCCCGGCTCCGGGCGTCCAATAGATTGGCCTCGGCCGGACGCAGGACGGCGAGCACGCCTCCAGCCCGCACCGGCTCCCCCGGCTCCAGCTCGATGCGCAGGATGCGGCCGGTGAACGGGGCCGAGACCACGAAACGGTCGCGCACCCGCGTCTCCCCCTCCTCGTCCAGGGTCACGCGCAGCGGTCCGCGGCCGACCGCCGCCACGTCCACGGGGAACGGGTCGGGGCGCAGCGCCAGAAAGAGCCCGCCGACCACCAGCACGGGCGTGGCGAACATCAAAACCTTCTTGGTTATCTTCAGGGGGGGGTTCATGGGAGTCACTCCCGCATCTTGAGCACGGCGATGAGATCGAGCCGGTCGAGCTGGCGGCGCACCGCGAGCCCCGAGACCAGCGAGGCAAAGACGACCGTCAGGCCCGCAGCGGCGAACGCCTGGCGGGTCATCACGGTCGGGAAACGGTACAGCTCGGTGGCGAACGACTGCAGCGCCCAGGCCGAGATGGCCCAGCCGAGCACAAAGCCCACCGGCAGCGAGAGCAGCGTCACGATCGTCAGCTCGCCGAGGAAGATGTACGAGATCTCGGAGCGCCGGAAGCCGAGCACCCGCAGGCTGGCCAGCTCGCGGCTGCGCTCCGAAAGGGAGATGCGGGCGCTGTTGTACACCACCCCGAACGCGATGATGGTCGCGAACAGGGTGAAGAAGAAGATCATGACGCCGAGGTTCTTGGCGATGCTTTCCTGAAAGCTCCGGAGGGCGGCCGCTTTGCGGCCCACCGCCGCCACGCGCGGCGTCTCCTTGAGCCGCCGGTAGAGCTCGTCCGCCCGCGAGGGCTCCACCTGCAGGTAGGCCCCCGAGAGGGACCCGCCGTCCTTCATCAGGCGATGGACCGCGTCGATCCGCATGTAGGCGAAGGTGCCCATGTACTGGTCCACGACCTGGACCACCCGCATCCGCCGCACCGGCCGCGCCCCTTCCAGCACCTCCACGATCAGCTCATCACCTCGTCCCGCATCCAGCAGCTCGGCGAGCGACACGGAGAGCACGAGCCCTTCCTCCGGCAGCGGGATGGCATTGTGCCGCGTGTCGACCAGGCGGTTCAGGCGCGGCTCGGCGACGAGGCCCTGGATGGCGATCTGGCGCGAGAGGTGGCCGTGGCGCACCCGCGCCGACACGGCGCGGAACGGCTCGGCGTAGGCCACCCCGGGGAGCCGCGACAGCTCGTGGAGCGCCCGGGCCGAGGCGGGCTCGGTGAAGGTCACGGTCGCATCCTGGCGCTCGATCACGGAGAACTGGTCGCCCATGAGGACCTGGACCGAGTCCCCGAGCGACCTGCCCATGATGACCAGGGAGCAACCGGCTGCGATGCCGCCCACGGCGATCAGGGTGCGCACCGGGCGCCGTGAGAGGTTGCGCAGGATCATCCGCGACGGCGCCGACAGGAAGCGGCCGAGGCCGAGGCGCTCCAGCAAGGTCTCGCGGTAGTTGGCCGGCGCCTCGGGGCGCATGGCTTCCGCCGGAGGCAGAGCCGCGACCCGCCGCACCGCCCCGAGCACCCCGGCCAGGGCCGCCACCAGGGCCACCATCACGGCTTGGAGTACGCGCGAAGGGGCCAGCTCGTAGCGCAGCACCGGGAACTGGAACGTATCGGTGTACAGCTTCGTGACCTCGACCCCCAGCCACGCTCCGGAGACGGTGCCGATCAGGCTCCCCATGACGGCGATGGCCAGGCCGAGCTTCGCGTAGTGGAGGCCGAGCGTGCGGTTCGAGTAGCCGTTCGCCTTGAGCGCGGCGATCTGCTCCCTCTGTACGGCCACGGTCCGGGCCATGACCACGTTCAGGAGGAAGGCCGCGATCAGCAGGAAGAGCAGCGGCAGGGTATTCCCCATGTTGCGGAGCTGCTCCATCTCATTGGAGAGGAACCAGTGGGAGATCTGCAAGGAGCGCGGCACCGCGCCCAGCCCGCCGTAGGGCTCGAGCAGATGGTCGAGCCGGGCGACGACCTCCTTCTCCGAGGCGCCGGGCACGAGCGTCAGGGCCACGTCGTTGAAGCTCCCCTCGAGGTCGAAGGCGGCGGCGAGCGCCTTGCGCTCCATCCAGAGGATGCCGAAGCGCTTGGGGTCCGGCATCAGGTCGCCGGGCCGGATGGCATAGATGTACTCGGGCGTCAGACCGACACCCACGACCTGGAGCCTCCGCCGGGTGCCGTTGAGCACCGCGGTGAGGCTCTCCCCCGGCTCCAGCCCGTGGGCCAGGGCGAACGACTCGCTGACCACCACCTCGTCCGGACGGCCCGGGGCGATCCACCGGCCGCGGCGGAGGAAGACGTCGTTGAGCCGCGGCCTTCCCGAGGCGGGCACGGAGACCAGCCGGCCCATGGCGGGCTCGTCCATCCCAGGCATGTCTAGCGTGACGCCGGCCACCACCCGGGTCTCCATCTGAGCCACGCCAGGGATGGAGGCGATGCGCGGAGCCAGGCTCTCGGGCGCCCGCTTGGCCGAGGCGAAGGCTTCGGCGAAGCGCTGCTCGCCGTAGTAGGTGCTGAGGGTGAGGCTCAGGGAGTCGAACGTGCTCCGGTACATGACGAACATGCAGATGCCCGAACCGATCACGCAGGCGATCGCCAGGCCCTGGCCCTTGATCCGCCAGAGGTCGCGGAGCAGCTTGCGGTCGATCGCGGAGATCATCTGGAGGAAATCACCAGCTCAGCTCGTTCGGGCGGACCCGCTTCGTATTGCGGCGCTCGTCGGCGATGCGGCCGTCGGCCATGGACACCACCCGGTCGGACATGGCGGCGATGGCGGCGTTGTGGGTGATCACGACGACCGAGGTGCCCAGCTCGCGGCCCACGGTGTCGATCGCCTCCAGCACCACGATCCCGGTTGAGATGTCGAGGGCGCCGGTGGGCTCGTCGCAGAGCAGCACGTCCGGCCGCTTGGCGATGGCGCGGGCGATGGCGACCCGTTGCTGTTGACCGCCAGAGAGCTGGGCCGGGAAGTGGTCCATGCGGTCGCCGAGCCCCACCATTTTGAGCGCCTCCTCGGGCGTCATGGGGTTGTCGGTGATCTCGGTGACCAGGGCGACGTTCTCCCGCGCGGTCAGGCTGGGGATCAGGTTGTAGAACTGGAAGACGAACCCCACGTGGTGCCGGCGGTAGAGGGTCAAGTGGCTCTCATCCGCGGCGGTCAGGTCCTCTCCGCGGTAGCGCACGCGCCCGGCGGTAGGCACGTCCAGGCCGCCGAGGATGTTGAGCAGCGTGGACTTGCCGCTGCCCGACGGCCCCAGCAGGACGAGCAGCTCCCCTTCCTGGAGAGCGAGGTCGACGCCGCGCAGCGCATGGACCTCGACTTCGCCCATGCGATAGACCTTGGTGATCCCCTCGGCCTCGAAGACAGGTGCTCCGTTCGTCGGATTCAAGGAGGGCATCATATCGCGAGTTCCATGGCCTCATGACGATCAATCAATTTTATTTCCTGCGTGAGGGGATTGCACGCCGCCGTGCGTTCCCTTTGATGACCACAGTTAGCTTGGGTGTTCTCACAAACGGCCGGCGGTGATGAAACGTTTAATCGATATCGACCGCCAATAGAGAAAAAGGAGGATGAGAGTCATGTCTACCCCGACTACGGTCAAGTTCCAGATCGCCGTGCCGAACGGCAATGGCAACGAGAAGGTCTACACCCTGTCGCTGTCGCTCCTGGTCGAAGGGTGCAACGAGGGCGAGATCATGATGAAGCCAGTGGGTGAGGGCAATCTCCCGGAGCTGGTGCCAACGGGCGATGTGCCGCTGATCCAGGATCCTCCCAAGCCCAACTGAGCTCTAATCGGGCGGGCGGGGCGGCCGGCCCCGCCCGCTGGCATTCAAGTGTATGATTTGCTCATCTCCTCATGAGCAGATGCCCGCCGGCACTCGCTTCGCTCACGGCGTTGATCCTCGCGGTCCCCGTCCTGGCCGGAGCCACATCCTCCCCGGACCTCACGGCATGCGAGGAGAAGCTCGCTCTGGCACCCGGCCAGGAGGAGCCCGCCCGATGCTTTCATGACTTGGCGACAGGCAGCGGCCCGTCTCAGGAGATGGCCATCAACCGGCTGCTGCAGTTGATCGAAAGACATCCTGAGAATCCCTGGTTCCCGGTCTATCTCGGCAAGGTCAGACAGGCCGGCGGTCCCGAGGAATTGGAACAGGCGGAGGCGCTGTACGCCCTGGGTGCCCGTCTGGCCGTCGAACAGGGCATGCCGGAAGCGGAGTTCAACGCAAGGTGGGGCCTCTGCCGCATCCTGCGCAACTCGGGACGCCTGGAGGAGGAAGAAGGCGAGATGGAGCGGGCTGCCCGGGCAGCCCGGGCTTCACAGCTGCCGCTTCTTCGGCTCCGGTCGGAGATCCTCCGTTCGCTGCACTGGAATGCCAAGGGAGAGATCGAGCAGGCCTATGTGACGCTGAGCGGTATTCGAGCCGAAATCGAGGCCCTGAATTCCTACCCTCTGCTCCGCGAATGCCTCGTGCCGCTTTCCAAAGCCGCCCAGGAGACCGGCCGATTCAACGAGGCGCTCCATGCCTACCGGCAGTTGGCCGAGAGTGCCACCCTGGCCGGCGACCTTCCCTGGGTAGCTCAGGCACGGTTCGGCATGGCGAGCTTGCGCTTCTATGAGTCCGCGGAGGTTCCGAGCCCGGCTAGCCGCAAGGAGGTGCTCGAGTTGGCACGCAGCGCGCTGGAGGCGGCACGCGCCTCTGGGAGACCGTCCATGGAGACGCAAGCCCTGTGGATGCTCGGCGTCCTGGAAGAGGACGGTCCGGCGAGAGAGCATCTGGAGCGATGTTTCGAGGTTGCAGCCACCCCTGGAGAGCGGAGCTCGTGCCGCAGTGCCCTGGCCCGGCGCCTTGCGAGCTCCAATCCGCGAAGGGCGGAGGACGCCAGCCGCGAAGCCTTGGAGCTTGCAAAGAAGGGTACCGTCCAGGTGCAGACCGCCGCGTGGAGCAACCGCATGCGGGTGAGCTGGAATCTGAACAGCCGCGAAAGGGCGCTGCAGGATGCCCGGGCGGCCCTGGATGCAATCGAAGCGCTCCGCAACCAGCAGGAAGGGGGAGCCGGCCAGCCCGGACTGTTCTCCACCTGGGCCGAACACTACTACTGGCTCTCGGGCCAGCTCCTGCAAAGTGGACAGGCTGAGCGCGCTTTCGAAATCATCGAGCGCATGCGCTCGCGGACGCTGATCGATGCCCTCGGTCTCTCCCGCTCGGGTCCGCAGCGTCAGGCCGGTTTCGCCTCTCTAGAACAGGTGCGTGGAGCGGTCGCACGCGACGAAGCCCTCCTCTCTTTCCAAGTCGCCCCCTGGACGGACCTCGCCGGCGACTTCGGCGGAGGTTCCTGGCTTCTCGTCACCACCCAAGAGGCCACCCGGGTCTACCCACTCCCCGACCGGATCTGGGTACGCCAGGCCACGAACACCTTCGCCGGCATGTTTACCGCCCGGGACGGCTCGGAAGCCCAGGCCGCCGCGAAGCTCTACGAGGCGCTCCTGGCACCCACCCTCGCCAAGCTGCCGGTAGAAGTCCGGCGGCTGATCATCGTGCCGGACGACTTCCTCCACCGTCTCCCGTTCGCCGCCCTGGCCACCCGTTACGAGATCACCCTGGCCCCCTCGGCCACCCTGTGGCTGCACTGGCGCGAGGCGCGGCCGGCCTCAGCCGCCACACAGGCACTGGTGTTGGCGGACCCCGCCACCCTGGCCAGCTTCGGGCCGCTTCCGCACGCACGCACCGAGGGAAAGGCAGTAAAGAGACATCTCGGCGGAGGCGAGCTGCTCGTAGGAGAGGACGCCTCGGAGACCTATATCAAGAGGAACGCGGCCGGTCCGTTCGGGATCTTCCACTTCGCCGCGCACGCGGTCACGGACGAGGTCAACCCGGACCGGTCGGCTATCTATCTGAGCCCTGGCGACAGCAAGGAAGACGGCGTACTCCAGGTCCGGGAGATCGCGGACCTCGACCTGGACGGCCATATCGTGGTGCTCTCCACCTGCGAGAGCGCCTCAGGGGGACTTCTGCGCGGCGAAGGGGTGATGGGGCTCGCCCGGGCCTTCTTCCAGGCCGGAGCCCACACGGTCGTCGCGAGCCTCTGGAAGCTGCGGGATGACGACGGCGCCGCCCTCTTCGACCGCTTCTATCACCACGTCGGAAAGGGAAAGAGCGTGGCCGCCGCCCTCCAGGCCGCTCAGCTCGACCGCAGGAACGAAGGCGCCCCGGCCGAAGCCTGGGCCGGAGTGGTCGTCCTGGGGGATGGCGACCGAATTCCTGTGCCGGGCGGGAGGCGCCCGAGCCTGATCCTGTGGGCCTTGGCCCTGGGGCTGCTCGCCGCTGCGCTGCTGGCCTACTGGACGCGCCGAGCCCGCCAGCGCCGGATGACGACCGCGTAGATCAGCACGTTCAGCCCGATCACGATCCCACCCAGGATGTACTGGATGTCGCGGGTTAAAGCCTCAGGGTAGAGGACGGGGAGGACGTAGTGCTCCACGAAGCCGCCGTCGTAACCCGCCTCTCCTCCCAGGCGGCGCAGGCGGATCTCCAGGGGGGTCAGAGGGCAGATGCCGCCCACGAATTCGATGCCGGCTCCCCAGAGGGCCGCGGGCAGGTGATACCAGGCCGCCCGCGGCCAGCGCAGGGCGAAGAGACCGCCCAGAACCACGAAAAGGACGAAGCAGAAGTGGAAGACGACGACGGCGTCGGCCAAGGCGCGGTAGAGCACTGATATACCTCGTGACAGTCCGAGTAGGGGCGGCCCTTGTGGCCGCCCTCCGGAAGGGCACCCACGAGGGGTGCCCCTACCTCCCCAGCTCCTCCCGGCGGAGAGTCATGTCATCCACCCGGTTCAAGTCCACCTCGACGCCAATGCCGGCAATGCCGGGCTTGTCGACCGGGACGTCCATCCAGCCCTCGCGGTCCATGGTCCACTCAGGGATCACGATGTCCTTTTCCCAGTAGCGCTCACTGGGAGAAAGGTCTCCGGGCAGTGTGAAGTTCGGCAGCGAGGCGAGGGCCACGTTGTGCGCCCTCCCCACCCCGCTCTCCAGCATGCCGCCGCACCAGACCGGGATGCCGTGCGCGGCGCAGAGGTCGTGGATCGCCTTCGAGGCGCGGAAGCCCCCCACCCGGCCGGGCTTGATGTTGACGATCCGGCCGCTCCCCAGGTCGATCATGTCCTGCGCGCGGTCCACGCTGGTGATCGACTCGTCCAGGCAGATCGGGGTCTTCAGCTGGCGCTGCAGGTCCGCGTGGCGCAGGATGTCGTCCCAGGCGAGCGGCTGCTCGATCATCATCAGGCCGAGGCCGTCGAGCTCCTTCAGGCTGGGCAGGTCGTCCAGGGTGTAGGCGTTGTTGGCGTCGGCCATGAGCGGCGCATCGGGGCCGAGGGCCTCGCGTACGGCGCGGACGTATTCCACGTCCTGCCCCGGCTTGATCTTGATCTTGACCTTCTTGTAGCCGCGCTCCAGCGCCGTGCGGGCCTTCTCCACCAGAGCCTCGGGGCTCTTTTGAATACCCAGGGAGATCCCGACCTGGATGCGGTCTCGCGTGCCTCCCAGCTTGCGTGCGAGGGATATCTCCTCCGCGCGGGCCGCCAGGTCCCAGGCCGCCATCTCGATCGCCGCCTTGGCCATGTTGCTGCCGCGGAAGTTCTCGTCGAGCGCGGGCTGGATCTCCTCGGGGCTGGCGAAGTCGCGGCCGAGCACCCGGGGCGCCACGTACTCGCGGATCGCCATCCAGGCGAGATCGATCGTCTCGGGCCCGTAGTTCGGCTGCTCACCGGCCACGCACTCGCTCCAGGCTTCGATGCCGTCGGCGGAGCGGACCTGGAGAAGGAAGATCCGGCGGTGGGTCACCGTGCCGGAGGAGATCTGGAAGGGTTCCTTGAGCGCGAGTTGGATCTCGCGCAGCGTCATGCTTTCGATTCTCATCTATCTGGATACTCCGTAGTAGCAGCGCTCGCCTTCGCGGTAGAAATCCTCGATCCGCCAGCCTCCGGCCAGGTAGTGCTCGAACGCCCGCCGGATCGAGGCACGGTAGGAGCGGGCAAGCTCCAGATCCTCCGCCTTCAAAGCCTGGATGTTGGAGGGGATCTCGACGCCGACCAAAGGCGCGTCGGGCAACGGCCCCTCCTCTCCGGGAGTAACGACAGGTGCGGCCCGGAACCGGCGGCGGACCTCCTCCGGGTCGGGCGGCCCCTCGGACAGACGGCGCACCACCCGGTCGCTCGCGATCTGCCAGGCCACGATGAAGCGGTCAGTCCCGATCCCCTTGGCGAGCTCGCTCCCGAACTCCCCTTCGTACATGTCGCGGACGTACTCGGCAGGGACGGCGCCGAGGTGGTTCAAGTTGAGATGGGCGTTGCGCGCCTCCAGGGGGTCGTAGGTCCATTCCACCCGCTCGACTCCCAGGGCTAAAAGCAGCTCGCGCTGATAGAGCTTGAGGCGCGTGCCGAGGCCGAGGTCGCGCGCCTCGGGGTCCACTGCCAGCATGTGGGACCAGTGGAAGACCTGTCCGCCGCGCACGCCGGCCAGCCCGTAGACGAAGCCGAGGATGCGGCCGTCGGGCGCGAACGCACCGGCCGCGATGCCGCCTGCCTTCTGGGTGATCTTGAGGATGCTTATGGGGACCGCGTCCGAGAAGTCGCGTCCCCAGGTCTTCTTCTGCAGCTCGATACAGGCGAGGTAATCCTCCTCGCTGGCGAGCGGGCGAAAGGTCATTCCGTCGTGGCCGGGCATGGCACGCGGGATCTTGTCATATGGTGGCGCAGATGGACTCCCCCCCATCCACACGCATCGACTTCCGGCGCTATCGCAAGGTGCGGAGGTTCGTGACCCGGACCTTCATTCACGTCCTCTGGTGGGACATGTTCCTGAACGTGCCGGGGTTGCGCCGGTTCCGCCCTCCCGCGGTGGGGCGCTGGGCGCGCATCGCCCGCCGCTACCGCCATCTCGCGGGTGAGATGGGCGGCGTCCTCATCAAGCTCGGCCAGTTCCTCTCCGTGCGGGTCGACCTCCTCCCCTCCGAGGTGACGCAGGAGCTCGCGGGCCTCCAGGACGAGGTCCCTCCGGAGCGGTTCGAGGACATCGTCCGCCAGATCGAGGACGACTTCGGGCGCCCGCTCCTGGAGGTCTTCTCCTGGGTCTCCCCCGAACCCGTGGGCGCGGCCTCCCTCGCCCAGGTCCACCCCGCCCGGCTGCTTACTGGCGAGCCCGTGGTGGTCAAGGTACTGCGGCCGGGGATCGACGTCCTGGTCGAAACGGACCTCGCGGCGGCCAGGCTCGCGTTCCGGCTGTTCAAGGTCTCGCGCAAGCTGCGCCGCCGGGTGGACCTCGACCGCCTCGCCGAGGAGATCGCGGTCACGACCCGCCGCGAGCTCGACCTGGCCAACGAGGGGCGCAATGCCGAGCGCTTCGCGCAGGATTTCGCGGACGATCCGCGGGTGGCGATCCCGCGCGTGGTCTGGAGCGCGAGCGCCCGCCGCACCCTGACCTTGGAGAACGTCGGCTACCTGAAGATCGCCGACTTGGCGGCAATCGAGCGCGCCGGCATCTCCCGTCCCGAGGTAGCGAGGGTCCTTTATAGGATTTACATGCAGCAGATCTTCGTGCACCACTTCGTGCACGCCGATCCGCACCCCGGGAACCTGTTCGTCAAGCCGCTCCCATTCCCCGGAGAAGCGCCGATCGGCCCTGGCGATCCCGTGCCGGAGGGCCCCCCGGGAGACACCCGACCGTTCCAGATCGTGTTCGTGGACTTCGGGATGGTGGCGGCGATCCCCGACCACCTGCAGGGGGCGCTCCGGGAGTACGCCATCGGCCTGGGGACCCGGGATGCGGCGCGGCTGGTGCAGTCCTACGTCAGCGCCGGGGTGCTCCTGCCCGGGGCCGACCTCGTGCGGCTCGAGGAGATCCACGAGGAGCTGTTCCGGCGCTTCTGGGGGGTGAGCATCGGCAGCCTGCGCGACGTGGCCTTCTCCGAGGCGGGCTACTTTTTCCGGGAGTACCGGGACCTCCTCTACGAAATCCCCTTCCAGGTGCAGGTGGATTTGCTCTTCGCGTCGCGCGCAGTCGGCCTGCTGGCCGGGATGACCACGCAGCTCGACCCGGAGTTCGATCCCTGGGCCGAGACCGTGCCCTTTGCCGAGCGCCTCGCCCGCGAGGAGCTGCGCCTCGGCTGGCGGGAGCTGCTGAGCGCCGGCACGATCCAGCTGCACGCGCTGCTGGGTCTACCGAGCCGGTTCGGCTCCCTGATCTCGCGCATCGAGCGCGGCACCCTCACGGTGCAGTCGACGCTGGCACCCGAGGCGCGCAAGACGATCCAGCGCCTGGACCGCTCCATCCGGCGTGCCTCCTGGATGATCGTCTCGGCCGCGCTCCTGATCTCGGGCGTCATGCTGCGGATCGACCGACCCGAAGAGCCCGCGGGCCGTTGGCTGCTGGCGCTCTCCGCCCTGACGTTCCTGTGGGGCGTGCTCGCCCGCAGGTAGAATTGGCATCTATTCTGCAAACAAAAACCGGCTGAGGGTGCAACGCGTGAGCCGGTATGGCGGGTGGGCGAGCGCGTGAAACGACCAGCTACTACACGTTGCACCCTTCACTTCCAAACCTCATGGGCAAGACGACCAAGAGCGCCAGACCCGCCAAGCAGCGGGCCGCCGTCTTCCTGTGCCTCCTGTTCCTTTCCTGCGGCACCGAGACCCAGCCCCGGCTGACCGACGCCGGGCCGCGTCCCGCAAAGATCACCTCGCAAAGCACCGAGCGCCTGGGCGCGAGCGGCGCCCTGCTGGTAGCCACGGGCCGGCAATCCTTCGAGGGGACCTTGCCGGTGCGTTGCGCCGTCCACGAGGGAACCGGGCTGCAGGTGAACCTGCGCACGGGAGATCCCGACCTGCCCGCCGTGGCCGTGCGGATCGACGAGATCAGCGGAGGTGGTCCCTACCGGGGCCAGCTGTTCGTAACAGGGCGGGACCGCACCGGCGCGCTCGCCAGCTCGACCGGCCAGGTCTCCCTGGAGCTTCAGGACCGCGGATCCACGGACGGGCCGCTTTTACTAAACGGCTCATTCGACGGCACTTATGAAGGTGCGGCAGGCAAAGGCTCCGTCGAGGGCAGGTTCCGTGGCTGCTCGCTCTCCACGCTTTCCCGTTGACGGCCGAAGCACTCAGGCGTACCCTACTCCGGGCTGGGCTGACACTTTCGCTACACAAAAGATCCCGCTTTTGCCGACTTCCGGCACCTTGTATTTGGTAGAGCACTTTTTGTACTGTGGGCGCCGGCGCCATGAGGGCTCCGGACTTCTCCCCTGGATCACGGAGGACTGCATGCTTCGCAACATGATTCGTCTCAGTGGGATGCTGGCTCTGGTGCTGGCGCTCGCACTGGCCGGTGCTGCACCGGCGGCCGCCGCGGACTTCGGCGGACGGAACCTCGACGGATGGCAAACGGTTTGGAGCTGGCTGTCCGATGTGTTTGGATGGGGCGCCGAGACGGCCGGGAACTCCGGCGGGTTCACTCCGGTCTATGAGAATGAAGGTGCGGGATATGACCCCCTCGGTCAGCCGCAAGCCGCGTCCTGCTCGCTCTGTGAAGCCCCCAGGGACCTGCGCTGAAACCCGGGGGCTGGATTTCCGTATAGGTCTGTGAAAGAATCGCAAGCGTAAGCAATTTGCGCAGACATCGGAGGGATCGATGAGCGATCGTCACCCGACCCATGAGACGCTGGAAGCCTTCTCGAACGGCAGCCTTTCGTCTCATGCGGCCCGAGCGGTAGTTGCCCACCTGGTCGGTGGGTGTTCCCAGTGCCGGGAGAGCACGGTACTGATGACGGGACCGTTGTTCTCCCCGATTCCCGAGGATGAGGTCGAGATCTCCGCCGAGATGGACGCGGCGTACGACTCGGCCATCTCCGCCGCCTACGCGGCCGCCCTGGCCAAGACGGGCGGCGTGGGACGCAAGGAGCCGGCGCGAGTGGTTCCCGGGGCCGAGGGGCTGCCGCTCCCCGGTGATCCCGACTTCGCCACTCCCGATGTCTGCGAGGCCTTTCTGGCCAGGTCATTCACCCTGCGCTTCAACGATCCCGGAGCCATGCTCCAACTCGCCGAGCTGGCTGCGCAGTCGGCGGAGGAGCTCGATACGGAAATCTATGGCGCCGAGAGCGTCGCGGATCTCCAGGCCCGGGCCTGGGCCGAGGTGGCCAACGCTTACCGCGTCATCGGCGACCTGCCTCAGGCCGACCGCGTGATGACCCGGGCCGTCGACTGCCGCTCCCGCGGCACCGGCGACGCCCGCCTGCTCGCGCACCTCTCCCACCTGGCCGCGGCGCTCGCCTGCGCGCAGCGGCGCTTCGACCAGGCCTTCCGGCTGCTCGACATCAGCTACTCGATCTACATCAAGCTCGGCGACCGGCACTCCGCCGGACGGGTGCTCATCGCCCGCGGCCTGTACACCGGCTACACCGGAGACCCCCTGGAGGGCATCCGCTACCTGGTGCACGGCCTCAACATCATCGACCGCGTCCAGGAGCCGAAGCTGGCCTTCCAGGCGCTGCACAACATCCTCCTGCTCCGCGTCGAGCTGGGTGAGTACGAAGAGGCCCGGCGGTCGCTGCAGCAGATGAGGCCGCTCTACGCCCGGTTTACCGACGAGTTGGAGGAGACCAAGCTCCGCTGGGTCGAGGGCAAGATCGCCGCCGGCCTCGGCGAGCTCGAAGAGGCCGAGGAAGCCTTCGCCGAGTCGCAGAACAGGTTCGACCGGGCCGGGCTCGGATACCGCGCCGCCCTGGTCTCGCTGGACCTCGTCTCGGTCTGGCTCCAGCAGGGCCGCACCGGCGAGATCAAGCAGCTCGTGGGCGAGTTGCTGGTGACCTTCCGGGCGGTCGGCGTCGAGCGCGAGGCGATCGCGGGGATCCTGCTGCTCCGGGATGCCGTGGAGTGCGAGCAGGCCACCGTGGAGCTGCTTCACCTCATCGCACACTCGCTCGGCAAGCTGGATGGGCGCTCGGCCCCTCCGCTCGATCCTGAGATCCGGTAAGCCGTCGGGATCAATCCCCGGTCAGTCCTCGAACGCCCGGCCCTGGCCGGGCGTTTCCATTTCCTGCCCTGCCTCGTTCCCCTCAACCTCGTCCAGCCGGGACAGCTCCTCCTGCAGCGCGCGCGTGACTGCGCTCTCGATCTCGTCGTACCTCAGCTTCGGCACCAGGGGAGAGATCTGGGCGTCGGGCGCGATCTGGCGGAAGCCCATCTCGATCTGCTCCAGCACCCAACTTGGGTCCTGAGGCAGAGATGGCCATTTGTCTTCTTTCATCGGGTGGAAGTCTACCCCTACTTTCAGGGTGCTGGATCAACGAAAAACGCGCCACTTTCAGGAACGGGATAGCAGGGCGACCGGGAAATGCCGGAGGAGGTCCGAAAGCCGGACCTCTCCTTCGATCCCCCCGCCGATACTCTCTCCGGTCAGCTCGTTGCGCCAGCGGCCGGGGGGGAGATCCAGGGAGGTGTCCCCCCAATCCCCTCCCAGGCCGATCACCAGGCGCGGCGCGACCGTGACGATCTCACCTCGCGAGAAGGCGAAGACATGCCCGGCGCGGTCTCCCTTCGCCTGAAGCGGAGCATAGGCACCCAGGCGGCGGCGCAGTCGGAGGGCTTGGCGGATGACCCAGAGCTTGGGGACACCCTCGTCCATGCGGGCGAGGATCTCCTCGGGCGCGGGTGCGCCAGCGAGATCGGTCAGGAGCCGGCGGCGCTCCTCGTAATCGACCGGCCGGCGGTTGTCGGGGTCCACCAGGGCCAAGCTCCAGAGCTCGGTACCCTGATAGATGTCGGGCACGCCCGGCGCCGTGAGCTTGACAAGGGTCTGGGAGAGGGAGTTGATCCTCCCGGGTTCCACCAGCGGCGCGACGAACGCCTCGAGGTCAGTGACGAAGCCTCGATCCGCCAGGACTGCCTCGACGAAGGAGCGCAAGGCATCTTCGTACTCCGGGTCGGTACGGGTCCAGGAGGTCGCCCCCTTGGCCTCCCGCGCCGCCTTTTCCATGTAGGCGGCGACGCGGTCCGCCTCGATCGGCCACGCTCCGACCAGGGTCTGGTAGAGGAGATACTCGGCGTTGGGATCGGAAAAGCGTCCGAACCAGCGGCGGACGAAATCGGTCCAGCGTTCCGGGATCTCGGAGAGCAGCGCGAGCCTGGCCCTCACGTCCTCGCTGCGCTTGGTGTCGTGGGTCGAGGTCGCGAGCATGGCCCGCGGCCAGCTCTCGGAGAGCGTGCGATGAACCTCCTCCGGGGAGATGCCGAAGCGGCTGGGATCGCCGCCTACCTCGTTCAGCGCGATCAGACGATGGTAGTTGTAGAAGGCCGTGTCCTCGACCCCTTTCGCCATCGCCGGTCCGGTGAGCTGCTGGAAGCGCATGACCAGCTCGCTCTCCACTGGGCCCCGGACCTTCAGGAGGAGCAGGTCGCGGAAGAAGTCGAAGAGGTCTGAGGGGAGGTCCGGGCGGCGTGCCCGGGCCGCATCGATCGCCGTGGTGACGTGCTCCTCGTCCTCGGCGGTCACCTTTCCGGCCTCGGCACGGACGTAGGAGCGGTAGACCGGGAAGCAGGCGGCCACCTCGCGGACCGCGGCGCGCAGCTCGTTCCGCATGAAGTCGCGGTAGCAGCGGTGCCGCTCGCAGACTTGGAGGAAGACCTCCGCGGCACGGTTGACCTCGGCGGCCAGCAACTCCTCCAGCACCAGGTGCTTCTTCTGCCAGACCAGCTCCGGGTAATCGGCACACCCGGAGGATGCCCCAGTCAGCTCGGCGTAGAGGTCGGTCAGGGGCCGCTCTCCCTCGGGATCGACGAAGAGCCCGCCCACCAGGTTGAGGAAGTCGTAGCCCGTGGTCCCATCCACCGGCCAGGACTCGGGCAGGCGCTCGCCGGGCTCCAGGATCTTCTCCACGACGATCCAGGCGTCCGGGGCCGCGGCCCGCAGCCGTTCGAAGTACTGCTCCGGATCGCGCAAGCCGTCCGGATGGTCGATGCGCAGGCCGTCGAGCACGCCGTGGCGGACCCAGTCGAGCACGAGGGCGTGCGTATCCGCGAAGACCCGCTCGTCCTCGGTGCGCAGGCCGGCGAGGGTATGGACGTCGAAGAAGCGGCGGTAGTCGAGCTCTCGGCCGGCGGTGCGCCAGAAGGCGGGGCGGTAGTTCTGGCGGGAGAGCAAGGCGTCCAGGAGGTCGGGATCGCGGTTGGTCTCCTCCACCACCTCGTCCACGGCACGGGCCACATCCGGTTGCTCCTGGAACAGGCGGTCGAGCTGAGTACGCACAACCTCCTTGTCCCGGTGCCGGTGGGCGGCGCCTTCGAGCCGGGAGCTCGCCTCGGCCAGGAAGGCCAGCTCCTCCGAGCCGCAGCGCTCCGCGGCTTCGCCGAGCAGGGTGTCGAGGGAGCTGGGAGAAACCGGCATCCGGTGCTCGAAGTAGCTCACCTCGAAGCTCCCGTCCCGGCGGACGAGCTTCAGCTCCCCCGCCTCCAGCACCCGGCCGTAGTGGTCCCCCAGGATGGGCAGCACCACCGTGTTGCGGAACCGCTCCTGGGGAGGGCTCCAATCCACGTCGAAGTAGGCTGCATAGCAGCTCGACGGGCCGTTCTCCAGCACATCCCACCACCAGAGGTTTTCGGCCCCGATTGCCATGTGGTTCGGGACGATGTCGAGCACCTGGCCGAGCCCGTTCTCGCCGAGCGTCCGGCAGAACCGCTCGTGGGACTCGGCCCCGCCCAGCTCCTCGTTCACCCGCGTGGGATCGATGACGTCGTAGCCGTGGGTGCTCCCCTTGGCTGCTTGGAGATAGGGGGAGCTGTAGAGATGGCTGACTCCCAGCTCCGCGAGATAGGGAGCGATGGCCGCGGCCTCGTCGAAGCCGAAGCCGGGACGGAGCTGGACACGGTAGGTGGCGAATGGCATCTTCGGCACGTGGGCCGGGGCTGCAAGGGGCGGACCAGAGCCCTCACCCCCCGGCCCCCTCTCCCGGTCCCCCGAGCACGCCCTCCCCGGGAGAGGGGGAGACTTACGCTTGAGTTTGTTGCTTTGGGCGGTGGCGCCCCTCTCCCGGGCGGGTGTGAGTGCGCGTGGGAGAGGGGTCGGGGGTGAGGGTTCCTACTCCACCCGCACACCCAGCTTGCGGGCCAGACTCCGGAAGCGCTCCACCCACTCGGTGGCAAGCGCCTCGCCGGATTCTTCCTTCATCAAGGGGTAGACCGTCTCGAGCATCTCGTAGCAGCGGTTCTGCACTCGCCAGAGGTTCACCCGGAAGGGCGGCGTGCGGGCGAGATCGACCGCCTCCTCCACCTGGAGCAACAGGCCCGGGTCGTCCGGCCGGTCGCGCAGGCGGTCCACCCGCTCCTCCACGGCGCGCTCCAGGGCGTAGCTCAGGCCATCCACGTCCAGGGCGACGCCCAGCCCGGAGGTTTCGTCAAGGATCCGGCGCACCTCCTCGGCCCTCAGAGCGGAAAGCGCGCGCTTCAGGTCCAGGTTGAGCACATGCTCCGCCGCCGCGCCGAAAGCTCGAGGAAGCGGGGTGCCGAGGCCGTTCAGGAAGCGCATCAGGGGGGCGTGCTGGTGGAAAACGTCGCGCAGCTCGTCTTCGACCTCGTTCAGGGTGGAAGCCAGGATCAGGTCGAGCACCCGGCGCTGCTCGTCGCGGAACAGCGAGCGGAGGGAGTAGGACAGGCCGCCGAAGTCCCGGTCCAGCAGCCGGATCGCCTGCGCGATGTCCCCGTGCTCGAACGCCTTGCCGGCCTCATAGGCCTCGTCACCGCGGTGCTCCCGGACTCCGGCGTTGAGGTTGTGGTCCCCGAAGTGAAGCACGGCGTAGCTCAGGAGCTCCGCGTCGCCGGTGAGGCTCGACGCGACCCGGGCCTCGCCGATCGAGAGGCGGGCCCGCCCCGCTTGGAACGTCCGGCCGTTCTGCCGCTCGACCGAGTAGCAATAGACCGTGGCGGGGTTCGGATAATCCTGGAACAGAGAGGTCACGGCATAATGCACGGCTACCTGAGGAAGGTCCACCATGGCCGGCCGCACGTGCTTCTCGTAAAGGTCGCGTCCGGTCTCGCCTTCATTGCCGCGGGCCTTTTCCAGGCGTGAGAGGAAACCCTCCTCCACCCCGTCCCGAGCGAGCTGCACCGCCCGGCCCGCGTACTGGAGCACCTGAACCGTTTCGATCCCTGCCAGGTCGTTGAAGAACCAGCCGCAGCTCGTGTACATGAGCATGGCGTGGCGCTGCATCTCGAGCAGCTCCAGCGCGCGGACCGGCAAGCCTTCCCGGGTTCCCGGAGACAGGTAGAGGTCACGGGCCGCCCAAGGATCGGCGAAATACCGTCCGCCCTCGGCCTCGAAGCGTGGGGCCAGCTCGTCCCGGAGCCAGTCCAACGCCTCCCGCAATGGCGCGCGCCAAGCCTGGTTCCAGCCGGGCTCCCCTCCCGTGTGACAGCCGCAATCGCTCCGCCAGCGCTCGACTCCATGGGCGCAGCTCCACGAGGTGCTCTCGACGATCTCGACCTCCTGCTCCGGTGGATGGGTCGCCAGATATTCGCCGTAGTTGGTGAGCCGCGCCAGCCCGTTCGCTTCTACATGGTGGAGCGCGTAGGTGAGGGCCATCTCGCCGTAGCGGTGGTGATGGCCGTAGGTCTCGCCGTCCGTGGCGATGTGCACCAGCCGGTTGCCTTCCCCGTCAGGGAACCGGGAGACCAGCCGTGAAGCGAACCGCTCTCCCGAGTCGAGCAGACCCTCGAACGCGACAGCGCGAGAGGTCGCCCCGTCGTAGAAGAAGACGCTGATCGAGCGGCCGGACGGGAGCCTGACCTTGTAAGGAATCGTCGTGTCGATCTGCGTCGCAGCCTGACCGGGCTCCAGGATCGTAAAGAGGATTCCCTCGGCCGCGAGGATGTCGAGGCTCTCCAGGTCCACCGCCGCCTCCGGCAGCCAGGCGCCTTCCGCCTTGCGGCCGAAGCGGCGCTCGAAGTCGGCCAAGCCCCAGAGGATCTGGGTCCGCTTGTCGCGCGAGTTGGCGAGCGGGAGGATGAGGTGGTGGTAAGGCTGCGCGAGCGCCGAGCCATGCCCGGAGAAGCGCACGCGGCTCAGCTCATCTGCTTCCACGATGGAGCGGTAGACCTCGGGCTTGCGCTCCTCCATCCAGGCCAGCAGCGTCGGCCCGAAGTTGAAGCTGATCCGGGTGTAGTTGTTGACGATGCGCTCGATGCGCCCTTCGGTGTCGAGGATGCGCGATGCGGCGTTGGGCGCATAGCACTCGGCGGTGATGCGTTCGTTCCAGTCGTGGTACGGGTAGGCCGAGTCCTGAAGCTCGATCGCCTCCAGCCAGGGGTTCTCCCTCGGCGGCTGATAGAAGTGGCCGTGGATACAGAGAAATCGGTGCATCGCGGAGGCGCCATCTTACCCTGAGGTCACCGCAAGCGCGCCAGAATGACCAACGGAACGCCAGGAATGAGTTCGAGGCCAAAAAAATGCCTTCGAGCGCGCCAGAATTCAATCTATTGGAGCCGAAATCAACTCCGGCCCCCTCGGAATGAGTTCGAGCGTGTAAAAATGAAAACTGACGCGCCCGGATTCAATTCTGGCGCACCAGATTGACTTCTGCTCCAATGGATTGGATTCTGGCGCGTCTTCTTCCAATCTATTGGAGTCAGAGTCAGTTCGAGTCCACTAGATTGGAATCTGGTGCACCGTTTTCCAATCTATTGGGGCCGAACTCTTTCCGGGTGCGCTGCTATCCAATCTAATGGAGCCGAAGTCTTTCGAGCGCGCTTTTATCCAATCCAATGGACTAGAAGTCTTTCCGGGTGCGCCAGATTCAATTCTGGAGCGCCGAAAGCCTCTCCGGACGCGCTGGAATCCAGTCCAAGGCGCCCGAAGAGATTTCGAGCGGCTGAAAGCCTGTTCCTGTCGGGGTAGTGGGATAAGGCGGCGAGCCGTCCCACTCTGTTGAGGTGAAACGCTTCAACACTCAAGGGGATCTCTATGAGCGACAGCAACCTGCCTTCTTCTGCCGGTTTCTCGGGACGTGGCTACCTCATCCTCTATGAGGGCGGATCCGTGCGTTCCTTCGGCAACGCCCCCGGCTTCGATTTCTCATCCGATTCCGACGCGGCCGTCGCAATCGCCTTACAGCCCAACGGGACTGGGCTGGCGGGTGTTTGCAAAGATGGCACCCTGCTCTATGCCGGAACCGCTGCCAACCTCGCTTCGAGCCTGAAGAACGACAACGACTTCGTCGACCTCGTCTACAGCCCGGACGGCAATGGCCTGTGGGGGCTCGACAACGACTGCGGCGTCTGGCACGCGGGTACCGCCGAGTCGATCGGCTACGGCTCCAGCGAGGGCGACTGCATCCGCCTGGCCATGTATTCCAGCACCGCGGGCGTCGTCATCGACAGTCACGGACATCTCTACCAGGTCAATACCAATCATGATGGCGGCAGCCAGATCCACTTCAACAATGGCGCGGTGGGTGGCGGTTACTTCCCGCCCTTCGCGGGCCAGGACACGGACCAGTTCGTGCTGGCCACCGACCAGACTACTGTCAATCAAGTGACCTCCGTGGACCAGAACAACAACGGCGATCTTTGGGCCAACCTGAACGATGGGTTCTATCCCAGCCTGCCCGGTACCGCAGATGCGCAGTCGGCCTTGGCAACCGGGAAATTCAACATCGTCGACATCGCCCCTACGCCCAGCGGCAACGGCTACTGGCTGCTGGTCAATTTCCGCTCGGAGCTGAACTTCAATCCGCAGAACACGGTCATCGCCGTGGGGGACGCCCGCCCGGCCGGCGGAACTCAACTGGGCACCGTAGAGCCCTTCAGCTCCACCAACTCTCCCGTTCCGGCCATCCGCATCATCCCGATGCCCAGCCTGCCTGCCTGGGCGGACCTCTACCTGGATACGATCACCCTGCCTGCGCTCTACCAGCAGCAGTTGTCAACCTATTCCGCCGACTATGCGTACGGGCAAGCCACCGGCTTTTTCGACATGGGCTATCGCTATGCGCTCTACACGCCGGAATGGACCCTGCAGTCGCCCGGCGCCGCGCCCACCGGTTTGAACCTCGTGATACCGCTGGAGTACCTCTCCCAGTTGAGCTACAACAGTTACATCGCGGTCCAGCTGGCCTTCGATTACGACGCGAGCAACAGCAGCCCGTGGAGCTTCGCCAACGGCAAGTACGAGGCGTGGCAGGGCAGCAGCGCCATCACCCCGGAGGACGCAAGCGATGTGCTCGACATGGTCAAGAGTCTGACGGAAACACTCGACGACCTGCTGGTGGAGGCGGAAATCATCAGCGAGGGTACGCTGACTCCGGTGGTAGTCGGCATCGAGGCGCTGATCATCGCGGTCGACGTCTATACCTGGGCCAGCAAGATCTTCGCGCTCTTGAGCGATGGCGGGCAGGTCAACTTCCCGTCGGTCGCGGCCCATGCCGTCGTGCGCACGGGGTCTTGCCTGCAGCCAGCCCCCGGTCCGGTCCTGGCCCCCATCACGTCACTTTCGAGCGGCGACGGCCCGCAATCCTTTATCAATGAGCTCGCCAGCCTGGTGAAGGCTTCGCCTATCCCCTACGAAACCGCCATCGGCGGCGATCCCAATTGCAACGCCTGGCAATACACCGTGCCCGTAGGCAGCAATGGCAGCCTGAACCCCTCCAGCGGCAGCTCTTCCCCGACCGTGTTCCGGATCGTGCAGCCCGAGCAGTCGATTGCCTACAACAATGGCGGCTGCGTGGTCTCCACCTTGATCACCATCAACGAGCCAGGTCAGTTCGACACTCAGTGCGCGGTGCTTTGCCACTTCGCCAAGGTGCAGGGCACGTCGCCGGACGGCAGCTCCACGCAGCCCCTGACGCTGGTCGCCATGTCCGGCGGCGTCGCCTGGGTGTCTCTCCTGGGCGGCAGCACCGTGACGACGCCGATCTCGCCCTGCGTGCTCGGCAGTCCGAATCCGGCCGACCAGGCCCAGACCTTGAGCTCGCCGCAAGACATCCTGAACGCCGTGTACTCGATGATTGCCACTGGCGCGCAGGACCAGAACAACTGTCCGCCCAACATCGGTGAGGGACTCGCAAACTTCGCGGTGCAGACCGCGCAGGCCATCGTCAACTGCCTGGGCTCGGAGGCATAGGTCGCGGGGACGGCGGGAGGAGAGTCCTCCCGCCGTGCAGGGCGCTCAGAACTGCGACCAGAGGAACTGGTTCGTGACCTCGTGGTGGTACTGCACCTCGGAGGCCTTGATGAGGGTGCCGAGGGCCTTGGGGCAGCGTTCGGCCTGGGCGAGCTTGATCTCGGCGAACTTGGCGTGCACCTCTTCCCCCAACACCTCCTGCATGAACCGGCTCCCCTTGAACTGCCGGATGGCGTCGTAGATGTTGTCCGGCAGAAAGCGGGTGCGCGGCCGCTTGTCCCCATCCTCCTCGCTCTGGGGGCCTTCGAGCCCGGTCTTGAGCAGGGTGTAGATCGCCATGTACGGGTTGGAGTCGGGAGCGATGGAGCGGACCTCGACACGTGCCGAGCGCTCGTTGCCGAGGGGGATGCGCACCATGGAGCCGCGGTCGATGGCCGAGGCCTTGATCTGGTTGGGCGCCTCGAAGTGGGGGTCGAGGCGGCGGTACGAGTTGACACTCGAGTTGAGCACCAGGCAGACGTCCGTGGCGCTGGCCAGGATGCGGCTGATGAAGTCCCAGCCGGCGGCCGAAAGACCGTCCTTGCCGTCCTTCTCGTAGAAGAGATTGGTCGACTGCCGGGTCACCGAGAGGTTGGTGTGCATGCCCGAACCGTTGATGCCGGTCACCGGCTTGGGCAGGAAGCTCGCCGTCATCCCCAGGCGCGCCGCGACCTGCCGGGAGAGCAGCTTGTAGAGCTGCACCTGGTCGGCGGCCACCGAGGCCTCGGTGTAGCTGTAGTTCATCTCGAACTGCGAGGGCGCAACCTCCGGGTGGTCCTTTTCGTTGGAGAAGCCCATGGCCCGCTGCACCTCGGCGGCGGTGTCGATGAACTGCCGCAGGGCGTCGCCTGGCAGCGAGTGGTAATAGCCGCCCGTGGAGATGAACTCGAAGCGGCCGGTCTCGTGGTAGGTGCGCTCCGCGTCGCACCCACGGAAGAGGAAGCCCTCGATCTCGTTGGCGGCGTGGGCGACCATGCCGTCTTTGGCGTACAGCTTGTCGGCGTATCCCTTGAGCAGGGCCCGCATGTCAGCGCTGTACGGGCTGCCGTCGCGCTCGCGTACCTCGCCGAAGGCCAGCACCTTGCCGGGGCCGAAGATGTCCGACGGCAGCCAATAGAAGGCCGGCCAGTCGACTGCCAGCCGCAGGTCCGACTCCTGCTGCCGCGAGAAGCCGCGGATCGACGAGCCGTCGAAGGTCAGATTGTCCGCTGCCTTGAGCAGGAACTTCTTGTCATAGTCCAGCATGTGCATCCGGCCTTCGAGGTCGGTGAAGCACAGGGTGACCGCCTTGATGCGCTTCTCGTCGTTGAGATAGCGCATCCGCTGTTCGCGGACCACGTCGGCGGGCCGCCGGGCGAGCCGCTCCTCCTTGGCCTCGAGGTTCATCTCCTCCAGCTGGTCGTAGGGGATCTCGAGAAAGTCGCGCAGCCCCGGACGCGAGGAGCGGGGCGCCGGTCGCGCCATCTCCTCCAGCTTCTCCGGTGTCATGGTCGCGAGCGCCTCGGCTCGGCTTGGTTCTGTCGGGGTCATGGCGTCCCTCCTTAGATTGGCTTGCCACTTTCTAGCCTAAATTCTACACGAATTAGCCTAGCCGTCAATATGAATAGACTAAATACGCGCCAATTCTGGCCAATGGCACCCGCGGGTGAACGCTGGTAGGCTAGACCGGATGAAGCGCACCTGGACGATCATCGGGGTGAACGACGTCAGGTTGAGCTTCAAGTGGTACCAGTCCCTCTTCGGCCAACCGGAGACAGCACCGGCCCACGAGTACTTTGGCCAGATCCTCGACTCGGATGGAACCGTCTTGCTCTGCCTGCACGAATGGGGCGCTCACGAGCACCCCTCCTTGATGAGCCCTGATCACGCGACACCAGGCAACGGCCTCCTCTTGTTCTTTCGCGTCGCGATTTCGACCTGGCATTACAAAGGGCCCGCGGGCTCGTGCCTCGGCTCCAGGAGGAGCCACATATCAATCCGAACACTCGAACGGAGGAGTTCTCGGTTCGAGATCCGGACGGGTACTACGTCACGATCAGCGCGCTTTAGTTTGAGGCTATCTGCTCAACGCGCGCTCTGGGGGCACGTGCCTCCCGACATGAGCACAACTACTACCGAGATTAAGCCTAACTCCGCTCGAGCAACTTCACCGACCGGCCGCCGCTCCCCCGCCCTCCCCATCGCTCCTCGGCCGAGTCGAGGAGCTTCTTCCATCCGGACGGCATCGATAGCTCCTCTTCTCCGAAGTTGAAGAGGATCAGAGCCTCCCGGTCCCCATTCCAGCGCCGCATCACGATCGTATCCCCCTCGACCTTGACCTCCAGATCCCGCTTGCTCAGGTGCGACAGCACGGGATGGGTCTTCCGCAGCCGGATCAGCTCCTTGTAGAAGGCATAGAGGCGCGCGTTCGGTTCCCGGTCCCTCAATGACGGATCGATCCGCGAGCGCTCGAAGGTCTCCGGGGATTGGGGATCGGGCGCTTCGCCTTGCCAGGAGAAGGCCGCGAACTCCTCGGCCCTCCCCTCTCTCACTGCCCGCACCAGATCCTCGTCGGAGTGGCTGACGAAGTAAAGGAAGGGCGCGGTCTCGCCCCACTCCTCGCCCATGAAGAGCAGCGGCAGGAACGGTGAGAGCAGCACGGCTCCGGCCGCGAGCTTGAGGCTCTCGAAGTCCACCAAGGATGCGATGCGCTCGCCCAGCATGCGGTTGCCGGTCTGGTCGTGATTCTGGATGCAGACCACGTGGCGCGTGGCCTCGATTCCATCTGCGGACACGCCGTGACGGCGCCGGCGGTAAGGCGAGGGCTGGCCCGTATAGACGAATCCGCCGGCCATGGCTTTCGCCATCTGATCGATCGAGCCGAAGTCGCTGTAGTAGCCGGTCTTCTCTCCCGTGAGCAGGGTATGGAGCGAGTGGTGGAAGTCGTCCGTCCACTGCGCGTCGAGGCCGCAGCCGCCCTGCTCCCTCGGGCGCAGGAAGTGGAGGGTGTTGAGATCGCTCTCCGCGATGGCGTAGGCCCCATGCTCGTGCAGGGCCGCCCCCAATTCCTGGAGGAACGGGCGCTCGGAGGCGTCGGCGATGGCATGGACAGCGTCGAGCCGCAGGCCATCGATGTGGTACTCGGCGATCCAATGGAGCGCGTTCTCTATGAAGTAGTGCCGGACCGGGTCTGAGTCGGGGCCGTCGAAGTTGAGCGCGAGCCCCCAGGGAGTCTTGTACCGCGCCGTGAAGTAGGGGCCGAACTCGGCGAGGTAGTTCCCCTCGGGGCCGAGGTGGTTGTAGACCACGTCGAGCACCACGGCGATCCCTCGGGCGTGGCAGGCGTCCACCAGCCGCTTCAGCCCCGCGGGTCCGCCGTAGGAATTCTGGACCGCGAACGGCAGGACACCGTCGTATCCCCAGTTGCGCCCGCCGGGAAACTGGGCGACCGGCATGATCTCGATCGCGTTGATCCCCAGGTCGCGCAGCCGGTCGAGGTGCGGGATCACCGCTTCGAAAGTCCCCTCCGGGGTGAAGGTGCCGACGTGCAGCTCGTAGAGGATGAAATCGGAAAGGGGCAGCCCGCGCCAGTCTCCGTCGCTCCAGTCGAACTCGGGATCGACCACCATCGACGGACCGTGCACGCCGTCGGGCTGGAAGCGGGAGGCGGGATCGGGCTTGGGATCGCCCCCGTCAAGGCGGTAGGCATAACGGGCACCGGGCTCGATGCCCTCCACGATCCCCTCGAAGTAGCCATCCTCTCCGCGTTGCAGGGAGATCAGGTTGACTTCCAAACTCTCGGCGAGCGGAGCCCAGACCCGGAACCGGCAGCGCCGGTCGCCGAGGTAGGTAGCTCCTAAGGTTGGGGACCAAGCAGCCCTCACCCCCAGCCCCTCTCCCGGCCGCACACCCGGACCCCCGGGAGAGGGGGGCGCGCTACGTCCCAGCTTGTTCCCATTCTTCTCCGCTTCGTCCCTGCGGCCCCACGGATGGAGAAGCGGCTGACTCAGTCGCCCTCCCCTCTCCCGGGGGTCCGGGTGTGCGGCCGGGAGAGGGGTCGGGGGTGAGGGCTTCCTCTTCCTCCTCCACCTTCTCGCCGGCAGGCAGCTCCGGCGCTTTGAGGAAAATGGCTCCGAGCGGCGGCAGGTTCAGCGTGAGGGACCAGGTGCGGCCGTGAAGAGGGATCGGCGAGGTCTCGACCCCGCCCATGTTCCCCTGCCCGCTCCCCTGGTACTCGGCGGCGTCGCTGTTCAGCACCTCGGTCCAGAGGCCGCGGCGGGGCACGCCCACCCGGTAGTTCTCCCTCGGCACGGGCGTGAAGTTGAGGACCACGAGAAGGACGTCACTGCCGTCCTCGCTCTTCCGCAGGAAGGTGAGCACGCTGTTCAGGGCATCGTTGGCGTCGATCCACTCGAAGCCATCCGGCGAGGCATCCAGCTCATGCAGCGCGGGATCCTCGCGGTAGAGGCGGTTCAGGTCTTCCAGCCAGTGGGCGATGCCGGCGTGAGCGGGGTCGTCCAGCAGGTGCCAGTCCAGGCTCGTTTCGTGGTTCCACTCGCGGTATTGGGCCAGCTCGGCGCCCATGAACAGCAGCTTCTTGCCGGGTTGCGCCCACATGTAGCCGTAGAGCAGCCGCAGGTTTGCCAGCTTCTGCCAGTCGTCGCCCGGCATCTTGTTCACGAGCGAGCCCTTGAGGTGGACCACCTCGTCGTGGGAGAGCGGCAGCACGAAGCTCTCGTTCCAGGCATAGACCATCCGGAAGGTGATCTCGTTGTGGTGGTACTTGCGGTGGATCGGGTCGTGCGACAGGTATTTCAGGGTGTCGTGCATCCACCCCATGTCCCACTTGTAGCCGAAGCCGAGCCCGCCGACATAGGTCGGCCGCGAGACCATCGGCCAGGCGGTCGATTCCTCCGCAATCGTCTGCACGCCGGGGAACTCCTTGCAGACCTCGTCGTTGAAGGCGCGGAGGAATTCGATGGCCTCCAGGTTTTCGCGCCCACCGTAGCGGTTCGCGATCCACTCCCCATCCTTGCGCGAGTAGTCGAGGTAGAGCATCGAGGCGACCGCATCCACCCGCAGGCCGTCGATGTGGAACCGGTCCAGCCAGAAGACGCCGCTGCTGATGAGGAAGCTCCGCACCTCGTTGCGCCCGTAGTTGAAGATGTAGCTCCCCCAGTCGGGATGGAATCCCTGGCGGGGGTCGGCGTGCTCGTAGAGGTGCGTGCCGTCGAAGTAGGCCAGCCCGTGCTCGTCCGTGGGGAAGTGGGACGGCACCCAGTCGAGGATGACTCCGATCCCCTGCTGGTGCAGATGGTCGACCAGGAACATGAAGTCCTGCGGCGTGCCGTAGCGGCTGGTCGGAGCGAAGTAGCCGGTGACCTGGTAGCCCCAGGAGGGATAGTAAGGATGCTCCGTGACCGGCATCAGCTCGACGTGGGTGAAGCCCAGCTTCTTGACGTGGTCGGCCAGGACCGGCGCGATCTCGCGGTAGGTGAGCGAGCGGTCGCCCTCCTCCGGCACCCGGCGCCAGGAGCCCAGATGAACCTCGTAGATCGACATGGGCGCTCCGACCGCCTGGCGCGGCTTGCGCCCCGCCATCCATTCGGCATCCCCCCACTCGTAATCGAGCTCCCAGACGACCGAGGCCTGAGCCGGCGGAACCTCGGCATGGAAAGCGAACGGGTCGGACTTGTCAGCCTTATAGCCACCATGCCGGGAGACCATGTGGTACTTGTAGTGCGCTCCCGGCCCTACCCCGGGGAGGAAACCCTCCCAGATGCCCGTGTCGCCGCGGCGGGCCAGGGGATGAGCCGCCTTGTCCCAGTCGTTCCAGTCGCCCATTACCGTGATGCTTTCTGCGTCCGGTGCCCAGACTGAGAACCACGTCCCGTTCTCTTCAGGATGCGAGCCCAGGTGTTCGTACAGCCGGTAGTGCGTCCCTTCGTTGAACAGGTGCACGTCCTGCTCGGTCAGTAGGCTCATCCCCTCTCCTTGCGGACTGCATCCACACGCCGCAGCGCGTCCACCACCTCCGGCTTCGTCGAAAACTCCTCGAACGTGTAGCGGGCCTTGCGCCGCCAGTTCGGCCGCTCCATGTGGGTGCCGGGCACGTTCTGCGGCTCGGCTTCTCCCCAGAGGTCTTCCAGGTTGATCAGGACCATACGTGCCGGGCTGGCTGCCAGGATCTCCAGCAACCGGCGCAGCACCCCTGCGTAGGCACGCTCGTCGCTCCGCTCCTCGGGCGGCAGCTCTTCGAGGAGTTGCCGGCGGAGCGCGGCCCGGCGGTCGCGCTCCTCGCGTGCCTGGTCTTCATTGTAGAAGCCGAGCCGCTGAAGCTCGGCCACGTCCCTGGCTTCCCAGAACGCCCGGAAGGGCGGCATGTCGTGGGTGTTCATGCTCGCGGCGGAGCGGGCCGGGGGCGTGCGCAGCCCCTGGTTCCCCGGCTGCAGCTCGTACTGGACCACGTACATGCCGAGCACGTCGTGGCGGTCCATGGCTTCGCCGATCTCGGGCGGGACCGTGCCCAGGTTCTCCCCCACCACGATCGCCTGATGGCGGTGGGATTCGACCGAGAGCACCGCGAACATCTCGTCCACCGGGTAGCGGACGTAGACGCCCGCCGAGGCTTCCATGTCCTGTGGGATCCAGAACAGCCGGTAGAGCTGCATCACGTGGTCGATCCGCAGCAGCCCGGCGTAGCGGAGGTGATGGCGCAGGGATTCGATCAGGTAGTCGTAGCCGCGCTCCCGCAGGCGCTCGGGGAGGAGCGGAGGAGAGCCCCAGTTCTGGCCGCCGGTGAACAGGGAATCCGGCGGCGCGCCGGCCGAGATCCCCTCGGCGAACAGGTCGCGGTAGCGCCACACGTCGTAGGAGCTGCCATGCACCCCCAGCGGAATGTCGAGGTAGAGCCCGGGGCCGCGGCGCCGCGCCTCCTTGGCCAGAGCGCTCACCTGCTCGTCCGTGATCCACTGCACCCACAGGTGATAGCGGCGGTCGTCCTCGTCCCAGTCCGCGGGAGCGAGGGTGCGCTCCCGGAGCCGCTCCGGCCAGTTTTGCCAGGGCTCTCCCCGCCTCTCCCCTACCGCCCTGAACGCGGCATAGGTCTCCAGCTCGGGCCGGCTTTCGGCGAACGCCTCGTATGCTTCGCGGCGGTCCGGGCTCGGCTCGGCAAAGAACTGCCGGGCCAGCTCCTCCAGGACCCGGCGCTTGAGCGCCATCAGCCGGGCATAGTCCACCAGGGGCGCCTTGCGCAGCTCTTCGATCTCCTTGCGGAGCTCCGAAAGGAGACGCTTCGCCTCCGCGCAAGTTTCCAGCTCCGGCACCCGGCGCGGATCGAGGAAGATCTCGTTCCAGAACAGACGGCTGGCCGGCCCATAGGGGCTGGGCTCGAACGGCTCGTCCAGGAACTGCGCGAGCATGGGCAGGGTCGCGACGACTCCGCCGCCCAGGCCGGCGGTCCACTCGGCGAGCCGCTCCAGGTCCGAGAAGTCGCCCGCGCCCCAGCTCTCGCGGGTCTGCAGCGCATAGAGCGGCAGGAACACTCCCCAGAGGGGCTTGCCGTCTCCGACGAACGCGCGTGTGGGAGCGGAGATCACCAGCGCCTCGCCTGACCGCCCTTCGTGCTCTACCCGCAGATGGTGATATCCGGTCGGCAGCTCGTGGGGCAGGACCAGGAGGCGTCCTTCCGGCAAGGCCGGGAGTGAGGAAAGATCCTTCTCCCAAGCCCAGCGTTCGCCGTCCTCGAGATCGAAACGGCAAGTGATCCGGCCCGTATCTGAGCCGAAACGGAGCAACATCTCCGGCGGCCGGCCATCCCAGGCCACGAAGACCGGCTCGATCACGCGCTCGTCCAGCTCCTGCCGCCGCTCGTCCAAAGCCTCGGCTACGTCATCCTCGCTCTCCAGGGGAGCGCCAAGGGCGCGCAAGACCGCCAGGAGCGACTCCGGACTCGCTTCGACGTGGCGGCCCATCGCGTCGTTGTAAGAGGTCTCGACCCCATAGAGGCGGGCCAGCTCCAGCAGGTCAGGCAACATCACTCTCCCTTGCCCAGGATCTGGCGGATTCCCTGGAGCGGGATCCGGACCCAGCCCGGCCGGTTGTTCAGCTCATAGGCCAACTCGTAGACGGCCTTTTCGAGCAGGTACACGTCAAGCATCATCGACAGCTCCTCCCGCGAAGGCGGCACGAACGACGCGCCCCAGGCGCGGTCGAGGTAGGCCTTCAGGAAGGTGGCCGAGGTCCAGCGTTCCCAATCGAGAGCCCAGCTCTCCAGCGCCGGGAGCGCCGCCGCCTGCACCACGCCTTCCTCGGATTCCTCGTAGAGGCTGGCATAGGCCGCGTAGTGGAACGAGCGCAGCATGCCCGCCACGTCGCGGAACGGCGAGCGCTTCATGCGGCGCTCCGAGAGGGGCCTCGCCGGCTCCCCTTCGAAATCCAGGATCACGAAGTCCTTGCCGGTGTAGAGCACCTGCCCGAGATGATAGTCGCCGTGGCAGCGGATGCGCATCGCCGGGATCTTGCCGGTGAGCAGCGCGCCGAAGCGCTCGACGACCCGGTCCTGAGCCGCGAGCACCTCCTCGGCCTCGGGCCTCGTGGCCTCGGGGAGCGTACTGAGCTGCTTCCGCAGGAGCTGGAACGTCCGGCCCGTGAGCGTCCGCATCGATTGGTAGAGAGAACGCTGGTAGAGCAGCGAGAACGCCTCGGGCGCGAAATCCGGCTCGTCAGGCCGCGAGGCGAGCGCGATGTGCATCTCCGCCGTGCGCTGGCCGAGGAGCTGCGCGGACTGGAGATAGATGCCGATGCGCTCCTGCGCTTCCGTGGGCACATCCAGAGCGGCCAGCTCCACCAGCGGCTCCGAGGGCGGAGCGGCGAACGCGTGATCGCCCCCGGTGCTCATCACCCGCTCGAAGTAGCGGCCCAGGATGTCCAGCGTGTAGGTCCAGGCATCCCCCTCGTTGGGGATGAAGGCGTGCAGGACGCCGAGCGTGAGCGCCTCGCGGCCGTTCCTCACCTCCAGCCAGCCGGCGACCGGAGGCGCGTTGCGGAAGGTGGTGCGCTCGGTGAGGAACCGCCCGACTTCCAGGTCCGGGTTGATCCCCTCCTCCAGGCGGCGGAAGAGCTTGAGCACGAAGCTGTCGCCGAAGCGCACGGACGTGTTGCTCTGCTCCCCCTTGAGGATGGAGGGCTCGATCGAGCCCGCCTGGCCCGCTTGGCCGATAAGGCTGTCGCGGAAGGTTGACGCCGGAGAGGCGGCGAGCTCCCGCACATTTCCCTTGAAACGGCGGCGCCGCGCAATCGAGTCCAGCAACCCGCGGGCGAAGGCGGGATTCCACAAGGCGTCATAGAGAAGCCCCATCCCCTCCGGGCTGTCGGATTGAAGCTGTGCGAGCGCCGCGGGCCGCCAGTCGCGCAGCACCTGCTCAGCCCGCTCCCCATGGGCGAAGGCCAGGGGCAGCGCGTAGGTCTCAGCTTCCCCTTCCGCGTACTCGACGGCGACCAGGACGAGGCGGGCATCCACCTCCTGGTCCAGGAGTATCGACTCCGTAATGCTGAGATTGCGGATCGTCCGCGCCTTGGCGCCGAACCAGCGCCGCGTCGGGAGCAGCCGCGTCAACGCCGACTCCAGCTCGGACTTGCAGCGCCCCTCCAGGCAACTCTCCCAGGAGCCCGGGATCCCAAGCACCGGGATCTCCACCTCGGAACTGGACTCCCCCAGCCGCAGGCGGATCGGCGCCGGTTCCGTCTCCAGCACGAACCAGTAGAAGTTGTGCGGCCCGAGGCTCAGCGAATAGGGCTGATCGCCCACGATGGGAAACGCATTGCGGCCGAAAAGCTCCATCGGCGTAGCGCCCCGGAAGCCCGCCAGGTCGAGCTCCACGTGCTGGGCGAAACGCGACAGGTTCGCCACCACCAGCAGGGTCTCGTCCTCGTAGCGGCGCAGAAAGGCGAGCACGCGGTGGTTGTTGGGATTGAGGATCTCGAGGGTGCCGCGGCTGAACGCCTTGTGCCGTTTGCGCAGCGCGATGACGCGGCGGGTCCACCAGAGCAGCGAGTGCGGATTGCCCTGCTGCAGCTCCACGTTGACCGCCTCGTAGTGGTACTCGGGGTCGGTGATCACCGGCAGGAAGAGCTTCTGAGGATTGGCCCGCGAGAAGCCGGCATTGCGGTCCGAGCTCCACTGCATGGGGGTGCGCACTCCGTTCCTGTCGCCCAGGTAGATGTTGTCCCCCATGCCGATCTCGTCCCCGTAGTAAAGGACGGGCGCGCCGGGCAGCGAGAAGAGCAGGGCGTTCATCAGCTCGATGCGGCGCCGGTCCTTCCCGAGCAGCGGCGCCAGCCGCCTTCGAATACCGAGGTTGATCCGCGCCCGCGGGTCCGAGGCATAGACCCGGTACATGTAGTCGCGGTCCTCGTCGGTCACCATCTCCAGCGTCAGCTCGTCATGGTTGCGCAGGAAGGTCGCCCATTGGCAGTTGGCCGGGATGGGCGGCGTCTGCTGCAGGATGTCCACGATCGGGAAGCGGTCCTCCATGCGCAGCGCCATGTAGAGCCGCGGCATGACCGGGAAGTGGAACGACATGTGGCACTCGTTGCCGCCCGTCTCGGGATCGCCGAAGTAGGCGATAGAGTCCTCCGGCCATTGGTTCGCCTCGGCGAGCAGCATGCGGTCCCCGTACTTCGCATCGACATGGGCGCGCAGCGTCTTGAGGTACTCGTGCGTGCGCGGCAGGTTCTCGCAATTCGTCCCCTCGGCTTCATAAAGGTAGGGGATCGCGTCCAGGCGCATGCCGTCGACGCCCATGTCCATCCAGAAGTCCAGGGCCTGGACGACCGCGCGATGGACCCGCTCGTTCTCGAAGTTCAGGTCCGGCTGGTGCGAGAAGAAGCGGTGCCAGTAGTAGGCCTTCGCAACAGGGTCCCAGCTCCAGTTCGAGCTCTCGAAATCCTTGAAGATGATGCGGGCGTCGGCATACTTCTCGGGCGAGTCGCTCCAGACGTAGAAGTCGCGCCAGCGGCTGCCAGGCTCGGCGTTGCGCGCTCTCTGGAACCAGGGGTGCTGGTCCGAGGTGTGATTGATGACCAGCTCCGTGATCACCTTCAACCCGCGGCGGTGGGCCTCGCGCAGGAAGACCTTGAAATCCTTGATCGAGCCGTAGGCCGGGTGGACCTCCGTGTAATCGGAGATGTCGTAACCGTCGTCCTTCCAGGGCGAGGGATAGAACGGCAGGATCCAGAGGGCGGTGACGCCGAGGTCCTGAAGATAGTCGAGCTTGGCAGTCAGCCCCTTGAAGTCGCCCATGCCGTCGTTGTCGGCATCGGCAAAGGCGCGGACGTGGATCTCATAGAGGATCGCGTCCTTGTACCAGAGCGGTTCCCGCTCCGAATCTTCCTCGTCAGCCATCGAAGCTCCCCCTCGCTCAGGCAAAGGTATCGAAATCCCTCTCCGATCGCGCCTGCCGCCGCACCCTGAAAACGTGCGCCGCCTGCTGCGGATCGAGCTGGACGAAGTTGCGCGCTCCCTGCCACAGGTAGCGCGCGCCGGTGAGCAGATCGTGCACCTGGAAGCTCTGATCGGGTTCCACCCCGAGCGCCTTCAGGTCCAGCTCGATCCAGGCCGCGTGGACATGGAAAGGATCCAGGTTCACGGCGACGAGGATGACATTCGTCCCATCCTCATTCGCCTTGCTGTAGCAGAGAATCTGGTCGTTGTCCGCGGCGTGGAACCGGAGCGTGCGGTCGAGCTGGAGCGCCGGGTTCTCCCGCCGGATGCGGTTCACCAGCGCGATCAGCTCGCTCAGGCTGTCGGGCGAGCCGAGGTCCCATTCGCGGATCTGATACTTCTCCGAATCCAGGTACTCCTCGCTCCCCCGCTCCTTCGCCCGACTTTCCAGCAGCTCGAACGCCGGGCCGTAGATGCCGTAGCTCGCGCCCAGCGTCGCCGCCAGCAGGAAGCGCTGGGCGAACGCCGGCCGGCCGCCGTACTGGAGCCGTTCCGTGAGGATGTCCGGCGTGTTCGGCCAGAGGTTCGGGCGGAAGAACTCGCGCACCCGGGTCTGCGTCAGCTCGGTGAAGTACTCGGTCAGCTCCCACCGCGTATTGCGCCAGGGGAAGTAGTTGTAAGACTGAGTAAAGCCGAGCTTGGCCAGCCGGTACATGATCTTCGGGCGGGTGAATGCCTCTGACAGGAAGATCACCTCCGGGTGCTCCCGCTTGATGCTGCCGATGAGCCATTCCCAGAACGCGTAGGGCTTGGTATGCGGATTGTCCACGCGGAAGATCCGGATGCCCTCGCCGATCCAGTGGTCGAAGACGCTCTTGAGCTCCTGCCAAAGCGCCTTCCAGCCCTCGGTCTCGAAATCGAAGGGATAGATGTCCTGGTACTTCTTGGGCGGGTTCTCGGCGTACTGGATCGTGCCGTCCGGCCGCTTGCGGAACCACTCCGGGTGCTCGCGCACGTAGGGATGATCCGGCGACACCTGGAAGGCGATGTCGAGGGCGATCTCGATCCCCAGTTCCCCCGCCCGGGCAACAAAGCGCCGGAAGTCCTCGATCGTGCCCAGCTCGGGATGAATCGCCTTGTGCCCGCCCTCCTCGCCGCCGATCCCCCAGGGGCTTCCCAGATCGTCCGGCCCGCCCTCAGGGTTGTTGTTCGGGCCCTTGCGGAACGTCCGCCCGATGGGATGGATCGGGGGGAGGTAGACGACGTCGAAGCCCATCTCCGCCACGTAATCCAGGCGCTTCGCGGCGTCCTGGAACGTGCCGTGACGGCCCGCTTTTCCAGGGGAACTGCCGGTGGAGCGCGGGAAGAACTCGTACCAGGAGGAGAACCGGGCGCGCTCGCGGTCGACCACGACCTCCAGCTCCTTGCCGTAGACCGCGGCGTGAGCGCGCTCCGCGTGGCGGTTCATGAGCTCGGCCAGCTCGTCCTCCATGGCGAGGGAGGTGCGGGCGGCGAGGTCCTCTTCGTCGGAGAGGCCCGCGGCCAGGCTGTCGAGCACCCGGGAGTCGGACTTCCGCTTGGCCTCGCGCGCCCTCTCGGCCGCCTGCCGGATCAGCTCGGCGCCGATGAGGAGATCGACCGACACGTCCTGGCCGGCGTCGATGCGCTTCTTGAGATCGCGGCGCCAGGTCTTGAAGCGGTCCACCCAGCCGGTGACGGTGTAGGTCCACCGGCCCATCTGAGCAGGGATGAATTCGGCGCGCCAGCGGTCGTTGACCAGGGGCACCATGGGGACCTCGGTCCACTTCCCCGGCGTGCGGCTCTTGGATGCAGGCCTGTACAAGAGCAGGCAGGAGAGGGCGTCATGGCCGTCCGTGAACAAGTCGGCCTCGACCACCACCCGCTCCCCGACCGTCCGCTTGATGGGAAACCGTCCGCAGTCGATCTCCGGCTCGACGCCTTCGATGATGACCCGCTGCCTGCCCGTCTCATCCTTCATCCGCATCCCCCGTGCCCCGTGCAGGTCGCCTGCCAACGGCGGGTCACCGCCTTCGGAGCCGGGGGGAGGTTTACCAGACTCGGGCGGACGATGCTAGCCCTGGGGGTTGGTCGCCTGTAGACTTGGTGGACCCTTGGAGGGAACTCTCATGGCCTCTGATCCCCTGCCCGCTTCAGCCCCCGCGCCTCGCCGGCGCGGCTGTGGCAAGCCCATCCTTGTCCTCCTCCTGCTCGCCCTCGTGGCAGCCGGGCTCTTCGCGCTCTGGGCCTGGATTACCCTGAGCTACGACTACGCCGACGGCGAGCGGGCGGGATTCGTCCAGAAGTTCTCCAACAAGGGATGGATCTGCAAGACGTGGGAGGGAGAGCTGGCAATGGTCAATCTCCCAGGCGCCATGCCGGAGATCTTCCGCTTCAGCGTGCGTGACGACGCCGTGGCCGAGCAGATCAACCAGAGCATGGGCCAGCGCGTGACCCTGCACTACGAGCAGCACATGGGCGTGCCCACCTCCTGCTTCGGGGAGACCGACTACTACGTGACCGAAGTGCGGCCCGTGAAGCCCTGAGGGTTCTCTACTGTGCTGGGAACAGCTCGCGGAGGCGGTCGCGGACCTCAGGCCGCCAATGCAGCTCGACTCGAGCCACAACCCCATTCACCGTATGCAAGCAGAGAAGGCGGTCCATCGGGAGAATGAACCGTTTGACCTTCTTCCCCTCCCATGGCTCATTTGGCTGGGTATAGAAAGTGGCACAGAAGTCGTCAGTGCACCGACACCGATCGACGAGCTCCAGCTGTGCGACCTGCTCGGCCAGATCATCCCGTCCCTCGAGATGAAACCCGTGGGCAAGCTCCTGAGCAACTTGTGGCAAGGCATCCTTCAGCAGCATCTCACGTTCTCCGTCATCGCTCCTCGATTCGCCCGAGCACGGGCTTGATGTCGACGATAGACGTCCCATCGATGGCCGAAACCAGGTCAGCACGATCAACTCGTCTCCAGGCAAGACGCCGGCCAGTCCTTGGGCTACCTGAGCCGCGAGATCCAGCCACGCTTCCGGAGCGCCTTCATCTCCCTGGCGCGGGGCTACCTCGAGATTGTCCAGCTCGGATCGTACGATTCCTATGGGGCGGATCGTGTAGCTTAATTCGTCAAGGTGCATTTCCTGCTTTCAACCCGACTGTCGCACACGTACACAGCTTTCAAATATTGAATCCACGTGACATAGTCCTCCTCTGTCAGAGTATCGTCATCGCTGTACTTCTCGGTGCGCCACGCCTTCTGAACGACATAGAACTTGTCCTTGCCTTCGATCGTTTTCAAAAACGTCACCTCACCCATCCCGGTTTTCAGGTTCTCGGGGCAATACATTTGGAAGACCTTAACCGGATAACCATTCTCCTCTCTAGTTGCCGTGACATGCGTAGATCCGTCCTCGCATGCCTCTTTTACGAGAGAATCGAGACGCTCATAGAATTCCTCGTTTCTGTTGGCGGGATCAAACATTTGGATCGTTATCATCTCGCTCCAATCCTCAACAGACTCGCCTTCCGGAATGAATTCCATCATCTTCATCTGGTCTGTTGCCTGTTGAAACCCCAACTTATACCCTGCAGGGACCTTCGTTATCAGATTCTCGTCAACGAGCTCCCCTTCAGCTCCGGCTACCGCAGTAGAGAGAAGGAAAACTACCGACCCGATCAAAAAGTACCTCATGATCCACCTCCTGTTCACCCCTAGTGGCAGGGGTACACGTTTCGTTTCGAGCCAGAAGTCCCAGTGCCTGTGGCCTATGTACAACGGTCTAGAGAATATGTACAGCGAGGACACAGCACCCTTGCAAAAAGAGAATTTATGTACAAAAATATTGAAGTTCTGTACATAGAAATTGAAATCACGTACGAGAATCCGATTTCTCTGTACGAAAAAATAGAATCCGCCAAGGCCGAACCGTCTTCATGTACAACGAAGAAAGAACCATGTACATAGAACCTTCTTCGAGGTCCGCGCGAAGTCTCTCAATGTACAAGAAGTATATTTACCTGTACAGCAGAAGTATTCTTCGGTCGGTTCAATTTGAAATTTACCGGTTGTACGGCCATTCGTTGATCCAGTGGAAGCCGCGGCTGATGAGCCGGAACCGGGAATCCTCCATCCTGCGGTAGCGGCCGCGGATCTGCTTGCCTTCGACCTCGCCCTCCAGCATGAGCACGTTTGCGTCGACCAGCTTGTACGAGATGCCCGCCTTCCAGTCAGGGTCGTCGTACTTCGTCAGGGCGAACATGTGCGGCCCGGGGTCGAGCTTGAGCTCATAGAACCCGGGCTCCGTTTCATGCGGATGCTGGATGCTTATCGTCCCCGGCCATTCGAAGATCAGCCGGCGCCACAGGCTTTTGTCGGTCGCCAGCAGCGGCCGGACGACCCCGTCGACCGCGAGCTCCTCGACCTCCCAGATCCCGTACAGCCGCGGCTTGGGCGAGAGGGCTCCGTACTGCATGAAGTCCTGGTAGGACCCATACAGCGAGGCGCCGGTGACAAACAGGATGAATGCCGTACCGAGGACGAGTGCCGTGCGTTGGCGTATCGGATGTGCGAAGAGCGGACGGCTTTCGGCGGGCGGCACCGGGCGGTTGAGCACCAGCAGGTCCGCGAGCCGCTTCAGGTCGGGGGCGGCGAGGACGACGGCCATCAGGAGCAGGTGCGACGAGTAGAGCTTGACCGGCACGTCGTAGCTGAAGTTGATCATCACCACGTTGCTCATGGCGCCGATGCACACGAGCGCGCCGAGCAGCGCGGTGCGGCGGAAGACCAGGAGCAGCCCGCCGAGCATCTCGGCCGCGCCCGTGAAGACCATGTAGATGGCGGACGCCCCCATGAACGTCCAGACGAGCCCCATGGGCGAGCCGTCACCGATCGGTTGCAGGAGCTTGCCGGGCCAGGGGGGGATCATCTGGGCCGGGATGAGCTTGGCCGCTCCGTACCCGATCATCGCCGTGGCGAGCACGAAGCGGAGGTAGAGCCGCAGCCCCTTGTTGAGACGCGCGTAGTTCCTTCTTTTCCGATCGAGGATCGTCCAGATGGCGACGGCCATGAGCGTGAGGACCAGGTAGCAGAAGATCTGCACGTAGTTGTAGGTCGTGTCTCCGCTGCCCAGCGGCCGGTGGAGCACCTCGACTCCGAACACCCGCTCCCCCACCCACGGCACGGCCTTGTCCCAGACGTCCGTATACGGCTGCTCGATGATCGGGCCGTAGACGGGGATGACACCCAGCGGGAACGGGAAGGTGTAGAGGACCGCGTAGACGAACAGGAAGCGGAAGAGGATCCGCTTCACGGGTCCCCAGGTCGGATTGTCCGGATTCATCCTGCCCGTCTCCCTGACAGTTGGTTTCTATGGTGCTCGAGGTGGCGGGCGCAGAACACCACGCCGTCAGCGAGCGGCATGGCGCCGAAGTAGGCATGGGTCATCGGTACCTGCGGACCGGCACCCTGAGCCGCGGCCTCGAACTCGCTCGCGCGTTGCCGGAAGAGCTCCACGCCGCTCTTCTGACCGGGAGGTGTCTTTCCAGGCCGGATCTCGGGCGGCGCGGGTGCCCGTGCCGGGAAGCGGCCCGTACGAAGGATTCGCGGCATGAGCGTGAGCCTCAGGATGAGCCGCATCCAGAGCCGGGTGCGGATCTTCATGCCCCCGCCGCCTGCGATCTCGCGCAGGAGCACGTCATAGGTGCGGATCAGGTGGTCGGTGATCTGGGCGGGAGACCACTTCCCTTCCATCAGGGGACGATCCCAGGCTTCCGCCTCAATCGCCTCGGCCACGGCTGCGAACGAAGAGGCGGCGGAGCCGTGGAAGCGGAGAGCTTCAGGCCAGCGGTCGGAAGGCATGCCCTGATTCTACGTGCTAGTCTGCCCGGCATGCGACGGCGGCTCTTGTTTTTGCTGCTCCTGACCTGGATTCCCCAACAGGTCCATGCTGACGAGGCTGACGTCATCGTCGAGCTCCGAACCGGAGGCTCCGACATCCGGCTCCTCGTCAACGGGAGCCGCGCCCTGGGAGCGAAGAACATCGCGGGACTGTCCCACCTCCCTCTTCTCAACCTGCAGATTCCCGCGGACAGGCTTCCTCAGCTGGCAGCCCTTCCCCAGGTGCGGGCGATCTATCCCAACCATCGTGTGACTGCGGCCCGCACCGAGGGTGGAGCCCTCATCGGATCTCCCCAGCTCCGGTCCAAGTACCGGGCGAGCGGTAAGGGAGTCGGCGTGGCGGTCTTCGACACCGGGATCGATTCAAGCCATCCCGAGCTCGCGGACCGTGTCGTCGCGGGGTTCGACTTCATCGGCAACGAGCCGTTCGCGGACCGCAACGGCCACGGTACCGCCGTGGCGGGAATCGTCCATGGAATGGCTCCCGACGCGCACCTCTTCAGCTTCAAGGTGCTCGACGACGCGGGCAATGGAACGGAGTGGAGCGTCCTGGAGGGCCTCAACGCGGTCTACGCCAACCGCAGTGCCTTCGGCGGGATTCACGTCGTCAGCGCCTCGATCGTCTACGGCGGGCCAGCCGACGAGGATTGCGACGGCTTCATCGCCGAGGGTCCGGCTTTCGATCTATTGGAGAAGGCCGGCGTGCTCGTCGTCTTTGCCGCGGGAAACGACGGCTTCCGCAACGGCATCTCGGAGTTCGCCTGCCATTCCAAGGTGATCTCAGTGGGCGCGGTCTACGATGCGGACATCGGCCCCTCTCACCACGGCGGCTGCGACGAACCGACGACGCGCGCGGGGCAGATCGCCTGCTATTCGAACTCGGGCAACCCACTGGACGTGCGCGCGCCGGCCGAGGTCGCGCGGACCACGGCGTCCGGCGGGGGCTATACCGGGTTCGGCGGCACCTCAGCCGCGACACCGTACGTGGCCGGAATCATCGCGCAGCTGAGGTCGAAGTTTCCCAAGGCTACCCCGGCGAAGATCCGCTCCGTGCTGATGTCGACCGGCACTCCGCTGACCGACACCAACGGGATCACACGCCGTCTGGTCTCCGGGCCGGCCGCTTACAAGAAGCTCAAGAAAGCGCGTTGATCCGGGCAGGCCCGGACCCCAGGCGCGAAACAGCTCGAGCCGGGGTCCGGGTCCGAGGAGGTTACCACCACCAGAAGGGCAGCCAGATGATGATGATGACGCCGTTCGGGCAGATGATGATGATGATGATGGACTGCGGCTCGTTCGTTTGTCCGCTCGAGATGGAGGCCCTGACCGCCGTCCGCTCGAAAGGCAGCGGACTGGGCACTTCCAGCGACGACGCATCCGCGGTGGCTGGAACGGTCGCGACGACTTTTCCGTTCTCATCGACGAGATCGACGGTCGCCTCGAACTTGCCGACCCTCACATCAGCAGGATCGGCCGAGGCGTGCAGCCGATAAAAGCCGGCCGGAATGCCCGACTTGGGAGCGTCGAGATGAATGAATCCGACGTCCGTTCCCTTGGCGAGATTGGCGGGCGGAACCTGCTCGTATCCCCGGAGGGTCGCTGCCGTCACCGAACCTCCATCGTTCGAGACGGACACCATCTGATCAGGATAGATTGCGACGCCCGCCTTTTCGGCGCCCTGGACCATCTGGTCCCGGTCGGCGGCTTGCGCATTTGCCGAGCCCGCGAAAAAGGCCAGAACGATCATCAGGACGAAAACGAGAAATCCCTTGCTCTTCATACAGTCTTCCCCTTTCTCCCTCTGGGAGCTTTGTGCCAGGTGGATATGCACCGCCTGCTATAAGATGAGGTGCCGCAAGTCTGAATTTACGAGCCCGATGAGATCTGCTGTTTTGAGACAGGCAGGTGCGGGCTCGACTAGGATGGCAATCTCATGACGCCCATGACGCCCTCCTCTCCGCTCGTCGAGCTTCGCAACCTCACCAAAGCGTATGAGGAGGGGGACCGCCGGCGCACGGTGCTGCGGGAGGCGGATGTAACCATCGAGCGCGGGGAGCTGGCGGTGCTCGTGGGGCGGAGCGGGTCGGGCAAGTCGACCGTGCTCAACCTGATGTCGGGGATCGACCTGCCCGACTCGGGCGAGGTGGTCATCGACGGCGTCTCCCTCTCCACCTTGCCCGAGCGCGAGCGGACGCTGTTCCGGCGCGACCGGATCGGATTCGTGTTTCAGTTCTTCAACCTGATCCCCACCCTCACCGTCGAGGAAAACCTCCTCCTCCCCCTGGAGCTCAAGGGGCGGGTACGGCCGGAGCAGCGGCGGGCGGCGCTCGGTCTTCTGGAGGAGATCGGCCTCGCCGACCGCGCCGGGAGCTTCCCGGACCGGCTCTCCGGCGGCGAGCAGCAGCGGGTCGCGGTGGCCCGGGCGCTCGCCCATGACCCGCTCCTCGTCCTCGCGGATGAGCCGACGGGGAACCTGGACCTCGACACCGGCCTCCAGGTGCTGGAGATCCTCGACCGGCTCACACGGCGGGCCGGCAAGACCATGGTGATGGTGACCCACAGCCGCGAGGTCGTGGGTATCGCCGACCGGGTCTTCCGCATGGAGGATTGCCGGCTGGTCGAGGACGTATCCATATAATGGCGCCATGAACGCAGACGCAATCGAGCAACGGCTGCGGGAGCACTTCAGGGCCAGGGCGGCAGCCGAGGGGATTGCCGCGGCTTGGCTGTTCGGCAGTGTGGCCCGGGGGACCGCCCGGCCGGATAGCGACGTGGATGTCGGCGTGCTGTTCCGGGAAGATCCTCCCCTGACACTTGCCGGCTACCACTTCGACCTGGAGGCAGACTTGCAGGAGCTCCTGGAGCTACCTGTCCAGTTGGTCGTGCTCAATCGCGCTCCGTCCGATCTGGCTTTCCGTGTTTTGCGCGACGGCAAGCTGCTCGTCAATCAGGATCCTTCGCGGCGCATCCGATTCGAGGTACGGACGCACAACGAGTACTGGGACATGGAGCCTTATTGGCGGCTCTACCGAAAGGAGCGGGGCGAGCTTGACCGACATCGATCTCGTTTATAAGAAGCTGGCCTTCATCGAGACTTGCGTCAACGAGCTGAGGACGCTGGGGCGCCCGGAGGAGGTCCGCACGGATCTCCGCGAGCAGAGATTCGAAGCCTACACCCTTCAGGTGGCGATTCAGGCGGCACTCGACATCTCAGCGCATATCGTCTCGGATGAGCGATTGGGTTTTGCCAGCAAGAATCGGGACTATTTCGAGCTGCTCGTAAGGTATGGCTGGCTTCCCAAGGAGCTTGCGCCGGCTCTTCACAGCATGGTCGGGTTCCGAAACATCCTGGTGCACGGTTACGAGGTCGTGAACCCTGCCCAGATTGAGAAGATCACCCGTCATCATCTCGACGACCTCCTCGCGTTCGTCAGGGCCATCCGGGAGCGGCTCGCTTCCGTATGACCCTCGCATGAATCCTCTTCTTCGCTCCAGCCTCCGGCACCTGCTCCGCCATCCCTGGCAGTTCGGGCTCGCCGTTCTCGGCGTGGCCCTCGGGGTCGCGGTGATCGTCTCGATCGATTTGGCGAATGCCAGCGCCACCCGTGCGTTCAGCCTGTCGAGCGAAGCGGTCACCGGCAGGGCCACGCACCAGGTGGTCGGCGGACCCGAGGGGATTACTGACGAAGCCTTCCGCCGCCTGGTCCTGGAGACTGACCTCCCCGCCGCTCCGGTCGTCGAGGGCTACGTGCGCGTTCCGGGCAAAACCGGACGGATGCTCCACTTGCTGGGGATCGATCCGTTCTCGGAGCGCCCGTTCCGTCCGTACTTGAGTGGCGGTACCGCGGCGAGCCGGGAGGGCAGCTCGATCGATCTCGCTCCCCTGCTCACCCGGCCGGGCGCGGGGGTGCTGTCCGCCACGACGGCCGGGGAGATGGGCCTTGAGACCGGCGGCTCGTTCTCCGTCCGCGTGGGCGGTGGAGTGCGGACGATCGAGCTGGTCGGAGTCCTGGAGCCCGGGGACGAGAGCACCCGGAGCGCCTTGAGCGATCTCCTGGTGATGGACATCGCAGCCGCTCAGGAAATCCTCGGACGGGTTGGCCGGATCGATCACATCGACCTGATCGCGTCTGAGGGTCAACTGGCCCGGGCTCGGGCCGTGCTTCCAGCCGGCGCCCAGATCCTCCGTTCCAGCGCTCGGACGGAGACGAGCGAGGAGATGACCAAGGCGTTCCGGCTCAATCTGAACGCGCTGTCTCTCCTGGCTCTGGTCTGCGGGGTCTTCCTCATCTACAACACCATGGTCTTCTCCGTGGTGCAGCGCCGGACCCTGATCGGCACGCTGCGGGCGCTCGGAGTCACACGCGGGCAGGTATTCGCCCTGGTGTTGGGCGAGGCCGCGGTCGTCGCACTGCTCGGGACCGCCGCGGGCCTGGGCGCGGGTGTGCTCCTCGCCCGCGAGCTGGTCCGCCTCGTCACCCAGACGATCAACGACCTCTACTTCGTCCTCTCGGTGCGGGAGCTGGCCGTGCCGGCCGGGGTGCTGATCAAGGGGGGCGTGATCGGGATCGGGGCCACGCTGGCCGCGGCGCTCGCTCCGGCCATCGAAGCCACCCGGGCGGCGCCGCGGGCCGCGCAGATCCGCTCGGCCCTGGAGGCACGGCTGCGCCGCGTGCTGCCGCGGGTGACGCTGGCCGGCGCGGCCCTGCTCGCCGCCGGCGCCGGGCTCCTTGCCTTCCCCGGCCTGGTGGTGAGCTTCGCCGGCCTGTTCGCCGTGATCCTGGGCTCGGCGCTGCTCGCTCCGGGGGCAACCGTCGTCTTCATGAACCTGCTCCGGCCGGTCATGGGCGGGATGTTCGGCATCCTGGGCCGGATGGCGGCGGGCGGCGTCGTGGCCTCGCTCTCGCGCACCGCCGTGGCCATCGCCGCCCTGGTCATTGCCGTGTCGGCGACGATCGGCATCGGGGTCATGATCGACAGCTTCCGGGGGACGGTGGTGCGCTGGCTGGAGTCGACCCTGCGCTCGGACGTCTATCTCGGCAGGCCGGGCCGCTCCGGCGGGTTCAGCGGCGGCGACCTCGAACCGGAGGTGGCGCTGCGGGCCGTGCGGTTGCCGGGAGTCGAGCGCGTGAACCTGCTGCGGAGGACGGAGGTGCCCTCCCCTGACGGTCCGGTGCGGATGGTGGTCCTGGGGACGGACCTCGAAGGTTTGTCCGGCTACGAGCTCAAGGAGGGCCGGCCCGGTGAGGCGTGGCCAGCGTTCCAGGAGCAGGACGCCGTGGTGGTCTCCGAGCCCTTCGCCCACCGGCACGGGATCGGCGCAGGGGACGTCTTCCGCCTGCGCACTTCCAGGGGAGATCGGGACTTCTCCGTCGCCGGGGTCTACTACGACTACGCATCGGACCTCGGGCTCGTCCTGATGAGCCGCAAGACCTATCTCCGCCACTGGAACGACCGGCCGTTGACCGGGTTCTCAGTGGACCTCAAAGCGGGCGCGGACCTGGAGGGGACCATCCGCCGTCTGCGCTCGGTGGTGGGCGGCGAGGGGTTGTCCATCCAGTCGAACCAGGCGCTCAAAAAGGTTTCCATGGAGATTTTCGATCGCACCTTCCAGATCACGAGCGTGCTCCGGCTGGTCTCGGGCCTGGTTGCGTTCATCGGCGTGCTCTCGGCGCTCATGGCGCTGCAGCTCGAACGGGCGCGGGAGTTGGGAGTGCTGCGCGCGAACGGCCTCACTCCCGGGCAGGTCTGGCACCTGGTCACATCGCAAACCGGGCTGATGGGATTGGCGGCGGGCCTGCTCTCGATCCCCGTGGGTCTGGCTCTCGCGGCGATCATGATCTTCGTGATCAACCGGAGGTCATTCGGGTGGACGATCAGAATGGAGGTCGATCCGATGATCCTGGTGGGAGCAATGGTGCTGGCATTGGGGGCGGCGCTGCTCGCGGGGATCTACCCGGCTTGGAAGATGGCGAGAACCTCTCCGGCTCTGGCTTTGCGGGAGGAGTGAGGTTTGAAAGGACCAAAAGGACTTAAAGGACGACGTTTCCTTCGCGGGTCCTTTTGGTCCTTTATGTCCCTTATGTCCTTTTGGTCCTTCGCCTGCCGCGAGCCCGAGCACCTCCCCCAGGCTTCTCTCTCCGTGGCAAGCGCGCTCAGCGGAGAAGACACCCAAGGCTACGCCCGCGCCATCGAGCCTCGCGAGTTCCGCTTCCCCGAAGACCACGGCTCCCACCCGGAGTTCCGCACGGAATGGTGGTACTACACCGGCAACCTTTCCACTCGCGAGGGACGGCGGTTCGGCTTTCAGCTCACGTTCTTCCGATCGGCTTTTGCTCCCTCGATGCCGGAGCGGTCCTCGCAGTGGGCCACCCGGCAGGCGTACCTGGCGCACTTCACCATCTCGGATGTCGAAGGCAAGCGGTTCCGCTCCTTTGAGCGCTGGAGCCGGGGGGCGCTGGGCCTCGCGGGCTCGCAGGGAGAGCCGTTCCGCGTCTGGCTGAAGGATTGGTCGACCGAAGGCAACAGGCTCCGCGCTGCCGAGGACGGCATCGCTCTCGACCTGACCCTCGAACCGGGCAAGCCTCCGGTGCTTCAGGGGGAGCGCGGGCTCAGCCGCAAGAGCGAAGAGCCGGGCAATGCTTCCTATTACTACTCCCTCACCCGCATGCCCGCCTCGGGCACGATCCGCCTCGGGGACGAGCGCTTCGAGGTCTCCGGGCTCGCCTGGATGGACCGCGAGTGGAGCACCAGCTCGCTCGGCAAGGACCAGGTGGGCTGGGACTGGTTCGCGCTCCAGCTCGAAGACGGCCGGGATCTCATGCTTTATCAGCTCCGGCGCAAGGACGGCACCGCGGACGGCACGAGCAACGGCACCCTGGTTGGACCCCGAGGGGAATCCCGGCATCTAAACATCTCTGACTTCGAGCTTGAGGTGGTGGACCGCTGGGAGAGTCCCCGGAGCGGCGCCGTCTATCCAGCAGGTTGGCGGCTGCGGATCCCCTCCGAGAACCTGGATCTCAGGATCGAGCCTGTGCTCGCCGACCAGGAGCTCGACGTCTCCTTCCAATACTGGGAAGGCGCCGTGCGGATCGAGGGAACCTCCCGGGGAAGGGGCTATGTCGAGATGACCGGCTACAATGACAGTCTTTCTAGGAGATCGGAATGAAGATGCTCGTCCTCTTAGCCGTGCTGTCCGTGGCACAGCCTGTACCCGAATACCCGATCGAGCAGTTCCTCACCACCACGCAGCACGCCGGCGCCTCGTTCTCGCCCGATGGGCGCAAGCTGCTGGTGAACAGCGACCGGAGCGGCGTCCTGAATGCCTGGGCCTACCCGGTGGACGGCAGCCCGCCGGTGCAGCTCACCGACTCCAAGGTGGAGGCCGTGTTCGGCATCGGCTACTTCCCCAAGGACGAGCGCATCCTGTTCCAGCAGGACCAGGGGGGCAACTCGGGGATGCCCCACCTCTACGTGAAGTCGCCGGACGGCAGCGTCCGCGACCTCACGCCCATCCAGGGCCGCCTGGCCGGGTTCCTCGGCTGGTCGCAGGATGAGACGAGCTTCTTCTTGATGACCAACGAGCGCGAGCCGACCGCGTTCGACCTCTACGAGATGACGCTCGACGGCTACGAGCGCAAGCTGCTGTTCAAGAACGACACGGGCTACGATCTCATCGGGGTCTCCCGGGACCGCCGCTACGTGGCGCTGTCGCACCAGGCCTTCACGAACCACAGCGACACCTTCCTTCACGACCGCACCACCGGCAAGACGATCCCGGTCGCCCCCACTGGTGGAGAGGTGGCCGAGGAGCCGACGGACTTCTCCCCCGACAGCAAGAGCCTGTACTACACGAGCGACCAGGGGGCGGAGTTCAGCTATCTCATGCGATACGACATCGAGACCGGCAAGCGAGCCGAGGTGCTGCGCGACGACAAGGGGAGCGTGCTCGGGGCCAACTTCACGCCCGATGCGAAACACTTCCTGGTACGGCTCGACCGCGACGCCCGGTCGGAGCTGCGGATGTTCGACCGCGAGATGCGGCCCGTCCCCGTGCCGGAGCTTCCCGACGCGGACCTCGGCGAGCTCGAGATCTCCCGCGACGGCAAGACCATGGCGTTCTATGCCGCCTCCTCGGCCCCACGGGACCTATTCGTCAGAGACATCGCGACCGGCCAGGCCCGCCAGCTCACCCGCTCGCTCGGCGCCGGCATCGATCCCGCCCACCTGGTGCCGGGCATGGTGACGCGCTTCAAGTCCTACGATGGCGTCGAGATCGCGGGCATCCTCTACAAGCCGCACCACGCCTCGCCGCAGAGCAAGGTGCCGGCCGTGGTCTGGGTACACGGCGGCCCGGGCGGCCAGTCGCGGATCGGCTACAACCCCGCCATCCAGTTCCTGGTCAACCATGGCTACGCGGTCTACGCCATCAACAACCGGGGCAGCTTCGGCTACGGCAAGACCTTCTTCGCCATGGACGACCGCAAGCACGGCGAGGCCGACCTGGACGACTGCGTGGCCAGCAAGAAGATGCTGATCGACACCGGCTGGGTCGACCCGGACCGGATCGCGATCGGCGGCGGCAGCTACGGCGGCTACATGGTCCTTGCCGCTCTCGCCTTCCGGCCGAAGGAGTTCGCCGCCGGGATCGACTTCTGGGGCGTTTCGAACTGGATCAGGACCCTCTCGGTCATGCCGCCGGACTGGGGCAGCGGCCGCGAGGCCATGCACAAGGAGATCGGCCACCCCGAGAAGGACGCCGAGCGCCTGCGCCGCATCTCACCGCTCTTCCACGCCGACCGCATCGAGCGCCCGCTCCTCGTCATCCAGGGGGTGAACGACCGCGCCGTGATCAAGGTGGAGTCGGACGAGATGGTCGAGAACGTGCGCAAGAAGGGCGTGCCCGTCGAGTACCTCGTGTTCGAGAACGAGGGGCACGGCCTGCGCACCAAGGAGAGCCAGGCCCGCGCCTACACGGCAACAGTGGCATTCCTGGACAAGTACCTGGGCAGCAAGAAGTAAGGCCCGGCCTTCGCGCGCGTTTGAGGGGTGTGCGCACGCTCTTCCTTCACGTGCGCAAAGTGCGCAGCCCGCCGGCACCCGCGCGCGGGAGGGGAGGTCCCCTCCGGATGGGTGCCGGCACCCTTCCCCTCCAGGAGCGGGATGCCGAGGCCTCGAGGTAGCCGGGGCTGGCGAAGCGGGTGCCCAGCATTGGCGGCAGCGCGTCGGGCGGCAGCGGATGGTCCTCGATCATGTGCGAGCTCATCGAGTTGGAGTTGGACAGGGGGAGGATCGTCACCGTCCCGGCCTTGGTCACTCCGGGGATGGCCCGCACCTGCTCCAGGAGCCGGGTGTAGAAGCCCGCGGTCCGGGCCGCCTCGCGGTACTCCGCCTCGGGCAGGTTGAGCTGCACCGTGAGCACGCCGGACGGCTGGACGCCGGAGTCCACGTTCGCCATCCCCCAGAAGCTCCTCATCATGAGGCCCGCGCCAACCAGGAGCACGAGGGCGAGCGCCACCTGCGCAACCACCAGAGCCTGCCGCGCGCGGTGCCGGGCTCGGCCCGCGGTGCCGCCCCGGCCACCCTCCTTGAGCGCGGGCACCAGGTCCGGCGAGCCGTAGCGCAGTGCGGCAAAGCCGCCGATGAAGGCGCAAGCGATGAGGAGGATCAGTCCGACGCCGCCGAGGAGCACCTAGAGCGTGCGGCCGATGTCGCCATACCCGGCGCGGCCTGCGTCACCCAGACGATCCGCTCGGGCTCCGGGTACGCCAGAGGCCGGATCAGCACGGCGTTGATGACCGTGAAGATCGCCACGGTGGCGCCGATGCCGAGCCCCAGGGAAAGGACAGTGATGAGGAAAAAACCCGGGGCCTTGCCGAGGCCCCGGGCGGTGGAGCGCAGGGAGGAGAGGAAGCTCATGGAAAGAGCTTACGGCAGCGCTCCGGATAGGTTATTCGTAACGGATCGCCTCGAGCGGCTCGACCCCCGCTGCCCGGCGGGCCGGCAGGTAGCTCGCCAGCAGGGCAACGACCGCGAGCAGGAGCGGCACGGCGGCGAAGGTGGCCGGGTCGGTCGTGCTCACCTCGAACAGGAGAGCCTGCATGAATCGGGTGGCGAAGAGGGCGCCCGCGAGCCCCAGCCCGATCCCGAGGAGCGCCAGCGCCAGCCCTTCCTTGAGGACCATGCCGGAGACGTCTGCCGGCTTTGCCCCCAAGGCCATGCGCACTCCGATCTCCTGCGTGCGCTGGCTGACGACGTAGGAGATCACGCCGTAGATGCCCACGGCGCCCAGGAGGAGCGCTACCGCAGCGCCGATCGCCAGCAGGAGCAGCGTGAACGAGGTGCGCGCCATGGAGCGCTCCACCACCTGCTCCATGTTCCGCACCTGGGCGAGCGGCAGGTTCGGGTTCAGGGACCAGACCGCCTGCTGGACCGGCCTTGCCAACGACATTGGATCACCCTTGCCTTGGGGATCTCCCTTGCTCTTGACCACCAGGGCGAAGCTCCGCGGCACCCACTCGCCTTGGCCTGGCGAGTCGAGGTCGAGCCGCACCAGCGGGTAGTAGACCGACTCGGCCACGGGCTTGTGCAGCCCCGCCTCGCGCACGTCCCCGACGACCCCGACGATGGTGGCCCAGCGGCCGTCCGCGGCAAGGCCGGGGGTGAGGCGCCGGCCCAGCGGGCTGCGGCCCGGCCAGAAGCGGTCCGCCACCGACTTGCTCACCAACACCTCGTCCGAGCGCTTCTGCGGATCGATCCGGTCGAACACCCTCCCCTCGACCAGGGGGATGCCCATGGCCTCGAAGTAGCCCGGGCTGACGAAGCGGGTGCCGAGCACGGGCGGCACGGTATCAGGCGGCAGGGGATGGTCCTCCATGCTGTGGGTGCTGTTGTCCCCGAACCCGGTCAGGGGGAGCACGTTGACCGTGCCCGCCCGCTCCACCCCGGGGACCGCCCGCACCTTCTCCAGGAGCTGGCCGACGAAACGCGCCGTGACGTGGACGTCCGGGTACTCCGTCTCGGGCAGGTCGAGCCTCAGGGTGAGCACCCCCTCCGGCTTGACTCCGGGGTTCACGGACGCGAGGCCCCAGAAGCTCTTGAGCATCAGGCCGGCGCCCACCAGGAGCAGCAGCGCGAGCGCGACCTGGGCCACGACAAGCCCCTGCCGCGCGCGGTGCCGGGCCTTGCCTGCCGTCCCGCCGCGACCGCCGTCCTTGAGCGTGGGGACGAGGTCCGGCGAACCGTAGCGCAGCGTCGCGACGACGCCGATGAAAAGCCCCAGCAGCAGGGAGAGCAGGAGCGTGAAGGCCACGACCGCGCCGTCGATCCCGATCTCCTCGAGCCGGGGGATGCCCTCGGGCTGCAGCGCGAGCAGCAGGCGCACGCCCGCGGCGGCGAGGGCGAGCCCCAGCAGGCCGCCGATCAGCGCGAGGCCGACGCTCTCGAGGAGGAACACGCGGGCGATCTCGCCGCGGGTGGCGCCGATCGCGGTGCGCACCGCCACCTCCCGCTGACGGCCCTCGGCCCGCACGAGGTAGAGGTTCGCCACGTTGGCTCCGGCGATGAGGAGGATGATGCCGACACTGCCCAGGAGCAGCCAGAGGGTGCGCGCGAGGTCCCCCACCATCTCGTCCCGGTAGGGCCTGACGACCATGTCCATCCGCGCCTGCTCGAGCATGCCGCGGTTGATGTCGCCTCCGAGCTCGGGGATGCGCCAGACCAGCGCCGAGAGGTCCCGGTCGGCCTGCTCGATCGACATCCCGGGCCGGAGCCGGCCGATGCCAGGGTAGTTGAAGTTGCTCACGGCCAGGCTGGACGGATCGACGACGAGCGGCAGCCAGAGCTCCGTGTCCGCGTTCGGGAAGTGAAAGCCCTCGGGCATGACCCCCACGACCTGGCGTGCGACCCCGTCGATGCGCAGGGTCTTGCCGATCGCTTTCGGATCGCCGTCGAAGAGCCGCTGCCAGAGCCCGTGGGAGAGGACGAGCACCTTCCTGCCTCCGGGCCCGCCGTCCTCTTCGATCAGGGCCCGGCCCAGCGCGGGCGGCACCCGGAGGATGCCGAAGACCGATGGGCTCAAGCCGGCGGCGTCCACCCGCTCGGGCTCCCGGCCGCCGGTCAGGGCGACCGAGCCGTCCCAGAAGATCCCCAGATCCTCGAGGACCTTGTTTTGCTTGCGATAGAGCAGGTACGTCCCGTCCGAGTGTTCGAGCATGTCGAACCCGACCCCGGGAGCCGTGTGCAGCACTGACACCAGCCTTTCCGGCTCAGGGTACGGCAACGGCCGGATCAGGACGGCGTTGACTACCGTGAAGATCGCCGAATTGGCGCCGATCCCCAGCCCCAGGGTGAGGATCGCAAGGACGAAGAAACCAGGGGACCTGCGGAATCCGCGGGCGGTGGAGCGCAAGGAGGTGAGGAGGCTCATGTCCGGGCACTACGACGGGGTTCAGGGAAAGGTTCCAGTCTGGTACCCTTTGGCACGATGAAATCAGCTCTTATCCTCCTCGCCGCCCTCCCTCTATTTGGCTTCCAGGCTCATGACCACGCGGCTCCCCCGCCGGCTCCGGCAGGAGCGGGACCCGTGATCGACGTACCTGCGACCGACGCCGGCGCCGCCACCCTGGAGGCGCGCAGCCAGGCCGAGCGCGCGACCGTGGGGCGCTTCAAGGTCTTCCACGCCTTCCGCTTCGCCGACCGGCAGCCGGAAAGCGGCATCACCTTCGCCCATCAGATCGTGGACGACGCGGGCAAAACCTACAAGGCCGCCCACTACGACCACGGCAACGGGGTCGCGGTGGCGGATGCCGATGGCGACGGCCTGACCGACGTCTACTTCACCAGCCAGCTCGGCGGCAACGAGCTATGGAAGAACCTCGGGAACGGCACGTTCCGCAATGTCACCGCCGAGGCCGGCGTGGGCTTGGCGGACCGGATCTCCGTCTCGGCCTCGTTCGCCGACGTCGACAACGACGGCGATCAGGATCTGTACGTGACCACGGTCCGCATGGGCAACGCGCTGTTCGAGAACGATGGTAGGGGGAAGTTCCGCGACGTCACCAAGGCCTCGGGCGTCGGCTACGTGGGTCACTCCTCAGGCGCGGTCTTCTTCGACTACGACCGCGACGGCCGGCTCGACCTGTTCGTGGTCAACGTGGGCAAGTACACGACCGAGGCGCGGGGCCGCGGCGGCTTCTACGTGGCCTACGAGGACGCGTTCCAGGGGCACACGTTCCCGGAGCGGACCGAGCGCAGCATCCTCTACAGGAATATCGGCGGGGTCGGCGGCATCCGCTTCGAGGATGTGACCAACAAGACCGGGCTGGTGGACAACGGCTGGAGCGGCGACGCCACCATCACGGATTTCAACGAGGACGGCTGGCTGGACCTCTACGTCCTCAACATGCAGGGGGACGACCACTACTGGGAGAACCAGGGAGGCAAGGCCTTCGCCGACAAGACGGCGCAGCTCTTCCCCAAGACCTCCTGGGGCGCCATGGGCGTCAAGGCTTTCGACTACGACAACGACGGCCGCATGGACCTCTTTGTCACCGACATGCACTCCGACATGGTGGGCGACATCCCGCCCCAGGACGAGAAGGCCAAGTTCCCGCCGAAAGAGGAAATCCCGGTGCTCCAGGGCGCGGCCAACAACGTCTTCGGCAACTCGTTCTACCGGAACCTCGGCAACGGCAAGTTCGAAGAGATGTCCGACGCCCTGAACCTGGAGAACTACTGGCCCTGGGGGGTGAGCGTCGACGACTTGAACGCCGACGGCTGGGATGACGTGGTGATCGCGTCGAGCATGAACTTCCCCTTCCGCTACGGCGTCAACTCGGTGCTGCTCAACAACCGCGGCGAGGGGTTCCTGGACAGCGCCTCGATTCTAGGGGTGGAGCCGCGCCGCGGCGGCCGGACGCGCAAGCCCTGGTTCACCCTGGACTGCTCGGGAGAGGACCGCGGCCACACGCAGTGCAAGGACAAGACCGGGAGCTACACCGTGACCGGCACCCTCGGCACCCGCTCCTCCGCCATCTTCGACATCGACAAGGACGGCGACCTCGACATCGTGACGAACGAGTTCAACTCCGAGCCCCTGGTGCTGGTGAGCGACCTCGCGCAGCAGAAGAAGATCCAGTGGGTGAAGGTCAACCTGCAGGGCACGGCGTCGAACCGCAACGCCTTGGGCGCGGTGGTCAAGGTCCACGCGGGCAAACGGGTGCTGACCAAGGTCATGGACGGCACTTCAGGCTATCTCTCGCACAGCATCCTGCCCCTCTATTTCGGGCTGGACGAGGCCAAGACGATCGAACGGATCGAGGTCCGCTGGCCCTCCGGGAAGACGCAGACGGTGAAGGGGCCGATCGCGACGAATAGCACCGTCGACGTCATCGAAGTAAAGAAATAACCCTGCGCGCCACGTCCTGAGCGGAGACGATCACCGGCGTGATCCCTCCGCCAGGGCGCGTCCAGTGCCCGACGAAGAAAAGGTTGGGAATGCCGGCAGTGACGTCGGGCCGGCTTTCGCCGAGCTGATCCGGAGACATCTCCCAGCCCAGCATGGCTCCCTGTTGGTTGAGCGTGAAGCGCCAGGAGGTGCGCGCCGAGGCGCTGCTCTTGACCACGATCCGCTTCGAGATCCCCGGGATCCGCTGCTCCAGATGGTCCAATAGAAAGGTTTCGATCCGGGCCTTGTGGGCCGGCCAGTCCTCCACCCCTCTGTAGTCCATCTCCAGCACTTTTTGGAGGATGACGACCTGCTTGCCCGGCGGTGCCATGCCCGGCTCGTAGAGTGTCGGGACGAAGATCTTGCAGCGCAGGGCGTCGACGCCCACGCGGTCCATGTCCCAGGAGTCCCAGTAGTAGCCCTGGGCCTCTTCGAGGACGTCGTCCGGCACCCCTTCGAGCCCGATGTGGGTGAGGAAGCAGGGGAAGGTGGGGCGCATGCGGCGCAGCGGCTCGAGCGCTCCCGGCTGCAGGTGCTCCGGCCCTACCAGCTTCTCCAGGGTCAGGAGCAGGTCGGAGTTGGAGATGACGGCGCCGGCCCGCACCGTGAAGCGCTGGCCGGCTTGGGAGCCGCGCAGCACCTCCATCTCCACGCCGCGCGCGGCTCTCTCCTCGATGAGGATGCGGCTCGCGAAGGTGCTCGTCAGAATGTGTCCCCCTAGCTCTTCGAAGCGCGCGGCCATGGCATCCGCGAACGCCTGCGATCCCCCCTGTGGGTAGTAGTTGCCCAGGAAGTAGGAGAGCCGCAGCATGGAGTCGAAGACGAACGACGTGCGGCTGGGGGGTGAGCCCCAGTGCGGGCAGTCGGCCGTGAGGAGGAGCTTGAGCTTGGGATCGGTGAACCAGCGGTCGAGCGCCTGCCGCACGGTCAGGTCGCGCCAGGGAACCAGCCGGTCGAGCGTCTGCAGGGGCCGGCCGCGGAAGTAGTGCAGCAGGCCGAGGAGATAGGTCTCGTGCACCGCCTGGAAGAAGGAGTCGAGGGCGCCGGCCTCGGCCGGGAACTCCTCCTTGAGGCGCGCCCGGTAGGCGTCGAGGTCGGCCGGCACCGCGAAGCGCGTACCGTCCGGGAAGTGGAAGGTGTCGACCGGGTCCATCTTGACCCATCCCGTATCGATCCCAAGCTCCCGGAGCAGGCGGCCGGTCAGGGTCTCGGGGTTGCCCAGCAGCGGATAGAAGTGGGTGGCTGCGTCGAAGGTGTAGCCGCCGCGGCGGAAGGTGCTGCAGTAGCCGCCCACCATGTAGTGCTGCTCGACCAGCAGCACGCGGAGCCCCCCGCGCGCCAATAGATTTGCGGCGATCAGCCCGCCAACCCCCGCGCCGATGATCACGGCATCGTAGCGGGGGTCCGGTGCGGTCCGCAGCCCACGGAAAGGACGCTTCCGGTTCATGTGGGCCGATTGCGCCCGTACGTCTCGTGGGCGGCGACGAACTCGCCGCTGGCGATCGCTGCGCCAAAGGAAAGCTCGCCCCCGAGCACCAGGGCCGCGGCGATCTCGGCCAGCTTCGGCGCCTTGCCGGCACCCAGGCAGCCGAGCATCTCCAGGCATTCGCGCGCGGTCCCGAGGCCCGTCCCGCCCCCGACCGTTGCCACGGTCAGCGACGGCAGGGTCACGCTCGCGTACAGGTCTCCCTCCTCCACGACCTCGAAGGAGGTGATCCCGACCGCGGAGTTGGCGATGTTGGCCACGTCCTGGCCGCAGGCGATGAAGAGCGCGGTGAGGCCGTTGGCGATGTGGCCGTTGTAGCCGAGGGTGCCCGCCTGCATGTGGCCCAGCACGGTCCGGTGCCAGACGTCGGCCAGCCCTGCGGGCGTGGTGTGCAGGTACGCCCGCACGAGCCGCGCCGGGATGCGGGCGCCGGCGGTCACCTTCTTGCCCTTGCCACCGGCGAACAGCGCGCCGCTCGCCCGCTTCTCGGACTCGCCGCCGCTGAAGACGTAACAGCGCGGCGCGTGGCCGTGCTCGACCAGCCAACGGCAGGCGCGGTCGGTCCCCTTCACGATCATGTTCATGCCGTGCGCGTCCGCGGTCCACCAGGCGAAGTGGACGACCACGTCGCGCCCCACGAGCAGCGGCTCGACGCGCAGCAGCCTGCCGTGCCGGGTGGTGGACCCGGCTTCGGCCTGCAGGGCCTCGAACAGCCCCGGCAGGGCGCGGGAGAACGCGGCGGCCTCGGCCACGCTCTCGAACACGAACACGGGCGAGACCCGGTTCTCGTCGGTCACGACCCGCACCGTGGCGCCGCCGGCCCGGGTGATCGCGACCATGCCCCTCTCGTACGAGCGGACCAGCGCTCCTTCGGTAGTGGCGAGGGGTACATAGAAGAGGCCCTGCGCGTGCTCGCCCTGGACCAGCATCGGGCCGGCAACGCCCAGCGGCACCTGGGCCGCGCCGACCGGGTTCTCGATGTTGCCCCGCATTTCCTCCGGGGAAACCGTCGAGGAACCGGCATGGGTGAAGCGCGCCCCGGTCCGCTCCTCGAGCCAGCGCCGCCTCTCCGCGAGCGCCTCGGCCGAGTAGCCCTGCCCTTCGAGCCGGGGCACCAGGTCGGCCTCGCGTATGGGATTGGACATTCGAACCTCCATGATCGGAGCGGCAGTCTAACGCAGCCGCTCGAGCAGAGACAGGAATCCGGCGGCGAACCCGGGCTCGGCCCCAGGCTCGGTCTCGGACCCGGCCGGCGGCGCCGCGAGCTGCTCGAGCAGGGCCAGGACGTCCCAGCTCACCCAGCCCTCGGCGATCTTCCCGTCCCGGATGCGCAGCATGTCCATCCCGGTGGTGAAGGTCTCCCGGCCGGTGGGGGGCAAGCCCAGGAGATCGCCGGTGTGCAAGCCCCGCCCGCTCCAGCGGGTCACCACCAGGTCCCCCTCCGCCACGATCTCCTCGATCGTCATCCGCACCTCCGAGAAGGCCATGCGGTAGAAGAGGACGAGCTGGCCGACGGCGTCCGGGCCGCGGGAGAAGTCGGTGGTGAGGGGGATGCGCGCGTGCACGACGCAGTCGCGGTCGAAGAGCTGGCTCACGAGGGCCGGATCGCCGGTGTTCCACAGGTTCTCGCGGAAGCGGCGGGCGACGGCCTTGTTCTCTTCCAGGCTCACGGCAGCCTCCTCATGGGCGCGGCGGATCGGTCTCCTCAGGCAGGGGCCGGAGCAGGCGCAGCGCCGGACGGGTGTTGTAGTGTTCCCGGTAAAGGCGGTGCAACCCGTCGTCGGGGAAGCCCTCGCCCTCCGGGTAGGGGTATTGGCTCATGCCATGGAACGGCAGCGGCTCGACCGTCTGGGAGAAGGCGGTGTTGGCGTCGCCGTCCTTGGCCCAGCCATCGACCAGGAGAAGGAAGTCGCGCCGCCAGCCCGCGGGCAGGGGGGACAGGGCCTTGGCGTCGAAGAGCAGCCGCACCTCATCACCCGAGCCCATGACCACCATCCGGTCGTCCACCTCTTCCAGCAGGGGGCGGACGTCGCCATAGCGCGTGTAAAGGCCGGGCGTGGGGTTCCACATCGAGACGGGCATCCACGACTGGTAGTCGAAGCTTTCGGGTTGCCGGCGCTCGGGATGGATCACGGGCCGCGAGAAGCCGCGGAAGCGCAGCTCGGCCGAGAGAGGCGCCAGATCCGCCCTCGCCATGGTCGGCTCGCCGCTCTCTTCGGACAGGAAGACCTCGTCCCAGTAGAGGCAGAGGCTGGTCTCGATCCGCACTTCGCGCGAGGAGGAGAGGAACTTGCCCGTCAAGTCCACGGCGATGGTCTTGGGCTTGCCAGCTGGCAGGCCCATGTCCTCGATCACGGTCTGCCATCTCCCCTGCTTGTCTTTGACTTGAAGGCGGGGGAACACGAGCCCGGATGACGACGCCTGGGCCGCTCCCAGGAACGTGCTGCCGTCCGCCCAGTCCACCCAGCCGGAGAGCACGAGGACGGCCCGGTTGTCTTCCGCCGCCGCACCGAAGTCGAGATCGACGTGGTGCAGCTCGGCGACGCCGGAAAGGTCGCGCCGGAAGCCGTCCGGATAGGTCTGGTCCTTGGCGAGCAGGCGGGGCCGCACGTCCTTGCCCCGGTGGTCGGTGGCGCGGACCGGATAGATCCGTTTCTCCACGCCGAACAGCCGGAACTCGGGGAACGGCGGAGCCTTGAACTTGTCGTTCGTGAAGACCTCGACCCCATCCGGATGATCGAGGGCGATGAGCCGCATCTGATCCAGATAGGCGACCTCGCGCAGCTCTTCGGTGACGCGGATCTCGTAGCGGCCGTCCACCTCCGCCAGCGCTTCGCCGGGGATCTGCACGTACTCGTCGTGATCCACCGGGAAGTACGTGCCGTCGCCGGCGCTCGCCCCGAGCGGCGCGACGCCGAGGACGTCGGTGATGAACTGGAAGCGCTCGCCGTTCCAGGTAAAGATCATCGGGCACGAGCCGGACAGGCGCGGCGCCTCCTTGAACGTCGCGGCGCGGTCCGCGGCCTGCTTCGTCTCGTTCTGGATCAAGCCGTTCGGCCAGGTGATGCGCACGGCGTCGATCGTGGTCCGCGGCCCCAGGCCGAAGGTCAGGGGGAACCCGCGGTAGATCTTCTTCTGATAGCTCGAGCCGGCCTTGACCTCGACCTCGGCGCCCGGCGCGAGCTTCAGGTTCTTGACCCCTTCGAGCCCGACCCTCAGCCAGCGGTGACCGGTCTTCGTCCGGTTGAGCAGCCGCCGCAGCACGCCGTCCTTGCCCACGACCGCCAGATCCTCGCGGCCGTCGCCGTCGAAGTCGGCGGAGGCCGCGGCGACTGCCGGGAAACCCTCTGCCGCTTTCTCCTTTCCCAGCTTCCCCCGCCCTTCGTTGCGGTAGAGGCCGTCGCCGGCCACGAGGTCGCTCATGCCCCGGCCTTCGAGGTCCGCGAACGCCAGCGGGAGAACGGGCACCGAGCCCTCGGCCTTCTCCAGCACCCCCTGCAGGCTGCGGCGGTTGAGCATCAAGGAAGAAGAAGACAGGAGATCGCTCCAGCCATCCTGGTCCACGTCGTGCGCCAGCACCGCGCCATCCGGCCCGGCCATTTCGACGGCTTCGTACCGTCCGCCGAGCCGGTCGCGGTACAGCACGGCCGGACGGCCGGCATAGGTGACGACGAGATCCATGTTCTGGGTGTCGGCCACGGCCTCGACAATCGCGCCGGAAACCGCGCGGCCGCTCACGAACGGGAAGCGCCGGGTCTCGTCGCTCCAACTCGTTCCGTTGTTGCGGACCAAGGCTGCCCCCTCCCCAAGAAGCAGGAGGTCGAGGTCGTAGTCGTGATCGAAATCGAGCCAGAAAGCCAGGTTGTACCTGCCGGCGGGAAGCTTCGCGTCGACCTTCTGGAAGCTGCCGCCCGCGTTGCGGAAGAGCATCGGAGCGTCTGCGAGGACGCAGAGGTCCGCAAGGCCGTCGTTGTCGAAGTCCCCGGCCGCGACAGCAGTCACGTTGCGCAGATCCTCGAGGCCGCTCGTCCCTTTACGGAAGAGCGTGACGCCGGCCTTGGACCACGCCAGCAGGTCGGGAGCGAGGTCGCCGTCGGCGTCGAGGACGGTCAGGCCTTCAAACCCGCGTCCAAGCTCAGTCGCTTCGAAGGACGGCTCGGCCGGAGGGGTTGCCGCAGCCGGCGGATCGATCTCGTCGAGGAGCTCGCGGTACCAGCTCCAATCCACGTCCTCGGGGACCGCGGCCCCCTTCTGCGCCTCCTTGATCGCGTCGTACTCCTGCTTGCGCCGCGCGGCCTCCTCCGTCCTGCCCGCCTGCCGGTAGGTATTGAACAGCTGGAAGCGCGGCGCGGCAAAATAGGAATTGAGGTCCGCGGCCCGTTCGAAGTGCTTGAGCGCCAGGTCGGGCTTCTCCGTGAGCTTGTAGAGGACGCCCAGGTTGTAGTGGGTGATCGGCTCGTCCGGGACCAGGGCGGCCATGCGCTCGAACTGCTGAAGGGCCTTCTCGTACTGGGAGTCCTCCTTGAAGGCGATCCCCAGGTTGAACCAGGTGTGCGGGATCTCCGGCGCCTGCTTTTGCACCGCCTCCAGCTCCTTGATCCCTTCGGCGGTCTTGCCGGCCTTGAGGAGCGAGAGGGCATAGTTGAGCCGCTCGCGCGGAGAGCCGGGCGCCAGGTCGAGAGCCTTCTTCAGCTCCTCCACCGCCTCGTACTGGGTCGTAGGGTTCTCGTAGAAAGCCTTGCCCAGATTGCGGTGGTGCCAGAGCCGCTCGTCCTGAGGAGACGCCGCGGCGAGGACCGCCAACAGGACGATCCACCTCATTTCGATTCCTGGATGGCCGTGATCTTGTTGAGCGGCGCGGTCACCTTCTCCACCTTGCCGCTCGGCCAGCGGATCTCCACCGCGTCGATCTTGCCCACGGCCCCCAGGCCGAAGTGGACGTTCAGCGAGCTCTGGCCGGCGTAGCCGTTGCCGCCGTTGACCTCGCGGATCCAGGTCTGGCCGTTCGCCTTCACGGTCACCCGGGCGCCGACCGCGCCGCGGTTGGACTTCGTGCCGACGAGCTTCAGCGCGAGCCAGTTGCCAACTCCCTCGGTTACGTTGCGGTAGAACAGCGCGGGCTGATTGGCATTGGTCTGATAGAGGTCCAGCCGGCCGTCCTGGTCGAAGTCGGCCATCCCGATCCCCCGGCCGTCGAGGTCGTTGTCCACCCCAGCCTGCGCCGCGACCTCTTTGAACGATTGATCGCCCAGGTTCCGCAGGAGCTTCTTCTTCTGGAAGCCGCTCCAGGTCCGGTTGCCGATGGCCGGCCAGTTGCGCACGTCGGTGAAGTCGATGTCCGGCGTGATGATCATCTCCACGAGCACGGGAATGTAGTTCTCAGGTCCGGCCGAGCGCAGGCCGTTGACCACGAACAGGTCTTCCCAGCCGTCGTTGTCGAAGTCGCCGAACTTGGCAGCCCAGCCCCAAAGCGTGTTGCAGGTGCCGGTCTCCTTCGACAGGTCGGAGAAGGTGCGGTCCCCGTTGTTGTGCCAGAGCATGTTGCACTCTTTCATGTACTCGTCGGTGATGTTCGTCACGTAGACGTCGAGCAAGCCGTCGCGGTCGTAGTCGCCCATATCGACATTCATCCCCTTGCGCGTGTCGATGCCCAGGGCCTCCTTGGTCGCGTCGCGGAAGGTTCCGTCGCCGTTGTTCCAGAACAGGCGGTCGGTGCCGTAGTCGCCCGCCAGGTAGATGTCCTGCCAGCCGTCGTTGTCGAGGTCGGCGTGGCCGGCGTCCAGGGTCCAGCCGGTGTGCTTGGCGAGGCCCGCCTTCTCCGTGACCTCGGCGAACCGGAGGTTGTTCCCCTTTGGGCCTTTCTCCGTGACGTTGCGCCACAGGCTCGCGCCGCCGCCGTTGTCCGCCTGGTCGAGGTTGTTGGGCAGCACGTGCGGAGTGGGCAGATCGATCAGGTTTACAGGCGGGAAGTAGTTGCCCAGGAGCAGGTCGAGCCGCCCGTCCTTGTCGTAGTCGAAGGCGATGGCCGCGATCGTGTTCGCAAATTTGTCGAGCCCCGAGCCCGTGGACACGTCCTTGAACTTCCCCTTGCCCTCGTTGCGGTAGAGGACCGGCGTGCCGAAGCGGGCCAGGAGCAGGTCGAGCGCGCCGTCGTTGTCGGCGTCGAGCCACAGGGCGTCGGCCACGATCGAGCGCGCATCGTTGCCGCCGCCCACGCCCGCCTCGGCCGTGACGTCGAGGAACGCCAGCTTGCCGGTCTCCTTGAGCTGGTTGCGCAGCAGGTGGCCCTGCTTGCCGGCGTCCGAGTCGGTGACGTAGAGGTCCTCGTCGCCATCGCCGTCGTAATCGCCCACCGCCGCCGTGGCGCCGCCGGAGGTGAACATGCCGAGCACGTCCGCGTGCGGCGCCGGGAACTTGCGGGTGTGGTGCTGCATGCGGGAGCCCGTCTTCTCGCCGACCTCCTCGAAGCGCAAGCTGGCCGCTCCGGCCGGGAGGGCAATCAGCAGGAGCAGGACAAGGCGTCTCACGGCCCCTCCCAGAGCGGAGACAGGTCCGTGTCCACTCGCTTGTTGGGATCGAGCTGCTCGTAGATGTACTGCTCCAGCGCGTCGCCGTCGCGCGCGAGGCGGGCCTCGAGTTGCGGCTCGCCCGGGAAGAGCGCCAGCGCCTCCTTCCAGGTGGCTTTCGCTTTATCCGGCTGGTCGGTCCGCCAGTAGGCGTCACCGAGGGCGATCCAGGCGCGGGCATAGACCTTCTTCTGCGGCACCTTCTTCGAGATCGCCACCGCCTCCTCGAGGTCGGTGACGGCGAGCGGACCGCGGCCGAAGATCTTCGGCCAATAGAGATAGCTGTTGCCGCGTGTGAAGAGCGCGATCCAGCTCCGCTCGAGCTCGATGGACTTCGTGAAGTTCGTGAGCGCGGTGTTGGCCAGGATCACCTGTGTGATGGAGCCCGCGGCCGGGATCTTGTCCACGTAGGCGTAGCCGTAGTTGAGCCAGGCGTAGGCCGCCTTGGGATGGTCGGTCACGAGCTTCTTGAAGAACTCGATCGCCCGGTCGTACTCGGCGGCCTGGATCACCGCCTTGCGGTACTCGTTGGCGGCCTTCATGTCGTTCGGGTCCGCGGTGAGCTTGGCTTCGAGCTCCGGCAGAGTTGCCGCGCCGGCCATCGCAGACCAGGCCAGGAGAATGAGTAGGGCTGCTGCGCGTCGCTTCATCGCTGTCTCCTCGGGGACTCCCCTTCCACGATTCGGTAACCGTGGCCGGGCGCAATCCCCTCGAACGTCTGCTTCGCTCCCGAAGGCCAGAGCACCTCCAGCTTGACGGTCTCTTTCGAGCTGCCCAGGCCGAAGTGGACCCGGCGGCTGCTCTGGCCGGCGAAGCTGTTGCCGCCGTCGACAAAACGCAACCGGGTACGGCCGCCGGCCGTCAGCCGAAGCTTCGCGCCGACCGCATCGCGGTTCGCTTTCTTCCCTTCCAACAGGAAGGAGGCCCACTGCCCGGGCGGGGCGGTATTGCGGTAGAGGAACGGCTCGGCATTGGCATTGGCCACGAAAAGGTCCTGCCGGCCGTCGTTGTCGAAGTCCGCCACGGCGATGCCGCGGCCGTCGCGAGTGGAGTCGAGGCCGTGGCGCGCGGCCTCGTCCTTGAAGATCTGTCCGCCCTGGTTGTGGAAGAGCTTCTTCTTCTGATAGCCGGACAGGCTCTTCTTGCCCATGGGGGGCCAGTTGCGGGCGTCGGCAAAGTCCACCTCCCCGCGGGTGATCATCTCGAAGATGTCGGGCACGTAGCTTTCGGGGCCTGCCGACACCCAGCCATTGACAACGTAGAGGTCGAGCCAGCCGTCGTTGTCATAGTCGAAGAACTTGCCACCCCAACCCCAGCCGGTATCGTACGTGCCGGTCTCACGCGAAACATCCGTGAACGTCAGATCGCCGTTGTTGCGCCAGAGGAAGTTGCCTTCCCGCATGTAGTCGTCGGTGATGTTGGTGACGTAGATGTCGAGCCAGCCGTCCTCGTCGAAGTCGGCCCACTCGGCGTTCATCCCCTTCTTCGTGTCGATGCCGATGGCCTCGCGGGTGCGGTCGGTGAACGTGCCGTTGCCGTTGTTGAGGAAGAAGCGGTCCGTGCCGAAGTCGCAGGCCACGTAGAGGTCGTCGTCGCCGTCGTTGTCCGCGTCGCCATGGCCGAGGTCCAGGGTCCAGCCCGCGAGGTCGAAGCCCGCCTGCTTCGTAACGTCCATGAACCGGCCCTTGCCCTCGTTGCGCCAGACCGTCACGCCGCCGCCGTTGTTGGCGGTCTCGAAGCTCTCGGGGAAGAAGCGCGGGGTGGCGGGATTGAAGACGTCCACCGGCTGGAAGTAGCTCCCGACGAAGAGATCGAGGTCCCCATCCAGGTCATGATCGAAGGCGACGGCGGTGATCGCGTTGCCCGCGCGGTCGAGGCCGGCCTCGCGGGTGACCTCGCGGAACTTGCGGCCGTCCAGGTTCTTGAAGAGCTGGCTCTTCCCGAAGCGGACCACGAACAGGTCGGGCCGGCCGTCGTTGTCGTAATCGAACCAGAGCGCATCGGACGAGGCGTTGGCAGCGTCGTTGCCGCCGGCCACGCCCGCCTCGCCGGCTACGTCGGTGAAAGTAAAGTCGCCGTCATTCCTGTAAAGATGGTTCTTGCCGGCCTCCGACGAGTCGGTGACGAAGAGGTCCTCGAAGCCGTCGCCGTCGAAGTCCGCGGCGGCCACGGAGGCGCCCAGGGCGGTGTAGCCCGCCATGATCTCGGCGTAGGGATTGTGAAAGGCGCGGTTCGTGTGCTTCGCGGCCACGCCGGCTTTCGCAGTGACGTCCTCGAACCAGCGCTCGGGTCCGGCTGACACAGCACTGGCGAGGGCTATCAACAGGGCGGCGCCGATTCCGCTTCTCTTCACTCCTGCCCGGCTCCGTAGCGCTTTTCCACCAGCCGGCCCCCCTCGGTGATACCCACGATACGGTTGACCGGAACGTCCTTGAAGCGCTGCTCGATCCCGGAGGCGGGCCAGCGCACCACCAGCTCGTCGATCTTCGTTACCCGGTCGCCCAGGCCGAAGTGGAGGCGCAACGCGCTCTGCTGAGCATAGCCGTCGCCCGCCACGACCTCGCGCGTCTGGACCGTACTTCCGGTGTGGATCGTGACGCGGGCGCCCACGGCGTCGCGGTTCGACTTCGTGCCGACGAGCTCGACCCCGAGCCAGTTGCGGCGGCCTGCCAGCTCGTTGCGCAGCAGCGCGTGGCGGTCGGCCGAGGCCGCGACCGCGATGTCCAGCACGCCGCGGTTCCAGAAGTCCGCCACCGCGATGCCGCGGCTGTTCGTGATCAGATCGGTGCCGGCGGGCCGGCCGACCTCGTGGAAATCCTTTCCATTCACGTTGCGCAGGTGGCGGTTGCGCTCCCAGCCATGCCAGGAGCGGCGGCCGAAGTGCTTCGGGTCGAAGAAACGGCCGCTTTTGTAGCCCTCCTGGTCGCCCACGACGTTGTTCAGGAACTCCATCTCGATTTCGGTGTCGCGGTCGCTGTAAACCCAGCCGTTGGCGCTGTAGATGTCCTGCCAGCCGTCGTTGTCGAAGTCGGCAAAGGCCGAGCCCCAGAACCACCCGAGTGGATTCGTGTGGGTCTCCCAGGTCACGTCGTCGAACGTACCGTCGCCCTTGTTGCGCAGCAGGGTGTTGCCCGAGGCCATCTGCTGGAAGACCTCGACGAACTCGAAGCCCGACTGGCGGAAGATCTCGAAGTAGAGCGGCATGTCGCTGCGCCAGACCCCCTGGCGCCAGGAGTTCGCCATGTAGCGCCATACGGTCGGCGGCTCGGCGAACCAACTGTGCTCCGAGCGGATGTGAGCCACATAGATGTCCAGCTTCGCATCGTTGTCGTAGTCGCCGAACGAGGCGCTCATGCCCGCGCCATAGGCGAGCGTGTTGGTCTCGACCGTGACGTCCGTAAACGTACCGTCCCCGTCGTTGCGGTACAGCGTCTTGCGCCCGAAGTCGTTGACCACGTAGAGATCGGCATCGCCGTCGTCGTCATAGTCCCCGAACACCGATCCCAGGCAGAGCCCGGTCTCCCCCACCCCGGCCTCCTCGGTCACGTTGGTGAAGCGGCCGTTGCCCTCGTTGCGGTAGAGCTGATTGGGCTCGCCGTTGCGGGCATAGAAGGTGGTGGGGATGTCTTTGCGCGGATCCAGATAGCGGCCCACGTAGAGGTCGAGGTCGCCGTCGTTGTCGTAGTCCCCCCAGGAGGCGACGGTGGTGCAGCAGTCCGCGCCGATCCCGGAGGCGGCGGTCACGTCCCTGAAAGTCCCGTTTCCCTCATTGTGGAAGAGCTGGTTGGGCTTGAACGTGCGGCTCACGAACAGATCCTTCCAGCCGTCGTTGTCGTAATCCGCGAACACGCCCACGGACATGCCGTCGAGGCCGGACAGGCCGGAGGCGGCGGTGATGTCCTCGAACGTGCCGTCCCGCCGGTTGCGGAAGAGCCTGGACTCGACGCCGTCCGGGATGAAGATGTCGTGGAAGCCGTCGTTGTCCACGTCCACGGCGCTGATGCCGCCGGGCCCGTGCCGGATCATGCCGAAGCGCAGCGGCTCGGTGAGGAAAGGCGGGTAATACTCGTTCTTGAACGCGATGCCGGCCTGGGCTCCCACCTCGGTGAACTGCGGCTGGTTGCTGATCAGGCGCTCGCCTTCGATCGGCGAAGCCTCGGCGATGCGGAGCCCCTCCGGTGAGGGCACGAACCGCGCGCGGAAGAACCCGCGGTCGATCCCCGGTTGGAGGCGGCCGCGCGGCGTGCCGATGACCTCGAAGCGGACTTGCGCGGTGACCTCGCCGTCCGCCTCCCACTCCTCCACCCGGTGGACGTGAAGGCCGGCCTCCTCGATCGACTCGAAGCCGTCCAGGTACGAGCGCCACTCCGCGAGGGCGGCGGCGCGGTCCACGGCAGACCCGTCCGGGGTGAAGGGGAGGGACTCGATGCCGTCCTTCGCCTCACCGCGGCGCAGCTGGGTGAACCCGAGGGAAGAGCCGCGGAAATCCGGGCTGTAGAGGCGCCCGGCCGTCTCCAGGTCGCCGCCCTTCAGGGCGCGGGCGAGGGTACCCAGCGTCGCGACGGCGCCGCTGCCGGCCTCGAAGAACTCCCTCCCCCGCTTCTCGAAGTGATCGAAGGTAGTGAGGGCGCCGCCGATCAGGAGCACCGGCGCCAGGAGGCTGAAAAACAAAGACTTCGGCTTGTGCAGCTTCACGGTATTGCCTCCGGTCGGGCTTCGGGCTATTTAAGCAACCCGCCGCCCCTGGGAGTGTAGGAACCCGGGACCAAAAAAGGTCCATGGGCCTGGACTGCGCCAGTATCTCCTCCATCATCCCGCGCATGGACGGACAGACCCTTCGCTACGCCGCCGCCGCGTGCCAGGTGGACTTCCCGAACCCGGCCGACCGCGCCGGCATCAAACCTCACACGGACCGCATGATCACGATGATCTCCCAGGCGGTGGAGGGCTACGCGCCCTTCCTGCCCGTAAAGCTGGTGGTCTTCCCGGAGTTCGCTCACGCAGCGCCAGTCTACCCCACGGCCCGCGAGTTGCTCGACAAGCTGGCTATCCCGATCCCGAATGAGCACACCGAGCGCTATGCCGCGAAGGCGAAGGAGTACGGCGTCTGGATCCAGACCGGCACCTTCCTCGAGCGGGACGACCGCTACCCCGGCGTGGTCTTCAACGCCACCTGCCTGATCGGCCCCGAGGGCATCCTGACCAAGTACCGCAAGGTAAACCCGTGGATCCCCTGGGAGGTGCACGCGAGCCCGCACGACCTGCCGGACTACCAGGAAGAGATGTTCCCGGTGGCGAAGACGCCCATTGGCAACCTCGGCGTGGCGATCTGCTACGACTGGCTCTTCCCCGAGGTGCTGCGCCAGCTCACCACGAACGGCGCCGAGGTGCTCATCCGGGTCTCGGCCTACATGGACCCCTGGGGGGCCACGGCGCCCATGGACTGGTGGACGGTGGTGAACCGCTGCCGCGCCCTGGAGAACGTGTCTTACGTGGTGGCCTCGAACCAGGCCGCGAGCCTCTCCCACTACCCGCCGTTCTCCTGGCCCGGAGGCAGCATGGTGGTGGACTTCGAAGGCCGCATCCTCGCCCAGGCCGATCCCGGACCCGGCGAGAAGATCGTGGTGGCGCCAATCGACATCGGAGCCCTGCGCCACGAGCGGGCGGTGCGGAGGGGTCACCAGAACCTCGGCCATCTCCGCACCGAGTGCTTCCCCATGTACCGCCAGGGCTTCTACCCCGCCGGGAGGGGGGAGGACCGCGGGAAGCTCAGCGTGGAGGGGAACGACGAGGCGATCGAGGACGTGAAGACGAGGATGGGGTACCTATAGCCGGGTCGCGCCTGATGTTAGACTTGCGGAAACTAAACTACGAACAGGTGGATCGCGGGCGCGATGACAGACAGGGGAGAATCGTGGATCGGGAGGACTGTTGCCCATTACAAAATCCTCGACAAGCTCGGGGGTGGCGGGATGGGTGTCGTCTACAAGGCTCGTGACCTCCGGCTTGGCCGGCTTGCCGCCCTCAAGTTCCTTCCCGCCCATCTCGACAGCCAGAACGACCGCCGGCGCTTCCTGAACGAGGCCAAGGCAGCCTCCTCCCTCGATCATCCGAACATCTGCACGGTCTACGAGATCGGCGAGACCGGGGATGGGGAAGGCGGGATCTTCATCGCCATGTCGTGCTACGACGGCGAGACCCTCAGGCAGAGGCTCCAACGCGGCACCCTGAAGGTCGAAGAGGCCATCAACTATACGATTCAGATCGCGGCCGGGCTCGCCAGTGCCCATGCCCAAGGCATCATCCACCGCGACATCAAGCCGGCCAACCTGATGATCACCCGGGACGGCCAGGTCAAGATCCTCGATTTCGGCGTCGCGAAGCTCGCCAGAGAGACACGGCTGACCCAGTCGGGAGCGGTCCTCGGCACGACCGCCTACATGTCTCCCGAGCAGATCCAGGGCGAGCCGGTCGATCACCGCACCGACATCTGGTCGCTGGGCGTGGTGCTCTACGAGATGGTCGCAGGCCGCCTCCCCTTCGAGAGAGAGGACGAGCGGGCGTTCGGCTATGCGATCCTGCACATGGAGCCTCGGCCGGTCTGGGATGTGCGCCCGGACGTGCCGCCGAAGCTTGAGTGGATACTCGGCAAGGCCCTGCAGAAGCAACCGGCGGACCGTTACCAGAACGTGAACGAGGTCCCGGTGGACCTGCGGGCGCTTCGGCAGTCCGGTTCGCGCCCGATGCTTACGGCGGCGACCACGCTCGTCGCGGTCCCACAACCCACCAAGCCAGCCCAGCCTGCCGTCTCCGCGTTTGCCCGGAAACGGCTCGCCGCGGCCGTGACCCTCACGGTGATCGCGGTCTCCGGTATCCTCGGTTTTGCGGCGGCGAGGCAGACGGGGGGTTCCCGCGCAGGGAAGGCCCCGACGTTCAAGGTGCTCACGTACGAGAGAGGCACCCTCAACCGGGCGCGATTCGCTCCGGACGGCCAGACGGTCGTCTTCGGCGCGTCATGGAACGGAGATCCGTTCCGCGTTTTCCAGGTCCGCCTGGGGAGCCCCGTTTCGAGCCCGATCGAGCTGCCGCCGGCCGACCTCCTCTCGATCTCGCGCACGGGCGAGCTGGCCATCTCCCTCGATCACGAGTTCCAGATTTTTTCCAGCTACCAGGGACGGGGTACCCTCGCGCGAGCGCCTCTGCTCGGCGGCGGCGCCCGCAGGCTTCTGGAAAATGTCGTCGAAGCCGACTGGGCGCCCGACGGATCCGGACTCGCCATCGTCCGCGAGCTGCCCGAGATGTTGGGCGCGCGACTGGAATATCCCTCCGGAAAGGTGCTTCATCAGGTCGGTGGCGACATCAGCAACGTGCGTTTTTCGCGCGATGGGACGCGGATCGCCTTCTTCGAGCACCTGAGCATCTCGAATTGGAGCGGCTCGGTGGCCGTGATGGATCTACGCACAGGGGAGATCAAGAGGCTCTCGGAAGGCTGGATGTCGCTACGGGGCCTCGCCTGGTCCACTTCCGGCGATGAGGTCTGGTTTACGGGCAACCGGGAGTGGAACGTGACTCTGGCGGCGGTGGACCTCGACGGACGCGAACGGACCCTCCTCTCGTTTCCGACCGACATGGCCCTCCTCGACGTCGCTGCCGACGGCCGGGCCCTTCTGGTGCGGCAGGAGGCGATCGACGAGACGAAGATCTTGCTGCCGACAGAGGTCAGGGAACGCGATGTGTCCTGGCTCGACAGGGCAATTCCCGTAGATATCTCGGATGACGGAAAAACGCTGCTCCTGTCCCACCGGGGCAAAGGGAGCGGGCCGCACAAATTGATCTACCTGCGGGATATCGAAGGTACCTCCGTCCTGTTGGGCGAAGGATCCGCGCAGGCCATCTCCCCCGATGGCCAGTGGGTCGCTGCCGTCATCACCGGCGAGAGGAGCCGGATTCTCCTGCTTCCCACCGGGGTGGGCAGCCCACGGTCCCGCGAGGTCGCCTTGAGCGTGATCTCTATCGGATTCTTCCCGGACGGACACCGTCTCGCCTTTTCGGGGCGCGCGCTCGGGCGGCAAATCCGCTGCTACGTGCTCGACATGGCCAATGGCGCCTTACGGCCGGTAACGCCCGAGGGAACCTTCTGTACTGTCGGCAAAACGCCGGTTTCGCCAGATGGCAAGCTCATCGTGGGATTCGACTTACGGTCCGCCGCGCTTTATCCCGTCGATGGCGGCCCCCCTCGCAAGCTTCCATACCAGCCGGGAGAGGTGTTCCTGCGCTGGGACGACGCCGGCCAGGCTTTGTTCACCGCCCATCAGGACAAGCGGGGCTCCTCAGGCTGGCCCATCTACCGGCTCGATGTTGCCACCGGCCGGCGGAAGCTCTGGAAGGAGATCGAGCCCGCCGACCGCACGGGGATTCAACAAGTGCTTCGAGTTCACCTCACCCCAGACGGCCGGACCTTCGCCTACTACATGGAGCGAACTCTCTCCAAACTGTACCTCGTGGAAGGGCTGGAGTGACAGCGCGTTGCAATCCGTTGTAACGCAACGCAGGCAACGCATAACGCGGAGCGGGTATGAGGCGCGGCGGCGGCGGCTCGACGAGGGGTTGCGCGCGGTTCTGGAAGCGGTCCAGGCGGCCGCCGGAGCCGGCTGCAACGAGTCCACAACGCAAGCGGCAGCTCCCGAGCCTTCCGGATAGGCTACGGCGTCTTCAGGCCACGCTCCGGCATTCTCCGCCGCGTAGCATCCGAACGCAGTAGCGTTGCAATCAATGGAGCTCCGTTGCATTCCGATGCAGGAGCGTTGCCGCGAGTTGTAGGCGCGTTGCAATCCAACGCAGGAGCGCGGCATAAGTCTTCCGCGGCGTTTCCTCCGAACGCGGGAGCGTTGCAAATATCTTCCGCAGCGTTGCGGGGGATCTCCGGTGCGTTGCAAATCTTTGCGGGAGCGTTGCCTGAGTCTTCCGCAGCGTTGCGGAAGACTCTCGGCCGCCAGGATCGATTGGGATTACGCGACGAGCGGGTAGACTTTTCCCATGCTCGAAGCCGACATCACCCGCTTCGCACTGGGCCCCCTGTTCCTGATCTGCCTGGGAGTGGTGTTCTACCTGCGCGTGCGCAAGGCGGCGCGCCTGCTCATGGTGACCGGCGTGCTGCACGTGCTCGGCGGCTCCTGGGTAGGTCGCGAGCCGCTCCTGCGCATCTTCCGGGAGGGCTTCTTTGGCGAGGCCGACTCAGGCCTCGGCAACGTCCCCGTGGACGCGGACAAGGAGCTCTTCTTCTGGTTCGTTCTCTGGGGGGTGTTCACCTTCGTGCTGGGCCAGCTCCTCTCCTCAACGGAGAAGCGGGGCTGTCGCCCACCGGCCTGGATCGGATGGGAACTGATCGCAATCAACCTGATCGCCGCGGCTCTGATCCCCAAGGGAGGATTCTGGCTGGTGATGATCCCGGCCTTCCTGATCATCCGCGAGGCGAGGAGCGCAGCGCCTCCCTGATCTGCTCCTGGTGCCGTGCCTCATGCCCGTCGAGGAAGCGCAGCAGGCTCGGGATGTCGTTGCGCCCCGCCGCCGCTTGGATCGGTCGCCTTCGTCTGTGCCATCTTGAACCTCCGTCACGGTCTCGCGAAGAACGGGGCGAAGGGACGCGCGTCGAACATGAGGCGGATGGAGCGGATCTTCCCCTCCTCCACATGGAACCATTCGGCGATGGTGATGGTGCCCTCCCCCGGTGGCTGCATTTCGAAGTCATAGATCACGCAGACGTCCGGGCCGTCCTCGAAGACCTTCAGCTTGCGCACCTCCCGCGTGAGCATCCCGAGGTTCTTGACCACCGCGATAAAGGTATCGGGGTTGTCGAAGCTGTCGATCGGCCCTTGGAACGAGAATCCCTGATCGCTCAGCAGGGGGCGGGATTCGTCGTAGCGCTTCCGAGAGAAGAGATCGAAGTATTGGTCGACGACCTGACGGGCGGATGTTGAAGACATGGGCTGTTCCTCCTAAGGGTTCAGGCAGTGGGCCTCGTCGAGAACGTTGAGATCCTTGATCCGCGCCGGGTAGCGGCCGGTGCAGCCCGAGCCGAGCCAGGTCACCTGCACCTCCTCGATGCGCTCGGCGCGGCCCAGGCCGACGTGCGCCAGGTAGGCGGCGCTCCCGAAGCCGGTCTTGCCGTCCATGTGATAGGTGCGCACGATGCGGGAGCCGTCCGCGGCCAGGGCGCGCACCTCGATCCGCGAGCCGGCTCCGGCCCGGTTGCTCTTGCGGCCGCGCAGCCGGATCTTGACCCAGGAATTCTCCGTGCGGCTCTCGTTGACGAACATCTGGCTCACCCAGGGGTCGGCCGGCCACATGCCGCCGAGGCTCGTGTAGACATCCTGGTCGCCATCGCCGTCGAAATCGAAGAAGGAGATGCCGTGCCCCTTCTGGACGTTGGCGAAGCCGTTCAGCATGGAAACGTTTTCCAGGCGTCCCGTGCAGCGGCCGGCCCGCTCTTCCCCACGGAACATCAGGTTCGGCAGGATGAACCAGGGCTCCGGGTTGCCAGTGCCGAGATAGAAGTCGGTGCAGCCGTCATTGTCCAGGTCGCCGAACGAGGAGCCCATGCTGCCCATGGCCAGCTTGCCGCCTTCGAAGGCGCCGATCCAGGGCTCGAAGCGGCCGTCCGGACGCTGGTGGAGGATCACGCTGCGTCCGCTGTGGTAGTCGTCCAGGCGCTCGCCGAAGACCGCCTGGGTCACCGCGGTGCGGGCGTCGCTGTTGCCGCCATGGAAGATGTCGAGGCGGCCGTCGTGATCGATGTCCAGGAACGCGGCGGTGAATCCCGATTCGTGCCAGTCGAGCGCGCCGGTCTCCTCGAAGCGCTTCCCCGAAACGTTGCGCAGCAGGGCGCTGGTGCCCGCCATGGGACCCGTGAAGTAGAGGTCGATCCAGCCATCCCCGTCGTAATCGCCGAAGGCCACGCCGATGATGTGGCGGTCCTCGAGGCGGCGGGCGAGGCCGTACTCGGCCGTCACGTCCCGGAAGCGCCCCCCGTCGTTGCGGAAGAGCTTGGAGTCGATCCGCTCGCTGGCCGGCAGCCCTTCGAGGAAGGGGACGCGGAAGGCCCAGTTCCCCAGGAAGAGATCGAGATCGCCGTCGTTGTCGATGTCGCCCCAGGAAGACATCCAGCTCGTGGCGATCGAGCCGTCCGGCTTGGCGTCGAGGAGGCCCGTCTCGCGGGTGACGTCGGCGAAGGTGCCGTCGCCGCGGTTGGCGTACAGGTGGTAGTGGGTGAAGGGATAGACGACGAAGAGGTCCGGCCGGCCGTCGCCGTTGTAGTCGGTGATCGACGTGGCCATCGGCTGCTTGACGAGGCCGAGGCCGGAGTTGGCCGTGATGTCGGTGAACCGCGTCCCTCCTTCGTTGCGGAAGTAGCTGACGCCGCCGAAGCTCCCCGTGCTCATGAGGTCGAGGTCGCCGTCGCCGTCGAAATCCTCCACGGCGATGCCCCGCCCTGTGCCGTAGTTCTCGACGCCCAGCTCGCGGGCGCGGTCCTCGAAGCGCAGCCAGGAGTACTTCTGCTGCCGGCGCGCGGCCTCGCGGCCGTAGAAGGCGTCGATGAAGGGGGTTTGGATCAGGTAGCGCGGCGGGACCTGGCCGGGGAAGCCCCCGACCGTCATGTACGAGAAGTTGAGCAGCCAGCGGTAGAGGCGGCCGTCCGCGCCGTCGCCCCAGCGGTCGAGCAGGCGTTCCAGGACGCGCGCCGCCTGGCGCGACGGCCCTTGGTCCGCGTGCATGCGGCGCAGGGGAAGCGTGCAGTAGCTCCCGGCGGCATGATCCCGATGCCTCCCGTGGAGGGGTTGGAGGCAGTTCACGGCCTCGGCCTGCCGCATGTAAGCGAGTGCAAGCCAGAAGAGCGCCTCCTCCGACTCTCCACGCTCGGCGACGTGGCGTTCCAGCAGCGCGACGGCGCGCGGGAACTCCCCCTTGTGGAAGGCCAGGCGCCCGGCTTCGTAGTCGCCCAGACCGTCCTCCGGCGTGTTGCGGAAGTTCCAGATGCCCCTCTCCGGATCGTAGGTCAGCTTCTGAAGGAAGCCCGTGAGATAGCTCACGTATTGCCAGAGGTTGCCGCTCTCTTCGAACGTGGTGTAGCGGAATTGGTCGATCGCTCCTGCCGTCATTCCGGTGTAGCGCTCGTAGACGAAGGCACCGGCCGCGAGGAGGATCAGTAGCAGCAGCAGTGCATGCCTTCTCCTTCTCCAGGCCATGTCAGGAGCCGGCCCCCAGGCAGTCCGCTTCGTCGAGGACGTTCAACTGCCGCAGCTCGGCCGGATAGGTCCGGCGGCAGCGCGACGCGGGCCAGTAGACCTCGACCCCTTCGACTGCGGTGGCGTCCATCAGGCCGACATGGGCCAGGTAGGGCGCGCTGCCGAAGCCGGTGGAGTTGTCCATCTGCCGGTAGCGCACGATCCGGCTGCCGTCCGGCCGGCGGGCCGTGATCTTGAGCGTCGCGCCCACGCCGCGGGAATTGGTCCGCCGGCCGCGCAGGCGGATCTTGGTCCACTGGTTGCGCAGATCGCTCTCGTTGACGAAGAGCTGGCTCACCCAGACGTCGGCGGGCCACATCCCGCCCAGGTTCGAAAAGATGTCCTGATCCCCGTCGCCGTCGAAATCGAAGAAGGCGATCCCGTGCCCCTTCTGGACGGTGCCGAAGCCGTTCAGCATGGAGATGTTCTCCATCTCCCCCGTGCACCGCCCCCCTTGGCGGCGGCCCAAGTACATGAAGTTGGGCAGGATGAACCAGGGCTCGGGATTGCCTGTCCCCAGGTAGACGTCGAAGCAGCCGTCGTTGTCGAGGTCGCCGAAGGAGGTGCCCATGGTGCTCACGCCCACGCCGCCCTCGAAGAGCTCAGGGTGCTTCTCAAAGCGTCCGTCCGGCGTCTGCAGGAGGAAGAAGCTGGGCCCCATCTTGTGGGGGAACGGATCGCCGGGTTTGCGGAAGACCGACTGGGCCACGGCGGTGCGGGCGTCGTTGAAGCCGCCCTGGAAGATGTCCAGCCGGCCATCCTGATTGATGTCCACGAAGGCCGCGGTGAAGCCGGGCTCCGGGTGATCGACCAGGTCCTTGCGCTTGACGAAGCGCCGTCCCTCGACGTTCTGCAACAGCGCGTTGGTCGCCGGGATCGGCCCCGCGATGTAGAGATCGGTCCAGCCGTCCGCGTCATAGTCGCCGAAGGCCGCGCCGATGAACTGCCGGTCTTCGAGCAGTTCGGCGAGGCCGTACCTGGCCGTGGCGTCGCGGAAGCGCCCCTTGTCGTTGAGGAACAGCTTGGAATCGAGCCGGGGCTCGGCGATGAGCCCGGAGACGAAGGGAACCCGGAAGGCCCAGCTGCTCAGGAAGAGGTCGAGGTCGCCGTCGTTGTCGACGTCCCCCCAGGTGGAGAACCAGCTCGCGGCCACGGTGCCGGCAGGCTTGGCATCGAGGAGGCCGGAGGTTGCGGTCACGTCGGTGAACCGCCCCTTGCCGTCATTGGCGAGCAGCCGGAAGTGCTCGAACGGCCGGACCACGAACAGATCGACACCGCCGTTGTTATCGTAGTCGGCGGCCGACACGGTCAGAGGCTGGGTCACGCCAGCCAGGCCGGCCTCCGCGGTGGCCTCGGTGAAGCGCTGCCCCGCCTCGTTGCGGAACAGGCGGAGGGCGCCGAAGAAGGCCGCGGTGACCAGGTCGAGATCGCCGTCGCCGTCGAAATCCTCCACCGCCACGCCGCGGCCGGTCCCGGGGTTCTCGACCCCGAGCTCGCTCGCCCGGTCGGTCATGCGCAGCCAAGCGTGGCGGCTGCGGGTCTTCTCCGCCGCCTCGCCATAGAAGGCATCGATGAACGGGGTCTGCACGCGGTAGCGCTCCGGGACCTCAGCCGGGAAGCCGTTCACGGTCATGGCCGAGAAGTTGAGGAGCCAGAGATAGAGCTTGTTGTCGCTCCCGTAGCGGTCGAGCAGGCGCTCGAACAGGCGCATGGCCTGGCGCGAGTCCTCCTGGCGGTCGTGGAAGCGGGTGATTGGCAGCGTGCAGTAACTCTGGTGGCCGGTATGCCCGGCATGGCCGGAGAGCAGGGCCAGGCAGTTCTCCGCCTCGGCCCGCCGCATGTAGGTGAGGGCCAGCCAGAAGAGCTTCTCCTCGGATTCGCTCCGCGCCAAGTCGCGCTCGATCAGCCGGATGGCTGCCGTGAAGTCGCCGCGATGGAAGGCGAGCACGCCGAGCTCGACATCGTCGCGGCCGGCCTCCGGGGTGAGGCGGAAGCTCCACAAGCCCGCCTTGGAATCGTAGCGGAGCATCTCCATGACCTGCAGGAAGTACTCGACGCAGTACCACAGGTTACTGCTCTCGCCGAAGGTGGCGTAACGCGTCTGGTGCCACATGCCCTCGGTCATCCCCTTGTAGCGCGTGGCCATGCCGGCGGCGGCCAGCCCGGCGAGCAGCACCAGGACGAGAACGGCGGTGCGCCACCGCCGGGGTGCCCGCGCGCGTGCCCGGGACAGCGGCACGCTCTCGATCACTTCGGACATGCCTCAGCCCGCGAAGCCGGCCGACTGGAGCCGATCTTGGAGCCGTCCTCCACTGTCCAGGAAGCGTAGGATGTACAGATTCGAGAGCGTCGGGGGGAAGGCACTGACGACGCCGTTGACGGTCATCATGCCGGTGGCGCCGGCGAAGCTTCCGGTGCCATTCACGAACGGACCGAAGCCGCCCATCCGGAAGACCGGGTAGGGAGCGCCCGGCAGGTAGGTGCGGAAGGCGCGCCCCTCCACCATGTTGATGAACAGCGAGCCGAGGCTCCGCCCCTGGAGATCGTGGAAGCTGAAGACGCCTCCCGTGGTCTGCGCCGTGGTGACCGTGTTCTCGTTCTGGAAGCTGCAATAGAGCAGGGACGACGCGGTGCCGACGATCGGCCCCGGCTGCGTGCTGCTCTGCAGGGTTTCCTTGTCGAAGCCGATCCGGACCAGGCGGAGGTTCTCGCACACCTGGGCGCCGATCGGCACCCGGCCGGCCCCATAGAGCAGCCGCATCGGCCGGCGCGGATCGGGCTCGCCGAGGAAGAACATGAACGTGCCGGAGCCGGCCGGCGTCGGCCCGGCCTGCACCATCGGGGGGACGGGCGCAGGGGCCGCGAGCTGGCCGTTCGGGTCCATCACCCGCACGACCAGGTTGAGGGCCAGGTCGTTGGGAGGTCTGATGAAGCCGTTGATCACCATCGTCGCCCCGGGGAGTGTTTGGTCCGTCAGGCCGTAGAGGCCGCCGAAACCCTGGAGGACGTCGATCACGGCTCCGATGTTGAGCGCGCCGCCGCCGATCGGAAAGGTGCGGCCCGAGCCGAAGGCCTGGATGCCGCTCACCCTCCGGTCCTGGAAGCTGAGCTGCCCGTTGAGCATGGTGAACCGCTGGGAGGCAAACGGGTTCAGGAGCGTGGGCGGGGGGGAGACGCCGGGGCTCGGCGCGTAGTCGTCCGGGATCGGCGTCCAGCGGATGGCGACGTTGGCAACCGGGTCGGAGCTGATCGCGTTGAACGCCCGGAGCCCCTGGGGTCCCATCTCCGTCACCACGTCGAAGCGCTGGAGCTGCTCGTTGACGTTGACCGCGGTGAAGAGCGCCTGTCCCAGCGTCTGGGTCGCGATGGGGAGCAGCGGCACCGTGTCGTTCGGAATTGCCGGGTTGTGCACGTTGAAGATCGGGAAATAGGCGGCCGCCTGGAGCAGCCGGGTCACCTCGCCGATCTGGTCGGTCCCTGAGCTCGCGCCGGCTGGAAAAACCGGCGGGCTCGCCGCCGGCGGCGTCGTAGCTGCAGCTCTGGGCCTGGACATGTCGTCTCCTAGATCGCTCTGCAAACGTTCACTGCTGGGAGCTGGTCCCGGGCGGCTGGACCTTTCCCCACCCGGGCTGGCCCTGCTGCTGCTGCCAGGCGATCCCGGTCACCGAGTAGACCGTGGTGACCCCCAGTTGAATGAATTCGAACGCCAGATTCCCCACCTGAGTCAGCACGTCCGGCGAGGCCGTGCCTCCGTTCGCCGAGGGGCCCAGGCCGACGAGGCTGAACGAGGCGTCCACCATCGCCTTCTGCAGCCGGTCGCCGGTCTCGAAGGCCGAGCGCAGCCCCGGTCCAAGCGCCCCTTCCGCCGAGCGGGCCACGGCCCCGAAGGCGTCTACCGCCCGGCGAGGGGACATCAGGTTAGCCATCTGCTCGACGCCGAACAGAGACATGGCCCAGGTGAAGCTGGCTACGGAGCGGGTGAGGTCACGCATGTCGGGCCTCCTTGCCGTCGATGAATCTCGCCAGCACCAGGCCGGCGACGAGCCAGGCGCTGAAGTTGTAGGCGGCCTGGTGAAGCTTCCAGGCCAGCGGGATGTACCACCATACCGCGTCTCCGAGGTCGATCAGCAGGGCCGCCGTCAGCGCGGCCAGCGCCATGAACTTCACCCGGCTGCCGTAGGACGGCAGGGCGGGCGCGGCGAAGCGGAGCAGCCATGCCATCAGCAAGGCGACCACCAGGTAGAGGACGATCCCCTTGATCATGATGGACGGGTCCATCATCGGCCTCCCCTCTCGCCGGAGCATGTGGACGAAGGCCACCGGACCCTGCTCGAACATCCGGGACAGGGTCTCCTTGTCGTGGTACATCCCCGGAAGGTAGTAGGTCCCGTTTTCGGGGAAGTACTGAAGCAGGGCCTGGCCGGCGGCGACGTCGTCGGTGGCCCGCTTCCAACTGGTGTAGGGCAGGGGGTTCGCTCCCCAGTAGAGCATCCCCCAGAGGAACATCGCCAGGGCTGCCAGGACTACACCAAGGACGAATCGTTTCATGGCCGCGTCTCCTTTCGATAGGACTTCATTCTCTCTTGACGAGACGCTCCAACTCAAGCTGCAGGCGCGGCAGGACGTCTTTCAGCGACGCGCCAGGATCAACCAGCAGCGGTCCCGCCGGCCCTGCGCTCCACGCGCTCCCGACGAACCGCACCTGCCGCGCGGCGGGGACGACCACGAAGTACCCCTTGCCGCCCTCGATGGGGAAACCGTCGCCGGAATCCTTCGGGGTGAAACCGACGAAGCGCTGCGCCCTCTCGTCAAACCGGATCACCATGGTAGCGCCCGTGTGGGCGGCGAGCGACCGGGCGGTGAACGGCACGGCGGGCTGCAGTGGGATCGAGATCAGGTTCACGCCCTTCGCCAGAGAGACCGGGAAGACGGCCGTCGCGTCCTGAACGATGCGCACGAAGAAGGCATCCTCGGGAGGGCCGCCGAACGCCGGCTGCAGGGCGTCCGGAGTCGTGGGGAAATCGTTGGAGAACGACGAGCCCGCCACGAAAATGTCGCCATTCCCCGGCAGGGCAATGCCGAGGGCGCCGTCGTCGCCGCTGCCACCCAGGTAGGTGGAGAACAGGAGCGTCCTGCCGTCCGGGGTCAGCTTGATCACGAAGACATCGGTCGGTCCGTTCAGCTTGTCCTGGACCGGATTCACCGTCCGGAAGTCGGCCGAGGCGGTCTGGCCCGCGATGTAGACGTTGCCCGCGGCGTCGCGGACGATGCTCCGTCCCCGTTCGGCGCCGCTGCCGCCGAAATAGGTCGAGTAGACGAGCCCCCCGGTGCTGTTCAGCTTGGTCAGGAAGGCGTCGCTGGGGCCGCCGCCATAGGTCCGCTGGAGCGCGTTTTCCGTGGTCGGGAAATCGGTCGACTCGGTGTCGCTGATGACGTACGAGTTGCCCTCGCCGTCGACCGCGACGCGGCGGGTGAAGTTGTCCGGGTCCGGGTACTCGGGGCCGCTGCCGCCAAGGAAGGTCGAGTACCGGATCTTGGAGCCGTCCGGGCTCAGCTTGGTCACGAAGACGTCGGTGGGGATGCCGAAGCTGCGGCCGACGCCCCCCTTGTGGGCGGACTGGAAGGGGTTGACCAGGGGGAAGTCCGTCGATGAGGTCCAGCCCGTCAGCACGGCGCTGCCCGATGGGTCGACCGCGATGCCCGAGGTGGACTCGTCGCCGCTGCCGCCCACGAAGGTGGAATAGACGACGCCGTCGCCAGCGGGCTTGACCTTGGTCACGAATACGTCGAGGCCGCCGAACACCATGCCGCCCTTCCGGCGAGCCTGCACGCCGCCCGCTACGGGGAAGTCGTCCGAGCTGGTCGTGCCCGAGACATAGAGGTCGTCCTTGGCGTCCAGCGCCAGGCAGCTCACCGACTCGAAGCCGCTGCCGCCGAGGTAGCTGAGGTACACCAGCTTTCCCCCGGGGTCCAGCTTGACCACGAACGAGTCGGTAAGACCCCCGCCGTACTTCTTCTTGAAAGCCTGCGGCGTGACGGGCAGCGCCGTCGACTGGGTGAGGCCCGCGACGTAGGCGTTGCCCTTGGAGTCCACCGCCACCCCGGTGCCGCCGTTGAAGCCGGCGCGCGGATTGAGCGTCCCCTTGGTCCCCGGCAGGTAGGTGGCATAGACGAGCTGGCCGTCCGGCCCCAGCTTCGCGATCCAGGGGTTGAACCCGTCGAGACGGCTGTAGACCGCGTTCTTCTTGGGGAAGTCGGGCGAGGAGACGACCCCCGTCATGTAGGCGTTGCCGGCGGCGTCCGCCGCCACGTCGACGGCGAAGTCCGCCCCGTCACGGGCGTTGTCGGTGAACCCTCCCCCGCCGCCGGGCGCGCCGCCGAGGTAGGTGGAATACACCACCACGGGATCGATCACCAGCTCGGCCTGCGGGTCGTGGCCCGCGACCTCGAAACCGATTCCGCGCCCCGTCCGCACGTAGCGCCCCGGCAGCTCGCGCCGCACGCCGGCGATCTCCTGGTAGATCACAGGGGGGTGTTGTGTGACCGGCCCCGACGGCGTGCGCAGGATCAGCCGGCCCTCGGGATCGATCTCGCTCGCGTCGGCTCCCTCGAAGACCATGGCGATGGCACGGTAGTCGGCTCCAGGCGCGACGATGAAGTCATACTCCAGCCGGCCCTCGCTGCCGCGGAAGACCAGGTCGATGCCGGGATAGACGCCCCGGTACCGCACGGCCGCGTAATGGGCCGCGTGTCCCACCCAGCCGCTCTCCTCCGCGCGGCCGTAGTAGTGGCTCGTGCCGGGGAGCGGATCGGCCCCGGAAACCTCCGGTGCCGGGCTGGCTCCCGCCAGGCGCAGGGCCAGCACGGACCGGTCGAGCGACATCACCGCCCCGTCGACGGTCAGGAAGAGCGTGTAGCCGCGCCCGCGGCTCAGGAACTCGACCCGGGGGTCGGTCTGACCGACGTTGCGCTCGAAGCTGAACGGCAGACTGCCCGCGGCGGCTGCCGGCAGAGCGGCCAGAACAAGACACAGGAAAACGACGAAGCGCCCGCTCATGAAAACCTCCTGCATTGAAACGTCAGAAGTCACCTCCGGAGAGCTGCCGGCGGCGGATCTCCCCGAAGGCGTCGTTGAGCCGTTGGGCCAGCTCGGTGCTGGCCCTCTGCCGGTCGGGATCCTCCCCCTGGACGTCGGGATGGTGCTCGCGCATCAGCCGTCTCCAGGTGCGGCGGACCTGCGTGAATTCCGCGCCATAGGGGATCCCGAGCTCGGCGTAGCAGCGCGCGAGCACCGGATCGGTCTCCGGCTGATCGCGCGGATGATCCCGAGACCCCTGCGCCCACTCCCCCGCCGGCTCGGAGCACGGCGGGCGCGCCCATTCCCCGTCGGGCTCGAAGCCCGGGAAGTGGGCGCGCAGCATCTCGAGGACCCTGTCGACGAGCGTCATGGGCACCCTTACATGAAGAGGGCGATCGGGGCGGCGATGCCCGCCGCGACCCAGAGATTGGCGTCATAGGTGTTCCGGCACACGACTCTGCCGACGCTCATGCCGCGCTCCACGGCGATCAGCTCGATAACCGCGTCGCTGATCGCCGGCCCGTTGATGGCCATGTTCCACTCCGTCGCGGCCCCGTCCATGACGCACGCAGCCGTGAGGGTCGGGCCGCCGACCACCTGCGTCACCAGGTTGGTGACGATCATGGTCGCGATCTGCCCTGCCCGGACCTGCTCCTGGAAACGCAGCCAGACGAACTGGACACCGTAGTTGGTAATGATCACGGTGCCGTTCTCGTCGAGCCGCCCTTGGGCGTCGTAGATCCTGAGCACTCCGGGAGGCGGCATGTCCACGGCATCGGGCAACCGGACGTACTCGGTTCGCGCGGGCGGGTTCGATTGCATGGCTCCGCTCATGATTTAACCTCCTGTTCCGGGAATGTAGAGCAACCCCGCCGCAACGCTCACCTCGGCCTGCGCCGAGTTGAGCCCGACCACCCGGACGGCGCCCGGGGCCCGCTGCCGCGCCAGATAGACGATCACCGCCTCCCCCACGTGAGGCTGGTTCAGGTTCTCTCCCAGCGCACCCTCGCCACCGCGCAGCCACTGGGAGACGATGGTGTCGAGCATCCCATCCCCGGACACGTTGTCGAAAATCATGCTGCCCGACTGTCCGGGTTTCCAGTCCTGGTCGAAGACCGCCCAGGCATGGATGGTCGGGCCGACCTCGATGATGAAGACGCTGCCCGTGGGGTCCGGGTTGCCCAGCGAGTCGTAGCGCCCGTTCGCCGGCTTGTCGGGCAGGCGGACCCGTTGCGAGATCATCGGCGCGTTCATTTGGACCTCCTCGGAGTGCTCGCCGGCATCTCTGAAGCCGCGGGCGCCGCGGCCGGGGGTGCCACGAACAGCAGGCCGGCGGCCGCATGGACGGGCTCGCCGGACTCGTTGCACCCGATGATCCGCGCACTGCCCGGCGCCCGCTGCACGCTGTAGACGGTCAGGAGCTGGTCGGTGAAGGTCGGCGACGACTGCGCCGCATCCCACTCGGTGAACGCTCCTCCCGGCACCGCCTGGCCAGGGACGTTGGTAAAGATCAGGTAGCCGTACTGGCCCGGACCGAGCGGCCTGTCGAACACGCCCCAGACCTGCCACGGCGGAAAAGGTCCACCGGGCAGAGGGTAGAGCACCAGGCTGGCCGGCCGATCATCGGCGACCGGGTGTCCATACTCGTCGAATCTCCCTCTTTCCAAATTGTCCGGCAGCTTGAGATAGCGCAGGACGGCCGAGGGTGGTCTGGCCATAGCGCACTCCTTTCCAGCAGGCTCAACGCCCGCCACGTTGCTCCTGTTTGATCATGTCGGCGGCCTTTTCGGCAATCATGGCCGTCGGGGTGTGGGTGTTGCCCGTGGTGATGTGAGGCATGATCGACGCATCCACCACGCGCAGGCCCGCCACGCCGTGGACCCGGAGATGCCCATCCACCACAGCGGGGAGGCGCGGATCGTGCGGCCGGCGTCCCATGCGGCAGCTCCCCGCCGGATGGAACAGGGTGCCGGCGAAGCCGCGGATGAACTGGCGGATCTCGGCGTTGCTCGGAAAGGCGGACGGGTCGGCGCCCTTGGCCACGGGCGGGAACATGCGCGGACCCCGGATGGCTTTGAAGGCCGGGTGAAGCGCGATCTTCAGCGCGATCTTGACCCCCTGAACGAACAGCTCCAAGTCCCGCGAGCGGCTGAGGAAGTTGCCGTGGATACGCGGCGGCGAGCCCACCTGGCTGCCGCCCAGGCGCACCTCGCCGCGGCTCTCGGGATCGACCAGCAGCGGCACGACCATGAAGGCGATCGGCACCACCGGCGTCTGCGGCGGGCCGAGCAGCGCGTGGTTCAGGATGAACTGGAGGTCGGGCTTCTTGCGGCTCCCCCGGACCTTCAGGAAAAGCCCGCCCTCGATGCCATAGCCGATCACCTGCGCTGGCTGCGTCCCCTCCTTGTAGGCGAAAACCACCGGCGCGATGAGGTGGTCCTGGTAGTTCTTGCCCACGCCCGGCAGGTCCACCCGGATGTCAATGCCGTGCCGGCGGAGCTCCGCGGACGGTCCGATGCCCGACAGCATCAGGAGCTTGGGCGTGTCCATGGTGCCGCAGCTGACGAGGACCTCCCGCGCCGCCCGCACCTCCTTCGCCAGCCGGCCGCCGTCGCGCTGGTCCTCATAGGAGACGCCGGTGGCGCGCACCGCGCCTAACTTCGTCTCCAGGAGCACGGCGGTGGCGAGAGCCAGAGGCTCGATCGTCAGGTTCGGGCGGGCGCGCACCTCGTCCGTCAGGTACCAGCGCGCCGAGTTCACCCGCACGCCGTCGTCCAGGTAGGACTGGTAGAAGCCCACGCCCTCCTGCCGAGGGCCGTTGAAATCCTCGTTGCGCGGATGGCCCATGGCCTGCGCGGCCTCGATGAACGCCCAGCCCGCCGGCGTGTGCTGCGGCAGGTCGCTCACCACCAGGGGACCGTCGAAGCCGTGGAACGCGGGATCGATCGTGGAGCCGCGGTTGCTCTCCAGCTTTTTGAAATAAGGGAGCACCTCCTCGTAACGCCAGCCCGCGTTCCCCTCCGCATCCCAATCGTCGTAGTCCAGCCGGTTGCCGCGGATGACCATGCCGGCCATGAACGTGCTGGAGCCGCCCAAAATCCTGCCGCGCGGGACGCCGATCTTCCGGTTGTCGAGCGCCTCGACCGGCTGCGTCGAGTACTTCCAGTCGACGGCGCTGTCCTGCATGAACTGGAAGAGCGGCGGCTCTCTCAGGCTCTGCTCGATCTGCGGCCCGACCTGGTCCTCCCGCGGACCGGCGTCGAGCAGCAGCACGCGGACGCCGGGGTCCTCGCTCAGACGGCGGGCGAGCACGCAGCCGGCCGAGCCGGCGCCGACGATCACATAGTCATAGGTCTCTGACACGGCTCTCTCCCTGGGCTCACAGCTTGGGCGGGGCTCCGATGAACTGGCCCGGCATCACCCTGAACGTGTCGATCGTCGTGGCCTCGAACTCGAAGAAGTCGCCGCCGAAGAGATCGACCCCGGCGGGAATGTGGGTCGAGCCGAGCGAGGACTTGAGCCCCTGCGCCCCCGCCCACTGGCCCGTGCCGTTGGTGATCCATTGCATCGTCGCCACCATGAAGAGGAACGAGCCGTCCGGGAGCTGCGTCAGGGTGGTCGTGGCTGGTCCCACCGCGGTGATCGACGAGCCGTCGCCGAACGTCCAGGTCCCCTTGGTGTTGGCCGCGGGAGCTATGACGGGGATCGGCCCGACGGGCACGTCGAACGGCCGCTGCGGCTGCGGCGGCACGTTCATGAGCTGCCGCGGATCGGTGAACAGCGCCTGCCACACCCCGGCCATGGAGCCGTCCGGCCGGCCGTAGGGCTCGAACATCTGCATCTGCAGGTTGATGAACTTCTTGTCCTGGCTGAAACGGCCGCGGCCGTTGCAGTAGCGCATCAGCACCGATTCGCGCGGATCGGCCTGTGCGGGCGTGAAGTTCGCAAGATTTTCCGCGATGAAGCCTGTCTGGTTCATTTCTTTTCCTCCCTCTTCACGAGGTCTTCGTGCCAGCGGGCGATCTCCTGCCCAACCTCGACCGGATGCTCCTGTTGATGGAAATGGAGCCCCGCCCCGAGGAACGAGGTCTTGAGGTTCTTGTAATTGCGGCGCGCCCATTCGACGTCCTTCTCCGAGTTGATCACTCCCGGATCGGACCACAGGAAGAGCTTGGGCAGCTTCGTCCGCTTGAGCCACTCGGCGTACCGGCCGGTGGCCTCCGTCACGTCGGCGGGCTTGCCGGCGATCGGGAGCTGGTTGATGAACTGCAGGATCACCTGCCGGGTCGGCGGATCGAGGAACGGCATGCGGTAGCAGTTCATCTCCTGGTCCGTGAACGGCACCATCGTGCTCTGCGGCAGCACCTCCTCGACCATCGCGTTCTGCTCGACGATCAGCTCATAGCCCAGCTTCGGCGTCCGGAACCGCTTGAACTGGGCAGCGACCTGCTTCGGGAAGGCGTTCCAGGAGGGGTACGGCGCGAGCATGGCTTCCATGAACGCCAAGCCGCGGACGTCCTTCTCCCGGCGCATGGCGATATAGAAGCCGACGATGCAGCCCCAGTCGTGGAGCGCCATCGTGTACCTCTCGAGGCCGATCGTGTCGATGAACGCCTCGACGTACTTCACGTGATCGAAGAACGTGTACTCGATCGCGGGTTTGCCCGACAGTCCCATGCCGATCAGGTCGGGCACGATGCAGCGCGCCGTGGGCGCCACGTGCGGCAGCACCTTGCTCCAGATGTACGACCAGACCGGATCGCCGTGCAGGAACAGGATCGGCTCGCCGCTGCCGGTGTCGATGTAGTGCATGCGGGAGCCGAGGACGTCCACGAACTTCGATGCGCCCGGGTCGGGAGTGACTGCGCAGACCGCCGTCTCAGCTTCGGACTGGCCGGCGGCCTGCGGCTCAAAAGGGGATGTACTCGTCGGCCGGCCGTTGTAGGTCCGGCCCGAACCGTAACCCTGGCCATAGCCCTGCCCCTGGTTGCCAAGGGTGACGAACTTGAACGTGTCCAGGGTGGTCGCCGGGAAGGTAGACGGCCCTTGCGGCGAGAACAGGTTGACACCCGCGGGGACGAGGGTCGCGCCCAGCGACTGGGTGAGGCCGCGCGCGCCGGCGAAGCGGCCGGTCCCCTCGGTGATGATCTGGCCGGTGATGACCAGGAAGAGGAACGAGCCGTCGGAAAGCGGGATCAGGTGGCTCGCCGCCGGTCCCACGGAGCTGATGGAGCTGCCGTCGGAGTGGGTCCACTTGGCGATGGTGTTCGCCGACACCGGCCAACCCTGCACGGGCCCCACCGGCTCGAACATGGTGCCCGTGGGCGGCGCCGGGCGCGCCAGCAGGTCCGCGGGGCTCTTGAACAGCGCCTGCCAGACCCCCTCGTGCAGGCCGTTCTCCGTGCCGTCGAGGTTGTAGAGCTGGTTCCTGAGCGCGATGTATTTCTTGTCATCGCTGAACTGGCCGCGTCCGCGGGTATAGGTGATGAGGACCTCCTCGCCTGCCGAGCTGCGCGCGTTGAAGATCGCCGGCTGGAGCGCGGCCCCGCCCCCCTCCCAGGGAGCGCTCCTCGTGTCGCCTCCGGTGCGGTTGGAGGTTCCCGGGCGCACCCCGAGGAAGCCGAAAAACAGGTCCACCATCTCCGACTGGATCTTGTCGCCGACGTCGAACGTCTGCTTGAGGCTGCGCCCGAACTGATCGACCACCGCGTCGGTGACGGTGTCGAAGGACTTGGCCGCGTCGGGCGCTCCGCGCACGGTCTGGTTGGGGTTCAACACGTTGCCGAGCTGCTTCAGCCCGAACAGCGACATCGCCCACGAGAAGCTGAACAGGTTCTTGGTGAATTCACGCATGGATGCCTCCTCGCGTCTCGATCAGGAAATCACTCGACGCGGATTAAACCTCCTCGACGGATCCTCTGCACTGTCCGGTTGAGGATGGACGTCCTGGGACTCTGTGTCGTCGTGATAGATCGCATCCCGGTAGCCCCGTTCGATCAAGCTCTCGATCCGGTCGGGGTCGAAGTTCAGGAAGCTCAGCTCTCCCGACAGAGGGTCCCGGGGGTGGTAACGGTGGATGGTCAGGGCCCGGTACGGCGCGCGGTCCTGGGGCCGCCGCACCTGTGCCATCTCCTGCAGCATTTCGACGGCCGCGTCGTCGAGCTTCAGCTTCGTCCGCGCCGCTTCCAGGGCGCCCAGCGTGCGGTTGATGCGGTCGGCGGCCGCGATGTCCGCGTTGTAGGCGGCCGCCCAGGCGATCTGGAACATCCGCTGCATCGTGCTGTAGGACTCCGGGATGCGCGCCAGCGGGATGCTGCTCACGTCCGGATCGAGATAAATCACATGCAGGATCTCCGCCCCCGCATGGATCGCCAGGCTGAGGGGCGTGTTCAGCAGGACGCTGCCGTCGACGAACGGCTGCGCCCCGAGGGTGGCTGGCGGGAAGATCCCCGGCACCGCGGCCGAGGCGCGCAGGGCGAGAGGACCGAACTCGTCGGTCATGTCGTGGTTCCAGAATACCCGCAGATCGCCGGTCGCCCAGTTGGTGGCGGCGACCTTCAGCCACTTCCGCGAGCGCTGGATCGCCATGTAGTCGAGCTTGCGCAGGGTCCTCTCCAGAGGTGTCAGGTCGACGAGCAGGCTGATGTCCACGAGCTGCACCAGGCGCCGCTCCAGCGAGCTCCCGTCCGCACGCTGGAGGAGGTTGACGACGCGCTGCAACCCCTCCCAGGCCAGAAAACCGCCGTCCGCCAGAAGGCGCAGGAACGGGTTCAGCGGGTTCGGCACGTAGCACCCGGGATCGAGCAGCTCAAGGGGGTTGCCGCGCAGGCGGAAGACCCCATTTGAGCGCACCCCGCCGGCCAGCTCCTCGTACCAGAAGCGCTCCAGATGGCCGACCGACGTGGCCGGGCCGTACTCGTCCCACTGGGAGACCAGGAAAGCCGCGTTGAGCGCCCCGATGGAGGTCCCCGTGATGATGTCCGGCTCCAGGGGCTGGTAGTTCGTGACGTGCGACTTGCCGCTCATCAGCGCCTTGAGCACGCCGACCTCGTAGGCGCCGTTGGCACCGCCTCCGGAGAGCACCACGGCGACCTTCTGGCCGTTCGCAGCGTTCATCCCCGCCCTCCGGCCAGCGCGCATTCCGAGAGGAGGCAGTCGTGCCGCACGGCGTCCTGGAAGCCCATGGCGACGAGCCCCTGCAGCCGGTCGCGCCCGAAGTCCAGGAGCCCCTCGCCCTCGCCGAGGGCGGACTGCGGCCGGTAGACGTGGATGTCGATCTTGCGGTACCGGCGCCCCTCGACGATCCGGCGGTAGACCTGCCATCCCATGCGCAGGAAGTTCCGCGCCTCCTCCTCCTCGGGGGCACCGCTCTCCTCCCCCCGCTCCAGCAGCTCCACGATCCGGGTGATCCCGGCCGAGAGCAGGATGTCCTTGCGCATGCTGGAGGCCCAGATGATGGCGAACATCCGGTAGAAGGTGTCGAGGCTGCTCGGCAGGGGGTTGAGCGGAATGTTGCGCACCAGCGGGTCGAGGAAGATGGCGTGGATGGTCGTCGCTCCATCCCGGATGGCCGGCATCAGGGGCGTATTGAGCAGCAAGCCGCCGTCCACGTAGGGTACGCCATCGATCGGCACCGGCGGGAAGATGCCGGGCAGGGCGGCGGAGGCCAGGATGGCATCAGTCCCCACGACGTCGGCGATCTCGTGCTTGGAGAACAGGCGCAGGAGCCCAAACTGCCAGTTGGAAGCGGCGATGGTGAGCCGCTTGCCGGAGCGGCGCAGCCCGTCGCGGGTGACCGTCTCCTCGATCACCTCACGGAGCGGCGACTCGGAGATGAAGGCGTCGAGGTCGACCAGCGACAGCAGGCGCGACTGCAAGTCGGCGTTGGAGGTCGCGAACTGCGTCCCCTTGACCAGGCCGTACGCCGCCAGCTCCAGGCTGTCCCGGCCGAAGTCGGCCAGCACCTGGAACGGCCTCAGGAAGCACCCCGGGTCGAGGAGCTGGAACGGCAGCCCGCGCACCCGGAACACGCCGTTGCCACAGTTCCATGCGGTGTCGGCAATGCGGTCGAGCCAGATCTCTTCCAGCTCTCCGCTCACCTCCCAGGCAGGCCGGCCCGGCCGCGAGGCCATCACACTGGCGTTGTAGGCGCCGACCGAGGTTCCGGTGTAGACCTCGGGATCGACCGGCCGGTAGCCCGTGGCCGGGGAGGCGCCCTGGGTCAGAGCCTTGAGCACACCCACCTCGTAGGCGCCGTTGGCTCCGCCGCCGGACAGCACCACGCCCGTGCGCTCCTCCCCGGTCATCCGCTCCTCCCCGTCTTCACCCAATCCGGGATGCCGGCCGGATTCCGCCAGTCGCGGATCTGCCGCCAGGTCAGCAGCGAGCCGGTGATCATCGTGTAGTACTGGTCGAAATGGAACACCAGGAAGAACTTCTCCATCTGCTCCCTGGAGATGCAGAGCTGACGGCTCGCCTGGCCGAACGTAAGCAGGTTCGCCAGGTCGATGGAGGCGAACACGGGATCGAACCCGCCGGGCCGCCAGGGCAGGTCGTCGAAGGCGGCGTGCAGCGGCTCGAGGAACGGCTTGGCCAGCCCCCCGGTCAGGATCTCGGCGGACCGGAAGGCCCAGTCGAGGGGGTCGAGCGAGATGCTGAGGATCTCGGTCGGCCGGTTGACCACGAACGGCATGCGCACCCAGACCTTGCCGTCGCCCGCCACGGTGAAGGTGAAGAGCTGAAAGCCGGCCTCGAACTGCCCGGGCCCGTAGCGCAGGATGCTGTCGTCGTGGCACGGCCGGAGCATCGCGTAGCCGAACTGGTAACGGCCCTGGACGCCGGGCAGCGGATCGGCCTGGTCGAGCACGAAGGCATCGCTGTAGATGATGTACTGGATCTCCGCGGGCAACGGGACCCCGATCCGCGGCAGCTGCGGATTGAGCGGGAACGAAAGGACGAAGTTGAAGACCTGGACCTGAGCCACCACCCACTCGTAGCGGGTGGCGAGCTCCCGCTGATCGATGATCGCCAGGCTCTGCGCCTCAGGGAAGCGCCCGATCTCGCCGCTGCCACGCAGCTTGTAGTAGAGCTGCTTGAAGCCGAACCCCTCCTGGGTGACGTAGTCGCGGGGGCACCAGCTGATCAGGCTGAGCGGGAACGGCGGGTTGGGCGAGCCGTCCTGGACCACCGTCTGGGGCAGCTCGAAGTCGCTGATCCGCATGAAATAGCGCAGCGCGAACTCGCGCACGTTGGCGGCCCAGTCGCGCAGGTCCCAACCGCCCTTGGGCTGGTCGTAGTAGACCAGGGGGACGTCGCCCATGACCGGCAGCGGACCGGACGGGAGAGGCACCTCGGCGAAGAAGCTCTGGCTGCGCTCCGGCCGGTTGGCCACCCGGGTCAGCTCGAAGCTGTCCGGGATGTTCCCGGTGGCGTCGGCCCGGCGCCACCAGTCCATGATCGCCACGCCCTTGGCAAGGCAGTCGTCGACGTTGGCGAGGATGTTGCGCTCCTCCCAGGTGAATCCCGCCAGGGAGGGATCCTGGACCGGCGTCATGAGGCCCATCCTCCAGCAGCGGAGCGGTAGCGGCCGTCGGGATCGTCCAGGCGCAGCACGTAGAGGTTCGACAAGGTGCGGGGCTGCACGCTGATCACCGAGTTCATGGTCATGATGCCCCGCGCTCCGGCGAACTCCCCAGTGCCCCCCTGGATCGGACCGAAGCCGCCGAAGCGGAACACCGGCAGCAGCATGCCCTGGAGACTGGTGCGGAACGAGCGCCCTTCGATCATGTCGCTCGCCAGCGTGCCGAGGCTCCGCCCGGCCCGATCGTGAAACTCGAAGATCCCGCAGCGGGTCTGGATCGGCGTGACCGCGTCGAGGGCGAGCGGATTGAAATCGAGCCGGGCGCTCACCGAGCCCGCCAATTCCCGGCGCGTGGCGCCGGCACGCAGCCGGCCCGCGGGATCGGCGGCGAAGTCGAGCGTTGCCACCCGCAACAGCTCGAAGACGTTGGAGCCCAGGATACCTTCCGTGAGCGAGATCCGCAGGGTCACCGAGTGGTCCGGGTCGACCTGCCCGAGAAACGCCAGCCAGGTGGCCCCGCGCTCGGGTGCGGCCCAAGGCGGCAGCGGCGCGAGCGGCGGCTGCATGAGCAGACTGCCCGCGGGATCCATGATGCGGGCCACCATTCCGAGCTCCAGCGCGCCGTCCGGAGCGAGCGCGCCGCCGGCCACGACCGTGCCGTCGAGCCCGGCGAGCTCGCCGTATCCTTCGAGGACGTCGAGCACGAAGGTCAGGCCGACGGCTGGAACCGCCGCGCCCGCGCCCGGCAGGGTGCGGCCGGTCCCGTAGGCCCGGAAGCCGCTCACCCCGCCCGCGAAGCGCAGCTCCCAGTCGAACACCTCGATCCGCTGCGAGACGCCGGCCCGGAACGGCAGCGGCGGCAGCGGCTGGACACGGCCGGGATCGCCCTCGAACCCGTCCGGCACGAAACGCCAACGGAACCGGACGACGGCGGCGGGTCCGCCGATCCGGTTGCGCCCCACGATCCGGGACCGCTCCTCCTCCGCGGCGATCTCGAAGCGCCGCAGTTCGTGCTCCACCTCGAAGGCACCAGCTCCCCGGCGGCTGGGCGCAGTCAGCAGCAGCGGGAAATAACCCGCCTGCTCCAACAGCGCGGTCACCGGACCGATGTTGAAGGTGGAGACGGCCTGCACTGTCTCCGACACGCAAGGCAGCGAGCCGAGCAGGGACAGCAGCTCGGACGAATCATCCGGCCCGCAGTCGGGACGGCTCGTGGTGGTCCGCTCAGGCATCAGCCCTCCGCAAAGGCGGGCCGACGTCAGCGCGTCTTGGCCGGAAGATTAGCGCCGCTGTCCTTGTCTTTATCGTCCGCGATCCTCTTGAGAGTGCGGTTGATGTCCCGCAGCGCGCTGGCCTGCTCCTGGCAGCAGTCCACCTCGGGAATCGACATCCGGCACTTGACGCAGTAGCAGACCCGGAGGTACTGCTTCCAGTTCTCGCCTTCCCCGAGCCGCCGGTGTTCGGGCTGCTGGAAGTACATGGCGATGACCCAGGCGATGAAGCCGTTCTCGTTCATGTCCTCCGTGGTGGCGATCGTCCGCGTCGGCTGGAGGATGCGCTGGTCGTCGGACTCGATGTCCGGATCGACCGAGACAATCGTGTACTCGATAATCTTGAGATCGGTGCCGCTCAGATCCGTGTCACAAGCCATGTCTTTCTCCTCTCGTTGCGTGGTTTCAGCCTGATTCGCAACAGCGCCGGAAGCGCCGTCATTGCCAGTGCGATTCTGTGGAGGGGTGGGAGGTGGCGTGTAGGCGGGAGCCGGCCAAGCGGGCGGCGGCGGCGCCTGACGGCCCCAGTCCTGAGCGCCGGTCCCGCCTCCCCGGTTCCAATCTCCGCTGTCTCCACGGTCCCGGTTCCAGCTTCCGCCGTCGCCGAAGCGCTGCATCTCCTGGCCGGTCCCTGTCATCATCTGCACGCCCCACCCGAGCATCCGGAAGGGGAGGAACATCATCCCGGTGGCGAGGCCGAGCCACGAGTCCCGCCCGGAGCCGCGAGCCTGACGTCCCCATGAAGAACTGCTTCGATCCGATCGTCCGCTCATCGCTTCCTCCTAGGTCCACGGAACAGGAAAATGCCCAGGGCCGCGAGCAATACCGCGGCGATCCGTTCGACCCACGGGCCAAAGGAGCTCGCCGATGCCAGGTGCTGGGCGAGCAGGACCACGGCCACGATGGTCAGCAGCGCCACCAGGGAAGCCGTGGAGAAGTCCTTGCGCCGCCGCTCCTGCGGCGGCTCGATCACTTCGATCTTGACGCTCGCCCGCCCTTCGGCGAGCAGCGTCATGAGCTCGTTGAGCCGCTGCGGCATGGCCAGGAACGTCCCCGCGTAGGTGCCCAGGAGATCCTTCATCTCCCGGCGGTCGAGGAGCCGCAGCATGTCGCCCAGGCCGGCGGCGAGCCGCGCCCGTTCCAGGCCGTCGCGCAGCGGATCGGCCGCCGGGGCCAGCGGGCGGACCTGCGCCGCGAGCCGGGCCACGCCGCGGTAGAACGGAAGCAGGTAGGGGCGCGGCCGGTAGCCCTCCGCGGTGGCGCAGCGCCAGTGCAGGAACAGGTAGCCGGCGAAGTCGTCGCGCGCTCCCCAGCCGCCGTCGCGGAACGGGACGAGCTGGCGCAGGCGGTTCTGGAGGCGCTTCGGATCGTCGATCGGGCCGCCCTCCATCTCCCGGCTCAGCGCCGCGCAGGCACGCTCGGGATCGTGCGCAAGGGTTGCGAGCAGGTACTCCCAGAGGTTCTCCTTGGCGGCGGCAGGCAGGGCCGCGAAGACCGTGCCCGTCCAGGCCATCCGGCCGTTGGGCAGGATCCGCAGGTTGCCGCCGCCGAAATCAGAGGGGAAGGCCTGGCCGAAGCACGCCTGGTGCAGCCAGACATGGCACAACCGGGCAGCCAGCTCGTCCGCCCCGGGTGCCGCGGGCAGGTCCGCCGGGACAAATGAATCCACGGCCGGGCCCTGGAGGTCTTCGAAAACGAGCACGCCGGGGGTCGACAAGTCCGGTAGGAGACGCGGCGCGCAGAGGCCCAACCCTGAAGCGGCACCGTCCTCACCCAGGGCGGCCAGAGCCGCTGCCTGCCGCGCCAAGTCGCCGGCGGCCGCCAGGGTGCCGGCGAAATCCTCCACCGCTCCGGCCATCCACGTACAGGCCCCTCCTTCGGGGGTGAACGCCGCGGCCAGGAGGGGAAGGAGGTCCAGATCGCGGGCGATCAGCTCCGGAGCGTCGGGCCGCGCCAGCCGCACCACGGCCGGCCCGCCGCCGGCGAGCTGCGCCCGATGGTCCTGGAGGACCAGGTTGGCGGCGAGCGGCTGCGTCTCAAAGCCGGCGAAGACCTCTTCCGGAGGGCGCCCGAGCTCCTGGAAGAGGAGGGCGTGCACCCTCCCAGGCTCCAGGGGAAGCACGCCGCCGGCCACTCCGGCCAGCTCCTGGCAGTCCGCTTCCGGCAGCAGGTCCGGGCGGGAAGAGAGATAGCGGCCGAAGGCGGAGAACACGGGGCCGAGCTCCGGCAGGACCGCGCACAGCCGGCGCACCGGGGGCTCGGCCGTCTCCCAGACCGCCTGCGGAAAGCGCTCGGCGAGGCCGAGGGCGGCCAGGCGCCGCTCCACTTCGCGCCGCCGCCCGTTGCCTTCCCGCCGCCACCGTGTCGGCTTCGTCATACCGTCATCCCCAGGCGTTTGAGGATGGGCACGAGCAGCGCCAGCCCCCACAGGATCAGGCCGAGCTCGGCCGTGAACAGGTTCCAGCCGAATGCCACGGGCTGCCGGGTGAGCACCATGAGCACCACCAGCGAGAGGACCATGACCGCCAAGTGGACCGCCCGCGAGCGCGTTTCCGCCCCCGGGTCGTTGTCCGTCGCCCGATAGGCGCGCACCGCCAGATCGCCATGCGTCGCCCGCTCCAGAAGCGACGAGGCCTGGACGGGAGCCTCGGTCAGCACCCGCGTTCCCAGCCCCGACCAGGAGAGCAGCGTCTCCTGGGAAAAAGCGTTGCGAACCGCCTGCCACTGGACGAAGCGCTCGCACTCCTGTTCCAGGTAGGCCCCGACGTGGAACCCCGGCTCGAAACGCAGGTTGACGCCGTCGATGGCGATGGCCGAGCGGATGTACTTGACGATGTCGCGCTCGGGCATGACGCGGGTCCGCCGCGACAGCAGGAGCATGTCGGTCATCACCCGCGTGAAGTTGACCCGCAGGCGCTTGTGCCGGCCGTCCTGGTCGTACCAGCCGCGGGCCAGCTCCTTGATCCCGATCCGGAAGCTCGTCAGGTCCGAGCTGCCGTCGAACTCCGCGAGCTTCAGGAACTGGGCCTGGAGCGTCTCCATGTCGCCCTGGGCCAGAGCCAGGGTCATGATCATCAGATGCCGCCGCGAGTAGGGAGAGAGCACCCCGGTGATCCCGAAGTCGATGTAGCCCACCACGCTGTTGGGCAGGATCATCAGGTTGGCCGGGTGCAGGTCGGCGTGGTAGATGCCGTGACGGAAGGCGTCTCCCAGGAAGTTGTCGATGATGTTCGCGGCGAAGCGCCGGCCGTCGAAGCCGGAGGCCTTGAGGCGCTGCAGCAGCACCTCGTCCCCCAGCTCGCGGGCCCGCAGGTAATCGAGCAGGGTCACCCCTTCCAGGAACTCCACCACCAGGATGCGGCGGGTCGTGACCTCGGCATAGACCCTGGGCACGTACTGGATGGTGCTGCCCGCGGAGAGGGCACGCAGGCGCTCCGAGTAGCGCGCCTCGTTGCGGTAGTCGAGCTCCTCCTTGGTCCATCCCACGAACTCGGTCATCGGCTCGAGCATCCACTCCATGGAGCGCAGGCGCAGCCAGCGGATCGCCGCCATGGTGGCCACCATGAGACGGATGTCGCTCGTGAACTCGACCTCGACGCGGGGCCGCTGCACCTTGACCGCGACCTTTTCGCCGTGCAGCCAGGCCACGTGCACCTGCCCCACCGAGGCCGTGGCCAGGGGCCTGGGCTCGAAGGAGTCGAAGACCTGCTCGGGCGGGCGTCCCAGCTCCGCGGTGACGGTGCGCCGCACCTCGTCATAGGAGAAGGGCGCCACCCGGTCGAGGAGCTCGAACAGGGCGTTGCAGTACTCGGGGGAGAGGATGTCCGGCTGCAGGGCCAGCATCTGGCCGAACTTGACGAAGGTACCGCCCAGGTTCTCGAAGAGGCGCCGCAGCCGTTGCGGCGGCGGCAGCTCCGCTCCCGGCAGAAGCCGGGTCAGACGCGGCCAGCTCCGGAGGCGTCCCTCCAGAAGATGGATGACGACGTAGACCAGGACGAGCCGCAGGATGCGGATCAGGCGGCGCGCGTTGGCGAAAACGGCCATTGGCAGAGCTCTCCCTCCCCAATAGGAATTGTAAGGAAATAAAGAGCTTTGTGGTCGGACCAAAAGGGATCTAAGGGCTCGTGCCGTGAAGGACCCCCTCCCAGCCCTCCCCCGCTACGCGGGAGAGGGGGCCAGAGGGCATACGCGCTAACTTACTGCCCCGGGCATTGTGCCTCCTATACGGCCTCGGCGGCCTGCCGCCGGTCCCGCGGGTCCGGCAGGACGTCTTCCGAGTCTTCGCAACTGTGGTGGACGGCGTCGTCGTACCCGCGCTCGAGGATCTCTTCGATGTATTCGCGCCGCATGTCCAGGAATCCCAGGGTGCCGCCGAGCACCTCCCGCGGGTGATAGCGGTAGATCGTCAACGGCCGGTAGGGGGTCCCCCGGGCCAGGCGGTCGTAGATCTTTCGGGCCACCCGGATGAAGGTCTTCAGGTCCCCCTCGGTGGCGTTGCCATTGCCGCCACCCAGGCGCTCGATGAGCGCGAGCCCTTCGTTGATCGCTGCGGCATCCTCGATGTCGTCGTTGATGCTGCCTGCCCACTGGATCTGCTGCATCCGGAACAGGGTCTCGAACGTGTTGCTGCGGTCCGGGAGCGGGATGTTGCTGATGTCGGGATCGAGATAGGTCATGTGGATGATGTCGGCGCCCGTATCGATGGCCGGCTTGAGCGGCGTGTTGAGCAGCACGCCGCCGTCGGTGAAGGGCTGGGCGCCGATCGACGCGGGCTGGAAGAAACCCGGCGTGGCCGACGAGGCCAGGAGGATCTGCGGCCCGAGCCGGTCGGTCATCTGATGGTTCTCGTAGATCTGCAGCTGCCCCGTCGCCCAGTTGGTCACGGCGATGCGGAGCTTCAGGGGAGAGCGGCGGATCGCCGCGTAGTCGATCACGTCGCGCAGCGTCTCCTCCCAGGGCTCGCGCGAGACGAAGCTGCTCAGCTCCACGAGCTCCACGAGCCTCTCTTCCAGCGGCTCGTCCCGGGTCGTGAAGGCATGGACGGTCCGCTGCAAGCCCTCCCAGCCCAAGGCCGCGCTGTCCTGCGCGAAGCGGAGGAAGGGACCGAAGGGATTGTCCTCGTAGCAGCGGGGATCGAGCAGGGACAGGGGAGAGGCGCGGAAGCGATAGATGCCGTTGCCGCACCGGGGCGCTTCCGTGGCGAGCCGCTCGGTCCACACCCGCTCCAGCAGGGACACCGCCTCGGGCCCGTACCGCTCCCAGGCCGAAACCAGGAACGCGGCATTGAACGAGCCGATGGAGGTGCCGGCGAAGATCTCGGGCCGGAAGGGTTGGTAGCCGGTGACCCAGGAGGCGCCGGAGCACAGAGCCTTGAGGATCCCTACCTCGTAGGCCCCGGCGGCGCCCCCTCCCGCCAGCACGACAGCGCGTGTGCCGCTCCGGACGCTCATGCCTCGCGGCTAGGTTCTGGGTGTCGGCGGCATGGGTCCCCAGCCGTTTCCCTGCCCCGATGCCTGTTGCGTACCCCGGGAGCCGGAGCAGGAGGAGCAGCCGAGGCCGAAGGTGCGAAACGCCAAGTCGACGAAGCCCCGCTGCACCCGGTCCCCTGCGTCGAACATCTGGCGCGCGGAAGGTCCGAGCTGCTCTTCGGTGCGGCGGGTGACCTCCTCGAACGCCGACACGGCTTGCCGCGGGGACAGGAGGTTGGCGGCTTGAGACAGGCCGAAGACGGACATGGACCAGGTGAAGCTCAACATCGATTTGGCCAGCTCGCGCATGCGCTCTCTCCTTTTCAAACTGCGTCCTTCGCCTGCCGTTCCCCCGCTTCGCCGTTCCGCGCCTCTTCCTTCCCGAAAACCGATCCGAAGAAGATCGACTTCCGCCGCTCCAGCATCTCACGGATCGCCGCCTCCATGCGCGCGCGGACCTCGGCGGAGATCTGGCGCACGATCCGGGGGTCGTCGGCCGCTTCGGGTGGATGCTGCTCGTGGACCGGGATGGGCTCCAGGAAGCGCGTGTGCCACTTCGAGGGGAGCGGCAGCCCAGGCAGAGGGAAGGTGGGCGTGATCGGCAGGTACGGCCATTCGAGGACCCGCCGCACCAGCTTCGAGTCCACGCGCCCCAGGATGGGATAGATCTCGGCGCTCCCCACGGTCACGAACGGCACGATCGGCGCGCGGTTGCGCAGCGCCATCTTCACGTACTCGTCGCGCCCGAAGCGGCCGAGCTTGTAGGCGTCCCGGTACATGGTGAAGGCGCCGCCGATCCCCTCCGGGAACATGCCGAGCAGCCCCTCCTGGCCGAGCACCCAGTCGGCGTTCTCCTGGCAGGCGACGATGCCGCCCAGCTTGGTTATGTAGTTGGCCAGGAACGGGTGCTTGATCAGGCAGGGATGGATCAGGAAGCGCGGGATGCGCCCGGTCTCGCGGCGGAGCAGGTGCAGGGCCATGACGGCGTCCCAGGGCATGAAGCCGCGATGCACGCCGGTCAGCACCGCCCTCCCCTCCCGAGGCACGTGCTCCAAGCCCCGGTGCTCGATTCGCCAGTAGCGGTCGTGGAGGAAACGGAAGAGGGTGCGGCCGTAGGCGTCGATGTACCCCTCGTCCAGGCCGAAGGGATCGAAGTCCGGCAACGGAGCCGTTTCGCTTCCGAAAGCGTCGCGCACGGCCTCCGCGCTGGTCTTCTTCGGCACGAAGCCGAGGTCGCGCGCGATCTTGTCCCCGGACACCGTGGAAGAGTGGCGCAGGGAGTCGAGCTGCGCCGGCGGATCGGCCCAGCCGAGGCGGGACGCCAGGAGGCGGAAGGGGCGCTGCAGCTCTGCGTCGACGGCGATCCGCCGGGTCCCCGCCAGCCGCAGAGCTCCGCGGACCGGGACGGCGCCAGCCGGCGCCACGTGATAGGTCCCGGCCGCCCCGGCACCGCTCTCCAGGGCGCAGCGCACGGCTTCAACCAGATCCTCGGGGCTCAGGATCTGCAGGGAGGGGTCATAGCCCGCCGGGACCACCGCGGCCTTCCCGCGCAGAACGCGGCAGAGGTAGTCCTGGCCGTCGCAGACCGCTATGGGAGCCGGCCATAGGACGGTCACCTCCGCTCCCGCGTCCGAAAGGCGCTCTCCCACCCGCCTCTCGAGCTCGCGCCAGGAGAGGGCGATCGGATGGCCGGTCAGGGGCTTGCCGCCCTCCTCCAGATAGCCCGCATTGTGGTGGCTGGGCTGATGCACCGCAGCGCTCGAAAGGAGGATCACCCGCCGCGCACCGCCTCGGGCACAGGCCTCGGCGAACCGCTCCGCATCCGCCAGATCGGGACGGGCGTCCCGCCTGCCAGCCAGCGGGGGGCGATAGACAATCGCGTCCCCCTCGGCCAGAACGCCTTCATAGGAAGCAGCCGGAGCCGGCACGGTCCGGCTGGAAAGGCGCTCTGCGAGGAGAGCTGTGAGGCTGTCCGACGGACCGATCAAAACGACTCGCGCCATGGATCACCTCTGCGCAAAAAGGCTTTTGCGCGACAACGCCAGATTAAGGGCTGGCCCCATCGCCGCGCAAGGGGGAGGGGGTTCAAAAGAGATCCAACGGCTCCTGCGGCTCGGGCAGGAGCCCCATCTCATAGGCGAGGCGTGCCGCGTCGCGGCGGCGGTGGACCCGCAGCTTCTCAAGGACGTTGTGGACGTGATTCTTCACCGTCTGCACGGTGATGTGGAGGCTGTGGGCGATCTCCTTGTTACGCAGCCCACGGGCCATGAGCGCGAGGATCTCGAGCTCCCGGGCCGTCAGCGGCTCGCAGGCCTGTGGAACCGGGATGACCTTGCGGTCCTTCTCCAGGGCCGCGATGCGCTCCACCACGGCAGCGGCAATGCGGGGCGAGGAGTGGACCTGGCCGTCGCGCAGGAACCGCAGCGCCTCGATCAGCTGGGCAGGCGAAGCGCTCTGGAGGAGGTAGGCCGCCGCGCCCGCCTCGATGAACTCGAGGACGCTCTCGTCCTCGCTCTTCAGACCCAGGATCATCACCTGGGCCTCGGGGAACCGCTCGCGCGCCGACCACGTCAGGGAGAGGGCCGCGGCCGGATCGAACGACGCATCGATCAGGACGATCGAAGGACTGTCGCCGCCCTCGCCAGGAGCAGCGAGGCGTAGCCCCTCCTCCGCAGCCAGGACCGTTTCCAACGCCTCGGCGAACACCCGGTCCCCACCCAGGATCATCACGGAAATGGTCGGCTCCACTCCCTCCGTTCTCCGTCAATCTGGTCTGCGGGAGGTCATGAGCCCCGCCGCTCGTGTAGCCAGCCCTTGGCGAAGGCATGCTTGACAGCCGCCCAACGCGTCTGGACGGCAAGAGCGTCGAGGATCCGGTGGACGTGGTTCTTGACCGTGTGGACCGACAAGTACAGGAGCTGCGCGATCTCCTGGTTGGTCTTCCCGTCGGCGATGAGGCGGAGGATCTCCATCTCGCGGGCGGACAGGTTCAGGACTTCGAGCCGGTCGCGGCGTTTCCGCTCACGGCCGAGCTCGCCAAGGCGGGCGAACAGCTCCCGCATCACCTGGGGAGGACACACCTTGTCCCCGCGGGCCACCACCTCGATGGCTCCGGCCACCTCGGTCAGGGGCCGGTCGAGGGGCAGGAACCCGCCGGCACCGGCCATCAGGCAGTCGACGGCCTGCCCGTCACCGCCGGCGCGGCTGAGGACCAGAATCTTCAGGGCCGGGAAGTGGGCCGCGACCTCCCGCGTCCGGCGGATCAGCTCCCCGTCGAGGGTATCGGCGCCGAGCACCAGAACATCCGCCCGGCTTCGTGCGAGCTCCTCGACCATAGCCGTTTCGCCCTCGTCCCGGCCGACGATCTTGAACCGCGCGTCGCGGCCCAGCGCCGTGGCGAGACTTTCCCGGAACAGGTGGCGGGGAACGGAGATGAACAGGCGCAGTCTTCTCCTGGCGCTCCTGGCGGTATCTCCCCGAGTCTCTGGCTGTGTCGGCTCCACCGCTTCGACCTCCCCGGCGTGATCCATGGCAGCACTCCAGGAGGCCCCAAATGTAGAGGCTTTCGTTGCCTTTGACAAGGAGGCTAGAGCGCCTCCCCTTGCGCCCTCTCCACCTCGGCGTCCCGCTCAAAAACCGAGCCGAAGAAGATGGACTTCCGCTTCCGGAGCATCTCCTGGAGCGCCTCTTCCATCCTCCCCCTCACCTCGAGGCTGATCTCCCGCACGGCAGCCGGGTCGTCCGCGGCTTCAGGAGGATGAAGAAGATGGACCGGCATCGGCTCCAGGAAGCGCGTGTGCCACTTCGACGGCAACGGGAAAAAGAAAGGAGGCGCGATCGGCAGGAACGGCCAGTCGGTGCGTCTCCTGAACCACCGCCACTCGATCTTGCCGAGGATCGGGAAGGTCTCGGCGCTCCCCAAGGTCACAAAGGGGACGATCGGCGCCCGGTTGCGCAGCGCCATGCGCACGAACTCGTCGCGTCCGAACTTCTTCAGCTTGTAGGCGTCCCGGTACATCGAGAAGGCGCCGCGTATCCCCTCCGGGAAGAAGCCCAACAGCTCGTCGTTGCCGAGCACCCACTCCGCGTTTTCCCGGCAGGCGACGATCCCGCCCAGACGGGTCATGTAATTGGCCAGGAACGGGAACTTGATCAATCCGGGATGAATCAGGAAGCGCGGGTAGCGCCCCACCTCCGTCGCGATCGTGTGCAGGGCCATGATGCCGTCCCAGGGCTGGAAGCCCCGGTGCACACCCACCAGCACCGCCCGCCCATTCCGGGGCACGTGCTCGAGCCCGCGTGTCTCGATGCGCCACCAGCACCGGTGGAGGAAGCGGAAGAGCGTCCGGCCGTAGGCGGCGATGTAACCCTTGTCCATCCCATAGGGGTCGAAACCGGAGCCCCCGGCCCTCGGCGCGAAGCCCAGCTCGTCCCTGATCTTCCGGTTCGAGACCGTGGAGGAGTAGCGGATGGACTCGAGCTGCCCAGCCGGATCCGCCCAGCCGAGCCGGGCGGTTACCGCCCTGGCAAGCCGCTGCAGGGTGAAGGGGAGGGGCACCCGGCGCACGCCGGCGTGCCGGAGGGCGGCGCGCAGCGGGATGGCGCCGTCCGGCGCCACGTGGTAGATGCCTCGCCTACCCCGCTCCACCGCGCAGGCTACGGCCTCGGCCAGGTCTTCCGGGCTCAGGAGCTGAACCGGCGGGTCGTGCCCCGAGAGAGTGAAGGCGAGCTTGCCGTGCAACAGCCGGCTCAAGTAGTCCGGACTGTCCCGGGCCAGGACGGCCACCGGTCGAAGGACCGTCAATTCGGTCCCCGGCTCCGGCGGCAGCAGGCGTTCCGCGAGCTCCTCCAGCTCGAGCCATCCCCGGGCGAAAGGGCTCCTGGCCGAGGTCCGGAACGCCTCCCCCACGTTCCCTGGATGGTCGTGACGGGGCGAGTGGACAGCCGCGCTCGAAATCAGCATGACCTTCGCCGGCCGGGCTGCGGCGCAGGCCCGCAGCCGCGCCTCGGCTTCCTCCAGGTCGGGGAGGCCGAGCTTCCGGGCGCGGAGCCGCGGACGGTAGACGACCACGTCCAAAGCGTCGCAAAGCCCGCCCACCACCTCGTTGGCCGCGGACAGCCGCGCCGCGATCGCGGCCGTCACACTGTCAGCCGGGCCCAGGAGGAGCACTTTGCTCATGGCTCACCTGCGGCTGGGCCGCCAGCTCCAGGAGGCGCTGCCTCACCAGCGCCACCATGTCCGGCAGGTTGTCGATCTCCTTGTAACGCTCGTCCGGGAGCCCCAGCTTGAAGGCCAGATCGACGTCGACTCCGATCTCCAGCAGCGACAGGGAGTCGATATTCAGCTCGTCCCGCAGTGTAGCCTCGTCTCCGATGCGGGCAGGATCCAGGCCTGTGACCCTGCCGATGATGTCCTTGACCCGAGTCCGGATCTCCGCTGATTCCATGATGTCCCCCTATCCTGACGCTAACGGGTCCTGACTCCGAGCAGCAATAAACGGTATGGTTCAAAAGAGATCCAAGCATGTGAATCCAGCGGTTCAAGGGCGGCGCCAGTCCGGCAGCCAGCCCTTTTCGACGGCGTACCTGACCGCCTGCCGCCGGCTCTCGACCCCCAGGGTGTCGAGGATCTTGTGGATGTGGTTCTTGACCGTATGGACCGAGAGGTGGAGCCGCAGGGCGATCTCCTGGTTGCCCAGGTCGCCGGAGATCAGCCCCAGGATCTCCAGCTCGCGCGGCGTCAGGTGCAGGCAGTCCAGCCGACCGCGCCGGCGGCGCGCGCGTCCGAGGCCGGCGAGACTCGAGACGCGCGGCGGGCAGACCGTCTCTCCCTGCGCCACCGCGACGATCGACGACCGCAGCTCCCCCAGCGACTGGTCCCGGAAAAGGTAACCCCGGGCCCCGGCTTCGAAGCACCCGAGGATGCGGCTGTCCACGTCCCTGGGGCCGAGGACCAGCGCCTTGCCCTCCGGGCAGCGCTCCCGGACCTCCCCGATCAGCTCCGCAACCCCGTCCCAGGAGCCGTTGACGCCGAGAAGCAGGACGTCCAGCCCTCCCGGCGGGAGGTCGGCAAGCATGTCACTGACCGCAGCCGCGACGCTGATGACCCGGAACCCCTCCTCCGTCAGTGCCGAGGCCAGGCACTCGCGGAAGAGATGATGGCCATCGACGATGCTCAGGCGGATCCTGCGTTCGGAGGGGAGCCGGTTGCCTGCAATTCCATCCATGCTGAAAAGACCCGGCCCTCAGCGATGCGCCTTGACGGCACGGGCCATCAGGCCTATGCCCCCGAACAGGAGCACGAGCATGATGATCGTGTTGAACAGGCTCGTCTGCTCGAAATAGATCCGCAGGTTCATCAGGATCCCGGCGAGGATGATCACCGAACCCGCGATGAGGAGGAGCCAGCCGAGGACCGACCGGCCGTTGAAGAAGACGATGCCGATGCCGAAGATGAGCGGCACCAGCGAGAGCCCGAACGTGTCGTAGCCCCGGACGGTCCAGAAACCGCTGTGCACCGTCACGTGGCTGGTGAGGAGGTAGCCGCCGGCCACCGCCATCACCAGCCCGATCAGGAACTCTCCGATGCCTCCCGGGGTACCCCCGGCGCCTCGATGCTCGGACATGCGCTCCCTCCGCCGATGCTCTATCCCGCGGCCCGTTGCGCCTCCGCCGTCTCTTCCTCCAGAAGCCGCCGGAGTTGGAACCGCTTCATGCAGGGGACCTCAAAGCGCCAAGTATAAGCCTCGGAGGCCTCGCGGCAGGCAGCCTCCAGGCGCGCGGCCATGGCCGCCGGGTCGAATTGCAGGTTGTCGAGGTCGATGCCGCGGATGTAGGCGGCGTTGGTCGCCGCCCGCGGATCGTCGAGCACGGCGGCCGTGACGTGGGCAATGGTCCAGCGCGCCAGGTCCCGCAGGTTGTCGAGCTGCTCGTCGAGCACCTGGCGGGCTTCGTCCATGCCGATTCCGACCTTGTAGAAGGTCAGCTCGGCAGCCACGAGCGCTCCCACCTCCATGAAGTCGAAGAAGACCGGCTCCGGAGCTTCCAGGACCACGTTCTCCTTCTTCCACCGGTAGTAATCAGCCAGGACGCGATGCATGCCCTGGTTGATCGGCCCCAGCTGGCTGAAACGCCGCAGGAACCCGGGCAGGAACGACTGGTTCGTGTGCAGATCGTTGATGAACGGGAAGACGTAGAAGGAGAAGTAGATCGTGAGCTCCCAGACGTAGCGCAGGGTGAAGCACTCCTGGTCGCCCAGGGTGTTGTAGCTGACGGCGAAGCTGGGGACGTAGGCCTCGTAGATCGCGCGCGCCAACGGCTCGTAGTAACGGATCTTGGATTCCAGCTCGCTCTGGTCGGCGGTGAGGATGGCGTCCGAGATCAGGGTGTTGTAGATCGAGATCAGGTCTCCGCCCGGGCTGTAGAGCGGATCGCTGAAGCGGCAGGCCTCGCCGCAAAGCGCCCACCTGGAGGGGGAGATCATCTGGCCGTTGTCCAGCGCGAAGCTGGTGAAGCCCGAGTGGTAGAGGATCTTCCGCTGCGGCAGGTCGCGGGCGAAGAGCGGATACTCGCGGCAGATCCATTCCACGAGCTTCTCGGGCGTGGAGACGTCCTTGAACGCGACGTTGTCGGAGTCGAACACCAGCCCCAGGCTCGTCTTGCCGTGCAGGGGGATCGCCCAGAACCAGTAGCCCTCGCCGCAGAAGTGGTTCGTGGCTAGGAAGGTGGGGAAATGTCCAATGGCCGCCCGCTCGGGGCGCACCCGGATCTGGCGCCGGTCGAGGTCGGTGAGCTTCTCGGGGTCCAGGAGCCCGTCGACCCAGAGGAACGAGGAGCCGTGCTTGATGGGGCTCGGGTGGTCGAGGCTCTGCCGGCGGACCAGGAAGCGGCCGCGACCCGAGGCGTCCACCACCCAGGCGGCGCGGCCCGCGACTTCCCGGCCCGCGGCCTGAAAGCGGAAGGAGTGTGGGCCTTCCTCCGCCAGGTCCACGTGCAGGTCCGTGATGGGATGAACGAGCTCGAAGCTCGGGCTCTCGCTGTTTTTCTCCAGGACCGCGGCCTCGAACTTGTTGCGGTCGAGCTGGTAGGTGGCGATGTTGGAGAGCTTGCGGATGTAGGACTGGCTGAGGTCCTCCCAGGCATCGCCGCCGCGCTCGGTCTTCCAGAAGAAGCGTAGGTTGTACTTGAGGTAGTGCTCCTGCAGGAGGTGCTCCTCCATCTCCAGCACCCGGGAGAAGTAGTAGCCGCTCACCTGGACCGTTGCCTCTCCCACCTTCTGCTTCGGCGACGGGACCTCGGCAAGGCGGTCCAGCATCAGGATCTCGATTTCCGGCCGGCTGAGCAGGAGTTGACGGGCGAGCGTCAGGCCCGCCAGGCCAGCGCCGATGATCAGGACGTCCACATTCTTCTGTTCCATCCGGTTCCTCCCCCTTCTGTTCCGTCTCTTTGGCGCGGGAGCCCCGCCTTTCGTTTCACATTCTACGTCCCTGTCTCGCTGTGCGGGCTGTCGACCGGCTTCGACTCCGGGGACCGGCGCTGGCGCAGGTAGATGGAGAACACCACCATGGCCCAGATCGCCAGGAACTCGCTCTGCCAGTTCTGGAGGGATTCGAACCAGAAGCGGGACGTGCCCATGTACCCCAGCACCGTGACCGTGGCCTGCCCGTGCTGGAGCTGCTCCTCGTTGTACTCCCAGTGGCCGCCGACCGCGTGCAGCCAGAACGCGGCAAGGAAGAGCAGCAGGAAGGCGAGGGCGAGGGAGTTCTCGTAGAGCTTCAGGACCAGGCCCCCCTTGCGCACCGGCCACGGCGCGTCCGGGTTGTCCTTGGACTTCCTGGGATCCCGGTCCTGCGGGTTCTCCTCGTCCAGCTTGCGCGACTCCGAAGAGCCCTTCTGGTAGAGGTAGGCAGTCAGGAGGATGTAGAGGAACATCTGGAGGAACTCCGACTCCCAGTTCTCCATCGTGGATTCCAGGAAGTGGCCGGTCCGCAGGTACTCGCCCACCTGGACCTGCTCGCCGCCGTGCTCCTCCTGCTCCTCGTTGTACTGCCGCAGCCCGGTGAAGACCTGCCCGGCGATCAAGGTGGCGAAGAACAGCCAGAAAAGGACCAGGGACAGCCCGTTCTCACGCAAGAAGCGCTTCATGCCGGTCTCCCTTGTTTGCGCAGGAGGATGTGACGGTAGGCGCCGACCGTGGGCTCGTCGTGGACGACCTCCAGCGGCGCGCCGGAGCGGGCGAGGATCTCCCCCATCTGCCGGTTCGTGCTGGTGAAGACGAAGTCGAGGAGGGCCAGCCCCGCGCGCCGGAGCAACCCCGGCCGCGCGCCATCGGGCAGGAACTTGTCGAAAACGGCCAGCCGGCCGCCGGGCCGCAGCACCCGCGCCGCCTCGCTCAGGCACCGGGCCGGATCGGGGATCACTTCCAGGACCATGTGCAGGACCGCCGCGTCCTGGGAACCGTCCGGCAGGTCGAGGGCGTGCGCGTCCATCACGCGGAAGTCGATGTTGGGCCGGGCGTGCGCCTCGGCCTGCCGCAGCATGGCCGGCGTCAGGTCGGTCGCCAGCACCCGTACATCGTCCGGCAGGTACGGCAGGTCGGCCCCGGTGCCGCAGCCGATCACCGCGACCCGCTCCCCGGGGTGCAGGGCGAGCAGCTCGATCGAGCGCCGCCGCTGTGGATGGAGCTTCGTCACCCGGTCATAGTGAGTGGCCCAGAGGCTGTAGCGGAAGCGGAGCCAGGAGTTTGAGGGCATATCGCGCCGTGGGGAATCCCTACGGCGCGGCGAGGATATCTCAACAGGGCGTCAACAGGGCGCTTTCGTGCTGTCCTGCCTCGGCCGGGCGCCGCAGCGGCCCTCGCCGATGCGAGCCCACTCGGCCAGACCCTCGGCGGTGATCAGATCCTCCCTGACAAGCCAGCTCAGCAGGTCGTCGTCGGGGTCCCCGGTCTCCAGCGCAAGGGCTACGTGGAGCTGGAGCTCTTCCGGGACCTTCAGCACCGCCGCCCTCTCCAGGTCGTAGATCATGGTACAGGTCCCATCCTCGTCGAGGAGCGGGTACAGTGCCCTCCATCTTACGGCACCAGGCAATGGCATGCAGATCAGGCTCATGTTGTCCTCCCTACTAACCCTGGTTGCCGCTGGGCCGGTTTTCGGGACAAACACGGACAAACGATCTAGCGCGGTGCCCGGGTCCACTGGCCGAGCCAGTCGAGGACGGTCTCGTGCCAGTAGAGGGAATTGCCGGCTTTCAGCACCCAGTGGTTCTCGTCGGGGAAGATCAGGAGCCGGCTGGGGATGCCGCGGCGCTGCAGGGCGTTGAAAGTCGCCAGCCCCTGCGCCTCAGGGATGCGGTAGTCCAGGGCACCGTGGACGACGAGCATGGGCGTCTTCCACTTGGCCACGTGATGCACCGGATTGTATTTCTCGTAGGCCTCGGGGTCTTCGTAGTGGGGCGCGCCGTGCTCCCACTCGGGGAACCAGATCTCCTCCGTGGAGTAGTACATGCCCCGCGCATCGAAGATGCCGTCGTGGTTGACCAGGCAGCGGAAGGCGTCCGGCCAGTTGCCGGCGATCCAGTTGATCATGTAGCCGCCGTAGGAGGCGCCGAGGGCGCAGGCGCGGTTGCCGTCGATCCACGGATAGCGCTCCAGCGCCACGGCCAGCCCCTTCTGGAGGTCGACCAGCGGCTTGCCCCCTGCGTCCTTGTTGATCGCATCGGTGAACGCCTGCCCGTACCCGGTGGAGCCGTGGAAATCGACGGCCACCACCGCGTACCCGGCGCCGGCATAGGCCTGGAGGTTCCATCGGTAGTGGAACTCGTTGTGGGACGAGCCCTGCGGTCCGCCGTGGATGATGAAGGCGAGCGGGTATTTCTTCCCGGCCTGGTACCCCACCGGCTTGACCGCCCAGGCATAGACCCTGTCGCCGTTCGCCCCCTCGAAGTGGAACTGCTCGGGCTCGCCGAGCTGGACGCCGGCCAGCTCCTCCTTGTTGACGTCGGTGATCTTCGCGAGGCCCGAGCCGTCGGGCAGCACGCTATGGAGATCGACCGGGGCGCGGAGATGATCGAGGCCGAAGACGATCCGGTCGCCCGCGAGCGTCGGTGAGTGCGTGCTCCCCTCGGCCACGAGCTTGCGCACGGTGCCCGAGGCCACGTCGATCGCGAAGAGCGGCACCTGGCCGGTATCCATCGCGGTGACGTAGAGGGTCTTGCCGTCGCGGGAGAACAGCAGGTCGTTGGCCGAGCGGTCCCACTCCTCGGCCAGGACGCGCTCAGGCTTTCCGCCGGAGAGGTCTCTCACATGGATCCGCAGGCGGTCGGACTCATAGCCCGGCCGCTTCATGGCCAGGTACGCCAGGAACTTACCATCGGGCGAGAAGGCCGGCTGCGTGTCCCACGCCGGGTTGGAGGCGGTCAGGTTGCGCGGCGGGCGGGAGCCGTCAACCGGCGCCTCGTAGAGGTCGAAGTTGGTGGACCAGGGCTCCTCGCGGTTCTTCTCCCCGGCCAGCCGCAGGGCGAAGACCAGGTTCTTGCCATCGCGCGAGAAGGCGAACTCTTCCGTGCCGCCGAAAGGCCGCGATGGCGCATCCGCCTCCATGCCCTTGGTGAGGTCCACCGGATCTTTGGCTTTGGCTCCTTGCAGAGAAGCCACGAAGATGTGGTTTCGCCGCCCCTCGGACCACGTGTCCCAGTGGCGGGCGAAGCCGCCGTCGTAGAGCTGGCCGGAAGTCTTGTCCTTCCCTCTCTCGTCCAGCCGCTGCGTGGTACAGGCGAGGGTCGGGCAATCGGGGAAGACCTCCAGGCTGAAGGCGATGCGGGAGCCGTCGGGCGACACGGCCAGGTTCGCCACGTCGAGCGGCAGGTCGGTGACCTGCACGGCCTGGCTGTCGCTGCCGGGCACGGGCACGCGCCAGACCTGGTTGGACCCGGAGCGGGTCGAGAGGAAGTAGAGGCTCTTGCCGTCGGGAGCCCAGCGGGGGTTGCCCTCCCCCGCCTCATGGGTGGTCAGGGGGGCCGCGTCTCCCCCACCGGCCGAGACCGTCCAGATGTCGGTGCGTCCGCGGTTGGCTTCAAAGTCGGTGGTGCGCAGGGTGAAGGCAATCCGGTCGCCGTTCGGCGAGCCCTGCGGATCGGAGATGCGCTGCATGCTGTGCATGTCACGGGCGGTGAACGGATGGGGGGCCCCGGCGGCGGCATTGGCGGAGGTGGCCGTCAGGACCAGGGTCAGGAGAAGGAGCGGTTTGCGCATGGAGGAACTTTACCAGGGCATCGTGGGCTTCTGGGTATCGATGAAGAAGATGCCGTCGAACACCCGGGTCCAGTTGGCCGCGTAGGGCTCGTGGAAGTAGAAGTTTCCGGTCCGTGGCGCGCGCAGCCAATGATCGGCGGGCAGGCGGGAGAGGTCCAGGAAGAGGAGGGGACGCCCCACGCCGTGAAGCAGGGTCTCCAGCGCTCCGGGGGTGACCGTCGGGGGCTCGTTGTCGTCCCCCTGGCTCTGGAAGCCGCCGCCGAACGAGTTGAAGCCGATCGTGTAAAGCTCGGACCCGAGGTCGTCTTTCAGAAACCGCCCCATGGGCCCGCCCGGGGCCGTCAGCTTCGCCTCCCGGACCGGAGCGACGCCCGGGCTCGCGGTCCGGCCATAGAGGTCGTGCATCACGTGGTAGTTGTGCGCCCAGACGATCACCTTGCGCTCCTTGAGCGGCCCATTCAGCCACCACAGCAGGTTCTCGGCCATGGCCGTGTCGCGGGTGTAACCGCTGGTGGGCTGCTGGTCGCCGGGGCCGAGGGCGCGGTCCATGGCCATCAGGCTCACCAGGCTCTGGCGCACCCAGTCGATCTCGCGCGGAGCGTAATGGACCAGGAGATCGCCACGGCGGCGGTCGATCGTCTCGACGAGGCGCTTCGGCAGCTCGCGGTTGAACTGCCGGAGCCCCGGCTTGTCGTAGTAGTCCACGGGCACCAGGCCGGCGGACATCGCGGTGAGCTCCTCCCGCTCCTTGGCGGAGATCAGGGCGGGATCGAGCCGGTCGAAGAAGCCGAAGACCATCCTCGGGAAATGCTCGGCCCGCGCCTCGGGCGTCGAGACGCGGCAGTCGAAGCCCACGATCTGGAGGGGCCGCTCCGTGCCCTGGCTTGCCCGGACGTAGTCGAGGGTCGCCCCGACCTCCCGCACCCTCCAGGTCCGGTAGAGCCCGCGGCTCGCAGCCTCGGCCGCCGGCTGTCCGGCCCGCAATGCGGTGTCCACCAGCTTGACGTCGAAGAACCCCGCCTCCCAGGCCAGGGTATCGAAGCCCATCACCTGGTGCAGGAACCGGATCAGCCGCGCCTTGGCAAGGAAGGTCGCGCCGTCGCCGTGCGTCGCCTCCCCGAGCTGCACCACCCGCGCCTTGCCGATGACCTGGACCAGCGGCATCAGGTCCGAGAAGTCCTCGTCCGCCGGCTCGATGGAGCGCACCGCCACGGTGTGCCCGGCCAGCCAGCGGACCTGTTCTTCGGGATCCTGTGCGAGCGCCGGGAGAGAGACGAGGAGCAGGGCGAGACAAGTCCAGGGTTTCATAGCTTGGTCAGCCGGACCGCGTCGATGTTCGGAGGAGGCTTCAAGCTGAAGAACGACAGGAGGTTGGCTCCTTCGTGAAGCTCGATCGTACCTTCCGAGTACCATTCCGGCTCGAGCCAGCTTCGAGTGGTGCGGGCAAGGCCCATGAAAACGGTCCGCTCGTCGAGCCGGACTTCCATGGGGCGGCTCTTCTCGGCAGCGTACCGCACCCGCAGCTCATAGCGTCCGGCCTGCGGCGTCTTGACTCGCCAGACGATGAAGTATGGCTCAGCACCTCCGGCGGAAATCCACATGCCGCCTTGCATTGAATTCCGGATCATGTGCCTGGCGTCCACGAAGAGGTTTCCCGGGGCGCCCCCGTGGTAGTCGTTCGTCCGGTCGATGTTGATGACGATCGATTCGCCAGCCTGCGTGACTCCGTCATCAAGGGGCAGTGCTCCAAGCATGGCAGTGCCGAACGAAGCAGCTCCGACAAGGAACGTGACCAGCACCGCTTTCTTCTCGTCGCGCTTGGCGATGAAGACCGCGAGGATGGACAGTCCGGCAATGACGAGTCCCACGAGCCCGAGAGGGCTCACAGAGGCGGCACGGAAAAGGTCCGAAACATCCATTGGGCTCATGGCGTGCTCCCGTGGTCCGGCGTTGGGCTTCCAGCTCCATAGACCGGCTTCAAGGCTCCGGAGTTCCCAATCTCTTCGGGGAGCGGCTCATTTTCCCGCTGGCGGCGTGCGCGCGTAGGGGAGGGGCTTCTTCCCCACCGGGGAGCAACCGCTCCCCGGTGCTGGCGGTCCGCGTACGCCGGGGAGCAGGCCGTCCCCGTTGGGGAGCGCGGCTCTCCCCGGCATTGGCGGATTGCATTCGTCGGGGAGCACGTCAGCGCCGTTGGGGAGCGGTCTCCTCCCCAACGAAAGCGGCTTGCGCGCGGGAGCGCGTCATCGACGCGGGGGAGCAGGGCATCTGCGCGGCTGGCGGCGCGCGCACGATGGGCATGACGCCCTCCCCCACCATGGCAACGCGCTCCCGGCCTATGGGGCGTCCCGGACGCGCTCCAGGTCCCACGCCTTCACCAGCGTCTCGTCATGATGCATGACCGGGCTCTCGCGGAAGCCCTTGGTCCAGAACGGCCCGGTCCAGAACAGGAAGAGGATGAAGAACCGCGCCGCGCTGCGCTGGAGGCCCTGGCCAAGCAGGCCGCTTCGGGGTATCCACGGCCGGCCGATGGCCATCGCCACCCAGAGGAAGACGAACGGCAGCACCGGCAGCAACCACCGGTTGAGCACGATCGGCTCGTCGAGCCCCGCGGGAGAGAGCAGCAGGACGCCCGCAACGTACCCGGCTGCGGCGGCAAGGGTGTAGAGCCCGAGCCGGAGGTCCTTGCGCACGAGCAGCACGAGGCCGACCAGCGCCAGGACCCAGAACAGGATGGTCAGAGCCCACGACCGCGTCCCGGCCTGGAGGCGGAGGACGTCGCCCACGGTCTCGAGCGGGATGTCCACCCGGGCAACGAAGGGCACCGCCGCGACCGCGAGGACAGCCAGGGCTCCCACGACCACGGACGCCCGCCGCTCGAGCGCCATGAGCACGGCGAACACAACGAGCGCCAGGGGCATGTAAGGGAGGGCCATCCGGCTGTGGAGCACGAGAGCCGGCGAGAGGGCCACGAGCCAGCCCGACAATTCCACCGGGAAACGCTCCACCCGGCCACTGAACATCCGCGGGAAGACGGCCAGGGCGAGCAGCCCGCAGATCAACGAAGGCAGGCGTGCTCCAAACCCCGAGAGACCGAGCTCGGCGGCGGCGCTCAGCTCGTCGTCCCCCATCACCTGGTTGCGCAGGTTCCACAGGCGCAACGTGGCCCCGGACAGCACGAGGCCGACCATGGCGAGCCGGGGCAGGGGCCGGGGACGGTCAGCTTCCACTTTACGGCACGCTGAGCACGAGCTTGCCGATCGTCCGGCCCGATTCGAGGTGGGCGTGGGCCTCGCGCAGGTTCTCGGCATTTAGCGGGCCGCGGACCTCGCGCAGTGTGTGGCGTAGCGTGCCGTCCTCGAAGAGGCCCGCCGTCCGGTCCAGGATCTCGTGCTGGGCTTCCATGTCCGGCGTCTCGTACGTGGACCGCGTGAACATGTACTCCCAGCAGATCGCCACGCTCTTGGGCTAAAAGAGATTGATGGGGACAGGCTGACCGCCTTTGGCGCCCACGATCAGGCAGATCTTCCCCTGAGGCCGCACCACGGCCGCCATGTTCTGGAGGTGCTCCTCGGTACTGGCGGCGCAGAGGATGTAGTCCGCCTCGCCGGTCATCTGGTCCTTCAGAGGCGCTCGGTGGTCGATCACCTCGTCAGCGCCCAGCTCGCGGCACCAAGCCTCGGTCTCCGGGCGGGAGGCGGTGGCGATCACCCGCAGTCCGGCCACCCGCTTCGCGATCTGGATGGCGATCGAGCCGACCCCGCCGGCACCCGCGATGACGAGCAGGGTCGCATCCGGCCCCTTTACTTCCATGCGGTCGAACAGCGCCTCCCAGGCGGTAAGCGTGGTGAGCGGCATGGCCGCCGCCTCCTCGAACGTCAGGTTGCGCGGCTTGCGGCCCACGATGCGCTCGTCGACCAGGTGGTACTCGCTGTCGCATCCCTGGCGGGCGATGCTCCCCGCGTAGTAGACCTCGTCGCCCGCGGAAAACAGCGAGGCGCCTTCGCCGGCCGCCTCGACGATCCCGGCGGCGTCCCAACCAAGGATCTTGGGCTCGGCTTCCACTTTGTCCTTGGGGGCCCGCACCTTAGTGTCCACGGGGTTGACCGAAACCGCCCTGACCCGGACGAGCAGGTCCCGCCCCCGCGGCTCCGGCTTCGGGACTTCCAGGTCAACCAAGCTCTCCGGATCTTCAATCGGCAGGTACTTGTAGAGTCCGACGGCTTTCATCGCTCTCTCCCCCTCCGGGGATGCTATCGCACGGTGGCGGTCGGCACGTCCGCCTGCGTCATGAATTCACTGCTGGCGTCCGTCTATTCAGTAAAAGAAGGAGGACTACCATGATCCTGAATCTGACGCCGATCGAGCGCGATGAGCTGGTGACGAAGAAGGCGACCTGTCCTTTCCTGGGTAGCGCCATCGCTACCCAGGAGCTGCCCGTGCACAATCAACTCGGGAACCCGCTGGCGAGCATTCAAGACGTGACCGCGCTAGGCAATACGGGGGGAGGGGACCTGGGGAGGGTGCTCGCGTTCTTCGCCAGCGGCAACCACGGCAAGATGCGCGGACCGACGGGAGTACTCGACAACCCTGTTACCCGGAATTTCTTCAGCCTGGATCTGCCCGGTTCGCAGGGCTCCCACGCCGGGCACAGTGGCATCCTTCAGGGCGATCCGACACAGCTCGACTCGGGTCGATTCAGCGAGCCCGATCTCCAGCGCCTCAAGGATATGAGCCGCAACGGCTTCATCAAGCGCTCCGACATCGCCCGCTTTATTGCCCACAACATTCGCCGGGACCCGAGATCCGAGGCCTTTCCGGTGGCAACATGGGCGAGAGAGGCGGTCGACCTCTTCGGCAACCCCGACGAAACCGAGATCCAGCAGTCCCTCGCCCGCATCGCGGGAAGCAATCACCTCCTCGGTTCGGCGGGCGAGTTCGGGTTGCTGCTGGCTTTTCTGCACAACAGCCCTAGGACCCGACATGCGAAAGATCCGGCCTTCTCAATGGACGAGATCGCTGCAATGTTCGAACACAAGAAATTCCCTGCCGATTGGCAGTCATGGAAGAAGACCGCGAAGGACTGGGGCCTTCATACGCATGCGCTCGCCAGGCGCGCCTTTGTAGAGCTTGTAAGGATGGGGCTCATGCAGGCTCTCCCACGCAACTTCCTGACGCGCTCTGCTAATAGCTCATAGGTGGTGGTTTTCGAGCCTGTGTCGATGCCTTGTGTAACGAAGATCATTATGCAGCCGAGCATAATGCTGGACGGCATAATGTTTCGGTTGCCCTTCACCGCCGCCAGTAGGACCACAACCCGGCGACCAGCACCACCAGCGCCGTGCCGCCGCAGACCACGCCCCAGAACCAGTAGGGCAGGAAAAGGAGCCGCTGCAGCTGCATCACGTCCGAGGGGAAGGAGCCCTGCGGGTTCGTCACGCCCTCGGTGAAGAGATAGTCGGCGCGGGAGAAGACGCTGAGGGCGAGCTGCACCCCTATGAAGACGACCGCGATCTGCGCGCCGTCCGGGGAGAGCCGGGAGGCGGCAAGGAGGCAGAGGGCCAGGACCGCGCCCACGAAGAAGAAGCCGAAGAGGTTGCGCACCACCAGCAGCTCGGCGAACATGAGAAGGCCGCCCAGCCCCCAGAGGCAGGCACGGGCGCCGCGGCCGGTCCTCCCCAGCACGAAGCAGATCGCCGCGGCCACGGCGGGGCCGACGAGCCCGCCCGCGATCGTCAATCCCTCCCGGATGCGGCCGAAGCCATCCAGGTCCATCTCCGCGACGCCGGCACCGTCCACCCACATCTTGAAGCGCAGGAACTCTCCTCCCAGAAGCACCGCGGTGAGCCCGTGCCCCAACTCGTGGGCCAGGGTCGAGAGGAGGATCAGCGGCCGGGCCAGGATCCCGCCAAAGTACGGCAGGTTGTAGAGGAGGAACGTGGCCGCGGCGCTCGCCACGAGCACCACCCGGGCGCCGGGCCGCTCCCGCGGTTCGGGAGACGGCGGCGGCGCCTGGGGGACGAGAAGGGGCTCTACGGACATGTGGCGAAGGCGTTCGTGTCCTGGAGCGGCGGGAAGGGCCGGTTCAGCGGGTTGAGGTAGGTCTGCTGGATGCCGGTCGCCGTGTCGGTCACCCTGAGGATCACCTCCACGTTCGTCAGGCCGGCGGCGAAGACCCAGTAACGGCTGTTCACCCCGCAGCCGTTCAACACCTTGACCACGACCTCCACGTTCGAGGCGTTGAAGAAGTAGAAGTAGCCGGTCTCGTCCGTGAGCTTGACCACCTGCGCCTGTTGGCTAGGCCCCGTGGCCGTCCGGAAGGACGCCTCGACCCTGTAGCGGTTGTTGTTGAGGCACATGGCGGTGGCGCTGGGGATGCAGGCGGCCGCGGCCAAGAGCGGATCCACGCGGATGCCGAGGGTGCGCGGCGGCGACACGGGGAACAGGGAGGAGACGTCCGTCCAGGAGGCTCCCTGGTCGGGGCTGGCGTAGTTCGAGCGCTGCGCCGTCGTGGCCGAGCTGTCGCCGCAGAGGAAGAAGTTACCGCCCCCGGGCCAGCGCACGCCGATGTAGATGCTGTTGTCTGGCAGGTTGATCCCGGAGCCTGCCAGGCTGACGCCGTAGAAAGCGCCCGTGGGAGTAAGGCCGGTGGCGGTGGCACCCGCCGTACCCAGGAGCGTACCCGGCTGCCCGCCGGCACCGTTGTCGTCGTAGACCACGACCTGGAAGCTCATGGTCGAGGTTCCCGCGGCACGGGAGAAGCACGCGCAGACCTGATCGAGCCCCGTGGTCCCCGCGGGCAGGTCGAACTTCGTTACCATCGTCGAGTCGCCGGGATCGCCATTCCCGATGCTGTAGCCGTTCTCGAGGCCGCCATCGTCATACACGACCCCCGCTCCGCAGCTTGGGCTCGCCGCGGCGGCCGCCAGCTCCATGGAGTGAACCTCTTCCTGAGCAACAGCCGGAACGGCCACCAGGGCCGCTACGGCCAGGAACCTTAGGAACCGCTGTTTCTTCATCATGGATCTCCTCCTTGTTGTAAGAGGAAATAATCCAATGCTACTCCCGTGCCTGGTCTAATCCAGGGTCATCTGCACCGTTGCCCCGGGGACGATCGTGGCCGTGCCTGACCAGGTGCGGCCGTCGTCGGCGGCGACGTCGAGCTTCCAGGTGCCGGGCGCGAGGCGCTCGAGCTTCAGGGCGCCGGCCTCCAGCTCGAAGCCCTTCAGGGTTTCCCCGTAGGGGGTGCGGAACGGCTTGCCGTTCTGGTCGGTCAGCGTGAGCCGGGCGCGGACGCGGGCGGTCTGCAGGGCAGGCACCTTCAGGTCCAGGACTCCCGGCAGCGGCAGCACGACGCGGCCGGCGTTGCCCGGGGCGGTCACGGACACCGTGACCGGGGCCGCGCCGTCGGCGTCCAGGATCAGGTCCCAGGAGCCGGCGGGCACGATCTCCAGGCGCAGCCGGCCTTCCTCCCCCGTCGGATAGGCTCCCGAGGCGGTCACCTGGCCCGCCGGGTCGAGCACCGCGGCCCGCACGTAGCTCGGCGCGCGCCCCGAGGCGAGCACCACCTGCAAAGTCACTCCCTCGGTGGCCTGGAGCGTGATCTCCAGCTCTTCGGTTGCCGAGCCCGCATCCACCTCGATGCCCTGCTCTTCCGGCGTGTAGCCGTCCCGGACCGCCCGCACTCGCCAACTACCGCCGGGCACGTCCGGCAGCCGGAACCCGCCGCGCGAGTCGGTGACCGCGTCCAGCGTGAGGAAGGTGTTGACCTCGCCCCCCTTGGGCGGTTGCAGCGTCACCTGGACGCCGGAGAGAGGCTGCTTGTCGGACGAGTCCAGTACCCGCCCCGCGACGGTCACCGCCACGAGCTCGAGCTCGACTTCGGCATCCCGCGAGAGCTCCACGGTTTCCTTGTGCTGCGCCTGCCCGCGGGGGTCGATGAGCGTGAGGTCGTACGTGCCGGCCTCCAGGCCCTCGAAACGGAACCGTCCCTCGTGGTCGGTCTTGGCCCAGCGCCCGGACACGCCCGCCCCACCGAGGGAGACGTTCTCGCCCCGCACCGCCTCACCGTTGCGCAGCACCCGGCCGGTCAGCCGGTATCCTTCCCCGAGCTCCAGGTCGAGCCGCACCTCGCGCTCCTCCGGCTCAAGGGTGACCCGCCCGTCGGTCTGGCGCTCGCCGCGCAGGGAGGCGAACACGCGGTGCTCGCCCGGCTCGACGTTCTCGATGCGGTAGGAGCTGTCCGGCAGGACCCGGCCCTGCCGGAACTCGTCGTCCACCCAGACCCGCACCTGCGACAGCTCGGCGAAGTCGAGGCCGGACAGCTGGCCCACGATGGTGCCGCCGGTGCTCAGCCGGACCTCGACCCCGGACAGGTTGCCGGCCACGGTCAGATCCTGCCCCTGGGACTGGGCATAGCCCTCCTTCTCCGCCGTGATCCGGTAGGTGCCATCGGCCACGCCGGACAGGGTGAAGGTGCCATCCGGGCGGGTCGAGCCGCTCGGCAGGGTCCAGGAGTTCCACCCCTCGTGCAGGGTCACCTCGGCGGCGGCGACCGGCGTGCCGTCGTCGTCCACCACGCGGCCGGTGATCTCGGCGCCGCCTTCCAGCTCGAAGTCGAGGGCGTTCTCCCCCGCCCGCACTTCCAGCTCCCGCACCTTCTCGCGGAAGCCCTCGCCCTCGGCCCGGAACAGCCGCGTCCCGGGGGCCACCCCGTCCAGGCGGTAGCGGCCGTCGCCGTCAGCCCTGGCCGGCGCGGTCCCGAACCTCGTCACGCCCATCGCGGCCTCGGACTGGACCAGCGAGACGCGGGCACCCGGGAGGGGACGGCCACCCGGCGCAAGGACGCGCCCTTCCAGGATTGCTCCGGGCGGCAGCACCACCTGCACGCCCAGGAGATCCTCGCCCGAGCGGACTTCCAGGTTCGTCATGCTGGCGGCCTCGCGGCCCGCGGCCTCGGCCCGAAGCTCGTAGGAGGAGGGCGGGACGTCCTCGATCCGGAAGGAGCCGTCGTCCCCTGAGGATCCCTGCCTCGAGGATTCGGCGGTGAACACGGCGATGCCGCGGCCGATGGCCGCCGGAGCCACGGGACTGAGCGAGATGCGGGCCCCGGGCACGGGCTTGCCGTCCGGATCGACGGTCCGCCCCTCCATGGCCGAGGAGGGGCGCAGGACGATGCGGACCGGCTCTTCGGACGGCACCTGCACGCCCGGGGCGCTGCCCTTGGCATAGCCGGACCGGCGGACCTCTACGTCGACGCTCTCGCCGGCTCGCCGGTCCTCAACCCGGAAGAAGCCGTCCAGGCTGGTGACAGCCATGGGCAGCTCTCTCCCGCGGGCGAGGGCAGCCACCGGATCGCCCGAGGCTTCGACGACGGACACCTGGGCGCCTTCGACCGGCTTGCCGTCGGGGCCGGTCACATAGCCTTCCAGGGCTACGCCCCGGACCAGGGTCACGGTGCCGAGATCGGTGGAGCCGGCCCCGGACGGGATCGACAGGCCCGGCACGGAAGCCGGAGCGAAGCCGGAGCCGCTGGCCGTGAGGTTGAAGGTGCCGGGAGGCAGGTCCGGCAGCTCGAAGCGGCCGTTGGCATCCGCCGTGGCCTCGAAGCGGTTGGAGCCGTCCGAACCGATCATGATGCGGATCATGGAGCCGGTCGGAGGCTCGAGCTGCAGGACCACCCCGGCTCCGGCAACTGGCTTGTCGCCCGGGTCGACCACACGGCCGAAGGCGGTCCGGCCCTTGCGCAGCACGATCCGCAATTCCGAGGCGGGCTGTCCGGGCTCGGCCGGCGGCACGTCGGCGGTGGCCGGGGCGTAGCCTTTCCTGGTGAGCCGCAGCTGGTGGGCGACCACGCCCGCCAGCCGCGGGATGCGGAACCTGCCGGCCGCGGAGGTGCGCGCGTTGCCGCCGCTCTGCCAGTAATCCCGGTTGCGGCTCCCCGGCTGTGTGCGGGCCTTGACCTCGACGCCCGCGACCGGCTTGCCCTGCTCGTCCACGACCACCCCGGCCGCGGTGAACGCCGGCTCCAGGGCCAGCGTCGGCGCCCGCCGTTCACCCCCCTTGACCAGCCAGTTGGCCTGCCTCTGGAGGAAGCCGGCGGCCATGGCCGTGACCGGAAGCTCGCGGCCCGGCACCGCGGACAGCTTGTACGCGCCGTCCGCGGCGGTCCGCTGGAACCTGCCGATGTCCGCGGCCCAGACCAGGGCGCCCGCCACGGGTTGGCCGGAGAGGGTCGAAACGACCCGGCCGGCCAGGGCCTCGAAAGCCGGCAGCCGCAGATCGCGGGGGCCGGTCTCTTCGGGCTTCTTCGGTTGGAGATAAAGGGTGGCGGAGCGGCCGTCCTCGGCGATGGCGAGGACTTGCAGCTTCAGCTTGCCGGCGAGCGGCACCGGGAGGACGCCGTCCGCTCCGGTCCGGCCAGCGGCCCAGCGGGCCTCGCCCAGGCGGACGAGCGCCCCTGGTACGGGCTTGCCGGCGGCGTCCAGAACCCGGAGGTCACGAATGCTCTCCGCCGGCAGTGCCGGCAGGGCCAGGGCGACGGCCGGGGTCCGCACATCGCGCCGCTCCGCGAACGGGAGGCCCGGCGTGCCCGCCCGCACGAGGAGCCGCTCGGACGCATCGCGAGGCAGCACGATCTTGCCTTGACCGTCGGTCAGACCGGATCGGACCGGCACCAGCCACTCCTCCGAATCCATGTTCCAGCCGCTGGATGGACGGTCGCCGATCCGCACCCGGGCGCCCTGAACGGGCTTGCCGTCCGCCCCGGTGACCCGCACTTCCAGGCGGACGTCCTTCTTCAGCTCGACGGCCGGGAGGTCCGTCTCTTCGAGCAGGGGCGCGAGCCTGCGCTCCCGGGGCACGAAGCCCGGAGCCTGGATCATCACCCTGTACATCCCCGGCTCGGGAGCCTGCAGCCGGAAGCTGCCATCCGCCGCCACCGCCACGCTCGCCACGGGCTCGGGATCGGCCTTCCCTTCCAATTCCAGCCGTCCGGCCTCGATCACCGAGGCCAGGGGGATGAGGAGCGCGCGGGCGTCCTTGACGGATGGGGAGACCTGGCCACCGATGGGGATTGGGGCGGCGAGCGCAGGCGAAGCGAGCAGGAGCAGAATCAGGAAGGCTTTGGCGCGCAAGGGTCTCCTCCAAGGAAAGGACGTAAAGGACTTAAAGGACTTAAAGGACGTAAAGGACTCTAAGGACGAAGGACAGGATCCGGTGTCCTTTGGGTCCTTTAAGTCCTTTACGTCCTTCAGGTCCTTGATCCCCTACTCCAGAGTCACCTCGGCCGTCCCTCCCGGGAGCACCGTGGCGCTGCCGGTCCAGGTGCGGCCGTCGGTGGCGGAAACGTCGAGGGTCCACTGGCCTGGCGTGAGCTTTTCGAACCTCCTCGTTCCTCCCTGAAGGTCGAATTCCTTCATTACCTGGCCTCCCCACGCCATCCGGAAGAGCTTGCCGCTCGCGTCGGTCAGCTTGACCCTGGCTCCCACCCGGGCCTCCGACAGGCCGGGGACCTTGAGGTTCAGCCCACCAGCCGGCGGCAGGATTACCCTTCCCCCATTGCCCGGAGCGGTCACCGGCACCACGACCGACGCCGAGCCGTCCGCGTCCAGGAACAGCTCCCAGGTGCCGGGGGCCACGCTCTCGACCCGCACCCGGCCATCCTCCCCCGGCGGGTACGTGCCCCGGGAGATCACCCGGTCCGCGGCGTCGATCACCGCCGTGTGCACCATGTCCGGCGGCCGGCCCGAGGACAGCAGCACCTCCAGCACGACCCCCTCCGTGGCTTCCAGGGACAGCTCCACCCCGTCCACCGGCCGGTTGGAATCGACCTGGACGTCCACCTCCTCAGGCCCGTAGCCCGCCACCACCGCCCGCACCTTCCAGCTCCCCTCGGCGACGTCGCGCAGCCGGAAAATCCCGCGCGAATCGCTCGTGGTCTCCGAGTTCTGCCCGGGGGACGCCTCATCCGGCTGCGCGGACATCAGGATGACCTGGGCATTGGGGATGGGGGTCTGGTCCGCGGCGTCCACCACGCGGCCCGAGACCGCGACGGTGTTCAGCTCGATCAGCACGTCGCGGTCGGCCGAGACCTCCACGGATTCCCTGTGCTGCGAGCCGGAGCGGAAGCCGAAGACCTGCAGCTCGTAGCTGCCGGCGTCGAGGCCCTCGAAGCGGAAGCGCCCCTGGTGATCGGTGTCGCCATGGCGGCCGGACTCCCCGCTGCCCGAGAGCACCACGTTCAGGCCGCTGGCGGCCACGCCGTTGCGCAGCACCCGGCCGGTCAGGGTGAGGCCACCGCCGAATTCCAGGTCGAGCCGCGCCTCGGGCGCACCCGGTTCCAGGGTGACCCGGCCCTCGGCCTGCCGCGAGCCGCCGGACAGGGAGGCCCTGACCCGGTGCTCCCCCGGCTCGACGTGCTCGATGCGGTAGCTGCCGTCCGCCAGGACCTGTCCGGTCTGCCGGCCGCTGCCCCAGATCTGCACCTTGGAGAGGTCCGCGAAGTCCAGGCCCAGGATCTGGCCGACGATGGCGCCGCCGGTGGTCAGCTTCACCTCGAACCCGCTCAGGGAGCTGCCCGCGACCTTCACCTCCTGCCCGGACCGGCTGCGCGCGAACCCTTCCTTCTCGGCCACGAGCTGGTAGGTGCCGTCCGCCACGCCGTCGAGCTTGAAGGAGCCGTCGGCGCCGCTGGCGGCGCTCGGCTGGTTCCAGGAGCCCATCCCCGATCCTTCCCGCAGGGACACGCGGGCGCTCGCCACCGGGGTCCCCCCTTCGTCCACCACCCGGCCGCTGACCTCGACGCCCCCTTCGAGCCGGAGGTCGACGGAGTTCTCCCCCAGCCGTACCTCCACCTCCTTGACCGCCCGGCGGTAGGCCTTGTGCTCGGCCTGCACCGAGCGGGTTCCGGGGGCCACCCCCTCCAGGCGGTAGCGGCCGTCGCCGTCCGTGTCGGCGGTGCCGAAGAAGAAGTGGCTCGCCGGATCCACCACGCCCACCTCCGCCCCGGCCAGCGGCTGCCCCGAGGGGGAGAAGACCCGCCCCTCGATCAAGGCACCCGGCGCAAGCATCACCTCCAGCCCTTTCAGCTCCTGCCCGGGCCGGACCTCCAGGTTGTCGAGCTCGCTCCGCTGGTAGCCCGTGGCCATGGCCTGCAGCTCGAAGCCGCCGGGGATGACGTCCTCGATGCGGAAGAAGCCCGTCTCGTCCGAGACCGCCTGTTGCGAGCGCGCCGCGGTGAAAATCCGCAGCCTGCCGCCCACCGTCACCGGGTCGGATGGCTGGATGAAGAGCCGGGCGCCCGCGACCGGCTTGCCATCCGGGTCCACGGTGCGGCCTTCCACGGTCGACGAGGGCTGCAGCACGAGGCGGACCGGCTGGTCGGGCGGCACCTGGACGCTGGAGGCCACGGCCGGGGCATAGCCGGACCGGGAGGCGTCGAGGTCCACGGTTTCTCCGGTGCGCCGGTCCTCGATCCGGAAGAAGCCGTCCTGGGCGCTCGTGGCCACGGGCAGGCCCTCCTCCTGTGCCAGGTACCGGGACATGGGGTCGGAGCTGGCCTCGGTCAGGCGGATCTCCGCGCCAGGCACTGGCCGGCCTTCGGGGTCGACGGCGTAGCCCTCGATCCCCACTCCCGGGACCAGGACCACGGTGCCCAGGTCTGTCGAACCGCCGCCTTCGGGGACCGCCAGCCCGGGTACGGTCAGCGGCGCGAACCCACCACCGCGGGCCGTCAGCTCCCAGGTGCCCGCGGGCAGGTCCCGCACCTCGAACCGGCCGGTGGCATCCGCGGTCCCCTCGTACTTGACCGATCCGCTCTCGCGCAGGCGCATGATGCTCATCCGCCGGTCTCCCCCTTGCACAGGGCGGAGCTCGACCCGGGCCCCCACGACCGGCTGGTCGGACTGGTCCACGACGCGGCCGAAGCCGGTCTTCCCCTTGCGCAGCACGATCCGCAGATCGGTCCCAGTGGGCCGGCCACGCTCCAGCGGCGGGACCTCCGCCCGGGCCACGGCGAACCCGGCCTTGGAGAGCCGCAGGTCGTAGCCGACCTCGGCCACCAGCCCGGAAACCCGGAAGCGGCCCGCGGTAGAGGTGCGCGAGGTCCCGCCGCTGAGCATCGCGGAGTAGCGCCCCCGCATGGCGGCCATCGGCTGTGGCGACGCCTGGACCTGGACCCCGGGTACCGGCCGGCCCTGCTCGTCCACCACCACGCCGACGGCGGCGAGGGCAGGCTCCAGCGCCAGGGTCGGGCCGCGGCGCGGCCCGGACGGCACACCCATCCGGGCATCCGCCGGCAGGTAACCGGCCGCTGCCGCCTGCGGCCATGCATCGCGGCCGGCGATCACCTTGAGCACGTAGGCGCCGTCCGCGCCGGTGCGCCGGGCCGCGCTCGGCTCCTGGTTCCAGACCAGGGCGCCGGCGACCGGACGGCCATCGGCCGCGGACACGACCCGGCCGGCCAGAGTCTCCAGGACGGGCAGCAGCAGGGTGCGCGGCCCCTTTTCGTCGGGTTTCAGAGGCTCCGGCTTGGAGGGCTCGATATAGGTTTCGAGCTGCCGGCCATCCTCCGCGGTCAGGACGACCTCGATCTTGCTCTTGGCGGCCAGAGGCACGGAGAAGCGCCCGTCGGCGTCGGTCTTGCCCGCGGTCCAGCGGCCCTCGCCGACCCGCACCCAGACTCCCGGCACGGGATTTTTGCCGGTGGCCTCCATCACCCGGACCTCCCGTGCCGTCCCGGCGGCCAGGCGGAGGGTCACGGAGCCGCTCCCCACGTCCTCCTGCTCTGCGAAAGGCTGGCCCTCCACCCCGGCGCGCACCAGCAGGCGCTCCCGGACGCTCCGCGGGAGGACCGCCACTCCCTTGGCGTCGGTCAGGGCGGCGCGGTCCGGCGTCCCCCAGCGCCCCAGGTCCCCGCGCAGGAAACCTCGGGAGCCAGGCATTTCGGCGGCCAGCACCCGGGCGCCGGCCAGGGGCTTGCCGTCGGAGCCGGCCACCCGCACCTCCAGCTTCGCGTCGCTCTCCAGCCGCAAGGGCGGGAGCTCGACCTCCTCCACGAGCGGCTGCAGGAGGATCTCTTGAGGAACCATCCCCTTGGCCTCGACCACAACCTCCCACATCCCTGAATCGGGCGCCTCCAGGCGAAAGGAGCCGTCCGCGCCAGTGACGGCCGTGGCCGTGGGATCGGGATGGGACTTCCCCGCCAGCTCGATCCTGGCGGATTCGTCGAGGCCCAGGGTGGGGATCAGCAGGACGCGGGCGCCGGCGACCGGCGAGCCGGCTGAACCGCCTGGGGGGCCAAATACCAGGCCGGTGACAGGGATGGGAGCGGCAGCGCCCCCAGGGGCAAGAGCCGGGAGCAGGAGCAGGACAAGCAGGGGCGGAAGGGCTTTGATGCGCACGTATCCTCCGTGAAGCCGACCGCCGCTATCATACAGAGGCAAAAAAAAGGCGGCCTCTAGGGGCCGCTTTTGAGGGAGGGAAGCGTTAGCGAGTCGCCGTTAAGGACCCGCTTACGTCTCTCAATGCCCATAGTACGGCCCCAACCTTACAAACAATATTACGGAACGGCGGCAGAGCTCGTTTGAACCGGCCAACCCGCTGCCGGAGCCTCCCAACCCGCGGGTGGAACGGTCCAACCCGCGGGTTTTGTGCTTCAACCCGCTGGTTTTACGTTGCAACCCGCGGGTTTTTTGTTACAACCGGCGGGTTCGGCCTCCCAACCGGCGGGTTTGGCGCCTCAACCCGCGGGTTGGGCGTGTCAACCCGCCGGTCAGGGCTTCCCAGCCGCGGGTTTTTTGTCTCCAGCGGCGGGTTTTCCGGCTCCACCCGCGGGTTGAGCAGTCCGCGCCACGGGTAGGACGGCTCCAGCGGGTCCGGAGATCGTTGACCCCTGAGGTTCCCGAGGCTATAGTCGCTCTCATTCGCGAAAGGGCCCGCCATCCATGAGTGACGTCCTCCTCGGCCACTCCTTCTTCCTGAGCAACGATTCCAAGCAGCTCCAGAAGATGAAGCCGTATGCGCCGCTGGGGACGCTCTATGCCGCCAGCAACCTGCGGGACCACGGCTACGAGGTTGGCCTGTTCGATGCCACGCTGGCTGCAGGGGAGCACGAGTTCTCGGAGGCCCTGGAGCGCCACCGCCCGCGCTTCGTGGTGCTCTTCGAGGACAACTTCAACTTCCTCACCAAGATGTGCCTGACCCACGCCCGCGAGGCCGCGTGGCGGATGAGCGCCCAGGCCCGCGCCATGGGCGCCACCGTCATCGCCTCCAGCTCGGACGTCACCGACCATCCCGAGCTCTACTTCGCCCACGGGATCGAGTACGCCCTGCTCGGCGAGGCGGACTGGACGCTGGTCGAGCTGATCGACACCCTGAGCGGTCGCCGGCCCGGATGCCAGCCTGGAGATGCCGGCAGCATCCCGGGGCTCGCGCTCCCCGATCCGGCCGACCCGAGCGGCGTGCGCCGCACGGCGGCCCGGTCTCCCGAGCGCCGGCCCGACGTCTTCCCCTTCCCCGCCTGGGACCTCGTGGATGGCGAGCGCTACCGCGCGGCGTGGACAGGGGCGCACGGCTACTACAGCGTGAACATGGTCAGCACCCGGGGCTGCCCGTTCCACTGCAACTGGTGCGCGAAGCCGATCTGGGGGCAGCAGTACGCGATCCGCTCGCCCGCCAACCTGGCCGAGGAGATGGCCCTGGTCAAGCGCCTGCTCAAGCCCGACCACGTCTGGTTCGCGGATGACATCTTCGGCCTGCGCCCGCAGTGGGTGCCGGAGCTGGCGCGGGAGATCGAGGCGCGCGACGCCCGCATCCCGTTCATGATCCAGTCGCGGGTGGATTTGATGACCCCTGCCGCGGTGGACGGGCTCGCCCGCGCCGGCTGCGTGGAGGTCTGGCTCGGCGCCGAGAGCGGCAGCCAGAAGATCCTCGACGCCATGGACAAGGGGACCAAGGTCGCCAAGATCCACGAGGCCCGGCAACGGCTCAAGGCCGCGGGCATCAAGGCCTGCTTCTTCCTCCAGTTCGGCTACCCCGGCGAGACCTTCGAGGACATCCTCGCGACCGTCCGCATGGTGCGCGAGGCCCTGCCGGACGACGTCGGGATCAGCGTCAGCTATCCCCTCCCCGGCACCCGGTTCTTCGACATGGTGCGCGAGGAGCTGAGCGGCCAGGAGAACTGGCAGGACAGCAACGACCTCGCCATGATGTTCCAGGGGACCTACCAGACCCCTTTCTACCGCAAGCTCCACCAGGTGGTGCACCATGACCTGGACCTGCGGCACCGGCTGGCCAGGGGCGTGGACCCCGGCCTGCTGGAGGAGCTGGACCGCTTGAACGCCGACTGGCTGGAGTTGGGCCGCCTCGAGGTCGAATGCCGCAGCGCCGAGCCCACGCGCATCCACAAGCCGTACGGCGAGCTCGAAGCCCCGGACCTCAGCAAGGACTTCAACTGATGGCCGACATCCTCCTCACCCACGGCTACTTCCTTTTCGAGGACGAGAAGGAACGCCAGATCATGAAGCCCTACCCCACCCTGGGGCTGCTCTACCTGTCCGCCTACCTGCGGCAGGAGGGCTTTGCGGTGGAGGTCTTCGACACGACCTTCGCGAACCGGGAGGAGCTGTACCAGCGGCTGGCCGCCAGTCCCGGAGTGATCGGGATCTACACGAACCTGATGACCCGGGCGTCGGTGCTGGACGTGGTCAGGCAGGCCAAGGTGAAGGGGTGGACCGTGGTGCTCGGCGGTCCCGAGGCTGCGGGCTGGCCCGAGGAGTACCTCAATTATCTCGGGGGTGGCGCCGACGTGATCGTGGACGGCGAGGGCGAGCGCACCATGGCCGAGCTGCTGCCGGCCCTGTCCGAGCGCGGCCCCCACCGCCTGCACGGGGTCGCCGGCACGATCTTCCGCGACGAGGACGGGCAGATGGTGAAGAACCCCGCCCGCGAGCAGATCGAGGACATCGACTCCCTCCCCTTCCCCGACCGCGGGCAGATCGACACCGCCCGCTACGTGGACGTCTGGCGCGAGCATCACGGCATGGGGAGCGTCAACCTGATCACGGCCCGCGGCTGCCCCTATCACTGCCGCTGGTGCTCGCACGCCGTGTTCGGCTTCACCCACCGGCGGCGGAGCGTGGGCAACTGCGCGGACGAGCTGGAGCTGATCCGCGACACGTACCATCCCGACCAGGTCTGGTACGCGGACGACGTCTTCACGATCAATCACCGCTGGCTCTTCGAGTACTCGGCCGAGCTGAAGCGCCGCGGCCTGCACCTGCCTTTCGAAACCATTTCGCGCGCCGACCGGATGATGAAGGACGAGGTGCTGGCGACGCTCGCGGAGATGGGCTGCTACCGCATCTGGATCGGCTCGGAGAGCGGCAGCCGGCGCGTCCTCGACGCCATGGAGCGCGGGGTGACGCCCGAGCAGGTGCAGTGGGCCTGCCAGGCCGCCCGCCGCCACGGCATCGAGGTGGGCATGTTCCTGATGTGGGGCTACGAGGGGGAGACGGTCGAGGACATCGAGGCCACGATCGATCACGTGAAGAAGAGCGATCCCGGGGTCTTCCTCACCACCGTGGCCTATCCGATCAAGAACACGGCCTACTACAACGAGGTCGCAGGCCGCGTGGTGGCGCCCGAGAGCTGGGCCGCGGGGAGCGACCGCGATCACGCCATCCGCGGCCGCCACTCCCGGACCTATTACAAGCATGCGGACCAGTGGCTCCGCCAGGAGGTCGAGTCCTTCCGCCTGGCGGGTACCGATCCGGTCCGCGCCGCCGAGCTGCGCGACGCAGCGGCGCGGTCCCGGGAAGCCCTGCTGGCCTCGGCCGGCGAGGTCGAGGCCTAGGGCGCTTCACTCCACAAGATCGAGCAGGGCACGGAGGCGTTCCTGCTCTCGTTCGTCGGCGCTGCCGGCGAGCCGCGACCTCACGGCTTCACGCAGCTGCGGGGTCGTCGGCATCAGGTCGAGGCTCTGCTTCGCGGCGCTCCACTCCTCGTCGCTGCCGTTGGTCGCGAGCTCGAGGAGCGGCTCGACCGCTGGAGCCCCGATCTTCGCCAGCGATTGGGCGGCAGGGGTCGCATGGTCCGCCGAGCCCACGATCGGCCGCGCGAAGTCGTCGAGCAGGCGCTCGAGCAGCACGGGCACGGCCTCCGGGGCTCGCAGCTCGCCGAGGAGCTCGATGGCGAGCAGCGGCGTGGACCAGAACTCTCCGTCGCGCGCCGCATCCTGGGCTCGTTCGACGAGACCGTTCACGACCTCGGCGCGCTCGCGGCCCTGGAGCACTCCTCGCTTCACCTTGTCCGAAAGCGCCTTGTAGGCGTTGGCGCGAACGGTTCTGTCGGCATCGTCGAGATATGCGACCGACTGGAGCGGCGCCGTCTCCGAAGACGTGGGGCCGGACGGCGCGGCCACGATCCCGGAGCCGGCGCCGGGCTGCGCCGTCATGCGAGTGGTGGCCGTCTGGAAGCTGCAGTCGATGTGCCCCGTACCCATGCGGTTTCCGGGACCAATGGCGACTCGGCGGTAGGCGTTCGTGGCCGTGTTGCACTGGATACGGGTGGAGGCGTGCCACTCGAAGTCCTGAGTGGCGCGGACCCCGTCCACGAGCAGCCATTCGTTGAAGTTGAGGCAGTTCACCACGTCGGTGGTACCCGCGGAGCAGGCCCCGGTCGTCGAGGCCACGCCGACCCCAGGCACGTCCAGGGAGAAGATGGTGCAGCTGGAATCCACTGCCAGATCCTCGTCGGTGTCGTGCGGATCGTCGTTGCAACCGCCTTGCGGGCAGTCCTCCGCAAAGTGATTGTTCTGTCCGTTGGGCAGGAGGTCGGCAACCGTGCCCTGCCGCGTGCGCTTGAAGTCGAACCTGCAGCGCAGGTTGGAGTCGCACGGCTTGATCTTGGCCGAGAGCTCCATGTTGTTGTAGAAGCCAGTGGTTTGCGCCGGGTTGTTCGGGCTCCTCAGACCCAGAGTCGGCATGCCGTACGGCGCGTAGCCAGGGTGGTTGGCCGGGAAGTTGCTCGAGCTCGCCGTACCGTTATCGCTGAAGGAAAGCGGCTCGATCAGCACCGGCTCGATCTCGATGACCGACAGCTTGACGCGCTGCGAGCAGACGGAGCTGCCCTGCGTGTACGTCACCTCCAGCTCGACGTCGTCGGCTGCCTGGCTGGTCTCCTCGCCGCGTACCGTCACTGTGTCGCTGGTTTCGCCGCTGGTGATGTCGACACGCGGGCCGCCGTTCACTACCTGCCATTGGTAGCTGCCGCCTGCCGGCTGTCCGCTGGCGGTGAACGAATGGTGCTTGTCCTTGACCACGCAGGCCGGGGCCGCCGTCACGCTGCAGGTGCACTGTTGGCCGGGAGTCGTGGCGCCGGCGCTCGGAGTGTTGATCTGGAACGAGGTGGCGAAGCGGCTGCCGCTGAAGGCGACACCCTGCCCCGTCACTTCGATCGGCTGACTGCAGCACCCTCGCTGCTCGACCTCGGCGAAGATCAGGCCGTTCTGCGGTGGCCCCTCCTGGGTGACGGCCGCGCAGTTGCCGCCGGTGGCGTTGAGGGAGCTCGTGCTGCCGGAGTTGAACGGGGTGTAGTAGCCCCCGCGGCAGAAGTCCCAGTGCTCGTAGAAGCCTTCGAGGCCCGGGATCTGGAGGGCAACGGTGATCCCGATGCAGAAGCGCGGCCACGTGAAGCCCTGGTTGGTCAGCATGACCTCGACCGTGAGGTCCACCCGCAGGTGGAAGGCGAGCACGAAGGCCCCGAAGCGGACGCGGTCGCCGAAGCCGAGGCCTTTCAGGATCGCGTCGCCGACCTCGCCGGTGACGGGATCGAAGGTGAAGGCGCGGGACCACGTGAAGTTGAAGAGGTTCATGGTGTACCGGTAGTACAGGGTGAAGCTGAAGGAGCCGGCGCTCAGGTTCTCCAACGAGTTGGTGGCGAGCACGCGCACCCCGTTGCTCGTGGCCTCGGTGGACTGGCGCACCGCGAACCGCTGGAAGAGCACGGTGGGCGACGGGCCGCCGATGGCCTGGAGCGTCGAGGGGTCGACGCGCTGAGTCCTGAGCCGCTGCGTGGCCACCATGGCCTCGCCGGAGCCCACCACCATGATCGTGATGCGCGCCTCGCGGCCTTGGGGATCCCGGACTACCAGGTCCACCGGACCGGGCTCGGCATCCTCAGGGATGCGAAGCAGCCCGTTGATGTGGGTGTCGTCGGTCGCATCCACGCCGAAGACGTCCACGGCTCCGGCCGGCTCCGAGTAGACCGTGGCGTCGCGCAGGTTGTAGCCGGCGAGGGCCAGGACGTAGACGCCGCCTCCGCCCCGCTCGGGCCGGTTGGGAGTGACGAGGTCCACCACCGGTCCCGCCGGGATGACCCGGAAGGGCTTCGACGCGGCGGCATCGCCCACGCCGTTGTCCACCACCAGCGCATAGAAGTCCATGATGCCCGGCTCGGTGCAGTCGACCTGGACGTCGATGCGCTTGCCGTCGGAGCTCACGGTTGCCTGGACGACGGACGGGAAGACCCGGATGGTGGGATTGTCGGGATCCGGCTCCTCCTCGGCGACCGTCACGATGGCGCCCTGGAAGTTTTTGCCGATGATCGTGATCGTCTTGACCACGCCGCCGTCGAACAGGTCGGGGGAGATGGAGTCGATGACCGGCTCGCCGGGGGCCGAAGGCGGCCGCACGGTGAGGCCGGGCACCGCCGTCCGCGTCAGGCCGTGGGCCGTGGCCGTGACGATCATGTTGTAGGTCGCCGGCAGGGTGCCGGCACCGGTGGCCACGGTGAGCGTAGCGGTGTCACCGGCCTCGACGGCCGCGGGCTGCAGGGTGTGGGTGACCCCTGGGGGCAGGCCGGAGACGGCCAGGGCCGCCGGGCCCACGAAGGTGGAATTGGCGGTGATGGAGAGGGTGTACTGGGCGGTTCCTCCCCTCACGATCGTGATCGCCGCGGGAGTCAGGTCGAGCGCGAAGTCGGGCTCCTCCGCCGGCACGACCTCGACCGGGCCCGCGTCATAGCCCGCGCCGTAGCCGTGCGTGTTCTGGCTGGCCGGCGTGGTGGCGTCCTTGACCCAGATGTAGATTTCCCAGACTCCGACGTCTTCCGCGGCCGGCGTCCAGGACAGGACGTTGCTCGTCTGCCAGTCCGGAGCGTTCACGCTGGGCATCCACGTGCCGCCGGGCCGGCGCCGGAAGAGCGCGAACTGCCGCGTCGCCGGGTCACCGCCGGTGGCGGTGGCCGTCCAGGTCAGGGTCTCCCCCGCCTTGGACTGCGCCGGGCTCCTCGTGGACGTCAGGGTGAGGGCCGGCAGGACCTCGATCGGCTGCGTGTTCTGGCCAGCCCCGTAACCGTGGCCGTTCTGGGTGGGCGTCGTGTTGGCGTCCTTGGCCCAGACGTAGGTCTCCCAGATGCCGGTGTCGTCCTGCGTGGGCGTCCAGGTGAAGCTGTTGACCGTCTGCCAGACCGGAGCGGTGACGGCCGGGATCCAGGCGCCGTTGGGCCGGCGGCGGAAGAAGGCGTACTGGTAGGTACCCGGAGCTCCGCCACTCGCCGTGGCTGTGAAGGTGAAGACGTTTCCGTGGCTCGTTTTCCTCGGGCTGACAGCGCCCGTCACGAGCAGGCCGGGGGTCACCCGGTAGCGGCCGTTCCACTGCGCTACGCGGCCGGTGTTGTCCTTGGCGCAGAGGTACAGCAGGTTATCGCCATCCGGCACCGTCAGCGTCGCTCCCGCCGTGGTCACCGTGCCGTTGGTGCAGGCCGAGTCGAGGGCGGCGTTCCAGTTGTAGCGCACCGCCACCAAGCCGGAGTTGGAGCCGGCACCGCCGGTGACGTCGGCTGCCGAGACCGTGGCAGTGCGGCTGTTGAACCACACGTCCGAGGCGTTGTCGGCGCCGACCGTGGGCGGGTTGCGGTCCACCCGCACGTAGCGCTGCGTGTTCCAGCCGCTCAAGGCTCCCGCGGAGTCCTTGGCCTGGAACCAGTAGGAGCGCCGGAAGCCGTCGGCTGCCAGATGGGAGCCCGAGACCGCGGTCGACGTGCCGCCGGTGAGCGTGAGGTTCACGTCGCAGCCGGCGAAGCCGCTCGCCGAGTCGTTGCTGCGGCAGATCTGGTAAACGAGGCTCCCCATCCCTCCCGTGGACGGGGTGACTGTGGCGGTGAAGTCACCCGCCACCCAGCAGTTGTCCTCACCATTGGCAGCCGTGGAGTACGGGCAGCTCACCGTGGTCGGACCCGGAACGGTCGGCTTGCCGACGATGTCGACCTTGCCCGCGTTGGCCGTGGCGGAGAAGCCGGTCCCGTTCTCGTCCGGCGCGGTGAGGCTGTCCCGCACGAGGACCCAGTTCTCCCAGTTGCCGACGTCGGCCAGGCTCGGTTGCCAGGTGAAGACGTTGCTCGACTGCCAGGCCGAGGAAATCCACGGGTCGCTGCTGCCGGTCCGGTGCCGGGCAATGAGGTACTCGAGGGTCCCCGTGACTCCGCCGGTCGGCGTGACGGTCCAGGTGACCGCGTTGAGATAGCTCGAGCTCGCCGGGGGCTGCGTCACCGTGATGGTCGGGGACGCGGCCACCTTGTAACGGCCGTTCCACTGCGTCACCCGGGCGGTGTTGTCCTTGGCGCAGAGGTAGAGCACGTTGTCGCCGTTCGGTGCCGTCAGCGCCGCCCCCGACGCCGTGACCGTGCCGGTCGTGCAGTTGGCGTCGAGGGCGGTGTTCCAGTTGTAGCGGACGCCCTGGAGGCCCGAGCCGGCATCGCTCGCCGAGATCGTGGCCGTGCGGCTCCTGAACCAGGAGTCCGAGGCGTTGGTGGCGCTGACCGCGGGCGCGGTACGGTCCACCCACACATACCTGGGAGTGTTCCAGCCGCTCAGGGCGCCCGAGGTGTCCTTGGCCTGGAAGTAGTAGGCGCGCCGGAAGCCGTCCGACGGCAGGTGCGTACCCGAGACCAGGATGGACGTGCCGCCGGTGAGGGTCAGGTTCACGTCGCAGCCGCCGAAGCCCGTGGTGTCGTTGCTCCGGCAGATCTGGTAGACGAGGCTCCCCTTGCCACCCGTCGAGGCGGTCACGCTGGCGGTGAAGTCGCCCTGCACCCAGCAGTCCCCCGCCGCCGTGTACGCGCAGCTCACCGTGGTCGCACCCGGCACGGTCGGAGCTCCCACGATGTCGATCGGCCCCGTGTTGGAGCCGGCCGCGAAGCCATAGGCGTTCATGGTGGCCGGCGTGTCGCCGTCCTTGACCCAGATGTAGGTCTCCCAGGTGCCGAGGTCGGCCTGGGCCGGCTGCCAGGTGAAGGTGTTGCCCGCCTGCCAGTTCGCAGCGGCCGCGTCCGGGATCCAGGTGGGGCTGCCGGGCCGGCGGCGGAAGAAGGCGTAGCGGATCGTCGCCGGAGTGCCGCCGGTGGCCGTGGCCGTATAGGTCACGGCTTCCTGATAGCTCGCCGGCTTCGGAGCCACCGTGCCGGTCAGGTCCAGCGGCGACACCCGGTAACGGCCGTTCCACTGCGTCACCCGGCCGGTGTTGTCCTTGGCGCACACGTACAGCAGGTTGTCTCCGGGCGGCGCCGTCAGCACCGAGCCCGAAGAGGTCGCCGTGCCAGTCGTGCAGGCGGCATCCAGGGCCGTGCTCCAGTTGTAGCGGACTCCCTGGAGGCCCGACCCACCCGTATCGCTCGCGGTGACCGTGGCCGTGCGGTGCGAGAACGAGACCGTGTCCGAGGCGTTGCTGGCGCTGACCGTCGGCGCGTAGCGGTCCACCCGCACGTACCTGGGCACGTTCCAGCCGCTCAGGGCTCCCGAGGAGTCCTTGGCCTGGAACCAGTAGGAACGCCGGTAGCCGTCCGCGGGCAGGTGCGTCCCCGAGGCCAGGATGGACGTGCCACCGGTGAGGGTGAGGTTCACGTCACAGCCGCCGGAGCCCGCGGTGTCGTTGCTGCGGCAGATCTGGTAGACGAGCGAGCCCGAGCCTCCAGTCGAGGCCGTCACGCTCGCGGTGAAGTCGCCCTGCACCCAGCAGTCTTCCGCCGTGGTGTAGGCGCAGCTCACCGTGGTGGGGCCAGGAACCGTGGGCGGGCCCACGACCGTGATCTGACCCGGGTTGCAGCTCGCGGCATAGCCGTGGCCGTTCTGGGTCGGCGGAGTGTTGCCGTCCTTGACCCAGATGAAGGTATCCCAGGTGCCCGCATCGGCCTGGGACGGATTCCAGGGATAGACGTTGCTCGCCAGCCAGGTCGGAGCGTTGACGTCCGGAATCCAGATGCCGCCTGGCCGCCGGCGGAAGAATGCATAGCGGGTCGTCGACGGGATGCCGCCGCTCGCCGTGGCCGAATAGGTGAAGGTGCCGGCGTAGCTCCCCTGGGCCGGGCTGACCGAGCAGGAGGTCAGGCTCAATCCGTTTGCGACGCGGTACCGCCCACTCCACTGCCCCACCCGGCCGGTGTTGTCCTTGGCGCAAAGGTAGAGCGTGTTGTCCCCGACCGGCGCGTTCAGCGACGCTCCCGAGGAGGTCGCCGTGCCGGCCGTACAGGCCGCGTCGAGCGCGGAGCTCCAACTGTAGCGGACCGAGTGGACGCCCGAGTGGGCGTCGCTCGCCGCCACCGTGGCCGTGCGGCTGTAGAACCACTCCGTGTCCGAGGCGTTGGTGGCGCTGACCGCGGGAGCGTGGCGGTCCACCCGCACGTGGAGGGGTGTATTCCAACCGCTAAAGGCGTCCGCGGAGTCCCTGGCCTTGAAGTAGTAGACGCGCCGGTAGCCGTCCGAAGGCAGGTGGGTGCCCGAGATCAGGATCGACGTGCCGCCGCTGAACGTCAGGTTCACGTCACAGCCGCCGAAGCCCGTCGTGTCGTTGCTGCGGCAGAACTGGTACACGAGGCTCCCCGAGCCTCCCGTCGACGCGGCCGCGCTCGCCGTGAAGTCGCCCTGCACCCAGCACTCCCCCGCCGCGGTGTAGGCGCAAGCCGCGGTCGTGGGGCCCGGGACGGTCGGCGGCCCGAGCACGGTGATCTGTCCCGTGTTGAGGCCGGCCGCGTAGCCATGCCCGCTCATGCCGGCCGGCGTATCGCCGTCCTTGACCCAGATGTAGGTGTCCCAGGCGCCCGTGTCAGAGGAGGCCGGCGTCCATGAGTAGACGTTGCCCGATTGCCAGACCGGAGCGTTGACGTCCGGGATCCAGGTGCCGCCCGGACGGCGGCGGAAGAAGGCGAAACGGGTCGTGGAGGGAGTCCCGCCGCTCGCCGACGCGGTGTAGGTGAACGAGCTCAGATAGCTCCCCTGCGACGGGCTCACCGAGCCCGACAGGCCCAGGGGCGACACCCGGTAGCGCCCGCTCCACTGCGCCACCCGGCCGGTGTTGTCCTTGGCGCACAGGTACAGCAGGTTGTCGCCGGCCGGAGCCGTCAGCGTTGCGCCCGAGGACGTGGAAGTTCCCGTCGTGCAGCTCGAGTTGTGGGCGGAGCCCCAGCTGTAGCGGACCGACTGGAGCCCCGACCCGGAGTCGCTCGCCGAGACCGTGGCCGTGCGGTTGGAGTACCAGGTCACGTCCGAGGCGTTGGAGGCGCCGACCGAGGGCGCATGGCGGTCCACCCGCACGAACTTGGGCGAGTTCCAGCCGCTGTAGGCGCCCGCCGAGTCCCGGGATTGAAAGTAGTAGGCGCGCTGGTAGCCGTCCGACGGCAGATGGCTGCCCGAGACCGTGATGGACGTGCCGCCGGTGAGCGTCAGGTTCACGTCGCAGCCGCCCCAGCCCGTGGTGTCGTTGCTGCGGCAGATCTGGTAGTTGAGACTCCCGAGTCCGCCGGTGGACGCGCTCACGCTGGCGACGAAATCGCCCGTCACCCAGCACTCGCCTCCTCCTGTGTAGTCGCAGCTCACCGTCGTCGGACCCGGCGCCGTCGGCGGCCCGAAGACTTCGACCGGTTGCGAGTTGTGGGCGGCGGCGTAACCGTAGTTGTTGCCCTGGGTGGACAGCGTGGTGCCGTCCTTGACCCAGATGAAGGTCTCCCACGTGCCCACGTCGGAGGAGGTCGGGTTCCAATTGTAGGTGCTGCTCGCCTGCCAGTTCGGGGAGTCGACGCTGGGGATCCAGATGCCGCCGGGCCGGCGGCGGAAGAACGCGTACCTGGTCGTCGCCGGATCCCCGCCGCTCGACGAGGCCGAATAGGTGAACGTGCCGATGTAGCTCGCCTGCCTCGGGCTCACCGAGCCCGTCAGAGTCATGACGTTCTGCGCGAAAGCAGGCAGAGAGGCAAGGAACAGGACTGCGGCGACGAGGCCACGGCGGAAGCTGAGATTCAACCCAAACGCATAGGAAGTAGACACGCCAATCCTCCTCTGAAAAGGACTCGCTGACAAGCCGAGATGATCAGAAAGACCCCGGATCTTGAAACCCGTTTACACTGGCTGGGATTGAAGGTCCTCTTCCTCACCCGCTCCTACCCCACCCGGGAGGCCCCGGTGGTCGCGCCCTTCACCCGCGACCACTTCCGTGCCGCGTCCCTCTTCGCCGAGGTAGTGGTCCTCCACACGCAAAAGGCCCGCGATCCGCTCTGGCAGGTCGAAAAGGAAGACGAGGCCGTGCGCGTCCGCTTCCGCCGCCGGCCCTTTCCGAGCGCCCTGCGCGGCCTGCGGGAGCTGCCGTTCAGGCCCGACCTCGTGCACGGCCACTTCTACGACGCCGCAGCGCTCACTCTGCTGATTGCCCGGAGGCTCGGCGTGCCGTACGTGCTCACCGAGCACTCGACCCTCGCCCGCCCACTCTCCCAACTGGAGCGGCGCGCCTTCCGCGAGGCCGGCCGGGTGATGCCCGTGAGCCGCATGCTGCAAACCGCCTTGGAGTCCAGCGGCCTGGAGGCAAGGTACGAGGTCGTCCCCAACGTGGTGGACCTCGAGCACTTCTCGCCATCGCCCCGTCCTGGCAGGAGCCGGCTGATCGCCGTCACTCGCATGACCCCGGTCAAGGGCGTCCCCGATCTTCTCGAAGCCCTCCGCCTCGTGAAGCACCGCGGCTGGCATTGCGACCTGATCGGCGGAGGCGAACGCCTCGACGAATACAAGGCTCTGGCGTCGCCGCTAGCCGACCGCGTCTCCTTTCACGGAGAGCTGCACCGGCCGGAGGTGGCGGCCCGTCTGAAGGAGGCGGACCTGTTCGTCCTGGCGAGCCGGTTGGAAACCTTTTCCGTGGCCACGGTCGAAGCCATGGCCTGCGGCGTACCCGTGGTGGCGACCGCATGCGGCGGCCCCGAGGAGCTGGTCGGTCCCGAAGCCGGCGCGATCGTCCCGCCGGGCGATCCCGCCGCGCTGGCGCAAGCGATCGACCGCGCCCTGTCGAGCCGCTTCGATTCCGAGGCGATTTCGCGGGGAGTGGCCGGACGGTTCAGCGCCGAAGCCGTGGGGGCTCGTCTGCGGGAGGTCTACGAGAGCGTGCTGGAGGAAAAAAGGGCGGCAGGGGTCCAACGGACAGGGCCCCCGCCGATGTTTCGATCCTGACGGTTACTTCTTCTCGCCGGAACCGTGCGAAGACACGGGCGCAGGGGCCACGGTCTGGCCGTGCGAGGTCTGCGTCAACGGCGGGCAGGTGATCGTCGTGGTCTGCTGGATGCGGCCGAACATGTGGCTGAAGTCCGCATGGCCGCTGCCTTCCGGGTTCGTCGGATCGTCGGCCTTGAAGTTGGTGGTGTGGCAGTTGAAGCAGTTGCCCTGGCTGATGCCGGAGCCGGCCGGCGAGTTCTGCGTGAAGGTCTCCATGACCGCGTTGGACAGGCCGGTGGAGCCGGCGAGCACCGGAGGCGAGGGCGCCGTGGGGCTGGTCATGCCGGGGTTGAACCAGAGGGTGCCGACCAGCATGTAGTTCTTCCAGACCGAGTTGCTGGGCAGCAGGCTCCAGACGCTGCTGTTGAGCTGCGTCACGTCGGTCAGCACGTCGGCCACGCGGCAGACGTTCGGCTTGGCGGACTCGCTCGTCCAGACGTTGCACTGGGTCGCGGCGTTGCACTGCGTGTCGCCCGTCTGCGCTCCCGTGGGGTCCGTGGGGTTCGGGCACGGGGTGCACGGCTGGCCCGCGGTGACGAACGAATCGTTGAAGAAGTTCCAGTCCTTGTAGCCGGCCGGGACCGGGTCCACGTCCGAGCACTGGGGCGCGTTGGCGATGTGCTCGAAGGACGACCAGATCCACTCCTCGTGGTTCGGGAGCTTCTGGACGATGTGGATGCCGATCAGGGCCACGAGCGTCGCTTGACCGTTCACCTTGGCGACCGTGCAGTGATACTTCTTGGGATCGCAGGGAACCATGGGCAGCCAGGCGGTCTTCAGCTCCATGGACTCATTCGCGCTCGGCGCCACGTTCGAATCGGGGGGCATGTGGATGTTGCTGCCGCCGGCGTTGAAGCAGCCCTCGTTGTAAAGGGCGTTCTGGGTGATGTAGTTGTACATCGGCTGGTTGACCGACATGTCGAACTGGACCTCGACGCCGCTCTGGGCGATGAGGTCGAAGCCGGAACCGGCCTGCTTGGTGACGCCGCCGAGGGTGAGCGGCCAGGGCGACTTGCCCCAGGGCAGCGGCTGCTGGCCGTTCGCCACGAACAGCCCGTCCGAGGACATGTAGGTCTCGAACACGAGCTGGCCCGTCTTCTTGCCCGAAGGCTCCACGAGGGCGAGGAAGCTCTCCCAGGAGAACTGGAAGAACGGGCAGAGCCCGCCGCCGGCAGGGATCTGGTCGGGCAGGTCCGGGTTGTTCACCCAGGAGCCGGCCGCCGTGCAGGCAGGCTGGGCAGCCACGGGCAAGGCGGGTACGGCGAGACAACAGAAGAACAGCAGGAGCAAGGCGGTACGATGGTTGCGCGGCATCTCTTCTCCTCCGAAAATCAGGGAATCCCTGGTTCGTCTACCCAGTAGAGTGAAACGAGCCCCTTTGCTATTTCACTCTCTTCCCGGAGAATCTCCCGATCATGCAGGCCTACCTCTTCCTTCTGGGGACCATGCGATCGGGCTCCTCGCTGCTGAGCTCGATCCTCTGCAGCCATCCGGAGATCCTCGGGTACGGGGAGACGCACGTAGTGTACGACGGAACGGACAAAATGCGGGAGCTTGCCGACCGGGTCTGCCGCGCTCATGAAGGCCATCATGAAGGGCAACTGCCTTTCCGCTATGTCCTCGACAAGCTGCTCCACGACGGGCTGATCCGCGACCCGGGAGCCCTCGAGGGGATCGACCTGACCTGCGTCTTCCTGCTGCGCGAGCCGCGGCGGACGATCGAGAGCCTCGTCCATCAGCTCGACTCGACTCTGGACGACGCCTTCAACTATTACCGCGAGCGCCTGCTCAACCTGGAGCGCTACGCCCGCGCCTTCCCGAGGAGCGCCTTCCTCACCTATGAACGATTGATTGAGGACCCCGCAGGGACACTGGAACGGCTGACCGCCTTCCTCGGCCTGAGAAGCCCGCTGTCTTCGGAATACCGGCTCCAGCCCCTTCACGGCATGAAAGGAGTGGGAGACCGCTCGGGCCGGTTGGCGGCCGGGCGCATCCTGTCCGAGGCGCGGGAGATCTCGGTCGCATTGCCGGCAGGCCGGGTCGCCGAGGCGGAGGCAGCCTATCTAAGGTGCCGATCGGTACTGGAGCAGGCCTGTGCTGTCCTGTAGCGTGTTACCCTCCTCCCCCAAGCCATGACGCAAGCGCTCGTACTCGGAGAGGGGGAGCTCCACCATCAGCGCCGGTTCGGACCGGAGACGGTCAACCGGGGGGCAGTCCTTCTGGAATGCGAGTGGGACGGCGGCGTCTTCGAATCCGGCGCCATGGTGAGCGGCCTCTTCCGCTCCGGCGAGATGCGCGGCGGTTCGCTGCTCGGCACTCTCTTCTGGGAAGGGACCTGGATGGGAGGAACCTGGGAGCGCGGCTACGACCGCCTGGGGCGCTACCGCCCGCGCGGCGACCGGCCGCCTCACGGCGAGCCCTCCCTCTCTCCCCCGAAGCCGGGGAGAGAGGAGACGGGGTCTACCCTTACTGTTCTTACTTCCACCGTCTATCCAGACGTAGCGCGGCTCTGGCACGCGTGCGTCCGCCGCGCCTTTCCAGATGCAGTGGTCGAGATCTTCTGGGACTCCGACCGGCCCGCTCCGGACTTCCCGGTTATCCAACGCACGCCGGAGCGCAGGGACTATTACGAGGCTTACAACGACGCCCTGGTCCGCTGCCCCACTCCTTACCTCGCGCTGATCGACACGGATGTCTTCTGGACCTCGACGGACCTCTGGCCGCAGGTGCGCGACGCCCTGGAGCGGGACGAGAAGCTGGCCGCGGTCGCCTGCATCTCGCGCCAGGGCCGGCCGAGCCACGGCACCTTCGCCGTCGTCCTCAAGACGGAGGTCTACCGCCGCGCTTTGACGGCCCTCCCAACGGGATTCTTCCCCGCCATCGAAGACATCGACCTCTCGGTCCCCTGGAACCGCTGGACCTTCCATTGCAGCGGAGACCTCCTGACCCGTGCCGTGCTGGACGCCGGGTACGAGGTGCGCCTCCTCCACCTCGACGAAGCGGGGACGGAGCTGGTGCGCTTCGACGGCATTACGGCACCGCGCCGGATCGCCGAGTACCTTCCGGACCGTTCTCTTTCCCGGTTGATGGCGGCCGGCCGCTATCACTGGGGCGGCATGCTGGGCAACCGGATCCTCGCCGGACTGCACGACCGGCTCTTTCCGGCCTCCTATGGACTCACGGTGCCGGCAGGACCGCTGCTCCGGGAGGCTTTGCGGACTGGCCCGCGCGAAGCCGCGAAGCGCCTCCGCCTCCTCGCCCGCTGCCGGCGCGGAGCGCGGCGCATCGAGGCCTTCCTGGAGGGGGCGGTTTGAGCTGGGTGTGCGTGGGCCACCCGGAGCCGGAGCGGCACGTCGCGGTTCAGCTCCATGGAGCGGGAGAGCCGGTCGACGTCTCCCGCAATCACGTCATGGTCTCCCTTGTCCCCTTCCTGGTGGCGATCCGCCTGGACGGCCTGACCCTGGGCAATCGGCCGTGGCTTTCGGTCGGCGAGCTGGGAGATGTCCACCTCCGGCTGGCCAGGGAAGTCGAAGCGCCGCCCTATCGGATCGGCCTCTTCGAGTCCACGGGCTGCGTGAACCGCTGCCTGCCGGCACCGCTCCTCCATTCCCACTACCTGATGCAGCGCTGGAAGCTCTTCCGCGACCGCAACCCGCGCAACGTGAAGATGGTCCCGCGTGACCTCTTCAGCAAGTTCGTCCTCTTCACCGCCCCGCGGCCGGTAGTGCTGGTCAGCCACGAGCGCAACGGAAGGGGCAACCTCTTCCCCATGGACCTGGTAGGCGAGGCCGGCCCCCCCTGCTTCCTGCTGGGGCTCCATCGCACGAGCCCCGCGATCTCTTCCATGACCGAGGCCGGCCGGCTCGCCGTCAGCTCCGTCCCCCTGGCCTGGAAAAAGACCGTCTTTGGCCTCGGACGCAACCACAGAGAGGCAACGGTCGAAGACCTTCCCATCCCGACTGTCCCCTCTCCCTCATTTGGAATCCCGGTCCCAGAGGGCGCCCTGACCGTGCGGGAGTTGAAGATCGAGCGCGTCGTCGAAGTCGGCTCGCACGTCCTCTTCGTCACCACGACCGAGAACCTGGAGCGCCGCGCCGAAGGGCTCCAGATGTGCCACACGCATGCCTTCTATCAAACCCATCTGAAGCGGGAGGGGCGAGGGCTTCCGGAGGCCGGGAGGTGATCTTCAACGCGCTCGGCCGCACCCTCCTCGTGGAGACCGACAGCGAAGCGATCCTCGCCATCGCCGAGGAGACCTTCGGCCGCTTCGGCCCGGCGGATAGCGCGGGCTTGCCGGATATCACCCTCCGCCTTCCTGCCGGCAGCCTGTCTCCATCGGCGGTGGCCAACCCGGCCACCTTCCGCAGCGAGGTCCTCCTCCTCGGCTTCCTCTCCCAGCTTCGGGAACACGGCCTCATGGCTGTCCACGGCGCGGCCGTGGTCCGGGATGGACCGGCCATCCTCCTCCGCGGTCCGAGCGGCTCGGGCAAGACCACCCTGGCCTACGCGGCGGCCCGGTCCCGCTTCCAGGCGCTCGCCGAAGACGTAGTCTGGGTCGATCTCGAAGCCGGGCTCTGGCGCGGCATGCCCTGGTTCTTCCATCTCCTGCCGGACGCCCCCCGCCTCTTCCCCGAGCTCAAGGGCCTGCCCGCGGCGCTTGGGAGCGCTGGTAAGATCAAGATCGAAGTGGACCTCGACTCGATCAGGCCCGGGAGCACCGTCACGGAAGCCCGGCCCGGACCCATCGTCCTGCTGGAGCGGGGCGCCGGCCGGGGGAGCGTCCTGGAGCATCTGGACCTTCCCGAAGCGCTGGAAATCTGGCGGCGCTGCCCTGCCGGCACCGAGGAGAGCTTCCCCGGCTACGACCGTCACGTCGAAGCGCTTCTGAAGAGCGGCGCCTGGCGGTTGGTGCTGGGAGCGAACCTCGAAGGCGCCCTGAAACTCCTGGAGGCACTGCCCCAATGACGCGTATTCTCGGACCTGGCGAGTTCTTCTACAAGGAAACCTTCGGCCCTGGCACCGTATGCCAGGGCGCAGTGCTCCTCGAATGCGAGTGGGATGGCGGCGTCGTAGAGTCCGGCGCGCTCATGGGTGTGGTCTTCCGTTCGGGCGAGTTCCGCGGCGGCACCTTCTGGGGCGGCGTCTTCCTCGGGGGCACGTGGGCAGGCGGCATCTGGGAGAGCGGCTTCGACCAAACCGGGCGCTACCGCCCGCGCACCGACCATCCCTAAGACACTCATGAAGCGCATCCTCATCGCCAGCCCGCATCGCTATCCGGACCTCGCCCGGCTCTGGTACCGCTTCGTGGCCCGCGATCTCGTCCCCGTCCTGCAGAAGGCCGGCCATAAGGTCGAGGTCGTGATCTTCCGCGACGCCCACATGGACGAGTTCAGCCCTGCCTGGTTCCCTGGCGCCGTTCTGGAAGCACCCGGACCGGGCGTGCGCGACTTCCTGGAGTTCTACGACGCCGCGCTCGCCCTCGCCTCGGACTACCTGTTCCTCCTCGACGCCGACCTCTTCTTCCTCGACGCGGACTGGGCCGCGAGCTGGACGGCCTGCCTCAAAGACCCCAAGGTCGCCGCGGTCTCCCTCCTCCGGCGCGGCGACGAGCCCGGGGTCTATGCCCTGCTCTGCCGCTCGGACTCCTACCGCAAACTGCCGAAGCCGGTCTTCGCTCCGGCTTACGAGAACCTGGACGACGCCCGCAACACCGTGAACCGCCAGCCTGGGGACGTGGCCGCGCGGCGCCTGCGCGAGAAGGGGAAGCAGATCATCTACGCCAATCCCGAGGATGCCGAGGAGCGCATCGCCGACTTCCATGGCACCACGGTGATCCGGGCCTCCCGGGAGGTCTTCGGCCATCTCATGGACCTGAGGGGTTTCGAGGAGCTCGTCTCCCGCAAGCGCTACTTCGCGATGGGTGCCTACGACAACGCCCTCCTCGGAGCCCTCTACCAGGCGCTGTTCGGCGAGCCGTTCGCCCCTGGCCCGGATGGCGAGCCGCTGGGAGGAAGCGTCACGGCCGAGGCCGTCCGCCGGGAGCTGGGACAGGTACTGGACATCCCCCTGCAAGATGTCCTGAACGCCTACTTCGACCGATCGGACAAGGCGATCCTGCGCCTGGCCGCCCACGAGGGGATCGAATTCACCCTGCCTGCCCTGCGCCCCGAGTCCTGGAGACGTCCTTGAAACTGGTGACCGTCTTCACCAGCACCATCTACCCCGACCTTGCGAGGATCTGGCACGCCTGCGTGAGCCGCTCCTTCCCGGCAGACGAGGCGGTGATCGAAGTCTTCCAGGACTCCGACGAGCACGTGGTGGACCCGCGCTGGCTCCCCGGCGCGAACGTCCTGAGGCGAGCGCCCTCCCGGCGCGAGTTCCACGAGGCCTACAACGACGCGCTGGCCCGGGTCGAGACCCCCTACCTCGCCTTCGTGGACACGGATGTCTTCTGGATCGCGCCCGACCTCTGGCCCCGTGTGCGGGAGGAGCTGAAGCGGCCAGAAGTCGGAGCGGTCTCCTGCGCCTCGCGCGAGCAGACGGTCAGCCATGGCACCTTCGCAGTCGTCATGAAGGTGGAGGCCTACCGCGAGGCTCTGAAGAACCTTCCGGGCGGCTTCTTCCCGGCCATCGAGAATCCCGATCCGGCCGTGCCCGAACATCAATGGGTGCGGCACGACACCGGCGACCTCGCGACCCGCGCGGTCGTCGAGGCGGGCTGGAAAGTCGAGCTGCTCCACCTGTACCGCTCGGGCGAGCTGGCCCGCTTCCGGGGGATTACCCTGTCGCGGCGCTCTGCCGAGTGGCTGGGCCGGCGCGCATTGGTCCGTATGTGCCATCACAGCCGCTACTTCTGGCGCGGCTACCTGGGCAACCTGGTGCTCAAGAGCCTGCACGACCGGCTCTTTCCAGATGGCCCTCGCTATGCCTTCCCGCACGGCGCCGGCCCGCTCCTCCTCCAGAGCCTGAGGAGGGATTACCGCTACCGTCTCGCCTATCTGCGTGAGCTGCGGGAGGGCGCCCGGAGGATCGAGTCCTTCGTGCGGAGCCGGCCGGTATGAAGCGTGCGCTCGCCTTCGCCTGGCTCTACCTGAAGCGGCCGTTCCTCCTCCCTCGGGTCCGCAAGCCCACGCTGGAGAGGATCGACGGCGTGACCCTGCTCTCGTTGCCGGACGTGCTCAACCCGGTCGTCTTCCGCAGCGGCGAGTTGCTCGCCCGAACCGTCGCCGAGTCGGTTCTCGCCAAGCCGGCTCTAGCCGAGCCGGCTGTCGCCGAGCCGTCCACCAGCCGCGCTCTGGACATGGGGACCGGCACCGGAGTAGGCGCCGTTTTCCTCGCCCGCCGGGGCTGGCGCGTCGTAGCCGTCGATCTGAACCCCGAAGCCGTGCGCTGCGCCCGGATCAACGTCCTCCTCAACCGCCTGGATGATCGTGTCGAAGTCCGCCAGGGAGACCTGTTCGGCCCGGTGGATGGCGAGCGCTTCGACCTCATCCTCTTCAATCCGCCATTCTTCCGGGGCGAGCCCAAGGGTCTTTTCGACCTGGCCTGGAGGAGCCCGGACGTGCTGGAGCGCTTCGCCGCGGGCCTGCCCCAAGCCCTCTCCGAGGACGGCCGGGCGCTGATCCTCCTCTCCACCGATGGCGATCCCGAGGGGATGCTGAAGGCGCTCGCCGCCCACGGATTGAAGATCGAGCCGGCTGTCCGACGAGATTTTGGCAACGAAGTGATGACGATTTACGCCGTCCGCCGTTAGGATGTAGCTCATGGATCGGGTCATTCTGGTAAATCCGCGCATGTGTTCGCCGCGGAGCGTGCGCCTCCCGCTGTCGCTCCTCGCGCTGGGGGCCGTCCTCGAGCGCTACGACTGGCACATCGTGGATGGCAATGTCGATCCGGATGCGGCCGGAACCCTCCTGCGCCTCCTGGACGAGAAACCCTGCGCGCTGGTAGGGATGACCGTCATGCCCGGCCCGCAGGTGGCACCGGCCATCGAGCTCTCCTCGATCGTGCGCGCCAGGCACCCCGAAGTGCCCATCGCCTGGGGCGGCTACTTCCCCACCCTCTACCCGGACTCGGCCGTCAACGCCCCCTACGTGGACTACGCCGTCCGTGGCCAGGGCGAGGACACGCTCCTGGAGCTGCTCGAAGGAAAGCCGGTGCAGGACATCCGCGGCCTCACCTGGAAAGCTCAGGAAGAAAAAACCGGCGCGATCGTCCACAACCCGGAGCGCCCCTTCCGGCCACCGGACGAATACCCGCTCTATCCCTACGAGCGCATCGGAGACATCGACACCTACCTGCGGCCGAGCTTCCTGGGCAAGCGCACCGGGGTCCATCAGGCGGCGATCGGCTGCCGCTACCGCTGCACCTTCTGCGGCGTGGTCTCCATGTTCAACGGCCTGACCCGCCTGCAGGGTCCGGCGCGGATGGAAGCAGCCCTGGCATCCCTGCGAGGCTACGGCGCCGACTCGGTGCAGTTCTACGACCACAACTTCTTCGACAAGGAAGAGACGAGCATCCCGGCGCTGGAAGTGATGGCCCGCTCCGGCCTGCGCTTCTGGTCCTACGCGAGGACCGACACCCTGGCCGGCTTCTCGACTTCGACCTGGGAGCTGATCCGCAAAAGCGGCCTCTCCATGGTCTACGTGGGGGCCGAGGCCGGGAGCGACGAAGTCCTCAAGCGCATGAAAAAGGGCACCAGCGTCGAGCAGACCTTCGAAATGGTCCGCCGCTGCCGCGAGTATGGAGTGATCCCGGAGCTCTCCTTCGTCCTGGGAGGTCCCGAAGACCCCGAGGGGGAAGTCGAGAAGACGCTCCGGTTCATCCGCAAGGTCAAGGAGGTCCACCCCGCCGCCGAGGTGATCCTCTACTTCTACAGCCCGACGCCGCAGCGCGATTCGGCCCGCACGAAGTCCGACCCGCCTGTCCTGAAGCGCTACGGCCCCGAAGGTCCGGACCTGCCCACCACGCCCGAAGAGTGGACCGAGCCGAAGTGGATCTCCTACGTCTGTCACCAGGACGCCCCCTGGCTCTCGCCCAAGATCCGGAGCCGCGTCCAGGGCTTCGCAAAAGTCCTCGCCTGCCGCTTCCCCACCGCCCAGGACTGGTCCACCCCCGCCTGGGGCAAGGCCACGCTCCGCACCCTCGCCGGCTGGCGCTATGCCACCGGCCGTTGGGACAATCCTTGGGAGCTGGATCTCGCGAGGAAGGTCATCCCGCTGCGGGAACCGCAGCGGGAGAGCTTGTAGCCCGCTCAAGATCTCTTCGAGCGCGTTGGATTTGAATTCGGCGCGTCCGATGAGGCTTGCGGCGCTCCAGATTTGAATCTGCCGCACTCGAAAAGACTTCGGCTCCATTAGATTGGATAACGGTGGACCAGAAAAGGTTTCGGCTCCACTAGATTGGATAATGGTGGACCCAAATTGACTTCGACTCCATTAGATTGGATAACAGCGCACCAGATTCCAATCTAACGGGCTCGAACTGACTTGGACTCCAATAGATTGGAACGAGACGCACCGGAATCCAATCTATTGGAGTGAAAATCAATTTCGGTGCACCCGAATTGAATTCGGGCGCGCTGTTTTTCATTTTTACGCGCTCGATTTCATTTCGGAGGGATCCGATCTGATTTCGACTCCAATAGATTGGATTCCGGCGCGCTCGAAGGCATTCCCATGGCCTCGATCTCATCCTCGACGCGCCGTTTGTCATTCTGGCGCGCTTGCGGCGGATCAAGGAAGTCTACCTTGCCGCCGAGGTGATCCTCTACTTCTACAGCTCGACACCCCAGCGCGATCCGGTCCGAAAGAAATCCGACCGCCCGACGGCGAACGCTTTTCATCCAGGCTGCTCGAATCCGGGGCTGGCCATTCGCAATGTTTCTGGCTCGGGATCGGCGATGGCATTCACCGTGGCAGTGGCTCCGCCTGTCAATCCGGCTCTCTGCGCTGCCCGAGGGAAAAACTGCGGCTGGATCGACGACGCCTGCGGGCTCGGCCGAGTGGAATGCGGCGACGACAATCCGCGTCTGCTCTTCTCGCCAGGGACGAACTAGCCCCTCCTACACTGAACCGGGCGGCCCCTGGCCGTCCGGTTCCTCTTCGGCCATACGCCCCTCGTACTCGGCCATCGTCTTGGCAAACCGCGCGACAGTACCGGGCACGAGTGGCCGATAGAGGTAGCGCAACAGCCAGCCAGGCGCCCCACGCCCGCGCTCCTCCAGCGCGACGCGGGCACGCAGATGATCCATGAAGCGGAACCCAGACGCGCGGTATCCGATGTCTTCGCTCCTGAAATCGATTCGAGACAGGTACTTCACCGACTTGTATCCGTAGTGTGCGGGCGCGATCAAGCGCAACGGCGCGCCATGCTCGACAGTAAGCGGTTGACCATCAAGCGTATCGGCGAGCAAGACGTCCGGAGCAAGCAGATCTTCCAGCAGCATGCCGGTACGAGCCCCATCCTGGCCGCGCAAGGCGACGAGCGTTGCGCGTGGACGAGGACACGCCTGCGGTATAACCACTCTCTCGAAGAAATCCCTGAAGCGGACGCCACCCCAACGTAGCGATCGACGGCTCCAAGTCGTGACGCAGTGAAAGTCACTGACTTGTTCGACCCGCGGCAAGCCATTCAGAGCATCGGATAGGCAGAGCTCGTGCTCAACATCGCCGATGACTTTGATCTCAATTCGCGAAGGCTCATTGGGAAAACGGCGCGCGAACTGAGTAAGGCCGAACCGCGGAAAGGCTGAGGTTTCACGTTGTCCAGGGGGTAGTGGTTTCCGTCGCGGCATGTCTTGAAGAATTTCCAGGAATGACATTTTGGACCCGCTTTCCGTCTCTACCTGGCATTATGTCAAGATCACCTCGCTACATCCCAGAAGGCGCCTTCGTAGACATCACCTGCCGTACTATCCAGAGCCGTTACCTTCTGCGGCCCGACCCAGGACTGAACGACATCGTGGAGGAGCATGTTCTCAGTGGCCAATTGTCCATTCATGTGCCGCTTAGTTATGAGCCACGAAACTACGAATCCGATGCAGGTCGCGGCCAGATCTTTCTGGCTACCCTGAACAACGCCTTTCCTCGCCGGACGATCGCGTCCTCGTCCCATTTTTCGAAGTCAGATAGTGAACGGTTCAGATTGAGAGCGCTGTGCTTCAGGATCTCTGTTCGCTTCCTAGGCCAAGCACCGTTCGAAACTGCGGGATTGAGACCTTTGGTCAGAAGCGTCAGATTGCCCATGGTATGGAGCAGACTGTTCCGCCGGCTCCGTTCCTCTTTTTCGTCTTCGACTCCGGGGAGCAGCCAGTTCGAGCTCCACGACTGAGGCATCAGGTGCTCGATGGTCAGCTTCTTCTGGAAGTGAAGGCGTTCGGTCTTCTCGTTGTGGAGATGCGCCTCGATCGCTTCTAGCAGCATCCGCAAGCGCCTCCTCTGTAGAATGCGATACGCTGTCAAGCTCAGCCAAGCCTCTTGGAACTCCGAGTCACTGGGCCAGCGAGTGCTTTCGCTCTCCTGCTGGGCAAGGAAAGTCCGGGTAGACTCCGAGGAAAAACCGTCGCGCCGGAGAGCAGTAAGCAAGTCCAGAAAAAGGCGGTTGTAAGCCTTCGTTGTCAACTGACAGACCATGCGCCTGACGAGAAATGACTCAAGGTCGACCAGAATCTTACGGATCTCAGACTTTGCAATCTCGCGGTCTGCCTTGAACAGCTCGAGCAACACCGGGACCACTGTCGTAGTCTCCATGATGTCTAGGCGCTCGAAGAATATTCCTTCTCGACTCTCGGGCTCCTGTTCGTAGAATCTACGATAAATCAAAGAATAGTCCCGCAGAGCCTGGAGCTCTGAGGCTGCATCCGGCTGTTTCCCCGCACTTTCCTTGAAGGTGTTGTATAGGCGATCCGTTGGAACTTCTTCACCAGTCTTGAGAGTCAGGTAGTGCTGCAGAAGTACATCCAGACGAGGCCTGCGAAGCCGGCCTTGACGTACTTCGACTCTCCAGAAATTGCGCTCGACGTCAAAGGGCTTCCAATATTTCTCGTAAAGTGCCTCGATATCCTGCCCTCGATCCTCTGCCATATGGAAAAGATAGTTCTTCACCAGATCGGCGGGCAGCAGCGGAGTTCCGCGCGCATTGAGCGACTCAAAAATGACCTGGGCATTGTCTGATTCGTCTAGATCAATGACGACCATCTGAAAGGATTCGTATAACGTTCTCAACAGGATTTGCAGACGCTCCAAGCGTTCCTCGAGGCTTCCCTCTCCCAGCCATTCCCTTGCGGCACGGTAGAAGAAGAGATATGCCTGCGGCAGGCGCGCTCCAGCTTGGCCGTTTGCGGGAGCGTCGCAAAGCGCCTCCACCACATCTGGGGAGGACGCAGTGATCACGGCGCGAAACTGTTCGCGGTCCACGTTTGTTGGCCACACCTTGAAGGTCGCGTCGGGGTCCTTGTTCAGGGGATCGTCGTTGCGGAGGAGTCTCTCGAAGGCACGTTCGAGATCACTACTCCCTAACTGATGTGCCAAGTCCCGCAAAGCGGCGAGAAGGATCTGAAGTGTGGTCAGCCTCTGTTGGCCGTCAATTATCTGCCGGGTGTCGAACGAAGCGATGGAGGTGCGGAGTTGGTCGAGCACCACGGCACCAAGAAAGTGAGGTTTGGCCGGCCGGCCATCGTTCCGACGCTCGGCCACTTTGGTGAGGTCGTCCCAAAGGGGCTGCCACTGCCCCTCCTTGCCCCAGACGTAAGGACGTTGGAAGAGCGGCACCAGATAACGTCGATCCTGGGCGAAGAGCTGACGCACCGAGAGACTATCTGCCTTCATTCCCAAGCTCCCATATCCTTGAACCTAGAGACACCGCTGCGTTGCGGCGCGGCCGCCGCTCCGGTCCTTTGTGTTGGCGCAAGTTACCATACGCCACCTCCTTCGACCAACCCACCTCGAAAATCCTTCTATCTCCTCCACCTGGCACTCAGCATCACATCGTCAACAACCTTGGATGGTGGCACCTCCGACATGGAGGACCCTCGGTGCGAACGCGGTGGAGTTCGACTTCTACTGGTGGCCCTGGGAGGTGTACGAGGAGGCATACCGAACCGCGGGATTCCGCTCAAGCAGGACCGAGCCTTTCCTGATCCCTGCGGAATCGGAACACGAGCGTGGTGAGGGCTTCTGGGGACGAATACATCGCTGCACCGTCGGCGATGCATATCATCTCTCGAAATAATAGGATCTGCGGCGGCTGAAGGCGGCCCAGCAGGCGACGGCGAGAGCTCGCCTCCTTTGACTTCCGGGGAGCGGCCAGCTAGCCTCCATGCTCCACCAACACGACCCTTGGAGATGCGTGATGCTCAATACCCGTTTCTACCGCGTGCACACTGCTCTGCCTGTCACGCTTCTCTTGCTCGTCCCTGCCGCTGCATTTGCCGACCCTCCGCCCGGCTACTACGACAGTGTCAATTCTCTGACCCAGAGTGGTCTTCGCAGCACCCTGCACGGCGTCATCGACGACCACATCCGCTTTCCATACACGTCGGCGAACACCGACACCTGGAACATCCTGGAGCTGGCCGACGAGGATCCGGAGAATCCCGGTGCCATCCTCGATGTGTACAAGAACGCCAGCTTCACGAAGGTCGGCGGCGGCAACTCCTTCTACAACCGCGAACATACCTGGCCCAACTCGTACGGCTTCCCCGACGACGGACCTGACAACTATCCCTATTCGGACTGCCACCAGCTTTTTCTCTCCGATATCGACTACAACAGCGACCGGGGCAACAACCCGTTTCGCTCCTGCTCCGGGGCCTGCTCCGAGGACCCGACGGTCGCCAACCACGGGCGCGGCGGCGGCTCGGGCGTGTATCCAGGCAACTCCAACTGGTTCACGGGCGCCGGCTCGACGGGAACCTGGGAAACGTGGAGCGGCAGGCGTGGCGACGTGGCCCGGGCACTCCTCTACCTCGACCTGCGGTATGAGGGCGGATCTCACGGTGTGACGGGCATTGCCGAGCCTGACCTCATCCTCACGGACAACCAGGCCCTGATTGCCACGTCAGGCGGGGTGAACGCCTCCGTGGCATATATGGGAATGCTGTCGACGCTCCTCGCTTGGCACCGGGAAGACCCCGTCGACGAGCTCGAGCGGCACCGCAACGACACGGTGGCGAGCTTCCAGACCAACCGCAACCCGTTCATCGACCATCCCGAATGGGCTTCCTGTGCCTTCGCGGGGGACTGCGGAAGCTTCCATACCCTCACTCCCTGCCGGCTCATCGACACCCGGAATCCCGACGGGCCATATGCCGGCCCGGCCCTCGCTTCGGAAACTTCCCGCCTCTTCGCGCTTGCCGGCCAGTGCGGCATACCGGCAACGGCCGAGGCGGTCGTAGTGAATGTGACGGCAGTGAGCCCTCCGGCCGAGGGGCAGATGACCGGCTATCCGGCTGGCCTGACTCCTCCTGCTACCAACACGATCAGCTTCGCCGCGGGCCGCACCAGGGCGAACAATGCCGTCCTGCCGCTCTCCTCTGCCGGCGTGCTTGCAGTGAGGCCGTTCGTCGCCAACGGCGAAGCAGTGCACCTGGTGATGGACGTTACCGGCTATTTCGACTAGGCCCCTCCCGGTCAGCCGGGCAAGGCTTGTGCAATGATCCGAGAGAGGACTTTGGAGGAGGCAAATCATGCGATGGACACCGAAAGGCCGTAGCGCTGATCTGGAAGACCGAAGGGGAATGCGGGGCGGAGGAGGCGGCGCCGCGAAGCTGGGTATCGGGGGCGTCCTGGTTCTGGGCCTCCTCAGTGCCATCTTCGGGACGGACTTCTTCGCCCTGGTTGGAGGAGGAGGCGGCGGCCCGGTCCCTCCGGCGGACAACTCCGCTCCCGTGGCGACCACAGAGGCAGAGGAACGGCAGATTCAGTTCGTGTCGACCGTCCTGGACGATACCCAACGGAACTGGGAACGGATCTTCGCGGAAGACGGCCAAACCTACCGCAGGGCGAAGCTGGCCATCTTCACCGACAGCGTTGACTCGGGCTGCGGCTCTGCCCAGGCCGCCATGGGTCCGTTCTACTGTCCCGCGGATGAAAAGGTCTACGTCGACCTCGCGTTCTACAACGAGTTGCAGGAGCGCTTCGGCGCCCCGGGCGACTTCGCCCAGGCGTATGTGATCGCCCACGAGATCGGCCATCACGTGCAGAATGTGCTGGGATTGAGCGACCAGGTCCGCCGCGCGCAGGGCCAGAATCCCGACGCGGCCAACGAGCTGTCCGTCCAGTTGGAGCTCCAGGCCGACTGCTTCGCGGGCATCTGGGCGCACTCGATGGACCCGAGGCTGCGCGGAGCCGACGAGCCCGCCATGCAGCCGGGCGATGCCGAAGAGGCCCTCAATGCCGCCGCCGCCGTGGGCGACGACCGAATCCAGAGCCAGAGCAGGGGCGGGGTCAATCCCGAGACCTGGACCCACGGCTCCGCCGCGATGCGCTCCCAATGGTTCAACACCGGCTTGCGAACCGGCAACGTGGACAACTGCAATACGTTCGGCCAGCAGTGAGCCTCAGAGAGAGCTAGCCGCCCACCAGGATCACGAAGCGGCTCGGCTCTCTTTTTCGCTTCAGGCGCGCCATCCAGGGACGGAGCGCCCATCGCCAGCCGTACCAGGTAGGGAACCGCTGCCAGCGGATGCCCAGCCCGCAGGCTAGATCTTCGAGCCTGTCCCAGGTGAGGTATTCGATGCTGGGCAGGGCGTCCGAGCGGGTTCCGAAGCGGCGGTCGAAGTCGGCGTGCCGCTCGGCAACCATGCGGCGCCCGCTCTCTTCCTTGCGGTAGATCGGGGATTCCAGGATGACCAGGCTGCCGCCGGGGCGCAGCACCCGCTGCGCTTCCCGGAGGGTCGCGGCGTAGTCGGAACTGTAGTGAAGGCTGGCGTTGAAGATGGCGGCATCGGCCTGGCCATCCGCGAGAGGGAGATGGTCTAGCTCGGCCTGAAGGCGCGGCCAATCTGGAGTGTAGTGACGGGCCGCGGCGAGGCCGTCGCGGTCATCGACGCTCACATCCACCGCGCAGGGCTGGTAGCCGAGCCCGGCCAGCCGATGACTGAGCCAGCCGACGCCGGCGCCCAGGTCCAGGATCTTCGGGCCCAGCCGGGGCAGGACCCGGCGGCGGAAGGCCTCCCAGGTCTGGCGCCGCATCTGCCACTGCCAGGCAATGGGGTGGGACGGATCGCAGTCGGGCAGACGGAGGTAGTGCCCGGGATCTTCCGAACCGCGCCCCTCGGCGTGGCGGATGCGCGTGTAGTCGCGCAGGAAAGGCGCAAAGACCTCGGCCCGCTCCGGAGGCAGAAAACGCCAGATGCCGTCGAGTTGGGGCCAGTCGCGGTTGCAGCCTGGGCAGTGCGCGCTTGCCAGGGTGGTACGGCAGACGGGGCAGGCGAGGGTCCAGGAGGTCATAGGGGAAAGGACCTCAAGGACTCCAAGGACTCCAAGGACTCCAAGGACAGAGGCCTGTTTTCTTCGTCCTTGGAGTCCTTGAGGTCCTTGGTGTCCTTGAAGTCCTTCATCTCCGCTCAAGCTCCATAAGGTAGTGGTCGGCCAGCCACGGTAGCGGCGACACCGTTTCAAACCGCCGTTCCCAGCGATCGAGCCGATTGATAAGCCTTGGATGCCGGGCCGCCCAGCCTTCCGCGTAGGGAGGAGGCAGCAACGCGCCGAGGGCGGCCACGCGCCGCATCTGGAATGAGGGCGAGAGCGCCTGCCGGAGCGTTCCAATCGAGGGATACCTGATCCGAAGGCCCCTCCACTCCACCCCGCCGCGGGTCAGCCTCCGGAATGCCTTGCCTCGTCCGAGGAACCAGACCCACTCCCAGGGGACGACGGGGCCCATGACGCAGAGCACCGCGATTGCCCCTGGCCGCAGGCGGGCCGCGAGCGCCTGGCCGGCGGCGGGCAGGTCGGCTACGCAGTTGAGCCCGCCGAAGTCGGACAGGGCGCCATCGAAGGGCGGCGCATCCAGACGATGCAGCTCCTCGACGGCGAGTTGCCTGACTTCGACCCCGGTCAGTCCCGCACGTTCGACCTTCTCCCTTGCGACGTGGACCATTTCCGGCGAGGCGTCGGTCGCGAGGACCCGGATGCCACGTTGGCCTAGGTGCAGGGCATCTTCTCCTGTGCCGCAGGCCAGCTCGAGGACACGGTCGCCAGGCGCAAAAAGGGCATCCAGCCGCCGCCAGACGGCGTGGCGCAGGCGTTCTCCCAGAACGGTCCGGGTGAACCCGTGGTCATATTCGGCGGCGAGTTTGTCGAAGGCGGTGCTCAACAGTACGAGCATAGCGCAGGCGGCCGGGAGCACCCCCGGCCGCCTGTAATTATCTCAGGCTGGCTTCAGGCTTGGTGCCGGCTTAACTGGCGGCCGGAATGCGGAGCCGCTGGCCCGGATAGATCTCGTCCGCATCCTTGAGCATGGGCTTGTTGGCTTCGAAGATCTGGTGGTACTTGTTGGCGTCGCCGTAGTGCTCCTTGGCGATCTTGGAGAGGGTGTCGCCCGACTTGACCTCGTAGAACTTCGCCTCGGGCGCGGCCTGGGCGGCGGTCATGTTGTCGTCGACGCTGCCGATGCCCTCGACGTTGCCGACCAGAAGGGCGATCTTCTCGCGGACTTCCTGGCTGGGCGCCTGGCCGGTGAGGGTGACCTTGTCACCGTCGACCCGCACGCCGAGGTCCTGGACCTTGAAGCCCATGTCCACAACGAGCTTGTTCAGGGCCGCAGCCCGGCGCCGGTCGTGCAGATCCTGCACCTGCTGCGGGGTGGGAGCGGCGTGCTGCCCCTGCTGCGGACCCTGGCCCTGGACCTTCTTGTCGTCGTCATCTCCAAGGCCGAGCTTCCGGCCCACATTTTTAGCGAAATCGATCAAACCCATGTCATTTCTCCTTTGCGGTTCGGTATTCACGACGGCCCGAGTGAGCCGCCCTTCCAGAGGCATTTGCAAAAGGGCTGCCGGATTGGGTCAAGGACGGCTGCGAGCTTCGATCGACCTCGACATTTGTTCCACGACCTCGTCGATCTCCAGGTCGGAGGTGTCTACGAAGGTGTAGCTGCCGTCGTGGGTCAGAGGGGAGTCTTCGCGGGTGCGGTCGCGGTGGTCGCGGCGGTTGATCTCGTCCACGACCTGCTCGAAGGTGAGCGCCTGCCCCGCGGCCTGCAGCTCTTCGAACCGGCGCCGGCCGCGCACTTCGGCACGGGCATCCAGGAAGAATTTGTGCGGCGTGCCGGGGAAGACCCGGGTGCCGATGTCCCGCCCTTCCAGAACGCCGCCCCAGTGACGGGCTGCTTCCTGCTGGAGCGCGACCAGGCGGCGGCGCACGCCGGGATGGGCAGAGATCGTCGACGCCACTTCCCCCACTTCGGGCGCCCGGATGAACGGCTCGACCGCCTCCCCTTCGAGCAGCACTTCGAAGCTGCCGTCGTCGTGGCGCTCCAGGCTGACTTCCGTGCTGGTGGCGAGCGCTTCGACGGCATTCCGGTCCGTGGGGTCCATGTCGCAGCGCAGGACTTTCAAGGCGATCGAGCGGTACATGGCCCCGGTGTCGAGGAACGGAACGCCCAGCCGTTTCGCGAGCCGGCGGGCCGCGGTGCTCTTGCCGACGCCGGAGGGGCCGTCGATGGCGACGATCAGGGGCTCGTTCATCGGGATGTTCTTTTGGGGGACCTGTTTTTCGGGGACCTGCTCTGCGCGGCGGCCTTCCTCTCAGCGGGTTTCCTGGCCGGCGCTCTCTTCACGGGGGCTTTCTTCGCGGGAGCTTTTTTGGCAGGAGCTTTCTTCGCCGGCGATGCCTTCTTGGCAGCCTTCTTTGCCGGCTTTTTGGGCTTGGCCTTCTCTCGCGAGCTGCGCAGGAGCATCTCGACCTCGCGCGGCATCAGCTCGCGCACGGAGCCGAGCGGCAGGTCCCGATCGCGCAGCGGGCCGATGCCCACCCGGCGCAGCTTCTGGACCGGATGGCTGATGCGCAGGAACATCTCGCGGATCTGGCGCGTGCGCCCCTCGGTGAGCTGGACGGTCCACCAGGAGTTTTCGCCTCCTTCTTCGTCTTCCCTCTTCCGGCGGTGCGCCACGGGCGAGTGCCGGGGCGTGATCTTCGCGGGCGCTGTCCTCTTCCCTTCCAGCAGGATGCCGGCGCGGAGCCGGTCCAGCGCGGCCTCGCTCGGCCGGCCTTTCACCTTGACCTCGTAGGTCTTGACGCTGCCGTAGCGCGGATGCGCGACCCGCTGTGCGAATTCGCCGTCGTCGGTGAGGAGGATCAAGCCCTCGGTGTGGTAGTCGAGGCGGCCCACCGGCACCAGGGCCTTGTGGAACACGGGCGGGATGAAGTCCATGACCGTCTGCCGCCCCTCGGGGTCGGTGATGGTCGACATGACCCCTCTCGGCTTGTTCAGAAGGAGGTAGTGGTATTCCCCCCTGTGCGGCTGGATGCGCTTGTTTTCGACCTTGATGGCGTCGCGCTCGGGATCGGCTTTGTCTCCCAGCTTGGCGACCTGCCCGTTGACGGTCACCAGCCCCTGCTCGATCATCTCTTCGACCTTGCGCCGGGAGGCGACACCCGCTCGCGCCAGGATCTTTTGCAGCCGCTCTTCCATCAGTCGGTCTCCGAGCTATCCGCGGCCGTCGCCGCTTCTTCCAGGTCCGCCACCTCGCGCAGGAAGGCCTCTTCGCCGTCCTCGGAGGGGACCGGGGCCATGAGCTCCGATTCGCCGCCGATGGCGGCGACGGCGTCGAGCGTGGCTTGGCTCAGCTCCGGCGAGGCATCGGTGACGCCCGCGGCACCGAAGGTCTCTTCGAACTCTTCCAGAGGCGGCAGGTCTTTCAAAGAGTTGAGCCCGAAGTGGACCAGGAACTCCTTGGTCGTGCCATAGAGGAAGGGCTTGCCCACGACTTCCTTGCGGCCGGTGATGCGCACGAGGCGGCGCCCCAGGAGGGTCGCGATGACGCCCGAGGGGTTGACGCCGCGCAGCTCCTGGATCTCGGGCCCGGTGATCGGCTGCCGGTAGGCGATGATCGCCAGGGTCTCCAGCGCGGCCATGGAGAGCTTGGTGCCGCTCGAAACGTCGAAGAAGCGGCGCAGCCAGCCGCCGACCTCCGGCCGGGTGGCGAGCCGCACGCCGCCGGCCACGTCTTCGACCAGAACCCCGCGGTCGCCGAGGGATTCGCCGTCGGCGTAGCGGGCGAGCACGGTTTCCAGGGCCTCGGCGGCCTCGGCGCGCTCGGCTTCGTCGAACAGCTCCATGAGCTTCGCCCTCGGCACCGGCTCGGAGGAGACGAACAGGATCGCCTCCAGCGCCGCCTCCATCTCGCTCCTCTCAGTCATTTTCTTTCATCATCCCGAGATCGCCTCCCGATCTTCATGGCCCAGCTCGCGCGTGGTGCGGTAGAGGAGGATATCGCCCCCTTCGGTCTGATGGACCCGCACCAGGTTCAGCCGCGCCAGCTCGAGCACGGCCAGGAAGGTGGAGATCGCCTCGGCGCGGCAGGAGCGGGTGCGCAGGTCGTCGACCAGGTCGAACGGATGGCCGGCGTCCAGGACCGCGAGCAGCCGGTCGAACTGGCCGCGGACCGAGAAGGCATCCAGCGAGAGCTGCATCGGCGGCGGATGCTCTTTCTCGTAGCGGACGAGCGCCGTCTTGAGGGCGCCCATGAGGTCGAACAGCGAGACCTCGCCGAGCTCGATCGTCCCTTCTTCTTCCGGTGCCTGGGGGAGCGGCTGCGGCTTGCGCGTCCAGATGCCCATGCGCAACCGGTCGAGCTCGGCGAAGGATTGCGCGACTTCCTTGAGCTGCCGGTATTCGAGCAGGCGCTGGACCAGTTCCTGCCGCGGATCTTCCTCAGGCTCGCCTTCGGCCTTGGCGGGCCGCGGCAGCAGCATCTTGGACTTGAGGTGGATCAGCAGGGCCGCTTCGTAGATGTAATCGCCGGCGACGTCCAGGTTCAGCTCTTCCATGAGCTGCATGTAGGCATGGAATTGATCGCAGATGGTGGCCACCGGGATGTCGGTGATCTCCACCCGGTTCATCTTGATCAGATGCAGGAGGAGGTCGAGCGGCCCCTCGAACACGGGCAGGTGAACGCGCCAGGATTCGGGCAGCAGGCCGGTAGCTTCTGCGGCCTCAGGAGCGTCAGGAGCTTCAGGAGGTATCTGACCCTCGCTCATCCGTGAACCCTCTGCAGGAGCTTGGTGTAATCCAAAGAGATAGCCTCGCGCACCCGCTGCATGGTCTCCCCCGCCGTCTCTCGCGCCCGCCGTGAGCCGTCGAGGAGGATGTCGTAGACGGTGTCGCGGTCGAGCTCCCGGCGCCGCTCGCGCATCGGCTCCAGGAATCCGTTGATGATCTCGGCGAGCAGCTTCTTGTCGTCCACGCAGCCGATCTCCGCGGCCCGGCACTGGTGATAGACCCGCTCCTGGACGTCCGGCGGCGACAGGAGCTTGTGGAACTCGTAGAGGTTGCAGACCTCGGGACGGCCGGGGTCCTTGCGGGTCACGCGCTGGGGATCGGTGAACATCTGCTTGCATTTCTGGAGCACGGCGTCCGCCGGGTCCGAGAGGTTGATCGCGTTGCCGTAGGACTTGGACATCTTGCGGCCGTCGATGCCCGGCACTTTCGGCGTCGGCGTGAACAGCGTCTTGGGCTCGGGGAAGACTTCGCCGTAGAGGCTGTTGAAGCGGCGCACGATCTCGCGCGCCAGCTCGAGGTGGCTCGACTGGTCCTCCCCCACCGGCACGAAGTGGGCGCGGTAGACGGCTATGTCAACCGTCTGGAGCACCGGGTAGCCGAAGAAGCCGTAGGTATTGAGGTCTTTGTTCTCGAGCTGCTGGGCCTGCTCCTTGAAGGTGGGCACACGCTCCAACCAACCGAGCGGCGTGATCATGGACAGCAGCAGGTGGAGCTCGGCGTGCTCCGGCACCATGGACTGGACGAAGATCACGGAGCGCCGCGGATCGAGCCCGGCGGCGAGCCAGTCGGTGACCATCTCGATGGTGTTCTCCGCCACCTGGGAGGTGTCGGCATAGTCGCTGGTCAGGGCATGCCAGTCCGCCGCCATGTAGAAACAGCGGTAGCGGTCCTGCAGGTCGATCCAGTTCTTGAGGGCGCCGAAGTAGTTGCCCAGGTGGATCTTGCCCGTCGAGCGCATGCCCGAGAGAACGGTCTGCTGTTCGGTCACGTGTCCTCTTCCTTCCTCTCTACGTCCGGACGCGGCGGTCGATGTCCGCCATGAGCTTCTCGTTCTGTGTGAGCACGTTCTTCTCGATCCAGAGAGTGCGCCCCTGCACGATGAGCGTGGCCCAGAAGAGCCCGTGGTGGACCCAGACCGGCAGGCTGCCGGTCGCCGCGCCGCCGCCGAGGATGAAGGTCGCCATGGCGAGCGCCATCGCCAGCATCAGCGACGGGTAGGACTCGTTCTTGAACCGCTTGGTCTCTTCGATCAGGGCGGGCTCCAGCGAGTGCTCGGCGACCGTGTCCTTGATCGCCTTCCCGGTGCCGATCAGGTAGAACATGATCCAGCAGTGGGAGAAAAGCAGCAGGAGGCTGGAGGCGAGCGCGACCAGGACGTGGCGCGACATCTCGGGCCCGACCTGGCGCCCCGTGGGGCCATCCAGGCCGTAGCCAAACACGGCAGAGGCGATCAATCCGAGGGTCGCCATGGCGCCGACAATCAACAGGGCACGTCCCATCATGGGTTCATTTTTCTCCTAGGACCGCTTGTTTCCAAGCGGCTACTGCATTCATTGGCCGGAAGCGCTCGTCCACCCGGCTGCGTCCCGCCTCGCCTCTTCGCCGCGCTTCGTCCGGCCGATCCAGGACATGCGACAGAGCGGCGGCAAGGGCCCGCGGATCTTCCGGAGGGACCAGCCAACCGGTGACGCCGTCCTCCACCACCTCGGGGATGCCGCTCACGCGGCTCGCCACCACCGGCACGCCCGCTTCCATGGCCTCCAGGATCACCAGCGGCATGCCCTCGTAGATGGAGGGCACGACCAGGGCCGCGGCTCCCTGGAGCAACCCCCGCACGCGGCCGGCGTCGCAGCGCCCCAGGAACTTCACGGCCGGACCGGCCTTTCCTTCAAGCGAGGCCCGGTGCTCGCCGTCACCCGCGATCAGCAATCGAGCCCCTGCCGGCAGGGCCTCCAGCAGGACTTCGACGCCCTTGCGGATCCGGAGCCGGCCGACGAAGAGCAGGTAGCCTGGCGGTTCTTCCACCTCGGAGGGCTCGACGTCGAGCCCTCCGGTTACGTTCGGGACGACCGCCGCATCCCGCACCCGGTAATCCCGCCGCAGCTCGGCGACCGTTGCCGCGCTCGGCGCCAGGACCAGGTCCGCCACCCGGGCAGTCAGCCGTCCGAGCGCGATCTGGAGCGGTGCCTTGAGCCAGCGGAACCGCCGCTCGACGCCGCCCGGCCGTCCCAGGACCCGGCCATCCGCCACCAGGGGCCGCACGGCCCGCAGCTCTTCGACGTAGCTCACCTGGAGCAGAGCTACCAAGCGGGGTATCGGGTCAAGCCGCGGCGCGAGCTTCCGCACCAGCAGCGCCGCCAGACCGCCGTCCGATTCGTGAACCTGGACGACGTGGGGGCGGAAGCGCCGAAGCGCCCGCCGGACCGCCGGCACCGCGAAGAGAGGAAAGAAAACCTTGGGACCTCCGACCTGTCCCGGGCCGCGGCCCAGCACTTCCACCTCGCAACCACCCTGGCGCAAACCGGCCGCCAACTGTAGCACCTGTTCGCCAACGCCGGAAACGTCCCTGGGGGGCAGGGTGTTGGCTATCAAGAGGACGCGAAGGGGATGGGCGATCTGGCTCAAAGCCATCCCTCCTGAAGCGTCGTCGCCCTGCAGCCCTCACCCCCGGCCCCTCTCCCGGCCGCCCACCCGGACCCCCGGGAGAGGGGAGAGCGCGAGATCCACCGTCGTCGCCGTACATGGCTCGCCGAGAAAAGAGTCAGGAACTTCTGCTGCGGACAAGCCACGGATGGAGAAGAGGTTCGATCTAGAGGCCTCCCCTCTCCCGGGGGTCCGGGTGGGCGGCCGGGAGAGGGGCCGGGGGTGAGGGCTGAACGCCACGTCATAGCCCGCTTCCTCCCACTTCCCCGCTACCCTTCGGTGTCACCCGCTGCCGGAGCAGCTCCAGCTCCCCTAGCCGGGGGAGCAATTCCTTGGCGTCGTCGCGGGCTTTCTCCAGCCATTCGAGGTCATCAGGCAAGCGGGCGATGCGGAAACCGGGCAGCCCCGCCTGCCGCAGCCCAAGCAACTCGCCCGGACCGCGGATCGCCAAGTCCTCCTCGGCAATGCGGAAGCCATCCGTGGTCTCCTCAAAGGCTTTCAGGCGCCGCTCTCCCGACTCGGTGAGCTTGCCATGGAGTGCCAGGCAGCGCGAAGGCCGCGGCCCCCTCCCGACCCGGCCGCGGAGCTGGTGGAGCTGGGCCAGGCCGAAGCGCTCGGCGCTCTCGATCACCATCCAGGTGGCCTCCGGCACGTCCACCCCGACCTCGATGACCGTCGTGGAGATCAGGACCCGCACCTCGCCAGCGGCGAAGGCAGCCATGGTCCGCTCCCGCTCGGGCGCCGGCATCCGGCCGTGGAGCACGGCGCTTGGGAAGTCCGAGAGGTACTCCCGGACCCTCTCTCCCATATCCTCGACCCCCTCCTCGATGACGGGAAAGACCACGTAGGCCCTTCCGCCCGCCTCCAGCTCTTCGCGCAGCCTTTTATAGACCTCCCGGCGCTTCTTCACGGGGAGGACTTCGGTAGCAATGGGAGTCCTGCCGGGCGGCAGCTCGTCGATGGTCGAGACGTCCAGGTCCCCCCAGGCGGCGAGGGCGAGCGAGCGCGGGATGGGTGTCGCGGTCATCACCAGCATGTCGGGAGTCTTTCCTTTGGAACGCAACAGCCCGCGCTGGAGCACACCGAAGCGGTGCTGCTCGTCCACGACAGCGAGCCCCAGGTTCCGGAGCTCGAACCCCTCCTGGATGAGCGCGTGGGTACCGACGGCGAGCTGAACCTCCCCAGCCGCCGAGCGCCGGGAGCCTGTGAAGAGCCCCAGACGGTAGCGGTCCCCCAGCAGCCGCTTCAGGCTCGCGAAGTGCTGCTCGGCCACGAGCTGCGTCGGGGCCATGAACGCTCCCTGATAGCCATTTTCCAGCGCCACCACCAGGGCCAGGGCGGCCACGATCGTCTTGCCGCTTCCTACATCCCCTTGAAGGAGCCGGAGCATGGGCCGGGGTCCCTGAAGGTCGGCCACGATCTCGCGCAAGGCCCGTTTCTGCGCCTTGGTCAGAGGGAACGGCAGGATGCTCCTGGCCACGCCGCGCAATTTGTCGTCGACCGAGTAGTGCCGGGTCCGCTTCTCGTCCCTCTCGCGCTCGCGCAGCAGGGCCAGCCCGAGTTGCAGCTCCAGAAGCTCCTGATAGATCAGTCGCAGGTGCGCGGGGCTGCGCCGCCGGTTCAGCTCTTCTACATCTCCCTCAGGGGCGTGAAGCGCCCGCAGGGCCTCCCCGAGCCGCGGCAGGCCGCGATGGTCAAGGAGATCGGCTGGCAACGTCTCAGTGACCTGAAAGTCGACCTCCTCCAGGATGGTATCGAAGATGCGCCGCAGGAGAGCAGGTCCGATCCCACCCGCCGCCGGATAGACGGGAGCGATCCGGGCGCCATGGATGGCCTGCTCGGGCCGCTCGCAGGAAGGATTCAGCAGCTCCGGCCCGCTCTTGCTCTCCCGCACCTCGCCATGGAGGAGCCACTCCTCCCCTTCCAGCGACTGGCTCGCCAGGTAGGGACGGTTGAACCAGACCACGGGGATCGAGCCGGTGCCGTCGCTCAGGATTCCACGGACGAGGCTGAAGCCGCGGCGATGGGTGCGGAGGCGGCGCACGGAAGCCAGCCGGCCGCGCAGGGTGTACGAGCCACCGCCCACGGCCTCGGAGACGGCGTGCACGACTCGCCGGTCCTCGTAACGGAAGGGAAGGTGGTAAAGCAGGCCCTGCACCGTTTGGTAGCCCGCCTCGGCAAGCGCCCGGGCGCGGGCGGGGCCCACGCCGGGGATCTCCGAGAGGGGGGACGAAAGCTTCAGCAGGGTCTCAAAGCCTCTGTGTAGGGGCGGCTCTTGTGGCCGCCCTCCGGAGGGCACCCACAAGGGGTGCCCCTAGGGGACCTGGAGCTTGAGGATGACCACGCCGAAGCGCAGCTCGTCCCCGGGGCGGACCTCGGCCGGCACTCCGGTCTCCAGCCTCGCCCCATTGAGGAAGGTGCTGTTCATCGTGCCGATCTCCTCGCCGAGGAAAAACTTCGACCCGCGGCGGAAGAGCTTGGCGTGGCGGCGGCTGATCGAGCGCTGCTGGTCGAGGGGCGAGAGGTCCACGTCCGGGTAGATCCCGGTGACCGCGTCCTTGCGCCCGATGGTGGTCTCGGGGCCGGCGGAGAGCGGGAACTCCATGCCGGAGGGGGCGTGGATCAGCTTCTCGGGCCCCTCGGCCGGAGCCTGCACGTTCATCTTCGGCATCTCGCGCGAGACCTGGGCAGCGGCCTCGCGGCTGAAGGTGGACGAGCGCAGCAGGTCGTCGGTCTCGCGCAGGCGGCGGGCCAGCTTGCGCATCATGCGGACGGCGATCTCCGGGTTGCCGCGCAACAGCTGGTCGAAGGTCGAGCCGTTGATCTGCAGCAGCTTGACGGGGGTGACCGCCCGTGCCGACGCGGCGCGCGGCAGGTCCTCGAGGATCGCCATCTCGCCGAAGAAGTCCCCCTTCTCCAGCACCGACAGGAGCTGCTCGTTCAGGCCCGAGCCGCTCAGGATCTCGACCTTGCCCTCATGGATGATGTACATCTCCGTGCCGAGGTCGCCCTCGCGGAAAATGTACTCCCCTTCCTTGACGTCGGAGAGATAAGGGCCGGCTTTCTGGACGGCAGGCTGGCTGCCGGTCGTTGTCTTGAAGACAGGGTTGTTCATTAGCCGATCACCATCCGCAGGCTCCCAGCATCGAGGCGCGCCGGAAGTCCCAGAGGAAGAGTCCAATTCGGCGGGACATGCCCGGTCGGCAGCCCCCACGCAAGGGGCCAGGAGAACCCGGAGAGGCTCTCATCCACCAGGGCCGGCCACCCAGACCATTCGTTCTTGCCCGCCAAAGGGCCCGCTACGTGGCCAACGATCATTCCCGCTATCTTATCGAGATTACCCGACAGCCGGAGGTGGGTCAACATTCGGTCGACGCGGTACGGCGCCTCGTTGATTTCTTCCAAGAACACGATCGCGCCGCGAAGATCGGGAAACCAGGGGGTGCCCGCCGTGGCTGAGAGCAGGCTGAGGCATCCGCCGAGGAGCGGACCCGACGCGCTCCCCTCCCGCAGCCAGCCGTGAAAGGGCTGCTCCACCGGGTAGCGCCCCGCCAGCGCCCCGAGCAGGGACGCCTCCTCTTCCGGGTCGAGGCCGCGGGCGAGCTCGCCGGCCACCAGCGGGCCATGGAATGCCACCAGGCCGAGCCGGCGCACGATCTCCGTCAGGAACGGGGTCAGGTCGGAGTACCCGACGTAGGCACGGGGATGGCGGGCGAGGAGGTCCCAGTCGAGTGCCGGGAGGATCCGCATCAAGCCGTAACCGCCGCGGGTGAAGAAGATCGCGGGGAGATCGGGGTCGGCCGCCAGCTCGTGGAATGCGGCGAGCCGCTCCTCGTCGCCTCCGGCCAGGAAGCCACGGCGGGAGAGGACGTTGCCGGCGAGCACGGGCTCGAAGCCGAGCCGGCGCAGGGACTCGACGCCGGCCGCGAGCCTCTCGGGATCGACCGGCCCGGACAGGGCGGCCACGCCCACACGGTCACCGGGACCGACAGGAGGGGCCAGTCTGGGGATCAATCGGGGAAGAATCAAAAGGCTGGAGAGCTCCGTAAGCCGAGTTCTGTTTCCCTGGCCGAAGCCAGGTGAGCTGTCATTCCTCTGGGACCGGCGTTGCCGCCGGCCTCAAGCAACCTACCCGGGAGTTGGCCCCAAGCCCGAAGGCCCGAGGGCGGGACGGGCAGCCCGCGTACCACTCCCCTATTTGGTCTTGCTCCGCATGGGGTTTTCCGTGCCTCCGCCGTCGCCGCCGGAGCGGTGCGCTCTTACCGCACCATTTCACCCTTACCTGAATCCCGAAGGACTCAGGCGGTATATTTTCTGTTGCACTTTCCGTCGCGTCGCCGCGCCTCGCCGTTAGCGAGCATACTGCCCGTAGGAGCTCGGACTTTCCTCTCCGGGCAAACCCCGAAAGGTTCCCCGAAGCGACCGCCTGTAGCTCTCCAGCCTGGACGTATCCTAACCTGTTTTCGGTGCAGAAGATTTCTGCCGGGCCCTTCTCCCCAGAGCGCGGGAGCCATTCCGGCGAGGATTGGCGCCATGCGCGAACCGGCTGGAGCCTCCCAACCCGCGGCTGGAGCCGCTCAACCAGCGGGCCGGACGAGGAAACCCGCGGGTTGAGCCAGAAAACCCGCGGGTTGGAAGCTTCAACCCGGCGGTTGACCCGCCTGACCCGCGGGTTGCAACGAAAAACCCGCGATTTGAAACACTAAACCCGCGGGTTGTAGCGTAAAACCCGGGGGTTTAGTGTTTCAACCCGCGGGTCAGGAGGCTCCAGGACGGGCTCAGCCCTTCTTTTTGCGGAAGGGGATGGGCTGCGCCGGCTGTCCCGCCTGCGCCAGCTTCTCCCGGACCTCCTGCAATGCCTCGGGAAGGCCCGGCTCGGTGGCGCCCATCTCCACGGCGCGCTCCAGCGATTCGAGCGCTCCATCCATCCATTGGGGATTCTTGGCTTGGAGCAGCCCCAGCAGCCCGTAGGCCTCGGCGTCGGGGGCCAGCCGCACCGACTGGCGCAGGAGCTCGATCGCGGAGTGGAAATCCTCGGACTCGGCGAGCGTCCGTGCCCGCGCCAGGCAGCGCCGCGCTTCTTCCTCGCGAGAGGCCGTCGAGGTCCTGAGTGCGGTCCAGCGGGCGGGGCCCACGTCCCGGTCATACTCCTTGCGCCGGTCAAGCTCGATGAGCGTCAGGTAGCCTAGCGTGGCGCGCTCGAAGAGGACTTTGAGCACTTCCTCGCGCCCCTCCAGCCCGACCCGGCTCGCGTGAGAGGGATGAACGAGGCGCGCCACCCCGTCATAGGCCTCGTGGACCTCCCGCGCCCCCGAGGCCGGATCGACCCCCAGCAAATGGTAGAACGTCGCCTCCCCGAGCTGCTTCAGAAGCTCCGCCACGCGCTCCCGGTGCTCCCGGGGCTGAATCGTCAGGGGACGCTCCGCAAGGGCGAGGGCGATGCGCTCGCTGAACAGGCGGTACTCCTCGTCCGTAAGATCTCTCATGGAATGCCAAACATTTTAGCATCCGGATAGACTTCGCGCGCCGATGAGTCTTCTCCGTGCCCTGCCCTGGATTGCAGTCCTGCTGCTCGCCGCGGCCTTGCGCGCTCCCTCCCTCACCGCGGCGCAGCCTTATATGAGCTATGTGGACGAGGGAAACTACCTGCACGTATCGGCCCGGATGATCCGCGACGGGCGCTGGATTCCCGACGAATTCATGTACCCCTCGCTGCCGATCACGGCGGTGGCCGCCGCGGCGCGGGCCTATGACCCGCTGATGGGAAAAAACGTGCTGACCGGGCTCGGCGGCTACTACGACGTGCTCGAGCCTTTCGAGATCCTGCTCCTGGCGCGGATCCTGAGCTTCCTGGCCGGGCTCGGGGCCGTGCTGGTCACCGGCCTCCTGGCGCGCCGGGTGGCAGGCCCGCGCGCTGGATGGCTTGCGGCTTTTACGGCCGCTCTCCTCCCGGCCCTGGTGGCCCGCGGCGGAATCGCCACGGTCGATCCCTATGCCGCCCTGTTCGTAACGGCCTGCCTCCTCTTCACGGACCGCGTCCGCACTTCCGACCGGCCCGGTCGAGAGGCACTGCTAGCCGGAGCCATGGTGGGCCTCGCCTTTGCCTCCAAGTACCCGGCGATCCTCGTCTCCTTCTCCTTCGCCCTGACCGTCTGGCTGAGCCGGCCGGCCTGGCGCGAGCGGCTCCGGCTCTGGACGATCGGCGCGGCCGGTGCCATCGGCGCCGCCCTGCTCGCCATGCCCGGGATCGTAACCGTGCCGGAGCAGGTCCTGGGTGGGATCCGGCGGCAGTCGGAGCTCTACCGGGAGCTGACCTCCCCTCCCCTCTGGCCCCAGGTCGTCGAGCAGGCCGAGTGGGATCTCCCCTTCCGCGGGCCGGAGCTGGGATGGATTTTCGTGGCGCTGGCGGCAGCGGGCCTGGCGGCCGCCCTCTGGGACCGGCGCACCCGTCCCTCCGCCGCGGGATGGGTGCTTTTCCTTGCCCTGGTCGTGATGCTCTACTCCCGGCAGAGCTTCCAGCCGTTCCGGAACTTTCTCCCCGTCGTCCCCATCGCCTGCGTGGCCGTTGCGGTCCTGTTCGACCGGCTTAGAGCCTGGGCCTCTTGGGCCGACGCAGCCGCTCTCCTCCTCATCGGAACCCTCTTTGCCCCGCAAGCGGTCCGGTTCGCCCGGGAGCGGGCACGTTTCGAGGACTCCCGCGTCCAGACAATCGATTGGATGGAGCGGAACAGCCGTCCCGAGCAGACGATGCTCATCCTGAACGGCCTGGCTTTTCTGCCATCGGAGATCGAGCGCCTGGAGGGAAGGAACGTGGAGGTCCTGGGCTGGGACCGGATGCAGCAGCGGTTGCCCGACCAGGGGGTGCGCTACCTGGCGGTCACGCAGATGAGCACTCCGGAGGGCCGGCCTCTGATCAGCCCGGAGCAGATCGGGACGATCTTTGAAAGCTACGAACAGAGGGCCGAATTCGGCGAGGAGCCGACCACGCCCTTCCCGGGCCAGTGGCACGGCAACCGGCAGGTCATCCGGATACTGGAACGGCGGCCGACTCGGCCGGCGGATGGAGCTGCGCGAAGATCTTCCGCCCCACGACCTGGCCAAGGATCTCCTGCAGCTCCTCCACCCTAGCGTTGCGCACCCCCTCGGCGCTGCCGAAATGGGTGATCAGCAGCTTGCGGCGGCGGGGACCGATGCCGGACAGCTCGTCGAGCTTGCTGCGGAGCGTGTTGGCGGAGCGGCGGCTGCGGTGGCGCGCGACCGCGAAGCGGTGGGCCTCGTCGCGGATCTCCTGCAGCAGCCGTAGCCCGGGATCGTTGCGTTCGAGGCGCAGCGGCTCGGGCAGGCCGGGCACGTAGATCTCCTCCTCCCGCTTGGCCAGCGCCACGATCGAGGTCTCCTCCACTCCCAGGACCGCCAAGGCGTCCAGGGCGGAATTGAGCTGGCCACGGCCGCCGTCGATGAGGATCAGGTCCGGCATCTCGCCGATCTCCTCCAGCCGGCGGCGGTAGCGGCGCTCGACCGCCTGGCGCATGGAAGCGAAGTCATCCGGCTGAGTGAGGTCGCGGATGTTGAAGCTGCGGTACTCCCCCTTGCGCATCCGGCCCTCCTCCCAGGTGACCAGGGACGCGACCGTCTCGCCCCCCTGGAAGTGGGAGATGTCGAAGCCCTCGATCCGCCGCGGCGGACCCTCCAGGTCCAGGTGGCGGGCCAGGGACGCGGCTCCCGGGTTCTCCTCGATCCCCCGGAATCGCCGCTTGTGGGCCAGCTCGGCATTGTGCATGGCGAGCGCGACCCGCTCGGCCTTGCCACCCCGCGAGGGCATGCGGACGTAGACCTTCTCCCCCTTCTTCTCACAGAGCCACTCCAGCAGGGCCTCCTCCCCTTCGATCGGCACCGGCAGGTGGATCTCCTTGGGGATGAAGGTGGTGCGGTCATAGATCTGCGGCAAAACTTCAGAGAGCAGCCGCTCCGGGGAGATCGGGCCGACCCCTTCCCAGAACAGCTCACGGCGGTCGAGCACCTGGCCGCCGCGCATGACCAGGACCACCACGGCGGCATGCCCGCCGCCCACGTGGACGCCGTAGACGTCCAGATCCTCCCCCTCGACCGAGGAAAGCTTGCGCCGCTGGCTGATCGACTCGATCTCGTCGAGAGTGTCCCGGAGATGGGCGGCGCGCTCGAAGTCGAGGTCTTCGGAAGCCTCCCACATCTCCTTCTTGAGCCGCCGGACGAGCTGCTCGTTGCGGCCCGAGAGGAAGAGCCGCGCCTGCTGCACCGCTTCGTCGTAGACGTCCTTGGTGGTGAGGCCGGCCACGCATGGCCCCAGGCAGCGGTGCATGTCGTAATACAGGCAGGGGCGCGGCAGGCTACCGTCGATCTCGATGCGGCAGACCCGGACCTGGAACAGCTTCTGGACCAGCTTGATGGCCTTGCGCGCCAATCCGCCCGGCAGGAAGGGGCCGAAGTAGTCGCCCTTGTCGTTCCTCACCCGCCGGGTGAAGGCGATGCGCGGGTACTCGTCCTCCAGGGTGAGCTTGATGTAGGGGTAGGTCTTGTCGTCCCGCAGGAGGATGTTGTAGCGCGGGCGCCGGCTCTTGATCCAGTTGTTCTCGAGGAGCAGCGCCTCGGCCGGAGAGTCGGTGACCACATACTCCAGGTCCGCGGCCTCGTGGACCATGGCGGCCAGGCGCGGCTCATGCTCCCGGGTCAGGTAGGACGACGCCCGCTTGCGCAGGGACGTGGCCTTGCCGACGTACAAGACCTTCCCCTCGGCATCCTTGAAAATGTAGATGCCAGGCCGGTCGGGAAGCTCCCGGATGCGCTCGACGAGGTGTTCGTGGTGCGGTTCCATGTCTCTCCAGATCGTCACAATGCTGGGAAGGTCTCAGAGCATTCCCAGCTCTGGAGCGTAGCATCTGGCGGTCATCGGCAGGACAGGGCTTCATGTAGGGGCGGCCCTTGTGGCCGCCCTCCGGAAGGGCACCCACAAGGGATGCCCCAACAGGAATGATCCGTCTTTTCTGACGCGCTGCGATCCTACCGCCCCTCCGGCTGAATGGGCGTATTCTGGAAGGCCGCGATGCTCCAACTGCCGCCCTCTTTCGTCATGACCATCACGCTCATGGCCTGAGCTCTCTTTGCCTCGCCGCCCGCGCGGAACTCCAGGTTCCATTCGGTGTGAACCACAGCCACGTCAGGCCGCAGAAAGCGGACGCTCTTGACCGTGCCAACGTTATGACTGTCCTTGTAGATGCTTGAGAATATCCCCGTATGTCCCTGCTCGATCGCCTCTCGGCCCTGCAGCTTCATGCCATTGACAACAACGTAGTCGGCATCCGCGGCGAAGGGGAGGTCACGTCAATAGGTGTGTAAACGTCGTCAGGCGGCGACCTCCTCAGCCATCGGTTCAACTCGTACTACTCGCACTCCATTCTCGTAGTTGGCTCCCTCGGCGACTTCAACCAGAAGCTCTGGGTGGTCGAGACGGCGGAACGACTGCTCTGCGACGAGCAGCACTCGCCAGATCAAGGCCGTGGCATTGGCGACTTTCTTGTACCGCTTGCCGGCTGCTGTTCGCAGCCGCACCGCAGCGAAGGGCGATTCCACGGGATTGGTCGTGCGCAGGTGCTTCCAGTGCTCTTTCGGGAAAGCATAGAAGGCTACCAGGCGCTCCCAGTCACGCTCCAGAGTCTCCACAGCCTTGGGCTGCTGCTGGCCATAGCGCGAACGAAACTCTGCCCGCAGACTCTCGGCTTCGCGCCGTGTCGCTGCGTACGGGATCCGGCATAGCAACTCTCGAGCCTCGGTTTGCAACTTCTTCGGCAACGCGTCCAGGACATTGACAATCTTGTGGTTCCAGCACCGCTGTTCAGCAACCTCAGGCAAGACCTGCGACAGAGCCGCCCAAATTCCCAGGTGGCCATCGGCGATCACCAGCCGCGGCACGCTCATTCCGCGCGACCTCAGATCCCGCAGTAGGCGGCTCCAGGCTTCGGCCGACTCCCGGTACCCGCTCTCCACCGCCAGGACCACCTTGCGACCGTCGCGCAGGCCCGCCACGATCACCAGCAGGGCCGCCTTGTCCTTCTCCAGCCCGGCTTTGACGTAGATCCCGTCGGCCCACAGGTACACCGGCTCGATGCCGCGCAAGCTGCGGCGGCTCCAGGCGTCGAACTCGGCCACCCACTTGCCGCGCAACCGCTCGATCGAGCTCGGCGACAGCGGGGCTCCATCACCCAGCAGGCCCCGCAGAGCCAACTCGAAATCCCCCTGGGAGAGACCGTGAAGGTAAAGCTGAGGCAAAAGCTCACCCACCTCCTGGGTACGTCGCCGAAACAGCGGCAGAATACGGCTCTCGAACCGTTCTTCCAGGCCGCGCACTCGCGGCCGACTCACCTCGATCGTGCCACCCATCATCGCCAGCTTGCGCGACTTGCCGTGGCCATTGCGGTACACAGCCGGCGCGTCCACAGCCTCTCGGCGCTCGCTCTTGCGCCGACCCACCAAGGCCGTGACTTCCTCCTCGAGGAGGGACTGAACGAACTCCTGTATCCGCTCGCGGGCCATCGCTTCCAGACTCTCCCAGATCGTCCTTGACCCAAAGCGCTCCTTGGTGCTCTTCTCTGCCATGGCGGCGTCTCCTTCCTGGCCGGATTCACCGGCGGTCTTCGTCGACCGGAAGGTTACGCCGCCTTCAACTCATTTCCACACTTTTTGAGGGTACCTCGCGAAGGGGGCCGCGAATGCCTTGCCGTCGTGCGCATTCCAGCCATCTTGAACTTGCTGGACGACCTGCCGTATGGTGGCTTCGTCCGTGCTCGGCACCGTTTGTGCGCGACTCCCGGGAACGCCAAATGCCAGGAAAGCGGCGACGACTCCGGCAAACAATCGAATGCGTTGCGACATCGGATGGTCTCCTTGCCTCGTTGCGAGCTTGGTCATGGACGGATTCCGGGGCGTCGATCCATCCGATTCTAGCACCCGCCCAACGTCCGAAAAAAATGTAGTACCCTTCTCGCGGATTTGGTCCCCCTGTCGTGGAGGGGTATCGCTTGGCATTGAACATCCTCGGGATTTCAGCGCATTACCACGATGCGGCTTGCTGTCTGCTACGCGACGGCGAGCTCATCGCTGCGGCGGATTTGGGAGGCAGGCCCGCAGGGGTATGAGCGCTCGGCGGCTTTGCGCGATGAGTGGATCCTCTGGGCAGATGTCCAGTCCATCCCACCAAAAAGTAACAGGAAACGCGTGCTGCTGCTGGGCGAATCGGCGGCCCGTGGCTTCCTTTATGATCCGGATTTCAATCCTGCCAAGGCGCTCGAGGCCGCCTTGCCCGCCTTGCCAGGGTCCCTGGGACAGTCAGCCGGCAAGCGGGACCGCCACCTGGAGGCGACTGCCCTTCGCGAGCAGGGGGCTCTCGGCCTCAAGGAGCTGCGCGAGCAGAGTATCGCGGCCTTTGTCGACATCCTACGGCGGCAGCTCACCGAGCTTTCGGCCAGCCGCCCATTGCCTCCCACTTCACGCTACCCCTGGGTTTCCTGTGCACCACGCGACACGGACTTCACGCTCAACTGCCGGCAGAGGGGTGGGACCAACCCAGGCGAATGCCAGGTGCGGATCAACGGTACCTGCGTGATCCGCCTTCCCCTCACCAGCGAGTGGAACACCCTCCGCTTCAGCGCTCCCGGCAATCTGGTGCAGAGCGGGGTCAATTGGCTGGAGATTGAATGGCCCGTGAATCTTCAGGATGGTGAAGAGGAGATCGGGCACGCAGCCCGCGAGCATGAGGATGGCCGCTTCGCCCCATTGCTGCCGACCTTTGCCGAGATCTCATCCCTGAGCGTTGTCCAGCGCTGAACGCTCACCGCGGATCAATTGCTGACGCAGGGAGGTTGTCCGGACCCTCCACAACCGCACGAACCGCAGTTCTCATCAGTGTAGCAGGGATGCTGCCACGGAAAGTACTTTCGCCAGACACCACCAGAACCGTGATCATCCATGACAGCGGCAACCTCTATGCGCTGAGCGCCGACCGCGAATGCGACCGGATTGCCCAGGATGTCTCCGCCCAGCGGCATGAACCCACTCCAGCTTCCCTTGTACTCGTTCTGCCAGAGACGACCGTCGCTGCCTTTGATGAAGAGCTCAATTCGACTATTGGCCCCGCGGAACGAAGCCAGTGCCGGAGACGAAGCAGTGGTCTTCAAGCCCGCCAGCACCCCGACGGCGTCTACCCGGCTCCACGCCCAGGTGCCATTTGCCAGCCGAAGGGTCCATGCGAAATTGTCATCGCCGTGGACGGCGACTGTTATCTTGTCGACTGCTTCCGATGTCGCCGCGGGGTTACCCCAAAAAACGCCGCCGGGACCGATGAGCGTCCACTCGCTCCAGGCCGCGGCGGTAGAACAGGTTGCGGTGCTATTGCCATTACATGTCCGCGTGTACATCTGCCTGTCGGTGCCGCGTACAAACAGGTCGAGCCGTCCTGGCCCCCAAGTGGTGATCGCTGGAGAGCTATCTACGGCAATTCCGATTGCCGGGTTGCCCAGGGACCACCAGGCTTGCCAGGCTCCGCCGAAAAACTGACGCGTCCAGATGGCTTTGTCGATCCCGCGCTTGACAACCAAGTCGATGCGTCCCGCGCCCCACGACGTCGAAGCAGGATTTGAATCGACTCCTCTCATCGACATGTCCATCCACTCGGACCAGGATTGAAAGCTACCCCGCGCGTTGACGTTCTTGTGCTTGTCGTAGACGTGCCCGTCGCTACCCCTCACGAAAATGTTGAGAGCCGGCAAGCCCCAAGAGCTCAACGCCGGATCGCCTGACATCGTTACCCCCGGCGCGAGGTTGTAGTCGAGCTTTTTGGTCGCGTCTACGTCCTTGCCTAACGACTGGAAGGGCGACCACCCCGAGAGGGTGCGGTAGAGCTCGATCGCTGCTGAGCCATCTTGGGACCTGGGACCGACGGAGCTGGGTTCGAGCCCATCATCCTCGCAAATGTCCCCACTCGTGTAATTCATGACCGAGCGGGAGTCGTACTGGCCGAACGAACCGGTCGGAATGCTCGGCTCCGAGGGGTCAGCAGAAGGCCACTGCTTGCACTTGACCGGATCCTGGCCTTTACCGGTCTGTCCCGGGCAGAATTCGGCCTGCGACATGCTCACGTACCTGTCTCGGTCGTGCCTTGCGAACGTGTGGGGCAGGCCAATGCTGTGGCCGAATTCGTGGGCGGCGGTATTGAAGTCCACGGGCGTGGCGAAATAGCTGGGGTTGCCACCAGCGCTACCCGTGCCCGGCGTAGACGCCTGTATGTCCAGGCATCTGTGCAAAGCCTGGCAAGCTGCAAGGTCGGCGACCTCCTGCAGAACGACGACGCCGCTTGCGGCTTTGTTCCACGACTCGGCGGCCGATCGGATCACAGTCACATCAGCGTCCGTGAAGGTGCGGCCACCGATTGATTTCGTAATGTGGTAGCGAATGAGGCCTCCGCCCCAGAGCTGGCCTCCGCACGTCTGAACGGTGCATTTCTGATAGCAGTTGGCCGGAACAGGCCGAGGAGGATTTGTTTCGGCGCACGCGGCGGCTGCCGCATCCTGTTGAACGACGTCGATTGGCGTGAATGGAGCAAAGAGAATGAGGAACAGCACTAGTGGGCGCATACGGTCTCCTTCATGGAGTAGTGAAGCGTGAAGCGTGGACACCGCGATCTGAAACGATGACCGCACGCGGGCCATTTGCCTGCCGGTTGCAGGTTCGCTACTTTGGGCGCAACTGCTGCTGAAAGGAGAACGAATCTGGAAGGAAAAGTCCCTCATTCGCGGCGGCGGCTGAGCCCCCGCCCAGCTACTACGGAACGTCTGCTCCCGGCTCAAGAGGCGTTTGACGGTCAGGCGGGGACGGGCGTAGGCTTCTTGGTGCAGCGAGATCAGGTTGCGAGGACAGTTTCGGCGAAATGGCGGAGAACGCCATCAAGGCCGAGAGCCGGCTGGAATGGCCAAAGCCATCCGAACAGGCCGGGCTTGCGGATTGCTGGCGACTTGGTATGCTTGACGCCGCAGCAGAGCGCAAGGCCGCAGCTGTGTTATCAGCGCCTCCACGTGATACTGCAGCCATTAGCATGGTGCCAACCAGTCCAGCCGCGGTCTTCACCGACGCCCGCACTGCCATGGAGCGAGGCGATTGGAAAACTTTTTTTGCCTGCCTGGACCGCGGTTTCCTCGTCCGCATCGCCGAGAACAGCTTCAAGGGACTCGTCAATCAGGATACTGCCGGGCTCCACGCGCTCTGCGCCGAATTCTCCATCCCGGCGGATGTGATCGATCGGCTGAGAGGCGTGCAACGGACGATGGCAGGCTTGGCGGACGAGATCGTCAAGATGACGCTCTCGGGCACCATGCCCGCGAACGCCGCGGAGATCATGCTGGGCCACAAGCAAGCGGTCGGCGAGTACGAGAAGATCCTGACCCGCGCCTTGAAATCGGTACCGGACCTCCCGGCGTTCACGGCGGCCCTGGAGCGTCGCATGCGAGCGGTCGTCGGTGGCGGTTCCATCTCCTCCACGATGTTCGTCGGCGAGACCTTGGAAGACGTGGTGGTGGAGGGCAAGAAGGCTTGGGCCACCCGCCGGATGAGCGAGGACTGGACCGAAGATGTCGGTTTCGTCGAGAAGGGCGGCGCCTGGTATATCAAGATCATGGCCAAGCGCCCCAAGCATCTGCGGCGCACAACCTGATCCCCCAGCGAACGCTAGCAAGATCACCGGTCGATGGGTGCGAGCCCAGCCGTCCGGTGCATCTAGCTCGGGTTCGGCGTGCCTCTACTCCCCGGCCGCCGGCCCCGGATACCCGACGCGCTGCCGCAGCACTTCGGCCGACAGGAACGGCCGAAAGGTGTTCGGCGGTGGCCGCGCCTCCGCCGCCGAATATTCAACGACTTTCCACCGAGTTACGCGCCAGACGATTGTTGAAGCGGCGACGAGCGGCCTCGCACACGGACAGCGGCAGTCCCACTCACTATGGCTGTGCCAACGAGACCAATCAAGAAGAGGAGCAACCAGAGCGTATGCGCGCGTGTGGTCGGCCCGGCGTGCATCCCAACTCCCATCCGGACCACGATCCACGGCGCCAAGACTGCCGCCGCGGTCAGTGCCCTCCCCCACGACCGCCGCTAGCTCCAGGGGCGGAGGATCGCGGCCGAAACAAGGATCTCCACGGCCGTCAAGCCAAGAATGTCGGCCAGCTCGCCCGTGTAGGTTTTCCCATACCCCTCAATCCCCATGAGCGCCGAGTTGCTCGGATTCGTGAAGTACTTTACCGTGAACAGTGCGACGCCGAACGCCCAGAACGCGCAGAATAGTCGCAGGTGAAATGATCGCCAAAGCTGCATGGATAGATTACCCCGCTCCCCTACTCATCCCGGCCTTGATGGCGTTCTCCGCCATTCCGCCGAAGCTGTCCTCGCAACCTGATCTCGCTTCTGCACCAAGAAGCCTACCCCGTCCCGCCTGGCCGTCAAACGGAGGCGACGCTACGGTAAGGGTCGTTGTGCGCGAGCGCGTTGCCTCTCTCGCTTTGGATCGTGCGGAGCGCAGCGCCCGATGGCGCCACGGGCATGCGCTTTTCCGTGGTCATCCACGATCGAAACGGTGCACTGAAAAGGCTGTCCGTAGGTGAAGTACGGAGCCTCCTGCCCGGCGGCGGCGCCGAAACGCACGACGATCTCGGCGTCTCGCACCCGGTCCATCGGAAGGTCGCGATTTGCCACGTGCCGTGCGAGCTCCTCGGCATAGGTCTTCGCGACGCGTACCGTGAGCGGATCGCTCGGCTGCGCCTCGCCAGACAACAAGTTGAATCGAAATTCCGGGACACCGGTTCGATCGGCCAAGCGTCGAAGCTGGCCCAGAGCCCAGTAGCCATTCACGTCATTGTTTCTGCTGACGAACGAACCGAGAAGCGCCCCAGCCACGTGGTTCAGCTCTCTTCGTCGGCCCATGGGCAACTCTCCGTGGCTTGAAGCTCATGATGGAGAGCGTCAGCGTCAGTCGGGTACCCGCCTGCAAGTGCTACCCGTTTCTTGAAGACATTCAGAGAATGACATTTCGGACCCGTTTTCCGTCTCTACACGTACAGCGCCCAGAGCTTATCGAACAAGGCTTCCTAAACGCGCGCATATGGCTATGGCTCCACTGTGCTACTTTCTCCGCTCGGAAATGATAGCTTAGGTGAAAGCACGCCTCTACGATTTTGGTGGGGGCTGCCCGAGTAGGTGGCCCACTGAGCGACTCAACTAACCTCCTTGAAAATGGCGCTATGCCGATTCCGAAATCAGTACCCCTTCGCGTTCGCCTAACTGAGCTGTTGACCGCACGCTTGGCCAAGAGGGAGTCGGCCATCAGTTCTGCCCGCAGAGATAAATGCTGTTCCACCAGCTAGAGGAGTGATCATGCCCACCTGTCGCCTACACGGACCCCATTCCGGCAGTCGCTGCCATAGCTGTGAGGTTGAGGATCAACTCAGAGGCCAAGCCCGGATTGCCGAAGAGGCGGAGCGTGATGCTGCGCACCGCTACTGGGAGGAAGGATTAGTCGCTGACCAGAGAGCTAGAGAGCTTCAAGAGCATCAGACGGCTCTCGTTCGGGACACTCACAAAATCCAGGCGGCCTCGCTCTTTTCTCGTGCTCGTGAGTTGCTCAAGGCCGGACTTATTGAGGAAGCAGCCGACACCTCTCGGGAAGCGCTTCAGAAGGACCGAGGCTATCTCCCCGCCTATGCCTTGCTTGGAGCCGCCGAATACGACACCGGCAATCATGTGGAAGCCTGCAATGCACTAGACAAGGCAATCCGGCTGCTGGGGCACGGGGAGTGGACTACCGACGCGGCATACATCAACATTCTCTCTCGGATTGAGGGTCGGAAGTTCCCCGATGCCCTCCTGCAGTCCCTCAGGGCAAAGCTTGTCGTCTTCCCCGGAGCCGCTTCTGTCGATCTGCTGACTTGGATTGCCTCTTGCGGTTGGTCAGCTGAAGTGTTGAAGCTCCTGCCCAAGCGCGCACTCGCAAGTGATGATCTGGCTACAATTGCGAGTTGGCTGGTTAGTCCTGATCCCGGAGCCGCTAGTGAGCTCATAGGCATAGCTGTCTTGCAACTCGCGCAGGAAGTGAAGCCTACCGCTTGGATCGAAGTGACTTCCTTGGCCTTGACGCTGGAGCTTGAGAGTGGTGACAGCAGACATAGAACCAAACTGTTTGAGATGACAAACAGTTGGCCAGAGGAGGCACTGCTCAACGCGCTCAAAGAGTTTTCTGTTAACCCGGAGTGGAAAGAACTTACCGAATTGAACGCTGAGTTTGTTCTCGGCATGCTCTCAGCGCCCATCGCGAGGGTACTCAACGTCAGAGAGGAAAGATACATAGAGCAGGCTCGAGCGCAGGCTTCAAGATCTTCTGAAATTGTGAGTTGGATACCAGCAATCAAGAAGCGCGATTTGGAGCGTAGTTGCTCCGAGGCCTTATTCGCCAAGAAGACGATCCGCGAGAGCACATTGTCCGTACTAAGCGCGGCGCACTTCGAGCGATTCCTGACCCTCGATGACCAATGGAGACCTTCGATTGTTGCCACAGAGGCAGTGCAGGTGTACTTTGGTGAATCGCACTTCCGGCGCGGCAGGAGACTGGAGGCAAAGGAGAGCTATGCAGAGGCCGCATCGGCCTTCTCCGAAGCGCAGAAATATTTTTCCCTTGGAAGCAAACTGCGACAGGAGATGGACGCCGCCCATTGGCAAGGCTGGTGTTTGTATTCGGGACAAGGCTCAGAAGTGGCGTGGCTCACGGCCATCCGGTGCTTCGGCCACGCTGCTAACCTGGCTACCCAGTTAGCGATACCAGCTGAGGAATCAATGAATCTATACTGGCAGGCGATGTGTCTCGAAAAAGAGGAAAACCCGGCTCGGGACGTCTCCGCTGCGGTGAAGCTCTACAGGAAAGTCATAGAGGCAGACCGCTTAGATGGTAACTGCGCTTGGGCCGCCGCGTCTCATTTTCGCATCGGCAGCTTGGCTGAATCGGCCAACCGGAAGGTGGAGGCACTTGTCGAGTTCAGGCAGGCAGAATCTTGCTATAAAGCGGCTGGTGACGGAGCCGGGCAGGCAACGGCGGTAAGGCGAATTGGATTCAATCTGTGCCCAGCAACCGGTTCCGCGGGAGACTGCGCTGACGCCATTGAGACGTTCCGTCGCGCCCTTGAGCTTGACCAGCTCTCGGGCGAGCGACTTTGGCAGGTTTGGGATATATTTGAGCTAGCTTGGTGTCATAAGCCAAGTAACAATGCTCATGGTAGTTGGGTACGGGCTATCGAGTTGCTGCAAGAGGCCTATCAACTTGCACTTGAACTCGGAGATACGGGGTGGCAAGCTAAATGCCTCTTCAACATCGGATGGAGTCTCGAGCCTACGGAGAATGTGGAAGGAAGTTGGCAAGGCGCCATTGACTACTACATACGCGCGTCTGAAATAGCTCATCTTGGCAAACATGACTTTTGGGAAGCAGAGGGATTGAATGCGGCTGGCTGGTGCTATCAGCCGATTCACGCCCCATTTGGTGATTGGGGCATCGCGCGAGAATGTTGCGAAAGAGCCGCCGCCGCGTGGCGTCGGGCAGACAACAAGAATGGTCTTGCTCGCAGCCTATTTAACATTGCAAAATCTCTCTCTCTGGGTGACCGCGAAGCAGTCACGCCCGAAGGGCGCAACCTTTTTAGCGAAGCCAGTCGACTCTTCCGTGACACCGGCAACGAGACGCGAGCTGCCGAGGCAACAGAATGGGCCACCGCTGGCCTACCTGCCGGTGGATAGCATGCATGCTAACCAACAGAATAGGTGCCGTATTAGTGCGTGGGATGGCGCCACGTGCTTGACGAAGAACCAACAATGCCGCCCTGGCGCTGTCTACTTCGCTGACTAACAAGCACGTGGTGCCCCTCGGTGCCAGCTAGAAAGTTTTCCTGACACCCTTTATCCGCTTAACAGTGCGTTCTTCTTTTGGAACTGCAATTTTTGCAACTGACGTACGGAATCCTAATCCCTCTAGCTCTCGAAGAGCTTGCCTTAGCGAGAGCTTTGAGAAGAGTGGAAGGTCGAACTTTGAAGTAGAACTGCTTGCAATCGCGTAAACTACACGATACTTGCCTCGTGGCGGCTCTTGGAGGAGCCTCACAAACAGATCGGGATCCTTTTCAACCGAGCGGCTTAGTGCCTTTCTAAATTCAGGAGATGTACGAAAGAGCTTGGCAGAGTTCAAGCCTTGGTAGAATAGATGGCTTAATTTGTTGGAGCGTCCATACCTCTTGACATGGATGAGGTCACAGCCGTCCTCGCAAAACCTGGCCAGGTCGCAAAACTCAATTCCGTGGTTTGCCGGCAGATATACCGACTTGCCATGAAAGAGGCGATAGCCACCTCCAATGCCCAATCTCTTATTATAGTCGTCCTCCCACTCTCCGGCTATCATCGGCGGCATCAGAGTATCGTCGATGACCAATTCATCGAACCAGCGACCTATCTCAGTCACCACCTCCCTATTAAGCTTATACCAATGAGCATTCGTCAGCAGAAAGATATCTCCATCAACCTCAATCTCGGCATAGAGACAACGATAGACGCTCCATCGATGCAGCTCTTCGCTATTATGGTCAAAACAAATTACTTTAGTGCGCTTCAATGCGATAACATCGATAGACTCTATCCTCGTTCCATACGAGTCTAAAAGCGTCTTGAGATGTATGTCCTCAACGGTGAAGTTAGGAGTAGGATTAGCGTAGCTGAAGTTGTTGGCTCGTTGCCAATTGATGATCTCTGGCAGCGCTAACCAAGCTTTCGCCGTCTGACCCTTACGCAACTTCTCCACTAGACAGGCATCAAGCTCCCTCTTCTTTGTCTTCTCACGAATCTCGTAAATGTTGTCCACCCAAGCGAAGCGCTTGTCACTCTTGTACGCTTTACTAGCATAGGTGTCAAAAAGTAGTCCCAAGTATCCCGGAAGATCCGTGAAAGCGACCTTGACTGAGGCACACAAAGCGTCTTTACCGGCTAACCGGCGCCCAAGTCGCATATCTCGTGGCACTCCCGCTACTGCGTAAAGCAGGTCACGATCCACATCGACTCCGAAATGGCCAAATTCGGTATCAGCAGTTGCCTGCTGCCGAGCTTGAGGTCACGTCAATAGGTGTGTAAACGTCGTCAGGCGGCGACCTCCTCAGCCATCGGTTCAACTCGTACTACTCGCACTCCATTCTCGTAGTTGGCTCCCTCGGCGACTTCAACCAGAAGCTCTGGGTGGTCGAGACGGCGGAACGACTGCTCTGCGACGAGCAGCACTCGCCAGATCAAGGCCGTGGCATTGGCGACTTTCTTGTACCGCTTGCCGGCTGCTGTTCGCAGCCGCACCGCAGCGAAGGGCGATTCCACGGGATTGGTCGTGCGCAGGTGCTTCCAGTGCTCTTTCGGGAAAGCATAGAAGGCTACCAGGCGCTCCCAGTCACGCTCCAGAGTCTCCACAGCCTTGGGCTGCTGCTGGCCATAGCGCGAACGAAACTCTGCCCGCAGACTCTCGGCTTCGCGCCGTGTCGCTGCGTACGGGATCCGGCATAGCAACTCTCGAGCCTCGGTTTGCAACTTCTTCGGCAACGCGTCCAGGACATTGACAATCTTGTGGTTCCAGCACCGCTGTTCAGCAACCTCAGGCAAGACCTGCGACAGAGCCGCCCAAATTCCCAGGTGGCCATCGGCGATCACCAGCCGCGGCACGCTCATTCCGCGCGACCTCAGATCCCGCAGTAGGCGGCTCCAGGCTTCGGCCGACTCCCGGTACCCGCTCTCCACCGCCAGGACCACCTTGCGACCGTCGCGCAGGCCCGCCACGATCACCAGCAGGGCCGCCTTGTCCTTCTCCAGCCCGGCTTTGACGTAGATCCCGTCGGCCCACAGGTACACCGGCTCGATGCCGCGCAAGCTGCGGCGGCTCCAGGCGTCGAACTCGGCCACCCACTTGCCGCGCAACCGCTCGATCGAGCTCGGCGACAGCGGGGCTCCATCACCCAGCAGGCCCCGCAGAGCCAACTCGAAATCCCCCTGGGAGAGACCGTGAAGGTAAAGCTGAGGCAAAAGCTCACCCACCTCCTGGGTACGTCGCCGAAACAGCGGCAGAATACGGCTCTCGAACCGTTCTTCCAGGCCGCGCACTCGCGGCCGACTCACCTCGATCGTGCCACCCATCATCGCCAGCTTGCGCGACTTGCCGTGGCCATTGCGGTACACAGCCGGCGCGTCCACAGCCTCTCGGCGCTCGCTCTTGCGCCGACCCACCAAGGCCGTGACTTCCTCCTCGAGGAGGGACTGAACGAACTCCTGTATCCGCTCGCGGGCCATCGCTTCCAGACTCTCCCAGATCGTCCTTGACCCAAAGCGCTCCTTGGTGCTCTTCTCTGCCATGGCGGCGTCTCCTTCCTGGCCGGATTCACCGGCGGTCTTCGTCGACCGGAAGGTTACGCCGCCTTCAACTCATTTCCACACTTTTTGAGGGTACCTCCCGAGCTTGCGCCGCGAAGGAGTCGAAAGTCTCTTTGTCGATAGCCCTAACCTTTTCAGAGTCGATAGCATTGAGGGCAGCCTGCAAGCCAAACCTATCCTCAATGACTCCTTCCTTCAGCATGGACCTCCCACGTCCGAATGTGAGAGCCCACACCCTTCCGCCGTACGGCACGAGCAGAAGGGCAGATACTGATGAATTAGATCCGAACTTCCCGAGATCTGTCACATTGGTGAAGAATCGTGTCCAATCTGGCCGCTTACCCCGCTTGTTGCGAATGCAAAGCACCCACTCACTGCCTTCTACATTCAAACTGTCTAGATGATCCGGGAAAGCGTCGTTGGAAATTGCGTCCAGAGGGTCTTGAACCTCTGGGACCAAGAGGTAGACCGTGAGAGCTTTTGCATATGGAGATTCCATGTCTGGAAGGCCACCTTGACTAAAGTTTTATTCATTATACTCTGCTGAGGAGACTTCGCCAAGAGAGTGAGCATGGACCATTCGCTCGGAGCGTCTGCAATGGGCCGCCTTTCTGCCGAACAATCACCTGGCACTCGGAGTCGGGTCCATGTTCTTTGCGCCGTCGGCTCCCCGCTCTGGCTCTCGCGGGGAGCCTCGCCCTCCTGCTCGCGACTGCCTGCTGTCTGCGCCTTACCGGTCGATCCGGCCCGAACGGTCCCGCTGCCGGTTACTGGACTGCCTGGGTAGAAATTTTCTCAGCCTCTGGGTTTGACTGGAGGTGCTTGCTCTCGCCAATGCCTGTGTGCTGGAGTGTGAGCCGGCGGGACGCCGGCGCTCCCAGCAGAAGCAGCCCTATACGCGACCTGGATCTGGATCATGGCAACTCTCACCATTCGCCTCCCCGATGAGAAGCATGAGCGGCTTCGCCAGTTGGCGAACCGGCGCAACGTGAGCATGAACAAGCTTATCGAGGAGCTGTCGACCGTGGCTCTGGCCGAGTTTGACGCCGAGACCCGTTTTCGGGCTCGCGCCGCGCTGGGTTCACGCGAGCAGGGGCTCCGGCTCCTCGACGAGCTCGACCGCTCCGAGTAGCGTCTCCGCCGGCCAGCCCCCCACCCTCCCGCTTTCGAGGCACTCTCTCCTATAGAGGCCCACTCCGGCGGCAATGGTGCCGTCCGAGATCGGCCTTCAAGGAGTAGATGCCATGGGTCCACGTTCTTTGCGCCGTCGGCTCCCCGCTCTGGCTCTCGCGGGGAGCCTCGCCCTCCTGCCCGCGGCTGCCTGGGCCTTGCCCGTCGATTCCGGCCCGGACGGTCCCGCTGCCGTCCGTGAGCAGGCTCGCGGGTTGCTCGACTGGCTGGGGCAGACGTTCCTCAGCGTCTGGGCCGGGTTCCGGGGACCCGACACGTGCCGGGCGTGTGTTGAAGTACATCGAGAAATGATCCGGCGCCGACCAGCCTTTCGCTGGGCTCGGAGCTCAGGGCGCTCGCCTATGCGGCTTTCAAGGGCGCCAGGTCCGCCTGTGTCAACGGGGAGATCCCTAGATCCGAGAGGGCCTGGTTCAGTACCGCCAACGAGACCTGCCCGGGAGCCGTGAATTCGATGCCGATGGCTCTTCCAGAGGAGTTGAAGTCGATCACCATGCCGGGTTCCACTCGTTTCGTCCGGCAACTCTTCTCATCAGGATCTCGCGCAAGGTAAAGGTAGGCCGCGATCGCTCGGCCGTGCCGAAAGGTTACTTCAAGGTAGGGTTCTTTCATCTCGTCCTCACCACACGGGGTATGCCGTAATCACCACGAGCAGTTGGTTCTCCTACCGAGGATATCGTGTTCGGGGCCGTTCTCGTCGCCGAGCCTGCCGGCGAAAACTCGTCAAGTGCCTGTTCGCAGGCACAGCCACGTTCTCCGTCTGCCATACACCATCCTACCCACACCCCCCCCACCCTCCCACTTTCGAGGCACTCTCTCCTGTAGAGGCCCACTCCGGCGGCAATGGCGCCGTCCGAGATCGGCCTTCAAGGAGTGGATGCCATGGGTCCACGTTCTTTGCGCCGTCGGCTCCCCGCTCTGGCTCTCGCGGGGAGCCTCGCCCTCCTGCCCGCGGCTGCCTGGGCCTTGCCGGTCGATTCCGGCCCTGACGGTCCCGCTGCCGTCCGTGAGCAGGCTCGCGGGTTGCTCGACTGGCTGGGGCAGACGTTCCTCAGTATCTGGGCCGGAGATTCCGGGGACAACGGGAAGTTAGTTGACCCTGACGGTCAGCCGGCTCCGGGGAGCGATGGTGACAACGGGATGCTGATCGATCCCGACGGTTAGGCCCGATCCGGGGCCGGCATCCAAAAGCCGGCCCCGTTTTTTTCGCTTTGGCGTGTCACAAATCTCCCCTCTGCGGCAACTCTTATCTAGAGACACATCGCAGAGGAGGCCCGATGGATCATCCGACGCTGGAAACAATGGCAAAGTGGTTGGCAGGACGGTTGGAGCATGAGGCGGTTCTGCGGGAGATTGCGCCGCACATTCAAGAGCATTGTCCGGTTTGCAGAGGCCAGTACGAAGAGATCCGCCGCCTCACGAAGGAGGCTGGCCACAGCGACGAGGAGGTCGGCGTCATGGAATGGAGGGAGGCTCCGGACCTGCTCGCTCGCCTGGAGGGGCTTCCTTTTCCAGCGCAGCTCCGGCAGGCCGAGGAGGACGAGGCGCTCCACACCTGGGGGCTCACCCAACTCCTGCTTCAGCGGAGCCGGGAGGTTGTATCCGAGCATCCGAGAAGGGCGCTCGAGCGTGCCGAGCTAGCTGTCGTGATTTCCCGCCACCTGAGCTCGGCGTACGACCCTGGCTGGGTACTCGACCTGAGGGCGCGGGCCTTTGCTCACCTTGGGAACGCCCGGCGCGTAGTCGGAGAGCTGCTGAGTGCCGAGTCCTCCTTCCGTGAGGCGGAGTCCTGCCTGGAACGAAGCCAGACGGGCAACGCTTGGGCTGAGGCCGAGGTTCTGGACATGAAGGGCTCTCTAAGAATGGACCAGCGACGATTCGAAGAGGCTGGGTCTCTTTTCAATCGGGCTCGCGACCTCTATCGCGAGGAAAACGATCTACACGGGCTCGCGAAGGTATTTCTCAAGCAAGCGAAGCTGTTTCGGGAGATGGAGGATCTGGAGCAGGCGATCGCTTGGCTGCGGGAGGCCCCCCAGGAGATCGACCAAGTCCAGGAGCCGCGCCTGTTCGCGACGGCGATGCATAACCTGCTGGGCGTCCTGTCTCTCGCCGGCCGGTTCAGCGAAGCGCTGGAGCTGCTCCCCAAAGTCCAGGATCTCCACCGCGAAACAGCCCGTCCCCTGGACCTTGTCCGATTGCGTTGGACCGAAGGAAGCATCGCCTTCGGGCTAGACCGGCTCGACGAGGCCGAGGCCGCGTACAGGGAGGTCCAACAGGAGTTTCTGAAGCACGGGGTGCTCTACAGCATGGCGCTGGTCTCCCTCGACCTGGCTTTGCTGCTGTCCCGGCAGGGACGCACCGAGGAGCCCAAACGCCTCGCAGCCGAGCTGATGGCGATCTTCTCGGCCCAGGAGGTCCACCGAGAGGCCACGGCCGCCCTCGTCCTCTTCCAGCGCGCCTGCGAAGAGGAACGGGTTACGGCCGAGCTGGTCGCCCGGCTCGCGACGCTCTTGCGGAGGAAAGGATGAGGAGCTCGGTGAGGAACCCGAGCGACTCGGGCATGTAGCCGAGTGACTTGGGGATCTACCCGGACGTTTCGGGCACCTGCCCGGACGGTACGGGCAACTGCCCAGCTCATCCGAGTTACGGGCCAGGCGCTTGTTGAAGCGGCGACGAGCGGTCGCGCGCACGGACAGCGGCAGTCCCACTCACTATGGCTGTGCCAATGAGACCAATCAAGAAGAGGAGCAACCAGAGCGTATGCGCGCGTGTGGTCGGCCCGGCGTGCATCCCAACTGCCATCCGGACCACGATCCACGGCGCTAGGACTGCCGCCGCGGTCAGTGACCTCCCCCACGACCGCCGGTAGCTCCAGGGACGGAGGATCGCGGCCGAAACAAGGATCTCCACGGCCGTCAAGCCAAGAATGTCGGCCAGCTCGCCCATGTAGGTTTTCCCATACCCAGCAATCCCCAAGAGCGCCGAGTTGCCCGGGTTCGTGAAGTACTTTACCGTGAACAGTGCGACGCCGAACGCCCAGAACGCGCCGAATAGTCGCAGGTGAAATGATCGCGAAAACTGCATGGATAGATTACCCCGCTCCCCTACTCATCCCGGCCTTGATGGCGTTCTCCACCATCCCGCCGAGTCCTCGCAACCTGATCTCGCTTCTGCGCCAAGAAGCCTACCCCCGTCCCGCCTGGCCGTCAAACGGAGGCGACGGTGCGGTAAGGCGGCTCAACGGCCGGGCGTCCCCTTACCTTATTGACAAATAGCAATTTCAGCTGCCTAATAGTCTCCTCTTTCAACTGATGTCCAATTGAAGGAGGTCCTAGGAGTAAGACATGAAGCACCGAGTATTGCTGGGATTGTGTTTGTCGTCGCTACTCCTGCCTGTGGGAGCGTTCGCTGCTCCCGCGCCGCAGGATCCTCCGGTCACCCATACGACACCACCGCTGTTGTCACCGGAGCCGCCAAAGTGGGAAGACCGGCGAATCAAGGGAGCGTTCGAAGCCAGCCGCATGCGTCAGGTCGTGGCCGATCTGCCACTGGTGGCCTCGGTCGACGAAGTGGAACTGGCGCTGTCCGATGTGCTGCCGCAGGTCTACAAAGCTACGAAAGGGGATGTGCCAGTGATCGCGGACGTCGTCGCGAGGCTGCGCAAGCAGCCTGGTGCCGTCGAGGCGATGGCGCGGCAGTACCGGCAGCTGCCGGCCGAGGCGATCGAGCAGCGGCTCGTGGTCCTCTCCATGCTGGGCGAGATGAAGCGGCCCGACGCCGTAGCACAGCTGCGCGAGGTGGTCTGGGCGCCGTTGCCCCCTGCCGATTCGCAGGGAGAATTGCTGACGGAGCGCGACTTCGAGGAGATGGTCCAGGCCAAGGCGGTCCACGGGCTGGCCTATCTGGCGACGCCGCAAGCCGACGCGGCGGTGCTCGAGGTGATCGAGCGCCACGAGGCCCTGCACGTGCGGGTCTCGGCGATCGACGCCTACATGTGGAACCACGGTGACAGTCCGAAGACGGCCGCCGAATTGTACCGGTTGCTGCCCGCCGATCTGCACATGTACGTCGAACGGCCGCGGTTCCACAGCGGCATGGACCGCAAGGAATTCACGCGGAAGCTGAGCGCCTGGCAACAGAAATGGGGCAGCCAGCCCGAGTCCTCGACGCCCGGCCATGACCACGACGGGGGTGTGAAATGAGAGCTGAAGCGAAAACCCTGTCCGGAATGAACGCCCTCATCCTGGTTCTCGCCATCGTCCTACTGCCGGCCGGGGCCGGCGCGGTGTGCCCCAGCACGGTCGAGACGGACGAGCAGGCCCTCTGGAACGTGCACGCCTGCTGGCCGACGTTTCGCGACTGGTTCCGCCCCTACTTCAATCTCCAGTCGGACCACTGGGATGGTAGCTGGGGCTGGTCGACGTGCAATCCCACACAGGCCTTTCCCAAGATGTGGAACTCGGCCTACCTGCTCACTTACAGTTTGGAGGATTGGAGCCTGGGCCCCTGGCACAGCGACGGCGATTACTACCGCTGGGCCGCGGGCAGCCAGCATGGCTTCCGCTTCGAGCCGGAGGACGCGGGCGGCGCCTACGCCCAGGCTATCTGGGGATACTTCACGACTGATCGCGTGGAGATGCGGTGCCCCAGCTTCAACTCCCGGACCGCTGGCCAACGGGCCGGCACGATGCTGCACGAGTCGGGCCACCATATCTACAAGGACCAGAGCCACGTGTCGAATCCGCCGGGCAGCAACTGCGGGTCGGATCCCTGCTCGAACGATTGGTTCTTCCATTACATCAATTCCTACTCCTACGGTTCCCTCGCCGGCCACAAGCACTCGCCGGTACAGATCCAGATCGAGTACCTGTGCGACCTGGCCGAGTTCGGCGAGTCGTGGGTGCCCTATATGACCGGGGTCATCGCCCAGAGCGAATCGAACGACCGGATGACCAACCGGATCCGCAACCCACCCGGCTGGACCTGTGGCCAGCCGCGCCCGGCCTACGTGCCGCCGCCGCCGCCCGTGTGCGGTGACGGGTTGTGCGAGGGTTCGGAACAATGGACCTGCCCCTCCGATTGCGGCCCGGGCCCATCGTGCGGCGACGGCATCTGCGACATCTTCCAGGGCGAATGCGATGCAAACTGCCCACTGGACTGCGTGAGCGGACAGCTCTGTCAGTAACGGAGCGCTAACGCCAGGGAGGCGAGGGCCGGACGGAGCCGGCCCTCGCCATCTCGCCAGAAGCACGGCCACCCTCGTCCTCTTCCAGCGCGCGCCGCCTTTCGGGGCGACCGGGCGGACTTTCCCGGTCATCGGGGAAGGTTTCCGGACGGCCGCGCAAACCTTCTTGGTCAGCGGGAAAGGATTCCGGACGGTCGGGAAACCTTTCCCGGTCGCCGAAAAAGGTTTCCCGGCCGTCGCGCAGACCTTTTCAACCGCCGGGAAGGGTTTCCCGGTCACCGGGAAAGGATTCCCGGCCGCTGCGCAGACCTTTCCGGCTTCCGGGAATGGTTTCCCGGCCACCGGGAAGGGTTTCCCGGCCGCCGCGCAGACCTTTTCAGCCACCGGGAAAGGATTCCCGGCCACCGCGCAGACCTTTCCGGCCACCGGGAAAGGATTCCCGGCCGCCGAAAAAGGATTTCCGGTCAGCGGGAAACCTTCCCCGATCGTCGGGAAAGGATTCCCGGTCGGCCCGCAAGCTTTCCGGGCCGTCCGGAAAGGGGCCACGGAGACCGCGCAACGTTTCCCGGCCGACGGGAAAGGTCCCCCGCTGACCACGCAACCTTCCTCGATGGCTCGGAGATTACCCGAGCGACTCGGGGATGCGCCCCGTCCGGATGGGAGTGTTGCCCATCTGGATCGTAATGTTGCCCGGGGTTTTCACTGGCAGCGCCGGCGCTCCCAGTAGAAGGTTCCGTCCGTGCAAGCGGCGGGTGGGTCGGGTAAACTTCCCGCGTGAACCAAAAGACCGCAGGCCTCACAACCACCCAGTGGCTGATCTGCATCATCGCCGCGATGGGCTTTGCCTTCGACATTTACGAGCTGCTCATGCTGCCGCTCATCGTCCGCCCGGCTCTTCAGGAGCTGGTGGGCGCCACACCGGGCTCGCCCGAGTTCCAGATGTGGGTGGGCCGGCTGTTCTACATCCCGGCCTTTGCCGGCGGCATCTTCGGTTTGCTGGGCGGCTACCTCACCGACATCCTGGGCCGGCGGCGGGTGCTCATGTTCAGCATCCTGCTTTACGCCGGAGCGGCGTTCGCGGCCGGCTTCTCGACCTCGATCGAGATGCTGCTGGTCTGCCGCTGCCTGGTGTTCATCGGCGTCTGCGTCGAGTTCGTGGCCGCCGTCGCCTGGCTCGCCGAGCTGTTCCCCGAGCCCAAGCGGCGCGAAAAGGTGCTCGGCTACACGCAGGCATTTTCGTCGATCGGCGGCCTGATGGTCGCTGTGGTCAGCGGCCTGTTGGCCAAGTACGCGGCCAGCCTGCCTGCCATCGCCGCCGAGGGCATCGCCGATCCCCACGCCGCCTGGCGCTATACGCTGATGTCGGGCATCATCCCGGCCATTCCGCTGATCCTGATCCGGCCGTTCCTGCCGGAGTCGCCGGCCTGGCAGAAGAAGCGCCAGGAGGGCACGCTCCAGCGGCCGAGCCTCGCCGCGCTGTTCGCCCCCGAGCTGCGCCGCACCACCCTGGTGACGACGCTGATGTTCGCCATGTCCTATGGGGCCGCCTTCGGTGCCATCCAGCAGATCCCGCAAATGGTGCCGGGGCTCCAGGAGGTGCGGGCGATGACCGCCGATCTGCCGGCCCCCGATGCCCGGCGCACCGAGCAGGCGGTCGCCTCGAACGTCGTCAAGGTGCAGGAGGTCGGCGGGCTGGCGGGCCGCGTGGCCCTCGCCATGCTGGCGGTCGCGATCGTCAGCCGGCGCCGGCTGATCCGCCTGTTCCAGATCCCCGGGCTGATCGTGATGCCCCTGACCTTCGCCTGGGCTGCCACCACCAGCCTCGATCTGCTCTACCCGATGGTCTTCGCCGCCGGGTTCCTGACCGTCGCGCAGTTCAGCTTCTGGGGCAACTACCTGCCACGGGTCTACCCCTTGCACTTGCGCGGCACCGGCGAGAGCTTCGCCGCCAACATCGGCGGCCGCCTGATCGGCACCTCGTTCGCGTGGCTGACCGCGACCCTCGCCGTCACCGCCGACCGCGCGGCCGCTCCCGCCAAGATGGCGATGACTGCCGCGGCGGTCGGGTTCGGCGTCTACCTGGTCGGGTTCATCGCCTCGTTCTGGCTGCCCGAGCCGCCGGTGGAGACGGCGCCCGACGAGGCCGCCGCCGCCAAAGTCCCGGCTTCCTGAGAGAGCCCCTGGGACGAGCGATGCCTGTCTCGGCGGCCAACTCCCAGATCGTCTACGATGCCGTCGCCCAGCGTAAGCGCCAGCTTGAGGCTGCCGAAGCCGCTTGCCGCCTTCTCTCAAGGACTCTAGCGTCGCGCCAAGCCCCGGCGCTGGAGCCCCCGGAGCGGAAGAGCCGAGAGCCGCAGAGGCTCGCGACGTGAATCTCGAGCCTCTACACCCGCACCACCTGCTGTCCTGGATGGCGATACCGGCCTATCCGGGCACCTTCATCCTCGGCTCGTTCGCCGGCCGCGTCACGATCTACTCCCAGCAGGTGCGGGCGCTCAATCTCGTCGACGCGCTCTGCAAGACTGGTCAGATCGCCGAGGGAACCCCGGTCGCCATCGTCGGCGGCGGGATCGCCGGAGTGATGGCCGCCGCGGCGGCCGCCGTGCGGGGAGCGGAGGTGACCCTGATCGAAAAGGAGAGCGAGTTTTTTTCCATCCAGCGTCACACGACCACGCGCTACCTGCATCCCCACATCTACGATTGGCCGCTCGAGGACCGCAAGGAGGGAAGTAGAGCCGTGGCGGAGCTTCCCCTCCTTGAGTGGACGGCAGCCCCAGCCGACGCCGTTTTCGACCGGTTGGACGAGGAATGGCGGAAGCTCCGCGCTCTCTATGGAGCCCGGCAACCGAAACAGCTCATGGAAACGCGCTTCCTCGGGCTGGACGCCGCGACGCGCGGACGCCTGGAGCTGACGGTGCAGAAAAAATCTTCCTCCGAGCCGATCCGCCTGACGGCCGCGATCGTGATCCTTGCGCTCGGCTTCGGTCGCGAGACGGAGCGCTCGCACCTCTACAAATATTGGGACAACACGTCGTTGGACTCGACCTCCGAGGTCAAGCTGAGGTGGCTGGTTTCGGGGTATGGGGACGGCGGGCTGACCGATCTCATGCGCCTCTGCATCAAGAACTTCCGCCATGACAGGCTGGTGGAGACGTTCGCCGGGGACGCGGAGTTGATCCAGACGCTCAAGGGCCTACTCGGCGGCTCCGGCAGAAAAGCTCCGCGGATCAGGGACGCGTTCGAGGATCTGTACCTTCGGGTCCCGCTCCTCCGCTACAGCGATCTGCGAACGGATACGGATGTGACGTTCAATGCCCCCGCGGACTATCTGGAATCCGAGGGCAGCTCGATCCTCAACAAGCTGATCGTTTTTCAACTGGAGAAGCTGGGGAAGCTCGCGAGACAGGACGGGCGGATGAAACTGCCGATCCCGCAGCCGACGGAGGAGGACCAGTACAAGGTCGCATTCCTCGACGAGAAGGACGCGGTGATCAAGACGGAGGTCTTTGACCGGCTCGTCGTCCGTCATGGCCCCGAACGTTCCCTGAGCGAGAAGAAGCTGCCGGAGATCTGGGCGGCCAGCGAAGAGCTGCGCGCCCGGTGGAAAGGGTTGGCGCAGGGCGAGGACCGGACCCGCGTGCCGATCTGGGACCCGGCCGATTACGCTCCGGCGAAGATGCCCGGCACGATCCTGTCGATCGAGCCGCCCGCCCACCAGGGCGACCTCGAGTGTCTGGTTCTGGAATCCTCCCAGCCCAGAGAGCAGGTACGGCTCCATGGCCTGGTTGTGGCGGGGCTCAAGAACCAGGGCAAGGAGATCAAGCGGACCTTCGGACGGACGAAAAGTGACCCGGACCTGGCGTTCCGCTTCCACGATCTTCGGATCGACGTGGCGCTCGCCAGCCAGCAGGAGTACAACCGGACGGTACAGCTCCTCTGCCGCTCCGACGTGGTGGTCGTCGACGTCACGGGCTTCGAGCCGGGAGTCATGCTTTTTCTCGGCATCCGCGCCGCCGTCCGGCGAGGCGTGACGCTGGTGACGAACAATCAAAAGCTCGACGAGGCCGCTTGGTCCAAGCTGCCGTTCAACCTCAAGGAGCTCTATCCCCTGTCGGTCTTGTCGCAGACCCAGGACGCCAATTCGTCGGAGCATCCGGCGCGGATCCTCGGCGCGGCCCTGGAGAGAGCGCTCAAACAATACCGCTCGATCCCTTCCTACCAGGACCTGCCCGCCTACGAGGCGGTCCGCCGCCTCGAAGCGTCCCGGCAGGACCCGCAGAGCGTCCTCTGGCTCTGTTCCTTCGACCCGGAGTACGAGCCCCTCGCCGCGTATCTCCAAAACGGCTTCATTGCCGAGCTCGGGGCCGCCCAGGACGACGGTAAAACCTATCGATTGGAGCGCGTCACCGAGATCGTGTCGCCGCAGCTCGTCACCCAGAGGCTGTACAGCGCGATCAGGCGGACCGGCTTGTGCCTCGTCGACTGGTCGCTGTGGAGCCCGAACGTATTCTTCGAGCTGGGCGTGCGGCTCGCCGTGAGCAGCATGGGACCGATCTCCCTGGTGGAGAAGCCGGCCGGAGGAGCGCCCGGTGCCGGCGATGCCGGGATCGCGCGCCAGCGCGAGGCGCTCGTCAAGCTGTTCCACCCGATCGCATACCGCCGGACGCACGACGCGGACGGCGCGCAGGAGCTGTTCCAGGTGATCCGTGCAAGATACGAGGAGATGCAGGCCCACGAGGCCCCGGGGCGCGCTCCCTCTCCGATCCCGCCGGCGTTCGGGGCGTTTCCCTACGATCACACCTACCGGCTGGTGGGCCGGTCCCTGCGTCTGTCGGAGGAGCCCGGAGCCTTGACCGCGCACGCGGCGTTGACCGCTTCCGCCAACGCGCTGATCGGCGATTCCGCCACGACGGACCCCGGCCTCCCGGTGCTGTATGCGAACGTGAACGAAGGGCTGGACCGGCAGGTCCGGAGCGCGGCCGTGGAGCTCCTGATCGCCGCCTGGATCTACCTGACCGATCGCTACCGGCCTGCGGAGCTCGAGGGCAACGGGCAAATGCTCCAAGAGTATGTCGCATTGACGGAGCGGATCTCCAATCTGCTCGAAAAGAGCGCGGACGCCAAAGATCAGCAGCTCCTGCTCCGGGTCAAGTCCGTCCGCGACAAAATCGACAAGCGTTTATTCGGGGGAGATCTGCCATGAGCGAGCTGGCCAGCCGGCTGGAGCCCTACAAGCTGAGATCGCGCAGATATCGCAAGCAGGCGCTGCATTCTCTTGAGACTGGGGACCCGGCGCAGGCGGCGCAATATTTTGCGATGTCGCGCCGCGCGATCCACGAGGCGCTCGCCTACCTCGAGAACCTGGAAGCGCCCGACCTCAGGGCCCCGGAGCCGGCGAGCGAGGGAGACGCCGAGATCGCGAAGCAACTCGCCGACTGCTGGGGAGTGCTCGGAGGGATCTACCGGGCGGAGGGCGGCGACCAGTTGCGCGACGCCAAAGAGGCCTACGACACCGGATTCACCTACGAAGGGTGCAGGCGGTTCAATCTCCCGAGCACCTACAACCGGGTCAATCGATTGGTGGTACGCATCCTTGAGACGCCGCGGCTCCTTTTCGAGCCCCTGCCGCTGGTGACGGACGTCCCGGAGGCCGAGCGGAAGACGATGCCTGCCTTGCTGGCCGAGGCGGAGGTGGAGATCGACCGCCAGCTCCGCAATCGCCTCCGGGAAGAAGACCGGGCCTGGGCGTACGCGGACCTCGCGACGGTCCGCCTGCTCGGCGGGTTGAAGGGCGTCGATCTCGCCCTCGAGAAGCTCGATGAGAGCAGCAGGAACGACACCTACCCCTACGAGAGCACGCTCAAGGTGATTCGCGAGCTTCTGCAGAGAGAGCTGCCGATCCGAAAAGAGATTATCGCCTTCGGCGAGCATCTGCGGGAGAAGCTGCCCCCGGACTTCCAGGGAGAGCCTCTGGGTGCCGCGACGTGAAACGCGGCAACGCCCGCCCCTCGCGAGCCTGCGCCGCGCGGCCGCTCCCGCCAAGATGGTGATGACTGCCGCGGCGGTCGGGTTCGGCATCTACCTGGTCGGGTTCATCGCCTCGTTCTGGCTGCCCGAGCCGCCGGTGGAGACAGCGCCCGACGAAACCGCCGCCGCCAAAGTCCCGGCTGCCTGAGAGAGTTGCATAACAGAGTCATCGACCGCGGCTTGACGTGGATCCGACCTCTTCCTGTTCTCGCGTCACGAAGTTCGACGTCCTTTGCGCGATCAGCCACTTGCCGCCGGTACGCACATACTTGTCGTTGTAGTAGACGAGCATCGACGTTTTCATCCGCTTGCCATTCTCCGGACCGATGAGCGTAACCAGGCAGTACGAGGTCCCGGAGGCCGTATCGCCATTGAGAGTCAGATCGAGCTGGGCGTTCGCGTGGTAGACCGTATCGAAACCACTCAGGAAACGTGCGAACGCCGCTCCGATCTGGTCGCGGCCTCGCAATGACGAGGTCACCTGCCCATTCATGTAGGTGTCGAGCTGAGCATCTTCTGTGAAGAGCAGCGTTTGCTTCTGCGTCTCCTTCTGATCGGCCAGCACCGAGAAGGTATCGACGAGTTGCTTGATCGCGGCCCGGTCTTCCAACGCGGCAATTCTCAGGCCGAGATCGGGCGGCGGCGGCGCGGCGGGTGCGGTCTCTTTACCGCAGGCAACGAGGAGCAGGACACCGCCAAGGAAAAGGAAAAGGGTGTGTTTCTGCATGGGTCAACTCCTGGCCTTTGCTTCGACTCCGGTCTGTGCCAGCGATGGCGGCAGTAGCCGCTCTCCGACGATCCTGACGTTCGACAACTCGGCGCGGAACTGTCTGATCTCGTCGGGTGTGAATCCGACTTCCAGCGCGCCGAGGTTCTCGGCGAGATGGTGAGGATCGGTGGTGCCCGGGATTGGAACGATCCACGGCTTTTGCGCCAGCAGCCACGCGAGCGAGAATTGAGCCGGACTGACGCCCTTGCGCTGCGCCCACCGGCTCACCAGATCGAGAAGCGCCATGTTTGCCTTCATCGCGTCGGGTGCGAAGCGGGGAACTCCGGCGCGATTGTCCTCGGCCGCGAATCGTGTACCCTCGCCGTACCGGCCGGTGAGAAAACCCCTCGCCACAGGACCCCACGGCACGAAGCCGATTCCCAACTCCTCGGCGATCGACAGGATCTCGTTCTCGGGACCGCGCTCCAGAAGTGAGTACTCGTTCTGAATCGCGCTGACGGGTTGTACGGCGTGTGCACGGCGGATGGTTCGAGGCCCCGGCTCGGACAGGCCGAAATGCTTGACCTTGCCCTCCTGAATCAGCTCCTTCACCGTGCCGGCGGCATCCTCGATGGGAACCTCCGGGTCAACGCGGTGCTGGTAGAGAAGGTCGATGACCTCTACATTCAATCGCCTGAGAGATCCCTCGACGGCCCGCCTGATGTTCTCTGGCCGGCTGTTCCTGCCAGTCGCTCTGCCATCCTGATAGTTGAACCCGAACTTGGTGGCGATCGCCACTTTGTTCCTGAACGGCGCGAGCGCTTCACCAACGATCTCCTCGTTCGTGAAAGGTCCGTAGGCCTCCGCGGTATCGAAGAACGTCACCCCGCGCTCGACGGCATCGCGGATGACCGAGATCATCCTCTGCCTGCCCGGCAATGGCAGGTAGAACGCACTTCCTCCCATGCAGCCAAGACCAAGGGGAGAGACTTCGAGAGAGCCGAGCTTGCGGCGCTCACTCTGATTGGACTTCGGCGTGTTCGCCGGCTGCTGCGGGGCTGTCGGCACCGGGCTCACGGCCAGTCCTGCCCCGACGAGCGCAGCCGTGGCGAGAAGATCGCGCCGACTCATGCCATTACTTCGCTGAGTTTGATTCTCGTTCATATTGGAGCCATGGTAGGTGCTCCCGGGAGCGGGGCGGTAGGACGATCCTCCGATACCTTCGGACGATCCTGCAAAATCTCGGAAAGGTATTCAGAGCCAGAGTAACGGTTAGGATAGGGATATGGACCTGCGATCAGAGCGTGAAACGCACCGGGCGCACGCCTACCGGGAGGAGTTGGCGGAGCGCATTGCGGAGGCCCTCCCAGAGGATGGCGCGGTTGAGCCGCTGAAGGGACTCCACCTCTTCCGCTCCTCCACCCCGACGGAGCCGCTCCACGGATTGTCCAGGCCTTGCTTCTGCGTGGTCGCTCAGGGGAGCAAGGAGCTGCTGCTGGGTGACAGTTGCTACCGCTATGACCCGGCACATTACCTGCTCGCCACTGTGGAGCTGCCCGTTGCGAGCCAGGTCATCGAGGCGTCGGTGGAACGGCCGTATTTGAGCCTCCTCCTGGAGCTCGACCCGGTTCTCGTCGGCTCGATGTTGGTGGAGGCGGGTCACCTCTCATCACGGAATCAGGGCGACGTGCGGGCGATTGACGCGAGCCCGCTCGACGCGGACCTGCTGGAGTGCGCGGTGCGCTTGATACGGCTCCTGGACTCGCCTGCCGAAGCACGGGTTCTGCGGCCGCTGATCACGCGGGAGATCGTCTACCGGCTGTTGATGGGAGATCAGGGAAACCGGCTCCGTCACATGGCGCTCCTGGGTGGCCACACGGACCGTATCGCGGAAGCCGTCGATCGGCTCCGCAGGGAGTTCGACCAGCCGCTGCGGATCGAAAGCCTGGCGCGGGAGCTGGGGATGAGCGTCTCGACCTTTCACCACCACTTCAAGGCGGTCACGGCGATGAGCCCCCTACAATTCCAGAAGCAGTTCCGGCTCCAGGAGGCGCGGCGGATCATGCTCGGCGAGAAGCTGGATGCCGCCAGTGCTGGCTACAGGGTGGGCTACGACGACGCCACACAGTTCAGCCGGGAGTACAAGAGGCTGTTCGGACAGCCCCCCATGCGGGACATGGAGCGGCTGCGCGAGGCGGTGAGGAGATAGGAAAGCGGGAAGGGTACGTCCCTCGCTCACCGCGCAGCCTTCCTCGATGGCTCGGAATAATTTCACTCATGCTAATATCTAAATTCTGCTGGCCATGAGGCGAGCGCCGACTCAAGGAGGCCGAGATGAAGAAAAAGATCAAGAAGCTGACTCTCCACCGCGAAACCTTGTGCGCTCTGTCAGATCTTCGCCCAGTTGTTGGAGGGGCGACAGCAAAGACCGTGTGCGCCACCGCATGCATTACGAACTGCTTCGCCTGCAATCTCAGCGACGGGACCAACTGCTGCGGCTAGCCAAAGCCGCTCGCCAAAACTCATCGGCGGCTGACTTGGCGCATCGGCAGCTCGCCTCAAGCTATCGGCGGCTCCGCGAAACCTATCGGCCACTCGCCAAGTCCATCGGCGGCTCGCCATAACCTATTGGCAGCCGCCAACACTCATCGGCGGCTCGGCTCAAACCTATCGGCAGCTTCCCATAAGCCATCGGCGGCTCGCAAAACTCATTACCGGCTCGCCGATACCTATAGCCGGCTCCCTGAAAGCTATCGGCGTGTCTCCAAAACCTATCGGCGCTCGCCGAAACCTATCGGCGTCTCTCCGCAACGCATTGGCGTCGCGCCAAAACTCATTGGCGTCCCGCTACAACCCATCGGACGCCGCCGAACACCTTCGGCGTGTCTCCAAAACTCATGGCCACAGCTCCAAACCTCATAGGCGGTCGCCGATGGCTTGCGGGAACACGTCAATGGCTTTCGGCAAGCCGCCAAAACCTTGAGGCGACTCGGCAATGGCTTTCGCCGACTCCCCGAAACCCATTTCCGTGCGGCGATGGATTTCGCCGAGACGGCGAGCTCGATCGAGGAGGCGGCAAACCACTTGGCGGTCACCCTGACGGACTTCGGGAAGCCCTGATGCCTTTGACGGTCAGATGAAAGAGCTTGGCCGCAACGGCATCCGCTACCGGCAACAGTCCGAAGGCCGTGCCGGCGCGGCAATAGGAATCGAGGTGAGATGGAAGGGAAAGGTCTCAACCCGCATAGATCTGCAGCTCTCTCCCTCAGCTTTTTTCGACGAGAGCGTAGACCGTCGATGCCAGGATGCTGGCCTGAGGAGTCCGATTGATCCTCCTGTCCAGGGGGCGCAGCGGTTTCGTCAACAGCAGGGTCGTTGCGGCTGCCACGCGCGCCAGGAACTGCGAGGGGATGACGTTGCGAAGGTAGAGAGAGAAGAGGTCGAGGATCATGAACGTCGGACCTACGCAGGTCCCGGCATCGAGAACCCGGAAGCCGTTGCTGCGGAGGAGATGGTTGTGCCCTTCGAGGGTGTAGTTCTGATAGTGGTTCGGATAGGCGTGGTACGCTTGGAGGAAAGGTGTGACGAAATACCCGAGCCCTCCAGGGCGGAGAACGCGGCGCATCTCCTGGACTGCCCGGGCCGGCTCGGCCAAGTGCTCGAGCACGGCTTCGCAGTGGATGGTGTCGACGGCGTCGTCCGCATAGGGAAGGCTATAGGTGTCCCCCACCACGTCCACGTTCGGGAACAGATCGATGTTGAGGTTGGTCAGGCTCGGGTGCGGCCGGGTCGGTCCTCCTCCGATGGACAGGCACAGACTGTCCGGCGGCTGTGCTGCCGTGACTGCCAGGAAAGCCTTCTCGGCGGCGGCGGAACGGTAGTCGTTGCCAGGGCGGACAAGGCGACCGAGAGCCTGCTTCACCCGAGCCGGCCGTCGCGCAAGGTACTCCTCATACATCTGCCCGGAAGCCTCTTGTCGATATGTGGCCTGCCGGGCGGGGTCGGCGACGAGGATCGGCACGCCGCCCCGGACGGGGTAGGTCCGCTCGCCGTCAGAAGTGACGAGCCCTTCTGCGGTTGCGAGAAGCCTCTGCCGGGTCACCGGGCAGGCAAGCCTTCCTTGCGCGATCTGTTCTTGGATGGGCAGCACGTGGTTGATTATAGGGAGAGAACCCGCGGCATCATCTGAGCTCGATCTTGCGAGCCTCGAAGGATGACTAGCCGCCCAATGGCCTGGCAAGCTTACCCGATCTCCGGAAAGGAGACCACGGCCCGGTTCTTCATGTCTTTCGGGTGGTCTTTCTCCTCGTGGCACCGGATCAGCTTGCGCAGGATGTCGGACATTGAAGCCGGCCAGCCAGGGCCGCTTCCCCCTTCGGCGCCCAGCGCGTTGACGCACCTAAGAGAACTCCGTAATATTAGAGCAGGCCTCGCGCCTCAAGCTGTGCCTCCGCTTTGAGGGCCTGTAAGATTGGAGGAAGAGAATGACAAGACAAAGATCATCTGCATTTTATTTCTCGGTAGCTGTCCTCTTCGGCATATGCCAAGCGCTTACTGCGCAGACATTGATTTACAACGGGATTATTGCTGACCGTGTGGGTAAGTATGACGGAATGCCGGCGCACCTGTTTTCCGGCGGAGTCCATCGGCTTTGGTGGTGCAGTCAGGGAAACAGCGGCGAAGAGATCTGGTATGCAACTAAAACCGGCACGATCGGGATTGGCGGCTGGTCTGCTCCGGTGAAGGTCTTCGGGACAGCACAATCTCCTTGGACAGTACGGGGTACTTGTGATCCCTCGGTGCTCAAGGGCGCCTTCTCCTATGCGGGCAAGTCGTTCATTTACGCCATGTTTTACTCGTCCTCTCGAGTCGCAGGTGGGGTGGGATCGAATGGAGCTATTGGGGTGGCCTACTCAAAGGATGGAATCATCTGGCAGGCATATTCCAATCCCATCATCGTGCCGTCTACGGGCTCGACAACAACTGGGTATGGTGCGGGAATGAGCGGGGTTGCATACAAACCTGGCACCGCGGTGATCGAGCATGTATATCTTGACTCAACACTTACACCCATCCTTCGATTGGCGGAGGGAACCGGGGGAGTGTCCTTCTCGCCACTGCCAGGAACTGCGACGCAGCTCGACTACGCAGGTCGCAATGCAGACGGTCAGGGTCCTGACATAGCCTACAACCCTGTCAACCAGTACTGGTACGCGGTGATCAAAAATACCGACCACAATGGTATCTACGACGGAGAAACGCGTGTCTTGAAGGCAGCGACTCCCAACTCTCTTCTAGGGACGTGGCAGGTTATCTATGTGATCAATTCGTCGACTACAGGTTGGCCACAAAATCACAATCCGGGTCTTGCCAAGAATTCGGATTCAACCCTCTATGTCGATTCCAACGGCTGGGCCTATGTCTTCTTCACGGTGGTCTCTGAGCGGCCGAACACCGGAAACTGGGCACTCGCGCAGGCGCGCTTTTGGCCGCTATAGGTAAAACGGCTGCGGATCGGATGACGAAAACTCCCGCTCAACCCGCGTAGATCTGCAGCTCGCGCAGCTCCTTGAGCTGATCGCGGAGCGCCGCGGCTTCCTCGAACTCCAGGCGCTTGGCGGCGGCGCGCATGTCCTTTTCCAGGCGGGAGATGCGCTCGGCGAGGGGGATGTCCATGCCGTCGGGCGCCGAGGAGAGGCGCGCGGGGCCGGCCGAGTAGAGGTCCAGGTTGCTCATCTGGACGAGCGGGTTGTGGATGTCCTTGAGGATCGACTGCGGCTCGATGCCGTGCTCCTGGTTGTACTCCGTCTGCTTGCGGCGGCGGCGCTCGGTCTCTTCCAGCGTCCGCTTCATCGAGTCGGTCATGCGGTCGGCATAGAAGATCGCCCGGCCGTTCAGGTTGCGCGCGGCACGGCCCGCAGTCTGGATCAATGACGTGGTGCTGCGCAGGAAGCCTTCCTTGTCCGCGTCCAGGATGGCCACCAGCGAGACTTCGGGCAGATCGAGCCCCTCGCGCAGGAGGTTGATCCCCACCAGGACGTCGAAGTCGCCGCGGCGCAGGCCGGTCACGATCTCGACGCGCTCCAGCGTCTCGACGTCGCTGTGCATGTAGCGCACCTTGATCCCGAGCTCGCTCAGGTACTGGGTCAGCTCTTCGGCCATGCGCTTGGTCAGGGTGGTGACCAGGACCCGCTCCTTGCGGTCGACGATCTTGCGCACCTCGCCGATCAGGTCGTCCACCTGCCCCTGGGCCGGACGGATCTCGATCACCGGGTCGATCAGGCCCGTGGGACGGATGACCTGCTCCACCACTACCCCGCCGGTGCGCTCCAGCTCCCAGGGGGCGGGCGTCGCCGAAACGTAGATGCGCTGGCCAATCCGCTCGTCGAACTCCGGGAAGGTGAGCGGCCGGTTGTCCAGCGCCGAGGGGAGGCGGAAGCCGAAGCTCACCAACGTCTCCTTGCGCGAGCGGTCGCCGTGGTACATGCCGCGGACCTGCGGGACCGTCTGGTGGCTCTCGTCGAGCACGAGCAGGAAGTCGTCAGGGAAGTAGTCGAACAGGGTCGGCGGCGGCTCTCCGGCGGAGCGGCCGGAGAGATGGCGCGAGTAGTTCTCGATGCCGTGGCAGTAGCCGATCTCCTGGAGCATCTCCAGATCGAAGCGCGTGCGCTGTTCCAGCCGCTGGCGCTCCAGCAGCTTGCCCTCGGCCTCCAGCTCCGCCAGCCGCTCGACGAGCTCGGTCTTGATCCCGTCGATGGCGCGCTCCAGCTTGTCCTTGGGGGTTACGTAGTGCGTGCGGGGGTAGACCGCGATCTTGTCGATCTCCTGCACGGCCTCGCCGCGCAGCACGTCGAAACGGCTGATGCGCTCGATCTCGTCGCCAAAGTACTCGACCCGGATGCCCAGCTCTTCGTAGGCGGGGAAGATCTCCAGCACGTCGCCGCGCACCCGGAAGCTGCCCGGATACAGGTCGAGCTGGGTGCGCGGGTACTGCATGTCCACCAGCCGCTTCAAGGGCCTGTCCATGCCCTCGACATCCCCCTTGCTGAAGAACTGGAGCATGCCGAAGAAGGCTTCCGGCGAGCCCAGGCCATAGATGCAGGAGACGGAGGCGACGATGATCACGTCCCGCCGCTCGAACAGGGACTTGGTCGCCCGCAGCCGGAGGCGGTCGATCTCTTCGTTGATGCTCGTCTCTTTCTCGATGTATGTGTCCGTAGAGGGCAGGTACGCCTCGGGCTGGTAGTAGTCGTAGTAGGAGACGAAGTACTCGACCGCGTTGTGCGGGAAGAAGCTGCGGAACTCCTGGAAGAGCTGCGCGGCCAGGATCTTGTTGTGGGAAAGGATCAGGGTCGGGCGGTTGATCGACTCGATGAGCTTGGCGATCGTGAAGGTCTTGCCCGAGCCGGTGACGCCGAGGAGCACCTGCTCCTTGTCACCCCGCTGGATTCCCTCGAGGAGTTGCTGGATGGCCTCGGGCTGGTCCCCCTGAGGCGTGAAGCGGGAAATGATCTCAAAATCGGCCATTGCCTGATTCTAAACGCGAGCCCGCAGAGGAATGTTCCGGCTTCCCTCTCCCCCGGCACGGGGGAGAGGGCCAGGGAGAGGGGGAACGGGATCAACCCGGTTTCTTCCCTGCTATCTCCTCCAGGGCGGTGGTCAGCTTGAGGACTTCTTCGCGGGTGATCTGCCGGCCTCCCTGGGCGAGGTCCAGGAGCACGGAGTTGAGCTGCTCCGCCTTGGCCGGGTCGGCCGCGCCGGAGCCGATGGCCGTGGCCGCGGAATCGAAGGCCTGGTCTAGACGCTGGCGCTCCTCGGGGGTTATGTCCTCCGGGAGCTTGGCAAGGATCTGCGCCTCCAGCTTCTGGAAGATCCAGCCCACGAACTCCGCCTGCTTGGCCACCAGGATTACCGCCGCGATGCCCAGGAGCAGGAGGATGGCGCCGCAGCCGATCAGCAGCGGCCGGCGCGAGGAGCCGCCCACGGAAGGGGGCCGTCCCGGATTGAAGGGGGATACCGGGGTCGAGGGGGGCGAGGGAGGGGTCGGTGGTTGCATGGCCGATCCCGTGTTTCTACCACGAACCGGGCCGTATTGGGGGAGTATTAGGGGATAATGGACGCGTGAGATATGACCCGCTGACCGAAGCTCCTCCTGAGAGGACTCCCCCCGTGGTCCCCCCGTCCCGCGGGCCGCGCAGCTCCCGCCGGATGATCCGTTGGATCCTCCCCCTGCTGGTCGCCCTTCTCGTGGGGGCCCTGACCGGGGTGGCCGTGGCCGCCGCCATCCATATGCCCCGGGTGGATGCCCTGGCGGATTACACGCCGAGCCTCGTCACCCAGCTCTACGCCCGCGACGGCAGCATCTTCGCCACCTTCGCCCGCGAGCGCCGGGTCATGCTGAAGGCGGAGCAGATCCCGGCCATGCTGCAGCAGGCGGTGCTCGCCTCCGAGGATTCCAACTTCTTCCACCATGGCGGCATCGACGCCCTCGGCATCGCCCGCGCCGGCCTGGCCGACCTGCGCGCCGGCAAGGTGGTCGAGGGCGCCTCGACGATCACCATGCAGCTCTCCCGCACCCTGTTCCTCAGCCGGGAGCGCACCTGGCGCCGCAAGGTCGAGGAGGCCTTCCTCGCCGTCGAGCTGGAGAAGAATTACAGCAAGCCGCAGCTCCTAACGCTCTACCTGAACCTGGTCAACCTCGGCCATGGCAACTACGGAGTGGAGGCGGCTTCGCGCTATTACTTCGGCAAGCCCGCGGCCAAGCTCACGCTCGCCGAGGCGGCCACCCTGGTCGGGATCATCCCGGCGCCGAGCCGCTACAGCCCGTACCGCATGCCGGAGCAGGTGACGAAGAACCGCAACCGCGTGCTGCGCCGCATGCTGGACGAGGGCTACATCAACCGGAAGCAGCACGACGATGCCGTGGCACAGCCGCTCCTGGTCGCCACCCAGCAGGCCGAGAAGATGTTCGCCCCCTACTTCTCCGAGGACGTGCGCAAGTACCTGGAGGGGAAGTACGGCGCCACTGCCCTCTACGAAGGCGGCATGCAGGTGCGGACGACGCTCGACCGCCAGATCCAGGAGGCGACGGAGAAAGCCGTCCGCTCCGGCCTGCTGCGGCTCGACCACCGCCGCGGCTGGCGCGGCCCCATCGCCCACCTCGAAGCCCGCGACGTGGACAGCCAGGAGCTGCCGACCTGGAGCGGGGGCAAGCCGGTGCCCGGGCGCTGGTACCAGGGCGTCGTGCTGGAGTCCGCCGGGGCCACGGCGCGGGTCAAGATTGACAAGGATACCTACACCCTCGATGCCAAGGGCATCACCTGGACACGGCGGAGCACGCCGGGCAGCCTCCTGAAGCGGGGGGACGTGGCCTGGTTCCGACTGGATTATCCCGAGGTGAAGGGCAAGAAAAAGGACGAGGCAAAGGACGCGAAAGCTGCGGAAACGGAGAAGGCGCCGGAGCTCAAGCTGTTCCTGGAGCAGGAGCCCCGGATGGAGGCCGCGGCCGTGGTCATCGAGCACCGCACCGGCGCCGTGCGCGCCATGGTCGGTGGCTGGGACTTCGACCGCAACAAGTTCAACCGCATCACCCAGGCGCGGCGGCAGGTGGGCTCGGCCTTCAAGCCGCTGGTCTACGGCGCCGCTCTGGAGGCCGGGTGGACACCGTCCGATACCCTGCTCGACGCTCCCACCTATTTCCGCGGGGGCGACGGCCGGATGAGCTACCGGCCCGAGAACTATTACAAGAAGCATTCGGGCATCGTGACCCTGCGCCGCGCGCTGGAGCAGTCGATCAACGTGCCCGCGGTGAAGCTCTGGGACCTCGTCGGCGGCCGGAAGGTGATCGATTTCGCCCAGCGCTGCGGCATCCGCACCAAGCTGCCGAACTATCCCAGCATCTCGCTGGGTGCGGCCGACCTGATCCCCATGGAGCTTGCCGCGGCCTACGCCACGATCGCCAACCAGGGGGTCTACATGGAGCCCAAACTGATGGAGCGGATCACCGGGTCGGACGGCCAGGTGCTGGAGCAGCGCTTCCCCGCCACCTACAGCTCCACTACCCCGGCGACCGCCTATGTGCTGACCCACATGATGGAGGGGGTCATCGACCACGGCACGGCCTATGACATCCACGACCTGCCGATCGACATCGCGGGCAAGACCGGCACCACGGACGACTTCTCCGACGCCTGGTTCGTGGGCTATACGCCGCGCTACACGATCCTGACCTGGATCGGCTATGACCAGAAGCGCTCCCTCGGCGGCGGCATGAGCGGCGCGGTCGCCGCTCTGCCTATCTGGCGGACGATTGCCGAAGAGGGCCTGAAGGCCGGCTGGCTGAAGAAGGGCGAGGAGTTCCCGGTGCCACCGGGCGTGCTCGTGAAGAACGTCGAGTACTACAGCGGACTGCTCGCGTCGAGCGGCGGCCGCAACTTCCAGGAGGCGTTCGTGGCCGGCACCGAGCCGGCCCGCGAGTACAGCAGCCAGTGGTCGACGATCACCAGCCTCCCCTGGTATCAGCAGAAGGCGTTCTACATCCCCAAGGAGGGGGAGAACATGCCGGGCAAGAAGCCGGAGCCCGAGGCACCCCCGGCGGCGGCAGAGGCCACTCCTGGTACTACGATCGATCCCGGCCCGCAGGAGAGCCCGCTGGAGGAGAGCCCGGCTCCGGAAGCGGAAGCGACGCCGCCTCCCTGAGCCCTCACCCCCCGGCCCCCTCTCCCGGTCCCCCGAGCACACCCTCCCCGGGAGAGGGGGAGACTTGCTTCTGCTTACTCTTCAGGGCGGGAGGGGGCGCCCCTCTCCCGGGGGATGGGAGTGCGGGTGGGAGAGGGGTCGGGGGTGAGGGTCCTCAACGCCGCCGCCGCCCGCTCGAACGTCGGATCCACCGCCAAAGCCCGCTCGTAGCACTCCGCCGCCTCCTTCCTCCGCCCCTGCGCCGCCCGCACCTCCCCCAGATGGAACCAGCCGGCCACCAGGTTCGGCTTCAGCGCCACGGCGCGGGCCAGATGTACCGCGGCCTCCTCGTGATGGCCTTTCGCAGCGAGCATCCGGCCCAGGTTGTACTCCCCTTCAACGCGGTTGGAGCCACGGGCCAGGGCGCTGCGCGTGAGCTCGATCGCCTCGTCCAGCTTGCCCTGACCGGCCCGGGCCAGGGCCAGCCACTCCAGGAGAAGGAGATCGTCCGGCCGGCGTTCCCGCAGCACAGCGAGCGTGACCTCGGCCTCGGCGAAACGCCGCTGCTGGAGCTGTGCCTGGACCAGATCGAGCCAGGGGTCGGGCTCGGGCAGCTGGACTTCGGCCAGCTTCTTCTCCAGGAAGCGCGTCGCATCGTGGCTCCCCACGGCGCGGACCACGGCGGCGGCGCGGTAGATCTCGGCGAGAGCCCCCTTGGGCCCTCCTTCCAGGATCTTCAGCTCGGTCAACACCGGGTCCCGCTCAGCAAGCGGTGCCAGCAGCTCCGGACCTCCCGGCCCGCGCTGGATGCGGTGATCGGTCATCAGCACCTGGACCACGTCCTGGGTCCGCCGGCGCGGCATGTGGCAGGAGGCGCAATCGTTCCTGGTGTGTCCAGCGGGCAGGCTCGCGTGGCATCCCTGGCAGGCGCCGTCCACGAGCGCCTTCATCTCCTCCTTGGGCACGACACGGTGGGGATCGTGGCAGTCCAGGCAGCCGACTCCTCCTCCGCTCTCCAGGAAGCAGCGGCTCTGCCTGAGCCGGTAGGCGTGATGGTTGATCTCGAAGCGCTCCGACGGGGCCTGCCCCTCCTCCTCCACGTCGACCTGGACCAGGTAATCGGACAGCGGCTCACCCGCCCGGTAGGAGAAATCCTCGCGGCCGAACCGGCGCAGGCCCGGCAACGCGACCGACGGCTGCAGATGGCAGGTCATGCAGACCTCGTCCTGCCGAGCCTTCGGCAGCCGGCCTGAGTTGAAGATCGCGGCGCGGATCTCCTCAGCCGGGCCCATGCCTCCGGTCGCGAGCCAGACGTGCTCCGCCCCCGGACCGTGGCAGCGCTGACAGCCCAGCCCCTCGGGAAGCTCGGCCGGAAAGGCCTGGGGCATGCCCGGCGCGTCGGCGCCGGCCGGCATCTCGGGATAGGCGTCGTGGCAGAACAGGCACTCCCTGCGCACCCGCCGCAGCACGCCCTCATGGTCGGGCCGGTCATAGCCGGGCGGCATCCCCCAGCTCCGCGTCTGGGTGTACCAGGCGAGCGGAAGCTGGAACATCTCTCCCGACGGGGTGCGGTAGAGGTAGGTCCGGGCGTTGTTGCCTGAACCCAGGATCCAATCGACCTCCCGTTCGAAGAGATGGATGGGACGGCCCGCCGCGTCCGTCTGCCAGCGGCGGAAGACCAGCCGCTCTGCCTGACGGACGATCTGGAGGTGCTGGCGCGACGGGGCGTGGAAGAAGGGAGGAGCGGAGAAATCCTCGATGTCGGTCGAAGGCCGCGGACGGAAGAACGCCCGCGCCATGCCCTTGGGCCGGTAGGAATCGGCGATCTGCTTGTGGCAGACGGCGCAGGCACGGTCCTCGACGTAGCCGGGCGCGGCGCCGCGGGTGACAGGGATGTCCAGTGCGGTGAGATCGCGGGCGATCCGCTCGCTTTCCGTCAGGTGCGGGGCCTGGCTCAGAAGCAGAGCCAGTACCGGAGCGAGCGGAAGAAGGATGAGCCTGTGCATCTCAATCGCTCACTATTTCGATCCCCTTCTCCAGCACCTCGTCCCTCCCCTCCCGCACACCCTTCAGCGTCCGCGCCACGGGGACGGTCGGCAGGATGCCGATGCCGTGATGCTGCGAGCCGTCGTGCTTGAGCACCTTCATCCCCGTCCAGGAAAACGAGTAGCCGCCGGGCAGGTCGAACGGGTTGATGTTGCCGTTCGTGCCCGCGGTGGGGCCGCCCACGATCTGGGCCAGCTTGTAGTGCTCGACGATCCCCATGTAGGTCTCGGCGTAGCTGATGGCGCGGCCGTCGGTCAGGAATGCCACCTTCCCCCGGATGCGCGGCTGCCGCGGCTCCAGGGTCCAGTTCGAGAATTGAAACTCCATCCCCTGGCGGTCGGGACGGGTCACGATGGGGACGTTCCAGCGGGCGCTGGTGACCGGCGTATCCGTCAGGTGCTGCAGCACCACGGGCGAGAGCTTGGCCGGGTAGCCGCGCAGGTCGAAGATCACGCCTTTCGCCTCGGCGAGCTTCGCCACCGCGGCGTTGAAGTCGCCGTCTTCGATGCGGCCGATGTCCACGTACCAGATGCCGGGACGGATCTCGGAGATCTTCTCCGGCCGGGGCTCTTCGGGATAGGGAAACTTGACCTCGTAGGTCAGGGAGACTTCGTACGGCTCTCCCGCGGCGGGCTGGATCTTCAGCCTGGCCGATTCGCCGCCGAGGCCCCGGACGAGGCGGTTGACCGCGTTCCACCGGATCCACTGCGGGGTCGCGCCGGAGATCAGCCGCTCGCGCTTCGCGAGCGCCTCGGCCGCGGGCACGCCGTCGAGCGACAGGACGACGTCGCCGGGACGGATGCGGTCCGCCTTGCCGGGCACGACGGCGGCGACCGCCAGGACCGGGGGATTGTCCTCGATCCATCTCAGGGCCAGCGGCAGCGCGGCGTACTTTTCCCAGCTCTGCGACAGCAGGCCCACGTTGCCGTGCCCGTCGTGGAGCCGGGCCACGAGCAGCCTCAAGGTGTCGAAGAAAGCCATCTCGTCCCGGTCGACCGCGGCCGAGGTCAACGCTTCCCGCAGGGCCGCGGGCCAATCCGTCTCGACCACGTCGAAATACGGGTAGAAGTGCTGGAACACGTTCCAGGCGAGGGCCACGTCCGCCAGCCGGGTTGCGCGGTCGTTGCCGGACGGCTGCCATCCACCGGTGGCGGGCGGATTCCAGCCATGGGACGCGGGCACGGTCTTGCCCTCGGCATTCAGATAGAGCGTGACTGGCACGCGGCAGGAGACGCCGCCGCCCATCTCGCTGATACTCGCCTCGAAGGCCTCAGCCGGTGGCGGGAGCTTCGGCGGCGCGACCTCCTTGCCGGCGAGCGACACGCAGCCGCCTTCGCGGCAGCCCGGGACGAGCGCGATCTCGTGATTCTCCTTGCGATCCGTCCACATCCAGCCCGCGGGCCGGCCTTTCGCCGCGGCGTCCTCTTCCTCGAATCCCGGGTTCTTCAGGGGAACGGCCTCCCAGGTGCCGTCGGGACGGGCAGCTTCGAGGACGGCGTTCTCGACCCAGCCGCGTCCGCCGCCCTGGAAAGTGACGCCCGCGTAGAAGCTCGTGACCTTCTCCGCCATCTCGCCGGCGATCTCGAATTCCTGCCACTCGGCGCCGCGGAACGGCCTGTCCTCCATGGACATCCCCATCTCGTCGCCGTCTTCGTTCCACCCCTGCGCCCACAGCCCGACCCCGCCGTGCTGGCCGAACCCCTCGGTGCGGAGCCAGGCCCGAAAGCGGACCTTGCGGCCGGCCACGAGCCCCGGCTCGATCTGCTGCCCCAGGGTGGCCGCGCCGTCGAACACAGGCGTCCTGCTGTCTACCCGCTTGCTGGTGTAGATCGACCGCGGATGCGCCGTCCCCACGCCCAGGTGCTGCCAGGCGACGATCCAGGGATCGCCCGGGCCGGGCAGCAGCTCGCGAGGCTTTTCCGGAGCCTTGCCAGTGGGAAACACCTGGACGGTGGGCGCCACCGGCCGGAAGAGATCCTCCAGCCTCTTCGCGAGATCCTCCGGGCTCTTCGCCCCCTCCACTTCCTTCACGGCATGGATGGCGAAAGCGTTCCAGTTCGTATCCGCCGCCGCGTCGCCGGGATGGAAGTACTGGACGTAGCCCAACAACCGCGTGAACGCGGTCAGGTTGTCGAGCCCGCGCCCTTCGAGAGGTCGGGGAGGCTGGTCCGCCGGCCGGGCAATGGCCGGCAGCAAAAAGAGAAGGAAGCAGAGACGAACGACCCTGGGCACGGCAGCTCCTTTCGGCAGACTCTTGCCAGGAGGATAGCAGAGGCTTTTCCCTGGGACCGCCGGCATCCTGCCGGCCTTTTTTGGTTACTGGCCGGCAGGATGCCGGCGGTCCCAGGGGGGAAAAAACGGATAGGCTCTCGCGGCCATGAAAGAGCCCTTCCTCGACTACTCCGGCGGCGCGCTTCGCATGGAAGGAGTGGCGCTCGCGGAGCTGGCGGAACGGCTTGGCACGCCCTTTTTCCTGATGAGCGAATCCCGCCTGCGGGCCAACTACCAGGCCCTGGAGCGGGGGCTCGCCACAGCAGGACCGGGGACGGTCCTGCGCTACTGTGCCAAGACCAACCGCGAGACGGCCGTGCTCGAAACCATGAGCGGCCTCGGCAGCCATCTGCTGGCGAGCCACGCCGCCGAGGCGGCTCTCGCGGTCCGCTGCGGCTTTCCGCCCGAGCGGATCGCCTACGCGCGCCCCGTCCTCACGCCGGAAGAGCTGGAAGCGGCGCTCGGGCTCGGGGTCGCGCTCTTCCACGTCCATCACCCGGATGACCTGGCGAAGCTCGAAGCCGCGGCGGCCCGCGCCGGCCGGCCGGTCCGGGTCTCTTTCCGATTGCGAGGCGCGGCGGGCCTCTCCCCTCTCGGCCGTCTCAACCGCCGGCTGGGGCTCGACGCGGACGAGATCGTCGAGGCCGCGCGCCGGGCAGAGGCGTCGCCCTGGCTGGAGCCGGCGGCGCTGAATTTCTACCTGGGTACCCAGCAGTCGTCGCTCGACGGTTTCACGCGTGTCTTCCGCGGAGTCCTGGGTCTCCTGAAGCGCCTGCCAACAATCCGTGAAGTCAACCTCGGCGGCGGCATTCCTTCGCCTACCTTGAAGCGGGTGGGGCCTCGCCATGTGATCGGACGGCTGCGGGACCGTCTCGTCCCTTCCTCGAGAAACCTTGAGTCGTTCGCCGCCCAGCTGGGAGCGCGCTTCCGTGAGCTGGTCGATTCGGATCTGCCTACCCTCGCGGCCGAGCCGGGGCGGGCAATCGTGGGCGATGCGGCAGTGCTCATCACCCGCGTCCGCGCAATCCGGGGGAACTGGCTGTTCCTGGACGCCAGCCGTAACCACCTGCCCGAGTCGCCCCTGCTCTTCGCCCGGCGCATCCTTCCCCTATCCGAAAAAGGAAAGGAAACGGCGGAGCGCTTCTGGAACCTGTCCGGCTGTACGTTGAACACCCTCGACGTGCTCGACATGCACCGCCGCCTGCCGCCGCTCGCGCCCGGCGACGGCATTGCCTTCTGCGACGCGGGGGCTTACTCGATCTCCCGCGCCAGCTCCTACGCGGGGCTCTCGCCTCCGGTCTATCTGCTCGAAACGGCTGGGACGATCCGGCTGGTCCGGCGGGCGGCAGGCGTGGAGGATCTCTGAGAGCCCTGGTCACCGGAGCCTCCGGATTCCTGGGACGTCACCTGGTCCGGGCTCTTCGCAATGAAGGCCGCGAGGTCGTGGCCCTCTCCATTCGCGATCCGTCCTCATACGTTCCCCTGCTCGCGGCTGGGGACTCGGTCTTCCACCTCGCCGCCGTCCGCAACCATCCCCGCGTCCGGATCCGCGACATGGAAGAGGTCAACGTCCGCGCCACGATCGAGCTGGCCCGGCGGTCCCTGGAAGCCGGGGTGGGACGGTTCGTCCATGTCTCGACGGCCTTTCAAGGGTCTTTCGGTGCCTACGCGGAGTCCAAGGCGCGCGCCGTACGGGAAATCCGGCAGCTCGAAGGATTGCAGGCGGTCATCGTCTGCCCGACGATCGTCTTCGGCCCGGACGATCCTTCCCACCCCAACCGGATCACCTCGGAGATCCGCCGCCTCCTGCGCCAGCGCCTCGTGCTGGTCGTGGCTGGAGGCAGGCAGGCGCGCAACCTGGTGTATGTGGACGACGTGGTCCGCGGCCTCCTGGCCGCCGAGCGGCGCGGCGCCGTGGGAGAGGAGTACTTGCTGGGCGGCGAAGAGACCGCGCCCCGGGACTTCGGCCGGCTCGTCCTGTCGCTCGCCGGCCTCCGGCCCATCGCCACGCTCTCGCTGCCTGCCGGACCGGCGCTGGCCATGGCACGGATCGCCGATCTGATGAGGAAATCCGACACTGGAAGCGGTTACACTACCGCCGTCCAGGTGCTTCTCCGTGAATGGCGCTTCAGCTCCGACAGAGCGCGGCAGGATCTGGACTACCATCCCCTCCCTCTTGCCGAGGGGCTATCTCTTACGATCGAATGGTTGAGGGCGGCAAATGGACGTGTTGAGATGGGATGAAGCAACCCGGGACCTGCGCGAGCAGCAGCGCCGGGATTGGGACCGGATCGCCGCCTCGGTGCGCGATTTCCACGCCGCACCGAGCACCCTGTACTACCGCCGCTGTGAGATCGCCCTCCTGGAACGCTCCCTCGGGAGCCTGCGGGGCAAGCGCATCCTCAAGCTGGACCTCTGGAACGAGGCGTTCAACACGCGCATCCTCGACTGGATGCGCGAGCAGGGCGCGGAAGTGGTGGGGCTCGACATCTCCCGCGTGGTGGCCTTCCGGGCGCGCCGCAATGCGAAATCGAACGGCCATGCGCCGGCCCTCCTGCGCGCCGACATCCGCGAGCTGCCGTTCGCAACCGGCTCCTTCGACGCGGTCTACACGATGGGGACCATCGAGCACATCGACGAATACCGCGAAGCCATCAGCGAGGTCCACCGCGTGCTCAAACCCGGCGGCCGGGCGGTGATCGGCGTGCCGCACAAGTGGGACCTCTTCCTGCGTCCGCTCATGGTCCGGGTCCTCGACGCCTTCGGCCAGTACCTCTACGCGCCGGAGAAGTCGTTCAGCGCCGGGGAGCTGCGCCGGGACGTCGAACAGACCGGCCTGAAGGTGATCGAGCGCACGGGCATCCTCACCTTGCCGGGCCTTCTGCGCATGGCCGACCTCTTCTTCTACACCCGGGACATCCCCCTCTACCGCCTGAGCCCTCTCTTCCTCGCGCCCTTCCAGTATGCCGAGACGCGCTGGCGCTGGCCGGGCCGCTTCGGCTATCTCCTGACGGTCGTCGCGGACAAGCCCTGATGACGAAGATGGAAGCCTACCGTCACGTACCGGGTTTCCTTACCGGCGAGGAGCTGAGCCGGATCGCCCGCCTGATCGAGGATCACGAGGACCTCTACACCGAGGTGCACGGCCGGGGCGGCCTGGGCCCACGCTACCGGGTCATCGACGGCGACCAGATCCACGAAAAGCTCTCCGAGGTGGAAACGCTCGGCGACCGGCGGGTCCGTCCACTGGCCGAGGAGTTCGCGGGCCATGCCTTGCGTCCCCTCGGAAGCTCCAAGAGGTCGATGCGCGTCCAGGCCTATGAACGGCGGGAGCACGGCTTCCGCTGGCACCTGGACGGCCATGCCTACGTGGCCCTGGTGACGCTCAAGAACACCAACCGCGGGCAGACGCAGTTCATCTCCCCCGCGCTCACGCGGTTCCTGCGTTTCCTTCTCTATCCTCTCTACGCGGTTCCCCAGGTCTTCTCGATCTTCCCGCGCCGCGCCGTCACCGCCGAGGCCGGAGATCTGCTGGTGATGCGCGGAGCACGCACGCTCCATTGCGGGATCACCTTGTCGGATCAAGGGGAACGCATCCTGCTCGCCTATACCTTCGACTCTCCGGGCAAGAAGCCGAACCCCTTTCGCGACTGGATCGCCCGCCGGCTGAACTATTGATCGAGCTGCTCTTCACGCATCTGCTGGCCCTGGCCATCCTGGCCTCAACCGCGTGGGCAGCCGGCTCCCTGTTCAAGCTCGAGCATCACGCCCTCAGGATCGCGCTCGGGCTCGCCCTCCTCGCCCATCTCGGTTTCCTGCTCGCCTCGTTCGGCCAGCTACGGCCCGGCGCCCTGATCGCCTTGATCGTGGCGATCCATGCCGCCGCCTTCTACCAGGAGCGCCCGCATTTCGCCTGGCGCCCGTGGGGCCCATGGGGATTACGGCTGATCGCGCTCGCGCCGCTCTTCGTCCTTGCGCTCTATCCGCCGACCGCCTTCGACGAAACCATGTATCACCTGCCCTTCGCCCGGGCCTTCGCGCAGTCGGGGGGGCTTCCCCCTACTCCAGCGATCCGTTTCCCGGTGTTCCCGGCGCTCGGAGAGCTGCTCTTCGCGGAGACTCTTCTGCTGGCCGGCGGTACTGGCGATGTTGCCACCCATCTCGTCGCGCTGGTAGCGGTCACCGCGACTGCCGGCCTCCTGGTGGCCTGGGGGCAGAAGGCCTTCTCGCCGAAGGCAGGCTGGATCGCGGCGGCGCTCTACCTGGGCAATCCGATCGTCGCCCACCTGGCCGGCACGGCCTACGTCGAGCCGCTCCTGGCGCTCTTCGTCACCGGCGCTCTCTTCTCTGCCTGGAGTTTCCGTAATTCGGGCGAAAGAAGCTGGCTGCTGCTCGCCGCCGCATTCGCCGGTTCGGCGGCGGGCGTCAAGTACCTGGGGCTCTTCTTCGCGGCGGCCGTTTTCGTCGAGTTGGCGCTCGCCCGCCGGAAGGTGTCAGCTCCTATTCTGTTCGCCTTCCTGTCCTTCCTGGTGCTCGCCCCCACGCACGCCCGGATCGCAGCCCATACCGGCAACCCGATCTTCCCATTCCTGCCCGGCGTCTTCGGATCGAGCGCCTGGGATCCAGTCATCCTCAAGCCCATCGCAGATGTCGTCGGTCCCGAGGCCCTCCTCCGGTTCGTCCGCCTCCCTTGGGATGTGGTCTTCCACCGCTCAGCCGTGGGGCAACAGCCGCCATTCTCGCCGTTCTACCTCCTGGGCCTACCCCTGCTCCTCGCCGGTGCCTTCCGGGATTCCCGGGTGAGGCGCCTCCTTGCGATCCCTCTCGTCTGGGGAGCCGTCTTTCTCTTCCTTCCCCCGGACTCCCGTTATCTGGTTCCCATCCTGCCCCTGGTGAGCCTGGCCCTCGCCGGCTCGATCCAGATTGAGAAGCGGGCCCTGCTGACAGCGGTCTGCGTGCTTGTTTTCTTGCCGGGTTGGCTCTACGCAGGCTACAGGATCGTGAAGCAGGGGCCGCCGCCGACCACGGCGGCCGAGCGGGATGTCTATCTAGCCCGCAAGCTGCCGCTCTACCCCGCGGTCCGCCACCTCGACCGGATCTCCTCTGTCGCCTATGCCTTCAACGCCGAGCACATGAAGTACTTCTACGAGGGAGCGCTGTACGGCGACTGGCTCGGCCCGGCGAGCTACCGCCGGCTCCTCCCTCTCGTCGACAGGCCGGCGCTCCTCCATCGCGAGTTGCGGAAGCTGGGAGCGACTCACCTCCTGATGAGCAAGAGCCCGGGCGCGGTCCGCCCCCCCAGGACGCCCGAGTGGCAGCGGTGGTTCCCGCGTGTCTACGACGATCCAGCCGGGGAGATCTTCGCTCTCACCGGGGCAGAATCGCCTCGAACGCGATCAGAATGACTCCACACGCGTCCAAAGTCATTTGGATCGCGGTCGGAATGACTTTGAACGCGAGAAGAATCACTTTGCACGCGTCAGAACCACTTTGGATGCGTGCAGATTGACTTTGCGCGCGGTCAAAATGGATTTGCACGCGATGAAAATCAAATCGGACGCGTTCAAGATGACTTTGCACGCGTGCAAAACGGTTCAGACCGCGATCCGAACGGCCTTGCACGCGTTCGGAATCGATTCGGACGCGTTCCGAATGACTTTGAACGCGTGCAAAGTCATTCCGCTCGCGTGCGGAGCCATCCGGACCGCGTTCGAAGCCGTTCAGGTCCCGTGAAAGAGGATTTCGGCCTGGCAGAAAGGGATGCGGGTCACGGCAAGGAAGATCCTCAACCGGCCGGGAGGCTTGCCGCATGGCTCAGGAAGGGTTCGAGGCGGGCGCAGACCCTATGAGGACGCGGAAGGTTCCACAATACCGCGTAACGGCTCCTTCCGGCCGGGCATGACTCAACGCCTACTACAATAAGGGCCATGACTCTCCTCGACCTCCTGATCCTGAACCTGGGAGCCCGCTTCTCCAAGCTCCTGATCGAGTCCTGGCTCGGCAAGGGTACCGGTACGACCATCGCTGGTGATGTAGTCGATCTCCTCAAGGGCCGATTCCAGAGCACCGCCGAGCGGAAGAAGGCGGAGCGGGAGTTCGAGGAGCTCGGCGATCGCATGGCCAGGGAGCTCCTGCCGCTCTTCGAGAGCACCGAGAGGCAGGGCCATGTAAACGCGGAGGCGGTGGTGCTCGCGCTGGAGTCCACCCTTTCTGGCCTGACGAGGTCCGCCTACCTGATCCAGAAGGATCTCGACCCCGGAGCCATCCTCACCGAGATGAGGAAGACCCGGCCGCTCCCCGCCGCCCAGTTCTCCCAGGCGGAGACGGATCTCTACGAACGCGCCCTCGAACGCTCGGTGCGCCAACTCGTCGAGATTGCCTCACGGCTTCCTCAATTCGAGGAGGCCTTCGCCGCGCGAAGCCTTCAGCAGCTATCGAGGCTGACCGGCAATGTCGATGAAATCCTGGCAGGGGTACGCCGGATCGAGGCGACCGTCGGCGCCGAGGCCCGGGACGAGAAGGCCCGCGAGTACGAGATCGATTACCGGCTTGCGGTTCAGCGCAACCTTGATTACCTAGAGATCTTCGGTATTGACCTTCCACCAGAATCGCGCAGCCAGAAGCTATCCGTTGCCTATGTCTCGCTTAACTTGGAGAGCCGCTCCGGCAAGGCCTCGGAGTCTCTCCCCGCCGAGGCACTATTCGACCGCCTCAGCACCGACAACGGGCGCCTGCTCATCCGAGGAGACGCCGGAACTGGTAAGAGCACCCTGCTCCGATGGGTAGGAATGAGGGCAGCCGCCCGTGGGCAAATACCTTTCTTAATCCGCCTTCGCAAGTGCAGAGCAGGCTCCCTGCCGAGCCCCGACGACTTCCCGGAGCTGATCGCCACATCTCTGGGTAGCCCACCCGCAGATTGGGTGCGGTCGGTTCTTAAAAGAGGACGGGCCCTCTTGCTCCTCGATGGAGTCGACGAGATCCCCAACGCTCACCGGGAGACTATCCGGCGCGGGATCGAGGACCTCGTCGGGCAGTACCGGGGAACGTACTATGTGGTCAGCACCCGGCCTCGCGCGGTCGATCCGGACTGGCTCGCTACTCTCGGCTTCCGTGAAGCGCGGATTAATCCGATGTCCGAGTTGGATCGGGCAAATTTCATCGATCGGTGGCACGAGGCCGTCGCCCAAGAGTTGAAAGCACGCGGTAAAGCAGCGACAGCACTTTCGGATCTCGCCGGATCCCTGAAAAAGGAACTCGGCGACAACCCTGAAGTCGCGAGGCTCGCGACCAATCCTCTCCTCTTGGCGATGATCTGCGCCCTGCATCGGGACCGCCGCGAGAAGCTTCCCGAGCGGCAGCACCAGCTCTGCGAGGATCTCTGTCAGGCGCTCCTCCATCGGCGCGAGCGGGAAAGCGGCCTGAGCCTCGACGACTTCCCCGAGCCTTACCGGCGCCTCGACTACCCCCAGAAGCGCGCGGCCGTCCAGGAACTTGCCCATCACATGGTGCTCAACGAATATTCCTCGGTTTCCACGAAAGAGGCGGGGGAGCAGATCGGGAAGGCGCTCAAGCTGTTCCCCGGCCACTCCGCGGACGATGCTCCCGTCGTGACCGACTCGCTGATCGAGAGGAGCGGCATCCTCCGAGAGGAGAGCCCTGGCGAGATCAGCTTCATCCACAATGCCTTCAAGGAGCTTCTCGCGGGCGACTATTTCGCAGGAGCAGACGCGGCCGGGCTGCTGGCCAACCATGCCCTCGATCCTGCCTGGCAGCCGGTAATCCTCTTCGCGGTCGCGGCAGACCTGCGTGGCTTTGCAACGAAGGTGATCCGGATGATCCTGGAGCCCGGCCCGGCTTCAAAAGCCGACCTCCGGCCAAGGCAGCTCATAGCCCTGCGCTGCCGGGCTGCCGCGCTCTACGTCGAAGAGGAACTCGATCACGAGTTGCAGCGGCTCACGGCCAGTCTGTTTCCACCCCGGAACATGGAGGATGCCGAAGCCTTAGCGACGGGCGGCAATACAGCCGTGCGGTTCCTCGCTGCCAGCAAGAAGATGGAAGTCGATGAAGCGGCGGCAAGCGTCCGGACTCTTCGCCTAATTGGTACCTCCCAAGCGCGGCAGGCACTCCGGACCTTCCTCGGAGACCGGCGAAAGACCGTGATCTCCGAATTGTCGCAGGCTGTCAATCCGCTGGAGATCGACTGGGTACGGGAAGAGCTGCTCGCGGGTCGATACTTGCCCGCAGGAATCGCCGCCCAAGTCTCCGATCTCTCCCCTTTGGCAACGCTCACAAACCTGCAGAGCCTCTATCTCTTTGGGACTCGGATCTCTGACCTCTCCCCCCTGGCAACGCTCGCAAAACTGCAGAGCCTCGATCTTAGCGGGACCCAGATCTCCGACCTCTCCCCTCTGGCAACGCTCACAAACCTCCATAGCCTCGTTCTCAGGGGGACTCAGGTCTCCGACCTCTCCCCTCTGGCAACGCTCACAAACCTCCATAGCCTTGATCTCAGGGGGACTCAGGTCTCCGACCTCTCCCTTCTGGCAACGCTCACAAATCTCCATGTGAGGAGATAGCGGCGGCTCCGTCCAGATCGAGCGCAAAGGGCGGGCAACATCCCCCTCCCGTGGATGGCGGTGAGATGGGATAGGGGGACAGGGTGAAGCTCAGTCTCCTACCGACGTGGAAGGCGCCGCCTGACTCTCCAGCCCGCCTCGTCCCTGCCGGGAGAGGTACTCCTCCACGAAGAGAAGCCGGTCGGGGCCGGCGCGGCGGATCACGGCGAGGAGGTCGTTCATCGAGGTGACCTCTTCGAGCTGCTCTTCCACGAACCAGTCGAGGAAGCGGATGCCCACGTAGTTGCGGTCGGCGCGGGCGATCTCGACGAGGTCGTAGATCTGGCGGGTGACTTCCTCTTCCCACTCCAGGGCCTTCGCCACCGCTTCGTCCGCCGTGGTGAAGTCCGCCTTGGGAGCCGGGAGCGCCGGGATCTGCACCTTGCCGCCCACGTCGTTGATGAACTTCACGAACTTCATCGCGTGCGTGCGCTCCTCTTCCGACTGACGGTAGAAGAACCTCGCCAGCTGCGGCAGGGTCTCCGAGTCGAAGTAGGAGGCGATTGCGATGTACTGCATCGAGGCGCCCATCTCGTTGCCGATCTGCTGGTTGAACGCCTGAATCAGCTTGTCATTGGCCAACATGTGCCGCTCCTCCCCCTTTGGGTGTCTGGTGCTGCTCGGCGCATTCTATGAGAAAAGTCAGCACTCGATGACGTTGATGGCGAGGCCGCCGCGGGAGGTCTCTTTGTACTTGGTCTTCATGTCGGCCCCGGTCTCGCGCATGGTCTTGATGACCCGGTCGAGGGAGACTTTGTGCGAGCCGTTGCCGCGCACCGCGATGCGGCAGGCGTTGATCGCCTTGACCGAGCCCATGGCGTTGCGCTCGATGCAGGGGATCTGTACCAGCCCCCCCACCGGGTCGCAGGTCAGCCCCAGGTTGTGCTCCATGCCGATCTCGGCCGCGTTCTCCACCTGGGGATTGGTCCCGCCCAGCGCCGCCACCAGCCCGCCCGCCGCCATGGAGCACGCCACCCCCACCTCGCCCTGGCAGCCGACCTCGGCGCCCGAGATGCTGGCGTTTTCCTTGTACAGGAAGCCGATCGCCGCCGCCGTGAGCAGGAAGCGGATCACTCCGTCTTCCGTGGCCCCGGGAGTGAACCGCCGGTAGTAGTGCAGGACCGCGGGCAGGATCCCCGCCGCGCCGTTCGTGGGCGCCGTCACCACCCGGCCGCCCGCCGCGTTCTCTTCGTTGACCGCGAGGGCGAACAGGTTGACCCAGTCGAGGACGGTCAGGGGGTCCTTGAGCGCGTCCTCGGGACGGGAGGAGAGGTCGCGGTGGAGCTGCGGCGCGCGGCGCGGCACCTTGAGGCCGCCGGGAAGCACGCCTTCCTGGCGGCAGCCGCGCTCGACGCAGCGCTGCATGGCGTCCCAGATCTTCATCAGCCCTTCGCGGACCTCGGCCTCGCTGCGCCGGACCTTCTCGTTCTCCAGCATCAGCTCCCAGATGTCCTTGCCCGTCTCTTCGCAGAGGTCCAGCAACGCCTCGCCCGAGAGGAACGGGTAGGGAACCGGAGTCGAATCCTCGACCACCCGGCTCTCCCCGAGAACGCCTTCGTTGACCACGAAGCCGCCGCCGATCGAGTAGTAGACCCGCTCGTCGACCGGCTGCCCTTCGGCGTCGAACGCCGTAAAGCGCATGCCGTTCGAGTGCAGAGGGAGGATCTCCTTACGGTTGAAGAGCAGGTCGGCCTTCTCGTCGAAGGGAACTTCTCGATGGCCGAGAACGCGGAGGCGGCCGGTGTTCCGGATCTCTTCGACGCGCCTGGGCATGTGGTCGGGATCGACCGCCTCGGGGCTCTCCCCTTCCAGGCCCATGAGGATGGCTTTGTCCGTGCCGTGGCCCTTGCCCGTCATGGCGAGGGAGCCGTAGAGATCGACCTTCACCCTGGCGGTATTACCGAGCAGACCTTCGCTTTCCAGCCGCTGCACGAAGCGCCGCGCGGCCCTCATGGGTCCGACGGTGTGCGAGCTGGAAGGGCCGATTCCGATGGTGAAGAGGTCGAAGACGCTGATCGACATAGGCTGCGATTGTATAGAGTCCGGGTCGATGAGACATCTTTTCCTCTCCCTTCTCCTGCTTCCTTACGTCGCCGCTGCCCAGGACGGCTGGAAGACCACTCCCGTCGAGACCGCCAACTTCGAGGCCACGCCGAGCTACCAGGAGACGATCGAGTTCCTGCAGGAGCTCGACCGGCGGATGCCCGAGATGCAGCTCAGCTTCTATGGCGACTCCCCCCAGGTGCGAGGCATGCCGCTCGTCGTGGTCTCCAGGGAGCAGGCCTTCACCCCTGCCGCGGCCTTGCGGACGGGCAAGCCGGTCGTGATGATCCAGAACGGCATCCACGCCGGGGAGATCGATGGCAAGGATGCCTCCTTGATGATCCTGCGCGATCTGGCGATCGGCCAGCACCGCGAGCTGCTCGACAAGGTGATCCTGGTCATCCTGCCGATTTACAACGTGGACGGGCACGAGCGGGTCTCCCCCTACAACCGGCCCAACCAGGACGGTCCGCGCAAGGGCATGGGCTTCCGCACCACCGCCGCCGGCCTGGACCTCAACCGCGATCATCTGAAGGCCGCCTCCCCAGAGGCCTATGCCCTCATGAGGCTGGTGTCCGACTGGCGGCCCCACCTGCACGTGGATGACCATGTGACGGATGGGGTCGATCACGACTGGGTCCTGACCTGGTCCTGGGCCGAGGCCCCCCAGGCGCCGCTCCCGGTCGACATCTGGCTGCGCGAGCACATGCCGGCGGTCCTCGCCGCTACGGAGAAAGCCGGCCATCGGGCCGGGCCGTACGTGGACCTCAAGGACGGCAACGACCCGAGCAAGGGCTTCAGCTCCTGGATCGGCGCGCCGCGCTATGCCACCGGCTATTACCCTCTGCGCAACCGGCCGTCGATCCTCGTGGAGATGCATTCCTACAAGCCTTACCGCCAGCGGGTGCTCGCCAACCGGGAGTTCCTCCTCGCGCTGCTCGCCGAGATCGCCCGCGACCCGGCGTCTTTGACCCGCGCCGTGTCCGAGGCCGAGGCTGCCACTGTTGCGCTGGGGAAGCCGGACGCCAAGCCGTCCACGGTCGCGGTGGTGTACGTGGAGAGCGAGGCCGCCGATACGATCCGCTTCCCGGTCTATGCCCACGAGATCATCACTTCGACCGCCACGGGCGCGCCGATCCTGCGCTACCGCCGCGGCGAGGTGCAGGAGATGGAGGTTCCCTGGTATCACCGGCCCAAGGTGTCCCTGGCGCTCCCTCGGCCGCGGGGCTACCTCGTGCTCCCTGGTTGGCCGCAGATCGAGCAGCGCCTGCGCGCCCATGGCCTGCGGTTCTCCAGGGTGAGCGAGGCCACCGAAATGGAAGTAGAAACGATCCGCGTGTCGGACCCCAAGTTCGCCGAGCGCTCTTACCAGGGATTGCACCGGGTCGAAGCCAAGGTGGAGCGCCGGACGGAGCGCCGCCCCATCCCGAACGGCGCCTTCTGGATCCCGGCCGATCAGCCGGACTTCGCGGTCGCCGTGCAGCTCTTCGAGCCCGAGGCGCCCGACTCGCTGGTGAGTTGGGGATTGCTCTCCAGCGTCTTCGAGCAGAAGGAGTACATCGACTCGCGCGTGCTCGAAGAGCTGGCCGGTGAGATGATGAAGGACCCGAAGGTTGCCGCCGAGTTCCAGGAGGCCATGAAGGACGAGAAGCTCGCCAAGGACCCCTTCGCGCGCTACCAGTGGTGGTACCGGCGCACGCCTTACTGGGACCAGACGATCGGGCTTCTTCCTGTCTACCGGCTGATGCAGGCGCCGAAATTCAGGACGGAGCCTGGTCGATGAGCCCAGCGACCTCTGGAGGGATGGGCACGGCCTTCATGCCGCCCGGAGCGTCCATCTGACAGTAGACGGTCGTGACCTGGCCGCGGGCCACGGCCCTATCCCCGATATGCATGTCGAAGCCGTAGGTGAGCGACGAGGTCCCCTTGCGCAGGACATTCAGATAGATGTCCAGCTCGTCGCCGAAGCGGGCGGGCGAGAGGAACTCGCAGGAGGCGGCGACACGGGGCCAGCCGACGCTGTGGCCCTCGGAGTCCCGGTAGGAGCCGGGGTTGGCGCCCAGGCTGCGCAGGAAAGCGTGCTCCGTCTGCTCCATGAAGACGTAGAAACGGGAGAAGTGGACGATCCCGCCCATGTCGGTCTCGACGAACTCGATACGGCGGCGGGTATGGTACTGGTAGGTGGCAGGCATGGCGGCGGGATTGTACCCGGGATGATGACCGCGATGACTACTCGTGATTCAATAAAGAACCGATGAGGTCTTCCGTCCTTCCTACCCTCGCGCTTGGGTTGTTCGCCGTCTTCCTGGCGGTCTCCCTCTCCAGGGCGGCGATCGAGACGGCCAGGAATGGCGTCCTGCTGTACGCCCTCCGGGGCGAGAAACCGTTCCAGGAGCGCGCCCGCTGCTACAGCAGCGCCTACACCGAGGAGATCGAGAACATCCGCCGGACGATCCCGCGCGACGGCGCCTACATCCTGATCAACGGCGATTCCAATGAACAGGGTGGGCCGTTGTGGGTCAAGTTCGACCTGGCGCCGCGCCGCGCCGTCTATCTGGGCGAGCTCGACAAGCTCGATAGCGTCGAACGGCTGAAAAAGCGCATTCCCCGGGCGGCCCGCTGGGTGGTGATCGCCTATGGGCCGTACCGCCGTCCCGTGCTGATCGAGCGCTACAAGTTCGTTCAGGGGCGTAAAAAAAATGCGTGAGCTGCTCGCAAGCATGGGCGGGGTGTTGCTCTTCGCCATCCCCGGCTACGCCCTGGCCGGGCTCTTCCCCGGACTGCGCGCCGTCCCCTGGATCCGGAGGCTTGGCTACGGCTTCTTCCTGGGGGTCGCCACGCTGGCCGGGAGCCTGTACGCCCTCTCGGCCCTGTTCGAAGTGCCGCTGCGCCGCCCCGCCATCTTCGGGACCGCCGCCGTGCTCACCGCCCTGGGGCTTGCCGGCTGGGTCCGTGCGCTCGCCAGGCTCAGGAGGAGGGAACGACGGCACCTGCGCCGTCGCTTGCCTCTTCGCGCACGGATCGCGGCCCTTGTCCTGGCCCTCGCCGGCATCGGCGTCTCGGTCGGGGTCTTCGCCGACAGCGTCATCTATCCGTTGCGCGATTGGGACGGGCGCATGCACTGGTCGGCGCAGGCGCGCTACATCCGCTATGAGGGCTCGGTCCTCCCCTTGGCCGTGGTCCGCGGGCAGTGGTTCATCAATCACCCGCGCTATCCGGTGCTCATGCCCGTCGCCCAGGTCGCGGTCCTGGAAGCCACCGGGGCGGGCGAGGACGACCTCTTCTTCCGCACTTTGTATTCGGCATTCTTCCCCGCCCTTCTGCTCGTCGTCTACGACGGCGCCCGGCGCTGGGCGGGATGGCTCGCGGCCGGCCTCACCGTGGCCGCGGCTTCCGGCATCCCGTTCCTGACCTTCTTTCCGGACGGCGGAGCTGCCAGCTCGTACAGCGACCTGCCCCTCGCCTGCTTCTTCGGAACGGCGCTGATCCTGCTGCTGCGGGGACGGGCCCGCCCCTTGGACGGAGTGGCGGCCGGCCTGCTCCTGGGAGCGGCCGTGCTGACCAAGAACGAGGGGACGATCCTGGCGGGATTCGCGCTGCTCGCCGCGTTCCTGGTCCCGGCCCTCCGTCTCTGGAAGGCTCGGAAGGGGACGAAGCTCCCGGCCGCCGCCTGGCGCCGGCTGCTCCTCAAGGGAGCGCGCACCTGCGCCGCCGCCTCGGTCATGGTCGCCGTGCTGGCCTTCTTCCTCTACTGGCGCTTCCAGATCCCCAACCGCCAGGACGAAAATTACGAAGCGTTCGTCACGGCCGAGCACCTCTTTCCCGATGCGCTCACCCGAATCCCCGAGTTCGGGAGCCAGATCCTGGTCCAGACCTTCCTGACCTGGGACCGGTGGATCGGGTTCTGGTGGGCCGCCCTCCTCGTCCTCATCGCCGGACGGGGCATCCTCAAGGGTAGACGGGCGGCGCTCTCCTGGCCGATCCTGCTCGGGTTTGCCGCGCCCCTCGCCATTGCCTGGGGGGCGTACACCGTCCACTGGGAGCCGGCCGAGCTGGTCAAGGTCACCTGGGAGCGCTTCCTGGTGCAGGCCTCCCTCCCCTTCTTCCTGCTATTTTCGCTCGCCTTGCGAGAGGTGCTGCAACGATCTCCACTGACTTGGCGTGGATATAGCAAAGGAACGAAACGTCCGCCGGGCGGTAAGGACACCTCCGTCTCGGCAACGATCTGATCTTTTGGCGGCAGCGGGGAACGACCCCATGGCGAGACAGACGAAATCCGATTCCCGAGACTGGCTCCGGCTGGGCCTCGAGAGCCTTGGCGACGCGGTCTTGACGACCGACGCCGCAGGACGTATCACCTATCTGAACGCGGCGGCCGAGCGCCTGATCGGCGCGGGCGGTGAATCTCCGCGCGGGCGGCACCTGAACCAGGCGCTACGCCTCGTCGACGAGGGCACAGGCCGGCCAGTCGAGCTCCTGATCAGCGAAGAGGGGATCGGAGAGGCCGCGGCCACGGTGCGCCGGCCGCTCCGGGTCGAGGGCGGAGCCGGGTGGAAAATCCACGCGAGCCTCGATCCCATCCGGGATGGCGAAACTTTTGCCGGCGCCGTGCTCGTGCTCCGGGACGTCCGCGACCGGCTCGAGCAGGAGAAGGAGACCCGCGAGAGCGTCTCGCGCTACCGCACCTTCTTCGACCAGAGCGCCGAGGGCATCTGGCGCTGCGAGCTCGAAGAGCCGGTGCCGGCCGAGCTCCCGGCCGAGGAGCAGGTCGACCGCTTCTACCGCCACGCCTTCCTCGCCGAGTGCAACCGCGGCATGGCCCGCATGTACGGCCTCTCCGAGCCCGCGGAGCTGATCGGCTCCCGCCTGAACGACCTGCTCCCCCGCTCGGACTCCCACAACGTCGAGTACCTGCGCTCGTTCGTCCGCTCGGGCTACCGGCTTTCCGGGGCGGAGTCCCACGAGCTCGACCGCGAGGGCAAGACCAAGTACTTCCTCAACAACCTGATCGGCGTGCTGGAGAACGGCCGCCTGATGCGCGTCTGGGGCACCCAGCTCGACATCACCGAGCGCAAGCGCCTGGAAGACGAGCTGCGGCGCCGCGCCGAGGACCTCGCGGGCGCCGACCGCCGTAAGGACCAGTTCCTCGCCATGCTGGCCCACGAGCTGCGCAATCCGCTCGCCCCGATCCGCAACGCCGTCGAGCTGATGCGCCAGGTCGAGACCATCGATCCCGCGTTCCAGCCGTCGCGCGAGATGGTCGAGCGCCAGGTCAAGCACCTGGCCCGTCTGGTCGACGACTTGCTGGACGTCTCCCGCATCACCCAGGGGAGCATCCGCCTGCGCAAGGAGGCAGTCGAGCTGGGCACCGTGGTCGAGCGCGCAATCGAAGCCACGCGGCCGCTCATCGACTCCCGCGCTCATGACTTGAAGGTCCAGCTCCCGACCGACCGGATCCACCTGGAAGCCGATCCCACCCGTCTGGAGCAGATCCTGACGAACCTCCTCAACAACGCGGCCAAGTACACGATGCCGGGCGGCCAGATCCGGGTGACCGCGGCGCTCGAAGGAGACGAGGCCGTGGTGCGGGTGCGGGACAACGGCATCGGCGTGCCTCCCGATGTGCTGGACCGGGTGTTCGAGCCCTTCGTTCAATCGGAGGGCTCCCTCGCCCGCTCCGAAGGGGGCCTCGGGATCGGCCTGACCCTGGTGCGCAGCCTGGTGGAGATGCACGGCGGCACCGTCGAGGCGAACAGCCCGGGCCTCGGCCAGGGGAGCGAGTTCGTGGTGCGGCTGCCCGCCAACGTGCCGATCGAAAAGGCTGCATCCCTGCCCGAGGCGGATGCTCCCTTCCCCTCCCGCGGTCTGCGCGTGCTGGTGGTCGAGGACAACGTGGACGCCGCGGAGAGCCTCTCCGCCCTGCTCCGCCTCTGGGGCCACGAGGTGTGCATGGTCCACGACGGCTTGGCAGCCATCGACGCGGCACGGGAGCAGCACCCCGAGGTCGTGCTGCTGGACATCGGCCTGCCCGGGCTCGACGGCTACCAGGTGGCCAAGCGCCTGCGCGAGGATGCCTCCATGGATGGCGCGCTCCTCGTGGCCATGACCGGCTACGGCCAGCCTGAGGACCGCCGCCGCTCCCGCGAAGCCGGCATCCACCACCACTTCGTGAAGCCGGTGGAGCCGTTCGTGCTGCGGACGCTGCTCTCGAACCTGGGCGCGCCGGTGGTTTCGGAACCGTATTAGGACCCCCTCCCGGGCGTGATGAATCACGCCCCTACAAGCGAGACGGGAATTTGTTGTAGGGGCGACATTCATGGCGCCCTTGGGGCTCTGGTAGACTCAACCAGAGCCCCATGAACGCCCCCACCGAGAGCCGCCTCCTCCGGCTGGCCATTTCGAAGGGTCTCCTCGCCTGGGAAGACCTCGACGCCGTCGCCGACCGGGTCCTCACCCCGGGGGGCGGCGTAACGGCAGAGCGCCTCTGGATCCAGGCGCTCCTCGACTCCGGCCGCCTCGATCAAGCCGCCCTGAGCTCCCTGCTCTCCGAGCTGGACATGGCCGACCCGGCCCTCGCGCCCACTCTCGTCGAAGCTCCCCCCGGCCGGGCCGGCGCCGTCGCCTTCCCTCCCGAGCTCCGTTTCCTGAGGGAATGGCCGCGCTACCGCGTCGAGCGCTTCCTCGGCTCCGGCGGCATGGGCTCGGTCTACCTGGCTTCCGACCCGCAGCTCGGCCGCAACGTGGCGCTCAAGTTCCTGCACTTCAACGATCCGCTGCTGGTCGTGCGCTTCCTGCGCGAGGCCCGTGCCCAGGCCCGCGTCGAGCACCCGAACATCTGCCAGGTGCACGAGGTGGGCGAGGTCGAGGGCCGGCCCTACATCGCCATGCAGTACATCGACGGGCGGAGCCTCACCGATCTGCGCGGCAAGCTGACCATCGAGGCCGCGGTCCGCCTCGTCCGCGATGTGGCCCGCGCGGTCCACACGGCGCACAAGACCGGCCTGATCCACCGCGACCTCAAACCCGCCAATATTCTGGTCGGAAAGGATGACACAGGTGACCTACACCCCTGGGTGGTGGATTTCGGCCTCGCTCAGGACCAGGGAGAGGAGGGGCTCACCCGCACCGGCCTGATCAGCGGCACGCCGGCCTACGTCTCCCCCGAGCAGGCGCAGGGAGGGCAGCTCGACCGGCGCACCGACGTCTACAGCCTCGGAGTCGTGCTCTACGAGATGCTGACCGACAGCCCTCCGTTCGTGGGCACTACCGCGGCCGGCACGCTGGTGCGGGTTCTCCAGGAGGAGCCCGAGCCGCTGCGCAAGCGCAAGCCGAACATCCCGGCGGACCTGGAGACGATCGTCCTCAAGTGCCTGGAGAAGGACCCGGAGCGGCGCTACGACTCGGCGCGCGCCCTCGCCGAGGATCTGGACCGCTGGGTGGAGGGCGATCCGATCGACGCCCGGCCCGCCGGCCTGACCTACCGGGTAGGCAAGCGGCTGCGCAAGCACAAGGCGCTCGTCCTGGTGGCAGCGGCTGCCCTGGTTTTGCTCGCGGTGCTCGGTGCCGAGGTGCTCCGCACCCGCTGGCAGGCGCGCGAGCGGGCCGAGCTGGCCCAGCGCTTCGGGCAACGCGTCAAGGAGATGGAGGCGAGCCTGCGCTACGCGGCCCTCCTCCCCCGCCACGACGTGACCGCTACCAAGCGCCGGCTGCGCAGCGAGCTGGAGAAGATCCGCGAGGAGATGGGCCGGCTCGGCCCGCTTGCCGAAGGCCCGGGCAACTCCGCCCTGGGCCAAGGCTACCTCGCCCTGCACCAGGATGAGCTGGCCCGCGAGCACCTGGAACGCGCCTGGAACGCCGGCCAGCGGACCCCCGAGGTCGCCGAGGCCCTCGGACGGGTCTTCGGCTCCTTCCTGGAAAGGACGCTGGCCAATGTCGGGCCGGCCGGCGCGGTCGATCCCGACCATGTGCGGAAGAGGTTCCAGGCTCCGGCACTGTCCTACCTGAAGGAAGCCGCCCGGGATCCGGAGCAGGTCTCCCCCTATCTCCTCGGCCTGATCGCCTACCACGAGGAGCGCTTCCCCGAGGCCGTCGAGCGAGCCCGGCAGGCCTACGGCGAGACCCCCTGGCTCTACGAGGCGGCCGAGCTCGAAGCGCGCGTGTACATGAAGCAGGCCGGCAAGGCTGCCGACGGCGACCGGCGCGAAGAGGCGCTCCGCCTCTACGACCGGGCCGGAGAGGTCTACGGCCGACTGCTCTCGATCGTCCCGAGCGATGCCGCCCTCTACACCGCCGACTGCGAGCGGCGGGCGGAGCGGATCCGCACCGCGCTTCAGGGCGAAGACCTTCCGGACGAGCCTCTGCGCGAGGCTCTCCGCTCCTGCGACCTGGCGCTGGGTGTGGACCCCGAGATGAGCGCGGTCCACACCCTCAAGTCCGCCATCTACTGGGCGCAGGGCGACCGGAAGCTGCGCTATGGCAGGGACCCTCAGCCCGACCTCGCCGCGGCGGTCGCCGAAGGCCAGAAGGCCATCGCCCTCAACCCGCGGGACGCCAGGGCCTTCAACCACATGTCCATCGCGCACCGGCTGTTGGCTTCCTGGCAGCTCGGCCGGGGGCTCGGCGCGGCGGATGAGCTGAAAAAGGCCGTGCAGATGGCCGAGGAAGCCGTGCGGCTCCAGCCCGAGCTGACGTCCAACCACAACACCCTTGCCGTGGGTTGCATGGCCCTGGCGCAGGACCAGCAACGGCGCGGAGTGAATCCGCACCCCCTCCTGCGGCGGGCCGTGGCGAGCTATGAAGAGGCCCTCGAGCTGAATCCGGAGTACCTGCCCGCGCAGGTGAACCTTGGCACGGCCTGGAACCAGGTGGCCGAGGCGGAGATCAGCCGCGGGCAGGACCCGTCGAAGCCGCTGCAGTCGGCCATCGCGGCGTTCCAGCGCGCCGTGGCCCTGAACCCGGGCACCGCGTCGACCCACAACAATCTGGGCAACAGCTATCTCACCCTGGGCGAGTACCTGCTGGCCCGGGGGTCCGATCCGCGGCAGACACTGGAGCAGGCCGTGGTCAGCTACCGGCAGGCCCTCGAGGTCAGGCCCGATCATCCCTACGGCCCTTACAACCTGGCCTACACCTACCGCCTCCTCGGCCAGGCCCTCTTCGACCGCGGCGAGGACCCATCCCCGGCCCTCGCCTCCGCCCGGTCGCACGCCGAGGCCTCGTTCCGGATCAACCCGGACGACGCCGACACTTTCCTGGAGCAGGGAAGGATCGAGCTGATCGCCGCCCGCCATGCCCTTCGCAACAGACGCGATGCGAGTCCTGCCCTCGAAAAGGCCGCCGCGGCTCTGGCGAGGGCCGAGGTGCTGAACCCGGGCGCGCCGGAAATCTTCCTCGCCCAGGCCCTGGTGGAGCGCTGGCGCGGGTCGAAGGAAGCGGTGGGCCGCGGCTTGGAGCGGATCGAAAAGGCGTTGGCCATCAATTCCGAGGATGCGCAGGCCTACGCGGTCCGCGGCGCCCTGCTCCATCTCGCCGGCCGCCGCGGCGAGGCCGATGAGTCGCTGCGCAAAGCGATCGCGATCAATCCGCTGCTGCGGCGGGAGTACGGGCCGCTGCTGGAGAAGAAGCCCTAAAAGGACCCAAAGGACGTAAAGGACATGAAGGACGCCGGAGGGAGTCCTTGAGGTCCCTGGTGTCCTTTCAATTCCAGCTGGTCAGCACCCGTACACTTTCGCGCATCTGGTCCTGAAGGAACTCGCGCAGCGGCGCTAAATGCAGATCCTCGCGCCTCCACTCGCCGTGCAGATCCTCGAGCAGGTGGTGCTCGGCGACCAGCAGCGGGCCATTCCAGCGCCGGATCACGGGATGCAGGAAGTTGCGCACCATGGCAAAGGTACCGCCCTCCACCGCGCCGAACTCCATCGTGACCGTGTAGTAATGGCTGCTCGCGGAAAGCTCGGTCTCCTGGATGTAGGCGAGCGGCATCTCTTGGTAGTGCTTCGCGGGACCGCCGCTCTCCGGCATCACGATCAGGTCATGCAGGAAGCCGAACTGCTGCCACATGGCCGAAGTCCTGTTGATGCGCTCGATCATGGCCGTGGAGATGCCGTTCAAGGTGGGCTCGACGTCCTCGGACGGCCAGGGCCTCGCGTGATACTTCCTCTCCAGCATCCGGAACAGCGCGCGGGTGTTGTAACGGAAGCCGTGGATGAAGCCGGAGTTGCTCTTCTTGAAGTCGCGCGCCTGGGTGAGCGTGCCGGCGAAGTACATGCCCGGCACGTTCGTCGATTCCCACTCGCAGGTCATCGCGGGATACCTGTCATTGATCGTCAGCTCGGGCCGGCAGTCCGCGTCGAAAAACGAGTTGTCGAAGCGGAAGCCGGTGCAGAGGATGATCCGGTCGTAGACCAGCTCCTCGAGCTCGTGGCTGGCGTGCGAGTAGCGCACCGAGACTACCAGCTTGCCATCCGCGCGGCGCGCGATGCGCTCCATGGTGGCGTCGAGGACCGCGTTCTGGGACTTGAGCTGATGGGTGTCCAGGAGGTTGTTGTTCACCGCCCGCAGGTGGCCCACGAAGTGGGTCTGCCAGGCCAGCCGCACCGGGTTCGGACTGATCACATGGATCAGCGCGGTGGTTTCGATCAGATTGCCGGCTGTCTCGAAAGCCGAGTTGCCCTTGCCCACCACCAGCACGCGCTGATTGATGAAGTCGTCGGGGTTCACCGAAACGCTCACGTAGTCCTCGGCCAGCTCAATACCCGGCACGGCCGGAACGTGCGGCTTCGTGACTCCGGCTGCAACGGCAAGCCGCCGGCAGGTGAAGGCATTGCCCTCGGCGTCGTGCAGCCGGAAACCCTCCTGCGTCTTCTGCACCCGCGTGACCTGCGTATTGCAACGGACGTTGAGGCCAGAGCACTCGGCGTAGTCGCAGAGGTATTTCACCATCGTGTCCGCGGCTGGAAAGTATTTCTTGCTGTACTCCTTGAACGGCAGCGGCGCGTCGTCGCTGAGGAGGGAGTTCCAATCGAACCGGAGGTTGACCTCGGGATCGTCGTAGCCGGTGTAAACCTTGTTGTTGGAGATCAGGGTGCGATGACGGGGGAACTTCTTGAAGAACTCGCCCGGGCTGTCCCCGCGCTCCAGGATCATGTAGCTGCGTCCGGCGCGGGAGAGGTGGTGTCCAAGCTGCAGGCCGGCCGGACCTGCACCGAGGATCAGAACCTCGAAATCGACGTTCCCACTGGCGTCCATCATCGGCTCCCTCCATTGGATGGTCCGCGGCCAGCACGGACCGAATAGATGTGCTGCGGTACAGCACCTTATAAGTGCACGGTTCTCTATAGACCGTGACATCGTAAGGGTCATGCCGATGACTCTGGATCTCGCCGCGCTCGCCCGGAGCCTTCGCCTTCCTCCCTACGCTCTGAGGATCGTGGACCTCTCCGCCCTCGCTCCGCAGGTCCGGGAGCGGGAGGCCGGCAAGCTGGCAACGTCAGGCTCCCCGGACCTGCCGGCGCAGCTGCGGATGAAAATAGACGGGCTTTTGGACGAGCACGCTTCCCTCGATTGGCTGGTTTTCGCGCCCGAGATCCCGCGGAAGGCCCCCGAGAAGATCTACGGCTCTGCCCTGGAGTACTGGGCCGACAGGGTCCTGCCTCCCCCGCCCATCCTGCCTGTTAATCCAGCCCCGCTCCGGCGCCGACTCCTGGAGCTGGATGCCGAGACCTGGGCTGAGCTGCGCGCCCGCGCCGCTTGGGAGGGGATCGCTCCGGCCGCGATGATCCTCGCGGCCCTGGCCGACGGGCTCGCCGCCTGGGCTCGGGACCCCCGCTTTACCGTGGAGCTCTCTCTGACCGGCACGCCTCTGTGGGTTCCCCTGGAGCTGGACGGCGGCGCCCTCGGGCCCTTCGGCGAACGGGCGCGGGGCGTTCAAGAACGCCTCCGCCGCGACCTGACCTGGCCCCTGCCTCGTTCGCTCCGGCCCGATGGCCTTCCCGGGCTGCCGGTCTCGGTGGCCTTGCCTCCGCGGCTTTTCAAGGACGAAAGGGACGTAAAGGACGAAAGGGACGCAAAGGACCAGGGCTCGCGCCGCCGGGCGGAGCCGCGGCTCCTCCATCTCCAGGTTGCCGAGCGCGAAGGCGGGCTCCTCCTGTTCTGGGACGTGGCCGAGCCGGGCTTCCCCGAGGGGATGGCGGATGCCCTTACCGTGGGCTGCCGCGATCTCCTCCGCCGTCTCTCCGCCGGGCCGGCCTGGCAGGAGGTCCGCCGCCGGCTGATCCCGCCTCAGCAGCTCGCCCGCATGGTCGCCTTCAACACCACGGGCGCTCCCGTGCCCGAGCCCTACCTGTACGAGCTATTCGCCACCCGGGCGCGCCGCCAGCCGGAGCGGATTGCCGTGACCGGCCCTTCCGGCTCAGCCACTTACGGCGAGCTGCTTCAGATAGCAGAGCGCCTCGGCCACCTCCTTCAGCGCGAGGGGGCGAGGCGCAACACGCCGGTGGCGATCGTCCTCGAGCCGGGCCGGGAGGCGGTCGCCGCCATCCTCGGCGTGCTCGCGGCGGGAGCGGCCTGGCTGCCCGTCGATCCCGCTCTCCCCCGCGGCCAGCTCCGGCCTTTGCTGGAACATGGCAGGATCGAGCTCGCCGTCACCCGCGAGGCCCTGGCAGACTCCCTCGACTGGCCGGAAGAGATCGTGGGCATCATGATCGAGGACGCAGCTTCCGAAAGCCTCCCCGAGGGTCCGCCCCCGGTGCCATCGGCATCTCCCAAGGACCTCGCCTGCGTGCTCTCCGGAGTCATGCTGGAGAACCGGGGGATCGCAAACCTCGCCCTGGACCTCGCGCAGCGCTTTGGGATGGGACCCGCGGACCGCACCCTCGCCCACTCTCTTGCGGAGGGGACCTCCCTCTTCGAGGTCTTCGGCACCTTCGCGGCAGGGGGCACGGTGGTGTTCGGTTCTCAGGAGGGGATCACCGTGCTCACGGCTCCGGACCGGATCCTCTTGAAAGACGTCCGGGTCGCGGTCCTGAGGGGCTCGCTAGAAACGACGGTGTGGACGGCCGTCTGCGAGGACGGCTCGTCCTTTGGCCGGCCGCTCTCCAACCAGAGCGTCCATATCCTGGACGCCCGGTTGGAGCTCTGCCCTTTCTGGGTACCCGGAGACCTGTACGTCGGCGGCCTCGGCCTCGCCCGCGGCTACTGGCGCGATCCGGTGCGGAGCGCCGAGCGCTTCACCATCCACCCCGACACGGGCGAGCGGCTCTTCCGCACCGGCCTGCGGGCGCGGTGGGTAACGGGGGGCGAGGTCGAGCTGGTGGCCGGAACCCTCACCCCCTAACCCCCTCTCCCACACGCACTCACACCCGCCCGGGCGAGGGGGACCGGACCCGGACCGGCCCACCGGCTGTGTCCGTGCTTTTGGGCGGTGGCGCCCCTCTCCCGGGCGGGTGTGAGTGCGTGTGGGAGAGGGGACGGGGGTGAGGGTCCCGGGCCTAAGCCTCGAGCGGCCCGACCCGGAGCCTTTCCAACTGCTTGGCGAGGTCCAGCACCTCGGCGCGGGCGGCGGGCCGCCGCTCGGCGAGGTCGCGCAGGGCAGCGCCGACGTCCTCCAGGTTGGCTCCGGGCGCCTCCAGCCGGCCGGCCAGCTCCAGCAGCTCGGCGCGGGAGGCCTGGCGCCGTGCCGCCACGTCGCGCAGGCCGGCGATCAGGGCCGGGAGGCTCGCCGCCGCTCCGGCGCCGGCGCTGCTCGCACCGCCGGTAGCCTTGCCGCCGATGACCTTCGCCTCGGTCCCTTCCCAGACATCCTCGACGGCGTCGTCGAAGCCGTAAGACTCCTGCCCGTCCTTCCAGGTGGCGAGGCGCTGCGCCCTCAGGGTCTTGACGTCCCCGAGCGTGGTCAGCCAACTGGTGAAGTCACTCCCCTTGCTGCGGTAGGAGATCGGCCATCTCAGCTTGGGCACCTCCGTGGCCGACTTGGCCCCGCCGAGGTCGTCCCCGGCCTGCAGCAGCTTGTCCGCGAAGAACAGGCCCAGCATGTCCAGATTGGCCGGGGCCCATACCTTTTTCACCTTGCCGGACTCGATGGCGTCGAAGAGCTCGTCCCGCAGCTTGCACTTGCCATTGACGGTCTTGCCGGGTTCGGGTTCGGGCCAGGCGCGGGAACCCGGGGCCACGATCCCGTTCTTCTTGGTTACGAAGAACCGGCAGAGCGCGTGGTGGTGCCGGAGCCAGCGGCCGGTGACGGCGAGGAGCTTCTTGCTCACGTCGGGCCGCGACTCGCGCAGGTTCCAGCCCACCCAGCGCAGGCCGAGCGTAGCCGTGATCCACCACTGGCTGTGCGAAGGCGAAAACTGCTCGTTCGCATTGCCACGGGTCATGAACCCACCCTCGACCTGGTTGTCGTAGAACCGCACGGCCCCATCCAGCTCCTCGGCCTGCTGCTCGGCCGTCCCCTTCTCGAGCGCCCAGGTAAGGCGCGCCAACCGCGCGAGCAGCTCATGGTTCGGCGTGCCGCCCGAAGGGGTATCCGGCGACTTCGGGCCGCCAGGGATGGTCGGCAAATACTCATTCTTCAGGACCATGTCACTCCACTTGCGGGTGATTCCCTTCTCATACCCCATGGCAGCTCTCCTTGGATTGCTCCGAGTCTACTCCCTTTGGTTTACGTAGAAAACGGCCCGAACCTGACAGCTCCCTTGAACTCCCCTCCTGGAATCCCGTATCACCCTGTGAATGGAATCCGTTCTCCGCGACCTGCGCCAAGCCTTGCGGCCGGCAGCCGGTGCTCCCGGCTTTACCGCCCTCGCCGCTCTGACCCTCGCGCTCGGCATTGGCGCGGCCACGGTCGTGTTCGCCCTGACCGACGCGGTCCTGCTCCGTCCCTTCCCCTTCGTCCAGCCCGAGCGGCTGGTGGCGGTCTGGGGCGAAAGCCCCGGCGCCGGGCACGCGCGGGTCGAGGTCTCGGTGGGCGACGCCGAGGACTGGCGCGCCGGCAACCGGGTCTTCTCGGAGCTTGCCCTGTTGGCCGCGAGCGACGGTCATCTCTCCATGGACGGACCCGGCGGAGCCATTCCCGTCCGCTTCCGCTTCGTGTCGGCCGGCTTCTTCGACGTGCTGGGCTCCCGCCCTGCCCTGGGCAGGACGTTCCAGCCCGGGGATGAGCACCGCTTGAACCTGGTCATCAGCGACCGGCTCTGGCGCGAGCGGCTCGGCGGAGATCCGGCCATCGTCGGCCGCGCCGTCCGCATGGACAGCGAGCCGATGACCGTGATCGGGGTCATGCCGCCCGAGTTCCGGTTCCCCTACTTCGCAGATGCCTGGGGCGTGTTCAAGCCGGTTTCCCGTGAAGAGCACGGCCTCCGCATCTTCCATGGCCTGGCGCGGCTCAGGCCGGGGGTGACCCTCGATCAGGCACGGGCCGGCATGTCCGAGCTGTCCGACTCGTTAGGGCGTAGCAAGCCCCTCCAATACCGCGACTACCGTGCCTCGGTCCGGCCGCTGATCGACGACGTGCTCGGCGACACCCGGGCGGCGCTCCGCCTGCTCCTGGTCGCGGTCGAGCTGCTGCTCCTCGCCGCCGCCGCCGACGCCGCCGGCCTGATCCTGACCCGCACCGACGAACGCCGCAAAGAGATCGCCGTGCGCACCGCCCTGGGCGCCGGACGGCCCCGCCTGCTGCGCCAGTTCCTCTTCGAAAGCTTCCTGCTCACGGCCCCCGCCGCCATCCTCGGGCTGCTGATGGCCCGGGGCGGGCTCGCCCTGCTCGTGGCCCTGGGCCCGCGCGACATCCCCCGCCTCGATCAGGCGGCGGTGGACGGCCGGGCGGTCCTCTTCGCCCTGCTCGTAGCGCTCGCGGCCATGCTCCTCCTCGCCCTGATGCCGGCGCTCCAGGTCCCCCGCTCCGACCTTGCCACGGCGCTCAAGGAGGGGGGCCACACCTCGGCCAGCCGCCGCGCGAGCCGCCTGCGGCGCCTCCTCGTGGTCTCCCAAGTCTCCCTGGCCCTGGTCCTCCTGATCGGCGCCGGCCTCATGGCCCGCAGCTTCGCCCGCCTGCAGAGCACCGACCTCGGCTTCGATCCCCAGGGGCTGCTCACCTTCCGTATCTCCCTGGATAATGCCCGCCAGGCCACGCCGGCCGCGCAGGCTGCCTGGTTCCGCGCCGCGACCGAGCGCCTGAAGGCAGTGCCGGGGGTCGAAAGTGCCGCCGCCGTGCTCCTGCGGCCGCTCGCCGCCTCGATCGGCTGGGAATACCACTTCACCGTCGAAGGGCAGACCGGCGCGGAACAGATCCGCAACCCGATCTCCAACCACGAGAGGGTCAGCCCCGGCTACTTCGCGGCCATGGGCATCCCACTCCTGAAAGGGCGGGACTTCACCTGGCAGGACGGCCCGGGCGCGCCGCGCGTAGCCATCGTCAGCCGCGCCATGGCCGAGCGCTTCTGGCCGGAAGGGGATGCCTTGGGCCGGAGGCTCCACTGGGCCAACCCGGAATCGAAGTGGCCCTGGCTCACCGTCGTCGGGGTGGCCGGTGACGCCCGCTACCTGAACCTGGACTCGCCGCGCTTCGACATCTACGTCCCCTTCCAGCAGGATCCCCACTGGTCCATGGACTTCGTGCTGCGTACCCAGGGGAAACCCATGGATCTGGAGCCCCCGGTGCGCGCCGCCCTGGCGGAGCTCGACCCCACCCGGCCGCTCCTGGACGTGACGACGATGAACGCGGCAGTCTTCGCCTCCGTGGCCCGGCCGCGCCTGCGCGCCGTGGCCCTGGCGGCCTTTGCCGCGATCGCGCTGCTCTTCGCGGCGGTGGGCCTCTACGGGCTGATCTCCTGGTCGGTGTCGCAGCGGCGGCACGAGATCGGGGTGCGGCTGGCGCTCGGGGCGAGCCGCGGCCACGTGCTGCGCCTGGTGCTCAGGCAGGGGCTCGGCCTGATCCTGGCCGGGCTGGCGCTCGGCCTGGCCGCGGCCCTTGCCGTGCTCTCCACCGGCCTCGTCGACGGCCTGCTCCACGGCATCCGTCCGCTGGACGTGGTCACCTTCACCACCGTCCCCCTGCTGCTCCTCGTGGCTGGCCTGGTTGCCAGCCTCTCCCCCGCCCTTCACGCCACCGAAGTCGAGCCCCGCCAAGCCCTTCGCGGAGATTGACGCCGCCGGCAGGCTTAAAGTAGTACGCTATAACTCATCCAAGAATGGATGAACCATGAACATCCCCGTGCGGCCCGAAGAGGTGGATGACTATGAGCGCCTGCGCTCAGAGCTCGTCCGCGCCGTGTCGCGCATCTGCCCCTCCTGGCTGGCCAGCCGCGCCGACGACCTGGTGCAGGTAGCCCTCCTCCGCGTCCTCGAAATCCGGCGCAAAAGTGAGGCGAATGCCCAGATCTCTACGTCTTACCTGAGGAAGACGGCCTACAGCGCCCTGATCGATGAGATCCGGCGCTGCCGGAGGCGGAGCGAGGTCTCTCTGGAGACAGAGGACGGGGGGATCGAACCCGCAGCCGAGACAAGCTCACCGCGGCCCGATCCGGAGGAGGTCTCCATCGGGCAACAGGTGGGGCGCGCGATCCGGGAATGCCTCGCGCAGATCGTACGCCCCAGGCGACTGGCCGTCACCCTGCACCTGCAGGGGCACAGCGTTCCTGATATCGGTCGTTTGATGAGTTGGGCGCCCAAAAAGGCGGACAACCTCGTATACCGGGGGCTGGCCGACCTCAGGGAGTGCCTCGTCTCGAAGGGGGTGAAGCCATGACGATGAAGCACGATGAAATCTCGCGTTTACGAGCTGCGTTCGCTGCACCGGCACCGCCAACCGGGAGCTGCCCCGAGGCGGACCGCATCTGGGAAGCCATGCGAAGCGAGCTGCCGCCCGATGAGCTCCGCGACATCGTGGACCATGTCGCCGTCTGCGCCTCCTGCGCCGAAGACTGGCGGATCGCAGTGGCGTTCGAGAAAGAGTCGGGAGCCCACCAGGGAACGGGCGCTACGATCCACTCCTTCCCCACGAGGCGGTTCCAGCCCTGGATCGCCGCCGCCGCCGCGGCCCTCGTCCTGACCGTGGGCGGGGTCTACGTCCGTCAGACGCAGAAGCCCACCGTGACAGCCGAATACCGCGGGGAAAAGACCGAGATCCGCTCGCTCGCCGGGGAGGCGCGTCCCCGCCAGGCGTTCGTGCTCTCCTGGACAGCAGTCGAGGGTGCCGAATCGTATGATCTCCTGGTCACCACCGCCGAGCTCGACACCGTCGCCGATCCCAAGGGCCTCCCGACGGCGCAGTACCAGGTGCCCGCGAGCGCCCTCGCGGCCCTCCCCGACGCCGCCCAGCTCCACTGGCGCGTCACCGCCGTCTTCCCCGACGGCGAGCGCAAGCAGTCTCAGACCTTCACGACTGCGCTGGAGAAATAAGCTCCGAAAACGTCCTCCCCCGGCGTTCCCCCAAAAAGGGATGCTCCTCCCCTTTTTATTTTTGGAGCATAATCCATTCACCCGAAGATAACTTTCCGGGATTTCGGAGCATAAGGGTCTGTGTCAAAGCTACCAGCAAGGGAATATGCTCCTAAAGTTAGAAGTGCAGGCCTTCAGGGAGTTCGTTTTGCTCCTAGATCAAGCCATTATGCTCCTAAAGTGAAGATTGCAGGGCTTCGGTCATAGGATTTTGCTCCGACAGCGAGTGATGTCGGAGCATAAACAATTGGGTGAGTCACAGAATCCTGTGGTTTCGGAGCATCCGGGCGCAGTTGAGAGCCCGCTAGACCTGCGGATGCTCCGAATTCATCAGTCGCAGGTGCAGAAGAGGCCGGATTCGAGGCTGCCCGTCAACTTCGGAGCGGACCTCTCCCACCTTGACAGCACCCATGCGCAGGTAGAACGCCTCGGCATTAGGATCGGAGTCGATCTCGAGGACGCTAGCGCCCGCATCCAAGGTTACGGCCCGGGCGTGCTCGAAGAGGCGCCGTCCAACGCCCTTCCCCATCGCCGCGGGACGGATCCAGAAATGTTCGAGCGCCCAGTGCGGCGATCCTGCGATGAGGCCGTAGCACCCCAGGGCTTCGCCGCCATCCTCGGCGAGGTACACCTCGTTCCCGGCAATGAAGTCCGGAGAGAGGGTCAGATCGTCCCGCCACAGCTCGATCCAGCGCTCGGGATAATTCCAATACCGCTTGGCCTCGTGGGCAATCCTCGTCAGCTCCGCCGCATCCGAGGCCTGGGCGCGCCTGATGTTCATTTCACATCGACTGAGCCCGAGCAGACATCCCCTTCTTCCGCACCGTCGAGCCACTCCCGCAGCTTCTTGGTCCGCTCCTGGGTGAGCTGCGCCTGGTAGAGTGGATAGCACATCCTGATACTGCTGCCGTAATGGCCAGGTTCCTTGTTGTGCGGATACTTCGCCTCGATCTCGGCGTCCCGATAGGTCAGCCACGCCCTCTGGGCCGCGCGCAGCTTCTCGACGAACAGGGGATCCTGCTTGTACTTCTCCAGGATCGCCTTGTAGACCCGGTTGAGCTCGGCGTCCGCGGCAGCGAACTGCTCGCCGGCACAGTCATTGAGATCGGCCTGGGTCACAGCCTTGTCGAAGCAGTCCGCTTCGGGCTTCTGAGCCTGGGCGGCCAGGGGGAGCAGCAGACAGGCGCATACGCAAATCAGGACGCGTCGATGCATGGGGAAGCCCTTTCCTCAAGTGATTGAGGGAGCCTAGCACGCGCCATTGACGGCTCGCTTCGACAAACGTAGACTGATCGAGTCGTCCAAAAACAAAACGCGTAGGAGACGCTCATGCCCAGTCGCAGGGAAGCGGGTGGAGTCCTCGTTTATGTGGCCGTGTTCCTGTCGCTCCTGACGCTCGGCATCGCTCTCCTGGTGGCGGTGAACGGCCGGAGCGGTCCCGCCCTCACGGGAACGATGGTGATCGCCGCGGTGATCTTCCTCGCCGGTTTGCGGCACGAGATCCGGAGAGACCTGGATGCCGCCCTCACCTTCTGCGCTGTATCCGCCATCGCCATCGCAATCATCGGGGGGATCGTAGTGCTCTCGATCGAGCCCCGGCCTGCCGGTTGGATCGCGGTGACGGCCGTCGCGGCAGCGGTGGGCCTGGGCCTCGGCTTCTACACCTTCCAACGCCAGCGCAGCCCGGGCTCTTCGGACTTCCCGGATCTGCTGCGCCAGCGGTATCCGGCGGCGCAGATCTTCGAAACCGACCTGATCCAGTTCACGGGCGCGATCATCCCGAGCAACGGGAGATCGCCCCATTGCGCCTCGCTCCTGTTGCAGAACTGCTCCGACGGGCAACGCTCGGTCACCATCCACTTCGAGGCGGGCGAGGCCGCCAAGTACCTGCGCTTCCATCCGTCGGTCGAAGCTGACCTCGGTCCCGCGGAGGTGGTGAGGATCAATGTGCCCGTCATCTCGCCGACCTACGAGGGTTCCTATCCTCTCTACTTCTCCCTGTCCGTGCGCGGAAGCGGGGGACGCCGGGTCCGGACGTGGCGCGCCCAGGCGGCGACGAGGAGGATCAAGGGTGCCGAGACGGTTGCGCTCCTCGCGGTCGGCCACCTCGCGGCCGGCGGAGGCGTCCGGTTCACGATCGGGCCCACTCCCGTCGACCTGTGGAACACGGTCCTGGCCAACCCCATCCGCGAGGTCCTCTGGCAGCCGGGCACCGGTCTGACGAGCGAAGGCCTTCGGATGGCGAGCTAGGAACCGGGTTGGACCGATAGCGTCAGAGTAAAGTGCACGGTGGCGGGCTTGCGGTCGCGCGTCAACACCGGCTCGAAGCGCCACCGCCGCAGGCATCGGGCCACTGCGTCCTGGAGGCCGGCAGGTCCCTTCAAAATCTGAGCTTTCACGACCTGGCCCTTCGCGTTGATCAGCGTGTGCACGATGAGCACCCCGCCGGTCCGGCGGAGCGGATGTGCCGCAGGCAACGCCAGCTCGGCTTTTTCGACGGCCCGCGGCGGCTTGCCTGAGAAGCAGACGCCGAAGACCGGAGTGGTCAGGGAAGGAAGCTCCTCGGGATTCACGACGAACCAGGGCGCCTCCTTGGCCGCTTGGACGGGCGGCACGGAGCGCTGGCGGCTCCAGGCGAGGGCGGGCCCGATCCACTCCGCCCTCGGCCGGTACAGAAAGCCGTGCCCAAGACCGGTGTCGAGCCGGATCTCGTGGTGCTTCCCAAGTTGCTTCGATTGGCGGAAGATCGGCACGCAAGTGCCTCCGACGCTATCGCTCGCGTCGTAGATGGACAGCACCTGCCCGTGCAGGTCGACGTGGAAGTTCTCCACGACCCAATCGTTGCAGTTGCCCATGATCACGTAGCCGACCTCCGGCGAGCGGGCCTTCGTCGAGACCAGCATGGTGATCAATGCACCTTTCGAGGCACCGATAACGGTTATCCGCCGGCCGGGCACGCCCTTCGCGAGAAGGTCTTCGATCTGCTTCGCGACCTTGCCCGCATAAGCGTCCGGATCCGTGCCCTTCGGGCGGGCCTCGCTCACCACGACGCGCCCTTCCCCACCGAGCTGACGCAGGATCTCGTCGTACTCGTAGATCCCGAGCTCGGGGTGCGTTGGCCGGCGCCCCTGCTCCTCGATGATGCGGCCGTGGAGATAGAAGACGTGGGTCGGCTCGATGGACTTGACTTCGCCGCAGTTCAGCAGGAGAAGCGGCCCGATGATCTTGATAAGGACACGCATATGGCTTGCAGTCTAACAGCATGTTTTCGGATCGTAAGGGGTGGCGCTATCACCCCTGCTCGGTTATAAAGAGGAAGAGGCCTCCACTGCTTCTCAACCGGCCTCGAGCTTGGTAACTTCCGGAGCGACCTGATGAACTTCCAAACAATTCGTCTCCTGAGATACTCATGTGCCTACCAGATCACGCGCGTAGTCCCCTTCGCGGCCTGGGTGCTCGTCGCAGCGGGAGGGACGGTCTTGTTCGGTTTCTGGCCGGGCGTCCTAGCCTTTCTCATCCTTTGGATCTTTCCTCTCTTCTGGTTCAGCATCTGGTTCCGGAGCTTGGCGTGGAGGGCCTCCCAGTCGGCTATTGCCCTGTACCGGCACATGCATTCGCGGGCTGCATGGCTCTTCCTCCTGTTCGCTGTAGCTGGATTGAGCTGGGAATGGGAGCTGATCTTTGGAAGGGAAATCGCACTCGCGAAGCCTTCCGTAGCCGTGCTGCTGGCCGGACTCCTGCTGGCCGTGCTCTTTGCCATGTATCAAGCCCGCAAGCGAGTGGTCATCCAGCCGTTTATCGACTTTACGGTGGCAAACAAGGAACAGGGCGAGGGCGAAGCCATAGCATCCCGCCTCCGCGGCGAGATGGCTGCCATCACCGAGCTCTACAAGTTGATCAACGAGATGTCGGCGCCCCACACGAAGAGCGTCATCGATGCCACCGTGACTGTCGAGGACGTGGGCGAAGTGCTGAAGGAGGCCATAGGCCCCGACTCAAAGATCTCGGTCAGTGGGCTGCAAATCCCGCTCCGAGCAGTCATCGGCCCCTTCACATGGCTTGCGCGGGGACCCCGACTCACCGGCAGCCTGCACAAGGAAGGGGAGGAGCTCCTTCTGGTGGCGGAGCTTCACGGCGGCGGGCTTTCAGGGAGTTGGCGCGTCAGATCCAGCAACAGAGACGACGACGGATGGGACCCCGACTTGCCCGGTTGGCGGCAGACGGTCAGTTCGTCGTCCTTGGGCTCTTATGCGGTCCCCACCCTGACCCGGCAGCTCGCCTACAGGATCGTCACCGACCTGGTGAACCTCGGCTCCCGCCGCTGGCGCGCAGTTCGTCAGTACACAGATGGGCTGCGAGCCTACCGGGACACGAGGAGTACGCGGCGCGAGGACAAGCTCCTGCAGGCCGAGAGGGCCTTCGTCCGGGCACTGAGCCACGACGACCAGTTCGGTCAATGCCACCACAACCTGGGGATCGTCTATCGGGACGTCGGCAAACTTGAGGCCGCACGGACAGCCTTTCAGCGGGCGTTGCAGGCGAACCCTTCGTCCTTTGAGGCCGCCTATGCCCTCGCGAAGGACCACTTTGACCATGGCCGCTTTGGAGACGCCCTTCACTGGTGCAACGCCGCCATTCGGATCGACGCCTACGATGCACGCGCATGGAAGCTCAAGGGTTGGACGATGAGGCGAAAGGAAGAGAGCCGACACGGCGCGTCGCTGCCAATTGCGACCGGCAAATGGCCTGCCATCGTCCAGACTCGTGACATCGCGGCGGCTCTAGCTTGGCGGACTCTATGCCGGCGGGCGGCAGAGCCGGACTGGGATGGGCAGAAAAATTGGATTACCGCGGCCGCGACGCTGAATAGCGGGATCGGCCACTGCCTCGCCGGCGAGCGCCTTCGCGCTTGGCGCCGATTCCGGCAGATGGTCCGCTTGGCGCGTGATCAGCCGGTACTCCGGTTCGAAGCTAGCAAGACCTGGTGCCAGACCGGTGACTGGAAACAAGGCAAGCGTCAACTAGAGCTGCTGTGCTGGGAAGAGCTGGTGCCGGCCGACCAAGCGGCTCTGCACCTCTATCGACTGAGCGCCGACGACGTGGAGCGTCAGTTGGAGCCCTGGTCGCAGGCTGGGGAAAAGCAAAGGTCCGAGCAACGCCACCTCCTGGATCTGGTCGTCGCGTTGCAAGACGGTCAAGGCGCGATCGACCGGATGAACTGGATCGAGGACGTGGAAAGCATCCGAAATGCCCAGTCCGAACTTCTCAAGAAACGAGCGGAGGAGGGGAAAGACTCCTTCATTGACAGCGTGGAGGTCGCTTGGTATCTAATCGCCGGCTTGAAGAGGTACGAGAGCGAAAACGCCGAGGCGTGCGCCGCACGGCTCGCGGCGCTCGACCAGAAGCTGAAGGAGCAGCGGAAGGAGATCCTCGCTGACCTGTCGTATCTCCCTGGTCTCGGAGACCACCTCTCCCTCTCCCGAGAGGACGCGCCGACCGACCGCAGCGAAAGTGCCTCCGACCGGCAGTCGCGTCTGCTGAAGCAGGCGGCGAGGGGCTTGGTGGACCTGGACTGGTTCCAGGCGCAGGTGAAGGTGCGGTTGTCCCAGGAACGGCTGGACGAAATGATCGTCCCCGCGCTGCGCGCGCAACTGGCGGAGTTGGCGCGGCAAGACCTGCATCGGGCGATCGATGACCTCAACCGCTCCGGGCACGAGCTCCAGGTCGGGAAGCAGGGGCTTTACAGCCTGCTCGCGGAGGCCTACCTGGTCATGGCTGCAAATGCCGGAGACAGCACAGCCGAACGTACCCGCCGGACCTCGTTGCTGAATCTAGCCATGGAATACGCTGAGAAGGCCGTAAGCCGCGAGCCGGAAGGGATCAGGCAGAGGAACGCCTTGGGCCGCGCACATGCTGCCTTCGAGGACTACATGCAGGCCGAGCACGAGTTGACCACGAGCCTGCAGTTCAGACATACCGCATCCGCAGCCGTGTCGCTCGCCAAGGTGTGTTGGAACCGAGGGAGTTGCTTGAGCGACCCGGAAAGCCGGAGGTTGGACCTCGGCCTCACCCGCCGGACGCTGGACACCGCACTCCGGGTGGCCGAGGTGGGTCAGGAAGAGTTGCAGGTCCAGGTGCACGGCGGGATTCACTTCCTCCTTGGAAGGCTCTATTGCGACACCTCTACGCCGACTGCTCCGGTCCACAGCCATGGCGGCAGCTTGATAAGAATTGAGAGTGGCTCAAACTGCGACAACGCCGTCTACCACCAGAAAATCGCCCTAAGCATGGGATACAAGCCGATCGAGTCGCGGCTCCTCCTGGGATGGACGTACTTCGACAACGGCAAGTACCGGCAGGCGGGGGAGATGTTCCGGCACGCCGTCGGCAAGGCGCTCTCGTTTTTCGAACGGCCCCGCCTTGCCGGAGCACGCGGACAGCACGATGAAGGCCGTTATCCAGCGCACGCGCCAGGCGAGGACCGCCCAATTAACGAGCTTCTCGCGGAGGCTTTGTTAGGCCAAGCCCTCGTCTACGCGGAGCGCGACACCCATCTGCGGGTGGCTTGGCTCCTGAACCGCAGGGCCTTGCGGCTGCTCCGGCATGTTGAGAGGAGGGACCGCCGACAGGAACTGCGGTCTTTGTATCAGGAGTGCAAGGGGTGGATCCTGTTTCGCCGGCACAACCTCACCCGCAGCGCCGCCGCGTTGCGCAGAGCGGCAGCCCTACACGATTCGGTTCGGGTGGACAACCGGCTTGCAGAGGTCAGCTCACTGGCCAAGTCAGAAGGATTGAATCCCCGGTAGAAGCCGTCCGCTGACAGATCATGAGGCCACCGGCCGCTTCACCAGAAAGAGCGCGCCGGCAGTGACCAGGGTTCCGGCGACGATCGCCAGGATGTACATGCCCAGGTGCGTGACCGCGTTGGGGATCATGAGGACGAAGACCCCGCCGTGCGGCACCATCAGCCGCACGTTGGCTGCCAACGCGATCGCGCCGGTTACGGCCGAGCCCGCGACGAGGCAGGGGATGACGCGCACGGGGTCCTTGGCGGCGAAGGGGATCGCGCCTTCGGTGACAAACGAGATACCCAGCACGGCGGCGGCCTTGCTCGCGTCGCGCTCTTCCTGATTGAAACGGTTCTTGAACAGGGTCGCGGCGAGCGCCAGCCCCAGCGGAGGCGTCATGCCCGCTGCCATTACCGCCGCCATGGGACCGTAGACCTTCGAGGCCAGCAGGCCGACCGCGAAGGTGTAGGCCGCCTTGTTCACCGGCCCGCCCATGTCGAACGCCATCATCGCCCCGAGCAGCACCCCAAGCACCACGGCGCTGGCCTCCTGCATCCCGTTCAGCCAGGCGGTCATCGCGTTCTGCACGGCTGTGACCGGCGGACCGATCACGTAGATCATGATCAGTCCCACGATCAGCGTCGATAGCAGCGGCAGGATCAGCACGGGTTTCAAGCCCTCGAAGTTTTCCGGTAGCTTGATGTAGGTATTCAGCGCCCGGGTCACGTAGCCCGCCAGAAAACCCGCTGCGATGCCGCCGAGGAAGCCCGCTCCGAGAGTCATCGCAAGCATGCCCCCGATCAGGCCGGACGTGAGGCCCGGACGGTCTGCGATCGAGTAGGCAATGAACGCGGCGAGCACCGGGATGTAGAGGTTGAACGCCGTGCCGCCCCCGATCCTCATCAAGGCCCAGGCGAGCGTGCCCTCCTGCTCCCCCGCGTCGAGGCCGCCGATCGCGAAGGCCAAGGCAATCAGCAGCCCGCCTGCGACTACCAGCGGAAGCATGTAGGAGACGCCGGTCATCAGGTGCTTGTAGGGACCGGTTCGGGTCGTCGAGCGCTGCTCCTTGAGCGGCTTGACCTGCTCAGTTGGAGTGGGAAGCGCCAGCGCCTCCTGCACGACCTTCTGCCCATCGTGAATGGCCGCCTTGGTCGTGGTCTGGTGCAGCCGCTTGCCCGCGAAGCGCGCCGGGTCCACGTAGGCATCGGCGGCGATGATCGCGGCATCGGCGCGGTTGATCTCCTCGTCGGTCAGCCGGTTCTTCGCGCCCACCGAGCCCTGGGTCTCGACCTTGATCTCGTGCCCGAGCGCAACGGCGGACTTCCTCAGCGCTTCGGCGGCCATGAAGGTGTGCGCAATGCCGGTAGGACAGGAGGTGATGGCGACGATGAACTTCGGCGCGCTTGGAGCAGGTGCAGCGGCGACAGGAGCTGGCTTCACCTCCCCCATCTCTGCCAAGGCGTTCTCAATCACCACTCGGGTCTTGCGGATGGCGTCGGCGACCGGCACGGCCACCATGGGCTTGCCCGCAAAGCGATCCATCTGAACGTGGATGTCGGAGGCCACGATCACCACATCGGCATCGGCCACGTCGCGGGGGGACAGCGGGTTCCTCGGCCCTTCGGAGCCCTGGGTCTCGACCTTGATCTCGTGACCGAGGAAGGCCGCGGTCTTCTTCAACGCCTCGGCGGCCATCTGGGTGTGAGCCACGCCCGCCGGACAGCCCGTGATCGCTACGATCTTCGCCATGATTACAACCTTTCAATCTCGACCCGCTGCATCAGCTTGCGATGCTCTGCGGGATCTTCGATGCCCGAACCGACCTGGGTCACTGCGCAGGCTCCGCTCGCGGTGGCGAAGCGGGCAGCCTCTTCCAGGGGAAGCTCGTGGATCATTCCGTAGACGAGCCCGGCGACCATCGCATCCCCCGCGCCGACCGTGCTGCGGACTGGAACCCGGGGAGGCCGCGCCAGCAGGGCGCTCTCGCCATCCACGAACATTGCACCGGCTTCGCCCATGGAGACCGCTACCCGCCGGACGCCGAGGGCCTGGGCGGCGGCGCGCAAGTCGCCGGGCTCGTGCCCGATGAGCTCTCTCAACTCCTCCACGTTCGGCTTCACCAACTCGGGCCGGCTCGCCAGGGCCTCCCTCAACGCCGGGCCGCTCGTATCCAATGCGACACATCCGCCCTTGCCATGGATGGAATCGATCATCGCAGCATAGATGCCGGAGGGCACCCCGGGCGGGACGCTACCGCTGAGCACGAACCACCGGCCCGGCACGGCGAGCGCGGCAATCCGATCGTTCAGCTCGGCAAGATCGTCCGCGGTGGGAGAGAGACCCGGAAAGTTGATGTCCGTGGTCCGCTGGCCATCCACGATCTTGATGCCGACCCGCGTGCAGCCCGCGATCCGGACGAACCGGTCCTCGATCCGCTTGCGGAGGAAAAGGTTTTCGAACGGGGCCACGTTGTCGGAGCCGAGGAGCCCGGTTGCGATCACTTCGACTCCGAGGTCGGAGAGGAAGCTGGCCACGTTCACGCCCTTGCCGGCAGCGTCAGAGCGGCTCTCCGCCACCCGGTTCACCTGCCCCGCGGCAAATCCGGGGATGCTCAAGGTCTGATCGATCGCCGGGTTCAGAGTGACCGTGACTACAGTCATGTGGTCCTCACGAGGGCGCGCACCTCTTCGGCGCTCCCGCAGGCGAGCGCCCGCCGGGCCAGCTCCCTGGCGTCCCTCATGGGCACGGTGCGGATGCGGGCCTTGATCGCCGCGATGCTCGGGATGCTGACGCTCAGCTCGGTTACGCCAAGCCCGATGAGGATCACCGCACCGAGCGGATCGCCTGCGACGCCGCCGCACACGCCTACCCACTTGCCTTTTGCGGACGCGGCCTTCACGGTCAGATCGATCATGCGCAGCACCGCGGGGTGCAGCCCGTCCGCCTGCCGAGCGAGCAACGGATGGCCGCGGTCCATGGCCAATACATATTGGGTGAGGTCGTTCGTGCCGATTGAAAAGAAATCGATCAGCTCGGCCAGCTCCGGCGCCATGATCACGGCCGAGGGCACCTCGATCATGATGCCGAGCTCCAGCCGTTCGGCACCCACTTCCTGGCGCACCTGCTCGGTGATTGCCAATGCCGCGTGCAAGTCCGCGAGCGTGGCGATCATCGGGTACATGATCTTGACCGGTCCATGCGCCGAGGCGCGGAGGATCGCCCGCAACTGGGTCTTGAACAGCTCGGGATGGGCAAGGCAGAGGCGGATGCCGCGCAGGCCGAGGAAGGGATTCTCCTCGGGCGCGAGGTGGAGGTAAGGCACCTCCTTGTCGCCGCCGATGTCGAGCGTGCGGATGATGATCGGCAGGCCTTGCAGGGCCTCGACTGCCTCGCGGTAGGCCCTGTACTGCTCGTCTTCCGAGGGCGGCGTGTCACGCTCCAGGAAGAGGAACTCGCTACGCATGAGGCCGATCCCCTCGCCGCCCGCCTCCACGGCCTGCGCGGCCTCCTTGGAAAGGCCGGTGTTCGCCACGACCTCGATGCGGATGCCGTCGGTGGTGAGGGCGGGCTCGTACCGCGTCCGGGTCTCGGCATCGCGCAGGTCGAAGAGCGAGCTCTGCGCCTGGCGAGCGGCTTGGAGATCCTCTTCGCTCGGATCGATGTAGAGGACGCCGTTGTCGCCGTCGAGGACCGCCGTGGTCCCCTCAGGCTGGTTGAGGACCGCGGGCCCCGCTCCGACCACGGCGGGGATTCCCAGCGACCGAGCGATGATCGCCGAGTGCGAGGTCGGCCCGCCCCGCGCCGTGCAGAAGCCCAGGACGCACTCCGGGTCCAGCACGGCAGCGTCCGAGGGGGTCAGGTCGTCCGTGAGCAGGATCGCAGGCTCTTTGGGCAGGGAAGGCCCCTCCTCCACCGCGCCAGCCAGGGGGCGCAAAACCCGCGTGCCCACATCGCGCAGGTCGGTGGCGCGGCCGGCCAGGAGCGGATCGTCGAGCTTTTCCAGGCCGGACGCCTGCTCCTCGATCACTTCCTGCCAGGCCCAACCCGCGCTCTGCCCCTCGTCGATGCGCCGGCCGGCTCCCTGCAGCAGGTCGGGATCGGCCAGGAACTCGGCATGGGCGAGGAAGATGGCGGCCCCGGCCTTCCCAGATCTCTTCGCCACATCCTGGTGGAGCTGCAGCAGCTCCGCCCGGGCCGTGGCGATGGCGTCGAGCAGGCGTTCATGCTCCCGTTCGGGGTCTTTGGCAGTGCGCTCGACCACGATCTTGCGCCGGCGCAGGTGGCGGATGGGGCCAATCGCCAGGCCCGGCGACGCGGCCAGCCCGGGAACGGTCATGCCAACCAAACGCGGCGCCCAACCGTGCATTGGGCCGGCGAGGACGATCTCCTCTTCCTCGGGCTGTTCGATGAGCGCCTTCAGCGCCGCCAGGGCAGCGTCGGCGTCCGGACCCTCGGCCGAAATCCTCAACCTGGCTCCCGCCCCGGCGCCGAGGGTCAGCAGCCCGGCCAGGCTCCTGCCGTTGGCCGTCCGGTTGCCGTGGCGCACGACCACCTCGGCCTCGAATCGCTTTGCGAGCTCGACCAAGGCGGTGGCGGGCCGGGCATGCAGGCCATTCGCGCCCGCAACAGTGGCATCGGCCACCCGGCCCAGCTCGGCCGGACCATCCGAGGGGGCGGATTCGCGCGAGGCGCTCAGGGCCTCGACCAGCTCCTCGGGATCCCCGGTGACCGCCAGCCGGGAGACCAACTCGTCCTCGTACAGCAGATCGGTGAGCTTGCCGAGGATCTCGAGGTGCTCGTCGGACCTGGCCGCAATCCCGACGATAATGTGCGCCGTCTCTCCGGGTTGCCACGCCACTCCGCCAGGCACTTGGAGCACGGCAATGCCGGTGCGCTCGATCAGGTCCCGGTCCTTGGGCAGGCCGTGCGGGATGGCCACGCCCTTGCCGAGGTAGGTATTGGCGACCCGTTCCCGAGCGAGCATGCTCTCGACATAGGCCGGCTGGACGAAGCCGCACCGCGCGAGGATTCCGGCGACCTGGCGGATGGCATCCTCTTTCGAGTCCGCCCGCGCGCCCATCAGGATGTTCTCGGATTCGAGCTGCAGCATGCCGGTCGAGGACATGCAGGGCCGGTGCCTATTCGGACGCGAGGGCAAACGGACCGATCTGGTGATCGCGGAGCATCTGCATGCGCCTGGCCAGGATGTCCGTGCCGCAGATGTAGATGGTCCCGCAGTGGCGATTCGCGACTTCCGGAAGCGGCATGCCCTTCTGGACGTCCATGACGGCTGCCTGGCGGTATTGGAGAAAAGTGGCAGCAAGGTAGCGGCCGTCCTCGGCATTCCTCACGAGGAGGGCCGCGGAGGCGAAGAAGAGGACCATCTGCACGAACCGGACGATTTGCGGCCTCTTCACCACTTCCCAGGAGAAGTAGATGCAGCACAGAAGAGGCGCGGCCAGGGTCGCGTAGCGGGAGGAGAAAAGGCCCTGCGGGTAGAGGCCGATCCGCGCCCATGCGATCCCCCCCGCGAGGCATCCCATGCCGGCAAGGAACAGAAGGGCGCGGATCGCCCTCGGTCTCTCATTCCCAGCGTCACCCCCGGAGCGCAAGGCCCAGAGCAGAGCCAGCACGGTGGCAAGGATCAGAGCGCCGACGAAAAGGCCGCTCGCGGGCCAGAATGCCTTCGATCCCGAGCCGAATCCGAGCGACAGGAACTGCAGAGTCCCCTTGAGCGTGGCACCGAGGCTCGGGCTCACCGGGTGCGCGGGGGGACGCTGATAGCCGGCGAAGTAGAGGAACATGAGGCCGATGCCAAGGAATCCGGCGGCGATGATGGAGATCCACGCGCGGCGGAGCGCCGGCTGCGCTTTCCGCAGCTCCCATCCGGCCAATACCGTGCAGGCAGCGAACGCCGGCACCAGGGCCAGGGCGCTGCCCGAGATCAATGGAAGCGCGATGGTGCACAGGGCGAGGGGCAGCGCCGCCCGGAAGCTCAGATGTCCCGGCTTCATCAGGACGCACAACAGGCAAGCTGCCAGCAAGCTCCCGAGGACGAGCGGCATCGTGAAGCCCCAGATGAGGTTCTCGGCCTGTCCCCAATGCAGCAGCACCAGCGGGAAGAAGGCGTCGGAGTACAAAATCCTTCCACGGATGGTCCGTGCCGCCGCGATCAATGCCGCGGCGGTCGCGGACAGCAATAGGAGATCGAAGACCGCTCCGGCGCGAAAGTCGTAGCTGCCGAGCTTCACGACCGCGAGATAGATGAGGCGGGGTATGAAGATGCGGTGCTCGTTGTGCTGAGCCCAGAGCCAGTCCAGAGTGACCGGTTGAACACCCGTCAGCACTGGAATCATCTCCCAATCGTCGAGGAAGGGGATGTCCACGCTGTACGTGAGCACGAAATACGTGAGCAGTAGCGACAGCCCGAGCCACACGGACCAGACGAAGACCGCGGGCCCCGCATCGGCGCGCAGCGCTCGCATCATCTGGCCGGCTTCAGGTGCCGCTCGAACCAGCGGACGATCGATACGGCGGAGCGGATCCGGTTTGGCGTCTTGCGGAAGCCATGCCCCTCGTCGGGAAAGAGCACGTACTCGACCGGCACGCCCCGCTTCTTCAGGTTCTCCACCACCTGCTCGGCCTCGATCACCGGCACGTTGGTGTCGTTGGCGCCGTGGAGGACCAGGGTCGGCGCCTTCACGCGCTCCAGCCTGGAGAGCGGCGAAAGCTGCCGGAGGAGATCCTTCTCCTTGACCGGATCGCCGTACTCGATCGTCGAGATCGCCGCCATCCACGGCTGGGTGTGGGAGAAAAAGGTCTCGAAGTTCACGATGCCGAAAAGGTTGGCTCCGGCCGCGAAGAGGTCCGGATACTCCGTGAGCCCCGCCATGGTCATGTAGCCGCCGTAGGAGCCGCCCATGATGCCGATCCGTCCGGGACCGGCGATCCCCCGGCCCACGAGGAAGTCGACGCAGGCTTTTATGTCCTTGACGCCGTTCACGCGCAGGGCGCCGTTGTCCAGGTTGACGAATTTCTTGCCGAACCCGGACGAGCCCCGCACGTTGGGGGCGAAGACACTGATACCGCGGGAGAGCAGGGCCTGATAGGTGGCGTTGAAGTTGGGCCGCTCCTGGGCCTCGGGACCGCCGTGGAAGCTGATCACCACCGGGCCGGCCGCCGGACCGCTCCGGTAGAGCCAACCCGAGAGCTGAAGCCCGTCGTGCGCCAGAAAGGTCACCAGCTCGGGCGCTACCAGGGAGTCGAGCGCCACCCCTTCAAGGGGGGTGCGGGTCACCTGCCGGAGCTTGCCCGAAGGGACATCCAGCAACCAGACGTCCGCCGGCAGCCTCGAGCCCGAGAGCCCGAGGAGGAGCGACCGGCCGTCCGCCGAGAATTCGAGGCTGTTCACGATCTCGCCCGGCAATGCAGGGCCGGGGGTGAACTCAAGGCTCGCGAGATCGAGGAAGCCCAGCTCGGACCTTCCTCCCACGTTCCAGACCACGGCGGCCATCGTGCCCTGATAGTTGATCTCGTAGTCGTCCAGCTCGGCGCCCTCGCGGTCGGCGATCCGCTGGATCGGTCCTGGCTGCCCGTCCTTGCCGATCGCTACCCGCTCCAGACCGATACGGTCGCTGTCCTGGTTCGAGCCGAGATAGATCGTGAGCCCGTCCGGCGAGAACCGGCCGTCTTCGAACGAGCCGGGCGGCGTGTGCGGGGTGATGAGTTGCTCCCGCCCGGCCGGGATGTCGATCAGGTAGAGATTGCTGTCGCCCCGGCTCTTGACGCGCTGGACGATTGCCCTCTTGCCGTCCGCGCTCAGGTCAGTGAGACGGCCGATCCCGGGATTGACCGCCACGAGCTTGATCTCGCCGGTCTTAGAGTCGTAGGTGTACGCGTCGAGAGAGCCGGGGTCCTTGGAATTGGCGCTGAAGCGCAGCCAGGGGCCGCTCCAGCCGGCGAGCTGATTGTTGACCTGGCCCCCTTCCGTGATCCGGCGCGGCGGGGCGTCCCCCTCCGGCGGCCCGTCCGGCTGCAGGAGATAGATCTGCTCGTTCAATCCTCCACCCGGGGCCACGGAGAACGCCAGCCACTTCCCATCCGGCGACCACTCGACCGCGCGCACCTGGTCTTCGAGGCGAGTCACCTGCCGCGGCTCTCCACCCTCGGAAGGCACCATCCATACCTGCGGCACCCCACTGCGGTCGGACAGGAATGCGAGCCGCCGGCCATCCGGCGAGAAGCTGGGCGAGCGGCTCCCCCCGATCCGCGCCATCCGGGCCACCGCAGCCTCCAAGTCGTCAGCGGATGCGAACCCGGGCAGGGCCAGCAGGATGGAAAATAGGGACAGAAGCCTGCGCATGTATCCTCCCATGATGCCGGAGGCGGGGATCGAACCCGCACGCCTTGCGGCGAGAGATTTTAAGTCTCCTGCGTCTGCCGTTCCGCCACTCCGGCTGCGGGGCATTCTAGCGTCATCGGGGCAGGGCCGCTCAGCGGGCGGCGGTGCGTAGCGATCTGCTCAGCCCGACAAGGGAAATCCACTTGACATCATTGTGGTCCGTGATTCCTTCGTCGGTAATGCCCGAGGATTGCAGGAAGACCTGGAGCATGTTGTTGAACGGCTCAACGAAGGTTTCGTTCACACGCCAGCCCCAGGCCACGTCGCTTCCGAACAGAGTGGCCGAAGGCGCGCTCCGCGAGGTGGTCCAAATGTTCATCATGAGTTGCTTCGTCCAGATGTCGGTGGTGCCGGGCGCCAGCCGAATGAGGCTCATGGCCGCCATGTCGGGGCTCGTCCTCGGTTCCAGCGTGTAGATGAGGTATTGGCCCGAAGCTCCTGCGCTCGGCCTTCCATCGAACAGAACGGCCGGCCTTGATGTCGTCGCTCCGTCCATCGCCCGGCGAGCTCTCTCTCCTTGCCAGCGATCACCCCTGCGACCGAGCGTCGTGAGCTTGATGCGGCCGGTGTCCGCGCCGCTGGACTCGGTCGTCACGAGCGCGATCCGTTCGGTCCTGGAATTCCAGGTAGCGCCGATCGGACTGTTGCTGAGCACGGGCAAGCCGGTCGCTAGTTCCGCCAGGTCCGAGGCCGGACCGAGCGAGATCGCCGGCGAATCCGCCGTGGCGTTCACCTTGCGCTGGCGTACTGCCTTCGTTGCCGGATCCCAGATAAAGAGGTAGAGCTCTTCCGACGGGCTCGATGTGCGGACCAGGACAGGCTGCGATGTGGCCGCGTCCGCCTCGATGGGACGGCCGAGCGGAGAGAGCCGGCTGGGAGCATCAACGCTGTACGCCGAGACCCGGTAGCCGCGGGCTGTCGGATGAACAACGAAGAGCTTGCCAAAGGCTTCGGCCGCATGCGGATCGCCCGTCACGCCGGTTGCAAGGTCCCCGGGCGGCAACGGTGCTCCGCCGGAAAGGAACTGGTAGCGCAGGCGGCCAGGACTGCTGACCGACAGACTCTCTTCGGTATAGGTGCTCCAGTCGACGTCACGATCGGGATACACGCTGATCAGATCCTCGCCATGGGCGACGAGGACGAACCCGCCTGCCGTCCTTTCCAGATCGACCCGGCCGCGTGCCGTCAGACCGGAGCCGCCATTGATGTCGGCGGCGATGCCGCTCTCCCCGAACGTGCCATTACGATTGAAGTCGACATAGGTCGAGGACGGTCCCGCATCCCGCAGCTCAAAATGGTAGGGATCTTCCGAAAGGAAGTGTAGATCGGACCGTGCGAAAGGGAGCCTTTCGTTCAAGTCGAGCTCGTTGAGCCGGACGGTGCTGAATGTGCCGGTGCTGAAGCGCACTGCGTCCGGATCGCCATCGAATTGGTAGGAGTAGTCGTAGTTCATGAGGCTCGCATAGATCGGGCTTGGAACGAGTGCCCCGAGGGGCGCATGATCGAGACCGAGCTGGTGACCGAGCTCGTGCACCATCGCCCACCAATTGTGCCCCACGATGGACCAGTCGGGACCCGCCGTCTGCCCACCCTGCGCACCCGGCCCGAATAGGAGGCCATGGCCAAAGCCGCGCATGGCGGCCGGCATGCCCAGTTCGCGTAACGTTACATAGTCCGTGCAAGCGCTTCCCGGCAGGATATTGCCCCAGGTGATCGTCACTTGAATGCCGGTCGTCCCGTCGGGATTCATGTTCGGCATACGCCCGAAGAAGTCCGCAGCCTTCCGGAGGTCCGCATCGACCATGTCCCGGGTCACGCCGGGGCAGAGGACACCGACGATGATGAGATTGGCTTTGAGTGGGTCGAGGCCCAGCTCCGGGTGATCGAGCTCCCACCCGTTCTGCAGGCCATCGAAGTCGAGGTCCGCAGTCGGGTCCGCTCCCGGAGCTCCACCGCACGAGGCGAGAAGGAGGGTTGCTCCGAACAGCGCTGCACCGAGCCACCGAAGCCGTGGCCTGCCAACCGAATGACTTTCCTTCTGGGTCGCCATGATCGACTCCTCTCCTTGAAAATGGGTAACCGCGACTCACCGAGGGCAGTCGCTCCTGGAGTCTTCGCCGCCAGCTGCGACGTTCTGACAAGGGAGGATCTCGTTGCAGGGTGGTGAGCTACTGATTTGAAAGTGATGCCGGAGGCGGGGATCGAACCCGCACGCCCGAAGGCGAGAGATTTTAAGTCTCCTGCGTCTGCCATTCCGCCACTCCGGCTACCGTGCATTCTAATGCTAGGATGCGTACCTGCAAGCTCTTGCTGACCCAGGGAGGACACGATGAGTCTTTTCGACTATCCGCGCATCAACATCCAGGGCACTTTTCAGATGAACCCCGGGACGGCAAACAACGACGACTATGCGGGTTATGCCTCGCTTCCGTCCACCGGCGAGACGCTCGCCTTGATCGACTCGAAGCTCGTCGAGCCCCGGACCTACGGCATGTCGGACGCGGATTTCATCGCCTGGGTGCAGAAGGCGCAGACATTCAATGTGCAGGGGGGCGGACAGCGGCAGATCATCCCGGCCGAGTGGAACTACTACGGCGGCATGAGCTCGAAGATGGTCTCGGCCACGGTGATCGGGATCCAGACCGGACCTGGCCCCGGCGAGGTCTACGACGCACCCGACCCCAATATTCCGGTCACCAGCCTGATGGGCGCGGCCCTGGGGCTCTCCGGCCACTTCACCGACGTCAACTCCGAAGGCTCCCCACCGGCCACCCAGTTCTTCATCGACAGCCTTACGCTGACGGGAAGCCAGGCCTGGCTAAGCGGCGACGCGTCCAAGGGCGCCTGCCAATGGCTCAATTTCTATCGCAACGTCAACCTGACCGCCGACGCCGGAGCGGGCGGCTACGTCTATCACGTGATGCGGAAGAAGCCGAAGATCACGATCGGCATCCCGGGCTTCGACGATCCACGGATCACCGGCATCATCTTCCGCTATTACCTCTACGCATCCGCGCAGGGCACGACCAGCAACGAAGGGATCGAGGCGCTCTATCAGCAGCAGCCACCGGGCACCAACCGGGCCACCCTGCAACTCGTGGGCACGATCGCACCGCTGTTCGAGGACGAGACCGTCTTCACCACGCCGACCGGCCGGCTGATGACCTCGAACACGGCGCAGATCCAGACTCCGGCGGGTACGAAAAACAACGGCAACAACGGTTTGATCGCGCTCGCGCCGGCCGTGCTTTCAGTCAAAGGCAACCTGATCTCCGCCGATTTCTCGGGGACGTTCCCTGAGTATTATCAGCCGGCCGTTCCCCCCCAGAATCCGAAGTTCGATTTCGGGCCGGTCTCACTGGTGGTCAACAACGGCACCGCGAGCACCACGATCGCCCAGGTCGACTACACGGACGTAGCCGCGGGAAACGAGCGCGGCTGGGTGTTCGACTACGACATCTCGTCAAACCAGGAAGCGCAAACGATCCTGGCTTCGCCGGACGCGTTCTTCAAGCTCGTCAGCTCCACCTACGGCGACGTCCTGGTGGAAACGGCCTACTACTTCGTCACCAATCAGCAGGCGATCTACACGGAGCAGCTCGGCTCCGGCACGGAGTTTGTGAACCAGGGCACCACGGAACCCGCAACCGTATCGGTGTTCCATCGCGGCCAGGAGCTGACGGCGGACGCATGCCCGCCGGTCACCGTCTGGCAGTACCGCTCGATTCCGCTCCAGGCTCCCGGCAATGCGGAGGCGATCATCACCAATCTCAAGCCGGGGCAGCCGATCTCAGTCGACACGAGCCAGCCGGGAAACTTCCTGTTTACATTCACGGTCGAGGGCGATGCCCCGCCGCCGGCCAGCTACGCCACCTTCATGAACCCGCCGTACATCACCAATACGCCGCAAATCAGCCTGCGCATCCTGCCGAACAACGAAGACTTCAGCCAGTATTATGTGGACCCGACCGCCAAGGAGCCGGTGGGCAACAGCTTCCTCACCTTCGACGTGGTGTACCAGAAGGTGCTGCGGACCTATTACCTGCTCTATCCGGCCATGAACCAGATCTTCGCGCTCAACTCCGAGTCCGCGGTCACGGCAAAGGCACCGCAGATCCTCCAGGCTACCGACCCCGCGCTCTGGATGTCGATCCACTACATGCCACGAACTCGCGACATGTCCGCCAGCCGCCGGCAGCTCCTGCAGGCCTGGTGCCGCGCGGTGATCGCTGCGGGGGGCGGCACCTCGTAGGTTATGGGGCCTTGAGCTCGACGAGGATGAGCTGAATCTGAGTCGTTCCGATGTTCTCTGCCCAGTGAACGACAGCATCGCGATAGAGGACATCACCGGTCTTGAGCACGGCCTCTGCCGTCGTGCCGTCGGCAATGTGGTTGCGCACCGTGCCACCGGCGATGACGTAAGTGACGTAGGCTGGATGCGAGTGCAACTGCTCCCTCTCCCCAGGCTGCAGGATCGCTTCGAGGACCCGTACTCGATCGTTCTCCAGCTTGACGTGAACGGTCTTGGCATTTACGACGGCCGGATCCTGGGCCAAAACGACTCTGCTGCCGGCAAGTACCAACAATCCGCTCATGACTAGACCTGCCAGCAAGGACTTGGTGGTCGGCATATTCCCTCCTCGTTTGAGCATGATTGTAACGGCCATCCCTCGAAAGAGCCTATGGAGATAAGGCCGGCATTTTCGTATCGACTGCCGTGGCCGGCCAAATCTCCGAAGCCCGAGGAGGCTACGCCATGCGACACAGCGACTCGAAAGTCCCGATCCTAGCCGCCGTCCTGATGATGTTCGCTCTCCATCTCCACGCCGACCCCATTCAGGACGGCGCCCTCGCGGCCTATCGCGCCGGCTGGTTCGCCAACGCCGGCTCCTGTGCCGATACCTGTAAGGCGAAAGCGCCCGGCAGCCTTGCCGAGTACGAGGCGAGCGCCGTGCCTCACACCAAGCGGGCATTCGTGTGCCGCGTCGAGGGGAAGCCTCAGGGAGACCTTCGGACCTGGCTTTATGGCAGCCAGTTCGACGACCGCGCCGCTTGCTATACGACCGGTCTTGACCTCAAGGGCTCGTTCGCCGCGAAGTACTTCTGTCTCTGTGTCGTCAAGTAAGAGGAGAGGGGCCGAGCGATGGCTCCGGTCCCATCCTCAGTACGTGCCCAGGTATTCGAACTTCTGTTCGGATGAATCGATCCACGATGGCGCCACAATAGCCGGTAACTCGAGGCCGTACTCCCGAGCATCGTCGACATCGAGACTCGCGAAGCGGAGGTACTCGTCCTCCAACAGGAAGAACCCAGCGAATTCCTCTGCATCGAACCCGTACAGCTTCGTCCCCTCGGCCCAGCAGGCATCGGCGGTGCCGTCATTGAAGACCCGAAGTCGGGCCCAGGTCAGCAACGGAAGGTCACATTCGTGCACCCACCATTCAGTACGGACAATAGACTTCGCCCGATAGAACGCCGACTTTTCCATGAGATTGCCTTGCCTGCCCAACGCGATGGAAGCTCACCGGCGACGACGGCGCGAAGCTCGGTCGGCGTCCGGCGCAGCGCCTTGGATACTGTTTGAGGCCCCCTCCCTCCGAGCCTGCGGTAGGCTCGTGGCGTTGAGGATAAGAAAGGAGGCCTCGATGAGATTCTACACCCAACAGCACCGTCACTACTGCGGAATTGACCTCCATGCGCGCAGCATGTTCGTCTGCATCCTTGATCAATCCGGCAAGTCGCTGGTTCACAAGAAGATCGACTGCGACCGAGATGAGCTCCTCCAAGTCCTTCGACCCTACTGCCGCAAGGACCTCGTCGTCGCCGTCGAGTGCGTCTTCTGCTGGTATTGGGTCGCCGACGTATGCGCCCAGGAGGGGATCGAATTCGTCCTCGGTCATGCCCTCGACATGAAGGCGATTCACGGCGGCAAGTCCAAGAACGACCGTCTCGACTCCTACAAGATCGCCTCGCTTCTGCGCGGCGGCAATCTCCCCTACGCCTACGTCTACCCCCGCGACAAGCGAGCCACCCGCGACCTCATGCGGCGCCGGACCTTCTTGGTCAGAAAGCGCGCCGAGCTGCTCACCCATATCCAGAACACCAACACTCAGTACAACCTCCCTGCCTTCGAGGAGAGGATCGACAAGACCAAGGACCATGGAGCCATCATCGAGCACTTCGACGACAGTAGTGTCCAGATGTCCATGGCCGCCGACGTCGCCCTGATCGAAACCTTCGACGAGGTCATCCGCGACCTTGAGCTCTTCCTGCTCCACGAGGTCCGAAAGGATCACGGGCACGGCTTCTCGTTGCTGCGCTCCATACCTGGAATCGGGGAGATCTTGGCTCTGACCCTGCTCTACGAGATCGATGACCTTGGACGCTTTCCCAGCGTAAAGGACTTCCTGTCCTACTCCCGACTTGTCAAGGGCAGGCATGAGTCCGCCGGCAAGACCACGAAGTCGACCGGCAGCAAGATCGGCAACGTCCACCTCAAGTGGGCCTTCTCCGAAGCCGCCGCCCTGTTCTTGCGTTGGAACGTGGCCGGCAGAAAGTACTTCAGCCGCATTGAGAAGAAACACGGCAAGGGCAAAGCTCTCAGCATACTGGCGGCCAAGCTCGGACGGGCCGTCTATTACATGCTGCTGCGCAAGAAGCCCTTCGACATGCAACGCTTTGTCAACGTTTAAGGAGGAAAGAGGGTGAGCCCGCCGCCCAACTGGAGCCTCAAGGGCCGAGCCAGCAAGGACCTTTCGATCGGGCAGATCCGTGCGCCTCAGAGCGCGACCGAGGTCCATCGGCACACAGCCTGGCAGCCTGCCCCAGGGATTGGACACCCTCTTTCGCTCAGCTTTTCGCCAAGATGCCGAGATCGGAATCCCCCTCCCATGGCCTATGGATCCTGCCGGATCTATGGAAAGCGCGTGAGACGCGCTTCCCACAGCTCCTTGGACGGACGCCCTTCGGGCGCCGCCCACAGGCTCCACAGGCCCGGCGACGAAGATCGGCGTCTTGAATACAAGAAGATCTCGAGAAAGAGAAGGTGACTGCTCTGCCCCTTCCCCGAGCCCGCCGCATAACTGGACACGGTCGATCGACCGCGAGCCCGCACTTTGAATGGGCCGGCATGAGGGCACAGAAACGTTTCTAGGACGTGGAGCCACGGCTTCACACCGCCGCCCAGGCGGCGGCTGAGCCTCGATAGGTGTTTGGTGCAGGCAGTCCCTGCGCCGATTGAGAAACCAAGCAGAGGAGAGCATCTTCATCCGACTCGCGGTCCTGATTGAGCTGGAGCCCCCCGCCCAGCTACTACGGACCCTCTATGCCTTGACCACCGGGGGCCTCATAAGTGTTGGGCGCCTCCGGATCTGACTTATTCTGAGGAGCTGATTTAAGTGCCTTTCCCTCTTCAGGCTCATACCCCATTCTTCTCTTAAGGAACTCGACGAGTAGAGGGTACATCAGAATGAAGCCAACAAGGCCGATGGCCGCTCTCACTATGTTCACCGTAACTTCGCTAACGCCCCAGACTGTGGTGACCTTCAGTGGAAGGGGTATATCTCCTGAGGTGGGCAACTGTAGGGCATCACCGTTAACGAGTAGGTTTGCCTCAACCAGATCCTTCGATGATGCCGTCATAAGGGCAGAAGACACGTTTAAGACAAGATTGTGCTCGCCCTCATCCTTCGGCCTTATAGACCAGAGCCTCTCAGTCGGGAGTTTCGATCCCACGGGTATGGTCTTTACGGAAGGAGCTAACACCTCAATCGCGAGGGACCCTAAGGTAAACGACGTCGGATCTTCATTCAGCTCTCGATGTACTATTCGCTTTGGGCTCGAGGTATAGTCCCATATCTCTTGATCCCGACTAAGGCGAACTTTCACAGTCCCAGTTTGGTTCAGACGAAGCTCTAAAGGGTATTCGATCCGTAGGTTAACCTTATCAGTCACCTCAAAGCGCTTAGGGGTTCTTGGGTCAACGATGCGTCGCTGGGAGAGGGTGGCCTCACCCAAGGGGGGAGGCGCGGAGGATTCAGGCACTAGTGTCGAACTGAATTCTCCGCTTGTCAAGGCAGCTAAGATAAAGACGCTACCCAGATAAAAAGGCACCTGCCTCGCCAAGATGTCCTTCATATCTCTCAGCATTTACACTCCTCACTAAACCAGCGTCCAACACCTTGGTGTCTACGCGTGCCGCTCGCAGGACTAGGACACCAGGTCAGTGTCATATGGCGTCAGCAACTCGATGTGGTTGACCCCTTGAAGCTTCACAGAAACTTAGACTTAGCAAGTCTAAGCCCGGCACTGGAGGGTGTCAATCCGGGACACAGAAGCGCCGGAACGGCAAGGAGGAAAGAACCCAAAGCCAGCGGAATCTTATTGGTTCTTGGTCATTGCCATATGGATGCCTCGCCGCGACAGCGGGAAGACAGGATCTCTCTTGAAGGAAACGACTTGCTTCGCTTGACCTAGGCATCCTTGGCGCGTTGATAACGCGCCGCGATTCTGAGCCGTCGCGGATGATTTTGAGCGGCTGCGGATGGTTCGCGACGCGTCGTGGATGATTCTCGACGTGCCGAGGTTGGTTTGTAGCGGTCGCGGATGTTTTTTAGCGGTCGCGGATGATCCTCGACGCGTCGCGGATGATTTTTAGCCGCCGCGGATGGTTCTGAGCGCCTAAGGATGATTCTGACGCGTCGCGGATGGTTCTGAGCGGCTGAGGATTATCCTTGACGTGTCGCGGATCATCCTCTTCGCGTCAGAATTCTCCGCGACGCGTCAGAATCATCCGCGAGCGCTCAGAAAAGCGTCGAGCGGACTTCGGAAGGCGACGAGAGGGCCGGAGCGAGCTGCCCCACTCCAGCCGCGGCGTCCCGGCCGCAGGCCTAAAGTTGCCTCAGCTAAGTTGACGATGGCCCAACTTCAGTCGACGGCGAGCCAGCGCCAGCGGCGCTGAGGCATTTTCGTGGAGTTGGCCCATCTCCGGCGGCAACGGGCTGCCGTCGCTAGAGATGGGACAACTTCTGTCGACGGCGGCTCAACTTCAGTTGACGACGGGCCGCCGCCAGTGGAGATGAGCCAACTTCTCCTGACGCGAGACAACATCAACGGCGACGAGCCGTCGTTGCTGGAGATGAGGCAACTTGAAGTCAGCTGAGGCAACATGAGTTGACGGCGAGCCGTCGTCAACTCATGTTGGCCCGTCGTAAGTTGACGGCGAGCCGTTCTACCCGCTGCGCTGCCTGCGGAAGGAGACGGTGAGCGTCCGAGTCTCCTCGCCCCGCTTCACGGTGAAAACGGCCGTGTCCCCCCAGCGTTTCCCAGCCAGGAGACGGTTGAAGACTTCCTTGTCCGTGACCAGCGTGCCGTCGAAAGTGAGGAGGACGTCCCCGGTCTGGAAGCCGGCTTTTTCGGCGGCCGAGTCCTTTTCCACGAAAAGGACCTTGCGCGCCGCCTCCCCTTCTCCCATGCCGGTGGAGAGGCCCAGGCCGGGCCAGACGGGATCGTTTTCCGGCGGTACTCCCCAGATGAAGTCGGCGTAGGAGGCTTGGACCTTTTCCACGGGATCGCCGTCCTCGTCCCGCACCGGGACCGGGACGAGGGCCGCAATCCGGCCACCGAATTCCTTCTCGAAGCCGGGGGCGATCTGGCGCTGGATGCCCAGGCCATAGGCCACGTGGCCCGAGCCAACCAGGACCACCATTACCGATCCGGGGGCACCGTGCTCGCGCAGGGCCTTGACGGCGTTGTGCCCCATGGTGGCGTCCCAGGTGGATTGGGCCGTGTACATGCCCTCGAACTGCTCCGGGCTCATGCCGCCATGGAGCGGATCGTCGCCGCCGAAAAAGGAGCGGATCAGGGTGCGATGGTCCTGGCTCGTGGTGTCCACCTGGCGCGGCAGGTGGGCGGCCTCCTCCGGGCTCAGGGCGTCAAAGCCCTTCTGGCGCACGGCGGTGATGGCCTCCCTCGGCGCGTTGACGGCGAACATCCGGATGCCTCGGTCGCGGGCGAAGAGGAAGATGTCCCGGTAGTAACCCCAGTTGTACCCCCAGTTCTTGTACCAGCGGGAGAGTCGCACGAACCCTTCCTCGGTCAGCAGGCCGCCGATCCACTGATCGAGGTACGGCTGCTCGGTGTAGGGGTACATCTCCAGGCCGATGAGCACCGGCCGCCCCGCCCGGTGCAGCTCCTCGATCACCCGGAGCTGGATCTGGTGGAAGTCGGCGTTGGTGTGGCTCTCCCCCACCAGCAGCAGGCGCACGCCCGAGAGCCGCGGGACCAGCTCCGAGGGCGCCAGGAGGTCGCCGGTGCGGGCTTCGGTGATGCCGTCGAGGACTACCGGCGCCTCCCGGTCCTTGCGGATGGGATCGCCGATCGCGAGATGGAGGGACGGCTCCTTGGCAGCGAGCGGTCCGGCGAGGAGCAGGAGGAGTGGCAGGGTGAGCGCTTTCATCGGACTGAATCCTACTCCCGTAGGCAGGGTAGAATCCCGGACGCGAACCGATCTCCCTATTCCAAGGAGGCTCCTTGACCCGCACTTTTCACGTCCTGGCAGTAGCGGTCTTTCTCCTCGGTATCCCTGGCCATTCCCAAAAATCGGCCGAGGAGCCGGTGGACCTCGGCATGGTGACTCGCATCCGCGAGGAGGGGCTCCGCCATTCCCAGGTGATGGAGACCGTCCGCCATCTGACGGACGAGCTCGGCCCCCGGCTCACCGGCTCGCCGCAGCTCAAGGCGGCTAACGAGTGGACCCGGCAGCGGCTCGCCGGCTGGGGGCTGCGCGAGGCCCGCCTGGACCCCTACCCCTTCGGCCGGGGCTGGTCGTTCAGCCGCTCGGCAGTCCACATGCTGAAGCCACACCAGTTGCCGCTCTCCGCCCTGCCCAAGGCGTACACGCCGGGCACCGCCGGCCCTGTCCGTGGCACGGTGATGGTCGCCAAGCTCGCGAAGGAGGAGGACTTCGAGGCCTGGCGGGGCAAGCTGGCCGGAAAGATCGTCCTGACGGACGAGCCGCTCGATCTACTCCATCCGGACGAGATCGAGCCTCGGGAGTTCAACGAGGATACGCTCCGGGACCTCGGCCGGTTTCCGGTCCCCGCGGAGCGGGATGAGGACCCCCAGAAAGAACGGATCGAGCGCTCGAAGCTCCGCGAGGCCCTGAACCGGTTTCTCGTCGAGGAGAAGGCGCTCGCCACGATCGACAGCAGCGCGCGCCCCTGGGGCGTGCTGCGGGTCAGCCGCGGCGGCTCCTTCGATCCGGGGCTGAGCACGGGCGTGCCCTCAATGACCATGGCCGCCGAGCACTACAACCGCCTGCGCCGCCTGGTCGAAGCGGGCCAGGAGGTCGAGCTGGAGATCGAGGTCGAGGCGCGGTACCACGACGAGGATCTGAAGTCCTACAACACCGTGGCCGAGATCCCGGGCACGGACCGCGACGGCGAGATCGTGATGGTCGGCGCCCACTTGGACTCCTGGCACGGCGGCACCGGCGCGACAGACAACGCCGCCGGCTGTGCCGTGGTCATGGAGGCCATGCGCATCCTCCAGGCGCTCGGAGTCAAGCCGAAGCGCACGATCCGCATCGCCCTGTGGACGGGCGAGGAGCAGGGGCTCTACGGCTCCTATGCCTACGTGACCGAGCACTTCGGCTCCTGGTCCGGGCCTGAGGACCCGGAGCGCCGCAAGTGGCTCTCGGCCACCAACTGGAAGGGTGAAGGCAAGCTCTCCCTCCGCCCCGCGCATGGGAAGCTGTCGTCCTACTTCAACATCGACAATGGCGGCGGGAAGATCCGCGGCATCTACGCCGAGGAGAGCGCCGCCCTGCGGCCGATCTTCGAGGCCTGGCTGGCCCCGCTCCGCGACCTCGGGGCTGACACCGTGACCCTGCGCCGTACGGGTGGCACGGACCACGAGTCGTTCCAGGACGTGGGGCTGCCCGGGTTCCAGTTCATCCAGGACGAGCTGGACTACACGGCACGCACCCACCACTCGAACATGGACGTCTACGACCATCTGGACCGGGAGAACCTGGCGCAGGCTTCGGTCGTGGTTGCCTCGTTCCTCTACAACGCCGCCATGCGGCAGGAGAAGCTCCCGCGGCCGCCGCTTCCGACTCCGAACCCGAATTGACAACAAACCGGTCCCGCTCGGTATCGCTCTTTAAAGGAGGCGCACTTGAGCCGCACCCGTCGTGCTACGGCAGCCGTGGTTTTTCTCCTGGGCGTTCCCCTCTTCGCAGAAGAGCCGGTGGACTTGGGGATGGTGACGCGCATCCGCGAGGAGGGGCTCCGCCATTCCCAGGTGATGGAGACCGTCCGCCATCTGACTGACGCCGTCGGCCCGCGGCTCACCGGCTCGCCGCAGCTCAAGGGGGCCAACGAGTGGACCCGGCAGCGGCTCGCCGGCTGGGGGCTGCGCAATGCCCACCTGGAGCCTTATCCCTTCGGCCGGGGATGGTCCTTCAGCCGCTCCGCTGTGCACATGCTGAAGCCGCACCAGCTCCCGCTCTCCGCTCTTCCCAAGGCGCACACGCCGGGCACTGCCGGTCCCGTGCGCGGCCCGGTGCTGATCGCCAAGCTCGCCAAGGAGGAGGATTTCGAGGCCTGGCAGGGCAAGCTGGCCGGGAAGATCGTCCTGATGAATGAGCCGGTCGACCTCGTCCACCAGGGGGAGGATCCCGAGCCCCGGGAGTACACCGTCGAGGCGCTCCGGGACCTCGGCCGGTTCCCGGTCCCCGCGGACCGCGATGCCAACGGATTCAAGGACGCATCGATCGAGCGCGCGAAGCTCCGCGAGGCCCTGAACCACTTCCTCGCCGAGGAGAAGGTGCTCGCCACGATCGAGAGCAGCAATCGGCCCTGGGGCGTGCTGCGGGTCGGCCGCGGCGGCCCCTGGAACCCCGCGATGAGCCCGGGAGTGCCCACGGTGGTGGTCGCTGCCGAGCAGTACAACCGCCTGCGCCGCCTGGTCGAAGCAGGCCAGGAGGTCGAGCTGGAGATCGAGGTCGAGGCACAGTTCCACGACGAGGATCCGATGGCCTACAACACCGTGGCCGAGATCCCTGGCACCGACCGCAACGGCGAGATCGTGATGGCCGGCGCCCACCTGGACTCCTGGCACACCGGAACCGGCGCCACGGACAATGCCGCCGGCTGCGCCGTGGTCATGGAGGCCGTGCGCATCCTGCAGGTGCTCGGGGTCAAGCCGAAGCGCACGATCCGCGTCGCTCTGTGGAGCGGCGAGGAGCAGGGGCTCTTCGGCTCGGCCGCCTATGTCGCCGAGCACTTCGGCTCCTGGTCCGGTCCCGAGGACCCGGAGCGCAGGAAGTGGCTTTCCTCCTTGAATTGGAAGGACGAGGGCAAGCTTTCCCTCCGGCCCGGGTACGGCAAGCTGTCCTCCTACTTCAACATGGATGCCGGCGGTGGGAAGATCCGCGGCATCTATGCCGAGGAAAACGCCGCGCTGCGGCCGATCTTCGAGGCCTGGCTCGCCCCCTTTCACGATCTGGGGGCCGGCACCGTGACCCTGCGCGGCGAGCTCGGCTCGGACCACGAGTCATTCCTGGACGTGGGGCTGCCCGGCTTCCAGTTCATCCAGGACGAGCTCGACTACTTCGCGCGCACCCACCACTCGAACATGGACGTCTACGACCACCTGCAGAGGGAGGACCTGATGCAGGCCTCGGTCGTGCTCGCCTCGTTCCTCTACCACGCGGCCATGCGTCCGGAGAAGCTCCCGCGGCTGGCGGGCCCGAACCCTTCGCTGCCCTGACACGTATAAGATCCCGGTCAGATGGGAGGTCAACGGATGCAAACACGAAAACTGCTCGCCCTGAGTATCGTCCTGGGGGCCCTGGGTGCCCTGACGGCCCAGGGGGTCGCCGCGGCGGCCCTGAAGGTCTCGCCGCCGGAGCTGAAGATCCGGCAGCACCAGCTCGCCAATGGGATGAAGGTCATCCTCCACGAGGACCGCTCGGTCCCGGCCGCCAACGTCCAGGTCTGGTACCACGTCGGCTCCAAGGACGAGCGCCAGGGACGGAGCGGCTTCGCCCATCTGTTCGAGCACATCATGTTCAAGGGCTCGGCGAATGTGGCCGCCGAGGAGCACATCAACTTCATCAATTCGATCGGCGGGCGCTTCAACGCCACCACCGATTTCGACCGCACGCTCTACTTCCAGACCTTCCCCAGCCAATATCTGGAGCGGATCCTCTGGATGGAGGCCGACCGCATGCGCTCGCTCAACGTATCGGAGGAGAACTTCGTCTCCGAGCGCGACGTGGTCAAGGAGGAGCGCCGGCTACGGATCGAGAACCCGCCCTTCGGCCGGCTCTTCGAAGTGGTTCTGGACAAGACGTTCACCACCCATCCCTACCGCATCCTCCCCATCGGCAGCATGGCCGACCTGACCGCCGCCACGATCGAGGACGTGCGGGAGTTCCACCGCACCTATTACCTCCCCAACAATGCCACGCTCGTGGTCGCCGGAGACTTCGATGCGGACGAGACCCTGGGCTGGATCGAGAAGCACTTCGCCTCGATCCCCAAGGGGCCGGCGATCCCGCGCAACGTCCCCAAGGAGCCGGCCCAGGCGGCCGAGCGCCGGACGGTCGAGTACGACGCCAACACGCCGCTGCCCGCGGTGATCTTTACCTATCACGTGCCCGAGGCGGGGCACCCCGACGTCCACGCGCTCCAGGTGGCTGCCAACGTCCTGTCCAACGGCCAGAGCTCGCGGCTCTACCGCAAGATGGTCTATGACCAGCAGATCGCCCTCGAGGCCGGCGGCCAGACGATCATCCTGGACGATCCGGGCGTCTTCTTCTTCTTCGCCATCCTCCAGGCCGGCAAGACGCCCGAGGAGGCCGAGAAGGCGCTCGCCGAGGAAGCCGAGCGCCTGCGCGCCGAGCCGGTGGGCCAGGAGGAGCTGGAAAAGGCCAAGAACCAGCTCATCGCCGCCGAGGTCTTCGAGCGCCAGACCGTCCAGGCAAAAGCCACGGACATCGGCTATGCCGACGTGATCCTGGGCGACGTCTCGTGGGTGAACAAGGAGCTCGCCGAGCTCCAGAAAGTCACCGCCGCGGACGTGCAGCGCGTAGCCGGGACCTATTTCCGGCCGCAGAACCGCACCGTCGTCCACATGCTGCCCATCGCCATGAAGCCGGGCCAGGCGGAAGAACCGAAGGAGAAAAAGCCATGAGAATCATCCCGGTGCTGACAGCCTTGGCCCTCGCGGCATCCTCGGTCCCGGCGCAGCAGGCACCCAAACAGACCCCTCCGCCACCCAAGCCGGCCAAGGAGATCCGCTTCCCGGCCTTCGAGGAGAAGACGCTCGCCAACGGCCTGCGCGTGGTGGTGATCGAGCAGCACGAGACCCCCTCGCTCAGCCTGCAGCTCCTCTTCCCGGGCGGCAAGGTCCACACGCCGGAAGCGAAGGCAGGCCTGGCCGATGCCACGGCCGCGCTGATCCGGGAGGGGACGGCCACCCGCTCGGCGCAGCAGATCGCGCAGACCATCGACTCGGTGGGAGGCGAGCTCAACACGGTCGCGGCCCTTGAGGGCGGCTTTGCCACGGTGCGCGCGACATCGGACCAGCTCGACCTGGGATTGGATCTCCTTTCGGACGTGGTCCTGCGGCCCAGCTTCCCGGCCGAGGAGCTGGAGCGCTGGCGCAGCCAGATGCTGAGCGGCCTTCAGATCCAGCAATCCGACCCCGACTACATCGCGGAAGCCGCCTTTCAGCGGCTTGTCATGGGAGGCCATCCCTACGGCCTGCCGGCGGGCACGCCCGAGTCGGTCAAGGGGCTGGCGCGGGAAGACCTGGTCGCCTTCCACAAGAAGCAGTACGTGCCGAACGCTTCGATCCTGGCGATCGTCGGCGATGTCAAGGTGGCCGACGCGTTCGCCAAGGCCGAGCGCTTCTTCGGCGGCTGGCCGAAGGGCGCGGTGCCGGTGATCCCACCGGTCAAGCCGGCCGGCGGGAAGCGGCAGATCGTGATCGTCGACAAGCCCGACGCGGTGCAGACGCAGATCCGCGTCGGCCAGATCGGGCTCGCCTACCGCGATCCCGATCACTTCACCGCGGAGGTCTACGATGCGGTGGTCGGATCGAGCTCGAACTCGCGGCTGTACGAGGAGATCCGGCGCAAGCGCGGCCTGTCCTACGGTGCATTCAGCGAGTTCCGGATGGCTACCGAGCCCGGCTGGTTCCTGGCGAGCACGTTCACCAAGACCGAGTCCACGGCCGAGGCCCTCGGGCTGCTGCTGGAGGTGCTCGGAGGCATAGGCAAGGAACCGGTTCCGGCCGGGGAGCTGGAAGCGCGCAAGACCTATCTGACCGGGGCCTTCCCGCTGGAGATCGAAACTCCGGACGGCATCGCGGCCAAGGTACTGGAAGCGATGAGGTTCGGCTACGGCCGGGAGTTCCTGGAGAGCTACCGCGACAATCTGAGCGCAGTGACCGCCGACCAGATCAAGGGCTTCGCCGAGCGCCGGCTCCAACCCGACCGCATGCTGATCGTATTGGTGGGCAACGCGAAGACCTTCGCCGCCGACGTCGAGAAGCGCTTCGGCAAGGCCGAGGTGATCTCCGCGGCCGAGCTGGACCTGCTCCAGCCCGGGCTGCGGAAGGCGGCGGCCGGAACGCGATAGACTCTCCTGCGTGAGGGTGGAAGATCCGGTCGTCGAATCCCTGAGGAAGGCGCTGCGCGGACGCAGGGACGTCCGCCTCGCCCTTCTTTTCGGTTCCCGGGCAAAGGGGCGGGCCCGCCCGGATTCAGACGTGGACGTGGCCGTCCTGGGTAAGGACCTCAATCTGTTTTCTCTAATGTCGGACCTGAGCGAAGCTGCAGGGTTCGAGGTCGACGTGGTGAGCCTCGCCGATGCCGGCTATCCCCTCCTCAACGCGCTCCTGCGGGACAGCATCGTCCTCCACGAAGGCGAACGCCACTCCGCGGCGGCCTGGAGGTCACGCGCACTGCTCCAGGCCGAGACGGACCGGCCCGGGTTCGAGCGCATGCGGGATTCCTTCCTCAAGCGGCTCGCGGAGGGGCAGCATGGTTGACACAAACATCGCCGCCATGAAGCTGACGGAGCTCTCGCGGCGAATCGAGCGGGCGAGAGCGCTCTGCCCCACCTCGGCCGAGGAGCTGACCGGTGACACTCTGGATCTCGTCTCTTTCAACCTCTTCGTCGCTGTCCAGACCTGCCTCGATGTGGCGACCTATCTGATCGCAGAGAAGAGTTGGGAGCCCGCGGCGACCGCACGTGAGGCTTTCGAGCGACTGGAAGAACGTCGGGTAATCTCCAAGGAAACAGTGCAATCTCTCCGCCGGGCGGTCGGCCTCCGCAATATCGTGGCGCACGGCTATTCGGGCGTGGAGCCAGCAATGATCCATGCTGCGGCCCAAACCGGCCTTCCAGACCTCGAGCGCTTCGCGTCCGAGGTGAGTGTCTGGCTAGGTTCGGAAAGCTAACGCGGCGGCCGGTTCCGCCAGACCCGCCAGTCGTCGTTGAAGAGGATGCTGAGCACCAGGGCGAAGCCGCAGAAGGCGGCCAGGAGGAAGAGGATCATCGCGAGGCCCGGGTAGCCGAAGAGGGTGAAGCTGGTCCTCACCTGCATCAGCAGCGCGGCGCCCACGATCAGGGCCGCGAGCACCAGCCCCGTGGCAATCCGGTTCGCGATCTTCTGCAGGTTGTCCATCAGCCGGCTCTCGTCGAAGGCGTTCACCTTGACCTCGAGCTTGTTGCCGATCAGCGCTTCGAAGAGCGCGTTCAGCCGGGCCGGGAGCTGCTGCGCCAGCTCGTACGTCTCCAGCGCCGACGAGAACATCGCGCTCGGCGAGAGCCGCTTGAGGACGTGCCGCTGCATGATCGAATCGCTGTGGCGGCGCACGCTCTCCGTGGGGTTGAACTGAGGATCGAGCGAGCGCGAGACGTCGTCCATGTGGAGCAGGGCCCGGCCCAGCAGGGTCAGCTCCGGAGCTGGCCGGATGCCGTTCTCCGCGGCCTTGCGCGAGAGGCCCATCACGATCCGCCCCACCTTGATCTGCTCGGCCGTGGCATCCTGGGCGACCGCGACGAGGTCCGAGATCTCCCTCTGGAAGCGCGTGTCGTCCGCCCCTTCGAGCCGGGTACCGAGCTGCACCACGATCTGAGCCACGTCGTTGCCGCGGCCATCGGTCACCGCCAGGATGAGCTTGAGCAGCCGCTCCTGCATCTGCGGATCGATGCGCGACACCATGCCGAGGTCGAGGAGCGCCAGCCGGCCATCCTGGGTGATTAGGAGGTTGCCCGGGTGCGGATCGGCGTGGAAGAAGCCATCCACCAGGATCTGGTCGAGGTATGCCCGGCAAAGCTCGTCCGCCAATGCCCGGCCATCGAAATCGATGCGGGCGAGCGGCGGCATCTCGGTGATCTTGGTGCCCGCGATGTAGTCCATCGTCAGGATGCGCGAGGTCGTGTAGTCGTCGATCGGCTGGGGCACGACGATCCGCTCATAGCGCCGGAGGTTGTTGCCGAGGGTCACCAGATTGAGGGCCTCGCGGCGGTAGTCGAGCTCGCGCAGCAGCGCCTTGCGGAACTCCTCCAGCATGTCCTGGAAGGCGAAGCGCCGGCCGATGTCCGTGTGCTTGTCGATGAAGCCCGCCATCTCGCGGAAGGCTTCCAGGTCTTCGAGGATGACCTGCTGGATGCCCGGGCGCTGCACCTTGACCACGACCTCGCGGCCGTCGCGCAGCTTCGCCCGGTGGACCTGCCCCAGGGAGGCGGCGGCCAGCGGCACGTTGTCGAAGTCCCCGAAGGCCTTGGACAGCCGCACCCCCAGCTCGGACGAGACGATCTCCTCGATCTCGGAGAAGGGGAAGGGTGCGATGTTGTCCTGCAGCCGGGACAGTGCGTCCAGATAGGGCTGCGGCAGGAGGTCGGACCGGGTCGAGAGGAGCTGGCCGAGCTTGATGAAGGTCGGTCCCAGCTTCTCCAGGTCGCGGGCGAGCTGCTCGGGATTGCCGGAGATCACGTCCGCGGACGCGGATTCGTCCTGCGGCAGGTTCTCGTCCATCTGAATGGCCTGCGCCAGGTCGGCGCGGCCATGCCGGATGAGCAGCGAAGCGATGTCCTTGTACCGCTTCAGATGATGGGCCTTCAGAGTTCCGATCATCAAATCCTCGTTGGGTAACCGCAGTACAGCACCCCGTGCAGGTGCAATGGGTGTGCCACGGAGGCCCTCACCCCCCGGCCCCCTCTCCCGGTCCACCCAAGCACGCCCTCCCCGGGAGAGGGGGAGACTTACTTCATGCTTCCTTTCCTTGGGGAGGGTGGTGGCGCCCCTCTCCCGGGCGGGTGTGAGTGCGTGTGGGAGAGGGGACGGGGGTGAGGGTTCCGGTAACATCCACAGCGCTTCCGCGTACTGGAGAGACATGATCCGCCACGGCAGCCTAATCCTCCTATCCCTCCTCCTTGCCCTCCCTGCCGCCGCCCGGCGGGAGAAGCTCGCCCTGCGCGCCGATAGCCTGGAGCTGCCCGGTGCTCCTGCATCCGTGGTAGCTGCCGATGTCAACGGCGACGGCCTGCGCGATCTCGCGGTCGTCATCGCCTTCACCCGCTGGGGGGAGGTCGGCATCGAGGAGTCGATCAAGATGGATGACATCGAGGGGCTGGTGGAAGTCCTCACGGTCATCCCAGCCCTGGTGGACCGGCGCGAGCTGCGGGTGTTTCTGGGCCGGCCCGGCGGCGGGTTCGATCCCGCGTCGCGAGCGGTGACCATCGAGCCCTCGGTGCTCTCGTTGGAGGAGGGACCTCCGGGCTCTCCGGTGATCGCCCTAACCGATGAGGGCATCTCCGCGCTCCGCCTCCGGGATGGCAACCTCGCTTTCGAGCCGCTGATCCAGGAGCGGCCGGTGCTCGCCGGTACCGGCACGTTCCTCCCCAACCTGGGCCTCGTGAAGGATCTGGATGGCGATGGGCGGACGGACGTGCTCCTCCCCACGGCGGAGGGAGCGTCGGTCTACCTCAGCGGCCCGGACGGGCTCAGGCCCGAGCCGGCTTCCCGGCTGCGCTTCCCTCTCGACGGCCTCCAGGGCAGGTCGCGGCGCACCCTCTCCCACTTCCATCCGCTGCCCGAGGTTCGGGATGTCGACGGCGACAAGCTCCCCGACCTGGTGCTGCGCCATGCCAGCGGCGCGTGGGATGGCTTCCGCGTGCTGCGCAATCAGGGTGGCGGGCGCTTCGCCGCGGCAGTTGCTCCCCTGGGCGAGCACAAGGAGGAGCGGCCCGATCAAACCAAAACTCCGATCGTGACCTGGTTCGGGGACCTGGACGGCGATGGCCGGGCCGAGTACGTGACCCAGGAGGAGCGCGGGCCGAGCGAGGACGCAGGCATGCGGGAGGAGATGAAGCATGCGAAGCGGCCGAAGTTCCTCTTCCGAGTCCACCGCTCGCGTCCGGACCTGGGGATGGAACCGAAACCTTTTCAACAGTTCGAGGCCGAGGGCTACGCGTTCGACACGGGAGGCGACAACGACGGGGACGGCGATGGCGGCGATGTTTCGGTCGGGATGAAGATGCCCGGCGGGTTCCAGGACCTGAACGGCGACGGCCGCATGGATCTGATCGCCCTCACGCTGGACTTCTCCATGCTGCAGGCGGTGAAAGTCCTGACGGTTCAGAGGATCGGCATCGGGATCGACTTCCACGTGCTCTGCCAGGGGCCGGGCTCGAAGTTCGCGCCGGTCAAGGGGCTCGACCTGTCCGGTAAGTTCAACCTCAACCTGAAGAACCTGAAGATCGGCCAGATCTCGCAGTTCGCCGGGGATTTCGACGGCGACGGCCGGTCTGACTTCACGCAGATGGGCCGGGGCAAGAGCGTGACGATCCACCGCGGCCGTGCGGACTGCTCGTACCCGGCGCAACCCGACCTCTCCCTGGAGCTGCGGGAAGCGCCCCGCGACCTCGCGCTGGTCCAGGTCCGCGACCTGGATGGTGACGAGCTGACCGATCTCCTCGTGATCCAACCGCAGGTGATCAAGGAGGCGAATGTGACTCCGCCCGTGCGTCTCGACCTGTATCTCAGCCGGGGGGAGTCATGAAGAGGACGCTCGCGGGGCTATCTCTCCTGCTCCTTCTGAGCGGAGCGAAGAAGCCGACCACCCCTCCCCCGCCGCCGCCCGTCGGCGTGACCGCCGCCCGGAGCGGCGCCGCGGAGGTCGTCCGCGCCGTGCTGCCCGGCCTCCTCACCGGAGTCGAGCTACCCCGGAGAGCGGATGGGAAGATGGATGTCGTCCTTCTCCTGCGCGCTGCGCCGAAAGAGGACGATCACGAGAGGTGGAATCCCTCCGAGGAATTGACGGATGAGGGTCCTGCCGGCGCGCGCTCCTTCCAGCTCCTCGATCTCACGGGCAGCCTTCTGCGTCCCTTGCTCGCTGAAGTGCAGGCCGGCACGCTAGGCTCTATGGATCTGGACGGCGACGGTGCCGAGGAGGTTCTGCTCGCCACCAAGGGGGAGCTGCGCTCGCTCGGCTCCGCCGGCCGGCCGTCGGAAAAGACGATCCTCGATCTCTCTGGCACCGAGCTGCGCTTCCCTTCCCGCTGGCGGGATCAGCAGATGGCCGGCATCCTTGCGGGCGGCGTGGGGAGGGTCCGTTTGTATCTACCCAACGGCGGCGCGCTGGCGCCCTCGATCGAGCGCAATCTTCCTTCGCGAGCCACGCGCGAGCGTTGGGGCATCCGTCTCACCAGCCCGCGGGTGCGCGCCGTCCGGGGAGACGGCAACCTCCTGGCCGCGGGTCCCGAGACGGAAGGCAAGCAGCGCCTCCGCACCCTCCTGATCGGCGCGGAGTCCGCCACCGAGGTCTGGTCGCTCCTCCCCACTCCCGAGGAGGTCGACACCTCCTGGTATGTGAAGATCGACGGCAAGCCGGCTCTGATCGTCACCACCAACAGCGCGGACAAGATCGGGATCTTCGAGAGCAAGAAGCTGCGGGTCTTCCCCCTCACGTCCGACCGCACCCGCGCCGGCCGGCGGCCGCTGCTCGCTTCGCAGACCACGAGCCACCGCTGGAATCCGGTCGCCCCGATCGTCACCGACCTGGACCGGGACGGCAAGGATGACCTCGTAGTGCTTCAGCTCGACGGCATGGGCGGCGGCGAGATCATCGCCGAGGCCTTCTTCGGGAGAGGCGACGGCCGCTTCGAAACCCCAGGCCGCCGCCAGAAGTGGGACCTGGAGACCCGCGACTCCCACTATGGCCACGACCTGACCGGCGACGGCATTGCCGATCTGGCGGTCGTCGAGCCGCGGAGGCTGGTCGTCTACCCCGGCACGAAGGAGCCGAGGAAAGCACTCCTCGAGCGGAAGCCGCTGGAAGTCCCCCTCAACCTCGCGGAGGAGGCTGGCATCCGCGGTCTGCGGATCGCCGATCTGGACGGCGACGGGCGGAACGAAGCGATCCTCACCGGCTCAGCGGGGGCCGGGCGGGACGTGATCATGGTGGTGCGGTTCCGCTGACGGAGCTGGGGCCGGCGCCGGACGCGGCACCAGCATCTTTTCCCGGTAATGCCGCACCGGCACCGGCCCCAGCTCCATCATCCCATCGAGAAAAGACTTGATCCGGAAGGCTTCGCCCCTGGCTTTCCGGACCTCCTCATAAAACCCCTGCACCTCGCGGTCGCCCAGGTAGTAGAAGGTGAGCTGCGGGGACGAGGTGATGGCGCGCACCCACATGTTGCCGGCGAACTGCTCATCCTGCAGGGCTTGCTCTTTGACGTAGCGCAGCACCGCGTCGCGGCTCATCTCCTGGGTATTGACCCGGATGTCCACCGCGGTGCGGGCAATGTTCTCGAGCTGTTTCTTCAGATGGGCAAGCCTATCCAGCGGGCCGCCCCAACCGAGATCGAGCAGCAGGCGCTCCGAAAAGGTTCCCCAACCTTCCACATATACGCCGTCTGAAAAGAGCGCACGAACCTTGCGTGGATGGCGCGCCGCCCACTTGAGCTGCACGTAGTGTCCCGGAACCATTTCGTGCGGAGTGATCATCCGGTTGAAGTGACTGTTGAAGTCACGGAAGAACGCAGCCTTCTCCTCGGGCGTGGCGCTGTCAGGGACCGTCGGTAGATAGAAGAGCGTGTCCGCCTCGGGAGCGAAGGGGCCGGCGGGATAGACACCGCCCACGGCCTGGCCGATGAAGAAAGAGGGCGATCGATCAATGTGAAGCGTAGCGGGATCGGGCAGGGTCATCAAATCCTTGCTGCGCACGAATTCGAGGGCCTCGGGCACCAGCTTCCGATAGTCGGCCACGAACTCGTCCATGCTGGCGGCGTGATCGGCCGCGACCCGCTCGAACAGGCGGCGGAGCAGCTCGCGGTCGTCCGCCGGCTCCTCGGCACTTGGCATCAGCTCCTTCCAGACGCTCCGCCCATACGCCGCGGCCTCGGTGCGCTTGGCAATCAAAGCGGCCTCGGCCTGCGCAAGCACCTTCTCCACCGGCTCCTCCACCCCGGTCACGAGGCGGAAGCGGGCGGCATAGTTCTTCCCCAGGCGGGGATAGCCCTTGGCCTTCTTTTGGAGACCATCCAGGAACGTGGCCAGCTCGTCCAAAGCGGCAGCGGCTTTCTCTCCATTCGCCTTCAGCTCCGGAGCCTCTCCAGCCTGCGGGAACCCCTCACGGTAGAACTTCGCGGAGCCGCGCAGGATGTTGGCCGCGATGCCACAGATCTCCGGCGCGATGAGGGCGGGATCGCCCAAGTCCAGGGCTTGCCGCGCCTGCTTCGCGAGCCGCGGGAGCTGACCGGCCCGTTCCGCGGCCCGGGACAGCCGCTCGTTCTTGGGAAAATCGTCGCGGACCAGAAGGAAGACCGTGGCATCGCCCACGATCCCGCTCCAGAACAGGGGATCCCGGCCTGGCCGGTCCTGGGTGCCGTACTCGAAGGCTTCCAGCTCGGCTTGCCGCAGGAGGAGCTCGGCGTCGAGGCGGTCCTCGAAAGAGGTCGAAGGCGCCTCCATGATCCGCCGGAGACCTTTCGCGGCCCCCCGGTTGTACTTCAGCCATGCATTCCGGCGTGCGGGAGAGATGTCCTCCAGCCGCCGGTCGAGCTCGTGACGGCCGGCAGCGGTCGCCTTGCTTGGATACATGTCGAAGTAATGTTCCAGGTAGGTCTCCTGGAAGGTGGCGGCTGAGGTGGGGGCGGAGAGAAGGAAAAGGAGGAGGGCGAGGGCGGGTCTCATGGTGGCAAGGATACCCTCACCCCCGTCCCCTCTCCCACACGCACTCACACCCGCCCGGGAGAGGGGCGCCCCCGCCCTTCCCCTATGTCCCGGCTTCTTTTTCCGGCTCCCCCTCTCCCGGGCGGGTGTGAGTGCGTGTGGGAGAGGGGGCCGGGGGGGTGAGGGCTACAGCCGCGCCGCCGCCGCCTGCCGCTGAAGCTGCAAGACATTGGCATCCGGGTCCACCACCACCGCCTCGGGCTCGAACGAACAGCGGATCCGCGCCACCTTCTCCTCCCCCGCTCCGAGCACGAGCGTGACCCGCGCGTCCTTGTAGTCGGGCGAGGCCTTGCCGTCCTCGCTCCAGCGCCAGCCGGCGGTAGCCGCGACCTCGACGGGCATGCGGCCGGTGCCGGCGTTCTTCACCCGCACGGTCACCTCCCACTGCCCTCCCTGCTGCTCTTTCTTCGCGTCGAAGAGCTGGTACTCGGGGGTCACGATGCTGAAAAACCACTGCCTGGCGAACTCGTCGAAGGCCGCCGTGTCGGGTGCGTGGCGGCGCATCACGGCCACGAAGTCCTGCACGACCGGGTGGTCCGGATTGTTGTGGTAGGTCTTGAAGTAGTCCCGCGTTCCTTCGAAAAACTTCTCCCGGCCCATGTGGTTCATGAGCATCCACATCACCCAGGAACCCTTGTTGTAGATGACGACCGGATCTCCCGGCCGGAAGCGGTAGGTCCCCGCGAGGGGCTTCTCGTCGCTGGGCTGGCGGAACTCGCCGTAGTCGGTCTCGTCACGGATGGCCAAGCCCATGCTCGGCTGCGGACCCCGCAGCTTCTCGATGAGCAGCCGCGTGGCGAACTGGGCCGTCCCCTCGGACATCACAACCCCGCCGGGGCCCTCGCCGTCCTGGACGATGTGCCCCCACCAGGAGTGGGCCGCCTCGTGCGCGGCAATCCAGAAGGCCACATCGTGGTCGGGCATCTTCCGGCTGAGGAAGCCGATCCCCTCGGAGAAGAAGATGTTCGTGGCATTGCCCCGGCCATACTGGGCCAGGTTCGGGAACTCGTTGAGGCGCAGCTCGCGCCAGGGGTACGGGTAGAACCACTCGTCGAAATGGACCCGGGCACCGTCCATCGCCTCGAGCATGCTGTCCACGTTGTAGGTGTGCTCCGGGTGGTGGTAGATGGCCGTGCCGTTCTTCCCCCGCCGCTCCTGCCAGCGGCCGAAGGCGATGTTGAAGACGCGCACCGGATAGTCGGTCACCCAGAGCATGTTGCGGCGGCCGTCCTTGACCTCGTTGCCCGCGAGCGCGCCGGTCGAGGTCAGCATGTACTCCGCGGGCAGGGAGATCCGCAGCCGGTGGGTGAAGGCCGACCTGTCCATCTCCGCCTGCGTGACGCCGCGATGCCAGCCGGGCGGGAAGGTCCTCGGCTGATGCGCGCGCCGCTCGGCCTCCTGCTGGATCCCCGGATCGGCGCCGATGTCCGGCATGTATCTGATGATCGGCACGAAGTCGGGGTTGCGCCCGGTCACGATGCCGCCGGCCGAGGTGATGAACTCGCCCAGGGGGATTCCCCCGCCATTGCGCGAGATCCCGGGCAGCAGCGTCGCCCGGTAGCGGAAACCCAGCCGCAGCGTGCCCCCCGGAGGCAGCGGCTGGGCCAGCCGGAAGATCTGGAGGCCGTGGCTGTTCTCGGGGCGAACCGGCTTGCCGTTCAGCGTCCAGGAAAGCCCCTGCCAGTGCATGCCCGTCGTCACCGGGAACCAGGGCAGCGGCTGGCCGTGATCGTTGCGCAGGTCATAGAAGCCGTTCACCTGGAAGCCCCGGGTCGCGGGCTCCAGATCGAGGTCCATCTCCACGTTCGCGATGTACGGCACCGGCTGGTCAAGCCAGGTGGCGTGGTTGAACCGCCAGTAATCCTCGCGGTGCCGCATGGCGGCGCCGCCCTGATAGCCCTTGTTCAACTGCGACCAGAGGGCGAACCCGAAAGCGAGCGGGACGGCCGCAAGGAGCAGGGCGGTGAGGAGGGTCCGCCGCCGCTGGCCGGGCTGCCTGCCGAAGAGCGGGTTCAGCGGATCGCGCTCCTGGCGCGCGAAGAGCCGGAACGCGAGATAGAGGAACAGCGCCGCCAGGCCCAGGGCCATCAGCCGGTTGAGGACCATGGCCGCCCTGTCCATGGGGAAGAGGCCCATGTCCGTCCAGCCGATGGCGCCGAAGAGCCCCCAGTTGCCGACCCAGGTCATCTTGCCCTCCACCAGGGCCCAGATGGTCAGCCCCAGGACCGCGAACCCCACGGCATAGGCGCCGTACTGGCTCCGGGTCAGGGCGTAGGCGGCCAGCAGGAAGGAGATCCAGAGGATCACGGTCGGCGCGAGCAGCAGTCCCCAGACGGTCAGAAAGGGCACGAGGTCCATGTCGACGACGCCGCCCTGGTTCTGCAGGACCCACCAGGCCGTGACCAGGGTCGCGAGCAGGATCATGAGCACGACGGCGCCGTTCGCCAGCATCTTGCCGACGAGCAGCGACGCGGTCCGCACCGGGCTCGCATAGATCACCGCGGCCGCGCCCGTGGCCAGCTCCCGGCGCAGGGACTCCACCGTGTAGAAGAGCAGCAGCAGCAACAGGTTCGCGGTCAGAACATTGAGCGAGCCCGCCGCCGCGGCCCCGGGGGTGAGATAGATTGCCGTCTGGAACTCGTTCTCGAACCGGTCGACGAAGAAGAACGTCATCAGCAGCAGGGTGATGAAGGAGAGGACGTACAGGGGCGGATGAGAGAACAGCTCCTTGACCTCGAAGCGGGCCACCGTGAGGACGCCGGAGAGCCTTCCGCCGGCGCGGGAGGACATGCCAAGGACGCCGAGCGGCTCCGAGGTAGGCGCCATGGCTGGAGCCTCGGCCGCGGTATTGGCGGCATTGAGCTGCCGGCGCTGCCGGCGCGGCGCGCTCTTCGCGGTCTTGAGGCGGTTGGCGAAGTGGCGGCGGGAGAGATCCACCAGGAGCAGCCCCACCAGCCCGACCCCGAGGCGGCTCAGGAGATAGGCCGGCGACCAGGCGATGGGACGGGTGTTGTAGAACTCGATCCCGCGGTCCACGGTCAGGTACGTATGGCGCAGCCACTTGAATCCCGAGGGGTCGAGCATCTGGACCCAGAACCGGGTGGTCTCGCTGATGTCCGGCGGGTTCCAGCTCCAGAAGAACCCCCAGTAGAAGGTGAAGGCAGCGACCGGCAGGAATTCGACCAGGATCAGGTTGCCCGTGAAGCGGCTTAGGGCGAAGGCCGCTCCCGCGATGAACAGCGCCGTTGGCACCAGGATGACCAGGATGGGCACCACGTAGATCCGTAGCGCAAAGGGTCCGTAGGCCTCGGGCCGCTCCGGGTTCGGCATGCCGTGGGTGAGCAGGATCGTCATCGCGATGAAGAGCGCGAGAACGGCGAGCGTGGTCCCGAAAGCACCCAGGAACTTGCCCCAGACGTACTCGCCCGGGGAGAGCGGCGTCGAGTGGAGGATCTCCCCCACCTTGTTCTCGGCGTCGCGGATCAGCGGCGTGCCGGCCGCGATGGCGACGAAGAAGGAGAGGACGAAGAAGCCCATGATCGCGCACACGTAGGCGATCTGGAACTCGGAGTTCACATAGGAAAGGTTGCCCCCGAGGGAGGTGCTGTTCGACTGCACCAGCCAAGCGCCGCGGGAGACCCACCAGGCGTTCACGCCCATGAAGATCACCCAGAACCAGAAGAACCAGCTCCGCCGCGCTTCCTGCAGGTCGAGCTGGGTGACGAGCCAGAGGCGGCGGAAGCTCAAGTGCGGACCTCGTACATGGTTGTTCCTCCATCAGGCATTACGTCTGGAGGAGGGCCGGGTTTCAAGTAGAATCGCGCCAGCAATTTAGGAAGGAGAGGACATGTCCCGATCCCCCTGGGTGCTCGCCCTCGTGCTGGCCACCGGCTGCGCCACCGCTCCCCCGCCGAAGCCGGCCCCGCCGGTCCCCGCGCCCGGCACCGAAGAGCTCTGGGCCGTCTACGCCGCGGCCGTACGGACTGCGCAGGTCCCAGCGCAGGATCATGTCTCCACGGAGCTCGTGCCAATCCTCCAGACCAACCCGAAGCTGCGCTGGGACCAGGGGAGGGTCCTGATGGCCACCTGGACCAAGAGGAAATACTACGAGGGCAAGGTCGGCCAGCCCTACACCCTCCCGGCGGGCGTCACCGTCTGGCTGACCGCCGTCCCCTATCTCCAGGAAGACTGCCGCGGCTGGGGCCTGCCGCCCGCAGGCTTGCCGCTCCGCATCGCCCAATCCCTGGGCCTGCCGCCGCCGGCCGAGGGAGGCAACGACTCCTTCGTGCAGATGTGGGTCGATCCCCGCACCTTCTTCCGCCCCTGCCCGGACCCGGAGATCACCGACCACGAATGCCAGGTGAGCCTCGACGGTGGGCCGGCCGACCGGAACGGCGGCTGCCCCTGGTCCACCGATCAGGTCTCCGGAGCCTTCGTCCGCGTCTCGGACGATCACCTCCAGTGGATGTGCGGCAACTGGACGAGCACCTACACCGGCGATCCGAAGACCAGCTATCCATGGACCGCGCTCGGCTATACCTTCGACTGGGGGGATCTCCTCCACCCCTGGGGACAGAGCGAGTTCGTTGTGCCGCCGGGGACGACGGTGTGGATTGCGGGGATCTCTTCGGCGGAGGACTACTGCGAGACCGGAGCTCAGACACCCTGACTTAGCTCAGGATCCGGTTGTCGGCCGTTCTCTTCTGAGAGCTTCAGATACATGTTGGTCATTTGTCCCATCCAGTCCCGAAAAGCTGCCGGAAACGCTTGGAAGGAGGGCAGGAGCACGCGGACGGCCTCCTCCGAGGCCTCCAATGCCGCGCCAGGCCTGCCGAGTATCCGCAAGAGGAAAGCAGCGTTGTAAAGAGAGAGGGCAAGATCAGGGCGGAAGGCGTCCGCAAGCCGCGAAAGCTCGCGCCGGATGGCCACCGCCTCCTGCACTGCTTCCAAAGCCTCTTCGAGACGGCCAAGATTACCCAGACGGGTTGTCAGATTGTTGAGCGACAGCGCAACATCCGGCCGGAACTCGTCCGGACGGGACTGCGAAAGCTCGCGATAGACGTCCACCGCCTCCTGCCCTGCCACCAGTGCCTCTTCGTGACGGCCAAGGTCACCAAGACGATTGGACAGATTGTTGAGCGACAGCGCAAGGTCCGGCCGGAGCTCGTCCGGACGGGATTGCACAAGCTCGCGATAGATATCCAACCCCTCTTGCGCCGCAAGCAGAGCCTCTTCGCGACGGCCAAGCTCGCTCAGCCGGTTGGACAGGCTGTTGAGCGATATCGCCAGTTCCCACTGGAACGCATCCGGGCGGGACTGCGAGAGGTTGCGCCGGATGGCCACCGCATCCTGCACTGCCTCCAGAGCCTCTTCACGGCGGCCAAGGACGCTCAGACGATTGGACAGGTTGTTGAGCGACATCGCAAGGTCCGGCTGGAACGCATCCGGACGGGACTGCGAAAGCTCACGATAAACATCCACCGCCTCCTGCCCTGCAACCAGAGCCTCTTCCCGGTGGCCAAGATCGCTCAGGCGAATGGATAGGTTATTGACAGAAGCAGCGAGATCTTCTTTGTCATTCTCCTTCCTGACCGCTTCAACGACCGCTGCTGTAAGCCGTGCGGCGATCTCACGCAAGGCCAGAGTCTCCTCCGGAAGCTGATCGACGAGCCGCTTCAGAGCTTGCGTGTCCCTGGTTCCTTCCGCCAGGCAGTCGAGCCATTCCGCGGGCCTGCCATCCACCTCGCCAAAGTCCTGGACCATCCGGATGATCACCGCCGAGACGCGCTCCGGCGCCATGACAGCCGCGCGGGCCACCGATTCCCGGGCCTTCCTGGGGTCGCCGTCGCCGAGGGCGAGGAGGACCGCGGCCTCCCCCACCACGTCCGGCCGGACCGGCGCGACATCCGCACCCGAGGTGGGGAGCGCCGAATGCAGGGTCCTGTAGATCTCCGGAGGATCACCGGCGCTCGTGTAGCGCAACGCTCGCGCCTCGGCCTCGGCGGCCTCCTCCGCCTGATCGCGCGTGATGCCCTTACAGAGGGTCACATAAGCTGCCATGTGCCGGGCCAGGGCTTTCGATCGGGGATTCTGGCTCTCGGCAATCTTCACGATCCGGCTCAGCTCGTGCTCCGCCACCTCAAAGGCCAGCCTGGACCGGTCCAAGGCGAGAACGTATCCGATGCCGCACCGGTGCGCGGTAATCGCGGCCATGATCAGAAAGAGCGGCTCGTCTCCCCAGCTCAGCTCGGCCAGGCGACGGTCGAAGTCCGGGCGCTCTTCCGGCGTTGGCAGCCGGAGATCGCTCCCGATGCTCTCGAGCGTTTCCACCAGGACAGCCCGCCGCTGCTCGATCAGCGCCAGCGGCGGCAGTTTGTAGGGACCGCCGGCAGGATCGAGACGGGCTTGCACGGCGCGGGCGCCCCACCCTCCGCTCTGGAAGACTTCCGCCCACCAGCCGCTTTTGGGATCGGCATGCCGTTCGAGGAGCAGGATGCGCAGCTTGCCGCCGGCCAGCGGTGAGCTGGCGAGATCGTCCAGCCACTCCCGCAGCCAGGAAATGCGGGCAGCCGCGTAATCCACCACGGCGAGGGTGGGACGCGGCAGGCTGGCCGCGACAGAGTCCAGGGAAGCGCTTGCCTTCACGAAGCCGGCATGCCAACCCCGGCGAACCGCCTCCTCGCAGAGCTCCAGAGCGAGGCGCGTCTTGCCGCCTCCTCCAGGTGCTGTGATCACGCGGATGGACAGGTCCGGATCACCGTTCATCCACGTCCAGAGGTCGGCAAGCTCCCGTTCCCGGCCCACGAGAGGGACCGCCATGGCGTAGGGACTGAGGATCTCGGCGGCCTCCCCTGCCTCGACGGCAGGGGAAGAGACTGCCCTCCGGCGTCCTCGATAGAGCGTAAGGTCGAGGCGGGACCTGCCGAGGTGGACGACGTTGTTGTCGCCCTGGATCTGGACGTTGACGTTATCCGCGCCGGAGACGCTTGCGCTTTGGGAACGGCTCGGCGCGTCGAGAGAGGGCATGGTTTCCTTACCCGTTCCCCACCCGGTTCCCGCTCCCCGAGATCTGGACGTTCGTGTTGCGATCCCCTGTGATGTTCGCTGTCTGCTGGATGGAGACTCCCGGCCGGACCTCTTCCACAAGCCGAGCCAGTTCGGCAAGGAGGTCGGGGGCCGCCGCGAGCCGCTCCTCCAGAAACAGCCGCAAGGCCGCTTGGGCGTCCGGCTTCTCGGGCGCGGCCTCCAGCTTGGCCAGGGCCTTCTCCTCGGCGGGCTCGGTGAAACGCTCCTTGAGCGTCTTGTACAGCTTGCCGGCTCCCTCGAAGGTCGCCTCCCCGATCTTCTTCGCACCGGCCTTGGCGGCTTCTACGAAGTAGGGGGAGAGTACGGATACGACGGCTGTTGCGACGATTGCAGGATCGATCATGATGGGCTCCCTGGGTCAGAAGAAGGCTCGACTCGCTCCGATGAAGAGGCGATCGCTTGGATCAGCTCGGGATCGGGTTGTCGGCCATTCTCCACCGATAACTTCTGATACAAGCTGGTCATCCATGTCATCCAGCCCCGAAAAGCTGCCGGAAGCGCTTGGAAGAAAGGCAGGAGCATGCGGACGGCCTCTTCCGAGGCCTCCAGCGCTTCACCAAGCCTGCCAAGTTCCTGCAGCCGGAGGGCAACGTTGTGGAGAGAGGAGGCAAGGTCCGGCCGGAACGCATCAGGACGGGACTGCGAAAGCTCGCGCCGGATGGCCACTGACTCATGCACTGCCGCCAGAGCCTCTTCACGGCGGCTAAGATCGCTCAGCCGATTGGAAAGATTGTTGAGCGACGTCGCAAGATCCGTCCGGAACGCATCAGGACGGGACCGCGAAAGTTCGCGATAGACATCCACTGCCTCCTCTACTGTCTCCAGCGACTCTTCACGTCGGCCAAGAGCGCTCAGATGAACAGATAGGTTGTTGAGCGAAATTGCCAAGTACGGACGAAATGCCTCCGGACGCAATGGCGCAAGCTCACGGTATACAGCCACCGACTCCTCGACAGCCCTTAGAGCCTCTTCAGGACGGCCAAGAGCGCGCAGATAATTCGACAAGTTGTTGAGCGACTTCGCCGTGTCCGGACGGAACGCGTCGGGACGAGACTGAGAAAGCTCACGATATACAGCTAATGCCTCCTGCACGGCCTCCAGAGCCTCTTCTTGACGGCCAAGAGCGCTCAGATGATTGGAAAGGTTGTTGAGTGATAGCGCAAGATTCGGATAGAACGCGTCGGGACGAGCCTGCGAAAGCTCGCGGTACACATCCACCGCCTCCTGCACGACCGCCAATGCCTCTTCGCGATGGCCAAGGGCGCTTAGGCGGTTGGATAGGTTGTTGAGAGACGTCGCAAAGTCTGGACGGTAAGCATCGGGTCGCAAAAACGACAGCTCACGGTACAGATCTACAGCCTCCTGTACCGAGTTAAAAGCCTCCTCCAGCCTACCGAGATCGCTCAGGCGGTTGGACAAGTTGCTGAGAGATGTCGCGAGATCCGGACCGAATGCATCAGGACGGAACTGCACTAGATTCCGGTATAGGGCAACCGCCTCTTGCACTGACTCCAAAGCCTCTTCACGACGTCCGAGATCGCTCAGACGGTTGGACAGGTTGTTGAGAGATGTTGCGAGGTCTGGCCCGAACGCATCAGGACGCGACTGCGCTAGATTCCGGTATAGGGAAGCCGCCTCTTGCACCGCCACCAAAGCCTCTTCACTATGGCCAAGTTCGCTCAGACTATTGGATAGGTTGTTGAGCGATGTTGCAAGGTCGGGGCCGAACACATCAGGACGGAACTGCTCTAAATCACGGTATAGGAAAACCGCCTCTTGCACTGCCTCCAACGCCTCTTCTCTACGGCCAAGGGAGGCCAGATATATAGAAAGATTATTGCTGGCTAGAGCTATGCCTTCCTTTTCGCCTTCCCCACGGAGTCGCTCGAGCAGCGCCGCCATCACTTTAGCAGAGAACTCGCGTAATACTATAGTCTTCTCTGGCAACTGACCAACGAGCCTCTTCAATCCCTCTAAATCGATAACGTCTTCGGTCAGTCGGTTCAGCCATTCTATTGGCCGGCTATCGTAATCACCGAAGTCCTGGACCATCCGCATCACAGTCGCTGCTACCCTTTCCGGTGCCTGGTTTGCTGCTCGGACGACCGCCTCGCTAGCCTTTGCCAAATCCATCTCGCCGAGCGCCATCAAGATTGCAGCCTCCCCGACCACATCAGGCAGAATGGGCGCGATGGCATTCCCGGCTCCAGGAAGGGCGTTGTACAGAGCCCCGTAGATCACCAGCGGATCACTGAGACGATCGTGCCGCAATGCCTCGTCCTCAACTACAATTGCTACCTCCGCTTGCTCGCGCGTAAGTCCTTGGCAGAGGGTCACGTAGGCCGCCATGTGGCAGACCAAAGACTCTGAGATTAGGCGGCTCATCCCGATCTGACTAATCCGGTTCAACTCGCGCCGCTGAGCGACCTCGAAGGCTAGGTCTGCCCGATTCAAGGAGAGGACGTGCCCCAGACCGCACTTCGCTCCGGTAAGGGCAGCCATCATAAGAAAGAGCGGCTCGCCACCCCAACTCAGCGTCGCCAACTGGCGGTCGAAGTCCGGGTGCTCCTCGCGCGTCGGTAGCCGTAAATCGCTCCCGATGCTCCGGAGCGTTGCTTCTAGGATAGCCCGCCGTTGTTCCACCTGGCGAAGTGGTGGGAGTGGGTAGGGACCATCGGCAGGATCCAGCAGGTGCCGGACTGCTGCATCTCCACAACTCCCCCTCCGGAACGTCTCCGCCCACCAACCCAACGCCGGATCAGCGTTCCGTTCGAGGAGTAAGATGCGCAGCGGACCGCCGACGGGCGGCGAACTGGCGAGGTCGGCCAACCACTCCCGCAGCCAGGGGAGCCGGGCGGCGGCGTAGTCCACCACAGCGAGCGTCGGGCGCGGCAACTTTCCTGCAACAGAGTCCAAGGGCGCTGTAGTCTTCACGAAGCCGGCGTACCACCCCCGGCGGACAGCCTCCTCGCAGAGTTCCAGTGCAAGGCGCGTCTTGCCGCCACCGCCAGGCGCGGTGACGACACGGATGGATACAGACAAGCCGCTGTTCAGCCAAGTCCAGAGATCGGACCATTCCCGCTCCCGGCCTACGAGAGGGACCGCCATGGCATAGGGGCTGAGGACCTCGGCTGCCTCGCCCGCCTCCCCAGGAGAGGAAAAAGCCGCCCCCCTCCGCCCGCGGTAGAGCGTAAGGTCGAGGCGGGATCTGCCGATGAGGACGACGTTGTTATCACCCAGGATCTGAACATTGACGTGATTTGCGAACTGAAGGCGAGACGACTGCCGAACCAGACTTATCGACTCCTCGCTCGCTGAAAGTGCATCCTCTACACGACCTAAAGCACTGAGACGGAGGCCCAAGTTGGTTAAGCTTCTCCCCAAATCGGCTGCTACATCAGGAGTCTCGGGGGGCAGACCCCGAAAGAGACCCACGGCATGCTCAGCGTGCTCTAGCGCTTCCTCCAGTCGACCCAGGGCTCCAAGGCGGGTAGCAAGATTCTCCAAGAGATGAGCATAAGCCCGCACCCTATCGGCAGGTTCAGAGGAAAAATCTAACCCGTAACTCTCTAGGACCTTCTTTGTTACTATCACGCCTAATTCGAGCAGAGGTATGGAATTCTCAAATTGCGGCTGATCACAGAGTTCTTGCAGCTGTCGAACAATCTGCTCGTCCCCTTGCTCCTCAATCAGTTCCGCCAGAACTTGGCCTATAGGATCGCCTGTCTCGAATGCGACTAAGACGGCTGGTTCCATTAGTTCCTTTAAATTTTCCGATAGAGCGCTCTTCAACCAACCTCGCGCTTCAGGGCGCCTTGCGGCAAGACGAGTGAGAGAAGTGAGGAGATGTTTTCTGCCAGCCGGACCTCCAACCTGGAGGAGCTTACTCGGGAGTGTGGCTCCCTCATGCCTTTTATCGGTCATGGCGTCCTCCCAGAACCTGGGCGACTAGTTCCTCACCGAGACGGTCCGGTTGAAGCGCCTGCACAAATTGCCCCCCAACTTCTGGACCAGAATAGAGACGATGAAGCACTTCTATGATAACTCGCCTTTCAGCAGGTGAATGCGACCCCGCCGCCTCCGCAACGGCCTCCGCCTCTACTTGATTGCTCACTCCACCTAGCATCGTAATAGATGCCATCGTTTTCTCGATCATCCCCTCTGCACAAGCAGGGATAGAGCCATAAAGAATCCTAAGATCTTGAAGGGCAGCTCCCCAGATCATCCTCTCACGGTTAACAAGGCGGGAAAGCAAGCCGTCAGCACCCGGAAGGGTGCCAACGTCTTTAGACTCCAGTGCCCGCATGTGAAGGAGAAGGGGCAATCGAGCCTCTTCGGCTGAAAAAACGGGCGGAGAAAAATCCTCCGGCATTGCTTGGTGTGTTATTTCGTGAAAAGAGATGAGTGCTCGTCGATAGGCTTCCAGGATCTCCCTTTCGTTCTTCACCAAGGGACCCAGAGATCTGGCGATGGGGGAACTCAAGAGCAAATCTTCTGCATCCCTACTAGCTAGCTTGAGCAGCCCCCACCAAGCGCCCGCCTGTCGCGCGAGCAGAAGCAGCCGCAACTTCGGCGGCCCCTGGGCCTCTCCGACCCGCGTGAGCACCGCCTTCAACAGCTCCAGGCGGGTCTGAGCATTGTCTACGACAACTAAACGAGGGAGGACTCCCCGGACCAGGGATTCCAAGTCGTCGGTCCTCACGTCCAAGCGGAGAAATCCTGTCTCCCATCCAATGGCAGCTAGGCGTCTACAGAGCTCAATCGCCAAACGCGTTTTACCAGCACCTAGTTCGCCCGTCCATAACCAAGCCATCCGAGACCGCTTCTCGTTGCACCAAGCCTCTAACTCACCCAGTTCCCCGGCGCGGGCTTCCTCCTCGAATGGAACCACCTCATAGGCGGCGGTCAGTAGCTTGCCGGGGGGCACAAGGCCACTTTGTCCGTGGTCTGTATGCACTAGAGGCAGCGAGGCAACGCCTGGCGTGAGGAGAGGTCCCAGACCGGCGAGTTCCTTGAAAGCCTGTCGGATGTTAAAGCCCTGGCGACGGCTCCAATCCGTCAATTCCCCGGCCACTTCGACCAAGAGTTCGTTCAACCCCTCCCGGGTGAGCACCCGCTCCACTGGCCCGGGATGGCTCGAGGCCTTCAAGACGCGGCTCACCAGCCAGTCCACCAAGACCTCACCCAAGGGTAGGGAGTTGGCGTCGGAGCGCTGCTGCAGGCGTTCCTCGATCACGGCCCGTACTCCGTCTATGTCCGGCGCTCCGAAGCGCCACTCAACTCGGTCAAGAAACGCCCTCCAGCGCCCCACCTCTCCGTCCAGCCAAGCAAGGGCCCCCTCTAGGTGCCGGAGGTTACCGCCGTCCTTGGTAGCCGATTCCGTCTCTAGGGCAAGCCACCGGCGCACCGCTCCCCGGGCGGTCTCCTGCTCCACTTCCGAGCGCTTCTCCCCGCCCTCCAGCCAATACGACATTGGATCAATCCCGTCGAAGCGACGGCCCGCTCGGGCCCGCTCTGCTGTGCAGATGAAGACGAATTGGCGGTCCTCCCCCCTCTGGCGCAGGGCCACAAAGGTCTCGGCGAAGCGTTGCAAGCTCTCCCTCAGCACTCGATCTTCGACCGGCCGAGATCGCACCTTTACCTGCTCAATAACGCCTAAACCCTCCTCTAAGAGCAGTCTGTCCAAGTCTTCATCGCCCTCACACAGCAGCACCTCTCCCTCTTTCAGAGACAGCCAGCGCTCCACCCCTACGCAAGCTTGGTACAGATAGCCTCGGATGGAAGCGTGAGCCGAGCGTTTGGGGGCGACCAAGTCGATCGCTAGGCGCGCGCTCTGGGAACGACTCGGCGCGTAGGGGTGGGAGGGCATGGATTCGGGCTCGTCGTAGGTTTCTCTCAAGATATCACGCGCATCGGCCCTCCTCCTCTGCTCGCGCGAGCCCCCTGGGAGCGCTGGCGTCTCGCCGGCTTCCTAAAAAACATTGGGCCGAAGGCCCGACCTTCTTCGGGGGCGGGGAGCGTGGGCCGGCGAGACGCCGGCGCTCCCAGGGGAGTAGCTCGGGAATCTGGGGCGGTCTTCGCCCTTTGTGGGGCAGCGTCCGCCCCAGATGGGGGAACGTCCGCCCCAAAAAGGGGAGCTCTCCCCCCAGATGGGGCAACGCTCGCCCCATGTGGGGCAGTCATCGCCCTAGCTGGGGGAGTAACTCCCCCACTTGGGGGAGCGTTCGCCCTTTTTTGGGCGACTCTCGCCCCATGTGGGGCAATCGCTCCCCCATACGGGGCGGACGCCGCCCCATTTAGGGCGGATGCTCCCCCAAGTGGGGCGGAGCCCGCCCCGCTCGCTGCCTACGCTCTAAAGCGCAGCACTACGAACGTCACGTCGTCGTTGGGGGGTTTTCCGCCGGTCCAGGTGCGCGCTGCGTCACCCAGACCGGCGATGATCTCTTCCGGAGTCCAGCTTCCCAGCTCCTGGAAGCCCTGGCGCACCCGGGGATAGCCGAAGGGCTCGCCCTGCTCGTCCTGCAGCTCGGGGAGACCGTCGCTCATCAGGAGCAGAGTGTCTCCAGAGGCCACTTTCAGGCTCAGCTCCTGGTAGTCGTAGGCGAGACCGCCCAGCGGCATCCCCTCCAGGGCGATCTCTTCCACCTCTTGGGATGCGGCGCGGTACAGCAGGGCGGGGGGCATGCCGGCGGCGGCTAGCGTGAGGGTCTTCCCATCCATGCGGGCGAGGGTCAGGCTCATGGCCATCCGCTCCAGCTCCATGCGCTTCACGGCCACGGCGGCCTCGGCCAGGAAGTCCCTCGGCGCGGACCTTCCGGAGTCGGCGGAGAACAGGCTCTTCACCACCGTCACCATCGTCCCGGCCCGGGCGCCGTGCCCCGTGGCATCCCCCACCGCGGTGGTCAGGATGCCGTCCTCGGACAGGTGGAAGTCGTAGTAGTCGCCTCCGACCTCGGTCGCGGTCTGCATGGAGACGGCGATCTCGAAGCGCGGATGGGCGGGCAGGGTCTTGGGCAGGAGGGAGAGCTGGAAGGTGCGGGCCTCTTCCAGCTCGCGGGTCTTGCGCTCGTACTCGCTGCGCAGGAGGCGCTGCTCGGTCTCCTGCTCGACGAGCTTCTCCTGGTTGGTGCGCAGGTCCCCGGCCATGCGGTTGAACGCCGTGGCCAGGGCGCCGATCTCGTTGCGCGACCGCACGGAGACCCGCGTCGCCAGGTCCCCTTGCGCGATCCGCTCCGCGCCCTGCTGCAGGACGCCCACGTCCCGGGTCATCCGGTTCGACAGCGGCAGGATGCCAACCAGGGCGAAGGCGATCAGGGCCAGGCCGTAGCCGAAGTTGCGCGCCGCGGTGCGCCTGAGCTCTTCGAGGGATTGCCGGATCGGCCGCGCCACGCCGAGGGTGAGCCCGCTCTCTTCGTCCTTGTTGGAGGTCACGACGACCCAGCCGTCGAGGATCTGCCGGGAGGAATCGACCAGGCTCCGGGTGATCGGGAGGGCCTTGATCTTCTGCAGGTCTTCCTCGTTCGCGGTGTGGACGTTGCCCTCGGCGTCGACGGCGAACGGGATCTCCCCTCGCTCGCGTTGGGTCCTTCCGAGCACCCGGCTGAGGATCTCCTCGGGACGGACCTGGACGCGGACCCAGCCGACCACGCGCCCTCCCTCTTCCTTGACCGGGGCCCCGATGTCCTTGCCGATGAGGAGACGGGTCTCCCTGCGCTGCTTCTCGAGCCGGGCCTCCAGCTCCCGGTTGCGCGCCTCGGCCTGGCGAACCTTCCTCTCCAGCTCCGCCCTTTTCTCAGACGTGTCCGGCATTTCCGGCGTCGAGTGGACGATGACCCGGCCGCCAGCCACCGCCTCGGCTGCGATCCGGTTCGCCTGCTCGATCACCCGCTGGATCTCCGGGTCGTCCTGGATGGCTCCGACCTCTCCATGGGCCCTCTCGACTTCTGCCAGGATCTCCCGGACGTCGATGACCATCGGCGGCGGGGCGGGCGGAGCAGGCGAAGCGGGAAGAGCTGTCGGGTCGCCGGACACGCGGGGAGTGGGAAGCTCGGGAGCGGGAGGAGCTTTTGCTGAAGGCGCGGGCGGGGCGGCGGGCACGGACGGCGTGAATTCCAGGGAGTCCACCAGGGAAGCCGATTCGCCCATGGCCCGGAGCACTTCGGGGAAATCCTTCTCCAGCTCCTCCTCCGTCTGCCGATCCAGCAGCGAGGCCATCTGCATCTCGCCCACCCGCTCGGCGCTGCGCCCCAGCTCCGCCCGGATCGTGGACATGCGGCCGTTCATCTGCTGCGTCAGCTCCTCGGCCTCGGCCTCCACCACCTTGCGCACGGCCCGCTGGGAGGAGGCGTAGGAGTAGAGGACGATCCCGGTGAGGGGTAATACGGAGAGCAGCAGGAAGGCCAGGACGAGCTGGGTGCGAATCTTCATCAGGGGTAGTTTACGGAAGTGGGTGGGGGAAGTTACCGGCCCTCACCCCCAACCCCTCTCCCGGCCGCACACCCGGACCCCCGGGAGAGGGGGGCGCGCGAGATCCACCGACATCACCGTACGGGGCTCGCCCGGAGAAACGAGACAGGGCAAGCCGCAGGTGGAGATGGAAGCTGGATCTAGAGGCCTCCCCTCTCCCGGGGGCCCGGGTGTGCGGATGGGAGAGGGGCCGGGGGTGAGGGCCTTCCGCGGGTAAACTGTCCCCAATGCTCTCCGCCCTGTCCAAGCGATGGGTTTCCGTCCTAACGGTCTCCCTGCTGCTCGCCGCCTGCCGCGAGCAGCCTGAGCCCCCGCCGCCCCCAACCCCCCGGCCCGTGGTGCGTGTCCAAGGGGAGGCGATCGACCTCCAAAAGGCCATGGCCCACCTGCGGGCGCTCGCGTCAGGTCCCCGGCCCACCGGCAGCCCTGCGGAGGCTCGCGCTGCGGCCTATGTCGAAAAGGCCCTGGCGGCGGCGGGCTACCGGGTCGAGCGCCAGCCGGTGCCCCTTCCCGGCGGCGGGGATTCCGCCAATGTCGTGGCTCTGCCCTCCGGCCCGGAATTCGATCCGGCGGTGGACCGCTACCTCCTGGTCGGCGCGCACTACGACACGGTCGTGGGGAGCCCGGGGGCCAATGACAACGCTTCGGGTGTGGCGGTCCTCCTGGAGCTGGCCCGGGTGCTGGCGGCTCGCCCTGCCCGGCTGCCGGTGGTGTTCGTGGCGTTCGGGGCCGAGGAGGGGCGGCCCGGGCCTCAGCAACAGTCCGTCGTCGGCTCCCGGTACTATGCCCAGAGCCTCTCTCCCGAGGCGGCGCGCAACCTCGTGTCCATGATCAACCTGGACATGATCGGCCGCGGGGATGCTCTTCTCTCCACCCTTCGCATCAACATGAAGCGCGGCGTCCACCAGCGGATGCTCGGCCTCGCCAGCGGGCTCGGCGTGCCTGTGCGGGAGCATTTCACCCCCCAGATCTCGGACTCCGTGCCCTTCGCCAGCCGGGGGATCGAGACGGGCTGGCTTTGGACCGGCGTCGAACCGTCCTATCATTCACCTTTGGATACTCCGGAGAAAGTCACTCCGGAGACCCTGGACTGGGCCGGGCGCCTGACCCTGGCCACCATCCGATCCTATGAATGAGGGAGGAAGACAGCATGAACGATTACGAGGCCGATGCCCACGCGGCCATCGACGCCGCCTTGAAGCTTGCCGGTAGGGAGGGCAAGCGCGTGGCGGTCGTGTTCGGCGCCGACTGGTGCCCCGACTGCTACGCCCTGAACCGGGCGCTCACCCACCGGCTCGTCACGCCCATCCTCGAACCGAGCTACATCGTGGTGAAGATCACGGTGGGCAACCGCAACCAGAACCTCGACATCATGGCCGACTACGGCATGGACGTCGTGCGCGGCATCCCGGCGATTGCGATCTTGGAGCCCGATGGCACGCTCGTCAAGGCGCAGACGGACGGCGAGTTCCGGAATGCCAATGCGCTGCTCTCCGTGGCCGAGATCGTCAGCTTCTTCCACGCGTGGGCTCCGAAGCCGGTTTAGGTCCGGTTTAGACCTGGTTTAGACCGGACCTTCCGCGGCCCCTCACCCCCAGCCCCTCTCCCGCCGCACACCCGGACCCCCGGGAGAGGGGAGGCCTCCAGATCCAACCGCAACTCCATAAGTGGCTTGTCCACAGCAGGACCGGGTTTCTACCGGGCGAGCGATATATGGCGATGTCTGTGGATCTCGCGCGCTCCCCTCTCCCGGGGGTCCGGGTGTGCGGCCGGGAGAGGGGCCGGGGGTGAGGCCTGTTCCAAACCGCCCCCCGCGCCTGTCTTACCTCTATTGGTATGAAGCTGCCCGTCCGCAAGCTCGTCCTGACCACGGTCTACGCCGCCGCGCTGGCGGTCATTGCCGTCCTCGCGTGGGAGGGCAGCTCGTACTACGGCACCCCCCTGATCGAGCGTCCGCGGCACGAGGACTATTGGACGCTCAAGCCCGGCGGCTCGCGCGGGCACCTGCTCGGCATCGTGGGCTCGTCGCTGATGGTCGTGATGCTCGTCTACTCGGTGCGCAAGCGGACCAAGGCGCTACGCGGCGCGGGCAAGCTCCGCGACTGGCTCGACTTCCACATCTTCTGCGGCGTGATCGGGCCGCTGCTGGTGGTGCTCCACAGCTCGTTCAAGGTGCACGGGCTGGTGGCGCTCAGCTTCTGGTCGATGGTGGTGGTGGCGCTCTCGGGGGTCCTTGGGCGCTACCTCTACCTCCAGATCCCACGCACGCGGGCCGGCGATCAGCTCAGCCTCAAGGAGGTCGAGGAGCTGAATGCGGAGCTCTCCCTGCGGCTGAAAGAAGAGCTGGGAGAGGGGCCGCTCAAGGAGCTGGAGGCTCTCGCGGCGGACCTGTCGCCGTCCCTCTTCCGCATGCCTCTGGACGGGATCCGCCTGCGCTGGCGGCTGCGCTCGTTCCACCGATTGTCCCGCCATCGGGGATCCGCCGAGCTGCTGCGGACAATCCGCCAGAAGGCGCTCCTCCAGCGGCGGCTGTTGCTGTGGAGCCGGCTTCAGGAGCTGTTTCATCACTGGCACGTCCTGCACAAACCCTTCGCGGTCGTGATGTACGTCTTCATGATCCTCCACATCGCGGTCGCGATCATGACCGGCTACGCCTGGCAATAGGATGCGAAAGGGGATCATCCTGGCGCTGTTCCTCGCTTCGGCCCCCCTCGCGGCCCAGCTCTCCCCCGGCAAGCTCAGCCAGCCGCACGCCAAGCTGGAAGGGAGCGCCAACTGCCTGAAGTGCCACCAGGCCGGCCAGGGTGTGGCGCCCTCGAAGTGCCTCGACTGCCACACCGCCATCAAGTCCAGCCGGCTTCACGCCCGGCCCGAGTACCGCGCCTGCCAGACCTGCCACATCGAGCACCACGGACGGGAGTTCAAGCTCATCGATTGGGGGAAGAAGGGACAGGCTGGATTCGATCACCGCTCGACCGGATGGCCGCTGCAAGGAGCGCACGCGAAGCAGGCTTGCCAGTCCTGCCACCGTCCGCCGAAGAAAACCTTTCTCGGGCTCTCCCCCACCTGCCGTTCCTGCCACCGGGACGAGCACCGCGGCCAGTTCGCTCAAAAGGCCTGCGTCTCCTGCCACACGACGGTGGCTTGGAAGCCGCTTGCGAAGCTCGACCATTCGGTCTTTCCTCTCACCGGACTGCATCAGAAGGTCGCTTGCGCGAGCTGTCACCCGAGCGGGCAGTTTAAGGGAATCCAGCACCAGAGCTGCGCGAGCTGCCACCAGGACCCGCACCAGGGACGCTTCGGAGCTACCTGTCAGCAGTGCCACTCCACTGCCGGGTGGAAGACGGGTGCCATGGCCAATTTCAATCACGACCGCACCGGCTTCCCGCTCACCGGCCAGCACAAGGCCGTGGCCTGCGCGAGCTGTCACAAATCGGGAAAGTTCACGAAGCTGGCGCACCAGCGGTGCACCGATTGCCACAAGGACCCGCACCAGGGGCGGCTCGGCACGACTTGCCAGCAGTGCCACTCCACCGCCGGATGGAAGGTGGGGAGCAGCGCAAAGTTCGATCACGACAAGACCCGCTTCCCCCTGCGCGGGCAGCATCAGAAGGTGAGCTGCCAGTCTTGCCACACCTCTGGCCGGAGCCTGCGCTTCGCAAAGTTCCAGGCGTGCGCGGATTGTCACAAGAACGTCCACGCGGGACAGATCGCAAGCTCGGCCTGCGAGAGCTGCCACACGCTGTCGGGCTTCTCTCCCTCGACCTTCCCCCTGGAGCGGCACCAGAAGACCCGCTTCCCTCTTCAGGGGGCTCACCTCGCGGTGCCCTGCATCTCCTGTCACAAGAAGAACGCCTCCGGGGTGATCCGCTTCAAGTGGGAGTCCACCGAGTGCCAGGCCTGTCACGGCGATCCCCACAAAGGGCAGGTGAGCCGCGTCCAGGGTCCGCAGGGGTGCCGGACGTGCCACTCGATCGAGGGCTGGACGCATCTCGCGGCCTTCGATCACACGAAGACCGGCTTCCCCTTGGAAGGCGGGCATCAGAAGGTGTCCTGCGGCCAATGCCACAAGCAGGGGAAGTTTCAAGGCACTCCCAAAGCCTGCAATGCCTGCCATGGCGATCCCCATGAGGGGCAGCTCGTCCAGGCGGGCTGCCAATCGTGCCACTCGGTGCAGAGCTGGGCCCGCGTCACGTTCGATCACGACCGGCACTCGCGCTTCAAGCTGGTGGGAGCCCACGCCCGCCTGCCCTGTAGCGCGTGTCATCGATCTGAAGGCCGGGTCGTCCGCTTCAAACCGCTTCCGATCACCTGCGAAGGTTGTCACGGGAGAACCACATGAAGAAACGGCTGCTCCTACAACTCCTGCTGGCTGCCGGATTCCTGACCGCAGCCATCCTGGGAACGGCGCAGGGCCAGACTCGAGGCCGGGCTCAGGGCCAGGAGACCACCGGCGGCAATCCGCATGGCCCGTTGCGCTGGGGCTGCGAGCACTGCCATTCCCCCGAGGGATGGCGCCCGCTGCGCGAGCCCCTGCCCTTCGATCATGGCAAGGAGACCGGGTTCGCCCTGATCAAGAGCCACCAGAAGGTCGCCTGCTTGGGGTGCCACCAGGATCTCCGGTTCCAGCGCGTGGCCTCGGCGTGCGCGGACTGCCACCGCGACCCGCACCAGGGCGAGTTGGGGCTCTCGTGCGAGAGCTGCCACTCGCCGCATGGCTGGGACAGCCGGCGCCGGGTGTTCGAGATCCACAACGCGAGCCTGTTCCCGCTGACCGGAGCCCACGCGGCGGTGGATTGCGGCTCCTGCCACCGGGGGAGCCCGCCCTTCGAGTTCCGCGGCACGCCGATGGATTGCTTCTCCTGCCACGCCGAGGATTACCGCCGGGCGCAGCCCGACCACGTCCGCTCCGGGTTCCCGACGACTTGCGAGACCTGTCACACCACCTCGGACTTCTCGGACGCGGACTTCCGGGCGCACGACGCGCGGTTCTTCCCCATCTTCTCCGGCCCGCACCGCGGGGTCTGGAACAGTTGCTCGGACTGCCACACGTCGGTCAACCAGGGGAGCTTCCAGAATTTCTCCTGCCTCAACTGCCACGAGCACAATCGGAGAGAGATGGACGAGGAGCACGACGACGACGACGTCCGCGGCTACCGCTATGAGAGCAACGCCTGTCTGTCCTGCCATCCGCAGGGGAGGGAGTAGAGATGAAAAGGCACTTCTTTTATCTCGTCCATCTCGTGGCCCTCGTCTGTAGGGGCGGGTCTTGTGCCCGCCCGGGTGGGGGAAACGTCCGGGAACGAAATTCGGCAGGATCTTGGAGCGGGATCTTCCCCCTCCCGGGCGGGCACAAGACCCGCCCCTACATTTTCCTGCTGATTGCCGTGCCGTTGATGGCTCAGAACCCCCTCGCGGTGCGCTACAGGTCCGCGGATACGATTTATCTGAACAATGGCCGGGCTTCGGGGATCGAGGTGGGAGACCGGCTGGAGGTCGTCCGCGGGAGTGAAGTCATCGCGGAGATCGAGGTTCTCTTCACGGCGGAGCACTCGGCTTCCTGCCGCGTCCTGAACGAACGCAAGGCAATCCAGGCGGATGACCGCGTGCGGCGGATCGGCGAGGCGGCTCCCGCTCCCGTTCCTGCTCCCCCGCCGGCGGAAGCTCCTCGGACCGAGAAGCCCATCCCGCGAACGGAAAGCCCGCGTCCAACCCGGACCCGCGTGACCGGCGCGGTCTCCCTGGAGAGCGAGGTCTTTTCGGATGGCACCGAGAGCCGCCGCGACTTCAACCGCACGGCCGCACGGCTCAACGTGCGGGTGCGGGACATCGTCGGTACTCCGCTCCAACTCCGGCTCCGGATGCGCAGCCTCGACGAGGAGCGCGAGCGTCGGCTCGTGAGCAGTATCGGCGGCATTCCCGAATCCACGAGCCGCGACCGGCTCTACGAGCTGTCCTTGATCTATGAGCCGGAGGACGCCCGCTATGGCTTCCGGGTCGGCCGCCTCGGCGCTGGCCCGTTCGTGGGCATCGGCTACCTGGATGGCGGCCTCGGCAAGGTGCGCGTCCTCGGACCGCTCGAGGTGGGCGGCTTCTACGGCCGCCGGCCCAACATCGAGGAGCTGGGCTTCGACGGCTCCGGATCCAAGTACGGCGCCTTCGTCCGCATCGCCCCGGAGTCGAACGGACTCGAGCTTTTCGTGGCCGGAGTCCGCGAAGAGGGAGAGACCGACATCAGCCGCGAGTTCGTGGCCATCGAGACCCGTTACGACCCCGGCCAGCGCTGGACCTTCTTTCAGCACGCCGAGCTGGACCTCAACACCGGCTGGAGGGAGGAGGCCGCCGGCAGCACCTCGCAGCTCTCCCAACTCTCGCTCACCGCCCTGGGTCGCCTTTCGGAGCGCAGCCGCCTGGTGATCTCCTACGACCGTTTCGAGCGCTTCCTCACCGAGGAGAGCCGCTTCATCCCCACGGAGCTGTTCGACGACCTGACGCGGCAGGGGCTGCGGGTCAGCTATCAGACCGGTCCGGCGCGGGGGCTCAACTTCTCCGTGACCGCGGGCGCGCATGCCCTGGATGCCCGCGATGAGGGGATCGAGGGCGCCGACTCCGAGACGAGCTTCTCCCTCGGCGTGGGCGCCTGGCACCCGGAGCTGTCCGGCTTGAAGCTGTTCGTGGGCGCCGACGTGCTTGGCTTCACCAATCCGACCACCGACGGCCTGCTCGTCACCACTCGGGTCGGCCGGCGTTTCGGCGGCGGGCACGAACTGAGCCTCGGCCTGGGCGGTACCCTGTCGCGGCAGTCGCTGCTCGTCGACGAGGAGACCACCACCCAATGGGCCCGCGCCTCGCTCTGGCTGGAGCTACCGTTGGACCTCTTCGGCCAGGCCGAGCTGGAAGTCCTCACCGGAGACGAGATCGAAGGGCAGCGCATGACCCTGGGGCTGGGATACCGATTTTGACGGAGCCGGTCCTCGTCTGGGGCGCGGCCCTCCTGATCGCGGGCCTGATCGTCCTCCCCTACCTGCTCCGTTTCCGTCGGCGGGTGAAGCTGGACCGCGAGCGCAAGGAGGAAGCCGCGGCCCTGGGCATCGACAAGCCCGCGGCCCAGTTCCCCTACATCGATCCGAGCCGCTGCATCGGCTGCGGAGCCTGCGTCAAAGCCTGCCCTGAGGGGGATGTGCTCGGAGTCGTAGGGGGCACGGCGGTGGTGGTCAATGGCCTGCGCTGTGTGGGGCATGGCCGCTGCGAAGAAGCCTGCCCGGTCGGCGCCATCCAGGTCGGCCTCGGCGACCTCAAATCGAGGGAGGACGTTCCCCTCCTCGACGATCATTACCAGACCACCGTCTCCGGTATCTACATCGTAGGCGAGCTAGGCGGCCTCTCCCTCGTCCGCAACGCGGCTTTCCAGGGACGCCGGGTTATCGAGCATCTGCCACGGACCGAGAAGACGCCCGGCATCCTGGATGTCGCGATCGTCGGAGCCGGACCAGCCGGGCTGAGCGCCGGCCTCACCGCCGCGACCTCCGGCCTCTCCTACGCCGTCTTCGAGCGCGAGGAGACTCTCGGCGGGAGCCTCCTCCATTACCCGCGGCGCAAGATGGTCCTCACTCAAAAGGTCGAGCTTCCGCCCTGGGGAGCGCTGGACCGGGAGGAGTACAGCAAGGAAGTCCTCCTCGATCTCTTCGAAGGGCTGGTCCGCGACCACACTCTGGATGTGCGCTTCGGCGAGGCGGTTATTGACATCCGGAGGGAAGTGCAAAGAGAGGAGGACGGTATATTTACCCTGCGCACGGCGCGCGGGGAGGAAGTCCGGACGCGGGCGGTCGTGCTCGCCCTGGGCCGCCGCGGCACGCCGCGCAAGCTCGGAGTGCCCGGAGAGGAGCTGTCGAAGGTGATGTATCGTCTCATCGATGCCGAGGGGTACCGGGGACAGAAAATCCTGGTGGTGGGAGGCGGGGACAGCGCCGCGGAAGCCGCCATCGGCCTGAGCTGCCAGACAGGAAACGTGGTGACCCTCTCCTATCGCCGGGACAAGCTCGTGCGGCTCAAGAAGAAGAACCAGGACGCCCTTGACGCGCTCCTCGCCGCCGGCAAGGTCAAGCCGCTCTTCGGCTCGCAGCCGGTCGAGATCGGCCCCGGCCGCGTCAAGCTCAAGGTCAAGGAGCAGGAGGTCGAGCTCCCCAACGACTGGGTCTTCGTCTTCGCCGGCGGCGTCCCCCCGTTCGACTTCCTCAAGAAGCTCGGCGTGCGCTTCGGAGGTTCATGAGTCCCTACATCGGAGTGACGGGCTTCACCACCGCGGCCCAGGTGAGCGAGGCCCTCGCTCTCGTCCCTCTCACCTCGCGCCGTCTCCTCATGGTGGGCGTGCTCGCGAGCCGGCGGACCTGCGCGGGCCTGCCGGAGAGGAGCCCCAGGCGCCTTCCTACGGTGGAGGCGATCCCGGAGATCTTCCCGGACCATCCGATCGCCCTCAACCTCGTCCACTACTACACCGACGAGCCCGCCACGCTCGGCCGCCAGCTCGCCGCTGTGGCCGAGAGATGCGGGCCGAACCTCCACGGCTTCCAGATCAACGGGGTCTGGCCTTCGCGGGACGATCTTGAGGCCCTCCGAGGGCTGCGGATCGTGATCCAGATGGACGCCGGCATGCTGGCGGGCCCGCCGGAAGAAGCCGCCCGCCGTGCGAGGGAGATCGCCGGCCTGGCCGATGATCTCCTCCTCGACGCGAGCGGAGGCCAGGGCCGCCCGCTCGATCCCGCGGCCCTCCTCCCCTTCCTGCGCGCCTTGGCGGACACGGGGCTCGGGCTCGGCGTGGCTGGAGGGCTGAGCGCCTCGAACCTCCACCTTCTCGAGCCTCTGCTCGCCGAGTTCCCGGAGCTGAGCTTCGACGCGGAGACCTGTCTGCGGGATGAGGAAGACCGGTTGGATTCGGAGCGGGTGCGGGAGTATGTGCGGGCGGGGCTACGGCTGGTTGGGTAAAACCCTCACCCCCAGCCCCTCTCCCAGCCGCACACCCGGACCCCCGGGAGAGGGGGGCGCGCAAGATCCAGCGTCATCGCCATACGTGGCCATACGTGGCTGGTGAACCAGGTTATCCCCTGCTACAAGCCACGGATGGCGACGCCGGTGGATCTCGAGGCCTCCCCTCTCCCGGGGGTCCGGGTGTGCGGCCGGGAGAGGGGTCGGGGGTGAGGGCTACTTCACCAACCCATCCAAAAACCGCTCCATCTCCATCCACACCTCGTCCTTGGCCAGCAGATCGTTGTGCCCGGCCGAGGGGACAGGCACCCACCGCGCCGAGAGAGCGGCGGCGACCTCCTTGCCCTGCTCCGCCGGGATCAGGTTGTCCAGCTCGCCGTGGATCACCAGAGAGGGCACCCGGACCTTCTTCGCCGCGGCCCGGGAGTCGTACTTCTCCTTCAGGATCGACTTGACCATGATGCCGGGGAAGTGGATGCGGGCCACGTCGGGCAGCGAGGTCCACGGGCTCAGGGCGATCAGTCCGCGGATGTGCTCCTCCGGATGCCGCGCCGCCGTGCCGATGGCCGTTGCCGCGCCGAGCGACCAGCCGCAGAGGACCAGCGGCCGGCTGGGGTGACGCTCCCTCAGCCAAGCGACCGCGGCGTCAGCTCCCGCCATCACCCCCTGTTCGGATGGGTCTCCGGTGGAACGGCCGTAGCCCGGGTAATCCACGGCGATCCAGGCGACCCGCAGCCGGGCGAGCTCGTCGAAGGTCCCGGACATCCTCATCGTCTCCAGGTTCTCCCCGTTGCCATGGAAGAAAACCACCGCCGGCCGGCCGGGCGGCAGCGCCGGATCGGAGTGGGCCCAGGCCACGATCCGCTCACCCGTGGCGAGGTCGAAGACCACCTCTTCCAGCGGCGCCGGAGCCGGAGGCACCCTCACCCGAGGGGCCGGATAGATGGATTGACGAACGAAACCGTCGAGCATGTTCAGGAGTAATAGGAAGGCGGCCAAAATCCCGAGAGCGATCAGGACGATCTTTCTCATCGATGGGGAGACTTTAGCAGATGACCTTGAAAGCGCTCGCCCTGATTGCCCTGCTTGCAGCCCCAGCAATGGCGGAATCGCCCTGGGACGTGTCTCAGCCCCGCGGCAAGGTCCGGAAGATCGACTTCACCACCCGCGAAGGGACCTGGATGTCCCTCGACCTATCCCCGGATGGCAAGTGGATCGTCTTCGACCTGCTTGGCCACGTCTACCGCCTTCCGGCCTCCGGAGGCGAGGCCGAGTGCCTGACTCAGTCGAGCGGAGTGGCGCTCAACATCCATCCCCGCTTCTCCCCGGACGGCAAGCGCATCGCCTTCGTCTCCGACCGCGCCGGCCATCCCCACCTCTGGATCATGAACGCGGACGGCTCGGCCCCCCGGCGGGTCCCCACCGATCCCCGATACCGCCTCCTCCAGCCTGCCTGGAGCACCGACGGCAAGCACCTCTTTGCCAAGCGCGGGGATGGCCTGTTCCGGATCCCGCTCGACGGTCCCGACGCGAAAGACGCAAAAGAGGAGCTGCTGGTGGAGGGGACGGTGGAGTGGCCCTCCCCTTCCCGGGACGCCGCTATCTTTATTACCAGGCCCTGACTCCGCTCGAAGACTCCAATGAAATCCGCGGCGACCTGCTGGACGGCCGTACCTGCACCCGGTCTGGACCCCCGATGGCCGCGAGCTGCTGATCGTTCGCGGTAATCGGGAAGGTTCCGCGCTCACCTGGGCGGACAATACCGGCTACGAGATCGCCCTGCTCCCTTCTGATGGAGGAAAACCCCGTCTTCTAACCAAAGTCAGCCGGCCGCGGTTCGTCTACGAGCCCTACAGCCACCGGCGCGAGATCGTCCGCCCCTCGTTCGGCCCCGAGGGAAGGATCTACTTCCCCGAGCACCGTGAAGAGGAGGGCTGGTTCCTCACCGACCTGGTGTCGGTCGACCGCAATGGCGGCGATCGGCGGGTGCATGCGGCCTTCCGCAACGCCGACGAGGTCACCCCTTCGCCCGATGGCCGCTGGCTCGCCTGGGAAGAGGGGGACGAGGTATTCGTCCATGCCTTCCCGCAGCCCGGGCCGGATGGCAAGCCGCCGTTCCTCGACTACGAGGCCGAGGGTTTCGCCGGCCGGCGGCTCACAACCGACGGCGGCCTTTCCCCGCGCTGGATCGACTCCACCACCCTTGGGATTGGCGATGGCGACCGGTTCTACCTCTGCAGGAATCCTCCGAACTGCAAGTTGGAGGCGCGAGACGTGAGGCTGGAGAGCCCGCGAGCCCGCGCCCGGGGAAGCATCGCTCTCACCGGAGCGCGGCTCGTCACCCTGGAGGGCCGCAAGGTCATCGAGAAGGGGACCGTGGTCGTGCGCGACGGACGCATCTCCTGCCTCGGAGACTGCGACGTCCGAGGGGTGGACCGCGTCCTCGACGCGGCCGGGACGACCGTGATCCCGGGCTTCGTCGACATGCATGCTCACCACAACGAAGGGCAGGCCGAGATCATCCCCTGGCACAACTACGAGGCGGCGGCGTACCTCGCCTATGGAGTGACGACCACCTTCGATCCGGACTCCGGCTCGCAGAACACGTTCTCCTCCTCCGAGACGCTCGAGGCCGGAGGGATGACCGGGCCGCGTGTCTTCACCAGCGGCGACCCGGTCTTCTCCTTGGCCAGGCCGGCTACTTCTACTCGCCGACCCTCGGCGTCAGCGGCCCGGGGACGGCCAACAAGGAGCTCTTCCTCTCGCGCCTCAGGCCCGAGGACCAGCGCAAGCTCCGCCGCTGGCTGCCGCCGGCAAGCTCGCCGACCTGCTCGTCCTGGAGAAGAACCCGCTGGAGGACATCCTCAACACCACCAGCCTGCGCTGGGTGATGAAGGGAGGCCGGCTCTACGAGGCGGACACCCTCGACGAGCTATGGCCAAAAGAGAAAGCCTTCGGCAGCTTCCCCTGGTGAGAGAATTGCTTATAAATTCAGCATCCGTATGGGTAAGCTCTGCGCTGCGGCGCTGCTCTGGCTTTTGCCTCTAACTTCCACGGCGGCGGTCTTCCAGCCGGTGGGGCCGCCGCCGGCTGCAGCATTGATCGACCTGGGCACCGACCTGTTCCGGCTCACCTCGGTCACGAGCGCTGATGATGATCGTCTCTTTCTTACACAGCAGAAGGGCGTGATCCATGTCTTCTCCGGAGGCGCGCTCCGCTCCGAGCCCTTCCTGGACCTCCAAGCCCTGGTCAGCACCGGCGGCGAGCGCGGCCTCCTGAGCCTTGCCTTCCATCCGGACTATGGGCACAACGGCCTCTTCTTCGTCTGCTACACGGACCTCGAAGGCGCGGTGGTCATCGCCCGCTACCGGGTGTCCCCCGATCCCAACCGGGCCGACCCCGCGAGCGGCGAGATCCTGCTCCGCGTTCCCAAGACCTACCAGGAGCACAACGGCGGGCAGCTCCAGTTCGGGCCGGACGGCTACCTCTATGCCAGCATCGGAGACGGCGGCAGCGAAGGGCATGTAGGCGGCGATCCGATGTGCTTTGCCCAGCAAGGCGCGACGCTGTTCGGCAAGATCCTGCGCCTCGACGTGGACTCCGGATCCCCGTATGCCATCCCGCCCAGCAATCCCTTCCGCGGCAGTACATCCATGAGGGAGGAAGTCTGGGCCACGGGCCTGCGCAACCCCTGGCGCTTCTCCTTCGACCGGCAGACCGGCGACCTCTACATCGGCGACGTAGGGGAAGAGCTGCGGGAGGAGATCGACTTCGAGCCGGCGGGGAGCCCCGGAGGGCGCAACTACGGCTGGAACGTCCTCGAGGGGACCGTCTGCTACACCTCCGAAGGCTGCCCCGAGGACACGCCCCCCTGCGACTCGCCGCTCTACACCTCTCCAATCCTGGAGTACGCCCACGAGGACGACCCGTGCTACTCGATCACGGGCGGCTATGTGTACCGCGGCACCGCCCTCCCCCACCTCCACGGGGCCTACATCTTCGGTGACACTTGCAATGGCCAGCTCTGGGCAGCGGAGCGGAAATCCGATCAATGGCAGGTGCGCGAGCTGCCAGTGCGGGCCGATTACGTCACCTCCTTCGGGGAGGACTCGCACGGCGAGCTGGTCTTGACCACCCTGGCCGGCCGCCTGCTCCGCCTCGCCCCGGCTCACCCGGTCGATACGGTGGCGCTCTATGAGCCCTCTGCCGCGCGCCTCCTGGTCAAAGACCTCCACCTCTCCGGACCCGAGGACCGCACCGTGAAGATGGGCCTCCCAGGAAAAGGCTGGCTCCCGCTCGCGGGCGACTGGGACGGCGATGGACGCACCACGGTCAAGCTGTACGATGCGCGGAAATCGACGAAGCAGGGAGCGGTGCCCCTGACCGGCGACTGGGACGGCGACGGCCGGGACACGGTCGGCTTTTACGAGCGCGCCACCTCGACCTTTCGGATGCAGGGGGATGGGACCGAGCTCTCCTTCCGCTTCGGCCCGCCGCACAGCCGCTTGCTGCCGGTCACGGGCGATTGGGATGGTGACGGCCGGGACAGCGCCGGCTTCTACGATCCGGCCCGGGGCGCCTTCCGTCTGAAGAACCAGCTCATGAGTGGAGACGCGGACATCTTCGTCCGCTTCGGCCTGCCCAAGGCCGGCTGGATTCCGATCGCCGGCGATTGGGACGGTGACGGCAAGGACGGCATTGGCCTCTACATCCCCGCCACCTCCGTGTTCCTCCTCAAGGACGCCTTCGACCAGGGCCCAGCCGACTGGGAAATCCATTTCGGCCCGCCCGCGGCAGGCCGCATCCCCCTTTCCGGCGAGTGGTAAGCTCCGCGGATGACAATCCGCCTCTTAAGCCGCCTATCTCTCGCCTTGGTCCTTTTCGCCCTCCCCCTCGCCGCTGAAGAGTACGACGTGATCCTCCGCGGCGGCACGATTTACGACGGCAGCGGCGGTAAGCCCTACGTGGGCGACGTCGCCATCAAGGGCGACCGCATCGCCAAGGTCGGAGACCTGGGCAAAGCCACAGGCAAGAGCGAGGTCGACGTCAAAGGCCTGGCCGTGGCGCCCGGCTTCATCAACATGCTGAGCTGGGCCACCGACTCCCTGATCCACGACGGGCGCGGCCAGAGCGACATCCGGCAGGGCGTGACCCTGGAAGTCATGGGCGAGGGCTGGTCCATGGGACCGCTCAACGAGGCCATGAAGAAGGAGTACGTCGAGCAGCAGGGGGACATCAAGTTTCCCATCACCTGGACCACCCTCGGCGAGTACCTGGAGCACCTGGAAAAGCGCGGGACCTCGCCGAACGTGGCCAGCTTCGTGGGAGCGACCACCGTGCGCGTCCACGAGCTGGGCTACGAGAACCGGCCCCCCACGCCCGACGAGCTGCAGCGCATGCGGGCCCTGGTGCGGCAGGCCATGGAAGAGGGCGCCCTGGGCGTGGGCTCCTCCCTGATCTACGCGCCCGCCTTCTACGCCGGCACCGAGGAGCTCGTGGCCCTGTGCCAGGAGGCCTCCCCGTACGGCGGCATGTACATCTCCCACATGCGCAGCGAAGGCAACCGCCTGCTCGAAGCCGTGGACGAGCTCATCGACATCTCGCGGCGGGCGCGGATCCCGGCCGAGATCTACCACCTCAAGGCAGCCGGCAAACAGAACTGGGGCAAGCTCGACCAGGTGCTCGAGAAGATCGAGAAGGCACGCGCCAACGGCATGCGGATCACCACGGACATGTACACCTACACGGCCGGCGCGACCGGGCTCGACGCCGCCATGCCGCCGTGGGTCCAGGAAGGCGGCCTCAAGGCCTGGAAAGAGCGCATGCAGGACCCCGCCATCCGCGAGCGCCTGAAGAAGGAAATGTCCACCCCGACCAACGAGTGGGAAAACCTTTTTCTTGCCGCGGGGCCGGAGAACACCCTGCTGGTGGCCTTCAAGAACGACAAGCTCAAGCCGCTCACGGGCAAGTCCCTCGCTGAGATCGCCAAGATGCGCGGCAAGTCGCCCGAGGAGACCGCCATGGACCTGGTCATCGAGGACGACAGCCGGGTGGGAACGATCTACTTCGTGATGTCCGAGGAGAACGTCAAGCGCCAGGTCGCGCTCCCCTACATGAGCTTTGGCTCCGACGGCGAAGCGCTGGCACCCGAGGGCCCCTTCCTCAAGTCCAACCCGCACCCGCGGGCCTACGGCAACTTCGCCCGCATGCTCGGCAAGTACGTGCGCGACGAGAAGGTGATCCCCTTGGAAGAAGCCGTGCGCAAGCTCACCTCCCTGCCCGCCGAGAACCTGAAGATCCGCGAGCGTGGCACGCTCAAGGAAGGGTTTTTCGCGGACCTCGCCGTGTTCGATCCGGCCAAGGTGCAGGACCACGCCACCTATGAAAAGCCGCACCAGTACTCGACGGGCGTCCGCCACGTCTGGGTCAACGGCGTGCAGGTGCTCAAGGATGGCGAGCACACGGGCGCCAAGCCGGGACGGGTGGTTCGGGGACCGGGTTGGACGGGCTGGAAAAAGAACTGACCTCCAGGCCAACGAGCTTTTCTGTCGCGACTCAACGCTTCGCCGCCTTGCGCGAAGCTCTCGTGATGCGACCCGGGCCATTTCTGCCGCGACCCAAGGCTTCGCCGTCTGCCGCAAGAGCTTCGGCGTCCCGCCGAAAGGCATTTTGACGCGACTCCGGCCTTTGCCGACGCGACTCTGGACTTTTTTGCCGCGACCCAACCCATCGTCGCGTCAGCGATAAGCTTCGCGACGCGACTACGGGTTTTCCTGCCGCGACTCAAGACTTTGCCGACGCGACCATAAGCATTGATGACGCGACTCAAGGCTTTTCTGACGCGACCATAAGCTTCGTGACGCGACTATAGGCTTTGGTGACGCGACGATGAATTACAGTGACGCGACGAAGGGTATAGTCGCGTCACGAATCCTTTTGCTGACGCGACTCCAGGTTTCGTCGCGGCACCGATAGGCTGTGGTGACGCGACTTTGGCTGAAGTCGCGGCACCATGGGTCTTTCTGACGCGACTTAAGGCAAAGTCGCGGCAGAATGGGGATTGCCGCGACGGCGATGGGTTTGTCTCGCGCGCGCAGCTCCTGGTCGCATCACCGATAGGGTCCACCGCGCGTCCTGTGCTATCGTCGCATCAGAAACCCCCGGCCTGTGGAGCTTATCGGAAAGGATGACGCGACTTGCGGCTCCTGACGGGTAGCGTTCCGGCTGGCTGTCTCGACGATGAGGATGGACGATGGCCCTGAACCTTTCGCTGTCCGAGATTCTGGTCAACCTGGAGAGACAAATCGAGTCCCTGCAGGAGCAGATAGGGTTGCACGCCCGGCAGGAGGAGCACCACCGGGAGCAGCGGGCTCTGCGCGAGGCCGAGCTCGAGCATGCGACGACGCACCTCGAGTCGTTCCGGTCGGTAGCGGCAGTGGCGGCGGATCTCGACTTTCCGGTCCCGGTATCGGCCGCGCCTCCACCGGCAGAGGACCTCGGACGCCATCCGACGCTGGCCGGGATGGTGGAGCGGGTCGTGGCCGACCGTCCGGACGGAGAGCGGTTCGGTACGAGGCTCGTGGTCAACGAGGTCAACCGCCGCTTCCCCCAGGCGCTGCGCCAGCCGGCAGAGCCGCCCGCCGTCTCCTTGATCCTCCGCCGCATGAGCGCCGCGCGGCGCATCCATCAAGTCCGGGCGGGCAAGGCGAACCAAGAGGCCCTCTACACCAAGGAGCCGCCGCCTGCCAGGAAGAAAGAGAGCCATTCGTGACGAGGCCTCCGGCAGCTTATCTGTCACGCTTCTGACGCAGAAGTCGCCGCACCTTCGGGCTCCGCGACAGGGATCTCGTCTTTCTGCAAGGATGGCCCGCTCCAGGGCCACCGCTCTCGAATCAGCCACTTACGACCGCGACTCAGGCCGAAGTACGCCGCATAAGCGTCCTGCCCCGTTCCGAAAGGGAGAAGGCTTACGCGACACCCTGGCTGAGTTGACCTGATCATGGCTTAGGCGTACCATAGGCTAAAGTGCAGAAACGAAAAGCTTATCGACATGCTCTCATAAGTCACCGGGCATGCTCGATTGTCGGCAAGGCAGAAATTCGTCGAATCCTGATCTAGAGGCGCCCATCGGAGCGAACCCGATGCCCGAAGAACCGGACAAGAGGAAGGCATCTTCCCACGAGGTGCTCAATAGCATCGTGGCCACCGCAGGCCTGCTACTCGCCGTGCTATCGCTAGGCATTCAGCTCAACGACAGGCTCAGGGAAGACGCGGAGTCGGTCGAGGTACAACCCACCAGCGGTGTAGCCGAGGTGTCCGTAGGAATTGTCAACACGAGCCGCAAGGAAATTTGGTTGCGCGCCATACGAATTAATTTCATTGATGAGCGGGGCAATACGCTTCGCGACGGCGGGATTCAAGTGAAGCCACCTCCAGAGGGAGCCATCAGGCTTGCGCCAAAGCAAGTCGAGGTCTTTGTTGCAGCCCTCGACGAAAGTCAAGTGCCCGACGAAGCGCTCTGCGCCAACATCGTGGTCATTACATCCCTCGGCTTCCTGACAGATTACTACGTCAACGCCGACCTCTACCGTCCGCCGAGTCGCTGGCGAAACATTCCCTGTCCACAAGAAGCTCAGTCGGCCCGGAATTGACTGGTCGCCTAACTCCTCGTCGTAGCGGACAACACTCGCGCGTTCGCGCTCGTGTTGCATCTGAACTCATACACCGTTAGGCGTCTGGCAACAATGGCTAGCTGTTGATCAGGCTCTAGTATGGAGAACCTCCGATGAACCTGCTCACTCGTCTCCTGAACAAGCATCTCTACAGTACACCTGAGCCAAGTCCCACGCTCAGAGTTGCCTTGGACGGTTACCACGGACGCACGCCCACAACCGGGAGGAAAGTGATCCTTTGGTTGGTAGCTGGTATCGTCCTTTACGGTGTCTTCCGAGCGGAGCTGGAGCCTGAAGTTCCTGGATTACTCGGGCACGTCGCCAGCATTCTCGGAGCGTACTTGGGCATGATGCTGCTGTACCTAATTGCTGGGTTCGGCGCGATTCTCGCCGACGTCTTTGTCCGGGGGCGCGTCCCTGAAGCACCTGAGTTGGCGCTTAAGGGTCACCAGCTTCTTGGTGCTATGCTCTTCACTGCACTCGCCTTGGCGTTCATTAGATAGTTCATCATTTCAACGTCTTAGGTGACCTGTGTAACGTTTCTTAAACTATGACATTCGGTTACCATCACGACAGTAACTCAGGGGGCACGCATATGGCCGAAGTGTTCACACCGAAGTTTAAGAAGGGCGATCGGATTCGCCGCGTCGGCGAGACTCGAGTCTCTTACGAGGTTTCTCAGGTCACCAACAGGCACGAAGAACCGACTTACATACTCTTGCATGTTGGTGATCCCCCGGGCACGCAAGCGTTACCGGTGGCCCAGCAAGACGCTTGGGTGCTTATCCCGCCGACGTCCGTAGGGGATGAGCCTAACAGCCCGGCAGCTCTAGCGGACCGAAAAGCTTCGCTTTACGGCCGCTGAGCAGCACCTCCGTTGGCCGTCTTGAGCGACATCTATGGAGTCGTACCACTTCACGATGATTGGGCTAGTGCTGGATATCATTGGAGCTTTCTTTGTAGCTGTCGAGGCGATCAAACTCGAAAACCTCCGTGTGCTACGCGAGAGAGTATTTCGGAGTGCCTACAGATATACTCTCTCGCCACGCATTCGGCGCATTCGGGTTGTCGATGAGGAGACAGAGGCAACTCCTCCGGAAGCTTGGGAAGATGGTGAAATACCCAGCGAAAGGTATGCAGGTCTCTTCATAACCCTACATTACGTCGCTGGCTTTTTCGTGCTTGTACTTGCTAATCAACTGTTTGACGGGCGTCTCGTTGCGTGGCTATCGCAGGCTGGTATATGGCTCTGGGAAAAGCCCCTATACTTCAGCATACCATTAGTGTTATTCGCGTTGCTTTTTGGAGGTGGTATCGGGCTATGGGGCCTCGGGGAACTGGTGCACATGCTGATTACCGGTACGATCAAGTTGCCAATTCGCGTTCTTGAGTTTGTCGAGGCTCGCACGCCCGATGGCACGGTCGGCGTTCTCGGCTTTCTTCTTCTTGTTGCAGGGTTCAGTCTTCAGCTATTTGGAACTTACCTAGGCGCTAGTCAGTAGGGCGCCATTGGGAAAGAACCCACTGTACAACGGTAGAGACGGCAGAGTAGAGTCATAGGCATGTTCCATGTAGGAAGCTTTAGTTCGGTCGTGCGCTGCACAGGACGGCTGGGCGCGTGCCCAGGTGCGCGCTGCAGGCCCCCAGGCGTAGGTGTCATCGCGGGCGTTTCCGCTGATTGAGAAGAGAACTATGAACACACCACATGCTACGGGCGCGAAGCCAAACGTCGTCAGTGCCGAAGAGTGGGCTCAGGCCCACGCGGAACTCCTTGCCGCCGAGAAGAAGGTTACCCACGCCGAGGACGCAGTGGCGGCTCAGCGTCGCCGGTTGCCGATGGTTCGGTTTCGATCCGACTACGCGTTCGCGGCTCCGAGCGGCCCGGTCTCGTTACTCGACCTCTTCGCCGGGCATGACCAGTTGCTGCTTTACCAGTTCATGGACCTCGGCCCGGACCACCTTTGTCCAGGTTGCACGTGGGTCACCGACGGCATCCCGGCGAATGGCCTCACACGGCTCGCCCAAGCTGGCGTGAGTTGGGCAACAGTGTCCGACATGCAGCTGGAGCAGTTGCGGAGGGTGTGGGAGCGGCAGGGTTGGATGCACGTGCCGTTCGCGTCCTCGCGAGGCACGACGTTCTCCGCCGACTGTGGAGCTGGCGACGGCTTCCTGCTTAGCGTGTTCCTCCGCGATGGCGACGAGGTTTACCGCACCTACACCACCTCGCAACGCGGGGTTGACCGGCTGGTCTTCGCCAACACCATGCGAGACCTGTTGCCATTCGGGCGTCAGGAAGGCTGGGCGGACTCACCACCCGGCTGGCCTCAGCACCCGACATGGTGGGTGCAAGATCTTCCTCACCCACACGCGAATAAATGACACCTGACAAGGCGCTCAAGCCGCGTTCATGCCTGCACTTCGCTACAGCATGAACGCGGCTTGGCATGGGCGTTGGGCGCCGGGGCTGATTGATCAGTTGGCCGGGACCCAGCCGTTGGGATAGTCGCAGCGCTGTTTGTAGCCGTCCAGCGTGCAGGAGTAATTGGTGTTCGGGCCACAGGGGACCTGCGAGCAGGTCCAGGCCGGGTGTCCCGCCTGATATCCCCAGGAAGTCTGTGCCTCGCAGCTTCCGCAGCCGCCGCACCACTTGCGCTCGCAGCCCGCGGGAGCCCACTCGTAATCGGGACCGGCGAACCAGCCCTCGATGTGGGGATGCTGCCGGGCATAGATCATCCGCCCCGTTCCATCCGAGAAGCCGGCTTTGTTGTACCCCGACTCGCAAGTGTCGCAACCGTCCGTGTCGTAGGTGCACTCGGTGCTCGACGGATGGTTCCAGTCGTAGTCCTGATCGAACTCCATCATGTTTTCGTCGACGACGCCGGGGGGAACACCGTCGCGCTGGACCTCCACCCAGAAGCCGTAATCGGAGCCCCAGAAGTGCAGCTGGCCCCGCGGGTGGCCGTAGGACGTCATGTTGCTGGCATCGAACGGATCGTGAGGCCCCATGATGTCGTCGCTGACCGTCCAGTAATTGTTGCCGTTCTGGTCAAGGTGCATGACGTAACCCATGTTGGCGTAGGCCATGGCGTACCAGAGGTAGTCGTCCGTGGACACGAAGATCCGGTTTCCATCGCCGTGGCACTGGCCGTCGTAGCCGACGATGCCATACATGCCATCCACATGATCGAGCGGTGTCTTGTTGTCCGGCATGTAAGAGACCTGGAGACGGTGCGTGAGAGTGAGGAAGGCGCCCTTGGCGGTACAGTTCATGTTTTCCCACGCTTGGCAAAGGTTTCCGGACTGGCCGTGCCGGGCAGCCCAATCAGCGAAGAGCCGGTTGCGGTTGGCGTCGAGCGTGTCGGTGTAGGGGGTACCGGCGTGGAGCGCGCCGGGCAGGGAGGCACAGAGGACAGCCGTCAGGGCGAGCTTTCGCCCAAGGAGTCTCTTCATGGAGTTGCTCTCCTTCTGAGAAGTGCTTCGTTGTTCGAATGAGAGCCGCAGACCTTCCCGGCGGCTCGCTCCAATCAACGTTTCCGCAAAAGCGAGTATTCCCTACGGAAGGATTGACAGATCTATTTCACCAGCGTGAACGCCGTGATCTCCGGGCGCACGTTGAAACGCACCTGGAGGAGATGCCCGAGCCCGCGGTTGATGTAAAGGCGGCGGCCTTCGGAGAGGGGAATCTCGCCCGCGGTGTAGCGGGCGTTCCGGACCGGAAGCATGGGCGGCGGTAGGAAGGGCGGCTTGCACTGCCCGCCGTGAGTATGGCCGGCGAGAATCCAGCCGCGGTAGCCGCCCCAGTCCAGCTCGTCCATGGCGTCGGGGTTGTGGCAGAGGACTACCGCCGCCTCGCTGCGGCGCTGCTCCAAGGCCCGCCTTGTGTCGGAATGCTCCGCCCAGAGGTCGTCGACGCCGATGAGGTCGAGCCCCTGCACCGTGGCGCACGAGTTGCGGAGCATCCGGATCCCCGCCCGCTCCGCCTCGGCCATCACGCGCAAAGCCACATCGGGCTCGGACCACGCCCGGCCGTAATCGTGATTGCCGAGGATTCCCACCGTCCCCAGACGTCCATGAGGAAGATGCGAGAGCACGCGCCGGAGCTGCTCGTACTGAGCCTCCCCCGCCTCATGGCTGTAGCTGAGGAAGTCGCCGGTGATCACAAGCAAGTCAGGCCGGAGGTCCGCCACCCTCCGGAGGCAATCGATCAGGTATTCGTCGCTGACTCGCGGCCCCACGTGAATGTCGCTGATCTGCACCATGCGCGCCCCGGCCAGCTCCGGCGGCAGCCCGCCGATCGGGAGATCCCGCTTCACGACTTCCACCCAATGCGGCTCGACCTGCCACGTATACATCCCGACCCCGGCCGCGGCGGCGGCCGCGGTGGCACTCAAGCGGAGGAACTGGCGGCGATTCATAGACTGACCTTTATGGCAAACCAGGGGTTTTTTCCTGGGACCGCCGGCATCCTGCCGGCATTCTTGAGACATCGGGCCGAAGGCCCGTCCTTCTTGCATTGTCGGCCGTTCCGGCTGATTCCTCCGGACAATGCCGGCAGGATGCCGGCGGTCCCAGGAAAAATGCCGCTCATTCTGCCGCGGCCTTCAGAAGCCGGGGCAAGGACGCGAGCTCCTCGCGCCCGTGCTCTCCCATGAGACAGATCTGGATCCAGTTCCGCTCGCGGAGGTAGGAGCTGGAGTAGCTGAGCTCGTACCCCCTTTCCTCCAGAGCGCTGCCGACCCGGCACGACCGCACCTCGGGAGGGAGCACGATCGTCGTGACCGCCGGTGAGGCATGGGCGTCCGGAGCCAGGATGCACAGGCCTCGGTCCCGAAGAGAGGCGCGGAGCCATGACGCCAGGCCAGCGACGTGGGAGAACCTTTCTTCGAACCGTTGGCGGTCGAGCGCCGCCCGCAGCGCTGCGATCAGGTTCGAGCAGACGGTGTACGGGACTTCGTCCTCCTGTCCATAACAGCCGAGGTCCAGGTACCTGGGCAGGTCCGGCGCGGGCTCGATCGCGTGGTCGTGAAACACCATCGACACCCCGGCGAAGGACCCGAGCCCTTTGCCGCTGACGCCCGAGGCGAGACGGACGCCGGAAAGATTCACGGGCACCGTGCCGATCGAGCTGATGCAGTCCAGGTACAGCCGCTTGCCCCGGTGCCGGCAGATGCTCCTCAGGATGTCGAGATCGTTGAGGACCCCGGTCGACGTCTCGCAGTGGACGGCCCAGACCCAGCCGCAATCCGCCTGTGCCACGAGGTCGTCCACGTGCTCATAGTCGAACACGCTCCCCCACTCCGTCCGCAGGGCCGAATGAGCGAGCCCGAAGCGGCGGGCGTGGTCGCACAGCCGTTCGCCGAACTCGCCGTTGACGAGGATCAAGCCAATGTCTCCGATACGGCCCTCCCGCGAGATCTGTGCGGCCACGGCGTCGTTCGCGAGGGTGCCGCTGCCGAAGAGCAGGCTGACCCGCTCCGTTCCAGCCAGCTCGCGCAGCCGCGCCTTCACCTCGCGCAGCATCGCGGCGAACTCGCCGCAGCGGTGCGGGATGGATGGCCTTGCGAGAGCCCGCCGGACGGTGGGATGGACGCTCAAAGGGCCGGGCAGGAGCCGCACCCTTGCGGGCTCGAAGGCACGCCAGCGCTCCCGCGCGTCCTCGAGCGTCAGGTACATCGGCTGGAACTGCGCCTCCGGCGTGCCCACCAGGGGACCGAATGGCTTGAAGCCCATGTGGCCATACAGCTTGAGCTGGCGGACCGTCGCGGAGATCACGGCCGTGTCGAAACCCTGGCTGAGGCAGTGCTGCGTCACGAGGCGCATCAGCCCGCGGAACACGGACCCCCTCCGGCGCTCGCTCGCGACGGCAAGGAGCCGGACCTCGCAAACGGAACGGCCTTCGGGAAGATGGCTGTCGAGCTCCGGGACCTTCGTGTCGAGCGAAAACGGGCGGTTCGTCCGCACCGCGAGCATGCCGGACAGCTGGTCTCCGTCGAGGGCGATCACGTATGTGTTCTGGTCGTGGAACCTGTCGATCAGGACCCCGTCGCCGTTGCGGGGGTGCTGCGGGATCTCCTCGGCGAACGTGGCGTGGTTGAGCCGGTGGATCTGCTCGAGCTCGGACGCCTCGCTCGCAATTTTGAACCGAATGGCAGTCATGACGGGCTCCGCAAGCTCACCATCCATACTCCTATCAAGATCGCGAGGCCGCCGGCCAGGGTGGGGACGGTCAGCTTCTCGCCGAGCATCGAGGCGGCGATCGCGACCGTGACCAGCGGCTCGATGTAGAGGAAGGTCCCTACCTGCGAGGAAGGCAGCCGGCTGAGCGCGTCGTACCAGAAGACGTAGGCCAGCCCCGAGCAGAAAACGCCAAGGAAGACCACGGCCATCCACCCGCGTGTGGTCAGCCGCGAAATGTCCGAGATCCCCGGACCGGCCAAAAAAAGGAAACCGCTCAGCAGCCAGCCGAACGTCATCACCCAGAACATCATGCCCGCCGAGGGGTAGCGCTTGAGCCCCCGCCGGGAGAGCACCGAGAAGACCGCCCAGTTGGGAGCGCTGGCAACGATCAGCCAGTCCCCCGGCGCGCCGAGGCGGCCCGCAGCCAGCGAGGAGAGGTTGCCGCGCGTGGCCACCACCAGCACTCCGAAGGCCGCCACCGCGATCCCCACGGCGGCCAGAGGCTTCACCCCCTCACCCAGCACCATCCAGCCCAGGATGGCCATGAAGATCGGAGTCGAGGCCACGATCCAGGAAGTCGTGCTCGCCTGGGAGGTCACCAGCCCGTTGGACTGGAGCCATTGGTGGAAGGCGATCCCGAGGAAGCCGAGCAGGGCGAAGTAGGCGAGGTCCCCCTTCGCGGGCAGGGAGAGCTGCCGGCGGGCGAGCACGACGACTCCCATCACCGCCACGCCCATTCCAAAGCGCAGCCACACGACCGTGAGCGGGGCGGCCTCCCCCACCGCGATCTTGGTCGCAATGAACGAGGCGCCCCACACCACGACCGCGAACAGCGCCGCCAGGATCGCCCCGGCGCGCGAGCGACCCGGCTCGGGATTGGCTATGGACATCCGGGGAAGCATTCTACCGTGTCCGCGGGACGCCAAACCCGGGACCGGCAACATTCCCCCCGCGGGTTGAGGAGGCAAACCGCCGGGTGGAATCATTCGCGAACGTTCCGGAATCATTCGGGAGCCGGCTGGAATGATTCAACCCGCGGGTTGGGACGGCCAACCGGCGGGTTACAACGTTCAACCCGCCGGTTGAAACATTCCGGAGCCGGGTTGCAACGTTCTACCCGCGGGTTGGGTGAGAGGCCCAGGCGGGCAGCTCGGGCACGTCGGGGAGCGCGCCAGCCCCCGAGCTGGCGGCTTGCACACGTACGGGAGCGGTGTTCTCCCTCGCGGGGAGGAGCCTCTCCCCAGTGTTGGCGGCCCGCGGACGTCAGGGAGCGCGCCGTAGGCGTGGGGGAAAGCCTCTCTCCCCTGCGTTGGCTGCATGCGGACATCGGGGAGCGCGTCGTCAACGCAGGGGGGCGTCTTCTCCCCGACGAAAACGGCGTGCGCACGCCGGGGAGCGCCATGCGCACCCTAGTACCCTGTCACGCCGGAAAAGATGGATCGTCCCTCTGTAGGGGCGCCCCTTGTGGGTGCCCTTCCGGAGGGCGGCCACAAGGGCCGCCCCTACATGAACGCTATCCGTCACTCGGACTCTGACGAGGTACTAGCCCGGGGCGGCAAGCTCCCGGGGCGGGTGCTCGCCGCATCGGACAAGAGCCCGACGGAGGTTGACGAGCCCGGGCCGGTTCAGCCGGACCGCCTCCCTCTGCTCGCTCCCGGGGCGGCCCTCAGGCATTCGGAGAGGGTTGGACCCCCAACTCCTCCATCAAGGCGACGAGCGGCTTGGCCCGGAGGCGCGCAAGCTCGGCAAGACGTTCGATGCGCTCGGCCTGCAACCGCTCCGCTTCGTCAGTCAGCCGTAGAAGCTCCTGGTGTTCCTCGGCAGCCAGGCTGCCGGTCCGGCGCCGGGTCATGAGCTCCCGGTATCTCTCCTCCTGGTCGCCGGGCAGACCCCGGTTGATGCCGAGCAGGAGCTCGGACTCTCTCTGGGAAAGGCTTCGTGCCCGCCCGGAGCCGCTCCTGGTCACGTCCTTGAGCAGCACGTCCACGCCGGTCCGGATCAGGTCCGCGACGGACCGGCCCTGAGAGGCAGCGATCTGCTCGAGCGTCTCGTTCTGTTCTTCGGTCAGCTCGACTTTTCGGGTCACCATGATGGCGGAGCTCCTATGCCGCATAGTCTAGCAGGACACCGCCCACCTGCACTCATCCAACAAATCCAATAAGATACCCGGGACGGCCCGGTGTCGGGGCGCGGCTGAAAAGGAGAATGGGGCGATGGGTCCAGAAGGGGCGGCGGTTGTGGCAGAGCAGGTTGTCCAGGCCATCAAGGCTTCGGGTACGATCGTGCGGGTGGAGCCGGACGACTTCCTCAAGATCCTGGGACGGAGCACGGATCCCCTGGTGATCTCCGCCCTCGGTGGATACCTGTCCGGCGGGCACGACTACCTCACCAGCTACAAGGGGATCGGCTTTTTCACCAACTCCCCCAAGCCCCTGACCCTCCCCGAAGGCGCCGAAATCGTGGCGGCGCAGAAGATCTGGATTCCCTCGCGCTGAGCGCCTCGATTTACAACGTGATGCCGCCGACCCCCAAAACTCCGCCTCAGCGCCGTCCTCTCGCCTACCCCCAGCCGGCCGCCCCCCAGGGCGAAACCCCGGCCCAGAGGTGGCGCCGCAAAGGCCGGACCTATGCCCTGCGCGCGTTCGACCGCAGCATCCTCGCGGCCTACAGGATCATCAACTGGCTCGACCGCAGGGCCCCCATGGAACGCCGGTACTTCCGGGTGGCCATCTTCGGGTCCGCCCGCCTGCAGGAGAGCGACGCCATGTACGGCGAGGTCAAGGAGCTAGCCCGGCGCCTGTCCTACATGGGGTGCGACATCGTGACCGGCGGCGGGCCCGGGCTCATGCGCGCCGCCAACGAAGGGGCCCGCGCCGGCGCCTACCGCTACAAGACGCGGTCGTTCGGCCTCACCATCCTCCTCCCCATGGAGGAGCAACCCAACCCGTTCCTGGACGAGGTCGCCCAGCACAGCACGTTCTTCTCCCGGCTCCACCAGTTCATCCGGCTCTCCCATGCCTATCTCGTCGTGGACGGCGGCATCGGCACCACCCTGGAAGCCCTGATGGTGTTCCAGCTCCTCCAGGTCAAGATGCTCAAGGACCGGCCCCTGATCTTCGTCGGCCCCATGTGGCGCGGCCTGCGCAGCTTCATCGAGCACGAGATCATCGCCCGAGGCTACGCCTCCCCCGCGGACATCGACGCGGCTGTCTGGGTGGATACCCTGGACGAGGCCCTCGCGGTCGTCGAGGCCGCGCGGGACGATTTCCTCCGCCGCCACAAAGTCATCCTGCCCCCGGTCGCCGAAGAGCCGGCGGCGGTGGACAATCAGCCGCTTGGCTCCGTATAAGGAAGAGAGAGTGATGGGTTTGATTGCATTCATGTTTCAGCTCGGCCCCGAGCAGGGCCAGAGCCTGCTCGACCGCTTCTGGGATGCCGGGCCCATGGCGAAGGTCATCCTCGCCATCCTGGTCTTCTTTTCCCTCGGCTCCTGGGCCGTCATGATCGGCAAGCTTGTCCAGCTCCGCCGCGCCGACCAGCAGAGCGAGAAGTTCCTGGAGGCCTTCCACCGCAGCCAGCGCTTCAGCGAGGTCAACGCCCAGGCGGGCAAGCTCCGGGCCTCTCCCCTGGTGGGCATCTTCCAGGCCGGCTACGCCGAGATCGACAGCCAGATCAAGGCCCAGGCTCCCGAGGGCGACCGCAAGGTCTACCGCATTACCTCAATTCCGGCGCTGCAGCGCACCCTCGGCCGCTCCGCCCATGTGGAGCTGCAGAACATCGCCGCCTGGACCACGTTCCTCGCCACCACCGCCGCCGCGACCCCGTTCATCGGCCTCTTCGGCACGGTCTGGGGCATCATGGGCGCCTTCGGCGACATCGGCCTCACCGGCTCGACCTCCATTGTGGCCGTGGCCCCCGGCATCTCCGAGGCGCTCATCAACACCGCCGCGGGACTGGCCGCCGCCATCCCCGCCCTGATCGGCTACAACTACTTCTCGCACCGGGTGCGCGTGCTCCGCGGACGGCTGGAGGACTTCATCCTGGAGTTCCTCAACCTGGCCGAGCGGAACTTCACCTAGGAGGATGGTATGGCCTTCAATATAGGCGGAGGAGATGACGACGATCCGGTGCTGGCGGACATCAACGTCACGCCCCTGGTGGACGTGATGCTGGTGCTCCTCATCATCTTCATGATCGCGGCGCCCATGCTCCACCAGGGGGTCGAGGTCGCCCTCCCCCGCGCCGATGCCACGAACCTGCCGATGCGGGTCGAGGATCCGCTCGTGGTTTCCATTGACCGGGATGGCAACGTCTATCTCCAGGAGAGCCGGGTCGCGACCGAGGACCTCGTGGAGCGGGTCAGCGACCAGATCAAGAGCCGGGGGGACGAGAGCGTCTTCCTCAAAGGGGACCGAGAAGTGCCGTACGGCAAGATCATCGAGGTGCTCGACATCCTCCACCGCGGCGGGATCGTCCGCGTGGGGATGATCACCGAGCGGCCTCCTCAGGAGGGACGGAGCTGACGTGAGCCGCGAGGTGAACGGAGTCCTGGCCGACCGCTCCAGGCAATTTGGGCGCAACGCCGCGGCGCGCAGCTTCCTGGCCGCCCTGGCGCTGCACGGGCTTCTGCTCGCGGTCGTCCTGCTGGCGCCGCGCCTCAAGACCCCCCCGCCGCCGTTGGAGTTCGTGCCGGTGCAGATCATCCCGGCCCAGGCGCTGGGCGTCCGCCGCCCCGCTCCGCCGCGGCGCAAGACACCCCCCGCGCCCGCGGCCGAGACCCCGGCGCCCACCCCTGAGACACCGCCCGAACCGGAAGCCGCTCCCCCGAAGCCGGAGCCCGCGGACGACGTGCCCAGCCTCCCAGATCCGGAAAGCGACAAGAAAAAGAAGCCGGAGCCGGTCAAGCCGACGCCCAAGCCTCCTGAAGCGTCCAGCCCGACCCCGGACAAGGGGGCGACTTCGCGCGCAGGATCGGGAAAGACCGAGGAAGGAACCTCCGGCACCGCTCCGGGAGAGACGGGCGACCAGCTCGGCCGGCGGGGCGGTCCCCAGGGCAACCCGCTCGGCACCACCGCCTTCGGCTCCGAGGTGGGCGGCCTCGACAACCCGGACTTCACCTACGCCTACTACCTGGACCGGATGCTGTCGCTCATCGACGCCCAGTGGACGCGCCCGTCCATGGGCAGCGGCGTCAAGGCGGTGGTCTTCTTCCGTATCAGCCGCGACGGCGCCATGACCGACCTGACCGTCGAGCAGTCTTCCGGGTACAATTCGTTCGACCTCGCAGCCCTCCGCGCCGTGCAGAACGCCGCTCCGTTTCCTCCTCTGCCGAGGGCCTACAAGAACGAGGACCTCGGCGTACACCTGATCGTCCGCTAAACCATCCGATGACTCTAGGGGAATGATGAAATCGAAAGCCCTGGCCCTGACCGCCTCCGCCGTCCTCTTCGTGGCAGGCCTCTCCCTGCCGCGGATCTTCGCCCAGGAGCCTCCTCCTACCGGTAACCCGCCTGAGCAGGCCCCCGAGGTCACCCTGGAGCTGAACCGGGGCCAGCGGCCGCCCATGAAGCTGGCGATGCCGCCTTTCCGCGGCACCCAGACCCTCTCCGGCCCGGCGGCCACCGCGGCCCGCGAGATGGAGCAGACCGTGCGCCGGGACCTGGAGAACTCGGGCTACTTCGAGATCATCGGCCCTGACCGGATCGGCGCGGTCAAGTGGAGCGGCGACATGCAGCGCGACGTCGAGCCGTTCCGCGCCCTGGGCGCCGAGACCCTTCTCCTCGGCGACATCCGCGCCGAGGGGGACAGGATCGTCTTCGAGGGCCGGCTGTTCGACATCGCCAGCGCCCAGCCGATCCTGGCCAAGCGTTACCGAGGCAGCGTCACCGTGTCGCGCCGCATCGGACATACCTTCGCCGACGAGGTCATCCGCTACCTGGTCGGCAGGCCCGGGATCTCGCTGTCGAGCATCGCCTTCACCAGCGACCGCTCCGGCCACAAGGAGATCTGGGTCATGGACTACGACGGCCAGAACCAGCGCCGGATCACCGGCCACCGTTCGACCTCCATGTCCCCGGCCTGGAGCCCGAGCGGCGACGCCCTGGCCTACACCTCTTTCTTCAACGGCCCACCCTCGATCTACGTGGCCGACATGGCCACGAACCGCAAGCAGCCCGTGGTGACCTCCGGCTCGATGAACACCACCCCCAGCTTTTCGCCGGATGGCGGCCGCGTGGCCTTCGCCCGCTCGGTGGAGGGGAACGTGGAGATCTTCAGCACCGACCGGAGCGGTAAGGGCATGCGGCGGTTGACCCACTCGAACGCGATCGACACGAACCCGGCCTGGAGCCCGCGCGGCAGCCAGATCGCCTTTACCTCGGGCCGGGGGGGCAACCCGCACATCTATGTCATGGACCCCGAGGGGACGGACCAGCGGCGCCTGACCTTCGACGGGGATTACAACGACGGCGCGTCCTGGAGCCCCGAGGGGGACCTGGTCGTCTACAGCAGCCGGCGCGGCGGACGCTTCCAGATCGCCGTCACCAACGTGGTTACCCTGGCCACCCGGGTGCTGACCTCCGGGCCGGGTGACAACGAGGCGCCGACCTTCTCGCCGGATGCGCGAAAGATCGCTTTCGTCTCGCGCCGCAGCGGGCGCAAACAGATCTATGTCATGGACGTCACAGGCGGAAACGTGCAGCAGGTAACCCAGGAAGGCAACAACGACATGCCCGACTGGTCGAGAATCCCGGTTGAGCCGTGATAAAGTGAAAAACCCCGAGAGGTCCCGTTGTTTTGACATGGAGAGGAAGAGCATGAACCGCAAGCTGATGATATGGATGGTGGTCCCGTTTCTGGTGACGTTCCTGACCGGTTGCCCGAAGAAGAAGCCGGCAACGCCGCCGACCGACCTTCCGGTCGAGACCGAAGTCGTGCAGCCGCCGCCGACCACGATCGTCGAGGAGGTCGTGCAGACCCCGGCGGCGGCGACCGAGGACGAGACCGAGGACCCGATGCTGTCCGCCGACCTGCAGGTCGTGAACGACGAGCTGCGGCGCCGCGGATTCAGCCCGGACGTGTTCTTCGAGTATGACGAGATCTCGCTCTCGGACGAGACCCGCGAGCGGCTGGCCCGCAATGCCGAGCTGCTCAAGGCGCAGACCACGTTCCAGGTGACGATCGAAGGCCACGCCGACGAGCGCGGCACCAATGAGTACAACCTGGCCCTGGGCGACCGGCGCGCCAATGCGGTCCGCGACTACCTGGGTTCCCTGGGTGTCGACAGCGGCCGCCTGCGCATCATCACCTACGGCGAGGAGCGCCCGGTCTGCACCGAGTCCGCGGATAGCTGCTGGTCGCAGAACCGCCGCGCCCACATGATCATCACCGGACGGGCCAACGTCGGTTGAGCCGGAACATGCTGCGCCGCACCCTCTCCTTCGCCGTTTGCCTCGTGGCCCCCGTGGCGATACTCGTCACGGGGTGCGTCACCCCGCAGGACATCGAGGGGCTGAACACGCAGCTCGCCGACATCCAGCGCCAGGTCCTGCAGATCCAGAAACAGGCCCCGAGCAAGGAGGAAGTCTCCAGCCAGATGACGACCCTGGGTAGCAACATGGGCCGGCAGATGGAGTCCCTCCTCAAGACCGAGGCCGACATGCAGGTCAAGCTGCAGGACCTGTCGAGCCAGATCGACGAGCTCCAGGCGAAGCTCGAGGACACGAACTACCGCCTGGCGCAGCTCTCCCAGCAGATCGCGGCCACGAACCAGGAGCTGAAGACGTTCCGTTCGATGCCATCGCTGCCGCCGGCCACCGTCCCTGAAGGGACCGGCGGGGTTGGAGGGGATCCGCAGCCGCCGGCCCAGACGCCGCCGCAGCAGCAGCAGAACCCCGGCGCCGGCTCCGGGGCCGATCCCCAGACGCTCTACAACTCCGCCTACAACGACTACCTGAAGGGCAGCTACGACATCGCTCTGCGGGAGTTCCAGGAGTACCTGGACAACTTCCCGGCGACCGACCTGGCCGACAACGCGACGTACTGGATCGGCGAGTGCTACTACCGCCAACGGCGGTTCCGGCAGGCGGTCGACCAGTTCGACGCGGTGCTGAAGCGCTACCCGCGCAGCGACAAGGTGGCGGCGGCCACGCTCAAGAAGGGCTACGCCCACCTCGAGCTGGGCGAGCGCTCCCAGGGCGTGGTCCAGCTCCGGCACGTGATCCGGCAGTACCCGACGAGCGACGAGGCGAACCTGGCCCGCCAGCGCCTGCGCGAAATCGGAGTTGACGCGACCTAGCCCCTGGTGGTATAAATTCCCGTCGCACCTCTGCGCGGTGCGACTTCGTTTTTTCAACAGAACAGCATCGAGGAACTATGGCGAACACGAAGTCTGCCGAGAAGCGGCACCGTCAGAACCTGCAGCAACGGGCACGCAACCGGGCTCACCGCTCGCGCCTCCGCACCGCGATCAAGAACCTCCGCATCGCCGTGTCCAGTGGCGACGCTTCGGCGGCAGAGGCCCTGCTGCCCACGACCTTCAGCGTGATCGACAAGATTGCCCAGAAGAAGATCATCCACCGGAACGCCGCCTCGCGCTACAAGGCCCGCCTCGCCAAGCGCGTCGCCGAGATGAAGCAGGCGGCGTAAGCCGTCTTAAGCCCCGCAGGGGCGACATGAAATAGCCCGGCGCGTGAGCGCCGGGTCGTTGCGCAGGAACAGAGTCCAGCCCCGTAGGGGCGGCATGCCGGGTATGCCGCCCCTACGGGGCTGGACTGCGTTGGATCTCCCAAACCCGGCACTCACGTGCCGGGCTATTACATGCCGCCCCCTGCGGGGGGCTCTCCCTAGAACCCCTCCAGCAGATCGCTCACCATCGTCTCCGCGAACTTCTCCGCGGCTTCCTCGATGGCAGTGTCCTCACGGTCGAAGTAGGCGGTCTCGGTGGCCTCGACCTCGTAGCTCTCGCGGAAGACGTAGCGGTCGTTGCTCCAGATCACATCGTCGGAGCCCACGCGCTTGAAGGCGATCTGGGCCAGGACCACGATCTCGTACTGCGTGGCGCGGCCGGAGGCATCGAAGGTCACCGGACGGACGTCGAAGCCAACCACCGTGCCGGAGAGCTCGGCGTCCGCCCCTTCGGCAGTTCCCACTACCGAGAAGCGGTTGCGCGTCACCATCTCGTCCGCGATGGCGCGGGTCAGGGCCTGCTCCACCTGTGTGCGCTGGGTCTGGTTCACCAGCGGGCGGATGTAGACCTCGCGGACGTCCTCCGGGACGTTGCTGCTAGCCCGCCCCACCAGGGCGTAGCCGCAGCCGGTAAGAGTTAAAAGTAGAAGGCCGAGGGCGGCCGAGCGCTTGGGGTTCATGCGGACCTCCGGGTCACCAGGTTGATCAACCGGCCGGGGACCACCACGGCCTTGGCCAGCTCGCGGCCGGCCAGATGCTCCCGCACCTTGGCGCTCGCCAGGGCGGCCTCCCTCACCTCGCGGTCCCCCGCGCCGGCATCGACTTCGACCCGGTCGCGGAGCTTGCCGTCCACCTGCACCACGAGCTCGATGCGCGCGCGGCGGAGCTTCGCTTCATCGTACTCCGGCCAGGACGTATCGAGGAGCCCCTCGACGTGATTCATCCGCTCCCAGAGCTCCTCGGTCATGTGCGGAGCCATGGGGTGCAGGAGCTGGAGCAGGGTCTCATAGGTCCTCTCGCACTGCAGGCGCGTCGCGGTCAGGTCGTCCAGCGCCCGGGCCAGGGAGTTGGACAGCTCCATCAGCGCCGCCACCGCGGTGTTGAACGAGAAGCGCTCGAAGCTGTGCGTCACCCGCTGGATCGTGGCGTGGCGCTCGCGCTCCAGCTCGGCGTCGGAGGGCCCGATCGGCGGCGCGCCGGGGATCTTCTCCGCGATCCGCCAGACACGCAGGAGGAAGCGCCAGGCACCCGCGACCGCGTCGTCGCTCCACTCGGCTTCCTTTTCCGGCGGGCCGAGGAACAGGGTATAGACGCGCTCCGTGTCCGCGCCCATCTCCTCGATCAGCTCGTCCGGCGAGACCGTGTTCCCCCGCGACTTGGACATCTTCTCGATCCGCCCGGACTTCTCCGAGAGGCGGGTGATCATCCCCTGGTTGAAGAGGTTCTTGAACGGCTCCTCGAAGCCGACCAAACCCATGTCGTGGAGCACCCGGCAGATGAAGCGGGCGTAAAGCAGGTGGAGGATGGCGTGCTCGATGCCGCCGATGTACTGGTCCACCGGCGCCCACTTCTCCGCCAGCTCGGGATCGAAGATGCGGTTGGGGTCCTTGGCCGAGAGGAAGCGCAGGTAGTACCAGGAGCTGTCCACGAAGGTGTCCATCGTGTCCGTCTCCCGCCGCGCCGGCTTCTTGCACTTCGGGCAGGCGGTCTCGACGAATCCCTTGTGGCGGGCGAGCGGGTTGCCCTCGCGGCCGGTCAGCTCCACGTCATAGGGCAGCTCGACCGGAAGCTGGTCGTCGGGAACCGGCACCACGCCGCACTTCTCGCAGTAGACCACCGGGATCGGCGTCCCCCAGTAGCGCTGGCGGGAGATCAGCCAGTCGCGCAGCCGGTAGGTCACCTTGGCCCGGCCGAAGCCCTTCTCCTCGATCCACTGGATGAACTTCCCCACCGCCTCGGGCGAGGACTCCAGCTCGTCGAGTTGGCGGATGGCGAGCCCCTCCTGCTGGGCGAAGGCCAGGTCCCGGTCGTCGTGGGCAGGCACGCCCATGACCGCGCCGGTCCCGTAGTCGGGCAGGACGTAGTTGGCGATCCAGATCGGGATCGGCTCGCCGGTCGCGGGGTTGATCGCCTTGCGCCCGGTGTCCCTGCCCTCCTTCGGAGTCCCCTCCCCTTCCCGCTGAATGCGGGGGGTATTGCGGGTCATCTCGATCCACTCCTCCAGCTCCGGCAGGCCGGGGTGCTTCTCGATCAGCTTCGGGACCAGCGGGTGCTCGGGTGCGAGGACCAGGAAGGTGGCGCCGTGGAGCGTGTCCGGCCGGGTGGTGAAGACGGTGATCTTCTTCTTGAGGCCTTGGACGGCAAAGTCGATCTCGGCGCCCTCGGAGCGGCCGATCCAGTTGCGCTGCATCACCTTGACCTTCTCGGGCCAGCCCTCGAGGCCGTCGAGCCCGGCGATCAGGCGGTCGGCGTGCCCGGTGATGCGGAAGAACCACTGCTCCAGGTCGCGCTGGACGACCGGGGTGCCGCAGCGCTCGCAGGCGCCCTCGACCACCTGCTCGTTGGCGAGCACGGTCTGGCAGCTCGGGCACCAGTTGACCGGGGCCTTCTTCTTGTAGGCCAGCCCCTTCTCCAGCATGCGCAGGAAGAGCCACTGGTTCCAGCGGTAGTACTCGGGGGTGCAGGAGGCGAGCTCCTTGCTCCAGTCGAAGAGGATCCCCCAGCGCTTGAACTGCTCCTTCATGACCTTGATGTTGCCGAAGGTCCAGTCCTTGGGATGGACTCCGCGCTGGATGGCGGCGTTCTCGGCGGGCAGGCCAAAGGCGTCCCAGCCCATCGGGTTGAAGGCCCGCTTGCCGTTCATGCGCAGGTAGCGGTAAAGGGCGTCGCCGAGGATGTAGTTGCGCCCGTGCCCGACGTGGAGGCGGTCCCCCGAGGGGTAGGGGAACATCATGAGCATGTAGTACTTCTGCCGCGCCTGGCGGAGGTCTACCTCGGCGGTCCGCTGCTTCTCCCACCGGTCCTGCCATTTGGCCTCGACGGCCTTATGGTCATAGTGGGTCATGTGAGGCTGCCGGGGAAGGTGTGCTGCTTGAGGAGCCCGTCGAGGAGGCCGTTGACGAACCGCCCGGACTGCTCGGAGCCGAACTTCTTGGCCAGCTCGATGGCCTCGTCCACGATCACGAGCTTGGGCGTGTCGGTCTCGTAAAGCATCTCGAAGACAGCCAGGCGCAGGACGTTGCGGTCCACCGGCGGCATGCGCTCCAGGCGCCAGTTGTCGGCCTGCTCGCGGATGAGGGCATCGACCTGCTCGCGGTGGTCGATGGTGCCCGTCACCAGCCCCTGGGCGAAGGCGAACGCCTCCTCGGCCTGGCGCTTGCGGCGCTGGTGCTCGGCGCGCTCCTCCTCGCGGGTCAAAACCCTTTGCTCGCTGCCCAGCTCTTCCCGCGCCAGGTACTCGGCCAGGTCGAAGTTATGGAAGATCTGGGGAAGCGTACTGCCGCCCAGATCGCTCTGATAGAGCATCTGGACCGCCATCTCGCGGGATATACGACGTCGTGCCGGATTCATTGCCTCGCCTCAAAAGGACCCCGGGGGGATGGGGGTCTCAAGAGCCGGCAATCATAGCCGGCCCGGGACCGCTCCGCTAGGAGGAATGCAGCTGGGCGAAAAGATCGGCCATCTCCAGGGCCGCGAGGGCCGCTTCCCACCCCTTGTTCCCGGCCTTGCCGCCGGCCCGCTCCTCCGCTTGCTGGGAGGTGTCGCAGGTGAGGACGCCGAAGCCGACCGGGATGCGGTGGCGCTTGGAGAGCGACGCGAGGCCGCGGCTGCACGAGGAGCAGATGTAGTCGAAGTGCGGGGTCTCGCCGCGGATCACCACCCCGAGGGCGACGATGGCGTCGTACCTCGGCTCGCCGGCAGCCAGCTCCTCGGCCGCCTGCGGGATTTCCCACGCGCCGGGCACCCGGACGATGGTGATGTCGTCGGCCCCGTGCCGGCGCAGGCAGTCGACCGCGCCGGAGACCAGCAGCTCGACGACGCGGGAGTTGAAGCGCGACGCCACGACCGCGAACCGGCGGCCGGCCGCGCTCAACGATCCCTGGATCTCTCGAATCTCGCTCATGGGATGGGTCCTCTAAAGCAGGGCCATCATGCTCCGGGCCATCTGCCGCAGGAAGAGCCCGTAGGGACGGGCGACGATGATTTTGATCAGGATATCCGCCGCAATGCCGGACGCGGCCACAGCCATCAGCCGGTACTCTAACCTATCGAACGGCCACGCCTTGCGGACCAGGAGCGGCCGGGCGAACACCGCGCCGAACAGGACGAACGCGCACACCCGGATCACGGACCACGGGACCCAGGCGGCAAAGGACCCCAGCAGCGGATGCCCGCTCGCCGCGGCGTAGCTCCCGACGAAGTAGCTCATGTAGGCGGTGAGGACCGCGCCCAGGACCAGCCCGAGGTAGCCGCCGCTCGCCCAGGTGAGGAGCAGGAAGACCGCCAGATGAAGCAGGTGCTCGGGGAGGAACTGGCGCCACTCGTTCTCCTTGCCCTCGCCGGTCGCGATCCAGCCGAACATCTCCTGGCGGTAGCGCTCGCCCGCGACGATCCCGTCGCGCGCCGCCTCCGGCATCAGGAAGACCAGGAGGATCACCCCCATGCTCAGGAGCAGCGCCCAGAAGATGCCGAGCCGCCAGGCGCCCCAGTAGTCGCGCTCCCGCACCCGGGCTGCGAACCCGGGATAGACCGTCAGCGGCGAGAGCAGGCCCAGCAGCCAGCCGCCGCCCGGCAGCAGCACCAGGAGCGGCAGGAAGGGAGTCAGGAGCAGGAGCCAGGTCTTCTTCACAGCGCGCCTCCCGCGGGGCCGAGGTGGATCTCCTCCACCAAGGTGGAAGGATCGGCGTCGAGGGCGAAGCCCACGGCGCGGGCGACCTCGTGCGGCGGCACCATCCTGGAGCGGTCCCACTTGCCCGGAGCCGTGTCCCAGATGGGAGTGTCGGTGGCCCCCGGGTAGAGCGCGGTGATGCGGATGCCCGTCCCGGCCAGCTCTTCCCGCAGGGCGGCCACGAGCCCAGCCAGTCCCCACTTGCTGGCGCAATATGCAGACCACCCTGGAAAGCCCCGGCGGGCCGCCACGGAGAGGAGAGGGAAGATCCATCCCCGTCCCCTCCCCTTCATGCCGGGCAGGAAGGCGCGGACCAGGAGCGCCGTGCCGGTGAGGTTCACGTCCACGGTCTCCGCGAAAGCCTCTGCCGTCAGATCCGTCAAAGGGGAGATGTGAGCGACCCCGGCGGCCGGGACGATCACCTCGGCTGCCGCCCAGCGGGAGTGGATTTGATCCGCGGCCTGGTGGAGCCGGGAAGCGTCGCGCACGTCGCAGACCAGGGCGAGGCCATCGGCTCCGGACTCCTCCAGGGTCTGGCGGAGCGGCTCCTCGCGCCGGCCGAGCAGAGCGAGGTCAAACCCGCGGCGTCCAAGCTCCAGCGCGATCTCGCGGCCAATGCCGGTCCCGCCGCCGCTAACTACAGCCAAGCCCTGAGTTTTCGGAGACATAAGAGAGATGATCCCGGCGCGGGAACATACCACAAGCATCGGCTCTCATCGGAGAGTGCGCTCCGCCACCACCGCGGCGAGCTCTTCGAAGCGCATGGGCTTGCTCAGGTAGGCATCCATCCCCGCCGCGAGACAGCGTTCGCGGTCCCCTTCCATGGTCGCCGCGGTGAGGGCGACCATCCGGGGACGGCTCCCGAACCGGGCCCGCACCCGGCGCGCCAGCTCGTAGCCGTCCATTCCCGGCATCTGGATGTCGAGCAGGAGGAGGTCGTAGCGCCGGGCTTCGAGGGCCTCGAGCGCCGCCTCGCCGCTTTCGGCGGTATCGGGGGTGTAGCCGAGGCCGACCAGGCATGCGCGCAGCAGCTGACGGCTCACCGGGTCGTCCTCCACGATCAGGATGGAGGGAAGGATGGAGGTGGATCCCGCGGGCGAGCCGGCGGCCTCGGTGACGGGCGCGAGTACGCGCAGGACCGCGGCCGCAAGCCGGCTCGGCCGGACCGGACGGAGCAGGACGGGCTCCGCTGAGGCAGGGGTCGCGTCCTGGGATACGAGCCGTATCCACGGGATCGCGCCTCCGTGCTCCACGGCATCCGCAACGATTCCGAACGTGAAGTCCTGGTCGGCCTCCCCTGAAGGCCCGGAGGACGACGAAACCACGGCTCCCCACGATCGAAGCTGCTGCTCGACCGCCTCCAGGGTCTGGCCGGAAAGGCCGGCGAGCAGGACGAGCCGGCCGTCCAGACGGATGCCCGTGGGTGCGTCGCCCTCAGAGTCGAGGTCGAGCCGGACCGTGGCCGTGAAGGTCGAGCCCTTTCCCGGCTCGCTCTCCACGCTCAGCGTCCCCTGCATCCACGAGCAGAGCCGGCTGGCGATCGCCAGACCGAGCCCGGCGCCGCCGTAACGCCTCGCAAGCCTCGCGTCCACCTGCTCGAACGGCTGGAAGATCCGTGAGAGGTTCTCGGCAGCAATGCCGATGCCGGTGTCGCAGACCTCAAGGACGACGGTGAGGCGGCTCTCCTCGATGCGTGCGCCAACCTTGGCGAGGACGCCCCCCGACTCGGTGAACTTGACGGCGTTGGCGAGCAGGTTGGTGGCGATCTCGCGCATTCGGGTCCGGTCTCCGACCGCGAGGCGGCAGGCCTCGGTGTCGATCGCGAGCGCGAGGTCGAGGCCCTTTTCGGCGGCCACGGGAGCCACCAGCTCGACGGCTTCCTCGAAACAGTCGGGCACCCAGAACGGCTCGGCCGCGAGCGTGAGCTTGCCCCGGTCGCTCTGCGAGAGGTCGAGGACCTGGTTGACGAGCGACAGCAGGGTCTCGCCGCTGCTCCGGATGATTCCGATGAACTCGCGCTGGCGCGGATCGAGCGATGAATCGAGCAGGAGGCTGGAGAAGCCCAGAACGCCGTTGAGCGGCGTACGCAGCTCGTGGCTCATGGTGGCCAGGAACGCTCCCTTGGCCTCCGCGGCGCGGCGCGCCTCGCGAGCGTGGTGCTCGGCCTGGAGCTGCGCCTGCTCCGCCTGGATCTGCGCCTGCTCGGCCTGGAGCTGCGCCTGCTCCGCCCGCCGGCGCGCGCCCTCGGCCTCTTCCCGAAGGGACGCCTGCCGTTGCGCTGCCTCTGCGAGGCTCCGGTTGGCCAGCGACAGCTCGGCCGCCCGCCGTTCGAGGCTCCGGCTCCGCCTGCGGACGCCAGCGTACAGCGCCAGAAGGGCGGCGGCCGCGAGGAGCGAGCGGAACCAGGCCGTCTCGTAGAAATCGGCGCGCAGCCGGAACACGGCCGTTGCCGGCGAGCTCCAGGCCCCGCCGTCGTCGTGGAGGGCCTGGACCTCGAAACGGTATGAGCCAGGGGCGAGACGGGTGTAGAAGGCCGACCGGCGTTGGCCGGCCTCGATCCAGGCCTTGTCGTAACCGTCCAGCCGATAGCGGAAGCGCGTGCCCGCGGCTTCGTCGAGGCCGAGCGCGGTGAACCGGATCTCGACGTTGCCGCGGCCGGGCGCGAAAACGAGCGGCGTCTTCCGGGTGAGCGGCGAGGAGCGGCCGTCCACGACGACCGTCTCGAGGGCGGATTTGGGCGGGATGGGCCGCACGAGCCGTGCGGGATCGACCGAGACCAGGCCGGAGCCGGTCGCGAACCAGACGCGCCCGTCGCGGGTCCGCGTTCCGGAAGGCTGCCCGGTGCCGGCAGCCTCCCCCTCGCCCATGCCGTCTCCGATGCCGAAGCGCCGCAGCTCGACGCGCTGCGCGACGCCCTTCGCGGCCCGCAGCAACGCCCTCCGGTCTGCACGGAAAAGGCCCAGGTTCGAGGAGATCCAGAGCCCGCCGCGGTCGTCCTCCACGATCCAGGACAGCGTGCCCGTCGGCAGTCCATGGCGGCGGTCAACCGTGAGGAAGCGGCCGCCGTCGAGCACCTGGAGCCCCTGGCCGTTGGTGGCGATCCAGAGCCGTCCATCCCGGTCGAGCAGGAGAGCGTTGAGCGACGCGCTCGCCAGGCCGTCGCTGTCGCCGTAGCGGCGCCATTTACCTCTTGAGCCCTGCGCGAACAGGCCGGCGCTGGTGGCAATCCAGACCGTCCCCTCCCGGTCTTCGATGATCGACCCGATGTACGGCTGAACGTCTCCTTCGACCAGGGGGACACCCTGGAAATGCGTTTCACTTTCGCGGGCCAGGCCGTCGCGGCTGCCGACCCAGAGCCTGCCCCGTGAATCCTCGAACACCACGGCGATCGGCCCGGCCGCCAGCCCTTCGGCGGCCGTAAACCGGCGGAGCGGCTCATCGTCGCGATCGTGGCGGGGCAGGCGGAACAGCCCGTAACTGTAGGTCCCGACCCAGATAGAGCCGTCCCGCCGCTCGCCCAGGGCGACCCCGTCCCCGCCCGGCAGCCCCGGCACCGAGATGCGCTCGACGCGGCCGCCGGCGATCCGCGCGAGGCCGCTCTCGGTCGTCACCCAGAGCCCGCCGCCGGAGGCCGCCATGACATTCCAGGTCTTGTCGTCCGGCAGGCCTTCCGCGGTCCCGAAGGGGACGACCTCGTCCGCCCGCAGCCGCAGGAGCCCTTCCAGGTTCGTGCCGATCCAGAGCCCGCCCTCGCGGTCCTGGAAAAAGCCGGCGACCGCCGAGCGCGGTCCGGCGCTCCAGGGCTCGATGCCGGCGATGCCTGCCTCTGCGCGCAGGCGCGCCACGCCGCTCCCGGTGCCGATCCAGAGCGTCCGTTCGCGGTCGAGGAAGAGTGCGAGCACGCGAGCGGGCAACTGCCAGTCCGGCTGCACCGGCTCCAGGGAGAGGCCCTTCAGGCGTACACGGCGCACCGTCTGGCCGTCCTCGCTGAACAGGAGCTCGCCGTCCGGATGGACGGCGAGGGCCGTCACCGGCCGTCCCGACGTCCCGGGCAGGTCGAATCGGGTCCAACCGCCGCGGAGAAAACGGAAGAGCTCGCCTTCCCCACCGGCCCAGACCTCGCCGTCCCGGCCCTGCGCCAGAGAGCTGAGGTTGTCGATCTGGCCTCCGCCGCGGTCCGCAACCGGTTCGAGCCGGTCTCCTGCGAGGCGCTGGAGCCCGGCGCCGCGAAATGCGACGAAGAGGTCGCCGCCGGGGCTCTCCGCGAAACCGACGACGAGCCCGCGCAGCACTTTGCTGCGCGGCAGTGCGACGAGCGCCTCGCCATCGAAGTAAGAGAGGTCTCCCGTGTCGCTGCCGACCCAGATCCGGCCGCGGCGGTCCTCGAACAGCGCCGAGACATAATTGCTGGCGAGCGCCGGAGTGTCCTCGACCTTGAACGTGCGGAACGAGATGCCGTCGAAACGGGCGAGGCCTTCCTGCAGGCCGAGCCAGAGATAGCCGGCGCGGTCCTGCAGCCCACAGAGCACGCTCATCTGGGGCAGGCCTTCGCGGCGGGTCCACCGGTCGGCGCGGTACTGGGTGATCGCGCGCGACGGATCGAGCGCCGCCGCCAGGACCGGGCAGAGGAGCAGAAGAATCCACAGCCAGCCTGGCTTGATAAACTTCAATGCGCTGCCCACTCGCTGCGCTCCGCCACCACCGCGGCGAGCTCTTCGAAGCGCATGGGTTTGCTCAGGTAGTCGTCCATCCCCGCCGCGAGGCAGCGCTCGCGGTCCCCTTCCCTGGTCGCCGCGGTGAGGGCGACCATCCAGGGATGGCTCCCGAACCGGGCCCGCACCCGGCGCGCCACCTCGTAGCCGTCCATTCCCGGCATCTGGATGTCGAGCAGGAGGAGGTCGTACCGCTTGGTTTCGAGGGCCTCCAGCGCAGCCTCGCCGCTTTCGACGGCGTCGGGGATGCAGCCGAGGCCGACGAGGCATGCATGCACCAACTGCCGGCTCACCGGATCGTCCTCCACGATCAGGATGGAGGGAAGGATGGAGGTAGACATCGCGGGCGAGCCGGCAGGCACGGCCTCCGGGGCCGGTGCGAGAACGTCAAGGACCGCGGCCGCGAGGCGGCTCGGCCGGAGGGGGCGGCGCAGGACGGTTTCCGAGGAGACGGGCGGCGCGTCCTGCGGCACCAGCCGTATCCAGGGGATCTCATTCCCATGCTCCGCGGCAGTGATGCCAAAGTCCGCTTCCCCAGAGGACGGCGAAACCACGGCGCCCCAGGATCGGAGCTGCCGCTCGAGCGCCTCCAGGGTCTGGCAGGAAAGGCCGGCGAGCAGGACGGCCCGGCCGTCCAGACGGATGCCCACAGGTGCGTCGGCCGCAGAGTCGAGGTCGAGCCGGACCGTGGCCGTGAAGGTCGAGCCCTTGCCCGGCTCGCTGTCCACGGTCAGCGTCCCCTGCATCCACGAGCAGAGCCGGCTGGCGATCGCCAGGCCGAGCCCGGCGCCGCCGTAACGCCGCGCGAGCCTCGCATCCACCTGCTCGAACGGCTGGAAGATCCGCGAGAGGTTCTCGGCAGCGATGCCGATGCCGGTATCGGAGACCTCCAGGATGACGGCGAGACGGCTCTCCTCGATGCGCGCGGAGACCTTGGCCAGGACCCCGCCCGACTCGGTGAACTTGACCGCATTGGCGAGCAGGTTGGTGGCGATCTCGCGCACGCGGGTCCGGTCGCCGACCGCGAAGCGGCAGGCGTCCGTATCGATCGCGAGCGCGAGGTCGAGCCCCCTTTCGGCGGCGGCGGGCGCCACCAGCTCCACGGCTTCCTCGAAACAGTCGGGCACCCAGAACGGCTCGGCCGCGAGCGTGAGCTTGCCCCGGTCGCTCTGCGAGAGGTCGAGGACCTGGTTGACGAGCGACAGCAGGGTCTGGCCGCTGGTCCGGATGATCTCGATGAACTCGCGCTGGCGCGGATCGAGCGTCGAATCGAGCAACAGGCTGGAGAAGCCCAGAACGCCGTTGAGCGGCGTCCGCAGCTCGTGGCTCATCGTGGCCAGGAACGCGCCCTTTGCCTCCTCGGCGCGGCGCGCCTCGCGCGCGTGATGCTCGGCCTCGAGCTGCGCCTGCTCGGCCCGCCGCCGCGCGCCCTCGGCCTCCTGCCTCAGCGCCGTCTGCCGCTCGGCCGCCTCCGCGAGGCTCCGGTTGGCCAGCGACAGCTCGTCCGCCCGCCGTTCAAGGCGCCGGCTCCGCCAGCGCATGCCGCCGTACAGCACCAGAACGGCGGCGGCCGCGAGGAGCGAGCGGAACCAGGCCGTCTCAAAAAAATGAGGGCGCAACCGGAACGCGAGCAATGCCGGAGCGCTCCAGGCGCCGCCGTCGTCGTGGAGCGCCTGGACCTCGAAACCGTAAGAGCCGGGGGCGAGGCGGGTGTAGAACGCCGACCGGCGCTGGCCGGCCTCGATCCAGGTGTCGTCGTAGCCGTCCAGCCGGTAGCGGAACCGCGTACCCTGGGCCTCGTCGAGGCCGAGCGCGGTGAAGCGGACCTCGATGTCGCCGCGGCCAGGCGCGAGCTCGATCGGTATCTCCCCCAGGCCCCGGTGAAGCGGCGCCGAGCGGCCATCCACGACGAGGGCCTTGAAGACGGCCGGGGGCGGGACGGGCTGCGTGAGCCGCGAGGGATCGACGGAGACCAACCCGGCCGCGGTCGGGAACCAGACGCGGCCGTCGCGGGTCCGCGCTCCGGCTGGCTGACCGGTGCCGGCGCACTCCTCCTCGAGCATGCCATCGCCAAGGCCGAAGCGCCGGAACTCGACACTCTTCGTCTCCCCCCTCGCGGTCCGCAGCAGAGCCTGCCGGCCGGCACTGAAAAGGCCCAAGTTCGAGGAGAACCAGAGCCCGCCGCGGTCGTCCTCCACCATCCAGGTCACCGAGCCGGTGGGCAGGCCGTGGCGGCGGTCGACCGTCAGGAACCGGCCGGCGTCGAGGATCTGGACCCCCTGGCCGCCGGTCGCGATCCAGAGCCGGCCGTCGCGGTCGAGCAGTAACGCGTAGATCGCCGTGCTCGCCAAACCATCGACGTGGCCGTAGCGCCGGATCCCGCCCGCGGGACTTTGTGCGAACAGGCCGACGTTGGTGGCGATCCAGAGCGTCCCTTTCCGATCCTCGACCATCGCCGAGATGTACGGCTGGGTACCGCCTTTGACCAGAGGCACCGCCTGGAATCGTCTGCCTGTCTCGACCGCCAGGCCCTCGCGGCTGCCGACCCAGAGCCTGCCCCGCGAATCCTCGAAGACCACGGTGACCGGCCCGGGCGGCACCCCTTCATCAGCCGTGAACCGGAGGAGCGGCTCATCGTCGCGATCGTCACGGGGCAGCCGGAACAACCCATAGCGGTAGGTTCCGACCCAGACCGAGCCGTCGCGCCGCTCGCCCAGGGCGACCCCGTCCCCACCCGGCAGCCCCGGCACCGAGACGCGCTCGATGCGGCCGTCGACGATCCGTGCCAGACCGCCGTCGGTGGTCACCCAGAGCGCGCCGTCGGAAGCCGCCATGACGTTCCAGGCCTTGTCGTCCGGAAGGCCCTCCTTGGCGCCGAGGGGGACGACCTCGTCCGCCCGCAACCGTTGGAGGCCCTCCAGGTTCGTGCCGACCCAGAGCCCTCCCTCCCGGTCTTCGAAAAAGGTGTTGGCCGTCGATCTCGGCCCTTGGGGCCAGAGCTCCATACTGCCTTTAGGATCGGCGCGCCGGCGCGCCACGCCGCTCTCGGTGCCGATCCAGACCGTCCGGTCGCGGTCGACGAAGAGCGTGCGCACGGCGGCGGGAAGCTGCCAGCCCGGCTGTATCTCCTCCAGTGAGTCCTCGAGGGAGCGGCCCTTCACACGCATCCGGCGCACGGTCTGGGTCTCCTCGCTGAACAGGACCTCGCCATCCGGGTGGACGGCGAGGGCGGTCACACGCCTCTCCGGCAACCCCGGAAAGTCGTAGCGGGTCCAACCTCCCTGGTGATAGCGGAACAGCCTGCCTTCCCCGCCCGCCCAGACCTCGCCGTTCCGGCCCTGCAGGAGAGAGCCGATCTGGCCGAGCGGACGTCCGTCGCGGTCCACGACCGCTTCGAGCCGGTCTCCCACGATGCGGTGGAGCCCGGCGCCGCGGAATACCACGAACAGCTCGCCCTCTGACCCCTCTGCAAAGCCGAAGGCGACCCCGCGCAGCGTGCCGCCGCGCGGGAGCCCGACGATGGTCTCCCCGTCGAACCAGGAGATGTTTCCCGCGCCCGCGCCGATCCAGAGCCGGCCGCGGCGGTCCTCGAAGAGAGCCCCGACGAAGCTGTTGCCGAGCGCCGGAGTGTCTTCGAACTTGAACGCACGGAACGAGACGCCGTCGAAGCGGGCGAGCCCCTCCTGGGTGCCGAGCCAGAGGAAGCCGGCGCGGTCCTGCAGCACGGCGTTCACGCTCATCTGCGGCAGACCTTCACGGCGGGTCCAGTGGTCGTGGCGGTATTGGGTGACCGCGAGCGACGGATTGAGCGCCGCCGCGAGGATCGGGCAGAGGAGCAGAAGAGCCCCCAGCCAGCCCGGCTTCGCAGCCTGCCAACGAACCAACACAAATCGGGTCATTTCTGACCCTATCTTAACTTATAAACAAGCCGGGGCAGGATACGGCGAGGCCGGCTCTTCGTACTGGAATTTTGCTAAAATAGCCTCTAGTGAAGCCACGAAAGGAGCGGCGGAAGCAGGCAGGCCCTGACATCCAGGCCGGAGGCCGCCCGTCCGTCTCGGCCACGCTCCCTCCGCCGGCGCTGGCCTGGGTCTGGTACCTGGCGGCAGGGATCGCGGCCCTGTGCCTGGCCGGCTTCACGGTCATGCTCAACAGCGACCTGTGGTTCCATCTGGCCGCGGGCCGCCTGATCCTGGCGGACCGCGCCATCCCCAGCGTGGACTCCTGGTCGTTCACCGCCGCGGGGCAGCCTTGGCACAATCACGAGTGGCTCTCCGACGTCGTCTATCACTCCTGGGCGCAAGCGTTCGGCGTCGATTCCCTGGTCTATTGGCAGTGGGGGCTCACCGTCGCGACCTTCCTGCTCCTGTTCCGGATCCTGGCGCGGCTGTCCGGCAGCTTCCCGACCAGCTTCCTGCTGACGGCGTTCGCCGCCGTGGTCGCAGCCCCCTTCTTCGACACCCGGCCGCACCTGTATTCGCTCCTCTTCTATGCCGTCCTCCTCCAGCAGATGCTCCTGCGCCGGTCTCCTTCGCGCGCGCTGCCGCTGCTCTTCCTGCTCTGGATCAACCTGCACGGCGGTGCGGTGTTCGGCCTGATGGTGCTGACCCTGGGCCTGGCGAGCTGCGCCCTCCTGCCAAGCCCCGGCCCCGACTTGGAGCCCGGGCCGCCCGGGCAGCAGGCGAGGAGGACCCATCTCCTGGAGCTCGCAGGGATCTGGGCCGCCTGCCTCCTGGCCTGCCTGGTCAACCCCTTCGGATTGGATGCCCTGCTCTACCCCTTCAAGCTGGCCCTGGAAGCGGACTCCCCTTCGCGGACCACCCTGACGGAGTGGCTGCCGCCGTTCATGCCCGGCGGTATCCAGTCACCCCTGTACCCCCTGGCCATCGGGCTCTTCGCCGTCTCGGCCCTGGTCCTGTTTCGGAAGCCGCCACAGCGGACCGCCTGGCTGAGCCTTGCCCTGGGAGCGCTGACCCTGGCCATGTCGCTCCAGAGCCGCCGGTTCATCCCTCTCTTCGCCATATCGCACACCCTGCTCCTGGGCTTGGCCGGAGCCCGGCTTCTGCAGTGGCCGCTCCTGCGCCGGCTTGCGGAGCGGCGCTGGTTGCGGATCGCCGTGCCGTTGCTCGCGCTGGCAGCCGGGCTCGTCCGGCTGGCTCCCCATCCCCTCACGCCCCGTGCCTTTCCCCTCCTCGTCCGCATGGAGAACATCCCGGTGGAGGTGCTCAACTTCACGGAGGTGAACCGGCTCGAGGGACGGGTCTTCTCCTACTTCCTCTGGGCCGGCTACGTCGACTACCGCACGGAGGGCCGTCTTCAGGTCTACATCGACCCACGCTCCGAGACGGTGTTCACGCCGCAGACCCAGATGAGCTACATGCAGGTCCACGGGCTGCGGCCGGGATGGGAAGGCGTGATCGACGCGGCGGGGGCGGACTACGTCCTGTGGCCCCACGACCAGGAGAACTGGCGCAGGCTCATCTCCACGTTGCTGGGCTCGGGCCGGTGGCGCTTCCTCTACGGCGACTCCGTCTCGGTGCTGCTGGCGCGCTCGGATGTCCGCCCTCCGCAGCCGATGACGGCAACCCGGCCGTCGGCTCACCGCTCGCTGGCCTTGGCACGGCGGGAGATCGCCCGCAACAACCTGCCGGACGCCGAGGCTTTCCTCCAGGATGCCCTGGAGGAAATGCCGGCATTGCCCAATGCCTGCCTTGATCTGGTGCGGGTCCAGATCGCCCTGGCCAAGCGGGAAGAGGCCTGGGACACGGGGGACCGCTGCCGCCGCATGATGCTGGACGAGCGGCGCGGACGGATCCTTCGTGAGCTGCTCGGCCAGACCTAAGCCGGGACCGCCTCGCCCTCCCCTACCTCCCCTTCGACCTGCTCGGGCCGGTGCGTCCGCGCCACGAGCACGTAGATCGAGGGCACCACGAAGAGCGTGAAGACCGTGCCGATGATCATGCCGCTAACCAGCATGATACCGATGCTGTTGCGCGCGCCGGCTCCCGGCCCCTTCGCGAAGATCAGCGGCATGTGGCCCATCACCGTGGCCGCGGTGGTCATCAGGATCGGGCGCAGACGGGTCGACGACGCCTCCATGACCGAGCGGATCTTGTCCATCCCCGTCTGCTGCAGCTCGTTCGCGAACTGGACGATGAGGATGCCGTTCTTCGCCACCAGGCCGACCAGGGTGATCAGCCCCACCTGGCTGTAGACGTTGAGCGTCGTGAAGCCCAGGAAGGAGAAGACCAGCGCTCCGGCCAGCGCCAGCGGCACCGAGCCGGCCAGGATGATGAACGGATCGCGGAAGCTCTCGAACTGCGCCGCGAGCACCAGGTAGATCAGGATTGCAGACAGCAGGAACGTGCCCAGGAACTTGCCGCCCTCGGTGCGGAGCTGCCGCGACTCGCCAGCGTAATCGTAGGTGAAACCCTGGGGCAGGCTGCGCTTCGCCTCGTCCTCCAGGAAGGTCAGCGCCTCGTCGAGCGGGACCATCGGCACACCCTGGATGCGCACCGCGTTGAGCTGCTGGAACCGCTTCACCTCGCGCGGCTCGGTCGTGGTCCTCAGCGTCGCGAAGGTCGAGAGCGGCACCAGCCTCCCCTCCGGCCCCGTGACGTAGATGTCGGACAGTTGGTCCGCCGTCAGGCGCTCGCTGCGCTTGAGCTGCGGGATGACCTTGTAGCTCCGGCCCTGGATGCTGAAGCGGTTCACGTAGTTGCCGCCCAGGAGCGCCGAGAGGTCGCGGCCGGCCTGCGCCAGGTCGACTCCCTGCGAGCGCAGCTTGTCGTGATCGAAGACCACTTCCGTCTGCGGCTGGTCGAACTTCAGGTCGGCGTCCGCGAACATGAACTTGCCGCTCGCGAAAGCCTTCTGCACGAATTGATTACCGATCTCGATGAGCTGCTGGGGCTCGGCCGTCGAGGCGATCACGAAGTCGACCGGCATCCCTCCTCCCCCGCCCGGGAGGGCAGGCGGCGTGATCGGGATGACCCGCACGCCCGCGATCTTCGACAGCTCCGCCCCCACTGCCATCTGAAGCTCCGCGCTGCTCTTCTCGCGCTCGCTCCAAGGCTTGATGGTCATGCCCGCGAACCCGCCCGTCGGGAAGGTGATCAGGAAGGAGGCGTCCGTCTCCGGGAACGAGTGGAAGACCTTGTAGATCTCGTCCGTGAAGAGCCGCGTCTGGTCGATCGTCGAGTTCGCGGAAGCCTGGATGAACCCGAAGACGATGCCCTGATCCTCGGCCGGAGCCAGCTCCTTCTGCGAGAACATGTAGAGCGGCACGATCATCAGCAGGACGATCACCCATAGCGTGATCACGACCGGCCGGTAGGCCAGCGTCCCTTCCAGGATGCGCGAGTAGACGTTGCGCACGGTCTCGAACCGCCGGTTGACGAAGCCAGCGAAGCCGCGCTCGGTGTCACCCTCGCGCAGCAGCTTCGAGCTCATCATCGGCGAGAGGGTCAGCGCCACCACGCCGGAGACGAGAACCGCGCCGGCGAGCGTGAAGGCGAACTCGCGGAAGAGCGAGCCGGTCAGGCCGCCCTGGATCGCCACCGGCGTGTAGACCGCCGCGAGCGTGATCGTCATGGCGATGATCGGGCCCACCAGCTCGCGCGCCGCATCGATCGCAGCCTGGAACGGGCTCTTGCCCTCGTGCAGGTGGCGCTCGACGTTCTCCACCATCACGATCGCATCGTCCACGACCAGGCCGACCGAGAGCACGATGGCAAGGAGGGTCAGGAGGTTGATCGTGAAGCCCGCGGTCTGCATGAGGAAGATCGCGCCGACGAGCGAAATCGGGATGGCCACCACCGGGATGATCACCGAGCGCACCGAGCCCAGGAAGAGGAAGATGACCACGATGACGATGAGCAGCGTCTCCGTGAGCGTCTTCAGGACTTCGCGGATGGAATCCCGGATGTACACCGTCGAGTCGTAGGGGACGCCGACCTTCATCCCTGCCGGGAGCTGCGCCTCGATTTCAGGGATGGCCGCGTGCACCCGGTCCATCACGTCCAGGGTGTTGGCCGTGGGCAGCACCCAGAGGCCCATGAAGGTGGCGTTCTCGCCGTTGAAGCGGACGTCCGTGTCGTAACTCTCGGCACCGAGCACCACGTCCGCGATCTGGCCGAGCCGGACGACCACGCCGTCCTCTTCCTTGACCACGAGCTGGCGGAACTCCTCCACCGTCTGCAGGTCGGTGTTGGCGGTCAGGTTGACCGAGACCATCGACCCCCTGGTGCTGCCAAGGGCGGAGAGGTAGTTGTTCGACGCCAGCACGTCGCGCACCGCGGAAGGCGCGATGCCGTGAGCGGCCATCTGCTCGGGCTTGAGCCAGATCCGCATGGCGAATGCGCGCTCGGGGAAGATGTCGGCGCGCTGCACCCCGCTGATCGCGGTGAGCTTGGGCTGCACCACGCGCGTGAGGTAGTCGGTGACCTGGTTCGCATCGAGGTCGGGCGACGAGAAGCCGATGTACATGGCCGCGAAGTCGCTGTCCGCCGTCGCGAGGTTGATGACCGGCGCTTCCGCCTCCGGCGGCAGCGTGTTGCGCACCTGCGCCACCTTGGACTGGATTTGGGTGAGGGCGGCGTTGGTGTCGTAGTTGAGCTTCAGGTGGACCGTGATCGTGCTCAGGCTCTGGGCGCTCGAGGACTCCACGAAGTCGATGCCGTCGGCGCTCGCGATCACCCGCTCGAGCGGCGTGGTGATGAAGCCGCGCACGAGGTCGGCGTTGGCTCCGACATAGGCAGTGGTCACGTTGATCACCGCGACGTCGCTGCGCGGGTACTGGCGGATGCTGAGCGAGCGGACGGATTGCAGGCCGCCGATCAGGATGATCAGGTTGACGACCACCGCCAGCACGGGCCGGCGGATGAAGATGTCAGTGATTTTCACTTAACTGTCCTCCGGCCGGGGCGTGGCGCTGTTCGCTGGCTGGATCTTGTTGTTGACCTGGACGGGGGCGTTGTTCCTGAGCTTGAACACGCCCGAGCTGACCACCTCTTCACCGGGCTTGACCCCCGTGACCACCGCGACCTGATCGCCGCGCGCGCCGCCCAGCTTGACGAACTGCTGGCGGACGCCGCGGAAGCTCTTGCCGTCCGGCCCCTTGACGTTTTCGACGATGAAGACCGAGTCGCCGTAGGGCGAGTAGCTGATCGCGGAAGCCGGCAGCGCGATCACCGGAGTGCTCTCGCCCTGGCTGGCCTGCACCTCTACGAACATGCCCGGACGCAGCCGCCCGTCCTGGTTCGCGAACGTGGCCTGGACCTGGATGTTGCGGGTGGCCTCGTCGACGACGGCGTCGACGGCGGTGATCTTCCCCGACTCCAGGAGAGGCTGGCCCTCGGCGGTCACGCTCACTTCGGTGCCCATCTGCAGCCGGCCCACGGCCTGCTGCGGCACGGAGAAGTTCACGAAGACCGGGCGCAGGGACTGAAGGGAGACGACCGGGTCGCCGCCCGCCAGATATTGGCCGAGGTTGACCTTGCGGATGCCCAGGACGCCGGAGAACGGCGCCCGGATGACTTTGCGGTCGATCGTGGCGCGGATCTCGCCCACCCGGGCTACGCCCTGGGCGGACTCGGCGGCGGCCCGGTCGTACTCCGAGCGCGAGATGATCCCTTTCTCCGACAGGTCGCGCATGCGGTCGAGGTTCAGCTTGGCGAGGTCGCGCTGCGATTCGGCGGCGGTGAGCTGCGCCCGCTCCTGGCTGGTGTCGAGCACGACCAGCACCTCGCCGGCGCGCACCGCCCTACCGGAGGTGAACGAAATCCTCTCGACGATGCCGGGCGTGTCGGCGCTGACCATGACTCCCTGGGAGGCGACCACGGTGCCGATGGAGCGCAGCGTCGCCGGCCAGACATCCTGCTTGGCGACGACCGTGGTCACGGCTTCAGGGGGCGGCTGGAACGAAGCCCCCTGCGCGCTGGCCGTCTTGATCTGGCGCATCTTCACCACGCCAATGGCGGCAATGAAGATGGCCGTGGCCAACAGCATCAAGAACATCCGTTTCTTCATGATGGGAAAATCTCCGTGGGGGCGCGACAACGAGCGGGCACCCGAAACAAGACCAGCTTCAGCCTAACGTCTAGTTTACGCTTTTCTTCGTTGGGAGGGAATCGGGTCGCCCTCCGGTCTGCCGGCTGATTCTACCGTGCGCAACCGGGTCTAGGGAACCTTGACAGCGGTCCACTCCTGGCCCTGCTGGCGGAAAACCAGCGCTGTCAAAGCTCCGGCCAATCTTTCATCAGGTCAGATGTATCCTGAAGAATTTCCAGGAATGACATTTTGGACCCGTTTTCCGTCTCTACCCGGGCATCATGTCAAGACCACCCCGCTTCATCCCAGAAGAAGGCTCCCTCGTCGACATCACCTGCCGCACCATCCAGAGCCGTTACCTTCTCCGGCCCGACCCAGTGCTGAATGAGATCCTGCTCGGCGTCCTCGGCCAGGCTCAGCGGCTCCACCCGGTCGAGATCTCGGCCTTCTTTGTCGCCTCGAACCACTACCATCTCCTGATCCGGGTTCCGGACGCCGAGCGCATGGCCGACTTCATGGGCTACTTCCAGACCAACGTGGCCCGCGAGGTCGCCCGTCTGAGGAAGTGGCGGGACAAGATCTGGTCGCGGCGCTACGAGGCGATCGTGATCAGCGACGAGCCCGCGGCGCAGGTCGACCGCCTGCGCTATGTGCTGGCCAACGGGGTCAAGGAAGGGCTGGTGGCCCGAGTCGAGGACTGGCCGGGCATCAGCTTGGTGAAGTCCGTGCTCAGCGGCGAGCCCGTTCGCGGCACCTGGTTCAACCGGACCGCAGAATACCGGGCCCGGCTTCGGGGAGAGGACTTCGAGCCTCGGCGCTATGCGACGGAGGAGACCGTCGTGCTCTCGCAGCTCCCTTGCTGGCGTCACCTCAGCCCGGAGGTGTACCGGGAGCTGGTTGCAGGGCTGGTGAACGAGATCGATGCCGATGCCGCGGCGGAACGGAAGCGCACAGGCCGTGAGCCACTCGGCACGACGGCCATCCTGCGCCAACACCCGCATACCTGTCCCAACAAGACGAAGAAGTCACCCGCTCCGCGCTTCCATGCAGCCAGCAAGGCAGCCCGCGAGGCCTTTCGAAAGGCCTACGGCCTCTTCCTTGCGGCCTTCCGTGAAGCCGCGGAGAGGCTCAAGGCCGGCGATCGCACTGCGAGATTCCCCAACGGCTGCTTTCCGCCGGGTCTGCCCTTCGTCCGTGTGTGAGCGACTGCACCGCAGCAGGCCGTGATCGCCGTCGCCGAGCGATACTCATCAAGGTTTTCGAGGGCTGGACGACTCCAGGAGGGAGAGGTACGTCCGAATGCTGAGAAAGAGCTCCAAAAACTTGGATGGGAGTCCACGTGCAGGGCGAATCTACGTGCCGAGTGCCCCAAAACGCCGCCTGAAAGGCGCAGCAGAACCGCGCATGACTACGTGTGGGATTGATTTCCTGGTTTCTCTTCTACATTCCTTCTACACTCCCCTGGAACGTATTCGGGCTGAAGGCCTACGGCCTCTTCCTTGCGGCCTTCCGTGAAGCCGCGGAGAGGCTCAAAGCCGGCGATCGCACGGCGAGATTTCCTAACGGCTGCTTTCCGCCGGGCCTGCCATTCGTCCGTGCGTGAGCGACCGCACCGCAGCAGGCGGTGATCGGCGTCACCGAGCGATTCTGGTCAAGGCTTTTGAGGGCTGGACGACTCCAGGAAGGGAGAGGTTACGTCCAAGTGCCGAGAATGAGCTCGAAAAACTTGTATGGGAGTCCACGTTCAGGGTGAATCTACGCGCCGAGCGCCCCAAAACGCCGCCAGAAAAACGCAGCAGGACCGCGCATGACTACGTGTGGGATTGATTTTCCTGGTTCTCTTCTACATTCCCGCTACACTCCCCTGGAACGTATTCGGAAGCGGAACGTATTCGGGGAACTTATTCGGAGGCACGTGCATTATTCCGATTGGCGACGTCACACCCTCGCAGTCGACTGAGAACTTCGTCTAGCCGTGTTCGACGCTGATTTTCATCAAACGGCACCAGGGGAACCCCCAAAATTTCTAGCCAAAGCTCGCTGAATCTATCCTCTTCAAGGGGGGTTGACTCATCGAGGTAAAGCTCAATTACCACGCAAAATTGCTGGCCCTCCCTATTGCAGACGCCATCATCAAACGGCCTTCCCCATAGCAATCTCAGATCGCTGTCCCCAGCCAAGACGGAGACGATTGAGTTCCAATCGGTGAATGTCGAAGGGCAGTCTCCGACGGCAAAGACATCAAATCGCTCTTGTGCGCGTTCGCGTCGAACAGCGATTTCTGGTAGACGATTCAGCCAATCTGGCATGAGAGGAGTAGTCGCTTCACTAGAAAGAATTCTCATGCCATTGTATCGGCAGCCAAAAAAGCTGCCGTAATTGCTGCTTGCTATCTGGAGCCCCAATGATGCCGCTATGGTGCACAGCATTTGCCTCAAAGGCGTGTCCTTGTCATCATCATCATTGCTTGACTCGGGGTCGAGTGGACTCCAGTTTGCGCACCAGTGGAGCATTGGAATCTCCCCGGGGGACATATTCAATTTTGCACACATTGCCTGAGGGTAGAATCCCCCGCCGAATAATAAGCGAATAACACCTGCACCCGCTTGGCGAAGAAGGCTTGGAGTGACAGGCGCAAATCCCATATTCGTCGAAAAAAAATGGCTTTTACTATTCCTCAGAGAATTCGGTGACGGCGAAGAATTACGTTTAGGATACGGATAGTAGTATTCATCTGGATGTCCGATAGTAATCTGCGGGTCGGCCAATAAAAATGAGATGATGTCGATCATGACTGATTTCAACAAGGCATCGGCGAAGGGGTATGAGTCGCCGTCCAGTCCGTCCCTGGTAAGGCTAAGCGGCATCAACATATCTCGGTCAAAAACAGAGACACAGGGGAATGACATCGGGATCTTATTCATCCCCTGCCAACGGGCCTGAGGTACCTTAGCCCAATTCTTCTGAATGATAATGCCGTTGCAGGTTAGGCAAGGAAGGCTATAAGGGTAGTCGTCGTCAAAGGTCCAGTGAATATCTTCAAATCGAGCGTCATGCGCACGACGCCATCCAGCGGAAAGCTCTTGTCCAGGTTTTTCGAAAAAAACTTTTTGTTTAATCTCGGCCGCTTCGATTCCGACGAGGCGGACAACCCTGGGGTGGCCCAAGCAATACCAGTCCCAGGCTTCGGGCTTCTTAATCAGTTCGCGCGCGACAGCATCAGTTACTCTAACCCGGACCGTTGTGCCGACCGGGCGATTCGTGTACCGCATTTCGATCGCATGCGTGTCTAGTCTTGCGGTAAAGAAAAGTCCGTGATCGGGTCGGGCCGTAATATGTCGCGTAGAAACCTCAATTTCGTCTCCCAGCAGGAAGCTTGCGAGTGCCCCAACTCCAAAGCGACCGGAACGGAGAATCTTGGAGTGGCCATCGATATCTGCAAAATCGTCGCACCAGAGATTACTTCTTCTAAACGATGCTCCTGCTTTAAGATAATATTCGCGAATTGTGCTTTCGGTCATGCCAATTCCACAGTCAGAGACAGTCAGACTCCAGGAGCCGTCAGATTCAGGCCTCAGCCTAACAACTACAGCCGCTTCTTGCTCTGATTTGTCAGGCGATGCGATGCCTGGGTGACGTTCAGTGAAGTACTCAAGTTCTCGTACGGCATCGACCGCGTTCTGAATTAGTTCGCGAATCCCAACCTCCGGCCTATTCCCGTAAAGGGGTCCAACGAAGAGCTGGAGGATTCCCGAATCAAAAGAAAATGAAGTCCGATGCGGTAGGAACGGCAATCGCAGTGCGGCTTCCGACTTGTCGTCAATGCTGGAGATTAAGCGCCTCAGGGTTAGGCCGAGCCTGTTCCAGCCTTCTCGTTCATACCTTCCGTATACCTCACCTAGTACAGCCCAAGATACGTCTAATTCTTGCTGTATCCCTGCGATAACTTGTTCTAGCTTGAGGTAGGTATCAAGGCTCTTTGGGAGTGCATCCACATATACAGCCTCTGGATCTTCTGCTGGTCGTACCGATCGTATAGCATGATGGACTGCCCACTCCCCTTCTGACACGGGACTTCGCAGCTTCGCCACCAGAAGCCGATGATAGGGAGCCCTCTCTCTTTGAATTTGGAGATAGTCAGCGATGCGAAGAAGAACCATGAGAAAAGGTGGATGCACGTTCTGGAACAGACGCAAGTCGTAATCTTTAGTAAGGTGGGCCAGAGCAGAGCGCAGGTCTATTCCATGACTGCGGGCTATTAATCCTGTCAACCCCAGCAGCTCTGGCCTGCCAGGGTCTGCGTAAAGACGGAGATTTCCTTTATTGGACAGCCCTGGTACCCCAAAAAGTGCAATTTCATGAGCTAGTCGATGATGGTGGCGCCTCAGGAATTCCCCGATCAGCTTCATCGACTGGCCGTCCATTCGAAGAGGGTCAAGTATTGGAACGCGGACCGGTTGCTCGTCACCAAATAGGTCTCTAAGCTTCCTCCCGCTAAAGCGTCGCGCTTCGGATAAAAATTTATCCCAGAGTAGGTCCCATGGCTGATCTTCAAAACCGATTGCGTTTTCCTTTGCGCGAGGAGCAGTGATCAGCGCGATGAATCCATCCTTGGTTAGGTGCAGCGCTGCATCGTGGACAAGAGTGGAAAGCACCAGAATATAGGCGTCTTCAGGGGTGAAGTGGTCCCAGGATTCGTCACGGATTAGCGAAGTGGCCGTCACCAATACCTGCTCAGTGTGACGTATGCTATGGTCAGTGTATTCCTCAAAAAACACTATCTGATTGGCCTCCAGCCAAGGTCCAATGTTGGCGAGAGATAAGTGGATCGAACCTTGAAGGCCGTGGTCTTGGGCGAGCTTTTCGGATAAACGAGTAGGAATTAGCATGAAGAGATAATCCTCGTGCAATTTGCAACTATTATGGACTGATCTCTGCTGGCAACCTCGGGGGACCTGTCCGACCCTATGCTAGCACAGGCTCTAAACCATCAAGGGAGTCCACTTGGCTCTGCCGGGGTGGCAGTTGAAGTTGACAGGCTCCGCCAGAGGTGCCCATCGTGGATACTTTCCCTCGTGAGCCGCCAAGCACACGAAAGGAGAAAAAGGACCACGATGGGCAAGTACGAAAGTTTGAACCACACGGTGTGGGAGTGCAAATATCACGTCGTGTTCATCCCGAAGTGTCGCCGGAAGGGTGCTATGCGGTGAGTTGAGGGCGCACCTTGGGGAGGTCTTCTGTAAGCTTGCTTCCCCAAAGGAGTTGACCCGCATCGCTGACGAGCTTGAACAGGCGCTTAGGGGAAGCCAGTAGCCCATGCCGTGCTCAAGGCCCATGGCTTACTCGGTGCGAGCAGACATCTTGCAGTCCCTCCGGTGGTCCACGATGGCTACCCACCTCGGATTCCGCTCCGTAGCGGCTTGGATGACTTCGCTGGCGGAAACGGAGTCCGGGACTTCGAAGAGGCCCTGTACACGATGTCTCGCCGCCGGAAGGAGCTGTACTCGATCTTAGAAGAGGAGGAGCACGAAAAGCCCCTCAAGGTCAACGTCCGGCGAGCCCTCTGGGTAGAGCCGGACCGGCTGTTCCAACTCGCGCTCTCCGTTCCCGAGCTACAGGCGAGCATCCAGCGGGCCTTCATGGATAAGGCCGAGTTCAACCGCTGGCTCTTCGAGGTCATAAACACCGTTATCCTAGTCGCCGAGCGGCGGGGACGTATCCTGGACTTCTTGTACGCCACCTTGGAGGAGACTTCAGCCCGGATCGTGTTTCTCGCCGTTGTCCCGGAGTAGCGGCGGCGGGGGATTGGTACGCCCTGCATCAGGAACTCAAGACCCACATCCCCCGGGAGGTGCCCTTCGTCGGAGGGTATGCCTTACTGGACAGCCCGGTCATCCCTTTCCTAGAGAAAATCGGATACATCCCGGGGAAAGAGTATCTCTGGTTCGACCGCTACGCCTGAAAACTCCACCCGGGGGCAGCAGCTTGCCCGTTGCCTCCGGTTCCTTCCCGTGCTGCCCTAATGCTTCCCCAGGAAAGAGATCACAAGCCCCCCCAGAAAGGGCCTTCTCAAACCACTGATTTTAGCGAAGTTATGGTGCCCAGGACCGGAACGAACCAGTGGCACCGTGATTTTCAGACATGAGCCGATCTCAAGATCGCCAAGTCGAGAAACACAGCCGGCCGGCTCCGGGACTCTGCACCTCGCTCCATGGAAGGGGATGTCGTGCTGCGCGAGTTGGGAGGGGAAAAATAGAGGGCATGCGCCCTCGTCCCGGCCTCCCCCCGGAGCCGACCGGCCCTCTCCGTTGGGAGAGGAGCACACGGCTTCCCTGGAGACCAGGTCCCCTTCTTTGGGCGGGCGAGCGGCGTCCTTGGACACGGAGGCCGCCCTCCCTTCTCAGTTGTCAATGAACGCTCCCCACGGAGGGCCGGACCTTCCGGGATGTTGGCGCAGAAGCCAGATGTCGTGCACGGCTCGTTGGTGATGACCGGCCCTCCGTAGTATGCGTTAGCCTGAGGCTTGGGAGCGACCATGTCAAGGGTGTAGAGCCTCCACAACGCAATGGGTGCGACATCTATGCACACGCGCACGATTCGCCCCGAGCGGTGGACGGTTCCCCCCGGTCCGGGAGCCTTTCCCCTCTTTGGGGTGAATCGTCCGTCCCTGGGGGGAGCGGTCCGCCGGACCGGGCGGGCCTTCCGGAACTCGGGATGCGGATTCCGACGAAGCCGGCCACCCATTCCGACGTGAAGGCGGCCACCGATTCCGAGGCGAAGGCGGCCACCCTGCCGGAGCTTGCGGCGAGCAGGGCTCATGGTGGATCGAAGTGGCCGCCTTGAGGCCTGCTACGGCCCTCTGAGTCTGTCATCTTTTCTCTTCTCTTCGTCTCTTTCATGACCTCGTCGTCGCGGCTGTGGGAGCTGTGTGGAATCCTGGGTGGGTGGTGGGCGGGCGCCCAGGATTTCCAAGGGGTGTGGGAAGGTCCGGAGGGCGGGCGGGTGGCGGCCCGGAGCTTTCCATACCCCGTCAGCTTCCATAGCCGGGGTGGGGGCTCCCGGAGGGGTGGGGGGCCAGGCCGCGCGGCGCGCGCGCCTCACGACGGACCGTCCTCTAGCGTGCCCAGAGCGGCCTTGCGTCTCGACTCGCCCAGGAGCTTGATCTGGTAGGCGTTATGGACCAGACGATCGAGCAGGGCGTCGGCCAGGGTGGCATCGCCGATGGCGTCGTGCCACATCTTGACCGGCAGTTGGCTGGTCACCAGGGTCGAGCGGCTGCCGTAGCGATCCTCCAGGATCTCCAGCAGGTCCCGGCGTTGGGCATCGCCCAAGGGGTGGAGGCCCCAGTCGTCGAGGACCAGCAGATCGATCCGCGACAGGCTCGCCAGCAGCTTCGAGTACCGGCCGTCCACCCTGGCAGTGCCCAGATCCGACAGCAGCCGCGGCACGCGGTGGTAGGCCACGGTGAAGCCCTCGCGACAGGCCTTCTGCGCCAGAGCGCAGGCCAGGAAGCTCTTGCCAGTGCCGGTTTTGCCGGTGATCAGGACGTTGAGGTGTTGGGAAACCCACTGGCACGAGCACAGAGACACGAAGAGCGACCGGTCCAGGCCACGGGGCGTTCGCAGGTCCACGTCTTCCACGGCCGCGCTCTGGCGCAGCCGCGCCTTGGCGAGCCGGTCCTTGAGCCGGCGGTTCTCGCGCTCCGTCATCTCGCGATCCACCAGCAGGCCCAGACGCTCGACGAAACCGAGCTCCTCCAGGCCGCTCATCTGCATCTGCTCCTCCAAGCCCTTGGCCATGCCGCTGAGCCGCAGCTCTTGAAGCTTCTCCAGCGTCGGATGGGTCAGCATGGCCACTCCTCCCCGCCGTAGTACGAGGAGCCCCGGAGGTTTTCATGCACCTGCGGCAGGACCGCCGACGGCTCGCCGGCCGGCACCTCCTGCCGATCCAGACCCGCCTGCAGGATCGAGCGCAGGCTGCGGTACGAGACGGCGTCGACCTGAAGAGCCCGCTGGCAGGCCGCCTCCAGCCTCTCTGCCCCGTAGCGCTGGCCCAGCCGCATGATCCCCAGGCACGAGCGGAAGCCCTGCTGCGGATGCGCCCGCGTCGACATCACCCGCTCGATCAGCCCGCCCACCGATGGCCCCGCCTCCCGCGCCCACCGCACCAGACGCTCGGGCGTCCATTCCGCGTACTCCCGATGAGCACGGGGCATGTGACCGCTCTGCGTCGTATGAGCGCCTCGCACAAGGCTGCGCAGATGGCTCGACACCCGCTTGCCTTTGGCGAAGCACTCCACCGTCTGGGCGCTCACCCGCACGTCGAGCTGCTGGCTCACCAGCTGGTAGGGCACGCTGTAGTAGTGGCCTTCGACCTCGACGTGATAGTCGATGTGGACCCGCGCCTTCTTCCACTCGGCGTAGGTGAAACGCTCGCCTGGCAGCGGTCGAAGAGCCGGCTGCTCGAGACTCTCGAACAGCGATTGCCGAGAGCCGGGACGCTTGCGAAACGGGCGCTCGTTCAACGGACCCAAAAGCTCGCGGATCGCCTGGTTGAGCTCGCCGAGCGAGAAAAACGTCCGGTGTCGCAGCCGGGCCAGGATCCAGCGCTGGACCAGCTGCACGCCGGCTTCGACTTTGGCCTTGTCGCGCGGCTTGCGCACCCGCGCCGGCATCACCGCCACGCCGTAGTGCATGGCCAGGTCCTGGTAGGTCGGGTTCAGCTCCGGCTCGTACCGGCACGCCCGGGTCACTCCAGAACGCAGGTTGTCCGGGATCACCAGCTCCGGCACACCGCCGCCGAACTCCAGGGCCCGCACATGCGAGCCGATCCAGTCGGCCAGGCCCTGGCTCCACGTCGCCTCCGCGAAGGTGTAGCTGCTGGCGCCCCAAACCGCCACGAAGACCTGCGCCTCCCGCACCTCGCCCGTCCCCGCGTCGACCACCGGCACCGTCGCGCCGCAATAGTCGACGAACAGCTTCTCTCCGGGCCGGTGCACCTGTCGCATGCACAGATCCTGCTTGCCCCGCCACTCCCGGTACAAGTCGCAGAACCGGCTGTACTGGTAACCGTCCGGATTCTGCTCCCGGTACTCCTGCCAGACCAGGGAAAGCGTCATGTCCCGGCGCTTGAGCTCCTCGTGGACCGCAGCCCAGTCAGCCTCTGGACGCTCGGCCTGCAACGGCACTCTCCGGGCCGGCGGATACAGCCGGCACTCCAACTCCTCCTCGCTCAAGCTCTCCCACGTCTCCAGCAGCCCAGCCTTCTGCGCCCGCTCAACGTACTCCGCCACGCTCGCCCTTCCGACCCCGCTCGCCCGACTGGCCTGACGTTGGCTCAAGCCGCACACCAACAGCAAACGCAACACCTCTTGGACCTTCCGCATACTGAGTCTCCTTGCCGGCATCTGCCTCCCTTCGGAGCCAGAGTGTCACGGCGTCGGAGCCCTGCTCGCCGCTCATTCCGACAGCAAGCCGGCCACCATTCCGACGACCCTCAAAAAGTGGCCGCCTTCACGTCGGAATCGGTGGCCGCTTTGGCCTCGGAATGGGTGGCCGCCTTCACGTCGGAATGGTGGCCGCCTTCGCGTCGGAATGGGTGGCCGGATTCGCTCGGAATCCGCACTCGGGACAGGCCTTCCCCCCTTTGGGGCGAGTCACCCACGGATCGGGGCGGACCTTCCACGCCTGGGGGCGAGCCGCTCCCGCATGCTCCGGAGGGCCCGGCGGGAGGGGCGGAACGCTCCCGGATCGGGGCGGATCCTTCCCGGCTCCGGCCAGACCGTCCGCGGATCGGGGCGGACCGTCCGCCCCGCGGGGCGGGACGTTCTCATGCGCAGGTAAGTGGGATGCGCACACGGCTGGGGATTGACAGCCTACCGGGTGGGCTATTACTATGCGCAATCTCGCTGAGTTCCTGAAGCTTGGAGCCGGTGGGCGTTCTTTGACATTCGATGGACCCAGGAGGTTCGGCGGGCCCGAGGGGCCGGGCCCGCCGCTCTTGGTATTCGTGTGCGCTCAGCTCAACTGGAGCGCCGCGGCCACGGCTTCCACGGCTGGCGGGCTGACGATCGCCCAATGGTTGCCCGGGAGCCGGTGGAGCTCTACCCCGCCGGCCGCGAGGGCTCCCCAGCCGAGCGTCGGGTCGGTGGGGTGGTCGAAGTGGGAGGCTTCGGCCCGGAAGAGTTGGATGCGGCCGGGATAGGGCCGCGCGGTGTAGCCCTCGACCCGCCGCTGGTTGGCCTGAAAGATCTCGAAGCGGCGGACGGCCGCCGTGAAGTCCAGGCCGTCGGGCAGCAAGCCGAGCTCCTGGACCCGGGCGAACGCCTCGGGCAGCGGCGTGTCCGCGGAGAGGCTCCCAATCTCGTCGGGGAGGGGCATGCCCTGGAGCCCTGCGAGATCGCGGGCGAACCAGGCGCGGAGGGTGCCCTCGTCCACGGCGTTTCCGGGGCCGGGGACGGGCATGTCCAGGATGACGAGCTGCTCGACTTCCCCACCGAGCTGGCGGGCCATTTCAAAAGCCACCACGCCGCCCATTGACCAGCCTCCCAGACGGTAGGGTCCCTCGGCCTGAACGGTCCGTACCGCTTGCAGATAGGCTCCGGCCATCTCTTCGAGCGTCCCTTCCGTCTCGAGGGATTGCAGGCCGTAGACAGGCTGGTCGGGTCCGAGGGCGCGGGCCAGCTCGGTGTAGCAGAAGACGCTGCCGCCGACCGGATGGACCAGGAACAGGGGACGTTGCGTGCCGGTGCCGCGCAGGGTCACCAGGGGCGTGTCGGACACGGGTTCGCGCTCGAGCGCCGCGGCCTGGTGCGCGATCGTCGGCCCGGCGAAGAGGCTCGCCAGGGGCAGGTCTCGGCCGAGCTGGCGGCGGATGCGGGCCAACAGCCTCACCGCCAGGAGCGAATGGCCTCCGAGGTCGAAGAAGTTGTCGTGCACGCCCACCCGCTCGACGCCCATCACCTGGCGCCAGATGCCGGCGATCTCCTCTTCTAGCGGCGTGCGCGGCGGCACGGCCCCGGTTTCTCCCCCCATCAGCTCCCCCGCCGCTTCCATGTCCGGCAGCGAGCGCCGGTCAATCTTGCCGCTCGGGGTGAGAGGCAGCGCCTCCAGGAAGTGGAACGCCGAGGGCACCATGTAGTCCGGCAGCCGCTCGCGCACCGCGGCCCGCAGCTCACTGGCTGTGACCGTTCCCTGAGTGGCGATGTAGGCCACCAGGCGGCGGGCGCCAATTTTCAAATCAACGCCCGGGTCCTGCCGCGCGACGACGGCGGCCTCGCGCACCGCGGGGTGGGCGGCGAGCACGGCCTCGATCTCCCCGGGCTCCACCCGGAATCCGCGGATCTTGAGCTGCTGGTCGGTGCGGCCCAGGAACTCCAGGTTGCCGTCGCGATGCCAGCGGGCGAGGTCGCCGGTGCGGTAGAGGCGCTCGCCGTCCGCGAACGGGTCGGGCACGAAGCGGTCGGCGGTGAGGTCCGGCCGTGAGAGATAGCCTCGGGCCAGGCAATCGCCGCCGATGCACAGCTCCCCTGGCACGCCCGCTGGCACCAAGCCGCCATCCAGCAGAAGGATACGGGTGTTCGCGACCGGGATGCCGACCGAGGGCAGCGCGGGCCAGCTCCGGGCGGGGCCGGGAAGGGTATAGGCAGTCGCTACGTGGGTCTCCGAGGGGCCGTACTGATTGAACAGCCGGCACTCGGGGAGCCGGGTGAACAGCTCGGCGACCGCCGCAGTGATCTGGAGCTGCTCACCGGCGGTGACAACCTCGCGCAACGCCTCGGGCCAGACGGCCCGCTCCGCGGCGATCTCGGCGAGCTGCTGCAGGGCCACGAACGGCAGGAACAGGCGCTCGATCGCCTGTCTGCGTAGCGCGTCGAGAAGCGCCCCCGGATCCAGCCGCAGCTCCTCGGAGATCAGCACCAGCGTCCCGCCCGCCGCCCAGGTTGAGAACAGCTCCTGGCAGGAGACGTCGAAGGACAGCGAGGCGAACTGCAGGGTTTTGGCCTCGGGGCCGAGCACCGAGTTTCGGAGCTGCCAGGCGACCAGGCTGACGAGGGGGCGGTGCGGCATGGCAACGCCCTTGGGCATACCCGTGGAGCCCGAGGTAAAGATCACGTAGGCGAGGTTGTCGGGCCTGGCCGCTACCGGCAGGAAGGAAGCAGTCCCCTCGTCCCTGTTGAGGCAGATCACCTCGAAATCCCCAGGCGGAATTGAGTCCCGGAGCCCCTCCTCCGTCAATAGGACCCGGGGCCGGGCGATCGCCAGCATCATCTCCAGCCGTTCGCGGGGATAGGAGGGATCGACCGGTACATAGGCGCCGCCGGCTCCCAGGGCGGCTAGAACGGCGACCGTCATGGCCGGCGAGCGGCGGAGGCAGATTGCGACCGGCACGTCCGGGCCTACGCCCAAGTCCCGCAGGCGGCGCGCCAAGTGCCCCGCCCTTCCGGCGAGCTCCGCGTAGGTGAGACGCTCCCGGCCCTGCCAATCCATGAGGGCCACGGCATCGGGTGTGCGCTCGGCCTGCGCCGCGAAGAGATGATGGAGGCAGGCATTGCGCGGGTAGTCCGCGGCGGTGTCGTTCCACTCGCCGAGCACCTGCCGGTGCTCGGCGGGCGCCAGGAGCGGAAGGGCCGAGAGGCGGCTGTCCGGGTCGTCGAGCACGCCCTGGAGCAGGCGCACGAAGTGGTCAGCCAGGCGGGCGGCGGTCGCCCGGTCGAAGAGGTCGGTGTTGTACTCGAAGTAGCCGACGAGCTCGGGCTCGGCTTCCCAGAAGTGGAGGGAGAGGTCGAACTTCGAGGTGTCGCCGCCGCCCGCCGCGAGCGGCGAGAGCTTCAATCCCGAGACGGAGAGCTCCGGCATGGGAGCGTTCTGGAGCAGGAACATCACCTGGAAGAGCGGGTTGTGCGAGAGCTGGCGCTCGGGGTCGATCTCCTGCACCAGCATCTCGAACGGCAGGTCCTGGTGCGCGTAGGCGCCGGCCGCCACCGCCTGCACCCGCGCCAGCAGCTCGCGGAAGGAGGGATCACCGCCCACGTCCGTGCGCAGCACCAGGGTGTTGACGAAGAAGCCGATCAGCCCTTCGATCTCCATCCGGCCGCGGTTGGCGACGGGCGTGCCCACGGCCAGATCGTCCTGCCGGGTGTGGCGCCGGAGCAGCGCCAGGAACGCGGCGAGAAGGGTCATGAACGAGGTCGCCCCTGAGCGCCGGGATAGCTCCCGGACGGCGGCCGTGGTGCCGGGAGGCAGCGCGACGGGAAGGAGCGAGCCGCGGAAGGTCTGGACCCTGGGGCGCGGCCGGTCGGTCGGCAGCTCGAGGAGCGGCGGCAGACCCGCGAGCTGCCGTTTCCAGTAGGAGAGGAGTTTGTCGAGCACCGGGCCGGAGAGGAGCCGCCGCTGCCAGACGGCGAAGTCGGCGTACTGGATCGGCAGGGGCGGCAGGGTGCGGCGAAAAAGAGCCTCGCCGAGCTCGCGCACCAGCACGCCCAGCGACCAGCCGTCACAGACGATGTGGTGCATGGTGAGGATCAGCGCGTGATCGTCCTCGGCGATCTTGTAGAGGAGCGCGCGCAGGAGGGGTCCGCGCGCGAGGTCGAAGGGCCGGCGTGCCTCGGCTCGTACCAGACGCAGCAGCTCCGCTTCCCGGGAGGCGAGCGGCAATCCGCGCAGGTCGACGAGCGGCAGGGGCAGGCCGGTGGGTGGCCCGACCACCTGGACGGCTTCCTCCTCCCCATCCCCTGCCAGGGAGAAGGTGGTGCGCAGCGTTTCATGGCGCCGCCGGATCTCGGAGAGGGCCGCGGCGAGCGCCGGAGCGTCCAGCCGGCCGGTCAGGCGCAGGGGGTAGGCCATGTTGTACCAGGGGCTGCCGGGCTCGAGCTGGTCGAGGAACCAGAGCCGCTGCTGGGCGAAGGAGAGGGGGAACGGCCGGCCATCGCGCGGCTGCGGCTCGATGGAGCCGCCCAACGTCTCCTCCTTTCGCTCACGGGCAAGGCGCAGCTCGATCAGCCGGCGCTGCTTGGGCGACAGGGTCTCCAGGCGCCGGGCGAGGTCGTCCGCTCCCGTCACGCCGCGGCCTCGCCCGTATCGTTCAGAACGTCGGGCAGCTCGGCTTCGACGTTGCGCACGGGCCGGTAGGCATAGACCACGGCCACGGAAAGCAGCGTGAGCACGCCGAACATCATGAACATCAGGCCTTCGCCGCGCCCTGGCCCGACGCCGAGGACACGCCCGACGCTGTCCGCGAGCGCTCCGCCGGGCATCAGGAGCGGCCTGAAGACGCGGTCGGCGAGCGGCCCGGCCGAGGCGCCGGCAAGGGGGAACGCCACGCCGGCAATCATGCGCCGGATGGAGAACACGCGGCCCTGGAGGTCCTGGGGCACTTTGCTCTGCCAGATCGCCTCGCTCGAGCCGCGGATGATCGGAAAGGCGAACAGCGCAATGGCCAGGGCCGACGCGATCAGCAGGGCGTTGGGCCGCAGGCCGCCCAGCAGGAGCGTCGCTCCCTGGACCACCGTGAAGCCCAGGATGATCGGGATGCGCCGCGAGCGGCCGCCGCCTCCCCCCCAAATACCGAGGGCGATCCCGCCGAGCAGGGCGCCGGCCGCGCCGGTGGTCAGGATCACCCCCAGCGTCTTGGCCGTACCGAAGGAAAGCACCAGCGGCGTGATCAGGATCTGCACCACCGACAGGCAGTAGTTGGCGAAGGCGAAGAACAGCAGCAGCCCCATCAGGCCCGGCCGCTTCCGGATGTAGGTCCAGCCATAGAACGACTCGTAGAGGAGCGTTCCCCGGCCCTCTCCGCTCACGGTGGAGACCGGCGGGATGCGGGTGACGAGCAGCGTGACCGCGGCGAACAGGAACGAGAGGAAGTCGATGAAGATGACGCCTCCCACCCCGATCACGCCCATCAGCGCCGCGGCGAGGATGGGAGAGGCGATCTGCCCCGCCGCCGGGCCGATCTGGGCCAAGCCGTTGGCGCGGACGAGTTGGCTGCGGGGGACGAGCAGCGGCGTGGTCGCCGCGAAGGCCGGGAGCTGGAAGACGCCAAAGCACCGGCTCGCGCAGACCAGCACGTAAACGTGCCACATCTCCAGCACGCCGGCCCAGTAGAGCGCGGCCATGATGAGCGTGCAGGCGCCGGCGCCGAAGTTGTTGATCAGCAGCACCGAGCGCCGGCCCCAGCGGTCGATCAGGGCGCCGGCGAGCGGCGACAGCAGCGTGTTCGGCAGGGTGGCGAAGAGGGTGATCAACGACAGGGCGGTCGCCGATCCGGTCTCCTGGTACACCCAGATGCCCAGCGCGAAGCCGGACAGGCCCGAGCCCAGGCTCGACACGACCTGCCCGCTCCAGATCACCAGGAAGTCCCGCATTCCGCGCGGTGCCCGATCGTCCGTCATTGGGCCCCTTCCTCCGCTGCGAGGAGGGCGTCCAGCTCCTCGTCGGACAGCCCCTCCACCTCCTCCAGCAGGCGCGAGAGCTGTTCGGAATCCCCGTTGCCGCCGGCCGGCGGGGAGAGGGACGCGGCCAGACCGGCGACCGTTGGATCCTCGAAGAAGCGGGCGATCGTGAATTCGGCCTGGAAGGTGGCACGCATCCGCGAAGCGATCTGGGTGGCCATCAGCGAATGCCCGCCCAGCTCGAAAAAGTTGTCGTGTACGCCAACTCCCTGGATGCCGAGGAACTCCTCCCAGATGCCGGCGACGGCTTGCTCCTTCTCGCCCTGGGGAGCCACCCAGGCGGTGCTCAGCGCCGGCCGGCCGTGGGAGGCCGCGGGGCGCGGAGCATCGGCGGTTTCCTGCGAAGCGGAGGCGCGCTGCCGCGCGAGCAGGCCCGTGAGGTCACGCGTGGAGACCACGACGCGCGGCAGGCCGGAAGCGAGGACACGGTCGAACACCTCCAGGGCCTCGGCGGTCGTCATGCCGTGCCTCAGGCTCTCGCGTCGCACCGCTTCGAGATCCGGCGGCAGCTCGCTCTCCGCCGCCTGGCCTACCTCGCTCCAGGTGTCCCAGTCGATGGCAACCGTTGCCGTCCGCTCCAAGGCAAAAGCGTCGAGGAAGGCGCTCGCGGCGCAGAAGTCCACCCGTCCGAACCCGCCGAGCACCGAATTGATCGCCGAGCAGAGCACGAGGAAGTCGAGAGGTGGCTCATCAGCCAGAACTGCGGCGAGAGCGCGAGTGCCCGCAACTTTGGGCGACAGAACCTCCTCCGCCGCGGCCGGAGCCTTCAACTGGATCATGCCGCCGCTGGTCACGCCCGCGGCATGGATCACCCCACTGAGCGGCGCACCGAAGCGCTGCCGGGCCTCGGCGATCACGGCGCGCAGGGCTTCGGGATCGCGGACGTCGGCGCTCGCCGTCATCACCTCCGAACCCAGTTCCTCGATGGCCATGAGCCGCGCGAGCCGGTCCTCCCGCACAGGAGAGCGGCCGATCAGGACCAGCCGGACGTTCGCGGCGCGGGCCAGGTGCTCGGCCAGGGCAAGCCCCACACCGCCAAGCCCGCCGGTGATGAGATAGACGCCTCCCGGCCGCACTGCGCGGCTGCCGGCCGGCAGCTTCACCGGCTCGAAGCCCTGCACCCAGCGGCGGGCGCCGCGCCAGGCCACGGCGAAGTCGGATGGTGGCGGCGGATCGGTAAGAGCGGAGACCAGGTCAGCTGCGAGCCGGTCGATCGGCGTCGACAGCTCGATGTCGATCGCGCGGCAGGAGACGTTCTTGATCTCCTGCGGCATGACCCGGACGGGTCCCAGGACGAGCGCCTTTTCCGGCTCGATCCGCTCGCTGCCGGTGACCGATTGGACGCCGGTGGTGACGACCTCGATGCGCAGCGGACGGGTTACGCCGCGGTCGGCGAGCGCTCTGGCCAAGGCGAGGAGGGAGGGGAAGTCGGGGTCGAGGTGAACGATGCAGTCCGGGATCTCGCCGGGCAAGTCGCTCACGTCCGCGGTCGTCACCTGTTGCCCCATCTCGCGTAGGCGCTCGGCGAGCCGCTCGCCAATGCCGCCGATATCCTGCCGGTCCAGGAGCAGCAGCCAGGAGGAGGAGGGCGCCTCCACGGTCCGGGGCGGCGACGACTGGCGCCAGGAGGGGACGTAGAACCAGTCGGCCACGTCCGGCCGCTTGGCCAGAGCGGCCCGGCGCTGCATGTCCGCGAAAGCCTGGCGCCGGGGCTCGACCCAGTAGAGCTGGCGCTCGAAGGGATAGGTGGGCAGGCGCAGCCGGCGGCGGTGCTCGCCGGCATGGAAGCCGTCCCAGTCCACCGCCGCGCCGGCCAGCCAGAGCTTGCCCAGGATCTGGAGCAGGAACCCGACGTCCGACTGCTGGTCCTGCGGGTGGCGCATGGAATTCATCACGGTCTGGCCGGGGGCGCGGTCCGGGTGCTGCATCACCAGCGTGCTCAGCGTCTGGCCCGGCCCCACCTCCAGGAAGATCCGTTCGCCTTCCGCCAGGAGCACGGCGGCGCCGTCTCCAAAACGCACGGTCTGGCGCAGGTGGCGCACCCAGTAGCTGGGGTCGATGGCGTCCGCCTCCGTCATCCAGGTGCCGGTGACGTTGGAAACGTAGGGGATGCTGGGCGGCGACAGCGACAGCGTCGCCAGGAAGTCGCCGAACTCGCGCAGGATGGGCTCCACCACCGAGGAGTGGCCGGCAGCCGCGATACGCAGGCGGCGGGCGTCGACGCCGCGGCTTTCGAACATCTCGCGGGCTCGCGCGATGTCCTCGGCCAGGCCGGAGACGACACAGAACGCCGGGCCGTTGACGGCTGCGATCGAGAGCTCCGTTCCGATCAGGGTCAAAACTTCCGCCTCCGGCAGCGGCACGGCGAGCATCCCACCTTCGGGCAGGGTATCGAACAGCCGCCCGCGCAGCGCCACCATGGCCAGGGCGTCCTCCAGCGACATCACCCCCGCGAGGCAGGCTGTGACGTATTCGCCCAGGCTGTGGCCGAGCATCGCCTGCGGGCGCACGCCCCACGACATCCACAGCCTGGCCTGGGCGTACTCGATCGTAAAGAGGACCGGCAGCGCGATCGATGTCCGCTCGAGGAGCCGCGATGCCTCCTCCATCTCTTCGGGAACTGGAAAGAGATAGCGCCGCAGGTCGGCTTCCACGTGCGGCTCAAGAAGACGCAGGCAGAGGTCCACCTGGCCGCGGAACACCGGCTCGGTGCGGTAGAGGTCGAGCCCCATGTTGGGGTACTGCGCACCGCCGCCCGCGAACAGGAAGACGACGGGCCGGTCCGAGGTCTCCTCCGCTCGCGTGAGGACGCGCTTGGGATCGCGCGCCGCCAGCAGGGCCGCGGCCTCTTCGGAGCTGGCGGCAACGACCGTGCGCCGGTGCCGGAAGACCTTGCGGCCGGTGTGGAGGGTAAATGCCACATCGGCCAGAGATAGATCCGAATGCTCGTGGAGATGCCGGGCCAGGTTGTCGGTCGCAGCCTCCAGGGCCGTCTCCGTGCGCGCCGAGAGCACCAGCAGCTGCGCTTCACGGGAGGGGCCGGAAGGTGCCAGGCGTGGCGCCTCCTCCACTACCACGTGAGCGTTGGTGCCGCCGATGCCGAAGGAGCTCACGCCAGCGCGGCGGGGCGAGCCGTTGCTCGGCCAGGCGGTGAGCCGGTCCACCACGTAGAAGGGGGTCTCCGCCAGGCCGAGGGCCGGGTTGGGCCGCTCGAAGTTGAGGGAGGGCGGAATCTCGCCGCGCTCGACGGCCAGGACGGCCTTGATCAACCCGGCGGTGCCCGCAGCCGTGTCCATGTGGCCGACGTTGGTCTTGATCGAGCCGATGCCACAGAAGCCCTTGCGTTCCGTGCCCAGGCCAAAAGCCTGGGTGAGGGCACGGACCTCGATCGGGTCGCCGAGGATCGTGCCCGTGCCGTGCGCCTCGACGTAGCCGATCGTCTCCGGCTCGACGCCGGCCATGGCGAGCGCCTGGGAGATCACCGCCGTCTGCCCCTCGACGCCGGGCGCGGTGTAGCCCACCTTCACGGAGCCATCGTTGTTGATCGCCGAGCCCTTGATCGCGGCGTAGATCGAGTCGCCGTCGGCGAGTGCGTCGTCCAGGCGCTTCAGGACCACCACGGCGGCGCCGTTGCCCACCACGGTGCCCTGGGACCGCTCGTCAAAGGCGCGGCAGCGGCCGTCGGGAGAGAAGACGTTCCCCTCCTGGTACATGTTCCCGGCTTTGGTCGGAGAGTAGAGAGTGACTCCGCCGGCGAGCGCCATGTCGCACTCGCCGTGCAGCAGGTGCTGGCAGGCCAGGTGGACCGCCACCAGGGAGGTCGAGCAGGCGGTCTGGACGTTGAGGCTTGGCCCCTTGAGGTTCAGCTTGTAGGACACCCGCGTGGGCAGGAAGTCCTTGTCGTTGCCGATCATCGCCTGGAAGTTGCCCACCGATGCCATCAGCTCCGGGTTCGAGTAGAGGTTCACCATGTAGGTGTTGAGCCCGGCGCCGGCGAACACCCCGATCAGGCCGGGGAAGCGTTCCGGATCGCAGGCGGCGTCCTCCAGGGCATCCCAGGCGACCTCCAGGAACATCCGGTGCTGCGGGTCGATGATCTCGGCCTCGCGCGGGGTGTAGCCGAAGAAGCCGGCGTCGAACCAGCCGACGCCCTCGGGGATGCCCCTGGCGTTGACGTAGTTGGGATCGCGGAAGACCTCGGGGGGGATGCCGGAGGCGATCAGCTCCTCGTCGCTGAAGCGGGAGATGGACTCGACGCCGTCGCGCAGGTTGCGCCAGAACGCCTCGACGTCCGCGGCGCCGGGGAAGCGGCCGGCCATGCCGACGACGGCGATGCCGGAAGTCCTGGCTGAGCCGCGGCGGATCTCGGCCCGCAGCCGTCCAGGCTCTACCATCGTGGCGATATTGCCGGCCGACGCCTCCGGGCGCAGGTGGCGGGCCAGGGCGGCGACCGTGGGATATTGGAAAAGCTCCAGCATCGTCAGGCGGGGCCCGAGGTCGTCCGGCAGGCTCTCGAGCAGCTTCTGATGCACCTGCGCCATCAGCAGCGAGTGGCCGCCGAGGTCGAAGAAGTTGTCGTGGACGCCGACCCTCTCGACGCCCAGCACCCCGCGCCAGGCCTCGGAGATCGTTCCCTCCAGGCGGCTCTTCGGCGCCAGGAACGGAGATGAAAGGCTCGGCCGCTCGGCTTCAGGAGTGGGCAGGGCCTTCCGGTCCACCTTGCCGTTGGGCAGCAGCGGCAGCTTCGGCAGGGTCACGAAGGCCGAGGGCACCATGTACTCGGGGAGCTTGGCCCGCAGGTGGCGCCGCAGCTCGCCGGCCGGAGCCGGTCCCACCACATAGGCGGTGATCCGCAGGTCTCCCGGCGCGTCCTCGCGGACGGTCACGACGGCCGCGCGGATCGCGGGGTGCTGCTCCAGGGCGGCCTCGATCTCGCCCAGCTCGATGCGGTAGCCGCGCACTTTGACCTGATGATCGAGGCGCCCCAGGAACTCCAGCTCGCCGGTCGCCAGCCAGCGGGCGAGGTCGCCGGTCCGGTACAGGCGGGTACCATCCGCAGCGAAGGGATTGGGAACAAATCGCTCGGCTGTCAGGTCCGGCCGGCCGAAATAGCCGCGGGCGAGGCCGGCGCCGCCGATCAGCAGCTCGCCGGGCACTCCGGCCGGAACCGGCCGCAGATGCGGGTCCACCACGTAGATCGTCGTGTTGGCGATCGGCTTGCCCAGCGGGACCGGCCCCTCTCCCAACTCGGATTCAACGAGGCGGGTGGCGGACCAGATGGTGGTCTCGGTCGGGCCGTACATGTTCCACAGCGAACCGGCGCGCGCAGCGATCTCTCCCGCCAGCTTCGGCGGCAGAGCCTCGCCGCCGCACAGCGCCTTGAGGTTGCTGCCGCCCTGCCAGCCGGCACTGAGTAGCAGCCGCCATGTCGAGGGAGTGGCCTGGAGCACGGTCGCCTCGGCCAGGCGGGAGAGGAGCCGCGGGCCGTCCGCGGCCAGAGCGCGGCCGGCGATCTCGACCTCCGCTCCCGCCAGCAGGGGGAGGTAGAGCTCCAGGCCGGCGATGTCGAACGAGAGCGAGGTCACGGCGAGCAGGCGGTCGGAGGCGCCCAGCCCGGGCCGCTCGCGCATCGACTCCAGGAAGTTGACGAGCGCGCCGTGGGGGATCTGCACCCCCTTGGGCCGCCCCGTCGAACCCGAGGTATAGAGGATGTAGGCGAGCGACTCGGGGTGCGTAGGGACGCCAGGGCCCTCCGCGCGCTCCCCCGCCTCGACACAGACGGTGAGCGCCGTACTCTCGGGCACCGTCGGCAGCAGGCTGGATTCGGTCAGCACCACCGGCGCTCCGGAGTCCTCCAGCATGTAGGCCAGGCGCTCCCGCGGGTACGCGGGATCGAGCGGCACATAGGCGCCGCCCGCCTTCCAGACCGCCAGCAGGGCGACCGGCAGGTCGAGCGAGCGCTCCAGGTAGATGCCGACCGGCACCTCCGGCCCGACGCCCAGATCGCGCAGCCGCCAGGCCAGATGGTTGGCGCGCCGGTCGAGCTCGGCGTACGACAGCGTTTCCCCTTCGAAGGTCACCGCGGGAGCCTCGGAGCGCCTTTCCGCGATGAGCTCGTGCACCGGGCGGTCCAGGGCGTAGCCGTGCTCCGTCCGGTTCCAGCCCACGAGGAGCTGCTCTTCCTCTTCCGGCGAAAGGAGGCGCAGCTCGGAGATGCGCTCGCCGGAATCGGCGGCGGCGAGCAGGTTTTCGAAATGGCCGACCATGCGGCGCACGGTCGCCTCGTCGAACAGGTCGGTGTTGTACTCCAGGCTACCGCCGATGCCGCCGCCAGGGGTCTCGGACAGGAACAGGGTCCACTCGAAGCGCGAGGCGCCGCTGTCGGCTTCGAGCGGCGTCAGGGCGAGACCCCCCGGCGAGTCCGTGACAGCGGTGACGGCGGCCGCGGGGTTGTTCTCCAAGCCGATCATCACCTGGAACAGCGGGCTCCGCGCGAGGTCGCGCCGGGGCCTGAGCTCCTCGACCAGCCTCTCGAAAGGGAGATCCTGGTGCGCGTAGGCCCCCACCGTGGTCTCGCGGACCCGGTCCAGGAGCTCCTCGAAGCGGGGGTCGCCCGAGAGGTCGGTGCGCAGCACGAGGGTGTTGACGAAGAACCCGATCAGCCCTTCGATCTCGCTGCGGTTGCGGCCCGCGATGGGCACGCCCACCAGCAGGTCCTCCTGGCCGGTGTAGCGCCGGAGCAGGATCTTGAACGCCGCGAGCAGGACCATGAAGAGCGTTGCGCCGCGCCCCCGGGAGAGCGTCCGCAGCCGTTCCGCGAGGTCCGCCGGCAGCGCCAGGGGGAGCCTGGCTCCACGGAAGGTCTGCAGCGGCGGGCGCGGACGGTCGAGCGGCAGCTCCAGCACCGGCAGGGTGCCGCCCAGCCGCTCCCGCCAGTAGCCGAGCTGGGCTTTCAGGACGTCGCCCGAGAGCCAGTCGCGCTGCCAGACGGCGAAGTCGGGATACTGGACCGGCAGCGGCGGCAGGGCGGGCTCCTCCCCGCGCGCGAAAGCGCCGTAGAGGGCGGTCAGCTCGGAGAGGAAGATGCCGATCGACCAGCCGTCCGAGACGATGTGGTGCATGGTCAGCATCACCACGTGGTCCTCGGGAGCGAGCCGCAGGGCGCGCAGGCGCCAGAGTGGACCGAGCTGGAGGTCGAAGGGGCTCGCCGCCTCCTCCATCACCCGTTGCCGCGCCTCCGCGAACGGCTCGGGGCTCTCCTCGATCCCGGTCACCTCCAGGTGGAACGGCCACGGCCGGGAGACGACCTGCACCGGCTCGCTGCCGGACAGGCCGAAGGTGGTGCGCAGGCTCTCGTGCCGCCGGAGGATCTCGCCGGCGGCCCGCTCCAGAAGGATCGGATCGAGCGGACCCTCGAAGCGGACGGCGATCGGCATGTTGTACCAGGGGCTCGCCGGCTCGAGCCGGGTCAGGAACCAGAGGCGCTGCTGGGCGAAGGACAGGGGGAGGTCCCCGGCGCGAGGCACCGGCTGGATCGGCCTCACAGCGTCGTTGCCGGCGGCGGCGATCTGCCGGGCCAGCCCGGCGATCGTGGGGGCCGCGAAGAAGGCGTCGATCGGCACCTCGACACCGAAGCGGTCGCGCAGCCGGGAGACCAGCCGGGTGGCCATGAGCGAGTGACCGCCCACCTCGAAGAAGTCGTCGAAGATCCCCACCCGCTCGATCCCGAGGGCCTCCCGCCAGAGCCCGGTGACCTCGCGCTCCGTGGCATCACGCGGCTCGGCGTAGCTTGCCGGCAAATCCTCATCCCTCGGCAGAGCTTCCGGGACAGGGGCCGGTGCGTGCGAATCCACCCGCAGCCGCGGCTCCACCCAATACCGGCGGCGTTCGAACGGATAGGTCGGCAGCGCTACCCGGCGGTGAGGCCGCCCGGCGTGCATCGCCTCGGCGTCGAGCTGCACTCCCGCCAGCCAGAGCTTGCCCGCGGCGGTCAGCAGGTCAGGGACTTCCGGCTGCCCACGTCGCAGGGAGGAGACGACGGCCTGCCCCGCCGTCCGGTCCGGATGCCGGCCGGCCAGGGCGCTCAGGCTACGGCCGGGCCCCACCTCGAGCAGCACCCGCTCGGGCTCCCGCAGCAGCTCGCCAATGCCCTCGGAGAAGCGCACGGTCAGCCGCAGGTGCCGCGCCCAGTAACCCGGATCGGTCGCCTCCCCGGCCGTGATCCAGGTCCCGGTGACGTTCGAGAGGTAGGGAATCCGCGGCGCATGGAGGCCGACCCCCTCGACGATCCGCTGGAAAGGCGCGACCGCCGGGTCCATCATCCGCGAGTGGAAGGCGTGCGAGGTGTGGAGCCTGCGGCAGTCGACACCCCGCTCCGCCAGCCGCGCGCGCAGCTCCTCGACCGCCGCGGCCGGACCGGCGGCCACGCAGTCGGCGGGACCGTTGACCACGGCGATCTCCAGGCCGCCGTCCAGGAGCGGCAGCAGCTCCTCTTCCGGAAGGGCGACGCCGAGCATGGCCCCCGGCGGCAGGGTCTGCATCAGAAGCCCGCGGGCGGCCACCAGGCGCAGGCCGTCCTCCAGGGAGAAGACCCCCGCCAGGCAGGCCGCCACGTACTCGCCGATCGAGTGGCCGATCATCGCCTGCGGCTGGACGCCCCAGCTCATCCACAGCCGCGCCAGGGCGTACTCGACGGCGAACAGGGCCGGCTGGGCGAGCGCTGTGCGCGCCAGCTCCTCCGCGGGAGCGGCGAGCAGCTCGAGCGCGAAGAGCATCTCCCGAATATCGCGCCCCAGCTCGGGCCGGAGCAACTCGGCGCAACGGTCGAGCGCCTCGCGGAAGACCGGCTCTTCGGCGTGGAGGCCCTCCCCCATGCCAACCGACTGCGAGCCCTGGCCGGGGAACAGGAAGGCGACCGGCGCGGCCCCGCCCTTGTGCACCCGGGTGAAGACCCGCTCCGGATCGACCCCGCGGAGGGCAACTGAGGCGTCGGCTTGGCCGCCGCAGACCAGCATCCGCCGGTACGCCAGGGCGCGGCGGCCGGCCTGCAGCGTATAGGCCACGTCCGCCATTTCCAGGGCGTCCCCGGGCTCCTCCAGATGCCGAGCCAGGTTGGCGGTCACGGCCTCCAGGGCGGTCGCGGTCTTCGCCGAGAGCAGCAGCAGGTGCCACGGCCGGGGCGGCGGCGCGGCGGCGGCCTCCGGCGCTCCGGCAAACTCTTCGACGATGGCATGGGCGTTGGTGCCGCCGATGCCGAACGAGCTCACCCCGGCGCGGCGTGGGGCGCCGTCCGTCCGCCACTCCGCGAGCCGCGCGTTGACGTGGAAGGGGCCGGACGCGAAGTCGATCATCGGGTTCGGCGCCTCGTAGTGCAGGCTGGGCGGGATCAGCCCGTGCTTGACCGCGAGCACGGCCTTGATCAGCCCGGTGACGCCCGCCGCGGCGTCCAGGTGGCCGAGGTTGGTCTTGACCGAGCCGATCGCGCAGGAGCCCTGCCCGCCGAAGGCCAGGGTGAGCGCGGCGATCTCGATCGGATCGCCGAGCACCGTACCCGTGCCGTGCGCCTCGACATACCCGATGCTCGCGGGGCCGACCCCGGCCGCCGCCTGCGCCGCGGCGATCACCTCGGCTTGGCCCTCGACGCTCGGCGCGGTGAAACCCACCTTGAGCGAGCCATCGTTGTTGACCGCCGAGCCCTTGATCACCGCGTCGATCCGGTCACCGTCGGCCAGGGCGTCGGCCAGCCGCTTGAGCACGACGAGGGCGGCACCGTCGCCGTCCACCGTGCCGCGCGCGCCCGCGTCGAAGGCGCGGCAGTGTCCGTCGGGCGAGGCGATCCCTCCCTCCTCATAGAGATAGCCCATGCCGTGGAGCGCGGTGACCGAGACGCCGCCGGCGAGCGCCATGTCGCACTCGCCCGCCAGAAGGCTGTTGCAGGCCAGGTGGACGGCGACGAGCGAGGTCGAGCAGGCGGTCTGCACGTTGACGCTCGGACCCTTCAGGTCCATCTTGTAGGAGACGCGGCTGGCCAGATAATCGCCCCTGTTGGCGACCGCGATCTGATAGCGGCCGGCCGCCGCCACCAGCTCGGGGCTGGCGTAGACGTTCTGCACGTGGAGGTTCTCGCTCGCGCCGGCATAGACGCCGATCCGGCCCAGGCCGCTCGGCCATGCGGCGGCGCCGTAGCCCGCGTCCTCCAGCGCCTGCCAGGCGGTCTCCAGGAGGACCCGCTGCTGTGGGTCCATGATCTGCGCCTCGCGGGGTGTGTAGTCGAAGAACGCCGCGTCGAACAGCTCCGGCCCTTCCAGGACGCCGCGGGCGCCGACGTAGCGCGGGTCGTGGACGACCTCGGGCGGGAGGCCGGCGGCGAGCCCCTCCTCGGCGGAGAAGGAGGCGATCAGCTCCGCGCCCGCGCAGAGCTTCCGCCACAGCTCACCGACGCTCGCCGCGCCGGGGAAGCGCCCCGCCATGCCGATCACCGCAATCTCCGAGCCCGCGGCGGCGGGGCTTGTCGCGGCCCGCTCCCGCTCCCGCTCCGGGCTCGGCTCCGGGCTTAAATACCCGGCGAGCGATGCGACGGTGGGGAACCGGAAAAGGTCGACCAATGGCAGGTCCCGGCCCAGGGTCTCGCGCAACCGGCGCTGTACGCGGACGAGCAGCAGCGAATGGCCGCCGAGGTCGAAGAAATTGTCCTGGACGCCTACCTCCGGCAGATTCAGGACCTCCCGCCAGATCCCGGCGATCTCCCGCTCCGCAGCAGTCCGCGGCAGGGCCGAGGGGACACCCCGCGGCATGGGGGCCGGCGCCGAGCGGAGCAGGGCCTTGCGGTCCACCTTGCCATTGGGCAGGAGCGGCAGCGCCTCCAGGATCACGAAGGCCGCGGGCACCATGTACTCGGGGAGCGCGTCCCGCAGATGGGCGCGCAGGTCGTCTTGCGCGTTGTCCTCCGGGCCGACCACGAAGGCGGTCAGCCGGGGGTCTCCTGGCGCATCCTCCCGAACCAAGACCAGGGCCGCGCGCACGGACGCATGCCGCGCCAGGACGGCCTCAATCTCGCCGAGCTCGATGCGATGGCCGCGCACCTTCACCTGGTGGTCGAGGCGTCCGAGGAATTCGAGTTCGCCATTCGCCCGCCAGCGGGCGAGGTCGCCGGTCCGGTACAGGCGGGCTCCCGTTTCGCCGAAGGGGTCGGGGACGAACCGCTCGGCGGTCAGGTCCGGCCGCCGGAAGTAGCCGCGAGCGAGGCCCGCGCCGCCGATCACCAGCTCCCCGGGCACTCCGATTGGAACCGGCCGCAGTTGCGGATCCACCACATGGATCCTGGTGTTGGCTATCGGCGTGCCGAGCGGCACCACCGTGTCCCCTGCCTTCGGGCCGACCCGGTGCACGGCAGACCAGATCGTCGTTTCCGTGGGGCCGTACATGTTCCACAGAGAGCCGGCACGGGCGGAGATCTCCGCCGCCAGCGCCGGCGGCAGCGCCTCGCCGCCGCAGAGGGCCTTCAGATCAAGCCCGCCCTGCCAGCCGGAATCGAGCAGCAGCCGCCAGGTGGACGGAGTGGCCTGGAGGACGGTCGCAGTCTCCAGGCGCGCCAGGAGCCGCCGCCCGTCCGCCGCCGTCTCCCGGCTCGCGATCTCGACCTCCGCTCCCACCAGAAGGGGTAGGAAGAGCTCCAGGCCGGCGATGTCGAACGAGAGGGAGGTGACGGCGAGCAGGCCGTCGCCGGCTCCGAGGCCCGGCCGCTCCCGCATCGACTCCAGGAAGTTGATCAGCGCGCCGTGCGGGATCTGGACCCCTTTGGGCCGCCCCGTCGAGCCGGAGGTGTAGAGGACGTAGGCGAGCGACTCCGGGTGGGTCGGGACGGCCGGGCCGCCCGCCCGCTCCCCCGCCTCCAGACAGACGGCACGGGCCGCGCTCTCCGGCATCGTGGACAGCAGGCCCGGCTCGGTCAGCACCACCGGCGCTCCGGAGTCCTCCAGCATGTAAGCCAGGCGCTCCCGGGGATAGGCCGGATCGAGCGGCACGTAGGCGCCACCCGCCTTCCAGACCGCCAGCAGGGCGACCGGCAGGGCGAGCGAACGGTCGAGATAGATGCCGACCGGCACCTCCGGCTCCACGCCCAGCTCGCACAGCCGCCAAGCCAGATGGTTGGCGCGGCGGTCGAGCTCCCCGTAGGTCAGCCGCTCTCCTGCGAAGGCCACGGCCACGGCGTCGGGCGAGCGCTCCACCTGCGCCTCGATCAGGCGGTGCAGGCACGCCTCCGCCTCCGGGTAGCCCACCCGCGTGTCGTTCCACTCCACGAGTTGCTGGCGCTCCGGCGCGGTGAGCAGCGGCAGGTCGGAGAGCCGCTGCCCGGGGTCGGCCACCGCCGCCCGCAGCAGAACCTCGAAGTGGCCGAGCAGGCGCAGGGCCGTGGTGCAGTCGAACAGGTCGGTCCGGTACTCGAGCTGCGCCCGCAGGCCCTGGCCCTCGGCCAGCGCCAGAGTCAGGTCGAGCTTGGCCGTGCCGCTCTCCACCGGCAGGCGGGAGAGGCTCAGGTCGCCGAGGGGTACTACCCCGGTTGGCGCGTTCTGGAGGATCAGCATGACCTGAAAGAGCGGCGAGTGGGCCAGGTTGCGCTGCGGCCGCAGCTCTTCGACCAGCTTCTCGAACGGCACATCCTGATGGGCGAAGGCCTCCAGCGCCGTTTCGCGCACGCGGCCCACGAGCTCGCGGAAGCCGGGGTCTCCGGAGAGGTCCGTGCGCAGCACCAGGGTATTCATGAACAACCCGATCAGGGGCTCCGTCTCGACGCGCGTGCGGCCGGCCACCGGGGTGCCCACCGGCACGTCCTCCTGGCCGCTGACGCGGCCGAGCAACGCCTGGAACGCCGCCAGGAGGACCATGAAGGGGCTCGCCCCCTCCCGGCGGGAAAGAGCGGCCACCGCCTCCTCCAGGCCAGCGGGGAGATCCAGCGCCACGCTGCCGCCGCCGGAGCCCTGCAGCGCCGGCCGCGGGCGGTCAGTGGGCAGCTCCAGGAGGGCAGGAGCGCCAGCGAGCTGGCGGCGCCAGTAGGCGAGTTGGGCCTCCAGCACCTCGCCGCGCAGCCAGTCGCGCTGCCAGGCCGCGAAGTCGGGGTATTGCAGGGTGAGCTCGGGCAGAGAGGATGAGCGGCCGGCCGCGAATGCCCCGTAGAGCGCCGCCAGCTCCCCGATCAGAAGGCCTTGCGACCAGCCGTCCGAGACGATGTGGTGGAGGGTCGCCAGAAGGACGTGCTCCGTCTCTTCCTCTCCCTGCTGCAGCCGCAGCAAACGGGCGCGCAGCAGGGGTCCCCGCTCGAGGTCGAACGGCGCCCGCGCCTCGACCCCTGCGAGGCGCCCGCTCTCCGCCGTCCTCGGCTCCGTCGCGAGGGCCGTCAGGTCGATCAGAGGCAGGGCCGGCGGAGATGCTGGCGCGACCACCTGCATCGCTTCCCCGCTCTCGGACGCCGTGAACGTGGTGCGCAGGCTCTCGTGCCGGCGCACGATCTCGCCGAGGGCCGCGAGCAGCACCGGCACCCGCAGCCGGCCGTGCCAGCGCACGGCCGCCGGAATGTTGTAGGCGGCGCTCCCGGGCTCCAGCCGATCGAGGAACCAGAGGCGCTCCTGGGCATGGGAGACGGGAGACGGCCCTCCGTGCGGACGCCGGGGGATGGCCTGCGAAGGCGCGGTGCCGGCCGCCTTGCGTTGCAGCCGCTTCTGGAGCAGCGCCTGGGCGGCGGCCGACTTCTCCGGGGAGCGGCCGCTCATGGCACCTCGTCCCCTTCGGCGAGCACCAGATCCTCGAGCGCGGCGGCGAGCCCTTCGAGCGTGGGGTTCTGGAACAGGGCGCGCAGGGGCAGGTCGAGCTCGGCCGCTTCCCGCACCCGGGAGACCACCTGGGCGGCCAGCAACGAGTGCCCTCCCAGGTCGAAGAAATCGTCGTGCACCCCGACGCGCTCCACCTTGAGCACCTCGGCCCAGATGCCGGCGAGGAGCTCCTCGGTCAGGTTGCGCGGCGCCACGTCCCGGCGTCCGGCGACCGACCCGTCGGGAGCCGGCAGCGCCCGCCGGTCCACCTTGCCGTTCGGGGTGAGCGGCAGGGCGTCGAGCTGCACGAAGGCGGCGGGCACCATGTGCTCTGGCAGCGCCTCGCGCAGGAAGCCACGCAGCTCCGCCGCCGCCGGCGCGGGCTCCGCGTCCGCGACGACGTAGGCCAGCAGGCGCATCTCCCCATCCTCCTCCCGGGCCAGCACGACCGTCTCCCGCACCCCCGGGTGGCGCCCCAGGCGCTCCTCGATTTCCCCGAGCTCGATGCGGAACCCGCGGATTTTGACCTGGTAATCGCGGCGCCCCAGAAACTCCAGATCTCCGTCCGCCCCCCACCGCGCCAGGTCGCCGGTCCGGTAGAGGCGGCCGCCCCTCAGGCCCAAAAGAACGCCGAACGGATCGGGCACGAAGCTCTCCGCTGTCTGCCCGGGCCGGTCGAGATAGCCGCGGGCAAGCCCGCGGCCGCCAAGGCAAAGCTCGCCCGTCACCCCGGCCGGCACCGGCCCCAGCCGCTCGTCCAGCACGTAGGCCTGCGTGCCCGCGACCGGCCGGCCGATGGTGGGCGCCCGGAGGGTACCCCGGGGGACGTGTGCGAACGTCGAATAGGTGGTGTCCTCGGACGGCCCGTAGAGGTTGAGGAGCCGCTCGACGCCGGGCCCGCCGTAGACCTGTTCAGCAAGCCGGCGCTTGAGCGGCTCGCCTGCCAGGTTGACGGTGCGCACCGAAGAGGGCAGGGCCTCCAGGCGCGTCAGCTCGGCGATCGCGGATGGCACCGTATTGATCAGGGTGATCTCGGTACCGGCGCCGCGCGCCGCTTGCGCGGCGGCGGGCAGCGCCAGAGCGTTCTCGGCCAGGATCACCGTGCCGCCGCAGCTCAAGGGGACGAACAGCTCGAAGACCGACAGGTCGAAAGCGATCGATGTCGAAGCGAGCACCCCGGCGAGGTCGGCAGGAGGGAAAACCTCGAGCGCCCAGCGCACCAGCGCGACGGCGTTCCGGTGCGCGATGGCCACCCCCTTCGGCACGCCCGTCGAGCCCGAGGTGTAGATGAGGTAGGCCAGGTTCTCCGCCAGCGCCGGTAGCCCGAGGCCGCCTTCCACGCAGCGGCCTCCGTCCGGGGACAGCGTCGGGCCGTCCCAACCGAGCCCTGGCAGCTCGGCCCGGCTCACCAGGACGGCGATGCGCGCATCGGCGGCGAGAAAGGCCAGGCGCTCCAACGGGTAGGCCGGGTCGAGCGGCACATAGGCGCTCCCCGACTTGAGCACCGCGAGCAGGGTGACGACCAAGTCGGCCGAGCGGTCGAGACAGACGCCGACCCGCCGTTCCGGCCCGGCACCTTGGGCGCACAGGCAGCCGGCCAGGCGTCTGGCGCGGTCGTCGAGCTCGCGGTAGCTCAGGCGCTCCGCGCCGGCCACCAGGGCAAGGGCCTCGGGAGTGCGCCGCGCCTGCGCCTCGAACAGCTCGTGCAGGCAGGCGCCGTCATCCTCCAGCTCGGCGCCCACGGCCCACTCCAGCGCGATCTGCTGGCGTTCGGCCGGGGAGATCAGCGGCAGGTCCGCCAAAGGCCTCTCAGGGTCGTCCACCACCGCTTCGAGCAAGAGCGCGAGCCGGTCCAGGAGTCGTTGCGCTGTAGTGGCATCGAAGAGGTCGGCGCTGTACTCGAGCGACCCTGCCAGATGCCATGACTCCCCTTCTCCCCTTTCTGCGACCGCCAGGGTGAGCTCGAGTTTGGACGTGCCGCTCGCCGCCTGGAGCGGGCTCAGGGCCAGCCCGGGGAACGGCGGCTGGCTGCCGAAGGGGACGTTCTGGTAGGCGAGCATCGCCTGGAACAGGGGCGGGCGCGCGAGGTTGCGCCGCGGCCGCAGCTCCTCGACCAGGCGCTCGAAGGGCACCTCCGCGTGAGCGAAGGCCCCGAGGCTCTCCCTGCGCGAGCGGGCCAGCAGCACGCGAAAGCCCGGGTCGCCCGTCAGATCACCGGCGAACACCAGGGTGTTGACGAAGAAGCCGATCAGCCCCTCGGTCTCCGCGCGGTCGCGGTTGGCCACCGGCGAGCCCACCAGCACTCTCGACTGGCCCGAGAGGCGGCCGAGCAGGGCCTGGAAGGCGGCGAGCACGGCCATGAAGAGAGTGGCTCCCTCGCGCCGGGAGAGCTCACGCAGCCGCTGCGACAGCCCGGACGGCAGGGCGAAGGAGCGCTCGCCGCCGCGCAGGCTTTGGACCGGCGGATGCGGCCTGTCGGTCGGCAGCTCCAGAGCGGCGGGGATCTCCGGACCGCCGAGGCGCTCACGCCACCAGGCGAGCTGCGAATCGAGCCCGCGGCCGGCCAGCCGGCCGCGCTGCCAGGCGGCATAGTCGGCGTACTGGACCGGCAGCTCCGGCAAGGGCGGCGCCTCCCCCGCCACGGCAGCGGCGTAGAGGACCGCCAACTCGCGGAGGAAGATGCTCATCGACCAGCCGTCGGAGATGATGTGGTGCAGGGTGAAGACAGCTATCCACTCCTCGTTTCCCAGCCGCAGGAGGGCGCCGCGGAAGAGCGGGCCGGCGCCGAGGTCGAACGGCCGCACGGCCTCCCAGCGGCCTCGCCGTTCCGCCTCGGCTTGGCGCATCCCTGCCGGAAGGCTCGCGAGATCGAGGACCGGCAGCGGTACGGGCCGCGGCGGCGCGACCATCTGGACCGGTTGCCCGCCGCGCTGGGCGAAAGTGGTGCGGAGGGCCTCGTGCCGGCGCGCCGCCCCGGCCAAGGCCGCCGCCAGCGCCGGAGCCGAGAGGAGCCCCTCCAGGCGGAACGCGGCGGGGATGTTGTAAGCCGCGCTGCCCGGGTCGAGCTGGTCCAGGAACCACAGCCGCTCCTGGGCGAAGGAGAGGAGGAACGGCTCGCCGGGCCGCCGCGGGAGCCGCGGGATCGGAGCCCAATGCGGCTCCACCTCATACCCGAGCGCGGCGGCGAGGTTGCGCGACGGCTCGCCTAGGAAGTCCTCCGTCAGCTCTTCCCGCCAGCGGTCGGCGACACCCGCGTCGACCCGGCCATGGAGGTGGAACTTGACGTCGCCCAGCATGCGCGACTCGGCATGGACGCCGTCGGTCATCCGCGCTTCGGCGTCCTGGTAGGGCTCGGCCATGTCTGGGTGGTAGTCGAGGCCGAGGAAGCCGCAGATCGCCGCCAGCTCACCCGCCGGGTCGCGCACCAGATCCTCGAAGCGGACTAGGCGGTGACGGCCGGGAGGCACCCCGGCGAGGAACCTTGCGACATTGCCGTGGCTCACGGTCCAGACCAGCTCGGCCAGCTCGCGCCGCGAGAACGGGTGCCGGTAGCGGAAGAAGACCTGCTCCAGCCGGGCTTCCTCGAAGGACCGGATCATGCCGTAGGGATGGCGGACCAGATGGATATACCGCGGTTCCTCGAACGTCTCCTCGATGCGTGCGAGGAGTGCCGGATCGAGGGCGTACGACGGCGTCTTGTCCACCAGCAGGCGGTCGCCGAGTGAGGCCTGGAGCCGGCCGTAGAGCTCCTGGGTCGGCAGCACCTCGTCCTCGCAGGCGGCGAGGATCTCCGCCGCCTCGTCCGGGCCGCATTGCCGTACCGCCATGACCGCACGCTTGAGCCCCTCCAGCCAGAAGCTCTCGCGCCCCGAGAACGCCGCCCTGCGCTCGGCCATGTCGCCGAACGTCATCAGCTCCAGCTCCGGCGGCGCGAACAGCTTCGGATGGCCAGCGAGCATGGCCCGCAGCAGCGTCGAGCCCGAGCGCGGCGGAGAGAGCACGAAGAGCGCCGGCGGGTTCTTCGGCTGCGCCGGACGCCAGGTCACCGGCGTCACGATCCCGCGCAAGAGCGCGATCTGCTCCTCGCCGATCCGGCTGCTCCGTGTGGCATCCCGATCCCCCACCGTCTCCGCGCCCCAGATCCGCGCCACTGCCTCGGGATAGTCGCGCGCCAGGTACTCCGCGAAGCCCGCGACCGTGGGATGGTCGAAGATCGCCACCACGTGCACGATCTCGCCGAGCCTCTCCTGCAGCCGGTTGATCAGGATGGCGCCCGAAATGGAGCTGCCGCCCAGCTCGAAGAACGAGTCATGGCTCCCTACCCGCTCCGCACCCACGGCCTCCTGCCAGAGCCCCGCCAGCTCGCGTTCCAGCGCCGTGCGTGGTGGGTCGTCACTGGCCTCACCAGCCACCGGCTCGGGCTTGAGCCGCGCCAGCGCCTGCCGGTCCGCCTTGCCGCTGGGCGAGAGCGGCAGGTGGCCGAGGCGCACGAACGCTGAAGGGACCATGTGCTCGGGCAGGCGCGCAAGCAGGGCGGCACGCAGGTCCGAGATCGAGAGATCCCCTGGAGCCACGTAGGCAACCAGCCGCCGCTCCCCTCCGTCGAGAGCCAGCACCACCGCCTCCCGCACACCGGGCTGGTCCGTGAGCGCCGCCTCGATCTCCCCCAGCTCGATGCGGAAGCCACGGATCTTCACCTGGTGATCGAGGCGGCCCAGGTACTCGACCGCCCCGTCCGGCGCGAAGCGGGCGAGGTCCCCGGTCCGGTAGAGGCGGGTTCCCAGGGGTCCAGGGACGAAGCGCTCCGCGGTCAGCTCCGGCCGCTGCCAGTAGCCGCGCCCCACCTGCACGCCGCCGATGTACAGCTCCCCCGCCACTCCCACCGGCACCGGCCGCAGCGCGGGATCGAGCAGGTGGATGGACGTGTTCGCCACCGGCCGGCCGATGGGCACCGCCGGCCGGGCACCGCGCTCGCAGTCCCAGTGGGTCACGTCGACCGCCGCTTCGGTCGGGCCGTACAGGTTGTGGAGCCCAGCAGCGGAGCGCGCCAGGAACCGGTCCTGGAGGTCGCGGGGCAGCGCCTCGCCGCTCGCGATCACCCGCCTGAGAGAGCCGCAGCGCTCGACGCCCGGGGCCGCGGCGAAGACCTGCAGCATCGAGGGCACGAAGTGCAGCGTGGTGATGCCCTCGGCCACGATCGTCTCGACCAGATAGGCGCTATCGCCGTGGAGGCCCGGCCGCGCCATCACCAGCCGCGCGCCGGAGAGCAGCGGCCAGAACAGCTCCCACACCGAGACGTCGAAGCTCACCGGCGTCTTCTGCAGCACGCGGTCTTCCGGCCCGAGGCCGTAGCGCTCCTGCATCCACAACAGGCGATTGACGATCCCCCGGTGGGTGTTCATCGCCCCCTTGGGCCGGCCGGTCGAGCCCGAGGTGTAGATGACATAGGCCAGGTTGTCCGGCCCGGCGCCGCTCTCGACAGGCTCACCATCCCAATCCGCCACCCCGTCCAGTAGGATCGTCCGGGCGCCGTGCGGCGGCAGGACATTCAGCAGTGCCTCCTCGGTCAGCAGCACGCCGATCCGCGAGTCCTCGAGCATCCAGGCCAGCCGCTCGCGCGGATAGGAGGGGTCGAGCGGCACGTAGGTGCCCCCGGCCTTGAGGATGGCGAGCAGGCCGACGACCAGCTCGATAGACCGCTCGGCCGCGATCCCCACTCGCACCTCCGGACCCACGCCCAACTCGCGCAGGCGCAGCGCCAGGGCGTTCGCCGCGCCGTCGAGCCGGCGATAGCTCAGCAGCTCGCCTGCAAAGGAAACGGCGGCCGCATCGGGTGCGCGCGCGGCCTGCTCCGCGATCAGCTCGTGCAGGCAGGCTCCTACGGGATAAGCCGCCTGCGTCGCGTTCCAATCCCGGAGCTGATGCTCTTCGGCCGCGGAGAGGAGCGGCAGCTCCGAGATCCGTCGTTCGGGCGCCGCCGCGATCCCTTCGAGCAGTGTCCGGAAATGGCCCGCGACGCGCATGGCAGTGGTGCGGTCGAAGAGATCGGTCTTGTAGAGCCAGCGGCCGGCGAGCCGGCCGCTGGTCTCGGTGAGGTTCAGCACCAGGTCGAGCTTGGCGCTGTCGCTCTCGACCGCGACCTGTTCCAGGGTGAGGCCGGGCAGCTCGAATGCCGGCAGCGGCATGTTCTGCAGCGCCAGCAGCACCTGGAAGACCGGCGCGTGGGAGAGGCTCCTCTCCGGCGCCAGCTCGGTGACCAGCCTCTCGAAGGGCAGATCCTGGTGGGCGTAGGCGCCGAGCGCGGTCTCCCGGACCTGGGCGAGGAGCTCCGGGAATGCCGGGTCACCGGCGAGGTCGCCTGCGAGCGGCAGGGTGTTCAGGAAAAAGCCGATCAGCCCCTCGGTCTCTAACCGGGAGCGGTTGGCCACCGGCGATCCGACGACCAGCCGGTCCTGGCCTGAGAGCCGTGTGAGCAGCACCTGGAAGGCGGCGAGCAAAGTCATGAACAGCGTGGCCCCGTAACGCCGTCCGACCGCCGCAAGCGGCGCGCCGGCATACGTGACGTCCAGGCTCGCTCCACGCATGCTCCCCAAGGCCGGCCGCGGCCGGTCGGTGGGCAGGGTGATCGCAGCGGGTGTGCCCGCCAGCCTCTCGCGCCACCAGGCGAGGTGACCCGCGAGCGCCTCTCCCTGCAGCCAGCCGCGCTGCCAGACGGCATAGTCGGCGTACTGGATGGGCAGCTCGGGGAGCGCAGAGCCAGAATAGACAGCCGCAAGCTCGCCGAGCAGCACACCGATCGACCAGCCGTCCGACACGGCGTGGTGCATGGTCACGAGCGCCACGTGCTCCTCCGGGTCGAGCCGCAGCAACGCGCAGCGCATCAAGGGGCCGCGGGCGAGGTCGAAGGGGCGCACCGCCTCCGCGGCAGCCAGGCACTGCGCCTCGGCGGACCGCTCCGGCAACCCTGAGAGGTCGATGCACGGCAACATCAACGGGCCAGCAGGCGCGATCACCTGCACCGGCCGCCCTTCGTGCATGCCGAACGTGGTGCGCAGAACCTCGTGGCGGCAGACGATCTCCGTCAGGCTCCTCTCCAGGATCTCCTCCCGGAGGCGTCCTCTCAGCCGTACGGCCACAGGGATGTTGAAGGCCGCGCTGCCGGGCTCCAGCCGGTCGAGGAACCAGAGCCGCTCCTGCGCGAAGGAGAGGGGGAGCGCCGCGGTGCGAGGAGCGGGCAAGAGCGGCGGCGCCTCTGGCCCGGCGCCGGCCGCTCCAAGCAGCGCCGCGAGGCCGGCGATGGTCGGCGCCGCAAAGAGGCTGCGCAGCGGCAGTTCCACGCCGAAGGAGCTCCGCACCCGGGCGGCGACCCGGGCGGCGAGCAGCGAGTGCCCGCCGAGCTCGAAGAAGTCGTCCTCGACCCCTACCCGTTCGTTGCCCAGCAGCTCGCTCCAGATCCCGGCCAGCAGCTCCTCCTCGGGAGTGCGCGGCGCGACGAAACCGCGAGCGGTCTCTTCCGGGGCGTCCGGGGCGGGCAGGGCCTTGCGGTCCACCTTGCCGTTGGGCGTGAGCGGCAGCTCGGAGAGCATCACGAACGCGGAGGGGATCATGAAGTCCGACAGACGGGTCTGGAGGAAGCGGCGCAGCTCGGAGGCCGGGGCCATCCCCTGCTCCGGCATCACATAGGCGGTCAGGGTCTGCGCGCCCGGCCGCACCAGCACGACAGCCCTCCCCACGGCCGGGTGTGAGCCGAGAGCGGCCTCGATCTCTCCCAGCTCAATACGGAAGCCGCGCACTTTCACCTGATGATCGATCCGGCCGAGGAACTCCAGCTCGCCCGACGGCAGCCGGCGCGCGAGGTCGCCCGTGCGATAGAGCCGCGAGCCGGCCGGGCCAAACGGGTCCGGAACGAACTTCTCCGCGGTCAGCTCCGGCCGGTGGAGATAGCCACGGGCCAGGCCGGCGCCACTCAGGCACAGCTCGCCCGGCACCCCCACCGGCACCAGACGGAGCCCCCGGTCGAGAACGTGCGCGCGCTTGCCGGCCACCGGCCGGCCGATCGTCGGCACCGCGCCTCGCGGCACCTCCGTGAAGGTCGAGTAGGTGGTGTCCTCCGAAGGGCCGTAGAGGTTGAGGACCCGCGCCTCCGAGCGCTCGTGGACTCGCCGGACCAGCTCGCGCTCCAGAGGCTCGCCCGCCAGGTTGACCGCACGCACCGAAGCAGGCAGACCGATGCGCACCAGCTCCTCGATGGCCGAGGGCACCATGTTGATCAGGGTCACCTCCTCACGGGTGGCGAGCCGTGGCAGCTCCAGGGCGTTCTCCGCCAGCACGGCCTTGCCGCCCCAGGAGAGCGGCACGAACAGCTCGAACACCGACAGGTCGAAACAGATCGACGTGGCGGCGAGCACCACTGCCAGCTCCGCGTCCGAGAAGACCTCGCGCGCCCAGCGGACCAGCGCCACGGCGCTCGCATGCTCGATCGCCACTCCCTTGGGGTGTCCGGTCGAGCCCGAGGTGTAGATCAAGTAGGCCAGGTTCCCAGGACCCGCCTCGCAGGGCGGCGGCGCCTCGGCCATGATCAGACCGGGCGCGAGCAGCTCCCGCTCGGTCAACAGCACCGGGGAAGCTGCGCCGCGCTGCGCGTCCTCCAGGATGAAGGCCTGGCGCTGTTGCGGGTAGGCCGGATCGATCGGCACGTACACGCCACCCGCCTTGAGGATGCCGAGCAGGCCGATCACCATCTCCGGCGTGCGGCGCATCAGGAGCCCGACCCGCTCCTCCGGTCCTACGCCCAGCTCCCGAAGGCGGTGGGCCAGGCCGTTGGCCGCACGGTCCAGCTCGCGGTAGGTCAGCGTCCGCTCGCCGTGGACCAGCGCCGGGGCGTCAGGGCTGCGCTCCACCTGGGCTTCGAAGAGCTGATGGAGGCAGACCGGCTCGCTGGCGACGGTATTGGCGGGGGCGGGGTCGGTCTCGTTCCAGGCCACGAGTTGCAGGCGCTCCGTCTCCGAGAGCAGCGGCAGCTCTGGCAGGGCGCGTGCGGGATCGGCCGCCGCCGCCGCGAGGAGGCTCGCGAAGTAGCCGCACAGGCGGAGCGCCGTGGCCTCGTCAAACAGGTCGGAGTTGTATTCGAGCGCACCGGTCAGCTCCGGGCCGGACTCCACCAACGCCAGGGTCAGCTCGAACTTGGACGTGCCGTTCGCAACCGGCACGGCGCTGGCCACGAGGCCAGGGAGATCGGGGATTGGTGCCGCCCTCTGGTGCACGAGCATCACCTGGAAGACGGGAGACCGGGAGAGGTCGCGCTCCGGCCGCAGCTCCTCGACCAGCCGCTCGAAGGGGAGGTCCTGGTGGGCGTAGGCGCCGAGGCTCACCTCCCTCTCACGCTGGAGCAAATCCTGGAAGCCCGGCTCGCCCGACAGGTCTCCGCGCAAGGCCAACGTGTTGACGAAGAAGCCGATCAGCCCCTCGGTCTCCACCCGGTTGCGGTTGGCCACCGGCGAGCCCACCACGATGTCGTCCTGCCCCGCCAGCCGTCCGAGCAGGGCGTGGAAGCCGGCCAGCAAGGTCATGAACAGCGTCGTGCCCTGGCGGCCGGAGAGCGCCCGCAGCTCCCCCGTCAGATCCTTCGGGATATCCAGCGGCACCTGGGCTCCACGGAAGGTCTGCGCGGCCGGGCGCCGCCGGTCGAGGGGCAGGTCGAGCCCGGCAGGCGCGCCCGCCAACCGCCCCCGCCACCAGGCGAGCAGCGGCTCCAACACGCCTGGCTCCGCCAGCCAGGCACGCTGCCATGCCGCGTAGTCGGCGTACTGGACGGCTGGTTCCGGGAGCGGCGAGCCCGCGTAGAGCGCCGCCAGCTCGCGCAGGAAGATCTCGATCGAGCCGCCGTCGGAGACGGCATGGTGCAGGCTCACCATCAGCAGATGTTCCTCTCCGAGCTCGACCAGCCGGAAACGGAAGAGCGGCCCCTCGGAGAGATCGAACGGCCGCCCGGCCTCGTCTATCGCGAGGCGCTCCGCCTCGGCGCCGCGCGCCTCCTCGGGGAGAGCCGCGAGATCGATTGCCGGCAAGGACACGGGCACCGCGGAGGCGAGGTTGCGGACGAAGGTGGTCCGCAGCACCTCGTGGCGCCGTACGATCTTCGCCAATGCCGCCGAGATCGCCGGCACGTCGAGCTGGCCCGCGAGGCGCAGGGCGAACGGAATGTTGTAGACCGGGCTCCCGGGGTCCAGCTGCTCCAAGAACCAGAGCCGCTCCTGGGCGAAGGAGAGCGGCAGTTCGCCGCCGCGCGGGATGGATACGATGGGACCTACTGCCGATGCGCGCTCGCGCTCGATGCGCGCCGCCAGGGCAGCGATGCGGGGAGCCTCGAAGAGGGCGCGGACTGGCAGTTCGACCCCGAAGGCCTGCCGCACCCGCGAGACCACGCGCGTGGCGAGCAATGAATGGCCGCCGAGATCGAAGAAGTCGTCCTCGACGCCGACGCGCTCCAGCTTCAGCGCCTCCATCCAGATCCCGGCCAGCAGCTCCTCGGTCGGCGTGCACGGCGCAACGACGGCCTCCGCCGGCTCCGGCCGCGGCACGCCGAGCCTGGCCAGCGCCTTCCTGTCTATCTTGCCGTTCGGAGTGAGCGGCAGCTCCGGCAGGAAGACGAAGGCGGACGGCACCATGAACTCCGGCAGGCGCTGCCGGAGGCCGTCGCGCAGCGAAGGCACCGATTCCGGCACGACGTAGGCGACCAGCTGTCCCTCTCGTGCCATCACGACGGCGCTTGACACGTCCTGGTGATCCGCGAGGGCCGCTTCGATCTCGCCTAGCTCGATGCGGAAGCCGCGGATCTTCACCTGGTGGTCGACCCGCCCCAGGTACTCTAGCTGCCCGTCGGACAGATAGCGGGTGAGATCGCCCGTCCGGTACATCCGCGCTCCGGGTGGCCCGAACGGATCGGGCATATACCGCTCGGCCGTCAGCGCGGGCCGGCGCAGATATCCGCGGGAGAGCCCGGCACCACCCAGGAACAGCTCGCCCGGCACGCCGAGCGGCGCTGGTTCGAGACGACGGTCGAGCACGTGAGCCTGCGTCCCCGCGAGCGGCCGGCCAATCGTAGGCGCCCGCCGCCCGTCCCGAGGCACCAGGACGAACGTCGAGTAGGTCGTGTCCTCGGACGGGCCGTAGAGGTTGAAGACCCTCTCGACCGTGCCGGTGGCGTACAGGCCGTCGACGAGCGCCCGGGGAAGCGCCTCGCCGGCGAGGTTGACGGTGCGCACCCCGGAGGGGATCCCCCCGCTCCGCACCAGCTCCGCCATTGCCGACGGGACGGTATTGACCAGGGTGACCTCGGAGGCCGCTGGCAGCGACGGCAGCTCCAGGGCGTTGGCCGCCAGAACCACCTTGCCGCCGCGGCCGAGCGTCACGAAGAGCTCGAAGACCGACAGGTCGAAGTTGATCGAAGTCGCGGCGAGCACGCCTTCTATCTCCGCATCCGAAAACACCCGGGACGACCAGGGGATCAGGGCCGCAGCCGTCCAGTGCTCGATCGCCACCCCCTTGGGCCTGCCGGTTGAGCCCGACGTGTAGATCACGTAGGCCAGGTTGCCGAGGCCCGGCGGGCGCGGCCAGGTTTCGCCGCCCTCCCAGTCTTCGTCGAGGCAGACGGTGCGCACCGTAAGGTCGCCAAGCCGCGGTAGAAGCCGCCTCTGAGTCAGGACGAGCGGCGGCCCGGAGCCGTCCTCCATGTCCTCCAGGATCCAGGCCAGCCGTTGCGCCGGGTACTCCGGATCGAGCGGCACGTAAGCGCCTCCAGCCTTGAGAACGGCGAGCATCCCGACCACCATCTCGGGCGAGCGCTCCACGCAGATTCCGACCGTCACCTCGGGTCCCACGCCAAGCCAGGCCAAGCGCCGCGCCCAGCGGCTCGCCTCCACGTCGAGCTCGGCATAGGTAAGCCGGCCGGAGCCGAAGACGAGGGCCGGGGCTTCTGGTGCCCGCCTCGCCTGCTCCTCGAAAAGCTGGTGCAGGCACGCAGTCGCCTCATCCGGATCGGTCCGGTTCCACTCCACGAGCTGCCGGCGCTCGGACTCGGCGAGCAGAGGCAGGGCCCAGATGCTGCGCTCGGGCTCCGCGGCCGCGGCGGCAAGGAGGGTCGCGAAGCGCACGAGCAGGAGATGGCCGGTCGCGTCGTCGAACAGGGCCGTGTCGATCTCCAGCGCAGCTTCGATTCCCTCGCCGGCCTCCGCCAGGCCGAGCAGCAGGTCGAGCTTGGACGTGCCGCTCGACTGCGGAAGCGCCCGGACGGCGAGCCCGGGGAGGGCGGGGGTGGCGGCCGGCTCGCTCCGCCAGGTGAGCATCACCTGGAAGAGCGGCGGCCGGGACAGGTCGCGCTCCAGCCGCAGCTCCTCGACCAGCCGCTCGAACGGGACGTCCTGATGCGCCCAGGCCCCGAGGCTCTCCTCACGCGTCCGCGCCAGCAGCTCTGTGAAGGCCGGGTCGCCCGTAAGATCGCCCCTGAGCACAAGGGTATTGACGAAGAGGCCGATCAGCCCCTCGATCTCGGCGCGCCCGCGGTTGGCGACCGGGGAGCCCACCAGCACTTCCTCCTGGCCGGAGAGGCGGGCGAGCAGGGCCTGGAAGCCAGCCATCAGCACCATGAACGGGGTCGCTCCGTGCCGCCGCGCCAGTACCCGCAGCCCGCGCACCAAACCCTCCGGCAGCTGGGCGGACACCTGGCCGCCGCGCAGGCTCTGCACCGCGGGCCGCGGCCGGTCGAGCGGCAGGTCGAGCGCGTCCCGCGCAGTCGCCAATTGCTCGCGCCAGTAGCCGATCTGCGGCCCCAGAACCTCGGGCGCCTCCAGCCAGGCACGCTGCCAAGCCGCGTAGTCGGCGTATTGCACGGGCAGGGCGGGCAGGGTCTCGCCGCGGTAGAGCGCCGCCATCTCGCGCAGGAACACGTCGATCGACCAGCCGTCCGCGACCATGTGGTGCAGGTTCACGAGCAGCCGGTGCTCGCCGTCTCCGAGCCGCAGGAGGGTGAACCGGCAGAGCGGCCCTGCCGCGAGGTCGAACGGCCGCCGGGCCTCCTCGGCGGCCCGCTGCCCCGCCTCTGCGGCAGGCAGGGCCGACAGATCGATCACGGGAAGGTCGGGGACGGCCTTGGGAGCGATCATTTGGAACGGCCGGCCGCTCTCGGGATCGCGGGCGAAGGTGGTGCGCAGGGCCTCGTGGCGCTGCACGATGCCGACTAACGCCGCGGCGAGCGCCGGCACGTCGAGGGTCCCGCTCAGGGCGAGGGCGAACGGCAGGTTGTAGACGGCGCTCCCCCGGTCAAGCTGATCGAGGAACCAGAGCCGCTCCTGGGCGAAGGAGAGGGCGAGCGCGCCGTCGCGGGGGACAGGCAGGATTGGCGGGCTCTCTGGAGCCGGAGAGCCCCGCTCGCCCTCAATACGCGCCGCCAGGGCACCGAGGCTCGACTCTTCGAACAGCGCGCGCACCGAGAGATCGAGGCCGAAGACCTCCCGCACCCTCGTCGTCACCCGCGTGGCGAGCAGCGAGTGGCCTCCCAGATCGAAGAAATTGGCATCGCTGCCGATCCGGTCGCGGCCCAGCACCTCGGCCCAGATCCCGGCCAGCAGATCCTCCGCGGGGCTGAGCGGTCCGGCTGCCGCTCTCTCCTCTTCCGGTCCGAGCAGGGCCAGGGCCTTGCGGTCCACCTTGCCGTTGGGCGTGAACGGCAGCTCGGCGAGCACCACGAACGCGGCGGGGATCATGAAGTCCGGCAGCCGGCTCTGGAGGAAGCGGCGCAGCTCGGAGGAGGACGGCACCTCGCGCGCAGGCATTACATAGGCAGTCAGGGCCTGCCCGCCCGGCCGCACCAGCACGACCACCCGCGCCACGGCTGGATGGGCGCCGAGGACGGCCTCGATCTCGCCCAACTCGATACGGAAGCCGCGAACCTTGACCTGGTGATCGATGCGGCCGAGGAACTCCAGCTCGCCGGACGGCAGCCGGCGGGCGAGGTCGCCGGTGCGATAGACCCGGGCTCCGGCCGGACCGAACGGATTCGGGACGAACTTCTCGGCAGTCAGCTCCGGCCGGTGGAGATAGCCGCGGGCCAAGCCGGCGCCGCTCAGGAACAGCTCGCCCGGCACTCCCACCGGCACCAGCCGGAGCCCCCGGTCGAGCACGTAGGCGCGCTTGCCGCCCACCGGCCGGCCGATCGTCGGCACCGCGCCGCGCGGCACCTCCGTAAAGGTCGAGTAGGTGGTGTCCTCCGACGGGCCGTAGAGGTTGAGGACCCGCGCCTCCGAACGCTCGTGGATGCGGTGGACCAGCTCGCGCTCCAGCGGCTCGCCCGCCAGGTTGACCACACGCACCGAGGCAGGAATGCCGGTGCGCACCAGCTCCTCGATGGCCGAGGGCACCGTGTTGATCAGGGTCACCTCGTCGCGGGCGGCGAGCCGAGGCAGCTCCAGCGCGTTCTCCGCCAGCACCACTCTGCCGCCCCAGGAGAGCGGCACGAACAGCTCGAAGACCGACAGGTCGAAGCAGATCGAGGTCGCGGCGAGCACCGTCTCGATCTCCGCGTCCGAGAAGACTCCGCGCGCCCAGCGGACCAGCGCCACGGCGCTCGCATGCTCGATGGCCACCCCCTTGGGGAGCCCGGTAGAGCCCGAGGTGTAGATCAGGTAGGCCAGGTTACCCGGACCCACCTCGCAGGGCGGCGGCATCTCGGCCGTGGTCAAATCGGGCGCGAGCAGCTCCCTCTCGGTCAGCAGCACCGGGGACGTTGCGCCGCGTTGCGCGTCTTCCAGGATGAAGGCTTGGCGCTGCGGGGGGTAGGCGGGATCGATCGGCACGTACACCCCGCCCGCCTTGAGGATGCCAAGCAAGCCGATCACCATCTCCGGCACGCGGCGCATCAGGATCCCGACCTGCTCCTCCGGCCCGACGCCCAGCTCCCGCAGGCGATGGGCGAGGCCATTGGCCGCCCGGTCCAGCTCGCGGTAGGTCAGCATCCGCTCGCCGTGGATCAGCGCGGGAGCATCGGGGGTGCGGCCCACCTGGACCTCGAAGAGCTGATGGAGGCAGACCGGCTCGCTGGAAACGTCCGCGGTCTCGTTCCAGGCGACGACGAGTTGCAGGCGCTCCGTCTCCGAGAGCAGCGGCAGCTCCGGAAGGGGGCGCGCGGGGTCGGCCGCCGCGGCCGCGAGCAGGTTGGCCAAGTGGCCGCACAGGCGAATCGCCGTGGCCTCGTCGAACAGGTCGGAGTTGTATTCGAGCGCACCCGTCAGCTCGGGGCCGGACTCCACCAGAGCCAGGGTCAGCTCGAACTTGGATGTGCCGTTCGCCACCGGCAGGGCGCTGGCTTCGAGGCCCGGGAGATCGAAGCCCGGCGCCGCCCGCTGGTGCACGAGCATCACCTGGAACAAGGGAGACCGGGAGAGGTCGCGCTCCGGCCGCAGCTCCTCGACCAGCCGTTCGAAGGGAAGGTCCTGGTGGGTATAGGCGCCGAGGGTCACCTCCCTCTCGCGCTTCAGGAGATCCTGGAAGCCTGGCTCACCCGACAAGTCTCCACGCAGCGCCAGCGTGTTGACGAAGAAGCCGATCAGGCCCTCGGTTTCAGTCCGGTTGCGGTTGCCCACCGGCGAGCCCACCACGACGTCGTCCTGCCCTGCGAGGCGTCCGAGCAGGGCATGGAAGCCGGCCAGCAGGGTCATGAAGAGCGTCGTGCCCTGGCGGTGGGAGAGCGCCCGCAGCTCCCGTGTCAGATCCTTTGGAAGATCCAGCGCCACCTGCGCTCCACGGAAGGTCTGCGCAGCCGGGCGCCGCCGGTCGAGAGGCAGGTCGAGCCCTGCAGGCGAGCCTGCCAGCCGCTCCCGCCACCAGGCCAGCAGCGGCTCCAGGACACCTGGCATCCCCAGCCAGGAGCGCTGCCAGGCCGCATAGTCGCCGTACTGCACGGTCAGCTCCGGGAGAGGCGAGCCCGCATAGAGCGCAGTCAACTCGCGCAGGAAGACCTCGATCGAGCCACCGTCGGAGACGGCGTGGTGCAGGTTGACGAGGAGCAGATGCTCCTCTTCCATCTTGATTAGCCGGAAGCGGAAGAGTGGTCCTCTGGCGAGATCGAACGGCCGCCGCGCCTCCTCTATCGCGAGGCGTTGCGCCTCGTCGTGGAGCGCCGCCAGATCTATCACAGGCAAGTCCACGGGCACTTCGGAGGCCAGGTTGTGGACGAAGGTGGTGCGCAGAACCTCATGGCGGCGCACGATCTCGGCCAGCGCCGCGCACAGCGCCGGCACGTCGAGCCGGCCCGCGAGGCGCAGGGCGAACGGCATGTTGTAGACCGGGCTGCCGGGATCCAGCTGCTCCAGGAACCAGAGCCTCTCCTGGGCGAAGGAGAGCGGGAGCTCCCCACCGCGAGGGATCGGCGGAATGGGCAGAATGGACTCGGTCCGCTCGCGCTCAATGCGGGCCGCAAGCGCGGCGACGCGGGGAGACTCGAAGAGGGCGCGGACCGGCAGCTCGACGCCGAACGCTTCCCGCACCCTCGACACCACGCGCGTTGCGAGCAGCGAATGGCCGCCCAGCTCGAAGAAGTCGTCCTCGACGCCGACACGCTCCAGCTTCAGGATCTCGGCCCAGACGCCCGCCAGCACCTCTTCGGCCCGCGTACGCGGCGCGACGGCGGTTTCCGACGATTCCGCCTGTGGGACGCCGAGCCGTGCCAGGGCCCTGCGGTCCACCTTGCCGTTGGGAGTGAGCGGCAGGGCGTCGAGCGGCACCCAGGCCGCGGGAATCATGAACTCGGGCAGGCGGGCCTGCAGGTGGCCTCTCAACCCGGAGACCTCCGGCGCCACGACGAAAGCGACCAGGCGGTCCTCGATGGCCAGGACAGCGGCGCTCTCCACGGCCGGATGGCTTTCGAGCGCCGCTTCGATCTCCCCCAGCTCGATCCGGAAGCCGCGCACCTTGACCTGGTTGTCGATCCGCCCGAGGAAATCCATCTCCCCGTCGGCGCGGTAGCGGACCAGGTCGCCGGTCCGGTAGAGGCGCGCTCCGGGCTCCGCGCTCCAGGGATCGGGCACGAAGCGCTCGGCCGTGACGTCGGGGCGGTGCAGGTAGCCGCGGGCCAGACCGGCTCCCCCGAGGAAGAGCTCGCCGGGCACGCCCGCCGGCGCGGGCCGCAGCCAGGGGTCCAACACCAGGGCACGGGTGCCGGCCACCGGACGGCCGATGGAAGGAGCCCGGGTCTCGCCGCGCGGGATCACGGCGAACGTCGAGTAGGTGGTGTCCTCGGACGGGCCGTAGAGGTTCAGCACCCGGGCGCCCGGAGCACGCTCGTGAATCCGGTCCACCAGCTCGCGCGGCAGGGGCTCGCCGGCCAGGTTGACCGCGCGCAGCGAGACGGGCAGCCCGCCGCTTCGCACCAGCTCCGCCATTGCCGAGGGGACGGTGTTGACCAGGGTCACTTCCAGCCCGGGCAGCTCCAGGGCATTGGCGGCCAGCACGACCGTGCCGCCGAGGCTGAGCGGCACGAACAGCTCGAAGACCGACAGGTCGAAGCAGACCGACGTGGAGGCGAGGACGGACGCCAGCTCCTCCCGCGGGAACACCTCGGCCGCCCAGCGGATCAGCGCCGAGGCGCTCGCGTGATCGATCGCGACCCCCTTCGGCCGGCCGGTCGAGCCCGAGGTGTAGATCACATAGGCCATGTTCTCGGGCCGCACCGATACCGGGCCCTCTTCCTCATACGGCTCCTCGTCGTCCAGCAGAAGGATGCGGCCCGCAAAGGGAGGCAGGCGCTCCAGCAGGGCCTCTTCGGTCAACAGCACCGGCGCACCGGCATCTTCCAGTAGGAAGGCCTGGCGTTCGCGTGGGTACGCGGGATCGACGGGCGCGTAGGCGCCTCCGGCCTTGAGGATGCCCAGCATGCCGATCACCAGGGCCGGCGACCGCTCCATGCAGATCCCCACCCGCTGCTCCGGTCCGATCCCCAGCGCCCGCAGGCGGCGCGCCACGCACCCGGCACGGCGGTCGAGCTCGCGATAGGTCAGGGTGACGCCGCCGTGCACCAGAGCCGGCGCTTCGGGAGTGCGCGCCGCCTGGGCCTCGAAGAGCTGATGGATGCAGGCTGGCCCGCCGGCAAGCTGGCCGCCGCCATTCCATTCGAGGAGTTGCCGGCGTTCGGCATCGTCGAGCAGCGGCAGCTCGGAGAAGCGCAGCGAGGGATCGGCCAGCGCCCCCGCGAGAATCGTTTCGAAGCGGCGCACGAACAGGATGGCCGTCGCCTCGTCGAACAGGGCCGAGTCGTACTCCAGGTAGCCGCTCAGTTCGTCCGAGAGCGACAGCGTGAGGTCCAGCTTGCTGGTGCCGGTCGGCACCAGGCGCGCGAGCCCGAAGCGCTCCGTCTGATAGGCCAGCAGGATCTGCACGAGCGGAGGCCGGGATAGGTCCCTCCCCGGCTGCATCTCCTCGACCAGCCGCTCGAAGGGGAGATCCTGGTGCGCGTACGCATCCAGGGTCGTTTCGCGCACCTGAACGAGAAGGTCGGCCACCCTGGGATCTCCGGCGAGGCCGGCACGCAGCACCAGGGTGTTGATGAAGACGCCGATCAGCCCCTCGGTCTCCACCCGGCTGCGGTTGGCGACGGGCGCGCCCACGAGCACGTCCTCCTGGCCGGCCAGGCGGCCGAGCAGCGCCTGGAGCGCCGCGAGCAGGGTCATGAACGGCGTTACCCCGTGCCGGCGGCTGAACGCCGGCACGTCGAGCGCCAGGCGCACCGGCACCTGGCCGCCGCGCAGGCTCTGCACCGCGGGACGTGGCCGGTCGGTGGGCAGGTCGAGCCCCTCGGCAGCATCCGCCAACTGCTCGCGCCAGTAGGCGAGCTGCTCCTCCAGCACACCGCTCTCCAGCCAGACGCGCTGCCAGACCGCATAGTCCGCGTACTGGACCGGCAGGTTGGGGAGCGGCCGACCTTCGTAGAGCGCCGACAGCTCGCGCAGGAACACCCCCATGGACCAGCCGTCGGCAACGATGTGGTGAAGGGTGAGGAGCACCGTCCAGCTCCCGGTCCGCAGCAGGGTCATCCGCAGCAGGGGACCATGCGCGAGATCGAACGGCCGGCGGGCCTCGGCGAGAGCGAGCCGCTCGGACTCTTCCCGGAGAATCGCCTCGGGAAGGCTGCTCAGATCGACCGTGGGCAGCGGCACTTGCGACGGCGGCAGGATTTCCTGCACTGGCGCTCCCTCGTGGAAAACGGTGCGCAGCGCCTCGTGGCGGCGCACGATTTCGCTCACGCAGCTCTCCAGGAGCCGAGGGTCCAGGCGGTCGAAGTCCACGGCGGCCGCGATGTTGTAGACCGGGCTACCGGGGTCCAGGCGGTCGAGGAACCAGAGCCTCTCCTGGGAGAACGACAGCGGCAGGTCACGGTCCCTCGGCACCGGCACGATCGGAGGCGAAGCGGCCGGCTTCAGGGCGATCTCAGCCGCCAGCGAGCGCAACGTGGAGGCCTCGAAGAGGGTCCGCAGAGGAATCTCGACGCCCGAGACCCGGCGCACCCGCGAGACGAGCTGGGCAGCAAGCAGAGAGTGGCCGCCCAAGGCGAAGAAGTCGTCGTCCGGCCCGACTTGCTCGACGCCCAGCAGCTCCTCCCAGATGCCTGCCAACAGCTCCTCGACCGGAGTGCGGAGCATCGCGGTCTCGCGCTCCTGGAAAACCTCGATCTGGCCCAGGGCGTGGCGGTCGATCTTGCCGTTGGCGGTCAGCGGCAGCGCCGGCAGGACCACGAACGCAGTAGGGACCATGTAGTCCGGCAGGCGGGCACCAAGCCAGGCGCGCAGCTCCTCGGGAGCGCCTGAGAGATAAGCCACCAACCGGCCGTCTCGCTCCAGGACTGCCGCCTCGCGCACTTCCGGATGGCTCAGCAGCACCGCCTCGATCTCCCCCAGCTCGATCCGGAAACCTCGCACCTTGACCTGATGGTCGAGGCGGCCGAGGAACTCGATCTCACCTCCCGGTAGCCAGCGGGCGAGGTCGCCGGTCTTGTAGAGGCGGGCGCCGGGCCGGGTGCTGAACGGATCGGGGATGAAGGCTTCCGCCGTCAGTCCGGAGGCTCCCAGGTAGCCCTGCGCGAGCCCCACGCCGGCGATGTGCAGCTCGCCCGGCACGCCCACGGGAACGCGGTTCAGCCAGCGGTCCAGCAGGTGGACGCGCGTGTTGGCGATCGGCCGGCCGATGGTGGGCACCGCTTCCCCACCAGGGGTCACGACTCCCGCGGTCGCCACCACCGAGCTCTCGGTCGGTCCGTAGTGATTGACCAGGGCGAAAGGCAGTCCGGGCGGCGGCGGGAAGCGCAGCCGGTCGCCGCCGGCCAGCATGGCGCGCAGGGCGAGCCCGGGAGGAGGCGCTTCGCCGAGGCAGGCCTCGGCCAGCGGTGTGGGCAGGAAGCAGAGCGTGATGCCCTCGGCGGCCAGCCAGCCCATCAGCGCTTCCGGCTTCGCGCGGATCTCCTCGTCGGGGAAGTGGAGGCTCGCTCCTGAAGCCAGGTAGGGCCAGACCTCCCACACCGAGGCGTCGAAAGCCGGACCCGCCAGCACGCTCGCCCGGTCGGCCGGCGTGACAGCGTAGGTCCGCCGGTGCCAGTCCACCAGGTTGGCCAGCCCCCGATGCGGGACTGCCACTCCCTTGGGCCGGCCCGTGGAGCCCGAGGTGTAGATCACGTAGGCCAGGCCGTCGGCCGGCACCACATCCGCCGATACTTCGTCGGCCTCTTGCCCGCTCGACGGCTCGTCCCCGGTCAGCACGATCGAGGCGCCGGCATCCGCCAGCATGAAGGCCCGGCGCTCCAGTGGGTGAGAGGGATCGAGCGGCAGCCAGGCCCCGCCGGCCGCCAACACGCCAAGCATGCCGGTCAGGCTTGGGATCCCCGGGGGGAAGCAGAGCGCCACCACGCTCCCCGGGCCGACGCCCAGGGCACGGAGGCGGCCACCCAGGCGCCGGGCGCGGCCTCCCAGCTCGCCGTAGGTCACCCGCTCGCCGCCCGCGCTCGCCGCGAGCGCCTCCGGCGTCCGCTCGACCCATTCCCAGAAGAGCTGGGGGGCGGGCGTCTCCGCCGCTCCCGTCCCCGTGTCATTCCAAGCCGCCAGCAGCCGCCGCTCGGCCCCGGTGAGCAGCGGCAGGTCGGACAGACGCCGCTGCGGAGCGGCGGCCGGACCGGAGGAGATCCCGCGCAGCAGGGTCTCGAAGTTGGCCAGCAGGCGGTCGACCGTTACGGGGTCGAAGAGATCGGCGTTGTACTCCAGACCTCCGACAAGGCCTTCAGCAGTCTCGCGCAACGACAGAGAGAGGTCGAGCTTGGCCGTGCCGGTCCCGACCTCGACCTGGGTCATGGTCACAGGGCCCAGCCGCGGCTCGGGCAGCGGCGCGTTCTGCAGGGCAAGCATCACCTGAACGAGTGGCGGGCGCGAGCGGTCGCGCTCGGGCCGCAGCTCCTCGACCAGCCGTTCGAACGGCACGTCCTGGTGGGCGTAGGCCGCGAGCGCTCCGTCCCGCACCCGGGAGAGGAAGGCCGGGAACGCCGGGTTTCCCGACAGGTCGGCGCGCAGCACCAGGTCGTTGACGAAGAAGCCGATCAGCGGCTCGAGCCCGCGCGATCCGCGGCCGGCGACCGGCGAGCCGACGAGAAGGTCGTCCTGGCCGGTGTAGCGCTGGAGCAGGGCCTGGAAGGCCGCGAGCAGCACCATGAACAGCGTCGCCCCTTCCCGCCGTCCGAGCGCTTGAAGCTCATGGACGAGGCCGGCGGGCAGGCGCACGGCCAGCTCGCCGCCACGGAGGCTCCGCACGGGCGGACGCGGCCGGTCCGCGGGCAGCTCCAGGATCTGCGGCGCCCCGGCGAGCCGCTCCCGCCACCAGGCGAGCTGGGCGTCGATGGTCAGCCAGGACCGCTGCCAGACCGCATAGTCCGCGTACTGCACGGCAAGCCCGGGGAGCGGAGTGCCCTCGTAGAGTGCCGACAGCTCGCGTAGGAAGACGCCGATCGACCAGCCGTCGGAGACGATGTGGTGCTGGACCACGAGCGCCACGTGGCTCTGCGGCGCGAGCCGCAGGAGCAGGGCACGGAGCAGCGGCCCTCGGGAAAGATCGAAGGGACGCCGGGCCTCGGCTTCTAGCCGCCCCTGCGCCTCTTCAGCGTGGCCCGAGAGATCGATCACCGGCAAGGGCACGGGCATGGCGGGCGCGATGACCTGGACCGGACGGCCGTCGCCGCCTGTCACGAAGGTCGTGCGCAGGGCCTCGTGGCGCTCCACGATGCCGTCGAGAGCCCGGCGGAAGGCATCGATGTCCAGCTCGCCGTCGAGACGGGTCGCGAACGGCATGTTGTAGGCCGCGCTGCCGGGCTCCATCTGGTCCAGGAACCAGAGCCGTTCCTGGGCGAAGGAGAGCGGCATTTCTCCCGTGCGGGGCACGGGCACGAGAGGCGGCGCGGCGGCGAGGCGTGCCCCCTCGATCCGCGCGGCGAGCCCGGCCAGGGTGGGCGCCTCGAACACCGCCACCAGGGGCAGCTCCGTGCCCAGCAGATCGCGCACGCGGGCCACCAGCCGGGCCGCCATCAACGAGTGGCCGCCGCAGTTGAAGAAGTTGTCCTCCGGCCCCGGGTTCTCGACACCCAGCAACTCCGTCCAGATGCCGGCGAGCAGCTCCTCCATCGGAGTGCCCCGCTCTCTCGCCGGACCCATGCTGCGCTCGGGCGCGGGCAACGCCTTCCGGTCCAGCTTGCCGTTGGGGGTCCGCGGCAGCGCCGGCAGGAGCACGAAGTCGGAGGGGACCATGTAATCGGGCAGCTGCGCCCGCAGATGACCGCGCAGGTCCGCCATCTCGCGGGACACGATATAGGCGACCAGCCGGTCCTCGCGAGACAGCACGGCCACCTCCTCGACGCCGGGGCACGCGGCGAGCGCCGCCTCGATCTCGCCCAGCTCAATGCGGAAGCCGCGCACCTTGACCTGATGGTCGATCCGCCCCAGGAAGTCGAGCTCACCCGAAGGCCGGTGGCGCACAAGGTCGCCCGTCCTGTAGAGCCGCTCCCCGGGATCTCCCCAGGGGTCCGGCAGGAACGAGGCCGCCGTCAGCTCCGGCCGGTTGAGATAGCCTCGGGCGAGGCCGGCGCCGCCCAGGTACAGCTCGCCTGCCACCCCTGGCGGCAAAAGCTCGAAGCCTCTGCCCAGGACGTAGGCACGGCTCCCCGCGACGGGCCAACCGATCGCAGGTGGGCCGTGGCGCGGCACCAGGGACCATGTCGAGTAGGTCGTGTCCTCCGAAGGACCGTACAGGTTGAACAGCCGCTCGACCGCCAGGATCTCGTAGATCTGCTCGGCAAGTGCCCCTGGCAGCGGCTCGCCGGCGAGGCAGACGGTGCGCACCGATGCCGGCACGCCGCGCAGGCGGACCAGCTCGGCCATGGCGGAAGGCACCGTGTTGATCAGAGTGATCTCGTGGCGGGCCGGCAGGGCAGGCAGCTCCAGGGCATTCTGGGCCAGCACCACCTTGCCCCCCTGCGACAGCGGCACGAACAGCTCAAAAACCGAGAGGTCGAAGCAGATCGACGTCGCCGCCATCACCCCGGCCAGCTCCTCCCGCGTGAACAGCCCGAGTGCCCAGCCGACCATGGCGGCAGCGCTGCGGTGCTCGATCGCCACCGCCTTGGGACGGCCCGTCGAGCCCGAGGTGTAGATGAGGTACGCGAGGTTGCCCGGACCGGCCGGCGTCGGCTCCCTCTCCTCCCCTGCCTCGTCCTCCAGCAGCTTCGCGAGCGTTTCCTGGTCGAGCAGCACTGCCGGCTGCGAGTCCTCCAGCAGGAACGCCACCCGCTCGGCCGGATAGGCAGGATCGATCGGCACGTACGCGCCGCCGGCCTTGAGCACGGCCAGCAATCCCGTCACCATCTCCACCGAACGCTCGGCGAACAGGCCCACCCGCACCTCCGGCCCGACCCCCAGCGCAGCCAGCCGGCGCGCGAGCCGTCCGGCGCGCTCGGCGAGCTCGAGATAGGTGAGCCGGGCCTCGCCGCAGACCAGCGCCTCGGCCTCCGGCGTGCGCGCTGCCTGGACCTCGAAGAGCTGGTGCAGGCACCACCCGGCGAGCAGCCCCGTGCCCGTGTCGTTCCAGGTGCGCAGCACCTGCTCCCGATCGGCGGGCGAAAGCAGCGGCAGCTCGTAGATCCCGGCCAGAGGGGTCTCGATGATGCCGGCGATCAGGTTCGCGTAGTGCCCGGCGAACCGAGCCATCGAGGAATCATCGAAGAGGTCCGCGTTGTACTGCAGGCTGATTCCCAAGCTGTCCGTGACCTGCGCCGTCACCAGGGTCAAATCAAACTGCGACCGGCGCTGCTCCATCGGCCAGGGTTCGATCATGAGCCCCCCGAGGTCCATCCCGGCCCCCTCCGCTGCGATACTGAAGGCCGCGAGCGCCTCGTCGTCCGCGCTCCGCGCCTGCTGCAGCACGAACATCGCCTGGAAGAGCACCGGCCTGCTCGGGTCGCGCATCGGTTGCAGCCGCTCGGCCAAGAGCGCGAGCGGCAGGTCTGCGTGGGCGAGGGCGCCGAGCACGGTCCTCTTCCCTTCCGCCAGCACGCCGTCGAGCGTCGAGGCCGGGGAGAAGCCGGATCTCAGCACGACCGGGTTGACGAAATAGCCCACGGTGCCCTCGACCTCCGCCACCGGCCGGCCCGCGGTCGGCGAGCCGACCAGCAGGTCATCCTGGCCGGTGTAACGGTGGAGCAGCACCTGGAAGGCGGTCAGCAGGGTCACGTAGAGGGTGACCTGCCGCTCCCGACTGAATCGCAAAAGCCTCTCGGCGGGCAGAAGCAGGGAGCGCGAGCCGCCGCGGTGAGACTGCACCGGCGGGCGCGGACGGTCGGAAGGCAAGTCGAGGTGCGGCAGCTCTCCCGCCAGGCGCTCCAGCCAGTAGCTCCAGAGCCGCTCCCCCTCGGCACCGGCCAGCCGCTCCTCCTGCCAGCCGACCCAATCCCGAAAGTCGAGGGGCGCAGGCCCGAGGGCGGTCTGAATCCCTGTCCGTTCAGCGGCATAGAGCTTGCCGAGCTCCCGCGCCAGCACCGCCAGCGACCAGAAGTCGCCGATCATGTGATGGATCACCAGCACTAGCACCCGCTCGCCGTTTTGCGCGGGCGCCCACGGGAAGAGGACGACGCGCAGCAGTGGACCGCGCTCGAGATCGAACGGCCGCCAAGCGGCCTCGGCCATGCGCTCGTCCAGGGTCTCCGGCGAGGCGTCCTGCTCCAGGATCTCGATCTCCAGGCTCTCGTGCACGCGCAGCACCGGCTCGCCGCGCACCTCCGCGAAGGTCGTCCGCAGGGCCGGGTGACGGTGGACGAGGCCGGCGAACGCCCGCCTGAGAGTGGCGATGTCGAGGCCCGACCGGACGCGCGCAGCCGCCACGATGTGATTGACTCCGCTGTCGGGCGACATGCGATCGAGCAGCCACAGGGCACGCTGCCCCATGGAAGGCCGGCCCTCGCCCGCCTCGCCGGAGAATCTGCGGGAGATCGGGATGGTCCGCGGACCGTCCCTCCGCGCCAAGACCTCCTCCGCAAGCCGGCCCAGGGTCGCGCCCTCCAGGAGATCGGTCAGCGGCAGCTCAATGCCGAAACCAGCCTCCAGGGCGGCTTTGAGCTCGATGGCTCCCAGGGAGTCGAGGCCATGGGCGGCGAGCGGCAGGTCCGGATCGATCCGAGCGGGCGGAACCCGGAGGGCGCGCGCGGCCTCCTGGCGCAGAAAGGGCAGCAGCTCCTGCGGCGTATAACCAACATCGGCAGCGTCCGGCTCCGGCTCAACTTGGACGACCGCGCTTCTGGCCACCACGGTCAGGCCGCCCGCCAGGTAGTCGCGCCGGCAGGCCCGGCGCTGGATCTTGCCGCTCGAGGTCTTGGGCAGCGTCGCCACCCGGATCAGCACGACCTCGTGCACCTGCACCTCATGGTCCTCAGCCACCGCCTGGCGGACGGCTTCCACCACCCGCTCGTGGCCATCCCTCGCCGTGCGCTCGAGCTCCGCCACCACCACCAGGCGCTCCTCACCCGCAATGTCCACGGAGAAGGCCGCCGAGCAGCCGGTGCGCAACGCAGAGTGCGCCGCCTCGACCGTGGCTTCGATGTCCTGCGGGTAATGGTTGCGGCCGCGGAGGATGATCAGGTCCTTGAGCCGGCCGGTGACGAACAGCTCGCCCCCCTCTAGGAACCCGAGGTCGCCCGTGCGCAGGAATGGCCCTTCGCCATCCAGCCAGACGCCGAACGTGGCCAGCGTCTCCTCTGGCCGGTTCCAATAGCCTTGCGCCACACTGGGGCCGGCCACCCAGATCTCCCCCACCACGCCCGGCGCGCAGGACATGCCAGTCTCGGGATCGAACACCGCCAGCCGTTGATCCTCCAGGCACTGACCGTTGCCCACGAGGCGCTTCCCCTTGGGAGCCCCCTCGTCCTCGAATGCCCGCTCGACCGTGCCGGCGCCCGGTAGTCCGCCGCTCGCGATCAGTGTCGCCTCGGCCAGGCCATAGCAAGGATAGAAGGCCTGCCGCCGGAAGCCGCATGGAGTGAAGGCTTCGGCGAAGCGCTCCAGGGTCTCGGCCCGTACCGGCTCGGCGCCGCTGAAGGCCAGCTCCCAGCTCGACAGGTCGAGCGTCTCCCGCTGTGCCGGAGTAATGCGGCGCACGCACAGGTCGTAGGCGAAGTCGGGGCCGCCGGAGATGGTGGCGCGCTCCTGCGAAATCGCCGAAAGCCAGCGCAGCGGGCTCTGCAGGAACGTGACCGGTGCCATCAGCGTGGTGGGGAATCCGCCGTGAATCGGCTGCAGGATGCCGCCGATCAGCCCCATGTCGTGGTAGGGCGGCAGCCAGATCACGCCACGGGTCATGGCCGAGTAGCCGAAGCAGCGGCGCAGCTCACGCGAGTTGTGGAGCAGGTTGCCGTGGGAGAGCATCACCCCTTTGGGTGTGCCGGTGGAGCCCGAGGTGTATTGCAGGAAGGCGAGGGCCTCCTGCCCCATGCCCGGATCCTGCCAAGCCGCGGCTCCGTCCAGGGCAAGGCTGTCCGTCTCCAGCCAACTGACGGCGGCGAGCCAGGGCTCGGTATCCTTCCAGCCCTCGACGCGGCCGAGGATCGCGGCCGTGGTGAGCGCCACGCGAGGGCGCGCATCTTCCAGGATCGCGCGCAGCCGCGGCAGGCTGCGGTTCAGCCGTGGAGGGTAGGCGGGCACAGCGACGGCGCCCGCGTAGAGGCAGCCGAAGAAGGCCGCGATGTACTCGAGCCCCGGCGGATAGAGCAGCAGCACCCGCTCGCCGCGCGCGCCGCGCTCCGCGAGCAGCACCGCGATCGCCCGCGCCCGCTCGTCCAGTCCGGCATACGAAAGCCGATCCTCCCCGGTGCTCTCGCCCTGGGCGTCGCTCAGAAATGTGAACGCCAGCGCTGCGGGACTCTCCCGAGCCCGCGTCCGCAGCATCTCGATCAGAGTCGAGAATTCGAGAGAGGGAAGAAAACCTTTCATAACGACAGCAGATATGTGAACTTAAGAATCGCCTGGCGCTCTCGGCTGGTGCGATCGTTCAGCCCGGGGGCGATCCAGTTGTGGTTGTAGACCAGGAAGATGTCCGCGCCCGGCTTGTAGATCCAGTTGAGGCGGAGATTGAGGGAGATCAGATCCGCCGTGTCGTTGTACTGGATGAACGCGTTGGCGGCGATGCGCGGCGTGGGAGACACGCTCAGGCGCTGGCGCCAGACGTTGGCGACGAACGAGCCCGCGGGCAGGTCGACATCGTCGCGGGTCCACCTCGTCTCGGCGCGGAAGTACCGGCTGGGGCGCAAGCCCACCGTGATCACGTTCGAGAACCGCTCACCGTCGTAGAACTGCCCGTTGAGCACCGACCCGGTGACGACGACCCTCCGGTAGGGGTTGGTCGTGTAATTCATGCCGTAGTCGTTGAAGTCGTACTCGCCAGGAGGGATCACGATTCCGCTCCGGATCGCGAACGGCCGCACGAGCCGCTCGCGGTTGATGTCGACGAATGCCTGGACCTGGTCCTCCGAGTCGAGGATGAAGCCGAAGAAGTCGAGCCGCGTCGAGAACGTCTCCAGGCGGTCGTCCATGTCGGTGATGATCTCGGCCTGCGCGTCGAGAAGGAGGCTGCGGACGTTTCCCAGCTTCGGCCGCGGCTTGTAGGCCACAGTCGGCGCATAGCGGCGGATGCCGTTGCGCAGCAGAAAGCCGACCTGGGGATCGAAGCTGTCGCCGATCTCCATCGCTTCCATGGCCCAGAGCCAGTCCTGCCCGTTCCACACCACCGTGGCGCCGCCGGCCTGGTCCGACTTGTCGTCCACAACGCCGATGTCGTCGACGAAGGGGCTGGAGGTGTGGCTCGAGGCAAAGAACGTATTGACGTTGAGCTTCGGCAGCGGGTTCAGGTTGGCGTCGAGGCCGTAGACCTGGTTTGTACCGATCCCCTCCTGGTCGCGGTTGGTGAAGATCATCCCCACCGCGGAGCGCTCGCCGACGTTGCGCTTTACGCGCACTACGCCCCAGTTGTCCTCCGGGAGGCCGCCCACGAAGCCGCTGGTCTGCTGATCCAGGAAGTCCGTCGACGCGTCGAGCACGCCGAGGCTCCAGTCACCGACGCGGCCGGTGACCCGGGCGCCCCACCGGATCGGCACCGGCACGCCGTTGTCGGCGATGCCGATGCGCCGCGAGAAGAAGAGCTCCAGCGGCGTGCCGCCGATCTGGCTCGGAGGCACGAACTCGAAGATCCCGGCGTTCTCCAGGAAGAACTCCCGCTTCTCGTCGAGGAACAGCGAGAAGCGCGTCAGGTTCACCTGCTGGTCGTCCGCCTCGGCCTCGGCGAAATCGGTGTTGTAGGTCAAGTCGAGCGCCAGGCCGCGGGTGATACCCCACTTGAGATCCAGCCCGAGATCGGACCTGCCGTCGTCCAGGCCCGTCACGTCGAACTCCGTGCGCGAGCTCACTGCGAAGGGCTTGAGCTGCAGATTCAGTCCGGACTCCAGGCCGTTCAGGCCGGTAAGATGGCCGGCGCGCGACATGCGCACGAGGCTGGCGTCGCGGCCCACCTGCACCCAGTAGGACTGCTCCGCCTTGCGCGCCACCAGCCGGCGGACGTTGAAGCCCCAGGTGTCGGTGCCGGGATCGAAGCGCAAGGTGGAAAAGGGGATCGCCATCTCCGCCGTCCAGCCCTCGGGGGTGATGCGCGCCGCGGCGGTCCAGATCCCGTCCCAGTCAGTGTTCAGGCTGCGCCCCTCTTCCGAGGACAGTGCGTCCAGGATCGCACCGGCAGGGTTGACCTCGAGGAAGTACGAGTTGCGGTGATCGTGGAAGGTGTCGATCACCACGATCACCGCGTCGTCGCGGAACAGGCGGCCATCGCGCTCCAGCTCCCTGGCGACGATCTGATCGGGCTCCGAGTCGAAGCAGCGGAACCCGATGTAGAGCATCGTGGGCGCGTACACCACCATGAACTCGGTGGGCTCGGTGGCAGGCACTTCCGGCTTCTCGCGTTGGGTGAAGCCGCTCGCCACCTGGGCTTTCGACCACACCTCCTCGTCGAGATGTCCATCGACCTGCAGCGGGCTGGAGACCGCAAGGGCTTCCACGGTAGAAAACGGCATGTCATGCTGCGCCACCGCCGGCTGCGCCGCGAGCAGGCCCACGGCGAGCAGGCCTGCAGAGAGGATAGTCATGGGCGCTCTTCCCGAGCACCTGGATCTTTTCATCGCTCTCTCAATCTCGTCAATTCCTATGAATCAAGGAAAAATTGCGTCTTTATCTGCGGCTTCATGATCAATAATCTCAAGACAAATGGTAGCATATATAATTGCTCCTGTCGGTTGGGTTGAGACGCTGCCAGGATTGTCAAATTCTGAGGAGGATCAATGTCCAAGAGCATTCTCGTTGTGGGCGCCACGGGCAATTACGGAAAGCCCGTTGCACGGCAATTGAGCCAAGATGGTTTCGACGTCCGGGTCTTCACCCGCAGGCACGAGAAAGCACTCCAAAAGTTCGGCGAGGCGTTCCCGGTCTTCGAAGGCGATGTCGGAGACGATGCGTCCCTCCGCAGGGCGCTCGAGGGCTGCTACGGCGTTCATATCAACCTGCGCGGATGGTGGAAGGACAAGAGCCATGACCGCATCGAGCACCGCGGCACGGCCAACGTGGTCCGGCTCGCCAAGGAAGCGGGGGTCGAGCGTCTCACCTACCTCTCGAACATCCACGCCCGGGAAGAGCACTCCTACCTGCCCCACCTCAAGGCCAAGATCGATGCCGAGAAGGTGGTTCGCGAGAGCGGCATCCCTTACGCCATCTTCGCCTGCACCTTTTTCATGGAGAACCTCCACCACTTGGAGCAGGGGGACCGCATTCGCGTCTCTTGGGTCAAACAGCCCTACCACTACCTTGCCGCGGCCGATTACGCCACGATGGTCTCGAAAGCCTTTCAACTGCCCGAGGCGCCGAACAAGCGGTTCGAGGTCTACGGGCCCGAGGCGATCCCTGCCGACCGGGCTACCAAAGACTTCATCAAGATCGTGCGGCCCGGCACCAAGATCACCTCCTTTCCGATGTGGCTCTCGACGATCTACATGTACCTGATCCGGCATAAGAACCGCCAATACGCGCTGAAGATCGGCAGGATGTATGAAAAGTACGGCGAGCCGGGAGACCCGAGCAGGGCCGACTCATCGCTTGGCCAGCCCACCACCATGTTCCGACAGTGGTGCGAGGCGCAACGCCCGTCCGCCGGGTGATCCCCCGGCTACTGCGCGAGCATCTCGTTGCGCGCCTGCGCCTTGAGGTTGAGGACGCGCCGCATCAGGTCGTTGCGCTTCGAGGCGCTCTTCGTGCTGTAGGCCTGCCTCTCGAGCACGAACGCCTCCTTGAGCTTGCGCACGGCGACGAGATGCAGGCTCCTCTCCTCAAGAACCTGGAAAGCGTCCTCCGTGTCGAACGAGGCGATGTCGATCAGCATCCGCGCCTGCTGGCTGTCCTTGTCGATGGCCGCCTGGTCGAGCTCCGACGACGAGCGGATGTTCTCCAGGGCATTGAGGATTCGCAGCAGCGCGGCCACGGCTTCCACCTGGGTGGTCTCGAGGTGGATGCCGATGCCCCCGGTGTCCTGCCCCCGGAGGCCTACGCCGGCCGGCGAGTTGTTGAAGGCCGTGCTGTTGTAGAAGTCGACCGCCTCTTCAATCGTGGAGACCGCGTTGTTGTGGAAGAAGGGCGCGGTGTCCGCGGCCTCGATCACCGACACGCTGTTGAAGCGGCCGTTGCCGAAGCCGATGGGCTTGCCGTTGCCGTCGAAACGGGCGTCGGTGCCGAAGCCGCCGTCGATCGGCATGGCGCCGGGCTCTACCAGATTGAAGGGATGGTCGGGGAGCTTCTCGATGCCGACGTCAAAGTTGCGGTTCTGGTTGCCCACCGACACGTTGGCGCCGCCGTTGAAATGGCAGCGGTTGCACTTGCCGGCAGCCACGGTGCCCCTGACCGAATCGCCCGCCAGGTAGATCTCCTGGCCGCGGGTGACCACGGGCGACCGGAAGCGCAAGGACGGGAGATCGGGATCCTCCTGCCGGCCGAGGGCGAGTTGGAACGCGGCCATGGCGTCGAGCTCCTCGTCTGTCGGCACCCGGAAGTCCGTGCCCGGGGTGCGGTCGAGCCTGCGCGTCATGTGCTGAGTGAGGGCGCCCAGCGCGAACTCGCGCAGCGAGCCGCTGCCTGGGGCGCCGTCGCCGCCCCAGCCGAGCCGCTCGACCGGCGGGATGGGCTCCTGCGCCGAGCCGGGCTGAGGAAGCCGTGAGAAGAGCATGGCCAGGGTGTGCGGCACCGCCCGCAGCACGAACTTGCTTCTCAGGTCAGCGAAGCCGTCCGGGTTCTCCAACACCAGCCCAAACTGGCGCAGCGACGCCGCGTTTTCGAGGTTCTGCGCCAGGTCCGGATTGGTCTCGAAGACGAAAAGCGGATCGTTCGCCGGCAGCGCCGCGATGAACTTGGGATCGATCGTGAAGTTGTTGCGCGCAGGATGGCAGGTGCCGCAGGTCCGGCCGTTGCCGTTGAACTTCTCGTTCTGGAAGACGTCGGCGCCCAGGGCGACCAGCGGATCGAGCGAGTCGAACGGCGACGCGAAGGCGGGCGCGGGGCCGAGGAACGAGGCGAGGCTGGCCACCGCATGACCAGACTGGAACCCGGGCTGGAGCGCGGGCTTGTGGCGACCCTGTGAATAGAGCCTCTGGAAGAGGTCGGGGGATCCGAAGAGCACGCCCTCCCCTGGTCCCCTGCCGGCCCGCGACACGGCCATGATGTCGACCTCGAAGCGGTCGAAAAACCCGGGATCGAGCCGGGCCGCGAGGCGGGACTGACCGGAACCTGCCGTCACGCGGCCGAGCCGGTGAGCCTTGTCCGCGGGATCCGGCATGGCACTGCCGCCGGGCTCGTTGTCCACCAGCCAGACGTCCCATGCCGAGCCGGGCTCGAGATCGCTGAGATCAACACGTACGTTTCCGCCAAGCAGGTCGAGGCGCACGATCCCGCGCGCCCGGGTCTCCTCCGTGGAAAAGCCTTTCGACATGCCGAGCGAAAAGGCGACGTCGCGGTCCCCGCCGCGCGCCGCGTGGTCCGCCGACCAAGCATGAAAGGCGGAGCTCACGGCAGAGGCGTTCGCCACGCCCGACCTTTCGCCGGGCTCGGGCTGAGCCTGGAAAAACAGAGCTGACGGCAGCCCCAGAGCCAATGAAGTCCCCAGCGCACCCAGGAGTAACTTGTGTCTCGTCCGCATGGTTTTCCTCCCGTCAGGAACCAAAACGCCATCCAACAGTCAGGCCCGCACCGAAGTCGGTGGCCTTATACGAAAAGCGGAAACCTTCCACCGCGCTCGGCTCCGTCACCTCGGCGCCGAAATACCGGCGCGCCCGGACCTCCGGCTGGATGAAGAAGCCATTGCCGAGCTGCCACGCATACCCGGCACCGACATGGGCGGTGAAGATGTTGGTGATGTCAGAATCCGTGAACGGCACGCCGATGAAGATCACGTTCACCCTTGAATCGATCATGGCGATCCCGGGGCCGCCGAAGACCACAAAATTGCCGTTGCGTGGAAACCACTGCACGGAGAGATCTAGATTGGTCAGGTCTGCGCTTACGTTGAACAGATCGAAGTCAAACGGCAGGATCGACGGATCGACCGTCTCCTCCAGCGTCACCCGGCTGAAGCTCCACTCGAACCCGACCTTGGGACGGACCCTGTAGCCGCCGCGCACGTCGAAGATCTCGTTGCCGCTCTTGCCTTCTTCCTCTGGCTGGTACATGCCGGCGGAGACGCCGAAGTAGAACTGGGCCGAGGCCGGTGCCGAGGCGCATCCCAAAGCGACTCCCGCAACCAGCAAGATCCCGCGGACCAGCTTCGACTTGAAGAACAACGACTCTCCCCCGCGCAGCAGCGCTGTAACCTGAACAGGTGGCAGACATATTACACCGCTGCAGCTCTAGCGAGAAGCTGCCGGGCCGGCAATGGTCCGCGAGGATTGGATTCTGTTGTTCGTTTAGCGGGGAGGAAATTGGTCGGGACGCCGAGATTCGAACTCGGGACCCCCTGAACCCCATTCAGAGTTCGGGCTTCCACGGCCTTCCCGGGGCTTCTCGGAATTTTCCGGTAAGTCCACGTAAAAACAACGATTTAGCCTAATTTCTGCCTCCCCCACCTCCGGCACTTCCCGGGCTTGACCGGCGGAATCCGGGGGTGGTATTGTACGAGAAACGTACGAGATTTGTACGATGGGCGGGAGAGGCCAAATGCAAGAAACGAAAGAGAAGAAGCGCAAGCGGCGGCATGTGCCCAAGATCACCCGATCTGTGCTGGAACGGGTCCGGATGGCGCGCGGGAACCGCTATTACATCATGGAGGGCGGCGGCTTTGATTCCCTCCGGGGCTTCGGCCTGGAGGTCGGACGGGCCGAGGTGAAGTACATCATCCGGAAAGACGGCTTCCCTATCGATCGCCTGGGCCTCGTCCATGAGCTGACTCCCGAGAAGGCCCGCGAGCTGGCCGCCGAGAAGCTCAGAGACATTCGCGTGGCCCGGGGGAAGACGAGCACCATGACCGGGCTCCGGTTGACCATCGAGGAGCTGGCCCAGAGGTTCCACGAGGCCCACGCCGACCGATGGACGCCCAAGACGATCGACGAGTACAAGCGTCTCTGGCGGCTTCACCTCCTGCCACATGCCGTGCCCGACTCGGAGCACCGCACTGCCCTGGGCAAGCTGAAGCTTCCGGAACTGACCCCGGCCCGCGTCGTCGCCTTGAAGCGTGACATCGCCGCCAAGGTGAAGGCCGAAGCGAAGGCCGCGACCCAACCGCGCAGGGGCGGACAGGTCAACGGCATGACCGTGGCCAACCGGGCGCTTCAGCAGCTCACCGCCGCCTATCAGTGGGCCATCGACAAGATGGAATGGCTCCCGGGGCCGAACCCGGCCTCGGAGAAGAAGGTCGACCGGTTCAAGGAGCGCCCCTCGAAGGCGACGATCGGACCCGAGCAGTACCAGGCACTCGGCCAAGCTCTCCAGAAGATCGAGGCCAAGGAACTCCTGCCGACCCGCACGCTCGCCGCCATCCGGCTGATTCTCCGGACCGGGTGCCGCCCCCATGAGATTCTGACGGCCGAGCTCGCCTGGGTTCAGCCCCCAATCCTCCTCGGCCCCGATTTTGACCTGGAGACGCTGGCCGATCCCGAGGCCTACATCCGGCTTGCGCCCCGGATCGAGCGCCCTCGGGGCAAGGGCGACCGCCACGACTCCGAAAAGGAGGGACGGACCATCTGGCTCTCGCCCGGCGACGTCGCGATCATCCGCTCCGTGCCGCGCCACACGGGCTGCCGCTGGGTCATCCCAGGCGACAAGGAGGGTACGCACCTGACCAGCGTGCAGAAGGCCTGGGACCTGATGTGCAAGCTGGCTAACGTGGAAGGGGTCACCCCCAAGACGGCTCGCCACGCCTTCCGCTCGCAGTTGCCCTCCGCCGGGGTCGAGCCGGAGCATGGCATGGAGCTGCTCGGGCATACCTCGCTCCGGATGATGGAAAAGGTTTACTGGCACCGGGAAGCAGAAGCCCAATCCCGGGCGGCAGCCTTGGCCGGTGGACACGTCGAGAAGCTCCTCGGCGAGAGCAGAGTCAACTAGGCCGGCTCGGCTGGGGCGAAGCGGCCTCAGCCGGGCGCCTGACACCTGCACCTGTGGAGGCGCTCCCGGGGGAGTCAGCGGCGCCGCGCCCATAGTGCAGGATTCCGGCTCGTGTGGAAACACGCCACGAAGACGACCGTGTCGCCGAGGATTCGATAGAACAGCCCATATGGGAACTGATGAACGAGGGCTCGGCGCGTCCGACGAACGACCACCGGGTAGGCCTCAGGCCTCTCCAGAACCAGCCTCGCGGTCGCTGTGACCTCGGCGAGAAACTCCTCGCCGAGGCCTCTCCGCTCTTGCTCGTACCGGGCATAGGCTTGCTCGATATCAGCCGCTGCCGCAGGCCGATAGATGTGCTTCACCGGGAGCGTGCCCGGGCTTGGGCGACGACTTCATCCCACGAGAGCCCCGTTGGACCTTCCGCCTCCAGCTCGTCGAGCCGTCGATCCAACTCCTCTCGCTGAGAGCTCGTCAGGGGCAGGGCTTCCGGGTCCTGGCCCAGGCTCTCCCAAAGGCGGTCGAGGAGCTCAAGCTTCTCGTCACGGCTCAGTTCTTCGACCTTGAGAGCGGATGCTTTCCCCATGGCGCTAGTATCCCACAGTCTCTGGAGCCCCTGCTTTGTCCCGCCTCTGCCCTTTGCCTGACCCTCCGGCAGCACCTCGGTCCGGCTTTGCGGTGGGCGGCTCCTTGGAGGTGAAGGTGACGCCTTCGGCCTTCTTGTCCAGATAGATCGACAAGAGGAGACGGGCGAACCCGTGGGCCTGCTGACGGACGACCTCGAGCTCGGCATCGGAGAGCCCGCGGGCCTGATCCCCCAGGATCTTCCGGCACTCTTCAAGGGAAATCATAGATAGATTCGCGCTCAGGGGTTCTTCGCCGCGCCTCGACGCGCTCGGGTGAGCGCAGCGGCAACTTCGCGGGCTAGCTGGGCGGTGGCGGCTTCGCGGTGGGCGGCTTCCTGGAAGAGGAGGACGGCGGCCAGGGCTTCGCGGGAGACGTCGTGAGCCCGGAAGACGGCGACCATCTCATCCGCCAGGACGCGGACCTCGGCGGTGTGCCTTTCCTCCAGATGGGAAACCACCAGGTCCAGGGTGGCGAGGGCGGCTTCGTAGGGATTGCGGTCATCAAGGAAGGCCTGGCGGACGCCGCCGAGGAGCTGGCGGGCTCGCTCGTGCTCGCCCAGGCCGGCAGCCACGCGGCCCTCGACCCAACTCAGCCGGAGACGGTCCAGTGCTCCCCCTTGCGCTGCAGCCAGCTCCCGGAGCTCCGGGAGGAGGTCGGCCGCTTCCGAGTGGCGGCCCATCTTGGAGAGGTTGTCGACGAGGTTGTGACGGATGCAGAGGACGAGGCGCGGCTCTCGATCAGGGTCAATGAGGCCGCTGGCCTGCTTCAGAGCCTGGACGGCGGACTCTGGATCGCCGTTCTCGATGTGGGCCGCGGCCTTCTTTATGAGGCTCCTGCCAGCGCGGTGTGGATCCCGATGCTCGCCGTGGAGGAAAAGCTCCACTGCGCCGGCGAGCAGCTTGAACGCCTCGGGGAAGCGCCGCTGAGCCAAGCGCAGCGAGGCCTTCAAATCCAGAAGGATGGGCTCGTAGCCCAGGGCATCCTCAGTGCCCCGGGTTCCCGCCTCCCACCAGGAATCCGACATGTCGAAGCTCCGCTCGGCTCCCGTGTGGTCGCCGTGCACCCGGCGTGCATTTCCCAGAGCGGCCCAGGCGAGGCTCCGAAGCTGGTAGACCCAGCTCTCCTCGAAGAGGCCACCTTCGGCGACCCTGTCCGCCACATGAACGGCCAAGTCGGCGAGGTGGACGGCCTCGGACGCCTCTTGCGCCGCGGTCTGGCAGCTCTCGCGGACCAGCAGCTCGCACAGGCCCCAGCTCACGAAACGCGAGTCGGCATGGAGCCGGGCGAGGCGTTCCTCCGGCGCGAGGGGAAGAAGCTCACCCAGGAGGCCGGGGGACTCGGCCCGGGACCGGGCGAGGGCGGCATCGATCGGGCCGAAGACCGGAGGGAGGGCGTTCGCCTGGTGCAGCTCGAGTAGCCAGCCGCCCACCTCTCGACAGCGGGTGCAGACGGCGAGCAGATGGAAGAGCTGCTCGTTCTGCTCCGCCGTCCGGTCTGCGGCCAGCTGGCGCTCCAAGGCGGCGGCATCGAGATGTTTGTGCTCCATGCAATCCTCCTCCAAGGGCTTCTTTGAGCGGACGGATAATAGCGCAAGAAGGAAACGGTGGGGACCCATTGGCAGCAAAAACGGGCCGGGATGTGGAACCCGGCCCTGCCCGGCTCAAGTACGGCCGTCGGGATCGAGGATGGAACCGGTGTCGCCGGAGCCGGCGGCGGTGGCCCCAGGGTCGGACCAGAGGAAGGACAGGAAACTCCAGAGCTGCGAGAGTCGAAGCATTCGGACCTCCTGAGGACCGCACTGCTCCGGCCACCACGGCCAGAAATAGCGGGCCTCTCAAGAGGAAGAGTGCGGTGACTTCCCTGGAAGAGAGCTGAGATGTGGCGACGGATACTGAGGTACGCCGGGCGAAGCTGAGCCCTGCCGGCGTGGCTCTGTGGCCTCAACTGCCCGCCTGAACGGGGGAGTGGCCGAGGGGGCGACGGGCCCCCTTGGCGGGCGGGGGGCTCACGGTCGGAGATGCAGCAGGAAACGGGTGGCACCCATTCCATCGGCTTCCAGCATCGGCTTCTGGACGGCCTTTGGCGCCAGTTGGCTGCTCGTCCTGCCGGAGTACATCCTCAATGTCGCCGCAATGCGATCTGATCAAGCGGCGATCTGATCAAACGCGGCAGTGCCTCGGACTGGCTGATCGCCACCGACGCCGTCACCGGACGCCGCGTGAAATGAGGCGCGGCAGCACCTCGGACAGGCCGAGGAACTGCCGCTCACCCTGATTCGTTTCCCGGGTCTAATAATAAGGCTCATTGACGACGCAGGGCACGTTCGCCGCGGCCGCCTTGGCGCGGAGGAAATCGATACACGCCTGGGTTTCTTCTGGCGTGGGCCTGATGAAGCCTGAGCTTCCGTAAAAGCCGCACTCGTCTATGGCTGGGGCTTGCGAGACGACGAGGCCGCCTGCTGTCGTGAGGAATATTAAATGATGATAAGGAGCGAAGGGGAGACTGTCTTCACAAGCGGTGACCGTTGAGTTCGCAATGGCGAGCCAGCCCGGCAGCCCCTCAATGCAGGGGCATGTCACGGTCTCCGCCTCGCAGACGGGATTGGTCTGGGCTGGGTTGCAGGTCTGCCCCGGGGGACATTCGACGGCCGGGAACACGCAGCTCCCGGTCATCGGATCGCATGCATCGACCGTGCAATTGTTTCCATCCGCGCAGGCGACGGTCGTGTTCTGACAACCTCCCGCCTCGGAGCTGCAACTGTCCACTGTGCACAGGTTGCCATCGTTGCAGTTGACCGGGGGATGAGTGTTCAGGCAGTGCTCCGAGGAGTCGCAGGCGTCGATAGTACAGGGATCGTCGTCACTGCAGAGCGAGTCGCAGTGCGCGAAGCATGCCCCTGCAAGGTCGCCGTGTCCCAGGTGGGCCTGCAGGGCATTCTCGCTGACGGTGATGGTGTGGAAGTTTCCCGGATTGCCGGGTGGAATGTGACACACCTTCACTTTCGCGTTGCCCGCCCAGGCCGCCGGAGCGCTGAGGAGGAGCGCGAGGACGAGGAGGACGTCGGGCCGCGGACAACACCGGATTCTCGAGATCATGGTTCTCTCCTGTTTTCGACTGCCTTCAGCCGGGATAGTTCTCCCACCTTAGTCGCTAAAATCCGCCGTGTCCATCGTCTCTAGGGTGGATATTTGCGCGGCCTCCCTCCTCTCTAGAGAGGATGCGGCCTCCACCCTAGAGAGGAGGCGCCCGGCGTTCCGGGGCGCTATGCTTGGAGCAAGAAGGAGAGTGCATGAAACACAAATTCGGGCCGGCGGTCGGCCTCTTTTTCGTGCTCCAACTCGTCGGCTCGCCCGCGGGGGCCGAGCCGCCGAGCGTTCTCCTTCTGACCCTGGACACGACCCGGGCCGATGCGATCGGGGCCTATCTCGGGAAAGACGGCGGCGGCAGGGAGGCTCGCACGCCGTTTCTGGATGGGCTGGCGGCGCGCGGCCTGCGTTGGGAGCAGGCGATCACTCCGACGCCTCTGACCCTGCCGGCTCACGCCTCGCTCCTCACCGGGCTCGCCCCGCCGGAGCATGGGGTGCGGACCAACGGCACGGACGTGCTTCCCAAGGGGATTCCCACCCTGGCCGAGGCCTACGGCTCGCGGGGCTATTCGACCGCGGGTTTTGTGGCCTCTCCCGTCCTCGACCGGCACTTCGGCCTCGCTCGCGGGTTCGGGCGCTACAGCGACAGGCTCACCAGGGAGCGGACCTCCCGGGAGATGACCGATACCGCTCTGGAATGGCTCGGCCTGCAGCCCGCGGGCAAACCCCTCTTCCTCTGGGTGCACTACTACGACCCCCACGCGCCTTACTACTTTCCGGGCATGAATCCAAAGGCCACTCTGGCTCAGCGCTATGCCGGCGAAGTCGCCAACATGGACCGGGAGATCGGCCGCCTGCTGGCCGCGCTCCCCGGCGGCGCCGAGCGCTGGCTGATCGCTGCGGTAGGCGATCATGGCGAATCCCTGGGCGAGCACGGGGAGGCCGACCACGGCATCTTTATTTACCACGCCACGATGCGCGTGCCTCTTCTCCTCGCCGGTCCCGGAGTGCCGCGGGGCAAGGTCGTCGAGGAGGCGGTTTCCACGCACCGGCTCGCTTCGACCCTGCTGGGTTTGACTCGGACCAGCAAGGCCGCCGTGCCGTTCGGCCGGCCGCTGCCGGGGTTGCCGGGGCTCCCCGCCGGCCCCCCGAGCCCCGTTTACGTGGACAACCGGTATACGTTGACCGCCTATGGATGGAGCCCGCTCGAGGGGATGTTCGACGGCCGGTTCAAGCTGATCGTGGCGCCGAGGCCGGAGCTCTACGACCTGGCAGCCGATCCAGGAGAGATCCGCAATCTCCTGGAGCATCAGGAGGGAAGACAGCATGCCCGCCGGCTGAAAGCGGCGCTCAAGGAGGCGCAACGCTCCTTCGCGGCCCGCCCGGCCCAGTCGGCGGAAAGCATCGACCCCGAGCTGACGCGTTCGCTCGAGAGCCTCGGCTATCTCTCCGGCTCCGGTACGAGCGGCAAGGGAACCCTCGATCCCAAGGACGGCCCCGCTCTAATCGCCGAGGTCGCGGCAGCCAACGCGCTGGGGCAGCGGGGGAATTGGCCGCAGGCGGTGGCCAGTCTGAAGGAGGTTGTGCGCCGCAGCCCGGGGAACGTCCGTTTTCTCCTGAACCTCGCCCGGGCGCAGCTCAGGAATGGCGAGGGCGAGGCGGCCATCGCCACCTACCGTCAAGCCGTCCGGGAAAATCCGCGGCGCAGGGAGACGCACGTCGAGCTCGCCACTGCCTATCGCCAGCTCGGCCGCAAGGAGGAGGCGAGCCAGGAGGACGAGATCGTCCTCAAGCTCCTCCCGTCTTCCGAGACCGAGTAGAGATGACGCGGTCCGCCGAAACGGCTGGCATTTAATCGGAGCAGCACCTATCCGGGCGCACCGGCTTAAGATGACGGGCCAAGCCGTGCCGATTAAGGCGAGCACGCCCGCCGCAGGAAGGAATAGCCGATGTCCTGGACGCTCTGGACCCGCACCGGCAAGCCCGCCCCTCCAGTTCCCTCCCGCCCCCCAAAGCCACGGGTGACCGTCAACCGTGTTCACGGGTACGTCTCTTTCAACCAGGCCGCCCTCTCTCTGATGGGGCTGACCGAATCTCGACGAGTGGAGTTCCTCTACGACCAGGGCACCGGCTTGCTTGGCTTCCGACGCGAGGAGGCGGGCCAAGGCTATGCCATGACCAGGGACCGCCAAGTCGCGGCCCCGAAGCTTCTCAAGCAGCTAGACGCAAGGTCAGGGAAGTATGAGCCTGCCCTCGTAGATGCCGTCTGGGCTATTCCATGTTTGGCACCGCCGAAGGGACAGGAGGAGTAGGGCGACCCCGAGGTGTTCGGCTGGCACCTCTCCGGCAGTGTCCTGATTGACGCCTTCCGCCGTCGGGAGTAGGCTCACTAAGTCTATGTGTCTGTGAAACTTGAGGCTGAACTGCTTGGGATGAGCAGACGCCGTATGACACGGATGGCGTGTCCTAGTCCAGCGGATGGCGAACCAGACTCGAATGGTGCGGCAGAGGAAGGCGGTTCAATGGCACAGGTTAAGAAGAGGCATCATTCCGTCCCACAATTCTACCTCGGGCGTTTCACTGGGCCGGACGGCCTCCTTTGGATTTATCCAGTAGATGGATCTGAGCCTAAACACGTTGGTCCTCGGAATGCTGCAGTGGAGAGGTACCTCTACGCACCTGAAGTAGGAGAGGAACCTCATGACGACACTGTAGAGGATGTTCTAGCGGAAATGGTGGACGGACCAGCTGTTGCCGCCACCGATCGGTTAATTAGAGGTGACCAACTGCGTCCGGAAGATCGGGCAGCCATAGCTTTCTATGTAGCTGTTCAAGAGTTGCGCGTTCCTGCCATTCGTGACCAGCATGGCGCCAACTTAGAACATTTATTCTACATGACTACAGATATTCTCGTCGGGCACCCCGAACATGTAATGGAGAAGGCAGAGGAGATGGGCTTACCTCCTCAACAGGTGCTCGCCGGTCTGCAGGCGATCAAGGACGGCAGATTTCAACTCAGGGCGACAAAGGTTTCATGGTTGCAAACTCTTTTTGAAGTCGTAAGGGGTACTGCGCCTCTAATAGCTAAACTTCCGTGGTTGGTAGTCGAGGCCCCATCGGGTTTTGAGTTCTTGACTAGCGACTCCCCCATCGTACGGGTTCTTACCGATCGGTCGGTGCCCAACCTATGCGCGAGTGGCTGGCTTTCACCCTCTGCTGAAACAACTTTGGTCCTTGACCCCGAGCACGTCCTTGTAATTGCGCCAGAAGGAAGGGAGGGGCGTCAGTTGGGGAGGCCTGGATGGTGCGAGGATGTTAACAGGAGAACTCTTGAGCAGGCATATCGTTATGTATTCAGCAGGAACCAAGCTGATTGGATCGCAAGAGCAATACACCAACGCGTGCACTGCCGCAAAACACACGCTTGCACCGGACAGCCGGCTTCGCCGTCCGCGCGGTGAAGCGGCACAACGTTAGGCGGCACTCGGACCGCGGAAGAAACATGCCGTTTTCACCCACTTACCGGATCGAACCAGGGCCGCCTGCAGTCCCATTCGACTTGTATGCGCGCCAGGTTCTTTCTGAATGGCAAGCTCTTTTGGAACAGACACCCGACGAACCCACAACTCAACGCTTCCTTGAGCAACACCCAGCGCTCGTGCCTGGCTCGCTGAGCCCCGGCGGGGCAACCTGCGGCTCCCACGTCTCCAGCCTGCTCTTCTCACAGCCCACTCTTCCAGGCCTAGATGCTCGACAACCCGACTTCATGTGGCTAACGTCAACCAGCGACACATGGTATCCGGTGCTCATCGAGATAGAGAGCCCCTCCAAGAGGCTCTTCCGCCGCGACGGCGTCCCGACCGCTGAGTTCACGCAAGCCCGAAACCAACTCAATCAGTGGCGCAGCTGGTTCAGTGTGCCGGCAAATCAACTCAAGTTTCAGCATGACTATGCCGTTCCTGAGTATTGGACGTACAGACGCTCGATGTCTCTCCACATGATCCTCGTCTATGGCCGTCGCCGAGAGTTTTACCAGAATCCAAGCCTCACCCGACAACGGGGTTCGCTCTTGGCGGGATCCGATGAAGAACTCATGTCGTTTGATCGGCTCGCACCGGACCACTATCTCCACGACGCTATAACGGTCCGGGCCACGGGAAACGGAAGGTATCAGGCCCTCAGCATTCCCCCCACGTTCAAGCTCGGGCCGTCGCACCCAGAGCGCTTGGCATTTGTCGACGGCATCAATGAGGCGATCGACTCTACAGATGGCTGGTCCGCGGAAAGACGAAGTTTCGTCAAGAGCCGTATTCCGTATTGGCAGTCGTGGTCAACCATCGAAGACCAGGGCTGGATCGACGTTGGCGAAGAAGAGTGAACCGGTAGGCTCGTGAGGTGCCGTCTATCCCGGGCATCAAACGGATGGCTGGCGCCCCCGATTATGTCCCGCTGATTACCCACAGCGGTAGGCCACACGGAGAATTGTCAATGTTTTACACGCCAGTCCTGGCAGGTCGCATCTTCAGCCCTGGGGTACTGTACTCGGACATCGACTGGAGGAGCCTGCGGGAGGTCGTCACCGCCTTTGAGAAACGCATTCGCGAATGGTACGTGCAACCTGCACGCGCTCTCGAAGCTGCTTCGGGTAATTATGCATTTGCAGTCATGGCACTCAATTGCTTGCTAATCGATACTCTGAGCCAGTTCTTCCGCGGCGAGACGCACTCTAAGCGTAGCGTGTTTCTTTCCTTCATTAGCTTGAAGTTGCCTGCGTATAGTCAGAGACTCAGAGTACCAATCGAGCGACCTGCCGGCTGCAAACCGGCTGCACTCGAAGATGTCGCCCAGGTTCTCTATTTCGGGTTCCGCTGCGGCATTCTCCACGAGGCCCACGTTCCGCTCTACGGAGCAATCTTCGGGCTCCCGACGCCTGTTCAAGTCGAGCCAGTCGGAAATACGCAGTACTCAGACAGCAGAGCCTGTCCAACCGTCATCATCGATCCACACCAGCTGCTGGATGCGCTTGACCAGGTATTGAGTCAGTACACTGCCGACCTCATGGACGCCGACCCCGCTCACGATTCTCTTCGCGTCGCATTCAAGGCGAAGTTCGGCTCGTCATTCGGAGTCGATCTTGCTGGTGCATCCTAGGTTCTGGCGCCTCGACGTGTGGCCAAACCCCGCCCGCTAACTGGAGTGTTGAATGGCACTTTACTGGAATAGTATAGACTGGCCTGCGTTTGGCTTAGCCAACAGAATAAGTGATTTCATTAGACTTGAGGAGTGGCGGTCGCCAAATCTCCTCTGCTCTGTTCGTCGCGCTTCCGAGTTGGTATTAGCTAGCGATTATGGCGGTTCTCATCAAACCTCTCTATATCAAACCTATGCCTTCCTATTAATAGATACGCAGTCAACGGAAACTTGGGAAATTCAACGACAACGGGTGAGAGGTAGACTTCTGCCTGATGGGCGACGTATTTCATACAAGGACCTCAAGGACAGGAAGCGTGCTCAGAGTCTAGTCCCTCTCCTGCGCGCTGCGAATACGTTAAGGGGTTTGCTTGTTGTTTTCGCCATCCACAAAGGCGTTCCGTCTTTACTCGGTGAAGCCGGAAACAGAGCTACTTTCGTGTCATTGCCTTTTGAACCTGAAGGGTGGAAGGCCAAGGGCTACGAGCGCTTGTGCCTAATCGGTCACTTGGGAGCCCTGCTCGTCGCCGGCCTCTCTGCTCCCAAGCAGAATATTGTTTGGATTACGGACCAGGATGACCTTGCCGCAAATTCAAAGCGGCATGAGATAGCAGGGAATGTACTGCTCTTTCTTCTCAGCCACTATGCTCCTAAGAACCACGGTACTTTTTTATTCGTCACCACCGAGGCCGATGGGCCTGACAGGCGTTTCGAGGATCTCGTTGCTCTTACTGATTTGGCGGCAGGTTCAATAGCAGAAATTATGTCGTTCACGCCCGACCTGAGTGACTTAGTCCTCAAGCCGCTTTCCAATCAAGTAACGGACAAGGCTAGGGCAATACTTGGTTGGTTGTCTGGAATTACCTATCCTCTCAGGAGGCTCATTATTGCTCTCGATCCTCAGGAGAATGACATCAGCGTCAGAAGGCTCCACCTTTTTACCGACAGCCACATTCCGGAATATGATCCATGGTGATCGAGCGCTTATCTAGAGCATTGCAGGACGCGCAACCGCCGGAAGTACGATTCTCATTCGTGCAAGTCGCTGCCTTGCGGTGGCCCAAAAAGATCCTCTGGCAGGTCTGGGGTGGGAGGATCGGGTGGCTTAAGATCAAAGTCCAAATCGAGCTGTAAATGCGCCGAGGGAGGAGCCAACCCCACTCGCTCGTAGGCGCGTCGCATCAATACCGGTGCCTCGCGGTGGTCGGTCGCATGGATCATGTAATACATAACGCGCGAAGAGCCCTCTTCGCTATAGATGGGCCATGGCTTGACGTCAGCATAGCCTAACTCCATGAACCTTTGAGTAAAAAGCTTGGCGCAGTCACGATTGTTCAGGCGTTGGAGAGTTCTCCAATCATCTCTACCCCACCAGGCTGCAATGTCGGCTAAGGTTTCCTTTCTCGAAGTGGCACTGAAGGCCCTATCTAGCCAAGCAATTGGTAGAAAATAAAAAATTTCAATCTTGGTGCCTTCTGGTTTGTAGCTAGCAAGTGCCTCGACAGTCGACCAACGACATTCGAAGGTGCGTTGGTCCAAAAGACAGAAGGTCGGCTCGATTGGGATCTCTCCATTGCTGAGAAATTCCACAACGGCCTCATTGAAATCTCCCTTCGTAACTTCAATCCGGCGCTTAAGGTTTGAAGGTAGAGGCGCCAGATTGGCACGCATCTCTTCAAGCTTCTGAATCTGAGAAGGATTGGCATCAAAGAGAAAAAAATTGCGCAGCCGCTTTGGCCGTACTTGGCTCTCAAGCACACGCTTAGCCGACCAACTCTCAACTTGGCCGGGGTCTTGCGGCCCCGCAAACCCATCAATGTATGTGCCGCACTTTGTGATGTAAACAAAATAATCGAGATAGCATTGAATAAGCTGGGCCTTATGGGCGGTCCATAAACATGCATTTAACCTCTTGATTTTTACTCCGAGAGGCGCGGGCTGACTCGGGTACTCAAAAAGCACGGGATCAGATTTATCTACTTGCGTTCGCCTGCGCACAACTCAGCCTCTAATCGTTGGTAGTTGGTCCCAGGTGCACCCATCCAGTTGCCGCCCATTGTACTTCTTACCGCGCCTCTCAACATCTATGGGCTGACCGTTCCAGACAAGTTGCTGAGTTCTGGAAGAAGATTTTCCTGAATCGTGCACCGGCGCCCATTCTCCCCATTGCTTAAAGTGGAACGCGACCCCTGATGCGAGGCACTGATCACGGAGACCACGAAACCATTGTGGATGGGACGGTCGCGCCCTCGGGCCGCTTTCACCACCTGCGATGACCCAGTTGACGGCTCCTAGGACCGGACTTAAGTCTAGCGGCGCTAACAATGGTTCACAGGAGATGAAGCGGACAGCCGCCGGGTAGCGGGCTAGTTGGTCGGCTCGTCGAACCAGCCAGAGCTGATTTTCGGCAGTAGCCCCAAGCCAAACATTGTCAGGCCATGAGGTATCCCAGGGAACTTGTTCGCCAACGAATTCGGGCCGCTTCGTCAGTAGCAGCCAGTCTAGCCAAGGCGTCTGCTCTATAAGAGCCCAAAGTCGGATACGCCAAGGATCAAGATCTTCACGAGGCTCGAAGACATCTGCCATGGAGGCACAGAACACTCTTCTCCGGACTCGCGTTCGCTCAGCTTCGGCGTTCCAGATTATCGGTTCCCGCCAGTGGCGATCTCCGAAGAAACGGCGAGGTCCCTCCTCACTCCACAACTGGAGACCAACGCGCCGAGACCACTTTTCGGCGTAACAATGGGCGCAGGCAGGGGAGATTTTGACACACCCCCACCATGGATTGAAGGTGTGATGAGTCCATTCGATGGGCGAGTTCCGTGCCATAGAGGTGTCGACATTCTACTACGAAGATTCAGCGTCTGGGCCGCTCTTCAAGGCGCCGGGTGAGGGCTTCGTTGGCTCGGGTCAGCGCCTCCAGCTTCGCCTGCATCTGGGCTTCCAAGGCGAGAAGCTCGGCCTTGTGGCGGCGCTCGCGCTCTTCGGCGAGGGCCTTCAGGGCCTCTCGCTCGCGCTGGTAGGCCTCCTGGCGGAGAGTGTGGCCCTCTTCCATGATGCGGACGTCGAGCTGGAGCTGCTCCTGGCGCTTCTCCTGCCGGCGCTGGAGCCAGCGACGGAGGATCTCCAGGAAGGCGGCGCTTCCTCCGAGGGCGGCTAGGCCGGTGATGGTGCGGTCCACGAGCTCGCTCATGCGGGAGGCCCGCTCGATCTTCAGGCGGTAGCCGGGGGTGAGGGAGAGATTGACTTGCATTGTGGTCTCCTGGGAAAAAGACCCGCCCGGCACCAAGACGGCGCCGGGCGGGAAAGGGCATCAGCGGCGCTTCCTGGCCGGCTCCACGAAGGCGGTTTCGGGCTCCTGGACACGCTCGGGCTTGAGGTCGATGACCTCCATGCCCGCGGGCACTGAGTCCACGACTTCGATCCGCAGCTTGGGATCGTCGGCGAGCTGCCGGGGCAACCCGGCCGCACGGATGTAGACCGGCTCGCGGCCGAAGGTCAGCACCTGGCCGTCCACGTCGACGCGGCGGGTGGCGGTGGCGGTGTCCAGGACTTCGCCGGTGACACGGATCTTGTAAATCTTCATCTCTCTCATCGGACTGCTCCTTTTCTCTCTCGTACTACGTTGGAAGAACCCGAACGGCGGTTTGCCAGAAGGCCGGCGTGACGCCGTACATGGCATCCATGCCGAACGGGATGTAACGCGACGCAAACTCCTTGGATTGATCGAATTTCAAGCCCTGTGGCTCGCGGGAAACCACGAAGATCGCGGGCCGGGGACCGTTGGGGGTGGCGAGGACGATGTCCACGGTGTTCTCCGTCCCCACCTTCGGCTTGAAGTCACGGACGAGCTCGAAGGCGTTCTGCCAGAGGTTGGGATCGGCGCCGAAGCTCTTCTCGGTGCGCAGCTTTTCGTAGGCCGACCAGACCTTCTGGGAGCGCACGAAAATGACCAGGCCCTTCCGCACGTCGTCGCTGCGCACCAGCTCGTCGCGCAGGATGGAGTTGGCCATGAGCCGGTCCACGGCCGCGGACAGCTCATCGCGGACCTCGATCACGTCCGGGGCGGTCGGATCGACGCGGACGACGTTGACGAGGTTGGAGGCGAGGGTGCCGTCCGGATGCTGGTGGGCGTTGTCGAAGAAGTCCTGGCCGTCGTAGGTGAGCTGGTTCTCGCGCAGGACCCGGTAGGCCAGGAGAACCTTGCCGACGGCGAAGGCGCGGCCGATGCGCGTGGCCTTCTCAGTTGCCTGAATGAGCGCGGTGCCGCGCTCGATGTCGATGGAGTCGAAATCGAGGGTGACTTCGTAGAGCTCCGGGCGGATCTTGAGCTTGCCGGCGAAGCCCTGCTGGGCGACGCGGTCCCCGATCCACTTGCGCAGCTCGGGGAAGACGGCGGCCCATTCGAGATTGACTTCCTCGGCCAGGGACGGGTCGGAGACCACGACGGCCACGAACGGGAGGAGGGTCGTGGGATCGGTCTTGTCGTAGATGTCGAGGGCGATGGGCGTCGCCCTGACCGCAATCGATTTGAGATCGCTGAGCATGGTTTCCCCTAGCGCCGATCGATGTCGACGAACCACTTCCCCGGTGAGCCGGGGCGGGTGAACTTGCCGAGGAGGATTGAGTTCGAGGTGACGGTGGCCACGGTGTTGTCGTCCACCACGAAGGCGTTGTCGCCAGGCTTCGGTACGGCGCCGGTGAAGGCGAATTCCCACTCGCCTTGGCTGTCCACTTCGACGAAGCGGACGGCGCCGTAGGCGCTGAAGGTGTCTCCGAGTGTGCCGTCGGCGCCGAGGGTGTTGTCGAAGGATTTCCAAGCCACGCCCTGGCCGCGCAGCCCGGCGGTGTTGGCTCCGGGCACCGCGAAGCCGTTGGCGTCCGTGCAGGTGATGGCGTTGAGGTAGATGCGGGCTCCCGCCTTCACAGGAAGCGGGAGGAACTGCGGTTGATGAACCGAGTGCATGCGGTGGACGTCTGCGGTTAGAGCTGGCATCGGTGATCTCCGTCAGTTGGACCGGAAGCCCCAGCTCGCGCTGAAGCGGTATTTCTGCTCGAGCTCGGCTTCGCGCTCGGAGGTGAGAGCGCCTGGCTGGCGGGCGGCAGGGTCGGTATTGGAGGGATCGGCCATGCGGCCGGCGGTGAGGGCTTCGACGGCGGGGACGGCGGCGAGGATCTGGAGGACGTGGTCAGCGATCGAGACTTCGGCGGGCGGCTTCGCCGGATCGGCTTGCAGCTTGACGGTGGCGGGGGTGCGGTCGGCGAGCAGCTCGACAAGGAGAGGCTTCGCGAGCTTCGCCATGGCGGGCGTGACGCGGGCGCCGAGCTGGGCGAGGCGGCGGTCTACGTCAAGCTCGGCGCGCTGCCGGAGGAGCGTCGAGAGAGCCTGGGCACCTTCGGCGACCTGGGCTCGGAGGGCGGTCAGCTCCACTTCTCCGGATGGGGCTGGAGTGTCCGGCGGCGCGGCTGCCGGGGGATCGTCTTCGGGCATAGGGGTCTCCTTTCGGGCAGTGAGGACGTACTGGGGACGGCAGAGGGTCACGGGCGGGAGCCCAGGGATTGCGGGACGGGCGTTGCCCAGGAGGGCGCAGCCGGTGAGATACCAGCCTCCGGTCACTGGATGGCTGAGCGCGATCTCGGCCGAGCGCCGCGTGTAGCGCTTGCTCCGGATCAGTTCGACGGTTGCAGGGTCGAGATCGATGTAGCGGACCCAGAGCGCGGCGTCCTGGAGCCACACGCGCTCGCACCAGCCGAGAGACGGGCCGCCCCAGTTGTGATCGAGGTTGAGGCTTGCCATCTCGACGGCCGGGTCGTAGACAGCGGCCATCTCGAGGAGGCGTTGCAGGGTGATGTTGATGCCGTGGGTCTCGGTGAGATCCACGGGGATCAGCGCCGGGAACTCCAAAACAGGGGCGTCGCCTGCGGAGAGTTCCAGGGTGTGATCGGCTCCGGGAGTCCAGAGGACGGAGCCGGAGATGACCCTCACCCCTAGCCCCTCTCCCATCCGCACTCCCGGACCCCCGGGAGAGGGGAACGTGTGACGCTCGGACTTGGTGCCATTCATTGCCTACCTCCAAAGCCAGGGTCTGGGAGTGCGGGAAGGCCGGTGTCCGGGGCGATGGGCCAGGGGCCGGTGGGCTCGTCGCCGGTGTAGCCGAGCTCTAGGGCTTCGGATTCGCTGACGGTGCCGATGAAGCAGCGGCAGTTGTGGCCGGCAGGAGGCCACCAGATGTTCCAGATGGGGTGATCGATGGCGAAGACCTTGCCGTGCATTACGGCGTGGTTATGGAGAGGGCGCTGGCGGACGCGGTCGTCTCCAACGGTCCACCAGACGAGATAGCGGGGCTGGTTGCCGGTTTCGAGGGCTGCAAGGGCTGCCTTCCTCGAATGGGAAAGGGCCTCCTGGGAGGGCGCAACCGCCGGCGGCTCGACCACGGGCTCGTTGTCGAGCGGCGCGGGGACACGCATGGTCATCCGGTAGTAGGCCAGGGGGACGGCTACTCCATCTTTGAGGGAGTTCTCAATGCCCTTCATGCGCTGGCCGCGGTCGGCCGCGTCGGTGGCGTCGTAGACCGACTTCGGGACGGGAGCGTCGGGGCCGAAGTTGAGCAGGACGAGCCAGCGGATCAGCGTGTCGGACTCGAAAGTGCCCAGAAGGTGGGCGTCGTGCTGGACGGTCTCCAGGCGGACTTCGTTCGAGATCATGGCCTTGGCGAAGGAACCCGCTCCCTTGGCGAGGCCGCTGGTATCGACCTCGCCGAGCATCAGCAGGGCTTCCGCGTGTTCGAGCCAAGCGACGAAGGAGGAATAGCTCGCGTCGCCACCCCGGGAGGCTTCGAGAAAGGAGATGTCGAGACCCTGGGGCAGCGCGATGGACGAGCCGGTCCGGATGGAGTTGAGGATCGCGAGCATGCGGTCCTCGTTCTCCTTATTGAGGAGGTCGTCGTCGGCCTTGTAGGGATAAGTCCCTTTCGTGAGGGGCTGCGCGAAGCGCTCGACGAAGATGGCCCAGTACTTCGAGGCGTGCCGCTTCAGGAACCAGACCCAGTACAGCCGATCAAGCAAGGCCCGGCCCCAGGGGTTGTCCTTGGTGCCGTAGGAGAGGACCTGGAACTTCATGGGCGGCGCGGGGACAGGCGCGATGCGTCCCGGGTGGGCAACAACGTGGAGGGACCTGTCCACCGCCGACCAGCCGAACCGCCACATGGGACGGTCGATGAGATCGACCGGCAACCACGCTCCAGCCAGAGGGCCGCGCGTCGCCTGCTCCCAGAGGATCTCGTTGATGGCAACGCCCTTGATAACCGCTTCGAGGATGTTGGAGACAGGGACGATGCGGACCGGGATCAGTGAGAGCGCGGTTTGAACGAAGCGGGCGATCTCCTCCGCAAGAGGCGTGGAGTCGGCGGCGCGGATGTAACGCGGCAGCGCGAGCACAGCCTTGACTCGCTTCTCCCAGAGAGCGGCCATGTTGGTGTCGGTCTCGATCATCCGGGTGTACAGCTCCCCCACCCGGTCGCCGTCCTCGGAGCGTTCGCGGACGAAGCGGGAGGGGTGCGGGATCTCCTGCCATCTGCCGAACGTGCCGAACCCGCGGAACAGCATGGGATCGGCGCCGAGCTCGCCCACGTAGGGGCGGAGCCGGCGCTCGGCCGCAAGCGCGGTGAGCACCAGCTCGGCGAAGAGGTGTTCGGAGCGGGACCGATCGATCATGGCGATTTACGAAAGAGGCGCGCAGCGCCAGGTGTTGACCGCGATGCAGGCGCAGATCTTTTCCGCGCCGGAGGTGGTATTGACGAAGGCCGCACCGGGGCTGCACACGGGCGGGTTGGGAGTTCCGAATGGGAGGTGCACGATGCCGTGCGTGATCGTGCCGGAGGCACGGATGTAGCTGGTTCCACTGTCGACTTCGATCGATCCGGTGCCGGTCCTGACAAAGTCGTTCGTACAGCCGGTGTCGATCCTTACTCCCGCGAAGAGCTTCAAAGAGCCGGCGGCTGTGTTGGCCATCAGCGCCGTGCAGCCGATGCCGGAGCCTGCATAACGCCCTCCGTAGAGCGAGATACCCATGCCGGCGACGGTGCCGGCGTTCACCACGGTGCGGCCAGCCGTGCTGCCATCGATCATGACCCCGCCGCCATAGACGACCAGGCCTCCGGACGATTCGGTGATTCCGTCGACAGGAAAGGCGTTGCTCTGCGAGACGAGAGAGAAGCTGACGTTCGTGAGCTCTCCGAGCCAGCTCACGTTATGGCTCGCGGGGTCGATGTCGGGGACCGTGGTGTGATCGATCGCCTTGACGGCGGCGGCTGGGGTTTGCGCCCAGAAGAATTGAAGGTTGGTGAGCGAGCTGCCGCCGGCGAGCTTGACGAGCGTGCCCGACGTGGCGCGCAGCTCGATGACGGGGGTGCCTCCCATCCAGCCGATGGGGCTGCTGTGGCCGGTGGAGAACCCCATGACTTCGGTGTAGGCGGGGATCGTCAGGGAGGTTTCCGAGTAGTTGTAGCCGTACACGTTGGGGTCGGTGGAACCTCGTTGGCCGGGATAGACGAGGATGGTCCAGCGCGTCGTCCAGTTGCGTTCTGTGCTTTTCTTCGAGGCGACGTAGGCCAGAGCTTCAGAAAGGTTTTTGTAGTCCCCTCCCCCGCTGGAGTCCACGACCACGATGCGTGTGAAGCGTGTGGTAGTGAGGTGCTTGGTGATCTCGTAGGTGGAGACCGGGCGGCGGGTGGGGCGTGGGTACTGGGCAGCGGCGGAAAGGACAGAAAGGACCAGAAGGACAGCAAGGACCAAAAGAACGGAACGGGTTTTCATGATTAGAAGTTCCTCAGGATGTCGAGGGAGGCGATGGCGCTCCCGGTGGGGGTTGCGTGCCGAAGGGGTGGAGTGGCGTCTACCCAGTCGGCGGTGAGCTTGCGCAGCTCGGTGACGCGCAAGGCATCGACGAGGTGATCGTTGATCTTGGAGAAGCGGCGGGTGTCGCCGGACTGCGAGTAGGTGTGATTGGCGAGGAGGTGCCGGACTTCGGGGTCGAAGGGCAGCTCCAGAGTGCGTCCGTGGAGGCGGCGCTCGATGAGCTGGGTGCCCAGCTCCTTGTAGGAGATGAGGACTTCCCTGCCCGAAGCCGGGTCGAGCTGGGCTTCGCCGGTGGTGGGGTCGATCGCCGGCGTGGAGCGGTTGAAGACATAGCCGCTCAGGCGGTCGGCGAGCCCGGGCGCGAGGAGATCCACCAGGACGCGGCCGACGCCGGTAGCATCGAAGCCCCAGCCGCCGGCGGGCTTGAGGATGGCGTCGAGGGCGAGGATGAAGTCTCGTTGCGCGTACCAGTTCCAGCCGGTGAGGTGGATACGGAGGACGAGGGTGTCGGAAAGACCGTTGCGGCGCTCGAAGAGGATTTCCGTGACCGTGGCGGAGCCCACGTCAACGCCGGCTGTGAGGTCGCCGGGAAGCGGGCGGACGAAAAAGTGGGCGAGGTCGGCAATGACTTCCCGGCGGCGCTCGGCGTCCCAGCGGTCCCATCCGGAAACGTCAAGCGTGTCCTGGATGACGGTGAGATAGGGCTGCAGGGCTTCGGTGCCTTCGACTTCCTCCGGGTCGTCGTCTTCGGTCGGCTGCGGCTCGCCTTCCTCGCCCCAGGGATAGGAGGGGTTCAGGCGGCGGGAGAGGCCGTCGAGCTGGCCGGCCCGGCTATCCCATCGGAACGACACGGACAGGTAGTCCGGGATCCAGGCCAGAGCTGGCTTGAGAAGGCGCTCGGGGAAAAGCGAGTATTCGGGATCGCCCGGCAGGCCGAGGACGTTGTGCACGTAGCCCGGCTCGTCGGGACCGCCATAGAAGCCGACGAACTCCTGCCGGCGCTCTTCGCACCAGAAGGGGTGCGGCATGATCGTCTTGGGCCAGTGGAAGCGGACCCAGATCCGGTTTCCCAGGTCGCGCGCCAGCGTCCGGACGCTCTCGGGAGTAGCCGCGGCTCCGGGGCGCAGGAGCTGCTCGACAACAAGCGGAGGCGTGTCGGCGGGGACAATCGAATCCGAAGGGACCGCATTGTCGGCTATCCGCTGGAAGGTGCACTGGCGGTCGCCGGTCGGCACGGAGTAGATCCGGATCTCGCAGCCCGGCTTTGCGGCGCGCCAGAACTCGCTCCAGCTTCTCGGATTGACGACCTTGGCGGCCTCGTCGTGCAGGAGCCAACCTCTGACGTGGATGCCACGGTAGGCGCGGCCGTCGTGGCCGGCGGGCCGGAAAAGGACACGCAAGCCGTTGCGCCAGGTCAGCCGCCGGTAGGGCTTGGTAGTGCGAGCCCGCACCGAGTCCGCGAGGAACGGGTTGGCGCTGAGCTGCCATTCGACCTCTTCCCAGATCTCGTCAAGGTCGCCGTCCAGCGCGGAGCCGACGAGCACACTCCCCCGCTCGGCAGCGAGGCAACCCCAGAGCAGAAGGCCGACGATCTCGCGGCTCTTGCCGACCTCGGCGCCGTCCTGATGGACGACGTGACCACGGAAGCGGAGCGAGGGCCGCTGGTACGGAAAGAGCTGCCAGAGGCCGCCGCCGTCTTCGGGCTTGTTGACCAGATTCGTTTCCACCCAGAGGACGGGGTCCGCGTTGAGGAGCCACCACTGGAGCCGATCGACATTGAGGACCTCGTCGCCGAGCTTGAGGTCGCCGCGTTCGAGGGCCTGCCAGGACCAGCGGTTGCGGCGCAACAGCGCGTCGATCAGCTCCGGGAGGGCGGGATGCAGCAGCTCGACGCTATGCATCGGAGTCCTCCCCTTCGCCGGCAAGGCCTTTCCGCATCTGGCTCACCCAGGCAGCCCTCCCCGCCAGACCGAGGCCTTGATCCCTTTCGCGCTCGCCGCTCGAGCGGGGCGTAATGGTCTGGTCGGCTGCCGTGTGGCCGAGCTGTCGAAGGAGCTGGAAGGTGTTTGCCGCTCGCGGGTTCTCGACCGGGCGCTCGGCCACGACTTCGAGATCGCCGTCGGCGTTGCGGCCCACAATGGGGACCTGGACGACGAGTCCCTCGTTCATCAGGTGGGAGAGCTCGCCATGGGCAAGCGCGAGCTGGCCGGCCATGGAGGTGGCGGCGAGCTCGGCCAAGCCGGTGAGGTCGCCGCGCTCGATGGCCGCGAGGTACTTGTCCATGGTGTCTTGATGACCAAGGGAAACGAGACAGGCAGAAAGGCCGGCGCCGCGTGACTCCACGGCTCGCTTCACGTCGCAGGTCCCGGTGCCGTCGTTCGGGCAGACGGCGGGCTTGCAGGGTGGCAAGGCCTGACCGAGCGCGGTAGTGGCGTGCTCGCCGGTCTTCACCGCGGCGGCGCGCCGCTGCGCACGTTCTTTCGCGGACAAGGGTTTGCCCTTGGGCCTTCCGCCCTTTTTCTTCTGCTCTTGATCGATTCGTTTCGGCATCTTGACTTCGCCCGTCGTCTGCGAGCAGGTTGAATCCATGAGCGCAAGAGGCCAAATCGAAGACACTCCGGAAACAGGGGTAAATGCAGGAATTCACGGGAGATAGCGGGCATGAACGAAGAGCGCGACTGTTATTCTGAAATCTCCGTTCTGGACGGATGGACATCTTTCTTGACCAGCGTTCGGGGGCGGACGGAGGGGACGGCGAGGAGGTATCGCCGGCTTGTCGAGCGGCTCTTGGGAGACGTTGGGAAGCCGATCGCGCAGCTTGGCCGGGAGGACATCGAGAGGCACCTTCGGAGGCTGCATGTGGCCGGGCGGGGCGAGTCCGTCCGGCAGGGCGTGGTGGTGGCGGTGCGGTCGCTCGGGGAGTGGTGCCTTGCGCACGGGCTGGTCGAGGTGAACCCGGGCGCGTCTCTCTCAGGCCCGCGGCCCTACCGGCGCGAGATCAAGGTGCTCACGGTCGGCGAGGTGGCGCGTCTGCTCTGGGGCGACAGGCCGGGGGCTCTGCCTCGCGATCCCCTGGCGATGCGGGACCGGGTGCTGCTGGGGGTCGCCTACGTCGCGGGGTTGAGGGCTTCGGAGATCGGCCCGCTGGAAACGGAAGGGGTGGCGTGGCAGGAGGCGACCCAGACGTTCAGCATCCTGGTGCGGCGCGGGAAGGCCTCGGGCCAGGACGTGCGGCTGCCGCTGGACCGGCCGGTGTCGCGGATGCTCGGCGTCTGGCTGACGGCCCGGACTCCCGGGCGGTTCCTGTGGGGGCGGCCTCTGACTCGGGGAGCTGTGCGAAAGATCTTGCAGCGGCGGTGCGCGGAGGAAGGGATTGACGCGAGCGGGCGGCGGCTTTCACCGCATGTGCTTCGGCACAGCCTCGCGACGCATCTGCTCCAGAAAGGGATCGACATCCGCAAGGTCCAGCTTCTCCTCCGGCACAGGTCGATCGCCACGACCGAGAGGTATCTCCACGCGGACGTGGACAGGCTGGGGGCGGTCTTGGTCCGGAGCAGTCCGCTCGAGCAGCGGCGCAGGAAGGCCAGCCCCCTCCGCCCGGCCATGACGCAGCTCCTTGGGGAGCTTCAAAGCCTCGTCCGGCCCGAGTGACCAAAAGCGTTATTCTGGTTACTGCTCTTTCCGGCTGAGCCGCTCCGCGCAAAGGCTTGGCCGGCCATGATTTAGCCGCGTTCATCCGTCGCGGTCTCCCCCCCGCGGCCGGCTCACACTGCGAAAACGAAACCAGTTCCGTTTTTTGAGGCGAGCAAAAGCCCGCCGGGCTTGAGTTTGCTCGATGGCGGCCGGGTCCGTTTCCTGGTTCAAACCCGCGTGAAAAAGCAATAACGGGAAGGGGGTTTGAACGAGGCCGGGCGGGCGGGAGGCGCCGCGGCTGGCGCGGACGAGCACGAGACGCCGAAGGCGGCTCGCGCGCAGCGCGCCAAGACGCGGCGCCGTGGGGCGGGTGGGTGGGTGGCGGGCGGGGGCGGGTGGGCGGGGATGAAGATCGACTCGGCAGTTTGGCGCAGCGCAGCGGAGCCAAGCTGCCGGGCCTTGCTTGGGGGACGGGCCCCGTAGCGTGCTCGATACGCTCGGGGATGCGTTCCGGGGGAGGCCCGGGTAGGTGCCCGCCCCTGGTTTGACATAAGCCCCGCTTATGTAAAGGCGCAGCCCGGAGGCGGGGAGTGGCGCGCAGGGACGGGGTTCGGGTAATGCGCGATTACCGGAAGCCCCGGCCTGCGTTTGCGCCGCCCCCGCCGGAGCCAGGGGCGGGCAGCTCCCGGGCCGTAGGGCGGGGGAAAGGTCCGGAATGCCACGGCACGTTGCGGGGTCCGAGGGCGGGGGAAATCGAAAGAGGGCGGGTGGCGCGGGGAATGGGGTGGGCGCGACGGAGGAACGGAGGACGGCCGCTCGCGGCCGGCCGCAGTCTCCGGCGCGTCCCACCCGGCCTTGTGGGTTGGAAGGTCGCCGTCCGCGATGAAGCTGGAGCTTGCGCGGGTGGGAGCAGTTCGGCGAGCAGCTTGCGCGGAGCCGATCTGCGGGGGGAGCTCGCCATCCGCACGGCGGCTGAGGCGACGGAGGAGCTCGGGGGCGGGTGCGGTGGGCGGGCGAGAGCTGCTCCGGCGCTACCACCAAGGCTCGCAGGAGAGGGGCGGGGAAAATGGAAGAGGGCGGGCGGCGCGGGGAATGGGTGGGCGCGACGGAGGAACGGAGGACGGCACGGCCGCAGTCTTCGGCGCGGCCACCCGGCCTTGTGGGTTGGAAGGTCGCCCTCGGCGTTGAAGCTGGAGCTTGCGCGGGTGGGAGCAGTTCGGCGAGCAGCTTGCGCGGAGCCGATCTGCGGGGCGGAAAGCTGGCAGGCGACGAGGCGTCACCGCCGATGGAGCGAGTACGGCGGAGCCGCATGGAGCTGCATCGGGCGGGGCACGGCGGCTCGCAGGAGAGGGGGGCGTTTGCGTCAGCGAGCTGGGGGGGCGTTGCCATCCTGCAGGCGGGTCGATCATGCGAGTATTGGGCCGCAGGACATTTGTATCTCCTAGGATTTGACGAGGTTTATGATACATGATTAGCAATCATGCCAACTACATTCGCGAGGGTTTCATCAACGTTAGCCTCATCCATGCTGCTTAAGGGAGTGCTAGGGTTCTCGACAGGGAAGCTCTCGATACCAGTACCATCATAGTGACACGGTCGAGCGACAAGAGATACAACCCGAGCACCGTGATTTCGCCCTGCCATAAGGGAATCAATGAGGACGGCTGTGTCGCCCCCCATGAATTCGGAAATCAGGTAGTCTGCGCTTATAATACATAAGATCACTGACGCTGCTTCCATCGCACGTCGAAGCTCGATAGCCGAATTCTCACCTACACCAAGCCTATCTGCCTCCCAAGCATCGAGTTGCACAAGACCTTGCTGCTCGAGCGGTCCGAGGTGAACGCGCAGCCGGTCGAACCATCGACGATCCTCACGCACATACAAGACAAGCACTATCCTACCAACCTTTAGTTGAACGACCCCGGCCGCACGCGCTAACTGCTCCAGACTGATCCGACGCAGATAAAATCCTAGTTGTGGATCGTCGATGGTAAGCCGCTCCGCTCTGTCGTCGTAAAACAGCATTCGTTCCGCATCGGGAATCTCGGCGAACAACCGCCGCAGCCATTGCTCCTTTTTGAACCGCTTCAATCCAGCTGCGGCCAAGGGCGCTGTGTCCTTAAATTCAATAAGTGAAACGGAACCGTCATCACTTTGGGCCAGTGCTTCAATGAGGCGTGCGCATGTTCGATCCGTGACCCCACCCAAGCCAATGAATCGTCTTATTGCTTCACGAAACTTGCGAGATAGCTCGATCAAAACGTCCTCAATTGCACTTTCCAACTGGCAAGTCACAACAGTTGGCTGCCGCTGACTCTCTAGGGTGTCAGACTTCTTGCACAGATGATAGCAGAGGTATTGTGCTATATTTAGACTGCCCCCAGCTGCAAGGGCTATCTCGGCAGGCCGATCAAACTGGATGTTTAAGGCTGACTCACCCTTGCGAATTAGCTCCAAGACCAAGTCATCGTCCACCTTATTAAACGCAAGCACCTCAATTCGTGTTGCGAGATCGAATGATATGTCAACGAGGGTCTGATTAGTTTTTGGAATTCCAATTATGACGAGTTTCCGATTCCGATCGCTGGTGTCAGCAAGATACTTAAGATGGTTCACGACTGAGTCATTCAACTCTCGTGGCAAGCGATGGAAATCGTCAATCACTGCTATCCCTTGGTGCCATTGTTGGATCGTCTCAAGGCGCGCTACGTCTGCTTGGCGTCGAGCACTTAGAAGCTCAACACTCGCTGCTTGGGAGAGCTTTGCGGCTCCTTGCATCTCAGAGATAGCTCGTAATACTGCCGTAGTTTTGCCAATTCCTGATGGCCCTTCAACTATGACCCCTCGCCCTGCCTGCAGGAGCACGAGTTTCAAATCTTTAAAGAGCGGCGGCTCTATGAAAGTGAGGATCGGCTCTCCCTGTTTAACAAACACCTCGCCGAGTTGGTGCACGGGCCTATCGAGTGTTGCATCTGCTAGTGGTGTACGTTTAGTGTCAACAAGGCTTACAGTGCCTGCGCCCGATGCTAACACCGCCCTCTGACTAGTTTGGGAGGCTGTCGTGTGTAGCTCAGCGACTACGCGTTCGATGCCGTTAACAATATCAACATAAGCCTCGTCACGATTTGACCACCTAGTTATTGGTTTCGCACCCCGCGGCAGCGCTTGCAAGTTGCCGAGAGGACTTGCCGCCCAATCGACTGGACGCAAAATGATAGGGATAACCCTGGCGCTGCCTGCTCTATGCCGCTCCAGAGCGCGCGTCATTTCGGCGCTGTAGCAGTAGTCGGATGCTAGAAAATCTGCGCTCACTAATAGCAGGATGACTTCAGCATCGTCTATGTTAGAGCTTATTTCGCTTGACCAATCATCGCCAGGGCGAATCTGTCGATCAGTCCAGAATTCTAGTATTCCGCGACGTCTTAGGCCAGCGAGGTGCCGATCGAGAAGTTCCAAATACCGTTTATCTTGATGAGAATAGCTGATGAATATCTTCACACCGTGGCGACCTATGGGGAGGGCCTTGGCACGATTTGAAGTACTGCTCTCGGTTGAACGCGCCACCAAGCGCTCTAGGAATGGAGGCAAGTCTTCATAATTGTCCCCATATGGCAAAACAAAAATTCGGTCGGATGGCTCGTAGTCGGCCTGCACCGCTGCGACCTCGCTGCTGCGCACAAGCCTGTAGTGCCGGTACTCGGACATCGAGAAGGCATCACGGGCCCAGCGCAGCAGCGCAGAGAAGTTCGGATCAGTAAGTCCCGCCCCAAATCCAATGAACAGTAGGCTACGAGTGGCCCTAAGTGCTTGCAATATTGCTTGTGCGTGAGTATCCCCTAGTATCTGAGAGTAGGAGCGAATCCCCAAAACGACCGATTGCGGGTCTTGCCAGTGACCATGCAAATGCAGCACGCCTTGTTCATCGCCTCGGATCAGGTATTCGACAGCTGAACTCTGCCGCCAAGTGACTGCAGGCCACCCAGTTACATCTTCGATTAGTGAGTCGTAGTTTGTGGTGAGCAACGGAACGCCTAGCCCCGCCAAAGCTTTTATCAAACGACTGTCCTGGACCCGCAACGCTCCAACTGTCTCTCGCAACCATCGACTGTATTCTCCACCTTGATTGGCCAGTTTTGTTGCAATTTTTTCGGCCGCGGAGAGCAGGTCATCGATATCACCGGAGGCGATTTCCATACGCACGCGGTCACCCCATCCAGGGGGAAGATTGGTGACTACCGCTTCGCAGCGCGTAACGCCCTCCCGAAGCAGGCCAAGCCAGGTTGCAGCCGGCACACCCTTTGTTGCGGCGGCAGAAATACCAGCCCCTACTACGACGACAATGCGCCGGGCTATAATTTGCGCACTCAGATCATTGATGAGTATATTTGATTCTGACATTAATATATCCGTTTCAAGTGGCCTTGCGTGATGCCGGTGTAGCTGGGTGATACGACCCAGCGGTTATCCGTAGGCCGGAAGCTCTCGCCACCCCGGAGCGACCTCCGCTGTTCTTCGACCACCTATTTTACCAGCTAAGCGAGCACACCTCTCTCACTCGCGGACTCGCAACCGCGACGGCTCGCAGAAGAGAGGCGTTTGCGTCAGCGAGCTTGGGGGGAGCGCGGGCGGGAGGGTTGCCGTCTCACGGAAGTTGGGGTCTGGTGGACTCTCGCCGAAAGGCGTATAACGGGCTCGTCTCTTTGTTGAAGTCATCGCTTGCCGTAAAATCTTTTCCGGGTGCGCGACAAAGCGTATCCGATCTCAAGGAGGAGTCTGATGCCCATGTTCCGCAGAGCCTTGTTTGCTACGGTGGTCGTCCTCGTCGCACTGACGTTCGTGCCATCGCAACTCGCGGCACACGAGAGGGAAACCCCGGCCGGAGCTCGAGTCTCGGCCTCGACGCTCGACTGGTTCTCCGCAGCCTGGAGCGAGCTCAGCGCCTGGTTACAGCGGCCCATTGCGGCCGCTCCGCTGACAGGGATCTGGGCCAACAGCGCAGGTTGCGTCGATCCCAATGGTCGGCCGACGCCCTGCCCCCCCAAGCCGCTGCAGGGCGGTGGGTCGTAGACGGGCGCTGCGCCGAGTAAAACGTCGTTGGCCGGGCGGAGAAAGGGGACTCCGCCCGGTCCTTCGCCGGAAGAGCAGCGTTGCTGTATACTGCTCTCCCGAATGTCCCCGGCGCTGCCGCCCTTTATCTCTGAATTGCTGCGTGTACCTGAAAACCGCAGGGTACTTCGTGTATCCAATCCCCCAAAGAGCTGGTCAATCCGTGAGGTCCACGGGATCATAGAGTTCAGTTATTCTCTGCGCTACGATGATCCTTGGGCCATGTTGGATTTTGCGAAGCTGGCATGTACGCTGGCAGAGGCGCTAGGCCGTAGAGGTTGTCAGGGTACAGAGTACGAAGATTCCTGTGCGGCAGCGTGGACTCAGTTCGGCAACGCAAACAAAGTCCTCGCGCGGTTTCGCGCCGCCGACAACGCGTTTGGCCAAGCAAAGCTGCACCTCGACAAGGGCTCAGGCGGTCCTGACTTGCTCGCCAATTTCTGGGAATTGTTTGGAGGCTTGAGACGGAACCAACGCCGATTCGCGGAAGCAGCCGATGCGCTACACCAGTCCCAGATGTACCGGGAACATGCGGGGAAAGTTGAAGGCCTGGCCAAATGTTTCATCTGTCAGGCGATCAACTACAGCTACATGGCGGACTTCGAGAAGGCGGTGGAACACGCTCAGAAGGCTGTGCGAATCATTCCGGGTGATGCCGACGCAAAGCTAATCTACTCGGCGGTTCACACACTCGTATTCAACCTCGTGGATGCCGGTCGGCCAGCCGAGGCGGCCGAGTGTCTCCTCGAAGCTGAAGATCTCATGGATTCGCAAAACGATCCGCTCCTGGGGGCCAAGCGAACTTGGCTGCGCGGCCATTTGGATGTCGGTCTTGGGCTCCCGACAGCAGAGGTCCACTTCAAGAAGTCGGCCCGCACCTTTGCCCGCCATAACATGCATTATGAGCAGGCCCATGTGCTGCTCGAGCTGGCGCTGTTTTACTGCGCCAACAATCGCGACGACGATCTCTACGAGACAATCGACACAATACTTCCAGTTTTTGGGGTTCTCGGAATACGTAGGGAAGCACTGATGTGTCGTCTCTTGGCACGGGTGCCGCGCCAGCGGCGCGAGGTTCAGCGAGCGACATTGTTGAGAGTCATGCTGCTGATACGGTACAGCCCAGCGCCGCCCAGAAAACCTAGCAGTTGAATCGTTGAAGTGGGTCAGCGGCCTTCCTGGCCGTTGCCCTTCCCCTCGAGATCCGCGAGCCGCTGCTCTTGCAGGGCCAGGCGTTCCTCCAGGGTTCGGAGCCTCCGTGCCGTCAAGGCTCGCACCGAGTCGCTCGGGCGTTCGTCCGGAGGGATCGCAGCACCTCTCTCGCCGGTCTGCCTCAACTCTCCGGCCAATTCCTCGAAGTACTCGCCGGCATCGACCTTGGCGGCCGCGAGAATCTCGAACACCTTCTCGAAGCTGAGCTCGATCTCGCCCCGCAGTACCCGCGCCACGTAGTTCGCCGACCGCCCGAGCCGGCGGTCCAACTCCCTCAGTGACGTGCCCTTGACGCAACGCCGCAACACGTCCCTGGCAACTTGGACTCTTTCCGCCATTGGGCTCGAATTCTAGCACCAAGCAGGTCCGGGGAGAAGAGCGACGCTACGGTCTTCGTATCCAAGAGGGCTTGACATCCGTACTCGCGAGCACCTAACCTGTAAATAGTGACTACGAACCGTGTATCCGCGGAGCGCAATCCATGAATCTGGTCCGTCTGCGCCTCCGCCGTGGGGAAGCCGTCGCCGAGGAGCGCGCCGTCGAAGGCTCCGACACGCTCTACTTCTGCGCGAAAGACGCCTGTCCGCACTACCGCGGGCAGCTCGGCCTGCTCGTCGGTGCCGAGACGATGCACTGCGACCTGGTGCAGTCCTCGCCAGACCGCATCTGCCAAGCCTTCTATCTCGAAACTGCCGAGGATCTCGACAAGCTCAGGCGCCAGACCTGGGAGCAGCGCCTGGACGAGGCCGAGGCATTCGAAGCCTCGGTTACTGCCGCTGCCGCAGGAGTGAGAGCATGCCATGGGGCTTGAGCACCTCACCGCCGTCCTCGATCACTCTCGCCAGGGGAACTCCCGGCTCGTCGTCCTGATGATCGTGGCCAGCTACTCCGACCAGCGCGGCGAGTGGATCGTTGATCAGGCGACGTTGCAGAAACGTGCCCGTCTCGGCCGGCGCAGAGTGCAGCAGGTCCTCGACGAGCTGGTCGCTGCCGGCGAGCTCGCAGTCGTGCCCGGAGACGGGCGCGGACATCACTCGACCTACCGGCTGACGATCGGCGTAGAAAGGGCGAAGGAAACTGCGCCCTTTCCTGAAAAGGGCGAAGAGGAGTGCACCCTTTCTCTTCTCCAAAAGGGCGAAGCAGAGTGCACCCTTTCTGCGAAAAAGGGCGCAGAGGAGTGCACCCTTTCGACCGGAAAGGGCGAAGCGGAGTGCACCCTTTCTGCCCCCCTCGCTCCCCCTTTTCCCCCTCTTCCCCCTTTCCCCCCAGACCCCCTAATCCCCCTATACCCCCAAATCCCCCTCACTCCCCCAGAAGAAAAAACAAAACAGGAGACCTTCGGTCTCCGGCCCCTGACGGGGCCGCAGGGCGCCGTCTTTCGAGTGAAGCTGCTGCTCGAAGAGGCCGGAGTTCCCTTGCCGAACCCGGCGCAGATCGGTCTCTGGTCGAAGACGCTCGGCGGCACCGAGCCGCTCCTGGAGTTGCTGGGCCGCCTCGTCCAAGCAGGTTTGGCAAACAAGCGGGAGCCGATCGCCTACGTGCATCGAGTCGTGATGGAACAAGCCGCGAGACCCGCAAGCCCCGAGCCAGGAAAGCCTCTCAGCGCCCGCGCCGGCCGCGAGATGTTGCGCGCTGCCGGTGCCGATGAGATCCGCTGGCAGCAAGCCCTCGAAATCATTACCAACACGGAGGAGTCATGACTCCCTGGAACTGCAAGCAATGTGGAGAAGACCAGGTCGCCTTCGGCAGTATCCCGGAAGAGCGCCTGTGCTACGCCTGCGAGGAAGCCCGGCGCGTTGCGAGCGCCTTCACTGAAGTCGATGCCGGCGTGCCCAAGCTCTTCCGCGGCCTCACCCGTGAGAGCTGGTCCGCGTACTTCCAGCGCCCTTGGCCTGCAGCGTTGGAGGGTTGGAGCGGGAAGCCGCGCTGGGTCGGCCTTTGGGGACCGACCGGCACCGGCAAAACCGGCATCGCCACCGTGCTCCTTGCCGAGCACCTCCGCACTGGTAGGCGCGGGAGGTGGATCTCCGGCCTTGAGCTGACACGACGCCTCTCCGACTTCGCCGTGGCCGAGGAGGTCCTCGCCCCTCTCCTTGTCACTCCGCTCCTGGTTCTCGACGAGCCGCTCACGGCGTCTACCCCGGACTGGTACATCGACCGCCTGATGCTCATCACCCGGACCCGCGATGAAAGCTGCTTGCCGACGATCGTCACCAGCCAGCTGCTGCCCGAGCTGCTGCGCAACCCCACAGGCGCTACGCCGCCCCCTCTCCTGTCGCGCTGGCTCTCCGGCCTCCGCGTCCGCACGCACGGCACCGACGCACGGCTGAGGAGGGTCGCCCAGTGAAGCGGCAGAAAGTCCTCCCGCACAGCGAGGAGGCCGAGCGCGCTGTGCTTGGCGCCCTGCTCCTCGAGCCCCTGCGCATCGCCCAGGTCCGCACCCGCCTGGAGCCGTGCGACTGGTACATCGACCGCCATCGCGTGCTCTATCAAGCCTTCCTGGACGTGGCCGACGCGGGTTCCACCCCGGATGTCCTCACGCTGCAGGCCCACTTGCAACAGGCCGGCGAGTTCGAGGCGATCGGCGGCATGGGGTATCTCGCGACGCTCGACCTGGATCTGCCGGACCTGGGCCGCCTGGACGAGTACGTGACGATCGTGAAAGAGCGGAGCGTCCGGCGCGACCTGATCACCGACGCGCAGCACACGGCCCTCGCGGCAGCCACCACGGCTCGCCCGGTGCACGAGCTCCTGGCCGACCTTCGCGGCTCTGCCGACAAGCTGCTCGGCCGAGCTGCTCGAACGCGCTGGGAGGGCGCCGGGGCGGTCATGGAGCGCCTGCTCGAAGTCCTCGACGAGGAGCGCTCCGAGGCCCTCCGCGGGCTCACGTCTGGCTTCCCGGGCTGGGACCGGCTCGGCCCCGGCTTCCTGCCGGGCGGCCTGTACGTCATTGCTGGACGGCCCGGAATGGGCAAGACATCGTTGGCGCTCGACCTCACGCGGCACGTGGCCGTCGAGCTGAAGCGGCCCGTGGGCGTCTTCTCGCTCGAAATGCGCTCGGACGAGATCGGCATCAAGCTCGGCGCCGCCGAGGCCGACATCGCCTCCCGCCAGCTCCGCAACGGCCATCTATCGCACCGGCAGTGGCAGGATCTCTTCGCGGCCACGCGGCGGATGATGGCGGCTCCGCTCTTCCTGGACTACAGCCCGGGCTTGGCGCTGCGCGATCTCGAAGCCCGGGCTTGGTGGCTCAAAGCGCAGCATCCCGATCTCGCGCTCCTGGTCGTGGACTACCTCCAGCTCCTCACCGCCGGGATCCGCGTCGAGAACCGGCGGCTGGAGATCGCTCTCATCGCCCGCCGGCTCAAGGAGCTGGCCGGCGAGCTGGGCCTTCCCGTGATTGCCCTTTCGCAGCTCAACCGCGAGCTCACCCGCCGGAGCGATCAGCGCCCGCAGCTCGCCGATCTCGCGGAATCCGACGCGATCGGGCAGCACGCGGATCAGGTCGCCTTCGTGCACCGCCCCGAGGTCTTCGAGCCCCATTCCGAGGATCTTCGCGGCCTCGCGGAGGTCATTGTCGCCAAGCACCGCCATGGCGAGACGGGCACTGTCGCGCTGGCCTGGATGGGCGCAACCACCTCCTTTCGCAGCCGCTCCACGCAGGAACCGGAGGGGGCGGAGTCCTGATGCTGATCCGTTCCCGGCGCGCGCGAGCGGCCCTCCCGTATGTCGAGCCCGACCGGATGCATTGGGGCTGGCCGGTGGGTCTGCGCGACGGCGCGATCCTGGCTCTGCTTGCGGCCGGTCTGACCGCGGAGGAGATTTGCGACCTGCGCGCCTCGGCGATCACCATGGATCGGGGCGACCTCGTGGTGAAGGTGCACCGCGATGGCGTGACCTGGAGTGCCGCGATGCCGTCCGATCTCGGCGCGCGATTGCTCGCGTGGCTCACCGAGCGCCGCCTGTGGGGCGATCCTGTATCGGTTTTCAGCGGCCTACGGGGAGGCCAGATCTCGCGCGCGGCCCTCAACCAGGTCGTCTATCGCTACTTGCGACTGCTGAGGATGCGCCGATGAGCCGGCTCGCGGTCGCCATCTATGCCCGCATCTCGGCCGCAGACGATGGCCGAGAGACCGTCGAGCAGATCCTCGCCGGCCTGGCTGCCTACGCGGGCGGGAGAGGCTGGGAGGTCGTGCTGGAGTGCACCGATCAGGGGCCCTTTCCCGAGGACCGGAGGGAGGGTCTCAGGCGCCTCCTCGGGGCAGTGCGGGCGAAGGCTGTGCAAGGCGTGGTCGTGCTCTCCCTGAGCCAACTGGCGCGCTCCCTGCGTCACCTGAGCGACCTTGGCCGCTTCCTCGGCACCCAGGACGTCGCCCTGATCGCCACCCAAGACCGCCTCGACACGACAGACCCAGGCGGAGCGATCCGCTGGCGGGACTGGCTCGAAGTCTCTTCCCGCTTCGCCCTCCAGATCCGCGCCGAGGCTGCGAAGGTGGCCCGCCTGCGCACGCCTGGGGAAGGCTGGGGCCGGCCTGCGGCCGTCGTCAACGCTCTGGAGCTGCTGACATGGTGGGAAGGCCGTGGAGGCCGCTTGCCGCTCTCTCTGCGGGCGCTCGCCTGCAAGCTCGGCGTCTCGGAAGCGACCGCACGCAAGCGCCTCCAGGCCCTCCGCGCTGCCGGCCAGGTCGACGACGGAGCCCGCGCTCGAGCGCTCGCCGCCCGCGGCGGCCTCCGGAGGGGCGGGCGGCCCGCAAGCCCACTCGATGACGACGAGCTGGCCGCTGCCTGGCGCAAGGCGCCGAGTCTCTCTGCCGTTGCCCGAAATCTGCGCGTGAGTCGGCATCGCGTGCGATCACGGCTCCAAGAGCTTGGCCTGCTCAGCGAAGGTACACAGAGTTTGGTGCCCCAGGGCGCCCAGGAGAAGGACAGATGACGAACGAGCTTCGAGAAGGTCTCCACGAACTGATGCGGCGGCTGGCTGAGGGCCGCCCACGCCGCGAGTGCCTGGAGGCGCTCGGCGACTTTCGCGACCTCACCTCGCGCGAGCTGGCCCACCTGGAGCAGGTCTCCGTGCGCACCTTGGAGGACTGGGCGGAGCGCGGCGACGGCCCGCCTTTCCGCAAGGCGGGCCGCAAGACATCTCGACGGCGCTACCCTCTTGGCGGCTATCTCGACTGGCGCGACAGGACCACCATGACCATGACAATCCAGAGGCACAAGAATGCTGGCTAATTTTGTACGATTTTTGTACGACCCCCTCTCGAAGGTTATATTTTGGCCCTTGCGCGAAGAGGGCTCGCGCCGCCTAAGTCCTTGCCTATCAGTTATTTACGGGGAGGAAGTTGGTCGGGACGCCGAGATTCGAACTCGGGACCCCCTGAACCCCATTCAGGTACGCTACCAGACTGCGCCACGTCCCGACCGGATGCTGCTGTTACGGGGATTTCGAATCCAGAAGAGCGAGGATCTCGCGGGCCTCCTGGAGGGCCTTCTCAACCCCCGAGCGGAGAGTTTGTATCCGTTCCGCGGCATCGCTGTCAAGCGCGGGCGGCGTGTCGGGCAACTCGGGCACTGGGGACGTTGCCTTCTTGCGCGCCGTCCGGGGCGCAGGCGCGGCTGGGGCCTCCGTCGCGGCTTCGGGTGCAGTGGTCATCTCAGTCGGCTCGGCCGCATCCGGCAGGCTGCCGTCCACGAGCTCGGCCTCCAGCTTCTTCTTGGCCCCGGCGATCGTGTAGCCCTCTTCGTAGAGGAGCTGCTTGATGCGCTTGATGACCTCAAGCTCTTTTTCGCTGTAGACGCGCTGACCCGACCGGCTCTTGCTCGGCGCGAGCGCCGGGAACTCGGTCTCCCAGTAACGCAGCACGTACGGCTGGATGCCCAGCTCCTTGCAAGCTTCGCCGATCTTGTAATAGAGACGCTTTTGGACGCGGGCCTTTACCACCATTCAGACCGATCTCGTCAGGAATCGCGCTTGCGCGGACCCATGACGTCCATCAGCCGCCGCGCGGGCCGGAAGCTGAGCCCCTTGTGGGGGCGGATGAAGATCTTTTCGCCGCTCACCGGATTGACGCCTACCCTTCCCGGCCGGGCGGTCACCTCGAAGGTGCCGAAGTTCTTGATGCGGACGGTCCGGCCACGGCGAAGGGACGTCTTGACGGTCTTGAGGATCGTGTCCACGATCTCCGCCGCCTCGTCCTTCGTCAGCCCTCCGTGCCGCTCGTACACCGCGTCGACCAAGTCGGCCTTGGTCATGCCCTGTCGATCGTCCGGCCTGTCCGTCCCCATGAGTCCGTCCCCGAGAAAAGGAAGTGAATCCCTCTCGCGCAACAGCCCGCGAGGCTGAAGAAGTACCTGAAGTCTAGCGGATCAAGTGGGCATGGACAAGGCGGCCACGTATCCCTCGCGGTAACGCGACGCAACCGCGTCCCAGGTCAGCTCCGTCTCGGCCTTGCGCCGCCCCCTCTCCCCCATCACCCTGGCCAGCTCCGGGTCCGCCAGGAGCTTCCGTAGCGCCATCGCCAGGACGGCGGGGTCGCGCTCCGGCACCAGCAGGCCCGTGAGCCCGTCCTCGACAGCAAGGGGGATGCCCGAGATCCCGGATGCCACCACCGGCAGGCCGCTCGCCATCGCTTCCAGGATGACGTTGGGCAGGCCGTCGACATTCCCCTTGGAGTCGTGGACCGCGGGCAGGACGAAGATGTCCGCCGCCCGGTAGAGGTCCGGCAGGGTGTCGCGGAGCACCGGGCCGGGCAGGTGGAGCCGGCCGTCGAATCTGGGCGCCTGACGCTGGAATTCCGGTAGGAGGTCTCCTCCCCCGGCAAGGACCACGTGTGCTCCGGAGGCGAGAATCTCCGGAAGGGCCTCCATGAGGACGTGGAACCCCTTCTTGGTCGCCATCCGGCCGACGCTCAGGATGAGCGGAGCGTCCTCCGGGATTCCGAGGCGCTCGCGCCAGCCGCTTCGGCCGGGGGAGAAGGTCTTCACGTCCACTCCATAGGGGATGACCCGCGAGCGCTCCTCGGGAAAGCCGAGGGCGCGGACCCGGTCCACCAGTTCCGGGGAGCAGCCGGTGAGGAGCCGAGCGCGCCGGAGCGCCCAGGCCGCAGCCATCCGCACTCCCGGCTTCTCGGCGAGGAAGACGTCGCTCCCATGAAGACCGATTGCCAAGGGAGCAGAGCTGAAAGCCGCGATCACCCCGTTGGGCACGATCCAGTGGGCATGAACGAGGTCGAACCGCCTAGCTTTCCGGACCGCCCGCAGCAACCCCAGGGCATAAAGAGGAGCCGCGATGGCCGCGCCGCCTTTGACCCGCTCGTCGGCTTCCAGGCTCCGGCCGTACCCCAGGACCTCGTAACGCTCGGGCGCGTAGCGGAAGGTGACCGTCTCGACGCCCTGGTCCTCCCAACGGGCCGGCACCCCTTCGGCATGAGGCGCGAGCACGGTCACCCGGTCGCCCAGGCGCACGAGCCCCCGGGCCAGGTCGCGGATGAAGGGGCCCGCGGTGTCCCCTTCGAAGCGGGGATAGGTCTGGGTGAGGAAGAGCAGGTCGAGCGGGCGCCCGTTCACTCCAGCCACTCTTTGATCGAGTAGCTGTCGCGGCGCCGGAAGTTCTTGAACGTGATCATCTCGCCGATCAGCCCGGTGGTGAGCACCATGATCCCCAGCAGGATCAACAGGTTGCCGAACAGCAGGAGCGGCCGGTTGGAGAGGTCTTCATGGTGGAAGACCCAAAGGTAGGCAAGCCAGGTGTCGATCGCGACGCCGCTGATGAAGAACCCGAGCCCCAGCGTTCCGAACAGGTGGAGCGGCCGGCGGGTGTAGCGCGTGATGAAGAGCACCGTGATCAGGTCGAGCAACCCCTTGTAGAGGCGGTCCCAGCCGTACTTGCTGCGGCCGTGGAGCCGCGGATGGTGCTGCACCTGGATCTCCCCGACCAGGAAACCGCGGCGGCTCGCCAGCACCGGGATGTAGCGGTGGAGCTCCCCGTAGACCGAGATCTCGGCGAGGACTTCGCGCCGGTAGGCCTTGAAGCCGCAGTTGAAGTCGTGGAGGTCGACCTGCGCGAGCTGGCGCGTCACCCAGTTGAACAGGCGCGAGGGGAGCCGCTTGGAGGCGGGGTCCTGGCGCCGGCGTTTCCAGCCGGAGACGAGGTCGAGGTCTTCATCCTCCAGCTTGGCGAGGAAACGGGGGATCTCCTCGGGGTCGTCCTGGAGGTCGCCGTCCATGGTGATGATGATGCGGCCGGTGCAGTGGTCGAAGCCGGCGCAGAGGGCGGCGGCCTTGCCGAAGTTGCGGCGCAGGCGGACCAGCTTGACCCGGGGGTCCCGCTCGCGCGCCTCGCGCACCTGACTGGGCGTGCCGTCTGACGAGCCGTCGTCCACGAACACGATCTCGAACGAGCGGCCGAGCCGGCCGAGCACGTCCGCGACCCGCCGCGCCAGCTCCTGGACCGTCTCGGCCTCGTCGAGCACCGGAACGAGGACGCTGATCTCCACCTCCTCGGGCGCCGGAGTGATCACAGGGGTCTTACCGAACGGAATGGGCTGGCTCATCGGCGCGTATTGTAACAGGGGAGTACAATCCCGCCCCGATGAACAGATTGTCCTGGGCCATCCTGGGCCTCCTCCTCGCGGCCACGCTCGCCGCCGCCGCGACGCTGGACCGCCGCGACTGGCCCTCGTTCGTCGGCGACGAGGCCACCTACCTGATGGAGGCCCAGAGCCTCGCCTGGGATTTCGACCTCGAGTACACCCGCAAGGATCATGACCGGTTCGTGGAGCAGTGGGGCCGTCCGCCCGAGGGGCTGATCCTGCAGAGCGTGGATGGCGGCAAGACCCTGGTCTACGGCAAGCCCGCCGCCTATCCGCTCTTCATCGCGCCGTTCGTGCGCCTCTCCCCCACCCGCGGCGCGGCCGTGGCCAATGCCCTGCTGCTCGCCTTGGCCTCGGTGATGGCCGGGCGGGCGCTCCAGCGGCGGATCGGAGATGTGGCTCCGCTCTGGGTCGCGGCCTGGGTTTTCGCCTCGGTGACCTTCGCCTACGTCTTCTGGGTCCACTCCGACCTCTTCCTGATGTGCCTGGTCGCCATCGCCCTGGCCCTGATTTCCGAGAAGAGGCATTGGCTCGCGGCGGGAGCCCTGCTGGCCATCGTCATGCTTTCCCGCCCCCTGTATGCGGGGCTGCTCCTGGCCACTCCGGTGGGCGCTCGCAAGAAGGTGGTGGCGGTGGGCGCGGCGGCTCTGGTCTTGATCGCGATCCTCGCCAGCCTGGCGACCCGGGGAACCTGGACGAGCTATGGCGGCGACCGGCGGAGCTTCTACTCCTACACGGGCTTCCCAGCGATCAGCGACATCGACTGGGCGGGGCAGATCGCAGAGCGCGGCACGCACTCCTGGGTCAAGGAAGACACGCTCAAGATGGGCTTCGACCCCCGCCAGGGCGGGTGGAACACGGTCTATTACCTGGTGGGCCGCCACGTCGGCATCCTCCCCTACTTCCTCCCCCTGGTCCTGGGCTTTTTCGCCTTCCGGCGGGGCGAGGGGAGATGGGCGCTGGTGCTGTCCGTGCTCCTGGCCGCGGCGGTCCTGTTCTGGCTGCGGCCCTTCAACTTCTATGGCGGCGGCGGGGCCATGGCGAACCGCTACTTCCTGCCGCTCTATCCGGCGCTCTGGTTCCTGGCCGCGCGGCCGGTGCGGCCGGCGTTGGGGGCTCTCGCCGCGGTCCTGGTCACGCTGCTGGCGGCGCCCTTCCTCCTCCCGCTGTGGTCCGCGCCCCGGATCTTCCCCCTGGCGTCCGAGGGCGGCTACCGCTACGTCTCCGAGGCGGCCCGCCGCTGGCTCCCTTTCGAAACCACCCTCTCGCACCTGAAGCCCTCGGGGCGGGAGGACTTCGTCCACAACCTGCTCTGGATCCGGCTGCTCACCCCAAGCCTGAGCCCCGACGGGGACCGGCTGCGCCTGGCGCCCGGCGAGCCCGGGGACCTCCTGATCGGCAGTCCGCAGCCGCTCGCGGGAATCCAGATGCGGAAGGCGGACGGAACGAGCCTCCAGCTCAAGCCCGAGGTCCGCGCCCGCCATCGCATGTGGTGGACGGATGACTATTACTTGTACGAGCTGAGGCTCGAAAGCCGGCCGAAGGGCGTAATCTTCCAACTCGTGCCGGAGTGGCCGCCGAATGGTTAGCGAGCGCCGGAAGAAAACCGCCCTCGCCGGGGCTTCGGCCCTGGTGGCGTTGCTTTTCGCCGAGGCCGCGCTGCGTATCCTCGGCATCGGCGCGATGGGCCGGGGCTCCCCCTGGTTCGCCGGCGGGAACCACCCGCAGTACCTTTTCCAGGCCGACTCCGTGAGCGGGTATGCGCTGCGGCCAGGGTTCCAGGGCCGGGAGACCGCTTTCACCGGCGAGTTCGAGATGCCGGTGGAGATCAGCCGGCACGGCATGCGCGAGCACCGCCACACGGCCGGACCCCAGCCGTCGATCCTGGCGATCGGGGACTCGATGACCTTCGGCGAGGGGGTGCCGGCAGACCGCACCTGGTCCGCGGTCCTGGAGCACGAGTCCGGCATCCGGGTCTACAACGGCGGTGTCCCCGGGTACAGCACCTGTCAGATGGCCGCGCACGCCCGTGCCCTCCTCCCCCTCCTGCGGCCGGATTTCGTCGTCGTCACCCTCTCCCCCCATTGGGACCGCAACCGGTGCGGCACTCCCTTCCTCTACATGGACGGGTACATCGTCTCCCAGGGCTACGTGGGGCGCATCCACCAGATCGGGAGCAACCTCTACCTCGGCGACACCCGCCTGCCAGGGATCGGGACCGCCACGGCCTGGGCAAAGCACGCCTCCTACCTGGCGCGGCTCGCCCTGCCCCCTCTGGGCGATGCCGCCCGCGCCCTGGCCCGCAGGAAGGAAGAAGCCGTCCATCGCTCCCTGGGCCTCTACGAGCCCACGGCACAGGCCCTCGCTTCGATCCGCGACCAGGCCAGTCGATCAGGGGGGGGCGTCCTCGCCCTGCTCATCGAGAGCCGCGGCCAGGATTACGAGGCCGACCGCTCCAACCTCGAAAAAGTCCTGAAGGCAAAGGAAATCCCCTACCTCTCCCTCGACAGCGTACGGGCCGATTGGCCGCGGCTCCGCTACCCTCGCGACCAGCACTGGAACGAGGAGGGTCACCGCGCGGTCGGCAAGATCCTGGCGCCTCTCGTCCGCTCGCGCTTGTCCCGATAGAGCACGGCGAAACCCCGCGGCGAAACGTAGACCCGCTCGTAGCCCGTCCGGAGCTGCCGCCACAGCGAGCGCATCGCCGGATGCTTCCGGTCCGGCGGAGCCTGCCAGATGAGCACGTAGTCGACCCGCCCGCCGGTGCGCCTCGGATAGGTCAGGAACTCCACCCAGGGCGGCACCCTCTCGGCCCAGTATCCCTGGGCGATGTGGCTGTACGGGTTCAGCTCCGGGCGGTAGTGGACGGGAAAGTAGCCCTCGTAGTTGGCCGCGTAGAGCCGGAGGTCGACCACGGGCTTCCGGGCCGTGATGTGCGACCCGGCATGCACGAAAGGCTGGACCCGGTACGAGATTTCGCCGCCGTCCGGCCCCGTGCCGAGGTGGGAGTAGGACAGGGGGAGCACCGTGCTCCCCTCCGGGATCCGCTCCTCGGCGGAAAGGTACTCGGCCAGGTAAACGTCGAGCACCCGCCAGCGGGTCCAGAGCAATCCGAGCAGCGCCAGGCTGAGGCCTATCGCCGCGACCTGTATCCCCCGCCGCAGAGGTACGGAGAGCTCCGAGACGGCGAGCCAGAGGATCAGGGCGAAGAAGGGGAAGAGGCTCAGGCGCAGCTCGATGAACCCGCCGTCTCCCACGTTCGTCGGCATCAGAAGGACCAGCGCGGCGAAGACCGCGAAGACCGCGAGCCACCTGCTCTTTCGACCCCAAAAAGCCAGAATGCCGAACAGGACCGCTGCCGTGTAGGCGACATAGCGGGTCCGGGGATCGAAAGAGGCCAGCACATCGAGCGTCAAAAGCTTCACGAGCTTGTCTTTCACCGGGATCGAGGTGATCTCCGACGCCGTCCGGCCCACGAAGACGAGCATCAAGGCCACGGTGGGCAGGAGAGCCAGGGCCGTAGGCAGGATGGTGCGGCGCCGCAGATCGAACAGGCACAGCGTGCCGATCGCCGCCAGCAGCGCTCCCACCGACACGACATGGCAAAGGTAGACCCAGAGCGTGAGGACTGCGAAGACGGTCCCGTGAAGCCATCCGAGGCGCTCCCGGTGCCTCAGCCAATACCCGAGGGCAAAGAAGAACGCCACCAGGCTGCAGCAGAAGTTGTAGAAGCCCATCCCCAGCAGGTAGTTGTAGATGAATGGCAGGGAGAGCAGGGCGAGGATGGCGTTGCGGGGCTCCACCGCCCGCACCGCGTAGCGCACCGACAAGGGCAGAAGGATTACGTACGCGCTGAGGAAGGCCTTCTCCGCCAGGGCCAGGGGGAGGAACCGCAGGACATGGGTCAGCAGGAAGTAGACGAACCAGTTGGTGACCGCCCCCGGCTCGAGCACGAAGTACTCCCGCAGGGCCTGCCCGCCGGGCCCGCCGTACTCGCGCAGGATGTTGGCAATGGCCAGATGGGCAGGGCCGTCCTGCGACGGGAAGTAGGAGAGGGTCCAGACCGGGACCAGGTGGATGGCGATCAGCGCCCCGAGCAGCAGCGCCTCTCCGGAAGGCCGCTTCATTTTAGGTACCGCCAGAGCTCGGCGAGCCCGCGTGGCGAGACCCAGACCCGCTCATAGCCCGCCTCGAGCTGCGCCTTTACAGAGTGGACCGCGGGATGCTGCCACTCCCAGGGAACCTGCCAGAGGAGCACGTAATCGACCCGGCCGCCGGTGCGCTCCGGATAGGTCAGGAATTCCACGCCCGGCGGCACGTCCTCCGGGCTCGGCCCCACGCCGATGTGTTCATAGGGGTTCCGCTCCGGCCGGTAATGGAGGGGGAAATAGCCCGGGAAGTCCGCGGCGTAGAGCCAGAGGTCGGCCACGGTTTTACCGGCCGTGATGCGCGATCCGGCGTGCAGGAAGGGCTCGACCCGGAACGCGATCGGGCGGCCATCCGGCCACCGGCCCTGATGGGCATAGGAGAGGTGGAGCAACGTGCTCCCTTCCGGGATCCGCTCCCCTGCCGAGAGGTACTCGGCCATGTAGTTGTCGACCGCCCACCAGCGCGTCCAGAGCAGGCTCAGCAGGCCGAGCGCCAGGCTGACCGAGAGGATCGCGGTCCACCGGCGGACCGGCGCAGGCAGGTCGAAGTGGGCGAGCCAGAGGATCAGGGCAAGCACGGTGAACAGGCTCAGGCGCCAGGAGATGAACCCACCGACTCCCACGTTGGTTGGCATCGCGAGGACCAGCGCGATGTAGACCACCACGACGGCGAGCCATCCCTTCCCCGCGGGAGGCCGCCGCAAGAGCGCCCAGGCTGCCAGGGCACCCAACAGGAATGCCGCGGCGTAGCCGAAGAAGCGCGTCTGGGGGTCGAAGGAGGCCAGGCTGTCCAGGGTGACGAGCTGCAGGAGCTTGTAACGGACCGGCAGAGAGGTGGTCCCCAGGCCCGAGCCGTTCATGAAGGAGATCATCAGGAGCAGGCTGGGCAGCAGCGCGAGCGCCGTCCCCACCAGGCTGCGGGCGCGGCTCCAGCCTTGGGAGAAGACCTCCCAGGCGCCGAGGGTGCCGACGGCCGCCACGAGCATCCCGAAGGAGATCACGTGGCAGACGTACACCCACAGGGCCAGCAAGGCGAAGACGACCGGCCGATCCCTGTGCCTCAGCCAATACCCGAGCGCGAAGAGGAACGCCACCAGGCTGAAGCAGAAGTTGTAGAAGCCCATCGCCAGCAGGTAGTTGTAGGTGAACGGCACCGCCAGCAAGGCGAGGAAGCCGTTGCGCGGCTCCACCCCCCGCACCGCATAGCGCGCCGCCAGGGGGAAGAGGATCACGTACGCGCTCAGGAAGGCCTTCTCCGCGATCGCCACCGGCAGGAAGCCGAGCCCGTACGCCAGCACGAAGTAGACGAACCAGTTGGTGACCGCTCCGGGATCGCGGACGAAGTACTCCCGCAGCACCTGCCCCTCGGGCTCGCCGTACTCGCGCAGGATGTTGGCGATGGCCACGTGGGCAGGACCGTCCTGGGATGGAAAGTAGGAGAGGGTCCAGATCGGGATCAGGTGGATCGCGATCAGTGCCCCGAGCAGCAGAATCTCTCTCCTTACTTGTGTCGCCACAGCTCGGCAAGCCCCTCTGGAGAGACATGGACCCGCTCGTAGGCTCCGAGCTGGCGCCGCACGTCCCCCGCTCCTTTCTCATCTGCCGCAGGCCAGATGAGCAGCACGTAGTCGATGCGTCCTGGATATCGGCCAAGGTCCACCCGGGGCGGCTGGGCCTCCAGGTCGAGCGGGTCGCGGGCGAGATGGATGAAGGGATCGCGCCGCGGCCGGTAGGTGAGAGGAAAGTAGTCCTCATGTGCCTCATAAAGGGACAGGTCCACCTGCGGCACGCGCGCCGCCAGATGGCTCCCCGCGTGGACGAACGGCCAGGTGCGGAAGGTGAGGTCGTCGCCGCTGCCGTCCTCGTCCTCCCCGGCATTCGAGAAGGAAAGGGTCAGCAGCGTACGCCGCGGCTCCAGGTGCGGGGCCGCGGTCAGGATGTCGGACAGGTAGGCACCCAGCCCCGCCCAGATCGCAAACATCGCGGCCAGGAACCCGAGGGAGACCGCGGCGCTCGCCGAGCGGATCGCGGTCCGGAGCGCCTCCGGGAAGGAGAACGTCCCCAGCCAGAGGATCAGTATCAGAAACGGAAACAGGTTGAGCCGGTGGGTGACGAATCCCCCCTGCCCCATCTCGTTCGGGGCCGCGAAGTAGATCCCGATGAGGAACAGGCAGGCGAAGAGAAGCCCGTCACCCGGCAGCAACCGTCTTCGCCGGAACCGGCGCGACAGCGCCGCCACGGCGAGCAGGCCCAGAAGGACGGAAAGCGCAATCGAGAAGCCCACGAGCCGGGTGTCGAGCGAGACCAGGGAGTAGAGGCTCGCGAGCTGGCGGGCCTTGGCCGCGAAGGTCATGTCGGACACATTGCCGCCGATCCGGTCCTGCAGGAAGGCAATCAGGAGCATCACGGCCGGAGCCGAGGCAACGAGCGGCGCCACCAATCCTCTAAAGGACCGCAGGCGCAGGGTGCGCCACGAGGCGAGCGTCAAAAGCGTCCCCACCAGCACCGCCAGCGTGACCGGATGGCAGAAGTAGGTCCAGAGCACCAGAAGCGCGAGGATGGCCGTGTGGCCGATCCCGAGCCGCCCGCGATGCCGCAGCCAGAACCCCACGGAGAAGAGGAACGCGGGCAGGCTGAAGCTGAAGTTGTAGAAGCCCATGTTGAGCAGGAAGTTGTAGATGAAGGGGAAGCTCAGGAAGGCGAGGAACCTGGACCCTGGCCGAAGCGCCCCCAGCGAATACCAGGCTGAAAGCGGCAAAAGGACCACGTAAGCCGAGAGCAGCACCTTCTCCGCCACCGGCAGGGAGAGAAAGCGAAGGACGTCCGAGAGAAGGAAGAAGACGAACCAGTTGGGGATCGCCTCCTGGTTCTGGACGAAGTACTCCCGCAGGTAGAGCCCCTCGGGCTCGCCGTACTGGCGAAGGGCGTGAGCCATCGAGAGATGAGCCGGGCCGTCCTGGGTCGGCGCGAACGGCAGCAGCCAGATCGGCAGCAGGTGCAGCACGATCAGGGCGGCGAAGAGCCATCCTTCCTGGCGTCGGGCGGTCATGGGGGCGAATGGTATCGCTTATGATGCCCTCCTCGTGGCCCCCCCCCGCAAGCTCAGCGTCGTGATCCCCTGCCTCAACGCTGCGGCCACGCTCGGGGACCAGCTCGAAGGCCTTGCGGGCCAGGGCTGGCCCGGCGAGTGGGAGGTGATCGTGGCCGACAACGGCTCGACCGACGGCTCCCGCGCCCTAGTCGAGCAATACAAGACCCGCATCCCAGGCCTCCGGGTGATCGACGCCTCGGGCAGGAAGGGGCAGGCCCACGCCCGCAACGTGGGCTCGGCCGCGGCAACCGGGGACGCTCTCCTCTTCGTGGATGCGGACGACCAGGTCGCTCCCGGCTGGCTCGAAGCCATGGCCAAGGCCCTCGCGCAGCATGATTTCGTAGCCTGCCGCTATGACAACCAGGCGCTCAACCCGGCCTGGGTGCAGCGCACCCATCTGAACCCGCAAAAGGATGGAGTTACCCGCTACGACTACCCTGCCTTCCTCCCCCACGCCGGAGGCGGCGGGCTGGGAGTGAGGCGCTCCGCGCACGAGGAGGTTGGAGGCTTCGACGAGTCCATGCCCGCCCTGGAGGACACGGACTACTGCTGGCGCCTCCAGCTCGCGGGCCACGAGCTCGCCTTCGCCCCCGACGCGGTGGTGCGCATCCGCCATCGCCACGACGTGGGCAGCATCTTCCGGCAGGGAATCAGCTACGGAAAGCACAACGTCCTGATCTACAAGAAGTACCGCACCCGTGGCATGCCCCGCCTCGGCTGGCTCCCCGGCACCCTCCGCTGGGCCAAGCTGCTCGTGAAGACTCCCCTGATGCTGCTGACGCAGGAAGGCCGGGCCCGCTGGCTCTGGCAGCTCGGCTGGAGGCTCGGCCGCCTGGAGGGGTGCTGGAAGTACAGGGTGCTGGCGCCGTAGTACCCTGTCACGCCGGAAAAGATGGGCCATCCCGCTGTAGGGGCACCTCTTGTGGGTGCCCTTCCGGAGGGCGGCCACAAGGGCCGCCCCTACATGAAACCCTAGAAGACGCATGCATCCGAGCCCCGGCGCCAGCCCCGTCCAGGCAATTCGGAGCATCTGGAGGTCCGGCGGGGTGTAAGCGAGGCAGAGATGCTCCGAATCGACCGTGCGCCGCCCCCGCTCACGGTCGGTATGCTCCGACTCGGCCCCGAGTCTCAGCGTCCCGACCGTGAGCGGCAGCCGCTCGTGCGCGAGTCGCAGCACACCGGCCGTCTTTCGGAGCATATTGGGAGCATGCGGAGCCTGCCGGCCCTGGATTGGGAGCATAACGGCCTCGGGCGGCTGCCGCAGCCGGTACGTATGCTCCGAAAGTCGGGCAATTTTCTGCCGCTGGAGCTCGGGATGCTGCGACTCGGGGGTGAGTCGCAGAATCCCACGGGTGGGCGTGAGGCGCCCGGGGGTGGATCGCGCAAACGCCCCCGCGCTCCGGCGTGCCCGTGGTTGTGGAGGACGGCAACCTTCCAACCCACAAGGCCGGATGGGACGCGCCGGAGACTGCGGCCGCGAAAAGCCGATTGATCTCGCATGAAAATCGAGCGACACTGTGCAGGCCGTTCGGATCGACCCTGGCCGCTTTGTCTGGGGGGGAAGAGGCAGAAAGGTCCGAGATCCTTCGCAACCGATGAAGCCGGGAGTGCTCGTGTGCGCCCTCATGATCGGGCTCCTGGTGGCGCCGGCCGCCTCCGGGCAGGGCCACACCTTCCGCGATCTCAGCCTGAAAGAGGCGCTCCAGGTCCTCCAGGCCGCGGGGCTCCCCGTCGTCTTCTCCAGCAGCGTCGTCCGGGATTCGATGCGGGTCGAGTCCGAGCCGCGGGGTAGGACTCCTCGCGCCCGCCTCGACGAGCTCCTGCGCCCCCACGGCCTGCGCGTCGAAGAGGTCGCGGGGCGCCTGGTGGTGGTCGCCGCCGCGCCTCCACGATCGCCGCAGCCTCCAGACACGGAACCCGCCCCCATGCAGCGGGTGAAGGAAGAGATCGTGGTGACTCCCGGGCCGAGCGACCCCCGGCAGGATGGTCCGCTCGGAACCCTGACCCTGGACCTCGCCGAGGTCGCGGAGCTGCCCCATCTCGGCGATGACACCTTCCGCACCCTCGGCATCCTGCCTGGAGTCGCGACCTCCGAGGCCTCCTCGCAGGTCTCCGTCCGCGGCGGCCGGGACGACGAAGTGCTGTTGCTCCTCGACGGTCTCGAGCTGCTGGCCCCCTACCACGTCCAGGAGCTCGACAGCGCCCTGAGCATCGTCGCGCCGACCTTTCTCGGCCGTGTGTCGCTCTCCACGGGGGGCTATCCCGCGGAGTATGGGGACCGCATGAGCGGGGTGATCGACATGACCACGCTTGCGCCCGCGCACGGGACGCGATTCGGTCTGGGGATCGGTCTCGTGTTCGCCGAGGCTTCGGCCGCGGGCGCCTTCGCCGGGGAGCGCGGCCGTTGGTACTCCGCCTTCCGCGGCGGCGACTACCATCTCGTGCTCGAAGGCAGCGGACGCGAGGAGGAGCCGAACTACTGGGACAGCTTCGGCAAGCTGGAGTACTCACTCCGTCCCGGCCAGGCCCTGCAGCTCAACGCCCTCTTCGCCGAGGACGAGCTCGACCTGCCGGCCTCGGAGTCCGCCGGAGAGAGCTACCGCAGCGAGTGGGGCAACCACTACCTCTGGCTGACCCATGACGCCGTGCTGGGCTCCGATCTCTTCGTCGAATCGATCATCTCGTCGGCCCGCCTCACTCGCGACCGTGCGGGCTCCGCCGAGCGGAGCGAGGCGAGCTTCAGCCTGCGGGACAACCGCATCCTCGATGTCGCCGGATTCAAGAACGTCTGGCGCTGGGAGCCCTGGGAGCGCGCATCCTTCGAGGCAGGGGCCGAGCTGCGGCAGCTCCGCTCGACGGTCGACTACTTCAATGACCGCGAGCTGACCGATCCACTCGCGCCGCTGCGCCCGGAGCCCGCGGTGGGCAGCACGCGGTTCCAGGGGGTGCTCTCCGTCGACCAGACCAACGCCTTCGTGAGCTCGCGCCTGCGGCCTCTCGACGCCCTCACCGCGGAGGTCGGCGTCCGCTTCGATCACCACAGCGCCCTCGACGAGAGCCGCCTCAGCCCGCGCTTCAATCTGGCCTGGCAGCCGCGGGACGACAGCGTCGTCCGCCTCGCCTGGGGATGGTTCCACCAGAGCCAGCGGCCGAACGAGCTGCAGGTCGAGGACGGCGAGACGGTCCTGGCGCGCTCCGAGCGGGCCGAGCACCGTATCCTGGGCTTCGAGCACCGGCGCGAAGGGGGAGCGGCCGTCCGGGTGGAGGCCTACCAGCGCCTGCTCCGCCGTCCGCGGGCACGCTTCGAAAACCTTTTCAATCCAACCGTCCTGTTTCCCGAGCTGACCGGCGACCGGATCCGCATCGCTCCGGAGGCCGGGCGGGCCCAGGGCATCGAGCTCTTCTTCCGCGGCGCGGACCGCGGCCGGCTGGGCTGGAGCCTGTCTTATGCCTTCAGCTCGATCGAAGACCAGATCGACGGCCGCTGGGCGCCGCGCAGCAACGACCAGCCGCACGCCGTGCGCTCCGACCTCAACTATCGGCTGGCGTACGGGTGGAACCTGCACGCCGCCTGGCTGTATCACACGGGCTGGCCGACCACGCGAGTCACGGGGAACGCCGTCTACGATCCCGACGGGGCGGCGCATGTCGAGCCCGTGCCGGGGCCGTTCCACGCCGAGCGTCTCCCTGCGTATCACCGGCTGGATGCGCGGTTGAGCCGGACGTGGGCGCTGCCGCGCGGCCAGTTGAATACCTACCTCGAGGTGCAGAACCTCTATGACCGAGCCAATGTCCGCGGCTTCGACGACTTCTCCTTCGGCCTCGGAGCGGATGGCGAGCCGCGCGTTGATTACGACACGCTGAGCTGGGGAGAGTTCCTCCCCTCGTTCGGGATTCGCTGGCAGTTTTGATCCCATGCCCCTCTCCCCGACCCTCTCCCCACGGGGAGAGGGGGAATCAGGGGCCCGCTCTCTCGATCACGATCTCATCGCCGACGCGGCGATGGCGATAGCCGGAGCTCGGCAGGACGACGCCGAGCGCCTCCTCGGCAGTCAGACCTTCGATCGAGCCGTGCAGGATGACGTCCTCCGGCCTGCTGGCGGCGCGCGGGCCCGCGAGCCGCCACGGCAACCCGGTCTCCCGCGAGGCCCAGTCGAGGAAGTCCACGAGGCGGGCGCCTTCGATCTCGAACGGCGGCGCGGTCCTCTGGATCCAATTCCAGCCCGGGCCATGGACGGAAATCCCCGCCCGCTCGGGGCGGCTGCCTGCCGCTAGCAGCAGCTCGCCGCCGGCGCGGACCTGATGCGTCTCTCCCGCCTGCTCGACGAGCACCGTCCCTTCCCGTACCCGCACCCGCAGCGCCAGGCCTCCTGGCCCGCTTCGGGGCAGCAGGCGCGTCTCGAACTGAGTGCCCACATGCCGCACCGAGCCGAGGGACGTGGCGATCTCGATCTCCTGGCCGGGCGTGGCGCCCGGTCCGGCATCGACATACACAGCGCCCCGCTCGAGGCTCACGAGGCGGGGGGAGTCGAGCCGCACCGCCGAGCCGGCGTCGATCCGGACCGAGGTTCCGCCGGGCAGGCGCACCGCGGCGCTTCCGCTCTCGCCGGTCCTGAGGACCGCACCCGTGAGCACGGTCTGCCGCACGGTCTGCGAGCCAGCCGGCCGGCCCTCGGCGTCCAGGACGGTGACATCGCCGTCCATCATCTCGACCGTCGCGACCGGCCGGCCGGCTCCGGGATCGGCTGGAGGGCGCAGGGTCAGCCCGATCGTCAGGAGCAGGCCCGCGGCGAGGCTGCCTCCGGCCGCCCAGACGAGGCGGCGCCTCCGCGCGGTCCGGCGCGCCTGGCGCTGGAAGGCCTCGCGGGCGGCGGCCCGGATGGGCGCGACCTCCTCCTCGGGAAGGCGCGGCCGCCGGCCCGCGACATCGAGCAGCGCAGCGACTTCATCCGCGGGACGCTCCGGCTCGATCCGATCTTCGTCGTCCATGGTCAACTCCCCTCGAAGGCTTCGCTGCCCGGGCTGCCGGCGAGGCTCGCGAAGCCGTCGCGAAAGGCCTGCCGCGCGCGGGTCAGCAGCGATTCGACCGCCTTCGGGCTGGTTCCGAGCCGTTCGGCGATCTGTTTCACCGACAGGCCGTCTGTGTATTTCCACTCCAGCACCTGCCCATAGTGGGGAGGCAGGTGATCGACCGTGACATGGACCAGACGCGCGACCTCGCGGCGGAGCAGGGCGTTTTCGGGATCGTCGGCGTCGGCCGCGAGCGAGTCGAGGACACCGCGCAACGCAACGCCGTCCTCCTTGAGATCGTCGGCCGGGGGCAGGCGCCCGGCTCGCCGGAAATGGCCGCTGATCTCGAAACGGCAGATCGAGCAGAGCCAACTGAAGAGCGCCGCTTCGCCGCGGTAGGTATCGAGCTTCTCGAGCGCCCGGCACAGGGCGGCCTGGGTCATCTCCTTGGCGAGCTCGGCGTCGTGATCGAGCCGGACGAGGGCGAAGCGGTAGAGCGGATGAAAGTAAGCGTTGAAGAACTGCTCGAAAGCCGGCTCCTCACCGGCCCGCATGCGCCGGACCAGCGCGCGGTCGTCGGCTTGGGGGTCGAGCTCGTTGGATCTCCTGGACCACATCGGAGGTAAGAGGCCTGGCGGCCGAAAATCCTTCGGATTCTCTCACACGAAGGATTCCGCTTCCTGGAGCCTCTTACTGTCGATGAGTTACCTGACGACTCAGCGCGCCCGGAGGCTCCTCCTCGGTTTCGTTATATCGTCCCTGCTCCTGGTGGCGTTCTCCGACCTCGACCTCCTGATCTCGCGACTGTTCTTCGACCATGGCTTCCATGCCGCGGCGCAGCTCTGGACGAAGCTGCTGCACGAGGCCGTGGGCGTCTTCATTGCCGTGTCCATGGTTGGGGTCATCGGGATCTATGCCTTCAACAACCTCTCGCGGCGCAACCTGTGCGGGATCGACGGCAGGAAGGTCCTGTATCTGCTCCTGGTGCTGGTGCTCGGCTCCGGCCTGATCGTCAACGTGGTTTTCAAGAATCACTTTGGCCGCGCGCGGCCAAGGGACCTGCGGGAGTTCGGCGGCTCGCGCCAGTTCACCCCCGCCTTCGCCGTCGCCGGCCAATGCAGCACCAACTGTTCCTTCTCGTCGGGGGATGCCGCCGGCGCGTTCTTCTTCATGGCGTTCGCGATTGCGCTGAGCAGGCGGCGGGTGATCGCAGTCGCCGCCGTGGGCTTCGGCGTTGCGGTGTCGTTGTCCAGAATCGCCAGTGGAGCGCATTTCTTCTCGGATACCGTGGTGTCTTTTTTCGTCATGCTGATCGTCGCGGACGCCCTCTACCATTACATGTTCGTCCTCCAACCCAGCGCCATCGAGAACGTCCTCGCACCGAGTCACGCACCGAGTCACGGCTTGCTGCTTCCCCTCGCCGAGAAACCGCTCGCCGACTACGACTGAACCTCGAAAGGCGGCATCACGGCATGGCGAGCGGCGCAAGGCTCAGGTTTCAGACCTCTCACGTCAAGTTCGCGGTTGCGTTCCCGGCACTGCTATACTTGGTTTGCAACGCGCTGAACATCGACAAGCTGGCGAAGTGGTTCCCGCGCAAGGGCGGAGTCGACTATCTGGCGCTGTCGGCATACCTGCTTGCCGGGCTGTGCCTGTTCATCGTCGTCTTTACCCTCCTGGCCCACCGCCGCACGGTCAAGCCCCTGGCGATCCTGCTGGTGATGGCCAGCACTGCCGCCACGTACTTCATCTCCAAGTACGACGTCGCGATCGACCGCTCGATGGTCATGAACACGTTGCACACCGACTCCACCGAAGTCGGCCAACTGCTGTCGCCGCAGATGCTGCCGTACGTCGCGCTCCTGATGATCGTGCCGGTGCTGATCATCCTCTCTGCCGAGATCACGTTCCAGCCCGCTTGGCGGTATCTGTTCGCGTCCTTCAAGCTGATCGCGGCGGCCCTGGTTGCCGCCGTTGCCTTGCTGTCCCTGAACTACAACGCCATTCTTCGCGCCGGCAACGTCTCGAACAAGTACATCGTCTATTCGCTGGTGCCCATCAACGTCCTGTCTGGCAGCATCAGCGCCGCTGCCAGGTCGATCGCGCCGTATGTCGCGTCGAGGAAGAGCGAGGTCGCGATCACCGGGCGCGTGCGGTCGAACGACAACCTGCTGGTCGTGCTGGCGATCGGAGAGTCCGCCCGGAGAAGAAACTTCAGTCTCTATGGCTACCGCCGCCGGAACACGAACCCCGTGTTGCGGCAGCTCGACGGTCTTCATCTGCTGAACGGGATCGCCAGGCGCGGGTCTACTCTGTACGCGCTGCCAGAGATCCTCGAGAAGGCCGACGTCAAGCTGCCGAGGATCGTGTCGCATCTGGGCATCCCGACGTCCTGCTACGTGAACTTCACGCTTTATGACAACTGCGCCGCGGTCGGCGAGATCCCGGTGAGCAACTGCGCGCACGGCGGCAAGTGCTACGACGAGGACCTGATTCCCTTGCTCGAGGAAAGTCTGCGGACTTACGTCTCCGGGAAGAGGTTCGTCGTCCTGCACCTGGGCGGTGGCAGCCACGGCCCCGATTACGGCGCCCGGATCCCGCCTGAGCTCCAGTTGCTGAAGCCAACGTGCAATGACGCCGACGTGGCGAACCAGTGCACGCTCGAGCAACTGTACAACTCCTATGACAACACGATTCTCTACACCGACTACGTTCTCGGCGAGATCCTGCAAAGGCTCGAGAGCTCAGGGGCCCCGTACGTGTTCATCTATCTGTCGGATCACGGCGAATCGCTGATGGACGATGGCCGAATGTTCCATGGCATGCCGCCTGGCGTCGCGCTGCCCCCGGAGCAGGCGCAGATTCCCTTGATCGTGAGAGCGTCGGTGCCGATCGAGATTGTCGAACGCGCCGAATACCGCCAACAGGATGTGTTCGACACGGTGCTGGATCTGCTCTCCATTGACACGCCGATACTCGACAGCAGGGCCAGTTTCATCAAGCGGCTACCAACTCTGCGTCAACAATAGATAGCCGGATTTCGGATCGGGATCGCGCGCCACCTCGCGGAGCGGCAAGGACGGCTGAAGCTTCGCGATCTCGTCCCGCGGGGCGAGGATCCAGACCCTTTCGGGGCGGGCGGCGAACTGGCGGAGCTTCTCTTCGCTATCGAGCTCCACGGCGAAGCGGCCGGTATGGATGAGGAAGGTGGAGTCGAGCCGGGGATAGATCCCGTACTTCTCCCCCGGCATCATATTCCGGAGGAGGAGCTGCGACATCGGCCGCGCGGATTTGACGCTATCGAAGCGGGGGAGCAGGAAGAAAGCCGCGGCGAGGAAGAGGGCTCCGATCCCCGCGGCGAGGACACCGGCGGCCCTGGTGATCCGGCCGGAGCGGGCCTCCCACCAGGCCCAGGCCGCTCCGAGAGTCAGCGGCGCAAAGGACGCGACTACCATCCAGACGAACGGCTCGCCGCCTAGAGGAGCGACCTCGTTTGGCCGTTGCCGTGCCACGAAAGGCAAGGCTGCCGTCACCAACAGCGCCAGGAAGGCGATCAGAGCCAGGGGGAGCTGCGCCCAGCGGCGGTCGCGCGGCCATTCCGCGGCGATCCGGTCGAGCGCCGCTCCCACCATCAGGGCCATTGCCGGATACATGGTGAGGACATAAACCGTGCGCTTGGCTGGCGAAAGGCTGAAGAAGAGGATCGTCACGGCCATCCAGCAGAGACAGAAGAGGAACCCCTCCCGCGCCTTCCCGGAAAGGCGCTTCCATCCGATCACCAGGCCCGTGGGCAGGAGCAGGGACCACGGGAAGAAGTCGGCCGGGATGACAGAGAGATAGTAGTACCAGGGCTGGAAGTGATGCCAAGGGTCTGCATAGCGCGTGACGTTCTGCTTGAAGACGATCTGATCCAGGTACTCACGGCCGCCGGCCAACCCGGCGGGGACCAGCCAGGCGAGGACCACCGCTGCCCAGAGCAGCAGCCCTGGGAAGAGGTGGAGGCGCTTCATCTCGTCCCAGTTTCGGGTCAAGGCGAGGAAGGCGAGGATCGAGAGGAGCGGTGGCAGCAGCCCTACCGGGCCCTTGGCCAGAGTCGCGAGCCCGGCGCAGAGGAAGAAGAGGTAGGAAAAGCCTGGGCGCTTCTCGGTGAGCCCGCGGACCCAGAACCAGACGCCGAGGGTGACGAGCGCAGTGAGCAGCATGTCAATCTGTCCGAATCGGCCCTGCCAGGCAACCTTGAAGCAGGTGGCGAAAACCGCGGCGGCGAGCCAGGCGGCGCGCCGCCCGAAGAGCCGTTCTCCCAGGAGGAAGACGAGGAGGACAGAGCCGACCGCCGCCAAGGCGGAGGGCAAACGCGCTGCCGTCTCGTCGATTTCGCCGCCCAGGGCACCGAACGCGGCGATGGACCAGAAAAGCAGCGGAGGCTTCTGGGTATAGAGCTGCCCGTTCAGGTGCGGTAGCGCCCAGGAGCCGGTCTGCTGCATCTCGCGAGCCACTTGGGCGTAGCGCGCCTCGTCCGGATTCCACAGGTCACGGCGGCCGAGGCCCGGGAAGTACAGGCAGGCCGCCAGAATGATCAGGACCAGGAGGTCGCGCCGGAGGGTGCGCTCTGCACCGTGAAGGGTGGCGAGGAGGCTCACGTGCGCAATCCGCAAGGCGAAGCGGTGTATGCCGGCCGGAGGCGCCTCACAGGATAGGTAAGAGGCCAGGAGGCGGAAAATCCTTCGCGGGAGTCCGCTCGGGCGCGCCGGGCAATCGAGGGAGAGCCTCCTCGAGCCCGTTCGAGGTGATTCCGAGCGTGTCGCGGATGATCCGGCGACCTTTCCCCGTCGTCCGGAACACTGTGCGGACCATCCGGAGAGCCTTCCCGAACGTCCGGAAGCGTACCCCTTTGCAAGGGAGGCCCCCGGCACATCTTTAGAACTTCTTTAGCTCTCGTTCCGGACTTCTTTAGGTCTTACCGCCTAGGCTTGGGTCCATGAATGCAGCTCTCACGCTGGACACAAGCCGGGAAGCGCAGACACGCCGTCTCGCCGTGCTCTCCCTGACCGCGATGGGCATCGTCTACGGCGACATCGGGACGAGCCCGCTCTACGCCTTCCGCGAGTGCTTTTTCGGTCCACACGCCGTTCCGGTCACCCATGACAACGTGCTCGGCGTCCTGTCGCTCATCGTCTGGACCCTGGTGATCGTGGTCACGCTCAAGTACCAGGTCTACGTCCTGCGCGCCGACAACGACGGCGAAGGGGGCATCCTGGCCCTCATGGCGCTGGCTACGCGCAAGATGCGCCGGCAGTCCTGGCTCCTCGTCGGCCTGGGCATTTTCGGCGCCGCGCTCCTCTACGGGGACGGCATGATCACGCCCGCGGTCTCGGTGCTGGGCGCCATGGAGGGGCTCAAGATCGTGGCGCCTCACCTCGAGCCCTACGTCGTGCCGATAACGATCACGGTCCTCGTGCTCCTGTTCCTCATCCAGCGCCGGGGGACGGCGGGAGTGGGCCTGGTGTTCGGCCCCGTCATCCTGCTCTGGTTCCTCGTCCTCGCCGTCCTCGGCCTGCTCGGCATCGCGCGCGAGCCGGGCGTGCTGGCGGCGATCAACCCCTTGTACGCGTTCCGCTTCTTCGCCGAGAACGGCGTGACCGGCTACCTGGTCCTGGGCGCAGTCTTCCTCGTCGCGACCGGCGGCGAGGCGCTCTACGCCGACCTCGGACACTTCGGCGTGCGGCCGATCCAGATCGGTTGGTTCTCCGTGGTCCTGCCCGGGCTGCTCCTCAACTACTTCGGCCAGGGAGCGCTGCTGCTGCGCAATCCTGGCGCGGCGGACAACCCGTTCTACCGGCTCGCCCCGGAATGGTCGCTCTATCCCCTGATGATCCTCGCGACGATGGCGACCGTCATCGCCTCCCAGGCGGTCATCTCCGGCGTCTTCTCTCTGACCCGGCAGGCGGTCCAGCTCGGCTACGCGCCGCGCATGGAGATCGTCCACACCTCGGAGCGGCAGATCGGCCAGATCTATGTCCCGCTGGCGAACTGGGCCCTGATGCTCGGGACGATCGCGCTCGTGGTGAAGTTCCGCACCGCAAGCAACCTCGCCGCCGCCTACGGCATCGCGGTGACGACCACCATGATCATCACCACGCTCCTCGCCTTCGTGGTGGCGCGGCGCATCTGGGGCTGGAAGCTCTGGGCCGCGGTGAGCGTCACGGCGATCTTCCTCGTCATCGACTTGGCGTTCTTCGGCGCCAACATCGTCAAAGTGGCGCAGGGCGGATGGTTCCCGCTCGTCATCGCCGCGGGCGTCTTCGTGATCTTCGCGAGCTGGCGGCGCGGGCGCTCCGCCCTTGCGGCCAGACAGGCTGAAGTTTCCCTGCCGCCGGAGCTCGTCATCGACGACGTGGCGCGCCGGGGCATCCCGCGCACCCCCAGCACCGCGGTCTTCCTCACCGGGCAGGCGACCGGCACGCCGCCCGCCTTGCTCCACAACCTCAAGCACAACCGGGTGGTGCACGAGCGCAACCTCTTCCTGACCGTACGCAACGAGGAGGTCCCGCACGTCCCCGAGGCCGAGCGCCTCTCGGTCGAAGAGCTCGGCCAGGGCTTCCAGCGCGTCGTCATCCGCTACGGCTTCATGGAGGACCCCGACGTCCCGGGCGTGCTCCGCGGGATCGGGATCGAGCCCGCGAGCACGACGTTCTTCCTCAGCCGGAGCACGGTACTCTCGCGGCGTAAGAACTTCGCCGCGCGCATCCTCGACAGGCTCTTCATCTTCATGGGGCGCAACGCCCAGGTGCCCACGCAATTCTTCCGCCTGCCGCCGAACCGCGTCATCGAGATCGGCATGCAGGTCGAAATCTGAGGTTGGAGTCATGGACAAGCAGCCGGCACGGTGGGGACAGCTCCTGGCGAAGTGGGCCGCGGTGCCGCTCGCCCTGGGCGGCGTAATCCTGGTCAGCCGCGCCGCGGGCGCAAACGAGATCACCGCCGGCCTGCTGCTCCTGGTCGCGGTGCTCGGCCTCACCACTTGGGGAGGATGGACGGTCGGAGCCGCGGCATCCGTGGCGGCCACGCTCTGCCTCAACTTCTTCTTCATGCACCCCACGGGCACGTTCACGATCGAGGCCCCCTCGAACTGGGTGGCGCTGGGCTGCTTCCTGGCCGCTTCGACCCTGGTCAGCCGGCTGGTGGCGCGCGCCCGCCAGGAGGCCGCCGCGGCCCTGGCGCGGCAGCGGGAGCTGGAGGTGCTGTACGACCTCTCCTTCGGCCTCTTCACTGCCACCCCAGGAGCCCTGGGGGAGGCCGCGGCCCGGACGCTGCGCGCCATCGGCGCCGAGTCGGGGGCGCTGTTCCTCGCCGGCAGCGAGCCGGTCCTCCTCATCGGAGCGCCGGAAGTCGACGCCACGTTCGTCGACGCGGCCCGCAAGAGCTCCGGCATCCTGGAGGACGGTGGGACCAGCTACATCCCCCTCCAGATCGGCGGTCACATCGGAGGGGTCCTGCTGGCCATGGAGCCCACCGCCCCGCCCGCGGTCCTGGAGCCTGCCGTGCGCCTGCTGGCCCTCGCCGTCGAGCGCGAGCGGCTGCTCCGCGAGACGGCCCACCTGGAAGCCGTTCGTGAGAGCGACGCATTGAAGACCGCTTTGCTACGGGCGGTCTCCCACGACTTGCGTACTCCTCTCACCTCGATTCGCCTGGAGATCGAGAACCTGGAAAGGAGGCTCGCGGGCCGGCCCGAGGATTTTGCCAGCCTGCGTTCGCTCTCCCGCCAACTGGAGCGGCTGACCCGCCGCATCGACAACCTCCTCGCCTTGGCGCGCCTGGAGGCGGGCGTCGCCCGGCCCCACCCGGAGCCGATGCCGGCCGGCAGCCTCTTCCGCGCGGCCCAGGAAAGCCTGGCCCTCATCCTCGAAGGCAGGACCGTTCAGGTCCGCATCCAGCCCGGCTGCCCCGACGTCTGGGCCGATCCCTCCGTCAGCCTGGAGGTGCTGGTGAACCTGCTGGAGAACGCAGCGCGGGCAGCATCCCCCGAGCAGCCGCTGGAGCTGGCTGCCGAAGCCCTTGACGGGCACGTACGGATCGAGGTGCGCGACCGGGGTCCGGGGCTGCCCGCGGGCGAGAGCCTGTCCGAGGGGCTTGGGCTCCAGATCGCCCGCAGCCTGGCCGAGGCGGACGGCGGAACGATCGAGCTCTTGAACCGTTCCGGCGGCGGCACGATCGCCCGGCTGGACCTGCCTGCGGCGCCGGAGCTGGAGGAGATCCTGGCAGAATGACCCGCCCGAAGCCGCTGATCCTGGTGGTCGACGACGACGCCGACATCCGCCGGAACCTGTCGCGGGAGCTGGCGCTGGCCGGCTACGACATCGTGACCGCGGCCGACGGGGTCGAGGGGCGGGAACTGTTCGAGCACCATCAACCCGACCTGGTCGTGACCGACATGGCCATGCCCCGAGAGGACGGCTTCGCCGTGATCTCGGCGGTCCGGCGGACCGACCACACGCCGGTCCTGGTTCTCTCGGTGCGGGGAGAGGAAGAGGACAAGGTCCGCGCCCTGGACCTGGGAGCGGACGATTACATAACGAAGCCGTTTCACCTGCGCGAGCTGCTCGCGCGCGTGCGCACCCAGCTTCGCCGAACCGGTACCACCGGCAGAGCGATGCCCCAGGTCCTGCGCTTCCCCGACCTGATGATCGACCGCGGACGGCGCACCGTGATCCAAGGAGAGCGCGAGGTGCGGCTCACCCCTACGGAACTGGCCATCCTGGAGCTTCTGGCAAGCCAGGCCGGCCGGCCCGTAACCTTGAGCCAGATCATCGCCACCGTCTGGACGGGAGCCCCGGCCACCACCACAGATACCGTGCGTGTCCACGTCGGCTCCCTGCGCCGCAAGCTGGAGCCCGATCCGGCCAGCCCCCGCTACATCGGAACCGAGCCCTGGGTCGGGTACCGGTTCCTGGCCGAGCCGGTCGAAATTCTTTAGACACTCTTTCGATCCTCTTCCGGACTTCTTTCGCCCCCCGGAGCCACACTCGGCGTCATGGAGGATTCCATGACCACGAACGAACAGTCCCACATACCCGGCCCGGGCCTGGGCGTGAGCGGCAAGCTCGGCCTCGGTTTCGCGGCCCTCCTCGCCATCCTGATCTTCCTCGGCGTCGAAAGCATCGCGCTGCTTTCCGATCTCGGACACTCGATCGACGTCATCCTGCGCGAGAACTACCGGAGCGTGACCGCGTGCGAGCGCATGAAGGAGTCGCTGGAGCGGATGGACAGCGCCGCGCTGTTCGCCCTCGGGGGCGAGGTGGAGAAGGGGCGTGCCCTCGCCGCCGAGCACCATCCCCGTTTCCAGGAGGCCCTGCAGGCCGAGCTCGACAACATCACCGAGCCCGGAGAAGCCGAGCTCGCGGAGCGCCTGCGGCAGCTCTACTCCACCTTCAAGCCCGCCCTCGACAGCTACATCGGCTCGGAGCTCGGCTCGGAGCGTTCCCCCGAGGAGATGCGCCGCATCTATTTCGGACGCCTTCTGCCGGTCTTCCAACAGATCAAGGACACCGCGGACGAGATCCTGCTGCTCAATCAACGCAGCATGGAGCAGGCCGATGCCGCCGCAAAGGAGCTGGCCCGCTCCGCGGCGCGGCGGATGACACTGCTCCTCCTTTTCGGGACCGCGTTGGCTGGGCTCTCGGTCTACCTGCTCTCCCGTTCCATCCTGCGCCCTCTCGGAAACCTGACGCGTGCCGCCCGGGAGATCGAGGGGGGCAACCTGGATGCGGAGGTGCCGGTAACCTCCCGCGACGAGCTCGGGCGGCTGGCCTCCACCTTCAACTCCATGGCCGGCAGCCTGCGCGAGCTGCGGCGCAGCGACCAGGCCCGCCTCCTGCGCGCCCGGCAGATCTCTCAACAGGCGATCGATCAGCTCCCGGAAGCCGTGACCGTGTTCTCCGAGAGCGGGGAGGTCGAGCTCGTCAACGCCACGGCGGCCTCCGTCCTCGGCCTGCGTCCGGGAGAACCCTTGCCGCCGCAGCACGACGCCTGGATCTCCGTCCTGGTGAACCCGGTGCATGGCATGGTCCCCAAGGCGGAGGTCCGCCGCCTGGAGCGCGACGGCAGGGAGGCTCTCTTCCTGCCGCGCATGATCCGGCTGGAGGAGGGCGGACAGCGCCTCGGGACCCTGCTGGTCCTGGAAGACGTGACGGAACGGCGCCGGAGCGACGAGCTGACCAGCGATCTGCTCGCCGCCGCCTCCCGCGACCTCCGTACCCCGCTCGCCTCCCTGCGGTCTTCCCTGGACACCTTGCGGCCCGCGGCCGGGAGCAGGCAGGCTCTGGAGGATGCCGTGCGCGATGCCGACCGCATGGCCGGGGTCCTCGATAACCTGGAGGGAATCACGCGGCTGGAGGAGCGGCGGCAGCACCTCCGGATCCAGGCGGCGGCGCCGAGGGACCTGATCCAGGCCGCGGCCGACGAGTTCCGCTCCTCCTCCAAGAGGAACGGCGTCCAGCTCGCGGTCGAGGACGCCCCGGAGCTGCCGCGGGTGCTCGCCGATCCCGAGCGCGTCCGGCTGGTGCTCGGCTTCCTGGTCGACAACGCGCTCGCCAATACCCCGGTCGGAGGCTCCGTGACCGTGAGCGCGAAGGTGGACGGCGAGCGGGTCCGCTTCGCCGTGACCGACAACGGCCACGGCATCCCGGAGGAGCACCAGGCCCGGATCTTCGAGCGCTTCTATCAAGTCCCCGGCTCCGAGGACCGCGGCCGTGCCGGGCTCGGCCTGTCCATCGCAAAAGACCTCGTGCAGTCGCACGGCGGTGAGATCCACCTCGAAAGCCAGGAGGGCCGGGGCACCACGGTCTGGTTCACCCTGCCCGTGGCGCGTAGCGAGGCGGCATGAGCGCGCGCCTTGCCGCCCTTCTCCTGCTTGCCGTCTCGGGCGCCTCGGCGCAGGAAGCGCCGATCGCGACCGATCGCCCCGGCTTCCTGTTCAGCAGCCTGACCGTGGGCCGGGGCGTCGCGCAGGTCGAGCTCGCCCTGCCCTCGGTGACCCACGACGAGGACGTCCGTTCCACCAGTCTGGCCGGCCTGCTCCGTTTCGGCGTGGGCGATACCTTCGAGCTACGGTTGGGCGCGCCGCTGTTCACCTCGCCGGACAGCGGCTATGGCGACCTCGAGGTGGGGGCCAAGTGGCACCTGCTGGACAACGAGGGCGCGCGGCCGTCCTTCGCCCTGATTCCCTCCGTGATCCTGCCGACCGGCGAGGATGGTTTCTCCGCCGAAGATCCGCTCTATCAGTTGGTCACCGCCACGGAGTGGACGCTCGCGGACGGCTGGGGCGTGGGGCTTCTCGCCGGCTTCCTGCGCGGCGATTCGGCAGGGGATAGCTATCTCCAGCAGGCCTACGGCGCGCTCCTCGGCCGCACCGTCGGGCCGTGGAGCCCTTATGTGGAGGCCGCCCACGTCCGTACCGACCTGGAGGGGGCGCCGGACACCTCCTTCCTCGGCGGCGGCCTCAAATACCTGGTTTCCAACGGCGTCCAGATCGACGTCAATTTCGACCGCGGCCTGACCGGCGAGTCCCCGGACTGGCTGTTCGGCCTCGGCCTGGCGGCCCGATTCTAGGGGAGGGCACATGGACATCCTTTACATAACCCTGACGATCGTTTTCTTCACGGCATCCTGGGGCTTCGTGCGCTTCTGCGCGGCCCTGGCGCCGGCCGAAGAGGAGAAGAAATGAGCGGGCTCTACCTCCTCGGCCTGATCGTGACGCTGCTGCTGGCGGTCTACCTGTTCTTCGCCCTGCTCAACCCGGAGCGTTTCGAATGACCGCCAACGGGCTTCTTCAAATCGGGTTCTATTTCGCCGTGCTGCTGGCCCTCGCCAAGCCGCTCGGCGTCTACATGGCGCGGGTCTACGAGGGGCGGCCCTCCAACCGGGTAGAGCTGCTGTTCTACCGGATCACCGGCGTCCGGCCGGACGAGGAGATGGACTGGAAGGTCTACGCCCTCTGCGTCCTTCTCTTCAGCGCCGCCGGCTGGATCTTCCTCTACGCGCTGCAGCGCCTTCAGGCGGTGCTGCCGCTCAATCCCGCGGGGATGGCCGCGGTCACCCCGGACTCCTCGTTCAACACCGCCACGAGCTTCGTGACCAACACCAACTGGCAGGGATACGGCGGCGAGACGACGATGAGCCACCTCACCCAGATGCTGGGGCTCACCGTGCAGAACTTCGTCTCCGCGGCGGCCGGCATGGCCATCCTCGTCGCCCTGATCCGCGGGCTCGTGCGACGCAACGCCAGGACGATCGGCAACTTCTGGGTCGACCTCACGCGGACGACGCTCTACATCCTGCTGCCGCTGTCGCTGGTCCTGGCCGTCGTCCTCGTCTCGCAGGGTGTGGTGCAGACGCTGTCGCCTTCCAGGACGGTGCCTCTCCTCGAAGGCGGGGAACAGATCCAGGCCGTGGGACCCGCGGCCTCGCAGATCACGATCAAGCAGCTCGGCACGAACGGCGGCGGCTTCTTCAACGTCAACTCGGCCCATCCCTTCGAGAACCCGACGCCGCTCTCCAACTTCCTCCAGATGCTGTCGATCCTGTTGATCCCGGCGGCGCTCTGCTACACCTTCGGCCGCATGGTCGGCGACACCCGCCAGGGCTGGGCGCTGCTCGCCGCCATGACGCTGACGCTGCTGCCGTTGCTGCTGCTGTGCTACGGCGCGGAGCAGAACGGAAATCCGCTCCTGGACCGGCTCGGCGTCCAGGCCGGCGGCAACATGGAAGGCAAGGAAGCGCGCTACGGCATCGCGAGCTCGGCCCTCTGGGCATCGGTGACGACGGCAGCCTCCAACGGCGCGGTCAACTCCATGCATGACTCCTACACGCCGCTCGGCGGGCTCGTGCCGCTCTTCCTCATGCAGTTCAGCGAGACGATCTTCGGCGGCGTGGGCTCCGGCCTCTACGGCATGCTGATCTTCGTGATCGTCGCCGTGTTCATCGCCGGCCTGATGGTCGGCCGCACGCCGGAGTATCTGGGGAAGAAGATCGAGTCCTACGAGATGAAGATGGCCTCGCTCGTCGTCCTCATCATGCCGCTCGTCGTCCTGGGCTTCACCGCCGTGGCGGTGATCGTGAAACCGGGCCTCGCGACGGTCTTCAATCCCGGCGCGCACGGCTTTTCCGAGGTGCTCTACACCTTCACTTCGCAGGGCAACAACAACGGCAGCGCGTTCGCTGGCCTGGGGGCGAACAATCCTTTCTACAACGTCACGGGCGGCATGGCCATGGATTTCGCGCGCTTCTGGCTGGCCATTCCGGTCCTGGCCATCGCCGGCTCGCTGGCGCGCAAGAAAACCGTTCCAACCGGACCCGGGACGCTGCCCACCCACACGCCGCTGTTCGTCGTGCTGCTGATCGGAGTGGTCGTCCTGGTCGGAGCCCTGACCTTCTTCCCGGCCCTGGCGCTCGGCCCGATCGTCGAACAGCTCCAGATGATGAGGTGACCATGTCCCGGCGCAAACAGTCGCTTTTCGATCCAAAGATCATCCGCCAGGCGGCGGTCGATTCCTTCCGCAAGCTCGATCCGCGGCGGATGGTCCGCAATCCCGTGATGTTCGTGGTTTACGTGGGCAGCTTCCTGACCACCGGCCTGGCGATCCAATCGCCGGACGGGTTCACCTGGGCCGTCGCCCTCTGGCTCTGGTTCACGGTGCTCTTCGCCAACTTTGCCGAGGCCATGGCGGAGGGCCGGGGCAAGGCACAGGCCGCGGAGCTGCGCAAGACCCGCAAGTCCACCGTCGCGAAAAAGCTGGCAGAGCCGCGGTACGGAGCCGCTCACTCTCCGGTGCCGTCCACCGACCTCCGCATCGGCGACCACGTGCTCGTCGAGGCCGGGGACATGATCCCGGGCGACGGCGAGGTCGTCGAAGGCGCGGCCTCGGTCAACGAGGCGGCGGTCACCGGCGAGAGCGCGCCCGTAATCCGTGAGAGCGGCGGCGACCGCAGCTCGGTCACCGGCGGCACGCAGGTGCTCTCGGACTGGCTGGTCGTCCGTATCGGAGCCAACCCCGGCGAGACCTTCCTTGACCGCATGATCTCGCTGGTCGAAGGGGCGAAGCGTCAGAAGACGCCCAACGAGATCGCCCTCTCGATCCTGCTCGCCGGCTTGACGCTGGTCTTCCTCATGGCCACGGTGACTCTCCTACCGTTCTCGATCTACAGCGTGACCGCGGCGGGACAGGGGACGCCGGTGACCGTCACCGTGCTCGTGGCCCTGCTGGTCTGCCTGATTCCGACCACCATCGGCGGCCTGCTCTCGGCCATCGGCATCGCGGGCATGGACCGGATGATCCAGGCCAACGTGATCGCCCTGTCCGGCCGCGCGGTCGAAGCCGCCGGCGACGTGGACGTGCTGCTCCTCGACAAGACCGGCACGATCACCCTGGGCAACCGGCAGGCGACGGAATTCATCCCCGCCCAGGGTGTGACGGAAGCCGACCTCGCCGACGCGGCCCAGCTCTCTTCGCTCGCCGACGAGACGCCCGAGGGGCGGAGCATCGTGGTGCTCGCCAAGGAGCGCTACCAGCTCCGGCAGCGCGACCTCCATGCCTTGGGAGCCCACTTCGTGCCCTTCACGGCGCAGACCCGCATGAGCGGCGTCGACCTGAACGGCCGGAGCATCCGCAAGGGGGCGGCCGACGCAGTCGAGGCGTTCGTGATCTATCAGGGGGGCTCGTTCCCGGCCACCGTGCGGGGCTCGGTGGAGACCATCGCCCGCTCCGGCGGCACGCCTCTGGTCGTGGCGGACGGCTCCCAGGTGCTCGGCGTGATTCACCTCAAGGACATCGTAAAAGGAGGCATGCGGGAGCGTTTCGCCCAACTGCGGGCGATGGGCATCAAGACCGTGATGATCACGGGGGACAATCCCTTGACCGCGGCGGCCATTGCAGCCGAGGCCGGGGTGGACGACTTCCTGGCCCAGGCCACGCCCGAAGCCAAGCTGAAGCTGATCCGGGAGTACCAGGCAGGCGGCCGGCTGGTGGCCATGACCGGCGACGGCACCAACGACGCGCCCGCCCTGGCCCAGGCCGACGTGGCGGTCGCCATGAGCTCGGGCACCCAGGCCGCCAAAGAGGCGGCCAACCTCGTGGACCTGGACTCCAATCCCACCAAGCTGATCGAGACCGTGGAGATCGGCAAGCAGCTCCTGATCACCCGCGGCACGTTGACGACCTTTTCCATCGCCAACGACGTGGCCAAGTATTTCGCCATCATCCCGGCGGCCTTCTCCACCACCTATCCGGTGCTCGGCCGGCTCAACCTGATGCGCCTGGCGAGCCCGGAGAGCGCCATCCTCTCCGCCGTCATCTTCAACGCGCTCATCATCATCGCGCTCATCCCGCTGGCTCTCCGGGGCGTGAAGTTCCGCCGCCACACGGCGTCGCGGCTGCTGCGCGACAACCTGCTCATCTACGGCCTGGGAGGGGTGATCGTCCCCTTTGCGGGCATTAAGCTGATCGACTTGCTGCTGGGACTCCTATGAGACACCTGATCACCGCAATCCTCATCTTTCTGGTTTTCACCGTCCTGACCGGACTGGCCTATCCTCTCCTCGTCACCGGGATCGCCCAGGTTGCGTTTCCCCGCCAGGCAAACGGCAGCCCCGAGCTGATCGGCCAGCCGTTCGCGGGTCCTCGGTACTTCTGGAGCCGGCCATCGGCGACCGCGCCGGCCTACAACGCCGCCGCGTCCAGCGGCTCCAACCTGGGGCCGACCAACCCGGCGCTGATCGACCGGGTCAAGGAAGACGTGGAGCGCATCCGCGCCGCCCATCCCGGCAAGGGACCCATCCCCGTGGACCTGGTCACCGCCTCGGGCAGCGGCCTCGACCCGCACATCAGCCCGGCCGCCGCGCTCTACCAGGTGGAGCGGGTGGCCGCGGCCCGCGGGCTCGATCCCTCGGCCGTCCGGGGTCTGGTGGAGAGGCACACCGAGGGGCGGACCTTCGGCCTGCTCGGCGAGCCGCGGGTCAACGTCCTGAAGCTCAACCTGGAGCTCGACACACTTTGATGGACCGCCCCGACCCCGACGTCCTGCTCGCCCGGGCCCAGGCCGAGGAGGAGCAGGCGCGCCGCGGCAAGCTCAAGGTCTTCTTCGGCGCCACGGCCGGGGTGGGCAAGACCTACGCCATGCTGGAGGCGGCGCGAGGGCTGAAACAGGACGTGGTCGTTGGCTTGGTCGAGACACACGGCCGCAAGGAGACCGAGGCCCTTCTCGAAGGGTTGGAAGTCCTGCCGCAACGGGAGATCGAGCACCGGGGCATCAAGCTGCGCGAATTCGACCTCGACGCCGCCCTCGCAAGACATCCCGCAGTAATCCTGGTCGACGAGCTGGCCCACACCAACGCGCCGGGCTCGCGCCACGCCAAGCGCTGGCAGGACGTGGAAGAGCTGCTCTCCGCGGGCATCGACGTCCACACCACGGTCAACGTCCAGCACCTGGAAAGCCTGAACGACCTGGTCGGACAGATCACGGGCGTGGTGGTGCGCGAAACCGTTCCCGACTCGGTGCTCGAGAGGGCGGATCAGGTGGAGCTGGTGGACCTGCCGCCCGAAGAGCTGCTCAAGCGCCTGAACGAGGGCAAGGTCTACGTCACCGAGCAGGCGCAGAAGGCGCTTCAGAGCTTCTTCCGCCAGGGCAACCTGATCGCCCTGAGGGAGATGGCGCTGCGCAAGACCGCGGACCGGGTCGAAGCCCAGATGCAGCGCTACCGCGAGCTGCACGGCATCGAAGAGACCTGGCCGGTGGCTGAGCGCATCCTGCTCGCGGTCAGCTCCGGCCCCGGCTCGCAACGCCTCGTGCGGGCCACCAGCCGGCTCGCCGGCCGTCTGCGCGCCGAATGGCTGGTGGTCTATGTGGAAACCTCGGCCGAGGCCCGCCTGCCCGAGAAAGCCCGGGACCGGGTCTGGCAGACCCTGCGCCTCGCCGAGAAGCTGGGGGCTGAGACCGCCGTGCTGAGCGGAGACCGTCCCTCGGAGGCGATCCTTCAGTATGCCCGCCGCAGGAACGTCTCCAAGATCGTGCTGGGCAAGCCGGTCAATCCGCGCTGGAAGGACGCGCTCTTCGGCTCGGTGCGCGACGATCTGGAGCGCAACAGCGGGGACATCGACGTATACGTGATCTCCGGTGAGGAGGGGGATGGGGGCTTCACGGCTCCAGCGCCTGTCCGGCGGACCTCGCTTGGCCGCGCCTACCTCTTGAGCCTGGGCGTGGTGGCCCTGTGCACGGGCATCTGCTCCCTGCTGTTCGGCCGCCTGGAGCCCACCAACCTGGTCATGGTCTACCTGCTGGGCGTGGTGGGTACCGCGGCTTGGCTGGGACGGGGGCCGTCGGTCCTGGCAGCGGTCCTCTCCGTGGCCGCCTTTGACTTCTTCTTCGTCCAGCCCCTCCTGACATTCGCGGTCTCCGACACCGAGTACCTGGTCACCTTCGCGGTCATGCTGATCACCGGCCTGGTGATCTCGACGCTGACTGCGCGGCTGCGCCTGCAAGCGGAAGCGGCTGGGGAGCGGGAGGCGCGCACCGCGGCCCTCTACGCCTTGAGCCGCGACCTCGCCGCCGCCGCGGACGAAAAGGCGATCCTCCAGGCCGCGGCCCGCCACATCAGGGAAGTGTTCCTGAGCCAGGTCCTGCTCCTGCTCCCGGACTCCGAAGCCCGGGTGACCGAGAGGGCCGCCGAGTCAGTGACCTACCTCTTCGATCAGCGCGAGCAGGCCGTGGCCCAGTGGGTCTACGATCATGGCCGCATGGCGGGAAAGACGACCGACACCTTGCCCGCGGCCAAGGGCCTCTACCTGCCGCTGCAGACCTCCCGCGGCACCGTCGGCGTCCTGGGCGTGCACCCGTCGGACCCCCGGCTGCTCGTTGCTCCCGATCAGCTTCATCTCCTGGAGGCCTTCGCCAACCAGATCGCGTTGGCCGTGGAGTAAAGCGAGCTCGGACCGGATCGGCTCGCCGTGAACGTTACGGGCCAGCCAATTCGGAGCATCCGAAGGTCCGGCGGGGTGTAAGCGAGGCAGAGATGCTCCGAATCGACCGTGCGCCGCCCCCGCTCACGGTCGGTATGCTCCAACTCGGCCCCGAGTCTCAGCGTCCCGACCGTGAGCGGCAGCCGCTCGTGCGCGAGTCGCAGCACACCGGCCGTCTTTCGGAGCATATTGGGAGCATGCGGAGCCTGCCGGCTCTAGATTGGGAGCATAACGGCCTCGGGCGGCTGCCGCAGCCGGTACGTATGCTGCAAAGTTCGGGCATTTTCCTGCCGCTGGAGCTCGGGATGCTGCGACTCGGGGGTGAGTCGCAGAATCCCACGGGTGGGCGTGAGGCGCCCGGGGGTGGATCGCGCCCTGACGCCCTCCCCTTCTGATACGCTCCCGCCCCGTCATGAGAGTCCTGGTCACCGGCCACAACGGCTACATCGGCAGCGTCATGGTCCCCCTGCTGCAGTCAGCGGGTCACGAGGTCTTCGGATTCGATGCGGACTTCTTCGAGCCCTGCCTGCTCGCGGGGCAGAAAGCCTCGGAGATCCCTGGGCTCCGGAAGGATCTGCGCGACGCCGAGCTGCGCGATCTTCAGGGATTCGAAGCCGTCCTCCATCTGGCCGGGCTGTCCAACGATCCGCTCGGCAACCTCGACTCTTCGCTGACGTTCGACATCAACGACGCGGCCTCGATCCGCTTCGCGCGGCTCGCCAAGCAGGCCGGGGTGAAGCGCTTCCTGTTCTCTTCCTCTTGCAGCACCTACGGCGCGGCCGGCGACGACTTCCTCGACGAGAGCGCCGCGTTCAACCCGGTAACGTCCTACGGAATCTCCAAGGTGCGCCTGGAGCAGCAGCTCGCCGAGCTGGCGGATGACGATTTCAGCCCCGTCTACCTGCGCAATGCCACGGCCTACGGGGTCTCTCCCCGCCTGCGGGTGGACCTGGTGCTCAACAACCTCGTGGGCTACGCGGTCACTACCGGACGCATCCACATGATGAGCGACGGCACGCCCTGGCGTCCGATCGTCCACATCGAGGACATCTCGCGCGCCTTCCTCGCGGCCCTCGAAGCGCCACGGCAGGACGTCCACGGCCAGGCGTTCAACGTCGGCCGCACCGCGGACAACTACCGCATCCGCGAGCTGGCCGAGGTCGTGGCCGAGACCGTGCCCGGCTGCCGGATCACCTATGCCGAAGGCGCCGGCCCGGACAAGCGCTGCTACCGTGTGGACTGCTCCAAGATCGAGCGCGTGCTCCCCGCCTTCAAGCCGCAGTGGGATGCCCGCCGCGGAGCGCAGGAGCTTGCCGACGCCTACCGCGCGGCCGGACTGACCGAGGATGAGTTCCTCGGCCCACGCTTCACGCGCCTGCTGCGCATCCGCGAGCTCCAGGGCGAGGGGCGCGTGGACGAGAACCTGCGGTGGATCACGGCCGGAACAGCCGCACGACCCACGTCCCTTTCCGGTTCGTCACCGCAACCTCCTCGATGAGAGGAAGCCTTTCGATCAGGCGCTTCGCGATGACGTCCGCGCGGCGCGAGCGGAAGGTCGAGACGATCAGCGTGCCACCCTCCGCCAGGTCGTCCCGGTACGCGAGCACGGTGCCGACCGGGTCCTCGAAGTAATAGACGCACTCGTTGAACACGATGGCGTCCCAGCGCTCGGTGGGACGGTACTCCTCCGCATTGGCGGCCAGGAGCGCGGCGCGCTCGCCTGTCCGGTGAGCCCCCTGCCGCACCGCTTCCTCGGAGAGGTCGATGCCGAGATAGCGCGAGGGGTTGCCGATGTGGTCGAGGAGGATGCCCTCGCCCGAGCCCACGTCGAGCACCGAGCCCCCGGGGTGGAGATGATCGAGGTAGCCGGCAATGACGCTGTAGCGGGCCAGCTCGTCCGTGGCCCTCATGAAGGCCCAGCTGCCAGCCCGGTACTGCTCTTCCCAGGCCTCGCGCGAGGCCGGCGCGTCGCCGCGGCCGGTCTGATGCTCCCAGGCACGGATGCGGCGCTCCAGCCGGTCCGCGAAGGGGAACCGGCGGCCGTAGAGAAGACGGTAGTAGACGATGTAGACCAGCTTGAAAGCGCGCCGGCCAAGCGTTCCGAGCATCTGCCCCCCTCCGAGGGAGCGATACTACCGCACGACGAATTGCACAATTTGGGTTGCATTCCTCCTGCGAGCCCGTTTAAGATGCCGGCAGGAGATTTCGGATCACGCTACCGATGGCAAAACGTAGAAGCCGGAACACGACCCAAAACCGATCGACTTTTGTCGATGCCGGGTTGCACGCCTTCGGCAAACCGCGTACCATGCCCCGGTAGCTATTTCTTGCAGGCCAAAGAGGAAGTGCCCACGGCGGAAGCCTTGGTTCTCCTCGCAGACACACGGAGGTTGTTTCGCAATGAAGAAGGCGTTCGTTCCGCTCGCCCTTGCCCTCGCCCTCGCCGTCCCCATCGTCGACGCCGCCCGCAGCAGGGACGACGACGGCGGCACCCTGCCCTTCGACGTAAGCGAGCTGGCTTCGGCCCGGGACACCGCGGCACTGGCCGGACTGGAGCGCGACGGCGGCTACCGGTCCCTGGTGGTCGGCGCGGCTGTGCCCGGAGTCAAGTCGGCCCAGTGCAAGGCCCAGGTCTTCGACCGCAGCGGCCGCGTCCTGGACGAGGAGGCGTTCGGCGTCAAAGCCGGCTCCAGCGCCCAGTTCGACTTCGCGGGCCGCATGGGCTCGCGCGTCGCCGTGGCTGCCGAGGTCTCCTGCAACCAGGCCTTCTACCCCTACGCCGCGGCGGCCTCGACCAAGGAGCCCAAGCTCACCTGGGCCGAGGGAGTCGGCCCCACCGGCGCTTGTGACTTCACCGTCAGCGCCACCGAGATCGAGCCCAGAGTGTTCCTCGCCGGCCAGGAAGGAACCATCCACAACGCCCGCACCGAGAAGGCGAAAGGCATCGTCTGCGTCACGGTGCCCAGGGACCTCAAGGTCGGCAAGCTGATCCTCGAGTGGGACGTCTCGACCGGCCCCTGGCACAAGAAATCGCCGCACGGCAACCACAGCATGATCTGGCTCCACCGCGGACGCTTCCGCAGCGGCACGGTCAGCAACGTGAACGCCTTCGGCCCGAGCAAGAACTTCGTCAAGATGAGCCAGAACGTGGACATGGCCAAGCTGCAGAACACCAATCAGAAGTCGGGCCTCGCGCTGGTCAACAACCAGACCTATCACCTGCGCTACACCTATGACGCCGCCAACCGCGAGGTCAGCACCGAGATCTTCCTGAACGGCGCGCTGCTCAAGCGGATGGACATGAAGGGTACGGCCCAGAACCGCGTCCTGTCCGTGCCGGCCTTCGGCTTCACGACCAAGGGCGCGCTCTTTGCCGAGTTCGGCCACTTCGCGGGGCAGCACTTCCCCGAGATGCCGAGCTTCGGCTGGCGCTACTCCAACCTGCGCGTCCAGATGAACGTCGTAAACTGAAGCAGGAATAGCCACGGTGTCTGAAAGCGGACCGGGGAAACCCGGTCCGCTTTTGTTTATGCCGCTTTACGCAGCTTTATGGGGGATTGCGCGGGCGGCGCAACTGGCGTACCCTATGTTCAGGAAGCTATTTTCTGCAGTACGTCCGTAACCTCCCGAGGAGGTGCCCGTGAAGAAGGCAACGCTCGTAGCCCTTGCGCTGTGCTCCGTTTCCGTCCCGGTATGGGCGGGTCCCGTCTACGTTCCGGTGACCCTGCCGAGCTGGTACGACGGCAGCCTGCACTCGACGGAGGTCTGGGTTTCGAACCCGGCCGGCACGCCGCGTGGCTTCTCCACCCACTTCATCCCGGCCAGTACCGATGGCACGCACGGCGGCGGCCCGGAGATCCCGGTGCCGGCGCAGCGCACCTTCCTGCTCTCGAACGTGGGGCCCACGTCAGGCCTCCTCGAAGTGCGCTCCGGCCAGGAGATGGCGGTCGAGGCGCAGCTCATCAATACCTCGCCCTCGGGCATCCAGACGCGGACCTCGGTACCCGTGATCTCGGCCGCGAACACCATCGCCGCGGGCAAGGCCGCCTTCCTGGTCGGCCTGGAGCGCGACCCCGGCCGGGGCACCGTTTCGAACATGGGCGTGGTGAACCTCGGCACCCAGGGAGCGCAGTGCGAGCTCAAGCTCTTCCGGGTGGACGGAACGCCGATCGGCTCGACGGTGACGCTGTCCTTCTTCGCCCTGTCGCTGCGCCAGTTCGACGACACGCTCGGCGCCGTGGGCGAGCAGAAGATCTCGGACGCGCGGGTTCAGGTCACCTGCAACCAGCCGTTCTTCATCTTCGCCTCCGTGGTCAACCTGCCCCTCTCGCAGGTCTGGTTCCTGGAGCCGTCGGCTTCCACCGCCGCGGACAGCGGCGGCAACCCGCCCCCCCCCACTCCCGGTTCGGGCAGCTCGGTCGTCTTCCAGAAGGCTGGCCACATCCACACCGCCACGCCGCCGAACCATGCCAAGGGCATCGTCGACATCCCGATCCAGAAGACGCTCGCCCTGAAGCGGATGGTCATCGAGTGCGACTTCATCCCGGGCCCCTGGAACCTCGAGAAGATACCGGGCAACCACGCCATCCTCTGGCTCTACCGCGGCAAGTTCCGCGGCAATACGATCGCCAACGTGAACGCCTTCGGGCCGAACAAGCATTCGATCAAGATGAACCAGAACGTGGACCTGGGCGCCAAGGAGGTGACCAGCAACGAGGCGGGGCTGCAGCTCCAGCAGGGCAAGCGCTACCACCTGCGGTACACCTACGACGCGTCCACGAACCAGATCACGTCGGAGATCTCCCAGGCCGGCACGAAGCTCAAGACCTTCAGCATGCCCGGCACGGCCTCGGGCCACATCCTCACGGTCCATCCGCCCGCCCTGAACGTGGAGTTCGGACACTTCCCGGGCCAGCACGGCCCCGAGATCCCGAGCTGGGGCTGGTCGTACTACGACCTGAGGGTCGAGATGTTCCAGTAGCGCTTTGCTATCATCCCTCCGGGTCCACGCAGTCGACCCGGAGGTAGTAACCTGATGAAGAAGCGTCTTGTCGTCGGCCTCGGGCTTATTGCCGCGGCCCTGTCCATCCCCCCCGCCTTTGCCGGCTTCGTCTATGTCCCGGTGCTCGACCGCAGCGGCCCGGGCGGGAGCACCCATCTCACCGAGGTCTGGCTGAGCAACAGCGGCACCCAGGAGCGGCGCTACGGCACGCTCTTCATTCCCGCCGGCACGAACGGCACTGAACGGCCCGTGCCGAGCACGAAGGCCACGGTTTTTCCCCTGCGCACCAGCAAGCTGGTCGGCATCAGCAGCCCCGGCGCGCCCGGTTTGCTGGAGATCGAGGTGGGCACCCAGGTGTTCGTCCACGCCCGGATGGCGAATTCCCCGGCCAGCGGCTTTGCCGGGACCACCGAGGTGCCGGTGATCTCGTCGGACAACTCGCTGACCGCGGGCTCGTCCGCGCACTTGCAGGGCCTCTTCCGCGATACGGGCGGCTCCTACACGGACCTGGCAGTCGTCAACCTCTCCAACCAGCAGGCGGCCTGCGACATCCAGTTCTTCCGGGCCGACGGTACGCAGGTCGGGGGCACCGCGCGGGTTGGCGTGCAGCCGCTGTCGCTGCGTAACTTCGGGGATGCCCTGCTGCTCCTGGGAGCGGCGTCGATCGCCGACGCCCGCGCCCAGGTCACCTGCAACCAGCTCTTCTTCGCGTTCGCGCCGGTGTTCACCGCATCGCGGACGCTGCTCTCGTTCGTGACCCCCTCGGCCTCGGGCGCCTCGACCCTGCCCGGCCCGGCGGGTCCCGGACCCGCGCCCGGCGCGCTCGTGTTCGAGCGCACCGGCCAGATCCACATGCCGGTCGCGGGGCAGGAGGTCAAGACCTTCAACGTCCCGGTGGCGCAGCCCCTGGCCCTGCGGAGGTTCATCGTCGAGTGGGACGTGGTCCCCGGCCCCTGGACGGCGACCAAGCCCGACGGCAACCACAACCTGATCTGGATCCACCGCGGCAAGTACCGGAGCAACACCCTCGCCAACGTGAACACGTTCGGCCCGCCGCGGAGCGCGATCAAGAACACCCAGAACGTGGACATGGCCGCCAAGGCTTTGACGTTGCAGGAGGTCCCCCTGACCTTCCAGCAGGGGGTCTCCTACCACCTGCGCTACGTCTATGACGCGGAGATCAACAAGATCAACCTGACAGTCACCTCGGGAGGCGCCACGGTCTCGACGATGGAGATGAACGGCTCGGCGATCAACAAGACGATCACGGTGCCCGCCGCGGGCTCTTCGTGCAGTTCGGCCACACCGCGGGGCAGGCCGCCGGAGGGATCGAGTTCCCGACCTACGGCTGGGTGTACTCGAACCTGCGGATCGAGATGATTCCGTAACGCCGCTGATTGCGATATAGTAATAGGAGCTAAAGTCATGAGTCCGTAAGACGCCGCTCGCGGCCCTGTAGGAGGTTGTCTGTGATTAGACTCGTCCTCTCGCTGTTCGCCCTTTCCCTCTGCCTTGCTGTTCCCATCATCACCGCGGACCGGCTAGACAAGGATCTGCACCCCGCTGGAGGCATGGCCGCTCTCACCGGGTTGGAGCGAGAAAGCTATCGTCTTCTGGTCGTGGGCGCGGCCGTGCCTGGAAACCGGCCGGCCCAGTGCCAGGCCCGGCTCCTGGACGCCGCGGGCGTCGTCCTCGACGAGGCAGTATTGAAAGTTCCGGCCGGCTCCAGTGCCCAGATCGACTTTGCCGGACGTTCGAGCCTGAGCAAGGTCGCCGATGCCCAGGTGTCCTGCGATCAAACCTTCCATCCCTACGCTGCCGCGGCCGGGAAGGATGAACCGAAAGCGATCTGGGGCGAGGGGAGCGGCCCAGGCGCGCCTTGCAAGTTCACTGTCGACGCGAATCCCATATTCCCGGATCCTCGCGTCCTCAAGACCGTCCTGCCTGGAGACATCCATATCCCTACGCCAGACAACCGGATCGGAGTGGTCTGCATCAACATCCCGAGGGATCTCGTCCTGGACAAGCTGATTCTCGAATGGGACGTCACTCCCGGACTGTGGAACCCCCAGTACGCGCCCGGCAGTCATAACCTAGTCTGGCTCCACCGGGGCAGCTATGTCCGCAACACGGTGGGCAACATCAACGTGTTCGGGCAGGGCGCCAACTTCTTCGCCATGAACCAGAACGTCGACGCCCCCAAGCCCACGACCGGCAGGCTGAGGCCGGCCAATCTGGTGATGGGCGGCTCGACGACCTACAGCATGATCTACGCGTACGATGCCGGGAGCCGGAAAGCTCATTTCGGTGTCAACAACGGTGGCAAGCTCGAAAGCGCAGAGCTCGTGGCCACGGCCAGAGGCCTGAGCCTGCTGATCCCCAAGAAGAACAGGTGGAGCGACAGCTCCCTCTTCGTGGAGTTCGGCCATTTCGGCGAGCACAATCCCGGGAAAGGCAGGCCGGCGGTTCCCACCTATGGTTGGAGGTACTCCAACATGCGCCTGACGATGGTTCAGAAATAGATCAAGAAGCCGGGCGTCCGAAGAACGCCCGGAACGGCTTCCAGTAGAGGAAGACCAGCACGGCGGCGGCGAAAGCCGCCGCCGCCAGCGAAGCCGCGAAGCGCGGCCAGCTGCCTGCTTCGAAGAGCCAGGCCGCCAGCGCGAAGAAGGGCAGCGGCGCCAGGTAGACCAGGGCGAGATCGCCCAGCAGCTGCCGGAAGCGCGGGCCGAATTCCCGCGCCACCTCCCAGGCCATCCATAGGTTCCCCACGAGCAGGTAGTTGGCGGCGCCCATGCCCGCCGCGCCCCAGCGCTGCGTGAAGGCGATCCCGAATCCCACCAGGGAGACCAGGTTCAGCAGCATGATGCCCAGCCACACCCGGTCCCGATGGCGCGCCTTGAGCATCTCGCCGCCCAGGATGGTGAACTGGTCGAAGAAGGGGATGAAGGCGATCACCCGGAGCAGCGGCGCCGCACCGGCCCACGTGTCCCCCAGCAGGACCCAGATCACCTTCTCGGCGTTGAAGAACAGAAAGTAGCTCGCCACCACCTGGCAGCCCAGAAGCTGCAGCGTGCTCAGCCGGAAGACCTCCAGGAAGCGGGGACGGTCTTCCAGGTACTCCACCAGCGTAGGAAAGAGCGCCCGCGGATAGACGATCGTCGCCACCAGGAAGGCGAGCATGTAGGCCTTGCCATAGAGGCCCACCGTACTGGTGTCGCCAAAAATCTCGATGATGTAGATGTCGATGTAGGTGACGAGCTGGAGCGAGATCCAGATCCAGAAGAGCCATGAGCTGCGGCGGATCAGGTCGGGCAGGATCTTCAGCTCGGCGCGCAGTGGGATCTTGCCCCAGACCTGCCACCAGGAGTAGGCCGCCAGGAGCAGCGCGCCCGCGAGATCGCCCGCCACGAAGGCCCAGACGCCCCAGCCTTTCCAGGCCAGGCCAATGGAGACGACAGCGATCGCCACGCCGCGCAGCACTTCCGGCCCCACGAGCCGGCCGATCGTCAGCTCGCGCTCGAAGAACGCCTTTGGCACCACCGCGAGGCCGTCGAGGAAGACCCAGACCGCGAAAACCTGGAGCACCTTCGGCAGATCGGGGTTCAGGAACCCGGCGGCGGGCGCGCCCAGGATCAGCAGGACCGAGATCAACAGGCCCAGCACCAGGGTCGAGGCGAGGACGGTGCCGTACGGCCGGCGGCTGTCGCGCACCAGGTGGTAGGGCAGCCCGAGGTCGCGCACGGCCGAAGCGACCGTGACGATGCGCAGCGCCTCGTCGTAAAGGCCGTGCTCTGTCGGCAGGATGAGCCGGGCGAGGGCCAGCTTGGCGAAGAAGCCGATCAGCATCCGGGCGAGCTGGATCGCATAGCCCGCGAAGGTCGAGCGCAGGATGCGCTGCTCGGTGCTCACAGAAGGTTCGCCCAGCGGGCCCACTGCTCGGTGAGCTCCATCCCTCTCTCCAGCGAGAAGGCCGGCTCGTAACCCAATATCCGCCGGGCCTTGTCGATCCGCACCCGGGTCTTCGCGGCGAAGAAGCCGATCATCTGCGGCGTGAGCGGATGGATGGGAAGGCCCTTCTCCTCCGGCGTCGCCGGTCGGCCTCCCCCGCCGGACATCTTTCCCTTGATCCGGTCCTGGACGCCCTCGGGCAGCACGGAGCTGGCGAGCTCGCGCAGGGCCATGAGCTCGCGGGTGGCCATGAGCCGGTCGCGGAAGCCGCGGTCCTGCTTGAAAGTCCGGAGGAATTCCTGGTGGAAGCGGCTCGTCTCCCGCTGGTGCTTCTTGTACTGGGCCTGGGCCTCTTCGATCGTCATCGAGACCGTGCGCTCGGGGCCATCGCCAAGCATGCGGGCGAAGCGGCCATAGAGATCCCGCCAGGTCACGGCCTCGGGGCCGGAGATCAGGAAAGCCTCCCCCACCGCCGCATCTTTCTCTGCCGCCAGGAGCATGGCGCTCACGAGGTCGTCCACATAGACCGCGTTCGCCAAACCGTCGCCGCCGTTGACCAGGATCATGCGGCCGGTCTTGAGCGTCGCCAAAGGCTGAACCGTCCAGACGCCGCCATAAGGGCCGTAGACCGCCGTGGGCTGGAGAGTGGTCACAGGCACCCGGCCTGAGCGGGAGTACTGGAGGGCGATCCCCTCGGCGTCGAGCTTGCTGTCCGAGTAGGCATTGCCGAAGCGGCGGCGGGGCGCAGTCTCGTCGAGGTCGCCGTCCGCGGTCTGGCCATAGACCATGAGGGTGCTGAGGTTGACCACCCGCTTCACACCGGCCCGGTGCGCGGCTTCAAGAGTGCGCTCGGTCCCCACCCGATTGACCCAGGCGCGGCGCTTCTGGCTGCCGGTGGTGCCATAGGCGCAGTGAAAGACCAGGTCGCAGCCCTTGACCGCCTTGTCCAGGTCGACGGTGTTGGTCACGTCGCCGAGGTGGAAGGTAAGAGGAAAGCGGGCCAGGCGCGCGGCGGAGGCCGGATTGCGCACCAGGACATGCACATCCGCTCCCTGGCGCACCAGGCGCTCCACGAGCCGTCCGCCGATGAAGCCCGAGGCGCCGGTGACCAGCGCCCTCATCGAACCAGCTCCGAAGGGTTCGACCAGGGTAGCTCCAGCGGCTGGCGAGCCGCGTAGCAGGCCTCGATCAATTCCTGCGATCGCCGCCCCTCGCTACCCGGCACAAGGGGCTCGCGACCCTCGCGGATGGCCATGGCAAAGTCGTCGATCTGGCGTACGAACACATCTTGGAAGGTCAGCCTCAAGGCCCCCGCATGGCCGGCCAGAGAGGTCTCCTGATTGCCGAAACGCAGCGTGATCGTCGGATCGGGATCCCAGATGCCGACCTCCAGGGTGGCGCGCTCACCTTCGAAGATGCAGGTGTTCCGCAGGTTGCGGGTACGGCTGATCTCGGCGATCCCCTCGAGCCCCGAGCGCATTTGGAGAAGAAGCTCGCAGTCGGACTCGATCCCCCCCTCGGCGTCGTCGCGGTAGTCGATCGCGGCCCAATCCCCCAACCAGACAAGGAGAAGGTCGAGGACATGCACCCCGAAGTCGGCGAGCACACCGCCGCCCGCGGTCTCCTTGCGGAGGAGGAAATCGGTGGCGAATGGCCAGCGCGGGATCACTCCCTGGCGCAGGTCGAAGCCCCGTAGCTCGCCAAGGAGCCCCTCGGCCAGGAAGTCCTTTACGAAGTGAGTGGAGTCGAAGAAGCGGAAGTCGAGCCCCACGGCGAGGGCAGTGCCACCGGCCTCGGCCGCGGCGATCATCTCGTCACACTCGCGGACCGAGAGGGCCATGGGCTTCTCCACCAGCACGGGCACCCCGCGGCGGAGCAGATCGACCGCGACCGGCGCGTGCAGGCTGTTGGGCAAGGCGATCACCGCGGCATCGACCCTGTCCAGGATCTCCCGGTAGTCGGTAGCGGAGGCAGGCACCCCAAAACGCTCGGCCACGGTGCGGGCGCGGGCGGCATCGGCATCCACCACCACCGCGGCCTCGGCATGCTCCGAGGCGGAGATCGCGGGCAGGTGATGGATCTGGGCTACCGCTCCGCAGCCCAGCACGGCAAGTCGGACTTTCTGCATGGCCTGCGGATCTTACTGTTCCCGGACGGAAAGGACCAAAAGGACACCAGGGACTCCAAGGACAGCAAGGACGTCCTTATTGTCCTTAGAGTCCTTGAGGTCCTTGGCCCATCGCCGCCGCCAGGTCCCCAGGCGTGCCGATATCGCGGAACCATCCCTCGGGAAACTCTACGCCCTCCGTATGCAGCCCGCTCTCTACCGCCGACCGCACCACCGCGCCGATCTGGAGCTCAGTACCCTCCGGCGGCTCCTGGAGTGACGACCTCACCGCCTCGTGAAGATGTCGGGTAAAAACCGGCGTCCAGACCGCAATCAGCCAGTTGTAGCGCAGCGACGTGCTCTCCGGCCTCACCTCGATCCGCCGCACCCGGCCGTCCGGCCCGCAATCAACCATGTCCGTCGTCCGGCACCGCTCGGTCGGAAAGAGGCCGAGGACGAGGTCGGCCCCGGTGGCTGCCTGCCGCTCCAGAAGCCGGGCGTAGGCGTCGGCCGGCTCGAACAGGCAGTCTGGGAAGCCGAGCGCCACGAGAGAGTCCTGAACGAAGGGAAAGGCGTTGTCGAGGGTCTCGGGCACGCTGCGGGAGCCGGGGATGGAGAGATAGGCGAGGGCCATGTCCGCCATCGCGCCAGTCCCGAAGTAGCGGGCAACGTCCCACTTGGACTCGTGGAGGACGAGGAAAGCCCGGCGGATGCCCGCGGCGCGGAATCTGTCCAGCAGGTAATGGCAGGCCACCTTGGGCGGCGTCTCCCGGAAGCCGATGGGCAGCAGCTCCTTGCTGCACGGCAACCGCCCCAGCCGCTCCGCGCGGCCCGCGGCAGGGATGAGGCCGAGGACGTTGCGATCGATGCTCATGCGGAAGCGCATGCTATCATCCGCCCTCGAAACACATGGAGACCCTGTCGCCGGATCGACTGGATCCCAGTCCGCAGCGTTCGCCGGGTTGGGTCGGTCCAGCACTGGCCGCGCTGCTCCTCGTGAGCTTCGCGCTCCGGGCCTGGGATGCGAGCCAAGGGCTTCGCGCCGGGCGCTACTACGACGAGCGCTATACCTTCCGCAACGTCTCCCTGATCCTGCGCCAGGGCAACTGGCAGCCCGGCCAGGCCTATTACCTGAGCCTCTCCTACCTGCCGCAGACCGCGATCCTCGCGGCCAGCCAGGCGCTCCACCGCGCCACGGGCATCCAGGCGCTCTCGATCTACGGCAAGACGGCTGACCGCTACTCCCCCACCGCGTACCTGCTGGCCCGGCTGTGCAACGTGACCTATGGGGTGCTGAGCCTCTGGGTGCTCTTCCTCATCGGCCGGCGGATCTTCTCCCCCGAAATCGGGCTCCTGGCCGCGGCGGCCATGTCCGCATTTCCGCGCCATGTGCTCAGCTCGACCCAGTTCAAGCCCGACATCCTGGTGCTGCTCCTCGCCCTGGTGACCTTCTACTGGACCCTGGACGCGGTTTTCCGGCCCTCGGTGCGGCGCTTCCTCAAGGTCGGGATCGGGGTGGGGCTTGCCGTGGCCACCAAGTACACGGGCGTCGGCGCGGCCATCCCGATCACGGGATTCGTGCTCGCCCGCGGCTGGCGCGACCGGAAGTTGTGGCTCTGGCTCATCCTGGCCGGGCTCGCCTCCGTGCTCGTGTTCGTCATCCTGAACCCGTACCTGGGCGTGGTCCTGGAGTACATCCCCAAGCAGGTCACCCACTATTCCGGAAACGCCAGGCAGCGGGGCACGGGGCATCTCGACGTGCTCACGCAGCAGGTGCAGTTCCTCGTCGAGCACCATGGTCCGATCGTGGCGGCCTTCGCAGCCGCCGGGCTTCTCGGGCTGACCTGGAAGGTTTTCCGTCCCGCGGACTGGAGCCCGGAGACGCGGCTCGGGGCCTCGCTTGCCCTGGTGTCGTTCCTGGGATACTCCGCCTTCCATTCCGCGGCAACGACTCTGTTCCGGGGGCAGAACTATCTGCTCGTCGCCCCCTTCTCGTCGCTGTTCGCGGCCTGGGCCTTTGTCACGCTCTGGCAGCTCCTCGCCGAGCGCGCCGCCCATCTGCGTACGGCCACGGCAGCTGTCTGCCTGCTCCTCGCGGCCCTTCTCGTCTCCAGGCAAGCGGACCTCGTCTACGAGCGGGTCGTGCCCACGACCTGGGCGGCGGCGGGCGACGCTCTGACCGCCGAGCTGGCGCCTCTGGAGCTGCGGCAGGTGATCTATGAAAACCAGGGGGGAGCGCTCCGGCTGACCCACGGCTCGGACCGGGCCATCACGACCGGCGCGGCACGGCTCTCGAAGATCGATCCGGCCACGCTCGAGAGGGCGGACGCGGAGGTCTTTTTCCGCCACCGTTTCCAGGGAAAGGACGCCGAGTTCTACCGCGGCCGCGAGGCGCTCCTGCGCGGAGGCCGGGCCCAGGTGATCTCCGGCGCGCCCTTCGACAGCCGCGGCGAGGCCGTGGTCCTGCTGCTCCATCCCTGGGTGCCGGCGTCCGCGCCCGAGCAGCTCCCTCTCGGCCGGCCCGGCCCGGCGCGCGCACTCGCCGGCCGCATGCCCACGGGGCTCAAGACGGGCGAGGTCGCCTCCCTCGTGGTCTGGGTGCCCAGGGAGGCGGGCCCGGTGGATGCCCTGCGCATCGAGCCCGGGGGCCGGCGCCTTCCCCTCACCGAGACCGGCCGCCGCGGCAAGAGGCGCCGCCTCGTGACGCCGCGCTTCGAGCTCTCGGGCCAGGAGGAGAGGGTGCGCGTCCCGGCGCCGCCCGACATCCCGGTACGTCCCTACCGCCTCGAGCTGTACCGCTGGCGCCGTCCCTGAGTTGATCGCGGGAACTTTTCCCGCTCCCCGTCCGTCCAAGCGATTGACAGACGAACTACCTAGTACTAACTTATTAGTAGAATGAGAACCAAGGCCCGAACCCTCACCGAACAGGAGCTGGAGATCATGAAGGTGGTCTGGGAGCGGAAGACCGCCACCGTGCGCGACGTCTACGAAACACTGCGGGAGCGCAAGGGCGTGGCCTACACCACCGTGATGACCATGATGAACATCCTGGAGACCAAGGGACACCTGGTGAAGCGGCCGGAGGGACGAGCCTTCGTTTACGAGCCGTCCCAGGCCCAGACGCAGGTGATCTCAGGCATGGTCCAGGAGTTCGTGGACCGGGTGTTCGACGGCGCGGCGCGGCCGCTGATGCTGAGCCTGCTCCAGGAGCAGAAGCTGTCCAGGGAGGATCTGAAGGAGATCTCCCGGCTGATCGACGACGAGACCCAGGAGGAGCCCCAGGAGCCATGAGCACAACCGAATTCACCGCCGATCTGACCGCGTACGTCCTCCAGAGCTCCCTGATCCTGGGCGTCGGCCTTCTGCTGCCCCGCCTGTTCCGGCTGCGGGACGCCCGCGCCGCCCTTCTGTACGGACAGGGCCTGCTCGTGGCAGTGCTGTTGCTGCCCCTGCTCCAGCCGGAGCCGGTGCGAGCGGCCTTCGCCGGGGAGATGACGGTCACGGGAGAGTGGCTGGGCCAGCTCGCGGAGACGGGCGGGAACAGCTCCGGGAACCTGCTCCTGGGCGTCCTCGGAGTTGGCATCCTCCTTCGCCTCTCATGGCTCGGGCTCGGGCTGCTCACCCTGCGCTCCTGGCGCCGCGGCGCTCTACCCGCCCGCCTCGCGCCGGAGATCCTGGAGATCGTGGACACCGTGGGCGCACGGGCGCTCCTGCTCGTATCCGAGCGCGTGGAGAGCCCGGTGACTTTCGGCTGGCGGAGCCCGGTGGTCCTCCTCCCTGCCGGATTCCCGGAGCTTCCGGTCGAGGCCCAGCGCGGGGTCCTCTGCCACGAGCTGATCCACGTCCGCCGCCGCGACTGGCTCGCGGCGCTGTTCGAGGAGGGGATGCGCGCCCTCCTCTGGTTCCATCCGGGGGTCTGGATGCTGCTCGCCCGGATCGCGCTCTGCCGCGAGCAGGTGGTCGACCGCGAGGCCGTCCGCCTGACCGGCTCGCGCCGGGCCTATCTGGAAACCCTCCGCCTCTTCGCCGGCTCCTGGCAGGCCGCCGCCGTTCCCGGACTGCCGTTCTTTCACCGCAGGCACCTGCTCGAGCGGGTGACCTATCTCTGCAAGGAGGTTCCCATGTCACGCTCACGCATCGCAACGCTCGTGACCACGTTCGCCGGGCTTCTGGCCCTGACCGCATTCCTCGCCGTCCTCGCCTTCCCCATGGCTGGTACGGCCTGGGCCGCGGACCCGATGAAGGTCGAGGGCGACGTCAAGCCGCCCACGATCGTGAACAAGGTGCAGCCGGAATATCCGGCGAGCGCCAGGGATGCCAAGATCGAAGGCAACGTCGTCGTCAAGACCGTGATCGACGAGCAGGGCCGGGTCCAGAACCCGACCCTCGGGAAGTCGTCCGGCAACGCCGATCTCGACAAGTCGGCCTTGGATACCGTCGCGAAGTGGACCTTCCAGCCTGCCACCCTGAAGGGCAAGCCGGTCGCGGTCTACTTCACGCTCACGATCCGGTTCGCGCTCGACAACAAGTAGCCGGCGCGCCTCCCCACCTCCCCCCGGGATTTTCTGTCCCGGCCGAGGGCGTTCCTCCGCGGAACGTCCTTTTTCCCATTCAGGTTCGGAGACGCTTGACGATGGCAGCCACGTGCAAAGCCGTGGTGTCGAGAGCGGGGATGTCTGCGATGACCGGTTCGGGCAGGAGCAACGGCAGTTCGGTCCCGCCGAGGATGACACCCTCGACGCCTTTCTCGTCCCGGAGACGGCTGACGAGCGAAATGAATCGATGGCGCGTATCGTCCCGGAATTCGCCCCTGAGGAGCTCCTCGATATACCGCTCGTGAACCCAGGCCCGGTCCGCATCGTCCGGCGGCACCACGGCAATGCCGTAGCGGGTACACACCTCGGGGTAGAACGGTCCCTCCATGGTAAACCGCGTGCCGAGAAGGGCCAGCCGTCCCAACCCGCGGCCTCTCGCCTCCTCGGCGCACACCTCGACGATGCTCAGCAAGGGTATTGATGATCGGGCCACGAGGTCGTCGAAGACGATATGTGGCGTATTGGCGGTCATCACGGCGAAGTCCACACCGGCCCCAGCCAACCGCTGCAGCGATGCCAGGAGATATTCGATGAGCGCCGGCCGGTCAGTACTGACGAGGCGCAGCGCCCGTTGAACGTCGAGGCTGTCGATGACAATGGACGGGGCCGTGCCGGGTTCGACTTGCTCCCACGCTTCCAGAATGCGACGGTAGTAGTCGATCGTGGATTCCGGGCCGAGGCCGCCGATCATTCCGAGGGTTGGCATGTGGTGGCTCTCCTTCCATTTTGTTGCGCCTCCGCCAAGCCTACAAGCCATCTCTGAGCCCGCAGGGCGACATGAAATAGCCCGGCACGTGAGTGCCGGGCTGATACGCCGCAGACGCTGCCTTATGCCGCCTCCCTCAACCCCGGCACTCACGTGCCGGGCTATTTCATGTCGCCCCTGGCGGGGCTTGGCTCTTGTCATTCCCCTGAGGCTCCAGCCCATACTCCGGAACCTGCCGGCGCCGCCAGAAGGGGGAGTCCGGCCAGCGGCGCTCGCGGGCGTAGTGCTCGCGCTGGAGGTCGAGGCAGGTGCCGCAGGCCCTTTGCATGACATCCAGGTAGGCGAAGCGCGCTTCCTCCCGGCCATCGAGAATGTCGGCGATGGCATGGCCGCCGTAGAAGCCCGAGCCCATTGCGGATGCGATGCCGTAGGAGGAGAGAGGGTCGTAGGCTGCCGCCGCATCCCCCAAGGCCAGCCAGCCGTCGCCTGCAATTACGTCGAGGCGCGAGCTCTCCGCCGGTAGAACCCGCAACGGCGGGCCGGATTCATAGCCGTGCGCCTCCACTCTCTCCCGGGTGGCTTCCGACTCCCGCAGCCTCCGCCACCAGGGAGCGGGATCGGTGGAGGGACGCAGAAGGTCGCCATCCCCTAGAAAGGCCACGGCCAGGCGGCCGTCGGCGAGGAGAGCCGAGTACCACCAGCCATCCGGGGTCGCTTCGACGAGGGTGTAGGTGTCGGACGCGGGGGTCCGGCTGGAGAGCAGCGCGCCGACTCCCACCAGGCGGTCGTAGCGCAGGCGCCTGGCTCCGAGCCGGCGGGCCAGACGGGCGGAACGGCCGGTGGCATCCGCCACGAAATCGGCATCCACGTCTTCGATCCTCTCGATCCGGCAGCCCCAGCGCCATTCCGCGCCGGCCTCGCAGGCAGTCTCGGCAAGCCGCGCCTCGAACCGTTGGCGATCGATGTGCCAGCCTTCCCCATGGGGATTGGCAAGGAAGGGGGACTCGCCCGGCTCGGGCGAACCCCATAGCGAACGGTTGCCCTGGGAGCGGAGATGGCCGTCGCGCTGGAGGCATTCCTCCAAGCCGAGATGGCGCAGGAGGGGGGTGAGGGCGGGCGGCAGGGTCTCCCCCACCTTCGCGGCCGGCGCGTCGCCGGATTCGAAGACCGTCACCCTCACGCCGCGCCGGGCGAGCACGAGGGCAGCCACCGCGCCGGCGGGACCGCCGCCCACGATGGCCACCCTCGGTGCCATGCTCAGCGCTCGTCCCGCCGGATGTTGCGGCGGCGCGGATGGACGACCGCGGCGGGCTCTTCCTGCCTCTCGGCCGCGAGAGCCGGGAGCGGAGTCGCCGCTTTGCGGAGCAGGTCGGTCTTCCTCTCCTCCTCCTCCAGGCCCTCCACCATCAGGAGCTGGCGCCAGGAAGGATCGGCGTCGCTGAACTGGGTGGAACGGTCGGTCTCCACCCAGTAGCGGGCCGGGAAGCCCGGCTCCGGCTCCAGGTCTCCATTGTGCTCGACGACGATACCGAGCAGATGCCACTCCTTGACCATGTTGTTGATGCGGGCTTGATAGCCGTTGCCCTGGATGTCGCGCAGCCAGAATTGCCGGTACGCAAGCTGTTTGAACCTCTGCGGATAGGACAGCCGGGGCTCCGTGGCCTGGTCGAACGCCTGCTGGCTGAGCACGAAGTTCGGCACCCGCGCGGCCCAGAACGAGGGCACGGGCAGATAGGCCGACGTATCGTAGCCGGCCAGGCAGCTCGCCTCGTCGGTCTGCCAGGGGATTCCCAGCCAGCGCGTGAGCGTGCCAGGGCCGCTCGCATCCAGCGGGCCACCGGGCCCGAGGCAGACCTCGGGCGTGAGCACGGCGCCGAAATCATCCTGCGGGGCCACGTCGGGAGGCAGGATGTTGAGCCGGAACGGCAGGCCGTTCGCGTCCTTCGGCTTCTTCCACATGCTCGGGCGGCGCATCGGCCAGGTCAGCTCGATGCCCGGGTGGAACGGGCCGCCCAGGCAATCCTCCAAGGGAGTCCGGTCGAGGGCCGCGGGTTGATCGCGCAGGGGGATGTCGTCGAAGCCCTGCGGCGGGCGCTCGCCAGGGATGAATTTCCCTTCGGCCCATTGCCGCAGCCATTCGTACTGCGTCTGGGTGAGGGCCAGCTCGTCGATGGCGATGTCCTCGTACTCTCCGAAGCCGTCGCCGTAGAAGGGCGGCTGGTGGGAGGGCTGGGGAGGCGGCAGCTTCGCGCGGCGGCCGGGGGCATCCCACGGCTCGACAGTCTGCCGGAACAGCCGGAAGACCCGCTCGCGCTCGGGCCGGCTCCCCTTGCCCGGGTCCGCCAGCTTCGCGAGGAGGCCGGGATCGGTCAGGTCGCCCGGCGAGCCCGGTCCGAAGAGGATGTAGGCGCCTTGGTTCACCCACTGGCTGTTCACCATGCGCTCGAAGATCGGGAAGACGTGCCCCCAGAAAGTCAGGCGCTTCGGCCCCTTGATCCACCCTTGGCGCAGGAAGAGGTCGTAGACCACGTCGTAGAGGGTGACCACGCCGAAGAGCCCGGGGCCGAAGTTGGGCGGCGTCACCGCGACCATGGCCGGCTCGGCCTCCATGACCTTCTTGGCACCCTTGAGCTTCACCTGGGCGCGGACGGGGCCGTCCGAGGTGTCGTCGTACCAGCCGTCGTTGTTGGCAAAGGTGACGGCCGGCTGGTTCGTGGCTGAGCCTGATTTGCCATCGCCGCCGAGGACGATGAGCCGGCCCTGCTCGTCGGTCCGCAGCTCGCCCAGCGGGACCTGGACGGGGCCGGAGCCCGGGAAGGTGACGAAGCCCTGGTCGAAGCGGTAGCCGGGCCCGCTGGTGTTCTGCCCCCCGATCCGGATCGCGCCCGGGTCGTTCACCAGCGCCTGGCGCAGGCCGCCTCCGACCGTCGCGTTGCGGTAGGTCGTGGGCAAGGCGTACTGCTTGAGGTCCATGGCGTTCTGGAACTGGTACCAGGCGGCCTTGCGGTTGGCCAGGTGGACCTCCCAGGTGATCTCGGCGTCTTCGGCAGTGATTTCCCGGACGACGTTGCCGTCCGTGTCGTACCCATAGATCCGGAAGCGGGCCGCCTCCTTGCGGACCTGGCCCTTCGCGTTCTTGTAGCCCCCGGGCGGATCGGCTGCTCTCCCTGGAACTTCGGGAGCCAGGTAGTACTCATCCGCCGGAGCATTGCCGACGCGCGCGACGCCGACGGAAGGATGGATTGCACAGCGGACGATGGGCTTGTCAGGCATGCTGGTCTCCTGTCTGGTCTGACAGTTGAGTGGAACGGAGCCGGCCAAAATTTCAATGCTCAAAGCCCGGAGGGCGACATGAAATAGCCCGGCACGTGAGTGCCGGGCTACTACGCCGCGGACGTTGCCTTATGCCGCCCCTCCGGGGCTGGGGATCGTCGTCTGCCCCACCTTTCCCTCTCCCAGCACTCACGTGCCGGGCTATTTCATGTCGCCCCTGGCGGGGCTAGCTATCAGTGGATGTGCCCCCAGGCATCTCCCCTGGACGTTTTCGGAGCATCCATAGCTTGGCAGATCCTCAGGTGTGCCCGCATGCTCCGAAACCAAAGTTTCCTATGCCTCAACCTCGTGATTATGCTCCAAGTACAGGCGGTTTTGTAGCAAATTACTTGACCAAGGACTGTCGGATTTTAATTTTAGGAGCATCATCAAACAGTTTAGGAGCATAATGAATTGACTTGGAGCCTAGATCTTATCATTTCGGAGCGTATTGCCCTACCGCGATCCTTGAGTTGGCTCTTTATGCTCCGAAATCTAGAGATTCCGCTTCTGGGGGACAAGATTTTGCTCCTAAATGATGTGGGGCTGCAGCATCCCCTTCTAGGGGGAGCTTGGGGAGGATGAATTTCGGAGCAAAAATTGGAGGCGCTAGTGGACGTACCCCAGGCTCCTCAGCTCCCGCTCTTCCTGCTTCGTGATCGCGGACATCGAGGGCCTGCGGCCGAACGGCCTCTCAAGACCGTTCGCGGCGATCCAGGCGCGCTTGAGGCGGCGGGCCATCTCCGCGGTCTGACGGGGATCGTCCACGCGCTCGCTGGCATTGCCGGACCAGCGCCAGAGCGTGAGGGTGGGGGGCTCGCCGGGTTGGCCGGTCAGGGGGAGCGCTCGGGAGACGGCTTCTTCCAACCGCTGGAACACTTCGAGAGGCGGCTTGGGGGCGCCGGTGGTCAGCAGCAGGCGCGCCCGGTAGTACTCGGGCTCGGGCTTCGCGAAATGTGTTTCCCAGAGGAGCTGCCGATCTCCTTCCACATAGGAGAAATGGTTGACCCCATTGTCCAGGTAGAGCTCGGAGAGCACGCCGCCCTCCCACGGGCGGAAGAGGCTGGGAGCGGTGCCTGGCTCGGGCTCGCCTCCCGCAGCCTCGATGAGTGTGTTGCGCACCCGGATCGTGGCGATAGGGCCTTTCGGCTCCAGCTTCTGCCCGGCGGGCAGCTTGATGATCAGCGGGACCTCGATCTGATGGCGGCCGAGGTTGCCGCCGTGGGCGATCTGGCCGTACTCCCGGAACTCCTCGCCGTGATCCGAGGTGACCACGAGGAGGGTGTGGTCCCACTGACCACTCTTCCTCAGCGCGTCCAGGAGACGGCCGACCTTCTCGTCAGCCCAGGCCACGTTGAGTGCGTACATGGCGCGGAAGACCCGCTCCGTTTCCGGAGGCATCGGCACGGAGGGGTCGTAATAGGGTTCCAGGTCGGCGTGCTCGACCTCGGGTGGGAGACCGGGGACTTGGACGCGGCCGGCCAGGTGCGGCTGGCGCACGTAGGGCGAGTGCGGAGGCAGCATGTGGACCCAGATGAAGTCGGGGCCTCCGTCGAGCCTCGCCAGGTGTGCTTCGGCTTCCGCACCGTCGTCCAGGTTGTCGAAGCGGTCGAACCCCCGGCTGTAGCCGTAGCGCGCCATGGTCCAGGGATTGGCCCGGTAGCCGGCGGTGCGGTAGCCCCTCGCCCTCAGGATCTCGGGCAGCAGGGCCAGCCTCCTCGGGATCACGGCGCGGTCGAAGGACCAGGTCTGCGTCGTGGCGGGCTGGAAGCCGGTGAAGAGGGCGCTCATGGATGGCACCGTCCAGCTCGACGGCGTGATGGCGCGGCCCGCCCAGGTGGCTTCGGAGGCGAGACGGCTGAGGTGCGGGGTGAGCCGGGCGCCGACGTGGTCAGCCCGCAGGGTGTCGATCGTGATCAGGACGATCGGTCCTTTCTCCTCCGCCCGGCAGGCAAGCAACAGCCCAGCGAGCAGAAGAGCGGGCTTCTTCACAGGTACCCGAGTGCCCTCATCTCCGCCTCCTGCTCGGGAGTGAGCTGCGGCTTCCTCCCCGTGTTCTTGCCCGGCGCCTTCTCCTTGCCGTTCGCGGCGATCCAGGCGCTCCGGAGGCGGCGGGCCATCCTCTCGATCTCCGTGGGGTCGTCGACCTGCTCGCTCGACCTCTCCGACCAGCGCCAGAGCGTGAGCTTCGGCTCGTCTTTCTTCAGACCGGACAGAGGAAGGGTACGGGAGAAGGCCTGCTCCAGCCGGCCGAAGATGACCTTGGACGGCTCCGAGAGCGGACGCTCCAGCTTGCCTACGATCCCCTCGGCACGGGCGCGGTAGTACTCGGGCTCGGGCTGGGAGAAGCGGCTCTCCCAGAGGAGCTGCCGGTCCCCCTCCACCCAGGAGAATTGGTTGATGCCGTTGCCCGAGTAGAGCTCCGAGAGCACGCCGGTATCTTCGGTCCCATGGAAAAGACTGGGCGCGGTCCCGTGCTCCGGCTCCCAGCCCGCGGCTTCCAGGAGGGTGGCACGCACCCGGGCGGTCGCGGGCCGCTGATCCGTCTCCAAGGCCAGCTTGGGTTTGAAGCCCGCCGGCAGCTTGATCATCAGCGGGACCTCCACGAGCTGGCGCCCGAGGTTGCCGCCGTGGGCGATCTGCTCCATCTCGCCGAATTCCTCGCCATGGTCCGAGGTGACCACGAACAGCGTGCGCTCCCACTGGCCGCTCCGGCGCAGCGCCGCGATCATCCTGCCGAGCAGGTCGTCGGCATAGGCGGCGTTCAGCTCGTACATGGCCCGGAAGACCTTCTCCTGCTCGGGCGGCAGCGGCACGGCCGGGTCGTAGTAGGGCTCCAGGTCCGCGGGACGCACCTTCGACGGCAGATTGGGCGGCGCGCCGGTCACGCGATCCTCGAATGGGGCGCGCCGGACGTAGGGCGCGTGCGGCTGGAGGATGTGGATCCAGACGAACTCGCGGCCGGGGCCCAGCTTCTCCAGGTGGTTTTCGGCGCGCTTGCCCTGCGCGAGGTAACGGAAGTCGTCGAACCCCTGCGCGTACCCGTACGGCCTCTCCAGCCAGTGGTTGGAGCGGAAGCCCGCGGTGTTGTAGCCCCTGGCCTTGAGGGCCTCGGGCAGCGTGACCAGGTCTTCGCGCAGCACGGCGCGGTCGCTCGACCAGCTCTGGACGCTCCATGGCTGCAGGCCGGTGAAGAGCGTTGCCATCGAGGGGACGGTCCAGCTCGACGGCGATATGGCACGGCCTGCCCAGGCGGATTCGGCGGCGAGCTTCTCGAGGTTCGGGGTGAGCTTCGCGCCGATCACGTCGGCCCGCAACGCGTCGATGGTGATGAGGACGATCGGCCCCTCATGGGATGGCACTTTGGGCGGGATCGGCTTGTCCTCTTCTCGACATGCGAGGACCAGGGCCGCCAGGAGGAGAAGGGCTCTTCTATTCAAGGTGAGGTAGGATACCGCACGTGAGCGTCTGGTTTTCGCGCCCGCAGGGCATCGCTTGTCTCCTTCTGATCTTCCTCGCCGGGACGGTCCATGCCCAGACCGATTCTCTGCAATCGGGATCGCTTGTCCTTCATGGGTCGCGCTTGGAGATGCCGGGAGGCCGCTCGGTGCGCCTGGAGCTTCCGCAACGGGCCGAGGTCTCCGCACTGGCTGAGTTGGACAAGGGCTGGATCGCGGCAGGCAGCGCTGTGGGGGAAGATGGGCGATCCACGCTCTTCCTGATTTCCAACGAGGGCGCCTTGCCCGCCCCTGCCGGGCAGCAGGGCGCGCAACGGCGCGGTGCGGTGTTCTTCGTCGAGGACGGCACCCTCCAGGGCATGGCCTGGCTCGAAGGCAACAATGACCGCTCGCACGCGGTCCGCGCCGCGGAGTGGAACGGCCACGCGTGGAAGGCCGTCGAGCCGGTCTCGCAGCCCGGTCCGGGGAGCCAGATCGCCCTGGCCGGCGCCGTGCTCTCCGACGGCTCCTGGCTCCTCGCCTGGAGCGCCTACGACGGCGAGGACCACGAGATCCTTTGGGCTCGGCGCACCGCTCAGGGCTGGAGCCCGGCCCGGCCGGTCTCCAAGGGCAATGCCGTGCCGGACATCACTCCGACCCTGGCCGCCACCGGCATTGGCGGCAATGGCGCGCTGCTCGTCTGGAGCCGCTTCGACGGCGAGAGCTACCGTCTGCAGCTCGCCCGCTTCGACAAGGATGGCTGGAAGGACGAGCGCGCCATCACTCCGCGCGGCTCGTTCCACCCCTCGTTCCGGGGCGGCTCGGATCACCTCTACCTCCTCCATCAGAGCGCGCGTCCCAGCTCCTGGTCGGTCCTGGAGCTCGCCCCGTCAGGCAAGGTGCTACGCCGGGCATCCGCCCTCTCCTCCCTGATGGAGCGGCCGGTGCTCTCCAAGGACGCCGAGAGAGGGCTCCGCCTGCGCTGGGTCGCGGGGCAATGGGAAGCCCCCATGTTGGAGCGGGTGCCGTGAAGCGGTTTCTCTTTGCTCTTGCTGTCCTCATCGCCGCCTCGGCACAAGCCCAGACCGCTTACATCGCCTATGGGGACAGCATCACAGCTGGCGTGGGCGACTCCGACCTGCGGGCCGAGAAGGGCTACCCTCCCCGGCTGGAGGCGCTGCTGGTGGGTGCGGGGATCAACGCCGTGGTGGAGAACTACGGCGTCCCCGGCGAGGACACGGTCCAGGGACTGGAACGGATCAACGGCGTTCTCAACGAGGCCGCGCTGCGCGGCGACGTGCTCATCCTGATGGAGGGCACGAACAGCATCTCCCGCGGCATCCCGATCGAGTCCACCCGCTACCATCTGAACCTGATGGCCGAGCGCGCCGAGAGCCGGGGCATGACGGTGATCCATTCGACCACGATCCCGCGCCTGCCTGACGCGAAGTTCGATCCGGGGAACATCACCAATGTCTGGCTGAACCAGAACATCCGCGACATGGCGGGCCGGCGCGGGCGCAAGCTTGCCGATCCGTTCGAGGTGCTCTCCCCCATCCCGGACCTCTTTACGCGCTACTACTACCAGGGGAACGACGATCCGGTCGGGCATCCGAACGCCGAGGGTTACGATCTCCTCGCGCAGATCTACTTCGACGTGATCAGGAACGTGGACCGCGTGCCGCCGGTGACCGGCCTCGTGAGCCCGGCCCATGGCGACAAGGAGGTTTCGGGGAGCGCGCCGATCACGGTGGAGGTCTGGGACTTCGGAGCGGGGATCGACCTCGCCAACACCACCCTCAAGGTCAATGGCGTCTCCACGGGCGTTGTGCCGACGGGCGATCCCAAGAAAGCCATCCTGACCTATCAGCCGCCGGCGCCGCTCACGGGGATCGTCTCGCTGGGCCTCAGCTCGCGGGACCTTGCCACGGGGGCCACCCCGCCGAACACGGTGGACCGCGAGGTCATCAGCTTCACCACCGCCGGCACCCAGCTCCTCACGGGCGACCTGGACCAGAATGGCCGGGTGGATGGCGCCGACCTCCTCCGCTTCGCCCGGCGGTTTGGCGCGCGGCTCGGCGACACCCTCTACTCTCCCTCGGCGGATTTCAACAACGACGGGATCGTGGATGGCCAGGATCTGGCGGTACTTGCGAACAACTTCGGCAAGTCGGGCTGAACCCTCACCCCCTAGCCCGGATTTCTCACCGAGGACATGAAAAGGGGCTACCTCCGGTGGTATAAGTGTCGTGTCAACAAGCACTTGTACCACAAAGGGAGGATAGCCCCGTGACGACAGACTGTACCTTTCCGCAGCTTGAGTTTCAAGGGTTGACTCGGCGGACGGTGGTGGCGTCATTCGACGGCGGTACCCTAAGCTCGGATGGCGGTGTCTTGCTGTTATCCGAGGTGGACCGACGCTTGGGGCTGTTGGAGGAGTTTGCGGCCTGTTTCGAGGATCACCGCAATCCAGCCCTGGTCGAGCACAGCGTCGTGGAGTTGGTGCGTCAGCGTGTGTTTGGGCTGGCTCTTGGCTACGAGGATCTCAATGACCACGACGAGCTGCGCAGCGATCCGCTGCTGGCGGCGGTGGCCGGCAAGGCCGATCCGACCGGTAGCGACCGTCGCCAAGAGCAGGACCGTGGCAAACCACTGGCCGGCAAGAGTACGTTGAACCGTTTGGAATGGGGGGCTGTGAAGCAGGATCGCTATCGCAAGATCATCCTCGATCCCGAGGCGGCTGACCGCTTTTTCGTTGATGTCTTCCTGGCCTCCTATCGGAAGGCTCCGGCAGAAATCGTGCTGGATCTCGACGCTACCGACGATCCTCTGCATGGCGAGCAGGAAGGTCGTTTCTTTCATGGCTACTACGGTGGGTACTGTTACCTTCCGTTGTATATTTTTTGCGGCTCTCACCTGTTGTGCGCCCGTCTGCGGCAGGCCAACGTCGATGCATCTTGCGGTGCGGTCAGCGAGCTCGAGCGCATCGTGTCACGGGTTCGCGACAGGTGGCCTGAGGTGCGCATCATCGTACGTGGAGATTCGGGGTTTGCGCGTGAAGAGCTGATGAGTTGGTGCGAGAGCCACGGCGTGGACTTTGTCTTCGGTCTGGCGCGCAATGCTCGGCTGCAGCGCGCTCTCGGGGGAGAGTTGGAGCAGGCTCGTGCGCAGTTCGAAGAATCCGGCAAGGCGGCGCGCGTGTTCAAGGATTTTGTCTACCGCACCAAGAAAAGTTGGTCTCAGCAGCGGCGTGTGATTGGCAAAGCCGAGCACTTGGCCAAGGGCGCCAACCCGCGCTTCCTTGTGACCTCACTGAGCAGCGAACAGTGGAGTGCTCAGATGCTTTACGAGAAGCTGTATTGTGCCCGTGGCGAGATGGAGAATCGTATCAAAGAGCAGCAGTTGTGTCTGTTTGCCGACCGCACCTCAACTCATCACTTGACCAGCAATCAGGCGCGTCTATGGTTTTCCTCGGTGGCCTACGTTCTGCTCAATGAACTGCGCCGTCTGGGCCTGGCAGGCACCGATCTGGCTCAGGCGCGCTGTGACACGATTCGCATCAAGCTGCTCAAGATTGGCGCTCAGATCAAAGTGACGGTGCGGCGCGTCTGGGTACATTTGTCCAGTTCCCACCCCAATGCGGCCCTGTTTGCGCGGATCGTCAATCAGTTGCGGGCAAGCCATCCCGCGCTGGCCTGATCTGTCGTCAGAAATCCGCTCTTGTCCAAACCTCTCCAGGCTGAGGTGTCTCTGGTCGGTCGTAGGAGCGTGCATCGGGCGAGCAACTGCCCGCGACTTACGCTCTTCTTGCGTTTGCTTGGGCGGCCACGAGGGTGCGCAGTGGCGCACTATCCGTGGCAGTGCGCCACCCGAACCGGTCGTGGACGCGCAAACTACCGCGGTGAGACCCGTGGTGAGAAATCCGGGCTAGCTCCCTCTCCCACACGCACTCACACCCGCCCGGGAGAGGGGGAACCGGAACCCCACCCTCCCTGGCTGTGTCCGTGCTTCTGTTGTTCGTGTTTTGGGCGGTGGCGCCCCTCTCCCGGGCGGGTGTGAGTGCGTGTGGGAGAGGGGATGGGGGTGAGGGTCCCGGCGGAGCCGGTCCTAGTTGGCGTAGCCGAGCGCCCGCAGCGCTTTCAGCGTCTCTTCATCCTCTTCCTGCCCTGCGTGCCGGCCCGGCCGGTTCTTGACCCAGCCCATCAGCTCGGCCCGGAGCCGCCGCAGCTCCTCGGGATGCAGCGTGGCGACGTTGCGGGTCTCCTGGGGATCGGCGGCGAGGTCGTAGAGCTCCATGCCGGTCGGACGTTTGCCTCCCACCCCCAGCACCAGCTTCCACTTGCCATCCTGAACGCTCCGGAAGTAGCGCGGCTTTTCGCCGGCTTCCGAGAAGGCTAGCTTGAAATCGGGTCCGTCCTGCCCGCGCAGGAAGCCCGCCAGGCTCTTGCCTTCGAGGCCGGGTACTTCGTAGCCAGGCACGACCAGATCCCGGAGCGTGGGATAGAGATCGATCAGCTCCACAGGCCTGCCGACCCGGCTTCCGGCGGACAGCCCGTCACGGACGAAGAAGAGCGGCACACGCGCGGTCGTGTTGTAAGGCAGCGGCCCGTGCTCGAACCAGGAGCCGTGCTCGCCCAGGCTCTCCCCGTGATCGGCGGTGAAGACGATCAGGCTGTCCTCCAGCAATCCAAGCTCCCGCGCACGGTCGAGGACTTTGCGGATGTACAGGTCGGCGACCAGGACGTTGGCGTCGTACTGGGACACGTAGTACTTGAGGTCGTCCCGGCCGCCTAGCTTGTACCCGCGGGCCACTTTGCGGGGGACGACCGTATCCCCTTGAAACAGAGCATCGTTCAGGAAGGGATTGGAGACGCCGTCCGGCAGCATGTACGGAGCGTGCGGATCGGTGTAATGGAGCCAGACGAAAAGGCGCTCGTCCTTTGCATGCTTCTCCAGCAGCGAGAGGGCCAGCTCGTTGACCTTGGGCGCGTGGATAAGGTGACGGAAGGCATGCGGATCGTCCGGGAAGTCGCCGCCCCCCCAGGTCTCCAGGAACTCGTCGAAGCCGTCGTTCCAGCCGAACTGCGCGGCCAGCACGGCATTGGAGACCACTCCGAGCGTGGTGTAGCCGCTCTCCTGGAAAAGCTCCGGCAGCGTCAGGTACTCCTCGGGGACGCGCATGGCTGCCCGGTGTGTGAGCCCCGTGGTCTGCGGGTACTGGCCGGTGAACATCGAGGCAAAGGAGGCCCCGGTCTTGGGCCATTGCGCGATGGCTCCGTCGAAGGTCACGCCGGTTGCCGCAAGCCGGGCAAGGTCGGGTGAAGTCTGCCGCGGATAGCCGTAGAGGCTCATGTGGTCGGCGCGCAGGGTGTCGACCGTGATGAAGAAAACGCGGCGAGGAGCATCCTCCGCCACCCGCGGGCCGCAGCCTGCGAGCAAGAGGATCGAGAGGAGGATCAGCGGGCGCATGCGAGCGCGTCATCCTACTATAGGGGGCGTGCGCATCCATGCCGACAACCCCCGGTACTTCTCCGACGGCGGCCGCGCGGTCTATCTCACCGGCTCGCACCATTGGGACGTCCTGCTCGACAACGGCGAGCGCCCTGGAGGCTTTGACTTCGAGGGCTACCTGGACCGCCTCACCTCCTGGGGGCACAACTTCTTCCGTCTCTGGACCCACGAGGCCTGGACGCATGAGGTCCATCCCACCGTCTATCTGAAGACCGGAGCCCGCTTCGATCTCTCGCGGTTCAACCCCGAGTACTTCGAGCGCCTCCGGGCGCGGGTGCTCCGGGCCCGCGAGCGCGGCTTCCACGTGGCCGTCATGCTCTTCAACGGTTGGTCGATCCACGACAACGGCGAGGGCAACCCCTGGTTCCGCCACCCTTTCAACCGGAGCAACAACGTGAACGGGATCGACGGCGACCCCGACGCCCGGGGAGAGGGCCTGGACGTCCACGCCTTGCGCGTGCCCGCCGTCACCCGGCTGCAAGAGGCCTATGTCCGGAAGGTGGTCGAAACCGTGGGGGACCTCGACATCCTCTGGGAGATCTCCAACGAGAGCCCCGGCGAGTCCCGCGACTGGCAGTACCACCTGATCCGCTACCTGAAGACGCTCTCTCCTCACCCAGTGGGCATGACCTCCTGCTTCCCTCGCGGGCGGAACGAGGATCTCTTCCAGAGCCCGGCCGACTGGATTTCTCCCAACCATCGGGGCGGCTACAAGCGCTCGCCGCCGCCCGCGGATGGCAGCAAGGTCGTGATCCTGGACACCGATCACCTCTGGGGGATCGGCGGCGACCGCGGCTGGATCTGGAAGAGCTTCCTGGCCGGCCACCACCCCATCTACATGGACCCGCTCGACGCCGATCCGGAGCACGAGGACGCCCGCCGCGCCATGGGAGCCACCCGCCGCCTCGCGGAGAGGCTCGACCTTGCGCGGATGGCGCCGTCGCCGGACCTCTGCTCTTCCAGTCACTGCCTGGCTGGAGAAGGTGGGATGGTGGTGTACCTGCCCCGGGGGCGAGGGAAGATCGCGTTCGAGGGAGAGGGGGAGTGGATCGATCCGGGATCGGGAGAGGTGATCCCGGCAGGACCGGTCTCGGGGCGTATTCGGGCGCCGTTCCGAGGGGATGCCGTGCTGGCCCTCACCCCCCGGCCCCCTCTCCCGGTCCCCCAAGCACACCCTCCCCGGGAGAGGGGGAGACTTGCTTAGTTTGCTTTTGTTTTGGGCGGGAGGGGGCGCCCCTCGCCCGGGGCGGGCGTGCTCGGGGGACCGGGAGAGGGGACGGGGGTGAGGGCCCTCCCCACCGCCCGCGCCATCACCTCATACCCTGCCGGAGTCAGGTGCTGGTCAACCGGGTAGTAAATCCGCTTGCTCTCCCCCACCGCCTTCCGGAACGTGCCGGTCAGATCGAGCACGGGCACCCCGTGGCGCTCGAAGATCCCGCGGAACAGCCGGTTGGGGCGGAGAGGGTCGTGCTGGGCGGGATCGAGACCGAGCTGCGCGAGCACCGCCTGCCATTTCGCGGGATCGACCTGGGGCAACGAGGGGACGAGCACCGCCAGTACCCTCTTGCCTGCCAGCCGTGCCACCGCCTGCTCCGTGGCCTCCGCGCCGCGCTGCAGCTCCTCGGGAAGATTCGGCGAGTACATGGCAAACTCCGACCGCAGCTCGCGAACGGCCCACGGCTCCCGCAGCCCGAGCATGGTCCGCAGGCCGCCCTCCAGCACCGAGCTTTTGACCAGGCGGAACAGGTGGGAGTGGTAATAAAGCCAGCGCCGGAGCCCGCCCGTCTCCCCCGGAACTACCAGAGCGCCGTCCACGACCGCCACCTTGGGCTGACCGGGCGAGGCATCCTGAAGGTCGTTGGCAAGGAAAACCGCCAGGACGACCACGTCGGGATCGAGCTGTGCCCCGTAGCGCTCGTACCAGGCGACCGCGTCCGGCACTCCGAACCCGGGAGCCCCGGCGTTGAGCACCTCGGCCCCGAGGATCTCCGCCAGCCGCGCCGGCCAGGCCTCCTCCTGCCGCGCCCCCACTCCGAACGTGAACGAGTCGCCGAGGGCGAGGACGCGGCGCCCCCGCTTCGGCCCGATCTCCGGACCTCGCAATCCGAAACTGTTGGTGGAAACCTCCGTATTGAACTCTATCTGGTTCGAGATCGTGCCACGGAAGCCGGGAGCGATGCGGTACCGGCGCGGCGGATCAGGCTGGTAGAGGCCGCGCGAGACCGTCATCACCGCCTGCGGACGGACCAGGCGGACGGCGAGCTCGGCAATCAGGAGGCTGAAAAGGAGGCTGAAGCCGAGAAGAATCAGCCGAACGAGCCGCTTCCTCGCAGGTGACAGGTTGGATGGCATCCCGGCGATTCTACCGGAGCCCGCCGGGCCTGCCCCTTGCACGACGTTCATTGACCAATCCGGTCTCCAACAAATACACTGGAGACACCAGACAAGGAGCAGACGATGAGCAAGGCTGATCTCGCACGGCTCGCCGCCGAGAAGCATCCCGACGAGCAGGAAGAGCCGCGGGAGCAATTGGAGAGCAACCGGGAGCTGTCGGACGACGAGCTGGAGCAGGCTGCCGGCGGTGAGGACGGCTGGGGCGGAGGCACCCCCGGCCCCAATCCCGGCGGCGGCGGCTAGACGGACCCGGGTCGTTGCCGAGCTGCGACGACTGGCTCTCCGTTCTGCAGCGCCATCTCGGTGAGCCGCTCTTCCACCCGCGAGGCGTGGAGCGGCTCCGCCGGATCGCTCGAGGGTTGCCTGCCCCGCTCCTGGCAGCCCTCGAGGTCCGGTTGTCCACGGAAGCCGGTCCCATCGACCTGTCGCTCCGCGTGAAGGAGCCGGACGAGGCCCTCCGGCTCGCACAGATCGCCCTTCCCTCCCGCATCCGGAGCTTCCTCTCCCGCTGGGCCGGCGCGGACGCCTCCCTCTCCCCCGTTCACTCGATCTGGCTGGAATTCGACCTGGACCGCGAGGAGGAAGGCCTGCCGGCCCCGCTCGTCTGCGCGAAGCTCTTTCCCGATGCAGCTCCCGAGCGGCTGACCGGCTCGCTCTTTCCGGCGCTCCAGGGGAAGCCGCTCATCCCAGGCCAGCGGGAGCTCGTCGAGCGCTGCCATCGCGCCATTCCCGCCCCGGCCTACCTTCTCTATGCCTTCAGCCTCCTTGCGCGAGGGAGCAACGCCGTGCGCCTGGAGATCTTCGGCCTGGACCCGGCCGGCATCGTGTCCTACCTGGAGACGGTGGCGCCGGAAGCGGTCCCCTGGGTCGCAGGCGAGGCCGCCCTCTTTGAAGGCGTCGAGAGGATCCATCTGTCCCTGGATCTCGGGGAGGAGGTCCTGCCCCGGATCGGCATTGAGGGCTCATTCGCGCGGCTGCCCGGACGGGAGCCCCGCTGGCGCGAGCTGTTCGAGAGGCTGGTGAGCCGGGGGCTCTGCGATCCCGGGAAGCGCGATGCCATGCTGGCCTGGGCCGGCTCCGACAGCTGGCCTGCCGGCGGCTTCTGCTTCCGCAAGCCAAGCCACGTCAAGGTCGTCTGCAGGCCCGGACGGGAGCCGGAGGCCAAGGCCTATCTGCTCTTCGGGTATCTTCCGCGCTAGCCGCGCCAGGAAGCCAGCGCTAGGAAGCCAGCGCCAGCGGCAGGGCCATCTCGCGCGCGAGCCGCTCGGCCTTCTCTGCAAATCTCGGAACGCTCAGCTCCACGAAGGTCCGGTAGGCCTCCGAAAGCTGCACGGCCGCCTCCCGGCGGTCGTCGCGGGCATGGGCGAGGAGCGCGAGGTCGAGGCGGGTCTGTGCCACCTCGAAAGGCACTTCGAGAGAGCGGAACCCCTCCAGCGCCTCCTTCAGGTGCTCCTCCGCCTCCTTGTGGCGCCCCTGCGAACGGGCGATCCGTCCCCGGACCCGCTCCGCCAACCCGGCCCCGTAGTGGAACCCGGACTCGCGGGTGACCTCCAGGGCCTCCCGCGTCGCCTCCAGGGCATCGGCCGGGCGGGACGCGCGGAGGTAAGCGTCGGCGAGGAACACGGAAAACCAGCCCTTGAGCTGGCGCATCCCGGTCTTCTCCATCCTCCCGATCGAATCCTCCAGGGTCTCGATCGCCTGCGGCAGATCGCCCTTCTCCAGCAGGGCGTACCCGAGGAATCCCAGGGCCGCGGCCGTGTTCAGAGGGTCCTGGGCACGGGCGAGCCCACCCTGGCAGGCCTCGATCCCGGCCTCCCAGTCCCCCAGCGAGGCATAGAAATAGCCGGTGCTCCAGGATGGGTCGAGGCGGGGATCGGCCAGGGCCCGCCAGACCTCCTCGGCCCGGGCCATGGCTGCGAATGCCTCCGCGAACCGGCCGAGGACGTATTGGTGAAAGCCCGCCACCCAGAAGGACTGCCCCTGCCACCAGCGGTCCTCGCTCCGCTCCAGCAGAGCCACGGCCTGGAGCGCCTGCCGGATGCCCTCGGAGAACCGCCCCGCCCAGAAGTCGTCGCGGGAGAGCACGTAGCAGGCCTTGCCCTCGGTGGCCGTGTCCCCGCACTGCCGCGCCTCCTCGATCGCCAGGCGGGCGTTCCTCGCCGCCTCCTCCTGGTTCCCGAGATAGCTGTGGGTGTGGGCCAGCCAGAAGTGGAAGCTGCCTGAGAGGGCAGGGTCTCCGAGCCGCTCGCTCCTCTCCTGGTGCCCGTCCAGGAGCTCCAGGGTCTCCACGAGCTGCGCCAGGGGAAGGAGGGAGGCGGCGAGCTGGAGAACCAGCTTCATGGTCTGGCGGTCGCGCTCCTCCGCCGGCAGGTTCGCGGCGTGCTCCAGGGCCTGCCGCAGCGCCTTGACAGCCTCGGCGTGCGCGTAGCCGGCCGCCGCCCGCTCGGCGAAGCGGACGAGATAGAGCACGGCCTTCTCGGGCTCGTCCGCCTTCGACCAGTGGTAGGCCAGACGATCGTAGACGTCCTCGAGGCGGTCCTCGTACAACCGCTCGAATGCACGGCCGGCCGCGGTGTGCAGCGCCTGGCGCCGGCTCACCAGCAGGGTCTGATAGACGGCCTCCTGGGTGAGCGCGTGCTTGAAGAAGTAGCGGGGCTCCTCCGACATGGGCTCCTCGCGCAGGAACTCCCAGCGCTTGAGGTCCGCCAGCACGGGCTCGGGGTTCACGTCGCGCTCCCAGATCGCCATCAGGAGGGCCAGGTGGAACTCCCGGCCCAGGACCGAGGCGGTCTGCAGGAGCTTCTTGTGCACCTCGGGCAGCCGGTCGATCCGGGAGAGCAGCACGCCCTGGATCGTGTCCGGCACCGACACGTCCGGGCTCTCCAGAAGTGACCGCGTGAGCTCCTCCAGGAAGAAGGGGTTGCCCTCTGCCTTGCTGAGGACGGTTTCGACCAAGTCGTCCGGCAGCTTCGCCCGCCGGAGCACGGCCTCGACCACCCGCCGGCTCTCCTGGTCCGTCAGCTTCGGCAGGGTGATCTGCGTGGCATAGGACTTCTCGATCCACTGCGGCCGGTAGCCCGCGCGGTAGGTGGCGACCAGGAGCATGCGGGCCGCTACCAGGCCTTCCACCAGGTAGGCGAGGAACTCCTCCGAGGCCTGATCGATCCAGTGCAGGTCCTCGATCTGCAGGATCACCATGCGGCCCCGGCCCGCGTTCAGAATCATCTGCCGGAGGATGTGGAAGGTACGGGCCTGCAAGGCCTGGGCGCTCAGGTCCGCCAGGCGGTCGTCCTCCTCCCGGATGCCCAGGAGGCTCAGGATGTAAGGCAGGGACTCCTCGGCGGAGATTCCGGACTCCTCGAGGCGGACGCGGATGCGGTCCGCCACCACGGCCGGAGCCTCGGCGTCTCCGATCCCCCAGCCGTTGCGCAGCATGTCGATCAGCGGAAGATACGGGACGCCGCTTCCGTACGAGATACAGCGCCCGGTCAGGTGCAGCACGGCCTTGTCCCAGAGACGGCGCCGGAACTCGTACAGGAGCCGGGACTTGCCCGAGCCTGCTTCGGCCGCGATCCCGAGCACCTGCCCCTCCCCGCCCGCGGCCCGCTCCCGCAGCTCGTCGAGCAGCGACATCTCCCGCCGGCGGCCGACGAACGGCGACAGGACCGCGCCGCTCAGGATCGCCTGCTCGGAGTGCAGCGGGCCGGCGGAGAGCGCCCGGTAGGCCTGCACCAGGGCTTCCTTGCCCTTGACGTGGACCGGCTGCAGCGCCTCCATCTGCACCGCTCCATGGAGGAAGCGCACCGTGGACTCGCTCACCAGGACGGTCCCGGGATCCGCGATCTCCTGCAGCCGGGCCGCGAGATTGGTCGTGTCCCCGATGGCGGTGTAATCCTGACGGAGCTGGTCGCCGATGCCACCGACCACCACCCAGCCCGTGTTGATCCCCATCCGCGCCCTGAGCTCGACGCCGTGGCGCTCGCCCAACCCGGCGCGATTCTCCCGCAGGACCTTCTGCAAGCCCAGGGCCGCGAGCACCGCCCGCCGCGCGTGGTCCTCGTGGGCGATGGGCGCGCCGAACAGGGCCATGAAGCCGTCCCCGAGGAACTGGTTGATCGTCCCCTCGTAGCGGTGGATCTCGCCGAGAGCCAGCTCGAAGAACCGGTTCAGGAGGAGGTGCATGGTCTCGGGACCCAGCCGGTCCGCCATGGCGGTCGAGCCCACCAGGTCGCAGAACAGCACGGAGACCTGCTTGCGCTCGCCTTCCAGGGCAGCCCGGGTCTGAAGGTTCGTCAGGTGCGGAGGGGTGTAGGCCTGGAGGACGGAGGCGGGGCGCTGCGGCTCAGCCGGCTCCTCCGCCGGGGGCGCGACGGGAGCCAGGGAGCTCCCGCACTCGCCGCAGAACTTGAAACCGGGGGGGCTCTCCGAGCCGCACTCCGGACACAACGGTGCAAGCTTCGCCCCGCAGTGCCCGCAGAACTTCATGCCGGGCGGGGCGTCGCGATGGCATTGGAGACATCTCATGGCCCTGGTCAGGTTAGCACGGGCCCGTCTGCCGCAGACCAGAATTGCGGCAATCCTCAATCGCATTTGTAATAGATCAACGGAAGTTTGTCACGCTTTCTCCGGGACAGGCACCATATTTCTTGAACCCGGCCGACCACCGCCGGCCTCCAAGGGGGGAGCGCTATCCTGCAGCCGCCACACGAGCTCGGCATGCCGAGCCCAAGCTCGCCATACACCACCGGAGACATCTTCCCGGCGTTGTCCGAGCCTGGTCCAATCGAGCCGGGCACTGCCCCCGTAGCGCCGCCCGGGCTGGCCGTTCCCCCGGTCATCGGCCGGTTCACGGGTCTCCCCGCACGCGTCCTGGACCCGCTCGGAAGTCCCGTTGCCGCCGCGCAGCTGCAAGCTCTGGAGGCGGTGGAACGGGAGCTCGCAGAAGCCAGGAGCGCGATGGTCGACGCGATCGCCGAGGCCCTCACCGGCTTCGGCCCCGCCGACCGGCGGCTCCTGCTCGCAGTGAAGCGGAGCTGTTTCAACGGCGAGGACATACACCGATACAGCAGGAAAACCGAGTGGTCCGCGCTGCTCCAGGTCTCGGCGAGCCTGGCCGAGCGAATCGTGACCCTCGAGGAACGGCTCCACACGCAGGACCGCGAGCTCGACGCCGTCTATGCGCGCGAGCTCGCCCGGGAGCGTCGCCATGTCCTCGACCTCCTCGAGGACCGGAGATTCCTTCGCGGAGTGGCCATGGGAACGCCGGGCCTGGTACAGAAGGCTCGCAGCCAGGCGCCGGCCCTCGTGGCATCGGGCTTTGCGAAGCCCCCTGCGAAGTGGGAGGAGAGCCTTCTGCGGTTCGTCACCCGGGCCGCGGCGAAACTGTCCGCCAACTCGACGCTCACCTTCTCTGCGCCAGGGAGCATTCGACGCTCGGCCGTCGCGCGCGGCCTGCACTTCCACCGCGCTCCGCAAAGAGAGGTCTCACTGGTCCGGCTCAAGCGTCCGGAGCTCGAGCAGTTCCAGGCCCTGCTGATGCGCCATCCGGCGGTGAGAAGGCGTGCCCTGGTAGCCTGGAACGACAGCGTCGAGGAGATCGAGCCGGGGCGGTTCCGCTTCGTGCGCGACGGGCACTGGAAGCTCGAGCCTGACGCGGAGGAGCCGCGGTATGTCGAGCCCGCGAGGATCAAGGTAACTCTTTCCAACCCTCTGCCGGGCACCGCGCGCGAAACGCTGCGGGAAGGAGCGCTCCGATACGACGATCTCCTGGCTCGACTGGACACTCGGGCCGGGCTCGAAGAGCTGCTCGATCTCGGGTTGCTGCTCCTCCTTCCGCCCTGGCCTCTCCATGAACCCTGGCTCGAGCAGCGAATCAGCCGCTTCCTGCACTCGATCCCGGAGGAGGAGCTCGGCGCCGGTGAAATCGCGGAGGCCGTCGCAGAGCTGGTGGCACGAGAGGAGGCCTTCGCCTCGGCTCCTCGCCCCGAGGCCGCGGTGTTCGAAATGGCCGAGTCGTACTCGCGGATGATGCGCTCCGTGGCGCCACTCGCCGGGCATCACGGACCTCTCGCGGCCCGGGCGGCCTTCTTCGAAGACGTGCTGTGCGAAGCCCAGCGCGACCCCGGCGACGATCGCGGTGTCTTCGAGATCGCGTCCTCGGCAGTGGACGAGATTCTCCGCGTCGTCCGCCTGATCTCGCGCTTCGATGGCTTGTTCAATCTGCGCCACGACGTTCAGCACACGCTGGCCGCCTGGTGGCGGGATCATGCGCCGGCTCGCCGCCAGATCCCGTTCAACGAGCTCGCCGAGGGATTCGCTCCGGTATGGAAGCAGTTCCTCAAGTTTTATGATGCGGCGAAGGAGTCCGCGCTCAGCACCTTCGACCCGTTGTCATCGCCCGCCCTCGCGGCCTTGACAGAGAATCGACAATGGCTCCTCTCCCGGACCTGGGAGCTGGTGGGCAGGTCTCCGGCGAAGGACTCGCTTTCGGCGCCGGCGCTCACAGAGCTGCTGGAAGCCCTTCCCTGCCGTTATGCACCTATCGTGGGCTCCAGTGTGTTCCTCCAGCCCACGAACCCTGAAGGTTCTGCCTGGGTGCTCAACAATGTCACCGAAGGTACGGGGCGGTACCTGAGCCGAGTCGTGCCGGTATTCGAAGGTTCGCGGCGCGAGCGCATGCTCGATCACCTCACCGCGAGATCGGTGATCGATGTCGAAGGCGAGGAGGCGGACCTTCTCGAGGTCAAGCACCCCTGGATGAACCTCGCGCGGGCTCATCCGCCTCAAGCCGCGAGGGTCCTGGACCTCCGCGGCCTTCACCTCGACCTGCCGCGCGAGCGCAGGCTCGGCCTCGGCGACCTCGTGGTCCAGGCGGATCTCGATGCCGAGACCTTCCGCCTGGTCGACCGCTCCGGCCGTCGCGTTCTTCCGGCGAGCCTCAGCGCCATGTCCGACTCCGGGCTGCCGAATCGATTGCGTTTCCTGCTGATGTTCGGACCAGGGGAGGCTCGTGGCGTGTTTCCGTTTCCGTGGTCCGAGCACCATGGGGACGTCGTGGCCTTCAATCGTCTGACGTGCGAGAACGTGGTCACCCGCCGCCGTTCATGGAGGATCGGGGTCGCGAAGCTTCGCGAGGACCTTGCGAGCGCCACCGACCGCCGCTCCTACGTGCTCGTCGATCGCTGGCGCCGCAGCCTGGGGCTCCCGGAAGAGGGGTACTACCACGAGCTTGCGAGCTGCGGCAAGCAGAAGCCGCAATTCGTCCGCTTCGACTCGCCGTCGCTCTGCCGTCTGTTCGTTTCCAGCCTTGGAAAGATGGAGGGAGCGTCGCTGCACTTCGTAGAGCCCTTGCCGGCTTCGACGGACTTTCCCCTCGATGCATGCATGGAGCGAAGAGGCTTCGAGCTTTTGATCGATCAACTGGCGACCCGTGATCTCGGCGGAAATCCCTCCACGAGCTGATCGGGTCGCATCCGAGAGATATCATCTCTCAGAAGGGAGCACCGGAATGTCTGAGAACTTTGAGATCGAGTCCCTTTCCGACGACGATCTCGAGTCGGTGAGCGGCGGCGCCAAGACCACTGGAGGCACCTGCCAGAGCGGCGCCGCAGGATGTAGCACGTCCGGCGGTGTTTGCGAGAGCTCCGGCGGCAACTGCGAAACCAGCGGCGGCACCTGCAAGGATGTAGAGGCGGCGCCCCACAATCCCAATCCCACCAACCGCTGAGCGTCCAGTTATCGGGCCGCTCCCCAGGGCGAAACGCCTCGGGGAGCGGTCGCTTCTCGTGCATGAGCGTCTGGAGGGGTTACACACCATGGAGAACGAAGCGGGGGCCCGTGACGATCTCGCCGCGAGCTTCGCCGACCTGATCGCCCCGACGTCGACCGAGGACTTCTTCGCCGACTACTGGGAGACGACGTTCCTCCACGTCCGCCACGCGCCCGGGCGGTTCGCCGGCTACTTCTCGCTGCGCGACATCGACGCGTGGGTGCGCTCGACGCGCAGCGGAGTCGTGTTCGTTCTGCTGCCGGGGGACGAGGGGGTTCGGTTCGACATCCATCAGGCACGAGACCTCACGCCGGGCGCCGTTCTCGGCAACTTCAGAAAAGGATTCGCCCAGATCCTCAAGAGGCTGGCCGACTGGCCCACTCTCCAAGGCCTCGCCCACCATCTGGCCAGGGTCTTTCACGCAGATGTCCAGATCAACGCCTTCCTGAACCCGGCGGGGGCGAGGACGCACCCGACCTATACCGCCAACGACGACATCCTCGTCCTGCAGTTGGAGGGCGAGGCGGTCTGGCGGCTGCACGAATTCTCCGTGCTGCAGCTCGACATGTCGCAGAAGCAGTACCTCGAATTTCCCGAGGAATGGCGGCGACGCGCCGAGACTCCGGTGCTCGCCGAGGTCCGCCTGCGGCCCGGCGACCTGCTCTTCATCCCGCGAGGGATGCCGCACTTCGTCACGCCCCCGGACAGCACGAGCCTGCACCTGAGCATCTACATCACCCCGCTTTTCTGGATGGACTTTTTCAAGTTCGCCGCCGAGTACGCGGCGCTCCACTCCCAGGAGCTGCGGCGAGCCCTCCCGCCCGGCTTCGTCGACAACGAAGAGATCCGGGACCGCATGCGGAGCACCTTCCAGCAGGCGATGGCGGCGTTCCAGGAAGTCTCCTTCGATGGCGTGCTCGCCGCGGTGAAGCGCAACCGGGTGGTGCGCCAGGGATTCCCGTGCGACGGCCAGTTCAAGCTCGACGCCCTCGCAGGAGCCGAGGGGCTCACCGTGGACTCGGAGGTCGAGCGGCGACCGGACGTCCTCTGTACGGTCGAAGAGATCGTCGACGACGAGGGGAACCGCAAGAGCACCCTCTTCTTCGGCGATGGACGGCTCAGCGGGCCGCCGCGCCTGCGCCGAGCGTTGGAGCTCATCCGCGACCGCAACCGGTTCCGCGTGTCCGAGATCCCCGGCCTGGACGCGAAGGGACAGCTGGTGCTGGTGCGCCGCTTGATCTCAGAGGGGCTGTTGCGACCCTGCCAGGCGGCCGTTGCGGCGCTGCCCTGACCGGCGGGAACCGCGGCCGGCTACCCTCGATCCGTGCCTGTCGCGGGGAGCGTTGCGAGCGCCGCGAGAGCGTGCGGGAGGAGCTGGTCCAGCGCGCCTGCCGGGTCCTTCCCGATCGCGATTTCCCGGATCCAGGAGAGGTCGGTTCCCCGACTGCACGCCTCTTCGAGAGTGCGCGTCAAGAGACGGCTGAGATAGACCTCCTCCGCGTGGGTGATCCCCAGCCGGGACGCGGTCATGTGGAGCTGGCTCGCGCCGATGCGGAGCCGGGAGCCGCGCTCCGCGGGTCCGATCGCGGCGGAGAGCCTGCCGGCGCCCGCGAGGAGGAGACCCGGCGGCGAGAGAGCGGCAGCGTCCGCCCGCTCGCGGACGGTGCGCGCCTCGTCCAGGCTGCCGAACAGGATCTGGAGGAAGAGCTCCATCCGGGACCGCGCGACGTCGTCTCCCTTCTCGACCACCTTCGGCAGATCCTGCCCCAGCCAGTCGACGCCATAGCGGAGGAGGTCGGCCAGCTCGTCCTCGCCCAGGGCGAATCCGAGAGCCTGCCTGAGCAGGAGCCCGTACGCCTGGGCGAGCTGGACCGGGCGCGCGACGCCACCGAGCCGGGAGAGGAAATCGACCGCCGCCACGCTCGACAGCGTAAAGCAATCGAGGGAGAGGCGAAACCGGTCCGGGCCGCCATAGCGCTCGACCTCGGGCCGGAACGGCACCACGTGGTACGAGTTGTCCGGGTAGACCGAGTCGTCGATCTCGTGCGGATCCCCCTGCAGGATCGCCGTGTTCGAGCGCCGGATCGCGTCCTCCTCCAGAGAGCGCGAGGAGGGCTCGCGAGCCAGGAAGGTGCGGGCGAAATGCTCCATCTCGTCGAGCACCCGCTCGCCGGCACCGGCGACCGGCCGCAGCCGCAGCCGGACGTGAGGGCCTCCGAGGCCATGGCGGATGAAGAAGAAGCCCGCGATCGATCCATCTCTCGCGAGCTTGCCGACGAGCGGGTGGACGAAGCCCCGGACGGCGCGATCGAGGCTCTCGTGATAGTAAAGGTGGCCGGAGAGCCACTGCTCTCGGACGTCCTCGGGGGGTTCGGCTTGCCGGTTGGGTGGGGCCATGGCGGGACGTCGGTCACATCATGAGCGTGACCCAGGAAAAACAAGCCCTCAGTCTAACTCAGTCGCGTGGTTCGAGGAGGAAGAGATTCAACACTCTGGCTGCTCGGTCTCCTCCTCCGGAGAAGGCGCGAAGTCGAGCGGAGACCGCTGCAGGATGTTGAAGCGTTCACTCAACCAGCACTCATGCAGCATCTCGAACCCGCCCGCGCGCAAGATCGCCGCTTGTTGCCTTCTACTTATATTCGGTGCTACGGAGAGGCTAAGCGAGACAAAATTCGTGACGGCGGTCAGAGTCCTTACCTGTGTCACGCTCTCCATTGCTCGCGCAGCTTGCGCTCGTCCTCCAGCACGGCCTTGGCTTGGAGGTCCGTCAGGTGGTGAGGGATGTAGGCATGAAGGACGGATGTAGGGCGCTGCGGCTCGGCGGTCTCCTCCGCCATCAGGGAGCTCCCTCACTCGCCGCAGAACTTAAACCCGGGAGGGTTCTCCGCCCCATACCGGGGGCACAGAGCGCCGAGCTTCGCCCCGCATCGGAATACCGGACGAGGCTAGCACCAACCAGCTTGAGTGAGAGTGTCACCTTCTGCGCCACTCGCGCACATTAGTAAGTATCCCCCGGCAGAGCCGGGGGCTTTAGGGTGTTCAACGACCGGCTCCTCACCCACTGGCTCGAAACTTCCACCCCTCGGCATCGCGGTCCTTGCCTTCGTGAGTTGAGCGGCTCCCGCGGTCGGCCCCGCGATGGCTACTCCCGGAAATGTCAAACTTCTACTGCCACCCCGGCAGAGCCGGGGGAACTCCCTTGGGGTTTAGATTAGGGGAGCTCATCGATCCCCTTCGGTGTCCCCTTCACGCCCCCAGGGAGGTCAGACTTTCTCTTGGAGGATCTAGAAATGAGCCTCCGGTTTGAGCACAAGATTCAATATCCTTCATGCAGTCGCCGAACGATGTCGAACGGAGGCTCACCGCCGGCGCCCGGAGGTTTGTTCCTGCCGGCGGCACGCTCATCGAGCAGGGCATTCCGGTGGTCTTCATCCTCCTCAAAGGAAAGCTCTTCGCCTGGCTGAAGCCCCGCCGTGGCCCCGAAAGGGAGATCGCCCGCCTGAACGCCGGATCGTGGGAGTGCGGTTCCTCGTTGAATTGGGGGGTTGACTTTCCATCTGTATATACTAAACTTTAATCCTGCGGTTTCGCCTCCTGCCTGACGCGAACCGGCAGAGTAAACCGTAGCATTTTCTCTAGAGGCTCTCGATGTTTGATTTGCCCTCTCCTCCGTGTCTCTTCCATTGCTCAGCACGTCTGATCTCAGACTCCTATAGGAGACCGCCATGGCTGTCGGCTTGACCAGCAAGCTCAATATCCTGCAGCAGTCCCCCCACGACTTTCTTCCTCCGGAAGTCCACCAGCCGACGGCTACGAGTTGGACCCACTGGGTTCCTTCCCGCTACAACGTGCGAGCGACCGCAGAAGACGGCCGGCTGGTGCTGTGGAATACCCTCAGCGGAAAGATGACCGTATTCAAGCCGGAAGATCGCGAGCCCGTGCTCGAGTTGCTGCACAAGAAGGGCTTCGAAGCACCGAAGGAGGGAGTGGTCGAGTACCTGGTGAAGCGCGGCCACCTGGTGCGCCAGGATGTCGACGAGTACCGCCAATTTCAGCAGTTGTTCGGTCAAGCGCACTACCGGACCGACGTACTGGAGTTGATCCTGCTTGCCTCGGAGGATTGCAACTTTCGATGCACATACTGCTACGAAGACTTCGCCCGGGGTACCATGATTCCTCAGGTACGCGAGGGCATCAAGAACCTTGTGCAGAAGCGTATCAAGAAGCTCAACCGGCTAAGCGTTAGCTGGTTCGGTGGCGAACCTCTCTACGGCTGGGAAGCGGTGGAGGACCTTGCCCCCTTCTTCGTCGAGATGGCCGAGGAGCACGAGGTGCCCTTCAGCGCTCAGATGACCACCAACGGCTATCTGCTGACCCCGGAGGTGGCAGACAAACTCCTTGCCTGGCGAGTCCGACACTTCCAGATCACGCTCGACGGACTGCCCGAGCACCATAATCACTCTCGTGTCGGTCGCGACGGCAGTCCGACTTTCGAAAGAGTCTTCGACAACCTCAAAGCCCTTGCTCGTCGGGAGGAAAACTTCAACATCCTGCTGCGGGTGAACTTCGATCGAACCAATTCTGTCGGCTTGTCGAAATTTATCGAGATGCTGGCACGCGAGTTCAAAAATGACCCCCGCTACAACCTATCCTTGAAAGCGGTGGGAAAATGGGGTGGGCCCAACGATGCCCAACTCGACGTCTGCGGTGGCGACGAAGCGGCACGTATTCGGCGCGACATCCTGGCACAGGCTCGAAAGCAAGGTCTGCACTTCGGCAGTTTGCGGGATGCCGCCCGATTAGGCAGTAGAGTTTGCTATGCCGCCCGTCCCTACAACCTTCTTATCGGCGCTACCGGTAAGGTGATGAAATGCACCATTCTGCTCGACAAGGATGACAGCAATGTTGTAGGCCGGATTACGCCGGAAGGCAATCTCGATCTTGATCGCGACCGCATGGCGCTATGGACCGAACCTGCTTTCGAGCAGGACAGCAAGTGCCGTCAGTGCGTGGTCTTGCCGAACTGTCAGGGTATCAGTTGCCCCCTGGTCCGTATCGAGAGCAACAAGCAGCCATGTATCTCGACTCGCCATAACCCCAAAGGGGAGCTGCTGGAGATTCTCGATACGCCGGTCAACAAAGAACGTCACGTGTTGGTAGGATCGGGCGCCGAACAAAAAGCAGCCGAAGCGTAAGCCTCCTCTCGCAGACCCATGCGAGAGGATCTCATGAACCGAGCCAGGGCCGGCTCAAGTGACAAGGAGTGAAAAAATGGCTGATCAAGAGAAGAAGGCGCTGGACATGGAGAGTTTGGAAGTCGCCGAGCTTGAGGACGAGGATCTCGAGGATGTCTCGGGTGGTGCCGAACCAACCAACAATGGATGTCCGGTTACGAACACGAACTGCCCGTCTTGCGGCCCATCCGACAGCTAGTGTAATCTGGCTTAGAACCTGCGCCGGTGCCCTCATGCTAGCTGAAGTTCGGCGCAGGTTCTCTTTCGTCCCAACGCCACTGAGCCGACCTGAGCGGCTGAGCCCCGAACTCTTTCTTATATCTATTATTGCCGTGCGGAGTGCGAGATGATCTCATACTGTCAGAGCTTGGGCGAACGCATCGAACAGGAATGGCTCGCGAGCAGCTATGATGAGGAGATCTTTCCCCGGTTGGCGTTCGATAATCTAGAGAGGAATCCCCCGACTGGGCACATCGGAGTGGCGGATATCGTCGACTGGGTATTCGGGTCCTCACAACCATTCCGGCAATCGAATGATCGCGATCTCTTCGGCGAGCCGCCCGTGATGCTCTTCCAGGCGCCACGGTTCTATATCGAGGCGCTGTTCTGGCTCTCGGGCACCACTGCCATCCACGAGCACGCCTTCTCTGGTGTTTTCGCGGTGCTCGCCGGATCGAGCGTTCACAGCCACTGGCGCTTCACGCCCGAGCGCACCATCAACTCCCGAATGCTCTGTGGCCGGTTGGAACGTGTGTCTACCGAGATCCTGCGCCCGGGCAGCATGCGACCGATCCAGTCTGGAGATCGGCTGATCCATCAGCTCTTTCATTTGGAGACGCCGTCGGTTACGCTAGTCATCCGCACCTATCAAGAACGCCATCATCTGCCCCAATACAGATATCTGCCGCCGGGCCTTGCGATTGACCATGAGGACCGCGATGGCCTGCGGACGCGGCGTCTGATTTTCCTCGATCGTATGGCTCGCGGTCAGATTGATGGTCTACCCAAGTATGCACGCAAGCTGGTCGAGAACGGCGATCTGGAAACTCTCTACCATGCGTTCTCGGCGTTGACCCGCCGAAAAGTGGATAGGGAGCTCCTTCAGGATCTCTACGGCACCGCCCGCCAACGGCACGGTGACATCGTAGATCTCATTGAAGCGGTTTGCGAAGAGGAACGGCGGACCCGCATCGTGACTGCCCTGCGCGCCAAGATCGCCGATCCCGAGGCGCGCTTCCTGCTGGCACTGCTGATGCTGATGCCCGACCGCGATGCCATCTTCGAGGCCATCCGGCTCCAGTTTCCCAATGCCGACCCGCTGGATACGATCGAGGCCTGGCTCGAAGGCGTATCCGGCAAGGAGACCATCGGTTTCGACTTCACCGACGTCAATCGGCTCATCTTCCGTAGCCTCGTGGAAGGCCTGGACACGGAAGCTCTGCTACAGCGGCTACGGATCGAGTTCCGCGGGGACTCGATCGATGCTCACCGCGATCGGTTGCTCGACCATGCAAGACAACTGGCGAAGTCGGATCTCTTTTTTCCTCTTCTCTCCCAGTCCCCGCTGCGAGAGAACGCCCAGATGGCCCTTCCAAGAATTTGACGTCATCCTTGGACGACGAGCATCGATAGCCTTGAACATCCTGGGGATCTCAGCGCACTACCACGACGCAGCCTGCTGCCTGCTGCGCGACGGCGAGCTGATCGCGGCGGCGGAGGAGGAGCGCTTCTCGCGGGTCAAACACGACCCGCACCTTCCCTGGCGAGCCTTTCGCTTTTGTCTCGAGCAGGGCGGCATCACCTTGGCCGATGTCGACTGCATCGCCTACTATGAAAACCCGGAGAAGAAGCTCTCCCGCCAGATCTGGATGGCACTGTACCCGGAGAGCTCCCCCATGATCCGCCAGAGGGTCTTGAGCCGCCTGCCGGACCGTGTCGGCCGAGTCGAGCGACAGATCCGGCACGTGCTCGGCTATACCGGCCGGCTTGAGATCTTCGACCACCACCACTCGCACGCCGCGAGCAGCTTCTTCTACTCTGGATTCGAAGAGGCAGCGGTACTGACGGTGGACGGCGTGGGCGAATGGGCAACGACCACGTTCGGCCGCGCCGCGGGCTCGGAGATCGAGCTCTTCGAAGAGGTCCATTTCCCGAGCTCGCTGGGCCTGCTCTACAGCACCTTGACCTCCTATCTGGGCTTCGACGTCAATGACGGGGAGTACAAAGTGATGGGGCTCGCTCCCTACGGCGAGCCGCGCTACGTCGAGCAGGTGCGGACCCTGGTGACGAGGGGAGAGGGCAGTCAGTACCGCCTCAACCTCGAGTACTTCGATTTCCTGCGGCGTGACCGGATGTACTCGGAGCGCCTGATCGAGCTCTTCGGAGCGCCCCCCCGATCGCCCGAGTCGGAGCTCCTTGCCTTTCATCAAGATGTCGCCCGGAGCGTCCAGGTGGTGCTCGAGGAGATTCTTCTCGACGAGGTGACCTACCTCCACAGCCGAGTGCCGAGCCGGAACCTCTGCATGGCGGGGGGAGTCGCGCTCAACTGCGTCGCCAACAGCCGTATCCTCCGCGACGGGCCGTTTGCCGAGCTTTTCGTCCAGCCGGCGGCGAGCGACGCGGGAGGGTGCCTGGGTGCTGCCGCCCTGGCCCATGTACGCCTGACCGACGAGCGCCCCGCGCAGGGGCGGCTCACCCACATGTACTGGGGTCCCGCAACTCCGGCCGACGACATCGCCGGTTTGCTCGCCGGAACTGCGCTCCACGCCCTGGACTGCCGTGGCCGCCTCGAAGATCTCCTGGAGGCGACCGTCGACCGGTTGGCGGCAGGTAAGGTCGTTGGTTGGTTTCAGGGCCGCATGGAGTTCGGACCGCGAGCGCTCGGGGCGAGGTCGATTCTGGCGGATCCACGGGACGAGGGGATGCGCGACCGGATCAACGCGCTGGTCAAGATGCGCGAGAGCTTCCGTCCCTTTGCACCAGCCGTCCTCGCGCGACACGCGCAGGAACACTTCGCCATCGACCATCCCTCGCCCTTCATGCTGGAGACCTGCCAGGTGAGCTCTCCTTTCGACCTGCCGGCGATCACCCACGTCGATCGCTCGGCCCGCTTGCAGACGGTCGATCCGGAGTCGAGCCCGCGCTTTGCTGCCCTTCTGACGCTTTTCGCCGACCGCACCGGCTGCCCGATCCTGCTCAACACTTCTTTCAATGTGCGTGGTGAGCCCATCGTGTGCACTCCGAAGGAGGCGCTGTTCTGCTTCGCGCGCTCGGGCATCGACGCCCTGGTCCTCGAAGACTTCATCATCGACCGCGAGTCCGTTCCGCCAGCCTGGAGCGAGATCGTCACCCGGCTGAGCCGGCCCGCGGCGCCCGGGGTAGGCTACAAGGTGTACACGCTGCTTTAGGCCTTCCCCGACCCGCATCCAGGAGGAACGATGCCCATACCCCAGGACCATCTCCTGAAAGCGCTGGCGGATGAGATGGCACGGCAACTAAGCGGCAGCTCTGGTGAGAGCGCCGTACTGCTTCTGCAACGCTTCGGGCTGATCACCCTGCCCGAACGGCAGACACCCTCTGCTCGGTCGGGGGGTCTCGGGATCTGGGAAGCCGGCTCACAGGGTTATGAGCCTTCGGCGGCTTTGCGCAAACAGTGGCCCAACTGGGCCAATATCCATTCCATCCCGCTCAAGGGGGAGAGGAAGCGTGTGCTGCTGTTGGGAGAATCGGTGGCGGCCGGTTTCCTCTACGCCCCGGAGTTCAGACCGGCCCAGGCTCTCGAGGCCACCTTGACGACGGCCCTGGGAGAGCCTGTCGAGGTGATCGATCTAGCCAAGAGCGATCTCTTGGCTCCGGAGCTTGCGGAGCTGTCCGGCGCAGCGCCTACCCTCGATCCCGATGTCCTGGTCGTTTTCGCGGGCAACAACTGGGGCCTGCATGGCAGGCAAGACCTCCACCTTGAAGCGACCGTCCTGCGCGAGCGGGGAGCTCTCGGCTTCAAAGAACTGCGCGAGCAGCGTCTTGCTGCGATGGTCGACACCCTCCTGCAGCAATTCGCCGAGCTGTCGAGACGACTGTCCATCGTTGTGGTAATCCCGGAGATCAACCTCGTCGACTGGCGTCTGGACGCCGAGGCGGACGCGCCTTGGCTGCCCGCCGGGAGCAACCGGCGCTGGCTGGAGTGCCGCGCAGCAGCCCGCTCCGCGCTCGCCTCCTCGCGCTTCGACGAAGCGGCAGCCCTGGCGAGGGAGATGGTGGAGCTGGACGGCGGCACAGCGGCCTCCGGCTGGACCCTCCTCGCCGACTGCGCGCGCGCCAGAGGAGACCTGACAACTGCGCGCACCTGCCTTGAGAAGGCGCGCGACGCCCACATCTGGGACAATACCCACCAGACGCCGAGGGCGCTCTCCATCACACAGAAGGCCCTGCGTGGCTGCGCGCTCCCCGGCCGGATCGCAGTGGTCGACCTGCCACAGTGCTTCGCAGCTTGGCTGCACGGCGAGCTGCCCGACAGGCGCCTCTTCCTCGACTATTGCCATCTAAGCTTCGAGGGGATCCGCGTCGCCATGGCGGCAACAGCCCTGGAGGTAGCAGCGCTGCTGGACTCCGGTCGGCCGCTTCCCACACTTGAGAGCCTCGTGAACGCGGTCCCTCCCCTCTCCCCGCGGAGCGAAGCCATAGCTCACTTCGGTGGGGCTCTCCACAGTGCCCACTGGGGGCAGTCGAGCCAGTCGAGCTCGTTCGTCTCCTACCTTTGCCACGAGGCAGCGCAGCGATCCCCTGAGATTGCCCACGCGATGCGGGCGTACCTGGAGCTGCAGACTCGGAGGACTCCCGTCTGGGCCTGCGCGGCCGCTGAGCGGCTCTCCGCCTTCGCGACCTCTTTCCTGCCTGGCTATATCATCGTGCACGAGTCGCGGAATCTGACCAAGCTCTTCGATTCTGTCCTCCTGTCGGCCATCGCGGACGCATTGGAGGACAATAATCTCCCTTCCCGTAGCTTTCTCGAGGAGCTGCGTAAGGAGGAGAGGGCCCTCTCGGACCGGCCGCACGATCTCCTCGACCCCTACCATCGCGCGTCCTGGATGGATCTCAACTGGCTTGAGTGGCCAAGCCATTTCCATCGCGCTTACACCTCCACGTCGCGCTACCCATGGGTCTCCCGCACGCAGCGCGAGGTGGCCTTCGCGCTCACCTGCCGACGGATGGGAGCTGACAGCCCCGGCGAGTGCCAAGTGCGGATCAACGGCACCTGCGTGGCCCACCGCCCCCTTTCTGCGACATGGAGCACCCTCCTTTTCAACGCTCCCGCCGACTTGGTGCAGAGTGGGGTCAACTGGCTGGAGATCCACTGGCCACTCGATCTTCCCGCTGGCGAAGAGGAGATCGAGCACATCGCCCTCGAGCACGAGCATGGCCGCCTGATCCCGCTGCTGCCGGTCTTTGCCGAGATCTCCTCCTTGAGTGCGGTCCAGCCCTGACCGCCTCAGCCCACCATCACACGCTTGATCATCCGGTCGAACCGCTCCCCCGCCAGGTAGACCCCGTCGAGGACGTTGCCGTCGAGCTCGTCGGCCTCGCCCTCCATACCCTCCAGGTCTTCCTCGCTTCCATACCCGAGCGCCCTGTGGCGCTCGCGAACCGTCGTGGAGAGATAGATCGCCAACGCCCGGTAGAAGCGGGCGGCGAAGCCCTGGTCTGCGGCGAGCTTGGCGCTCAGGACCGCCTTGGAAATACCGAAGACCGTGCAGTCCTCCAGGGCCTTCACCGTCGCGGACGGCGGACGGGCGTCCACGAAGGACATCTCTCCCACGATCTCACCGGCCTGGAGACGGGCGATCTCCCGCTCCGGGCCTCGCCGGAAGGTCAGCCAGACGGCCAGCTTCCCTTCCAGGAGGATGAAGACGTCCTCGACCGGCACGCCCTGGCGGATCAGGACGTCGTCCTGCTGGATGGAGCGCTTGTGGCCGGCTCTCAGCATCCACTCGAGATCGTCGTCGCTCAGCTGGCCGAAAAGGAACAGGACTTTTCTCATGGCTTTTTCCTGATGGTCGCTCCCTAAATCATCTGCCGCTCGGCGAGACGGGCGAAGGCGCCGCGCCGCTCGATCAGCTCGGAGAAGGTGCCCTCCTCCACCACCCTTCCCCCTTCGAAAACGTAGATCCGGTCGGCGTTCTGGATGGTGCTCAGACGGTGCGCGATGACGATGCGGGTGGCCTTGAGGCGCTCCAGGCTCTTGCTCACGACGTCCTGGGTGCGGTTGTCGAGCGAGCTCGTGGCCTCGTCGAAGAGGACGATCCGCGGCCGGTTGACGACGGCTCGCGCGATCAGGATGCGCTGCTTCTGGCCGCCCGAAAAGGTCTGCGCGCCCTCGCCGATCACCGTGTGCATGCCCATGGGCATGGCCTTGATGTCGTCCTCCAGCCCGGCCATGCGCGCCGCTTCCCAGGCGTCCTCGATGCCGAGACGTGCGCTGCCGAGGATGTTCGAGAAGATGCTTCCCGCCATCGGCCGGCCGCTCTGCAGGACCACCCCGATCTGGCGCCGGACCGACCGGACCGCCAGCGACGCCAGGTCCTGGCCGTCGAAGTAGATCGATCCCGAGACCGGCTTCTCGAAGCCGAGGATCAGGCGCAGGCAGGTCGACTTGCCTGCCCCCGAAGGGCCGACCAGGGCGATGAACTCCCCCGGCCGCGCCCGGAAGGAGACGTCGTCCAGGATGAGCGGACCGTCCGCCTGGTAGCGGAACGAGACATGGCTGAACTCGATGTCGCCCGCCAGCTCGCCCGGCTCGGTCTTGGACTCGTCGACCTCCGGCACCGCTTCCAGGATCGGCGAGAGCCGCTCGTAGAGCGGCACCAGCACGAGGAGGCTCGACAGGACGCCCACCATGGCGAGCGTCGAGGCCAGGAACTGGCCGAAGGCGGCGTAGAAGGCGAGGAGGTCGCCCAGCGGGAGGGCCGAGGCAGGGGAGAAGCCGGCCACGCCGAAGATCACCAGGGAGGCGAGCACGCCGTAGACGGCGCTGAAGGCGGTCTGGGCGTTGGCCGCGCGCTGGGCCGAGAACGCCTTGAGGCGCTGCTCCGCGAACCCCTCGGCCCAGCGCGCATAGGCCCGCGCCTCGGCCCCCGCCACCCGCAGCTTGGCCACGCCGTGCATCAGGCCGAAGAGCAGGCCCGACATGCGGCCTTGCAGGCGCTGCAGATCGCGCTGGTGCCGGAGCTGTAGCCAAGCGAGGCCTGCCGCGACCCCGGCCAGCACCACGACCAGGGCCGTCGCCACCAGGGCCAGCCGCCAGCTGTAGTAGAAGAGCAGCGCGAAGCTGAACACGGAGAAGATCACTGCCAGGATCGTCGTCAGCACGTTGCCCATGAGCAGGTTGCGGATGGCGTCGATGCCCATGGACCGGTTGGCCAGATCGCCCACCGTGTAGCGCCGGAAGAAGGAGGCCGGCAGGGAGAGCAGGCGGTCCCAGACCGCGGACTGCAGCGTCCCGTCCATCTTGCCGCCGAGCCGCAGGACCGCGATGCTGCGGGTCACCTGGAAGGCCGACGAGGCCAGCGCCGCCACGATCAGCGCCAGGGCGATCTGCGCCAATTGGCTGCGCTCGGCACTGGGGATGACGTAGCCGAAGACCTGCCCCGTCAGGATGGGGATGAACAGACCGAGGAGCCCGCCGCAGACCCCCATGAGGAGGATGGTGGCGAAATCGTCGCGCAGCCGGCTGCGGAAAGCCATGCGCAGGAGGTCCGCCTTGCCCACGCTCCGCTCCGGCAGCGGCGGGTAGAGCATGTAGCCCTCGCCGCTCAGGGTCTCGGAGACGGCCTCGCCGACCGGCGTCCGCGTCCGTTCGACGGGATCGACCATCTCGTAGGCGTGGGCCGAGACCGGGAGCAAAGCCACCGGGCGCTGGACCTTGCGGTCTGCGTCCAGCGTGCGGAAGGCCACGAGCGGGCCGTTGTCCCGGCGCCACCAGTCGTCGCGCAGGATCACCCGCCGGGCGCGCACCCGCGAGGCCTCGCAGATTCGGGTCAGGAGGTCTCCCTGGCGGGCTCCGGCCTGCGCTTCGGGCTGGGCACGGATGACGATCCCCTGGGCCTCCCCGGCCAGGCGGCAGGCTGCGAGGAGAGGGTCGGAGGTCTCCTCCAGCACCGGCCCTCCCGCTCCCTGCGGCCGGAGCACGGAGGCGAGCCGCGCATAGGCCCCGTGCAGGGTTGCGCGGTCGAGGTCCGCCTTGCGGCCGAGGCGCTGGCGCTCCTGCTGCTCGCTGCGTTCGAGCTGGAGAGCGACGTAGCCGAGGCAGAGCCCGTGGAAGAGCGCCAGACCTTCCCAGAGCCCTCCCTGCCGCAGCAGGTCGCCGGTGGAGGACGCGACGATCCGGGCCTCGCCCGCGCTGATAAGCCAGAGCCCCTCGGGCACGGGCAGGAGGCAGCCGTCGCGGACGGCCAGGATCTCTTCCCCCAACAGGCGGGACTCCCCTTCCAGATGGCGCACCCAGGCGACCCCCTCTCGCGGGCGGGCCGCCCGGCCGGCTTCGGCCAGCAGGGTCTCGGACCCGGGACGGAGCTCTTCGAAGAGCTTCGGGGCGGCGGGGCGGTGACTCCCTCCGAGAAGCCCCTGGAGCCAGCCGTCGACATGAGCGGCGAGATCGGCCTCCATCCCGGGATCGCCGGCGTCGAGGCGGCGCAGCCGCGTCCCCGTGTGCCCCACCGCCAGGAGGCCGAGGCGCGAGCCGTCCAGAGGCGCCTCGCAGAGGGCCTTTCCCTGCCCCACGGTGCAGAGGTGCGTCCTCGACCCGGTCCCATCCCGGAGCACGGCGAAGACGTCGACCGTCCCCTCCTCCACGAGCCAGACCGCGCTGGCGGAATCCAGGGCCAGCGGCGCGTTGCCCCCGAGACGGACCTCTTCGCCGTTTGCCGCCATGCCCGCGTCACTCCGCCTCGATGAGCCGGGCGTAGGGGCCTTCGACCCCCCTCAGCTCCTCGTGGGTCCCGCGCTGCACGACCTTGCCCCGCTCCAGCACGAGGATCTCGTCTGCGTCGCGGATGGTGCTCAGGCGGTGCGCGACGATCACGCAGGTGCAGCCGCGGCGGCGCAGGGCCGCGTCGATGAGCTGCTCCGTGGTGGGATCGAGCGCGCTCGTGGCCTCGTCGAGGATCAGGATCGACGGCCGGCCGACCAGGGCGCGGGCGATCTCCAGCCGCTGCCGCTGGCCGCCGCTCCAATTGGTGCCACCCTCCTCCACCGGGCTGTCGTAGCCGCCCGGCCGCGAGGCGATCTCTTCATGGATGCTCGCATCCCGGGCGGCGCCGACCACCTCGGGCAGCGGGACCGTCGCATCCCACAGCGTGAGGTTCTCGCGCACGCTGCCCTCGAAGAGGAAGATGTCCTGGTCGACCGCGGCGAGCGAGTTGGCGAGCACCCGCGGCGGGATTTCCAATCGGGTCCGGCCGTCGAGCAGCACCTCCCCGGACCAGGGCTTGTGCAGGCCGGTGACCAGCCGCGCGATCGTCGACTTGCCGCTTCCCGAGGCGCCCACCAGCGCGATGCGCGCACCGGGCCTGACGGTCAGGCTCAACCCGTCGATCAGCGGCGGATCGAGCCGGCTGTAGCCGAAGGTGACGCCGCGCAGCTCCAGGTGACCCGAAAGCTTGACCGGCTCGCCGGCCGGTATCACTTCCCGATCCTCCGCGGCGAGCCCTGCGCCCTCGTCCACCGGGTAGCGGAGCACGTCGTCGAGCCGGTTCATGTCTCCCTCGACCATCTGCAGCCGCCCGCCCAGGCTGACCAGCCGGTTGATCGGCCCCATGAAGCTCGCCATGAGGAGCTGGAAGGCCAGGAGCCCGCCCACGCTGAGCGTGCCGTCGATCACCTTGAGCCCACCGATGCCGAGGATCAGCGCCGTATTGATAGCGCCGAGGAGCGGCGGCACCGCGTCGAGGATCTGCGTGTAGCGCTCCAGCTCCTGCCGGCTGTTGACCACCTTGGCCTGGTAGCCCGCCCAGCGCACGAACAGGTCCGACTCGCTGCCCGTGGCCTTCAGGGTCTCGATCGTCTGCAGCCCGCCCAGGGCCGTGCCGACCATCTTCCCCTCCTCCTGGAGGAAGCGCCGGCTGCCGTCCACCCGCTTGCGCGAGACGAACTGCAGGGCGGCGACGTTGAGCAGGGCCATGGCGAGCCCGATGGCGGTGAGCCCGGGGTCGTAGCGGAAAAGGACCGCGGCGAAGAAGACGGCCATGAGCGCGCCGAGGACGTTGGTCGCCAGATCGCGGGAGAGGAGCTGCGCGACACGGTCGTTGATCCCGACCCGGGCGCTGACGTCCCCGGCGTAGCGCTGCGAGAAGAACTCGACGGGCAGGCGCAGCACATGCCAGAGGAAACGGCTCGACGCCGAGACCGCCATGCGCGTCTCCAGCCGCAGGAGGTACGTCTGCTGCAGCCAGGTGAGCCCGCCCAGCACCAGGGCGGTCAGGCCCATGGCGATCAGCAGGGGCCGCAGCCAGTCCTGCCGGCCTTCCAGGAGCACGCTGTCCACGAAGACCTTGGAAAACACGGGCACGGCGAGGCCGGGGATCACCAGCGCGAGGCCGGCCAGCAGGACGAAGAGGAGCCCCGCCCCTGAACCGGCCAGCCGCTGCCGCAAGGCCGGGAGGAGCCGGGGGGGCTGGCCCTTGCGCTCGAACTCCGGCCCGGGCTTGAACGTCAGCACCACGCCGGTGAACGCCTGATCCAGCTCCTCCTCCGTCACCACCCGCGGACCGATGGCCGGATCGTTCAGCCGCACCTGCCCCTTGTGGAAGCCGTCGAGCACCACGAAATGGTTGAAGTTCCAGTGCAGGATCGCCGGCAATTGGATGCTGCGCAGGGTCTGCGGCTCCTGCTTGAACCCTTTCGCCTCCAGGCCGTAGCGGCGCGCCGCCTTGACCATGTTGCTCGCCTTGCTGCCGTCGCGCGACACACCGCAGGCGATGCGCAGCTCCTCCAGGGGCACCCAGCGGCCATGGTGGGCGAGGACGATGGCCAGGGCCGCGGCCCCGCACTCCACCGCCTCCATCTGGAGGACGGTCGGGCTGCGCACCGCTTTCGAGGCGAGACGGAACATCCTCAGAGCCCCAGCTTCTCCCGCACCTTGGGGATGATGAGATGGATCGGCCGCTCCTGCCGGATGACGACGCTGCCGCTGGCGAGCGTGCCGCTGGTGATCTCGACGCTCGGCCCGGTCGAGGACGACCAGCGGTAGCCGGTCGGAGTCGAAGCGTCCCTCTCCAGGGCGACGTTGACCTGGATGGGCGGCCCCTCCTTCATCAGCCTTTCGACCAGGGCCTCGTTGCCGAGCACGCGCACCATGCCGCGGGAGGTGGACGGGAACTCGGCGGCCCAGACCACCTTGCCGAGCAGCGAGCCGTACTCCTCGCGCTTGACCGTGCCCGGCGAGACCCGCACCCGCATGCCCGGCCGCACCCGTTTGCCCGAAGACGCCGGCACGAAGAGCACCGCCACCAGATCCTGCGAGACCACCTCCAGGTTGAGGATGGGCGTCCCCGGGGAGACCACGTCGCCGCGGTCGACCAGCACCTCCAGCACCCTTCCGCCGCGGGGCGCCACCACGCGGGCGGTCTCGGTGAGTCGGGCCTGTCGCTCGCGCAGCTCCAGCTCCAGCCCGCGGATCTCCTTCTGGCGCGCCTCGAGCTGCTGGCCGACCTGCTGCTCCGCGTCCAGGCGCTTCAGCTCGAGCCCGTTCAAGTCGAGCCGCGCGCCGGCGAGCCGGTCCTGCGCATCGTTGAGGCGCTGCTCCGAGGCCAGAAAGGTCTGCTTGGTCACCAGGCCGTCCTTGAGCAGATCGCGGTCGGCGGCCACGCGCTCGCGCGCCAGCTCGACCTCCCGCTGCACGGCCCCGATGGTCTGCTCCAGGTTGGACCTCTGCTGGGCGAGGCCGCGGTCGCGCAGGCGCTCCTGCTCCCCGGCGTAGCGCAGCAGGTCCTGGTACTCCGACCGCACGCCGGCAAGCTTGTCGCGGGTGTCCTGGATCTGCCGCAGCAGCTCCTCCTGGCGGACGCGGGCCACCACCTGCCCCTTTTCGATCACATCGCCCACGGAGACGAGCAGCTCCTCCACCTGGCCGGCCTCGGCCGCGACCAGGTTGGAGACGCCGCCCTGGCGCAGCAGGATCCCTTCGCCGGTGGCGTCCGTGGGGATCGAGCCGAGCACCGCCCAGCCGAGCGCGGTGAGGAGCAGCGCGCCGAAGGCGCCCAGGGCCAGCCAGCCGCGCGGGCTCGTCACCTGCATGAGCTGGTCGAGCTGCTCGGGCGACGAGAGGCGCTCGAGCGCCACCTTGCGGAAGATCATGGAACTTCCCCCTGCAATCGCCCCTGCAATCGCCCCTGCAACGGCCCCTGCAACGGCACGGTGGTGAGAAGCCCGGGATCGACACCCGCCTGCCCCTCCGGCAGGATCGTGCCGGTCTCGAAACGGAGCTCCAGCAACGCCAGGGCGAGGGAGAGCTGGGCCGAGACCTCCGCCTGCCGGGCAGCCGTGAGGCGATCGCGCTGCGAGATCACGTCGATCAGCGTCGAGGTGCCGCCCCGCAGCTTCTTCTCCTCGTTCACCAGCGCCCGCTCGAAGAGCCGCACGGCCAGGGCCGCCCGGTCGAGCTGCTCCGCGCTGCGGGTCACAGCGTCCAGGGCCGTGGGGACGTCCGCCGCGACCTGCCGCGCCACCAGGTCCTCCACCAGGACGCTCTGCTCGAAGGCTGATTGGATCTGCGCCAAGTCTCCGCGCGCCCGGCTGTTCGCCGTCGGCCAGGAGAGGCTGAGGCTGAACGCTGCGTTGGCGCCCGGCACGTTGCGGTAGAGAGGGGAGAAGAAGCTGCCGGGGTCGGTCCCCTCGACCAGGCCCGTGTAGCTCGGGGTGAGCACGAGGTCGAGCTGCGGCTTCAGGCCGACGTCGGCGGCGCGCCGGAGGATCTCGGCGGCATCCCGGCGCTCGCGCGCGGCCAGGAGATCGGCACGGCGCCTCAGCGCGGCGGTCACGAAACGTTCCTCGTCCTCAGGCTTCGGCAGGGCGGACGCCGGCACGGCCGGAAAGGGGTCGGAGGGGATCGGCAGGGCGGCGATGGCAGCGCGGTCCAAGCCGATCTCCCGGCCCAGGTCCTGCCGCGCCGCGAACAGCTCCCGCTCACCGCCGATGCGGGCCGTCTCCGAAAAGACGAGGTTCGCCTCCACCTGCACCAGCTCGGCCGCGGGCGTCACATCCGCCTCGATCAGCTTGCGTGTGGTCTCCAGCAGTTCGCGGGAGCGCGCCTCGGTCTCGCGCAACACCTCGAGGTTGAGCGCCGCCGCCCGGGCCAGCCAGTACTGGGAGCCCACGAAGAGGACGCGCTCGGCCGTCACCTGCCGGACGTCGAGCTCTCCCGCCGCGACCTGGCGCTCGGCGGACCGCTCAGGGGCGGCCGTGGCCCTCCGGCCGCGCCCGCGCAGCAGCGGCTGGCGGACGGTGAAAGCGAAAGTCCCGACGTTGACGGCACCACCGCCGCCCGGGTCCGTGCGCAGCAGCTCCATCTCGGGCTCGATCGACAGCCCGGTGCGGAAGCGCTTCGTGATGCCATAGGAATTGCCGATGACCGCCTGGCTCGAGCTCTCGGCCGCCGACACCGGCACGTCCGTCTCCGTCTCGGTAAGGCTGGAGCTGACCACCGGATCGAAGATGCCCCGGCTGCTGAGCAGAATGCCCTGGAACGAGCGCAGGCGGGCCTCCTGCAGGCGCAGGTTGGGATCGCTCTCCAGGGTGAGCCGGACCGCCTCCGCGAGGCTCAGCCCCTCTGGCCGGGGCTGCTCCTGTCCATTCAATGCCGTGGGGAGACAGAGCAACAGCGCGAGAAAGGCACAGAAGCGCAGGAGGTCACCGGTCCATGTTCGTTTTTCCGTGCTCACTTTGATACAGCTCCGCTAGGCTACACCCATGGACAGGCGGATTCAAGCCGAGCTCGGCCGCTACCTGGAGACCGCCTTCGACCTCGGCGCGCTCGGCCCCGGTACCGTCCTCCCCCTCCCCGACGAGCCTTTCGTCGAGGTCTGGGAAGGCTGGGCGGAAGAAGCCCGCCAGCAGGGGGCCTTCGCGGTCCTTGCCAAGCACCTGCCCCAGCTCCGCTTCCCCATCCGCGAAGGGATCAGCCAGACCGGGGACTACCGCGCAGCCACACTAAAGGGGGTGCCTGCGGGGGGGCTGGAGGGAGCCACCGGCCTGGAATTGGAGCGGCCGGACGCGATCGAGCTGGAGATCCATCCGAGCCCCGCCGGCCGCATCCCCGTGCTTCTCGTGCGCGGCCGGGAGGAATTCGTGGCCCTGGTCCGCGCCCTGGGGAAGCGGAACGAGCCCGCTCCCATTCCCGACTCGCAGGGAGCCCTCATGGTCGGCGGCTTCAACAACTGGGCACGCATCCGCGAGCTGCGGAGCCGCGGCGAAGAAGTGACGGGGACCACCCCCAAGGAGCTCTACCAGGACCGCTTCATCCTGCTGAGCGACGGCCCCTACAGCGCCGTGCCCGCGGCCGACCTGGGCCTCGGCGAGGAAGAATGGAAAGAGGTCTCGCTCGCGATCCGCCGGGACCACGAGTGCGCCCACTACTTCACCCGCCGCCTGTTCGGCTCCATGCGCAACCACGCCCACGACGAGCTGATGGCCGACTGGGCCGGCCTGGTCGCCGCGACCGGACGCTTCCGCGCCGACTGGTTCCTGCGCTTCCTTGGATTGGAGGACCCTGCCCGCTACCGTCCGGGAGGGCGGCTCGACCTCTACCGCGGCGATCTCTCCGACGAAGCCTTTCTGGCCCTGCACGAGCTGATCCGGTCGGCGGCCCTCAACCTGGAGGCATTCCGGCCCGAAACCCTGGAAGACCGTGCGCGGATGCTGACGGCGCTCGCCTCTCTCCGCCTCGACGAGCTTGCCTCCTCCGACGGGCAAAGGCTCCTGGAATCGGCGATAGACTCGCGCTCATGAAAACAACCCGGCTGGCTCTCCTCGGCCTCGTGGCCGTCCTCTGTATCTCTTCCGTCTCCGCCCAGACAGCTCCGACTTTCGAAGAGCGGCTCGCGGCCAAGTCTGCGGAGAGCCGTCACGCGGTCCACTTCAAGGACGGCGCCTTCTCCGGCCCCGGCTGGGACCTGCTCGTCAAGGAAGGCCAGGCGTCCAACTTCTTCCTCGTCGGCGAGGAGCACGGCGTGGCGGAGATCCCGGCCGTGGTGCGGGAGCTCTTCCGCGCCCTTCAGCCCGCCGGCTACCGTCACCTGGCCCTCGAGATCTCGCCGCCGATGGCCACCGTCCTCGACGGGAAGGCGCGCGAGGGCCTGCCCAAGGTGGCGTCCTTCTTCCAGGAGTACCCGCCCGGAGTGGCGTTCTTCACCCTCAAGGAAGAGGCCGAGCTGCTCGTCGCAGCCCGGGCCGCCGTCAACGGCAAGCAGCCGGTCCTCTGGGGTCTGGATTACGAGGTCACGGCCGACCGCTACCTCTTAGACCGCATGCGCAGCAAGGCCCCGGCGGGACCGGCAAAGGCCGCGGTCGAAGCGCTCCACGAAAAGTCCGCGGCGGCCTGGAAGACAGTCTCCGAGACGAAGAACCCCGGCGCCTTCTTCTCCTTCTCGATGACCCCCGGCGTCATGGCCGGCCTGCGGCAGGCCTGGCCCGACCCCGACGCGGAGAGCGCCCTCGCCCTCGACGTGATCGAAGAGACGCTCGCCATCAACCAGCTCTTCGTGACCAACCACGGCTGGGAATCGAACGAGCGCCGGGCGCAGCTCAACCGCCGCAACTTCCTGCGCCACTGGAACGAGGCCAAGGCCGGAGGGTCGGCGCCGCGGGTACTGCTCAAGTTCGGCGCGAGCCACATGATCCGGGGCCGCAACGTGACCGAGGTCTTCGACCTGGGCAACCTCGCCTCCGAGATGGCGGCGGCCGAAGGCGGCAAGTCCTTCCACCTGCTCGTGATCGGCGGCGCCGGCACCGAGCACGCCATCTTCAACCCTACGGAGCTGCGCTACGTCCCCGCGCCCGTGGACCTCGCGGACGAGGAGGGCCTGGGTCCCATCGTCGGCAAGCCCTTCCCGGACGGCTTCACGCTGATCGACCTGCGCCCTCTGCGTCCCCTCTTCTCCGCCGCGAGGACCAAAAAGAGCGACCCCGAGCTGATGAGGATCGTCCACGGCTTCGACGCCATCCTGGTCCTGACCGGCAGCCGGCCCTCGCAGATGATGTGACCCTCCTATGTTGAAAGGGCACCTGCCCGCGTTGAAAAGTCACCTGCCTTTGTTGAAAGGGCACCTGCCCGTGTTGAAGAGGCAGCCACCCGTGTTGAAAGGGCACCTGCCCGTGTTGAAAAATCACCTGCCTTTGTTGAAAGGGCACCTGCCCGTGTTGAAGAGGCAGCCACCCGTGTTGAAAGAGCACCTGCCCGCGTTGAAAAGTCACCTGCCTTTGTTGAAAGGGCACCTGCCCGTGTTGAAGGGGCAGCCACCCGTGTTGAAAGGGCACCTGCCCGTGTTGAAAAGTCACCTGCCCGTGTTGAAAGGGCACCTGCCCGTGTTGAAAGGGCACCTGCCCGCGTTGAAAAGGCACCTGCCTTTATTGAAAGGGCACCTGCCCGTGTTGAAAAGTCACCTGCCCGTGTTGAAAGGGCTCCTGCCCGTGTTGAAGGGGCAGGGCACCTTTCAACACGGGATGGACGCCGAGCCGCTCCTCCGGTATCCTTGACTCCCGTTACCCCTGACTTTGCAACGTAGGACCGGCGTCCTGCCGAAAGGGATGCCTGTGCCGCAACCCGGGAGGGACCTGGAATGGGCTCGAACCTGTCCATCGCCGACGCACTCGCCCAGATGGAGGCGAAGATCGCGCACCACAAGGCCCGGCATGAGCACCACGCGGAGCAGGAGGCGTACCACGCCGATCAGCAAGCGTTGCACGCCGAGCAGAAGGGAGTTCACGAGGCCGGGCACCGGAAGGCGATCGAGCGTTACGAGGCCTTCAAGGCCGCCTCCGCCTCGATCGGCGAGATGCTCGTGGACGTGGACGCCAAGCCCGCTCCCCCGCCGCCCGAGGACGTCGACACCGGCGGCGCGCGCTGGCTGAGCCGGCTGATGACCCGCGTGATCGAGCGCAAGTCACCGGACGAGGTCTTCGGCGCCTCGGCGCTCATCACGGAGATCAAGCAGCGCTGGGGTCCGAAGCTGCGCTACCGGATCCAGCCGAGGAGCGTCTCGGCCACCCTCCGCCGCTGGGGCAGCACGGGCCAGATCCGCCTCGTCCGGGATGGGCGCGCCTACCATGAGTCCCTGTACACGAAGGGGTAGCGCGGGAGCCACCCCCCGGACCGCCGCTGGACCAGCTTTGATGGATAAGCCCCCGCGGCTTATCAACGGCCGATCAAGCCCAGAAGCCTTCCCAGGAAAGGCGGAGCTACGACCGCCTTATCGGCCTATGATCAACTGTGTAAGCGACCATTGCCCCTGCTGCGAGAATGCCTATGGGCCAGGGCCTCTATCTGCGCCGCGCCTAAGCTCATCCAGTAGAACGAGATGCCCTTGTGCCAACATCGGGAGAAGGCAGACAGCCCCGTCCTTATAAGTTCAAGGGACGTGTCCTGCATATCGGCCGGAACCCTGGTCAGATTGACTCACATCTGGCCTGGACCTAGACTTACTATGTCGTTTGCCTTCCGGACTGTTGCATGCGAGGGCGCCGAATCCTATTGCGTCCTTCGCCTCACGAGCGTGGCCTATAGGCAGGATAGAGGCAGATGGATACACCAAGGTTCGGCGACACAAATGAACGTTAAGGAGTGAGAGGGAATGGAGAAACTTCACTACGGAAGAGTCGTGGCTGCAGGTTGGCTCTTCGTTCTGGTAGTGGCAGCCACCCTCTGGGCTTCGGATTCGCCACAGTGGAACTACCTGGGGGTTCTCCTCTCCTCTGGCCAGCCGACCACGCTCCTCGCCGTTATTACTGCAATCGCTGGCCTTGGCGGCCCTCCTGCAGTGGGGTTACTTCTCGATCGGCTTGCTGCGCTTGTACTTCTTGGGGTACGGCGAAATCCGTGGAACCTTCCCTTCAATGAAGCGTTTGGCAAGATGCTAGCCAGGGAGGTAGAACTCGAAGGGCCAATAAGCTCGTCAGGTGCCTTTCAAGCCTTTTTCTACACCTACGCGGATAGTCGCTTGATCGATTGGATGCGGCGTCGAACAACCTACGCCTACGGCTCCCTGATTTCAGCCATGGCGATTATCGCAGGCTTGATCGTTTCTCTCCTCATATTCAGTGCATTCTCTCTAGTCGTGGGCTTTATTTCCTTGCTCTTGGTGGTAGCACTTATAATTTATACTCGCATCGTTACTAATGGCATCGGGGAAACAGGGCAAGCCTGGGTGTCAACTATAGGGCGTGTCGCAGTGAAGCAGTATAACGAAGCCCTCGGTGTTACTTCAAGAGCACGAGAGGTCGGTGAAAAGGATGCCAAGCCTCGTTAGCCGACGTTCAGATTGTATCGACCACACGCCGAACCCGGCCCCTGCAGCGGACGGCTGGCGCCGCACGCTGAGGGGCATCCCCGTTAGGCCCACTCGAACCCGTTAGATCTCATTCGAGCCCGTTTATGACACTCGACACCTGGATCAGTATAGCCAACGTCACGTCGCAGACCCTGATTGCCGCCGCTACATTCTGGCTCGGCTGGCGGGTCTATCGACATACCCGAACTACAGAAGCGGCCAGCCATCTCAACGCGGCCATCGCCGCCTTCAATCAACTAAACACTACGGCTCTGTCGAGCGACGAAAATCTACTCGCTATCGACAGCCTTTTTCCAGACGGGCGTGATCAGTCGCTTTCTGCGACGCGGAAACGCTGGGCTACATTTCTCGCCCTTCAGACACACCAACAGCTATTTCTAGCGGAGAAGGCCGGGATGTTTCCATCGTCCACTGCTACGCGCCTTCACGGACAAGTCTTAGATTTACTCATCAGCGATGCAGAGGTTTTATCGTTAGCTACTGGACGAGGATTTGATGAGGCGTTTTCTGCGTTTTGTAACCAGCGGGCAATGGCGAATGCTCGCCAGCCGACCACGCCTTCCGATGCCGGAGCCAAGGCCTAACCAAGCGGCTCCAGCGGACGGCTGGCGCCGCGCGCTGAGCCGCCGCAGCGTTAGCCGTCGAGGGTCGATGCACTATGGGAAGATCGTCAGTATGAACTTAGCTACGGATCTAGGAGAACTTCTTCATCCACGAGTCCTTAACTCCTGCGCTGGACTCTATCGGAACGGTCACTATCCACAGGCAGCGTTCGAGGCCATGAAACAGATAGAATTGGCACTCAGAGAGATCTCTCTTGCGCCTGGGAAAGTCTATGGCCAACGTTTGATCAAGAGAGTGTTCGGGGAAGGCCGGGGCATAAACTTGGTTGTGCCATTGGGGCCCGAGTATCAGATTCATGCGCAGAAGCTCTTCGAGGGTGCATTTGGTTACTACCGTAATGATGGCGCGCACCATGGCGAGAAGGTCGATCAGAGGATCTGTGGTCGGGTACTGATTTTGGCCAGTGAGCTTCTCGATTTGCTGGGGGCATCGGAACGAACGATATCCGGTATCGGCGGGGTCGAGGGCCTTATTGAGGCTGGCATCTTTGGTTCAGTCGAAGATTTTCGCCGCTGCCTTGAATTCTATGATCTTGGCCACTACTGTCCAGAAGAGGCTTTTGACGGCTACTGGGAAGCTCTCGCGTATGCAGGCATTTCGGAAGACCAGGAGAAGCTCTTTTGGGATCTCGGCGTAATCCAGTGCCGTCAAGAGATACCGCCTGAAGGCTCAAGGTGGGAATTCCTCGATGTCATCGAGTTGACAATCCTCGGCCGGTCTCTGCTGAAGGAGGTTTCTTCGGAAAGTGCGGCTGACAGAGTAAAGAGCCAGGGAAGTGCCGGCTAACACGGCCGATCGAGCGGACGGCAAGCCGCCGCTCATCGGCAAGGACGTTATGCGGCGAGACAGAATCGACCAAAATTGGTAATGAGGAGGAGTTAAATGCGACAATCTCGGTGGACTGCTATTGTATTCCTTGCATTGCTCGTGCTCTCGCTTCCCCTGAGTGCCCAGCCAAATCGCCCGACCGGTATTCCCCAGGCTGGTGAGCCACGGGAGTCAACCATCCAATTTGCCGAAAGGCCGACAGCGGTTGCGCTCCAAGAGCTTGTTCTCTTCAGGACTGAGCCCAAGAAGCTCTGGTTTTTCACAACCAATCCAGAGGGAAAGCTTGGGACAATTCCTAAGGACGGGACGGTAAGGATTGAGGAGACAAAGTACGTAAACACCCTGCTCGAGAGGTCAGTTTGGCTAAGGGTATCACTCGAACCAAACCAGAACCTAGGCACTGCCCCTTTGACGGGTTGGGTCTACGCAGGTAAGGTCGAAGGCGACCAGTTTGTTGTTTCTGTTGCGGAGAAACGCTAATGAGCCCAAACTACGAATTGCGCGGCTTGCTTGTCATCTTACTAGCATTTGCGGCCTACTACCTAGGGATCTTCATTCGCAAGAGGGTATTTCCTGGTCGTCGAAGTTTATCCCTCCGGAAGCAGTTACTGCTCGGCATACCTGTCTCTCTAATTGTTGTTCCAGCAATGGTTCCTATCATTGAAAAGACTTCTAATAGCGCTTCTGTTTTGATAACTCTAGGACTTATAATGGAGCAAGGCATGGTTTTGAACGAAATCGCTACGCGAAGGCTTAAGGCGCTTATTCAGCAAGGCGGTGCGCACGTTGATGATGAGGCCGAGTGAATCGCATAACTAGTCGATGCACCGGACACCTGGGCTCGCGCCCATGTGCCGGTGATCTTCTGAGCGTTCGACGCCATTGACGACAATGAAGAGCATAGAGGTCCTTGCGTCACCCGAGCTGCTGAGCCTCTGTCAGGAAGTTAAAGAGGCCGTCGGCGCCCTGCTTAGAGACGTTAGTGAACCGTTCGATGGGTATGGGCGATATGAGTCCGACGTTGAGGCCCGGGTTCTATTTCTCTCATTGGCACGCCACATTGAAGGCCTACTCGAGTGTGCCCGTATTAACTTCGCCTTGCTGCCTGCTGGCGGCACTTTGACGAGGGCTGCTTTTGAGCAAGGAATTAAGATCCAGTGGCTTCTTCATCCTGCAAATGTCTTTGATAGAGAGGCACGCTTTTTAGCTCACTTGTCGGAAGATGAGCGAACTTGGAAGCGTTGCGGCCGTTACTCAAAGGTAGAGAAATTTGAGGCTGCTTCCGTGCTGATCTCGCAATTCAGAATGGAGGTCGAGCAGGCCCTGCCCCCGGGTACCTTGCTGCTCAAGGGGATTCCCAAGCTCTCGGAGATGCTGAAGGAACTAGGTGAGGAGCAACGCTATACAGCTTATATTCTGCTATCGCAGCAGGTGCATGGATCGCATCTTGGCGGCAGCGTTTACAGGCGAGGGCTTGGAAAGGACAAAGACTTCGGAGAGCAGATTTCAGTTCAAGACTGGGTGAGTCTAGTTGAGATCGTTTGGTGGAGTATCTTCTATGCTGCCCAGAAGATCGAGAACACTTGCGCGCGCCGAGACATTCGATCACTAGATAATCGTAGCATTGCACGTATAAACGACCAAATCAACAAGCTGCGCAGGGTAATAGAGACACGACAGTCGAACCCGGCTGCTCCAGCGGACCAGAAGGCTCCGCCTCCTGGCCGCTGAGCAGCAGAGACGTTAGGCGTCGGAACTTCAGACGAAAGGATCTCGGAGAGTTCATGTCGGAAGGTATGGTTCCAGGGCGCCTCTACAAATACCAGCCCTTTACTACGCAAACTCTGGCGAATCTCACGAATCGGCAGATCTGGTTTTCCAAGCCCGCGCGATTCAATGATCCTTTTGACTGCGGGCTTAAGGTTTGGAACGCGAGCCTAGGGAGTGAAGATTTACGGTACCTCTTTCAGCAATACAGAGCCCGAAATACCGAACCAGAAGAATGGGATGCAAGGTATCTCTCGGAAGGCGCTCCTAACGAGCGCTTTAGAGAGGACATTGAGCGAGGAATAGAGGGTGGCTTCACCGACAGACATGCAGCCATCAGAGAACGGGGCGTTGCATGCTTCTCCGAGACATGCAAGGATCTCCTAATGTGGGCGCACTACGCAGATGGACATCGAGGGTTCTGCCTGGAGTTCGATACCTCGTTCGATCAGTTCCCTAATGCGCAAGCTGTTAAATACTCCTCGGAAGTGCCTTCAGTTGATGCAATGGAACTGCTGAAAAATCCGGCTTTGTCCAACGTCCTAGATGCAATGGTACTAACAAAATCAGACCGATGGAGATATGAAAAGGAGTGGCGGCTACTACATATGGAAGGAGATCATCAGTACACTTACGACTGGAAGGCGCTCACGGGCATATATTTAGGTGCCGCAATGCCGGAGGCGCATCAAGAAATGATCTGCCTAATTCTTTGCGGCTCGCCGACGCGATTCTTTCAGATGAGCCAGGTTGAAAATAGATTCAGCCTTTCTTATGCCCAATTCAAGTACGATCGTTTTAGATATGGAAACTAACTGGGGCGGAGCGCCTAACCCTTATGAGGCCCCCGGTGGTCAAGGCATAGAGGGTCCGTAGTAGCTGGGCGGGGGGCTCCAGCTCAATCAGGACCGCGAGTCGGATGAAGATGCTCTCCTCTGCTTGGTTTCTCAATCGGCGCAGGGACTGCCTGCACCAAACACCTATCGAGGCTCAGCCGCCGCCTGGGCGGCGGTGTGAAGCCGTGGCTCCACGTCCTAGAAACGTTTCTGTGCCCTCATGCCGGCCCATTCAAAGTGCGGGCTCGCGGTCGATCGACCGTGTCCAGTTATGCGGCGGGCTCGGGGAAGGGGCAGAGCAGTCACCTTCTCTTTCTCGAGATCTTCTTGTATTCAAGACGCCGATCTTCGTCGCCGGGCCTGTGGAGCCTGTGGGCGGCGCCCGAAGGGCGTCCGTCCAAGGAGCTGTGGGAAGCGCGTCTCACGCGCTTTCCACAGCTCCGGCAGGATCCATAGGCCATGGGAGGGGGATTCCGATCTCGGCATCTTGGCGAAAAGCTGAGCGAAAGAGGGTGTCCAATCCCTGGGGCAGGCTGCCAGGCTGTGTGCCGATGGACCTCGGTCGCGCTCTGAGGCGCACGGATCTGCCCGATCGAAAGGTCCTTGCTGGCTCGGCCCTTGAGGCTCCAGTTGGGCGGCGGGCTCACCCTCTTTCCTCCTTAAACGTTGACAAAGCGTTGCATGTCGAAGGGCTTCTTGCGCAGCAGCATGTAATAGACGGCCCGTCCGAGCTTGGCCGCCAGTATGCTGAGAGCTTTGCCCTTGCCGTGTTTCTTCTCAATGCGGCTGAAGTACTTTCTGCCTGCCACGTTCCAACGCAAGAACAGGGCGGCGGCTTCGGAGAAGGCCCACTTGAGGTGGACGTTGCCGATCTTGCTGCCGGTCGTCTTCGTAGTCTTGCCGGCGGACTCATGCCTGCCCTTGACAAGTCGGGAGTAGGACAGGAAGTCCTTTACGCTGGGAAAGCGTCCAAGGTCATCGATCTCGTAGAGCAGGGTCAGAGCCAAGATCTCCCCGATTCCAGGTATGGAGCGCAGCAACGAGAAGCCGTGCCCGTGATCCTTTCGGACCTCGTGGAGCAGGAAGAGCTCGAGGTCGCGGATGACCTCGTCGAAGGTTTCGATCAGGGCGACGTCGGCGGCCATGGACATCTGGACACTGCTGTCGTCGAAGTGCTCGATGATGGCTCCATGGTCCTTGGTCTTGTCGATCCTCTCCTCGAAGGCAGGGAGGTTGTACTGAGTGTTGGTGTTCTGGATATGGGTGAGCAGCTCGGCGCGCTTTCTGACCAAGAAGGTCCGGCGCCGCATGAGGTCGCGGGTGGCTCGCTTGTCGCGGGGGTAGACGTAGGCGTAGGGGAGATTGCCGCCGCGCAGAAGCGAGGCGATCTTGTAGGAGTCGAGACGGTCGTTCTTGGACTTGCCGCCGTGAATCGCCTTCATGTCGAGGGCATGACCGAGGACGAATTCGATCCCCTCCTGGGCGCATACGTCGGCGACCCAATACCAGCAGAAGACACACTCGACGGCGACGGCGAGGTCCTTGCGGCGGTAGGGTCGAAGGACTTGGAGGAGCTCGTCTCGGTCGCAGTCGATCTTCTTGTGAACCAGCGTCTTGCCGGATCGATCAAGGATGCAGACGAACATGCTGCGCGCATGGAGGTCGATTCCACAGTAGTGACGGTGCTGTTGGGTGTAGAATCTCATCGAGGCCTCCTTTCTTTATCCTCAACGCCACGAGCCTACCGCAGGCTCGGAGGGAGGGGGCCTCAAACAGTATCCCGTTCGGTCGATCGGACGGATGCCGCACTTTCGTGCGGCCCCGCCGCTCACCTCCAGCACGTTGGGCGGTAGGTAAGGCATAGAGTCAAATGAAAGACATGTCTCTTACTCTAGCTGGGTTGCTGGTGCTCATCTTTGCGGTGCTACCAGGAGTTCCAGGAGAGAAGCTCTACCAAATCTCAGTTGGCTCTGATTGGCGGGAAGACCATTGGCAGAGAATCCTACGGCTCCTGGTGTTTAGCCTCTTTGGCCTCGTCCTCTACGCAGTAGTAGCCCCTTTTCTCGGAACTCCGTCTCCTGCATATCTGTCGCCTACTTCTCTGGAGAAAGCAGCCTCTGATCCGGCAACTCTCAATCTTCTGTTCTTGGCCCTGCTTGGCCACTTCGGCGGAGCCGCCGTCGCAGGCCTATTGAGTGGCCTTTTTATACGTGCCACAGCTCGCCTTACATCGGCCACAGCTTTCGTGTGCGCCTGGGATCACTTTGTACATTCATGCGTCAAGGGGCATTGGGTTGTAGTCGGACTCACGAATGGGGAGTCGTACAGTGGCTATGTCGATGTTGCCGACGTCTCAGTTAGCGCGGAACAGCGCGACCTCATTCTGCGGGAACCAGCTGAGTTTGACAGTGAAAAGTCCGAATATATAGCTTCAAAGTACCAGTCCTTATTTATACCGGGCAACTTAGTTGCCTCCGTAGCAGTTGTCCATGATCCGGCGCAAGACAAGCGTATAATACCAGTCGGGGAGCTTGTATTTCCAAAGGAGGACGAGCATGTCCAAGGGGCAGACCAAGGGTGGCGGCGGGACGACAGGGGTGACCGGGAACAAGGGAGGAGCACGGCCAGCGGCGCCGACAAGCAGGCCAACGATGAGCACGCCGAAGCCGCCCCCGACACCGAAAGGAAAGTAATGTAAGGAACCGCCCAACACTTATGAGGCCCCTGGTGGTCAAGGCATAAAGGGTCCGTAGTAGCTGGGCGGGGGCTCCAGCTCAATCAGGATCGCGAGTCGGATGAAGATGCTCTCCTCTGCTTGGTTTCTCAATCGGCGCAGGGACTGCCTGCACCAAACACCTATCGAGGCTCAGCCGCCGCCTGGGCGGTGGTGTGAAGCCGTGGCTCCACGTCCTAGAAACGTTTCTGTGCCCTCATGCCGGCCCATTCAAAGTGCGGGCTCGCGGTCGATCGACCGTGTCCAGTTATTCGGCGGGCTCGGGGGAGGGGCAGAGCAGTCACCTTCTCTTTCTCGAGATCTTCTTGTGTTCAAGACGCCGACCTCCGTCGCCGGGCCTGTGGAGCCTGTGGGCGGCGCCCGAAGGGCGTCCGTCCAAGGATCTGTGGGAAGCGCGTCTCACGCGCTTTCCATAGATCCGGCAGGATCCGTAGGCCACGGGTGGGGGATTCCGATCTCGGCATCTTGGCGAAAAGCGGAGCGAAAGAGGGTGTCCAATCACTGGGGCAGGCTGCCAGGTTGTGTGCCTATGGACCTCGGTCGCGCTCTGAGGCGCACGGATCTGCCCGATCGAAAGGTCCTTGCTGGCTCGGCCCTTGAGGCTCCAGTTAGGCGGCGGGCTCACCCTCTTTCCTCCTTAAACGTTGACAAAGCGTTGCATGTCGAAGGGCTTCTTGCGCAGCAGCATGTAGTAGACTGCCCGTCCGAGCTTGGCCGCCAGTATGCTAAGAGCTTTGCCCTTGCCGTGCTTTTTCTCAATTCGGGTGAAGTACTTTCTGCCGGCCGCGTTCCAGCGCAGGAACAGGGCGGCGGCTTCGGAGAAGGCCCACTTGAGGTGGACGTTGCCGATCTTGCTGCCGGTCGACTTCGTGGTCTTGCCGGCGGACTCATGCCTGCCCTTGACAAGTCGGGAGTAGGACAGGAAGTCCTTTACGCTGGGAAAGCGTCCAAGGTCATCGATCTCGTAAAGCAGGGTCAGAGCCAAGATCTCCCCGATTCCAGGTATGGAGCGCAGCAACGAGAAGCCGTGCCCGTGATCCTTTCGGACCTCGTGGAGCAGGAAGAGCTCAAGGTCGCGGATGACCTCGTCGAAGGTTTCGATCAGGGCAACGTCGGCGGCCATGGACATCTGGACAATGTTGTCGTCGAAGTGCTCGATGATGGCTCCATGGTCCTTGGTCTTGTCGATCCTCTCCTCGAAGGCAGGGAGGTTGTACTGAGTGTTGGTGTTCTGGATATGGGTGAGCAGCTCGGCGCGCTTTCTGACCAAGAAGGTCCGGCGCCGCATGAGGTCGCGGGTGGCTCGCTTGTCGCGGGGGTAGACGTAGGCGTAGGGGAGATTGCCGCCGCGCAGAAGCGAGGCGATCTTGTAGGAGTCGAGACGGTCGTTCTTGGACTTGCCGCCGTGAATCGCCTTCATGTCGAGGGCATGACCGAGGACGAATTCGATCCCCTCCTGGGCGCATACGTCGGCGACCCAATACCAGCAGAAGACGCACTCGACGGCGACGACGAGGTCCTTGCGGCAGTAGGGTCGAAGGACTTGGAGGAGCTCATCTCGGTCGCAGTCGATCTTCTTGTGAACCAGCGTCTTGCCGGATCGATCAAGGATGCAGACGAACATGCTGCGCGCATGGAGGTCGATTCCGCAGTAGTGACGGTGCTGTTGGGTGTAGAATCTCATCGAGGCCTCCTTTCTTATCCTCAACGCCACGAGCCTACCGCAGGCTCGGAGGGAGGGGGCCTCAAACAGTATCCCCGGCGGTCGAGCGGACGGATACTGCGCTGTCGCGCAGTCCCGCCGCTCACCGCCCCCAGCGTTGGCCGGCGAGTTGGACTGGCTGATTAAGGAAGGTTAGCCCAGATATGGTCAGCGAGTGGACTCTGCCACGACTGCTGCCAGGGATAGTCAATAACAAAGCAAGCGAGGGCTAATGAGAGACACTTTGGCTGCTAGCCTCTTCCTGCTTCTTGCCTTAGGAGTTGCTCTGTGGCTATTTTTCCGGAGAAGGCCATCTACTGCGGCAAGGAACGATATCGTTCGTAGGGCTCGCTCACTCTCCGGGGCCAGCACGGACTTGCCGACGCCCGCCGCTGCGACAAGAAACGATATAGTTCTTAGGGTTCGCTCATTATGGCCTTCGGAAATAGATATGGTGATGGAAGAGCTTGATTCCTATGCTGGGCCTGAGAAAGAGAGGGTTCAGTGGGATGCCATACGTCTGAGTACTGGCTCCCTGGATTACTTGAAAAAATGGATAAGGAGCTATGAGTATCGAGAGATCATCTCTGCAGCAGAGTACGGCGACTACGAAGTTTTAAATAGATTTTATGAGCAATCGCGGTGGAAGCCACATAACGAGAGTGAGGTGAGCTTCCGTGATCTCTTGGACGCCGAGGAAGAGTAGCAGGTACCGAAAGCATTAATTAATTCTGCCCCGGAGGGTGCTCTGGAATCGGAGGGGACGTCGGCCAACCAAGCGGCTCCAGCGGACGGCTGACGCCGCGCGCTGAGCCGCCACAGCGTTGTTCGCCGGCACGCGATAGCTAGTGTCGAGGCAAAGCTACACACCAGAATCCTTGAGAGTTGCCCTACGAGATACAACTTGTGAGATTAACCGCCAAAGGAGAACCGAATGAAGATCCGATTCATCCTGCCGACCTTCGCTTCGCTAATGCTGATGGTTGTCGCCGCGGGCACAGCTAATGCGGCTTCTGTCGCAGAGTCAAGCACAGCCCAAAGCACAGCTCCGGTTCAGGTGTTGAGCACTCTACTTCCGGAGCTGCTGCTCAATTGTACTGAAACTGGTGTAGTGGCAGAACCTTCAGTGCTCAATCCTGCACCGGCGGAGCGGGCAGCTTTACCGTGCGGCTCCTGTAGTGCTACGGCCTGTCTAGGGAAGAATCTCGGGGACACTTGTGCCGTGGTTGGCTATCGGATCTATCAGTGCTATATGATTAACTTCTGCGGTTCAGGGCCGGGAACAGGAAGGTTCTGTGATTGTTCTGATGGGCCATACTGAGTTGGGCAAGCAGGCGAAGGAGGACCAGCGACAAGCTGATGCCTAAAGGAAAGCAAGACGCCGGCGAACCAAGGCCTCAAGCGGACGGTTGGCGCCGCGCGCTTAGGCCCAGAAGCGTTCTGCGCACAAGAGGTGGTATGACACCGAACCTTTTCAATCTCTTAATTCCTTGTCTCGTCCTCCTATTAGTAAGTTCATGTGATGCACAGCTCGTGCGTGAACCTGATCGAGTCGAGAAGGAAATCACGCGTAGCGTTGATGGGACAGGCGACGTGGCGGTGCATGTCGGCGGCGACGAACACTTGGACGCATGTTTGTCGTGGGCGGTTCCGCGCTTGCCCGCGGAGGCGACTGATCCTAGTTCCATCGAAGTTAGAGAAGGTCCTGGAGAGGAGTTCCCTGTCGTCGATCGCCTCGAGTCGGGGCGAACCATCATCGTCTGCAGCGAGGATGGCCTCTGGTCCGGGGTAGTCTATCCCGGAGAAGGTACTGATGCAGACTGCGAGGTGTCGTCACCGATAGACGAGCGGCAACCCTACAAAGGTCCTTGTAAGTCAGGGTGGATTCGCAGTGACGCACTGGAAGTGGTGGCTGGATGATTGAGGACGCACCTATCAGGACTCGCTAAAGGAAGCTCTATGATATTTTGGCAGAGGCTCTTCGGAGGCAGTGCCCAAGTGGCATATGTAATGGTACTGGCTCTTGGTTGTGGCTACTCGCAGAGGCCCGCGACGGTAGCCGATATCTCACCTGACTGCCGTACCGCGGAAGCCAACGCCCGTATTCTCCGTGTAGTAGGTCAAGTGATACCGGAAGATGTTGAAGCCATCAAGGGAGTAATCGCCACCACCTCGAAAGATCCCGTGGTCATGATTCAGACCCCGCCAGGTTCCGAGAAGGTGCTGGCCAAGTACGGACGCGGAGTGGTCGATTGACGAGCAAAGGCGAGCGCCGAAGCACCATCGAATTTCACGGCGCCGCCCGGTGGCCCCGGCCTGCGCGTGAGCCAGGCCGGCCGGGGCAAGCGGCGCCGCGAGGTCAGCCGTGAGGAGCGATCGCCCACTCGCTGGTGGTTTGCCACGAGGGATCGAGGTCGGGACGAATGACCCAGGCGGCCGACCGCCAGATCGACGACTTCATCCCTGTCCCAAACTCGCGCCCAGGGTGACGAGAAGCTCGTCCAGTTGCTCGAACGTCTCTCCCATCGCATCCGCCGCCCCGGTGCCGGCGGCGTCGAGAGCTTCCTTCGAGGGATAAAGCTCGTGCATGACCAGCAACGTCTTGCCGCCTTTTTCCGCGAAGGTCACCGTCGTGACGGAACCCTCGTCACTTTCCTCATTGGTCCAGACGAGGCGCGAGTGCGGTGTTACTTCCTTGTACGTGCCGAAGAACGCCGACTGTGAGTCCCCGTGTGCGAACTCCAAACGGTACCTGCCCCCGACACGAACATCCATTTCGCAGGAAAGCAGGGACATTCCCATCGACTTCGGCACCCACCACTGCCTGAACAGCTCGGGCTTGGTCCACGCCTCGAACACGAGGCGCGCCGGGCCGTTGAAAGTTCGCCTGACGACGAGCTCACGCTCGGACTTCCGCTCCACCGTCGTACGGTTCTTCATGGGGGCAACCTCACTCTCTCTTCTTGCGTCCATCGACCTTCTCCTTCCGTTTCAATTCCTCGACAACTTTGTCCAGCTCGTCGAAGCGTGCGTCCCAGAGCTGGCGGTATCTCTCGATCCATGCAGCTTCCACCTCCAGTCGGCGCGGGCCGAGCTTGCAGGTCCGCACGCGCCCGACCTTCTCCGTGGTGACTAGCCCCGCCTGCTCCAAGACGCCGACATGCTTCTTCATACCCGTGAGGGTCATGCGGAATTTCTCGGCAAGGTCCGTGATCGAAGCGTCGGAACGTCCGAGCTGCTCCAGCACCCCGCGTCGGGTGGCATCCGAGAGCGCGGCGAACGAGGCATCGAGGCGGGCCCGAGCATACTGAACCATCAGGTTCAGTGTAACACGCGGATCGGCGGCATGCAAGGGGAGGCTTTCGACCGCGGCTCGAGAAGCCAATCGTGGACCCGGAGGTCTCCTGTCGCCAACCGGCATGTCCGTTGTAGAATGAAGAAAGGCAGCGCAGTGGAGCCATAGCCATATACGCGAGCAGGAAACCTCGGTTCGGCCAAGCGGCTCCAGCGGACGGCTGACGCCGCGCGCTGAGCCGCCACAGCGTTAGACCGCGGAGAATGGAATGCTCGCAATTGCAGTAACAGCTATCACTGCCACGTACCTGTTCGCCAGCCTTCTTGCACTCGCACCACGCAAGGCCGGCTACAGCCACATCAAGCACTCCATTAGTGAGCTCGGCGAGGTCGGAGCACCTGATCAGCGCTTTGTTGCCATCGGCCTCTTCCTGCCCATCGGCTTGGCCCTGCTGCTCGTTGCCTACCTTGTTCGTCCTGCATCACCTGCAGCGGCAACTCTCGCGCTCTGCATCGCAATCGGTTACGTCGGTGCGGCTGCGTTTCCCTGCGATCCGGGCTCGCCTTTATTCGGCACAACGCGCCAATTCCTCCACAACATCGCTGGTGCTGTTGAGTACGCTGGCGGTGGATTCGCTCTCCTGGCATTCGCTGAGCATTTCGGTCAGCCCTTCAAGACCGCCGGGTTCATTGTGCTTGGCTCCACTATCGCACTGTCTGTCATATCTTCAAATTCGGTCCGCGGCATCATCCAGCGCATCGCTGAGCTCTGCCTATTCGGTGGACTTGCGTTGGCCGTTTGGCAGGTCGGCGCCGCGGTCTAACAATTCATTCAAGCCGACGCCACTTCGTGGCGCAGCTTAATCCCGGAGGCCTTTCTATCGCCAACCGACAGCTCCGTTGTAGAATAGAGATCGGCCAGACGCCTGCACCGGACGGCTGACGCCGCTCGGTGAGGCGCAACAGCGTTCTACACCACGCGCGGCAAGTACGGCATCAGCAGTGAAGCGAGGGAGGGAAGGAAATGACGCTTAAACGGATGGACAACGTCCTCATCGTTGTCGACGATCTCGAAGCCACCAAGGCGTTCTTCATCGAACTGGGCCTCAAGCTCGAGGGCGAGACGACAGTCGAAGGGCCTTCGGTCGGGAGCCTGATCGGGCTCAAGGATGTCCGGGCCACCCTCGCGATGATGCGAACTCCCGATGGGCAGGGCGTTGAGTTGGACAAGTTCCACACGCCCAACGCGATCAGGTTTGGGCCCGTGGACGCGCCGATGAACGCGCTGGGCATCCGTCGCATCATGTTCGCCGTCGATGACATCGACGCTGTCGTTGCGCACATGCGCGCCCACGGGGCCGAGCTCATTGGCGAAATGCAGTACGAGGACACGTACCGGCTAGCCTACATCCGCGGTCCTGAGGGCATCATTGTCGCGCTTGCCGAGCAGCGCGGCTGAGGCTTCCAATGACCACGCGCATAAAATTCGCCTTTTGGAGTTATCTCGTGCTTATGGTCGCTGGCGCCGCCTGGGGGATCGGCTTTCTGCTCAGGAGCGAGTTCACGCCTTATCATTCCGCCGCCGCTGGCGTGCCTTGGTCGGAGGTTCCGGTCAACTTTCAGATTGTCATTCTGGCGTTAACGAAACTCGCTGGCGGCCTCTGGGTTGCATTTACGCTTTGTATCTTCGTTCTGCTTTTCATGCCGTTTCGTCAGGGAGCCCGCTGGGCTCTGTGGGCGGTCCCACTTTTAATGCTGGCCCAATATGCCGCACCGATGCCAGCCATGATTCACCTCACGACGAACACTCCTGCAACGCCCCCTTGGACACTCACTATCGGATGCATCGTCGTCACCCTCATTGCGCTCTTCGTCTCGGTTACGGAGAAGCGTGGGGTATAACTGACGCTTCAACGGGACGGCCACGCCGCCCGCTAAGCTAGCGTAGCCAGCTACAGGAGCACGTAATGCGACCCCTTCGGTATTCCATCAACGTCACATTGGACGGATGCTGCGATCATCGTGAAATGGTCGCGGACGAAGACTTGCATCGTCACGCAGTCGAGAACATCGCACAGGCCGATGCCCTTCTCTTTGGCCGGGTGACTTACGAAATGATGGAGGCAGCGTGGCGGTCGCCGCGGACGGGAGCGATGCCTGATTGGACGGAACCCTTCGCCCGTACGATCGACGCGGCCAAGAAGTACGTTGTGTCGAGCACCCTGGACCGGGTCGATTGGAACGCGGAGCTCGTGCGCGGGGATCTGGGCAAGGCCGTTCAGCAGCTCAAGCGGGAGCCGGGCAACGGATTGTTCGTGGGAGGCGTGAAGCTCCCGCAGGCGTTGGCGGAGCTGGGCTTGATCGATGAGTACGAGTTTGTCGTGCATCCCAGGCTAGTGGGCCATGGGCCGACGTTGTTCGCGGGGTTATCGAAGCTTGTCGACTTGAAGCTCGTTAGCCGGCTGGAGTTCGGCTCGGGGGCGGTGGCGATGCGGTATGAGCCGAGAAGGTAGGGACTGAACCAAGTTCTCGCCGGGTGGTCCTAGGAGAAATCCATGGTACGAATTGTTTTCGGCGTTATTGCCGGATTTTTTGCCTGGGTGCTATGTCATCGGTTCAATAGTCTCGGTGATGTCCGGATTTCTGGCCGCGCTGATCGCCGGTGAAAACAAACGCGCGCCGCTGGTCCTCGGTCTTCTGCTGCTGGCCTTTGGTTTACTGAAGGCAGTTCTGTCCTGGCCGTATGTTCCCATTTGGTATCACGTTATCTTTACGGCGCTTCTACTTCCAATGACGATTATGGGCGGTAAACTGAGAACCACCACCGACGTTCGGTACGCTCGGAAATGAGTCGGCTAGCTACTGTGCTTTTGATGGCGGGATCCCTGCTGTTGTTGAGCGGGGACATCCTTCAAGTCATGGGGATCGGTTTCGTCTGGACCGTTCTCCTCTCGCTGGCGTTCGTCTGCTTCGGTGCGGGCCTGCTTCTCTTGCCGGTGGCTTTCGCCTGGACCGACCGGCCTGTCGTGATTGCCGGGGTCGCCTCTGCCTTCGTGGGTTGCTTCGCGGGCGTTGGCATGCAGGTTCTCTTTCGCGTCTGGGAGGTGCTCGAGGGTGCGAACCTGGCAGCCGCCGCAGACCTGCTCCGCGCCAACACGTTGCTCAGCCTTTCGACTCTCGTACCCGGCATCTTCTTTCCGCTCGGGCTCCTCGTTCTGGCCATCGGGCTCATGCGTGCCCGGGTAGTGCCCCTCAGTACCTCTCTGACCCTCGCTCTTGGCGCCGTCCTGTTCCCTGTCGGTCATGCAGCCGGCTTCGTGCCTGCCCTCATCGGCGGTGATATCGTCCTCGCGGCGGCCTTTTTCAGCCTCTGGAGCCGTGATATTCTGGGAGCCGAACAGAAGGCACGAGATATGTAAAGCTCGACATCAATTGTGGAGAGCGCGATGAAGATCCCTACAACCTGCGCCGAGTTGTACGAAGCCGCAAACTTGCCCTTCCAGCAGGGCAACGCCCTCATAGCCCAGGCCGACGATGCGCTGGTGGTCCAGTGTTTCTCCAAGATCTACTCGAATTTCGGCTTCGGCTACCTCCATTCCTCGGACCATTACGCCGCCCTGAGAGTCCTTCTGGAGCGCGAGCCGACGTTCCGGGAGGTCTACGATTCCTACCACTCAGGAAGCAAGAACATCGATGCCGCCCGGATCAAGGCGGGCGGCGGCCTGCGCCCCGAGGGATGGGAGACGTGGACGGAGCAGCAGCGTATGTACGCGGTCTACGTGCACCTCTACGGCATCAGCGCGGGCTCCAGGATCCTCGATGGCAAGCGGAAGGATCCGAGCCCGGAGAAGACCCGCGACCTCATGGTGCTCTGGGGCATGACGGTGCCTGAAGAGAAGCCGGAGGAAAAGCCGGAAGAGAAGCCGGAAGGTAAGGTCTTCCATCCGCCCGACCTTTCGTCGCGGCCGTTCAAGCTCACCGCGGAACGCGTGATGAAAGCCTCGCCCGAGGCCCTGTTCCGAGGGTGGACACAGCAGATCGACCGCTGGTTCGCCGCGCCGGGAGCGGTGTTGATGAAGCCGGAGGTGAACGCCCCCTTCTTTTTCGCAGTGCTCCACGAGGGGCAGCACCATCCCCATTACGGCCGCTTCCTCAGGCTGGAGCCCAACCGTCTCGTCGAGCTGACCTGGCTCACCGGAGCGGGCGGTACCAAGGGAGCGGAGACGGTCGTCACCGTCGAGCTGGCGCCCCAGGGCACTGGGACACGCCTGCGCCTCACGCACGCGGGATTTCCGGACGAGGCTGCGAAGAACCAGCACGAGCAGGCCTGGCCGGCCGTGCTCGAGCAGCTCGACAAGAAGATATAGGCCGTAAGAAATCCCCCGGCCCTCCGTTCACTCCACAGAGAACGGAGGGGCCATGCCCGAGATCGGAGCCAGAAGCTTCCGCCGCTTCCTGACGGTTGCCGGCCAGGAGCTGAGGACGCACCTTGCGGGGCCGTTGCTCTGGGTCCTGGTCGTGCTCGCGGGGCTGGCGACCGCGACGATCGATCCGACCGCCCTGATTCCGTCGGGAGACGCGGCGACCGGGGCCGGGAGGCTGTTCATCAACTCCCGGTACGCCGTCGCCCAGAGCCTCGGACTCGTCAGCTTTTTCGTCTACAGCTTCTTTGCCGCGATCATGGCCGGGCTTTCGGTCCTTCGCGAAGACGAGCACAGGGTCTCCGAGCTCCTGCGCAGCACGCCCCTGACCCGTGCGGAGCACGTCTCCGGAAGGCTGGCGGGGATCGGCGCGGCGCTCGGTCTGGCCCTGGCTCTTCACGTGCTCGTCGCCATCGGATTGATCCAGCTCGCGCCGGGCTGGAACTCCGAAGCGGTCCGCGGTCCCTTCCGGCTCGCCCACTTCGTGCTCCCGGCGCTCGCCTTTGCCGCGCCCGGAATCTGGTTTTCGGCGGGCCTCGCCTTCGCGGTCGGAAACCGGACGCGGCAGCCAATGGCGGTCTTCGCGGTACCCACCGCACTATTTCTGGTCACCGTCTACGTGTTCAATTCGTGGACGTTTTCCGGCGCGAGCCCTTTCGTCGAGACCCTGCTCATGATCCTCGACCCTTCGGGCCTCCGCTGGCTCCGGCAGACCGCGTTCAGCGTGGACCGCGGAGCGGCGTTCTACAACTCCGCTCCCTTCGGCTTCGACATGGCGTTCCTGCTCTGCCGCCTCTTCGCGATCGGAGCCCCGCTCCTCGCGATCATCGCCTCGGTCCGGCACTCCGGCCGTCCGCGGCGGACGGCCGTTCCGCCGCAAAATCCCCCCGACCCCAAAGCAATCACTTTCGGTCCTCTCAGCGATCTCCGAATGTCGCGCTCCGCGCCGAGCTTCCTGACCGGCACGATGAACACTTTCCGCGCGGAGCTCCGGGAGCTTCGCTCGCAACCGGGCCTGTACCTGTTCGCGCTGCTCGTTGTGGCGATGGTCGCCGAATTCGCCCTTTCCGCCGAGATCCACGATGCGCCTCTTCTGCTCACCGCCGGGGTGATCGCGGTCGGCACCGTCGAAGTGATCACGTTTCTCGTCTGCCTGCTCCTGCTCTTCTCCACCGTCGAGTCCGTGAACCGCGAGAGGAGCACCCGCTTCGCATCGATCCTCTATGCCGCGCCTTTGCGCACCGGCGCCCTGCTGCTCGGAAAGGGCCTCGCCAACGCCGTCCTGGCCGGAGTGGTCCTTGCGCTCTGCGCCGCTCTCGCCCTGGCTCTTCTCGGTATTCAGGAGCAGGGGCGCGTCGAGGTTTGGCCTTTCGTGCTGGTCTGGGGGCTCATCCTCATCCCGTCGTTCTTCTTGTGGAGCGCGTTCGTCGCCGCGGTGCTGGCGGTGGTCCGGGAGCGTACCGCCGCCTATGCGATCGGGTTGGCCGTCTTGATGCTCAGCGGCTATCAGGCCGTGAGCGGCTCCGCAACCTGGTTGACAAATTGGACGCTCGCGGGTGCTCTGCGGTGGAGCGACATGGGATTGTTCGAGCTCAACGGCCCGGCCCTGCTGCTCAACCGGGCGATGGCGGCCGGCCTCGGATTTTTCTTCGCAGCCGTCGCCGTCCGCCTCTTCGCCCGTGCCGAATACGATCCTGCTGCGACGATGCACCGGCTCCGGCCGGCGAACCTCCTCCGTGGCGCCCTCCGGCTCGTGCCGTTCACCCTGTTGCCGCTGGCCGCCGGAAGCGTCCTCGCTGCCAGGATCGAATCGGGCTTCCAGGGCGAGGCGGCCACCGGCCGGGCCGAAGCCTATTGGCGACGGAATGTGGCGGCATGGGCCGCCGTCGAGCCCGCCGCCGCGACCCATGTCGATTTGAAAGTCGGCCTCGATCCCCGCCGGCGGAGCGCGGCCATCGAAGGCTCCTTTCGAATGATCAATCCGACGGAGAGGGCGATGCGCCGGCTCCCGTTCACGGTCGGGCCATCGTTCGGCTACGTCGCATGGACGCTGGACGGGGTACCCGCCAAGCCCGACGACCGCTCTGGCCTCCACGTCCTCACACCCTCGGCCCCTCTGCTGCCGGGTGCGGAGATCCGGGTCGGATTCTCGTACAGTGCCCTCTTCCCGGAGGGTGCGACGAGGAACGGCGGCGGGGTCGAACAGTTCGTGCTGCCCTCGGGCGTCGCTTTGCACACTTTGAGGGACAGCTTCCTTCCCGTCCCGGGATTCGTCAATGACGACAACGAAGAGGAGGACCGGAAAGGCCCCGCGGTCGGAAACGCGGTGCCCTTTACGACGCGCATCGAGGTCACAGCACCGAGCGAGTACACCGTCAATTCCGTCGGAGAAAAAGCTTTCGAGCGCACGCGCGGCGGGAGCACCACGGTCGTCTGGGAAAGCAAAGTCCCGGTGCGGGCCCTGAACATCGTGGCAGGCCGCTGGAATGTCCGCCGCGGCGACGGCACCGCCGTGTTCTATCACCCTGCCCATCCGTACAACGTCGACGAGATGTTGGGCGCCCTGACCGCTGCCCGCAGACGGTACTCGGCGTGGTTCGCTCCCTACCCGTGGCCGGAGCTTCGGCTGAGCGAGTTCCCCAACGAGGTTTCGAACGCCCAGGGCTTCCCAACCAACATCCCGTTCTCCGAGGGAATCGGCTTCCTCACGCGGAGTGGCCCGGGGACACGGCTGGCCTTTGTGGTCACCGCGCACGAAGCCGCTCACCAGTGGTGGGGAAACCTGCTCAATCCCGGCGACGGTCCCGGGGCCGACGTCTTGATCGAAGGCATGGCGCACTATTCGACCCTGCTCCTCCTGGAGTCCGAGCTCGGGCTCCAGGAGCGGATCGCCTTCGCCATCCTTCTGGAGGAGCGCTACGGCGAGCAGAGGCGGGCCGATCTCGAACGGCCTCTCGTGGCCATCAACGGAGACGAGACGGTCGTCCAGGACAAAGGGGCTTGGGTAATGTGGATGCTCCACAATCACCTGGGGCGCGAACGCATGCTCGCCGGGCTCCAGGAATTCATCCGCCGCTATCACGCGCCGGAGGATGGGAGATTTCCTACGCTCCAAGACCTCATCGAGACACTGCGCCCCTACGCGAAGGACCAGCGGGCTTACCAGAAGCTCGTCGATCAATGGTTCTTCGGCGTGGTGCTGCCGCAATACCGGATCCGGAACGTAGCGGCCGTCGAGTCCGGGGGGAGTTGGAACGTGTCGGCCACCGTCGAGAACGTAGGCACAGGCTCCACTTCCGTCGAGCTGGCGGTGGTCCGCGGAGCGCAGTTTTCGAAGAAGGCCCTGCGCATCGCGCCGGCGCAACCCCGGCGGGTCACCTGGGTAGTCCCCTTCAAACCCGAGCGGATCGTCGTCGATCCCGACGCCCTGGTCCTCCAAAGCGACCGGGATGGAGCGGCAGCGGAGCTTCCCTGAGCCGCGGGGCTTCCCTTTTCCGGCCGAGCCTTGTAAAATAGGGTTCTGTCCGAGGAGCGTTGCAGGAGCCCCCCTCCCAGGCTCGGACACCGGTACCACCGGCCCACCAAACGGCGCTCGCCTCAACCCTTACCGGGACTGATGGAGGTGAGCATGACTCCCTCCATAGCCCGGGTTACTCGAGGAGAGTCAACATGACCGTCGCCACTCTGGCCGAAAAACAGACTGCTACTGATTACCGTGTCGCAGACATCGCCCTCGCCGATTGGGGCCGCAAGGAGATCCAGATCGCCGAGGGCGAGATGCCTGCCCTGATGGCCATCCGCGAGGAGTTCGCCGCGAGCCAGCCCCTCAAGGGCGCGCGCGTCGCCGGCTCCCTGCACATGACCATCCAGACCGCCGTGCTGATCGAGACCCTGAGGGCCCTCGGCGCCGACGTGCGCTGGGCGAGCTGCAACATCTTCTCTACCCAGGACCACGCCGCGTCGGCGATCGCCGCTTCGGGCACCCCCGTCTTCGCCCTCAAGGGCGAGAGCCTGGCGGATTACTGGGACTTCACCCATAGCATCTTCGAGTTCCCCGAAGGCGCGCCCAACATGATCCTGGATGACGGCGGCGACGCCACCCTGCTCATCCACCTGGGGGCCAAGGCGGAGGACGATCCCTCCGTGCTGAACAACCCCACCAGCGAGGAGGAGCGCGTGCTCTTCGCTTCCATCAAGAAGCGCAACGCCGCCCAGCCCGGCTGGTACAAGAAGCAGCTCGAAGCCATCGAGGGTGTCACCGAGGAGACCACCACGGGTGTGCACCGCCTCTACGAGATGGCCAAGAAGGGCGAGCTCAAGTTCCCCGCCATCAACGTCAATGACAGCGTCACCAAGAGCAAGTTCGACAACCTTTATGGCTGCCGCGAGTCGCTGGTGGATGCCATCAAGCGCGCCACGGACGTGATGGTGGCCGGCAAGATCGCCGTGGTCTGCGGCTATGGCGACGTGGGCAAGGGCAGCGCCCAGGCCCTCCGCGCCCTCTCCGCCCAGGTGTGGATCACCGAGATCGATCCCATCTGCGCCCTCCAGGCGGCCATGGAAGGCTACCGCGTCGTGACCATGGATGATGCCTGCGACAAGGCGGACATCTTCGTCACCGCGACCGGCAACTTCCACGTGATCACCCACGAGCACATGGCGCGGATGAAGCACAACGCCATCGTCTGCAACATCGGCCACTTCGACAGCGAGATCGACGTCGCCAGCCTGGAGCAGTACCCGTGGGAGGAGATCAAGCCGCAGGTGGATCACGTGATCTTCCCCGAGGGCAACCGGATCATCCTGCTGGCCAAGGGCCGGCTGGTGAACCTCGGCTGCGGCACCGGCCATCCGAGCTTCGTGATGAGCTCTTCCTTCGCCAACCAGGTGCTCGCTCAGATCGAGCTGTGGACGAAGAAGGGCGAGTACGAGATCGGCGTCTACACCCTGCCCAAGCACCTGGACGAGAAGGTGGCGCGCCTCCAGCTCACCAACCTCAACGCCAAGCTCACCGAGCTGCGCGAGGACCAGGCCAAATACATCGGCGTGGACAAGGAAGGCCCGTTCAAGACCGACCGCTACCGGTATTAGATCCGGAGAGTAGGGGCGGCCCTTGTGGCCGCCCTCCGGAAGGGCACCCACGAGGGGTGCCCCTACACGGAGAATTGCTGGGGGACCGAGAAATCGGTCCCCCTTTCGTTTTGGTAAGATGCCGCCAGTCATGAACCCTTCCGGCTGGGCGCTCGACCTGGGGACCACGAACTCCGGAATTGCGTTCTGGGATGAATCCCTCGGCCGGCCGCGCCTCGTCGAGCTTCCCGCCGTCTGCCGGAAGCCCAGGTCGGAGGATGCCGATGACCCGCTCGAGGCGCCTCGCCTGGTGCCGTCGGCCGTTCACTTCCTCGAAAACCTCACGGCTCTGGATCGTCTGGGAGGCTGGCCCCCTCTGGCGCGGCGGTTCTTCATCGGCCAGCGGGCCCTGATCGGCCGGCCGGCGCTCGAGCGCAACGAGGGCAACGTCCATCCGTCGTTCGTGCCCACTTTCAAGCCCGGACTGAGCAACGAGGCGCTGCGGCCTCTGGCGCGGATCGGGCGAGAGAGCATCAGCGCCCGCGACGCCGCCCACGCTTTCCTGCGCGAGCTGCTGCGCGAGGTCAAGAAGACGACGGGGCACCGGATCCGCGACCTCGTCGTCACCTCGCCGATTTCGGTATTTGAATCCTACCGCGCGGAAGTGCAGCAGGCGCTGCGCCAACTGGGCGTGCGCCGGGTCCGCTTCGTCGACGAGCCGGTGGCAGCCGCGCTCGGCTACGGCATCAGCCTCGACCATGAGCGGACGGTCCTCGTCGTGGACGTGGGCGGAGGCACGATGCACGTCGTCCTCGTGCGCCTCTCTCCCAAGGGAGCGATCAATGGCCAGGCAACGGTGCTGGCCAAGCGGGGGCGTCCCCTGGGCGGCAACGCCGTGGACGGTTGGGTGCTGCAGGACCTCTGCCGCCAGATGGGCTATGACCTGACCCGCGACGACGACGAGGTCACCCGCTTGTGGCGGCGCCTGATGCTCGCCGAGGCTTGCCGGGTGAAGGAAGCCGTGTACTTCGAAGACGAGGCACCGTTCCTGATGAGCCCGGCGGGCGTGATCACCCGGGAACCGGCCCGGCCGGGCAGCGCGCTCGCCACGCTCAACCGCGGCCGCCTGCGGGAGATCCTGGACGAGCACGGGTTCTACCGCAGCCTGAATGCCTCGGTGGACGAGGTTCTGGAACAGGCCCGCCTGTCCATGGCAGACGTGGAGGACGTGCTGCTGGTGGGAGGCTCGACGCTCCTGCCCGGCTTCTTCTCCTGGTTCGAAGAGCGCTTCGAGCGCCGCCGGGTGCGGGCCTGGCAACCCTTCGAGGCAGTGGCCTACGGCGCCGCCTGCTTTGCCGGCGACCGGATGGACGCCCTCGACTTCATCGTGCACGACTACGCGTTCGTCACCCACGATCCGAAGACGGGAGACGCGCAGCACACGGTCATCGTTCCCAAGGGGACGCGCTTCCCCACCTCACCCGAGCTGTGGAAGCGGCAACTGGTCCCCACCTGCGCGCTCGGCGAGCCCGAAAGCGTCTTCAAGCTCCTCATCTGCGAGGTCTCGCGCTCCGACGGCGGCGACGAGCGGCGCTTCGTCTGGGATGCTGCCGGCGACGTGCACAAGGTGGGAGGAACCTCCGGCGAAGCCCAGGTCGTCGTGCCCCTCAACGAGTCGAGCCCCACCCTCGGCTATCTCGATCCGCCGCACTCCCCTCGCGACCGCCGCCCCCGCCTCGAGATCGCGTTCGGCGTGAGCGCCGAGCGCTGGCTGACCGCCACCGTCCGCGACCTTCTTACACAGCGCGAGCTGATGAGCGAAGAACCGGTGGTCAAGCTGGTCTGAGGTAAACCGGGTATGTGGCAGATCATCTTCCTGGTGGCTTATGGCATCGGCGTCTGGTACGTCAACCGGTGGGACACGAAAGCCCTCCTGCCGCGGCGCCCCACCCGCCGGGAAGACTGGGACCGTGCCGCGGCATGGTGCGGCCTGCCGCTCGAAGGAAAAACTTCGAAGTTGTATCCACGATTCACGGCGCAAATCGAGCCCTTCGAGGTGCGGGTCGAGGCGTTCGAAACCGGAAAGAAGGAAACCCGGATCGAGGTCAAGGCTCCCGTGGCGCCGGATTTCGAACCGGTGAAGATCCGTCCTCAAGCTTCGCGGGCAGCGGGCAAGGCCGATCTCGTGGCCGGGGACCCGGGCTTCGACGACGCGTTCACCCTCGAAGGACCGGCGCTGGCGTTGCTCGCGCTGCTCGACTCGGATACCCGCCGGCACATGCGCGCCGTGAGCGCCGTGGGCCGGCTGGAGATCAGCTCCGGCCAGATCGAGGCGGTGATCTCCGAGGACGGGCTGCTCTCCGAGATCCTGCCCTCCCTCATCAAGATCGGCAAGCGGCTCGGCACGCCGATCGACCTCCGGCGGAGCCTGGTCGAGAACGTCAAGCGGGATACCGAAAGCGGAGCGCGGCTTCAGAACCTGCTCTTTCTGATCCGCGAGCTTCCCGGGTACCCGGGTACCGAAGAGGCGCTCCGCGCGGCCTGCTCAGATTGGAGCTCCCCGGTCCGGTTGCAGGCCGCCAGGGCGTTGGGCGCCGAAGGCCGCGACATCCTCCTGGCGCTGGCGAACAGACTGGAAGACGACGGCGTGAGCGCCGAGGCCGTTTTGTTCCTGGGCCAGGAGCTGCCAGCCGAGCACGCGAAAACCCTCCTCAACCGTGCCGCGCTCAACGGCTACATGGGGACGGCTTTCGCATGCCTGGAGGTGCTCAGCCAAGGCCGAGCCGAAGCCCAGCTGATCGAGACGCTCCAGCATGAAGATGCGGACATCCAGCTGGCCGCGGCGAGAGCGCTGGGTGATATCGGCTCGGCGGCGGCCGTGCTTCCGCTCAAGGAGGCACGCTCCGGACGCGACTTCGCGCTCGCCCATGCGGCGCGCCAGGCGATCGCCGAGATCCAAGCCCGGGCCGAGGGCGCCTCGCCCGGCCAACTGTCATTGGCAGGAACCGAAGCGGGCCAGTTGTCGCTGGCGCAGGGCGAGGCCGGCCAACTGTCGCTCACCGAGGATCCGGCCGGGCAGCTCTCGCTCGGTGAGGAACCGTAGGCAACCCTGACATGTGGGGCATCGCCTTCCAAAGCCTGCTGGCCGGCATGGGTCTCCTGGTCAGCTACGTGCTGCGCCGCCAGAGCCTGGTGGAATGGAAGGCTGCCGCGGAGCTGTGCGGCCCCGAGTCCGTGGAGGTCAATGCATGGATCCTGAGGGTCAAGGCACGGGCGGGGCCGGTGGCGGTGCGGATCGAGCCTTCCAGAGACAAGAAAAGGCCCGCCCGGATCGTGGTCGCGGCTCCAGGGCCACCGGGTTTCCAGGAGGTGACGATCCAAGGCGCGCCGCTCTTCATGGAAGCCGTCCAGACCGGAGACCCCACTTTCGAAGGAAGGTTCGTCGTCGAAGGGCCCGCCCGACTGGTGGCCGCATTGCTCGACGAGGAGACGCGCCGCCTCCTGTCCCGTTTGAGCTTTGCCTCGCTGCGGCTCTCCGCCGGTGAGCTGCGGGCGCAGGTGGCCGACGAGCAGATCTTCGACGTCCTGCCCGGCCTCGTCGAGGTCGGCCGTCGTTTCGCTCGGCCGTTGGACATCCCGCGGCGTCTTGCCTTGAACGCCAATCAGGATACCGAGCCTGGAGTGCGCCTTCAGAACCTGCTTCTCCTGGTTCGTGAGCACCCCAAGGACCGGTTCACCGCCGAGACGCTCCGCGAGGCCTGCTCGGACAAGAGCCCGGAGGTCCGGCTGCACGCGGCCAAGGAGATGGGTGCCGAGGGCCACGGCGTCCTCCTGGAGATTGCCGAGAGCCTGGAAAACGATGCCCTGAGCGCGGAAGCCGTGTCTGCCCTCGGCCGAGGGCTGCCGGTCGAACGCGCGAAGGCTCTCCTCCACCGCGCCCGGAGCGCCCGCCGGCCGCGGTCGGTCCGCGCCTGTCTGGTGACGCTCGGCCTCTGCGGAGACGCCGCCGTCGATACGCTGGCGGATGTGTTGGCCCAAAGGGACGTCGAGCTGGCCATCGCCGCAGCCCGTGCCTTGGGCGAGACGGGTAGCCCGGCTGCCGAGCCGCCCCTGATCCTGGCCCTCCAGAGCCGAGAGGCAGCCGAGCTCAGGGAAGCTGCGGCGAAGGCGCTGGGCCGCGTCGGCTCGGTCGCGGCCGTGCTGCCGCTCAAAGAAGCGGCCGAGCGCTCCCTGCTCGACCTGGACCTACGCCGGGAAACGCGCCAGGCGATCGCCGAGATCCAAGCCCGGGCCGAGGGCGCCTCGCCCGGCCAACTGTCATTGGCAGGAACCGAAGCGGGCCAGTTGTCGCTGGCGCAGGGCGAGGCCGGCCAACTGTCGCTCACCGAGGATCCGGCCGGGCAGCTCTCGCTTCCGCCGGAGGAAGGTCCAGCGTAATGGAGGCACTGCTCGCCCTCTTGTTCTGCCTTGGCAGCGGCTGGAGCGTCTGGTACGCCATCCTGCAAAACCGCCAGCGTGAGCAGCGATGGAAGGATGCCGTAGCCTCATGCGGATTTGAGAAGGTGGAGGCTCCTGGCTCATTCAAGGCACGAGCAGGACCGGTGGAGGTGCAGCTCGAGGGCTCCGGGGACAAGAACCAGCCTATCCAGATCGTGGTCGTGGCTCCAGCGCCCCCGGATTTCCAAAAGGTGATGATCCGTCCTCAGCCGGCGCTCCATTGGGTGCGGGAGATCGAGGTCGGGGACAAATCCTTTGACGGCATGTTCATCGTCGATGGGCCGGTGCCGCTGGTGTTCGCACTCCTCGATGCGGAAACGCGCCGGCTGCTGTCCAACCCCCGTTTCAACAACCAGATGAAGATCGCCTACGGTGAAGTCCAGGCGGTCGCGACCGAAGAGACGATCGCCGAGGTCCTGAGTCTTCTCCTCGACATCTGCAAGCGGTTCGCTCCGCCGGTCGAGGTTCCGCGGCGCCTGGCCGAGAACGCCAGGCAGGACCCGGCGCCCGGAGTGCGGCTGCAGAACCTTCTCCTCCTGGCCCGTGAGCTTCCCGGGGATCCGGCAACAGCCGAGGCGCTCCGCGCGGCTTGCTCGGACTCGAGCCCCGAGGTCCGGCTGCGGGCAGCCAAGGAGCTGGGCGCCGAAGGCCGTGACATCCTCCTGGAGCTCGCACAGGGCTTGGAAGTCGACACCGTGAGCGCCGAGGCCGTGGCGATCCTGGATCGAGAGCTGCCGTTCGAGCGCGTGACAGCCATCCTGGCTGACGCCTTGAGCCGGGGACGCCATCGGACCGGCCTTGCCTGCCTGGAGGTGATCGGAAGCCCGGCCGCCGAGCCGCTTCTGATCCAGACCCTCTATAGCGACCTGGCCGACTTCCGGGTGGCCGCGGCGAAGGCGCTGGGCCGCGTCGGCTCGGCTGCGGCCGTGCTCCCACTCAAAGAAACGGCCGAGCGCTTCTTGCTCTATCCGGATCTCCGCCGGGCCGCGCGCCAAGCGATCACAGAGATCCAATCCCGTGTCGAGGGAGGCTCGCCCGGCCAACTGTCGCTCGCCGGAGCGGAAGCGGGCCAATTGTCCCTGGCCACTGACCCGGCCGGGCAGCTTTCGCTCCCATCGGCGGAGCCAGGGCAGCTCTCGCTAGGCGACGACGATTAGGGACTCGGCATGTTGGAAACAGCAGCTCTCATCGTCCTCTCCGGCGGCGCAATGCTCTGGTTCGGCATCCAGGCAAGCCGCAAACGGTTGCAGGTCTGGCAGAGTGCCTTGGAGTCGCGCGGCTTCGAGGTCGTGGACGCATTCGTCGGCTGGCAACCGCGTCTCAGGGCACGAGCGGGACTGGTGTACGTGCGGATCAGGGCCTTCGGACACAAGGGACGGCAACTCGTGATCGAAGTCGAGGCTCCAACACCGCCGGAATTTCACCGCGTGACGATCCATCCCGAAAGGGAGTTCGATCACGGGCGGGAAATCGAGATCGGCGACGGATTTTTCGATGACAAGTTCTTCATCGCGGGGCCGCCGCGGCTGGTGCTCGCGCTGCTCGATGCGAAGACACGCCGGCTGCTGGTGAACCTGAAAGAGAACAGCTCGATGTCGATCGCCGCCGGCAAGCTGGGAGTGATCGTGTCCGGCGACGAGAAGCTCGCCGACACTCTGTCTCTCCTCCTCGACATCCAAAAGCGCTTCGCTCCGCCGATGGACGTCCTGCAACGGCTGGCCAAGAACGCCACCCGGGACCCCGTGCCCGGCGTGCGGCTCCAGAACCTGCTCCTCCTGACCCGCGAACTCTCCTGGAGCCCGGTCACCGAAGACGCGCTGCGCAAGGCCTGCTCGGACCCGAGCCTCGAGATCCGGCTGCGCGCAGCCAGCCAGTTGGGCGAAGACGGTCGCGGCGTCCTGCTGCAGCTCGCGGAGAACCTCGAGGATGACAACGTGAGCGCGGAAGCCCTCTTGATCCTGGAGCGAGAGCTGCCGTTCGATCGCGTGAACGCCATCCTCGGCCTGGCCCTGAGGCGGCGCCGCCTTCGGTCGGCCCTCGTCTGCCTGAGCGCCCTCGGTCACAGAGGAGCCGCCGATGGCGCCGGCCTGCTGGCGAAGGTTCTGGAGCGAGAGGACGGAGACCTGGCCCTCGCCGCGGCCAAGGCCCTGGGACAGATCGGGAACCCGGCTGCCGAGCCATCGCTGATCCAGGCGCTGCAGCGCGAGGACAAGGACATCCGAGTGGCGGCGGCGGAAGCTCTGGGACGCGCCGGCTCGGCGGCAGCCGTGCTGCCCCTGAAGGAAGCGGCCGAGCGCTCCCGGCTCGATCTCGATCTCCGCCGGGCCACTCGCCAGGCGATCGCCGAGATCCAATCCCGGGTCGAGGGCGGCTCGGCCGGCCAACTGTCATTGACCGGAGCGGACGCTGGTCAAGCGGAAGCTGGTCAATTGTCGCTGGCGCAGGGCGACGCAGGCCAACTGTCGCTGGCTTCCGATCCGGCCGGGCAGGTCTCCCTCGGCGAAGAGGAAGGCTGAGGCCGCCGGCATGTGGGAAGCAGCCCTCATCATCATGCTCGGCGGTGGCGCCGCCTTGGGCTTCGGTGCCCTGGGACGCCGCAAGACCCTGAGGGTCTGGCAAGATGCCGCGGCGTCGTGTGGCTTGCAGGTCGTGGAGGCCTCTTCGGCCTGGCGCCCGTGGCTCAAGGCAAGGACAGGGCCGCTGGAGGTTTGGATCAGCACCTTCGGAGACAAAAAAACCGAGCTCGTGGTCGAGGGTCCCTGGCCAGTGGAATTCCAGTGGGTGGCCATCCGTCCTGAGTCGGCGTCTCAGCCCGCCGAGCTCGAAATCGGGGACAAGCGTTTCGACGACATTTTCTTCGTCGGGGGGCCGGCGAAGCTGGTGTTCGCGCTGCTCGATGCGGAGACGCGCCAGCTGTTGGTCCGCCTAAGCCTGGATGGCAAGCTGGACATCTCCCGCAGCGAGCTCAGAGTGAACGGAATGCCTGAGAAGAGGGTCCCTTACGCCTTGCCTCTCCTCCTCGATATCGGCCGGCGTTTCGCTCAGCCGATAGACATCCCGCGGCGCCTGGCCGAGAACGCCCAGCAGGACCCTGTCAACTGGGTGCGGCTTCAGAACCTGCTCGTCCTGGTCCGTTGGCTTCCTGACGATCCGGCGACCGCCGAGGCGCTCCGCAAGGCCTGCTCGGACCCGAGCCCCGAGGTCCGGCTGCGTGCAGCCAAGGAGTTGGGTGCCGAAGGCCGGGGCGTCCTGCTGGAGCTCGCGGAGAACCTGGAGGACGACATCGTTAGCGCAGAAGCCGTGCCGGCCCTGGGTCAAGAGCTGCCGTTCGAGCTCACGAAAGCCATCCTCGACAGAGCCGTGAGCACTGGTTCTATCCGAACGGCCCGCGCCTGCCTGGAGGCGATCGGCCGCGGCGGAAACGCCGAGGCCGTCGGCATCCTGGCGAAAGTCCTGGAAAACGAACACGGCGAGCTGGCCCCCATGGCTGCCTGGGCCCTGGGAGCAACCGGCAGCCCGGCCGCCGAACCCCCTCTGATCGAGGCCCTCGAGCGCAAGGAGGAGAATCTCCAGGTAGCCGCGGCGAACGCGCTGGGCCGCGTCGGCTCGGTGGCGGCCGTGCTGCCGCTCAAGGAAATGGCCGATCGCTTCCTACTCGGTGAGATTCGCCGGGCCGCGCGCCAGGCGATCGCCGAGATCCAAGCCCGCGTCCAGGGCGCCTCGCCCGGTCAACTGTCGCTCGCCGGGGCGGAAGCGGGCCAGTTGTCGCTGGCGCAGGGCGAGGCGGGCCAACTGTCGCTCGCCTCCGATCCGGCCGGTCAGCTTTCGATCAGCGGCGAGGAAGGCTGAGGCGCGGCATGTTGGAAGGAGCCATCCTGATGCTGTTCTACGCCGGTCTGGGCGGTCTGACCTGGTTCGGCGTCAGGAATGCGCGCAGTCGTCGTATGCGGGACTGGCTGGATGCCGCGGCGTCCTGCGGCCTGCAGATCGTGAAGGCTTCTCCTGGCTCAAATCCGCAGCTCATTGCCCGGGCGGGACTGGCGGAGGTGCGGATCAAGCCCTCGGGAGAAGCTGGCCGCATCACCCGGATCACGGTCCAGGCTTCAGGGCCGCCGGATTTCCACAAGGTGAGGATCCGTCCCCAATCGTTGTTCCAGTTCACGCGGGAAATCGAGATCGGAGACGCTCCTTTTGACAGCGCCTTCGCCATCGACGGACCGCCGCGTCTGATCGCCGCGTTGCTCGACGCAGGGACGCGCCGCCTGATGTCCCGCCTGAACGACGAGGGCCAGCTCGACCTCTCCCTGAGCGAGCTCCGGATAAACCTGTCCGACTTGCAGATCCCTCGCGTCCTGCCTCTCCTCCTGGAGCTTCACAAGCGGTTCGCCGAGCCGCTCGACGTGCCATCGCGCCTGGCGGAGAACGCCAATCACGATCCCCTTCCCGGGGTGCGTCTTTACAACCTGCTCGTCCTGATCCGTGAGCTTCCGCAAGATTCAGTGACGGCCGAGGCGGTCCGCAAAGCCGCCTCGGACCCGGAACCCGACGTGCGTCTGGGGGCAGCCAAGGCGCTCGGCGCCGAAGGCCGCGGCATCCTGCGGGAGCTGGCGGAGGGCGTGGAGGACGACACCGTGAGCGCCGCGGCCGTGTCGGCACTGAATCGGGAGCTGCCGTTCGAGCAGGCGAAAATGATCCTCGACCGCTCCTTGGCCAGGCGCCGCCTCCGAACGGCTCACGCCTGCCTGAAGGCGATCGGCCGCAGCGGAGCCGCCCATGCCGAAGACGCGGTCGAAACGTTGGCAAAGGTGATGGCCAAAGAACTCGGCGAGCTCGCTCCCGCCGCGGCCCAGGCTCTGGAGGTGACCGGAAGCCCGGCCGCGGAGGCGCCGCTGATCCGTGCCCTCCAGCGCGATCAATCAGCGATCCGGGTCGCCGCGGCGAAGGCGCTGGGCCGCGTCGGCTCGACGGCGGCCGTGCTTCCGCTGAAGGAAGCGGCCGAGCACTCCAGGCTCGATGGTGATCTACGCCGGGCCGCGCGCCAGGCGATCGCCGAGATCCAATCCCGAATCCATGGAGCCTCCCCCGGTCAACTGTCGCTGGCCGGAGCGGAAGCAGGGCAACTGTCGCTGGCGCAGGCCGAAGCGGGCCAACTTTCGCTCGCTACCGATCCAGCCGGGCGGTTATCGCTCCTAGCCGAAGAGCCGGGACGGCTTTCGCTGAGCGACAAGGACATTATCGATTAAGATTAATTTCAGCTAAAATCGGCCAATCGAGCTGGAAGGGGGCGGACGATGAGCGATCTCTCGCTTGCCAAGACGGCGAGGGCCGGCTGGTGGCGCGGGCTTCGTCGGTGTGGTCGATCCGGCAGGCGGGGTGAGTGCTTGCCGACCCTGCCCTCCGACAATAAGATAGAGTCGGTCGGGAAGGGACAATGGACTCAACCACGCTGAGGCAGATTTTTGAGAGGCTCGATCAGGCTCTCGAGCATCCAACGGAGCTCCTCATTCGAGGAGGGGCTGCCGTGCTCGCTCATGGATTGGAGCAGCGCGTCACACTCGATATCGACGTACTCCCAACCTCCCATTTTGTCGAGACGGACCTGCGCCGGGCGTGTGCCGCGGCAGAGCTCGGCTTCAATCCGACGGACAAGGATTTCGCAGAACAAGACTACATTGAGGTCGCGCCTGAGGAGACACTGATTCTCCCCTATCCAGATCCCGAGCGGAGCTACAACACGGTTTTCCGTGGTCAACGGCTTACCGTAAAGACGCCCCCGGCTGCCGACCTCGTCATCGGCAAACTGAAGCGGCTCGATCCCGACGATCTCTCCGACATCGCCTTCCTCATTGACCGTTTCCGGGTGGCCGGAACCGATCTCGATGACGCCTTTGAGCGATTGCCGCCTCGGTTCAAGGCCGATCCAGTAGTCCAAGACAATCTCCGTTTCATCAAGGAGGATTACCTGTGAAGGAGGAGCCGACGGGACTGGGTGGCTGGCAGCCGGTGCTCGGCCGAATGTTCGAGGAGCTGCGCCCCGGATCTTCGCGGGCAGAGACATATTGGGCGCAGCAGCTTGCGTTCGGGCCGGTCTTCATTCATGCCGTCATCCTCGCCGTCCGCAAAGCTGCCATCGCGGAAGACGACCTGGAGCTTTTGCGGCGGATTCTCCCCATGGCTCTTTCGATGCTCGGCGCATTGCCCGACGGTAGCGCCGGGGACCCGGCTAGTCTGTACCTGCTCGCTCGTCGGCAGGCTCAGGCCCTGGCGTCGGGGAGGCGCCGCCACCTTGCCCGGCTGGCTGCACGTCTCGGCGTTGCGGCATCCCCCTCGCCCTACGACCCCGTACCGCGACGCTTCCAGCGTCCTTATGAATTGATCGGCTGGCGTCCACCCCAAGGCTAGCGAGCGGATCTGCCTGGAGGCTGAAGTGACAAGACGAGCATGCCTGTTCCTACTCCTTTCGTTGCTGCCATCCGCTGCATCTACCCAACAGAGCGTGGTCATCAAAGGGGGAACCCTCATTGATGTACACACAGGCCACCAAGTCACCGGCAGCGTCATTGTCGTTGAAGGAAACCGAATCAAGCAGGTGGGAAAGGAGTCTGAAGTTGTAGTCCCGCGGAATGCTCAAGTGATTGATGCCCATGGCAAGTGGATCATACCCGGCTTGATGGATATGCACGCCCACATCTCGGAGACGCCGAACATCCCCCTGACTCTTTATCTTGTCAATGGCGTCACGACCATTCGGGATCCGGCCGGCAACCTGACTCCTCTGCGGCTGGCGCGCCAGGATATTGATTCGGGCAAGAGGCTCGGCCCGAGGCTCTTTTTCTCCGGCTATGTGCTCGACGGCAATCCGCCGCTGTGGCCCGACTTCAGCGTCATGGCCGACACGCCGGAACGAGCCGAAAGCGCCGTCAATTTTCTGATCGATCAGGGAGTAGATCTCATCAAGGTCTACAACAGCGTCACCGAACCCGCGCTGGTGGCTATCCTGCGTACCGCCTACGCACGCGGCATCCCTGTCACTGGCCATGTGCCTCGCTCGATGACGATGACGCGAGCCGTCGAATTGGGGATGGATGGCCTCGAGCACATTCGGGTGACCGGGAGAGAGCTCTTGCCTCTGGAGGAGGCGGACAAAATCGACTTCCTCCCTTTTGTCGAGCGCGAAGCCCGGCTCTGGCAGAGATTCGACCTCGATTCACCCAAGATGAAGACGCTCATCGCGTTTCTGGCCGAGAAGAAGGTCTTTTTGGACCCGACCCTGACCGTGGACGAGGTCAGCTCGTTCGCGCTTTACGAAGAACAGGCCAAAGATCCGAACAACCGCTTCCTGCCACGGAATTCGTTCGTCGACGAGGTCGAGACCGCGCCGGACGTATTCAGGCTTCCCCCGGAGCTGAAGGACGCAGCGGCGGCGGGATTCAGAAAACGGCTGCAGTTCATCGGCATGTGCAGCCGCGCAGGGGTGCAGATCATCGCGGGGACGGATGGTGTGGGCGCAGGAAAGCTGCTTCCCGGCTTCGGCCTCCAGCACGAGCTCGAATTGCTGGCGCAGGCAGGGCTGACTCCGATCCAGGTGATCCAGGCGGCGACGATCAATGCGGCGCGGGCCTTGAAGAAGGACGAGGATCTCGGGAGCATCGAGGCCGGAAAGCTGGCGGATCTGGTGATCCTGACCTCCGACCCGCTCAGCGATATTCGCAATACGTCGAAGATCGACGCAGTCATGATCGGGGGACGTCTACTGGACAGGAAGGCTCTCGACGAAATGCTCACGCAGGCAGAAGCCGCTGCCAAGAAGAACTGATTTGAGAGACCTCCGCGTCCTCTTCACTGCAACCGAAGGCACGGTCTACCTCGCTCAGCTTGCCGATGACAAAGGCCGCAGGCTTGGCGTCGAAGTCCCGTTCATTCCCTTCCTCACCGAGGAGGATTACGAGGACCTGCGCTGGTATCTGGAAGATTACATGGACCTTCCCGATGGAGGTGCGGTCACTCGGGCGCAACGCATCGAAGGAGCGCTCAAGCAGTGGGGCCGGCGGCTCTACAACGCCCTGTTCACGCCCACGGACAACCTCGCCTTTCTGACAGAGTTCCTCAATGGTCCGGAGCCGCGCAGGTTGACCATTGCTACCCGGGACCCGGCGCTGTTGCGGCTGCCCTGGGAGCTCCTGGCCGATGAAGCGGGCAGCCTCGCTCAGCGTTTGTCCGTGCGCCGGCAATTGGAAGAGCCCAAGGAGACTGCCCCTCGCCCGGCGCAGCTCCCGCTGCGCATCCTTTACATTGTCAGCCGTCCGGCCGATGCGGGCTTTCTCGATCCCCGGCTCACGGCGAAAGCGCTCTTCGATGCCCTCGACCCGCTCGGCGCCAGCGTTCGTGTGGATTTCTGCCGTCCGCCCACGCTGGCACGAATGGAGGAGATGCTGCGCGAGGAGCAACGGGCCGGCGATCCGTACGATTTGGTTCACTTTGATGGACATGGCACCTTCCTGCCGCACTCGCAGATCGGGGCGTTGCTTTTCGAGAAAGCCGACGACGGCTCCGGCGCGTCCGCAACCGACCTCGTCACGGCTGATCGTTTCGGTGATCTACTGGCGAGCTACGAAATCCCACTGGTAGTCCTTGAAGCGTGCCGCAGCGCCACGGTGGGCAAAGCCGCTGTTTTCCGTTCCGTCGCCCCACGCCTGATCCAAGCGGGTGTGGACAGCGTGCTGTCGATGGGTCATGCCGTCCACGTCGAGGCTGCACGGCTTCTGCTCGACCGGTTTTATCGCGAGCTTGTCCGCGGCACCACGATTGGACAGGCTGTCGCAGAGGCGCGGAAAGCGCTGCTGTCCACTCCTGCGCGCTGGATCGAATCCGGCCCCGGCGGGCGCACCATTGAGTTGTCTGATTGGTTCCTTCCCCATCTCTACCAGCGCGCGGTGGACGACACGCTCGTCCCGCCCGATGCCGCCCGGCAGAAGCCGGTGCGGGAATTCGATCTCTTTCTCAGCCACCAGCACAACGATGCGGAACGCGTCGAGGCGCTCGCCCGCCAGCTCACGGAGAAGCACGGCCTGCGCGTTTGGCTGGACAAATGGGAGTGCGGTCCGGGCGAGTTGGAGCCTCAGTGCGAGACGGGCATCAAGAACAGCCGCTTTACCGTCGTCGTCGGCTCCCAGACCGCGCTACGGTCGAAATGGGTGCAGTGGGAGATCGACAAGCACAACGAGCTCAACCCCGAGGGGGACCGGCTGATACCGATCAAGTTCGAGGAGCTAGATCTTCCTCCCGAATTGAATGCCTTGCTCTGGGTAGATTTCACCGATCCAACGAAGGACGCCGATGCCGCAGCGCTCCTTGCCCGGCTTATACGTGGTGCTGACGCCGAGGATGCCCGCCGCCGCCGCGGGTTCCGCAGCCCTGCCACGCAACGTGAAGAATCCGGCCCTTTCCCTCCCCCGCCGCAATATGGTTTCCAGGGCCGGGCAAGGGAGCTTTATGAATTGGAGCGCTGGTTCCGGAGCCAGCGCGGCATCGTGCTCCATGCCATGGGCGGCATGGGCAAGACCGCGCTCGCCACCGAGGCTGCGCATTGGTGGACACGCAGTGGCTTGTTCCGCGACGGCGCGTGCTTCCTGAGCTTCGAGCAGTTCGCCAGCGCCGATCGCGTAGTCCAGGTGCTCGGCACCTACATCGCCGGGCCGAAATTCGAACAGCTTCCCGCCGCCGAGCAGCGCCGCCGCATCATCGAGTTTTTCCAGAAAAATGCAGTGCTTCTGGTCTGGGACAACTTCGAGAGCGCCCTGCCGCAATTCAATGACGGTGCCGCTGCCCACGGAAACCCTTATACGGACGAAGAGCGCCGCCGCCTCGCCGAGCTGTTCCGCGATCTCACAACCGGCCCGGGGAAAGGCTGCCTGCTCGTCACCTGCCGTCCTCAGGACACCGGCTTGCCAGGCGCGCAGCGCTTCGAGCTTCAGGGACTGGCCCGCGCCGACAGCCTGTGGCTGCTCTCGAGCATCCTGAGGCGCGATGGCCTCACCTTAAGCGATCCTCGGCTGAGCCGCGACAAGCTCGATCCGCTGCTGAACGATCTGGCCGATCACCCGCTCTCGCTGGAGCTCGTCGGCCCCTATTTGCGCACCTTGACCCCCGAGGAGATCCGCGCGGACTTCGGCAAGCTTCTCGCGAAATTCCAGCAGGAAGCTCCCGAGGGGAGGAACCAATCCCTGCTCGCCTCCCTGGAATTCTCCCGCCGACACCTGAGCCCCGCCGCTCGCGAGGCCCTGCCCTGGCTCGGTCTCTTCAGCGGCGGGGTGTTCGAGCAGAAACTGCTCGAGCTGAGCCAGATCGCTCCGGAGGCCTGGGAACCCATTCGGCGGGAGCTGCAAGGCATCGCTCTCCTTCGCATCGAGGACGATATCCAGCTCGCCGGCCGTCCCTTCTTGCGCTTCCATCCCACCCTCGCCGCCGCCGCCGCCGATCTCACCTTCGCGCAGAACCCGGAGATCCGGCAGCGCTTCCTCGGCGCCTATTTTGTCCTCATGCAGGCGCTGAATAAGGCGCTGAGAGGCTCGCAATCGCGCGCCGCGCTGGAAGTCCTGAACCGCGAGGAGGCGAACTACCGCACCGCCGTCCAGTGGGCCGTGGCCGATCAGCAGTTCCGGGTCGCCGCAGATTTGGGCGAGACGTTTCGCATCTATCTGGAAAGATCAGGCCGTCTCCGCGAACGCGATGCCTGGGTGCAGTGGCTGAAGGACGCGGTGGGCCGACAGGGCTTCACGAAAGAAGCCGCCGCCTACGAGCGGCAGCACGCCTGGACGCGCTTCACCCAGGGCGATCCCCAGGGCGCGGTGGATCAGCTCCAAGCCCTCATCGAGCTCCTCCGAAACACCACCGACTTCGATCCCGCGTTTCAGTTGGCGCTGGCGGTTGGCGACTTGGGCAAGGTATTGAACGCGGCAGGCGCCGCCGCGCAAGCCATTCCCATCCTGCGGGAAGCCGTCGGTCTCTGCGAGGTGCTGGTGGAGAAAGCAGGAGGCCGGCCCTGGGAAGAGCTTCTGGCCTCATCCGATCACGCGAAGGCCGCGAATGAGCTGGACAACCTCTCCGCCACGATGGGCGATCTAGCCAATTCGCTGAGCAGCGCCGGCCAGCACGACGAGGCCCTGGCCGTGGCGGAAAAGGCGCTGCGGATTGACGAGCGGAGGGACAACCAACGCGGAGTCGCCGCCGGGCACGGAGTATGCGCCAGCATCCTCACGGCCGCGGGCCGCTACGACGAGGCCGACGCTCGCTACAACCTAGCCCTAGCCGTCGCCCGCCAAGCTGGGGACAAGGAACTGGAGGGAGCTTTCCTCCAGCATCAGGGGAAGGTTGCCGCTGATCGCAATCAACTCGAACACGCCAGCCGTCTCTACCAGCAGGCACTCGAGCGCTTTCGGGAGGCGGGCAATCACCAGGGCGTGATGCAGACCTGCAACCTCCTCGGCGTGGTCGAACAGAACGCCGGCCGGCTGACCGAGGCGCGAGCATGGTACGAGAAATCGCGCGAGCTGGCCATGAACTTGAAGGATCAACCCGGCCTCGGCCAAGCCGCCCAGAACATCGGCATCATCTGGCAATTGGAAGGTGAAGTGGCCCGCGAGCGGGGCGACGAGCCAGCCGCCCGGCGGTGCTTCGAGGAAGCCCTCCGCTCTGTGGAGGAAAGTCTGCGGATCGAGCAGGCACGTGGCAGCAAACCCGCTGAGGCCGAGTCATGGGCTCAACTCGCACAGATCCACCTCCGCCTCGGCGACTTCGCCGCCGCCGAGCGCCTCGCCCACGAAGCCCGCCAGATCCGCGAATCTCTCGGCCTCAAGGAAGCTTGGAGGGACTACAACAACCTTTCTAAAATCGCCCAAGCCCGCGGCGACCTCGCCGCTGCCGCCGAGTGGGCCAAGAAGCGCGACGACCTGCGCGCCGAGCTCAAACGCCGGGCAGGAGGAGGCGGTGGCCTACCCTCCCAGATACTCAAAGCCCTGCAAGCCCTGACTCTCGCCTGTGCCCAAGCTGGCTTCGGGGGTGGCAGCATCGGTCCCGCCGAGGAAGAAGCCCTTGCCCAAGTCGACGGGCTCCCCGCTCCGTTTCCCGCCTTTGCCGGATTTCTTCGCAAGCTTGCCGCCGGTGAACTGCCACCGGTTCCCAGCGACCTGCCGGCCGAGCTTGGGCAGTGGCTGGAGGAACTGGTTCAGACGATCCGACAGGGCCGGTGAGAAATCCCGGGAGGTGAATTTTTCCCTGGGAGCGCTGGCGCCCCGCCGGCAGGTCCGGAGAAATCGGCGGAACGCCGGCAACTGTCACTGCCCCTGCGAAAAAGGTCGGGCCTTCGGCCCAATGTCTTGAGGATGCCGGCAAGATGCCGGCGGTCCCAGGGGGAAAAAAGCGCGCGGCACTCCTTCCGAACGGAGACAAACGGCTCCAGGTCGTCCAAAATCTCTTTGGGCGACCCTGAGAGTTTTTGGGCGACACAAAAAACTTTTGGGCGGCACAGAGAGTTTTTGGGCGGCACAGAACTTCTTGGAGCGGCGGCAAACCTTTACGGGCGGCACAGAAAGTTTCTGCGTCGCCCGTAAAGATTTTGGGCGGCACAGAACTTCTCAGCGTCGCCGGTAGAAATTTTGGGCGACACAGAAATTCTCTGCGCCGCCCAAAAAAGTTTCTGGCGACGCAGATACATTTTGCGTTGCGCGTAAGAGTTCTGTGTCGCCCAAATGGACAGGAGACCGCCCCTCCTGATACCCTGCGCACCAGATTCCCTACTTGCGACGTAAAAGGAGCTTGGGATGACCTCGAACCTGCCGGTCGCCGAGATGGTGGCGCATCTGCAGCAGAAGATCGCGCACCACAAGGAGCAGATGGACGCGCATGCGAAGCAGGAGGCGCTTCACGGCGAGAAGCGGGCTCTGCACGAAGCCGAGCATCGGAAGGCGGTCGAGCGTTGCGAGGCTCTCCAGGCGGCTTCGACGGCGGCGGGCGAGCTTTTGAAGGACGTCAAGCCGTCGGCGGCGCGCTCGGCTCCCGCGCGCAAGGAGGTCAAGGGGCGCGGCTGGCACTGGATCGCTGACCTGCTGGAGCGCGTGATCGAGACCAAGGCTCCAGGCGAGGCCTTCGGCGCCACCTCGCTCGTCGACGAGATCCTCGAGCGCTGGGGCTCGAAGCTGCGTGACGGCATCGACATCCGAAGCGCTCAGACCACGCTCCGCCGCTGGGCCCGGTACGGCGAGCTCGAAGTCGTCCGCAAAGGCCGCTCCCGCCACGAGGCGCTGTACACGAAACCGCGGGAATAGTGTTCCTTTCCGGCGTCAGGGTTTCCGCAGCTTCTGCCGCTCTTCGATCCCCCGCTTCGCCGCGGCAGCCAGCGGCGCGTTCGGATCAGCGGCAATCCGCTGCAGGTCGGCAAGGGCCTTGTCGTCGCCGACCAGGCCGAGCCCCATCAGAGCGCGCTCGCGCCAGCCGATGGTGACGTTCGCGAGCTGGCGGTCGGCGTAGGCTTCGGGGGTCGTTTCAAGCAGTGTACGGGCCTCGTCGCCCATCATCTGCTCGCCGTTTTCGCGCAGCCAGGCTTGCCGCTGCTCGAACGCAACCTTCGCCACGGCGCGGTCCTGCTGGACGCGCTCTGGGGGCGGGCCGAGGCGGTAAGCCTCACGGAACACCGGCTCCAAGCGGACGCCCAGCGTGGTGAGCTGGTCGATCAGGTTCCGCTTCTCCGCCGCTTCACAGTCCTTCTCGAGCCAGTTGATAACGAGGCCGCGGGCCTTGACGTCGAGTTTCGCGAGCTCGGTCCAGCGATTCTCAGTGGGGGCCGGCTGAGCCTCGGCGCCGCGGCCGGCGAGCAGGGCCGCGAGAAGCCCGATGCCGGAGGCGGCGAGCAGGGAGAGGGCGATTTTGCGTTGGGGTCTCATGATCTCTCTCCAGTCTAGGTCGCCGGGCTAGTTCGCCGGGAAGACGCCGTCCGCCCAGAGCCGCCGCTGGATCGCGGGGCACTGAGCGTTGGCGGTGCCGAAGTTGCAATTGCGGGTGATCTCGCCCGGACGCGCGGCGTAGACCGCGTTCACGATCGAGCTCGGGTTCAGGTGGGCGCGGAACAACTGCCCTTCGCTCAGGAACTGGCGCTGAATGCTGCCGCTCCACATCACGTTGGTGTCGTTGAAGTTCGCATTGCCGTCGCTGTGGGTCAGGCTGAACGCGTGGCCGATCTCGTGCGAGAGAAGCTCGTCGAAAGTATTTTCACCCATCGCGATCTGGGCACCGAAGTTCGACCAGCCGCTGGTGGTCGCGCCATTGACGGTTTCCACCCAGTAGATGTTGAGCCGCCCGGCGGTGAAGCCGATGTCGTCGCGCAACGGCTTCCAGACCGAGTCCCCCACGTCGCCGTTGGGAAAGGCGAAGTGAGCGGCGGCCTGCGGATCGGCCGTGGCGTCGATGACCTGGAACTGGCTGAAGTCGACGCCGACCCGCTCGGCGGCCCAGATCGCGGAGGTCCGGATGCACGCTTCGATCGCGTGCTGGCGCTGGGCGGCGAACGGCCCCTTGACGATCCAGACCGTCACCGGCACCTGGATGCGCGGCTTGAAATCGACCGGGAACGCCTCGCCGCCTGCATCGGTCCACGCCGTTGCGACGTAGCGCGGCGGCCGTTGCGAGGTGAAGCCGATGGCCTCGTTGGTCGCTCCGGCCGAAAGGTTGGTGACTTCGACAGTCGCGGCGTTGGTCAGGAAGCCGCGGTCGTTGACGTCGCCGCCGCCATCGCGGCCGTCGACCAGGACGCCGGTCTCTGCGCCCGCGCCGTTCGAGACGTCGAGCCGGTCGGAGCAGCCCACGGTCGAGATCGCCGAGATCATCGCCGCCGACAGGGTTATCAGGTGCGCGAGCTTGAGCTTCGCCATTGCCAGTCCTCCTCTCGCTCGAAAGAATCGAGCGTATCGACTGGTTGGGCGCCCGCCGTGCGCAAGAAGTTACGGCACAGTGACATGATGCACCCCATGATGTCGATCCGGCGGCTCGCGAGGATGGCCGACCCCGGCTCGGGGGATGACGACGAGGCCGTCGTCGCGGCGTTCCTGTCCTACCTCCCCAGCTATAACGCCGAATATAACTTTGAGGCATTCCTCGGAGCCGCGTGCGCCATCGGCCGCCATCGCCCCCACCTCCTCGAACGGCTTCTGCCTACGGTGATCGATCCCGCCGTGTGCATGGGCGTCGACACGATGGACGCCTTCTGGCGCTATGCCGAGCACTGCGCGCTCCGCGGCATCGAGAATCCGGGGCGCGCAGCGCCGAACTTCACCGAGGAAACCCTCGCGTTTCTCCACCGGGAGCTTCGCGAGCAGGAGCCTTTGGTCTCCCGCCTGCTTCAGGAGCGGCTGGCCGAGCCGAACGACTGAGAAGTGGCGCAGCGGGTGCATACACGCGGACGAGGAGGTGGGACATGGCCCGCGATCACATCGCAACGTATCTGAACGACCATCTGGCAGGCGCGACAGGCGCCGTCGAGCTCCTGGAGCACCTCGAGAAAGAGCGTGCCGGCACGGAGGTGGGACGGCTCGCCGCCGAGCTCCACGCCGAGGTGGAGACGGACCGCCAGGCGCTCAAATCGATCATGGAGCGGCTGCAGGTCTCCCAAAGCCGCACGCGGAAGGCGGCAGCCTGGCTCGGGGAGAAAGCCGCCGAGCTCAAGCTGCGGCTCGACGATCCCGCGGGCGGATCGCTGCGGCTGTTCGAATCCCTGGAGGCGCTTGCGCTCGGGATCGAAGGGAAGAGGTCCCTGTGGCATGCCTTGGCCGCCGCGGCCGAGGAGGCGCCTGATCTCAAGGTGGCCGATTATCAGGATCTGATCCGGCGCGCCGAGGACCAGCGCAGCCGGGTGGAGACGGCGCGGCTCGAAGCCGCCAGAAGGACGCTGGCCTGAGATGGAAAATACCAATGCATTGCGCGTCGTGGGGATCGCCGGGAGCCTGCGCCAGGCTTCCTACAACAGGGCCCTCCTCCGGGCCGCGCAGGAGCTGGCGCCGGAGCGGCTGAAAATCGAGATCCATGACCTGGCTGGCGTGCCTCTCTACAACGAGGATGTGGAATCAGCCGGCGTGCCACAGGCCGTCACCGACTTGCGGCAGGCCATCGCCGCCGCGGACGGTCTCCTGATCGTAACGCCCGAGTACAACCACGGCGTGCCCGGGATCCTGAAGAACACCTTCGATTGGCTCTCCCGGCCGCCGCGCAAGTCGGTCCTCCAGGGCAAGCCCACGGCTCTGATGGGCGCTACACCAGGAACGACCGGCACCGCCCGCGGTCAGAGCCAGCTCCGGCAGTCTTTCGTGTTCACGGACACGCCCGCCATGCTCCAGCCCGAGGTGCTCGTCGGACGCGCGCACGAGCGTTTCGATGCCGAGGGCAACTTGACCGATCAAAAGGTGCGGGACTACGTGGTCATGTTCCTGGAGCACTTCATCGCCTGGATCGAGCGCTTCCGCAACGCCCCTGGCTAGTGAGGCGGGTGACCCGGGGCGTTCAGCGTCTCCAGTTTCTTCCTCTGCTCGGCGAGGGGCGGCACGTTCCATTTCGCCCGCTCCTCGTCGGTGATCGAGGGATCCACGTCCCAGAGGACCCACTTGTCGTCCACCTTCTTGAACTGGGTGCCGTAGAGCTGGGGCTTGCCCTGCCACATGAGGGAACGGTCCTTGGACGCGGCGGCCAGCCACTTGGCCTTGCCGTTCTCCGGGTCTAACTCGACGGCCTTCGAGGCCAGGCGGTGCGCCTCGTCGTACTCGGGCACCTTGGTGCCGTGCTGGTAGACCATGGCCGCGTGGTAATAATCCGTGGACGTGGTGGCGCCTCCCTTGTCCACGATCTCGCGCACCCGGGCGCGGCGCTCCGCATCCCGCTTCGACACGGCCTGCCAGTCGATGTCGGCGTTCGGACCCTCTTCGCGATCGACCTGGTCTTCCTTGAACAGGCGCTCAAGCTCGGAATTGTTCGTCTGCGCCTGAAGGGCTCCAGCCGCCAATACCGCGAGGGTGACTGCCAGAATGATCGTTCGTTGCTTCATTTGTTCTCCTGTTCCCATGCCTTCAGGGCGCGATATCGATCTCGGCGGTGGTGATCTTGCCGCTCAGCGGATCGAAGAGCGTGGCGATGAGGCGCTGCTCGATCCGGCGCAGCTTGACCCGGGTATCGTAACGAATGTGCCCCCCGCCTGCGGGTGGCGGCGTATCGAACGAAAGGTGAAGCGGGATCATGGGCACGTCGGAGCGGTCGCCGCGCTCGTCCATGGCGGCGAACCGCAACTCCAGATCGGTGGAATACTTGCCGTCGACCGGCAACACCGTGATCGAGCTCAGAGGAATGGTCAAGGTGATCGGAACCTCCATTTCCTTGCGCCCGGAGCGCGCCGGCTTTCCCACCTGCATCGGCATTTTCGCCGTGCCCGCGCCGCCGAAGAGCAGGGCGTGCTCGACCATCATCGTGACCTCGCTCTGCCGCGACAGGTCGAGGACGCCGTGGCGCGACCGAACCTTCAGCCCTGGGCGCAGCACCTCGACCTTCATCTGATGGCGCTGGTCGTTCTGCCGCCAGGAGGGGCTGACGCCGAGCCAGTAGTAAGAGCGCGTGTCCGCCTGCGCGCGACTGAGGGCGGTCCGGCGCGCCGCATTGATCAAGGCCAGACCGCCGGTGCGGGAGGCAATGTAGGTCATGGCGGAATGGATCTCATCTTCGCGCACGTCCCACTCGCCGAATGAGGAGACCGCGGACGAGGCATCCGGTCCGACCGCCTCGAGGCCGGGGACGTCCACCGGATAGATGGTGTAGCCCAGCCGATTGGCGGTGTCGGTGAGCAGTGAGAAGTGCTCCTTGTGCCAAGGGAGACGGGGATCGTAGATCGGGCCGAAGTAGTTGGCCGCGTAGCCCGCGGGAGAATAAGGCCAGCCGCCGGCCAGGAGCATCATCACCTTGCGCCCCGGGGCCGAGGCGAAGGCGCGCAGCGTGGAGACCGCTGCCATCACCGTCCGTTCGAGCCGGTCCGTCACCTGCTGCGCGTAGGCGATCTGGTCGAGGTCCAGCGGGCGCGTGCCCGCGCCCCCCGGCGAGACATCGGGAGCGTTCTGCACCGTCCCCATGGCGGGAAGGTTGGTGCTCAAGCGGCGGGATGACTCCATGGCGGCGAGCTCTGCCTTCTGCTCGATCCCGTGCGCCTTGCGGGCCATTGCCGCATCGAGCGCCGACGTCAGCTCTGCGGCAGAGCTCGACCAGGGACAAAGCCTCTCCAAGCGCTTGCCATCGTAGGCGACGATCGCCATGCGGTCTGCCGAGCCCAGCCGGGCGACCTCTTCCTTCAGCGACTTGAGCACCTCGTCGCGGCGGACACGGAGCGAGAACAGGTCGTCGATGAACACCAGATAGCTCGTCCCGACCGGACCGCTTTCAGTCAGGGCCGGAGGAGCGGCCGGCGCCGCTCCCGTGGCGGCGTCGGGGACGACCGCCTGCCCTTCCCGCACCTCCGTAAAGTAGGGGATCGGCATCTCCTTGCCGTCGACGAGCAGCCGGAAATCACCGCGCTCCAGGTCTGGCACCCGCCGGCCCTCGGCATCGGTGACCACCACTTCGAGGTTGACGACCCGTACCTCCACGACATCCCCAAAGGCACTAACGGGCTCCGCAACCTGGGCGGACGCCGAGGCGCTCAAGCCCGCGGCAAGAAAAAGGGCGGTTCTGATCCTGCGCATGTCTCTCCTCTTGAGGGCACTCCTGGGTGGTAAGGCAAGCCAGGAATCAAGCTTTCTCTGCACACGAGTGTAGTTTGCTGGAGAACCATTTCGGTGTCATGGCTTTAGTCAATGGTGAGGGTATTCCTACTTCATGGTCGTTCTCTAAGCGCCAAGGAGGATATGCCAATGCTTTCCCCGTCACGCCTCGCCGTCGCTGCCATGTGGGCCGCTTTCGCTCTCGCCGGCCCGAACGAACCGCTCGCGGCCCAGATCTCAATGACTGCTGCTTCAAAGCCGCTCGCCACTCCTGTCGCCAGCCCGGAGGCCCGGACGCTTAAGTGGCTGCTCGGCAACCCCGAGCGCGCTGTATCGAAAGAGGATCCTCTGCCCCCTGCGTCCTGCTCGCTCCAGCAGTGCGACGCTTCGGCATGCCTTCGGGGTGCAAACAGCGCCTGCTTGCTGCAGACGTTTCCCGACATCCAGTGGCGGATCTGCATCCAGGCCTCAGCCTACGGAGATGCCGGCAACCAGCACAGCCGCGGTATCTCCATCGGGCCTGTCGATGTGCGACGCAACCTCGCTTCGACGACGCCGTGGCAGCGCATCCTCTACCGTGCGGAAGTGGCGGAAAACGCCACCCCCTACCACGAAGGCGAAGCCCACCTCTCTGATGATCAATTCGCCGACTGGACCAACTGGCGGAGGACGGTCACCGCGGCAGATGCGAATGGCGGCGCCCTGATTACTCTGGACCAAGATGCGACCTTCGGGCCTTCGATCGTAGCGGAGTGCCGCGACCGGGGGCCGGCCTGGCTCTGCAAGGGCCAACTTGGATCTTTCGTGCGACGCGGCAAGGAGCTCGTACTCTGGGGGGTCTATGATGCCGGCAACTACGACTACGTCCAAGAGTTCGGGTTTCGCGACGACGGTACGATCTCGCTCCGGACCGGCGCCACGGGCTACATCAACCCCGAGCGCCCCGAGGTGGCCCATCAACACGATTCCCTCTGGCGGATCGACCTCGACATCAACGGCGCAGGCGGCGACTACGCTTTCTTGAGACAACACATCGAACCACTGCGGTCCGATCCGTCGGGTTTAAACTCTCTCGACAACCTGAGTCCGTTCAACGGCGGCTTCGAGGGCTCAGAGGACTGGCGTCCGGAGGAGTTCACTGCCTTGGTGATCCAGGATTCGGCCCTTAATGCCAACGGACATCCTTTCAGCTATGAGCTCGAACCGCTCCGCACCGGCACGGCACGCCACTTCGCGACGCCGGGGTGGGGGTCCGAGCAGTGGACTCAGCACGATTTCTGGGTTACCCGATACAAGCCCGCGGAGGACACTGCATGGGCCGAGAGTCCGGTGTTCACTGGCCCGGACGGCTTCCTCCTACCGTACGTTTCCGATAAGCAAAGCGTTGCGAACGGCGATCTGGTCGTCTGGTATCTCGCTGGGGCGCACCATGAGCCGATCAGCGAGGACCTCGATACCAACCAGAAGTGGGCGATCACCCTCATGCACTGGTACGGTTTCGAGCTAAAGCCGCACGACTTTTTCGATTTCAACCCGCTGGGAGGCCCGCCGATCTGCGATTGAGGTTCGTGGCGGCAGAAGCAACACGAAGTCTTACCCGGCAGACAGGGTGTATGCTTCTCCATACGCTCACCGTGGCGGAGGAGGAGGCTTTCCGGCGGCGGAAAGCTCTTGTTTTCCGCAGCTTGCGCCATTTCTTGCGGCAGGCGGGGGCGCGGCACCGAGATTGCCCTGTAAGAAGCACGACCGGCCTGGGCAATGCGGCCCGGGGTGGACGTGGAGACACCGACGACATGCGACCCGTTCGCTTCCCATCGATGCTCGCCGGGGCCTTCATGCTCCTGTGGGCTCTTAGCGTATCCGCAGCCATCCCCGAGGAGCCGCTCGCGGTGGAGCCTGCCAGCTTCAGGATCGAGACCATCACGGTCGAGACCACCCGCGAGGCCGCCGCGGGGATCATCGAGGCGGAGACCCTCCTCAAGGAGGGTGGCACCTACGACGAGGATGACCTCCGGCAGGCCGTGTCCCGCGTGCACCGGCTGCCGTTCGTGCTCGGCGCCGACTTCTCCCTGCGCAAGGGGAGCGAGCGCGGTGCCTACGAGCTGGTCATCCAGGCCCATACCGCCCGCTGGTTCTTCTTCGACCATGGCTATCAGTTCGCCCGTTTCGATCAGCTTTACGCCCTGGATACGAACTTCGGCAGCAATGATTACTTCAACATCAACCAGACCGGCCTGATCGGCAGCCGCATCTTCCTCGGGCGCTCCGGAGTCCTCTACGGAAGCTTCGGGCTGCAGCAGGACTCGGTAAACGACGAGTCCGGGGGGCAGGTCGGCTATACCCAGTACGACCTCTTCGGCCGCGGCATCGTCGCCAACATCTCCTACGCCCGGCACGCCTGCTGCGGCACCGTGGTGCTCCCCTTCGGCATCGATCCCAACCTCGCGGCCTGGGATTGGCAAGAGGATGACCAGGCTTCCCTGAGCCTGGCCATCCCCCTGTCTGCGAACCGCTCCCTCCAGTTCGGCTGGACCGAAAGGCGGGGCGAAGCCAGGCAACATCACCAGGTCCTCGCCCCCTCGTTTGGATTGGTGGACACGATCGTCTTCGCGGGAGATCAGAGCTTCCGCCGCGTGGACGCCCGCTGGGTTCAGGACACCAGCGACGATCCGCTCCTCCCGAGCCGCGGCATGGTGCTTTCCGCCGGCCTGGAGTACGCGTCCTACGAGGCCGAAGACCTGTTCGAGCGGAGCTTCAACTATCCAGACCCGCCCACCGATACGCCCCGCCCTCCCTTCCAGGGCGAGCAGATCCTGGCGGAGCTCTCCGGCACTCGCCACTGGTCCGTCACGCCGCGGCAGTCGGTCTCTGCCGGCGGCCGGGTCTCCTTCGGACAATCCCGGGTGACGAACCTGAAGGCGAACGAGGCCATCCTCGCGAAGACCGACCTGGACGTCTTCGGCGGATCGGTGAGCGCCCGGCACCTCCTCCGCCTCCGCACCCATCGCGAGCCCGGCGACTTCAGCGACCTCTATCTGGAGACGGGGGCCACCTTCGGCGTCGAGGCGACCTCCCCAGACCTGGAGCTGCGGGACAACCCCCTGGAGCGGATGGAGCTCTCCACCGGGATCACGTGGCGCAATCAGTGGGGCCGGCTGCGGTTCATCTTCACCTACCTCGACCTCGGGGAGGTCCTATGGTGAAGCGGGCAGCCGTCCTGCTCGGGCTGATGCTCGCGGCGAGGCTCGGCGCCGTCACCGCGCCGGCCCTGGAACGGGGAACGGACAACGGGGTGGTCCTCGCCCGCCTGCCCTCCGTGCTGCGGCAGGAAGAGGTGCACCGCCACCTGGGAACGGGGCTCACCACCACCCTGGCTTTCGAGGTCAGGACCATGGGTGCGAACCGAACGCGGGGCGGGGCCCGGATCGACATCCGGTATGAGCTGTGGGACGAGGTCTGGCTCGTGACCCGCGCCGACACATCCGGCCGGACGCAGCGGGCGAGCTTCGCCTCTTTCGAGAAGCTCGAGGCCTGGTGGCGGGACCTGCGGCTGGAGGTGCTCCCGGCGCGTTCTCCCGCCGGACCCGCGGAGCTGCGGCTGCGGGTCATCCCCTTCTCGCAATCCGAGCAGCTCGACGCCCAGCGGTGGTTCTCCCGCAGCCTGGCCGGGGAGTCTGCCGGCAGCGCCGGGGCTGTTTCCGGAGTCGTGGCGGAGCCCTCCGGCGACCTCTTCAATCTCCTCCTCGCGACCTCCATCGGTAGGCCGGCGCTGCTGGAATACGAGTGGAAGCTCTCGGTACCCAAGCTGTCATTGGGAGGAAGGCGTTGAGCTGGCGCTCCACCGCCGTCACCTTGGGCGGAATGGTGCTGGCCGCGGCCGCGGTCCTCTTCCTTTTCGAGAAACAGCTCTCTACGGCCTGGTTCCGCCTGGGGCTCCAGCCCGAGATCATCTCCGCCCTGGAGGGATCGCAGGAGGACCGCAGACAGCTCGCCCGCCTCGATCCGCAGCGAGAGACGGAGTACCGCCGCCGCTTCGAGGAGGATCAGGCCCTTCTCAACCGGCTGCGCATCCTGGAGCATAACCGCAAAGAGATCCTGCGGCGCTACGAGATGATCCTCCTTATGGTGGTGGGCGGAGTGCTGGCCGCCGCGGGCGGGGCCCACCTCGTCCGCCAGGGCCGGCGCGAGCGGCGGATCGACAGGCTGCGGGAGGCCCTGGTGCAGCTCTCCGCCGGCCAGGAAAACGTGGACATCGGCGACCGCGGGAAGGACACGATCGGGCGGATCGCCGCGATGATCGAAGAGACTTCCCGGGTGATGGCGCGCGACCGCAGGCGGCTGGCCGCTCTGCAAAACCTTTCCATGTGGCAGGAGACGGCGCGCCGGCACGCTCACGAGATGAAGACGCCGCTGACCGCGGCCCGATTGGAGCTCACCCGTCTGCGCGAGCTTGTGAACGGCGAGAGCAGGCAAACTGTCGAGAGCCTAGGCGAGGAGCTGGACCGCCTGGGCCGCTTCACCCGCGAGTTCACCTCGTTCGCACGCCTCCCCAAGCCGCGGCTGGAAGTCCACGACCTCGGCGCCGTGGTCTCCGAGTTCGCCTCGGCCTTCGACCTCGCCTGGCCGTCCCTGGTGCTGCGCGTCTCGGCGCCCTCGTCGCCGATACCGCTCTTCGCGGCTGTCGACCGCGAGCTGCTCCGCCAGACGCTGGTCAACCTGTGCGACAACAGCGCTCACGCGCAGGCCCGGACCGTCACCTTCAAGCTGGGCCGGAACGGGACCGGAATCTACATTGAGGTCGCGGACGACGGGCCGGGCATCGCGCCGGAGATCCGCGGACGGGTCTTCGAGCCCTACGTCACCACGCGTAAGGTCGGCGAGGGCATGGGCCTCGGCCTAGCGATCTCCAAGAAGATCCTGCTCGATCATGGCGGGGACCTGGAGATGATAGGGACATCGGAGGCGGGGACGACGTTCCGGATAACCCTGCAACAGGGAGAACCATGACCCAGCTCTTGATCGTCGAGGACGACGAGAAGATCCGCGCCACCCTGCTGCTCCAGCTCCGCGAGGAGGGCTTTGCCCCCACCTCCGTCACCTCGGCCGAGGAGGCGCTCGCGATACTGGAGCCTGCCCGCTCCCCTCTTCCGGACCTGCTGCTGCTCGACGTCCGGTTGCGGAAGATGAGCGGGGTCGAGCTGGTGCGGCGGCTGGCCGAGGTCGGACGGCTCCCGCCCACGATCATCATTTCAGGAGAGGCTTCGATCAGCGAGACGGTCGAGGCGCTGCGCATCGGAGTCCACGATTTCATCGAGAAGCCGTTCACCCGCGAGCGGCTTCTGCAATCGATCAGGAATGCGCTCGAGCGCGAGGCTCTGCGGCGCGAGGTCGCCTCGCTCAAGGCAGACCTTGGAGGGGAGCCCGAGATCCTGGGCAGCTCGCCCGCGCTCGAGGAGCTGCGGCAGCGGATCGCGCAGGCAGCGCCCACGGATGGACGCATCCTGATCCTCGGCGAGAGCGGCACGGGCAAGGAGCTGGTGGCGAGCGCGCTCCACCGGCAGAGCCGGCGCAGCCATCGCCCATTCATCAAAATCAATTGCGCCGCGATCCCACCCGACCTGATTGAGGACGAGCTGTTCGGCCACGCGCGCGGCGCTTTCACTGACGCCAAGACGGCCAAGCTCGGCCTGTTCGAGGAAGCGGACGGTGGCACGCTCTTCCTCGACGAAATCGGAGACATGGAGCTGACGGTCCAGTCACGCCTGTTGCGGGTGCTGGAGGATGGCCGCGTGCGGCGCATCGGCGAAACGCGCGACCGCCAAGTGGATGTGCGGGTGATCGCGGCGACCCATCGCGACCTTGAAGAGTCGGCGCGCGCCGGGCGCTTCCGCGAGGACCTCTATTTCCGCCTCGCCCACCTCCCTCTCTTCGTTGCGCCGTTGCGCGAGCGGAGGGAGGACGTGCGCGGCCTCTTCCATCACTTTTTGGAAAGGTTTTCCCGCCAGCACCGGGCGCGCCCAAAGCGGGTGGATCCCGAGGTCTATCCCTACCTGGAGAACTATCCCTGGCCCGGCAACGTCCGCGAGCTGCGGAACGTCTGCGAGCGCCTGGTGGTCTTCGGAGGGGACCCGGTGACACCGGACCAGCTCCCCTCCGGGTTCTTCGAGCCGACCCGCCCGCCCGAGTCCGGGCTGCTGCTTCTGCCCGCGGCGTTTCCCATCCTCCCCCTTCGGGAGTTCAAAGCTCGCTGCGAGCGGGAGTACATCGAGTCCGTGCTCCAGCGCACCCGCTGGAACGTGAGCGCCGCGGCCCGGCTGCTGGACGTCCAGAGGACGTACCTGCACCAGAAGATCCACGTGCTCGGGACGCGGCGGCCGGAGCCAGCGTCGCCACCGGACGACTGAGCTTCAACGCTTCAACGCCCGCGTGAACCGCAGATCCCGCACCCGGTCAAGCCCGAGGCTGAGCTCGGAGAGCTTGCCATCCTTGCGGAAGAAGCGGACCAGAAAACCGATGTCCGACTGGAAGGCGTCGGGATAGAGCGGCGTCAGAGCAATCGAGATATCCGGACGCCCCTTGATGAGCAACTTGCCCTCCTCCACCACGACCTTGTAGGTGACTTCGGCCTCGTCGCTCGTGTATTCGCCCACGTACTCGGCGAGTTGAGCGGCGGTCGGAGCGGCCTCCTCCACGCGGTCGTAGGGAATGCTGTCGCCATCGGGGGTGAGGAGGCGCAGGCCGGATATCCTGCCGTCCGAGCCCGTGACGAAATCGAGCTTCGAGCCGTTACTCACCAGGAACAGGGAGGCGGAGAGCGGCGAGACTGTGCGCCCTCCGCGCGTGCGCAGCTTGCCCTCCTCCATCTTCATCCCGAGGATCACACCCGTGCGGCGGTTGCTGTAGAGGCCCGCTTTGGCAGCGATCTCCTCCGAAGGAAGCTCGACCGTGGCCGGAACCTGGGCCGCGGCAGGCTTTTTGCCGGTCAGGAAAAGGTCTGCCGTTTTGTGGGCGAGAGGCTCGGAATCAATGTCCCCGAGGTTGCAGAGGACGGAGACGGAGAGTTTCTGCTCCGGGTACCTCGCCAGGGACGCCCGGTAGCCAGCCGTGGCGCCGCCATGGCTGACCTCCGGCAATCCCTCGTAGGTGAGCATGAAGAGGCCGCCGGCATACTCGATCTCCCGGTTGTCGTTGAGCCGCCCGCGCCGTTGCAACGCCTCGATCAGCCCAGGGCCGCCCACCTTGCCGTGTGTGAAGTTCTCGTTCCAGAGGAGCAGATCCTCGGACGTGGTCAGCAGGCCGCCATTGCCGTGAACGTTCTCGAACGGCATCTCGCTGTGAAAGCCGTCTTCTCCCTTTACATAGGCAATGGCCCGCCCCTTGACGACGCGGGTGAAGTCATCGCGCCATCCAGTGTGCTTCATGCCCAGAGGCTCGAAGATCTGCTGCCGAGTAAACTCGGCAAAGGACTTGCCGGTGACGCGCTCCACGATCACGACGAGGAGGTTGTACCCAGTGTTCGTGTAAGAGAACTCGGTGCCCGGCTCGTAGTTGAGGGCCTTCTGGCGCGAGGCGATGTCGAGCATGTGGGCATGAGTGTGGATGCGCGTCCCACGCGGCCAGCCGCTGATCGCGGCCACTGCGCCCCAATCCCGCAGGCCGCTGGTGTGATGGATCAGGTGATCGATCGTAATCGGCTTCCCATAATCGGGGATCTCGGGGACATATTTGCGCACGTCGTCGGTCAGGGAGAGCTTCCCCTGCTGGACCAGGAGCAGGGCCGCGGCGGCAGTGAACTGCTTGGAGACCGAGCCCGCCTCGAAGATCGTGGTAGGCGTAATCGGCGCGTCGTGCTCCAGGTCCGCCATGCCGTAGGCGCGAGAGAGCAGGGTCTTTCCCGCCTCGCTTACCGCTACGGTGCAGCCGGGGCTCTCCTGGGATTTCCACTCCGCGAAGATCTCGTCGACCTTGGCGGCGGGATCGGGGGTCTGGGCGACGACGGGGCCGGGGAGAAGGAAAAGGATCAAGGAGACTGTCTTCATGTGCCCTCCGAATCTGTTGGTGCCTACATACGTAGTCACTCTAGCAAAGTTGCGGTGGCTCGGAGGCCCTTCCTGTGGTTGAATCCCCGGCATGAAGCGAGTCGCGGCCATCGTGGTCAACTACAACGGCAAGGAGATCACCAAGCAGGCGGTCGAAAGCCTGCGGAAGATGACCTACCCTGCCTTCTACCTGATCGTCCTCGACAATGCCTCGACCGACGGCTCGCCCGAGGCCCTGGCTCGAGCGTACCCAGACATGAAGCAGCTCCGGGTGGAGGTCAACCGCGGCAGCTCGTCCGGGTATGCCGCCGGTTTCCGGTGGGCGTTCGAGAACGGATACGACTACGTCCTGCTCCTGAACAACGACATCGAGGTGGAGCCGGACATGCTGGAGCGCCTGGTCGAAGTAGCTGAGAGCGATCCCCGGATTGGCGTGACCGGCCCGAAGTGCTACTTTCATGGGGACCGGCAGCGCCTCTGGTCCGCGGGCGGCAAGCTCCGCTTCCGCGAGTCGATCACCCACGAGCGCGGCTACGGCGAGATCGACAAGGGGCAGTACGACCAGGATGCCGAGGTGGACTACATCAACGGCTGCGCCATTCTGATCAAGCGCGAAGCGGCCGAGGCCGCCGGCTCCTGGGACCCCCTCTTCTTCATCTGCGTGGACGACGCGGACTTCTGCACCCGGGCCAAGCGGAAAGGCTTCCGCTGCGTCTACGCGCACCGGGCCGTCCTCTACCACATGGTGGCCTACACGACCGGAGGCTACAGCCCGGGGCGGAACTTCCAGTTCGGACGGAGCAGCACGCTTTATGTCCGGCGCTATGGCCGGCCGTGGAACTGGCTCAGCTTTCTCGGCTTCTCTTTTGCTGCCTTCGTGGTGGCCTACCTGAGGGAGCTCCGGAAGGGCAACCAGGCCGCGGCGGTCGCGAAGATCCAGGGGTTGCTGGAGGGATTGAGGACCGATTCCCGGCCGCAGGAAGTCCTCAGGGCGCGGGTCCTGGAATAGGATGGAGCTCCGAGGAGGACAGCGCCCATGAACGCAGAAGAGATCCTGGCAGAGATCAGACCACTCGGCTTGGAAAGCTACAAGGCGGTGATGCTCAAGCACGGCGTTCCGGAGCCCTTGTTCGGAGTGAAGATCGAGGAGCTCAAGAAGGTTCAGAAGCGCATCAAGAAGGATTATCAACTGGCGCTGGACCTCTACGACACCGGCATCTATGACGCCATGTACCTGGCGGGACTGATCGCCGACGACCTCAGGATGACCGTCGACGACCTCCGCCGCTGGGTCGAGAAGGCGCATTGCTCCGCGATCAGCGAATACACGGTGCCCTGGGTGGCCGCGGAAGGCCGTCACGGTCTCGAGCTGGCCCGGGAGTGGATCGAATCCGATCAGGAGAGGGTGGCGGCGGCGGGCTGGTCGACGTTCAGTAATCTGGTGGCGCTCAAGGATCTCGACCTGTCCGAGCTGCGCCAGCTCCTGGAACGCGTGCAGGCCACGATCCATGGCCAGCCGAACCGAGTGCGCTACGCCATGAACGGCTTCGTGATCGCCGTGGGCAGCTACGTGAAGGAGCTGACCGAGCCGGCCCTCCAGACCGCCGCGGCCATGGGCCGGGTGACGGTGGACATGAGCGGCACCGCCTGCGTGGTCCCCTCCGCCCCGGATTACATCGAAAAGGTCCGCAAGCGAGGGGCCCTCGGCAAGAAGCGCAAGACGGTCAAGTGCTGAAAGCTCAGCGGACCCGCTCCAGCCAGTCCAACCGCGCCGGCTGGTACCAGTGCCAGCGGAACGGGCGGCCCAGCTCGAGCAGCTCGGGGACGGTCACGAAGCGATAGCCTTTGAGGTCCACCAGGAGCTTCTCCACCGCCGCCCGCATGGGCCTTCGATCCTTCCAGTCGTCCTCGACAGTCGTGTAGAGGGTGTCATGGAAGAGAATGATGCTCCCCCGCCTCAGCCTTCGATAGACCCGTTGAACCAGCATGTCGGGCGGATCATCCCTCCAATCCTCGGCGATCACATCCCAGCAGACCACGTCGTGACCGGACCGGACGGCGTCCAGGCGCGAGCCTAGGCTTTGCTCTCCGTAGGGTGGACGGAACAGGCGTGTTCCATGGGGGGCGAGGGCCTCGGCGCACCATTCGATCTGCTTCCGGCGATAGCTCCCGGTCAGCAGCGGCATGGATTGATGATCCCAGGTGTGATTGCCGATCGCGTGGCCACCGTCCGCGACCCTTTTGACGAGATCCGGCCAGCGGCGGGCGCTCTTCCCGACCATGAAGAAGGTCCCCTTGGCGCCGTGGCGCTCCAGCAGCTCGAGGAGCGGCGGAGTGTCCTCGGGATGGGGACCGTCGTCGAAGGTGAGGGCGAGGACCGGCTCGCGAGTGGAGACCCGGATGATCGTGCCGAGCGGGAGCGCGCTCGCGGAGAGCACCCCTTTGATCAGCTCCTTGGCGCGGGGGACGGCCCCCGCGCTCAGCGAGCTTTCGTAGGGGAGCGTTTCACTTGGTAGCAAGCACGTCCGCGGGAGGCTTGAAGACCAGCCCTTCCCGGTCCTCCGGCGGGTTCGGATCGTAGAGCCGGATAATCTCCTCGGGTACAGGCGTGAGGTCCGAGGCTCGCCGCAGCTCAAAGAGGGTCGTTCCGGTGCACTCGCGGTCAATGTTCTGCGCCCCGCCACGGGTCGCCAGCTCGTCGAGGTGCGCGGTCCGGAAGTCGATGCTGAAGCGGGTGCGGCCCGAGGTGTTCGGCACGGTCGAGTGCAGGTGAGCTCCCGAGAAAAGGAGCAGGCCTCCCGGCGGGCAGACGACCCGGAACTGCGGCTCCAGGTCGATCTCGTCCAGCGGCCGGGGCTGCTTGCGCGTGTCTGCCTTGACCTGCGACGCGGACTGCGCGCGGCCCACCCGGTTCCACTCGTAGTGGTTGTACTCGCCGGAGCTGTTGCGCACCGGCTCGCCCCACCAGCGCGGGTGGAACGCGAACGAGCTCTCGGACTCGAACTCGAACACCGGCAACCACCAGTTGAGCTGGGACAGCGGGGACGAGTACCAGACGTCCCGGTGCGGGTGAAGGACGTAGGCCACCCCGGCGTTCAGATAGCCGCCGCTCGTCGCCACCCGCATGCGGGGGACGTCGAAATAGAGCTTGTCCATGTCCACCCCGAAGTCCTCCAGGAGCTTCAGCAGCAGTTCCAGGGTCTTCGGGTGGTGGATGAAGCGCGGCTTCAGGGGGGCCACGATCTCCACGAAGCGCTCCACCGGCAGGCTGTCCTGCGCGTGGACCGGGTCGATCGGATGGAAGGCGTCCTGGATCAGCTCGCGGGCCCACTCGGTCAGGGCCAGGGTGCTGGGCCGGGGCGAGAAGACGAAGATCTGCCCCTGGTACAGGGCCTGCCGGCGACGGTCGTCGTCGAACGCAGAGTCAAAGTAGAGGGTGTTCATCTCGGAATCCTCGGGTAAGTACGGGAAGGGAAATCTATCACAGAGGACCTCACCCCCTGTCCCCCTCTCCCGTCGCCCTCCCACCCGGCCGGGAGAGGGGGGACGTAGCTGGGGCCGCCGTACCTGAACGCAAGGCAAGACAGCTTCAACCACGTCCCCCCTCTCCCGGGCGGGGGATGGGCGGGCACGGGAGAGGGGGACAGGGGGTGAGGTACACTCCCCCGTCGTGACCTCCTCCGTCCGGCTTGCCCTCGCCTCGGTCTCCCTCTTCCTGCTGCTGTTCCCGCTCGCCCTCGGGAAGCCCGGGCTGCCGACCCATCTCAAGGCCGACGAGGCCGCCTACTACCTCATGGCGCTCAGCCTGGCCCACGACGGCGACCTGCGGGTCGAAGTCCGGGACATCGACCGCCTTTTCCAGGAGTTCCCGTACCAGCCGGTCAACAACCTGATCCTGATGACCCACGACGGCTGGCACACGGTCCACTTCGGCAAGCCGTACATCTATTCTCTCCTCGCCGCTCCGTTCGCCGGCCTGTTCGGCGCCGACGGCCTGTACTTCCTGAACATGCTCCTGACGGTGGCCATGATCTGGATGGGGGCGGGCTACCTCCGCCGCTTCAACGACGACGGCACCGCAGCCCTCTACTCCGCCGGCTTCTTCCTGCTGAGCGCCGGCTTCTCCTATGTCTTCTGGATCCAGCCCGAGATCCTCAACATGGCGGCGGTCGCCGCCTGCCTGTATTTTGGATTGCCGCGGGACGAGGAGCACGTAGACCGGCGCAGCCTCCTCCTGGCGGCGCTCTCGGGAGCAGTCCTGGTCTTCGCGGTCTACAACAAGCCGATGCTCGCGGCCGTGGGACTCGCTCCCTTGTGGGGTTATGTCCGGCGGCGGCAGTGGAAGACGGCTGCGACCTGGATGGCCGGAGCAGTCCTCTTCATGGCCCTGGTCGCCGGGATCTCGTTCGGCCTGACCGGCACGCCGACCTCGTACCTGGGCGTTCCCCAGCGCGGCGGGTTCACGGTTTGCGAACCCGGCAAGATGCCGGTGGAGGCGGCCAAGGAAGAGGTAAAGGCAGCCCCGCGGGCAGGCGCGGGGGGTGCGGCAGCGGCGGCCGAATCTCCGACCGGCAACCGCATGACGTGGCTCTTCCGCGCGCCGGACACCCACTGGAGCGAATTCACAGACAACGTGGGCTACTTCCTCTGGGGACGCCATGCCGGGCTGATCCCCTACCTGCCGTTCGCCGTCCTCTCTCTTCTGCTCTTCCTTTTCCATGGACCGCGAACGGTGGAGCGCTGGCTCCTGCTGGCCGGGGTGATCGGGATCGCCCTGTTCTTCCTCATCCAGATCTCCTGGAACTGGCAGGGGGGCGGCGGCTTCATCGGCAACCGCTACTTCGTCAACGTCTATCCAGCGTTCCTCTTCCTGGTGACACGCATCCGGCCGCGCTGGACCATTCCCGCGGGATATGCGTTCGCCGGCCTGTTCCTCGGGCCTCTGCTCTTCACCCCGTTCGGTGCCGGCGGGCCCGAGCCCACCCTCCAGGCTCACGTGCGCAACATCCCGTTCCGCTGGCTGCCGCTGGAGCTTACGCTCCGCAACGTCCCCGGCTATCACCGCGTGCCCCAGGGAGACTTCAGGGTGATCGGCCGCCGCGACCAATTCCTGCCTCTGGACCCGATGTGGGTACGCGGCGCTGATGCCGTGGAGATCTACCTGATCGCGGACCAGCCTATCGAAAAAGCGGTGTTCCAGGTCGGCACCCCGGCGCCTCGGAACCGCATCGGGATCAAGTTGGGCGACGCCTCGCAGGAGCTGACCCTGAAGGCCGGCGAGAACCAGCGCGTGGAGCTGAGGCCCGGTAAAGCCACCCGGATCTGGACCATCAAGGCCGGGACACAGTACGCCTACCGCATGGCCGTGACTCCCTCGACCGGCCGCATCCGTCACTGGACGCGCGAGCTGCCGCCAGAGTCCTGCCCCTACTTCGCATCGAACGAGAAGGTCGAGGAATCCTTCTTCGTCGGGGCCGAGCTCACGTACCTCGGGTCGGGCGAGGCGCTCGGCGCGGACCTCTACGACGTCCTTTGGGGGGATACGGTCATTCCGGCCCAGGTACCGGCCGGCTGGAAGTTCACCGTCGCGGCACGGCTGACCAACAAGAGCAAAACGACCTGGCCGAACCGTGGCGGCGCCCGCGTGCGCCTTGCTTATCACTGGCGGACCCTCGACGGCCGCGAAGTCCTCTGGGAGGGAGAGCGCACGGAGCTGCCCGAGCCCGTGCCGCCCGGCGGACAGGTCAACATTCAGCAGGATGTCGTCGCACCCGCGCAACCGGGCCGCTACGTACTGGAGCTCGATCCGGTGTTCGAAAACGTGAGCTGGTTCTCGAAGCAGAACGGCGGGACGACCTTCCGCCGCGAGATCGAGGTGACGGCCGATGCTCGATAACCTGCGCGAAGACACCCGCCGGCTGCGGGAGATCAAGACCAAGCCCTTCCCCTGGTACGTGATCGAATCGCTGCTCTTCGAAACCGGCTATCAGGCGGTGGTGCTGCACCGCCTCGCGCACTGGTTCAAGAGCCACGGCATCCCCATGCTCGGTCCCCTGTTCGCCCGGATGAATCAGTTCTACACGGGAGTGGACATCGGCCCCGGCGCGGAAATCGGGCCGGGGCTGCGCATCGCCCACGGCACCGGGATCGTGATCGGCGGCTACGCGAAGATCGGCAGGAACGCCCTGCTGCTCCACCAGGTGACCATCGGCGCGCCCAGCCCGGAGCGCGTCGCGAAGATGCCGGTGATCGGAGACAACGTCTTCATCGGCGCGGGCGCCAGATTGATCGGCGGGATCCGGGTGGGAGACAACGTCTTCATCGGGGTCAACGCCATCGTGGCCCAGAACATCCCCGACGACAGCCGGGTGCTGTGCACGTCCGGGATCGAGGTCAGCCCGCTGAAACGGCCTGATGTGCCCCTGCCAAATCCCGAATCTAAAACATAGGCTGCGCGCCTGGCTGAGGCGATCCAGCATCGAAGCCTGACCTGGTTGGTGCAATCTAAAATCAAGCCGTTTGCATATTTCATGTCTTCCATCTTTGCGAATGGAATGCATTAAGTCTTGACAACCCATCCGGCAGCACTTAACGTAGTGACATTGGTTCGCATCTTCGACTAACCGCAAGTTACAAGAATCGGCGGTGTGCCATGGCCTCCCTCGCGGAACCTCCTGCTGACCGGCGCTGGAATCCGGGTGAGGCGTGGTGTTCATACGGCAACCCTGGGAGCTCGGGTCAGTGAAGCACCACGTGATCTTGAAGCTCCGGCTGCCGCTTCACGACCAGGCCTCGATTCCTTACTGGGCAGACTTCATCAATGACAAGACGCTGGTGAAGCAGGCCATGAGCCCGGATATCGACAGGTTGATGAACGGCATTGGGATCAAGTTCTGGGTGACAAAGGAATACAAGATGGCTGGCGCGCAGCCGAGCAAAGAGGAAATCCAGGAAGGATTGAACCGGACCTACCGGATGATCTTGCAGCAGGACTACCGCTTGCCGCCAAACCTGACCGAGCAGATCAAGCTCATCCCTTCGGTGGAAGATGCGCGTTCTCTCGAAATCGGAGAAGCGGAGCTGCCGCCACAGATCTCGACCCAGGCGTCGGTGGAACGGACCAGGGCCCGGGACCTGATCAACCTGGGCTTCGCCAGGATGATGAGCCGGGGGAATCCGCAGATAAGGATCGCCGTCCTGGACACCGGCGTCAACCTGGATCACCAGGAGCTGCGGGGGAAGATCGTCAAGCGTGCCGACTTCGTGAACCTGGAGGGCCTCGACACTTCCAGCTTCATTGGCGATTTCAAGGAATATGACGATGTGCCCGAAGATGAAGTCGGCCACGGCACGCACGTCTCGGGGATCATCGCGGCGCGGGGCCGCGAGATGGACGAGGGCGTGGCGCCAGGCTGCGGCCTGATGGCAGTCCGCGTGCTGGCGACCCTCAAGCAGGGCAACCGGCACGTGGGCGCGGGCATCGTCGACAACATCAATGCCGGGATCAAGTGGGCTGTCGACAACGGCGCCAACGTGATCAACATGAGCCTCGGCATCAAACACCTGGGCGGCGGGCTGCCGCACCAGGACGTGATCCGCTACGCGCTGAGCAAGAACGTCGCGGTAGTGGCCGCCAGCGGCAATGACGGCACCGCCGAGCGGTATTACCCTGGCGCGCTCCAGGGTGTGTTCGCCGTCGGCGCGATCGACAATACCGGCAAAGTAGCGGGCTTCACTTCATACGGCGCCAACATCTATGTGGTGGCCCCGGGGATGAACATCTTCAGCTCTTTTGCCCGCAACGGCTACGCGGTCGCCTCGGGGACCTCGCAGGCCTCCCCCTTCGTTGCCGGCGCCATCGGGCTGCTGCAGTCCTATGCCCTCGAACACGGCAAAAGGCTCACGAACCAGGACGTCGGCTACATACTCAAAAACACTTCCGACAAAGTAGACAGCCGACTGCGCAATGTACAAGCAGGCTACGGCGTGATCAACCTCGCGGACGCTTTCAAGTTGCTGAGCCACCTTCTGAATTGACGGTGCACTCGCGCAAGGAGCCATATGTCTACACAGATCCAGATCCCTTCCGCCTTCAAGATCAAGAGGCCTCTGACCACGGGCAGTGGATTCGCTACCGGCGTGGATCCCACCGTCAAGTCCCATCTGAATGAGTTGAACCAGCTTCTGGGCAAGCGTGTCCTCGCCAAGGGAACTGGGACCAAAGGAGCCGAATCCGTTGCCGAGTTCTTCGCGAGGCCGCTGACTCCGAAACGTGTCCCGCCCGGCGGTGCCTGGGCGGACAAATCGCTGGCGCGCTTCCTGGCGGACGCCAAGGAGGAAAAGGATGGGCTCACCCTGGCCGAGCTCATCGACGCAACCGCGGAGCTCGTCGACCTCAAGTACGAGTTCCAGGACCAGCTGTCGAAGGCATTGCTCACGCTGGACTACAACACCAGAGCGGTGCTCGAATCGTATCCGAATGTTTCCGACTACCTGGTCGCGTACGCGTTCAAAGTGTTGAAGCTGAGGAACGTGAACGCCCTCAACAGTTTCGTCCGCAAGAACGACAAAGGCGCCAGGTCCTTCGTCAACTATGCCGTCGTCAGCGCCGCCCGCACCCTGATCAACGACGAACAGCTCAGCGTCGCCGAGTACAACGATGACGACGGCGCTCTGGCCAAGGCATTGCGGGCTTCCACGGTCTCGCTGTCCTCGGCGTTCAAGAAGGCGGCCAAGGCCATCATCGAAAACTTCGTGTTCAACACCGATGAGATCGCGCTCATCGACGGCTCGAGCGTCGGCCCTGTCCCGGCGAAGATCAAGCCATTGGTCGTCAAGTACATTCAGGCTTTTGCCATTCCGATCACGGCGAAAAACGTCGACTTCTACCTGCCGGTGTTCATCTCGCAGGCGATGAAGTCGCAAGGCATGGTCGATCCCGAGGACTCCGCTCTCGACCTGCAGGATCAGGATTTCAACGTGCAGTTCCGCGAGGACGACGATGCCCGCGTTTCCGACGTCAGCCGGTCCGCGATCCGTTGCGCCGCCCAGCTCTATCACGGCATGGTGATCGGCGACGAGCTGGACGTGTTCGGCGTCATCAACTACTTCACGCACAAATACCTGATCCGCGGCAGCCTGGAAATCCGCGACAAGCGGCTCCGGTCGGACCTGCGCCTGTATGTCTTCTCCGACAAGTTCATCGACCTGGGAACCAACAGGGTCATGGACCGTACGCGGCAGCCCGAGCGCCAGATGTTCTTCCGCCAGGTGTTCAGCGAGGGCAATGCAGAGGTCACCGAGGACGTCATCATCAACCCCGATTTCAAGCGCTTGTGGAAGGTGATGGTCCTCGAATCGGCGAAGTACCTGCAGCGCGCCCAGGCCAGCTTCAATCCCGACAGCTTCGTTTCGCGGCAGAACGTGATGCAGGCGGTCGAAGACCTGCAGTACAACCTCTCGACCAACTGCACCGGCATGGTCAACATCATCGCGCCGCTGATCGACGCCGAGCTCAACTTCGTGCTCAGCCGGATCCTCAAGCATCCCGAGGTGATTCAGCACGTGGTGCCCTCAGGCGGCACCTGGCAACGCGTCGTCGAAACCTTGTCCTCCGGGATGAAGCGGACCCGGCCGAGGGCGACCACCCTCTACAACAAGGGGCGGCTGGGTGAGGGCATCATCCGCTCGATCGCCGAATACACTCCCTCGTCGTTCGAGGATGACCAGGGCTTCTCGGCGTTCATCAGTCAGGTGGATGCCTTCATCACCACTCAGAGCATCCTCCAGGATTCGCTCGCCAGTGCCATCGCGGATGCGGACGCGGACGCAGAAGAAGGCCCCGACGCCGAGGCGGACGAGTATCCGGAAGAAGGCACAGGGCCGATTCCGCCCTCGCGCAACAACGGCGCGGGAGCGGTCGACGAGTGGGACTTCTAGGCTGATTTGCTTCAGGGGACAAACGCCATGAATGGTGAAAACGCGATGACTCCGAGCGAAGAGCAGATCAAGCAGAAGGCGCGCGGCCGAGCCGTCGATGTCCTGACCGGCAGCGCCGCGTTCCAGAACATGAACCTGTCCGACCAGCAGAGCATCTACCTCTCGCTGGTCGAAGAGTTCTCCGAAAAGGAGCGCGGCAAACATGGCTTGGCCCGCCCATTCGCCACCGACTCCGGCAAACAGATGGGCTACAAGGGCTACGATCCCGGATTTCAGGGAGATACCGCGGCCTTCAATGAATTGGTGGATTCGGTCGATTTCCCGAAGTTCGTCGCCGACTTGCTCAAGGCGGTGTTCGACGCGAATCTGAAGGTCATGAAGCAGCAGACCGACGCCTACATCAAGCTCATGAAGGAGGCCACCAAGAGCTCTGCCGAGTTCATCAAGAAGGTAAAAGACGAAGAGTCGTTCGCCAGCCTGGCCGAGTCGCGGAGCGGCCAGTACAACGTCATCACCGAGAAGGCCGCCGACGGCAGCAGCAAGCTCGCTCTGACCAATCCCGAGGGCGAGAAAGTCGACGTGGAGGACAACGAAGTCAAGCGCCACATCCTGGAAGCCAAGATCAACATGGCCAAGGAACACCGCGCCGCGCTTCGCGAAATGATCCTGATGGGTGTCGCGCGCCTGGTGGTCAAGAAAGGCGAGGTCGAGGCCACCGTCGAGTTCACCATCAAGGCCCAACGGGAAAGCAAGGCACACCACGACGACCAGAACGTCAACGTCGTCTCCGCCAACTTCGGGTACGAACCGCCTCTGGGTGGCTTGTTCGGAGGTCCGAGCGGCAGCGTTTCGATACAAAACACCAACATTCAGGTCAACACATCCGACAAGAAGGCTACCGACGATCTTTCCGCGAGCCTCAAAGGAAAAGTTCGCATCGAATTTGCGTCCGAAAGCTTTAATCCCAACAACTTTGCCAACATGTATGCCGACGGCGGCGTGGCCGCGCTCAAGCCGGCGGCAGGCGCAGGCGGGCAACAGATCGCCGTGCCGCCAAGATAGGAGCCGTGAGTCGACGTGGCGTTAGCGATCCTCGACTTACTCGACTATGACGATGCCAATTTCCGGTTCCAGGTCGATACCGGGACCAACGCCTACTACCAGCTCAGGGCCGGTACCGGCGTCCGGCGCGACCTCGGCATCGATCTGGTCGACGACGTCTACTACACGACGCCCCTCGCACAGAACCAGCAGGGCGACCTGTTCGAATCGTCCCGTGAGATCGCCGTTCCCGCACGGCACTTCGACCGGCCCAATACCCATGCCCAGCTGTTCAGCTTCAAGACGCCCGACCGCAAGTCGCCGGCATTCTCGCGGGCCATCCGCATCCCGGCTGGCTACAAGCTTCCGCCGCGCGGGCCGAGCGATTACGCAGCCTCTTTCTCCAGGGCCACGATCATGAATGGCTCCGCTTACCGAAAAGCCCGCCGTATCCCGTGCCGCTCGGCGGCGCTCGCCCACCAGGCTTCGTTCGACGACGTCCTCGGCGCGATCCTCAAGCTCGCGGCCCCCATCCTGGGCGACCTCCTCAAGGGCCCGGCCGGCGGGGCCACCACGGCAGCCGGCAGCACCGCCTCCGCCGGCATCATCGCCCAGCTGCTCAAAGCGGTCCTCGGCGCCGTTCCCGGCCTCGCCGGGCAAGCCGTCAGCAAGGAGCAGTCGAGGCCGGCTCCCACTTCGAACCGCTTCGCTCGGCCGTTCATCTTCGGCATCGACGATGCGCTGATCGGCGCCGCCATCGGCCAGGTGATCCAGATCCTGCCGCAACTGGTCAACGCCGCGAATCAGAAGCGCATCGAGCTGCACAAGGCCGACAACCTGTTGACCGCCGGCATCCTGTCCGACATCAACAAGCGGCTGATGCTCGACAAGCTGGCCGAGCTCCAGAAACCGCCGCAGGCGAATGGTTCCGTAAGCTCCGAGCAGCTCCAACAATTGCTGGCGTTGTTGCAGCAGGCGGGCGCCACAGCCGCACCCGCCGTCCCCCAACAGGCTGCTCAGCAGAGCCTGCCGCCCCTGGAGCGGCGATCGTACGCCTTCAGCAACCGCGCCACGCTCTCCTTTGAAATGGCCGCGCCGGTCGCCTGGAACGGAACGCAAAAGGCGTTGTTTGCCAGGGGCCAGAACGTCGTATTGAAAGTCCGTCTGAACGTCGGCGATCCGGTTCCGAAAGCCCCCCTGCCCAAAGCGATCCTGAAGATCGCCTTCCAGGACAGCGCCGAGCCGCGGGTCCGGTTCGAAAAGACGTTCAAGCGCAAGGACGTCTCTGCCGGCGCAGTGATGGAGTGTTCCTTCGAGCCGGGCGAGCTGGCGCATCTGCCGGCCGGCAAGCCGCTCGCCGTGGTGGCCGAAATGCGCTGGCTCAGCGCAAAGACCGGCAAGGAAGTGCGCGCGCTCGGCTCCACTGATGCCGTCCTCGTGAACAAGTACTTCCTCGAGGACCAGGGCCATGAGACCGGACCGGAAGTCGAGCTGCGCGACATGAAGCTCTACCGCCCGTTCTGGAACAAGGTCTGGGAAGCGCCGGTGCTCGATGCGGCCAGCGGCAAATCCAATGGGCGCAAGAAGTACATGTGGGAGCTCGACGCCAACGTCCGGTACTCGGTATTGCTGTCGGCCAGTCACGGCTCCAACGGCATCATGGAGCCGAAGCTGCTCCAGGGCGAGGTGGACCGAGAGGGCCTGTCGCAGAAGACCGAAGGCCGCATGAAGGCGGGTATCGAGCTGAGCGTCACCGAGCTGAACAAGCTCCAGCCCCTGTGGAATGCCCAGCCCCTGGATGCAGAGCGGATGGAAGCGTTCGGCGCAACAGACTTCCTCAACAGGAACGCGGCCGAGCTCGTCCACCGGCTCAAGCTCAAAGGCAAGGCCGGCCAGCGCGGCATGGTCTGGATCATCCCCGTGTTCAAGATGTTCGGCTTCAAATTGGCGAGCGCGAGCCGCATCGAGGACTCCGGCCAGGTAACCGCGGTCTCCGAAGAGGAGACCCATTTCCCTCTACCCGTCGCCGCGCGCGTGATCGGCCTCAAGGCCAAGGACTATTGAGCGGGCATCCCATGAAAAACCTGGAAAGACCGTTTTCGGACGACGAAGAGGCCAGCGCGGACGTGGACGCGGAAAGCGGCGCCGAGGCAGATTACTCCTTCGAAGGATTCGAGGTCGACTTCTCTGAAAAGATCGCTCTCACGCCCGCCGGGGCCGAAGACAAATGATGGATGACGCCTTCCTGCCGTTGCACCGGATGATCGCGGAGATGGGTTCGTTCCCGCCAGAGGTCGTGGACGAAGAAGCCGGCGTTTGGTCCCGGATCCACACCTTTGAAATCGAAACGCCGATCGAGCTCGACGTCTTCCGCGATGGCGATGGCGCCCTGCGCATCGGTTCCGTCCCGCCGCTCTACCGGGTCGATACCACCTTCCGCCCCTGGTTCCATAACATCCGGTTCACCGCGGAGCTTTCGGCGGAGGGGCCACCGGAGGAAAAAGATGCCGGGTGAGAATTCAGCCTGGCAGCTCGAAGACTTCGTCGATTCCCTGGTGGTGGAGCTCGACAAGACCCGCGAGACGCTCGCCATCAAGTCGATCAACAAGGCCTTGAGCTACACGGTGAAGGAGATCGCCCTCGACCTCAACATCTTCCCCTCTTACGACGGGGACCAGGTCACGTTCATTACCGCGCAACCCGGACAGCAAGGCGCCTCGAAGGTCACCATTCAGCTCGGCTCGATCACCGATCAGCAGGTGCGGGCAACCTCGAAAGTGCCCGGCGTGAAGAACGAGATCCAGCTGGACCAGATCGACGTCGACAAACAGACGCGCAAGCAGCTCAGGAAGCTGGGCGTCAACTCCGCCGAGGACCTGAAGGAGCTGGAACGGAAGAACGTCGACATCGCGAACGTCTCCGACAGCGCGATCGACTACCGCAACCTCGCCAACCAGATCGAGAAGTCCCGCCGGACCCAAAATCCGCCGAAAGTCAACGCTGCCGTGCTTTCGCTGGACGAGGACCAGTCGCCCTACCTGTTGATCCAGGGTGAGAACCTGGCGACGGATCCGCGCTTCCAACCGGTGGCCGTGATCAACGAAAAGCTGGCCGACGTCCTCTCGTGCGATGAGAACGAGATGAGGATCCGGATCACGGACGATCACAATTTCTCGGCGAGCAACGAATTGATCCTGACCGTTGACCCGTTCGCCGTCCTCCGGGTCAACATCAAAGGTTGAATCCGTATGAAACCCAAGCTGGCAAAAACCATCGACGACCTGATTGCCAACTATTATGGCTCCAGGGACGATCTGTCCGAGGGCCCGGCGACCACCGAGGAGCTCTTCGCCAACTATTACGGTTCTCCACGGACCAAGCGGCGCCGCAACGCAAACCGCAAGCCTGCCGTCGTCCTTTCGCTGAGCTGCGACGACGACGAAATCCTCACCCAGCGCCGCATGGAGTGGCACCGCCCCGCAGCGCCGGCCTACAGGATCAGCCCCCGCCCCGTATACTCCGCGCAGACGTCGTTCGAAGACGAGGTCCGGACCCTCGCCGGCCAGGACGTGAGCCCCGCCCGCGAGGTCGAGGTCGATTTCGCGTCATCCTCGGCGGCCGGCGAACCTCCCGCCGCGCCGCCCGCGCCCGAGCCAACCTACCCAGCGCCGTCACCTGATCCTTTGTCCGCAACCAGGCCGGCCGAGCCAAAAACCAGCCAGGCCAGCTCCACCGAGGATGAGCTTGCCGCCGACTTGAAGGCGATCCTCAGCGGTCAAAAGGTCTTCGACCCCGTCAGCGGCAGGACGGTCGACAAAGGCCGCGCCGCCGAGGCACGCGCCGCCCAACAAAGCGCCGCCCCGCCGCCTGCGCCCGCCAACGAAAGCCAGGCCATTTTCGACCGGATCGCGCAGAGCATGCAGCATGCGAACGCCTTCGACCTCGGCACCGTCGAGCTACAGAACCGTTTCGCCGACTTCGACCGCGTGGCCGACCTCGGCCGCCAAGCCGCCGAAGAGAAACGCGCTGCGAAGAACCGTGCCGCCACACTGCCGCCTGCGCCGCCGAAGCCGCCGGTCAAGCCCGATAGCCGCGACTTCCTCGAAGACCTCGACGCCATCCGCAATCCGCGGCCGGGCTCCGGCGGACCTGCCCCCGCTTACGGCCTCAGCCTCCTCCCTGGTGACATCGCCGAAGCCTTGTATGAGACCGGCGAACACGTGCTCGCGGCAGAGACCCTCTACCCCGACAAGTTCACGATCGGAAAACCGCCCGGCGTCACCTTCTCCTACGGACAGGTCATCGCCATGGGCGACATGTTCGTGGACGTCTCCGAGATGGTCACGTGCAGCTCCGCCGAGCTGCAGAAGCTCAAAACCCTGATCGAACAGAGCACCCAATACTTCAAGTCCGGCAAGACGGTGGGAAAGGACGTGTCCAACGAGCAGTGGGACGCGGTCACCGCCGGCCGTTTCATGAGGCTCGCCGCGGACAATTACGATCACTTCGCCCCCAACATCCTCTTCAAAGGATCGGCATTCGGCAAAGGCGCCAACAGCCACAGGGACCACAAAGCGGCCTGGGAGCGCCATCACAAATTGGCTCTCCAGGAAGCGCAGAAGGATCCGAACCTATCGGACCCAGCGTACTTCGCGCACTGGCCGCTCCTCATCAATGCCTTCGGCGACCACTTCCTTACCGATGCGTTTGCCGCCGGCCACATCGTCAACAAGCAAGCCGTCATCGACTACTACAGGGCGTCCTTTTACACCAAGGGAGCCCTCACCGCGGAAGGGAGAGAGTTCTTCGACAAGGTGGCAGCGAAAGTGTTCACCGGCGACGTCGAAAAGAAGTTCAGCGTCCTGGAAACCGTCGACCCCCACGACGCCTGGTGGAACATCTTCAGTTGGAATCCGAACATCGATTCCCCCAGCCGCTTCGCCGCCCTCCTTTCCGGCATCGCCGAAAAGGAACCGGAGCGCATCGGCAACCTCGCCGTCAAAGCGCTCCACGACAAGCTGAACAAAGATGGTATCGATGTCGACAACCTGGCCGGCAGCGGGTCCTGGCCGCTCACCGGGGACGGCTACCTAACCAGCAGGACCCGCGGCATCATGCGTCAGGCCGTGCAGCAATCCGTCGCCAACGTGCTCGATCCCGCCATCCGCACCGGGACCATCGACTTCCCCGCGTATTTCGCCAAGGTCTGGCAATTCGTCCCTGTCCTGACACCGGCATCGGAGGCCATCGTCAAGGCATGGACCAAAGACCATGTGACTCCGACCTCTACCGTGCTCATAGACGGGGCCGCGGTCCTGATCGGCCTCGAAGTCGACACCATGATCAAGACGCTCATCGATCGAAAAGTCCTGATGAAAGCCTGAGGTAGCCATGCACAACCGCTTCATCGAGATGGACCGGCATCTCAAGAGCATTACCGGCAAGCAGTGCCGCACGGGCGCGAAGGGAGCGAGGGTGGCCGCACGGGCCGGCCACGCACCGCGCAGGACGAGCGCTTCCATGTCGGCGTATGCGCAGCCGTTTTCCGCTGCCGACCGCGCATTGGTGATCCTGATCGAAAACGGCGGCGAAGACCTCGGCATCCCGACGCTCGTGGACAAGATCCTGTCCGCGGTCCCCGGATTGGGCGGCCTCATTTCGGATTCGTACAAGGCCGAGCTCGTCAAACACATCAGGGACAAGATCAAGGGCGTTACCGACTGGCTCATCGAGACGGCCGAGCTCGCCATCAACCGCTACTCGGCCGCCGCCCCCGATCTTTTCGGGGAAGTCGCCATCCTGCGCGACGGAACCTCCTCGTACGACGACCTGAAGGGCAAGTTGATCTCGCTGTCGCAAGCCCAGAAGATCATCGACCTGTTCATCCTCACTCATGGCAGAGAAGACCACATCTCGGTGCGCGGTGACATCAACAGCGCCAAAATCAGGAGTATGAAGGATGCGCTCGGCAGACCGCTTTCGATTCGATGCGTCTACATGATGAACTGCAAGGGCGCTTCACTGAACCAGGCTTGGCTCGACGCCGGCGCCAAGGCCTCTTCCGCATCGATCAAGAACAACTATCTCCCCGAACCGACGATGTACTTCTTCTGGCAGAACTGGAAGGCTGGCCAGACGTTCGAGAACGCCGCGACCTCCGCCTATAACCGTACGATCAACCTGATGAACGAAACGGTCCGGGGCTTCATTCGGGGCATTCCGATTCCTGGAACCGGAGCGCTGGCGGACCTTGTGGATTTCAAAAAATTCGATTTCGTCACCGATAGCGCCCCGATGATCCAGGGCCAGGGCACGGTCACCATCAACACCGACAAGCTGACGTTTGCGAAAAGCATGTCGAGCTCCCTGGCCACCACCATCCTGCCGGCCCACGTCCTCGCGTCGCTGGGACGGTCCGGAGGCACCGGATCCTCGCTGGCGCGCTCTTATTCGTTCCACAACCCGAGCACGGTGATGCAACTCACCCGGTACTCGATCCAGCAAAGCCCCGTCCTGATTGCGGGCCTGGAAGTCGCCGATGCCGCCTCCATCGGCCTGGCCGCGGTTGGAGTGGCGCAGGCCCAGGCGTCGGCGTCGCAGGGGTCGTTCACCCTGACCTTCGACAAAGCGGCACGTTTGCTGACCAACGAAGCCCGTTCCTCGATGCCGGGCGCGCAGTCCACCAAGAAGAGCTACTCGCACAGGCTCTTCTGGCTGGCCATCGGCGCCGCCATCGACACCGCAAGGGCCGACGTCATCATCGAATGGGAAGGGAATCCTTATGGCGAGATCGGCACGCCCAACATTCGCCGCAACCTGCCGACGTCCACGGATTGGTCCAGGTCCGCCGCCAACATCGCCATCATCCGAGTGGACCGAATCCCCTTACCCGATACCGATCCCCGCACATGGCCCGTCGTCTACACCTATGAGGGCACCTACGATCCGCTCGGCAACGGATACTTCGAATTCAGCGGCGAGTTCGAAGTCAATGCCTTTGGCGGACTGAAGTTCAACCGCCAGGAAGTCGTATCCCGCTCGTTCGCCGACTGGGCCATAGGCGGCACACCGGAGGCCAAAGTGCGGAAAGGCGACGATGTCATCGTTGCCGTTCCCGCGATCCCGCAAGAGCAGATCAACTATCTGAAGAAGATGCTTCCGTGACGGCCGAGGAGGGAAAAGGAAATCAAGGTGACGCTGGGGGCCGGCGTCTTGGAGCAGGACAGCGGTGACCTCGCGGCGATCGAGGTAGGCTGATTGGTTCGGCGAGCGCATCGCCGTTCCGAAAACTTCCAACAATCACCCGGCACTTGGTTGGAACCTTTATGGGCAGGTCTTGCCTGCCCTCCGGTTCCGGCGACCACGGTGGCGGCCGGCAACCACGGTGGCGGCCGGAACGCGTTTTTCCCTGTCTGTCGAGGGGCTGACTGCGGACCACCGCAGGCGCAGCCTCGACGCTCGGCGAAGATGGCCACAGCGCCGTCTCAACACGGCGTTGACAGGCCGTTCGACCCGCTTGTACACTCGCCAAGCTTTGTTTAAAACGCAGTGAGAGATGCGGTTGCAGGCTCCACGGCCAGCAGCTCGTGCGGCGTGGGGTCTAGAGAGGAGAGGCCATGCGAGGAGGAGCCCGAGACGGAAGTGGAGCTTTCTGCTGGGCGGTGGCGGTGGTAAGCGCGGTGATCACGGTCATGGCCTGCGCGAGCGCGGGCGCCCAAAAGCTGCCGGCGGAGCGCGAGGTCTGGATCACCCTGGCGGAGCGCGACCTGGCGGTACTCCAGCAGTCCAAGTCCCTCAACGATTGGGACGATTGGGACGACGCGCTCCAGATCTACGCCGTCCACGACGGCTTGGTGCTGGCGCTGCTGCCCGAGGAACGGCTGGAGGCGCTGGGGCGGGCCGTGCACCAGCGCCTGAAGCGCTGCGGCGGGTTCGTCGCCCACCCCTCGCGCGAGGTGGCGCTCGACTCCCTCTACCTGCGCCCCGAGTTCGCCTCGCTCGCGGTGAGCTACACCATCGACAACACGGCGGTGGCCCAGGCGCTCCTCGCCGCGGTGCAGCCGGCCAACATCCTCGACACCGTCAACCTGCTGGCCGGCAACACCACCCGCTACTACACCACTGCCGGCGGCGCGAACGCGGCCAACCAGCTCAAGGCGCGCTGGGAAGGATATGCCGCGGGACGGAGCGACGTGACTGTCGAGCTGTTCACCCACCCCACCTGGGCCCAGCCCTCGGTGATCGCCACCATCACCGGCACCAGCCTCCCTTCCGAGGTGGTGGTGATCGGCGGCCACCTCGACTCGGTCAACACCTCCGCTCCCACCACCGGCACGGCTCCGGGCGCTGACGACGACGCCTCGGGCGTCGCCTCGCTCACCGAGGCCTTCCGCGCCGCCATGGCGAACGACTACCGTCCCCAGCGCACGGTCAAGTTCATGGCCTACGCCGGCGAGGAGGCCGGCCTGCGCGGCTCGGGCGAGATCGCGGCCAACTACCTGGCCAACGGCATCAACGTGGTCGGCGTGCTGCAGCTCGACATGACCAACTACAAGGGCTCGGCCCCCGACATCGTGCTGATCACCGACAACACCAACGCCGCCCAGAACACCTTCGTGGGCAACCTGATCGACACCTATCTGGGCCTCTCCCGCGGCACCAGCAACTGCGGCTACGCCTGCTCGGATCACGCCTCCTGGCACAGCCGGGGCTTCGCCGCCTCGATGCCGTTCGAAGCGCTGATGGGCCAGCACAACCCGCGCATCCACACCGCCAACGACACCCTTGCGAACAGCGACGCGACCGCCGGCCATGCCGCCAAGTTCGCCCGCCTCGCCGCGGTCTACATGGCCGAGCTGGCCAAAGGCGGTTTCGGCGGCGGCCCGCCGCTCCCGGTCACCGTGACCTTCACCTCCGTGGGCAGCCAGGACGGGCGGACCTCGGAGTCGTCCGAGACCAGCAACGTGGGGGGCAGCGCGACCGCCTCGGACTCGACCTCGTCCGGCCTGCGGGTAGGCGACTTCAGCGGCGACCTCCACTACCGCAGCGTGCTGTCGTTCGACACCTCGGCGATCCCCGACGGCGCGACCATCACCGCCGCGACCTTGAGCCTGGTGCGCGGCTCGCTCACCGGCACCAATCCGTTCACCACTCACGGTACCTGCCGGGCCGACGTGCGCACCGGCTTCTTCGGCACCGCGGCCACCCTGGCGGTCTCCGACTTCGAGGCCGCAGCGACCGCTACCGCCGTGGCCACCCTGTCGAACCCGGCCTCGAACGGCGCAACCTCCTCCGGCGCCCTCAACGCCCCTGGCCTGGCGGCGATCAGCAAGACCGGCACCACCCAGCTCAAGATCTACTTCACCCTCGACGACAACGACGACGGGGGGAGCGACTACGTAGGCTTCTGGGGCGGCGAGGCGGCCAACACCGCGAACCGGCCGAAGCTGACCGTGACCTACCAGCCATAGGGAATGGCCCAACGGAATCCGTGGAATCTGTAGGGGCAGGTCTTGTGCCTGCCCTCCGGTTCCGGCGACCACGGTAGCGGGCGGCAACCACGGTGGCGGCCGGAACGGATGGGAAGCCGGAAGGGCAACCACAAGGGTTGCCCCTACAGGCCGGTATTACCACGGTGGCGGCCGGAAACCACGAAATCCGTGGAACCTGTAGGGGCAGGTCTTGTGCCTGCCCTCCGGCTCCGGCGACCACGGTAGCGGTCGGCAACCACGGTGGCGGCCGGAACCGGATGGGAAGCCGGAAGGGCAACCACAAGGGTTGCCCCTACATGGATTTATCCGGCCGCCGCCAGGTCGTGCCGCTCGGCCTGAGTCTCACCGAGCCACTCCTCTACCCGTCCGCTGCAGAGAGCACTCCCACCGTGTTGATGATGACATGGAGCAGCATCGCCAAGTAGGTCGATCCCGTGCGCAGCCGGGCAAGAGCGAGAAGGACTCCCGTTATAAAGATTCCCAACCAACGTACGGGGATGTCGGGGTGCACCACGGCCCAGATGGAGGCGGTGACCAGGATGGCGCCGACCTCGCCGAGCCGGGAACGGCGCAGGCCTTCCAGGAGGTATCCGCGAAAGAGCAACTCCTCGAAAATCGGGGCGAGGACCGCAATCACCACGAAGATCAGGGGGAGGAACAGGGGAATCCCTAGGATCTCCCGGTATCGGCCGTCCCTGCTCAAAGGCATTCCGAGCCACAGGATGAGATACCGATAGCCAAATTCTGCGGCCAGGATGATCAGCCCCCAGGCTAGTCCTTGCCGGAGCCCGGGCCACTTCAACCCGAGGTACTCGCGGGGCGTCGGACCCGGACGGGGGACCGCGAGCCGGAGCAATGCAATCCCAACCGGCATTGCGAACAGGGATCCGCAGAGAAACAAGCCATCCCCGGCAAAGAAGGCCTGCGCCTCGGCAGGAAGCTCGGGGTAGTTGTCCGGCAGGTTGCGGACCGCTTCCGGGCCGGCCAGCCAGGCCATCAGCCCAAGAAAGAGAGGGAACCCTCCCATCAGTCCCACCGTGCCCGAAGCCAGGTAAACGGCGAACCCCACCCCCAGGATTTTCACCCAGCTCTGAGGTGGTTCCGGATAGGCTTCAGAGGTTATCGGCTCGGCCAGCATGGAGACTCCAGCATAAAGACTATTGTAACCGGCCGTGTCTGGTGAGACGTCTACTGGCGCTCACGCGGCGGACTATCCGCAGCGTCGCAAGAATGGCGCAGATATCCAGGCCGCAGGCCGATGCCCTGGGAAAACCCCCGTACAACCATGCGGCCTGAAGGGCCGCGAGAGTGGGCCGGCACGACCTCGCAAGGAGAGCTCTCGCGGCCCTTCAGGCCGCACCCTTCTTATTGTCATTCACCCAGGGCATCGGCCTGCGGCCTCAACCCTGGGCTCCGCTCTCCCGGCCGGTGGGCCGGGTGGGACCGACAACGTAGGCCTTGGGAGTGGCCCAACGGAATCCGTGGAACCTGTAGGGGCAGGTCTTGTGCCTGCCCTCCGGCTCCGGCGCCCCCTCTGCCCATGGGATAGACTCTGCGTGATCATGCCCTTCGTTCCTTTCAACGACCGCTGGTCCAAGAGCGGCGACGCGGAGCGCGCCAACAAGGACTCTTTCCTCAACGAGCTCTGTGACGTGCTCGGCGTCGAGCGTCCGCATCCGAAGACCGGCATCGCGGAACAGGACCTCTACGTCTTCGAGAAGGATGTGGCGCGCGCCAAGGCGGGCGGCACATCGATCGGCCGGGTCGACCTCTACAAGCACGGCAGCTTCCTGCTGGAAGCCAAGCAAACCTCCGCGACCGGCCCCAAGCGGCGCGACTCCCCCGCCTGGAATCAGATGATGAGCGCGGCGCACGGCCAGGCCCTCGGTTACGCCGCTCACCTCGACGCGCCGCCGCCGTTCCTCCTCGTCTGCGACATCGGCTACTGCTTCGACGTCTACGCCTCGTTCGACGGCACCGGCGTCTACCGCGCCTTCCCCGACGGCCACCGCAAGCGCATCTTCCTCGCCAATCTCGTCGAGCATGCGGACCTGCTGCGCGCCATCTGGAACGATCCGCAGTCGCTCGATCCCTCGAAACGGACGGCTGCCGTTACCCGGGAGATCGCCGAGCACATCGCGGCGCTGGCCCGTGCCCTCGAAGCGGCAGGCCAAGACCCCGAGCGGGTGGCGACGTTCCTGATGCGCTGCCTGTTCACCATGTTCGCAGAGGACATCGGCCTCCTTCCGGAAAAGCCGTTCTCGCACGCGCTTGAAAACTGGTGGTTGCCGAACCCCGCTTCGTTCCCCGGCGGCGTCGCCTCACTCTGGCGGGCGATGGACCGTGGAGAGGACTACATCACGGGCAAGCTCCCGCGCTTCAACGGCGGGCTGTTTGCCACCCACGACGCGCCGGTCCTCACGAAAGAGCAGCTCATCCTTCTCCTCATGGCGGCGAAGAGCGACTGGTCGCAGGTCGATCCGTCTATCTTCGGCACGCTGCTCGAGCGGGCCTTGAATCCAAAGGAGCGCCACCGTCTCGGCGCGCACTACACGCCGCGCGCCTACGTCGAGCGGCTGGTGAGGCCGACGATCGAGGAGCCTCTGCGCGGCGATTGGGACCTGGTGCGGGCCGAGGTCCAGCAGCTCGTCGAGGCCGGCAAGGTGGAGGACGCCCAGAAGCGCGTCCTTGCGTTCCATCAGAGGCTCTGCCGCACGCGGGTGCTCGATCCGGCATGCGGCACGGGCAACTTCCTCTATGTGACGCTGGACCTTTTCAAGCGTCTGGAGAGCGAGGTTCTGGCGCTCCTCGTGGAGCTTGGCTACCGGCAACTCGGTCTTGAGATGAAAGACTACCGGGTGACGCCGGAGCAATTCCTGGGGATCGAGGTAAAGCGCTGGGCGAAGGAGATCGCGGAGCTGGTGCTCTGGATCGGCTATCTGCAATGGCAGGTGCGCCAGCCCGGCGGCGCGCTGACGGTGCCGCAGCCGGTCCTGCACGACTACGGCAACATCCAGTGCCGAGACGCTGTGCTGGCCTATGACCGCGAGGAGCTGGTGCTGGACGGCAAGGGCAAACCGGTCTCGCGGTGGGATGGCGAGACGATGAAGGTCTCTCCTGTGACCGGCGCGAAAATACCCGACGAGGAAGCGCGCGTGCCGGTCTATCGTTACGTAAACCCGAGGCAGGCCGAGTGGCCGGTGGCGGATTTTGTTGTTGGAAACCCACCGTATCACGGTGCACGAACAATTCGTTTAGCGCTCAGCGACAACTACGTAGATAGTCTTCGTAAGGCCTACCCGGAACTTCCAGAGACAGTCGACTTTGTTATGTACTGGTGGCACCGGGCTGCCACTGCCGTCGAATCGGGTAATCTAAATGCATTTGGATTGATCACCACGAACAGTATTGTTCAGGGTTACTCTCGCCCTGTTCTAGAACTTCATTTAAGCCGAACGGACGGACTTGCGATCAAGTTTGCTATTCCAGACCACCCGTGGCCCAGCGAAGAAGGAAGCGCCTCGGTACGAGTTGCTATGACGGTGGGAGTGCCTGCCTCCAAGTTCCGGCCCCCTGCTCTCTGGGGATGGGTCGTTGAACAAGGGGAAGCAGAAGCAGTCGTGAATTATAGGCAAGTAGCGTTGATCAATCCTTCGCTTGAGGCGGGAGTGGATACGCGTGCAGCTCCCCGTCTTCAATCGAATAACGGAATGTGCTTTCAAGGAGTAGTGCCTGCCAACGATGGTTTTAAGCTTACTCTAGCTGACCTTCGCCAGCTTGGTGTTGATTCCGATCAGCGGCCGGCGCAACTTAGGCCCTATCTCCAGGGTCGAGATCTGGTACAGCGGCCTAAGGATGTTCAATACATAATAGATTTTTTTGGCTGTACCGAGAAGGAGGCGCGTGAACGGCAGCCACTACTTTTCCAGAGGCTATTGGACCGTGTTCTTCCTGAGAGGCTTCAAAACAAGAGGAAGAGTTACAGAGACCGGTGGTGGATTTTTGCAGAGCCTCGGCCGAGGCTTCGCAGCGCTCTAATCGGCCTGAAGCGCTTTATTGCCACACCTTATACCGCTCGCCACCGGCCGTTTATCTTCGTTCCTGCGGGTACGTTACCCGACGCGATGGCATACGCAATCACTAGCGACGATGCCTTCGTGCTGGGTCTTCTCTCAAGTCGGCTGCATGCAGAATGGTGTCTCTCAGCAGGCGGTACCCTTGAGGACAGGCCACGGTACAACAGTGATCATTGCTTTTCTCCTTTCCCATTCCCGGTCGTCTCAGAAGAGGTGAAACAGCAAATCCGCGCCCTTGGTGAAGCTCTCGACGCTCACCGCAAGCGCCAGCAGGCGCAACATCCGAAGCTCACGATCACCGGCATGTACAACGTGCTCGAAAAGCTCCGCAGCGGCGAGCCGCTCACCGAGAAGGAGCGGGAGATCCACGAGCAGGGCCTGGTCTCGGTCCTCAAGCAGATCCATGACGACCTCGATGCCGCCGTCTTCGATGCCTACGGCTGGCCAGCGACGTTGGCGGACGACGAGATCCTGGAGCACCTGGTCGCTCTCAACCACGAGCGCGCCGAGGAGGAGAAGCGAGGCCTCGTGCGCTGGCTGCGTCCGGAGCTTCAGAATCCGGAGGGAACCAAGGCCGCAACCCAGGTCTCCCTCGTCGAAGCGGGCCTCGAGACCGCGGAGCCCGCAAAAGCCACTAGCGGCAAGAAGACCAAGCTCGCATGGCCGAAAGACCTGCCCGCCCGCGTCGTCGCCGTGCGCGATCTCCTCGCCGACCTGGGGGAGGCGACGGTCGCCGACGTCTCGCAGCGGTTCAAGGGTGTTCAGACAGATCAGGCGGAAAAGCTCCTCGAAAGCCTCGCCGCGGTCGGGGTGGCGCTGGAGACCGCCGCCGAGCCAGGGGGCAGGAGAACGTGGAGCCTGGTCCGATAAGGACGCAGGGGGCCAGTCGGCCACACGGAATCGTAGAACCTGTAGGGGCAGGTCTTGTGCCTGCCCTCCGGCTCCGGTTCCCGAACACTCGCCTGATACTTGTTCGCGATACTTGTTCGGGGACTGTTTTCGTCCGGACAGTGGCCTCCACCAGGGCACCACCATCGGGTACGAAGCGCACACCTCTGGCCATTCACCCCCTTAAGAAACGGAAAACGGACCTAAAATGTCATTTCAAGGTTCGCTTCTTTGGAGCGAAATACTTCTTGTCGATTGTCACTGAAGGACAGGAGCGCATTCCACCTCGGGCTCGGACTGCCTCGACCGACAGAGACGAATGCAGCCCCCCACGTCACCGGCGATCGTTCATGCTTAAGCGGCGTCTCTCCCGCCGGCCAACCGCATCCAAAGGACTGCTTATGAAATTCAGCCGGATCTTCGTCGCGCTCGGGAGTTGGCTGTTCAGACACATGGCTCGCGCACGGCGGATGCCGGCGGATGCGAGGATCCGGAAGATCCTGGCGGATCGGATCGATGTGCAGCAGCAAGGCGTCGGCCTCGTCGTCGGCGTCATCGATTCTCAGGGGCGAAGGGTCGTGTCCCATGGAAGCGCGGAAATCGAGGCGCCGCGTCCGGTGAACGGCGACTCCGTGTTCGAGATCGGATCGGCCACCAAGGTCTTCACGGCGCTCCTGCTCGCGGAGGCCGTCCGGCGCGGCGAGGTCGCGCTCACGTATCCTGCCGCCAAGTACCTTCCGCCTGACGTGAAGGTGCCGTCACGTGCCGGAAAGCAGATCACGCTCCAGGATCTCGCAACGCACACGTCCGGGCTGCCGAGCCTGCCATCGAATCTGGATCCCGCTAATCCGGACAACCCGTACGCTAACTATACGGTGCCGCAGATGTACGCGTTTCTCTCCACCTACGAGCTGCCGCGCGATATCGGCGCCCAGTACGAGTACTCGAATCTTGGGGCGGGGCTCCTTGGACATCTGCTGGCACGCCGCGCCGGCATGGACTACGAAGCGCTGGTCCGCGCGCGGATCACCGGACCCCTCGGGATGACGAGCACCGCGATCACGTTGGACGACGTGCTGAAGCAGCGCCTCGTCGCCGGGCACGACGCGGCCCGCCAGCCGGCAGCCAACTGGGACCTTCCGACTCTTGCCGGGGCCGGCGCGCTGCGGTCTACCGTGAACGACCTTCTCACCTTTCTCTCGGCGCAGCTCGGCGACAGCCCGTCTCCTCTTACGGCCGTCATGGCGTCGCTGCTCGACGTCCGCCGGCCGGCGGGTACGGCCAGCCTGGAGATCGCCCTCGGATGGCACATCCTGTCGGTAAGGGGCCGTCGCGAGATCGCTTGGCACAACGGCGGCACCGGCGGATACGGCTCCTTCCTCGGCTTCGATCCGAAGGCACGCACCGGCGTCGTCGTGTTGTCGAACATGTCCACCGACGCGGGCGTGGACGATATCGGCCTTCATCTGCTCGACTCCTCGTTCCCGCTCAACCCGCCGCCGAAGGTCCGGAGGGAGGTCGCTGTCAGCCCCGAAGTCTTCGACCGTCACGTGGGCAGATACGAGATGACGCCGCGCTTCATCCTCACCGTGACCCGCGAGGGCGACCGCCTGTTCGTGCAGGCGACGGGGCAGCAAAGGTTCGAGCTGTTCGCCGAGGGCGATCGGGACTTCTTTTTAAAAGAGGTCGATGCGCAGATCACCTTTGAAGGCGATCCTCTAGGGAAGGCGGCACGCCTCGTCCTGCATCAGGGTGGCGCAGATCAGCCGGCGAAGCGGATCGAATAGACCTTCGGGTCGGGCGTGCCAGGCGAACATCTGGATGCTAGCCGAGCTTCGGTGATCAAGCGGCCGGCCGAGGGGCAGAGGGGCAGTTTCCCTACCCTCTTCCCCGAAACCGTAGGCTCGGATCGATGCGGGCCTTCTTGAGGTATTTCGCGAGATCCTCGACGAGCCTCACTGTAACCCGCTCCTCCCTTGCCGCCTCCTGGAAGAGGATCAGGGCCGCCCGGGCTTCGCCGTGGAGGCTTTCGGACTCGAAGACGGCCTGCAGCTCCTCGGCGAGCTGGCGGAGCTCCGTCGTCCGCCGAGCCTTGAGGTAGAGGAGGGCCAGGTCTAGCGAGACCATGGCCGCGTCGTAGCCGTTGCCCTCCTCGAGGAAGTGCCGGCGGATGGCGAGGAAGGCTGCCTCGGCCTTGTCGAGGTGCCCGAGCCCGGCAGCGATCTTCCCTTCGATCCAGGCGAGGCGGGATCGGGTGTAGAGGTCGGGATGCTTTCCATAGAAGTCCCGGCCGGAGGCGAGCGATTCGGCCGCCGCGGCGTAGTGGCCGAGCTCGCAGAGCATCCAGGCGAGATTGTGATGGGCGTAGCAGTAGAGGCGGGCATCCTTCCCCGGATTGATGAGGCGGAGCGCCATGAGGAAGGTGTCACGGGCCGCCCGGTGCTCCTGCCGGTCAGCCTGGAGGAGGCCCAGGGTGACGAGCGGATACGCCGCCTTCCCCTCCTCTCCCGCCAGGCGGTAGAAGGTAGCGGCCCGCAGGAGAAGCTCCTCAGCTTTATCGAAGTGACGCTGATCCTTCCGGAGCGTCCCCTCGAACCAGTCGACCTCGGCGATGACCACCGGATCCGTCACCCCGTTGTGGAAGATGACGTGTCGCGCGAAGGAGAAGTGCCTGTCCGCGCCCTTAATGTCGCCCTGTGCCCGCAGGCTGTTGCCCATGTAGATGGCGGCCCGGGCATAGAGGTCGGCCACCCCCTCGCCGGCCGGGGTGCGGCTCAAGACGACCTGGGCCACTTCCGAGAGCTCGTAGACGAGCTTCGGCTCGGCTGGAATGTAGCTCTCGGCCGTTTCGAGGAGCATCCGGACGAGCAGCACGCCGCGGAAGCGGCTATTCGCCCGCTGCACCTTGGCCAGGCGCTCATCATGAGGAAGCTCGAGGAGCACCCGGAGCTCCTGCTCCGCCTTCCGGCCCTTCTCAACGAGGCTCCGGGCCTGCCGCTCGGCGACGAGAGGCAGGGCGTTGAGAACGCCTGTAACGCCCGATGCCTGCCGCGACTGCTTCCAGGCCTCGAACTCCGTCCGGCAGAACGGACAGAGGGCCATGAGGTGCTGCCAGCCGATCTGGGCGAGCACCTGGCTGGGCACCTTGCCGCTCATCACGCCATTGAGAAGCTCCTGTGTCACATGGATATCGGCCACGGCACCCCCTTCAGCATTTGCGTCGCGAGTATATGACACACTACGCCGTCACGCACCCAGAAAGACGCGAAAAGAGGGTGCCTCTCCGTACCTGATAATCCCCCGAAGCGCGAGCTTCAGCCCAGGGGATCGAGTCCGGGGCCGAGGTCGCCTGCAGGCTGTGCCTTGGCCGGATCCTCAGGTCCTGCTGGCGTACCTGTCTGGAAGAATTCATCTACCAGTCGGGTCATGCCCGGAACCAGCTCGGCGAACGCCTCGACAAAAACTTCGAGAAATCCCCTCTCAAACTGTCCTTTCTGCCGTTGATCAGCCACGGCAGGAAGGGCGACGAGCGCGAAGACGAGAACGACAACCGGTACGCGAGACCACCCTCGAGAAGCCATTGGCACACCCTTCCAGGCGGCATCCGCTCCCGCTCTACTGCAGGAAAGAGGAGCCGTCCCCTGTCATAGGGTGCGGCCAATCGGGGCCAGTCGGTCGGAAATCGTCGAAGGGAGCTACGGGAGGAACAGAAGGCCGAAGGAAGGTTTCACTTGGGGGAGTCAGTATTACGAGCTCCCGTGCCGGGAACTTCCATGACGACCGGGAAAGGTTGCGCGGTCACATGGAAACCTTCCCGGGCTACCTGGAAACCTTGCGCGGTCACCGGGGAAACTTTCCGGACGATCGGGAAAGGTTTCCCGGTGAGCGGGAAACCCTTCCCGGCGACCTGGAAACGTTGCGGGCTGACCGGGAATCCTTTCCCGGCGACCCGGAAAGGTTGCGCGGTCACCGGGAAAACTTTCCCGGCCACCGGGAAACCTTGCGCGGTCACCGGGAAAACTTTCCGGACGATCGGGAAAGGCTTCCCGGTGAGCGGGAAACCTTTCCGGCGACCGGGAAACGTTGCGGGCTGACCGGGAATCCTTTCCGGCGACCCGGAAAGGTTGCGCGGTGACCGGGAAACCTTTCCCGGCCGCGTGGAAAGGTTGCGCGATGGCCTGGAAAGGTTCCCGGATGACCTGGAATGTTTGCGGAGTGACCGGGAAAGGTTGCGGGACGATCGGGAAGCCTTGCGCGGCGACCGGGAAAGGTTGCGCGATCATCCGGAAACCTTCCCGACCGTCCGGAAAGTTTCCCCGATCGTCCGGAAAACTTCCCGGGACATCCAGGAGAGTTACCGGGTTGTCGGGAGAGGCGGCACTTGTCCGGGTACGAGTGTCTCCCCCGTCGGGGAGAGTGACCTCCCCGCGTGTACGGGTCGCTCCCTCGCCGAGCGGATGGATCAACAGCCTTGACGCCGTCCGGCGCCGATGGGAAGATGTTTCAGTTTCTCACCAGCAACGCGTACCTGCGCGCGCCCATGTTGCTTACCGGGGAGGGGTTCAATGCCGAGGGATCGGAGAGTCAACGGGCTGCACCGCCTTTGCCTCATGCTCCTGATTGTTGCCGCTCTCTACCGGCCGGCCAACGTGGACGCGGCCGGCTTGCCGGCATCTCCGGAAGGCGCCGGGCTCATGTATCCGTCCGTCGTGGACAATCTCTATGACGGCAAGTTCGACAAGGTACCCGACGATCTTTTGTTCCGCAACTACATTGTCACTCTATTCAAGGGCTTCAACGAGACCTGCACGCCCTCGCCGTCGGCCGACTCGATCGCTGCCGCCAAGTATGGCTTCCCCGATGAGGTGGAAAGGATTTCGAAAAATCCGTTTGGCGTGCTCGGCGAAATGCTTCAGGGGCTCGTCCAGTACCGCGACACGGGCGACATCGAGGCACTCCAATCACTTTCCTCCCCCATCTCCTACTCTCAGGAGGCGTTGGAGGACGCAGCGGGCCTGGTCAAAACATACAAGTGCAACACGTGGGAGATGCGCCAGCTCAGAACCCGCATCTCTCAGCTCATCCAGCTCCGGAAGGAAGTGACGCCCGAGCCGACCGACAACCGGCGGGCCGTCGTCCTCATGCACCCTCGCTACCGCGAGATCCTCGGATTGAAGATCGAGGACTTCCCTCCGCTGCCGCAACCTGGTACCGCCAAGCAGCAGACGGCAGAGGCCAAGCCCAACTCGATCAACCCGACCCCTCCCTCACCGCCGGCAGAGCGGCAAGCAGATGCGACTGGCCCGCGGGCTGCGGCGCCTGGCCGGCGCACGTCACCTGCGGAGTCGGCGCGAGAGGAGGAATCCGTGCCGGAGCCGCAAGCGGAGGAACCTGCCCCGCCGGTGGAACGACTCCCCCGGCTGCAATTTGGAGTCGCGGCGGCTGGACACGTCGACGCCGCCAAGGGGACCGCGTTCGAGATCGAGGTCTCGGCGCCCGCGCTGATCCTCTTCGACATCGTCTCGTCCACGGAGCAGGCTTCCTACTCGCTTACCGCTCCATCGGGCGAGGCGGTCTTCCAGGACGAGCGCTCCGATGCCGGCCCGCTCCAGATCAGCGAGACAGGGACCTATCGCTTGTCGGTAGAAGCGATCGTCGGCACAGCAGCAGATTTCCAGATCCGCATTGTGCGGATCCGCTGAATCCCGTTCGAAATCGAACCCTCCTCTTGAAAAAAAGGATCTGGCGTCTCAAAAATCGTTTCCGGCTCACAGGAATGGATTTCAGCCCGCCCGAAGTCTCTTCGAACGCGCTGGAAAGGATTCGGAACGCTCGGAGAGGCTTCCAGCGCTTTCGGGAAAGACTTCGGGCGCTTTGGAATCGAATCCGGCTCGCTCGAAAAGACTTTGGGCGCGTCAAAATCAATTCGGCTCCAATAGATTGGATAAGAACGCCCCCGGATTGATTCCGAAGAACTCAGAATGATTTTGACTCCAATAGAGTGGATGACGGCGCGACAGATTCCAATCTAGTGGATCCGAATTGATTCCGGCTCCAGTAGATTGAATCCTGGCGCGAGAAGATTCAATCCAATGGGCCAGGAATCATTTTGGCGCGCCCGTTTTCATTTCGGAGGCGCCAGGATTGATTCTGGCGGGCCAAAATCGTTTCCGGCTCCAATAGATTGGATTCTGGGCGCTCGTCAGCGGCCTAGCGTTCGCAAAGCGGCACTTATCGGCTCGGTGCGAAAGGGATTGTACCTGCGGCGGGTTTGGTCCTTCACGGACGGCCGGGTAGGGTCCGGGGTAGAGACGCCCCAGTACGCTGGCAAGATTCTGCCGGGTGTACAAGGTCGGGGCGTCTCCTCCTCTTTCCACGGCAGGTATTGGTGGTCGCGGGGGCCATGAGACGCCCCGGCCCTGTGCACCCGGTACGCGCGGTGGTAGAGGACTGGGACGTCTTCTATGAGAAGGCCCCCCAATGTCAAGGCCGCCTTGGCGGCCTTCCTTACTTGATCTTTCGGAGCTGCGGTCTGTCCCCGAGTCTTCTATCCGCACTCTCAAGGAGCCCTTCGTTGGGCTCGGTGCATGATGGGGTACCACCGCCGCGGCGCTGCTATCTCTACGGCGGCCTCGAGGGCCAAGACGCCCAGCGCAGTCGCCGACAACGGGGGTTTGACTCGAGCTCCGATCGACCGGATCTTCCTCCTGCCTGAGCTTTTCCCTACCTGAGCTTTACGCCACCACTGACAAGGGCTGTCGGCGCGGCTCGTAATCCTCGCCGCTGACCCAGAGCCGGTGCAGTAACACCGCCAATTTTCGGGCCACCGCCACTACCGCTCGCTTCTTGCCGTTCTTGCCTCCGCGCTGTGCCAGTTGCAGGCCGAAGCTGCGCAAGTCGCTGTCCTGGCCGAAGGGACCGAGGATGTAGTGTGCGGCCTGCACCAGCAGCCGGCGTAACAGTTGGTCCCCATGCTTGGTGATCGGCAATTGCGGTGTCGAGTCGCCAGAGCTTCGACTCCCGGGCGCCAGCCCCAGGTAGGCCCCTACCGAGCGCGAACGGGCAAAGCGATGCGGATCGTCCAGCGTCAACACGAACGTCAACGCCGTCAGCGCTCCCACACCCTTGATCTGGCGCAGCCGCTCGGTGACCGGAAAACGCTTCGCCAAGGCCTCAATATGCTGATCGAAGCTCCGAATCCGCTCACTCAGATCCGCGATTACTGCCAGCAGCGGCTCCACAGCCGCCGTCAGCTCCTGCGGTAAGGATTGCGATACCTTCTGGGCGAAGCTCTTGGCTGAGCACCCCGGCAACCGCCCACCAAACGACTTGACCGTCCCCCGTACCTGATTGATCAGCATTGTCCGGGCTTTGACCAAGCCCTCCCGAGAGCGAACCACAGCCAAAGCTTGTTGCGACTGTTCGCTACGAGCATGCACTGGACTGAGCAACTCCGGATCAACCCGACCCAACTGTGCCAGACACCGGGCATCCCGCTCGTCGGTTTTACGTAGGCTCGCTGAGATTGCCCGCACCTTGCTGGCATTGGCGACGATCACCTGATGTCCACTCGACGACAGCAACCGACGCACCCAGGGACTGTGCGTCCCGCTCTCCACCACCACCAAACACGGACCACGGCCCTCGAAGTAGCTCTGAAAACTTGCCGAGGTCGTCGACAGACGCTTCTCTTCCAGGACCGCTCCTGTTTCCCGCGCTAAGCAACAGACCTGGCTAAAACGATCCCCGAGATCCACGCCCACAACCGCCTGCACCTCCACTCTGATAGCATTCTGCACGGGCCATCCTCCCTATTGCGCCTCCAAGCGCTTTAGTCCTAGTTCTGCAGGCCATTTTATGGCACTGCGCCACCAGGAGGGTGGCCTTCTCATCCCATCTCTACGCCGTGCGCGTATGGCTGTGGCGCGAGCTCAACAGCATGAACTTCACGGGAGCTCCTTTTTGAACTGCATTCTCAGGGCCTGGCAAACAGGGTCACATGGGGTGATTTCTTGAGATCGAGGCCGGCCGAGGGGACTTCGAGGAACACGTAGTAGAGGCCCTCTTCCTGAGGACGGAAGGTGGCCTCGTAGAGGCCGTCTCCGAGGCCGGCCGCCCATTGCCGCTCTTGCGAAAGGCCGGGCGAGAGGAAGGTGAGGATCCGGACGTCGTCGAGCCCGGTCCTCGGCGCGCCGCTCTCCGGATCGGTGAGACGGAAGCGCACCCGCACCTCCTCCCCCACCTTCACCTCGCTGGAGCCGAGCCGGATCTCCACGTCCAGCGGACGCTTCTCGCGCTGCGCGGTCAGCACCGGGTTGTCCACGACTTTCACGGGGAAGCAGTGGACGAGGCGCGGCGAACGGACGAACAGGGCGAGGTCGTAGTCTCCGGTCGCACCCATGCGGGCGAGGGTCTCGTAGACACCCGGCCGCACTTCGCGCAGGCTGCGGTCCACCACCTGGACGGCCAGCGGTTGTTTGCGGTAGTTGCGGAAGTGGCCCATGGGGGCGGCCATGCCTTCCTTGTAGAAGTAGATGACCTCGTCCTCCGGGTTGGCGACCAGGACGGCCGTGGCGCCCGGGGCTTGGACGATGCCGTCCGCCGGCGTGCGCCGCGGCAGGCGTCCGGGAGGGTGCTGGCCTCCGGGGAAGTCCACCACCGACACGGGCCGGCCCGCCTCACCCACGGTCTTCAAGGGGATCATCAGCACGGTCTCGCTCCCCCGGTGGCGGATGTAGGCGAGCTCGCCGGAGAAGGTGACCTGGTCCGGCTGGTCTTCCACGTCCGCGGTCTGCACGATGCGGTTGCTGGCCGCGTCGAGGATGTGGACGGCGTCGCGATCGGAGTTGACCACGAAGGCCAGCCGGCCACCGGGGGCGAAACGGATGCGGCCGAGGCCGGGCTCCGCCTTCAGGCTTGCCCGGGGCTCGGCACTCTTCGGGTCTATGGCGGAAAGGATGCCGTCCGCGCTCGAAACATAGAGCGCCCCGGCCAGGTTCGACCAGGCCAGGGAGACGGGCCGGCTCCCCGTCTTGACGTCGCGCACCCGGGCGAGCTTCTCCACGTCGATCACCGATACGGTGCCGTCCGCCTCGTTGCTCACGAAGGCAAAGCGGCTGTCGTCGCTGAAGGCCAAGTCGTGGGCTCCCCTACCAGTATCGAGGCGCGCCACCTGCCGTAGCGAGCCGGTGTCGATCGCCGCCACTCCACCGTCATAGGTCACCCAGAGGTACTGGCCGTCGGGCTGGAGTCCAACCCGCCGCGGCCGGGGCGGGGTCTCGATCTCGGAGACCACCTTCCAGGTCGCGCTCTCCACCACCGCGACGCGGTTGGAGCCGGGCATGGAGACGAACAGGCGGTCGCCGCTGGTGGTGAGGGCCCAGTCTTCCCCCGGGCTCTTCAGGAAGACCATGGCGAGAAGCTGGCTGCCGCCATAGCCGAAGAGCGGGTCCACCACCGAGATCGTGGCGTCGTGGTTCAGGGCCAGGACGTAGTAGACGTTGAGGTCCAGCGTAGGCCGGGAGAGGAGCGAGCCGCCGATGAAGGATTCCACCTTCTTGTTGCAGTCGGCGCCCGGCTGCAGGCCGGAGCCCAGGAGGTCCATCCAGGCTCCCGGGTAGAGGTTGCTCAGCGGCGTGCCGGTGGCCGTGTCGCGGAAGGAGAAGCGGAAGCGGGCGGAGTCGCCCGCCAGGACGGGACCGGGCTGGCCGTCGGCCCTCTGGACCGAGAGCTCGACCGCGATCCCTTCCTGAACGAACGTGGAGGGAAAAAGGGGTGGGGCCCCCGCGAGGAGCCCCATCAGCAGAACAATCATGAAAGCCCGCATCATCACTGCACCCGGAACAGGCCCCAGACGCCGGAGTCGAGCCCCGTTCCCACGTGATCGCGGTACAGGTAGTCGCCGGGGATCGCGGAGGCACCGCCCGCGCCATAGCGCAGCAGGATGTCGAAGTGGTTGGTCGGGCCGTGGCCCATGCGCGCTCCTTCCCAGAACGAGAAGCCGTTGCTGCCGAGCTGGGTGGAGTTGTTGATGTATGGCTCCCGGAGCCACTCGTGGCCGTGGAGCGCGAAGACGAGGTTGCGCGAGTGGCCGCCGGGCATGAGCACCCGGAAACGGACCTTCTGCCCGGGGATGGCCTGGAAAACCGGCGTCACGGGCTCGCCACCGACCTTGCTGTTGGAGAGCACGTCCCACCAATCGTTGAAGTCGTCCGTGAGGTGGAACGGCTCGTCGGGCGCGTGCTGCATCCGCTTCCACAGCGGCTCGGTGCGGTAGTTGACCGCCTTCTGGCCCGAGTCCTCGGAGTCCTCCACGCAGCCCAGGTTCTCGACCGGCCAGCCTTTTCCGGCGGGCGGGGCCGGTTCGTTGAGGATGCAATCGGGGTCGCTCGGCTTGGGCAGGTCGCTTTCGGTCCGCATGTTGACGTCGTTCTGGAGGAGCACGACGAACTCGCGGAAGTTGCCCTCGGTCCCGCCATTGATGCTCGCCATCGCGCGGCGGGTGGGATCGAACTCGTTGATGAAGCCGCCCTGCGGCTCGATGATCAGCGCGCCGAAGGCCCCCTTGCTCGCATGCTCGATGCGGTCGGAGGAGATCAGGTTGGTGGCGCCGAACTCGATCGGGGTGGCGGTGATGGAGCCGTTGTTGATCGTGACGTCGCCGGCATACCACTCGTAGAGTTGGGATTGGCCCGGTGCCACCAACTGGTCCTTGTTGCGGCCGACCATGGTGCCGTCGAAGCGGCTGACGTCATAGTGGAGGAGCTGAGGGTGCAGGCCCACGTAGACGGAGGGCTTGATGTCGTTGGCATTGAAGCCCTCGACGATCATCGGCAGGGTGTTGTAGCCGTCCAGGTCGAAAGGAGTAGCCGGGAGCTTGTTGCGCAGCGTGAGCTTGATGCAGTCGCCGGCCAGGGCGCGCAGGATCAGCGGCTCGGGCCGGGTGTTCAGGATGGGCTTGAGCTTGCCGGTGGCATCGAGGTCGCTCGAGCGGACGTAGAGGATCCCCGTGGGGTCGAACATGGGCCCGAAGGCCCCGTCGGTCCGGCTGTTGTAGACGAGCCGGCCGTTGGGCAGGGCTGCGGACGCCGCGACGGCGGTGACGTCGAAGGTGCGGACCGGAGCGTTCTTGGGGCAGGAGAAGCCGTAGTCCCCGCCCGATTTGCTCCCGGGAGGGTTGTCCGGCAGCTCCATGAGGTTTTGCTCGTGGTTGTTGTAGGACCGCAGGACGCCCCAGAGGCCGTTCCAGAAATCATCCGTCGAGGAGCCGGCGGACCACAGGCGGTCGGCGTACGAGCCGTTCGGGTTCTTGATGAGCTGCGGGATGATGAATTCGAAGTGCTCCGAGATGCCCATCATCTGGCTGCTGCGGTAGCCGGAGTTGGGATCCGACGGCTCGAACAGCCACTTCACGCCGTGGATGCTGAAGTTGTGCCCCTCCTCGTGGGCGCCTACCAGCACCCGCACCTGCACCCGGTCGTTCTCGTAGGCGCGCATCATCGGCGTGAACGGGTCGTAGTCGTCCAAGTCCTGGTTCAGCGGCAGGTAGAAGCCGGGCTGGCTGTTGAGGGCGGGGTCCGCGCGCTGGATCGAGGCGAACGCGTACGAGAGGTCCCCCTGCTGGTTGGCGGCCTGCGAGTTGCTCTGCGGGTCGCGCACCCGCAGGGCCAGCGGCTCGTTGCGGTAGTTGACGGACATGGTGCCCGGGTCGTCGGCCGAGACCGCCTCCGGGCAGGGGGGAGCGGCGCCGCTCCCCGGGCATTCCTCGGGCCGCAGCAGCAGGTCGGGGATGCCCACCGCCTCCCGGCCCGGAGGGTTGATCGCATTGTCCGGGTCGTCGCAGCGGATCGCGCCCAGCCCCGTGTCGAAGCGGCAGGGGTTGCTGTCCGCCTCATAGGCGAGCTGGAAGTCGCCGAACTCCAGCAGGAACTCGCGGTAGGACGGCTCGACGGGAGGATCGATGACCGCCTGCCAGGAGGTGGGGCCGCCGTCGTGGCGGCCGCCCAGCGTGGCGCCGGTCTCGTTGTGGTACCAGGCCGAGCTCGTGGGCTCGATCACCAAGCCGGCGTAGAGCCCGGCCTGCTGATGGGTCGAGGGGCCGAAGTGGTCATGGGTGAAGACCGTGCGCAACGTCCGGTCGTTGCCCGCGTTGTCCTTGACCGGGTCGGCCCACCAGCGCTGGATCGTGGTCTGGGCGCCGAGCCAGTCGGCCACGCCGTCGCCATCCTTGTCCGGGCCGGCGCCGAAGAACGGATGCACCTTGGCCTTGGGACAGGTGAAGGAGCCGTCGCGGGAGTCGGTGGGCTCGGAGCAGCCGTTGAAGGCGCGGATGGCATGGACGCGCTCCTGCACCTCGCCGGGGCTGAACGAGCCGTCCTCGTAGTTGAAGCCGTTGGCCGCGCCGTCGGAAGCGGTCACGTCGAACTTCACCAGATGGATGTGCTGGCCCAGGATGTCTGTGGGGGTGCGCACCTGGAAGTCGTCGAGCTTGTACTCCTTGGGCACCAGGTTGGTGAACCAGAAGTCGATGCAGTTGCCACTGTTGGCGCGGAAAAAGAGCGGCTCGGGCGGCTTCTTGGTGCCGCCGGAGAGGGCGAGGAAGTCGTCGACGTCCTCCCACAGGGCGCTGAAGCGCTGCTGCGGGAAGTGCCAGCCGGCCTTGTTGAGCTTGACGTCGTCCTCGATGTCGGCTGCCTTGATGATGCGGGGGGCGGCCGACGAGGTGGCATCGCACGGCTCGGCGTAGGGCGCGCCGGCCACCCGCGGCCTGCCGTTGGTGGCGAAGCTCACGCCGCACGTGCCGTTCGGCTCGCAGCTCGGGTGGCTGGCCTGCTCGTGGAACGTCATAGCCTGCTGCTCCACCGTCGTCCCGTTCTCCGGGATCTGCTCGGCCTGGGCAGTCAGCAGCTCCTTGTGGAAGTCGAGCCGGGTGTGGGCCTCGACGAAGGTGCCGCCGTTGATGCGGTGGCGCGGCAGGCCGCCGTCGTCGCGGGTGTCCAGCGGCGGCTTGGGCGGGCGGTGCCCGGCCTTGGCTGGGACGAAGAAGGGGAACCCGGGGTTGCCGGTTCCGCTGACCAGCGGCTGGCCCGCGGAGATCTGGACCGTGGCGCCCGGCATCGGCGGCATCGGCTTGCCGGGCAGCGGGATGAGGGCCGGGATCGGCGTGCCGGCGGCGATCTCGCCATCGGGCAGGGCGCGGTTGTCTCCCGACGCCGGCCGCCCCGCGCCGTCGAGGATCGTGCCGCGCTCGAACACGTCGTGGACTCGCCAGAGCTCCCACATGCCCTGGGCGAAGTGCGGGTAGAAGTGGCAATGGAAGATCGAGTCGCCCGCCGTCTTGTTGCGGTTGCCGCCTCCGTCATAGGCGATCTCAGCCGTGAAGGAAGCGCCCGGTCCGATGGCCTGGCTGTCCAGGTAGCTCGACTTGTCGCTGTCGGCCGAGAACAGCCACTGGTGGGCGTGCAGGTGATGGATGTGGTGCTCCTTGCTGCCGGCGTGGAGCACCCGGAACCGGGTGTGGTCGTTCAGGTAGCCGTGGTGCACGTTGGACGGGTCGTCCGGGTAAAAGGCCTTGGTAGCCTTGGCCCCGGGCGTCGGCGTGCACGGGTTTGTGGCATAGGTGGGCTTGCCGGCGCTGCGGATGTCCTGGACGGTGCAGGGATGGTTGGCCGGCACGTCCACGATCATGGCGGGATCGCCCACTACCCAGGAGGAAAGGAAGAACTCCTCGTACTTGCACTCGGTGCACGCGTGCATGGGCCCGACCTTGAACCGGTTGGCCAGGACCTCGGCGCCGATGCCGCCCGTGCCGTAGTTGATGGCGAAGGCGTCGCGGGCGCTGTGCAGCGTATGGCCGAGCTCGCGCCCTTCGAACTGGGGAAAGGCCTGCACGGCGCCGATCTCGTCATGGTAGATGACCGTGAACTCCCGGAACGGCTGCTCGCGCTGCGGGTAGGTGACATTGGCCGGGAAGGTCCCCGCTGGGAACCAGCCCTTGGCGCCGCTGCCCGGCAGCGACCCGGTGATGACGGCATTCAAATCGGTATGAATGATCTCGGTGCCGTTGAGCATGTGAAGGATGGGGGTCCCGGCCCGGGCGCCGCTCGGGTAGACGGCTTCGTAATTGATGACCGGCTGGCTGTGAGTGGTCGTCGACGTGCTGGCCCAGTCGAGCTCCTGGCGCGTCACCTGGCTGCGGTACCAGCGTGATCCCACCGGCTCGACGAGGATGGCGCCGAACAGGCCGGAGTTGACGTGACCGCCATCCCCCTCGCCGCCCGCCAGGGCGCCGGCGCTATAGAGCACGTGCTCCCCCTCGCGCCCGGCATAGAGTGTGTAGACGGTGGACTGCCCCACGTCCACCAGCCCGTTGGGGTTGGCGCCAACGTAGGAACCGTCATCCAGCGTCGAAGAGGTGAGCTGCATACCCACGGCGTGGATCGACGCCCAGCGGGTGGCGGACTGGTTGTCGTCGCGCCGGGTGGAGCTCAGCAGGTTTTGGAAGCTGATACGCAGGCAGTCGCCCACGTTCATGCGCAGGACCATGGGGCGCGGCCGCTTTTCCGCCCGCAGCTTGACGTTGCCGGCGGAAAGGGAATTGCCGCTGATCGGCACCACGTCGCGCCGCAGGGCGAACATCATGCCCTGGGGCTGCACCGCGCCGAGGCGGTTCCAGAAGAAAACCTGGTCGAAGGCGACCACGTCGGCCGTGAGCGTGCGGGCGCAGGTCTGCGCCCGAGCGGCATCCGGCAGGGTAAGGAGCGCCGCGAAAAACATCGCGGCAAAAAGCTTTCTGAACATCGATCCTCCACGTTGTGACGAGCTGGGGGGCCTGCAAGGGAGGCACTACCCGCTCGGAAGTTACAGCGTCCCAAGCGTTCTGAAATAGAAGGCGGGCCGGCGAGCCGGCTCCGCCCGGGATGGTTGCGCGCCGCTATTCACAGATCATGCAGCTCTGCTCGAAGTAAATCCATGTGGTGAAGGTGGCCTGGGCGGACTGGGCGGGGTTGCCGCTGTCGGTGGCAACGACCCTGACGTCGACCCGCTGACTGGGCTGGCAGAACTTCTTCGTGAACGAGCTCCCGGTGCCCAGCACGGTGGTGCCTTGGCCGATGTACCACTGGTAGGTGTAGCCGGGGGTCCCTCCGGACACGTCGGCAGACCACGTTACGATCTGGCAGGTGGAGTAGTTGTAGCTGGGGTGCCAGACCTCGGAAGGACCGCTGATCGAGGCCGTGACCGGCTCAATGGGCTGCGGGCAGGAGAAGTTGGTGTCCGAGACCTCGTAGTTGATGTTGAGCTGGGTGCTCCAGGCCCGGGCATAGGCCTCGGAAAAGCAGTCCAGGCTGCCGGGCGCGCTTGCCGAGGCGGCGCTGTCCAGCCAGGAGCCGTTCTCCTTCGGGTCCTCCTGGCTCCTGATCGTGAGCACCGTCCCCGCCGTCGCCTTGGCATAGGCATAGGCAAAGGAGCTCCCGGTCTGGCCGCAGTTGGCGTGGAAATAGGCGGTAGCGTTCGCCTTGACGCCGATAGAACCGGTCTCTGGATCGGCGGCGGCCGTTGCCCCGTAGGTAACGTTGCAGTCCGCTAGCTCGTCGGGGCTGGCGACCTCTGCCCCGGCGGCGCCGGACTTCATCACCTCGTCCGCCTCGATGAGCTGGCTCTCGAGGCTCTCGATGATGCCGGCGAGCTCCTCGGTAGGATTGCTCGCATATTCCTTCTCGAGGAACCCGAGGCGGGCCTCGAGCCTTCTCGCGGTCCAGCGTAGACCGTCCTCACCATAGGTGAAGGTCTCTACCTGGCCCCACTCGGTCCGCTGCAGCACTCCGTCCACCACCTTCGTCCACCCTTCCTGGAGCATCTGGCGTACGAGCTCGGGTTCCGGCTTGATTTCCTGGGCCTGGGCAAGGCCGGGGTCGGCAGTGAGCGCGATCGACAGACAAAGACCGACAACAAACGACAACAATCTAAACTTCACAGAGACTCCTTCCTCTCTACATCCTTGGCCGGACATCGGCCCGAGGACTCTGCTTTTGAACGCTTATCAGGGTTGGACGGTAGTGGTGTCGAAGGTTCCTGCATCAATGGAGCCCGCGTCGCTATCGATCACAAGCCGCATCACGCGGCGGCCGGCCGTGAGGCTCACTCCGGTCTTGGTGACCGTCGCGGTCGGGAGCCAGCTGCCGGTGTTGGGCAGGGTGAGCGGACCAGTCACGTTCACGCCGTCGATCTCCACATGGAAGGTCCCGCCTCCCTCCCAGGAGCCAACCTTGAACGTCATCGTGTAGACGCCGGTCGTGGTGACGTCCATCGTGTACTCCATCCATTCGCCGGAGGTGGTGTGCCACACGTGCTCGTCCCAGCGGTCCACGTCCGCTTTGCGGTAGCCGCAGCTCCCATCGCATCCGGCCGAGTTGTCGTGATAGGAGAGCATCTCCCCGCCTTCGTCGAAGTCCACCGCTTTGATCGTGCCCGGCAGGGTCCGAGCCGTGCCGCCGAACGGTGCCTGCGCCACGACGAAGCGCAGGGAGTGGAAGCCGTCGAACCACGCGTCCACCTTGAAGCGCAGCGTGTGCTGCCCGGCTGCTGGGAACTTCACAGCTTGGCGAATGGCAGAGCCCCAGTACATCCAGCCTCCCGTCGGCGGGACCTCTACCGGTCCGGTCAGGTCGACGCCGTCCAATTCGAGATGGAACACGCCGCCCGCCGCTTCCGCCCCGGTCTGGGCGATCAGGGTGTAGGTGCCAGGAGCCTGAACATCGAGGGTGTACTGCATCCAGTCCCCGGCCTCGAGATGGATGACCATGTCCTCGTACAGGTCCACGTCGGTCGCGCGGTAGACGTTGTCCAGGTCGGGCGAGACCTCGTGATAGGCGACTCCTTCGCCGCCGTTGTCGAAATCTGCGGCCTTGATCGTGCCGGGGATCTTGAAGGGCAGGCCGTAGGGCGTCCCCTCCGACGGACCCGCGGTGCAGGCGTAGTTCGCGTCGGAGGCCTCGTAGCTGCGGTCCTGGATCCAGGCCTGGGCATAGCTTTCGGAGAAGCAACCGGTCGAGCCGGTGGCGCTCACGGAAAGAGAGGCCGACAGGACGGTGCCGTCGTACTGCGCATCCTCCTGGCTGTCGTCGTTCATGGTGCTCCCGAAGGTGGCGCGGGAGTACGCGTAGGCGTAGGTGTTCCCGTAGCAGTCGGCGGGGCTCTGGAACGACACGTGGGCGCTGGCGGTCGCGCCGGGGACCCGGGTCGACTGCGGAGCGGCGTTGGCTCCCAGCGTCACGGTCGGCTCACAGCCCGCCGTCAGGCCGGCGCTGGTGGATTCGATTCCCCCGCTGCTCACACTGGAGCTGGAGCTCTTGAGGATCTGCTTCGACTGCCGGAGCTCTCCCTTCAACGCCGCCAGGATCTCGGCGAGGCGAGTGGAGGGATAGGCACGGTATTCACGTTCCAGGGAGGCGATGCGCTTGGCGAGCCGTTGCGCCCGCCAGCGCTTGCCCTGCTCGCCGTAGCTATAGGTTTCGACTCGACCCTCTCCCAGATCCCGCTGCAGGACCCCGTCCTGCACGGTCTGCCAATCCTGCTGAAGCATGCGTTCCATCGACTGAGGCTGCGCCGAAGCGCGGGGGAGATTCGTGGTGGAGAGACACAGCACGGCCACGACGGAAAGGAGCCTGAACTTCACGGACACCTCTACAACTGAGTACAGCTTACGGCCTGTATTGGCCTGAGCGCTCGCGGCGTTCTTGCAACGATGCTGCCAGTTATTGAATGTCGAAATAGCGGCCAGTCTTGACTGCTTTGCGAATTACGGAGGCCGCTCGGACCCGGCAGCCAGCATCTCGAACGGTAACCTCCGATCCGAGGCCGAAGCTGGGGTCCTCTGTAAGAATGTAAAGGCATAGGACTAATTACAACGGTGGGCTCCTAGTAGTGGATCCAGGTGGTGAAGGTGGCATCGTCGGTCTTGACAGGTGAGCTGGTGTCGGTGGCGACGACCCTGACGTCGACTTGCTTGTTGGTCGTGCAGTACGTCCTGGAATACGAGCTTTTGGTGCTCACGACGATGGTACCCGTGCCGAGGTACCACTTGTAGCTGTAAGCGCCGCTCCCTCCGGTCGCGCTGGCAGACCACGTCACGGTCTCGCAGGGGTGGTTGGCGTTAAGCCAAACATCGGAGAGGCCGCCGATCGAGACCGTGACCGGGCTAGCGGACGAGCAGGAGTGGTTGGTGTCCGACCTCTCGTAGTTGTGCTGGGTGCTCCAGGTCCGCGCATAGGCCTCGGAAAAGCAGTCAAGGCTGCCGGGCGCGCTGGCCGAGGCGGCGCTATCTGCCCAGGAGCTGTCGTACTTCGGGTCCTCCTGGATTTTGACCGTGGTCACCGCCCCCGCCGTCGCCCGTGCGTAGGCATAGGCGTAGGTATTCCCGACCTCGCCGCAGCTGGCGTGGAAAGAGGCGGTGGCGTTCGCCTTGGTGCCCGGGGCAGAAGGACCGGTCTCGGGATCGGCGGCCGCAGTCGCCGAGTAAACGATGGAACAATCCGCGAGCTCGTCGGGGCTGACGACCTCTACCCCGGCGGCGCCGGACGTCATAACCTCGTCTATCTCGTTGAGCTGGCTCTCGAGGCTCTCGATGATACCGGCGAGTTCCTCGGTAGGATAGTTCGCATATTCTTTCTCGAGGAGATCGAGGCGGGCCTTGAGCTTTCGCGCGGTCCAGCGTAGACCGTCCTCACCATAGGTGAAGGTCTCCACCGGTCCCCATTCGGTCCGCTGCAGCACTCCCTCCGCCATCTTGATCCACCCCTCCTGGAGCATTTGGCGTACGAGCTCGGGCTCTGGCTTGATCTCCTCGGCCTGGGCAAATCCCGGGCCGGCCGAGAGCGCGATCGACAGACAGAGAGCGGCTGCAAACGACAGCAATCTAAGCTTCACAGAGACTCCTTCCTCTTTACATCCTTTGGCCAACATCGGCCCGAGGACTCTGGTCTTGAAAGTCATTGGTTGGCGTTGTCGAGCTGGATGGCCGGGAAGCCGACGCTGTACTGACCTCCACTCTCCATCACAGTGGTCAGCCACATCTGGGCATGGGGATCTGCATAGATGGGGATGACCTCGTGGTGCTGAAGGTTGAGGTGCATCCAACCGGAAACGAAGGGTGTCAACAAGCCGCTGGCGACGTCGATCCTGTTTGCCTCGTTCGGGATCATGACAGTGGGGGTGCAGTCCGGTTCGCCCCACCAGCATTCCTCGGCGTCCACCACAGCCTCCTTTTCGTCGAAGATCAGGACTTGGAAGAAGCTGAGCGGGTACCAAGTCGGCGGACCCTGGAGAGCGCAGTTGTAGGCGGTGTCGCTCTCGTCGGCTTCACGCCAGACGAGGAAGTCCGTGCTGCTGCCGTTCTCGTAAAGAGCAGCCATCGTGGTCGGCAGGGGCTCGCGAGCGTCGGCCGCCGTGGCACCGTTGTAGCGACCGTAGAAGGTGTGGTTTCCCGGGGCGAAGCAGGTGGGACAGGCTTCGATATGCACCAGCGTGTCGCCTTGGGCCAGGTTCCGGCTCGGGTCGACGTAGACGACAGTGCCCCAGAGCACGTTCTGGTCGGTCACATAGGTGTCATAGAACGCCCAGTCCGAGGGGAAGAACAGGTTGCAGGCGTTCACCGTGTCGACGGTGACATAGCCACGGAGGACGTTGGTGTCGGGCTGCTTGGAACCGGCACAGTTGCCGGTGGCCGGGGACGGATTGCCCTGGAACCAGGCCTGAAGGTGGGCTCGGAACGATGCGCCCACCGCGCCGGGCGCGTACGGCAAACTCGAGCAGGAGGCAAAGTTGAAGTCCTGCGAAAGCGTGCCCTTTGGGCTGATCGTGTCCGCCGGGTCCTGACCGGCGGGAGCGGTGCGCGGCAGGTTGCCGTTGACGAAGATGTCGCGAAGGTTGATCTTCTGCATGTCATAGCCAGTCAGATAGACGCTGAAGTCGAGCGCCGGGACCGACTGGTCGGTCCACACCGTAACGTGCGCCAGGACGGCGACATCCGAGGCGTTGTTGATCCAGAACATGGTGTTCATGCCGTTCTGGTTGGCGATGTCCACCTCGAAGTACGGGAGCAGCAGGGTCGCGGCCGGCACGGCGTCGATCGTTCCGATCACCGCGGAAGCCTGGCCACCCAGCAGCAAGATCCAGAGGACAAGACCGACACCGAGATAGAGCTTCTTCACTTGGACCTCCTGAGCTGAATGAGCGTTGGTGGACCACCCGTCAGCGCATACCTTGCTTGCCATAGCTGATTCATGGTTGAAGACCAAGCGCGGCAGCGCCGGCAAGCACTCTGGACTTGAAAAGTCATTGGTTGGCGTTGTCGAGCTGGATGGCCGGGTAGCCAATGCTGAACCGACCGTCGGCCTCTATCACAGTGGTCAGCCACATCTGGGCATAGGGATCTGGATAGGTGATGGCGGGATGCTGAAGGTTGAGATGCATCCAACCGAAATCGAAGGGTGTCTGCAAGTCGCTGGCGACGTCTATCCTGTTTGCCGCGTTCGGGATCATGACAGAGGGAGAGCAGTCCGGGATGCCCCACCAGCATTCCTCGGCGTCGATCACCATCTCCTGTTCGTCGAAGATCAGGACTTGGAAGAAGCTGAGCGGGTACCAGTTCGGCGGACCCTCGAGAGCGCAGGAGTAGGCAGAGTCGTCGGCATTGGCCTCACGCCAGACGAGATAGTCAGTGCCACCGGAGAAACCGCCGCCGTTCTGGAAAACAGCAGCCATCGTGGTCGGCAGGGGCTCGCGGGCATCGGCCGCCGTCGCACCGTTGTAACGGCCGTAAAAGGTGTGGTCGCCAGGGGCGAAGCAGGTGGAGCAGGCCTCGATATGCACCAGCGTGTCGCCCTGAGCGAAGTTGCCGGTCACCGGGTCCGGGTTGACGTATGTGACATTGCCCCAGAGCACGTTCTGGTTGGTAAGGAATGGAGCGTAGTACGACCAGTCCGAGGGGAAGAACAGGTTGCAGGCGTTCACGGTGTCGACCGTGACGTAGCCGCGCAGGATGTTGGTGTCGGGCTGCTTGGAACCGGCGCAGTTGCCGGTCGCCGTAGACTGATTGCCCTGGAACCAAGCCTGCAGGTGGCTGCGGAACGAAACGCTAACGGCGCCAGGCGCGTACGGCAGCGACGAGCAGGAGGAGAAGTTGACGTCCTGTGAAAGCGGGCCCCTCGGGCTGATCGTGTCCGTCGGATCCTGTCCGGCGGACGCCGTCCTCGGCAAGGTGCCGTTCTGAAAGATGTCGCGCATGCTGATGGTCTGGACGTCATAGCCGGTCAGGTACACGTCGAAGTCGAGGGCGGGGACCGATTGGTCGGTCCACACCGTTACGTGCGCCAGGACGGCGAGGTTCGAGGCATTGTTGATCGAGAACAGGGTGTTCACGCCATTCTGTTTGGCCAGGTCAAGCTCGAAGTACGGAAGCAGCAGGGTAGCGGCCGGCACGGCGTCGATCGTTCCGATCACCGCGGAAGCCGGGGGGAGATTCACGGTTGAGAGACAGAGTGCGGCAGCGGCGGCAAGGAGTCTGAACTTCACGGACACCCCTTCTATCGAGTACTGCTTACGGCCTGGATTGGACCGAGCGTGCGTCGCCTACTTGCAAACATGCTGCCAGTTCTTTAATGTCGAAATACGGGATCAGGCTTGACTGCTTTGTGGGTTACGGAGGCCGTCCGGAACCCGGCAGACAGCATCTCGAACCGTAACCCTCGGGCCGAGGCCGAGGGTGCGGGCTTCTGTAAGAATGTAAAGGTATAGGACTAATTACAACGGGCGGGCGCGCTGAAGGAGCCGGCAAGATGCCGGCGGTCCCAGGAGGGGTTTATGCCTGCAGCGCAGGATCGGGTTGGGTCGCGGCGAGACCCGCGACCCGTACTCTGCCAGGGGATCAGAGCTCGCAGTACACCTCGGTCTCCGCGTCGCAGAAATCCGTCTGGTCGCCGCCGTTGGCATAGTCGGTCCCCGCCTGGCCGGTGAGGCTGTCGTCATCGGGGCCGCCGATCAGTTGGTCGTCCCCGTTACCGCCGACGATGACGTCGTTGCCGTTGTATCCCGCGAGGACGTCTTTGTCGTCCCCTCCGTCGATCAGATCCGCTCCATCCCCGCCGCCGCAGAAATCGTCGTAGGTCCCCGAGGGCCCTGCGATCAGCTCGTCGTCGCCCTCGGCGCCGTAGAGCCCATCGGCTCCCCCTTCGCCGTACAGACAGTCGCCGGCACCGAACCCGTAGACCAGATCGCCGCCGTCACCCGCGTAGATGCAGTCCACCCCTGAGCCGCCGGTCAGGTAGTCGTCCCCGGAGGTTCCGTTGATCGTGTTGTTGCAGGTGCACGTCGCCCATGCCGCCGGAGCGAGAATGAAGGCTCCTGCGAGGACGAGGAGGGAGGAAAGCAACGTCAGCCTGAGGCTTCTCATGGGCCCTCTCCTTTTAAGTTTTTCGTGTACGCCAATTATACCTCAAGGCCATCGCCATCCCCCATCGTCACTGACGAGCCAGGTCGCGACAGAAAAGCGCCCGGTCGCGGCATGAAACCGGTTCTGCGGGCGGCGAGGGTTATCCCTGCATCGGCCGGATGTGCAGGTCGGTCAGCTCCGCGGTCCGGGGCAGGCGCAAGGCCTGGAGGACAGAGGCGGCAACGTCCTCGGGCTGGAGAAAGCGCGAGGGGTCGTAGGGCCGGCCTTCGAAGCGGTGAACCTCTTCCTGCATGGGGGTGGCGGTGCGGCCCGGGAAGACGGTGAGCACCCGCACTCCCTTACGGTTGACCTCGTCCCTCAGCGAGTCGGCGAGGGCGCGCAGGGCGTGCTTGGTCGCGGAGTAGGCGCCCCAGCTTCCCCGCGCGGGGTGGGAGCCGGCGCCGGAGTTGATGAAGACAACCTGGCCCTGGCGCTCGATCAGGGAGGGAAGCAGCTCCTGGGTGAGGAGGTAGGGGACCCTGAGGTTCACCCGGTACTGGGCGTCGAGGTCTTCGACCGGCAAGGTCTCGATCGGGCCGGCTCGGAAGAGTCCGATGCTGTGGATCAGGAGGTCCACTCCTCCGAAGACCTCGCGCACCTTCGCCGCCGTGGCGCGGAGCTGGGCGTCGTCCGTCAGATCGGCTTGAAAAGCTTCTCCGGCTACGGTCAGCTTCTCCAGATTCCTTCCAACGAGGAAGAGACGGACGCCTTCCTCGGCGAGAGAGCGGGCTATGGCGGAGCCGATGCCGCCGCTGGCGCCGGTGATCAGGGCCGTCTGTCCTTTCATGGCAGCTCCTTCAGCAGGTCGACTTCCAGGAGCGCCTCGGCGGCGGCCTGGATTGCTTCGAAGGGCATGCCCGATCTCTCGGCGATGTCGAGGAGGCCGTGCTCGCCGTCCGAAAGGTTGAGCACCCAGAGCAGGGCGAGCTCGCGCTGCCTTGCGGAATCGTCGCCGCCGATCATTCTGTAGAGACCGCGGCGGCCGAGCTGCGGCTCGCAGTTGGGATTGAGGTTTTGATAGCGCCGGTTCCCCTCCAGGACGTTCATCACGGATAGATAAGTCTTGAGAGAGCCTTCCAGGCTCTCAGCTTTGATGAAATCGAGGTTGTCCGCCGACGTGTGGTACTCGGGATAGCGGCCATAAGGTGTGCGTGTGAGCGAGCCCACCGGCAGGTTGAAACCGGGAGAGCTGTACTGGCGCTCGTCGTAGCCGAAGGGGACGAAATCCTCCACCCCGTGCTCCTTCCCTCTCAACACCTGAAGCACGGCGCGATCGATCTCAGCATCTCCCTGGCGGGTCTTCTTGTAATGGAAATGCCCGGAATCTCCCAGGTTCGCGGCTACAAGGCCAGCGGTGATGCGGCTCGAATCGTTGAGCGCAAGCCAGGTGATCGAGCCGATCGTGCCGGGGATGAAGACGAAGCGGTAGGACAGCCGCCGCGGCGCTTTCGCGAGCTCCTCGGCCAGGAAGGTGCAGACCGCCAGGCCGGAAAGGTTGTCGTTGCAGAGCGAGGGATGGCAGACGTGGCAGGAGATCAACACTTCCCGCTCCGTCTTTCCCTTGAGGAAGCACTCGCCGTAGGTCAGCGAGCCATCCTCCAGGGTCGAGTCGATGCATATCTCGTACTCGCCCTCCTCCAAGCCCAGCCATTGGTGATGGGCCATGCAGAAGCCCCAGGCTTCCCGGTAGTAGGAGGTGCGGTACGGCACGAGCCCAGGCTGGTCAGGAAGGGTGAACAGGTGCTCCTTCAGCTCCGCCAGAGAAACCTTTTTGTGGACCGGCACGCTGTAGTTGAGGACGTGCAGGTTGAGGTGCTGGAAGTCCACGATCTTCCTGCCGTGCGGATCCTTGATCCAGGCGTCCCGGATGTTCCACTCCCTGGGCACGGTCCAGTCGAAGGCCTGCGTGCCGGTCGGGACTTCGTGGACTTGCAAGCGGATGCGCTCCCCCACTTTCGCCAGCGTCTGGCGCACGCCGTTGCCCGTGATGCTGCGGCAGATCGGATAGAGGTCCGCGATGAAGCGCATCATGTCGGTCATAGGAAGAACGGGAGGTTGCGGTCCTTATCGGACATCACCTCGACCGGCTCCGGCCAGGGAATTGCGAAGGTGGGATCGTCCCAGCGGTAGCCGCGGGAATGATCGGGCGAGTAGCGCTCGGAAATCTGATAGAAGACTTCTGTCGCATCTTCCAGGGTGATGAATCCATGGGCCATCCCCTTGGGGACATAGAGGGCGTTGCCCTCCTCTGCCGAGAGCACCACGGCGAAGTGCTGCCCGCGGGTGGACGAGCCGGGGCAGACGTCCACGATCACATCCCAGATCCGGCCGCGGGTGCAGCGCACGAGCTTGATCTCTTCATAGGGCGCGGACTGGAAGTGGAGGCCGCGCAGGGTTCCCCGCCGGTGATTGAAGGAGACGCTGCACTGGATCATCTCGGGGTCGAGGCCGTGCGCTTCGAACTGGTCGCGGTCGTAGGTGCGGGCGAAGAAGCCCCGGTCGTCTTCGAAGCGCTCCGGCTCCAGGACGTACGCACCCGCGAGCGGAGTCTCCTTGAAAATCATTCGGAAATCCGGACCTCGGGGATCGCCACCACGAACTTGCCGCCCCAGGAGCGGACGTCGGACATCTGCGCCGTGATCTCCTCCTTGAGGTTCCAGGGCAGGATGAGCACGTAGTCCGGCCGGGTCTCGCGGATGCGGTCGGGCGCGAAGACCGGGATGCGCGTGCCTGGCAGATACCGCCCCTGCTTGTGAGGGCTCAGGTCGACCGTGTAGTCGAGGAAGTCGGTGCGCACGCCGCAGTAGTTGAGGAGCGTGTTGCCCTTGGCTGGCGCGCCGTAGCCCACGACGGACTTCCCATCCTCCTTCGCCTGGATCAGGAACCGGAGCAGGCCGCGCTTCACCCGCCCGACCCGTTGCGCGAAGGAGCGGTAGGCGTCAAGGCTTCCGAGGCCGGCGGCCTCTTCGCGGGCCAACAACTCGATCACCCTCGGCTCCACCGGCTTCGAAGCGTCTTCCTGATGGCGCGCGTAGATGCGGAGCGATCCGCCATGGGTGGGCAGCTCTTCCACATCGAAGACGCTCAGGCCATGGGCGGCGAAGACTTTCCTTGCTGTCAGGAATGAGAAATAGGAGTAGTGCTCGTGGTAGATCGTGTCGAACTGGTCCTCGTCCATCAGCCGGAGCAGGTGGGGGAACTCCATGGTGAGCACGCCTTCCGGAGCGAGCGCGGCCTTGAGCCCTTTCACGAAATCGTTCAGGTCCGGCACGTGGGCGAGCACGTTGTTGCCTACCAGGAGGTCGGCTTTTGCGGGCAGCTCAAGAGCGGTTTCCGTTCCGAAGAAGCAGACCTGGGTGGGAATGCCCGCGGCCTCAGCCGCCTCGGCCACATTGCGGGCCGGCTCGATGCCGAGGACGGGGATGCCCCGGTCCTTGAACCAGCGCAGGAGGTAGCCGTCGTTGCTCGCGATCTCGATGACCCGGTGCTCGGAACCAAGGCCGAAGCGCTCGATCATGGCCTCGGCGTAGAGGCGGGCATGGCGGAGCCAGCTTTCCGAGTAGGAGGAGAAGTAGGCGTAGTCGCTGAAGATCGCGTCGGGCCGCTCTTCCTCGGGGAGCTGGACGAGGAAGCACTCGCCGCAGACGTAGACGCAGAGCGGATAGAACGGCTCGGGCCGGCGCAGATGCTCCGGCTCCAGGTAGGAGTTCGCGAGCGGCTGGGCTCCGAGGTCCACGAAGACGTGCCCCAGCCGCGCGCCGCAGAAGCGGCAATTGATCACCAGATCTTCCAGGGCGTCTCCCCTTGCTTCCAGAGGTTGTTGAGGTGCAGGTAGTCGCGGTAGGTGTCCATGGGATGCCAGAAGCCCTCGTGCAGGTAGACCGAGAGCTGGCCGTCGCGCGCCAGCTTCCGGAGCGGCTGCTGCTCCAGGAAGAGCTGCGGGTCGTCGTCCAGGTAGTCGAACACTTCGCGTTGGAACACGAAGAAGCCGCCGCTCACGACGCCTTCCGCGGCCGGCTTCTCGGCGAACTCCACCACTTCGCTGGTATCCAGGGGGTTCACATGCATCTCGCCGTAACGCGAGGTCGGATGGACGCCGGTCACGGTCGCGATCCGTCCCTGGGACCAGTGGAAGTCGAGCAGGGCGTCGATGTCCACGTTTCCCACCGCATCGCCGTAGGTGAAGCAGAAGGTCGGGGACTTCACGTAGTTCCGTACGAGCCAGAGGCGCGCGCCCGTGGCGGTGTCGGCCCCGGTCTCGGCACAAGTCACCTGCCAGGGCTCGTAGCCGTCCCGGTTGTGGAGCTCGATCGGCTGCGAGCCGTCCATCGAGAGCGTGAAGTCGCAGAGCATCTCCCGGTAGCGGAGGAAGTACTGCTTGATCTCCCAGCCCTTGTAGCCGAGGCAGAGCACGAAGCGGTCGAGGCCGTAGGCGCCGTAGATCTTCATGATGTGCCAGAGGATCGGGCGCGTGCCGATCTCCACCATCGGCTTGGGCCGGTACTCGGTCTCCTCGCGCAGCCGGGTTCCCTGGCCGCCACAAAGGATCACCACCGGCATGTCACGTTTGTCGATCATGGAGTCTCCCTGGAAAGTCTATCGCGCCTCAGATGTAGCCGAGAGCCTTGAGCTTCTCCAGCTCCCGCTGATCCTGCCCGCTCTCCCGCCGCCCTCCGGGGAGCCCCTCGGCTGGCCCGAGGACGTCGTAGGTCGGGATCGTACGCACGGGATGGCGGCGTACGAACTCCGGATCGAGCGCATCCAGCATGACCTTGCCCGCCGCATCCTTCGGCACAGGCAGCCCGAGCAGGTAGAGCATCGTCGGATACAGGTCGAGGATGTGCGCCCCTTCGATCACCACGCCGGGCTTCACCGGTCCGCCCTGCATCAGCAGGATTCCCGGCGGGCCGTGACGGTGCTGCGTGTAGAAGTCCTGGTGGAGGATCGTCGGGGCGTGGCCGTGGTCCGAGGCGACGATCAGCACCGTGTCCGGGCTCAGCTTCTGCTGCAGCTTGCCGAGGAAGGTATCGAACCCCCGCTGCATGGCGGGGATGCGGTCCCCCTTCTCCCGGACCTCCTCCTCATCGACCCCGAGGAAGTATTGCGGCTGGTACCACTTCCAGAACAGGTGCTGGACCGTGTCGGGCTCGTGGGTGTAGACGTTCAGGAACCTGGGCTGAGGCCGCTCGTCCAGGAGCCGGAGCACCGCGGCCGACTGCCACTCGAAGTCGGGTAGGTCGAGCAGAGGCCGCAGCTCGCGCCACAGGCTCGAGGGCTGAACGAACAGCTCTACCTCTTCCATCTTCTTGCCGCCGGGCTCCTGGGCATAACCGTCCAGGCCATAGGAGAGGAAGTAGCTCTCCTTCCTGGAGGGGACGATGGCCGGGAACGAGTAGAAGTAGCCGTCGACGACTCCGATGGTCATTTTCGCGTGATCGGCAATCTCCCAGATGGGCAGGGCGTGGACCGAGTACCGGTTGATCATCCGCTGCCGCGACAGGCCCACCTTGGCGAGGATACCGGTCAGTTCCTTGAAGAAGGTGCGATGGACCGGGAACAGCCCTTCACCACTCAGGCCGGGCAGGTCGATGCGGTAGAAATCGAGCGCGCCGTGATGCTCAGGCAGGACGCCGGTGTAGATGGAGGTCCAGATGACCGCCGAGTTCGAGTCCGGGAAGGTCGCGAGGCTGGCTGTCGAGCCGTTCTTGATCATCCCGGCGAACGATGGCAGCTCGCCCTTGTCGATCATGGGGCGGAGGACTTTCCAGTCGGAGCCGTCGAGCCCCACCAGGGCGACCTTGACCCCAGTCTCCTCCACCTGAATTTTGGGCGCCGGGCTCGCCGCCTTGCCCATGGCCCAGGGCTTGCCCGCGTAGAGCGGGGCCGCGGCATGAACGATCAAGCCCAGTAGGAAGGCCGCAATGGCTGCCCGGGAAAGCCAGCCGCGGCGCCAGAGCGCCAGAAGGAGCCGGAACAGCAGCCAGGAGGCGATCGTCACGGCGATGGCGATGAGCGCCACGAGGACAGCTACGAAGGCGACCATGCCTCCCGCCCCGGAAAGATGGCCGAAGGGGTACTGGTCGTAAGTCAGCCCGTGGAGCCAGAACAGCTCCCAGAAGCCCAGGTTGAAGAGCAGGAGCCCGATCCACGCTCCGCGCTCGACCCGGCGTCTTGCCAGCCCGTAGCCCAGCAGGAAGACAGCCGCGGCGCCGAGCCCGTAGAGCAGGCTGAAGATCACCCAGGCCACGAGGGCATCGCGCGTCCCCAGGCGGTTGTGCAGGACGTGGATCAGCGACAGGACGAGCCCGTACACGATCGATCCGTAGAGGAAGCCGCCGAGGCAGACGGCTCGCAGGGGCGTGGGTTTCATCCGGCGCGGAAGCTAGCAGATGGGGAGGGGCCGGACAACCCTATTCCATGAGGCGGTGATAGTCACGGGTGGTCTGGGGATTGGGCTCGACGCCCAGCTCTTCGAGCAGCAGGGTGCAGAGCCGGTCATACTGGCGGCGCACCAGGTCGCGGCGGCCCTGGCTGGCGTAGAGCCGCATCACCGCCAGATGAACGCGCTCCTGGAGCGGATCCTCGAGCAGCACCGAGCGGTAGGCGTCCATGGCCTGCTCGGGCTTCTCCAGCTTGAGATAGAGGTCGCCGAGCTCGCGCAGCAGCTCCAGGTAGAGGCGCTGGTACCTCTCGCGGCGGTCCGCGACCCAGGGCTCGTAGACGCCAGGAAGGAAGGGGCCGCGGTAGAGGCGCCAGGCGTTCTCCCAGCTCTGGGCCGCGGCAGGAGCATCGCCGCGGTCGAGCCTGCCCCGGCCCTCTTTAACCAGGCGGTCGAGCTCCAGGGCGTCGATCTCCCAGATGAGGTCCGGGTTGAGCCGGTAGACCCCCTTGCGGAAGAGCAGGGGCGGGGTTTCGTCCTTCCGGCCGGCCTCCAGGGCGCGGCGCAGGTGGCTCAGCGTCGGATGGAAGTTGCGGTCGATGGTGCGCTCGCCCTCGGTGGGCCAGACCGCTTCCATCAGATCCTCGCGGCCGGCCTCCAGGCCCGGAGAGGAGGCCAGGTAGGCCAGGACCTGGAACGCGCGCTTGAGGCGGCAGTCCAGCTCTACTTCCGTGCCGTCCGGATCGCGGCGCCGGGCGAACGGGCTGCCGAGAAAGCCGAGGGAGTAGACGGGCGTCCCCTCGACGCCCGCGATGCCTGCAGACGCCGGAAGCGTGGGCGGAGCGGGCTGGGATTCCGGCTTTCCGGGCCGGTGCCGGCGTTGCCGCTCCCGCTCCAGGAAGGCCACCAGGAGGGTGGGAAGGCGGTCCCTCTCTTCCCCTTCCACCCACAGGCCACGGGCGTCGATGGCGCTCCACGAATCATCTCCTGGACGGTCAAAGGGGATCTCGTCCAGGAGCTTCAGCTGCTCGTCCCCGAAGGCTTCCACCACTTCGTGCCGCAGGAAGAAGCGGACTGGCGCGACTTCCAAGAGGCCCTCGGGATCGACGCTATCCAGTCCCATGCCGCCGGTCGCCTCGATGGCGAGCCGCAGCGGCCGGTACCAACCGTCGCTCGCCATCCAGAGCACCCTCCCGGCTTCGGGCGAGGGCACTTCGCCGGTCAGAAGGTGCCAGAGCGTGGCCACCTCGCCCGGAGTCAGCAACATCTCCTGGGGGGGCAGGACGGAGACGGCCAGGGGCGCCTCCTCCCAGCGGCCCTCGCCCGCAAAAACCAGGCGCTGGCCGGGGGGCAGCCAGCGCGCCATTTCTGCCAGGCGCTCCCGCTCCTCTCCCTGTGCCACGAGCCAGCGCACCCCTTGGGCGTGCGCGTCCTCCACGGTTTTGCGGAGCCCGGTCCCGTCCTCCAATTCGCCGAGGCTCAGGCCCCGTGCTTTGGGGCCGTGCCGGTCCAGGAGCGCCTGGAGGAGCGCCGATTTGCCGCTGCCGGGCCAGCCCCAGACCTGCACCAGCGGCGTCTCCATCGAATCGATGCGGCGCAGGAGGCGGTCCTGGTGCGGAAGGAGGTACGGCGTATCCATCAGGGATTCACTACACAGGAAGAGAGCGCCCGCCGCAAGCCCTCTGGTGGAAAAGGCTTCGGCGTAGCCTAACTACGCTCGGCCGCCCGCAGGGCGTCCTCGGGCTCTTCAAGGGTCAGGCCAGCCGCGAAAAGCTCGCGGCTCAGTGCCGCGAGGCAGCGGTGCGTGATCTTGCCTATGCTCGAGGGCCGATAGCCCAGCCTGCGCGCGATCTCGGGCGGCTCGAAGCCCATCCGGAAGCGGAGCTGCAGGAGGGAACGGCAGCGCGACGGGAGCCGGTCCAGCAGGCTCTCCAGGTCGCAGAGCATGTCCGCCCTCTCCTGGCTCGGAGCGACCGGCTCCGACAGCCACTCCAGCACGGTCGAGTCCACCGCCGAGTAGATCCGCCGCCGGTTGTTGCGCCAGTACATCAGGCAATGCCGCTTCAGCGTTCCGACCAGCCAGCACTCCGGGTCGCGTACCCGGTCCCACTGGTAGAGCAGCGCCAGGAGGGCCTGCTGCAACACATCTTCCGCATCTTCAGGAGGAATACGATAGGTCCCCAGGAGGCGTTTGAGCCGGGGCTCCATCCTCCTTAGGAAGTCATCGAATGAAGCTGCCGGCTCAGGCGAATGATCTGGGGTTGCCATACGACGACCCAAAAATAGCTTGTGTCTAAAGGAAAGTTAACACCTTTCTCAAGGGCTTGTCCAGCCTATAGCTTATCCGCACAGGAAAAAGAAGCCGCGAAGAAAGACTTCGTCAGGCGCGCAGCTCGCGCAGGCGGTCGCGCACCTGCTGCATGTCTTCCCAGGTGGGCCGCTTCAGCCCCTGGTTCCGCAGCAGGGCGGCGGGATGGTAGGTGACCATGGCCGGGACGCCCCGGACGCTGTACCACTGTCCGCGCATCTGGCCCAGGGGGCCGTCGTTGCCGAGGAGCGCCTGGGCCGCGATGCGCCCCAGGGCCACGATCACCTTGGGCTGGATCAGCTCGATCTGCCGCTCCAGGAAGCCCCGGCAGGCCGCGATCTCGTCAGGCTGGGGATCGCGGTTGCCCGGCGGCCGGCACTTGAGGATGTTGGCGATGTAGATGTCCTCGCGCCGCATGTCCATCGCCTGGATGATCTTGGTGAGCAGCTCCCCCGCGGCACCGACGAAGGGCAGGCCCTGCTTGTCTTCTTCGGCTCCGGGGGCCTCGCCGATGAGCATCAGCTCGGCCGCGGGGTTGCCCGAGCCAAACACGACCTTCTGGCGTCCCTGGGCGAGGCGGCAGCGGGTGCAGGCTTCGGCGGCTGCCCGAAGAGAGGCCAGCTCGGCGGACTCCGGCACGGCAGCGATCGGGACAGGCACGGCAGCAGAAGCTGCCTCCCGCCGGGCGGAAGCATAAACATCGGTGTAGCCGATGTCTTTCAGGTACGAAAGGAGGTCAGCGAGGGCTGGCTGCAGGGGTGTTCTCACGCCCGGCAAGCATACCCGCGAAGAGGTCGAGAAGCGAGGCTGAGAGCTGCATCTTGGGCTGCCTGGGGAAGAAGACCGGCTCTCCATCGCGCCGGAAAACCGTGACCTCATTGGCTTCGCTGTCGAAGGCGATGTCCTTGCGGGAAACGTCGTTGGCCACCAGGAAATCCGCCCGCTTGCGTTCCAGCTTGGCGCGCGCGTGGCGCTCCAGGTCGTTCGTCTCGGCGGCGAACCCGACGACCACCGCATTCGGAGCCACATCCCGCAGGCCGGCCAGGATGTCGGGGTTCTCTTCCAGGCTCAGCTCGGGCGGAGGCCCACCCTCTTTCTTGATCTTGGAGACGGCGGGATGGGCGGGACGGAAGTCCGCCACGGCCGCGGTCATGAGGATCATGTCGGCCGCCGGGGCATGCTCGCGCACCGCCTTCTCCATCTCGCGGGCCGTGGTGACGTCGATCCGGGTCACGCCGGAGGGCGTAGGAAGGCGCACCGGCCCCGCCACCAGCACTACCCGGGCGCCGCGCCGCGCGGCCTCGGTGGCCAACGCGAAGCCCATCCTGCCGCTCGACCGGTTGCCCAGGAAGCGCACCGGGTCGAGCGGCTCGTAGGTAGGACCGGCGGTGACCAGGACGGTGAGTCCCGCGAAGGGTCCGGAGCCCATTGCCGCTTCGACGGCGGCCGCGATCTCATCCGGATCAGCCATCCGGCCCATCCCTACTTCGCCGGAGGCGAGCGGCCCCTCGATCGGCCCAACGAACCAGACACCGCGGCGGCGCAGCGCATCCAGATGTTCCTGGACCGCCGGCTTCTCCCACATGCTCGAGTGCATGGCCGGGGCCACCACGATAGGCCCGTCGAACGCCAACGCGGTGGTTGTAAGAAAATCGTCGGCGAGCCCCAGGGAGAGCCGGGCGAGGATGTGGGCGGTGGCAGGGGCCACGCACAGCACCTCGGCCCAGGCGGCGGCCGTGATGTGGGCCTCCTCCCCTGTGCCGGTAGCGGTGAGGTACTCCTCCTGCCAGACCAGCTGGCCCGAGAGCACCTCAAGGGTCAGCGGGGACACGAAGGCCGTGGCGCTCCGGGTGAGCGCACACCGCACCTCGTGGCCTCGCGCCCGGAGCCGCCGCACCAGCTCCGCCGACTTATAAGCCGCGATGCCGCCGCTGACTCCGAGGAGGACTCGCAGGGGGCGGCTCATGAGGTAGGGTTTGTCCTAGTGAACCTCGGCCGGCTGGGGCTGCTCGGCCGGCTGGTCACCCTCGGCTACCGGCTCCGGCTCGGGCTGGGGCGGCGGACCATAGCCCCACTCCACCAGGCTGCGTTCGACCTCTTCCATGGCAATCCGGGTGGGCTTGCGCTTGCCGGACTCGACCTTGGCACGGGCGCCCTTCATGAGCTGCTCGGCGCGATGGGCCGCGACCAGGACGCGGCGGAACTTGCTATCGATGGCGGGACCTCTGTTTTCCATCTTTCGACAAATCTCCTTGGCGGGCAGAGCCGCCTTGCAGGAACCTAGAGCTGGGTTGAGCCCCGTAGCTGGAAATCTTTGAGGATCTCTTGCACCCGGCCGAGCACTCTCTGCTGCCGGTGACGCTTCTCCAGGATGATGGCGGCAAGCACACTGCTCGCCCTCTGGACGTCCTCGTTGATGATAACACGCATCCAACCTCCGAGCGTACGCAGTTCCGATTTCCGCTCTTGAAGAGCAACTCACCGGGAGGATTCTGGCTCAGTGGATAGGCCATGTGCCGCGCACCAGAGGCCAGCAACCATCTCTTCCTCTGCAAGACCAAGGCTATAGAGCCCCGGCGAAGGAGGGCTTACGACAAGCCGGCGCATGCACAGGGCCAATTCGGCAAACAGTAGGTCAGCGATCGAAGGAGGAAGGCTCCTGAGGCGGAAGTTAGCCGGGAACCCCTCCTTGATCAGATAAATCGTGCCGCCGCCCGACAGCTCGATACGGCTAACAGACTCGCCAACAGGCACGAAGCCAGTGGCCAGTCTAATGAGCTCGTCGACCGGAAGCTCCCTGCGGCCGGAGCTGGCGCTCGCTAGGATAGCTCCCTCCCTAAGGAGAGGGACCTCGGCGATGCTAAAGGCTCCGGTGCCGGTCGCTCCCACGACAAGGTCGCTTTCCGCTAGGAGACGGTTACGCTCAATCACCCGGAAACCGCGAGCCGCAGCTTCGATCTGGCGGATCGGGCTGGTATCGAAGCAGGCGACGGCAGCTCCGCGAGCGTGGAGGCTATGAGCAACCGCAGAGCCTATGGAGCCGAAGCCAATCACACCGACAGCTAGGCCGGGAAGTGATCTCTCAAGCTCTAGCAAATCTGTCGCGATAGCACGGGCAACTGCTTCGCCGACATGGATCGCCTCAATCTCCTTGAGCCGCGAGTCGGCGATCTGCATCACAGGCACCTTCAGCCGGTCCTGCGCCTGGTATCTCCAAAGACCTCTGCGGGTCTCTTCGATAGCACCAGCACAGCCGGCGATATCGAGGGACGAGCCGCCGCCCAGCAACGCGGCACAGTAGCCGCCCACTTCCTGCAGGATGAAGGGCTCTGTTGAAGCGCGCTCCAATTCGCTCGCTAGCGTATCGTCCACCACCCTTTGGAAGTCGTCAAAGGCGGGCACCCGCACGTCAATGAGCGATGCGAGGCGCTTGGCGGCGGCCTTGTCACAGGAATAGGGAATTCCGATCAGTGCCCGAACCCGCCAGCCGCGTTCCAACAGCAGATGGAGGAAGGTCTCCGTATCCTGCAAAATGTGCTGGATGATGAGCAACTCAGGCCGCGCGATTCCCTGCGTGGCAACCTGCAATTCATCCAGAATTTTCGCTGCTACAGGGAGTTCAGCCATGGGCTATTGAATCATCCAAATCAGGTAGATGCAAATAGCTTGGACCGCAAGCACGGCGAAGGCCAGAGGAATGACTAAACCTAAACGCTCGAACTTGCGCTCTACGCGCTTGCCGTGCCATTCCGCGGGAAGGAAGCCACACCCATGGAACCCCAGATATTCCTCGATGCAGCGGCGAATATTCCGCTGTTGGGTGAGGTAGTCATGGGTCGTATCGAGGTAGTAGAGGCTGTGCAAGGCAGCCAACACTTGGATCATGCTGAGAACACCTCGAAGCTCCGGCGTAAGGAGGCTGCGGAAAGATTCAGAAGTCAGAAGCGCAATCTGACCAACACTAAGGGAAACGAAATAATAAGCGATTTTCCACTCATAATCGCGTAGTCGATTAATTTCAGCCCAGGTCTGCTCATAAAGGGCGAGCACAGCATCTATCGGAGTATTAGTCGGCTCACTCTTGTGCGGTTCCGCCATAGCTGGCCCTCGCGGCGACAATACTCTTCACCTGCCAATAAGACTGATCAAACATACCATCATCGTTAACTATGGTATGGTCATAGAAGGGAGAGTAGGCGTCAGCAGTAAGCGCATTTTGGAGCCGCTCCTCAATCTGCTCAGGGGTGTTAAGCCCACGGGCGACGAGGCGTCTCTGAATTGTGGGTACAGGCGCTGTGATCATGATCGTCACGGCTTCCGGAAAGAGCCGCTTGACGTACCGGCCGTTGCCGAGGTTAATAATTCCCAGAGCGTTGCGGCCGTTGGACAAGGCGTCGAGAATTAGCTTCCAGGATAACCCGTAGCTCATCCCGAACAGGAAGTTTCTATACTCGAGGAATTGGCCGGTGGCAGCTAGATGTGCAAACTCCTCCGTCGAAACGAATAGGTACTCGCTTTCGCTCGGCTGGTCGGCACGCGGCTTGCGCGTCGAATGGCGAGGAATCAGCTCACAGTTGATCTCCGGATCATTCGTTAATTGATGAACGATGGTAGTCTTGCCCGAGCAACTCGGACCGTCGAGAAGGAAGAGGGTGCCGGGAAAGCTTGTTTTGGCGAGCGTCTCGCGCCAAGACAGCGCGGATTGGTGCATGGCTACCAAGTCGCTGTAAGACCAAGGGATTATGTCGGCTTGGGAGATTCCAAACGACTCGCGGAGAAATCCGGCTTCCGCGAGGGCTGCCTCAGGACCGCCAGCCTCCTCAATCTTAACCTCGATCTCGACGAAGTTCCCGATGCCCGCTAGAGTGTCGACGTTGATCAACGAGTTGCCGAGGACGAACACCTCGCGGAACTTGTCGACGACGCCGCGCACACCCAGACTTCGAGTCAGGGCCTCACGGATATCCTCCTTGTTTTTTTCCAAGGGAATTAGACGGAAGTTGCTCTCGCGCAGCCCTGGCGAATCGAGGCGCTCATAGTAAATGAGGGAGGTTTCCGTGGAGGAGTTCTCGCGCAACTTAAGACGGCCCCGGCGTACATCAAAATAGGTGTCGACTTGCCGGCCCATTTTCTTTCGGGTGGCTCCGAGGCGGCCACAGGTGGCGCGGATCGAGTCTTGGGAGTCGGTGAGGGCCTTGAATTCGAGGTTCTTATCCATATCCATAGTCGGCATTTCTCAGCCCGTAGAGGCCAGGCGTTTAGTCTATAGCGCTCGTAGGGTCCGCGTCATCTGCTCCGCTAGCGCACCGAGTCCTTACTCGACGTTCTGGACCTGCTCGCGCATCTGCTCGCAAAGGACTTTGGCATCCAGGACCGCGCGGGTCATTTCAGCGTTGCGGCACTTGGCGCCGAGGGTGTTGAGCTCGCGGAAGATCTCCTGAGTCAGGAAGTCGAGGCGCTTGCCGGCGGGGCCCTTGTCGCGGAGGATCGAGCGGAAGTGGTCCAGGTGGGAGCGCAGGCGGTCGATCTCCTCGCTGACGTCGCTGCGGTCCACCAGAAGCGCGATCTCCTGGGAGATCCGCCCCTCGTCGAGGGTCTGGCTGGCGAGCAGCTCGTCCAGCCGCCGCCGGAGGGACGCGCCCAGCTCCTCGCGCACCGGCCCGCGCAGCCCGTCGAGCCGCACCACGATGACTTCCATGGCACGGATGCGCTCTTCCAGGACGGCGGCCAGGTTCGTCCCCTCCAACTGGCGGCCCGCCACGAGCTGGGTCACGGCTTCGTGGGCGACCCGCTGGAGCAGCTCGTGGTCCTCCGAGTCCCACTCCTCAGACGCCACCTCGACCCGGAACGCCTCGGGGATGCGCAGGAGGTCGCCGGCCGAGAGCCCGCGGTCGACGAGCCCGGCTTCCACGAGCTGATGAACCGCGGCATGGGCCTCGCGGATCACTCCCATGTGCACCTGGACCGTGGCCTTGCGCTCCGCGACCGGCCGGAGCTCGATCCGCGCTTCTACCCGCCCGCGTGAGATCTCCTTGCCCAGCATGTCGCGCAGGGCGGCCTCGCTCGACCGTACTTCGTCCCCCATGCGCAGGACCAGGTCGAAGAACCGGTGGTTGACCGCCTTCAGGCTGACCGCCACCCCATGCCGCGCGTTCTCGCCGGAGGACTCGCCGTAACCCGTCATGCTGCGCATTGTCTCGCCCTCTCCCGAATCATCGGATTGGCAGCTTCCTCACCCGCACTGCTTCGTCTTCGATCGTGACGGCAGCCCCTTCCGGAAGCACCTGAGCCAGGAGCGATGCGGTCTCGAGGAGCCTGCGTGTCACCGTTTCCGGAGCCGAATCGGATAGCCGGAGGGTAACCAGGCTTGGCCGGTCGAAGCCACCCAGGGCAAGGAGCGCCGAGAAGTCGAGATCCTGGGTCACAATGGCTTGTCCCTCTTCGCGGGCCAGCTCCAAGATCTGCCGATCCGGTGTCCGGGCCGGCATCCGCTGGGAGATCCGGACGATATCCCAACCTTCCCGCTGCAAGGCTTCTACAGTCAGAGGTGAAACATTGAGGTCGGCCAGCAGAGGGACCAGCTTGGCCATTCAGCGCCGTCAGGCAGTCCTCAGAACGTAGAGCCGGTCTGAGGCAAGCCAGGCGGCATACTGCAACGCCTGCCGGACATCCTCCTCTTCCAACTCGGGATAAGCCGCCACGACCTCCTGTACCGAGTGGCCGCTGGCGAGCATCTTGAGGACGACGCTGACTGTAATCCTCATCCCCCGGATTGTGGGCTGCCCCAGACAGATGTTGGGATCGATGGTGATGCGGGTCATGACGGGATGCTAACACGGCCGCTCGCCCACCCTTCCGCCTCGGCCTCCGCCGCATCCAAACGCCGCTTGAGCTCGGCCGCGGCGACCGCGGGATCCCCTCTGCGCTCCACCACAAACGGCTCGCCATAGACGATGTGCACCGTGGACAGCGGCAGCGGGATCAGAAAACGGTCCCAGGAGCGCAGGCGCTTCTCTCTTGTGGCCGCCATGGCGAACGTCTGGATCGGGAAGCCGGTCGCCATGGCCGCCAGGATCACCCCGGGCTGTACCTCGCTCGCCGGCCCACGAGGTCCGTCCGGCGTGAAGCAGAGGTCGTATCCCTGCGCTGCCTTGCGCAGCAGCGTCCGCATTCCCGCAATGCCTCCGCGGCTGCTCGAGCCGCGGCTGGAGTCGATGCCCATCCGCGCTATCGTGCGGGCGATCAGCTCGCCGTCCCGGCTCTGGCTCACCAGGACCGAGATCCCGTTGCCCCGGTAAGTGTAGGGCCCCAGGAGCAGGTGGCGGTGCCAGAGGGCCAGGATGAAGCGCTCGTTGCCCCGCTCCATCTTGCGCATCGGCTCGTCATGGTGATGGCGCAGCTTCACTGTAGACCGCAGCGCCCGGATCAAGCCGGCCGCGGCAAAGGACAAGACAGCCTCTTTCATGTCCGAAACTGCAGGTCGTACAGCCGCCGGTAGGTGCCGCCGAGCGCCATGAGCTCGCCGTGGTTGCCCTCCTCCACGATCCGGCCGCCCTCCATGACCACGATGCGGTCGGCCCGCATCACGGTCGAGAGCCGGTGGGCGATGACCAACGTGGTGCGCCCCTGCATCAGGTTCGAGAGCGCCTTCTGCACGAGCGCCTCGGACTGCATGTCGAGGTGCGACGTGGCCTCGTCCAGGATCAGGATCGGCGCGTTCTTGAGCAGGGCGCGAGCGATCGCCAGCCGCTGCCTCTGGCCGCCGGAGAGCCGCAGGCCCGACTCGCCGATCACCGTGTCGTAGCCATGAGGGAGGTCCATGACGAACTCGTCCGCATAGGCAGCCGCGGCCGCCTCGCGCACCCGCTCCAGCGGCAGGTCGGACCGCCCGTAGGCGATGTTGTTCCGGATCGAGTCGTTGAACAGCACCGTGTCCTGCGTGACGATCCCGATCAGCGCCCGCAGGCTGTCGATCTTGAAGTCCCGGATGTCCTGACCGTCGATCGCGACCCTCCCCGAGTCGGGGTCGAAGAAGCGCGGCAGGAGGTTCACCAGCGTCGACTTGCCCGCGCCGGACGTCCCGACCAGGGCCACGATCTTGCCCGCCGGGATCGGCAGGTTCACGTCGTGCAGCACCAGCCGGTCCTCGTAGGAGAACGAGACCCGCTCGTAGGAGATCCCCTCCCGCACCGCGGTGATCTCGCGCGCTGCCGGCCGCTCGACGATGTCGTTGGGGATCGCGGTCAGGCGCGCCACCCGCTGGCCGGCCGCCGTGGCCTCCTGGAGGACCAGGTTGACCTTGTTCAGCTTGCGGATCGGGTCGTAGATCATCATCAGGACGATGATGAACTGGATCAGCGCTTCCGACTGGAGCTCGTCCGCCCGGATGGCCTTGCCGGCGTAGATCAGGAGCACCGCCGAGCCGATGGCCGCCAGCGACTCGATGACCGGCCCGGAGGTATGGGAGAGCATCTGCGCCCAGAGGTTCACCCGAAGGTGGCGCCGCGTGGCCTCGCGGAAACGGTCGAGCTCGAACTTCTCCATCCCGAACGCCTTGACCACCCGGTGGCCGCGGATGCCCTCGGTCAGCAGGCTCGCCAGGTCGGCCATCCGCTCCTGGCTGCGGTGGGTGGTGCGGCGCATCCCCTTGCCGAACCGGACGATGGGATAGACCAGCACCGGCGCGACAAACAGCGTGATCACGGCCAGCTTGAAGTGGATCGACAGCAACAGCACGACCAGGAAGACCAGGGTGATCGACTGCTGGAACAGGTCCAACAACCGGTTGGAGACCGCGTTCTGCATCATCCCCACGTCGTTGATGACGCGGGCGACCAGCTCCCCCGACGGGTGCGCGCCATGGAAGCGGCTCGACTGGCCCAGGATGGTGCGGTACAGGTCGTTGCGGATGTCGGTCGTCACGCCAAGGCCAATGTTCTGGAAGGCGTAGCCCGACACGAAGTCGGCGAGGCAGCGCAGCAGGAAGACGGCCACGAAGAGCAGGGGGACGAAGTAGACGACCTCGTTCCCCTCCACCCCGGCCCGGCGCTTCAGGGAGTTGTAGCTGCGGTCGAACTGCCGCTGGAGGTTGAACCGCTTCTTGAGGTCGGCGAGCACCCCGGTCTCTTCCACCTCTTCCTTTTCGGCAGAGGCGGAGATACCCGGCAAGGGGATCGACGAGTCGCTCTTCGCCAGGAGGACTTCGCGGAAGATGGGCTGCAGCAGCGCACCCGTCGCTGCCTGCGCGGAGGCATAGCACACGATGCCCACGGCGGCGAGCATGGCCCAGCCGGTGTAGCGGCGCAGGTAGTGCCAGAAGAAGGCCGGGGTGTTCACGCCGGAGCTTCCTCCAAAACCTTCGCTACCTCTTTCGCCGCCCGTCCGCTCGCGCCGCCTTCCCCCAGCTTTCCGCGCAGCTCGGCGAGCCCCTTGCGCATCTCCGCGCGCTCGTCGTCCTCCAGGAGCAGCCTTTCGGCCTCGGCCGCGATGCGCTCGGGGTTGGCGTCCCCCTGGATCAGCTCCGGCACCACCGGCCGGCCCAGGACCAGATTGACCAGGCTGATGCTCGGCAGGCGCACCAGCGCCTTCGCCACCGACCAGGTCCAGAAGCCAAGCTTGTAGACGACGATCATCGGCGTGCCCAACAACCCCACCTCCAGGGTCGCGGTGCCCGAGGCGCAGAGGGCGAGGTGCGAGTCCGCGACGGCGGCGAAGCGGTCCTCCGCCACGATCCGCACCGGCAGGCCGGAGAGCTCGATCTGCTCTTCCAGCAGCTCCCGCGGCACGGTCGGCGCCTTGATGAGGCTGATCGAGATGGGCAGGTCCGCGGCCAGGCGCCGCGCCGCCTGCAGCATCGTAGGGAGCAGCGCCTCGACCTCGCTGAGCCGCGAGCCCGGCAGGAGCGCTACCCGGAACGGCCCGTCGGGCTCGCCACTTTCATTCAATCGTTCACCCAACCGGTCCCAGGCCTGGGGGAGCTGCGGCACCTCGTCGACCAGCGGATGGCCGACGTGCACCACCTCCACCTGGTGCTTGCGGTAGAAGTCGACCTCGAAGGGGAAGAGGACCAGCATGCGGTCGACCAGCTTCGAGATGGTGCGCACGCGCCCCTTGCGCCAGGCCCAGACCTGCGGGCTGATGTAGTAGACGACGCGCACGCCGCGCTTCTCCAGCTCCTTGGCCAGGCGCAGGTTGAAGTCCGGGAAGTCGATGAGCACGGCCGCGCCGGGACGGCGGCGGTCCACCTCGCTCAGCAGGGCGGCGAAGACCTGCTTGATGCGCGGCAGGACGCGGAGCACCTCGGTGATGCCCACCACCGCCACCTCCGAGCTGTGGGCCACGGACTCGAGCCCGGCCGCCTGCAGCTCGTCGCCGCCGAGGCCGAACGTCACCAGGCCGGGGACGAGTCGGCGCAGCTCGGACACCAGCCGGGCGCCGTGGAGGTCTCCCGAGGCTTCGCCGGCCACTACGAGGAGCTCCTTCGGGCGGGTATTTCCACCCGTCATGGAAGCGGCGCTGGCGGTCCCTGCGGGAACGGGTACATCAGCCAGGCCACGAGCAGGCCGCCGCCGACCATCCCCAGGAAGAGCTGCAGGAACAGGCGGATCTGCTCGTTGCGCTCGCGCCGCCAGAGCAGGGTGAAAAACAGGCTCACGACGAGCGAGTAGAGGACCATCAGGAAGAAATGGCTCATGCCTACCTCACTCCTTCTTGCCGCGCGAGATGTCCCACGCGTCGAGCACGAGCAGCCAGTTCATCAGCCCGGCGGTGAGCAGGAACGCGGTGCCGTACTCATAGCCGGCACCCACGATGTCGCCGGCATAGTCGGCGCCGTAGCGGAGGACGAAGTACGGGAGGCCCATGCCCATGGCACCCCCGGTAGCCAGAAAGGTGAGCGGCTGGCCGGGGAGCGGCCGGTACAGGTTGCCCTGCAGCTCGCAGCCGACCCAGAGGCTGACCACGGCGAGCAGCAGGAACACCAGGCCGCGGCCGATCCGCCTGAGATAGATGTGTCCGAGCCCCGGCACGAGCCAGGCCAGGATCATGGCCAGATATGGGTTGCCGACGGGCACCCCTGCCGGCATTACTACCGCCGGAGTCACCGCCGGAGTCACCGCCGGGGTCTCCCGCGGCGCGGCTTCATCGGGTTGAGCCAAGTCTTGTATCCTCCTCCGGAGCCTCCGCGAAGAGCGCCCGCAAGCGCTCACGGGACTGGCGCAGGTCTTCCGGGATGAGCCGGACCTCCGCCAGGACGGTCATGAAGTTCGTGTCCCCGGTCCAGCGCGGGACCAGGTGGAAATGGAAGTGTCCGGGCACTCCCGCACCCGCCGGCCGGCCCAGGTTCATCCCGAGGTTGAAACCGTGGGGCGAGTAGGCGGCCTGCAGGATGCGCTGGGCCTTGAGCACCAGTGGCCAGAATTCGGCCTGCGCCTCCGGGCTGCTCTCCTGGGGAGAGCTGTGGTGCTCGAAGGGGGCCACCATCAGGTGCCCGTTCGAGTAGGGATGGAGGTTCAGCATGACCAGGTGATGGCAGCCGGCATGGACCACCAGGCCGTCAGGATTGCCGAGGTCGCGGGCCGAGGCGCAGAAGAAGCACCCGGTATCCTCCGAACCGGCCGGACCTGCCGGGCTCTTGGTGATGTAATCGTACCGCCAGGGCGTGAAGAGGCGTTCCATCCGCTAGCTCAACACTCGTCGTTGAGCAGCTCCCTCAGCTCCTTGCCGGGCTTGAAATAGGGGATCCGCTTGGGCGGGACACTGACCTTGTCGCCGGTCTTGGGGTTGCGGCCGGTGCGCGCGCCGCGATGGCGGATGCGGAAGCTGCCAAACCCGCGCAGCTCGATCTTCTCGCCCCCTTTGAGCGAATCGACAATGCTGTCGAACACCGTATTGACGATGATCTCCGCGTGCTTCTTGGTGAGTTGCGTCGTGCGGGCGACCTCTTCGACCAGCTCGGCCTTGGTCATCCCGGTCATCCCGTCGTTCTTGTAGGGTACCGACATCTCCCACCCCTTTCTGAAGCTGCGGCGGGCCCGCGTTCCTGAGAACACTGACCCGCCGCCGTCCTGGTGTCAATACGGCCTACTCTTCCACCGCCCCGCCACCTTCGCCACCTTCGCCAATACTTTCTTCGTGGTGCTCCTCTTCGTGGTGCTCCTCACCGGGCTCGGACTCCTGGTGCTCCTCATGGTGGTGATGAGTGGCACCCTCGCGGGCGGCCTGGAGCTCGGCGATCTCCTCCTCGGTGGGCTGGGTCACGCCGCGCAGCGACAGGCCGACCTTCTTGTCGTCCTCCTCAATGCGCAGGACGCGCGTACGCACCCAGTCGCCGACCTTGTACTGGTCTTCCAGCTTGCCGCCGCCGGGCACCTCGATCTCGCTGACGTGCGCGAGGCCCTCGAGGCCGTTGTAGATGTCGATGAAGAGGCCGAAGTCGGTGACGTTCACCACCCGGCCCTCCAGGGTGTCGCCGACGTGGTGGCGGTTCGCGAAGTCGTCCCACTCGTTGGGCATGAACTCCTTGATCGACAGCGAGACGCGCTGGTTCTCGACGTCGATGTTGGTGATGCGTGCCCGGACGGTGTCGCCCTTCTTGAGGACCTCGCTCGGGTGCTTGACCCGCTTGGTCCAGCTCATGTCGGAGACGTGGATGAGGCCGTCGATGCCGTCGGTGATCTCGACGAAGGCGCCGAACTCGGTGAGGTTGCGCACCTTGCCCTCGATGATCGTGCCCTCGGGGTGGGTGTCCTTCAGCTCCTCCCACGGGTTGCGCTCGGTCTGGCGCAGCGACAGGCTGATGCGCCGCTGATCCATGTCGAGCTCCGAGACGATCGCCTCGACCTCGTGGCCCACCTCCAGGATCTTGGCGGGGTTGACGACCTTCTTGGTCCACGACATCTCGCTGACGTGGATCAGGCCCTCGACACCCTCCTCGATCTCGACGAAGGCGCCGTAATCGACCAGCGATACGACCTTGCCGCGGACGCGCGAGCCGATCGGGTACTTCTTGTCGACCAGCGTCCAGGGATCGTCGCTCTTCTGCTTGTAGCCCAGGGAGACGCGCTCGGTCTCGGGGTCGAACTTGAGCACGACGACCTCGACCTCGTCGCCGACCGAGAAATGCTCGGACGGGTGGTTGACGCGGCCCCAGGAAATGTCGGTGATGTGGAGCAGGCCGTCGATGCCGCCGAGGTCGATGAACACGCCGTAGTCGGTGATGTTCTTGACCACGCCCTTGAGCCGGGCGCCCTCTTCCAGACGGGTGAGGGTCTCGGTCTTCTTCTTGGCCAGCTCGGTCTCCAGCACGGCCTTGCGTGACAGCACGATGTTGTTGCGCCGGCGGTCGAGGCTGATGACCTTGAACTCCAGCTCCAGGCCGCGCAGCGATTCGAGGTTCTTGACCGGCTTGATGTCGACGAGCGAGCCCGGCAGGAAAGCGCGCAGGCCGACGTCGACGGTGAGGCCGCCCTTGATGCGGTCGGTGACCCGGCCCTTGATGATGCGGCCGTCCTTGTACGCCTTCTCCACCTCGGTCCAGCGGCGCATGCGCTGCGCCTTGGTGCGGGAGAGCAGGACGTGGCCTTCGAGGTCCTCGGTCTTCTCGAGGAGGACGTCGACCTCCTCGCCTTCGGAGACCGTTACGTTGCCCTCGCGGTCGAGGAACTCCTCGATCGGGACGAGCCCCTCCGACTTGTAGCCCACGTCGATGATCACCGAATTGCTGGTGATCCCGATGACTCGACCCGGGACGATCTCACCCTCGGTGAGATTCCGCATGCTGTCGTCGTACATTTCAAGGAGCTTCTGGTACTCCTCCCTGGACAGCTCCTCGTCGGACTCAGCCGCCATCATCGACTGGTCCATTTGTTCAGTGACCGGCATAAAAGACGTTCCTCCTTGGCGTGGATTCAGGCTCGCGGGCCTGTGCCCCCTCGAACGGGGGGCTGCGAGTTCCGCTTAACTCTTTGGAAACTCGGGCCTTTGAGTATAGGGGCGCGGGACGGGGCTGTCAACGCAGGGGGCCAGCGCCTCACGGGCTTCGAGGGTGCCGATCCTTTCGAGCGCCCAGGCGGCGTGTTCCCGCACCACGGGCTCGCCTTCCGCCAGAGCCTCGGCAAGCGCGGCGACATAGCGCGGATCGCGGCGGTTGCCCATGGCCACGGCCGCGTTCCTCTGGAGACCCTCCAGCTTCGCCCTCTTCATGGGGCTTCCTCGGAAGCGCTCCACGTACTCGTCGCGGGAAAGCCGGAGCAGCCCGGCGAGATCGAGCTCCCTGCGTGCCTCGGGCAGGCGCAGCTCGGGATGGTCCGCGCCCTCGGGCACGGTGTTCCACGGGCAGACCTCCTGGCAGATGTCGCAGCCGAAGACCCAGTCGTCGACCATCTCGCGGGCGGCCGGCGGCAGGGCTCCCCGATGCTCGATGGTCCAGTAGCTGATGCAGCGGTTGCTGTCGACCCGGTAGGGCTCGGCGAGCGCATTGGTCGGGCAGGCCTCCAGGCAGCGGGTGCAGCTCCCGCAGAGATCGGCGAGGGGGATGTCGGGCGAGAGATCCAGGGAGAGGAAGAGCTCGCCGAGGAGGAACCAGGAGCCCGCCTCGGGATGGAGCAGGTTCGTGTTCTTGCCCACGGCCCCGAGGCCGGCCCGCGCCGCGAGCTCCCGCTCCAGAACCGGCCCGGTATCTATATAGCGCCGCGAAATGGTCCCAGGGAACGCGGCGGCGATCCGGTCCTCCAGAGCCTTGAGGCGGTCCCCCATGACGTCGTGGTAGTCCCGCCCCCGGGCATAGCGGGCGACCCTAGGCCAGAGGTCGTCATCCGGCTCCGGCTCGCCTTCCAAGGGATGGTATTGGAGGGCCACACAGAGCGCGCTCCGGGCGCCGGGCACGACCCGGGCCGGCTCCAGCCGGGCTTCCACCCTCTTCGTAAACCAGCCCATCCCAGCCTGATCCCCACGCGCCAGCCAGCGCAGGAACGCCTCTCCGTTGGCAGACGGCTCCAGCCCCGCCACCCCGGCGCGGTCGAAACCGGCTTCGACGGCCCAGGACTTGAGGAGATCGGCAGTGGGATCCATCGCAGGGATCATAGCGGCCATTGCGTGGAAGCCTCCAACGCGTGGGTAGACCCCTCCACCCACTCGTTCGGACCCTCTACCCTGTCATTGGAGAGCCCTACCCACTCGTTGGCGCCGCCTACCCACTCGTTTTGAAGCGCCCACCCGGCGGGTAGACCCCTCTACCCACTCATTTGGAAGACCTACCCGCTCGTTGGAGCGCTCTACCCACTCGTCGGCCATAAGATAGGGGCCGATGCCGCCGCCAAACACCTCACCCGCCCTCTCCAGGATCGAATCCGACGAGGTCCGCGCCGTGCTGGAGGATTGCGTGGCCGGCGAGGCGTCTCCCCCGATCAGCCTTGCCCGCCTGCTTCTCGCCATGGACGAGGTCGACGAGGTCGCGGAGCTGCTGGAGTCCCTTCGGGAGGAGGGCGATGCCCTGGCCGAGATGGCCCGGTTGCTGCGCGAGCACCGGCCCGGATGCGAGCACGCGGCCATCATCCTCCATGAACATCCGGACGTCGGCCGGACCCGCCGGTCGGCCGCGGATGCCATCGCGGATTGCCGGAGCTTTTTCGACCACGCCGTGGCGCTGAATGAAGAGGCCAGCGTCGCCGCCTACAGCCTGGGCGATCCCGCCCTGCTCGACGCCTATACGGCCGAGATCCTGGACCTCCTGGAGCTCTGGCAGGTGCTCGGGCCCGGCCGCGACGCCCTGGAGATCGGCTGCGGCATCGGCCGCATCCAGGCCGCCCTCGCGCCCCGGTTGCGGGAAACTCATGGCATCGACATCTCCGGCAACATGATCGCCGCCGCCCATCGCCGCTGTGCCGGGCTCGCCAACGTCCATCTCTCCCGCTGCTCGGGGCGAAACCTCGAGGGCTTCGCGGACTCCGGCTTCGACCTCGTGCTCGCCGCCGACTCCTTCCCCTACATCTACCAGGGGGGGAAGGACCTCGTCTCCGTCCACTTCGACGAGATCACCCGCGTGCTCCGCCCGGGCGGGGATTTCGTGCTCTTCAATTATTCGTACCGCGCGAGCCGCGAGGCCGACCGCCGCGACGTGCAGCGCCTCTGCCGGAGCTTCGGGCTGGAGCTCCTCGTGGACGGAACCCAGCCGTTCCAGCTCTGGGACGGCGAGGCCTACCACATCCGCCGACCGCAATGACACCTCAGGAGAAATCAAAATGACCGATTGGATTCAGGAGGGCGAAGCCGCGCCCGACTTCACGCTCAAGGACGACAAGGGCAGCGACGTCCGGCTTTCCGATTTCAAGGGGAAGCCCGTCGTCCTCTACTTCTACCCCAAGGACGACACCCCGGGCTGCACCAAGGAGGCCTGCGCCTTCCGCGACCGCCGGGCCGACCTGGAAAGCAGGGGCGCCGTCGTCCTCGGCGTCTCCCCGGACGACGTGGCCAGCCACGGCCAGTTCCGCGACAAGTACGGCCTCAACTTCCCTCTCCTGGCCGACGACGGCCACAAGATTTCCGAGCGCTATGGCGCCTGGCGGGAGAAGGTCTTCATGGGCCGCAAGTCCATGGGCATCCAGCGCTCCACGTTCCTGATCGACCGCGAGGGCAAGGTGGCGAAGTCCTGGAAGAAGGTCAACGTGGACGGCCACGACGAACAGGTGTTGGCGGCGCTGGAGAAGATCTGAAGAACCGACGTCTTTCCCGCCTGGGGCCCCGCCTCGCGATGCTCGGCGCCACCCTGATCTGGGGGGCCAGCTTCGTCATCGTCCAGAAGGCGCTGGAGGAGATCCCGGTCTTTCACCTGATCGCCTACCGCTTCATCCTAGCCGCGCTGCTGCTAATGCCGCTGGCGTGGGGCAAGTGGACTCCCGGCGTCCGGCGGGATGGCCTCATCCTTGGGGTCATCCTGTTCGCCGGCTTCGCCCTCCAGACCGCGGGCCTGCTGTGGACGACGCCGTCGCGCTCGGCCTTCCTGACCGCGATCTCGGTCGTCCTGGTCCCGGTCTTCGGGCTGCTCGCGGGACGCGGGCTGCGCTGGGGTCCGGCCGTGGGCTCCCTCCTCGCCTTTGCCGGGGTGTGGACGCTCTACCGGCCGGAAGCATCAGGGGAGGATTTTGGCAAGGGGGATGCCCTGACCGTGGCTTGCGCGGTGGTCTTCGCCCTCTACCCCCTGGTCCTGGAGCGGATCACGCGGCGCAACCCCCTCGGCCCCCTCGCCGTCACCCAGTTCGCGGTGGTCGCGGTCCTTGCCTTGCCGTCGTTGCTGCTCGATCCACCCTCGGCGCGGGAGCTGACCGGCGCGCCCCTGATTGCGGTGCTGGTGGTCGGGGTCCTCGCCACGGCGGCGGCGTTCGCGGCCTGGCTCTATGCCCAGCGCCATCTCTCGGCGGTCGAGGCCGGGGTCATCCTCACCCTGGAGCCGGTGATCGCCGCGGGTATCTCGGTGGCCCTGGGGGTGGAGCCCTGGACGGCGGCCCTCGGCTTCGGCGGCCTGCTGGTGATGATGGCGATGCTGGTCACCGAGCTGGGAGGCAGCGAGGCGGGCTGACTTCGGTTAGACTCCCGGCGTTTGCGGCCCGATTTTCCTGAAGAACGAAAGGGAGTGTGAATGGAGCTCTTCCAACAGATGGCGGAGATGGGACACGAGCGGGTGCTCTTCTGCTCCAGCCCCGAGGTAGGCCTGCAGGCCATCATCGCCGTCCACTCGACCGTGCTCGGCCCCGGGCTCGGCGGGGTCCGCATGTGGCCCTACAAGAACATGGAGGAGGCGCTCACCGACGTCCTGCGCCTCTCCCGCGGCATGACCTACAAGGCCGCCGCCGCCGGGCTCAACCTGGGCGGCGGCAAGGCCGTGATCGTCGGCGATCCCAAGAAGGACAAGAGCGAGGCCCTCCTGCGCAGCTTCGGCCAGTTCGTCGAGTCCCTGCACGGCCTCTACATCACCGCCGAGGACGTAGGCACCGCCATGGACGACATGGAGGTCATCCTCGCCGAGACCCGGTGGGTCACGGGCGTCTCCCCTTCCCAGGGCGGCGGCGGCGACCCATCGCCCGTAACCGCCTTCGGCGTCCTCCAGGGGATGAAGGCCGCGGTCCAATGGTGCTACGGCAACGGCAGCACGCTCGCCGGCCGCTCGGTCGCCATCCAGGGGCTCGGCAACGTCGGCTACCACCTGGCGACCTACCTGAAGGATGAGGGGGCCAAGCTCTTTGTCGCGGACATCGACGCCGAGCGCACTGGACGGGCGCGCGAGGAGCTGGGCGCCGAGATCGTCCCGGCCGGGGAGATCCTGGGAGTCGATTGCGACGTGGTCGCCCCCTGCGCCCTCGGCGCGGTGCTCGACGAGCGGACGATCCCAGCCCTGCGCTGCAAGATCGTGGCAGGGGCCGCCAACAACCAGCTCGCGGACGAGGAGCGGGACGGCCGGGCCCTCCATGAGCGCGGCATCCTCTACGCTCCCGACTTCGTGGGCAACGCCGGCGGCCTGATCAACGTCTACAACGAGCTCGGCGGCTACAACCGCGACCGGGCCATGCACATGGCCCGCGGCATCTACGCCAACATGCTCCGCGTGTTCGAGATCTCCCGCGCCGAATCGATCCCGAGCGCCATCTCGGCCGACCGCGTGGCCGAGGAGCGCATCCGCGGCATCCAGGGGATGCGCTCGCAGCACTGGGCGCGGGCGGTCCGCCAGCCGAGGAATCATTCGGTAGAAGCGTCCTAGGAGGACACCAATGACCGGCCGCATCGCGATCGCTCTTTTCTTCTTGGCGCGGATTGCCTTTGCGGCCGGTCCGGTCTGCGGCAGCAACACTCCGTTGACCCTGATCGGCATCGACACCACCTCGGGCACGATGCTGCTCAACGCCCCGGCCCTGGGCCCGGCCGGCCCCTGGGTGATCGAGCTGAGCGGCGACGGCAGCCGCGCCCGGCTGCATCCGGACCGCGCCAAGGGGCGCTTTGGCGGTTCCGTGGGACCGGGGCCGGTGATCGCCGCCGCTCCCTGCGGCAAGTCGTGCGTCCAGCCCGTGCGTTGGGCAAGAGGCGAGTGGGAGCCCATCGGCGACCAGCTCCTCCTCCCCACGGCCATCAACGTAATGCCGACCTATGACCGCACGGGCGCGCCCTGGTTCCTGATCGAATCCCCGACCGAGCTGGCCGGGACGGTGAAGGTGCAGGCCTTCCGCCTGGAGGGCCGGGAGTGGAAGGACCGTGGCACTCTCAACAAGGTCACCAGCGTAGGCCAGCCGCCGGCCCTGCCCGCGCCGCAGCGCAAGGACGGCGTGCTCGCCGGCACCGGCCTTTTCTCCGCCTCGAGCCGCCCCGAGACCTGGGTGTCGGGAATCCCCAGCCTCCCGGCTGCACGGCGCGGCCAGCTCGTCGCCCTGACCGGCACCTCCGCGGCCTACCTCTCGGGCGACGGCGTCGTCTACCTCTCCGACGATTCGGGGAAGAAGTGGCGGCGCTCCACCTGGACCCCGTGGGGCGGCAACAGCGAGGGCACCGCGGGGATGTGGCGCCAGGGCAGCGACTGGTGGGTCGACCTCCCCTACGGCGACCAGGAGGGTGCCCTGCGCCTCGCCTGGTTCGACCGCCGCATCCCCTCCGAGGAGAAGATCCTGCTCACCCGGCTGGGCGGGAAGGGCGACTGGATCCGGCTGGCTGAGGCGCGCACCCAGGTGAGCACCCGCAACGAATCGTTGGGCCTCGCCCAGATCATGGTCCCCAAGGGGGACACCTGGATCCTCCTCACCGGCTGTGTGACCACCAAGGGGGCCTCCTCGCTGGTGGTGCGGACCTTCGACGGGAAGGCGCTCTCCGAGCCGAAGATGGTGCGCCTGGAAGACTAGAAAGGAGCGACGATGCCGGAAGACCCGCTGTTCGACCTGCTCAAGAAGAAGCGGCTCATCCCAACGGCATGCTCTCCGCGGTCGGGGCCGATCCCTGCTTCCAGCGCCAGAACATCCCGGTCCAGTTCTCCTACTACATGGGAGAAAACCTGGCGCGGGGGCGCGACGAAAAGGGCACCGATCCGTGCGACATCCCGTTCGTGTTCGAGCGCTTCAACCTGGACACCATCGGGCGCTTCGTCTGCATCGAGAGCCCGTCGAAAGAGACCCTCGAGAAGGAGAAGATGCGGATCCCCGAGTGGTGCTTCTCCTGCGGCGCAGACGCGGCCCCGAAATTCCGGCTGAGCGCCGAGGAGGGCTACCCCCCCGCCGAAAGCCACATCCCGCAGGAGCTCTGGGCCGAGGTCGAGGCCGGGCTGGGCCTGAAGAACGCGCCTGATTCGCTGCCGGCCCGGATCGATCCAGGAGCTCTACGACCGGATCGAGGATCTGTTCAAATTCCTCAACGGCCGCGGCAACCTGTTCACCGGCAACCCCAACAGCCAGGTGTTCGTGCCGGTCGAGTACCAGGTCAACATCTTCCCGATTACCGACCTTTCGACGGCGCTCTCGGCGATCCGGCTGATCACCGAGGAGGGCGAGGGCTCGGGCGCGCCGCCCGACTACCAGAGCCACTTCGTGCGGGACGACAACATGGCCTTCGTGGTCAACCCGTTCGAGCTGGCGGTCCGCAAGGACAGTCTGTCCTTCGAGGCCAAGGACTGGCTCGACCCCTCTGACCCCGAGCGCAAGATCTGGCAGATCGAGCGGTTGCCCCAGAAGTCGATCATGAAGATGCGGCTCTTCATGGCCTGGATCCGGGCCTCGAGCGTGGCGTCGTTGCTGCCCTTCTGCTGCTCCTCCTCCAGCTCCGCGATCCGCTGCCGCAGGAACTTTACCCGGTCGGAGAAGTAGGCGTTCCAGTCGAAGGCCCGGATCGCCGCCTGAGGACCCGGCCACCTTCCACACCAAGCTGGGGTTCCAGGGTCGTTGACCTTCTGCGGGCCGTTGATGTTGAACGAGTAGGTGACCTGGAGAACCTCCTGGGGGGAAAGGCCGCGGAAGGCCAGCCCTGGCCGGTGAGCTTCTGGATGGGCAGTTGGGACGGCGACCTGCTCGTGGGCTACATGCAGGGGAGCCTCAGCGTGCCCTTCCAACCAGATTGATCCCATCCCCCCTCTCCCCAGCCCTCTCCCCCGTGCCGGGGGAGAGGGAGCTTCACAGCCCTTGCCGGATGGCGGCTGAGAAGCCCTCGCCGTCTCCGAACCGCTGCGCCCTTTCGTCGATCCGGAAGTGGCGCTGCGCCTCCGCGAACGGCAGGTCCGTGTCGATCAGCCCGAGGTCGTAGGCGAGTTCGTCCGAGTACCCCGGCAGCACGACCTTGTAGCTCCAGGGCACCCGCCCGGGGACCAGCTCGTTGACGTGGCGGACGATGTTGGTCGCACAGGAGCTCGTCAGGCTGTTGTAGAACTCGGGCTCCTCGGCCAGGTGGTTCGCCCGGCGGAGCATGCTGACCAGCATCTGTTCGATGCGCTCCCGGGGCGCGCGCACCGGGTAGAGGTAGACCCGGTCGCGGCGGTGGTTGGTGCGGAGCCCGATCAGGTCGCGCTCGTCGCCGAGCACGTACATGATCTCGTACTGGCGGACCAGCCCCTTCCAGGGCGAGAACTCCTCCCCCTTCTCCTTGCGGATCTCGACCGAGATCGCCAGGTATTCATTCCCCTCGAATCCGAAGCTCATCAAGGTGTGCGCCGGCCCCTTCCAATCGGCGAAGGGCTCGACCGCGAACCAGGCGGAGCGCAGCCGGTCCAGTTCGTACGTCCGCTCCTCCCAGGCCACTAAGTAGTCGCTCGTCGAGAGGTAGCGGGCGTTGCGGAGATTGTGGACCCGCACGCGCCGGCCCTCGAGCTCGATCCGGGGAAGGCGCGCCTGGTCGGGCATCCAGTCCCGGCGGTTGGACGGCCGGGGACCGAAGGCCAGGAACAAGAGGAGGGCAATTACGGCCAACGCAGCCAGCCCGGCCAGGGCGGCCAGCGCAAAGCGGAGGCGCGGACGCGGCATTCTTGAAGTATACTTTCCTCAATGATTCGGAACCGTTCGGCTTTTGCCGGGGCGCTCGCCGCCCTGGCGACGTTGGTTCTGCTGATGCCGTCTCCTTACGCGAATGCCGCGCCGGAGGTGGTCAAGGCGGTGCTCTCCCACGACGGCGCCCGCGGCCTGTCTCCAAAGGTCTTGTCGCGCGCGCTCGATGCGGTCGCCTCGGCCCGTGCCAACGGGTTCTCCGGCCGGGACGACCTGCTGACCGTCATCGACTACTCGCTGCCTTCGACAAAGCCGCGCCTCTGGGTGCTCGACCTGGCGAACGGCAAGGTGCTGTTCCGCGAGCTCGTGGCCCATGGCCAGGGCAGCGGCGACAACTACGCCACGCGCTTCTCGAACCAGCCCGACAGCCACCAATCGAGCCTCGGCCTGTTCCTCACCGCCAGCACCTACATCGGCGGCAACGGCTATTCGCTCAAGCTCCGCGGCCTGGAGAGCGGAGTCAACGACCTCGCCGAGTCGCGCTACATCGTGATGCATGGCGCCTGGTACGTGAGCCCCGAGCACGCCCGCACCCACGGCCGGATCGGCCGGAGCTGGGGCTGCCCCGCCCTCCCCAAGGAGACCGCGGGCCCGGTGATCGACACGATCAAGGAAGGCAGCTTCCTCTTCGTGTACGGCAAGTAAGGCCGCCGCTCCCCACCCTCGCCCCTTTCTTGCATGAAAACTCTGCTTTCGCCTCCTGTCGAGGCGGAAGGAGGTAAACGATGAGCAGGAAGGGTCTTCAGGTGTTGGCTCTCGTTGCGGTGGTTGTGGCCATTGGTATCCCGGCCTGGGCGCAGGGCGGGGGCACGGCCTCGACACGGCTGCGGGGCATCGAGGAAGTGCCGGCGATCTCCACGCCGGGTGATGGCCGCTTCACCGCCACCATCAATGGGCAGGGAACCGGCCTCTCCTCCTATCAGCTTTCCTATTCCAATTTGCTGGGGACGGTCACCCAGGCTCACATCCACTTCGCGCAGAAGGGGGTCAACGGCGGCATCGTGATCTTCCTCTGCTCGAACCTGGGCAACGGCCCCGCCGGGACTCAGGCGTGTCCCGCCGACCCCGGCTCCGTCTCCGGATCGGTCTCGGCTGACGACGTGGTCGCCGCGGCCGCCGCGCAGGGGATCGCGCCGGGCGAGTTGGGGGAGGTTCTGCGGGCCATGCGCAACGGCATCACCTACGTGAACGTCCACACCGATCTCTTCCCCTCGGGGGAGATCCGTGGGCAGCTCCGGTTCGGCCGCGGATCGTCAGGAGACGAGGCCGAGGCCCTGGAAGAGGAAGCAGGCCACGTCCATCACTAGCAGGATCCTTGTAGGGGCACCCCTTGTGGGTGCCCTCCGGAGGGCGGCCACAAGGGCCGCCCTCGAGGTCGGGACGGAAGCGGCCGGCCAGCTCCACGTCCGTGGGGCCGTCCGCCGCGGCCTCGACCTCGTGGCCTTCGAGCTCCAGGAGCATCTGCAGCGCTTCCCGGGCATCAGGATTGTCCTCGATGACCAGGCTGGCGGCCTCCGCTTCCTCGCGCTCGGCACGGCGGCGCTCCTCCTCGTAGGCCCGCGCATCGGCGATGGCGGCGGCGATCTGCCCGGCGGCGAGTTGGTAGAAGCTCTGGTAGCCCTCGTCCAGAGCGCGGCGCGGGTTCACGCCTAGCCGTCGTTGTAGAGCTGCCAGACCTCGGGCCCCCACCAGAGGGCCATGGGGAAGTCGGATCCCAGGCAGATGCTGAGCGCGGTGCGCAGGCTCTGCGGCCAGCCCTCGATGGGGCCCATGGGATGGCGCGACCAGTCGATCGTGCGGATGAGCGCGGCTGATCAGGTGGCCTACGACCTGTCTTTGGAGCCCTGCCGCTTCGCCTTCGCCTGCGCGTCGCGCCTCACGGCCCACTCGGTCTTGTGCTTCACCTCGAGGACTTCGCCGTCGGCCGCATTGATCGAGACCACGTCCACGCCCTTCTTGCCCTCGCTCCGGACGTCGAAGAAGAAGGTCAGCTTGCCAGCTAGCCGGCCGAGCTCCTCGGAGGTAACCTCTCCACCCGGCACCTTGGCAAGGGCGATGACGCGGGCCTCATCCATGGTGAGGTTGGCCTTTTTCGCTTCAGACTGCGGCTCGGCAGCGAAGGCGCCGACGGACATGGCGAGCATGGCAAGGCACACGAAGATCAAGGTTCGCTTCAGGTTCATGGGGGTAACCTTTCGGTCCGAGCCCCAAAGGATCCCTGCATGAGATCGTCTAAGGAAGGATTGCAGCCATCATAGCATTGAAATTTCAGTGTAATCTCTCCCACGTAGAGGGTAGGAAGATAGACAGGCGTGATGCTTCGGTCCCGGTTCACACGCAGTCCCCAGGAGCTTGGCGAGGAGTACGCCCGGCAGGGCGATTTCCCGCGTGCCATCGAAGCGTTTGGCAAGGCCGGCGACTGGCGGCGGGCCGCGGAGCTGGCCGGAAAGACCAAGAACGAGCCGGAGCTGGTGCGTTGCTCCCTGATGGCCGGCCTGGGACGGGTTCCGGAGGGCTACGCGGACGCCGGAGCCATGCGGGCGGCCGAGCTCTTGGCCGCCCAGAAGCGGCACGACCTGGCCATCCCGCTGTTCGAAGTGGCGCGGGAGCTCCGCCGAGCCGCCGAGTGCGCGCTGGCCGCGCGGGACCCGATCCGGGCGGCGCGGCTCTACGAGCGGGCCGGCGACCGCCTGGAAGCCGCGCGCTGCTACCGGAGCGCGGGCAAGCTGCGGGAAGCGCTGCAACTGCTGGAAGAAGCCTCCAAGTCCACGCAACAAGAAGAAACGATCCTGCTGCGCGCCGAGCTCCTCCGCCAGCTCGGCCGCGACAGCGCGGCGAACGTCCTGCTCGCCTCGATCCCGCCGAGCCTCCGCGCCGCCGAGCTGCTGGAGCGGTCCGGGCAGATCGAGCAGGCCGTCTACTGCTACCTCGACCTGGGCGAGACCGAAAAGGCGACCCGCGCAGCCGCGAAACACTCCGACCGGGACCGGCTGCTGGCGCGCATCTACCTGCGGTCCGGCCGGGCCATCGAGGCCGGCCACCTCTTCGCCCAGATCGGCCTGACCCGCGAGGCCGCGGAGGCCTACGAAGTGGGGCGCGACTGGGGCAGCGCCGCCTACCGCTGGGAAGCCGCCCGCGAGCCGAGGCGCGCCGCCGAGGCCTACGAGAAGGCGGGCCGGCTGCGCGACGCCGCCCGTTGCTTCGCCGCCGCCGGCCTGCCCGAGTACGCCGCGGAGCTCGCCGAGAGGGCGGCCAAGGCGAGCGACCGGGCTCCCAAGCCCGCAGCTCTGGCCGGAAAACCCGGCAAGGCACTGGAGGCGGCCGCGCGCCACCTCGCGGCCGGGGAAAAGGCGCGGGCCGCGGCGGTCCTGCTGCAGATCGGGGCGGGCGAGCCGGACTTCGGCAGGGCTGCCGTGCTGCTGGCGCCGCTGCTGCTGGACGAGCGCTTTTACGACGAGGCGCTCGGCCGCTTGCGCCAGGTCCCCCCCGATGACGGCGACCGGCCGCTCGCCTGCGAGCGCCATCACTGGGAGGGGCGGACCCTGGAGATGATGGGGGACTTCGCGGCCGCGCAGGAGTGCTACGAGAAGGCGCTGGCCCTCGTCCCCGGCCACGTGGAAAGCCGGCGCCGCCTCGGCTGGCTGCGCGAGGGCTCGCAGCCGGCCCCCGTGCCGCCCGACGACGATGCCCTGATCCGGGGCTCACGGATCGCCGACCGTTACGAAGTGCTCTCGCTCCTCGGCCGGGGCGGGATGGGGCGGGTCTACAAGGCGCACGACCGGGAGCTCGACGAGGTCGTGGCGATCAAGACCGTCCTGCAGCCAGCCACCGGCGACGAGGCGCGGCTCTTCCGCGAGGTCCAGATCTGCCGCCGGATCAGCCATCCCAACGTAGTCAGGGTCTATGACCTGGGGCGATTCCCCGGCGGTATTTTCGTGACGATGGAGCACCTGGAGGGGCGCAACCTCGAGCTGCTGATCGAGGAGGAGTCTCCCCTGCCTTTCGAGCGCATCCGCGCCATCCTCGCCGGGGTCGCCTCCGGCCTCCGCGAGGCCCACTCGCTCGGGGTCATCCACCGTGACCTGAAGCCGGCCAACGTCATGGTGACCGCCACCCGCGTCAAGATTCTCGACTTCGGAATCGCCTCCATGCAGGACGGGGACCCGCGGCTGACTCAGGTGGGCTTCGTGATGGGTTCCCCCATGTACATGTCCCCCGACCAGCTCCAGGGGTGCGAGCTGGACGGCAGGTCCGACCTCTACTCCCTCGGCATCCTGGCCTACACCCTGATCGCCGGCCGGGAGCCGTTCCAGCATTCCGATCCCACGGTGCTCGCCCTGAAGCAAATCCGCGAGAAGCACGCCGACATCCGCGGCCTCCGCCCGGAGACCCCCGCGCCCTGGGCCGCCTTCCTCGACCGGCTCCTCGCCAAGGAGCCGGAGGAGCGCTTTCAGTCCGCGCAAGAAGTCCTGGACACCCTGGCGGAGCTCTAGGTCATGCCGGCGAGGACCGGAGCCATGCGCGAACCGGCTGGAGCCTCCCAACCCGCGGCTGGAGTCGCTCAACCAGCGGGCTGGACGAGAAAACCCGCGGGTGGAACCAGAAAACCCACGGGTTGAGCCAGAAAACCCGCGGGTTGGAAGCTTCAACCCGGCGGTTGCCCCGCCTGACCCGCGAGTTGCAACTAAAAACCCGTGGGTTGAAACACCAAACCCGTGGGTTGTAACGTAAAACCCGCGGGTTGAAACACTAAACCCGCGGGTCAGGACGCAAAACCCGCGGGTCAGGAGGCTCCAGCGAGGGGTTTGGCCGATCCCAGGCCTATACTTTTCCCCCATGGCACCTCCGAACGCACGGCTCGCTCTCGCGCTCCTGCTGTCCCTCCCCGTCGCGGCGCACGCCGCCAGCTTGGAGGACACGCTCAACTCCCGCTGGAAGGGCGGCTGGGCGGTCGTGAAGCTGCCGATCTCTTCGAGCTGCGACGGCTTCTACAACGACAACGACGTGGTGGGCGCCCGGGTCGAGAGCAAGGCGCGGCACCACTTCGAGGCCGGCGAGCTGGTGCGGGTGGAGCGGATCGGGGCGAAGCGCGGCCGGGTGGATGTGTTCCTCGATCTGGCCGAAGCGGTCCTGGAGGAGCGCCGGGACGGGCCGTTCACGCTCTACGATACGCTCAACTGCCGCATCCAGCTCCGGGTGCCGGTCCCCGAGCGCGCTGATTCCGGGGCCGCCGAGGCGCGCCTGGCCGAGCTGCTGGAGCTGCACGGCTCGGAGCGCGAGGCCGAGAGCTCCCCCGCCTGGAACGGCCGCCGCCGCGAGCCCTTCCCCGAGAACTACGAGCAGACCCTGGCGGCCTACGAATCGTGGAAGGCCGCGCAGACCAACGTTGCGGTCCAGGACCGCATGGAGCGCGCCATCGAAGAGGCCGCCCGCATCAACGACCGGCTGCGTTCCGATCCCGACTACCTGGAAGGCTTCGCGGCCGGGGTGGACAGGGGGAAGGACCGCCACCACGGCGACTGCCCCAGCCTCATCAGGAGCACCTTCAGCCCCGAGGGCAAGGGCGACGGCGACTGGAAGCGCGGCTACGAGGACGGCCAGCGCCTCGCCTGGAATCTGGAGCTGCTCCGCAAGCTCAAGGAGTGCTTCGTATGAAAGGCCCCGATCTGGCCCAGGGAATCCCCCTGGCCGACCTGCCCGACGGCGGGCAGCTCCTGGGACACATCGGTGATGAGGAGGTCCTGGTGGTGCGGCGCGGCGAGGAGGTGTTCGCCATCGGCGCGGGCTGCACGCACTACGGCGGCCCCCTTGCCGAGGGCATCGTCGTAGATGACACGGTGCGCTGCCCGTGGCACCACGCCTGCTTCAGCCTGCGCACCGGCGAGGCCGTGCGCGCTCCGGCCCTGAAGCCAGTCGATGCCTACAAGGTGGAGCGCGAGGGCGACCGGATCACGGTCCGCGAAAAGGCCGAGCGGCCTCCCAAGCCGCGGGCCGAGGGCCCGGAGTCCGTGGTCGTCATCGGCGCAGGCGGCGCCGGCAACTGCGTGGCCGAAACGCTGCGGCGCGAGGGCTTCGAAGGCCGGATCGTCCTCCTGGCTCCCGAGGGGGAGGTGCCCTACGACCGGCCCAACCTGTCCAAGGACTACCTGGCCGGCAACGCCGAGGAGGATTGGATCCCGCTTCACCCGCGGGAGTTCTATGACAAGCGCCGCATCGAGGTCCGGCAGGCGCAGGCCACGGGCTTCGATCCGCGGGCGAAGACGGTGGCGCTGTCCGACGGCACCTCGCTCGGTTATGGCGCCCTGGTCCTCGCCACCGGCGCCGAGCCGGTCCGCCTGCCGATCCCGGGCGCCGACCTGCCGCACGTCCACCTCCTGCGGTCGCTGGCCGACAGCCGCGCCCTGATCGAGGCGGCGAAGAAGGCCAAACGCGCGGTGGTCGTGGGCGCGAGCTTCATCGGCCTGGAGGTTGCGGCCTCGCTGCGCGCCCGGGAGGTGGAGGTGACGGTGGTCGCGCCCGACGAGCGGCCTCTGGCGAAGATCCTCGGCCCCGAGCTCGGCGACTTCGTCCGTTCGCTCCACGAGGAGCACGGAGTCGTCTTCCGGCTGGGGACGAAGCCGAAGGCCATCCGCGAAGGTGAAGTGGAGTTGGAGAGCGGTGAGACGGTCGCCGCCGACCTCGTCGTCCTCGGCGTCGGCGTCCGGCCCCGGGTGTCCCTGGCCGAGCAGGCCGGGCTGGAAGTGGACAACGGCGTGCTCGTGAACGAGTTCCTGGAGACGAGCGCTCCCAACGTCTATGCGGCCGGAGACATCGCCCGCTGGCCCGACCCCCACTCCGGGCAGCGCCTGCGCATCGAGCACTGGGTGGTAGCAGAGCGCCAGGGGCAGACCGTGGCGCGCAACCTCCTGGGCCGGAGCGAGCGCTTCGCCGCGGTCCCCTTCTTCTGGAGCCAGCACTACGACCTGACCATCTCCTACGTCGGCCATGCCGCGAAGTGGGACTCGATCGAGGTCGACGGGTCGATCCCCGGCCGCGACGCCACGATCTCGTACCGCGAGGGCGGCAGGCTCGCCGCCGTGGCCACGATCTCCCGCGACCGGGCGAGCCTGGAGGCCGAGCTTGCCATGGAGCGGGACGCAATCCCGTAGACGCTGCGTCCTGCGTCCATTAGACTTCGCCGGAAGTCTTTCGGGTTCTTGATGCTTGCGGCACGTCTCGTCTTCGCGTCAGCGGCCTTCGCCATGGGCCTCGCCATGTCGGCCGGTGCCGGCCTGGCCAGCTCCCTCGACACCCTCCCCGGCGCTCCCGGTTACGTCCATGAGGTCTTCGGCGTGGACGACGGCCTGCCCATGGCGGGCATCGTCCAGGCGCTGCAGACCCGCGACGGTTTCCTGTGGCTCGCCACCTTCGACGGGCTGGTGCGCTTCGACGGCGTCCGTTTCGAGGTGTTCGACAGCGAGCGGGTGCCGGCGCTCGGGAGCAACCGCATCGAGGACTTGGTCGAGGACCGCGACGGCACCTTGTGGATCCGCACCGAGCAGGGGCACGTCTCGCGCTACTCCGGTGGCGTCTTCACGGCCGGCGCTGCCCGGTACACCCTGCTCACTAAAGACGCCGCGGGCACGGTCTGGCTGGCCGGACCATCGGGCCTCGTCCGGTTCGCGGACGGCAGGCTGCACCAGTTGCCGCAGTCGCAGACCGGGGCCGGCGCCCGGCGCCTGCTCTGGGGCCGCGACGGCAGGCTCTGGGTTTACAACGCAGAGGGCGCCTGGGTCGCCGAGCCCGGCCGCCCCTTCCGGCCGGTAGTCTCCCGGCCCGCCTCAGTGGCGGAGGATGCCGCGGGCGAGGTGTGGGTCGCGACTCCGGACGGCACCGGCCGGGTCCGGAACGGGGTCTTCGAACCCGAGATCCCGGGCTGGGGCGTCATCGTCAAGGACAGGCGGGGGGGCATCCTGCTCGCCGTGGAGGACCGGCTGCTGCGCATCCGCGGTGGCAGGTCCGAGCCGGTGGCCCGGAACGGCGCCGGCTATCACACCTTCATCCACCCTGGCCGCAGCGTCAGCATCGGCCCCGGAGGCGAGGAGTGGATCGCCTGGCGCAATACCCTCTACCGCAACGGCGTGCCCGCGCTGCGCCTGATCTCCCCGCCGGGCAACGTCGCCTCCGTGTTCCGCGACCGCGAGGGCACCCTGTGGATCACGAGCTCGCGCTCGGGCGAGTTGCACGCGCTCCACCCGGCGCGCGTCGCCACCTTCGCCGAGGGGCTTCCGGATCCGCTGGTGTACGCGGTCTACGAGGACCGCGACGGCACGGTGCTCGCCGGCGGCTTCGAGCAGGCCTCCGCCCTCGCTCCGGGCGCCCGGCGCTTCCGCCCGCTTCCGCCCCTGCCGGAGCCGCAGCAGAGCGTGCTTTCGTTCCTGCGCGACCGGGCGGGCGACCTCTGGGTCGGCACCACGTTGCGGGGGCTCTTCCGCCTGGACGGCGGTGGCTTCGAGCAAGCCGGCCCCGAGGCCCTGAGGACGGCCGAGGTGCGGGCCATCCACGAGGACGCCCGCGGCGTGCTCTGGGTGGGCACGAACGTCGGGCTCTTCCGCCGCGAAGGAGACCGGTGGTCGTGGATCCGCCAGGCGGACGGCCTCCCCTTCCCCTGGATCCGTGTGATTCGGGAGACGAAGGACGGCGCCCTTTGGCTCGGTACCAACGGCGGCGGCGTGATCCGGTTCAAGGACGGCCGCTTCACTTCCGTCCTGGGCCTCTCGAGCGACCTGGTGCGGTCGATCTGGGTGGCGCCCGACGGCCGCCTGTGGATCGGCACCGAGAACCGCGGCCTCAACCGGCTCGACCCCAAATCGCTTCGGATAGCCGTGCTCAGCCAGCGCCAGGGACTCCACTCGAACGGCATCCACCAGATCGTTCCCGACGGCCTCGGCAACCTCTGGATGAGCAGCAACCAGGGCATCTTTAGCGTCCGCCTGCGGGATCTGGACGCGGTGGCCGACGGCCGGGCCGCGAGGGTCGAGACAGTTGCATACACCGAGCGCGACGGCATGCGGGCGCGGGAAGCCAACGGAGGCGGACAGGACTCCGGCTTCCGCGACCGCTCCGGCAGGATCTGGTTCCCCACGATCGCGGGAGTGGTGCGCGTCGATCCCCGCCAGATCCTGCACGGCGGCCCGACGCCCCGGCCGCACGTGGTGCGCCTGCTGGCGGGCGGCGAGGAGGTCCCCCTAGAGAGGGAGACACGCCTGTCCCCCGCGCAGCGCAGCTTCGCCGTCGAGTTCACGGCCCCGTCTTTCCAGGCTCCCCAGCGGCAGAGGTTCCGTTTCCGGCTGACTCCTTACGACCGCGAGTGGATCGATGCCGGGGCACGGCGCGAGGCCGTCTATACGAAGGTGCCTCCGGGGAGCTACGTCTTCGAGGTCGCCGCGGCTGCCCCGGGCGGGGACTGGAGCCAGCCCGCCGGGATACCAATAGAGCTGGTGCCCCGCTTTTACGAGACCCGCGCCTTCCTCCTCGCCTGCGCGCTGGCGGCCGGCGCGGTCCTCCTCGCGGGGGTCCGGCTCTGGGGAGCCCGCCAGAGGGCGCGCGCGCAGGCTCTCGAGCGCGTCGTGGAGGAGCGCACGGCCATCATCGCCGAGCAGGCCGAGAAGCTGCGCGAGCTCGACCATCTCAAGTCCCAGCTCTTCGCCAACGTCTCGCACGAGCTGCGCACGCCGCTGACCCTCACCCTCGGCCCCCTCCGGGACCTCCTCGACGGGCGCTTCGGCCCGCTGCGCAAGGAGGCGGCCGGCCAGGTCGAGGTGGCTCTGCGCAACGCGGGGCGCCTGCTCGGGCTCGTCGACCAGCTTCTGGACGTAGCGCGGCTCGACGCCGGACGCCTGCGCCTCCGGCCGCGGCGCGGCGATCTCGCGGCGCATGTGCGCGAGCGGGTGGAGACCTTCCTTCCTCTCGCCGAGCGCAGGCGGATCGATCTCTCCCTGGAGGCTCCGGCGGAGCCGGTCGAGATCTGGTTCGATGAGACGCAGCTCGAGAAGGTCTTCGACAACCTGCTGGGCAACGCGCTCAAGTTCACGCCCCGGGACGGCAGGGTTCAGGTGACGGTGGCGACGGAGACCGATCACGTAGAGGTCCGCGTCCGGGACGACGGCCCCGGCATCCCGGCAGACCAGTTGGAGCGAATCTTCGAGCGCTTCTACCAAGTAGAGACCACGGGCAGACAGTGGCCGGGCGCGGGGATTGGGCTGGAGCTCGCCCGGCAGCTCGTCGAGCTGCACGGGGGCTCGATCTCCGTGGCGAGCGAGGAGGGCCGGGGCGCCTGCTTCACGGTCAGCCTGCGTCGCGGGAAGCTGGAGGGAGAGCCGGCGGTGGAAAAGTACGAGGGCACGCCAATCCCGGACGACCCGCCCGAACCAGCCACCGAGCCTGAGCCTGAGCCTGCGCCCGAGTCGAATGAGGACCGGACCACCATCCTGGTGGTGGACGACAACGACGAGATCCGAGCCTACATCCGGCGCCATCTCGAGCCCGAGTACCGGGTGGTGGAGGCGGCCGACGGCATCGAAGGGCTCGAGCGCGCCCGGCAGCTCACGCCCGACCTCGTGGTCAGCGACGTCATGATGCCCGGGCTCGACGGCAATGCCCTGTTCCGGAGCCTGCGCGAGGATCCCGAGCTGGAGCTCGTGCCCGTGATCCTCCTCACCGCCAAGGCTTCGGCCGAGAGCCGCATCCAGGGGCTGCGCGACGGGGTCGACGACTACCTCGTCAAGCCTTTCGATCCGCGCGAGCTGCGCGCGCGGGTGGACAACCTGATCGCCTCCCGCAAGCGGCTGCTGGAGCGGATCGGGCCGCAGGCCCCTCCGCGCTCATTGCGCATGTCGGAGGTCCACGTGACCCCGGCGGACGATTCTCTCCTGGCGCGGGTGCAGGCTCTCCTGGAGGAGCGCCTCGGCGATCCCGAGCTGTCGGTCGGAGCGCTCGCCTCGGCCCTGGGCTGCGACCGTTCCTATCTGCTGCGCAAGCTGCGGGCCCTCACCGGCGAGTCGCCCTCCGGGCTCATCCGCTCGCTGCGCCTCCAGCGCGCCGAGCAGCTCCTGCGGGCCGGCGCCGGACCGGTGAGCGAGATCGCCTACGCGGTCGGCTTCAAGAGCGTGGCGCACTTCTCGAACGCCTTCCACGAGCGGTACGGCGAGCGCCCGTCGGTCTTCGCCGCCCGGCATCGCGGTCTTTGAGCAAGCTCTCTTGCTTCCATGCGGCAAGCCGTTGCTCCGGCGGTGCCGGCATCCTGGAAATAACGGCCCGCCGCTCCGCTATCCGTCTATAATCCCCCGCCGATCAACTGAAACCGGTTACACAGGCCGCCCCCCAACGTTTGGCCCATGAGGGAAGTTCCAGGGCGGCCCTGAGGGAAACACCCTAGGTCCCAGAGGCATGAATCTATGTATCGTCACTTGCGTCACCGTTTGAATGAGGGGAAAAGTCATATGCTTCGTATCGCTTTCCGAGCGGCAATCCTTTTCATCCTTGCGCTCGCCGGTCCGGCGATCGCCCAACCTCTGACCAAGTCTGCCATCCAGGTCGATCCCGGGAACACCAAGCAGACCGGGCAGACCTTCGGGTACCGGCTGACCTACAACTGCAGCAGCACGTCCGGCCCCTGCCTCGGCGCCCAGGTCGTGGACCTTCTGCCCGCGGAGGTGCAGTTCATTTCGACCGTTCCGGCCAGCCCCACGGGCGACGTGGCGGCCATTAACGTCACGCCGAACTTCGGGGGCAGCGGCCGGACGCGGGTCCAGTTCGTGCTGATCAGTCCGTTGCCGGCCGGCAACAGCGGCGACCTGCTGATCAACGTCCGCTTCCCCGCGGGCTCGACCGCCAACGGCACCGTGGCCGTGAACACCGCGGACGGGATCAACCTCGAGACCGCACCAGGGACGTTCACGACACCGCCGGTGAACGTCACGGCGGTGGCCACCGTCCAGGTGACTCTCGCGAAGACGCTCACCACGGCCCCGGCCAACCTGGACTTGCCGGAGACCTACCGGCTGCGCATCTCGGTCCCCAACAACCCGGGCGCCCTGAACCTCACCGCCATCGGCCCCGTAGTCGACACCCTGCACCCCGGCACGGTCTTCAACGGCGCCACGCCCGCGGCCGACTGCCAGCCGGGCTGCGTGGGCACCACCCCCGCGACCGTCACCTGGACGAGCCCGTGCGCCGTGCCGCTGACCCCGGGAGGCAACTGCGACATCCTGGTGAACGTCACCTTCCCGAGCGCCACGTTCCCCTCGGGCACTGACATCACGAACGAGTTCACGGCCGACGCAACGCCCCTGGGCGAGCCGGCGGAGACCTTCGGCCCCGTGGGCGTCACCCACCCGGTGACCACGTTCGTGCCGGCCCCGGGAGCCGGGTTCACCAAGAACATGGCGGGCGGCACGCCCAATCCGCCGACGCTCAACCAGACGTTCAGCTACGACATCAACGTCAACAACAACGGCAACGTGCCCCTCGACAGCATGGTGATCATCGACACGCTGCCGGTCGAGATGCAGGTGCTCAGCGTCACCACCGGCGCCTACAACAACCTCGCCGATTTCGCGGCCGGCGAAGGCGTGCGGGTGAGCTATGAGAAGAACACGGCACTCGGCGTCTTCACCCTCTGGGGCAGCTCGCCGAACACGACGACCAGCACGACCCTGACCGCCCCGCCCCCGGGCCTGGGAGCCGGCGAGTACATCACGCGCATCCGCTGGGAGTACGGCCAGGCGGCGGTCGGCATGAATTCCTCGGCCCGCCCCCTGATCACCGGCCGGATCGTCAACCCGGACAACGCGGGTGGCCCGGTCGCCATCGGCGACCCCATCCAGAACTGCGCCGCCCTGTCGGCCGTGTTCACGGCGGGCCCCACGAACGTCAACCGCAACGACTGCGAGAGCTTCAACGTGAGCGGGCCGTTCGTCCAGCTCAACCCGGCCAAGGACAACCTCTCCGGCGGCGGGCCGTTCAACCCGGGCCAGTCGGTGAGCTACCGCCTGCGCGTGCGCAGCGCGCCGCAGTCGAGCGATCCAGTCCCCCTGGAAAACCTGGTCGCCACCGACCTGCTGCCCGTGAACCTGCTCTTCGTCAGCTGGGCTTTCGACGACCAGAGCACCGGCCTGCCCGCTCCCCAGGTCTTCGACCAGATCCCGAACTTCGCCGGCACCGGCCGCACCCTGCTGCGCTGGCGGTGGAACGCGGGCAGCGGCAACCTGGGCGTCAACCAGCAGGTGTTCATCAACATCACGGTCACGATCCGCAACGGCACCCCGTCCGGCCCCCTCGCCAACGACTTCACCCTGGAGCACGACGCGCCGGGGCTGGCTCAGCGCTGCTCGACGCCTTCCCAGGCCGATGCGCTGGACCTGGACGAGGACGGCAACACGGCCGAGCTCCTCTGCCGCGAGAGCGAGTCGATCAACGTGGCGGGCATCGCCCAGCTCGTTTCCGGCAAGACCATCCAGGGGACCTGCGACGGCGGCTCCGTGTCGACCTCGGCCGGCACGCTCACCGGCGGCTCCCTCGAATACCGGCTGCGGGTGCAGAACGTGGGCACCGTGGCCATGCAGAACTTCGTGCTGATCGACATCCTCCCCTTCGTCGGGGACACCGGCGTGCGCGACACCAACCCCCGCGGCTCGCTCTGGACGCCGCTCCTGGCCGCGCCGATCACCCCGCCGCCGGGCACCGTCATCTATTACTCCACCTCGGGCAACCCCTGCCGCGGCGAAGTGGGCGGCCCGACGGTCGCCTGCGATCCGCCGAACTGGACCACGGTACCGCCCGATCCCATCACCTCGGTGCGCTCGTTCAAGGTCGAATTCGGCAGCCTGGTCGTCGATCCCTTCGACTTCATCGAGTTCTTCTTCTCCATGGTGACCCCGGGCAATGTCCCGCCGGGCGACCCCGCCTTCAACTCCTTCGCCTACCAGGCAGACCGCGCTGACGGCCTCGGCTCTCTCGCCGCCGAGCCGCAGAAGGTGGGAGTCACCCTGGGCGCCTGCGACGCTGCCCGCCTCGGCGACTTCGTCTGGGTGGACGTCAACGCCGACGGCGTCCAGAATGACGGCCCGACCGGCGTCAACGGCGTCTACACCCGGCTGTTCGCTCCGGGCCCCGACGGCCTGCCCGGCACCCTGGACGACGTGCCGCTCTCCTCCACGGTCACCAGCAACGGCCCGGACAGCGCGCCGGGCTGGTACAGCTTCCCGGGCCTCGCTCCGGGCAGCTACCTGGTCTGCTTCACGCCGCCCCCGACTTTCGTGGTGACCACGCCGAACCAGGGCGCGGACAACCTCGACTCGGACATCAATCCTGCGACCAACTGCACGCCCGTGGTGACGCTGGCCGCCAATGAGGACAATCCGGACCTCGACGCCGGCCTCATTGCGACCGAGCTCGCCGCCCTGGGCAACTTCGTCTGGTTCGACCGTGACAGCAACGGTATCCAGGACGAGTCGCCCTTCGACGGCGCCAACGGCGTGACCGTGCGCCTCTGGGTGGACGACGGCGATGGCAACCCCGAACCCGGTACGGGAGACGCCCTGGCCGCGGTGACCGTGACCGCGGACGACGTCTACGGCCAGCCCGGCTACTACCTGTTCGATGGCCTGATCCCTGGCCTCAACTACTTCGTGGAGTTCGTCCTCCCGGCGTCGGCGACCGGCTTCACCGGCCAGAACGCGGGCGGCGACGACACCGTCGACTCCGACGCCGCTGTCAATGGCGTCACACAGAACGTCATCCTCGCCCCGGGCGAGGTCAACCTCACCATCGACGCAGGCCTGGTTACTGCCACGGGCACCCTCGCCCTGGGCGACCAGGTCTGGTTCGACACCGACAACGACGGCGTGTTCGAGCCGCAGAACGGCGAGCTCGGGATCGACGGCGTACGCATGAACCTCTACCTCGACGACAACGGTGACGGCGAGCCGACCCTGGACGAGTACCTGGGCACCACCGTCACGCTGACCCAGAGCGGCTTCGCCGGCCGCTACGGCTTCGGGAACCTCGCGCCGGGCACCTACATCGTGGTCGTGGCGCCGCAGAGCTTCGCAGGCGGCGGCGCCCTGGCCGGGATGGTTACCAGCACCGGCAACGACCCGGCGCCCGACCCGGACGACGATGTCAACGGCGACGACAACGGCACGGACGTGGGTGCGCTCACCGCCAGCCTGCCCGTGACCCTCACCGACAACGGCGAGCCCACGGCCGAGGACGGCAACAACGACACCAACCTGACCGTGGACTTCGGCTTCATCCTCGCGACCACGGCAGACACGCCTGATTACGACTACGGCGACGCTCCCGACGTGGTAGCCGGTACCGCCCCGGGCGACTACAACACCACGGCCCTGGACACCGGCGCCTATCACCGCATCGACGTGGCCGGCGCCCCCTTCCTGGGTTCCTGCGTGGACGCCGACGGTGGCTTCAACCAGGATGTCCTCGCCAGCCTCGACGACTCTTTCGGGACCTGCCAGGACGACGAGGACGGCGTGACCTTCACCGGACCGTTCGCTCCGGGGGGGACCGCCGACTTCTCGGTGACCGCCGACGGCCCCGCGGCCTGCACCCTGAATGCCTGGGTGGACTGGAACCACAGCGGCGTCTTCGGCGACTTGGCCGGCGAGCAGATCGCAACGGATTTGAACGTGCCCGCCGGCCCCCCCACCGAGCTCTCCCCGGCAGTGCCGGCCGGCGCGGTGCCGGGCCTGACCTATGCCCGCTTCCGCTGCTCCACGGCAGGCGGCCTCTCCCCCATCGGCCCGGCGGCCGACGGTGAGGTCGAGGATTACCTGCTGGCCGTGACCGGCACCGACTTCGGCGACGCGCCCGATACCTACGGCACCCAGGGCGCGGGCTCCGCGAGCCACACCATCGATCCGCAGGCACCGCTCCTTCTCGGCGCCTGTGTGGACACCGAGGCCGACGGCCAGCCGGATGTTCCGGCCACGGGCGACGACACCTCGGCCGGGACGAGCCGGATCGGCACCTGCTTCGACGACGAGGACGGGGTGGCCTTCGCTTCCGTGCTCACCGCCTGCCAGAGCACGCAGGTGACCGTCTCCGCCTCGGCGGCGGGCGGCCTCCTGGATGCCTGGATCGACTTCAACGCCGACGGCGACTTCGGCGACGCGGGAGAGCAGGTCTTCACCGGCCAATCTCTCGCGGCCGGCGCGAACCCGCTGAGCATCGCGGTCCCGTGCACGGCGGTCGAAAGCCCGACCTACGCCCGCTTCCGCCTCTCCTCGGCCGGCGGCCTGACGCCCACGGGCGCCGCGGCCGACGGTGAGGTCGAGGACTACGCCGTCAACGTCGGCGACGTGGACCTCGGCGACGCACCCGACACCTACGGCACCCTCGTGGCCAGCAACGGCCCGAACCACGGCACCGTCGCGGGCTTCTCCCTCGGCGCCACCGTGGACAGCGAGACCGACGGCCAGCCCTCCGTGGGCGCCATCGGCGACGGCGCGGACGAGGACGGGGTCACGATCCCGGCCGGCGGCCTCGTCGCCTGCACCGCTGCGAACCTCTCCATCAACCTGACCAACACGGCCGGCATCGCCACGCCGCTCCTCGATGCGTGGATCGACTTCGACGGCGACGGCGCCTTCGGCGACCCGCGTGACCGTATCGCCACCAGCCTCGCGCTCGTGGCCGGCGCCAACGTGCTCGTCGTGAACGTGCCCTGCGACGCCCGCTCCGCGTTCTCCTACGCCCGCTTCCGGCTCACCTCCACGGGCATCGCTGGCCCGGGCGGCCCGGCCGCGGACGGCGAGGTCGAAGACTGGGCCGTGACCATCATGGGCATCGACTTCGGCGACGCCCCCGACCCGGTCTACCCCACCCTGCTGGCCTCCAACGGCGCCCGCCACCTGGTGCTGCCAACGGCCAACCCCACTCTCGGAGCGACCGTGGACACCGAGGCGAACGGACAGCCGAACGCCGGTCTCACGGGCGACGATGCGTCCGGCTCGGACGACGAGGACGGCGTGGTCTTCTCGGCCGTCCTCATCCCCGGCACCGATGGCACGGTCCAGCTCACCACGGGCGCCACGGGCGGCATCGTGAGCTGCTGGATCGACTTCAACCAGAACGGAAGCTGGCTCGATGCCGGCGAGCAGGTCGTGACGAACGCGGCAATCGCCGCGAGCACCGTCTCCCCCCGTACCTTCCCGGTCCCGGTGGGATCGCCGCAGGGCACCGCTCCGGTGCGCTGCCGCATCAGCTCGCAGTCCGGGCTGGGCGTTACCGGCCAGGCGCCGGATGGCGAGATCGAAGACCACCCCGCGACGGTCGGGACCGAGCAGCCTGAAATCGGCGTGGCCAAGCGCCTGGCGGGCCTCACCCGCGTGGAAGGCACCATCTACGACGTCGTCTTCGAGATCCGGGTCGCCAACCTCGGCAACGTGCCGCTGATGGGCGTCCAGGTCACGGAGAACCTCGCAGCCACCTTCGCGCTGGCGGCCTCCTTCACCGTGCAGTCGCTCACGAGCCCCGACATGACCGTGAACCCCGGCTTCGACGGCTCCGGCAACACGGCGCTGCTCGCGGGCGGCAACACGCTGGCGTTGGGCGGGACCGGAATCATCACCCTCACCGTGCGGGTGGACAGCGGCGGCCACGAGGGTCCCTACACCAACCAGGTGCAGGCGAGCGGCACGAGCCCGGGAACCCAGGTCGTGACCGACATCTCGCAGGACGGTGACGACGTCGATCCTGACGACAACGGCGACCCGACGGACAACGGCGAGCCGACCGTCTTCGAGCTGCCGTTCGTCGCCGACATCCCGACGGTCGGACAGTGGGGCTTGATGATCCTGGCGATGCTGCTGGCCCTGATGGCAGTGCGGAAGCTACGGCCGGCGCAAGTCTGAGGAAGGGATTTGGAGGGATTGGGCTCCGCGGTGACGCGGAGCCTCTTTTTTTATGCCTACATCGAGATCGAGCCCTTGCGGAACTCGGTCTTTGCGAGGTGGACGTTGATCAGTACCGGCGTGCCGGCCCGGGCGATGCGCACCGCCTCTTCCAGGACCGCCGGGATGTCTTCCCCGCGGGTCAGGAGCAGCCCGCGCCCTCCGTACCCCTCGGCAACCTTGTGGTAGTCGGTGCGGGCCAGCACCGTGCCCACGTCGTCCTTGAGGACCTCTATCTGCTCGCGGGCGATCTGCGTCCAGCCGGCATCGTTGCCGACCACCGCGATCACCGGGATGCCGTGGCGCGCGAAGGTGTCGAACTCCGCGAGGCTGTAGGCGACCGAGCCGTCACCGTAGAGGATCCAGACATCCGCGTCCGGCCGGCAGAGCTTGGCACCCAGGCCGAAGCCGCCGCCCACACCCAGCGTGCCGAAGACGCCCGGATCGAGCCAGGAGAGCGGACGGCGCGGGCTCAGGATGTAGGAGGCCGTGGCCACGAAGTCGCCGCCGTCCACGACGAGCACGCTGTCCTCGGCGAGCGTCCGCTCCAGCTCCCGGAAGAGCTGGACGGGATTGACCAGGTCGCCATCGGAAGCCGCCTGCACGTCGATCTCCTTCTCGCGCTCCTGGTCTCTGGCGCGCAAGGACTCCAGCCAGTCACCTTTCCGGCTGCCGCCTTCCATGGTGGCGGCGATCCCTTTGAGCAGCAGCGCCGGATCGCCATGCACCGCGAGGTCCGGCTTGCGGTTCTGGCGCAGATCCTGCTCGCTGCGGTTCACGGAGATCAGGAAGGCCTTGCGGCCGACGTGGCGGCCGTAGTCGAGACGGAAATCGTTGGGGATGCCGGCCAGGAGGACCACGTCCGCCTCGCGCAGGGCCTCCTTGCGCTTGTGGCGGAGCTGCAGCGCATTGCCCGCGCCGAGCAGGCCGCGCGCGCCGCCCGCCAGGTAGACGGGCACGCCGATCGACTCGATTGCCTTGACCAGGTCGCGGATTCCGAGGGTGTCGAGCGTCACCTGGCTGCCGAGCACGAGCACCGGGCGTTTCGCCTTGCGCAGCTTCGCGGCGGCCTTGCGGACCTGCCCCCTGTCCAAAGGGGCCGGCGAGGCGAAGCGCGGCGGCTGGGCAGTCCTGGGCGTCCGGCTTCCCTCGCCAAAGACGCGCGAGAGGTGGCGGTTCAGGTACAACCGCAGCGCGGCGCCGCCGAGGCCGCCGCCCTTGCCCGCGGCCATGTACCAGCTGCGCACCAGCTCCTGGTCATAGAGGAGGTCCACCGGCAGCTCCACGAATACCGGCCCGGGCACGCCCGTGCGGGCTTCGAGGAAGGCGCGCTCCAGCGCGGGCACCACGTCCCGCACGCGCGCCACGGTGCTGGACCATTTCACGTGCGGCGCGAACAGGGCCATCTGGTCGATGTCCTGGAGCGCTCCCTTGCCCTTGAGGAGCGTGGCCGCGGCGCCGCCGAGCACCACCACGGCCGACTGCGCGAGCTGAGCGTTCTTGACCGCGGTGATCGTATTCGTGACGCCGGGGCCGGCGGTCACGGCCGCGACCCCCGGAATGCCGGTCATGCGGAAAACCGCGTCCGCGGCAAAGACGGCGTCCACCTCGTGGCGGACGTCCACCACCCGGATGCCGAGGCGCTTGGCCCCGACCAGGATGGGCGAGATGTGTCCCCCGCAGAGGGTGAAGAGGAACGGCACTCCCTGCGCCTGCAGCACCGCGGCAACCCGATCGCCTCCGTTCATTCTTTCTCCTCGCCAAGGACGTGTTGGGCGAGCGTGACGCAGCGGAAGTCCCCGCTCATCACCGTATCGCCATCCCGGACCACCTCGACCCGCACCCCGCTCTTGCGGCCATCGGTTTCCTCGACCCAGGCCTCGGCCACGAGCTGCTCGCCGACGACGACCGGCTTGAGGAAGCGGACCTCGGCTCCAGCCAGCACAACGTTGGGATCGTTGACCGCCAGCATGGCCGCGTAGTCGGCGAGGCCGAACACGAAGCCGCCGTGGATCAGGCCGCGGGCATCCACGGCCATCTCGGGAAGGACGAAGAGTGCCACGCGGGCGGTTCCTTCGGCCAGCTCGAGCGGCGCGCCGCACAGCCGGCGGTCGATGGAAAGGTGGGTGTTGGGCTTCATGAGCGGGGATTATAGTTCCCGCACATGCCTGACAGGTTTGACCCCCAAGCCGTCGAAGCCGATCTCCGCCGAGCCCTCCGCGGAGAGGTGCGCTTCGACGCTGGCAGCCGGGCGCTCTACTCCACCGACGCCTCGAACTACCGGCAGGTGCCCATCGGGGTCGTGCTCCCCCGGGACACCGACGACGTGCTCGCGGCAGTCGAGGTCTGCCGCCGGCACGGCGCTCCCCTGCTCGGCCGTGGCGCGGGCACGAGCCTCGCGGGCCAAGCCTGCAACGTGGCCGTGGTCCTCGACTTCACCCGCCACTTGAACCGGATTCTGGAGGTCGATCCCGAGCGCCGCATCGCCCGGGTGGAGCCGGGGGTGGTGCTCGACGACCTGCGCCGGGCGGCGGGCAAGCATGGCCTCACCTTCGGACCCGATCCGGCCACGCATGCCTGGTGCACCCTCGGCGGCATGATCGGCAATAACTCCTGCGGTGCCCACTCCCTCACGACCGGGCGGACCTCCGACAACGTCGAGGAGCTGGACATCCTTACCTACGGGGGATTGCGCCTGCGGGTCGGCGCGACCTCCGAGGAGGAGATCGACCGCCTCGTCCGCACCGGGGGTCGGCGGGGAGAGATCTACGGCGCTCTGCGCGGCCTTCGGGACCGCTACGCGGACCTAGTCCGCGAGCGCTTTCCTGCCATCCCGCGCCGCGTCTCCGGCTACAACCTGGACGAGTTGCTCCCTGAGAGAGGCTTCCAGGTGGCCCGTTCGCTCGCGGGCACCGAAGGCACCTGCGTCACGTTCCTGGAGGCGACCGTCCGGCTGTTGCCCTCTCCTCGGAGCCGCACCCTCCTCGTCCTCGGCTACCCGGACGTGTTCGCCGCTGCCGATCACGTGATGGAGCTGCTCGAAGCCGGTCCGCTCGGCCTGGAGGGTATGGACCGCTTCCTCGTCGAGAACGATTTCACCCGCCACTCCTACCGCGAGGTGCTGGCGGGCCTTCCACCTGGAGGCGCTTGGCTCCTGGCCGAATTCGAGTCCGCGGAGACGGCCCGGCGCCTGGCAGCTCGGTTGCCCGGGACTCTGGTGATTGAAGACCCGGCAGGACAGGCCGCCGTCTGGTCCGTGCGCGAGGCCGCTGTGGGGACCACGTCCCGCGATCCGAGGCTGGGAGATGCCTGGCCAGGATGGGAGGATGCGGCCGTCCCGCCGGCCCGGCTGTCCTCCTACCTGCGCGAGTTCCAGGCGCTCCTCGGCCGCTTCGGATACGGCGCGGCGCTCTACGGCCACTTCGGGGAGGGTTGCCTGCACGCCCGCATCAACTTCGACCTGGCGAGCCCGGACGGGGTGAAAAGGTATCGCGCCTTTTTAGAAGAAGCGGCCGACCTCGTGGCGAGCCACGGAGGATCGCTCTCCGGCGAGCACGGGGTTGGCCAGGGCCGCGCCGAGCTTCTGCCCAGGATGTTCGGCGAGGAGCTGTGCCGCGCCTTCCGGGAGTTCAAGACGATCTGGGACCCGGACGGCCGCATGAACCCCGGCAAGGTCGTGGACCCGCTCCCCCTCGACGCCGACCTGCGCATGCGGACGCCGCTGCGAGAGCCGGACTTCTCCCACTGCGTGGGAGTCGGCCGCTGCCGCAGGGAGAGTGGGGGCGTCATGTGTCCGAGTTGGCAGGTGACGCGCGAGGAAAATCATTCGACCCGTGGGCGCGCCCGTCTGCTCTTCGAGATGCTGAGCGGCGAGGTGATCAAGGACGACTGGCGCAGCGAGGAGGTCCACGAGGCCCTCGACCTCTGCCTCTCCTGCAAAGGCTGCAAGAGCGATTGCCCCGCCGGGGTCGACATGGCCGCCTACAAGGCCGAGTTCCTCCATCGCTACTACCAGGGCCGGCGCCGTCCCAACCACGCCTACGCGGTCGGTCTGATCCACCGCTGGTCGCGCCTGGCCTCGCTGGCGCCGGGGCTCGCCAACCTCCTGGGGAGGACCGGCGCGGTCAAACGGCTGGCCGGGATCGATCCGCGCCGCACCCTCCCCGCCTTCGCGCCGCGGACGTTCCGCTCCTGGTTCTCCCGGCACAAAAGCAACGAAGGACCTGAAGTCCTCCTCTGGCCAGACACCTTCACGAACCATTTCCAGCCGGAGATCGGGATCGCGGCGGTCCGTGTCCTGGAGAGCGCCGGCTTTCGCGTAACCCTCCCCCGATCCGGCCTCTGCTGCGGCCGGCCGCTCTACGACGTAGGGATGCTCGACCTCGCCCGCCGGCAGTCCCAGGAAATCCTGGATGCCCTGCCGAAGGGAGTCCCGATGGTCGGATTGGAGCCGAGCTGCGTGGCTGTGTTCCGGGACGAGATGGGCGGTGCGGTCCGGATGCTCACCCTTGCCGAGCTGCTGGGAGAAAAACTTCCTCTCCAGTCGTCCATCCTGGTCCAACCCCATTGCCATCACCACGCGGTCATGGGGCTGGAAGCCGACAAGCGCCTCCTCGGAGCCAACGCCCGTTTCCTGGAAGGGTGCTGCGGCATGGCAGGCGGGTTCGGCTTCCACCATTACGAGGTATCCATGGCCTGCGCCGAGCGGGGCCTCCTGCCTGCCGTCCGCGACGCCATGCCCGAGACCCTCCTCCTCGCGGACGGCTTCAGCTGCCGCGAGCAGATCCGCCAGGCCACGGGCCGGCGGGCGCTCCATCTGGCCGAGCTGCTGAACTATAGTGACCGCCCATGAAAAGGCTCCTCGCCCTGCTGCTGCTCTTCCCTGCTCTCCTCGCAGGCGAGGAACCCCCGAACTACTGGGACCTGTACGAAAAAGCCCGCACCGCGCTCAAGGCCGGCGACCATCGCACCTACGCGGCCACCATGAAGCTGGCCGTCGAGCTCCTCCCGGCCGGCGACCCGAACCGGGCGACGTCGCTCTACGAGCTGGCGCGCGGGCAGGCCCTGGCCGGAGACCCCGAAACTTCCCTCGCGACCCTCGTCCGCCTCTGGGATGAGAAGGCCGAAGCGCCGCTCGTCTTCTTCGCGGAGACCGATGCCGCCTTCGCGGCCGTCCGCGCCCTGCCGGGCTTCCGCACGCTCCTCGGCCGCATCGGCGAGATCCAGCTCCAGGTGATCCCGGTCAAGGGCAGCATCCACCGCATCGAGGGCGCCGGCTGCACCCTGGCGGCCAGCATCGGGCCGGACGGCATCCTGCTCGTGGACACCGGCTATGGCGCGCTCGCCGGCAACGTCCGCGAGGCCCTGCGCAAGCTGGCTCCGAACGCGCCGGTCCGCTTCCTGGTCAACACCCACCATCACGAGGACCACAGCGGAGGCAACGCCCGCTTCGCCGCCGAAGCCGAGGTCATCGGCCACTCCGCGGCTCGGGCCGAGCTGTCCCGGCCGCATGACGTGTTCGACCAGACCCTGCCCGGGCGCCCCGAGGCCGGTCTCCCTACCCTGACCACGGACCGCGCCATGACGATCCACTTCAACGGCGAGGAGATCCGCATCCTGCCCCTGCCCAGCCACACCGCCGGCGACCTGGCCGTGGTCTTCGCCGGCTCGGGCGTCGTCCACCTCGGGGATACCTACTTCCGCAACGATCCGACGCCGCTGTTCGATCCCGGCAAGGACGCGGACTCTTTTCTGAAGAACATGGAAGAGGTGCTGCGGCAGATCCCCGAGGGGTCGGTGGTGCTCACTGGCCACGAGCCGCCCATCACGGGCACGGACGACCTGCAGGCGAGGCTTAAGAACACCCGGCTGGCCGTCGACTTCCTGCGCGCCCGGATCGCGGCGGGCGAAGGCCCGGAAGAGATCAAGGCGGATCTGCCCTTCGCTCTCCCGGGTCCCTGGCTGCGCTTCCTCTACGGACGGCTCACTTCTCGTCCATGAACGGGTAGCGGAAGTCTTTCGGCGGCACGAAGGTCTCCTTCATCGCACGCTGCGAAACCCAGCGCACCAGGTTCAGCATCGAGCCCGCCTTGTCGTTCGTGCCCGAGGCGCGCGCGCCGCCGAACGGCTGCTGCCCGACCACCGCACCGGTCGGCTTGTCGTTGATGTAGAAGTTCCCGGCCGCATTGCTGAGCCGCCGCGACAGGTGCTCGATCGTCCCCCGGTCCTGGGCGAAGATGGCGCCGGTCAGGGCGTAGGGGCTCGTGGTGTCGACGAGGTCCAGCGTCTCCTCCAGCCTCAGGTCGTCGTAGACATAGACCGTCAGCACCGGCCCGAAGATCTCGTGCGTCATCAGCCGCGCCTTCGGGTCCGTGGTCACCACCACCGTGGGCTCGACGAAATAGCCCTCGGACTTGTCGCCGTTGCCGCCGGTCAGGATCTCGTACTCGCTGTTGTTCTTCGCGTGATCGATGAAGCCCATGATGCGGTCGAACGAGGGCTCGTCGATCACCGCGGCCATGAAGTTGCGGAAGTCGAGCGGCGAGCCCATGTCCACCTGCTTGATTTGGTCGACGAGCATCTCCCGCACCCGCGGCCACAGGCTGCTGGGGACGTAGGCCCGCGAGCCCGCGGAGCACTTCTGGCCCTGGTACTCGAAAGCGCCACGGACCAGCGCGGTCACGTAGGCCTCCGCGTCGGCTGACGGATGGGCGAACACGAAGTTCTTGCCGCCGGTCTCCCCCACGATCCGCGGGTAGGTCTTGTAGTTGGGGATGTTCTCGCCGATCGTCTTCCACATCGACTGGAAGACCGGCGTCGACCCCGTGAAGTGGATGCCCGCGAAGTCCTCGTGCGCCAGGACCGGATCGCCCACCTTGCTCGCCTTGCCGGGAAGGAAGTTGATCACGCCGTCCGGCAGCCCAGCGGCCTGGAGCAGCTTCATGATGTAGTAGTTCGAGTAAACCGAGGACGAGGCCGGCTTCCACAGCACCGTGTTGCCCATCAGGGCCGGCGACGTGGGCAGGTTGCCGCCGATCGACGTGAAGTTGAACGGCGACACCGCGAACACGAACCCCTCCAGCGCGCGGTACTCCACCCGGTTCCAGACGCCCGGCGAGGACGAGGGCTGGTCCCTGTAGACGTGGCGCATGAAGTAGGGGTTGAAGCGCCAGAAGTCGATCATCTCGCAGGCGGAGTCGATCTCAGCCTGGTACACGGTCTTCGACTGGTTGAGCATCGTGGCGCCGTTGAGCGTGTCCCGCCACGGCCCCGCCAGCAGCTCGGCGGCGCGGAGCAGGACCGCCGCGCGCGCTTCCCAACTCGTCGAGGACCAGTCGTGCCAGGCTTCCTTCGCGGCCTTGGCGGCGGCTTCGACCTCGGCGGCGCCGGCTTGGTGATAGCGGGCCAGCACGTGCTTGTGGTCATGGGGGCAGACCGCGTTGGCGACGCTGCCCGTGCGCACTTCGCGCCCGCCGATGAGGACCGGGATCTCGATCTCCTCGGACATCATCTCGTCCAGGCGCTTCTTCAGGGATTTCTTCTCGGCCGATCCGGGAGAGTAGGAACGGACGGGCTCGTTACTCGGTGGGTCGAGGGAAAAGATCGCGTTCGACATGCGGCGATCGTATCAGCGCATGATTAGCGAAGTGTAGCCCAGGCGAAAAGGAGGAAGCCGACGATCATCAGCGTGCCGCCGATCGGGGTGATCGCCCCCAGGATGCGCGGTCCGCCGAGGGCGAGGGCCGCCACGGTGCCGCTGAAGATCAGGCTCCCCAGGAGGAGGCACCATCCCGCGCCGTCGATCCGGCGAGCCCCGGGCTGGCCGTAAAGGCCGACGAGGATCAGTGCGAACGAGCCGTACATGAGATACCGCGCCGCGGTCTCCCAGAGCTCCAGCGCCCGCGCATCCAGCCGCGCCGCCAGCGCGTGCGCCCCGAATGCCCCCAGCACCACTGCAATGGCGCCACCGAGGGCGCCGAGGAAGATCCAGTTCATGGCTTCCCTCCCGGCGCTGAGACTATCACCTGGCTTCGCCGGCCTGTTCCAGAAGGTCGCGGTAAAGGCGTTCTCCAAGATAGAAGCCGGCTTGCTGGCGAAGAGCGTCGAGATGAGGGCGAATCTCCGTGAAGGTGTCTCAGAAGTCTGCGGTCTCCTCTCCCAGCCGCACGCCCAGGGGTTGACGCCCGTGTCCGGGTAGAGACGCCCCCAGTCCGCTGGCACGGGTCTTCCGGGTGTACAGGGTCGGGGCGTCTCATGGCCCCAACCACTAACGAACGCCGGCAGCACGCCGTGAATCACCGTTCCCCTGCGGGGTATGACGCCTGCGATTTTGGGCGACAGCCGAGGGCTGGGGTGGGATGGACCTGCCGTGGGGAGACGCCCCGACCCTGTACACCCGGCAGGTTCGTGCCAGCGGACTGGGGCATCTCTACGAGATCGCCGTTGTCTCGAGATCCTGACGCAGGTCTTCCGCTGCGAAGTGCGGCGCAATGTGGCGGAGCCCGAGGATCTGCCGGAACTCCCAGAGAGACAGGCCCGCAAGCTCGTGGGCCTTGCCCAGCGAGAGGCGACCTTGCGCGTAGAGGTGGACGGCAAGCTCGGTGCGTACCTGGTCGACAGTCATCCGCGCGGAGTCGAGGATGTCCTGAGGAATCTCGAGATGAGGCGTGGCGGACATGTCCAAGGGATCGTACCAGATCGTCCAGGCCCCGGAGCGAGAGCGCCGAGGAAGATCCAGCGGGAGCACCCTGCCGTGGCCGGGGAGGAGGCTGGCCCCGGCGCGCGCGCCGCGCCAGCCTTTGGAGATACCGCGCTCCCCAGTGGGAGCGGCATGCTCCCCTGCGTCCGCGCGACGTTTTCGTCGGGGAGGAGTCCGCTCCCTCATGTTGATGACGCGCTCCCCGACGAACGCGGGCCGCCAGCGCAGGGGAGCAGAGCGCTCCCCAACGTGGGCGGCGTGCTCCCCGGCGTCCGCGCGGCGCCAACGCTGGGGAGAGGCTCCTCCCCACGAGGGAGGAAGATCCTCCCCAGCGCGCGCGAGCCGCCGGTGAAGGGTGCGGCGCGCTCCCCTGCGTAAACAAGCTGACAACGTCGAGGACGGGTATCCAATCAGGGATGGAGGCGCCAGCTCAGCTTCGCCCGGCTGACGGGAGACACGAGCGTGAAGGACAGCTCGGGGTCCGTGCCCTCACGGACGACCGTGGCGAGCCGAAGCTCGACCGGGGCAGAGCCCGTCACCCCGGCAGCCATCAACAATTAAATTTCATGATATACAAACAATCTCAACACGGCAGCCGCTTACCGCCGCGCTCCGCAGCGGCAAGCGGCCCCTTACTCACGACATGAATGGGAGGGCCACGGCCCGCTTCTTCATGCCTTCCTCCTCTAAGAATTGCCAAAATATGGGCGTTTCAACTCGCAGTAGTCCTCTATCGCTACTATAATAGCGGTTGATGGACGGCTTTTCACTTGCTACGCCCGAGCAGGTCAGCATGACCTTGGCTGCCCGGATCAAGGCGCTGCGGCTCGCCAGAGGCTGGAAACAGCTCACCCTGGCCCAAAGGTCTGGGGTCAGCCTGGCATCGCTGCGGCGCTTCGAGGAGTCGGGCAGGGTATCTCTCCAGAATCTCCTCGATCTCGCCTTTGCCCTGAACCGGCTGGATGACTTCGATACCCTCCTTCAAGCCCCCCGGGCGTCATCGCTTGCCGAGTTGGAGGCTGGCGAGGAGCGGCCCGCGCGCAAACGGGGCCGGATTTGAAGAAGCTGGAGGTGCGCCTGACGCGCCAGCCTGGACAGGAACGCGTCGTCGGCCAGTTGGCGGAGACCGGGCCGCGTCCGGCCGCCAGGCAGATGTATTTTGAGTACGATCCGGCCTTCCTGCGCGATCCCTTGTGGCTGTCCCCCTTCAAGCTGCCGCCGCAACCGGGCCTCGTCGAGCACCGCGATCAAGCCTTCGGCCCGATCTTCGGCCTCTTTGACGACTCATTGCCGGACGGGTGGGGACTGCTCCTCATGGACAGGTTCCTCCAGCAGCGAGGATCGGCCCTCGCCGAGGTGTCGGTGCTGGATCGGCTGGCGTACCTCGGCACCAGGACGATGGGAGCGCTCACCTATCACCCGCCGGCCGACCCGGGGGATCAACAGGCACGTATTCTCGACTTGCACGAGATGGCACGCGCTTCCCGGCAGGTGATCGAAGGCACCGCCGGTGAGGTGCTGCCGCAGCTCTTCCGCGCCGGAGGCAGCCCCGGTGGCGCACGGCCGAAGGTGCTGGTCGGGATCTGTGGGGATGCGGTCCTGTCGGGTGAGGACGATCTCCCACCAGGCTACACGCATTGGATCGTCAAGCTCCATTCCAGGCAGGACTCACCGGATGCGGGTCCGGGTGAGCTGGCCTACTCCCTCATGGCGAAAGAAGCGGGCATCGCGATGCCGCCCGCCCGTCTCTTCGAGACGCCTCAAGGAGAGCGGTTCTTTGGCGTGGAGCGGTTCGACCGCCGGGGCAACCATCGCTACCACGTGCACACCTTCGGCAACCTCATTCAAGCCAACTTCCGCATCCCGAGCTGCGACTACAGCCAGCTCCTCGAGGTGACACGGATCCTGACCCGCAATCATCAGGACGTCCTGGAATGCTATCGGCGGATGGTCTTCAACGTGCTTACGCACAACCGCGACGACCATGTAAAAAACTTCGCCTTCCGTTTGACCGATGACGGCAGCTGGGAGCTGGCGCCGGCCTACGATCTCGTCTTCGCTCCCGGCCCCGGAGGGGAACACACCATGACCGTCGCGGGAGAAGGTCGAGCGCCCGGGCGCAGCCACCTGCTGCAATTGGCGGCTCCGGCGGGCATTTCGAATCAAGATGCCCAGGCGATTCTCGACGGCGTGGCCGCGGCTGTGGCCCGCTGGCGCGCCCACGCCCGCCAAGCGGGAGTGGGCGCGAAAACCGCCAAGGTTGTTGGAAACGCTGTCGAGGAGTGCCTGGCACGCCTCTGAGCGTGCTACATCTCGCCGAGCTTCCGCACCGACGCGATCCTGTCCGTGGGGATCAGCAGCGCGTCGTGCTTCTTCCAGGTGCCGAGCATGGCCGCCCGCTTGACGTACTCCTCCTTGGAGCGGCCGCCCTCCCCTTCCCGGTGCACGTCCACGTCATGGAGGATGATCCCCTCGCCGGTCTCGTCGTCGCAGCGGCCGATGAAGATCTCCTGGCCGTTGGTGTCCACCACGACCGTGAACCCGTGCAGCTCGCTCTTGCCCTGATGGAACGTTCCCATCAGCTAGCCTGCGGGAACCGCGCAGTGCTCGTTGAAGAGCGCCGTCATGTCGCCCGCCAAGGCGTCGGCAGACCGGCTCTCGATGCGGTGGCGCGGGATGAAGCCGACCAGCTCGCCGTCCTTGAGGAAGGCGATGGAGGGGCTGGACGGCGGGATGTCCGGGAAGTACGACCGGGCCCGCGCCGTGGCTTCCAGGTCCTGGCCCGCGAACACGGTCGCGACGCGGTCCGGACGGCGGTCGTGCTGCATCGCCAGGCGGACGCCAGGACGGGCCATGCCCGCGGCGCAGCCGCAGACCGAATTGATCACCAGCATGGCCGTCCCGCTCTTCTCGGCCATGAATGCATCGACGTCCTGCGCGGTCAGCAGTTCCTTGACGCCGGCGCTCGTCAGTTCTTCGCGCATGGGTCTCACCAGTAGTGGGCTGTAGGGCACGTTGACACCTCCTTGAACGGCCGCTCCAGGGCGGCGCGTGGGTAGCTATTCTACGCCAGCGTCTACGCCAGCGGCGGGATTGCCCGTGGCGGGCTTCTTGCTACCTCCAACACTCCGTCCGGGGGTCCGCCTTCCCGGAAAGGAGATGCCATGACCCGACGAGCCTCGTCGTTGTTCGCTGCCGCCCTGCTCGCGATCCTCCTGGGATGCCGGGCGGAGGATCCAGATGGTACCGGAGAGACCACCGTGGAGGCCACGCCTGTGGCCACTCCAACGCCTCCCCCGCCCTCCGCTCCCGCTGCCCCCATGCCGGCTCCCGCGCCCACTCCCGCGGCTGACGGTGCTCCAATCCCCGGCCAGTCCGGACCTGCGGCCGACCTCCCCACGGACCGCCCGATGCGGGCAGGCATCCTGGTCCTCAACGGCGTCTACAACACCGAGCTCGCCGCGCCCTTCGACGTCCTGCATCACACCCAGTTCCACACGAAGCCGGGCATGCAGGTGTTCACGGTCTCGCCGGACGGCCAGCCGGTCACCACGTTCGAGGGGCTCAAGATCACCCCCAATCACTCATTTGCCAACGCGCCCCAGATCGACATCCTGGTCGTCCCGAGCACGCGCGGAAGCATGGACGCCGACCTCCAGAACCAGGCTCTGCTCAACTGGGTGCGGACCACCGGCGGCCAGGCCCGGCACGTGCTGGCGCTCTGCGACGGCGCCTTCGTGCTCGCCAAGGCCGGCCTGCTCCAGGGCATCCCGGTCACTACCTTCCCGGACGACTATGGCCGCTTCTCGCAGATGTTCCCCAACCTCGACCTGCGCATCAACGTCAGCTTCGTGGACGCCGGAAAGGTGATCACTTCACAGGGGGGAGCGCGGAGCTACGAGGCCGCCATGCACCTGGTGGACCGCCTCTATGGCCGGCAGGTCGCGGAAGGCATCGGCAAGGGGCTCCTGGTGCCCTGGCCTCCCGATCCGGACACCATGACCGCGCGGATCATCGAACCAGCGGCGGCGGTGCCGCCGCCAACGCCCGCACCACAAGGGGCGCCCGGGCCGGGCTAGCGGCCCTGCATCCCCGCCACGTAGGGCTGCAGGCTATCCACGACGGTAGGCAGGTCGAGCAGCTCGACCCCCATGCCGGCGAGCAGGTTGGGGCCGAGCGAGTCGCCGGACGGCTCGAAGCGCTGGACGACCCGCGCCCGCACGAGCACGGGCTGGGCATTGGGAAAGGGCGGGTGCAGTTCCACGTTGACGGTCTCCTGGAGGCGGCCCGGGAAGCGGGTCGAGACGAAGAGGCCGCCGTTCACGATGTCGCGCCGGTAGACGTCCAGGAACTCGCCCGGATTGAGGAAGTGGATCGCGAACGTGCCGCCGCCCTCGCGCGGTGTCGGGATCGGCGGGATCGGCTCCGGAGGACGGGAAACCGGCGGCACCGGTGGCGGAGCGACGGGTAATTCAGGAATGAATGGCGTGGGGTCGGACTCCGCCTCTCCTTCCTCCAGCGGCGGCAGCGGCCCCGCCTGGCCCTGCGGGAGCTCCTCGTACCCGTACCCCGAGGGGACCAGCTCCCGCACCAGATCCTCGACGGACACGAAGCGCACACCCATCCCGGGCTGAGTCAGCCTCATCATCTCGCCCCGCACCTTGCGGGCGTGCGCCACCACCCCTTCCACCATGAAGCCGCGGTCTCCCTCGAGGACCTCGATCCGCAGGCGCGTCCCCGGCGGCAGCGGGCTCCGCGTGCCGATGAACATGCCGGTCAGGGAGATGTTGGTCGTGTACCCCGGATAGGCGTGCGGCTCCCCGCGCTTCCAGAACTGCACCTGGACCCGCCTCGGACGGCGAGGGCTGATTCGATTGGGCATGCCGGGATCTTACTTGCAGGAGATACCCCCTGCCACTACCATTCCCTGCCGATGGAGAAGCCCATGAGAGTCGTCGTCTGCGCCGAAAGAGGCGCCGCGTTCGTCGAAACCCGCCCCAGGCCCCAACCCGGCCCCGGAGAGCTGGTCCTGCGCCTGCGCTACGCGGGCCTCTGTGGAACCGACCTGTTCAAGCTGCGCCACGCCACCGCGGCGCCGGGGTCCGTGCTCGGCCACGAGGTCGTAGGCACCGTGGAGGAGTTGGGCCCAGGGACAGTCGGCTTCGAGCCGGGCGACCGGGTGGCCGTGCCTCATCACGTGGCCTGCGGCACCTGCGGCCTCTGCCGCCGCGGCAGCGAGACGCTCTGCCCCGTGTTCCGCGAGAACCTGCTCGTCCCCGGGGGATTCAGCGAGTACGTCCTGGTGCGCGAGCGGGCGGTCCGGCTGGCGACCTTCGGGCTGCCGCCGCACGTCCCCGACGAGGCGGCCGTCTTCCTCGAGCCCGCCGCGTGCGTGCTGCGCGGCATCCGGCAGTCACGCCTCCTTGAAATGCCGGCCGCGGTAGCTTCCATCATCGGCGGCGGCAGCATGGGGCTCCTCCACCTGCTCGTGCTCAAGGCGGTCAGCCCCGGGCTGCGGGTGGCGGTCTCCGATCCCCTGGAAGAGCGCCTGGACCTCGCCCTCGCGCTGGGTGCCGAGGCCGCGGTCCCTCCCGGGTACGCCCGGGAGGCGGTCGATGCCCTCTCCGAGGGCTTCGGCGCGGATGTGGTCTTCGACACGGCCGGAGGGCCCGAGGCGCTCGCCGCGGCTCTCGGCCTCGTCCGTCCCGGGGGCACGGTGGTGCTGTTCGCTCACGCCGGCGAGGGCGAGCGGGCGGGGTTCGACCTCAACCCCTTCTTCAAGAGCGAGGGGAAGCTGATCGCGACCTACTCCAGCTCGCTCGCCGAGCAGCGGGAGGTCCACCGCCTGATGGCCACCCGGCGCCTCGATCCATCGCCGCTGGTCACGCACCGGTTCCCGTTCTCCCGCTTCGAGGAGGCGGTCGACCTCGCCAACGAGCTGCGTGCGCTGAAGATCCTCCTGACGCCGGACGAAACAGTCCCTTGAGCATTCCTCGCGTTCCTCGCAGCCAGCGGACGGTCTTCCTGCTCGGCCCGGAGCGGGTCGAGCTACGCACCGTGCCGGTCCCCGAACCAGGGCCGGGCGAGCTGCTGCTGAAGATCGAGGCGGCCACGACCTGCGGCACGGACGTCAAGGTCCTGCGCCGCGGCGGTCATCCGCGGATGCTGCACGTCCCCACCCCTTTCGGCCATGAAATGGCCGGAGCTCTGGTCGACGTTTCGGAGCCGACCCGGTGGAAAGTAGGAGACCGGGTGGTCGTCGCCAACTCGGCCCCGTGCGGCGCCTGCGAGTGGTGCCTGCGGGACCGGGAGAACCTCTGCTCTCACCTGCAGTACCTGAACGGGGCCTTTGCCGAGTACCTGCTCGTGCCGCGCCGCTTTGCCGAGGTCAGCACCTACGCGATCCCCGAGGGGCTGCCGTCCGAGGTGGCGGCCCTGGCCGAGCCGCTCGCCTGCGTGCTGCACGGCCTTGAGGTCTGCGCCCTTGACCGCCCGTCCGAGATCGTGGTCTACGGCGGCGGCCCCATCGGGCTCCTGTTCGTGGATGTGCTGTCGAGCCAGAGGGCGGGCCATCACGTGGTGCTGGCCGACCCCAACCTGCCGCGGCTCGAGGTGGCGCGCCAGCTTGGGGCGAGCGAGGCGATCCAGGTGGACCGGGACGGCGGCGAGGCCGCGCGCCTGCGGCGGCTAGCCCGGGGAGGAGACGGCTTCGACCTCGCCATCGAGGCGACCGGCTCGCCCGTAGCCTGGGAAGATGCCCTGGCGTCGGCGCGGCCCGGCGGCACCGTGCTCCTCTTCGGCGGCTGCCGGCCGGGCACAACCATCCCGCTCGACACCCACCGCATCCACTATGGCGAGCTGACCATCAAGGGGGCCTACCACCACCGCCCCGCGACCTTCCAGCGCGCCCTCGGCCTCCTGGCCAGCGGCACACTCCATCCCGAGGCGCTCCTCTCTGCCGAGCGCCCCCTCGACGACCTGGAAGGCGCCCTCCGCAGCATGATGCGGAAGGAGGCGCTCAAGGTGGTGATCCGGCCCTGACTGTAAGGGATGTAAAGTTTTTAACCCGATCCCGGGCTCCCCTGTTATCCTGATCTCGCCATGACTTCCCAGGAGCGCGCACGACTCCTGCCGCCGGCGATTGCCGTCTTCCTCCTGCTTCTGCTCGCCGTCCTTGCCACCCTCCAGTACCGGGTGATCGGGAGGGTGAGCGACCTGGAGCGGCAGCGCATGCATGAGAACCTCCGGTCTGCCGGGTCCCGCTTCACGGAGGACTTCGACCGCGAGCTGACCCGGTCCTTCATCTACTTCCATCCCGAGCCGGAAGGGCCAGAGAGCGGCCTTGAGCGGATCCTGCGGCAGTACGACCGCTGGCGCGAAAACGCTCCCTGGCCTGAAATGATCCAGGATCTTTTCACCGCTCGCCGGAAGGCCGACGGCACCCTGGAGCTATCGCGGTTCCAGCCCGAGGCCCGCCGCTTCGAGCCGGTGCCCTGGCCCGCCGGCTTCGAAGGAGCCCGGCGGCGCCTCGGCACCGAGATCGCCGACAGGCAGCACCGGTTTCCCTTCGCCCTGATCGATCCCGACCTCCCCGGGCTCGCCCTCCCCTTGGCCTTCGGGCAGGCAGACGGCGCGCTCCTGCTCCTGCAGATGGACAGGCAGGTGCTCGCCGAAGAGATGCTGCCGGAGCTGACCCGCCGCCACTTCGGCAGCCCGGAGGGGACCGACTACTCTCTCGCGGTGCTCGACTCCGGGGGACGCGCGGTCTTCCGTTCCGACCCGGACGTGCCTCTGGAAACCTTTCGCACGGCCGACCTCCGTTTGGGGATGCTGGGTCTGCGGCCGTTCCACGAGATGCGGCGCGTCTGGCCGCGCGGCCAGCGCCGGGAAGGGCCCGGCATACGGCAGCGCCATGGCCCGTTCGGCATGCACATCGTCGTCTCTCCCACCGAGGAGCAAGGCGAGAAACAGATCGATCCGGAAAGCCGGGGCGGGGAAGGCGAGTGGCACCTCGCGATCCAGCACCGGGTGGGCTCCCTGGAGGCCGCGGTGGCCAAAGCCCGGCACCACAACATGGCGGTGAGCCTGGGCATCCTCGCGCTCGTGGCCCTCACCTCGGGGCTGATGGTCGTGACCACGCAACGGGCGCAGCGCCTGGCCCGGCAGCAGATCGAGTTCGTGGCCGGCGTTACCCATGAGCTGCACACGCCGCTGACCGCGATCCGCTCGGCCGGCCAGAACCTCGCCGACGGCGTCGTAGCCGATGCGCAGCAGGTGCGGCGCTACGGCTCGCTCATCGAGCGCGAAGGCCGCCGCCTCACCGACCTGGTCGGGCAGGTGCTCGAGCTCGCCGGCATCCAGTCGGGGCGCAGGGTGTACGAGGTGCAGCCGGAGGACGTCAAAGCCCTCGTCGAGGGGGCGCTGGAGGACTGCCGCGTCCTTCTCGACGAGAAGAAGGTGCAGGTCGAGCGCGAGATCCCGCCCGGCCTGCCGCCCGTGCTCGCGGACGGCGCGGCCCTGCGGCGAGCCCTGAGGAACCTGATCGAAAACGCCGTCCGCCATGGAGGGCCGGAGGGATGGATCGGCCTCCAGGCGCGGGGCGCGAAGGAAGGGGTAGAGATCACGGTCGCCGACCACGGGCCGGGCATCCGGCGCGAGGACCTCCCCCATCTCTTCAAGCCGTTCTACCGTGGCAAGGACACGAAGACCAACGGCGTCCCGGGCAGCGGGCTCGGGCTGAGCGTAGTGCGCCACGTGGTCGAAGCACTGGGAGGACGGGTCAGCGTGGTCTCTGAAGGCCAGACCGGGAGCGCCTTCACCCTGCACCTGCCCGCGGCCCGCTCCGGGGAAACCACCATTTGACCGGAGAGCGCCGCATCCTTCTCGTCGAGGACGAGCCGAGCCTCGTCCTCACCGTCTCAGACCGCCTGCTCAGCGAGGGCTATCAAGTGGAGACGGCCGGCGACGGCGATACCGCGCTCGCGCGGGCCCTGGCCGAGCCCTTCGACCTGATCATCCTCGACGTCATGCTCCCGGGCCGCGACGGCTTCGAGGTCTGCCGCGAGCTGCGCTCCCGTGGTGGGCAGGTCCCCGTGCTGATGCTCACGGCCCGCAGCCAGGTCATCGACCGCGTGGTGGGCCTGAAGCTCGGCGCGGACGACTACCTGACCAAGCCGTTCGAGATGATCGAGCTGCTCGCCCGCGTGGAAGCCCTTCTGCGGCGGTCCCCGGCCGCGCCAGCTACCCCTGCGGGGATGTATACCTTCGGCGACGTGCGCGTGGACTTCCGGCGCGCCGAGGTCTTCCGCGGCGACGAGCCCGTGACCCTCTCGGCGCTGGAGTTCAAGCTCCTCGCCTATTTCATCGAGAACCGCGGCGCGCTGCTGACCCGCGACGAGCTGCTCGACAAGGTCTGGGGCTATGACGCCATGCCCGTGACCCGCACGGTCGACGTCCACGTCGGCTCGCTGCGCCAGAAGCTGGAGCGCAACCCCTCGCACCCCGAGCTCTTCCTGACCGTTCACCGCCGCGGCTACCGATTTGCCGGGTGACAAGCTTTACATCCCTTACAAACTTCTTGCGTTGTCTTGAAGTCTGGGGTCCGGCGTTGCCCTAGATTGGTGTCGATGACAGCGGGCTCCGCTTGGAACGGAATCCGGAAAGGAGATCCAATGAAGAGGAAGATCCTGTTTTCACTGATCGCCGCCCTCGTGCTGGTCACGGGCGCGGCCCTCGCCGGCGCGCACATCAAGCAGGTCATGATCCATGGCGGCCCCGGGGAACACATGAGGCACGGCGGGCCCGCCTTTGCCGAGGAGCTCGGCCTGAACGACGAGCAGAAGGAGGCCGCCAAGCAGATCCACGAGGAGATCTGGGCCAAGGTGAAGCCCATCGCGGAGCAGCACCACCAGCAGTTCGAAGAGATCTTCGCCCTGCTGGACGCCGGCAATGCCAACCCCACGGAGATCGGTCAGAAGGCGATCGCCGCGCATGCCTCCATGAAGCAGGTCCAGGCCCTTCACGAGGAGGGCATGGAGCGCTTCAAGGCGCTGCTGACCGAGGAGCAGAAGGAGAAGCTCGAGGCCCTGGAGAAGGAGCGCCCGGACGGCCCTCACCATGGCATGCGGATGCGCATCCGCCACTAAGCCCGTTTGATAGACTCGTTGGACCCGGGGTGCCGGCATCCGGCGCCCCGGGCTTCAAGGAGGCTTTATTGAGGCGCGCGCTGATCCTGCTGTTCCTGACGATGGCCTTGAGCGGCTGCCGCGACGACTCCTCATCCACCTCCTCATTTCAAGCCAAGACACGCCTGTTCTTCCTCGGCATCGACGGCGCCACCTGGACCGTCCTCGGCCCGATGCTCGAGCGGGGAGAGCTGCCCGCCTTCCAGCGCCTGGTCCGGGAAGGGGCGTCCCTGCCCCAGCTCGGCACCCTGCAGGTTACGGAGTCGCCGGTCATCTGGACCACGATCGCCACGGGCCAGCGGCCGAAGTACCACAACATCCGCGGCTTCACGGCCCGGCTGCCCAGCGGGCACTTGATCCCCGTCACCAGCAGCCAGCGCCGGGCACGGGCGATCTGGGAGCTTGCCAACCGCCGCGGCCTGAGCACGGGCGTCATCGGCTGGTGGGCCACCTGGCCGGCCGAGAAGGTCAAAGGCTACGTGGTGAGCGACCACGCCAACCCGGCCTTCGGGGACATGATGACCTCCGAGCGCCGTTTCTGGACCGCGGACCGGGACGTCCTGGCCGAGCTGAAGGGGCAGGTCTACCCGGAAGAGATCGCGCCCGTCCTGGCCCGCCACTGGATCACCCCCGAGTCCTTCCCCTGGGACGACTTCCAGCGCCGCGGCGGCTTCACCGACGAGCAGGTCGGCGCCGCGCGCCAGGCTCCCTGGAACGAGCGCGACCTCTACTCCTGGCTCAAGACGTTCTACCGCCTCGACTACCCGCTCTCACGCGTGAGCCTCGACCTCATGCGCGAGCGCCCCACGGATCTCCAGATGCTCTACCTGCGCGGCCCGGACCCGGTGCAGCACTACGGCTGGGACCTCGTGGAGCCCGAGAAGTTCGCCCTCAAGCCCGCCAACCTGGAGCGCGACCGGACCGTGGTCGAAGGGACCTACCGCTACGTCGACACGTTCCTCGCCGAGATCCTCGACGTGCTCCCGCCGGACGCCTGGCTCATCGTGGCCTCGGATCACGGTTCCGAGCCCGCGGGGAGCGCCGGGGACCCGAACCGGGCCGCCCGGCCCGGAGAGCACGGCATCAGGGCCAAGGGGGTCCTCTTCCTCCGCGGACCGGGCGTGCGGAAGGGCGCCACCCTCGCTCAGGCCTCGGTGTACGACCTGATGCCTACCATGGCCTGGCTCCTGGACCTCCCGATCTCCTCCCAGCTTCCCGGCAAGCCGCTCACCGCCGCCTTCGAAGAGGCCTTCGTGGGCTCCAAGCCCATGCGCACGGTGGACAGCTACGGCATCCGGCCCAAGGAGCCGCTCCTCCCCTCCCCCGAGGACGAGGAGATGCTCAAGAGCCTCCGGAACCTGGGCTATATCCAGTGACCAGGCCCGTTTCTTGAAAGGAAGACCGGCATGAAATGCCATACCCCTGACTGTACTGGCGACATGGGCGAGAAGCTGAACGGGACCATCAGCCACTCGGTGATCTACCGCGAGAGGACGCTCGTCCTCCACGGCGTGCCGGCGGAGATCTGCCCGGAGTGCGGCGACGCGGTCCTCCACGAGGAGACGCTGATCGTCGTCGAGAACCTCCTCAAGCGGAAAGCCCGCTCCAAGGCCACGGCCTTCCACTACGAGAGGTAATGGATCGATTCCATTGCAGTAACTTGCCATTCCAAGTAAGTTACTGCCGTGGACTTCGGAGAGTTGCTCAAGGCAGTCGGCAAGGAGCCTGTCTTCGAGACCGGGTTCCTTCTGGTCGGCGAGGTAAACCCGGACGATGTTCGACGCCAGCTTTCCCGCTGGGTTCGTGCGGGGCGCCTGTACCAGATCCGGCGCGGTCTCTATGCTCTCGCTCCTCCTTTTCAGAAGGTAAAGCCCCATCCATTCCTCGTAGCCAACCGGCTGGTACGAGGCTCGTATGTAAGCCTTCAGTCCTCTCTCGCGCAATATGGACTCATTCCGGAGCATGTGCCGGTGACGACCAGCGTCACTACAGGCCGGCCGGGCCGCTGGCAGACCGCTCTGGGCACGTACGAGTTCCGCCATATCCAGAGCGGCTTCCTGACCGGGTACCGCCTCCTGGATCTGGGCGGCGGACAGGAAGCCTTTGTCGCCACACCTGAGAAAGCCCTTCTGGACCTGATCCATCTGGAACCCGGAGCCGACGCTCCCGAATACCTGAGGGAGCTGCGCGTGCAGCATCTGGAGAGTCTGAGCCTTGAAGAATTGCGGCGGCTTGCGGAGCTCTCCGGCCGGCCTAAGCTGATCCGGGCGGTCCGTCAGATCTCCCGGTTGGCGAAGACGGAAGCCCTGGACTATGAGGCCTTATGAAAGAGCGCCTGAAGGATCTGATCCAGAGCAGCTCGAGCCCCAACGAGGCCCGCAACCGCATCCGCGAGCTCCTTCAGGCGGAAATCCTTGGATCGCTCCAGCGCGCCGGAGCCATGATCTCCCTCGCCTTTCAAGGTGGCACGGCACTGCGCTTCCTCTACGGGATCCGCCGCTACTCGGAAGACCTCGACTTTGCTCTTGAGCGTCCGGAAGGCGGCTACGACTTCAGACGGTATCTGCGCGCCATCCAGTCCGACCTGTCGCGGTCGGGGTATGAAACGGAGGTCCGGGTCAGCGACCAGAGAGTTGTCCATAGCGCGTTCCTGAAGTTCCCCGGTCTCCTGGCGGAGCTCGGATTGACTCCGCATCGCAACGAAGGGTTTTCCATTAAGGTCGAGGTGGATACCCGTCCTCCTGCCGGGGCGGTCCTGATGACCACTCTCGCCCGCCGGCATCTGATCCTGCGCCTTCAACACCACGATCCCGCCTCACTGCTGGCAGGAAAGCTTCACGCTTTTCTACAGCGTCCGTTTCCCAAGGGAAGGGACGTCTACGACCTGATCTGGTATCTGAGCGATCCAGGCTGGCCACCACCGAACCTGGTCCTGCTGAACAATGCCTTGACGCAGACCGGTCACCCGCCTCTGGACCTGGCCGAATGGCGCGGAGCCGTCCGCAAAAGACTGGAGGCGCTGGACTGGCCGAGGATCGTGTCCGATGTCCGGCCATTCCTGGAGTCTCCAACCGATGTGGACCTCCTGACCGCGGAAAACCTCGGCCTGTTGGTCAGGTAAATAGAGGGCGAGCTGGCCGAGGGCGGCTGCTACTGCAGGTTGCCGACCCAGAGGGTGCCCTCGGCCCGGAGCACCTCCGGGCAGCCGACCTGACGCGAGCCCCGCCGGCAATCGGTGACGAAGCTTTCCCGGCAACTGACCCCGCGGCCCGGCGCCAGTACGAAGATCTCGACGGAGTCGCCCGGGTCGAGATTCTCGTAGCGGTCCGATTCGATCTTGCCGCCGCGGGTGCCGCAGCTGCTGTGCCACTCGTCGTAGGAGAAGCTCACCCGCGAGTTGCTGGTGTTCCTCACCCGGATCGTGGCCGTGGGGACCTGGGCGTCGTCGAACAGGCAGCGGAGCTCCCGGCCCTTGCTCCACGACTGGCAGTTCTGCGTCTCCCGCGCCTTCTTGGCGAGACCCGGCGACGACGCTATCAGCATCAGCGCGGCGGCCAAGGCGAGAATGTTACGGTTCTTCATGGGCGCACCTCCTTCGATCTCTCCCGTTGCGAAGGGCGTGCCGCAGTCCCCGGACGAGAGGTAGCGCCTTCCCGCCCTCCGCTGTCCTTGACGCCGCCGGACCGCAACGATACGATTCGGAATGACCCCAATGGACCCTACGGCGCAGCCACCAGGCGGAGGCTCGTATCCGCCTATCCAGCCTCCGACATTCCTGCCCGCCGTTCCCCGGCGTGCCTTCTCTGTGGGCGAGGTGCTGAGCGAGGCGTTCTCGATCTTCTTCAGCAGCCCCGTCCCACTCCTGGTGACGTCCGTGGTGCTCGTTCCGCTCGCCGGCATTTCCCTGGCGGCGACCTCCTTCCTTGAGGGAAAACAGGAAATGGCCTGGCTGGTGATCCTGCTGGGCCTGTTCCAGGGGTTGATCCTGGGCCCGATCTCCACGGGAGCCGTGACCTACGCCGTCTTCCAACGCATGCGGGGCCGCAACACCGAGGCCGGAGAGAGCCTTCGGGTGGGCCTGTCGCAACTCGGCTCTGTGCTGGGCGTGGCGATCCTCCAGGGCCTGGCGACCTTTGCCGGAACCCTCCTCTGCGTCGTCCCCGGCATCATGTTCGCCGTGATGTACTCGGTGGCAGTCCCGGTCGCCATCGAGGAGAAGCCGGGCATCGGGGCGTCGATGTCCCGCAGCGCGGACCTGACCGACGGCCACCGCTGGGACATCTTCTTCGTCCTGGTCGTCCTCGGCCTGCTCGGCTTCGGGCTGGGTATTGCCGCCGGCCTCATAGGGCTCCTGAACAAGGCTGTCGAGATCGTCCTGACCCTGGTCGTCCAAGTGCTGGCGACCGGGCTGGGCGCGACGGCCTACACGGTCATGTACTACCGCCTGCGCAGCGTCAAAGAGTCCCTGGATGTGGATCAGATTGCCTCGGTCTTCGACTGAGCGCTGGTCCACCAGGTTCCTCTCTGCGGGCGTGACCGCGGACGAGGTCCGGCAGCGGGCCCGGTCGGTCCTGGAGCACGATTATCAGGCGGAGCTGCCGGAGGGCCCCCGCCTTCCCAACGTGGACCTCCCCGACCTGGGCTTGCTCGCCGATATCGCCCAGGTCACCCTGGTGGCACTGGGCGTGGTGGCCCTCATCCTGGCCGTGCTCTGGCTGGCACAGAGCCTGAGCTCCAAAAGGGTGCGCTCGACGGCCGCTCCCGGCCAGCCCGGCTCCCTTCCGGAGGAGCCGGCGGGCGCGACGGGGCCGTCGCTGGCCGAAGCTGAACGCCTGGCCGCCGAAGGACGATGGTCCGACGCGGTCCATGCCCTGCTGCTGATCGCCGTCCGCCGCCTGTGCGCGCGCTTCTCCGTCCCCCAGGCGTCGTCGCGGACAAGCCGCGAGCTCTGCCGCGCCCTGCCCCTTCAGGGAGAGGCCCGGGAGGCCTTCACCGGCCTCGTCCGGACGGTCGAGGTCTCGCTCTTCGGCGGCACGCCCCTGGGTCCGGACGACTGGCAGGCCAACCTGGAGCGCTTCCGCCGGATCGAGGGCCGCGGATGACCGGGCCCCGCGAAATGGAGGGCGGCTTCTCCCGCTCCACCCTCGGCTGGATCGTCGGCGTGGGCGTGGCCTCGTTCGTCCTGGCCCTGCTCCTGAGCGCATTCGGCGACGACCTGTTCGAGAAGCCCACGGCGGACGCCAACAGCTTCAGCCGCAGCGCCCTCGGCCACCGCGCGCTGTCGGAGCTCCTGCAGTCCGTGGGCATCGGCGTGGTGTCGCGCCGGACCCCGGGCACGGGTACCCCCGGCCTCGTCCGCCCCGTGATCGCGGCGGAGCCCGATCCCGAGGCAGAGCGCCTGCCGGAGCTGGTCAAGGAGGCGCTCGCCAGTCAAGCCCCGCTGGTCGTCGTGCTCCCGAAGTGGCTCGGCATGCCGCATAGGAAGAAACCGGGCTGGATCGGCGCCGCGGAGCTGCGCCCCGAGGTCAGCGTGGGACAGGTGCTGGAGAACCTCGGAGCGGACGGCCTGGAGAAGGCGCGGATCGAGCGCGACGAGGGTCCGCAAGTCCGCGGCTGCTCGGCCGGCTGGCGCTCCGCGGCATCCGCGGGGATCATCGACTACCGGGTCGACCTCGCTCCGGCGCAGCTCCTCGCGCCCGGCCCTGGACTGGAGGCCGAGGTGACCTGCGGCAAGGGCCTGCTGATCGCCCGGCACAAGCACGGCCCCGGACAGCCGGAGATCTACCTGATCTCCGACCCCGACCTCCTCAACAATCATGGCCTCGGCGACGGCGACAACGCCGTCCTGGTCTACGACTTCCTGACCCATCGGCTGGGCGCCAAGGGCGTGATCCTCGACGAGACCATCCACGGCTTCCAACGCACCCCTGGCCTGCTGGCGGAAGCCTTCCGCTTCCCCCTCCTCCTGGCCGTGCTGCAGGCCCTGGTGCTCACGGGAGTCCTCCTGTGGGCGGGGATGGGTCGCTTCGGCAAGCCCGTGCCGCCGCCGGCCGGCCTCGGCAACGGACGGCAGGTGCTGATCGACAGCACGGCGCGGCTGTTGACCTACGGCGGGCATGGCGCAGAGAGCCTGGCGCGCTACTTCCACCAGACCCTGCGCGCCCTGGCCTCCGGGCTCGGGCTCTCGTCCGACGCGCCGGACTCCGCGGTCCTGGAACGCCTGCAGCGGATCTCCAGGGAACGCAGGCTGGGCATGGACCTCTACACGCTGCAGGAGCAGGTCAAGCACCCTCCCGGCGGCGAGGTGGCCACGGACTGGGCCCTCTCGATCGCCCAAGACATCTATCGCTGGCGCCAGGAGATGACGGATGGAAATCGAACGCGTTCGTGAGCTGGGAGAGGCCGTGCGGGAGCAGATCGGCCGCGTCGTGATCGGCCAGAAGGAGGCGGTGGACCTCCTCTTCGTCACGCTGGTTTCCGCCGGGCACATGCTGCTCGAAGGGCCGCCGGGCACGGGCAAGACCCTGCTCGCCCGCTGCTTCGCGGCCAGCCTGCAGCTCGGCTTCAAGCGCATCCAGTTCACGCCCGACCTGATGCCCGGCGACGTGCTGGGCACGAACCTGTTCGACTTCCAGAGCAACTCCTTCACCCTCACCCGCGGGCCGATCTTCACCGAGTTCCTGCTGGCCGACGAGATCAACCGCACGCCGCCCAAGACGCAGGCCGCGCTCCTCGAGGCCATGCAGGAGCGGACGGTGACGATCGACGGCAAATCGCACCCGCTCTCGTCCGGCTTCCTGGTGGTGGCCACGCAGAACCCGATCGAGCAGGAAGGCACCTACCCGCTGCCCGAGGCGCAGCTCGACCGCTTCCTGTTCAAGGTCCTGGTCTCCTACCCCGACCGCGAGGAGGAGCGGGCCATGGTCCATGCCCACGGCCACCAGACCGCGACCCCGGACCTGGAGCAGCTCGACCTGCGCCCGCTGTGCGACCTCGCCTTCATCAACGAGGTGCGCAGCGTGGTCTCCTCGCTGCGCATCGCCGAGGAGATGGTGGACTACGTCGTGGACCTGGTGCGGGCCACGCGCGAGCACCCTGCGCTCCGCTGGGGAGCGAGCCCGCGCTCGGCCAACATGCTGGCCGCGGCCTCGCGCGCCGCCGCCGTGCTCGACGGCCGCGACTTCGTCATCCCGGACGACGTGAAGAGGCTGTGGAAGCCGCTGATGCGCCACCGCGTGATCCTCTCCCCCAGCGCCGAGGTCGACGGCCTGGGCACCGAGGCGGTGCTGGACCAGATCCTGGCCCGGGTGCCCGCTCCGAAATGACGTGATGCGTCCCACCCGGAGAGCGGTCGTGCTCGCGGCCTTCGGCCTGGCAGTCGCCCTGCTGCCGGCGATGGTGCACCCGCGGCTCTGGCCGTTCTGGCCGGTCTTCCTCGGCGCCTTTGCCCTGGCGCTGGGGACAGACGCCCTGCTCGCCCCGCGCCGGTCCGTCACCGCCTCGGTCGACCTGCCGGAGACGCTCTCCCTCGGCCGCGAGGGGCAGCTGGCGCGGATCACGCTACGGCTCCCCTCCGCCCGCCTGGTCCGCGTGCGCGTGGCCGTGGACTTGTCGGAGCGCCTGGTGCCGCAGCCGCCGATCCCCGGCCGGGTTTCGCGGCATGGAGGAGAGGTGGAGGTGCCGCTGATTCCCAGGCGACGCGGGCGGGCGGCGGTCGAGCGCATCTGGGTCCGCTGGCAGGGGCCTCTCGGTCTCATGTCCGCCCTGGCCCGCGTCGAGCTGGGGCAGGAAGTTGCGATCGTCCCCGACCTGCTCCCGGTGCGCACCCTGGCGCTGCGCCTCGCCGATCCGCGGACCTTCCGCGCCGGCCTCAAGATCGAGCGCTACCTGGGGGACGGCACCGAGTTCGACTCCCTGCGCGAGTACACGATGGGGGACGACTCGCGGTCGATCGACTGGTCTGCGTCGGCCCGCCACCGGAAGCTGGTGACGCGCCAGTTCCGGGCCGAGCGCAACCACCAGATCGTGCTCGCGATCGACACCGGCCACCTGATGAGCGAGCCCCTCGGCGGCATCCCCAGGCTGGACCATGCCGTGCAGGCGGCCCTCCTCCTCTCCTACCTCTCCCTGCGTGCCGGCGACCGCGTCGGATGGATGACCTTCGACGCCCGGGTGGGGCTCTACGTGGAGCCGCAAACCGGGACCCGGGGCTTCGGCATCCTCGGCCAGACGGCCAGCCGCGTGGAGTACTCGGAGGAGGAGACCAACTTCACCCTCGGGCTGACCTCGCTGGCCCAGCGGCTCAGCCGCCGCTCCCTGATCGTGGTGCTCACCGACTTCGTGGACACGGTCAGCGCCGAGCTCATGGTGGAGAACCTGGACCGGCTGTCGCGGCGGCACATGGTCGTGTTCGTGGCGCTGCGCGACCCGGGCCTCGCCGAGGCCGCGGCGCAGCCCCCGCGCGGCCTGCTCGAGCTCAACACCGCGATGGTGGCGGGGACCCTGCTGCGCGACCGGGAGGTGGTCCTCCGCCGCCTGCGCCAGCTCGGTATCCAGGCCCTCGACGCGCCGCCCGCGCAGGTGACACCCTGGCTGATCAACACGTACCTGGAGATCAAGAGGAGGGAGCTGATCTGAACGCGCAGGAGGTCCTCCTCAAATCGTCGCGCTTCCGCAAGGAGCGCGAGCAGTCCTGGCGCGAGCTGGACGCGATGGTCGCGAAGCTCGAGGCGGACGGCGTCAAGTCCCTGACGGCGGACGAGCTGGCGCGCCTTCCCAGCCTCTACCGCAGCGCCGCCAGCTCGCTCTCGGTGGCACGGGCCATCAGCCTCGACCAGAGCCTGCTGGACTACCTCGGCGCCCTGGTGGCACGGGCCTACGTCGCGGTTTACGGCAACCGGCGGCGCGCCGGCGAAGCCATCGCCGAGTTCTTCCGCTTCCGCTTCCCCCAGGCCGTGCGCAGCCACGTCCTGTTCCTGGCCGCGGCTATGCTCTGCATGTCCCTGGGGATCTTCACCGGCTGGCGCCTGACGATCGCGGACTCCGAGAGGTACTACAGCTTCGTGGACGAGGCCATGGCCCAGGGCCGCACCCCGTCGGCGTCTACCGAAGAGCTGCGGGAGGTGCTCTACTCCGAGGACGAGCCCTCCTCCTACCTGGGGGCGTTCGCCAGCTTCCTGTTCACGCACAACGCCAAGGTCGGCATCCTCTGCTTCGCGCTGGGCTTCGCGGCCGGAGTGCCGGTGATCTTCCTGATGTTCCAGAACGGGCTCATGCTGGGGGCCATGGCCGCCCTCTACCAGTCGCGGGGCCTGGGCACCGACTTCTGGGGATGGATCCTGCCTCACGGCGTCACGGAGCTGGCCGCGGTCTGCCTGTGCGCGGCCGCGGGCATGGTCCTGGGAACGAGCCTGGTCTTCCCGGGCCCGCACACCCGCCTGCACAACCTCGCCCTGCGGGGGCGCGGCGCCACCCTGCTGGTGGTCGGCGCGGTGGCCATGCTGATGGTCGCGGGGCTGATCGAAGGGATCTTCCGCCAGGTGGTCCAGGACCCCACCGTCCGCTGGAGCGTGGCCGGGATCACCCTGGCCGCCTGGCTCGCTTACTTCCTGCTGGCGGGGCGGAAGGGATGACGACGGCAGCCTCTACTACTTCTCCGGTCAAGCGGATCCACAACGTCCGGACGCCGGAGGGGATCTCAGTGCCGTTCGAGGTAGCCTCGGTCGGCGACCGCGTCAAGGCGTTCGTGATCGACTTCTTCCTCCTCTGCGCCGGCAGCGTGCTGATCGGGGCGCTCGCCTTCCTCTCGATGTCCGTGAGCTGGCTGGGGATCGGGGTGGCCATGCTGGCGCACTTCGTCCTGTGGAACCTCTACTTCATCCTGTGCGAGGTCAACTGGGGAGGGAGGACGGTCGGCAAGCGCGTGGCCAGGCTGCGGGTCATCTCCCGCGACGGCAGCCCCCTTACCGCCGAGTCGGTCTTCGCCCGCAACCTGATGCGCGACCTCGAGTTCTTCGTGCCCCTGGTTGCCCTGCTGGCTCCGCAGGCCCTGATCCCGGACGCGCCCGGCTGGGCGGGCCTGGTGGCGCTCTGCTGGCTGTTCATCTTTGCCGGCATGCCTCTCTTCAACCGCGACCGGCTGCGCTGCGGCGACATGATCGCCGGCACGCTCGTGGTGCGCGCTCCCGCCCCGGTGCTGCTGCCCGATCTGGCGCATGTCCAGACATCGCGTCCCCAGCGGCAGGAGATCACCTTCACCCGCGAGCAGCTCGACATCTACGGCATCCACGAGCTCCAGGTGCTGGAGGACCTCCTGCACCGCGCCTCCGAGGGGACGCTCGATTACCGCATCCTCGAGGATGTCGTCGAGAAGATCAAAAGAAAGGTCGACTGGCCCAAGGAGCGCTGGAACGTGCCGACCCGCGAGTTTCTGGAGGCCTTCTACGCCGCGCAACGCGGGCGGCTGGAGCAGAGGCTGCTGTTCGGCGAGCGCCGGGAGCGCAAGTCAGTCCGGCGTCCCTGATGACGGACCCGATGGCGGCTCGGGCCGGCGGCGCGTCATCACGGCCACCACGCCGAGAGCGAGGAGGGCCGACGCAGCGCGCACGGCGTAGAAGGCCACTCCGCTGGTCACATAGTTGAAGGACGGGAAGAAAAGGCTGTTCCAGTCGTGGACGACGAAGGCCTCCGCGAAGTAGAGGGCGCCGCGGTAGAGGCCGGCGACGAGGAGCCCGCCGCCCCGGCTGAAGAGCAGGGCGAAGCAGACCTCGCGGCAGAGGGCCGCCACCACGGAGGCGCCGACGAAGGCCGGGTCCCGGACCTCGCCGCCAGGCAGGATGGACGGCAGCGAGAGGGCCAGGCCGACCGCCGCCGAGGCCGCGATCGCCCCGGGGCGTTCGAGCCTCCGGCGCCAGCCCGTGTACACGGAGCCGCGCAGGGCCCGCTCCCATCCCCAGATGCCCAGGATCAGGCAGAGCGGCAACGCCCAGAGCGCCGTGATCATTGGCTTCCCCTGGGCTCCGGATGTGAAGGTCGCCCACCCCGTCCAGTAGCTGATGCCCAGAAAGCTCTGGTCCGCCCCGAACGCCAGGACGGCCACGGCCAGAAGGGCAAACCTGCGCGCGACCGGCCCGGGAAGGTCGTTCGCGGGCTTGGTGAGCCGGGGATGGAGCACCAGGGAGAGGACCAGCGCCGCGGCCGGAATGCCCCAGAGCACGGCGTGGCGGTAGATGTCGACATCGCCCAGCCGGGCCGCGGTCTGCGGCAGCGTGAGCCCGACTCCAAGAGCGATCAGGAATATCGTGAGGAGGACCGTGCGGATCACCGCGATACGCTACCACGGGGACTCCCTCTCCCCCGGCACGGGGGAGAGGGCCGGGGAGAGGGGGAATGGGATCAACTAAAGCTGGCCGCTCAGGAGGTAGCACACGCCGTCGAGCATCCTGTGCCAGAGGGGACGGCTCCAGGTCTCGACCTTGAGCTCGATGCAGCCCTTCATGTCCGCCTCGAAGACCGTCTTGAGCTGTGCCGCGATTTCCTTGTCCACGATGCCTACGCCGGCCTCCTCGTTGATGTCGAAGGAGCGGTCGTCCAGGTTCGTCGACCCCACGTGGGACCACATGCCGTCCACGATCATGATCTTCTGATGGATCATGGTCTTCTGGTGCTCGTAGAGGCGTATCCCGCGCTTGAGAAGGTCTTCGAAGTGGTGATGGCCGGCGTGCTTGACCAGGGCGCTGTCGGTGACCGGGCCGGGGAACATGACGCGGACGTCCACCCCCCGCTTGACCGCCTTGTCCAGGAGCTCGCAGGACTCCTCGTCCGGGATGAAGTAGGGGTTCTGGATCAGCAGCTCCTTCTGGGCGGAGGCGATGGCCAGCTTGAACATCAGCTCCAGGTCCGAGATGCCGCCGAGCGGAGCGCCGGCCATCATGTGCATCCGCAGCCCGCCCTCGGCTTCGATATGGGGGAAGTACTTCTCCCCCACCAGGACTTCCTGCGTCTGCTCCACCCAGTGCTGGGCGAAGACCGACTGCGCGGCGTTGACGATCGGCCCCCGCAGGCGGACGCCGGTGTCGCGCCAGTGGTCCTTGTCCTCTCCGTTCCCGGTCCACTGGTGCGCGATGCCGTGCCCATGCACGAAGGCCGTCCTGCCGTCGAAGATAGCGAGCTTGCGATGGGTGCGCTTGTTGAGCTGGCCGAGGTCTTGAATCCGTATCGGATGGTAGCGGGCCACATTGACGCCCGCTTCTTCCATCATCTCGTAAAGCTTTTTGTCCATCTGGAAGGAGCCGGCCGCGTCGAGCATGAGCCGGACCTCGACCCCTTCCCGCGCGCGGGCCGAGAACGCTTCCGCCACCTGGCGGCAGATGTCCCCCTTCCACCAGACGTACGTCTCGTAATGAATCGTTTCTTTCGCCTCCGCGATGCCCTGCAACAACCTGGGGAAAAACCCGTCGCCGTTGAAGAAAAGCTCGGCGTGGTTGCCCTCGAGGATGATCGCGCGTGTCATGCCGGCGATGGAAGGCAGCGCCTCCTCGAAATTGTCGATGTCCGGGACCTTGACGGTGAAGTTGCGCTCCCGCAAGTTTGTCCAAAGCATCAGGCCCAGCATCGCGATGACGAGCCCCATCGCGACCAGCAACCAGATTGGGATCTCTACCATGCGACCACCCTCCCTCAGAGCTGCTCGTTGATCAGGTACGAGCCCCGATCGATGAACCTGTGCCAGGCGGAACGCTTCCCCCACTCCTCCGCGGTGACCTGTGCCGACTTTTCCAGGTCGCGCTCGAACGCCTCCCGGAGCTCGCCCGCAATGCCGGTATCGATCAGCCCGACGCTCGCCTCGTCGTTGATGTCGAGCGACCGGTCGTCGAGGTTGGTCGAGCCGACGTGCGACCAGAGGCCGTCCACGACCATCACTTTTTGATGGTTGAGGCTGGGTTTGAACTCGTAGATCTCGATCCCGCTGGCGAGCAGCTCCTCGTAGCGCCGGTGGCCGGCGTGGCGCACCACGGAGCTGTCGGTGACCGCGCCGGGGAGCATGATCCGGACCTTGACCCCGCGCTCCGCCGCCTCTTCCAGAAGCCCCACCATCTCGCCGTCGGGGATGAAGTAGGGGTTCTGGATCAGGATCTCCTTCTGGGCGGTGCCGATGGCGAGCTTGAAGAGCAGCTCCAGGCGGGAGACGCCTCCCTGTGGGGAGCTGGCCGTCATGTGGGCACGGATGCCGCCGGCCGAAGGCAGGCGCGGGAAGTACCTCTCCCCCACCAGCACCTCGGCCGTCTGCTCCACCCAGTTCTCGGCGAAGGTCTCCTGGATGGAGTTGACCACCGGCCCCTCGATCCGCACGCCCGTGTCGCGCCAGTGCTTCTCGTCCTGCCCCTGGCCGGTCCACTCCTCGGCAAAGCCGTGGCCGAAGACGTAGCCGATGCGGCCGTCGAAGATGGCGATCTTGCGGTGTGTGCGGTTGTTGAAGAGGCCCAAATCCTGGAGGAGGAAAGGGTGGAAGAAGGCGACGCGGACGCCGGCCTTCTCCATCATCTCGAACAGCTCCTTGTCGCCCTTGTTCGAGCCGACGGCGTCGAGCGTCAGGCGGACTTCGACCCCCTCTGTGGCCCTCTGCGCCAGGGCGTTGGCCACCTGCTCGCAGATCTCGCCCCGCCACCAGACGTACGTCTCCAGGTGGATGTTGTCCTTTGCCGCGGCGATGTCCTCGAGGAGGCGCGGGAAGAAGCCGTCGCCGTCCTGGAGGACCTCGACGCTGTTGCCCGCCTGGATGGGCGAGCCGGTGAGGCCGGCGATCGAGGGGAGGGTCTCTTCGAAACGGTCGATCCGGGGCACCTTGACGTGGGATTCCCGCTCCCTGCGCGTGGACCAGATGAGCAGGATAAGGACGGCCAGGATCAGGACGTAAAGGATGGCGGCGCCGAAGGGGAGCACGATCTCCCTCTGCCACCATCGGCGTTTTCCGCTGGGTACAGCTTTGGCTTGCGCCATTGGCCTCCTCCGCTATCTTCTTTCGCTTGGGCCGGTCCGGTGCAGCTCGACGAGGACGGGCCAATGGTCCGAAGGCCCGGCCTGGACGACCCGCGACTCCGCGGTGGTCCAGCCCGGGTCCGCCACCACCCAATCGATCCTCTGCCGCAGGATGCGATGGGTGCAGGCCATGTCCTTGCCGCACAGCCGGAAGATCTCGGCTGCCATGAGCGTCTTGAGCTCAGGGGCATCCGGGGGAGCGTTGAAGTCCCCCACCAGCACGAATGGTCCGCGAGACTGCCGGAGCCTGTCTAGGAGACTTCGGGCTTGCAGGCTCCGTGCCGGGCGGCTGGAGCGGAAGCCGTGGGCGAGGTGGGTGACGTAGAAGTCGACCTCTGAGTCCCCAAACCCGATCCGGGAGTGAAGGACGGTGCGGGGCTCCGCTCCGGCAGCCGGGAGGGGGATGACCTCGGAGGAGCGGATCTCGCCCCGGGTGAGCACGGCGTTGCCGAACTCCTCGCCGGGGTGGCCAATGCTGCGGCCGAAGTGGTACTCCATGCCGGTCAGCTTGGCGAGGGTCTTCGCCTGGTCCTCGTAGCGCACGATCCAGCCGCCGCGGTGGACCTCCTGGAGCCCCACGATGTCGGGCTGCGCGGCCTCGATGACCCCGGCGATCCAATGCAGGTAGCGCCGGCTGAACAGGTGGGCCCGGCCGTGGATGTTGTACGAGAGGACGCGAAGCTTCTCCACGCCCGGAATCCGTAGCGAAAGATGTGCCGGGGGCTCCAGCGCGTGCCGCGCGGGGCCGGGCGGCTGCCGGCCGAGCTCCATCGCGTGCCAACGAAGGCCGGGACGCTGCCCAGCGAGGTCCAGCGGCTGCGGCCGGGGTCCAGCGGGTGCCTCACAGGCTCGGGCGGGTGCCGCGCAAGGCCTGGCACGAGCCGGCCGAGGCCGAGCGGGCTCCGCTGGAGCCCGAGCGGAGCGCTCAAGAGCCCGAACGCGCCCGCTGGAGGTCGAGCGGGTGCCGGTGAAGGTCGGGTGAAACCCGCTGGAGGTCGGGAGAAAGGCGCTGGAGTAGAGGCCAGCAGCAGCGCGGCCAGCAGGTACGCTTTACGGGCAGGTGGAAAACGCATTGGTGTCCTGGACCGGCGCGGCCGGGGTGTTTTCCGGGTTGTGGTAGACCTGCACCACTCCGGTCTGGGTGTCGATCACGGTCATGGTGAACTCGACGTTCGTGGTCGCGGCGTAGAAGACCCAGTACTTGTTGCCCAGGACCGGGTTGCAGGCGTTGAGCACCTTGACCAGCATCTCGATGTTGCCCGGGCTGGAGAAGTAGAAGAGGCCGGACTCGGGCGCAAATTCGAGAGGTATGGCCGTGGCGGCCGTGGCGGCCGTGCCCGGAGCCCGCCAATCGACCTCGACCTGGAAGCGGCCGTTGTTCAGGCAGAGGGTCGTTTCCGATTCGACGCAGGGAGCAGTCGCGGCGACATTTACGATACCGACCATTCCGAACGCTTGATGCGGCTCGCAGTGATACCCGAACGAACCGGCCGAGTTGAACTGGCGAGAAGAGGTTGCCACGGCTCCCGGACTCCCGCTGCGGAAACTGCCGTTATCGGCAGCCACGTTATGGCCGCCGCCGAGGCCAGTCCACGTCACCGTGTCCCCCACGTTGATGTTGACCGTGGCCGGAGTGAAGTTGAAATTGACCACCGAGACGGTGACGGTGGCCGCTTGGGCGGCTGACGCAACAAGCAGGAAGAGAACCGGCAGGATCCGGGTAAGGCGCTGTCGCATGAAATCTCCTTTGAAGAACTGGAGCTGAGCTTACTCCCCGTCGGCCCGTCTGTCCCGGCGGCCGGGAAAAAGGTTCTGCTTGAACCTTTCGGCGGTTGGCTGGGATGGCCCCGGGCACCACCGGTGGTCCTCAGATCATGGTCATGCTCGCTCCCGCGCCGCCGGCCATCCTGGGGAGCAACACCGCGGCGCTGGCGCAGACCTACAGGCTGCGCACGGTCTACTCCTGGAACCTGGCCTCGCTCGGCGAGCAGTGCGTGGTCTTCGAGGTCACCGGCGGCAGGCAGGCCGAGGACGTGGCCCGGCCCCTCGCCTCCGATCCCGGGTCGACTCGCGGCGGCCCTGGCCGGCGCCTCCGGCACCGGATACTGCCCGTAACATTTTGCAGCCGGACAGCGCCTGAGTGCGGTAGACTGCTGTTTCCTTCAAGGAGCTTCCCATGAAGAATATCGGGTTAACGTTGATTCTGGTGTCGAGTCTCACAGTCCCGCAGGCGGCCACGGCGCAGACTGCCAGCGGCAATTACCGGTTCATCCTGGAAGACGACCTGCTCAGGTCCGTGGAGTTCGCAGCGGACGGGAAGGGCGGCCAGATGGCTTTCAACGACGAAGCAAAGGTCCTGGACGGCGAAGACGTCGAAGACCCCCGCGCCGGCGACCCCAAACCGATCTACATCAAGGCCGATTTCGACGACGTGACGGTCGAGAAGAACAGGGCCCTGATGAGCGGATTCATCGTCGACTCCAGCCATACGAGCTACATCGGGACGATGGTGCAGCTCGTGGTCGAGGACAACGCGGAGAACCCAAGGGTGCCGGACATGCTCACGTGGACGTTCTGCACGCCGCGGGAGAGGGGATCGGTTCCGGCCGACGCGGAATTGAAGGACGATCAAGGGGCGTACATGAGGTGGTGGGCGACGGATGCGGAGCGGAAGGACGACGTGGGGATCCCGTCCGTGAACCTCCTTTCGAACGAGGGCGACTGCCCGGTATTTCCGGCCTGGTCGTACACCATGTTCGACGTGCAGAAGTGGGAAGGCGAGATCATCGTCAAGCCGTAGGCCATGGCGCGCAACGGTCGGGGGATGAGGGTCGGGAAGCGTTTCCACAAGCCGGGGACCGCACCCGGCACGCTCAAGGCTCCCGAGAAGCGGGTCGAGCAGGTCCGCATGACGGTCATCGACTACGGGCCGGACCGCCTGGAGGAGAAGGCCGTCACCCGCGTCGAGGATCTCTTCCCCTACCGGGACAGCCAGACGGTCACCTGGATCAACATCGAAGGCCTGCATGACGTCGCCGCGCTGGATGCCCTCGGCAAACACTTCGGCTTCCACCCCCTGGCCCTGGAGGACGTCCTCAACTGCGGGCAGCGGCCCAAGATCGAGGACTACGGCCAGCACCACTTCATGATCATGAAGTCGCTGACCCACGGCGACACCCTGCTGACCGAGCAGATCAGCTTCTTCCTGGGCGGCAACTACGTCATCACGCTCCAGGAGATTCCGGGCGACTCCTTCGAGGCCGTGCGCGAGCGCATCCGCCGCGGCAAGGGATTGATCCGCAAGGCGGGGCCGGACTACCTCGCCTACGCCCTGATCGACGCCCTGGTGGACGAATTCTTCCCGGTGTTGGAGAAGTTCGGCGAGCGGATCGAGGCCCTGGAGGCCGAGCTGCTGGCGAACCCGTCCCCGGAGGCGATCCAGGAGGTCCACCGCATCAAGCGCGAGCTGCTCCTCCTGCGGCGCACGGCCTGGCCGGAGCGCGACGTCATCGCCGCGATGCAGCGCGAGGAATCGGACGTCATCCACCCCGGGACCCAGGTCTTCCTCCGCGACTGCTACGACCACACCATCCAGGTCATCGACATGATCGAGACCTTCCGCGACCTCGCCGCGGGCATGCTGGACGTCTACCTGTCGAGCGCCAGCAACCGGATGAACGAGGTCATGAAGGTGCTGACGATCATCTCGACCATCTTCATCCCGCTGAACTTCATCGCCGGGGTCTACGGCATGAACTTCCACACCGGCCATCCCATGAACATGCCGGAGCTGGATTGGCCGTGGGGCTACCCCTACGTCCTGACGCTGATGTTCACGGTGGCGGTGCTGCTGGTCTTCTACTTCCGGAAGAGGCGCTGGCTGTAGAAACCGGCAGCTTCGGCACCGGAGGGGGCACCTTCGGCGCCAGCCGCGCCAGAGGGGGCGACGTGCGCAGCGCCTCGGGCGGCAGGAGCAGGCGGGGGCCCGCGGGCTCGCCAGAGCCCGAGGCAATTTCGTCCGGAGGGGGCGGCGCGCCACCCCGCCGCTTCGCGGACAGCTCCCGGAAGAGCGCCGCGGCGAAGCCCTCGATGGCGGTGCGGTCGTTATCGCCGGCATCGCCGGCATCGCCCGGCTTCCGCGTCCCCCGGCCGGCGAAGACCAGCCGCGATGGCTCGGCCTCCCCGGATCTGCCCGACTGCCGGCTGGACTGGAAGGGCGCGAGCGAGTCGAACCAGCCGTAGACGCGGCCGACCGCGGCGGGCTGGAGCCGGGCCCGCACCTCGTCCCCGCCCCAGGCGCACGCCTGCGCCCACACCTCGCCGGTGAGGAACACGGACACGCTCTCGCAGCTCCCCAGCGAGCCGCCCCGATGCCAGGAGAACGCGAGGCCGTAGGCGCCGCCGCTCCGTCCGCCGGCCTGCTCGGCGGCCACGCGCCGCGCCCACTCCACGATCATCCTCTCCTCCACCGGTCCCGGCCGCACCCGGCCGCGGCCGTGGAAGACCAGCTCGCTCCTCCCCAGCCGGGCGCGGAAAGGCGCATACGCGCGAGCGAAGAGATGCGCGTCCTCCGCCCGCTCGGGGCCCAGGAAGAGGTAGGGCACGAGCGGCCCCTCGGCCGGCCCCGCCGCAACACCCCCGATCCCGATCGCAATCCGGGTGGGAGGCTCCTGCCACCGCTGCCAATCCACCACCACCCTGCCCACTCCGGGGACCTCCGGGGCGTCCCTTTGGTCCTTTACGTCCTTTACGTCCTTTTGGTCCTTCGGGGCCGGAGCGGGCTCGCCGCACCCCCCAAGGACCAAAAGGACCCAAACGACCCAAAGGACAAGTCTCCGCCTCACAGCCCGCTACGATATCCCAGTGCTTGACACCGGGCACCGTTCCAGCCGAAGATTTGAACGATGGTTCAAATCGCTGAAGACCGGGCGGTCGGCAAGAAGCGCGAAATCCTGGAAGCGGCGTCGCGGGTGTTCCGCGCCCGGGGCCTGCACGCGGCGGGCATGCGGGACATCGCGGCCGAGCTCGGGATGGCAGTCGGCAACCTCTACTACTACTTCCGCGACAAGGAAGACCTGCTGGCCTTCGTGCAGGAGAGCGCGCTGTCGCGCCTGCTCGAAATGGCAGCGCGGGTGCGGGCGCTCGACCTGCCCGCGGACCAGAAGCTCCGCCTTCTCCTGGAAGAGCACGTGGTGGGCCTGAACGATCCCGAGGAGGGCACGCCCGGGTCGCTCGCTCACCTGGAAGTCGAGGCGCTCGGCGAGGAACGGCGGGCTGGCGTGCTGGCCCGGCGCGACGAGTACGAGCAGATCGTCCGCTCGCTGATCGAAGAGGGGATGGGCCAGGGTATGTTCCTCCAAGCGGACCCCAAGGTGGCAAGCCTGGCGCTGCTCGGCAGCGTCAACTGGACCGTGAAATGGTTCCGGCCCGAGGGTGGCAAGAGCGCGCGCACGATCGGCCGGCAGATCGCCGAAATGATGGTGAGGAGCCTGAGAGATGAGTGAGCGCTTGTACGAAAGAATCACCCTGCATCTCCTGGTCAACGGCGAGGACCACTACGCCGTGGTGCCGGTCCACCACACGCTGCTCGAGGTGCTGCGCGAAGAGCTGGCCCTGACCGGCACCAAACACGGCTGCGAGCTCGGCGAGTGCGGCACCTGCGCCGTGCTGGTGGACGGCCGGCCGATCCTCTCCTGCCTGGCGCTCGCCGCCGAGATGGGCGGCAAGGCGATCGAGACGGTCGAGGGGCTCCAGACCGGCAACGACCTCCACCCGCTGCAGGCCGCTTTCGCCGACCTCGGCGCGGCCCAGTGCGGCTACTGCACGCCGGGTATCCTGATGACCGCCAAGGCACTGCTGGCCGGCAACCCGGAGCCCTCCGTGCCGGAGATCCAGGAGGCCCTGGCCGGCAACCTCTGCCGCTGCACGGGCTATCACAAGATCATCCAGGCCGTGGAATGGGGCGCCGCGAAGCTGCGGGGGGTAAACCAGGACCCTCCGGACGAGGTCTTCTATGGCACCGATCCAGAGGAGGCGAGTCCGCTATGAGAAAAAGCCTGTCTGCCGTGTTGCTGGCCTCCGCGCTGGCGCTCCCGGCCGGTGCCCAGGTCGAGGTCTTCCAGGGCATCCTGGTCGAGCCGCAGACGTGGCGTACACCGTCGAGGTGGAGCGTTGCATAAGCCATTACGATCCCTTCGGGTGCGGCAGCGTGCTCTACCGCAGCGTTCAGGGCGTGAACCAGAACGTCATCGACGTCGACTTCGTGGGGAATCTGAAATGAGGAAGATCTTGCTTTGCGCTTTCGTGGCGTCGTCCCTCGCTCTGCCGGCCATAGCGCAGCCGACCTGGAGGCTCGGGGGCGTCCTGATCGAGCCGCGGCACCCGGCCCCGAGCGACCCGATCCGGATAACGGTGACCGGTGAGGGGCAGTGCTACAACATCAAGCCGGTCTACCACGAAGCCACCGGCTCGGTGGTAATGGAGATGGAGCCTCAGAGTTGCATTTCGGCCCCCCTCTATTTCCCCCAACGCGCAACGTTCGAGATCGGAGCGCTCCCGGCCGGCCAGCATTTCGTCGAGATCCCGGTTGGAGACGACGCTCCCGGCCTCATCTGGCGCGAGCTCTTCGAGGTCCGCGAGGACACGGCGCAGCTCGACCTCGGAGTGGACGACCGCTTCCAGGTCCGCGTCAACTGGTCCATCCCGCGGGACGGCAGCTCCGGCTCGGGCCACCCTCTGCGCCTGGCCCGCGACTCAGGCGCGTTCTGGTTCTTCTCTCCGGACAACCTGGAGCTCACGGTCAAGGTGCTCGACGGCCGCGCCATCAACGGCCACTGGTGGGTGTTCATCGCCAGCATGACCGACGTCCAGTTCGAGGTCGAGATCTCCCAGGCGGGCGGCCCCGTGCACACCTACGTCCAGACCGCCGGAGCGAACCGCAACTTCATCGACATCCACGCCCCCCTGGAGGAAGGTTCGCATCTCGGCTCCGCGCCGGACATCGCCGTCCACCCGGAACATCCAACCACGGCCGACCCGGTCCACGTCGAGGTGGCGGTGCTCAACACCGAACCGGACATCGTGTTCACCGGGATGGAGGGACGCAGCCTCTTCTTCGATTACTCCTCCTGGGACTACCCGTCCGGCGGGCCGCCGCCGCCGTTGCTGCGCCACACCGCCAGGACGACAGCTGGTCCGCTGGCGCCCGGCGTCTACAGGGTGGACGTGCGCAAAGACGGCATCCACGAATTCGGGCAGACGTTCGAGGTGACAAAGACCGCGGCGAGCCCGGCCCTCCTTCCGGGGAAGGCCAGCGAGGACCATTTTGATGTCAAGGCCTCCTACAGGATACCGGGAGAGGCCCACTTCACGGCCGCTCCGCGAGTGCCGGTCACCCGCGACTCCTCCTACTTCTACTTCTACGACCGCGAGAACGTCGAGGTGACCGCCAAGGTCCTGGACGGCCGCGCCGTCAACGGGCACTGGTGGGTCTTCCTCGCCAACATGACCACGGTCGAGCTGGAGATCGAGGTCACCCGCTGCCCGCCGGATGGCCTCCCCGTGCCATGCGTCACGAAAACCTACGTGCAGCCGCCCGGGCAAAACGTCAACTTCCTGGACACCTCCACCTTTTAGCGAGAGAGTTTCATGGCCGAGCCCGTAAGAAAGCCAGAGCCCGAACCGAATACCACGCCGGAGGGGGACTTCAACATCGTCGGCAAGCCCTTCCGGCGCGTCGACGGCCGCGCCAAGGTCACCGGCGTCACCAAGTTCGCGGACGATCTCGCCTTTCCGCGCATGGTCTACATGCGCCTGGTGCGCTCGACCGTCCCCCACGCGCTGATCAGGTCGATCGACCTCTCAGAAGCCCAGAAAGTGCCGGGCGTGCTGGGTTTCCTCACGGGCAAGGAGTTTCCCATCCCCTTCGGCATCCTGCCCGTCTCCCAGGACGAGCACGCCCTCTGTCCGGACAGGGTCCGCTTCGTGGGCGATCCGGTCGTGGCCGTTGCCGCTGTGACCGAAGATGCGGCCTGGGAGGCGGCCTACAAGGTCAAGGTCGATTACGAGGTGCTGCCCACGATCTCCAGCGTCCAGGATGCGCTCGACACGCCCGAGCCGCGCATCCACGACTACGGCGACGAGGGCAACCTCCACAAGGTCGTCTCCATGGCTTTCGGCGACGTGGACGGCGGCTTCGCCGAGGCTGATGAGATCTTCGAGGACACCGTCTTCTACGAGGGCAACACCCACCTCCCCATGGAGCAGCACGCCTCGGTCGCGGTGCCCGAGGACGACGACCGGATCACGCTCTACTCCTCCTCGCAGACTCCGCACTACGTCCACAGGGCGATCGCCAAGGTGCTCGAGCTGCCCGCCTCCCGCGTGCGGGTCGTGGCCTGCTCCAACGGCGGCGGCTTCGGCGGCAAGAGCGATCCTTTCAATCACGAGATCGTGGCGGCGAAGATGGCGCTCAAGCTGGGCCGGCCGGTCAAGGTCACACTCACCCGCGAAGAGGTCTTCTACTGCCACCGCGGCCGCCATCCCGTGATGATGCACGTGCGCACCGGCCTCAAGAAGGACGGAGACCGCTGGAAGATCACCGCCCAGCATCTGAAAACCGCGCTCGACGGCGGGGCCTACGGCAGCTACGGCGTGGCTTCAACCTATTACACGGGCGCGCTCCAGACCGTGACCTACGAGATGCCGGCCTACAAGTTCGAAGGCGTGCGCGCCTTCACCAACAAGCCGCCGTGCGGCCCCAAGCGCGGGCACGGCACGCCGCAGCCGCGCTTCGCGTTCGAGCTCCACCTGGACAAGATCGCCGTGAAGCTCGGTGTGAACCCGGCCGACCTGCGCCTCGGCATGCTCGCCCATCCGGACACGGTCACGGCGAACTGGCTGCGCATCGGCTCCATGGGATTGCGGCGCTGCATCGAGGCCGTGGTGGAAGGAAGCGGCTTCCGCGAGCGCTGGGGAAAGATGCCCGAGGGCCGAGGCCTGGGCCTCGCCTGCGGCTCCTACCTCTGCGGCGCGGGCTTGCCGATCTACTGGAATCACATGCCTCAGTCCGGGGTGCAGCTGAAGCTCGATCGCTCGGGAGGCGTAGCCGTGTTCTGCGGCGAGGCGGAGATCGGCCAGGGCTCGGACTCGATCCTGGCCGCCATGGTGGCCGAGGTGCTGGGCATCTCGCTCTCCGACATCCGCCTCTGCGTGGCGGACACGGACCTGACGCCGGTCGACCTCGGCAGCTACTCGTCGCGCGTGACCCTGATGATGGGCAACGCCGCGATCCAGGCCGCGGAGCGGGCGCGGGAAATGATTGCCAAAGCGGTCTCCGATCAGCTCGAAGTCCCGTCCTCCCGCCTCGTCTTTTCGGAGCGCCGGGTGTTCGATGCCGAGGATCCGGACAAGGGGCTCACCTTCCAGGAGGCGGTCATCGCGGCCGAGGCGCGCTTCGGCACGCTGGGCACCACCGGCAGCTATATCCCGCCGCGCTCGCCGGGCAAGTACCGCGGCGCGGGCGTTGGTCCCTCCCCCGCCTACTCGTACTCGGCCGCGGTGGTCGAGGTCGAGGTCGATCCCGAGACCGGACTGTGGAACCCGGTGCACGTCTGGATGGCGCACGATATCGGTAGAAGCCTCAATCCCGTGCTGGTCCTCGGCCAAGTCGAGGGAAGCGTCTACATGGGGCTCGGCGAGGTGATGATGGAAGAGCAGGACTTCCGCCGTCTTCCGAAGCACCTCTCGAACGCCCTGGTGCACAAGTTCCCGTCGATGCTCGAATACAAGAGCCCGACCTTCCTCGAAATGCCGCCGGTCACGACTTACCTGATCGAAGACCCGGACCCGTCGGGACCGTACGGAGCCAAGGAAGTCGGACAGGGTCCGTTGCTGCCGATGATGCCCGCGGTGGTCAACGCCATCCACGACGCCGTGGGCGTGCGGATCGATCAGACTCCGGTGCATCCGCACATGATCCTCAAGGCACTGCAAGCCAAGGACAAGCGCTTCGGCCCGAAAGCCTTTCCTGAGGTGGACTTCGGAGAGACGCTGCTGGTGCCCACGCCCGCGCAGGGAGGCGACGGCCGGGCGATCAACGATTACAAGGAGAAGCTGAGGTCCGGCATGCGCTCGGCCTCGGGCACGATGATGAGCCGCGAAGAAGCGCTGAAGCAGAAAAAGGTTGCCGTCCTGACCACGGGCCCGGAAGGGGCGCGCTGATGCTGCGCCTGCCACCGTTCCAGTTCCGCGTCGCGAAGACATTGAACGAGGCCGCCGACATCCTCGTCAGCGAGGGTGCTGCGGAGCACGAGGACAATGTCCGTCTGGTCGCGGGAGGGACCGACCTCTGGCCGAACATGAAGCGCCGGCATCAGAAAGCGCGCACCGTGGTCAGCCTGATGTCCGTCCCTGGTTTGAAAGGAATCGACGTCAACGGCGACATCCGGATCGGCGCCACCACGATCCTGGAAGACATCGTGAGGCACGAGGCGGTGCGCGAGCGCTATCCCGCCTTCGCACGGGCCGTGGCCTCGATCTCCTCTCCCCCGCTCCGTCACATGGGCACGATCGGCGGCAACATCTGTGTGGACACCCGCTGCACCTACTACAACCAGACGGAAGACTGGCGGCGCGCGGTCTCCTACTGCATGAAGGAAGACGGCCAGATCTGCTGGGTGGCGACGAGCTCGCCGAGCTGCCTGGCCCACACGGCCTCGGACTCGGCACCGATGCTCTGCGCCCTGGGGGCGGGAGTAAGGCTGGTCTCCACGGAAGGGGACCGGGTAATCCCCATTGAAAAGCTTTACAAGGACGACGGCATCGACTATCTGGCCAAGCGTCCCGAAGAGATCGTGGCCGGAGTGCTCCTCACCAAGGAGTCCGAAGCCACCTGCTGCCGCTCCGCCTTCTGGAAGCTCCGCCGCCGCGGCTCGATCGACTTCGCGGTGCTCTCCTCCGCCGTAGCGCTCTGGACCGACAAGGCCGGAGTCGTGGAAAAGGCGAGGATCTATCTAGGCGCCGTTAGCTCGCAACCCGTTGCAGCCCAGGAGGCCTCCGACTTCCTCGTGGGCAAGACGCTCACCCCCGAAACGATCGCCGAAGCCGCCCGTCTCGCCAGAAAGCCCTCCTATCCCATGGACAACACCGATTTCGCGCCGCAATGGCGAGGGACCATGGTGGTCAAGTACACCGAAGCCGCGCTACGCGAGGCCGCGGGCCTGCCGATCGAGCGGCTCGGTCCAAAGCATGGGTAGAGGGACTTACCCAACAAATCGAGGTGCGGGGCTACGTTGAGAGGCACGACGATGACCGCGCCTTGGAGGAGCACCGACCTCGCGCAGGCGAAGACTGGCTCCGCCAGCTTGAGGAGCTTTCCAGGCAGTTCCCTGTCTCTCCTGAAGATCTCGCTCGCCGCCCGACCTTCGAGGGTTGCGAGCCCTTCGAGCTCTGACTCGGCGCACTTTCCCTGGGACCGCCGGCATCTTGCCGGCATCCTAAGACATTGGGCCGAAGGCCCGGCCTTCGTGCAGGCAACGAAAACTGTCGGCGAGACGCCCTTCGAGCGAGACGCGGAAGCCTCTCCGTGAGACGCGCAAACCTATCCGCGTAAGCCGCAAACCTCTCGCGAGGCGCGCAAACCTATCCGTGTGAACCGCAAACCTATCCGCGAGACGCGCAAACCTATCCGCGTGAGCCGCAAACCTATCCGCGAGACGCGCAAACCTATCGCGTGAGACGCAAACCTATCCCCGTGAGCCGCCAATCTATCCGTGAGACGCGCAAACCTATCCCCATGAGCCGCCAATCTATCCGCGAGACGCGCAAACCTATCCGCGTGAGCCGCCAACCTATCCGTGAGACGCGGATAGGTTGGCGGTAGACGCGGAAGCCTCTGTGCTACCCTCCCCCGGTCGTCCCTGACCGAGGAGGGAATGCATGCAGCCGCCGCGCACCAACAACGAGTCGGTTGTCGAGTTCACCGTCCGGGCCGCCGTCGCCGGAATCATCTTCGGCATCCTCTTCGGCGCCGCCAATGCCTACCTTGGGCTCCGAGTGGGGCTTACCGTCTCGACCTCGATCCCCATCGCCGTGCTCACGGTCGCGGCCTTCCGGCTGATGAGCCCGCGGTCCGGCGGCGTCATCCTCGAAGCCAACATGTCCCAGACGATCGGGTCGGCCAGCTCGTCGCTGGCCGCGGGCACGATCTTCACCATCCCGGCCCTCTTCCTGTGGGGGGTGACTCCGCCTTACTGGCAGGTGGCGATCCTCGCCTTCCTCGGCGCCATCCTTGGGATCACCGCGATGGTGCCGCTGCGGCGCCTGCTCATCGTCAAGAGCGCCGACGAGCTGCCCTATCCCGAGGGCACCGCCTGCGCCGAGGTGCTGCGCGCCACCGCGGTCGAGAGCTCGGGCGGACGCTGGATCTTCATCGGCCTCGCGGTGGGCGCTGCCATCAAGCTTGCCTTGGGAGCCGCGGTCCTGATCCCGTCCGAATTGGCCGCGCACCTGCCTGTGCTGCCCAAGGCCGAGCTGGCTCTGGAGATCGCGCCGGCCCTGCTCGCCGTGGGCTACATCCTCGGCTACAAGCAGTCGGCCATCATGGTCTCCGGCAGCCTGATCTCCGCCCTGGTACTGACGCCCTTGATCGCGCTGGTCGGCGAGGGACTCCCGGCTCCGTTCTTTCCCGAGTCCACGACCCTCATCCGCGACCTCTCAGCCGGCCAGATCTGGAGCCGCTACGTACGCTATATCGGCGCGGGGGCGGTGGCCGCGGCAGGCATCGTCACAGTGATTCGAGCACTGCCGACCATGTACCACTCCCTTGCAGCGGTCCTGCGCGGCGTCAGGACTGAAGGCGCCGGGGTCGAGACCGGTGCGGGCGTCCCGCGTACCGACCGTGACGTGCCGGGTTGGGTGGTCCTCGCCGGACCGATCTTCGTGATCCTGACGCTGGCGATGGTGCCGGGGATCATCAGCGGGAATTTGACCTTCCTGCAGCGGCTGATCTGCGCCTTGGGAGTGGGGATCTTCGGTGTCCTCTTCGTGGTGGTCTCGTCCCGGATCGTGGGCCTGATCGGCGTCTCCTCGAATCCCACCTCGGGCATGACGCTGGTGACGCTGCTCGGCACGGCCGCCCTCTTCGTGCTCTTCGGATGGGACGACCCGACCGCCCGCTTCGCGATCCTGACAGTGGGCACCGTCGTCTGCATCGCCGCATCCAAGGCGGGCGACATCTCGCAGGACCTGAAGACCGGCTATCTGGTGGGCGCGACCCCCGCGCGGCAGCAGGCCGGGCAGTTCCTGGGCGCGGCCTTCGCGTGCTGGGCGGTGGCGGGCGTGGTGCTCCTCCTGGGCAAGGCCTACACGTTCGGCTCGCCGGACCTGCCGGCCCCTCAGGCCACGCTCATGAAGACGGTGATCGACGGCGTGCTCTCCGGCTCTCTCCCCTGGGGCTTGGTGGGCACAGGCGCCACGTTCTCCCTCTCAGCCATGCTTGCCGGCCTGCCCGGGCTGGCCTTTGCGGTGGGGATCTACCTCCCCCTGGGGAGCCTGACGCCGATCTTCATCGGCGGACTGGTGCGGCGGATCGTGGAGGCCCGCCGCCACGAAGGACCGCAGGAGGGAGACCCTGGAGTCCTCGCCGCCTCCGGCATGATCGCAGGCGAAGGGCTGGCCGGCGTGCTGATCGCCTTGGCCGTCGCGGCACGGGAGATGAACTGGATGGCGATCCCGGAATCCCTGCACTTCGCCGACAGCGAGTTCACCTGGATTTCCGGCATGCCCGGGATGATCCTCGGCATCGCCGTCATAGCCGGGATCTCCGCCCTGCTCTACCGCGCCGGCCTCAGCGCCACGCCGCCGCCGCCCATCGACGTCGAGGCGCAGGGGCCCGAGGGAGGCGGCTAGATGGATCAGCTCGATATCGGCGAGACGCGGCAGCCCCGCAAGCCGGGCTCCGCTCGGGGTCAGGTCTGGATGGCTGAGGATTTCGAGAAGACTCCTGAGGATCTGAAGGACTATCTTGCCCCTGAGCCCTCACCCCCGGCCCCTCTCCCAACCGCACACCCGGACCCCCGGGAGAGGGGAGAGCGCTAGATCCGACGGCCAACCCAACCGCGGCTTGTATGAGAGAGCGGTAGAACGATAGCGTTGGTCCATGCGGCCCAGTCCCCTTACCCGAGCCCGTGCCCGAGAACTGAGGCAACAGGAGACTCCCGCTGAACGAGTGATGTGGGGGCTCCTCCGCGAACACAGGCTTGAAGGTTTGAAGTTTCGACGCCAATATCCCATCGGCATCTTTATCGTGGACTTCTGCTGTCGTGAGAGGAGGCTGGTCGTTGAGCTGGACGGGGAGGTCCACGACGCCGATCCGCAGCAGGCCTGGGACGAGAACCGGGATATCTACCTTCTGCAGCGAGGCTTCAAGGTCCTGCGCTTCCGCAACGAAGCCGTCTTCGATGACCCCGACTCGATCCTCCAGAGAATCCACGAAGCCATCCGTTGACCCTCCCTCCCCTACAGGCCACATTTGGAGAGGACAGTGGATCTAGCGTCCTCCCCTCTCCCGGGGGTCCGGGTGTGCGGCTGGGAGAGGGGCCGGGGGTGAGGGCACGCGCAGGATGTGTAAGCGCAAAACCGACAGCTCCGAGTATTATGCATCGGTGGCTATCGCTATCCTCCCTGCCGCCGGCGCTTCCCGCCGTATGGGCCGTCCCAAGCTGCTGCTCCCTTTTCGGGACCGCACGGTTGTCGGCTCGCTGATCCAGGCCCTGCGCGAGGGCGGAGTTTCCGAGATCGTTCTGGTCATCGCTCCCGGCGATGAGGCGTTGCGGGCCTGGGGTGCGGAGGCCGGAGTGCGGGTGGCGGTCAACCCGGACCCGGAGCGGGGGATGCTCTCCACGATCCTCGAAGGGATCGCAGCGGCAGGAGACAGGGAACCTTTGGTCGTCTGCCCCGCTGACCTGCCGGCGCTTCTCCCTTCCACGGTCCGGACGGTGCTCGCTCAGCAGAGCCCCCTTGCCGTACCCTCGTACCGGGGCCAGCGGGGACATCCCCTGGTGATCTCCCCGGAGCTCATCCCCGAGATCAGGACCCTTCATCTGAACGTCGGATTGCGCGAGCTGCTCGACCGCCACCCCGACAGTCTGCGGGTTGTCGAGGTGGACGATCCCGGCGCCGTGCGGGACGTGGACACTCCCGAGGATTACCGAGCGCTGACTGAGGACGGGACATGAGACGCTCGTGGACTCCGTGGCTGGTCCTCGCGCTCTCCATCGTCCTGACGGTGGTCGTCACCTTTTATGCCTCTGCCACCACGAAGATGCAGGACAGCCTCCGGTTCCAGAACCTGGTCCAGAGGAACCAGGGCGTCCTGCACAACCGGATGGAGACCTATGTGGCCCTGCTGCGCGGCGCGACCGGCCTGTTCAGCGTCAGCGAAGACGTGAGCCGCGAGGAGTTCCGTTCCTTCATCTCCAGCCTCGAGCTCGACCGCCGCTATCCCGGCATCCAGGGCGTCGGCTTCGCCCTGCGGGTCGATGCGACCTGGAAGGACGCAGTGACAGCCGAAGCCCGGCGCGACAGCGATCCCCGCTTCACGATCTGGCCCGAGTCATCCTTCGACGACCTCTACCCGGTCTTCTACCTCGAGCCCTTGGACGCCCGCAACCGCGCCGCCATCGGGTTCGACATGTACACGGACGCGACACGGCGGGCCGCCATGGAGCGTGCCCGCGACACCGGCTGGCCCACGGCCACCGGCCGGGTGCAGCTCGTGCAGGAGATCGAAGGGCGCAAGCAGTTCGGGTTCGTGATCTACGTCCCGGTCTACAAGCAGGGCAGCCCCCTCGCTACGGCCGACGACCGGCGCGCGGCCCTGACAGGCTTCGTCTATGCCCCATTCCGGGCCGACGACCTGCTGCGCGGCGCCCTGGGCAGCAGCAATCCGAACCTGGCCGTGGAGGTCTATGCCGGCGCGCCGGCCCTCCGCAACCTCCTGCACCGCTCGCACCCGGCCTGGGTCGTGGGCCCCGATCCGCGGCTCACTTCCACCGAGCGCTTCGAGGTGGCGGGCTCCCCCTGGACGGTCGTCTACTCCAGCCTCCCGGTGTTCGAGGCGGGCTCGGCCCGGGATCAGGTCTGGATCCTGCTCCTGCTCGGCCTGCTCACCAGCGCGACGCTGTTCGCCGTGAACCGGGCGCAGATCGCGGCCCGGGCTCAAGCCGAAGCCGCCAGCCAGATCAAGGACCACTTCATGGCCACGCTGAGCCATGAGCTGCGCACGCCGCTCACCCCGGTGCTCGCCGTGCTCGCCCGCCTGGAGAAGCGCCCCGATCCCCTGCCGGCCGACATCCGCGACGGCATGGCCATGATCCGCCGCAACGTGGAGCTGGAGGCCCGGCTCATCGACGACCTCCTCGACCTGACGCGCATCTCCCAGGGCAAGCTGGAGCTGCGGCGCGGCCCCACCGACGTGCGCCAGGTGCTCGCACATGCCCTGGAGGCGTCCGAACGGCCGGGAGCGGCCGGGCCGGCCCTGATCACCGAGATCGGGGACACCGAGCTCTGGACCTGGGCGGACGCCCCGCGGCTCACCCAGGTCTTCTGGAACCTGATCAGCAATGCCCGCAAGTTCACGCCTCCCGAGGGAACGGTCCGCGTCCGCGCCAGGCACGAGGAGGGGGAGGTGGTGGTCGAGGTTTCGGACACCGGCATCGGCATCCATCCCGAAGTGTTGCCACGGGTCTTCGATGCCTTTCAACAGGGGCAGCGGAACATCACGCGGCGGTTCGGCGGCCTGGGGCTCGGGCTGGCGATCAGCGAGAAGATCGTGGCCCTGCACGGCGGCCGCATCGTCGCGGCCAGCAAGGGACGGGGCGAGGGCGCCACCTTCACTGTCCGGCTGCCCGCGGGCAAGCCTCCCGTGCCGCCGAGCTTCCCCTGGGAGGCCCCCCCGGAGCCGCGCCCGGCCCGTGCCAAAGACCGTCCACTGCACATCCTCCTGGTGGAGGACCATCCGGACACGGCCGAGGCCATGGCCGACCTGCTCCGCGCCACCGGGCGCCGGGTCACGGTCGCCGGCAGCGTGGCCGAGGGGAGGGCTGCAGCCGAGACCTCGGCGGCCAGCGGTATTGGCGGCAATGGCAGCAGGATCGACCTCGTGCTCAGCGATATCGGCCTGCCGGACGGCAGCGGGCACGACCTGATGGCCGAGCTTTCCAGCCGCTTCGGGCTGCGGGGGATCGCCTTGACCGGCTACGGCATGGAAGAGGACGTGGAGCGCAGCCGTCAAGTGGGCTTCGCCCGCCACCTGACGAAGCCGGTCAGCCTGGAGCAGTTGGAGTCGGCGATCCGGCAGGTGGCGAGCGGGTAGATATACTCTGCCCCAATGCGACCGAGCGGCTTGGTGCTCCCCTTCCTCCTGCTGGCTGCTCGCCTCTCATCCCAGACCCTTGACGACGCCCGCGCCCTGCACTCCGAAGGCAAGCTGCGCGAGGCGGCCGTGGCCTACCGCGCTGTAGCCTCAGCTACCTCCACGGCGGATCCGCAGATGTCGGCCACGGCCCGTAACAACGCCTGCGCGGTCCTCAACGAGCTGGCGGACTTCCGGGCCGCCCTCGCAGAGTGCGAGGAGGCCCTTCGCCTGCGGCGCCTGCAGCAGGACCCCCTCCGCCTCGCCCGCACCCTGAACAACGCGGGGCTCTCCCTGCACTACCTGGGCGAGTACCAGGAGGCCGAGGCGCGCTTCCGCGAGGCGCTGGAAATGAACCGCATTGCCGGCGATGCCGAAGGGCAGGTGATCAACTTCTCGAACCTGGGACTGGTCGCCACCTCGCGGGGGCGCTACAACCGCGCTCTCGACCTCCACGGCCTGGCCGCGACGCTCGCCGGCCGCTTCTCGGACGAGCCCTGGGCCGCCGCGCAGGTGCGCATCAGCCGGATCAACCAGGGGGTCATCCTCGAAAAGCTGGGCGCCTACCGCGAGGCGCTCGGCATCTATAAGGAAGTCCTCGAGGAAGAGACCGAGCTCGATCCGCTACGCCGAGCCATGCTGCGCGTCAACACCGGCGTGGTCTACCGCAACCTCGGGGACCCGGTCAGCGCGCAGGCCGCGTTCCAGGATGCCATCGCCCTCTACGAGACCGAGGGGGACCAGGCCGGCCTCTCCAACGCCTGGCTCAACCTCGGCCTCGTCCACCACCTCAACCTGCGCCAGCCCCGGCAGGCCGAGGACGCATTCCGCAACGCCCTGCTCTTCGCCCGGGCGAGCGGCGACCGCTCCGAGGAGATCCAGGATCTCTTCTACTTGGGGCGGCTCCTCCTGGAGCAGGGCCGGATTGACGAAGCCGGCGCGGCCTTCACCCAGAGCCTCGAAGCAGCGGGCAAGAGCGGCTCGGCCGAGGGCCGGTGGTCTGCCCTGGAGGGCCTCGGACGGGTGGCAGCCGCCCGCGGGCAGGACGCGCGCGGCGTGGAGTTGCTCGAACAGGCCATGAACGAGATTGAAAAAGTTCGCTCCAGCCTGCGGCGGAGCACGCTGCGCAGCCACTTCTTCGGCGAGCGGCGGCCAGTCTACGCCTTGGCGGTCGGGCTGCTCGCCCGCATGGAAGGGCGGGAGCCTGGGGCCGGACACGCGGAGAAGGCCCTGGAGATCGTCCAGCGCGCCAAGATCCGCGAGCTCCTGGATACACTCGGCAGCTCGGAAAACGCTGCTTCTCCCCTCCGGGCCGCCGCCCTCCGCGACAAGATCGGCGATGGCCTCCTCCTGGAGTACTTCCTCGGCGAGAAGGACCTCTTCCTCTGGGTGATCCGCGAGGACGGGATCCGGATGGCGAACCTGGGGCCGTACGAGCCCATCCTGGCCGACGCCGTGGCGGTCCACGAGGCCCTGAGCCGCCGCCAGGCTCCGGACCCCGCGCGGCTCGCCCGGCTGTCCCGGCTCCTCCTCGGCCCCGTTGAAGAGATCAGAGCGGACGAGGTGAGGATCGCGGCGGACGGCGCCCTCCGCTACCTGCCTTTCGAGCTCCTCGGGACCCGCGGCTCGCCCCTGGTGGATGGCGCGCCGGTCAGCTACCTTCCGAGCGGCTCGGCCCTGGGCTGGCTGCGCAGCCTCGACAACACCGCGCCGGTCTACACCCTGGTCGGCTTCGGATCTCCCGAAATGCCAGCAGGGTCCGCGGCCGGCGACCTGGCGGCGCGCTACAACCTGCCGCCGCTCCCCGGAGCCGAGCGGGAGCTACTCGCCATCGCCGAGCTGCTGCCGGGTCAGCACAGCCTCTACACCGGACCCAACGCCAACGAGCAAGACCTGCGGAACATCCTCGCCAAGGGTGCCCGGATCGTCCATTTCGCGACCCATGCCGTGATCGACGAGCGTCCGGGTCGGGGGGCCACGATCCTGCTCGCGCCCGGCCAGAACGACGACGGCCTCCTCTACCCCGAGGAGATCGTGAACCTCCAATACCGGGCGGACCTGACCGTGCTCGCCGGCTGCCGTACCGCCCTGAGCCCGGGCAGCCAGGAGGGGGACGCGCTCTCCAGCCTCACCGGCGCCTTTTTAGCCTCAGGCTCTCCCGGGGTGCTTGCGACCCTTTGGGAAGTGGGGGACGACGCCACGGCCGCGTTCATGGAGCAGCTCTACCACGAGCTAGGCAAGGGCCGGCGGCCGGCCGAGGCCCTGCGCCTCACCAAGCAGCGCTTCCGCCAGGACCCGCGCTGGAACCGGCCGGAGTTGTGGGCAGGGTACGTACTGATCGGTGAGGTCCCGCGGGTTGCCTACACCCACCGGACGCGCTATGTAATCGGGGCCTTGATCCTCGCGCTCATCGCCCTCACGCCGGTCTTCCTTGACTGGCGGGTGGCACGGGGATTGAACTCCTTCCGAGGGGAGAGGAGAACGAATGGATCCTGAAATCCAGCATGAAGAGGGTAAGCGGTACTACATCCCGTACGAAAAGGAAAAAGCCGAGCTCACCTACCAGGAGAACGGCAAGACGCGCGACTTCCGGCACACCTTCGTCCCGGAGGAGCTGCGCGGCCGCGGAGTGGCCGAAAAGCTCGTGCGCCACGCCCTGGACGACACGATGAAGAACGGCTACAAGTTCACCCCCACTTGCCCTTACCTGGAGAGCTTCGTCGAGAAGCACCCGGAGTACAAAAAGGGGCTGGCATCTTAAAAGGAGGCTGGACATGGACATCCGGCACGACGAGCAGGCGAAGAGATACACCGTGACGAGCGAGGGCCAGGAGGTAGGGCTCCTCACCTACCGCGTGCTCGGCGACAACCTGGTCGACTTCACGCACACCTACGTCCCCCCCGAGCACCGCGGCCGAGGCATCGCCGAGAAACTCGTGGAGCATGCCCTGGAAGAGACGGTGCAGCGCGGCTGCAGGTTCCGGGCTTCTTGCTGGTATGTAGATGTTTACGCGAAGCGGCATCCGCGGTTCCAGGAGGCCCTCACCCCCTAACCCCCTCTCCCACACGCACTCACACCCGCCCGGGCGAGGGGGAACCGGAAAAAGCACGGGTGGGGGCGCCCCTCTCCCGGGCGGGTGTGAGTGCGTGTGGGAGAGGGGTCGGGGGTGAGGGTCCGGAATCCCCCACCCCCATCACAACGTTACCCTTTGCGAAACCATGAGATACCCAAAGACACTCCCGCTCCTCCTCTGTCTGCTCGCCGCCGTTCCGGCCGTCTCTCAGGCTCCGGCCCAGGCCCCTCAGGCTCCGGCCACCGCCGAGAACCTGGAGGCCCTGCTCCCGGTCGATCCCGAGATCACGGTCGGCAAGCTCCCGAACGGCTTGACCTACTACATCCGCAAGAACAGCGTCCCAGCCGGACGGGCGGAGATCTGGCTCGTGGTCAACGCCGGATCGGTCCTGGAGGACGAGGACCAGCGCGGTCTTGCTCATTTGGTTGAGCACATGGCGTTCAACGGCTCCAAGGCCTTCGAGCACCAAGACCTCGTGCGCTACCTGGAATCCATCGGCATGCGCTTCGGAGCGGACGTCAACGCCTATACCGGGTTCGACGAGACGGTCTACACGCTCACCGTCCCGACCGACCAGCCGGAGTACGTGGATCAATCCCTCCGCATCCTGAAAGACTGGGCGGACGGGCTCACCTTCGATCCCGAAGAGCTGGCCAAGGAACGCGGAGTGGTCGTCGAAGAGTGGCGGCTCGGCCGCGGCGCCTCGGCGCGCATGGATGACAAGCAGTTCCCCATCCTCTTCCAGGGCTCCCGCTACGCCGAGCGGCTGCCCATCGGCCAGAAAGAGATCCTCGAGAAAGCCACGCCCGAGGCCCTGCGCCGCTTCTACCAGGACTGGTACCGGCCCGACCTCATGGCCGTCGTGGCCGTGGGCGACTTCGATCCGGCCCGCATCGAAGAACAGATCCGCAAGCAGCTCGGCGTGCTCAAGAACCCCGGCACGCCCCGGCCGCGCGAAGTCTTCCCCGTGCCCGCGCACCAGGAAACCCTGTTCTCCTTCACCACCGACCCCGAGGCCACGGACACCACCGTCGCCATCCACTGGAAGCAGCCGAAGCGCCGTGAAGACCGCTTCGTCGACTACCGCCGGTCCATCGTCGAAGCGCTCTACCACGGCATGCTCAATCAGCGGCTGGACGAGATCACGCAACGCCCCGATCCGCCGTTCCTCTGGGGCGGCTCGGACACCGGCCGCTTCGTGCGCTCGGCCGAAGTGACCTCCCTCGCCGCGGGCGTGCGCGACGGCGGAGTCGAGCGCGGCCTGGAAGCGCTCCTCACCGAAGTCGAGCGCGTCCGCCGCCACGGCTTCACCCCGGGAGAGCTCGAGCGCGCCAAGAAAGAATGGCTCCTCGGCTACGAACAGGCCGAGCGCGAGCGCGGCAAGATCGAATCCACCACCTTCGCCGAGGAATTCGTCCGCGCCTTCACCTACGGCGAGTCGGTGCCCGGCATCCCGCAAGAAGTGCAGATGGTGCGCCGCTACCTGCCCGGCATCACCCTCGACGAAGTGAACCACCTCGCGGACGAATGGCTGACCGATCACAGCCGGGTCGTCCTGGTGAACGCTCCCAAGAAGGAAGGCGTTGCCCTGCCCGCCGAAGACCGCCTCCGCGCCGTGTTCGCCACCGCGGCGAAGCGCGAAGTCGAGCCCTACGTGGACCATGCCGTGTCCGGCCCCCTGGTGCCGGCGGCGCCCAAGCCGGGCACGGTCATCCGCGAAACCAGGATCAAGGAGATCGGCGTCACCGAATGGCGCCTGTCCAACGGCGTGCGGGTGATCCTCAAGCCCACGGACTTCAAGAACGACGAGATCCTCCTCACCTCCTACAGCCCCGGCGGCCACTCGCTGGTCCCGGACGCGGAATTCCCCTCCGCCCTGTTCGCCACCGCCCTGGTCGGCGAGGCGGGCTTCGGGCAATTCGACTCCATCTCGCTCGAAAAGGCGCTGGCCGGAAGATCGGTCCAGGTCGGGCCCTACATCGCCCAACTCGAAGAAGGGATCGAAGGCGGCTCCTCCGTGCGCGACCTGGAGACGCTGCTCCAGCTCGTCTACCTGAGCGTCACGGCCCCGCGCCAGGATGAAGCGGCCTTCCGCTCCGTCCTCGACCGGATGCGCGCATTTGCCGAAAACCGCCTGGCCGATCCCGGCGAAGTCTTCAACGACGCCATGATGCGCGCCCTCACCCAGGGCAACCCGCGCTGGCAGCCGATCTCGCCGGAGCTGATCGGCAAGGTCGATCCCGCCGTCGCCTGGCGGATCTACCACGACCGCTTCGCCGATGCGGGCGACTTCACCTTCCTGCTGGTGGGCAGCTTCCAACCCGAAGCCATCAAGCCGCTGGTGCAGACCTGGCTGGGCGGGCTCCCCTCGAACGGGCGCAAGGAATCCTGGAAGGACGTAGGCGTCCGGCCGCCGGACGGCGTAGTCGAAGTCAAGATCGAGCGCGGGCTGGAACCCAAGAGCCAGGTACAGATCGTCTTCACGGGAGATGCGCCGTTCAGCCGCGTGGCCCGGCACGACATCTCATCGCTCTCCGACGTCCTCGACGTGCGCCTCCGCGAAGTCCTGCGGGAAGACATGGGCGCCGTCTACGGAGTCCAGGTCAACGCCGGGCTCGACCGCCGGCCGGAAGAGCGCTACACCGTCACCCTCTCCTTCGGCTGCGCGCCCGAACAGGTGCAGGCGCTGGTCAAGGCCGTGTTCACGGAAATCGAGGCGATCCAGAAAAACGGCGTCGGCGACAGCTACGTAAAACAAGTGCAGGAAAAGCAGCGCCGCGAGCGGGAGACGAACCTCAAGACCAACGAATTCTGGCTGGCGGCCATGGAAGCCTACGACTCCGAAGGCCTCGATCTGCGCGACCTGCCGCGCTACGATGAACTGGTCCAGAGGGTGAGCACGAAGACCATCCAGGACGCCGCCCGCCGCTACCTGCGCCGCGAGCGTTACGTGCTCGGCGTGCTGGATCCGGAAAAGAAAGAGGCGAAGTGATGAGCAGCCCGGAAAGGACCTCAAGGACACCAACGACCTCAAGGACACCAACGACCACCAGACCCGTCCTTGAAGTCCTTGCTGTCCTTGGTGTCCTTGCAGTCCTTCTTCCGGCTCCCGCCCAAGCCGCAGCCCGCAAAGTCCCCGGCCAATTCATCGCCAAGACCTACACCGAAGGCCTGGGCCGCACTCCCGAGCCCGACGAGTGGCAGCAAGCCGTGGCCTGGTTCCAGGCCAACGGCTGCCGCGCCTCCACCCTGAACGCCTGGGCCCGCAAGGTCTACATCTCCGGCGACTACCTCTCGCGGGGCTACGACCCGCCGGCCGAGCTGCTCACGCTCTACCGCGGCGTCCTGAACCGCGAGCCGGACAAGGCCGACTTCCAGATCCGCCTGAAGGCGCGGCGCAGGGGCCAGGACTGGAACGATACGGTCGATGCCTTCTTCTCCAACCGCGAATTCAAGCGGCTCGCGAAAAAGATCTGCGGCGCTCAGACCAGCTACTCCTTCGGCAACCAGCCGGTGCTCGCCCTTCCCGTGAACAGCCCAGGGTTCCAGGGGACCGGCGCGCAGCTCCAGGCGCTCCTCAACGCCGCCTCCATGGGAGAGACCATCCTCCTCGCCCAGAAGGCCGTGGTGTGGCTGAACGCTCCGCTCGTGATCCCGCGGGGAGTGACCATTGCCACGACCGGCTACCCGGAGCCGACGCACTACGCCCTGATGGGCCGGCTCGTGCGCAATGCCGCCTTCAAGACCGCGGCCGTGACCCTCGAGGACGGCGCCGGGCTCGACCACGTCTGGGTGGACGGCCAGCGGGGCGTGATCGGCTTCGTCGACGACGGCGTCAACGTCCGCCTCCTCGGAGGCAGCGGGACCACGATCCGGAACAGCATGATCACCAACGCCGCGGGCTGGTCGAGCCTCCAGGTCTTCGGAGCCTCGGAAGGCTTCCCCTGTAGCACTGTCCAGGTCACGGGCAACCTGGTCACGGCCTACTCCAGCGCGCACGTCCGGGGCAAGCTGAAGGACAACCCCTGGACCGACGGCCTGAGCATCTCCTGCGAGTCCACCTACGCCGCGTTCAACCAGATCGTGGACGCGACCGACGTCGGCATCGTGCTCTTCCGCTCCCATCCCGCGGTCCAGAAGTCCGTGGTGAGGTTCAACCGCGTCATCTCGGCGGGCAACTCGGCCTACGGAGCCATCACGATCGACGGCCTTCAGGGCAAGGGCACGAAGCCCGACTTCCGCTTTGCCCTGATCGACTCGAACACCTTCTGGACGAGCCCCGACACCCACTTCGACCTCGGCATCTCGGTTGGCACGAGGGCCTGGTTCGGCCCGCCGGCCGACCTGGCGAGCGGGGCCTCCGTGACCGGCAACACGACGGGTGGAATCCCCACCCGGGTGGACACCGGCATCGCCGTGAGCGGCATGCTCGAGGCCCAGGTCACGAACAACGACCTCAACCTGGTCCTGGTCGACGTCTCCCGCTGCCCCACCGCGGCCGTGGGAGCCTCGGTCGCCGCCGGCTACGCCTCCGGAAACCTGCAGACCTACACCGACGCGCTTTACGACTGGTGCATCGGGCACTGACCCTCACCCCCTAACCCCCTCTCCCACACGCACTCACACCCTCCCGGGAGAGGGGGAACCGGATAGGAACCGGACCTCTGTTTTGCTGTTGCTGTTGGGCGGGAGGGGGCGCCCCTCTCCCGGGCGGGTGTGAGTGCGTGTGGGAGAGGGGACGGGGGTGAGGGTTCCGAGCTACCATACTCCCCATGTCCAAAGACATCGCGGGTCCCTTACAGGCCATGCGCCGCGTGCGCGGCGACCTCTTCGAGCTGAGGGAGCCTCCCTCCGACCCTCGCCTCTCCAACGCCGACCTCGCCCCGACCCGGGTCGAGCAGCGGACCTGGACCACCTACCACATCGCCTCGCTCTGGATCGGGCTCTCGGTCTGCATCCCGACCTACCTGCTGGCGGCGGGGCTGGTGCAGGGCGGCATGAGCTGGAAGCAGGCGATCTTCACGATCCTGCTCGGCAACGTGATCGTGGCCGTCCCGATGGTGCTCATCGCCCACTCGGGCACGCGGTTTGGGATCCCCTTTCCGGTGCTCGCACGGGCGTCCTTCGGGACGGCGGGCGCGCACGTGCCGGCGATCCTGCGCAGCCTGGTCGCGTGCGGCTGGTTCGGCATCCAGACCTGGATCGGCGGACAGGCCATTCAGATCATGCTGATGACCGCGTTCCCAGCCTGGGGACAAGTGCCGGGCGGCGCCTGGATCGCCTTCTTCGCCTTCTGGCTCTGGAACATGTACATCGTGGTCCGGGGTAGCGAATCGATCAAGTTCCTCGAAGCCTGGGCCGCGCCCTTCCTGATCGCCGCCGGTCTCGCATTGCTCGCCTGGGCCATGACGCGGGCGGGCGGCCTCGGCCCGATCCTCGCTCAGCCGAGCAAGTTCCAATCGACGGGCGAATTCCTGGCCTTCTTCGTGCCCTCGCTCACGGCCATGGTCGGCTTCTGGGCCACGCTCGCCCTGAACATCCCGGACCTCTCACGTTACGCCAAGGACCAGCGCGCCCAGATCCGCGGCCAATTCTTCGGCCTGCCCACGACCATGACGCTATTCTCCTTCATCGGCATTGCCGTCACTTCGGCCTCGATCCTGATCTTCGGCGAGGCGATCTGGGACCCGGTGGCGTTGCTCTCGAAGCTGGAAAGCCCCGTGGTCATCGTGATCTCCCTCTTCGCCCTGCTGATCGCGACGCTCACCACCAATGTGGCCGCGAACGTCGTGGCACCGGCAAACGGCTTCGCGAACCTCTGGCCCGCGCGGATCACCTTCGCGATCGGCGGTCTGATCACGGGAGTGATCGGCGTGGCGATCATGCCCTGGCGACTCCTCTCCGACTACGGCACCTATATTTTCGGCTGGCTGGTGGGCTACTCGGGCCTGCTCGGTCCGATCGCCGGCATCTTCATCGCCGACTATTGGCTGATCCGCAAGACCAACCTCTCGCTCCCCGACCTCTACAAAGCGGATGGCATCTACGGCCGCTGGAACCCGAAAGCGCTCGTGGCGCTCGCCGCGGGAGTCGCAATCGCCCTGATCGGCCTAGTCGTGCCCAGCCTGAGGGTCCTCTACGACTACGCCTGGTTCGTGGGTTTCGCCGTGGCGTTCGTCCTCTACTGGGCGCTCATGCGCGGCACGCCGCAAGTGGACCTGAGCCGCATCACGGAGTAAGTGCACACCTCAACCCAAGTGGCAGGGGCGGGCCCGCGGCCAGTCTCGCCCTCCGGAGGGACCCGCCCCCTGTCTTGGGGTCCATCGATTGTCAAAGAACCATCCTACATCAGGCATAAACGACTTCGGTGCGCATGATAGTCTCTGCCCCGCTGGCCGTCAAGCTCGCTCTTGCGCATCCGCTTCCTGGCCGCAACAGAGCAGCTCCCGTGGACGATTCCCCTCGATCTGTGTGGCTCGCCCCAAAAGGGGAAGCTTCCCCCTCGACCGGCGACACTCTCCCCCACCGGCCGGGCGATGCGCCTCCTCCCGGCGGACGGTTCCCCCCGAGGGACGGACAATCCCTCCGGCGAGGGGAAACCTCCCCCTCCAGGCGGCCGATCATCCCCTCGAGTTGTGGGCGGCTCGCCTCGCGGGGGGAAAGGCTCCCCCCGAGCTCCGGGAGCCTCCCCCAGAAGGGCGAGCCGCTCGCGGATCGGGGCAGAACGCTCCCAGGCCGGGGCGAACCGTGGCCGGACCGGGGCGGACCGTCCGCCCGCTTCCGGGAAACGTCCGGCAGGAGGGGCTGCTTACTCACACGCGCATAGATGTTGTCCATTTCAATCTCCGGAAGACTCACCCACTTGACTGGACTACTCATATCCGCCAAGCTAGTGCATACGATGGAGGTCAGAAGAGGGCCGCTCCCTTCCGGGAGAGGCCTGAACGGCGCTCAGCGGAGCGCAGCTTCCGCGTCGGCGGATCAGGAGGAATGTCCAACGATGAGAGCTCTTCGCCGGGAGGTTCTTTGAAAATTGAGAAGGGACGGCAGCCTCCGTGTCCAAGGACGCCGCCGTCCCGCCCTTTTTGGGGGTCCTGGCCTTCTGGGGAATCCGTGTGCCCCTCCCGATCGGGAGGGGGGCAGGTGGGCTCCGGGGGAAGGCTGGGCGGAGTGCGTGCCTTGCCCCCTGAACGTGTACCCTTCCACCTCGCAGGAGAGGTAAAGCCCGGAGCCTTGCTTGCCTGTGACAGATAGCGCCGCACTTTCTCCAATCTAGAAAACATTCCTATTAGACGGCCTCATATGTGGACATGCCCTAGAACGACAGGGCAATAGGCAGCAAGCCTCTGCCCCTAAAAACTGGTGGTCGAACTCCGCCGCCCGGCTTCGGATTGACTCGCCACCGACACCGGTCTAGACTTTGTCCAATCCAGGCTGTTGCAGAGGGAGTAGTCCGCGTCTCTCCAGTCGGCCTACGCCCCACGCCAACGGCCTACAGGCGGATGAAGGCGCGTGAGCCACTTACGTTGTAGCGTTTGGAACACTGATAACCTCGGAATGCTCTTGGAGCCAACACCCGCCAGCTACGCTGGGAGGCGGGCCGGCTGCTCCAACAGGTGAGCAGTTGAATACGCCAAGGAGGCACAAAGTGGAGCGAGTGGATTATGAGTCGGTGGTGGTCCAAGACCTCCTAAACTTTAACTCGCGAGGCGAGTTGAACATTAACCCTTGGTACCAACGCCGCTCTGTGTGGAAGGTTACCCAAAAGGCCTACCTCATCAATACAATTCACGAGCGCAAGCCGGTCCCCAGTGTCTACATCAGGCACACGATCGACCTTGAAAACGAAAAGAGCATCAAGGAAGTGGTCGACGGCCAGCAAAGACTCCGCTGCCTAATTGAGTACAGGGATGACGCGTTTGCGGCTTCACACCCAGCGCACAAACGCCCCGTGCGCTTTTCAAGCCTCGAGCCCGCGCAGAAGCGGCAGTTCTTACTGACTTCGATCTCTGTAGGCTATTTGGTCGGTGCGGAAGATCGCGATGTCATCGAAATCTTTGCTCGGATTAATTCCGTCTCGAAGACTCTTAACCCACAAGAGAAGCGTAACGCGCAATACAGTGGTGCGTTTAAGCAGTTCTGTCTCAACGAGTCGATCGACAGGCTGCCCATTTGGCGCACCTATGGAATCTTCACCGACAACGACATTTCACGCATGGTCGAGGTGCAGTTCGTCTCCGATCTTGTCGTGAATCTCCTCAGCGGTCTCCAAGACTTCTCAGCAAGCACCATCGACTCCTACTATGAACGATACGATGAAGAATTCCCGAATGAGGACGAGTTGAAGCTGAGACTGGAGCGGCTCTTCGCCGTGATAGTCGACATCCCTATCGACCTCTTAAAGGGAACCATATTTGCTCGACCCCAGGTTCTTTTCTCGCTGTTGCTTGTCCTCGATGATCTGGGCTCGGTACCTCTCGACAAAGTGAAGGAGTGCATCTCAGACCTTGACGCAAAAATCGAGGCGGTACGCTCAGGAGAAGTCCCGGATGCCCTTCGCACAGATGTCTATGAGGCGTTCTCCTCTGGAAATATGCACCGTATCCGCTTCCGCCAGAAGCGAGACGATATCATCCGAGACTATCTCTCTTAATCTGGTGATATGCCGCCAGCGTCCCTCCAGACTACTTATGACAGGTTTTCCGGGCAGACACATGCCCTGCAAGGTCTCACGGCCTCGTTAGCGAATCTTTCGCCATTCATCGGAAGCTAGTGGCAGAGATAGCTCTAATCAGGATGTGCCTTTCGCTAGACAATGCAATCGAGGCCATATGCAGTAAAGTCGTTTGCGGTGCGCAGTATCTAGACGCCACCAGACCCCAGCTTCTGGTGAGTACCGCACGGTCTGCTTCGGCGGCACTCAGCCTCATGCGAAATTATGGCCGCCCCAAGCCATTAGCCCATCTTTCCTGGACCACATCCAAGGCAATTCGACGCAACATGAATACAACTGTTGCTCCGTCAGACCCACTGTTCGCGTGTGTGTCCCGCCACGGCAGCTTTTTCGCTGAACTGCGGCAGGTCCGCAATCATGTTGCACACAGTAGTTCGTCGACAGCAAAGGAATTTCGGAAGGCTGTGAAGACCCGATATGGTGCATTGCGACGCGGCATGACTCCGGGCTTGTTTCTGCTGTCAACAGCCAGCGCTCCAAGACCAAAGCTGGAGGAGTATCTGATTAAGTCGCGGGTGGTTATTAAGGAGCTCGCGCGAGTTTGATCGGTGCAACCATGCCCACGGCTATCACGGCCTAGCTTCATTGAGCGAGCATGTGGTCCACATCCGATAGCCGAGCAAGGTGACGCTGTGAAGCTCCGGCTGGGTGCATCGGGCAGGCCCGTGGTTGCTGGTCTTTCACCAAGGGACGCCTGCCCATGAGTAGCTTCAACCCAGATCGGTTTGAGACTGGACGGCCAATGCTTCTCGGCGGCCTCCGGCAGCGCCACGAGTTTGCAGCCACTCATTTGGACCTTGCCCGACAGTGGCAGCAGTTCAAGTCGCTTGGCGAGCTTCCTGGTCGAATCGGCTCGAGCTTGTATGGCGTTATGTGCGGCCACGATGCCACAGGTTTCGAGTACATGTGTGGCGTGGAGGTGGAGTCGTTCGCCGGTTTGCCGGAGGGAACAGGACGAATGCGCGTGCCTGCTCAGCGTTATGCCGTCTTCACTCACAACGGACCTGCCTCGACGCTTCGTTCTACATGGCTAAAGATCCTCGAGTGGCTCTTGAGTAGCGGCTACGAGTCGGCGCACACCCCGGACTTTGAGGTGTATGGCGTCGGCGGGATCGAGGTCTGGGTAGGTGTCGTACCATTGAAGACTGACGTGCGAGAGGAGAATAAACTTGGCTGAGCAAGTTGCAACCTGTCCCAACCCGGACTGCAAGAGCCCGATCCTCTCTAACCATCCGTATCCCTGGTGTGCCGACTGTGGCGAGCGGTTCCCCGATGGTATCCAGGCACAACTGTCTCGCGTGCAGGAAACAAGGACAAAGGCCGCTGCAGCAGCGGCAGAGTTGCAAAGATCGCAAGGCCCTCAGCCGATCGAGATACTCGGGCGTCCACTGCAGTGCGTTGTTTGCAGGCACGATCATTTCTTTCGCCAAGAGAAAGAGGTAGATGTGGCTACCGCCTTGACAGCTGCTGTCTTTGGAGCTGGCTTGGCAAATGCCAGTGGAACCTACCTTCTTTGTGCTGCATGTGGGTACGTCCACTGGTTCCATTGGTAGAAGCGCAGGAGAGTCATCACACGTGTTTCAGACAGCCACCGCCAAGCACATCGACGGCATTCTCGGCCTCATGCGCGAGTTCTATCTCGCGGAGGGTTATCCCTTCCATGAAACGGCAGCACGCTCTGCCCTGGAAGTGTTCCTCGGCAATTCGGAGCTCGGTGAGATCTGGGTCGCCACTGAGGATAATCAGGTCGTTGCGTACATCGCCGTCACGTTCGGCTTCAGCTTCGAGTTCGGGGGCCGTGATGCGTTCGTCGACGAGCTCGTGGTGACGTCTTCACATCAGGGCCAGGGCTTGGGCACCAAGGCCCTGGCCGTCGCGGAGGCGGTCTGCCGCAACGCGGGAGTTCGTGCCCTCCACTTGGAGGTCGAACGCGGGAAGGACAAGGCCCGCCGGCTCTATGAAAAACACGGCTTCGTCGAGCACTCGCGGTATCTGCTCACAAAATCCATTTTGTAAGAGCTTCCTTGGCGGTGTGGGAGCGCTCTTTGCGTATCTCTCTAGGAAGGATCGGCCATGCGCACTTTCGCACAGAAGCTGGAGGCAGCTCAGCAGACTACGCCTGCTCAATCCACGGGACGCGACCGGGCACACCTCGGACAAAGCCGTGAAGCGCGATCGATCCTCGATTTTCAGGGGACGATCGGGAACCGAGCGCTGGGGCGGATGTTGCAGAATCCCGGCGCAGAGCTTCGGCACGGCCTCAACCCCGGCGAGCCGGCGAACAAGCCGGCCGATCCCGTGGAAGAGGCTCTGCGCGAGGCCAACAACAACCCGCCACAGCCGAGCGCTCCGGAGCCAACCCTCCCGGGCGACCTGATCCAACAAGGGCACGCGATCCCAAAGGTCCATCCGGACGAGGACCTGTGGCCTCTGCCGCGCATCCAGGACCGGCTCAAGGCCATCGCCGTGGAAACGGAGGAACGGGAGAAGGCCGCCTTGAAGCCTGGAGAGACTGCCCACCGCACTGTCGCCAACCAGATGGCCTTCTGGGAACAGCGTTTCTTCGACTCCGTCAACTACATCCTGTACCGCCGGGGCGGTGGCAAGCACGACAAGCTGCGCAGACAGCTCCGTGCCCAGGAAGAGCAGCTCGTGAAGTCCTTCTCCATTGCCCGCCCGACGAGCAGCAGGCCTCCCCAGAACACACAAGAGGTGTTCAGAGAAATGGGCCGGATCATCGAGCTCCGCGCGAAGGTCGAGGCCCTGCGGCGTACCTACAGCGACAGGTGGCGGCAGATCGTCGATAACACCGCCGATGGGTTCGTCACGCTGGCGAGCCACCAGGCTCGGTTCCTCACGGCCAACGATTCGACGACACGGGTCTCCATTTACGGGCTTCCCGAAGATCTCGAGGGCACGGTCACGGCGGCAGCGCATCCGGACACGGTGGCGCAAGACTCCACGCCAGTGGCGCCATCCGTGGTCACGTTCATGAAGGCGGTGCAGAAGGAGTCGGGCCTCAAGGCACAGGCGAGCAACTATGGAGACCATGAGAAGCACAGTCCCTACCTCGGCGATATCGAAGGGGTCGGCAAGTACTCGTTCGACGTACATCTGGGCGCCATCAAGGTCAACGCCGAGGGGTTCTACGAGCGCGAACCGCTGATCAAGTTCTTCATGGCCGTGGACCGCGCCGCGACGGCGACCGGCATCGCCTGGATCGCTCTCTACAACGACTTCGAGGTCGCCAAGACGGTGAACGAGAGCCTCGGCAAGCGGCGGATCGGCTTTTCCGGCATGGGCAGCACGAAAGACAATCCGGGCAGCATCCATCACGGGCCTGAGCCGTACATCCTGCATCTCCATTTCAACATCATGCCTGTTTCGCTCGCGGCGCAGTACCTTGTCGGCAAGGGGAGGACGCTGCCGTACATCGATCTGAGCAACCATTGATGAGGCCGGAGTTGCACCCCCTCCTGATTGGACATAACGTAGGAAGCCGTGTTCGAGGCGTTCAAAACTGAAGAGGAGATGGTCGCCGAGCGCGGGCGGCAGATGTCGCCCGATGCCGTCAAGGGCTACCGCCTGGCCTCAATCCTTCTCGTCGTCAATGCTCTTCTCCTCGCCTTGTTGGCTCTCTTGACGCCCGGGCCGGGCTTTCCGTGGGTTCCGATTGGGGTAGCCTTGCTGCTTGCCCGTGCCCTCCACCAGTTGAAATCCAACTGGGCAGATGCCGTTGTCGTGATCGCAGTAGCAGGAACCGGCATTCAAACTCTCCTGCATCTCTGGGCACAGCCATTCGTGGATGCGATTCTCAGCAACCTGGGATCATGGGGAGTCGCGGGCGCATTGATACTCCTGCTGACAGGTGAACCAAGCCCAAGCCGCAGAGCTGCCGCCCTCGCCGTCTTCATCATCCTCACGGGCAGCTTCTATTTGCTTGCGCTGGCCTAATACCTCGTCACAGTCCGAGTGACGGATAGGATTTCATGTAGGGGCGGCCCTTGTGGCCGCCCTCCGGAAGGGCACCCACAAGAGGTGCCCACAGAGGGGCGGCCCATCTTTTCCGGCGTGACACGGTACTAGTTCACGGCGCTGTGGTGAAGGCGATCTCCTGGAAGCTCACGTTTCCGCTCTCACTCACCGTCGCCAAGCCCAGCTCGTACTCGACGCCGGGCTGGAGCCAACCGTCTGGGACGGCAAAGGACGTGGCATCAGCGGGAAGCGTCAGGTTGAGGGACTGGCCGAGGTCGTCCTGCTCGATCTCGAGCAGATACGACGCGACTCCGGCGACCGGCTCCCAGCTCACGACGAGATGATCGGTCGCGACATCCTCGGCATCGTTGGCGGGGACCAGGATCGTTGCCGCTGCCGGCATGGCATGCTCCAACTCGGCCTCGCCGGTGAGCTCTTCGCCGGAAAACGTCTTGGCAATGAAGCGATAGACGCCCTGCGGGTAGGCCTTTATAACGCTGGCGAGCGATGGCTCGGGGGTTTCGAGCAGCACCTCGCGAAAGCCCAGGCTCCGCTTGTGCCCCGCCCAGAGCGTGGCGAAGTGGCGTCCGTTGGGACCGATCACTTCCAGCGTTTTCAAACCTTCGTCACCGCCCACGGCGAGGATCACGATCTCGGCGTCGGCGTCGGTTACGTTCTGCTCGAGGTAGATCTTCGCCTCTTCGAGGTCGTCGGCCGCGAGCGGGAAGGCAATGGCGAGGGTCAGGAGAGCTACGGCGGCTGCGGATCGAGCTTGGGTCATGGCGCCTCCAGGTAACTGGCGGCTTCTCCGCTCATCGGAGAGCCTGTTGCCCTACTAGATGCCGCAGGCCGCGAAATCCTCTGCCCATTTCTCTTGTCTCCCCTCACTCTTTGGACATACTGTAGGCCGCATGGAACCTAAAGAAACATGGCCGAGCCTGCCCCTGGAGGCTTGGGCGGATACCTTCGCGACCCTGCACATGTGGACCCAGATCGTCGGGAAGATCCGCCTGACCCAAAGTCCCTGGGTGAATCATTCCTGGCATGTCGCGCTGTATGTGACAGCCCACGGGCTCACGACCTCGCCGATCCCCCATGGCACCCGGACGTTTCAAATCGATTTCGACTTCATCTCGCATCAGCTCGTGGTGCAGTCGAGCGATGGCGGCACGGGTGGCTTCCCCCTCGAACCGCAGTCCGTGGCAACGTTCTACAGGCGTCTCATGGACGAGTTGGAAAAGCTCGGGCTGCACGTGAACATCTACCGGCTGCCCAATGAGATCGAAGACCCCATCCGCTTCGATCAGGACGAGGTTCATCAATCGTACGATCGGGAGTACGCCCACCGGTTCTGGCGGATCCTCGTTCAGACTGACCGGGTGTTCAAAGAGTTTCGCGCCCGGTTTATCGGCAAGTGCAGCCCGGTACACCTCTTCTGGGGCGCGGCTGACCTCGCCGTCACGCGGTTTTCCGGACGGCGAGCCCCGGAGCATCCGGGCGGCATCCCCAACCTGCCCGACTGGGTGACGCGGGAGGCCTACTCCCACGAGGTCAGCAGTTGCGGGTTCTGGCCGGGTGGAGGCGCGCTTCCCTATCCTGTGTTCTATTCCTATGCCTATCCGGCACCGGCCGGTTTCTCAGATGCGGCCGTCAAGCCGAGCGCCGCCTTCTACAATACCGACTTCGGCGAGTTCGTCCTGCCGTACGACGCAGTCCGTGAATCGGAGTCTCCGGAGAGCATGCTTCTCGAGTTCCTGCAGTCGACGTACGAGGCCGCGGCCAATCTGGCAGATTGGGACCGCGGCTCTCTGGAGCGTGCGTAAACCGCTCTGAGCTGGTTTGCCGAACAAACCGGTTGACAACGCGCTGCCTCGGGCCCATACTTGGTTTGTGGCGCAGACCAGTTGGCAAAGGAGGCAGTGATGGAGATCCAAGACCTCGACCAGGTCCGTTTCGTGACGAGGCGCTTCAGCGAGCTTCAAGGCTTTCGGCGCCTGGTGCCCGTGGGGCTCCTGGCTCTGAGCGGCGCAGGCCTGATTTTCCGTGCAAGCTGGCCCCTCTCGGCCGTATTGCCGGCGGTATTGCTCGTGGGAGCGTGCTTCCTTCTCTTCCGCGCGGGGCGGTACTACCGCAGCAACTTCGGCGAGGCCGAGCCGCTGGAGACCGAGGCGGTCGCGGAGCTCTCTTCCCTGCTCACGGCGGACGGTCCGGTGCACCGGCTTCAGCCGGCGATCCCTGCCGTGCCCCGGTTCCTGATCATCGGCGGGCTGGCTTTCGCCGTGTTCATCGTCTTCCAGCTCCTCCTCTGGCCGCCCTGGGTCACGATAGGTTCCGAGGTGGTCCACTGGAGCGGCGATCCGGCCATGACCCGAGCCATGCTCATCCAGATGCTCTATGGCCTCTGCGGCCTCTTCTTCCTCGGCACCTGGTGGATGAGGGAGCAGCGCCAGTCCCAGGGCTACAACGTGGGGATCGGGCTCCTGCTGTCCGGGCTTTCCTCCCTCGCTCCCTGGTTTGCGCCGGCGGCCATCCATCTCGGAGTCGCCCTGCTCGTCTGCGGCTCCGCGCTGGTCCTGGCGGGGCTCCTCGATCACTGGCAGCTCGTCCGGGTGCTCGGACGCGGGCTCCGAGGCGGAGAGGTGGACTGAGATGAGCGTCACCCCGTTCGAGCAGCTCGCGAACCTGGACCGGCGGGTCCATGACCCTGCCCGCCTGTCCATCCTGACGGCGCTCTCGGCCTGCGAGCGGGCCGACTTCCTGTTCCTGCAGCGGATCACCGGCCTCACCAAGGGGAACCTCTCCTCCCATCTCTCCAAGCTCGAAGAGGCGGGGCTGGTCGAGACCGAGAAGCGCTTCGTGAACAAGAAGACTCAGACCCTCGTCCGCCTGACCGGCGAAGGCCGCGGGACGATCGAGAGCTACTGGAAGGAGATCCAGGAGCTCAGCAAGAGCGCCGCCCGCTGGCAGACGCATATGTCCGTGCCGGAGCCCGTCCCGGGCTAGGCAAGCGAAGCCACCCCCCATTCCGCGTTCGATCGACGAGAGTGAGACGACTCTCTTTCAGAAGGAGTGCGTCATGAAGAATCCGTTTGCCGTCCTCGCCGTCCTGGGTAGCCTCCTGGTGATCTCGTCCGGTGTCACGCCCGGATTTGCGGTGGAGCTCGTCCCATGCAAGGAGGAGGGAATGCCTCCGGAGGCGCGCTGCGGTACCTATGAGGTTTTCGAAAACCGGGCTGCCCGGACCGGCCGGAAGATCCCGCTCAAAATCGTGGTGGTCCCCGCCACGAGCCCAGGACGCCTCCCCGATCCGATCACTTTTTTCGCGGGCGGCCCAGGGGAGGCCTCGATCCCGTTCGGGCTCTTCAAGGCCCAGCAGCTCGGCTTGGCGGGCGGGAAGCGCGACCTGCTGTTGGTGGACCTGCGGGGAACCGGCATGTCCGGCGGGCTCTTCTGCACGGAGCTCAAAGGGGACATGAGTGGCCAGGGGTTCCTCGACGACTTCCTGCCCACCGACAAGATCCACGCCTGCCGGGACCGCTTGAAGCAGGAGGTGGACCTCTCCTGGTACACCACGGACGCCGTGGTGGACGATGTCGAGGAGGTGCGCACCGCTCTCGGCTACGGCCCGCTCAACCTGATCGGCAACTCGTGGGGCACGCACGCCGCGCTGACCTACCTACGGCGCCATCCGGCGAGCGTTCGGACCGCGGCGCTGGACGGCATCGTGGTACCCGGGGTCCTGCTGGGCACGGCCCGCGCCTCCCAGAAGGCGCTCGACGGCCTGATCGCCGAGTGCGAAGGGGACCCGGTCTGCGGACGCTCCTACCCGAAGCTCCGCGAGGAGCTGGACGCCGTGCTGAGCCGTGTGGCCGCGGACCCTGTCCGGGTCAGGATGATCGATCCGCCGACCCGCCGGCCGGTCGAGCTGCGCCTGGCGCAAGCCGGAGTGGCCCAGACCCTGCGCTACATGCTGTATTCGCCGATCGAGGCCGCGCTGCTGCCGCTCGTGATCCACGAGGCGGCCCAGGGCAATTGGAAGCCCCTGGGCCGGCTGGCCTTCACTCACGGGGCCGACATGAGCGGCATGTCGGCGGGCTTCCTGCAGTCCGTCAGCTGCGCCGAGGAGGTGGCTCTGATCCGCGACGGGGAGATCGCGCCGGCCGTGGCCGGCACCTTCCTGGGCGATTTCCGCGTCCGCCGCCAGAAAGCCGCTTGCGAGGGGTGGCCGGTCCGCGACCTCGGGCCTGACCTGCAGGCTCCGGTCGTCTCGGAAGTGCCGGCCCTGCTGATCTCGGGCGAGCGCGATCCGGCCACTCCGTCTTCCAACGGCGAGCGGGTCGCCCGGACCCTGAAGCGGGCGCGCCGCATCGTCGTCCCGGATGGCTCCCATTACCTGGAGGGGATGAAGGGCGGCGACTGCGTCCATGGCCTGGTCGCCGCGTTCATCGAGGCCGGTACGGCCGAGAAGCTCGACACCTCCTGCCTCGCGCGCATGCGGAGGCCGGATTTCGAGCTGCCCGAGGTGAAGGTCGCCAGGGCCGGCCTCAAGCGGTTCCCAGGCACCTACGCGCACGAGGAGATGGGCATGGCGCTCGCGGTGGACCTGAAGGAAGACGGCCTGCGCATCTCCGTCCTGAAAGGTCCGCCGTTCCCGCCCGCCAGATTGATCCCGACCTCGCCGACCCGCTTCCGCTGGGAGGGTGATGGCATGGCGCCGGGGCTGGCCGTGGCCTTTCAGGGAGCAGAAGGAAAGGCCACGGCGCTCTCCGTGTTGCAGCCCAACAAGCCGGCGCCGGTGGTAATGAAGCGCTCGGAGAAAGGACTCCAGGGACGGCTCTTCATCGTCCTTGGAGTCCTTGCCGTCCTTATTGTCCTTGGAGTCCTTCTCTACTGCCGCCGTTATTACCTCGGTACCGCCGCCACCCGGAAAGGCCGCGAGGTCACGGCCTCGGCCCGGGGCTGGTTGCCGAGCCGCAGCTCCAAGAGGTAGCTGCCGGGGGGCAGCGAGCCCGCGCTCAGCCGGCCCACCACCATGTCGGGCTCGCCCGCTTCTCCGGGCGTGACGGCCATCAGCTCCAACTTGCCACCCTCCATGGGCTTGCCCTCGGCGCTCAGGATGATGCCGTCGAGCACGGCCTCCTCGCCGGTCAGGCCATGGCCCAAGATCAGGAGGTGCACCTCGCCGGCGGCGGGCAGGGTGGCCTGCGCGGCCGGCGCCAGGGACCGGCCGCGGAGCTCGAAACCCGCCTCTACCGGGCGGACCAGGATCCACGGGTCCCCCGCTGGCGGCAGGAAAAAGGCGTCGATGTGGTTCTCGTCCGTCCGCAGGCTCAGCGGCACGGTGAGGAGCGACGTGCGCCCGTTGGCCTGGTCGCGGACGAGCACGCGCAGCCGGTGGTTGCCCGCGGGCAGGTCCAGCCGGCCGAGGATACGCACTCCGCCCTCCGCGAGACGGCTGCCGACCTTGTCCATGTCCAGGTCCACGGATTGCGCGAAGAAGTCGCGGCTGCTCCCTTTCTCGTCGAGAGCGTAGCCGTAGACCTCGATGCCGAGCCGTTGACCCCCAGGGGCGAGGAGCCTCTGACCGGAGACTTCCAGCAGCACCGCCACTGGCGTGGCCTCGCCGCCGGATCCCAACGGCACGGCCACGACCGAAACTCCCAGGTCGTTGCTCTCTTCATCGCCCGCCACCAGCCGCGCCGCGTCGGCGAGCCGCTGGATGCCGTCCTGTTGCTGGAACGGCACGGGCGCGAAGTACCCGCTGCGGTGATGGATCCGCGTGCCGCGCGGAACATTGCGGGCATCGCGGGCATCGCGGGCATCGCGGGCATCGCGGAGCTTGACCTCCAGCTTGTGGTAGGAGCCGTCGAACGGGACATCATCCACCTGGACGCTGACCAGGTAGCTGTGGGCGCTGCTCCGCATGGCTCCGCCCAAGCCCTTGGCGAAGTCGTTCGTTCCTTCCACGAGCTTGCCGCCCGTCTCGTTGGCCATATAGAAGAGGCCGTCGGCCGCGAGGCGCTTTGATCTCGAGATGTCCACGGCGTGCAGGACCCAGCCCGAGCGCCGCATCTCTTCGAACATTTTCTCGAGCTTTACGACAAGGTCGCTGCCGGTCATGCTCGGGTTCTGCGCGCTGCCCGACGGCTTGTCGATGAGCCTGAAGCTGAATCCCTCGCTGAAAAGGGCCAGGAACTTTCTTCCTTCCACCGGCCGCAGGACCCTGGCCAGGCCGTCGATCGCATCGGCCATGGTCTTCACATGGCTGCGCTGGCGGGTTTCGACGTTCATCTGCTCGAGGGTGGCCGAGTGGCTGAGCACGTTCTTCTGCAGGAAATCGCCCCAGCGGAAGCCGCCACTGCCGCCGCCCAGGCTCCCCAGCATCTCCCCCGCGAAGTTGCGCTCGTCCACCCGCCACACCTGGGTGAGCAGAGAGCGGGCGTCGAGGCCGGTCAGCCGCAGAGGGTCGGACGCCTCGGACGCCTCGGGGATCTTGCCTGTGAGCATGCCTTCCAGGCCCTCCAGGGTGCGCTGGGCCGCGGTGCGGTCGGAGGTGAAGCTGAGCAGCAGGGGTAGCTCTCCCTTGGGGAGGTAGAGCCCTACCGCCACCATGTCGCGAGGGTCGAGGTCCTTCTCCACCAGCTCGCGGGCGGCGGCGATGCCACTCAGCAGCCGGTCGGGACGGCTCAGGGCGAAGTCGAAGAGGAAGAGGACATGACGCCGCGCCGCGGGCGGCGGCGGGGGTGCGTCCGCGTCCGGCGGGGTCTCCAGGTTGACGGTCTCGAAGGAGATGATGGGCAGGCTGCGCTTCCCTTCGAAAACCTCGAAGTCGGCGGCGGTGAGCCCCCGGACCGGCTCGTTGTCCTTCGTCACCTCCACCGGGATCTCGACGAGCGTCACGGAGATGCCGGTGGAGACGGTGGGCGTCTGGGCCTGGAGCATGCCGGCCGCTAGAGCGAGCATGGCCAGAGCGATCCACTGGAACCTGCGGGGGTTTGACGTCACGCGATGTCTCCTTTCGAGCTTAGCGAGATCCGGCCGATGAGATTCGGAAAGGCCTCAAGATGACCGCCTGCGTGCGGGGCTCGCTCCCCAGGCGACCGTCGAGCACGGCCTCCCCACCGGTCAAGCCATGACCCACGATCAGAAGCTGCGCTTCGCCGGAGGCTGGCAGCGTGGCCTGCGCAGCCGCCGCCAGGGACCGGCCACGGAGATCGAGCCCCCCCTCTACCGGGCGGGCCAGGATCCATGGGTCCCCGGCTGGCGGCAGGAAAAAAGCATCCATGTGGGCCTCGTCTGCGCGGAGGCTCAGCGGCACGGTGAGAAGGGAGGTGCGGCCGTCGGCCCGGTCACGGACGAGTACGCGCAGCCGGTGCTCTCCAGGGGGCAGGTCAAGCCGGCCGAGGATGCGCACACCACCCTGGGCGAGGCGGCTGCCGACCTTCTCCACGTCCAGGTCCACGGATTGCGCGAAGAAGTCGCGGCTGCTCCCCTGCTCGTCGAGCACGTACCCATAGGCCTCGATCCCAACCTTGGGCGAGCCGGGCGTGAGGAGCCGGTCCCCCTGCACTTCCAGCAGAATCGAGACCGGATTGATCTCACCACGGGACCGCAGGGGCACAGCGATCACCTGGACGCCCAGCTCGTCGCTCTCCTCCTCCCCACCCACGAGCCGGGCCGCGTCGGCGAGGCGCCGGACGTCCTCCTGGTTCTTGAACGGAAGCGGCGCGAAGTAGCCGCCACGGTGATGGAGCTGAACGCCCTTCTGCGAGCTGCGCAGCTTCACTTCCAGCTCGTGATAGGAGCCGTCGAACGCGACGTCGTCCACCTGGACGCTCACCAGGTAGCTGTGGAGGCTGCGGCGCATGGCCCGGCCAAATCCCTTGGCGAGGTCGTTCGTCCCTTCGATCAGCTTGCCGCCGGTCCCGTTGGCCATGTAGAAGAGGCTGTCGGCAGACAGCGAGCCGCGCTTCACGCCCGCGATGTCCACACCGTGCAGCACCCAGCCCGAGCGCCGCAGCTCCGCGAACGTCTCTCCGAGCTTCTTGAGGATGTCGGAGCCGATCCCGCTCGCCGAATCAATGGATGGCCCCTTGTTGATGAGCCCCGGGTTGAACCCCTGGCTGAAGAAAGCCAGGTACTTCCTCCCCTCCACGGACCTCAGGGCCCTGACGAGGCCCTGCATGGCATCGGCCATCGTGATCACGTGGGCACTCTCGCGGTCCTCCAGGCTGGCCTGGTGCACTGCAGCCGAATGGGCGAGGATCTCCGACTGCAGGTCGGGCCCCCTGCCGGCGCCCGTGTTCAGGTCTGCGAGCAGCTCCGCCGCCACGTTGCGCTCTTCGATCTTCGCTATCCGGTTAGCCAGCGTGTGGGAATCCATGCCCGTCTGGCGCAACGGATCGAGCGCAGTCCCCTTTTCAGGGACCTTGCCGTTCAGCACGGCTTCCAGGCCGTCGATCGTCCGCGTGGCGGCGGCACGGTCGGTGGTGAAGCTGAGCAGCACCGGCAGCTCTCCGGTCGGGAGGTAGACTGCCACGCCGGCGAGGTCGCGAGGGTCGAGCCCCTCGGCCAGGACCGTACGGGAGGCGGCGATGCCCTGCTCGAGCAGCGGGCGGTCGCTATTGGCAAAGTCGAAGAGGAACAGGACATGACGGCGGGCGGCGGGAGGGGGCAACGGAGCGTCCGGCTCCGGCGGGGCCTCCAGGTCGACGATCTCAAAGGAGACGATGGGCAGGGTGCGATTGCCCTCCCTCACCTCGAAATCAGCCGCGGTGAGCCCCCGCACCGGCTCGTCGCCCTTCGTCACCTCGACGGGGATCTCCACCAGGGTCACCGAGATGTCAGAGGAGACCGAGGGCGTCTGGGCGGCAACCATCCCAGTTGACAGCGACAGCACGGCAAGGGCTGCGATCCATCGAAGCCTGGGGCGGGTTGCAGTCAAACACTGCCTCCTTTCAAACGGGCTCGGAGGCATCACTGCAAGGCTTGCACCCGCCGCTCGCCCACGGTATCTACCCGTGGGTTCGACGCCGCAGGATGACGAGAGCGTCCTGAATGAGGGACAGTTAGGCGAGTGGCTTTCTGGGGATGGTCAACTGCACTTCAGACTCGCTGACTCGCAGACCAATCTCCCGGCCGGTCGTCTCACGCACCAGCCGGGCGATGCGGCGGATGCCCGTTCCGGCCCGGGTCGAGCCCGGCATCAGACAGGCGAGCGTAGATCCACGGATTGCGGACCACGTGCGCGCCGGCAAGCATGGCATCCGCGTCCACACCGTTCGGGGGCCTGCCTGGCGTGTGGATCTCAATGCGGTCGTCAAAGATGAAGAGCCGCACGGGGCCACGGATCGTGTAGTCCCGATGAGCGACGGCGTTGACAATCGCCTCGCGAAGCGCCTCTTTCGGCAGTTCCGGCCTGGGCTCGGGCTCGAAGCCCCGGATCTCATGCGGGATGGGCAGATGAAGGTAGAGGAAGCGCTCAGCCTGATCGATCACCTCGAGCAGCCGTCCAGTCAGATCCTTGCGATCTGAAGGATTGAAGGAGGAATCCGTACCTGGGAAGCGGGCGGCGTTGATCTGCGCGTAAGGCAGGTGCTGCTGGGAATCGTTGCCGAACAGAAGGATTCCCGCGATCGTAGGATGACCATCAGAAACGAGACGCCAGTCCTCCAGGAGACGTTCTTGGCGTTCTTGTCGGATCTTCCTGAGAAAGTGGCTAAAGGAGTGCAGGTCCAGATCCTGAACCGAAGACGGCTGGAGCGGGGTGGCATCGTAGGAGTGGGCCACCTCCATCACTCGCATCAAGCTCCGCAAGCCCTCATCAAGAGAAGGATAACAACCGCCACCGTGAGCAGCGCGCCGCCGATCAACCACGGCCTCCGTTCCGGCGGCACGAGGTCGCGGGCCATATCGCGGGCCACGTCGCCTGCGACGCGGGCGGCGAGCTCGGTTTGCGAAAGCTGGGCGGGGGGCGGGATCGGAGCCGCGACAGCTTCGGATTCCCCCATGGCGGAGATCTCCCGCGCCAACCCCTCCAGCCCCTGCCTCGCGACCGACTTGGAGGAGCTTTCGAGAAGCCGCTGGCCGACGGCGGCCACGCGGCCTCCAACTTGCGAATCGATGTCATAGGTGAGCACGGTCGAGCTGCCGGCATCCGTCAGGCGCAGATCGCCCTCGCCGTTCATGAAGCCGGCCGGACCCTTGCCGTCGAGCTTCATGTGATAGCCCTCCAGCGGGCGGACGTCCGTGAGCACGAGCGTACCCTGGAACTGCCCTTTGACCGGGCCTACCTGGACGTTGAGCACGCCCAGGTAATTGTTCTCTCCCACCCGCTCCAGCTTCTGGCAGCCGGGCAGCGTGCGGGCCAGAATGGCCGGATCGAGTATCGCTCTCCAGACCCGCTCGCGGGGAGCATCGAACGTGTGAGTGCCCTGAAGCTTCATCGAGCAGTCTCCTCAACCAATTGCTCAGCCAATTGCGCCAGCTCCCAGAGCCGGCTGGGCTTTAGCGGGATCTCCAGGATCTCCAGGCCGGGGATCGCGAGCGCGTCCTCCATGGCCTGGGCGAAGAGTGCGCCGACCGGGATGGCTCCGGCCTCGCCGGCCCCCTTGGTGCCGAGCGGGTTGAGCGGCGAGACCGTCTCCTCGTGCCCCACCTCCACCCGCGGCACGTCGAGCGCCGTTGGGAGCAGAAAGTCCATGAAGCTCGCGTTCAGAAGCTGGCCGTTGTCGTCATACACGAGCTGCTCGTAATACGCGTTGCCTAGCCCCTGCGCCACGCCGCCATGGACCTGGCCGTCGACCAGGAGCGGATTGAGCACCCGGCCGCAGTCGTGGACCACGACGTACTTCTTGACCTCCACCTGCATCGTCTCGCGGTCGATCTCGACGATCATGGCGTGGCAACCGCTCGCGGTAGCGCCGCGGAACGGGCCGAAGTAGCGCGTGGACTCCAGGCCCGGCTCGGTGCCCGGCTTGACCGCGCCGCGCATGGGATTGGAAAGCTTCGCCAGCTCGCCCAAAGCGATCGATCGGGCGGGCTCCGCCTTCACACGCGCCTTGCCGTCCTGGAGCTCGACCTCCTCTTCGGTCACGCCGAGGTGCTCGGCTGCCAGTTTCAGTGCTTTTTCGCGCACGTTTTTCGCGGCTTCGTTGACCGCGTTGCCCGCCACGACCGCACCGCGGCTGGCAAACGTTCCGGTTCCCCAGTGGAACTGATCGCTGTCTCCCGTGACCACGTCCACATCGGATACCTCTACACAGAGTTGCTCGGCCGCGATCTGGGCGAGCACCGTGTAGTGCCCCTGCCCCTGCGTGCCGACTCCGGTCACCACCGTCACCTTGCCGCTGGTCTGGATCTGCACGCGGGCGCCTTCGAACGGACCGATGCCGGTGCCTTCAACGTAGGAGACGATCCCGATGCCGACGGTCTTCCCTTCGGAGCGGAGGCGCGGCTGCTCCTCGCGAAGGAAACGCTCGTAGCCGATCCGCTCCAGGGTCTGATCGAGCACCGGCTCGTAGTTGCCGCTGTCGTAGTAGAGCGGCGCGAAATCCTGATAGATAATCACGTGGTCGTGCGGGAACTCGTCCGGCCGCAGGTAGTTCTTCCGCCGGATCTCGACTCGATCGATCCCCAGTTGGCGCGCGGCGAGATCCATCAGCCTTTCGATCACGAATACGCCATGCTGCCGGCCCGCGCCACGGTAGGGGGTGACGGTCGTCTTGTTCGTGAAGACCGCGCGGAAGTCGCTGGAGTAGGTGGGCACCCGGTAGGGACCCATGACGGTGCACTGGCTGTTGAGCGGCACGGTCAGCCCATAAGGATCGTAGGCGCCGGTATCGTGGAGGAAGGAATCCTTGACTCCGAGGATGATGCCGTCCCGCGTGAGGGCGATCTCCGAGTCGTGGAGCTGCCCGCGCTCCTGAGTGGTGGCGTAGAAGTTCTCCGCGCGGTCCTCGATCCACTTGACCGGCCGCTCCAGACGCATGGCGAGCCAGGGGATCAGCACCTCTTCGGGATAGAACATCATGATCTTGGGACCGAAGCCGCCGCCGATGAATGGAGCGATCAGGCGCACCTGGTGCTCGGAGAGCCCGAGCATGGCCGCGAGCCCGTTCCGCACCGGGATCGGCGCCTGGGTGGTATCCCAAACGGTCAGCTTCTGGGCCCGTGTGTCCCATTCGGCCACGACGCCGCGGTTCTCGATCGCGGCCGAAGCGCCGCGGTCGTACCAGAAGCGCCGGCGGATCACGACATCGGCCTTGGCACGAGCGGCCTCGTAGTCGCCTTTCTTCTGAGGCACGTACGCGGCCATGTTCGAATCGAGATCCTCATGGACCAGGGAAGCACCCGGCTCCAGGGCTTTCTCCAGGTCCACTACCGCGGGCAGCGGCTCGTAGTCGACCATGACCTCCTCGGCCGCATCCTCGGCCACATAGCGCGACACGGCCACCACCAGGGCCACCGGCTCGCCAAGGTGGCGGATCTTGTCCTTCGCCAGCGGCACCTGCGTGCGCTCGTGGAAAACCATTCCTTCGACGGGAGGCGGCGGCACCAGCAGTGGCCCTGGCTTCCAATAGTCGCCGAGGTCCGCGGCGGTGTAGACCCCGAATACGCCTTCCCGCGCCTTGGCTTGCGATGCATCGATCCCGAGGATGCGCGCGTGCGCATGCGGGCTGCGGACGAACGCCACGTGGACCATGTCCGGCAGATTGATGTCGTCCACGAACAGCGCCCGCCCTGTCAGCAGGCGCGGGTCCTCGTTGCGCTTGATCCGTTCACCTACGGGATGTGTCACTTACTTCTCCTCGACAAAGGCCACGACGCGGGCGAAGGCGGCCTCTCCTCCCTTGAAGCGGAAGGGGAAGCAGCCGAGCCACACTCTCTGGTCCAAAACCTCGTCGATCTGGCCGCCGACGTTTTCGGCATGGAAGACTCCATGCGGGAAGAGCTTGACGTGCATGCACTGGTAGTCCGCCGGCCAGGGGAAAGCCTTGTCGAGCGACATCCCGAGCGCCGCTTCCACTTCCGGGATCAGGTCCGGCCGCGCCTTGCGCACGTTGGTGTTGAAGGGATGGTCGGCGGCGATGCAATCGACCCCCAGCCAGCGGATGCCGCGGTCGAGGATCCAGTCGCAGAAGACGCTCTGGGGTCCGGGGTGCTTCAGGAACATTTTCGGGAGATCGGGCTTCTCCTGGTTGTGGACCTTGTACCAATCCTCGTTGTAGTACTTGTGATAGCCGGTGTGGATGATCAGGATGTCGCCGCGCTCGATCTTGATCCCGGTCTTCCGCTCCCACTCCTCGAAGTGCTCCGGCCCGTAGATCTGGTAATCGCCGATCCCCATTTTCTCGAGGTCCACGATGCACGCCGGCCCCATGAGCTTGTCGAGCGGGATGCCTGCGATGTCCGGACCCGGATCGTAGAAGTGATAAGGCGAGTCGAGGTGGGTGGCGATGTGGTTCGTGGTCGAGATGAACTGCGCGTTGACCCCCTCGAACGCCATGCGCTTCACCCACTTGACGGTGGGGCCTTCGTAGAAGGCGAACGACGGGGAATCCACGCTGAAGTTCTGCGAAAGGTCGAGGACCTTCACTTTGCTCATGTCATAGGGAACGAACATCGCCTCTCCTTTTCATCAGAAAATGTAGCGCTCCGCATAGGCAATGAGCGCATCCTCGAAGGCTTTCATCGGCGGCCGCACGAGCCCCGCTCCGACCTGGCCGATCCCGGCATTCTTGTGAGCAATACCGGTGTTCACACGCGGCGTGATGCCCAACTCCACGACTTTTCTCAGGTCGATCCCAACCGGCGTGCCGCGGAAGCCGAGGCCGGGAATGGTGAAGTGATCGTGCTCGGCCGCGGTGATCTCGTACATCTCCAGGGTCGCATGGACGGCGTCCTGGGGAGAGCCGCCGATGAAGGTGACGATGGCGGGCGCCGCGGCCATGGCAAAGGCGCCGATGCCCGCGGTCTCGGTGATGGTGCTGTCGCCGATGTCCGGATTGGCATCCGCGCTCGAAAAGCCCGGGAAATAAAGGCCATCCGGCGGCGTGGCCGGGGCTGTGAACCACTGGTCGCCCAGGCCGCTCACCCGGATGCCGAAATCCGTGCCATTGCGTGCCATCGTTGAGACGATCGTGCTCTCCTCGATACCGTGGGCCGCGTCGGCCATGACTTTGCAGGCAGCCATGACCGGGTTGAGGACGGAAAGCGGGTTGTCTCCAAGGAAGCGAAGGACGTCCGGATCGGAGAGGCGCGGAGCAAGTTGCTTGAGGAACAGAAGAGAGCCCGCCTTGTTGCGGTTGTGCCCCTCGTCGCCCATGTGCAGGGCTTCGGCCACGAGAGCCCTCAGATCGATTCCATCCCCCATCGCCTTGGCGAGCGCTGGTGCCATCGTGCCGTTCATCCAGTGCAGCTTTCGGATCACTTCCTCGCTGAAGGCGCCGTAGCGCAAGACCTTTCCATAGCCCTCGTTGAGGTTCGAGAAGGAGCGGCCGCCGTGGGTGGAGTCCTCCACCACGTAAACCATCATGGACGCCGAGATCACGCCAGCCATGGGTCCGACGGCCGAGTGATGATGACAGGGCTCGAAGTCCACCTCTCCCCGCTCCACCAGCGCTACCGCCTCGGCTTCGTCTTTAGCCAGGCCTTCGAAGATCAACGCGCCGATCACCCCGCCGCGCAGGGGGCCGGACATCCGCTCCCACTCGATGGGCGGACCGGCATGCAGGATGAGGTTTTCGCGCATGCCGGGAAGGACGTCAAGGGCTTTGGCAAGCCCGGTGAGCATCGGCCGCGCGGACATCATGCGTTCGATGGCGGTGCGGTTGGCCTGAGCGATGTTCATCCCTTCATCCTTGCCAGAATGCCCGCGAGCTTTTCGTTGCCGCCGGCCGGAGGGCGCCAGTCCACCTGCACCGACGAGGCCCCTTGGGCTAGAAGGCTGGCGTGGAACGAATCGAGGCCGATGTTGATAACCGGGCCCTGGATCGACTCCAGTGGAATGGGGAGTAGATCCTCCTTCACATCCTTCCTGTGGAGGAAGATCCACTCCACTGCTTCGTTTACGGTACGGAAGACCCGTGCTCCGGCTTTCTCTAACGTCTCGATTTGAACCGTCAAGCCCTGTGGGTCCTCGTCCGTGCCGATTACGATCACGACGACCTCTGCTTTGATTTCGTCGATCACGGGCGCCAGCTCTCCAGCCGGATCGGCGTGCGCTCCTTCGCCTAGCACCACATCCAGCAGGATGATGCCCCCCGCCTCCTGGCGCAGTTTTCGGAGCCGCAGGTCTTGATCGATCATCGGGTGAAGCCGGCCGACCGTGTATTCGTCCGCTCCCAGGTCGATGATGGTGTACTCGTTCGGAGAAAGAAAAGCCGAGAGGCCGTGCTTGGCTTCGTACGCCAGCGTTCCCCCGGAGAAAAGCCCGCGTACGTGCCCGCTCACGGGATTTCCCACTGCCAGGGAATCTCCCAGATCAAAGGCGCGTTCCGCTGCCTCGCTCAGGCTCGCAACGAAGAAAAGGTTTCCCAGCCGCCGGCCAGGGAGCGGCGCGCCAAGGAAGTGGACCACGACCGGCTTGCCGGCCGAGCGGGCGAAGGCGAGCAGGCGGGAGGCAACCTCCGGCGCGGGAGGCTTGGCAACGAGGACGATCACGCGCGTTTCCGGGTCCCGGCACAGCAGGTCGAGCCCTTGGATCGCGGTCATGCCACCGACTTCGGCGCTCAGGTCCCGGCCTCCCGTACCTATCGCCTGAGAGATGCCGCCGCCGAGCGTATGGATGTGGCTCATGATCGCTTGGAGGCCCGTGCCTGAAGCTCCCACCAAGCCGATATCTCCACGCCGGACGCGGTTCGCAAAGCCGAACCCCACTCCCCCAAGCACAGCCGTGCCGCAGTCGGGCCCCATCACGAACAAACCTTTCTCTCGCGCCTTACGCTTGAGGGCCACCTCGCGATCGATCGGCACGTTGTCGCTGTAGAGGAAGACGTTGCGCCCCGCATCCAGGGCCTCCTCGGCCACGGTCGCCGCGTACCGCCCCGGGATCGAAATCGAGACCCAGCGCGCCTCGGGGAGCTGCTTCAGGGCGGAAGCCAGGCTGCGGGGGTGAAACTCCCCCATCGATTCAGCACCCCGGACTTTGAGAAGCGCATCCACGCGGGAGAGCGCCTCGGCCGCCGCGGCCTCGCTCTCGGCCTTGATCGAAACGAGCAGGTCGTCAGGGCCGGCCTCGCCGACCTCCAATCCTCCGGCGGCAAGCAGCTCCCGGTTGGCGGGTGTGGCCATGACCACGCCGGCATCCATCACCCCCGGCAAGCCTGCGAGCGCCCGCTGGAGCTGCATGAGGACGACCGAGTCATGGTAGGAGCCGGCCCGGAGGGTGAAACGCGTTATCACGACGCTAGCGCCTTCTCGATCTCCGCTCCCCAGGCGAGCAGCTCCTCGTCTGCCCCGAAGCGGCCGGTCACCTGGAGGCCCAGGGGAAGCCTCTCGATGCTCAGCCCCGCCGGAAGGCCGAGCGTGGGCATGCCAGCATAGGTCCAGGGCAGGTTCATGATCGGATCCCCGGTCGTGGCGAGCCCGCGCGGCGCGGGGCCGAGGGCCGCGGGTGAGAGCCAGAGGTCGATCCCGTGCGAATTCATCGAGGCGGTCAGCTCGTCGCGCAGCTTCCCGCGACCGGCGAGATCCTGCTCCATCTCGGCGGCGGACACGGTCTGGCCCCACTTGATCAGGTCCGCGGTCTGGGCCGCGTAGAGCCCGCGGAAGCGGCGGAACCACTCCTCGTGAACCCGCGCCGCCTCGGCCGCGACCAGGCGGCGATGGCGCGTTTCGATCTCCTCGAAATTCGGCATGGCAGGCATCGACCAGATCTCGAAGCCGGCCGCGGTGAGCCGCTCGCAGGTGGCGTGAAAGTGCGCCCTCGCCTCCTCGGTGGGCCGGGCGAGGTACGGGCTTTCGGGGACCCCGAGCACGGGCCGGCGGCGCGAAGCCGCAATCTTCCAATCCGGGAACAGCACCTGGGCTGCGAGCGTTGCGCCCGCCACGTCCGGGGTCAAGATCCCGACGTGATCGAGCGACGGCGCAAGGGGGATCACTCCCTCGGTCGAGATCCGGCCGTAGCTCGGCTTGAAGCCGACCACGCCGCAGAACGCGGCCGGACGGATGAGCGAGCCGATCGTCTGCGTGCCGAGCGCCAGAGGGCAGAGCCCGGCCGCCACCGCCGCCGCCGAGCCGCTGCTCGATCCACCCGGGGTGCGCTCCGGATGGTGCGGGTTGCGGGTCGGGCCTGGCGCAAAGTAGGCGAACTCGGTGGAGACGGTCTTGCCCAGGATGAGCGCGCCCGCCTGCTTGAGCCGGGTGACGCTGGCCGCCTCCGGCCCGCGCAGCTCCTCGGGGGACAGACGGCTTCCAGCCCGCGTGGGAAAGCCGTCTACGTGCAAGATGTCTTTGACCCCCACCGGCATACCGAACAGCGCCGGGCGGGCCTCCGTCTCAGAGAATCGGGCCAGGAGCTCGTCGGCATCCCGGTGGAGGCGCTCGAAGCGGTCCTCCTCAGGGACGAAGGCCTGCAGCGACGGCTCGCGGTCCCGAAAATGGGACTCCAGACGGTCCAGGGCGTCGTGCAGGTCGCCCGCCGTCACTTTCCAGCCCTCTCTGCCGCCAACTGCACCGCGTCCACGATGTGTTGGTATCCCGTGCAGCGGCAGAGGTTGCCGGAGAGGGCCTGGCGGATCTCGTGCTCCGTCGGGCTCGGGTTCTCCTCCAGGAAGGGTACGAGCGTCATCAGGAACCCGGGAGTGCAGAAGCCGCATTGCAGGCCGTGCGCCTCCCAGAACGCCTGCTGCAGAGGATGGAGCTCGCCGGGGGCAGGCGCCAGCCCCTCGACGGTCATGAGCTCCCGGCCGTCCGCCTGCACCGCGAGGATCAGGCAGGAGCGCACCGGATCGCCGTCGAGCAGGATCGTGCAGGCGCCGCACACCCCGTGCTCGCAGCCGACATGGGTGCCAGTCAGCCCCAGGTCGTGACGGAGGAAATCGGAGAGCAGGAGGCGCGCCTCCACCTCCCGTTCGTAGGTTTTGCCGTTGACGGTCAGCTTGACTCTGTGCAGCAAGCTCATTCCTTTCCTCTCCCCGGCGCTTGTGCCCGCGCTTGTGCCCGAGCACCCGCCAGGCGCAGGGCACGGCCCGTGAGCACGCGTGCCAGGTGTCGTTTGAAATCCGCCGAGGCGTGGATGTCGCCGGTCGGGTCCATCTCGTCCCGCGAGGCTTTTTCCGACGCCGCGGCAATTGCCTCGCCGGAAAGGCCGGTGCCGGCGAGCATCCGGGCCGCCTCCCGCGCCTCGACCGGTCCGTCCCCGACGCTCAGGTAGACCAGGCGGGCCTCCCGGCATAAGCCGGCATCATCAAGAGTTACCCGGGCCGCAATCCCCACCTGGGCGTAGTCGCCATGGCGGCGGGCGACCTCCATGAATGCCCAGCCGGTGTTCGGAGGCGGGGGTGGCAGGGCAACCTCGACCAGCATCTCGTCGGGCTCGAGGACGGTCGTGAACAGCCCGGCAAAGAACTCGCGGGCCTCGACCCAGCGCTCGCCCCCGGCGCGTTGAAGCCGGAACCGGGCATCCAGGGCCACAGCGACCGCCGGCAGCTCGGCGGCGGGATCTGCATGCGCCAGGCTCCCTCCTACCGTACCCCGATTCCGGATCTGGGGATGGGCGATGAAAGGGACAGCCTCGCGGAGCAGCGGCGCGAGCCTCGGCACGAGAGGATCCCGCTCCAGCTTCCGCTGGCGGGTCATGGCGCCAATCCGCAGCCCGCCACCGTCTTCGCGAAGGTAGTCGAGATCCCGCAAGCGGTTCAGATCCACGAGCAGGGACGGCTGCGCCAACCGGAAGTTCATCACCGGGATCAGGCTCTGCCCTCCGGCCAATAGCTTCGCCTCGTCTCCCCTGTGAGCAAGAAGGTCCAGCGCGGCGTCCAGCGAATCTGGCGCCAGGTACTCGAACGAGGCCGGCTTCATGAGTGCCTCCCTGGAAGTCCCGCCATTCTAAGCCGGAACCCGGGAGGCAGGCACTTCGAATTTCCTCAGTAGCGGGCTCTCCACTTCAGGAACTTGTAGCACGCATGGCTGATCTCGGGAGGCGCCTCCCCCTGGTAGGGAGCCCGGGCGATCGTTCCTGAGGTGGTAAGCACGAACGGGTTCGAGTCCGGCTTGAAGTGCCGGATCATCAGCACGAAGCCCGCGGGGCTCGTGTTTGCGCATCTGCCGTAGGGGCGGCCGACGACGTCCTTGCGGTGAAACGGCCCCCAAGAGACCGAAACGGAAGTGTTCTGGTTCGCGCCGAGTGCCCGGTCGAAGTTGATTACGGCGAAGATCGTGCCTTCTTGGGGCGGAGGCGTAAAGCTGGCCGTGGCTCCCCAGGCCGCCACGGCCGCCAATGCCCCGAGGGTGAGGATCGCCAGCGTAAGGATTGCGGAGACAGGTGCTTTGCGCATCATCATTCTCCTTCCTCCTCAAATACGTGCAAGCTGGGTGCCGGTCACTCCTCCCCGATGTCCTCGTTCCAGACCTCCGGGTGCGCCGCGATGTAATCCGCCAGCATGCGGACGCACTCCTGGGAGTTCAGGTCGATCACCTCGACCCCGTTTTCGCGCAGCCAGTCGAGGCCGCCTGCGAAATTGGCCGACTCCCCCACGACCACCGTGCCAATCTTGAATTGGCGCACCAGCCCGCTGCAGTACCAGCAGGGGGCCAGGGTGGTCACCATGACCGTGTCGCGGTAGCTGGCCTGGCGCCCCGCCTTGCGGAAGGCATCCGTCTCGCCGTGGATGGACGGGTCGTTCTCCTGGACCCGCCGGTTGTGCCCGCGCCCGAGCAGCTCCCCATGGCCGTCGAACAGGGCGGCTCCGATGGGGATGCCCCCTTCCGCCAATCCCTGCCGCGCCTCCGCGATAGCCACGTCGAGCATGGCCTTATAATCGAGGTCAGCCATTTCTTCTCCTTGGTCGTCGGGCAGTATACTTCCAGAGCTGTGAAGACCGAGATCGAGATCCAGGAATCCTTCCCCATCGTGGCCACCTCGTCGCGGCTCGACGAGGCGCACCGTATCCTCAAGCACGGTGAGAGCTTCGCCGTGTTCGACCGCGCCGGGGAAATCCGCCCTGGCAGCGAGCAGGGGCTCTACCACGAGGGGACCCGGTTCCTAAGCCGGCTCGAGCTGACCCTCGAAAACCAGCATCCGCTGTTCCTCGGTTCGACCGTACGCCAGGACAACGCGCTCATCGTCGAGCTCACCAACCCGGATCTAGTCGCCGGGGACAAGCACCTCCTCCCCCGGGACACGATCCACCTCTTCGCCATCAGCTTCCTCTGGGAAGAGGTCTGCTACCTGCGTTTTCGCGTCCACAACTTCGGCCCGGACCCTGTCGAGCTGCGGCTGGAGCTGCGGTACGGCGCCGACTACGCGGACGTCTTCGAGGTGCGCGGCACGCCCCGGCCCGAGCGGGGCACCCTGATGGACCCATTCAAGGAGCACGCGTCCGTCGCGCTCGGATACCGCGGGCTGGACGGCGCCGTCCGCCGCACCCGGCTGAGCTTCTCGCCGGATCCCGAGGAGATGACCGGCGCGGCGGCCTCGTTCCTGGCCGACCTTCCCCCGCGGGGCGAAGCCACCTGGACCGTGACCGTGGGCTTCCAGACCGGCAACCGTGAGCCCCTCATCTTCAGCTTCGAAGAGGCGCTGGAGCGCTCCGGCGCGCAGCTCGAGGCCCGCCGCCTGGGCTCGGCCTCGATCCACTCCTCCAACGAACGCTTCGACGACTGGGCGGAACGCTCGGTCTCCGACCTCCACATGCTGATCACGGAGACCACCCGGGGGCCCTACCCCTACGCAGGCATCCCCTGGTTCAGCACCGCTTTCGGCCGCGACGGGCTGTGGACCGCCCTGGAGACGCTCTGGCTCGACCCGGCGCCGGCCCGGGGGGTGCTCTCGTACCTCGCCGCCACCCAGGCCCATCGGATCGATCCCGCGAACGACGCCGAGCCGGGCAAGATCCTCCACGAGACGCGCCTGGGCGAGATGGCGGCGCTCGGCGAGATCCCCTTCGGCCGCTACTACGGCAGCGTGGATGCCACGCCCCTGTTCGTGGTCCTGGCCGGAGCCTACCTGCAGCGCACCGCGGACCGCGCCTTCATCGAGTCGCTCTGGCCGCACGTGGAGCGGGCCCTGGAGTGGATCGACGTCTACGGCGACCTCGACGGCGACGGATTCGTGGAGTACGCGCGGAAATCCCAGACAGGGCTGATCCATCAGGGGTGGAAGGACTCCAGCGGCTCGATCTGCCACGCGGACGGCAGTCTGGCCGAGGGGCCGATCGCGCTCTGCGAAGTCCAGGGCTACGTCTATGCCGCCTACCGGGCAGCCGCGAGGCTCGCCGTCGCGCTCGGGCTCACCGAGCGGGCCGAAAAACTGGAGCGGCAGGCGCGGGATTTCCAGCAGGACTTCGAGCACACCTTCTGGGTCGAAGAGATCGGCACCTACGCCCAGGCCCTCGACGGCGAGAAGAAGCCCTGCGCCGTGCGCAGCTCCAACGCCGGCCACTGCCTGTATACGGGGATCGCCTCGCCGGCGCATGCACGGCAGGTGGCCGAGACCCTGATGGCCGACACGTCGTTCTCCCGCTGGGGCATCCGCACCCTGGACGCCCGCGAAGTACGCTACAACCCGCTCTCCTATCACCGCGGCTCGATCTGGCCGCATGACAACGCCATCATCGCCCAGGGGCTGTCGCGCTACGGCTTCAAGGGGATGGCGGTGCAAGTCATGTCGGCTCTGTACGATGCGGTGCTCCACTTCGACCTGGAGCGGATGCCCGAGCTGTTCTGCGGCTTCCACCGCCGGCCGCACGAGGGACCGACGCGCTATCCCGTGGCCTGCGCTCCCCAGGCATGGGCCGCGGCCTCGGTTTTCCTCCTCCTCCAGGCCTGCCTGGGGCTGGAGATCGACGCGCCCGGAGGCCGCATCCTCCTGCAGAGGCCCGAGCTGCCGGACTTCTTCGGCACCCTCCGCATCCGCAACCTGAGCGTGGGCGAGGCCTCGGTCGACCTGATCCTGGAACGCCACACCCTCGATGTGAGCCTCCACCTCGAGCGCCGGGACGGCGACATCGAGGTCGTGATGATCAAGTAGCCCTCCCCTGCCTGTAACATCGGGGGCTCCCCTTGCGTAGTGTTCTCATGAACACAGACGAACCGACTCTTCGGAAGCCGCTCCGGCTGTGGCCCGGAATAGTCCTCGCGGTGCTGCTTTTGGTGGCCCGGTTTGGCGTGAAGATGGTCGTGCCCGGGTTCGAGGGCTTTTCGCAGGGGATGATGTACTCGTTCGGCTGCATGGCGGCCCTCCTCCTCTGGTGGATGTTCTTCAGCCGTGCGCCCTGGTCCGAGCGCCTGGGCGCCCTCGGCCTGATGGCGGCCGGGCTGGCCGCGGCCTGGTTCCTCAGGCACGAGTCGATGGGGCCGCTCTGGATCATCGGCTACGCCCTCCCGTTCCTGTTCCTTGCCTTCGTCGCCTGGGCCGTGGCCAGCCGCCGGCTCGCCGACGGCCCCCGGCGCGCGGCAATGGCCGCGGCCATCCTGATCGCGAGCGGAGCCTGGTTGCTCGCCCGGTCGGACGGCATCACCGGTGACCATACGATGAGGTTCGGTTGGCGCTGGACAGAAAGTCCCGAGGAGCGGCTCCTGGCCCAGGCCGGCGACGAGCCGGCGCCCGTCCCGAAAGCTCCGGAAGCGGCGGCTCCGGAGGCGATTATCCCCGAGCAGCAGCCCGTGGTCCCAGCCCTCAGCGAGCCGGAGGCGGCGCGGGCAGCCGAGGAGGCTACCGTGGACCCGCTCGCGCCCCAGACCGGCGACGAGCCAACGGCGGTACTCTCGTCGGCCAAGGCAGGAGCAGAGACCGGAGCCGACTGGCCCGCTTTTCGGGGACCCGGGCGCGACGGCACCGTCCGCGGCGTGCAGATCGCGACCGACTGGTCCGCATCGCCGCCGGTCGAGCTCTGGCGCCGGCCGATCGGACCGGGCTGGTCGTCCTTCGCGGTCCGCGGCGGCCTCATCTACACCCAGGAGCAGCGCGGCGACGACGAGGTCGTCGCCAGCTATGACCTGACCACCGGCGAGCCGGTGTGGCTGCATCGCGATGCGGCCCGGTTCTTCGAGGCGAACGCCGGCGCCGGTCCGCGCTCGACTCCGACCCTCAGCGGCGGCCGCGTGTACACCCTGGGTGCGACAGGAATCCTGAATGCGCTCGGTGCGGGCAACGGCGCCGCCGTGTGGTCGCGCAACGTGGCAACGGATACCGGAGCGAAAGTCCCCGTCTGGGGTTTTTCGAGCTCGCCCCTGGTCGTCGGCGATGTCGTCATCGTCGCCGCTGCCAGCACCCTCGCCGCCTACGACCTCGCCACCGGCGAGCCGCGCTGGTCGCGCAAGGCGGACGGCGATAGCTACAGCTCGCCACAGCTCTTGACGATCGGCGGAGTCGAGCAAGTCCTGCTGATGGGCAGAGCCGGCGCGGCCAGCGTCGCCCCGGCCGACGGCAAGCTGCTCTGGGAGCATCCGTGGCCGGGCTTCCCCATCGTGCAGCCGGCCCTGATGCCGGATGGCAACCTCCTGATCGCTGCCAGCAACCAGAGCGGCACGCGCCGCATCGCTGTGGCGCGCGGACCCGGCGGATGGACCGCCGCGGAGCGCTGGACTTCCATCGGACTGAAGCCCTACTTCAACGACTTCGTCGTTCACGAGGGCCATGCCTTCGGCTTCGACGGCCGCATCCTCGCCTGCATCGACCTCGAAGACGGCAAGCGCAAGTGGAAGGGCGGACGCTACGGCTCAGGCCAGCTCGTCCTGTTGCCCGACCAGGATCTGCTGCTGGTGCTGTCGGACCAGGGCGAGCTGGCGCTGGTCAAGGCGGCCCCCGGGGAGTTCACGGAGCTCGCGAAGTTCCCGGCGATCGAGGGCAAGACCTGGAACCACCCGGTGCTGGCCGGCGACGTCCTGCTGGTCCGCAATGGTGAGGAGATGGCCGCGTTCCGGCTGCCCCTCGCATCCCCGTAATATTTGGCGGTCCCGGGCGTATGGTTTTTTATGACCATCGCACAGACTGACGAACCTACGCCTCGGAAGCAGCTCCGGCTATGGCCCGGCGTGCTCGCCGCGGCCCTGCTGTTGCTGATCAGGTATGTCGCCCCTGCCATCGTGCCCGAAGCCATGATGTATGGGGTGATGGCGGGGCTCGTCCTCGGGCTGGCTGTCGTCGTGTGGTGGGCGTTCTTCAGCCGGGCGCCTCGGTCCGAGCGCTGGGGTGCCGTCCTCCTGATGATCGCCGGATTGGTCGCGACACGCCCCATCCTCCACGAATCGATTTCAGGAGGGCTGATGGGGATGATGTTCCCCGTGTTCGCCCTCCCTCTGCTGAGCATCGCTTTTGTCGCGGCAGTGGTGGCCAGCCGCCGCCTCTCCGAGAGGCCTCGGCGCGCGGTGATGGCCGCGACCATCCTGATCGCTTGCGGAGCATGGGCGCTCGTTCGGACCGGCGGAATCACTGGCGATGCCGATTCAGATTTCGCCTGGCGATGGACGGAGACTCCCGAGGAGCGGCTCCTGGCCCAAGCCGGCGACGAGCCGGCGCTCCCTGTGCCGACAAAGACTCCTGAGGAACTGCCCGCGGCCCAGCCGACGGCTCCCGCGGTTCCGGCGGCGGTGGAGACTCAAGCGGAACCGCTCGTGGCCCAAGCCGAAGACGAGCCAGCGGCGGCTCCGGTTAGAGCAAAGACAGGAGCCGACTGGCCCGGCTTTCGCGGACCCGGGCGCGACAGCATCGTCCGCGGTGTGCGGATCGAGACCGACTGGGCTGCGTCGCCGCCGGTCGAGCTGTGGCGACGGCCGATCGGACCGGGCTGGTCCTCCTTCGCGGTCCGCGGCGATCTCCTCTACACCCAGGAGCAGCGCGGTGACGACGAGGTCGTAACCTGCTACAACCTGACCACCGGCGAGCCGGTGTGGAGGCACACCGACCCGGTCCGGTTCTACGAATCGAATGGCGGCGCCGGTCCGCGCGCAACGCCGACCCTCAGCAACGGCCGCGTCTACACATTCGGTGCGACCGGAGTCCTGAACGCGCTCGATGCCGATGACGGCGCCGTCGTGTGGTCGCGCAACCCGGCGTCCGACACCGACACGGAAGTCCCGGGCTGGGGCTTCTCGAGCTCGCCGTTGGTGATCGACGACGTCGTCATGGTCGCCGCCGGTGGCAAGCTCGCCGCCTACGACCTCGCTACCGGCGAGCCGCGCTGGTACGGCCCGGCCGGCGGCGGTGGCTACAGCTCGCCCCATCGAGTGACGATCGACGGAGTCGCGCAAGTCCTTCTGCTGAGCGGAGCCGGCGCGATCAGCGTCGCCCCGGCCGACGGCAAGCTGCTCTGGGAGCATCTGTGGAAGTCGGGCGCCCGCATCGTGCAGCCGGCCGTGACCGCGGACGGCGACGTCCTGATCGGCGACAACGAAGGAATCGGCCGCATCGCGGTCGCGCACGGCCCCGGGAAATGGACCGTCGAAGAGCGCTGGACCTCGAACGGGCTGAAGCCCTACTTCAACGACTTCGTCGTTCACAATGGCCACGCCTTCGGTTTCGACGGCGTCATGCTCGCGTGCATCGACCTCGAGAAAGGCAAGCGCAAGTGGAAGGGCGGACGCTACGGCCACGGCCAGCTCGTCCTCCTGCCCGAACAGGACCTTCTGCTGGTGCTTTCGGAGCAGGGTGAGCTGGCGCTGGCCAAGGCGACCCCCGACCAGTTCACGGAGCTTGCGCGGCTCCCGGCGATCGAGGGCAAGACCTGGAACCACCCGGTGCTCGTCGGCGACGTCCTGCTGGTCCGCAACGGAGAGGAGATGGTCGCCTTCCGTCTGCCCCTCGCGGGCCGCCCGGAAGAGCAAGCGAGCCGATGATGACCGCCTGGTGATGCGCGCCTGAGGTACGATCGCGCCATGCCGACGCGCTACCTCGACGACGAGACCCCGGTCGTCCAGTTCGATCCCCTGCTGGAGGTCTCCCCTTTCGTGCTCTTCCGCCGTATCAAGGAAGGCAAGGAAGAGGATCTCCCTTTGATCGTGGATGTCCGGCCCGAACCGGGGGGCCTGACTCTTCAGGGCGCCATCCCCTACCCCGGCCCCGACTGGTCGCCGCCTCAAGATCGCGACGTGGTGCTCTTCGACGACGACGGCTCCATCGCGATCGAAGGAGCCCGCCACATGCAGTCGGCCGGCTATCCCCGTGTCAAAGCGCTCTTCGGGGGTATGGAGCTCTACGAATTCTCGCTCGACCCCGAGGTGATCGGCGAGGAGACGTTTCTGATCCGTCAGGGCACCGGCGTCAGCACCGAATAGACCTCGCGCGGCGCCAGCCCCATCCAGGGATCGGAGGGCGGGCTGAGGAACAGCGACTCGTAGATCCAGCCGGTGATCTCATCCAGTTTCGGCATCCCGGTGGCTTCCGACAGCCGGGCGTGGATGGCGGCGTGGAGCAGCATCTCGTTGCGGGCGGTGTCCTCCGCGATCAGCTCTTCGAACCTCTGAATCGAGGCATCCAGGTTGCCGGCTCCTACCCAACTGCCGAACTTCTTGGCCAGCAGCGCCCGGGTGCCTTCCCTCAGCTCGGTCTTCTTCTTGAAATAGTCCTTGGCGAAGAGCGCGACGACCTGATCTTCCGTGACAGGTGGCGCAACCGGTCCGGCGGTGACCGCCCGGAGCACCGCACCCTCCGCGAGGCTCTTGCTGGCCGAGACGGCAGAGGCCGCCCTCGCCGAGGGAGAGGGCGGGCGAGCACCCGCGCGCTGGACAAAAGCGGTCAGCGCCGCCTCGGCCGCGCCGCTGGAATCCTTGCGGCCCTTTGCGAGCTGCTGCGCGATCCTCCTCTCGAGGCTCAGATAGCGGTCGAGGTGGCGCGCGGCCAGAGCGGGGGCGAAATCCCCATCAGAGAAGCTGCCGGCCTCCTTGGCATCGCTCGCTCCCAGGAACAGGGCATCGCGGAAGGCCTCCGGCGCATAGAGGCCGGGAATCGCGTCCAGGATGCGGCCCTTGGAGTCGAGCATGTAGTGCAGGCTGTTGCCCGTGATCGTACCTTCCAGGCGCCGGCCGTCGCCGAAGTCGATCGTCACCTTGGGCACCGGCCGCACCGACTGCCAGTGCAGCACCCAATCCTCGCGCATCTGGCCGGAGACGTGCTCGTCCGCGTAGAGGACCGTCCGGAAGAAGCGGCTGTTGGCGCAGCTCAGCTCCTCGTCGAGGCGCCCGAGGAGCCGAAGGGAGAGGATGGGCTTGCCGCTCTTCGCTGCCGCGGCCTTCGCAGCCTCGAGGTCCGTGTGCCAGAAGAGGCGCGAGGCCGCGCAATCCTTCTGGGCGCAGACCGCGTCGAGCGCGGCATGGAAGGCAGGGCTCTTCGCAAGCTCCGGCTCGGCCGCGGAAAGGGCAAATACCGCGTCCATTCCCGCCGGTCCGGCCGCCCGCAGCGTGGCTACTAGAGCCGCATCCAACTCGCTCTTTGAGACCAGGGCCCGGGCCACCTGCGCCAGGTCATCCCCGGCAGCAGCCCAGCCCGGCAACAAGAAAAGGCACGACAAGACGACAGAGACTCTCCAACACATCGCTCGCATCCAAGCCCCCTTTCGCCAGCCCATCTAAAGGGTATACGCGTCTAGGAACAAACCCGTCGCACCCGCCGGAGGGCAGCCGCGAAGCGCTCGCCGGCAAGGCGCGCGCCTCGATGCTCTCGAACGAGCCGGGCCGCGGCAGCGGTCATGGCGCTGCGTTCCTCGCGTGAAGCGGCCAGCGCGCGACGGATCGCCACCTCGAGCGTCACCGGATCGCTCGGCGGAATGAGCCATCCGCTGACACCGTCCTCGATGACGCTCGGGATGTCCCCAACCGTAGTGGCCAGCACCGGGACTTCGAAAGCCATCCCTTCGAGGACGGCGCGCGGCATCGACTCGCGGTCGCTGGGGCAGACCAGGAGATCCGCCATCCCCAGCCAGCGATAGGCTTCCGCGCCCATGGGCTCGATGAACACCCGGTCTCGAAGGCCCCGCGCGGCAACGAACTGCTCGATCGCTTCCGAGAGCTGGTCGCTGCGCGAGCCGACCAGAGCCAGGCGAAGGTCGGGTTGCTCGGCGGCCAGAGTGGCGAACGCCTGCACCAATTGCGGCGTTCCTTTGAGCACGAGGATAGAGCCCAATCCCAGCACCAGCCTCGCACCCTCGGGCAGGCCGCATGCCCGGCGCGCCGACGCGCGATCGAAGGCGGCCCGGAAACGGTCGATTCCCTCAATGTCGATCGCTCCCGGGATGGTCAGCAGGCGCTCGGGCGATGCCCTCTCGAGGTAGGTGCGGCGGCAGGAATCCGAGTCGAAGACGATCAGCGGGCAGCGGCGCAGCGCCTCCTTCGTCTGCTCGAGCGCGTAGGCGGGCCAGGTCAGCTCGAGGAACGGCGAAAGGTGACGGGCGGAGGCCGGCGGCTCATAGATCAGCCAGAGGCTGGGCAGGCCCAACCTCTGAGCCAGGTCGATTCCCGGGCTCGCTCCTATCGTACTTACCAGCACCACGTCGAAGCCCTGCGGGTGGCACCACATCGCCAGCTCGGCGATCTTCCCCTCGTAGAGGATGGCATTGGGATGGACCAAGGGGCCGGTGACATGACAAGGGACGCCCATGGACTCGAGCTCAGGACGAAGCGCGCCGTCGCCGGGACTGACGACCACTGCCTCCGCCCCTTCGGCGATGAGCTCGCGGAGGCGCTCGAGCAAGATCAGCTGGCTTCCGCCTCGATCGAGGTTCTGAATGACGGCAAGGATTCTCAAACCTCCGTCCGGCCGGCGAGGCGGCACCGGTTGGCGCTCTAGCAAAAGCTCGAGACGGCGGCACAACTCGCTCCGGCGGTGGTCCTCGGCTACATCCCGCGGTGGTAGCCCGGAATCGATGGCATCGACGGTATCGATGGCAATGGTCGCGGTGCCGATGGAGACCCGCTCCCCACTCCTCGCATGGGCCACGGCTTCGATGTGGAGCGATCTCCGGCCGGCTGCGATGGCGTGGAAGTCGAGCAGGCACTCCCAGCCCGCAAAAACAAGGCTCGGATCGCCCAAGGCGTCGGCCACATCAGGCCGCGGCATGCCAATGCGGGCCCGGGCTACGACCTCTCCGTCGACCTCGATGTCGACAGGAACCGAACCTCGATCATCGATCGCCCAGCCGAGGACCCGGAAGATCTCCTGACCGACGGTAGTCCCCGGCCGCGGTGCATCGAGGAAACCGAGCGGCGCTCCCGCGGCGGGTAAGCCCGTTTGCCGGGGATCGAGATCGGTCGAAGGGTTGTCCGTCCGATCGCCGCCCCCTACACCTGCCTCGTAGAGATCCACCACGTCGTGCCTCCGGCATCCTTCACGCCTCCCCGCTTGTCTTCGTCTTCCTTCTTCACCGGTTCCTGCACCGATGTCGCTCCTGCTTCAAGGGCGCTTCTGTATATCGCATCAACGTCGCTGACATAGACATGCACATGAGATGGAACCGGTGGCCAGCCCTCAACCCCATCCGCGATCATCACGACCGTGTCATCAATCCGGACCTCCGCATGCATGAGCTTCCCGTCGGCGCCGGGAAACCGGCGCAGCTCAACAGCACCAAAGACGCTCTTGAGAAAGTCGATCGTGCTACTCGCGCCATCGACGATGAGGTAGGGCGAGACGCTAGTGTAATTGTCTGGTTTGTAGCTCACGTGTTCCTCCAGTTGATGCTTTTTAAACAGCGCTGCAGCCCCGCAGGGGCGTAGGCATATAGCCTGGGGTTTTCAACCCCAGGTAAGCGTATCCCCAAAAGACCTCCAGAGCCCTGAAAGGGCGCAGGCCGGTGCCCCTCGGAGCACAGTTCTCTTCAGTGAGTTACTCGCGGCGCCGGTTCGAGTTGTCCATGTCCGACATGATGAGCCAGCGCCCGTCCGAACCCTTGCGCAGGGTCAACGTGAACTTCCCGATGTCCGGCTTCCCGGCCGTCTCGGTGTACCCGCCGATGATGTAACCCACCCCGCCCTCGGCCGCGTAGGCAAGGGCACGCAGCGACAGCGGCCCTCCATGACCGGTGTAGTACTTCTGGATCGCCGCCCGGCCGCGCACCGGTGTCCCTCCGTTTGGCAGCACGAAGCCGTCTTCAGCGAACAGCCCAGCCAAGGCCGCCGGGTCCTTCTTCGACCACGCAGCCTCGTAATCCGTCAGCACTCGTGCCAGTTCCGGGGGCAGGTTCACGGAAGGCTCGGCTGCTGGTGTCTCCTGTAGGCCAGCCGCAGAGGTAGCCATCAGCAGGGTCATGATGAGGAGGGTTCTGGCTGCTTTTGGCATTGTTCTGATTCTCCTTACGCCCCAGATCGAGGAGTGCCTTACGTTCGCACGCCATCTGTCTGGGCTAGTGTTACAGTGTAGGTACCTCGGTGGCGATAGAACAATCGCACGGCCTGGGTTGGGAGACCCAACCTCACATCCGGGCATAGCGGTAGAGGCTTTTGATGTTCTGAGCTAGATACTGCCCTGGTGAAGCCGCAGTGAGCAATTCATTAAAAACGTGCTCAGGAACGTCGAAGTATTGATATGTCGTACCACTGTTGAACTCAATTATCATTGTCATAGAACTCGGATCGTAAGCTACTCGCTCAAGCGTTGACGATGAGACCGAATGCCATTCCATTTAAGTCACTCACCTTTAATGGGCTGCGGGTTCTGACGTCGCCACACTTCTGCCAACTTACGGTAATCTTCAGGCCCTTTCACTTGGTTCCACCCACCAGGAGCCTCAAACCCTTCACCAGGCACCTCGCGAACAACCGCCCTCGGGTCACGACTGTCCGGCAGATGCGCCTCGTCGGGAGGCTGAATAATCGTGCGCACTGGTAAATTCACTGCCTCACCTACTACTATTGCCTCACCGACTCGAAGGATTGGCAACATTGAGAAGAGCCCCTCAAGATTATCGGAAGCCGCACTTGACACATGCCGCCGGTCAACGTCATTCCCAAGCCTCATCGCAATGATTGTCCCGCATTGCGAGAGTATGGTGGGATCAATCTCTGCCGGTCTTTGGCTTACAATCATCGCCCCAATGCCGTATTTTCGACCTTCTTTGGCGATTCTCCGAACTGCATCCGCGGCAGTGGGAGCAATGTCCCGGTTCAGATAGGCATGCGCCTCCTCCAGCACAATCAATAGCGGCCGCTCACGTCCACCTTCTCCAAGATTCCTCGACCAAAAGATCGCGTCAAATAGTACCCGCAGCAAACATCCAACAATCTGATTAACAATCGATACCGGAACTCCTGACAAATCCAAAATAGTGACGGGACGCGAGTTGCCTAGCCATTCTCTAAGCAAGCTATCGATGTCGCTTTCGGTCCTACCGTCCGTAGAGGGTAACCACTCGCCAGGACGAAAGAGGAACGATAGCCGTGGGTCACGCAGTTTGGCTGCCAAATTTCCAACTGCTCGTCGTATATTCAAGGGGTTATCGCCGTATTGAATTTTTTCAGGATCATCCTTTACATTCTTGACAGCACGATACCGAGGAGGCGTGACAGTGTTTGCCTCACCTTCATACAAACTGTCATCTGCAGCTCGTTCATATGCAGGCACCCATTGCTGCTTTGGCTTATTAGGATCTTGAATGTACGTCGCATACTCGCGCTTGTAGAGATCTAGCCATAACTGGTGAAGACTAAATGGAATAGGGGTATCGACCGTTAGCGTACTAGCCGTCACTCCGGCAGCAGGTTGTGCCTGAAGCGCCTCCTGTTTAAAATCCGTTATCATATCGGCTACCGCGGCGCGTCCTGCGTCCTCAAGAGTTCCAAATGCCACCGATACAAGTTCGTCAAACGTCAGCGCCCAGTATGGAATGTACAGTGGATCCTCGTTCGGTCCAGGTGTCGTCCGAAATACCGCCGCTCGATCTCGGAGAGCGGAAGCGTACTCGCCATGGATGTCGATCAGTAGAACACGAGCTGAGGGGTACCGTTCCGGGTCGGAGAGCTTACCTAACAAGGCGGCGACAGTCGTGGATTTACCAGATCCTGTCGCACCGACGACGGCAGAATGGCGACTCACCAACCGATTGACATCCAGCAGAGCGGGGATTGATTCAGCGCTCGCTACCCAACCAATCTGCAGATACTGTGGGGATTCAGGCTGCCCATAAATGGCTCGCAGATCGTTCTCGGTTACGAGGTGAACGTCGTCACCGATTGTTGGATATTGGGAGATCCCTCGGCGGAAGTTTCCACCTCTCTCCCCTTCGCCGACGAGCTGAACTGTCATCCACCTATTGCCGAATGGGTGCGCTTCGGTGAGTTTCTCCGGAACTGCTCCAGCACCGACCTGTGAAACGACTCCAAAGAGGCCCACGTAGCCCAAAGGTATCCTAACGAAACTTCCGACTTGCCCGATCCGGTATCCATACCCGTCGACGAAGGTAAGGCCCGACACAGTTTCGTCGTTCAGGACAACGCTCACAGTCGAACCTCTAACATCTTGGACTGTGCCAATTACCGTCGGTGCAGGCACTTAGACCTCCACATCGCCCATAACTTCGGTGATCAAAAATTTACCAAAGTCCGCAAAATTGCCGAGCGTCAACGGACTCTCAGTGGTCCAGTTCACATGGCGTCCCCGGAGGATGCCTCCATCTGCCGCCAAAAGATTGAGGTTCGGCCGCCCAAGCGCGAGGGGTTCCGCATGATTGTAGGCTTTGAGCTTCCCAAACAACAAACCATAACAGACACTCCCTGGATTCGCTGTCAATCCGAACATCAGATCCTCGTTCAGGTGTTCATCAGAGAATGAGTAGCCACAAGTGATAAATACCGCCCGCCCTTTCACAAACGTCCGGAGGCGATCTCTCATCGCTAGATATGGCAGACGGCGGCTCTCAGCATATTTCAAGTGGGACGGGAATATCAGTGGCTTCGTTGGTCCGGTCTCAGATCTAACAATCGAACTCTCCGCGCGTAGCCGCCAGTTGATGGAACCGTGGATCTTCCAGACGCGTGTCCACCGTTCCGGAAGACGGTCGAGCTCCATTGCCGAAACGTCGAAGAAAGGTTCGCGAGCACCAACAAATCCGTCAAAGAATGGTGCTCGTTCACGCTCAAGAGCCTCTTCGAGGAGAAGGTCGTAGTTGGTTGTGAAGATTTCGATCGGCTTGTGGCGATCAATCTCACGAACCCAGCGTGCGAACATCGAATATGATGTTTCCCCCTCGGGGAGGTCAACCTGCACGAGCCGTTCGATTGACCGGCAAATCGCATCGTCAAGCTTTTCTAAGTCTTCGCCCGTCAAACCGTCGATCCTTCGCTTACCAGATATCTCGCGAAGTGTACGAATCCTGCTGAGGAGTTTTTCTATATTGGGCAGGCACGCATCGCCATCATCCGTATACTGCTTTTCCAGCGACTCCAGATGAATCGAGACATCCGATGCGTGCAAGGCCTCGCACACTTGACTCGTAAGCTCGTCCATGGCAGGAATGAGCGGCGTTCCTCTCGCCGTCCGAATGGAACAGCCGCATCCGGCACCCAGCAGGAAGCCGAGGTTAGTGTTTGCATTGGCCAGCGCCTGCGAGAGGACGTGCAGTTGACCAGATGGATCGACCTCGTTCATTCCCACAGCTCCTCTGTGCTTCGGCTGATAGGGGATGCCGTACTGCCTAACCTCACGCGACCGTCACTCCGGCAGGCAAACCTACAGTTCACCCGATCTCAGTATACGATGCTGCAGCACTTAAGAAGGCCCGCTCTGGGAAGCGGGCTCCATTCCTGTCAGCGTTAGCGAATAACCAAGCTAGTTGCCGGGCAGAATGTAGGCCCCTGTTGCGGCTTGCTGCCCGGGTTCCCATCCCTGCCCCCAGAACCGCCATGGCCGCCACCACAGTGACCGCCACCCCGGCCCATTGTACCTCCGCCGCCCGCCGCACCTGGAGATCCAGGATTGCCATACGTCCCTGACTGAGATCGAGTGTCGTCGATCTTGATCATGGCCACGAGTGCTGGACGCATTTCGTCCGGTGCGTCTACGACAAACTGCCCGCCTTGACCGCACGCACCGCCGTCACCGGCATCTCCGCCATTTCCACCATCACCACCGCGGCCGCCGTCGCCACCACCTTTCGAGCAATCGAAGAGTCCTGACTCAGAGGGGCGGCCGTCAGCGCCTCTGCCACCATTGCCACCTACACCGCCGTCGCCGCCGGTACCGCCAGTCTGGCCGACCAACGAAATTCGGAAAGCCTTCGAAGGGAGTTCGCGCAGAACAACTTCCACATTGCCAGCACTAAGTCCATCCTCACCCTTTTGGCCCGGCTCACCGTCACCGCCGCGCTGGCCCCCGTCCCCATACCCGCCGCCCGCCGCGCCGTTTGCCCCTTTCGGTCCGTCAGTACCACGATCACCGACGCCTTTAGCCACCGGGAAAGCTTGAAAGATGGTCATGCCAGCCTGCGAAGCCACCAGCTTTCCTCGAACATCTAGCTTTAGATCACGGTTACCAACGCGGATTACGCCTGCGTCCTCAAACGTCAGATTCATCACATACCACTGCTCCGCACTACCTGCCAAACTCGAAAGGTCGAGCGGCTCTCGAACGATGTAGCTTAGACGACGAGTTGGTGAGCGCAATGATGCTAGCAGATTAGGTATTGACTGCTGATCCAAAGCCACAGGATCTCCCGATGCGCCAAATGCCTCCGTATAGGCAAGCTTCAACGCGATGAACGCATCATCCTCTAATGAAGTAGGTTTCACGATGTCGATGTGATTCGCTTTGATAGGATCGAGCCGTACATTACATAAATTTGTTGCGCTTGTCCTATCAACGATGACCTTCCCGTAAGTCTGCAGAACTTCATAAGCGCAAAATGAACGCACCGATCTTGGAAAAGTTGAGGCAAGCCAGCTAGTCTGCTGAGAGCCTAGATAGGTATTATCAGCGATGTCGACCATATCACCAAACTGGGGATTTTTGCCCAGCTTCTCAGCGAATGCCGCTATAGATGAGCCCGTAGAGGGTGTGGAAAAAAAGTAAATCATCGGAACTTTGGCGCCGATTTCGTCACGATATTTGAGTAGGTAAGCCCGCGTCACTAGTCCGCCCATACTATGACATACGAAGACTATCTGCTCGTAGTTCTTTGTGATACCAGCGAAGTCGAGACTTCGGCGCATATGCTCCGTGAGTTCGTCTATGTCGTAGGATCCCTCCAACTTAGGCGATGGAAAGCCATAGACGAATATGTCGGCCTCGTCGAAAGTGTCATCCTTAGGTAGCAGTTCAGGAAAGAACGCTCCACTTGTTATGTTGGTCCACGTCGCGCGAGGGTCACCTAGAACGCCATGCACAAAAACCACGACGCGTGGCTTCTTCTCCTCGCGCACAAAAAAGGATTTCGTTTCTGTGGAAGGCTTCTCTGGAGTGCATGCAACGCTGAGGGTGAGAAGCAAGCACACTGACCATATATAGGGCCGGCACGCGCACATAAACAGGTCTCCTTATGGAGTTATCGTTTGTTCGGTGAGGTGCTACTTGGCTCGGCGTTCACCGGCAGCGTAACGTCCGGCTCAGCGCTCAGATTCCCCTTTCCACACAGTTCAATATGTTCATCATGTCGTTTCTTGTAAATGAATGGCCGAATGCTATCGCGTAGACCGCGAGAATGAAAGAGGTGCACAATAGGTTCTGGTGCATGTTGAAGCGGGCGCGAGTTGAAGCGTCCCCAGGAAGACCTTAGAGCTAAGAGTCAATGCGAGCCCGCACCTGAAGTTCGGCCACGGCTTGCGGGCTCAGGGACACATCTGCCGCTCCGGCAATCCCCCTGAAAGGCGGCTCCGCGGACAGTGCGCGCTCGATCGCCAAGCGGATGACCTCCGGTGCGACCGCCGCTCGCTGCTTCAGGGCGAAGCCTCCAGCCTCGCGCGGTGTCTGGAGGTGGTCGTAGTCGAGGGTGAACGCCAGTTGTTGGGCTCTGTCCCCTCGGTGGAAGGCGCCCTCAGTAACAACGATCACCTCAATGCCCCAATCCTGTCCGTTGGCGCGCCAGTGGTAGACGCTTCCCTCGACGGAGATCTTCCGCCAGCCCTTTCCGGGTACCGCCATATGGAGGGAGATCGTATCCCAGCAGGGCGGTGTGCTGCGGATGTACCGAGTGGGAGGACGGTCTTCGTTCCGGGGAAGAGCCGGCAGGATGCCGGCGGTCCCAAGAGGGAAGAGGGGCTTCCAGGGACACTTCTCGATGAATTTGGGCAGCAGCCCGGATGATTCGGGCAACTGCCCGAGCTTTCCGGGCAACTGCCCGAAACTTTAGGGCAACTGCCCAGGTCGTCCGGGCAACTGCCCAAGTTATCCGGGTAGCTGCCCAAGTCATCCGGGCAGCTGCCCAAGTCATCCGGGCAGCTGCCCAAGTCATCCGGGCAGCTTCCCAAGTCATCCGGGCAGCTGCCCAAGTCATCCGGGCAACTGCCCAAGTCATCCGGGCAACTGCCCAAATCATCCGGGCAGCTGCCCAAGTCATCCGGGCAACTGCCCAAATCATCCGGGCAGCTGCCCAAGTCGTCCGGGCAGCTGCCCAAATCATCCGGGCAGCTGCCCAAGTCGTCCGGGCAGCTGCCCAAGTCATCCGGGTAGCTGCCCAAGTCATCCGGGCAGCTACCCAAGTCATCCGGGCACCTGCCCAAGTCATCCGGGCAGCTGCCCAAATCATCCGGGCAGCTGCCCAAGTCATCCGGGCAGCTACCCAAGTCATCCGGGCAGCTGCCCAAGTCATCCGGGCAGCCGCCCAAGTCATCCGGGCAACTGCCCAAGTCATCCGGGCAGCCGCCCAAGTCATCCGGGCAGCTGCCCAAGTCATCCGGGCAACTGCCCAAGTCATCCGGGCAGCTTCCCAAGTCATCCGGGCAGCTTCCCAAGTCATCCGGGCAGCTTCCCAAGTCATCCGGGCAGCTTCCCAAGTCATCCGGGCAGCTGCCCAAGTCATCCGGGCAGCTGCCCAAGTCATCCGGGCAGCTGCCCAAGTCATCCGGGCAGCTGCCCAAGTCATCCGGGCAACTGCCCAAATCATCCGGGTAGCTGCCCAAGTCGTCCGGGCAGCTGCCCAAGTCACCCGGGTAGCTGCCCAAGTCATCCGGGCAGCTACCCAAGTCATCCGGGCAGCTGCCCAAATCATCCGGGCAGCTGCCCAAGTCATCCGGGCAGCTGCCCAAGTCATCCGGGCAGCCGCCCAAGTCATCCGGGCAGCCGCCCAAGTCATCCGGGCAGCTGCCCAAGTCATCCGGGCAGCCGCCCAAGTCATCCGGGCAGCCGCCCAGATCATCCGGGCAACTGCCCAAGTCGTCCGGGCAACTGCCCAGATCGTCCGGGCGAGGCCCGGACCCTGGCTTCCTGGCTACATTTGCGGCTAAATTACACCTTCAGCTCGTGTACAGCCTGGTGGCTGGGGAAGGAGGCTGGCGTTGAACCTCTTCGAGGAATACCAATGGCGGGGGATGATTTACGACGCGACCGAGAAGGTCGCCGAAGCCCTGGCAAATGAAAAGCTTACGGCCTATGTCGGCTTCGATCCGACCGCGGCCAGCCTGCACGTGGGCTCCATGCTGCCGGTCATGTCCCTGGCGCGCCTGCAGCGCTTCGGCCACTCCCCTATCGCCCTTGTCGGCGGGGGCACCGGCCTCATCGGCGACCCCAGCGGCAAGACCCAGGAGCGCCAGCTCCTCACCAAGGAGAAGATCGAGGAGAACCTGCAGGGCATCCGGTCCCAGCTCGTCCCCTTCCTGGATTTCGAGGCCAAGGGCAACCCGGCGCAGATCGTCAACAACGCCGATTGGCTGACCACGATCACCTTCACCGACTTCCTCCGCGACGTCGGCAAGTTCTTTACCATCAACAGCATGCTGGCCAAAGAGTCGGTCAAGCGGCGGCTGGAGGAGTCCGGGCTTTCCTTCACCGAGTTCAGCTACATGCTCCTCCAGGCCTACGACTACCTGGTCCTCTACGACCGCTTCGGCTGCAAGCTCCAGATGGGCGGCAGCGATCAGTGGGGCAACATCACGGCCGGCATCGACCTCATCGAGCGCCTGCGGTCCGACGAGAATTGGCAGCCCTCCAAGGAGGGCGAGAGGAAGCCGCCGCTCGCCCATGGCATCGTCTTTCCCCTGGTGACCACGGCCGCGGGGACCAAGTTCGGCAAGACCGAGGCCGGGACGGTCTGGCTCGATCCAAAGCTGACTTCCCCCTTCCGCTTCTATCAGTTCTGGCTCAACACCGACGACCGGGACGTGGACAAGTACCTGAAGTTCTTCACCTGGCTGTCGCGGGAGGAGATCGAGGGGCTGGCCCGCTCGCGCGAGGCCGACCCGGGGAAGCGCGAGTCGCAGATCCGGCTGGCGCGGGAGATCACGCGCACCCTGCATGGTGAGACCGCCTTCGCCGCTGCCGAGCGCGCCTCGGCCATCCTCTTCGGCGAGGAGATCACCGGCCTGGAGCCCGGGGAGGTGGAGGACATCTTCGCCGACGTGCCTTCCAGCGAAGTCTCAAAGGTCCGCTTGGAGAGCGGCGGCGTACCGGTAGTCGATCTCCTCGTCGAGGCCGGCCTGGTGCCGTCCAAGGGGGAGGCGCGCCGCGCCATCACGGCGGGCGGCATTTATCTCAACAATCAACGCTCGGCTGACGAGAAGCGGATGGTGTCCCTGCATGACGCCATCGGCGGCCGTTTTCTGGTTTTCCGCAAGGGGCGCAAGACCTATCACCTGGTTCGGGTGGTTGAAGGCTCGGAGAGAGGAGATTGAGCGCGATGGAAGGGGCTCAGGACGGAGATGGCTATCGTCGTTACCAGGAGTTTTACGACAGCGAGCCTGGCGAGGTCGTGGAATGGACGGATGCCGAGACCGGCGCCGAGGGCTGGCTGGTGATCAATTCCCTCCGCGGCGGCGCAGCCGGCGGCGGAACGCGGATGAGGGCCGGCGCCACCCGCGAGGAGGCGGTCTTCCTCGCGAAGACCATGGAGATCAAGTTCGGCGTGGCCGGTCCGCCTATCGGCGGCGCCAAGTCGGTCCTCAACTTCGACCGCGCCGATCCCCGCAAGCGCGAGGTCCTCAAGCGGTGGTTCCAGCATATCGGCGAGCACCTGAAAACGTGCTACGGCACAGGCGGGGACCAGAACGTCCATGAGGACGAGGTCATCACCCTGACCGGGGAGGCAGTCGGCCTGGGTCATCCGCAGGAGGGAATCGTGCGCGGCCACTTCGCGCCGGATGAAGCTGCCTTCCAGCGGATCATCGAGCAGCTTCAAAAAGGGGTCCAGCTCCCGGTGCAACTGCCTGGCATCAACAAAGAGCTCGCGATGTCGAAGCTGGTTACCGGCTACGGAGTGGCCAAGGCCGTGGAGAGCTATTTCGACATCACGGGTGGTTCCGTGGCCGGTTCTATGGTCGGAAGGCGCATCCTGGTGGAGGGCTTTGGCGACGTGGGCGGACCTTCCGCCTACTATCTCCACAAAGCGGGAGCCAAGGTCGTGGGAATCATCAGCCGTCCGGCGGGACAGAAGGAGTACCGCTGGAGTGTCGACGCCCAGGGTCTGGATATCGAGGACCTGCTGGCGCGACGGGTGGACACCGACCTTCCCGAGGGGGTGGAGAGCGAGGATTCGACGCCCTTCTGGCAGACCGAGGCGGACGTCTTCATCCCGGCGGCGAGCTCTTTCCTCGTGACCCACGAGAGGCTCGAATGGCTGCGGCAGGCGGGGGTTCAGTTGATCGGCTGCGGCGCCAATACGCCTTTCAACGATCACATAGGCGAGATGGGTGTCCAGAAAGCGGCTGACGCGAGCTTCGCCGTCATCCCCGACTTCATCGCCAACTGCGGGATGGCACGGGTCTTCGCCTATCTCATGGAGGACGGCGCCGAGGTGACCGAGGCGGCGATTCAGGCGGATGTCGAGCGCCGTATCCGGGGAGCCGTCGCGAAGCTGCTCGACGGCCATACGGGTACCACCGGCCTGCTCAACCGCGCGTTTTCGATTTTCCTGCCGTAGGGGCTTGTCACGTCAACCTTTGTAGGGGCACCCCTTGTGGGTGCCCTTCCGGAGGGCACCCACAAGGGGTGCCCCTACAAATGATCCATCTCTTCCGCCGTGGCAGGGCACTTGTCAAGAGCCCGGGTCGCTCCCTGCCTCTCGCATCTGCTCTTCGAGCTGGTTGCCCAGCTCCAGGGTGCGCCGCAGGGCCGCGTCGATGGCATCGGTCAGGATCGCGGAGAAGCGCCCTTGGTGCAGGATGTGGAGGGCGCGCGAGGTGGTGCCTCCCGGGGAGGTCACGCTGTCGATCAGCTCGGCCGGGTGCCGGTCCGACGCAAGGATCATCTCGGCCGTGCCAATGATCGTCTCCAGCACGGATTGCCGCGCCAGCGGGCGCGGCTCGCCAATGAAGTTGGCCGCATCTTCCAGCGACTTGACGAAGTGGGCGATGATCGCCGGCCCGGTGCCGTTGACGGCCGTGGCGCGGTCTACATCCCGCTCGTCGGAGACGTAGATTTCCTTGCCCATGGTGCGCAGGATGCCCCGCACTTCTTCCCGCGCTTCGGGGCGGACTTCAGGGGTGGCGGTCCAGACGGTCATCCCCCGCCGGATGCGGCAGGGGAGGTTCGGCATGCAGCGGACGATGGCCGGATGCTTCAGCGCGTTCCCGATCACCTTCATCCGCGCCCCGGCGATGATGGACAGCACCAGGTGCCCTTCCCGGATGCTCTTGGCGATTTCGGGCAGCACCTTCGACAGGGTCTGCGGCTTGACGGAGAGGACCACGAGGTCCGCATTCGCCACCACTTCCAGGTTGTCGGTCGAGGCGTGGATGCCGTAGGCCTCCCGGAGTTGCAGGGCCCGCTCTTCGCGTGGACCGGAGGCCCAGATCCGCTCGGGATCCGTCGCGCCCTGGCTGAGCAGGCCGCTGATCATCACTTCTGCCATGACTCCGGAGCCCACGAAGGCGATCCGGGACGAACGCAGGTCGGTCATAGGGTCCTCACAGTGTCACGACTCGTGTGGTCTCGCGGATCATCCGCGAGAAGCTCTGCCATCCCAGCAGGGCGTCCACCGAGGCCTGGACCTTGGCGAGATCGAGCCCGAGCAGGTGGGCGGTGGCGCTGCAGGCATAGACCCGGATGAGGCCATCTTCGCGCCCGGGGGCCAGCATGTGGGAAAGCGGCGGCATGTCGAGCGCCTCCAGCCGCTCGGCCGAGAGCGGCGGCTGCGGGTCGAGCTCATCCCACCGTCCGCCCGACCAAGCCTCCAGGGCACCGAAGAACAGCGCCAGGTCGACCCGGTCCCCACCCGCCGCCGCGCTGGCCGCGAGCGACGAGGTCTGGAACCGCATGTCCCAGGTGCCGCCGTGGGCGAGGATGAGGAGGTCGGCCATGCGCAGATGGTATCAGGCCCTCACCCCCGGCCCCTCTCCCGGCCGCACACCCGGACCCCCGGGAGAGGGGAGAGGGGAGAGCGCGAGATCCAGCGTCATCTCCATGTGGCCGGTCCGGAGAAGCAGCTTAACGGATGGTTTCGTGGATCCGCTGGAGGATCGAGCCAGGATCGTCGAACACGGCTTCGTTGCGAAAGCGCAGAACCTTGAAGCCTCGCTGCCGGAGATAGATGTCCCGGTTTTCGTCCCAGGCCTGCTGCGAGTCAGTGTCGTGGACCTCCCCGTCCAGCTCGACGACCAGCCTTCTCGCTCGACAGCAGAAGTCCACGATGAAGATACCGATGGGATATTGGCGGCGGAACTTCAGACCCTCAAGCCTATGGTCGCGCAAGAGCCCCCACATCGCTCGTTCAGCGGGAGTCTCCTCTTGCCTCAGCTCCTGGGAGCGTGCTCGGGTCAGGGGACTTGGTCGCATAGACCCCAACGCTATCGTTCTCCGGCTCTCTCGCACAAGCCACGGTTGGGGTTGACCGTCGGATCTCGCGCTCTCCCCTCTCCCGGGGGTCCGGGTGTGCGGCTGGGAGAGGGGCCGGGGGTGAGGGCCGCTCGAGCCACCAAAACAAAGCGGCCGGCGATTCCGCCGGCCGCTTCGTCCTTCTGGAAAGGTTTTCCCTCAGCTCACCGTCTGGCTATCGGACACGATCCAGGTGTCGCCGGCCTTGAGCAGGTCGTCGAGCTTGCCGACGCCGAGGCGGCTGGTCTCGGCGTGCATCTGGTCCATGACCCGCTCTTCGTAGCTGGGCCTGTCCACGCTGCGGAAGACGCCCAGGGCCGTCGGGAAGTTCGGCGGCAGGAGCTGCGCGGCGAGGAAGGCGCTGGCCGGGTTGTCCAGGTTCTCGTCCCAGACCAGGCAGTCGTCCGCACTCAGGCCCCCCGGCTGATCACTAAGTTGAATGACTTCCATCTCGGTGCCGTTCATGCGGATGCCCTTGTCCTTGGCCTTGCCGAAGACCAGGGGCTTGCCGTGCTCCAGGTAGATCACCTGCTCGTCCTTGGTGTCCTTCTCGGTCATGTAGTTGAAGGCCTTGTCGTTGAAGATGTTGCAGTTCTGGTAGATCTCGACGAAGGCCGTTCCCTTGTGCTCGGCAGCGCGGCGCAGGGTGTCCCGCAGGTGCGACTGGAAGATGTCCACGCTCCGAGCCACGAAGGTGGCGCCCGCTCCAAGTGCCAGGGAGAGCGGGTTGAACGGGTAGTCCACCGAGCCGGCCGGAGTCGACTTGGTCTTCTTGCCCAGCTCGCTCGTGGGCGAGTACTGGCCCTTGGTCAGGCCATAGATGCGGTTGTTGAACATCAGGATCTTGACCCCGACGTTCCTGCGCAGCGTGTGGATGAGGTGGTTGCCGCCGATCGACATGGCGTCGCCGTCGCCGGTGGCGATCCAGACCTCGAGGTCCGGACGGGCCATCTTGAGGCCGGTGGCAACCGCGGGGGCACGGCCGTGGATCGTGTGGAACCCGAAGGTGTTCATGTAGTACGGGAAGCGGCTGGAGCAGCCGATCCCCGACACGACCACGAACCGCTCGCGCGGGATCCCCAGCTCGGGGAAGACCGCCTGCACGGCCGACAGGATGGCGTAATCCCCGCAGCCGGGGCACCAGCGCACTTCCTGGTCGCTCTGAAAGTCCTTCTTGTTGAGGATCGGCGTCGGCGTCTCAGTTGACATGGGCATTCGACTCCAGGATCTCGTGGATCTTTTCGAAGATTTCTTGCCGGGTGAACGGCTTCCCCTGGACCTTGGAGTAGGAGATGACGTCCTTGAGGTAGCGCGCCCGGAGGAGCAGCGAGAGCTGGCCGAGGTTCATCTCCGGCACGAGCACCTTGTCGAAGCGCGACAGCAGCTCGCCGAGGTTGGCCGGGAACGGGTTCAGGTGGCGCAGGTGGGCGCGGCTGGCCCGCAGGCCCAGCTTGCGCGCGCTCTGGACCGCGCCGGTGATGGCGCCGGAGGTCGAGCCCCAGCCGAGGACCAGCAGCTCGCCGGCCTCGTCGCCATGAACCTGGATCGGCGGAATGTCGCTGGCGATCCGGGCCACCTTGTCGGCCCGCATGTGGACCATCCTCTCGTGGTTCATCGGATCGTAGGAGACGTTGCCGGTGACTTCTTCCTTCTCGATGCCACCGATCCGGTGCTCCAGGCCCGGCGTGCCGGGTACGGCCCAGGGACGGGCGAGCGTCTCGGGGTTGCGCTGGTAGGCCTTGAACCCCTCGGGGTCCGTGCGGAACTCGATCGGCAGCTCGGGGAGGTTGTCCACCTGCGGCAGCCTCCAGGGCTCGGAGCCCGTGGCAATGTAGCCATCGGAGAGGATCACCACCGGCGTCATGTACTTGGTGGCGATCCGCACCGCCTCGATGGCCACGTCGAAGCAGTCCTTCGGCGAGGAGGCTGCGATGATCGGCAGGGGCGACTCGCCGTTGCGGCCGAACATGACCTGGAGGAGGTCCGCCTGCTCGGTCTTGGTGGGCAGGCCGGTCGAGGGGCCGCCGCGCTGGATGTTGCAGACGATCAGCGGCAGCTCGGTCATCACCGCCAGGTTCATGGCCTCGGCCTTGAGGGCAATGCCGGGGCCCGAGGAGGCGGTCACGCCCAGGGCGCCGCCGAAGGAGGCGCCGATCGCCGCGCAGACTGCCGCGATCTCGTCCTCGGCCTGGAAGGTGACGACGCCGTAGTTCTTGAAGTGCGCCAGCTCGTGGAGCACGTCCGAGGCCGGGGTGATCGGGTAGGCGCCCAGATAGAGCGGCAGGCCGCTCTGCCGGCTGGCGGCGATCAGGCCAATGGCAAGGGCCGTGTTGCCGGTGATGTTGCGGTAGAGGCCGGGCTCCAGGGCCGCGGCCGGCACCTCGTAGCGCGTGTGGAACACCTCGGTGATGTCGCAGTAGTTCCAACCCGCCTTGAGCACCTTGACGTTGGCGTCGGCGATCAGCGGCTTCTTGGCGAACTGCTGGTTGAGCCAGGCGATGGTGTTGTCCAGCGGCCGGCTGAACAGCCAGTAGCACATGCCGAGGGCGAACATGTTCTTGCAGCGGTCCATCGACTTGTTGTCGAGGCCGCTCCCCTCCAGGGTGCGCCGGTTGATGGTGGTCAGCGGGACCTGGAAGACCCGGAAGCCGCCGAGGCTGCCGTCCTCCAAGGGGTTGACGGTATATCCGGCGCGGGCGAAGTTGCGCTCGTTGAACTCGTCGGTGTTGACGATGACGACCCCATTGGGCTTGAGGTCTTTGATTTCCTTCCTGAGCGCCGCCGGGTTCATGGCCACTAGCACGTCGGGAGCGTCGCCCGGGGTGTGGATGTCGTAATCGGCGATGCGGACCTGGAATGCGGAGACGCCGGGCAGGGTGCCGGCGGGCGCGCGGATCTCGGCCGGAAAGTCGGGCAGGGTCGAAAGATCGTTGCCGATCATCGCCGAGGTGTTCGTGAACTGGGTACCCGTCATCTGCATGCCGTCGCCCGAGTCGCCGGCGAAGCGGATGACCACCTCGTCGAGCTTTTCGTGGGCGACGTCACGTGACTCTTTTTCTGCGACCGTCGTGCTCATGGTCCTCTCTTCCGGGGAAAGGGGAATCGGTCCCCCTTAGGGGGAACAGGAAACAACCGGCCGACATTGCCGGGATACGCCGGGATCTTACCAGAGTCGATGGCGGGACCGGGGCGGAGGGAGCCGCCCCGGGGGGTTGGTGGGAGATTTGGAGAGTTACGCTGTCGATACCAGATACGCGGAAGCTCTCCCCCACCCGCCACTCTTTCCTGGTTCTACGCCCGGCCGCGCGCCGCGGTCTCTTCGAGGTCCTGGGCACGCTTGGCCGCGGCCACGATGTCGAAGGCCTCGCGCCTCATCTTGGAGCGCTTGGCATCCTCCTCCGGGAACCGGGGGCGGTAGCCCAACTGGCTCTCGTCGAAGGTGAAGGGCTTCATCAGGTCGTTCTTGCCGACGATCGACTGCTCGCGCGTGAAGTAGGCCATGTCGTAGTTGTTGCTCATGATGATGGCTTCTTCCGGGCAGGCATCCACGCAGTAGCCGCAGAAGATGCAGCGCAGCATGTCGATCTCGTAGACGACCGGGTACTTCTCGATGTTCACGTCCGGATGCTCCGCGGCCTCGATGTGGATGCACTCGGCCGGGCAGTTCTGGGCGCAGAGGAAGCAGGCGACACAGCGCAGCGAGCCGTCCGGACGGCTGGTCAGGATGTGATGGCCGCGGAACCTGTGGCTGTAATCGCGGCGCTTCTCGGGGTACTCGATGGTGTAGCTCTTCCCGCGCCCCAGAAGGTTGCGGACGAAGTGCCGGAGCGTGACCATCAGGCCGCCGATCAGCGGCAGGTAGAGGCGCTCCGCCAGGCCGGGCTTATAGGGCTTGAGCTCGGTTGGATAGGGCTCGCGCAGCATGGGCCTCTGGATGGGGCTCGGAGTCATCGTTCAAGCTCTCCTGCAATGATGTTCAGGCCGCCGAGCGACACGATGGAGTCGGACAGGGACCCGCCGTTGATCAGGCGCGGGAAGGTCTGGAAGAGCTGGAAGCACGGCCCGCGGGCGTGCAACCGGTAAGGCTTGCCCGTGCCGTCGCTGATGGCGTAGAAGCCCAGCTCGCCGTTCGCGCCCTCGACCATCGAGTACAGCTCGCCCGCCGGCACCTGGATGCCGTCCATGATCAGCTTGAAGTGATAGATCATGGCTTCCATCTGGTTGTAGGCGGCATCCTTGGGCGGCAGGGCCACGTGCGGATCGTTCACGATGTGCGGGCCCTCGGGCATGCCGCGGTCCAGGAGCTGGCGGATGATCTTGAGCGACTCGCGGATCTCCATCATGCGGATGCGGTAGCGGTCGTAGACGTCGCCACCGAAGAGGACCGGCACGTCCCAGTCCAGCGTGTCATAGAGGTCGTAGGGATGGGCGCGGCGCACGTCATAGGGCACGCCGCTGGCGCGCAGGCAGGGTCCGGTCCAGCCCCAATCGACCGCTTCGGCGCCGGTGATGGCGGCGACGCCCACGGATCGATCGAGCCAGATGCGGTTCCTGTCGACCAGCTTCTCCACGTCCTCGACGAAGGCCGGGATGATATCCAGCAGGGTGCGCGAGCGCTCCATGAAGTCGGGCGGCAGGTCGTGGATCAGGCCGCCGATGCGGCAGGCCGAGACGGTCAGGCGCGCGCCGCAGACCGATTCCAGGAGGCCGTAGATCTCCTCGCGCGGCTGGAACATGTACCAGAAGTTGGTCAGGGCGCCGGCGTCCACCAGCGTCGTGCCGTTGCAGACGCAGTGGTCCATGATGCGGGAGAACTCGGACAGGATCGTCCGCGCCCAGACCGCCTTGGGCGGCACTTCCACCCCGAGCATCTGCTCGACGGTCCGGCAGTAGCCGACGTTGTTGATGAACGAGGAGCAGTAGTTCAGCCGGTCGGTGTAGGGGATCACCTGCTGCCAGCTGTGGGTCTCCGACATCTTCTCGAAGCAGCGGTGCAGGTAGCCGATCTCGACATCGGAAGCGACGATGGTCTCGCCATCCATCACTGCCATCAGGCGGAAGGTGCCGTGCATGGCCGGATGGGACGGGCCGATGTTGACCGTCATGCGCTCGAAGAGGTCGTCATCCCCCTCGGGCAGGTCGAAGTGAGGCTTGTAGATCTTGTCCTCGGTGAGGATCCAGCGCCGCGCCGGGTCGTAGTCCTTGCGCAGGGGGTGCCCCTGGAACCCCTCGTGGCAGAGGATGCGCCGCAGGTTCGGGTGCCCGTCGAACTTGAACCCGAACATGTCGTAGGCCTCGCGCTCGGGCCAGTCGGCGCCGCGCCAGACCGGCAGCAGCGAGGGGAGGACGATGTCGTCCTCCTTCATCGGGACCTTCAGACGGATGCGGGCGCCGCGCTGGACCGAATAGAGGTGGTAGACCGCCTCGAAGCGCTCTTCCCGGTCGGGGAAATCGACGCCGCAGAGGTCCAAAAGCATGTCGAACTGCGTGGCCGGGTTCTGCTTGAGCTCGCGGCAGACTTCGACGAGGTCTTCGCGGCGCACGATCCAGGTCGGCTGGTCCATGCCCTCCTGGGACTCGACGCCCGGGAACTTCCCCCGGATGGCTTCCAGCTCGGGAGCAGAAGTATCGGCAGGGCTAGCGGTTGGCGGCGGCGGGAGCGTCTGCACTCTCGAAGCTCTCCTTTTCAGGCTCGGACTGCTGCGCGCGCACATGGTGGCGCTTGCGGTCGCGGGATACCTTCTCCTTGAGCTGGAGGATGCCGTAGATCAGCCCCTCCGGCGTCGGCGGACAGCCCGGGACGTAGATGTCGACCGGGATGATCTCGTCGATCCCCTGCATCACGTGATAGGCGCGGTAGAAGCCGCCCGAGCAGGCGCAGGCGCCCATCGAGATGACCCACTTGGGATCGGCCATCTGGTCGTAGATCTTCTTGAGGACCGGCGCCATCTTGTCGTTGATGGTGCCCGCCACCAGGAGGACGTCGCTTTGCCGGGGCGAGAAACGCACCACTTCCGAGCCGAAACGGGCCAGGTCGTAGTGGCTCGACACCGTGCCCATGAACTCGATGGCGCAGCAGGCGGTCCCGAAGGGGAAGGGCCAGAACGAGTTGCGAGTCGCCCAGTCTTCCAGGTTCTCGAACTTCGTGGTGACCCAGCTTTCTCCGATCATGTTCATTGGTATTCGTCCCTCGCGGAGACTCAGTCTATCATCGATTCGTGACAGTCGTCACAAGCTCGGTAAGTTGTTTGAAACGGAGTGGGTTAGGATCATCTACCCCACCCCTCCCACACTCTGCAACGCGGCTGCCAGGGATGGGCATTCCCGAAACTTCCACGATCAGGAATAGCGGCCTCCTCCATTTGTTATGAACGTCGTTCCAATTTCGAATGCGGGTGTGGTGGCAGCGCGGCGTTCGGATCGACTCAGCCCGAAGCTCTGGTGCGAACGACTGGCGATTCAAGGTTGCTGTCTGGAAGCCTGCCCCGCCGCCAGCCCGCGGCGGCACTGTGACTGAAGTCCTTTGTTGTCCATCTTTTGTAAGCGGCAAGGTCTGTGTGTCTGTACCGTCAACTCTAAGAGATGGATCTATGAGATCCGAGGAGAGAGAGATGAAACGAGTCCTTGCTATGTCTGCCCTGCTCGCAATTTTCGGCGCAATGGCCCAAGCCCAGGTCGAGCAGGTGTTCCCGCTCACCCCGGCGCCTACCGCGCCCGATGGTCCCGTTGACGAGTCCGCCACGCTCTGGTTCGTCGAGCTCAAGGGCAGCCCCAAGGCAGATGGCGGCACGACGGCGGACCTTTCCGGCAAGCGCAACAAGTTCCGGCAAGAGGCTGCCAGCATGGGTGTCGTCTTCAACGAGCGCTTCGTCTACGACGACCTCTTCAATGGACTGTCCATCGCGGTCCGCACCAGCGACGTGCCCCGCCTGAAGCGGCTTCCTTCGGTGCAGGCGGTCTATCCCGTCGAGACGGTCGCCATGCCGGAGCCCCAGCCCGGCGACAACCCGAACCTGGCCACGGCGATCACCCAGACCCAGGCCGACATCGCACAGAACAGCCTGGGCCTGACCGGCGCGGGCGTGCGCGTGGCGGTCATGGACACCGGCATCGACGTCGACCATCCGGACCTGGGCGGCTGCTTCGGCCCGGGCTGCCGGGTCGAGGTCGGCTATGACTTCGTCGGCGACGCCTACAACAACGACTCCACCTCTCCGGGCTACAACCCGGTCACGACCCCCGATCCCAACCCGGACGATTGCGGCGGCCACGGCACGCACGTGGCGGGCATCGTGGGTGCCAACGGCGCGGTCAAGGGCGCCGCTCCCGGCGTGACCTTCGGCGCCTACCGGGTGTTCGGCTGCGCCGGCTCGACCAGCGCGGACATCATGATCGCCGCCATGGAGCGCATCGCCAAGGACGGCGCCGACGTGCTCAACATGAGCATCGGCTCGTCCTTCCAGTGGCCGCAGTACCCGACGGCTCAGGCGGCCACCCGCCTGGTCGAGAAGAAGGGCATCGTGGTCGTGGCTTCGGCCGGCAACAACGGCGCCAACGGCCTCTGGGCCACCGGCGCTCCGGCGCTCGGCGAGCGGGTGATCTCGGTCGCATCGTTCGAGAACACTCACCTGCGGACCAACGCGTTCACCATCACTCCCGACGGCAAGGCCATTGGCTACCGCCAGGCCACGGCCGCCCCGGCCGCGCCGACCTCCGGAACTTTCCCGCTGGCCCGCACGGGCACGGCCACCTCGGCCGCGGACGCCTGCGCCGCGCTGCCGGCTGGCAGCCTGGCCGGCAAGTTCGTCCTGATCCGCCGCGGCACCTGCGGCTTCAACATCAAGGCCATCAACGCCCAGAATGCCGGCGCGGCCGGCGTCATCATCTACAACAACGTCAATGGCATCCAGGCCATCACGGTCGTGGGGCCGCCTGCGGTCACGATCCCGACGGTCTCGGTCAGCAAGGCTTCCGGCGACCTGATCGACGGGCGCCTGGCGTCCGGTCCGGTCTCGCTCACCTGGACGTCCACCTTCGTGTCCGAGCCCAACGTCGGCCTGGCGGACACGATCTCGGGCTTCAGCTCCTACGGCCTCTCCCCGACGCTCGACATCAAGCCCGACATCGGCGCGCCCGGCGGCCTGATCTTCTCGACCTATCCGCTCGAGAAGGGCGGCTACCTGATCAACAACGGCACCTCGATGGCCTCGCCGCACGTGGCGGGCACGGTCGCCCTCCTGCTGCAGGCCCGTCCGGGCCTGACTCCCGAGGAAGTGCGCACGCTGCTCCAGAACACCGCGCTGCCCAAGGCCTGGTGGGGCAACCCCGCCCTTGGCTTGCTCGACAACGTCCACCGTCAGGGCGCCGGCATGGTGCAGATCGCCGATGCGGTCCAGAGCACGTCGCATGTGACCCCGTCCAAGCTGGCCCTGGGCGAGAGCGAGGCCGGCCCGGCCACCCGCACCCTCACCGTGACCAACCACGGCGCCACCGCCGTGACCTACAACCTGGGGCACGCTTCCTCGCTGGCCACCGGCCCGAACACCTTCGTGCCGGCCTTCTTCAACGCCCCGGCCTCGGTCGCCTTCAGCTCGCCCACGGTCACCGTGGCGGCCGGCGGCATCGCCACCTTCGACGTGACAGTCTCGCCGAACGGCGGCCTGGCTGACCGCAGCATCTATGGCGGTTACATCGTGCTGACGCCGCAGGGCGGCGGCCAGCAGCTCAGCGTGCCCTTCGCGGGCATCAAGGGCGACTACCAGAGCATCCAGGTGCTCGTCCCGACCGTCAACAACTTCCCGTGGATCGCCAAGCTGGTGGCCGGCAACCTCGTCAACCAGCCCACCGGCGGCACCTACACCCTGGTCGGCGACGACCTGCCGTTCCTGGTCCTGCACTTCGACCACCAGGTCGAGCGCATGGAGGTCGAGGTCCGCAACGCGGCCAACGGCCAGAAGCTCCACCCGGTGTTCTCGAACGCGATCGAGGACGAGTACATGCCGCGCAACACCGGCGCCGCCACCTTCTTCTCCTTCGCGTGGGACGGCACCCGGCAGCACAACAACGGCAACGACAAGGTCAAGGTGGTTCCGGATGGCCAGTACACCCTCACCGTCAAGGTCCTGAAGGCCCTCGGCGACGAGAACAACCCGGCCCACTGGGAGACCTGGACCTCGCCCGTCATCACCCTCGACCGCCCGTAAAAGGCAGTCTCTCTTGAAGTGCGAAGGCCGGCGGGAGCGATTCCGCCGGCCTTTTTGTTTGAAGGACCAAAAGGACCAAAAGGACGTAAAGGACTCAAAGGACAAGGAAAGGAGTTCCGGTGAGTCCTTTACGTCCTTTACGTCCTTTGAGTCCTTTGGTCCTTTCCGGAGAGCTACGAGGCAGGAGCCGAAGGCGCCGTGCCGCGGTCGACTTCCGCGGGCATCGCCACATCCCCCTGCGCCGCGTTGTAGGCCTCGCGCAGGGATTCCAAACGGCGCAGGTGGTCCTTCTGGGCGCTCACCACCTTGAGGAGGACGTCGGCCACGCGCTCGTTGACGTCGCGGATCATCTTTGGATAGAGCGCGTCGTTCTCATAGCGCTCCTCCGAGATGGCGTTGCCGAGGTCGGCGTCCATGCCGTGCACCTGCTCGGAAGCCTCCAGCAGCTCGATGGCCAGCCGGTCCTTCTCCTCGGCCAGAGAGCGCCAGTGACGGGCGAGGTTGGGCAGGCCGTCGCGCTCGGCGCGCACGGCATAGGCACGGGAACGGGCGGCGCTCGCCGCCTCGGCAGTAAATCCTGTCTTCAAGTGCTCCTGGAAACGCGGGATCCTCGACACGGTGTCCTCCCCTCCTGGTTCACGCTAAGATGCCATCGGCGCTTCCGCTGCCGACGGGCCATTCTATGACAGCGATGTCAGGAAAAAGCGAGCGGGGAAACCTTGCCGGTGTCTACCCGTAGTGCCCTTCGAGGGAAACGACCAACCGTGAAAGACCGCCCGCCCCGCCGGCTCCGAGCCATCCTATCCACGGCGATCCTCATCGCCGCTCTGCCCCTGGTCGTCCTCGCGTTCCTGGACATCCCGTACGTCACCCCGGCCAGCCATGTCCTGCTCGCGGGCATCGCCCTCCTCGGCCTGTTCTGGCTGCTCTGGAAGGTGTACCGGTCCTTCCTCTACAAAGTAGGCCGCCGCCTCGCCTTCTCCTACTTCCTGCTCGGCGTCCTGCCGATCCCCCTGGTCCTCGTGCTCCTGACCGTGGTGGCCTACATCCTCTCCGGGTTCTACCTCGGCCAGCTCTACCGCGACGCCCTCCGGGACCTCGACACCGAGCTGCGCACCCTGGCCGGCGAGCGCGCAGCGGTATTCGCCCAGACGGGGCGTCCCCTCACGGGCGAAGACACTGCGGGAGAAGAAAACGTCGCCTTTGCCTACTACCGCGCGGGCCGGCGGGTCTCCGGCGACCCGGGGCTACCCAAAACGTGGCCGGCCTGGATGGAGACGAAGCCGGTCGCGGTCCACTTCGTGGAGCCGGAGGACGGTACCGCCACCCTGGCGACGGCGGCATCCCGCGAGGGAGCCGGCGTCGTGGCCCTCTGGACCGGCAGCCTGGACCAGGAGATCAGCCGCCGGGGCGACCTCTGGATCGAGTTCGCCCGTCCGGACGATCCCAACGTGGTCCGGATCGAGATGTTCGGGCGCCGGCTCCCCCTGCGGCGCATCAACCGGGAAAAGGAAGAGGCCGGCGAGTCGGAGAAGTTCTTCAAGCACCGGTCGCGGAGCGAGGGGTATTGGGACCGGCCCGTCCTCTGGTGGGGAGAGATGTCCGGCCCGGTGCGCGACCTGGCCACGGGGCGGACAGTCCTGAACCGCCTCTCCGTCACCCTCACCTCGACGCCCCGGACCGTCCAGCGCCACCTGTTCGTGAGCTCCGGCGAGGTCAACTCGGCAGCCTGGGGAACGCTGCTCCTCTTCGCGGCCCTGCTGTTCGACGTCTACGTCATCGCGGCCCTGATGGCCGTTTTCATGATCGTGGGCCTATCCCGGGCAGTCAACCGCCTGAGCAAGGCCACGACCGCGGTGCGGGCGGGGGACTTCGGCGTGCGCATCCCGGTGAAGCGCCGCGACCAGCTCGGCGACCTCCAGCGCTCGTTCAACGAGATGGCCACGCACCTGGAGTCGTCGGTGGCTGCGGCCGCGCAGAAGGAGATCCTGGAAAAAGAGCTGCAGATCGCCCGCAACGTCCAGACCAGCCTGATCCCGAGCAACCTGCCGGCTGGCGAGGGGATCGACTTCGCCACGCTCTTCGAGCCGAGCGCGGCCATCGGCGGGGACTACTTCGACGTCCTCCGCCTGAGCGCAACGGAGATCGCCGTGGTCATCGCGGACGTGTCGGGCCACGGCCTCTCCACCGGCCTGCGCATGGCGATGCTCAAGGCCGCGCTGCTCATCCTGATCGAGGAGACCCGCGATCCCGAGGAGATCCTCCATCGCCTGGACTCCGTGGTGCGCAACAACGACGACCGCACCTTCGTCACCGCCACGCTCGCCATCGTCGACCTGGCCCGGGGAACCCTGCGCCTGACCAACGCCGGCCATCCCCCCACCTACCTGATCCGTGGCAGCCAGGTGCAGGAGATCCTCCTGCCGGGCTCCCCTCTCGGCGGCCTGGGGCACACCTACGGCAAGGCAACCGTGCCCATGGAACCCGGGGACCTGGTGGTCTGGCTTTCGGATGGCCTGATCGAGGCGGCCGATAGCGACAGCGAGCCGTTCGGCTACGACCGCGTGGTGGAGACCCTGGCCGGTGGACGGGCTGGTCAGACCGCCACGGACGTCCGCGACCGGCTGCTTGCCGCGATCGGGAGGCACGTGGGCAACCTGCCGCCGGATGACGACCGCACCCTGGTCGTGATGCGCTACCGCTCCAGCGGCGCGCTCACCGGGGAGATCCCCTTGGCGGAGATCAAGGCGGCTTTGGCAGAGGCGAGGGTTTAGAGGTCCGTGATCGCCAACCCGAGGTTGGTGAAGATCCGGCGGACGTAGTTCTGGGTCTCGCGGTAGGGGGGAATGCCCTTGTAGCGGGCCACCGCGCCCTCGCCCGCGTTGTAGGCGGCGAGGATCTTGGCGAGGTCGTTCGGGAACTGATCCATGAGCCAGCTCAGGTAGCGGACGCCGGCCTCGAGGTTGTGCTTGGGCTCGAAGAGCTGGTCCTTGCGCACGCCGAAGCGCTGGGCCGTGGCGGGCATGAGCTGCATCAGGCCGCGCGCTCCCTTGTGGGAGACCGCCCGCACCTTGCCGGCCGACTCCTGCCGGATCAGCGCAGCCACGACTTGAGGATTGACCTGGTGGCGCTTCGCCGTCTCGTAGATGAGCGAGCCGTAGGGACCCTCGGGAACCGGCTGCGACTCCTCGAAGCGCAGCGGGATCAGGCCGGTCTCGACCGCTTCCGCCACCACCTCGACCACCGGGTCGGGAGGAGGAGGCGGCACGTACTCGTCGTCGACAATGCGCTCGACCCGATCGAGGGCCAGGGTCATGCGGCCGCCGCGGTAGAGATCCAGCCGGGCCTGCTCTCCTGCCACTTCGTAGGACTTGACCTTGAGGTAGCGGCCGTCGGTGAGGACCACCAGCTCCGCGCGAGCTGGTGCGAGCCCGGCTACGAAAGCGAGCAGGAGCACGACGAGGAGGAGCCGGGAGCTTCGTGTCATACGTCTCAGTCTCAGTTAATTGTACGAAACAAACCAGGAAAGCGTCCACCTGTTCAACCGAGACACGGCTCCAGGCATTCCGGTAATTCTTACATCACATGCCTCTCCGCGGCGGGCCGGGACGCGATCGGCTCCTCCTCCGCCTCCGACAACCCGAGCTCCTTGATCTTCCGGTACCAGGTGGTCCGGGAGACTCCGAGCAGCTCCATGGCGCAACCAGCATCCCCTCCGGCCGCGGCCATGGCTACGGAGAAGGCTTCGCGCTCGGCTTGGTGCACGGCCTCCTCCAGGGTTAGGAGCGGCGGCCGCTCCAGCCGGATACCGCGCACCCGGTCAGACAGGTGCTGGAGGTCCAGAGGCTCGCCCGGCTCCAGAAGCAGCGCGGCCTTGGCGATCTCGTTCTGCAGCTCGCGCACGTTGCCCGGCCAGGAGTAGCCGACCAGGGCACCGAGGGCTGCCCGCGAAATGCCGGGGCTCGACAGCCCGTTGCGCTCCAGCTCGCGATGGAAGAAGCGGGCAGCCAGGGATGGGATCTCCTCCCGCCTGGTCCGCAACGGCGGCAGCTTCACCTGGAAGGCGGCGAGGCGGTGGAACAGGTCGCGGCGGAAGCCCCCCTCCTCCACCAGGGACTCCAGCTCGCGGTTGGTCGCCGCCACGAAGCGGACATCCACCTGCACCGGTGCCCGCCCGCCGACCCGGTAGACGCTGGTGCCTTCGAGGACCCGCAGCACCTTGGCCTGGGTCTCGGGAGCCATGTCGCCGATCTCGTCGAGGAAGAGCGTGCCGCCGCTGGCCCGCTCCAGGAGCCCGGGCCGCGCCTCGACGCCGGTCGCCACGCCGCGCTCGATGCCGAACAGCTCAGCCTCCAAAAGCTCCCGCGGAAGGGCGGCACAGTTGAGGGCGAGGAACGGGCCTGACGCTCGGCGGGAGCGGGCGTGGACCCAGCGCGCCAGCACCTCCTTGCCCGATCCCGACTCGCCCAGGATCAGCATCGGAACGTCCCCGCGCGCCACCTTGCCTGCCGAGCGATAGATGCGGGACATCTCGATCCCCAGGCCGGGAGGCGGAGGCACGGGCTCGGCCTTGGAGATTTCCGCGGGCCGGGAGCGTTTCGTCCTCACCGCGAGCATCTCGAGGGTAAGACGGAACAGGGGCGTGAGCCGGCTCAGCTCCTCCGTGGACTGCGCCCGGATTCGGACCTTCCAGCCGTCGGGGCCCTGAACCTCCAGGCTGGCCACCGGCTTGGGGAAGAGGTCCGAGGTGGAGGCGGCGGCCACCACGGCCTCTCCGGACGGACCTTCACGCAGGAACTCGACCCGGCCCAGAGACAGAGCCTCCAGCCAGCGGTGAGCCAGAGCGGAAGCCGCTCCGGCCGGAGTCGACTGGCCGGAGGCGAGGGCGGGCAGCTCCTCCTGCAGGGTCTCGGACAGGCGGTCCAAGGGGTCATAGCTCAGGGTCGAGCGCGGGCGCTCTCGGCGTTCCACCGGCGTGGCATCCCCCGGCGGGGGCTCCAGCAGGATCCGCTCCCGCGTGGCGTCCGCCGGCTGGAGGATCGCCTGGACCGGACCGAACGCGATCACCGCGAACTGGGCGACGACCGTCTCCTGGATCTGCCGGCCGCCCACCCAGGTACCGTTCCTGGAGCCGAGGTCGGACAGCACCGCGCCGCCATCCGCGAGCACCCGGATCGAGGCATGCCGGCGCGAGATCCCGGCCGTCTCCAACCGGATGTCCACCTCCGCCACGGAGCCGACCACATGCTCGCCCAGGGAAAGCGGGAACCGCCGAACCAGGGAACCATCTTCCGAGAGGATCTTCAGGACGTAGAGAGGATCGCTGGTGTTCATGCCCAGGAGTGCGCCCGGGGGCGGAATGATTTCGCGGCGCCCTCCCTGCCGGGGAGCGGCTTCTTCCCGGCAGGGAGCAGGCCGTCCCCGGCGCTGGCGCCCCGCGGGCGAGTGTGAGCAGACCGCCCGCGTTGGGGAGCGGCCTCCTCCCCAACCAAAACGGCGTGCGCGCGTCGGGGACGGAGGCCCTCCCCCGCCGTGGCAAGGCGCTCCCCGTCGCACGCGGACCGCCAGCGCGGGGGAAAGCCCCGCCCGGGGCGACATGAAATAGGGTCATGGGAAGCCCTGGGGCTTGCGCCCCACTCCCGTTATGTCGCCCCATCCGGGGCTCGGGATGTTTTCGGAGCTCCGCTACCCGGGAATTCAGTTTCCCGGCACTCACGTGCCGGGCTATTTCATGTCGCCCCTGGCGGGGCTCGGCAAGGCAACGGCCTACGACCGCGGATGGAAACGGTCGTAGAGCGTCTTCAGACGTTCCTGGTGAATGTGGGTGTAGATCTGGGTGGTGGAAATGTCGGCGTGGCCGAGCATGGTCTGGACCGCCCGCAGGTCGGCTCCGTGCTCCAGCAGGTGGGTGGCGAAGCTGTGGCGGAGTACGTGGGGAGAGAGGCCGCGGATGCCCACCTTCACGCCGTAGGCCTTGAGGTTCTTCCAGAAACCCATGCGCGTCATGGGCTCGCCGGCGTAGTTGACGAAGACCGTCTGGTGGCGTCCCGCGGCCAGGTCGGGACGTACATCGCGCAGGTAACGCTTGACCCAATCCTCTGCCTGCTCCCCCACCGGCACGACGCGCTCCTTGCTCCCCTTGCCGAACGCGATCAGGAAGCCCACGTCCAGCCGGAGCTGCGGGAGCTTCAGCCCCACCAGCTCGCTCACTCTCAAGCCCGTCGCATAGAGCAGCTCTAGCATCGCCCGGTCACGGAACCCGAGGACGGTCGTGACGTCCGGTGCCGCGAGCAGATCCTGGACCTGGGTCTCGCTCAACGACTTCGGGAGAGGCCGTCCGAGCTTCGGAGGCGTCAGGTTGACGGCCGGATCGTCGGCCCGCTCGCCGGTCATGACCAGGAACCCGTAGAAGCCGCGGATCGCGGACAGGGCACGGCTGATGGAGCGCGGAGAGAGGCCCTGGCGCATGAGGTCGCGCTGATGGGTGGCGAGGGCGCGCGCATCCGCCGTGAGAAGGTCGTCTCCCTTGCGGACCAGCGCCTCGCCGAAGCGCTCGAGGTCGTTGCGGTAGGCGTCGACGGTATTTTTGGAGAGCCCGCGCTCGACGGCCAGGCTCTCCAGGTAGAGGCGGAGCGTCCGCTTCCACGCAGGTTGGGGAGTAGTCGGTTGCGGAGCAGTCACGATGCGTGCGAGTGGCAGATCTCCAGGATCTCGGCCTCTTCCAGGATGCGCACCGACTCCTTCGCCCTCTGGAAGATCGCGCGCACCAGCTCGGGGTTCTTCTCGATCCCCCGCTCTTGGAGCCAGAAGACCACGTTCGACTCGCCGCTCATCGGACCGACCTCGATAATCTGACGGCTGCCGATCATGCTCGCCGGCACCGACGAGTACACCAGGTCAGCCAGCCACTCCTCACCCCGTGCCCGCGCCTTGATGATCGCCGCCGCGTGTACGCCCGTGCCCGTGCGGAAGGCATCCTTCCCTACCACCGGATAGTTGTCCGGCAGAGGCACGCCGGTCTTCTCCGACACGAGCACGCAATACTCCCGCAGCTTGGAGAGATCGCGGTCGATCCACCCCAGGAGCTGCATGTTGACCAGCAGCAGGTCGATCCCGCAGTTGCCCACCCGCTCGCCGATGCCCACGGCCGTTCCATGCAGGCGGTCGGCGCCGGCTTCCGCCGCTGCTAGCGCGTTGATCACGGCCAGGCCGCGGTCGCGGTGGCCGTGCCAATCCACCTGGACGCCCTCGCCGGTCGCGTCCACCACCTCGCGGATGAAGCGGATCACATTGCGCGTGCCATTCGGCGTGGCATGCCCAACCGTGTCGGCCACGCAGACCCGGCGGGCACCGGCCTCCACCGCCTCGGTGTAGAGGCGGCGCAGATCCTCGGGAGCGGCGCGGGTCGTGTCCTCGGTGACGTACATCACCGGCAGCCCTTCCTTGACCGCGAGCTCGACGGCTTCGCGGGTCAAACGGAGCATCTTGTCCATGGTCCAGCCCTCGGCGTACTGCCGGACGGGAGAGGAGCCAATGAAGCAGGCAGCCTCGATCACGACCCCGGTCCTCTGCACGATCTCCGCGATCGGCTGGATGTCGGCGGCGACGGTCCGCGCAGCGCAGTTGGGGTAGATCGGCAGCTTGTGCTCCGCGATCTCGCGGGCCAGCCTCTCCACGTCGCGGACCACATGCGGACCCGCGCCGGGCAGGCCGAGGTTGGCCGCATCGATCCCGAGATCGGCCATCAGGTGCAGCATGCGCACCTTGTCCTCGATCGGCGGGTTCTTTACGGACGGCGACTGCAGGCCGTCGCGGAGCGTCTCGTCGTTCAGCTCCACCCTGCCGCGGCCCGGACGAAGCTCCTGGCCGCTGGCGCGGTTCCAGTCGTAGATCAGATCCGACTCTTTCGGCTGCATCAACAATTCTCCTACTTCGCTGCTACTTCCCGGCTGACTGCGCGAGCGATCAGGTCGCCCACCTGCGAGGTGGTGAGCGAGCCGCCCAGGTCGGGAGTGGTCTGCCCCTCCCGGAACGTGCGCGCCATGGCATCCTCCATGGCCTGGGCCGCTCCGGAGTGGCCGAGGTAATCCAGCATCAGGGCGGACGAAAGGATGGCGCCGGCCGGGTTGGCCTTGCCGGTACCCGCGTATTTGGGCGCCGAGCCATGGACCGGCTCGAACATCGAGGTCTGCCCCGGGTGCAGGTTCGCCGAAGCCGCGACCCCCAGGCCGCCCTGGAGAGCGGCGCCGAGATCAGTCACGATGTCGCCGAACATGTTGTTCGTCACGACCACGTCGAAGCTCTGCGGGTTCTTGACCATCTGCATGGTCAGGGCATCCACGAACAGGTGGCGCGACTCGATCTGCGGATACTCCGCCCCGACCTCGGCGAACACGCGCTGCCACAGGTCGTGGCCGTAGCGCATCACGTTCGACTTGTCGCTCATGCACACCTCGCGGCGGCCATGGTCAACCGCGTACTCGAAAGCGGCGCGGATGATGCGCTCCACCCCCTTGCGGGTATGGATCTCCTCCTGCACCGCCACCTCTTCGGACGTGCCGCGCTTGAAGTTGCCGCCTATGTTCACATAGGCGCCCTCGGTGTTCTCGCGGAAGATGACCATGTCCACGTCCTTCTCCGTCCGGTCCTTCAAGGGACACATACGGGGGTCGTAGAGCTTGATCGGCCGGAGGTTGATGTAGAGGTCGAGCCCGAAGCGGATGCCTAAAAGGATATCCGCGGCATGCTTCATGTCCGGCACGCGGGGATCGCCATAGGCGCCGATGAAGATGGCCGAGTAGTTCTGCCGGAAATCATCGAGGGCGCCGGCGGGCATGGTCTCGCCGGTCGCGAGATAACGGTCGGCATCCCAATCGAGATGCACCAGTTCCAGGGGGAGGTCCCAGGCCTCGGCGGCGGACTCCAGCACCTTGACCGCCTCCGCGGTCACATCCTTGCCGGTGCCATCGCCGGGCAGGACCGCGATGCGCTGCGGCCGTCGGTCTTTGGGGTGGACAGGGTTCATGGACGGGATGCTAGCACGAGGCCCGCCGGGCCTCGCGAGGCTCGGTTTCTTCCAGGACACGCTGCTCGCGCAATGCCGCCTTTGCACGCCAGGCCCCCGCCACCCGGCCCGCGGCCGGCTGCGGCATGCCGCGGCTCACCGCCACCTCTTTGGGAGCCAGCCCGAGCTCGAAGGCGAACGGAATCTCGGGCGAGAGCCACGCTGAATGGAGCGGCGGCCAGGCGAAGCCATTGGACGGCAGGCAGAACAGGTCCGGAAGCAGCTGCGCCCCGGAGACCTCGGCGCGCAGCGGCCAAGCGACGGCCACCGGGGACGGTTTCCGCACGTCGATCCGCCGCAGGCGTCCGTCGGCATTCTGGGCGTAGCCCCGCAGCCGCACCTGGAAGTAGCGCACCGTGTCATCCCAGGAGCCCAGGCGCGGCCCCTCTCCGATCCCCGCTCCCGCGGAGACCGCCGACATGTCGCGCCAGGCCCGGACCTCCAGCGTCCCGCCGTGCTCAACCCGCCAGCGCCAGGGACCGTCACCCGCGTCCACCGTCGGCCTGGGAAAGTCCAGACGAGCCCCGAACGCCGGCTGGTGCGAGACCAGGCGCACGCCGGGGACGACCCAGCCCGGCATCAGCATGCGGCGAAACAGGACCGAGGGGGTCCCTTCCCTGTCCAGCACGTAGAAGCGCAGGTTGAACTGCGGATAGCCGACCCGGATCAGCGGCAGGGCCGCGAGGCGGACGGCATCCTGATGGAACAGCAGGGCGGAGGCGAAAACCCAGTCCTGCCCCTCCGCGGTATGGAGCTGATAACGGAGCGGGGCCGGCGGCTCGGGGAGGGCCTCCACGGGGAGGGCCCAGTTGAGATAGAGGCAGTCGCGAACCGTCATCGCCAGCTTCATCGACAGAACCATAGCAGGGAGCGGTCTACCGGGGAAGGAGGCTCTGGTAAAGTGGGCGGCCCGAAGAAACCACGACCACGGAGGTCTTGCTCATGAAATATCGCAACATCTTGATCCTGCTCGGGTTGCTGGCCCTGCCGACAAGTCTTTGCGCACAGACGGCCGCGCAATCGCCTGCCGACCGGGCAGCGGCCGAGATCGACCGCGATGCCATCGAAGGCCCGGTCCGTTTCCTGGCGGACGATCTGCTCGAAGGGCGCGGTCCGGCGAGCCGGGGCGACGAGCTGACCCAGCTCTACCTGTCGTCCACGCTAGAGATGATGGGCTACGAGCCGGGCGGAGACAAAGGCAGCTACCTGCAACCGTTCGACATCGTCGGCATCGACTCCAAGCCTCCCCAGACCTGGGACTTCACCAAGGGCGGCCAGAAGGTCTCCCTCAAAAACTTCGACCAGTTCATCGCCTCGAGCGGCGTGCAAAAAGACCGCTCCATCATCCAGAACGCCGAGTTGGTCTTCGTCGGCTACGGCATCCAGGCGCCCGAGTACCAGTGGGACGACTACAAGGGGATGGACCTCAAGGGCAAAGTCCTGGTGATGCTCAACAACGACCCCGAGGGGGACCCCAAGCTGTTCGAGGGCAACCGGCGGCTCTACTACGGCCGTTGGACCTACAAGTACGAGAGCGCGGCGCGGCAAGGAGCGGCCGGGGCGATCATCGTCCACACCACGCCGTCGGCCGGCTACGGCTGGCAGGTGGTCCAGTCCTCCTGGACCGGCGAGCAGTTCGAGCTGCCCGCCGAAAACGAGCCCCGCATCCAGGTCTCTGCCTGGACGACCGAGGACGCCGCCAGGCAGATCGCCAAGCTGGGCGGGCACGACCTGGACGCGCTGATCAAGCAGGCCCAGAGCCGCGACTTCAAGCCGGTGCCGCTGGGGGTGACCACCTCCCTGACCCTGGAAAACAAGATCTCGAGCAAGAAGACGGCCAACGTCGGCGGCCTGCTGCGTGGGAGCGATCCGAAGCTCAAGGAAGAAGTGGTGGTCTACTCCGCGCACCACGACCACTTCGGGATCGGCGAGCCGGACAAGGAAGGGGACAAGATCTACAACGGCGCCGTCGACAATGCGACGGGCACGGCCCAGCTCCTGGCCATCGCCAAGGCGTTCGCGGCCCTGCCCGAGCCGCCCCGCCGCTCGATCCTGATCCTCTTCGTCGCGGCCGAAGAGCAGGGGCTGCTGGGCTCCGAGTACTACTCCAAGCACCCGACGTTCCCGGCCGGAAAGATCGCGGCCAACATCAACTATGACAGCGGCAACATCTTCGGCTCCTCCGCGGAAGTTGCCTTCATCGGCATGGGCAAGTCCTCGCTGGACCAGGTGGTGAAGACCCTGGCCGCGAAGCAGTCCCGGCAGGTGGTAGGCGACCAGTTCCCGGACAAGGGCTTCTTCTACCGCTCCGACCAGTTCAACTTCGCCCGCATCGGAGTGCCCGCGATCTACCTGGACACAAGCACCAAGCTCAAAGGCAAGCCCGCGGAAGAGGGCAAGCAGAAGATCGAGGCCTGGGAGGCCGCGCACTACCACCAGCCGAGCGACGAGCTGACGCCCGACTGGAACTACGACGGCATGATCGACGACGCCCGCCTGGGCTTCTACGCCGGCCTCCAGATCGCCAACACGGACCAGCTCCCCGCCTGGAATGCGGGGGACGAGTTTGAAGCGGCACGGAAGAAGGCGATCCAGCAAGCGGGAAAATGAAGAAAGTCACACACCCGGGTTCAACTTTTTTCCCGGGACCGTGTCTATTAGAAATGGCATAGCGCCAACGCCTCGGCCGGGGGCACAGGCTTCAGACCTGGACCCCCGGCCCTTTTTTGGCGCTCGGAACGCGGCCGCAGCACGCCGGATTTGCCCGCAACGTGCCAAATTGCCTTTTAGACCTCTGCGGCCAAATTCAATGTGCCAAATTGCTTTCTAGACCTCTGCGGCCAAATTCAGAGTTCCAGATTGCCCGCCGACGTGCCAGAAAGAAATTCCGGCGTGCCAATCTGCCTTCCAGACCTCGGCGGCCAAATTCAGAGTGCCAGAATGCCCCCGCGGAGTGCCAATCTGCCCGCCAGAGTGCCAATTTGCCTTTTGGACCTCGAGATTCAAGATTAGAGTGCCAGATTGGCGCCAGGTAGGTCTAAATTCAAATCTGGAGCTCTAAATTCGAGCTCGGAGCGTTGTACTCCCCCGGAGCCGGAAAAAAATGGAGGCGACGCGGGAGAGCGGAATCCGGCGCGGCAAAACCGGCTGCGTGGGAGCAGAACCGAGGCAGGCCCGGTGCATAGAGTTTTAGCGAGACAGATTTGCTTCCCGAGGAAGAAAATGGGCCGCGGAGCTCGTCTGCTGCCAACCCCGGTAAAAATGCTGCCGGGGCGTCTAAGAAAATTGGCATAGCGCCAACGCCTCGGCCGGGGGGCTAAGGCTGAAGACCTGAACACCCCTGGCCCCTTTTTGTTTTCCCCCTCTATCGCTGTTCCTGGGAGCTCGGCAGCTCATCCTGACCGACATCCAGCTCGCGCAGGACGCGGAAGCCGACATCGTGGAAGTGGCGGTCGGGTTTTTGGGAGTTGCGGCGGGCGGGGCGGCAATTCGCAGGGGCGGAGCTAAAGCTCCCTCCCCGTTTGACCCGTCTGGTTCCGGCTTTCGGACCTGCCGGGTCGGTGACTGCGCCCACCTCATAATCTCCATACCAGTCCTGCACCCACTCCCACACATTGCCGTACATGTCGTAGAGACCCCAACCATTGGGGCGCAAGGAACCGACAGGAGCCAAGCCGTCAAAGCGGCCGTCAGCCTCGCAATTGGAGCTCGCAGGGCCCCCTCGATCCGGCCCACGCGCTGCGTACTCCCATTCCGCCTCGGTAGGAAGGCGTACGACAACCGTTGATCCTGCCCTGTTGCTCACCCTCCCCAAAAAATCCTGGGCCTCTTCCCAACTCACCCTGGTTACGGGCAGGTCGTCCCCGCGCTGCTCGCTCGCGAAAGAACTGGGCCCCATCACCGCCTCCCACTGCTTCTGACTCACCTCGTAGACTCCGAGGCAGAACGGACGGCTGATCTCGACCCTGTGCGTCGGCTTCTCGTCCCCCTCTGTCGATCCCATGGAGAAGCTGCCCGCCGGAATCCGGACGAACTCCATGTCCAAACCCTCGACCGGAGGGCAGGGCTGGACGAAGGTGGGAGGTGCGATCTCCTCAGGTACAGTCTGGACGAAGGCCTGAGGTGCGATCTCCTTAGGCGCAGTAAAACTGCGATACCCGAACCACAAGCCCAAACCCAGCAACGGAACCATGGCAAAAGCTACCAGCCATTTCCACGGCGGCCTCAATCGAAAAAGCCTGCCACTCGGGGATGACAGGAAAAGGATGGGAATTGTCCAATCGAGTCCGCGTCGCAGCGCATGGCGCGCCCGGGTCATGGCCCACTCCACCGTCTGCCCTTCGGCCATCCCGGCGTAGAACGCTCGAGCAAATCGCATGGCCATTGAATCGTCTATGGGGTACTGCATGGCCACTACCGCAGGGATACCTCGACTTACCAGGGCCTGTGCCACCCCGGCAAAAGGATCATCTGGGGAACTGCACGCTCCCTCGCATGCATTCAACACGACAAGACGTATCGATTGGTTGAGCGCACCGGCAAGGCCTACCCCGTCCACCGGGTCACTCATCCCCTCCACGCCTTCGAAAAGGAGCGCACCTTCGTCCTGGCGGAAACTGCCGTGGCCGATGAAATGAAGCACGTCAAATCGCTCGCGCTTCAACCGTTGCTCCAGGGAATCCAGGGTAGGAGGCTCGAGCCTCTCGACCCGAACCAGACCAAGGCGGATCTGGCGGTCCAAAGCCTCCCGGATCTCCTTCAACTCCTGCTCACCATCCAGCTCGTCGTACTCCCTCAGGCTGGGAATGACAACGAGGATCCTGAGCGGCCAAGGCAACCAAGTGATTTGAAGGGCTACAGGCTCCTCTATGTGGCGGACTACAGGCGTCCTTGTAGACAGCGCCAAGTACCTTTCCGGGCTATGGAGGAGCTCCCAGGGCCAGTGGGCGACTTCTGGAGCCGGACGCAAGCGCAGCCTCAGGCCGCGTTTGAATCCTGATTCACGCTTGGCCCGGTTCCAGAGGTCCCTCAAGGTACCCGTAAACACCACATTGAAGAGCTTCTGCCCCAGGCCTTTCGCAAGCTTCCGCGCGTCAACGGCCTGTCCCCGTCCCTGCGAGACCGCTTCTCGGAATGCGTCCAGCTCTTGTCTGGTGAATGGCTCTTCAAACCTCCCCCGAGCGACCTTCTTCCCAAAGCTCGCTTCGACCCGAAAACCTTTTCCTTCCGGGTCTGGTGTCACCCAAAGATCGAGCTCGGCGTAGGGCCAGATCACCCGCTCTCCCCTCCAAGGCTCCAGAAAACCCCTTCCCAAAGCTCGCGGACCATCTCGTCTTCGACCTGGTCGACCTCTTCCTGAACCGAGAGAAGGATCTCTCGGGCTTCCTGGACCCGACCGCAGGCCGCCAGGGCCGAAGCTGCGCGGGCTGCGCAGGTGACCCGGTCATCGATCGTTCGCGAATAAGTGAAAGCCGCCTGGAAGCACTCTGCCGCGGCATAAAGGTCGCCCAGTTCCTCCTGGCGGTGTCCGAGCCAGATGCGAATCTCCAGCGTGAGCGCGCGCAAGGCCTCCCGCGGAGCCTCGCTCCTCTCGCTCAGGATGTCGGCCAGCTCGGACGCCTGCCGGACGAACCCCACACATCGCCACCGGCGCTCGGGACGCTCATCGAGCAGGAGCAACGCGTTTCCCACCTTGAACCGGAGCAGGACCTCCTCGTAGAGCGAGAAGGTATCCGCTCCCAGCCGAGCGTCATGGATCAGGGCATAGAGGGCCAAGGCAGGACACAGATCTCCTTGCGCTTCGAACGCCGCTTCCGCCAGGAGAAAGGAGTGTTTCCGGACCCGTTCCCGCTCGTCGCGGGGAAGATCGAGGCCATCCAGCCGCTCGCGGGCGGCGCGCTCCAGACTCTCGCGGATAGGTGGGAGGTCTATGGCATCCAGGTCGAGCAGCCGGTCGCTATCGAGGCCAAGCCGCTCCACTATGGCCGCAACCAGTTCCTCGTTATCCCCGCGATCAACCAGCGCTCTCCAATAACCGCGCTCAACCTCCGTATCTTCTGCCCGCTTCGGCCCCAGCCACGACCGGAGTCCCCTGAAAATCTTGTCCGGCCCGGTCAGCAGGAGGCGGTCCCAATCCGGAGCCGCGCCTGTGGGCAGACCGTCGTGATGATGGAGGCTCTTGCCGTTCCTCATTCAACCGCCGCGCATGACGCGCTTTTTCGGTTCTGGCTTGGGTGGAACTGGCAGCCGCACGGCAGGATCCCCCACTACCACGTAGTTGCGGGCATCCCTGCAGGCGGTCCGCATCTCGTTGAGATACGTCTTGTCCACGGTGCCTCCGAGCTCGGGCTCGTCCATCAAGGCGCACAACGATGCCGCAAGATCGGCGAAGCGCTGATTGATCGGCTCCAGGGACCATCCCAAAGGTCCTCCGTTGAGGATTCGCCGGACGCTCTCCACAAAGGGTTTAGATTGAAAGCCTGTATCTCGCCAGAGGAAAGAGCACTGCCAGACTCGCTCCACGTGTCCAATCACGGCCATGGCTCCACGCGCCAGGAGCCGCTGCGCCAGGCTTGACACGAAGGATTGGGGGGCGATCACGTTCGAAGCCCCCTCGGGAAAATTGTTGACCTTCGGCGTGCCGGCGCTATGGCAGGCGAATAGGAACGCGATGAGCCCCAGCAGCCGTGCATCGGCGCCCAGATCGTCAGCCGCGAAGGCGTGCTCTGTGGCGACACGTCCGTTCCCCGGCCAATCCTGGCAGACCAGAGCGCCTTGGCGGGGACGTTGGCGCGGACTTTCCGCTTTATACACAACCCCATGACCTGCGGTAAAGAGAAGATCTGGGGTGGCATCCCCGCCCATCAGGCGTTTCAGGTTCGCCTTGGTGGCGCTCCCTTCGAAAAACTTGTCAACTTGACAGGTCTCGCTCAGACCATCGGCAAGGGGCGATAGCAGACCCTCGACGCTAAGGCGGGTCCCCTCATCCTGGCGGGGTCCGAACAGAGCCATCCTGCGAGAGGGCGGCACCGGTGCCGTCTCTGCCGCCACCACGCTTTCCGCGTAGAGTTTGTATTCCTCCGTCGTGCCGAAATGGATACGCCCAACGGCATGGTGAAGGTCCAGGCCATACTGGAACGCGTAAGGGACCTCCTCCGGACTACCGACGATCAATAGGTAGTAGGGCACGAGCTTCGGATCGACCCTGCCGGGTCCCGCCTTCCGGCGTTGTAGGAAATCGAGATGGTTGTTACCTGAACGGTATCCCTCTTCCTCTAGGTATTCGCGATACCTGGCCTCTCCCGCCTCATCCCTCCGGCGGGTCAGGAGCGGCTCAAGGGCCTTCCGCAGTTCCGTTGCCAGCCCCCCCGACTGGGGAAAGATGACGCCCCATCCGGCCTGGGCAAGGTCTTGAGGGCTAACACCATCGATAACCTCTCTCTTGTTGCCGCGACGCCTGCGGAGGGGCCGCTCGCGCAGGAGCCGCTCGACCTCGTCCATTCCGGCGGCACCTACCGGATCTCCGGACTCGCCTTCCACACCTTCAGGAAAGGGGAAAATCTCCTGCTGCCTGGCCTCCTCGGGAAGAGGAGGCAGGCGGAATGCTCCATCCCGCCTGCCCGACCGGTTCATCAGTCGGCGCCCTCGAGCGGATAGCTGGCACCCGGAGGCTTACCCGGATCATTGTCGTCGCCGTCGCTCTGGGGGACCGGCGGCGGATCTTCCCCCGCGACGGGGTAGCTCCGAGGGCTCTTGGTCGTATCGTTGTCCTTGATCTTCTGGCCGTCAGGTTTATCCATCGCGCCCCTCCTTTGAGTTGAGTTTCGAGGCGATCCACTCGCCTCTTCAGATTCCCCTGTGTAGACACCGGAGCTTAGGTTTTGTTTGGAGGAGACGAAAGGATCAGCGGGGCTCGCCCTGAAGCACGAAACTGGCCCAGGCTCGCGGCCGGTAACTATCGGAGAACATCGAAGCCTGAGCGGACCGCAGAGCGGCCGAGGCAGGAAGGCCGTCGCGCAGTTTTCGATAGAAGCGGGTCATCAGTTCGGTCGTCTCTCGCTCTTGGACACTCCAGAGGCTCACTACCACACGCTTTGCACCCGAGTGGAGGAAGGCACGAGTCAGGCCCAGCACCCCTTCGCCACGGACCTCGCTGCCGAGTCCGGTACCGCAGGCGCTCAGCACTATGAGCTCTGCCGATAGCTTCAGACCATAAATTTCCTGCACGCCCAGGAAGCCTTGCATCCGGCGGCCACTCGCGTCGAATCGGCTCAGCACGAGCCCCGACAGATCGGGGTGCTCCGCGACGATGTTGTGGGTCGCAAAGTGGAGAATACGGTTGCGAAGGAACTCCGGGCTCATTGCGGTTTCGCGGCTCGCCAAGAAGCCGCGGGCGCTGAACCCTGTCTCAGCGGGGAAAAGCTTGAGGATCTCGTCAGCTTCCGTATCTGTGTATCGCAGACGCCCCAGGCGCTCGATTCCCAATCCGCTATCAGGCTCCTTCTCGCCCGGCCGCGGCTCGCCGATCTTATCGATGAGCCGCCGATCGCGGCGCTCGAATACCGCGTCGGCCAGCAAACCGATGGGCCCGGCTTCCGGCTGCCGGGACTCTAGCTTCTTCCGCATCCGTCCGAGCACCGATGCGGAAGGGAGATGCACGACTTCGTGATTGAGAACGAGAGGCGTCCGAGTCCGGCACCCTCCCTCCGGCAAGCGGGACTCACAAAGCGCAGCGAAGGGGACGAGGTGCAGGAGTCCGTCGGGCACGATGAGGAGGCGCTTGCGGCCGAGGGGAGCAATCCCGACCGGAAGCAGCATGCCGCTGAGATTTCCGGCCTCGGCCAATCCGGCTCCGTTTGACAGTCGTTCCCGAACCCGCAGAACCTCCTTCTCAATCTCGGACCGGGGGGGTAGATCGAAGGAAGTCAAGGAATCCGGCGTCACGAGCCAGAGGGTGCTCTTGGGATTCCCCAACTGATAGGACAACAGCAGCGAATCCCTGTCCAAGACCTCTCGCTGGATCTCTCTCAGGGTCATGGCCGCTGCGCTTGGCCGTCCAGCCATGTCGTCCAGCAAGGACCGGGCTCGAGAGCGCTCACCGATTTCGAATGCTCGGTCCTGATACCCAGCATCCGGGTTGTGACGGTGCTTCTCCATCAACAGGTTCACGTACAGCTCGTAATACTGATGCCGGGAGGCGAAGAATGCGATGCGCGGTCCTGGATTGAGATCCGAGCGCAGGGACTCGACCAAGCTTATGGACTCCTCGATCGATGTAATTGCTTCGTCGAGATGGCCGCGTTCCCTCTCAGCCTCTGCCCGGCCGAAAAGAACGGATGCCATGGCGGCAGGGTCCCGCAGCTCGGTTAGGATCTCCAGCGCCTGATCGAACTTTTGGACGGCCTCCGCTTCCCGGTTCCGCAGATCCTCCATATGGGCGAGGTCTGCCAGAGCGTAGGCTTCACGTCGGCCGTCTTTTTGAAGGCGAGCGAGTTGCAAGGACTTCTCGAGCACGGTAATCGCCCCGGGCAGATCACCCTCGTCCCGGCGTACAAGGGACATGCGATGGAGGATCACCATCTGTTCTCTAGGGGTCCGGGCCAGATCGAGCGCCAAGCCGTAAAACATTTTGGCCCGGGGCAGCTCCCACTTTTCATGAAGCGCCGCAGCCGCCCCGGCAAGCATCCAGAGTCGTACGTCCCTCTTTTCTTCCCGGCTCAGGAGCCCCTGGGCTTGATTGAACGAGGCGAGCGCCTGGTCCGCCATGCCCACTGTCAAGTAAAGCTCCCCTCGGTTGCTGAGAACGCGTGCCTCTTCGGCAGGCTCCTTCGCCTGCTGCCAGAGCTCCTGGGCGATCCGATAGGAGACTAGTGCGTCCTGAACCTGACCCAAGCCCCTCGAGATCATTCCGAGAATATTCCGAGAGGAGGCCTGGATGTCGAGGTACTCCCCTGCCTCGGCGAGAGCCAACGCACTCTGCGCGAGGGGTAGGGCGCGGACCTGCTCTCCCCGGAAGGTGTACACCACAGCGGTGCGACTGGACAGGTGCGCCTCGGCTCTGCGGTCTCCCAAAGCGCGGGCCAGAGGTAGTGCCTGACCGTACGCAGACAATGCCTTGTCATAACTACCCTGGTTTGTGAGGAGAGATCCGAGGCGTTCCAAGGCCAACACCTGAACCCAGGAATCGCTCACCGCGGACCAAGCGCCAAGCGCCGTTTGATACTTCTCGATTGCATCCGCCGGCTGCTTCTCCCGGAGAGCGTCTCCTTCGGTGATGATCCGAAGGGCGGTATCACAGGCGTGGTCGGCCTTCGAGGCCTTGCGGACTTCCCGGACGGTCACTCGATAAGAGCCTCGCCATCCTTTTCCCTTTCCGCTTAGTTGCAGCCGGTAGGGACCGGATACTTTAGCCACGGCGCATACGGGCTTTCTTCCCCTGCGGCCTTCAGGGCTCTCCATCTGAATCACGGTCGTCCCCGCGGGATCGAGAAGGGTGACCAGGGCGTCGATGCCGCGCTGGTCGACTTCGACCGAAAGAAAGTCCTTCAGGGAGAGGGGAATACTGTAGGTGTGCTGCTCTCCCGATGCCAGCTCGTTTTCGAGGCTTTGGCCCCCGGATATAGGGCGTGCTTGCGCCTGTGTGATGGGCTTGGAAAAAAGCGGTAAGGAAAGCCGTGGCGCACCAGCCTGCACAAGCAGCAGGCCAAAGAGGGACAGAACGCCGGTACTGCTACGGATCATTGACGTCGAACTCTACCTCCGACAACACGACTTTCTTTCCTTCCCGAATTCCATAGAGGTATGCATGGTACCTCCCGCGGGCCAGCGAACCAGCAGGAATTAGCAGCAAGGGATCTGTATCGATCGTCGTGACCGGGACCCGCTTCACAACATCACCTTGCTCTTCATAGACAATCTCGGCCTCGTAGGGGGGATAGCTCGCCACGGCGTTCGGATAAGGTCTGAGGCGAATCAATCCTGGAGCACGAGAGGAAATACTCTGGCCGGGCTCGTCGTCTCCTCTCACCGCTGAACCCGAATCGACCTCGCGCACCGACTGCAATTCAGAGTTCGGCCCCACCTTCACGGTCTGGTAAAGCCCGAACGACAACCCGATCACCGCCAGCAGCGACGCAGCAATCGGCAGCCAATGACTCTGCTCCGGCCGCGGCAACCGCCCTGCCGGCCGGATCGGCACCACCTCCGCCGTCCTCTCCTTCCTCCCCTCCCCCGCTCGCATCCGGGACCGGAGCGCCTGCCAATCCTGCTCGACCTGCTCGTCGGTCAGCTCGGGCACGCCCTGCGGCGGCTTCAGGTCCGCGAAACCGGCCAAATCGAGGAGCAGATCGCTGCACTCGCGGCAGATGGCCAGGTGGTCGAGCATCCGCGACTCGGCTTCCGGCGGCAACTCTCCACCGTGATAGGCCGCCAGCTCCTGCGGCGTCGGATGGCTGGTCAAGGACCGCCGTTGCTGCTCCGCAAGATGGCGGAGGGCGGCGTCCAACGGTGGCTTCTGGTCGTCTTCGCTCAAAACTCGATATCCGTAAAGTAGTCGGCGAGACGGTCCCTCAGCTTCTGTCTCGCCTGGTACAGATGTGCCTTAACCGTCTCGATCGTGATGTGCATCACGTCGGCGATCTCACGATACTTCAAATCCCCGTCCACGCGCAGGTATACCGCCTGCCGCATCTGCGGTGGCAGGTCCTCAAGGGCCTTGTGGAGCCGTTGGGATCGCTCTTGGGTCAGGATGGCTCTCAAAGCATCGCTGTCTCGGGTACCTATTTCCACGACTGCCTCGGAGCTTTCCAGAGACACCTCCTGGGCATCCCGCTTCTGGGTCTGGAGGCTGCGGAGAGTGTTCTTGTACAGATTCCCGGCAATCTGGAAGAGCCAGGTCTCGATGGCGCTCTCACCTCGAAAGCTGTCCATATTCTTAAAGACCCGAAGAAACGTCTCCTGGGCTAGATCCTGGCTCTCGTCCAGGGAGAATCCCCGGCGTGTAAAGAAGGCGACCACCGGCCGGTAGTAGCGTCGGAACAGTTCGTCGGGCGTGTCCATGAAGCCTTGATCGCGGGGGCCGAGGTCGTCCGTCATGGCCATACTACTTCTCCATCGTGGTGAACTGGGAACTCCGTATCCTAGCCAGTTCTTCCTATCCACCACAAGTGTTGGCTTACCTCCTGAACCTCTGGCGCTAAGGCCCCCCACCTCTTACCTGCGGCTGGTAAGTGACTTCCGGGAGGCGGGTAACTGGCTTCCGGGCGCAGGTAAGTGACTTACGGCGCCAGGTAAATGACTTACGGACGGCAGGTCAGTGACTTCCGAGGGCAGGTCAGTGACTTCCGGCCGCTCGGAAGTGAGTTACGAATGGTGGGAATGCATCGTCATCCCCCTCTCCCCCGGTTCGGGGGAGAGGGGATGGGATCAATCTACTTGGCAGGCGTCTCGGCCTGGCGGTCGGCTTCGATGGAGATGCTGATCTTCACGTCGTCGCCGAGGACCGCGCCGCCGGCATCCAGCGCGCGGTTCCAGGTGATGCCGTACTCCTTGCGGTCCAGCTTGAAGGCAGTTTCGAAGCCGGCCTTCTCGCCGCGCGGAGTCTTCACCGATCCGAGCAGCTCGACAGGCACCGTCACCTTCTTGGTCACGCCCTTCATCGTCAGCTCGCCGGTGACCTCCAGGGTATCGGCGTCCAGGGCCTTCACCGAGGTGCTGGAGAAGCTCAGGGTCGGGAACTTCTCCACGCTGAAGAAGTCGTCCCCGCGCAGGTGGGTGTCGCGGTCGGGGTTGTCGGTGTCGATGGAGGCCGCCTGGATGGTGAAGTTGACGCTCGACGCGGCCGGGTTCTGCGCGTCGTACTTGATGGAGCCGTCGAAGTCCTTGAAGCGGCCGGGCACGTTCGAGACGAAGTGGCGGATGGTGAAGCTCACTCCGCTGTGGTCCGAGTCCACCTTGTAGACGGCAGGGGCGGCCACCGCGAGGGCCGGCAGCAGGAGAGCCAGGGAAAGGGCGTAGGTAAGCGCTCTGCGCACGTCGATATCCTCCTAAGAAGTCGGGCGTCTACTTTACACCATCAGCGCGTACGGCTTCTCGGGATCGACCCCCAGCTCTTCAATCGCCTGCCGGACCCGGGCCGGCTCGATCTCTCCACGCCGGGCGAGCTGCACCAGAGTGGCGATGACCACGAACTCGGCGTCCACCTCGAAGAAGCGGCGCAGGGCTTCGCGCGTCTCGCTGCGGCCGAAGCCGTCCGTGCCCAGGGGATAGAACCGGCCCGGCAGCCAGCGGGCGATCTGGTCGGGCACCAGCTTCATGTAGTCGGAGACCGCGATGATCGGCCGGTCATCCCCCTCGAAGAGCGAGACCACGTAGGGCTTGCGTGCCTCCTGGTCCGGGTGAAGCATGTTCCAGCGCTCCGCTTCCAGGGCGTCGCGCCGTAGCTCTTTGTAGCTGGTCGCGCTCCAGACCTCGGCCGCCACGCCGAAGCGCTCGGCCAGGATCTGCTGGGCCCTGAGGGCCTCGCGATGGAGCGAGCCGCTCCCGATCAGGTGGACCCGCGGCTTGCCGTCCATTCCTTCCGGGACTCCCTTGAACTTGTAGAGACCCTTGAGGATCCCCTCCTCCACTCCGGGGGGCATGGGAGGCATGGGGTAGTTCTCATTCGTGAGGGTGATGTAGTAGAAGATGTCTTCGCGCTCCTGGAACATCCGCCGCATGCCTTCCTTGATGATCGTGGCCAGCTCGAAGGCATAGGCCGGATCGTAGGCCAGCAGGTTGGGGACGACGCTCGCCAGGACATGGCTGTGGCCGTCCTCGTGCTGGAGCCCCTCGCCGTTGAGCGTGGTGCGGCCGGCGGTGGCGCCCAGGAGGAAGCCGCGGGAGCGCTGGTCCGCGGCGGCCCAGATCAGGTCGCCGACCCGCTGGAAGCCGAACATCGAGTAGAAGATGAAGAACGGGATGGCGTCGATGCCGTGGGTGGCGTAGGAGGTGCCCGCGGCGATGAAGTCGGACATGGAGCCCGCCTCGGTGATGCCCTCTTCCAGGATCTGGCCGTCCTTGACCTCGCGGTAGTAGAGGAGCATGCCCTTGTCCACCGGCTCGTAGAGCTGGCCCACGTAGGAGTAGATGCCGAACTCCCGGAAGAGCGACTCCATGCCGAAGGTGCGCGCCTCGTCCGGGACGATGGGCACCACCCGCTTGCCGATCTCCTTGTCCTTCATGAGCTGGGTCAGGATCTGGACGAAAACCATGGTGGTCGAGACTTCGCGGTTGACCCCCTCGGAGTAGCGCTTCCAGATGCTGTCCGGGGGCAGCGGCAGCGGCTCGGAGCGTACCCGGCGGGAGGGGACATAGCCGCCCAGCGCGCGGCGGCGCTCCTGGAGGTACTGGATCTCCTCGCTGTCGTCGGCCGGCCGGTAGAACGGCGCGTCGTGCAGATCCTTGTCGGAGACAGGGATGTCGAAGCGGTCGCGGAAGAAGCGCAGCTCTTCATCGCTGAGCTTCTTCTGTTGATGGGTGACGTTGCGCCCCTCTCCTGCTTCCCCGAGGCCGTAGCCCTTGACGGTCTTGGCCAGGATGACCGTCGGCGAGCCGGTGTGCTCGACCGCGGCCTTGAAGGCGGCGAAGACCTTGACCGGATCGTGGCCGCCGCGCCGCAATGCATGGAGCTGCTCGTCGGAGAAGTTCTTGACCAGTTCCAGCAGCTCGGGGTGCTTGCCGAAGAACTCGCGGCGCACGTAGTCGCCCCCCTCGACCGTGTACTTCTGGTACTCGCCGTCGAGCGCCTCGGTCATGCGCTTGATGAGGAGGCCGGTGTTGTCCGCCTCGATCAGGGGATCCCAATCGCTCCCCCAGATGACTTTGATCACATTCCAGCCGGCGCCGCGGAAGTTGGTCTCCAGCTCCTGGATGATCTTGCCGTTGCCGCGCACCGGGCCGTCGAGCCGCTGGAGGTTGCAGTTGATGACGAAGATGAGGTTGTCCAGCTTCTCGCGGGAGGCGAGGCTGATCGCCCCGAGCGTCTCGGGCTCGTCGGTCTCGCCGTCTCCGAGGAAGGCCCAGACCTTGCGGTTCTGAGGATCGCGCAGGCCCCGGTTTCGCAGATAACGGTTGAACTTGGCCTGATAGATCGCGGCGATCGGCCCCAGCCCCATGGAGACTGTGGGGAATTCCCAGAAGTCGGGCATGAGCCACGGATGGGGATAGGAGGAGAGGCCGCCGCCCTTCTCCAGCTCGCGGCGGAAGGCTTCCATCTTCTCGACAGGGATGCGGCCTTCGAGGAAGGCATTGGCGTAGATGCCCGGGGAGGCGTGCCCCTGGAAGTAGATCATGTCGCCGTCGAAGCCGCTCTCGCCGCGCCCCTTGAAGAAGTGGTGCATGCCCACCTGGTAGAGGGTGGCCGCCGAGGCGAAGGTGGAGATATGGCCGCCCAGGCCGGCGAAGCGCTTGTTGGCGCGCACCACCATGGCCATGGCGTTCCAGCGCACGATGCTCTTGATCCGGCGCTCGATGGCACGGTCGCCGCCGTAAGCCGGCTCCTTGGTCGTCGGGATCGAGTTGATGTAAGGCGTGTTGCCCGTGAAGGGGAGGGTGATGTCCTTCTCGTAGCCCTTCTCGAGCAGCTTCTGGAGAAGGAAGCAGGCGCGCCCGCTTCCTTCGTGCTCGATGACCTGCTCGAAGGCGGTCAGCCACTCCTCGGTCTCCTGGACGTCGGCATCCTTCCCGCCCGCGTACCAGTTGAGTGGCGTCTGGTGCTCCTCGCTCATGCTCGCGTGACCTCCTCACCGGGCGTCGGACCCCGGTGGACTGCTAGGTTGTCACGTCTGCCCCCTCGTCGCCAATCAGGGGAGCTGGTTTTCGTCCCCAGAGCCGGTAGTCCCGCCCCCCGTTCCGGGAGGGGGAGGATCGAGGGGCTTGGTCTTGGGGTCTTCCGGCGGCGCCTTCTCCGTTTTGGGCTGCTTGCCCTTGCCCTGCCCAGGTTTGGCCGGCGGCTTCTTGGAAGATCGCTTCTTTGCCATAACTCCCTCCCTCTCTCTAAGGAGACCCGACGCGTCTGGCTTTGTTGAGCCAGTCGCCCTGAAGCACGAAGCCGCCCCAATAGTAGGGGGAGCTCCAGCGCCGATCGTTCCGCAGGGAGAGCTGCGCCAGCCGGAGCGCCTCCGCGGGAGGCCGTCCGTGATCCAGCATCTCGCCGTAGAAGCGATCCATCAGTGCGGCCGTGGCCTGGTCGTCCACGTTCCAGAGGCTCGCCACCACGCTCGAGGCCCCGGCAGCGAGGACGCTCTGGCTCAGGCCCACCAGCCCCTCCCCCCGGACTTCCTTGCCCAGACCCGTCCGGCAGGCGCTCAGTACCACGACATCAGCCCTGAGGTCGATCTCGCGAACCTCTTTCGCCGTCAGCCAGCCAGGGCGCGGGCGCCCCCGGCGGGTGTAGCTCGACAGCAGGAGCCCGGACAGCTCCGGACGCTTCGGGTCGGTCCTTCCGTGACCGATGAGATGGAGCAAGGGGAAGCTCCCGAGGGCGCCCTTCAGCACAACTTCGCGCACGGCGTCGAAGCCGGTGGCCACCAGGACTCTCCCGCGTTTCGCTCTTTTAGAGACGGACCGCACCTCGTCGTCTACGTAAGGGAGGCGCTTGGGCCCTACCGATGCTCTCGTCATGGTGGGAAGCCGGTTGTCCAGCGCGCTGAAGACTCCGGCGCCGACCACGGCCAAACCCTGGGATGGCTCGCGGGCGGCGCCGCGGGCCCGCAGGCGGGCCAGCGCGGTGGCCGAGGGATTGCGGATGACCACGTGCCGGGAGATCAACAGGGCCTCGAAGGGAACGTATTGGAGAATGTCGGGTGCGACGATCACGAGGCGCCTCTGGGTCAGCCGCGGCGCCACCTGACCCAGGAGCAGCTCCGCGACCTCCAGCGATTCCCGGTCGATCGTGGCCTGCCTCGTGCGGCGGCTGGACATCAGCCGGTGGAGCTTCCGAGCGGCGGTTTCGAGCACTGCCCGGCTCGGCAGCTCGACGGTGGCGTGACCGGCCTGGGTGATGCACCAGAGATAGCTGCGCTCCTCGCCCAGGGAGTATTCAAGGAGTGCGGTGTCATCGTCCAGGAGGAAGGACCAGGGCTCGGAGGCGGTACCGAGGCTGTCGGCAAGGCTCCTTGCCAGGGACCGTTCATTGACCTCCAGGGCCTGAAGGTCGTATCCGCGGTCCGGATCAAGGCGGTGCCTCTCCATGAGCAGGTCGATCAGGAAGGCGTAATCGTCCTGCTTGGATGCCAGCCAGGTCGCCTTGAGGAGGTCGAGAAGGAACTTCTGTCCGGAAACGGGCTCGCGGGCGATTTCGACCCGCAGGGACTCGACGAGATCCAGTGCCTGCTCCATCCGTTGCGAAGCCCCGGGCAGATCGCCCTGCATTCGAGCGGCCCTCGCCATGCCGGAGAGCGCATCGGCCCGGGCCTTGAGGTCTCCGAGGGCGAGAGCGCGTTCGAAAGCGTCCATCGCGGACCACGGCTGGTCCAAGGAGAGATGGAGACGGCCGATGTGGCACCAGACCGCGGCCTTCTCCGCGGGCGTGTCGAAGAGAGCGAGCGCGTGCTGGAAGAGAGGGAGAGCGCGGGCGGGCTGCCCCAGCCTTTGCCACGCGACGCCCATGCCGGTCAGGGCGGAGGCCTGGCCGCCGGAGGCACGGGCCTTGTTGAACCAGACGAGCGCCCGCCACGAAAGCCCGGCCCGCAGGTAGACGCTGCCAATCTGGGTCAGGGCAGTGCCCCGGGCGGGGCTCCCCTCCGGCAGCAGGGCGAGGGCTTGACTGTAGGATTCGAGCGCCCGGTCGAGGTCGCCGAGAGAGGTGTAGAGAGTGCCGATGTCCACCCCCACAATTCCCTCCTTCTGCCGGTCGCCGAGCTTCCGCCAGCCCTGCAGGACGCGCTCGTAGCATTGCAGGGCCTCCCAGGCCCGGCCGGCGATGTGGGCGAGCTGACATAGATGGTAGGAGTTGGTAACCACGTTCCGGGCCTCACCCAGAGACCTCCAGCGCAGGTGCACTTCCTTCCGGATGTGCCGCGCCTTCTCCAACTCTCCCAACGTCTGATAGGCCTCCGCGATCCCGTCGAGCGAGAGCACCTCGGATCGCCGGGCTCCTACGAGGTGGAAGAGCTCACGTGCCCGGCACAGCGCTTCCAGCGCTCCCCGCCAATCTCTCCCTTCGGCACGGATCCTACCCAGCCGATAGCGGGCGTCCGCCTCCCGCTCGGTCCTGCCGAGGGTTTCCCAGGCGCGGGCCGCTCGCAGGTATCTCTCCTCCACCCAGGCGTGCGGAGCGCTTCCCTCCCCCTGGAAGGCGAGGTGGTACGCCCTCTCCGCCGCTGCGTTGACGCGGTCCTCCTCCGTAGCCGGCCGGCTCGCCCGGAGCCGCATCTCGTACCGCCCCTTGCTCCCGGGCCAGGGCTTCACCACGATCTTGTGGATCCCTGCCGAGCTCGCCATGAGCCAGACCTCCTCGCTCCCCTCTCCTCCCCTGGGGCTGTCCACGAGGAAAAGCTCGCGCCCGTCCGGATCGATCACCCGGGCCAGGACATCGGCCCCCTGCTGCTCGATCGACAAGTGCAGGAGCCAGCCGGGCTTCAGATGGAACGAGTACGTGTGAGGGTCAGATCCGAGAGCCGAAGACTGGAAGAGCACCACCGTCCGTTCCGGACCGGCCAGGGAAAGCGCGATGGCTCCAAGAGGGAGCGCAATTCGTCTCCAGCGACGGCGCATTTCGAGGGTCTGCGTACGAGTGAGGGCACATTGTAATCATTCACGATCGGTTGCGAAACTGAGTGAAATGTTCATAAATCAAGATGGATCTGACAGCTCAATCTTGAGTCTTTGTTTCGCCTGGTGCAGGTGGGCCTTGACCGTGTCGATGGACACGTTCATGAGGACGGCGATCTCTTCGTACTTGCGGCCCTGGTCGTAGCGCAGTTGAAAGCAGGCGCGCATCTTCGGGGGCAGGTCCCCGATCGCCCGGCTGAGGCGTTCCGTCTGCTCCCGCTTCAGCACCTCATCCAGAGCCTTCGGCGGTTGGGGTGGAGGCTCGAAGCGCGCGGGACCTTCACCGTCCTCGCTCTGGCCTCCCGTATCGAGCGAGATCTCCTTGCCCTTGCGCTTGCCGGTAGAGCGCCGGCGCAGCTCGTTCTGATAGATGTGGTCCGCGATCTCCAGGAGCCAAGTCCTGAACTGCGACTCGCCCCGAAACGACCCAAGGCCGCGGGAGACCCTCAGGAAGACCTCCTGAGTGGAGTCGCGGGCCTCCTCGACCGCAAGGCCGCGGCGGAGGAAGTAGCTGTGAATGCTGCGGGCGTGGAGCTTGAAAAGCCGCCCGAAGTTGCCCTCGGGATCGATCCCGTCCTGGATCAGCTTGACCAGGCGCTGGCTGGGATCGTCGGCGCTCATTGCCTTAGCTTATCCGGAAGAGCTTCTCCAGACCGGCCTTCTCCTCATCCGGCAGGAAGGATTGCCGCAGCCCGGCCAGAGCGAGGCTAACCAACTCGTCGGGACCGTAACCGAAGGTCTGGTGGAGCACCAGGTACTCATTGGTGAGATCGGTGCTGAACAGAGGGCCGTCGTCGGAGTTCACCGAAACGGCCACGCCGCTCCTGTAGAGCCTGTCGAAGGAGTGGCTCGCCAGGTCCGGGAAGACGCCGAGGCAGATGTTGGAGGTCGGGCAGACCTCAAGGGGGATGGCCCGCTCGCGCAGCTCTTCGACGAGGGAGGGATCCTCGACCGCACGCACGCCGTGTCCGATTCGCTCGGCGCCGCAGACCTCCAGGACCGAGCGGATCGATTCGGGTCCGCCGTGTTCTCCCGCATGGGCTACGGCATGGAGCCCCTCCCGCTTGGCTGTGGCGAAGTGCTCCCGGTAGGGCTCGTTCGGGAAGCCTGCCTCGATGCCTGCGAGGCCCATCGCGACCACCCCTCGCCCGCGGCCGGCGAGCGCCCATTCCAGGGTGAGGTCCGCCGCGGCCGGGCCTATGTTCCTGACGATGTCCGGGATCAGCCGGAGACGGATGCCGCGCCGCTCCCCCTCCCCGATCACCTCCTCCAGGGCGTCGAGCACTTCATCCCCATTCGCTCCGTTGGCAATATGGGTCGAAATCGTGAAGTGGGCCTCGGTGTAGACCACGTTCTGAGCGGCTTGCGCCTCCAGGAAGTCGCGGGCCAGGAGTTGGAAGTCCTCGGGCGTTCGCAGCACGCGGGAGCAGGCGAGGTAGACCTCGACGAAGTGCCCGAAGTCGCGGAACTGGAACCAGCGGCGGAGCCCTTCTTCGTCGTTGGCAGGCAGGTCGACGCCGTTCCTCCTCGCCAGCTCCAGGAGCACGCGCGGACGCATCGAGCCCTCAAGGTGGACGTGCAGCTCCACCTTCGGCATCCGCTGCAACCAGGGGAGGAGATGGGTTTCGATATCCAAGGATTCAGGGACGGGGGCGGGCGCGGAGGCGCTCCAGCACCCGGTCAGGGACGAGCCCGGTCACGTCGCCGCCGAGGAAGTGGACCTCCTTGACCAAGCGGCTGGACACGTAGATGTAGTCCTCCTTGGGCATCATGTAGACGGTCTCGACCCGCGGGTTCAGGCGGCGGTTCATGAGCGCCATCTGGAACTCGTATTCGAAGTCCGAGACCGCGCGCAGGCCGCGCACCACGACCCGGGCGCCAACCCGGTCCATGAAGTCCACGAGGAGGCCGGAGAAGCTCTCCACCCGCCCGCCCACCAGCTCGCGGATGGTCTCTACCCGCTCCTCGACGGAGAACAGCGGCTTCTTCTCTTCGTTGTAGAGCACCGCCACCAGGAGCTCGTCGAACAGCGGACGGCAACGCTCGATGATGTCCAGGTGGCCGTTGTGGATGGGATCGAACGACCCGGGGTAGACGGCGATCCGCTTGCTCGATTCGCTCATCGTGCCTCGGAAAGGTTGAAGGTCACCACGTTGTAGGCGGCATCCATGATGCGCAGCAGGAGCAAGCCCCCAGGCTTCCCCGGCTCTACAACCATCGTCTCGGTCTGGCCGTCGATCAGGCCGTCCGCCGAGGGCACCGGCTTCCACTCCTCGGCATCCACGCTGAACATGGCCTCGCGTAGCGGATTCGCCGAGTCCTTGACCGTGGCGCGCAGCTTGCCCCCCGAACGGTCCACCTTGACCAGCACCGGCGTGGTGTGGTCGATCACCACCGGATCGCTCACGCGCTCCTCGACCAGGGTGCTGTCCGGCTCGTTCGCGGGACGGTCGGAGGCGCGCAGGCGGAAGCGGTAGACGCCGTCCGGCAGGGCCGTGGCGTCGAAGCTGAAGTAGTTCTCCTCCAGCTCGTCGGCCACCTTGAGCCACTCTCCTTCAGACTCGACCGGCCGGAATGAGAGGTCGTAGACGAGCCCGTCCTGGTTGGGATCGGCGGCGGTCCAGCGCAGGGTGCGGTAGCCCTTCTTCCACAGCGGCTTGGTACGGCCCGCGTCATCGTCGTCCGCCGGCTGGCCGACGCTGGTGAAAATCCCTTCACGAGTCGGATGGGCTGGCTCGTAGACCTGGTTCGACGGGTTGAAGTTCGAGGGCACCAGGATCTGCCCCGGCTCGAGGACGCCGAGCGACTCGATGCGCGGGCGCAGGTTCTCCTGGCGGTAGGACAGCTCGGCGGTGTACAGCCGGGGAGACTGGCCGCCGCTCGACTCCAACTCGGCGCGCCACTGGATGTACCGGCCACGGGGGAGGCCTTCGAGGGAGACCTCCTCGCCGCGCTTGGCCGCGGTCCAGGGAGACCAGGTGCGGTCGGGCTCGGAGCTGACTCCGCTGCGGAAGGAGAAGCGGACGGCACTTCCGCCCGGAGTCTCGCCGCGCCAGCGGAAGGTGCCGAAGCGCGAGGCCTGTCCGGTGTCCATGGCCGCGCTGGTGTAGGTGCCGGTCTTCTCCGTTTCCGCGGTGACCCGGAAGAAGGCCGCGGCATTGGTGGTGGCGAACGCCGGACCGGCCTCGCCGGGCAGCAGGGTCACGATCTGGCGCTCGTCCAGATCCTTCTCGAGGAGCATCTGGCGGTCGGCCCAACTGTAGAGCTTGCCCTCCAGGCCGGTCGCCACCCAGAGGCGGCCCTGGCGCCAGAGGAGGTCGTAGACCGTCTCCTCCTGGAAGCCCCAGAGGATCTCCGCCACTCCGTCCTTGGATAGAGAGAGGACCTGGCTGCGCGGCCCCATTGCGCCGGGCCGGCGGGTTCCGGCGGCCGGCTGCTCTGCTGCCGCAGGCTCCCCTTCGACGGTCACGGTGACTTGAGGCTCGCCAGCGGCAGCCTGCGCCGCGGGCTGGGCGAGGTCGACGAGGCTCGACTCCGAGGCAGCCACCGCGGCATAGCAGGTGCCGTCCGGAGCGGAGGTCAGCGCCACCACCTCGGGCTCGTCGGCATCGTAGAGAGTGCGCGCGTTGCCATCCCGCCCGAGCCGCAGGATGAGCCCCTCGCCCGCGGTGCCGATCAGGACGTCGCCATCCGGCAGCACTTCCATGGCACGGAGATGGCCGTCCTCGCTGTCGTAGAGGACCGTGCCCTTTCCGTTCTTGTCTGCCTTGAAGAGCTTGCCCTGGGTACCGGTCGCCACGAGCAGGCCGCCGTCCGCGGCACGGGCCAGAGCCCAGATGTAGGTCTCGCCCGGATCAAAGAAGACTTCTCCCTTGCCGTTGGCAATCCGGTACACCTTCCCTCGTGGCGAGGTGCCCGCGAAGATGGTGCCGTCCGGGTCCGCCCAGACGGCAAAGACCTCGGGCTCCGGCGCGGCAAACAGCTCGGTCACCTGGCCCTTGCGGTCCACCTTGAGCACCCGTCCGGCGTTGCCGGTGCCCACGACCCAGCCGTCCGGCAGGGCCGCGGCCGAGAGCAGGAACGGCTCGCTCAAGGAGGCGACGCGCTCGGCACGGGGGGCCAGCGACATCCGCCCGAGGGAATCGACGCTCACCCCTTCCAGGGTGCCGGTGAGGAAGCCGGCCTGGCTCTGGACCTGGAAGATGCGGACCTGCGTCGCCAAAGCCGGCGCCGCAGTTAGAAGAACGATGAGGATCGGTACTACGGTTCGTCGGATCAAAGCTGGCCCTCCGGAGAGATTACCGCCGCTTTCGCCTCGCCTTCACCCTGCGGTTTCTCCGGATCTGCTCCAGAGCCCGACACCGGGTCTCTTCGACGTACTTCGAGATCCACCCGCACCAGACCGGTCACAGGGAACGGCATGATCTCCTCGTGGGTCTGGGCGATGGTGGTGCGCAGCGCCGTGGCACTGCCGCTCGCCGCGGCGCTCCAGAGCGACTGCACCGAGCCCGGCAGGCGCGGCATCACCTCGCCCGCCACGGACAGACCCGGCCCGCCATAGACGCCGAGCACGACCAGATTGCGCCGGGAGTGAAACGAACCCAACAGCTCCAACGCTTGAGCAAAGGTCACCGGCTCGACCGGCTCCAGGGCGAGGCGCACCGCGTCGACGCTGTAGCCGTCGCCGATCATCAGCGAATAGCGGCCGGCAGGCAGGTCGTCCGGCAGGTCGATCGAGAACGCGCGCCGGAAGCGGGGGCCCTCATAGGCGGCGAGGTCCAGGTTGATCCCCACCCGGTCACCCGGCCTGACCACGGTGCGCTGGGCATGGGCGCCCACCAGAGTCGCCGCCCGGGGCAGCGGGCTCTGGGTGACGTCCACCTCGATGGAGGTGAACCTCACCTGCTCCAGCGGGTTCTGCGTCAGATAGGCTGAAACCGCGAGCAGGAAGGCGGCTACGTCGCCCACCGCGCTGTCGCCGTCGAAGCTCTGCTCCATCACCAGATCGCCGTACTTCTCGAGCCCGAAGCGGGCTTTCACGTCGAGCCCCTGCCGGCCCGAGGTGTAGATCGCGGACTCCAGGCTCGCCACCACGGTGCTGCCGACGAACATGTTGGTGAAGAAAGGTACCTCCGCCAGCCGCATGTTGAACTCCCGCGGCTTCTCGTTGCCGCCGCCGGAGATCCGCACGACCATGGGGATGGTCGGAGCCTTCTGCCCCATGCGCCCCTGGATGCCTGCCTTGCGGTCCTGCTCGAAGGCGCCGATCTCCTGGCCGAGGTTCGAGATCTTGAACGAGGCGTACTGGTTGGAGAGGACCGTCACCACCTCCGCCGAGGCCATGGGCACCTTGATGGGACCGAGGCCGAGGAAGGGATGGCCGAAGGCGAGCACCTGATCGCCGTAGCGATCGGTCACCGTGCCGGTGGCGGCGAGCCGGAAGTCGCCATCCACGAGGACGGCGGCCACGGCGCTGCCCGGCTTCAGGTCCGCATCCGTGTCGCCGGGGCGCGCTTCGCCGGCCGAGGAGGCGCTCCCCAAAGCCCGCTGGAGGATGCCCTGGGACATCTCGCCGAAGCCGGAGGTCACCCACTGGAGGCTGGCGACCGCGTCGTTCCCCATCTTCGGACGGAGCCTCGCCATCTCGCGCTCCAGCAGGTCGGACGGGATTTTCCCGGACATGATGTCGGCGAGAGGAACCGGCGGGACGGGCGGGACCGGCGACGTGGGCGGCATGCCCACGAGGCCCGAGAGCTGGCGCATGGACTCGATCGGCGTGATCCCGGCGATCGCCTCGTGGGAGAACGGCCAACTGAACGCCACCGCCCCTGCGAGGCGCCCTTCGATAAACACCGGGCTGCCGCTCATGCCGTTGGCCACGCCACTCACTTCCAGCCCCTTGCCGGTCAGGCGCGCCAGGATGTGGCTCAAGCCCGGACCGAACTGGTTCCGCACCACGCCCACGACCTCGACGTCGAAGCGCTCGGGCTCCTTGCCGGCGAAGACCGACAGGCCATAACCGCGCTGGCCGGCCTTGATCTCATCGACCGAGATGATGGGCAGGGCATCGGAGCCGGGGAGCCCCTGCCGTTCGATGGGATTTGTGGGGGCTGGGATCGGCTGCACCTGGGCTTTTTTCTGCCCGGCAAATGCGGCCGGGGCGACCGGGGCCAGGAGCGCGGACAGGAGCAGCCCGAAGGCTAGCGGTATTCGGCCGGCGTTGCGACGGGATAGACGACTGGACGATCGATCTTTCATGCTTCCTCTCCCTGGGCCGCCCGAAGCACCTCGCGCAGCCGTTCGACGGGGAACTTCCCAGTCCTTAGAACCACCGGTCCGCCCTCCTCTATTGCCACCAATGTCGAGGGGGGCCCTCCGGGGAGGACGCCACCGTCCACGACCACCGCATCCTCGCCTTCGAGCAGGTCCGCCGCACCCTCCGGATCGAGGACCGGCTCTCCCCCGCTCGGGTTGGCGCTGGTGGCCGTCAGCCCATGCCCGAGCGCGGCGAGCAGGCTCCGCAAGCCTTCGTGCCCCGGGATGCGGACCGCGAGCGCCGGCTCCCCCGCCGCGGCCGGTATCTGTTCACCTCGCGCGATGGGTAGCACCACCGTCAAAGGCCCCGGCCAGCAGGCGGAAAGTGGCTTCAGTATAGAAAGGTCCACATCGATCCCCAAGTCCGCGAGCTGCTCCAGGTCCGCCACCACGACCGGCAGCGCCTTGCGCGGCTCTCGCCCCTTGATCCGATAGATCGCCTCGACCCCTTTTCGGTTCCGCGGATCGGCGCCCAGGCCGTAGCTCGACTCGGTGGGGATTGCCAGGACACCGCCGCGGCGCAGAAGCTCCCGCAGCGGCTCGACCGGATCGCCCCAGCTCCAGATACGGATCATCGCCTGGAGCGGTTGCGCGCCGCCGCCCCCTCGATCAGCTCGCGAGCATGCGATAGAGAGAGCTGGGTGACCTCGGTGCCGGCGAGCATGCGGGCGACTTCCTCGACCCGGGCATCGGAGCCCAACTCTTCTACCCGGACACGGGTCTTCCCCTTGTCCACCCGCTTGCCGACCTTGAAATGGACGTCGGCATGGCTGGCCACCTGCGGCAGGTGGGTCACGGCGAGGATCTGCCCACCGCGGGCGAGGCGCTGGAGCTTCCTGCCCAGGGCCGCCGCCTCGGCGCCGCCGATGCCCGTGTCTACCTCGTCGAAAACCAGGGTGGGCCGCGCCTTCTCGGTCTCGCCATGGGCGGCGAGCTGCAGCGCGAGATGGATGCGGGAGAGCTCGCCACCGGAAGCGATCCGGGCGAGCGGCCGGGGCTCCTCTCCGGGATTGGGAGCGAATTGGAAGATGACATGGTCCAGACCGTCGCGGCCGAGATCCCGCCGCCGCTCTAGAGCGACTCCGAGGCGTGCGCGGGCGAGCCCCAAATCCTTGAGCTCGCCCTCGATCCGCTCGACCAGAACCTTGCCCCAGCGCTCGCGGGCCTGCGACAGGGCGGCAGCGGCCTCCTGATACTCCTTGAGGGCAGCCGCGACCCGGCTCTCCAGCTCCTCACGGTTCTCGGCGTCCCCATCCAGCTCCGCCAGCTCGGCCTCCATCTCGGCCCGGCGGGCGAGGAGCGCCGCGGTATCTCCTCCATGCTTCCGGCACAGGCGCTCGAGGATGGCGAGGCGCTCCTCGATCATGTCGAGCCGGGCGGGATCGGCCTCTAAGCCGTCGAGACGGTGGCTGACGGTGCTGGCCAACTCGGCGATGCGGATGCGCAGCTCCTCCAGCTCGGCGTTCCAGGCCGTGGCCTGGGGCTCCCACTCCTCGACATCGGCGAGGAGGCCCTGACTCTTGGCGATCCGTTCGAGGGCAGAGCCCTCCTCCTCCGAGAGGAGAGAAAAGGCCGTGCCCAAGGCATGGGTGATGGCCTCGGCATGGCGGAGCACCTCGCGCTCGGTCTTGAGCTCGGTCTCCTCCCCGGCCCGGACCTTGGCGGCGTCGATCTCGGAAGCTTGGAAGCGCAGCAGGTCGACCCGCTCGCGCCGGGCCCGATCGTCGCCGGAGAGGGTCGCGAGGCGTTCGGCAAGGCGGGAGTGCTGCTCGAACGCGGCCTCGACGCGAGAGAGCAGCGCACTGGCCTCGGCACCACCGCTACGGTCGAGCATCCGCTTCTGCAGCTCGGGCTCCACGAGGCCCATCTCATCCCGCTGGCCGTGGATGCGCAGGAGGTAGGGAGAGAGGTCCGCGAGGAGCCGCAGGGTGGTGGGCTGGTCGTTGACGAAGACCCGGTTGCGTCCGCTCCGCGCGATCTCGCGGCGGATGATCACCTCCTGGCCCTCCGCCTCCACCCCCGCCTCATCGAGGACCGACCGCCAGCCCTCGCCTTCAAGCTCGAAAACACCACTGACCGTGAGGGCATCCGCATCGCTACGGATCAAGTCCGTGCTGGCCCGAGCCCCGGAGAGCAGCGAAAGCGAATCGACAATGATCGACTTGCCCGCTCCGGTCTCGCCGGACAGGATGTTGAGCCCCCCGCCCAACTCGACGGAGGCTTCGGCCATCACGGCCAGATTACGAACGTGGATTTCGCGCAGCACGCAGGGATCAAGGATGAAGTCGGTTCCCGGATCTGTCTCCCGGAGGTCGAGGGGGGAGTGTATCAGAGGGGATAGAGTAAAATGAGCGCGTAGTGCCGCTACCTGGACCAAAGGAGAACGCGATGAGCTTGACCCTGGAACAGATTCACGCTGAGGCGCTCAGCCTCCCTGAAGAGTCGAGAGCCGAGCTGATCGAGCGTCTCATGGCCACTCTCGTCGAAACCCCAGACCCGGAGGTGGAGCAGACCTGGTTCGAGGAAGCAGAGCGTCGCCGCCAGCAACTGTTGGATGGCAGCGTCCAGGGAATCCCGGCGGTGGAGGTATTCGCCAGGTTGAGCGCCAAACACCGGCGATGAGGGTCAGGTTCCATCCTGCTGCCGAACTCGAGCTGTCTGAAGCAGCTGACAACTATGACCGAGAGAGGGAGGGCCTGGGAGCCAAGTTCGTCGCAAAGATCCGCGCAGCGACCGATCTGGCCAGCAGATATCCGAAGATGGCGCCACGAGTTCATGGCGCAGTGCGGAGGAAAATGATCGCCGGGTTCCCGTTTAGCATCCTCTACAGCGTAGAGGAAGAAGACATCCTCGTGATCGGCGTTGCCCACCACAGGCGCCACCCCACCTATTGGACTGCACGCCTTGATAATCCCCCGTCATGAACGCGGCTCGACGGCCGCAGACCTGCAGTGCCGGAGTTTCCCGAGCTCTCCGAGGAGGATGTCCGGGGATTGGGGCTGACGGCCGAAGAGATTGCATCCTCACCAGATCTAGGAACCTGGGGGCAGGAAGGTCCTATCCCCGACGGGGCTCGCTTCGTTGAAGCTCTGCGCAGCCTCAGGCCTTCGTATCGCTGGTGATCGACGCCATCCTCGGTAACGCCCTACTGAGCAAGCCAAGCTTTACCTGGGAGCGCTGGCGTCTCGCCGGCATGTCAGGAGGAATCGGCGGAACGCCGGCAATTTTCCCCGCCCTCCCAATAAGACCGGGCCTTCGGCCCACCTCTTCAATGCCGGCGAGACGCCGGCGCTCCCAGTAAAGGCCCGCACCCTTCCGCATTTGGTAAAATCATCGGCGTTCCCCACAGGAGCCACCCGTGCCCAAGAAGAAAGCGCTGCCGAAGCCCGCTCTCGATCCGTCGTTTTCCGCGAGGAAGCCGATCTCCGTCTGGAACCGGCCGCTTCAGCTCGATTCCAAAGGGCTCTTCGGTGCCCTGGCCAAGGGAGCGGTCCACGGCTTCACCGGCCAGTTGACCGAGCTTGGAGGCGACGCCGTCGATGGCTTGGCTGCGCTCGGCCTGGACAGCCATGATGCGCCGCACCTCTCGTGGCTCCTACTGCGACGGGCTCTAGTCTCTGCCATGGCGGAGCTGATCCGGGAGTTGCTGCCCGAGATCGCAGAGTCGAAGAAGGATCTCGCGGATCTTTCCCGGCAGCTCGATGAAACCTTGGAAGAGGAAGAGGTCGCGATCGACCGCACGCTTTTCGACCGCCCCCGGGACCTGCCGCTGCTCGGAGCCGTCCAAGAGCCCTTCGCACAGTGGTTGGAGGCCTATGGCATGGCGACCTCGGCAGCAGCCGCGGTCGCCCGGCGGCTGCCAAACTATTTTGTCCTTGCCCTCCACGCGGAATGGCGGAGCAAACCGGCTGTCTATGAGGCGATCCGCGAGGCCGTTGATACGCCCTTCACTCGCGCTGTTGGGCAGGAGCAGGCGTGGCGTTTGTATGCCGCCCGCCTTGATCGGCAGGTCGATGAGCCCATGTTTGGTGAGTCCTTCGGCCTGCGGCAGGTGTATGTACCGCTCCGGCGTTCTACGTTGATGAGCCCTCACGGTCCGAGGGACGCGGTGCCGGCATCGAGAAAGCAGAAAGGGAAAAGGAGCGACGCGTCACCGTCTGGCTGGAACAGGAGATCGACGCCTGGGTCGCGGCAGCCGACAAGAAGGATAGCTACCGCGTTCTCTCGGGAGGCCCAGGGTCGGGGAAGTCTTCCTTCCTGCGGATGTACGCAGCGCGCGCTGCCCGGGAAGGGCGCATCCGCGTCCTGTTCATCCCTCTGCACCAGCTCAACGTGGCCGGCTCGCTCGTCACCGCGGTCGGTGACTACGTGCGCCTGGCCGAAGCGCTCCCCGCCAATCCGCTCGACCCGGATTCCGGCGAAGAACGCATCCTCCTTCTACTCGATGGTCTCGACGAACTGGCCATGCAAGGCCGGATCGGCGCCGAGGCTGCCCGGGATTTCATCCGGGAGGTGCTAAAACATGTGGAGCTCCGGAACCATGACCGCTGCCGGCTCCTCGTCCTGTTCAGTGGCCGCGAGCCGGTGGTCCAAGCCAGCGAAAGCGAATTCCGCGAGCGGCGGCGGCGGCTCCATGCGTTGCCCTACTTCCTAGATAAGGCCCGAAGGGAGGAGGAAGCATGGAAAGGCAGCACCAAGATCCTAACCGAGGATCAGCGCCCGAGCTGGTGGAAAGCCTACGGCATTGCCTCAGGCCGCGGCTATACCACTCTGCCGGCTGAGTTGAAGGGAAATGACCTCGACGAGATCACGGCCCAGCCCCTCCTCAACTATCTCGTCGCTCTCAGCTATGACCGTGGCCGTCTTAGTTTCTCGGACGCGCTCAATCTGAACGACATTTATCGAGATCTGCTAGAGGCTGTGCATGACCGGGGGTATGAGCAGAGGCGGTCTCTGGCTCCGTCCCTAACGCTCCAGGAATTCCGGCGAGTTCTCGAAGAAATCGCCCTTGCCGCATGGCACGGCAGCGGACGCACGACGAGCGTTTCGGAGATCGAGACTCACTGCGAGGCGGCAGGATTGTCCGGGCTCCTACGCCGCTTCGAGGAAGGAGCCAAGGCCGGGGTGACTCGCGTGCTCACCGCGTTCTACTTTCGCCAGTTCGGCCGGACGGCCGGTGGGGATCCCACCTTCGAGTTCACTCACAAGAGCTTCCGTGAGTACCTCACAGCCATTCGAATCATCGACGCGCTGGAGCTCATCAAGGAGGAAATGGACCGGCGCCAGCAAAAGCCCGGCGCAGGATGGGATGAAGCCATGGCTCTCAAGCATTGGGCCGATATCTGTGGTCCTACTCAGATGGATGTGGAGCTATGGGTGTTCGTCCGGCGCGAAATCGAGAGCCGAGGAAAAGAGAAGGCACTTGCATGGCAGGACATGCTCTGCAGGCTGATCTCGGCCATGCTGCGAAACGGCATGCCGATGGAGCGGCTCTCGCCCCGGCCGAGCTTCCATGAGGAGTCGCGGCAGGCGCGGAACGCAGAGGAGGCCTTGTTGGCAGTCTTGAATGCATGCGCACGAACCACCAGGGAATTGAGCCGCATCGACTGGCCGCCAGCCGAGGATGGAGGCAGCAACAGGACTGCGTTTGGGGCTTGGCTGAAGAGGCTTCAAGGCCAGAGAGCATACGGTAGCAATGTCCTTGCCCAAAGCTGCCTCTCGTATCTTGATCTCTCAGGTCAGATTCTCCACATAGCGGACCTGTATGGAGCTGACCTAGAAGGAGCCAACCTGGAAGGCGTCGAACTGGATTTCGCCAACCTGCTAGGGGCCAACCTGACGAGGGCCAACATAACGAACGCCGTTCTGGCGGACGCCAACCTGAAGCAGGCCAACCTGACGAACGCCAACCTGACGGGGACCATCCTGATGGGGGTCGATCTGAATGGGATCGATAGCCTAGAGGGCGCCGTGGGACTCGATGAGCAAAAGCGTCAACCCGCCCGCCGGCCCGACCATGCGCCTACCACCTGATGCCAGAGCGGCTTACCGAGACTCCCTTTTCCGCGTAAGATCTCCTCGAAGCACGTTGACCGTAGCGCACAGAGGTATCCATGCAGCACGCCTACCGAGGGGATGACGAGACCGCCGAGGCTGAAATCCTGGGACGGATGACGGCTGAGGAGTATTTCGCCCATGCCCTTGAGGCTCCTCGGGATGCGCGGAAGGCCGAACTGATCGACGGAGCCCTGATCCTGTTCCCTTCTCCTCTCGACATCCACGAACGGCTGCACGGTTTCCTCTTTCACCTGATCCGGGAGTACGTCGACCGATTCGATCTCGGGGGGGTGAGGGGCTCGCGGTCGGCGGTCAGGCTCGCGGACGATCAGGTCTACCAGCCCGACATCCTTTTCGTGGCCCAGGACCGGATCTCCCTCTTCGAGCGGCACGGGATCGTCGGTGCGCCCGACTTTGTGATCGAGATCCTCTCCGCCTCCACGGCCCGCTACGACCGCGGCCCGAAGCTTCGCGCCTATGAGCGCACCGGCGTCCGCGAGGTCTGGCTCATCGACCCGACCGGCTCGACGCGGACCGAGATCCTCCAGCGGCACGGACTGCGGCTCCAGCCGGTGACGCCGGAGGATGGAGTGGTTCCCTCGATCGCGCTTCCCGGGTTCCGGCTCCGCCTCGAATGGCTCTGGCCGGAGGGCCGGTTCATCCCGGTCCGCGAGGCAATCGACTCGATGCTCTCCTGAGAAGCTCGCCTTGAGCGGAAGCGGCTCGCCCTCAAGCGGCCATGGCTTGCCTTGAAGCTGTGGTTGCTGCCCCCCAAGCCAGAGTGGCTTCGTTCAAGCGGTCATGGCTTGCCTTGAGGCGGTGGTCGCTGTTCCCCTAGCCAAAGCGGCTTCGTTTCAAGCGGCCATGGCTTGCCTTGAAGCAGTGGCCGCTGCTCCCCAAGCCAGAGCAGCTTCATTTCAAGCGGCCATGGCTTGCCTTGAAGGAGTGGTCGCTGTTCCCCAAGCCAGAGCGGCTTCGTTTTAAGCTGCCCTTGCTTATCATCAAGCAGGAGCCGCTCATCATCGAGCGGCAGCAGCCCGACTCCGAGGAGCTACTCCTTCGGGCCGTTCCAGGTGGAGGGGATGAACTCGCTGTCTTCCTGGGCGCGGCGCTCGAAGCTGAGGAAGTCGTAGTATCCGCAGCGGGCCGTGCCGGGGTAGGTGCGGCAGATTTCCGGCCTTGCCTCGTAGACGGTGCAGCGCCGGGTGTCGGTGTCCAGGAAGCGGCAGATCGTGCCGTAGGTCTTGTCCGGCTGGTGCTTCAGGACGATTTCACCGGGCTCGTCGCTCTTCTTGGTAAACTTCCGCGCGGCGGCTTGCGTACTGATCCCGAAATGCTGCGCCAGGCGTTCGACGTCGGAGATCTGAATCGGAATCCTTGGATAGGAACAGCAATAAGCGGGACAGCGGTTGCAGTTGTAGAAGATTGTCAGGCCCACTCCCGTATTCTACCTCCCGGAGGTCTCAATGCGTTCGAAGATTTTCATCCCCATCCTGTCCGCGCTCCTGATCGCTCCGGGCCTCGTCTCGGCTGCCACCTCGCAGACAGTCTCCGTGCCGGAGAGCATCATCGCCCGCAACGTGCCACAGATCCCGCAGGAGGGCACCGAGGAGCTGCTCCCCTACGAGAACCTGCGCACCGCCAACCTCGTGGACTGGCATCCGACGGAGCGCCGGATGCTCGTCCGCACCCGCTTCGCCGAGAGCCCCCAGATCCACGAGGTCGCCATGCCCATGGGCGCCCGCACCCAGCTCACGTACTACAAGGACCAGGTCATGGGCGCGCAATACCGCCCCGGCAAGCCGGGCCAGTTCATCTACACGCTCAACGAGGGCGGCGCCGAGAACTACCAGTTCTTCGTCGTGGACCCCGCCACCGGCAAGGCCCGGCGCTTCACGGACGGCAAGAGCCGCCATGTAGCGGCGGTCTGGTCCAACGACGGCAAGCTCCTCGCCTATGCCAGCAACGCCCGCAACGGCCGCGACTTCGACCTCTATGTCGCCGATCCCTCGACCCCCGGGAGCGAGCGGCGCGTGGCCGAGCTCAAGGGCGCCTGGAATCCCCTCGACTGGAGCCCGGACAACAGCCGCATCCTGCTCGACGAGGGCATCTCGGCCAACGAGAGCTACCTGCACTGGGCCGATGTCGCGACGGGCGAGATCCACACCCTGACCCCGCGCCGCCCCGCCGGCACCGAGCCGGTCTCCTATCAGGGCGGGCTCTGGTCCAAGGACGGGCGCTCGGTCTACTCCGCCAGCGATCAGGACAGCGAGTTCCTGCGCATGGTGCGGATTGATGTCGATAATCCGGGTAAAGCGTCAGCCAAGCCCACTGTCGTCTCCGGCAGCATCTCCTGGGATGTCGAGGAATTCGACCTTTCGGAGGATGGCAACCTGCTCGCCTTCATGACCAATGAGGACGGCTTCAGCAAGCTCCACATCCTCGACCTCAAGACCGGCAAGGAGGCGCCGATATCCGAGCTGCCGAAGGGCGCCGCGAACGGGCTTCAGTTCCGCCCCAAGTCGCACGAGATCGGCTTCAGCATCAGTGGAGCGCGCGCGCCTTCGGACGTCTACAGCTACGACATGGACAGCCGCAAGCTCGAGCGCTGGACCGCCAGCGAGGCCGGCGGCCTCAACACCGCGAGCTTCGCCGAGCCCGAGCTGGTCCACTTCTCCAGCTTTGATGGCCGCAAGATCCCAGCCTTCCTCTACCGCCCGCCCGCGGACCGCTTCCCCGGACCCCGGCCGGTCTACATCAGCATCCATGGCGGCCCCGAGGGGCAGTCGCGGCCCAACTTCCTCGGCAGCAACAACTACTTCATCAACGAGCTGGGCGTGGCCTACCTGGTGCCGAATGTGCGCGGCTCCAGTGGCTATGGCAAGAGCTTCCTAAAGATGGACAACGGCGACCGGCGCGAGGACTCGGTCAAGGACATCGGCGCCCTGCTCGACTGGATCGCCACCCAGCCCGGCCTGGACTCGAAGCGCGTCATGGTGAGCGGCGGCTCCTACGGCGGCTACATGGTGCTCGCCGCGCTCGTCCACTACAGCGACCGGCTCTGCTGCGCCTTCGAGTCGGTGGGCATCAGCAACATCATCACCTTCCTGGAGAACACCAGCGGCTACCGCCAGGATCTGCGGCGCGTCGAGTACGGCGACGAGCGCGACCCAAAGATGCGCGCGTACCTGGAGAAGATCGCCCCGATCAAGCACGTTCAGAAGATGACCAAGCCGCTGCTGGTCGCGCAGGGCGCGAACGATCCACGCGTCCCCCTCTCTGAGTCGGACCAGATCGTGGCCGCGCTCGAGGGCCGTGGCGTGCCGGTCTGGTATCTCGTCGGCAAGGACGAGGGCCATGGCTTCTCGAAGAAGACGAACACCGACTACCAGCGCCTCGTGCTGGTGCGCTTCATGAGGGAGTTCCTGCTGAGCGAGGGGAAGACCGCGACGACAGGGTCGCGGTAGCCGGAACCCTCACCCCCCGTCCCCTCTCCCACACGCACTCACGCCCGCCCGGGAGAGGGGCGCCCCCAACCACCCAACAGCAAAAACAATCCGGCTCCCCCTCTCCCGGGTGGCGGGAGTGCGTGTGGGAGAGGGGGTTGGGGGGTGAGGGTCTACTCCGGAGGTGTGTACACCGCCACACGGTTCCTTCCGCTCCTCTTCGAGAGGAGCAGGGCGTGATCGGCGGCGTGGTAGAGGTCCTGGGACGTGGCCATCTTGTCGGTGAGCTGGGCCACGCCGAAGGAGCAGCTCAGGGAGATCTTGAGGTTGCCGTAGCGGTGGTCGAGGTCGAGCACCCGGTCCCGCAGCTTGAGCGCCAGCGTCTCCGCCTGGGGCCCCGTGGTCTCGGGCGAGAGGATCACGAACTCGTCCCCTCCGACCCGGGCCAGCGTCTGCTCCGGCCGCACCAAGTCCTTGGCCAGCGCCGCCACCTGTTTGAGAGCAAAATCGCCGCACAGGTGGCCGTATGTGTCGTTGATCCGCTTGAACTCGTCCAGGTCGAAGGTGACCAGCGACAGCGGCCGGACGTGGCGCTGCGAGCGCGCGAACTCGCGCTGCATCTCTTCCTCGAACTTCCGCTTGTTGTAGATCTCGGTCAGGCCGTCCAGCGACACGAGCTCGTAGATCGCCATGTGGTAGGCGCTCTCGACGTCCTGCTCGTGGAGGAACTTGAAGTGGACCGCCGCGGTCTGGAAGCGGTCGCCGGTCTTCAGCACCGTCCGGCCATGGATGGCCTGGCCGTTGACGTAGGTGCCGTTCGTGCTCCCCAGGTCTTCGACGGTGACCACCGAGCCGACGTAGCGCAGCCGCGCATGCTTGCGGGAGATCGACATGACCTCGGGCAGGCTGATGGCGACCGAGCTGGAACGGCCGATCTCCAGGCTGTTCCCCGGGGAGAGCCGGAAGCGGGAGCCCAGGCGCTGACCCTCGGGGTGCGCGATCAGGATGATGTCCGCCTCGGACTCCCCCGCCTGGGCAAGCCCACGCACCGCCCGCTCCCGCGTCCCGGTCTGGAACGTCTGGGTGAGGCCGCTCTCCTGGATCGAGGAGGCGTCGATGCCGTCCGTCTCACCGTCACTACGGTCCAGGCGGTCGAGGGGCTGCAGGCGCTGTCTTTCGTCCATGGACAAATCGATTCAGGCGTTTACGAATGTTTTCGGGTCGATTCGGATCTATAAGATCGTACCACCCGCCCGCCGGGGCGTCAAAATCACCGGCCGGAGAGCATCGCCTTGAGCACGTGGCGGGCGACCTCGGGGTTCTCGCGCAGGCGGCGCATGGAGTAGGGATACCAGTCGCGGCCGTAGGGGACGTAGACCCGCAGGCGATGTCCGCCCGCGATCAGGATGCGGCGCAGCTCTTCGTCCACCCCCAGGAGCATCTGGAACTCGTACTGCTCGCGCCGCAGGCCGTGCTTGTCGACCAGGCCGACCGCCCGGCAGGTCAGGTACTCGTCGTGCGTGGCGATGCCGGGGTAGATACCGCGCTCGATCAGCTTCTCCAGCGCGCGCACGTAGTTCGCCTGGATGGTCTCGAAGCCTTTCCAGGCGATCGTCCGCGGCTCGACGTAGATCCCCTTGCACAGGCGCACGGTCGAGCCCTCGGGCAGGGCGGCGATGTCGGACAGGGTGCGGCGCATGTAGGCCTGGAGCACCGGTCCCACGTTGCCGTAGCGGGCGTAAAGCTCGTGGAAGATGCGCAGCGTCGCATCGGTGGTGGTGTTGTCCTCCATGTCGATGCGGACGTAGTTGCCATGCTCCTTCGCCTTGAGGACGATGCGCTCGATGTTGTCGCGGCAGAAGGACTCGTCGATCTTGAGCCCCAGGAGGGTCGGCTTGATGGAGACGTTGGAGTCCAGCCCCTCGGCGGCGATGGTGTCGAAGACCTGCAGGTACTCCTCCACCGCGGCCAGGGCCTTTTCCCGCTCCTTGACCTCTTCGCCGAGGACGTCGATGGTGCCCATGGCACCCTGCTGGTTGAGGTTGCGGACTACCCGGACGGCGTCGGCCAGGGTCTCTCCCGCCACGTAGCGGGAGGCGACCTTGCCGACGAGGGGCTTGGGCACGACGGGCAGACCCGTGACCAGCAGCCGATTGAAGGTGCTCATGGTTTCGGGTCGCCCGTTCGGAATCAGGCCGTCGCGGAGACGGGGGTTTCAGCCGGTTTGTCCACCGGAAGTGGCCGTGGCTCATCCACGACCCAGCGCACCGACTTGGAGCAGGGGCAGGAGCCGCCGACCCGGCGCAGGGTAGGCATGCGCCCCGCGGCCTCCTTGGCCTCCAGCTCCCCGCGCGCCACCTGCCTCAGCGTATCCACGTACTCCAGGTAGTCGCGGCCGGCGCGGTAGGCGTCGGGCAGGTGCTGCTCCAGGTGCCGGAGGTAGGCGGGCAGCTCGTTGAAGGCCTCGCCCGCGAAACCGATCATCTTGAAGGCCGGCACACCGCGCCGCCGGTAGAACTCGGGGTGCGGCATGTGAACGAGGTCGTCCCGCCGGATGCCTTCGACTGTCTCGCCAGCCAGGATGAGGTCCAGGGCGGCGTCGGCCTCGCTGGGGCCGAAGGAGGGGTTGCGCGCCCGCAGGTAGCGGACGTTCAGGTCGCGGACGAGCTTGCCTACCTCGACGTAGAACTGCTGCTGCGCCTCGGCATTCTTCATCGGCTTGAGGCCGTAGCGGACGTTGGTGCCGCCGCCGCGCTCGTCGCCGAACATCTCCAGGCCGCGGGGCAGCCACTTGTTGAGGGCGCGCTGGAGCATGTCCACGCTGATCAGCCCCTCGCCTTTGGCGGCCTGCATCATCCAGCGCCGCATCGGAACGACTCCGGACGCCAGGTGGAAGGCCTCTTCGCGCAGCATCTGCGGCATGCTCTCGGCCATCGGCTGGTAGGCGCTGATCTTCTGCATGGCGAGCTGGTACTTGCCCACGCGGTCGATCAGGGCACAGAACACCACGTTGTCGACGAAGGAGTCGAAGTCGATGTTGAAGGCGCCCAGCAGGTGGGAGCCGGTGTTCATCGACAGGATGGCTTCGATCGTGTCCGCGGACGACTCCTTGGAGACCGAGGTCCAGTCGTCCTCGACCAGGAGGTGGAGCATCTGGTAGCCGTGGCGCAGCTCCTCGGCCATCATGCGGAGGATCCAGAACTGCTCTTCTTCATCCTGGGCGCGGGCCAGGGTCAGCCGGTGCTGCTGGATGGAGCCGAACTCGGTGGACGCCTGGGCGCGGATGGCGCCGTACAGGTGGTGCGCCTGCTCTTCCTGCATGGCGCCGGCCTTGGTGTACTTCGGCTTGCCCTTCATGTCCCCGCACTCGATCTCGGTGCACATGCCCATCTCGCGGTAGGCGCAGAGCTCGAAGCGCGGCTCGCGGGGGAAGTGCTTATCCCAGTTCTCCAGGAGGAACTCGTAGTCGGGGAGATAGGCGTCCTTCCACTTGAGAACGGCATCGTGGAACTGCTTCGGCATCGTGGTCGTATTGACGCTCATACCCCTCTCTTTTCTCTCTTTCCTACAGAGGCCGAACGAACGGCCTCAGGGTCGAAGGCTGGAAGCCGAGGGCGCTGAAGAAGCTCAGGATCTCGCCCATCTCCTCGTCCACCAGCGTCTGTACGCTGCGGGCACCCCGGCGGCGGAAGTGCTCCAGCATCGCGTCGAGCATCTGCCGGCCCACGGCCTTGCCCCGGAAGCCGGGATCGACGCCGAGGTGCTCCACCCAACCGGTGGGCTCCTCGATGCCGAACTCGCCGGAGCGGACCTCGCCGAGCATGAAGCCGACGACCTGGCCGTCCGCCTCGGCTACTACCGAGGCCTCCGGGTCCCGCCGTAGGTAATAACCAACGCGGCGCTCCCATACTTCCGGCCTGTAGTGGCCGCCGATCTTTTCGTCGATCCCGACGATGGCGCTGATGTCCATCTCGTCGGCCGGACGGACGTGGACCCCTGTCGCTGTTTCAGCCATCGGCGCATTGTATCGAGGGAGCATGAGGACGTGCAAATGGCCTATCCTTCCCCCCCATGCAAGCCCCCGAGAAGCCCGGCCCTGCCGTTCATGGCGCGCTCCTCCTCGTCCAGCTCGCCTTCGGCGGCTTTCACGTGGTGGCCAAGGCGCTCCTCGCCGGCATGGCCCCCATGCTCGTCGTCGGGCTGCGGATTGCAATCGCCACGCCCCTCCTCGTGGCCATCGCCTGGCGGCGGGACCGCACCCTGCCCTCGGCACGCGATTGGGCATGGCTCGCCCTCCTCGGCAGCCTGGGCGTCACCGCCAACCAGATCCTCTTCATCGAGGGCCTGCAGCACACGACCGCCAGCAACGCCTCGATCCTGATGACCTGCCTGCCCGTGTTCGCCGTGGCGGCCGGAGCGCTGCTGGGGATCGAAAGTGTGGGGCCGCGGCGCCTCCTGGGGATCGCGCTGGCCGTGGGCGGCGCGCTGGTCATGGTCAGCCCCGGAGGATTCGAGACCTCGGGGAACAAGGCCTTCGGCAACATCCTCATCCTGGGCAACTGCCTGTCCTACGCGCTCTTCCTCGTGCTCCAGCGCCCGATCCTGCGCCGCCTCCCCTGGCGCACGGTCATCGCCGGCTCGTTCCTCTGCGGCGGACCCCTGGTGCTGGCGGCGAGCCTGCCGACCCTGGCCTCCACCGACTTTGGGGCGATCCCGACTGCGTCCTGGATGGGCGTGCTCTATATCGCGCTCTTCGCCACGGTCTTTGCCTACGCGGCAAACACCTGGGCGGTGCGCCGCTCCTCGCCGGCCCTGGTGGCCGCCTACGGCATGCTCCAGCCGGTGGTGACCGCCGGGCTGGCGATGGCGTTCCTGGGAGAGACGCTGGGCTGGGTGGAGGGCGCGGGGTTCGCGCTGATCGTGGCAGGGCTGTGGCAGGTCAGTGCCCAGAACCGGGAAGAAAGCGCCGGACGCTGAACAGCCGGCTCAGCAGCAGCCAGAACCCTCTCTTTTCGGCCCGGATGCAGCCGAGGCCGATCAGGACCCGCCCGACCTCGTCCCACTGGCCAGCCCGGCGGTAGAGCAGGATCGCGCGGCCGAGCAGGCGCGCGGCCTCCTCGCTCCGCTCCTGGGCGTGGCGCACCGCGGCCTTGCGCTCCAGCAGCCGGGCCCGAGCCAGGCGGTCGCCCGTTCCCCGCATCAGGCAGGTTTCGGCGTGGCGCAACGCCTCCTCGGCGCTGCCGAGGTCGCCGGCCTCGCGGCGGACGTCGGCGAGCCCGCCCCACGCCCTCGCGCGCAGCTCCTCGACGAACACGGGGGGATGGACCGCGGGATCGATCCGGCCGGCCACGTTCACCGCGAGCCCGGCGCAGACCTCTGACCCGGCCTGCTCGAGGAGCAGCTCACAGAACCCCCAGGTGTGGAAGCGGCGGTCCTTCTGAACCTTGGCGGCCCAGCGCTCCAAGGGCAGGATCTGAAGGCCCGCCATGAGCCTGCGGGCATCCGCGCGCTCGGCTTCCAGGCCGGCCCGGGCAGTGCGGACCCGGTCGAAGACGCGCTCCAGGTTGCCGTCGTACTGATGGCTGGCAGCGTGGCGCGCATCCGGACCGAGGTCCCAGAAGACCGTGGTCACTTCCCGGCACTGCGGGCAGCCAGGCAATAGGTGCAGGATGACTCGGCGGCTGTCCCGCTGTGAGAGCCGGCCCAGCATGAACGATTCAAGCTCGCCGTTCGAGGGGTGCATGAGGTCAGGCATGACTGCGTTGTACCTGGAACCCACGATAACACCGCCACCGGAGCCTGTCCAGTCCGTCCGAAGGTTTCGCTTTGAAAGATTTATGGCTTTACGTGCTCGTGAGCATGGTAGCTGCTTCGCACCAAAGGGCCCGCTTCGCAGTGGGCAAAGCCGATGGAAAGCGCGAGCTCGCGGTAGCCGGCGAACTCGTCGGGGTGGACCCAGCGGTCGACCGGCAGGTGCTTGGCGGTGGGCTGCAGGTACTGGCCGACCGTGAGGATCTCGACGCCCGCGCCGCGGATCTCGCGGATCGTGCCGTGCACCTCCTCGGGCTTCTCCCCCAGGCCGACCATGATGCCGGTCTTCACCCGTCCTGCGTACTCACCCTCGTCCCGCCGGCGGGAAGCCTCGGCGAGCAGCGCCAGGCTGCGGTCGTAGCGGCTCCCCGGCCGCGCCTCGCGGTAGAGGCGCGGGACGGTCTCCATGTTGTGGGAGAAGACCTCGGGCGCGGCGCCGAGGACGATGTCGAGGGCATCGGGCACGCCGCGGAAGTCCGGTGTCAGGACCTCGACAGCCGTCCCTGAATTCTGCTCGTGGATGCTGCGGATGACACGGGCGAAGTGCCCGGCGCCGCCATCGCGCAGGTCATCGCGGTCCACCGAAGTGATCACCGCGTGCCGCAGGCCCATGACCCGGACCGCCTCGGCCACGTGCGCGGGCTCCTCCGGATCGACGCCGGCCTGCGGACGGCCCGAGGTCACGGCGCAGAAGCCGCAGCGGCGCGTGCAGACGTCGCCGAGGATCATGAAGGTCGCGGTGCCGTGCTCGCCCCAACATTCATAGATGTTCGGGCAGCGGGCCTCCTGGCAGACGGTGTGGAGGTTCAGGCGGTCCACGAGCTCGCGGACCTTGTGGTACGAGGCCGGCGTCGCGAGCCGGATGCGCAGCCACTCGGGCCGGGGCTCCCGGCGGGGCTCCCGGCGCGCGACAAGCGCATTCGTCTGGCGGCCGATCTGGATGAGGGTCTCACTCATGGCGCGGGTAGTCTATCCCGAACCCACCCTGGCACACTCCCTGCAGAGACCCGGAATGTCGGGCGATGGTGGCCCGGAAGCGTACGGAAGCGTACGAAAGAAAATCAGGACTGGAAGTGCCGGCCCTCCTCCAGCTCCCTAGCTCGTTACTTGCGATGATTAGGAGATGGAGCCATGAATCGTCAAGTTGTGCGGCTTGCAGCCGTCTGCGCCCTCCTGAGCGCGCCGGCCTCCGCTGGAGTCCTATCCCGTAACTGCCGCACGGCCGAGCAGCCCGCCGCCACGCTGCTGTACCCATACTTCGAGGTGGACCTGCAGAGCACCAACGGCGCCACCACGCTGATTTCGATCAACAATTCCTCGTCCAGCTCGACCGTCGCCCGTGTGGTCATGTGGACCGACTGGGGCGCGCCCACCCTGGCCTTCGACGTCTACCTGACCGGCTACGACGTCCAGAGCCTCAACCTGCGCGACCTCCTCCGCGGCCAGCTCCCCGGCACCAGCCAGATCGCCAGCAACGAGGGAGAGCTCTCGGATACGAGCATCGCGTTCCCCGGCTGCGAAGGCAACCCCAAGGCGGTGACCGCGCTCGGCCAGGCGAATTGGGACTACCTCCGGGCCGCCCACACCGGAAGCCCGCTTCCCGGGAGCCCCTCGCAGTGCATCGGCAGCGGCAGGGCCGGCTCTCAGATCGCCACCGGCTATGTGACGGTCGATGTGGTCAACCGCTGCTCGGGCGCCTCCGTCGGCAGCAAGGAAAACACGCCTGCCGATCCCGCCTACTTCGCGGCAGGGGGCACCGGCCTCGCGGGCAACGGCAACGTCCTCTGGGGCGAGTACTTCTCGGTCAATCCAGCCAAGGGCCTGTCAGACAGCCAGACGGCCGTGCACATCCTGGCCGACGGCGACGCCTTCTCCCCGGGCGATTACACGTTCTACGGCCGCTATGTGAACTACGACTCCCGCGACGACCGGGCGCCGCTCTCGAGCCTCTACTACGTGCGCTACCTGGACGGCGGCCCCTTCTCCGGCGGCTCGGACCTCGTGGTCTGGCGCGACAACCGGGATGCCAACGTCACGGCGCGGAGCTGCGGCACGGCCCCGTCCTGGGCTCCCCTGGGCGAATACCAGATGGTCGCCTTCGACGAGGAGGAGAACCCGACCCTGATCCCGAACAGCCAGTCTTTCCCGCTCGCCTCTCAAAAAGTCCACGTTGGCAGCGAATCCCTCAACATGGCGGAAAACTTCGGCTGGCTGATGATCGACCTCTGGCACTCCGACGCCACCCACGCCCAGGGCTGGGTGGGGGTCACCATGAGCGCCGAGGGGCGCTTCTCGGTATCGCACGCAGCAGTGAGGGTGGACGACCTGTGTAACTTCGGGTTGTAGGGGAAAATGTAGGGGCGGCCCTTGTGGCCGCCCTCCGGAGGGCACCCACGAGGGGTGCCCCTACACAGGGATCAACTGGAATACCAGAGCACCGCGAAGAAGTGGCACACGCTGCCCGCCATCACGAACAGGTGCCAAACCAGGTGGGCGAACAGAAGGCGGTGCCAGGCGAAGAAGACAACCCCGGCGCTGTAGCTCAAGCCCCCGGCCACGAGCCAAAACACTCCGCTGGGGTCAACGTGCGTCGTCAGCGGCCCAATGGCGATCACCACCAGCCATCCCATGGCTAGATAGAAGGCCGCCGAAGTCTTGGGGAACCGGAATCCCAGGAAGGTTTTGAAGAGGATCCCGGCCACCGCCAGCACCCAGATCGCCACCAGCAGCGACCAGCCCCAAGGCCCGCGCAACGCTCCCAGGGTAAAAGGCGTATACGTACCCGCGATCAGCAGGTAGATGGCCGCGTGGTCGAGCACCCGCCAGCGCGCCTTCCCCTCCTTGTGCGGCGGGCAGGCGTGGTACAGGGTCGACGCCGCATAGAGCAGGATCAGCATCGTCCCGAAGACCGCCCCGCCCACGACCTGCCAGTAATCCCCGCGCTCCACCGCGTTTACGACGAGCACCGGCAGCGCCACGAGGCTCGCCAAGAGGCCGATGCCATGGCTCACGCTGCAGGCCATTTCTTCCGTGGAGGTCATCGTCCGTCTCATGAGGCGGAGTATGCTACCGCATCCCGCCGAGGCTCTGACCCATGCACCTGGAATCCCGCAAGGCCACTTCGAAGAGCACGATCGCAGCGCGGGCCCGGACGCTCCATGCCAAGGACCTCGCCTGGCTCGAAGGATTCCCCCTGGCTGTCGAAGATGGGCAGGTGCGCTGGATGTCCGTGCCGCCGCAGGCCCCGGCGCAAGAGATCCGCATCGAAGGCCGGCACCTCAGCCGGGCGACCTGGGCGCTCAACAAGCTGCGGACCGAGCTCGCACCGGGGCTGCCGCGCCTCGCGGACGATCCCGACGACTGGCTCTCCTCCATCGAGCGCCGCCTGGAGCTGCTCAAAGGGGCGGTCCACCACGGCCGGCCGCTGCCGCCCGCCGATTCCCTCTCGCAGATCCTCTCCTGGGTCCATGCCGGCGACCCGGCCCGGGCGCGGACGGCCCTCGGCCTCGCCCAGGACTGGTCCGCCGGCTACGGCGTGCTCACCGGCCGTCTCGGCGAGCAGCCCGGCTTGCTGCTGATGCTCCGGCTGCTGCAGCTCGCGGCGGACCACGGAAAAAAGCGCGTGGACTCGCTCGCCTCCTGCCTGTTCGACGTGCGCGTCTGGGACATCTCCCTGGAAATGGGCGCAAGGTTCTGCAGGCAGATCCAGGAAGCCATCCCAGCGAAGCCGAAGGCTCCTTTGCCCGAGGAGCTGCCGGCCGGTCGCCTGGGCCGGGGACTGGCCTCCTGGTGCGAAGAGCTCATGCCGCGGAGCCGGCGCACCCGGCAGCACGCTCTTCGCCTCTTCGAGCTGGCCGCGCCCTTCCAGTTCCTCGCGAGCTGGGCGCTCTGGTGGGACGAGGCCCGGCTCCTGCTGCGCGAGGCGCGGCAGCTGGTCTCCTATGGCGTGGGGAGCCGGCGCGGCCTGCACGCCCGGCTGGAGGCGCATGGCGACTCGACGCCGCCCGCTCTCACGGTCGAGGACCTCTTCGACGGGCTGCGCCGGATGACCGTGGAGCCCGCTCCCGGCCGCCTGCCCGCCCTGCTGCGGGTCCTCACGCTCGTCCCTGCTCCAGGACGGACGCGGATGTCCACCCACTGGAGCTCCCTGGGCTACAACATGGGCACGCCGGAGGCCCGGATCACGTCCCTCCTCGCCGGCTTCGAGCGCTACCTGCGCTCCAGGCCCGTGCCGGACGAAATGCTGCTGAGGCCCTGGACCCTGACTCCTACGACTCAGGGCGCCGACGTCGAGGACGAGATCCTGGCCCGCAACCCTCCGCGGCGCGCGGTCCTGGAGGCCTACGAACACCTGGCAACCTTGGCCGCGCACTACGGCAAGGTCGAAATGACCGCCGCGGGCAAGGCGACCGCGCTCTTCTTCCGCGCCGGCGATCCGGCCCTGGCGGCGCGGCTCTTCGACTCGCTGGTCCAGGGCGACCGGATCGACGCCTACGACTCCGACCGCTTGAACGACCTGGCGCTGCGGCTCTGCCGGGACCGACCGGAGCGCTTCGCGGACGTGCTCAAGGCGCTGACCGAGCAGGAGGACAGCGCGGAGCTGCCCCCAAGCAAATGGCCGGAAGCCATCCTCGGACCGCTCAGCTCGGGCGAGTTGGGAGACTTCGTGCGGGAGTCCATCGTCACCGGCCAACTGGCCCGGCTGGTGGCCTGCAGCACGAAGTCGGTGCTGGCCGAAACCGCGGGAGAGCTGCCCCAGCCCGCCCTCGGACAACCCGCCGAGCCGGACTGGCTGCACCGCTACCCGCCGGAGCTTCACCCGTCGCTCTGCCGCCTGGCCGCCGTCCTGGACGATCCCGAGGCCCAGGTGGCACGCTGGCTGAAAACCGACTTCCCCGACACGGGGAAGCTGCGGCGGGAGACCGCAGCGATCGAGTCCCGTCTGGAGCAGGCGGACGAGGCCCGCAGGCCCGCGCTGCTCAAGCGCCTCGCGAACCTCAACGAGAGGATCGCCCAGCCGGCCGCTCCAGGCCCGGGCCGCCTCGAACGCCTGCGCGCCCGGCTCGACCGCGCCTGGGGCCGCGCCATCCTCGACCGCTGGGAGCGGGAGCTCGACGCATGCTTGCCGCAGGCGCTCGGCCGGCTGCTCGGAATCGACTTCGAAGAGGTGCCGCCCTGCCTGGCCGAGCTGGGCCCCCTGGCGCTGCTCGCCGCGGCCACCCGGCTGCCGGAGAAGCGCCGGGCCGTTGCCTACCGGGTGTTCGCCGTCCGCTGCGGCCCGCCGCCGTGGGACCTGCGCGACGCGCCGCAGAACCGGGCTTTCCTGGAGAGCCTCCCCCGCCTCGACTGGAGCCCGTGGCTCGACGGCGCCGGCACCGTCGTCGTCGAGCCGGCACCGGGCCGGCGGCTGCACCTGGCGCTGGAAGACGATCCGCTGGAGGTCTTCCGCATGGGATCGCACTTCCAGACGTGCCTGAGCCCCGGCGACATGAACTTCTACTCCGTCTTCGCCAACGCCGCGGACGTCAACAAACGGGTGCTCTACGCTCGCGATGACTCTGCCAAGGTCGTGGGCCGCTGCCTGCTGGCGCTCACGGCCGGCGGAGGGCTGCTGCGCTTCAACGCCTACTGTCACGACGGCAGCCTGGACTTCGACCAGATCTGCAACGGCTTCACCGCGGACCTCGCCCGCCGCATGGGCACGGAGCCCGTCTCGTCGGGGCGGGTCCCGAAGCTGGTGGCATCCGACTGGTACGACGACGGCGCGTGCGATGACCTCGGCCATCGCTTTCCCGCGCTGAAGAAAGGCTCGCCGCTGCGCAAGCGCCTGGCCACCCTCCCTCCGGGCGAGCTCCTGCGCGAGCTGCGGCAGGCGCTCAAGCCCGCCCGGCTGGACGAGTCGACGCTCCCCCTGGTCCTCGGCCTGTCCGAGCTGAACGAGCGGCCCGGCCTGATCGTCCCGTTGTTGCGCCCGGCGGCCGAGTGCCCCACGCTGCCGGAGCTGTCTCTCATCACCGCTGCCTGGCTCGGCGTGGAGGCCGGCTCCGGCGAGCTGGTCCGCCACCTGCTGCTGGAACGGGTGATCGGCTACCTGCGCCCGACATGCCTGCTGAACGTATGGATGGATCAGCGCGCCCTGGACGTGGTGGTGCGGCTCGACCCCACCAGGCTTCTGGACCTCCTGCGCCGGACCCGCCCGAGATCCGTGCGCCACTGGATGGACGAGATCGAAGGCAATCGCCTGGAGTACGCCGCGCGGGCGCTCCAGGCCCTTCATCGTCCCCGGCAGGCGCAAGCGCTCTGGCAGCGGCTGGGATTCAGCGAGGAGGTAGACACGGACCGGGAGCAACGCGGCCGGGCGCGGGCGGCGTTGCAGGTCCGTTACTCGGACTAGTCCTTCAGCTCGTTATCCACCAGCTCGCCCTTCTCCAGATAGATCACCGAGCCGACTTTCAGATCGACCGGTGTGGCCGCGAACGGCTGCTCCGGGCCGCGGCTGGCGATCATCATTCCGGAGACCGACTCTCCAGCCTTCAGGGCATCGCCATCGCCGCGCTTGGCAATCACGATTTGAGCGCCTTCCGGGATCTCGCCGAGAGGCTTCGACGGCGTCACCGACACGATTTGATCGAAGTTCGGCGCCAGGCTGATCCAGTGGGCCAGGAACAGCTCTTTGCCCTTGCCGAACAGGAGATAGGTCAACGGCTCGGGACGCTCGTGGCTGTTGCGGAACGGGTGCCAATGGACCTGCCGCCGGAGGGTCACCTTGACGTTCTGCAGGATGCGCTTGTGCCCATCCCGCTCGAAGTGGCCCAGGAAGACGTCCGCCTGGAACGATTTGCGCGTCTGGGTCAGCTCCGGCAGACGGAAGAGCTCCAAGGGATTCAGGGTGAAGATCAGCTTCGCGTTTTCGGGGCGGGCACGCTCGGCCCGGTAGACCTTGTCGCCCTCCGCGCCGAAGCTGACCTCCCAGATACCCTGGTAGCGATGCTGGGGCATGAACATCGGCAGGTGCGAGACGTAGATGCTCTCCGAACCCAGGACCAGCATGCCGTGCCTTCCCGCGGACTCGGTCCCGGGCTGCGCGGCGGACGGGTAGGGAATCAGCGACAGGGCGATGAGGGCGAGATATTTGTGCTTCATGACAGGACAGGCTCCGTTGCGTGCCGACAAGTTACCGTGGCGACCCTCCAACGAGCGGGTAGAAGGGTCCATCCACTGGGTAGCCGCCTCCAACGAGTGGGTAGATGGGGCTACCCCCTCGTTTGCAGACTCCAACGAGCAGGTAGAGGGCTCTACCCATTGGATGGCGGCCCTCCGACAAACAGGTAGAGGGATCTACCCGCTGATTTACGGCATCCAACGATTGGGTGGAGGGGTCTACCCATTCGTTGCGTGGTTCAAACGACTGGGTAGAGGGGTTCGGGCTACGGAGTGTGCCCGCGCTGCGCCCAGACGGCCCGCGAAATGTCCGCGATCGCCTTGTCCGCTTCCTTCTCGTCCTGGAAACCGGCGGTGAGGACCACCAAAACGTACGGCTTCTCCCCCGGGGGGAAGACGATGGCCGCGTCGTGGTGGATGCCGGTGATGTCCCCGGTCTTGTGGGCGACGGGCGTGCCCGGCGGGAGGCCGGCGGGGATCTTCTCGTTGAACTCCTGCGCCTTGAGGATGCCGATCATCCGCTCTGAGCTGGCCACGGAGAAGGTCTTGCCGTCCGCAATGGCCTTGAGGGCGATGCGCAGGTCGTTCGCGGTGGTGACGTTGTTCATCGCCGCGTCGTAGGCCTTCTGGTCCTCGACGCCGCGCAGGACCCGGAGGTCGTAAGCCTCGATCCGCCGCATCAGGTCCATGATGGTCGAGGCTCCGATGCGCTCGATCAGGAGGTTCGTGGCGAGGTTGGAGCTGCGCACGATCATCCTGCGGATCAGCTCTTCCAGCGGACGGGTCTGCCCCGCCGCCTGGTAGAGGTCGGGATCGCCGTCCTCCTTGGGATCGAGGGTGTAGACCGAGCCGTCCATGATGCTGTGGAACTCGTTGCGGACTTCGACGGGCTCGTCGAGCCGCATGGCGCCGCTGTCGATCGCCTCGAAGAAGCCCATCATGACCGGGACTTTCATGGTGCTCGCGGCATGGAAGCGCTCGCGGTCGTTCACCGAGAAGGTCGCGCCCGTGCCCAGGTGGTGAAAGGCCACGCCGATGAGCCGCTGCTTGCCGTGTCGAGCGATAACACGCTCGACCTCTCCGGGGAGGCTGCCGGACGGGTGGGGCATGGAGGCGCAGGAGAGGGCGAAGAGCGAGAGCAGAAGAAGGATGGGGCGCATGCGGCGATTCTAGTCGTAGGGGCGGCCCTTGTGGCTGCCCTCCGGAGGGCACCCACAAGAGGTGCCCCTACACAGGGGACAGATTCATCTGCGAGCCATACTTCTCGAGGTAACGCTTGAGGCGGAGCTTGCGCAGGGTGCTCTCGGTGCTCATGTAGCGGACGGAGCCGAAGACGGGGCGCTCCGGGGCCCAGGGCCGGTCGTAGCGGCCCAGGCACCAGAAGATGCCCGTGTAGGAGTTGGAATCGCGGCCGTCGAGCGCGTATTTGTTGTTGAGCTCGATCAGCACCGCCAGCGCCTCCCGCGGGCTCGCCGACCAGTGGAGGACCTTCTTGCCCCAGAGCATCCGCAGGTAGTTGTGGATGCGACCCTCGCGGACGAGCTGCGTCTGGGCCGCGTTCCAGACCTCGTCGCCGGTGCCCGCGGCCTCGAACTCCTCCAGGGAGTAGAGGTGCGGACGGGGATCGCCCTCGTGCTGCCCGAGCGTCCGCTGCGCCCATTCCGGAAGCGAGCCGTACTGATCGAAATCGGGCTGATGGGTGGCCATGTTGTAGCCGACCTCGCGCCAGGTGATCGCCTCGTCGAGGAACTTCTCGGCGGCCGGGCTCATCCCCCACCAACCGTCCACCGCGCCCCGCGCGCCCTGCCCCAGCCGCTCGGGAGTCCACTCCTCCCACGAGGCCACCGCCGCGAACACCTGGTGCGGCGAGATATGTCCGAAGTGGAGATAGGGAGAGAGGCCGCTCGACATCTCCGCGTCCGGATGGTTCCTCCCCTCGCCATACCCGCCAAGGCGCTCCTCCAGGAAGCGCTCCAGCACGGCGCCGGCAGCCTCGTTACCTCCGGCTACACCAGGGACGGGTGCGACGGAATGGTCGATGGGCAGGAGAGCCAAGTCGACCGGACCGGGCGGCCAGCGGCGGAGAATCTCGGGGGACAGCTCGGGGAGGCGCCTGGGCAGTGGCGAGGCGAGCGGGTTTTCCTCGGGGAAATCAGCCAGGTGGTCAGGAAGGGTCTTCTGGAGGAAGCGGCGGAAGTGGAAGGCCGCCGTAAAGACCCGGTCGGTGGCGCGCAGCGGCAGGAGGCCGTTGGAGTCCACCTTCTCCATCCGCACCTTCAGCTTGCTGGCCGCGGCGGCCACCATCTTTGGAAGAAAAAAGCCCGGGTAATCGTCGGCGACGACGAGGCAGGCGCGGCCGGCGAGCGCTTCGAGGAGCCCTCTCCCCTGCCCCGGCGCGGGCTCCACGTAGGGGTAATAGAGGACTTTGGATTTCGCCAGCCGCCGCGCATGGCCCGCCATGCCGTCGAGGACGAAGCGATGGAAGCGGTCAGAGGCCCAGGGATAGCCGGCCCGCAGAGGCTCGAAGATCACCAGCGGCCGGCCGAGCTCGCGGGCGCGCTCCGCGGCGTGCTCCAAGGCGAAGTTCCACCCCAGCCGGCGGAAGGCGGTCATCCAGTAGAGGACGTACTCGCCGTCTGCGCGGACGGGGGCGGCGTTGCAGGATTGGATCCGGATGTCGGGGATGTTTGTCACAGTCTTGCCTCGACTTTACCGGACATTGTCTAGATTCAACCAAGCAAAGAGGAGAGAATTCCCTAGAGCCGCCCTTCCCCCGGGCGCCATGAATGTCGCCCCTACAAACAAGACCTTGACACCATCGCATCATTGATCTCGCTTGTAGGGGCGTGATTCATCACGCCCTCGACAGGGCTGCCGGTCATCCAGCGAGTCCGGTTGGTCGGGACGATCAGGGTGGTTCTCGTCTTCCGCCCAGCGGCTGGGGTTTTCGGCAATGTAGTGGCGGGTTGGATCGACCTCATTATCTCGTAGGATCCGATCGTGGTAGTTCCGCTGCCAGCCAAAGGACGGGTCGGGACCCAACCGGATGAGCCTGGTCGACTTGGCTTTCCATGTGCGCACGACCTCCCCCAAGATCGAGGCCCGTTGATCCAAGTCGTAGCGTAGGCATAGGAGGGCATGGGTATGGTTCGGCATGACCACCGAGGAATCGATCTGCAAGAGGGGAAAGCGGTCCGGGAGAGAAGCCAGTGCCTCGGCGGCCATCCGGCCCGCATCGTTCAGGCGCATCTCACCCTCCACGATCTCGCCGAGTAGACAACGCCGCAGGTGGGTGCAGACCGTTACGAAATACATGCCCGCCCATGCGTAGTCGTAACCACGAAGGCGAACGGACAGTCGTCTATGGAGCTTCTTCGTGAAATAGGTCATGCCGTGGTCGCAGGCCGTCTGGAGAGGGCGTCATAAATGCCGCCCCTACAAACAAGACCCCCGACGTCATCGCATCATCGATCTCGCTTGTAGGGGCGACATTCATGGCGCCCCGCCACGGCGGCCTCCATTCCCTCCAAATGGCCAGCCAGTAGTGACGTTCCCAATCAGTTCTCCGCCTCCGACTCCAACCCCAGCCGCACCAGCAGATTCTGGAGGATCCGCGCCGTGAGCCCCCAGATCTGGCGGTTGCCGATGTGGTACACGAGCAGCAGCCGCTGGACGCCGTTGATCTTCACCGGACGCTCCTCCACCATCCTGGGATTCGTAAAGGCGGTCAGGGGGAGGCTGAAGACCTCGGCGATCTCCTTGGGGTTCGGGCGGGTCTCGAAGGGGAAAGGAATCGCTGCCACGCAGGGGATCACGCGAAAACCGGCCGGGGTCTCCCCCTCGTCGAGCTCGCCCAGGGGGAGGACCCTCTTCGGGTCGAGCCCGATCTCCTCCTCGGTTTCGCGCAGCGCCGCGGCCCAGGGGTCCTCCTTGAGCTCGCGGCCTCCTCCGGGAAAGGCGATCTGGCCGCGGTGGGTCGGCAGGTCGTCCGTGCGTTTGGTGAGCACGGTCCAGAGCTCTCCCGCATCCACGTAGAGCGGCACCAGCACCGATGCCTGACGCAGGTCGCTCGCGGCCAGCCGCCGTGGCGGCGGCGAGGAGAGGCGCTTCCGAAGCTCCAAGATCCAACTGCTCATGAGCCCCTTTTTATCACTTTGAAGGCAATCGGCTTGTACAGCGCACCCGGCAGATTGAAGCGGAGCGTGTAGAGGTGATGTGCTCCTCCGGTCCACCACATGGGATGGACCCGGCCGGAGCCAAGCGGTACGGGAAAGGTCACCGAGCCGTCTGCCCCGAGCCTCGTCGGCCGCACCTCCGCACGGTTCGCTTGCAACTGCGTGGGCGCATTGCGGTCGAACTCCAGCTCCAGGGATTCGAGCGGACCGGGGCTCGTGATCACCAGCTCTCCGGCCTGCCCTCCCGCGATCCGGAAGTCGCTCCCCGTCGGCGCGCGCCAGACGTTTGGGTTCGTGGGCTTGATGCGCAGATTGCCTTGGGAGATCCACGCTCCGGGAAGCTCCCGCTGCGTCGCCTCATACGGAAGCCAGCCTTGGATTCGTTCCGTTACGGAGGGCAGAGGGAGCAGGAAGGGGGCCGCGAGAAGGGCGATGACCACCGCCCAGGCGGAGCGGACGGGCTTCGCCGCGAGGAACCATAGCGCCGCGTAGAGCGGGAGGAACAGGCGGTTGCCTGTTCCTCCTCCGAAACCCGCAAAGTCATAGGGATGCACTACCAGGAACCCAACCGCCGCCAGGGCTGCTCCGAGCCCGAGCGCCCAGCGGTCTTTGCGGGCAGCCAGCAGGGCCAGGAGCACGGGAAGGAAGTACGGCAGGATTCCGACGTTCCTCCCCACCAGGAAGTAGGCGGCGTTCCAGGCGAGGAGCCCGGGGTTGGCCTCGATGGTGAGGCTTGGAGCAAGGAGCGGGTCCCCTCCGGCCTGGGCGTGAACGAAAGAGGCGAGGGCGAGCAGCCCCGAGGCTCCGACGATCAGCCCCGCCCATCCGGCGCGGGTCTTCCTTCCAACCGCAGAAAGGAGGAGGAAAAGGTACAGAAGGCGATAGGTTCCCGGGATCGCGAGCAGCAGCCCGATCGCCACCCAGCGGCCGAATTCCCGCCAGGACCAGACCCGATCCCCCTCGTACATGGAGGGTAGAGAGTCTTCCTTCTGCCCTGTGTAGATCAGGGCGAAGCCGGCGGCGGTGACGGCGAGCAGGAAGATGTCGGCGGTCGCCAGGAAGACGTAGGAGAAAGTCACCGAGGCGAAGACGAAGACCGCCACCCAGAGCGGTTTCCTCAGGGCCCAGGCGGCGAGGAGCGCTCCGGCAGCCAGGAGCAGAGCGTTGGCCACCCGCATGCCGCGCTGGGGCATGGCCCGGACGAAGGGCGCGGCCACGAGCGCGTGGAGGAAGGGCCGGCCGTAGACCTGGGTCTGCCCTGCATCGCGGCTCTCCAGGTCGATCCCCGGCGGGCGCGCTCCCCACTGCTCCCGGTAGCGGGCGAAGTCCTCGTCCGAGTACCGGAGGTCGAAGTCCCAGGCGAGGCTCGCGGCCTGGAGCGCGTAGGTCGGCTCGTCCCCTGACTCCGGCGGCCGGGCGGCGCGCTCACTGAACAGGGTTGCAGCCAGGAGAGCGAGCAGCAGGGTGATCAGAAGCGCCCAGGAAGCCCTCACAGGCGGCGCTCCCATCTCGGTCCGCCGAGCTTCGAAAGCCCCAAGCCGCCGAAGAGATGGGGCTCGATCCAGAGGTAGGCATAGCCCGGCGGACGGCGGACCTCGGTCTCGATCTCGGTCTCCTCCCCTGGCTGAAGGTCTCGCGGCAGGGGAAGCCACGGGCGGTTGGCGAGGAGGTTCTCGGTCAGCCCCTCGTCCGTGAACAGCTTGATCACCAGCGCGACTCCTCCCGGCCCTCTCTCCCCCGCTACCCAGCGGGCGAAGCCGCGGTTCCTGAGACGGATGCGGAGACGCCGCCGCTCGCCCTCGGGCCAGGGGAGGTCGGCCCCTTCGACCTCCAGATCGCCGTCGAGCTTGCCCCAGGCGAGGCTGCTCGGCGGCGGCACATCCGGAATCCCCTCGCCGGGCGGCGGAAGCTCGCGCCACTCGCGGCAGGCCTCCACGACCGTCTCCGCGGACCTGGCCGGATCGTGCCGGACGCGCACATGCTCCCGCGCCGCATCCCCCATGGCCCGCAGGCGCTCGGGGTTGGCCAGGAGGTCCCGCAGCAGCGCGGCCAGCTCGCCCGGCTCTTCTTCTCCACCTAGTGGGACCCGGATCACCACTTCGTGCGGCAGGTCGGCAAACTGGGCGTAGTCGGAGACGATGGCCGGCCGGCCGGCGGCGAGCACGCGCAGCAGCGAGGCCGAGGTCTCTCCCGCCGTGGGATAGCGCAGGTTGAGGCACAGATCCACGGCGGCGATGGCCGCCTCAAAGCCCTTGAAGGGGAGAAAACCCAGGACGTGCACCCGGTCGGCCACGCCGGCCCGCCGGGCCTCTTCCTCCAGCTTCAGACCCCCGGAGGCCTCGCCCACGATCAGCAGATGGGTGTGCTCCAGCCCCGGATAGGCCAGCGCCCGGATCGCCACCCCGGTGCGCTTGATGGGCGTCTGGAACCCGAACGATCCGAGGACCGGCCGGTCCTCGGGGAGCCCGAAGCGGCGGCGCAGGAGGCGTCCGGCTTCTGAGTCGGCGGCCGGCGGCAAGGGAACTCCCATGGAGATCGCCCGCACCCGGATCTCCGGGTCTTCTTCGCGGATGAGAGCCGCGGCCCACTCGCTGTGGACCAGCACGCCCCGCTGCCTGCGCAGCAGGTCGCGATGGGCAGGCAGCCCAAAGACGGGCGCGTCGCCATAAGCGTTCCAGCGCTTGGCCAGGGCAGCGGCCTCGCCGATCCAGCCGTGATCCCGGGTCAGCCGCTCCTTGTAGGGGTAGAACTCGCCGCGGCCGAGGGTGACGTCCAGGAGCAGGTGGTGGAGGACCACGTCGTGGAGGGTGAGCACACCCGGGACCTGCCGGGCCAGCTCCATCACCTCCTCGTGATGGCGGTTGTTGCCCATCTGGTAGAGGGGCAGCCGTCCATCCTTCCCGGTCTCGGAAGAGGGCGCCATGGGCCACGCCTGGATGATCTCAGGCGCGACCGGCTGGCCGGGAAGGTGGATCAGGCGGACGTCGGCCAGGGCAGCAAGACTCGGTAGCAGGTCGAGGCTGTAGTCCGCGATCCCCGAGCGGACGGGCGGGAGGGGGGAGACGTAGTCGAGCCTCATGGGCCCTCACCCCCCGGCCCCCTCTCCCGGGGCGGGAGAGGGGGAGACTTGCAAAAACCCGGAGCCCTGCTCTCGAATCTGGTCGTCATGTAGTTGCCTTTGTAAGTCTCCCCCTCTCCCGGGGCGGGTGTGCTTGGGTGGACCGGGAGAGGGGGCCGGGGGGTGAGGGCTCCTAAAACGCCAGATCCTCTTTGCCAGCAGCCGCCATCTGGCCTTTCAGGAAGGCCTCGATGAACGGATCGACCCCGCCGTCCAGCACGCGGTTGGCATCGCCCACCTCGGCTCCGGTGCGGTGGTCCTTGACCAGGCGGTAGGGGTGGAGGACGTAGCTGCGGATCTGGCTTCCCCAGGCGTTGTCCATCTTCTTGCCCTCGCGCTCGGCCTGCTCCGCCGCGCGCTTCTGCAGCTCCTTGTCGTAGAGCCGCGACTTGAGGACCTTCATGGCCATCGCCCGGTTCTTGATCTGGCTGCGCTCGTTCTGACAGGCCACCACGATACCGCTCGGCATGTGGGTGATGCGCACCGCCGAATCGGTCTTGTTGACGTGCTGGCCGCCCGCGCCCGACGAACGGTAGGTGTCGATCCTCAGGTCTTTGTCCAGCACCTCGATCTCGATGGTGTCGTCCACTTCCGGGTAAACGTCCACCGAGGCGAACGAGGTGTGGCGCCGGCCCTGGAAGTCGTAGGGGCTGATCCGCACCAGGCGGTGGACGCCGGCCTCGCTCTTCAGGTACCCATAGGCATTCTCGCCGCGCACCGCGAAGGTGGCGCTCTTGATGCCCGCCTCCTCGCCGTCCTGGCGCTCCATCAATTCCACGTCGTAGCCGTGCTGCTCGCCCCAGCGCAGGTACATGCGCAGGATCATCTCGGCCCAGTCCTGCGACTCGGTGCCGCCGGCCCCGGGGTGAACGGCCAGGATGGCGTTCTTGTCGTCGTCCGGGCCGGAGAGCTTCAGCTCCAGCTCCAAGCGGTCGAGGTCGGCCTTCAGGCGGTCGAGGAAGCTCGCGAGGTCCTCGTCGGTATCCCCTTCGGACCCTTCGCCCAGGAGCTCACGCCAAGTGGCAAGCTCGTCGGCGTCGGCGCGGAGCCGCTTCAGGGTCTCGAGCCGCCGCTCCAGGCTGCGGCGCTGCTGCATGAGGGTGGAGTTGCGGGTAGGGTCGTCCCAAAATCCCGGCTCCTGCATCTGCCGGTCGATGTCCGACAGCTCTTTCTCTAAGCCGGTGTCCTCAAAGATACCCCCGGAGGTTCGAGAGCTGCTCCGAGAGGGTGTCGATGCGCTGCTGTGCGTCCGAGGCGATCATGATCTCTTCTCCTTGCGAGCGAAATATAACGCAAATGCGATGGCCGAGACGATCGAGGCCAGCATCGGCACGAGCGACGGGTGCCGTGAGTAGAAGGTGAGGTCCGAGCGGCCCCGCACCCGCGCGCGGATCACACCCTCGCGGAAGACGCCGAGCTCCGACCAGACATCGCCGTCCGGCCCGACGATCGCCGACACTCCCGTGATGGCGGCCCGCAGCAGGGGCCGGCGGTTCTCGGCGGCGCGGAAACGGGCCGACCGGTAGTGCTGCCAGGGAGCCCAGGTGTCGCCATACCAGGCATCGTTGGTGATGGTGACGAGGATCGTGGAGCCGCGGCGCGCCAGCTCGGCCACCTCGGCCGGGTAGACCACCTCGTAGCAGATGGCCATGCCCAGCTTCTCCTGTTCCCAGGGCAACAGGGTCAGCCCCGCCGCGGCCCGGAAGTCGCCGGCATTGCGCGCCAGCTTGTCCATCCAGGAGAAGAGCCCGCGGAACGGGACGTATTCCCCGAACGGCACCAGGTGGCGCTTGTCGTAGCGGTGCACGCTCCCCTGCGGCGACATCAGGTAGGCCGAGTTGAAGAAGCTCTCCTCCACCGGATGGCTGGAGTTGAACAGGACCGTGCAGCCCTTCTTGACCAGCGCCTCCAGGTCCGCGCGCAGCATGGGATCGTTGGCGTAGGAGAACGGCCAGGTCGCGCTCTCCGGCCAGATCACCAGGGAGCCCGGCTGGCAGGACTCGACCGAGGCGTCCACCACCTTGCGGTAGTTGCGGAGCACCGCCACCGCGTCGTACTCGGTGAGGTTGGCGATGTTCGGCTGGATCACCCGCACCGGCACTCCCTCCTGTTCGATCACTCCTCCCGCTTGGTGCTCCTCGATCGCCTCGCGCACGCTCCACCGGCCGGCCAACGGAAGGAGGAGGAGAGGCACGGCCCAGGCCACGGCGACCGGCTCCCAGCGGCGGCGCTGAATGGCCGTGGCCGCTCCCGCGTTGGCCAGGACCACGAGGAAGGAGATCCCATAGGGGCCGATCCAGGCGGAGAGCGGCAGCGCTCCGGCCACCTCCACCCACGAGTAGGCAGCGAGGTTCCAGGGGAAGCCGCCGAAAAGATAGGTGCGGAGCCACTCGAGCGCCACCCACAGTGATGGCAGTACGAGCAGCCGCGGTCCCAGACCCCAGCCTCGCCAGACCTTGCCGCCCAGCCAGCCGAACACGGCGTCGAAGCCGGCAAGGTAGGCGGCGAGCAGGCCGGTGAGCGGCCAGGCGAGTGGCAGGGAGATGCCGCCGTAGGTGACCAGCGTGGGGACGATCCAGGAGAGCCCGGTCATCCAGGACACAAAGCCGAAGACGAAGGCGAGGCGGCCGGAAGCCCGGGTCGAGGAGAGCAGCAGGAGCAGCGGCGCGAGGGCCAGCCAGGGGGCGACGGTATGCGGCTCGCGGCCGAACTGGAGCGCCCAGAGCGCGCCAGCTCCGGCGGCGAGAAGCCACTTCACTCGGTATCTACTCCGTCACCCAAGTATCCAGTTTGTAGCCCTTGCGGACCTGCTCGGCCACCTTCTGCGCATCGCCGCGCGAGCCGAAGGGGCCGATGCGCACGCGGTGCATGGTGCGGCCGGCCACCTGGACGGGCGAGAGATACGCCTTGTGCCCGCCGCCGATCAGGCGGTCCCGCACCTTCTCCGCCTGGTCCAGCTCGGGCGAGGAGAAGACCTGGATGACCACCTGCCCGGCGGCAACTCGCGGCTCGGGAGTGGTCGCTGCAATCGCAGCCGTGGGGCGGGCTCGGGCGGGAGTGGGAGCGGGCGTGACGACCGCGGCGATCTCGTCCCCCTCTTCAGCGCCTGCGTTGCGGTCGCGGCCCCGGCGGCGGCGGCCCTCGGGAAGATCCGGATCGGGCTCCGTCACCTCGTCGGGCTCGCCGCCGAAGTCTTCCAGGAGGGTGGTGTCCTGGGCCGGCGTCGGAGTGGCGTCAGCCGGGGTGGTTTCACCGGAGCCGGGCTTCTGCTCGTCCTCGAAGAACGCCAGCTCGTCCAGATCCTGCCCTTCCTGCGGCGCGGCCGGCGCGGGGGGGACGTTGCGGACGATCTGCTCCTGGGCGCGGGCCGTGCTTTCGCGGCCGATCCAGAGCCCGGAGAAGAAGGCGGACACCAGGCAGAGCAAAAGGATCACGAACGCGACGACCACCTGCCGGTTGGTCAGCGCGATCTCGTAGTAGCTGGGCTCGTGCGAATTCGTCAAAAACGGGCTCCCTACTTGCGCTCCCCGCGGTCGAGGAACGCGTTGACCAGGTCCATCGGCAGCGGGAAGATGATCGTCGAGTTCTTCTCCGCCGAGATCTCCGTCAGCGTCTGCAGATAGCGGAGCTGCAGAGTGACCGCGTTCTTGGACATGATGTCCGCGGCCTCGCCGAGCTTCACGGAGGCCTCGAGCTCGCCCGCCGCGTGGATGATCTTAGCGCGCTTTTCGCGCTCCGCCTCGGCCTGCCGCGCCATCGCCCGCTGCATCTCCACCGGCAGGTCGACGTGCTTGAGCTCCACCATCGAGACCTTGATGCCCCAGGGATCGGTCTGGGCGTCGATGATCGTCTGCAGGCGCTCGTTGAGCTGCTCGCGCTCCGCGAGGAGCTCGTCGAGGTCCGCTTGGCCCAGCACCGAGCGCAGCGTGGTCTGCGCGAGCTGGCTGGTGGCGTAACCGTAGTTCTCCACCTCCACGATCGCGCGCGCCGGATCGACCACGCGGTAGTAGACCACCGCGTTGACCTTCACCGACACGTTGTCCCGCGTGATGATGTCCTGCGGCGGCACGTCGAACACCACCGTGCGCAGGGAGACCTTGATCATCTTTTCGAACGGCCAGAAGATGAGCACGAGGCCGGGACCCTTGGGCTGTTTTGCCAGGCGGCCGAGCCAGAAAGTGACGGCGCGCTCGTACTCGTTGAGGACGTTCACCCAGCGCGAAAACAGGAAGATGGCCACGATGACGACCAGGCCGATTCCATAGAGGCCTTCCATGCAGATTCCTTTCTATACGGTCAGACGGCTGCATTCCGGCGGTGCGGACGCACGGCCAGGGTCAAGTTGTGGATGGCGACCACCTCGACGGGCTCGCCGGCCGACACGGGTTCCTCGGAGACCGCGTCCCAGATCTCGCCGTGGACGAACACCTTGCCGCGCGGCGCGATCGGCGAGCGGGCGGTGCCGATCTCGTGCAGCAGCCCCTCCCTCCCGGTGCGGACCGGCACCTGCCGGGAGCGGATCGCCATGAATGTCAGAAAGCCCACGGTCGCGAGAGAAAACAGCGCGAGGCTCACGATCACCTCCAGGCTGACCCGCATCGCCGGTTCCGGCGTCTTGAACAGCATCAGCCCGCCAAGAACGAGCGCGACCGTGCCGCCGATCGCCAGCACGCCATGGCTCACGACCTTGATCTCCGCGACGTACAGGACCAGGGCCAGGAAGAGCAGCGCCAGGCCGGCGTAGCTCACCGGCAGCACCGACAGCGCGAAGAAGGCGAGGATCAGGCAGATGCCGCCGACCACCCCGGGCAGGATCGCGCCCGGGTTCATCAGCTCGAAGTAGAGGCCGAGGCCGCCCAGGCTGAGCAGCATGAAGGCGATGTTGGGATCGGCGATGACCGCGAGGATCCGGCGCATCGCCGACATCTCGACTTCCTTGACGATCGCGCCCCTGGTGCGGAGGGTCACCAGGCCGTCCCCCCGCTTGACGGTCCGGCCGTCGAGGGCTTGCACGAGCTTGTCGAAGCTGGGCGCAATCAGGTCGATCAGCTTGCCCTCCAGCGCCTCGTCGGCGGTGTACGAGCGGCTGTCGATCACCGCCGCCTGGGCGAGCTCGACGTTGCGGCCGTTGCGCCGGGCGAGCGCGCGGATGTTTGCCGCCGCGTCTTCCTCGACCTTCTTCGCCATGGTCCCCTTGATGTCCTCCCCGCCCGCGGCGACCGGATGGGCGGCGCCGGTGTTCGTCCCCGGCGCCATGGCCGCGATGTCGGCGGACATCAGGATGAAGAAGCCGGCCGAAGCGGCCTGGGCGCCCGCGGGTGAGACATAGACCACGACCGGCGTCTGCGCGCTTAGGATGGCCGAGGAAATATCGCGGGTGGAGGTGACCAGGCCACCAGGGGTGTCGAGCTCGATGATCAGGACCGAAGCCCGCGCCGCGTCGGCATCGCGGACAGCATCGACGATCAGCTCCGCGGAGATCGGGTGAACGGCGGCCTTCACCCGCGCCCGCATGACAACGCCGGCAGGCTTCTGGGCGGCGGCGAAGAGCGGCAGAAGGACCAGGGAGAACAGCGCGAGGATGGACATCCGGCGGACGAGAGTGGACATGGCCCTTTGGAGTATATCAGCGGGCCGGAACACGGACGTTACGGACGGACATGGACCGACATGGACAGCCGGAGGGGCCCGCTACCGGCAGGCCCCTCCACTCGGATCCTCAGAACTTCTTCCAGTAGCCCAGCATGACGATGTAGTCGGCAAAGGCCGCGTCGCCTACGCGCCCCGGTATCAGACGGTCCGGCACGCTCCTCTGGCGGTTGCGGTGGACGGCGACCGGTACCGCCAGCGAGAACGCGTGGGGACCACGCGAGTAGCTCAGGCCGGGCTCGACCGACAGGGCGAACCCCGGACGCCGGAAGCCGTCGCTGTCGCCGATCAGATCCTCGACCGGCACGCCTTCCATGCGGCCGCCCAGGCTCATCCCGAAACCCTTCCAGCTCGCCGCGGACCAGCTGACGCCGGCGCGGGCCAGGTACTGGTCCGAGATCGACATCACCTCTTCGCCTACGGAGCCGCGGAACGTGGGCACGCCATTCGTGCCCTCCGGGTTGATCAGGTAGCTGCCGGCAACGTAGACCGAGCCGCCGGAGGTGCGGATGCGCTGATAGGCCTGGAAGTCGAGGATGGCGCCCCAGCCGCCGTCACCCGGCTGGATCGACTGGTCGACAGCCTCGTTGGTAAAGACGCGCTGGCCGTTGACGAGCCTCTCCCGCGTGTCGTAGACGTCGTTCTTGCCGGTCGGGGCCTTGATGCCCAGGCCCAGGGAGATGTTGCTGTCCGGGCGCGTCCGCGGGTCCCAGAAGAGGCGGCGCGCGGTCAGCGTGATGTCGCCCAACTCGTTGGCTTCGACAATGCTGCGGTCCACCACGACGCGGTTCGCATCGCGGATCGGGCTCGACCGCTCGGCCGAGAAGTAGGGGAGGCCGAGAGAGACGCTCCACTGCGCGTTGGCGTTGTAGCGGAGCCCGAGCTCCATCATATTGACGGTGTTGATGACTTCGCTCCCCTCCGCCTGCCGGTTCGCCTCCTCCTCAGAACCCCGGAAGTGGCGGTCGGAGCGCTGGTACCGCCAGGTCGTGGAGACCTGCCAGCGGCTGAAGGTCTGATTCGCTTGCGCGCCGAACACGGGCGCGTCCAGGCGTGCGGCCACTCAGCCTTGGGCCCAGGCGTGTCTGGGCCCCACGAGAAGGAGGCTGGCCAAACCGAGACCGGCGACGACGACCCGCTTTCCTGACAGCAGACTGCGTGACATTGGTGTTGCCTCCTAAATGAAATTCGAGGTTCGTGCGCTTCATCGAGTTGCCGGAGCTGCCACTTTGCCGCCGTCGACGCACTTGAACAAGATGCGCCGCTGAGCGGGTTGCAGACAACCACCCCTCTGGGATAGCTCCCCCACAATCTCGTAGGGACCGCCGCAATGCCTGTGCATCTTTTTGTGGGCGTCCTGCCTGCCTGCGTAACGTACTGAAAAGATTCCTGCGTCGGCGTAGTTGATTACGCCGCCAAACTGTTGACCTGCGTGGTCATGGCGGCTCGTACCGGCAGTGCAGGCCGTCAGCAGAGCTCCACACAGGATGACTAGACCAAGCCTGGTCATGTCCCAATTCTACTCCGTTGATGCCGCGGCAGCAGCACCCACATCTTCCCGGGGTGCTTCATCCGGCCGGCGATCTCCGCGGCCTCCTCGCCGTGGCCCCAGAAAACATCGCCGCGGACAACTCCGCGGATCGCCCCGCCGGTGTCCTGCGCGATCATCAGGCGGCGGAGCGGACGGTCCGGCTCCCCCACCCGCGGGGAGGGTGCCCGGGTTTCGAGCCAGATCGGGGCTCCCAGGGCCCAGTGCTTGAGGTCCACCGCCAGCGAGCGGCCGGGGGTCAGGGCGACACCCTGGGCCCCCAGGGGGCCTTCGCCCTTCAGCTCCTCGAAGAAGACGTAGGAGGAGTTGCGTGCCATCACGCCGTCCGCCAAGTCCGGGTTCTCTTCCAGCCAGCGGCGGATCGACTGCATCGAGACCTGCTCTTTGGGCATCGCTCCGCGCTCCACAAGATCCTTGCCGATCGCGAAGTAGGGATGGCCGTTCTGCGCGGCATAGCCCACGCGTATCTCGCTACCATCGTCGCTCCCGTCGTCGAGGCTAACCCGGCCCGAGCCCTGGATATGGAGGAAGAAGGCGTCGACCGGATCGTCCACCCAGACCAGCTCCAGGCCTCGGCCGGAGAGCGCCCCCTCTTCGATGGCCGTGCGATCGGGATACGGGACCAGATCGCCCTCCTCCACCCGGCCGGCGATCCGCTGCCCTTTCAGCTCCTCCCGGAAGTCTCCCAGGTCCACCATCACGAGGTCGGGAGGCCGGATGTAGAGCGGCACGCGGTAGCGTTCGCTGCGCTTGCGGCTGCCCTGGAGCTGCGGCTCGTAATAGCCGGTGAAGAGCCCCTCCGGATCGCCGCCGTCGCTGACCGCGAAGGGCTGGAAGTGGGTTTCGAAGAAAGTCCTGGCTGAGGTAGCCCGGGCCGCAGCGTCGCAGACGGAGTCCTTCGAGCGACGGCAGGAGCGGAGGAACGCGGCGAGCGCTGCGGAGGGATCGTCCTCCTCCCAACCCGGCAGGTCGGCGAAGGTGGCGGGCGTGAGGACCCGGCCGTCCTGCTCCTCCCCCCGCGGACGGCGGAGCATCCAGAAGGACAGGACGGCGAGGGCGATCAACAGGACGACTGCGGCCAGGGTACGTCTCGACATGGCGACTATTCTAGGATGGCCCCCATGAACGTCCTCGTCCTCAACTGCGGCAGCTCCTCGCTGAAGTTCCAGCTCATCGCCACCGACCTCGAAACGATCGAGCGCGAAGCCGACCGCGAGCTGGCCCGCGGGGGCGTCGAGCGCATCGGCAGCGAGGCGATCCTCACTCTCCGCGTTCAGGGCAAGACGCCGGAGAAGCTCGCCATGCCGTTGCGCGATCACCGGCAGGCTCTGGACTACGTCCTGCGCTGGCTCGTCGCGCCCTCCACCGCCGTGATCTCCTCGCTGGCCGATGTCCATGCCGTGGGGCACAGGGTCGTCCATGGCGGCGAGAAGCTGACCCGCTCGGTGGTGATCGACGAGGCCGTCATCGAGCAGATCGAGGACTGCATCGACCTCGCGCCGCTGCACAACCCGGCGAACCTCAAAGGGATTTTCGCGGCCCGCGAGGTCTTCGGCCCGGGCATCCCCCAGGCCGCCGTCTTCGACACCTCGTTCCACTCGACCATGCCGCCGGAATCGTTCCTCTACGCCATCCCCTACCAGCTCTACGTCCGCCACCGGGTGCGGCGCTACGGCTTCCACGGCACCTCGCACCGCTACATCGCCTACCGCTACCGCCAGCTCGCCAAGCGGGAGGAAGCGGACACGAACATCCTCACCCTGCACCTGGGCAACGGCTGCTCGATCTGCGCCATCCGCGGCGGCGAGTCGCTGGAGACTTCCATGGGGCTCACCCCGGCCGAGGGGCTGGTCATGGGCACGCGCAGCGGCGACCTCGACCCGCTGATCCTCGACTTCCTCCACCACAAGGAGGGCATGAGCTTCGACGAGCTCGACAACCTGGTCAACAAGCGCTCGGGCCTGCTGGGCATCTCGGGGCTGACCAACGACATGCGCGACCTGCTGGCCGAGGAGCGCGAGAACCAGGACCGCCGGGCGCGCCTCGCCATCGACATCTTCTGCCTCCGGGTGAAGAAGTACATCGGCGCCTACCTGGCGCGCATGAACGGGGCGGAGGCCGTGGTCTTCGCCGGCGGCATCGGCGAGAACTCCCCCGAGATCCGGCGGCGGATCTGCGCCGACCTCGACTTCCTCGGCATCGCGCTCGACCCTGCCCGCAACGAAGCCCTCACGGAGGGCAAGGAAGGCGAGATCGGCGCCGAGGGCGCGCGGGTCCGGACCTTCGTCATCCCCACCAACGAGGAGTTGCTGATCGCCAGGGATACGGTGCGCTGCATCCTCGACGCGCCGCGGCGGTGGTGAGGGCCGCCCCTACGACCCCGTCAGCACCGAGACGTCCGCGCCGGTATCCCTTGCCCACTTGAGGGCCCTGAGGAAGTCGTCGGTGTGGCCGGCCTTCTGCGCGGCGACGGCGAGGAGGACGTAGGCCTCGCTCGTGTCCAGCGTCTCGGAGGCGATGACCCCCTTGCGCAGACGGCGGTAGGCCTTCTCGTAATCGCCCCGCCGGATCTCCAGGCGCGCCCGCAGCACGCGCACGTTCGGGTCGTCATCCCCGAGGGTGCGCTGCGCCCGGCCGATCGCCGCTTCGGCCGCGGCTTCGTCGTCGCGGTCCAGGTGCAGCCGCGCCCGGCTCAGCTCGATCCAGGCGTTGAGGCGCCGGTCGCGCCACTTCAGGTCGTCGTAGGTGACTGTCCTGCCGTCGCCGTCCGGCGGCGGCTCCTTGGCCGCGAGCGCCTTGTCGTAGGACGCGGCCGCCGCGGCCGGGTCGCCGGCCACCGCCGCGGTCTGGCCCTGCAGGTAATGGAACCACTTGGGGTTCCGGCCCTCGTCCAGGAAGTAGGCGAAGACCCGCCTGTCCTTGTCCAGCCAGATCCTCTTGGGCTCATGCGGCAGGTTGATCGCGAACTCGGTGCTCTCCCCCTTGAGCACGATGTTGCCCCGGACCGCGCCGTTCGTCCCATCCTTGCCCGCCTTGCCAGCCTTGGGATTGAAGACCGCGATCGTGACGGGGACCACCACCGTGGAGGTCTTGACGTCCACCTGCTGGGCCGCCTTGACCACCACGTCGAAGGTCCCCCGCTGTGTGGGCACGACCTTGTAGCGGAAGCGGTGCGTCGTCTGCTGGCGGGCCGTGCCCTTGACCACCCAGCCGTCCGCAGTCTTTTCGAACCTGGCGTTGTAGAGCACCTCGGGCAGGCCGGTGCCGTAGACGTACTGCGCCGTGAAGGGGCCGAGGTCGGCGGAGGTGACCGTCTCGATCACGGCGAAGAGCTCTTCGGTCGAGATGGTCCGGCCGCCCCCGGCCTTGACCACCTGGCGCAGGACCCTGGGGAAGATGTCCTCGCCGAGCGAGCGGGCGAGCATGTCCATGACCACCGCGCCCTTCATGTAGACGATGGGCTGGTAGGCGTCCGAGGCGCGGCTGGAGATCAGGCGCCAGCCGAGGACGATGGGGCCCACCGACTCGATCGTCGAGCCGTCCGGCAGCCGCGCGGAGACCGCTTCGTACCAGCCCTCGGTCAGGTCGACGCCGGAGAGCTCGTTGTTCAGGCGCTCGCGGGCGAAGAGCAGCGCGGAGTAGCTCGCCAGCGCCTCGCTCATCCACTGGTCGCGGTAGCTCGCCCAGCCCACGTGGTCGCCCCACCACTGGTGGGCCATCTCGTGGGCCACGACAAGCCGCCGGTCTTCCAGGCCGAGGAGCTTGTTCCACATTCCCCCGTCGTTGAGCAGGAAGTCGCTCAGGGTCATGAACCCGGGAAGGCTCTGGGAGAAGCCGCGGCTGGCGGTGACCACGGTGAGCTCGTCGAACGGGTACGGTCCGAAAGTCTCCTCGAAATAGGTCAGGGAATCCTTGACCGCCTGCATGACGCTCTCCCGCGTGCCGCGCCCGGTGAGCGTCGCTCCCGCGCCGAAGGCGAAGCGGAGGTCCACGTGCCCGGCCTTCGCCGTGACCAGGTCGAAGTTGCCCAGCTCGAAGGTGTAGGCGAGGATCGGCACGTCGAAGACGCGGCGCTCCCAGCGCTGCCCGCCCGCCTCGCCGCCGTCCACCCGCTTGCCGGCGGCCATCAGGTCGAGCCCCTTGGGCCAATGGAAGGTCACGTCGTGGGCCGCCCGGTTCACCTCGCCCGTCTGCGGGTACCAGCTCTCCGTGTCCAGCAGGCGGTAGACGTTCCAGTCCTTCTCGATCGGACGGCTCTCGAAGTGGACGACGATCGCCGGCGATCCGATGCTTCCCGCGGGGAGAACCACGGCAAGCTCGTCGGCGCTCGGCGTTGTCTGGAAGAAAAGGCCGGTGCCCGCGGCGTCCGTGACCTTGCTCACCTTGAGGTCGGCGACCCGGACGAGCACGCTGCGGGAGCCCGGGATGATCGTCGCGAGGTCGATCCGGGCGCTGCCGCTCAGGCGCAGCTTTTCGTCGACCGTGACGTCGAGCGTGTACTTGCTCGGCTCGAACGCGGGGCTGCCCGGCCGGGGCTGGCCCTGGGCATCCCGCAGCGAGGCAGAGAGCCAGGTGTCCCAGGTGCCGAGGTCGTCCAGCTCCAGGCCGATCAGCCGGCCTTTGCGCTGCTCGCGGCTGATCTCCTTGAGGATGCGGCGCTTCTCCTTCTCCGTGGCATCCAGAGGCGTGAACCGGCCGAGCGTGACCTGCTCGCGGCTGGCGGGATCGACCAGGTAGACGAAATCGCCCGGCTCGGCGCCGCGGAACAGGGCCGCGAAGTAGCCCTCGGCGCTCGGATCGCGCAGGGCGTCGGCGAGGAGGCTGCGCTCGACCCCCAGCACCTCGCGCTCCCGCCGCCCGCGCCACTCGTCATACAGGACCTCGGCCCGGGCCGAGGTCACGATGTCGGGCTGCGCGGGGGTTTTGCCCAGCATGGCGTCGACCGCGGCATCGAGGCCCACCACGAGCACGGCCTCACTGAATTCGGCGTCCAGCCGGTTCTGGCCGATGAACAGCTCGAGCTGGCCGGCCTCGATGGGGTCAGGCGGTTCCAGCGTGATCCGCCCCTCGCCGAGGAAGACCATCTCCACGACCTTGCCGCCCACCGTGCTGGTGGGGAACAGGATGCCGTTGAGCTGGAGCTGGGCCAGCCCTGCCGCGAGCTTGACGTTGTCTAGCGTCACCGCGTGCTCCGGGTCGAGGCGCAGCGCTCCGATCTCCCGGCGGAGAGCGGAGGGATCCAAGACCTCAGCGGCCCGGCCGGAGGCCGGCAGCAGGGCAGCCAGGACGAGCAGGACGTTCAGCATTCGGACTTGAGGCACGGCGTCGCTCCTTCCTCTGGTACTGCATTCTACGCGGTAGACTCCGGCTCATGCGCCGCTCGCTCCTTCTGCCCGTCCTTCTCCTCTGCGCCTGCGATCCTCGATCCAAGTCCGGCGACGTGGAGCCTTCTGCCGCCGAGCCGTCTTCCTCCGCTCCCGCCCTGGGCGACGTCTGCCCGGCGCTGATCGCGGAAGGATCGCTCGACGACCCGCCCGCGGTGCCGGGCGTGGGACTGCCGGGCAGCCCGGGGCTCCGCATCGCCGCCTTCGGGGACTTCGGCGAGCAGCCGAACCGCAATACCGGGCCGCAGAACGACGTCGCCCAGGCCATTGCCGCGTACCACGCGGACCAGCCGTTCGACTTCGGCCTGACCCTCGGCGACAACTTCTACCCGGCCGGTCTGAACAGCCCGACCCATCCACGCTGGACCAGCCAGTGGGAGCGGCTCTACAGCCCGATGGGCATCCGCGTCTACGCGGTGCTAGGCAACCACGACTACAAGAACGCCAGCAGCCCGCGCGCCGAGATGGACCGCTCCCGCCTCAGCGCCACCTGGTGCCTTCCCCGCCCCTACTTCACCTTCACCGCCGGAGCCTTGCAGCTCTTCGCCGTGGACACCACGCCGGTCGAGGAGCCCGAGTACGATCCGGGGACCGCCATGGCCGCGCAGCGGCAGTGGCTCGACCGCGCCCTCGGCGCCAGCCGTGCCCGTTGGAAGATCGTCTACGGCCATCACCCGGTGTACACGAATGGGGAGCACGGAGGGCGGTCCGGCACCATCCCCCGCATCAAGAGCTACCTCCTGCCGCTGCTCCTGAAGCACAAGGTGGACGTCTACCTCTCCGGCCACGATCACGATCTGGAAGCGCTGGAGCCCGAGGGCGGCGTCCACTTCCTCGTGTCGGGCGGCGCGGGCCGGCACCTGCGGGATTTCGAGAGGAAGGGCTGCCAGCGCTGGGGGACGGCCAGCAGCTACGGCTTCACGGTGCTGGAGACGGACGCGACCGGGCTCTCGCTCAAGGCCTCTTTCGTCGAGCCCGGCCAGGACAAGCCCTACCGCGTGGTCTGGGGACCCGAGCCGGTCCGGAAAGGCGCCAGCTCCGACTGCCGGATTAAATAGCCGGGAAATCCAACGTTACGATGGCCCCGCCCTCGGGCCGGTTGGCCGCCACGATACGGGCGTGCTGCTCCTCCACTACCCGCTGAACGATCGAGAGGCCCAGGCCGGTGCCGCCGCGCCGCCGGGTGAAGAACGGCTCGAAGATGCGCGGCAGATCCTCCTCCAGGAAGCCCGGCCCGGAGTCCTTGACCGCGCAGCGGACCCAGGCGTGCTTCCCATCCTCTCCGGCCTGATGGCTCGTCAGCTCGACCACGACCTCGCCGCTGGCCGGTGTGTGCTGGACCGCGTTCTGGACCAGGTTGGAGAGCGCCATGAGCAGGCGGGGACGGATCATGCTCACCCTGCGCTCGAGCTCGCCGAGCTCGGCGCGGAGCCGCACGCCGCGGCTCTCGGCGAGGCTGCGGCTTTCCGCGAGCGCTTCGAGCACTACGCCTCCGAGCTCCCCGGCCGCCAGGTTCTGGCCCAGCGGCTTGCCGTATTCCAACAACTCCGACATCAAGGCGCTCAACCGGGCGGTGGGCTCCGCGAGCCCGCGGAGGGCGCGGCGGACCGTATGGGGATCGACGGTGTCATCCAGGTTGTCCAGCAGCGCGTCCAGGGTGGCCGTGATGCAGAACAGCGGATTGCGGACCTCGTGCGCGAGCCCGCCCACCAGGTGGCCGAGGGCGCCCATGACCTGGAGCCGCGCGCGCTCCTCCTCAGAAGCCTGGAGCTGCGCGAGCGACTCGCGCAGGGCGGCGTTGGCCTGCAGCAGCTCCTGCGAGCTCAAGTCCATGGAGCGCTCCAGCAGGGCGCGGTCGTAGTCGGCCTGCCGGTAGGCATCGCTGACCGCGTCCAGGAACTGCTCGCCCGGCCAGGAGAGCCCCTCTTCTGTGCCGAGGAAGCGGCGGACCTGCCGCTTGAGGAGGTTGTGGCGGTCGGCCATGGGCTCAGCGTTCGGTCAGGGTGGTGATCGTCATGGTCTGGTTGTGCAGCTCGCAGCGCGCGTCCGGGGTGAACGGCGAGATCTCGCCATAGGAGTAGAAGCCGGCGAGGACCGTGCGGTCGCCGAGCACTTCGCGTACCCCTTCCACCTCCTCCTCCACCCGCTGCTTGAGGACCAGCTTGCGCCCCACGCAGCTCACCAGCAGGGCCAGGTCGGGCGAGATGGAGCCCACGGCTTCGTAGCTCGTCCGCGCGGCCCCGACGGCGCCGTCGATCAGGCGGTCGAAGTTGGCCTTCATGAAGCGGGCGTAGCACCCCACGGGCACGTCGCCCGCGAAGGTCATGCTGCGGGCCTCCTCGTCCACCGAGAGGATCGTGCGCACGACCGGCGTGCCCCCCTCCTCGGAGCGCAGGCTCAGAGGGAAGAGCAGGCCGCTCGACGGCAGCTCGCGGGCGTGCGGCCCAAGGTAGGTCTTGTAGAGGTCCAGGGCCGAGCGGCCATCCAGCTCGTAGAGGACGTTGTCCTGCGACCGGGTGATCAGGCGCTCGGGTCCGAAGGGATCCCAGCCGCCGAGAGAGGCGTAGCCGACCCGCAGGTCGCGGCCGTAGAAGCCGACGGCTGCGATGGTCCGCGGCTCCAGAGCCCCCCCACCGAGCACCAGGGTCTCCTGGAAGCGCGGGCCGTCGCCGGACAGGCCACCGGTCACCGTGACATCCGGCGGCAGGCTGCGGGCAAGCCCCTCGACCAGCTTGCTGCCATTGACGTGCAGGCCGTCGGACAGGACGAAGACATGCACCAGCGCCTCGCCCATCAGCGACTGCGCGAGGCGCTCCCCGGCCGCCAGGCTGTCCTCGGGGCCGTCGATGCGCGTCGACCGGCCCAGGACCCGGGTACGCTCGAAGCGCATGGCCGTGACCACGAGGGAATCGTCCGAGACCTGGGTGCCAAAGATATCCCCCGCGGTCGAGCAACCGAGGAGGTACGCGTCGGGGTACGCAGCCGAGATGGCGTCTCGAAGGGAGCTCTCCTTCAGGGCCTCGGGACCGCCAAAGACGAGCGCAAGCTGTACGTCGAGCAACTTGCCGGGCGGACGGGGTTCCCATCCACCGGCACGGGTCCACCGGGACTGTTCCAGGTCCAAGCCTCCTCCTCCCTGGAACACGGCTGCGCCCAACGCCGGGTGCTCGACCGTGCCGCCAACAAAAAAAGAATGCTACGAAGTGGCGGTAGTCTAACAGACTTGATCCCCATAGAATGCGCCGCATGGCCAAGATCCTGCTGGTGGAGCCCGACTCGGTGTTCGCCGCGGTGCTGGAGGACCGGCTCCGCGTGACCGGCCACCAGGTCCGCCTGCTCACGGACGGCTCCCGCTCTGTCGAGGCTGCCCACGAGCAGCAGGCGGACCTGGTGATCCTCGACACGGGCTCCGAGCCCGCCGTGGATGCGCTCCAGACCCTGCGCGCGCAATCCGACACCCGCACCCTGCCGGTGCTCGCCCTGTCCGACCGGGGGGAGCCCGCCGAACGCGTCGCGGCCCTGCGCGCCGGTGCCGACGACTACCTCGCCCGGCCGTTCGACCTGGAAGAGCTGCTCATCCGCGCCGAGCGCCTGCTGGGCGGACGCGGCGCCGAGCAGATGCTCCAGGGAGACCTCGCGACCCATCCGCTCTGGGCCGTGCTCCAGTACCTCCAGCAGGTCCGCAAGACCGGCAGCCTCCGCGTGCGCAGTGGCAACACCTCGGGCACGGTCGAGCTGCGCGACGGCGAGACCTTCGCCGCCCGCTGGCAGGCGCTGCGCGGCCGGGAAGCCTTCCTGGCCCTGCTCTGCGCCGAGGACGGGAGCTTCCGCTTCGAAGGGGGCTCGCCCGCCACGCTCCAGGAAGAGAGCCTGCCGGTCAACGAGCTGCTCATGCACACGGCCTGGCTCAAGGACGAGATGGAGGGGCGCCGCCATCTCCTTCCAGGCACGGGCGAGCAGCTTCAGACCCTGACCAATTTCCCTCCCACGGTCGGCGAGGCCTTCGGCGGCCTCCCGCTCCAGCGCATCCTGTCGCGCATCCACCAGCAGCCCGGGGTCCGCCTCTTCGACCTGATCGCCGAAGAGGCGGAGGCCCCGCTGACCACCCGCCTCTCGGTCGCCTGGCTTTGCGAGCACGGCCTGGTCGGCACCCGCGACAAGGTGCCGGAATCGGCGCCGCAGAACACCATGGAGATCTCGAGCGCCGTGGTCTTCGAGCTGGCGGTCGCCACGCTCCTCGACGCCGCGAAGAAGGCGGGGCTCGACATCTCGGCCCTCCCTTACCTGGTGCTGGTCGAGCCCTCCGTCTGGCCGGCACTGCGCAAGCTCCTCGAAGAGGCGCCGGGGTTCCGCACCAACGAGCCGCTGCGCCGGCTGGTCGAGCAGGTCGAGCTGCGCCGGGCCGGCAGCGCCACGTTTTCAGGCTCTGGAGGCAAGGTCTCCCTGAACGTGCAGATGCTCACCAAGGCGGCCCAGCCGCAGATCGCCTCCATCCTCCCCGGCTGCGCGGGGGTGCTCGCCTGGGTCGACGGCGCCGAGGGGACCGACGCGGCCGAGGGCGTGGTCCAGAAGCTGGATGCCACTGCCGGCCGCGGGTCGGGTATGCTGGTGGCTGGAACCGCTGCAGTCCAGAAAGAGGTTGAACGGCTGGCCGGCCGGAGCCGCCGCTGGCGCTCCAGCCCGCACGCCCCGAAGAGCTTGCTAGGCCTCTTCCGCCTGCTGCAGCATTGATCCCCATTTCGAGGGAAAACCGTGGCCCGTCCCGCAGTCCTGCTCATCGATCCCGTGCCCGAGCGCCTGGCAGAGCTCAGCAATGGACTCGCGGCGAATGGCTATGAAGCCGTGCCGGTCGCCGGCCTCGCCCTCGGCCGGCGCTTCGCCAAGGGCCTGGGCGAGGCGCTCATCGTCACCACCACCCGCGTGGTGGCCGAGAGCCCTGACCCTGCCGCCCTGATCGCGGAGCTCCACGCCGGCGGCCAGCGCACTCTCGTGCTGCTTGGGGAGAGCCCCGCGGAGGAAGAAGGGCTCCCCGAGACCGTCTCCTTTCTGGCCATGGAAGGCCAGACCCTCGTCGAGGTCGAGCGCCGGCTGCTGCTCGTCCTCCTCGGCCGTGAAGTCGGCGCCGAGCCCGACGTCAAGCTGGAGTCGCTAGTCGGCGACCTGGCCCAGACCCCGCTCCTGGAGCTGCTGCGCGGGCTCAACCGGGCGCAGGCGAGCGGGCGCATCGAGCTGCGCGCCGGCCAGATCTGGCTCGACCGCGGCGAGGTCGTAGCGGCAATGGCTGGTCCGGTCAAAGGACTGAAGGCGTTCTGCAGGCTGGGCCGGATGCACGAGGGTCCTTTCCAGCTCTTCCTCGGCGAGCCGGTCCCTCAACGGAACATCGCGGAGGATCTGAGCTCGCTGATCATCACGGCCATCGAGGACTCCCTTGGCGAGTTCCCGGATCCCCGGGCGCGCCTGGAGATCCAGGGCTCCCCCGCCGGCACCGTCACCCCGCTCCAGAAGCAGATCCTCGAGCTCGCCCAGGGCGGCGCCACGCTCCAGGAGGTGCTCGACGGCCTTCCTGCCCGCGACGGCGAGATCGTCCAGGACCTGCTCACCCTCGAAGAGCGCGGCATGCTCGCGCGGCGCGAGCCCAAGCGCAGGGTGCAGATCGTCACCGACTCGACCGCCGACCTCCCATCCGACATCGTCCAGGCCTGCGGCATCGCGGTCGTGCCATTGACGGTCGCGTTCGGCAAGGAGGTCTTCCGCGACCGGGTGGACATCCAGCCAGGACAGTTCTACAAGATGCTGACCACCAGCAAGACGCACCCGAAATCGAGCCCGCCGCCGCAGGCCGACTTCGCCGAGCGCTACCGCGAGTGGCTGGCCCAGGGGCACGAGGTGGTCTCGCTCCACATCTCCGCGAAGCTCTCGAAGACCTTCGAGCACGCCAGTGCCGCCGCGGACGAGGTGGATGGTGCCGGCCTTGTTTCCGTGGTGGACACCGGCCAGGTGAGCGCTGCCCTGGGGATGCTCGCCCTCTTCGCAGCCCGCATGGCGGCGCGAAACGAGACCGCGGCCACGATCCGGGAAAGGCTGCTCGACATGGCACCGCGCATCCACACCCTCTTCGTGGTGGACACCCTGGAGTTCCTGGCGAAGGGAGGCCGCATCGGCAAGGCGCAGGCGCTGATGGGCGGCCTGCTGGGGATCAAACCGATCCTGGGCATGGTAGACGGCGAGGTCGCGCCAGTCGACCGGGTGCGCGGCGGCCGGGCGGCGCATCCGCGCATCCTGGAGCTCCTGCTCAAGCGGGTGGAAAAGGACCGGCCCGTGATCGCCGGCATCAGCCACGCGAACGCGCCGGTCTGGGCCGACCGCCTGCGCGCCCTGGTGCGCGATCAGTTCCAGATAGCCGAGCTGATCCAGACTGAAGTCGGCCCCGTGGTCGGAGCCAACGTCGGGCCCGGCGTCGTGGGGGTTTGTTTGTTTCAGCCGCGGGAAGAGGAGCTGGGCTGGGTTAGCTCCTGAACCCTCACCCCCCCGCCCCCGGGAAAGGGGGTGAGGTTCCGGATTATCCAGGCCCGCGGGAGCGTTGTACTCCATGATGAGAGCCCTCTTGATCCTTCTCGCCTTCGCCCTGTCCGGAGCCGTCCAAGCCGAGCAGGCGTCTCCGAAGAAAGACCCCTACCTCGAGCGCTTCCAGGAGTTGGACCAGAACAAGGATGGCTACGTCACGATCGGCGAGTGGCCCCTGGCTCCCGAAAGCTTCACGGTGGTCGACCGCGACAAGGACGGACGCCTGGGCAAGGCCGAGCTGCTTACTCCGAACCGGCTGCGGCGCGACTGGGACCCGCCCCAGCCGCAGGCTCCCCCTCGTCCGCAGCTCGACCGGCGGCCGCCGGCCCGTCAGGAACCCGAGAGCTCCTGGGGGATCCACGCCACGATCGAGGATCTGCGCCTCCTCCGGAACCTCGACAGCAACCGTGACAACCGCCTGGGCCGCAGGGAGTGGACCGGCTCGGCCGTTCGGTTCGAGCGCCTCGACCGCAACGCGGACGGGGCGCTCAGCCCGCGGGAGCTGTCCAGGAACTAGCCCGGCGCTCCATTCCTACCTCCGGAGCCCCGGCAGCCCCACCCCCGGGGCCGGCCGCTCGCGCAAGACTTCGCGCCGGAACCGAAACAGCTCCGCGGGCCGGCCGCCGGTGTGAACGTCCTGGCCGGTGCCCTCCACCAGACCGCCGTGCTCGACCAGCCGCCGGAAGTTCTGCTTGTGCAGGCGTACCCCGGCCAGGGCCTCCACGACCCGCTGGAGCTGAAGCAGGGTGAAGGTCGGAGGCAGCAGCTCGAAGACCACGGGACGGTATTTGATCTTGCCGCGCAGCCGGCCGAGGGCGGTGGCGAGGATGCGCCGGTGGTCGAGGGCCATGGGCCGGCCGGGGGTGCAGTGCTCTTCGGGCTTTCCTTGATCGCGCCAGGCCTCGGGCACCAGGAGCGCCTCATAAAGCAGCTCGTACCTCTCCAGGACCCGCTCGCCATCCCACGAGGCGCCGCCGAGGCCGAAGACGATGTCGGCGCGTTCGCGGCGGTCGGGCGCTCCTCCGATCCAGCTCTCCAGAGCGGGGGCGACGTCGCGGTCGAGGACCCGCGGCCGGCCGTCGCGCCAATCCTCCCAGGGGAAGAACTCGTACCAATCGTGCCAGCTCGCCTCCCCCGTGACCGATGCCTCCCTCACCAGGGCCAGATAGGCCACCGAGACCGCCCGCGGCCCGCCGCGCTCCTCCGCCGGATCGCGCCCCCGGTCGCCGAACGTATAGAGCTGCTCCACGTAACCCAGCGGCAGACCGGTCTGCTCGGCGACCCAGCGGCGCAATCCGCGATCGAGGGTACGGTCGAGCTCGGGCTCCAGAGGACCGAACGGAAGGGTCTCCTCGGCCCTACGGACCGTGAGGATCCGGGGCACCTCCTCGGTGACCGCAACGATCACCGCGTTGAGGCCGATATCGACGCGGGAGCCCATGAGGGGTAGGGGTCGTCCACCAGATCGCGCCCGAAGACCTCGCCAAAGTGGCGGGCGCAGACGGCGGCAATGCCGGAGAGAGTGGGGGCCTTGCCCGTCAGCCGCTCGATCGAGGTCATCTCCACCTGATCGAGGCCGCAGGGGATGATCCCCGAGAAGTAGGAAAGCTCGGTCGAGACGTTCAGGGCGAAACCGTGGGTCGTGATCCAGCGCGAGAGGTGGACTCCGATCGAGGCGATCTTGCCCTCCCCCGCCCAGACGCCGATGAGCGCCTGCTCCTCCCCAGGGCGCGCCTCGACGCCGTACTCCCGGAGAGTCCGGATCAGCACCTCCTGCAAATCGCGGACGTAGCGCCGGACATCCCGCCGGCCGGGGCTCAGGTTGACGACCGGATAGCCCACGAGCTGCCCCGGCCCGTGGTAGGTGACCTGCCCGCCGCGGTTGCACTCGGCGACCTCGATCCCCCGGGCACGCAGCCATTCGGGACCGGCGAGCACGTCCCCACCGTCCGCGTTGCGGCCCAGGGTGTAGACGTGGGGGTGCTCGAGCAGGAGGAATCGCTCCGGCCCCTCGCCCTGCCGCACTCCGTCACGGACGGCATGCTGCAGCTCTACCGCCTCCGTGTAGGGGACGCGGCCCATCCAGGTCCAGTGCAGCAGGCGGCTCGGTATCTCCGGCATCGGCAGCATTGTACTGCTGTAAGATACGCCGCACTTGGCGGGGGGTGGCCTCTTGGAAAAGGTGATCACTGCAATTCTCGGCGGCGGGCAGGGGAGCCGGCTGTGGCCCCTGACGCGGGACCGGGCGAAACCGGCGGTGCCGATCGGTGGCAAGTTCCGCCTGATCGACATCCCGATCAGCAACAGCCTGCATGCCGGCATCGACCGGATCTTCGTCATCACCCAGTTCAACAGCGCGAGCCTGCACCGCCACATCGCCCAGACCTACCGCTTCAGCGCTTTCTCGCTGGGCTACGTCAACATCCTGGCCGCGGAGCTGACCGCCGAGCGCAAGGACTGGTACCAGGGCACCGCCGACGCCGTGCGCCAGTGCCTGCCCCGGCTGCTGGAGCCGAACCCGCCGGAAGTCCTGATCCTCTCGGGCGACCAGCTCTACCTGATGAACATCGGCGAGCTCATGAAGACCCACCGGGAGCGCGGGGCCGACCTGACCATCGCGGTCAAGCCGGTAACCCGGGAAGAAGCTCCGGGATTCGGCATCCTGCGCCTCGACCCGACCGGCCGCGTGCGGGAGTTCCACGAGAAGCCGAAGGAACCCGAAGAGCTCGACATGCTGGCGGTCGACGAGCAGACCCAGGCCGCGATGGGCTACCCCGCGCCGGAAGGCTCGCTCCTGGCGAGCATGGGCATCTACATCTTCCGCCCCGAAGTCCTGAGCGAGCTCCTGGTCGGCAGCAGCACGGTCGATTTCGGCCGCGAGGTGATCCCGCAGTCGCTCGACAAGTACCGGGTCTATGCCTACCCCTATGAAGGCTATTGGACCGACATCGGCACCATCCCGAGCTTCCACCAGGCCAACCTCGACCTGACACTGCCGCTACCGCCGCTCAACCTGTACGACTCCGAGCTGCGGATCTTCACCCACCCGCGTTTCCTGCCGGGGACCAAGGTGAACCAGTGCTTCATCCAGTGCTCGCTCCTGAGCGAAGGCAGCATCCTCTCGGGCAGCCGGGTGACCGATTCGATCATCGGCATCCGCGCCGTGGTACGGGAGCATTCCATCGTCGAGCGCTCGGTGATCATGGGCGCGAACATCTGGGAAACCCTGCCGCAGGGCAGCTCCCAGGTAGGTATCGGGATTGGGCAGGACTGCCACATCCGCAACTCGATCATCGACTTCAACGCCCGCATCGGCGACGGCTGCAAACTGCTCAACGAAGCCGGCGTTCAGAACTTCGACAGTGAAAACTACTGCATCCGCGACGGGATCATCGTTGTCCCCAAGAACGCCATCCTCCCGCCGGGCACGGTGATCTGATGAATATTCTCCAAATCGCGGCGGAGGTCACTCCGTTTGCGAAGACCGGCGGGCTCGGGGATGTCGTCGCCGGCCTGTCTCGCTACCTGGGCCGCGAAGGCCACGACGTGCGGATCTTCCTGCCGTTCTACGGCCAGCTTACCCGCCGGCCCGAGAGCTTCGTACCCGTGGGCTTCCTCCAGGACGTGCCCATCTGGATTGGCCCGCACTACTTCCGCTTTTCCGTCCTGACCACGAAGCTGCCGGACAGCGACATCGACGTCTACTTCATCGCCAACCCGCAGCTCTTCGGGCGGGAGGGGATCTATCACGGCGATCTGGACGACGGCCCGCGCTTCGCCTTCCTGACGCGGGCGGCCTTCGAATGCTGCCAGCGGATGGCGTGGGGGCCGGACATCGTCCACTGCCACGACTGGCACACGGCGCTGGCGCCGATCTTCCTCAAGGCCATCTACGGCTGGGACCGCCTCTTCAGCCGCACGCGCACCGTCCTGACCATTCACAACATGGCCTTCCAAGGCCTGCTGCCCGCGAGCGCCATCGGAGACATCGGGCTCGCGGAGCACGGATACTGGCTGGATGGGACCGATTCTGCCGCCGGCCGCTTCAACGTGCTCAAGACCGGCCTCCTCCATGCCGACGTGATCACGGCGGTGAGCCGCACCTACGCGCAGGAGATCCAGGGTGGAGAGCTCGGCTTCGGGCTGGAGTGGCTGACGAGGGCGCGGGCGGGCCGGTTGATCGGAATCGTGAACGGTATGGATTACGGCGAGTGGGACCCGTCGACCGATCCCCACCTGCCCTACCGCTACTCCGCGGACGACCTCTCAGGAAAGAGGGAAATGAAGCGCGCCCTCCTCGAAGAGACCGGAATTGGAGGGGATGTGGATACCCCGATCGTGGGGATCGTCTCGCGGCTCACCTTTCAGAAAGGTTTCGAGCTGGCCTTCGACGCGCTGCCCGCGGTGCTGGCCTGCCGGAATTTCAAGGTGATCGCACTAGGCAGCGGCGAATCGAAATACGAAGACTTCTTCCAATGGCTGCAATGGCGTTTCGCAGGCCGCGCCTGGTTCTACCGCGGCTTCAACAATCCGCTCGCGCACTGGATCGAAGCCGGCGCCGACCTCTTCCTGATGCCTTCCTACTACGAGCCCTGCGGCCTGAACCAGATGTACAGCCTGCGCTACGGCACGCCCCCCATCGTGCGCAGGACCGGCGGCCTGGCCGACACGGTCGAGCCCTTTGACCCCGCAACCCGTCAAGGCACCGGCTTCGTCTTCGAGCACTACACGGCCGAAGGCCTGCGCTGGGCCCTCGACACCGCCCTCGATGCGTATCAGGACAAATCCGCCTGGGAGCGCCTGATGCTCAACGGCATGGCGAAGGACTACTCCTGGGACGTGCAAGGCCGGGAGTACGTGGAACTTTTTCGCCGGCTGGCAGGCACAAGGGGCGGCCCTACAGAAAGATGATCCATCTTTTCGACGTGACAGGGCACTACCCCACCCCGCCCGGTCGTCAAAACGCCCCGAGCGACTCGGGGATTGCCCCGAGAGGCTCGGGGATAGCCCGAGAGAGTCCGATCTGAGGCCGTCAGTCCGCGGGAACCGCCAGCGGCGGCGCGACTTCCGCGGAGGCGCTCAGGCAGGAGGCCGGAGCCACCATGGGCGCGCCGAGGCCCAGCTCGTTCAGCGCGGTCTGCGTCGGCGGCTGCTTGGCCTCGGGCTGCGCAGAAACACACTGGATGTAGAAGCAGCCGCAGTTGCCGCTATCCTGGCAGAGCACTCCGGTGTAGGTCGGGGAGTCCCCGCAACGCCGGCACATGGGAGCGACCATCATGCACTTGCCGTAGCAGGCAGACGCGACCTCCGGCGCGACGATCGCAGCGAGGGTCAGGAGACAGAGGGCGATACGGACCGGGACAGAAATTCTCATTCATTCTCCTTCCCGAGAGGAAACAGCCTCTCGACCGAAAGTCCTGATGTAGAGAAAGACGCATAAGGCAGGACTCCGGTTTACCTTCTCAGGGCCTGAAATGACGCCCTTCTCACAGCCGCCTGAAGATCCACGCGCTCCAGGGCTGCAGCGAACGGCGCCCCGGTTCGGCCTGCCAGCCGGATTGCATGAGTCGATTGGACAGCCGCCGACGGAACATCGCGTGAGTGACAGCGACGATCAGGGAGCGTTGCGCGGCGAGCCCTTCCAGCCAGGCCGCTGCGTCGTCGATGCGGGCGACCTCAGCCGCGGATGGGTACTGCCGGCACAGAGTCCGGATCAGGGCTCGCCCGCCGACTGCGACCGCCCACGCTCCGAGTGGGAGACGAAGCCCGCCGAGAGCAGGGCCTTCGAGGTCGAGCTCGCGCAGCAGAGGAGAGGCGGCGACCTCGCGTCCGGGCGCCAGCATGTGCGCCGAGGCGACGGCACGGGCAGCGTCGCTGGAGAGCACGAGGTCGGCACGGGACACGAGCTGCTCGAGCTGTGCAGGAACGCGCTCGTCTTCGTGGATGCCGGCGGCCTCATAGGCCTCACGCCACGCCCGGAAGCCACTGGAGTCGACCCAGCCAGCGTGGACGTGCGCAGAGCGGGCATGCCGTACGAGGGCAATGCGCGCCTCAGACTGAATCGAGCCTTTCACAGCGGAGTAGTATGCGGCTTGTCATTGGCAAGGGGAACTGGATGACTCGATCGAGGACTTTGGCAACACTCCTGTGCATGTGCCTGGCCTGCTCCGGCTGCAAGTCGGGCGAGGAACGGTCCGCTCACGCCACCGCCTCGGGGCCGCTGCGCCTGCAGGTATTCGGCGATGCCCCCGAGCTCAACGCCTACAAGGACCTCATTGCCGCATTCCAGGCGAGCGCGCCGGACGTGAAGGTCGAGCTCATCCCTGTCGCCACACAAAAGGACCACATGGCCAAGCTGGCTTCCAGCTTGCCGGACGGGGACCCTCCGGACCTCTTCCTGATCAACTTCCGGCGCTATGGCCAGTTCGCGGCCCAAGGAGTGCTCGAGCCGCTTGGACCGCGGCTGACCGAGCGCGGCCGGTTTCGCGAGGAGGACTTCTACGAACCAGCGATCGAGGCGTTCCGCTACGACGGTACGCTGGTCTGCGCCCCGCGGAACACCTCGAGCCTGGCCGTCTACTACAACCGCACGCTCTTCAAAGAAGCCGGCCTGCCGTTGCCCGGAGCCGCCTGGACGTGGGCTGAATTCCTCACGGCTGCCAAGGCCCTGACACGGGACACGAATGGCGACGGCAAGTCAGACGTGTACGGCCTTGGATTTGAACCGGCGTTGATCCGGCTCGCCCCGTTTGTCTGGCAAGCGGGCGGCGACCTCGTCGACGACCTCCAACGGCCAACACGCTTCATGCTCGATGAGCCGAAAGCGCGCGAGGCTCTGAATTTCGTGCGCTCCTGGCAAGCGACGCACAAGGTCGTCCCTCCTCTGATCGAGAACGAGAGCGAGGATCTGGAGTCGCGTTTCGCGCGCGGCGGCCTCGGCATGTTCCTGGAAAGCCGCCGCTACACCGCGGCGCTGCGCACAGTGCGCGGACTGGACTGGGATGTCGCGCCGCTGCCACGCCACGAGAGGGCAGCCACGGTGTTGCACGCCGATGCGTATTGCATGGCAAAGAGATCCAAACTGAAAGATGCGGCTTACCGCTTCCTCGAGTTCGCCCTGAATCCTGAAGGTGCGGGAATCATCTCCCGGTCCGGGCGTATCGTGCCCACGCGCAAGACCGTGGCGGAAGGCCCCGATTTCCTGGACCCCAACGCGCCGCCGCGCTCGGCCCGAATCTTCATCGACTCGATCGCGAACGTCCGCCGCACCCCGAGCATCGCTGCCTGGAACGAGATCGAGGCGCGCGCCGACCCGCTCGTCGAGGAGTGGTTCTTCAGCGCCGCACCGCCCCGGAAGAGCCTTGGCCAGAACCTCGGAGAGGCCACGCAGGAGTTGTTCGAAAAGCCGATCCGATGACGATCAGAACATCGTGTTCTGATTGGCCGAGTCGGCAGGAACCCGTTGAAGCACGTCCCAGTGCTCAACGATCTTCCCCTGCGCGTCGAAGCGGAAGATGTCGATGCCGGCCCAGTCGCCATCGCCGGGCCAGTGTTGGAAACAGTGGAGGACCACGTAGTCGCCATCGGCAATCACCCGCCGGAACTCGACCCGCTTGCCTGGGTACTCGGCGGCCATCCGGTTGAAATACTCGATGAAGGCTTGCTTGCCATCCGCGACCATCGGATTGTGCTGGGTGTAGGTGTCTCCAACGTACTTCTCAACGGCCTCGGCGGGCTTGCACTGGTTGAACATCAGGTCGTAGAAGGCTTGCGCGTTCTTCTTGTTCAGCTCGATCTCGTCCATGGGGTTGTATCCTAAACGTAAGCAAAGCGGTGCGCAGCGACAATTAGTCCTGTGCAGCGCGCTGACTCATCCCTTTTGCTACTGAGAGGGGGGCTGTTGCCTCACGAAGTCTGCTACCAATAGCGGGCTCAAGGAGGCAAGATGCCAAAGAAGGTAAGCACCGCGACGCGCCAGGCGTTGCTGAAGGCGATTGGGGACCGCTACCGAGCGGGCACGAAGGAAGCGAAGCTGCGCATCCTGGATGAGTTCGTTGCGGTCACCGGCTACCACCGCAAGCACGCGATTCGGTTGTTCAATGCAGGCCCGCGACCCAGCGAATCGACCCAGCGACCACGCCTACGCCTGTATGACGAAGCGGTGCGCGAGGCGCTGATCGTCCTGTGGGAGGCCTCGGACCGTGTCTGCGGCAAGAGGCTCAAAGCCCTCCTGCCGATTCTGGTCAACGCCCTCGAAAACCACGGTCGCTTGACACTTGAGGCGACGGTGCGCGCCCGGGTGCTGTCTGCCAGCGCCGCAACCATCGACCGCTTGCTGCTCGCCACCCGCGCGGCGGTCTCAGGGCAGCGTTCGCGCCCGAGGGCAATACCCGCAATCCGGCGGAACGTACCAGTACGCACGTTCGCGGACTGGAAGGAACCGCAGCCAGGCTACATGGAGGCCGATCTGGTGAGTCACGGTGGGGAGTCTGCGGCAGGAAGCTTCGTCCATACGCTCACGCTGACAGACGTAGCCTCCGGGTGGACCGAGTGCGTGGCGCTAGTCGTCCGCGACGGCGCGCTTGTCGCGGAAGCGCTCGAGGGGCTACGCACTAACATGCCTTTCCCACTGCTCGGATTCGATACCGACAACGGGGGCGAGTTCATGAACGAGACGGTTGCGGCCTACTGCGACCAGCACGGGATTGAGCTCACACGGTCTCGCCCATACCGCAAAAACGACCAAGCATGGGTCGAGCAGAAGAATGGTGCCGTCGTTCGCCGCCTAGTCGGTTACCGAAGGCTCGAGGGACTCATTGCCGCCAAGTCGCTCTCGCGGCTCTACGCAGCATCTCGGCTGTTTGTGAATTTCTTCCAGCCTTCGTTCAAGTTAGCCTCCAAGACGCGGCTGGGGTCGAGAGTCCGCAAGAGCTACCATTCGCCCGAGACGCCACACAGCAGACTCCTGGCCTCCAATGCGGTCACGGAGGAGATGAAAGAGCGCCTTCGAGAGGTAGCAGCGAAGCTTGACCCGTTGAGCCTCCTGGAGGAGATCCGAGCCGTTCAACATCATCTTGCTGAACTTGCCGCGGGTCAGGCGCCGCATCTTCCTCCTTGTCACGATGGAAACCTGGATGCCTTTCTCAAAGGTTTGGCGACAGCCTGGCAGCACGGAGAAGTCCGAGCAACGCACCGCACCGTGCCAAGACCGGCGCGTGACTGGCGCACCCGAAGGGATCCTTTCGAGACGGTCTGGCCAGGTGTACTTGAATGGCTCGAGGTCGAACCAGACCGCGTTGGCAAGGAACTCTTTGAGCGCCTCCAGTCTGAGCACCCGGGAGTCTTCCCCAATAGCCAGCTGCGCACGTTTCAGCGCCGGGTCAAGGATTGGCGACGCACCGCCGCGCGGAGGCTTGTCTTCGCAGCCTCGCCGGAACCGTCACTGTGGAAAACGCCCCCTCTTCCCCCGGCACCCCCATCACCCCGGCCGGCGGTCTGACGGGGTATGGAAGGCTGCCGCCCCCGCCCTACCACCGGCACCCTCCCACACCCCTTGGAAAACGCTACGCGTTTTCCACAGCCAGCCGGCCACGACGGCGGCGAGGATCGACTCGGGAAGAGCGAGTCCACCTGCTGGTAACATTCCTCAGTGAGGCAACACGCTGCACAAGAGTAGTTGACGCCGGGGAAAGCGGACCTCAACACTTGCCAGGCTTGGCAAACCAGGCGCCTCGCAGCCGCTTCCGTTATCTGCGCTCGATGCACGCGCTGATGGCAGGCACCGGAGCGATGCGGCTCAGGAACTCGGCAGGCCGAATCTCCAGGATGCGCCAGTTCGCCTCCGGAGTGAATCGTGCCCGCACTTCTTCCTCGGTAACTTGCCGCGGTGAAGGCGGCGGAAACTCCACGGCGAAGGCAAGCAGGTAGTATCGGCCGCCGGGGATTAGCGTCCTCGCAAGCTCGGCGATGAAAGGGTCGAGTTGATCGGGCTCGAAGAGGTGGAGGAATCCGGAGTCCACCACCGAGCCAAACTGCCGTCGAAGCAGCGTCGGCCGCAGGGCATCGGCAACCTGGAAGTCGACGAGATGGGCCACCTCGGGCGGGAGGGTCTTTGCCTTCTCCCGCGCGTGGGCTATGGCAGCCTCGACGAAGTCGATTCCGAGCACTTCGAGGCCACGCTGCGCGAGAGAGAGGGCAAGATCCCCGGATCCGCAGCCAAGGTCCAGGACCGGGCTCGTCGGCGGATATGCATCGAAGAGTGCGGAAAGGGACGGCTGGGGACCGCCGACATCCCACGGCGGGATCTCCTGATAGACGGAGCCGAAGAACGCCTGAGGATCAGCGCCGAATCTGCTCATCGATGTCTCCAGCACGATTCGTTTCGCAGCGCCATGCCAGTTCCAGCGAACAAGCAAGCCATGAGGTCCGGAGCCCTCAGCTCCCGTCGGTCGAACGTCACGGGTGAGGACATGGCGCCTTCATTTTTCAGGGTATCAACAGCACCTTTCCAATACTCTGACGGCTCTCCAGGAAAGCGTGCCCCTGCGCGCCTTCGGAGAGTGGATAACGCTGTGAGATGCGGACGCGGAGCGAACCGTTGCGCACCCAATCGAAGAGTTCTCCGGCGCGGCGGATGCGTTCGCCTTGACCGGTGAGGACGTTCCACAGGTCGCCCCCGGTCAGCGTCTTCGACTCGTCCATGAGCCGCTTCGGATCGACCGGCTTGGGGTCGCCTCCAGCCATGCCATAGAACACCACGTGCCCCCCTACCCGTGCCGCCTGTAGGCTTTCGTCCAGCGTGGTCCCAACGGAGTCGTACACGACATCCACGCCGGTTCCATGCCTCGACCAGGCCCTGGCCGCAGCGACCCAGTTGCCGGCACTGTCATGCGTTTCCGTGGCGCCGGCTTCGCGAGCGGCTTCCCGCTTCTCCTCTGTCGACGCCAGAGCGAAGATGCGCGCGCCCAACTGCCGTGCGATCTGCACGAGCAACAGACCAACGCCGCCGGCCGCCGCGTGCACGAGGACATCGTTCCCCGCCGCAACCGGGTAACTGTCCCGCACGAGGTACTGCGCCGTGAGTCCTTGCAGCAACAGCGCCGCCGCCGTCTCGAACGGCACGACGTCCGGCAGCGGGATGAGCTTCTCGACCGGAACCGCCACAAGCTCCGCGTTCGCATAGGGGCTATCCGCAAAGGCGACGCGGTCACCGATCGTAAACGGGTGAACCGGCGCCTCTGAGGCTGCCGCTCCGACGCCCACGACGGTTCCCGCGCCTTCATACCCGGCGATGTAGGGAGGGCTTCCAGCGAGGTGGTACGCGCCCCGACGACGGTACACGTCAGCGAAGTTGAGCCCGATGGCATGCATGCGAACGAGCGCGTGTCCCGGGAGCAGCTCCGGGTCGGGGACTTCGTGGTAGGCCAGGACTTCCGGCCCGCCAAACCTGCTGAACGTGAGCGCACGCATCAGTCGTCTTCCTTGACGATCTTGTAATTGCACAGGGCTTCGAACCGGCGAACAGCCCTCAAATCCTCCAACGCCTGAGTATCCAGCCGGATGGTAGGGCCATACGCACCTATATAGTAGGCAAGCATCATTGGTCTAGCCTAACGCGCTCTAGGGAAGCTCGGGGATCGAGAGCCCGCGACAGATCCGGCGGGCCAGGAGGTTGCGGATTTCGGTGTGGCGTGGAACGGCTTGAAGCTGACCTGTCTGAGGATTGGACCAGAGGGAGTGCTCGGCACCCTCGCGCTTCAGAAAACAACCGTGCTTCCGCAGGTGCCGAAGCAGGTCGCTCCTCTTCATCCGACCTTGAGGATTTCGCGAATCGCATCGCCGGGAACACCCCGCAACGCGTCCTCTCGGCGATCCTCCAGGATCAGCGCGATAGCCCCGGCGAGACTTCTGCGGCACTCCTCGACCGTCTTGCCTTGGCCGTTGGCCCCAGGAATCTCAGGGCAGTAGCCAATGAACCAGTCGTCGTCCCGCTCGATGACAGCCGTGAACTCGTTTCGCATTGCCAGAGTCTACTCCTTGGCGCGTCGGCCGCGATAGCCGTTCGGAGCTGTGGGCCGTGGCTTTGGCCGAGTTTCAGGGGAAGGATAGACTTCGGCGCGCTGAAATCAGTTCTAGCGCGCTGGAAAAGAATCCGAGCGCCCACGAATCCTTCCTCAGTCCAATAAATTGGATTCTGATGCGCTCATCTTGTCTCGAAGAGGAAGCGCCGCAACACGTCTCCAGCCAACACGACAGCCATGCCCAGCAACGCGGGCAAAGGATCGTTGAGCAGGATTAACAAAGCGATTACGAGGCATCCGGCGACGAACAGGATCGGAGCCGCCGGGAACCACCAGCGGACGACTCGCGGCCGCAGCCGGAAGAGAGCCGTGGCAGAAAGACCGAGAAACAGGACCGCGGAAAAGACGATGTAGGACAGGATCCGGTCGAAGGCTCCGAGAGTGAGAACCACCAGAGCCAACCCTGTCTGGAGAAGGATGGCGTGGACCGGCGTGCCGAAGCGCGGATGCAGGCGGGCGAAGGGCGGGAAGAAGGCACCGTCGCGCGCCATCGCGTAGTAGGCGCGCGGAGCAGCCATCGTCAATGCCAGCAGGCCGCCCAGGACGGAGAGGAGAACGCAGGCCGACAGCACCTTGGCGCCCGCGCTTCCAAACAGCGCGCCACCGAACTGGGCGACGAAGGCGGTGTTCGAGACGATCTCTTCCAACGGCAGCACGTAGAGGAACGCGAAGCTGATCAGGAGATAGATCCCGGCGACCAACAACACGCCGCCGGTGAAGGCGCGCGGCAGGTTCTTTTCAGGGTCCCGGATCTCGCCCGCCAGCTTCCCGGCCTCCCACCAGCCCCCGAAGCTGAAGAACGCGCTCACCACGGCGCCTGCGAGGGCAGGCAGGAGCGGTCCAGAGCCGGCCCGCCTCTCGGCCAGGGGAAGCAGGTTGTCGAGGCTGCCTCCTCCCGCGAGGATCGCCCACCCCACCAGTCCAAAGAGCACGGTGATCTTGAGCAGGTTGGCCGCGGTCATGAGGCCTCCGCTCAGCCGGGTACCCAGGATGTTGACCACGGCCAGGCACAGCAGGATGCCGGCGGGCAGCCAGGCAGCCGCCGTCGGCCCCAGCGGCTTCAGGGCCTGCACATAGGACATCGCGCCGACGGCCAGCGCCGCGGCGAGCCCCGGGTCCATGACGGCCGCGCTCATCCAGCCATAGAGGAAGGCGGCGCGACCTCCATACCCTTCTCGGAGGTAGACGTACTCTCCGCCCGCTTCCGGATAACGCACGGCCAGTTCCGAGTAGCAGAGCGCGCCGCAGACCGTCATGACCGCCATGGCGCACCAGACGGTGCCGAGCAGCAGCGGCGAGCCCAGCGCTTTCGCCATCGTGGCCGGGGTGAGAAAGATCCCCAGGGCGATGGATTGACCCGTCACCGCGGCAGTCGCTGCCGCGAGTCCCAACTGTCTGCGCTCTGCCATCCCCGCCTCTCTCGATGCTGAATTGGTGCTGGCTCGATTTTACGGAGAGGGGAGGCTTCCCGTCCAGAGCCGGCAGGATGCCGGCGGTCCCAGGAGAAGCGCGGCTTGCGGGTCAGTCTTGGAAGAGATCGGAAAGGGGGAGGGAGAAGCCGGGGAGGATCTCTTCGTCACGGAGGATTTCGCCGATCCCGAACGTCTGGGTGGCGTCAGCGCGGTGGACGGTGATCTCACGCTTTCGGGGGTGCACCAGCCAGACCCTGAGGGCGCCGGCACCGAGGAACTCCTGAGCCTTCCTCGACAGCTCGCTCCAGCGGCCGTCCGAAGAGAAGACCTCCACCACCAGTTCGGGCGTGATGTCCAGCCACGTCATAGCACTGCGCCGGGCGTAGCGCTCGTGCGAGATGTAGACGACATCGGCGCCACGGACGGAATCGGGATCCCGGCGGGTGTAGATGGCCACGTCACCGACAGCGGCCCGGCCCCTCCCTGTCTCCTTGGCCCAAACCCGGAGCCGTGCGCCAATCTCCAGCACAAGATCTCCATGGCCGAATTCCGTCAGCGTCATCGGCACCACTCTCCCGTTCACGAGCTCGCAGGGCTGGAGCTCCGGGTGACAGGCTAGCTCCTCGCCCGTCATCAGCTGTTCTTCGTTTCTCTGGGGGACGGCCATCTCGAATCCCTCTCGGATCAGGTTACCACAACCTTTCGCGCCTGAACACGACGAGCCCGGTCTCCCGGGCTCGTCGCGACTCGCATGGAAGGGACCGGAGCCCTACGTGTACGCTTCGAGCTCGGTCCAGGTGTCCTCTTCGAGCACCTTCTTGACGTCGATCATGAAGCGGTCGGCGTCGGCACCGTCCACCAGGCGGTGGTCGTAGGTGATCGAGAGATAGGACATGGTCTTGATCGCGAGCGCGTCGTTGCCGTTCTCGTCCTCGACCACGATCGGCCGCTTCTCGATGGTGCCCACGCCAAGGATCGCCACCTGCGGCTGGTTGATGACCGGCGTGCCGAAGAGGCTGCCGAAGACGCCGGGGTTGGTGACCGTGAACGTGCCCCCCTGCGTCTCGTCCGGCTTGAGCTTCTTGCCCCGCGCACGGTCGGCGAGGTCGTTGGCGGCCTTGGCGAGGCCCAGCAGGCTCAACTGGTCGGCGTTCCGGATCACCGGCACGATCAGGCCGCGGCCGGGCAGGTCGACCGCCATGCCGAGGTTGATGTCCTTCTTGTAGACGATGTTGGTGCCGTCGATGGAGGCGTTGACCGACTTGTGCGCCTTGAGCGCCGTGGCCACCGCCTTGAAGATGAAGGGCATGAAGGTGAGCTTGGTGCCTTCCTTCTTGAAGAAGCTGTCCTTGGCGCGGACGCGGGCGCGGTTCACCTTGGAGAAGTCGATGTGGAAGACCGTGGTCACGTGCGCCGAGGTGGCCTTGGAGTAGACCATGTGCGCCGCCGTGATCTGCCGGATCTTGGACATCGGCTCGATCTCGACGTTGTCGCCCTCGTGGTACGCGGCCACGGAGAACCCGGCCGGGAGCGGACGCTGTGCCGGTGCGGGAGCCGACGGAGGGGGAGCAGCCGCCGGAGCGGGCGCAGGCTTGGCGGCCGGAGCAGGAGCCGGAGCGGCGGCCGGAGCGGGCTCGGGGGCCGGGGCAGGAGCAGCCGGAGCGGCCTTGCGCTGCTCCAGGTGCTTCATGATGTCGTCCTTGGTCACGCGGCCATGCTGACCAGTGCCCTCGACCTCCTCCAGGTTGACCCCTTCCTTGGCGGCGATGTTGCGCACCAAGGGGCTGGAGAACTTCTTGAGGCGGTCTTCTTCCGTTCCTTCCGCAGCCTCACCTTCCGCGGGCTTTTCAGGTGCGGGCTGGGGCTCGGGCGAAGCCACCTTGGGCTCGCCTTCCGGTCCCGCATCACCGCGGGCCTTCTCCTCCTGCTTGACCTCTTCGGTGTCTTTGCCGGCAGCCTCCGTCTCGGCCGCGGCCTTGGGGAGCTCGGCACTTTCGGCAGGGGCAGCGGCTGGCGCCGCGGCGGCTCCCGGTTGCTCTCCGGCCTCGCCGATGACGGCGACGACCTGGTTGACGGGGACGGTCTCCCCTTCCTGGTTGCGGATTTCCAGCAGCACGCCCGAGGCCGGGCTGGGGATCTCCGCATCGACCTTGTCGGTCGAGATTTCGAACAGCGGCTTGTCCCGCTCGATCTGGTCGCCGACCTTGACCAGCCACTTGGTGATGGTTCCCTCGGCGATCGACTCCCCCATCTGGGGCATCACGACATCGGTAGCCATATTCTCTCCCGTCTCTCCGTCTCGTCAGTAGCTCGCAAGCTCACGCACTTTCGCGACGAGCTTGTCCACATTCGGCAGATAGGCATCTTCAAGCGTCGGACTGTAGGGGATCGGCGTGTCCGGACAGCAGAGCCGGACGACCGGCGAGTCCAGCCATTCGAAGGCGCGCTCGGAAATCCGCGCGGCCACCTCCCCGGCCACCGAGCCGGACCTCTGTTCCTCGGTGAGCACGATCACCCGGCTGGTCTTGCGGACCGTGGCGAGGATTGCCTCGTCGTCGAGGGGCTTGATCGTGCGCAGGTCGAGGACTTCGAGGTCGATGCCGTCCGCTTCGAGGCGCCCGGCAGCTTCCAGGGCCACGTGCAGCATAGCACCGTAGGTGATCACCGACAGATCGCGCCCGGTCCGCGCCAGGTTCGCCTTGCCGATCGGCACCAGGCCGTCCCCTTCGGCGATCTCTTCCTTGATCCGGCGGTAGAGGAACTTGTGCTCGAAGAAGAGGACCGGGTTGGGATCTCGGATCGCTGCCTTGAGGAGGCCGCGGGCATCCACCGCCGTGGCGGGACACACGATCTTGAGGCCCGGGCCGTGCTGGAAGATCGATTCCGGGTTCTGGCTGTGGAAGTTGGAGCCGCGCACCCCGCCGCCGGACGGGCCGCGCACCACCAGCGGCACGCTCTGCCCCCAGCGGTAGTGGTTGGGGCCGGCAAAGTTGTAGATCTGGTTGAAGGCGCAGGCGATGAAGTCGATGAATTGCATCTCGACGACAGGCCGCATGCCCATCATGGCCGCGCCGATGGCCGTGCCCACCATCGCCGATTCGCTGATTGGCGAGTCGATGACCCGCTCCGGCCCGAAGCGCTCCAGCAGGCCGGCGGTCGCGCGGAAGGCACCGCCGTAGATGCCGATGTCCTGGCCGATGAGGAAGACGCGCTCGTCCTGCTCCATCTCCTCCCAGAGCGCCTGGCGGATGGCTTCGATGTAGGTGATCATTCTGAGTACACCCCTTCGAACGCGCGTTCCGGGGGCGGCATGGGCGAGGCGAGGGCCGCGTCCACCTCCCGGTTCAGCTCTTCTTCGATCTCGGCCACGATCTTCCGCAGATCCTCTTCCGTCGCCATGCCGCTGCCGAGCAGGTGGCGCTCGAAGCGGTCGATCGGGTCTTTCTTCTTCCACTCCTCGAACATTTCTTTGGGGACGTAGCCCGCGTCGTCGTGCTCGGCGTGGCCCTTCATGCGGAAGGTCTTGGCCTCGATCAGCGTCGGTCCGGCGCCGCCGCGCGCCCTATCAACTGCCCGCTTCGTGGCTTCGTAGACCGCCAGGACGTCGTTGCCGTCCACCATCTCGCCCGGGATGCCGTAAGCCGCGGCCCGGGTGACGATGTTCTTCACCCGCATCTGCTTCGCGGACGGCGTCGAGTAGGCGTAGCCGTTGTGCTCGGCGATCAGGACGAAGGGGACGTTGAGGACGGCGGCGAAGTTGAGCCCTTCGTGGAAGTCTCCCGTGGAGGTGCCGCCATCGCCGATGTAGGTCAGGGCCACGAGGTTTTTCTTCTGCATGCGGCCGGCCAGGGCGACCCCGGCCATGACCGGGATCAGCGCGCCGAGCATGGAGATCGGGGCCACGAGCCCGCGTTTCAGGTCGCCGAAGTGGGTGTTGACGTCCTTGCCGCCCGTGGGGCCGTCGGCCCGGGCCATGTACTGCATCATGACCTCGCGCGGCTGGACTCCGCGGACGAACATGGTGCCGAGGTTGCGGATGATCGGCCCGACCACGTCCTGGGGCTCGAGGGCGAAGGCGCTGCCCACGGAGATGGCCTCCTGCCCGCGGCTGGAGTAGAGGCCGCCCACCACCTTGCCCTGGCGGTAGAGGTTGCTCAGCCGGTCCTCGGTCATCCGGTTGAGCCTCAGGTAGCGGTAGATCTCGAGCTGCGGCTCGCGGGGGAGGTCCGATTTCGCCAGCCGGTCGGCCGTCTCGTCGGCGACCGGATGGAGAGGGCCCCAGTTCCTGCTCAGCTTTGCCATTTGGCTCCTCAGATGTGGATCGCCTGGCCGTGGGCGGCGTGCGCCGCTTCCATGACCGCCTCGGAGAGCGTCGGGTGGGCGTGCATGGTGCGGAACAGCTCTTCGTCGGTGCCCTCCATCTGGAGCGCCACGCAGGCCTCGGCGATGAGGTCCGTGGCGTGGGCGCCGACGATGTGCACCCCCAGGATCTCGTCGTATTTCTTGTCGCGCACGATCTTCACGAAGCCCGCGGACTTGCCGAGGATCTTCGCCTTGGGCAGCGCGGTCATCGGGAACTTGCCAGTCTGCACGTCGTAGCCGCGCTCTTTGGCTTTCGCTTCGGTCAGCCCGACGCTCGCCACCTCGGGCTCACAGTAGGTGCAGGATGGGACGCGGTCGTAGTTGATCGGCCGCGCCGCCTGGCCGGCCATGTGCTCGACCGCCAGGATGCCCTCCGCGGAAGCGACGTGCGCCAGCCACGGGGTGTTCACCACGTCGCCGATGGCGTAGATGTGGGGCACGGCGGTCTGCATGAGCTCGTTGATCTTGATGTAGCCGCGCTCCAGCTCGATGCCGAGGGCCTCCAGGCCCAGGTTTTCGGTGACCGGCTTGCGGCCGACCGCGACCAGGAGCTTCTCGGCATCCAGGGTCTCCATCTTGCCGTCCTTCTCGAGGTTGAGGCGCACTCCGCCCTCGGTCGCCTCGAAGCCGGACATCTTGGTGCCGGCCATGACCTTGATGCCCCGCCGCCGGAGCTGCTTTTCGAGCTCGGCGGAGACTTCCTCGTCCTCGATGGGGAGGACCCGGGGGAGCATTTCGATCAAAGTCACCTTGGTGCCGAAGGAGTGGTAGATGGAGGCGAACTCGGTGCCCACGGCGCCGGCGCCGAGCACGGCGAGGGAGCCGGGCACCTTGCCGAGCTCCAGGATGTGGTCGGAGTTGAGCACGCGCTCGCCATCCGACGGAGCGACGGGGATGTCCCGCGGCACGGAGCCGGTGGCGATCAGGATGTTCTTCGCGCCGTAGGCCGTCTTGCCGTCCTTGCCCTCGACCTCGACGTCGTGCGGGCCAGTGACGCGGCCAAAGCCCTGGAGCCAGGTCACTTTGTTTTTCTTGAACAGGCCCTCGATGCCACGGGCGTTGCCGTCCACGACCTTGCGCTTGCGTTCCTGGGCGCGGCCGATGTCGAGCTTGGGCTCGCCCACGTCGATGCCCAGGCTGCCGGCCTCGCGGATCTCGTCGAGCACCGAGGCGGTATGGAGCAGCGCCTTGGTCGGGATGCATCCACGGTGCAGGCAGGTGCCGCCGAGCTTGGGGTCTTTTTCCACGACCGCGACCTTCAAACCGAGCTGACCGGCGCGGATGCCGGCGACGTAGCCGCCCGGACCGCTGCCGATGATGATCAGGTCGAACTCTTCTCGCGCCATCTTCTCCCCTTCCCTTCTAGATATCAGGCGGTGACAGCTACGGGAGCAGCTTCCGGAATGGCCTTATAGCGCCCGGGCTTGTCTTCCACCAGCCGCGCGAGGGGGACGCCGGGATCGTGCTCGAAAACGCAGAGCCAGTTGCCCTCGGCCGCGCGCGGCAGCCAGATCTTCTTGTTTTCCAGCGTCGTCAACGGGTACAGGTCGTAGCTCATGATCCAAGGGTTGGGGACGTGCGCCGAGGTCGGCGCCAGGTCGGCCCAGAAGACCGCCCTCTCCTCGTTCCCTCCATCTATCAGAACAATACACATGTCGGCGTTGTGCCCGGGAGTGCGCACGGCCTTGACCCCGGGGATCGGTTCTCCCTCGTCGCCGAACAGCTCGACCACCCCCGCCTCGAAGAGCGGCTCCCAGTTGCGCGGATCGTAGCTCGCCCGGTCGCGCTCGTTCGGGTTGCGGGCGTGCTCGACTTCCCCACGCTGCAGCCAGTAGCGTGCATTGGGGAAGGTCGGCACGATCCGGCCGGAGGGGTCGATCCGGGTGTTCCAACCGCAGTGGTCGAAGTGAAGGTGGGAGAGGAGGACATGGGTGACGTCTCCCAGCTCATAACCCGCCCGGCGGATGGAATCGGGAAGCCGGACGGCGTCTTTCTCCATGGCATAGTTCGCCTGGAACTTGGGATCGTGCTTGTCACCGATGCCGGTGTCGATCAGGAGGAGGTCGCTGCCCCGGGCGATCAACAGGCAGTTGGTCGCCATGCCGATGCGGTTGTCGTCGTCAGGTGGAAAGGCCTTCGACCAGAGCACCCGCGGGACCACGCCGAACATGGCCCCGCCGTCCAGGCGGAAGCCGCCATCGCTGACCACCGTCAGCTCGAATTCGCCCAGCGTCCTCACGGCGGGGAGTGTATAACGAAGGCCGGAGGGCGTGATGAATCACGCCCCTACAAGCAAGCGGCGAGTTTCAGGGTTGTTGTAGGGGCGACATTCATGGCGCCCGGGTGGGAGGCCGCCCCTACTCCGGCACCCCCGCCTCCACCACCATCCGCTCGTACTCCTCGGGCGAGAGGTCGCCCATCCTTTTCATGAAGGCGACGATCGCCCAGATCTCTTCGTCGGAATGGGTCACTCCGAAGGCGGGCATGCCGGTCATCTTGATGCCGTTCTTGGTGACCCAGAACAGCTCGCTGGCATCCTCGCCGGATTCGTCGGCCAGCAGCGGCGGCGCCGGGTTGAGCCCCTGGCCGGTCGGGGAGATCGGGACTCCGGGGGCTCCGTGGCAGACCACGCACATCTCGTGGTACTCGATCAGCCCCGTCCGGATCAGGTCCGGATCGTCCAGCGGCGGTGCTTTGACTTGCTCGGCGCGGCGGTGGACCGAGCGGTGCTGGGTGGTCTCCAGCGCCCATTGGATCAGCCCCGTGTCGGGAGTGGCGGCTGCCACGTCGTAGATCCCCGAGTAGATGAACCCCAACGCCGCAAGGGCGAGGACGAGCAGGACGAGCACCACGGTCACGACCGTTTTCATAGACTCCCTCCCTAAGAGCACTCGGCGCGATTCATGCTACAAGAAAAATGCGTGGGCTCGAACCAGGCACCTGGGAAGGGTGGGAGGGGCGATCTTGCCATCGTGCTGTCGGGTGGCGGTGCCCGGGCTGCGTACCAAGCGGGCGTAATCCGCGGTTTGGCCCGCCACCTGCCGGATACCCGGTTCCAGATCGTGGTCGGAGTCTCCGCCGGGGCGATCAACTCCACCTTCCTCGCGGCGCACCCGGGCACGCTGTTCGAAGCGGCGGACGAGCTGTGCCAGCTCTGGACCAGCCTCCACGTCGAGGACATCTTCCGCCTCGACACCTCCCTGATGACAAGGAGCATGCTCACCTGGCTGCGCTGGGCCACCCGGCTGGGATCGGGCGGCCCGTTCCTCGTTCCTGACATCCGGAGCCTGGTGGACACCGAGCCGCTCCGCGAAACCCTGCGCGGGGCCTGGGCTGACGTCGACGGCGAGATCATCGGCATCGAGCGCAACCTGGAGCGGGGGCGGCTCAAGGCCATGGCCTTGATCACGCTCAACTACACGACGGGACAGACCGTCACCTGGGTGCAGGGGCGGGACATCCAGCCCTATTGGAACCAGCCGCAGCGGCGGAGCGTACATGCCCGCCTCACCCTCGAGCACGTCATGGCCTCCTCGGCGCTGCCGCTCGTCTTTCCAGCCATCCGCCTGGGAGATTCCTACCATGGGGACGGTGGCGTCCGCCTCTCCGCACCGCTCGCCCCGGCCATCCGCCTGGGGGCCACCCGGGTGCTCGCCATCTCGCCCCGCTACGAGCCGACTCACGAAGAGGCCGACCGGCCGCAGATCGTCGGCTATCCGCCGCCGGCCCAGGTTCTGAGCCACCTTCTCGACTCGGTCTTCCTGGATGTGCTGGACGAGGACGTCCGCCGTCTGAAGAGCCTGAACCCCCTGATCGAGAAGCTGCCGGTCGAGGAGCGCAACGGCCTCAGGCCGGTGGACATCCGGGTGCTCCGCCCGTCGGAAGACCTGGGCAAGCTCTCCGCGGCCTTCGAGCCGCAGCTCCCCGAGGCCTTCCGCCGCCTCACCCGCAGCCTGGGCACCAGGCAGACCACGACCCCTGACATCCTGAGCTACCTGATGTTCCAACCGGATTACCTGGAGCACCTGATCCGCATGGGAGAGGCGGACGCCGAGGCCCGCCTCCCCGCTCTGCGGGACCTGCTGGAAGGAGACTGAGGGGCTCGCGCCTTTACGGCATCACGTCGAGGCCGTCGACGTTGTCCGCCGCCAGCAGCCCGAGCTGGTTGGCCGGGGTGAAGGGGCAGAACGCGAAGTTGAAACCGGTCACGAAGATGGCGGCCGGAGAGGCGCCGCCCAGGGACGGGGAGCCGGGGGCGAGCGAGAACAGCGCCAGGTCGACGCCCGGGTTGGGAGCGCCGATGACCCCGCGGTCCCACATCACAAGAGAATCGATCTCGTCACCCATCAGGAGGCCCATCTGCGCCGGGAACGAGAAGATGAAGAAGGGGCCGCCGCCGGCCGGAGAGAAGTAGACGTCCGCCCCCGAGGCGAACAGGGCGGGGCTGGCCGCATCCAGGCTGAAGTAGACGGGGACGTCATTGATGTTGTCGCCGGTGAAGTCCAGCACGTCCATCTCGACGGCGTCGACGTTGTCCTGCGGCCACCCCGCAAAGGCTCCGGCGGGGGCGGTCTGGATCAGGTTGAACGCGGTCTGGTTGCGGTGCAGGGCCTGCGGCGGCGGTATGGCGATCGGGGCGCAGGCCGCCAACGCAGCGGCGGGGCTGCCGCCGGTGAGGGGGGTCCGGTAGAGGTCGGAGGCGGCCTGGTTGTTCGCCGCCGAGGCGTTGTGCGGCGTCCCCGCCACTCCCACGCTCGCCCGGTCGGTCGAGAACAGGAGGTGGTAGGTCAGGTTGGGCGAGGTGAGCGTGTTGGCTGAGAGCCCGTCGATGTTGTCCATCGCCCCGAGCCCGAACGAGATCGGCATGACCTCCAACACCGGGCCCACGCCGCCGGCATCACACCCTCCGCCGGCCGGCACCAGGCTCATGACCTCCGCGAAGCTCACCGGGAACGGGCAGGCGAGCGAGGGCGACGTCCGGTCGATGGAGACGCCCGCGCTGGCGGGCAGGGCGGCGGCGAGAATGAGGGCAGCGGTCGAGAGGATCAGTCTGTTCTTCATGATGGTCCCTTTCAGGTCGATCCGGCCGCAGAACATCCGCGGCCCGGAAGGATCGTGCCCGCCGGGACCGGTCAAAGAAGTCTGGAAACGGTCAAGAAAGGGTCAAAGCGGGGGCTTGCTCCCCCTCGCCACCACCTCGCGAAGGAAGTCCATCTCCTTGAGGGTGAAGCCGATGGCCAAGCGGGCCTCGCGGATCAGGAGGAGGCTGCCGTAGAGCAGCGCGCAGCCTCCGGCCAGGCCGCTGACCACTGGCACCCAGCCGTAATCCCACCTCAGCGCCGCGACCACGCCCACGGCGATGCTGGTGGTCACGAGCAGCCCGATGGCCGCATAGAAAGCGGTGAGCGCCGACCGCAGGAGCAGGGCATCCTCCTGTACCCCTTTATACGTAGCCGCGGCGCCGCATGTTTAATCCCCAGCCACGAACGCGGTCATCCGCCAGCGGCCGTCGATCTTGTTGAACAGGGCCCGGTAGTCGACCGAGCTGCGCACGTAGCGGGAAGAGACATAGCCGGTGCGGCCGTCGCGGAGCTTGACGTGGACCCAGTCCGAGTCGATGCCCGGCGAAGCGAGCCGTACGACGTCGAAGGTGAGGGCCGCGAGGATCCGGCTGCTGGTGCCCTTCTCGGCGCGGACCCGCACGTTGGTCCCGAGGACCGCGACGTGCTCGAAGGCGTCGAACCGCTCCGGCCAGCGCGCGAAGACATAGGGCGCGGAATAGCTCGCCCCTTCCCGGAAGGCGCCGCCGAAGGCGAGCACCGTGCCGAGCTCGTCCCACAGCGGGCTGTTGGCGGCGGACAGGTTCCACTTCTTGCGGAATTCCTCGATCCCGCCGCCGGTGCCGAACGAGGTCCTGATCTTCGGGTCGACGGCGGCGAGCACGGCCGCGGCGTCGTGCCGCGCCACCGCCCCCTGGAGGTGGGCCAGGAAAGCGAAGAATTCCGGGTCGCGGGCAGCCTCGTCGGCCGGCAGGAGCTTGCCGACCTGGGCCCCCGCGAGGGTTGCGTAGAGGAACAGAACGGCGGAAAGCAGCTTTTTCAATCTCGACATGGCCTTACAATAACCCGTCCCTGGCAGGAGGTGAGCAGTCCCATGATCGACGGCGAAGAGCCGCATGTCGGAGCCTACCGGATCGAGAGGCTCCTCGGCCGCGGCGGCATGGGCGAGGTCTACCTCGCCTGGGATGAGCGGCTGGAGCGCCGCGTCGCCCTGAAGCGCATCCGGGCGGACGCCACCTTCGATGCGCAGCTCCGGGAGCGCTTCCGGCGCGAGGCCCGCGCCGCGGCCCGCCTGAGCCATCCGGCCGTCGTCCAGGTGCACGACATCCTGGAGGACGGCTCGGGCGACTGCATCGTGCTGGAGTACGTCGAGGGGCAGACGCTCTCTTCGCTCCTGGCTGGCGGCCCGCCGGAGACCGGGCTCGCCCTCCGCCTCGCCCGGGAGATCGCCGAGGGCCTCGCCCATGCCCACGCGCAGGGCCTCCTGCACCGGGACCTCAAGGCGCAGAACGTGATCGTCACCCCGGCGGGGCACGCCAAGATCCTCGACTTCGGGCTGGCGAAGCCGATCTCGACGGAAGGCTCGGAGACGCTGACCGAGCACGGTACCGTGCTCGGAACCTTCCATTCCATGTCCCCGGAGCAGGCCCTGGGGCGCGGCCTGGACGAGCGCTCGGACCTCTTTTCCCTCGGCGTCCTCCTGCACGAGCTTCTGACCGGCCGCTCGCCGTTCAAGGCAGCCAGCGCCACGGAGACCCTCGACCGCGTCCTCCACCACGAGCCTCCCCCGCTCTCGCTCCTACGGCCAGACCTGCCGCCGGAGGTCTCGGAGCTGGCGGCGCGGCTCCTCGCCAAGGACCGGGACCTCCGGCCGCGCCATGCCCTGGAGGTGGTACGCATCCTGGAACGTGCACGGACGGCCACTCATCCGGCCCTGGATACCGGCATGAGCGAGCTGCCCACCGCGGCGGAGGCGCCACGCCAGGCCCCTGGCCGTCCCCTCCCGAGGCGCGTCCTGGTGCTGGCCCTGGGATTGGTGACGGCAGCCGCGGCCTCCCTCTTCCTCGTCCGGAGCCCCGCCGCGCCTCTGCGCATCATGATCCCCTCCCCGGCCGTGTCAGGCCCGGCCGACGAGCAGCTGGACCTCGTGGCCTCCGGGATCCTCTCCTCGATGCTCGGCACCCTCTCGTCGCTGGAAGGGACAGCCCCGCTGGAGCCGTCGCACCTCGGTATCGGCGGCGGCGGCAACTCCCCCACAGAGCTGGCCCGCTCCTCGGCCGCGGACGAGCTGCTCCTGGCCAGCGTGGCGAGAGAGGGCGAGATGGCGAGGGTGAGCCTCAAGCGCGTCCAGGGGGGCGACGGCCGCGTGCTCTGGGCTCAGACGTTCCAGGTGCCGGCCGGTCCGCGCGACCTGGCGCTGATGGCCGACGCCGTGCGGGTCCACCTGCGGCACGGCTATCCCGATCATTCCCCACGGCAGGGGACGCCCGACCTGGAGGCCCGCGGCGAGGACTACGCCGCGTTCCTGGAAGTGAAGCGGCGGGTCGACTCCGGGAAGACATCCTGGGAGCCGGAGCTGAAGCACATCGAAAGCGTCGTGCAGACCTCCCCGCGCTTCCTCGAGGCCTGGCTCCTCGGCTCCCGGGTGGCCCTCAACCTCTTCCAGACGAATCGGGACACCGCCTACCTCGACCGTGCCCGAAGGATGATCCGCGAAGCGCGCAGCCTGGCGCCCAACGATCCCCGGCCCCTGGTCGAGGACTTCCGGATCACGCTGGCGGCCGACCACCCCGAGGAGGGCAGAGCGGTCCTGGAGCAGCTCGAGCGGCTGCTGCCGGGCGATCCCGAACTGCTGGTGCTCCGCGCCAGGTTGGCCGAGCAGGCAGGGCAAGCCGGCGAGGCTTTCGGCCTTCTGCGCACGGCGGTAGAGCGGGCTCCCTCGTGGCGGAACCTCTTCTGGCTCGCCGACCTGGAGGCCCGCCACGGCCGCATCTCCGAAGCCCGGGGGCACCTGGACCTCCTGCTCGCCCGCTCTCCGGACAACCTCTTCGCCCTGGACAAGCTCGCCGGCATGGAGCTCCTCGCTGGAGACCTCGGCCGCGCCGAGCGCCTGTACCTGAAGCTGCTCGATCTCGCCCCGCAGCGCAGCCACTACACGAACCTCGGCCTGGCCCGGTTCCTCCTCGGACGGTACCGCGAAGCCGTCATGGCCTACCGCAAGGCCCTGGAGCTCGATCCGGAGCACGTCGCCGTCCTCCTCAACCTCGCCGATGCCGAGGCCGCCCTCGGCAACCGGCAGGAAGCGGAACGCCTCTACAGCCGTGTCCTGGATCACCTGCGGGAACAGGAGAGCGCAACCGTCCTGTCCTCGGGCGACCTCATGATCAAGGCCCAGTGCCTGGTCCGGCTCGGGCGCTCCGGGGAGGCGGTGGAGATCACCCAGCGGACCCTCCAGCAGAACCCGGACGACCCCGAGGTCCTCTACCTCGCCTCCCTGGTCTACTCCCTGGCCGGCGACCGCGCCTCGGCGCTGGTCAATGCCCGTCTCGCCCGGGAGAAGGGAACCCAACCCCGCTGGTTCGGCATCGCCGCGTTCCAGGGGCTCCGCGGCAACCCGAAGTTCCAGGGCCTCCTTCGCTGATCAGGTGTGCGGCGGCCCGATGTTGTCGATGATCGGGTCCGTGGGGCAGAGGCTCCGGATCCCTGCGCGGGTGGACCGGACCCCGACGTTGAAATGGTACCGGCCCTCAATGCCGTTGTTGCCCGCCGTGATGAGCCGGTACGCCAGCTCCGTGTCCTCTTCCAGCGGCGCGAAGATCCCCGCCACGGAGAGGCTCTGGAAGGGACCGAAGGGTCCGGTCCCGTCCGGCGGAGACGGCATCGATGCGAGGTAGAGGAGAGGCTCGTAGTCGCGCGGCTTCAGGCCGCCTGCGAACACGAAGTTCCACACCACCGAATCGGGCGCATAGAAGTCGACCTCCTCGAGATCCACCGTCACCTCCACCAGCATCTCGGGCGAGCCGGGCTTCGGGCTGACGAGCACCCGGATCTCCTTGGCCGGCCGGGCGCCCAGATGGTTGTCGACTTCGAGCGCGTTGGCGGAGGAGAGCGGCGGCTCTTCGCCGCGCAGCTTGGGAGACAGCAGGGCCTTGCACTGGAATGCATGCTTCCAGCCGCTGTTGCCCCGCAGGACGACGAAGTCCGCGGTCTGCAGCGCCTCCTGGAACGGTCCCAGGGGGCTGGCGAAATCGTCGCCATCCCTGGAGAAGGCCGCCCCGGGGATCATGTCGTTGGGGATCCCCTGAAAATGGAGGATCAGGATGTCACCCTCTGCCAGCACGATCGGGGTCGGGTCCTGGAAGCTGAGCTCGGAGCCGTCGTACTTCACCGTGACCCGGTGCATCGTGGAGCCGACTCCCTTTGCTCTCGCCTGTTGCATGTTCGTCTCCTTGTCTTTCGCTACACTTTAGCCGAACGATAGACAGGAGGCCCCTTGAGCCCGCGACTCGTCGCCATCGCCGCCATTGCCGGTTCCCCGGCGGGAGCCACGTTCGTCCTGGACGGACCGGTGGAGATCGGCCGCCACTCCTCGAACGGCATCCAGCTCCGCGACCTCGCGGTCTCCCGCCGCCACTGCGTCATCGAGCCGAGGGAGGGCGGGCTCTGGCTCCGCGACCTCGAGAGCCGCCAGGGCACGTTCGTCAACGGCGTGCCGGTCCGGGAGCGCTCCCTGGAGGCAGGCGACCTGATCCTCGTGGGCTCTTCCCTCTTCCTGCTTCAGGACGAAGCCCTGGGAGAGCCGGCCCCTCCCGCCGAAGAGGAGAGCTTCGCAGCGGGAAGCACCGTCCATCTCCCCCTGGAAGACGCGCTCTACCTGGGGGCTTCGCCGGGCACGGACCTGCGCGTGGTGCGCGACCTCGGGGCGCTGGTACGGATCGGCTCCCTCCTGCCCACGTTCCAGGCCACGGAGCCGCTGGCGCGCCGCCTCCTCGAAATCCTCATCGAGGTCACGCCGGCCGAGCGTGCCGCCCTCCTCGTGCTGGACCGGGGCAGCGACGAGCCCACGGCCGCCTTCCACCTGTCGCGCCGGCCGCGCTCCCCGGCCGCCTTCCGCGTCAGCCGCACTCTCACCCGGGAGGCGGTGCGGCGCCGGGCCGCGGTCCTGTCGAACGAGGTCGTGCAGACCTGGGCGGCGCACGGCGCGGAGAGCCTCGCCGCGGAGAGCATCCGCTCCCTGATCTGCGCGCCCCTCGCCGGAGCCGGCGTCCTCTATCTGGACACCCGTGACGACGGCGTGCGGTTCGACGACCTCCATCTTCAGCTCGTGACCGCGGTAGCTGGCATGGCGGCACCGGCCCTGGCTGCCGTCCGCCGCACGGAGTGGCTGGAGCAGGAACGGGAGCGGCTCGACGCCGCGCTCGGCAAGGACATGGTCGGCGAGAGCCCGCGCATGCAGGAGATCGGCCGCCTGATCGCCCGGGTGGCGCCCACGGACTCGACGGTCCTCCTCAGAGGGGAGAGCGGCACCGGCAAGGAGCTGACGGCCCGGGCCCTGCACCGGACGAGCCGCCGCGCCAGCCGTCCATTCGTGGCGATCAACTGCGCCACCCTGACCGACACGCTCCTCGAGAGCGAGCTCTTCGGCCACGAGCGCGGCGCCTTCACCGGCGCCGTGGACCGCAAGCCGGGCAAGCTGGAGACGGCGGACACGGGAACGCTCTTCCTGGACGAGATCGGAGAGATGTCTCCCCTGCTGCAGGCCAAGCTCCTGCGGGTCCTCCAGGAACGGGAGTTCGAGCGCCTGGGAGGCACGCGCACGATCCGCGTGGACGTGCGGGTGATCGCGGCCACGAACCGGGATCTGGAAGCCGCGATGAAGTCGGGGGCGTTCCGGGAGGATCTCTTCTACCGCCTGAACGTCATCGCGCTCAACCTGCCACCGCTGCGGGAGCGGCGCGAGGACGTCCCGCTCCTGGCCAGCCACTTCGCCGCGGCGCTCAGCCGCAGGCTCGGCCGTCCGGTGGCGGGCTTCACTCCCGAGGCCCGGGCCTGCCTGCTGCGCTACTCCTGGCCGGGCAACGTGCGCGAGCTCGCCAACGCGGTCGAGCGCGCCCTGGTGCTGGGCAGCGAGGACCTGATCCGCCCCGAGGACCTCCCGGAGACGGTCACCGAGTCGGCCCCATCCGGCGGTCCCGTCCCGGTTTCGTCCTTTCACGAGGCCGTCAACGAGCAGAAGCGGCGGCTCGTCCTCGCGGCGGTCGAGCAGGCGGGAGGCAACATCACCCGCGCCGCCGAGCTCCTGGGGCTCCACCCCAACTACCTTCACCGCCTGATCGGCAATCTGGACCTGAGAGCCCGGATCAAAGCCTCACCGATCGGATAGAGGGTTCCTATCCGATCGGTGAGACCGGCTCGCTCCCAGCCCTTCTTTCCCTTTCTTTTCAGTGGTTTGACGCCGTGCCCGGCTGGCACCGGCCCTGCTCCTACAGGCTGTCGAACCCGCCCCTATCAGGGCACTGATCAAGGAGACGATCGAATGGCATACCCGCCCGTCCAAATCCACAATTCCACACCCTTTGTCGCCAGCGGAAAGGTTAACTACCGCACCGTTTTCTGCTCTGACGACAGTTACTTTGTGACGCCTAACACTACCTGGACGGGACCCGGCCGTGGCACTTGCCTGGTGACCAAGATTTCGGCCACGGTCAAAACCCCCAATGGAGACATTGAGGCTACCCCCTATTCCTCGGTAGGAACCTCCTTCAGCCAGTTTGCGATTATCCAGACGGGAGCCAACTCGTTCCAGGTAACCCGCATCGTCGCTGAGTTCGAGGACGAGCAGCCGGAAGGCTACGTCGAGCCGACGACGAAGCAGAAGTAGAAGCCCCAGGGCCGCCCGCTCCCGCGGGCGGCCTCCTACCCCCTTACGATCAACCAGACCAGGAAGAGCCCTAGAGCCACCAGCAGGACGCCGGCTACCACGAATTCCCACGACCTCTCCATGGAGACGCGTGCGATGCCTTTCATGCCGATCTCAGGCTTCGCAAAGGCCAGCAGCGCCTTGAGGACCCAGCACCATCCCAGCACCGTGAGCACGGTAGCCGGCCCGCTCCAGACGTTGTGGAACGCCACGATGAGCGAGCCCATCCCAAGGCTCAGGAAACCGTTAAGGAAGGCTCCGGCCCGCCCCTTGTCGCGCAGCAGGAAAAAGAACTCCACCCAGGCACGCGGCTGAGCGATGTGAGATATCCCGATCACCAGGAAGTTCACCGCCGCGAAGATCTGGACTGCTCTCTCCATGTCAATCTCGGGACTAGACGGTATCTTCAGTTGTCTGTGAAGTAGTCGGAATCTATCTTCTTTACATCATAGCTGGCAACGGTCGTTACACCTACCCCGAAATCAATCATGAGGCGGGACAGCGCCTTTCCATCGATTAGAACGATCTTTGAATCGATTCGAGAGACGTACTCATGGGCATCCCTGGAGAACTCGGAGGTCGTTATGAAGATCCCCTTCCGGGCGCGCTGACCTTGCAATGCGCCGGCGAACTTCTGTAGCTCCGGCCTTCCGACTGTAGACTCCCAACGCTTGGCCTGGATATAGATGTTATCCAGGCCAAGATGGTCTTCCTTGATGATTCCATCTATACCCTCATCGCCGGTTCGGCCAATCGCCCGGCCAGCATCCTTCCTGCTACCTCCGTACCCCATCTTCACAAGGAGCTCAACGACAATACTTTCAAACAGTGTGGGATCAGACGACTTCAAAGTCTGCAGGATCTCGGCAGCAAGCTCTGAGCGGAGCCGCTCGTAAGCCGTTTCAAGAGCTTCATGAGGCGTCTGCCCCGGAGCGACCTCTACTTCGGCGAGACCTTCCTCGGAGGAATCCTTCCTCGCGGTCTTGAATTCCAGAAACTCCGGGAAGCGCTCTAAATATTTGACATTAATATGGCGCGGCGCCTCCTTAAGCACTGCCTGTCCCCGGCTGGTGATCTGGAAGTATCCCCGGCGCGGCGATAAAAGAAGGCCTGCCTTTTTTAAGTACGTCCGAGCCCAGCCAATGCGGTTGATGAAGACCGGCTGCTGACCGCTCGGAAGAAACTCATTCAGCTCCTCATCCGTGAGCTTGAACTCCTGTGCCAGCTTCTGGACTGCGTCCTTTAGCTGATGCTCTTGTCCGTCAGCGGCATAGCGCAGCAGCGGAAGCATGCAACTCTGATAGTCGGGAATCGCCATAGATAGCTCCGAGTTGAAATCAATCGTCCGCCAGGAATACCGTCATCCGCCAGCGGCGGCCCACCTTTGGTGAAGGGCTCGTCACTTCTTCTCCAGAGAGGCGGCGAGCTCCTGCACCATGGCATTCTCCGGCTGGAGCTTCAGCAGTGTCGGGAGCAGGGCCTTGGCCTCGGACTTCCGGTCCAGATCAATGCCCAGCACGGCGATCTTGTTGTATAGGGCCTGCCAGATCCCGGGGTCGGCGGCGAGGACTCGATCGAATTCCGCGAGAGCCTCTTGCGACTCGCCGAGCGCCTTGTAGCAGCCGCCGAGATCCGATCTTGCCGCCAAATCCTCAGGGTTGGTTTTCAAATGGAAAAGGTAGGAATCCCGGGCTTCGGCCCAATTGCCCTCGTCGTAAAGCCGATTCGCGCGATCCAACGGAGATTCGGGCTCGGAGTCCGCCACGGGAGCAACCCCGAGCTCCCTCTGGCGGGCCGCGAGCATTTCCTGCAGCTCGGCTTTATTCTCCTCGATCAGGTCCTTTCCGACCTGCGTGCCTTGCTGCGCCAGGATCGGCGCCTTCTCCAGCGTCTTCTTGCCGGTCGGCGTCTTGTAGAACGCGATCAGATCCCGGAGCTCCTGTTCGGTGTATGCCTCCGCATAGATGTCGATCATCCGTGGCCCGAGCAGCTCCCAAGACAGGGCCTTGTCTATCCCTTTCATCAGGACGTCCCGATAGGGCTCCATCAGGGGGTTTGCCTGGAGCTCGGCTTCGGCAAAGCCCTTGGCTGCCGTCATCGAAGTCTGGGCAGCGCCCATCACTTCGAGCAGCTCGGCAGCGGCTTTCTTGCGGCTCGGCTTGACCTCGTCGCCCCATGCCATCGGGGCAATCCAGGTCAGGACCAGGCAGAGGATTGCAGCTCGTCTCATGAGACTCCCTTCTCCACGGTCCGCACCATGACCGCTTTCGAATCCCGGGCGAAACGTTTTTGGTAGACCCGGGCCAGAGGATAGCCGATCTGGGCCAGCCAGAGACGGGGGCGCGAGAAGGCGAAGAGGTCGTACCAGACGCTCCCATCCGACCGGTGGAGCTCCACGGTGAAGCGTTCCTCCCCGATCTCGGCGTGGTCCTGGAGGGTGCCGTAGGCGAAGCCGAAGCGGCGCATCTGGATGTCGGACTCGTCGAGCGTGTAGACGATCCGCGTCGCGTTCAGGGACCAGAAGCCCGCGGTCCGCGCCACGACGGCCATCGTCGTCCCCTCCTGAATGGGGGCACCGGGCCAGGCGATGCGCACCCAGCCGAGGTCGAACATCTTCCACTGGCGCATGGCGGCCACGGCGACCTTGAACGCCTCCTCCCCCGTGCCGAGCTGCACGCGGTTGTGGTCGACCTTGTAGTAGGGCGGCGCACCCCTCCGCGTGGCTCCCACCTCGGGGTAGGAGAACCGGGAGCCGCGCTGGGACTCCAGGAAGGCTTCGACCTCCGAGGTCGTGGGATCGTGGAGGAGGATCATCGGCGTGGGCATTCTATCGAACAGGTAGACCCCTCTACCCAGCGCGTGGACAGGCAGGACGCCGGGTAGACCCCTCTACTCCAGGGGGAGATGCCTCTACCCGGCGCGTGGAGAGGCTGGACGGCGGGTAGACCCCTCTACCCATGGGGTAGAGGCCTCTACCCGGGAGGTAGACGCCTTTACCTCAGAGGTAGATGGCTCTACCCGAGGTCTGGACGCCTCACGCGCCGGGTAGGCGCCTCTACCCGGCGCTGTCACGTTTCCCCCGCCTGGATCGTCTTGCCCTCGAAAGGGGAACGATCCCATGAGAGACAAGCACGACAACCACAAGATCCTGATCCTCGGCGGCGGCTACGCCGGGGTCATGGCGGCTTCCCGCCTGCTCATCAACGGCGTCCGCGCCGACATCACCCTCGTCGACGCCCGCACCGAGCTGGTGCAGCGCATCCGCCTGCACGAGACGCTCGCGGGCTCGACCCCGAAGACCCTGCCCTACCGGCTCCTCGAGCGCCGCGGCGTCCGCTTCGTCCAGGCCCGGGTCGAGTCGCTGGAGCCCGGGCATCGGAAGGCCGTGGCACGCACGGCCGGCGGCGAGCGGCTGGAGCTGGAGTACGACACCCTGATCTACGCCCTGGGCAGCCGCACGGCCGCCGCCCCGATGCGAGGAGCCGTCCGCCTCGACGACCCGGCCGAGCTGCGGCAGACGTACGAGCGGCTCGAAGCCGGCAAACGGGTCCTGGTCGTGGGCGGCGGCCTGACCGGCATCGAGGCCGCCACCGAGCTCGCCGAGCGGCATCCCGAACTGAAGATCACCCTGGCGACCCAGGGACGCATCGCCGACGGCTGGTCCACGGCAGCAACCGAGCACTTCCTGCGCCGCTTCCGGGAGTTGGGAATCGAGCTGCGCGAGGAGGTCTCGGTCGAAACAGCCGAAGGCTTCGACCTCTGCATCTGGGCCGGCGGCTTCGAAGCGCTCCCACTCGCTCGGGAAGCCGGCCTCTCCACCGATGCGAACGGACGGGTTCGGGTCGACGACACCCTCCGCGTACCGGGTCATCCGGAGATCTTCGTGGCCGGGGATGCCGCCGTCGCGGCCGGGGCCGGCGGCTGGATGATCCGGATGGGCTGCGTGAGCGCATTGCCCATGGGCGCCCATGTCGGAGAGAATGTAGCCCGAGTCCTCCAGGATAGGGAGCCAAAGCCGTTCCCGTTCGCCATCGTGATCCGCTGCTTGAGCCTGGGGAGGAAGGACGGCCTCGTCCAGTTCACCGCGGCGGACGACGCGCCCACCGGACGGGTCTGGACCCGCCGCGCGGCCGTCATCGTCAAGGAGATGATCTGCCAGATGACTTACTGGGTAATGAGGGGCGAGCTGAGGCTGGGCATCCGGCTCTACCACTGGGCCAGCGCGCCGAAGCGATTCGCTCCAGCCACGGCAACAGTGGAGGGCCGGCATTGACGGAGCCTCTCCACGGTCGTCTCCATCCGGAGGACCAACTGGCCGCGTTCCAGCGTGACCGCGGCCGGCTGTTCGGGGTCGCCTACCGCATGCTGAGCTCGGTCAGCGAGGCCGAGGACGTCCTCCAGGACGCCTGGCTGCGCTGGCAGGCGGTCGATCCCGCGACGGTGGAGAACCCGTCCGCCTTCCTCATGCGCACCGTGACCCGCTTGTGCATCGACAACCTCGGGGCGGCCCGGAACCGGCTGACGGACTACGTCGGTCCCTGGCTCCCCGAGCCCCTGATCCAGGACAGATCCGAGAACCCCGAGTCTCTCCGCGAGCTGGCCGACGACCTCTCGACCGCCTTCCTGCTTCTTCTCGAGCGGCTCAATCCGGTCGAGCGGGCGGTCTTCCTGCTGCGGGAGTCCTTCGACTTCAGCCACAAGGAGGTCGCGGAGACGATCGGCAAGACCGAGGAGAACTGCCGCCAGATCGACCGCCGGGCGCGCCAGAAGCTGAGCGGCGTTGCCCGGCCGCGTCCGGCCGATCCGGAGGAGCACGACCGTCTCCTCTACGGCTTCCTCCAGGCCAGCCGCGACGGGGACATGCAGGGCATGCTCAACCTGCTCGCCAAGGATGCGGTCTGCATTTCCGACGGCGGCGGCAAGTCCCACGCGGCCAAGGTCCCCTTGGAGGGCGCCGAGCGGGTGGCGAAGTTCCTCAGCGGCCTCCAGGCCAAGGCGCAGGTCGAGTACGAGGTGCGGTTTGCCCAGGTCAACGGCCGCACCGGGTTCATCACCTACGTGGAAGGCCACATTGCGAACGTCGGAACGATGCGGATCGAGGATGGGCTGATCCGCGAGATCTTCATTCAGGTGAATCCGGACAAGCTGCCCTGAACCCTCACCCCCCGGCCCCCTCTCCCACACGCACTCACACCCTCCCGGGAGAGGGGGAGGCTTGCTGCGAGAATCTGGTGGTCAGGGAAGGGCGGGGGCGCCCCTCTCCCGGGCGGGTGTGAGTGCGTGTGGGAGAGGGGTCGGGGGTGAGGGTTCAGGCGATCGTCACGCCCTCTTCCAGGTAAACGTCCTGGATCGCATTCAGCAGCTCGACGCCCTCGTCCATGGGGCGCTGGAAGGCCTTGCGGCCTGAGATCAGGCCGGTGCCGCCGGCGCGCTTGTTGATCACCGCGGTGCGGATTGCCTGGCCCATGTCGTCCTTGCCCGCGGACTCGCCGCCCGAGTTGATCAGGCCAGCGCGGCCCATGAAGCTGTTCGCCACCTGCCAGCGGTTCCAATCGATCGCATTCTCCGCGACCAGCTCGCCGTAGACCCGCGGATGGGTCTTGCCGAACTTGACGGCGTTGTAGCCGCCGTTGTTCGTGGCCTGCTTCTGCTTGACGATGTCGGCCTGGATGGTGACGGCCAGATGGTTGGCCTGGCCCGTGAGGTCGGCGGACGTGTGGTAGTCGACGCCGTCCTTCTTGAAGGCGTTGTTGCGGGTGTAGGCCCAGAGGATGGTCGCCAAGCCCATCTCATGAGCACGGGCGAACGCCTCGGAGACCTCGATGATCTCGCGGTCCGAGCCCTCGCTGCCGAAGTAGACCGTGGCGCCCACGGCCGCCGCGCCCATCTCCCACGCCTGCTCCACCTGGGCGAACATGATCTGCGCGTACTTGTTCGGGTAGGAGAGCATCTCGTTGTGGTTGACCTTCACGATGAATGGGATCTTGTGCGCGTACTTGCGGGCCACGGCTCCCAGGACGCCCAGGGTCGAGGCGACCGCGTTGCAGCCTCCCTCGACCGCGAGCTTTACGATGTTCTCGGGGTCGAAGTACAGGGGATTGGGCGCAAAGGAGGCAGCGCCGGAATGCTCGACTCCCTGGTCCACCGGCAGGATGGAGATGTAGCCGGTGCCGGCGAGCCGGCCGCCGCTGTAAAGGCGCTGCAGGTTGACGAGCACCTGGGGCTTGCGGTCCGAGAGGCCCCACGCCCGGTCGACGTGATCGGGGCCGGGCAGGATGAGCTGCTCCTTGCGGATGCCCTTGCATGTATGGGACAGAAGGCTCTCCGCCTCGTCGCCGAGGTATCCGGCGATCCGGTCCAGAGTGCCGCTTCCAATGCGTTCGGTAATAGTCGCCATCGAGGAGATCCCTCCCATTAAGTCCGGGTGCATTCTATCGTGATAGAGAACGCGTGCAATGAGCACGCCGAAGCGCTTCCACCGCTCAGCGGGCCTCAGCGGGCAGCAGGTGGGCTTGGAGCCAAGAGGCCAGCTCCGCTTCCGAAAGCCTTCCATCTGCGAGGGCGAGCATGGTAGCAACCACCTCGGCGTCCGTCGCTTCCAGGTCCCATCCGTTGAGCCCCAGGAAGACGACCATTGTCAGGAAGGCAATCCGTTTGTTGCCGTCGCGATAAGGATGGCTGGTGGCGGGGCCGAATCCGTATGCCGCAGCCAGGATGGACGGGTCTTCGATCCCGTCGGAGGCCCACTTGTTCCGGGCTCGCGCCAGAGCGGACTCGAGCACGTTCTCGTCACGGATGCCCTGAAGGCCTCCATGCTCGCGGAGTTGGTCCAGATGTACGGCGTCGACAACCTCGCGCCCTACCCAGACGGGCTCCATGCCCTACTTGGCCAGCTCACTGAGGGCATTGCGGTATTTCTTCGCCGCGCGCGAGGCGACTTCCACCGCCCGTTGAGCGCTGGGATCGTAGGGGGTGAGCAGGATGCCCTTCTCGGTCTCGATAGCGAGGACTCGATCTCCAGGAGCGAGATGAAGCCGCTCCGCCATATCCTTGGGGAGCGTCGCGCTCACGGAGCCACCTGCTTGGCGAAGCTTCAGATCCTTGACCATGCCAAGCAAAGTAGCACTTCTATGCTACCCAGCGCAACCCGTCCTGCCTCTTCCATCGGCCGTCCTCTGCAGAGGTCGGCCGCTTTGCGCGTAACTCCTTTGTAATCAACGATCTATTCCTTGGCATCACGTTTGAAATAGAGAGATGGCCAGAGGCTTCAACCCAAGGAGAAATAGATGAGAAGCACCCTGTTCGTCACCACCATCCTGGCCCTCTCCCTCTCCACCGCCGCCATGGCGGATGAGCGGGACCGCTACCGCTCGGACCGGCGCGACGACCGTTATCAGGACCGTTACGACGACCGTTATCGGGGTAATGGACGCGCCGACGACATCGCCCGTGAGATCGAGCGCACGGCGGCAACCATGCGCCGTGAGTACGACGGCAACAACCGCCGGCCGGACCGCGACGAGGCCCGGGTGTCCGCCGCCCTGCGCGAGCTGCACGAAGAGGCGTACCAGTTCTCCCGCCAGTCGGGGAGCTATCGCAGGGATTCGCGCGGCGGACGCGGATATGACGGCCTGCTCAGGGCCTTCGAGCGCACGGCAAATTCGCTGGAGCGCATCGCCCCCCGTCCCTACGTCGACCACGGCATGGAGCGGATCTGGAGGCTGATGTCGCAGCTGGACCGGCAGAATGGCGGCCGCTCGGACCGCTATGACCGGGGCTGGCGCGACCGCGACCGCTACCGCAACTGAAAAACCTGTTCGAGAAAACCGACCAGCCTCGACCCGTACACACCGTCCGGGTCGAGGCTGGGATCGTAGATCGTCACTTCCATACCAAGCGCTTTCGGGTCCCGCACCAGCGGGACCAGGAGCGCGGCCAGCTCCTCGATCCCAAGCCCGCCCGGCTCGGGCGAGTCCACCGCCGGCATCACCTGGGGATCGAGGACGTCCACGTCCAGATGGATCCAGAAGCCGTCCAGCTCCGGCCGGGTGAGCCGCTCGAGAGCTGAATCCACGGCTCCGGCGGGGAGGTCCAGCACGGCGGAATTGCGGAGAGAGTCGCCGCCGTAATAGGGCTCGTCGGCCTGGTCTTTCCGGGCGATGACAACGGTGTCTTCTTCCCTTAGGAGAGGCTCTCCGGCAAACCGTGCCAGCGGACCGCCACGGCCCACGGCCAGGGCGAGGTCCATGCCCGCGGCTCCCCCACTGATGGAGATGGAAGGCAGGGCGAAGTCGCAATGCCCATCGACGAAGGCGAGGCCGATCCGCCCCCGGTTGCGCTGACCCAACAGCGTGCCGAGCAGGATGCTGCAATCGCCGCCGAGGACGAGCAGGAAATCATTGGCTGTGGAGACCGCGTCCGCCAGGGAGCGCGAGTAGCCCGCGATGGCGTTCTCGTTGCGCGTCCCTCCTGGAGGCCGCTCGAAATCGACGTAGGGAGGCGCTTTGACATCCCCCAGGTCGCGGGCTCCGAGCCGCTCGACCAGCCCGAGCTCGCGGTAGACCCGGGGCGCCCGGTCCACTCCGCGGAGCCGGCCGTCCGGATGAGGCATGAGACCGAGGTTGGAAGGGGCTCCGAGAATGGAGAGGGGTCGCATGGGAAGGAAGCTAACACGGACCCCTCTGAGGAGTCCGTGTGCGTCCGTGTCAGTCCGTGTTCTTTCTTAGAGGGAGGCCAGCGAGGTGGTAGCGCCGCCGCAGGTGTTCGAGGAGGCCGCCTGGAGCCAGTCCTGGTCGCCGCCGTAGGAGAAGACGAAGCTCCCGTTCTTGATCGTGTCGATGACCTTCGGGGCCATCTTCTCGGAGAGGGCCGGGCAGCCCCAGCTCCGTCCGAGGCGGCCCTGGGCGCGGGCCTGCTCGGGGCTGACGTACCAGGCGCCGTGCATCACGATGTACCGCGCCTCGGCCCTGTCGTTGAAGCCCTTGTCGAGGCCCTGCAGCTTCATGGAGTAGCCGTTGCCGCCCTGGTAGGTGCCGCCGGTCCGGAAAAGCCCGAGGCTGGTCTGGTGGCTGTCGTTCAGGTTCGAGAACTTCGTGGCGTAGTTGTCGCCGGTTCCCCGGCCGTGGGCTACCAGCTCATGGTAGAGCACCTCGCCGCGCTCGAGGTCGAGCACCCAGAGGCGGGGCTCGGTCGAGGGCAGGGAGTAGTCGATGACGGTCAGCAGGTCTTCACGTCCACTCACTCCGCGGGTCTTGGCGCACTTGACGGCGTCCAGCGCCATGGCCAGCACCTTCGGCGACAGCCCGTCGGCACCCTTGGCCAGGAGCGTCGTGGCCGGGCTGCTGATGGCGGGGACAGCCGCGGGAACAGCCGCCGGAGCCTCCGTCACGGTCACCACGGGAGCCGGAAGGCTCACCGGAGCGGGAGCCGAATCCGCGGCCACCGACGACACCTCGGGCAGATAGGAGCCGGAGCTCAGGCCGATGAGGGTCAGGAGGATGGCGGGGAGCCGGAGCGCTTTACCAAGGGCACGGAGGCGGGGATTGCGGACACCTGCAGAGATCGTAGTAGTTTCGACCGTCACTAAGCAGCCCTCCCAAGTTGTCTGGCCGAACGTCCTGCGAAGACGTCGTTTTGCCGTTTTCGTCTCTCCACAGTTCTAACACACTCAGTCTAAGCCGGATTCCGGTTCTGGAGGGCAATTTCGTGTAATGTTTACACGCCCGGGAGGGTCCCGGTTTGCCCACAACCCCTTTGCCCTTTCCTGCGTACAGATATACTCACCCGGGGGCCGGACCGGGGCTCGGGACCGGCCAGGAGGCCCTTGTGACGACCATCAAAGACCGTGCGACAGGGCGGGACGTCGTTCTCGCCATTCGCGAAAACATGCTGCAGAGCCTCGAGCCGCTGGTCACCGAGACCGTCGCGCCGAGCCTGTATCAGGTGTATCTCCACGCGGAAGACCACGAGCACCTGCGGAGCCTCTTCCCCAAACTCGAGGCCGAGGCGCGCAAGCTCCTCGAGGACGAGCTCGAGAAGCTCAACCGCTCCGCCATCCCCCTCTCCATGCGCGCCAAGAGCCTCATCCGCCGCAAGGAGCCGCCGCAGCCGACCATGCGCTACGTCAACGCCGAGGGGCGCTGGTCCATCCGCTTCCAGGAGGACCCCAATAGCGCGCTCCAGCCCGGCGACATCGAGGTCGTCTCCGAGTTCGCCCAGCCGCCGAGCGCGGGCTACACCTCGGGGTCCAAGACCAAGCGCATCTCCACCACCCGCCGCCTGGGCGAGAGCACCACCGTCGCCCGCCGCGAAGAAACTGGGACGGCCTTTGCCCGCATTACCTTCCAGGACAACCGCGGGCCCCAGACCTACCTGATGACCAAGGACGAGATCGTCATCGGCCGCGAGGCCGGCGACGCGTTCGTCTGGGTCGACGTCCGCCTCGACACCTTCCCGGACGTCTCCCGCGAGCACGCCCGCCTCCAGCGCACCCCCGCCGGCACGTTCCGGATCAAGGATCTGAGCAAGTTGGGCACGACCGTCAACGGCACGCCGGTCCCGCCCAGCCTCCAGATGGCGGAGGGCGGACCGAAGGACCTCGATCGCTGGACAGACATCCCCGACCGCGCCCGCATCGGCCTCGCCGGAGTGGTCAGCCTCGAATTCGAGAAATCCTCGTGACCACTCTCTACTGGGCACGTCTGGTCTTCCTCGCCGTCCTCCTGTTGATGGCGGGTGCCCTGGCCGCGCTGGCCTTCGCCAGGAAGAGGAAGTGACCAGAAAAGTGATCGCCGCGGCAGGCACCGATCCGGGCCGCGAGCGGGAGAACAACGAGGACCGCGTCCTCTGCGAGCCCGAGCGCGGCATCTTCGCGGTGGTCGACGGCGTCGGCGGCGAGTCCGGAGGCGAGGTGGCCTCGCAGATCGCCACGGACGTGCTCCGCGCCCGCCTCTCCCGGCGCACTACCGACCTCGACCGCCTGGTTCGCGAGGCCATCGCGCTCGCCAACCGCCAGATCTTCGAGCGTGCCCAGTCCGACGCCCGCCTGGCCGGCATGTCGTGCGTGCTCACCGTGGCTTTACTGGATGGAGATCAGGCAACGATTGGCCACGTGGGAGACAGCCGGCTCTACCTCCTGCGCCGGGGGGAGATCAGCAAGGTCACCCGCGACCATTCCCCCGTGGGAACCCGCGAGGATGCCGGCGAGATCTCCGAGGACGAGGCCATGCACCACCCGCGGCGCAACGAGATCTTCCGCGACGTGGGCTCCGCCCCGCACGAGCCGGACGACCAGGGCTTCGTCGAGATCCATCAGATCCCCTTCGACGCGGACAGCGCCCTCCTGATCTGCAGCGACGGCCTGTCCGACCTGGTCCCCTCCGCCCGCATCCGCCAGGCGGTCGAGGCCCACGCCGGCGACCCGCAGGCGGCCATCGACCAGCTCATCGACGAGGCGAACGAGGCCGGCGGCAAGGACAACATCTCCATCGTCATCGTAGAAGGAGAGCGTTACGCGGAAAGCGTGCGCGGGGCTGCCACGCTGGACGACACCCGGTCAGGCCGCGTCGTCTCCAAGCCGGCTCCCAAGCAGTACGGCGCGGCCCATACCCGCGAGCGGAGCATCGTCCCCTGGATCCTTCTCCTCTTGCTCCTGGCTGCCGCGGCCGGCGCATGGTTCTACCCGCCGGTCCGCGCACAGGTGCTGAAGCTGATCGACCGGCAGGAAGACCCAGTTCCCACGCCGACTCCGATGCCTGTCCTCCATGTAGGACCGGGAGAAGCCGACTTCCTCTCGATCTCCGATGCCCTGGCTGAAGCCAGGCCCGGGCAGACCGTCGAGGTCGCTCCCGGCCAGTATCAGGAGACGGTCGAGCTCAAGGACGGGGTGGCCCTGGTCAGCCGCACGCCGCGAGGCGCCGTGATCCAGGCGCCCGACGCCGCCCCCGCCGTCAGCGGACGCGGGGTGCGCACCCGGTTCGTAGGGTTCAAGATCGAGGGCGGGGCCGTGGGCCTCCTCCTGGACGGCGCTCAGGTCGAGGTGTCCGAGGTGGAAGTCACGGGCGCCGCCGAGGCCGGGATCGCCGTCTCGGGCGCGGACCGCTCCTCGATCCAGACGAGCTATGTCCATGACAACACCGGGGCCGGCATCGTGTTGGACGGCGGCGCCGCCACCCAGTTGCGCCAGAACCTGATCGCGCGGAATGGCACGAATACGCCAAAACGGCCGGGGATCGAGGTCCGCGGGCAGGCGCGCCCCCTACTCGTCGAGAACCGCATCGAGGGGAACGGCGCGGCCGGAGTTTGGATCCCCACTGCCGAGAGGACGGACGAAATCTTGCAGTGGAACCAGTTCGGCCGGGCCTCCAGGTCCCAGGCGGTACGGGTGGCGCCCGCGCAGACGCCGAGCCCGACCCCTGCGCCGGGACGGAATCGGTAAGACCCATGATGACTCAAGCGCAGGTGGGACGCTTCGAGATCCGGGATTTCCTCGGCCGCGGAGCCATTGGCGACGTGTACCTCGCCTGGGACCCGAAGCTCGCCTCGGAAGTCGCGCTCAAGCTGGTCCGCACCGGCAAGATCGCTCCCGACATGGTCGCGGCCGAGCGCAACGGCACCCTCCTCCAGGATGCCCTCGCCCGCGTCGCCCCCCAGGTCGCCGCCGTCTACGAGCAGGGGGACCAGGATGGGTTCTTCTGGGTCGCCATGGAGTACGTGGCCGGGACCGACCTGGCCCAGGTGATCGAGCACGAGGCCCCGTTCGACGAGCAGAGGGCGGTGAGCATCGCGCTCCAGCTCTGCGAGATGCTGGAGGTGTTTCACGAGCTCGCGACTGAAGGCCGACGGGGCATCGTCCATGGCGACCTGAAGCCAGAGAACATCCGGCTTCAGGCCAACCCTGAGGGAACCGATCGTGTTCGCGTGCTGGACTTCGGCATCGCCAAGCACCTCTCCCAGACCCGGCGCTTCACGCACAACCTCTTCGGAAGCCTGCCCTACACGCCGCCCGAGCGCCTGAACTCGGGCCGGCTCGACGCCCAGTCCGACCTCTGGGCCGTGGGCGTGATCCTCTACCTGATGGTCTCCGCCTATCCGCCGTGGTCCGGCCAGGATCCCGAGGAGCTGGAGAGGCGAATCCGCCATGGCGAGCCCCCCGTGCCCTTGCCGGAGGGGGTTTCGCCGGGCCTCAAGAAGATCCTCTTCCGGGCGCTGGCCTTCACTCCCGAGCAGCGCTACACCAGCGCGGGAGCGCTGCGGGGTGACCTCGAAGCCTGGCGCGACGGCCGGCCGGTGCCCGAACCCACGGAGGAGCCTACGCGGGATGACCTCAACGCGACCCGCCGGACCTCCCGTCCGCTGGAGGACGTGCGGGCAGGAGAAACACGGAGGACCGACAGTCCGATCGCGTCCAATCTGGATGCCACGCGCCGGACCTTCGAGCCGGCGGTTGCCATCCCTCCGCCTCCTCCGCCGCCCCTCGCGGATCAGCTCGCCTCGGTCCCGGGTCCGCAGCCCGAGGTTGCGACGCCGAAGCGCCGGAAGCGCCGGTGGCTCGCCCTGGCCGGCGTGCTGGTCCTCGCCTTCGGGATCTCCCAGTTCTGGATCCAGGGCGAAGCGCAGGAGCTTCAGCGCGCCCTCGCGACCGACACCGATCCGGACCTGCTCCCAATCCTCGAGAACTATCGGAAGGTCTCCTGGCTGGGGATGTTCAACCCCACCATGGGCAAGGTCCGCGATGAGCTGCGGGAGGCGCTGGTCACCTCGGCCGACCGGCTCATCGAGGGCTACCACGGCGACTTCCCGAGCACCCGGGAGCGCGGCTGGCAGAAAGCCTATGACCACCTCAAGGGCGCGGTCGAGCTGAACTACCTCGATTGGAAGGTGCGCGCCAAGATGCACTACGCCAAGGCGCACCTGGACCGGATCGAGTCGCAGACCCTGAAGCAGAAGGGCGACCGGGCGGCGTCGAGCCAGAAAGTCGACGCCGCGATCGCCGGCTTCCGCGAAGCGGCGCGCCGCGACAAGGACTGGCCCGACCCCTACCTCGGCCTGGCCCGCGTCTACGCCTACGAGCGGTCCGACCTGGACCAGCTCCAGAAGTCGCTGGTCGAGCTGGAAAAGCGGGGCTACCGCCTGGGCAAGCGCGAGCGGACCATGGAGGGAGACGGCTACCGCATGCGCGCCGAGGAGCTCTGGGCAAGGGCGCAAAAGGCACGCGGCACCGACGCCGAGACCGACCTGCTGGAGAGGACCCGCGACAACCTCCTCCAGGCCATCAATTTCTATGACGATGCCACGGGCTATGCCGACGTCAAGACCAACCGGGCCAAGGCGCACGACCGCCTCGACCAGGTCCAGACGCGGCTCCGCGTCATGGAGACGCCCGGCTTCCTGGACGAGCTTTTCGGGATCGTGGTTGAAGAGGGAAGGCAAGGACCCGATGGCTAGAGGAACCCCCGCATGGCCGTGACCCGCAGCACCGCTGCCGAGCGCCGGCAGCGTCAGCCGGCCAGCTATGCCGTCCCCGGGCAACGGCCCGCGGCACGCAATCAGGAGATGGCGCTCCTCGGCGGCGGCCTCGCCGTGGTCCTCCTCGGCCTGCTCCTGGTCTACCTCGCGGTCGCCAATCCTCTGGCCGACGTGGAAAAGGGCCTTGCGAGCGGCGACGTGATCAACCTCAACGACCTACGCCAGCCCGAGGACCTCCTGCCCTTCCTCGGCTTCGTCACCGAGCCGGCCGAGCGCTCCTTCATAGCCCGCCGCATCTGGCGCCGCACCCAGGAAGAGCCCGTACCCAATGTGGGCGAGCTGGCCAAGATCCGCGTCCCAGCCGCCGAGATCGAGAGCGAACGAAAGATGCCCCGGCTGCGCGGGCGCCTGGACGCCGTCCGCAAATCCGCGACATCGGCAGACACCGCCCCCGAAGAGGGACTGAGCGTCCGCCTGCTCACCCTGGCCGAGCTGCGCATACTCAAACCCCACCTGATCGTCCGCAGCCCGCGCCAGTTCCGCTCCTCGCTCTGGCTCTGGGCCGGGGTGATGGCCGCCGGCTTCCTGCTCGTGCACGTGGCCTGGCGCGTCCGCCGGTTCCCGGGCGACGAGCTGATCCTCCCCATGCTCCTGGTGCTCACCGGCATCGGCCTCATGGTGATGGTGAGCGTCCGCGATCCGCTACGCGACCTCACCCTCTACCGGCCCTTCACCCAGGGCGTGCTCGTCGGCTGCCTGCTGCTCCTCGCCGCCAGCCAGGTGGACTGGGAACGGTCGCCGATCCGGCGCATGACCTTCCTGCCCCTGGTCGCGGCACTCGGCCTGTCGGTGATGCTGATCCTTTTCGGCAGCGGCCCGGGTGGCAGCGACGCCAAGGTGAACCTCTTCGGGTTCCAGCCGGTCGAGGCGGTCAAGATCCTGATCGTGCTCTTCCTGGCCGCCTACTTCTTCGACCGCTGGGAGTTCCTGCGCGAGCTGCCGGAGCGCCGGCTGCCCGGGTTCCTCTCCAAGCTCGGGCTCCCGAAGCTGGAGTACGCGCTGCCGCCGTTCCTCGCCATGGGCGCGGTGCTCGCCTTCTTCTTCCTGCAGCGCGATCTGGGGCCCGCCCTGGTGCTCGCCTTCCTCTTCCTGATCCTCTACTGCGTGGCGCGCGGCCGGCCCGTGATGCTCGTGCTCGGCACGCTCGTGATCCTGGCCGGCTTCTACGTGGGCTACAAGCTCGAAGTGCCGCGCACGGTGACCGGCCGCATCCAGATGTGGCTCTCGCCGTGGGACAACTCCTTCCGCGGCGGCGACCATCTGGCGCAGTCGCTCTGGGCGCTCTCCGGCGGCTCGCTCTCCGGGACCGGCCTGGGGCTCGGGCAGCCGGGGCGCGTGCCCGAGGCCCACACCGACATGGTCCTCGCCGCGATCGGAGAGGAGCTGGGCTTCCTCGGACTGATCGCGGTGCTCGGGCTCTACGCCACCCTGGTTTGGCGCGGCCTGCGCGCGGCGAGGCGGGCGGGGACCATCTATGGCTTCTTCCTGGCGCTCGGGCTCTCGGTCCTGACCGCGCTCCACATCCTGCTCATCGCGGGCGGCGTGGTGGGGCTGGTGCCGCTCTCGGGCGTGGTTTCCCCTTTCCTGAGCTTCGGCCGCTCGGCCATGCTGGCCAACTTCCTCCTGTTCGGGATCATCCTGGGGCTCTCAGCCCGGCCCGGAGCGGCCGACGCGACGATCAAGTTCGACAAAGCCCTCCGCTGGGTGGCGATGGGATTGGCCGCGGCCGGGATGGCGATCGTCCTGCGCTCGGCCTGGGTGCAGGTGATCCGGCCCAACCGGGTGGTCACCCGCGGCGCCCTCACCCTCCAGGGGGACGGCCTGCGCCGCTTCCAGTACAACCCGCGGCTGGAAGACATCGCCGAGACCATCCCCCGCGGTTCGATCCTCGACCGCAACGGATTGCCGCTCGCCACCAGCGACCCGCAGGAGCTGCAAAAACACAAAACTGCGCTCGGCACACTAGGCGCCTCCTTCGACCCAGGCCGCCCCCGGAGAGCCGGTGAAGGACCGGAGCGCTTCTACCCCTTCGGCGGCAGGACGTTCCACCTGCTAGGCGACCTCCGCTCGCGGGTCAACTGGGGGGCGAGCAACACCTCCTATGCCGAGCGCGACGCGCGCATCCGCCTGCAGGGTTACGACGACTTCGCCGAGCTGATGTCAGTCAAGCAGCCGAACGGCACCGTCACGGAGCAGGTCCGCCGGGATTACACGGAGATCGTGCCCCTGCTCCGCCACCGCTGGCAGCCGGAGCACCGGGCAGTGCAGAAGATCCTGGAGCGGGAGCGCAACCTCAAGCTGACCATCGACGCCCGGCTCCAGATGCGGACGGCCGAGATCCTCCGCCGGATCTCAGCGGGCCATGGCGCCGCCGCTGTCGTTCTGGATGTCGACACCGGCGAAGTCCTGGCGAGCGCCACCTACCCCTGGCCGGAGCGCATGCCGGTCCGGGTGGTTGAAGGCAGCGAGTCCGAGGTGATCGACCGGGCGCGCTACGGCATCTACCCTCCCGGCTCGACTTTCAAGCTGGTCACGGCCATGGCCGCTCTGCGCAAGGACCCGGCCGTGGCGCAGAAGACGTTCCTCTGCCAGCACCTGTCCGGCGGCCGCGTGGGCAACCAGGTGCGCGGCTGGGGCCGGCCGATCCGTGACGATGTCACCGACAAGATTCCGCACGGAGAGGTCGACCTGCCCAAGGGCATCACCGTCTCCTGCAACGCCTACTTCGCGCAGCTCGGGACCTACGAAGTGGGGCCAGAGGCTCTGCTCGAGACCGCGCAGTTGATGGGGATCACGACGGCGAAGCCGAACACGCCGGAGGCGCTCAAGGACGCGCTGCCCCAGGCCTCCTATGGCCAGGGGCAGGTGATCGCGACGCCGTTCCAGATGGCCCGTGTCGCCGCGGCCATCGCGAGAGGCGGCTCCATGCCGCAAGGGCGCCGGGTGCTCGACAAGAGCGAGCCGGAGCAGGAGCCGGTGCCGGTCCTGTCGCAGGATTCCGCCGCGCTGATCGCCCGCTCCATGCGGAGGGTGGTCACCAACGGCACCGCCGCGCGCATCCTGGGAGGGGTCTCCCCGCCGATCGCCGGCAAGACGGGCACGGCCGAGGTGCAAGGCAAGCGCTCGCACTCCTGGTTCATCGGCTTCACGCCCTATGGCAGCAGCGGCCGGAAGATCGCCTTCGCGGTGATCGTGGAGCACGGCGGTTACGGCGGCCGGCTGGCGGCACAGGCCTCCGGCGAGATCGTGCAAGCCGCGGCAAAGCTCGGGCTGATCGGGTCACCCGAGCCTGCAGTCTCCGAGGAGAGAGAATGACGAAGATGGACAAGCTGTTCGAGGCGGTCCGTCGCTGGACCCGCCCCTGGCCGACCGGCACCGAGCCGATGGAGATCCGCCGGGCCGTGCTCGACGAGGTCGAGTCGCGCATCGTCTCGGCCGGAGGCGGCAAAAGGGTCTTCCCCTTCAACCGCCTACGCATCCGCCTCCTCGCCCCCGGTCCCCGGGAAAAAGACGAGCTCGAAGCCCTGGTCGGGGACGCCTGGGACCTCCCCGCCGAGATCCGCGAAAGGATCGCCGAGCGCGGTTGCCCGGCCCCGCCCGACCTGGACGTGAACGTCGAGGTCACCGACGAGGCAAGCCCGGCCTTCGGAGACCGCCGCTACCGGATCGACTTCGAGCGAGCGGAACGCTCTATCAAGCCATCGCCGCCCGCCCTGCCGACCCTGGCCTCGAACGTCGGGACCGTGGCCATGCCATCCCCCTCTCAAGACCGTCCCACCCTGGAGCTGACGGTGCTCAAGGGAACGGCCACCCGCAAGGTCTACTCCTTCCCCGCCGGCCGTGTCCACGTCGGTCGCATGGAAGAGATCGTGGACGACGAAGGACGGGTGAGGCGCCGCAATGACGTGGCCTTCCAGGAAGACGGCGACATCAACCAGACCGTCTCCCGCGAGCACGCCCGCATCCTTTACGACGAGGCCTCCGGCGAGCTGCGCCTGCGAGCCGAATCGGGAGCTTCGAGCACACGCATCTTCCGCGAAGGCCGCTCCATCGACGTGAGCGGACGCGATCCAAGAGGCGTGAAGATCCAGTCCGGCGACGAGATCTACTTTGGCCGCGCGAGCGTCAAGGTGACGATCCGTCCCGCCGACTAGCCTCGCCAGCCACACGACTCCCATGAGCGGCGGGCCCCGCGCCGGGCTCGCCGAACCTCATGGGTCCATCGATTGTCAAAGAACGAGCCTTAATCAGGCATAAACGACTTCGGTGCGCATGATAGACTCTGCCTCTCTGGTCGTCAAGCTCGTTCTTGCGCATTGGCTTCCTGACAGCAACAGAACGTCTCCCGTGGACGATCCGCCCCAACCTGCGGGTGGCTCGCCCCGAGCGGCGAGGCTCTCCCCCATCGGTTGGACGATGCGCCCCTCCCCGCGGACGGTTCCCCCCGAGGGACGGACCATCCGCCCGGCGAGGGGATACCTCCCCCTCCAGGCGGCGGACCATCCCCTCAAGGTGTGGGCGGCTCCCCTCGCAAGGGGAACGGCTCGTCCCGACCTCCGGGAGTCTCCCCCAGAAGGGCGAGCCGCTCGCGGATCGGGGCAGAACGCTCCCAGGCCGGGGCGAACCGTCCGCCCGTTTCCGGGAAGCGTCCAGCAGGAGGGGCCGCTCATCCACGTGCGCATCGCAGTCTCCCATGTCAAGCTCCGATCCATTCCCATACTTGACTAGATCACTCCAATCCGCCAAGCTACTGCATACGGTGAAGGTCAGAAGAGGGCCGTTCCCTTCCGGGAGAGGCCTGAACGGCGCTCAGCGGAGCGCAGCTTCCGCGTCGGCGGATCAGGAGGGATGTCCAACGATGAGAGCTCTTCGCCGGGAGGTTCTTTGAAAATTGAGAAGGGACGGCAGCCTCCGTGTCCAAGGACGCCGCCGTCCCGCCAACTTGAAGGGGACCTGGTCTTCAGGGAAGCCGTGTGTCCCTCCATCGAGGAGAGGACCGGTCGGCTCCGGGGGGAGGCCAGGGCGAGGGCGTGTGCCCTCCGTTGTTTTCTCCTCCTACCTCGAAGCGAGGTAGCGAGCCCGGAGCCGACTTGTTGTTGCTTCCTAACCATTTCTCCCGAAACGTTTCTTCTACTGTTGGGGATGAGCTAAACTAACTTCATCTGCAGTAGCTGGAATTGGAGGCATATTGCTGTACGTCGATACACTACAGCAAGGCCGTATCCTCTTCGCCGAGAGGCTAGGAGCGGCCCGGTTGCACCGACCCTGGGGTCAGGTTGCAGCTTGTATGCTGCTGACGCTGGGGTTTGCGCTCATTCCCTCCCGCGCTCCCGCACAAGCTCTTCCCGGAGACGCGGATGCCAACGGTGGGATTGGGCGGGCGGATGTGTCGAAAATCCTCGATACCATCCTTCTGGTCAATCAGGCTCCAGGCAACCCGGACTGCACGGGGGACGGAATCGTCGACGTGCTGGACGTGATCTGCGTCCAGAAGATCATTGCCGAAACCGCCCCCACCGTCACCGGATTCCAGCCGGGCTCCGCCAAGGCGGGTACCCTCGTAACGGTCCAGGGAAGCCACTTTACGGCGAGCGGTGGATCTCCGGCCGTCATCCTCCAGCGGCACGGAGGCGGCTCCATCGCCGCTCCCGTCGGCACCTTCACCGCGGCCAGCCTCACGTTTACCGTCCCGCCCGGCGCGGCCACGGGGCCGCTAACGATCTCTGTCACCGACCGCCCTGCTGCCATCTCGGCCGAGCCGCTCACCATCCTGCCTTCGAGCGGCTTCTCCATCGGGGCTTCCCCTGCTTCCCTCTCGTTGATGCGAGGGCAGTCAGCGGCAGTGACGGTGACGCTGGAGAGCGACGACGGGTTCGCTCAGTTGGCCGAGCTCAGCATCTTGGGGCTCCCCGCCGGCGTGGCGCCCTCCTTCGATCCGCCGCGGCTTGCGGTCGGACAATCGTCCGTTCTCACGTTCCAGGCAGCTCCGAATGCCCCTCTGACCTCGGCTGCGTTGTCCATCTCGGCCACCGCTACCGTGGATGGGATGGTGCTGACCGACGAGCTGGCCATCCAGCTCGCCGTCGGGCCGGTGACGACTTCCTTCTTGGGCCGCATCGTCGTCTCAGAGCCCGAGCAGCGCCCGCTCGCCGGGGTCGCCGTCTCCCTGATCGGCCTGGACAGCAATGGCAATAACACAGGCTGCTTTGCCACGACCCTCACGGACGCCGCCGGCAACTTCCGCCTCGCCAACCTGCCATCGGTTTGCGCGGGAGGGCAGATCGTACGCTTCGACGGTGGAACGGCCACCTCGCCTCCCGGCACTTACGCGTCTGTAGACAAATTCTTCATCCTGGAGCAGGGCCAGGCCGCCAAGCCCATGGCCCTCGTCCACCTCCCGGCAATCGGAAGCTCGGAAGTCGTAATGGTCTTCCAGAACCATCCCGCGGAGCAGCCCTTCTCGTTTTCCTCCATCCCCGGCCTCTCGATCACCGTCCCGGCCGGGACCGTCTTCACCCAGGCGGATGGCACGCAACCGAACCCATTCCCCCTGCTCGCCGTCGAAGTCCCCATCGACCGCCTGCCCGGGCCCATGCCTCCGGACCCGTCCATGATCGTCCCCTTCATCGTCGGCTTCCAGCCGGCCCGGGTCCGTACGAGCAAGCCGGTAGCCGTCTACTTCCCCAACGCGCTGCGCACCCCGCCGGGCAGCCGCGTGAGCCTCACAACCCTCGATCCCACCCGGGGGATCATGGTGATGTACGGCACCGGCGTCATCTCTTCCGACGGCCGGCAGGTAATCCCGGATTTCGATCCAGCCTGGCCCGGCCTGCGCTACGGCCTTGATCACCTGGGCTGGCATGGCCCGGTCCAACCGCCTCCGCCGCCAGCCCTGACCCCGGCTCCTCCCGACAGCGGCGTATGCCCCGTGGGCGTCAAGCCTGTCGACCCGGCTTCTGGCCTGGAGGTGATGCGGTCGACCGATCTCGTCCTCCCCGGCGGCCGGGGGGGCGGCCTTGCCATCGAACGCACCTACCGCACGCTCTCCAGCGAAGCCGGTCCCTTCGGCCTGGGAACGAGCCACAACTACGACCTGCGGCTCAGCCAGAACGCTGCGGTGGTCAACCTGATCCTGCCGGACGGCAACCGTTTGCCATTCACTCCGAACCCTTCCGGGACCCTGACCAACAGCACCGTCCCGTCCCTTGAGGGAGCGGTCCTCACCCCCAATGGGGATGGCACCGCCCAGATCCGGTTCAAGAGCGGCACTCTTCTAAAATTTCGCCCGGTCGATCTCCTCGTGGGCTCCGTGCTGGATTCGATCACCGACTCCTTCGGCAATCGAACCAACCTCTCGAGGGATTCGTCCAACCTCCGGCGGATCCTGGAGATCGTCGAACCCGCCGGCCGCAAGCTCCGCCTGACCTACGACGCCTCCAACCGGATCACCTCGATCATCGATCCCATCGGCCGCACTGTCCTCTACACCTATGTGGGTGGACGACTCGAAACCGTCACAGACCCGGAAGGCGGCGTCACGCGCTACAGCTACGATGCGTCCGGCCGCCTGTTCCAGGTAACCGACGCCCGCAACGTAGTCGTCGCGCAGAACACCTACGACGCTGACGGCCGTGTGATCGAGCAGATCCAGGCGGATGGCGGGCGCTGGACCTTCGAATACCTCCTCGCAAACGAGGGCATGCCGTCGAGCCCGGTCCTGGAGACCACGGTGACCGACCCGCTCGGTCGGCGCACGATCTACCACTTCAATCCGCAGGGTTACCTCGTGGATGTCACCGACCCTCTGGGCCAGACCCGCATCTTCGAGCGCGAGCCCGGCACCAATCGCCTTCTCGCCATCCGGGGCACGGCCGAGTGCGGCGTCTGCGGCGCTCCGGCCGATGGCGACGAGAGCTACACCTATGACGATCGCGGAAACGTTCTCACCCGCACGGACGCTCTGGGTCGCACCTTCTCCTATACCTATGAGCCGGTCTTCAACCGCACGACCTCCGTCACCGATCCGCTGACCCACACCCGGCAACTCACCTACGGCCCGGGCGGCGTGCTCCTCACCACCACGGACGAGAACAGCCATACCACCTCATTCACCTACAACTCCTTCGGCCAGCCGGAGGAGATCACCGATCCTGCCAACAAAGCCTGGAGGATCGACTACGACGGCTACGGCAATCCGGTCCGAATCACCGATTCGCTCGGCAATGTCACCCAGCAGCGTTTCGACGCAGTCTCCCGCCTCGCCGAGAGGGTCGATCCCCTGGGCCGCAGCACGCGCTACACCTATGACGGTCTCGATAGAATCACCGAGATCACCGATCCTCTTGGCCGGGTCACCCGTTTCTCCTACGACGCGGCCGGAAATCTCCTCTCTGTAACCGACGCCCGAAACAATGTAACTTCCTTTACCTACGACGCCATGGGCCGGGCCGAGACCCGGACGGACTCTCTCGGTCAAACCAGCACCTGGACCTATGACTTCCAGGGGAACGTCACCCAGTTCGGGGATCGCCGAGGCCGGGTCTCCTTCTTCACCTACGACGATCTCGACCGTCTTATCCAGGAGGAGTACCCGGATGCCCTGGTCGAGCGTCTCTACGACCCGCGGGGCCGTCTGCTCCGCGTCGAGGATTCGGCCGGAGGCGTCTTCACCTACGAATACGATCCCGTCGGCGACCTCCTCCGCGCCCTAGGACCAACCGGTGCGGTGGAATACATCCGCGATCCTCTCGGCCGCATCGAGAGCCGTCAGGTCATTGGCCAGCCAGAGCTGGATCTCCAATACGACCCGGCAGGCAATCTCCTGAGCGCATCGATGCCCCAGGCGTCCGTCACCTTTACCTACGACGAGCGGGACCTGCCTGCGCGGCAGACGCGATCGAACGGTGTCGTCACGGACTACAGCTTCGACGATCTGGGAAGGCTGCTTTCCCTCCTCGATGCACGTGGTGCCGAAACGATCAACACCCAGACCTACACCTACGATGCGGTTGGAAACCGGACGAGCTACACCTCCGGCTTCGCACAGCCACTCTCGACTCAGCCAACGGTAAACGTGATCGACCCCGATTCGGACCGCATGCTCCAGCGGGGAGCAGTCACCTACACCTACGACCAAGCGGGCAACCGGCTCACCGAGACGGGACCAGAGGGAACTGCCACCTATTCCTGGGATACACGGGGACGGCTGACGTCGATCGCGGCGCCGGACGGGACGACCACGTTCCGCTACGACTGGGTAGGCAACCTGATCGAAAAGACCACGACGAATCCGGCCGGTGGCAGCTCGGAAAGCTACGTTCTCGACGAGATCACAAACGTCGCCTATCAGCATGCCAGCGACGGCCCGCGCTTCTCCGTCCTCTCCGGCTCCGGAATCGATCAACACTATGCGGTGGTGGGAGAAGACGGCGGTGTCGAGTTCGGCTTGATGGATGCCCTCAACAGCACCTTGGCCACAGTAGACGAGACGGGTGCGATCGCCGGGAGGTTCCTCTACGAGCCGTATGGTGAGACGGCGGTGTCGGGGAATACGGTTTATCCCTTCCGCTTCACGGGCCGGACGCCGGCGGTGGGCGACCTCTACTACTACCGAGCGCGGTACTACGACCCGGTGGCCGGGCGGTTTGTAAGTGAGGACCCGATCGGGTTCGCTGGGGGGGATGTCAATCTGTATCGATACGTTCAAAACAGCCCTCTGATGTTCTCGGATCCGACAGGCGAAGCTGTCCATATTTTGATCTTCTTTGCTCCAGAGATCGCGGCGACAATTGCTGGCGTCCTGACTGGAATTGTTGTGGCAGATCAAATCGAAAGAACCAAACCAACACTTGGAATTATCGATATCTTGACCATCGCAGGACAAGCCCCAGTTCTAATGTCCGATATTATCAAGCACTGGGGACGGAGCGTCGAGGAAATCTGCCAAGATAAGTGTCGAGAACACCGCTCGCAGTGGGCAAAGCACATAGAATGTATGCGGGAATGTCGCGAGAAGTATAGTAAACAGCGAGAGTGCCCCCCAGGCGGCCCATCGCGGTGACCAGCATGAGTTATCTTCGTAATCTTGCCGTTCTGGTGTTCACCGCAGGACTCCTTACGGTAGATTTGGGGGCACAGGAGCCATATGGCTCTAGCAACGTGCATGATGCAGCTCGCCAGCTAATAAGAGTGCTTAAATCAGATAACGTCACGCTCGAATACGTCTACGACGCAACAGGCAACCTCCTGGAGATCCGCCGCACCACGATCACCGGCCTCGCCATCCTCGGCTTCACACCCCAGAAGGGTCCAGCCGGAATCACTGTCACGATCCAGGGGCAAGGCTTCAGCTCCACCCCGGCCGCCAACGACGTCCGCTTCAACGGCACGGCCGCCACGGTTCTTTCCGCCTCGCCGTCTCTTCTCACCGTGCCGGTCCCCACTGGGGTGACTACGGGCCTGATCACGGTCACGGTCGGGGCGGAGACAGCCACATCCAGCGAGCCCTTCACTGTCGTGGCCTCCCCGGTCATACTGGGCATCTCTCCACACCTAGCCGCGTCGAACGCCGGCGGGCCCGTCGCTTCGACCCTCCAGGTGACCGGAGCGAACCTGACCGGCTCCACCTTCGCCTTTCTTCCGGCAATCGTCCCCCCAGCGCTGACGATCGACTCTGCATCCATCGATCCGCCCGGCACCTCGGCGACTTTGGGCCTCACGATCGCCGCCGAGGCCGCAGGATCCTTCACTCTGGTCGTCACGAACGGCGCGGGGAGCTCCAGCGCGTTTCCCTCTTCTGCCAACACGATCACGATTCTGGAAGGCACTCTGGACCCGGACGGCGACGGTCTCACCAATGCCCAGGAGGTCTCACTTGGGACCGATCCGTTCCGGGCGGATACGGATGGAGATGGCTTCAGCGATGGGATGGAGGTGACGGCTGGGTCGAATCCGCTCGATCCTCAAAGTACGCCGCTCCATTACGCCTACGCGGTGATTTCGATCTTGAACAACACCGACCCGAGTGTGATGAGTGGAGTCTGGATCGGGCTTCCGATCTCTATGTTTAATCGGACCGATCCGAGTGCCGCAAGCGGAGTTTTCCTGGAAACGTCGGTCTCCATCTTGAACTTGACCGACCCCAGTGCCTCGACGGGCGTGTTTCTGGGGAAGCCGGTCTCGATCTTCAACATGGCCGCCCCCGGGGGGTATGCCTCCGGCCCCGACGTGAGTGTAGAGAATCTACCGAATCCTTGATTGGAACGGAGAGAAATATGAAGGCAGAAAATTGCAACCTCCTTGCTCTGGTCCTTGCCACGCTACTCGGCGTTTCGGCTCTACAAGCCCAGACTTTCGATAGCGGCTCGAACGGCTCCGACGGGGCCCTTGATCTAACGGGGCATACTGGGACGATGGTCTTCGAGCCGAGTAGTTTCACTCCGCCGCTTGATCAAGATCGCGATAACATATACCACTTTACTACGATCAAAGTTCCATCAAACTTGGTGGTACGACTTTCGGCAGACGTACTGGGAGTCAAACCGGTTTACTGGTTGGCCTCTGGAAACGTTCAGATTGATGGCTTCCTGGATCTCATTGGACAAAATGGACATCAGATTGGAACTGCGGCCCTGCCTTCTGTGGCTGGTGCAGGAGGGTTTTCAGGCGGACCTGGAGCGACATTGACCTCGCCAGCTCAGCAGGGAAAAGGCCTTGGCGGCGCGAAGGGTCCTGCGGGAGGAGGAGGCCATGCCGTAGCTGGAGGTGGTGCTACTGGCACCGGAGGAGACGCCTACGGCAATGACTTTCTCTTACCGTTAGTGGGCGGGTCTGGAGGGGCCGGAGCGGCGGCCACAATCTCAGGTGGTGGTGGTGCAGGTGGAGGTGCCATTCTCATCGCGAGCTCGGGAACAATCAGTTTTGGTACTGGAAGCAGAATCTTTGCCTACGGAGGATCAGGGGGATGTTCTCCCGGGCCGGGACCGAACATGGGTGGAGGTGCTGGTAGCGGTGGTGCGATCCGGTTGATCGCTCGAACTATAACGGGGGTACCTTCCATACTTGCGGATGGAGGCGGCCCCTGCGCTGGCTCAGGAGTCGGTTCGCATGGACGCATTCGCCTTGAGTCATTTCAGCAAAATTTGACAGGGGCCTTGATATCGCCAGCTCCCTCAGTTGGATCCCCAGGCTCCGTCTTTCCTCCTGCCTCCGCCCCCTCCGTTCAGATCGTTAGCATTGGCGGGGTGACTGTGCCGGCGAGCCCAATGGGAAGCTTTGCATTTCCCGACGTCACCCTTGACAATGCCACGACTGTAACAATCCAACTCACCGGCAGCAAGGTGCCCGTCGGAACCATCGTGCACCTCACGTTGACTCCCGAGACGGGACCGATCCAGAACGTGGATTCGACGCCACTGGCAGGGACGTTCGAATCTTCGACTGCCACCGCCAGCGTCACGATCCCCCACGGCTTCTCGCGGTTCTCCGTCCAGGCGAGTTGGACACCGTAGAGAGAATCAATCGGAGATTCCCATGCGCCGCTTTGAAGCCCTCGCCACCGCCCTCGTTCTGACCCTGGCCAGCACCTCCCTTGCCGGACAGGAGGTGGCTCTCGGGACGGCCTCGGCAAGCCAAGGACAAAGGGTGGAGATGCCCCTCACCTACACGGGGGACGGCTCAGGCGTTGGGCTCCAAGTCGACATCGCCTTCGACACTGCCGTGCTCGGCACTCCCTCCACGGCGGGAGGGACCGCCCTCGGCGGCCACGCGCTACGAAGCTCCCTGGTCTCACCAGGTCTCCTCCGGATCGTCATCTACTCCCCAGGCAACACTGCGCTCGCGGACGGTGCGCTCGCGCGACTCTCCTTCTGGGTGGACGATGAGGCGTCGACGGGACCGAGCGCGGTTTCATTCTCGGCAGCGACCCTGGGGAACGCGGCGGCCGTCCGCTTGACGCCTACGTCCCTCACACCCGGGAGTGTTGACGTCCTTGAACCCGGGAGCTACCACACGGTCACTCCTTGCCGGCTTGTGGACACCCGCGATCTGCAGGGCCCTTACGGAGGACCGATTCTTACTTCAGGCGTGCCGCGCCTCTTTACTGTCGAGGGACAGTGCGGGATTCCTTCTACCGCGGATTCAGTGTCGGTGAATGTCACTGTCGTTTCACCAACGTCTGGCGGGCACCTCACCCTATATCCTGGAGGCCAGACGCCACCGCAGACGAGCACTATCAACTTTGGGAAAGGCCAGTCCCGGGCCAACAACGCTATCGTTCCAATGTCAGCAGATGGAAGTATGAGCGTCCGACCCGTAGTCCTTGGAAACGGGCAGGTTCATCTGGTCATCGATGTCAACGGGTACTTTGACTAACCGCTCTCGTCGCCCGATTGCCGGACCTTGAATTGCGGGTTGAGGATGTAGGGGCGGGGCTTGTCCCCGCCCGGGATTCCTCGGGCTGCCACTCTACCCTACCGGTGCCGCCGCTTCCGCTTCTTCTCGCTCTTTCTCTTGGCCGTGCGCACCCGGACCGCAGCGGCCAGGGCCGCGCTCTCGGCGCGCAGCACTTCGAGGGCTCCGGGGGTTTCCGACCAGACCTCTTCGAAGGAGACGGCAGGGCTCACATCTTCAAGCTCCTCAGGAGGGACATCCCCGAGAAGCTGCTTTCCGAGATCGCGGTCCTCCGCGAGGGCGGTGGCCATCTGCTGGCGCGCGGATGGAGAATCTCCCTCCCGGCGGAAAACCAGGAGCGCCCGGACATATTGCCAGTCAGACCCCAGGTCCGCGTAGCGGGCCAGGACATCCTCGGCCTCCTCGTCCCGTCCGAGCCCCAGGAGCGCGTGCGCCACGTACCACGCGGATCGGCGATCGTCCGGTGCCACGGCTAGCAGCCAGCGGAGGTGATCCAGCGCTTCCTCCCGAGCCCCCAGGGTCCAGAGGGCTCGCGCCAGGCCGCTCCGGGCCCAGCAATAGGGGGCGAAGAACCGCTGCTCCTCCTCGTCGTCGAAAGGATCCGCTCGCGCTTCGATGCCGGGCAGCGAGCGCTCGCCGGCGGCCATCGCCTTGGCGTACAGGTCCCTGGCGCTCTCCGGATCGAGGGCGCGGCGAGCCAGCACGAGCCAGGCGTCGAGGCAATCGGGCCAGAGCGCGACGGCCCGGCGGGCCAGGTGGATCTGCCGCCGGCCGGAAGACCCGAACGCCTCGGTCGCCAACTCGAAGGCCAGCCTCATCTCGGCGGGCACCTCGCCGCCGTCCTCGGGAGGGAGGCTGTCCGCGTAGGGAGGGTCGAGCACCTCGGGAAGGGAGAGCGCGAGCCGCACCGGGCCATCGGAGGTGACCACCTCCTTTTCCCAACGGCCAGTGTCCATCTCCTCCTCCGTGGTGGACGCCAGGGCGTCGAGGACCACCTCGAACCAGCGCAGGTAGCGGGAGTCGGGACGCTCGACGAGCTCGTCGATGCGCCGGAGAGCCAGGGGATAGGCCGCGGATTGAGCGAGCGGGAGGCCATGCTCCAGCCAGAGCTCGACATCCTCCGGCGGCAGATCGGAGGGCGGGACAAGGCTCACCTTCCAGAGCCCCTCCTCGTCGGGCCAGTCGTCCCAGGGCTCCAGCTCCCAGTCCTCTTCCTCCCAATCGTCCCAGCCGTCCTCGGGCTCTTCCGCGGGCTCCTGGCCGGTCTCCTGCGCATGAAACAGGACCGCCGGCGCGGAGGAGGGAGGTCCGAGGATCTGAGCCTCTTGCAGCTCCGGAGGAAGGCCGGCGGCCTCCAGGATCACAAAGTCGTCCGGGTCGAGGTGGCGCCACGGAGCCGCCGCGGCGAACCGGGCTGCCGCCCCGGCGAAGGCTGCCAGGCGCTCGACTGTGACCCCGGGCGCGTCGAGGGCGGCCGGCGGCAGGATTCTCCGAAGAGAACGCGCCCGCTCCTCCTCCAGCGCGCGGAGCTCCGGAAGGTCGGACCGCAGCTCGACGGCAACTTTCTCGGCAGACAGGAACCCGCGGAGGTCCTCGGCCAGACGGGCATCGGTCACCTCGATGCGCTCCGGACGGAGCCGCCACGCCCGGGCCGTCTGCGCCACCAGTTCCCGGAACCCTTCGGGCTCGGGCTGAGCCAGGCCCGGCAGGATGGACTGCTCACGCCTGGTGCGGAGGCTGAGGCAGACCAGGACGCAGGGGCGGAAGGGGCGGCCGCCCTCTTCCTCCGTGATCCAGAACAGGGCCCGATGCCAGCCGAGCTGCCAGACCTCTCCTTTGCTGCGGTATTTCCGGAAGATCGTGTCCATGCCGGCAAAGATATCGCCATGGCATGCCGGCAGGGAAGCCCCGGCACCCCGGGAAGGAACGCCGCTCGGGGAGATGAGGATGGGAACGGAAAAAGGCCGCATGCCTGCGGCCCTTGGGATTTGGGAACCTGGTTTTTTCTGCCCGGGGCTTCAGTTGCCTGAAGCCCCGGGCCTTATATCTATCCCTTGGGGGGCATGAAAGCCCAAAGCCGGCGGAGATGCCAGCGTGCCCAGGGGAAAGAAATGCCGCTCAAAACATCAAAAGAAACAGGAGAAAAAGGCCGCGGGACCGGGGAGAGATGGATACCGGCCCCGCGGCAATTCGGTCTAGTTGTCGGTCTGTGCGACCGCCACGGCCTTATCGTACTCCTTCTCCCACTCCGCGAGAACCTCTTCGGGCACTTTCCCTAAAGTTGCCGCAATCTGGCGCTCGGATCCGGCCCGGGAGATGGTGTACGTGACCTGCTTGCCGACCGCGGTCTGCATCTTGGCCTTCTTGAGGGCCTCCTTGTTCTCGTCGGTCATGGCGATGCCGTTGAAGGCGACCAGGACGTCACCCTTCTGGAAGCCGGCCTGCTCCGCCGGGCTGCCGGCCGCGACCTTGTTCACCACGTAGCCCGAAGCGCTCTTCTCCACGCCCAGCCCCAGCCAGCCGTGCTTCGCCTTCTCGTGCATGGCGGTCTTCGCCTTGGCAGTCTTCGCGGCATTGGCCTTGTCGCAGTTCTCTCCGCCAGCGGCTGCCATGCTGGAGAGGGCGAGGAACAGGGCGAGGGAGAGGGTGGTCACCATACGAGTCATGAGGGAACCTCCTGCAAGCGCGGACGCGGCTCCATGCCGCTGCCCACGATTCCCAGGCTACTGAAGTAGGGTGTAAAACTCCTCAAAGCCCGGTAAAACGACGCAAACCCTGTAAGGATGTTGTAAAAGGCCTCGGCAACCCGGCACCAACCCGGGCCACAGGCCCCATAATCCACTCGTCATGAAGATGGCGACGTTCCTTCGCAAGCACACCCTGTGGGTGGGGCTGATCGCGGTCCTGGCTCCGCTCGCGGTCCTGCTCGGCCTTCAATACCGCTGGCTCGTCAAGCTCGAGAACACCTCCGCCAAGGCAAACGAGGCCACCCTCGACAACTATCTGGAGGCGGTGGTCGACAAGGTCGAGTGGCGCTACCGCGCCGATGCCGAGCGCGTCCTCAACGTCGGCAACTACGTTTTCTTGAACGACCGGCTGGACAAGGCAGCCCACCACTTCAAGAAGAAGGGGTTCACCGGCGTCAAGCGGCTGTTCGTGGCCAGCTTCGTCAATGGCAACCACGGCAAGGTCCTCTACTTCGACCCGAGCTGCGCCAGCTTCTCCCCCGCGGAGTGGTCGGAGGAGATGCGCGCCATCTACGTGGCCTACTCCCCGCTGAGCACCCTGGCGCACAAGGGGGGAGTCCTCCCCGAGCCGGTCCAGGTTTTCGTGGACCACCGCGCCCCCGACTACCCGATGATCCTCAACCCGATCACGGACGACGCCTCCCGGGTCGTCGGCGTGGCCGGGATGATCCTGGACGAGGATTACTTCCGCAAGGAGGTCCTGCCGGAGGTGGTCAAGGAGTCGCTCCCCGCCTTCTTCTCCGCCAGGGACAAACCCGCGGTCGCGGTCTGGGATGCGAAGGGCGACGTGGCTTTCCGGACGGCCAAGCTCTCCAGGCCGGCCGAGGTTCACAAAGGCTTCTCGTTCGTGTTCACCAATTGGATGATCGGGCTCGACAGCCGGCACGCCACGGCGGGCCAGGTGGCGAAGCGCAACTTCGCGGTCAACCTGGGGCTGTCGGCGCTGCTCGCCGCGGTCCTCCTGGGCGGCATCGTGCTCGCCCTGCGCACGGCTTCGCGCGAGATGAAGCTGTCGGAGATGAAGAACGACTTCGTCTCCAACGTCTCTCACGAGCTGCGCACGCCGCTCGCCTCGATCCGCGTCTTCGGCGAGCTCCTCCGCCTGGGCCGGGTGGACAATCAGGACAAGGTGCGGGAGTACGGCGAGTACATCGAGACCGAGAGCCGGCGCCTCACCCAGCTCATCAACAACCTCCTCGATTTCGCCAGCATCGAGTCGGGCCGCAAGAGCTACAAGTTCGAACAGGTCGACGTCTCCGAGCTGGTTTCCGAGACCCTGAAGACGTTCGGCGTACGGCTGCGCCAGAACGGTTTCCGCGTGGTCTTCGACGGGCCGTCCGGCTCCCTTCCGCCGGTGCGCGTCGATCCCGGCGCCATCGCCCAGTCGCTCAGCAACCTGCTCGACAACGCGGTCAAGTATTCCTACCAGACCGAGGACAAGGAGATCCGCGTGGGGCTGCGGCGCGAGGGGAGCTCGATCGCGATCTCGGTGCAGGACCACGGGATCGGCATCCCGCGGGACGAGCAGAAGAAGATCTTCGACCGCTTCCACCGCGTGGGCACCGGCCTGGTCCACGACGTCAAGGGGAGCGGCCTGGGGCTGTCCATCGTGCAGCACATCGTCCAGGCCCATGGCGGGCAGGTGACGGTCGAGAGCCGCTCGGGCGAGGGGAGCACCTTCTCCATCCTCCTGCCGGTCGAGGCGGCCGGCGCGGCCGGCATGGCAACCGCCTCCGAGACACACCGTGAGCGGCCTTCTGAGGCCTGATCCGAGGAAGACGACCATGCGAAAAGTCCTGATCGTCGAAGATGACGAAGCGATGTCTGTCGCCCTGCGCGACGGCTTTTCCTACGAGGGTTACGACGTGGCGGTCGCGACCGACGGCGAGGCCGGGCTCAAGCTCGCCAGCGCCGCTACGCCCGACCTGATCCTCCTCGACGTCATGCTGCCCAAGATGACCGGGCTCGACGTCTGCCGCCAGCTCCGCGACGGCGGCAACAACGTGCCGATCATCATGCTCACCGCCCGCGGCCAGGAAATCGACAAGGTTCTGGGTTTGAAGACCGGCGCGGATGACTACATCACCAAGCCGTTCGGGTTCATGGAGCTGCTTGCCCGGGCCGAGGCCGTGCTGCGGCGCAGTGCCATCCCCGGGCAGTCCGTGGCGCCCGACTGTTACCGCTTCGGTGACGTGATCCTCGACTTCAAGCGCCATGAGGCGAAGAAGGAGGGGGCGCCCATCGAGCTTTCTCCCCGGGAGTTCCAGCTCATGGCCTTCTTCATCCGCCACCGCGGCGAGATCGTGACCCGGGAGAAGCTCCTGGACGAGGTCTGGGATTACAACGCGATCCCCTTCACCCGCACGGTGGACATGCACATCGCCAAGCTGCGGAAGAAGGTCGAGGACGACCCCGCGGACCCCAAGCACATCATCACGGTCCACCGGCTCGGCTATAAGTTCACGGGCTAGCGGCGCGCGGCCCGCAAGGCCGCCGGAGTCTGCGAGAACGGCTCGGCGATCAGCCACTCCCCCTCCCGGAGCACTTCGGTGAGCACGTCCACCAGCCGCGGGTCGAACTGCCGTCCGGCTTCCCGGCGCAGCTCTTCCAGGGCCTCCTCCACCGTGTTTCCTACCCGATACGGCCGGTCGTGGGTGATGGCGTCGAACGCATCTACCACCGAGAGGATGCGGGCGCCCTCCGGGATGTCTTCGCCACGGAGGCCGAAGTAGCCCGGGTATTTCACCCCGGCGCGGGCGCCGTCCCAGCGCTCCTGGTGGTAGCGGATCAGGGGGTCGACTTCGCGCAGGACCTCGACGTCCCGGATGATCCGCAGGCCGATCTCCACGTGCTGCTCCATCACTTCTTTCTCGTCCGCGGTGAGCCCGCCCGGCTTGTTGAGGATGGCCTCGGGCACGCCGATCTTGCCGACGTCGTGGAGCATGGCGCCGTAGCGCAGGAGGCGGAGCCGGCGCTCGTCGTAGCCAAGCTTGCGGCCCACCAGGCAGGAGAGGTGGGCCACGCGCTGGACGTGCCCCTCGGTGGTCGGATCCTTGGCTTCGATGGCTGCGGCCAGGGAGGCGACGGTGCGCTCGAAGTCGCGCTCGAGCTGGGCCTCGTGGGCCCGCACCCGGTCCAGCAGCCGGCGGTTGCGCCCGCCGAGCCAGCCGCCGGTAAGGGCAAAGAGCATGAGGATGCCTACCGTGGTGTAGGCGGGCGCCAGCACATGCACCACCGTGGCGGGCTCCCCGCGCGTGCCCGATAAGAGGACGGCCATGTAGGCGGCGCAGGCAAAGGAGCTCACGAGGATCGCCGGCCCCGCGCCGCCCGCGAGGGCGGCCATGCCGATCGGGATCACCAGCGGGATGGCGAGCCAGTGCGGGAAGCCCAGGCTAAGCCGGTCCACGCCCAGGATCGCCAGAGCCGTGACGATTACCAGGACTGCGCACCAGCGCGGCTGCCGGACCCCGCGCAGCCAGTCGCGCAGCATCTCCCTGTCAGGTCTGGTCAGCAGCACCTCGGGCCGCAGGGCCAGGAGCAGGGGCAGCCCCAGCACCAACGCTGCCATCAGATCGCTCGTCCACCAGAGGAGGAAATCGTTCGCCGCCAGCCGGATCTGCCCAGGCGCCCGTCCGAGCCAGACGAGGGCGAAGGTGCCCACCGCGGCAGAGGCCAGGTTGTTGATCACCCCACCGTAGTCGAAGGCCCGGCGAAGGCGGACGCCCGTCCCGCCGTCCGGGTGGCGCAGGACCCAGGCAGGGATGGCGGCGCTCAGGCCGTTGGCCAGACCGAAGAGGAGCAGGGCGGGGATGCTGTCCGCCGCTCCCCAGGGGAGGGCAATCACCCCCAGCACCACGCCCGCCACCCCCCAGGGGCCGAAGGCGGCGCCAGCCGCGAGCGAGATGCCCGCGGGCGGGAAGAAGAACGAGAGCCCATGCGGCAGGCTGAACACGGCCGAGGCGCGGCTGGCCAGCGCAAAGGCCAAGGCCGTTGCAATGACTTGTGCAGCGCGGACGGTGAGACGGGGCATCCTCACGAGGCCCTCCGGAGCGCTCCGAGGCAAATGCTGCCTACTGCTTCACTGACGACGTGCCCCTCTTCTATACCCCTGCCGATACCTGCGTCAAGCCGGATGTTCCCGGTATGGCCCAAACGCTGCACTTCCCAGATAGAGGAACCGGCCATGCTATTCTCTTTATGGGTAATTTGTTTTTTTGTTGGCGCTGATGATCCCTACAGGCCGTTCCAGAGTTTTTCGATCGCGCAGCCGGAACTTCTGAAGCCTGAGCACTTCCGCGGGCACGGAGCCATGGGGGCTCCGGCGGACTCTCGGAGGAGGAGGATTACCATGTCCCGCAATTCGTATCGTGGTCTCACCCTCGCCGTCGTACTGATCATTGGCCTCGGCATGGCTCTCCCGGCTGCCGCCAGGCCGGCGGAGAGGGTCGTTGCCATTCAGGAGGGTCTGCTGGACCGGCTCTGGAATTGGGTGGAGCGTCTATGGCCAGTTGCCAACGGAGAGAACCTCAAGTCCGCCACTTCCAGAACGGGCATCCTGATCGACCCGAACGGCGGCCAGGGCGGCGGCTAGCACACCTCGATCCTTCCTCCCTTCAGGGCGGCCGGCGGTCGCCCCAAGGAGCCTTGCGGCCCTCCGTGCGAACTGTGAGACAATGATAGAGGAGTACTTTTTTTTCCTTGGGAGGGATGATGGCCGGATACCGCATCCACCATCCTCAATCGGCCGAGTTGGAGCGCTTTCTTCTGGGCGAGCTATCGGCTCATGAGTCCGCCCGGATCGTGGTTCATCTCCTGAAGGGTTGCGAGGCCTGCCGCAAGGAGATGGAGCCTCTCGCCACTGTGATCCTTCAGCCGAGCCTCATTCCCGACACACCTGTTCAAGTCGGTTCGGAATACGACTTTCCACTCTTCCGGGCCTTTGCAGCCGCTCGCCGGTACGCCGCGGCTCTGGCACGGGAGCGCCGTGAATCCCAGCGTGATCGGGAGGAATCGTTCTTGCGCGAGGTGCCGACTCCGAAGGTACTTGATGCCGAAGCTCGGGCGATTCGCGACTGGGAGCGTTGTGAGGCCGCTCTCGCCAGAAGCAGCGAGTTGCGCTTCAGCGACCCCGACGGGATGCTGGCGGCCGCGTCCCTGGCAGTAAGCCTGTCCGAGCAGATCGGGCCGGAATCCCGTGATCCCCGAGCTCTCGCCGATTTCCAGGCGAGGGCCAGGGCGGGCCTGGGGAACGCCCGCCGCGTCGTAGGTGATCTCGCGGAAGCGGACGCCGACCTCGCCCTCGCCCTGGAGCGGAGCAGTCAGGGCACCGGCGATCCGCGCCTCCTCGCCCGTCTTCTGGATCTGACCGCGTCGCTTCGCATCGCTCAGCGGCGCTTCGAGGAGGCGTCTCAACTTCTCAATTGGGTTTTCGGCATCTATTGGAAGCTGGGCGAAAGCCATGAGGCGGGACGCGCTCTGATCGGCAAGAGCAACACGGCAGCCTATGCCCTCGACCTCGAGGAGGCGGTGCGGCTGCTTGGACAGGGCTTGGCGCTGATGGATGCAGACCGGGAGCCTCACCTCGTCCTGAACGTGGTGCACAACCTCTTGTGCCACCTGGTCGATAGCGGCCGCCACGAGGAGGCACGCCCCCTCCTGGAGCGGAGCCGAGCCCTTTACGCCTCTCACGGCGGCCGCATCGACCGAACCAAGGCGCGCTGGCTGGAAGGACGGATCGCCCTGGGCATGGGGGAACGGGCTGTAGCGGATCAGGCGTTTCGTGAGGTCCGGGCAGGCTATGAAGAGATCGGCCTGCCCTACGACATGGCCATCGTCTCACTCGATCTGGCAGCGCTCTGGCTGGATCAGGGACGCACCCGGGAGATCCTCGCCCTCCTCGACGAGACGGTTTCGGTCTTCCGAGAGCGGGGTATCCGCCGCGAAGCCATTGCAGCGCTGCTCATGCTGCGCGAGGCCGTTGTAAGGGAGCAGGTCACCAAGGCAGTGCTTCAGGCGGTCGCCACCGAGTTGGACCGCCTGGAGAGCGAGCCCATCCCGCGGACAGGCTAGCCCTCCGGCTTCCGCCGGGATAGAGCCGCTTGCACCGCTCCCTGCACAAGCCTTTCCAGATCCTCCCTCCCGACGGCCAGCTTCGGCGGCGAGATCTCTCCCACCTTCTCATTCATCCCGAGAGCGTCCAGGCGCTGGCGCAGCTCGTCGAGCCGCACCGTACCGCCGGCCGGGCCGGCCTCCGGATAAAGGGTCTGGAAGAACAGGACAGGCTCGATCTCGAGAATCCGCAGGATGGCCAGGATGTGCCGGAGCTTCAGCTCGACCCGGCCCGACAGGAGGCGCCCGATGTAGCCCGGTGCGGCCTCCAGCTGCCCCTCCAACTCCTCACTGGACGTCCCGGTCGCCTGGATCATGGCCTCCAGCAGCTTCGCCGCCCTCCGGACCTCGTCGTCGATCGTCATGATGGTGCATCAGGTCAGATCGGCGATCCAGAGCACGTGCCCGGCGAAGGGGGTGTCGCGGAGGAGGTCCATGAGCCGGGGGTCCGCGGTGACCACGGGGCAGCCGGCCTGCATGCCGAGTGTCAGGTAGAAGGCATCGTAGAGGCCGAGCCCCTCGCGGAGGGAGAGCGAGAGGGCCTGCTGCGCCAAGTCGGAGGACGCCTTCACTTCGACCGGGGCCTTGCGGAGCGCCTCCAGCACACGCTCGGCCGTACCAAGGTCGATCTCCCCGCGGCGGACCCGCTCGCGCACCAGGACCGCCATCTCCACATGCAGGAGGTCGGGCGCGACGAGCTCGATCTTGGCGATCTCCAGCAGCGACTCGGCGGCCTCGGTGTGCTCCTCGGGGAAGTACCACTGGGCCGCCACGCTGGCGTCCACCACGTAGCGCCTCATCGCCGTTCCCTTTCCGTCCTGAGGAGCCCTGCGCTGGAAGTCAGGCCACGGGCCACGATCCCCTCACGGATGCGCCGCGCCTGGACCAGGGCCCGGATACGGGAAAAACCCAGGGTATCTTCCAAAACCGTCTTGGCCTCAGTCTCGATGTCGCGCCCGCGCAGGTCGGCGCGGCGGCGCAGCTCCTCCATGACCTCGGGATCGACATCGTGCAGAATCAGGTGGGCCATGGGGTGATCCTACCCCAGATGAAAAAGGAGGGGGAACGGGCAGGGGCCCGGAAAGCTCTACCGGGCCTCGGCTACCTGGCCTCGGCAAGGGCGACCTGGAAGTCCTCTCGCCGGAGGGCGCTCCAGGTGTCGGCGACCGAGCCCTCCACCCGCGAGAATACCCTGTCGTACGCCGCTGGAGTGACATCCGGACGCATCAGCGTCACGAGCTTGCGCGAACAGAAGCTGCAACCCCTCAAGAGATGAGAAACCAGGGACCGGTTCTCCGCCGGCGAGGTCTTGCCGAATGCGAACCGCTCCAAGCAACTTTCGGAAACCGGGTGATCCATGATGTCCTCCGCGCTGCGGGTGTCTTCTCGTTTGGCGTCCGAGACGCTCGTACCCGGAAGACGCAAACTTCTTGCCAACCTCTCTCCCTTGAGAGGTTTCGACCCGCAACGACGAGAAACGGCTTAGGAGCTGACAAAAAATAGAATGTTGACTATGGAAGCATTGGATGGAGCAACAGCTCGCGCAGGCGGTCGACCGGAATGGCTTCGCCCCGGTTCCCGCCGTGTCCGGTCACGTCGGTGGCCCGCAGCAGGGAGTTGTAGACGGCCTCCTCGACCGCTTCGACGACGGCCAGGAAGAGGGGGCTCATCGCGTCGTTGTGCAGCTCCTCGACAGTCAGGGTCCGCTCCCTGGGCTCGAAGGGGATGCGGTTGCGGGTGGAGAACGCGATGACGAAGTCGCCGGAGCCGTTGCTCATGAACGAGCCCGTGCGGGCCAAGCCGAGCACGGCCCTTCGAGCCAGCCGCTCCAGGTTGCGCGAGGAGAGCGGCGCGTCCGTGGCGATGACGATCATGCAGGAGCCGTCTCCCCGGTCTTTTTCCAATTGATCGCGGAAGCTGTAGCGGCCGAGCGCCTCCCCTACCCTGACGCCATTGATCTGGAGCACGCCGCCGAAGTTTGACTGGACCAGCGCACCCACTGTGTAGCCACCAAGGGCGCTGGGGAGGACGCGGGAGGAGGTGCCGATGCCACCCTTCCATCCCAGGGCGAGAGTGCCGGTGCCGGCGCCCACGCTGCCCTCCTCCACCTGTCCCCCTCCGGTGGGAGAAATTGCGGCCGTAATGGCTGCGCGCACGTCGGCGGCCGTGACGTGCCGGCCTCGGATGTCGTTGAGGTCGCCGTCGTTGGTCTCACCCACCACGGCATTGACCGAGCGGACCGCCTCGTTGCCCGGCTGCTCCAGCGTCCAGGTCACCACCGCCTCGATCGCCGTGCCTACCGCAAGAGTATTGGTGAGGACGACAGGGGTCTCCAGGTTCCCCAGCTCCTGGATTTGCAGGAAGCCCGCGGCCTTGCCGAAGCCGTTGCCCACATAGACCGCCGCCGGGACCTTTTCCTGGAAGAGGTTGCCGCCGTGCGGGAGGATGGCCGTGACCCCGGTGCGCACGGACTCGCCCCGGATCAGCGTGCGGTGACCGACGCGTACCCCCTCCACGTCGGTGATCGCGTTCCACTTGCCCGGGGAGAAGATGCCCGGCGTCACGCCGAGGCCGCGGATCCTTGGGCGCACCTCGGGAGAGGCGCCCAGGACGGCGAGGGCGGCGAAGAGCAGGAGAGGCAGCGCAGGGCGGCGCATGCCCGGATTCTAGTTCGGCAAGGCCGAAGTGTCTCCTACGCTTGCCATCCTCCCTGCCGGGTTCGAGTAAATGACGCTCCGGCCTGTCTGAGTATCCACGACGGTGATCTGGTACTCGACATTGGTCAGCGCGCCGTAGAAGACCCAGAAATGGCCGTTGAGCGGCGTGCCGTCGAGCACCTTGACCACGACCTCGACGTTGCTGGACTGGAAGAACCAGAAGGTGCCAGTGTCCGAAGTCAAAGGCACGGCCTGCCCCGCTCCCTGGCTGCCCTGGGCCTTCCAGGAGAGGGAGACCCGGAAGCGGCCGTTCAGGCAGAGGTCGGTGGGACCAGGCACGCAGGTGGCGGCCTCGGCAGTCTTGAGCTCAATCGGCTCAGCGGCCTCCTGTGCAGCTTCTGCCGCCGCAGCCGCGCTGGCCGCAAAGGCGCCGGTATCCGCTGCGCTGGCCATCTTGCCGGAGGGGTTGGCGTAGGTCCGCACCCGGCCAGTCGCCGTGTCGGTGATCTTCAGGGTGTACTGGACGCTGCTGAGCGAGCCGTAGAACACCCAGAAGCTGCCGTTGACGCCGCGGCCGTCCAGCACCTTCACCACCAGCTCGACGTTGGCCTGATCGAAGAACCAGAAGTAGCCTGTGTCATTGGTGAGGGAGACGGCCCGGCCCGCGCCGGTGTTGCCCTCGAAGTCTTTCCACGACACCTCGGCCACAAAGCGGTCGCCGTTCAGGCACAGGGAGGGGCCGGAGGTGCAGGAGGAGGCAGCGGTACGGGCGGAATCCACGGGACCGCCATTCACGGAGAGCGCCTGGTCTCCGGCCGCGGTGACCTCCAGCAGCCCTGCCTTGGCGGTCAGGCTCCGGCCGGCGAGCGTGGCCGAGCTCCCGCTCCAGGCATAGGCCAGGAAAGACTTCCCTCCCGCGCCGGGGGCGCCGGGCCCGAGGAACGGCGGCACCGCCAGCACCGTGCCGAGCCGGGGAGCCGTGGAGAGGCGCACGTTGGTGCCGTCGCTCTTGTGCGCCAGGCCGTTGAGCTGCTCGACGCTGATGCCGGCGAAGTTGGTGGAGTTGCTGCCATAGACGTTGGTTCCCGGGAAGAACTGGTTGCCGTGGTAGCGCACCCCATTGACCAGTCCCCCGCCCGGGTTGCTGTCCCAGACCGCGATCCCCCCGTTGCCGCTGAAGAACGAGCCGGACACGAGGCCACCTACGTTTCTAGGAAGGCTGGGATGGCTCAGCGGGATCGTGTAAAGGGCCGAGCCCTGAGGCGACTGGTTGCCGATGAACGTGGACCCTGCGATCTGCGCAGTAGAGCCATGGAGGAACAGCGCGCCTCCGTTCGGCGCCGCATTGTTCGCGAACGTGGTGCCGGAGATGACTCCGACCGAGTCGCGCTCGAGGGCGAGGCCCCCACCGGCGATCGGGGCGTTCGAGTCCATCACCAGCGAGTCTTCCATGAGCAGGTCCACGAGCGCGGCCTGGACCGCACCACCCGTGCCGGCGCCTCCCTGGGGGGCCGTGGCCACGTCGCAATCGGAAAACACGGTGCGCCGCATCTCCACGCGCGCCCGGTTCTCCTCCAGGGTGCCCGCGGCCGGGACCCCGTTCTGTCCAAAAGCGCGGCTCTCGTCTCCCCCCACCAGCACACACCCGCCCGTGTGCGCCACGGTGCCGCCGCCCTGGAACAGGGTGTCGGAAACGGTCAACCGGGCGGAGCGGCGGTTGATCGCGCCGAGCTCGGTCGAGGAATCCGCAAAGTCAGGGGAGCTGGCGAAGATCGCCCCGCCGGCTCCGATGGCGTTGCCGGTGAGCGGCGCCCGATTGCCCTGGAACCAGGAGCCGCGCACGTCCGTGACCGCCCGGTAGTTGTCGATGGCGCCACCGAACTCGGCCACGTTGGCCGTGAAAACCGACGAGTCGACCTCCAAAGTAGACTGGTCCTCGACATGGATGGCTCCTCCCGTGGTCGCACCGGGCGATGGGATGGTCCCACCCGCCGAGTTGGCGTTGAAGGTCGAGCGGCTCACCTGCACCAGGGTCTTCGCCGTCGAGACCGGGTCGATCCAGCGGCCTATGCCGTAGATGGCGCCGCCGACCCAGCCAGCCTGGTTGCCCTGGAACCGGGCGCCCGAGACGATCAGGGTCGAGTCGAACAGGTAGATGCCGCCGCCCGCGGAGGCGGCCTGGTGACCTGCCAGATTGACACGGTTGTCCGTCAGCTCACCGCCCTGAATGGTCACGGTCGAGACGATCACCTCGATGGCGCCTCCCCGGTTGAGTGACGAGTTGTTCCGGAAGACCGTGCCCACGAACTTGGCATCGCTCCCCTCCAGCACCCTTACCGCGCCGCCCCCGCTCGTCCTGCCCGTGGCCGTGTTGTCCTCGAAGACGCAGCCCACGAACCGGCCTTCGGCGGCACTCAGGGTCACCCCGCCGGCGTAGCCCTCGGTGACAGAGGCGCCGTTGCGGAAGGTGATCCCCTCGAAGGTGACCAGCTTGCCCCGGCTGCGCTGGCCGTTCTCGTAGCGGAGGAGGAGGTTGGCCCCACCGCCGTCGAGCACCACGGTCCCCACGGCGCGCACGGTAAACCCCTTGCGTTCGTTGGAGATGACGAAGCCCTTCGGCGGGGTCGCGTAAGTGTTCGCCGCAATCTCGATCACTCCGCCGTCGGCAACGGTATTGATGGCGGTCTGAACGTCCTTGGCATCCTGGGGGACACGGACGAGCTGCGGAGCGGCGAATGCCGGGGACACCGCGGACGGAAGGATCAGGATGGCCGCTATGGCGAGCCAAAGGGTAGAGCGCATGGGACGTTCCTCACCGGGCCAGCCCGGATGCCAGAAAGATTTATAAATATCTTAGCATGGCTTGGCCAGAGGATCGCCCTGGGGAGTTATCGCCCCGGCCGGAACCCCCGGCCGGGGCCCACTCAAGGTCTAACTAGCGCTCGTTCCTCTCGGATTCCCGGTCGTAGGTGGAGTGCTCCTGCGCGGAGGCCTCAGGGGTGTGTCCAAAGGCTCCCTCGACGGGGGCGGTGGCAGGCATCGGATCGAAGTCATGGCGCGAGCGGTCTCTCTTCTGGGAATCGGAACGCACGCCTCTCTTGCTGCTCTGGTTGGCCATCGTGTTCCTCCACGTAGTTGGCAGAGAGGCGGGAAATGTCCCCGCCTCGCTCTTGGAACGAGCAAGGCGCGTGCCGCGCCTACGGATGGGTGAAACGACCGCAGGGTTCGGGCTCGATCTGGACGGTAGTGTGATGAATGCCGAACCGGTCATGAAGGGAGGACTGGACCTGCTGGAGCAGGAGGGTGGTGGAGGCCTCCTCAACCACCACAAGGTGGGCCGAGAGCGCCTCCATGCCGCTGGTGATGGTCCACACGTGGAGGTCGTGCACACCACAGACACCGGGCAGGCCGGCGAGGGCGTTCCGCACCTCATCCAGGTCGATATGGGCGGGCGTCCCCTCCATGAGCACCCCGACCGTCTCCTTGAGGAGATGCCAGGCAGAGTAGACGACCAGCAGCGAGATCAGGATCGACGCCACGGGATCGGCCCAATTCCAGCCATAGGCCCAGATCAGGGCGCCAGCGGCGATGGCCTGGACGCTCCCGAGGGCGTCGGTGAGGACGTGAAGCCAGGCCCCGCGCACGTTCAGGCTCTCGTTCCGGCCGCCGCTCAGGATGGCCAGCCCGATCAGGTTGACCACCAGGCCTCCCACGGCGATCGCCATCATGACAGGGGCGTCCACCTCGGGCGGGTTGCGGAAGCGCTCGACCGCCTCGATCACAACCCACACGGAGATGGCCACCAGGGTGGCGCCGTTGGCCAGGGCAGCGAGGATCTCCGTGCGGTAGTAGCCCCAGGTGCGGCGCGGGGTGGGCGGGCGTTGCGCGATCCAGATGGCGAAGAGCGAGAGGCCGAGGGCCGCGGCATCCGAGAGCATGTGCCCGGCATCGGCCAGAAGGGCCAGAGAGCCGGTGAGCCAGCCGCCCACGGCCTCGGCCAGCATGTAGACGGCGGCAAGGACGAGCGTCAGCGCGAGCCGCCGGCGGTTCGAATGCCCGTGCCCATGATCGTGGTGTGCGTGTCCGGCGCCCATGCGGGAGATTCTGGCACAGGCGGCGGCCCGGACCTTGCAGCCCTTCCAGTTCGAAGGAGGACACCAGGATGAACCACCCGCACAAGCACTCACCCGAGATGGAGCGCTGCATCGACAACTGCCAGGAGTGCCACCAGGTCTGCCTGCACACCGTGACCCACTGCCTGGACAAGGGAGGCCGCCACGCCGAGGCGCACCACATCCGCCTGCTGCTCGACTGCGCCGAGGTCTGCCAGACCAGCGCCAACTTCATGATCCGCCACTCGGACCTGCACACCGAGACCTGCCGGGCCTGCTCGGAGGTTTGCCAGCGTTGCGCCGAGGACTGCGAGCGCCTGGCGGACGACGACATGATGCGGCGTTGCGCGGAAGTCTGCCGCCGATGCGCCGACTCCTGCCGCCAGATGGCGGGCGGCGCTGGAGCCATGGCGTCACGGTAACAGCGCCTTCGGTTGCACTTTCAGAGGATTTGCACTCATTGCCTCCGGGGAGTACCATGGGGCCATGGCCAGTCGTCCCGGCTACTTCCGCACTCTCTCCTCTGTCTCTCTGATCGGTGCGCTCGTCCTGCTGCTGGGGCTTCCCCTCTGCGCGGAGGAGGTTTGCCCCATGGGCGAGAGGGCCGCGAAGGCGGCTTGCGAGAAGTTGGGAAAGGACGGCCAGCAATCTGGCGTACCGGTGCCGCACTTCCCGGTGTCGACGCCGCCGCCCGGTCCTGCCATTGCCGCGGCACCTGCCGCGGATACGCCGACCCCCTCCCCGGTCCGGATCCATCCAGCATCCGAACCGGAGACCGCGCCAGCGGTCACCCAGGGGGCCGGCTTCTTCACTCTCTTATAGCCGCGCCTCGATCGTGGGGCTCCGTTTCGGACCAAAGCCCGAATTAATCGGACAAAATCACAGAGAAATCGGACTACAGCCACGATTTATCGGACTAAAGCGGGAAGTTTTCGGACAAAAACCCAAACTTATCGGACCAAATTCCGAATTCATCGGACAGCTACGCGAAGTTTTCGGACAGAAGCGCAAAGTTTTCGGACTGCACCGAAGAGTTTTCGGACCACAGCGAAAAGTTTTCGGACTGCGGCCGGGAGTTTTCGGACTGCAGCGTCGCAAGTTCGGACTGCCGTGTCGCAAGCTCGGACAGCTGCGTCGCAAGCTCGGACAGCTGCCGAGAGTTTTCGGACTACGGCGAAGCAAGGTCGGACTGCGGTGTGGAGTTTTCGGACTACGGCGGAGAGTTTTCGGACAGCCGCGGCGCCCCAATAAGCCGCGCCTCGATCGCGTCGCAGGCCGCCGTCACCCCATCCTCGGCCTGGACGATCCGGCCAATTTCCTCGGCTCTGACAGCGTACTTGGGGTTTCCCAGGAGCTCGCACAGCTCCGTCACGGCCCGGGCCGCGGTGTACCGGTTCCGGGGGATCGTCCGCGAGGTCCCGAGCCTCTCCAACCGGGCCGCGTTGTCCGGCTGGTCGTGGCTGTAGGGCATGACCAGGGTTGGACGGCCGGCGCGCAGGCCCTGGGCCGTGGTGCCGATGCCCCCTTGATGGACGATGGCCGCGGCCCTGGGGAAAACGTCCGAGTAAGGCGCGTAGTCGGTGGCGAAGATCTCCTTTGGGAGATCCGTGGGCAGCGGGTTCCAGCCCATGAGCAGGACGGCGCGGCGGCCCAGCTCCCGGGCAGCCTTGGCGCTCTCCTGGTAGAACTCGCCAGGGTCGAGCACCGCCGCCGAGCCCAGGGTGAAGACGATGGGCGGCTCCCCCTGGTCCAGGAAGCGCTCCAGCTCGGGCGCGGAGGTCCCCAGGTTCTCCCTCTTGGCGTCGTAGGTGGCGAAGCCGGTGATCACCGTATTGGATGGCCAGTCGGGCTGCGGCTCGCCGATCACCCGGGAGAAGAGCGCGAGCCCCAGGTGAGGCGAGAGCTTGCCCTCGAAGATGGGGTGCTCGCCCAGCGGCAGGCCCAGATCCCGGCGCAGCTCCTGCACCGGCTTGATCCAGGAGCGGGTGGCCAGCCGGCCGAAACCCATCACGGCCCGGTTCACCCGCGGGCCCAGCCGCCGCAGCTTCGCAAGCCCGGGATGCGGAGGCAGGACCGGCGGGTCCCAGGCGGAGAGGAACGAGAGCGGCGAGAGCGTGACCGAGGCCCAGGGGAGGCCGGTCTTCTCGCCCAGGATCGGCGCGGCATAGACCAGCTCCCCGGCGAGCAGGAAGTCAGCGCCTTCCGCCGCAGCCCGCAGGTCGGCGTAGGTATCCCGAAGGTTCGGGAACATCATGCCCCGCAACACCCGCTCGCTCCCCTTCTTGATGTCCATGAGAAGGGCGACCATCTCCCGGTCGTCCGGCGAGACGTTCGGCCGGAGGGCGCGGAGCTCGAAGCCGAGCCCCTCGATCTTCGGACGGTAGTACTCCCCCGTGGCGAAGACGGCCTCGTGCCCGCGCTCGCGCAGGCCGAGCCCCAGAGCGATGAAAGGATGTAGGTCTCCCAGGGAGCCGAACGTGGAAAGGACGATGCGCCGGATCAAGCCTGCCCCTCCTCTGCTACCGGGCTCCGCCGGCGTAATCCCCGCCAGCCCCCGCCCGTGGTGAAGCTCTCCCAGCCCCAGCGCAGCCAGCGCAGGAGGGCCATGGCGAGCCACAGTGCCCAGCCCAGCATGGCGAGGCGGTAGACCAGGAGCGGAACCGAGAGCACCCAGGGTGCCGGCAGCAGCTCGCCCGTCCGGTCCTGGTACCAGTGGAGCTCCTGGGCCCATGAGTCGTAGCCCGCGATCTGCATCTCGGGCGCGCCCAGCAACCCCTGCTGGATCGCCCAGAAGAGGATCCCGAAGGCTACCGCGGTCCAGATCACCAGCAGGATCTGGAACAGATTGAACGCGAGGGCTCGCGGCATCTCTGCAGCCCTCGCTCCCCTCCTCCTCCGCAGCCCGAGCACCAGGAGCCAGCCGGCCACGACCGCGGCGCCGATCAGGGGCGCCTGCGACAGGCCGATCCCCAGCAGGATCCAGTCCCGCGTGGAAAGCGGCGTGATCTTCACCTGCCCCAGCACCAGCGCGGACAGCACGATCACGGCCAGCAGGCTCCAGAAGAGGACCGCCGGGCCCAGGCGCGGCCCGCCCACGAGCAGGACCCAGCGGCTCTCCGGCACTTTCACGACCTGGCTCGCGTTGACGCTCCGCACGTTCAGGTCCACGGCCGGCGAGCGGAAGAGGAGGGACATGCCCCGCGGCTCCCGCCAGGCGATTCCGATCTTCTGGCTGCCGGGACGCACGGGCAGCACCACGTCCCTCCCCTCCTGCCGGACCGGCTGGTCCTTGTCGTCGATCTTCAAGGACAGCAGCTCGGCCCCCTCCGGCAGCACGACGGTGTGCCGGCCGCCGCGGCTGCTCCGCAGGAAGACGTCCAGGCTGGCATCCGTGGCGCGGCGGCCCGGGACCGCGGTCAGGAGCGTGCGGTCCACGGTGAGGGTCTGGCCGGCGACTCCGGCCGGCCGCGTCACCGCCAGGATCACGGCCTCCCCCGGCCAGGGGCGCCACTCGGGGATGCGCACGGCTCCCCCCTGGGCCGCGGGGAGCAGAGGCGCTATACCCCGAGCCTCCACGTGCCAGACCGGGCTCGCGGCGAGCCGCCAGACCTCGGTCCAGGCCAGGGTGCGCGGCGCGGCGAGCCGCAGCTCCGGGCGCGGCGCTAGCGTGGAGGTCCAGGCTGTCTCCAGGGCCTGGGGACCGAGGCTCACCTGCACTGTGCCCTTCTGGACCCGCACGCCCGCGGTGGTCACGGACTCGCCGGGCAGGAGCGGCACCGCCACCGAGGCGGGCACGCCCGCGGGCGAGATCCGGACGACCCGGGTTTCAACCCGCCAGGTCAGACCCAGCACCAGCGTGCGCCGGACCTCCAGGAAGGGAGGCAGCTCCCCGGCCTGGAAAGCGCCGTCGGACGGGCCGCTCCGTACCCTCGTGAGCTGGAGGTTGTCGTCCGCCTGGCCGTCCTCGTGGACTCCGTCGACGGTCCAGCCGCTCGCGGCCACGTCCACCCGGTGAGAGCGAAGCGGCAGCGGCACCTGCACGGTCTCGCGCTCGGGCAGCGGACCGGTCAGCAGGACCTCGTGCCGGCCAGGGCCGACGAGGGTCCAGATCCGCCCATCCGGAGTGCGCGCCACCGCGGCCGGCCGGCCGTCGATCCGCACTTCCGACGGAAGCCACTGCTGGACTCCCCCGGGAAGAGGCACGGCTACGTTTGCCGCCGCTCCCACCTCGAAGCGTAGGCGGAGCGAGCCCGGCGAGGCATCGAGGAACATCCGCGGGCTCGACGCGCACTCCGGATGGCAGTCGGGCGGAGCGAGCAGCGCCTGCCGGAGCTGCTCCAGGTCCGCGGCGCTCGGCGCGGTCTGCGCGTTGGCAACTGCCGGCAGCGCCGGCAGCAGGAGGAGGCAGAGCAGGATGACAGGAGGCATACGCCGCTGCAGGCGGAGCCCGGCCGCGCGCAGGGCGTGCAGCACCAGCAGGGCCAGCAGGGCGAGGCGGACGAGCGTGAGCACGAAATTGGCCGCCGGGGATACGAGGAGGAAGCGCACCTGGTGGTCCTTGTCCACGGGACCGCTCCAGCGCAGCTCGACCCGGTGCCATTGCCATTCGGGCAGGCCCCCGCCCGTGGCCACCACCGCGCGCGGGTCCATCTCCTTGAGCTTCTTCGCCTGGGTCTCGATCGCCACGGGCCGGGACTCCTGCGCCGAGCCGAGGTAACCAAGATCCTTCATCTCCTCCTCCTGTCGCGGAGCGGGGGGAGGGGCCATAGAGCTAAAAACGAGGGCCGGGCTACCCTGCGTCACCTCCAGGGCAGGGTAGATCGCCTGCCGGATCTGGCCGGCGAGGAAGGCGACGGTCATCAGAGCGAGGATCCCGAGCGCGATCCCGGACGCTGCCCGCGCGAGCTTCCCGGCCCGGCCTTCGGGCGCGACCGCCCGGCGCAGCGCCTCGGTGGCGAGGACAGCGACCCAGATCCACCGCGGTGCGCCGGGCTCATGCCACGTGAGGACCAGGGCCGCGATCGCCACGGCCGCCCAGCGGTTCCCCCACAGATAGCGCACGGCGAGGGACAGGAGAAGGACGAGGAACAGGTCGAGCAGCGTCCACTGGCCGATCCAGGTGCCCGGCGCGTCGTCGACGCCGAGGGCGCCGAGGATGCGCCAGCCCGGCGGAATGCGGAGCTCGCCCGAGACCTCGTGGAAGTCATGGTCCCAGCCCACGGCCGGCAACGCGGCCCGGCCGGGGAGCCGGCCCTCGGCAGTCAGCCCGACCTGGCCCTGGCGCACCTCGATCCCGGTGCGGTCTGAGCCGGGCCGGAGGGTGATCACCTGGTCCTCCCCACCGAGCGAGACCCGCTCGAGCCGGGCCGGCGGGGCCACATCCAGGCGCCAGCTCCGGGCGAGGGTCCCCTGTAACTGGTCCTGCCACGTGTAGCCGCCGCCGTCGAAGTCGAGCCAGAGCACGCGCTTCAAAGTCAGCCGGTCCGCGGCGGGATCGGCGCCGCCGCGCCGTCGCTCCGCCAGTTGCAGGGTCTCGCCGGGACGGACGCGGTAGGCCGGGAGCGCCTTCCACTCCGCGGGCAGCGTGGTCTGCTGCGGGTCCACCGTGGGCACGCCCTCGACATCCACCAGCCGGACGCCGGGCCGGGCCTCGAACACCCAGACCTCCTCGGGAGCCCACGGACCTCCAGGCATCGGAGCCTTGATGCCTGAGACCGGCCCGGCACCGCGGGCCGCCGCCTCGAGGACCCAGTTGCCGGGGCGGACCTGCACCCGCAGCCTACCGCCCGGCTCCAGCCGGGCTGGAAGAGGCCCGGCGAGGGAGAGAGGGATGAAGCGGTCCGGCAGCGCCCGGCCCAGGAGGACCTCCCGGGCCTTGCCGGACACGGCCAGCTCGATGCGGGTGGTCAGGACGACCGGCACGCCGTCCACGATCCGGCGCTGGACCCGGATCTCCAGGCGGTCCTCCTCAGTCCGCACGGCGCGGACGCCCTGGAGGAAGACGCGGCCCGACTCGTCCCGCTCGGCGAACGGTACCGGAGCACCGCGGACGGTCAGCACGACAACCCCCACCTCGGCAGGGACCGGGAGCGATTCCGGGAGGGCGTCCCACCGGAACGAGCCGGTGACGGTGTGATTGCCGGCCGGGAGCCAGAGCCCCGGATCGCCCTTCTGGGAGACCGCGGCGGCGGGACGGCCGTCGAGCTGCAGGTCGAGCGGCCAGCGCCGCGCCTCTCCGGGGAGCGGCACAAAGCCGCCGGCCTCCAGCGCCCACTCCTGGCGGAAGCTCCCGCCCTGGTCGGCGAGGTCGAGCGCCAGGACCCCGGGCCAGGCGCAGCGCTTCTCCTCTCCACCGAGGAAGGGAGAGCAGAGCTTGCCCTCGTGGCCAAACAGCGCCCACTCCGTCCATGGCTGCAAGGGAGCGGGGACGCGGTCCAAGGGGATCGGCCCCGCCAGCGCCGGGAGCGTGGCCAGAGAGAGCAGCAAGACCAGCAGAGCGCGTTGCGGCAAGGTCCACCCCGTTTCAAGTTGTTCGACGACGTCGACCCGATCCTACCTACCTTTGATCTCCAAGACCACGAAACGGTTCCTGGCCGGCTGGTAAGCTGTCGGCGTGCCGAGCGTTCTGTCCGCTCTGATCCTTACCCTCTTCCTCACAGCGGAAGCTCCTTCCGAGCCCGCGGCTTCCGTGACGGAAGAAGTAACCGTCACCGCCACCCGCACCGAGCGCCGGCTGGCCGATACTGCCGCGAGCGTGGTCGTCCTCTCCTCCGAGGAGCTGGAGTCCACCGCGGCAGGGACGATCGACGATGCCCTGCGCCAGGTGCCCGGCTTCTCCCTCTTCCGCCGCTCCGGGAGCCGCTTCGCCAATCCAACCACTCAGGGCGTGTCGCTGCGCGGCCTCGGGGCAAGCGGCGCGAGCCGGGCCTTGGTCCTTGCGGACGGTATCCCCTTGAACGATCCCTTCGGCGGATGGATCTACTGGGGCCGGGTGCCCCGGCTCTCCCTCGGCCGGATAGAAGTGCTGCGAGGCGCGGGCTCGGACCTCTACGGCAGCGCCGCACTGGGAGGCGTGGTCCAGCTTCTCCGAAAGGAGCCCTCGGAGCCGGCCTTCGCGGCCGAGGCGTCCTATGGCGAGCGGGAGACGCCAGAGGCGTCCCTCTTCGTGGCGGAGCGATGGGGCCGATGGGCCGCGAGCCTGGGCGCGGAGTCGTTCCGCACCGATGGCTACGTCCCCGTGGAGCCCGCGGCCCGGGGTGCGGTCGATACACCCGCCGCCTCGCGCCATTCGACCGTTGACCTGGCCGTGGAGCGCCGGGTTGGAGAAGAGGGCCGAGCCTTCCTCCGCGGCTCCTGGTTTGACGAAGAGCGGGACAACGGCACACGCCTCCAGGTCAACGACACCACGATCCGGCAGGCAAGCCTGGGATTGGACAGCAGCGCGGGCGGCGGCTGGCTCTCCCTGCGGGCCTGGGGGAGCGACCAGGACTACTTCCAGACCTTCACCGCCGTGGCGTCCGGCCGCAACAGCGAGATTCTGACCCGGGAGCAGAGGGTGCCCGCCGAATCGCTGGGCGGCAGCGCGCAATGGACGCGCACCCTTGGGAACCGCCACGGCCTGGTCGCCGGGCTCGATTTCCGCGAGGTGTCGGGCACGAGCGACGAGCTGATCTTCGGCGGCCCAACCCTGCGGAGCACAGTGGCCGGAGGCACCCAGCGCCTGGGAGGGTTGTTCCTCGAAGACCTGGTGAGCCTCACGCCGCGCCTCTCCCTGACCCTTGGGGCGAGGATCGACAGCCGGGAGCGGAAGGAAACCGCCTTCAGCCCCCGGGCTTCCCTCCTCTGGAAAGCGACTGACCACTGGGCGTGGACAACCTCGGCCTACCGCGGCTTCCGGGCGCCCACCCTCAACGAGCTCTACCGCGACTTCCGGGTGGGCGACGTGCTCACCCTGGCCAACGAAGGCCTCGAAGCCGAGCGGCTCGCCGGGGCCGAGGCCGGCGCGGTCTTCACCTCGCCGAGGGTGACGGCCCGAAGCGTCCTCTTCTGGATGGAGGTGGACCGCAACGTCGCCAACGTCACCCTCTCGGTTACCCCCGCCCTGATCACCCGCCAGCGCCAGAACCTGGGCCGCACCCGCTCGCGCGGCCTGGAGTTGGAGGGCACCGCCCGTTTGGGCGGCCGCTGGACCCTCTCCGGCGGCTACCTGCTCTCCGACGCGACCGTCGAGAGCGGCGGAGGTCTGGAAGGCCTGCGCATTCCCCAGGTGCCCGAGCACCAGGCCTCGCTCCAACTCCGCTTCTTCGATCCCGGAATCGGGACCCTGGGCCTCCAGGCCCGCTGGACCGGCGACCAGTTTGACGACGACCGTAACCAGCTCCCCCTGGAGAGCTTCGCGACGATCGACGCCCTGCTCTCCCGGCCGGTCGGCCGGGGGCTGGAGGTTTTTGCGGCAGCTGAAAACCTTTTGAATGAGGGCTATGAGACCGGCCGCACGCCGGTGCGCACATTGGGTGCGCCAAGGTCGGTGCGGGTGGGGGTACGGTTCGAGCGGCGGAGCGACTGAAGCCCTCACCCCCAGCCCCTCTCCCGGCCGCACACCCGGACCCCCGGGAGAGGGGGGACTGACTCCGGCAGCCTTTCTCCATCCGTGGCTCCGGCTTTCGGAAAAAGCAGCGAGCCGAAGGATTGGGGGAGCAAGCCACATATGGAGCCATCGGTGGATCTCGCGCCCTCCCCTCTCCCGGGGGTCCGGGCGTGCGGCTGGGAGAGGGGCCGGGGGTGAGGGCCCGAAGTGTCTAGGAAGCTCCGCTGCCAAGCGGAGTAAACGGAGGTACCGGCACCCACTCATCCCGAAGCAGCGAATACAGCTCCAAGTCGTGGTGGGCCCCGCGGTGGAAGAAGGAGCCCCGGAGGACACCCTCCTTCCGGAAGCCGGCCTTTTCCGCCACCCGGCGGGAGGCGGCGTTGCCGGGATGCACGGTGAGCTGCAGCCGGTACAGGCTCCGGTGAGAGAAGAGGAAGCTGCAGAAGAGCCGGAGCACCTCCGTCATGATCCCCTTGCCCCGGTTTGCCGGCTGGAAGAGCTGATAGCCGATCTCCAGCCCGTCCGTGTAGAAGACCGGGCGGAAATAGATGATCTGACCCAGCACTCGGCCATCCTCGGAGTCGACGATGAGGAGAATACCGCTGTCGTCGGTCCAGAAGCCAGTCTCGTCGAATTCCTTTCTGAACGCGGGCTCCGATCCCATGCGGGGCGGAATGTATTCGCCCCGGCTCTCCACGTTGGACCGGGCCTCGTAGAGCGCGTCCAGGTCGGACGCTCGGACCGTGCGCAGGAGGAAGCCATTTCCCTGGATCATTGTGCGGGCTCCAAAACCAATCGCTCCTTCGATTCGGCCTCGATCTTCTCGCGGCTGAACAGCAAAGGGAAGTACTGGCCTTTGGCCCACAGCGGGAGCAGGTCGCCGTAGTGCGGGCTGCCGGGCTGCCCCGACTGGCCCGGCACGCTCGTGGCCACCGAGCGGTCCCAGTCGGCCACGTCGATGATCTCCCGGAATGAGGCGCCATGGGACACGTCGAAGCGGTTGCCGACAGTGACGCGGACCGTGTTGCCGTCTCCGCCCATCTCAAAAACAGGCAGCTCGAAAAGCTTTTCATTCATGCCGGCCAACGGATGCTTGAAGCCGGTGCGGTGCAGCAACCCCCAGCGCCACTTCGCGGGATCGTCCCCGAGGAGCTTTCGGGTCTCGGTCACGGCTTCGCGGAGGCCCGCGATTAGCAGGGCGTCCCGGCCGGCGCGAGGGTCCTCCCCGAACCAACGCGGGGTGGGGTTCCGGAGGAGCAGCAGCAGGCTATCCCCCGAAATTTCCAGATGGGGCCGGACCTTCTCGGGCTGGCGTGCCACGAAGGCCGGCGGGATCCGGGTCAGCCAGACTTCGTAGAGTGCCGCCTCGGCCGAATCCTTGGACACCACCCCGCCCCACTTCGCCAGCCGGCCCACCCAGGGACGCAGCTCCTCGTCCACTCCCTGGGCCTGGCTCAGGAAACCCACCATCTCCCGCGCGGTCAGGGAGACCTCGTCGTGCTGCAGACGCTCGAAGTCCGCGACCGTGAAGCGCCGCCCCGGCTCGGAGAGCACCTCCGCGACGCGCTGGAACCGCTCCGGGGACCCCCAGTCGAAACCGAGCACCTTGGTGTACCCGGGCGGCAGGATGTTGTGGTTTGCCGTGGCCAGAAAATGACGCGACGGGTTGAAGTCCCCCGGCAGCTCCGAGGAGGGCAGGAACCCCTGCCACTCGAAGCGCCCGTCGCCCGGCACCGGGAGCAGCCCGTTCCAGCCCTGGCGCACCGGGGTCAGCCCCGCCACCTTCCAGCCGATGTTGCCCTCCACATCCGCGTAGACCAGGTTCTCGGACGGGACCTTCCAGCGCTCCAATGCCTTCAGGAACTCGGGCCAGGTCCGCGCCCGGTTCAGGGAGAGCGAGGCCAGATAGCCGGCCGTGCCGGGCTCCGTGCCCACCCAGCGCAGAGCCCAGGCGCGGTGCCGCGCGGGGTCCTCGTGCATCACCGGCCCGTGCTCCGTGAACTTCAGGTCCACCTGGACAGGCTCGGCCCCCTTGACGCGGATCGTCTCCCGCTCGATCCGCATGGGGACCCAGCTATCCCGGAAGCGGACGCGGTTCGGGTCCTCGGGATGGGTCTCCTCGGCATAGAGGTCCTGCTGGTCGATCCCGACGATGGTGAACCCAAACGCGACGCGGTCGTTGTGCCCCGCGGCCACGCCGGGCAGAGCGGGCTCGCCGGCACCGATCACATTCCAGCCCGGCCCCACGAGATGGACCATGTAGCGCAGGCTGGGCACGGCGAGGGCACGGTGCGGATCGTTCGCCAGAAGCGGCCTGCCTGTGGCCGAGAGGGTGCCGTCCACCACCCAGTTGTTGCTTCCGTTCCGAACTGCGAAGCTCACCCGCTCTCCGGCGGCCCGGAAGCCGGCCAGGATCTTCGGATCAAGCTCCTTCAGGTCGATCCCCGGCAGGATCTCCCGATCCAACGGCACCGCCGGCTCGGGCGGGACCAGGTCCGCCGCGGCCTCCACCCCGAGCTCGCGGATCAGGATGCCCCGGAACACCTCCAGCGGAGCGTAGCCTGTCACTCCCAAGGCCGACACGCGGCTCAGGCAGACCTCGGGCGTCCACGGCTCGGGCCGGAAGCCAGCCATCTCGAACTCGACGGGGAGGCGGTCGCTCACGGATTCGATGTAGGCATTCACCCCGCGGACGAACGCCTCCAGGATCTGCCTGGCGTCGGGGGCATAGCTCGCATACTCGGCATCCATGTCCCCCCGGTAGCGGAGCAGGCGGGCGACACGATCGCGCTCGACCGCTGCCGGTCCCAGGATCTCGGCGAGCCGGCCCTCGGCCGTTCGGCGCCAGATTTCCATCTGGAACAGGCGGTCCTGGGCGGCCACGAAGCCCTGGGCGAAGAAGAGGTCGTCCTGGGTTTCGGCATAGATGTGGGGGATGCCCCAGGTGTCGCGCAGCACCGTGACCGGCTGGCTCAGACCTTGAACGGCCAGCCGGCCGGAGGTCTGGGCGAGAGCCGTCTCAGCTTGGTGGCGGCTTGATGCACACCCCGACGGCAGGAGTGCGAGAGCGAAAACTGTAAGGAGGAGTAAGGATCGTCTCAAAGCGCGGGGGAGCTTAGCACCGCATGTTAGGCTCTCGCGCATGGATCGGGATGAAGTCCTCAGGCTGATGGCGGACCTGGAGTCCGATCGGGTCGAGCGCACGGTCTCCCTATCCAACACGGACAAGTTCGCCCAGGCGATCTGCGCTTTCGCGAACGACATGCCGCACCACCGGCAGCCGGGCTACCTGTTTGTCGGAGTGAAGGATGACGGCGGGCTATCCGGGGCTGCCATCACCGACCACCTCCTTCAGAACCTTGCGGCCATTCGATCCGACGGCAACATTCAGCCTCTGCCCGCGATGAACGTGCAGCGCCTGTCTGCTCCCGGAGGCGATGTAGCCGTGGTCGAGGTGCTTCCCTCCGATCTTCCTCCCGTCCGGTACAAGGGACAGGTCTGGATCCGGGTAGGACCGCGGCGGGCTATCGCCAACGAAACAGAGGAGAGAGTCCTTGCCGAGCGCAGGCTCGCTCTGGCGAGGACCTGGGACGCCCGTCCGTGTGCCGAGGGAAGCCTGGACGACCTCGCTCTGGACCTCTTCCTGGTGGGCTATCGCCAGTTCGCGGTCTCTCACGAGGTCATCGAGCAGAATCACCGGGAGCTTTCGGACCAACTCGCTGCGCTCCGCTTTTATGACCTCAGGGCGGGCCTCCCGGCGAACGCAGCCATTCTTCTGTTTGGCAAGGACCCCCTGTTCTTCGTACCGGGTGCCTATGTCCAATATGTACGCTATGCCGGCTCATCCCAGGCCGATGAACCGTTGCGCGACCGCCGCTTCTCGGGAGACCTGCTATCCGTGCTTCGCGGCCTGGACCAACTCGCCGAGGATCTGGCTGAGGCGCGGCCGGTTGCAGCCCAGGGCCTGGCCGAGCGTATGGTGTACGACTATCCACCCAAGGCCCTCCATGAGCTGCTCGTAAATGCGGTCATCCACCGCAACTACGAAGGGTCGAGCACGCCTATCCTGATCAATCACTTTGAGGATCGCATTGAAATCCTCAACCCTGGAAGTCTGTTCGGTGATCTCACCCCCGAGCAGTTCCCGCGGGGCACCGCCTATCGCAATCCTGTTCTGGCCGAAGCGGCCCGGACGCTTGGATTTGTAAATCGTTACGGGCGCGGCATTGCGATTGCTCAGGCGGAGCTACAACGCAACGACTCTCCGGAAATCCGTTTCGAGCTGGGGAGCAACCACTTCCTGGCGACCGTGCCGAGGAGGCCATGAAGGCGATCGCCTTCTTCAACAACAAGGGCGGCGTCGGCAAGACACCGCTGGCGTACCACCTCGCCTGGATGTACCAGGAGCTCGGGGTCAGAGTGCTGGCCGTCGACCTCGACCCACAGGCTCACCTCACATGGGCGTTTCTGCCGAAATCAAAGGTGGAAGCCATGTGGATGAATCCTCGCGGTATTTTCCAAGCGGTCCTAGACTTCCGCGATCAGCGTCAAAGCTCTCCTGGATTGAAGCTGGAAGTGCTTGGCGAACATCTCGCGCTCCTAGCAGGTCATCTGGATCTGAGTCTGCTTGAGAATAGCGCGGCGGGGGAAGGGCTGGAGAACATCCTGAGGCAGATTCTCCGCTTGGCCGGTGAACAACACCGAGCCGAGGTCGCTCTGGTAGATCTGGGTCCGAATCTGGCGGCCCTCAATCGCGCGGCTGTCCTCGCATGCGAGCACTTCGTGACTCCCTTGAGGACGGACGCTTTTGCGGCTGTGAGCCTGGTCAGCCTCGGCCAGGCTCTTGAGGAGTGGAAGAAGGATGGCAGGCTCTCTCCTCTTGGCTACATTGTTTTTCAGCTTCCCGTTCGGAAAGCAGGCCGAGAAGAGTGGCTCAGAGAGCTTGCCAGGGCCTATCACCAGGAGGTCCTCGGTGAGATCGAGCCTACAATTCCAGAGCCGGATCCGTACCGCCTTGCTATTCTCAAGCCCTACGTCGGCCTGTCTGGTTTGGCCGAGCAAACCCACAGGCCCATGTTCCTCCTCAGGCCCGCTGATGGGGCCATCGGCTCCCACAGTGAGTCAGTGCAGGATTCCTATCGCGATTTCAAAGAGCTCGCCCTCCGCATCGCCGCCGCATGTGGCATCCCTGTGCCCTAGCCCGTCCGAAACCCACCTCCGCCCCCGCCCGTAAGACGGAGCATGATCAAGAAGCTGGCCGTCCTTGCCCTGGTGATCGGGGCCACCCTGTACTTCTTCTTCCGCCCTGAAGAGGTCGACACCCGATTCTCGGGCGCCTGGCGCTTCCCCGACGGCCGGATCGTCGGCATCAGCCCGACCGGCGAGGATGGCATCTGGCGGGTCCGCGACTTCTCCGATGGCCGGGTCTACTCTCTTTACCCGGATAGCGAGCACACCTTCACCATCCGCTCCGGCTGGTCGCCGGAAGCGACGGAGGAAGGGTCTGCCTTCTTCGAGCCAAGCGTCTCCGCGCCGGGCGCCCTGATCTGGCGCCAGGGCACGGGCCAGGAGCGGGTCGAGCGCCTCCCCCTCCTCGAGAAGGCCGCGGCGTTCCAGAGCGGTGACGCCGAGCTCCGCGGCCGGCTGATCCTCCCGGAGGGCCCCGGGCCGCACCCGGCGGTCGTCATGGTCCACGGCTCCGAGAAGGACGCGGCCACGGCCTTCTCCCACGAAGGATGGTTGCTCGCCCCGAACGGCGTCGCGGTCCTGATCTTCGACAAGCGCGGCACCGGCAGCTCGGAAGGCAAGTTCGGCATGGACTTCGGCCAGCTCTCGGACGATGTGGTGGCCGCCGTCGAGTGGCTGCGCAAACAGCCTGAGGTCAATCCGGACCGGATCGGATTGGCCGGCTACAGCCAGGGCGGCTGGATCTCCCCCCTCGCGGCGTCGAAGACGGATGCGGTCAAGTTCGTCCTCGTGGGCTATGGCATGGTCGATTCGCCTGCCGAGGAGGACCGCAAGGAGACGCTCCAACTGCTCCGCAACCAGGGCTTCGGCGAAGAGGACCTCGCGGAGGCCGAGGAGCTGATCAAGGCCGGCCACGAGGTGATCCGCCAGCGCTTCGACGGCGGCTGGGAGCGGGTCGGCGAGCTGAAGGCCCGGTTCAAGGACGAGCACTGGGCGGATGCCCTGGACGACGGCACCGCCGGATCGCTCATGAGGTATCCCGCCTGGGCCATGCGGATCGCCGGCCCGAGGATGATGCCGATCGGCTTGGACCGCTACTGGTTCCACGACTCCCGGCCCATCCTGGAAAAACTGGACATCCCCATGCTCTGGTTGATCGGCGCGGAAGACATCGAGGCCCCGAACGAGGTGACCGTCGCCACGATCGACCAGCTCGCGGCCCGCGGCAAGCCCTTCGAGATCGTGGTCTACCCCGGCGCCGATCACGGCATCCTTCTCTTCGAGGACAAGGACGGCGAGCGGGTCTACACCCGCTACGACCCGGAGTACTTCTTGAAGAAAGTGGAGTGGCTGAGGCACCAGGCGGGCCTGGATGGATCGGCGCCAACCAGGAGGCCGCCTGGCCTGGAGTTGAAACCTTTTGCTAAACCGGGCGCACCTCGCTCATGAGTGCGAGCGTGTTGCCCTCCGTGTCCTTGAGGAACGCCATCCACAGCTCGTGATCGGGCATCTTCGCTACCAGGTGAGGTGGGCCCAGGAGCTCAGCCCCCCTGCCCTTGATCTCTTCATAGGCCGCCTGGATGTCCTCCACCTTGTAATAGAGGACCGAGCCGGGATGATCGAACCCGTCCTCGGGCAGCGAGATCATCAGGCGGATGCCGCCGCAATCGAAAAAGGCCAGCTTCGGGAGAAACTCGAAAAGGAAGCGCATCCCGAGCACGTCGCGATAGAAAGCCGTGGCCCTCACCACGTCGTGGGCGTTGATGGAAATCTGACCGATCTGGTTGAGCATCAAACCCTCCTAAAGAAGCCCCAGCTCCAGGGCGCTGAGCACGGCCTGCGTGCGGTCCCGCGCGCCGAGCTTGGACAGGATGTTGGAAACGTGAATCTTCACCGTGCCCTCGGCCGTGCCCAGGGCGGCTGCGATCTCGCGGTTCGTGTAGGCCGCGGCCATCAGGCCGAGGACTTCGGCCTCCCGCGGGGTCAGCGGCCCGACCGGCGCCAGGCCGGGAACAGGCAGTGAGCGGCGCGCGCCGTCGAGCCCGCGCAGGAGCGACTCGGTCACGGCGGGTTGGAGATAAGTGCCGCCGGCCGCGAGGGTCTCGATCGCTTCCAGGAGATGCTCGAGGGACACGTCTTTGCGCAGGAAACCGCGGGCGCCTTCGCGGATGGCGGCGAGCGTCACCTCGCGGTCGTCGAACGTGGTCAGCACCAGGCAGGGCGGCGCGCCGGGCTTCTCGCGCAAGGCCCTCAGGACTCCGATGCCGTCGAGCCGGGGCAGGCGCACGTCGAGCAGGACCACGTCGGGCCGCGACTGCTCGATCAGCACGAGGGCCTCCTCGCCGTCCCGCGCCTCCGCGACCACCTCGACCCGGTCGCCCAATTCCAACAACTTGCGGATGCCGTGGCGGACCAGGGTCTCATCCTCCACGATGCAGACCCGGAGGCTCAAACCGTCCTCCGGAGCGGCACGAGGGCCGCCACCGCGAAGCCCCGGCCGGGGCCGGTCGCAATTTCCAGGCGGCCTCCTGCCTGCTCCAGCCTTTGACGCATACCGGTCAGGCCGCGGCCGTCCTGCACCCTCTCGGAGCCGCGGCCGTCGTCCCGAGCCCGCACGCCGACCGAATCGCCCTCCCGCACCAGCTCCAGCCAGAGGTTCTCGGCCTGCGCGTGCTTGGCCGCGTTGGTCGCGATCTCCTGGCAGCAACGCAAGAGGAGATGAGCGAGCCCGGCGTCCTCCACCGCGAGGTCGTCAGGAATGGCCAGGTGCACCCGGGGCCGGGGGATCTCGGCGGCCATGGACGTCAGAGCCCTCCGCAGGTCGAACGCCTCCTCCCGGCGGAGAGTGTCCACGATCTCGCTCACATCGGTGAGCATCAGCCGGGCCAGCGATTGGGCGATCCGCACCTGTTCCCGGGTGTCGCCCTCGGACTGCTGCGCCGCCACTTCCAGGTTCAGGCTCAGGGCTACGAGATGATGCCCGAGCGCGTCGTGCAGCTCCCCCGCGATGCGGAGCCTTTCGGCCATGCGGCTGCCGTGGGCGAGCAGCTCCCGCGTGGAGCGCAGCTCGGCGTTGATCCGCGCCTCGCGCTCCAGGGCCTCGAATGCGAGGAAGGCGAGGATCTGGAAGCCCAGGTAGGGAGGCGCGAGCATCAGCGCCGGGCGGAGCGACCAGTGATAGGTAATTGCCGCGCAGAGCAGGAAGGTCTGGACGGCGATCCAGAGGAGCCCGGTCCGGCGCTCCACCCGCGAGCCGAGCTGCATGGCCACGAGCACCAGGAGCGCTCCCTCGAAGCCGTCGCAGAGGGTCAGCACCAGCGCCATGACGCAGAGCGCTTGAAGCCCGAGCAGCCCGAGCTTTCCCTGCCGGCTGGCCGACGTGACCCAGAAGGCCGCGCCGAAGAGGAGGTACGCGAAAGTCCAGACGAGGAGGACCACAGGGCTCTCGTGCGGGTGAATCATCACCGGCACTCCGACCATCAACCAGGCGGCGAGTCCTCCCCAGCGCAGGAACATGCCCGGATGATACTTGCGCCCCGCCATCCCGCGCATAGGCCGGAAGGCATAGCCCACCTTTTCCCCCGAACGGCAGAGGCAGCCTCCTCCGGGTTACCCTACGATGGACGGTAAAGGAGACATGCCCATGACCGACCTCACGCGCCGCAACATCCTGCAAGCCGGAGCCCTCGCCGGAGCCGCTTTCATGATCCAGCCCCTCTTCGCGCAAACGGCACAGAAGGCCCCCGACAAGGGCCCGCCGCTCGACAAGGACATGGTCAAGGAGTTCGTGAGCGTCGCCCACGGCGACATGGAGAAGACGAAGACGATGCTGGAGGCCCAGCCCGCCCTGATCAACGCCACCTGGGACTGGGGCGGAGGGGATTGGGAGACCGGCCTCGGCGGCGCCTCGCACGTCGGCAGCGCGGCGGTGGCCGAGTACCTGCTCTCCAAGGGCGCCCGCATGGACGTCTTCTGTGCCGCCATGCTGGGGAGGATCGACATCGTCAAAGCCTTCCTGGCGGCCGATCCGAAGATCGTGGACCTGCCGGGCCCCCACCGCATCCCGCTGATCCGCCACGCCATCGCGGGCAAGCAGGACGCGGTGGTCGAGCTGCTCAAGGCCCACGGCGCCAAAGCCTGAGATGAGCCCCTGTAGAGACGCCCCGCGGGGCGTCTCAGCCTTCCAGAAGTTTCTGTTGTGTCCTAAAAATCCTTTGACACGTTCTCCGTTGTCGTAGACCCGCGCCTTTCTGCCCGGAGGAGACGCCCCACGGGGCGTCTCTACGATGAGGCAAACACCTGAGGTGTTTACCTCATGGCGCCCTCGAACCTTCGCGCCATAAAGTATTCTCACATCTGTACCGTCGCGAGGAGAGGAGGGAACATGTCCCAGATGCGTCCAAGAGTGCTGCTCGCCGACGACCATCCGATGATGCTCGACGGCCTGAGGAAGCTCCTCGAACCCGACTGCGAGGTGGTTGCCGCAGTGAGGGATGGCCGCCAGCTCCTCGAGGCTGCGGAGAGGCTGCGGCCAGACCTTGTCATTACCGACATCTCGATGCCGTTCGTCGACGGCCTCGAGGCCACCCGGCGGCTTCTGAAGGAAAGGTCCGGCGCGCGGGTGCTGGTCCTGAGCATCCATGACGATCCTTCCTGGGTCCGGGAAGCGTTCGCGGCCGGCGCCTGCGGCTACCTGACCAAGATCTCCGCGCCCGAGGAGATCGGAACCGCCGTCCGGGAGGTGCTCAAGGGCCGCTTCTACGTCAGCCCGGTCGTAACCCGGGGCATGGTCGACGCCTATGCGAAGAAACCCGCCGCGCGGCGCCCCGCCGCTCCCCCCGTATCGCCGGTATCGCCAGCATCGCCGGTCAACGAGCTCCTCACGCCGCGCGAGCTCGACACCGTCCGCCTGGTGGGCCTGGGCCTGAGCAACAAGGAGATCGCCCGGCGCCTCGGCGTGTCGGTGGCCACGGTCCGCACCCACCTGAACAAGGTCTACGACAAGCTGGGTTCGGACAGCCGGGTGGAGCTGGCGCTCCTCGCGGCCCCTCCTGGCGGCGTCGTGATGTGACGGCATGGCCGACCTCCCGCCGGCCGCGGGCCGGCTGATCGCCGGCGAAGAAGAGGCGCGGCGGCGGATCGCCCGCGAGCTCCATGACGACCACTGCCAGCGCCTCGCCGCCCTCGGCTTCGAGCTCGCGGCCGTGCGCAGGCAGCTCCCGGAGGACGACTCGCGGCGCTCCGAGCTGGACGCCGTCGCCGCGAACCTGGCCGGGCTGGGCGAAGACCTCCGCCGCCTGAGCCACGAGCTCCACCCTGCCATCCTGGAACGCCGCGGCCTGGCCGAAGCCCTCCACGACGCCTGCGGAGAGATCGAACGGCGGCACGGCCTGCCGGTGCGCCTCAGCCTGCCCCGGGAAAAAAGCCAGCTCCCTCAGCTCCCTGGAGACATTGCGCTCGGCCTCTACCGGATCGCCCAGGAAGCCCTATCCAACATCATCCACCACGCCGCGGCCCGCGAAGTCCATGTCACGCTGCGGATCTCCTCCCGCCAGGCGCGCCTGACCGTGAAGGACGACGGCGGCGGCTTCGATCCCCATGAAGCCCATCAGGCCGGCGGGCTGGGGCTCGCCAGCATCGAAGAGCGCGCCGCTCTGCTCGGCGGCAAGCTCCGCATCGCCTCGGTCCCCGGGTCGGGCACCGAAATCGAAGCCGCCGTGCCCCTGCCCGAGCCGGAAGGCGCGCTCACCCAGCTGCGGCGGTTCGCCCGCCGGAACCGGCGCTTGGCGGGATCGGTGCTCCTGGTCCTCCTGGCTCTCACTGGAGGCCTCGTCACCACCGCCTCCCAGGCGCGGCGGGCCCGGCAGGAGGCGACGCGGGCCGACGAGGTGGCGCAATTCCTCGAAGACCTGTTCCAGGCCGCGGACCCGCGGCAGGCCCGCGGCGAGACGCCCGACGTCAGGGAGCTCCTGCGGCGCGGCGCCGAGCGACTCGGAAAGGAGCTCCTCGACCAGCCGCTCCTGCGGGCGCAGCTCCTCGACACCCTGGGCGGCATCCATACCGAGCTCGGCCTCTATGACGAAGCCCGGCCGCTGCTCGCGGAAGCCCTCGCCGTGCGCGAACGGCTTCACGGACCCGTGCATCCGGAGGTCGCGGACACCCTCGTCCGCCTGGGCGCAGTCGCGCACCTCTCCGGCAAGGGCGAGGCCGCGCCGTTCTTCAACCGGGCCCTCGCCATCCGCGAGGAGCTGCTCGGGCAGGAGCACCCCGGCGTGGCCGACGTCCTCAACAACCTGGGCGCGGCGCACGCTGCCAAGGGCCGTTTCGACGAGGCCGAGGCGGCCCTGCGCCGCTCGCTCGCAATCCAGGAGAAGCTCTGGGGAGGCCGCGATCCGCGCGTGGCCAAGGCCCTGCACAACCTCGGGGGCATTGCCTACTACCGCGGCCGGGTGGATGAGGCCGAGCGGCTCCTCGACCGCGCCCTGGAGATCCGCGAAGCGGCTCTCCCCGAGGACGACCTCGACCTCGCCGGCAGCCGGGAGGCCATGGCTCTCCTCCGCCAGAAGCAGGACCGGCTGGCCGAGGCCGCGTCCCTCCTGGAGCGTCTGGAGGAGACCAACGAAAGGGTTTATGGACCCGCGCACCCGCAGCTCGCCAGGACGCTCCTCAACCTCGGCCTCGTCCGCGACGACCTCGGCGAGGATGAAGATGCCCGCCGCCTCTTCGAGCGCGCCCTCGCCATCGGCGAAGCGGCCCTGGAGCCCGGCCATCCCCAGCTCGTGCGCACGCTCGCCTCGCTGGCCGACCTCCATTGCGAGCACCGGCGCTATGCCGAGGCCGAGCCGCTCTTCCGGCGGCTGATGAAGCTGCGGGACGAAGGCGCGACCTACGATCAATGGGACAAGACCCTCGCCAACTGGTCGCGCCTCCTGCGCGAGACCGGAAGGGAGGGGGAGGCGGCGAAGGCCGAAGAGCGGGGGAATCCCTCGCCCTGAGTGCGGCGTCAGTGCCTCGTCAAACTTGAACTGCGGGTTTGAGGATGTAGGGGCGGCTCTTGTGGCCGCCCTCCGGAAGGGCACCCACAAGAGGTGCCCCTACAAGAGGAAGCCCCCATCGCCCGACGGTTGACCTCGTAAGCCACGAGCCTGGCGGTGCCGGTCTTCCCTCCGGCTCCCTCTCCCCCGGCACGGGGGAGAGGGCTGGGGAGAGGGGGGATGGGATCAATCAGAGGGGGGATGGGATCAATCAGATGGGATCAATTCTGATAGGTCACCACGAGCTGTGGACGGTTGGCCACGGTCGAGCTCTCTCCCGAGTAGTAGCCGATGTAGTCGTTGCCTCCGTCGTCGTTGTCGTCGAGGTTGAACCAGACCCGGAGCTGCGTCGTCCCCGTCTTGCTGATGGCCGCGAGGCCGGCGGCGTTGAGAGCGCCTTCCGACCAGGAACCGTTCGATGCCGCGTTGGACAGGCTCGCCGCCTGGACCGCGGTGGCCGCGGCCTGGAAGTCGCCCGTCTGGAGCGCCGTCGAGCCCGAAAGGCCGCCCGTCTGGACGTCCACCCGGCAGGTGCCATGCGTGGTGAAGGGGCTGGTGCCGCTCGATGTGCCGCGGCGCAGGCGAAGAGTCGCCGAGAGGATCGTGGCTCCGTCCGGAATCGACGAAGTGTTGAAGGAGACCACGGCTTTGTATTGGCGGTCGCTGGTGGCGTCGCCCACCCGCAGTGCGCTGGTCGTACTGGCGGCCGCATCGATCGAGCCGCCGGCATTGGTAGCCTCGCCTGACTCCAGCACCCAGCCGTCCTGGGACCCCACCGAGGTGAGGGTCACGACGGTCGGCGGAGCCACCGGCGTGGCCGAAGCCTCGTTCGAATTCGGTCCCTCCCCCACTGCGTTGGTCGCGGTCACGACGTAGTAATAGGCCGTCCCGTTGGTCAGGCCGGTGTCGGTGAAGCTCGTGCCGCCGAGGTTGCCTGGCAGGGTCGTGTAGGGCCCGCCGCTCGCCGTGCCGCGATGGACGCGATAGGCGATGGCGCCGCTCGCGGCTGTCCAGGCGAGGCCGATCTGTCCATTGCCAGGCGTGGCCGTGAGCCCACCCGGCGCGCCCGGCGGCGCCGCGCAGTACTGGGCCTGCTTGCCGATCACCGCATACGGGCAGGCGGCCTGCTCGAGCAGGTAGAGGATGGCGGCGCGGTTGCGGGCGGTCTGCGCCGGGATCACCTCGTCCGGGGGGTAGAAGCCGCCCTGGCCGGAAGTCACCGGATACATCTCGAAGGTGTAGGTGAGGATGCGGTGGACGCCATACGTCCAGTCGTCGATCGTGCCATCGGTGATGTAAAGCTCGCTCGCCTGCTCCGCCGTGTAGCCGTTCGTGGCCGCCATCGCCTGGCCCATGGCCACGTAAACGTCGTGATCGTCCTGGCTCATATCGGGCGGCACGTCGGTAAACGTATAGCCGAAGGGCCAGAGCACCAGCTCGCCATAGGAATGGAAGTCGATGCTGGCCGTGATCTGCTGCATGCCGCCGACCACGCGGCTTTCGACGAAGTCGCGCACCACCGCGGTCTCGGGGGCCGAGAAGGCGGCCGTTCCGCGATAGGTCGAGCTGCTCGGCGTGCCGCTGCTGCCTGCGCAGCAACCCCACGAGTAGCCCCAGTTGCGGTTCAAGTCGGTGCCGATGGCGCTCGTGCCGGCGTTGGGCTGGCGGTTCTTGCGCCAGGAAACGTAGCTGCCGGTCGCGATGTCGTACTCGCCGCCGTCCGGATTCATGTCGAAGACGATCCAGATTTCGCGGCCGTCTACCAGACTGGTGATCTGGGGATCGGTTCCATACTCGTCGGTCAGCATCTTCAGGGTGTAGAGGGCCATCTCCACGGTCAGGTGCTCGCGGGCGTGTTGATGATGCGTGAAGAGCACCTCGGCCTCGTCCTCGTCGGTGCCCACGTTGTCGGAGATCTTGCCGGCCCAGACCGTGCGCCCCTCATGCGACAGGCCCATGGAAAAAAGCGAGAAGATCGCCGGGTGATCGGACGCGGCCTGCTGGAGCTCGGCCACCATTTCGGCGTAGTCGTGATAGCCCGAGTCGGCTGGCGGAAAGGCCGCGATGACGTCATCCGGCGTCCTGAGCCGCTCGGGCTTCAGACCCAGCCGCTTCAAGGCCCTGGCCTCGCGGCCCGTGGCTTCCACGAGAACGTAATCGTGACCGACCTCGAAAATGTCCGCGCCGGTAGCGGCGATGGCGGAGCGCACGCGGGCGTCGAAAACCTGCGAGATCTTGTAGGTCCGGGTGTCCCTGGCGAGTTGTGCGGCGGCGGGGGCCGCCACTCCGAGCCCGAGCAACAGCACGAGCGTCAGACTCGGCAGGCAAAGGCGAAATCGTTGGTTTCTCAATCTGTCTCCTTGCGTGTCCGAAATCTACTGATATGTCACCACGAGCTGTGGCCGGTTGGCCGCAGTCGAGTTTTCTCCCGAGTAGTAGCCGATGTAGTCGTTGCCTCCGTCGTCGTTGTCATCGAGGTTGAAATAGACGCGGAGCTGTGTCGTGCCCGTCTTGCTGATGGCGGCGAGGCCCGCGGCGTTCAGGCTGCCTTCCGACCAGCTCCCGTTGGACGCGGCATTGCTCAGGCTCGCCGCCTGGACGGCGGTCGCCGTGGCTTCGAAGTCTCCCGTCTGGAGAGCCGTCGATCCTGAGAGGCCGCCCGTCTGGACGTCGGCCCGGCAGGTGCCATGAGTGGTGAAGGGGCTGGTGCCGCTCAACGTGCCGCGGCGCAGGCGCAGAGTCGCCGAGAGGATCGTGGCGCCGTCGGGGATCGGCGAAGTGTCGAAGGAGACCACGGATTTGTACTGGCGGTCGCTGGTGGCGTCGCCCACCCGCAGCGCGCTGGTCGTACTGGCGGCCGCATCGATGGAGCCGCCGGCGTTGGAGGCTTCGCTCGACTCCAGCACCCAGCCATCCTGGGCAGAGATCGAGGTGAGGGTGACGACGGTCGGCGGAAGCACCGGCGTGGCCGAAGCCTCGTTCGAATTCGGCCCCTCACCCACCGTGTTGGCCGCGGTCACGACGTAGAAATAGGCCGTCCCGTTGGTCAGGCCGGTGTCCGTGAAGCTCGTAGCGATCACATTGCTCTGGATGGTCGTGTAGGGTCCGCCGCTCGCCGTGGCGCGATGGACGCGGTAACCGGTCGCGCCGCTCGCGGCCGTCCAGGCGAGACCGATCTGCCCGTTGCCCGGCGTAGCCGAAAGCGCAGCCGGCGCGCCCGGCGGCGCCTCGCAGTACTGAGCCTGCTTGCCGATTACGGCATACGGGCAGGCGGCCTGCTCGAGGAAGTAGAGGACCGCTGCGCGGTTGCGGCTGGTCTGGGCCGGGATCACTTCGTCTGCGGGATAGAAGCCGCCCTGCGCGGACGTCACCGGGTACATCTCGAAGGTGTAGGAGAAAATGTGGTGGACGCCGTAAAGCCAGTCACAGACCGTTCCATCGGTGATGTAAAGGTCGCTCATCTGCTGCGGCGTATAGCCGTTGGTGGCGGCCATGGCCTGACCCATGGCCGCGAACGCGTCGTGATCGTCCTGGGTCATGTCGGCCGGTATGTCGGTCAGCGTGTAGCCGTAGGGCCACATCACCCACTCGCCGAAGGTGTGGAAGTCGATGTGAGCCGTGATCTGCTGCGTGCCGCCGACCACGCGGCTATCTACGAAGTCCCGCACCACGGCCGTCTCGGGAGCCGAGAAGGCGGCCGGTCCGCGGTAGGTCGAGCTGCTCGCCGAACCGCTGCTGCCGCCGCAGCAGCCCCACTTGTAGCCCCAGTTGCGGTTCAAGTCGGTGCCGATGGCGCTCGAGCCGGCGTTGGGCTGGCGGTTCTTGCGCCAGGAAACGTAGCTGCCGGTCGCGATGTCGTACTCGCCGCCGTCCGGATTCATGTCGAAGACGATCCAGGTTTCGCGGCCGTCCACCAGGCTGGTGATCTGGGGATCGGTACCGTATTCGTCGGTCAGCATCTTCAGGGTGTAGAGGGCCATCTCCACGGTCAGGTGCTCGCGGGCGTGCTGATGGTGCGTGAAGAGCACCTCGGGCTCGTCCTCGTCGACTCCCACGTTGTCGGAGATCTTGCCGGCCCAGACCGTGCGCCCCTGATACGACAGGCCCATGGAAAAAAGCGAGAAGATCGCCGGGTGGTCGAACGCGGCCTGGTTGAGCTCGGCCACCATCTCGGCGTAGTCGTGGTAGGCCGAGTCGGCGGGCGGAAAGGCCGCGACGAAGTCTCTCTGCGTCCTGAACCGCACGAGATCCAGACCCAGGCGTTTCAAGGCCTTGGCTTCGCGGCCCGTGGCCTCGACAAGGACGTAGTCGTGACCGACTTCGAAAATGTCCGCGCCGGTGGCGGCGATGGCGGAGCGGGCACGGGCGTCGAACACCTGCGAGATCTTGTAGGTCCCGGTGTCTTTGACGGGCTGAGCGGCGGCGGGGGCCGCCAGACCGAGCCCGAGCCCGAGCACGAGCATCAGCACGAGCATCAGACTCGGCAGGGGCAGGCAATGGCGAGATCGTTGGTTTCTCAAGCTGTCCTCTCTTTCTGTCGCGTGCCTACTGGTAGGTCACCGCGAGCTGCGGCCGGTTGGCCGAGGTCGTGTTGTCGCCCGAGTAGTAGCCGATGTAATCGTTGCCTCCGTCGTCGTTGTCGTCGAGATTGAAATAGACGCGGAGCTGCGTCGTCCCCGTCTTGCTGATGGCCGCGCGGCCCGCGGCGTTGAGAATGCCTTCCGACCAGGTGCCGTTCGACGCCGCGTTCGTGAGGCTCGCCGCCTGGACCGCGGTCGCCGCGGCCTGGAAGTCGCCCGTCTGGAGCAGCGTCGAGCCCGAGAAGCCGCCCGACTGGACGTCGGCCCAGCAGGTGCCGTGGGTGGTGAAGGGGCTGGTGCCGGTCAGCGAGCCGCGCAGCAGCCGAACGGTCGCCGAGAGGATCGTGGCGCCGTCGGGGATCGACGACGTGTCGAAGGAGACCACCGACTTGTACTGCCTGTCCTGGCTGTTGTCGCCCACTCGCAGAGCGCTGGTGGTGCTGGAAGCGCTGCTGACCGAGCCGCCGGCATTGGTGGTCTCGCCCGACTCCAGCACGTAGCCGTCCTGGGCAGCGATGGAGACGAGGGTCACGGTGACCGGCGAGGTCGAAGCCGCCGGGGTAGCCGTGGCCTGGTTCGAGCTCGCGCCCTCGCCCTCGGCATTGGTCGCGGTCACGACGTAGTAATAGGTCGTCCCGTTGGTCAGGCCGGTGTCGGTGTAGATCGTCCCCACGACGTTGGTCTTGACCGTCGTGTAGGGTCCGCCGCTCGTGATGCTGCGGTGGACGCCGTAGCCGGTGGCGCCGCTCGCGGCCGTCCAGGCGAGGCTCACCTGCGCATTGCCCGCGGTGGCGCCAAGCCCGCTGGCCGCGCCCGGCGCAGGAACGGGATCGACCTGGAAGATGAACGTGCCCGATTTCATGTCCGACAGGATGACGTTGCCGGACGGCAGGAAAACGTGCAGGTTCCAGGCGCCGTTGAAAGCGCCGGCGATGGTCTTGTCGAACGTGCCGTTGCCGTCGGGGTCGCGCCAGGTCTCGTACTTCCCTACCTCCACGGGATTGGCCGGGTTCGAGACATCGAACACACGGAAACCGGCCTCGTAGTAGGCCGTCAGCAGGTACTTCCCCCGCACCTGGCCGTTGTGGACACGCGAATTCGCCGTGCCGTCGCCCGACCATTGGAACGCCGTCACCTGGGTCGGGCTCGCCGGGTTCGAGACATCGTAGACGCCGACGTCGCGGACGTTGAACTCCTCGAACGCGTAGAGGTAGTGCGAATCGTCGTCCAGCCAGGTGCTGTGGCCGTAGATGCCGGAAACCGCGGCCGACTCGCCCAACTGCGTGGTCGTGCCGCTCGTGCGCACGTTGGTGATGTCGACGACGCGGTAGCGGGTGGAATACCCGTCCGCCGCGTACAGCAGGTCCTTGCCTCCCGAGCCCGGGACGTTCGCCCGCGCATAGCTGTCATGACAGTCGCGGCCGCTGCCGCTCCAGCTCGCGATCACGGGCGGATCGAAAGGATTCTGGAGCAGATCGAAGACCTGGCAGCCGAGCGTGGAACCGCTGTTGGCCGTGTTCATGAACAGGAGGCCCATGCCGTCGTTGACGAACATGGTGTGACCGTAGTTCGTGCGCCCCCGGTCGGCGATGCCCGCCGGCGGGATCGGATTGGAGTCGACGCCGTGCGCGGTCGAGCCGGAGAGATACGAAAGATCGACCACCCACAGGTTGCCGTTCGACTGCGCGCCCACGTACGCATACGTCTTCCCGGAAACCGGGTCTTCGTGGATGTCGACGTCCCGCCAGATCCGGCCTTTCGGCGGGCTCACGCCGCCCGACATGTTGATGTACTGGACGCGGAAGGCGGCGGCGGGATCGGTCACGTCGATGACGTGCAGGCCGAAGCTGTTGCATTGCAGCGCGTACTCCCGCGAGCCGGCGGCGTACCCCCAGATGCCGTTGTAGAGCGTGCCGGTCGTGCTGTTGTCGCCGTAGTAGGGGCTCGGCGGCTGCACGTTGATCTGTCCCAGCTTCGTGACGTTGCCGTTGCCGGTGTAATCAGCCGGGACCACCGCTTGCGTGACGTCCCCCTCGCCGAGATGGAGCACTGCATTGAGATAGAGGCGTGTGCCGGGCGCGAGCCGGCCGGCCTTCTCCTCGGCATCCAGCCACTTCCTGAGCTTCGCGAGGCGGCCATTGAAGAAAAGCCTGTCGATGCGGTGGTGCTGGGCCTCCGTAATGGCGCCGTCCTCGGCGAGGCCGTGCAGATAGGCTTCGACCGCGGAGGCATCCTCTTCATGGGCCCGGGCTGCCGGGCCGAAGAGGGCGAGCAGCAAAAAAACGATGCAAACGGTACGCATCTGGTTTCTCCTTTGTAATTTTGAGAGGGAGGAAGGGCGCACCGGCCGCATGGCAACCTCCTGGTTCAACGACCCAGGCTAGTTGCCTGCCAGCCGCCCTGTCTATCGTCTCTAGCGATGATCTTTGAGGGTCAACATCCTCCCTGGAGAGGATGCCAAACGCCTCAACATCCTCTCTAGAGAGGATGCCGAGCCCTCGAAGGAACCTGCCCAAAGCAAGCTGGCGACGGCTCGCCGTCAACTCACGACGGGCCAACATGAGTCGACGACGGGCCGTCGTCGCCCCGAGTTGCCTCAGCTGACTTCAAGTTGCTCCATCTCCAGCGGCGACGGCTCGCCGTCGACTGAAGTTGGCCCAACATGAGGAGAAGTTGGCTCATCTCGGCCGGCAACGGCCCGTCGTCAACTGAAGTTGAGCCGCCGTCGGCAGAAGTTGCCTCATCTCCAGCGGCGGCGGCCCGTCGTCGCCCGAGATGAGCCATCTCCACGAAAAATGCCTCAGCTGAGTTGACGACGGCTCGCCGTCGACTGACGATGACCCATCGTCGACTCAAGTTGACCCGTCGTCACCTTACGTTGTCCCGTCGGCCTCCTGCGGAGGCCGGTCCCTCGCGAGCTCGATAGCCTACCCTCCCTGGCGCATCCGAGGCCTACTGATATGTCACCACGAGCTGCGGCCGGTTGGCCGCGGTCGAGCTCTCTCCCGAGTAATAGCCGATGTAGTCGTTGCCTCCGTCGTCGTTGTCGTCGAGGTTGAATCTGACGCGGATCTGCGTCGTCCCCGTCTTGCTGATAGCCGCGAGGCCGGCGGCGTTGAGAGTGCCTTCCGACCAGGTGCCGTTCGAGGCCGCATTGGAAAGGCTCGCCGCCTGGACCGCGGTGGCCGCGGCCTGGAAGTCGCCCGTCTGGAGCGCCGTCGAGCCCGAGAGGCCGCCCGTCTGCACGTCGGCCCAGCAGGTGTAGTGGGTAGTGAACGGATTGGTGCCTGAGGACGTGCCGCGGCGCAGCCTCAAGGTCGCCGAAAGGATCGTGGCGCCGTCGGGGATCGCCGAGGTGTCGAAGGAAACCACCGACTTGTATTGGCGGTCGCTGGTGGCGTCGCCCACCCTCAGGGCGCTGGTCGTGCTGGCGGTCGCATCGATCGAGCCGCCGACGTTGGAAGTCTCGTTCGATTCGAGCACCCAGCCGTCCTGGGCAGAGACCGAGGTGAGGGTGACGACGGTCGGCGGAAGCACCGGCGTGGCCGAAGCCTCGTTCGAATTCGGCCCTTCGCCCACCGTGTTGGTCGCAGTCACTACGTAGAAATAGACCGTCCCGTTGGTCAGGCCGGTGTCCGTGAAGCTCGTAACGATCACATTGCTCTGGATGGTCGTGTAGGGTCCGCCGCTCGCCGTGGCGCGATGGACGCGATAGGCAGTCGCGCCGCTCGCGGCCATCCAGGTGAGGCCGGTCTGCCCGTTGCCCGGCGTGGCCGAAAGCGCGCCCGGCGCGCCCGGGGGCGCCTCGCAGTACTGAGCCTGCTTGCCGATCACGGCATAAGGACAGGCGGCCTGTTCCAGCAGATAGAGGATCGCGGCGCGGTTGCGCGCGGTCTCGGCCGGGATCACCTCGTCCGGGGGATAGAAGCCGCCCTGCCCGGAGGTGATGGGGTACATCTCGAAAGAGAGGGAGAAAATCCGGTGGGCGCCGTAAAGATAGTCCTTGATCCCACCATCGGTGATGTAAAGCTCGCTCCCCTGCTGGGGGGTGTAGCCGTTGCTGGCCGCCATGGCCTGGCCGACGGTGACGAACACGTCGTGGTCATCCTGGGTCATGTCGGCCGGCACGTCGGTGAACGTGTAACCGTAGGGCCACATCACCAGCTCGCCGTAGGTATGGACGTCGAGATGGGCTGTGATCTGTTGCGTGCCGCCCACCACGCGGCTGTCGACGAAGTCGCGCACCACCGCGGTTTCGGGGGCGGAGAAGGCCGCCGCTCCGCGATAGGTTTCGCTGCTCGGCGTGCCGCTGCTGCCCCCGCAGCAGCCCCACCTGTAGCCCCAGTTGCGATTGAGGTCGGTGCCGATTGCGCTCGAGCCGGCATTGGGCTGGCGGTTCTTGCGCCAGGAAGCATAGCTGCCGGTCGCGATGTCGTACTCGCCGCCGTCCGGATTCATGTCGAAGACGATCCAGACTTCGCGGCCGTCCACCAGGCTGGTGACCTGGGGATCGGTACCGTATTCGTCGGTCAGCATCTTCAGGGTGTAGAGGGCCATCTCAACGGTCAGATGCTCGCGGGCGTGTTGATGGTGCGTGAAGAGCACCTCGGGCTCGTCCTCGTCAGTGCCCACGTTGTCGGAGATCTTGCCGGCCCAGACCGTGCGCCCCTGATACGACAGGCCCATGGAGAAAAGCGAGAAGATCGACGGATGATCGAACGCGGCCTGATTGAGCTCGGCAACCATTTCGGCGTAGTCGTGGTAGCCCGAGTCGGCTGGCGGAAAAGCTGCGAGGAAATCGTCCGGCGTCCTGAGCCGCTCGGGCTTGAGACCCAGCCGCTTCAAGGACCTGGCTTCGCGGCCCGTGGCTTCCACAAGAACGTAATCGTGACCGACTTCGAAAATGTCCGCGCCGGTGGCGGCGATGGCGGAGCGCACACGGGCGTCGAAAACCTGAGAGATCTTGTAAGTCCCGGTGTTCTTGGCGGATTGTGCGGCGGCGGGGGCTGCAACTCCGAGCCCGAGCAACAGCACGAGCACCAGGCTCGGCAGGCAATGGCGAAATCGCTGGTTTCTCAATCTGTTCTCCTAGCGAGAGGAATCGTCAATCTCCACATGTCGTTGAGCAGCACCGGCGCGAACTCCGCGGTCGCTCCGCCGAAGATGTAGAGCTCATAAGCCGTGGCGGTCTTGCGAGTGAAGTAATACTGGCCGAATCTCGGGGCCGGCGCCGGTCCCGTCATCGCGGTGTCCACGCGCGTCCAGGTCCCGGCCTGTAGATCGAAATACCAGACGTCCGACAGGGTGGTACCGTCGAACTTGCTGCCGCCGAAGAGCCAGATGCGGCCGCTGTGCTCGTCGGCGATCAGCTTCGCATTGTCGCGGTGGCCCGGCCCGCCGGACTCGTCGAAGACGATCTGATCCCATGTCTCCGTCTTGAGGTCGAACATCCAGAGGTCACCGAGATAGTTCTCCGGCGTGAAGGTACCGGTCCCGTTCACGGCGTCGTTCGTGTATCCGCCGTAGACGATCAGGGCGTTCCAGCCTTCGGAGTAGACGAGCGGATGATGGGCGCGAGCGCGCGGGGCGGGCGAGCCGGTCGAGACTTGTTTCCAGCCGTTCTTGTAGCGGACCATGTTGTGTTGGAGGCCGTCCGGACGGTTGATGAAGGCCGGCAGCGTCGACGACGAGCCCGAGAAGGCATACGCGACGGTCTTCTGCTTCCCTTTCTTTCGCACGGCGACCGCCTCCGTGGAGCGGTTGGCGCGCCCGATTTCAGCCGCGCTCTGCGAAATCTCCGTCCATCCGTGCACCGGATCGAAGCGGAACGTGTCCTGGTGCGTAAGGTCGAGCCCGCGCCGGAAAGGACCTCTCCCGCCGGAGACCATCAGCGCGTCGTCCTCTGCGATGGACCACATCATCGACTCGGCCCTGGGAGACGGCCCGCCCGGGTACTGACCCAGGTCGTACCAGGTCAGAGTGCCGATGTCGAAGACGCTGAAATCGGCCACGGGCTCGTCGTTCGGAAAGGTACCGTTCAACCCGCCGAAGATATAGAAAAGGCCATCGTGATAGGTGCTCGCACCATCCCAGAGAGCGTCGGGGATGGCGCCGCCCTGCGCAATCTCGGTCCAGTACGGCAAACCCTGGGCGAAGCTCGGGCGGAGCTCGGCGAACGAGAGCAAGAGACAGAGAGAAGCGATGAGAACGATCCGAAACTGAACCCTGTGTGTCATTGGGGCTACCTCCTTGTTCCAGGACAGAGTTGCCACGGTAGCAGCTCGAAACGCCGTGCGCATCATCTCTAGGGTGGAGACCCGCATCCTCTCTAGAGAGGATGGAGACTCATCGCTAGAGACGATAGACACGCCGGGCCAAGGGCACTCCCACCTGAGCGTGAACGGCGGCGGCTTGGCCCAGACGAACCTCGTCGTGGCCTCGGCCAGGAGCGCGCGGCATCGGCAGCTGCCCCTGAAGGCGAGCGGGATCGCTCGCGATCAGCCGCTGTGCCTCTCCGCGACACGCGGAGACCCTTCCGCGAGACGCGGATAGGTTTGCGGTGGACGCGGAGACCTTTCCGCGAGACGCGGATAGGTTTGCGGTGGACGCGGAGACCTTTCCGCGAGACGCGGATAGGTTTGCGGTGGACGCGGAGACCTTTCCGCGAGACGCGGATAGGTTTGCGGTGGACGCGGAGACCTTTCCGCGAGACGCGGATAGGTTTGCGGTTGACGCGGAGACCTCTCCGCGAGACGCGGATAGGTTTGCGGTTGACGCGGAGACCTTTCCGCGAGACGCGGATAGGTTGGCGGTTGACGCGGAGACCTTTCCGCGAGACGCGGATAGGTTGGCGGTTGACGCGGAGACCTCTCCGCGAGACGCGGATAGGTTGGCGGTTGACGCGGAGACCTTTCCGCGAGACGCGGATAGGTTGGCGGTTGACGCGGAGACCTTCCGCGAGACGCGGATAGGTTTGCGGTTGACGCGGAGACCTTTCCGCGAGACGCGGATAGCCCCCGCCCGGGAGGGGACAAGCCCCTCCCCTACTCTCTTTCTGGCCCGAGCTCTACCGGGATCGGAGTGCTGCAGTTGCCGTGGTACATCTTCACCAGACCCGCACATTGGTGGTAGGTGTCGAAGACGTCTCCGTATCCCTTGTCCTTCCACCAGGTGCAGAGCTGGCGGTTCCAGCCGCAGTCGAGCTTGTAGAACAGCTCTTCGTGCTCGAAGGCGAGGAGCGTATAGAAGTCCTGGTCTCCCAGATGCCCCTTGAAATGGTATTTCTCGGCCAGGGCGGCGACCGCCTCGGCAGCCAGCGCGCGGCCGTAGACCCCGGACTTCCGCAGCTTCCCCAGGTCGAGCATCGTCACCCCCGTGTTGAACCCCGGGAAGCCCTCTGGTCCCGGGGAGCCGAGCCGGGTCTGCGGATGATCACGCCGGTACTGCCGGAGCACGTGCCGGTAGACCGGCTGCAGCTCCGGCCCCAGACCGATCAGGTTCTCCGGGCCGAAGCGATCGAATTCCTGGAACAGGAGGTAAAGGTTGGTCTCGAAGCGGACATCGAAGTCCAGCTTGACGATCCGCTCGATCTCCGGCGGCAGGATGCGGTGCATGCCGATCGACAGGAAGAAAATCGAATCGTTGTAGTAGGAGCCCTTCCCGGAGCTGAAGTGCTTCTGCATGGCTTCCACCAGGGGGAAGATCTTCGCCGTCCACTCGTCCTTGTCGTGGAAGACGAAGAGGACGTCCGGGCGTTGATAGGCGGCGAGATACTTCTCCCCATAGACCTTGCTGCCCGGATCGGCGACGAAGTGCAGGGTGAGCCGCGCGCCCGCAGGCAGCTCCAGGTGGCGGAAAAGCGACTCGATCGCGAGCGAGAACTTGGCCTGGAGGGCGGGCTTCTTGTCGACGTTGGTGAAAAGGAAGAGCGCGTGGAGGTCGCCCGGAGCCCTCACCCCCTGGCCCCCTCTCCCATCGCCCTCCCGCCCGACCGGGAGAGGGGGAACCGGATCTGAAGCTTTTGGGAGGGGGCGCCCCTCTCCCGGGGGAAGGGAGTGCGATGGGAGAGGGGACGGGGGTGAGGGCTCCTGAATCAGGACGAGGCTCGGATCCCGCCTGGGCTCGAACCTCTGGAGCGACGAATAATCCTTGAGCAGGTCCAGCCAGTAGCTACGGACGTGCGCCAGGGTGAGATGCTTCTCGATGAAGTCCCGGCCGTTCCGGGCGATCCGGCGGGCTCGCGCGTCGTCGGCGCGCAGCGCTTCGACCGTGCGCGCGGCCTCTTCGACGTCGAGGCTCAAGGGGACGTAGTGCTCGCCGGGAACGAGCTTGGCGTAGAAGAACTCCACCCATTGCGGGTCCACGTAAAAGACCAGCCCGCCGCAGGCGAGGACGTTCTTGAGGCGGAAGCTGGCGGCCACGCCGTCGAAGTTCAGGAGGTAGCGCCAGGCACAATGATCGCGGGGCGAGACGGTCTCGGCCGGCGCGAGCTTCAGCGTCTGCGTCACGTACTCCGTCTGCTCCCGCGACTGGTTGAGGGTGTAGCGGACGTCCCAGAGGTCTGGGTGCTGCTGCGCGTAGAGGACGTACGGGTCGCGGGTCTCGTTGGTGCGCGAGCCGCGAAAGAAGACGGCCGGCTTCTTCTCCTCCCAGGAGAGGGCGTCCCCGGCCTGCAGCAGGTCGAGCCGGGTCAGGTCCCAGCGCCAGCTCGGGATGATCTTGAGAGCCGGCCCGCCTTCCCAGAAGGCCCAGGCGGGATAGAGGATGTCGGCGTGCTGGGACGGGATCTTGGAAAAGGAAAAGACCGGCAGCGGGCTGCCGATGCGGGTGACCGGGAAATCCTGGACATTGATCAGGAATTCCACGTCCGGCAGCTCGGGCGCGATCTCGAGGAGGAAGTGCTCGACCCCCGCGCAGCGCGTCGGGAAGTAGCACTTTTCATCGCGGTAGAGGCTCCCGCCGAGGATCTGGTACTTGACCAGCGGCCGGGGCAGCGCGCGCGCCTCGTCGAAGTCTTCCCGCCGGATGCCCGACTTGCGCCAAGGCGCAAGCTGCGCCGCGGCTACGTCCTGATAGAAGTCCTCCTCCTCCAGGGGCGCGGTGGTGAACAGCTTGCTCACCTTGCCGCACGCGCTCTGCCCGGCCACGGCCGCGAGGCCGCTCTGCACGGCCTTGGAGAGAGCGCCCGAGCCCGCTTCGAGGCCGTGGGCCGCGAAGGCGTCGTAGACTGCCCGGAAGGTGGGCTGCTTGTCGCCGTGGAACGATTGGCGGTTGCCGTGGACGACGGCGACGCCGCGCTCCTCCGCCGCCTTGCAGTTGCTGCCGTACATGCAGTGGTCGGGCCGGAAGTTCCAGTCGCAGGGGAAGATGTAAAGCTTTTCGGGCGACTCGGCGAAGAAGATGTTGATCAGATCCTGATCGCCCCACGGAATCGCCGTGTACTGCTGGCGGTAGGCGAGCATCCGCTCGCGCCACCGGACGCCACGCATCTTCGCGAGTTCCATCAGCATGACGCCGGAATTGACGCCGAGCGGCTGGACGTAGGGATGCCGGGCGAACCGCTTGTACCAGTTGAGCTCCGGGACCTCGCCCTCGGGAGCCAGGGCGGCGATCTGCTCAGGCTCGAAGCGGTCGAACAAGCTCCAGAGATCGTCGATCGGACGCAGGAAGAGGATGTCCGTATCCACGTAGAGCACGCGGTCCGTGCCCCGGATCAGATCGGGATAGAACAGCCGCTGGCTGGCGCAGGGCTTGAAAAGGGCGCGCCACTTTTCGGGGTCCTCGACGCCGGGATAACTGATGGGATAAAGGACCGTGGTGAATTTCCGGCGATCCTCGGCGGGCCACGCCTGCAGGCGTTCCTCGAACCGGGGGCGCAGCTCGTCGTCGGCGAAAATGTGGAAGGTCAGGGGGGCGCGGGCCGAGCGGACGGCCGATCCCAGCATGACCAGGGCTTCCTCCAGGCGATCGCCGCAGGCGGTGACGGCGAGGTGGATCCGGCCGTCCGGCGCGGGCTCCGCGGTCTCCGTAGCGTGGGCCGGCGAGGCGGCGCAGAGGCAGAGGACGGCCAGGAGGATGACAAGGGTTTTGATCATCCGAGCGCTCCTTGGAAAGGCCGCAGGTTTGGAGAGACGGCCGCGGGCTCGCCGGCTGTCTCGATCCGTCCCTCGGCGATCGGGAGGTGCCGGCGGGCCATGCGCGAGAAGCCGAGCGCGCCGGCCAGGGCGAGAGCGAGCGGCAGGAGGAGAGCCAGCGGCCCCTGGCCGGGCACCCAGTGCTCGGCCAGGCGGTAGAGGCTGACGCCGGCCGCGGGCGCGAGAAAGCCGCGCACGCCATTGAGGGTGACGTTCAGAGCCATGTAATGAGGAGCCTTGGCGGGCGTCGCGAAATCGTGATGGCCCAGGTGCCAGGCGAGCGATCCGCCGGCATAGCCGATGCCGAGCAGCGCGGCTCCGAGCCACAGGCAGGGTTCGGAGCGCAGCGCCAGTCCGGCCACGGAGAGCGCGAGCGCGCCCGCGTAGGACCAGCTATGGAAGGCGCGGAAACGGATCACGTGAACGCGCGAGAGCCGGCGGGCGAAGAACGGCATGGCCAGCGGCACCACGGCCATGGGCATGGCGGTAATGAGCAGGATCTGCTCGATGTGCGTCAGCGAAAAGCGCTCCGCCAAGCAGATGAGCAGCGGCGCCGGAACCATCTGGACGCCGCTGTCCAGCACGAACAGCCAGGCGAGATAGCGGCGGTAGGCCGGGTCTTCGCGCAGGATCGCGCCGGCCGTGCGCAGGGCACCCGCGCCGCTCCTGCTCTCGCTCGCCGCGGGCATGGGAACGGGCTCCGGACCGGCGGCGCGGCTCAGGTGGCGGTACAGGAGGGCGCCGGTCAGGCCGAGCCCCGCGATCAGCAGGTAGAGGCCGGGGAGCGCGGCCGGCCGTTTGTCCACCAGGGCGCCCACCAGCGCGCCGGTCGCGGCGGCTGCAAGGTAGTGGACCGCGACCACGCGGCCTGCCAGAACGGCGCGCCGCTCGCGGTCGTAGCATTGCCGCCACACGGAGGTGCGCAGGGTGAGCACACCCGACCAGAGCAGCCGCGCCGAGACCGCGCCCGTGATTACCATGGCGAGGCCGGCGACATTGCGCGGCGCGGCGGCCAGCAGCAGCAGGCACGCCACGCAGAGGACCTGGAGATGCACCAGGAGCCGGGAAGGCTGGCGCCGCAAGCCCGCCGCGGCCCAGCCCAGGCTGGTGATGCCGGCCATGAGCGGCGCACCCACCAGCACCGCCACCGAGTAGTCGAGGGTGAGCGCATCGACGGCGTGCCCATAGAAGGTCTTGACCATGACGCTGACGACGCCGCCCTCCATGGCGCCGAGCGAAATGGCGAACAGGAGCCAGGCCGCCACTTCGAGGCGCTCGGCCCTCTCACTCATGCCGCACCTCCGCCTGCGCGTGCGCGGGCTTGCCAAACGGCGAGGCGGGATGGGCGCGCACCCGCCGCACCGCCTCCTCGATCCGGGCCACGAAAGCGTCCTCGGACACCTCGTAGTTCCAGAACTTGGGGTTCGCCCGGCGCTCTTCGGCGACCGGCACCGCGGGCGCCTGGCGGCGGACGCCGGCCTCCGGCAGCGTGAGGTAATCGATGCCGGCGAGGCGGGCGAGGTCGGAGTAGGTGTTGACGTCGCCGCAGTTGTAGATCTCGAAGAGAACCGCCCACTCGGGCAGCCACAGCGCGTGAACCAGGCCGGCGCCGTGCATCCCCACCAGCACGTCGGTATCGGCCATCAGGGCGAGCTGGCCGGCGATCGGCGGGCGGCCGTTCCAGTCGAAGTTGACCACCTCGACCTCGATGCCGGGCACCCGGCGGCGCACGGCCGCGATCAGCTCGGCTTCATTGATCACATGGCGGGTGCCCGAGGTCATCCCCGTGCCGGCGCTGCGCGACATCACCTTGACGCGCACCGGATCGACCGCCCCGGGCCGGCGCGGCGGTTGGGCGAGCACCCGCGCCCGGGTGCGCTCGGCGAAGGCGCGAACGAAGCCCTCCGGGCCGGAGCGGCAGCGCTCGGCGCGGCCGGGCACGGGCATGTTGTAGAAAAAGGTCCCGGCGGCGCGCGGATTGACCGCGAACGCAACGTTTTCGAAGCACACGCTCTTGCCCGCCCAGAAGCCGAGCGGGCGCACCGGCCGGGTGGTGAAGGCGTCGTAGAGCTCGTACCAGCCCGAGGAGACGCGCTCGGCGATGGACGCCGGCTCCCAGTTGACGATCTGCAGGTCGTCCGCGTCCTGCCAGCCCGCGATCCAGGCCGACAGGAAAAGATTTATGTGATCGCAGAGGCCGTGATAGATGTTGGCCCGGCTGTCCGGCTTGATGAGCAGCGTGGGCTCGCGGACCACCACGTCGCAAGGCCGGGGCTCCGCCGATCCCAGGAGGCCGGGCAGCTCCGGCGTCCAATCGGAGATGCCGCCGAAGAACCGGCCACCGGGTGGAAAGGTTTTCTGCAGCGCGCAGGCTGTCGAGAGGGCCACGGCCCTGCCCGCGCCAGCCGCGGGCACGTCGATGCGCACGTGGCGCGCCTGGCAGAAGCTCAGGTCGGGCGTGCAGCGCAGTGCCGGAGAGGAGGGCGAGACGGGTTCTCCGGCGCCGGCGCAATACTCCACCAGCCGTTCGCGGTAATGGGGAACGACGCCCCAGTCAGCGGCTTCCCAGAAACCTTTCTGCGCGCCTGCGTCGCCCTTCTCGCACCTCACGTCCCGGGGACCGTGAAGCTCCTCGGGGGGGAGAGGTGCGGCACCGGCCGGCAGCGCCAGCAGCAGGACCGCGAGGGCCGCGGGGAGCCGGGTTCGAGCGTGCATGAGCTTTCCTTTCCAAACCCCCGCCGCCGGAGGAGGCGCTCCGGCGACGGGGCGAGACGTGGCACGGGTCTGACTCTCGCTATTCGATCGGCGTCTCGCAGTTGACGCCGGTAAACCCGGGCTCGCAGAGGCAAGCGTATCCGTTCACGTCGTCGACGCAGGCGCCGTTGGCGCAAGGATTGGACTCGCACTCGTCGATGTCGATATCGCAGTGGACGCCGGTCCACCCGGGGAAGCAGAGGCAATCGAATCGGTTCGGCCCGTTTTGGCAGTCGCCGTTGATGCAAGGGCTGGACACGCACTCGTCGATGTCGGTCTCGCAGAGCTCGCCGGTAAACCCGGGAAGGCAGGAGCAGGTGAAACTGCCGATCCCGTCCGTGCAATCCCCGTTGATGCAAGGTTGGGACGCGCACTCGTCAATGGCGTCTTCGCAGTTGCCGTTCGCCGGGTTGCAGGTCTGGCCGGGGGAGCAGGACTTCTCCAGGAAGAGGCAGTCGCCGGTGAGCGGATCGCAGGAGTCGACCGTGCACAGGTCGGTGTCGGCGCAAGTGCGCGACGCGTTGGAGCAGCCGGTTGCAGGGTTGCAGGTGTCGGTGGTGCACAGGTTGCTGTCGTTGCAGTTGACCGGCGGGTGGGTGGCCGCGCAGTGGCCGCTGGAGTCGCAGGCGTCGATGGTGCACGCGTTGCCGTCGTCGCAGAGCTGGCCGCAGTGCGCCGAGCACTCGCCCGCGAGGTCGCCGTGGCCGAGGTGGGCCTGCAGCGCGTTTTCGTTGATGGTGATCGTGTGGAAGTTGCTCGGGTTGCCTGGCGGCACGTGGCAGACCTTGACCTTCGCCGCCCAGGCCGGCGTGACGAGGCCGAGGAAGGCGAGCAGCAGGGTACAGCTCAGGACTCTGGATTTCATGACGGGTCTCCTTTTCCAAGAGCACAAAACTTCATCAATCTTGTTGCCAGAGCCGTCACGCTAGCAGCTCGAAGCGCCGCGCGCATCCTCTCTAGGGTGGAGATCGGCATCCTCTCTAGGGTGGATGGTGGAGGCAAATCTCCACCCTAGAGAGGATGGACACGGCGGGAGGCGGCAGTTACGATGAGCAATCCGATCAATCGGGTAGACCCGGCCGGTTGCCCGACCGGGCCCCCCACAGATCCGGACTTGCGGATTTCCCGCATCCGGCTCTTCGAGGCACGGATTCGCTGCGCAACTTCAGATGGCATGGAAGATCCGAGGTCGCTCCAGCGGGTACTCGACCAAGAGGCGGTTGAACCGCTCCCAAATCATCCTCGCCTTCTGCGATCGCCGGTTCAGCCATTTGCGCCATTCCCGTGTGACCTGTCGATGGAAGTTGGTCAGCGACCGGAAGTTGCCCGTGATTCCGTAGTAGGCGTAATGCCCGCGCAAGCTGCGCGACAGCTGGCGCTGTTGCCAAGCCACGGGCTCATGCCGACAACGGCGACACCACTGCCGGACTCTGCTCAACGACCGAGTCAAGCGGCTCGCGGCTGTCTTGCGCTTGACCACCCAGTTGCCTTTGCGGCTCTTGCCCCAGTAGTGCGTGAACCCGAGGAAGGTGAAGGCGCCCGGCCCTTCGGGCCGAGGCGGTTTCTCCTCGGCTCGTGGAGCTTGGAAGCGCACCAGCCGGGTCTTGTCGGGGTGAAGTTGCAGTCCGAAGCGAGCGAGTCGTTTCGGTAGCACTTCCTCCACGCGACGAGCGTCCTTTTCCCCGGCGAAGGCGATCACAAGATCGTCTGCGTAGCGGATCAGGACAGCCCGCCCTCCAAGGCGCGGCTTGACCTCTTCTTCGAACCAGCGGTCCACCACTTCATGCAAGTAGATGTTGGCCAACAACGGCGAGATGACCCCGCCTTGCGGAGTCCCTGTGACCGGATGCCTCAAGTGCCCCTCTTCCAACACACCCGCCTGCAGCCACTTGCCGATCGCCCGACGGATCACACCGTCGCGCACCCTGCGGTCGAGAAAGGTCCTCAGATGGCCATGGTCCAGCTCGTCAAAGAAGCTCCGGATATCCACCTCCAACACCCACCCACCACCCATTCTCATCAGCTCCCGCCAGAAATCGCGCAGCGCCTCATGAGCCGAGCGACCCGGCCGGAAACCGTACGAGCAGGCCAAAAAGTCCTCCTCGTAAATGGCTTCCAGCACCATCGCAACGGCCCGTTGAAGCACCTTGTCTTCAAAGGTGGGAATCCCGATCGGCCGGGTCTGGTCACCGGTCCCTTTCGGGATGTGGACCCGCTTGACCGGTGGCGCCTGGTATTGGCCCGACTTGAAGCGGTCCAGGAGCGAGCCGAGGTTGGCCCCCAACTGCTCCGCGTACTGCTTGGCCGTCGTGCCGTCTACACCCGCCGCCCCGTCCTTGCGAGTCCGGGAATAGGCTTCCTGGAGCCAGTACTCATCGATGTAGTGAGCCAGACTCAAAAACGACCGTTCTGGGGCCTCCCTCGCCAACTGTGCTATCCGACGAAGTCGCGTTGAGATGCTCCCGAGATTCGGCGATCCCGACATCTATCCCTCCGTTCGGTTCCGTGCCCCGGAGCTCCCTTCCCTCCACCGGGTCCCTCGGGGCGGTTCCCCGGCTTCAACGGTACTATTGAGCTCTCTGACTTCCCGCCAACCCTCCGGCCAGGCTCGGTTACCCTTGTCATGGCCGTACCGCCTGTGCGCCCCCCGGTTCGTTCTTGCGACATGGGGACGCTCCCGGCCGCAAGCCTGGATCTTTGGTCAGCCGGGACCCACACCGGCGATTTCTTCGGCGGAGATGGCAGGATCTCCCAGGTTCCTGGAGCGACCCCGGTAGCCGTATGCCGTGCTCTTTGACCCCGGTCGGGCTCCTCGTGCCAGGCCATTGAGGCACAGGAGTGCTGCCGCCCCTTAACGATACAAGGACGACCCCAACGACATGTGCCTTTCGAGGCTCATTCACACGGCCTTCGGCCTCGCTGTCTACGCTTCGCAGGCGCCCTCGCGGGATAGGCCCACGCAAGACTCGCTTCCGGCTGGTGGCCAACCTTTGCCGGGCAGGGCTTTCACCTGCCGGGTCCCATCTGAGAAGTTTCCGCTCTGTCGACGCTTGTCTACATCGCTTCCCCCTCTCCCAGGCTTACCCTGGCGCACATCGTCTAGCACTTGTAGTCGCCCGAGCTTTCTGGACACTTTCGTCGAAAGGAAACAGCACGTCATGAGACTCAGAATCCTGAGCTGTACCCTGCTGCTCACGCTCTCTGTCCTCAGCGCTCCGGCCTGGGCCGCCAAAGTCAACGTCTGCCACAGACCACCCGGCAACCCGGCCAACTTCCACACCATCAACATCAGCGAGAACGCCCTGCAGGCCCACTTGGGGCATGGCGACCTCGCAGGCACCTGCGGAGAAAACTGCCAGGCGCTCTGCGACGACGGGAACGCATGCACTCAGGACGTTGATCCCAGCAGTGGGGATTGCGCGTGCTTGGCCGAGCACCCGCCAGTAGTGTGCGGACCTGGAGGAATCTGCACACCAGAGACGGGGGTGTGCGTCTCATCCTGCTGTCTAGCCCATGACACCCCAGGCTGCGCGCCCCAAAGCTGTTCGGACATCGTCTGCGAACGTGACGGTTTCTGCTGTGCCGTTTTTTGGGACCAGCTCTGCGCTAACGAAGCATTTTCTCAATGCGCGCCCTTGTGCGATTGACCGGGTAGAGACCTGGGGATCGCCCCGAGCGACTCGGGGATGCACCCGAGCGACTCGGGGATGCACCCGAGCGACTCGGGAATCTACCCGAGTGACTCAGTCTACCCGAGAGGGCGAGGGGTCTACCCGAGGGGGAGAGGGGGCTACCCCAGCCCGTGGCGGCGGATCTTTCGCTTGAGGCCGTTGCGGGAGACCTTGAGGAGACGGCTGGCTTCGCTGATGTTGCCTCCGGTCTCCTGGAGCGCGGCTTCGATGAGCTGGCGATCGTAGGCGGCCAGGGCGTTGCCTCCGCCTGGCGCTCTGGACGGCGGTCAAGGCGCTCGATCCACTCCTGGAAGAAGCGCATCTTTCGTCAGGTGATGTTCCCCACTGTAGCGAACCGGAGCGCCGTGCGCATCCTCTCTAGGGTGGAGGCGGCATCCTCTCTAGGGTGGAGGCGGCATCCTCTCTAGAGATGATGCGCGCCGGGTGCGTCGGCGACTACGATCAGCTCGATGGTTCACCGAGCTCTTCCGCTCGGAAACAATCCTCTGGAGATACAAATCATGAGCAGAGCTGCACTCGGCCTGGTTGTTGCGTCGCTGTTATTGTCTGCCGCCGGGCTCGCACCGGCCGCGCACGCTGCTGTCAGCGTCACCTGCATTGGAACCTCGACCATCACCTTCAATCCGGGGCTTACCTTGCTCACGAAGCCCGTGGCGTTGCAGCTCAATGACACCTACAACTGCACATCAACGGATCCGGCGATCACCTCCGGCAGCTCCGTGCGTGGGAACCTTCTGCCCCTCTCCTGCCTCAACCTGGCAAGCCTGTTCAACTCCGCCAACATCTACTCGATCACCTGGAACAACGGCCAGACCAGCACCGCCGATGGGACCTTCACCGTGAATTCCGTCGGCGGCACGATCATCGTGGCCGCTCAAGGCACCATCACCTCCGGCCTGTTCACCGGCGCGACCGCGGTGCTTACCTACGCCTGGCCGGCGCCGAACCCTCTCGCCTGTCTCACCACGCAAGGTGTGACTCAGCTCACGGGAGTCTCCACCCTGCAGATCACGTCGCTGTAGGCTGACCAAGGACGCGCGGGCCAAGCCGAGGATCCGGCGAGGCCCGCTGAGTTTCTATCGCTTCACTTCACACGGCGTCCGGTGACGGTGTCGGTGGCGACGGGCTCTTCGTCGTCGGTCGAAGGGTCGAGCGGATCCTCTCCCTCCTCGAACGAGCGCACCACGAGCGAGCCGGCGACGTTGTCGCAACCTTTACCCACCGCGTGCAGGGAAATGTCGACACGGCTGACGTCCTGAAGAGTACCGTCGTCTCTGAACACGAGGGCGAGCACTACCGCCTTGACGCCGTCGTGGCCGTCCCTCTTCCAGTTCCCCTGCTGGTCGGAAAATCTTATGAGCCCCTGGAGGGAGCTCGTGGCGAAGAAGCTTCCGTCGGCCTCGATCGTCCAGAGGGCGGTCGCACCGCCCGCTTCATCGATCAGGTAGGTTCCGGTGCAACTCCTCGGACCGCCGTCTGCGAGCAGCGAGGCGGACGAGGACACGAACAGGGTGGCGAAGAGCAGGGCATGAACGAGCTTGGCTTTCATCACATGGTTCTCCTTTCAGAGGAGAGTAGCGGCCCGGAGCCCCGCGCGCATCCTCTCCAGGGAGGAGGCGGCATCCTCTCTAGAGAGGAGGGAGGCCGCGCAAAAATCAACCCTAGAGAGGATGGACGCGGCGGGCGGCGGCTGCTAATCTGCGGATTCTAGTTGTATGCGTAAATCTGCACATTTTATGGAGAGAAGCCATGAAACAGCGTATCTCGCTCTTCGCCGCCCTGTTCCTTGCCGGACAGATCGCTGCCAGTGCCCAGACGATCTCGATCGCCGACGCCCGCGCCCTGCCCCTCGGGACGGTGGTGACCGTCGAGGGCTCGGTGACCGTCCCGTCCGGGGCCTACACCTCGTCCACGTTCGACCAGGGCTTCGCCATTCAGGACGACACGGCAGGCATCTACGTCAGCGTCGCGACCAGCCCCGGGCTCAACCTCCTTCGCCGGGTGCGCGTGACCGGAGCCCTCGGCGACGACGGCTTCGGGCTCCTCGTCCTGCGGCCGGCGAGCAACGCGAACATCGTCAAGCTCCTTGGTCTTCGCCGGTTCGACCCGGAAGAGGTGGAAACGGGTGACGTCAGCGAGGACACGGAAGGCTTGCTGGTCGAGGTTTCCGGCACGGTGACACGGCCGATCGTCAACGACCTGCCCTACGGGTATCAGGTTTTCATCGACGATGGCTCGGGCGAGACCCAGATCTTCATCCCGGCCAGCACTGGCATCAACCCGTTCAACATCCCGTTCATCAAGCCGGGGAAGCGCATCCAGGCAACCGGCTTCAGCGCCCAGTTCCAGGCCCAGTACGAGGTGCTGCCGCGCCACCGGCTCGACATCCGCCGGGTATTTTAGCGATTTGACCCGCGGGCGGACCTGGGCTAGGGTCGTCTTCGAAGCAACACTGCAATTTGTCTGCTTGGGAGAAGAAGATGACCCATCGGTCCGCCCCCTTGATGTTTGCCCTCCTGCTTGCGCTGCCGGGCGCCGCGGCCCGGGCGCAGAGCCAGTCCGCCGCCCTGGACTGCAGCACGATTCCGGTCGCGGTGGGAGAGGAGCTGCGCACGATCCCCGAGATCCCCGCCGTGGGGGGAGCGCTGAGCACCACCCTCGACGTGCAGATGAAGCCCTTCTGCATTCCCTACCAGGACACCACCGTGAATCCGGCGGTCTGGAAAATGAAGGCGGCGAACCTGCGGACGTACGTCTACACCGACCCGAAGACGAGCAAGGTGTCCTGGGGGCTGCCCGGCCCCACGCTGCGCCTGCGGAAGACGGAGGCGGGCCGCAAGGGGGATTCCCTCGCCATCCTGCTCAAGAACAGCCTCGATCCGTCGCCCGGCGAGTGCGTCAGCGCTTGCCCTGCCACGACAGTCTGCAAATGCGACGATCCCGTGGCCCTGAAAAAACTGATCGATACCTGCGCCGTGACCGCGACGCAGGATTGCTGCTGCGCCATCAACTGTACCCAGGTGGCGCCGAACTGCTTCCACGGGCAGAACGACACCAACCTCCATTTCCACGGCGGCCACGTGTCGCCCCAGGAGCCGCAGGACAATCCACTGCTCGAGCTGCGGCCCCGGCCGCGGGAAGCCGCCATGAAGGAGAGCCCCGCGCACGCATCGCATGGCCCGCGCGGCAACGTCTATTACGGTGAGTATCAGTACCGGATCCCGGAGTTCGGCCCCAACCAGGCCCCGGGGACCCACTGGTATCACCCGCACAAGCACGGGTCGACGTCGCTCCAGGTGGCGAACGGCATGGCGGGCGCGCTGATCATCGAGGGCCCCCTGGACGACTTCCTGCGGGATTATTACGCCGGGAAAAAGATCAAGTACACGGAGAAGGTCCTGGTGACCCAGCAGATCAACGAGAACCTGAACCTTTATACCCAGGGCGCAACCATCTCCCCTCCCCTGGTCAACGGACAGGTCACGCCCACCATCACGGGAGAGCCGGGCGAGATCCAGCGCTGGCGGATCGTCAACGCCACGATGAGCTCGGTGTCGCAGATCAAGATCACGTTTCCGTCGAACGTATACGTCGGCCAGATCGCCATGGACGGCATCCAGTTCTCGCCGGTGAATTACGGCTGCCAGCCCCTGAACAGCTTCAATCCGAAGACCATGCCGGCGTCGACCTGGGTATTCCCGTGCAACTCCCCGCCCTTTCCCGAGCAGGTGGCCCCGGGCAACAACACCGTGTACCTCTCGCCCGGCAACCGGGCCGACTTCCTGGTCCAGCTGCCTTTCACGACGGGTGTCTCCTCCGTCAGGCGCCAGGTCGTCGGCGAGCTCGGCAAGGAGGCCGAGCCGCGGGTGCTGCTCCGCGAAAAGGGATTGAAAGCGGGCTCCGCCGAGGACCCGGTGCTGTTCAGCGTTTCCGTCAAGGGGAAGGGCCGGCTCAAGTCGTCCTCCGCGACCGGGCCCGACTTTCCCAAGCAGAGCGAATGGCCGGCCATGCCTGATTACCTGCGGAACATCACGGATGCCGAGGTAGCCGGCAGATCGCAATCGCTGATCTGGCAGCAGACCAAGGTAGGCACCACCGAGCCCTTGACCAAGGCGACGAGCCCGGTGGCTCAGTTCATGATCAGCGGCACCCAGTTCAATCCCGCTTGCGCCAACATCACGACGGCTCTGGGCACGGCCATGGAGTGGAGCATCACCAACCCCACGCAGCTCAATCATCCGTTCCACATCCACACCAATGCCTTCCAGATGGTGAGCTTCGCGGGAGTGCCCGTGCAGAAGACGGGGCCGGATCCGGTCTGGATGGATACCCTCGCCCTGCCCAAGCCGGTCGATGCCACGACGCCCTGCTCGGGAGCCACGTGCCCGGCCGCGGTGCTGCGCCAGCGCTACGAAGACTTCACCGGCATCTACGTGCTGCACTGCCATTTCCTCGGCCACGAGGACCGCGGCATGATGCAGATGGTCCAGACCCTCTGCAAGGACAAGCCCGGGTACTACGGGTTGGCAGACGGCAAGGCGGCCGAGTGCGCCGGCGAGACCGTCAAGGGGCTCGATCCGTGCACGCCCCCGGTCACGGCCACGACCGCGCCCGCGGCCGGTAATTAGTGTAGGGGGTCCGGAGCGCAGCCGTCGATCGCTGGATGATAAGTCCAGCGGTTCTCGGGCCGCGCCTGGGCATCGCGCGTCGCATTCTGTGCCGGGGTCAGCGTCACCGTGGGAGGGATCGAGGAGGTCCCGACCGGCGGGGCGTCCCCCGGCACCACCTTTCCAAGGTCCCTGCACCACTCGTCGTGGAAATCCTTGAACTTCGCCTCGTCGAGCGGCGCGGCCGGGGTTTTCTGCACGGTCCGAACCGCGTGGATCTCGTTGTAGCCGTCATGGCCGCCGTCGTAGACCCAGCGGCCCCTGATCACGACCGGCTCGCCGAACAGGAGCTCGCCGCCCTTGCCGTCATAGGCGTCCGAGAGCTTGCCGTCCTTGGCCACAGCCCAGGCCACCGCGGCAGCGATCAACTTGGGGATGGCCAGGAAAAGGGAGACGATGAAGTTGAGGAGGTCGCAGAGGAAGCCCAGGAAGCCGCTGCTGTCGCAATCGACGTGGGCGAAATCCAGCACGTTGTAGACGTCCCGGATGCGGGCGCCTTCGACCTCGCAATGAAGGGCGGGTGCCTTCTGCTCCACGAAGGCGAACGCCGCCTGCACCTGCAGGTAGAAGAGCTGGGATATCCGCGGATACTTCAGCTGGTCTTCCGCCGCATCGGACAGCATCTCGTTCTTGTCGTCTTCCGACAGCGGCTGCCCGTCGGGCCCGGTCGGGCCGCTCTGCACCTCCAGGAAGAATTGCGCTTGGGCGTCATCCCCCATCTGCTTGAACTTGGGGTCGACCTTCACGAGCTCGTTGGGGTCGTCGTAAACGTTTTTCGGGATGAGCTTCGGATACCCCGCCGAGAACATCATGCTGCGCGAGTAGCCGATGAAGCCCTTCGGCATGGGACCGAACGGCGCGCCATTGTCCTTGCGCACGAGGGGCTTCGGCAGGGCCTTGGGGTCCGCGGGGTTGGGGTCCGCCGCTTGTAGATGGTGGACGGCAGGTGGACCGAAGGCGAGCCGGAATTCTCCCGGGTTCCCTGCCCCTTCGGCGGCTTGCCGCGCCGCTCGCACCAGCGTTTGTAAAGGCTATAGGTCAGAAATGCGAGCGCAATCGCCCCCGCGACCGCGAACAAGAGCAGCAGCAGGACGGCAATCGAGTACACGAAGCCGGCGCCGGTCATGAGCCCTACGATGTAGAGGAAGAGCGCCGCGACGAACACGGCGAGAACGAGCAACAGCAGGAAGAGAGCCCGCATGCGGGGATCGCCGCAGCGCCACTTTTTCATTTGCTCCTCCGTCAAGCGCCCTGATTGCGGGTCGAGGCTACGCCTGCGAGGAGGCAGCGTCAAGGACGGCGGGCCGCCGATTGCTCCGGACTTGCCGGCAGGATGCCGGCGGTCCCAGGAAAAATACTAGTACCTCGTCACAGTCCGAGTGACGGATAGCGTTTCATGTAGGGGCGGCCCTTGTGGCCGCCCTCCGGAGGGCACCCACAAGAGGTGCCCCTACAGAAGGATGGCCCATCTTTTCCGTCGTGACAGGGTACTAGGAGGTCAGGACGGATTCGTACAAGTCTTTGTAGGCGGTGCACAGCGCTCCGAAGGGGTAGCGCTCCTCGGCGCGCTTGCGGTTGAGGCCGCCGAGCTGCCGGCGGAGGCCGGGATCGGCGGCCAACCTGGCGATCCCGGCGGCGAGGTCGGGGCCCAGGAAGGGGGCCTGCTCGGGTGGGAGCATCGTCCGGACGTCCCCCACGTCGGTCGAGACGGCAGGCAGGGAGGAGGCCATGGCTTCGAGGAGGGCGACCGGCATCTGCTCGCTGTCCGAGCTCAGGGCGAAGACGTCCATGGCCTGGTAGAAGGGGGCCGGCGATTCCTGGTATCCCGCGAAGCGGACACGGCCGGCGAGGTCCGGCTCCGCGGCCCGGCGCTCCAGGGCGGGACGCTCCTCGCCGTCCCCCACCAGCAGGAGGTGCGCGTCCGTTTTTGCGACAGCCTCCAGCAGCCGGGCATGGTTTTTCACCGCCCGCAGGCTTCCGACGGTTCCCACCACCAGAGGCCCGCCGCTGCGCTTGCCGGGCGCGAAGCGGTCGAGCCGGATGCCGTTGGGGATCAGCCGCACCTTCTCCGGCCGGAGCCGCCAGAGATCGACGGCGATCGTCTTCAGGCGCTCGGAGGGGACGACCACGGCCGCCGCGCCGGGCAGCACGAGCCTCCGCGCCCAGACCCGCCGGCCCTTGAACTGCTCGGCCTCGTCTTCGTTGAACCCCTCTTCGTGATGGATCACCCGCCGGAAGCCGAGGCTCCGGGCCGCGAGGAGCGTATCGAACGCCCCCCAGCCGTAGGTGAGCACGAGATCGGGCTGCTCTTGCTCGAGGAGCCTGCGCATCTGGCGGGAAGTTGCGAGCGATCCGGCCTTGGGCGACGATGGCAGGAGGCGCACGTCGGCATCCTGTGGCAGACGGTCTGCCGCGCTCGTCCTGCCGTCCATGGAGACGATGGAGTGGCGAAAAACCTTTCCAAACGCGCCGATCAGCTCCACGGTCCTCAGCTCCGGGCCGGTCGGCACGAAGTTCGAGAAGACGTGCAGCAGGTGGGGCGTTCTCACGGTTTGTTGGAGGAATAGATGCGCACGGTCCGGTCGAGCAGGCCTTCGCGGTCCTCGACTGGCGACCAACCGAGGACTTCCCGGGCGGTACGGCTGGGGATGGCGGGGACGAGCGCCCGCGCCTTGAGGTCGCGGTAGGAGGGGAAGACCGTGCCCGGACGGCGGCCAGCCTTCTTCACCACCCACTTGCCGATCTCGAGGATCTGGCTGAACCACAAGGGGCGCGGGTGGAAGTGGAGATCCCGCCCGGTGGACTTCCGCAGCTCGTCCACGACCTCCCGCGCCGAGAGCGACGGCCGGCCGCAGAGGTTGAGGGCCTTTCCGTGCAGATCGTCCCCCTCGTGGAGCGCAATACGGACCAGGGCCTCGGCCACGTCGTCGGCGGTCACCAGGGGAAGCGGATTCTCTCCCAATCCCCAACCCACGCAGTGGTTGTCCCGCACCCAGAGGCCGAAGCCCGAGTGCTGGAACGGAGTGCCTTCGCCGAGGACGACTCCCGGCCGGGCGATGACCAGAGGCAGGCCGCGCTCGCGCTGCAGTGCGACCAGGGCGCGCTCGGTTTCTGCCTTGCCCCGGCTGTAGACGTCCCGCGCCTCGGGCTGGGGATCGGTCTCCAGGGAGTCTTCGAGGACTGCCGTGCCGGCGTCGGGCCCGCCATAGAGAGCGGCGATCGAGGAGACATAGACGAAGCGCCCCACCCCCTGGGCCATGGCCTCTTCGGCAGCGCCCTTCGAACCCTGGACCATGGAGCGTTGGACCTTCTCCCAGGTGTCTCCCCCGCCGGTGGCGAGATGGAGGACGGTTTGCGCCCCCTGGAAGGCCGCGGCCAGGGAGGCACGGTCCTCGAGGCTTCCTTTCACCAGCCGCAAACGCCCGTCCCGGGCGGCTTCGAGGAGCGCGGGCGGCAGGCCTTGTGTTCGCCGTACGACGGCGGTGACCGGAGTACCGCGGCCGAGCAGGCCCTGGACCACCCTCCGGCCGATGAAGCCGGTGCCGCCGAGGACTACGATTTCGCCGTGGCGCGGCGGGGATGGCTCGGCGGGGACGGGCAGCGCCTCGGGGCTTGCCGAGCGGCGGGCAGGCTCGGCGATGGCCTCGCACCACTCCAGCACCTCGGCACCTACCGACGGAGCTTGTCCGGACCGCAGGGCGGCATAGAAGGCCTCGATGGAGCCGCGCATGCCCGCGAAGAAACTGTCCGCCCGGCGGCCGAGGCCGAGGGTGTAGCGGGCGTACCCGAGGAGGTTTTCCCAGCTGTCCCGGCGAAGGGCGCGGGCCCGTCGGCGGCCGGCCAGGAAGCCGTTCCAGAAGTCGAGCCAGGAGGTCTTCTGCTCGTAGGAGAAGAAGCCGTGGCCGAGGTCGGCCTCGGCGGAGCCGTCGGTCCCGAGGGCTTCCAGCGTCCAGCGGTGGAACGGCCGGCCGAAGGACATGTAGATCTCCGCCGTGCCGTGCTCGCCCTTCGCGGCCACGAGCCAGCGGTCGTGAAAGATCTGGCCGGGATGCAGCTCCCGCGTGCCGAGCAGGGTGGTATTCGCCTCCCGCACGCGGCCGATGAGGGCATGGAGCTGTGAGACCGGATGGGGGGCCTGCTCGAAGACGATGTTCTCGGGCGACCGGAACATCCAATGGGAGAAGTCCCCGGCGTCGAGCTGCGCGAGCGGCACCGAGAGGCAGATGCGCACGTGCTCGACGCGGCCGATCTTGCCCGCCCTCACCCAGTCGAGGAGGCGCGTAAAGGCCGGATGGTGGAGATTGTTGTGGTTGACCCCGAGGGGGACTCCGCGCGCCGCAGCCAGCTCCGCCAGCTCCCAGGCGTCACGGCTCGAAAGGGCGAAGGGCTTCTCCACGAACGCGCCGATCCCGGCTTCCAGAAGCTCGCGGGTCACCCGCACGTGCAGGTCCGGCGGAGTGAGGACGTGAGCGACGTGGACGTCCAGGGCGGCCAGCTCCGCGACCGAGGCCACGGCCGCGGGGATGTCCCAGCGCTGCGCCAGGGCCCGCGCCCGTTCCAAGTCCGGATCGCAGACCGCGGCGATCTCCAGGCCGGGAACGCCGGCCATGGCCTCGATATGGAAGGCGGCGACGTATCCTGCCCCGACGATGGCGGCTCGGAGACCCCTCACCCCCGTCCCCTCTCCCATCGCACGCCCTTCCCCCGGGAGAGGGGCGCCCCCGCCCAAAAGCTTCAGATCCGGTCCCCCCTCTCCCGGTCGGGCGGGAGTACGGTGGGAGAGGGGGTCAGGGGGTGAGGGGTCAGAGCTTGCCATAGCCGTAGCCCCGGTTCAGCTCCCCCACCCGGCTCTCGACCACTGCCATCTGCTCGGGCTCGAGGGCCGTCTTCCAGCGGTCGTCGATGCGGATCTCCGAGGTCGACGACAGGCGCATGCGGTTGCCGATGACGTGGTGCTCGCCCTCGCGGAACTCGGGGACACCATTGCCGGGAGGAAGGCCGGAGAAGGTGTAGATCTTCGACAGGGTGCCGGCAGGGTCCGCGCAGAGGTCCTCGTAGCGGAGGGTCATCCACCGGTCCTTCGGGAAATAGCGCCGGGCCTGCTCGGCCGCCCGGTTGTCGGCAACCCAGGAATCCGCGGCGGCCTCGGGGCCGGCGCCGAGGTTCTTCATGTTCGACCAGGAGACGGCGCGGCCGTCCCGGACGAGGTGGAGCACCCGCATGTCGAAGCTCGGGATGCGGCGCATGAAGACCGCGCGCTCGGGCCGCTTGGAGCTGTCCAGGAAGATGCGGCTGCCCTTGATGCCGGTGACGACCTCGGCCAGGGCCTCGATCCGGGAGAGGATCCGGGAGAGCTCGCGCCGGGCTCCGGGGACGGCCCGGACGCCGATGCTGCGGGCCGCCTCCAGGACCGGACCGCGCTGGACAGCACGCAGGATCACGTCGGAGATGCCTCCACCCTTAGCCCGGAAGTCCAGATCGGAATCCCACACGTCGAAGGGAATCCCCCGCTCCCCCATCTCCCGGCTGACGCGGCGCCAGAACCCGCACTCCCTCACCGGGGCGCGGCACGAGCACAGGTACTCCTCGGGCGTGGTCTGGCTCTTCGCCTGCTCGGCGATCCCCAGCTCGCCGACCGTGGCGATCTGGGGATGGGCGTCCAGGAGGAAGGTCAGAAGCGTCGAGCCCGAATACCCATGGCCCGTGATGTAGAGGATGTCGGTCATTGCAAGAATCTCCGCACGGATCAGCCCTTCTGATTCAAATGTTACCGGGTATACTGCGGCGGCCGTTCCACTGGAGACAACGACATGAAGAGAGCCGTCCGCCTGCTCCTGCCGGTCCTGCTGCTCGCCGCCCTCACGGGCTGCGCGACAGCCAAGGTCCCCCAATTCCAGGCCTTCGCCTCCGCCGGTACCGCCTATACCCAGGCGGTAACAGGCCTCATCACCCAGGTCGGCAACAGTACCGTCGACGCCAACTCGGTAAAGCTGCTGCAAAGCCGGGCCCTCGCACCGGTTGCCCTGTCCGATATTCAAAAACAGGACCAGGACATGCGGGCCTACCTGGCGGAGCTGAACCGCATCCAGTTGCAGACCACCCTGCTGGGCAGTTATTTCCAGGCTCTGGCGGGTCTGGCGACGAGCAGCGCGCCGCAATCCTTCGCGACCGAGGTCCAGGCTCTGGCCACAACCCTGGGCAGCGTTACCCAGGAGGTGCGCGGCACGAGCATCGCGCAGGGGACGGCCGTGGCGACGGCGGCCGGCAGCGTCGGGAACCTCGTCGTCAAGGAGATCCAGGGCAAGGAGCTGCAGCGCGAGCTCGCAGCGCGCAAGGAGACGATCGCCCAGATCCTCCAGCTCCAGCAGAACCTGCTCGCGGTGCTCGGCAGCCAGGCCGAGGCCAATGCCCGGTTCACCACCGCCCAGAGCTATGATCAACAGGTCGTGGCTCCCCTCATCGCCGGCCAGGTCAACGCGGGCACGCAGCAGAGCTGGATGTCCGAGCGCTACTCGCTGCTCTCCCAGCCGGAGCTGGTGGCACAGGTGAACACCGCGGCCCAGGCGGCGAGGGACCTGCAGCAGGCCTGGAACAAGCTGCTCACGAACGATCTCACCGCCGCGGAGGTCCAGGCGATCACGGACGACCTCGCCCCGGTCATCGCGAGCCTCGAAGCCCTGAAGAAGACCCCACAAACCACCGGAGCAAGCCAATGAGCGATCCCGCCAATCCTGTAGACAACCCTGTGACTGACGCCCAGGCCGACGCGGACCAGGCGCAGGCGGAGGCCGACAAGGCCCTCGCCAATCCCGCCGATACTCAGGCCGACCTGAATCAGCTCCTCGACGGCCTGCGGACGATCGAGGTCCAGCTCTACGGCATCGAGGTCGTGCAGCAGGTGCAGCAGCTTCCGGACGCCGACAAACAGGCCTTCGTGGCGGCGCGGCTCCACCTGACCTCGGTGATCAACCAGCTCAACACGGCCCAGCTCAGCGACATCGCGGACAGCCTGGAGAAGCACAGCGCCGAGTTGCAAACGGGGATCCAGGCGCTCGGGAAATCGCTCGGCGACCTCACCGGCGCATCCTCCTGGGCCTCGGCGCTCAACGGCATCATCGGCGTTCTTGGACAGGTCATCCCCTTCATCTAGTACCTCGTCACAGGCCGAATGATGGATAGCGTTTCATGTAGGGGCGGCTCTTGTGGCCGCCCTCCGGAGGGCACCCACAAGAGGTGCCCCTACAAAGGATCCATCTTTTCCGGCGTGACAGAGCACTAACCATGTCAGCAAGGTCCGAAGAACGCAGGGTCATCTTCGCCTCGTCGCTCGGCACTGTCTTCGAGTGGTACGACTTCTACCTCTACGCCACGCTGGCGCCGTTCTTCGCGGCGCTGTTCTTCCCCAAGGGCAATGACACGGCGGCGCTGCTCGCGGCGTTCGCCACCTACGCCGCCGGGTTCCTGGTGCGGCCCTTCGGCGCCCTGGTGTTCGGGCGCCTTGGCGACCTGGTTGGCCGCAAGCACACGTTCCTGCTGACCATCGTGGTCATGGGCGCGGCGACCTTCGGCGTCGGCCTGCTGCCCACGTACGAGGCGATCGGCATGGCCGCTCCGGTCATCCTGGTCCTCCTGCGCCTGCTCCAGGGCCTCGCTCTGGGAGGGGAATACGGCGGCGCGGCCACCTACGTAGCGGAACATGCCACGGACCGCAACCGCGGCGCCGCCACGAGCTGGATCCAGACCACCGCCACGCTGGGCTTCTTCCTGTCGCTGCTCGTGATCGGCCTCTGCCGCGGCCTGATGCCGGTCGATACGTTCACGCGCTGGGGATGGCGCCTGCCCTTCCTGGTGTCGCTGGTGCTGCTGATCTTCTCCATCTACATCCGCGTCAAGCTCGAAGAGTCGCCGGTCTTCCGCGAGATGAAGGCACAGGGCAAGGGCTCCAAGGCGCCGCTGCGCGAGAGCTTCCTGCACTACCCGAACAACAAGTACGTGCTGCTCTCGCTGCTCGGAGCGACGGCCGGGCAGGGCGTGGTCTGGTACACGGGCCAGTTCTACGCGCTCTTCTTCCTGACCATCTCGCTCAAGCTCGACTACCTGACCGCGTACACCGTGGTCGGCATCTCGCTGGCGCTCGCCACCCCGTTCTTCATCGTCTTCGGAAGGTTGTCCGACCGCATCGGCCGGCTGAAGATCATCCTCGCCGGATGCCTGATCGCGGCTTTGACTTACTTCCCGCTGTTCAAGGGGCTTACCCACTTCGTCAACCCGGCGCTCGAGGAGTACAACGAGACGAACCCGATTTCGGTCACGGCGAGCGACTGCAACTTCCACGTTTTCATCGGGCCGAACACGGAGTTCACGGACTGCGACCGCGCCAAGGACTTCCTCACCAAGGCGGGGCTCTCCTTCGAATCCAAACCCGGGGAGGAGCTGGTCACCCGCATCGGGACAGTCGAGCTGGCCGGATGGGACGAGGCGCGCTACAAGGAGGCGCTGGCGCAGACCGGCTATCCCGCCGCGGTGGACAAGTCGCGGATCAACTATCCGATGACCGTGCTGATCCTGTTCATCCTGGTGCTCTACGTGACCATGGTCTACGGACCGATCGCCGCTTTTCTGGTTGAGCTCTTCCCCGCCCGCATCCGCTACACGTCGATGTCGCTGCCCTACCACATTGGCAACGGTTGGTTCGGCGGCATGCTGCCGCTGCTCGCGACCGCCATGGTGGCGCGGGCGGGCAACATCTACGCCGGCCTCTGGTACCCAATTGCCGTCGCGCTGATGACGGTGGTCATCGGCGCGCTGTTCCTCCGCGAGACCAAGGACCGTTCGATCGACGAATGAAGATCTTCTTGAAATAGGTTTTTAATCCGGCCTGTTTCAGGGGGAGTCTAATCCCGGGGAGTGGGCGGCCTCGACGGTCGAGGCCGCCGGCTGCCTCGGAGCCTAACGCGTGAGTGACAGCGCCAGGGCCACCAAGCCTACCACCAGCGCGCCGCCGCCGAGCCAGAGGAGCGTCTGCACCCGGGAGCCGAGGGCATCGACGCTTCGCGTGAGGGATTCGAGCTGATTCGCGATGTCGGTGACGAGAGCCGCCTGCTCGGTCTCGTTCTCCTCCAGCCGCCGGATCCGCTTATCCAGATCGGCGAGACGGCCGGGATCGGGACCGGACGCTGTGCCGGCGGAGCCAGTTGACTGCTGCTGTCGCTGCCGGTTGCTCTCGTAGAGGATGCGGGCGGCCTCGACGATCTTCGGGCCGTGGCGGACGACTTCTTCCCACTTCACCGACCGCCCGAGCAGCTCCCAGATCTTGCTTTTGTCTGCCATGGGGCCATCTTAGTACTTTCCGCCGGAACCCTCACCCCCGTCCCCTCTCCCACACGCACTCACACCCGCCCGGGCGAGGGGCGCCACCGCCCAACAGCAACAGCAAAACAGAAGATCCGTCCGATCCGGTCCCCCCTCTCCCGGGCGGGTGTGAGTGCGTGTGGGAGAGGGGGCTAGGGGGTGAGGGTTCCAAGCGCCTTCAGCAGCCGCTCGGCCACCCGCACGCCCCGCCCCTCGGGGTCCTGGTCCGGGTCATAGGCGGTGATGCCCGCCGCGGCGATCTTCAGATGCCGTCCGGTAGCCCGGACCACTTCCTCTACCTGGGCGACCGTCATCCCACCCGGCACGGAGTAGACGTTGGCTCTCAGCTCGGTTGGGTCGAGGACGTCCAGATCCATGTGGATGTAGGCCTGGTCCACACGGGTGGCGAGGTCTGCAAGGGCGGCGTCGAGGCCATCCAGCTCCTCGACTCCGATGCGGGCGATGCCCGCGCGCTCGATCACCTCCAACTCCGGGGGATCGAAGTCGCGGGCCCCGATGTGGACGACGTTGCGCGGGTCCAGCGGATGGAACCCCGGGAGCTTCGCGGTCAGGGTCGGCCACGCCGTTCCCATCGCGACCGAGATGGCCATGCCGTCGAAGAAGCCCGAGGGCGAGGTGTCTGGCGTGTTCAAGTCGCCATGGGCGTCCATCCAGACCACCCCCGCCTTTCCAATCCCAGCCAGGCTGCCCACGGCCGCGGCGTTGCAGTTGCCGGAAAGGACCACGGGCAGCCGGCCATCCTCCCGCGCTCGAGACACCTTCTCCGCCACTTGGCGGTGCAGCAGAGGCGCCGAAGTTACCTCGGTGAGGAAGCCTTCGAGCCGGATGGGGACCACCTCGACCTCATGCCCGGCGCGCTCCAGCGCGCCCGCCAGCCCCTGCTCGATCAGGTGGAGCGGCCCGCGGCCCATCCGCGCTCCGAAGTGGCCCGAGTCGTACGGCACCTGGATCAGGGTCAGCCTCATCCCTGGTTCTCCCCGGTGTCGATCAGCCCGGCCACGGCGCCAGCCGGATCCTGGATCACGCAGTACTTTCCGGCACCCATCTTCTTGGGCCCGGCGATCACCTTGCCGCCCAGCTGCTCGCACTGGCGGATGCTCTCGTCCACGCTCTCGACCGTGATGTAGATCAGCCACTGCGGCGGCATGTCGGCGTTGGTTCCCCGCGCATGGCAGACGCCCGCGACTCCCGTACCTTCCGGGGTGGACATGACGTAATCGTTGTAATCCCCCATGCTCAGGGCCTCGGGCTTCCAGCCGGTGACCGCGGCATAGAAATCGCGGACCTCGTCGGCATTCGGGATGGTCAGATCGGTCCACGAGACAGTCCCCACCTTGGGCTTCGGCATCTCACTCATGTGTGTGCTCCTCCTCTCCTCAATCTATCGCACCTCGGTAACAGTCTCCGCTTCAGCGCGCCTTCTATAATGAGGATCTATGAAGCGCGTCTGTCATCTGTTCGCCCTGGCTTGGCTTCTGGCCCTGCCCGTACTCCATGCCCAGCCCGAGCCCGAGCTCTTCGAGCTCCGGGGCAGGGCGGCCTCTCCGGACGGCGCCCCCCTGCCGGGAGTGGACCTGACCTTGAAGATGGAAGGCCGCGAGGACAGGGTCCTCGTCACGGATGAAAACGGCCGGTTCAGCTTCGAGGGGCTCCAACCGGGACCGTACCGGTTGATCGTCAAGACGCCCTGGAGCACCTTCGAGCACTCCGCGGTCCTCGGCCCGGAGACCGCCCAGGACAGGCTGGTCATCGAGTGCGCTTTCGAGGGCCCGGGAGTCGTCAGGACCGTGCGCCCCACGGCGTCGATCGCGCCGCCCGGCCTCAACCCCGACAAGGGGTACGCCGAGGTCGAGGTCTTCTACGGCACCGACCGCGAGCTGCGGCGCGACAAGCCTTTGGAGGAGCGGTTCGGTCCCATGCGGATGCGGATGCAGGGGGAGGACGAGGGCCTGCTGCACCTGGGAGTCTGCAAGGTGAGCGTCCCCAGGGACCACCGGATGGGCGAAATCGAGCGGCCGTCGATCTGGAAGCTGGATTTCGAGCCCGATCCCCGCAAGCACATGGTCCTGCTCGGGCTGGAGGAGCTTGGGCCGAACGGCTTCTACGGGCGGCTGCAGGGGACCCTGGGGAAGTCAGTCGCCAAGGAGATGCTCGTCTTCGTCCACGGCTACAACGTGAACTTCCACGACGCCGTGCTGCGCACGGCCCAACTCGCCTACGACCTCGGTGTCGACGGCGCGCCTGTCCTCTATAGCTGGCCCTCGCAGGCATCCTTGTCCGGCTACACGCAGGACGAGGACAGCGTGCGGGCGACGGTCTTCAGCCTGGCGCCTTTCCTCCGCAACCTCGCCACGCGCTCCGGCGCCCGCTCCATCTACCTGGTGGCCCACAGCATGGGGAACCGCGCCCTGACCGATGCCCTGGACCGCATCGCAATGGCCATGCGCGGCAATGATCAGCCGCTGTTCAAGGAAATCCTCCTCACCGCGCCGGACGTCAATGCTCAGGTGTTCGCCAACCTGGCGAAGAGCTTCCGCCGGGCCGGCAAGCGGGTCACCCTCTACGCCTCCTCGAAGGACGGCGCCCTCAAGGCCTCGAAGAAGGTGCACGGCTGGGCCCGGGCAGGGGAGACCGAGCCTGAGGTGCTCGTGCTCTCCGGGATCGACACGGTCGACGTCTCCCAGGTGGACACCAGCCTGCTCGGGCACTCCTACTTCGGGGACAACTGCTCGGTCATCGCCGACATGCAAAGACTGATGAGAGACGGGAAAGCCCCGCACGAGCGCTCCCCCCTGACGAAGAAGGAGAAGGGGCCTGGGCTCGCCTACTGGGTCTTCCCCGCGGGGGCTGCGTGCCCGAGGCCGCCGGGATAGGCTAGAGGCCAGCCCCCACCCGGGCGTGATGAATCACGCCCCTACAAGCGAGCCCCTTCTTGCGATGACATCGGGAGCTTGCTTGTAGGGGCGACATTCATGGCGCCCTCCCCCGCCAACCCCGCCATCCGAAACCGCCGCACCACCTCCGCGACCGGCAGGATCTCCTCGATCCCTTCCACGCTCTTGCCCGCTTGTAGGTAATCCTTGTAGGAGAACGAGCGTGCCGAGGAGCGCTTCAGCTTCCAGAGCGACTGGAGGGAGTAGATCATCCGCATCCAGTGCTTGGTCTTGCGCCCCTTGAGCATCCAGCGGCCGAAGGGACCCGCCTTGGTCCCCAGCTTGTCGATGTAGGGCGTGCGGATCACCGAGACCGGCACCCCGGTCAGCCGCTCGGTCAGGACGACGTCCTGCTCCCGTGCGTCGAGGATCGCCTTCTTGTAGTCGGGATGGGCCGTGCATTCCGCCGTGGCGATGAAGCGGGTGCCCATCTGGACCGCGGCGTAGCCCATCTGCAAGGCCCTGACGAAGCCCTCCTCATCTCCCACCCCGCCGGCGCAGACCAGGGGCACGCCGAGGTCGTGCAGCTCTTCGTGCAATTCCTCGGCGCTCTTCGAGCCGGCGTGGCCGCCCGCCCGGTTGTTGACCGCGATCAGCCCGTCCACCCCCGCCTCCAGCCCCTTGAGGCCCCAGCGGCGGTCGGTCACGTCGTGATAGACCCGGCCGCCCACGGCGTGCGCGCGCTCCACGACCCAGCGGGGATTCCCCAGCGAGGTCACGAAGAAGCGGACCCCCTCTTCCAAGGCTGTGTCCATGTAGAGCTGCATGCGCTCCAGGTAGACCTTGGAGGACTGCTCCACGATCACGTTCATCCCTACCGGCTTCGCCGTCAGGCTGCGGATCAGCTTCAGGCCGGCGCGGAATTCGTGGCCATGGACGTAGACCAGGGAGAGCGGCTGGAGGATGCCCATGGCCCCCGCCTCCGAGGCGGCGGCCACCAGCTCCGGGTTGCTGCACGGGTACATCGCGCCGCAGAGGATCGGTACTTCAATTCCGAGCTGCTCGGTGACAGGCGTTGTGAGGAGGGTCATGGGGCCAGAAGGCGGCCACCGCCGGAGGCGAGCTCTTTTTCCGCTTCGATCAACCTCTGCACCAGGTCGCTGTTCGACAAGATGTCCAGGGTCTCGAGGAGACCGTCGAAGTCCTCCGTGGACAGCAGCACCGCCTCCGCACGGCCTTCCCGGGTGATGACGAACCGGTCCTTGTCCTCCTGGACACGGTCCAGAACGTCCCCGATCTGCGGCTGAAGCTCGGAAACCGAGATCTTCCTTGTCATGGCACCTCCGGCAAAAGAATACAGGATTCCCGCTCTGCCTATCTCCAGATCCACCTTGCACGTTGGCAAAGATCTGCTATTCTCTATTCAACAATTCGCCCGTAGGAGGTTATGAAGATGTGCCGCAGGCTGTCTCTGCTCGTCGTGTTCGCGCTTGTCCTTTCCGTTCCTGTGTTCGCCGAAGAATTGAGCCAGCAGGTGACGCGTCTCGTCGAAGCCGACGATGCGGACGGGCTCCGCGCGCTCGGGGACGAGGCTGTCGCCTCGATGGTGTGGCTCTACGAGCTGAGCGAGGAGCGCGAGCGAATCCAGCTCGCCAACCTCTTCTACAAGATGGGGGCCCGGTCGCAGGTGGCCGAGCGCGCCCTGGTGCGGGACTTCCGCTCCGAAAACGTCGAGCTGCGCCTGGCGGTTCAGTACGCACTGGGCCGCGTCAGCGACGATCCCATGGTCATCGAGACGCTGCTCTACACGCTGGAGAACGACCGCGACCCCCTGTTCCGGGACAAGGCGGCCTGCGCCCTGGCCTATGACCAGATTCATGTCGACGCGAAGCAGAAGGCACGGATCTATGAGGGGCTGATCGCGGCGCTGTCCAATCCCAAGTCCCAGGTGCGGGCCGTGTCGATCCAGGCCCTGAGCATTCTGACCGGCGAGACGAAGGGGTTTCACGCCCTCTTTCCCGAAGACAGACGGGAGCGGAGCATCGCCCTATGGCAGCTATGGCTCGAGGACTATCGCGCGCATCTCTAGCGCTTGCCCTGCTGGCGGGGGGTTCGTCCGACGCTTCAATGGCTTCGAGCGTCGGGGCGAAACCCTCGTCCGTCCTCGCCTATTACAACTTCGACGACCGCCTGGTCGATACGGGGCCTGATACCTTCGCCGTCTTCCGCAACGCCCGCGGCAACGTCCAGCTCTCCAATGACTTCCAGGTCAGCGGCCACCGCTCGGTGGAGATCCGCGACGTTGCCGGCGACGGCGACTTCCCCGAGCTTCAGGGTTATCTCCCGGAGCGCCGGGACGGCTGGCTGGTCATTCACTTTGCCCTTCTCGTGGCCGATCCGAAGGAGGAGCTGAACGTCTCCTTTGCCGGGCCGGGCTGGTTCAACCTCGGCCCCAACGGCCATGCGCTCTGGCTCACCACGCGCGACGGCTGGCTCCACCACACCACGGGCAAGGCCGCGAAGCCTCTGCTCGCATTGGAGCCCTACACCTGGTACGCCGTGGACGTCGATTACGACGTGACCCGCGGTCGGTACGACCTGCGGGTGACCGCCGAAGGATCGGCAGAGCCCGCCGTGAGCCTGAAGGACCAGCCCAACGCCTCGGACCATCCGGGCTCGATCGTCAGCCTCTTCTCGTTCGTGGGCAGCGTGTACGGAGACCGCTCCAACGTCCGCTTCTGGCTGGATGACCTCTGGATCGGCACCAGCCGCGAAGCCGCGCTGCCGCCGTTCGTCGCGCCCGGCCGCCGCAAGCTCTTCGCGGACCGTCTCGATCCCAGGTTCCGGGCTCTCCGGGATGCAGGGCGCCATGCCGAGGCCCGCGAGTACGCCCTGGAGCGCGTCCGCCAGCTCAAATCCGAGGGAGCGCCTCCCGCGGCCTGGTTGGAGCGCGCGGGCGACGCGGCCTTCGCGGCCTCCGACAATGCCGGCGCGCAACGCCTCTACGAGCAGGCCCTCAGTACTACCCCCAATACCACCGAAAACCGCACGCCCCTCCTCCTCAAGCTCTCGGACGTCCATCATCTCCTCGGCAATCCCGACAAGGAGAAGGCGTACCGCGAGGAGGTTTACGGTTCGCTCGATCCGCGCGAATAATTCCGGGGGGAGGATACAATCCTCCCCATGAACCGCGAGCAACTCCTAGAGCGCTACCGTACCACCCGCAACCTGAGCGTCGATCTCTGCCGGCCCTTGAAGGCCGAGGACTACCGTATCCAATCCATGCCCGATGTCAGCCCGCCGTGGTGGAACCTCGGGCACACATCCTGGTTTTTCGCGAAGAACGTCCTGGAGCCTTTCGGGATCTATTCGGAGGATGACGCGAAGCTGGAGTACGTCCTCAACTCCTACTATGAAGCGCTGGGGCCGCGCATCCGCCGCGATCACCGCGGGCTCGTGAGCCGGCCCACGAACGACGAGGTCTACCGCTTCCGCGAGTCGGTCGACGGCCGCATGGCGGAGCTGATCCACGGCGTGCCCGAGGCCGGCCTGGAGCGCCTCGGCTTCCTCGTCCTCACCGGCGTCCAGCACGAGCAGCAGCACCAGGAGCTGCTGGTTACGGAGCTCAAGCACATCCTGGGGTCCAACAGGCCCGAGCTGCGCGAGCCCTACCAGACCGCTGTCGAGACCGGCCGCGGCCCGGCGCCGGAAGCCCGGTGGTGCGACATCGAGGGAGGGCTGCACGAATTCGGGAACTTGGAGGGGGGCTGGTGCTGGGACAACGAGGTGCCGGTCCACAAAGCCTGGCTCGACGATTTTGCCCTGCTCAACCGGCTGGTGACCAACCGCGAGTACCAGGAGTTCATGGAGGACGGCGGCTACTCCAATCCTCTCCTCTGGCTATCCAACGGATGGGCCAGGGTGCGGGATGAGGGCTGGGCTTCACCTCTGTACTGGGAGGATGGTCAGGTCTGGACCCTCTCGGGAACCCGCGAGATCGACCCGGACGAGCCCGTCTGCCACGTGAGCTTCTACGAGGCCGACGCCTACGCCCGCTGGAAGGGAGCCCGCCTGCCCACCGAGCGCGAATGGGAGCACGCGGCGCGGACCTCCGGGTTTCCTGGGGACGGCAACTTCCTCGACAGTGGCCTTCTCCATCCCCGGACCGCAAATGGAGACGGCTCGCTAGTCCAGATGGGCGGCGACGTCTGGGAGTGGACGATCAGCCACTACGAGCCCTATCCGGGCTACCGGCCTTTCGAGGGCGCGCTCATGGAGTACAACGGGAAGTTCATGGACAACCAGCGCGTGCTGCGCGGCGGCTCCTGCGCCACGCCGGCCAACCACATCCGCGCCAGCTACCGGAACTTCTGGCCGGCTGACGCGCGGTTCCAGTTCACGGGGATCCGGCTGGCGAAGAATCTGAGCTGACCGACTTCCAAACTCCGCCGATGGAGCGCGCTTCCGGGGCGAGGCTCTGGAAGACCACTCCCGCGAAAAAGAACGTGACGGCCACGATGATCGCGGGAATCCAGGTCCGCCTGACCGCGCACAGCGCCCAGTGCTCGGGCTCGGGCCGCTTCAGCCGCTTGTAGAAGGCCACCAGGAGCACGCCATCCACCAGGACCTCGGCCAGCAGGAGCGGGGCGAGATAGATCACATAGAAGACGGCGCCGAGGACCACGGCAGCCACGGCCGCGATCACGACCAGGAAGATCCCTTCGTCAAAATCCGGGACATCGAGGTCCAAGGACGGCCCGCTGGGTGTCGACACGTGCATGGCATCCAAGCCGTCCGCTACATCGACGGCCAGATCGAGCCCATCAAGGGAATCCTCGGGATCACTTTGAAGGGTGAGCCACAGGCGCAGAAGCAGAAAGAACACCAGGTAGGCGACCCCGACCGCGAGCGGATAGCGCAGGGCCATCTGGTCCAGACCGAGCTTGAGCAGGCCGTAGGATGCGAGGAAGCCCGCACCGCCGGCTGCCGAGAGCAGGAGCATCATCTGGACCCGTGGCACGGCCATGCGGGCCTTCGCCTTCTCTACGAGCTGTTCGCGCGTGGGGAACCGGTGCTGCCGGGCGGGAGCGGGTTGGGCGATCGGGGACATGCCCTATTGTACGGACTTGCGTTATCCAGGTTTTACCAACCCGCCGTCTCCGGCCCTCCCTTGAACGGCCCGACGACATCGCTGGTGATCCAGCCGCCATAGAAGCCTCCGGCCTGGGGGGTGACGCGCTCGCCGTCCACGAAGCAGGCTTCCATGAGGTGGGGGTAGAAGGCGACGTGGTGGCGCAGCTCCTCGAACATGCGCGTGGGCATCTGGTAGAACCAGGCGGCCGAGGGGGCACGGACGCCGTTCACCTCGACGTCGTAGTAGTGGGTGAGGCCCTTCCACTCGCACCAGCTCGAATCCTCGTTCTCACGGAAGTGCTCCAGCTTTACGTCCTCGGGCGGGATGTACCAGGCAGGGGGATGGCTGGTCTCCAGCACGCGCTTGGCCCGGCGTGTCTCGGCCAGCAGCACGCCGTTGAACCAGACCTGGATGTGGCGCGTCGAGTCCTCCACGCGCGGGGGACGCGGATAGTCCCAGACGGATTCCTGACCGGGGCCGGGCTCGATGGGTTCGACAGGGAGCGGGATCGTTGTCATGGCGCAGCCATTCTATAGAGCAAGAGGCCAGGCGAGGGCCTGTCAAAGCACCCTCCTTCCTGGCCTCCCCCCGGCTCCGGACGAGAGAACCGAGACCGCGGCTACTTCCGGGAAAACTCGGGCTCGGGCTGCTCGATGCCCACATTGCCGCCGGTCGTATCGCCCTTGACGGTCTCCTTGAGATCGGAGGCTTGGCGCTTGCCTTCCTCCTTGACGGTATTCGTGGCCTCCTTGGCGACCGTGCGCACCTTCTCGGCGAGCTTCTCGGGCGTCAGCTCCTGACGCTCGACCTCTTCCTTGAGGGTGTCCACCGCCACGTGGGCGACCTGCTTGCCCTTCTCCAGGGCCTCCCCGCCCACCTCTTTCGCGCGCTCCATGAGACGGTCGCGCGTCTCGCCCATGAGCTCGTCCTCCTTGCGGGTGGACGGGATCATGAGGCCGGCGACCACGCCGAGGGCGATCGCCGCGGCGCCGAGCGCCAGGGGCCGCTCTTCCATGGTCTCCCAGAAGCCGACCCGCGCCTGGCGTGTCCGGTAGCGCGCTTGCTCGCGCGCCTGCCAGCTCAGCTCGGAAGCCTTCTCGCGAGCCGTGCCCGCGGCCTCGGCCACCCGGTCCTTGGCGCCGATCACGGCGTCCTTGGCCGTGCTGGCCGCATCGGCCACCGCATCCTTGGCGGTGGAAGCTGCCCCGGTCACGGCATCCTTGGCAGTGCCCGCGGCGCTGGAGACCTTGTCTCCCGCGCTGTGCAGGGCGGAGCTGACTCGGCCTTCGCCTTCGTCGTAGTCTCCTGCGTAGCCTGTCTCATAGCCGCCGGTCGTGCCGGCATAGCCCGTGTAGCCCCGGCGGCCGCTGTAGCCGTAGGCGCCGGCATAACCCGGACGGTAGCCGTACTCGGTACGGTCGTCGCTGCCCTTGGTGTTCTCGCTCAGCATCCAGGCGAGGCCGACGCCGATGACGGCAGCCGGGCCGGGGTGCTGCTTGGCGATCCGCCAGAGCCGGCTGGCGCCGGCCGTGGAGCCGCCGCGGAAGAGGCCCCAGGCCTCCATCGCGAGCTGCGTGGGAGTCAGCTTCGACTCGAGGGCGTCGAGGTTGCGGTCCATCTCGCGGCGGGTGCTCTCGATCTCGTTGCGGATCTGCCGCGAGTTGGGCCCGCTGTCGTTCTTCACTTCATCTTCGCTGTAAGCCATTCCTTGTTCTCCTTCAAGCTCTGGGTGGTTCTCTGTGGAGCGATGCCTTCCTGCTTGAGGGCGTGGAGGGCCTTCTTCACCATTCCGTAACCGATGAAGGCAAGGACTCCGCCCACCAGGAGCGGCGCGAGCCACATCGCCACGTCACGGTCCATGAACTGGGAAAAGAGAGCGATCAGGCCGAGCGTCAGGGCGGCCAGCAGGACCAGGGCGCCGGCGAACAGCACTGCGCCACCGGTCGCAACCGAGCCCATGTTGGTGCCCAGCCGGGACATCTTCTCCGACATCTCGGTCTTGGCGAGATCCACCTCCTGCCGGAGCAGTTGGCTGGTCTCGTCGCGCAAATCCCTCAGGATCTGTCCAAGGGAACGATCATCGCGCAACGGCTGCATCTTCAGGCACCTCCCGGCGTGTCAGGGACCTTGAAGCCCTCGGGCTCGCCATAAGGACCTTCCTTCTCACGCGTGCGGAACGGCTCCTGCGGGCCCTGGTAATCATTTCCCCGGCCGTACCGCTCACCGGGGTAGGACGCGTAGGCATTGGCGTCGTCGCCGTCGTAACCACTCCGGCCGTAGCGCTGTCCATAGCCCTCGTCGAAGGAGACGTAGGAGTTGGCGTCGTAGCCCTGGAAGCCGCGCTCGGAGGAGCTCTTGAGGAACCGCGCCAGGAGCAGCCCCGCGAGGAAGGTGCCACCCAGGAAGACGTCGGGGTGACGCCGCGCGAAGGTCTCCGTGTCGCGGAAGAACGTGTTCAGGTCGCGGTCGCGGAGGTAGCTGGAGAGGCGGTCCACCTGGTCGGCGGCGCGCATCGCATACTGCCCTACACCGGCGGCCTGATCCTGCTCCTGCAGGCGGTTGCCCACGTCGCGGATCGCGCCGGCCACGCCACCGAGGCTGTCGGCTGCCTGATCCTTCTGACGGCTGACGAGGTTCGACACATAGTCGCTCGCCTGGCCAGCGACCTTGGAGGTCTCGCGCTTGGCCTCGCTGGCCAGGTTGCGGACCTGCTCTTTCGCCTGCTGCCCCACGCCCTGCGTATCGTCCGGATTCGATGCGAAAGGATCTGGATTCGTGGAGGCAGGTGGGGTGGCTGTCGGGCGGTCCTCGCCCGGATTCTCACGTCTCGCCATAGCACCTTTCCTTTCTGATGGATCGTTACTGCGGCGTGCCCTACTCCAATCTTGAAGACCAGCACCGGACCTGGGAAACAGGTCACCGCATCTGGAGATCCGCTTTCGCAAGAGGCGTGCCAGTCACCTATTTGTCGTAGTGCAACTCGACGAATTCGTAGATGAAGCTCCCGGTGCCGAGGGCATCCGAGAATTCGTTGATCACGACTCCCTTGCCGCAGCCCGCGCCCGCGCCGCTGCCCGGCGTGCCGGTCGAGGAGGCGGTGACCGTCCAGCTCCCGCTCAGGTTCGCTGCCTGGCAGGGGTCCTTGCGCTTGACCGAGCTGCCGCCTCCGGCGGTCATGGCGAGGGTGCGGCCGTCCACCTTGCTGCTCGAAGCGTTGTAGAGGTCGTAGGCCTCGTCGCCGTTGATCACCGGCAGGAGGCCCGCCGAATTCAGGTAGACGGCGTTCGCCGGCAATGGTCCCCAGAACGATTCGAAGGCGGCCTTGGCCGCGTCGCGGCCGATCACCAGGTAGCCGTTGTCCGGGATGGTGGTGCCCGCGGGCAGCGTGTAGTTGAAGGTGGCATTGAGCTGCGCGAGACGCCAGCCGGCGATGTTGAGGCTGCCGCCTCCGCCGGGGCCGTAGGTGATCCACATCGGCGCCGACCAGAGGTCGTGGCCGTCGGCCTGTACGGCATGGACGTAGTAGTAATAGGTCCCCGAGGTCAGGTTTTGCGTGACCGTCAAGGTCGACTGGTTGGAGACGGACTGCAACGGGCTGGCGGGCACGCCGCCGCCGATCTGGCCTCGCCAGATTTCGAGGGTGGACACTGACTCCGCGCCCGGATCGTAGACCGCCGCCCGCAGGGTCGCCGAGCCCGCCGCGCTGAAGACGTCGCCCATGATGCGGGTGCCCGAGGTAAAGACGAGTTGGGCATTGGAGTCCTCGGTCGCGTAGAAATGCCGGGCCTTGTGCGCCTGGAGCAGCTTGCTTTTGGTGAGGACCGGCGCGGCGCCGTTGGGGATCAGGTAGACCGTGCGGTTCGGGATGCCCTGGCCGTAGTTGTTGCAGTGGGAGTCGTGATCGGCCACCGGCCCGAGATGGAAGCCCAGGTTGAGCGCATTTTTCCAGCGCGGGCTGTAGTCGGTGTTCGCCACGTTGGAATCGGCGCAGTTGGTGCCGGTGCTGAAGGCCAGGCCGCTGCGCACCGCGATCCCCTGCAGGGCATTGTCGGCGTCGGCATTGAAGGCGTAGTTGTCGAACTCCCCGTCGCCCGGATGGCAGAGGATGCCCAGCGCGCCGGCCGGGGACGGGTTCTCCACCGAGCGCTTGTACAGGGTGAGATAGCCGAAGCGCTTGGGGGTGAAGACGTCGAAGTAGCAGTTGGTGCCCGGCGCGCACTCCGCGTTGGGGCCGTTGCAGGTCGAGCAGGTCTCCCAGCCGAAGAGCTTCGGCGTCTCGATCAGGGTCACGTGCCCCTGGTCGTTGTTGCTGGTCACTCCCCACTCCATGCCGTAGAGGCCCACGAACACGTCATTCACCGTGGCCGTGTTGGCCGCGGCCAGGCCGGCGGCGTAGCGCTGCTTCACCTTGGCCTCGGTGACCGGCGGGTTGTTGTTCGCCATGGCGTCCTGGATCAGGTGGTTGTGCTCGTTGATCAGCCAGTAGTCCACGCCGGCCGAGTTGCGGGCGTAGTCGTAGACGGCGGTGGGGTTGAACGTGCCGCTGCCGTAGAGGTTGCCCGAGTTGCAGCCCGAGGTGGGATGGCCGCCGTCGGACCAGTTGGAGTGGCTGTGGGTCGAGCCGTAGTAGAAGCTGTAGCCGAAGCCGCTCTCGATCGGGGTGTTCTGCTGTGCCTGGCAGGAGCCCAGGGCGGCGCTCTCGCGCAGGCTGGCCGAGTCGAAAGCGCTCAGGGAGTAGTCGACGATCACCTCGTCGGTCGAGGCGAAGGCCTCGCTCATGCCCGCAACGCCCTGGAGATCTTCATACTCGCGCATCGGGCGGGCCGGGGGCAGGCGGTCGGCAGCGAACCGGCTGAGGAAGGTGTAATGGTACTTGCCCGGGGGCACCAGCCGGCCGGACCCGTCGCGGCCATCCCAGACGAAATCGGCCTTGGCCTGGCCCGCGGCCTCAATGCGGGCAGCGCCGCGGGCGGCGCGCACCAGCCGGCCGGATTCGTCGCGGATCTCCAGCCGCCAGAAGGCGCGGCCGTAGTCCTCCAGGGCCGCGGCCCGTTGATGGGAAAGGACCGTGTAGAGGCGGACCTTGCCGAGATCTCCCTCCAGGATGGGCGAGAACTGGTAAGTCTCGGCGCCTAGGAACGCGATGAAATCCGCGTCGCATTCATCGTACTCGGCGGGCCATACAGGCACCGCGGCCAGCAAAGCTGCCAACAGGAGCAGACCGGGTCGATTCATGGGAAAATCCTCCTGACCATGGAGGTGTCCGGAAGGCCCGATCCCGAGCTTTCCGGAATGATCACGAAAAGGAGACGAGATGAAAAGAGGGTTCCTCTTGCTGGCAATATTGGCCGTCCTGGCCGTCCCTGCCGCGGCCGATCACCGGATCGGCGCCGGCATCCACCACTGGCAGACGGTCGACGACCTGGCTGATGACGGCTTCGAGGGTATCGAGGACGAAGGCTCCTCGGGGATCGTTTCCTACCAGTACATGCCGGAAGGGCTCTTCTCGTTCGAGCTGGACCTGGAGTACTTCGCGGACGGCTTCGCCGGCTCGACCGAGGAGGCGTTCTCGCCCCAGGCCTATCTCCTCGTCGGCCACGGCCTCTATGCCGGCGCGGGCGTCGGCGTGACCCAGTCCGACGGCGAGACCTCGGACATGTTCTACGCCGCGAAGGTCGGCTTCGACCTCTCCATCATCCCCAGGCTCAGCCTGGACGTCAACGCGAACTACCGGTTCGACAACTGGGACCTGATCGACGAGGTCGAGACCGACACCGTGACGCTGGGAGCGCTGCTGCGGCTGCGGCTCTAGCGCCGGCCGGGTAGACCCCTCTACCCACCGCGTGGAGCGGCCGGGCCTCGGGTAGACCCCTCTTCCCCTTGCGTGGAGCGGCCGGGCCTCAGGTAGACGCCTCTACCCCTCGCGTGGCGTGGCTGGACCTCGGGTAGACGCCTCTACCCTTCGCGTGGCATGGCCGGGCTTCCGGTAGACGCCTCTACCCCTCGCATGGCATGGCTGGACCTCGGGTAGACATGGCTACCCAACGGGGAGACATGGCTACCCGGCGGAGCGCTAGAGCACCAGCCGCACGGCAAGCCAGCACCAGGCCGCGGCGAGGACGGCGGCGAGGAGGTCGAGCACGACCCCCGTCCGCGCCATGCGCGGGATGCTGACGTAGCCGCTGCCGAAGACGATCGCGTTGGGCGGCGTCCCCACCGGCAGGGCGAAGTCGCAGGAGGCTGCGATCGTGGCGGCGAAGAGCGTCGTGGTCATGATCTCGGGGGCGACCGCGTCCTTGAGCACCACGAGCATCACCGCGATCGTCGCCGTGTTCGAAGCTACCGCCGAGAGCGCCACCACGGCCACGCTCGACAGCAGCACCTGGGCGAACGGGGGCACGTCGCGGATCGCCAGGAGCTGCGCCCCCAGCCAGGAGGAGAGCCCGCTCTTCTGGATAGACGCGGCCATGGCGAACCCGCCGCCCAGGAGCAGCAGGGTCTCCCACGGCACCTGCGCCAACGCGCGGAAGCCGAGGACCTGCCGGCCCTGCGTCCGCCAGAGCATCAGGAGCAGGGCCGCGAGCATGGCGATCCCCCCCTCCACGTGCGCCGAGGTCAGCTCGAACGGCACTCGCGCCTTGAGGAATTCCGTCAGCACCTTGCCCGCGATCCACAGGCCGGCCGTGACCAGGAAGACGCCGAGGACGATCCGCTCCTGCCGGCGCACCGGGCCGAGCTTCGTCAGCTCGTCCACTATCACCTCTTCGCCGATCTCCCCGGCGAGCCCTTCCCGCCGGCCGATCCGCCAGAGCATCCACCAGACGACCGGCAGGAACATCAGCACGAACGGCAGCCCCACGGCCAGGAACTGGAGGAAGGTGACCTCGATGCCCAGGCGCTCCATGAAGCCGGAGAACTGGGCATTGGGAGCCGTGCCGATCTTGGTGCCGATGCCGCCGACGTTGGCGCCGTAGGCGATGGCCAGCATGATCGCCATGCCGTAGTGCCGGAGCCGGCCGGCCCCGCGCTGGTCCTCGACCTGGAGCACGACCGCCAGGCCGATCGGCATCATCATGGCCGCGGTGGCCGTGTTCGAGATCCACATGGAGATGAACGCGGTGGAGACCAGGGTGCCGGCGAGCAGCCGCCGCGGATCGCTGCCGATGCGGTCCATGATCCCCAGGGCGATGCGCCGGTGGAGGTTCCACTGCTGCATGGCCGCCGCGATCCCCATGCCGCCGGCAAACAGGAAGATGTAGGGATCGAGGTACGGCATCACCGACTGCCGGATGCCCGTGCCCGGGCCGCCGCCGAAGACGCCGGTCAAGGGGAAGAGCACGAGCGGCACGCAGGCCGTGACATAGATCGGCAGCGCCTCGGTCAGCCACCAGATGGCCATGAGCGCGGCGCCCGCGGCCGCGAACGCCGGCCGCGTCCCGAACTCGGGATCGTGGCGCAACGGCGTATCCAGGAAGGCGAGAAGGAAGAATGCCACCAGCCCGCCGATCAGGCCGGCGAGCTTCAGCGGGGTCAGGGAGAGATTTCTAGGCACAGCTTCAGTCGGGGAGCATCAGGCGGCGGTCGAGGACGGCACCGGGCGCCGCGGCCACGCAGTCGCCGCCTGCCGTCCTGGCCTCGTCCAGGGCGGTCTTGACCGCCCGCAGCAGCCTCTCGGAGGAGTGCCCGCAGTCGGGGAAGGCGGCGACGCCGAGTGAGAGGGTGACCTCCATCTCCCGGACGGCGTTGCGGATCTGCTCGGCGCGCGTCCGCACCCCGGCGAGCGGTGCCTCGGGAAGGAGAAGGCCGAAGGTCCCGTCCTCGTGGTAGCTAGCCACGTCCCCGCCCCGCACGCGGCGGCTCAGGAGGGCGCCGATCGCCTTCATGCTCTCCTCGGAGCCTCCGGAGTCCAACCGCATCAGGATGATCCCGAGCGGCAGGTTGCGCCGCTCCATGCGGTGGATCTCGCGCTCCACCGAGGCCTCGAAGTAGCGGCGGTGGAAAAGGCCGGTCAGGGGGTCGCGGATGAAGTTGTGGACGCTGGCCGGAGCAGCTACCGGGACCGCCGGGTTTTTCCGCTCCGCCGGGCGGCTCTCGAACAGCCCGCGGTAGCCGCCCACCTCCTGGCGCAGCGAGTCCCTCTCGCTGGCGCTGCGGACCAGGTCGCCCTCCAGGCGCTGACAGGCCTCCCCGATCTCGCGGCCCTGGCGCCGCGCGGCCAGGGCCATTCCCCAGAGCAGGGCCGCCCCCCAGGCGAGGAGAAGGGCCAGGCCCGGCAGCAGCCCGGGGGCGAAGCGCCAGACCGCAATCACCACGAGGCTCAGGGCCACGGCGATCCCCACCGCCGGTCCGAGGACGCGAAGCGGAAGAAGCCGGACCAGGGGCCGGGCAGAGGGATCGTTCTCGACGTCCATTCGTGACCTGCTTCTACGACGGTTAGCCATGGAATGATATGCCGGGACCGGCCCCGCGTCCAAGCGGGGCCGTCGATCCCCGGAGGAGATCCCCATGAAACCGATCCCCTGGCTTGCCCTTACCCTCCTGATCCCCGCCGTCGCGCAGGCCGGCGATCCCCTGGCGCACACCTACTCGATCGTGGCCCGCGACCCGGCCACGGGGGATTTCGGCGTGGCGGTCCAGAGCCACTGGTTCCAGGTCGGGACGGTCGTGCCCTGGGCCGAGGCCGGGGTGGGCGCCGTGGCCACGCAGTCGTTCGCCCGGATCGACTACGGCCCCAAGGGGCTGGAGCTGATGCGCCAGGGCAAGTCGGCCAAGGAGGTCCTCGACCAGCTCGTGGCCCAGGATCCCGAGAAGGACGTGCGGCAGGTGGCCATGGTGGACGCCCAGGGCCGGGCCGCGGTCTGGACCGGCCCCAGGTGCATCGCCGCCGCGGGCCACCAGACGGGTATTGGCGGCAAAGACTACTCAGTGCAGGCCAACCTCATGGACAAGGCCACGGTCTGGCCGGCCATGGCCAAGGCCTTCGAGAGCGCCAAGGGGGACCTTGCCGACCGCATGCTCGCCGCGCTGGAGGCCGCCCAGGCCGAGGGCGGCGACATCCGCGGCAGCCAGAGCGCGGCCCTGATCGTGGTCAAGGGCAAGTCCTCCGGCGAGCCCTGGAACGACCGGCTGGTCGACGTCCGGGTGGACGACAACCCGCAGCCGCTCGCGGAGCTGCGCCGGTTGCTCAGCCTGCACCGTGCCTACGAGGAGATGAACCGCGGCGACGAGGCGGTGGCCAAGAACGATTTCCAGGCTGCGCTCGGCCACTATACGAAGGCGACAGGGCTCGCCCCGGGGATCGTGGAGCTGCCCTTCTGGCAGGCGGTGACCCTGTTCGTGGCGGGCCAGGAGGACAAGGCGCTGGCGCTCTTCAAGGACGTCTTCGCCAAGGAGCCGGCCTGGGCAAGGCTGGTCCCCCGGCTGCCCGCGTCGGGGCTGCTGCCGGAGGACCCGAAGAAGATCGAAAAGATCCTGGCGGTCGCGAATTGATCCCATCCCCCCTCTCCCCGGCCCTCTCCCCCGTGCCGGGGGAGAGGGAGAAAGAGGGGTCCTCTACCGCGGGAACGCACCGCCGTCCTGCCCGCCGCAGTAGCTGCCCGCGGGGTTGTGGTACGTCTTGGTCTGGCCGGTGTTGGTGTCGGTCACCGTGATCGTGTACTCGAGGTCGCTCAGGGTGCCGTAGAAGAAGTCGATGCGGTCGCCGTAGTCGATGACCTTGGCCATCAGCTCCAGGTTGCCGGCATCCGTGAAGTAGAAGGCGCCGGTCACGCCCGAGATCGGGACGGCGCCGCCCGTGCCGCTGGTGCCGTTGCCCGGATTGCGCCAGTCCACCTTCGCCGCGAAGCGGTTGTTGAGCAGGCAGAGCGTGTTCTTGTCCTTCTTGCACGTGCCGGACGCCGCCCTCACCGAAGACATGGACATCAGGGACGCCGAGGACCCGGCAAAGGCCGCCTGGTCGATGCCGCCGCATTCCTTGGGCGTGTTCTCGTAAACCTTGCTCGCCCCGGTGTGGGTATCGGTGACGATCAGGTTGAACTTCAGGTTCGTGAGCTGGCCGTAGAACACCTTGACCACGTCGCCGAAGTTGAGCAGCTTCACCATCAGCTCCAGGTTCGACCGGTCGCCGAAGCTGAAGAAGCCGGCGGCGTCCGAGCGCGGCACCGCGGTGCCGACGCCCTGGGTGTTGTTGTACTGGTTCTCCCAGAAGAGCTCGACCCGGAAGCGGTTCCCGACCAGGCAGAGGTTGTTCGTCCCCTTCTTGCACGCCTGCAGCGGCAGCGTCTGGTAGGTGGAGGTCAGCCCCTTGGTGGCGTTGAGCACCTGGGCGTTGTCGGTCTGTCCGGCGACGCCGGTGGGGATGCCGTTGCGCGACACGTTCGGGTTCGAGAAGTTCTCCACCCACGTGCAGCCCGTGCAGTGGGTGCCGTACGACATGACCGTGCGGAACTGCCCATCGACGGTGTGGCCGAAGGCGAAGGGGAAGAGAGCGATGTTGGCATTGCCGGCGTTCGGGCGGTCGTGGTTGGCGGCCATGTTGTGCCCGATCTCGTGGGCGAGCACCAGCGCGCCGCAGGACCGCTTCACCAGCGAGTAGGCGTAGGGCTGGAACTCTTTGCTGAAGGCGTCCTCGGTCATCAGGTAGCCGATGCCGCAGGCGTCGGTCATCTTGTTCACGTACAGGGTCACGAGGTCGGCCCCGACGCTCTTGCGCGCGGCGGCGACCTCCTTGTTCTCCCGGAATGCATTGAGGTCGTCCTCGGGATGGCCGGTCTCGGGGACCTTCATCTCCCGGGAGCTCACCAGGTTGATGCGGGCATCGATCTGGCTGTTGGCAAAGGCCGTGTTGGCCACGTCGACCGCGTTCTGGATGACCACTTGAATCTGCCGGCCGCCTCCCAGGTTGGCGCGCGCTTCCGGGGTCCAGACGGCGAGCAGGTCGAGGCGGACGGGAGCAGCAGCTTGTGCCGCGGTTCTCGCCGCCATCCGGGCCTCCATCCGGGCCGCCTGGCGCTGGCTCGGAGACTTGGGGGGCAGATCCGGCTGGATGGCGCCGCCGCAGCTCTCCACTCCGCTCTCCACCTGCAGGAGCCTGTGCTCGCCGGCCGCTCCGGGCTCGATCTCGTAAAGGCCGTCGGTCGTGACCACGAAGCCGGCCATCAGGTCGCCCATGACGGTCAGGGTCGCGGTCCCCACCTCGCCGAGGATGGGATCGACGACCTTGCCACGCCAGGCAAAGCTGGCCGGGCCGCGGCGCTCGATCTCCGTGGCCTGCATCTCGTAGTCGCGCTCGTCGAGGAGGCGCATCCGGAAGGGAATCTCCCCCACGGAAGCCAGCACGGAGGTATCGACGGCGATCCGGCGCTCGGAGTCCCGCGAAGCCTCGCGGTCCAGGAAGCGGAACAGGTCAGCGCCGGCGGCAGCAGGCAGCGTGCCCAGGCAGAGCAGGAGAGCGCAGAGGATCAGGGGTTTGGAGCGCATGGCGTTACTTCCTCCTTCAGGGACCCCTCTAGTTTACCTCTCCCATCATCGAAAACCGCCCAAACGGGTGGTTACACGGCCGCGCGGCTCTGGCAAAGTGCTCTCATGAAGGATCTCAAGGTAAAGGATCTGATGACGGAGGTGGCCCTGAGCGTCCACCCGGAGGATACGGTCGAGAAGGTCTACGATCTGATGAACGAGCGCGCCATCCGCCATCTCACCGTGGTCGACGCGGACGGCGACCTGGTCGGTCTGGTCTCCCACCGCGACCTGCTGCGGCACTCCGCCATCGAACGTGCCGAGGTGCCGACCTTCCTGGTACGCGAGATCCTGCGGCGCACCCGGGTCGAGGAGGTGATGACGTCGGAGGTCGAGACGGCCGAGCCGGACCTCCCCCTGAGCGAGGCCGCCCAGGTCATGTTCGAGAACAAGTTCGGTTGCCTGCCGGTACTGGAAGGCTCGAAGCTGGTGGGGATCCTCACCGAGTCGGACTTCGTGCGCTTCTTCACCGGATCGGGGCGGCCGGTACAACGTTTCTACGCCGGCCACCCACCTGGGACCCACCTTTCAGGCCCGCGTGACCGACCGTAGCTGTGCCTTGAGCTGGGAGAGCTCATGCCTCGCCCTCTGGGCATTGTCGAAGAGCGAGTCGACGCAGCCACCGAGGCCTCCCGTGGGCCGGGTTACGAGGGTGCACGTGTATTCGTCGTTCAAGGGTCCAACGCTGATCATGAGGTCCATCACTTTGAAGCTCATCTATCCTCCTCCTGTTTCGGGGTTTCTCCCCGTTTGTTGCGTAGCGAGAGCAGCCAGATGTCGCCATCGTCGACGGCACGGACGGTGAAGAGGCTGCGGTCGTCCGGGCTCGTGATCACCTGCTCGTAAGCGGAGTGCCTTGGAGGCGCGAGGACCTCCCGCACTTCGTTCGTCTCCGCGTCGAAGGCCAGGATCTTTCCAGCCTCGATGTACAGAAGCCGGTTGCCGCCGTGCAGCCATGCCGGGTTGTTTCCTCGGCTCGTCCACCTTAGGTAGGTGCTCGAACCGAGCAAATGCAAGCCGATCCCTTCCAGGATGGAGCCGTCGAGGCGCGCCATGTTGCCGGCGAGCGACTGGCCGTCGGCGGACCAGGAAAGCGGATAGAAGGTCTCGCCCACGGCCTCGGGAAGCGGCTCCGCACGCCGGGATCCGAGCGGCGGGGCGAGGTCGATCACCGCCGCCCTGCCGTCGGAGGTGCAGGCCACCCGCCGGCCGTCCGGCGACCAGACCGGGACCGTGACCGATTCGCGGCCAGGCGGGAGCACGCGCTCCGGTTCGCCGCCGTCGGCATTCACGATCCAGGCTTCGTAGCTGCCGCCGCGGTTGGAGTAGAAGAGCAGCCGCCGGCCGTCCGGCGACCAGACCGGCACGCGGTCTTTGAAGGCGTCGTTGGTGAGCTGCTTGAGGCCGCTGCCGTCGATGCCGGAGACGAACAGCTCTTCCCGCGGCAGCGCGGCATGGAAGGCGATGCGGCGCCCATCGGGCGAGACCGCGCAGGAGCGCACCCTGTGCGAGCCGCGGGTGACCGCCTCACCCACGCCCGTAACCCGGAGGCCCTCGGGCTCGAACGGGAAGCGCTCGACGTTGGACTTGCTCTCGTTGGCGGCGTAGAGGATCCGGGTGCCGTCCTGCGACAGGCTCCAGAAGCCGCTCGCCGTCGAGGGCGTCGTCAGCGGCTCGGCATCGCCCAGCACTTCCCCGCTCTGCTCGTCGATCGGCAGCCGCCAGAGGTTCAGGCTGCCGCTGCGGTCGCTGCCAAAATACAGCCAGGCGCCGTCCGGCGACCAGACGGGGTTCCAGTTCGTGGCGCCGTCGTCGAGGATCTTGCTGGGCGTGCCGCCCTCGGCGGGGACCGTCCAGAGGATGCGCCGCGCGCTGCCGGTGGGCACCCCCCAATAGGCGATCCACAAGCCGTTCGGCGACCAGCTCGGCTGCACGCCGTCCAAGGTGTCTTTGCCGATCTTGCCGACGATGACGCGGCTCCGGCCGGTGGCCACGTCCACCCGCAGGATCTCGCTCTCACCCTTGCGCGTTGCCGGATCGGTGACCGCCTCCGTGGCCACGGCGAGCTCGCGGCCGTCCGGCGACCAGGCCGGGTTGTAGCCCACGTCGGCGATGCGCCGCGCCGGCCCGCCTTCGACCGAGGCGATGTAGATCCCTCCCCCATCCCGCTCGGAGCGGAAGGCGATCCAGCGGCCGTCGGGAGAGATGGCCGGCTGGGTGTCGTCGGCCTCCGAGCCCTCGGTGACGTTGAGCGGCTCGCTGCCGTCGCCGATCTTCTGCCGGAGGATGTCTTTTTGCCCCGAAAGGCTGGACTTGGCATAGACGAAGGAGAGGCCGTCCGGGGCCAGGCTCGGGTAGACCTCTCGCCCCTCTTCGTCGGTGAGGCGGCTGAAGTCGGGTTGGACCAGGGGCTCGGGGCGCCGGAGCAGCGCCGCGGCCGTGATCGCCAGGGCCACGCCCAGGACCGCCGCGGCGGCGAGCCAGGTCCGCCGGCCCGTCGCCTGAACCGGAGCCGGCTCGGCGAGCGATTTCTGGATGGCGGCCAGCTCGGCGGCGATCTCGGTGCCCGTGGGGAAGCGGTCGGCCGGCGGCTTGGAGAGCATCCGCAGGACCACGCGCTCGAGCTCCACGGGTATCGCGTTACCAGCGTCAGCTCGGACACTGCGCAGAGGCGCGGGCTTGTCTTCCAGCAGGGAACGGAGCGCCGAGGTCACCCCCTCGCCGCTGCGGAACGGCCGCGTGCCGGCCAGCATCTCGTAGAGCACGACGCCCAGGGAGAAGACGTCCGAGCGGGGATCGACCTCCTCGCCGCGCGCCTGTTCGGGTGACATGTAGGCCGGGGTACCGAGGAAGGAGCCGGCCACGTTGATCCCGGCCGCGCCGCGCAGCTTGGCCACGCCGAAGTCGAGGATCTTGACCATCCCATCCCGGGTGACCATGAGGTTGGCCGGCTTCACGTCGCGGTGGACGATCCCTTCGCGATGGGCCTTGGCGAGGCCCTGGGCGGCCTGGCAGGCGATGTCCAGCGCCTCGTCCACCGAGAGCGGGCTGCGCGCGATCCGCTCCTTCACGGTCTCGCCGTCGTAGGCGGCCATGGCCAGGTAGAGGTGGCCGTCCTCGGTCTCCCCCACCTCGTGCACCGTGCAGATGTTGGGATGGTCCAGGGCCGACGCGGCCTGCGCCTCCTGGAGGAAGCGGGCCTTGGCCACCGGGTCGCGGGTCAGCTCGTCGGGCAGGAACTTGAGGGCGACCCGCCGCCGCAGGCGGGTGTCCTCGGCTTCGTAGACGGTGCCCATGGCCCCCCCGCCCAGGGGCTCGAGGAGGCGGTACTGGGCGATCGCGCTGCCCGGCAGGGCCGACAGGTGGGGAGCCTTGGCCGGCCGGCCGGGCCCGTCTCCCATTTTTTCCAGAGAACCGGGCTCCGTCTCCGCCGCGGTGCGGCCGGAGCGCATACCGGGGACCTGGACCAGCGTCGCATCCGTCTCCAGGAGGCCGCCGCCCGCCAGGAGGCCGCGCAGAAAGACCAGGAGGTCGTCCATCCGCGCCGGCCGGTCCGAGGGGTCCTTCGAGAGCACCCGCGACACGACCTCGTCCAGCTCCGGCGGCAGACCCGGATGGATCGCATCCATCGGCTCGGGCTCCCGCTTCAGGATGGCCTCGGCATCCTGGAAAGGCAGGCGCCCGGTGGTCATCTCGTAGAGCAGCACCCCCAGGGACCAGATGTCGGAACGGGCGTCCACGGCGTCCGCGGAAGTACCGCGGAGCTGCTCGGGGGATTGGTAGAGCTGGCCTGGGGCAGACCCATTGGCCCTGGCCCAGAAGAGGCCGAAGCCCGCCACCCGGGCCTGGCCCTCGGAGGTCACGATGATATTGGAGGGGCGGAGGTCGCGGTGAACGACCCCCTGCTCGTGCACCCGGCCGAGCGCCGCGGCGATCTGCGACGCCAGGCCGAGGGCCTGCTCCGGCGCCAGCGGGCAGCGCTCGAGCCGGTTGCGCAGGGTCTCCCCGTCCAGCCTGCGTGCCACGAAGAGCCCTCGGCCCAGGACTTCGCCGACTTCCAGCACAGGACAGATGTGCGGGTGGTCGAGGGCCGCCGCGATCGCCACCTCACGGCGGAGGCGGTCTCCGGCAGCCGCGTCCGGGGGGACCGGCAGGAGCTCGAGCGCGGCCAGGCTGCCGTCCCGGCGGTCCCGGGCCTTGTAGACGGGCCCCGCCTCCCCCCGGTCGAGGAGCTCGATCACGTCGTAATGGGAGATCGTCTCACCGATCACCCGCGGACCTCCAGGGTGAGCTCATGGCCCTCCTCAATGTTCAGGTTCTCTCCTACTAAGTGCCGGCCGGAGCCAGATGCGTGCCGGGGAAGCGGCATGGATCTTCGAGCCGAGGAGGAACCACCCTGCTGACACCAGAAACTTGAATAAATTTGAAGCAATTACCGTACCTATTCCGTGAGCAGATGCTTCTGCACTTTTCCCAACGCGTTTCGGGGTAGAGCATCAAGATACCGGATTTCTTGCGGGATTTTAAACCCGGCCATCTGTTCACGGCACCAGGAAATGAGGACGGCCTCGTCCACTGGGGAGTCCACGACGAGGAAAGCGACCGGGACTTCCCCCCATTCCGGATGGGGCCGGCCGACCACCGCGGCCTCGCGCACGCCGGGGAACGAGGCCAGCACCTCCTCGATCTCCCGTGGGTAGACGTTGAAGCCGCCGCGGAGGATCAGCTCGTGGCTCCGGCCGAGGAGGGTGTAGTAGCCGGTGGCCGGGTCGCGGCGCGCAAGGTCGCCGGTGCGGAACCAGCTCCGGCCCATCTCGTCCTGGAGGAAGCTGGCGGCAGTCTTCTCTGGATCGTTCCAGTAGCCGGGGAAGACGTGGCTGCCGCGCACGAGCAGCTCGCCGTCGACGATCCGGGCCGAGGCCCCGGGCATGGGAGTGCCGACGGTGCCCGGGATGCGCGGCCCCGCGTAGGGGTTGCTGAGGCTCATGCCGGTCTCGGTCATGCCGTAGCGCTCCAGGATGTCCTGCCCGGTCAGCTCGCGGAAGGCTGCGAACGTCTCGGGGGAGAGCGGCGCGCTGCCGGAGCAGAACAGGCGGAGGCTGGGCCGGGCGCCGCCCTTCCTCAGCTCTTCGACCAGACGGACGTACATGGTGGGGACGCCGAAGAACAGGGTCGGTTGGCCTCCCAGAAGCTCGCGCGCCACCTCGGCCGCGTCGAAGCGCCGGTGCAGCAGGACCGTGGCCCCGGCGGCCAGCGCGCAATGGAGGCCGACGACCAGGCCATGGGTGTGGAAGAGCGGCAGGGTGAGGAGGAGGACGTCCGCCGGCTCCCAGGCCCAGGCGGCCAGCAGGCCGGTCATGGTCGCGAGGACGTTCCCGTGCGTGATCATCGCCCCCTTGCTGCGCCCGGTCGTCCCCGAGGTGTAGAGGATCATCGCCAGGTCGTCCGAGTCGACAATCTCTTGTGGGACCTCCCCACCTCGCAGGGCTCCCAGCTCCTCGGCCAGGATCACCTCCGCTGCACGTTCGGCCGGGTCGAGCTCCTCCAGCACGGGGAGCTGGCTCCTCTCCGTCAGCAGCAGGCGCGGCCCGGCATCCCCCAGGATGTGCGCGATCTCCCGGCGGCGATAAGCCAGGTTCAGGGGCACCATGACCGCCCCGAGGCTCACCACGGCCAGGTAGGCGGTGACGAATTCCGGCCGGTTGCCGAGGAAGAAGGCGACCCGGTCGCCACGGCGCAGGCCCCGGGCGTGGAGGCCGGCCGCAATCCGGCGCGACTCCGCATGGAGCTCGGCGTAGGTGAGGTCGGTACGGGTCCCGTCCGGAGCGGAGAACCGGATAGCCGGCCGGTCCGGCGAGCGGCGAAGGGGGATGGAGAAGAGGTCGTGGAGGTTCATGGGTCGGAATGCTACGATGGGTGGTACCAACCGCGCAGGAACAGGAGGCTCAGCATGCCGTTACCCGTGACCTCGTCTCCAGTCCTCCTCCGGCTGGCGCTCGCCCTGGCAGGTCTGACCCTGGGGCAGAATGCAGCTCCGGCCCAGGAGACCGAACCTTCCTTCTTCGAAAGCATCGACGTCAACGTCGTGAACGTCGAGGTGTACGTGACCGGCAAGGACGGCCGGCGCGTCCAGGATCTGACCCAGGACGACTTCCAGATCCTCGAAGACGGCAAGCCGGTGGAGATCACCAACTTCTACGCAATTTCTGAGGGTCAGGTTTCCCGGGCCGCTCCCAAGGGGACGCCGGAGCAGGAACCGGCGGCTGGCGAAGCGCCAGCCGCCGCAGCAGCTCCGGAAGACCAGCGCCTCTATCTGGCCATCTTCCTCGACAACCGCAGCCTGCTCCCGGCCAGCCGCAACCACGTCCTGACGTCGATCAAGGAGTTCGTGACCCGGCTCCGCCCCGAGGACCGCATCCTGATCGCGGCCTACGACGGCTCGGTGCGGATCCGCCAGGGGCTGACCAACGATCCGGCCGTCCTTTCTGCCGCGCTGGAAGAGATGGCCAAGGTGGCGCCCGGCGGCGTGACCCGCAACTCCGAACGCCGGCGCCTGCTCGCGGAGATCGACGCGGCATACCCGGTGGGCAGCCCGACGGGCGGAGAGAGCCAACGCGACCAGGCGGCGATCCTGCTCGCCGAGCAGCTCTACAACAACATCCGCCAGTACGGGATGCAGGTGCACGACGAGAACCGCGTTGCCATGGCCCAGCTCAAGGAGTTCGTGGACTCGCTGGCCGGCCTGCAGGGGCGCAAGGCCCTGCTCTTCGTGAGCGGCGGCTTCGCCCTGCGCCCGGTCCAATCCTTCATGCAGGCCTGGGAGCAGAAGTTCGCGGTCCTCAGCGACCGGGTCGGCTACTCCTCCTTCGACGGCCTCCGCGACGATTCGACGCCCCTGCTCCAGCAGCTGATCGAGCATGCCAACTCGAACCGGATCACCTTCTACAGCCTGGGCTCCACGCCGGAGCTCCTCGGGATCTCTGCCGAGTCCGGGGGGAGCGACACGTACAACGCGAACCTGGAGGCCATGGACCGGACGTCGATGCAGTCCTCGCTGCTGATGATCGCGGGCGGCACCGGCGGCCTGGCCAGCGTCGACTCCGCGGTGGCGCCCATGCTCGACCGCATGCGCCAGGATTTCGATACCTATTACTCCCTGGGCTACGTCCCCCAGAAGGGGCGCGACGGCCGCAAGCGCAAGGTGGACGTGAAGGTGCGCGACAGCTCGCTCACCGTCCGCCACCGCGAGGCTCACCGCGAGCAGACGATGCCCGAGCGCATGACCAGCCGGGCCATGTCGGCCCTCCTCCTCGGCGAGGAGGACAACCCTCTGGAAGTGGCGCTGGAGTTCGGCAAGGAAAAGAAGAACGACAAGGGCCAGTACGAGCTGGAGGTGCTGGTGAAGTTCCCGCTCGCCAACCTGGTCCTGCTCCCGCAGGACAAGTTCCACGAGGGCAAGCTCTCGCTCTTCATCGGCGCGCGCGACAGCCACGGCCGCAGCTCGCCGATCCAGCAGATCGCGGTGCCCATCCGCGTCCCCAACGACCAGCTCCTGACCGCCCTGGGCCAGGTCGGCGCCTACCGCATGACCATGCTGCTGCGGCCGGAGCCGCACACGGTCGCGGTGGCGGTCCGCGACGAGCTCGGCAACGCCGACTCCACGGCCAAGGCCGACTACACCCCGGGGGAGCAGGAGCAGCCGGCCCCGGCAGAGGCGGCGCCGGGGTCATGAGGGCTGCGGCTCTCCTCTTCCTCCTCGCTCTTCCGGCCCTCCCCCAGGAGCCAGCCCCTGAAAAGCCGCCGTTGCGCGTGCTGCGCACGGGCGGGCTCCGCGTAGAGACGGCCGCGCTGCTCATGAGCGGCCAGGAGGGGGGCACCATCCCTGTTGCCGCCCTGGCCATTCCTTTACCCGGAACCGCCGGCAAAGCACGGGTCGCCGTCCTCCTGGAGGTGGATGGCGCCGACGCCATGGAAGGTCAGACCGGCAATCTCCTCCGCCTGGAAATCTGCCTGTACGCGGTGACCAGCGCTCCCGACGGCTCGGGCCGGGTCGCAGGATCGCGCATGGACACGGTCGAGGTCGACCTGGCGCGGCTTGGCGGCGGCCTGGACAAGAGCGGCCTCAAGTACATGGGCGAGCTGCAGCTCGCCCCGGGCGAATACGCGGTCAGGGCCCTGGTGCGCAACACCGCCACGAGCGAGGTCGGCCTGCGGATGCTGCCGCTCTCGGTCCCCGACTTCGACCAGAGCCAGGGCATCCTGCTGCCGCCGCTCGTGGCCGAGCCCGCCGGGGCCTGGCTGCAGGCGCGCGGCGCGGGCATCGCCTCCCCTCCGCCCGGCCTCTCCTTCGAGGCGCTGCCGTCCGCCCGGCCGGTCTTCTCGCCGTCGGAAGAGGTCTCCATGCGGGTCCCGGCCTGGAAGCTCGGGGGCGGCGATTTGCAGATCGAAGTCCGGCGCCCGGGCGGCGCCCGGGTAGCCACGTTCCCCTTGACGATCGCCTCCAGAGAAGCTTCTGGCGCGGCGGGCCTCGAGCTCCTCACGGCCACCGTTCAGCTCAAAGGCGTCGAGGAGGGGGTCTACGAGCTTGGGATCAGCTCCGGCGACGATCACCCTGCCCTCGCCACTCCCTTCGTCCTCCTGGAGAAAGGCGGCGGCGGCCAGGTCTGGGCCGCGCTCACCCCGTCCCGCCGGAGCGGGGCCGTGTCGGGCGCGGGGGCCCCTGCCCAGGCGCCCAAAGCCGCGGCGGCCAAGCCCAAGCGGACCCGGAAGATCGACGCCGGGCCAGTGCGCGACGGTTACCGCGCGGCGCTCCGGCGCCTGGCCGAGGGAGACCGCGAGGGCGCCAAGGACGCCATGCTGGAGCTGCAGGCCAAGGTGCTCACCGGCGAGAGGCCTGCCACCAGCGACGACCTCGTGGAAGTAGAGATGGACGTCGCGGCCGACCTGGTCCGCCGGGACCTCAAGAGCCTGATACCCGTCGTCATCTTTCATCAGGTGCTCTACCGCGAGGCCGTGCGCAAGGGGGGCTTCCTGCTCTCCACCCACAACCGCGAGCTGATCTTCCGGATGGTCGACCTCTACGCCGACCGCAGCGGCACCGCCGCGGGGCGGCAGCAGGCATCCCGCTTCCTGGTCGGCCTCGCCGCCGAGATGATCTGGACCGCTCCGCCCTCCCTCCGGGCGCGGATCTTTCAGCAGATCCTCGCCTACGACAGCCAGCAGGAAGCCGCCATCCTCTGCCTGGCGGTCGATGCCGAACGGCAGGGACGGTACGCCGACGCGGTCGCCTTCCTGGAGCGCATGAGCCCCGAGCACACCGAGTCCCGCCTGCGGCTCGCCGTCAACCTGGCGCGGCTCGGCAAGATGCAGGAGGCGCGCAAGCACCTGCTCGGGCTTTCGCAGCCGGCAGCCAAAGCCGAACCCTGGCACCTGTCCGTGGCCTGGCAGGAGATGGCCCGCCTCCAGCTCGCCGCGGGCGACGTCGACGGCGCCGAAAAGACCCTGCGGGAAGGGCTCCAGCGCCTGCCCGAGGACGACAAGCTCGCGCTTCAGCTCGGCCTGGTGCGCGACCTGCGCAAAGACCCGCGGGGCGCGCGCGAGGCGGTCGCAGGCCTGGGCAAGACCCCGGGCTCGGGCGGCGCGGCGCGGCACCGCTACAATCAGCTTCCCGTCGAAAGCCTCGACCGGGCCTGGTCCGAGCTCCAGGAGCAGGGCGTCGGGCAGATCCCGGCCCTGGCCGCGGTCCTCGGCGTCCCTGCCGTCGAGGGGGCCCCCCAAAATACGCCATGAGACGCCTAGGCCTTCTCCTTCTCTTGCTCCTCTGGCCCTCGCCGTCCGCGGCGGCCCCATCCGTGCGGATCGTGACCCCGCCGCCGAACCAGCCGCTCTTTGGCGAGGTGGAGATCCGCGCCGAGGTGACCGGCGCTGCCGTCAGCCGGGTCGAGTTCTACCTCGACAACCTGCGGGTCGGGGTTGCGGAAGCTCCCCCCTGGCGGATCGTGGTCGACGTAGGCCAGCAGAACGCCGACCACTCCATCGAGGTCGTGGCATACGGCCCCTCCGGACCGATCGGCAACGCCAGCCTGAGGGCCCTGCCGCTCCAGATCGACGACGAGATCGAAGTCGGCCTGCAGCAGCTCTACGTGGTTGTCGACCGCGGCGGCCAGAGGGCCAACGACCTGACGCGCGAAGACTTCACCATCCTCGACAACGGCGTGCCGCAGGAGATCATCACGTTCGAGCGCGGGGAGATCCCCTTCACCGCCGCGCTGCTCGTGGACTCCAGCACCAGCATGTCCGTCAAGGGCCTGCGCACCGCGGTAGACGGGGCCAAGACCTTCGTGAGCGGGATGAAGCGCCTCGACGAGGCGAAGATGATCCTGTTCTCCGACCGGGTCCTGCTGGAGACGCCGTTCACCAGCGTCCCCTCGATCCTCACCCTGGGCCTCTCGGGGGTCCAGGCACAGGGGGGGACCGCGCTCAACGACGCGCTCTACCTGGGATTGAAGCGGCTGGAGGGCCGGCAAGGGCGCAAGGTGGTCGTCCTGGTCTCGGACGGCGTGGACATCGAGAGCGTCCTCACCATGGAGCAGGTGCAGAAGATCGCGCGCCAGAGCCAGGCCGTCCTCTACTGGCTGCGGCTGCGGCGGCAGGACGAGCTGCTGCCGCAGAGCGAGATCTTCAGCGCCTGGCGCGACGGCGAAGGCCACCGCCGGGAGCTGGAGCTGCTGAAGAGCGCCGTGCTGGAGAGCGGCGGCCGCATCCAGACGCTCGAGAACCTGGAGCAGATCCAGGCGGCGCTCCAGGCATTGCTGGGAGAGCTGCGCGAGCAGTACGTGCTGGGCTACTACCCCAGCCAGTCCAAGGGCCGCGGCACGTGGCACGACCTCGAGCTGCGGGTGCGCGGCGACAGCCTCCAGGTGCGCACCCAGGAAGGCTACCTGGAACGCTAGTTCTCGTGGCAGGCCGCCGGCCAGATTGGCGGCCGCCGCCTTGGAATCCCCTCGACGAGCACCATGCCCTTGAGGATCAGGGTGCGGCCTTCCTGGTGGCGGTCGCCAGCCTCACGGTAGAGCCGGAGCGCCCGGTCCAGGAGCGCGACGGCCTTCGGGAAGCGCCCCTGGGCATTGCGCAGGGAGGCCTGGAAGACCAGGATCTCCGCCTCGGTCAGAAGGTCGGCCTCGAACTGCCGGTAGAGTCGCTCGGCATGGACGAGGGCCTCCTCGGCGCGGTCGAGGTCGCAATCGATACGCCGGGCATTGCCAAGATAGGCCCAGGCCAGTGCCTGGGCGTCTCCCACCAGGGCCTCGCCGTAGCATCGGGAATCCAGCCGCTCGGCCACCTCCACGGCCAGCTCCGCCAGCTCGACCGCCGTTGCCAGGTCCGCAGTCCCTGCCCTCCGGCTCGCCGCCTCCAATCCCTCGCACAGCTTGATGAGCCAGAGCCGCGGCTCGCTCCGGACCCGCTCGCGGCGCCGTTCCCGCGGCTGGAGCAACAGCTCCTCCATGAGGATGGACGCCTCCCTGGCCTCGCGGAGCACGCGGTCCACGTGCGCCCCGAGCCTGGCGGCCAGGCGGTCGAAAGCTGCACCGTACAACCCTGTCATTCGAAGCCCCCTCTCGGGTCGCGAGGCATTCGGCCCTATATAAGAGTTGCCGCAGGTAGCAGAATTTTGACAACGACGCGGAAAATAGCGGCTCAGGGAAGCCCCTTTCAAGCTGGCTGGAGACCGTCCAGCCAGCTTGGGGGGCATTTACGGTCAGGCCTCGGCCACCCGGCGCTCTTCGCGATGGAGGCGGGCGTGCTCGTCCAGCCGGCGCTTCGCCGCGGCGAACGCCTCGCGGATGGCAACAGTCAATTCCTCATGGCGTTGGTGGTTGATGACCAGCTCACTGCCAGGGACGCTCAAATCGATCCGCACCTCGAAGAGGCCGCCGTGGCGATGATGCTTGCCGGGTCCCGCGACCCGGACATGGCAGCCGATGAGATGATCGTAGAAACGCTCCAGCTTGATCGCCTTCTCGCGGATGATGGCCTCGATCGAGGCGGGCAGCGTGATTTCCTGCGCGGTGATGGTCAACGGAAGCTCCATATCGGTCTCCTTCGTCGGTTCGCGACGACAGCAGTTCCCCGCAACCGTCCAACGGCCGCCGGGCGGCCCCGCCACCGGCTAAACCGGCTCGAGGCTCCGATGAGACTGGTCACTGAGGAAATCATACCCCCCTCGCCCAAAGAATCAAGGAGGGGCCCCGAAAGAAGGTCCAGAAGCTCGGGGCGGCGGGTAAGGTATGGAGGGGGCTACCCGGCCGGACAGCCGACTTCGATCCAGCAGGCAGCGGCGCTCGCGTCCGGCGGCGCCTCCGAGAACCGCAGGAAGACATTCCAGCGCTTGCCGTCTCCAACCCGCAGCTCGGCGGCCGGAATCCTCTGCAGCTCGATCGTCCAAGGCCCCGGTGTGCTGACGATCTGGACCATCCCCTGCTCTACGCCGCCTACCAGGAACGGCAGGGTCGAGCCCGTGTCGCGCACCGTCGGCTGACCGGGCTCGACTCGCCATTCGAAGCCTTTGCCTCCAGTACCACGCAGCGCATAACGCGGACGGGCGAGCCGCAGGTCATTCGCCCTGCGATCGGAGTTGGAGGGGCAGTTGGGATAGTACTGAAGGCAGAGCGCTTCCCCGACCCGGCCCGTAGCCGTCGTGAAAGCCTCGAGGTCCTGGATCACCAGGTTGTTGGAGCCATCCGTGCTGAAGGTCCAGGTGGCACGGGATCCGGCCTGGGCCTGTGCGGAGCCTGCGGCCGCCAGGAGGGCGATGACCGCAGGGAAACACCTCATCCACACCCGTAGTGCAACACACTTCTGGTCATACATGAGAAAACCTCTCGGGACTTCCCAATCAGTATAGCTCAGGAGAGGTCGGGCTCGCCGCAGGCCGCAAGCACCTGCCCGCGCACGGCATCCCGCAGGCGGACGGCCGCGGCCCAGTCGGAGCCGTCGGGACGGATCGGAGGAAGGACGGAGAGCTCCACCCCGCCGCTGCGCGGGAACCATTCGCTTCCGCGCAATTTGGATCGGGCGCCGCGGATCGCCACGGGGACCACGGGCGCGCCGGTCTGGGCGGCCACCACGAAAGTGCCCATGCGGAAGGGCCGGAGCCCGGGGATGCGGGTGAAGGTCCCCTCGGGGAAGATGACGAGCGACTCGCCGGAGCGCACCGCGTCCGCCACCTTGCGCGACTCCTCCGCGCCCTGACCGGCGTCGAAACGCTCCACGAAGACCGCTCCCAGGCGCTCCAACGGAAGGCGGGAGAACACCGTCTTCGCCAGCTCCCGCTTGACCACGTAGCCCAGATCCGGCGTGAGGAGAGCGGTGAGCAGGAACGAATCCAGGTAGCTGGAGTGGTTGACGGCCACGATCCGCGGACCCGGCCCCGCCAGGTTCTCCAGCCCCTCGGCCTTCATCGGAGTCCCGGTGAGGAAGGCCAGGGACCGGGCCACGAAACGCGCGAACCGCCGCCGGCGCTCGAGGCCCGGCGTGACCGCCAGGGCGATCCAGACCGGAGGAGCCGCCAGGGCGAAGACGAGCCAGAACCAGCCGGCGTAGAGGAAGTCTCCCAACCGTGCCTTGGCTCCCGATGCGGTCAGATGGACGAGTTGCAGCCAGACCGCCGTGCGGCCCTGGGCAAGCCGCCCGCGCTCGTAGAGGTCGCGGCTCGCCGCCCTCCGGATCTTGCCGCTGGAGGTTTTGGGGACCGTCTGGGGAGGCGCCAGGACGACATCATCCGCGGGGGTGCCGAGGAGCGAGGCCGCTACATCCTGGACCTCCCGCCGCAGCCGGTCGAGCTCAGGCTCCCTTCCTTCGCGGGTCTCCGCCAGGACCACCACCCGCTCGGTCCCCGACTGAGGGTCGGGGGAGCCGAAAACGGCCACGCACCCCTTGCGGATGCCGGGGATCTCCCCCACCGCCTCTTCCAGCTCGTGCGGGTAGAGGTTGCGGCCGGCGCGGATGATGATGTCCTTGACCCGGCCCGTGATGTAGACCTCGCCGCCCGCGATGTAGGCGCGGTCACCCGAGTCGAGCCAGCCGTTGCGGATCAGCTTCCTCGTGGCCTCGGGGTTGCGGTAATAGCCGCTCGTGGCCGACGGTCCCCGAAGCTCCAGCCGACCCTCCCGGCGCTCGCCCAGCTCCTTGCCGGCCCCATCCACGATCCGGATCTCGTGGTCCGGCACCGGGAAGCCGCAGGAAACGAAGCGCAGCCCCTCTGGAGCCGGAACGGCCTCCCCGGTCTTCTGGAAGGTCTCGCGGTCGACGGTATCGAGGACCGGCCCCCTTCCCACCGGCGTGAAGGCCACGGCCAGAGAGCACTCGGCGAGCCCGTAGACCGGCGCCATGGCCTTGGGGTTGAAGCCATGGCGCGTGTAGCGCTCGGTAAATCGGCGCATGGCCTCGGGGCTCACCGGCTCGGCGCCGTTGAGGGCGTAGCGCCAGGACGAAAGATCGAGGCCGTCGATCTCCGCGTCCTCGACCTTGCCCACGCACAGCTCGTACGCGAAGTTGGGGGCTGGCGACAGCGTCCCACGATGGCGGTGGATCGCCCAGAGCCAGCGCGACGGCCGGGCGAGGAAGCTCAGCGGTGACATCAGGACCAGCGGCATCCCGAAGTAGAGGCTCCCCATCCACGAGCCGATCAGGCCCATGTCGTGGTAGAGCGGCAGCCAGCTCACCACCACGTCCTCGCCGCCGATATCGACCGCCTTGCCGATCGACCGCAGGTTGGCGAGCAGGTTCCCGTGGGTGAGCGTCACCCCCTTGGGATTGCCGGTGCTGCCCGAGGTGAACTGGAGGAAGGCGATGTCCTCCTCCCGGACGGCGGCAGAAACCTCACCGGGAGCCGAAACCTCGGAGACGGTCACCACCTTCTTCAGCCCTGGGATCTGCGCGCGCAGCAGCCGGGCCAAAGGGAGAACCTCCGGGAAAGTGACGAGCACCGCGGCCTGCGAGGTCTCCAGGATGCCCGCCTGGCGCCGGAGGTGATCCTCGATCTGGCTCAAACGGGCCGGCGGATAGAGGGGGACCGGGATGGCGCCCGCGAGCTGCACGCCGAAGAAGGCAGCGAAGTAGTCGAGCGAGGTGGGGAGCATGAGCCCCACGGCCTGCCCGGAGCCGACGCCCAGGTCCTTCAGGCCCGCGGCCACGGCCCCGGCGCGCCGCGCCAGCTCGCCGAAGCTCAGCTCCTCGGGCTCGCCATGCCCGGGGTAGTAGAGGATGTGCCGCCGTTCCGGATGGCGCTGAACGTGCCAGTCGAGCACCTCCAGAAGCGTCCGCGTGCGCTCGGGGGCCGGCTCGGCTGGAGCCAGAGGCTCGTCAAGAACGGCAGAGCTGAGGCCCGAGATACCCGAAGGGCCGGCAAGCAGGGCACGCAGCAGGTCCCGAGGAGTCTCAGCCGAGGTCAGCAGCGATTCCGAGAGCCTGATCCCGAAGGCCCGCTCCAACCGAATGAGCAGCTCGGCCCGGGCCAGGCTGTCGAGCCCGAAATCGCGTTCCAGGGAGGAATCGAGGGTGGTGCCGTCGAGACCCCGCCGCCCGGGATGCAGCTCCAGCGCGAGCGTGCGGACGAGGCCGAGAACCTCCTCGGCGGTCCCTGTCGAGGTCTGGGTCACCATTGGGGGGAGAGCATACCCTGATCCGGCCCTCCGGCCCCCGGAGGGCGCCATGAATGTCGCCCCTACAAGCAAGCTCGATCTCGCTTGTAGGGGCGTGATTCATCACGCCCGGTCGGTCGGGGTGGGCCTCACCCCTTGATCACACCCAGCGGCACCAGCCTCGCCACCTTGCGGGCCAAGCCGGCGTTGTGGACCACGTCCACCACCCGATCGACATCCTTGTAGGCGTGGGGGGCCTCTTCGGCCAGCTCTCCCATGCCGGCGCAGCGCACCACGATGCCCTGCTCCTCCAGCTCCTTGCGCACCTCGCTGCCGTGCTTGACCTTCTTGGCCGCGGTGCGGCTCATGGCCCGGCCGGCACCGTGGCAGGTGCTGCCGAAAGAGCGCTGCAGAGCGTCGTCCGTGCCCACCAGCACGTAGGAAGCCGTGCCCATGCTGCCGGGGATCAGCACCGGCTGCCCGAAATCGCGGTAGGCCTCCGGAGTCTCCGGATTCGTGGGTCCGAAGGCGCGGGTCGCGCCCTTGCGGTGGACCACGATCTGCCCACCATCAGTACCTCCATCGGAGTGATCCTCCAGCTTGGCCATGTTGTGAGCCACGTCGTAGACGAGCCGGAGCCCGCCCTCTTCGCCAAAGGTCTCCTTGAACACCTCGCGGGTCGCGTGGGTGATGGCCTGGCGGTTCGCGAAGGCGAAATTGGCCGCGGCACACATGGCGCCAAAGTAAGCCTGCCCTTCCTTGGATTGGAACGGCGCGCAGGCCAGCTCCCGATCCGGCAGCTTGATGCCGTGGCGGGCCATCACCTCGTCCATGGCGCGGACGTAATCCGTGCACACCTGGTGGCCCAGGCCGCGGGACCCGGTGTGGATGAGGATTACGATCTGCCCCTTGTAGATGCCCAGGGCCTCGGCCGCCGCCGGGTCGAAGATCCGCTCCACCCTCTGGATCTCCAGGAAGTGGTTGCCCGAACCGATCGTGCCGAGCTGCCCTCTGCCCCGGTCCCGCGCCTTGTCCGAGACCTTCCCGGGATCGGCGCGCCGGAAGGAGCCCTCGGCCTCCGTCCTCTCCAGATCCTCAGGCGTCGCCATGCCGATCTCCGCGAGATAGCGGCACCCCTCACCGAGGACGCGGTTCATGTCCTCGCCCCCGAATTTCAGCTTGCCGCCCTTGCCCGCGCCGAGGGGACCGCCCGCGCGAGATCGGTCATCAGCGGCTCCAGGCGGTGGCGCACCTCGCCGAAATTGATGTCCGAGGCCAGCAGCCGCACGCCGCAGTTGATGTCGTAGCCCACGCCGCCCGGCGAGATCACGCCGTCCTCGGCGCGGAACGCGGCCACGCCGCCCACGGGAAAGCCGTAGCCCTCATGAGCGTCGGGCATGGCGTAGGCAAATCCGGTAATGCCGGGCATGGTCGACACGTTCACGAGCTGATCCAGCGTGCGGTCGCCGATGGCGCGCTCCCAGAGCACGTCATCCACATAGATCCGGGCCGGGACGAGCATGTCCTCGCGCGCCGAGGCCGGGATCTCGACCAGCCAGGGGTTGATTCTCTCCCACGGATACTTGGTTACTGTCTTCATACGTCCAGGATCACCTCCGCGGAAAAACCTTCCGCCGTCTCCACCACCTCCAGCCCATGGAAGGTCGCGGCCTTGACCATCGAGGGCGAGACCTCGACGGTCACGCCGCGCATCCGCGCCCGGATCCGGGTGTCGGACGCCTCGAGCACCTCGATCTCCAGGGGGATCCAGAGCCCGGTCTCGGCGACGAAGAGGATCTCGTTGAGCCAATCCACGAGCAGGGCCTCGCGGTCATGGGCCGAGACCTCGAAGTCGCGGGCCTCTCCCCCTGCTTCCGCGGGAACTTCGCGAAGCATGAGCCTTGCCAACCCCCGGGCCGCCTCGGCCAGCAGCTCGCCAAAAGTCGCGGCCTGAACCTGGAGCCCGATCTCGGAGGTGTGATCGACGAAGCGGTGGGAAGGTGTCATTTCATGTCTCTTGCGAAATGCCGGAGCGCGGCCCCATCCTCTGGCGAGCCGGGCAGGATCGCGAGCGCCGCCGCCGCTGCCTGTGCGCGGGTGAGCTGCTTCCGGAACACGGCATCCCGCAGATAGCGCAGCCGTTGCAGGGTGGAGTCGCTCGCTCCGCCGTACTTGTCCATCTGTGACAGGAAAAAATCGAACAATGGCGACGGGATGACAAGGGTATCGGGAGCGTCACGCCGCGTGTACTCGTAGATGTTCTTCTGCTTCCACGGATCGAACTTGCGCGTGCCGAAGAGATCGCTCTCCTCCAGGAAGATCTGCGTCGTAGGCACCACCACCCGGACCTTGGGCTGCACCGTCCAGGCCGCTACCGTATGGTTGGACGTGGGCCATAAGAGTCCGACATTCCTCACTCCCGCGCGCCGGGCGAGAAAAGCGAACAGAGCCGAAAGCTCGTCGCACTCGGCCATCGCGGTCGGGGCCCAGGCCGTGGCGCTGCGGACGCTCCCCCACTGTTTCCAGATTTTGTCGGAATTCGGCTCCAGGTCCGTAATAGTCCAATGGAGGTTCCACAGGCCCGCGTCGCGCGTGCTTTCGAAGAGCAGCCGCACGACCGCGAAGTCGGATTGGCTGACCTGATCGGGCTTCAGCTTGTTCGTGGCCGTAAACGTCTTGAAAGCGAGCTGCATCCCCGACGTGCTTTCGAGAGCCTTCGCCTTCTCGCGCACCGCTTCGATCAGCCGCGCGAGCGTGGGCTGGGCGCTCGCAGCCTGCGACACGAGCAAAAGGACCGCGAGGATGGCAACGCGGCGCCGCATGGCTACTTGCACAGATCGAGCACGACTTCGACCCGCCGGTTCTTCTGCCGCCCCTCGGGATCGTCGGAGCCGTCGGGCTTGGCGTTGGGTGCGACCGGACGCCGCTCTCCCAAGCCCTGAACCGCGGTGGTTGCGGCCACGGCGCCATGAGACACGAGCCAGTCCTTGACGGTCCGAGCCCGCTTCTCGCTCAGAGCCTGGTTGTAGGAGTCGTCACCCTTGGCGTCCGTGTGGCCCTCGATGGTGGCCGGATGCTTACCAGCCTTGGCAAGGAGCGGGACCAGGGCCTTCAGCGTCTCCTCGGCATCCGGCGTGAGGGTAGCCTTGTCGAACTCGAACAGGGCATCCGCGACCACCTGGAAGCGCTTGGTGCACTTCTCTTCCTGGGTGCGGATGGCCTGGATGCCTTTCGGGACCTGGATCTCTCCGGGCTGCTGCCACGTTCCCTTGGGCTGCTGGATCTCCCCCGGTTGCTGCCACTTGTCTTTCGGCTTCTGGATTTCCTGCTGCGCGGCAGCGGGTAGGCTGAGAAGTAGCACGGCGATGCCAGCGAGGCGCTTCACTGGGCACCCACCTTCTCGACGGGTAGAGAACCGATCGGAATGACGATCTCCTCGTCCGGGTCCCACTCGGTCAACGTAACCAGCCCTGCCTCGTCCACACGGATCGTCGCTTTCATGTGCGGCAGCCCCCCCGGCGCCTTGTGAAGCTTTTCGCTGACGAACAGCCCCAAGGCCGTGAATTGCAGTTGGATCTCCTCTGCGCCCTCCTCGATGGCGAAGAACCGATCCTCATAGCTGGCGGGGAGCCGGGTGCCACGCGGAAGCAGGGCCAAAGGCCTCCCGTCAGAACATTCGATAGTGAGGTCTTCCGCGAGCTGATGCTCCGAATCCCCTGTCTTGACACTGGCGAGGCTGATCTCGAAACGGTCTGAGCATTTGGGCAACGAGCTCCCGAGCCAGAGGAGGCTCGCGGCCGCGATCAGGAGGGTTCGCATCTCAGACGGCCGGCCAAAGGAAGCGGAACACGAGCCCGGTCACCAGGGCGTAGACCGCGGCGTCGACAATGCCGCGCAACGAATTCGACCAGGGAATTCCCTTCCAGATCGAATCCTGAAAGTAACCGAGCCCGTACGCGATGAAGGCGACCGTCCCCGTGAGGCGCATGACCTCCATGCCCACCGCGCCGGGATCGAGGGAATGGCGGGCGATATAGGAGGTGACGAAGCTGACCAGCAGGCAGAAGCCGAGCCACAGCCCCAGGGACTTCCCCATGTTGGGCATGCCATTGGGCATCACCGTGATGATCGCGACCGGACCCTCCTCGAACTTCTTGACGAAGGCGGGATCCTTCATCTGGGACATGTCGGAGCAATGGGGGATCATGTAGACGCCAGGCCCGGACGCCGCCTTGCGCAGGGTATGGCCGACCCCATCCTCCTCGGCGAGCGGCCTGTGGTCGGCCCGGTGGTACTTCAGGACCATGTGGAGGACGGCACTCACCAGCCAGACCGCAACAGCCGAGACGACGACGGGCAGCCACAAGCTTCCGAAAGGCATGACAGCCTCCTCTCCTTAACGGGTTCAGAGGCCGATTCTATCCCAGGGTGTCACCGGCGAACAGCGAAACCGGGATAGCGTTTGTGAGCCGGCGCCTCCGGTGGCGATTGGGGCGGCTGCTCCAAGCGCTTCTCCTGCTCCTTCAGGTCCCGATAGAAAGCCTCGAAATCAAAGTTGAAGCGGGCCATCTGCTCGGCGCGAAGACGATCCAACTCGTCAACGATAGGGTCGGTGGTCATTGGGATTCTCCAAGCAATTCTTCAGGAGTACAAATGTAGGGGAGCGCTAAACCCATTCGCTCGCAGATCAAGGCGATCCGCGGCAGGATCTCGGCATTCGCAATGTGATTGCAGTTCCAGGTCAGAAGATAGTCAGCCTGGTGCACAGTTGCTGTTGCAATATGCAGGGCGTCGGGGTACGCCGTCTGTGGGAGGAGCCCTTCCCTGACGATCGTTACCGCCAGATTCTGAGCTGCATCCGTTACTTCCAGCAGTGAAATGCCGTCGAGGATTGCCAGTCTCCTCTGAGCTGCCTCCGGATCACCAAGCCGGGCCTCATTCCGCACCAAGAGTGAGGTAACGAGCTCGAAATCGTCCCGGCGGCGCTCCCACCAATCCAGAGAGATCTGCTGATGGGCTGCAGCTACGATGTCTCGACTCGGCCGGGCCGTGAGATAGCTAACCATAGAGGTCTCAATGTACACACGCGCCTTCATAGGAGGATGCTAACACCGACCTCGGGAGGGTTTTCCCCAAAAAGGCAACGGGGGAGCTGCTTTCGCGGCTCCCCCGGGACCTTTTGCTCCTGATACTGCGAAGTAGCCCGTCTTGCGAGAAGGTGTGCTGCCACACAGCCCCCTCTAGGGCACGGCAACTCTAGCAAGAGGCGTTTCGCTTGTCAACTCCCCCGTGCTGCCGGCCAGACGGCGCATGGCTTCCAGCTCTTCGTGGAAGCCCTCCACGATCTTTTCGGGGTCCGGGACGAGGCCGGTATCGCTGCCGACGCCGAGCCTCACGCGGCCCGCATAGCTGCAGATGCTGATGCCGATCCCCACCCTCCCCGCCTGCGGCACCCAGAAGAAGAGGTCCTGGATCGGCTTGCCCGCCAGGTAGAGCACGTCCTTGGGACCCGGCACGTTGGTCATCACCGCCGTGGCCTTGGTCGCGAAGATGCTGACCACCAGATCCTGGACCTTGCGCGGCACGATCCCCAGGGTGTCGAGGATGCGGAAGACCACCACCGGCTCCATGGAGCGTTTGAGCGAGCTCGAGCGCCGCTTCAGCTCCGCCAGCCGCTTCGCGGGATCGGCGATCCCCACCGGCAGCGACAGGAAGATGAGCCCGAACTGGTTGCCCAGCTGGTCCATCCGCTCCATGGTGCGGAGGTTGACGGGCATGGCCGCCCGGAAGTTGAGGTCGTCCGGAGGCGCGCCGCCGTTCTGCGTCAGGTAGCGCCGCAGGCCGCCCGTCATGGCGGTGAGGAGCACGTCGTTGATGGTGGCGCCCAGGGCCTTGCTTACCGCCTTGACCTCGGCCAGGGAGAGGGCCTCGGACCAGGCCACGGACTTGGCCACTCCCAGCTTCCCCTTGAAGACCGTGCGGGGGTCCGGCTTGCGGAAGACCAGCCTGCCCAGCGCGCCCGTGGCCGCCGGCCCCTTGACCCAGCCCTTCACCTTGCGGAACGCCTCCGCAGGGTGAAGCATCAGCTTCATGCCCTCGGGCATGATCTCTTCCGCAAGGCAGCGGATGGTGTCCAGGTCCAGGTGCTCCTCGTGGAGCCGCTCCTGCTCATGCCGCGTGTAGAGGCTGAGGAACGGGTTGCGGGCCCCGGACTCGGCCTGGGCCGTGCGGTCGGTCATCGAGAGCAGGACCAGCATGAGGGCCACGCCGTCGCCCATGCAGTGGTGGAGCTTCGCCATGACGACGGTGCCGCCGCGGAAGTTCTGGATGACCTGGAAGTGCCACATCGGGTGGGCGGGGTCGAACGGCTGGGAGATCAGCCCCTCGACCACCTCGCGCAACTCGGCGTCGCCGCCGGGGTCCGGAAGCGCAATGCTGCCGACGTGGTTGGCGATGTCGAAGGCCGGATCGGCCTCCCAGTAGGGCTTCCCGTTCTTGGGGACCACGACGCGGTTGCGGAAGCGCGGGATGGCGAGCAGGCGCTGCGCGATGATGTCCCGGATGCTCTCGAACGTCACCGGCTGGTCGAGGACGAGGATCCCGTTGATGTGCATTAGGTTCGTGGGGTCGTCCATCCGCAGCCAGGCGAAGTCGACGCTGGAGAGCGGCTCCCTTGCCAGGGAGGTGGGCGGAGAGGTCATGGGGGAGATCTTACACCTGGGGGCATGGAACCTGCATTTCTCGTGGTGCGCGGGAGATCGAGCCCGAATTTCCGCATCAAAGGGAATTTTCCCAACAATACATGATAGCCGCGGGAGGCAATGTGAAATCTCAGAACCTCAGGAGAGTCGCATCACTCGTACTTGCGGTCATGGCAATCCTGGCCTTGGGGCCCGGCCGCGCCATGGCCGATGCGCACATCGGCCAGCAGTTGGCCAGCCGCCTCGCATCAGCCTTGCCCTTGCAACAGTTGGAAATCGTAGTCGTCTACAAGCAATCGAGCCCGGTCAACACCACCCAGGTGCTATCCCTGCAGCTCCTGGGCATCACTCGCGGGATCTCCTTCCGGCAGCTCCCCGTCGTCGGCGCGCTTGCCACGCCCGGCGCGATCCGCCAGCTGGCGCGGCGGTCCGACGTATTGGCGATCCATGCCAACAGCACGCTGACCTATTACAACAACGACGCGCGAACGATCTCCGGCGTCAACGATCTGCAGGCCGATCCCAACTACGGCTTCACGGGCGCCGGAGTCGCCGTGGTGGTCAACGACTCGGGGATCGATGCGACGCACGGCGACCTGACGTTCGGTGACCGCGTCGTGGAAAACGTCCAGGCGCTGACCAACCTGAGCGCCGTGCTCACTTTCCTTCCAGTGACCTATCTGGAAGGCCAGCTCATCACCGACATCAGCTCCGGGCATGGCACCCATTGCGCGGGCACGGTCGGCGGCAGCGGAGCGCAGTCCGGCGGCCTGCACCGTGGCGTGGCGACAGACGCCTCGATCATCGGTTATGGATCCGGCGCGGTGATCTCGATCCTCGACGCGGTCGGCGGGTTCGACTACGCCCTGGCCAACAAGAACAGCTTCGGCGCACCGATCAGGGTGATCAGCAACTCCTGGGGAACCACGGGCGCGTTCGATCCCACGGACCCTGTCAACATCGCCTCCTACGAGGCCTACAAGCAAGGCATCGTATCGGTCTTCGCCGCGGGCAACGAGGGTCCGGCCGCCAATACGATCAATCCGTACTCGGTGGCGCCGTGGGTAATCTCAGTGGGCGCCGCGGACAAGGCCGGCGCGCTGGCTGACTTCTCCTCGCGCGGAAACCCGGGCGAGACCGGCACCTTCACCATGCCCGACGGCCAGCAGTGGACCTACACCAGCCAGCCGACGCTGGCGGCAACCGGGGTCAGCATCATTTCCACCCGCGCGCTGACCGGCGCCCTTCCGCTTCTGGCCATCCCTGACGACATCAACCTGGATCCGGCCCACCTGCCGTTCTACACCCACATGAGCGGCACCTCGATGGCGACACCGCACGTGGCCGGTATCGTCGCGTTGCTCTTCGAAGCCAATCCGTCCTTGACGCCGGCACAGGTCAAGCAGATCCTCGTGAACACCGCGGTGCCCATGCCCGGCCGTTCGGCGTTCGAGGTAGGAGCTGGCCACGTCGACGCTTACGCGGCGGGAGCGACAGCGGCAGGCAACTGAGTAAGTGAAGGGCCGGGCGAGCCAGCAACCTCGCACCGGCCCTTCGTTTCGTAGTTCATTTCTACACCCCGCACTGATCTCCAGACCTGTCCCGGCTTCTCTTTCTTTCACTTTTGCTTGCATTTATTCCTCTCTTGACAGCTAGGAGAGGTTTGCCTAGTCTCCCCCGGTTCTGCATGGGCAACGATGCTCCTGAGATTGGCTTGAATCCGGCCGTGGTGGCCGGTTGTGCGTTAACCATGTTGTGCAAGGAGTTCGCATGAAGAAGTTTTGGGCCCCCGTCTTTTGTCTCATCAGCATCCTGGGGGTGCAGCACCTCTCCGCGGCCAGCGCGGAGAAAGAAACCTGGAAGGAGACCAAGGCCAGGTTGGCGGCGGAGGGTTGGAAGCAGGTCTCCGAAAGTGTGTTCGAACGCCAGCGGACCGAAACCCAGGTCGAGCGCCTCGCCTATGGCCGCGAGGGCATCGTCTTGACGATCGGCGAGCTCAAGGGCAGGCTCAAGTCCCTGCAAGAGGAGTATCAGAACCATCCCTCGGAAGACCTCGCCAAGGTCATCGAAAGCCTGACCACCAGAATCGAGAACGCCCGCCAGGAGCTGAGAGCCCCCGCGGACGGTGGCATGTCCAGCATGAGCGAGTCGTCCAGCATGTCCAGCATGACCGAGTCGTCGACCACCGGCTGCAGCCGGTGCTACAGCGCGACCACGAACGCCTACCCCCTCACCAGCACCCAGGGGGTCGGCGCGGTCGCCGATGCCTCGTTCACCAGCGGCTGCGGCAACTCGGGCAATACATATGCCTACACCTACGCCCGCGCGACCCTGAACGGCACGACCACTACCAAGACGCAGGAAGACCCGCGCTCGGGAGCCAACGCGACCAGCCATGCCACGTCCAGCGTGAACGGATCGGCCGATTGCTACTCGGAAGCCTACGCCTCCACGGAGAGCAGCGCCCTGGGCATCTCCTACTCGACCACCGACGTCAACTACTCCTGCCCTGCGATTGCGACGCCTCTATCGGCGTCGGTCTCGGGCACCGACTACGAGTACTTCGCCGGGGGCGGGTGCCGTTCGCGGAGCTGGACCGCGACACCCTCCGGCGGCACCGCGCCCTATACCTACCAGTGGTACTACAACGGCTCGGCGGCGGGTACCGCGAGCACGTACACACGATCGGTCTGCGCCGCCACTGGCAGCTTCCAGCTCAGAGTGGTGGTCACCGACAGCACCGGAGCCACCGCTCAGAAGTACCACGATGTCATGGTCGAGAACGAGCCGATGTGCGGCCAGTACGCCTGCTGAGCCGTACTGAATGGATAGGGGCCGCTCCGCGGCCCCTTTTCTTTATTTGGGTTTGACGGAGCGCAGGAACTCGAGGACCGCGGACCCGAACTCCGGTTTGATGAGCGTGGTCATGTGATCCCCGCCCTCGACGATCCTGACCTCGCCACGGCCGAGCAGCTTTCGCACGGCCGCAACCCTGTTCTTCACATGATCGGATTCGTTCCCACCGTGGATGAACAGGATCGGAGCCTTGCACTTCGCGAGTTGCTCCACGGTAACTTCCAGGTTCTTGAAGCCGCGGCCGGCCGCCGAGAACGCTTTGACATCCTTGTCGCCATACAAGGAGTTGGCAATCGCGTTCGCAAAGTCCTCGGTCGGCGTCCCCATGTCGGGCGGTGTCACCGCGATGATGTAGGCCCCCAGGCCCTTGCCCTCGTCCACCGCCTTGGCAAAGACGTCGACCTCGGAGAAATCGGACGCTTTCCATCCCACGATGACGGGTGCCTGCCCGGCGTAGACGACGCTGAGGACGCGCTCGGGGTGGGTCGCGGCCACCTTGCCGGCGATGAACGCCCCGCTCGAGTATCCGATCAAGTGTGCCTTCTCGATCTTCAGGTGGTCGAGCAGGCGCACCACGTCGGCCGCCATTTCGGGTCCGTACTTCTCCGGGTCGTGCGGCTTGCCGCTCTTGCCGTGCCCCCGGCAATCCAGGGCAATCAACTGGAACCCCTCCGCGCCGGAGAGCTTGGTGTTGCCGGACTGATCCTGGCCCCACATGCTGGAATCGGCCATCCAGCCATGGATGAGGACGACGGGTTCGCCCTTCCCTTCAGTGACATACCGGATCTTCACACCGTTCGAGTCGAACACCTCGTCGGCCGCATCGACGGAGATGGGCAGGAGACAGGACAGGACGAGCACCGTCAGCAGAGACCTGCGCTTGATAATCATCACACCCAACTCTATACCCACGGTATCGGACCAAAGCTCGAATTTTTCGGACAAAAGCCTAGAGAAATCGGACTACGGCACCAATTTATCGGACAGTTTCCTGAATTTATCGGACCAAGTTCCGAATTTTTCGGACTAAACCGAGAATTAATCGGACTAACCTCCGAAGTTTTCGGACCAACCACCAGATTTATCGGACTAACTCGTAAATTTATCGGACAGCACCGCAGAGTTTCCGGACAGCCGCGGAGAGTTTTCGGACTACAGCGGAGCAAACTCGGACTGCCGTGGAGCAAAATCGGACTGCGCCGGAGAGTTTTCGGACTAAGGCGTAGCAAGATCGGACAGAGGCCGAGAGTTCTCGGACCACGCCGAGGAGTTATCGGACAGCGGCAGAGAGTTTTCGGACTACACTGAGAAGAAATCGGACAGGAGTGAAGAGTTTTCGGACAGTCAGCGCCCCTGGAACGACTCCAGCGCCGCGAGCGTCACGTCCACGTCCCGCGGCGTGTGCTCGGCGGAAATCTGGAAGCGGATCTCCTCGTCCCCCTTGGGTACGACGGGGAACTTGAGGCCGGTGGCGAGGATGCCGCTCTGCCGCAGGCGCTTGACGAGAGCGTTGGTCCTGGGCGTGTCGCGCACCATGAGCGGCACGACCGGGTGCTCGCCGGGCAGGGTCTCGTAGCCCAAGGCCACGATGCCGTCCTTGAAGCGCTTGGTCATCTCGCGCAGGTGGGTCAGGAGCTCGCGGCCGCGCTCGCTGTCCAGGATCTCCAGCGCCTTTGCCGCTGCGGCGGCCTCTCCCTGGGTGATCGGGTTCGAGTAGATGTAGAGGGGCGCGGTTTCTCTCAGGTATTCGGTGAGGATGCGGCTGCCGGTCACGTAGCCGCCATTGACGCCGAGGGCCTTGCCCAGCGTGCCGATCAGGATGTCCACCGGCCGCGAGCCCGTGAACTCTTCCGTGCCCCGGCCGGTGTTGCCGAAGGCGCCGACTCCATGCGAGTCGTCCACCACGACCACCACGTTCTCGGGATACTCCTTGTCGAAGCGCTCCGCGATATCCAGGATCTTCGGCAGTTCGGCGTGGTCGCCGCGCATGCTGAAGATGCCGTCCGTGACCACGACAGCCCGGCGGGCCTTGCCGGCCGAGGCGGCGAGCTTCGATTCCAGGTCCGCGTAGTCGAGGTGGCGGTAGATCTGCTTGTCCTGGGGGCGGGCCAGACGCATCGCGTTGATGATGCAGTTGTGGTTCAGCTCGTCGCTGATCAGGACCGTGTCGGCGTTGCTCAGGGGGACGAGCACGCCGAGCGTCGTGGCATAGGCCGAGCTGAAGATCATCGCGGACTCGCGGCCATGGAAGGCGGCGAGCTTCGCCTCCAGCTCCAGGTGCTGCCGATAGGTTCCGCTGATGAAACGCACGGCTCCAGGGCCGGTGCCGTACTCCGCCGTTGTGCGCTCTTCCGCCTCGATGACCTCCTGGCGCAGCGACATGCCCAGGTAGTTGTTGGAGTTCATCTTGAGGAAAGGCCGCTCCCCTTCCCCTTCGAGGAGATAGCGCGGTCCGTTGCCGTCCGCGGCGGGGATGACTTTGGTGATGACGGTCTCGGCCCCCTTGAGGGTGCCGCGCTCGCGCAGGGTGTCCAGCTCGGTGGCGAGAGCCTGATGAAATCGGTCTTGCGGCATTGCGGAGAGTCTCCGTGGAGTGGGCTCAGCCGGCCCTTTTGATCTTCTTGCCCAGGTTCTCGAACATGTCGGCCACCATGGCGCCCAGGTCATAGTCGGGGGACCATCCCCACTCCTGGCGGGCGGCGCTGTCGTCGAGGGAGTCGGGCCAGGAGTCGGCGATCGCCTGCCGGATGGGATCGGGGTTGTAGTCGAGGGTGAAGTCCGGGACGTGCTTGCGGATCTCGGCCGCCAGCTCTTCCGGGGTGAAGTTCATGGCAGTCACGTTGAAGGCGTTGCGGTGAACGAGCTTCGCCGGGTCGGCCTCCATGACTTCGATGGCGGCCTTGATGGCGTCCGGCATGTACATCATGTCGAGGCGCGTCTCCGGCTCCAGGAAGCAGGTGTAATGGCGGTGGCGGATGGCCTCGTAGAAGACCTCGACCGCGTAGTCGGTGGTGCCGCCGCCTGGCGGCGCACCGTAGGAGATGAGGCCGGGGAAGCGCACGCCGCGGGTGTCCAGGCCGAAGCGGTGGGAGTAGTAGTCGCAGAGCAGCTCGCCAGCCACCTTGGTGACGCCATACATGGTGGTGGGGCGCTGGACCGTGTCCTGCGGCGTCCGGTCCTTGGGCGTGTCGGGGCCGAAGGCGCCGATGGAGCTGGGATGGAACACGGCGCAGCGGTTCTCGCGGGCCACTTCCAGGATGTCGTAGAGGCTGCCGATGTTCACTTCCCAGGCGACCTGCGGCTTGCTCTCGGCCGTGGCGGAGAGCAGCGCGGCCAGGTGGTAGATCGTGCCGATCTGGTTGCGCCGCACCACGTCGGTGATCTGCCGCGGGTTGGTGGTGTCGACGAACTCGAAGGGACCATCCGTGCCGCGCGGGGGCATGCGGATGTCGGAAGCGACGACCTGATCCTCGCCATAACGCGCGCGCAGGGCAGGGACCAGCTCCGAGCCGATCTGGCCGAGGGCTCCGGTGACGAGGATTTTTGTCTTCATGCCGGGCTGGAACTCTATTGGAGACCGGGGGCGGGATCAATCGGGGGGCGCCCTCACCCCCAGCCCCTCTCCCGGCCGCACACCCGGACCCCCGGGAGAGGGGAGGCCTCTAGATCCAACCTCTACTCCGTACACGCTTGTCCACAGCAGGACCGGGTTTCTCCGGACGAGCCATGTATGGCGATGTCTACGGATCTCGCGCGCCCCCCTCTCCCGGGGGTCCGGGTGGGCGGCCGGGAGAGGGGACGGGGGTGAGGGTCGGGGGCCACGGACAGCTCAGGACCCACCCCTGTGACGCAGGTCACACCCCGTCCGCGAAGGGAGTCACAGACTTTACGCGGCACATGTGGCAAGATGTAGACTAGTAGCTATACCCAGATCGAGGAGATCGGAGATGACCGTGACGGGCTGTCGTGCAGCCGGATGGCTGTTGCTGCTGGGGCTGGGAGGCTTCCTGGCGAATGCTCCCCTGGAGGCGGCGGGCACGGATTTCTATACCGTGACTCCCTGCCGGCTCGTCGACACCCGAGGCGTGGCCGGGCCGGCCGGGGGTCCGAACCTGGCTGCCCAGGAGTCCCGCGGCTTCGGGGCTGCCGGCCGTTGCGGCGTCTCGACGGCGGCGGAGGCCGTGGCCGTCAACGTCACCGTCGTCCCCCTGGTCGACGGCGACATCGCCTTCACCGCCTCCGGCTCGCCCCAGCCGCCGACGACGACGATCAGCTTCCGCGCCGGACGGAACCGGGCGAACAACGCCGTGCTGCCCCTGGGCGCGGGCGGCGGACTGACCGCGTTCTCCCGCGCGGCCGGCGAGGTCGGCCTCATCATCGACGTCACCGGCTACTTCGCGGATTCGACCCTGGTAGCCACGACCGCCGCGCGCCCTGCGTTCAATCCGCCGCCGGGGAGCTACCACGGCGACCGGACGGTCGACATCATCACGAGCACCCCCGGCGCGCAGATCCGGTACACGACCGACGGCTCGGCGCCGACGCCGACCCACGGCACTCTCTACGCCGGACCCGTCACTGTGACGAGCGATACGAACCTGCGGGCCATCGCCTACAAGGCTGGCCTGGGCAACAGCCCCGTCTCCCTGGGTTTCTACGACATCGTCCGGCAGGATGTCCTGTTCATCGCCACGCTGACGCCGCAGAGCGGAGCCGTGAGCCTGGGATCGGGCATGGCCACTCTCCTGCTGGACGGCGACGAGCAGACCGCGGTCCTGCGCAACACACATTCCAACTTGAGCGGGGGCCTGACCGCCCATCACATCCACGCTCCCGACGGCCAGATCATTTTCGACCTGGACACCACTCCGCCCGGAGCGGACGGCTCGCGGGTGTGGAACATCGTGCAGACGGGCTCCTGGTCGCGGCAGCAGATCCTGGACGCCCTGCACGCCGGGCAGTGCTACCTCAACCTGCACACCCCGAATTACCTGAACGGCGAGATCAAGGGGTTCCTCCGCGTCGCCGCGGGCAGCGTCACCTTCACCCCGCCGCCTCCCCCACCGGCGCTGCCGCCCGGACTGCCGAGCGCCTCTGCCGCCTCCCGCTTCCTGACCCAGGCCACCTTCGGGCCGACGCCCGAGGCCATTGCGACGGTGCAGTCCCAGGGCTACGCGGCCTGGATCAACGCGCAGTTTGCGCAGCCCGTGGTCTCCCACGTGGCATACCTGGACGCTCTGCCCGATGACGATTTCCCGAACTGGATCGCGCGCGAGTCGTTCTGGAAGCAGGCCATCCAGGGGCCGGACCAGCTCCGCCAGCGGGTCGCGTTCGCACTGAGCGAGATCTTCGTGGTTTCCTCCGAGGATAGCGACCTGTTCGAGGCCGAGCCGGTCGCCGTCTACATGGACCTCCTCAATCAGAGGGCTTTCGGCAACTTCCGCCACCTCCTGGAAGCGGTCACGCTCTCGCCGTCCATGGGCGTCTACCTGGACATGCTGAGCAACGACAAGGAGGATCCGGAGACCGGGCAGAACCCGAACGAGAACTACGCGCGGGAGATCCTCCAGCTCTTCTCGGTCGGGCTCTACAAGCTCCACCCGGACGGTACCCTCCGGCTCAACGAGTGGGGCCTGCCCATCGACACTTACGACCAGAACGTGGTCAAGGGCTTCGCCCAGGTCTTCACCGGCTGGACGCACGCCAACCAGGACCGCTCCGAGGAGTGGCGTTTCTACTGGCCGGAGCACGACTGGCGCAATCCCATGGAGGTCTGGAACGACCACCACTCGACCGGCACCAAGCTGCTCCTGGACGGCGCGGTCCTGCCGGCCGGCCAGTCTCCCCTGACGGACATCGCAAGGGCGATGGACAACATCTACTGGCACCCCAACACCGGGCCTTTCTTCTGCCGGCAGCTCATCCAGCGCCTGGTCACGAGCAATCCGAGCCCGGCGTACGTCTATCGCTGCGGGCAGGCGTTCGCCAACACCCAGGGGGTGCGCGGCGACCTCAAGGCGGTGGTGCGGTCGATCCTCCTCGACTGGGAGGCGCGGAGCACGGACGTGCTCAGCCAGCCCGGCTACGGCAAGGTGCGCGAGCCGGTCCTGCGCTTCGTGGCCATGCTGCGCGCCTTGAAGGCCCAGCCGCCGGCCGACGGACGTTTCCGCTATTACTGGCAGTCGAGCGCCGAGTGGGGGTTGAACCAGAGCCCGTTCCAGTCGCCCACGGTGTTCAATTTCTTCGATCCGGCCTACGCCCAGCCCGGCCCGATCGCCGGGGCCGGCCTGGTTTCGCCGGAGCTGCAGATCATCAACGAGACCTCGGTCTTCGGCTCGTCGAACTTCCTGCACCCGGTGGTCTTCAACGGCTATACCGACGACGGCAACCTCACCCTGGACTACTCGTATTTCACGAGCGCCGCCAACGACTCGGTGCTGCTCGACCGGGTGAACCTGATCTTCTACGCCGGCCAGCTGTCGGCGGAGACGCGCGCGATCTTCGCCGAGGCCCTGGCTGATTCCGACTTCCCAGACAATCCGCAGGAGCGCGTCAGCACCCTGCTCTGGATGGTGAGCCTCTCACCCGAGTTCATGGGGCAGCGATAGGAGTCATATATGAGCGATCGAGAGCAGCCCCGAGACCTGTCCCGCCGCCAGTTCCTGCGCGGCTCCGTTTGCGCCGCCGTCGGCATGACGTCGCTCGCCGCCACGGCTTTCGACATGCGGCGCATCGCCGCGGCCGCTCCGCTCGACGGCGACTTCAAGGCATTGATTTGCGTGTTCCTCTACGGCGGCAACGACAGCAACAACGTGCTCATACCGCGCGGCACCGGCTATGCGGGCTACGCCGCGGCGCGGGCAGGCCTGGCGTTGCCGCAGGCTTCGCTCCGATCGATCACGCCGCTCTCGGGTGGCGACGGACGGCAGTGGGGATTGCACCCGAACCTGAGTGGCCTCCAGAGCCTGTTCGTGCAGCAGAAACTCGCGCTGGTCGCCAACGTCGGCCCCCTGGTCGCGCCGGTCACACGCGCCGAGTACGTCGCGGGCACGGCCGCTCTGCCGCCGCAGCTGTTCTCGCACAGCGACCAGACCATGCATTGGCAGACGGCAATCCCCGACCAGCCGGGCCGCAGCGGCTGGGGCGGGCGCACCGCCGACCTGCTGGATTCGCTCAACACGAACGCTCAGGTCGCGATGTCGATGTCGCTCGCTGGCAACAACACGTTCCAGATCGGGACCAACGTGACCCAGTACCAGGTGTCGCCGGACGGCAGCATCGGATTGGGCTGGTATTACGATGGCAACGAGTGGAACCATCCACCATCGATCGCCATCCGCAAGCTGATGGAGCGGAGCTATGGAAACCTTTTCCAGAAAGGTTACCGCGACGTGTTTCAGCGCGCTCTCGACCAGGACCGCGTGCTCTCGGGCACCCTGGACTCAGCGCCGCCGCTCACCACCGTCTTTCCGGACACGGACCTCGGCAGGCAGCTGCGCATGATCGCGCGCCTGATCTCGGTGCGCGAGGCGCTCGGCCTGCGGCGCCAGGTCTTCTTCTGCGCCGCGGGGGGTTACGACCTGCACGACAGCCAGGTGGGCGCCACGGCGCAGGTGGGAGCGCACGCCGATCTCCTCGCCGAGCTCGACGGCGCGTTGTCAGCCTTCTACGGCTCGACGGTCGAGATGGGTGTGGCGAGCGACGTCACGGCCTTCACCGCCTCGGATTTCGGCCGCACCTACATCAGCAACGGCGAGGGCTCGGATCACGGCTGGGGCGCTCATCACTTCGTCATGGGAGGCGCGGTCGCGGGAGGCCGCTTCTACGGCCAGGTGCCGACGCTCGCCGTGGACGGTCCCGACGATTCGGGGGAGGGACGCTGGATCCCCACGATCTCGGTGGACGAGTATTCCGCGACGCTGGCGAAGTGGTTCGGGTTGTCTGCGGGGAATCTGGGGCTGGTGTTCCCCAACATCGGGCGCTTTGACAATCCGGATCTGGGGTTCCTGGGCTAGCCTCCCCAGCCTTCATCGCCGAAAAAGGGCTGCGCAGCCATCTCCGGCCGCGCGAGGTCGGCAATGAGCACGGCCACGCCGGGCTCTCCCTTGTAGAGGCTGTCGGCCGCTTCCGAGAAACGGACGATCTCCACAGCCGCGGCCTCGGCGAGGTCCCGAGCCCGCTCCAGCCAGATCTCCTCCCCTGTGTGACGCCAGAGGTCGAGGAGCGCGTAGGCACGGCCGGCGAGGCCGCAGCAGAGGCTCGCGTTGCGGTCCGGGGCTTCCCACGAGTTCCAGGCCGCGCCTTCCGCGAAAGCCATCCAGGCAGGATCGTTCAGCTCCTTTGAGGCCAGCGTCCAGAGAGGGACGAAGCCGGCGCTGCCGTTGCACCAGCCGGGCATGTGCGAGCCCGGGCTCGTGCCGGTGTCTCGCCAGGGCCAGCGCAGGCCCCTCCCCCAGCTCCGGGCGCAGCCCGCCAGCTCCGCAAGGCGCTCTTCCAGCCCCGCAGGCCGAGGCGAGCCGGCGGACCGGCACCAGCGCAGCGTGGCGTAGAGATAGCCGGCCCAGCCGTGAGCCATGCCGAGATTGGCCCAACTTCCCTCCGCTCGGATGATCGGCGGCTGCTCGGCGATCTCGCTCCAGAGATCGCGCACCAGGCCGTCCCCCAGCTCCCGCAGGCGCTTGGCGAGCTCCTCATCTCCCGCGGGCCCGGCGCGCAGGGTGTCGAGCAGCATCGAAGCCGCGAGCAGCACGCCGGAGCGGCCCAGGGTCAGGTCGGGGTTGGGGCAGGGCTGGGCCACGGCATCCAGGAAGCCGGCCACGGCCCGGCTCTGGACGCCGAGGTCGCCCAGGGCGTGGGCCACCAGAGCCTGCACGGCCCGCGGCCCGCTCGGCGTATGGTAGGGGGTGACGAGCCCCAGGGTCTCGCGGTCGAGCTGCTTGCCCGCGTTGTAGAAGCCCTCGTCCGGCGTGCCTCCAGCCACGGCTTTGACTGCCCACAGGTCGGCCCGGGAGAGCAGCTCGGCATCTTCCCGCGCCATCGCGATGCGGTACAGGGTGCACGCCGCGCACGCCGCGCCGTAGTTGATCGAAAGCTTCGGCGCCTCGGGGAAGCCCTCGCGGAACAGCGCTCCATCCGGCCGCAGACGGTCGAGCACGCGGGCGACCAGGGCGGCGGACTCGGAGCTTCCCTTGCGCGGCGGGGCCGGCGCAGGGGATTCCACGCAGGCGAAGGCTTCAGCCAGCGCGGCCATGGAGGGGAAGCGCTCCTCCGGGTTCTTGGAGAGGGCGCGCGCCAGGATCGCCTCGACCTCAGGCCACGGCGATGCGCCGCGCTCCGCGAAGGGGAGCGGCGGCTCCTCCGCGATCTGGCGCAGCATCTTGTCTTTTTCCAGGGAGAAGTCGCGGTAGTGGGCCCCCGTCAGGAGGTAGTAGAGGAGCGCCGCGACGCCGTATTGCTCTGCCACGGTCGAGACTTCGGGAGGGGTCTGGCCGGCCCGGACGGGCACCGCGTACTCGGGCTCGAAGTAGAAAGCCACGCCGCCGCGCCAAGGCCGGGGGATGCTGGAGGGGCTCGCCTCCCAACGGGCGATGCCGAAGTCGATCAGGCGGGCCTCGCCGTCCCCGGAGACCAGGACGTTGCGCGGATGGACGTCGCCATGCACCACTCCCCGGTCATGCAGGCGCACGTAGGCGTCGAGGACCGAGCTGGCCAGGGCGAGCAGCCCGGCCCGGTCCTGCCGTCGCCGCAGCTCCGCGGCAGCGATGTAGGCGTCCACTCCCGGGCACCACTCGATCGCGAGGTAATGCCGGCCGTGGACCTCGCCGCGGGCGAGGAGGCGTGGAGCCATTTCTCCGGCTAAATGCTCAAGGATCGCGGCCTCGCGGGCAAAGTCGTTGGCGGCACGGCCGGCCGCCTGGGGTCGCTCGATCTTGAGAGCAGCCGTCCCTTCGGAGGATCTCACCTGGTAAAGCTCCGTGTCCTCCAGGCCCTGCACGCACTCCAGAACCTCGAAGCCGGCGATCTCCTCTCCCGGCTGGAGCGACTCACGGATGGCCCCGGCGTCGTCCGATCCTTCGGAAACCAGAAAGCCCGAGGCCAGCAGGCGCTCCAGCAGCGGATACGCCTCCTCTAGCGTGGTCTCCGGATCGAGCGAGCGCTCGCGGCTGAACCGGATCACGGCCTCGACGATCGTGACCGGCTCGCGGAACTGGCCCAGCAAGTCGGCGGCTCCGGCATCCACGATGCGCGACGGCGTGCGCGACCGTGGCCGGGTGACCGCGTAGTCCCCCTCTTCCCAGGTGAGCTGGCGCCGCACGTCCTCCGGCAGCTCCGCCACGGGCAGCAGCATCACGTCCGGAGGGAGGACCAGGGGGTCGGTGATGGCCATCGGGTCAGCTCCTCTTCCAGAGCAGGGCGCCGGGGGTCCAGGTGTCGGTGTCCACACCTTCAAGGCGAACGCGCTCCAGGGCGAAGCGCCAAGGCTCGGGCTCGGACCGGGCGGAGAGCAGGGCGCGCGACAGCCGGTGAGTCAGCCAGAGGCGCCAGCTCTCGCCGCCGCCGAAGGAGGTCTCTTCCCGTGGCGGATCAACCCCCCAGGAGAGGAGGCCGTTGCCGCCGATCTCGGAGGTGAATGGGACCCCCTGCGCGGGGATGCCGGATAGACGGGCCTCCAGGGCCTCGGCCGCCGCTGCCAGCCGCTCGAAGCTCGGGAAGTAAGAGACGATCTTGTCGGCGCGCAAAATACCCAGGGCGTCCGCTCCGATCTTGAACTGCGCAGCCCGTCCCGCGGCCAGAGCCTCCAGGATGTCGCCGAAGCTCTCGGGGAGCGCCTCCGGCACGGGGCTGATGTAGAGCTTCCAGGTCGCGCCGCCTCCGCCTGAGAGATCGCCATCCTGTCGCGAGCGCCAGCTCAGCCACCACTCGGTGGAGCCGCCGGTCCGCTCCCAGCTCCGGTCGAGAAGAGAGCGCCGCGGTCCGCCGGGGCCCACCCCGAGCCAGGCGAGCACCTGATCCCCCTTGGGGAGAAGCCGTTTCCAGGCCGGCGTCAGGGGCCGGCGGTTGTAGCCATAGAGACGGAAGGAGAGGGTGAGCGGGTCGTCCTCGGCGAGGTTCTGGGCGTAGCGCAGGGCAGCGAGAGAGATCTCGGCGAGCCGGCCCCCCGCGCCGTTCTGTCCGGACCGGCGCGCTCCAGCCAGCGCGAACAGCGCCAAGGCGGGCGCACCGGAAATGAACCGCCCTTCTTCCTCGACTTCCAGGATGGCATCGGCCACCAGGCGGGCGACGACCCGGAGGGTGCCGTCGCCCAGCATCTTTTGCATGTAGGACGGTAGTGGCCCGGGCTCGCGCAGGGTGAGGAAGAGCAGCGCCGTCTCGCGGTCCACCGACTTGACGCCGAGTGCGGTGGAGAGCTCGCGGGGCCGTAGAATGCCGTAGAAATCCGGGTCCTTGCGCAGCTCGGCGAGCGTCTCCCTTTCCCGGGGCTCGAGGCGGTCGAACAGCACCAGCTCAAAGGCAGGGTTGGCGCGGAAGGCGCGCCGGTCCAGCTCCATCGATCAGACCGAAGCCCGGAGCTGCTCCTGCAAGAGGGCCAATCCACCCTGCGCCGTCGCCATGTTCGGGCCCGTCTGCGAGGGCTTCGGGCACTGCGGCTTCGAGGGATTGGGGCACTGCGGCTTCGAGGGATTGGGGCAGCCATCGCCAGCCCACACGTCGACGATGAGATCCGAGTATCTGAAGGCCACGTTCACCTCCTTGCGATCGTTTCGCTGTCAGGGTTCGACGCAGACTATATCCGCCTTCGGAGGCGGTTTCAATCCAGGTCGAGCATCCAGACGTCCCCCTCGTCGCTCTGGCGCACGAGGTACAGGCGGCGCGCGTCCCGGCTGGCGTTCGCGAACAGGTAGGCGGAGCCGGGCGGAGGGGTGAGGATCGTGCGGTCCTGCCGCGTGCGCAGGTCGAAGGCATGGATTGCACCGCCCTCCGGGTAAACCAGGACGGGGAGGCCGGGCACCCACATCGGGCTCTCTCCGCGGTCGGTCAAGCGCTCGAAACGGCGGGTCTCGAACGAGTAGACGGCGATCCCGGGGAGGGGAGAGAAGTCCTTGCTCGTGAGGACCCCCGCCAATCCGCCGGCAGACCAGGAGGTCGCCCCGAAGTAACCTTCGAGCCGCTCGGAGCCGGGGAGGGGCTGGAACGTCCTCCCGTTCAGGGGTTGGGACAGGTCGACCAGGACGGTGCCGTCACGGCTGCAGGCCAGCCGCCGGCCGTCCGGCGACCAGATGCAGTAGGTCGGCACCTGGCCGGTGCTGCGCGTGAGCTGCTCTACCCGGCTCCCGTCGGGCGGAACGGCCCAGGCCTCGTAGCGCCCGCTGCGGTTGGAGTAGAAGAGGAGGAGCCGGCCGTCCGGCGACCAGCGCGGGATGCGGTCGCGGTGCTCGTCACGGGTAAGCTGCCGCAGGCCGGAGCCGTCCGCCCGGACGAGATAGAGGTCCTCGCCGGGCGGAAGGGTGTCGAAGGCGAGCCATTGGCCGTCGGGTGACGGATCGACGCTGCGAACGGCCTTGGCGCCGACGAGCGGGACCGCCTCTCCCCCGGGCGCGAGCCGCTCGGCATCGAAGGTCCTGGCTTCCAGGCTGTCCCGGCGCTCGTCCGTGGCGTAGGCGATCCGGCTGCCGTCCCGGGACAAGGTCAGGAAGCGGATCGATTGCGACGAGGAGGTCACGGGCTCCGGTGCTCCGGAGACGCGCCCCGAGTCCTGGTCGATCCCGATCCGCCAGAGGTTGAGGCTGCCGCTGCGGTCGCTGATGAAGTAGAGCCAGGCGCCATCGGGAGACCAGACCGGGTTCCAGGTCAGGGACCGGTCCGACAGGACCTGGACCGCCTTGCCGCCCTCCGCCGGCACGGTCCAGACGCCGCGCTCCGATTTTTCGTGCACCACTCCCCAATACGCGATGCGGCGGCCGTTCGGAGACCAGCTCGGCTGGACCGCGTCCCCCGGAGAGAGCAGGCGCCGCTCTCCGGTGGCGAGCCCGACCCGCCAGATCTGGCTCTTCGACATCCGCATACCCGGTTCCAGGACTCCTTCCGTCGCCAGGACGATCTCCTTGCCGTCCGGCGACCAGGCGGGGTTGTGGCCGGAGTCGGTCACGCGGCGCACGGACTCGCCGGTCGCCCCCATGACGAAGATGCCGCCGCCCTCGCGCTCCGAACGGAAGGCGATCTGCTGCCCGTCCGGCGAGAAGGCCGGCTGGGTGTCGACCCAGGGGGTGTCGGGCGTCAGGTTGATCGGATTGCCGCCCCCGACGCGCTGGAGGTAGATGTCCGAGCCGCTTTCGTCTGCCTTCACGAAGACGAAATAGTTGCCGTCCGGCGAGAGGCTCGGATAGATCTCACTCCCCTCTTGTTCCGTCAGCCGGCTGAAGGTCGCCTGAACCGGCGCCGCGCGGCTGCCGCCGCCCGAGCGCAGGAGATACCCGCCGAAGGCGGCGAGCACCACCAGTGCCCCGGCCACCCCCACCCAGAGCCACGGCGCCCGGCGAGGCGGCGGCTGGACCGGCACGGTCGCCGCCTGAGTATGCACGGAACCCGAAGAGGCCCCGGCCAGGAGGCGCAGGTCGGCCACCGCCGCGTCCGCGGTGGGATAGCGCCTCGCCACGTCTTTGGCGAGCAGCCGCTGAATCACGCTCTCCAACTCGGGCGGCGCATCCGGCCGCAGACGGATCAGCGGCTCGGGCTTCTGTTCCAGGATCGCCTGCCGCAGCCCCGGTTCGTGCTCGCCCAGGAACGGGCGCCGGCCCGTGACCATCTCGTACACCACCACGCCCAGGGCCCAGAGGTCCGTGCGGCCGTCCACCTCCTTGCCACTCATCTGCTCGGGGGACATGTAGGCCGGCGTGCCCAGGGTGCTGCCGGTGCGCGTCAGCCCGGCCTCGCCCGCCAGCTTGGCGATGCCGAAGTCCAGGATCTTGACCACGCCGTCGCCGGTGACCATCAGGTTCGCCGGCTTGACGTCGCGGTGGACGATCCCCTGGCGATGGGCCTTGGCCAGGCCCTTGCTCACCTGCAGGGCGTAGTCGACCGCCTCGGGGAGCGGCAGCGGCCCGCGCTCCACCTTGCGCCGCAGGGTCTCGCCGTCGTAGCAGGGCATGGCGAGATAGAGCTGGTGGTTCTCGGTCTCGCCCACGTCGTAGACCGTGCAGATGTTGGGATGGTCGAGCGCCGAGGCGGTCCGCGCCTCCTGAAGGAAGCGGGCCTTGGCCACCGGGTCGCGCGTCAGCTCGGGAGGCAGGAACTTGAGCGCCACGGTGCGGCCGAGCCGCGTGTCCTCGGCCCGGTAGACGATGCCCATGCCGCCGCCGCCCAGGATCTCGCCCACGCGGTAGGGACCGACCTCCCGCGGAACGACGTTGAACATGGTCACAGGGGGGAGCTGGTCGGGCCAGCGCGAGAAGGTCGGCACGGTGGGCTTGCTGCCGCCCCGGAGAAAGCCACGGAGGTCGGTGCGCATGTCGTCGGCCCGGGCGTAGCGCTCGCCCCGCTTCCGCGCCAGGGCGCGCTCCGCGATCCGGTCGAGCTCCGCCGGCAAGCCCTCGCGCAGGGCCGACGGCGGGACCAGCTCGGAGGCCGGGGAGAGCGCCCCGTTCGGGAAGGGCCGCTGGCCCGTCAGCATCTCGTAGAGGATCACGCCGAGCGACCAGACGTCCGCGCGCAGGTCGGCCGGCTCGCCGCGGAGCTGCTCGGGCGCGCGGTAGGCGAGGGCGCCGGCCGGCGTGTTCTCGCCGGTGACGCGGGTACGGTCGTCCAGGGAGGCGATGCCGAAGTCGAGGATGCGGGCCTGGCCGTCCGAGGTCACCAGGACGTTGGACGGCTTGAGGTTGCGGTGGACGAGGCCGTGCTCGTGGGCGCGGGAGAGCCCCGACGCGACCTGGCTGGCGAGGTCGACGGCCACCTCGTGCTTCAGCGGGCCGCGGGCGATCTTCGCGGCCAGGGTCTCCCCTTCCAGGAAGGCCATGGCCACGAACAGGCGGCCGTCCTCGGTCTCGCCGACCTCGTACACCGGGCAGATGTTGGGGTGCTCCAGGGCGGAGGCGGCCGCGGCCTCGCTGGCGAGGTGCAGGCGGTCCTCCTCGCGGCCGACCGCGGGCAGGAGCTTGAGCGCGACGAGGCGCTCGAGCTCCAGATCCTGGGCCTTGAACACGGCGCCCCCCCTCACACCCGCTGCGAGGCGCTCGAGGAGTCGGTAGTGGGATACGGTCGTGCCGATCAACCGGGAATCCGAGGGACTACGCAGGCGGCGCGAGAGCCTCGCGGAGCTGGGCCTGAAGGAGGTCCAGGCTCCGCTTCTTGCCGCCTGGAATGCCGCCCTGGGGATGTGGCGGCTTGTCGCTCTTGCCTTTGCACACTGGCTCCGCCCGCGTGGGCGAACCGCCAGGGCACAGGGGATCGGGCGAGGCAGGCATGCACGGGCCAGGCACTCCTGCCATCAGATGGATGGTGATCTCGTGGATGCGGAAAGCCATCTCTCAGCTCCTCCAATCTGAACGCGTTCCAAGTGAGCAGGAAAAGGATAGCTCATCTCGGGGGGGACATCATCCAGATGTCCCCCTCATCCTCGTGGCGGACGAGGAGCAGCCGCCGATCGTCGCGGCTCACGCTCACCCACTGGTACTCGGAGTTGGGCGGAGGCGCCAGCAGCCGGCGGGAGGAACGCGACACAGTATCCAGCAGGGACAGGCTCTCTCCGTCGATATAGAGGAGCCTCGGGCTGCCGTGGAGCCAGGCCATGTGCTGGCCACGGTCGGCGAGCCTCTCCAGCCGCCGGGAACCCAGGGAGTAGACGAAGATGCCGTCCGCGTCCGTGTAGCCGGCCAGCCGACGCCCGTCGGCCGACCAGGAGGCCGCGAGGAAGGTGGGCTCCGGTCCGGCGAACGGCAGGGGCGCGGAAACGCGGCGCCCGATCGGCTGCCGCAGGTCGACGACGTCCGTGCCCAGGTAACCCCGGTTGAACGCCAGCCGCAGGCCGTCAGGAGACCAGATCGGATTGAAGACCGGCACGGGGAGGCGGGTGAGCTGCTCCAGCCCGGAGCCGTCCGGGCGGATGCGCCAGGCCTCGTACTTGCCGCCGCGGTTGGAGTAGAACAGGATCGACGCGCCGTCGGGCGACCAGCGCGGCATGCGGTCCTTGTGGACGTCGTCGAAGAGCTGGAGCCGCCCGCTGCCGTCGGCGCGGACGACGAACAGGTCGTCCTGCGGCGCCTGAGTGTCAAAGACGATCCACTCCCCGTCCGGCGACAGGTCGGCCGAGCGGACGGCCCAGGAGCCCTGGGTGACCGGCGCCGGCGCCCCGGCGACCTCGCCGCGCTCGGGATCGAACGCCACCCGCTCGACGTTGGCGCTCCGGTTGTCGGTCGCATAGACGAGCCGGCTGCCGGCCAGGCTCAGGCCGGCGATCGACTCCGTCGGCGCCGAGAGCGGCTCGGGCTCGCCCAGCGCCCGGCCAGTCTCCTCGTCCACCCGCACCCGCCACAGGCTCATGCTGTCTCCGTTGTCGCGGATGAAGTAGAGATGGCCGTCGCGCGACCAGACGGGGTTCGAGGTGTTGCCCTCGCCGCCGGCGAGCCGCACCGGATCGCCGCCATCCTTGCGGGCCGTCCAGATGGCGCGCTCGCCGCTGCTGGCCGCGATGCCCCACCAGGCGATCCGCCGCCCTTTCGGAGACCAGCTCGGCTGCACCGCGTCCGTCCGGGTCACGAGCACCGGCTTCCCGCCCGTGGCGCTCACCCGCCACAGGCTGCTTTCCGACCTGCCGGGATCGGCCCGCTGGGCGGCATAGACGATCTCGGTGCCATCCGGGGACCAGGCCGGGCTATAGCCTGCGTGGGTGAGCCGGCGCGGTGATTCGCCCGTGGCGCCCATCAAGAACAGGCCGCCACCTTCCTTCTCGGAGCGGAAGACGATCTGGGAGCCGTCCGGGGAGATCGCGGGCTCGGAGTCGTCCTGGGGATGCTCCTCGGTCAGGTTCCGGGGGTTGTCGCCGCCCACCCGCTCCCAGAAGATGTCCGTGTCGCCGGTGTCGCCGCCGTCCTGCTTGACGTAGACGAAGAAGTCGCCCCTGGGCGATAGCGAGGGCTGCCGCTCGCTGCCCGGCTCGCGGGTGAGCCGGACCGGCGCGGCTGCCCGGGGCGGCGCAGGCTCCCTGCGAAAAAGCCAAAGAACTGCAAGGGCAGCAAGGACTCCAAGGACTAAAAGGATGGAGAGGCGACGGCGCGGTATCTCCTCCGCGGGCGGGCGGCCGGTCGTGGGTGGGCCGCCCGCGGAGGAGATACCGCGCAGGTCGGCCAGCAGATGCTCGGCCGAGGGGTAGCGGTCGGCGAGGTTCTTCTTGAGCAGCCCGCCGATGATGCGCTCCAGCCCGGCCGGCGCGTCGGGCCGCCAGCGGCGCAGCGGAGCCGGCTCCTCGTGGAGCACGGCATGGACGATCTGCGGGTCGCTCTCCGCCTGGAACGGCGCCTGGCCGGTCAGCATCTCGTAGAGGACCACGCCGAGCGACCAGAGGTCGGTGCGGTGATCGACCTCGCCCCGGGCCTGCTCGGGCGACATGTAGGTGGGAGTGCCGACGCAGAAGCCGCTTCGGGTCAGCCCCATGGCGCCAGCCAGCTTGGCGAGCCCGAAATCGAGGATCTTGACGATGCCGTCGCCGGTCACCATCAGGTTCGCGGGCTTGACGTCGCGGTGGACGATCCCCTGGCGGTGCGCCTTGGCGAGCCCCTGGGCCGCCTGCTTGGCAATGTCCACCGCCTCCTCGACCGGCAGCGGCCCGCGCTGAACCTTCTGCTTGACCGTCTCGCCGTCGTAGGCCGGCATGGCCAGGTAGAGGCGGTCGTCCTCGATCTCCCCTACGTCGTAGACCGTGCAGACGTTGGGATGGTCGAGGGCGGAGGCGGCGCGCGCCTCCTGCAGGAAGCGGGACTTGGCAACCGGGTCGCGGGTCAGGGATGGCGGCAGGAACTTGAGGGCGACGGTGCGTTGGAGGCGGCTGTCCTCGGCCTTGTAGACGACCCCCATGCCGCCGCCGCCGAGATGCCCGAGGATGCGGTAGTGATCGACCTCGCGGCCCAGCATCGGGTCTTGCGGCGGATCTTGCGGCGAGGCCCGTTGGCGAGCCGGGGCCGGGAGGGCAGGCTCGGTCGGCTTTTCCATTCGACCGCAGTGTAGAACACGGACTGATACGGACGAACACGGACCGGCACGGACAGCTGCATGCCGTCCGTGCCGTCCGTGCAGGTCAGTGCTCGTGCGTGTTCCGCTACTTCTTGCCCTTGCCAGCCTTCCCACCCTGCTTCGCAGGCTTCTGCAGGGTCTTCTTGTGCGCCTGCAGCTCTTCGAGGGCCTCCCGGAGGCGCCGCTCGAGGTCGTCGGTCTCCTCGGCGGTGGCAGGAAGGCCGGCCGGCGCCTGGGCCGCCGCCGCGCGCTCCTGCGCCTCCACCTGATCCAAGGCCTGACGGAGCTGCTGCTTGAGCGACGGCAAGTCGGCCGCTCCCCTGCCTGCACCCCCAACCAGCGTGGTCACGGTCGTCACCGTCGTGATGGTGGTGATGGCTGGCGTTACGCCGCCGCCCAGGGCCGCGGCCATCTGCATCGGGCACTGCTCGGAGATCGGATAGGTCGCCGGCGTGCAGGGCATGACGTGGGCCGGATCGATCATGGAGGCCAGCGTGCAGGGCACTACGGCCGCCGGATCCGGCTCTTCCCCGGGCTTCGAGGCGATCGTGCAAACCTGCTCGTCACCGCCCGTCTCATTCTGACGAATGACCTGGATCATCAGGTCCTTGAATCTGAATGCCATTTTTCACCTCCTCCAAAAAGGGAGCATCATTGATGACCAACCTTCCTCAACCGATACGGAAAAACCCTGGCAATCCCGCCAGCTCACTGCATCCGCAGCAGCTTGACGTCCCCCTCGTCGCTCGTGCGCAGCAGGAAGAGCCGGCGTCCGTCGGGCGAGGAGGTGACCATGCGGTAGGCCGAGTTGGTGTTGGCGGGCGGGGGCAGGAGCTCGACCGACCTCCGGGCCTCCGGGTCGAAGAGGAAGGCCTTGCCGCCGTCGATGTAGACCATCCTGCCGTCGCGCAGCCAGACCGGGACGGTGCCGCTCTTCGTGAGGTGCTCCAAGCGGCCCGACTCCAGCGAGTAGCGTGCGAGGCCCAGCCGCGCAGAATCGGTCTGGATCTCGCCCGCGAGCCAGCGGCCGTCGTGGCTCCAGGAGGTGGCCGTAAAGACCTGGGATTTCGACGTCGAGTTGGGCAGCAGTTGCAGGCGCCGCCGCTCCAGCGGCACGGAGAGGTCGAGCAGCGCCGGCCCGCCGGTGCCGAGCAGGACCAGGAGCTGCCGGCCGTCGGGCGACCAGAGGGGGTCGAGCACCTCGCCACCCGCGATCGCCGTCATCGGCCGGCGGTCGCCGCCGTCGGCGCGGATCGACCAGGCCTGGTAGCCGTCGCCCCCGCGGTCGGAGTAGAAGACGATGCGCTGCCCGTCGGGCGACCAGCGCGGCACCCGGTCGCGCTCGGGGTCGTTGGTGAGCTGCCGGAGCTGCTGCCCGTCCGCGCTGACGACGTAGAGGTCTTCCTGCGGCAGCGAGGTGTCGTAAACGATCCACTGGCCGTCGGGGGAGATGTCGGCGGAGCGGACGAAGCGCGAGCCCTGCGTCACCGGTTCCGGCACGCCCGCCACCCGTGCCTGCGCCGGGTTGAAGGCGATCCTCTCCAGGTTCGCCCGGCCGTCGCGGGTGGCATAGGCGATCTGGGTACCGTCGCGGGAGATGCTCAGGAACCCGCTCCACGCGGCCGGCGTGGTGAGGTCTTCAGGTTCACCCTGCACCCGGCCCGACCGCTGATCGATTGGCACCCGCCAAAGGGTCATGCTCCGGCTGCGGTCGCTGACGAAGTAGAGGTGGACGCCGTCGGGCGACCAGACCGGGTTCCAGTCGATCGCCTTGCCGTCGGTCACCGCCAGAGGCTCGCCGCCCGCCACCGGGACGGTCCAGATCAGCCGCGTGCCCGTGCCCGGGACCAGGCCCCAGTAGGCGATCCGCTGGCCGTCGGGGGACCAGCTCGGCTGCACCGCGTCGCCCTTGACGGGGATGGGCTCGGGAGTGCCGCCCGCGGCCCGCACACGCCAGAGCTCGCTCAGGTTGGACCGGCGCCGCGGATCGACGACGCCCTCGGTGGCATAGACGATCCACTCGCCGTCCGGCGACCAGGCTGGATCGTGGCCGGTGTCGGTAAGGCGGACGGCCGACTCGCCCGTGGCTCCCATGACGAAGAGGCCTCCCCCTTCGCGCTCGGAACGGAAGGCGATCCTCTGGCCGTCCGGTGAGACCGCCGGCTCCTCGTCGGCCACCGGCGAATCCTCGGTGAGGTTGCGCGGGTTGCCGCCGCCCACCCGCTGCCAGAAGATGTCGGAATCGCCCCCCGCCTCCTTGACGTAGAGGAAGAAGCTGCCGTCCGGCGCGAGGCTGGGATGGGTCTCGCGCCCCTCCAGGTCGGTGAGCGAGTCATTGGTGCGCTGCAGAGGCCGGTCACTGCCGGTCAGCCAGCCGGTGCCGCGGGCGAGGAAGAAGCCCGCCACGAGGAGGAGCACCACGAGCCCGGCCAGCGCGGGCATCCGCCACCAGGGCCGCACCGGCAGCCCGCCGACCGGGACCCGGGTGAGCGTGCTCGTGACGCCCGAGAGGCCGCGCAGCTCGGCGATCACCGCATCCAGGTTCGGATAGCGGTCCGCGGGGTCCTTGGCGAGCATCTTCTTGAGGATGCGCTCCAGCTCGGGCGGCACCTCGGGGCGGAGCTTGCGCACCGGCTCGGGCTCCTCGGTGAGCAGGGCGTAGATGATCCCCTGGTCCGTGTCGGCGCGGAACGGCGGCCGGCCGGTGGCCATCTCATAGAGGACCACGCCGAGCGACCAGAGGTCGGTCCTCTGGTCCACCTCTCCGCGCGCCTGCTCGGGGGACATGTAGGACGGCGTGCCCAGGCAGAAGCCGGCGCGGGTCAGGCCGGCGGCGCCCGCGAGCTTGGCCAGGCCGAAGTCCAGGATCTTGACGATGCCATCCCCGGTGACGATCAGGTTGGCCGGCTTGATGTCGCGGTGGACGATCCCCTGGCGGTGCGCCTTGGCGAGCCCCTGGCCGACCTGGATGGCGAAGTCGATGGCCTCTTCGAGGGAGAGCGGCCCCTTCTCGACCTTCCTCTTCAGGGTCTCGCCGTCGTAGGCCGGCATGGCGAGGTAGAGCTGGCCGTCCTCGGTCTCGTCCACCTCGTGGATCGTGCAGATGTTGGTGTGCTCCAGCGCCGAGGCCGCCCGGGCCTCCTGAAGGAAGCGCGCCTTGGCAACAGGATCACGCGTCAGCTCGGGCGGCAGGAACTTGAGGGCGACGGTGCGCTCCAGCTTCGTGTCCTCGGCCTTGTAGACCACCCCCATGCCGCCGCCGCCGATGTGCTCCTTGACCACGTAATGGCCGATTGCCCGGCCCAGCATCCCACCGCCTTTGCCCTGCCGTGCTCCCTCTCCCCCCCGAGGGGGGAGAGGGCTGGGGAGAGGGGGAACGGGATCAACTCCTGAGGGCCGGGACGGCATGGACAGCACGGTCCCACCCTGATTGGAGAGTTGGCCGGTCTCCTCCACCGCCTGCAGGTCGGCGCGCATCTCGCCCGCATTCGCGTACCGGTCCTCGGGCCGCCTCGCCAGGGCACGGACCACGGCACGCTCCAGCCCGGCCGGCAGCCCCGTGCGCCACCGGCCCAGCGGCACCGGATCGCTGCTCCGGGCATCCGCGCCCGGGAAGGGATGGCGGCCGGCGATCATCTCGTAGAGGAGGACGCCGAGGGACCAGAGGTCGGCCCGCACGTCGGCCGGCCCGCCCTCCAGGCGCTCGGGGGCAAGATAGGGCCGGGCGCGCTCGGCCGCGCCGGGCAGGGAGCCTGCGCCGAAGCCCACGACCTTGACCCGGCCCTCCGGGTTGACCAGGACCTGCGTCGGATCGAGCGCGCCATGGACGATCCCCTCGGCATGAGCGCTGGCGAGGCCCGCGGCGACCTGGGCACCGATCTCCACCACCTGCTCCAGCGGCAGCGGACCGTGCGCCAGGCGGTCGGACAGCGGCTCCCCCTCGTCCAGGGCCATGGCCAAAAAGACCCGGCCGTCGTCGGTCTCCCCCACCTCGTAGACCGAGCCGATGTTCGGATCGCCGATCGAGGAGGCACGGGACGCCTCGCGGGCAAAGCGCTTCCGGGCGGCCTCGTTGTCCACGCCGCCGCCAACCGGCATGAGCTGCAGCGCGACCATACGCTCGCGCTGGAGGTCCTGCGCCTTGTACAGGTCGTCCACGCCGCCAAGGCGCTCGAGGACCCGATAGTGAGAGACGACGCTGCCGATCAACGGTGAGTATCCTGAATGGCCCCGCCCATGGCGATACAAAATACGGTGAACGCAGGTAGTTGTTGCCCGTGAGGAGAGTGTATCAGAGGGGGGAGGCGGATCACGGACGAACACGGACCGGCACGGACACGCACGGACAACCCGGTCCCGGACCGTCGTCCGTGACCGTCCGTGTCAGTCCGTGTTCGTCCCTGGTGTCCGCTACACCGCGACTGCCTGCTCGGCCGGCGGCAGGCACCGCGCGTCGTCGCAGAGCTGGAACCGGACCGCCAGCCGCCCGTGGCCGCTGACCTCGCCCGCCACCTCCACGCGGCCGGTGTAGACCGCGAGCGGACGCCCATCGGCGAAGCCCGCCGCGACCTCCTCCCCCGGGGGGTACCGAAGGTTGCGCACCTCCGTCCCGCCATCGGCAAACACCTCGGTCGGCAGCAGGAACTCCTCCGAGGCCGGGTTCGCCTGGATGTGCCAGCCCGGCGCGACCTCCACGACCAGCCGGAACGGCTGCCAGCCATCCCCTCCTCCGACAGGCTCGGCCAGCCTCACCGTCACCAGCCCCGCCGCGGCGCGGGCGAGCTTCTCCACCCCGCTCGCCTCGGCGGTCCGCTCGAAGGCGGCAACCTCCTCCGGAGGAGCGTCGCCCGTCCCCATCTCGGCCCTGTGGTAACGCCGCGCCGCGATGGACATCATCCGCGCACCCTCGGGCGATCCCTGCATCATGGCCGCGAAGGCCTGGAGCGAAGCGCGGGCCTCGCTCCGCCACCCGCTGGTACCCGTGCGCTCGGCCAGGTCCAGGAGGTTCAAGACCGCCACCGCGTTGCCCGCGGGGGTGGCGCCGTCGAACACGTCCTTGCTCCGGAACAGCAGGTCCGGGCTCTCCGCGGCCACGAAGAAGCCGCCCCCCTCGGGGTCGCGCAGCCGGCGGATCTGCTCCTTGGTCAGCTCCACGGCGGCGTTCAGCCAGGCCCCGTCCCCCTGCGCCTCGTGGAGCGCCAGCAGACCGCGGACCAGGAAGGCATAGTCGTCCAGGTAGGCGGGGATCCGCCCCTGGCCCTGGCGCCACGAATGGAGGAGCACGCCCTCGGGCGAGCGCATCCGCTCGAGCACGAAGCGCGCCGCCACGGCCGCGCGCTCCACCATCGAGGCATCGCCCAGCACCCGGCCGGCCACGGCGAGGCCGGCGATGACCATGCCGTTCCAATCGGCCAGGATCTTGTCGTCCGTCAGAGGCCGGTCGCGGCGGGCGCGGGCGATGAAGAGCCTCTCCTCGACCGCCTTGACCTCCCGCAGCACCTCGTCCACGTCCATGCGCCGGCGGGCCGCTGCCTGCTCGAGCGGCTCCGGCAGGTGGAGGACATACTCTTCCTCCTCGAAGAAGGGAGCACCGTCGAAGCCCAGGATCGGCGCGGCGAAAGCGGCGTCCTCCCGCCCCAGGATCTCGAACAGCTCATCCCGGGTCCAGACGTAGAACTCCCCCTCGTGGCCGTTGGTCTCGGCGTCGATGGCGCTCCAGAAGGCCCCCTCGGGCGAAGTCATCTCGCGCTCGATCCACTGCGCGGTCTCGCGGACGATGCGCGCCGATTGCGCGTCGCCGGTGCGGGCGTGCTCGCGGGCGTAGAGCTCCAAGAGAAGGCCGTTGTCGTACAGCATCTTCTCGAAGTGGGGCACCTTCCACTCGGCGTCCGTGGCGTAGCGGTGGAAGCCGCCGCCGAGCTGGTCGTAGATGCCGCCGCGGGCCATCTGATCCAGAGTCGCGGAGAGCATCTGCCCAGCTTCCTCATGCTCCGCGGCCATCTCCAGGCAGAGATAGAGGTTGGACGGCGTCGGAAACTTGGGCGCGCCGCCGAAGCCGCCGTTCCGGGAGTCGAAGCGGCGGGTCAGGGCCTCCAGGGAGCGGACGGCGACCTCCGAACCCGGCGGGACCGCGGCGGGCTGGACGCGCTGCTCCAGGTAGCGCCCCATGGCGCTCGCCATCTCCTCGGCCTGCATCACCACCTCGTCGCGGCGTTTCTGCCAGGCTTCCGAGAGCCCCTGGAGCACGCGGCCGAAGCTAGGCCGGCCGAATTTCTCGTCGGGCGGGAAGTAGGTGCCCGCGTAGAACGGCTTCAGGTCGGTGGTGAGGAACACCGAGTTCGGCCAGCCCCCCTGGCCGGTGAGGATCTGGGTGGCGGCCATGTAGATCTCGTCGATGTCCGGCCGCTCCTCGCGGTCCACCTTGATGTTGACGAAATCCCGGTTCATCTGCTCGGCCACCTCGGGCGAGGAGAACGACTCCCGCTCCATGACGTGGCACCAGTAGCAGGTGGAGTACCCGACGGAGACGAAGATCGGCTTGTCCTCGCGGCGGGCCTTTTCCAGGGCCTCGGGACCCCAGGGGTACCAGTCGACCGGGTTGTGCTGGTGAAGAAGAAGGTACGGGCTGCTCTCGCCGGACAGGCGGTTGGTGTGGGTCGTGTCGTGCGCGCTCATGATGATTCCCTCCCCTCCCTTACCCTACCATTCCGAAGGCACCGGAGTGACGGGCTGGAGCGGTCCGAGCGGAGCGTCGCCGGGGTAGAGCACGCGCTCCAGGAACAGCCCGGAAGGCGGAGCGGTCCATTCGGCGGGAAGCCCCTTCTGGCCGCGGGCGGTCTCGCCTGCCACCAGGGAGAGGAATCCAGCGCGGTCGAGCTCGCCCGCGCCCACCTGCACCAGCGTGCCCACCACGCGGCGGACCATCTTCCAGAGGAAGTGGGAGGCGGCCAGACGCACCAGGATCAGGGCGCCGTCGGCGACCACCTCGACCCCTTCGACGACCACGATCGTGCTCGGCTGCTCGGCGGGGCGCTCGCAGAACAGGCGGAAGTCGTGCCGGCCGGCGAGCGGCGCGGCGGCCTCCGCCATGCGGGCCACGTCGAGGGGCCGCTTGACCCACCAGACCCAGCGTTTGGCGAAGGCGGTGCGGCGCCGGGAGATCTGGTAGATGTAGGAGCGGGTGACCGCGGAATGGCGGGCATGGAACTTGTCCGGTACCGCCGCCATGCCGAGCACGTGGATGTCCGGAGGCAGGAGGTCGTTGACCGCGCGCCGGAACGCGCCGGGCTCGACCGGCTTGCCCAGGCGCAGGTGGGCGACCTGGGCGAGGGCATGGACGCCGGCATCGGTCCGTCCCGATCCGCCGATCTCCTTGACCGTCCCGCCAGCCTCCTCAATCGCCCGGCGCAGCTCCCCCGTCACCGACCGCGCGTTCTTCTGCTCCTGCCACCCGTGGTAGCGCGTCCCCTCGTACTCGATGTTCAGGCGATATGTCGGCATGGGCGTGGATTATAGGGAGGTGGGGCTTTCCGGTGGGTAGCTATGTCTACCCGCCGGGTAGAGGGGTCGAAACATCGGGTAGCTATGTCTACCCCCGGGGTAAAGGGGGCTACCCGCGGGGTAGCTATGCCTACCCGGCAGATTGAGGGGTCTACCTGCGGGGTAGCTGTGCCTACCCCCGAGGTAGAGGGTTCTACCCGCGAGGTAGCTATGTCTACCCAACAGCTCGAGGGGTCTACCCGCCGGGTAGCTATGCCTACCCGCCCCAACGGGGCGCAGGCATAAAGCCTGGGGTTTCAACCCCAGGAAAAAGCCCCCAAAACATCCCCAGTCCCGAAGGGACGCAGGCATTGGCCCTGGGCGCCAGCCCGGGAGCCCACCACCCGCCGCGGGGCTCGCGCCCCTGGCCATGCCTACGCCCTTTCAGGGCTGAGGAACATGGGGACCGTGGGGAACAGCCCACCTGGGGTTGAAACCCCAGGCTTTATGCCTGCGCCCCTTTGGGGCTCCCTGACCAGAGGACCCATCCGCCCCGTTCCTGCCAACGTAGTACACTGTGGAAGCACCTTCTCACGTCACACAGGGAGACCACGTCATGAAAAAAGCTCTTCTCGTCCTCGCCGCCATAGCTCTTCTCATCCCCGCCTTCGCCGCCGCCCACGACCACGGTCATGCTGCCTCCTGGACCGGCTGGGTCACCGACGACAGCTGCGGCGCCAAGGGCGCCAGCGCCGAGCACGCATCCTGCACCAAGAAGTGCCTGGACGGCGGCGGCAAGCTGGTCTTCTACAACACCGCCGACGAGAAGATCTACAGCCTCGACAACCAGAAGCTCGCCGAGGAGCACATCGGCCACGAGGTCGTCGTCAAGGGCACGGCCGAGGGCAACGCCATCAAGGTCGAGTCCATCGAAGCTGCCGACGCCGCGCCAAAGCACTAGTTATCAGATCCGCATCTTGCGGGCGACCAGGGTGGTATCCCCATCCTGGAAGGTCACCGCGAGCGGCAGACGGGCCTTGACGAGCGCCTCCCCCCCGGGAGGCAGGCCGGGGGACATGTCGTAGACGTACCAGTCCAGGGGCTGGGCCGTACCGAGGACGACCTCCATCTCGACTCCCTCCGGCCGCATCGTCGCCATTCCGAGCTCGGTCCAGCTCCCTGGTATCCCCTTCGGACCCTTCGGCGGGCCGGTCTTGTGGGAGCCCCGCAGCGGGACCTCCTGGCCCTCCACCCGCGCCGACTCGAGCTTCGCCTCGTTGGGGATCAGGATCCCCGCGTTCGGCGCCTGGCGGTTGGAGGTCAGGAGCAGACGGAGCCTGCGCTTGCCTCCGGCAGTGGAATCCTCCAGCACCGACACCTGCGGCGCGTTCAGCGCCAGCGGCGGCGCCGGCGTCTTGAAGGCGCGGTAGTTCGGCGGCCCCCAGGGGTAGGCCGTCTCGGACGCCTCTCCGAACTTCGCCGCCTTCCGCAAAGCCGCCGGGAACGGACGGTTGGTGCGCACCAGCCAGCGCGCCTCCGTGGAACCAGCCTCCTGGTAGTGCTGGATCGACACCGCCTGCGGCGTGTCCTCGCTGTAGGGCGCCGTCGCGAACGCCACGCCCGCGCAGACCAGCGCCAGGACGAAGGCGGCGGCCGGCAGCAGGCGGCGGCCCAGCCGGCCGGAGTCCGGCACCAGGGGCGCCAGCGCCGTGAACATCGCCGCGGCGAGCGCGCCGATCACGACGAGCGCCGGCTTGCCGAGGCCGTCGTAGAGCGGCAGCAGGATCGGCATCCAGAGCAGGGCGGCCACCACGGCCGGAATCAGGGACGCCGCCGCCTCGCCTGAACGGAAGACGAGGCCTGCTACCCCGGCGAACAGCGCGGGCACCAGGAACAGGTAGGAGATCCCGGGCGCGACGATCGCCAGCGCCACCCCCAGGGCCGACCAGCCGATCCAGACCCCGGACCAGAGCCCCGCGGAACCGGCCCGGCGCGAGACCATCGCGGCCAGCGCCACCATTACGGCCAACGCGAGCAGCCAGAAAGCCGCGATCTCGGGCTGCGGCCCATCGACCCAGAGCCCGGGCGTAGCGCCCCGCAGCAACATGGAAAGCCCCATGGCAAGCAGCCCCGCCACCACCACCGCGCCGAGGAAGCCGAGCAGGCCGAAGAGCACCCCCCTGCTGCCCCGGCGCCAGGACGCCAGCACCACCAGGATCAGGGCGAGGATGGCGATCACGATCGTCCAGCCCTTGGGCCAGCGCACCACGCCGAAGCCGAGGACGTCGAAGAACACCGCGTCCGACTCGGAGGCCAGGAACCAGCCTCCCGTGGATAGCGCGCGCATCGCGGCCAGGGCGTTGTCCCCGTGGTGCTGCAGGGTGGCGGGCGACAGGTTGTCGACCGTGTCCTCCGCCGTGTGGTAGTGCGACGGCGAGCGGATGAAGGCAAAGTTCAGCCCGTGGTACTGCCGGTCCTTGCGGTTCTTGAACACGGTCAGGTCCGTGTCGTTCGGCAGGGCCTCGTAGATCGTGGCATAGAGCGAGCTGGTGACCGGGTGCGGCGCGGCTCCGGCGTAGCGTCCGACCAGCAGGGCGTCGTTGCCGATGGTCTCGAACATCAGGCTCGGGCCGGAAGTACCGCGGGCCTCGAGGTTGACGATGGCCTCGACCTCCTCGGCCCACGGATGCCGGTTGACGAAGAGCTCGGCGCCGAGCAACCCGAGCTCCTCGCCGTCGGTGAGCAGGAAGATCATGGGGCGTTCCGGCGGCGGGCCGGCCTTGAGGGCGCGGGCGGTCTCCAGGACCGTGGCCACGCCCGACAGGTCATCCCCGACGCCCGGCCCCGCCTTCACCGAGTCGTAGTGCGCCATGAGGAGGACGGCGCGGTCCTGCCCCTCCAGGTGCTGGAGGACGCCCTTGCCCTGAAGGGGCACTCCCTGGCGGGCGACCACGTTGCGCACGCGGGCGCAGCTGCCTCCCGGGCTGCAGGCCACCCCCTCCTGGACCGTGGGCTCGTAGCCCAGGCGCCGCAGCTCCGCCACGATCGTCTCGCGGATGCGGTCGTTGGCCGGGCTCCCCGAAGGGTGCGGGCTGCCGTCCCCGGCCAGGGTGCGGAGGAGCGCGATGGCCCTCGCCCCGGAGAACTCCGCGGCCGGCGCGTCCGCTCCCTTGGGAGCCGGCGGCTCGAGCCGCGCCTGCACCGCCAGCAGCGCCAGCGCGAACAGCACCAGCCCCAGGACCAGGCCCCAGGAACCTCTCTCCTCCCTCATCTCCGCTCTCACCGGCTCGCCGCTCATCGCCATGACCGTCTCCTTTGGATGAGACGGATGATAGCCCACCGTTGACGCCGCAGCGTCTCCTCCTCTACTCTCGTTGCAACATGCCGATGGGTCAGGACGAAATCCTCTTCGGGCGCATTGCGCTCCACTACAAGCTCGTGTCCCAGGACCAGCTCGCCGAGGCCAACTCGGCCTGGAGCCAGGAGGGCGGGCTGCGCGGCCTGGGCGAGATCCTGGTCGAGCGCGGCGTGCTCAACGTGCGCCAGCTCGAACAGCTCCGCGCCGCCCAGCGCGACTATCTAGCCAAGGAGCTCGCCAAACAGAAGGCGCAGCAGCCGGGCCAGGCGGCAGCCGTTCCAGCGCCGGCTCCTGTTCCAGCGGCTGCCGCACCGGCCCCGGCTGCCGCACCGGCCCCCGCTCCCGCGCCGGCCGCCTGGCAGCAATCCTCGCGCCGCCTCGACGCCCTCCTCACCTACGCGGTGAGCCAGCGGGCGAGCGACCTTCACCTGCACTGCGGCGCGCCGATCAAGCTGCGGCTCAACGGCGCGCTCTTCGAGCCGGAGTCCCAGATCCTGGCGCCGCAAGTGGCCGACGCCCTCATCCGCGAGGTCATGACACCCGAGCAGCAGCGCGACCTCGACGAGCACGGGCAGGTCGACTTCGCCTATACGATCCCCGGCGTCGGCCGCTTCCGCGCCAACGCCTACCGCCAGCAGCGCGGCCTCGACGCCGTGTTCCGGGCCATCCCGCCGAACCCGCCGACCCTGGAAGAGCTCGGCCTCCCCTCGACGCTCGCGCGCTTCGCCAACTACCACCAGGGCATGGTGCTCCTCACCGGGCCGGCCGGCTGCGGCAAGTCCTCGACCCTGGCCGCCATGGTCAACATCATCAACCAGGAGCGGCAGGACCACATCATCACCATCGAGGATCCGATCGAGTACATCCACCGTTCGCAGAAGTGCGTGGTCAACCAGCGCCAGGTCCTGCGCCACACGAATTCCTTCGCCCGCGCCCTGCGTGCCGCCCTGCGCGAAGACCCCGACATCATCGCCATCGGCGAGCTGCGCGACCTGGAGACGATCTCGCTCGCCCTCACCGCGGCCGAGACCGGCCACCTCGTGCTCGCCACCCTGCACACGAACAACGCCATCCGCACGATCAACCGCATCCTCGGCGTGTTCCCGCCATCGCAGCAGGAGCAGATCCGCACCATGGTCTCCGAGTCGCTGCGCGCCGTGATCTCGCAGCGGCTGGTGGTCAAGGCGGACGGCAGCGGCCGCGTGCCGGCGCTCGAAGTGCTGGTCTGCAACAAGGCGGTAGGAAACCTGATCCGCGACAACAAAACCTTTCAAATCAAATCGGTGCTGCAGACCGGCGCCACGCACGGCATGTGCCTGCTCGACGCCTCGCTCGCCGAGCTCGTCAAGAACAAGGTCATCACCCGCGAGGAAGCAGCGCGCAACGCCGAAGACCCGGCGAAGCTCGCCAACTAGGCCAACCAGGAATAGAGTCGATCCATGGCGCCCCGCATCCACCAGCTCTTCCAATACCTGAGGGACAACAAGGGATCGGACCTCCACCTGGCCGCGGGCCTGGAGCCGCGCACCCGCGTCCACGGCGCACTGGAGCCGGTGCCGGGCTGGCCGGTGCTCTCCCACGACGAGTTATCCAGCATCCTGCGCGAGATCACATCCGAGGATCAGTGGACCGATTACGACGGCTGCGGCGACCTCGATTTCGCCTACGGCTTCGAAGGGGTGGCGCGCTTCCGCGCCAACTACCTGCGGCAGGAAAACGGCGCGGGCGCGGTCTTCCGCATCATCCCGGAAGACATCGTCCCGCTCGAAAAGCTGAACCTGCCCAAGGCGATCGAAAGCCTTGCCCATTCGCAGCAGGGCCTCGTGCTGGTGACCGGCCCCACGGGCTCGGGCAAGTCCACGACGCTCGCCGCGATCATCGACAAGATCAACACCACCTACGCCAAGCACATCGTGACGATCGAAGACCCCGTCGAGTTCGTGCACAAGAACAAGAAGTCGGTTTTCTCCCAGCGCGAGGTGGGGACCGACACGGAGAGCTTCGGAGCGGCACTGCGGGCTGCGATCCGGCAGGACGCGGACGTCATCCTGGTGGGCGAGATGCGCGACCTGGAAACGATTTCGCTCGCGATCACCGCCGCCGAGATGGGCGCCCTGGTCTTTGGAACGCTGCACACGAACAGCGCGGCAAACACGATCGACCGCCTGATCGATGCCTTCCCGGCCGAAGAGCAGGCGCAGGTGCGCACGACGCTCGCCGAATCGGTGGCCGGCATCGTCTCGCAGCTCCTGCTGCGCACCGCCGACGGCCAGGGACGCTGCGCGGTCAACGAGATCCTGCTCAAGACCCCGGGCCTGGCGAACATCATCCGCGAAGGCAACACGCCGATGATCCAGACCATCATCCAGAGCGGCCGCGCCGCCGGCATGCAGATGATGGACGACGCCCTGATGGCCCTCGTGGACCAGAAGCGGATCACCCCGCGCGAGGCCTACATGAAGGCGAGCAGCAAGGCGAGGTTCGAAGAGCTGTTCGAGGACGAGTAGAACCGGGAGAGGTCTTTCAGGCCACCGCCGTGTACTCCGAAAGGATCCCGTTGGCGACGTACCGCTCCACCCGGGAAAAGCCGGCAGCTTCGAGGCCGTCCACGATGATCTGCGGCGGCACGCACATCTCGATGGTGTCCCAGTAGTACTCCATCAGCTCCCGGGAGGCCTTACCGCCGCGCCCGAGCCGCGCCACGAGCGGCACGAGCGTGCCGAGATAGAGCTTGAGCAGCCGGAACGCCAGCCGCGAGCTCGGAGGCGTGACCTCCAGGATCAGGAGACGGCCACCCGGCTTGAGCACCCGGCGGTACTCCCCGAACGTGGCGTGAAGGTCGGGCACGTGCCGCAGCGCATACCCCATGGAAAGGAAGTCGAAGCGCCCGCTCGCGAAGGGGAGGGCCTCGGCCACGCTGCGCACACGGACGCGCACGCCTCGCCGCGCCGCCTGGCCGAGCATCCCGAGGCTTGGATCGAGCGCTGTGACTCTGCCGCCCGGACCGACGACTCCCTGCGCCTGGGCCGCGACCACGCCGGTGCCCGAGCCGGCGTCGAGAGCGGACATCCCCGAGGCGAGCCCGGCCCGCACAAGGGCCTGCTTGCGGTACCGGGCGCCGGAGCCGAAGCTGAAGACCTCGGTAATCCAGTCGTAGTCGGGGGCGGCCTCGTCGAACCAGGAGCCGACCCGCTTCCGGCGCTGCGCCTCGTCGGCGTAGTACTGAGTCAGCAGCGGGTGCGGAGGGAGAGGTCCCGAATCCGGGAGCCTGGAAGCGTCGGGCAGCGTCATGGGTTCTGGACCTCGCTAAAAAGAGCGCACCCGCGAAGACCCGCGGTCTTACCCACTCGCTCTCGCTCCAGGATGCGGAAACCTCCACCGCTTTTATCAGAAGTCTTCGGCCCCGTCGAGGCCTACCCCAGGTAAATCCTCCGCCCGGTCCGTCTCAGCAACGAGACTGACGGAGGTTCCTCATGAGCGAGCGCCGGTTCCACCCCTTGGATGTCAACGCCTTCAAGCTGCTGGTCGAAAGGTTTTCCTTTCGGCGCAGGATCGATGCCGTCCACCTGCACCACACCTGGCGGCCCAACCATGCCCAGTACAGAGGGCACGACACAATCCTCGGCATGTGGCGCTTCCACACCCAAAATCAAGGCTGGAGTGACATCGCCCAGCACATTTCCATCGCTCCCGACGGGACGATCTGGACGGGACGCGACTGGAACCGAAGGCCGGCGAGCGCCAGCGGCTTCAACGGCAACGATACCGTCGGCCCGTTCATGATCGAGATGATCGGCGACTTCGACCGCGGCAAGGACAGGTTCGAGGGCGCCCAGAAGGCTGCCGCCCTGGAGGTCATCGCCGCCATTCAGGCTCGCTGGGACCTGCCGGAGCGGAGCCTGAAGTTCCACAACGCCCTATCGTCCAAGACTTGCCCCGGGGACTCCATCGGTTATGAGGACCTGATCAAGGAGCTCAAGCAGGTCCGGGCCACCGCGAAGGCCGCGGCGCCGCAGGCGGGAGCCCGGGCCTTGCGTCCGTTCGATCCCAAGATGCTGGAGATCCAGAAAGTGCTGGACGATCTCTCCTCCGGTGAAGGCCGGGGACCGCTAGAGCCGGCCGACGCCGAGCTGCCGGAGCCGGGTGTGGGCGCCGAGGGAGCCCGCCTGATCGAGGCCTTCGAGGCGTCCGGCGAGGGTGCGGGCGAGCGGGGCGGCAGGGTCCCGATCACCCCCCGCATGCTCGCCGATCTCGCCCCGCACATGGTCAACCTGAATCAGGGACGGTTCTCGCGCGCCGGCCGGGTGACCACGGACCCCGGCGACGTGGATGCCATCTTCGATCAGCACCTCGCCACGGAGCTGGGCGTGGCGCGGCAGGAAAAGAGGCCGCTGCGTATGCTCTTCTACGCCCATGGCGGCCTGGTCTCCGAGGAGAGCGGCATCTCCGTGGCCCACAAGCACATCTCCTGGTGGAAGGCCAACGGCGTCTATCCGATCTACTTCACCTGGGAGACGGGATTGGTCGAGACCCTGCGCTCGTTCCTGCCTTTCGGCGGCCGGAGGGCTCTGCCGGGCGTGGAGGGCCGAGGCATCACGGACTTCACCGACCGCGCCCTCGAAAAGCTGGCCCACCTCCCCGGCGAGAAGGTCTGGGGCGGCATGAAACGCGCCGCCGAACGGTCGGTCGATCCCATCCCCGTGTCCGGGGGACAGCCTCAGCCCCTGGAAGGAGGCGGCGCGCGGTACGTGGCCCAGAAGCTGGCGGCATTCCTCCAGCAGCACGCGGGAAGCGGCGTGCCGATCGAGCTGCACGCGGTAGGCCACAGCGCCGGCGCCATCTTCCATTCCTGGTTCCTCCCGGATGCGGTCCAGCTCGGGTCGGGACCGTTCACCAGCGTGCACTTCCTGGCGCCGGCGATCACGGTCGACGGTTTCATCCGGCGGCTGGCAGGGAACCTGGGGCAAAACGCTCTCCGCCATCTCACGGTCTACACGATGAAGAAGGCCCTGGAGCTGGCGGACAACTGCGGCCCCTACCGCAAGTCGCTCCTCTACCTGATCCACTTCGCCCTGGAGCCGGCGCGGGAGGAGCCCATCCTGGGGCTGGAGGTGTCGCTGCGAGGAAACGGGACGCTGAAGCGGATCTTCGCTCTGGACGGACAGCCTTCGGCCATCGGCGAGGTGATCTGGTCGGAGTCGCCCTCCAGCTCCGGCCGCGGCGCCAGCCGGTCCACCTCCCATGGCGGTTTCGACGACGACGTGCCCACCATGGACAGCATGCTGCGGCGCGTCCTCGACGTGAACGACACGGCGCCGATCCAGTCGTTCGCGAGATTCAGGCCCGCGGACAGCCGGGAGCTGGACGATCCCTGGACCGCTCCTTCCGAGCGCGAGGCGGAGATCCTGCCCCTGTTGCAGCCATTTCTTTCGGTGGAGGCGGCCGGTTCCTTCGCGGCGCCCCCATCCATCCCGTCGGAGCTCCTCGGGCTCGCCGCACCGCCGGCCGCGATGCCGGCAGGCAGCGGCACCCGCCGGGCGCTGTGCGTCGGGATCGACCGCTATCCCACGGCTCCGCTCGGCGGCTGCGTGGCGGACGCCCGCCTCTGGGCCGACACTCTGGTCCGGCTGGGCTTCGAGCGCCCGGCGATGCTGCTCGACGAGCAGGCCACCCGCGGCGCGATCCTGGACGCCCTCGGCCGGTTGGTCGGCGAGGGGCGGCCGGGCGACGTCCTGGTCTTCCAGTTCGCCGGCCATGGCACGCAAGTCCGGGACCTCGACGAGGATGAGATCAAGGACTCCAAGGACGAGGCGTTCTGCCCGTTCGATTTTGCGACCGGCGCGCTCCTGATCGACGACGACGTGGCCGCGGTGTTCTCCCGGATCCCGGACGGCGTGAACGTCACCTGCTTCATCGACTGCTGCCATTCGGCGACCAACACCCGTCTGGCGGGAGGGCGGCAGAAGCTACCGTCCGGTCCCTCGGTCAAGGCGCGGTTCCTGGTCGCTACGCCCGCCCTGGAGCAGGCGCATGCGGCCTTCCGCCAGCAGCGCGGACTGGTGGGCTCCGGCGCGCGCACCGAGGAGCAGATGCGGGAGATCAACTTCGCCGCCTGTCAGGCCGACCAGGTGGCCCTGGAGTCCCAGGGCCAGGGAGAGTTCACCCGGCGCGCCACGCGCATCCTGAGCGCCGGGATCGAAGGGCTGACCCATGCGGCCTTCCAGCAGCGGGTAGAAGCGGCCTTCGAACCCGGCGCCCAGCGCCCGTTCCTCCACTGCGCCGATGATGCCAGGAACCGTGCCCTGTTGCAGCCGCTCACCGGTGGCCGGGCCGCGGCCGGCGGTGCCCCGGGTCCTGCGGTTCCCTGCGCCAACGAGCCCGTGGCCGATCTGTTGCGGGCCCTTGCGAAAGTGGTCGCGCCCGGAGCTTGAGCCATGGCCGAACCTTCCGGAGCCCTCATCCCGTCGACCCCGGCGGCGAGCGCCGCGGTCGCTCAGAGCCGGGGCGCCGCCACCGAGCCGGACGAGTTTCCGGCCGAGCCGGGCGCGACGGTCCCGTTCCTGATCGGCGGCGGCGTCCGGCGTGCGGCCCGGATCGCTTCGTATGAGCGCAAGAGGGGCGATCCGATCTACCGTCCTCTGCGCATCTACACCCTCGACGCCGCGGAATCGCGCCTGGAGGGCGGAGTGGCGCTGGTCAACGTCCCCTATGAGTCCTTGGAACCCGGCCCTCGCGGCGCGGTCTTCGAGGTCGACAACCTCGACGGCTGGCAGAATCTGAGGTACCAGCGCCTCGACCTCGACGACCCCGGAGTGCTGATCCGCAACGGGCTTGCGCCCACTCCGTCGGACCCACGGTTCCACCAGCAGATGGTCTATGCCGTCTGCAGCCTGGTCTACGCCTCGTTCAAGAGCGCCCTCGGCCGCGACCTCGCCTGGGGGTTCGAACGGACCGGCGAAGGTCCCGACCGCTTGTTGCTCCGGCCCTATTCCGGCCAGGAGGAGAATGCCTTCTACGATCAGCAGACGGGCGAGCTGCGCTTCGGCTATTTCCAGGCTTCCATGGAGGTCCACGGCCGCAACCTGCCAGGGGGCTTCGTCTTCACCGCGCTGTCCCACGACATCGTCGCGCACGAGGTAACCCATGCCCTGCTCGACGGCCTGCGCTCTCACTTCAACCGGCCCAGCAACCCGGACGTGCTGGCTTTCCACGAGGCGTTCGCCGACCTCGTCGCCATCTTCCAACACTTCAGCTACAAGGAAGTGGTGCAGGCCGCGCTCCGCAAGTCGCGAGGGCGGCTCGCCAACGCTGATCTGCTGACTGGCCTCGCCCGCCAGTTCGGGCACACGACCGGCTCGGACCGCCCGCTGCGCAGCGCCATCGACGAGGAGGTGAAGGTCTATGATCCCGGGCTCGAGCCGCACGAGCTGGGATCCGTGCTGGTGAGCGCGGTGTTCGATGCGTTCGACACGGTCTTCCGGCGCAAGACGGAGCGCTACGTACGCCTGGCCACGGGAGGCTCGGGGGTGCTGCCGGAGGGCGAGCTTTCGGCCGACCTCCAACTCGTGCTCGCGGGAGAGGCGAGCCGCCTCGCCGGCCAGTTTCTGGCCATCTGCATCCGCGCCGTCGACTACTGTCCGCCCGTGGGGCTCGAGCTCGGCCACTTCTTGCGCGCCGTAATCACGGCCGACTTTGACCTCGTCCCGCACGACCCGTGGGGATACCGCGAGGCCTGGATCGACGCCTTCGCCCGCCGCCGCATCTATCCAGGGAGCGTCACGACCCTGTCGGAAGACTCCTTACGCTGGAGCGGTCCGGCGCGCGAGCTGCCCAGGATCGAAGACCTGAACTTTGCCAACCTACGGTTCAAGGGGGACCCCGGCCGTCCGGCCGATCTCAAGGAGCTGCGCCGGCAGGCCCGCGATCTCGGCCGTTTCGTAGCGCATCGCGATCGGCTGGAGGATTTCGGGCTCGCCGAGCCCGATGGGGAGGTGGGCCGCCCCTGCGTCGAGTCGATCCGCTCTTCGCGGCGCGTCGGGCCGGACGGCCAGGTCGCGTTCGATCTCATCGCCGAGGTGACACAACGGCGTACCGTCGTGACCGCGGAAGGCAACTTCGATTTCTACGGCGGCTCGACGGTGATCCTGGGGCCGGACGGCGAGATCCGTTACATCATCCGCAAGTCGATCGGCCAGGAGAATCGCCTGCAGGAGCAACGCGACTACATGATGGGAGCAGGCCGCTCATACTGGCGCCTGAGTGAAGGCCGCTTGGTCCCCTCGGAGAAGCTGTTCCGCATGCTCCACCGAGGCTGAACCAGGCCCTCGTTGTAGAGTTCCCCGTGGGAGGAGCTCTTCTTGGCCCATATCCTCGCGATCGACCAGGGGACCACCAGCTCGCGCGCCATTGTCTTCGACGAGCATGGCTCGAGCCGGGCCGTGGCCCAGAGGGAGTTCCGCCAGATCTTTCCCCGCTCCGGGTGGGTGGAGCACGATCCCCTGGAGATCTGGGAGTCGCAGCTCGCCGTGGCCCGCGAGGCGCTCGCCGAAGCCGGGCTCGCCGCTCGGGACTTGTCTGCGATCGGCATCACCAACCAGCGTGAGACCGTGGTGCTCTGGGACCGGACGACCGGGCAGCCTGTCCACAACGCCGTGGTCTGGCAGGACCGCCGCACCGCCGACGATTGCGAGCGCCTCAGGCAGGCCGGACATCTTCCCGCTTTCCGTAAGAAGACCGGGCTCGTCCTCGATCCTTACTTCTCCGGCACCAAGATCGCCTGGCTGCTCAGGAACGTCCCCGAGGTCCACGAGGCCGCCGATGCCGGAAGGCTCGCTTTCGGCACCATCGACTCCTGGCTGATCTGGAACCTCACCGGCGGCGCGCTCCATGCGACCGACGTCACCAACGCGTCGCGGACGCTCCTCTTCAATATCCATGAAGAGACCTGGGACGACGAGCTACTCGCAGCTCTTGCTGTTCCGCGGACGATCCTTCCCGAGGTCCGCTCGTCGAGTGAGGTCTACGCCGAGACGGTGCCGGATCTTCTTGGCAGGCCCGTGCCGATCGCCGGAGTGGCCGGCGACCAGCAGGCCGCGCTGTTCGGCCAGGCCTGCCTGCGTACTGGCATGGCGAAGTGCACCTACGGCACCGGCTGCTTCCTCCTCATGAACACGGGGGGCAGCCCGATCCACTCACAGCATGAGCTCCTGACCTCGCCTGCGTGGCGGCTGCGCGGCCAGACCGATTACTGCCTCGAGGGCAGCGTGTTCGTGGGCGGCGCCGCGGTGCAGTGGCTGCGCGACGGGCTCGGGATCGTCCGCACGTCGCAGGAAATCGAAGGACTGGCGGCAAGCGTTCCGGACTCGGGCGGAATCGTACTGGTCCCGGCCTTCACCGGCCTCGGCGCGCCGCACTGGGACCCCTACGCCCGCGGTGCGCTCCTGGGGATCACCCGGGGCACGACCGCGGCCCATCTCGCCCGCGCCGCGCTCGAAGGAATCGCCCACCAGGTGGCAGACGTCCTCGCTGCCATGGAGGGCGATGCGGGGGTCGCGGTCTCAGAGCTGAGGGTGGATGGCGGCGCCGCAGACAACGATCTTCTGATGCAGATGCAGGCCGACCTCGGAGGCGTGCCCGTCGCCCGTCCCACCGTGCGCGAGACCACCGCCCTTGGAGCCGCCTACCTCGCCGGCCTGGCAGTGGGAATCTGGAAGAGCCCCGAGGACGTGGGCAGCCACTGGCAGATGGAAAGGGTTTTCGAGCCCACGAAGGATGTAGAGAAAACCGCGGAGATGCGGGCGCTGTGGACGAAGGCGGTGGAGCGGGCTAAGGGCTGGATATGAGGGAAACGCTCCTCGCCCGTCTCGGCGAGCCCTGGGACTTTCTCGTGGTTGGCGGCGGCGCGACCGGGCTGGGCACGGCGGTCGAGGCGGCGTCCCGGGGATACCGGACGCTCCTCGTCGAGCAGCACGACTTCGCCAAGGGGACCTCGAGCCGCAGCACGAAACTGATCCATGGCGGCGTGCGCTATCTCCAGCAGGGGAACGTCTCGCTGGTCCTCGAAGCCCTCCACGAGCGCGGGCTCCTCCTGCGGAACGCTCCCCATCTCGTCCACAATCTGTCTTTCGTGGTCCCGACCTATGATTGGTGGGAGGGTCCGTTCTACGGCGTGGGGCTCAAGCTCTACGACATGCTCGCCGGCCGCATGGGGCTGGGGCCGTCCCGCTTCCTCTCCCGCGAGCAGACGCTGGAGATCATCCCCACCCTGGAGCCCGAGGGTTTGCGCGGCGGCGTCATGTATCACGACGGCCAGTTCGACGACGCCCGGCTCGCCGTCACCCTCCTGCGCACGCTCCTCGGCCTCGATGGAGTCGCCCTCAACTACATGCCAGTGGTCTCCCTTCTCAAGGAGAACGGGCTGGTGCGCGGCGCTGTGTTGCGGGATGCGGAGACCGGGACCGAGCGCGAGGTCCACGCCCGGGTGGTGATCAATGCGACCGGGATCTTCGCGGATGACCTTAGGCGCATGGACGAGCCGGCGAGCGAGCCGATCCTCGCCTTGAGCCAGGGGATCCACCTGGTTCTCGACCGTTCGTTCCAGCCCGGGGACAGCGCCATCCTGGTCCCCCACACGGACGACGGCCGCGTCCTCTTCGCCGTCCCCTGGCATGGCCGGGTGATCGTGGGGACGACGGACACGCCGCTCTCCGAGCGCTCACTGGAGCCGCGCGCCCTGCCGGAAGAGATCGAGTTTCTCCTCACCCACATCGCACGCTATCTGACCCGCGACCCGGCACCCTCGGACGTGCTCTCCTGCTTCGCGGGGCTCCGGCCCCTGGTGCGTGGCGGCGAGGGCATGAAGACCGCCGCCCTCTCGCGGGACCACACGCTGCTGATCTCGCCCTCGGGCCTGGTGACGATCACAGGCGGCAAGTGGACGACCTACCGCCGCATGGGAGAGGACACGGTGACCCAGGCCGCCCTCCTGGCTGGATTGCCGGAGTTTCCATCCGGCACGGCGGAGCTACGTCTCCATGGCTGGTCCGCGGAGGTCGACCCGTATGGCTCGGACTCCGCGGCTGTCTCGAAGCTCGCCGAGGACCGTCCCGAATGGCAGGAGCCGCTCCACCCGCGCCTCCCCTACCGACTCTGCGAAGTGGTCTGGGCCGTTCGGCAAGAGATGGCGCGCACGGTCGAGGACGTCCTCGCCCGCCGCACTCGCGCCCTCCTCCTGGACGCCCGGGCGAGCGCCGAAGCCGCGCCGATCGTGGCGCGGCTGATGGCAGTCGAGCTCGGGAGGGATGCCGAGTGGGAGCAGCGGCAGGTGGAGGCTTACCGGGAGGTGGCGCGAGGCTACTGGCTGTAGCGCCGCCCCCCGGCAACTCTCTTCTCCTCAGACGACGATAGGCAGGCTCGGGAGACGCCGCTCGGGAGGTATTGGCGTCATTGGCGGAATCGGAGGCATCGGCGGCCTGGCGCTCGCGACCCGGACGGGCAGCTGCACCTGCCGGAGCGGCCGGGGCTTTTCCGGCGCGGGACGCGGCGACTCGAACCGCACCAGGGCACACTGGCCAAGCTCGCGCAGGTAGGCAATGATCCGGGGCCGCAACGGCTCCGGGACACCGGCCAACAGACTCCGGATGGGCAGCTTCGTGTCCGCCCCTGCCTTCAGCAGGCGATACACGAGCTTGTCGAGGCGGACCACCCTCTCTCCGGACCGGATCCAGTAGCTCAGCCCGTCCGCGCTTCGGGCAAGCGGCTCCCTGGTGACTCCCCAGCCCTCGAACTTGTGCAGCGTCGGCTCCTCGGGCACCCGGAGCAGGTCCCTCAGCCAGCAGACGAAGTTCCGGCGCTCCTGGACGATGTGGCCCAAGTCGAAAGGCGACTCGCGGACCACGCCGGGGATGATGAAGGAGCAATCGAGGAACTCGTCTTCCACCTCCGGCCCGCGTGACTTCACATTTTCTATGGCGTGGATGCGGAAGAAGGTCCGGTCGTAGATCTCGTAATAGATCATGGTGTGAAGGCAGTCCGTGCTCCCCGCCCAGGGCCGCCCGAGCACGCCCGGAAAGACGCCGCCGTCGTTTTCGAAAGAATTGTCGGCATCCTCGGATGAGACCGCCGTCAGCCCGTCCTCATCCTGGTCGTCGTCCACCTTGAACGCCAGCGACCTGGCGACGTCGGCGTCCTTGGTATCGACCAGCCGGACGCCGAAGCGTGCGGGGTCCTTGGCCACGATGGCAGTGCCGGTCAGCAGGAAAGTGCCCATCCCGCCTCCCGACCACCACTCCTGGTTCTCGCGGATGAAACGCTTGCTCTCCGCCATCTCCTCCTTGGTCTCGCCGGGGAAACCGGTGAAAGTGAAGAGGTGGACGGCCACGCCGGCCTCGGCGAAGTTCTTCATGGTCTGACCCATGTATTCGATCTTCGTTCCCTTGTCGATGAGGTCGAGGACCCTCTGGTTGCCCGACTCCATGCCGAAGGAGACATGGACGCAGCCGCTGGCGGCCAGCTTCCGGCAGCGCTCGGGCGTGAACACCCGCTCCATGCGGATCTCCGCTCCCCAGCGCAGCCCCAGCCCGGAGTCGAGCAGGGCGTCGGAGAGCCGGTCGAGGTAGGAGGGAGACATGACGTCCACCGCGAAATAGCAGAACCTGGCTCCGCACTCGTCCATCGCGTGGCGGAGGTCCTCGATGACCTGCTCGACCCGCCGCTCACGCCAGGGGGAGGTCGGCATCGAGGTATTCAGGCCGTAATCGCAGAAGGTGCACTTGTTCCAGTAGCAGCCGCGCGTGGGGGAATAGTTGATCCCCCGCTCCGGAGCGAGATAGAGGTCCCAGGGGTGGCGGAAGAGAGGCTTGCCGAGCGCGGGGACGTTCTCGTAATGGATGTGCTGCGGCAGGTGGACGCGGTCGTTCGCCGCGTCGTAAGTAATCAGGTTCTGTACATTCATCCCCGGCACGACCTCGCCGGCATCGGCGATCTGGCAGATCGCGGTCTCGCCCTCGCCAGCCACCACGCCGTCGACGAACGAGAAGAACCTCTGCATCTCGTTCTTGTCGATCAGGTATTTGTAGACCTGGCTGATGGCCGTGCCACCGAAGACGACGTACTTGTCCGGCCACTGCTTCTTGAGCCAGCGGGCGAATTGGATCGCATGATAGATCTGGTGCTCGTAGACGATGCTGATGCCGATGCAATCCGCATCGCGGAAGCCGGGATCCGTGGGCATTTTCTCTTCGAGAAAGCGGCCGAACGGCTGGCAGATGCGGGAGGCCAGGCCGGGATCGAAAAGGTCTCGCAGATTGCATTGCGAAAACCGTCCCCGGCTCGCCTGCCGGAAATTGCCGAGGTCGCAGGGATAGGACATCGCACCCAGGATGCCGAAGTAATCCTGAATGGAAGCGACACTCTCCTTGTAGGCCTCGAAATCAAAGAACCGGTCGCGGGTGCGCAGGGTCTGGGCCGCGCGGCTCACCCGCTCGTAGCTGACGTCTGCCTGGCTCCAGAAGCCCAGGTACTCCTCCTGTTCCCCGAAGCTCAGCGCGGGCTTGTCCGTCAAGGTGCGGAACCGCTGCGCCGCCTCCTCCTGGAAGCTTGTAAAGACCGGCTCCTCCAGACACCAGTTGAAGAACTCGGCGTTGGTGTCCCTGAGGGTGACATCCTCAAAGCCGGAGTGCACGAGGTGTCCCGCCAGGTAGGCGTTCGAGTGATACGGAATCGTAGGATCGTCCATGGGCGAATGGGTCAGCAGGATCTTCACGTCAACCTCCTTGGGGAAGACCTCGGGGCACCCGGCCCATCCACCGCGCCAGACGGCCGGCGCAGAGGCGGACGAGCCGCGCGATGAACAGGAACAGGCCGATGAGGGCGGTCGCCGGGAAAGCGGCAAGGAAAAAGAGCGCCATGGCTCTCACGAGGAACTGCGCGACATTACCGCTTTCGAAAGCAGCGACCACGGCATGAAAGGCTTGAGGCGCCACCACCGGGAAGCGCATCAACGTGGTGCTCAGGTAGTGATAGATGAGCCAGAAGGAGGCCACCAGGAACAGGCTGGCCAGCAGGGAATAGCCGAAAAACACTTTCTTCGCCCACCAGCCCATCGGAGGAAGCTTCGGAGGCTCCTCCATTGGGCGGCCGGCGAGCCGGCGGAGACGCCAGCCCAGGGATCGCAACGCCACGCTCTGGAGCTTCGGAATCGCCAAATAGTCGGCCAGCACCCAGTAGCCGTCGAAATGGAACAGCGGGTTGAGGGCCGTCAGGATCATCAGGTCGATGAGCCGGCAGGTGGCGATGAGCTCGGGATCGCCCGTGCGCCAGGCGACCAGGGCAAAGGCCGCGAAGGCGATCTGCTGGAACCAGACGCCGCCGAGGTCGACGACGATCCGGTGCCGGCGCGGGAACCGCCAGAGCTGCGAGACGTCCGCGTAGAACGTGGGCAACAGCAAGTAGAGGCCGCAGCCGATGGCGCCGGGTGTGCCGCCGAAACGTGACACTGCCGCGGCATGGCCGAGCTCGTGAATGAAGATGCTCAGCAGACAGAAAGCGGTGATCCGTAGGTAGCTCTCGGGCGTCAAGGCCACGGCCCGGAGCTCGCTGCCGTAGACCAGGGAGTGGGTCCAGGCAATCAATGCCAGGAGAGGGAGGACGGCCATGGGCGCATAGAGAAAGCGGAGCCTCTCGCCGATCCAGGCCACTGCCCGGGAGGGAACGAGGTTCCAGGTCAGGAACATTGGAAAACCGATGCGCCGCACCGTCCGCGATGAGTCGGCCGGCGGCTCCGGAGCAGCGCCGTCCTCGATGATCCCGAGCGGGATGTACTTCTGTTCGATCAAGGTCCGGAGTTGGTCAGGCGTGATCGCAACCGATTCGCGGCCGAGATCCGCCGAGAGCTGGTCGATGCCCGTCTTGCCATCGAGGCGGCCGAGGATCTTGCGCGCGAGGCTCGAGATCTTGAACTGGCGTCCGCCGGCGGTCGCGAGCACGAACTCCTCGCTACCGCCGCCGTTGTCAAAGGCGTGGAAGGTGCAGGATGGGGCGAGCCTGGGGTATTCGATCATGCGATCATGCCTTCACCTGAAGAATCGGCAGAACGGCGGAGACGGCGGCCAGGGATGCATGATCGTTAGATGAGGCGCTCCTTGATGGGTGGCTGTTGCTGCTGTTGCTGCTGTTGCTGCTGCTGCTGCTGATCCACAGCCGTCCCGATGGAAGTCATGGGATCGAGGAACAGCTGCAGCTCGAGACGCGGTTCCAGCTCCTCAGGGGTGAGGTCTGCCAGTAGCTCGTTCAGGACGATCTCTGCGGGCTTCGTAAGCTTGTCCATCTGTCTTCCTTTCTCCGAGGCGGCCGGGACCGCGCCGGGTGAACATTGGGAGCCGCCTGAGCTCCTCTCCGTTCTGCCGCCCGAAGAATTTAGAGAATTGCGCAGAAGCAGACGCGGTAGCGGTCTGCTCCGTTTGCGGCGGATCTTGCAGCCGCATGCGGCACGGCTTGTGCCGTGCGGCTCAGCTTGTGGCTGGAAGCTGGCGGCGGCCGACCCCGGCGAGCCGGCGGAATTCCTTGGGCGTACATCCCACGGCGCCCTTGAAGGTCCTCTCGAAGTGGCGCAGGTCGGAGAAGCCGGTCCCGGTCGCGATCGTGGTGATCGATTCGCGCGGCTGCTCGAGGAGGAGGTGCTTGGCCCGATCGATCCGGAGGGAGCTCAGGAAGCGTGTGAAGGTGGTCCCCAGATCCTTCTGGAAAAGGTGAGCCAGGTGGGAGCTGCTCACGTTGGTGCTGGCCGCCACGCCCGCGAGGGACATCTTCGCCTGCGGATGGGCGGTCATCTGGTCAATGGCCCGCCGCAGGGCGGGATGACAACTCTCGAGGCGGCCAAGGAACCTTTCGGGAGCATCGGGAGCGCCTTCGGCCGGCAGCTGGACACTCTTTTGGGTCCGCCCTTCCAGAAGCTGCGGGGCATAGGCGTGGACGTGCCGGGGCAGTACGCAGTCTTCTCCGCTCATCACGGCCAGCCGGGCCACCACTCGCGACAGTTCCAGGACGTCCCCGGGCCATTCGTACTCGACACAGGTTTGCAGGACCTCCTCGGAGATCTCCGGCGTGCCATTCCATGAGTGGCGCCGGAGGTTGTGCTCGATCAGAGGCCGGATGTCTTCTTTCCGGTTGCGCAGCGGCTCGAGCTCCAGGCGCAGAAAATCGAGTCGTTCGAGAAGGCCCGCATGGAACTCCCCCCGCTGCACCCTCGTGTCGAGGTCCCGGGTCGCGGTCGCGAGCAACCGCACCGACACAGGCGGTCCATGGCGCCCGACGGACCAGAGCCTGGGTCCCGCCTCCAGGATCTCGTACAGCACATGCTGGTTCTGGAGGTCCGTGTGCTCGAGGTGGGCCAGGAGCAATGTGCCGCCGTCGGCGCTGCAGAGCAGATCCAGCAGCCGCCGTTCGAACGAAGGACCACCCGCACTACCTAATGTCGCGCAATTGGCTTGTACGAAGGCTCCCGACCGGACCGGGCTGAGGAGATGGAGGGCGAGAGCGATGCTCTCGGCTTCCGATCCGGGGCACCCCAGGATCAGGGCGGGGAGCAGGGTCCGCGAGGCTCGCTCCAGGAAGAGGTCGACTTGAGTGAGCGGCTCGCTCGTACCGATGAGGACAGCCTCGCGGCCGTGCCTCTCACGGGCGATCGTACCGACCTCATGGCGCTTCAGGTGGTATGCCAGGGCCTTGGCAATCCACTCGCAGGCCTGGATGCCGACGCCGCCCAGCGACGAGGCGGGCCGCACGATCACCATCCGGCCCAGTTCCGCTTGTTGATAGAGGATCGGGAAGACCGCCTGGCGGGAGGAGATCCGCGGATCGCCGCTTCCCAGCTCGATCCGGAGGTCGGCCTCGCCTTCCACCCGTGACAGCACCTTGATCTCGGCCCGCGGGGAGTCCGTCGCGGCCAGAGCAGCTTCGCCGAAGCAGCACATCAGCTCTGTCGCTTCATCAAACGGGTGGTACATCTCCCGGATGAGACGTTGGACGGAACCGCGCAAATCTACAGAAACGATGCTTCCCACTGCGACCCCTTACCAGCGATCGTTGGCCCGCGAAGTTTAGCTTCGTAGACTTATGTTGACAAGTCCGAAAATCGGTCCGATACTCCAAGGCCGATGGAAGTGCTGTCGGGTCTGTTCGCAGATCTCCGTTTCGCGGCGCGAGCACTGATCCAGAGGCCAGGCTTCACCACGGTCGCCATCCTCACCCTGGCCCTGGGTATCGGTGCCAACGCAGCCATCTTCAGCGTGGCCAACGCGGTCCTGCTGCGGCCTCTGCCCTACCTGGAGCCTGACCGGCTCGTCCTGCTCCTCGCCGACAACCTGCAGATCGGAGTCGACGGCGCCGGGCTCTCCCTGGGCGACTTCGTGGACCTTCGGCGTCAGAGCCGCACGCTCGACGGGCTCGCCGTGCAGACCGTGCGCAGCTACGACCTGACCAGCGGCCAGACGCCCGAGGTGATCCGCGGCATGCAGGTCAGCTCGGACTTCTTCTCCGTGCTTGGAGTTGGCGCGGCCCTGGGACGCACGTTCATCCCCGAGGAGGAGAGCCCGTCGCGAGCCCGGGTGGCGGTGCTGAGCCACGGCTTCTGGCAACGCCGGTTCGGGGCCAGCCCCACGGTCCTCGGGCGCACCCTCGAGCTCGATGGCGAGAGCCATCAGATCGTCGGCGTGATGCCCGCCGATTTCCGGTTTGGACGGAGCGAGACGGAGGTCTGGGCTCCGCTGCCCATCACGGCGGAAGGGGCCGACCGGATGAGCCATTACCTCGGGGCCGTGGGCCGGCTCGCTCGCGGCACGACCCTGGCGCAGTCCTCCGCGGAGCTGCGCAACCTGTCCGAGGCCCTCGCGCAGAAGCATGCGGACAGCAACAAGGGATGGACGGCCAGGGCGGTCCCTCTGTCCGAGTTCGTCACCGGCTCGGTGCGGCCGGCCCTTCTGGTGCTCTCCGGAGCGGTCGGGCTGCTCCTGCTGATCGCCTGCACCAACGTGGCCAACCTGCTCCTCGCCCGCGGGGCGGCGCGCCAGCAGGAGACCGCGATCCGCGCCGCCCTGGGTGCGCCGCGTCCCCGCCTCATCCGCCTTTTCCTGGTCGAGAGCATCCTTCTCGCGCTGCTGGGGGCCGGGGTCGGGCTCCTTCTGACCCTCTGGGGCGTCCAGGCCCTGGTCGCGGCCGGCCCGGCCGACTTCCCGCGGCTCGCCGAGATCCAGGTCGACCGTACCGTGCTCCTCTTCGCCTCGGTCCTGGCGCTGATCTGTGGCCTCGCCTTCGGTGCATTCCCCGCGGTCCAGCTCTCCCGGCGCGACCTGAACCGCCTCACCAAGGAGGGCAGCGGCACGGGCGGCCGGGCCTCGTCCCGCCTCCGTTCCTTCCTGGTCGTGGCCGAGGTGGCGCTCGCCATGGTCCTGCTGGTGGGGGCAGCCCTGATGCTGCAGGGATTCGCACGGCTCGGCAGGATCGAACCGGGGTTCGCCCCTGAAAACACGCTGGTGGCGCGGATCGCCCTCTCCCCGAACCGGTATGCCGCGGTCCCGCCCCAGGTGCAGTTCTTCGAACAGCTCCTCACAGAGGCCCAGGCGCTGCCCGGGGTTGTCTCCGCGGCCGCGGCGAGCGCGGTGCCCCTGGTCACCCAGGGGCAGAACCTGCTCCCGTTCGAGGTCGAGGATAGCGAGCACGCGGAGGCCGCGGAGGGGACCTTCGCCGTGTTCAGCTCCATCACCCCGGGTTGGTTCCGGACCTTGCGCACTCCCCTGCTCCAGGGCCGGGACTTCACGCTCGCGGATGATGTGAATGGTGCGCCTGTCCTGATCGTCAACGAGGTCATGGCCCGCCGGTTCTGGCCCGGCGAAAGCGCGGTGGGCAAGCGCCTGCGCGCGACCATCCAGAGCATCGAGCCGGTCAGCTACGAGATCGTCGGAGTGGTGGGCGCGATCCGGGAGCGGGACCTGGCGGGGGATCCGGAGCCGGCCATTTACGCGCCCTACCGCCAAGTGCCTCCCCGCGCCATGACGCTCGTGGTCCGCGCCCAAGGCGACCCGCTGAAGCTCGCCGGCCCGCTTCAGAGCCGGGTGCTCGCCCTCGATCCCGACCAGCCGATCTTCCGGATCACCACTCTGGAAGAGGTCATTGCGGAGGCCGGTGCGCGGACGCGCTTCTACACCACCCTGCTCGGGCTTTTCGCCGCTGTGGGTTTGACCCTGGCGGCGGTGGGGATCTACGGTGTCATTGCCTACGCGGTGTCGCAGCGCTCCAAGGAAATGGCGGTCCGGGTGGCCCTCGGGGCCCGCTCGGCGCACATCATCGGGCTCGTGATCGGCGATGGCCTTCGCCTCGCGCTCCTGGGGGTGGGCCTCGGCCTCGTCGGAGCGATTGCGCTGAGCCGGCTCCTCACGAGCCTCCTCTACGGCATCAGCGCGAGGGACCCCTTGACCTTGATCCTGGTGCCCATCCTGCTCCTCCTCGTCGCGGTCCTCGCGAGCTACCTGCCCGCCCGCAGAGCCCTCCGCATCGATCCACTTTTACCTCTGCGTCAAGGCTGAGCCTGCCAGCCGCTCCCGGGCGGCGAGGAGGTCGGCGAGGCGCGGGCTCCCGGGATCGAGCTTGCGCAGGGTGGCGATCCCTCCATCGGCCAGGGTGCGGGCTTCGGCAAGCCCCTGCGGCGTCGGATGCGCCAGGTGGTCGAGGACGATCTGGTAGTCGACGACCGCGACCGCGGAGTGCTCGGCGGTGCCGTAGATCGAGAGGGTGACCTCGCGGGAGCGCCGGTGGAGGACGAGCGCCTCGGCCGCGTCGCCCCGCAGGCGGCGCACTTCCCCCAGATGCCGCAGCAGGCTGCGCAGCAACCTCCGCCGCGGCCCTTCGTCGACCTCGAGCTGCGGGAGCAGCCCACGCAGCAGGCTTTCGGCCTCGGCGAGCCGGCCCTGGCGGACAAGCGCCTCGCCGCGGCTCACTCGCGCCGCCAGAGGGTACGGGTGATCGGGGCCGAAGTGAGATCGGAACATCTCTTCCGCGGCGGCGAAGCGTTGCTCCGCCTCGACGAACCGCCCGCGTTCCATATCGATGATCCCCAGGTAGCGGAGGGCCGCGCCGGCCTCGTAGTGCTTCATTGGCGCGAGGATGGAGATGGAGTCGCGCAGCACGCGCTCGGCCTCGTCGTAACGGCGGAGATCGAGCAGGCCGTAGCCGTATTTGATCTCGTCGAAGGCCACCACGGGATGGCGCGGCCCCAGGGTCTGGCGTGCCAGGGCGACGCCCGAGGCCAGGAGACGGACGCTTTCCTCTTTGCGGCCAGCAAGGCCCAGCACCTCGGCGACCTCGACCCTGGCCTCCGCGATCTCCACCGGGCTCGCGCCGGGCGTCCGTTCGAGCGCGTCGAGGGCCGGGCGCGCCAGGGCCGTTGCGGCGGGGATGCGGGAGCTGTCGCCGAGCTGCCCCATGAGAATGAGCCGCCAGCGCGCCGCCCGCAGGCTCTCCGGCCCTTCCGTGGCTTCGGCGATCTCCAGCCGACGGCGCGTCAGGGCCATGGCGGCGTTGGTGTTGCCCTCCGCCGCGAGGAGGGTCGAATACGCTTCGTTCCAGCGGTCGGCCTCCTCGCTCTCTTCCTCGCCCGCGATCGCCGGGCGGCCGGCCTCCAGCTCGCGCCGCGCGGCCGCGGGATCGCCGCGCTCGAAGATTGCCCTCGCCAGCGTAATGCGGCTCGCTGCCGTCTCCAGGGCGTCCGGACCGTAGAGCTTGCGGCGCAGCCCGAGGGATGCCGCGGCCCGCTTTTCCGCGGCTTCAAAGAGACCGAGGCTGAACTGGACCTGGGCGATGGCGTCGAGGAGCTCCGCCGACACCGCGGGCTCCCCGGCAAGCTCGCGCTCGACCCGCGCCGCGCCGGTGTCCAGGATCTCCCGCGCGGTAATCGTCGCTCCCTGCGTGCGGCTCGGGTCGGCTTCGCGGAAGATCTCGACGAGGAAGCCCCGCACCCGGTCGGCCCGGCGGGCTTCGGCGCGCGCGATCCGCGCCTGCCAGAGCGCCCCCGCCAGCCCGGTGACCAGCGAGGCGACGACGAGCAGAGCGGCCGCCACCGCCCAGCGGTGCCGGCGCACGAAACGGCCGCCGATGTAGGCAAGGCTGTCCGGGCGCGCCTCGACGGGGTGGCCGGATAGATGGCGCCGAAGGTCGTCCGCCAGCGCGGAGGCCGAGGCATAGCGGCGCCCGGGCTCGCGGTGCAGGGCCTTGGCGACAATGGTGTCGAGGTCTCCGGCCAGTCGCCTGGCCTCGGACGGGGCGGAGCGCCGCAGCCGATCCGAAGGCCGTTCGAGGATCTCGCCGCCGATCTCGCGCGCCAGGTCGGGCAGGAGCGCCGCGGCGCGCAGGTGGGGCTTTTCCCCGGTCAACAGCTCGAAGAGGAGGACGCCCAGGGCATAGATGTCGGTCGCCGTGGTCACGGGTTGGCCGAGGATCTGCTCCGGCGCGGCGTAGGAAGGGGTGAACAGCCGGGTGGCGTCCTCTACGGCTCGGTTTCCCTCGGCGCCCGTGGGCTCCGGAGCGATGAGCTTGGCGATCCCGAAGTCGAGGAGCTTCGGCCTCCCGGCCTGGTCCACGAGGATGTTGGCCGGTTTGAGGTCGCGATGGACGATCAGGTTGCGGTGGGCGTAGTCGACGGCCTCGCAGACTTCGATCACCAGGCGCAGGCGCTCTTCCAGCGTGGCAGCGCGCGCCCTGCACCAGTCGGTGATCGGCGTGCCGTCCACCAGCTCGAGGACGAAGTAGGGCTCTCCGGACTCGCTGCGCCCGCCGTCGAGGAGGCGGGCGATCGCCGGATGCTCCAGGCGGGCGAGGATCCGCCGTTCGCGCAGAAAACGGGCGAGGATGGCCTCGGTCCCGAGCTCCGGGCGCACCAGCTTGAGGGCCGCCCGGTATTCGAGCTCGCCGTCGGACCGCTCGGCGAGCCAGACTTCGGCCATGCCGCCGCGGCCGAGGAGGGAGAGCAGGCGGTAGGGCCCGATGCGCTCGCCGGAACGGTCGCGCCAGGCGGGCGAGGCGCGATGCTCCCGCGCCGCGAGCGCCTCGGCGAGGAAGCCGGGCGCCCGGTCAGCCAGAGGGGTGGAGAGGAGCTCGCCATCGCCGGCATCCGCGGCCAGCAGCTCCCGCAGCAGGCGGGCCAGGGCGGGGTCTTCCCCGTCCAGGGCCGCCAGGCGGCGGTCGCGTTCACCGGCATCGGCCTCGGCGAGCTCGTCGAAGCGCTCTTCCCAGGTAAGGCTCACGCGAGCTCCTCCTCCATTGGTTGTAAGAGACTGATTCTCGCACACCCACGCTACGGCATCATGTACTTGACCTCCAGCCGCGGCCGCAGGGAGGTGTTCGCGTCCTCCCCGGCGATGAAGAGGAGGGCATCGCCGGTGGAGTCGTTGTCATCCCCCACCTCGAAGTAAAGACGGAGCTGGGTGGTGCCCGTCCTGTCGATGCCGGCCAGGCCCTTCGCGTTGAGCGTGGCATAGGAGGAAGTGCCGTTGTCCGCGGGGTTGCTGAGGATCGACACGAGCTCGCCGGTCGGCGTGTTCTGGAAGTCGGTCGGCTCCAAGGCGAGGTTGTTGCTGAAGCCGCCCGTCTTGACGTCGACCCGGCAGGCGCCGTGCGTCGTAAAGGGATTGGTACCCAGGAGGTAGGAGCGGTAGAGGATGAGCCGCGCCGACACCACGACCGCATTGTCCGGCAAGGCCGAGGTGTCGAACGAGACGACACCCCTGATCTGCTGATTGGAGTGGTTGTCGCCAACCACGAAGGTGGAGGCTCCATACGACGAGAAGTTGCTGGACACGGCGGCACCTCCGGCATTGCCGTACTGGCTGGATTCGATCACATGCCCATCCTGGTCGCCGTTGGACCTGAAGGTCTCCATCTTCACGGCGGAAGGGGCGCTCGGGCAGCTCGTCACCCGGACGTCGTCGACCCAGAAAGTGGTGGGGTATTGCGCGCTCGTAAAAGCGCGGAACACGAGGTTGACCGTCGTGCCCGCCCAGGCCGAGAGGTCGATATTGCGCTCCAGCAGCCAGACGGCAGGCACGTCTCCGTCGTTATGGAAGCTCAGCACCGACAGGACGTTGCCGTTGGTGCTGCGGACCTCGGCGGTGAATCCGTCGTATCCCCAGTTGTCCGCTCCTTCGGCCGTTGTCATGTAGAGATCGAAGCTCCAGATGGACCTCTGGTGGGGCGGCAGGGTGATCTGCCGCTTCATCTCGGAGAGGCTGTGATTGGTGCCGCCGAGTTTGGCTGACCAGGCGCCATGGCCCGGCGCGGGCGCAGCCACCCGGACGGCGGGGCCGGTCATGGTCCAGGAGTCGTTTCCGGTTTCGAAGCTGCTCAATGCCTCGCTGCACGAGGTGGAGAAAGACGGCGGCGTGGCGCCATAGGCCAGGCCGTACGATTGCAGGCCCTGTGGCACGTGGGTGCCGAGGACACGCACCCTCCAGAGGCCGGCCTGGGGGTTCTTCACCAGCACCTGCTCCTGGTTGTCCAGGTGGTTGGCTCCGGGCACCGCCGGAAGATGGGGATTGGCCGGATCGAGGAGGAAGGGATAGTAGACCGTGCCGTTGGGGGCTACCAGCTCGAGGTCGAGGTCGTTGACCAGCGCCGCGCCGGCAAAAGGCTGCGCCGCCGGGTCGTCCCAGGCCAGCGACGCTTTGAGCTCGGGGATGCCGCCGGGCAGCGTCAGTTCGAAACTGTGGTTCTCGCCGTTGTCGATGTATTCCGTCCCCCACACCTTGAGCCCCGGCCCATCGAGGCCGCCGGAGCCCGCGGCGCGCTCGAAGTCGATCAGGGCCTGGGCATTCACGGCGCCGTAGCCGTAGCGGTAGTCCGGACCGTCGGGGCCGAGGTCGCGGGAAGTATGGATGAGAGCTGCCTTGACGAGGGCCGGCAGGAGCCGCGCGCTCTGAATGCTGGGGAACCAGAAGGTCAGGTGCTCGCGCCAGTCCTGGAGCAGCAGGGCGATGGTGCCCGAGACCGCGGGCGCCGCCATGGAGGTGCCGCATAGGCCGGAGTAGGAACTGTTTTCTGTGCAGGACGAAAACCCTGAGCTGCTGCAGGTGGCAGAAAGGACGGAGTCCTCACCGGTGACCCGGCCGGTCTCGCAGCCCGGTGCCACGACCGTGGGTTTCAGACGGCCATCGTCGCAAGGGCCCCAGCTTGAAAAACTGGTCATTGACGCGCCATCCGAGTTGACCGCTCCTACGTGAATCGGATTCTTGGCGCAGGCCGGCGGGGGGATCGTACCGAAGTTGGCACCGCAGCGGCCATGACCGCCGGCCCGCTCGTTGCCGTTCGACCACACGGTGATCATGGGGCCGGTTACCGCCTCTGAGTTGCCGCGCACGATCCGATCGATGAGCGCTGAGGTCGTGCCGTAGTCGCCTTCCCGCCAGCACGGCTCGAGTGGGAAATATTCGGCGAGGTTGAGGCCAATCGAGTTGCTGGCGAGGTCGGCCCCGTAACCGTTGCGGGCCGTGCCGTAGTCGGCCTCGAAGTCGGCGTTGTCGTCGTAGTAGGGAATCGACATCGTTGAGTGGACACCGGCCGAAAGGATTCCCGCGGCAGGCGCCACACCACGCCCGCTCCCAGCCGGCGAGCCGCTGCCGTCACCCGCCGCCGTGCCTGCAACGTGGGTGGAATGGGGGGTCGGCTCCGAATCGCTTTCATCGATCACGGTCACCCGGCTGCTGCCCGTTCCGGGATCGAACGACTCGTGGCTGGCGTGCACGGCACCGCTGTCGAAGATGAACAGCCGCACGCCCGCGCCGTCCAGGTCGTACGGCGAGCTGTTCACCGCATTGACCTTCATCTGGGTACGGACGCCGTCGTTGGTCGCCGACAGCGGCGGCGGGCCTTCCTCGATCCACAGCACCTCCTCCTCGGCAGCCAGGGCGGCGAGGCTTGCCACGGGAATCCACATCGGCATTCCGTGCAGCCCTTCGACCGGATCGCCGGCCGATCCGCCGGCCCGCTCCGCCAGGGCGGCGCCGCGGCCGAGGTCGACCTCCTCGTGCAGTTGGACCATGACCGCGATCCACCCGGGCTGCCCGGGATCGAGCGACCAGGATGGAATCTCTCCCGCTGCCAGGCGGGGGTGCAGCTTGTGGCTCGCGGTCCACGGCTCGATCCAGCGTACCTCGGGCCGGCGCGTCACCGCGGCGGCCCGGCCTACCGGGATGGCCGCGATCCAGGCGGTGCCCGGAACGTAGCCGCCCAGCTCGAGGCCCTGACGCGAGAGCTCGTTGCGCTGGCTCTCGTCCGGGACCTCGTGCAGCTGGACCAGGGCGTGGATGCGCGCCAGGCCGCGATCGCTTGCGGCCTTGGCCTGCGCCGCGAGGGCGCGGTCCATCTCCTGCGGCACGCCCGCGGCGGGAGTCCAGGACTTCCCCACCAGGCGGATCTCGTGCTGCGGCGAGCCGCCAGCCGCAAAAACGTTACTGGTCAGACAAGCCAGAGCCAGCGCGCAAACCGCGCGGCCGATCCGGCGGGAGGCCTTCTTCTTCGTACACATTTTTCTTCTCCTTGGCAGGCAGTACGGCTTCATGAGGAGATGCGCAGAAGGCTGGCCGGCGGGGCCACCGGCCAGCCGAAGGAACACCCGCGCTACGGCAACAGGTACTTCACCTCGAGCCGCGGCCGCAGGGCGGCGTTCGCGTCCTCCCCGGCGATGAAGAGGAGGGCATCGCCGGCCAGGTCGTCGTTATCCCCCTGCTCGAAGAAGATGCGGAGCTGGGTCGTGCCCGATTTGTCGATCGCCGCCAAGCCCTGGGAGCTCAGAGTGGCATAGGCGTAGGAACCGTTGACCGTGGGATTGCTGAGGACCGCAACCGGCTGGACCGTCGCCGCGGCCTGAAAATCGCCGGGTTCCAGGGTGAAGCTGTTGTTGAAGCCGCCCGTCTTGATGCCCACCAGGCAGGCGCCATGGGTCGTGAAGGGGTTCGTGCCCACAAGGGCGGAGCGGTTGAGGACGAGGCGCGCCGAGACCAGGATCGCATTGTCCGGCAGCGCCGACGTGTTGAACGAAACGAAACCCTTGAGCTGCAGGTCAGGGCCGCTGTCGCCGACCTGGAAGGTGGCCGCTCCCAGCGGCGAGGAATTGTTCGAGACGGCAGTGCCGCCCACGCTGCTGTTCTCGCTCGATTCGAAGACATGCCCATCCTGGGCGCCGTTGGGGTTGAGGGGGTCCGGCGTCAATACGGACGTGGTGGACGGACAGCTCGCCACCCGGACGTCGTCGACCCAGAAGGTGGTGGGTTTTTGCGAGTTCGTGACAGCGCGGAAGGCGAGATAGACGGTCTGGCCATGCCAGGGCGAGAGGTCGATGTTGCGCTCCGGCAGCCAGACGCTGCGCACGTCGCCGTCGTTGTGGAAGCTCACCACCGACAGGACGGTGCCGTTGACGTCGCGGACCTCGGCAGAGAATTCGTCAAACCCGTTGCTCCAGGGTAGCTCCTCCGTCGTCATGAACAGATCGAAGCTCCAGGTGGACCGCTGGCGGAGCGGCAGGTCGATCTGCCGCCTCACCTCGGACACGTTGTCGTTGGCGCCGCCGAGCCTGGCCGAATAGTCGCCGTGGCCTGGCCCCGGCGCGGCCACCCGGGCGGCACCGCCGGTCATCATCCAGAAGCCGAGCACGGGTTCGAAATTGGCCAAGGCCTCGCTGCACGAAGCGGAGACAGCCACCGGAGCAGCACTGTAGGTCAGGCCATAGGATTGCGGGCCCTCGGGCACGCTGGTGCCGAGGACGCGCACGATCCACACGCCGGGCTGCGGATTCTTCATCAGCACCTGCTCCTGGTTGTCCACGACGTTGACCCCCGTCGTCGCCGCAAGGTGGGGATTGGCAGGATCGAGCACGAAGGGGCGGTAGACCGTGCCGTTGGGGGCGAGCAGCTCGAGGTCGAGGTCGTTGACCAGTGCCACGGTGGCAAAGGGGGCCGCGGCGAAGTCGTCCCAGGCCAGCGAGGCTTTGAGCTCGCCGATGCCCGTGGGCACCGTCAGCAAGAAGCCGTCGGCCTGGCTTTGGGAGAGTTGTTCCGTCCCCCACACCTTGAGCCCCGGCCCGCCGAGGGCGTCGAGGCCGGCGGCGCGCTCGAAGTCGATCAGGGCCTGGGCATCCACGGCGCCGAAGCCGTAGCGGTAGTCCGGACCCTCGGCGCCGAGATCGCGAGAGGTATGAATGAGAGCCGCTTTGACCAGGGCCGGAAGGAGCCGCGCGTCCTCGAACCCGGAGCCGAGGTGCTGGCGCCAGTCCTGGAGCAGCAGGGCGATGGTGCCCGAGACTGCCGGCGCCGCCAAGGAGGTGCCACAGGTGGGTTCGGCCATATAGAGGTGGTCGTCGTCGCAATACGAGCCCTCGTCAAAGCCCGAGTCGCCACAGTTCGCCGTATAGACGCCGCTCTCATTGGTAACCCGGCCGGACTCGCAGGCGGGCGCCACCACCGTCGGCTTCAGACGGCCGTCATCGCAAGGGCCCCAGCTCGAAAAACGGGTCATGGACCCGCCGTCCGAGTTGATGGCTCCCACCTGGATCGGGTTCTTGGCGCACGCGGGCTCGGCGGTCGTCAGGTAGTTGCCGCCGCAGCGGCCGTGGTAGTACACCTCACGTTCGTTGCCGGCGGCCCAGACCGAGATCATGGTGCCGGTGACCGCCGGGTTGTCGCCGCGGACGATCTGGTCGATCAGGGCCGAGGTGGTGGCATAGTCGCCCTGCAACTCGCACTCAGCGCCGTTGGCGACGAGGCTGGAGCCGAGGCTGTTGTTCACAAGGTCGGCCTGGTGGCCGCTGCGGGCCGTGGCGTAGTCCTCCTCAATGGAGCCGCTGTTCGCCCAGTACGGCAAACTGAAAGACCAGCTGTCGCCGGCCGTAAGGATCTCCACGCCGGTAGCCACACCGCGCCCGCGCAGGCTCGGCGAGCCGCTGCCGTCTCCCGCCGCGGTGCCTGCGACACTGGTGGCATGGCGGCTCGTCTCGGCGTAATTGACCATGGTCACCCGGCTGCCCGTCCCGGGATCGAACGACTCATGGCTGGAGCGCACGGTGCCGTCGTCGAAGAAGAGCAGCCGCACTCCCTTGCCGTCCAGATCGTACGGCGAGCTGTTCACGGTATTGACCTTCATCTGGGTACGGACGCCGTCGTTGGCCGCCGACAACGGCGGCGGGATCTGCTCGATCCACAGCACCTCCTCCTCGGCAGCCAGGGCGGTCAGGTTCGCTTCGGGGAGCCACATCGACATTCCGTGCAGACCCTCGACCGGGTTGCCGGCCGAGCCGCCGGCGAGCTCGGCCAGCGCGGGGCCGCGGCCGAGGTCCACATCCCCGTGCAGCAGGACCATGACCGCGACCCATCCGGGCTGCTCGGTGTCGCGCGCCCAGGATGAGATCCTGCCCGCTGCCAGCCGCGGGTGCAGCTTGTGGTCCGCCGTCCAGGGCTCGATCGAGCGGACCTCGGGCCGGTGCGTCACCGCGGTGGCGCGGTCCAGAGGGATGGCCGTGATCCATGCTCTGCCCGTGACATAGGCGCCCAGCTCGAGGCCCTGACGCGAGAGCTCGTTGCGCTGGCTCTCGCCCGGGATCTCGTGAAGCTGGACCAGGGCGTGGATGCGCGTCTGACCCTTCTCACGCGCCGCCCGGGCCTGCGCCGCGAGGGCGCTGTCCATCTCTTGCGGCGGGGAGCCAGCCGCAAAAACGTTACTGGTCAGACAAGCCAGAGCCAGCGCGCAAACCGCGCGGCCGATCCGGCGAGAGATCTTCTTCTTCGTACTCATTTCATCTCCTTGCCCCTCGGGGCCTATGAGGCCGCCGCCTATTGGCAGGCGGTACGGCTTCATGAGGAGATGCGCAGGAGCCGGGAAGTCGGGGCCACCTATTCGTTCAGGCGGGCGAGGAGGAAGGCCCGGGCGCGGCGCCAGTCGCGCTTGAGGGACCGTTCACTGCGGCCGAGGAGGGTGGCGATCTCCTCCAGGCCGAGGCCGGCGAAGAAGCGCAGCTCGACCAGCCGGCCGAGATCGGGGCTCCCCTTCTCCAGCTCGGCGAGGGCAGTGTCGAGGGCCAGCAGCTCGGAGGGCAGCGCCGCCTCCGGCTCCGCCAGCTCGCTGATCTGGTCGAGGTCCACCTTGACGATCCCGCCGCCGCGTTTCTCGGCGTCGCGCCGGCGAGCGAAGTCCACGATGACATGGCGCATCACCCGGGCCGCGAGATTGAAGAAGTGGGCGCGGTCCGCGGCATCGATCCCCGCGGGACCGGCCAGGCGCATGTAGGCCTCATGGACCAGCACCGTCGTGTTGAGCGTCGCCCCCGCCTTCCCATGCGCGGCGAGCTGCGCATGGGCCAGGCGGTGGAGCTGATCGTAAAGGCGGTTGAAGAGATCGTCGGCCACGGCCCGGTCGCCCGCCCGTGCCGCGGCGAGCAGGGCCGTCCACGTCGGCGGCTCGCCAGAGTCTTTGAACGGCATGACCCCTCCCCTTTCTTGGAGTGCGTCCCTGGGTATTGTCTCGCGTTGCGTTGCGCCGCGCACCAGGGACGCAACGCCGCGCACCGGTGCACGGGCGCCGTGCACCGGTGCGTAGCGTTGCTGCACTGGGGCGTAGCGCTGCTGCACCGGTGCGCGACGATCGTGCAGAGGTGCACGGCGTTGCGGGCGGGCAGCGCGCTCCTCGTGCGTACTACCCTTGCATGTCGAGCAGGATCTTTCCCACGGATGCCCGCGACTCCAGCCGCCGGTGCGCCTCCGCGGCCTCGCCGAGCGGGAGCACCGCCGAGACGTTGAGATGCAGCGCTCCCTCCTCCACCAGCCGCAGCAGCTCGATCAGCACCGTCTGCCCCGCTTCGATCCGAGCCCCGAGATGGACCACGCCGTAGGCGGTGCGGCGGCAGAAGCCACGGCTGCCTGGCCGCTCAGCTTTTGGACCTGCCACCATTCTGCGAAGTATGTTAGAGTATTTTTCAATGACAGGAGGAGACATGAGGGCAACGGCATTTGTAAAGGCATGCTGGGTTCTCGGACTATTCGTGACGGTGGCCGCGTTGGCATCGGGGGAACCTGTCCGCTTGACCTCACCGCTCGAAAGGCTCGAAACCTTACAAGGATCGGCTGTCGTTCGGAAAGCCGGCCAGACCCTCGTCGTGACTCTTCCAACGCAGGATGGGCAAGGCCGCTGGTTCCGAGTCGAGGCTGCTCAGGGAGCTTCGCTTCCCGCCGGGTTTCGGACCGGCACCGCCCAGGTGCATTTCTGGATGGGGCACCTCGTCCTGATCGCTGATGACAAAGCCTGGCATTTCGCCGTTCCTGGGCTCGATTCCTTCCTCCCTGACGCGGCTCAAGTCCCCGATGCTAGCGAGGTGGCAGCACTCACACGCGGTTTCGAGCTAAAGGAGGTTCAGGTTTCGGCAATCTACTCCGCGAGCGGACCGAGAGCTGATCGCTTGAACGACGGGGTGAAGCGTATCTTTGCGAATGACATTGATTACGATGATCCCGGCAGCGGCGGCCTCGGCACTTGCGGCAAGACCTGCACAATCAGTTGCGGAGACGGTTCGTCCTGCTCTGCGAGCTGCGGCGGAACGCGCTGCGCACAATGCACCTGCCCCGCTTCCTGCTCTTGTAATTGATCCTTCCCTGACAACCTCTGCCCCCTACGCGCCGGCGTCGAGCAGGATCTTCCCGAACGACTGCCGCGACTCCAGCCGCCGGTGCGCCTCCGCAGCCTCGCCGAGCGGGAGCACCGCCGAGACGTTGAGATGCAGCGCTCCCTCCTCCACCAGCCGCAGAAGCTCCTGCCGGACCGCAGCCCAGATCTCGGGCCGATAGTTCACGTCGAGCGTGTAGGAGCCGATTTTCAAGGACCGCTCGTACAGCCGGTCGGGATCGATGGGAAGCGGCGGGCCGCTCGCGTCGCCATAGAAGAGCAGGAGGCCAAAGCGGGCCAGCACTTCGAGGCTCACGTCCTGGGTAGCGCGCCCTACCGAGTCGAGGACCACGTCCACGCCGCGCCCATCGGTCGCATCGAGCACGCGCCGGGCTAGATCCTCGCCGTACTCCAGGGGCTCGCCGCCCACGCCGCGGATCGCTTTGGCCTTCGCCTCGTTCGACACGGTTCCGAGAACCCGCGCGCCGGCCCGCTTCGCCATCTGCACGGCGAGCAACCCCACTCCCCCGCCGGCCGCGTGGATCAGGACCGTCTGCCCCGCTTCGATCCGAGCCCCGAGATGGACCACGCCGTAGGCGGTCAATCCCTGCTGCGGCAGCGCCGCGCCCTGGTCGAAGCTGACGTTGGGACCCAACCGGAAGAGCGACTCCACCGGCGCGACCGCGTACTCGACGTAGCTGCCGCTGACGGCCGGAGGCATGGCCCAGAACGCCACGCGCTCGCCGGTCTCCTCCACGACACCCGCCCCCTCGGTACCGGGAATCCAAGGCAGGCCGGGGCGCCGATAGACGCCGCGCCGCCGCTCGGTGTCGGAAAAGTTGACGCCCGCCCTGTGCACCCGGATCAGAACCTGCCCCGGCCCCGGCTCAGGCCGAGGCGCCTCGCCCAGCCTCAGGACCTCGGGACCTCCCAGCTCATTCACGACGATCGCGCGCATCCAGGATCCTCCCGGATCAACTCTACCCCGGGCGCGGTTTGGCGGCCTTGGTGCACCATACCTAATATAAGAATATTCTTCTTTCTCTTTTTCTGCACTGGAGGGTCTTCCGAAGCCAGCTACCTCAACCGAAGCCATGGAGGCTCCGCGAGAGGCCTGAGAAGGAGTATGGACATGCTGACGAGACGACTCTTCCAAGGTGCCCTGGTACTGACCGCTGCCGTCGGCCTGCTCGCCATGGCAGGCCCCGCGGCAGCGCAGGGGTGCGGTTGCGCGGCGACCCCACCCTTCGGCACCAACAACGCCGACATGCTCACCGGGACGGCCGGCGTGGACTGCATCTATGGATTCGGGGGCGCCGACGTGATCTCCGGACTTGCCGGCGACGACTGCCTCGACGGCGGATCCGAAGGGGACACGATCGATGGCGGGACCGAGAACGACTTCATCTTTGGCGATTCGGGTATCGACGATCTGTTCGGCTTCCATCAGCATGACACCATCGACGGCTGGACCGAGGACGACACCATCCAGGGTGGCTTCGGCGTCGATACCGGCCTCGGATGGACCGGCAACGACACCATCCGGGGTCACGTCTCCAACGACACCCTCTATGGTGAAGACGGGAATGATTTCCTCTACGGCGACGCGGATAACGACACCCTGTACGGCGGCGCAGGGGACGACTACCTCGACGGTGGTACCGGAACCGACAACCTGGATGGCGGCTCTAACACCGACACCTGCGTGAACGGAGAGACCGTCGTCAACTGCCCCTAGACCCTGAGCTCCCCCGGGGCCGGAAGGCCCCGGGCTTTCCCCCGGGAACCACCGTCATGCTGCGGAACATGATTTCGGCCGCTCTGCTCCATCTCATCGCCGCCGCTCCGGCCCTCGCCCAGCCCGTCCTCACCGGCATGGTGCAGGGGACCCGGCACGAGCCCCTGTCCGGAGCCCGGGCCGAGCTCGTGCCCGTCCTTGGCAACTTCGAGGCGGGCGGCCTGCGCCTCGAAGGCCGGGACCTCCCAGGTCCGCGGGCCATGGCCACGAGCGATGCCCAAGGGCGCTTCCGCCTGGAGCCGCCGGAAGCCAGGGCCTGGAAGATCGTGGTGCGGGCGGCAGGAAGGGTCCCCATGGAGTACGGGCCGTTCCTGGCGCTCGACGCCGAGGAGGTGCCCGCCGTTCAAATGCCCCCGGACGTGGGAGCCCGGCTTCGCACCGTGCCCGGAGCCTTGGTCGTCGCCTCGGCCTCGGGCGAGGTGAGGGCTGGCAGTTGGAGGCCCGAGCTTCGGGTGGGGCGCACCGCGGCTGACGGGTCGCTGACCCTGCCGCGCCTCGAAGGCGAGCGCCTCCAGGTGAGCGTCTTCATCCCCGGGAGGCCGGAGGTCGTCCAGCCGGATTTTCAGGAGGGGACGATCCAGCTTCAGCCCGCCCGCGAGGTGAGCCTCGCCCTGCAGGCCGTGGCACCGGACGGCTCGCCGATCGAGGGCCTGCTCCTACGCGCGGGAGGCCAGGCCTGGCCGGTGGGACGGACCGCCGCGGACGGCACCATGCTCCTGCCGGTCCGGGAAGGCGAGACGGCCAAGCTCCGCCTGGTTGCAGCGGATGGCCGCCAGCACGTCTTCAATGTCCGTCCCGGCGGGCAGAGGACCGTGACCTTCCCGCCTGCCTCACCGGTCGCCGGGAAGGTGCTCGACGCCGGCACCGGCCGGGCGCTGGCGGACGCGGCCCTCTGGCTGGACACCGACCCGGCGCTCGCCGTCCGGACCGACCGCGAGGGCAGGTACACCGTGACGGGCCCCACGAAAGGCCGCCTGCAGGTCGAGGTCCGGGCCTCGGGCTTCCTTCCGCGGCGGCTGACCCTCTTTGCCAAGGACCTGGCGAGCGGCCGGGCGCCGACCGTGGCGCTGGAGCGCGCGGTCAGGATCCGGGGCTCGGTCCTCGGGCCGAAGGGCAAGCCGCTGGCCGGGGCCTCGGTAATCGCCATCCACGCCTCGGCACTCGGGACCCGGACGTTCTCACCCTACGATCCGGTCGCGGACAGGGCGGCCGCCAGCCCGGCCGGCGGCTTCGAGCTACGGCAGTTGAAGGCGGGCGAGGAGTACGAATTGAGAGTGGCCATGCCCGGCTTCTTCCCGGTGGCGCGCAGCATCGTGACCTCCAGGGACGCTGCGCCGGTCACGGTCCAGCTCCAGCCGGCCTGCGCCGTTCGCGGCCTTCTCCGCGATCCGGAGGGGCAGCCGGTCGCCGCAGCCCGGGTCTTCCTGCGGCCGGCGCGCCGGGCTGGCAGAGAGCAGCCGGACCGAGGCCCATCCCCACCGGCAATCGAGAGCGACCCGGCGGGGCGGTTCTCGATCCCGGAGAGCCCGGCGGCGGAGGTGGACCTCGAGGTGCGCAAGCCCGGCTACGCCCCGGCGCTGCGCCGGACGGTCCGCGTCGGCCCCTCGTGCAAGGGATCTTTCGATCTCGGCGCGGTGATCCTCAACCCCGGGGCGCGCCTCACGGGCCGGGTAGTGGACCCCGGCGGCAAGGCGGTCCCCGAAGCCGAGGTCTTCCTCGTGGAACGCCTGCCGGCAGCCCAGCTACCGCGGGGCAGGAAGCCCGATGCCGTGACCGGCCGCGACGGGAGCTTCTCCCTCGGCGATCTCCACCGGGGCGTCGCGCACCACCTGCTCGTGAAGGCGGACGGCTACCTCGGCAAGGAGGTACGGGGCGTACGGCCCCCCGGCAGCGGGCCGGTCCTCATCCGGCTGGAGCCGGCGGCAGCGCTCAGCGGGCGCGTCCTCGACGAGGAGGGCGAAGCCGTGAGCGGCGCGGAGGTCGGCCTCACCTGGCAGGCGGTCCTGGAAGGCGATCTGCACCGGCGGCCCGTCGGAGCGGCGATCCAGCGCTCGGCCCTGTCGAACGCGGAAGGGCGCTTCGAGATCGCGGACGCGCCCAAGGGTGAGGTGAGGCTCGACGTGAAGGCGCAGGGCTTCATCCCCGCCGAGGAGCTGAAGCTCACCCTCCCGCAGCCGGATCCCTCTCCCGAGCTGACACTCGTCCTCCGGCGCGGCGCCCGGATCGAGGGCCGGGTCATGACCACCGAGGGCAAGCCAGTGGCGGCAGTCCGCATCGCGGTTGATCCCGGCTCCGCCGTTTCCGACGCCGAAGGTGTCTACTCCATCGACGGCGTCGCACCCGGCCGGCGGGAGATGCACGTCCTCCATCCCCATTACAGGCGCGTGGTGCGCTCCGTCTCGATCGAGGAGGGCACCAACCGCCTCGACGTCGAGCTCGAAGCCGGGGTCGAGGTGACGGGCCGCGTGATCGACGGCGAAGGGAAACCCGTCGTTGCCGCGGAGGTGGAGCTCACCACCCAGGACCGCTCCGAGCTGCGCCAGCACCGGGTGCGGACAGGAGAGGACGGCGGCTTCATTCTGCAACCGGTCGCCCCGGGCAGCTACCGCCTTCAGGCGGCCGCATCCGGCCTTGCCGCCGCGGAGCTGCCCAAGCCCGTCGTGGTCGCGGACCGGCCGGTCGAGGGGCTCGAGATCGTGCTGCGCCAGGGGGCTACGGTCAGCGGCAGAGTGCTCGGCCTGTCCCCGGAAGAGCTGGCAGTGGTCGCGGTGATCGCCCGTGGCGAGGCGGCCGAGCGCCGGGCAAGCCTCGATTCGGAAGGCCGGTTCGAGGTCCGGGAGCTCGAGGCGGGCGACTGGCTGCTGCGCGCCTCGCTCTGGCAGGGGGAGCGGCAGGTCGAGGCACGCGTGCCGGTCGGTCCCTCCGACCGGCAGATCCAGCGCGACCTGGAGTTCAGCCCGCGGGTGACCCTCTCCGGCCGGGTTCTCTTCGACGGCGAGCCTCTCGGCACGAGCACGGTCTCGGTCCGGGGCGAGCGCTTCAGCATCGAGCGCAGCGTCATCAGCGGCTCCGACGGCGGCTTCATTTTGAAAGACCTGGAGCCGGACCGCTACTGGCTCGGGGTGAAGAACACGGAGCGGATGATCATCCACAACGACACCCTGGACCTGCACGAGAGCCGCGAGGTGGAGATCCTTCTCGAGGCGGGCACGATCGGCGGCCGGGTCGGGGAGGATGGAAGCGGCGAAGCCGTCTCCGGCGCGGTCATCACCCTGCGTCCGACGAAGGGGCCGGAGTTCGTGATCAGCGACTCCAGCCAGCCGGACGGCAGCTTCCAGATCCTCCACGTCCCGCCAGGGACCTATCGCCTCGGCGTCAGCGCCAACGGCTACGCGCCGTCCGAGCGGGAGGTCTCCGTAACCGGAGGCCAGCAGGCATCCCTGGACCTGGGCCTGACCCCGGCCAGCGGCCTCGACCTCCAGGTCCGCCTCGCCTCCGGGCAAGCGCCGCCCATGCTCCACGTCCTGGCGCGGAACGGCGAGGGAGCGACGGTGCTCGCGGGGACCTACGTGCAGAAGTCCGGCACCGCGGAGCTTTCCAGCCTGCCCGCGGGGACCTGGCAGTTGACCGTGAGCGCCCCGGGAGGAGGCGTCGCCATGGCGACGGTCACAGCCCCTGGCGAACCGGTGCCCCTGACGCTGCCGTCCGCGGGACGCCTCCACGTCCGCATCCCGGACCTGACCACCGAGAACCGGCTCGCCACGCTCAAGCTTCTCCGCCAGGGACAGGAGCCGTTCTGGACGCTGGGTCCCGGCGGAGTGATTACGCAGACCTGGAGCGTGACCGGAGGCAACGCGACCGTCGACGGAGTGCCAGCCGGCGTCTGGGCTGTGATCGCCGAAGCCTCGGACGGCCGCGTCTGGAGCGGATCGGTAGTCACACCCGGGACGGGCGAGACGTCGGTCTCGCTGCCCTAAGAGGTTCACAGGATTGGATTCAGCCTGCCCGAGATCTCTTTGAGCACGCTCGATTCGAATTCGGAGCGCCCGAAGAGGCTTCCGGCGCTTCAGATTCGAATCTGGCGCTTCGGGAAAGACTTCGAGCGCCTTAGAATCGAATCCGGCACGCTCGGAAAGACTTTGAGCGCGCCAGAATCAATTCGGCTCCAATAGATTGGATAAGAGTGCCCTGGTTTAGAATTCGGAGGCACTCGAATTGATTTCGGCTCCAATAGATTGGATAACAGTGCGCCGGATTCCAATCTAGTGGATCAGAATTGATTTAGACTCCAATAGATTGAATCACGATGCCTTCGAATTCAATTCCGGAGCACCCGTTATCATTTTTACGCACCGGAATTCATTTCGAGGACGTCAGAATTGATTCTGGCGGGCTCGAATTGATTTCGGCTCCAATAGATTGAATTCCGGAGCGCCCGACGCCAATTTTTTGGAGCAGAACTCTTCCGGGTGCCTCTATAGTCTTTCGCGCCGCTTCCGAGTGTCTCACCCAGGACTCTGAGGTAGTATTTCTCTTGCCCTTTGGCGGCTCATTACGATGGAGGAAGTGACATGGCGAAGCCAGCAAAGAACACGATTTGCCTTTGGTACGATAACGACGCCGAGGACGCGGCGCGGTTTTACGCCAGTACCTTTCCCGATTCATCCGTTGGCGCGGTGCACCGTGCACCGGGAGACTTTCCGTCCGGGAAAGAAGGGGATGTGTTGACGGTGGAGTTTACCGTGTTGGGAATTCCCTGCCTCGGGCTCAATGGTGGACCAGCGTTCAAGCACAACGAAGCATTCTCGTTTCAGGTCGCAACCGACGACCAGGCCGAAACGGACCGTTACTGGAACGCAATCGTCGGCAACGGCGGCCAAGAGAGTGCGTGCGGCTGGTGCAAGGACAAATGGGGCTTGTCCTGGCAGATTACCCCGGTGGTGCTGACGGAAGCGGTAACCGATCCCGATCCCGCCGTCGCCAAGCGCGCGTTCGATGCGATGATGGAGATGCAAAAGATCGACATCGCCGCAATCGAGGCGGCACGCCGCGGTTGAGGTTGCACGTCACCAGCTTCGGGGGTGCGGCCAGGGTCCACGGGCTCACCTCCCCCCGTTCTCCTTCTTCCAGTTCATCGCCATCAGGATCCGCTGGTAGCCGCTCGGGTGATCGAAGAAGATCCACTCTTCGATCGGGCCTGGCTTGAGCTTGCGGTATTCGCCGAGGAGGAGCGCGGTCTCCGCGAAGCCGTCGGGCTCGCGGGCGGCGTTGAGGCCGAACATGTCCGCCTCGGCTTCGTTGACCCGGATGTAGGTGTTGTTGAGCGGGGTCATCACGAAGAAGAAGACCGAGAAGAGGACCGCCAGGAGCGGCAGGCCAGCCGGATCGTCGATCCCCCTCACCCCCCAGCGGCCTCCCCAGCGCGCCACCGCCCGGTCGTAGCCCCAGCGCAGGAAGGAGAAGCCCGCCAGCAGCACGAGCGCGAACCAGAGCACCGATTCGTAGACGTGGTTCAGCACGTAATGGCCCATCTCGTGGCCCATCACCGACTTAACCCCGCCCGGCGAGACCCGGTTCAGGAGGTTGTCGTTGAGGGAGATCCGCATCGTCCCAAGCGCGCCGCTCACGTTCGCGCTCACGCGCTTGGTCTGCTTCGAGGCGTCGAAGACATAGACGTGCTCGGCCGGAATTCCGTTCGACCGGGCGAGAGACAGGATCGGACCGCGCAGGTCCGGGTCCTCGAGCTCGGTGTAGGTGTTGAAGAGCGGCGCGATGAAGACCGGCGCGATCAGCATGACCACCACGAGGAAGGCGACCGAAGCCACCGTGCCCCAGATCCACCAGGTGCGGGGGAACCTGCGGAAGATGGCGTAGATCCCCATCACGGCGAGGCCGCCCAGCAGCGCGCCCACGGCCATCCCCTTGAACAGGTCGATCATCCATTCGCCGAAGGCCTGATTTGAGAGCCCGTATTTGTGCTCGCGGAAGAAGCCCACGTAGAGGACCAGGGGGAACGTGATCAGCGTGGTCAGCACCAGGTATTGCAGCCAGTAGAGGAAGACCTGGAGCGGCCGGAAGGGGACCATCCGCTCGGCCAGGCTGCGCATCCGCGCCGAGAGGCCCGTGCCCAGGAGCAGCGCCGCGACCGCGAACCCATAGAGGAAATCCCAGAGGATCAGCCAGTAGCCGCCCTCGAAGTAGGAGTCGGACTTCTCCCGCTGCTGGGGGCTCAGGCGCGCCAGGTAGGCCTCGGTGGCCGCGGCTGGATCCTGAACGGACGCAGTAGCCGGAGGCGGCGGGGGCGGAGCCTGGGCCAAGCCGAGGTGAGGCAACACCAGCGCCAGCAGCAGGAGGAGGACGGTCCTTTTCAATGGGTTCCCCTTTCAGTCAGAGCGGAGTCTATACCCGCGACCCGGAAGCACGCGGACGATCTGGGCACCCTCTTTGCAGTGAGCCCTTCACGCGGGGGCGGTTATTCCGCATCGGCAACTCACGAGAAGGAGGCGCTTGTGGCCGAGATCAGAGTGGAACGGAAAGAGAAGCGCAGCATGCTGCCTTGGATCCTCGGGCTCCTGCTGTTGGCGCTGGTGCTCTGGGGCATTTCCCAGATGATGGGCGGCGACGACGGCGACACGGTCGAGGGGACCGGCGCTTCTGCGGTGGGCGTGACCATTCAGCAGCAGCCTCCCGCCCTGCGGCAGTACGCCGTCCTGACCACCGAGGTCCTGGCGGATGCCGCTTAGAGTTACCGATGTGGATGTGAATGTGAATGTCGAGGGCTGGGATGTGGTCTCGGCCGACGCCGTGCGGGTCGGCCAGGTCCGCGAGTCCCGGGAAGGCTTCCTGATCGTGGAGCTCGTCCCCACCCTGCGCGGCGCGGCCGAGCAGCCCGGGCGGCCGCAACCCGGAGAGATCCTGCCCGGCCAGGCTGGCACCACGCAGCTCACCGATCCCGACCCGACCGTGGCGGAGACGGAGATCTACGGCAATCAGAATTCCGGAGCCTTGAAGCATGCCGGTGCAATCCCCGCCGCAGTACCTAGGGACAGCCCGCGCGACCGCGACGCAGATCAACCGGCAGGACGGCTCGTCCGCATCCCCGCCTCCCAGGTCCGGATAGTCGAGGGGGATGATCGCGTCTTCCTCGATACGTTGCGTAGCCAGGAGGTCGCAGGCCTCCCCGCCACCGATCCCACCTAGGGCTTTCGCCCATTCCGGGTGCAGGGTGCTCACACAGAAGGCACCCTACTCGCGTTCTCCATTTCAATGTGCTACAAATGTCCGTGCAAAACTCTGACTCCCATCGCCGGTAAGGGTCTGGGCACCTGGCCCGAAAACCCCCTATGAGGCATGGAATGGCCGGAGCGCGGTGCGGTCCCGCAGGGGCCGGGCTGCGCGTCCCCGGCGGAGGGATCGCGTGAAAGACGAGAGCCTGCCGATCATCCAGATCCGCAACTGTCTCCTGGTGAGCATCCAGACGGAGCTGCACGACCGTCTCGCGCTCGGCCTCCAGGAGTCGCTCATGGAGCGCGTCCGCAGCGCCGACGCCAAGGGAGTCATCCTGGACGTGTCGGCCGTCGAGGTCATCGACAGCTACATCACGCGCATCCTCAACGACATCGGCAAATCGGTGCGGTTCATGGGCGCCGAGTGCTACATCGTGGGCATCCGCCCGGCCGTGGCCATGACCCTCATCGAGATGGGGGTCGAGCTCGACTCGGTGCACACCGCCCTCAACCTGGATCTGGCGTTGGAGAAGCTCGAGCTCCTGCAATCATGAAAACTGTCGAGACGGAGGTCGGGGCGATCCTCGCCGGGACCATTTCGGCGATCACGCAGCGCAGCATTTTCAATCGCCTGGGTGGATTGGCGGCGCGTCCAATCCAGCAGCTCACGGCGCAGGACCGCCTGGCGATCATGGCCGAGCTCGAGAGCTCGGTCCGCCTGTTCGCGCGGCGCAACAGCGCGGAGCTGATCGCCTCGTGCGCGCAGGCGCTCGCCGGCAACGGGCCCGGAAGCGGGGCAGGGACGGGGACGGCGGCCAGCCAGGCAGCCGCAGCGGCGGCGGACGCCGTTGGCAACACGAAGCGCCTCGCCATCGATCAGGAGAAGGACATTGCCACCGCCCGCCTGGAGGCATGGTCGGAAGCGGTGCGGATCGGGCTCTCGAAGTTCACCTCGGTCAAGGTGGCGACAGCGGTCTCGGAGCTGGCCCGCAACATCGTCTTCTACGGCGGCAAGGGGTTCGTGGAGCTGAAGTCCACCAAGGACGACCGCGGCCCCACCCTGCAGATCGTGGCATCGGACAAGGGCCCGGGCATCGAGCCGCGCAAGCTGGACGAGATCTGGGCCGGAACGTACAAGTCGCAGAGAGGCATGGGCAAGGGCCTCGTCGCCGTCAAGAAGCTGGTGGACGACTTCCACCTCGACACCGGCCCGGGCCGCGGCACGACGGTCACCTGCCTCTTCCGAGGAGAAAGATGAAGTCGGGAGCATTCAGCCGTCCTTTCAAAGGCCTCACGGTCTGCGGGGACAGTTTTGTTATTGTAGAGAACAACGGCACCTTCCTCGCCGCGGTGATCGACGGCCTCGGCCACGGGTTCGAGTCCTGGGTCGCCGCCGAAAAGGCGGTGGAGGTGATCCGCGGCAACCTCGACCTCTCGGTGGAGCCGATGCTGATGCGCTGCCACAAGGAGCTGCGCGCCACGCGCGGGGCCGCGGTGGGCATCCTGAAGGTCGAGGAGGACGGCGCGGGCGAGTTTTGCGGCGTGGGCAACATCGAGGTGCAGGCCCTCTCCGGCCTCGCGCCGAGCCTGTTCTGCATCGCGGGGATCGTGGGCCACAACCTGCGGACGTCCAAGGTGATGTCGTTCCAGATGAAGCCGGGCGACGTCTACTGTGTGATGAGCGACGGCGTGTCGAGCCGCGGCAATTTCAAGACGTGCCTGCCGGGCACGCCCACGGAGGTGGCACGGCGGATCGTGGAGCAATGGGGCCGGGACCATGACGACGCCACGGCCCTGATCATGGGCTACCAGGCGGACTCCCTGCTCGGGGGCGAGCAGGCCGGTCAGTAGTATCCAGAGAGACGCTTGCGCGGCGCCAGGAGCGCCGCTGAGGAGAGATCAAGGATGGCTAGCAGGGAAGAAGAGGTTCCCATTCAGATCACGCACGACCGCCTCCAGAACGTAATCGAGGCGCTCTCGTATGCCTCGGTCGATGAGTTCGACGCCTGCATCACGCTCCTCGAGAGCAACATGCAGGACGACGAGTTCAACGAGCTCGAGGTGGCGTTCATGATCTTCGTCAAGGAGCTGCGGGCCGCCAAGGGGGCGCTCACCGAGGCGCTCGCGAAGCATGAGGCCGCCAACCGGGAGCTGGAGGCCAAGCTGGAGACCATCGAGCGCCAGCAGGCCGCCATCCGCGAGCTCTCGACTCCGATCATCGAAGTCTGGGCCGGCGTCCTCTGCCTGCCGGTCGTCGGCATCGTCGACAGCCAGCGCAGCGCCGAGATGACCGAGACCCTGCTCGAGATGATCGTAGCCAAGCAGGCCCGTACCGCGATCGTCGACATCACGGGCATCGACGTGATGGACACGAAGACCGCCGACCATTTCATCAAGATGGCCAAGGCGGTCCGCCTGCTGGGCGCCGACTGCATCCTGTCCGGCATCAACCCCGGCATCGCCCAGACGCTGACCCATATCGGCGTCGACCTCACAGGCGTCCGGACGATGCGGAACCTGCGCGACGCGCTTCAGTTCCACCTGCGTGAGACGCAGCAGATCGCGCAGCTCACGCGCAAGGTCGAGAGCCGCGGCGGCGTGGGCAGCATGGGCGGTATGGGCGGCGTTGGCGGCAATGGTGACCAGTTCTGATCCTGGCCGCCCGGTGGAAGCCTTGGTGGATCCCGTCGCACCCCGCCCCGTGGAGCGCATCTTCCCTGTGCGCGCCATGGGAGACGTGCTTATCGTGCGCAAGCGCGCGCAGGAGCTCGGCGTGCAGTTCGGGATGGGCTCCAAGCGCTCGACCGAGATCGCCATCGCCGTCTCGGAGCTGGCCACGAACATCGTCAAGTACGGCATCCATGGCGAGGTGGTCGTGATCCTCGACCAGGACACGGGCGTCCGCGGCGGCATCCGGGTGGTGGCCCGCGACGTCGGCCCCCCGATCCGCAACCTGGAAGTCGCGCTCCAGGACGGCTGCGACGATACCGGGCCCATCGATCCGACCCTCGTCCTCCGCCGCGGCGGGCTCGGCACCGGCCTCGGCGCCGTGCTGCGCTTCGCCGACCTCTTCGAATACCAGCAGGGTGAGACCGGCAAGGCCATCATCGTCACCTTCTTTCGCTAGCCCAGGCTCGGAGGCCGACCCGCAATGCCGAATGATCAGATACCGAACGAGAAGAACCAGGTCGTAGAGTTCACCCAAAGCCGGCTGGAAGACCTGATCCAGGCCCTGGCCTATGCCGCCATCGACGACTTCGATGCCTGCATGGCCCTGATGAAGGGCACCCTCGTGGGCGACTCCTTCGCTACGCTGGAAGGGGGGTTCACCGACTTCCTGGGCATGCTCGTCGGCGCCAAGGCGGACCTCAACGACGCGCTCGTCCGGGCCGAGGAGTCCAACCGGGAGTTGGAGAACCAGTTGGAGACGATCGAGCGCCAGCAGGCCGCCATCCGCGAGCTCTCGACCCCGATCATCGAGGTCTGGGCCGGCGTCCTCTGCCTGCCGGTCGTCGGCATCGTCGACAGCCAGCGCAGCGCCGAGATGACCGAGACCCTGCTCGAGATGATCGTGGCCAAGCAGGCCCGCACCGCGATCGTCGACATCACCGGCATCGACGCCATGGACACGAAGACCGCCGACCACTTCATCAAGATGGCGAAGGCGGTCCGCCTCCTGGGCGCCGACTGCATCCTGTCCGGCATCAACCCCGGCATCGCCCAGACCCTGACCCACATCGGAGTGGACCTCACCGGCATCCGGACGCTGCGCAATCTGCGTGACGCCCTCCAGGTGTTCTTGCGCGAGCAGACCGCGGCGCACCTCCACTCCCACACTGGCGGCCGCATGGTCTGAAACCGCGCCACTTGCACAAATTCTTGGTCAGTGTAAGAATCCACATATCGTTCGGAGGATAACGTGAAGCGATCGACGGCCGTATCGATGGGCTCCGACGGCAGGACTCGCGCGTCGGATCAGAGCCTTGCCATCATCCAGATCCGCAATTGCCTGCTGGTCAGCATCCAGACCGAGTTGCACGACCGGCTCGCCCTGGACCTCCAGGAGGCCCTGATGGAGAGGGTGAGGAACGCGGACGCCAGGGGAGTGATCCTCGACGTTTCCGCGGTGGAGATCATCGACAGCTACATCACCCGCATCCTCAACGACATCGGCAAGTCGGTACGCTTCATGGGCGCCGAGTGTTACATCGTGGGCATACGTCCGGCGGTGGCCATGACCCTCATCGAGATGGGTGTCGAGCTCGACTCGGTGCACACCGCCCTCAACCTCGACCTGGCGCTGGAAAGGCTCGAGCTCCTGCAGTGAGAACGGTTGAGGACGCGGTAGGAGCGGTCCTCTCGGGAGCGATCTCCGCGATCACTCAGCGCAGCATTTTCAATCGTCTTGGAGGGCTGGCCCGGACGCCGGTGGACCAGCTCGGCCCCGTTGAGCGGCAAACCGTACTGAAAGAGCTGGAGAGCTCGCTGCGCTTGTTCGCACGCGCCAGCAGCGCCGAGCTCCTCGCGGCCTGCGAGCGCGCCCTGACCGAGGCCCCGGGAACGGGTACGGGAACTTCGGCGGCCAGCCCAACCGCGCAGGCGAGCAAGGCAATCCACAAGGTCTTCGCGGTGGACCAGGAGAAGGACATCGCCACGGCGCGCTTGGAAGCGTGGTCCGAGGCGGTGCGCATCGGCCTTTCCAAGTTCACGGCCGTGAAGGTCGCGACCGCCGTTTCCGAGCTCGCCCGCAACATCGTCTTCTACGCCGGCAAGGGCACGGTCGAGCTGCGCGCCACCGAGGACGAGCGCGGGCCCAGCCTGCACATCGTGGCCACCGACAAGGGGCCCGGCATCGAGCCCCGAAGGCTGGAAGAGATCTGGGCCGGCACCTACAAATCCCAGCGCGGCATGGGCAAGGGGCTGCTGGCCGTCAAGAAGCTGGTGACCGATTTCCATCTCGACACCGGCCCCGGCAAGGGCACGACCGTGACCTGCGTTTTCCGGGGGGGCGACCGTTAGAAAAACGAGGGCGGCCACGAGGGCCGCCCCTGCATTGATAGCTAACGTTTCGTGCCCAGGGCGAGCAGGGCGCTCGCGCCAAAACGCGCGGCCTCGTCGGCGGTGAGCAGGCCGGCCGCCTGGATCTCTATCAGGGCTTTCGCGACACACGCGGTATAAGCGGCGCGAGCCTTGCCCTTGATTGGCTTGCCGCTGAAGTCGCACGGGATTTCGGGGAAGCGGACCCGCTCCCCTTCCTGCACCCCGTAGAGGCGGTTCCTGACCTTGCCCTGCCACACCACCTCGATCATGCCGTCGTGCGCCGTGCCGAGGCCGAAGTGCGCCAGCAGGCTGTCCTGCGAGGAGTGGCTCGCGCCGCCCAGGATCGGCTGGCTGGCCGTGCGGCCGCCGGCCGGGGTGAAGCGCACCACCGCGCCGATGCCGTCGCGGTTGTTGCGCCCGCCCGTGGCGATCCCCACCGTGCCGACCGTCCGCACCTCGACGGAGCCGTTGCCGTTGCCGCCGCTGTTGAGCTCGATCGCCAGGGTGCCGGGCAGGAGCGGCACGCCGCTCCACTTGAAGGTGTTGTCCGGCTGGATGATCCAGGACGGGATCAAGGCGGCCTTGCCCTGAAGGGGTCCGCCGAAGCCGAAAGGATAGGGGATCACGGGGAAGAAGGGCTCGGCATTGGTGTCGGAGACCGACACGATGTCCTCGAAGCCGTTGCCGTCGAGGTCGCCGGTGGCCAGGCCGTGGCTGACGCGCCGGGTGTGGTCGACCGAGCCGTCGTAGGCTGCGAAGTCGAGCCGGAACCTGGCGTGGCCGTCGTTGTTGAGCAGCGTGCCTGGGTTCGAGACGTCGAGGATCGGGCCCGTGTCCTGGCCGCCGTAGGTGACGATGTCGAAGTCGCCGTCGTTGTCGTAGTCGAAGGCCGAGGCCCCCCACGACCAGCCGGAGGAGCGCACCTCGGGGTTGAGCCCCACGTCGAGGAAGCGGCCCTTGCCGTCGTTCAGGAACCAGCGCGACGTCAGGTCACCCAGGGCGTAGGGGACCCCGAACAGCAGCAGGGTCCAGTCGCCCGAGTTCGAGGCGTAGAAGTCGATCGCCCCGTTGCCGTCGTAGTCGGCCACGGCGAAGCCCATGTAGTCGCCCGGCCAGGTCAAGCCCGCCTGCGCCGTCACGTCCGTGAAACGGACCGCGCCGTCGTTGCGGTAGACCCGGACGAAGCCGCGGTTGAAGCCGCCGTACTTGTAGAGCGGGACGGCGCCCTGGTCGTTGGCCACGATGATGTCGAGGTCGCCGTCGCCGTCATAGTCGTACATGACGACGCCCCAGCTGATGTCGCGGCGGTTCCGGATCCCCGACTCCGCGCTCACGTCCTTGAAGCGGTTGCCGCCCAGGTTGAGGTAGAGGTTGTTGTACTCGTTGTGCTTCCAGGGCTCGACGACGATCGCGGCCTTGCTGACCCAGTCGAAGGTGTTGGCCACGAAGACGTCGAGCAGGCCGTCGCCGTTGACGTCGCCCATGGCGCAGGAGCACGGGGTGCCCGCGTCGCCGGAGATGTCGCTGCCGCCCGTGGCGGTGACGTCGATCCACTGTCCGCTCCGGTTCTCGAAGAACCGGTGGGGCTCCTGGCGGCCGAGGACCAGCATGTCGGGATCGCCGTCGTTGTCGGTGTCGCCGAAGCAGACGCCGGTCGAGTCCTGCTCGGTGGCCGCCGCGCCGCCGCCGCCCGGGATCAGCTCAAGGGAAAAGTGCCCGTCCTCGGCCAGCCGGTTGCGGTAGAGGCTGTTGTCCCTGCCGGGTCCGTCCGTGACATAGAGGTCGACGTCGCCGTCCAGGTCGTAGTCGAGGAGGGCGAGGCCCGGAGCGCCGTTGCCCTTCATCGGGTACTCGAAGAGCAGGGTGCCGAGAGTGGCGGTGCCGATCTGCTGCAGCTCCCCGATATTCTCGTGGAGGGCCGACGGCCCGCGCTCATAGGTGATGCCATTGTCGGCGGTGGCGACGTCGTGGAAGGTGACTCCGCCCAGCGGTTGCGCCGCGGCGGATGAGGCAGCCAGAGCAAGAGTGAGGACAATACCGGCCCAGATGAGCATGCGCTGTTTCATACCGTGATCCTCGTGCCGTCGAAGCGGGTGAAGGTGGAGCCGCGGTGGCCCTCGGGGTAGAGCGCGCGCTGGTCGCGCAGGAGGCTGATGGCGATCTCCTCCCCCAGGCGGATCGAATTCATGGCGTCGGAGCGCCAGTGGACCCCTGCGATATTGCGGCCGGTCGCGACGTTCGAGGCGAGCTTGTTGAGCTCGCCGCCGACGGTCAGCGGCGGCCCAAAGTAGGGCTGCAGCGCGAGGCCGTCCGGCGTCGGGATGACCGGCTGGCTGATGACGAAATCCTCGTCATAGAACCACTTGAGGATGGTGACGCAGGCGCCGGCCACGGTCGCGTGGCCCGCCGTGTAGGAGGGGTGCGTCGGGCACCCCTCGGGGAACGCCACGGGCAGCAGGGCGGTGCCGTGCTTGGAGAGCACCCGCTCGACCACGGCGGACTCTACGAGGTCACGGTGCAGGACGCCGGCGTAGCGGTTCGCGGTCACCTGGTGGTGGACGCGGCCACCGAGCTCCTCAGGACGCAGGCGCCGGTGGACCTGCCACTTCTGGTGCCAGGTGGCCTTGAGCGCCCGCGTGGCGACCTCGCAGACCAGGGTCTTGATGTGCGGGCCGCCCCAGCAGGTGAAGCCGGCCTGGTTGCGGATCTCCAGATAGGGGTTGCCGGGGTTCAGGGCCGCGCCGATGCCGCCGTCGGTCTCCGGGTCGAAGATGTTCTGCCCCGAGCCGAGGATCAGGCAGGCGCTGAAGTAGGCCTGGAACAGCACGTCGATGTGCACCCACTCGGCGAGGTCGCGGCCGTTGCGGATGTGGCGGCGCTGCGGGTCCGGCAGCTCGAAGACCGAGCTGAAGCCGTTCTGCGACTCCAGCCATTCGGAGTAGCCGGTCAGGTGGTCGGTGCCGGGGAGCTTGGTCTGCATCCGGCGATCGACGTACTCGGCTCCGAAGGGCATCGGGAGCCAGAGGAACTGCGAGATGTAGGGGCCTTCGAGGCAGCCCGGGAGCGGGTCGCGGAAGAGGGTCCCGGGCGTCACCTTGCCGCCCACCTTCGCGGCCTTGTAGACCGATAAATCGCTCAGCTCCGCCACGGCCGCGTCCACGTCGGGCTGGCCCGCGGCGTAGTCGAGGAAGTTGACGTCGCGCAGTTGGGACATCCAGTAGAGCTCGACCCCCTCCCCCGCCTCCTCGGCGCTGGCGAGGGCCGGCGGCGGCGCTGCCGCGATGTCCCAGGCGTCCATGCCCTGGAGGTCGAACGCAAGGCCGCCCATGGGGTTGGTGAGCCGCTGGCCGCCGGTGGTGCGGATGGCGGCGTAGGCCGCGGGATCGCCGCTCTTCGCGGCATCAACCATGCTCTCATAGGCATCCAGCTCCACCTCGCCGAACGAGTTGTGGGGCAGCCCCTTGGAGTAGTTACCTATTTTGTTGGCGTAGCGGGCCTCGTCGCCGTTCGCGGTCTGGGGGACCAGCGGCTTGACGCGGTGCGACTTCGCCGCGTTCATACGGAGTTGGTACGCCCGCTCGCGCCGGGCTGCCGCCCTGCTGACCTTCGGCGACTGCCCGGGCTCCGCCAGTGCAATCTCCTCGGCTTCCTCGGCTTTGGCGGGCTGCGTCGAGAGCTTCGCCCCGACCGTCAGGGCGACCGCCGCGCCACCGACTCCGCCGAGGAAACGGCGGCGGCTGAGCGGGCCGTCCTCTCTCATCGTCCTCTCATCTCCAGACATGCGAACACCTCCTTGAACGGACATCTGTCCTTCACACGCCACCTTGGAAGGCGCAAAAGCCCCAAGGCCGATTTGAATCGGTACTGCCTGAGCTGATAAAGCTGTTCGCAGTTTACTCTAAGTCGAAGCCTCGGGCGAATCCGCAACGCCTGCCACGCATCGACATCGCGCGCGAACTCGCGTACACTCCGCCCAGCAAACCCTATGTGGATTCAGTCTTGCCGGGCGCACGCCAGGTGCAAGGCTCGTTTGGAGGAGTGACTTATGAGGCCGGATCTCGCAGAGCTCGAAGCCAATGGCGAGGGCAAGGTTGGCAGGCACACGAACGCCTTCATCCCTCCCGACACCTTCTATATGAAGATCGTGGGCGAATTGAACGACGCGGAAGGCAAAGAGGTCAACCGCGTCCACTGGGACATCGGCAAGGATATCGACGGGGTGTTCTTCCTCTGTGACATCGCCGAGCTCGAGAGCGTCGGCCCCACGGTGCGCAAAGAGGCGGTGGAGGTCCAGAAGAAGATGAACATCGCCGGGGCCGCCGTCCTGAAGGCGCCCCTCAAGGCCCGCATCTTCGCGAAGCTGATCCTGACCGCGACGAACATGTTCAAGTCGGAGAAGATGCCGGTGATGTTCGTCGACACGCCCGAGGAGGCCTGGGCCTGGATCGAGAAGCAGCGCGAGGAGTACCGCGCCCGCAGGCAGCAGAAGGCCGGTTGATGTAGGGGCGCCCCTTGTGGGTGCCCTCCGGAGGGCGGCCACAAGGGCCGCCCCTACAATCGTTTCAGCAGCACCAGAGAACGCGCCTCGACGCGCACTTCCGAGCCGGCGGAGACCGTCTCCCCTTCCTGGGGAAAGCCCTCCGCCGTATCCAGCACCCTGGCCCAGCTCTCCCCCCACTCCGGCCGCTTCGGCAGCCGGAAAGGGAGCGCCTCGCCGTGGGCGTTGAACAGCAGGTAGAAGCTGTCGTCCACCACCCGGTTCCCGCGGGGGTCCAGGCTCGGGATCGCCTGCCCGTTGAGGAACACGCCCAGCGACTTGGCGAAGCCGCTCCCCCAGTCCTGGTCGTCCATCTCCTCCCCGTCCGGCCGGAACCAGGCGATGTCGCACTCCGTCTTGCCGCCGCGGATCGAGCAGCCTACGAACCACCGCCGCCGCCGGAACACCGGATGGTCCCGGCGGAACCCGATCAGCTTCGCGGTGAAGTCGACGAGCGGCTCGTCGGCGTTCTCCCAGTCGAACCAGGAGGCCTCGCCGTCCTGGCAGTAGGCGTTGTTGTTGCCCCGCTGGGTGCGCCCCATCTCGTCGCCGCCGAGGAGCATGGGGATGCCCTGAGAGAGAAGGAGGGTGGCGAGGAAGCTCCGCTTCGTCCGGTCGCGGGCTGCCCTGACCGCGGGATCGTCCGTCGGCCCTTCGACCCCGTGGTTCCATGACCGGTTGTGGCTCTCGCCGTCGCGGTTCTCCTCGCCGTTGGCCTCGTTGTGCTTCTCGTTGTAGGAGACCAGGTCTTCCAGCGTGAAGCCGTCGTGGGCGGTGACGAAGTTGAGGCTCGCGGACGGCCGGCGCCCGTTCAGGGCGTAAAGGTCCGAGCTGCCAGTCAGCCGGTTGGCGAATTCCCCGAGGGTCTGGTGCTCGCCTCGCCAGTAGTCGCGGACGGTGTCCCGGTACTTGCCGTTCCACTCGGACCAGAGCGGCGGGAAGTTGCCCACCTGGTAGCCCCCCTCCCCCACGTCCCAGGGCTCGGCGATCAGCTTGACCTGGCTGATGACCGGGTCCTGCTGGATGATGTCGAAGAAGGCGGCGAGGCGGTCCACGTCGTGGAGCTCGCGCGCCAGCGTCGACGCCAGGTCGAAGCGGAAGCCGTCCACGTGCATCTCCAGCACCCAGTAGCGCAGCGAGTCCATGATGAGCTGCAGGACGTGCGGATGGCGCATGTTCAGGCTGTTGCCGGTGCCGGTGTAGTCCATGTAATAGCGCCGGTCATCCGGCATCAGGCGGTAGTAGGCGGCGTTGTCGATCCCCCTCAAGGAGAGCATGGGGCCGAGGTGGTTGCCCTCGGCCGTGTGGTTGTAGACCACGTCGAGGATGACTTCGATCCCCTCCCGGTGGAGGGTCTTGACCATCTGTTTGAACTCCTGGACCTGCTGCCCGAGCGGTCCCCCCTCGCGCAGGCCCGCGGTGTAGTCGTTGTGCGGCGCGAGGTAGCAGATGGAGTTGTAGCCCCAGTAGTTGCGCAGGCCGCGCTCTGCCAGGTGCTGGTCGTGGATGAACTGGTGGACCGGCAGCAGCTCCACCGCGGTCACGCCGAGCCGCTCGAGGTGCTTGATCGCCGCCGGGTGCGCCAGGCCCGCGTAGGTACCGCGCAGCTCGGTCGGGATCTCCGGGTGGCGCATGGTGAACCCCTTCACGTGCACCTCGTAGATCACCGACTCGTGCCGCGGGATCCGCAGCAGGTAGTCGTTGCCCCAATCGAACCAGGGGTTGATGACCACGCTCTTGGGCATGAACGGCGCGCTGTCCGCGTCGTTCAAGGAGCCATTGGGATCGGCGAAACGGTACGGAAAGACGGCCTCGTCCCATTTCACCTCGCCGTCGACCGCCTTGGCATAGGGATCCAGGAGGAGCTTCGCCGGATTGCAGCGGTGCCCCTCCGCGGGATTCCAGGGTCCATGGACCCGGTAGCCATACCGCTGGCCGGGCACCGCTGAGGGCAGGTAGCCGTGCCAGCAGAGTGCCGTGACCTCGGGCAGCTCGACGCGGGTCTCGTTGCCGTCGGCGTCGAACAGGCAGAGCTCGACCCGCTCGGCCGCCTCGGAGAAAATGGAAAAGTTGGTCCCGGCGCCGTCGTAGGTGGCGCCCAGGGGGTAGGGCTGTCCTGTATGAATCTTCACGGCCGCCTGTATTTCAATCCATATGCCACGATCAGGGCGAGGGAAAGCCCACCGATCCAGAATCCGGCCACGAGCCCCGGGGGGATGAACCGCAGCTCCACCCGCGAAGCTCCCGGCGGCAAGTGAACGCCCACGAAAGCGCCGTTCACCACCACCGTCTCCAACGGCCCGGCACTCCAGCCCTCCGGCATCAAGAGGGAAGTCGCGAGCAGTCGGTCGCCGGAGCCGGGGACGTCCAGCGCGATCCGGCCCGGAGAGAGAGCGACCAGCCGGATCTCCCCCTGCTCCCCCACCCAACCTGCTGCTCGGCGGTCGAACACCGCGACGCGGCGCGGGTCTTTCAAGGAGGAAACCCACCTCCCCAAGTCCTCCTCCACGATCGCCTCGGCCGCGGACGGGAGGAACCAGCGAGGTAGCGCGTCGGGGTTGCGGTAGAGACGGTAATGCTCGAACCGGCCGCGGTCGATCCGCTCCATCGTCCGGGGCGGCTGGAACTCCTCAACCGAGGTCACGACCCGCACGTTCAGGAAGTCGAGGAACGGATGGTCGAGCCCCCGGAACGCGGGGAAGTAGTTGCCGGTCGTCGGCGCGAACCCGAAGGCAGCCTCCAGAGTCCGCAGGTAGGGCATGGGCGCAAGCGGGTTGTGCGTCCGCGCGTCGGCGATGCCGTACACGGCGAGCAGCGAGGGGAACAGCATGCGCTCCTCGCCCACGACCCGCCAGGGCCCTCCGTCCGTGGCCTCCTGCTTCAGGAGGGCCATGTAGTCCGTGGCCGGGAAGAACAGCGCCGGGTTGGTATCCGGCAGATGCCCGCGCGCCCAGGGTCCGAGATCGAGGACGAGGACCAGAGCCAGCCCGGCTACGGCCAGGGCCGGACGCTTCCGTCTCAAGAAAACTGCGGCGGCAATCAGGACCCAGAGCGCGATCACATAGGAATCGGCATGCGCGGCGAGGCTCAGCGCCGCGGCCAGTGCCACGGCGATCCAGCCGGAAATGGGACGCCGCGCGCGGAGCAGCCGGTCAATCCCCATCCCGCCAGCCACAGCGAGAGCCAGGGAGCTGACGAGCAGGATGCGCGGCCAGGCCACTGTCTTCAGGGCCTCCACCGAATAGATGACATGCGCGAGGGGGATGAACTGGGCCGCGAGAAGCAGGCTCAGCAACGCAAAAGCGAGGAAGGGCCAGGATCTCCTCCGCCGCAGCGCGAGCAGCGCCACGGCCGAGCCCGCGAGGGCCACGAGCCCGGCGTAGCCGCCCACCGACTCTGCCCAGTTGAACGGACCGCGGAACTCGTCGAGGTAAGGCCGGCCGAAGACCCGCGGGTTGAGCGGAGACTGCACCAACCGTCCAAAGCCGGGCAGGAACCAGGTCCAGGGAGCTTGCAGGTACACCTCATAAAACGGCAGCTCGCGCACTAGGGTCTCCTGCGCCCGTTGGGAGTGGGGCAGGTACAAGGCGAACGGCAGGATGTGCGGCGCCGCCAGGCCGAACCCGAGAAAAGCGGCCAGAGCCGCCGCCCCGAGCCCGCGGATGAAGGCCTTGCGGCGGGCCAAGGACAACCCGCAGATTGCAGCGAACACCCCGCCCAAAGCCGCCGTCTCCGGATGACCGGAGAGCAGCAACGCCGCCGTAAGCACTGCCGCGGTGGAGAGGACGACGGCTCCCCCGCCCCGGAACAGGCGGATCACGGCCACGGTCAGCCACGGGACCCAGGCGATCGCCGCCGTGTGCGGAAAGAGCGCCCAGGCCATGATCCCGCCGCCGAAGGCAAACCCGATCCCCGCGAGGAGGCTGGACAGCCGGCTCACGCCCACCGTTCGGGCGAGCACCCAGGTCCCCTGAAAGGCGACCAGGATCTTCAGAGCCAGGGTGACCAGCAGGAAATGCTGGATGGGCAGCGCCCGGGCCGGCATGGCGATCGGCGAGAGCGGTGACGCCTGCGGATTGACCCAGGGTGAGCTGCCCCCTTCCAGGTCGTCCGACCAGAGGGGCAGCCGCAGGTCGCTCAAGGCGTGCCGCACCTCCAGCTCCCAGGGGATGAACTGGTAAACCGCGTCGTTCTGCAGGTCGTGGCGATGGGTCGCTTTGACCCCGGGCGGGAGCGGGATCGCCCGCTGGAGGATGTCCGCCGGCACGAGCAACCGGGTCTGGTCGGTCCAGGGGAAGAGCAGCATCAAAGGCAGCACGATCCCCAGGACCATCACGTGCCGCTCCAACTTGCGCCCAATACCGTAGGCAAGGAGCCAGCAGGCCACCTGCATGACTCCCAGCACCGCAAGGAGCCCTAGGAAAAGTTTCCAGTCGAAGCTCACCGGCTGAATATATTGGATTGCGCCCGAGGGCGCTGGGCCTTGGCACATGGATTGAAGCTCCCGGAGCAGGAGGTGGAATCCCATGGATAGTCAGGCCCAGACCAAGGACAAGCAGGAGGAGCGCGAAGTGGAGCAAAAGGACAAACCGCCACGGAATCAGCGGATCGACCACGAGGATCCGGTGGAGGAAGCCTCGGACGAATCGTTCCCGGCGAGCGATCCGCCGGCTTATTGACCAACGCCCCATTTACGCCTAACCTCGCCCTGTGGCGAAGAAAAAAGACGACGGGCCGCCCTCCCCTCCGGCGCGAGATGTCGGCAAGTGGCTCGACATCGACAAGCTGAAGGAGGCGGCCTCCGGCCCTCCGCCCCGGGACTTCGGGTATGACCTGCCGGCTCTGGAAAGCTCCCCGGGCGCCAAGAAGGAAAAGGTCAAGCACCGGGAGTTCGAGCGGCGGCCGAAGAGTGGACGGCCGTCCTCCCCCTACGTCGAGCTCCACACCGCGTCGGCCTTCTCCTTCCTGAACGGCGCCTCGCTGCCCGAGGACATGGTCCAGCAGGCTGCGGAGCTGGGGCTCCCAGCCGTGGCCTTGGTGGATGCCAACGGGGTCTATGGCGCGCCGCGCTTCTACCAGGCTGCGAAGCAGGCCGGAGTGCGGGCGCTGGTCGGGGCCGAAGTCGTGCTCGACGAAGGACCCGGCACTCAAAGCTCGGTTAAGACAGGCCCGCTGGGGCTCGTCCCCGAGCCTGAGAAGAAAGTCCTCGGCATCCCCGCCGGGGAGCGGCTGACCCTGCTCGTCGAGAACCGGGCCGGCTACAAGAATCTTTGCCGGATGCTCACCACCGCGGCCCTTCACCGCCCCAAGGGGGAAGCGCGGATCACCTGGGAGCTTCTGGCGGAGCACGCTGGAGGGCTCCACTGCCTGACCGGCGGCGACGAGGGCCCGGTTGCACGCGAGCTTGCCCAGGGAGGCCTCGATCCCGCCCGCAAGCTCCTGGAGCGCCTCGCCGTCTATTTCGGAGGGCGAGTTCACGTCGAGCTTCAGCGCCACCGGCTGCGGGACGAGGAGCACCGCAACCGCGCCCTGATCGACCTCGCCCGCAAGCTGCGGCTCCCCCTCGTTGCCACGAACGGAGCGCGCTACGCCAAGCCCGAGGACAAGCCGCTCCACGACGTGCTGAGCGCGATCCGTCATCACACCACCCTGGATGCGGCCGGACGCCTCCTCGCCAGCCATCGCGAACGGCATCTAAAATCTCCCGGCGTGATGGCCCGCCTGTTCGCGGACCTCCCTGAAGCGATCGAAGAGACCGCCCGCCTGGCCGACCGCCTCGACTTCACCCTGGCCGACCTCGGCTACCGCTTCCCCGAATACCCGCTGCCGCCGGGCGAGACCCCCGCCTCCTACCTGAGGCACATCACCTGGAACGGGGCCAAGGCCCGCTTCCGGCCATTCACTGCCAAGGCCCAGGCGCAGATCCAGAAAGAGCTGGACCTGATCGAGAAGCTCAACCTCGCTGGCTACTTCCTCATCGTCTGGGACATCGTGAACTTCTGCCTGCGGGAGAACATCCTGGCCCAGGGCCGCGGCTCGGCGGCCAACAGCGCGGTATGCTACGCCCTCTCCATCACGGCCGTGGACCCGGTGAAGATGGAGCTTCTTTTCGAGCGTTTCCTCTCCGAAGAGCGCGGCGAGTGGCCGGACATCGACCTCGACCTCCCCTCCGGCGACCAGCGCGAGCGGGTCATCCAGCACGTCTACAAGAGCTACGGTGAGCGCGGCGCCGCCATGACCGCCAACGTCATCACCTACCGCGACCGCTCCGCGACCCGCGAAGTGGCCAAGGTCTTCGGCTACTCCCCGGAACAGGTGGACCGCCTCGCCAAGCAGCTCGGGAGCTGGACCTACGACGTGGCGAACGGCGATCCCAAGTCCTTCGCGAACGAGCTGACCGCGGCCGGCTTCGACCCCGAAGAGCCGCGGATGAAGCACTTCGGGAACCTCTGGGAACGCATCCACAACCTCCCCCGCCACCTGGGGCAGCACTCCGGGGGCATGGTCATCGCGGCGGGCCGCCTCGACGAGGTCGTCCCCCTGGAGCCGGCTTCCATGCCCGGCCGCGTCGTGGTGCAGTGGGACAAGGACGACTGCGCGGACCTCGGCATCATCAAGGTCGATCTCCTCGGCCTCGGCATGCTCAGCGCCCTGGAGACCATGGTGCCGATGATCCGCACGCACGAGGGGACCCACGTGGACCTTGCCCACCTGCCGCCTGACGATCCCAAGGTCTTCCGCATGCTGCAGGTGGCCGACACGATCGGCGTCTTCCAGGTGGAGAGCCGGGCGCAGATGGCCTCCCTGCCGCGCAACCATCCCACGCGGTTCTACGACCTGGTGATCCAGGTGGGCATCATCCGTCCCGGCCCGATCGCGGGCAACATGGCGAGCCCTTACTTCGAGCGCCGCAACGGCCGGCAGCCCGTGGTCTATCCGCACCCGAGCCTGGAGCCGATCCTCAAGCGGACGCTTGGCGTGCCGATCTTCCAGGAGCAGCTCCTGCGGGTCGCGATGGTGGCAGCGGGCTTCTCCGGCGGCGAGGCCGAAGAGCTGCGGCGGGCCATGGGCTCCAAGCGCTCCGTGGAGAAGATGAAGGCCATCGTGGACAAGCTCCGCAAGGGGATGACCGCCAACGGCATCGTAGGCAAGCCGCAGGACGAGATCGTCCAGTCCATCACCTCCTTCGCGCTCTACGGCTTCCCCGAGTCGCACGCCGCGAGCTTCGCCCTGATCGCCTACGCGAGCGCGTACCTCAAGTGCCACCACCCCACCGCCTTCACCCTCGGCCTACTGAACGCCTGGCCCATGGGCTTCTACCACCCCGCCACGCTGGTCAAGGACGCGCAACGGCACGGGGTCGACATCCGGCCGGTGGACGTCCAGAGATCCGGCTGGAAATGCCGCTGGGAGGATCGGGAGATCCCCGAAGGTGCCCGGGATTCACGGACTGGGGAGGCCCCGCCTGCTGGAGCCATCCGCCTGGGCTTCAAGTTCGTGAAGGGACTGCGGCACAAGGCCGGGCACGCCATCGAGCAGGAGCAGGCGAAGGCCCCGTTCGAAGATGCGGAAGACCTCGTCCGCCGCTGCGACCTGCACGAGGACGAGCTTCAGACCCTGGCCTCGATCGGAGCGCTCGCCTCCTTTGGACTGACCCGCCGGGCTGCCCTCTGGCAGGTGGCCCGCCTCGCGAGGGAGGCGGGCCCGCTCCTCGACCGTCTGCCCGACCCCGAACCCTCCCCGCTCCCCGAGATGAACGAGGTCGAAGAGAGCCAGGCCGACTACGCCGGGGTCCAGCTCACCATCGGCCCCCACCCGCTCACCTACATCCGCGAGACGCTCAACGCCAAGGGAGTCACCTCGGCCGCCGACCTCGCCCATCTCCAGAACGGCGACCGCGTCCGCACGGCAGGTTCGGTAATCGTGAGGCAGCGGCCCGGCACGGCCAAGGGCCTGCTCTTCCTCACGCTAGAAGACGAGACCGGCATGTCCCAGGCGGTCGTCTCCCCCGACCTCCTCCAGAAGCACCGCAAGCTGATCGTGGGCTCACCCGGGCTGGTAGTGGAGGGGGTGCTTCAGAAGAGGGACGGGACGTTGTCGGTAAAGGGGGAGCGGTTCTGGTCGCTCAAGAAGCTGGTGGCGGTGCCCAGCCATGATTGGCGGTAGGCTTACAGCCCCGCCTCGGCGCTCGCCAACGACAGGAAACGCCGTAGCGCTTCTCAACCTTGACCATTGGCGATCCTCTCCCGCAGGCGCCGGACGACTCCCGCGGCAATCATCCGATGCGTCGGCGCCCAATCCCACCAGTCCACCATCGCCTTGGCCTTGAAGTCGGTCCAGCGGTGATCCTCGCGCTGGAACAGGAGAACCCCTTCGCGGGCGATCTCGAAGCGGAGCAGCGGCGGGGCATCGTCGAGGAGGATCACATCGACCGGGCGGCCAGCGGCACGCCCCAGCTCCGCCTCCACCTGGAAGCGCAGCTGGGGGCTGTAGGGATCGAGGAGAACGCCCAAATCCACGTCGCTCTTGGGCCGAGCTTGGCCACGGGCTGTCGAGCCGAACAGCACCGCGAGCTTCAGCTCTGGCCACACTGCCGCCTGGCGTTTGAGCCGTCCCAGCATCTCCATGGGGGAAATCTTATCCTACGTCCTAGAGGGACGAGGTCAGCCGCTCCGGCCTGCCCTCGCTGTAGCCTAAAACCTCAGCTCTGCAGCTCAGGCAGTTCGTCGGTGGCAGCCGTCCGCGATAGGCTCGGGAGAACATGACCGCCACCGCACCAACTCTCACACCCCGCCAGCTCAACCGGGCCACTCTTGCGCGGCAAATGCTGCTCTCCCGCGAATCGATTGCGGCAACCGCAGCCGTAGAACGGCTCGCTGGGCTCCAAGCGCAACTGGCGCGGCCTCCGTTCGCGGGGCTCTGGACGCGCCTCGAAGGTTTCCAGCGTAAGGACTTGATTGAACCGCTCCTCCGGCGCGAGATCATTCGCGCCACAACGATGCGCGGCACGCTGCACCTGATGAGCGCCGCCGACTACGTGGCTCTCCGGGGCGCTCTCCAGCCGATGCTCACCAAGGGCATGCAGGCGATCCTCCGCGAGCGGGCTCAGAACCTCGACATGGAGGCCCTCCAAACCGAGGCGCGCGGGTTCTTCGGCGGCAAGCCGGCCACCTTCGATGCCCTGCGGAACCATCTCAAGGCGAAGAACCCGACAGCCGACGAGCGTGCCATGGCCTATGCGACTCGCATGCACCTCCCTCTCGTGCAGGTCCCGACGGACGATCTCTGGGGATTCCCGGCAGCCGCGGATTTCGCCCTGGCCGACGATTGGCTCGGCAAGAAAGTCCCGACCGAAGAGGCGCCGGCTCACACGCTGGTCCGGCGCTATCTCGCAGCGTTCGGCCCCGCGACGCCGAAGGATGCTCAGGTCTGGTCGGGCCTGCCATCCCTGCGTGCAGTATTCGAGGAGCTGCGCCCCGAGCTCGCCACCTTCCGCGACGATCGCAAGCGCGAGCTGTTCGATCTGCCGGACGCTCCGCGTCCCGGCGAGGACACGCCGGCCCCGGTCCGGTTCCTGCCGGAGTTCGACAATCTGGTGCTGGCCCACGACGACCGCACCCGCGTGATCGCCGACGAGCACCGCCCCAAAGTCACGCTCAAGAACCTTCAGGTCCGTGCGACGTTCCTTGTCGACGGCTTCGTGGCTGGCGCCTGGAAGGTCGAGCGGAAAAAGAAGACCGCGACGCTGGTCCTCGAACCTTTCGGCAAGCTCGCCAAGAAGACGCTCACGGAGCTCGAACGGGAAGGCGAGGCGCTGCTCCGCTTCGTCGAGGAGGATGCCGTTGAAACGGGCGTGCGCGTCGCCGCGTAGAGGAGACATGCGAGCAGCTCTAGCCCTCATCGTTGCCCTGACCGCCTGCGCAGGCCAGCCCGATCCGGTGAGGCATCCGGATTCCTCTCTACTGCTGCGCGACATCACCCTGATCGACGGCACCGGAGCCTCGCCCCGCGAGCATGTTTCAGTGCTGGTGCGCTCCGGAGTCATCGAGGCAGTCGGCGAGTCCCTGGAAGTCCCCGGTGCCCGCATCGTGGAGGGGCGCGGCCGCTTCCTCATCCCCGGCCTCTGGGACACCCACGTCCACTTGAGCGTCGCCGACGAGGCGACCCTCGGGGTGCTGGTCGCCAACGGGATCACGTCCGTCCGGGACATGGGCGGCGATCTGGACATCCTGGACGCCTGGCGCGCCCGCATCGAACGAGGCGAGCTGACAGGGCCGCGCATCTTCCGCGCGGGCCCGACGGTGGACGGCCCCAAGCCCGAGGTCCCGTTCCGGCTGACCGTCACCAACCCGGAGGAGGCGAAGGCGGCTGTGACCCGCCTGCGGACGCTCGGCGTCGACTTCATCAAAATCCACAACGCCGTGCCCCGGGACGCCTTCTTCGCCCTGGCCGCCGAAGCAAGGCTCCAGGGCATCCCGTTCGCCGGCCACGTCCCGATGACCGTGGAGCCGGCCGAGGCCGCGGAGGCGGGTCAGCGCAGCGTCGAGCACATCGCGACGCTGATCGAAGGCACCTACTCGGCCCGCTTCGCCAATGAGACCGCCGCCTTCGGAGCCATGCCGCAATGGCTGGAGGACGAGGTGCCGGCCCTGGCCAAGACCTTCGCGAGGCAGGGCACCTGGTTCGTGCCCACGATCGTCGCCTACGACCTCCGCGCCCGGCGCGCCGAGCTCGCGGCCCTTCCGGACCCTCGGACACGGTATGCAACTCCTCCCCTGCGGAAGTACTGGGACCAGTGGTTCCCGCTAACCGAAAGGGACCGGGACCCGGAGGGCATCGCGCGCCGAAAGAGGTTCGTGGAGCTCGGCAAGGAGATGACCCGGCGGATGCATGAGGCCGGCGTTGCCATCGCCGCCGGCTCCGATCTGGCTGGCCGGGATGTGCTGCCCGGCTTCTCCGTCCACGACGAGATCGGCCTCCTGATCGACTCCGGCCTGACTCCGATGGAGGCGTTGCTGGCCGCAACGTCGGAAGCGGCGCGCCTGCTCCAGGCGACCGCCACCGTGGGTACCATCACCCCTGGGAAGGCCGCGGACCTCGTGCTCCTGGATGGCGATCCGCTAGCAGACGTGAAGAACGTTGGACGGATCTCCGCCGTGGTCCTGCGCGGAAAGCTCCTGGAGCGCGAGGATCTCGATCGTCTTCTGGGAGCCGCAGCAAGGCCTTAGTCTGTCGTCCAGCACGGCCAGAATCGTTCCGAACGCGGTCAGGATGGCTCCGAACGCGTCCGAAATGACTTTGGACGCGTTCAGAACCGTTCGGAACGCGTTCGGAGCCATTCTGGGCGCGATGGGCTCCCCTCAACGCCCGAGCAACGCCACCACCCGCACAGGTCCCCCCGAGCCCCCCGCGATCTTCATCGGCAAGGCGATGACCCAGGCGCCTGTCTCCGGGAGCCGGTCGAGGCCGGTCAGGTTCTCGAGCCCCACGACCTCGGCGGCCGCGGCAACCTGGTGCACGATGAAGTCCTTCGAGGGGCCATGATCAATGCTCGCAGTGTCGACGCCCAACCCCCCCACCTTCCTCTCCTTCACCAGCAGCTCGGCGGCCTCCATCCCGTAGGACGGAAAGTGTAGGTTCGAGGCGTCGCCGGGCTTGTCGTCCCCCAGGTAGCGCTTGCGGTCGGGCCAGCGTGCGCTCCAGCCGGTGCGCAGCAGGACGATCGCGCCCGCCGGGATGCGGCCGTTGCGCTGTTCCCAGGACTGCACGTCCGCGGCTGTCAGCCGGTAGTCAGGGTTCTCGGAGGCTTGGCGGGAGACGTCGATCACCACGGCCGGAGCGATGAGCTGGCGGACCGGCACCTGATCCACCGTGCGGCGCCCCTCCGCGAAGTGGATTGGCGCGTCGAGGTGGGTGCCGCCGTGCTCAGGCGTGCAGAACGAGTTCGCGGAGTAGAACCAGCCGCCCGGCGCCCTCCCCTTGCTCAGCTCCGTGAGCTGGAAGGTCGACGGCGAAGTCGGCCAGAAGAGCGTCTTCTCGTCATACGCATGGGTCAGGTCCACGACCTCGGCCGTGGCGAGGTCCGGAGCGGGCTGCGCTCCGAGCGCCGGGACGGCCAAGAGAAACAGGGCGAAGATTGGGCGCTTCATGACGGCCTCCTTCTCGGCAGAGGGCTCCTATTGTAGGCTCCCGGCCACAACAGCTTCATCAACCCGCGAGGAGGGCGTCCGATGCGCGACACCAAGCTGATCCTGGTGTTTCTGGGGATCCTGGTCTTCCTGGCCCTGGGCTTCGTCCTTCACGCGCTGAAGGCGATCCTCCTCCCATTCGTCATCGCCGTCTTCCTCGGCCAGATCTTCATCCCGGTCATGGCGTCGCTGCGGCGCCTCAAGGTGCCGGCGGGGGTGGCGATCGTCCTCATCCTGGTCGGTGTGTCGGCGCTGCTCTTCGCCTTCTCCTGGATGATCTACTCCAGCGCGATGGCTTTCCGCGAGAGCCTCCCCGTTTACGAAGCGCGCCTCGGCGGGCTCGTGCAGGATGCGCTGGCACGGCTGGTCGCCGCCTTCCCATTCCTGCGCGAGCCGGTCGAGGGCTTCCACTGGCAGGAGATGGTGGAGGTCTCCTCGATCACCGGGCTGGCCGCGGCCGGTGTGACCTCGTTCCTGGTGTTCTTCAACGAATTCTTCCTGGTGCTCCTCTACCTGGTCTTCCTCCTGGCCGGCAGCGAGAGCTTCCCGCACAAGCTGAAGCGGGCGCTCAAGGACCAGGCGGAGCGCGTGGCCACCGTGATCGCCAACATCGAGGCGGAGGTGCGCAAGTACCTCCTCACCAAGACGCTCGTGAACCTGGGCCACGGCCTCCTGATCGGACTGTTGCTGGCCGCGTTCGGCGTGGACTTCGCCCCCCTCTGGGGGTTCCTCACGTTCATCGCCCACTACATCCCGACCGTGGGCGCTGTGATCTCCGTCGGCCTGCCCACGGTGTTCATGCTCCTGCAGTTCGAATCCACGGGCTGGGCGCTGCTCGTCGCCGCGATCAACCTGGGTGTCCAGTTCGCCATCGGCAACATGATCGAGCCGCGGATCATGGGGACGAGCCTCGATTTGAGTCCAGTCGTGGTGCTGCTCTCCCTCATCTTCTGGGGCTGGCTGTGGGGAGCCTGGGGGATGATCCTCGCCGTCCCGATCACCTCGACGCTCAAGATCGTGTTCGAGAACGTCGAGGCGCTGTATCCGTTGAGCGTCCTGATGAGCGGCTCGGCCGAGAAGGCTTAGTATCCGGATATGGATTATGCCAACCTCGGCCGCACCGGCCTCAAAGTCTCCCGCATCTGCCTCGGTTGCATGAGCTACGGCTCTCCCCAGTGGCGCGACTGGGTCCTCTCCGAAGAGGACGGCCGCCCGTTCATCCGCCGTGCTCTCGAATTGGGCATCAACTTCTTCGACACGGCGGACATGTACTCCCGCGGCGTGAGCGAGGAGGTCCTCGGCACCAGCCCGAGGACTTCGACATCGTGGACCGGGTGGTCGCCCTGGCCGAGCGCAAGGCGGTGAAGCCCGCGCAGATCGCCCTCGCCTGGCTCCTGCACCAGCCCGGCCTCACCGCTCCCATCGTGGGCGCCACCCGCATGGAGCACCTGGAGGACGCGGTCGCCGCGCTGGAGATCCGGCTGGACGAAGAGGAGCGGAAGGATCTGGAAATGCCCTACCGGCCGCACCCGGTTCTGGGACACGAATGAGGGTAAGCATCCCCAGGGTATACTCCGGAGAAGGGGCTCCATCGCGCGTGGGGCTCCGGCAGGAGAAAAAATGACCGAGCTTCTGAGAAAGGCATTCGAGCAGGCGTCCCGGCTTCCCGATCGTCTCCAGGACGAGGTAGCTCAAGAGCTCCTCGAGGACATCGAGGGAGAGACCCTGTGGGACGACACCCTGGCGCGCTCCCACGACCAGTTGGAAAAGATGGCTGACCGCGCGCTCCAGGAATTCAGGGCAGGAAGCACGCGTAAGGCGGGCTTTGACGAGTTGTGAACTCCCACCTGACGGAGGAGTTCGAGCAGCTTTTCGGAAAGCTCCCGGAAAGAGTCCAGAAGAAGGCCCGAAAAAACTATCAGCTGTGGCGAACCAATCCTGGCCATCCCAGCCTCGACTTCAAGCGGGTTCACCCCCACAGGCCCATGTACTCAGTCCGGATTGGAACGGGCTGGCGCGCGCTCGGCATTCTGGAAAATGATTCGATCGTCTGGTTCTGGATCGGGTCTCACAACGCCTATGACAACCTACTAAGCCGTTTCTCCTGAAGCTGAATGCTCAAGCGCTTCGCCCTCCTGCTCCTCCTCGCCTCCCCCGCCGGGGCGCAGCTCCGCTTCCGCGAGGTGAGCCAGCCGTGGGGGCTTTCGTTCCGCCATCACCACGGCGGGTCGGGGCAGTTCTACATGCCCGAGACGATGGGGTCCGGCGTGGCCGTATTCGACTACGACGGCGACGGCGATCCTGATGTTTTCTATGTGGATAGCGGCGCGATGCGCGGTTATCAAGGGGAGACACCGCGGTCGGTATTGCTGCGCAATGACGGCGCCGGCAAGTTCGTGGATGTGACCGAACGCTCTGGCATCCGCGTGACCTCCTACGGCATGGGGACGACAGCCGGCGACGTGGACGGCGACTCGGACACCGACATCTATGTCTCAGCCTTTGGACCCGATCAGCTCTTCCGGAACAACGGCGACGGCACGTTCACCGAGGTCACGGCCCAGGCTGGCCTCGGCAACCCGTCCTGGGGCACCTCCGCGGCATTCGCCGACACCGACTCGGACGGCGACCTCGACCTCTATGTCACCAATTACGTGGACTTTTCCTACGAGAAGAACCCTATCTGCGGCAACCAGCGGCTCGGCCTGCGCTCCTACTGCCATCCGGACGTCTTCAACGGCGTGCCCGACCGTTTCTACCGCAACCGGGGGGACGGCACGTTCGAGGACGCCACGGCCGCGGCCGGGTTCGCGCCGGATGCCGGAAATGGCCTTGGCGTCATCTTCGGCGACCTGGACTGGGACGGCGACCAGGACCTCTACGTCGCCAATGACATGACGCCGGCGTTCCTGTTCGAGAACAAGGGCAACGGCAAGTTCGAGGAGATCGGGCTGCTCTCCGGCACCGCCCTGTCCGACCTGGGCAAGCCCGAGGCGGGCATGGGGGTCGACTTCGGCGACATCGACGGCAACGGCTTCCAGGACATCATCAAGACCCATCTCGATTTGCAGACGAACGCGGTCTACAGCAACCAAGGGTCGCTGCTGTTCATCGACGCGCGCTATACCTCGAAGCTCGCGGAGCCGTCGATGTACATGGTGGGGTTCGGCACGGCCTTCGCCGACCTGGATCAGGACGGCGACCTCGACACCGTCGTGGCCAACGGGCACATCATCCACAACGCCGAGCTGTTCGGCACCGGCACCACCTACAAGCAGCGCAACCAGCTCTTCGAGAACACGGGCAAGGGTGTGTTCCGCGAGGTCAAGGTCGGCGGGATCGACGTGGTCCGCTCCAGCCGGGGGCTCGCGGCCGGAGACCTCGACCTCGACGGCGATCTGGATCTCGTGATCACGAACTCGGACGATCTTTCGGAGGTCTACGAGAACGTGACATCCCCGGCGGGCCCGGCGGGCGGATGGCTCCAGGTCGATCTCGCCGGCAAGGGAAAGAACACCGCCGCGATCGGAGCGAGGGTGGAGATGGAGGCGGGCGGGCGCAAGCAGGTCCGCGAGACCCGCACCGGCGCCTCCTACCTCTCACAGAGCGCCCTCACGCTCCACTTCGGGATGGGGACCGCCGCCCAGGCGGACCGGCTCACGATCCGCTGGCCGGATGGGAAGGTGCAGGTGCTGACGGGTGTGGCGAAGGGGCGGCGGGTGGTGGTCATCCAATAAAAAAGGCCCCGGGGCAGACCGGGGCCTCTCAAGCACAGACGGTTCGAGCCTTACTCGCTGACCGAATGCGCGGGGAAGCTGCCCGTGACCGGGAGCTTGATCGCGTAGACGCCGCGGCCATAGGTGAAGGCCGCCAGGGTGGTGCCCTTGGTCGGGTTGGAGGCCGGGCCGCGGTCGATCGTCAGGTACTTGATGACCGTGTTCGGCAGGCCCCACTGGTAGCGCACCCAGACCGGGGTGGCCGCGTCGATGTCGTCGGTGTAGTAGAAGCCGAAGTAGGTGCCGACGAAGACCTGCTTGCGGTTGTGCGGGTTCACCGCCACCGCCGAGGCCGGCACGTTCGGGAGGTTGCCGGTCTTGTTGGAACGCGTCCAGGCCGTGCCGCTCCACTTGAACTGGAACAGGTGGCCCGGCGTGGCCGGGGTGTTCTCGTCGAAGCCGCCCACCGCCGCGAAGATGCGGGTGTGATCGGTCGGATCAGCCGCCACGCCCATCACGGCGCGGTTCGGCAGCACGGCGTTGGTGGAGTCCACGTCGCGCCAGGTGGCGGAAGTGTTCGGCGCGCAGACGAATGACGACGTGTTGGCCGCCGCCTGCGTGCAACCCGTGCCGGTGTACATGACATCCGTCCACCAGACCTTGCCGTCGCTGGTGCCCACAACCGCCGACTTGGGGTTGCTGGGAGCGTGGTTGACGGCGAGGATCGAGCCCGCGCTGGTCTTGACCAGGCTTCCCGACACACGCTTCCAGGTCGGACCGGCGTTGCCATAGGCGCCCGCGGCGTGGACGTAATCCTCGCCGAAAATGTAGTTGCGGCACTGCGTGGTGTTGCAGTGCAGGGTGTCGAGCACGAACGGCGCGCTCCAGTCGGCGCTGCCGGTCTGGCGCGGCGCGCAGTTGGAGCTGGAGAACGGACCATCGGCGCCCGTCTTGGAGCAGTAGAGGGAGCCGTAGGTGTACTCGGTGATCCACCAGCCGGCCGTCTCGGTGCCGCCGAGCGGGTCGAACGTCGTGTAGAAGCCGTCGCCGCCGACCGAGCGGCCGGTGGCGAGCAGCGTGGACTCAGTGCTGTCCCAGGACGAGTTGCCGTTGTCCTGCATGCCGCCGAAGATCCACTGAATACCGCCCATGCCGTTGCCGGCGAAGTCGGCGCCGATCTGGCCGGCGTAAAACTGATTGGTGTTGAACGAGTCGTTGAGCTGCTTCCAGGCGTTCACGTCGCCCCGGTTGGTGTTGGTGTAGACGCCGCCGTCGTTGCCGAGCAGGAAGGTCGAGCCGTTGGTGCCGGGCACGAACGCGAAAGCCTGCTGGTCGGGGTGGACCTTGCCGTACGACGGGCAGCCGGTCGAATAGACGTTGGTCAGATCGGTCAGGGTCATCGACGTGTAGGTCGAGTTGACCGTGGCCTTGAACACGTCGATATGGCCGATATAAAGCGTCTTGTCATTGCTCGGATCGACCCCGATGAAGAGGTCGTACCAGTCCTGGCCGGTGCTCTCGGTGCCGCCAGCGCAATTCTTGTAGCCGGCCGCGGTGCTGCCAGTCAGCTTGGTCCACGAGGTGGCGCCGCCGTCCGGACGCAGCACGTAGGTGCCCTCCACCGAGCTGTTGACCCCCTCCGAGACCTGGGCGTAGAGGGTGAGCTTGCCGTCGGAGCCGATGGCGCCGTCGAGCTCGATGCGGCCGGTCACGCTGCCGCCCCCTCCCACGACATCACCATTGGTGCCGTTGCCGGTCCCGGCCGGGAAGCCGCCGAACAGGGTCGTGAAGTCGGACGGCCACGAGGGGCAGCCGCTCACCGGCATCGTGAAGCGGTAGATGCCGTTGTCGGCGTTGCCGTTGGTGTACTGATAGCCCACCGCCACATAGGCAACGGTGCTCGTGCCGCGGGAATCGAGGTAGATGCCGCTGATGCGGTTGATCCCCTTCTGGACACCGCCGTTGACCGCCGGGTTGGTGTAGCCGTTGCCGAACGGGCAGATCTGCCAGCTCGAGCCGGCGTCGTTCGACAGGTAGAGGTCATAGCGGGTGCCGACCAGGATCGTGTCCGGGTCCTTGGGGTCGACCTGAATGACCTTGACGTTCTGGTTGTCCCAGCGGTTGCCGCCGGCCGGGTGGGTCGGCGAATAGTGAGTGAAGACGTCGGCGCCGAGGTGGGACCAGGTGGCGCCGCCGTCGGTGGTCTTCATGATGCCTTCGCTGAACTGGTCGCGGGCCGGCCAGTCGCCGGTGCCGGCATAGACGACGTTGCTGTTCGTCGGGTCGATCTCGATGGCGCTGGCCGCCTGGGTGACGAAATCCTTGTCATCCCAGAGGGGGGTCCAGGTCACCGTGGGCAGGCCGAGGGAAGTGGTCTTCCAGAGGCCGCCGGCCGCGAAGGCGGCATAGGCCACGCCCGGATTGTTCGGATCGACGGCCAGGCCGCCAGCCGCGACGCGGCCCGCCGTGATGCCGTAGCGGTAGGCGTTGTTGGTGGTGCCGACCGTGTCGAGCGGCTTGGGGCCGTAGGAGACCCAGGTGTTGGTGCCGGGCGCGACCACGGAGTCGGCCGTGATCTGGTCGAAGCCTTCAGCTCCCGGTCCGGCCAGGGCGCCGCCCTGCCAGACCTCGGCATCGGCGACGCTCGACTTCACGTGGTTCTTGGCCTTGCTCCAGGGCTGGGACGGCAGGGTACCGGTCGGGTAGGTCAGCAGGTACCACTCGCGGGCGGAGTGGACCTTGATGACGTCGCTCTCGTCCTTTCCCTTGGCCCCAGCCGGGGAGTCGGGGGACGGCACGGAGCGGAGGTACTCCTCGCGCTGCTTGACGTCGACCTGCTTGTTACGGGCCTTGAGCTCCGCGTGCTGCTTCTGGACCTCCTGGGGCGTGGGCTCTTCCTTCTTGCTCTCTCCCGCAGAGGCGGCGAGAGGCATCAGCAACAGAGCAGACAGCACCAGAGGGACGCCCCGCACGAGCCGGGGGGAGCCGGAATTCCACATCACTGATTGTCTCCTGTCGAGCCGGCCAAGAGGATTCGACGGCCGGGAAGCCTGCATATCGCAAGTCCCAGGCCAGCTTCAGGAAACTCTTATAAGTTGAATCAGGAGAGCACGTTGAAGGTATCCGAACGATAGCGGTGGATCAACGATTGACCCTTTAGGCGGATCTGATTCGGACCCAGCCGGGTCTCAATTTGAACCACTGTTCAGTCCGCGCTGCGCGGGTCCGCTCGTTCACTGACGGGCACCCGCCAGCTCACGCGGAATGTCCCGGCGCCATCCTCGAAAGTGAGGCCTTCCCAGCCGAAAAGACGGACAAGGCGCTCGAGGATGCGCCGGCCTCCGTAGGGCTCGCCACGCAGACGGCGGGCATCCGAAGTCTCGTTCTCGGCCTCGAAGAGCAGCTCGGCGCGGCCCGGGTCGTAGCTCACGGTCAGGCGGGGGACCGTGCCGGGACGGCCATGCCGGATCGCGTTGACGAGCACCTCCTCCAGAAAGAGGCCGAAGCCGCCCCTCACCGGGAGGGGGAACCAGACCTCGGGCGGCCAATCCAGGCTCAGGGCGGGGATGTCTCCCTGAGGTGGACTGGAGAGCACGCCGTTGTCCCAGTGCAGGCTGGAGCGCAGCCCGGGATCGGCGGCGGCCAGGGCGAAGACCCGCTGCATGGCGGAGAGTGTCTCGCGCGCCTGCCCCGCCTCGATGGCGCTCGCGGGGGGCAGCGGCGGCTCGGCGTCCCAATGATCGAAGAGCCAGGCCGTGACATGGACCCGGCGGTCCACATAGCCCGCGAGCCAGGCCACGAAGCTCTCCTCCCCTACCCTGTCCACTACGCGGGCGAGGACACGGACCAGGGTATCGACCCCATGGCTGAGGAGGCCGGCGAGCTTGCGGCGCTCCTCCCCTTGCGCTCCGGCTACGAGGTCTTCGCTGAAGAGGGCGAGGTCGGTCTCGGGGTCCAGGAGGAAGAGGACGCCGAGGCGGTGGCGCTCGTCCGCGTGCAGCGCCTCGATGGGAGCGGTGACCGCCACGGAGCGCACCACGGCATAGCGCGTCTCGCCGTTGAGCCGCAAGGGAAGGCCGTAGGCGCGCCGCGCATCGGGACCGGCCATCTGCATGTGCTCGTAGTGCCGCCGGGCGCGCTCGTCATCCGGCACCAGGTCGGCCATGCGCACCCCCGTCTCGATGCCCAGCCGGCGGGCTGCCTCGTTGCCGAACACGACCGCGTCCGAATTGGGGTCCACGACCAGAAGGGGGACCTGCATGGTGTTCAGGAGGTTCTGCTTCTCGGCCAGTTCGCGCTCGGCCTTGTCCTGCGCCTGCTCGGCCCGGCGGCGGTGGACCTCGAAGCCCGCGATCAGGAAGAGGAAGAGGACGCTCAGTAAACCGAGGCTGAGGACCGGGGATGTCGCCCCCGTCCGGGGGAAGAGCACGACGAGCCAGGTATCCGCCGCCATCTGGAGAGCGGCCACGGCGCCCTGCCCCTCCACCACCGCCTCCTGCACCGACCCGGGTGCGACGAACAGCCCCTCCCGCCGCTCGCGCTGCGCGAGAGCGGTCACGGCAGGAGCGAGCCGGCTGCGTTGGGGCAGCGCGGCCTCCAGGTCGCTCCAAGGCCGCCAGCGTCCCTCGGGGAGCGTGCCGAGGCGGACCACCTCGGCCACCATGGGTGGCTCGATCTGGCGCGCGAAGGCTTTCCAATCGACATCGAAGGCCACGTCCGTGCCCAGCACGCCGAGGGAGTCGTCCTCTACATAGGGGACGATGATCGTGGCTACCACCCCCTGGCCGCCGAGGTCCAGATAAAGCCCCGAGTAGTAGACCTGCCCGGCCGGCCTGCTGAAGTCAAACTGGAAGAAGAACTCGTTGGAGACGAAGTTGGGGAGCTGCGGGACTTTGCGGAACTCGCGCCCCTCGTCGAGGGCTGCCCGCCGCCGGGCCGCTGGGTCCTCGGTGAGCTCGGCCAGCGGCATCGAGACCAGCGTGCCATCCTCGGAGAGGGCGTAGACGCGCACCACCCGAGGCGAGCCAGCCGGAATGCGGCGGGCCAGGCGCAGCAGGTGGGGACCGGTCCTGGCGAGGAAGCGGTCCGAGGCCGGATCACCCGCGTCGAGCGCCTTGCGGCGGGTCACCACGAGCCAGTGGCCATCGATCTCCGCAAAGCGCTGGGCTCGGAACTGGAGGTTCGTCTCCTCATTCGTCAAAGAAACCAGGCGCGGCTCAGCGGCTGACGGCTCGACTGGTGTTGCCAGTAAGTCGCGCAACCCGGCCAAGCCGGGAGGCACAGACCGCCGATCCTCCCAGGTCATCACCTCGCCATGCTCCAGGGTGGCCGCATAGCGCTTCAGCGCGAGGTGCAGCCAAGCGGAAATGCCCGGGGTTTCGGTGGGCCGCGGCGGTGTCTTGTCCTGGACGAGCTGGTAGAGCGTCTCGGAGCGCTCCTCGCCGAGCCGGCGCTGCCACTCGCGATGGATGGCATGCGCGGAGATCCAGGCGAAGACGACGAAAACGAGCACCCCGATGTAGAGGAGCCAGGGGGAGCGACGGGGATAGAGTAGGGCCATGACCTGGGGAGAGGCCAGCGGATTCGAACGCCGTCCGATCGTGGTCGTCGAGGACCATCTTTACCATATCACCCAGCTCCTCGAAGCCCTGTCCGGCCTGGCCCCCGCGCTCCTCGCGCAGACAACCGTGCTCTGCCTGGAAAGGCCGGGGCCGGACACCGATGCCACGGTCGAGCGCTGGCGCACGGACCATCCCGATCTCCAGATCGCGGCGACTGGCACTCTCGACCCGCAGGTCTTCACCTCCGCGAACGCCTTCTGCCGCACGCTCACCGGCATGCTCCGTCCCGGCGGGCTCCTGGTCCAGGACATCCAGCTCTCCACCCTGACCTTCCTGCCCGTGGACCGCTGGTGGGAATCGATCTATCTCGCCGCCACCGTCCGCGGCATGTTCGCCACACGTCCCCCCGCCTGCCGCTTCTTCTCGAACAAGCGCGGCTACGGAGCCACCTTCGGCCGCGATCTGGTCGAAGCCGGATTTGATCCACGGGATGTGATCGAGAAGGACGAGCTCTCCAAAGTAGTCGTCCCGGCGCTGCGCTCCTACCTGGACCGGCGCTTCCCCTGGCGCCTGGAAGGCACTGCCGTGGGCTCGACCGAGGAGGACCGGCAGGAAGTCGAGGACGCCATGGACATCATCGTCTGGCGGGATGCGGACGAGGGGATCTCCCTCGGAGGCAAGGCGCTCACCCGCCGCGTCCAGCTCAAGCCCGGCAGCCAGGAAGGCGTCACCTGGGAACGGCTGATCGAGGATCGGCTGGAAGGGGGCGAGGGCGTGCCGGTCCTGGAGGTTGGCGAGAGGCTCGCTCCCGAAGGCGCGCTGCGTGCCGAGATCACGAACGTGGCGGCCCGGCACCTTCACGTCCTACGCGGCCGGTTGGAAGATCCAGGCGTGATCGTCACTGCTCAGCACGCTTACCGGCTGCGTGATGGGATGCGGATGGGGCGGGCGATTCGGTCAGGATGAGCCCCCCTTGACGCCTCCCCGGAACCCGGGAGTTTTGGGGGCTGTACTCCACTGCAGCGCGGCATCCGGCAAAAGCAGGATGGCATCCGGAAGTTGGAGGATGTCATCCTCCAATTGCAGCGCGCCATTCTCCAAACGGAGCTTGCCAAGCTCCAAACGCAGCGCGCAATCCTACAAAGGGAGCACGCCACGCTCTAAATGCAGCTCGCCATCCTGCAAACGGAGCGTGCCAATCTCCAAACGGAGCGCACCATGCTCCAAATGCAGCGCGTCAGGCTCCAAACGGAGCGTGCCGTCCTGCAAACGCAGCGCGCCAGGCTCGGACATGATCCGGTGGCCATGGACCTCCTGGACCGGACTGCTCCTAGACATGCCGTTCGTTCCAGCATAGATTAGAGTTCAATTCGTCAAAAAGCCCCTCTCTCATCGGAGGAAGAACGATGCGCTGCAAGCGCAGGCGTCAGATTGGGTCCCGGGGGCGTAGTCGGCCGAGCGGCCGGCGCCGACGCGAGCTCTTCCTCATCTTCGCGATCATCTTCGGCGCCGCAGGCTCGCGCGGGGTGGCGTACGCCAAGCCGGTATCATTCTCTTCCCCGTCGGCGATTTCGACCAGCGCCTATGGCGCCCACGCAGTCTACGCAGCGGACATAGACGGGGACGGGGATCTCGACGCGCTCTCGGCTTCGTTTTACGACGACAAGATCGCCTGGTACGAGAACATGGATGGCCAGGGTACATCCTGGACTTTCCATACGATCGCGACCAGCGCCGATTTCGCCAAATCGGTTTACGCAGCGGATGTGGATGGAGACGGGGACATCGACGCACTCTCGGCTTCGTTCACCGACGACGAGATCGCTTGGTACGAGAACGTAGGAGGTGGGGGTACCTCCTGGGCTCTCCACGCGATCTCGACCAACGCTGATGGTGCTGAGTCAGTCTACGCGGCGGACGTGGACGGCGACGGAGACATTGACGCGCTTTCGGCGTCTCGCGTCGACGACAAGATCGCCTGGTACGAGAACGCAGGAGGCATAGGGACCTCATGGGTGCTCCACACGATCTCGACCAGCGCCGATAACCCCTATTCGGTTTATGCGGCCGATGTGGACGGCGACGGGGACCTCGACGCGCTTTCGGCGTCCCGCGTGGAAGACAAGATCGCTTGGTACGAGAACGTGGGGGGTGGGGGAACGTCCTGGGTGCTGCATACGATCTCGACAAGCGCCGATGGCGCCTACTCGGTCCACGCGGCAGACGTAGATGGCGATGGGGACCTCGACGCGCTTTCAGCGTCCCTCCTCGATGACAAGATCGCCTGGTACGAGAATGCGGGGGGCGGAGGAACGTCCTGGGTGCTGCATACGATCTCGACCGACGCCGCTTTCGTACGGTCGGTCTACACGGCGGACGTGGACAGGGATGGGGACTTCGATGCGCTCTCGGCGTCTCTCTTCGACGATAAGATCGCCTGGTACGAGAATGTGGGAGGTGGGGGAACGTCCTGGGTGCTGCACACGATCTCGACCGGCGCCGATGGCGCCATCTCGGTCTACGCGGCGGACGTGGATGGGGACGGAGATCTTGACGCGCTCTCGGCCTCTGTCTATGCCGACACGATCTCCTGGCACCGCAACGACACCATCCACCGCGGCGTCACCTTCGTCAGCCCGCCGAAGGTCTCGACGAGCGCCGATTCCCCTTTCTCGGTTTACACCGGAGACATCGACGGGGATGGAGATCTCGATGCGCTCTCGGCGTCGCTCCGCGACGACAAGATCGCCTGGTATGAGAACGTGGGGGGCACTGGAACCTCTTGGGCACTCCGTACGATCTCGACTGGCGCTGATGGCGCCGTTTCGGTCTACGCGGCGGACGTGGACGGCGACGGGGATCTCGACGCACTCTCGGCGTCGGTCTACGACGACAAGATTGCCTGGTATGAGAATGTGGGCAGTGGAGGGACCTCCTGGGTGCTCCACACCATTTCGACCAGTACCGATGGCGCCGACTCAGTTTACGCGGCGGACTTGGATGGCGACGGGGATCTCGACGCACTCTCGACATCGTTCTACGAGGCCAAGATCGCCTGGCACGAGAACGTAGGTGGCGGGGGGACCTCCTGGGTGCTTCACACGATCTCCACCAGCGCCGATTTCCCCAGATCGGTCTTCGCGGCGGACATGGACGGGGACGGCGATCTCGACGCGCTCTCGGCATCGTTCTTCGACATTCACAAGATCGCCTGGTACGAAAACGTCGGAGGAGGGGGGACCTCCTGGGCGCTCCACACAATTTCCACCAGTGCCCTTGGCGCCCACTCGGTATACGCGGCGGACGTGGACGGGGACGGCGACCTCGATGCGCTCTCGGCATCCGGCCTCGATGACAAGATCGCCTGGTACGAAAACGTCGCGGGTGGAGGGACCTCCTGGGTGCTCCACACGATTTCCACCAGCGCCAACGGCGCCTACTCGGTGCACGCGGCAGACGTCGACGGGGACGGCGACCTCGACGCGCTCTCGGCGTCCCACAGCGACGACAAGATCGCGTGGTACGAGAATGTGGGGGGCGGAGGGACGTCTTGGACCCTCCACACGATCTCGACCGACGCCTATGACGCCTACTCGGTTCATGCAGCAGATGTGGACGGCGACGGAGACCTCGACGCGCTCTCGGCATCCAACCGCGAAGACACGATCGCCTGGTACGAGAACCGCGTCGGCGGCATGGACTTCTACACCGTCACCCCCTGCCGGCTGCTCGACACGCGGATCCTGGGACAGGGCCCGGCGCTCACCTCCGGCGTCAATCGCGAGCTGTTGGTGCCGCCCAACTGCGGCATCCCCGGCGATGCCTTGGCGTTGGCGCTCAACGTGACAGCGGTATCGCCGACCGCGGGCGGGCATGTCACGGTATTCCCCGGAGCCACGCCGCCCCCGGGCACGAGCACGATCGACTTCTCGGCCGGCCAGACGCGGGCCAACAACCAGATCGTGGGTCTGGCTCCGGACTTCTCGGGCAAGCTGATCCTGCGCGCCGTCGTCCCGGGCGGCGAGGTACACTTTATCGTCGACGTGGTGGGCTACTTCTGAGAGGAGCCGGACGAGAATGCACCGCAAGCGCAAGCATCAGATCAGGTCCCGTGGGCGCCGCCGGCTAAGCAACCGGCGCCGGCGCGAGCTCCTCGTCGTCTTCGCGCTGATCTTCGGCGGCCTGGGCACGCGCGGAGTGGTGCACGCCCGGCCGGTGCCGTTCACGATCCCGCCGCCGATCTCGACCAGCGCCGGCTTCGCCGTCTCGGTGTACGCGGCGGACGTGGACGGCGACGGGGATGCCGACACGCTCTCGGCCTCGCGCTCCGACGACAAGATCGCCTGGTACGAGAACGCGGTGGGAGACGGCACCTCCTGGGTGCTCCATACAATCTCCACGAGCGCCGATGACGCCCGGTCGGTCTACGCGGCGGATGTCGACGGCGATGGCGACCTCGACGCCCTTTCGGCGTCTAACGCGGACGACAAGATCGCCTGGTACGAGAACGTAGGGGGAGGCGGCACGTCCTGGACGCTCCATACGATCTCCACGAGCGCCGCCAGTGCCTTCGTGGTGTACGCGGCGGACGTGGACGGCGACGGCGACCTCGATGCGCTCTCGGCGTCTTACGCCGACGACAGGATCGCTTGGTACGAGAACGCGGGGGGAGGCGGCACCACCTGGGTGCTCCACACGATCTCGACCAGCGCCAACGCCCCCTACTCGGTCCATGCGGCGGACGTGGATGGCGATGGCGATCTCGATGCGCTCTCGGCGTCTTACGCCGACGACAAGGTCACCTGGTACGAAAACATGGGAGGAGGGGGTACTTCCTGGGTGCCCCACACGATTTCGACCAGCGCCGATGGCCCTTTCATCGTGTCTGCGGCGGACGTCGACGGAGATGGGGATCTCGACGCGCTCTCGGAGTCAGGATACGACGGCAAGCTCGCCTGGTACGAGAACGTGGGCGGCGGCGGGACCTCCTGGGCGCTCCACACCATCTCGACCAGCGCTAACGCCACGTCGTTCTACGTGACGGATGCGGACAGCGACGGCGACCTCGACGTGCTCCTGGCATCCAACTACGGCAATACGATCGCATGGTTTGAGAACGTGGGAGGAGAGGGCACCTCCTGGGTGCTCCACACCATCTCCGACAGCGCCAACGCCGCCGTCTACGCCGCGGACGTGGATGGGGACGGCGACCTCGACGCGCTCTCGGCAAACGTCGACGGCACGATCGCCTGGTACCGCAACGACAGCATCCACCGCGGCATCACCTTCGTCAGTCCGCCGGAGATCTCGACCAACGACGATGGAGCCGACTCGGTCTACGCGGCGGACATGGATGGCGACGGCGATCTCGATGCGCTCTCGGCGTCGATCTACGGCGACAGGATCGCCTGGTACGAGAACATGGGGGGTGGAGGAACGTCCTGGGCGCTCCACACCATCTCGACCAGCGCTGATGGCGCCGTCCGGGTGCACGCCGCGGACGTGGATGGAGACGGGGATCTCGATACGCTTTCGGCCTCTTACTGGGATGACAAGATCGCCTGGTATGAAAACGTGGGGGGTGGCGGGACCTCCTGGACGCTGTACACGATCGCCCTCGCCGATAAGCCCCTCTCGTTGTACGCGGCGGACGTGGACGGAGACGGGGACGTCGATGCGCTCTCCGCCTCTGCTGGCGTTGGCAACAAGATCGCCTGGTACGAAAACGCGGGGGGTGGGGGAACCTCCTGGGTGCTGCATACGATCTCCACCACCGCCAATGGCACCACCTCGGCCTATGCGGCAGATGTGGACGGCGACGGCGACCTCGACGCGCTCTCGGCGTCGTTATTCGACGACAAGATAGCCTGGTACGAGAACGTGGGGGGTGGGGGGACCTCTTGGACGCTGCACACGATCTCCACCAGCGCCGTTGGCGGCTTTTCGGTTTTCGCTGCGGACGTGGATGGAGACGGGGACCTCGACGCGCTCTCTGCGTCCCACCAGGACGACAAGATCGCCTGGTACGAGAACGTGGGTGGCGGAGGGACCTCCTGGACCCTGCACACGATCTCGGCCAGCGCCGATTATGCCCACGTGGTTTATGCGGCGGACATGGATGGGGACGGCGATCTCGACGCGCTCTCGGCGTCCATGTTCGACGACAAGATCGCCTGGTACGAGAACGTGGACGGTGGGGGGATCTCCTGGGTGCTCCATACGCTCTCGGCCAGCGCCGAGTTCGCCCGTTCGGTCTACGCGGCGGACGTTGATGGGGACGGCGACCTCGACGTGCTCTCGGCTTCCCGCGACGACGACAAGATCGCCTGGTACGAGAACCGCGTCGGCGGCATGGACTACTACACCGTCACCCCCTGCCGGCTGCTCGACACGCGGGTCCTGGGACAGGGCCCGGCGCTCACCACCGGCAACCGCGAGCTCGTGGTGCCGCCCAACTGCGGCATCCCCGTCGACGCGCTGGCGGTGGCCCTCAACGTGACGGTTGTATCGCCGACCGTGGGCGGACATGTCACTGTGTTTCCCGGAGCCACGCCAACCCCAGGCACGAGCACGATCAACTTCTCGGCCGGTCAGACGCGGGCCAACAACCAAGTGGTTGGTCTAGCGCCGGACTTCTCGGGCAAGCTGATCCTGCGCGCCGTCGTCCCGGGCGGCGAGGTGCACTCCCTCGTCGACGTGGTGGGTTACTTCTAGGGTGGACGGCGTTCCGCTGCAGCCCAACGTTCCCGGAGCCCTCAACAACCTGGGCCTCTCGCTCCAGGAGCAGGGACGGCTGGCCGAGGCGGAGAAGGCGTTCCGCCGGGCGATCGCCGTGGACTCTCGCTACGCCAAGGCGCGCTACAACCTCGGCAACACGCTGCGCGCCCAGGGACGGACGGCCGAGGCGGTGGCGAGCCTGCGGGCGGCGCTCGAGCTGCAGCCGGAGTACCCGCAGGCATGGAACGCTCTCGGGGTTGCGCTGCGCGAGTCGGGCGATCTCGAAGCCGCCGCGGACTGCCTGCGGCGCGCCATCCGGCTCGCACCCCGGTACGCCAAGGCCCTGTTCAACTATGGGGACCTCCTCGCCCGCCTGGATCGGCAGGACGAGGCGATCGAGAGCCTGCGCCGAGCGGCGCAGGCCGACCCCGGACATGCCGGGGCTCACGCGCGGCTCGGCGGCCTCCTCGTGTCGAGCTTCCAGGTCGGCGCCGCCGAGCGCGCCTTTGCGCGCGCGGTGGAGATCGATCCGGGCCACGAGGAGGCCCGGGCAGGCCTCGCCGCCTGCCGCGCCCAGCTCTGTGACTGGCGAGGGCGGGAGGCGGAGATCGCCGCCGTGCGCGCCGCGGTGATCCGGTGCCTCGGCGAGGGGCAGGCGTCGCCGCTCTCCCCTTCGCTGGCGATGGTCCTGGGGCTTCCGGCCGCGGAGCAGTTGGCCATCGCCCGTGACACGGCGGAGCGCCTGGCCGGGCGATTCGCGGCAGCGGACCTGCCGCCGCATTCGGCCACGATGAGGAACGGCCGCCTGCGCCTCGGTTACCTGTCGAGCGACTTCCGCGACAACGCCCTCGCCCATCTGACCCGCCAGCTCTACGGTCTCCATGACCGCTCGCGCTTCGAGATCTTCGGCTACTCGCTCGGCAAGGACGACGGCAGCGAGTACCGCCGGGGGATCGCCGAGGACTGCGACCACTTCGTCGACCTCGCGGCAGCGGCTCCCATCGCGGCGGCGCGGCGCATCCGCGAGGACGGCATCGGCATCCTTGTCGACCTCACCGGCTTCGCCGCCGGTTCGCGGCCGGAGATCCTGGCCCTCCGCCCGGCGCCCATCCAGGCCGTCTACCTCTACCCGGGAACCTTGGGCGGCGTCTTCACCGACTACTTCCTCGGCGATGCCGTCATCACTCCGCTGGAACATCAGGAGCACTTCGGCGAGAGGCTGGTCCTGCTGCCGGGCTGCTACCAGGTGAACGACCACCTGCAGCCGATCGCGCCGCGCCGCTTCGAGCGCCAGGAGCACGGCCTGCCGGACGAGGCGTTCGTCTTCTGCAGCTTCAACATGCATTGGAAGATCGAGCCCGTGATCTGGGACGTCTGGATGCGGATCCTCACGCGCGTACCCCGCGGCGTCCTGTGGCTCCAGGACATGGCCCCGCCGGCGCGCGAGAACCTGCGCCGCGAGGCCGAGGCGCGCGGCGTGCGGTCGGACCGCCTGGTCTTCGCGCCGCACTTGAAGAAGCCGGAGCACCTGGCGCGATGCGGCCTCGCCGACCTCTTCCTTGACACCTGGATCTGCAACGCGCACACGACCGCGAGCGACGCCCTGTGGAGTGGCGTTCCGGTGCTCACCTGCCCCGGGGATCACCTGCCGGCGCGGGTCGCGGCGAGCCTGCTCCAAGCAGCTGGGCTGCCCGAGTTGGTGGTCGCCGACCTATCGATCTATGAAGAGACCGCCGTCTGCCTGGCACACGATCATGAGGCTCTCGCCGGACTCCGCGCCCGCGTCGCCGCAGCGAGGACCGGCTCGCCGCTCTACGACACGCCGCGTACGGTCCGCGATCTAGAGCGCGCCTTCCTCGCCATGTGGGAGCGGCACGAGAAGGGCGAAACGCGATGACCCGGCCGGCACCTGCGCCACGCATCGAGATCACCGGCTCGCGCCATTTCCTCGACTGGCTCGCCGGGCTGCGCGCCGGCCTGGCGTTGACCACCTACCACAGCAACCGGCTGTTTCTCCTCGGAGTCAAGCGCAACGGCTCGCTTTCCGTCTTGCAGCGGGTCTTCGAGCGCGCCATGGGGCTCGCCATTGCTCCCGAGGGGCTCATCCTTGCCACCCGCTGGCAGCTCTGGCAGTTTCAGAATGCCCTCGCGCCGGGCGAGACGGTGGGCGACTACGACCGCCTCTTTCGCCCCCACCTCGCCTGGACGACCGGCGACCTCGACATCCACGACATCGGCCTCGGCTCGGACGGACGGCCGGTCTTCGTCAACAGCCTCTTCAGTTGCCTCGCCACGGTCGACGAGCGCCACAGCTTCCGCCCGCTGTGGCGGCCGCCCTTCATCAGCAAGCTCGCTCCCGAAGACCGATGCCATCTGAACGGCCTGGCCATGGAGGACGGCAAGCCGCGCTATGTCACAGCGGTCAGCAGGGCGGACGTCCCGGGCGGCTGGCGGAGCCTGCGCCAGGCAGGAGGGGTTGTCATCGATGTCGCGAGCGGCGAGATCGTCGCCACGGGCCTTTCGATGCCGCACTCGCCGCGCCTCTACGAGGGGCGGCTCTGGCTCCTCAACTCCGGCACCGGCGAACTGGGCACGGTGGACCTTGCGAGCGGCCGCTTCGAGCCCGTCTGCTTCTGGCCCGGATACCTGCGCGGCCTCGCCTTCCACGGTGGCTTCGCCGTCGTCGGATCTTCCCGCTGCCGTGAGGAGCGCACCTTCTCCGGGCTGCCGCTCGATGAACGCCTGAGCAAACAAGGTGCGGAGGCGCGCAGCGGCCTCGCGGTCATCGACCTGCACACTGGCAGCGCCAGTCACTGGCTGGACATCGGTGGCGAGGTGCGCGAGATGTACGACCTCCAGTTCCTCCCCGGCGTGCGCTGTCCGAACGCGCTAGGTACGCGCTCCAAAGAAGTCTGGGCTACTTTGACCCACGAAGAAGACGGACGCTGGGTACGGCACACAGGCATTGTGGAGGAGTGACCCCGCCGTGCCAGGTTGACGAGTTTTCGACACCTGTCGATTTTCGTACACCTCCCCCACTCGCAGCGCGGTGCTGCCTTCATCTCTAACTGAGGCTCTGTCAGGACGTTGTGGGCCGGATCGTCGATCGGGCCGGGCTGGCACGGCGCGTGAGAAAGGGAGGATTGAAGGAGGGCGTCCCCCACATGAAAGCAGCAGCGGTTGAGCGAGAGCAACGCGTGCGCGGTAAGATCGCGAACTATGAGGAGTGGGTCCACATGAAGAGCGAGGTTGTGCGGATGGCCCCTCGGGCTGAGGCGGAAACGCCGCCCGATCTCCTCGTCGATGCCCTGCGCAGCATCACGCGAGCTGTCGCCGGGACCCTCGAGCTGAGGGAGGTCTTCGCCCGCGTGGCGGAAGCCACGGCCACCGTCCTGCCGCTCGATTTCATGGCCGTGATGCGCGTCACGGATGCGGGCGCCCTCGAGCTCTACTGTCGCGGCAAGGACTCTCGCGCCCCTTCTCTTGGCCGGGCTGCTCCTCACCGGCTGCACCGTCGGGCCCAACTATCAGAGGCCGCCGGTCACGGCTCCCGAGCAGATCCACGGGCAAGTCGAGCCTGCGGAAGCCGCCTCGCTCGCCGATCAGGCATGGTGGAAAATCCTCGACGACGAATCCCTGAAGGCGCTGATCGACGAGGCGCTCCGCAATAGTTACGACGTGCGGCTCGCCGGCTGGCGAGTCGAAGAGGCGCGGGCGGTCGCGGGCATCAGCCGCTCGCAGCGCTGGCCGCGGGCCCAGGCCGGCGCCGGCTGGTCGCGCGGCCAGGCGCCCGGAGGACGGACCGATAACCTTTATGACGTGAACCTCGGCGTCTCCTGGGAGATCGATCTATGGGGACGCATCCGGCGATTGAACGAAGCGGCGCGGGCGCAGTATCTGGCCACGGAGGAGGCACGGCGCGGCGTGCTGCTCTCGCTCGTCTCGGACGTTGCCACGAGCTACTTTCAGCTTCGCGAGCTCGACCTGGAGCTCGAGATCGCCCGGCGCTCGGCCGCCGCTTTCCAGGAGACCTACGATCTATTCAACCGACGCCTGGAAGCCGGCGCGGCCTCGGGCCTCGAAACCGCGAGCGCCGGCGCCACTCTGGCCTCGACGGCGGCCGAGATCCCGGATCTCGAACGGCTGATCCTGGCGCAAGAAAACCGACTGGCCTTTCTCCTGGGGCGAAATCCCGGGCCGATCCCGCGCGGGAACCCGCTCGACGATCAGCTCCTGCCCCCGGAGATTCCAGCCGGGTTGCCGTCGGATCTCCTCCAACGGCGGCCAGATCTGCGCGCCGCCGAACAGCAACTCGTCGCGGCCAACGCTGAAGTCGGCGTCGCCGCGGCCAACTTCTTCCCCCGCCTCGATCTGACCGGCGCCTTCGGCGGTTTAGCGCCCGAGGTTTCGGATCTCTTCAGCGGCGGCAAAACCTGGTCGATCGGCGGCGGGCTTCTGACTCCACTGTTCCAGGGCCGGCGTCTCGACGAAGAGCACCGGGCGGCCGTGGCCCGCTGGGAGCAGGCCAAGGTCCAGTACGAGGCCGGCGTAACCAACGCATTCGTGGAAGTCTCGACGACGCTCGCGGCCTATCAAAAGCTAGCCGAGATCGAAACCGAACAGGCGCGTGCCGCGGCCTCTTATCGGCAAGCGGTGCGGCTGTCGAACGACCGCTACCTCTCCGGCCTCGCCGACTATCTCGAAGTACTCCAAGCCCAACAACAGCAGCTCGCGGCCGAGAACTCGCTGGCGCGGACGCGCTTTGACCGCTTGGCGAGCCTCGTTCAGCTTTACAAAGCCCTCGGAGGCGGCTGGCAGCTTTCAGATCAGGAGTGGTCGGCAGCGGAAGCCCGGTAGCACCCCCAGTCCGGAACCCTCACCCCCTGGCCCCCTCTCCCACACGCACTCACCCCCGCCCGGGAGAGGGGGAAAGGAACTTGTCAGCGGGTGAGCAGCGCTTTTCGGATCTGGTCGAGGACCTTCTCGGGTGGGCCGAGAACGTCTTCGTTGGTGAGGCGGAGAATTCTCAGGCCCACGGAGAGGAGAAAGGCGTCTCGGTTTTGATCATGGGCTTGCTGGTCGGGATCTGCGTGGACTCCTCCATCCAACTCGACGACAAGCTTCCGCTCATGGCAGTAGAAGTCGGCGACATAACGGCCGATTGGAACCTGGCGCCGGAACTTGCAGCCGATCAGCTTGCGGTTCCGCAGCAATTGCCAGAGCGCCGCCTCGGCCTCGGTCCCCTCAGTCCGCAGCCGGCGGATCCACTCGCGTTCATCCTGCGGTGCAAGCACCGGGCGAAGACGGTCAAGGGAGCGAGGAAAAGGCACACCCAATCCTATCTCACCGACGCTCCTCTTCCCCCTCTCCCGGGCGGGCGTGAGTGCGTGTGGGAGAGGGGGCCAGGGGGTGAGGGTTCCGGGCTAAGCGAGGACAGCAGGCCTCCCAATAAATCCGCCGTATTGCTCGGCCGCAAGGGCAACGGCTTCCCGCTCCTTCGTTTTCAGTGGCTTGAAAGGGGACAACGTGATGACCACGGACTCCTTCTTCAGCTCACGTTTCCACGTGCCGGCCACCTGGCCGCCCAGGACGATGATCGGATAGAAGATGCCGTTGCCGGAGACGACCCCGCCGTGGGCCGGGTCGAGCACGGCGCTGCGGTCCTTGTAGGCAATGGTGTACTCGTCGTAGGGCGGCAGCAGATAGGCCGGGGCCGGAGTCGCGGGCGGCGTCTTCGGGCCGAACCAATGGGCGTCCTCTTTCTGCAAGCGCGGCCCGGCCAGCTCGATCGCCGCTTTCGCATCGGCGACGGTGAGTCCCGACCACCAGACGAGATCTTTCAAGGTGGCGGGTCCGCGGCTGGTGAAGTAGCGCTCGGCCAGCTCGGCGAGCGCTTCGTCGCGATCCAGCATCCTGGCTGGAGGCACCCACTCCTCGAGCAGGAGGAAGGTCTGCTGCTTGCCCTGCCGGGGACCGAAACAGAGAAGCCCGTCGAGCGCGAGCCGCCCCAGGATGTGAATGCCCCGCTGGCCGGCGGTGGAGATCCCAGCAGCCTCCAGCTTCTCGTACATGGCCTCGCGCGTGAGCTGCCGGTCGCCCTCCAGAGCGCGCACGAGCACGTCCCGGCTCTTGTCGAAGACGGCTTGATCGAGCTCGAGCTGCCGGTACCGCGCCGGACGGCCCGAGAGCACTCGGCGGGCCAGCAGTGCGAGCATCCAGCGGACGTCGGCCGGCGCCACGAAATGCAGCGTGCCGCGCATGGGCCAGGTGCGGACGACCTTGCGCTCGGCGATTGCCTTCTCGATCGTCTCCTCGGTGGCCGTCTTCATCCGCAGCCCGAGCGCCCAGAGCGCGCCGAGGTAGTCCTGAGCCTGGACCGCCCCCATCCACGCGACGACCTCGCCGGGCTGTTTGAAGCCCGCGCCGGCAATCCGCTGGTTGCGGAGGCGCAAGTCCGCGATGTCCAGGCCTTTCCTCCCCGTCATGGAGAGATCCTAGCTTCTCCGGAGGCCCTCTCCCAACGGGAAAGGGCCTTCCCGACGATCGAAGTCATTGCGCGGCGCTAGTTACCGCCCTCGCCCGAGAAGCTGCCCTCGGCCTTGAACTCCTCCTTGAACTTGCCGCTGGAGAGGTCCGGCGGATTGGGCCCGAAGTCGCCGACCCGCACGTGGGTGAAGGTGAAGGCGAAGCCCGAGCCCAGGCCGACGTAGTCGTCGGGATAGGTCAGGTTGACCACCGCCTCGAACGGACCGCCGTCCCGGAACACCACGTTGGCATCGGCAGACTGCGAATCCTGCAGAGTCATCGTCGCTCCCGCCTGGGTCGCGCTCGGGGAGAGGCTGGTCAGCACGGCGATGTCGAACTGCGTCCCCAAAAGGAAGGGGCTGCCGAGGACGGGGTCGTAGTGGTTGAAGCTGAAGCTGCCTTTCAAGTCCCAGATGTGGAGGAAGTTGGCGCCCCAGGGAATCACCTGGTACTTGACCATCTCGGCGTCGAAGGTGAACCAGCTCGGGAAGATCACCACCCCGCCTTCGAAGTCACCCTGCTGGTCGAGCATCAGGTCGACCCGCGCCTTGCCTGTGATCTTGGAGGCATAGCCGGTGAAGGTGGGGCCCTCGTGGAAGTCGTCCGAGGCGAAGCTGACGTAGATCGGCGGCTTGGCCCAGGCGGCCCCGCCGATGAGGACGAGAACGGCGAACAGCATGAGAATCTTACGCGACATAAAGTTCTCCTTCCAGGATAGAGCGCGGTCGCCGAAGCGCCTGACGGCCTTGCGCCCTGGGTCAACGAGCGGGACGCCATCAGCGGCCTCCCGCCTCCTCCCTGCAGTCCTACATATAAAGTAGTGCGCAAGACCGGATTTTCGTGTCAACGATCTGAAAGAAGGGAGGAGCGCGCGCAATCCGCCGATTGCGGAGCCGCTAGCCTGCTATGTTCAGCCCGCTCCTCGCAGCCATGGAGAATCCTGGCTCAGACGCGTATACAAGCCTGTTCAGCTCAGGATCTTTGAAATTGCCTGCGCAAACCTTGGGTAGCCCCCTCTACCCCTCAGGTAGACCTGGCTACCCGAGGGGTAAACATAGCTACCCCTGGGGTAGACATAGTTACCCCGCGGGTAAACGTAGCTACCCGCCGGGTAGACCTAGCTACCCCGTGGGTAGACCTGGTTACCCGAGGGGTAGACATAGCTACCCGGCGCATGGACATAGCTACCCAGTGGTTAGACCTGGCTACCCGAGCTCGCGCTCCATGAGCGGGATCACGAGCTTGTTTTATGCGGTCGGCGGCGCGGCACGGGGCTCAGGGGCAGTTGCTAAAGCCGCAACGGAGCGCGCCCGTGCAGGAATTCTCTTCGATCATCTTGGTCATGCTCGCAGGGCAACAATCGCCAGTGGGAATCCAAAAACAGACGGTCTCGATCGGCTTTGGCTGGGCAGGCGTCAAGGGAACGAACGGGCTCCCTGTCACCAGCGCCTCGAACTCGGCCAATGTAGCAGGAACCTGGGGGTCCTCGGCGGCAGCCGGACTGACCGAGCCCAGGGCGAAGATCGTCACGAAAGCCAGGGAAAGCAGAGCTAGCTTCTTCATGCAGACTCCTTTCCATCGTTCAGAATGAAATGAACCGCCGACCTACGGGCAGAATAGTAGAGACCCATCTCCATTACAAGGCGGGCTCTCACGGCCCAATCACGGGGCCACGGCCTCCGCGGCGTCGGGATGAACATTCTCTTTTTCCCGAGGATCTCGAGCGAGCGCCCGGCTTGCAGCCAGTCGCTCTCGATGACCGAGCGCCAGCCGTGCCCAGGCCTGGACATGGAGGGCGTCGGCCTGTTCCAGGTGGTCCACGGTCAACGTAGCGAGCCAGGCGAGATCCGAGACTGTCGAACCGGCGCTCCGCCGAGCGGGGAGAGGGCCTGGCGAAGGGCTGCAGCATCTGCCGGGGCCTTGGAAGCTCGTTTCGGTCCCTTCCCCAGCCGTGCGAGCAGGTCGGTGCCCTCCTCGAAGCTCGGAAACGGAGAGTACGCCCATCTCCTGCCCGCCGAGAAGGATGCGCCACCGGCCATCCTGAAACTCCGGGTAGAGACCCCGGAAGCCCGTGCGGCGTTTACGGCTTGGCGGCGTAGACCGGGGCCAGGTAGACGAGCTCCAGGTCCGGGCCGACGACGGGGATGCGCACGGCGATCTGCCAGTAGACCGCGTCGTCGCGGTCCAGCTCCGTACCTGGGAGGTCGGACGGGATCTCGAAGGTCAGGGTGACCTGCTTCAGCCGCTCCTCGGGCACTTCGAACTCGGCGGTCTGGGAGTAGATCTCCATCGGGATGCGGGCCCCGCCCTCCTCCTCTTCCACAATCTCGTCGCGGACGCAGCGCAGGACCGCCAGGACCCCCGCGATCACCTCGGGGGCCGGCCGGGCCACCAGAACCGCCTCCAGCCGCCCGCCTATGTGAGCGGGAAACGTGATCCATCGCAGAATGGGCGGGCGCCTCCAGTAGGCCCACCAGAGCTTGTTGAGGATGTCGAAGAGGGCTATGAGCCCGACCACGTCCACGAGCAGGATCACGGTTTCGAGCGCGGGCGAGGCCGAGGGAAGAAGGTAGTTGAGGGCGAAAATCAGTACCACGATGGCCACGCGGATTGGCAAACCGTGGCGGACCTCCGGAGTGTAATCCGGCAACTGTCCTTTGGGCCGCCAGGGTTCCGCCGGAGATGCCGACCGGGTCGGAATGTACAGCCGCTGACGTTCGCGCGATTCCTGGATCAGGCTCATGCGGTTCGGTTCCCCGTTCCCTCTTCCCTCAAAAGCCGGGCCAGCACCAGGAGCAGCACGGCCACGGCGGCCACGAGCGCGCCCCAGAAAAGGCCGCGGGGCACGCGGGCGGAATCCTTTCCTTCCGCGGCCGGCTCGGGGGCGAGGGTAACCTCCCGGGCCTGGGTTGGATCGAGCTGCGCGGCGATCAGGGAGAGGTCGTAGCGCGGCTCCCCCAGGTCGTTCCGGCCATACAGGAGCTGAACGCCCTGGCCGCCGGGATGGAAGAAGCGCAGCGTCCAGGTCTCCAGATGGAGCCGCATCCGCCCCAACGGCAGCGGGGCGTTGTCCCCTTCGTCGACCACCAGGTCGACGGTCTTCCCGGCATTGGCCGGGAGGTCCAGAGTCAGCGGCGCCGCCGGCCCGGGCCCTGCGTGCCGCCAGGTCCGAGCCGCTTCCACCCACTCCGCCCTGCCGCGGCGGGAGAGCGGCCCTTCCAGATGGACGCTCCGCTCGAAGACCCCGGCGGTCGTATCCACGATCAGGCGCGCTCCGGGCAGGCGCGGGTAGGGCATCTTCAGACGGTAGCGGGAGCGCTCATCCTGTACCTCATCCATCATAGGCTCGGGCACGGGAAGCTCGACGATCAGAGGGTCCGGGCTCCGTTCGCGGAGGTAGGGGATCTGCCGGCCCTCGGCATCCGCGATCCGCAGGTCTCCGAGGTGACTGTGGCCGAGGACGGCATCGTCGAGCGTCAGGGCGGCAAGGCCCGGCTCGGCCTGGAGCACCTCCCGCGCGTAGCGGAACTCCTCGACGTCCAGGGGCGCGCCCGCCCGCCCGGCCTCCGGGCTCTGGGCCGCGAGCGGAAGGACCACGAGAACCAGCAATGCGGCCTGCCTCACTCTGCCGGCTCCTCCACCGTCCGGGCCAGCACGAACTTCTGGATGAGTACGGCAACCGCGGCCAGGCACACCGCCAGCCCCACGAAGCTGGCGATGCGGTAGAGGCCGCCGAGCGCGGCGAGGTCGAGGAGAAAGCCTTTGAGCACGGTTCCCAACAGAAGCACGATGGCTGTGATCCGCGCTCCGCGGCTGTGTGCCGCGATGCCGGTCACGAGCAGCGCCAGCGCGAAGATCCCCCAGCCGAGGGTGTAGGTCAACCCCTCTGCCAGGGTCGCGCGCCCAGAAAGAAAGCCGAAGGTGAGCGTCGGCCCCTGGGAGAAGAAGTCCGCGATCTCGATGTTGAGCAGCAGGAACAGGAGAGCGCCGCCCGCGGCGCTCAGGAGCGTCGAGAGCCGCGGCAGCGCACCCGCCAGCCGGTCGTCCGTCCGGTGCAGCAGCCAGGCTCCAACGAGCAGAGCCGCGGCGGCGACCAGATAGGTATAGAGATACCAGTTCCAGATCGGCACCTCGGCCCGTGGATGGTAGGTGAGCACCGCCGGATTGAGCGACAGCCGCACGAAAACCGCCGCGGCGAGGCCCGCGGTCCACAGCAGCAGGCCCCGGTGCGGGATCCGGCCGTAGAGCCAGGCCAGGGCCGCGGCGAGCAGCGCCCATCCGATCGTGATCCACTGCTTTTCGAGCTGCAGCGGGATGGCCATGGTCACGAACGCCAGCACCGCGCCCGCGACCAGCGCGAGACGGCCCAGGTCGCGCTCTCCCGGAGGCTCCAGATTCAAAAGCTTTCGCAGCAGGATCGCGAGGGCGCCGGCCAGGAGCAGCGGCAGCAGCCCGATCACGCTGCCGAAGCCGAGCTCCTCCAGGTTCAGGCGCGCCAGGAAGAAGTAGGCGGCGCTCGCCAGTACCGCGGCGAGCCACGGCTGCCGCAGCGGACGCGCCCGCTGGCCCAGCGCCAGCGGATAAGCGAGATAGATCAGGAGGATTACGGTAGCGAGGGCCACGTGGTCCCAGTAGGGGCCGTCATAGTTCCAGAAGCCGGCGACGGCCAGGAACGACGTGGCCACGGAAATGGGAGCAAGCCAAGGCCAGCCGAACTTCCAGGCAAGCGCCAGCAGGGCAACGAGGAGGCCGGCCTGAACGGCCAGCGCCAGAGCGAAACCCGGCGGCTCATCCGCGAGCCCTGACGCGGTGGCGACGAGTTGGGCCGCGAAGAGGCTGGCCACCGCTCCCCTGGCACAGGTGAGAGTCAGCTCTCCGGTCTCGCGCCGCTGGGCCATCCAGATCCATGCAACGCCGAAGGCCGCGAGGACCGCTTCCGCGGCCAGGGCAACGGTCGGCCAGGGTGCCCGCTCCGCCACGATCATCCAGGTGAGGATGACGGCATGGGCCATGATCAGGGAGGCCACCTGCAACCCTCCCCGCCGCAACACCAGGGCGGCGACGCCGGCCGCGAGGACGAGCAGCGCCAGTACGCCGAACACCGGCCAGGGCGGCAGGGCCAGGTTCCTCTGCGTGGCCACGAAGAGGATGAAGACGTGGCCAATGAGCGCCAGGTACACGCCACGGGACGCATCCGTCTCCCCCCGGACAGTCCAGGCATTGCCCACCAGGGTGACCAAGGAAAAAAGCGCGACCAGAAGCAGCGCCGGCACCACCCGGCCATCGAGCGGGATCGTCGCCCACCAGAGCCCGATCAGGAGCCAGGAGAGCACGACGCCAGCGAGCGCCAGGGCCGGCCGGCGCTCCTCCCGCGCCTCCAGGAACAGGCCGGCGTTGAGCAGCGTAAGCAGCAGGGCCAATCCCCAGACCGCCGAGGGCGCCACCGGTCCAAGCGAGAGGAACCCGAGCAGCGCCAGCCCGGCGAGGAGAACGATTGAGCTCGCCCCCTCCGGCCGCAGCTTGCGACCCAGGTGCCTTGCCACCATCGGTACGCCCAGGTAGAAGAGGCCGAACACCGCGTACAGTGCCAAGCCAGGGAGCAGCCGCTCCGGAGTCAGGTGCCGGCCCGACCAGACCGCCTCAGCGGCAACAGCGAAGAAAGCCGAGCCGAAGTGGATCCAGCCCGACTCGTAGATCAGGGCGAACGCCGCCGAGGCCAGCAGAAGCAGGAAGAGGACGCCGAACGTCAGCCCCGGCGAGGCCGCCGCCGGCTCCAGGACGATCAGCGCCGGAAAAGCGCTCAGGAGCAGAGGCGCGGCGAAGGTCCCGTCGCTTGGTGAGAGCTTGCCGCCGACCCCCTGCGATACCCGCGACACCCACGGCGCCGCCAGGTAGAGGAGCACCTCCGCCGACAGGAACGCCAGCACTTCCGGCCATGCCGCCGGACGGTAGGACCTGAGGAGCCAGATCGCCCAGACCATGACCGTGGCCGCTGCCCCGGCCACGTGGAGGAGCTCCGGCCCACGCACCGCGCTGAAGACGGCAAGCCCGGCGCCGAGCAGCAGGAGAAAGCCGAAGAGCAGGCCATAGTGGTCACCAAAACCCGGGGTCGCTGCCAGGTAGATGGCGAAGAGCAGCGGCAGCCCGGCGGCCAGTGCACCCACCTGCCAGAAATCCTTGCCGCCTTCCTTTCCCCTCGCCAGGACGGGCGCGAGCAGGTACAGCGCCGGGAAGACCAGGAAGATGCCGAGAGCGAGCGGGATCCTCCCCGGGTCCAGGTAGCGGAAGACCCAGGCCCACTGATAGAGGAAGGTGGCGGCCAGGGCCAGCCGGATCAGGATCGCCCAGCTGCGGTTGAGCGCGACCCAGGCGAGGCCGGCATTCAGGAGCAGCAGGTAGCCGAAGAGCGCAATGGGCCGGTCCTGGCCGGTGGACAGCAGGGCTGGCGTGGCGAAGCCGCCGACCAGTCCCAGCAGGGCGATGAATGGAGAGTCGCGGCGGATCGCCAGGGCCACGGCCACGGCCGCCACCAGGGCCATCAGGAGAAAGGCCGGCGTGGCAGCGAGAAGCCCCCAGAGGGAGTGGGAGGCGAAGATGGTCGAGAAGAGGATGGCGATACCGGCGGCGTCGAGGGCGTTGGCCGTCACCTTGTAGCGCTGCGCCGCCTTCAGCTCGCAGACGACCAGGAGCCCGGCGCCGGTGAGGATGCCGATGGCCATCCGGATGGGCGCGCTCAGCCAGCCATGCTGGATCGAGTAGCGCAGGAAAAGGATGGCCGCGATGGCGAGCATGATGCCGGCCATCCACGAGAAGAGCCGCACGCCCACCAGGTTCTCCCAATCGATGGCAGGCTTCGGGATGCGCCCCAGCGCGCTCCGCGCCTCGTCGAAGATGGATGGGGCCGGCGGCGGCGGGGGTGCTTCAGGCGCGGGTGGGGGCGCCCCTCTCCCGGGGGTCGGGTGTGCGATGGGAGAGGGGACGGGGGTGAGGGGCACCGGAGGCGGAGCCACCACGACCTCCCGGGACGGAAGAGGCGGAGGAGGCAGAGGAGCAGCAGCGGGCTTGAGGCTGCGAAGCTCCCGCTGGATGCCCTCCAGCTTCTCGACCAGATGGGCGACCAATTGCTGCTGGCTTCTCTGAGAGGCTTCGAGGCTCGCGATCCGGTCCCGCGCCCGGACTTCGCGGACGATCAGCCAGACCACCGCGATCGCCAGAAGCCAACTGACGCATTCCATGCCCGGACCTCCGAAGAGCGAGCTAAAGTGGATGACAGAGGGATCTTACGTCAAGGGGGGCCGAACATGGCTGCGATGTCGCGGTAGGCGCTCAGGACCCGGACGACCTGGATGCCTCGCTCTCCGGGGCGATAGAAGATGACGTAGCGGCCAACCGGAAAGCTTCGCAGAGACGGCGCCAGCTCCTCGCGTCGGCGTCCCGCCTCAGGTGAGGCGGCAAGCAGGTCGCACTTCTCTCCAATCAAGTCGAGGAAGCGATCCGCCGCGCTCGGGCTGTCCTTGGCGATGTGAGACCAGACTTCCAGAAGATCCCGCTCGGCCAGAGCCGACCGGCGCACGCTCGCCACGCCCGTATCCCCGCGTCAGCCCATTTGCTGCCGGGCTTTGGCCTTGATTGCTGCAATGTCCAGGATGTCCGCCTCTCCCCGGTCCAGTTGCTCCAGGCCCGCGGCGATGTCCCTCTGAAGCTCTTTGAACGCCACGTCCCGCTCCTTGAGCAACCGGAGAGCTTCCCGGATGACCTCGCCGGCCGATCTGTACTGTCCGGTCGCAACCCGCTCGTGAACCAGCCGCTCCAGATCCGGGCTCAAATTGACGTTCATAGGTGTCATAGGCTCCTCCGGCAACGGTAGGACGGTTCGCGGGCTTTGTCAATTAGAGGGATAATAGAGGACAGTTGAAACAGATCGGGCTTCCCGGTCGTTATGTTGGTGGGGATGATGTCTTCAATCGCGCCGTTCTATCCAGATGTCCGCGTCTCCGTCAGGAGCCGGAACCGGTTCGCTCTCGTGAGCGCGATCCGGTATGGCCTGCGGCGCGCCGGCACTCCGCCTGCCGAGATCGAGCGCTTCAGCCAGGAAGCCCTCTCGGCCCAGGACCCCCATCGCCTGGAGGAGATCTGCCAGCAGTGGGTCCTCCTCGAGCCGCCTCAGCGCCGGTAAGCCCCTCCCCTCCCCCTACATCACCGCGGGAGAGGGGGTCCTTTGTTATAGCCTTCCCCTGATGCCCGACAGCCGTGGCGCGCCCATTCCACTGGGGCCCTTCCGCCTCTACCGCTCCATCGGCCGGGGCGGCATGGCCGAGGTCTGGAGCGGCGTCCACGCCGTCCAGCGGGTGCCGGTCGCGGTCAAGGTCATGACGGGCGAACGGGCGCGCAACCCGCAGTACCTCGCCTCGTTCCGCAACGAGGTGCAGTCCGTGGCCAGCCTCGACCACCCCGGGATCGTCCTGGTCTTCGACCACGGCGAGGTGGGCAGCGAGGCCGAGGAGGCGTCCCTCGGCCTGCTCCCGGCCGGCTGCCCGTACCTCGCCATGGAGCTGTCGGAGCTCGGCACGCTGGGCTCGCGCGCGGCCAGGATCCGGGATTGGCCAGGCCTTCGGCGCATCCTTCTCGCCCTGCTCGATGCGCTCGCCCATTCCCATGCCCGCGGCGTGGTTCACCGCGACCTGAAGCCCTCCAACGTCCTGCTCTTCGGCGAAGCAACAGGCTCGAGGCTCAAGCTTGCCGACTTCGGGCTCGCGCAGGCATTCGAGGGGCAGGTTGGCCCGGAATCGACCGACTTCGTCTGCGGCACGCCCACCTACATGGCGCCCGAGCAGCTCAGGGGCGAGTGGCGCGACTACGGCCCATGGACCGACCTCTACGGGCTCGGCTGCCTGGCGTGGGCGCTCGCCACCGGCGAGGCGCCGTTCGCCGAGCCCGGCCTGCTCCAGATCGTCCGCCTGCAACTGGAGGAAGAACCGCCCGCCTTCGAGCCGCAGTTCCCCGTGCCGCGCGGGTTCGAAGGGTTCCTCCGCCGGCTCCTGCAGAAGGAGGGAGGCCATCGCTTCGTGCGCGCCGCGGACGCCATCTGGGCCCTGCTCCGGCTGGAAGAGCCGGGCCGGCGCGAGAGGCCCATCCCGGCGGCTCCGCCCGAGGAAGCGCCTGCGGCGGGGAAAGAAAGCTCCACCGAGGTCCTGACCCTCACGAGCCTCGTGGCCGCGGCCCGGCAGCGGCCGGCTCCACCGCCGCCGGCTGCGTCCTCCACCGAGCCGCCAGGAATGCGCGAATCGCCTCCGCTCCCCGAAACCTGGGAGCACCCGGTCGCCCGGCCGCCGTCCATGCAGCTCGTGGGCGCGGGCCTCGGACTCTATGGACTGCGCTCGATCCCCCTGGTCGGCCGCCGCGCCGAACGGGAAGTGCTCTGGCAGGCGCTCTCCGAGGTCCATGCCGAGCAGCGGGTGCGGCTCGTCCTCCTGCGCGGCGCGGCCGGCAACGGCAAGACCCGGCTGGCGGAATGGATCGCGGAGCGGGCGCACGAAGTGGGCGGGGCCACCGTGCTTCGCGCCTCGCACGGTCCGAGCCCCGGAGCCGGCGACGGCCTGGCGCGCATGATGGCCCGCCATCTGCGCTGCGCCGGCCTCACCCGGGGCGAGATCATCGACCGCACCCGGCGCCTGCTGCGGATCTGGAAGCTGGAGGACGAGGCCGAAGTCGCGGGACTGGCCGAGCTGATGGCGCCCGGCACGGGCGAGGACGCCGGCCATACCGGCTCGCGGCCCTCCCGTCCCCAGACCGCGGCCGAGCGCTTCGACCTCGTGGAGCGCCGCTGCCGGCGCCTGGCCCGCCAGCGGCCGGTCCTGATCCTGCTCGACGACCTCCACTGGAGCGCCGAGTCGATCGCCTTTGCCGATCACCTGTTGCGGGTCGCCGACCTGCCGGTGCTGATCCTCGCCACGGTCCGCGACGAGGCCCTGGCGGAGCGCCCCCTGGAATCCGCGGCCGTCGACGAGCTGCTCGCCCTGCCCGGCGCGAGCTCGCTGGAAGTGCCGCCGCTCTCCCCGGGCGAGCGCGCCGCCCTGGTGCAGCAGCTCCTCGGCCTTTCGGGCGGGCTCGCCGCCCAAGTCGAGGAGCGCACCCACGGCAATCCTCTCTTCGCCGTACAGCTCGTGGGCGATTGGGTCCAACGCGGAGTGCTGGAAGTCGGCGAGGCCGGCTTCGTGCTGCGGCCCGGGGAGGAGGCCCGCTTCCCGGACGACCTCCATCAGGTGTGGTCCGCGCGCGTGGGCCGGCTCCTGGACAACCTGCCCGCCGGCAGCGGCGACGCGCTGGAGATCGGCGCCGCGCTCGGTCCTGACGTATATCGGATCGAATGGGAGACGGCTTGCCGCGCCGTGGGTTCCCCGGACCCACCCGAGCTTGTGGAGGGGCTGGTGATGAATCACCTGGCGGTGCGCACCGAAGAGGGCTGGCGCTTCGTTCACCCCATGCTGCGGGAAAGCCTGGAGAGGATGGCGCGCGAGGCCGGACGCTGGCCGGGCCACAACCGGGGGTGCGCCGCCATGCTCCTGGGCCGGGCCGCGGCGGGAGAGCGTGGAGTCGCGGAGCGCCTCGGCCGTCATCTCCTTCTCGCCGGCCAGCCGGCCTCGGCGGTCGACTTCCTCCTGCGCGGCGCGGGCGAGCGCCGCGAGACCAGCGACTACTCCGCGGCGCAATTGCTCCTGGCGCAGCGCGACGAAGCCCTGCAAACCCTCAGCGCGGGCCGGCGCGACTCGCGCTGGGGGGACGGCTGGGTGCTGCGCGCCCGCATCCACCTGCACCAGGGTCAGCTCGACGAAGTCTTCCGCTGGGCCGGCCGCGCCGTCACCGGCGGCGCGGACGGCGAGTGGGTCCGCATCCGCTCCGAGGCCCTGCGCCTCCTGGGCGACGCGGCGCGGCGGCGCGGCAACCTCCGTCAGTCAGTGGACCTCTACGAGCGCTGCCTCTCGACCGATGACCCCCACGGTGTGGCCGCGAGCCTCTGGGGCCTGGCCGACGTGCTGCGCCAGAGGGGAGACCTGGAGCGGGCGCGGGAGCTCTTCGACCGCTCCAAGCGGCTCTACCGGGAGATCGGGGACGATCACGGCGTGGCGGACCACCTGATCGGAATGGCCGACCTCGCCCGCCAGCGCCGGGACGCCGCCGAGGCCGAGCACTGGTACCGGAAGGCCCATTACCGTTTCGAGGCGCTGGGCAACCAGTATGGCGTAGCCCGCAGCCTGAACGGCCTGGGCGAGGCCGCCCGCCTGGGGGACGATCTGGCGCGCGCCGGCGGCCTCTATCTCCAGTCCCTCGGCATCCTCGAGCGCCTGAGCTCCGCGGATGGCCTCTTCCCGCGCGTGAACCTCGCCCTCGTGGACCTGGGAGGCGGCCGCTTTACCGAGGCGCGGGAAGGATTGGAAGAGATCCGCGGTCAGCTCGAGGGCCTGGACTGGAGAGGGCTCCTCGCCTGCGTCCACGCCGGCCTGCTCGCCTGCGCCGCGCACGGCCGAGCCTGGGGAGCCTGGGAGACCTCCTTCGGCCGCCTTACCGGGCTGCTCGCGTCGAGCGGCCTGCAGGACCCCGACATCGCCTGGTGCGCCGAGCTGTCCGCGAAGCTGGCGGAGGATGCGGGGCGGGAGGCGTGGGCCCGGGCGGCGCGTGGGTTGACGGTCCGCTGAGGACCGGCGCCATGCGCGAACCGGCTGGAGCCTCCCAATCCGCGGCTGGGGTCGTTCAACCCGCGGGCCGGACGAGGAAACCCGCGGGTTGAACCGGAAAACCCACGGGTTGAGCCGGAAAACCCGCGGGTTGGAAGCTTCAACCCCGTGGTTGCCTCGCCTGACCCGCGGGTTGCAACACAAAACCCGTGGATTGAAACACTAAACTTGTGGGTTGTAACGTAAAACCCGCGGGTTGGAACACGAAACCCACGGGTTTTCTGGCTCAACCCGCGGGTCAGGAGGCTCCAGCGAGGGGTTGGCCGATCCCGAGCTACCCCTTCGCCAGCTCCCGCAGCTCGGGGCTTCCGGGGTATTTCCCCAACGCGAAGCGCAGCAGGGCGGCCGCGCTGTCCGGGTCCTTGAGGGTGCGCAGGGTCTTGATAGCTTCGGCGTAGGCGCCGGGCGTGGGGCTCGCTTCCACCATCTGGCGCAGGGTCGGCCCCACGCTTCCGGGACGACCGCTGATGGCGAAGAGGACGGCCAGGTTCGAGTAGGCACGGACGTCCTCGGGGAAGCGCTGGATCTCCTGCACGAACGCGGCTTCGGCCCCCCGCGTGTCTCCGAGGTCCGCCAGGATCTTGCCGCGGATCAGGGACAGCCCGCGGATCAGATCGGGGTCCTGCGTTTCGCGTCGGGCGTAGACGTCCGCCGCTTTGGCAGTGGTCTCCAGGGCTTCCTCATATTGCCGCCGGGCGTGGAGCACCTCGGCCAGGGTGATCATCGGACCCAGCCGCAGGTTCTCGTCGTCCATGGCGAGCCGGGCCTCCCGCTCGGCTCCTTCCAGGTCCCTTTTGCGCAGGGCGACCTGGGCGAGCAGGCCGTGGGCGAACGAGGGATGGGTCGGCGCGGCCATGCGGGCGTGCGAGGCAGCCTCGTCGAGCCGGCCCAGGTCGAAAAAGAGCGATGCTGCCGACACCGCGATCGAAGGCGAGCCGTCCGAGATCTCGAGCCCTTCGCGGTACGCGGCCAGGGCCTCTTCGGTCCGCCCGAGGGTCTTCAACGAGTGGCCGAGGAACTCCCAGGCATCCACCATCTGCGGATTTGACGCGAGCACCCGGCGGTAGGCCGCGGCAGCCTGCTCGTGCTCCTTGCGGGCGCTGTGTTGGAACGCGGCCTTGAGATCGGCGAGCGACCCAATGCGGCTCTTGGGGTCCGGCAAGGGACCGCTCAGGTCTCCCCCAGCTGAACCGATATAGCCCAGGGCGATCATGGCCTGCTTCGCTTCCTCGTCCACGGCCGAGGGAGGCGCAAGCCGGCGTTCGTAGCCTTGCAGCTCCTGGCGCATCGCGCCGTAGGCCCGGCGCTCCCGGGCGAGCACGTTGCTCTTCTCTCCCGGGTCAGCGGCGAGGTCGTACAGCTCGGGGTCCGGCCCCTCGATGTAATGATGCCGGCCGTCGGTCAAGGAGGCCAGATCGCTCCAGCCGAAGTGGAGGCGCGGGTAGAAAGTCTCGGAGTAGATGCGCCGCGCCGGAGCCTCCCCCACATCCAGCAGGGACATCCCCTTCAGGCCCTCCGGCAAGGGCATATCCAGCAGCGAGAGCACGGTGGGCACGACGTCCGTGAGCTGGGCCGGCTTGGAGACGGTCGATCCCGAGCGCTTTCCACCCGGCAGCTTCACGATCAGGGGGACATGGATCGCCTCGTCGTAGAGCAAGACTCCGTGCTCCTCTTCCCCATGCTCGCCGAGCCCCTCGCCGTGATCGGAGACCAGGACGATCAGGGCCTCGTCATAGCTTTCCAATCCTTCGAGCGTGCTCAAGAGGTCGCCGACGATCTTGTCCGCGGCGGCAATCTCGCCGTCATACCGCGACTTGTAGCGCGACGCGAACGGCTCCGGCGGCGTGTAAGGGGTGTGGGGCTCGTAGATGTGGAAGAAAAAGAAGAACGGCTTGCCTTTGACGCCGCGAAGCCAGTCGAGAGAGAGCTTCAGGGTCTCGCTCCCGGGCCGCTGCATGCCGCCGAGGCCGGCGTTGGTGCGGAACTCCACGCTGTCCTCGTAGAGGTCGAAGCCAGTGTCGAGCCCGCCTTTGCCCTGAAGGACGTAGGCCGAGACGGCGCCGCCGGTGGCATAGCCGCGGTCCTTGAGGAGCCTGGGGAGGAATGGGAGGCGCTGCGCGTCGAGCCGGTAGCCCACGTTGTCCCGCACGCCGTGCACGGCCGGAAGGACGCCGGTGAGGAGCGACGAGTGCGCAGGAAAAGTAAGCGGAGTCGGGCTGTAGGCCTTTTCGAAGAGGATGCCGTCCGCGCGCAAGCGATCGATTGCGGGTGTCTCCACGCCGCCGTAGCCGTATGCGGGCAGATGGTCGGCGCGCAGGGTGTCAATGGAGATGATTACCACGGGCGTGCCTTCGGGGATGGAGGGCTTGCCGCTGGGGGTGCAGGCGGGGAGGAGGAGGAGAAGGAGGGCCCTCACCCCCCAACCCCCTCTCCCGGTCCCCCGAGCACACCCTCCCCGGGAGAGGGGGAGACTTGCACCAGCCATCGACCCAACGCTGTTTTTCGTAGGGGAGGGGCTTGCCCCCTCCCGGGCGGGGGAAAACGGGATCGCCACGGAATGTTCGTTCATTCCAGACCTACCCGAGTAAGTCTCCCCCTCTCCCGGGGCGGGCGTGCTCGGGGGACCGGGAGAGGGGGCCGGGGGGTGAGGGCTCCGGCTCACTTCAACCCCTCCAGCATCCCCCGAGCCTTCCGCACGTCCCCCGCGTACCGCTCGCCCGGCGCTCCGGCCACGAAGCGCTCCAGGGCGGCGCGGGCCTGCTGAGGACGGCCATGCTGCGCGGCCTTCAGGCCGAGGTTCCAGAGGGCGTCCCAGAGATCGGGCTTCAGGTCCACGGCGCGCTGCCAGGCATCCAGGGCCTCGCCCGGCTGGCCGAGTTGGTAAAGGGCGACGCCGAGGTTGTTCCAGGCCAGGGGAAGGCCGGGCTTGAGGTCAACCGCCTTGCGCGAGAGGTCCCGCGCCTGCGTCCAGTGCCCGAGGCGCAGCTCGATCAGGCCCATCTGCTCCAGCGCCTTGGCATTGCCGGGATCGTCCGCGAGCACCTTTTGGAGAACCTGGTACGCCTCCTTCTGCCGGCCGGCTTCCGAGAGCGCCAGGGCCAGGGCGTTGCGCGACCGGGAGTCGCCCGCCTCCGCCATGGGCCGCAGCACCGCCAGAGCCTCCTCCGCCTTCCCCTGCTCAGCCAGCGTAAGACCGAGCTGGCGCAGCAGGGTCTCGGTGGTGACCTTCTCGGCGCGGGCCTTCCGCATCACTTCCAGGGCCTCTCCGGTCTGTCCGCTCTCAAGCAACGCTTGCGCGAGGAGCGACCGGCCCAGCGGCATCGAGGGGCGCTCCTTCACCACCTCGCGCGCCAGGCCGACCGATTCGGCAACCCTCTTCGAGCCGTACAGCTCGATGATGCGCAGGATCTTCCGGTCGAGCTGGATCAGGTTCTTCGGATCGTCCTCCGGCCCGTACGAAGACCGGGCTGGAGCGGAGCTGGAGATGTAGCCGAGGCTCCGCAGCCTCTGCTCGTCTCCCGCCGGGAGCGTCCCCGGCCGCGGCGGCCAGACCGACTCCTCCGGCAGCTCCGCGATCAGGGCGCGCGCCGTGGGCCGGTCCTGGTCGATCCGGTTCTGCTTCTCCCCCGGGTCCTTCGGCAGGTCGTACAGCTCGGGCAACGGCAGCGCGATCAGCTTTTGCCCTTGGCGCAGGACCCCACGCAGCGGCGCCCAGCCTCGGTTCAGGTTCGTGGAGAGGGCTTCGAAGTAGCTGGTTTCGCCGCTTTTCGGCGGCGCGAGGAGCGAGCGGCCGGGGCGGCTGCCCTGGGGTGGCTGGACTCCGGCGGCCTGCAGCACGGTCGGGAAGATGTCCACGTGCCGGGCCGGGCGGCCGTCCTTGCCGGGTTGCACGCCGGGGCCCGCGATCACGAGCGGCACCTTGAGCGTCGCCTCGTAGGCAAAGAGGCCATGCGTCAGCTCGCCGTGCTCGCCCAGCGATTCGCCGTGGTCCGAGGTCACCACCACCAGCGCGTTCTGCGCAAGAAGAGGCGCCAAGAATGAGTCCGTGGCCGCGATCTCGCCCAGGTAGGGCTCCTTGGCGTAACGGGATGCGAACGGCTCGGGCGGCGCGTACGGGGCGTGAGGATCGTAGAGGTGCACCCAGAGGAATCGGGGCTTGCTTTGGTTCGCCTCCCACCACTTCAGCGCAGGGCCTACGACTTCGTCGCCGCGCCGCTCGGCAAGCTCGAACTCCTGCTCGTTCGAGCCGCGGGTGGTGCGGTCGTCATAGACCTGAAAACCGTGATCGAGGCCGAACTCCGAGTCCAGGGGATAGGCGCCAACGAACGCCGCGGTGGCATAGCCGGCGCCGCGAAGGACAGTGGCGAGCGTGGGCACGTCCGCGGATAGTTGAAAGCCGCTGTTCTCCCGGACACCGTGCTGGAATGGGTAGAGCCCGGTAAGGATGTTGGCGTGGGAAGGCAGCGTAACTACGTTATGGGCGTGGGCGTTGGTGAACACCCGGCCCTTCGCGGCCAGGCGGTCGAGCACGGGGGTCTGAACCCGGGTATTGCCCGCGAAGCCGAGGGAGTCGGCACGCAGGGTGTCGATCGTGATGAGAAGAACGTCCGGGGGGCGGGGGGCCGCGGCGGCAGGAACGACGGCAAAGACGGCAAGGACGGCAAGGACGGCAAGGACACTTCGCTTCATGCTTTGGCGATTGTAGCGGAGGGGGGCGGCCCTGAAGGACCGCCCCCTGAAAACCTACCGGAGACGGAACGTGACGCCCACGCGGAACACGCGCGGGCTCAGGGTCTCGTTGACGTCATATGTGCGGTTGCCGGCCCGGGAGTTGCGCTCCACCTGCAGGACCGTGTCCTGGTTGGTCAGGTTGAAGCCGTCCAGGCTGAACGTCACCCGGGTGTCGCCGAAGGTGAAGTCCTTGTCGGCGTGCGCGCTGAAGACGTACACGTCGTCGTTGCGGAACTCGCCGATGTCCTCCGTGAGCTGCACGATGCGCCGGCCCACGCTGCCGCTGGCGCGCACGGTGGGCGGCGAGATGTAACCCTCGCGGCCGTCGAGGCTCGCCCCGAGGTTGAAGCCCCAAGGCCTCTCCGGCGCGACCTGGTAGAGGCCGTTCAGGTTGAACGACCAGCGGCTGCCCACGAGGACGTTGGACTTGTTGCTGCCCGACTGCTCGAAGTACACGTCGTCGCCGTCGGCGAAGCCGGTATCGTCGGAAATCTGATCGGTCGGGTCCGCGTACCTCTCGTACTCCGGCCCGATCTTCCAGTCCCAGTCGGACGCGGTGACGTGGCCGCGCATCGACCAGCGGTTCGCCAGGCGCCGGTTGAGGCTCAGGGTGACGCCCATGTAGTCCATCTCGCGGTCGCCGTTGGTGTAAAGCGTCCCGCCGGTGGGGGTCAGGCCGTCGCGCAAGTCATAGACGGGAACCACCCGCGAAAGCTGGCCGTTCGGGAGCGTCTCCTGCACCGTGCCAGTCTGGACCCAGTCCTCGCGGGTAGCCAGGCGGACCTGACCGGTCGCGTCGTCGCTGATGAATGTGCGGCTCTCGGGGATGTCGTAGATGTTGCGGTAGGACAGCGTCACGCCGCCGCCGAAATTCTTGCTGAAGGAGTGCTCCAGGCCGAGCGTGATCTCGTCCGTCATCGTCGGGTCGAGGTTCGGATCGTTGACGTTCGGCGCGGAGCCCGACGGGTTGTCGGGGTCGATGTTGTAGGTGTAGGCGAACTGCAGCGATCCAGCCTCGTTCGGGTCGAAGACCAGGTTGTCGTTGGCGTCCGCGAAGTAGAAGTAGGCGTAGGCGTAGCCGATCGGGTTGACCCGGGTGGCCAGCGGGAGCTGGCCGAGCTGCTCGGCGTACTGCGAGAAGGTGCCGCGGATCAGGCTCTTGCGCTCCTCCCCAATGGCGTAGGTGGCGCTCAGGCGCGGCACGACCGTCTCCCACTCGAAGCCGCCGGCATCGTTGCCCGAGAAGCTGAGGGCCGGCAGCAGGCCTGCCGCTTCGGGGTTGCCCGGCTCGGACTTCGCCAGGTTCTCCAGCGTCTGCTTGTCGTACCGCAGACCGGCATTGATCGTCCAGCGGTCGAAGGTGAGCGTGTCCTGGAGCCAGGCGGAGTCGTATTTGGAGATGATGCCCACGGTCCGGTTGCGCGCGAAGCCGACCATGGCCATGCCGGGGTCGAGCCCCTGGAACTCGCCGGAAACCACGAACTTGCCGTGCGGCCAGAGCGAGATGGAGTGGTTCTCCTGCTCGCGGAAGCCGACGCCGAACTTGAGCTCGTTGTTGGACGCCCCGGCGTCGAAGAAGTAGTTGGCGTCGAAACGCGCCTGATCGATCACGGCTTCCTGGGTGAAATCGCTGTTGGAGCCGCGCAGCACGCCGTTCGCGTCGGTGAACATGTTCGCGTCGAGCCCTCCCTGGGGGCTGAGGGTGAAGATGCCGTCGTCGCGCGCGAACAGGCCGGTGAGGACCAGGCTCGAGGTCGGCAGCCAGGTATCCTCGACCTTGAAGATGTCCTGCGGCGTGGTCTGGTCGGTGGTGGCCTCGGGAGCCCGGGCCGGGCCGGCGCCGCGGCCGAACTTGAGCTTGTCGTTGGTCCAGAAGTGGAGCACGCCCGAGTTGCTCTGGCCGGCCTGGAAGTTCAGCTTGGTGTTCAGGTCTTCGAGCTGCGTCTTGTCGGTCTGTCCGCCGACGACGATGTTGCTGATGTCGCTCTCGCCGTAGGAGGCCCAGATCCACAGGTGGTCCTTCCAGATCGGGCCGCCGATGTCGGCCCCGTACTCCTCCACCGAATCGATCTGGTTGCCGATCAGGCCGTCGCCGAGATCGGCGGGGTCGGACTGCCAGTCGCCATCGGTGCGCAGGTAGCGGGCCTGGGCCCGCCACTCGTTGGTGCCGCGCTTGGTCACCTGGTTGATGGTGACGCCCGAGGTGGCCACGGTCACGTCGGCGCTGGAGACCGTGAACTGCACCTCCTCGAACGCGCCGAAGTCGAAGTAGGTGGCCGAGGCGCCGACCGCGTTCATGTCGGTCAGGACGACGCCGTCTACCGCGAAAACGTTATCGCGGCCGGTCGCGCCCGTGCCGATGAAGTTGGACTGCTGGCCGCTCTCGTTGCCGCCCAGGTTGAAGCGGTCCACGAGGACGCCCGGCGCGAGGCTCAGCAGCGACCAAGGGTCGCGGGCGGTCGGCACCTTGTCGAGCTCGACGGCCCCGACGCTGGTGCCGCGGTTGACCTGGCGCTCGTCGATCAGCGGGCTCTCGCCCGTGACCGTGATCACGTCCTCAACCGCGCCGCTCAGCTCGATCTCGAGCTGGGTGTTGCCGCCGATCCGGATGCCGATGTCAGGGTATTCCAGGGTCGAGAAGCCCTGCAGCTCCGCGGTCAGCTTGTACGTGCCCGGGTAGAGGCCCAGGAAGCGGAACTTCCCGGTCTCGTCCGTGACCTGCACCTGCGGAGAGGCAGGGCCCTCCAGCGTGACGGTCACGCCGGGCAGAGGCTGACCATCAGCCCCAACCACCGTCCCATAAAGGTCGCCGGTCTGGAGCTGAGCGGCCACCGGGCCGGCCAGCAACAGAACCGCAACCACTGCGATCAACCAACGCAAGCTCGTGAGTCGCCTCATAAATTGTTTCGCCCCTTTCGGAAAGCAATCTTGCCTCGATGATACCTCAGTAGGGGTTCGAGCTGATCACGCCGTTGGTGACGCTGCGCAGGTAGTACCCGGTGGTCGGCCGGTTCTGCAGGTTGAACGTGCCGCCGGCCGGGACCTTCCAGATCTTGAAGTTGGAGTAGGTCAGCGGCGTGCCCGACTGGCAGACCTCCGGCGCGTGATCGCCGAGGACGAAGTAGGCCGGGCCGTCGCCCATCACGGTCGCAATGCCGTTGCGGTCGACCACCACGGACGTGACCTCGTTGACCGCCACGCCGAGGACGTTGGCTGCGCGGCCCTCCTTGATCTGCCGGGCGATGAAGGACATGGTCCGCCCCATGCGGTCACGCTGGGCGAAGTGGCTGTCCGTGATCGTCCTCTGCAGGTTGGCCCAGTTGAAGAAGTTGTACGTGAACGTAATCCTCGAGTGGTAGGGGTTCGACAGGGCCTCCGCGGAAGTGGCGCTCCCCGTGCAGCCGTCGTAGGTGAACTCCCCCTGGATGGCCGTTCCGGCGCTGGTGCCGCCCACGCCGCCGCCGCGCGCGTAGACGTCCTCGACCGCGGTTTCGACGCGCGTCGCCTTGAAATACTTCACGTAGTGGCACTGGTCGCCGCCCGCGAAGAAGACCACCTCGGCCTTGCGCACCGTGTTCTCCACCGCGGCCGTGTTGGAGTCGCTGGCCTTGGTGATGACCAGGGTCTCGACCGAATCGACGCCGTTCATGGCGTAGATGTAGTCGTTGTAGCCGTTGGAGCCGCTGGAGCGCAGGATGACCACGTCGACCTTGGTGGAGCAGCTCGTGCAGCCGCGCACCTGGTCGATCATCCACTGGATCGCCGCGTCGACATCGGTGCTGCCGCCGCCGAGGTCGTGGGCCGGGCCGGCCATGGAAATCACCACGTCGCCGGCATTGCCGGTCAGGTAGCGCGTGACCTTGGCCTGGGCGGGGACCGTCAGTGTGGCAGCCAGCAGGAGCACAGACAGACTTACCTTCCGCATCGCATCTCTCCTTTGAGAAAGTGACTGAAGCATCTATCCATACCGGTGCGCCGAAGGGGAGGAAGTGCGCTCCAAGGTAAGCTTTCAGTCGATGTCCCGGCTCCTCGCCCTCTGGCTGACGCTCCTCGCCGCCTTCTGGCTAACCCGGGCGCTGACCTCGGCCGTGATCTTCGGCAACGCGGACCGCAGCTACGAGGGCATCTTCCTCCTCGTCACCGTCCCGGCCCTCCAGGCCCTGCTCGTGGCCTGGGCGACGCGCAGGCCCGGCCCTTTCATGCATGCCCTGCCCGTGCGGACCGCGCTGCGCCAGCCCGACCTGCGCGCCATCCTTCTCTTCGACGCGGCCGTGCTCGCCCTCGGTTGGCTCCTCGGTACGCTTCTGGGGATCGGCTGGTTCAACCTGACCCACGGAAGGAACCTGGCCAGCACCTGGATTGCTCTCAAGGCAGGGGCCGCGGCCGTGGTCCTCTTCCTGGCATCTAGGGAAAGGGGAAAGGAGCGCCGCTGGCTCCTGGGCCTCGCGACCAGCCTGCTCGCGCTGGCGCTGATGATCCTGTTCGACATCCTCCGGCCCTTGCCGGCGTTGCTCCTCCCCAACCAACCCCGGCTGCTGAGCTGGCTCCTGGTCCACGGCCTCCTGGCCGCCACGGGAGCCGGGCTCGTGCTCCGCGTCCAGCGGCTCTTCCGCAGGGGGCGCGCCGCCGCCGCCCTCGCCCTGGACTGGGCCCTCGGGCTCGGCCTGCTCGCGGCTCTGACCGCCGCGCTCCACCTCTTCCAGCGCCCGTTCCTGACCGAGCCCTGGGGGTCCTTCGCCGCCACCTGCAACTCCCTGGCGGTGACCGCCCTCCTCGCCGCCGCCCTCCTTGCCCGCGGCAGTCTCGCTTTTCCCCTCGGCGAGCACACTTCTCCTTAGGACCCTTCATCAGGCACATCCGGACCCCGGCGTGGGGTCCGTTGAAGCGAAGTCGTCTCCCGAACACTTTCGCAGGAGGTAAGACATCGTATGAATGTCAGAAGCCGTCGTATCACCGCAATGCTGCCCCTGATCGGCCTGCTCGCCCTCCCAGTTGGCGCTCAGGTGATCAAGGACAACGTCGACGATCTGGATGCCCTCGCCTACATCGACACCCGCCTCGTGGCCCAGCCTGTCATGGAGCCGCTCGAGGACGCCGAGAGCGAGCTCGAGCCGGGCGTGCGCAACGGCTGGCACGAGTTCCGTGGCAATCACGGCGAGTGGAAGGCGCAGATCGACAAGCGGCACGGCCGCATCGACTTCGCCGAAGGCGCGGGCGTGGCCTGGCTGCCCGGCCGCGGCAACAAGCTGAAGCAGGAGGACATCGCCAGCCATCTCCAGGGCAGGAAGAAGGCGGACCTCTCGACTGTCGAGAGCATCTCCCGCTCGTTCCTGCCCAAGGTCGCCCATCTTCTGGGCGTGGACGTGAAGTCCCTCAAGCTGGACCGGAACCGGTCCGGCAGCCCCGCGGATCATCTCTGGTATCTCGATTACAACGTGGAGATCGACGGTATCGCCATCGACAACGCCCGGGTCGTGTTCCGGGTGAACAATGGCAACCTGATCCAGTTCGGCAGCGAGTATCTGCCCGAGCCGAACGCCAAGGCGCCGAAGGCCAAGCTCTCCCGCGAGCAGGCCCTCGCACTGCTGGCCGACTATGTCGGCGGCATGCGGGCCGGCGACAGCTTCGTCGACGGCGGCTCGCTGCGCCTGCTCCCGATCGCGGTCGAGGACAGCCGCTTCAACGACGGCTTCGAGCGCGGCAAGGGCCGCGGCCTGGCCGCCGCCTGGCAGTTCATCTTCCGCCGCGAGGGTGAGGGCGCCACCTGGCGCGCCCGCATCGACGCCGTCTCCGGCAAGGTCCTCGAGCTGCGCGACGTCAACGAATACGCCCAGGTCACCGGCGGCGTGAAGTTCCTCGGCGTTCCCCAGAACCGGCCCATGCCCTTCGCCAACATCTCCTCGGGAGGCTTCACCAACTCGGCGGGCGTCTACACCTGGGGCGGCACGGCCGTCACCTCCACGCTCAACGGCCAGTACGTGCGCGTCGTGGACAACTGCGGCTCGATCTCCCAGAGCTCGAACGCCAGCGGCGACATCCTCTTCGGCGGCACCAGCGGCACGGACTGCACGACCCCGGGCTCCGGCGGCGCGGGCAATACCTTCTCCGCCCGCGGCCAGTTCTACCATGTCAACCGCGCCAAGGAGATCGCCCGCGGCTGGATCACCCGCCCCTGGCTGACCGCCCAGTTGACCGCCAACGTCAACATCAACCTGACCTGCAACGCCTTCTGGAACGGCTCGACCATCAACTTCTACCGTTCCGGCGGCGGCTGCGGCAATACGGGTGAGATCGAGGGCGTCTCCCTCCACGAATACGGCCACGGCCTCGACACCAACGACGGCAGCGGCTCCTCGCCCGACAACGGCACCGGCGAGACCTACGGCGACTTCACCGCCGCCCTCGCCACCCACACCTCCTGCGTCGGCTCCGGCTTCCGCAGCACGAACTGCGCCGGCTACGGCGACGCCTGCACCTCCTGCACGGGCGTGCGCGACATCGACTGGGCCAAGCGCGTCTCCAACACCCCGCACACCGTGTCGAACTTCACCCAGGCCCGCTGCCCCACGAGCGCTACTGGCTACGTCGGCCCCTGCAACCGCGAGGGCCACTGCGAGTCCTACATCTCCTCCGAAGCGCTCTGGGACCTCGCCAACCGCGACCTGCCCAGCCCGGGCTCGGGTGCGGCCTGGGCCACGGTCGACCGGCTCTGGTACCTCTCCCGCGCCACGGCCACGGCTGCCTTCTCCTGCACCGCGAGCGGCACCTGGACCTCCAGCGGCTGCAACGCCGGCTCGCTCTGGAAGACGATGCGCGCGGTGGACGACGACGACGGCAACCTCGCCAACGGCACGCCCAACTCGGCCGCCCTCTACGCCGCTTTCAACCGCCACGGCATCGCCTGCACCACCGACGCCGGCGCCAACGTCAGCTTCCGCGGCTGCGTGCAGCCGGCCGTGCCCACGCTCTCGCTGACCGGCGGCAGCAACCAGGTGACGGTCAACTGGTCCGGCTCCACCGGCGTCTACGACGTCTACCGCACGGAGAACGGCTGCAACTCCGGCTTCACCAAGATCGCCAACGACGACACCGGCTCGCCCTTCGTCGACACCGGCGTGGCCAACGGCTTCCCCTACTATTACCAAGTCACGGCCCATCCGAGCGGCAACGAGTCCTGCGCCTCGGCGCCCTCCACCTGCCTGACCGTGACGCCCTCGGGAGGAAGCTGCACGCCGCCCGCGGCACCGGCCGGCCTGACCGCAATCGCGGCCGGCCAGACCCAGATCAATCTCTCCTGGGGTGCGGTCGCCGGAGCCACCTCGTACAACGTCTACCGCTCGACGACCTCAGGCGGGCCCTATGCCCTGGCCGGCTCTTCGGCCACGACCAGCCTCTCCGACACTGGCCTGACCTGCAACACGCCCTACTTCTACATAGTCCGCGCTGTCGTCGGCTGCGAGTCGGCCAACTCCGCCCAGGCCACGGCCACGACCTCGGCCTGCATCGGCTGCACGACCACGACTCTTTATACGAACGGCTTCGAGACCGGCACCGGGCTGGCGGGTTGGGGCACCGGGACGTTCCTCACCGGCGGCAGCACCGTCGACTGGCGCGGCATCCAGACCTGCACCGCGAAAACCGGCAGCAAGGTCTTCCGCTTCGGCAACACGACCTGCACTGGGGACTACGGCAGCGGCCGCTTCGCCTATGCCCAGCCCAACGGCACGCTCGGCATCGCCGTCCCGGCCGGCTCCAACACCACGCGGCTGTCGTTCTGGCACCGCCGCGCTTTCGAAACCGGCTATGACGGCGGCACGATCACCGTCTCCGTCAACGGCACGAACTACACCTACGTCCCGGCTTCGGCCATCCTGTCCGGGACCACCTACAACGGCACGGTTGCGGCGGACTGCCCGCCAGCCGGGGCCGTCGGGGCGTCGATCTTCACCGGCACCTCGAGCACCTTCACCAACACGACCGTCAACCTGGACGCGGCCTGCAACGCGGCCACGGGCGGCACCGGCGGCTGCGCCGGACAGTCGGTCCGCATTGGCTTTACTTCGATCTCGGACTGCAGCGTCACCGGCGACGGTTGGTTCCTCGACGACGTGACCGTGACGGCCTGCCAGTAGGCGATCGATTCATTCTCCCTCTCCCCCGCCTCGGGAGAGGGCTCGCTTTCCTGCCCGGCGAACACCTGTCCTTGTTGTGGCGGTGGAACGCGGACCCCCGATATCCCTTCCCAAAGTAGCTCGGCAATCTCCCGCTCGAACCTCCTGTGCGAGCGCAAGCGCAACTTCTTCGGAAATGGAGAGCTCATGAGACTGAAGTCCACGTGGATGTACCTGGGTGTCTGTCTCACCCTGGCTGCCGTATTGCCCACGGTTGCAACGGCTCAAGTGATCAAGGACACCAACGATCCTCTTCAGGCCCTCGCCTTCGTCGACGAGCGCCTTGCGGCCCGGCCGGTCATGGAGCCGGTCGACGATGCGGAGAGCGTCCTCGAACCCGCCATCCGCGACGGCTGGCACACCTTCCGCGGCGCCAATGGCGAGTGGAAGGGGCAGGTCGACAGGCGCAACGGCCTCATCGACTTCGCCGAAGGCGAAGGCATCGCCTGGCTGCCCGGCCGTGGCAACCGCCTCAGCGCCGATGACATCGCCGTCCACCTCAGGGGGAAGAAGAAGGCCGACCTCTCGACTCTCGAGAGCATTGCGGCCGCGTTCCTGCCCTCGGTCGCCAACATTCTGGGCGTGAATCCGAAGACCCTCAGGGTGGACAAGGACCGCTCCGGCAACCCCGCCGACTACCTGTGGAACCTGGACTACAACGTGGAGATCAACGGCCTCACCGTCGAAGGCGCCCGGGTCGTCTTCCGCCTCAACCACGGAAACGTGATCCAGATCGGCAGCGAGAACCTTCCCTCTCCGAAGACCATCGCCCCGACGGCGGTGCTGAACCGTGAGCACGCCCTCGCCCAGGTGTCCAACTACATTGGCGGCTTCACCGCCCGCGACGTGTTCGTCGACGGCGGCTCCCAGCGCCTGCTCCCCGTCGCCGTGTCCGACAGCCGCTTCAACGACGGCTTCGAGTTCGGCAAGGGCCGCGGCCTCGTCAATGCCTGGCAGTTCACCTTCCGCCGCGCGGGCTCCGGCGCCACCTGGCGCGCCCGGGTCGACGCCGTCTCCGGCGCGATCCTGGAGTTCCGCGACATCAACGACTACGCCCAGGCCACCGGCAGCGTGAAGTTCCTCGGCGTGCCGACGCTACGGCCCATGCCGTTCACCAACGTCTCGTCCGGCGGCTACACCAACTCCGCGGGCGTCTACACCTGGCCCGGCGGCACCGTCACCTCGACCCTGAACGGCCAGTACGTGCGGATCGTCGACAACTGCGGCTCGATCTCCCAGAGCTCGAACGGCGTCGGCGACATCCTCTTCGGCGGCACCACCGGTACCGACTGCACGACTCCGGGCTCCGGCGGCGCGGGCAACACCTTCTCCGCCCGCGGCCAGTTCTACCATGTGAACCGCGCCAAGGAGATCGCCCGCGGCTGGATCACCCGCCCCTGGCTGACCGCCCAGCTCACCGCCAACGTCAACATCAACCTGACCTGCAACGCCTTCTGGAACGGCTCGACCATCAACTTCTACCGTTCCGGCGGCGGCTGCGGCAACACCGGTGAGATCGAGGGCGTCTCGCTGCACGAGTACGGTCACGGCCTCGACACCAACGACGGCAGCGGTTCCTCACCTGACAACGGCACCGGCGAGACCTACGGCGACTTCACCGCCGCCCTTGCCACCCACACCTCCTGCGTCGGCGCAGGCTTCCTCGGCTCCAACTGCGGCGGCTACGGCGACGCCTGCACCTCCTGCACCGGCGTGCGCGACATCGACTGGGCCAAGCATGCGTCCAACACCCCGCACACCGTGAGCAACTTCACCCGCACCCTCTGCCCCGCGGGCGGCGGCTACAACGGCCCCTGCGGCCGTGAAGGCCACTGCGAGTCCTACATCTCCTCGGAGGCGCTGTGGGATCTGGCCAACCGCGACCTGCCCAGCCCGGGCACCGGCTCCGCCTGGGCTACCGTCGACCGCCTCTGGTATCTCTCCCGCGCCACGGCCACGGCCGCCTTCGCCTGCACCCCGAGCGGCACCTGGACCTCCAACGGCTGCAACGCCGGCTCGCTGTGGAAGACCATGCGCGCCGTGGACGATGATGACGGCAACCTCGCCAACGGCACGCCCAACTCGGCGTCCCTGTACGCGGCGTTCAATCGCCATGGCATCGCCTGCACCACGGACGCCGGCGCCAACACCAACTTCCGCGGCTGCGCGCAGCCGTCCGTCCCGTCGCTCAGCCTCACGGCCGGCAACAACTCGGTGACCGTGAACTGGTCCGGCTCCTCCGGCGTCTACGACGTCTACCGCACGGAGAACGGCTGCAACTCCGGCTTCACCAAGATCGCCAACGACGCCGCCGGCTCCTCGCTCGCCGACACCAACGTGGCCAACGGCTTCACCTACTACTACCAGGTCGCGGCCCAGCCGAGCGGCAACGAGGCCTGCGCCTCGGCGCCCTCGACCTGCCTGTCGGTTACCCCGGCGGCCGCGCCCTGCACGCCGCCCGCGGCTCCGACCGGCCTGACCGCCACCCCGGCCGGCCAGACCCAGGTCAACCTCTCCTGGAACCCGGTCGCCGGCGCCACTTCGTACAACGTGTACCGTTCCACGACCCCGGGCGGGCCCTACACCCCGGTCGGCTCGTCGGCCACCACGTCGTTCTCGAACACCGGCCTGACCTGCAACACGGCGTACTACTACGTCGTGCGCGCGGCCAACAGCCCCACCTGCGAGTCGGGCAACTCCAACCAGGCGACCGCCACCACCGCGGCCTGCCCGGCCTGCACCACGACCACCCTCTACACCAACGGCTTCGAGACCGGCTCCGGCCTGGCCGGCTGGTACCGCGGCAGCTTCGGCGGCAGCGGCACGGTCACGCCCTGGCGCGGCATCCAGACCTGCGCGGCCAAGACCGGCACGAAGATCTTCCGCTACGGCGGCACGAGTTGCACCGCCGACTACACGAGCAACAACTTCAACTTCGCCCAGCCCAACGGCGCGCCCGGCATCACGGTCCCGGCCGGGTCCACCACCACCCGCCTGTCCTTCTGGCATCGCCGCGCCTTCGAGACCGGCTATGACGGCGGCACCCTGACCATCTCGGTCGATGGCACCAACTACGAGATCATTCCGTCCACGGCCATCCTGTCCGGAACCAGCTACAACGGCACCGTTGCGCCGGACTGCGCGCCGGCCGGCGCCGCCGGGGTGCCCTTCTTCACCGGCACCGCGGCCGCCTTCGTCAACACCACGGTCGACCTCGACGCGGCCTGCAACGTCGCTACCGGCACGACCACCGGCTGCGCCGGACGCCAGGTTCGCATCGGCTTCACCACGATCACGGACTGCTCGGTGACCGGCGATGGCTGGTTCCTCGACGACGTGCTCGTCCAGGCTTGCACGCCGTAAAGCCGCGCAGGTTTACCAACGGTTGATCTCGCCCCCTCCCGTCCGGGAGGGGGCTTTTTCTGGATCAGAGGAGCTCGGCCAGACGGCCCAGAGCGCTCATCAGGTCGGGCTGGAGCTCGAGCACCGGCAGCAACGGGTCCTCGGTCTTTTGCAACCTTTTCGGCACGGTGCGCAGGTTGAGCTTGCGCACGTCGAGCTTCGAGCTCACCTCGCTCCAGGCCAACGGAGTCGACACCGGCGCTCCAGGATGCGGCCGTACGCTGTACGGAGCAGCCAGCAGCTTGCCGCGGCCGTTCTGCAGAGCGTCTACGTAAACCCTCCCCTTCCGCATTGGGATGGACCGCAGTGTCGTGGCAATCGCCGGCAGGCGGTCGACGATCACGCGGGCGAGCAGCTCCGCTAGCTGGCGCACGAAGTCATGATCGTGCTGCGCGCCCATGGGGATCAGGATGTGCAGACCGCTCCCGCCGCTCGTCTTCACCAGCGCCGGCAGCTCGATCTCGTCGCAAAGGTCGCCGATCGTGAGGGCAATCCGCACCACGTCCCGGAACGGCGCTCCCTTGGGATCGAGATCCAGGATGCACCAATCCGGCCGGTCGATCGACTCCTTACGGCTCGACCAGACATGGAGAGGGATCGCCCCGAGATTGGCCAGATAGAGCAGGTCGTCCTCGCTGTTGCAGAGGAAGAACTCGCCGCCGTCCCCCGCGTCTTTCTGGAAGAACGACTTGCCGGTGATGCCGTTCGGATACCGATCGAGCACCAGCGGCCGATCTCGCAGGTAGCGCAGGATCCAGGGCGAGACGTTGCGGTAGTACTCGATCAGGTCGCCCTTCGTGTACCCCTCTTCCGGCCAGAAGACCTTGGTCAGATTGGTGAAGCGCGGTTTCTCAACGGACGGTGCAGGCGCTTCTTCCTCTATCTCAGGAGCGTCGGAGGACCGGAGGCACTCGCCGACCTCCTTGTCCTCGCGCAGGCGCAGGAACACCGGTTGACGGAGATTGCCGCCGCGGGTCCACTCCTTGTAGCGCACCTCGCAGACCAGCTCGGGCTCCACCCAGACCGCACTTTTGGGGCCGACTGCCCCCTCCGCGGCCGGACTCGACCGCCGGGCCGCATCCAGCCGGGCGCGGATCTCCGTCTGCTCCCGGCCATCGAAGCCGCTGCCGACCGTTCCCACATAGACGAGCCCTCCACCCTCGCTTACCGCCAGATGGAGGCAGCGGAATCCGCCCGGCCCGGGCTCGTAGCCGACGATGGCGAAATCGGCGCGGCGGTCCACCCGGATCTTCAGCCAGAGATCGGAATAGCCGCCGCGGTAGGGCGAGTCCTCCTTCTTCGCAACGACGCCCTCGAGGCCCATGCCCTCTACCGCGGCGTAGAAGTCCTCGCCGCGCTCGGGCACCTCATCCACGTAGCGCAAAACTCCGCCCTCGGGGAGCACGCGCCGCAGCACCGACTTACGATACGAAAGGGGCAGCGGACGAAGGTCGTACCCTTCGAAAGATAAAATGTCAAAAGCGAAGAGCACGGCAGTGTTGTCAAACACAGCCCGCTGGCCGCGCCGCTGCAGGCTCTGAAAGTCGGGGCGCCCCGACTCGTCGAGCACCACGGCCTCTCCATCCAGCAAAAGAGATTGGAAAGGAAGATCGCCGACGGCGCGCAGGATCTCCGGGAAGATACGAGTCGCGTCGCGCCTGCTGCGGTAAGCGAGCCGGGCCCCGTCCTCCGTCTTCTCGGAAAGAAGCCGGAACCCGTCATATTTCAATTCGAAGACCCAACCTTTTTTCGTAAAAGGACGGCTGCTGACGTCGGGTTTCATAGCTTCAGCATCGAATGCCGAAACCGCGCCGCGCGGCGCTTTCAGGCGGCCCAGCTCCTTTCGAATCTCCTTCGAAAGTCTGGATGCATCGATTTTTCCAGGAACGTGCACGGACATTGCAAACCGATGGTATATTATGGCAATGACCGCTCGACCTTTCGCCTCCGGAACAATCTCATTTGGCCTCGTCACGATCCCGGTGAAGCTGTACTCGACGGGTGAGACCGCGTCGGGGATCCAGCTGAACATGCTGCACCGGAAGTGTGGTACCCGTCTCAAGCAACAGTACATCTGCCCGACCGACGACCAGGTCGTGGGACGGGATGAGATGATAAAAGGTTATGAATACGCCAAAGGGCAGTACGTCCTGTTCTCGGATGATGAGCTCAAGGCTCTGACTCCGGAACCGACGAACGCCATCGAGATCACCGAGTTCGTCCCCTCCGAAGAGGTCGATCCGGTGTTCTTCGAGAAGTCCACCTACCTCGGACCTGACAAGGGAGGCGACAAGCCCTACCGGCTGCTGTCGCAGGCCATGCGGGAGACCGGCCGCGCCGCGGTGGCGCGCTACGCCGCCCGCGGCAAGGACTATCTGGTCCTGCTCCGCCCCTACGAGGAAGGCCTGATCATGCAGCAGCTCCGCTACGCGGACGAGGTCCGGAGCTTCACCGAAGTCCCGGTCGCGCCGTCGGAGGTCAAGGAGCCGGAGCTGCGCCTCGCCATGCAGCTCATCGAGCAGATCGCCGCGGACGAGTTCCACCCCGAGGCCTACGAGGACAACGTGCGCAAGCGCACCCGCGCGCTGATCGAGCAGAAGGTCCAGGGCCAGGAGATCCAGGCGGCGCCGGCGGAAGCCCCGAAGGCGCAGATCATCGATCTCATGGAAGCGCTCAAGGCGAGCCTCGCGGCTGCCCAGCCTCAGGGCCAGTCCAAGGGCAAGTCGCAGGAGCCGATCCCGATCGCTTCGCGCAAGCCGCCCAAGGCCTCCCCGCGCAAGACCGCGGAAGAGGCTGCCGATGTGGCGGAACCCAAGAAGAAATCGTCCAAGCGCTGAGAGAGGCCTGACCGGGAGTACAATGGTAAGCGATGCATCGCCCCGCCTCTCTCAGATCATCGGGCGAGACGGAACGCACCGCCAGCCCGAGCGGCTATTCGACGCGTGACGTCGCCTCGCTGCTCGGCCTCTCGGTCGCCCAAGTCCGCTCCTGTGTACGCGCCGGCTTCCTGTCTCCAGGGCAGGGGCCTCGCGGTGAGCACCGTTTCTCTTTCCAAGACCTGATCCTGCTGCGCACGGCCAAGGGTCTCCTGGCTGCGCGCGTCCCCCACCGCCGCATCCACCTGGCTCTCAGGAACCTCCGCGAGCAGCTCCCCGAAGGCCGTCCTCTGACCGGCGTCCGCATCTCGGCCCAAGGCCATCACGTGGTGGTGCGCGACGGCCGCGAAGTCTGGAACCCCGAATCCGGTCAAGCCCTGCTCGATTTCGAGGTCGCCGAACTGGCACGCGGCGCCGCGTCGCTCCAGCGCGCGGAGAGCAAGATCGTGGAGCCCGAGGCTCCCGACATCGCTGAGGAGTGGTACGAGCGGGGCGTCGAGATCGAGGATGAAGATCCCGGCGAGGCGATCCAGGCCTATCGCAAGGCCCTGGAAGTGAATCCCGATCTGGCCGATGCCCATCTGAACCTCGGCCGTCTCCTGCACGAGACCGGCGGCGCTGCCGCGGCCGAGCCCTGCTACCGCCGCGCCCTGGCCGCACGGCCTGACGATTCGATCGCCCTTTTCAACCTCGGGGTGGCCCTGCAGGACCTCGACCGGCAGCAGGAGGCGATCGAGGTCTATGAGAAGGCCCTAAAGCTCGATCCCAAGCTCGCCGACGCCCACTTCAACCTGGCGGGCATCTACGAGAAGCTGGGGCGAAACAAGGCCGTCATCCGCCACCTCAAGTACTACAAGAAGCTGATCGGGTAAGGACCCAGGCCGTTCTCAGGCCCGCCGGGCGCCGAGCATCCGGGCCGGTAGGAAGAGGATCGCCTTGAGGGTCTCGAAGACCGCCTCCAGGGTCATGCCCAGGAGCCGGAACGGCAAGGCGAGGAGCCACATCAGCGGATAGAGGACGAGCGCAAGCAGCGCCAGGGGCCAGCAGAGCACGAACAGGACCAACCACGCCAGGAACGTCCACATCGGGAAAGCCCTCCTGCCTCCACTACGCCTCTGCCGGCCCTGGAGTTTCATCGCCTTCGACTACTTAAAGTAAAACCCTGAAAGCGACGAAGAGTGCTCCGGCTACCAGGAGGGCGATCCAGATGCCTTGCTCGATAGCACTTGGTGGACCCTGCAGCTCTGCCAGGGCCTTATAGCTTCCCGTCCTCGTGGCGACCACGCGAAGGTACCAATAAAGAACCAAACTCAAGTAGGAGACAGCGATGAGAACCGGTGGTGCCTCAAGAAAGGACATCATCAGTGACTCGGGGATCTACCCGGGCTCGCCAAGGACAACCCGGATGCGGTGGAGGCCATCTTCAACCAGCGCAAATTCAGCCGCACCGCCGGAAGGAAGCGGCACCGGCGCGCCGTCGAGCTCGGCTTCCGCTACTCCCCGCGTCGCGCCGCTCGGGTTCTCGACGGTGATCGTGTATTGCGCGGCTCCGTGGCGGAGGACGGCTTCGTAGGATGGCCAGGCCCGTGGGATCGCGGGGTCGATCGACAGCACGGCTCCGCGCAGGCGCAGGCCTAGGATGCCTTCGATGCCAGCGCGGTACATCCAGCCAGCGGAGCCGGTGTACCAGGTCCAACCACCACGGCCGAGATGGCTGGGCTGGGCGTATACGTCGCCGGCCAGGACGTAGGGCTCGACCTTGTAACGATGGATGCCGGCCCGCGTCTTCGTATGATTGATCGGATTGAGCAGCGAGAACAGCTCGGCGGCCTTGTCTCCGTCCCCTAGAGCAGCAAAGGCGAGGACGCACCAGACGGCGGCGTGCGTGTACTGGCCGCCGTTTTCACGCACGCCCGGCACGTAGCCCTTGATATAGCCGGGATCAAGCGGCGTCTTGTCGAACGGCGGAGTGAAGAGGAGGACGAGACGGTCCTCACGCCGGACCAGGTGCTCTTCGACGGACGCCATGGCGCGCTCCGCGCGTTCCGGCTCGGCCGCTCCCGAGAGGACCGACCAGGTCTGGGCGATCGAATCGATGCGGCACTCCTCGCTCGCGGCCGATCCCACCGGCGTGCCGTCGTCGAACCAGGCGCGGCGGTACCAGTCGCCATCCCAGGCTTCCCTTTCGAGAGCCGTCTTGAGCGCGGCGGCATGATCGCGCCAGACCGTGGCCCGCGCAGTCTCCCCATTCCCTTCGGCGAGCGCCGCGAATTTTCCGAGCAGGGGGTGCAGGAACCAGCCGAGCCAGACGCTCTCGCCCTCCCCCAGACGGCCGATCCGGTTCATGCCGTCGTTCCAATCCCCCGTGCCCATGAGCGGCAGGCCGTGGCGGCCGACCGCGAGCCGCAGGTCGAGAGCGCGGGCGCAGTGCTCGAAGAGCGAGGCGGTCTGCGCCGACACCGTGGGGGCGAAGTAGGCATCTTCCTGGCCGGCCGGCACCGGCGGTCCTTCGATGAAGGGCACTTCCTCGGCGAGCACTGCCGCGTCGCCCGTGACCTCCATGTAATGAAGGACCACGAAGGGCAGCCATAGCAGGTCGTCCGACATGTGGGTGCGCACGCCCTTGCCCGTGGGCGGATGCCACCAGTGCTGGACGTCGCCCTCCAGGAACTGCCGGCTGGCGGCGCGCAGGATCTGCTCGCGCACGATCTCCGGCCGGGAGACGGCGAGCGCCATGACGTCCTGCAACTGGTCGCGGAAGCCGTAGGCGCCACCCGCCTGGTAGAAAGCCGAGCGCGACCAGAGCCGGCAGGCGAGGGTCTGGTAGAGCAGCCAGCGATTGAGCAGGAGGTCCATCGCACGGTCCGGAGTGCGGACCTGGAGCGCACCGGCGAGGTCTTCCCAAGCCCCGGTCACCTCGGCCAGGACCGTATCCAGGTTGGCCTTGCGATACCGGTCGATCAGGGTGCGCGCCTCTTCGACGCTGCTCCCCTGGCCGAGGAGGAAGACGATCTCGGCGCGGACGCCGGGGCGCAGCTCGATGACGGTCTGGAGAGCGCCGCAGGGGTCGAGGCCGGCGCCCACCCGTCCCGACAGTGGCTCTCGCCTTGCGAGGGCAGCCGGCTGGCTGGCCGTGCCGTTGCGGCCCAGGAATTCCGTGCGGTCTCCGGTCCAGGCGGTCCGCCCCGCGAGATCGGCAAAGGCTACGCGGTTGCCGTGCTCGCTGTTCCAGGCGTTGCGCGCAAGCATCGCCCCGGTCACGCCATCGATCCCGGTCACCACGAAGGGCGCCGAGGCGCTGCGCGAGGTGCCGAGGACCCATTCGACGTACGCGGTCACCGACAGGCGCCGCGTCCGGCTATCGCGATTGGTGATCGAGAGGCGGGAGATCTTGACTGGATCGGTCCGCGGCACGAATTGCAGAAGCTCCAGCTCGATCCCGTTCGAGGCATGCTCGAACCGGCTGTAGCCCTGGCCATGGCGCACCACATAGGGCGCGGCCTCGCGGATGGGCAGGCCGGTCGGGCCCCAGAGCTGCCCGCTTTCCTCGTCGCGGATGTACAGGGTCTCCCCTGGCGGATCGCTGACTGGGTCGTTGGACCACGGGGTGAGCTGGTTCTCACGGCTGTTGGCCGACCAGGTGTAGCCGGCGCCCGACTCGGAGACCTGAAAGCCGAAGCCGGGATTGGAGATGATGTTGATCCAGGGCGCCGGCGTCCACAGCCCCTCTTCCAGGACCGTCACGTACTCGCGCCCATCGGCGGCAAACCCTCCCAGGCCGTTCCAGAGCTCGAGGTCGGGGCGCGCTACCGAGGTCTTCACAGATACCACAGGCATTGCGTTTCGCACTTGCCTCTCCACCCTTCTCGGCTGGCGCACGAGTTGGTCGGAGAGCGTCCCGTTGCGCCCCGCGAGCACCGCTCGGGCCGCAGCGAGGAGGACGTCCCGGACTTCCGGCGCGAGGAGGTCCGACCTCAGGAGGAAGACCGTGCCGCCGCTGCGGTCTTGCTCGCTCCCTTCCTGATGAAGGCGCGACTGGCTGGTGCGCACCAGCGTTTCGAGGGCGGCCTGCAGATCATTCACATAAGAGGGCGCCTTCTCATTCAGGATCACCAGGTCGACAGGCACGAGCTTGAGGCGGAAGTACTCGTGGGCCTTCAGGAGCTGGCGGATGATCCCCAGCTCTTCGACCTCGTCGATGCGCACGACGACGATCGGCAGGTCGCCGGAGATGCCGTGCGGCCAGAGGGACGACGGTCCGCGCGTGTTGCGCTGCAGCACTTCCAGCAGGCGCAGGGAGGGGTCCGAGTAGAGCACGCGGTTGGCGAGGCGCTGGAAGAGGTTGGCCTCCTCGGGCAGGATGCCGAGGTGGCGGAGCTGTACCTGCGCCTGGGTCCAGGCCATGGTCGCCGCGCGCTCGAACGCCGCCGGGTCGCGGTACTTGTCGGCGAGCACGAGCGCGGTCTCGCGGGACGGAGCGACCAGCGTCGTAAACGTGAGGCGGACCGTCGTGCCCGGATCGAGGCGGACCCGGCGCCGGAGGCTGAAGATCGGATCGAGGACGGCGCCCGCGGTGTTCGAGAGACGGCCGCCGTCGAGCACCGCCGCGGCGGTCCTCACCCCCTGCCCGCGGCCGAGGAAGCGCAGGCGGTCGGTCTCGAACTGCGGCTCTCCGACGCTGTTCCCCGAGACGCAGGCGACGTGCGCCGCCCAGATCCGGGGCTCGCTGTCAGCCCGCGGCCGCCGCGACGCGAGCAGCGCTCCCAGTTGGGGGACGAGCTCGGTCTCGACGAACAGGTTCGAGAAAGCCGGATGGGCGAGGTCGGCAGCGGGTGGGGCGAGCACGACCTCGGCGTAGGAGGTCAGCTCGATCTCCCGCACCCGGGAGCCCTGGTTGGTGAGCGACACCCGGCGGACCTCGGCATCGTCTTCCGGGGCGACCACCACCTCCAGCCGGCTCACGATGTCTCCATCGCGGCGGACGATCTCCGCCCGGTCCTCGAAGAAGTAGACCTCGTAGCTGTTGGGCTCGGCGCCGCTCGGCTGATAGCCCGCGGACCACACCTGGCCGGATTGCGCGTCGCGCAGGAAAAGGAAGGTCCCCCGGTCGTCGCGGGTGGTGTCCTCACGGAAACGGGTGACGGCCACGTCGCGCAGGCGGCTGTACCCCGAGCCGGCGGTCGTCAGCATCACCGAGTAGCGGCCGTTGCCGAGGATGTGGCTGCGCGGGATCGACTGGTGCGGGGAGGCGTACCGGCGCGCCACGGCCGGCGCGAGGCCGCTGACCGGCGCGGCGGATGCAACCTCTTCGGCCCGCGGCCGGGCCACGGCCACATCGCGAGGCGTCCGTTCCTGGAGCAGCAGCTCGGTCGCCTGGACGAGCGGCACGGCGTGAAAGCGGGCCGGCATGGAGCCGTCTCCGCGCACGTCGAGGACGTTGGCCAGGGAGAGGAGAGTCATTCCCTGGTGATGCGCCATGTAGGCGCGCACCACGGCGAGGTCCTGCCCCTCCGGCAGCCGCTCGGCCGTGTAGTCGATCGCCTCGTAGAAGCCATGGCGCCCGCGGGCTCCGGTGCGCTCGAGGCGCGCGAAGTTTCGCACCGCGGCGTGCGGCTCGAACATCGCCGCCAGGGCCGTCGCGTAGGGCGCAACCACTACGTCTTCGGACAGTCCGCGCTTGAGACCGAGGCCCGGTACGCCGAAATTGGAATATTGATAGGTCATCTCCAGGTCGCGCACGTTGAACGCCGACTCGGAGATGCCCCAGGGCACGCCGCGGTCGGCTCCGTACCGGATCTGGCGCCGCACCACCAGGCGGCAGGTCTGCTCGAGCAGGCTGTGCGGGGGGGAGTGCATCACCAGCGCCGGCATCAGGTATTCGAACATCGAGCCCGACCAGGAGATGAGCGCCGCTCCGCGGTCGACCGGCGTCAGCGAGCGGCCCAGGTGGTACCAGTGCGCCACGGGAACTTCTCCCTTGGCGATCGCGACGAAGCTCGCCAGCCGGGCCTCGGACGCCAGCAGGTCGTAGTAGCTCAGGTCGAGCTCGCCCTCGGCGATCCGGTAGCCGATCGAGAAGAGCTTGCGCGAGCGGTCGTAGAGGAACTCGAACTCCATCTCGTCGAACAGGGCGGAGGCGACGCGGGAAATCTCCGCCAGGCGATGAGGAAGACCTTCGGCATCGAGATCCCGCGCGTGGCTCGCGGCCCAGGCTTGCGCCAGCTCGGCCGAGGCCAGCGTCTCCTTCCAGGCATCCCCCTGCTCGCTGGCCAGCGCCCGTATCACGTCCAGCACGGCATGGAGATCGCGGTCGAGCTCCGCGAGGCGCGCGGCCCAGGGCGCGCCGGGGTTGTCCATGGCGGCGTCGACCGCGGCTAGCGCTTCGTCGAGCTGGCGGCGGGTGACCGTCTGGGTACGGCGGCCGGTGCTCACCGGCGCCGATTCACGGATCAGCGCGACGGCGTCGCGCAGCCCCGAGAGCAACTGGGAATCGGAGAGAGGCCCGGAGAGCTGGCGGCAGGCTTCCGCGAGCGTCAGCAGGTGTCCGGCCAGGTTGCCGCTGTCCACGGTGGAGACGTAGCGCGGCTCCAGGGGCCGCAGCTCGCGGGTCTCGTACCAGTTGTAGAAGTGACCCCGGTAGCGCTCGAGCCCGGTCATCGTCCGCAGCGTCTCTTCGAGCCGCCCCACGCAATCGACGGTGCCCAGCCAGCCGAAATCCCGGGCGGCGGCGACCGAGAGGAGATAGAGCCCCATGTTCGTCGGCGAGGTGCGATGGGCCACCACCGGCCGGGGATCTTCCTGGAAGTTGTCGGGCGGGAGCGCGTGGTCCTCCGCACCGACGAACCTCTCGAAGAAGCTCCAGGTGCGGCGGGCGAGGAGCCGAAAGGTCTGCGCTTCCTCGGTGGTGAGGGGCACGGATTTCGCCGGAGCCGGCGGCAGGCTGATCCAGCGCGCCACCGCGGGCGCCAGCAGCCAGAGGAGCAGCAGCGGTCCCGCCCAGGGCCAGACGCCAGGGTGAAAGATTGCCACGAGAGCTGCCGCTACGACGGCCAGGGCCACCCCGCCAGCCATTCGCCGGTAGAAGGACCCCACGTCGAGACCAAGCCCGATCTTCGACTGTGCCGCGGTCACCCACTCCAGCATTCCACGGCCCGTACCGCCGAGCCGCGCCAGCGTGCGTGCGATCGCGTCGGCCATCTTCCATGCCTGCTGGGCGAGGAAGGTGACCGTCAATCCCACCTGTGCCGTGGCGAGGACGAAGTCGGTGGCGACACCGCGGACATGGCTGCGCTTGGAGATGCCGCGGCGCCGCGGGATCAATCCGGAAAGGAGCCGGAGTGCCCCTGGCACGGCCATCGTCGCCAGCACGAAGGCCGTCCAGACCGGCGCCGAAACCTCGGGCAGCGTCCAGCCGGCCAGCAGAGTCAGAAAGGCGGCCGGAGCGAGCAGGGTCCGCCGCAGGTTGTCGATCATCTTGAAGCGGCCGATCGCGGGGATCGGCGCGCTCAGCCGGCGGCCGTCGCGGGTGGGCCCGCGGCCGAAGATCCACGGCAGCAGCTGCCAGTCGCCGCGCGCCCAGCGGTGCTGCCGGGCAGCCGCGGCCTCGAAATGCGCGGGGAACTCCTCGAACAGCTCGATGTCCGTCACCAGGCCGGCGCGCGCGAAGACCCCTTCGAACAGGTCGTGGCTGAGCATGGCGCTGTCCGGCACCTTGCCCTCGAGCGCCGCGGTGAAGGCGTCGACGTCGTAGATCCCCTTGCCCGTGAAAGACCCCTCGGCGAAGAGATCCTGATAGACGTCCGAGACCGCCGCCGCGTAGGGATCGATGCCGGCCGGACCGGAGAAGATGCGCTGGAAGAGCGAGCCGTCGCGGTCAGACGGCAGGGTCGGAGTGATCCGCGGCTGGAGGATGCCGTAGCCCTCGGCGACGCGGCCGAGGCGCGCATCGAACCGCGGCTGGTTGAGGGGATGCGCCAGCGTGCCGATCAGCCGCCGCGCGGATTCCCGCGGCAGCCGCGTATCGGCGTCCAAGGTGAGGACGGAGCGGATCCCCGGCAGTTGGACGACTGGGAGGAACGAGGTGTCCGTGGCGCCCCGCAACAGGCTGTTGAGCTCCTCCAGCTTGCCGCGCTTGCGCTCCCAGCCCATCCAGATCCGCTCGCCCTCGTTCCACATCCGCCGGCGGTGCAGGAGCACGAAGCGCGCATCCCCGGCGGGAGCGGGTCCATACAAGGCATTGAGGCGCGCCATCCCCACCGTGGCGGCGGCCAGCAGCTCCTCGTCGCCGGGCATCATCTCCTCGGGCGCGTCCCGCCAGTCGGAGAGGAGCGCGAAACGCAGCTCGTCCTCGGGATTGCCGAGGTAATGGACCTCGAGGCGGCCGATCTGCTCCTCGATCTCCTCAGCGGTCGTCAGCAGGGTCGGCACGGCGACCAGGGTCCGCAGCTCGGGCGGCACGCCGCCGCTCAGCTCCAGCCGGGGCAGCACTTCGGGCCGCAGACGCCTCGTCACCGAGGAGTTGATCAGCTGGATCGCCAGGTCCGAGGCCGGGATGAACGCCAGCAGGCCGAGCGCCACGAGCGCCGCCGCCGGGACTCCCAGAGCGCTCTCGAGCAGGAGAGGCAGGGCCAGGATGAGGCTGGTGACGAAGACGATCGTGCCGAGATAGCCGGGGGTCGCCAGATCCAGGAAGGTGCGCTTGGCCCAGCGGCCCGGCGGCACCCGGGCGCCAAGCTCGCGCTCGAAGGCGCGGCGCCCCTCGGCGATCAGAAAGAAGCCGGGATCCTGCTCGCGCTGAGTCTCAGCAGCGGATGCGCGCTGCACCGCCCGCCGGGCGATCTCGATCTCGGAATGCCGCGAGGCGCGGGCCAGATCCTCCACCGCGTGCCGGTAGAGGTCGCGCGTCGCGAAATCCATCGCGCGGCAGCCCGGATACACCGACAGCGCCTCGTCCGCCAGGCTCACGCTCTCGACGAACGCCGTCCAGTCGAACGCCGTGATCAGCCGCATGCTGACGATCACGTTGCGCACCGTCGCATTCATGGCCGTCTGCCGCTGGTACTCCTTGGCGACGATGTCGTCGGCCGTGGTTCCCTGCTCCGCCAGGCGCCGTTCGAGCCAGGCGAGAGCGGGGGTGACCTCCGGATCCTGTCCGCGCAGCCGGCCGAGGAGCTCCACTGCGAAGGCGACGTCGAGCCTCCTGTCCTCGTACCGCCGGAGCGGCTCCGTCGGGTCCGCCGGCTGCTCCTCCACCCCCAACAGCTCGTCGGCCAGGCTTCCGGCGTGCTCGCGCGCCACACGGGCGCGCACCATCCGCTCGGCCAGGCGCCTGAGGTTCTCCACCAGCACCGCCCGCAGGGAGATGACCAGGGCCCACAGCTCGCCGATGGTCAGGGGCTGCACGCTCTGGTAGGCACGTACGAACCGCCGCAGCGCCTCGGCATCGAACAGGCTGTCGGTGTGGGCTACGAATTGATAGGCAATGGCATAGACGCGCGGATAGCCGCGCAAGTCGCCGTCCACGAGCTTGGGCAGCTCGCGGTAGTACCCGGCCGGCAGATCCTCACGGATCTCGCGCAGTTGCTCTTCGACCAGATGGAAGTTGTCGACCAGCCACTCCGCCGCGGGCGTGACTGTCCGCTCTCCGAGGATCTCCTCCGCAAGCGTGCGGTAGCACTCCAGGAGGACGCGGCTGTTGTCCTTGAGGCGTGGCGCCAGCCTCTTGTCGCCCCGGCGTCCGGGACGGACCGGCTGCAACCCGGCGAGCTGCATGGCGTGCTGATCGAGCCGCTCTACACCCCAGAGCTCCTCGCGGATGGGTTCAGGAAGGTCGGCTAGGGATAAGTATGACCGTTGAACGCTGCTCACCGAGACCAGGAAAAAGGGAGGGGGGAGGAAAGGAAAAGGCCACCCGGGTGGATGGCCCCTTTCGCGAGAAAGACCTGGTTCAGGAGATCTTGGTGACGTTCTCGGCCGCAGGGCCCTTGTTGCCCTGGACGACGTCGAACTCGACCCGCTCGCCCTCGGCAAGGCTCTTGAAGCCGCCGCCTTGGATCGCCGAGTGATGGACGAACAGATCCTTGCTGCCATCCTCAGGCGTGATGAATCCGAAGCCCTTGGTGTCGTTGAACCACTTCACTTTACCCGTGTTACGCATTCTTCTTTTCTCTCTTTCTTGTGGCCATAAAACAGAAAGAGACCTGAGCTTGTACCAGGTCTCTTTCGAAATTTTCTGGCCGTGTACGTCAATGGAGCCACTCATTGGCCCCACCAACGGAGCGAAGAATAAACCCTCCGCTGCTGCCTGTCAACCCCCCAAGATTAAGTACACTACGGCGGCCATGAAGAAGACATCGCTCGCCGCTCTCGCCCTCGCCTTGTTGATTGCCGGAAAAGCTTCCGCCGTCGAAGGGAAATGGACTCCCCAGCAAGTGCTCCAGCTCGATCCCAAGTGGCTGCGGGAGCTCGGGCTGGAGATCCCGCCGGAGAAGCTCTGGGGCCGCGACGGCGCCGGGCTGCTCGAGGCCGCCGTGCAGATCAGCGGGTGCTCGGCCGGGTTCGTGTCGCCCGAGGGGCTGCTCATCACCAACCACCACTGCGCTTTCGGGGTCCTGCAGCAACACTCCACGACGGAGCGCGACCTGATCACGAATGGCTTCCTGGCCCGCACCAGGGCGGAGGAGCTGCCCGGCGGCAGCGTGCGCGCCACCATCCCCCACCGGACGAAGGACGTCACCAAGGAGATCGAAGCCTCCGTGGTGTCCGCCGGGGCCGGGGCCGACGACCTGGCGCGCTTCCGTGCGATCGACCGCAAGAGCAAGGAGATGGTCGCCGCCTGCGAGGCGCAGCCGAACCGGCGGTGCCGGCTGGAGGCATTCGACGGCGGCGTGCAGTACACCCTGTTCGAGAGCCTGGAGCTTCCCGACGTGCGGCTGGTCTACGCCCCGCCGCGCGCCGTGGGCGAGTACGGCGGCGAGGTCGACAACTGGTCCTGGCCCCGTCACACCGGCGATTTCGCGCTGCTGCGCGTCTACTCCGGACCGGCGGGAGAGCCGGCCGCGCACGCACCGGCGAACGTGGCCTACCGGCCACGGCACTGGTTCCCTGTCGCCCGGAAAGGGATCACGGAAGGCGACTTCGTGATGCTGGCCGGCTATCCCCTCCAGACGTTCCGGGCATTGACAGAGTCCGAAATGCGGGAGCGCGGCGAGAGGTTCCACCCTGGCCGCGCCGAGATCTACCGCGCGTGGATCGACCTCATGGAGGCCTCCTCCGCACGCGACGAGGCCGCACGCATCGCGCTCGCCGACCGCATCAAGGCGCTCGCCAACCGGGAGAAGAACTCGCGCGGCCAGGTGGCCGGTTTCCGCCGCGGACGCATCCTGGAGCGCAAGCGCGCGTCCGAGCAGGAGATCCTCGCCTGGGCCTCCGATCGGGAAAACCCCCGGACTGAGCACGCCGCGGCCGTCGAGGCCCATCGCGAGCTGGCGCGGCTCATGGAGCAACGCCTCGCCGCCTGGGACCGCGATTTCCTCCTCGACCAGGTCATCAACGGCCCGAAGCCGCTCCATCTGGCCCTGATCCTGGCGCGCTGGGCCGGGGAGAAGGCCAAGCCCGACCTGGAGCGCGAGCCCGAGTACATGGAGCGCAGCCGCGACCGCGTCCTGGAGCGGCTGCGGCTCGATCAACGCCGCATGTACCTCCCCGCCGAGCAGGAGCTGCTGGTGGACGTCCTCACCCGCTTCGCCAAGCTGCCCGAGGGGAGCCGCTCCGCCGCCGTCGATTCCTTCCTGGGAAAGGACCATTCCCCGGAGCGGATCAAGGCGAGGGTTGCCGACCTCCTCACCCGCACCCAGGTCATCGGCTTGGAGGAACGGCTGAAGATGTTCGAGGAGAGCGAGGCGCAGCTCCGCGCGCGGCGCGATCCGCTGCTCGACCTGGCGTTCGCCCTGGACCGCGAGCTGCTCGACTGGAAGGAGCGCGAGGACCGCTACAAGGGCGCCGTCTCCCGGCTTCGGCCAAGCTGGCAGCGGGCGGTGATCGCCCATGCCGGACAGCCCGTGGCGCCTGACGCCAACGGGACGCTGCGGGTCTCCCTGGCGCATGTGAAGGGGTACAGCCCCCGCGACGCGGTGCAACTGGAGCCGCGGACCACTCTTTCTGGCGTTGTCGAGAAGCACACGGGCGAGGAGCCCTTCGACGTGCCGGAGGCCGTCCTGGCCGCGGCCACGGACGCGCCGCGCAGCCGGTGGGCGGATCCCGCGCTGAAGGACGTGCCCGTCGGCTTCCTGGCCGACGCGGATACCACGGGCGGCAATTCGGGAAGCCCGGTGCTCAACGGCCGCGGGGAGCTGGTGGGGGTCAACTTCGACCGGGTGTGGGAGAACGTCGCCAACGACTTCGGCTATCTGCCGGAGGTGGGCAGGAACGTCAGCGTGGACGTGCGCTACATGCTCTGGATGCTGGACGCCCTCCAGGGCGAGGCCGCGGCGGGGTTGTTCAAGGAGCTGGGGCTCGACTGAGCAGTTGCGTGCGCTGACCTTGCGCACGCGCGCCGCCAGCGCGGGGGATGGCGCGCTTCCCGGCGTCCGCGCGGTCCCCACTTGAATCTCTCGCGTCACCGCGCGGTTGAGCGCTTCGCCTCCCAGGCCCAACCCGCCATGTTTTACGGTTGCTGAAGCTCTGCCAGTTCCGCCGACATTGCCCGGGCTGCGCGCCACGCGGTCACGAAGCCGAGCCGCCGGGCCTCTTCCACGGCGCGGTCGAGATCCTGGAGGGCCTGGGGGCCCTGCCCGGCGAGCGCGTGGGCCAAGTGCGGCGCGGCCTGGAGCGCCAGCTCCCGGTCCTCGGCACCGGCGGGACCCGTGAGCCCGGCCCGCGCCCGCTCCGCTGCCTCGTACGCCTCGCCGGTCCGGCCCCGGCGGGCCAGGGCCTCGGCGAGCAAGGCCCAGGCGTGCCCCTCGAACCCGGCGAGGCCCCGGGCGCCGTACCAGGCCGCCGCCTGCCGGGCGAGCCGCTCCGCTTCTTCGAAGCGCCGCTGCGCCAGGGCCAGCTCGGCAAGGTCGATCCGCAGGTCCGCGGATTCCGGACCCTCCCCCATTTGCAGGCTGGCGCTCAGCGCCTGTTCCAGCGAGCGGCGGGCGGCCGGCAGGTCGCCCGCCGCGGCTTGCAGCCCGCCCTGCCTGCGGAGCCCCTTGACCTCGAGGGCCCGGGTGCCCAGGGCGCGGGCGCTGCGCAGCAGCTCTGCGACGAGCGGGCCGGCGGCGGCGAGGTCCCCGGCCGCCAGGTCGAGCTCGGCGAGCGAGCTCAGGATTTCCGTGGCGCCGAGTTGGTCCCGGGCCTGGCGCTTGGCCGCCAGGGCCTGATCGAGCCGCTGGCGGGCGGCCGGGAGGGCGCCCTGGCGCAGGAGGATGTCCGCCGAGCCCGCCAGGGACGAGGCCGCGAGGCTCGAATCTCCCGTGCTCCGGAGGATTGCGAACGCCTGCTCGAACCGCTGCCGGGCCTGCGCGAGCCGGCCCTGCCGCGCCAGGGCCATGCCCAGGGCGCTCAGCGCCCTGGCCTGGTCCCGCCGGTTGCCCGTGGCGCGGCTCATCTCCAGGGACTGCTCGAATGACTTCTGCGCCTCCGCGAGGTCGCCCTGGGCCCAGAGCACGCCTCCGAGGAAGCTCAGGGTCCGCGCCTCCAGCACCCGGTCTCCTACCTGGGCATAGAGGGTGCGTCCCAGGGCCAGCGACTCCCGGGCCTGCCGCAGGTCGCCGCGGTAGTGATAGATGACACCGAGGTTGGCGCGCTGGAGGGCGATCCCCGTCAGGTTGCCGAGCCGCTCCGCGATGCCGAGCGCCCTGCGGTAGCTCGCCTCCGCGCCGTCGAGGTCGCCCTGCTCGCGCAAGCCGATGCCGACGAGGGTCAGGGCCGCCACGACCCCCATCTGATCCCCGGCGGCCTCGAAGCGCCCGATGGCCTGCCGGGTGAGGGCGAGCCCCTGTTCCGGGTGCCCCAGCCTCACCTGGGCCTCGCCCTGCTGGACGAGCGCCTGCGCCAGCACCAGGTCCGCCCCGGTCTTGCGGGCCTTCTCCGCCGCGGCCGCGGCCGCGCGCTGCAGGGTCGCGAGGTCGCCCAGGCGCTGGGCCGCGACCGCTTCCGCCAGGTCGATGCGCGGGTCCCCCCTCTCAGGCTGGGGCAGCCGGCGCATTTCCGCGACCGTGGCGAGGGCCTCGGCGCCCCGGCCCGCTTCCGACAGTGCGGCAGCGAGCTGCAGGCCATACTCCAGGTCGTCCGGATAGAAGGTCCACAGGGAGCGGTATACCTCGCTGGCCTGGTCCCACTCGCGGCTGGCGACATGGAGCCGCGCCTGGATGGCGAGGCGGTCGGCGCGCGGGAGCGACCGGGCGAGGCTCACGGCCCGGCGGGCGTCTTCAAGGGCGTGGGCGTCGTGGCCGAGCGCCGCCCAGGACTGGGAGAGCGAGGAGCGGATCACCGCGGAGGCGGGATCGGCGCGCGCGGCCTCTTCGAGCAGGGTGCGGGCGCCGGCGGCATCGAACGAGCGCAGCTTTCCCAGGCCCTGGGCATAGAGGCGCGCCGCCTCCGGGCTGGCCGGCAGGAGCGCCCGCACGGCCTGGGCCTGCCGCGGAGGGAGCTCGGAGACGCCCAGCACGCCGCGCAGCCGTGCGCCGGCACGCGACACGAGCTCGAACAGCTCCGGCTCGGTCCCCAGCTCGGCCAGGGAGGCCAGCGTCTCGCCGCCCGGGGCCCGCAGCACCCGCAGGTCCAGACGGAGCCGGTCGCCGCCTTTGCCCTCCAGCTTGAGGTAGGTGCCGACCACGATCAGGTCGGAGCCCAGGACTTCGTGAGCGCGCTCCAGGTCATCCGCGTCCAGGTCTCCGTCCTCGCCTGCAAGATGAGCCCGCGCCACGTTCTCGCCTGGGATCACCCGCAGCTCCTTCGCGGTCGCCAGCTCGGTGGTGAGCATCTCTGGGATGGCCTGTCCGAGCCACTGCGCATCGCCGCGGCCCGAGAGGTTGCGGAAGCCGAGGACGGCCACGGAGAGCCGGTTGCCGTTCGCGCCCGAGGCTCCCTTTGGCTCTGGGGGGGTATGGGCCAGGATGAGCCAGGCAGCGAGCGCTGCCAGGACGAGCGCCGCGGCGAGCAGCGCGAAGCGCCACCGGCTCCGCCGGGGCACGGAGGGAGCAGGCACGGCCGGCTCCGCTTCCGGAACCTCCGGAACCTGTGGAGCCTCTGGAGCCTCTTCCGCCATCTCCAGGGCCTCCACGCGGGCGGCAAAGCTGTAGCCGGCCCCGGGGACGGTGACCACGTAGCGCCGCTCGTGGGCGCTCTCCCCGAGGGCCTTGCGCAGGGTGGAGATGCTCTGGGTGAGGTTGGCTTCGGTGACGATGGTGTCGTGCCAGACCTTGCGGATCAGCTCGTCCTTGGCCACCACCTGGCCCGGCTTTTCGAGCAATACGAGAAGGACCGCGAAGACCTTGGGCGTGAGCGGGATGGGCACGCCGCCGCGCTGGAGGAGACGGCCCTGGGGATCGACGACGAACTCGTCGAAGCGCAGGAGCTGCCGGGCTCCGTCTAACCCTTCCATCCCGCGAAGCCGCCTCCCATGTCCAGGGCCTCGTCCGCCCGGCGGGCGAGCAGCACGAAGCCACGCGCCTCCGCCTCTTTGCGGACCTCCAGAAGCGCGGTCGATCCCGCTTCCTCTTCCCCGGCGGCCAGCAGCATCTCGCCGAGAGCGAGCCGGGCCTGCAGAACGGCATTCACGTATCCCGCGGCCTGCGCCGCCGGGATCTGCTGGCGCAGCTCGCCGATGCCTTTCTCAGGCCGGCCCGAGGCCGCCTCGATCCGCGCCAGGCGCGCGGCGATGAGCACCCGCATCTCCTGGTCCTCGCTCCGCTCGGCCCGGTCGCGGGCGCGCTCCGCGGCCTCCTGCGCGGCAGCCAGCCGTCCCTGGAGCAGCAGGGCCTCGGCGAGCAGCGATCTGCCCTGGGCCTCGTTGCCGGCCATCTCCCGCGACTCGTACCACTCGGAAGCCTGGCGGGCCAGGCGGCCCGCCTCGCCGTAGCGGCCTTCGCTGATCGCAAGGCGGGTCAGGTCGAGGCGGATGCCCATGGCCTCGGCCTCTTCCCCTTCCTGGAGCCGGAGGGCGAGGGCGCGCTCGAAGTCGCGCCGGGCCTCGGCGAGCCGGCCCATGGCCCAATCCGTGCGGGCGGAGCGGCGCAGGGCCTCCCCGAGCAGGGCCTTGGAGCCGGTCTCGCGCGCGATCTGCAGCTCCAGGTCGCTCAGGCGGCGGGAGGCGGCGAGGTCGCCCATCCGGTACTCCAGGCCGGAGAGGCGGTCGAGGACCTCCGCCATGCCCAGCCGGTTTCCGAGCCGGCGGTAGGCCCGGAGAGCGAGCTTCAGCCGGCTCCGCGCGCCGGCCAGGTCGCCCAGGCGGGAGAGCGCGTTCGCCGACTCGACCAGGGCATCGGCCGCCCGGCCCGGGTCGCCGAGCTGGCGCAGGACCGTGAACGCCTGGTCCTGCTGCCGGAGCGCCTCCGAAAGGTCGCCCTGGCGCTCGAGCACCAGCCCCAGGTGGCTGAGGGCCGTGGCCTCGTCGGCAGGGCTGTGGATCGCACGGCTGATCTCCAGCGCCTTTTCGTGCCTTTCCCGCGCCCCTTCCAAGTCCCCCCGCGCCGCCAGCACCTGGCCCATGGCGTCGAGCGTCCGCATCTCGTTCATCCGGTCGCCCATCTTCACCTGCCAGGAGAGGGCCTGTTCCAAAAGACCGAGGGCCTGGTTCAGCTCTCCACGCTGCTGGTGCAGCAGGCCGAGGAGCTGGAGCTGGGATGCGATCCCCATCAACGAGCCGAGCCGCTCGGCGATGACGAGGGCCTGCCGGTGGGCCTGCTCCGCGCCGGCCAGGTCGCCCTTGGCCTGGAGCGCGCCGCCCAGGTTGGCCAAGGCCATGCCGAGGAGGTACGGCTGTCCTTCCTCCTCGGCGAGCTGCCGGGCTTCCCGGAAGGCTGCGAGGGCCCGGTCGGTCTGCCCACTCATCAGGTACCCATAGCCTGCGTGGATCAGGGCCTGGGAGAGGATCAGCCTCTCTCCGGACCGGCGGCCTTTGGCGATGGCCGCCTCGGCAGCACGGATCTGCCTGGGCGAGTCGGAAAGCCGCCTCGCGATGCGCGCCTCGAGGAGGTCGATCCGGGGGTCGTCGTCCTGGGGAGGGTGAAGCCGGCGCAGGGCCGCGACCATGTCGAAGGCCTCGCCGCCCTTCCCCGCCCTCATCAGGCTGTTGGCGAGCTGCAGCCCATACTCGAGGTCGTCCGGATAGAAGGTCCAGAGAGAGCGGTAGACCTCGCTCGCCCGGTCCCATTGGTTGGTCAGCGCGTGGAGGCGCGCCTGCAAACCGAGCTGCTCCTGGCGAGTCAATGCGGGCGACAGCTCCACCGCCCGTTTTGCCTCTTCCACCGCACGGCTGTCATAGCCGAGCATCTCCAGGCACTGGGCGAGCGCGGACCGGACCGCCGCCGACCTCGGATCGGCCTCTACGGCCCTCTGCAGGAGCACCATGGCCTGCGGCGCGTCGTAGGAGCGCATCCGTTCGAGCCCCAGGGAATAGAGCCGCAGCGCCTCGGGGTCCGCCGGTTGCTGTGCGCGGGCCAACCGCGCCCGCTCGGGTGAGGGCGGGACGTAACCCAGCGTCTGGCGCAGCCGCGCGCCGGCACGGGTGACGAGGTCGAACAGGTCGGACTCGGCGCCGGTTTCAGCCAGAGAGGCCACGATGCCGCCATCGCTGGCCCGGAGGATATGGAGGTCGACACGGATGCGGCGGCCGTTCTCCCCTGGCAGGGAAAGATAGGTCCCGACGACGACCCGGTCCGCGCCCACGATGGAGCGGATGCGCGGCAGCGAGCCGCCGGCCAGGCCACCCGACGCCTCGATGTCCACGAACTGGCGGGCGCGGTCGACTTCCTTCCGCGAGATCACCCGCACGTCGTCGCCGGCATCGAGCTCGGTGGTCAGCATCTCGGCGAGCGCTGTGCCGATCCATCGCGCCTCCTCGCCCTGCGAGAGGTCCCGGAAGCCCAGCACCGCGACCGAGGGGCGCCGGGGCGGCGCGGCGCTCCCCAGGGCTTCGGAGGGCGCGAGCGGGCCCCGGGCCAGTTGGGAGAGCGACCAGGACAGGGCCAGCACCAGGGCCAGGACGAGCAGCCCTGTCAAGATGCGCCGGCCGGGCCTTGCGGCGGCGGCAGGCCCGGCGGGTGGAGCGAGCGGCTGCGGTATCTGCTCCGGTATCTCCCCCGGAACCTCCTCCGGTCCTGCCTCCGGACGGGCAGATGGGAACGGCTCCTCCGCCACCATCTCGACCGGCGCCGCGAAGCAGTAGCCCTGGCCGGGGATGGTGACCACGTACCTGCCGTCGCCGGCCCGCTCCCCCAGCGCCTTGCGCAGCGAGGAGACGTTCTGGGTGAGGTTGGCGTCCGAAACGTGGGAGTTGGCCCAGACCTTCCGGATCAGCTCGTCCTTGGGCACTACCTCGCCGTGGTTTTCGAGCAGGACGAGGAGGATGGAGAACGCCTTGGGCGTGAGCTGGACTGCCTCCCCGCCGCGGCCGCCGCGCAGCAGGACGCGCCTCATCGGATCGGCGAGGAACTCGTCGAACCGGTAGACACGCTTCTCCGCCTGCAGTACCGTCGCAATCATGATGTCTTGAGCCTGCGCTCGGCCCGGCGCGCCAGAAGACCGAAGCCGCGGACGGCAGCGTCCCGGCGCAGGGCTTCGAGCTCGCTCCGGGCCGCTGGGAGGCCCTCCCCCAGGCCGATCTCGGCCGCCGCCAGCCGTGCTTCCAACTCCGCGAGGGCAAAGCCGCGCCGGCCGGCCTCCTCTGCCGCCAGGCCGAGCGTGCGCAGCGCCTGTGCCGCGTCGCCGCCAGCCGCCTCGGCGCGGGCCAGCCCGGGGGCCACGGCCAGGAACAGGTCGCGGTCCTCGCCGCGCTCGACGAGCGCGCGGATGCGCGCCGCGGCCGCTCGGGCCTCCGCAGGACGGCCTTCTTCAGCCAGTGCCTCGGCCAGCACGGAAAGGGACACCGCTTCGCCCCAGGAGACCCCGCGCTCCTTCCACCAGCTGGCCGCCTCACCCGCGGTCCGCGCGGCCTCCGCGGTGTTCCCCTCTGCCAGCTCCAGGCGGGCGAGGTCGTTCCTCAGGACCATGGCCCGGAGCTCCTCGCCCGCCGAGGAGCTCTCCTCCAGGGCGGATTCCGTCGACCTTCTGGCCGCGGCCAGGCCGCCCGCGGCCAGCTCTTCCCGTCCCCTCTCCTGGTGGCCCGAGATACGGAGGGGGCGCGCGCCGGTCTCCTCGGCGATCCGGAGCTGTTCCCCGGTCCTCGCCCTGGCCGCGGCGAGGTTTCCCGCCCGCAGCTCCAGGAAGGCCAGGGCACCGAGGACCTGGCCCGCGCCGATCCGGTCGCCGGTCTGCTTCTTGATCGCGAGCGCCTGCTGGAGGCGCTGCCGCGCGCCGGCCAGGTCTCCCTGCCGGGCCAGGGTGTCGGCCCAGGTGGCGAGCGCCGAGGCGGACAGGGAGGCGTCGCGCTCGCGGAGGATCAGGTACGCCTCCTCCGTGAGCCGGCCGGCCTCGCGGACCTCGCCCTTCCAGACCAGGATCGCCGCCAGGTTGACGAATGCCCGGGCCTCGTCGTTTCGGCTTCCGACCTTGCGGCTGACGGCGAGCACTTCCTGCAGCCGGGAGCGCGCGCCGGCCAGATCACCCTGCGCGAACAGGATCCCCGCGCTTTCGCGCAGGACGCGCGACTTCAGCAGGGGGTCCTCGATCTCCGCGAACTGGGCGCGCGACCGCTCCAGGTAGCTCAGCCCGCGCTTCAAGTCCCCCTGGCTCTGGTAGAGGATGCCCAGGTTGCCGAACACGGAGGCGAGGCTGGAGACGTTGCCGAGCGCCTCCAGCCTCGCGAGCGCCTCCAGGTAGATCTTCTCCGCACCGGCAAGGTCTCCCTGCTTCTGGAGGCCGAGGCCGATGAAGGTCATCGTCGCAGCCAGCTCCAGGGAATCGCCGGCTTCCTCGAAGTGCTTACGCGCCTGTTGGAGCAGCCGGATCGCTCCGGCCGGATCCCCCTGGAACAGGAGGGCGAGGCCCTGGAATTCGAGCGCCTGGGCCACGATCGGGCCCTCGCCGGACGCCCTCCCCTTTTCCGCCGCCCGGCGCGCAGCCGCCAGCATCGTGGCAGGATCGGACTGGCGCATGGCGGTCAAGGCCTCGATCAGATCGATCCGCGGATCCTCCCCGGCCGGTGGGGGCAGCTTGCGCAGCTCGGCGACCGTCGCCAGGGCTTCGGCGCCGCGCCCGCCTTCGGCCAGGCTCCTCGCCAGCTGCAGGCCATGCTCCAGGTCGTCCGGGAAGAAGGTCCAGAGGGAACGGTAGATCTCGCTCGCCTTGCCCCATTGCCAGGCCACCTGGTGCAGCCGCGCCTGGATCGCGAGCCTCTCGGGCTTCGACAGGGAGCCCGAGAGCTCCACGGCATGGGCGGCCTCGGCCTTGGCGCGCGCATCGTAGCCCAGCGTCGACCAGGCCTGCGCCAGAGCGGAGCGGATCGCCGCCGAGCCCGGGTCCGCGGCCACGGCCTGGCTCAGCAGCTTTACGGCGCGCGGGCTGTCGAAGGCGCGCAGGCGCGCCAGGCCCGCCGTGTAGAGCCGGACGGCTTCGGGGTTGCCGGGCTGCAGGGCGCGCGCCGCCCGCGCCTGCTCGGGCGAGAGCTCGGCCAGGCCGAGCGCGTGCCGCAGCTCCGCGCCGGTGCGCGCGACCAGCTCGAACAGCTCCGGCACCGTCCCCACTTCGGCCAGGGAGGCGACGGTGTCGCCGCCGGGAAGCCGGAGCACCCGCAGGTCGAGGCGGATGCGCGCGCCCTCCAAGCTCCCCAGAGGGAGGTAGGACCCCACCACGAGGAGCTCGCTGCCCAGGATGCCGTGCAAGCGCTGCAGCGAATCCGGGTCGAGGTTCTCCGGGGATTGCCGGGCACGGGCCACGTTCTCCCCTGAGGCGACCCGCATCCGGCCGCCGGCCGCCAGCTCGGTGGTCAGCATTTCCGCCAGCGCCGGGCCGATCCATTCGGACGCGGGCGCCCTCGACAGGTTTCTGAAGCCCAGGACGGCGAGAGACGGCCGTGCCTCGCCGCCCCCCGGCCCCGGCCCCGCCGAGGCCGCCGCAGACGGCTTGCGCGTGAGGAGAAGGGCCGCGGCCACGACGGCGAGCAGCAGGACCAGGATGACGGCCGCGAGCCAGCCCCGGCCCCGGGTGGGGGCCGCAGGCAGGACAGGCCTGGGCGGGAGGACCGGGATGGGGATGTCCACCCCCGAGGAGAGAGCGGCCTCCACCTCCGTCACTTCCGCCACGAAGGAGTAGCCGCGCCCGGGCACGGTAACTACATAGCGCTGTTCGTTTGCCCTCTCCCCCAGCGCCTTGCGCAGCGAGGAGACGTTCTGGGTCAGGTTGGCCTCGGTGACGAAGGTGTCCGCCCAGACCCGGCGGATCAGCTCCTCCTTGTCCACCACCTTGCCGCGCCTCTCCAGCAGGATCAGGAGGATCGAAAAGGCCTTGGGCGTGATCGTCACCGCCTCGCTGGCTCGAACGAGCCGCCGGCGGACCGGATCGACGACGAAACCGTCGAAGCGGTATTGGCGCTTCTCCACCGGAGGTGATAGGGCTACAGTCATCGCTGAAATGAGGTCAGTTCCGGACACGGATCGCCATGCGAGCCCAGCGTGGGCCTTCGCTGCGTCCCTCTCCACCGGTACGAGGATCTCGGGCCGGATTCTACGCCCATTTTGAGGTTTTTTGAGGAAGTTTGAGTGGGTTTCTGAGGACTCTTGAGGGCCGACCGCCTAATCTACGTCTCAAGGCAGCCAGGCCTGCCACTCTGATCTGATCTTTTGAAGTTTGTAGTCCGGAGGGAGTTTCGAACGGCACCACGACGTATCTTTTGCAATTCACTGGAGTTTGAAAGAGCCCGGGCCTGACCCGGGCTCCTTGTTTTTTAGCGGACTAGTTGGGAGAGCAGCCGCTGCCGGAGGTCCGGGAAGAGCCCCTGGTAATCCCCGCGGCTGCGCTCGATGACCTCCAGGGCCTCGCGGCGGTCGTAGACGTGGGTGATGGCGATCACCCCTTCGTCCACCTCTCCTGGCGCTCTCTTGTAGGTCAGGAAGTAGTGCTTCAGCCTGTCGATCTGGGCCTCGGGCAGCTCGGAGACGTCCCGGAAGTGGCCGAAGGCCACGTCCCCCTTGAGCACGGCCACGATCTTGTCGTCCGCCTGGTTGCGGTCGATCAGGCGCAGCCCGCCGATCGGCACGGCCTGGAGCAGGAAGTCGCCGTGGGAGAAGCTCTTCTCGCTCAGCACGCAGATGTCCAGAGGATCGCCATCCCCCTCGACCGTGGGGCGGCCGGTGCGCTCTTGGGAGAGGGCGGCCACCTTCTCGCCACAGAAGGTCTGGGGAACGAAGCCGTAGAGCGTGGGGCAGACGTTGGAGTACTTCTGCGGGCGGTCGACCTTGAGGTGGCCGCTCGGCTTGTCGATCTCGTACTTGACCGTGTCGGTGGGGACGATCTCGACGAATACGGTCACGACCTCCGGCGCCTCGGGCCCGATGGCGACCCCGTGCCAGGGATGGGGCTTGAACAGGAGCCCGAGCAGCTCCCAAGTGCGGTCATCCTGCTCGCTCATGCGCTTGACCTCCTCTATGCTCTCTCTGTGAGATGGATCGCCATCTGGCTGCTCCTGACCGGCGCCCACGTGGCGGGCTGGGCGGTCGCCCGCCGGGTCTCCGGGGGAAGCCTGAAGCCCGGCGGGGAGACGCTGCTCCACTTCGCCGCCGTCCCGCCCATGCAGCTCCTCGCGCTCTGGGTGGTCGCGACCGTCCGCCAGGCCAGACGGGATCAGCGCGCGGGGACGCCGGACAGGTAGGTCCGGACCTCGGCCAGGCCGGGCAGGCTCGGGTCCGCGTCCTTCCAGACCTCGGCGAGCGCGGCATAATGCCGGCGCGCGGCCTCCCGGTCCCCTGTCTTCGCCGCGGCGCGGGCGGCGCCGAGCAGCGAGGCCGCGCGGTTGGGCATGCGCAGCAGCGACGCCTGGAACTGCTTCGCTGCCTCCTCCGCCTTCCCCAGCTCCAAGAGGACTTCGCCGTAGAGCTCGGGCGCCGGCTTGATGGGATCCGGCGGGCCCGAAGGGGGCGGCATGCGCGCCTCGAGGTCCGCGGCTTCCTGGAGGAGGGCGAGCGCCTCTTGCTGCTTGCCGCGGCCGAGGAGGGCCAGGGCCGAGACCTCCTTCTCCATGATCCGGGCCGGCGCGGAGCGGTAGTCCTCCGCCTTTCCTTCGTTCAGGGCGCGGAGGGCCGCGGCGGCCTCCTCGGCAGCGGTCAAGTCTCCGCTCCGGGCCGCGCCGAGCCCCTGGGCGAGCAGCCCTGCGCCCTCTCCCCGGGGACGCGCCATCCCACCGCAGTGAGCCTCCTCCGCTTTCGCCGCGGGGACGGCCTTGGCCGGCTGCCAGCTGCGGGTCTCGATGCGGTGGCGCGCCTCGATCCCCTCCAAAGAGGACGCCACCCGCGGGCTGCCGCTCTCGCGCGCCGCCTGCCGGGCGGTCTCCAGCACCTCTTCGGCCTTGCGCAGGCGCCCCTGCTGGAGGTAGGAGTAGCCGAGCCAGGCGAGGCTGTGGAAGTCGCGCTTTTCCACCGCCAGGTTGCGGCGCTTCACCCAATCGACGGAAGCGGCCCAGGAGGCCTCGTTGGAGGCGCTCGTCTCGGGCCACTGGCCGAGCTGGACGAAGATGTGCGACGGCATGTGGAGAGCGTGATGGGCCGAGGGCGCGACTTTGGCGTAGGTGCGGGCCGCCCGCAGGCCCAGCGGCGCGTGCACCGGGTCGTCGTAGGCGTGGATCAGGTAGTGCACCACCCCTGGGTGCTCGGGGTTGCGGTCGAAAAACACCTCCAGCACGCCCGCGGCCTTCATGAGGTCCCGGTCGCGGCCGGGGCCGGTCTGGCCGCCGATGAGCGCCGGGCCGATCATGGAGAGGGCGTAGAAGCTCGCGGCCTCCAGGTCATCCGGCCAGCGCTCGTGGAGCGCGCGCATGGCCTCGGCGTAGGCGCGGTCGCGGGCGGCCTTCTCACCCTCTCCGTAGAGCGCCTCCACCGCGGCCATCCAGGCTTTTTCCCGGTCCGTGGGAGCCTTGGCGGCGCGCGCCAGTGCAGCCCGCGCGGCTGCCAGGTCCTCCTCGCCCCAGATCGGGTGGTTGTAGGTCATCGCCTCGCCCCAGTACGCGAGGGTGAAGGCGGGATCAGCCTTCTGCGCGTCGCGGAAGGCGTCGGCGGCCTCGTCGTACCAGAAGCTGTGGAGCGCGGCCACACCGCGCAGGAAGTGCGCCTGGGCCTCGGGCTTGCCGGAGGTCGGGAAGTCGACGCGGCCCAGGTCGGCGGCCTGGGCGGGGAGGGCCAGAAGGGCCAGAAGGACGAATAGGCGGCTCATGGGAGCGATTCTACCCGCGAAGGGAGTCTCCTGACCCGCGGGTTTGGCGTTCCAACCGGCGGGTTTGGTGTTTCAACCGGCGGGTTTGGCGTCCCAACCCGCGGGTTTGGTGTTCCAACCCGTGGGTTTTGCGTCCTAACCCGCGGGTTTGGCGAGCCAACCGCCGGGTTGAGGCTTCCAACCCGCGGGTTTTCTGGCTCAACCCGCGGGTTTTCCCGTCCGGCCCGCGGGTTGGGAGGCTCCAGCCGCCATCCGAGCGGCCCAGGGATGGAATCAGTCCACCGTCCTCTGTTGGAAGAGCTTGCCATCCTCGAGGCGGAGCGCGGTCAGCTCGCGGCCCCACGCGCAGCCGGTGTCCAGGCCGGCCAAGCCCTCGTGAAGCCAGAGGCCCAGGGCCGCCCAGTGGCCGAAGATGACGGTTTCCCCCCGGCTGCGGCGCTCCGGGATGTCGAACCAGGGCCGGCAGCCGTCGGGTGCCTCTTTGGGAGGGCCACTGAAGGAGCCGCACATGCGGCCATCCGTCTGGAGGGTGCGGAGCCGGGCAAAGGCGGCGAGGGCGACCCGGGCGCGATGGCCGCGGTCACCATTCTGGAGCGTTTCGTCCCAGCGCTCGTCGGACTTGCGGTCGATGCTGGCGAGCAGCCCGGCCGCACCGCCGTCGCGCAACGCGGCCTCGGTCATCCGCGCCAGCTCCTCGGCCTGCCCCGGGGTCCACTCCGGGAAGAGGCCGGCGTGAACCAGGGTGAAGCCCCCCTCGCGGTGGAGCAGCGGCCGGGTGCGCAGCCAGCCGATGAGGTCGTCCCGGTCGGGCGCGCCGAGCACCTCTTCGAGGCCGTCGCGGCGCTTGGGCAAGGCCACGCCCGCGGCCCGGGCGAGGAGGTGGAGGTCGTGGTTTCCGAGGACGGCGACGAGCCGGTCCTCCTGCTCGACCGCCCAGCGCAGCACCGCGAGCGAGCGCGGGCCGCGGTTGACCAGGTCGCCGACCAGCCAGAGACGGTCATGGCGGCGGTCGAAGCCGATCTTTTTGAGGAGCTTCTGGAGGGTCTTGAAACAGCCGTGGACGTCGCCGATCGCGTAGGTCGCCATCGGCCAGAAGATACCTCACCCCCTGGGCGGTTTCAGGGGGTGAGATCTGCCTTCTACCGCTCGACTTCCTGCGCCGCGCCGTTGCGGATGGCCTCCTGGAGCAGGTCGCGGAACTTGACCTCCGCTTCCTTGCCCTGCCGCTCCTGCTGGCGCCCCAGCTCCGCCTGCTGATCGCCGAGCCTGGCCTGCTGCTGGCCCAGCTCGCCCTGCTTCATCCCGAGCTCGCCCTGCTGGCGACTGAGCTGCCCCATCTCATATTCCAGGTTTCCCGCATCCTCGCCGCTGCGCGCCTGCTTCGTGGCCAGGGCAGACTGCTTCGCGCCGATCTCGGCCTGCTTGCCTGCCAACTCGGCCTGCCGGCCACCGAGCTCCGCCTGCTGCGCTCCCAGCTTTGCCTGCTTCTCGCCGAGCTCCATCTGCTTCTTGAAGAGCCCCTGGGCCTTCTCGACGAACGCCGCGTCGCGGATCACGTAGCTCTTGCCGTTCTTCCGGAAATAGAGCAGCGGCTCTTTGCCCTGCTGCAGCTCGCGGGCACGGCGGATGTCGTCGCCCGAGCCGTTCATCACGGTCCGGCTCTCGCCCATCAGCAGGACGTAGGACTCGCCCTTGACCCAGCTGTGATCCGACGGCGCGGGGGGCGCGGGCGGAGCCGGAGGGACGGGCGGGGTCGGGGGCGGAGCAGGCGGCGCAGGCGGCGCTATACCCAACGGGCTCAGCCGGGCGACCTGGGCGACCGGAGCTGCCGCGGGGACGGGCGCCAGAGCCGGGACCGGCCGAGGCGCCGGAGCGGGAGCGGCGGGCAGGGCCGGCGCGGCGGCGGGGACCGCCTCGGGCGCGGGAACGGCCGCTACGGCCGGAATCGCCGGCGGGGCTTCGGGAGCGGGAACGGGCTCGGGAGCGGGGACGGCTTCCGGAGCTGGGGGCGCGGGGGGCGCTTCCTGAGCCACCATCCGGAAGGGGACCAGCGCGACGAGCGCGAGCAGGACGATCAGGCTCACCCAGACGAGGGGGAACCGGCGGTTCTCGGATGACTGTTCCAGCATCTGCAATCTCCTTTTCAAGGTCTGGACGGACGGCGCAGCCCCCGCGGCCGCCATGCGGCTGGCTCGCGGCGCGACTCCCAGCCGCAGCAGCAGGCGGCCGTACGCTCGGGGTTCGGGATCGAGGACGCGGAGCACCTCCGCGTCGCAGGCTGCCTCCCGGGCGAGCGCGTACTCGCGGGCGGCCAGCCTGACCAGGGGGTGGAACCAGAAGGACCGCTGTGCCAGCGCGGGCACCCAACCCCACCACAGGTCGGCGCGGCGGACATGGACGAGCTCGTGGCACATCGCCATGGAGACGTCGGGGGGAGAGAGGTTCCAGGGATCCGGCAGCAGCACCACCGGCCGGAGCAGGCCCAGCACCTGTGGGGCCTCGACCTCGGCCGACATCCGCAGCTCCGTCCGATCCCTGAGGCCGAGCACCCGGCGCAGCTCCGCGAAGCGCTCCGCGATCCAGGGCTCGCCCACCGGGCCCGACCGGCGCACGATCCGCCGGGCATGCCCGAGTTGGCGGAAGATTCCACCGAGCTGCGCGAGGAGACCGATCAGCCAGATGCCGGCGAGCGCCATCGGCCAGGAGAGGCGAGGGGCCTGGGAGACAAGCGAGGGCGTCTCCGGCACCTGAAGATTCAAGACGGTTATTGCAACTGGCTCCGGAGCTGGCAGCAGGGGCAGCTCAACCGGAGAGGCCCAGGCGAAGCTCACCAGGATCTTCAGGCAGGCGAGCCACCAGAGCCCGCAACGGAGCCCGGCAGGCAAGCTAGGGAAAAGACGGCAGACGGCCCACACCGCCCCCACGAACAGGGCGCCCTGGATGGATGCTCGCAGGAGTGCGTCGAGGAGGGGCGTCACGGCTCGCGCCTCTGGGACCTGAGCCGGTCCACGAGCTGCTCCAGCTCGGCCAACTCGTCGTCCGAGACCTCGGACCTCTCCGTCAGGTAGCTGACGAACGGCGACACCGAGCCGGCGAGGGTCTTCTCCACGAAGCTGTGAACGGCCCCCCGCAGCAGCTCGCCCGGCGAGCTGGCCGCGTGGTACTGGAACACCCCGCCCACCTGCTCGCGCTCCAGGTATCCCTTCTGGCGGAGGCGCTCCATCATGGTGAGCACCGTGGACCGGGCGAGCCCGCGCGGAGCGCCGAAGCCCTCCGCCACCTGCCCGACCGACGCGGGCCCCACCTCCGCGACGTGCTTGAGGAGCGTCAGCTCCTGGTCTCCGATGGTTTTTCCGCTCATCGTTCCTCCGCTGCCTACATCTGTCGTCAGGTTACTCCTGACTACAGGTGTCGTCAAGGCCTTTGTACGGAGGTGGCGCGCGGAAGTTGCAGATCCGGCCCCCTCTCCCCCGCGCAGGCGGGGGAGAGGGTTGGGGAGAGGGGGGATGGGATCAATTAGCGGATCACCAGCGACCCGTTCCGGATCTCCAGGTCCAGCACATCACCGCTCGCATCGCGCAGCGAGCTGAGCCCCGCATCCACGGTGACCGGGGTACTGCCGCGGGGTGCCTGACGCGAGATCGCCATCCGGACCTCGAAGAGCGCGCCCGGCGCGCGGTTGAACGACTTGTCCGGGGACTGGAAGTCGATGATCACCAGCCCGGGAGTGTTCGTGGCCACGATCACCGTCGCCTTGCCGTACCGGGGATCGAGGCGCACCCACGGCTTGCCCGCGATGATCCTGGGGTCGTAGCGCAGCACAATCCGGCCGCTGGAGAGAGGGACGGCATCGCGGGTCGAGAGCTTCACCCGGGCCGTCTTGCCACGCCGCACCTTGCCGCCAGTCACCCCCAGCTCGACGGAATCCTCTTCTTCCCCACCGCCGCCGCCGTCGTCCTCCCGGATCTCCAGCTCGCCCGGCTTCGACTCGATCTCGAGCCGCTGCCCGGAGCCGGCCACGATGAAGGTATCCGCGATATCGAGGGCGAGGTCGTAGACCTCCCCCTCCTTGACGGAGTTGGAGAGGCGGAAGTGGAACACCGCGAGCGGACCGTCCACGGCATTGATGGAAGCAGTCGGCGAGCGGAAGGTGACGTCCGCGTCCTGGCCGTCGAACGAGACCTGGAAGGTGGCATCCTGGCGGGCGCTGAAGACCTCGACCCTCTCCAGGCTGGCGAAGGGCGAGCCCGTAGCTGCCTCTCCGACCACGGAATTGGCGGTCGAACGGGCGCGGCCCGCCCGGCGGGCACCGATGCAGATCTGCCCCTGGGCGATGGGGCGCGAGGCATAGGTGCGGACGACCACGGACACCAGGTCGCCCGGCCCGCCGCGGGCATCGTTGACCCGCAGGGTGAGCTTCTCGGCGGCCTCGGCCTGTTGGGGAGCAAGAGCTGAAAGGGTGAGGACCGCCACGGCGAGGGCGGTCCGGCATTTGCTGAAAGCGGGGTGCTTCATGGGTGACCTACCTTGTTGCTAGGGGCCCGGGCTCTCGCCTGGGGGCCGGACCTGGAAGGGGACCGGCTCCGAGGCGGCGAGCCTCGCGCCCCGTTCGTCCAGGGCTTCCACGCTCCAACGATAGAGGACTGCAGGATGCAGGCCGCCTGCCACGCCTTCCGGCAGCCGGGCGGAGGGGACCGTCACCGTCTCCTGCCAGAGCACGGTGTCGTCGACGGCCCGCAAGGTCACGCGATACGACCGCGCTCCTTCGACACCCTCCCAGCGGAACTCGCCGGGCATCTCCGAAATTTCCCCGCTCGGCCCGAGCGGGCGAAGGTGTGCGCCGCGGTAGACCTCGCCGGCCCCCCGGTCCGGGAGCGGCGGCGCCTGCCCGGCGCGAAAGAACAGTGCCACGCCAATCGCCAGGACGATCAGGGCGGCCAGCCGCGCGGCCCAGGCCAGAGCCGGCCGACGCCGGCCGGGGAAGGCAAAAGGGATCGGCTGCTCGGGCAGGTTCAGGGCCTCCAGCTTTGCGACGATGAAGTCCACGTCCTCATTCTTTTCTGGAGCCTCGGCGAACAGCCGCGCCATCTCGCGCTCCGATGCGCACGCCGGGCAGCGGGCCGCGTGCTCCTCCAGCTTGCGGCGCTCGTCCGCGGTCGCCTCGCCGGTCTCCAGGCGGAGCCAGTCTTCAGCGGAAGGGCAGCCGGTCTCCGGGGACCAGGCGGAATGGAGCGAGTCACTCAGCGACACGTGCTGCCTCCTTGACGACTCCGAAACGGCGCCGGAGCTTGCGCGTGGCGCTCACGATGTAGGCCTTGGCGCCCGAGCGGTTGTCGAGCCCGAGGAGCTCGGTGATGCGCGGCAGGGTCAGGCCGTCGGCGAAATGCATGTAGAGGACCTTGGCCTCCAGGGGCTCCAACTCCTCCATGGCGGCGCGCAGCTCGCCCGCGGCCTCGGCCCGCGCCAGGACCTCCTGGGCATCGGGCAGCGGATCGGCCATCTCGGGAGCGCTGTCCAGATCGGTCAGCGGCGAGGAACGCCGCCGGTTGGATTCGCCCCGGTTGATGGCCACGCTGCGAGTGACCTGGTAGAGCCAGGTCGAGAACCGGCTCTCGCCCCGAAAGGAACCGAGGCGGGAGTGGACCCGGACGAACACCTCCTGGGCAACGTCCGCGGCCTCGTCGCGGTTGCCGCAGACGCGGAGGCACCAGTACGCGACCTTGGGATAGAAGCGGCGGTAGAGCACGCCGAGGCACTCGGAAGCGAGGGCCGGCTCCGTGCGGGCCTTTTCGACCAGTTCCTCGTCGCTCAGCTGCTCCAGATCCACGTGCCGACCTCGGCGCTAGCGTACAGGGAACAAGGAACGGCACACAATCAGCGGTCATGCCCACTGAGACAGGCGGGCGCCAGGGACGGGAACAGATTCAGGAAGGATCGGGACCTTTTACGCAAGAAGTGAAGGAAAACGTATAGGCGCGGGCGCCGGGAGTCAGGAAGCGCAAGAGCACGGACCTCTGCCGAAACTCGGCAGGGCCAATGAGGGAAACCATGCGTGGACGGTCCCAGACAGCGAGAGTGCGGCCGTCCCGCTCGATCAGATCCGCGCCGCGGTCGTGCGGAGGAACGGGTTCGCCGTCCACCTGGACCTCTACCTCTCCAACGGCCGAAGCGACTACCATGTTGACTCCGGAAGCATCGCAGACCAGCTCCAGCTCGGCGCCGGGCTCCACGACTTCCATGAACTCGGCTTCGTGGCGCCAGGAGCCACGGGCGTTGAACATCCCGACAGGCGCCGGCTCCTGGTCATCGCGGTGCCGCACCTCCTCGCCGGGCCGATAACCCTCCGCAGCCAGGAGACGGCCCCGGAGATAGCCGATATAGGTTTCGCGGGTGGCCGGATGGCAGACGGAGCCCGGGCGATCCTCCTCGCGCATTGGAGCAAGGATCGGAGGCATGGGCTCGGTATCGCCGGCATGCCCGGCCTCGCGCAGGAGGAGCTGGATCATCTCCTCGGTGTGGCCGTAGGCGCCCTCGCCGAAGTGCTCGTAGCGGAGATACCCGCGGGCGTCCACGAGGTACTTGGCGGGCCAGTAGTGATTCGCGAACAGCGTCCAGGTCGCGCGGGAGTTGTCCAGCAGGACCGGATAGGGAATCCCTTCGGCGCGCACGGCGGCCGCGACCACCGCCGGATCTCCCGTGAACTCGAACTCCGGCGTGTGGACGCCCACGATGGTGAGCCCCCGCCCTGAATAGCGCTCGTGCCAAGTCTTCAGGTAGGGCAGCGTGCGCAGGCAGTTGATGCAGGTCGAATCCCAGAAATCCACCAGCACGACCCGCCCCCGGGCCGCGGTCATGGACACCGGCGGGCCCTGGACCCACTCGCCAGGGCCCAGCTCCGGAGCGCGAAGGGGGACGGTGATCGGCGGCACGGCCGAAGTATATCCGCGCCCCTTCTCGCCTATGATTACGCGGAACCCATGTTGGACCCAATGTCGGATCCCATACTGGCCGAGCCCATGATCGCCCCGCCCTACGAGGCGCCCCGGAAGAGCCGCGTGCGCCTCGTGTTCCTGGTCCTGCTCGGGCTGCTCGCCGCTTGGCTGGCCTGGGAGGCGCTCACCTGGCCGGACGTGTCAGCCCTGGCCAAGGAGGAGCCGGAGACGACCGCCTTCATCGAGCTCCATCGCGGAGGCGGCTGGTTCGGGCTCGGCAAGGACCAGGACGTCGAGTGGAAGTGGGTCCCCGGCTCGCGGATCTCTTCCAACCTGAAGCGGGCGGTGATCGTCTCGGAGGACATCGAATTCTTCTCCCACAATGGCTTCTCCAGCCGCGAGCAGCGCGCCGCTTTGGAGGACGCCTGGGAGGACAAGAAGATCCCGCGGGGGGCTTCCACGATTTCCCAGCAGCTCGCCAAGAACCTCTGGCTCTCCCCCTCGCGCAATCCGCTGCGCAAGGTCAAGGAGGCGATCCTCACCTGGCAGCTCGAGCAGAGCCTGACCAAGCGCCGCATCCTCGAGATCTATCTGAACGTGGTGGAATTCGGGGAAGGGATTTACGGCGCCGAGGCCGCGGCCCGCCATTACTACGGCAAGTCCGTGCGCAGCCTCACCGAGCGCCAGGCAGCCGAGCTTGCCGCGAGCCTCCCCCGCCCCAAGTCCTGGCACCCGGGGACAAAGAGCAAGTCCTACCAGAGCAAGGTGCGCTCCATCCAGCGCAGGATGGCCAAGGCTGGCTGGCTTCGGCGCAGGGTGTGAGGGCTCTCACGCAGCGCGGTTCGGGACGAATCGGACTTCCAGCTTCTGATCCAGAGCCTCGGCAATCCGCCGGAGCATGCTCAGGGAATGGCCCTCATAGTCGGCATCCTCCAAGCGCGCGATGACGGACTGCTGCGTGCCAATCATGTCTGCAAGCTGCTTCTGTGTGAGCCCGGCCGCCATGCGCGCGTCATAGATCATCCGCGCGACGTGCAAGTTGACGGCCTCCTCGGCGATCATCTCGCGCAGCTCCGGATCATCCCCCGTGAGCCGGTCCAGGATCTTGGTCGCATCATGTGTCTTCTTGGCCATCGGTTTCCTCATAGAGATGAAGCTTCGGGCTCTGCTCGAAAGCCTCTTTTCTGCGGAGGGCTCGCTCGATCTCGGCGTTGGGAACCTCGTCTTCCTTGGTCAGGCCATGGGCGAGGATGACCACGTTCTGGCCATGGAAAAAGTAGAGGATCCGGTAGTTGACGCGACCTTGGCGAGCGCGTAGCTCATAGATGCCGTCTCGAAGATAGTCGGCTTCGGGCCGACGGAGGGCGTGCCCCTCCTGTGCAAGACGCTGGATGCGCGCGACACACTTTGCATAGGCGCGGCGATCTCGCTGCCGCAGCTCCCGCAGCCAGTCGAGGACAGGTACTGACCTCTTGTCTTCCTGGAAGTAACCGACATCGGCGTGAGGCACCTCACCCTCCCATTATAGCAATTTTGAGATGGGAACACCGTCTGGCAATCTGGCGCTGACGAGGCACTAGAATACCCTGGTTGCTGGACCGACCGGAGGAGCTCTCTATGCACTTGTTTGCCTTTGAAGGAATCCATTACACGCCCAAGGCCGGCGATACCGGGCCGCTGGCCGCGCCGCCCTACGACCAGATCAACGAGGCGGCGCGCGACCGCTTCCATGCGCAGGACCCGCACCAGTTCGTGCACCTGTCGCGCCCTCTCGCTCCGGAAGGGGGAGACCCTTACCGGTTCGCCGCCGCTCTCCACCACAAGTGGCTTGACGAGGGGGTCCTCGCCCGCGACGAGCGGCCCGCGCTCTATCCCTACGTGATCGAGCTCGCGGGCGGCGGACAGCGGCTCGGCGTGCTCGGGCTCGCGGGACTCGAGGACGCCTCGGTCATCCGTCCCCATGAGCAGACTCTCGACAAGCCGCTCGCCGACCGCCTGGCTCTCCTGTCAGCCATGCACGTGGACCTGGAGCCCGTCTTTCTTCTGTCGGAGGACGCAGGCCGCCTCGACGCCCTGATCGCGGAGGACATCGCCGGCGCCAACCCGCTGGTCAGGCACCAGGACGCGGAGGGCCATTTCCATGTGATCTACCGGGTGGACGACCCCGAGCGCATCCAGCTCTATCAGGAGGCTACGGCCGGCACCGCTGCCATCGCGGACGGCCATCACCGCTACAAGGTAGCCCAGAAGTTCGCCAGCGAGCGCGGCATCCGCCCCGGCACGGCGGCCTCGGCCAAACTGGCCGTGGTGACCAGCATCGCCGCTCCTGCCCTAGCTATCGAGCCGATCCATCGCGCTTTGCGGGAGGAAATCGACCTTTCCAAGATCGCCCACCTCGAAGCCTCGGCCCTGGCCTTCCATGGCAGCAGCGGCGCCGAATTCGCTCAAGCTGTGGCCGAGGCCCAGCAACCCGCCCTCGGGATCTGGAAGGCCGGCCGCACTCCCGAGATCTGGCTGCTCGACACGACCGTCCGCAACGTCCGCTCCCCCGGCACGCCCCTGCTCACCGTCGAGATCCTCCACGAGATCATCCTCCCCGCCCTGGGCTACTCCCCGGACGCGGGCACGGATGGCACGGTGGTCTACCGCTCCAATCCGGACGAGCTCTGGCAGCAGGTCGCGGATGGCGAGCTCAAGACCGGGCTCTGGCTGCCGCCGATGCTCCCCGCCGCCTTCTCCGCCGCCATCGCGGACGGCCAGATGCTGCCGCCGAAATCGACCCGCTTCATGCCCAAGGTGATGTCCGGCCTGGTCTGGGCCGACCACGACTCCCGGCTCCTTTAAGAACCTCCAGCCACCTCCGGTCCTGCCCCCCATCGGACCGGAGGTGGCGGCATAGAGGAGATCGCCCGCCCTTGCCTACTCTGCGCATGGAGGAGATGAACCATGCGCAGATCCCTGTTCACCCGCAAGCCGCTCGACGTCCTGCTCGCCGAGCTGCAGGGCGAGGACCGCCTGCACCGCGTCCTCGGTCCCGTGCAACTGACCGCGCTCGGCGTCGGGGCCATCATCGGCGCCGGCATCTTCGTGACCACCGGCGCCATCGCCAAAGAGGTAGCCGGGCCGGCGCTGATGCTGTCCTATGTCGTGGCCGGGCTCGCCTGCGTGTTCGCGGCACTCTGCTACTCCGAGTTCGCCTCCATGGTGCCGGTGGCGGGCTCGGCCTACACCTACGCCTACGCCACTCTGGGCGAGCTGTTCGCCTGGATCATCGGCTGGGACCTGGTGCTGGAGTACGCGGTGGGCGCGGCCACGGTCGCAAACGGATGGTCCGGTTACTTCCAGAGCGCCCTGGGCAGCTTCGGCATCACCCTGCCCACGGCCATCAACGGCCCGGTCGTGAACTACGACCCGGAGCTTGGCAGGCTGGTCGCAACCGGCTCGATCATCAACCTGCCGGCGCTGCTCATCGTGGCCGTGGTCACGGTCATCCTGATCGTCGGCATCCGGGAGAGTGCCGGGCTCAACGCGGTCATGGTGGGGATCAAGGTGGTGGCCATCATCTTCGTGATCGGCGTGGGCGCGTTCTATGTGAACCCCGACAACTGGAAGCCGTTCGCGCCGTATGGGCTCTCGGGCCTGAGCCTCTTCGGCCACACGCTCGTGGGCCAGACCGATCCCGGAGGCCGGCCGCTCGGCATGCTCGCGGGCGCGGCGCTGGCCTTCTTCGCATACATCGGCTTCGACTCGGTCTCGACCCACGCCGAGGAGGCGAAAAACCCCCAGCGCGACGTCCCCATCGGGATCATCACCTCGCTCACCCTCTGCACGGTGCTCTACCTGGCGGTGGTCGCGGTGTTGACGGGGATGGTCCCCTACAATGAGCTCGACATCCAGGCGCCGGTGGCGGATGCATTTGAGCGGGTGGGGCTCGGCTGGGCCCATTTCCTCCTGGCAATCGCGGGAGTGGCGGGCATCACCTCGGTGCTGCTGGTCATGATGCTGAGCCAGCCGCGCGTGCTCCTCGCCATGGCACGGGACGGCCTGCTCCCTCAGGGCTTCTTCGGCGACATCCACCCGCGCTTCCGCACGCCGGTGAAGTCGACGGTCGCGACCGGGCTGTTCGTGGGGACGCTCGCGGCCTTCCTGCCGATCCAGGTGCTGCTCTCGCTGGTCAGCATGGGGACGCTCCTCGCCTTCGTGATCGTCTGCGCGGCGGTGCTCATCATGCGCCGCACGCACCCGGACATCGAGCGGCCGTTCCGAGCGCCGCTGGTGCCCCTGGTGCCGATCCTGGGGATCGTCGCCTGCCTGATCCTGATGTTCTCGCTCCCCGCGGAGAACTGGCTCCGGCTGGTGGTCTGGCTGGCGATCGGCATGGTCATCTACTTCGGCTGGGGACGGAGGCACAGCCTGCTGCTAAACTCCCGCGAATGATCGGGATCGGAGAGAGCCCCCCGCGGCCGGACGGCTTCGCCAAGGTTACGGGCGCGGCCCGGTATGTCGACGATGTGACCCTCCCCGGGATGATGCACGGCGCGACCGTGCGCAGCCCCCACCCTCACGCCCGCATCCTCGGCATCCGCTGGTTTCCCGAGAGAGCGCCCGCCGGGGCGCTCTGCATCACCGCGGCCGACCTTCCAGGCCCCAACGGCGTACAGCTCATCGACGACGGCTGGCCGATCCTCGCGGCGGATACCGTCCGCCATGTGGGAGAGCCCGTTGCCCTGGTCGTGGCCCCGACCCTGCTCGCCGCCCGCCAGGCGCTCGCCGCCGTCGAAGTTGACTACGAGCCCCTCCCCGCCGTGCTCGACATGGACGATCCCGACCCGCTCCCTCCTCTCTATGAGATCGGGATGGACAGCGGCGACCTGGAAGCCGGGCTCGCCCAGGCCGCGCACGTGATCGACGGGGAATGGCGGACCGGGCACCAGGAGCACATCTACATCGAGTGCCAGGGGATGATCGCCTGGGAGGAAGACGAAGGAATCACGGTCCTCGGCTCCATGCAGTGCCCGTTCTACGTGCACAAGGCCCTGGTCCATGCCTTCGACCTCCTGCCGGAGCAGGCGCGCGTGCGGGCCTCGGCCGTGGGCGGCGGGTTCGGTGGCAAGGAGGACTTCCCGAGCGCCCTCGCCATCCACGCGGCGCTGCTCGCCAAAGCTTCCGGCAGGCCGGTCAAGATGATCTACGACCGCCACGAGGACATCATCGCCACGACCAAGCGCCACCCGGCGATCGTCCGCCACCGCGCGGGTGTAGACGCCGACGGCCGGCTGCTCGCTCTGGACATCGAGATCCTCATGGACGGCGGCGCCTACGGCACGCTCTCCTCGGTCGTGCTCTCCCGCGCCCTGCTCCACTCCTTCGGCCCCTACCGGTGCCCGAACGTGCGCATCCGCGGCAAGGTGCTCCGCACCCACACGGCGCCGAACAGCGCCTTCCGCGGCTTCGGCGCGCCCCAGGTGGAGTTCGCGCTGGAGCGCCAGATGGACAAGATCGCCCGCGCCCTGGGACTCGATCCCCTGGAAATCCGGCTGCGCAACGTGGTCGAACCCGGGGACCGCCTGCCCACCGGCCAGATCCTGGACGGAAGCACCTCGGCCCGGCTCTGCCTCGAAGAGGCCGCTTCCCGCACCCGCTTCCGTGAGCGGTGGCAGGAGCTGGAGGAAGCCAGGAAGAGTAATCAGGGGCCGATGCGGGGGATCGGCATCTCGCTCTACTTCCACGGCGCCGGCTTCACCGGCAACGGCGAGCGCCGGATGAAGTCGCCGGTTACGGTCCGCCTCCTCAAAGACGGCCGCATCGAGATCCTGACCGCGATGACCGACATGGGTCAGGGGTGCGGTGCGGTCTTCACCCAGATTGCGGCAGCCGCGGCCGGGGTCGGCCCCGAAGACCTGGTCTTCGCCGAGCCGGACACCGCCGCCGTCCCCGACTCCGGCCCGACTGTGGCCTCGCGCACCACGATGATCGTGGGCAACCTGATCGTCCGCACCGTGACCGAGCTGCGGCAGCGGGTGGTCGCGTGGCGCTGCAAAGACAGGCCCTGGGTCGGGGTCCGCGACGGCTGGATCGTCGGGACCGACTGCCCTATCGAGCGCTTCCGCGACGCCGCCCGCGAATACTTCCAGATGTTGGGGCCGGCCGAGATCACGATCCATCACGAGCCGCCGGAAACGCAGCCCTTCGACGAGTCCACCTACCACGGCGCTGCCTATCCGACCTACGCCTGGGGGTCCGACGTGGTCGAGGTGGAGGTCGATCCCGACACGCTGGCCGTCCGCCCCCTGCATGTGACGGCGGTCTGCGAGGTCGGGAAGGCGATTCATCCGACCCTGTGCGCGGGCCAGATCGAGGGCGGCACGCTCCAGGCGATCGGTTGGGCGCTCATGGAAGAGGTCAAGCTCGACAACGGGCGCTACCTCAACGACCGGCTCGCCACCTACATCATCCCGACCATCCTGGACACCCCGAAGATGGACATCCACCTGCTCGAGCGGCCCTGGGAAGGCGGCCCGTTCGGAGCCAAGGGAGTCGGCGAGCTGCCCATGGACGGCGGCGCCCCCGCGGTCGCCCAGGCCATCGAGAACGCCACCGGGATCGGCGTAACCGAGATCCCCGCCACGCCGGAACGGCTCCTGCGCTGGACAACCGAGGGGCAGAGGATATGAACGTCCCCTTCACTGTCAACGGGGAATCCGTCGAAGTCGAAGGGCATGCGATGGAGCGGCTGCTCGACGTGCTGCGGACGCAGCTCGGCCTCACCGGCACCAAGGAAGGCTGCGGCGAAGGGGAGTGCGGAGCCTGCACCGTCCTGCTCGACGGCGAGCCCGTCCTCTCCTGCCTGGTGCCTCTCCTCCAGTGCACCGGCCGGCAGATCGAGACGGTCGAGAGCCTCGCCGAAGGTCCGGCCCGGACGTTTCTGGAAAAGTTCGTGGCCACTGGAGGCGTTCAATGCGGGGCCTGCACGCCCGGCATCGTGGTCACCGCCTGGGCACTCCTCCAGAAGAATCCCGCGCCGACTGACGCGGAGACCCGCGAAGCACTGGCCGGAAACCTCTGCCGGTGCACCGGCTACGAGGGCATCCTGAGGGCGATCAAATCATGACGGCCGTTCAGCCCCATTCGCTCGAAGAGGCAGTCCGGTATCTGGATGGAGATCCCGGCCTCGTCCCCACGGCCGGTTGCACCGACCTGATGGTCCGCGGCGTCGAGGCACTCCATCAGATGGATCGGGTGATCGACCTCCTGGGAATTCCGGAGCTGCGCGGCATCCGGGAGGTCGAGGGCGGATTGGAGATTGGTGCCACCACCCCGTTCTCGGAGATCCGCCGGTCATCCGTAATCCGTGCTGCCTTTCCCGCCCTGGCCGACGCCGCTGGGCAGATCGGCGGCTGGCAGATCCAGAACCGGGCCACGCTGGGGGGAAACCTGGCAAACGCGAGCCCGGCGGGCGACTCGCTGCCCGTCCTTCTCGCCCTGAACGCGACTGTCGTCCTGGCGAGCGCCCGCGGTTTCCGGGAAATCCCCTATGACGATTTCCATTCCGGCTACCGCAAGACGGCTCTCCAGCCTGGAGAGATCGTGGCCCGCATCCGTCTGCCCCTCCCCGCGGCAGGCACGGTGCAGGCATTCCGGAAGGTGGGGACCCGCGAGGCCCAGGCGATCAGCAAGGTCGTCGTGGCCATGGCTGGAAGGATCGAGAACGGCCGGATTGTTGACCTCCGCTTGGCGGCCGGAAGCGTCGCGCCCACGCCCCTCCGCCTGCGCGCCGCCGAAGACGCGGTCCGTGGCCAAGTGCCCGGACCCGAGGCCGCCGCTCTCGCGGGGCGCGAGGCGGCCGGAGCCGTCACACCCATCGACGATGTCCGCTCCACCGCAGAGTACCGGAGCTTCGCCCTGGAACGGGTGGTACGGCGGATGATCCTGGAGCTGACCTGATGAGAGAAGAGATCATCGAACGGCTGCGGAGCGCCAACCTGGCGTTCAGCCGGCTTTATCCGGGAGATTCGGGCCGGCGGCAGCCGGTCCACACGGTCTATGGAGGAGCGCACCTGTTCAAGGCCGACACGGCCTCGCGGCTCGGCGCCCTGGCCTTGCGTGCCCTGGAAGAGTACGCGCCCGAGCCCGCGGACCTCGTTGAGACGGTGGAGCTCTCCGAGGAGCTCGCGCCGAAGATCCACGAGCGCGTGATCGAGAAGCTCCGCCGCGAGCCGGTCGAGGACTTCCGCGCCGACTTCGAGGACGGCTACGGCAACCGGCCGGACGAGGAGGAGGACGGCCATGCCCGGAGCGCGGCTCAAGAGATGGCCGCCGGGCTGGCAGCCGGCACGCTGCCCCCATTCATCGGCATCCGCATCAAGCCCTTCACCGAGGAGCTGCGGGAGCGCTCCTTCCGTACCCTGGAGATATTCCTGACCACGCTCGGCCGCTTGCCGGACAACTTCGTGGTCACCCTGCCCAAGGTGACGATCCCCGAGCAGGTCGCGGCCCTCGCCGATCTCTTCGACCTCCTGGAGCCGGCGCTGGGCCTTCCATCCGGCTCGCTTCGCCTCGAAATCATGGTGGAGACCACACAGTCGATCCTCGACGCGCAGGGTCGCTGCCCCCTGCCTCTCCTGGTCAACGCCGCCCGAGGCCGGTGCGTGGCCGCCCACTTCGGAACCTACGACTACACCGCTTCGTGCAGCATCACGGCGGCCCACCAGAGCATGGACCACCCCGCCTGCGACTTCGCCAAGCACATGATGCAGGTCGCCTTCGCGGGCACGGGCATCCAGATCTCGGACGGGGCCACCAACGTCCTCCCCGTGCCGCCGCACCGTGGGGAAGAGCTGACCGCCGAGCAGATCGAAGAAAACCACGCGGTCGTCCATGACGCCTGGTGGCTCCACTCCCAGCACATCCGGCATTCGCTGATCAATGCCTTCTATCAGGGGTGGGACCTTCATCCCGCGCAGCTCGTCACCCGCTACGCCACGGTCTTCGCCTTCTTCCTGGAAGGCCTCGATGCCGCCTCCGACCGCCTCCACAACTTCGTGCAGAAGGCCGCCCAGGCGACGCTGGTGGGAGATGTCTTCGACGACGCGGCGACCGGGCAGGGGCTCCTCAACTACTTCCTGCGAGCTGTCAACTGCGGAGCGATCTCCGAGGAGGAGGCCCTGGAGAGGTCGGGGCTTACGCTGGAAGAGCTGCGGGGACGGTCGTTTGTGAAGATTCTCGCGAACCGGCGGGCGCCGGAAAGGACATAAAGGACTCAAAGGACGTAAAGGACCCCGGATCCGTTCCCTTGTCCTTTGAGTCCTTTACGTCCTTTAAGTCCTTTTGGTCCTTAGCGTAGCCTCGATCAGCCCATAAGGCTCCAAAGTCGCCACGAACACCTCGTTGCGGTTCTCAAGGCCAAACCGGCTGAGGTCCACGGGGATGTGGTGGATGTTCGGCATCGCCAGATGGATCTCCTCCACGTCCGCAGTCTCCAGAGCGGCAGTTCCCATGGCATAGAGGGTCTGTTGCACCGAGCGGCTGTCGTGGTCCACGAAGACCTCCAGAAGCCGGTGCCTCACCTCGCTCCACCGGTCGTTGAACGGGATGTCCAACTGGCTGTAGGTCCAGGAAGCACGAACCGAAGAAGCCAGCAGGCGGTCCGAAGTCTCCGCGAGCGTCGTGTAGCGGTCCCGCGGGAATCCTTCGAAGGCGGACTTCGCGGTCTTCATCACCACCAGATCCTCGATTCCCGCCACCACCTTCGCACCTTCCCGGGTGCGGGTCACCACGGCCGTCCGCCTCTCGCTTCCCACCCGGCGGAAGGCGTGCGGATGGAGCCGGTCCCAGAGGTGCTCGGTCAGCTCGATGCGGGCGCTTACCACTTGGCCCTGGAAAAAGTGGTCCGCCAAGAGGAGCCCGAAGCTTTCGATGTCCTCCATGGGATGCTCGGCCGCCAGGGCGTAGACGGTGTTCTTCATCGTGTCCGTGGGCAGGACCTGGCTGTTATCGCCCTCGGTGTAGGCCGTCTCGAACTCCCCTTCCAGACGGATGGCGACCGTGACGTCCTTCAGCTCGTGGATCTCCGGACCGCGCCGTACGGTCACCAGGCGCACCGCGGACTTCCCATAACCATTTCCCACCAACATAGACATGTCAGCTCCCCCGGTAGGTCGAATAGCCGTACGGGCTCAGCAGGAGGGGCACATGATAATGCTGCCCTGCATCCCGGACATGGAACTCGATGACGGCCGTTGGATAGAAGGATTCGATCCCCTGCGCTCCGAACCAGGTGGCGAGGTCGAAGGTGATCCTCCAGACCCCCTTGCGCAGAGGGATCGCCAGGATCTGCATCGCACGGCCGTTGTCATCGGTGACACCGCGGCCGGCTGGGTTCCATCCATTCTCCCAGACGTGAAGAAGGATGGGCATTCCGGCGGCCGGCAGGCCCCTGGAGGTGTCGAGGACATGAGTCGTGATTCCTACTGCCATAGCAGTTTCTCCAGCCGCAGGCGGGTAATCTTCCGCTGCTCTCCAGCGGCTATCTGGAGCTCGGCCTGCGGACCGTTGCCCAGGCGCTCGCCCAGCAGGCCGAGCATCTCGAAAGCGCTCTTACCCGTGGCGCAGACCAGAAAGACGTGGCCGAAGCGCTGCTCGTAGAGGCGGTTGGCCTCGGCCAATTGCGCCAGGATCTCGGGCGAGGCCTCGCCGGCGCCGGACTGCTCTTGCGCCGCCCACCGGTGCTCCAACCCGTCTCCGGCCGCCCGCTCTCCGATGCGGGGGTGGGCCGCGAAAGCCTCCAGCCAATCGTTTCGGTCGAGCTCGTCGAAGGCGCGTTCGGAAGAGGCATAGAGATCGTGCGGCGCGTGAAACGGCCGGTCCTGCGCGACTTTCGCAGCCCAGGCCCTCGAGCCGCAGCAGGCCAGGAGCTGCTCCTTCACCTCCGCTTCCGGCCGGACGTTCAGCAGGACAAGCGGGCTCACCCGGCCGAAAATCCGCAACCGCGCCACGCCGCCGTCCGGATGGATGCCGAGCCGGACGTGCGTGAACGGGCCGTCCGAGAGGAGGTCGTCGAAGCGGTGGAGCGTGTGGGCCCGGAGCGGCGTCTTGGGGAGGATCTCCTTCCAGCCAAAGGTCGGTGACGACAGCGCATCGGCGTAGGCGCCCGGCGCGTCGATCCCCTCCACCCAGGCGCTCCCGGGGGCATTGCCCTTGTAATGCGAGGTGTCGATCTCCAGGCGCTGAACCGCGCCTCGCGCGCCCAGGCTCACGACCGCCCAGTCGAAGCCCTCGCCGCGGCGCCGCCGGGTCTCCCAACCGTCGTGCATGCCGCGCGGCGGACCCGGCAGGATCAGATTGTGACGGTTGCCGAAGAACATGTCGCTGCAGGCCAGGACGCGCCCGCCGTTCTCGACCCCGGCGAGGTCGATCTCGCTCTGGAGACGGTCGAGCCGCACCCAGTCCGGCACCGCTTCGCCATGCACCCGGAGACGGGCGACGCCGCCATCCGGATAGATGCGGAAGAGGAGGTGGGTGACCCGCCCGATATCCACGAGCTTATCGAACAGGTTCCGGGAATCCCCCTGTAACTGAGTGCGCGGCAGGATCACGGTCCACTTCACGTTCTCCCCGAACAGCTCGTCGGCCATGGGATAGCCCTCGACCGCGCAGGCCTCAAGGGAGCACTGGTCAGGGAAGTTTCCCTTGAAGTGCGCGGTGTCCACGACCACACCGCGAGGCACTCCCGGCAGGCCGAGGCGGATCAGGCACCAGTCGTGGCCGGGCTGGCGGCGGCGGCGGGTCTCCCAACCGTCCATCCACTTGCCCACGTCCGTGTATTTGCCTTCGAGCCAGACGGGGGCCGCGGCCTTGAGCAGGTTCTCCTTGGGAGCGAAGAACTCGTCGTTCGCGGCCAGCACGGCGCCGCCGAGGCGCTCGGCCGCCAGGTCCACCAGTTCGGTGAAATCGCTCATCCCGCTCCTTTCAGCAGTCTCCCCACAGGGGGGCCGGGGAAGTCGCCGTCATGATAGACCGTCTCGCCCCGGAGGAGCGTCCTGCGCACGACGCCGTGCAGCGTCCGGCCGGCATAGGGGGTGAGCTTGTGCCGGTGCTGGAGCGCCTCGGGCTTGACCCTGACGCTCGCCTCGGGCTCCCAGATCACCAGGTCGGCATCGAAGCCGGGCACGATGGCGCCCTTGTGCGCAAGGCCGGCGAGGCGGGCGGGATTGCCGGACATCCATAGCGCCACGTCCTGGAGTGAGAAGCCGCGCTCCCGCGCTCCGGTCCAGACCGCGGACAGCGCGAGTTGGAGCGACGCGATGCCGCCCCAGGCTTGCCCGAACCCTCCCTGCTTCTGCTCCGGAGGGCTCGGAGAGTGGTCGGTGGCGACGAGGTCGATCAGGCCCTCGCGCAGAGCGTCCCAGAGGAGCTCCCGGTTCTCCCGAGAGCGGATCGGAGGAGCGCACTTGAACGCGATGGCCCCATCGGGAACCTCCTCCGCCGCGAAGGTCAAATAGTGCGGGCAGGTCTCGACCGTGATCGGAAGATGCCGTCTCGCCTCCCGAAGGAGCGGAAGCGCCTCCGCCGTGGCGAGATGGACGATATGGACACGGGCCCCCAGTTCGCGCGAAAGCCGGATGAGGAGATCGATGGCCTCGGTCTCCGCCGCATCCGGCCGGGAGCGGAGCCAATCGTCATAGCGATCTCCCTCGCAGGTTTCGAGGGGCCCAGGCAGCTCGGCATGCACGAGCAGGACGGCGCCGTTTAGCCGGGGCATGGCCTCGCGCAGGTCGGCCTCGGTTACGTGCTGGAACTCCTCGACGCCCGAAGGGACCAGGAAGGATTTGAAGCCCAGGACGCCGTCCTCGATCAACCCGGCGATCTCCTCCGAGTTGCCCGGAACAACGCCGCCCCAGAAGCCGACGTCCACCCGGCATTTTCCCTGAGCGGCCTCTCTCTTGGCCCGTAGTGCCTCCCGCGTGGTCGTGGCCGGAATGCTGTTGAGCGGCATGTCCACGAGGGTGGTGATCCCGCCCGCCGCGGCAGCCCTGGTGGCAGTCTCGAAGCCTTCCCAATCCGTCCGTCCCGGCTCGTTGATATGGACGTGCGTATCGACCAGGCCCGGCATCACCACCGCATCGCCCGCCTCGATCACAGGCACTCCAGAGGGAAGATCGTCACACTCGCCAACGGCGGTAATCTTTCCGTCCTGGATGAGGATTGAGGCCGGGGCAACTCCGGAGGGAGTCACCACCCGGCGGCCGCGGACCACGAGATCGGCTGGCATGCTAGGCGATTCTATCGCTGTGCTACGCTCCAAGCATGAAAGCGGTAGCCCAAGAGGTGGCACGCAAAGCGTTGGAGCTGGACGAGCACGACCGCGCAGAGCTCGCAGCGCTGCTCCTCGACAGCCTCGAAGAGCAAGCGGGCGAGGAGACGGACGCCGCCTGGATCGCGGAGATCGAGCGGCGCGGGGCGGAGATGGAGTCTGGCGCGGTCCAGGGGATTCCCTGGGAAGAGGTGCGGGACCGTCTCCGGCGCGGCAGCAGTGGCCCGTAGCCGAGTCGTCTTTCACCCGGATACCGTCCGAGAGGTCGAGGAGGCCCGGGACTGGTACCGCGAGCGCAGCGCCAACGCCGAGGACGGCTTCGTCGCAGAGCTGAATCATGCCGTCGAGCAGATCGCAGATGCGCCGCTGCGATGGCCGCGATTCAAGGCAAATACCCACCGATACGTTTTCCGGCGCTACCCGTATAGCCTCATCTATCGCACCCAAGGCGATCTCGTGCGGGTCCTGGCCGTAGCCCATGATCGCCGCCGAGCCGGCTACTGGCTGGTCCGTACGGAAGACTGACTTTCCCCCGCCAGACGAAGCACTGCGTTGAGCACGCCATCCACCACCCCAGCCATGCGCCGGTAGTCGAGCGAGGCGGCGGTGTCTCCCGGGGCGTGGTAGTTCGGATTCCGCAGGTAGGCCGTGTCCGTGATCATCACGGCGGGGATCCCCCGGTCCCAATAGCTGATGTGGTCGGAGGCATCGAGCCCGGCCGAGCGCGGGGCGGTGAAGCTGTAGACCGGGACGATTCCGGCCGCCCGCATGGCGCGCTTGACCTCGCGGGTGAGCCCCCGGTCGGCCCAGCGGCCAGTCACCCCGATGAAATCGCCGCGGTCGGGATAGAAAAGGCTCAGGAGCGGGTCCGGCCACTGCTGCTCGTCGGCGAAGAAGCCGATCATCTCCAGGCAGATCATGCCCCGCACCTTCGTATCCCCCAGCGACTTCGCATGGACGGTACTGCCCATCTCCGGCGAGTCGAAGAACGGCGGCTCCTCCGTCGAGTAGGCGGCGAGGACCACCCCGCGGGCGAGGGGCCGGCCCGTGAGCAGCCGCGCCAGCTCCAGGAGGCCGGCCGTGCCGCTGGCGTTGTCGTCCGCCCCGGGGTTCTCCCCAAAGCCACCGAAGGCGTCGTAGTGCGCTCCCACGATCAGGACGGGCCCGGAGTCCGGCCCGAAGGAGGCGAGCACGTTGCGAAAGGTCCGGCCGTGAGCCGGATAGGCCTGCTCCTCAACCCGGGCGCCAGTCTTGGAAAAGCTTTCCCGGATGTAGTCCGCCGCGCGGTCCAGGTTCTCCGGGTGGTCCACGTCCCGTGGCGCGGCCTCGGTGGCGAGGAAATCGACATGGCGGCGAAGCCGCGCTGCGTCCGCCCGCTCCTCCCCCAGGAAGGGAACGTTTCCTGGTGAAGGCTGGCGGATCGCCAGGAAGGCCAGACCGAGGAGGACGGCGAGGGCTGCCAGCGAGACGGCAAGCACGCGAATCGGTTCAATTCGTCTCACCAGCGGCCCTCCAGAAGTCCTTCGTCAGCCTCGTTTACGGGCGGCAGGCCGGCGGCGTTGTTGCTGGCCTGAGGGGTGACAATTGTGTACACTTCATAGGCACAGGAGGTCGCACCCGATGAAGTTCCTTTCCGTCCGAGATCTGAGAAGCAAATCCGCCGAAGTCTGGAAGGGCCTCACGGCAGAGCGGGAGATGGTGGTTACATCCAATGGCCGGCCCATTGCCATCCTATCGGCGGTGACTGAAGAGACCCTCGAGGAGACCATGGCCGCGATTCGCAGGTCGAGAGCCGTCGCCGCAGTGTCGGAGATTCAGCGGCAATCGGTCCAGAAGGGAAGAGACACCATCACGCCAGACAAGATCGACGCTGAGATCGCGAGCGTCCGCCGCGCCCGTCGCCAGCACGGTCAGCTCCCCAAATGAAGATCGTCCTGGACACGAACGTCCTCGTGTCCGGCTTGATTCAGCCTTTTGGCCCTTCTGGCCAGATCGTGCGCATGGTTGCTGCCGGCGATCTGGTCCTTTGTCACGATCCGAGAGTCCTTGCCGAGTATCAGGAAGTCCTGCTGCGCAAGAAATTCGGCTTTGATCCCGAACGCGTCGAGACCTGCTGGAGGAGATCCGGGCAGGTGGCATTCCGATCGCAGCCCGACCTCTTGCGATCAGGCTGCCCGACTCGGATGACGAGCCCTTTCTGGAGATTGCCCTGGCAGGCGGAGCCCAGTGCCTCGTCACCGGGAATGCAAGGCATTACCCTGCCGAAGCGTGCAGCGGAGTCGAGGTGCTTTCGCCACGGTCGTTCCTCGAGCTCTATCGAGCGCGCTCGCCTCTGTAGGGGCACCTCTTGTGGGTGCCCTCCGGAGGGCGGCCACAAGAGCCGCCCCTACATAGAACCCTATCCGTCACTCGAACTATCGAGGTACTACGCCGTGCGCCGGATCGCGACCGCCTGCCGGTTGCCGCCCAGCAGCGACGCCAGCGACAGGATCACCAGGGTCACTAGAAAAATCACATAGGCCAGGATCTCGGGCGAGAGCCCCACCACCTGGACCGGCAGCGCCGGGTCGTGGCGCATGACCGCCGCCTTCATGCCGGTGTAGTGCATGCCGCACACCGCCAGCCCCATCACCAGGGCGCTGGCGACGATCTGCCACAGGTGGGTGGTGTTGAAGACCAGCCACAGGGCGGCGATCGACGCCACCACCGCGATCCCCAGCGAGATCCCCACGATCGTCAGGTCGTAGGAGAGTTGGGCCTGCATCCGCATCGCGGCCATGCCGGTGTAGTGCATGGCGGCCACACCCATCCCCATGGCCGTGCCTCCGCCGATCAGCCGCCACGGGCTGGTCGGCCCCTTGCCCACTACGTAGATCCCGAGGCCGGTGACGGCCACCGCCACCAGCAGGGAGGCCAGGGTGATCGGCACGTCGTAGGCCACCGGCATTCCCATGTCGAAGGCCAGCATGCCGATGAAGTGCATCGACCAGATCGCCCCCGCCCCCATCGCCAGGGCCCCGGCCAGGAGCGAGCGCCACTTCTCGGCGCCTTGGGCCCCGGCGTGCTGGCGGCAGAGCTTGAGCGCGGTGAAGGAGCCCAGGACCGAGATCACGTAGGAGAGGGCGACGAGGAACAGGCTGTAGTGCTGCGGCATCGTTTCCATGACACCTCCCGGCTTCAGGGTTGGAGCTCGGCGGCGCGGTCGGCCCCGGCCCGCTCGAGGCAGATGATGAGGTAGCTCCGATGGCTGCGCCAGGTGATCGGGATGACGAAGCTCTTCAGGTGGCGGGGAAAGGAAATCTTCTCCGGCCGACCGAAGAGCACGATCGGAACCGAGATCAGGAACTCGCTGCCGAAGTACTGGCGGGCGTTGCCGGCGATGGTGTTGGCGACCTCGCCCACCAGATCCTCGTGCTCGGAGAAGCCGACCTCGGTCTCGCCCAGGCGGCGCAGAAGGTCGGTCAGCTGCTCGGAGCCGGAGGTGAAGTACACCGCGCCGCGATGGCGGCCGGAGATGCCGATCACCCCGGTGAAGTCCAGGGTGACCGAGTCCTCGCCCTTGAGGTACGGCGCATCGACCTGCGCGGTCTCGCCGGTGACCTTCTCGAAATAGCGCACCACGCCGTCGATGAAGACCTTGATCTCCTCGTCGCTCATCGCGTCTCCAAGGCCTCAGACCCCCGCGACCAGGTTGGCGAGCGCCAGGTTGAGGTCTTCGGCCGAGAACGGCTTGACCACGTACTCGTTGGCGCCCCGTTCCACCGCCTCGATGGCGGTCTCGGCGTCGCCCAGGGCCGAGATCACCATCAGGCGGGTGTCCGGCTTCAGGGTCATCATCTTGGAGATGCACGTCAGGCCGTCCATCTCGGGCATGGTCAGATCCATGGTGACGTACTCCGGGCGGTAGCGCTCGAACAGCTCCATCGCCTCGCGGCCGTTGGCCGCCTGGTAGATCTCGGTCACCCGCTCCGAGAAGATATGCCGCTCGATGCTCCGCCGGACGGTGCTCGAATCGTCGACGATCAACAAACTGCCTCTGGTCCCCGGCACGGTCCTAACCTCCATTGGGCAGCACGATGTGGAACTCGCAGAACTGGCCGCTCTTCTGCCGCAGCGAGATTTTCCCACCCAGTTTGGCCAGCGCATCACGCACGGCGCCCATGCCGATGCCGCGCCCGGCGTCCTCGGTCGCCTGGCCGGCAGTGGTAAAGCCTGGATGGAAGATCATCTGGTCGAGCGCACCCGCTTTCCACCGGTTCTGCTCGCGGTTGAACAGCGGCTCGAGGATCAAGGGCTCGCTCTTGGCCAGCTCCCGGACCCGCTCGATCACCTGCTTGTAGTCGAGGCCCCGGCCGTCGTCCTTGAACAGGAACTCGAGATTGCCGTTGTTCTGCCGGGCCGCCACCAGGATCTGCCCCTCCTCCGGCTTGCCCGCCACCTGCCGCTCCGCCGGGGTCTCGATGCCGTGGACGACCGAGTTGCGGACCAGTTGGGCCATGACGTTGCGCAGCGCGCTCTTGTACTTGAACGGGATCGCCAGGTCGCCGGGAGCGCGGAACGCCACCGCGACCTTCTTTCCCGACTTCTCCGCCAGGTCGTCTACGAAGCGGGTCACCAGCGCCGAAAGCATCTCGGTGTCGCTCGCGCCGGAGGTTGTCGTCTTGAGACTGCGCTGGGTCTCGGCGAAGCGGGCCAGCACATCGCGGATCTCGGCCAGGCTGTCGACCATCTCCGACAGCTCGAGCACGATCGGGACGAAGTCGCTGCCGTCCATCATGGTCCGTCCCCGGAGCGCCGCCAGCTTCTCCTCGAAGCGGTCGGCGGCGGCGGCGAAATAGTCGATGCGCAGCATCGCCGCCGTGCCCTTGATGGTATGGACGCTCTTGAAAATGTCCTCCGCCAGGTGGCGGTAGTAGGTATTGCGCTCGGGGATCGAGAGCAACACCGACCGGCCCTCGCGCAACAACGCGTTGATGCTCTCGAGCTCGGTATGGGCGTCCTCGATGAACTCGCGCAGCAGTTGGGGCTCGACGTGCATCACCGATAGCAGCAGCTCGGCCTGGCGCTCCATGCGCTGCTGCGACTGCTTGAGCTGCTGCGCCAGCAGCACCCGGGGGGTGACGTCGGCCACCGTCACCATCGCGTGGCGGATCTCGCCGCCCTCGCGGATGCGCTCGAAGGTGAAGGTCAGGAATTTCTGCTCCAACTGCCCGCTGCGGCTGGGGAACGAGGCCTCGACCTCCTTCAAGGGGTTGATCTTGGCGATCACGCTGTCCGTCTTGGCCGGGTTGAACAGCAGGCGCAGGAAGCGGGAGGTGAGGTCGTGGGTGCGCTCGGGGGTGATCTGGCGGATCAGGTCGAGGAAGTCGGCCCCCGCCAGCTCCTCCTGGCCGAAGATCTGCCGCGTCGCGGCCGAGTACTTCTCCTCGATCGCGAGCTCGGGGGTGAGCAGGAACAGGCCCTCGCGCACCGCCCCCATGATGGTGTCGGTAAGGCCCAGCGAGCGTCCGAGCTCGACGTTCGCCTGCTTCATGCCGGCCGTGTTGGCCGCCAGCTGGTCGACCATCTGGTTGAACGAATCCGCCAGCACCGCGATCTCGTCCCGCCCCGGCATGCTGACCCGCACGTCGAGCTCGCCGTCGCGCACCAGGGCGGCGGCCTCGGCGAGGGTGACGACAGGCGTGATCCAGCGGCGGGAGAGGAACAGGTAGGAGGGCAGCAGCACGGCCAGCAGGATGCCGGAGATCAACAGAAGCAGCGAGCGGGAGATGCGGCCGGCGGCCTCTTCCAGCTCACTCTTGGGCGAGACCTGGACCAGCTTCCAGTCGGTCCCGGGCACCGGGAAGACGAGGGCCAGGGAAGGCCTCCCGCTGAGCAGATCGGCCGGAATATCTACGCGAATCGGGACACGGACCGGCGCCGCTCCGCCGCCCGCCGACAGCCGGCGCTGCTCCCGCTGGAGACTGTCCACCATCGGCCGGAAACCGGGGTGGCGATCCGCCACCTCGCCGGCGGTGAGCTTCGCCACCAGCTCCGGCCGGGGAAAGGAGAGGAACCGTTGATCGCGGTCGAGAAGGAAGGCGTAGCCGCCCGCCTCGCCCTGCCACGCCTGGGAAAGGCGTTGCACGCGGGACGGGTCGAGGGGTCTCTCGACGGCGAGCCATCGCCGGACCTCCTCCACTCTGCGCCTGCCGGCCTCTTCCAGCTTGCCGGCGGATTGCTCCGCGACCTGCTGCCGGCCGTAGGTGTTCATGACCAGCGCGATACCCATGAAGACCAGGGAGAACAGCGCCAGGAGCCCGACCACTCCCTGCCACGCGAGGCCCCCCAGCCGCGGCCGGCGGCGGAGATCCCGCCGAACCGTTACCAACGCTTCACCAGAAGGCGCTTCGACATCGCTCAACTTCCGTACCTCCTCCAAACATCAAATAGCTACATCGAGCATTACGCAATTCTGTTACTTGAACCCGGAAGCACGCGCGCAGGAGATTTTTGAAACTGTAGCGGTAATTCGAGGAGAGCGCAAGGGAACTGTCTTCACTCAGGCCACAACCGGAAAAGACCCCCTTGACATCGGAACTACGCTTCGAGTAGCATCGAATTGTCATGAGCGACCTCCACCGATACGCCAGCCGCTTTACCGCTCTGACCCATGAGGTCCGGCTTCGGATCCTGCGCCGGCTCCGGGAGGCGCATCCGGACGGGATGGTCGTCGGCGAGATCCAGCAGGAGATCGGAGTGCCTGCCTCCACCCTGTCGCATCACCTGGACGTCCTGCTTCAGGAAGGGCTGATCCAGCAGCGCCGCGAGGGCCGGTACCTGCGCTCCTTCACGGACGAGAAGGGCATCAAGGAGCTGGTTCACTTCCTTGAGACCGAGTGCTGAGCGCAAATTTTTTTGGGTCGACACTTCGATTCTTCCAGGAGAGTCGATAACAGAGACGATTACCCGGCGACGCCACGAAGGCGCCGGCCGGTTCATCCCCCGAGGGGGAAGAGAGGATTACCCGCCTATGTCACGAGTCCCGCTGTACATGCACAAGGTCGCAGGTTGGGAGGTCACTGCCACGGGCCTGACCGCGAACCAGCCCCAGCTCCAGCATCTCGATGGGCACCGGATCCAGCTTCAGGAGAGCACGGTGCAATTCAAGGATCTGAGCACCCAGTTCAACGTTCTGACCACGAGCAAGCAAGAGGTGTGCAAGGACATGCAGGAGCTGTTCCGCCGGGTGGAGGCTCTGATGGTCTATCTCCGCGCCGCGGTGCGCCAGCACTACGGCAAGGACAGCGAGAAGCTGATCGAGTTCGGTCTGCAGCCCTATCGCGGCCGGACCCCGTCGCCGAAGGCGCCCCTGCCCGAAGCGCCCATGCCTGCCGATCCGACGGCCTCCTAACCCTGCGAAGCAGCCTCTTCTGAGAAGTAGCCTCACCCAGGGGGCGCTGTCCGGCGCCCCCTGCCTTTTTTCCTCGCGAATTGGATCTTGAGCGCCACGGAAGACTCTCTGCGGCCCAGAACCAGTTCCCAGCCTTCACAATCGATTTTTGCGCGTTCAGGAAGGCTTTGAGCCCGCCAGAATCGATTTCAACAAGTCCGAAAAGACTTTGGCTCCATTAGATTGAATCCCGACGCATCCGGAAAGACTTTGAGCCCAATAGATTGGATCACAAGGCGCCGGAATGAATTTCACTCCAATAAATTGGAAAACAAGACGTTCGTTTTCGTTTCCTACCCATCAGAATTCAAGCTGATGGATTCGAAATGAAAGCCAGCGGTCTCGTTTGCATTTTTGTGAGCTCAAATTGATTTTTAACGCGTCGAATTGATTTTCAACGCCTCCGTTCTCATCTCGGCTCCAATAGATTGGATTGCGAGGACTCCGATTTGATTTCGAGCGCGTGAGAACGAAATCAGCGCGCCCGATCTCATCCCGAGCGCGCTCCTTGTGATATCTAGGCGTTCGAACTCTTCTCCGTGTCCTGACAAGGAGGTCAGGGTGATGAAGGCATCGACCCTGAGACGGCTCCTCTTCGCAACCGCCATGGTGGCTTCGGGAATGCGTCAGCTCCTGACGGGTGAGTTCGTGCGGTTGGTCCCGCCTCTGCCGGCATGGATTCCCTGGCATTCCTTCTGGCCCTACCTCGTCGGTGTCGTTCTCATCGTTGCAGGCAGGGCCATCGGCATGGGCATGGGCATGGGCATGGGCACCGGGCGCATTGCGCGATGGGCGTCGCTCGTGCTCGGCGCGATGATTCTCTTCGCGTTTCTGTTTTTGCACCTGCCCCAGGCGGCCGCCGATCCTCTCGTGGGTTTCAAGTGGACAAATCCCTGCAAGGCGCTGGCGATGCTGGGAGCCGTCATCCTGCTGGAAGGATTCCGAAAGGTGAGCTTCCTGGGCCCCCTGTTCCTGGGCGGATTCATGATCCTCGGCGGGATTCAGCACTTCGTATACGCCGACTTCGTGGCGCAGTTGGTGCCGGCGTGGATGCCGGGCCGGCACGCCTGGACTTACTTCACCGGCATCGCCCTGATCGCGGGTGGCGTGGGCATGCTGGTCCCGAAAACGGCTCGGCTGGCGGCGCTGATGTCGGGAATCATGATGTTACTCTGGGTGGTGCTCCTGCACATTCCCCGGGCTCTCGCCGATGTGGGCGACATCGGCGAAACCTCGGGCGTCTTCGAGGCCCTGGCCCTGAGTGGAGCCGCATTCATTTTGGCAGACCGGCGGTGGTTGCGGCTCAGGCGTCCCGGGTCGACTCAAGCCGGCGCTTGAGCGCGAACCAGCGGCTCCTCATCTCCAGAAGCGGCTCGCCTGCATGGCGGAGATCCTGGCTTTCGTGGAGCAGGCGCTCCGCGCCTTCCGCGAGCGCGCGCGCCACCGAAACCGCTCGCGAAAAGGGACTCGCGCGTCCGTCTATGTCGTACAGCGGAGTCAGGCCTGAAGTATCCAATCGTCGAAACCTGGAAGGGATGAAGCGATGCCGCAACCGAAGAGTCTCCGGTCACTTGTGGTTCTCAGCATGATCTTCGTCGCGACGCGAGCCAGCGGTCAGGTTGAAGCCTGCGGCAAGTTACTGTTGCTGCCGCTACTCTACAAGGACGTTCAGATCGCTGAAGATGATCAGGGCTTCATGAACATTTACTACTATTGCATGGCGCAGCCGCAGTCCGAGGAGGAGGCCCTGGAAGAAGGGATCGATCTGGATTGGGTCTACGACAAGGCGTTGCCGCAAGAACCGAAAGCGCCAGGCCGATTCGACAAACTGGGGGCATGGGCCAAGGACGGCTGTCCGAAATACCTGGAGGCGGGCTCGGCCCGTTTGCCGCAGACGATCAACGCTACTCGTGCGAGGGTCGATACCAAGATCGAAGAGGTCTACGAACAGTGCCTCCTGGAAACCCGCCCGTCGTGCTACGCGATCCCCGCCGGACAGATCGTCGGGAACGACGTCGTCGGCCTCCTGATCAAATGGTCGCCCAGCGTGCTGGAAGCCGACCCGACAGCCGAAGTCAAGATCAAGACTGCCAGTGCCACGGGCGCGATGCAGCCTCGGGACATGCTCGCCATCGGTACCTCCGCGGCGTCGGAATCATCCGTTGCGTCGCTGACCGACGTCGCAGTGCCCCGCAGCGGCCTGCTCCGGAGCTTCCTGCGTACCGACAAGGCCGCAGACGTGCGCTTCAAGATAGAGACGAGCGCCGGCACAGCCGAATGTGCCCCGGAGAAGGTCGGTTCCGTCGTGACGGCGGTAGGGGATTTCAAGCGCCGTAAGCATTCGATCGCGCTCCAGACGCTGGTCTGGATCGACGTGAAGAATCTGCAGGAGTGGATAGAAGAGATCAGAAACCAGAACAAGCTTCCGAAGCCGGATGCCACCGAGGCCGATCTGGTCCCTATTATCGATGGCGTCCCGATCCCAGATATCCATCCGATGAACCTCGGCGACAAGGTGGAAGTTGTGGATGGAGCACGGGTTCGCCGCCTCCGGTTCGACATCGAGCGGAACGAAAAGAACAAGGACGCATGGTCTCAGATCCTGCGCCTGAATTCTGTTGCCTTCAGCCGGGAAGTGGAGGTTACCGTCGGCTTCGAGAACGGCCAAGCCATGGATACTCTAATCACCTACCCGAGCAAGGAGGACAAAGCCGGCAAGCCCAGGGCTTCCCTGAAAGTCATTCCCGAGGGACAGATGGCTCTCGGCCTGCTGTTGATTGGGGGCGGACTAGCCTTCTTCCTGCTTCTGGCGGCCAAGACGGACGTCATCCGTGACACGACCGTGCTCTTCCGGCCGGACGGCCGTAGCCCGTTCAGCCTGGGTCGGACGCAAATGGCCTTCTGGTTCTTCCTGGTGGTGACGTTCTTCTTCGTTCTGTGGATGGTGACGGGTGACAAGGATACGATTACCAACTCGACGATGGGCTTGATCGGTATCAGCGCCGCCACAGCCCTCGGCGCCGCCTTCGTCGACTCCACCAAGACCAACAAGGCCGAGAAGGCACAGCGCGTCGCCAAGGTCGAGGACTTCACCAAGCGTCCTCGGGAGATCGCGGCGCGTCTCAGATTGGACCTGGAGCCGGCCGAAAAAAAGTGTCGGGAGCTGACCAAGGTGCGCGCCACGATCAAGCTGGACCACGATCGCGCACTGGCGCTGAAGGACACGGCGATTGAGCAGAAGCGAACTCTCGTCCGAGAACTTGAGATCCAGCGGGGGCAGATCGCGCCGGAGAACACAGGCGCGCTGGCGGCGAAGGACGACGAGATCAAGAAGGCCAAGGATGATCTCACCCAAACACTGCAGCCGCAGCGCGACCAGATGGAGGCGGACACCGCGGGCGCTCTGAAGCTGAAAGACAACGAGATCGAGAAAACGAAGGGAGAGCTCGCCTTGCTTCGGCAGCAGATCGATTTCTTCAACCTGCCTAGCTGGAGGCGCTTCCTCAACGATCTTCTGACCGAGGACGACGGCATCAGCTTTCACAAGTTCCAGATCTTCATCTGGACCCTGATCCTCGGCGTGATCTTCATCTACGAAGTGCTGATCAATCTCGCGATGCCGGAGTTCAACGCGGCCCTGCTGGCCATCATGGGAGTCAGCGGCGGCACCTACATCGGCTTCAAGCTGCCGCCGGGGGCGAAACAGAATGAGCCTGCCAGTCAGGAGACCGCCAAGTAGAGCGCTCGAAGTAACGCAAGCGCTCCGCCAAAAAATCAGCGCCCCAATTTGCCGTCAGAGCTCCACCGAGAAAATCGGAACTCTGTTTTTTCCGGAGGACGCTCCGATTTTCATTCAGAGCTCTGAAAGCCTTTTTTTGGAGATCTCTGTGACTTACCTCGCTCCGACGGAGATTTTGGCGCTCCATCCTCGGCGTTAGCCGGGCGTTCCAGAGCGAAGATTCCAGCGGCGGAGCGCTGAAATCCGCGGTGGCGGGAAGACAAAGACTTTTCCCCCACTAGGCCTCCGCTGGAAGGCCTGCATTAGGTTCTGGCACGATCCGGCTCAGTTGACGCCTGGACCTCACCCCTCTCCGCCTCCGCTTGGACGAAAACTTCGGAATCCAGGAGGCACGAGGTCTTCAGACCTGCGGCGGGAACGGTCCGGACTGCCCTCCGACCAGAGATGCCCCTTTGAGGTATACTAGATTATCGAAACTCAACAATCCTGGAAGCTTATGCTGACCCGCACTGCCCTCGCTCTGTTCCTGCTGCTCCCGGCCGCCGTGTCCGGGCAGGATCTCGACACCGCTGTTTCCGGCTTGGTGAGAATCTCCGGTACGCGCGGCGGCACACCGGTGCGAGGAAGCGGCTTCGTGGTCGCCCTCGATGGTGACAAGGCCACGATCGTTACTGCCTCGCACGTAATCCAGGGAGTTCAGCAGCTCGAGGTGACCTTCGCTGTCGATCCCGCCAAGAGCTTTCCCGCCGGGGCCCTGCTCGGGATGGAATCCGACAACCCTCGCGGCCTGGCCGTGTTCCAGGTGCTCGGTGCGCTCCCGGCCGGGGTGACCACGTTGGGTTTCGAGACCGAGGTCCAGCCTCATCTAAGTGAGACGCTCTTCCTCTCGGGTTTTCCGTCCATGAAAACGATGCCGCTTACCGTGGGGAGGAACTTTGCCGGTCCGAGCGGTGACTTTCTGCAACTGGATGGGACTGTGGGGGAGGGTTTCTCCGGCGCTCCGGTGCTGCGAAAAGGCAATGTGGTGGGGGTAGTGACAGAAGAGGATTCACAGATCACCTATGCGGTCAAGGCCATGGTGGTTCGAGATAGGGTCGTCGGCTGGGGAGTCAAGGTCGTGGAGAAATGCGAGCCTGGAAAAGAACGCACCGAGGCCGGCATCGTCTGGGTACGCATCTGCCCTGGGACCTTCACAATGGGCGCGGCCGAGAACGACCGAGAAACCGATGAAGACGAGAACCCGGCTCACCAGGTTACATTGAGCGAATTCTGGATCGGCAAGACCGAGGTCACCAACGAGCAGTACCGCCGCTTCCACCCGGAACGCGAGGGCGAGGCCGACCTGCCAGTAACCCGGGTCAGGTGGGATAGAGCGAAGGCGGCCTGCGAGCACTTCGGAGGCCGCCTTCCCACCGAGGCAGAGTGGGAGTATGCCGCGCGCGCCGGCAGCCAGACCGTCTGGTCGTTTGGCAACCACGTGGAGCTGCTCAGCGCCTACGCATGGTATGACGAAGAATACGAACCATTTTATGTAAAAATGGAAAAACAGCAAGAAGAATATAGAAAATGGTTAGAAGGGCCGAAAAGCGGCCCGCCACCAGCTCTGCTCATTGTCGCCAACTCGGCAAAGTCCGTCGGTACGAAAAAGCCCAACACCTGGGGCCTCCACGACATGCACGGCAACGCGTGGGAGTGGGTAGCTGACTGGTATGGCGCCTACCCTGCTGAGGTGCAGATCGATCCTGCCGGTCCCCCGACAGGTAAGTACCGTGCGATGCGGGGGGGCTCCATCAATAGCGCGTCCCTGGCGCTGCGCTCCGCGCACCGGGGGGCGCACGAGCCTTCGGGCTGGGACGGGGGCTGGGACGAGGAAGTCGGCTTCCGCTGTGCCCGCAGCCCTCGCCCATGAGAGCAGGAACGAAGCGCAGTGCCCGGCAGTCGGGAATCAAGCGGTGTGCGCAAGCGATCACCGCGGCCCTCCTCCTAACCGCCCTGCCGCTCCTGGCCCAATACGAGCGCGCGCTCCAGTACCAGAACCGCGGCAACCGCTATGAGGGCCTCAAGCCCAAGCCGGTGAGCGGCTACGACATCGAGCTCCTCTCGGCCCTCATCGACTACCGCGAGCCGAGCCCCACTTGGCCTCAGACATTGCGCCTCAAATTTTATCTCCCCACCGCCGAGCCGGTCTTCGTCACTGTCCGCCAGCCGCGGCCCAAGACCATCTACTACTGGCTCGATAAAGTCGCGCCCTCTGCGCCCTGGCGTCCCCGGGCATTCAACGAATTCACCTGGCCCACGGAGCCCGTGCTCCGGAACCTGGCCTCGGTGACCCTCGCCGACTTGGGCGCCGTGGTGCGCTTGCGCCAGCAAGATCCGTCCAAGAGAGAGACCATCGCTCCAGCAGCGCTCTTTCACACGCGGCCACCAACGGCCGCGAGTGGCTATCGCTTCACGTTCAAGACCAACGGCACAGCCTACGTAACCTGCAAGATCTACCGAGGCAACAAAGAGGTCTACAGCCGGCAGCAAAACCGCGAGAAAGCCGGCAGCCCCTTCACCCTGAGCTGGGATGCCCGACGCCAACCGAAAAGCGAGTACCGCCTCGCGCTCTCCGGCTACTTCGACAACAACATCGAGTTGGCCAAGGAAGTCATCTTCCATCACCGGTCTTCCTGGAAATGAATGCCAAGGCAGAAGGGCAGCGCTCTCGAGCAAGCAAGAAAGCGGCGCCACGCCGGTCACACTCGCTCCTCTGGCTCGCGCTGCCGACCCTGGTCCTTCTGCCCTTGGTGTGGATCTCGACCTTCTGGCGCCTGCCTACCCGCATCCAGCTCACGCTCGAGACCACGCGGCTCGCCTTTACCCTGGGCGGCGAGGAGCGCCGCGAGATCCTCAATCCATCAGTCCCGTTTTCGTCCCTGGTCATCGAAGATTGCAGCGCCGTAGAACTCTCTGCCGAGACACTGGAGATCGCGGATCCGCAACGGCTCGTGCCTGGGACCGAGGCTGGCGAAGAACCGCGCTTTCCCGACGAGGCTTGGCGCAAGGTCATACCCACAGACTCCGTGAAGCTCTCATGCCACGATCCGGCAGCCAAGCTGACACTAAGAAATCCCAACCCGGCCGCCGGACGACTAGGGCTCCTCGATCGCATCCGCTTCGCGCCAGGCTCGCAGGTGATTTTCGAAGTCTCTCCGGGCCGGGAGCCCGCCCTCAGTTTGGAGATCGAAACACCCCAGGATCTCAGCCTCGCGCTCGGCCGCGATGTGGAGTTCGAGGCCGACTTCATCGAGCCCGAGGGCATCGCTGTACCCTTCCCCGGTGACCTCCTGACTTGGCGGGCACAGCTCCCAGAGGCGCGCCGGATACTCGAGGTCACGAGCGGCGAACACGGGCTGGTCCTGATCGTGACTCCGGCTCGAGGCCAGGCGGCGGAGCTCTTCCGCAAGCAGCTCGATCTCCCGCTCACCTCGGTGGAGCTTCTCGAAGAAGATCTCCAAGGAACGCTCAACACGCCGCTACGCGATAAGGCTACTCTCAGCTACCCCGAGTATCCTGACATCCCGGCCGTGACCATCGAGAAAGACGAGACTGTGGTTCTCCGCGGGCTCTTGCAGGCCCAACTGAGAGGTCTCGATTTTGACATCGAGAAGGGCGCCCTGCGCGCGCGCTTCGACGGCATTGCCAAGCGCGCCTCCACTCGTGCCGGGGCGTTCACCAGGGACCACCGCCTGACGCTCTCCGCCACCTTCCTCCATAGCTCGCGCTGGAAGCTAATCGCAGTCGTTGCCGCATGGCTCGTGTCCACGACCTGGGCGGCCTTCGGGGCCTGGAAGAAGCTTCAGGAATGAGGCGCCTGTTTGTCGGGGCTGCGCTCCGGGGCCGGACCAAGCTAAACGGCAGCGACTTTCGTGCCGATCGCGGGAATTTTTGGCGGGCAGTTACCTTTGGTCACATCATCTACAAGCTAAAATCGGTGAACCAGAGTTCACCGCGTGGCTGAACATCGCATCATCGCGACCGGGAACCTCTAACTATCTAGCTTCGGCAATTCAACTTTAACCCTAACTCAGGGAACACTTGCATGAACGTCTCAGCGGACCAGAGAGGTTGAAACAAAATGCCTGACTCCCTCTATGTACTAGGAGATGCCGACCGTATCCGCAGACGTATCGAGGGCATGCTGCTTTCGAACGATCTAAAGACCCTCCAAGATTTCTCTACGGCCATCACGACATCCATCCAAAAGCTTGGTGATCGCATGAGATACGCGATGAGTGCAAAGCTGATCTTCTCTGGAGGAGACGATATTCTGCTCCTTGTGCAGCCAGAAATCTTTAATCAGGATCAACTGAGAGGCATGATGAAGGAGTTCGCTGAAGAGACTGGCAGTACGATCTCTATCGGCGTTGGCACTGGTGCAGAGGAGGCATTCCTTAATCTGGCTCGCGCAAAGTCGACGGGACCCGGTACTCTGATCGTAGGTCAATGGCACGGCAAGACCGGCTAGCTAGGTAAGATGAGTATCTTCCGCTCGCCGCGGACTCTGAGCGGCCGGGGAGCCTGGTATCTGCCTTGGTGCACCGAGCTTGCCGGGCACACACGCGAATTTGGGCATCCTGGAGTATCTCAACGGCAACCCGGACGCCGCGCTCGGCGAGCTGCGGGCTGCCCGCGCGGCCGATCCCCAGTTTGAGGAGCAACTCCGGGCGGCCCTGGAGGCGCGGCCGGAGCTCAAGGCCCTTCGAGAGGACAAGGAGTTCCTGGCCGGCTCTTTCCGCCTGGGAGCCGTCCCTACGGTCACTCTCGTCCCTGACCTTCCCGCGGTCAGTGAACCCTAATGGGTGCCACCCGACGGATCTCGAGGGATCTCTATTCTTTCTCCCACTGCGATGCGGCCGATCGCGCAGCTTGTCTCGAAGTCGGCCACGAACCGTCGAACGTTCTTGTCTGTCAACAGAAGCTGCAGAATACGAAACTGTCCTCTCCCGCAGCCGTAGGAGTTGGCATCGTCCTTGAACTTGATTTCGATTTCTGGATAGAGCTCCGTCTCTGGCACCTTGTAGTAAAGGCCGGGGATCATCGTCTTGTTCGAGGGAGAGTAGAAATCAAGAATGGCTCTTCCCCTTACCCTTGACATCGATCACGTTCGTAATCCCCGGAATGCCATTCCGGGAAGTAGCCTCGCTGGTGAAGGAAGCGAGGTTCTCATTGAGCACGCGCCGCGCTCCTCCTGCGATCGGTTCGCTTCCCTCGTTGACCAGGCAGAGATAGTTCGGGAGAGAGGAGAGGTCACCACAGGCTCGCTCGATATCGTTGAATCCGAGCGCCACTCCTGGTGACATGGGGGCGGCGGAGGATGACTGCTCCCCCTCCCGCAGTGCCGGGGCGGCGGGCCGGGTCCTTTCGAAGGGTTGCCTGCAGGGGATGCCAGACCTCGGGAGGTAGGGGGAGCGGAGGAGGCTCCGCTTTCAAGTGGCCAGCCAAGACTTCTTCCAGCGTCCCATGGAACGGCGGCTTTCCACCGAGGATCTCATACGCGAGCACGCCGAACGAGTAGATGTCCGAAGAACGGCTGGCCGTGCCGTGCCGGAGCAACTCAGGGGCTATATATAGTGGCGTACCCAGCAGCGAGCCCGTTGTTGTCAGCGCGGGCGGGCCCTCTACCCCAATCAGTAATGTGCCACCACTGAATTCTTCTGGTCCTGCCAGCAGCTTTGCGAGGCCGAAGTCAAGGACCTTCACACTCGGCGAGCCCAGACTCTCCCAGCAGACAAAGACATTGCCGGTTTAAGGTCGCGATGAAGGACGCCGGCCTCGTGCGCGGCGTCAACCGCGGCGGCGATCTGTTCGAGAAGAGGAAGCGCCTGCGCGAGCGGCAGGGGACCCTGATCCCGGCAGACCTCCGAGAGGGGCCTCCCTTCGAGGAGCTCCGTGACGATGTAGGGACGGTCACCCGCCGATTCGTCGATTCCGAAATCGGTGACCTCGATGATGTTGGGGTGCCGGAGGCGTCCGAGCACCACAGCCTCCCTGCGGAAGCGCTCGAGAGCGACGGAGGAGGACGGAGGTCCAGCGGTCTTCAGAAGCTTGATCGCGAAGGCCTTCTCCAAGCCGACATGGACCGCGCGGTAGACGACCCCGACGGCTCCTTCGCCGAGACGCTCCTCCAGTCGGTATTTCTCGCCGACGAGGTAACCGGGGGTTGGCGGAGTGCTGATATCCGGCTTCTCCCGGCTTCGCCTATGGGTGACTCGATCCACTATTTACCCCTTTTGGGGTCAATATAATAAATCGACCGTCCCTAGGAGCCCGGAGCCGGCGCCTCGGCCTCCGCGAGCGCCAGGTCGAGCCGCACCACGTTGTCCTGCGGCAGGATGCGCACCTGGGTTGAGGACTTGCGCTGGTCGAGCCGCACCGTGACGATCCAGGTCCCCGGCCCGAGATCGGGGATCCGGTAGGTGCCGTTCTTGGCGAGGATGCCGCGCTCCCAGGCCCCGTCCTCGCTCTTGGCCTCGACGTAGGGAATCTCCCCGGGCGCCAGGCCGGCGACGGAGCCGGAGAGCACCACGCCCTGCGCGAGCCGCAGCTCCGGAACGTCGACCGGAGCGCCGCCCACGGAGACGATGGCCATGGCCGGGGCGAAGCCATTCCGCTCCGCCCGCAGCGTCCAGATCCCGTTGGTGAGGCCCGTCGTGAACCTCCCCTGCATGTCGGTGAACGCCCGGACCCGCAGCCGCTCCTGCTCGAAGGACAGGCTCGCGCCCGGGATGGGCTGCCCCTCGGGCTCGAGAACGCGGCCGTGGACCGCGGGGAGCGGCGGGAAGCGCAGCAGCTCCCGCACCATGGTCTCCCTGCCCTCTTCCACCAGCACCTGGCGCTCGATCGTCCGCCCGAGGCTGTCGGTCGCGACGAGCGTCCACGTTCCCGCGGCCACGCCGGTCAACTGGAACCGGCCCTGTTCGTCCGTGCGCGCCTCGGCCGAGGATTCCCGCGCCTCGGCCAAGGATTCCCGAGAACCGTCCTGGAGCCCCAGCGACACGAGCCGCCGGTCGGCGAGGTCCGCGATGCGGCCCGCGATCGCGCCAGCCCGGCCCAGCTCCAGGTCCAGGTCGATCGGATCGCCCGCGGCCGTCACCCGCCGCTCGTCAGGAGCCCGGTCCGGAGCCTCGGCCCGGATCTTGTGCTCCCCCGGCGAGAGGCTGAACCGGAAACGGCCCTCGGCGTCGACCTCGACGGGCTCTTTGTCCACCCGGAGGGAAGGCGCGGCCACCGGGGAGCCGTCGCGGCCCAGAATCCGACCCTGGACGATCGTGGTCTGCGGCATGCGCACGTCGAGGCGGGTGCGCGGCGCCGCCATCTCGACCATCTCCACGGCCAGGCCGAAATCCGCGTGCCGCACTTCGAGCCGCTGCCGGCCGGGGAGGACGCGGGGGAAGCGGTAGGTCCCATCCTCGCCGGTCGGCGCCTCGGCGTCGGGCCGGTCTCCGGAAACGCTCACCCGAGCTCCGGCCACGGGCGCGCCGTCCGCGTCCACCACCCGGCCCTCCAGGGGCACGAGTTGGTGGGGCAGAACGAATGCGATCTCGTCGGCGCTCTTGCCGGCCTCGCCGAGCCGGCGCTCCACGCGATACGAGTCGTCCATCAGGACGACCTCGTACCATCCGGGCTCCAGCGACTCGAAGGCGAAACGGCCGTCCGCGTCGGTGTCGCCCATTCGGCGGTCGGCGGGACCCGGGCAGCCCGTAGGGACGTAGACCGCGCACCCCCGGTCGACGCCGGTGAGCCAGGCCTGGAGCTGGGACCCTTCCACGGGCTCGCCCCGGGCGTCCACGACGCGGCCTGCGATGCGCGTCGCAGGCCGGAGCCGGATCTGGAACTCCTTCGGCTCTTCCCCTTTGGCAGGTGACTCGTCGGGCAGCCATCCGGGCGGGCACGCGGAAAGGGGAAACATGCCGTCGAACGGGTACGTGAACGAGCCGTCCGGCCCGCTGACCGCTGCGAGGACGTCGCCGGGGCCCTCCGCCGGCCGCCAGATCTCCACCCCTGACAGGGGGTGGCCTTCGGAGTCCACCACACGCCCGGTCAGCTCGATGTCTTCCGTGGAGACGCCGGTCTCCTCTTCCTGCGCGCGGGACGCCGGAGCCATTAGGCCCAGCATGGCAAGGCACACGAGACCGCGGACGGTTCTCTGGGTCATGGGAAATCGTCCTCCTGCCGGCTTAGACCGGAGATGGGGCAAAAAAGAGCCAGATCTCACTGTACTGCGGAATCGACTTGCACTCAAACAACCCGCAACGAGCAGCTCCGCTGGCGGGCTTCCTCATGGATTGCGTAGCTGCACATGAGGCCGACCAGGACCGAAACGACTTCGGGAATAACCTTCGGATCGGCCCCAGGAGTCACGATATGAATGCACAGCGTAGGTCTCTACGAATCTCCATATTCCTCGTTTGTATGGCCGTTCTGGCGCTTCTGCCAACCTCGGCGGCGGCGCAGGACGGCGACTATGACGGCCTCCCCGACTCACTCGAGCTATCCCTTGCCCGGTACTATTTCCCGGTCCTCAACCTCCATTGCGGCAGCTACGAAGGGACGGCCTACGGCGACCGGCGCCAGCTCTATGGCCTGACCGTTTCCGGCTACACCAACTCCTCGAACGGCAGGATTCCCTTCACCGCCCACCCCTACACGCCGAACGATGGATGGAACTGCACCGAGGACCGGCAGTGCATCGAGATCCGCTACGGCATCGCGTGGAACTGGGACCTCGGAGACGACAGCTTCGGCGGCTCCCACAGGGGCGACAGCGAAATGTACGCCATCGTGGTGGCGCGCAAGGACACCGACGGCGCGGACTGGGGAGTGAGCTGGGAGGCGGCGCAGAACGATCCCGGCCAGTGGCGGCTGATCCGAGAGTTCATGTCCGCCCACTGGGGGACGAGCTCCGACAGCTCCTCGTTCCGTTCACACGGGAACTATGGAACGACCTCCTACCAGAGGATCTGGGCCGCGGAAGGCAAGCACGCTCTCTATCAGACCCAGAACGCCTGCAACAACGGCGGATTTGCCGGTGCTGACGACTGCGGGGACAACCGCTGCGACATCGTCTCGGAGGTCTTCACGAAGGTGCAGAACATCGGCGAGTGGTACGCTCCGCTGAATCGCTACATCCCCTACCCCGGCTCCTCGAAGACCACATCCCCCTCCGGCTACTACGACATGTGGAGCTATCAGCCTTTCGCCAACTCCACGGCGTACAGGGAGAACATGGAGAACTGGCTCGACTGGTGCCCGAATACCTGGTGCTTCTGACCTGCCCCGGCTCGAGGCGCCGTCCGGGCCCCGCTTTCAACGGCAGGGCCCGGACGGGCGCGGTACAATCACAACTCGATACACCGGATCTCTGGAACGGGGTGATCGATGAAACGGCTCCTGACGCTCTGCCTGCTGGCTCTCGCCCTGCCGCTCTCGGCGGGCTCTCCTGGAGCCGAGCCTCCGCCGGTCGCCACATTCTCCATCGTGGCGATCGATCCCGCGAATGGCGACTTGGGGGTTGCGGTCGCCTCGCGGTACTTCTCGGTCGGCTCCGTGGTGCCTTGGGCGATGGCAGGCGTGGGCGCGGTGGCGACGCAGGCGAACGTCAACGTCGGCTATGGACAGCAGGCGATCGACCTTCTGCGCCAGGGGCTCACGGCACAGCAGGCCCTCGCCAAGCTGCTCGCCGACGACACCTTCCAGGGCAAGGACGGACGCCAGGTGGCGATCGTCGACGCGAAGGGCAACATCGCGGCCTATACCGGCGAGAAGGCCATGGCATGGGCCGGCGACCGGCAGGGCAAGACCTGGTCGGCGCAAGGCAACATCCTCGCCGGGCCGCAGGTCGTGGAGGCGATGGGCCAGGCGTTCGAGACCACGCAAGGCGAGCTGGCCGAGAAGCTCTTCGCTGCCTTGAAGGCGGGAGACGACGCGGGCGGCGACTCCCGCGGCCGCCAGTCGGCCTCGATCCTCGTGGTCCGCAAGCAGGGCGGGCGCAACATCAACAACGACCGCTACGTCTACATCAACGCCGACGATCATCCGCAGCCCTTGACGGAGCTGCGCCGGCTGCTCGACCTGAATCTGGCGTACCTCTATCGCGGCGCCGCGGACGGCCTGTTGCGCAAGGGCGATCCCAAGGCCGCGCTCGCCGCGGTGAGAACGGCGGCGCGGTACGCACCGGACTTGCCGGGCACACACGCGAATCTGGGCATCCTGGAGTACCTCAACGGCAACCCGGACGCCGCGCTCGACGAGCTGCGGGCTGCCCGCGCGGCCGATCCGAAGTTTGAAGAGCAGTTCCGGGCGGCCCTGGAGGCGCGGCCGGAGCTCAAGGCCCTGCGAGAGGACAAGGAGTTCCTGGCCCGGCTCTTTCCGCCTGCAAACCGTCCATAGACGGCTCCGGCTCCCGGCGGCGCGTTGCGGCTCGGGGTGACATTGACATTTCACCAGAAGGCGATTCTGACGTTGTGCGCTAGCCCGCCGCCGCGGATGCCGGAGTCTCTCGGAAGCCTGTGGCATGATGCTCTCACCGTGAGAGTGATTTTCGATGCGGCGCTGGACGGCCCCGGCTGGCCGGGCCCCCTGGGGAAGGCGGGCTTCGCGTTTGGTGAAATCTGGCTCGGTCCCCTGGGAATCCTCGATCTTCTGGAGACGCGCCTCGGCCTCGGCGGCCGATTCGAGGAGCCGCTCCAGCGAGCCTGCCGGCTCGCCGCCGGGATTAGCGATCTGCCGGGGTTCTGGCAGCCCTCGTTCGCCGTCGATCCGCTGGGGACCAGCCGGCGTCTACTCCGCGACCGGGACGAGCTTCGGCTCTGGGGTTGGACGGGACAGCCGGTCTCACAGCGGCTCGGAGAGCTGGCGGCGGCCACGGCGGACGCGTCTCCCGGAATTCCGGATCGGCTGACGGCGGTCGCGCAGACTCTGGCCGTCCGCTCGCCGGGTATCGAGTCTCTCGTCAGCTACACCAACATCTCCTCTCTCGCCCCGCTCTGGCGCGCGCTCTTCCAGGGGCTGCGGCTTGCCGGCGTGGCGGTCCAGGAGAGGCCGCAGACCCGCGGCTTTGCCCCGCAGGAAGACCGACGCTGCTGTCTGCTGCGGCGCCACGGAGCTCTCGACGTCGCAGATGAGGTCGCCGCCTCGCTGGCGGCCTGGGACACTCTGGACGGCGTCGTCCTCATCGGCGCGGACAGCGTGCTCGATTCAGCGCTGGCGCGGCACGGGTTGCCGCGGGTCGGCGCGCATGCGGGACCTCCGGCCTCGTCGCGCCTCCTGTCGCTCGTCGTCAAAGCCGCCTTCCATCCCATGGAGATGGGGGATCTGCACGCGCTGCTGGTGGCTAGCCCCGGGCCGGTTCCGAGGGCGGTCGCGGCGAAGCTCATAGCGGCGATCCGGCAGTTCCCGGGACGCCGGACGGCCGCCTGGAAGGAAGCTCTCGCCGCGGGGCTTGCCCACATCGATGAGGAGAGGCGCGAGGACGTCGAGAAGCGGCTGGTGGATCTGATCTCGCCAGTCTGCGGACGCGCCGAAAAGCTATCCGTCCAGGCCTTGGGGAAGCGCATGAAGGCCCTCGACACGTGGGCACGCGCCCGGGTGGCCTTCGATCCGTCTCTCCTGGAGCTTTCGAGCCGTATCCGGTCGCTGCTCCAGGCGATCGGTCTGTGGCAGGTGAGCGAGCTTTCCTGGGATCAGCTCAGACGGCTCTGCGACAATCTCGGCGAGCCCGCCTGGACCTGGCAGCCGGCGCAAGCGGGGCTGGCCCACGTCGCCCGCCCGGGAGCGATTCTGGCGCCGGCCCGGGCCATCGTCTGGTGGAATTTCTCGCGCGACGCGGTGCCGCGCCCTGAGCGCGTGCTGCTCACCCGCGCGGAGCGCGAAGGATTGCACGCCGTGGGCGCCGAGGCTCCCGCTCCTGCGCTGGCCATGGCGATCGAGACGGAAGGCTGGCGCAGGCCGTTCCTGCAGGCGGAGCAGGCCTTGATTCTGGCCTGCCCGCTCATCGCTCAGAATGGCGAGCCCAATCATCCGCATCCTCTCTGGGACGACGTGACGGCCTCGCGCGCGGACCTCCACGACGCGGGGCTGCTGGAGCGCGACTCCATCACTCAGCTCGCGCCGGCACGGCTCCTCCCCGCCGCGCCACTCCGGCTCGTGGAGCCGGCCCCGGTGGTGACCCTGAGGTCGCCGGTCGTCCTGCGCGACGTCGAATCGCCGTCCAGCCTCGAAGAGCTACTCGGCTGTCCGCTCTCCTGGGCGCTGCACTACCGCGCCCGTCTGCGGCCCGGGCTCGCGGAAGGTCCGCCGCCACCCGGCCCTCTGCTCTTCGGGACTCTGGCCCACTGGATCCTCGGGCAGGCTCTCGCCCAGGCGCATGCCTCGCCGGAGGCGGCGGGCCTCCTCGCCGGGATGCTTTTCGACCAGCAGTGCGACGACCTCTGCGAGGATCTGGCTCTTCCCCGGCATCAAGCCACGCGGGCGACGGTGCGGAACGCGGTCGTCCAATCGGCCTGGGAGCTGCTTCGGCTGGCGCAAAAACACGGGGCGAGCGGCATGAAAACCGAGACTCCGGGACAGGTTATGGCCGCCGGGCAGGCTGTCGCGGGACGCCTGGATCTCGTCTGGGACGATCCGGCAGTGCTGCTGGATCTCAAATGGGGCAAGAGCACGTATATTGAAAAGCTCCTCACCGGCACCGCCATCCAACTAGCCAACTATGCGGCGATGCGTGAAGCCGAGGGACGGCCCGTCGAAACCGCCTACTTCGTGCTCCAAAGCCAGGAACTGCTGGCCGAGCCCGGAGGGCGTTTCGCCGACGATGCCAAGGTTCCAGGCACGCATCGCGCCTCCGCCGTCTGGCCGGCCGCCACGGCGGCCCTGGAGCGCCGCCGCGACGCCATGGCCGGAGGACGACTCGATGCGCCGGGAGCGGCCGGCGATTCTGTGAAGTCAGCGCTCTCGCCGGCCGGGCTGGAAGTGGCACCGCCCTGCAAGCACTGCGACTACCCGGGGCTCTGCGGACGCGGACAGGCCTGATCGAAGCCAATGATGGACATCCGGATCATCACCGCCAGCGCCGGAACCGGCAAGACGACGCACCTGGCCCAACTGCTCAGCGAGGCCGTGCAAGGCCAGACCCGTCCCGAGGCGATCCTGGCCACCACGTTCACCAAACAGGCCGCCGCGGAGCTTCTCAACCGCGCCAGGACCCGTCTGCTCAAGGACAATCGTGGCCCGGCGGCGCAGACGCTGCTCACCGCCCGCATCGGCACGGTCAACGCCGTCTGCGGCTCGCTGGTGGCGGACTTCTCTTTCGAGCTGGGCCTCTCTCCCGAGCTGCGGATCCTCGACGAAGCGGGCGCTGAGCTGGCGCTCAAGCGCGCTCTCGCCGCGGTGGTCACGGATGACGTGTCGAACGAGCTCCAGGCCTTTCGCGGCAAATTCGATTTCTCCTTCGACTGGCACTACGAGGTGCGGCGCCTGATCGAAGCCGCGCGCGCCAACGGTCTCGACGCGGAGGGCAGTCTGGCCGCGTCGGCCGACCGTTCGGTCGCATCGCTGGATCAGTGCCTGGGGCCGGTCACGGGGACGGCAGAAGCACTGGATGCCGCGCTCCGATCGGAAATCGACACGGCACTGAAGATCATTCAACGGAGCGGTGACGCCACGAAAGGCACTAAATCGTATTGTGATTTCCTGGCGGACTGCCGCCGGAATCTCGATCGCGATCGGCTACGCTGGGGCGACTGGGCGAAGCTCCAGAACGAGCACCCGATGAAAAAGTCTCTCGCCCACGCCGCGCCCGTCCAGGCCGCCGCCGTCCGGCACCTGGCCCATCCGCGCCTGCGCGAAGACCTGCACCGGCTCATCCGGCTGATGTTCGAGGTGGCGGTGAACGGGCTCCGGGAGTATCAGCGTCTCAAGCAGGACCAGGGCCTCCTCGATTTCGTGGATCAGGAGGTGCTGGCGCTGCGCCTGCTCTCTCGCCCCGACATCCGCGAGATGCTGGCGGAGCAGCTCGATCTGGTACTGGTCGACGAGTTTCAGGACACGAGTCCGCTTCAGCTCGCGATCTTTCTCAAGCTGGCCGAGCTCGCGCCATCCGTCTGGGTTGGCGATCCAAAACAGGCCATCTTCGGTTTCCGCGGCACCGATCCGGCGCTCATGGACGCGGCGATCGAGTCGCTGTCGAGCCCCTCCCGCGATGCCGATCTGGTCCTCGCGGCGCTGGATACGGTCGCGCGCCAGTCGCGGGTCGACACTCTGTCGCGGTCGTTCCGCAGCCGGCCTGCCCTCGTCGAGCTGACTAATGCGGTTTTCTCCCGCGCTTTCTCGAAGCAGCAGGACATGCCGGCGGAACGCGTACGCACCGAGCCCGAGAGGAGCGATGCCGCCGAGCTGGGTCCCGCCGTCAGCCACTGGCCGCTCTCCAGCTCCGGGCGGATGTCCAAGGACGTCCTCGCCCAGGCCACCGCCGCGGGCGTGCGGGATCTTCTCGCGACACGGCCGACGATCTGGGATCGCCGCACGCGCAAAGACCGCACTGCCACCGCCGCCGATCTGGCGATCCTCTGTCGCACGAACGATCAATGCCTGCGCGTTTCCGAGGGCCTGGGCCAGCTCGGCATCGCGTCCGTGGTCGCCCGCGTCGGCTTGCTCACAGCGGCCGAGGCGCAGATCCTCCTCGCCGGGCTGCGCCTCTGGGTGGACCCGCGCGACCGCCTGGCCGCCGCCACGCTGGTGCGGATCCTGGACCATCCGGACGACGCGGCGGCTTTCGCCGAAAAAGTCCTGGATCTCGAGAGTCCTGAGAACCTGGCGCGCAGCGCCGCGGTCGATGCTGTTTTGACGGCGCGAAAAAATGAGCCGGACCTGGATGTCCTCGCTGTCGTGAGCGCCGTCGCCGACGCTCTCGACCTGCGACGCCTGTGCGCCGCCTGGGGCGAGCCCATTCAGCGCACCGCCAATCTCGATGCCCTGGCGAGCCACGCCACGCGCTATTGCGAGCAACGCTGCGCCGGCGGCGACGCGCCGTCCGTGGTGGGTTTCCTGGCGCATCTCGAAAACCTTGCGCAAGACTCCGACTGGGGCGAGTCGCGCAGCGACACCACCGCGCGCGTAGGCTCCACCGCAGCGGTCACGGTCTCGACCTGGCACGCCGCCAAGGGATTGGAATGGCCCATCGTCGTTCTCTTCGGCCTCGAATCCGTGCGCGAGCCCGCCGCCTACGGCGTCCACGTGCTCAGCGACCGCACAGCCTTCGATGTCAGCGATCCCCTCGGTGGCCGCTGGATTCACTTCTGGCCCAACCCCTACACGACCTCCAACCAGTCCGGCCCCGTGAAGGACGCCTACGCACAGAGCGAAGCCCACCGCTACGTCTCCCGCCAGGCTGAGCGCGAAGCGCTGCGCGTGCTCTATGTGGGCTGGACGCGCGCCTGCGATCACCTGATCCTGGCCGCGCAACAGGACAAGCTGCTCGACGGACTGCTGGGCACTCTGAACGCGATCGAGCCTGGGATGATCCGCGAGCCCGCTGTTACCGCGGGTCTCGTGGAAACCACCTGGGCCGCTCATGACTTCAAGCTCCAGGTCACCGCCTCTCAACCCGCCGAGCCCATCGAGCCGCGCCAGGAGCCGGGAACGATTCGTGCCGGCAGGCCGGTCATCCTGCACGAGCCTGCCTCGCTGTCGCCATCGTCCGCCTCCCCGCGTCCGGCTCGGCTGGGAAAACCTGAGCGGTTGGGACCTCCCGTGCGCATTCACCGCTCGGTCGACATAGACATCCTGGGAACCACCATTCACAATTTCTTCGCCGCGGACGATCCCCTGGGTCCCAAACCGGACCGTCTCGCCTTGGCCGCCGGGCTCCTCGACCGCTTCCAGGTCGTGGGCGCCCTAGCCCCTGCCGACCTGCTGGAGCTCGGCAATCGTCTCTGGCGCTGGGTACGGAAACGTTTCGGCCCGAACAGCCGTCTGCGCACCGAATGGCCCCTGGGCCTCAAGCTCGAAACCGGAACCCTCCTCCTCGGCACCGCGGACCTCCTCGTCGAGACTGGAGAAACCTTCGCCATCATCGACCACAAGAGCTTCGGATGGGCAACCGCGCAAACGAAAGCCGAAGCGCTGGCCGGACAACTCGGCTGCTACGCGGACGTCGTAGCCCGGGCGCTGCCCGGAAAGACGGTCTCCACTTGGGTCCACCTGCCGCTGGAAGGTAATGATCACTGAGGTGCAGGCACCTCCACCGCGGCAGCTACTCTCGCCGGAGTCTTCTGCTCTCCATCCACGGCAATTGCCGCTTTTTTAGATTTAAGCAGAGGATCTGTGACGTGATGCTTCTCCAAGTCCCAAGCCCACCCCTCGCCGTCGCGCGCCGCAAGGTCTACATCAACGCCGACGATCATCCGCAGCACGGGTGGAGACACCCGGTCCGCGACCCGGATCGTCTGCTTCGAGTCTACGGTTGTCCGGCCCGCGATTCCGACGGCGAGAACCGCGATCCGGATGGCAGGGACCGTGTTCCCCGCGGCAGGGACGACAGTTCGCAGCTCGCTGCCCCGTGTCCCTGACACAGAGACTGCTGCCCCTGAGCCAAAAACCTGGGCCTCTGAGGCAAGAACTCCGGACCCTGCCTTGGAAACCCCTGTCCTCAAGACAATAACCTCGGACCCTGAGGCAAGAATCCCTACCCCTGAGGCGTTGACCGCGGTACTCGGCACGGTGTCCCCTGCCCCTGAGGCGAGGACACAGGTCCGGATCCCAGGGACCGCTGCCCCTAAGGCAGAAACCCGGACCCGGATCGCAAAAACCCCTGCCCCTGACGCAGGGGCAGGGGTTTCCGAGGCAGGGACCGCGGTCCCTGAGGCAGTGGCTCCCGTCTCTGAGGCAGGGGCACGGGTCCGCGACACGCGAATCGCGGGCGCTCGAATCTGGAACGCGTCCTCTGGGATCGGAAGCGGGGTCGCCGTCGTTCAGACCGCGGTTGTCGGAGCAACGAACTTCTTCCCGTTTCGGAAGTGACGAGCCGATCAGGCGCCGCGGCCACGTGTCACGGCGGAATCTGGCTCCTGATCAGGCGTTTTCGGGTTCCAGGCGCACCGGTACGCCGCTCAGGACGGCATTGCCGGAGAGCGGATCGCGCAGGTTCTCGTCGAGCAGCGCGTTGAGGTTGGCGCCCGGCCGCCGGGCGGCGACTTCCAGGTGAATCCCGGGAAGGTCGTGGCCCCAGCCGTGCGGCAGGGAGATCACGCCTGGCATGACCTCATCGCTGACCTTCACCTCCACCGTGACCGTGTGGCCGCTGGCGCCGGTCAGGCGCGCGGGGCCGGCATCGGTCACTCCGCAGCGGGCGGCGTCCGCGGGATGGACCAGCGCCGTACACCGCCGCGGACCCTTGGCCAGGACCGGAAGGTTGTGCATCCAGCTGTTGTTCGAGCGCAGGTCGCGGCGTCCGATCACCACCAGATCGGGAGCGAGCGTAGCGAGGTCCGCCTCGGCGTGCTTCAGGTCCTCGAGGAACAAGGCGGGCGCGAGCTCGATCTTTCCCGAGGGGGTGCGCAGGACTTCCGGCACGCGGGGCGCCAGCGGGCCGAGGTCGATGCCGTGCGGCGCGGCCTTGACCTTCGCCAGCGTCAGGCCGTCCGGGCGACGGCCGAACTGGTCGCCATAGGGGCCGCCGCGCAGCGCGAGGTCCAACAACCGCTCGGGGCCGTGCCACTGCGCCACGGCCTGCAACAGGAAATCGGCCTGGACGCCGGCGCGGCGGCGGAGGTCGTCGGCCACCATTTCGTCATCCAGGGCCTGGACGTCGGCCCCGGCGCCCCTCCCTTCGGCCACCGCCGCCAGCCTCAGCAGGATCTCCCATTCCGCAGGACGGCCCGGCGGCGGCGGGAGCACCGGCGAGCTGTAGCGGGCGTGGTTGCGGTAGGAGAATTGGGGGAACGCCACGTCGTAATGGGACTCCTCGAACGGCAACAGCCCCGGCAGGATCACGTCGGCGTGGCGGGTGGTTTCGTTGACGTAGACGTCCACGCTGACCATGAATTCCAGTGTCTCCAGCGCCGCGGCCAGCCGAGGGCCGTTGGGGGCCGAGAGCACTGGATTGCCGGCGACCGTGAACAGCGCCCGGACCTGACCCTCGCCCGGGGTTTCGATCTCCTCCGCGAGGCAGGTCATGGGTAGCTCGCCGTACACCTCCGGCGCATTCGAGACGCGGCTCCGGCGACGCCCGGTCTCCACGCCCTTCCCGATGCCAGGAACGCCCATCGTGTTGGCGGCGAAGGCGGCGGCCTTGGGGAACATCGCGCCGCCGGGTACGTCGAGATGGCCCGTGAGCGCGTTGACCACGTCGACCAGCCAGCTGCTGAGCGAGCCGAAGCGCTGTGTGCAGGTCCCCAGCCGCCCGTACACGGCGGCCCTCTCCGTGGCAGCCAGGGTGCGGGCCAGCTCCCGGATCGTCTCCGCCGCGATGCCGCAGCGGTCCGCGACACGCTCGGGCGCGAACGGCAGCACGGCCTCGCGCACCGCCTCGACGCCGTTCACGTGGCCTGCGAGAGCTCCGAGGCGCACCAGCCCCTCGTCGAACAGCACGTGCACCAGGCCGAGAAGGAAGAAGACGTCGCTTCCCGGGCGGATGAACAGATGCCGGTCGGCGAGCCGCGCGGTCTCCGTGCGCCGCGGATCGACCACCACCAGCCTGCCACCGCGCGCCTGGAGCGCCCTGGCCTTGCCGCGGAAGCCGGGCACCGTCCACAGGCTGCCGTTCGACGCCAGCGGATTGGCGCCGAGCATCAGCAGGAAATCGCAGCGCTCGATGTCGGGCACGGGAATCGAAAGCCAGTGGCCGAACATCAGCCCGCTGGACAGCTGCTTGGGCATCTGGTCGAGGGTGGAGGCGCTGAACACGTTGCGCGTACCCAGGGCGCGGGCGAGGCGCGTCACGTACAACAGCAGCCCCATCTTGTGGACGGTCGGGTTGCCGATCGCGAGCGCCGCCGCGTCCCGTCCCGAGCGCGCAAGGATCGGCGGGAGACGCCGCTCGATCTCGGCGAAGGCCTCCTCCCAGCTCGCCGCCGCGAAACGGCCGTTGCGTTTCACCAGCGGCGCGAGCAACCGGTCTGGATCCTCATGCAGCTCCTTGAGCGCCACCCCCTTGGGGCAGAGATAGCCGGCGCTGAAGACATCCTCTCGGTCGCCACGGATGGTGGCCACGCGGCCGTCGCGCAGCTCGACCGCCAAGCCGCAGCAGGCTTCGCACAGGGGGCAGATGCGATACGCGACAGTCGGTTCCGGCATGCTCATCTGTCGGAATCTTAGCGGAGCCGGTGCGCCAGTCACCACCACGTCACAACTTTGGGTAGCTATGCCTACCCAATCAGGGCCGGCCCCGCTCTTTTTCCGCCTGCAATCTACCGAGTCATCCGTTGAGATTCTGCTGCTCCACGGTCAACCACAGGAGCGCCGCCACGACGCACACTCCAGACCAGAACACCAGTGTCCCATTCCACCCCCACGCGTCGGACATCCTGGGCACGAGCCAGATGGACAGGACGCCGCCAAGATTCCCCATCAGGTTGAGCATGCCGGCCGCCGCGCCTGAGCTCTCGGCTCCGATGGCTGTTGCGGTGGTGAAGAACGGCGCCTCGGCCCCGTTCACACATCCAGACGACAGGCTCAGGGCAAGGATCGCGAAGACCGCGCTCGGGAGGACCGCCCCCGCCACCACGAAACCCGCAGCGGAGAAGAGGCACGCCATCGCGGCGCGGCGCCGAGCCTGCGCGGCGCCGATGCGGCGACCGAGGCGATCGGTCGCCATCCCGATGAGCGGCGCGAGCACGAAGGCAGCGATGCTGGGCAGGCTGCCCCACCGGCCGCTGGCGAGGATGGTGAAGCCGCGCCCCTCCGTTAGATAGAGGAAGAACCAGAACACGAACACAAACCACACTGCGGAGTGCAGGAAGTAAGCGGTCGAAAGCCGCAGCAGAGGAACGTTGCGCACGAGGCCGCGCAGCTCAGACAGCGCGCCGCGCCGTGCCCGGACTGCATGCCGCTCCGGTTGCGGCGGCATCAGCATCACCCAGGCCAGTGCGGTGGCGCTCGCGATGACCCCGCTGAGCACGAAGACCGCGCGCCAGCCGAGCTTCTCCATGACGGGCGCCATCACGAGCGGGGCCGCCGCCGCGCCGAGGCTCGCCGTGGCGATGTAGATGGCCGTGGCGCGCACGCGCTCCGTCACCGGTACGTAGATCATGACCGCCATGGCAGCCACGGGGAACACCGCGGCCTGCGCGATGCCGAGCAGCACCCGGGTGGACACGAGCACCGTGATGGCTCCCTCGCCGGGTAAGGCGCTCGTGAGAAATGACGCGGCGCTGCAGCCGAACAAGGCGAGCGCGAGCGCCGTCCGCGCGCCGAAGCGTTCGCCGAACATGCCGGCCGGCACCTGGAAAAGGGCGTACGAGAGCTGGAAGCCCCACGCGGTGATGGCGCCCATTCCGATCATCGTGAGCCCTACCGCAGGCACCATGCGCTCTTGCGCCACTGCGACATCCGCACGCACGAGGTAGGCGACGCCCGTGACGAGGCTGAGGAGAAGGATGACGCGCCAGTGCTGTGGCATCAAGAGCTCAGTCCGGATCGAGTTATTCACGTCCGAGGAGAAGGAGGTTTGAGAGGCAACGGAACTTATTTCGGCACCTGCACAGGTGTTTGACACCGATCGAGCAGGTTCTCGGCTTCTTCGTCCGCAAGCGCCTCGAAGCGCGCCAGCGCGGCGTCGAGGCGCGGCATTAGATCGCGCATCCGCTCGCGGATGCCGGGCGAGGGCGCGAGGCTGCCGGCGATGATCGCGTCGTACAGCGAGGTCAGCTCCGGCGTGAGGCCCGGATCCCCGTCGCGGCGCAACCACGAGAGCTCGGCTTCGACGGCGTCGAGATCCGCGACCAGAGCCTCGGTCCCCCGTCTCTCGCGCACCTCCTCGCGAAGTGCGTCAAGCCGTGCCAGCGCCTTGATCAAACCGTCGATGCGCCTGCCGACCTCGCGCGCCAGCGCGAGCTGCTCATCGAAGTCGGCGGCCGCCGCGTCGATTCTCGGATCGGCGAGCATCGTCAGCGGCTGGGTGGCGCTCCACGCGCCCGCCGTGATCTTCACCGTGTAGCTCCCTGGCTTCACGAACGGGCCGAACGGCCCCCACGTCGGGTCGTTGCCGCCCGGAAGCTCGAACGGCACGGCGTGCCGGGCCGTCCAGCGAAATCTGTTGATGCCTTGCCGCGTTGGGACGACATCCCACCCCTCGAAGACCGACGTGAGGACGGCAGGGACATCCGATTTCCAGGGGTCGTCGGGCGAACGGCTGACGTATCTGGCGACGAAGCCGCCGCGCTCGTCGCTGATCTCGATGGTGACGGGATGTGTCTGCGACGTGAGGTAGTACGAGATGGTGGCGCCACCGTCGACCGGATTGTATACACCGTTCCCGGCAGGACGATATCCAGGGCGAGGCGCGAACAGGTGGCTCACCTCCGCGCGGAGGCCGCCGGCCTGCTGCACGACGCCGAGGTCCTCCAACACCCACAGTCCGCGGCCGAAGGTCGACACGACGAGGTCCTTGCGATGCACCCGCAGGTCGGATACCGGCGCGACAGGAAGATTGAGCTGCAGCCGCTGCCACCGGCCGCCATCGTCCCACGACACGTAGATCCCGAACTCCGTGCCGGCATAGAGCAGTCCCCGGATGTCGTGGTCTTCACGCACCGCCCGCACATAATGGCCGCTGTCAATGCCGCCGATACTGTCGACGGCGCCCCGCCACGAGCGGCCATAGTCGTCGGTGACGAAGATGTACGGCTTGCGATCGCCGAGCAGATAGCGGTAGACCGCAATGACGGCGCGGCCCGGCGCGTGCACCGACGGATCGATGGTGTTGACCGTGCCCCATTCCGGCATGGCGGGCGGCGTCACGTTCGTCCACGTCTGCCCACTGTCGCGCGAGACGTGCACGAGGCCGTCGTCGGTGCCCACCCACAGCAGCCCCTCGGCGAGCGGCGACTCTTCGATCACCAGGATGGTGCCGTAGATCTCGCTGCCCGCGACGTTTCGCTTCAGGCCCCTGTGTGCCGGCTGCTGCTTCGTGTTGTCGTTCCGGGTCAGGTCGCCGCTGATCACCTCCCAGGAACGGCCGCCATCGCGCGAGCGATGCACGTGCTGCGATCCCATGTACAGGACGTCCGGGTTGTGCGGCGAAAGACGCAGCGCCATGTTCCAGTTGGTGCGGTATTTCATGATCCCCGCCCGCTGCCCGACACGCGGTTCGGGGTAGACCTGCAGGAACTCGGAGGTCTTCTTTGCCGTGTCGGTCTTCGCGATCTGCCAGCCCTGCGCGCCGACCGTCGCGTACACAATGGATGGATTGCGGGGATCGACGGCGATATTGCTCGCCTCGCCGCCGCCGACATCATGGACATCGACGAGCTCCAGCGGCATGTTGGGGTTTGCCGCCGGCACCGACACCGCGCCGGCATCCTGCTGTGCGGAGTAGACGCGGTACGGATATCCCGTGTCGACCGCGACGCGGTACATCTCGCCGGTCGGCTGATTCATCTGCGTCGACCATGTCGCACCGCCGTCGAGCGAAACCGTCGCGCCGCCGTCATTGCCATTAATCATGATGCGCGGGTCGCGCGAATGGATCCAGAGGTCGTGATGGTCCACGTGCGATTCGGGAGTCATCGCGAAGGTCGCGCCGCCGTCGGTCGACTTCAACAGTGTGACGCTCAACACGTAGATCCCGTCCGGGGACAGCGGATCAGGCGTGAGATGCGTGTGATAGTAGGGGCGGAACGTCACCATCGAGTCGCTGTTGACGCGCGACCAGGTGCGGCCCGCGTCCTCCGATCGAAAGAGCCCGCCGGCCCCGCCCGCCGCTTCGATCAGCGCCCAGACACGCGACGGCCGCGCCGGAGAGATGGTGACGGCGGTGCGGCCCAGCACGCCCGACGGCAGGCCGCCTGAAAGGCGCGTCCAGGTGTCCCCGCCGTCTTCGGACTTGAAGATCCCGCCCTCCGTACCGCCATTCTCGAACGCCCAGGGCTTGCGTTCGAAGGACCACGAGGCTGCGTACAGCACGCGCGGATCGGCAGGGTCGAGCGCGAGATCGACGATTCCCGTTCTATCGCTGATAAAGAGGGCCTTCTGCCACGAGCGGCCGCCGTCGCTCGAACGGAAGACGCCGCGCGTCGCATTCGGCGCCGAGGCGTGACCGAGCACGGCGGCGTATACGAGATCGGGATTGCGCGGATGGATCCGGATGCGGCCGATCTGCCCCGCATCGCGAAGTCCCGCATGCACCCACGTGGCGCCGCCGTCGCCGGACCTGTAGACGCCGACGCCGGGCGAGACGTTCACGCGCGGGCACGCGGTGCCGGTACCGGCGTACACCACCAGCGGATTGGAGTCGGACACCGCGATCGCGCCGACCGATCCGGCCTCGAAGTACCGGTCCGACACGTTGCGCCAGGTGGTGCCGGCGTTGGTCGACTTCCACACGCCGCCGCCGATGCCGCCGAAGTAAAACGTGAAGGGATCGGCCGCGACGCCGGTGACGGCTGTCGAGCGCCCGCCACGGGTGAGATCGAGCTGGCGATACTCGAGGCCCTCCAGCAGCGCCGGATCGGGCTGGGTCGCGGCAAGGGAGAGCAGCAGCAGCAGTGGGTTCATGTCCGCCTCGCTGAAGGGCTTTCTCGTCAGGGTGATGCAGCTCAGGCTTTCAGAAGGCCGCAAGTCGCGGCATCCCTCTCGATTCACTCCACGGCCAGGGGTTTTTCTGCCGCGACTTCATCATACGGCCTTAGGACACGAGTTTTCGGCGCGGGGCGAGCTGCGCCGGTGCCGCGACACGGGCTTAAGTCGCGTCAAGATATCCCATTGACGCCGCGACTTTGAGCATTGCCGAAATTCCCATGGTCGCGTCAAAATGGGGATCGCTGCCGCGACTATGAGTTTTGTCGCATCAGCAAAACCCATCGTCGCGTCAGAAAATCTCATAGTCGCGGCAGACAAACCCTAAGTCGCGGCACGAAACTATGGAGCAGCAGGGGCTGCCGCCTTCTCGATCCGGCCCCACATGTGGCCGCCAACCTCACCGTGCTGCCAGGTGCCCGCATAGCGATCGCCGTAGAAGAAGACGCGCGCGGTGAACGTGCCGATACCGGGCAGTCCTGTCTCGGTCATCATGATCATCGGCTTATCGCCATTGAATCGCATCGGTACGACGATCGGAACTGCGCCGTTCACGCCGCAGCACTGCGCGTTGAACCGCCACAGGTCGTCACCGACCTTCTCGACGCTAATGATGTTGTAGCGGTCCGGTCGCGGCGCACGGTCCTCCCGGCCGGCGACTGTGAAGGATCCAATCAGCGTCACGTCGCGCATGCGCTCCGTGAACTGACGCTTGGCGTCGGTGAGCGACGCGGGATCAATGACCGTGCCGATGCCGAGCCGCCCGATCAGCCAGCCGCCGCAGAAGAGGGCCAAGGCCAGGACGACGAGGAGAGCGATGCCGAGCGTGCGTCGAACTCTCGCCATGGCGGGTTCCTCAGACGGGTGAAGATGCGGGAAGTGGGAGCGGACGGGACGTTGGGGGCATGGGCACGCGGAATGCCGCCAAGCCCAGGAGAAACACGCACGGCGTAAGGGCCCAGAGAGCCGGCGTGTACGAACCGGCCATCGCCTGGCACTGCGCGAAAACCAGCGGTCCGATCGCAGACGCCAGGACGGTCAGCATCTGGGCGGCGCCTTGAATCCGGCCGAGGTGCGCGGTGCCGAACGCCTGCCGCCAGACCGCGAAGAACAGAACGGTGATCATCCCTCCCGAGAGTCCGATCAGGGCAGCGAAAATCCACAGTTGCGGCAGCGTCTTCAGGAGCGGCAGCACCGCCAGCGCCGCGGCGTAGAGGAACAGCGCGAGGCCCAGCAGTTGCCGCATCGACCATCGCAGCGTCAGCCAGCCGCACAGTCCCTGGCCCGCCAGCGCAATGATCGACGTCACCGCGAGGAACTTGATGTAGGTGGGCTGGTCGAAGCCTCGTTCCGCGAGGATCGCCTGGTTGAACAGTCCCAGGCCCGAGGAGACGAGGCCAAAGAGCGACGTCCCGCCAGCGAACACCCAGAACGCCGGCGTGCGGAGCGCCGCCGTCAGCGACAGACCGGCGCTGGCGTCCTGTTCGCCGGCGCCGCCTGTCTGTGCCGCCGGCCCCTCGCGGAGCAGCAGCACGACCGGCGCGGCGAAAAGCAACAGCCCGTAGGCGACGAAACCCCAGGCGCTCCGCCAGCCGTCAATGCGGACCGCATTGCCGACGCCGACGAACGCCGCCGCGAAGAACACGCTGAGCAGTACCGAATAGACGCCCATCGCGACGCCGACGCGACGGTCGAACGACTTGCCGACGGCCGTGATGCTGGCAACGGAGAGGGCGCTCTGTCCGAGCGCGCGGGTCGCAAGCAACAGCAGGAACAGGACGACGATGCCACCAATGCCACCGGTATCGCCAGCGAGGCGGCTCATGGTCCAGACGACCCCGCCGAGCGCTAGGGTCAGCACAAACGTTGCGCTGCGCAGGCCGGCGCGGTCGAACAGCCGCCCGATCGGCAGGCAGACAATCGCGCCGATCAGCGTCGCCCACAGATTGATATTGGCGTAGCTGACACGGTCGAGGTGCAGGTCGAGCAGCATCGGCTCGGTGATGAGCCCCAGCCCCTGCGTCCGTCCAGGCAGCGTCGCCAGCATGATGACAGCCGCCACGAACACATTGAGCCAGCCGCCGCGCATGGGAGCGGAGTCCTTCATCGCTCGGGACGGACCTCCCGCGTCAACCACTCCTCCACGTACCTCTTCAGCTCCGGCGTGTCCGGGAACGGATCGCCGTACTTCTTCATGGTGCGGAAGGGGAGCGGCTCCATGCGGTGCGGCTCGTAGGTGTTGCGGTCGGCGTCTTTGTCCCAGCCGTGGCTTTCGAGGAAGAAGGTCCTCGTCCAACCTTCTCTCACGGGCGGGAGACCGGAGGGCTCGAAGGTCACGGCGATCTCGTCTCCGGGGGCCAGGATCACGGAGCGGTCGTCCGGATCCAGGAGCAGCTCCTTGACGTCGCCGTAGCGGGTGTAGCGGCCGGGGAAAGGGAGCCAGGGGGAGGCTTCCGTGATCCGGTGGTAGTCGTAGCCATGCGGACCGTTCGGGGAGCGGCGGACCAGCTCGGAGAAGCCGCGGAAGCGCAGGTCCGCGCTTTGCGGCGCGAGACGGGCGACGACTTTCGCCTCTTCATCCACGGGCTTCGTCGTCCAGGCGATGCGGTCCCAGGCGAGCCACTGATTGGTCACGATGCGCAGGCGGCGCGCTCCCTCGGGGAGCGGCGGCGTGTCGACCACCATGGTCTTGGTCTTGCCCGCGGGGAAGCCCATCTCCGGCACCAGGATCTGCCAGCCGGCGGCGGTTTCGACCTCGATCCTCGGGAAGACTGGGGGGAGGTCGGGACGCTGGGATACGGCGATGTTCAGGCTCGCGTCCGCCGGGAAGATCCAGGCGTCCAGGTGCAGGCGGACCGGCGCTGCCGGTGCTTCGCCCAGGTCGAGGGTAAAGGTCCACGGCCGGGCCGCTACCCCCTGGTAGGCGCCGATGGGATAGCCGCCGGCATAGACCTCGTCGCGCTCCCGGACCCGGCCCGTGGCATCTTCCCCCGCCCCGTCCCAAGCCGCGGCGACCGGCCGGAGGCCGCGGCTGGCTCGCACTTCCTCGGGCAGGGACTTGCCGGGGATCACCCTCAGGTTGCTCGCCACTTCCAGGTCCGAGGGATGGTCCACCACCCAGAGCCGGACGGCGTCGAAGTAGGCAGCCTCCCAGAGCTCTTCTGTGATCCTCAGCTCCCAGCGATCGGACAGCCCGTCGATCTGCACCAACTCGCTCGGATCGCTCCCGGCCCAGACGCCGGGCGCGACGGGCAGGCCGATGGGCGCGTTCCAGAGCAGGTCGGTCACGAAGGCGAAGCGCTCGCCGTCCCAGGCGTAGAGGAAGGGGCAGCTCCCCTTGAGGAGCTGCTCTTCCACGATCCGCTGGTCCCCCTTGGGCTGGATGCGGTTCTGCGGCACACCGTTGGTCCAGGTCACCCGCAGGAGATCGGGCTGCGTCCGCCGCCCCAGGCCGAAATGGATCACCTGGCCCGCGGCCTCGCGGAACTGGTAGGCGGCGCCAGCCCTCACTTCCAGCACCGAGCCGAGGCCCTCGACATTGTTCTTGCTGTTCCCCTGGGTCAGGGCCTTCAGCCGGACGGTCAGCCAGTGGTTCTTGTTGCCGCCGTCGTTCTCCAGGCGGTGGAGGCCGGACGGGCCGGCGGTAATGAGGTCGAGGTCGCCGTCGGCATCCATATCGGCCGCGGCGAGAGCGGTCCCGGGAGGGATGGTCCCCTCGATCGGGAGCGGCTCGAAATTACGGCTTGGCGGAATACCGCGCTGGCCGAGGACGGTCACCCCGGATGGACCGATCGCAGCCAGGTCGAGCCGTCCATCGTTGTCCGCATCGAATGCGAGGACATCCTCCATCGGCTTGTCGGGCAACCCGGATAGGGCCCATGGGTCGAAAGAGCCGCCGCGGTTGTGGAAGACCGCGAGCCCTCCGGGTCCGGCGGTAATCAGGTCGGGACGGCCATCATCGTCGAGGTCCGCGCTCTCTACAGCGTGGACGGGTCTGCCCTGGGAGATGGATCGATTTACGAAGCGGCCTTGGCGGAGGTTGTCGAGCCAGGAGATGCCGCCTGCATGGGCCATGGCGAGGTCGAGGTCGCCGTCCCGGTCCAGGTCGCTGGCCACGAGGTCCAATGGCTCCGGCAGCGGCTTGGGCAGGGTCTGCTCCCCCACGGCTTCGAGCGGGCCGGCCAGGTTGTTGCGGAACAGGCCACCGCCCACGGCGAGGTCCAGATCCCCCTCGATGTCATAGTCGAGCACCGTGGCGGCCTCTCCGCCGCCGGCATTCATTGGCGCTTCCTCGAAGGTGCCGTTCCCCTTGCCGCGCCACCAGACCGAGCGTTTGGCTCCGTACCCGATCAGGTCCAGGTAGCCGTCGTTGTCGAGGTCGGCGGCGAGGAGGCTGGTGATCCCCGCGGCCGGGAGCTGGCCCTCTGACAGCTTCGGCTCTTCGCCGGTGGTGACGCGCGCGGTGTCCGGCTTGCCGTCGCCGTTGAAGTCACCCACGGCGAGAGCGGCGGTGGGCGTCTCATCGAGCCGGGTGGCGCGGAGCTTCACGGGCACGGGATCACCGAAGGTCGAAGGCGGAGGCTCGCCCGCGAAGCGCTCGACCGGCAGGCCCTGGATGCCCGGCGAAACCTCGCGCAGGCTCTGCTGGTAGAGCGGGGTCACCTTGAGGACGTTCTCCAGCCGCACGCCCGGGATGCGCGCCGCTTCGAGGTCGTTCGCTTCCAAGGCCTTCAGGAGCTGCTCCAGGCTCAGTATCGCCGGGGTAGCCGTCGCCGGGGCCTGCCAGAGGATCTCCTTGACGCGCAGGAACGCCTTGGTCGCGGCAGCCCGGTCTCCGGCGCGGACCGCGCGCTGCCCCTCCTTGAGGAGGATGACGAGGTTCTCCGGCCGCAGGCGGGAGAGCGCGCCAAGGGCCTGCATCACGATCGTATCGTTCTCTTGGGAGGCGGCCTGCTGGTAGAGCGTCCATTGAACGTCGAGGCGGTTCGGGTCCGCGGACGCGGCCTTCTGGTAGTCGGCGAGCGCCTCCTCCGGCTTGCCGCTCCATTGCAGCACGTCGCCGCGCAGGGCGAGCAGGTCGGCCCGGCCCGGCGCCTTGGCGAGGGCCTGGTCAATCCAGGTCAGCGCCTCGTCGTTCTTCTGCTGGCGCAGGGCCGAGACCGCGAGGTTGGCGTACGGCAGCGCGTCCTCGGGGGCGGCCTTCAACAGATCGCGGAAGGTCGCCTCGGCGTCGGCAGGCACCTCGTTTTCGAGCTGGGCGAGGCCGAGGTTGCGCAGTTCCGCCGCCCGCTCCGAGATCGGGGCGGGAGCTGGGGCTTGGAAAATGAGATAGGTCAGGAGGAGGAGAACGCCCCTCACCGACCCTCCAGGCTCTGGAGGTTGGCCTTCGCCATCGGATCGTCCGGCCGCAGGGAGAGGACTTTCTGCAGGAGCTCCTTCGCCTCCGGTTTCCGGCCCTCGGCGATCAGCAGCACGGCGAGGTCGTTGAGCGCCGCCAGGTGCTCGGGGAGGACCGCCAGCGCCTGCCGGAAGTCGCGCTCGGCCTCGGCCCGCTTGTTCTGGGCCAGGTTGACCGCGCCCCTCTGATAGATCGCGTCGGGGTTCCCGGGCGCCAGCTTCAGGGTTTCCTCCGCGCCTTTCGACGCCTCTTCGAAGCGCTTCAGCATCAGGAGGAGCTGGACTTCCATGAAGCGCAGCCGGAGGTCATCGGCGGCGACTTCGCGCTCGCGGCGGACGACTTCCAGGGCCTTGTCGGCCTGGCCGGCGGCGGAGAGGCGGGCGGCTTCGGAGAGGGCGACCTCTGTGGGCTCCTGGCCCGGCTGCCTCGGCTTGCTCTTTCCGGCCGCGGCCTTGGACAGCTCCTGGAACTTCGCCAGGGCCTTCTGCGCCTCGTCGCGCCGGCCAGCGCCCGCGAGCGCCTGGCCGTAGACCTGCCAGATCGTGGGGCTCGACTCGTCCAGGGCCGCGGCCTTCTCCAGCACGGGCAGGGCCTCGGCCCAGCGGCCACCCGCGACCAGGGCGCGGGCATGCTCCAGCGCGATCGAGGCATGGAGCGTGCGCGCAGCAGGCTCCAACTTTACGGGGTCCGGAAGCTTGTCCACGAACGGCTTCAGCGTCGTCAGAACCTTCTCGGGGCTGCCCGTCTGCTGGTGGGCCTGGGCCAGGAGCAGGCCCAGCTCCGGATCGTCTCCAACGTGCCCTTCGAGCACCGCGACCGCGCCGGCCGCTTCGCCGACCTGCACGCGCGCCTCTCCCAGCGCCCAGCGCAGGTCGTGCTCGACCTCCTTGGGGGGCTTGGCTTCCAGCGGCGAGAGCACCGCGATGGCTCCGCGCGGATCGCCCTGCGCCAGGCGGAAGCGCCCCCGAAGCACGATCGCCTGCGGCAGGTCCTGCGGCAGGCCGGAGAGCAGAGCCTCGATCTCCTCGGGTCCGCGGCCGAGCTCCACGGCGCAGAACGCGGCGGCGAGGCGCGCCTCCTGGTCGTCCGGGTGGTCCTTCGCCCACGGCCGCAGGAGCTTGTAGGCGTCCAGGACCTTGCCCTGGCGGCCATAGCGCAGGCCGAGCGCCCGCGCGGCGATCGATTGTGGCGACTTCGCCACGGCACGCTGAAGGTAGGCCTCCCCCTTCGCATCCTGCTTGAGCGCGAGGGCGGCGCGGGCGGCGTTGAAGAGCAAGGGGGGGCCCGCGGCCTCGCCGGCGGCGAGCGGGTCGAGCAGGGCCTGAGCCTCCTGGAACCGGCCCAGCTCGATATAGGCCCCGCCAAGCACGGTGAAGAACGGCGGCGGCAGCGAGCTTTGGGCCTTGTATGGCTCCAGCAGGTCCACCACGGCCTTGAAATCCTGCGCCTCGAACTTCTGGCGCGCCTGGGCAAAACGCTGCTGAATGTCATCCGCCGCCGGCTGCTGCGCCAGGGCGGTCAGAGGGAGAACGAGGAAGAGGGCGGCGGTCAGGGTACGGCGGTGTCTCATGAGAAGGGAAATAGTAGCACCCGGTATATGCTTTCATGGACATGATGCCGAAGCGCCTGCGGTTCCTCCTCCTGATGCTGCTGCTCCTGCCGGCGGTGCTGGCCGGAGCGAAAGCTGCCGATCCCGGGCTCGCCCTGGAGGCCGTCAAGGTCGATCCCGCTTCGCCCGGACCGGACACCCTCTGCCGCCTCAGCGTCACTCTCCGCAATACTGGCGGGGAGGGTCCGAAGACCGCGTCGGCCCTGGCCTTCCGCGTCAAGGTGGACGGCCACGAGCTGCCGGTCTACCGCAACGAGCTGTTCTTCCGCCCCGTGGCCGCGGGAGCCACGGCCGAGGTGCGCCTGCACAACTTCTGGAGCAACGAGACCGGCCGGCCGTTCCCCACGAACGGCAGGATGACCGTCGAGGTCACCCTCGCCGAGGCCCAGTGGATGGACGTGAAGACCGAGAATGGCGCCGAGGTCTGGACGGCGGCCGGACCGGTCGCGGGGCTGCCGGCCTCGAAAAGCGTCACGCTCACCCTCAAAAAGTCCGCCAGTCCCCGCTAAGTTGCCCTTCGCCCTCCTTTCGGGCACCCTCTTGCGTTCTCTCTTTGTGGAACGTATGCTTGACGAAAGTCCTTAGTCCAGTTGTGGTCCAGTAAAGGAGGGTGACAATGACTCCGTCTCCCAGACGAGAGCCTCGGCCGGAAGCTGCCGCTTCCCACTTGGTACCTGTCGGCGAGCAGATCACGGGCTTCGAAGAGCCCGACATCATTTACATGAAGCTGGTGGGCACCGTCACCGAGGACGAGGTGAGGGTGATCAACGAGATGCAGATCGACTTCTGCCGGGGGCGCGAGAGGGTCTTCTTCCTGATCGACCTGGCGGAGTTGGAGAGCCTCTCGAACTCGTCGCGCCGGGCGGCCATCGAGGGGCTGAACCAGATGCCGGTGGGCGGGCTCGCCGTCTTCAAGGCGCCGCTCACGGCCCGCGTGCTCGCGAAGCTCCTCGTCACGGGCATGAGGCTCTTCGGGAAATACCTGCCGCTCCAGTTCTTCGATGACGAGGCCGCGGCGCGGGAGTGGATCGAGGAGCAACGGGCCACCTAAAGATCGAGCTCATCCGCCTCGTCCAGCACTCGGAACCCCTTGGCTTCGATGTTCTTCCGGGCTTCCCCGTTCGGGTCCAGAGCCGGGTTCGAGTGGTTGAGGTGGGTGAACCAGACCTTCACCTTGCCCGCCTTGACCAGCGGGCCCAGCAGCTCCATGGAGTCGGTGACCAGCGGGTGCTTGATCTTGGTCACGTCCCGGTCCGGCAGCTCGTCCGGGGAGTAGAAGGTGGCGTCCAGCAGGGCGTAATCGACCTTCTCCTCCTCGATCACTTGCGGCAGGGGGCGCGTCCAGGTCTTCCAGGTGTCGGTGTCCGGCACGTAGAGGAGCGTCCGCTTCGGGCCGCGGATCAGGAAGGCCATGGTGTCGCTGTACTCATCCCGGTGCGGCACCGCGAACGCCTTGACCGAGATCCCCTCGCCCAGGGGAAACCACTCACCGGGCTTGATCTCCACGATCTTGACGTTGCCGAGCCGGACTAGCTGGCTCCAGGGTCCGTTCGTCCGTAGGTACTCGGCCATGCGCGGCGAGACGTAAACCGGCAGATCCTTGGTGTTCAGGCTCTCGAAGCCGAAGTGCGCCAGTCCCAGGTAGTGGCCGATGTGGGCATGGGTCAGGAGCACCCCGTCGAACGGAGCCCGGTCCACCCGCCCCTCAGGGAAGGGGCGGAAGGTGTGCACCTCCTGGATCTGGGCAGGAAGGTCGGGCGTGGCATCGACCAGGAAGGTGCGTCCGCCGGCTACGACGGCCAGGCTCGCCACCCGCCGAGCGAGCTTCGGGTCCTTCCGCGCCGCTGCGCAGGCCGCATGTTCGCAGCCGGTCTGGGGCATGCCGCCATCTTGGGCAGTGCCAAGCACAACTACGCGAGGTCCCTGGGCCAGGACGCTGAGGGGAAAGAGGAGAGCCAGGATAGCGATCCGGGTGTTCATGGCGGAGCGACTATACTCCCGCCGTTATGCGGATCATCTCCCTCGTCCCCAACGGCACCGAGATCCTGTTTGCGGTCGGCGCGGGCGACCTTGTTCTGGGCGTCAGCCACGAGTGCGACTATCCCGCCGAGGCTCGGACGCGGCCCATCCTCACCGGTAGCGCCTTGACGCCGGGGATGAGCTCCGCCGAGGTGGACAAGGCGGTATCGGCCCAGGTGGGGAGCGGCGAGAGCCTGTACACGCTCGACGAGTCGCAGATCGCCGAGCTCGCTCCCGACCTCATCGTCACCCAGCAGCTCTGCCCGGTCTGCGCCGTGAGCACGGAGCAGGTGGACGGCGCCATTCAGCCCCTCCCCCGCTGCCCTGAGGTCCTCTCGCTCGATCCGAAGACTCTTGCAGACGTAATGGCTGACATCCGCCGCGTCGGCGAGGTGACGGGCAGGATTGCGGAGGCCGAGGCGCTCGTCCGGGACCTGGAGCGCCGCCTCGACGCCGTGCGCGCCCGGGTTCAGGGCCGCCCCAGGCCGCGGGTCGCCGCGCTGGAGTGGCTCGATCCACCTTTCGCGGGAGGCCACTGGGTGCCGGAGATGATCGAGATCGCGGGTGGAATCGATGTCTTCGCGAAGCCGGGTGATCACTCTGCCCGCCTCACCTGGGATCAGGTCCGGGAAGCGGACCCCGACATCCTCGTGGTCATGCCCTGCGGCTACGACGAAGCCGGCGCCGCGGCCCAGCTCGTCCTGCTCGGCGACCGTTCGGATCTGCGGGGGCGGATGTTCCCCGTGGATGCCAACGGCTGCTTCAGCCGCCCAGGCCCGCGGCTCGTGGACGGGATCGAGCGGCTGGCCCACCTCTTTCACGGGTGAGCCACTCAATCACCTCCGTATCCGGGAAGGCCACATGCCCCCCACGGACCCATTCCACCTGCAGCATCGGTGACTTCCGCTCCAGCCCCGGACGCACGGCCCGCGCCGGCACCATGGGGTCGCACTCGGAGTTGAGGAGCAGTGCCGGCACCCGCAGATCCGGCAGCCGTGGGGCCACGCTCATCCGGGCGTAATAGTCGGCAGCGTCGGCGAACCCGTGCCGGGGCGCGACGATGTGGTCGTCCCAGTCGCGGATCAGGCGGATCTCGCCGAGCTTCTCCACCGGGTAGTGCAACGGCCGGCGGACCGCCACGGCGCGGTAGATGTCCGACAGGCTGCGCAGCAGGTAGCGGCGGTAGAGCCAGAAGCCGGGCGAGTCGATCTCCACCACCGAGAGCGCCAAGTCGACAGGAGCGCAGACCGCGGCCACGGCCTCCAGCCGGGGGTCCGCCTCCTCCGTGGCCAGCCGCAGCACCACGTGACCTCCCAGCGAGTAGCCGATCATCCAGATCCGGCGGAAGCGGGCGGCCTCCGGGCTGGCGAGCGCGGCGTGAAGGTCCGAAGTCAGGCCCGCGTGGTAGTAATCGTCGCCCCCGCGGTCTGCCCCTCGCAGGTTCACCCGCAGACAGGAGAGCCCTGCCGCCTCGGCTGCCTTGGCCCCGCGGACCATGTAATGGCTGTCGACGGAACCTCCAAGTCCGTGGACCAGGACGAGGAGGTCGTCCCCGGGAAGCTCCCGCAGACGGCCAGTCAGGCGGACCGGACCGGCCTGGGGATCATCCACGACCGTCTCCCAGGGGCGGGATTCCGGAGCGCGCCCGGGCCGCACCGCGTGACGGATGCGGGGGCTGAGGGTCCACAGGTGGGGCATCAGGTCGAGGGACATCAGGGAAGGGAGCCGGTCCGCCTCGGATCGCCCTTGAACGTCGGCCAGGCTTCCGCGGGCGACCCGGTCTCGATGGCATAGGTCATCGCGATCGGCGTCCGCAGGAGGCCGAGGACGATCCTCCCCAGCACGATCTCCAGGCCGCCGTCGCCGTCCAGGTCCGCGGCCACCGGCGAGGAGAGCACCCAGCCGTCCAGGTCGTGCGGCCAGCCGGGGAACGCCCGGCCGTCAGCGCGCAGTGCGTGGAGCTGGCCGTAAAGGTCGGGCACCACCACCTCGCGATGGCCGTCGGCGTCGAGGTCCACCAGGGCTGGCGAGGCGCTCACGTCCGCGCCGGTCGCCACGGGCCAGCCGGGCATCATCGCCCCCTCGGAATCGAACAGGGAGACGAATCCGGCGCCGTCCGCCTGGCCGCTGCCGACCGCGATCTCGCGCCGGCCGTCGCCGTCCAGGTCGCCAACGGCGGGCGAGGAGAAGCCGTGCTGGCCAGGCAGATGCGTGGTCGCCTTGAAGGAGCCCTGCCGGTCGAGGATGAAAAGGCCGCCGGCTGCGTTGACCGCGACGATCTCCACCGTCCCATCCCCATCCAGATCCGCAACGGCCGGCGAGGCGGGCCCCATGACCCCCACCAACACCGGCCACGACCCCGGCGCCGCGCTCCCGTCTTTCCGGAAGGCCACGAGCCAGCCGTCCGTGGTGCCGGCGACGATCTCCGCACCCGGCTCGCCGTCGATGTCAGCCAGAGCCGGAGTGGTGTTGCTGAAGCTCCCCACGTCCCGCGGCCAGCCCGGCAGCGGAACGCCGGCCGCGTCGAAGACGTAGAGGTTCGCCTCCTGATCGAGCACCACGACTTCCAGGTCGCCGTCGCCATCCACATCGCCGGCCGCCGGAGAGCAGAGCACCAAGCGGGCGGTCGGCTGCGGCCAGCCTGGCAACGGAAGGCCGGTCTGGTCCAGCACGTGGATCTCCCGGTCCAGGGCCAGCACGACCTCGGCGGTGCCATCGCTATCGAGGTCGGCGAGCAGGGGAGAGGATTGCTCGTGGCTGCCGCGGAGGCGCACCGGCCAGCCTGGCAGGATTTTGCCGTCGGCGCCGCGGGCGAAGACGTCGCCGAGCGTAGTCATGGCCACGACCTCGGGCCGGCCGTCGCCGTCGAGGTCGCCCAACGCCGGGGCGGTGACCAACCCGTCCGCGATCTTCAGGCCCTTGACCGGCCAGCCGCTCTTGTCCGCGGGACCGTTGATGACGAGCGGAAGAGGGATTTCCTGATGGAGGACGGAGCTGCGGACCACCACGCGGAGGGCGCCCTCGAGGTTGCGCGGCGTGCCGGCGAGGACATCCAGGTTCGTGACGAAGGCGCGGACTTCGCCCGCGCGCCAGCGCCCGGCCGAGAGCGGGCTTTCCGTCACTATCGCCCCGGGCGCGACGGCCTCCAGCTCGGCGGTGGCCTGCTCCAGGGTCCGGCCGGCGTTCCGTAGCGAGACCCGGACGCGCACCCGCTCGCCCGACTCGGGCACGTGGTCACCGTCCCCGGCATCGCCGTCCAGGACTTCATAGGAATGCAGGAGGACCGCCAGCCCCGCCTCCGACTCCAGGGCACGTGGCAGGTCGAGCCGGCCGGCTCCGAAGGGAAACACCCGGCCGTCGCGCAGCGTGGTCTCGCCCCCCGGAGAGAGTACGGCTGCGCCGGCGATGAGACGGGCGAGCACCCCCTCGGGCGTCAGCTCGGGCTGCTTGGACAGCACCAGCGCCGCGGCGCCGGCCACGTGCGGGGCCGCCATGGACGTGCCGCTCGCCCGGATGTAGAGCTTGTCTTCGCCGGCCAGGTTGCCGGAGCCGGTCAGGAGCGTGCCGGCGCCCCGCAGGGAAACGATGTCGCTGCCCGGCGCGGCGAGGTCGACCCGGCCACCCCAATTGGAGAAGTAGACGCGGCGGTCGCTGCTCACAGCGGCCCCGACGCAGATCACGTATGGGTTCGAAGCCGGAAAGACTTCCGCCGCGTCTCTGCCCTCGTTGCCTGCCGAAGCCACCAGGACGACCCCCTGGTTGTGGGCGTATTTGAGGGCCAACCGGAGCAGCGCGGGCTCTTCCCCGGCCAAGCCGAAGCTCATGTTGACGACGTCGGCCCCCTGGTCTGCCGCATAGACCAGGGCCGCGGCGATGTCGTCCATCTCCAGCAGCCCGACCGTGTCCCCCGCCTTGGTCCGGATGGTGAAGCCCACCCGCAGCGGCATCAGGCGTGCCTTCCAGGCGACCCCGGCGATCCCCAGGCCATTGTCCGCCACGGCCGCGATCGTGCCCGCCACATGGGTGCCGTGCCCGCTGTGGTCGGACGGGTCGAAGTCCCGTCCGCGGTAGTCCTCCCCGGAGATGAGCTGATAGCCGTGCCGCAGGTAGACCGGCACCTGGATGTCCACGAAGTCGCGGCCCGGGCGCCGTTTGGCGTCGCGCCAGATGTTGGCCGCGAGGTCGGGATGACGGTAGTCGACTCCGGTGTCGATCACCGCGACCGTGATCCCCCCACCGCCGGCCCGCCCGGCATCGGGCCAGATCTCCGCCTGCCGCTCCCAGACCTCCGCCCAGCCGGTTCGCGCCAGGCCCCAGAGGTTGGCGTACGGCTGGCTCCAAGCGGCTTCATTCCAGGAACCGTCCTGGTCGGGATCGGCGAAGGTGTCGTCCGGCAGCGAGTGGATGGAGGCCAAGAAGTTGGGCTCGGCGAACTCGACGCGGGGGTCCTGGCGGAGCGCGGCCGCCGCGGCTTCCACATCGGCATCGGGTGCCAGGGTCAGGCGGTAGACGCGGGAGAGCCCCGTCTCCACTGCACGGCCCACCTCCGGCACGGGACGGTCGCCGGCCGGGAAGACGGCGTGGACCTCGCGCACGCCGAAGCGCCGGAGCAGCTTGCCGAGAGAGCTGCCGGTGGCCGCCTGGCCTCTGAAGCCGACCAGGACCTCCCCCGCGACCCACCGCGGCGGCTCGGGCGCTTCGCCCAGACGCACCGCGAACGCAGCCCTGCTTGAAAGGACAGCAAGGACGCCAAGGACCACAAGGAGCGCAGATCTCCACCGCATCGTGGGCGGTAGCCTACACGAAAGGGACCTCACCCCCTGTCCCCCTCTCCCGCAGGGGAGAGGGGGAACGTAGCTGGGGCGATCTTGCCCAACCGCAAGGCACGGCAGGTTCAGTTACGTCCCCCTCTCCCCTGCGGGAGAGGGGGACAGGGGGTGAGGTTCCCTACATCGCCTCCCGCTGCACAGCCCAGAAGCTGTGGTACATGCGGCGGTGATGGGCCTCGGCGTCGCGATAAACCTGCTGGATCGAGCCCGCGTCCTTGCTCGCCACCACCAGGTTCACGTTGTAGAAGAAGGCCGCGTTGCCGTCGAGCGTGCGCAGGCCCTCGGCGAGGAGGATGAAAAAGCTGCGGCGGCGGTCCGACGGGCCGATGTTCGTGAGCGGCGCCAGCTCCTCCAGCGGCGGCCGGGTCATGTGGGCCGGGCAGAGGAAGACCAGCGCCGGGTACTCCTGCAGGTAGTAGTCGCGGCAGGCCTCCACGGTCGCGAAATGGACCGGCTGGAATCCGAGCGCCTCGGCGGCCTGGCGCGCGGCCGGGCTGTCCACTCCCACGATCAGCGCCTTGGCCGCGAGGTCGTCCTCCAGGATGGCCTGCGACTCCTCGTCGGCGGGCGGCGCCGAGGCCTGTGGCGGAAGCGGGCTCGACGCCGGCTTCTGAGGCGCGGGAGGCGCCGGGGGCGCCGCACTGGGCGCCGCTACCGGTGCCGCGCCGGCCTGGGTCAGGTTCCGGCGGTCGATGGTCAGCGCAGCCTTGCAGGCCGGGCAGGGGAAGATCACCTCCCGCATGGGGAGCTTGGCCTCGTCCACTAGGATCGGTCGATGGCAGGCGTTGCAGTGGATCCGGATCATCACTCCTCCAGCATGGACAGCAGAGACTCGCCCTCGGGCTGCGTTTCGGCCGCAATCTCATCGGTGAGGCGCAGGGCGAGGTTCGTCGGGTTCGTGGCGTAGGCGAGGGCGGTGTCCTTGCCGATGATGCCCTTCTCCCACATCTTCTCCAGCTCGTCGTCGAACGTCTGCATGCCGTCGATGCTGCCGTCGTGAATGGCGTCGAGCAGCGAGCGCCCCTCGTGCTCCCCCTTGAGGATGTAGTCGCGGGTCCGGTTCGTGGACTTGAGGATCTCCAGCACGGCGATGCGGCCGGCGCCGGCCTTGGGCACCAGGCGCTGCGAGATCACATACCGGAACGACTGCGCGAAGCGGGTGCGGACCTGGGCCTCCTGGTCCTTGGGGAAGACGCCGATGATGCGGTCGATGGTCTTGGCCGCGTCGATCGTGTGCAGCGTCGAAAGCACGAGGTGGCCGGTCTCGGCCGCCTCCATGGCGGTCTCGACGGTCTCCAGGTCGCGCATCTCGCCGATCAGGATGACCTTGGGCGCCTGGCGCAGGGCAGCGCGCAGGGCCAGGGCGAACGACTTCGTGTCCGACCCTATCTCGCGCTGGTTGACCGTCGACTTCACATGCCGGTGCATGTACTCGACCGGGTCCTCGATGGTGATGATGTGGTACGCGTGCTCGTGGTTGATCTGGTTGATAATCGCAGCGAGGGTGGTCGACTTGCCCGAGCCCGTCGGGCCGGTGACCAGGACGATGCCGTTCTTGAGCTTGCCCACGTTGTGCAGCTCGGCGGGCATGTTGAGCTTCTCCAGCGTCGGGATCCCCTCGGGGATGACGCGCAGCACGATGGCGTAGGTGCCGCGCTGGGAGAAGACGTTGACGCGGAAGCGGGTCTTGCCCGGAATCGAGTAGGAAAGGTCCACGGAGCCGTTCTGGAGCAGCGTCCGCGTGAGGTCGCGGTCGCCGCGCAGCATGTGAAGGGCGATGATCTCGGTCTGGAACGGGGTCAGCCGCGGAAAGCCCGTGAAGTTGACGCCGACGAGCTGGCCGTCGATCTCCACCTGGGGAGGCCGGCCCACCGAGAAGTTGAGGTCGGACACGCGGTCCGACACCTTGAGCATCGCCTCGAGGATGGCGTCGAGATTGAAGTTCTTCATTCGGGCCTTTCTTTGTGCGGCCTATTCTTGCGCACTTTGCGGCTGGGGTAAAATGGCAGGGTTGCAGGAGGGTAGCTCTTGGCGAGCCGGTCATCTCTCGAAAGTCAGGTCCAGGAGAGCCAGCTCCGGGAGCATCTCGGTCCGCCGATGGGGTCCGCCCTCGTGCTCGGGCCGAAGCCGCTGCGGTTCGACGCGGGCTCGGTGGTCCTGCTCGGGATCGCCCTCGGCCTGCTGGCCACCACCCTGCGCCTCGGCCTGTTCCTGCTCTTCGGCTTGGCGACAGCGGCCCTCGCCATGGCCTCGGCCGCGTTCCTCATGCTCCGCCGCTCGCGGCGCGCCGTCCTCACGCCCTTCGAGCGCGGCCTGCTCTTCGAGAGCCGGGGCCGCAAGCGCACCTTCCTCCTCCACGACCTGAAGGTGCTGGAGCTCCGCGAGCGGGACGTCCATGGCCGAAATGGCGGGCTAATGCGGCGGGTGGCCCTGACGAACGACCAGGGCCGGATGCGGTTCGAGCACGTCGTCCCCAAGGGCGAGCCGGACCGCCTGGGCGGCGTGCTCGTCCACCTGCTCTCGCGGCTGGTGGAGGTCACCGAGCGCAAGCTCCAGGCTGGGGGGACGGTCACGGGCTGGGACTGGGTCCTCGGCCCCGAAGGCCTCTCGGCGCCTGCCCACGACCACCCGGTGCCCCTCGCCGAGATCGGCGCCGTGACCGTGCGCCAGAACCGGGTCTCGGTCTGGCGGCCCCACGAGCGCTATCCCTTCTTCGTGGTTTCCGCGGACTCGCCGAACGCGATGGTGCTGGTGGCGCTGCTCAGCCGGCTGGAGGGGAGCCTCTAAACCCGCGGGTTGCGCCGGAAAACCCGCGGGTTTGGCTTCCCAACCCGCCGGTTTCTTGTCTCAACCCGCGGGTTGCGCGTCCCAACCGGCGGGTTCAGCGTTCCAACCCGTGGGTTTCGCGTCCAAACCCGTGGGTTCGCTGTCCCAACCCGCGGGTTTTCTGTTCCAACCCGCGGGTTTTCTGGCTCCACCCGTGGGTTTCCCCGGCCGGCCCGCTGGTTGGGCGGCCTCAGCCGCTTAAATCACCCGCTCGTTGCCGCCGTCGACCGGGATCTGCGCCCCGGTGGTCTTCGCGAAGAGCGGCCCGCAGAGCTCCGCGGCCAGCTCGGCCACGTCGCGGCTGGCCACTTCGGTCCTCAGGACGTTGTTCTTCTTGTAGCTCTCGACATCCATGCCGTAGGCGGCGGCGCGGGCGGCGAGGACCTCCTCGGTCCAGACGCCGGTGTCGAAGACGGCGTTCGGGTGGATCACGTTGACCCGGATGCCATCCTTCCCCCACTCCAGGGCAGCCACGCGGGCGAGTTGGGTGAGCGCCGACTTGGAGGCCGAGTAGGCGCCGGCACCCGGGCCGGGCGCGGGCACGTTCTTCGAGCCGATCACCACTACCCGGCCACCCCTCGGGGCCAGCGCGAGCAGCGGATGGCTCTCCCGCATCAGGACCACGTTCGCGTCCAGGTTGATCGACATGGTCCGCCGCCATTCCTCCAGCGGCAGCTCCGCGATCTTCCGGCTCTCCGGGAAGATGCCGGCATTCAGGACCAGCATGTCGAGCCCCCCAAAGGACTCGGCCGCGGCAGCCACGGCGCTGCACACGTCAGGCTCGCGGGTGACGTCGCAGACCACCCCTCGGAAGCCCGGGCGGTCGAGCGGGACCGGCTTCAGGTCGAGCCCGACCACGGCGGCGCCGCGGGCGAGGAGCGATTCGACACAGGCCAGGCCGATGCCCGAGGCCGCGCCGGTCACGAGAGCGACTTCACCGGTGAGGGCTGGCGGCTTGCCTCCCTTCTTGAGCTTGGCCTGCTCCAGGTCCCAGTACTCCATGTCGAAGAGGTCCCGGGAGGACAGCGCACGCCAGCCACCCAGGAGAGCGGCCCTCTCCAGGATGTCCATGGTGTGCTCGTAGATCTCGCAGGCGATGGCCGCGTCCTTGGCCGTCCGGCCCGCGGTCACCAGCCCCAGCGCCGGATCGAGGATCACCCGCGGCGCCGGGTCGAGCATGGTCTTACCAGGGACCTGATGACTCTCGAAATACTGCTTGTAAGACCTGGCGAAGGCGTCCACGTCCCGCCCCAGCATGGGGATTGCCTTGGTACGGATGACGTGGTCGGGCGTGGCCGGCCCCTGCTGCGAGAGGGTCCCCACGTCGTCCCGGCGGGCGAAGGAGAGGCACCGGGCATCGCAGCGGGAGACGAGGACCATGGGCGCGCCCGCCGCTCTGGAAATATCGCGCCGCAGCCGGGCAATGTCTACCGGGACCGGCTCCGGCGAGCCATCGTATGGTCCCAGGCTCCAGGCCCCCTGAGCTTCCAGGTAGCGCTCCGCGAGGTCCACCAGACGGATCATCCGCTCGTAGGACTCCCGGGCGGTCTCTGCGAAGGAGAAGATGCCGTGGTTCAGCAGGACCATGCCGACCGTATCCGGCCCGGCCTCGGCCGCGAAACGCTCGGCGCAGAGGCGGGCGAGGTCGAACCCCGGCATCACGTAGGGGATGACGACCACCGAGCCGCCGTAAATCTCCCGCACCCGCTCCTCTCCGCCCGGCGAGTTGGTCACGGTGACCACGGCGTCGGCATGGGTGTGGTCCACGTACTTGAAGGGCAGCGCGGCGTGGAGGATCGTCTCGACCGACGGCGTCGGCGCCGAGGCCCGGGTCATGTGGGTGACGAGCTCGTTGACCATCTGCGGGTCGGAGAGCGCGGCAAGCCCCGCCAATCGCACGACCGGCCGGAGGCGCACCGGGGAGAACCCGGCGGCCTCGATGGTCTCCAGGTCCCACCCGCTCCCCTTGACGTAGAGGATGTCCTCCTCCTCGCCGAACAGGTCGCTTTCGCGGATCTTGACCGAGGTGTTCCCCCCACCGTGGAGCACCAGGGACTTGTCCCGCCCGAGCAGGCGCGAGGTGTAAACCCGCAGGCCGAGGTCGCCCTCGTAGCCCGCCGCTTCTTCGTCGTTCCAGAGGCTCTGCATCAGATCACTCCGTGGCGAGCCACTCTTCCCGGGTGACTCCCGCCTTCCGAAGGATGCGGATCAGGAGGTCGACACTGACATCCTGGCGATGGGGGTTGGGCACGACAAGGCGCGTAGAACCCCGCATCATGAACTCGTGCCGCCCGCCGGTGTAAGGGCCTTCGAAGCCCAGTTGCCTCAAGCGACTCAGCAGGTCGCGTCTGGATACGGCGGAAAGGCGTTTCATCCGGCGAGCCGGGGCAGCTCGATGGAGAATCCATCAATCTCGGGGATGGACTCCCCGCGGTAGATGCTGAAGAAGATCCAATCTTCCAGAGTCTGCACGAGATTGCGGCGGCACTCCTCCAGGGTCGTGCCCGTCGCCCAGACGCCCTCGACTCCGGGGATCTCCCCGTAGTAAGGCTCCTCGTCCTCGATCTTTTCGTAGCTGGCCCGCTCCAGGGCAGCGTTCAGATATTCGAGCAGCATGATGACGTCTCCTCGCAGAGGCAACTCTATCAGAGGACCCTTCCAACCTTTTCCTCTTCCGCGGGCACTCATCTACGCTAGGACCGAGAATGCTGACGGTGCCTGAGCGGCAGGATGCTCATCCAGGAGGCACCGCTGCTCACCTGAGGGGCTCAGAACCCATCTGAGCAGCGCGTACTGGCGCGCAATTTGCTCATGGATCAGGGTCGTACTACTGCGTGCTCGCAGCGGAGGCACAGCCATGACCAGCCGTACGTCCCTCATCGGACTCGCGCTCCTGATGCTGCTCCTTCCCCTGTCCGCCTCGGCGGAGGGGCTATTGGATGGAATAGCTGGCGTCGTCGTCGACGGTAACGAGCTGCGCGCCGAAATCTCCCTGCCCGGAGGCATCGGGGCGGACCTCACCGTCGCCTTCGAGCAGGTCGTCGGCCTGACCGAGTCGAACGCCGGCCTCGACGTTTCGCTGGTCAACCCTCTCGACACCGCCCTGCTGTCGCGCCTGACCCAGGCGCTCGTGCCGGCCACCTTCCCCGTGCTGCTCCGCATCGAGCCGCCCGCCAGCGGCGGGCTCTCGTTCAGCGGCCCGGTCACGATCGCCCTGCATACCCACAACCTGCCCTACCTCCCCGGCACCCTGCTGCGGATCTACGGCGCGTCCCTGGGCGAACCGTTCGAGGACATCACCGAATACGTCGGCAGCGGCAGCTACCGCTGCCGGGGCAAGAAGGGGAGCTTCTCCGAGTTCCTGATCCTGGTCGACCTGCGGCCGCTCAGCCTCACCATCCGCGAGAAGCTCGAGCGGCTCGAAGTCACCCTGGAAGACAACGAGGCGCTGATCGATCCGGCCGTCTTCTCTCAACTGACGGCGCTCGCGGCGCAGATCCGCTCCGCCTATGAGGGGGGCAACAAGGCCCTGGCGGTCACGCGGGCCAACCAGTTCCTCGCGCTGGTCACGAGCAACAGCGGCGCCGCCATCCCGGACGTCTGGCGGTCGTCGCGGGACGTGGTCAACGTCGCTGGCCTGCTGCGGGCGGCCGGCGAGACGCTGCGCTTCAGCCTGAGCCTGAAGACGCAGCTGGGCCTGGGGTTGCTGTGATGCAAGCCTACCCGCCATACCCGCATGAGGCGCCCACCGAGCGGATCATGCCGGCGCCGGGGGCGGAGGTGCCAGACGGCCGCCTGCTGGAGCCGGGCGACCTGCTGGCCGGCCGCTACCGCATCCAGGAGCGGATCGGCAGCGGCGGCATGGGGGTCGTGTACCGCGCCTTCGACCAGGAGCTCGGCATCTGCATCGCGGTCAAGGTGCTGCGGCCCGACCTGGCGGGCGACGGGCGGGTGGAGACGCGCCTGCGCCGCGAGCTGCTGCTCAACCGCCAGGTGTCGCACCGCAACGCCGTGCGCATCCACGACATCGGCCAGGACGGCAGCTATATCTTCCTCACCCTCGACCTCGTGGAGGGGCGCTCCCTGCGCCAGGTGCTCCGCGAGGACGGGGCGCTCTCCCCCGACCGCGCCGTGGCCATCGCGCGCCAGCTCGCCCTGGCCCTGGAAGCCGCTCACGGCGAGGGCATCATCCACCGCGACCTCAAGCCGCCCAACGTCCTCGTGGACAAGGCGGGCCGCGCCTGGATCACCGATTTCGGGGTGGCCCGCTCGCTGCACGACCGCGGCCCCACCCGCACGGGCTCGGTCATCGGCACGCTCGCGTACCTTTCCCCCGAGCAGGCCCGCGGGGAGGTGGTGGATGGGCGCAGCGACCTCTACGCGCTCGGCATCATGCTCTTCGAGATGCTCACCGGCGAGCTCCCCTTCAAGGGCGGCTCGACCGCCGAGGACATGGCCCAGCGCCTCACCGGCGCCTCCAAGGACATCCGGACGCTGCGCGGCGACGTTCCGGCCTGGCTGGCCGCCGTGATCCGCCGGCTGCTCCAGCGCGACCCCGAAAACCGGTTCCAGAACGCGCGCGAGCTGATCGACGCCCTGGATGGTCATCGAAGCTTCGCGCTCCCTCCGGCTGCGCGCCGTGCCGCCGCCGTTCTGGCCGTGACGGCCTCGCTGGCAACCGCGTGGGTCGTCTATGTCGAGCGGCACCAGCCCGACACGGCGCCGGCCGTGCCCGCGGTGCTCGCCTCGGCCGTCCCCCGCCACACGGTCGCCGTGCTGCCGCTGGCGGACGAGACCGGCAAGCCCGACCTCTCCTGGATCTCCCGCGGCCTCGCCGAGATGCTCTCCACGGACCTGGCGGAGAGCCCGTCCCTGCGGGTGGTGGACAGCTCCCGCGTCTTCCAGACCGTCCACGACCTCGGGCTCTCCGGCGGACCGCTCGGCCCGGAAGACCTCCGGCGCCTCGCCGAGGTGCTGGATGCCGACCGCGTGGTCGCGGGCCGCCTCTGGGCCGCGGGCGGCAAGCTGCGCGTCGACCTCGGCCTTTCCGGGGAAGGTCCGCCGGCGAAGGTGCAGGCGCAAGGGGCCGGCGAGGGAGACGTCTTCGCCATGGCCGGCGCGCTCGGCCGGGAGCTGCGCGAGCTCCTCGCCGTGGAGCCTCCCCCCGCCGCGGTCACCGCTCCAGAACGGACCTCGTCGCCCGCGGCCCTGCGCGCTTATCAGAGCGGGGTCGATCTCCTGCTCCGGCGCGACGTCCGGGCCGCGGTCGAAGAGCTGCGCAAGGCGGTGAAGGCCGACCCCGCGTACACGCCGGCCTGGGTGCGCCTGGCGCGCGCCCTGGCGGACATGGGCCTGCATGGCCAGGCGCTGGAGGCAGCAAGCCGCGCAGCCGCCACGCCGGGAGCGCAGACCGGCCGGGCCGTGTGGGAGGTGCAGGCCCTGGAGGCGCGCCTGCGCGGCGAGCCTGACAAGGCCCGGGACCTTCTGGGCAAGCTGGTGGCGCGGCACCCCTACGACACCGAGGCCTGGATCGAGCTCGCGGAGGCCTGCAGCGAGCAGGGGGACCTGAGCGCGGCGATTGCCACGCTCCGGCGGGTGGTGACGGAGGCCCCGACCCACCCACGGGCCTGGTTCCTCCTCGCCAAGGCTTCGATCTCCGGTGGGGACGTCCGGCGGGCGGCCGACGAGTACCTGGTCCGCGCCCTGGTCATCCAGAACCGCCTCCGGAGCGAGGCCGGCAGCGCCGAGGTGCTGAACGCCATGGGCATCGCCTGGCGGCACCTCGGAGAGCCCGCGAAGGCGCTCGAGGCCCTGGACAAAGCCGTGGAGATCCGCCGCCGCCTTGGCGAGGAGCGCGGCCTTGCCGCCACCCTGCGCAACCTGGCCTACGTTCAACTGGTACAGGGCGACCACGGCAAGGCAGAGCAGACGCTCGGCGAGGCTTTGACCATCCTGCAAAGGCTGGACGACCCCGCGGGCCTGGCCGAGCTGCACAACGACCTCGGCGTCCTGGAAGAGGAGCGCGGCCGCTATGACCAGGCGCTCGAGCACTACCGCCACGCCCTGCAGCTCCGGCGCCCTCTGAACCAGCCGCTGGTCCTGGCCGAGAGCCTGCGCAACGTGGGCTGGGCGAGCTACCTGCTGGGCCGTTTCGACGATGGCATGGTCTATTGGGGCCAGGGGCTGGAGCTCTCCCGCCGCGCCGGCGACCGGGCCGGGATCGTCTACGGGCAGCAGGACCTCGGCATGCTTCAGATCGCCCAGGGGGATTGGGATGCCGCGCTCAAGTCCTTCCTGGGCGCTCTCGAGGAGAGCCGCGAGCTGGAGCTGCAGGAGGCGGCCGCCGCCTCGCTGGGGCACATCGGCCGCATCGCCCTCCTCCAGGGCCGCTTCGAGGCCGCGCTCTCCTCCTTCAAGGAGGCATTGACCGTCCTGAAAGACCTGGAGGACGTGCGCGGCCAGGCCGAGTTCACCCTGGCCGAGGCCGAAACCTGGCTGGAGATGGGGAAGCTCGAAGACGCTGGGAAGAGGCTGGATACGGCCGAGAAGCTCCTGTCGCAGGAGGGCAGCCACGAGCAGAGGGCCGAGCTTCTCCGGCTCCGCGCCGAATGGCATCAACGGAACGGGGATGCGGGAGCGGCCCGGAAGGCTGCCGCCGAGGCGGTCGCCGAAGCCAGGGCGAGCGGCGCGGTCGTGGTCCTGCTCCACGCCCGCCTGGTCCAATTGAGCCTGGCGAGCCTGGACGACCGCCTGCCCGAGCTGCGCGAGCTGAACGCCGAGGCGCAACGGCTGGGGCACCGTGCCCTGCAGCTCCGCGCGTCGGAAGCCCTCGCCGAAGCCGCGCTCGCGAGCGGCGATGCCGTGGCAGCCGAGGCCGCGGCGCGAAGCGGCATCAAGGCCGCTGAGGACAGCGGGAGCTACGCCCGCACTAAGCGCCTGCAGCAGCTTCTGGACGCAGCAGCCAGTCGGACCGCTCCAGAGAGAACCGCAGCTCTTCCGCCCACTGGCCTTTGAACCAGACCCTCTCCGGCAGCCCATGGCTCAGGCCGATCCGGCCGAGCAGGGACGCCGAGCGGTCGTTGCCCTGGATCACGGTCGCGACGATCCGCACCACCCCCAGCTCCCGGAAGGCGTGCTCCACGATCCGCGACACGGCCTCGAAGGCCAGCCCCTGGCGCTGGTGCTCGGGCGCCAGGGAAAAGCCGACCTCGGCCGTGCGCGGCCTCTCGATCTTGAGGCAGATCCCACAGTCGCCCGTCAGCGCGCCGCCGTCCTTCAGCTCCAGGGCGTACTGGAACCAGCGGCCCAGGTCCCCCGGGTTGACCCGCTGCTGGTCGCGCAGGAAATCGAGCCCCTGCTCGCGGGTCCACTGCACCCAGCTCTGGTAGCGCGCCACCTCCGGGTGATTGCGGTAGGTCAGGAAAGGCCCCAGGTCCTCGTCCCGGAAGCGGCGGAGGATCAGTCGGGGCGTCTCCAGGGGCAGGGCCATAGGGACCGCATGTTATCAGTCACGATGGAGCTGCCACTTCCGCCCCGCCGCCGCCGCTGCCGCGAGGAGCGCCGTGGCCGCTAGCCAGAAGAGGGGCTGTCCGCGATCCGTGGCGCCCAGGTAGTCGAGCTCCGGCGTCCGGTTCATCGGTCCGATGTACCAGATGAAGAGATAGACCGCCTCGAAAAGCTTGCTGCTCCCGCTCCAGACCCCCAGCGCCAGGGCAAGCGAGGGGATGAACAGCGCACCCACCGCCCAGGCTGCCAAAGCAGTGAAGTCCCCGTCGATCACGACCATCATCAGATACCGGGCGGCCACGCCGCCACCCACCACCGCCGCCACGAGCACGCCGGCCATCCAGACCGCGGGGAGTTGCCGGCCCACCGGGCGGGGCGCCGAGAACAACAGCTCGCCCGTGCCGAAGCGCGACTCCCGGTTGCCCATCGGCGACCAGATCAGAAGAGGCCAGATCCAGGCCAGCGGGAGCACGATCTGGCGTACCCCATTCACAGGCGCCGTCAGCCCCGCGATGATCAGCCCGAGGGCCGCCGCGTACCACCACCAGGGCTGACCCTTGAGGGCGAGCCGCAGCTCCGCGGCGAGCACCCCGGGGAAGCGGAAAGCCGTCCCTGGCGCCAGCGCCGCGAGCGGCGTGAGCGTCACGTGCTCGGGCAGGGCCGGGAGGGCCTCCTCCACTTCCTCCTTCCCTTTCCGCTTCCGCTTCGGGAGGCGTATCCGTCCCTTGGCCGGGTCGAAGCGGTCGAAGAAGAGAGCCGCGGTCAGGGAGATCCCCACCGCCAGCGCGAACCAGGAAAGGCGGCCGAGCACGAGGCCCGGCGTCCAGTCCAGCCCCTGCCAGCGGAAGACCTGGGCCTTGGCCTCGTCCTCCTTTGTCATCCCGCCGAGGATGAAACCGCGGTCCGCCTTGCCGAAGCGGGCGTCCACCTCTTCCTGCATGTCCTGGGCGACCAGGGTCATCCCGATCGGGTCCGGGACGCCCTTGGTGGCCACGGGGACGGCCATCATCACCGTCCACAGGGCAAACCAGACCACGTTGCCGAACCCGCCCCGCAGCCAGGGGATGGTCTCGAAGAGCACCGTGAGCGCGGCCACCAGCGCCATCACGGGCAGGGCCAGGAGAAGGAACGGCGACAGGAGAGGCCAGAGATGGATTTGCGGGTCTTCGGCCACCACCCACTGCGTCACCACGGCGAAGACGGCGAGGACTCCGACCATGGCCCCGAGCACCGCCAGGTTGCTCGCCGTCTTGCCCAGCGTGTAGAGCGGCTTCGACATCGGGGTCGAGGCCAGGATCTGCCCCACGCCGGTCTGGCGGTCGCGCTCCACGGCGTTCTTGATCACGTAGAACCCGGCCAGGGAGAGGAAGGAGTTCACCACCATGGCAGTGAGCGCGCCCACCCAGGCGGAGTCGTAGACGCCGCGCGCGTTGCCGATCCAGAGCTTGATCGTCCCGGCGCTCACCAGGTACCCGAGCCAGGCCGCGAACAGCAGCGTCACCAGGAAGCCGTAGCGCCTCACCCGCTCCAGGAAGTCGGCCCGGAGCAGGTGCCAGAGGACCCTCAGGCGGCTCATGCCGCCGCCTTTTTGCGCTCGCTCCGGCTGCCTTCCAAAACGTGGAGATAGGCGTCTTCCAGAGAAGGAGGCAGAGGCTTCGCGCCAAGCGGCGGCACCTCCGAGACCACGCGGGCATGGACGCCGTCGGCGCGGCGCACCGTGCTGCTGATCTTCCAGTGCTCGCGGGCCGCGGGCAGGTCCGCGCTGGGCAGCACCCACTCCCAGACGCGCCCCTCGACCTGGCGCAGCAGATCCTCCGGCGCGGCGTGGGCGAGGAGCCGCCCGCCGTCCACGATGGCGATGCCGCTGGCCGTGGCCTCGACGTCCGAGACGATGTGGGTCGAGAGGATGATGATGCGCTCGCCGCCCAGCTCCGAGAGGAGATTGCGGAAGCGCACCCGCTCCTCGGGGTCGAGGCCGACGGTGGGCTCGTCCACGATGAGCAGCCTGGGATCGTTGAGCAGGGCCTGCGCGATGCCGATGCGCTGGCGCATGCCGCCCGAATAGCCGCCGAGCGGACGCTTCCGCGCCTCAGTCAAGTTGACCAGGGTGAGCAGCTCGTCGATCCGGCCGCGGGCCGCGGCGGCCGGCAATCCCTTGACCGCGGCCATGTACTCCAGGAACTCGACGGCGTTGAGGTTCGGGTAGACACCGAAGTCCTGCGGCAGATAGCCGAGCACGGCGCGCAGCCGGTCGGGTTGGGCCACGATGTCGGTGCCGTCCCAGGCCACCCGGCCCTCGGTGGGCCGGGTGATGGTGGCCAGGATCCGCATCAGGGTCGATTTGCCCGCCCCGTTCGGCCCGAGCAGGCCGAGCACCCCCGGCCCCAATTCCAAAGTGAACCCGCGCAGACCCCAGAAATCCCCACGGTACCGCTTACCGACACCCTCGATGGTCAGCTTCATGGCCCCCTCCTCACTCTTCAGATAGAAAGACGTAAGAAGGTACCACGAGGTTCCGGGCGGGTTTGACCGCCGCCGGCCGCCCGGCGGCGATGCTCCTTTACCTCGTGCTCTGTCTGCCCGGCGTGTCTGGCAGGTAATCCTCCGCATTCTGGCCCCGCGCGAGCTCCAAGGTGCGCGTCGGGAACGGGATGGTGATGCCCTCGGCGTCGAAGGCCTGCTTGATGCGGATGATCGCGTCGCTCCTGGCCGCCAGGTACTCCTTCTGCGCCTCGAAGTTGATCCAGAAGCGGACCGTGAAGTCGATCGAGCTCTCCGCGAATTCCTCGTAGAACAGCTCCACCTCCCGGTCGGGCAGCCGGGCAGGCACCGAGGCCACCGCCGCCATCGCCACACGCTTCGCCTTCTCCAGGTCGTCGCCGTAGGAAACCCCGAGGGTGATGTCCACCCGGCGGGTGCCCCGGATGGTGTAGTTCATGATCGGGTTCTCGAACACCTGCTTGTTCGGGATCAACACGAGCTGCCCCTGCGGAGTGAGGAGCTCGGTCCAGCGCAGGTTGACCTCCACGACCGTGCCCAGGTAATCCTGTGCCTTGATGAGGTGGCCACGGCGGAAGGGCCGGCGGACCGAGAGGTAGACCCCCGCCATCAGGTTGGCCGCGATGTCCTGGAACGCGAAACCGAGGGCCAGGCCGATGATGCCGGCGCCCGCGAGCAGCGAGGCCACGGTCTTCTGAAGCCCGAGGATGCCCAGGGCGATGAACGTCCCCGCCGTCAAGACGGCGATGTAGACCACCTGCGCCAGGAGGTAGGTGACCTGCTCGCTGTGGGAGACGCGGCGCAGCAGGCGCATCACCACGTTGCGGATCGCCTTGGCGAGCAGCCAGAAGGCGACGACGGTCACGACCGCTAGGAGGAAGTTGGGAAGGGCGAGGATGAATGCCCTCCCCCACCCCGTCAGCTTGCGCGCGAGCAGACCCCATGCCTGGTTCATACCCCTCGCCAAAGGCAACATGTGTGCCACGCTACAATTGAGCCCACATGCGCGAGCTCATCCGGCGGTTCCCCTTCACGGCGTTCGTCCTGATCGCCTTCGGTGTCACCTGGCCTCTCGCCGCGGGGATGCGCTTCTCCCTGCTCCTGCCGTTGCTCGGCCTTTTCGGCCCTCTTCTGGGCGCGGTGGCGGTCATCGGGGCTCTTCAGGGCCGCCCGGGCCTGAAGCGGCTCTGGCGCAGGTTTGCCCTGCAGGGACGCCACGTGAAGTGGCTGGCCGTCGCGTTCGGGCTCCCCTTGCTTCTTCTGGTTCCGGTGTGGCTGTTGGAGCGGTCAGCTCTGGCCCTCGGCCCGATCACGGGCGTAAGCATCGCCCTGGCATTCCTGGTCGTGGGCGAGGAGGTGGGATGGCGCGGCTTCGCCCTGCCCTACCTTCTGGAGCGGTGGCCAGCACTAGCGAGCGGCATCGCGGTCGGGGTCGTCTGGGCGCTCTGGCACCTGCCGAACTTCTTCCTGCCCGGGTACCCCCATCGAGGCCTCCCCTTCATGGCCTTCTTCGTGCTGGTCGTGTCATACTCGATCCTCTTTACCTGGCTGCACCTCAGGACGGGAGGCAACCTGTCCGTAGCCGTGGTCTTTCACGCGGCCCTGAACCTGTTCTCCCTGGCGGGTGTGGATCCTGAACGGCAGTATTGGTGGAAGGCTCTGGTGTATGGCGCCGCTGCCCTGACGGTTGTAGCGGCTCGAGCCCTCGAGCCCGAGCCGCTGCGGGATCCGGACTGACTCAGTCGCCCACGTGCTCGGCCTTGATCGTGGCAGCGACGATGGAGCCGTCGCCCTGGCGGTTGCCGCGGCCTTCGACGCGCGGGTTGCGGCCGGCCGCGAGCGAGTTGGAGATCTGCGACAGGGAGAAGAGGTCGCCCCGGCCGCTCCACTGGGTGCCGCCGTTGACCACGATGCGGAGGCCGCCCGCGAGCGTCACGGAGTCGGAGCCGACCGACGTGACCGCGCCTTCGAACTCCCGGCCGTTGCGCGCCGGCCGGTTGTTGTTGTCGTCGTCGTTGCCGCCATTCCGGCCGCCCCGTCCCCGCCGCCGGTTGTTGTCGTTGTCGTCATTCCGGTCGTCATTCCGGTCGTCATCCCCGCCCCTGCCCCGGCCCTTGCTCTCCTCGGTCACCACGGAGAGCGAGCTGGCCGATGCAAGCTCGTCGTCGAATGCGGGCTCGGTGGGGCTGGAGCCCTTCGAGCAGCCGGCAGTGGCGAGGGGAAGGACGAGGACCGTGGCGAGGGCCAGGGTCGAAAGTTTGGTGCGGATCATCGTGAGCTCCTTTTCGTTCAGCGGGCGCCCTGAGAAGCCCCGCGATTTGTTTTCAAAGGAGTTGGACAGCGGGAACCGGAGATTGGAACAGCCCGGCACGGCAAACGAATGCGTGGAAGCCTCCACCCAAGGGGTAGCCGTCTCAAACGAATGGGTAGCCGCTCGCAACGGCTGGGTAGCTGGTCCAAACGAGCGGGTGGAAGGGTCTGTTTACTGGGTACGAGCTGTCCAACGAATGGGTAGAGGGGTCTACCCACTCGTTTGGACGAGCAATCCAATCGTTGGAGCGCTCTACCCACTCGTTGGAGGGGTCTACCCGTCCGTTGGCTCGGCCAGGAACCTGTATCCGACCCACGGCTCGGTGCCGATGTAGCGCGGATTGGCCGGATCGGGCTCCAACTTGCGCCGCAGCGAGCCCACATGGACCCTCACGGTGTCCACGGTGGTCGCCGGAGCGCCCGTCCAGACGGTTGCGATGATCTGGCGCAGGGTGACGGGCCGGCCGGCGTGGCTCGCCAGCAGCTCCAGGATGGCCAGCTCCGTGGGGGTGAGCTTCACCTCGCGCTCACCCTGGGCGACAGTGCGCCGGCCGCGGTCGATCACCAGGTCGGGGAAACGGAGGACCTCCGGCACCGTCATGCCGGCGGGGCCGTTGCGGCGGAGCTGGGTGCGCACGCGGGCCAACAACTCGCGCAGGTAGAACGGCTTGGTCACGTAATCGTCCGCCCCCAGGTCCAGGGCGCGGACCCTGTCCTCCTCCTCGCCGCGCACCGACAGCACCAGGACCGGCGTGCGGTCGGTCCGGCGGACCGCCGAGATCACCGCCAGGCCGTCGGCCCGGGGCATGGCGACGTCGGTGATGACCAGGTCGGGATGGTGGTGCTCGAACAGCTCCCGCCCCTCCACCCCGTCGGCCGCGGCCAGGGTGTCGTAGCCGGCCAGCGCCAGCTCCCGCGACAGGCTCCGGCGGATGTCGGCGTCGTCGTCGATCACCAGGATCAGGGGCTTGGGGCGGGTCATCCCGCCAGGATCTCCTCCAGCTCCGGAGCCGCGGGCAGGTCAAGGCGGGCGATCGTGCCGCCGCCGGGGCGGTCCAACAGCCCGATCGATCCGCCGTCCGCCTCGGCCAGGCTGCGGGCGATCCGCAGCCCGAGGCCCTCGGACAGGTTCTCCCCGATCCCGGGGCCCCGGTCGCGCACCTCGATGCGGACGTGGCCATTGACCGCCTCGGCGGCCAGCTCCAGCGGCTGTCCGGGAGGCGCCGCCCGCGCCGCGTTCTCCATCAGGTTCACCAGCACCTCCAGGGAAATGGAGGGATCGGCCCAGAGGTCGGGGCAGCCCGGCTGGATGCGGACCTGGACCGCCCTCCCTTCGAGGATCAGGGCCAGGCTCTCCCGGGCGGCGCGGAAGAGGCTGCCGGCCGGCGTCGGCTCCGGATGGGGCCGGGCGACTCCGGCTTCCAGGCGCGCCAGGGCAAGGAGGTTGTCGATGCGGCGCGTCAGCCGCTCCTGCTGGCGGGAGAGTGAGTGCAGGCTGGCGAGCTCCTCGGGCCGCTTCGCGAGGCCGCGCTCCAGGCTCTCGATCTCCAGGCGCATGGAGGTGAGAGGGGTGCGCAGGTCGTGCGAGACCGCCCGCAGCAGCGCGGTCTTCAGGGCGTCGCTCTCGCGCACGGCTTCCAGGTGCGCCGCCTCCCGGAGCAGCCGCTCGCGCTCGACGGCGAGGGCCAGCAGGCGCACGGCCGGTTCCAGGACCGCCGGCGGGGCGGTGGGCTCCGCGGCGACCAGGACCCCGCTGACCTGACCGCCAATCTGGAGCGGGATGTAGCTGGTCCCCCCGTCCTCCAGGGTGCTGGAGCCCTTGCGGGCGGCGTCGACGAACGTGGGATCGACCTCCGGCTCCCCGGCGAGGAGAACCTGCCCGTCGAGGATCAGCGCTCCCGAATCGGCCCCGAGGGCGCGCAGCGTCCGGGCCGCGGCCTCTCCCAGGCTGGCGGTGAAAAGGCCGAAGGACAGGTCGTACAGCACCTCCAGCTCCCGCTGCCGTGCCAGGGCCTCCGCGGCCTCTTGACGACCGCGGGCCACCAGCCGGCTGACCAGGGTGGAAGCCGCCAGGAAGCAACCCAGCGCCACCCAGTTTGACGGCGCCTCGATGATGAACGTGCCCGTGGGATGGAGGAAGAAGAAGTTGAGGCAGAGCGTGGCAGCCACGGACGCCACGGCTCCGACCGTCCAGCCGCCCCACGTGGCAAGGCCGAGCACCGCGACCAGGAGCAGGAGGCCGGCGGTGATCTCGTTGGCACCCGCGGCGCGGCCGGCCAGGACCACGCCGCTCAGGGCGAGCGGCACCGCGGCCCACTTCGCCAGGAGCTGCACCCACCGTGCCGGATGTCTGTCCATCATCATCAGTCTACCGCCAGCCGAGCTTCGAGCCGGGCCTTCAAGGCCGGCCACTCCTCGGCGAGCACGCTGTACATGACCGTATCCCGCACCTCGCCGTTGCTGCGGATCTGGTAGCGGCGGAGGACGCCCTCGCGCACCGCGCCGAGCTTCTCGATGGCGCGCTGGCTGTGCAGGTTGCGCAGGTCGGTCTTGAGCTGCACGCGCATGGCGCCAAGCGCCTCGAAGGCGTGACGGAAGAGCAGGAGCTTGCTCTCGGGGTTGACCCGGCTCCCCTGGTGGGCCTTGCCGATCCAGGTGCGGCCGATCTCGATCCCCCGGTGGTCGGGACGGATGTCCAGGTAGCCCGACACGCCCGCGGGCTCCCCTGTCTCGGCGAGGATCATGGCAAACGTGAGGGAAGCCGGCCTGCGCATCGTCTCGCCGATCCAGTCCCGGAAGGCTTCATAGCTGCCATCCCGCGGCAGGTCGGCAAGCCACTGAAAGACCTCGGGCCCGGCATGCGGCCAGAGGCCCGGGGCATGGTCCAGAGACAGTGGTTCGAGGCGGAGGACCCTGCCTTCCAGGAGCGCCGGTTCGACTTTCATGGGGCGGGAGTTTACACTCCACCCCACCCTGCGGAGGAAATGTCCATGCGTCACGTCTTCGTGCGCCGCTGCGCGCTCGTTCTGTCCCTGCTGGCTCTCGGCGCCTGCGGTTCCGTTCCGGAGGAGGAGCCGGAAGCAGTCGCCGACAAGATTCCCGCGAGCTTCAAGCGGACCGAGTCCGGCGGGGTCCGCGACACCGGGAACTTCGTGGTGCGCTATGACAAGACGGACAACGAGGACTACCAGGAGCTGGAGGCGATCTTCAAGGAAACCCGCCTGCTGGAGGACACGGTCCAGGAGCTGAACACCGTCTTCGCCCTCCCCTCGCAGGTGCCGGTGGTGTTCAAGGAGTGCGGCGACGTGAACGCCTTCTACGATCCCGAGGCCCGGGAGATCTCCCTCTGCTGGGAGCTGGTCGAGTACTACGCCGGGCTGTTCCTCTCGGAAGAGCAGACGGAGGAAGAGGCCGAGGAAGGGGGCGAGGCCGTGGCGGGCGCGACGGCCTTCACCTTCTTCCACGAGCTCGGACACGCTCTGATCGACATCTACGACCTGCCCGTCACCGGCCGGGAGGAGGACGCGGTGGACCAGCTCGCCACGATGATCCTCCTGGAAGGAGGCGAGGAAGGCGAGATGGCGGCGCTCAACGGCGCCTGGTCGTTCCTCACGGAGGAGGAGGAACTCGCCTTCTGGGACGAGCACTCGCTCGACGAGCAGCGCTTCTACAACATCGTCTGCTGGAGCTATGGCAAGAACCCGGAAGGCTTCCAGTACCTCGTGGACGACGAAACCCTGCCCGAGGACCGGGCCGAGCGCTGCCCGGCCGAATACGACCGGATGTCGAGGAGCTGGGACGCCCTGCTGGAGCCCTACGTCACGGAGTAATCCACGTCTCCCCCACCGGCTGCACCTGCTTCAATCCTCCCAGCACGCGCGCCAGTGCCAGCGGGTTCCCCAGCAGCGTCGAGTTCACGACCATGGACCGCGGCGCGCCGTAGCGCACGTAGAGCCGGCCCATCCGGCGCTGGAGCCGGCGCATGTGGATCCAGTGCACCTGCGGGAACAGGTGGTGCGTCAGGTGCGTGGCCGCGGTCTGGTGGTTCACGAACGAGATCAGGCGCTCCATCCGGGTCCGCGGCTCCAGCCAGGTGGCCTGCCGGAAAGGATGGGTCAGGTCGCTCGGCGCGTGGTCCGTCAGGTTCATGATGAAGCTCGCGAGCGGCGCCACCAGCAGGGTGGCGGGCACCAGGAAGAGCGCCGTCTCCATCGGCCTCCACACGAGCAGCGCCACCAGCAAGCACGGGCCAACCCAGCGCGTGGCCACGATCTCCCGGTAATGCGCCGGCTTTGAGGCTTTCAGCGCCCGGATGTAGGACGGCATCTCCGACCAGGGGAGGAAGCCCCAGACCGAGCGCACCGTCTCCCTGCCCAGGTACTTCCCCAGCGCCATCCAGCTCCGCCAACCCGGACTCCGTGCGATCTCCTGGAGCGCGGTTTGTGGATCGTCGAAGGGGTCGTTGTACCGGTGGTGCTGCCAGTGGTGGTAGCGGACCTCCAGCGGGCTGAAGAAGACGAGCACACCCGCGGCCCGCAGCAGCACGTTGAGCCCCTCGCGGCGGAACGGCGGCCAGTGGTTGAAGTAGTGGACGGCCACGTCGAGCGCCAGGCTGGAGTAGAGGCTCCAGGGGATCAGCAGGACGGCTTTGAGAGGCCAGGGGAGAGGCCCGAAGACGATCAGGTAGGTGACCGCGATCAACAGCAACCACTCCAGGGCGAGGAGCCGGTCGGCGATCGCCTGGCGCCGGAGCCAGAGCGGGTGCTCGCGCTGCAATTTCAGGAACCGCCGGGCCGTGCGCCAGGCCTTTTTCAGGTCCCCGCGCACAGCGGGATCGCGGTCCAACACCAGGACGGTGTCACCTCTCGTGCTCATGACTCCCCCTTGAAAGCTGAGGGGGAGTATAGCCTCTACCCCGCCGGCCGAGCTTCCGGCGCCGCCTTCCGCTCCCCCACCCAGGCCTTGATGTTGGCCTCCAGCACGTCGAGCGGCAGCGCTCCGTTGCCCAGCACCTGGTCGTGGAAGGCGCGCACGTCGAAGCGGTTCCCGAGCTCCTTGGTGGCCATGGCGCGCAGCTCCTTGATCTTCAGCTCGCCGATCTTGTAGGCCAGCGCCTGCCCGGGGGTCACGATGTAGCGGTCCACCTCGACCACGATGTCGTGCTCGGTCTTGCCCGCGTTCTTCTTGAAGAAGTCGATCGCCTGCTCGCGGGTCCAGCCCTTGGCGTGCATGCCCGTGTCCACCACCAGACGCACCGCTCGCCACATTTCATAGGTGAGCTGGCCGAACTTGGAGTACGGGTCCTTGTAGAAGCCCATCTCCGTGCCCAGGCTCTCGGCGTAGAGGCCCCACCCTTCGACGAAGGCGGTGTAGCCGTCGAACTTGCGCCACTCCGGGACGTCCTCCATCTCTTGCGAGAGCGAGACCTGCAGGTGATGCCCAGGCACCGCCTCGTGCAGGGTCAGGGCCTCCATCTCCCACTTGGGCCGGGACTTCAGGTCGTAGGTGTTGACGTAGTAGTAGCCGGGCCGGCCGGCTTCCAACATGCCGCTGTCGTAGTAGGCGGTCGTCTGCGACTTCTCGGCGTAGGACGGGATCGGGATCACCCCGTAGGGGAGCTGCGGCAGCCTTCCGAAGAGCTTCACCAACTCGGGGTCGGCCCGCTTGGCCACGTCGCGGTAGCCGGCGACAAGGTCCTCGGGCGTTTCATAGAAGAACTGCGGATCGGTGCGCAGGAAGACGAGGAACTCTTCGAAGCTCCCCTTGAAGCCGGTCGAGGCGATGACTTTGTCCATCTCGGCGCGGATGCGCTTCACCTCGGAGAGGCCTAGGTCGTGGATCTGGTCGGGCGTCATGTCCGTGGTCGTGTACTGCTTCGCCGCGTAGGCGTACCAGGCCTTCCCCTCGGGCAGTGCGCTCATGGCGATCGATTCCCGCGCGGCCGGCACGTAGGTCTCCGCCAGATAACGGTGGAGCTTGCGGAAGGCGGGCGACGCCTGCTCCTGGTAGATCCGGACGGCCTCGCGCGTGAGCCGGTCGCGGTCCGGCGCCGGGATGCTCTCCGGGATCGCCGTGAACGGCTTGAGCAGCGCGCTCGCCATGGGGTCCTCGGTGAGCAGGTTCTGCACCTGGCCGGGCAGGTCGCGCAGGGTGATCCGCGGCGGCGTGACTCCGGCGGCCAGGCCCTTCTCCAGCCGCTCGAGGGTGTTGTCCACCAGCGTGGGCACGCCGCGCAGGCGGGAGAGGATGTCCTCGTACTCCTTCACCGTCCGGGCCGGCATCTGGATGAGGGAGGCGGGCACGTTCTGCTGCAGGCCCCCCATCTGATCCATGACCAGGTACTCGCCGGGGAAGCGCTGGCCCTCCAGGCCGTTGCGGATCTGGCGGACGTAGAGGTCGTAGTGGACCCGGTCCTTCTCTTCCAGCTTGGAGCGGTCGATGGATTCCGCAGCCGCCAGGACCTTGCGGTCGAGCGCCCGGCGGGCGTTCATGGAGGCGAGGGACTGGTCGCTCCAGAGATGGTTACGGCCCGGCACGCCCAGGGCGGTCGAGAGCTCGGGGAACTCCCGGAGAGCCCAATCCCACTGATGGTCGTAAAGGGACTTGATGCGCTCGCTCTCGGTCATCTTGCCCTTGGTGGCCGGGAAGGCTTCGAGGAAGCTCTGCCACTCGGCGCGGGCGTCGGTGGCTTCGGAGGCGGCGGCCGGAAAGGACGACAAGGACAGCAGGGACAACAAGGACAGCAACGACGATAAGACCAAAAGGGCTTTCTTCATGGGACTTCTCCTCAACGCATCCCGCGGCTGACGCCGTAGGTCACTTCAACCGTGAGGCGCTCTTCGCCCCTCAGGACCACCGCCGCGGTCTTCTCGCCCGGCTTGGCCCGGCGCAGAACGTACATGAAATCGTGGATGTCGCGGATCGGGGTGCCGCCGAGCTCGACGAGCAGGTCCCCGCGCTGCATCCCCGCCTGCTCCGCCGCGCTGCCGGCGCGCACGCCCGACAGGAGCACTCCGGGACGGCCGTCGCCGGTGTAGTCGGGCACCGTGCCCAGCGAGGCGCCCATGGAGCGCGAGTCGCCGCGGGGCGCGGGTGCCGGCAGGCTCTTGTAGGCGAGCCGCTCCTGGCGGGCGGCTAACCCCTCGGTCAGCTCCGCCACCAGGGCGGCGACCCGCACTCCGCCTTCGCCGTTGACCTTGCCGGAGTCGTCCGTGGGCTTGTGGTAGTCCTCGTGCACCCCGGTGAAGAAGTGGAGCACGGGCACTCCCGCGGCGTAGAACGGGTACTGGTCGGATGGGCCGTAGCCGTCCCCGCCCAGGCTGCAGGCGAGCCCGGCGCGCTCGCAGACAGGGTCGACGATCTCGTGCCACTCCTCCGCCGACTCGGCCCCCAGCACGGACAGGTCGTTGCCCCGCAGGCGGCCGACCATGTCCATGTTGAACATGGCCACAAGATCCTTCATCTCGAGCCCGGCCGGGGGCTTGCGGGTGAGGGCGGTGGAGCCGAGGACGCCCATCTCCTCGCCCGAGAAGGCGATCAGGTAGACGTCGCGGTGGAGCCGGCCGCGCCGGCCGGCCAGGAGGCGTCCCACCTCCAGGAGGGCGGCCGTGCCCGAGGCGTTGTCGTCCGCGCCGTTGTGCGGCTCGCGGGCGTCCGGGCTGAGCGAGCTCGCCCCGCCCATGCCGATGTGATCGTAATGGGCGCCCACCACGATCGCTCCAGGCAGACGGCCGGGTGCGCCGGCCCGGATCACGCCGAGCACGTTGGCCAGGGTCTCGTGCCGGTGCTCCAGCTCGACGGCGAATGACGCCTTATGCGTCCCCTGAAAAAGCGCCGAGCCGGCGGCCCGGGAGAGGGTCACGACCGGGATGCCGGCGTCGCCTGCCGCGGCGGTCAGGCCGCTGTCGAGCCGCAGAGCCGGGAGCGGCGCCTCGGAGGGAGCCTCCTTCCCTTCCTCGACGACCGGCGCGTCAACCACGATCACCCCGATCGCCCCATGCTCGCGGGCGTTGAAGGCCTTGTAGCGCAGGTCGCCGTAGCGGCGCTCCGCGTCCTCCTTCTCGAACGCCCCGCCCGACGGCGTAAAGCGCCGGATGGCCACGATCTTGCCCTTGGCGTCGATCCCCTTGTAGTCATCCACCCCCAGGTCGGGTGCGGTGATGCCGTAGCCGGCAGCCACGACTTCCCCTTCTACCTTCGAGGATGCCGAGAAAGAAGCGGGCTCGTATTCGGCGCGGGCCACGGGCTCGCCGTCGAGCGTCATCGCAGTACCGGCCTTGGACTCCACTGCGACCGGCGCATCGAAGCGATGGAAGAAGGTGCCGTCCTGACCCGCCGGTTCGATCCCGGTCTCCCGGAAGCGCCTCTCCAGATATCTGGATGCCTCCTCCAAACCCTTGGTGCCGATGCCCCGGCCTTCGCGGGCGTCGTCGGCCAGCCATTGGACGTCGGCCATGAATTGACTGCCGATCCATTTCGCCACGAACACGTTGGTCTCACCGGAAGCGCCCTGGTTCCGGTTCGAAGAGAAGGCGAGGCGGGTGCCGTCGGGCGAGAGCAGGGGAAAGCCGTCGAAACCCGGGCTCCACGTGATACGCTTAAGGCCGCTTCCATCCACGTTCACGGCCCAGATCTCGAACTCGCGGCCCTTGGGGTCGCCGTAGTTCGTCGAGAAAAGGATGCGGTCGCCGGACGGGAAGAAGGAGGGAGCGAAGGAGGCGGCGCCAAGGCTCGTAACCTGGCGGGCGTCGCTGCCGTCTGCGTCGGCCACCCAGATTTCAAGCTTGCTCGGCCGCACGAGACCCTGGGCGAGAAGACGCTGATAGTCCTCCATCTCGGTTCCCGCGGCGGGGCGAGACGCGCGCCAGACGATCTTCTTGCAGTCGCTGGAAAAGAATGCGCCACCGTCGTAGCCAGGGGTATTGGTGAGGCGGGTGACCGCGTTCCCGTCGGCGTTCATGCCGCTTGGCATGCGATACAGGTCGAGGTCTCCGTCGCGGGTCGAGGTGAAGATCACCGACCCGTCCACGGGGCAGACGGTCGATTCGGCGTCGTAGGCCTTGTTCTCGGTCAGCCGCCGCAGGTCGGAGCCGTCGGGCAGAGCGCTCCAGATCTCGAAGTCGGGGTCCACGGGCCAGACGTAGCCCTGGGAACGGTCGGGCGGCGGCGGGCAGGCATCACCGGCGTGGTGCGTCGACGAGTAGAGGATGCGCCGGCCGTCGCTCGTGAAGTAGGCGCAGGTGGTACGGCCCTTGCCAGTGGAGACCTGGACCGGCTCCCCTCGTCCGTCTCCGGGCATGCGGAAGATCTGGTCGCAGGCGAACGGGGGCCGGGAAGACTGGAACACGAGCTCCTTGCCATCGGGAGACCAGTAGGCCTCGGCGTTCTCCCCTCCGTCGGTGAGCTGGACGGCATCGGCGAGATGGCTTTCGCGGGCATCCAGGAGGGGCTCGGGGGCCCGATTTGGGTGGGGCGCCGCACCCATGAGTATGAAGGCCCCCAGGTAGATTGACAAAAGGAGCGGAAACGCGAATATGGGCCGTACTTTCGTTGTTTTCCTCATGGCGGACCAGAAGCTTACCGCGCCGCGGCCTTGGCAGGCGAGCGTCGCGTGATACTTTCACCACGACCATCCCGACCGGGCGCCAACCCGGTTCCTGACCGAGAGAGAACCACATGACGGACCAGCAGACAGAGACAGAAACCGAAAACGAGAAGGACTTCGGCCAGGCGTTGGCTGAATTCGAACAGCAGGGCGGGGAAAAGCGCGAAGATCCCCCGATGGGCGCCAAGGTGTCCGGGAAGATCCTCTCCATCGGCGAGGAGTCCTCGTTCGTCGATCTGGGGACCAAGTCGGAGGCCCTGATCGAGACGGCGCAGCTCAAGGACGCCGAGGGGAACCTCACGCTCAACGTGGGGGACACGATCGACGCCACCGTGACCGCGACCGACCCGGAGACGGGCACACTGAAGCTGCGGCGCCAGGTCACCGGAGGCGGGGGCAAGGGTGGTGGCCGGGGCAAGCAGAACAACCCGGAGGCCGAGGCCGAGATCAAGATGGCCTGGCAGCACGGCATCCCGGTCGAGGGAGTCGTCAGCGGCATCAACAAGGGCGGGGCCGAGGTGCAGGTGCGGGGCATGCGTGCCTTCTGCCCCCTGTCCCAGCTCGACCTGCGCTACGTCGAGGACCCGGCGCAGTTCGTCGGCCAGCGCCTGGCCTTCAAGGTGAGCCAGTTCGAGGAGGGCCGCACGCGGCCCAACATCGTGCTGTCGCGCCGCGCCATCCTGGAAGAGGAGCAGAAGTCGCGGGCGGCGGAAGTGCGCTCCCGCATCCAGGTCGGCTCCGTAGTGACTGGCAAGGTGACGTCGCTCGCGAGCTACGGCGCCTTCGTCGACCTCGGCGGCCTCGAGGGCATGCTCCACGTGAGCGAGATCGGCTATTCGCGGCTCGCCCACCCCAAGGAGGTGCTCAACGTAGGCGACGAGGTCGAGGTCGAGGTCATCAAGATCGAGAAGGGCAAGGACGAGAAGAAGCCTGAGCGCATCTCGCTCTCCCGCCGCTCGCTCGAGAAGGACCCTTGGCAGGAGGCTGCCAGCACCTTCCCCGACGGGACCGAGCTCCCCGGCAAGGTGATGCGGATGGAGTCGTTCGGCGCCTTCGTCGAGATCGCGCCCGGCATCGAGGGGCTCCTCCACATCAGCGAAATCGGCGGCGGCCGGCGGTTGAACCATCCGCGCGAGGCGCTGCAGCAGGGTCAAGAGATCCCGGTGCGGGTGCTCAACGTGGACACGGGCAAGCGCCGGATCTCCCTCGGCATGGCCACGGGCGAGGACGCAGGCTATCGCGATGAGGACAAGCCGGCCACGTCGGCCTCGCCGCGGACGCCGCGCTCACCGCGGCCAACGCGGTCGGACAGGCCGGATCGGTCAGACAGGCCGGACAGGTCGGATCGATCGGACAGGTCGTCGGGTGGCGCAGGCTTCAGCGGGTCGGGCAGCAGCACCTCCAGCGGGAGCGGGTTCGGCTCGATGGCCGACTTCTTCAAGAACGCCAAGCAGGTCAAGTGAGCCGGCGGGTTTCCCCCGCCGGCCTTATGGCTTGAGTAAAAAGATCTCGACGGTGTCGATGTCCGTGACGACTTCCCCTGTTGCGTCACGGGCGACATCCCATTCCATCTCATCCACGATCTCCTTGGCCCTCGCCCGCAGGAAGGGATGGCTGCCAGGAGGATACTGGATATGGTTGATTCTTGCTTTGCCGTCCTTTGTGACATAGACCCTGAAGACAATCCGCATCCCGTCGAGGTGGAAAAAGTTCGGCTTTAGAACCTGGCCAGGGATAATCGGAGGGGGAGGAGGAGGATTATAGCTAGGCGGTGGGGGGACGCTGGGTTCGGGCATCGCGACTTCCACCTCCTTGGGTCTACCAGAAGTGCATGTTCCCGGCGTCCTCCCAAGATGTACCCGCAATGTGGAAGAGGTCACACCCCTTCTTGTGTTTCGTTCAAACAAACGGGCGCGGAATCGTGATCCCTATGCTACTCTTTACCATGCCGACCCTCGGACGACAGTCGTACTAGGAGCTTGTAAGGCCCATGCTGATCCGGAGCCATCCCTCGTCCTTTCTTCTCCTCACGGTCCTGATCGGTCTGGCTTCGTCCGCCGTGCAGGCCCAGAGCCTGGCCGGCTCCAAGGCCTCCATGGTTCGTCAGAGCCGGGTGGCTAAGCAGCACGACTACTCCTACCTGCGCACCTCGTCCCAGGTCCGCGAGTTCGCCCGGCGAGGCCTGCTCGTGCGGCTCTCGGGCAACTCGAACTACCGGGTGGCCGACGTCTCCTTCCCCTACGCCCGTCCCCAGGTCAAGACGTTCGTCGAGCGGCTCGCGGAGCAGTACCGTGATGCCTGCGGCGAGCGCCTGGTCATCACCAGCCTGACCCGGCCCACGACCCGGCAGCCGCGCAATGCCTCGCCGCTCTCCGTCCACCCGACGGGGATGGCGCTCGACCTGCGACGCAGCGGCCGGCCGGCCTGCCGCGCCTTCCTGGAGAAGACGCTGCTGACGCTGGAAGGGCGCAACGTCCTGGAGGCGACCAAGGAGAACCATCCACCGCACTACCACGTCTCGCTCTTCCCGGAGCCCTACATGCGCTATCTCGCCTCTCGCGGAGGGAGCGGGAAGCCGTCTTCCGCGGGAGATGGGGAGATGGCCCTGGCCCGCTACCGCGTACGCGGCGGCGACAGCCTCTGGGATATCGCAAAGCGCCACGGCACCAGCGTGGACCGGCTCAAGCGGGCGAATGGCATGAGCTCCTCACGGCTGAAGCCAGGCCAGATGCTGGATATCCCTCAGTCCCGGACCACCCGGTAAGCCTGAATCTTCAGCTGCAGCCCCTTGAGCTGGAACTCGCCGAGGGGCTCGGCAGGGATGGCTCCATTCAGCAGACGGTAGGTCTCCGGCCCCAGCACCACGTCCCCTGGGCGTGCCACGCCTGATTCCAGGCGCGCCGCCACGTTCACCGTGTTCCCCAGTACCGTGTAGTCGACCCGCCGGGCGCTGCCGATGTCGCCCACTACCACCAAGCCGCTGTTCAGGGCTACCCGCGCATTGAAGCCGGACAGCCCCTGGGCCGCGCGCTCCCGGTTCCAGGCAGCCAGGTCGCGCTGGATCTCCACCGCGGCCCGGGTGGCGCGCTCGGCATGGTCCTCCTGCGCCACGGGCGCTCCGAAAAAGGCCATCACGCAGTCGCCGATGAACTTGTCCAGCGTGCCGCCAGCCCGGAAGATCGCCTCGACCGCCAGGTTGAGGAAGGCATCGAGGGACTCCGCCACCTCCTCGGGCGTGGAGCTCTCCGCGAAGGAGGTGAAGCCCACGAGGTCCGCGAAGAGCACCGTGGCCTGGGTGAGCTTGAGGCGCCGCATGCCATCCTCCGCCCCCTGCTTCAGCACCTCCTCGATCACCGCTGGCGAGTGGTAGCGCTCCAGCCGGGAACGCATGGCCTTCTCGTGCTCCGCCTGGCGCGCCCAGCGGATCCGCTCGACCGCCACGGCCGCGAAGTTGGCCAGGGTCGTGAGGAAGTCCAGATCATGTTCGTTGAAAGCTCCGACCTGGAAGGGCGAGTCCACCTGAATGACGCCGATGATCTTCTCGCCCGCCCAGAGGGGCGCGCACATGGCCGCGCGGATCTGGTGCATCCGGATCGACTCGCCGCCCGACAGCCGCTGATCCGACTGAGCGTCGAACGTCACCAGCGCGACCCGCTCCTTCATCACCGCCCGCAGCATGGTGCGCGACACCGGGATCTCGCCGGATGGGCGGCGCTCCGCCCGGTCCTTGATCCGCATCAGCTCGCACTCCAGCTCGCCGGCTCCGTCATCCAGGAGGATGAAGCCGCGGTCCACCGGCAGCGATGCGAAGGAAATGTCGAGCACCTTCTGGAAAACCTCATCGACCGCCTCGGCGGTGATCAGGAAGCGGGCGAGCCGGGCAAGGTGGCCGAACCGGCGGTCGGCATCGGTCTGCTCCCGGGTCTCCTCCTGGGCGCGCGCCGGCTTGGCGCCAAGGCCGTAGGCCGCCGCGAACTCGGCTAGCGGCCGCACGATCGTCGCGTTGGTCAGGATCGGCCCGCTGTCGTCCTTCACCGGCAGGGCGTTGCGGATGTCCCGCGGCTCGAAGCGCTCCAGATGGAGGTCGAAGACTCCGATCCCCAGCCGGTCTCCCGGATGGAGTGGCGCCCGCTGGATTGGGACGCGGTTGACCTCGACGCCGTTCGTGCTCTTCAGATCCTGGACGTACCAGGAGTCGTCCTCGCGATTCAGCTCGGCGTGGTAGCGCGACACGGACACGTCCGAGAGCACGACGTCGTTGTCGCTCCCGCGTCCCAGCCGCACTTTGGAAGCAGCGGTCAGGGGGAACACGTGGTCCTCGCCTTCGAGGACGTAGCGCAGCCGCAACATGGGGGAAACCTGGAGGAATTCTACACGGGCTCGGCGATGGAGCGAAGAACCTCTTCCCCGCCCTCCGGCGTGAACCGTCCGCTCCCGTAGAGCGACTGGAACGCCGCCACCACCTCCGGGCAGAGCTGCGTGCCGACCGACGAGACAATCTCGTGGCAGGCCCTCGCCGGCGGCAGGCCGGCCCGGTAGGGGCGGCTCGTGGTCATGGCGTCATAGGTATCCGCCACGGCGATGATGCGGGCCACCAGGGGGAGCTGGTCCCCGGCGAGGCCGTCGGGGTAGCCCCTGCCGTCCACGCGCTCGTGATGATTGCGCACTCCCTCCAGCACGGTAGGGTTCGAAAGGTGGGAGACGATCGCGGCGCCGTCGATCGGGTGGCGCTTCATGATCTCGAACTCCTCCTGGTCCAGCGGCGACGGCTTGCTCAGGATGCGGTCCGGGGTGGCGATCTTGCCGATGTCGTGCAGGGTCGCGGCGAGCCAGAGATCCTTCAAGTCGGCACGGCTCAGCTCCATCTCGGCACCGAGCAGCATCGAGTAGGCCACCACCCGCCGCACGTGCCCGCCGGTGTAGGGATCGCGCTTGTCCAGGGTTTCGGCCAGCGCCGTGACCATGTAGAAGAACTGGCGCTGCTGGGCGGTGTGCAGCCGGGCATTCTGGAGCGGATGAGCGAGGATGCCCGCGAAGAGGCTCATCCGCCGCAGGTCGCCGTCGGTGAAATGATCCCGCTCGACGGGATTGAGGAGCTGCATGACGCCGATGACCCGCCCCTCGGCGACCAGGGGGACGGTCAGGATGGCGCGGGTCTGGAAGACCGCCGAGTCGCCGCGCCAGCGCGGATCGGAGGCCACGTCGTTCACCATCTCGGCCACACCCGTCCGGGCGACGGTGCCGACGATCCCCTGCCCCACCGGCACGCGCAGGTTGCGGATCGCGCCCGCGGCCTTGCCGCGTACTACCCGGAAAAACAGCTCCTGGCGTTCCTCGTCCAGCTCCCAGACGGAGCCGGTCTCCGCGCGGCAGACCGACTCGGCATTCTCCAGGGCACGCTCCAGCACCGTCTCGACATCCAGCGTGCCGGCAAGGCGGCCGCCGATCTCGAAAAGGTTCTCGTACTCCCCTAGCCGGCGGACCAGATCGGCGAAGGAGATGCTGCCGGTTTGCGTGGGCGCAATCATGCCGTCCCCTCTTGCCTCATCCTGTGGATCGAAGATCGTCCTCATTATGTACTCTACGCAGAGCACAGCGTGAGCACGCCATGCTCACGCCGTGAGCGTTTCCAGATCCTTCTGCAAATCCTCGACGGTCCGGTAGCGCGCCTCGGGTTTCTTCTCCAGGCAGCGCAGGATGATCGCTTCGAGCTTCGGCGGAATCTCAGGCCAGTGGACCCGGGGCGGGGGCGCTGGATCGCGCAGATGCTTCATCATGATGTCGACCGCGCTCGATCCATTGAACGGCAGCTCGCCGGTGAAGATCTCGTACAGCACCACGCCCGTGGAGTAGATGTCCGCGCGGGCATCCGCCTCCTGCCCCTCGAGCTGCTCGGGGGAGAGGTAGAGCGGCGTGCCTACGATGAAGCCCGCCTCGGTCTGCCCCGCCTCCATGCGCTTGATCGGCCGGGCGATGCCGAAGTCCATGAGCTTGGCGTTGCCCGTGGGCTCCAGGATCAGGTTCTCCGGCTTGATGTCGCGGTGCATGACCCCCTGGGCGTGCGCGGCGCCGAGGCCGGCGCAGAGCTGCTTGGCCAGGCGCAGCCCGGCCGAGAAGGGCAGCCGGTGGGTCTGGTCCAGCAGGTAGCGCAGGGTCACGCCGCGCACGTACTCCATGGAGATGTAGGGCATGCCGCCGATCTCGCCGAAGTCGTGGGTGCGCAGCACGTTGGGGTGGGTGATCTTGCGCGCCAGCTTGATCTCGGCCTTGAGCCGGTCCAGGTTCCCTGGATCGCCCAGCAGCTCCTTCTTGAGCATCTTCAAGGCGACCAGGTCGTCCAGCTCGCGGTCGCGCGCCTTGTAGACCACACCCATGCCGCCGGCGCCGAGCACGGCCAGGATCTCGAAGCGCTGCCCCATGAGCGCGCCCGGCGAGATGCCGGAGAGGGTCTCAACGCCGGTAGTGCCCCCAGGGATGACCGTGCCGGCCTCGATCCCTCGCACGCTCGTCATCCGTGAGGCCATCTGCCCGCTCACCACGAACAGGGGCTGAGGCGAGAGCAGGCCGCGGCGCTCGGCCAGGCGATAGCCGGCCTGCTCGAACGGCTCGCGCAGCTCGTCGTGCACGTCGCGGGAGAGCAGCAGCTCGCCCGGCGTGGCCTCGCGCAGCAGGCTTTCGAGCTGCTGCACCGGCAGGCCGACGAGGCCGCGCTCCATCTGCTCGTCGTAGGAGACGGGGCCGGTGACCGCCCGGCCGGAGGTCAGGGCAACGACCGGCGTGTCGGCCTCCTCATTCGATTGATCCCCCATAGGGCCAAGGATCTGCGCCGCTGCTGCCAGGGCCCGCTTTCCGCGGCTCGCGCCGTCGAAGCGGGCCAGGACCCGATGCCCGATGACCCCCTCGACCTGCCCCCTGTTGGAGGACACTGCGTTCGAAATGCGCTTGAGATCGATTGCCAGGAGGTCGAGGATGGCCTGCGGTCCGGCGCCGTTCACGGGACGGGCGAAGCGCCGCAGCTCGATTCCCATGAGGAGGAGCTCGCGGGTCTGCGGCGCGCCCACCGCGGCTTTGCCTTGTGAAGGCTCGGGTAGGTTGCGCGACAGCTCGGTGACGTAGGCCTCCATGTCGCGCTTCTCGCGCAGGTCGGCGAGCAGCTCGTCGAAGGTGCCGGCGAGCTGCCCCACTTCGTCACCCCGTTCCGAGGAGATCCGCTGGTCGTAATTCCCCTGCCGCGCAGCCTCGGCCGCGGCGGCGAGCTGCTTGATCGGCATCAGGGTGCGCCGCACGAGGAAGAAGGAAAGACCACCGGCGAGCAGGGCCGAGAGCAGCCCGGCTACGATCAGCACGAGCTGGATCCTGCGGTAGGCGGCGAGCCCCTCGCCGAGCGAGGCGAGAGCGATGGTAGCGCCGACAGGCTTGCCGGAGGCGTCCATGAGCGGCGACTGGCGGGCCAGCCAGGGCTCGCCCGCGAGGGTCAAGCCGGCCTTCTCCACCTCTCTGCCCGCCTTCATCGCCTCGCCCATACCCTTGCCCGCTCCGAGGGCTTTGGCCAGGTCGCCCTCGACGGCAGGCGACAAGGTCGTCGCAATGACTTTGGGCTGCTGGCCCAGGGTTACGACGGCTACGTGGGTTCCGCTTACGCTGCTGATCTGGTTGACCGTGGCGTCGTCGATGGCAAACCCGGTCACCAGAAAACCGAACAGATCGAATGAGCCCCGCTTCATCGGGAGCGCCACCGCATAGTAGAGGCTGTCGCCTTCCTGCCAGACGCCCGCGGCCTCGGTGCCGGGCAAGGCTTCGCTGACCAAGGCGCGGCGTGAAAGGTCCTGTCCGGTCGCGTTCGGATCGTCGGAGCGCGCGATCACCTTCCCGCCGGTATCGAGGAGGATGGCGAAGTCATAGCCCAGGGTCGGCTGGCGCTCAACGAGAAGGTCGAGGCTCGAGGCAACCGCGGTCTCCCGGTCGGTGCCCTCCGTGAGATAGGCGACCAGATAGGAATCGGAGGCGAAGAGCTGGGTCATGCGCTTCAGCCGATCGAATCCCTGCTGTTGCGAGGCTTCGAGGGCGGCGCTGCTCCTCTCCAGAGACCGTTCCGCTTCGGCCCGGGCCGTGCTCTGGACCCAGAACGTCGTCAGCACCACCGCGGTCCCCACCGAGAGGAGGATCAGCAGGCTGGTGACCAGGAAAACCCGGGTCCCCAGCGACAGGCCGGCGCGGCGGCTAGCGTTGGTTGTAGTTGTCACGGGTCGAATAGGACTTGCCGGTCTTGTTGAGGTGTGACGGAATGCGCGGCCGCACGATCTCCAGCCGCGGCGCCAGCGGCTCCGCCCGCGGCAACTGGACATCCATGCTCGCCGGCTCCGCCTGCTCGTGCCAGACGGTCAGGCGCCCGGGCCCTTTGGGCAGCCCGGTCAGCACGAAACGGCCCTCGGCATCGGGAGTGGCCACGTAGGGTGATTGCAGCACCAGGATGTACCCGACCATGGAATGGTGGACGTTGCAGAACACCCGCACCAAGCCCGGTTGATCGAACTTCTGCTCCTTGCCCTTGCCTCTGCGGTAGAGGCCGAGATCGAAGGAATTCGGTCCGGATACGGAGAAGACGTTGTGGAGGATGACGTCCTCGTTCGGGAAGCGCACCCGGCTGCCCACGGGGATGGTGAGGGTCCGTGGCACGAACTGCTTGTCGCGGGTAGTCATCACGAAAGGGGTCGCTGGCGGGCGGGCATGCGAAGGAGAGGCCGGTTCGAACCAGACGAGCGCCTGCCGCACGTCGCTCCCCCGGGCAGCTCCCTTGCCCCCCTTGCCCACGAGCTGGAGACGCCCGCGCAGCTCCTCCGCCACACCGGGAATGGCAAGGAGGAGCATCAAGACCGGGACCAACCGCCGCATGACTACACCCTCCAGCGGAACGTGGTCAGGAATTCGTTGTTCTCCCGCTTCGCCCCGCTGCCCAGGATGAACTCGTGGTCGGCGTACTCGACCGTCAGGTCGGCGCCGGGGATGATCCCCACGCGCAGGCCGGCGTCCAGCTTCGTCCAATCCCAGGCGAAGCTCGGGGAGGGGGTCTTCGCCGGAGCGCGGAAGTCGTTGTCCAGCTCAGAGTAGCGCACCGCCGGGGCTACGAAGGTGAAGAGCTGGCGGTCGCCGATGCTCGCCCAGAGCGGCAGATCGAAGCGCCAGGCGACTTCGGCCTCCATGCCGGTGCGCGGCAGGCCCGCGACTTCTTGATCCACGAACTGGCCGAAGAAGGACAGGCCGCCGAAGTAGACCCAGACATTGGCGCCGGTCTCCTTCTTCTCATCCCCCGTAATAGGGAAGGGGAAGGCGTCGAAAGGCCCGCGCAGGAATTCGAGGTCGCCACCATAGAAGGTCCCTTCCAGCTCCACCGTGTCTGCCAAGGTGCGCTGGTAGGTCCAGGCGAGCACGTCCACGCCGTTGACACCCCCCTCGTCGGCGAAGCGCACGCCCACGCCGCCCCCGAGCTCCAGGTCGCCGTCCACGTCGAGGGCCTCCACCTCCGCGTCATAGAGGATGACGACGCCGGTCTTGAGCTCCGGGTCCGGGAACTCCTCGCGCGACGCAGGCGTACCGTTGTCGCCAGCCAGGGCGTTGGGGTCGCGCATGAACAGCGGGTTGCCCTGGGTTGCCGTGGCCTTTACGTAGACATGGCGGCCAAGGTTCAAGCCCAGCTCGGCACCGGTATCCTCGAAGCGGTTGAACGCGGTGGAGACCAGGCCGTAGCTCTCCAGGTGGCGGTCGTCCTGGCGCTCGAACTTGGGCATCTTGCCAATCTTGAGGTAGGCGCCCCAGCGCGGCGCCAGGGTCGCGGGCGCGGGCTCGATGCCGAAGCGCACCCACGCCTCATCCACGTCGGTCTTACTGTCGGACGACGTGGGATTGCGGTCGTAGAGGTCGATGAAGTCGATCTTGCCGTGAGCGGCCAGCCCGTCACCCCAGGTCGCGTCGACAAACAGGGTGACGGTCGAGACCTCCAGGTGGGAGCCGGCGTTGACAGTCTCCTCGAAGCCGCGGGTCTCGCCCTGCGGAAGGAACGTCGCCGGGAAATCGAAAGGGACGGCGAAGCGGTTGAGGTCGCTGTCGCGGTAGTTGGCCTTGGCCTCGAAGCCGAGCTCGAGCCTGGGCTTGAGCGAAGGGGTTTCCTCCTCCGGAGCTTCCTCGGGAGCCTCCTCCTGAGCCCGCAGCGGAGCCGCAAGGCACAGTGCCACCAAGAACGCACAACCCCACCGATAGGTCATCCCTGTCTCCTAAAAAGCCCTACGAAGCTGGACGTAGCTTAGATGGATCAGGGACTGAGGTAAAGGGAGGGAGCCGTAAAAGGACGTAAAGGACCCAAAGGACGAAAAGGACCCCGTCCGGAGTCCTTCAAGTCCTTTACGTCCTTTTCGTCCTTCAGACCGTCACGCGGCGGCGGCGGTCGCGGATCAGCTTGGCCGCGTACACGGCGCCAGCCACCCACAGAGGCACGGTGAGGAAGCCGAACTGCACCCGGCGGTTCAAAAGCCCCTTCACGTTGTTCTTCAGCTTTAGCTTGGCCATAATGTCCTCCTCTTCAGCTCCTAGAGGAGTGCAAGGGGGGTGCCAGGCGCTTGTGGCAGAATCCTTCCAACTTGCAGGTTATAAAAAGGAGGGAGCGATGATTACCTCGGAAGAGTTCCGTCTGGCTCTACGCCATTTCCCCGCCGGCGTGACGATCGTCACGATCAAGACGGGCGACCAGAGACACGGCCTGACCGTCTCGGCCTTCGCTTCGGTTTCGGCCGATCCCCCGATGATCATGGTCATCATCGAGAACCGCCACATGGCCTACACCATGCTGCAGGAGCCGGACGCCGTCTTCGCGGTGAACATCCTCGGCGAGGAGCAGTTCGAGCTGTCGAACCGCTTCGCCTGGGTCAAGGACGAGGACCGCTTCGCGCAGGGGGACTGGGGCACGGCGCATACGGGCGCGCCGATCCTGCAGGACGCGCTCGCCTGGCTGGATTGCACCATCCACGCGCGTTACCCGGCTGGCTCCCACACGATCTACGTCGGCTCCGTCGAGGCGAGCAACGTGCCCAAGAACGAGGCACCGCCGCTGATCTACTGGAACCGCGGTTACCGCAAGCTCCACCTGCATGAGAAGGAAGGTTAGCGTTCGCGCACTGGTTCCCGGGCTTGTTCCCGAGCAATCGCGGCTGAGACGCCGTAGAAGCCGATCAGGATGATGATGCCCACGGCGCCGCATCCGAGCCAGAGGGTCTTCGCACCCCAGGTCTGATAGACCCAGGTGCCCACGAGGGGGGCGAAGACCCAGGCGCCTTCGAACGAAAGCGTGTACAGGCCCATGTAGGTGCCACGGTTGGATTCATCCGACCGGTTGGCCACCGCCCCGGCCGACAACGGGAAGGCGAGCATCTCCCCGATCGTCCAGACCACTACGCTGAAAGCCGCGAAGGCGAACCCGGTCCCGAACGGCAACAGCGCCATCCCCAGGCCGAAGAGCAAGCCCCCGATCCCCACCAGCTTCAGCGGATCCCGGCTCCCCACCCGGTGCACCAGCACCATCTCGAACAGCACGATGATCACGGTGTTGACCGCCATCACCAGGCCGATGCGCCCCTCGTGGAAACCATAGAGGTCGCGCAGCGTCAGCGGGAAGGTACTCGCCATCTGGAAAGTGATCAAAGCCAGCAGGAAGAAGAGCCCCATCATCACCAGGAACGGGCGGTCCCGCCAAGGGGAGCGGCCCGCCGCAACGACCGCCGCCGCCTCCGCGGGCTTGCGGTCCTCCGCATGGAAGGCGACGAAGAGTACCGCGGCAGCGAACAGGCTGGTGACGCCATCCACCACGAACAGCCAGTCGTAGTCGATCATGGCCAGGAACCCGCCGATGGTCGGCCCGAGGGACATGCCCATGTTCACGGCCAGGCGGTTGAGCGCGAAGGCCCGGGTGCGCAGCTCCGGCGGGGTGGCGGCGGCGAGCGCCGCACCGTTCGCCGGGCGAAAGCCCTCCGCCACGACCGCGATGAAGAAGATGGTCAACAGGATGGCGGGCCGGGCCTCGACCTGGCCGAGCAGGATGAAGCCGACTCCGGCGAGCGCCAGGCTGCCCACCATCACGCGCCGCGGCGACATGCGGTCGCAGAGCCAGCCGCCGAGATAGGAGCCGATCACGCCGCCCAGGCCGTAGACCCCCAGGGCCTTGCCCGCGTCCGTGGGCACGAAGCCCTGCTGCTGAGTGAGATAGAGGATCAGGAACGGCAGCACCATGGTGCCGCTGCGGTTGACCAGCGTGGTCAACGCCAGCAGCCAGACGGCGCGGTTGAGGCCCGAGAATGCCTCGCGGTAGGCGGTCAGGATGGAGCGGAACATGATGAAGCGCTAGTCTATGCCACGGAGGAACGGACTCTGAGGCTCGCTCTTCTCATCTTTCTCTCACTTTGGGCGTCCGCCGCTCGCGCGCTCCCGCCGGACGCGGACGCCTGGATCCAGCTGGATTCTGAGCACTTCACCCTGTTCAGCAACGCCGGAGAGCGGCCCACCCGCCGCCTCGCCGCCGATCTCGAGCGGCTGCGCGCCACCCTGGCCCAGCTCGATCCGGACCTCAAGCTGTCATCGCCGAGCCCGACCTTCCTCTTCGTGTTCAAGGACGGCGACGCTCTCTCGCCCTATCGTCTGGTCTTCGAGGGCAAGCCGGTGGACGTGGGCGGCTACTTCCTCGCCCGGCCCGAGGCCAACTACGTCGCCATCAACGCCGATCCGCGGGGAGATGCGCGGTCGATCATCTACCACGAGTACCTCCACTACGTGCTGCGCAACAACTACCCGAGCCTCCCCCTCTGGCTCCACGAAGGCATGGCCCAGCTCTACAGCACGTTTGACACGAAAGGCGCCGAGGCCCGGATCGGCCGGCCGATCGAGGCCCACGCGCGCTGGCTTCAGATCAACCCGCTCCTGCCCGTGTCCGAGCTGTTCGCGCTGGATGCCCAATCCAAGGACTACCACGAGGGCGCGAGGCGCAGCGTCTTCTACGCCCAGACCTGGGTCCTCGCCCACTACCTTCTCGTGGGCAACCCGGGCCGCCGGGACCTCACGCTGCGTTACCTGCGGACTCTCTCCCGTGGCGACGACCCGGCGGAGGACGCCGCCTTCGGAGGAGAGCTGGACGCGGAGCTGCTCGCCTATGTGAAGCGCAACGCCTTCGCTCACATCGCGGCGCCGGCAGGCACCGTGGCGGAGGCCGGCTTCCGCGTGGCACCTCTCCCGCGGGCCGAACTGCTCGCCCGGCTCGGCCTCCTGCTGTCCGTCCTCGATCCCTCGCGCCGGACTGATGCGGAGGAGCATCTGAAGGCCGCGCTGGCCGCGAATCCCGAGCACGGCGCGGCGCTTGCCGGCCTCGGCCTCCTGAGCCGGAAGGAAGAAGCGGACACCTGGCTGGAGCGTGCTGCCAGGGCGGCCCCGGACGACTTCCTCGTTCAGTACCACTATGGGTTGAACCGGCTGGAGCTCGGCCCAGCTGGCCTGCGCCAAGCCGCCGAAGCCTTCCGGCGCGCCGTGGCGTTGCGTCCCGAATTCGCCGATGCCTGGGCTCGCCTCGGCTACGCCCTCTCCTTCGAGGTGCCGCTCCCGCCCGAAGCGGAGCGCGCTTTCGAGACGGCCCACCGCCTGAGGCCCTCGGACACGGCCACGGCCTACAACCTGATGCTGCTCCGGGTGCGGAACGGCAAGGCCAAGGAGGCCGAAGCGCTGATCGACCGGGTCATTGCAATCGAGGGAGGGCCTGCCGAGGCAGAGCGTGCCCGGTCGGCATGGATCGAGGAGCTCCGCGGCGCGGTGGAGCGCCAGCTCGAGCAAGGAGACCTGGAGGGCGCGCTGCCGCTGCTGGAAGAGATCGCTTCCAAAGCCGCTGGCCCACAGAAGGAGGGCTTGCAGCGGCGCCTGAATGAAGTCCGCGAGGTCCTCGCCTACAACCGCTTCGGAAAGCGCTACGACGAGGCCGTCCGGCTCTCCGAAGAGGGCAAGTGGGACGAGGCCATCCAGCTTCTCGAAGAGCTTGCCGCCAATGCCCCCACCCCAGGCCAGGCCACCCAGGCCAGGAAAATGCTCGAAGAGATCCGGCGGATCCGCCGGAAGTAACCGTTCTCCAAGGACAAAGCGGGCAGGCGGCGGCGAGAGGTGGGAGTTGTAACGCCTCGCTACCTCCTCCGCTATCATAAGGAGTCCTGAAAACGTTCTAGTTCAGGTCCAGCGCCGTCCTGAGCTCATCTCCGGCGAGCTGCGGGCGAAGAACGTCCCAAAAGGAATCGAGGAAACCGCATGCCCCCAGCTGATACACGACCCAGCACCCCGGCACGCATCGAGTACCTGAAGGTACAGAGCTTCCGCGCACTGCGGGAGATCGAGCTCAAGAATCTGACACCCTTGACGGTGCTGCTCGGCCCCAATGGCAGCGGCAAGTCCACAGTGTTCGATGTCTTTGCCTTCCTGGCCGAGTGCTTTGAGTTGGGGCTGCGCCGGGCCTGGGACAAGCGGGGGCGTGCCAAGGAGCTCAAAACGCGGGGCGCCGAGGGGCCGGTGGTCATCGAAATCAAATATCGCGAACCCGGCTATCCCCTGATTACCTATCACCTGGCGGTCGATGAAAGGCGCGGCGCACCCGTGGTCGTCGAGGAGTGGTTGCGCTGGAAGAGGGGCAGGCACGGGCAGCCATTCCGCTTCCTCGACTACAGAGAGGGCCATGGCCGTGCGGTCAGCGGAGAGCTGCCCGACGAGCAGGACCGGCGGGTAGAGGTGCCTCTCAACTCTGCCGACCTTCTAGCGGTCAATGCCCTTGGGCAGTTCGCCGACCATCCACGCGTGGCGGCGCTACGCGAGTTCATCACCGGCTGGTATGTGTCCTACCTGTCCGCCGACAGTGGACGCGGCCAGCCCGAGGCCGGGCCGCAGGAACGGCTCACCAAAACCGGCGACAACGTGGCCAACGTAATCCAGTACCTGGCCGAACAGCATGGCGACCGGCTGGAACACATTTTCGACGTGCTGCGCCGGCGTGTGCCGCGCATCGAGCGCGTGCTGGCGGAGATCATGCCGGATGGCCGACTGCTGTTGCAGATCAAAGACGCCCCTTTCAGCCAACCGGTTCTCGCACGCTTTGCTTCCGACGGCACGCTGAAGATGCTGGCCTACTTGGTGCTTCTCAACGACCCGGTGCCGCCGCCCTTCATCGGCGTCGAGGAACCGGAAAACTTTTTACACCCGCGCCTGCTCCCGGAGCTCGCCGAAGAGTGCCGAATTGCCAGCGAGCGAACGCAGCTTCTGGTTACAACCCATTCGCCCTTCTTTCTCAATGCGCTTCGGCCGGAAGAGGTACGCGTGCTTTGGCGCGACGAGCAAGGCTACACGCAGACGAAGCGCGCTTCGGACCTGCCTGGTGTGCCCTCCTTTGTCGAGCATGGCGCGTTGCTCGGCCATCTCTGGATGGAGGGGCAACTCGGCGTCGGCGATCCGTTGGTCAACCAGGGCTCCCCGACCCGCCCCCTCGGGGGGCGCAGATCATGACGGCGGTGCATCTGGAGGTGCTGGTGGAGGAGCCATCGATAGAGGCATTCTTGCGCGCCCTATTGCCACGCCTGCTGCCTCATGGCCGCAGCTTCGAGGTGCATCCGTTCCAGGGCAAGGCCGACCTCCTCGACAAGCTGCAGTCCCGCCTGCGCGGCTATGCGCAGTGGCTGCCGGAAGATTGGCGCGTCGTCGTGGTGGTCGACCGCGACAATGACGACTGCGAGAGCTTGAAGGAGCGGCTCGAAGTCATGGCCGCGAACGCGGGACTGGTTACCCGATCGCGAGCCGGCGGTCGCCGGTGATCCGAAGCCTTCAGAGGGACTAGAATGGCGCGGCACTTCTGAGGAGGATGCATATGTTGAACGTCCTACTGACCAGCGCGATCCTGATGTCTCCCATCCAGGAGGCACCGCCGGCCCATGTCCATGAAACCCCGGCGCCAGTGGCTCAGGCCGCTCCCCTGCCCCGCGACGAGAACCTGCCCCCATCCCAGGACCAGGCCAAGGCCGCCCTGGAGAAGTCCCCGCGCCACGGGGAGTACGTGGACATCAAGCTTCCCTCGGGCGGCACGCCGATCCGCGCCTGGGTGGTCTACCCCGAGCGCAAGGAAAAGGCCGGCACCGTGATCGTCATCCACGACATCGGCGGCCTCAGCGACTGGATCCGCGGCGTCGGCGACCAACTCGCTCGGGACGGGTTCATCGCCGTCGTCCCCGATCTCGTCTCCGGCCGGGCGCCCAACGGCGGAGGCACCGAGGCCATGTCGAGCCGCGATGAGGTATCCAAGCTCGTGCGCGGGCTGACGCCCGAGGAGGCGACCGCCCGGCTCGACGCCGTCCACGACTATGCCGCCAAGATCCCCGCGGCGAACGGCAAGACCTCCACCCTCGGCTTCTGCTGGGGAGGCACGCAGAGCTTCTCCTACGCGGTTTCTCAGCCGGAGCTCGACGCCGCCGTGGTCTTCTACGGCAGCTCGCCCGAGACCGCGGACCTCGCGAAGATCAAGGCCCCGGTCTGGGCCTCTACGGCAGCGACGACGCGCGCGTCAACGTGAGCGTCCCGCCGGCCGAAGCGGAGATGAAGAGGCTGGGAAAGACTTTCGAAACGCACACCTTCGAAGGCGCAGGCCACGGCTTCACCCGCTCCCAAGAGGCCCGCGAGGCCAACGCCAAGGCGGTACAGCAGGCTTGGCCGAAGGTGCTGGCCTTCCTCCGGAACCACCTGAAGTAGGCGGCTCCGCGGCTTACGGCGCTGCTTGGCGTTTCCGCGCGGTCACTTCGATTTCGATCCGCATGCGGGGATCAGCGAGTCCCGCCGAGATCATCGTGGCCGCCGACCGGATCTCGCCGAAGTACCGGCGCAGAACCGGCCAGCATTCGGGGAACTCCGCCGCATCCGGAAGGATGTAGGTCACCCGGGCGACGTCCGCCAGGCTCGCTCCAGCCTGGCCAAGGGCGGTCTCGATGTTCTTCAGGCACTGCTCGGTCTGCTCGAGCAGACCGGCCGGGATGGACATGGCCGAATAGTCGAATCCCGTGGTGCCTGAGACGAACACCCAATCGCCATCGACGACAGCCCGCGAATAGCCGATGTCCTCCTCGAATTTCGACCCGGAGCTAATGAGCTGCCTCGTCCTCATTGCCCTACTCTACCTTCTGCAGCGAGAGCGAATCATGTGACTGTGTCCCTCAGCGGTTCTGCAGTCACCTGAAAATCGTCCTCGTAGACGATGAAGCCAGGGCGCTCGGTGCGCAAGACCTCAACGAGAATTCCATGGTCAGCCAGTATCTGGCAGATACGGTACATCCTCGAGACATGCTCAGTCGCCGTGTGGCGGAACCAGCTAAGAGCGGTTTTTTTGGCATCAGGCTCTGTCGAGCGGGAGAAACTGCGGGGCTTCCTCAAGTTCTCCCTGAACCACTCGTATATCTCGGCGAACTCCAATTCCTCGTATTCATCTAGTGCACCAGCGTCCACCAAATCAGACATCGCCTGAAAAAGCCCTTGGCGCTTTCCAGAACGATCGTCCAACTTATGAATGACGAAGCGTATATACATGAGCGCTCTAACGTTCTTGGCGGTGACGCAAAGCTCGAAAGAGCTTTACAAGATCGCGAGCCGTCGTCAAGGCTGCCATGCGTGCGGGCCTAGGCGCCACTTCTCGAAGATGTTCAGCGTGCACTTATTGGCTTTGCCCTGAACATGCCTCTGTGGGTATGGAGGGCCTATTGTAGACGGCCCACGAGCAGTCACCTAACCTGGAGCAATAGCACAACTCAACCCCCACCCGCATAAGAATTGCCTGGAATTCTTGGTAACGTTCTGGTGTAGCATCGCTTGGGATCATCTTTAGAATATTTACGTCCTCGCCGCTTTCGATCGAATCAGGATAGCTCCACCTAATCCACTGTCCCTCAACGTGAAGAGCCTTGAACATGGCCCTGAATCGGTCGAGCCGTGGCCCTGGCTCCATACGCTCGCCATCAACGGACATATGAAGCCATCTGATATTTGCCGAGCCACGACCCGCATTTTTGACGGTTAGTTCCGCAAGGTGCTCTTGCGGTATCATAGTTTCTGCGATCGTTAGTACTGGAAGAGCGAGAACAGTTCTTGTGTAATCGAGGTCTTTTTGTGACTTCGCTGCCGCGCTGCGCAGCTGCGCGGCCTGCTTTTTGAGCGACGCGGCGTCCGACCTGAGGCGACCAACCTCTGCACCCAGGCCGACTTTTAGCTGTGCAAGGCTATCTTTGTCTGCTTGAAGAGATACCTTCTGCTGCGTAAGTCGTTCTATCTCCTTCGACAATTCAATTCGCTTCGTCTCAGCCTCTTTACCCGCCAGTTCGACGCGCTTTCGTTCAACGTCGAAGACACCCAGGTATTGAGAGAATGTAAGAGTTGCGATTGTTGCCGCAATAGGAATGATCACAGATGGCTTTGCCCACGGAGACCTCCTTATCTCCGCAATCTCCAAACGTAGCTTTTGAAGCTCAAGATCGGCCTTCGCTTCGGCTGCAGAGTTCGAGTTTACGGCGTCCATAATTTCCTACTACGCAGCGATCTTACTACTCACGCTTAAGCTGACAGCATAAGGGACGGACTCGATAAAGAAATTACGCGGGCAGAAATACGGCCGGCTCCGGGGCTCAGCACCTCGCTCTCAGGAAGGGGAATGGCGTTCTCATGCGCGAGGTGGGAGGGGAAAGAGCATGGAGGGCGTGCGCCCTCTGCCCGATCTCCCCCCGGAGCCGACCGGTCCTCTCCTTCTCGACGGAGAGGGACACACGGCTTCCCTGGAGATCAGGCCCCCTTCAAATTGGGCGGACGACGGCGTCCTTGGACTCGGAAGCCGGCCGTCCTTCTCGGTTTTCAATGAACCCTTCTCCTCGCGTTTCCCGGCCGCCGGGAGGAGATTCCTGGCGGGCGGGAGAAGTTCCCGATGAACCGGAATCGCTTCCCGAGGCCGGGCAAGCTTTCCCGGGGACCGGGAGACGATTCCCGGCTTCCGGAAAGCGCTCCCGGTGGCCGGGAACCTTTTCCCGAAGCCGGGCAGGCTTTCCCGACGACCGGGAGACCTTTCCGACGACCGGGAAGCGATTCCCGATAAGCGGAAAGCGCTCCCGACGACCGGGAATCGTCGCCGAAGGCCGGGCAAGCCTTCCCGGCGAGCGGGAGAAGATTCCCGATGGCCGGGAAACCTTGCCGGCGACCGGGAATCGTTTCCTGCGGCCGGGAATCCTTGCCCGACGGCCGGGAGAAGATCCTGATGACCGGGATTCGCTTCCCGCGGCCGGGAATCCTCTCCCGATCGTCGGGAATCGTTGCCCTGTAACCGGGAAAACCTCCCGAGGACAAAATCAGGACAAAAAAAGGGAGGGCGCGCATCGCGCGCCCTCCCTGGGGTGGCACTGCTGCTTCTACTCTTCCGCGGTTGCTTCGACCGGCGGCGGCGGCGGTTCCTTCCGCTTCCGGTTCTTGCCGCGGAACGGCTGAATCCCGAACTCCACAAGCCTCTCAGAGTCCGGCCCGTAGTGCGACTTGAGCGCCGCCCGCAGCGCCGTCGCCAGACGCTGCGCTTCGATCAGCTCCTCCTGGAACTGCTGCGTGATGTCCTGCTTGCTCGCCGTCAGCTCCGCCTGCTGCTGCGCGAAGCCATGAACCCGCGACACCATTCCACCGAAGATGGCCCGGTGCCCTTCCAACTGCGGCGTCTCCGCCGCCTTCCCCGCCAGCGCGTCATTGAACCGCTTCAGGCTACCCAACGTCTCCAACTTGCTTCCAGGCATGGTCTGCCCCTTTCTCATCAAGCGGCGCCGGAATTGACGCCGCGGATCAAACTCTCTTACGACTACGGCTGCGTTGCACAAAGACTAGACGCCATCAAGGAAGATTGTCAAGCCCTCTCTTGACATCGCGGATATCGTACGGCATAGTGCCGCAATTCGTTGAGGCGGAACAATCATGCCGAAGGCGAGCAAGGGCTGTTCTTGAGCAAGCTCGAGAGACAGGCCCGTTCTTTGACATCCGATGGACCCATGAGGTTCGGCGGGCCCGAGGGGCCGGGCCCGCCGCTCATGGGGTTTTGTCCTGCTGGGGTGCGCCGGACGTGGGGGTACTATGCCCGCGTGGAGCAGCGGTAGAGCTCCATCCGGTTCTCGAGCTGGTAGGGGTGCTCGAACGACAGGCCCGCCGCGGTCAGGCGGCTCTGCAGCTCCGCGGCCGATGGCGTCCACTCCGCCAGGAGCCTCTTGTCGTCCTCGGTGTAGATGCTCAGCATGTTCAGGCTGCGGCAGGCCGCTTCCGTCCAGACGCTCAGGAAGAGCAGCCCGTCGTCCTTCAACAGCTCGCCGAACTTTTCCAGAGCCCGCTGAAAGGGGTCGTCGTACGGCGGGACGTCGCGCTTGCGGCGGAAATGGATCACCGTTCCGAGCATGCAGGTGATGAGGTCGAACGGCCCTTCGACCTTGCAGGGCTCGGCACAGAAGTCGACACGCTCGATGTGCAGGCGCGGGTCGTCCCGCACCTCGATCTGGACGTTCCAGCGGGCGTAGTTGATGCAATCCATGTCGTTGTCGATGCCGACGATCTCGCCGTTCGGATCGACCGCGTCGCGCAGGCTGACGGGATACCTCCCCGTGCAGGTCCCGACGTCCAGGTGGCGGCGGACCTTTCCCCATCTGGCCAGCCGCTGGAGCTCGGTCTTGACCGTGCTCAGCTCGACAGCCTTCAAGAGCTCGTCCTCCCGCGGCAGGCCGTGGTCGTAACGGGCAAGCCAGGCGAGCCGGTAGTCGATGCGGCTCGACGAGTACTCGATGGCCTGGCGGATGCGTTCGAGCAGCGCCGAGACGGGCTTCGCCTTCTGCCACAGATCCTCGAAGTAGGCTTCGACGCCCCCGCGCAAGCTCTCGAACCCCCACATCGCGGGGGTGAAGCTGTCGACGCTTTCGATGATCCCCGAGCGGCCGCCGCGAAAGACGTCGACGCGCCAGTCGTCATAGAGGCCCAGCTCGGAATCGCGGCCGTCGAACCTCAGCTGCGGCGGCAGACCGCGGAAGCGCTCCTCGGAATCGTGGATCACGCGCACGTCGCAACCGTGGGCCAGGAGCCCTTCGATGTTCTTGCAGAGGTTGGCGAACCTGGTGTCGAAGTGCGCCAGCCCGTCCGCGTCACCCGACTTGCGCAGCAGCATCCGTTCGTCCAGCCAGCGCTGGGCTTCGTCCTCGGACGTGAGCGGCAGCAGGAACAGGCGGCGGGTGACGACGCCGCTATCTTGCAGTTGTCCAAGGAGCCGCAGGTTGGCCCTCAGGATCTCGTCGTCGGGTTGGGCCCAGAAGCCGGAGGACAGGAAGCTCGTCGTCCAGAACCGCCTCCGGACCCGGCTCAGGGCCTCGGTGTACATCAGGACGCAGAGCTTGCGGGAATCGCAGACGAACGGCTTGTCGCTGTTCGGTGTCCTCGCGGCGGCATAGCCGGCGAGGACACCCGCCGATGCCCGCAGGTCTTCCTGTGCCTGCCGCAGCATCGTGCCGATGCCGAAATCAGAGTCGATGGGGATTTCGGTTGCCAGCTTGTCCATCATTTTGATCCCTCAACAGCCAAGGGCTCTGCCGAGCACGGCGTAGTGCTCGGCGCGCGCGCGCCGCGACACCGCGGTATCGGCCAGGGTGTCGAAACCGTGAAAGGTCTCCGGATAGTGGTGAAGCTCCGTGGGCACTCCCGCCTCGATCAACCGCTGCGCATATTGAAGGCCCTCGTCGCGCAGCGCGTCGAAACCGGCGGTCATGACGTAGGCCGGGGGAAGGCCGCGCAAGTCTTTCGAATGGGCCGGCGCGGCGTACGGCGAGCAGGCTTCGAAAGGCTCGGAGCCCGCGAGGTAGTGCCGCCACATGTGCTCCGAGTTGCGCCGGTTCCAGCCGGGGGTGTCGACGAAGGCCGCCATCGATGCCGTGATCAATCGATTGTCGGTCACCGGGTAGAGCAGGAGCTGGAACCTCGGCTGACGCTCGCCGCGGTCCCGGGACATCAGGGCCACGGCTGCCGCCAGGGCACCCCCGGCGCTGGCCCCCGCGACAGCTACGCGGGAGGCGTCGATGCCAAGCTCGTCGGCCGAGGCGAGGGTCCAGGCGAAGGCCGCGCAGCAATCCTCGAGGCCCGCGGGGAAAGGGTGCTCGGGGGCCAGGCGATAATCCACCGCGATCACGGCGCCGCCGGTCGCCCTCGCCATCTCGAGGCAACGCGGGTGCTCGAAGTCGAGGTGCCCGACGACGAAGGCGCCGCCATGGAAGTAGACGATCGCGGGAGGCTTCTCCATTCTTTCACGCGGGATGTACAAGCGGACGGGGACTTCTCCAACCGACCCAATACAACGATCGATGACCTCGACCGCGTCATCCGCCGAATTCCACAGCCCCGCGCCGGCCGACAGCCTGATGTAGCGGTCCATCCTGGCGCGCACGGCCCGGGGGTCGGCGTAGTCGAACGCGGGAAGCAGCGCCATGGCCCTTTTGATCTCAGGCTCCACGGCCTCAGGATCTCCGTGCATCGGGGCGGGCGAGCGAGTAGGCGGTCCGCAGGCTGGCGAGGAGCTTGATGTCTTCCTCCTGAATTTCCATCTCGTAACCCCGCTGCTCTTCGACGAATGCCAGGAAGGCGATCAGGAGGAGCGAGTCGAGCACGCCGCTGTCGACGAGGTTGGCATCGGGATCGATGGCGCTTGAATCCAGGCCGCCGATCTCGCTCAGGAAGCCGCGCGCGCGTTCGATGAATTCAGCTTCGGTCATTTTCTTCCGTCAGGCGGGGGCCCGCAGATCCAGGGGTGCGTGACCGGCGAGCCTCTGCCACATTTCGAGGATGCGCCGCCGGTCGAGTTTTTCCTGTCCGGTGCGGGGTAACGCCTCGCTGGTCTCGACGACGCGCCGTGGAGCGCGCTGCGCGCCGAGCCGGTCCCTGAGCTCGATGGTCAACCTGTCAGAAGCCGAGGCAGCATCCGGCAGAAAGCGGACGATCAACCCGATGTCCTCGCCGCCGTCGGGGAGCTGCAGGGGCACGGCGGCAACCTCGTGAACTCCGGCAACGTCCACCGCGGCCTCCTCGATCTCGTTGAGGTAGATCGCATAGCCGCCCTTCATGACCACGTCCTTCAGGCGCCCGATCGTCGAGTAGCTGCCGCGCTCGTCGCGGCGGAGGAGATCGCCCGTCCGGAACCAGCGGCCGTTGAACGCCGCCGCAGTCGCCTGGGGATTGCGGTAGTACCCGTCGAAGAGCGTGGGTCCAGAGAGCTCCAACTCTCCTTCGCCCGGTCCCTCGACGAGCATGCCCGACAAGCCGCGCAGCCGCGCCTTGAGCAGCGCAGGCTGGCCGATCGTGTTGCGCCCCATCCCCTGCTCGTCGTACTCGCCGAAGAAGCAGGCGCACATCGATTCGGTCAGGCCGAACGCATTGAGCAGGCCGATCTTGAACCGGCGTTGGAAGCGTTCCTGGGTGCGGCGCGACAAGGGTGAGCTGCCGGTGATGCAGATCGGCGGGACATGCCCGTTGGCCGGCGGCACGGCGACATGGTTGAGCAGATCGATCAAGGGCGGCACCAGGAACATCTGATCGATCTGATGCTTCTCGATCCTGTGCCAGTAATCCCGCGCAGTTTTGACTTCCAACTGGGGCAGGATCACGACCGCCGCGTCGGCGCAGACCGCCCACGTGTAGTGAAGGTTGAGCACCCCCGAGCCGGAAAGCCGCATGCTGCAGGCGACGCGCCTGGGCGCCGAGCCGCGGTGCCGGACCACGGCCGCGGCCGCCGCATACATGGTGGTGGACAGCCGCCCGTGCGTCATGACGATCGCTTTCGGGTCGCCGGTGCTGCCGGATGTATAGGAAAGCAGGGCGGCGTCCTCCGGCAAATCCCGCCGCGCGCTGGGCGACAGGGAGGCCGAAAGCTCCGGCAGGAGAGAAAGAAAGGCGTCCGGCTCGCTGTGCCCAAGGACGGACTTGCGCAGCCGGTCCCCCCATTCGGGATCGACGAGCAGGGCGGCCCCCCGGAGGCGCCAGACCGCCAGGAGGAGCGGGAGCATGTCCGGATGGTCCGCGAGCACCACGGCATAAAGGCCCGCTTCGGGGACCCCGGCGGCCAGCAGCCCGCGGTGCAGTTCCTCGCTCCTCTCGATGAGCCGCGCCCAGGTCAGCACCGTCCCAACGTGCGGCTCGCGTTCGTAGATCAGCGCCGGATCGTCCGGCCGCTCCTCCGCGAGGCTTGTGTAGATGGCCAGCAGGTTGGTCATCGTCCGACACCTGCCCGGCTTTCCTGGGGGCTGTCGGCCCTGTCGGCGAATACAGCGGAGGAGATCACGGCCTGGGCTTCCTGCAGGTACGCAGAGAGGATGTGATCGCTGAGGCTGCCCAGGCAGCTCAGGTTGGCGAATCCGGGCCCGTGGACGAGACCGGCCAGCGCCGGTATGTGAATCCGCGGGGTGAGGCCGTCCAGCGCGAGCGTAGTATCCAGCGTGCGCTTTACGGATGCCTCGTCCGTCAATACAAAGCCGAGGCGCTCCTCGACGGCCCTGGCCGTCTCTCCGAGCAGACTGACCAGCCCGGTGAGCGGGCAACATCCCGTGCAATTGGCCACGAGGTCGAAATCCCGGCGCTCCGCCTGCTCCAGGTGATCGATCACGACTGTCGCACGGCCACTCTCGCCGAGCTTCACCTCGCGGACCCGGCCGACGATGAAAGAAAGGTTGCGGTACCGCGAGAGCTGGGCCACCGCGTCCGGAGACATCACGCCGCGGTCCGTGCGGCGGATGAACTCGCGGCGGTCGGCCTCGGACAGCTGGCGCCAGCCGACGATCTGAGGGTCCGAGTACACCGAGTTCTCGAGGAAGGTCTCCGACCGTGAGTAAGGAAGCGAAGGAGCCACGAACGTCAGCTCAAGGTCGTCCCCAAACTCCCGGGCCAGCGACAACGCCAGCGCTACCGCGCTCTCGCCGGAGCCGACGATGCAGACCCTGCCGTTGCGCGGCACGCACATCGCCCTGGTCTCGGCGGTCGTCGCCGCGGGGCTGATGACACGGTGGGCGACCTCCTTCGCGCAGCTCAGTTGCCGCGAGGCACCCGGGCCGGTCAGGACCAGGCCCTGCTCGGCAAGCACGTACTCACGCCCACCGGACGGCGTCTCGCAGCTCAGGAGCCATCCGTCCGGGTGCAGCCCGATGGCCATCACCCTCGCCATCCGCACCTCCACACCCAGGGTGGCCCGGGAGAGGACCCAGGAAACGTACCGCGCCAGTTGGCGGTGCTCCGGGCACGGTGCTCCGGCGTCGACCCAGTGATGGTATTCGCCGAGCTCCACCAGATGGCTCTGCCAGGAAAACTGGATCATCCTCTGATCGATTTCCCGGCCTCTGGGGCCCCAGCTCCTGGCGCTTTGGTAAGGAAATCCGACGTCTTTCTCCGGGCGCGTGCCGAGAAGCTCGACGCCGCTCGTGAAGCCATGCCGGCCGGTCCAGGACGCGGCGACCTCCCGTTGCTCCAGGACAGCGACGCGCAGCGGGCCGTACCCGAGCTCCTGGAGGACGTGCGTCTTGCTGGCGATGGCCGCGGCCTTCGGACCCGCGCCGAGGACCGCCACGTCGACGCGCGTCGTCAGTACCTCATTCATGTGGGACCTTCCAGGCCAGGTGCATGCAATCCATGCGGAAACCGTTGCGGAAGTAAGCCCGGTGGGCCAGGTGCCGCTGGTAGCCGGTATCCAGGTGCAGGGCGTCGCAGCCGAGCCGCCGGGCCTCATCCTGGAGATACCTCAAGAGCGCCGAGCCCAGCCCGGTTTTCTGGGACGACTCCATGGCGACCAGATCGTCAAGGTAGAGGATCTTCCCCCATGCCATCGTGTTCAGGAGGCGATAGCCGGCAGCCGCGGGTACGCGGTCCCCGACCGGGATGTAAATGATCTGATAACCCTCGCCGGCCTGCACGCGCCAGCGCGCAAGGAACTCGTCCTCTGACAGATGGGGCCGAAGCTCGTGGAACGCGGGCCAGCAGCGCCGGACCTCGTCCTCCTCGCGCGCGATGCGGATCTCGGGCGTTTCGCTCATGCAAGCACCTCCCGCGCTACCAGGCCGGCGATGCCGGGTGCCAGCCGGACCCCCGAGCCATGAGTGCCGGTGACGACGGTGACGTTCCTTCCCAGAGGCGGACAGCGCTCGACCACCGGCGTGAAGTCGGGCGTGTAGGTGTCGACGAAGACGCGGTGCCCCGATACCGACCAGTTCCCGGCGCCGAGCAGGCAATCCAGAAAGCGGTGGACCGGGTCCAGATCCGCACCTTCGATCGTGCCGGGCTGGTCCGGGTCGACGTCCCACTCGGGATGCCGGAAGCTCATGCGGTACTCGCCGCCGTCGAACGCCGGATGAAAGTGCATGTCCCGGCTCGGCCAGGCAACGGCCTGTTGCGGCCGGCGATCGGAATGGATGTCGATGTTGAGGCCGGCGACCCGCTTGGTCCGCAGGCCTCGCCACGGTCCTGTCCAGCCTGGAAGCCAGGGGCCGAGGCAGACGACGACGTGCTCGGCCTCGTAAACCGTTCCATCCGCGCATCGGACAGGATCGACTGCGACTACCTCCGCCCCTTCGACGATCCGCCCGCGGCCCGACCGTTCGATTTCCCGGGCCAGCGAGCGGCACCACGCCGGGCAATCGATGACGAAGGCTTGTCCTCCGAACAATTCGACGCCGTCCGGCGCGTTCCATTCCGAAGCTTCTCCTGGTGAGAGCGGTGGAAGCACTTTCAGGGTGTCACCGGGCTCGGCATACCAGGTGATGGGGATCGGGCGGCGGTACTCCTCCGCGTCGGGGCAGGCTTCATGCCACGCCCAACTGGCCTCGACGAGCGAGCGGTGGCGCTCGGTATTGCAGTAGGGAATGTCGATCGTTCCCGCGTAGGCCGAGGCGCCGCTCCCCACCCTCGCCTTCTCCAAAACCGTGACGGAAACGTCCGGAGAGCGCCGCAGCGTTGCCGCTGCCGCCGCCAATCCGACGACACCTCCGCCGACGAAAATCAGGCTTCCCGCCACCAGAATGCGATGACCTTCAGGGTCTGGTCGGAGGTGTTGGTGACCCGGTGCGGTACCTGCGAAGGCAGGGTGAGCCGGGAGCCGGCGGCGAGATCGATCTCCTGGTCCCCCACCGTCGCCCGGCCCAGGCCTTCGCGCACCAGCCAGATCTCCTCGCTGGCGTGGCTGTGGGGCTCGGTGGAACGGCCGGGGTGAACGTCGAACACCATCGCGCCGTAAGCGAGCCCGCGGGCTTCGGCCTCGACGTCGCCGGAAATCAGTACGGGTTCTTCGGTTTGATTCACGTCTGGCTCCTGAGTGTGGCCGGAAGGCATGCATCGAGCTCGGCACGCGACAATTCCCTATACAAAGGAAGTGGCGTGCCCGGCTCCGGGATGCTTCTTGGAGTGAAATCTTGAGAGAACTGCGCGAGCGACGGCGTGCCGGGCAGTCCCAGGAGGCTCCAGACACGCCGCGCCATGTTGGGCAGGACCGGGTAAGCGAGCAGAGAGAGACCGGTCAACCAGGTGAGGGCCGCGCCAGGGGTCGCGGTGAACGCCGGCCTCCGCTCCAGCCAGCGTTCGACACACGAAAACGCTCCGTCGAGGTCGAACGTGGCGGGGCTGAGGAAATCCGACTGCGTCCGCAGCTCGAGCTCGAGGTAGCGCATGGCCGCGTCGTCGTAGTTGGTAGCATCAACAGCGGCGCGGGAAGCCTCGGCGATCCCCGTGGTCAGCCGGGAGCCGAGCTCATTGTGAAACTGGAGGAACTCGGCCGCGCGGAAGTTCTCCTTGCCGAACTCCGGATTGTGTCCACATAGATAGGCGCGGACCAGGTCCACCTCCGCCTTGCCGAGGGTGACGATGTCCCCTCCCCAGATGACGTGTCCGCGGCTCGTCGAAAACTTGCTGCCGTCCAAGTCATAGAAGTAATTGACCAGGAAGTGGTCGACGGGCTTGTAGACATCCTGGCCAAGGGCGCATCCGACCGCGCCGACGAGGAACGGCACGGTGTTGTCGATGCCGAACGACAGCACGCAGGTGACATCCGAGTCGACAGAGAACGGGTTCAGGTCCGCCCCCGTGAGCTGCTTGTAGCGCTCCCCGGCGACGAGATGGCAGCCGATCAGCAGCGCCGAGTAGGAAAAGATCACCTGACCCGCGGAAATCCCGTGACCGTCGATCCCGATCCCCCACGGGCTGTGCACGGTCAACCGGATGGAGGCTCCGTTCACCCTCAAGTACCGTTCGGCGATCTCGACGAAGTCGGAACGCACCCGGATCCGTTGCAGGTGCTCCAGGATCGCCGGCGCCCCCCCGCGAAGATCGAGGTACAGGGACTTGCGCTCTTCGAAGCGCAGCTTGCCGGGGAAATAGGCCGGACCGGGGTCGAGCATCTGCGCCGGCGCGAAGTGGCCGCCGCACGATTCGCAGAAGAACCCCACGAGCGACTGCTCGCAGTGCGGACAACGCCCCTTGAGCCAGCCGCTCACGATGGGATCGCCGTCCCGGGGCCGCCACGGCTTGCCATTGAGCCCGGCACCGTCGACGCCAGTCAAAATGGGCATCGGCTCGGAGCGCACGGCGGCGTTGCCGCTCCGGACGATCCCCTCCAGAAAGCTTCTGTTGACGGCCTCGTAGGTCTCCGACCACGCGGGATCGAGGGGGTTGAGGAGATCGTCGTAGGCGATGTCCAGAGCAGCAAGGTCCTGGACGATCTGGCCGTGGAACCGGTTGGCGACCTCCTCGGGGCTCGACCCTTCCACGTACGCCTTGATGAGGACGTGCGCTTCGTGGACGTCGCTCATCGAGACCATGCGGGCCTCGGCGCCGGCGCGCTCCAGATGCCGGCGCAGCACGTCCATCTTGAGGAGGGGGCCGGCAATGTGGCCCAGATGGGCTCGGCCGTTGGGAACCAGGCACACCGGAGTGAGAAAGAATTTGCGGCCGTGCAGGCTCAGCTCACGCATGGCGTCTCCACCTCCACAGCCCGCCGGTTTTTACTTTTTTTCGTTTGACAGACATAACGAATACGCAGTATAAGGCTGTGCATGAAGTTCGTAAAGTCCTGATCGACGATGCAAGCCGAGAAGCAGCTCCGTACTGACACGGCCTTCCTGCAGGCACTCGACCGTACCCTGGAGGAGGTGAGGGCCCGCTCACCCGAATACTTCGAGCAGCACGCTCTCCGCACCACGCTGGAGGGAAGCGGCACGCTCGCCGACCTGTTCGGCGACGCCTTCGACGTCGAGATCCTCTTCGGCGCGGACCCTTCCTCCCTCTCGGCGGTCGACCGGCTCTTCGAAAGCCGGCTGGAAGGGAACAACCCGATCCTGGAGGATGTCGGTCCGGAGGAGATCGCGGACTGGTCCCGGAATCAGGCCGAGTCGCGCCGCTCGGAACGCGTGCGCCTCGCCGGCTTCCCGGGCCCGGACACCCTCCGCTCTCGAGATGGATTGCAATATTACTTGTTCGGTAATACCGGTCCTACCGTGATCGTCGTCAATGCGATCGGCATGGGATTGCAGTACTGGGCCCGTCTCATCGACCGGCTGGCTCCCGATCACAGGGTCGTGATCTGGCAGCTACGGACCACCCTGACCCTGGACGAACAGGTCGCCGACGTCGCGGCCATCGTCGAGGAGATCGAGAAGATCGCGGAGGGTCCGGTCCACCTCGTCGGCTGGTGCAGCGGGCCGAAGCTCTGCCTGAAGTATGCCGCCGCGCACCCGGACCGCGTGGCTTCGATGGTGCTTCTGGCGGGGACCTACGGCGATCCCAGCACGGAGACCGGCTATCAGAAGAGGCTCGACAAGGTCTTCGAGCTCCTCGAGCGGTCGCCCGGCATGGCCCCGACCGTGCGCGGCATGCTGACGGACTCCGCGAGCGTCGCTCAGGAGCCGGAAGTCCTGGCCCGCGCCGATCCCGAGTTGCAGTCCGCCCTCCTCGCGCCCTATCGCTCGGACGAGTCGACCCTTGCGTATGCGAAGCAGATCCGGGATTTCTGGAACTGCCCTCTCGATACCAGCGTGGGCAGCCCGACTCTCGTCGTCAGCGCGGAGCTCGACCGGATCGCCTCGCCGAAGCTGGGCCTGGAGGTGGCGAGAAGCCTACCCAGGGCCCGCTTCGTCGAAATGCCGGGTGCGACCCACTACTGCATGTACGACCGGCCCGACGAGGTCGCCGCCCTGATCCGTGATTTCCTTGCGGGAGGATGACAGGTGACTGACTTTGCGCAGCGGATCGCCGCTCTGTCGCCCGAGAAACGCGCGTTGCTCGAAGCCCGTCTCAAGCGTCCGTCCCCGGCGAACGGCGCCGCGGCGAGCGCCCGCCCGCAGGATGTCTCCTTTGCCCAGGAGCGGATCTGGGCGCTGGCGCAGAACGACCTCGAATCCGATCACTTCGTCCTGATTGCGCGCTTTCGCCTGCCTCCTGATATCGGACTGCAGACGTTGCGGGAGGCCGTCGCCCTCGTGATCGACCGGCACGAAGCGCTGCGGACTGACGTTGTGTTGCAGGGCGACAAGCCGGTCCAGATCGTCAGGGACCCTCCGGCCGATCCGCTCGCCTCTGGCTCTCTGGAAGAAGCGGTGCGCGGCGTCCGCTCGATGACTCCGCCTCTCTTTCGCGCGCTCGTGATGACCGAGGAGTTGGTCCTCGTGACTCATGCCATCGTCTGCGACGGGCCGTCGCTCGCCCTTCTCCGGCGCGAGATCCTCGCGGCCTGCCGCGGGCAGGATCTGCCTCCCGCGCGGCTGCAACCGGCGGACTACGCCCGCAAGCAGCGGCAGCGCTTGAGCGGGGCACGGATCGACGGGCTGGTGAGCCGATGGCGGCCGCTGGAGCGGGCGCCTGCGCTCCTCGCCCTGCACACGGACCGGCCGCGCCGGCCCAACGGATTGCCGGATGTCCGCAGGTACGGATGGGAGATCCAGGGCTCCGGCCACCACTGGGCCGCGGTGCTCTCGATCGTTTTGAGCCGGTTCGCCCGCCAGGACTCGATCGTGATCGGTATTCAGACGAGGCAGACGAGACGGTTGGGGGACTTCGTCGGCGTTGGGACGAACACGGTGCCGTTGAGCGTGGAGCTGGGCGCGGACGTGAGTTACCGTGCCCTCGCGGAGAAGATCGATCAGGAGCTGAAGTCATTTCTCGCCCAGGAAGACCTGCCCTACGAGAAGCTCGTCGCGGAGCTGCGGATCCGGCGCTCCAGCCGGCACAACCCGCTCTTCCAATCCGTGCTCGCCGTCCGCTCGGAGCTGGACTGCGAGGGCGATCCGGCCGATCCCTGGTTCTCCGGCGGCTCGGTCCTGTTCGATGTTGCCCTGGCCGTCGACGGCACCCGACTGGAGCTGCTGTACGACAGCCACCTGTTCGAAGAGGGGACAATCCGCGCGCTGGCCGGTGCCATCGACACGGTCGCCAAGGCCGTCGCCGAGAGGCCCGAAGATCCGGCCTCGACCCTGCCTCTGCTCGAACGCGCCTCCTTCGATGACAGTCCGCTGCCCTTGTCGCCCGAGTTCGCCACGACGATTCACGGCATCTTCGAACGGCGCGCGGCCCTCAGCCCGGAGAGGATTGCCCTCAAAGGCCGGCAGGAGATCTCATACGGCGATCTGAACGCCCGCGCCAACCAGTTGGCGCGGGCCCTGATGGCACGCGGTATCGAACGCGGGCAGACGGTCGGCGTGTACATGGACCGTTCGATCGATCTGATCGTCTCCTTCCTCGCGATCCTGAAAGCCGGCGCCGCCTATCTACCGCTCGATCCCCAATATCCGCCGGCCCGGCTGGAGTTCATGATGGCGGACTCGGGCGCCAGCCTGATCCTTTCCCAGAATGACCTGGCGGAGATGGACTGCTCGGGCTACGACGGATCGAACGTCGGCCTGGAGATCGGAAGCCACGAGGCCGCATATGTGATCTATACGTCCGGATCGACGGGCGAGCCCAAGGGGGTCGTCGTTCCGCACATCGGGGTTTGCCACGCCGCGGACGAGCAGGTCCGGCATTTCGGGCTCACGGACGGCGAGCGCATCCTGCAATTCTCCTCGCCGAATTTCGATGCGAGCATCTTCGAGATCGTCATGGCGCCGCGATGCGGCGGCGAGCTGCATCTGGCTGAGATCGAAGAGCTGATTCCGGGGCCGCCGTTGCTCGGCCTCCTGAAAGCCCGCGGGATCACGGTCCTGACGATCCCGCCGTCGACGCTCGCCGTGCTGGCTCCAATCGAGCTGCAGGATCTTCGGGTGCTCATCGTTGCCGGCGAGGCCTGCGGCGCCGAGCTGGTCTCGCGGTGGGCTGCCGGCCGCCGCTTCTTCAATGCCTACGGTCCGACCGAGGGGAGCATCTGGGCGACGGTCGCGGAGTGCGTCCCAGCCGAGCGGCCTCCGGCCATCGGCAAGCCGCTCGCCCACATGTGGGTGCGCGTGGTGGATTCGCAGCTGCGCCCCCTGCCAGCCGGCGCTCCCGGCGAGCTGCTGCTGGGTGGCCCCGGCGTCGCGCTGGGATATCTGAACCGGCCCGAGCTGACCGCGGAGCGATTCATTCAAGCACCTGATCTGGGCGGCCCCGCCGGCGGGCGCTGGTACCGGACAGGGGATGTCGTGCGGGCCGACTGCGCGGGCCATCTCTGGCACCTGGGGCGGGCGGACCGCCAGCTCAAGGTCCGCGGGTTCCGGATCGAGCCTGCCGAGGTGGAAGCCCATCTCCTCCAGATCCCCGGTGTGAGCAGCGCCGCGGTCGAGGTGGAATCCGATGCGCTCGTCGCCTACTACACCGCCGAAGGATCGGCGGTCGACGCCGAGGAGCTGCAGGAAACGCTCGCGCGCCATCTTCCCCAGCACATGGTCCCGCAGAGGTTCGTCGCGCTCGACGCCATGCCGGTGGGCCCCACTGGGAAGCTGGACCGTGGGGCCCTGGTTGGCTTGTCGCGCCAGCAGATGGTTGGAACGCGCCCTCCGCGCAATGAAACGGAGCGCGCGCTGGTCGAGATCTGGAAAACCGTGCTCCAGCTCGAAGACGTGGGGATCGACGTCGATTTCTTCAGCCTCGGAGGCCACTCGCTGCTCGCCGCCAGCGTGATGTCACGCGCCTCCGAAGCGCTGGGGCGGGAGCTTCCCTTGCGCACGCTGTTCCGCTCGCGCACGATCGCCAGCCTCGCCGAGGCCTTCCAAGAGACTCCATCTTTCGAGGCTTCATCTTCATGAGCACGCGCACCTCAAGCCATCCGACGTCCTACGCGCAGCGAAGGATGTGGTTCCTGCAGATGCTCGATCCGAGCAGCCCGGTCTACAACATCCCCTGTGGGTTTCGTTACTCGGGGGCGCTCGACGCCGCCGTGCTCCGGCGCGCTCTCGATGAGATCGTCCGCCGGCACGAGTCGCTTCGGACCACGTTCACCGTCGAGGACGGAGAGCCAGTTCAGGTCGTCGCCGCCGAACGAAAGCAGGCCGTGGAGGTCGTCGATCTTCGCCCGTTTCCGGAAGTCCAGCGCTATGTAGAGGTCCAGCGGCTCGCGTTCGTGGAGGCGATGACCCCTTTCGACCTCGAGCGCGGTCCGCTGCTGCGCGCGACGGTGCTCGTGATCGATGAAACCGATCCGTTCCTGATGTTCACGATGCACCACATCATCTCCGACGGCTGGTCCGTCCGGCTGTTCTTCCAGGAGCTGGAGGCGCTGATTTCGGGCTCGCCTCTGGAGGAGCTGCCGACGCAGTACCCGGACTATGCGCGCTGGCAGAGGGAGAGGTTGAGCGGGCCGGTCCTCGCGTCGCTCCTGGCGTATTGGCGGGAACGGTTGGCTGATGCCCCCGCCGTCATCGAGCTGCCGCTCGACCGGCCGCGTCCGAAAGTGCAGCGCTTCATCGGTGCCACGCTGCCGGTGATGCTCGGAGGGGAGCTCCACCAGGATCTCCTGAGGCTGTCCCAGAAGCACGGAGCGACCCTGTTCATGGTCCTGCTGGCCGGCTTCAGCGCGCTCCTGCACCGCTACTCCGGGCAGACCGACATCATCCTCGGCACGCCGGTCGCGCTGCGCGAGAAGCCGGAGTTCGAGTCCCTGATCGGCCTCTTCGTCAACACGCTCGTGCTGCGCATGGATCATTCCGGGCGTCCGACCGTCGAGGATCTTCTGCGCCACGTCGTGGATACCACGATCGATGCGTACTCCAACCAGGAGCTGCCGTTCGAACGGCTGGTCGAGGAGCTGCAGCCCGACCGGAGCCTCTCGCATCAGCCCATCGTCCAGGTCGTGTTCACGCTGCTGAGCGCGATGACCCAGGCCGGGCACGCTCCAGCCGTCGAACAACCACAGCAACCCGCTGCGCCGGTCCCCAGCACGGCGAAGTTCGACCTGACGCTTTCTCTCGCCGAGAGCGAGAATGGCCTGTGGGGAGCGGTCGAGTACAACATCGATCTTTTCGATGCGCCGACGGTCGCGCACTTCGTCGATCGGCTTCGGCTCGTGCTGAGCGCGATGGTGGCCGACCCGACTCGGCCGGTCGCCGACCTGCCCCTGCTGGATGACGCGGAGCGCCAGCGGATTCTGATCGATTGCAATCCGACGGCGCGGGCCTGGGATTCCGACGCGACGGTGATCCAGCGCATCTGGGACCAGGCTGATGCCAATCCCGACGATATCGCCGTGATCGTCGATCGCGCCGGCACGACAACCTACCGCGAGCTCGTCGACCGCGCTGAGGCCGTCGCGGCCGGCCTTCAGGCGAGAGGAATCGGACCCGGCCATCTCGTGCCCGTGTGCCTTCACCGCTCGTCCGATCTGATGGCGGCCCTGCTCGGAATCCTGCGGGCCGGCGCGGCCTACGTACCCCTCGATCCCGATCACCCGAAGGCCCGGATCGAAGCCATGGTGCATGACATCGGCGCGACGGTGGCCCTGGTGTCGGCGGATCTGGCGGATCGGCTGCCGCCTATCGAGCGGCTGTCCGTCGCGGACATGGAGAGCGCGAACAGCAATATTCCTTTCCCATCGCTCAACGATCTCGCCTACGCGATCTTCACGTCCGGTTCGACAGGAAAGCCGAAGTGCGCCGCCAATCCGCATGATGCTTTCCTGAACCGGCTCCTGTGGATGCAGGCCGCGTTTCCACTCGGCTCCGGCGACCGCGTCCTGCAGAAGACGCCGTACACGTTCGACGTCTCGGTCTGGGAGCTGTTCTGGCCGCTCATGTTCGGCTCAACCGTGGTGTTTGCCGTTCCGGGAGAGCACGGGGACCCCGCCTACCTCGCCGAGGTGATCTCCTCTCACCGGATCACAACCATGCACTTCGTGCCATCGATGCTCCGCGCCTTTCTGGAGCACCCGCATTCGCGGCGCTGCACCTCGCTGCTCCGGGTCATCGCCAGCGGCGAGGCACTGCCGCCGGACGTGGTCGGCATGTTCCATTCGCGGTTGAATGCCGAGCTGCACAACCTTTACGGTCCGACCGAGTGCGCGATCGACGTCACCTTCTGGCCCTGCTACCGTGGAACCCCGGCGACGATGACAACGGTCGTTCCGATCGGTTATCCGATCTGGAACGTCCGCACCCACGTCCTGCACCCGGAGACGCTCGAGCCGGTGCCGTTCGGCGCAAAAGGCGAGCTGTTCATCGCCGGCATCGCGGTCGGACGCGGTTACATCGGGCAGCCGGACCTCACGGCGGAGCGCTTCCTGCCGGACCCGTTCTCGCCTGAGGGCGGCGCCAGGATGTACCGGACCGGCGACCTCGCGCGCTACCGCGCCGACGTCAGCATCGAATATCTCGGCCGCATCGATCACCAGTTGAAAGTGCGCGGCTTCCGCATCGAGGCCGGCGAGGTCGAGCGTGCCCTCTGCAGCCACGAGGCGATCGTCGAGTCGGTGGTGACGGTGCGCTCGACGGGGAGCTCGGATCAGCGGCTCGTGGCGCATTGCGTCCCCGATCCGAAGGCCGGAAGCGTCGTCCGCTCCCTGTTGCGGTATGAGCGCGAGGGCCTGCTCGACGACGATTTCATGGTCGAGGAGATGGAGAACGGGCTCTCAGTCATCGCAAAGAACCGCGGCGAAACCGTCTTCCTCTACGACGAGATCTTTGCCGACGAGAGCTATCTGCGGCACGGGATCGACCTGCGCCCGGGGAGCGTGGTCTTCGACGTGGGCGCCAACATCGGCATGTTCGCGCTGTATGTTGGCCTCAGGTGCCCGGGTGCGAAGGTCTACGCATTCGAGCCGATCCCGGATATCCACAAGCTGCTGGCCATGAACTCCGGGCTGTACCCATGGGACGTGAAGCCGCACCAGATCGCGCTGGGGCGCGAGCCGGGAACGGTCTCCTTCACCTACTACCCGCACGTCTCGATCCTCTCAGGACGCTATGCCGATCACGAGCAGGAGCGCGACGTGATCCTCGCGTTCGAGGCCAACCGGGGCTACCAGGGCCCCGAGCTCGAGAAGCTCGTCGGCGACCGGCTCCAGGCAGAAATTGTCGAGTGCCAGGTCAAGACGGTCTCTCAGGTTTTGGCCGAGGAAGGGCTCGCGGGGATCGATCTGCTCAAGATCGACGTCGAGAAGAGCGAGCATGACGTGCTCGCGGGGATCTCCGAAAGCGACTGGCCGAAGATCCGCCAGGTGGCAGTCGAGGTGCACGAGATCGACTCGCGCGTGTCCCAGGTTTGCGACCTGCTCCACCGCCAGGGGTTCGAGGTCACGGTGGACCAGGAGGCGATGCTGCGCGGCAGCGGAGTTTCAATGGTGTTCGGCCGGCGCCCGGAGCCAGCGTCGGCGAACGGCGCAGAGGCGGCCGCGTGGCTGCCCCCTTCCCCCAGCTACCTGCGCGATCAGGTCAGCCAGTTCGTCGCCGCGCAGCTTCCCGATTACATGGTCCCCTCGGAGCTGATCTGGATCGAGGAGATGCCGCGGCTCAGCAGCGGCAAGGTGGACCGCAAGTCCCTGCCGAGCGGCTCGGCGTGGATCCATCACGCGGCCAGGAGCCATCGCTCGGTGGCCCCGCGGACGCCGACCGAGATCCGGATCGCGCAGGTCTTTTCCGAGGTGCTCGGGTGCGGAAGCGTCGGCCTGTACGAAAGGTTCTTCGATCTCGGAGGCCACTCGCTGCTGGCGACCAGCGCCATCGCGCGTCTGCGGGACGCGTTCGGAGTCGAAGTCTCCCTGCGCGACTTTTTCGAGGACCCCACGGTGGCGGGGCTCGCCAAGTGCATCGACTCGGGCGAGGCGCGCTCCTCGGACCTCTCGGAGATGATCCCGCGGACGGTCCGGGGTCCGGAGGATCTGGCGCCGCTCTCCTTCACTCAGCAGCGGCTCTGGTTCCTCGACCGGTTTTCGCCAGGGGAGAGCTCCTACAACATCCCGGTCATCCTGCCGCTCCCCTTCCGTGCCGACGCCTCCCTCATCGAGCGCAGCCTGTCGGAGATCGCGCGCCGCCACGAGATCCTGCGCACAACGTTTCCATTCATCGACGGAGCGCCCGCGCAGCGCGTCTCTGCCGATCCGGCGGTACGGCTGCGGACGATGGACGTGTCCGCGATGGACCCCGGCATCATCCCCAACGAAGTCTACGGGCTGGTGCTGCGGGAGATCCGGCGGCCTTTCGACCTGGCCAACGGCCCGATCCTGCGCGCGCTCCTGATCCAATCCGCTCCCGAGCAGCAGATCCTCGTCCTGACGATGCATCACATCGCCGCGGACGGCTGGTCGATGTCGATCCTGTACCGCGAGCTGGCGACGATCTACGACGCCTTCAGCAAGGGATTGCCTTCGCCGCTTCCCGAGCTGCCCGTGCAGTTCGCCGATTTCGCGGCTTGGCAGCGCAAGTGGCTCACCGGCGAAGTCCTCGAGCGCCAGCACGAGTACTGGCTGGAAAACCTGCGAGATGCGCCGAAGCTCCTGGAGCTGCCGACGGACTACCCTCGCCCTCCTGTCCAGAGCACGCGCGGCGACATCCATCTGTTCAAGGTCGACCCGGCGGTCTACGGCGACCTGGCCGCCCTTGCGCGGCAGGAGAACTGCACCGCGTTCATGGCGTTCCTGGCGGCGTTCAATGCCCTCTTCCATCGCCTGTGCGGCGTCCGCGACGTGAGCGTCGGATCGCCGATCGCCAACCGGCGGCGCCCCGAGCTCGAAGGGCTCATCGGGTTCTTCTCCAACACGATCATCCTGCGCACGAAGTGGGAGGGCGATCCCAGCTTCCGCAGCCATCTGCGCACGGTCCGCGACGTGACGCTCGGCGCATTCGCTCACCAGGACATGCCGTTCGAGCACCTCGTCTCGGAGCTGGAATCCGAGCGCGCGATGGATCGCACGCCGCTGTTCCAGGTGATGCTGATCTTCCAGAACCTGGAAGGTTGGGATTCCAGCGGCCTCGTGGAGGCGCCGCCGGTCGCCACGGGCACGTCGAAATTCGACCTGTCCCTGTACCTGCTGCCTTCCGGCGTGGGCCTGACCGGACAGTTGGAGTACTGCATCGATCTATTTACGCGCGAGTCCGTGGCCTGCATGATGGATCAATTCTGCGAGCTGCTGGCCCAGGTTGTCACGGCGCCCGACGCGCCGGTCTCCAGCCTGCCGCTGCGCGCACCGGTCCCGCAGGAGAAACGTTCGCCGCTCGCCGAATTCGCGGGCCGGCGGATCGCCTGCGCCTCGGACTCGGCGCTCCTCCACCAGGCGGCCCAGGACCACGGCTGCCATCTCATTCTGCCCGAGCGCGATCCCGATGTATCGGTGCGGACGTTCTCCCGCACCCTGAGGTCGAGCGGTGCCGAAGTCCTGATCGTCAAGCCGCGGACGCTCAGCGTGCTCGCCCGCGAGTTCGCAAAGTCTTTGCAGGACGTGGCGATCGTCGTCGAGCTGGAGGATCCGGAGGAGGCCCAGCACCTCCGCTCCGCCCTTCCATCTCAGGTATTCGAACGCTGCCGGTGGATGCTCCGCATCGCGGACCTCGGCCATGTCTTCATTGCCCCAACAGCCGGGGGTGACATGGTGCTGGACGGCGACATCCTGAGCGATACTGGCGAGCCCGCGCCGCTCGGAGCCTTCGGCGAGCTGGCCTTCGGCGGACAGAGGACTGGCGTGCGGGCGATCCGCACCGCGTCGGGCACCGTCAAGCTGCGTGCCGCGGGCGAAGTCCTGCGGCGGAACCGCGCGGATGTCGAAGACGCTCTCCGGCGCTGCGCGGGAGTCACGGAGGCCGTCGTCGCCTTCGACGAGCCGCTCGAAGAACCCGCGGCCTTCGTCATCCAGGAGCCCCGGACCAGCGCCGCATTGATCGCCAGCGAGCTGCGCGCGTGGCTGCCGCCGGCACGCATCCCCAAATCGATCAGATTCGTGACGGAGCTCCCGCTGCGCAGCAACGGCCGGATCGACCTTCCCACGCTGGTGCGGCAGTCGCGAAGCGGCGCCGCGCAGTACACGGCTCCGCGGACCGAGCTGGAGCACGGGATCGCGCGGCTGTGGACGGAGACGCTCGGAGTCGAGAAGGTCAGCATCCACGACGACTTCTTCGTCCTCGGCGGCCACTCCCTGCTCGCGACGGCCTTCATTGCGAAGCTGAACCTGTCCTTCGGAGTCGAGCTACCCCTGCGCACCCTTTTCGAGCACCCGACGATTGAAACACTGGCGCGTGTCATCGCCGGGCTGGCGCAGGAAGAGTCCCGGGCCCCGGTCGCGCGCCTGGAGCGCAGCACGGACGACGGTCCGGCGCCTCTCTCTTTCACTCAACAGCGCCTCTGGTTCCTGGACCGCTACGAGCCCGACAGCCCGCTCTACAACATCGCGGGATCGCTCCCGTTGCGGCTCCACCTCTCGACGGACGCTCTGGAACGGGCGGTCAATGCAATCGTCCAGCGGCACGAATCCCTGCGTCTCCGGTTCGACGTCGTGGACTGGGAGCCGGTGCAGCGCGTCGAGCCGGACGTGCACGTGCCGATCCCGCTGTTCGATCTTCGCGCGTTCGATCCTGATCAGAGGGAAGCGGAGACCGCGAGGCTGACGGAGGAGACCGCCCGCGAATCTTTCGACCTCGAGCGGGCGCCGCTCCTCCGGCTGCGGTTGATCCAGCGCGGGGATGACGACTACCTTCTCCTGATGAGCATCCATCACATCATTGCGGATGGATGGTCGCTGGACATCTTCAGCCGCGAGCTGGCGTTCTTCTACGCGGCGTTCGCGGCCGGCGAGACCCCAAGCCTGCCGGAGCTTCCGATCCGCTTCACCGACTATGCTCGCTGGCAGCGCTCCTGGTTCACGGGAGACGTCCTGAACCGTCACGTTTCCTACTGGCGCCGGTTGCTGAGCGGGGCTCCCCCGCTGCTGCGGCTGCCCGAGGACTTCCCTCGCCCGCCGGTCCAGGCCTTCGAAGGGAGGACTTGGCACTCCACCTTCGGCGGCGACCTTATCCCGGCGCTCCGCGCCTTCTCGCGCGCGGAAGGAGCCACGACGTTCATGACGCTGCTGGCGGCGTACGTCGCGCTCCTGAGCCGCTACACCGGCAGCGCGGATATCGTGATCGGTACGCCTTTCGCCAACCGGCACCGTCCCGAGCTGGCCGGCATGATCGGGTTCATCGCCAATACGATGGCCCTGCGCGTCGACGCCTCGGGCCCGGTCTCCTTCCGCGAGCTGGTCGGGCGCGTGCGCTCCGTCGTCCTGGAGTCTTACGAGTACCAGGAGACTCCGTTCGAGAAGATCGTCGAGGAGCTTCAACCGGACCGTGACGCGTCGTTCAACCCGCTGTTCCAGCTGGCGTTCCTCCACCGGGCGGCCGAAGGGGACTCGGAGCCCGCCGGGTCGCCGCGCACAGGGACCGCCAAGTTCGACTTTTCGCTGGCCCTGCTGGAGACCTCTCACGAGATCCGGAGCGAGGTCGAGTTCAGAGCGGCCCTGTACACGCCCGAGACGGTCAGCCGTTTCGTCATGAACTACCAGCGGCTCCTGCGCAGCGTCCTGGAGCAGCCCGAGCGGCCCGTGAACGAATTCGAGCTGCTCGCCGGCTCGATCCGCATCCTCGGCCCCCAGCTGCGCGTCCGCGGTTACGATGTGGACCGCGACCGGGTCGAGTCGGTCCTGCGCTCCGTGCCCGGAGTCCGGGAGGCCGCGGTGACCGTCCACCGTGACGAGCTGGTGGCTTTCGTTCAAGGGAGCTACACGGAGGGTGAAGCCCGCGCGATGCTCAGCCAGCAGGTCCCCGCGTTCATGATCCCGGCATCGATCGTCCGCGTGACCCGGCTTCCCCGCATTGCGAGCGGCAAGATCGATCGCACCAACCTCCCTCCGCGCAGGCAGGATGGAGGCAATACCGGAGGAGCTCCCCGGACTGACCTGGAGCAACTGATCGCGGCAGCCTTCTCCGACGTGCTCGGCTGGGACAGCGTAGGAATCCATGAGGATTTCCTGGCTCTCGGCGGATACGAGGAGGAAGCGGCCCGCGTCGCCACCCATCTATCGGAAGCGACGGGGCTGAACGTCGAGGCGGCGGAGGTGTTCCTCCACTCGAATGCCGAGGCCCTGGCGATCGCCTTGACTCAACGGTCCATGGGAGATGAAGAGGATGCCGAGCGACTGCTCGCGGAGCTCGAGTCGCTCGACAACAGCGAAGCGCAGGCCCTCCTCTCCGAGACCCTATGAGGCGTGCGGCCTGCCACCAATGAAACGAGCGCCCATCAGGAGGCTCTGACCGATCGTGGCGAGGCTCTCGCAGGTAAGCGTGTTGGGATCGATTTCGGACCACGCTCTCTGGCAGGCCTGCTTGTAGGCGTTGAAGGCTGTGATGCGGGTCCCCTGAAAGCCTTCCTGCAGGCTCGTGAGAGCTCCCTGATAGTTGGCGGCCGCGGTCTCCCACTCTTTTCGGGTGTTCGTCTGGATCTCCCAGAGGCCTTCCTGATATTTCTGGGTGGCTTCCTGGTAGATGCGGTTGCGGTCTTCCCCCGTGGCCTGGGTGAGTGCGGTCCAATATTCGAGGCGAAGCTCCTCAGCCCGTTTCTGGGACTCGCCCTGTACGTCACAGAGGTGCTGCCACTGTTCCTGATAAGACGATGCGAGCCTGTTGCGCGCTTCCTCGCCACCACTTTGCAGAGCTTGGTACAAGCGCTGTCCGGCTTCCCAGAAAAGCTCGTGCGGTGCCCTTGCCGGTTCGTCCTTCTCCGGCCTCGCTTCGGCCACGGGTGGTGCTTCCGTTTCCGGAGGGGGGGTGGTCGTCTTCTTGGCCGCTTTTGCGTCGGGCATGAGTCCTCCTTCGTGTTTCGCGCTCAGTTGTTGGATCGTGCTGCCATGTAGCACCCCACTAAAAGCTCGAGGCCGCCGACTCCCACGAGGGCGGCCAACAGGGTGGAAACCCCGTAGCGGGTCAGCAGAACCCCCGCAACCGCGGGGAATCCAAAAATGCCCAGGAAATATGAACAGGTGAAGATCTGCAGCGCTTGCGGCTGGATCTCCGTATCCACGGAGTTGGCCAGGATGCCGTTCAGAACCGAATAGGCCAAGCCGTAACCTATGCCGAAGAGCATTGCCGAAAGCCCGTACACATACACGCTGCCGGCTGCGCGGAACATCAGCAGCAGCCCTGCCAGCATGGTCCCCAGCAGAACGAGGATGACTTTGTAAGGATTGTGCCGGCCCACGTATCCGGCCAGGGAAAGCCGGCAGGCGACCACGGTCGTGATGAAGACGAGGAAAAACAGGCTGTAATCTTTCTTCCATTCCTGGGCCAGCGTGGTCTGGAAGGCGGAAAGCGTGGAGAAGATACAGGCGCCGAGCCCGATCATGATCACCGGATAACGCGCGACTCCCGCGAAGACCCGCCGGATCGCCGGCCACTGCAGCCGGGCCAGCCTGCCTTCCGTCCTCGGCATGCCGCGCAGGCTTCTCCCCATCCAGGCGAGGAGAGCGCAGGCGACGAGGCCCGCGATGGCAAGGCCTCTGAAAACAACGGATACAGGGGTTTTCAGGACCTCGGTGAGCCGCCCGGCCAGGGGCGAGGCGCCGATCCCCAGCATTTGAAAACCCGAGACCAGGGTGAGGTACTTGATCCTGGACTCCGGGGCGAGAAAGGAGACGACGTAGATCGGGGTCAGGACGTAGAAGAGAGCCCATCCTGTCCCGAGCAGCACGCCGGCAAGGATGAGCTGCCAGCCGATCGCGCTGGAGGCGCCAATGATCCCCACGCCGGCCGCAAGGGACACTCCGCCCATCAGGATGGCGTTGAGCCGCCCGATCTTGTCCGTCAGGTGGCCGCTGAGCACGGCGAACAGCAGGGTGAAGACGGTGCCCGAGGAGATGATCACGCCGACCGTCGCGGCATTTCCCCCGATCGCCGCGACATGCAGGGGCAACAGCGCCGTGGCACCGTAGGCCGCCGCCAGAAGGGTCGAGGCGGTCAACAGGGCCACCACGCTGCCGGCCGGCAGCCGGTCGGAGAGCTCAGCGCTCATGGCCCCGCAAGCCTCACGGACAGCAGCTCCGCCAGGACGCCAGAAGGAGAGCGGAGATATCCCAGGTCGATCTCCTTGCCATCTACGGAGAGCGTACCGACAGAGGACTTGAATACGTCCTGGGGAAACGCTTTCAAATCGGCCGAGCAGGAGTGGCACAGCAAGGCTACCTCGTTGAGGCCCTCCATGTCCGTGTGGTATTGCATCTCGAAGTCCACTTTGAACAGGATGATGTAATCGCTCTGACCTGGAGGGATGAGGGACTTCAGGCCGAGGACCGCCACCTCGCCGTCGGAATGGACCTTCCTGAAGCGGAGCCCCTCCCAGAAGCGCTCCTCGGCAGCGAGGTCTTCCACCGGAATGACGACGGCGTTGAATTCCGCGTGCGCGGCCAGCAGGGAGGCGATGTCGGCGAAAGACCAGCCGTGGAGCGAGCGGTCTATCTGCTCGCGAATGGCATCCTTCAAGGATTCCAGGCTGCCCGCGGGGTCGTACCGCCAAGGCAGCATCGAACCTTTCTTTTCCGAGACCTGGGGGTACTCGATCAGCTCGATGCTGATGTCCTTCTTCTTTCTGTGGAGCGAGATGCTGAGCCGGTCCGGCCTGTGAATCGAGACTTCCTTGAGGGCTTCCCGGACTTCGATGCCGTGCTGGGCGTGGAAGCAGGGATGGATGCCCTCGATCTGTTCTCGAGCCTCTCTCAACGACCGGACGGTGATTCCGATGTGGTCGAGCTTGTAGATCACGGTCTCTCCCCAGCCTTCCGGCTTTTACCACAGGGCAGGGGGAAACTCAAGTATCTGTTTGGGTGCTGAAGGAAGCGGTCCTGCGCCCTAGGTCTCGTGCGATAAATAAGATGACATGGCCAGCCCTCGGTCAGCTCCGGGGCTCCGCACCTCGCTCTCAGGAAGGGGAATGGCGTTCTCATGCGCGAGGCGGGAGGGGAAATGCATGGAGGGCAGGCGCCCTCTTCCCGATCTCCCCCCGGAGCCGACCGGTCCTCTCCTTCTCGATGGGAGAGGGACACACGGCTTCCCTGGAGATCAGGTCCCCTTCAAAATGGGCGGACGGCGGCGTCCTTGGACTCGGAGGCCGGCCGTCCTTCTCGGTTTTCAATGAACCCTTCTCCCCGCGTCTCCCGGTCGGCGGGAGACGATTCCCGATAAACCGGAATCCCTTCCAGAGGCCGGGCAAGCTTTCCCGTTGACCGGGAGACGATTCCCGCCACCGGGAAGGCGCTCCCGATGGCCAGGAGCCTTTTCCCGAAGCCGGGCAGGCTTTCCCGACGGCCGGGAGCGTTTCCCGGCGACCGGGAAACCTTTCCGGCGACCGGGAAGCGATTCCCGATGACCGGGAAGGCTCTCCCGATGACTGGGAATCTCTGCCCGCGGCCGGGCAAGCCTTCCCGGTGAGCGGGAGAAGATTCCCGATGGCTGGGAAACCTTGCCGGCGGCCGGGAATCGTTTCCAGAGGCCAGGAATCCTTTCCCGACGGCCGGGAGAAGATCCTGATGACCGGGAATCGCTTCCCGCGGCTGGGAATCCTCTCCCGATCATCGGGAATCGTTGCCAAGTAATCGGGAAAACCTCCCGAGGACAAAATCAGGACAAAAAAAGGGAGGGCGCGCATCGCGCGCCCTCCCTGGGGTGGTACTGCTGCTTCTACTCTTCCGCGGTTGCTTCGACCGGCGGCGGCGGCGGTTCCTTCCGCTTCCGGTTCTTGCCGCGGAACGGCTGAATCCCGAACTCCACAAGCCTCTCAGAGTCCGGACCGTAGTGCGACTTGAGCGCCGCCCGCAGCGCCGTCGCCAGACGCTGCGCTTCGATCAGCTCCTCCTGGAACTGCTGCGTGATGTCCTGCTTGCTCGCCGTCAGCTCCGCCTGCTGCTGTGCGAAGCCATGAACCCGCGACACCATTCCACCGAAGATGGCCCGGTGTCCTTCCAACTGCGGCGTCTCCGCCGCCTTCCCCGCCAGCGCGTCATTGAACCGCTTCAGGCTACCCAACGTCTCCAACTTGCTTCCAGGCATGATCTGCCCCTTTCTCATCAAGCGGCGCCGGAATTGACGCCGCGGATCAAACTCCCCTACGACTACGACTGCGTTGCACAAAGACTAGACGGTAGCAAGGAAGATTGTCAAGCCCCTCTCTTGACATCGTGGATATCGTACGGCATAGTGCCGCAATTCGTTGAGGCGGAACAATTATGCCGAAGGCGAGCAAGGGCTGTTTTTGAGCAAGCTCGAGAGACAGGCCCGTTCTTTGACATCCGATGGACCCATGAGGTTCGGCGGGCCCGAGGGGCCGGGCCCGCCGCTCATGGGATTTGTCTTGCCTGGAGTGCGCCGGACTACAATGGGACCGCCAGAGAGGAGGTCGAGCTATGTGGACTGTCTTTCTCACTACCGCGATCCTGATGGCCCCGCCCGCGGAGCCCGTCCATGCCCATTCTCATCCCGCTGAGACTCCCGCCGCGAAGGCGGCCCCCGCCACCCCTCGCGACGAGAACCTGCCGCCGTCCGAAGAGCAGGCCAAGGCGGCGCTGGAGAAATCCCCCCGCCACGGGGAGTACGTGGACATCAAGATGCCCTCGGGCGGCGCGCCGATCCGCACCTGGATCGTCTACCCCGAGCGCAAGGACAAGGCCGGCGTCGTCATCCTCATCCACGAGATCTACGGCCTGTCGGACTGGATGCGCGGCGTCGCCGACCAGCTCGCCAGGGACGGGTTCATTGCCGTCGCCCCGGACCTGATCTCCGGCCTGGGACCCAACGGCGGCGGCACCGACTCGGTGGCGAGCCGCGATGACGTGGTCAAGCTCGTGCGCGGGCTCAGCCCGGAGCAGGCGACCGCCCGGCTCAACGCCGTCCGCGACTACGCCATCAAGCTCCCCGCGGCCAACGGCAAGAGCGCCACCCTGGGCTTCTGCTGGGGCGGTGGGCAGAGCTTCGCATTTGCCGCCGCGCAGCCGGGCCTCAACGCCGCCGTGGTCTTCTATGGCATCTCGCCGGAAGCCGCGGACCTCGCAAAGATCAAGGCCCCGGTCCTCGGCCACTACGGCAGCGACGACGCCCGGGTCAATGCGACGGTCGGGCCCGCCCAGGCCGAGATGAAGAAGTTGGGAAAAACGTACGAGGCGCACACCTACGAGGGCGCTGGCCACGGCTTCCTGCGGGCGCAGGACGGCCGCGAAGCAGCGAACTTCAAGGCGACGCAGCAGGCGTGGCCGCGGACGCTGGCCTTCTTGCGGGAGCATTTGAAGTAAAACATTGCGCCGCCGAGGAGTACAATCGGCAATGCCATGAGACGTGCCGACGCCGTAGTGGTGGGAGGCGGTCTGGCCGGGCTGAGCTGCGCCTTCGAGCTGAGCTCGCGAGGCCGGGAGGTGCTGCTGCTGGAGTCCTGTCCGGTGGTCGGCGGCCGGACCTCGTCCTGGAACAAGGATGGGATGATGGTGGAGTCCGGGCTCCATCGCGTCCTCGGGTTCTACGAGGCCTTTCCCGATCTCCTGCACCGGGCGGGCATCGATGTCGACCGCATCGTCTACTGGGAAGACGAGGTCGAGATCCGATTGCCCGATGGACGGGGGAACGGCGTCTTCGGCGCGGCACCCCTGTACCGGCCGTTGGAGACCCTGGGGGGGATCCTCGGGAACTTCGGCTTCCTCTCCCTCCTGGATCGGGTCACGCTCGCCGCTTTCATCTCGGCGGGCCTGCTGGAGTACTTCAGCAATCCGGCCGGGCTGGACCAAATCAGCGTGCGGGAGAAGGCGGAAGCCGCGGGCGTGACGGAAAACGCCATCCACAACGTGCTGATCCCCCTGACCTCCGGCCTCTACTTCCTGCCCCCTGAAAAGTATTCAGCCTACGCGTTCTTCGGCACTCTCGGCCCTTACCTGGACCGCCTGCTGACCGTGCGTGTGGGGGCGTTCCTGGGAGGGATGACCGAGGTCATGGCAGCGCCGCTCGCGGCAGCGATCGCCCGCAACGGTGGCGAAGTGCGGACGGGAGCCAGGGTCACCCGGCTCCTGACCGACGGTGCCCGCGTGATGGGAGTCGAGGTATCCGGAAAACGGATCGAGGCGAACCACGTCGTCCTGGCAGCCTCGCTGGCGCCTGCGCAGCAGCTCATCCGGCAGACGTTCGGCCATCATCCGTGGTTCCAGCCCATGCTGCGGCTGCCCTCCATGCCCTCCGTCACCATCCAGATGGAGCTCGACCGGCCGTCAATGCCCATCGACCGCACGACCTTCGGCCCGGGAACGGTGCTCGCGAGCTTCGCCGAGCAATCGCGGTCGACGTTCCGCCAGTGCCCCGGGCGCCTCTCCGTCATCCTTACGCCGCCCGACCGTTTCCTCGGCATGGACGACGCCGGCATCCTGGAGATCACCTGCCGGGACGCCGAGCGCCTTGGCGTCCGGGTGCGCGACCGCATCTCGAGGTACAGGGTTGTCAGGCTCCCAGCCGATTTTTATTCGCTCTCCCCCGGCAACGATGCGCTGCGGCCCCCGCAGGCCACGCCCATCGCAGGATTGACCCTGGCAGGTGATTACACGCGGCAGCAGTACCTCGCCACCATGGAAGGCGCGGTCGTCTCCGGCAGGATTGCGGCCAGCATCGTGGAAGAAGCCGCGGCGCACCAGGCGCGGGCGTACTGCTGAATCCTCAGAGCACCATGCGGCCCGCGGCCGTGGCCCAGCGCCTCGGGTCGGCGAAGAGGAGCAGCGGCTCGCGCAGGGCGCGGAGCTCCGCCCGCGCCCCGAAGGGGAAGCGGTAGCTCACACGCGAACCGTCGATGTAGAGCCAGCCCGCCTCCATCTGCGACTCGACCACGAGCTCCGCACCCGGTGCGAGGAAGCCGTTCGCCAGCCGGAAATCCACTCCCGTCCGGCGGTAGAGCTCGCGCGCCCGGAACTGCAGCCGCCGCGAGCGCAGCGGCATGATCGAGCCGCCCGACGAGCGGATGCCCGCGGTCGAGCCCGCCGCGGTCGAAATCCACAGGCCCGAGGATCGGTGCGTCTCGGCCTGTCTTCCAAGGCGCACCAGGTAGCGGCTGGTCGCCGCCGGGTGCTGGTGCGCGAAGAGGACGTCGTTCAGCGCGGGTTCGGGCAGCGTCACTCCGTCGAGGCTGACGGCGAGCCGGGTGACCGGCACCGGCTGAAGACGGCCGGCGGCGATCGCGTCGAGCGTCTTCGGGATCGTCGCGCGCTGGGCGAGAGCGAGGTAGCCGACGCTGTCGCGGGGCGCCGAGTTGATGCCCATGAGCCTGCCCGTCTTGATGTAGTGCGAGGCGGTGAGGAGCGTGCCATCGCCGCCGACGCTCACGACGAAGCGCGCTTGGGCCAGGGCCGCGCGGGCCGCTTCGTCGGGATTGACGTCGACGACGAGCGGCTCGACGCCATGGCGCGTCAGGGCGGCGAGCAGCGCGGCGAGCGTGCGGTCATGCTCGGCCGCGGCCGGCGCCACCGTCCGCGCCACCTGCCGGCCGCTCTCCGCGAGCCGCGCCGCGCCGCCGGGACGCGCCAGCATCGGGGTCTTGACGACCACCACGCAAGGGGACAGCGGCGTTCCGGTTTCCAGGTTTGGCACCTGGAGAAGATATCCTACTGCGTGACTTGACCCGCCCGCCCGCTTTTGCGACCCTTGGGACGTGCATCCCTGGAGCCTGACGAATCCGCGGCTGCGGCTGCTGCTCCGCCTGCCGCTCGCGCTTGCCATGATCTCCTCCGGGATCTTCAGGGCGATCCCGGTCCAGATGCCGCCGCTCCAGGGGTTCGACTTCTTGCGGCTGCTCGGCGATCACACCCAGGGGGAGCTGCTGTGGACGTTCGTCGGCGCCTCTCCGGTGTTCCAGTCGTTCACCGGCCTGGCCGCCCTGATCGGCGGCGTGTTGCTGCTCTTCCCTCGCACGGCCCTGGCGGGTGCCCTGATCTCCGCCGCGAACCTGGCGATGGCGATCACGCTGAGCGTGACCTACGACCTGCCGTTCAAGCTCTACCTGTCGTGCCTGCTCGTCCTCGCCCTTCTCCTGATCGCCCCCGACCTGCGCCGGCTGTTCGACCTGCTCCTCCTCGGCCGCACCGTGGAACCTGTCCCGGAGCCGCCCGCCGGGCGGCCCGAGCGGATCGTCCTTCTCGTGGGCCTGCTCGCGATCGCCGTCAGCACCGCCGTGGCCGCGGCGCGCTACCGGCAGCTCCATCCGCCGGAGCCGCCCCTGTACGGCGTCTGGACGGTGGAAGAGCTGACCATCGACGGCGAGAAGTCCACCGACCCCCGCCGCTGGCGCTGGACCGTCTTCCAAGACCCCGGCGCTCTCGACGTCGAGCTCTGGATCGGAGCACGGAAGAGATACCCGCTCGCACTGGACATGGAAAGGAAGACGATGCGCCTGGGGCGGCAGGGAGAGCTGTCGTTCGCCGAGCCCGAGCCCTACGCGCTCGTCCTTGACGGGCGCCTGGACGGCCGGCGCGTGCACGCGAAGCTGCGCAGGATCGGCTTGCAAACGCCGTGGTTCCACTGGATCGTCGAGCCGGAGTGGACGTTCTATGACTGAGCCGCGCGCACGCTGGAGCCCCGCCACGCGGATCGCCTTCCGGTTCGCGTTCGTCTATTTCGTCGTCCTCGGCTTCATTCCCACCCTGCTGCACCGGATCCCCTTCGGCGCTCCTCTCCGGGAGAAATACCAGGACTTCTGGGACGCCATCGTGGTCTGGCTTTACGAGGACGTCCTCCGCCTCCCGCACGAGATCGATTTCCCGGGCCTCGGCGCCGACAACAGCACCTACGGCTCGATCCTGTTCCTCGGCTATCTGGCCGTGAGCGTGGCGGCGACGGTGATCTGGTCGGTCCTCGACAGGAGGAGGGAGAGCTACGGGCGCCTCCATCCCTGGCTGCGCTTCCTGCTCCGTTACTCGCTGGCGTTCATGATGATCCTCTACGGGAGCATGAAAGTGATCCCTGCGCAGATGACCGCCCCGCCGCCTCTGCGCACGCTCCTGGGACGGATCGGAGACTTCCCGCCGAACAGCCTGCTGTGGTGGACCGTCGGCGCATCGCCGCCCTTCGAGAGGTTCACCGGCCTGGCCGAGCTGCTGGGCGGCGTGCTGCTCCTGCTTCCCCGGACGACGCTCCTCGGCGCGCTGATCTCGGCCGCGAACATGCTCCTCGTCTTCCTGCTGAACATGTGCTACGACGTACCGGTCAAGCTGCCATCGCTGCAGTTCCTGGTGATGGCCTTGATCCTGATTGCCCCTGACATGCGGCGGATCGCGAACGTCCTTCTCTTCAACCGCAGGGCGGAGCCGTCCCGGATCCTGCCGCTGTTCAAGAACAGATGGATCAATCTGATCCCACACGCCTACCTGCTCGTGATGGGACTGTACGCGATCCATGGGGGCCTCAACCGCGCCGCCATGCAATATGAACGTTTTCATCCGCCGCGCCCGCCGCTGTATGGACTCTGGTCAGTGGAGAGCTTCGCCCGCGACGGCAAGGAAGTGCCGCCGTTCACCGAGCCGGACCGCTGGCAGCTGGTCCTCTTCGAAAAGCCCGGCGCGCTCTCGGTCGGGATGGCCGGATCGATGAAGAATTATCAGCTCGAGCTGGTGTCGTTTTCCTTCGCCCGGCCGGAGAAGGACGTGATCGTCCTGGACGGTCACTTCGAAGGCCGCAGGGTGCGCGCGAAGCTGCGCAAGATGCCGCTCATCCGCAGGACGACGTAAAGCCCCCCTCGCGGCTGGGCCGCGAGGGGGGCTTCCTGTCATCTCATCGCAGGTTTAGCAGGATCCTGCTTTGGGATCGCGGTAGCCGGTGGTCCCGAAGACCAGCAGCTCCGCCCCGTCGTTCACGCCGTCGCAGTCGCTGTCCGCGACGCTCGGGTTGGTGCCGGCCACGGTCTCGAAGCCGTTGATCAGGGTGTCACCGTCGGTGTCGGTGTTGGTATAGACGTAGCCGAGGTAGTCGGAGACGCCGCCGTTCGAGGTGTAACCGTCGGCCTCCATCGCGGCGAGCTCCGACTCCGGGAAGATCGCGAAGTCGTCGCGGCCCACGTTGTAGCGGCGGTAGAGCTTCACCGCGCCGGCCGGGATGCAGCTCGGCTCGGGCGTGCACTTCTTGAAGATGTAGCCCTCGATGCCGTCGACCTGGTAGCCGACGCCGTTGAACGCCTTGACGCCGGCGAGCTCGGTTGTGTAGGTGTGGTCGCGGTGGTTGGGGTTGCCGTTGGGGTTCGTGCCCTTGAAGCTCAGCCGGTAGAGGGGCGCCAGGATCGCGCCGGCGAACGGCGCCTTGTCGCCCGTGAAGACGTAGACCGAAGCCTTCGGGATCTCGATGCAGGGGCCGATCTGGCACTGCGCGCCCGGGAAGACCGTGTAGCCGGGGGTCGTGGGGCCCTTGGTGCCGTAGACATAGCCGCCGTCCCAGTCGCGGAGCGCGGCCGAAGCCATCTGGGGGACGACCGTGTAGAAGTGGTCCTCGTCCGCGGCGCTGTAGAAGCTGAAGAGCGGCGTGAGGCGGTTCGGGAGGGTGACGCCGGCCGACTTGCCGAGCGCCGCCTTGGTGGCGTTGCCCATGTGCGGCTTGCCCACGCCGTACGTCGTGTTCCAGCCCACCGGGTTGTCCAGGTTGTTGCTCAGGATGTACTTGATCTGATCCTTGGAGAGCAGCGGGTTGACCGAGCGCAGGACGCCCGCCGCGCCCGCGATGTGCGGAGCGGCCATGGAGGTGCCGGTGCACAGGCCGTAGGTGTCGAAGCCCGGGCAGACGGCGCCGGCGCCCTGGTAGTACAGGCCGCGGTAGAAGGTGGACAGGATCTGCTTGGCCGGAGCCACGATCTGGCTGGAGTTGTAGTTGGAGCCGCCGCACTCGGGGCCCGGCGCTCCGCAATCGTTCCAGAACGCGCCGGTGGAGGTGATGCCGCCCACCGCGATGGCGCGCGAGTCCGAAGCCGGGAAGTCGACGCTGCTGCTGAAGTCGTTGCCGACCGCGGCGGCGAGGACCACGTCGCGCGTGTGGAGGAAGGCCATGGCGGTGCAGAGGATGTGGTTGGGAGTGGTCGTGCAGTTCGGGGCGATCTCACCGCTCCCCGAGGGGCGCCAGCCGAGGCTCATGTTGAGGACCTGGGCGCCCTTGGTGATGGCGCCGTTCATGCCCGAGACCACGTCGGCCTGCGAGGTGGCGGCGTTGACCCAGCCCAGGCTGCCCCCGTTGTAGAGCTTGCTCACCTTGCTGATGATCAGGCTGCAACCCCAGCAGGTGCCGCTCACGCCGGTGCTGTTGTTGGAAGTGGCCGCGACGATGCCCGCCACGTGGGTGCCATGCCCGGCGCGTCCGACCGTCCGGCAGGAGCCCGCCTCGACCTGCGGCTGGCCCTCGTCCACGCAGCCAACGGAGGCCGCGCCCGAGCAGCTGTTGCCGGGAGTCAGCGAGCAGTTGTCAGCCGGGTAGCCGTAGTCGAAGCCGAACTGCGCGCGGTAGGCGCCGATGGAGGTGAGGGTCGAGCCGGAGACGTTGTAGGTCTTCAGATCGGGATGGGTGACGTCGACGCCGAGGTCGATCACGCCCACGTAGGCCGTGCCCTTGTTGTAGTCCCAGGCATCCGGCATCTTCAGGGAGTGAAGGCCCCACTGGTACTGGTCCGCCGAGCCGGCGACCGGGAACAAGGGGTCGTTCGGGTTGGTGGCGGAGACCTCCATGGGCCAGTTGTAATCCACCCAGAGGACGTTCGGGTTGTACTCCAGGGCCGTCTTGACGGCCTCGATGTTGACGTGCTCGGGATAGGACATCACGACGTAGCGGAGCAGGCGCTCGCCGGCGCCGTTGTTTTCCTTCTCGTCCTTCAGGGCCTTCCGGTCGGCGGCAGGGATGACCAGCCGGGTCTTGTTCGGGCCACCCTCTCCCAGGTTGCCGGGCAGGGGCCGCTTGCCCTTGGCACTTTCGACCACGGCTTCCGGCGTGGGGACGTTGGGACCCTTGTCGAGGAGCACGATGAGCTCGCGGGGAAGCGCGGGCTCGGGCGCGGAGGGGTCGGGTTCGACCGGGGGAACCGCGAAAGCGGCGACTGCCATGAGCAGAGAGAGGACGAGGGCGAGGAACAGCGTGTTTCTACTACAGTGCATGCTTCAACTTCCTTCCAGTTCATTCCAGATGTCCGGGAGCCTGTCTCCCGCTTCTTGATCCCTGGGGACCGCGAGTGACAACGAGAGAAGAGGAAGCAGTATTCCCTGAAATGTATCTTGGCGAATAAGATGAAAGCAGCAACACCGAGCCCAACCATCCCCAGCGCATATACTGCCGCGCTGACCGGCGATTGAAAACCGTGGCCCACAGGAGACTTCATGAACGACCAAGTGGCAGCGCTGATGGCCGACGTCAAGGCAAAGAACCCGGCCGAGCCCGAGTTCCACCAGGCAGTCCAGGAAGTTGCCGAGTCTCTGACGCTCGTCCTCGAGCGGCACCCCGAGTACGGGCATGCCCGCATCCTCGAGCGCCTGATCGAGCCCGAGCGCGTCCTCATGTTCCGTGTCCCCTGGCAGGACGACCGCGGCGAGATCCACGTCAACCGCGGTTTCCGCATCGAGATGAGCAGCTGCATCGGACCCTACAAGGGCGGCCTGCGCTTCCATCCGTCGGTCAACCTCGGCATCCTCAAGTTCCTGGCCTTCGAGCAGGTCTTCAAGAACTCACTCACCACCCTCCCCATGGGCGGCGGCAAGGGGGGCTCGGATTTCGACCCCAAGGGCAAGAGCGACAACGAGGTCATGCGCTTCTGCCAGAGCTTCATGACCGAGCTCGCCCGGCACATCGGCCCGAACACCGACGTCCCGGCCGGCGACATCGGCGTCGGGGGGCGCGAGATCGGCTATCTCTTCGGCCAGTACAAGCGCCTGCGCAACGAGTTCACCGGTGTGCTCACCGGCAAGGGGATCAACTGGGGCGGCTCCCTGATCCGCCCGGAGGCTACCGGCTACGGCTGCGTCTATTTCGCCCAGGAGATGCTCGCCACCCGCGGCCAGACCCTGGCCGGCAAGACCTGCCTGGTCTCGGGCAGCGGCAACGTGGCCCAGTACACGATCGAGAAGCTCCTCGATCTCGGCGCCAAGCCCGTGACCGCTTCGGACTCGGACGGCTACGTCTATGACGAGGCCGGCATGGACCGCGACAAGCTCGCCTTCCTCATGGACCTCAAGAACGTCCGCCGCGGACGCATCAAGGAGTACTCGGACAAGTACGGCACCGCGACCTGGTTCCCGGTGGGCTCGGACCAGGATTCCAACCCGCTCTGGAATCACAAGGCCGACTGCGCCTTCCCGAGCGCCACGCAAAACGAGATCAGCGGCGGCGATGCCACGAACCTCCTGCGCAACGGCGTCTACCTGGTGGCCGAGGGCGCGAACATGCCCTCCTCGGTCGAAGCGGTGAACCAGTTCGTGGACGCGAACGTCCTTTTCGGTCCGGGCAAGGCCGCCAACGCCGGCGGCGTGGCTACTTCGGGCCTGGAGATGTGTCAGAACAGCATGCGTTACAGTTGGTCGCGTGAGGAGGTGGACGAGAAGCTCCACCGCATCATGAAAGACATCCACAAGGCCTGCGTGGAGACCGCGGAGCGCTTCGGGACACCCGGGAATTACGTGAACGGCGCGAACATCGCGGGGTTCCTCAAGGTGGCGGACGCGATGATGGATCAGGGGCTGGTGTGAGGCCCTCACCCCCTAGCCCCCTCTCCCACACGCACTCACACCCGCCCGGGAGAGGGGGAACCGGAAAAAGCACGGGCGGGGGCGCCCTCTCCCGGGATTGCCCGGCCGCAGGCCGGTGTGGCGTGTGGGAGAGGGGTCGGGGGTGAGGGTTCCGGGCCACGCCGCCTACCAGGACCTGATGCGCTACCGCATCCTGGACATCCTCCTGGTGGCCACGCCCTACGACAGCTTCCTCCTGGAGGAGGCGGGCGAGCTGAGCGAGCGGCTGGCGGGCGAGTTCCGCAACCTGGACGTGCACTACGCCCCGGGCCTGACCGTCGCTTCGACCGGGGCCGAGGCCATCGAGATCGCCAGGCGCCAGCGGTCGATCAACCTCATCCTGACCACTCCCCATGTGGCCGACATGGACGCGGCCGAGCTCGCCCGCCGGGTGCGCGAGTCGGACATCCGGCGCGACTTGCCCGTGGTCCTCCTGGCCTGGGACACGAGCGAGCTGCAAACCCCAACCTCGCTCTTCGAGCGCGCCTTCCTCTGGCAGGGGGACGCTCGCATCCTGCTCGCCATCGTCAAGTCGGTCGAAGACTGGCGCAATGCCGAGCACGATACGGGTACCCCGGAGATACCAGGTGTGCCGGTCATCCTCCTCATCGAGGACGACCCGCGGCGCTACTCCTCGTTCCTGCCGGCCATGTACGCGGAGCTGCTCCAGCACTCGCAGCAGGTGATCGCGGAAGGGCTCAACCTGTCGCAGAAGATCCTGCGCATGCGGGCGCGCCCCAAGATCCTCCTCTGCACCCATTACGAGGAGGCGCAGAAGGCGTTCGAGGCCTACGGCGACGACCTGCTGGGGATCATTTCGGACGTTGAGTTCCCGCGCGGAGGCCGCAGCTCTCCCACGGCCGGGCTCGATTTTGTGCGCACGGTGCGCGCGGCCTACCCGGACACCCCGATCGTCCTCCACTCCTCGCGGCCGGAGTTTGAAGAGCAGGCCCGCCGGGTGGGAGCGGGCTTCCTGCGCAAAGGGTCGCACCATGTGCTGGGCGAGCTGCGCCGCATCCTGCTCGAGGATTTCGGCTTCGGCGACTTCGTCTTCCGCCTGCCGGACGGCGCCGAGGTCGGCCGGGCCGGCGACCTGCGCAGCCTGGAGGAGCGGCTCGCCACGATGCCGGCGGAGTCGATCCGCTACCACGGCGCCCGCAATCACTTTTCCCGCTGGCTGCGGGCGCGCGCCGATTTCGGCGTCGCCCATGCCCTGCGGCCGCGCAAGGTGGATGACTACCCCACTCCCGAGGCCCTGCGCCAGGACCTGATCTGTGCCATCGGCGACTACCGCGTCGAGCAGGCGCAATCCGTGGTGGCCGACTTCCGGCGCGACGGCTTCGACTTCAGCACGGATTTCTACCGCATCGGCAGCGGCTCGCTCGGCGGCAAGGCGCGCGGGCTCGCGTTCGTCCGCCGGATGCTGGCCCAGAGCGGGCTGCGCAAGAAATTCCGCGGAGTCGACATCTGCGTGCCGCCCGCCGTGGTCCTCGGAACCGGCGTGTTCGAGCGCTTCCTCGACGTGAACGGCCTGCGCCGCTTCGCCATCGACTGCGAGGACGACGACGAGGTCTGGCGCCAGTTCCGCGCCGCGCGATTCCCTGAGGAAGCCGAGCGCGACCTGCAGGCTTTCCTCGAAAAGGCCCACTTCCCGCTCGCCGTGCGGTCCTCGAGCCTCCTGGAAGACTCGCAGCACCTGCCGTTCACCGGGGTGTACGACACCCTGATGCTGCGCAACAACGCTTGGAGCGTCATCGACCGGCTCGGGCAGACGGTGCTCGCCATCAAGCGCGTCTATGCGTCGGCCTTCTCGCGCAGTGCCAAGGCCTACCTGGCCGCGACCCCCTACCGCCTGGAAGAGGAGAAGATGGCGGTCCTCCTCCAGAAAATCGTGGGGTCCAGGCACGGTGACCGCTTCTACCCCAACATCTCGGGCGTGGCGCGGTCCTACGACTTCTACCCGCGTCCGCCCATGACGGCAAGCGACGGCATCACCGCGGTCTGCCTGGGCATGGGGCGGGGGGTGGTCGAAGGCGGGGCCTGCCTGCGCTTCTGCCCGCGCTACCCGCAGCACGTGCCGCAGCTCTCCTCGGTCGAAGAGGCGCTCGAAGCCACTCAGCGCTCTTTCTGGGCAATCCCCATGACTGGAGATGGGGACCAGCTTGCCATGCGCGAGGAGCTTTACGGGCTCGACGTGGCCGAGGCGGACGGCACCCTGGCCGCCGTGGGCTCCACCTGGTCGCCGGAAAACGACGCGATCTACGACGGCCTGTCGCGCCAGGGTACGCGGCTCGTCACCTTCGCGCCGGTGCTCAAGCAGGGGTTGTTCCCCCTGGCCGGCATCCTGGCGGCCTTGACTGAGGCAGGGACGCAGGGCATGGGCGGGCCGGTGGAGATCGAGTTCGCCGTGAATCTTGCCGTTCGGGAGATCGGAGTCCTACAGATGCGCCCGTTATCCCTGGCGAGGGAGGCCGAGGCGATCGAGATCGGCCAAGTCGCTCCGGAAAGCGCGGTCTGCTGGAGCCGCTCCGTGCTCGGCCATGGCCGGATCGAAGGGATCCGCGACTTGGTGGTGGTGGACTTCCAGCGTTTCGAGCGGGCGCGCAGCCGGGATGCCGCGGCCGAGATCGGCCGTCTCAACCGCGCGCTGCTGGCCCAGGGGGCGCCCTACCTGCTGATCGGAGTGGGACGTTGGGGCTCGCGCGATCCCTGGCTCGGCATCCCGGTCACCTGGGACCAGGTTGCGGGGGCGCGGGTGATCGTGGAAGCCGGACTGCGCGACCTGCGGGTGGAGCCCTCGCAGGGGAGCCACTTCTTCCAGAACCTGACCTCGTTCCACGTCGGCTACTTCACGGTAAACGCGGCCACTCCGGACGCTATATCGGGTTTCGTGGACTGGGGCTGGCTCGACGCCCAGCCTGCCCTCACCGAGAACGCCCACGTCCGCCACCTGCGCCTGGAGAGCCCGATCCTGGTGAAGATGGACGGCCGCAAGGGTGAAGGGGTGATCCTCAAACCGCCAGTATCTGCTTCTCCCCTATAATCGGAGGTAAAGCGACCCTCCTGGTCGTCAAACAGACATGGACCACGAGGACAGCGCCGGCCAGGTTCAACGTGCCTTGGCCGGCGATCAGACCGCCCTGACCCGGCTGATTGCCGGGCTGACCCCTGTCGTCCAGGCGCGCGTGGCCCGCACCCTGCTGGTCCGCCGGTCGCGCCTCGGAAGCGGACGCGACATCCGCCAGGAAGTAGAGGACATGAGCCAAGAGGTCTTCCTGTCCCTTTTCACCCGGGATTCCCACATCCTGCGGAGCTGGCAAGCCGAGCGCGGTTTATCTCTCGAAAACTTCGTCGGCCTGGTGGCCGAGCGGCGGGTGGTTTCCTTCCTGCGCAGCGGCAAGCGGAATCCCTGGAAAGAGGATCCCACGGCGGCAGAGGACCTCGATGCCACGGCTCCGGACTCGGGGCCCGAGGAGGTCACGGCCAGCCGCGAGCAGCTGAGCCTCCTTCTAGAACGGCTACGGGAGAAGCTGAGCCCGCTGGGCCATCAGCTCTTCATGCTCCTCTTCGTGCAGGAGATGACCGTTCCGGAGACGATGGCGGAGAGCGGCCTGTCCGCCGACGCCGTGTACGCCTGGCGCAGCCGGCTGCGACGAGTGGCCCAGCAGCTGCTCACCGAATTGTCAGGAAAGCCCTCCCCCGCGCGAAAGACCCAAAAGGAAGATGACGGATGAATGAGGATCGTCTATTGCGCGAATTGGGCCACCTGGCGAAAGAAGAGGAAGGGGCAGAAAGAGCCCGCCTCGACGAACGCTGGGACCGCCTGGCCGCCGGGGCCTTGACCGCGGAAGAAGAAGCGGAGCTGCGCGCCCTCGCCGAGGCCTCCCCCGAAGCCCGTGAGGCCTGGGAGGCCTTCCGGCCCCTCGGCCCCGAGTTCCAGGCCCGGGTGGTCGAAAAGATCGCAAAAGAGCGGGGAGGGCGCCTGCTTCCGTTTCGGCCCGCCAAGCGGTTCGTAGGATGGGCGACCGCTGTTGCTGCTGCGGCGGCTCTTGCCGTGGTTCTCCTGCGGCCCTCGGCGCCGCTCCCGGATTACCAGATCGCCTCCGTCACGGGCGGCTCCAGCGAGATGCGAGGGGAGCCGGCCGCAAGCTTCGCGCCGGGTGACGGCATCCAGGTGGTCCTCCGTCCCCAGACGGCATCCCGGGGAAGGCTGAAGTCGCAGCTTTTCCTCCTCAAGGAAGGCGAGCTGCGCCGTCTGGAGACCCGTAGCGTGATCGATTCCGAGGGATCGGTAAAAATGAATGGCTCGCTCGGCGGCGATCTCCAGCCGGGGAAATGGACTCTCTGGGCCGTGGTCGGCCGGCCGGGCGACCTGCCGGAACCGGCCGAGCTGCAAGCCCTCGCCGCGCATGACGACACGCGGCGTGAGGATTGGGTCGCCGTTTCGACAGACATCCGGATCCGGCCCAGAGGCCCGTAAGGCATGGCTCGATACCTTGGCGCTCTCCTCCTGCTCCTGGCAATCACTGCCGCTTGTGCCCCTCCTGAACCCATTCCTCTGAAGGTGGAATATGCCGGCTGCAAAGCCGTGCTGGTGCCTGGCCCCGTCTGCGTCCTCAACCCCGATCGGAAGCTCCAGCTCTGGGTCGGAGCGCCTTCTGGCACACCGGTCGAGATCCAGGCCGGAAGGAAGCGGATCGATGCCCCCGGGGAGCCCGTGCAGGACGGGCAGCGGTTCTCCCTTGTCCTGCCTTCTCCGGCGAAGCAGATGGTCGTTCTCGTCTCGTTGGAAGAGGGGCAGGCGTCCTGGTCCATTCCGTTGGCCGAAACGGAGAACGGGCAGCAGTTCCGCGACGTGCTCGCCGAAACCCAATTGACCCTGATCCAGGTGAACCAGGACCTGCTGGACCGGAAGCTCGCGGCAGTCCGGAAGACCCTGCAAGCTGTCAGGAGCCGGCTCCTCCCCGAAGCGCCCGCGGAATCCCGCTATGAATTGAGCTATTACCGCTGCATGCTGGCCGACAAGGAAGGCGATCACCGCTCGGCGCTGGCCGAGGTCAAGGAGGCCGTGGCGATCGCGGAGCGGGTGAAGCTGGAGCGCTACCAGTGGCTGGCCGAGGAAAAGCTGGCCCTGCTCCTGCTCGGGGTCGGCCGTTTCCAGGAGGCCGCCCACAACTTCGAACGGCTGCGCCGGACGCCGCAGGCATGGGATACCTGCGAAATGGCCGATCTCCTCACCAACCACGGATGGTCCGCGCTGCTGGCCCGCGAGGCAGGGGAGAGCCTGGAAGACCCCGCGCCCCTTTTCGAAGAAGCGCTGGCCACCTACGAGACCTGCGCGGACGCCGAGCTCGAGCGCAAGGTCAACATCCTGATCAACCTTGCCCTGGCTCATGTGCAGGAGGGCCGCCTGCGGCAGGCGAAGGGCCTCCTCGCCCGGGCACGCGGGCTCGAGCCTCACCCGCCCCTCTCACACACACTCTGGCGGCTCGACCTGGAGGCGCGGATCGAGCTGAGGGAGGGGCGGCCCGCCGAGGCCCTGCACCGGTTCGAGGAGCTCGAGAAGCTCGCCCGGGATACGAGCTCGCCCGACGGCAGGCTGCGGGCGGCTTTCGGGCAGGCCCGGTCTTACGAGGCCCTGCGGGACCGGCCCGAGGCTCTGGCCACCCTCCGCGAGGCCGAGGCCCTGATGGACGAGCAAAGCCTCCAGATCCCGGTCCATGCCGGGAGGGAGAGGTTCATGGCCGCGCGCCAGGCGATCGTGGGCCTGCACGTACAGATCCTCCTCGACGAGGGACGGAATGCGCAGGCCCTGGGCGTGGTGCGCCACGCCCGGTCGCGGATGCTCCGGCAACTGGCACGCAGCGACAGCCTGGCCAGCTTGACGCCGGAACAGCGGGAGAGCTGGGAACGCCACCTGGCGTCCTACCAGGAGAAGCGCGCGGCCTTGGAGGAGAGGACGAAGAACGACTGGAAGCTGCCCGCCGACCGGCTCCGCCTGGAGCAGGAGGCGAGAAAGACGGAAGCGGAGGCAGGGAGGAAGCTGCTGGACGAGGCCTTCCGGGCCCTGCCGGCAGAGCGGCGCAGAGAGGAGCCGCCGCCGCCCCGCCAGGGGGAGCTGATCCTCGCCTATCACCCGATCCTCGACGGTTGGGCCGGCTTCGCCGCGGACGGGAAGACGGTCGCCGTGCACCGCTTCAAGCTGCCGCCCGACGCGCTCGACCGGCCGCACGGAGAGCTGGCCGAGCATCTGTTGCTCCCCTTCCGCGAGGAGATCGAGAGCGCGGAGCGGATCCGGATCCTGACCAGCGGCCCTCTGCAGGGCGTCGACTTCCACGCGCTGCCTTTTGGCGAAGACATCCTTCTGGCGACCGCCCCGGTCGTCTATGGGCTGGACCTCCCCGCCTCCGCGCGTCCCGCACAAACCTCGGAGCCTCGGCGCGCCCTCCTGGTGGCGGACCCGCGCGACGATCTGCCGGGCACGCTCGACGAGGCTGGGAAAGTCCTCGCGGTCCTGAAGTCCGGGCCGCGTCCCTGGATCGTAGAAGAGCTGAAGAGCACGGAGGCGTCGGCCGGGGCCGTACAGGACCAGTTGCCCCACGCCGACCTCATGCACTACGCCGGCCACAGCTCCTACTCCGGGTCCGGCGGCTGGGAGAGCAGCCTGCTCCTCGCCGAAGATACCCGCCTGATCCTCGGCGACCTGCTGGCGCTCGAGCGGGTGCCGGCCTGGGTCATCCTCTCCGGATGCGAAACCGGCCGGTCTTCGACCGAGGCTCCCGTAGAGAGCCTCGGCCTGGCCCATGCCTTTCTCCTCGCCGGATCGAGGGCGGCCGTCGCCTCCATCCGGCGCGCCGGAGACCGGGAGCTGCCCGCGTTCTTCCCCGAGCTGTACCGGCAATGGGACCGTGAGCCGGACCTTGCCGTTGCGCTCCAGCGGGCCCAGCTCTCCTGGCGGAAGCGGGCTCCCGGAGCGGATTGGAAGAGCTTCCGCCTGTTCGAACCCTGACAGAGGCGGGGGCCCGTTGTCAGAAACCGCGCTCCGGCGGCGAAGGTCCCCCAGGAAGGAGAAACAAACATGAGAAAGCATCTCCTCTGGATCGCTCCCTGGTTGGTCCTCTGGCTGAGCGCCTGCGCGACCACCACCCCCATGCCGGACCTGCGCTCGGACGTCGCGAAGGCCTGCGCCGAGTGGCGTTGGATCGGGATCAAGAGCAACCCCGAAGCCGCATGCCCTGACCTCGAGGGCTGGACCGAGAGCCCCCTTTTCTCCGTCAAGGAGGCTGTCCATGAAAGACGGCCCGGCTACCTCTCGGCGGATCCCGGCAAGCAGGAGACCCCGCAACCCGACCCCGTCTTCAAAGAGAGAAGGGAGCTCAACCGCTTCTGCGTCTACAAGCCGGAGCCGGGCAGGAAAAAGGGGAGCCTCCCGTCCCCATCCGCCGCCGCCATCCCCGGGCTGGTGCGGATCGATCAGGACTGCGCGGCACTCTCGTACACCAGCGACGAGGCCGCGGCAAAGGATTGGAAACCTTTATCCGAACATTTCCTCGCGCAGGCGGGCAGGCCGGCGACACCCCTCCGGATCAGGAACCGGCAGGGTGTGCGCCTGGCCTTCGTGGATACGCAGCCGACCCACGTGGGCGTGCCGCCGTCACCGGGAAACTCGGAACATGGCTACACCCTCGCCCATATCGCCCGGCACCTGGTCTGCAGCCCCGCTGACAGCGAAGACTGCGCAGCACAGATCACGACCCGGCTGGCCCTCTCGGTCACCGAATTCGATGGACGAGATCTTTCGGGCCCCAAGACCGACACCACGCGGGGAGGTTACATCGGCATGCAGAGCGACCTCGCCGAGGCCATTCAGAGCGAGGTGGACGATTGGCAGACGCACCTCCAGAGCAAGGGCTGGCCGGAGCACCTCGTGCTCAATCTTTCCCTGGCCTGGGACGGCCAGCTCTTCGGCGGCCTCGGCGAAAACCAGGTAGCCGAGCTGCGCGCCGGAGCTCAGGCCGTCTATCGTGCCCTGCGCTACGCCGCCGGCTTCGACACCCTGGTGCTGGCGGCGGCGGGCAATGCGAGGGACTGCCCTGAGCAGACGGAAGGACCGCTGCTGCCGGCCGCATGGGAGACAGGAGCTCCGGCGGATGAGAGCTGCAGCGCAGGGACGGCGCCGCTCCTGTACGCCGTCGGCGGCGTGGACTCCGGGGGTCATCCTCTGGGCAACGCACGCAGCAGAGGGATGCCGCGGCGGGCCGCCTACGGCGAAAACGGCATCGTGGCCGACTGGGACCCGGGCCAGTCGACCATGATGTACACAGGCAGCTCCGTCGCCACCGCCGTCGCCTCGTCGATCGCGGCCATCGTGTGGGATACCGTACCCACGCTCGACTCCAGAGGGGTCATGAACCTCCTCGACATGGGTCCGGCCGAGGAGGACGAGATCCTGCCTCTGCGCGCGGATTTCTGGTTCGGCGCGCGCAACGCCACCGCCGTCAGTGCGCCTCCGGTCCGCAGGCTCTCACTTTGCTCCGCTCTCAAAAGAGCCTGTGCGCACCGGGGAGCCGTCAACTGCCCGCTCCAGTCGAAATGCGAGCCCTTGCCTTACGAGCAGGCGGACCTCTCGGAGGCGGTTGCCGGTATCCGCCTCCGGAGCCGCCTCCGGAGCTGCCACCCATGGCTCGTCCCCCAGCCCGAGGCTGATCCCTGCCCCGTCTGCAAGCCGCCGCGGGAATGAATCCCGCCCAGGAAGACCCGCAATCCCGGGAGAGGGGCCTGTTGGCGCGGAATCTGCTAGCTTTCCTCCATGGTTTGGAGCCCGGACCGATTCGGGCCCAGGGAGGAGGACGGGATGAACGCAATTCGCAAGACGGCACTCGTTGGAATGGCAGCGGGGCTTTGCATCTGGGCCGCGTGCTCGACGGCCCCCGGCACCGAGGCGACCGGCGGACAGGTCACGGCGCGGCAGACCCCGGCGACCGCCGAGGCCCCGGAAACTCCGTCGGACACGATGGGCGGCACGGGATCGACCGGGAGCACCGGATCGAGCGGAGCCACCGGCACGGAGACCATGGGAGCGCAGGGAGCGACCGCACCCGGGAACAACGACGCTCAGCTCAGGGCGGCGATCGGCGTCGCCCAGCAGTGGCTCGCCTTTGTCGACCAGGGGCAGTACGCGGAGAGCTGGTCGGCGACCGGCCAGCTGTTCCAGTCGAACATGCAGCAGCCGCAGTGGGTGCAGACCCTGACCGGGGCCCGGACGCCCCTGGGCACCGTGGTGTCCCGGGAAGTCGCGGGTAGCGAGATCCGTGCGAGCCTGCCCGGCGCGCCGGCAGGCCAGTACGCCCTCGTCAGCTTCGCCACCAACTTCCAGAACAAGCCCGACATCATCGAGACCATCACGATGATGGACGAGAGCGGCACGTGGAAGGTCGTCGGCTACTCCGCCAACCCGAGGGCGACGCTGGAACAGCAGCAGCAACAGCAGCAGGGTCAGCCGACGCCCACGCCGACCCCCGCTCCAACTCCGGCCCCAATGCCGACCCCGCCGCAGATCTGAAGCCTTCAATCCGGAGAGGGGCTAAACGCCCCTCTCCCCCAGTCGGCGTGCTCATCGCTCCCTCCCTTCTATTTGACCAGCAGGACCGGACAGCCGGCCACGATGGCAATGCGGTAGCTGATCGCCCCCACGCTGAACGCCGGGTGCTCCCGGTCCACCTTGTGGGAGGAGAGGACGATCAGGTCCACGCCACGCTCCTCGGCGTACTGGACGATCGTCTCCGCCCGCTTGCCACAGATGATGTCGTGATAGACGGGGATCAGCGCCTCCTTGAAGCGCTCCTCCAGGCCGTAGAGCTTGGCCGCGGCCCGGGTCTCCAGCCCGCGGTAGAAGTCGGCCATCTCCTCGATCTCGACGTGCTCGATCGTCTCGATGACGTGGAGCAGCGTGACCTTGGCCTCTTTGCCGCGGACCAGGTCCAGAGCGGTGTTGAGCGCCGACTCGTTCTTGAGGGTGAAATCGACCGGGACCAGGATGTTGCGGAACATGAACCCTCCCTCCCTGCGGGCCATTATCTCCCGCTCTCTGCCCATTTCGTGACCGTGTAGCGCCAGAGCTTCACACCCGGGTCCCAGAACGAGGGCGGCAGGCCGGCCTTGTGCTTGAGGTGGGCCAGGAAGTCCAAGGGGTCCGGGAGCTGCTCCCAGACCTGGGGAAGGAACGTGCTGCGCCGCTCCCCCACTTCGAAGATGATGCCGTCGATCCCCGGCCGGAGTTGGGCGAGCGCCTCTTCCTCACAGCCGAATTCGCAGGGCTCGCAGGGCGAGAGCAGGGAGACTTCCATGGAGATCTCGCCGTACTCCCATGCCTGGACCGGCGGAAAGCGAGTATCTGAAAAAGCCGCGGCCCGGGCGTTGCTCCGCACGTCGTCGAGCAGCGGCCGGTAGGCGCGGACGGAGCCGACACAGCCCCGCAGCTCCCCGCGCTCGCGCAGGGTGATGAACGTCGCCCCCTTCTCACGCAGCCAGGGCTCGTCACACGGCGTCTCCACTCCCAGCCCGAGGGCCGCCGCCAGGCTCTCCCGCGCGATCGCCAGGAGGATCTGCCCCCTCTCATCCATCATCATCTCGCCTCCGAGAAAGCGAAGGCGCCGTAGCCCACGACCCGCTCACGGTCGCCCGCCGTATCCCCGGAATTCCGGAGGTCGAGCAGCCGGGGCATCATGCCTCTCCTGCGGGCCGCGACCATCAGGCCGTTGATCGGCCCGGCGCCGCAGGCCTGGCGCGAGTGCAGGGGTCCTTCGAGGGCAAGGATCTCGTCGGCCGTCTCCCGGTCCACCCTGCGCGCCACGTCGTAGGGGAGATAGTGGGAGAGGTCGGAGCTGATCACGATCGCGGTCTCCGGCCCGCCCCAGACCCGGTCCAGGACCTCCGCGACCTCCTCGCCGTCCGCATCCCCCACCACGACGGGCAACACCTGAACGCCTGGGAAGAGCACCTGGAGGAACGGCAGCTCGACTTCCAGGGAGTGCTCGGGCTTGTGGGCCTCGGGGAAAGTGGTCACCTGGGGGAGGTCACAGAGCGCCGCGGCAGCCTTCGCATCGACCGGCACTTCGCCGAGGGGTGTGGCGAAGGCATCGGCCCCGGGAAGCGCGAGGCCGTGGACGGGCACCCGGTGCGCGGGCCCGAGCACGACCACCCGCTCCAGCTTCTGGCCGGCCAGGGCCTGGAAGGCGACGGCGGCGATCGGTCCGGAGAAGACGTAGCCCGCGTGCGGAGCGATGATGGCTTTGGGTATGGGTCCCCGGTCCCGGGGGATGTCGCGGAGCAACTCCTCGACCGTGGACCTCAGCTCACTCGGGGATCCGGGATAGAACATCCCGGCAACGGCGGGGCGGCGAACAGTGGACATCGACAGACCTCTCCGGGGACGTTACGAGTCCCCGGGAAGATAGATTACCGCGATTTCAGCCCTCATCCGCTGGGTGGAAGGTCTAAACGAGTGGTTGGAGGGGTCTATCCGCTGGGTGGAGCGTTCAAACGAGTGGAGGGAAGGGTCTTACCCACTGGTGGTAGAGTCCCGACGGAAAAAATCGTGGGACAACACGACCTCAGCTACCGCCAGTTCTTCTCCCACCGGCGCATGATCCAGGATCTCCTGCGGGAAATCGTGGGCGAACGGTGGGTGGAGCGTATCGAATTCGACTCCGGCGAGCGCGTCGACGCTTCCTTCGTCTCTCCCAAGCACGAGAACCGCGAGAGCGATGTCATCTGGAAGTTCCGGCGCAAGGATGGAGGAGAGCCGGTCTTCGTCTACATCCTCCTTGAGTTTCAATCTCGGCCGGACCCGTCCATGCCGGTCCGTCTGATGGGCTACGAGAGCCTCTTCTATCAGAGCCTGATGGCGAGCCAGCCGGCGGCGGGTTGGAGAAAGCTGCCGCTGGTCATCCCCGTCGTCGTCTACAATGGATGGGAGCCGTGGAACGTCGCGACGGACCTGGGTTCGTTGATTGGCGAGTTGGACCCTTCGGCGGAGATCTACCGGCCACAACTGCGATACCGGCTGGTGGACGAGGCGGCGTACCCCCGCGAGGAGCTGGCGGCGCTGAACAGTCCGGTGGCCGACCTGTTCCGTATCGAGAAGAGCCGCGACTGGTTGGAGGTTCGTTCGAGCGTTCATCGGCTGGGGCAGAGCATTCCGCCGACCGAAGCCCCCTTGCGGCGGGCTTTCGAGACCTGGCTGCAGAAGGTCATCCTGCCGCGCTTCGGACTGACCCAGGAGGAAGCCTCCGCCACTCACACTCTGGAGGAGCTTGAAACCATGCTGGCTGATAGCATCGATCGATGGAATCGTGAGATCCGAGAAGAGGGCCGCCAGGAGGGCCGTCAGGAGGGTCGCCAGGAGGGTCGCCAGGAGGGGGAAGCCCGGTTGGTGCTTCGGCAGCTCCGCTTGAAGTTCGGTCCCCTGGCGCCCGAGGTCGAGGATCGCGTGCGGTCTGCTGACGCGGATCGTCTCCTGGAGTGGGGAGAGCGCGTTCTCACGGCTGAGACTCTCCAGGACGTCTTCCGCGACTGATCTACCCCCGCCGCAACACTTCCTGGCACCGCCGCCTTGCCCGGTCTCTATCAGGCAAGGGGAGGTCGGCGAGCAGTGTGAGCGTGCGGTCGCGGCCGCTCTCCAGGGTGGCCAGGGCTTCGCGGTATTGGTGGCGGGCGAGGTCGCGGTGGCCCAGCCGCAGTTGGCAGTCGGCCAGCATCACCCGCACCTGGAAGAGCGCGGGATCCAGATAGAGCGCGGCCCGGTAGGAAGCGGTTGCGTCGTCCGACCGGCCGGTGAGGTCGTGCAGGAAACCCTCCAGCGCGTAGGCTTCGGGGTCCGAGGTGTCGGTCTCCATCAGCTCTTCGATGATGCGGCCCGCCTCGTCGATCCGGTTCTCCGACAGGCTGCGGGCAGCCCGGGCCAGCGTCTCTGAAACCCCGAAGGGCGTGTTGACGGGCGATGCGAGCGGCTCCTCCACTACTGGAAGGGGCCGTGGTTTTGGAACGGGTTTGGGTTGAGCAGTCGGAGCCGGCGGCTTGACCTGCACCAGCTTCGGAGGCAGGACGGGCGCTGCCGGAGGAGGCCCTGTCCTGTGGCGATAGCAAAAACAGGAGCCAAGATCCACGGCTTCCAGGTCGTCCTGGATCTGCCAGAGCGTCTCCGAGGCTCCCAGGAAAAGATAGCCATGCGGCGCCAGCAGCTTTGAAGCCTGCGCGATCACCCAGCGCTGCAACGGCCGGCGGAAGTAGATCAGGACGTTGCGCAGCAGCACCAGGTCGCACTCCTGGAACGGCAGCGCGAACGGCGAGTGAGCCAGGTTGAGGTGCCGGTACAGGATGCGCGAGCGCAGGTCCGAATCGAGCTCGAACAGCTTGCCGCGCGGCCGGAAGTAGCGCTCCAGCATGTGAGGCGGCACCTGGTTCACCGCCCGCTCGCCGTAGAGCCCCAGGCGGGCGCCGGCCAGGGCTCCCTCGTCGACATCGGTCGCCACGATCGTCCAGTCCCAGCCATGCAGGGATGGCTCGCTGTCGAAGATCATCGCAAGGGTCGCGGGCTCCTCGCCCCGCGCGCAGGCCGCCGACCAGATGCGGATGTGCCTGGATTGGGCGCGGGCCTGTAGCAGCCGGGGCAAGACCTGCTGGCGGATGATCTCGAACTGCTGCGGCGCCCGGAAGAAGTAGGACTCCTTGATCGTCACCAGCGGGATCAGGTTCTCCCACTCGCCGTCGAGCGCGTTCGAGGACAGGGCGTGGACGTAGTCCTTGACCGACGGCAGCCCCCGCGAGCGCGCCCGCCGCTGTGCCACCTCTTCGAGGAAGGGGTAGCGCGCCGGGGAGATGACGTTGCCCGTGGTGTCCCGGATCAGGGAGACCAGCTTCTCCAGCGCCGGGGACGAGGGAGGGAGGTCCTCGATCATGGATCAGGGCCGGACGCAGTTGCGGCCCGCCGCCTTGGCTTCGTAGAGCCGGCGGTCGGCCAGGGAGACGAGGAGGTCGCTGGTCGCGCCCGCTCCCAGCTCATCCATGGAGGCGACCCCGAACGAGGCGGTGATCCGCACCTGGGGGTCCGTCGGGAGAGGCACCGGCAGCCCTTCAAGGCCGATCCGCAGCCGCTCGGCCGCGGCGCACGCCGCTTCGATCTCGACCTGGGGCAGGACGGCCAGGAACTCTTCCCCGCCATAGCGGCCGAGCAGGTCGCCGGCCCGCAGCGAGGCGCGCAGCACCTCGGCGCCTTCGCGCAGAACCGCGTCCCCCGCCAGGTGGCCGTAGGTGTCGTTGACCTCCTTGAAGTGGTCCATGTCGCAGAGGATCACGCTCAGGGGGTAGCGGTAGCGCCGCGCCCGCTCCATCTCAAAGGTCAGCTGCTCGTAGATGGCGCGGTGGTTGAGCTGCCGCGTCAGGCCGTCGCGGGTGGACATCTCGTGCAGCCGGTGCGAGAGGCGGGCGTTGTCCAGGACCAGGGTGAGATGCCCGGCCAGGGCGTGAACGAGCCCGCTCGCGGCGCGGCTGAAGCGCTCGCGGTCGCGCGGGACCAGGATCAGGATGCCCTGCGCCTCGCGCACGGCAAGCTGCAGCGACACGGACTGCTCCAGGTCCAGCGAGGGGCCGTCGCCGACGGGACCCTCCACCTGGATGTGGATGGGATGTCCGGGCGGCGCGTCCAGGCTGCCGACTACCAGGTCGCGCAGGGCGTCCACATCGTGCTGGCGGATGGGCTCCAAGAGAAGGATCTCGACCGTGACAGCCTCCGGCTCCGCGACGGCAACGGCAAGACAGCGGGCGTCCACCACCTGGCCGAGGACTTCCAGGGCGACGCGGCTCGCCTCGTGGAAGTCGCTGGCGGCCATGCCGCGCTCCAGGAGGCTGTTGATCAGGGTCGCCTGGAGCAGGCTCGCGTCGAGCTGGCGGGCCACCCGCGCCAGGACTTCCAGCGGCCCGAGGGTGCTGGTATCGGTGCCATTGCCCGCCAGCTCGGCGGTTTTGGGCACGGCAGCTTCGGATACGGCCACCAGCCGGGCGACTGTGGTCACGAGCTGCTGCGGCCGGAAGTCCTTGGTCAGGTAGGCATCGGCCCCGGTGCGCAGGCTCCAGAAGCGCGAGGCCGCCTCGCCATGGCTGGTCAGGATCAGGACCGGGATGTGGGAGCTCAGCGGGTCGGCCTTGAGCAGCCGCAGGAGCGGGAAGCCGTCCATGGTCGGCATCTCCAGGTCGGTGACCACGACCGCGGGCCGCTCGCGCAGGGCCTTGACGGCACCCTCCGCGCCATCGCGGGCCTCGAGGACTTCGAAGCCGGCGCCGCGCAGGGTGCGGGCGAGGATGGCCCGGGTGATCTCGCTGTCGTCCACGACCAGGATCCGTCCGCTCATCTCCTCGCCCCCTTCTCCCAGACACGGACCAGGGCTCGCGCCAGGTCGCGGGGCGGCAGGGCCACGTCGGCCGCCTTCTTCTCCAGGGCTACGCGGGGCATGCCGAAGATGATCGAGCTCGCCTCGTCCTGCGCCAGGGTGAGGCCGCCCGCGTTGCGCAGGGCGAGCAACCCCTCCGCCCCGTCAGAGCCCATGCCGGTCATGATGACGCCGGCCACTTCGCCTGCGCAGCACTCGGCACAGGACAGGAACAGCTCGTCCGCCGACGGCCGGTGACCGCGCCGCGCCGGGGTGTGGGCGTCCAGGTGCAGCACCCCGCCGGGCTCCAGGAGCAGGTGGGAGCCGCCGGGGGCGAGCCGCACGGCGCCGGGACGGGGGCGCTCGCCGTCGCGGGCGAGCTGAACGTCCAGCGGGAACTCCTTGTTGAGCCAGTCCGCGAAGCCCAGCTCGAAGCCGGAGGCGATGTGCTGCACGATGAGGAAGCTGACCGGCGGATCGGCCGGCACTTCCTCGAAGAAGTCGCGGATGGCGGCGGGGCCGCCGGTCGAAGCGCCGATCGCCACCCAGCGCAGGGCCTGCGGGATCGCCGGCATCGACGGGGTGGTCGCGTCGGTGGTCCGCGGAGGGCGCCGGGGCTTGGGCCGGGCCTGGACCTCGGCCACGGCGCGCACGGTTTCGGGCAGGCTCTCGGCGAGCTGCTGCCAGCTCGCCGTGTCCTCCGGCTTGGGCAGCACTTCGAGCGCTCCCCGGCGGATCGCCTCGAACGCGGTCTGCATCTGGTTGCGGGTGGCGCGCGAGGAGAGGACGATGATCGGAGTCGGACGCAGGCCCATGATCCGCTCGATGGCCGCGTAGCCGTCCACGTTCGGCATCTGGATGTCCATGACCACGACGTGCGGCTGGAAATCCAGCACAGCCCGGACGGCCTGCTCGCCGTCCTCGGCCTCCCCGGCCACCTGGATATCGGGCGTCTTCGCGAAGAAGCGCCGCAGCACGGCCCGCACCGAGGGCGAGTCGTCGACGAGTAGGACTTTGATCATCTTCCGCTCAGTCGGCGCACGAGGTCGACCAGCTCGCCTGCGTCGAGGCTCTGCTTCGTGAGATAGGCATCGGCTCCAACCTTCAAACCGCGCAGACGGTCGTCCGGCCGGTCGCGGGTCGAGACCACGATGATCGGGAGCTGGGCGAAGTGCTCCATCCCCCGCAGGTGGGCGGTCAGCTCGAAGCCGTCCATGCCCGGCATCTCGATGTCGGTGACCACGCAGTCGAAGGGCTCTTCGCCGAGCAGCGCCAGCGCCTCCTGCGCGTCGCTCGCGGCCGAGACGTGGAAGCCGGCATCCTCCAGCAGGCGGCGCTCCATCTCGCGCGTGACCATGGAGTCGTCCACCAGGAGGACACGGACGCGCCGTGCCAACACGGCCCTTTGGTGGGGAGCGGGCATGGCCCGCAGGTACTCGCGCTGCGCCAGGACTGCCGGCGACAGCACCCCCACCGGCTCGCCCGAGGCGAGGAGCGCCACCCCTTCCAGCAGCCGGTCGGTGGCGACCTTGCGCGTGATCGGCCGCACCAGCACCTCCTGCTCCGCTTCGACGTCATCGACCGCCAGGGCGAGCGGCTGGCCCGAGGCCATGCCCTCGATCAGGAGCTGGAACTCCTCCGCGGGCTGTCCATACAGCCGGGCCAGGGGGACGAACGGCACCAGCCGGTCCTTCCCATTGCTTTCGGAGAGCACGGCAAAGGTCCGCCCATCGCGCTCGATGACGGACTCGGGCGAGAGACGGGTGGCGCGCCGGGCGGCCGAGGAGGGCAGCGCGAGCCGGAGCTGCCCGACCCGGAGCAGCATCACGGCCTCGCCGCGGCGCGCGACCGGGACTTCGACGCGGAAAGTCGCGCCCTGGCCGGGCTCGGAGTCGAGGAACACCTCGCCGCCCACCCGGTTGACCACGTTGGCGACCACGTCCAGCCCGATGCCGCGGCCGGAGATGTCGGTGATCTCCTTGCGGGTCGAGAAGCCGGGCGCGAAGAGCAGGCGCAAGGCCTCCTGCTTGCCCATGCTCTGGGCGCTCGCCGCATCCACCAGGCCGACGCTCACCGCCCGCTTGATGACCGCGTCGAAATCGATGCCCCGGCCGTCGTCGGTGATCACCAGGCGGACCTTCGGACCCTCGGCGGACGCGCGGATCTGGAGGCGGCCGGCGCGCGGCTTGCCTTCCGCCTCGCGCACGGCCGGGAGCTCGATCCCATGGTCCACCGAGTTGCGCACCAGGTGGATCAGGGCCTCGTCCAGCTCGCGGGCGATGCGCCGGTCGAGGCGGGTGTCCTCCCCCTCCAGCTCGACTTCGACTTCCCTGCCGAGCGCCCTGGCCAGCTCGCGGGCGTGGCGGGCCAGGGAGACCAGGGAGCCGCGCAACGGCTGGAGCTGCAGGCCGAGCATCTTCTCGAGCTGCTCTTCCGAGGCGCGGATCAGCCGCCGCTGCCCGCCTTCGAGCTCGACCGCCACGCGCCGGAGCATGGTCGAGAGCACGGCCAGCACCTGCGTGGGCTGCGGCTCGTGCAGGCCCTCCTCGGCCAGGCGGGCGAGCTCGTAGATGCGCTCCACCACTTGACGGCCGGCGAGGGCCATGATGCGCACCTGCGTGGCCCGCTCGGCGACCGCGTCCAGGGAGGAGGTGTCGACCCGGATGTCGCCGCCCAACGATGTGGGCTTGGCGGGAGCGGTAGCTTGAGGAGTGGAGATGGGTTCCGCGGCCGGAAGTATCTCGGCCGGTGTGGCCTCCACTACGTCTTCAAGGACCGGAGGCGCCGAGGAACGCAGGAGCACGTCCAGGAGGTCGGCCGCCCGCTCCGGCTCATCGCCGTGGGAGACGGTCTCGACCATGCCGCTCAGCTCGTCCACCACCCGGGTCAGCAGCGGGATCAGCCCGGGAGGAGCCGCGTGGAGGACCTCCTCGGCCGCATGGCAGAGCTCGGCCAGCGATGCGATCTGGAGCATCCGCCCGGCGCCCTTGAGCGTGTGCAGCTCGCGCTTGACCTCGACCACCGACTCCGCATTCCCCTCCATCTGGGGAACGAACGTGGCGAGCCGCTCGATGCGGTCGCGTGCTTCCTCCACGAACAGAGGGACGAGGTCGGCGAACTCGGGATTCACGGTGAGCTAGATCTTCGTCCAGCTATCCACGTTGATGTCGAGGCCCAGGACCCCGGCGAGCTGCCCCTTGTCGTAGACCGGGGCGGCGGCGGTGAAGATCGGCTTCTCGGTGAGCAGCGATTCGAAGAGCGGCGTCAGGATCGCGTGCTCCTCCAGCGTCGCGGCCTTGTACCAGGGGCGCTCGCTGAAGCCCTCGCCCGACTTGACCGCCGGCGGGACCTCGCGGTCACCCACGATGTGGCGGTTGACGGTCAGGGCCACCTGCCCACCCTTGCCGTCGTAGAAGTACAGGCACTCCACGTAGGGCTGGCGCAGGATCAGCTCCTGCAGCAGCCGGTCGATCGACTCCCAGTTGCCGAGGCGGCGCTTGACCTCGCGTGCCCAGGTCTCGGCGGTGTGCTTGAGCGAGTGCGGCGACTCCAGGTGGAACGACTGCGCCAGCATCTGGATGATCAGGCCCAGGCGGTTCAGGCGGTCGGCCGTGTCGGAGAACGATTTGAGGCCGTCGGCCATGCGCTGCACCACGTGGCTCACTTCCTTCAGGGTCAACACGACCTCGTCGGAAGCGGCGTTCTGCTGCTGGGTGGCGAGCGAGATCTCTCGCGCCACACGGGCGCTGTCCCCAGAGGCTTCGCGTAGCGCCTCGATGGCATTGGCCGCGGCGCGGGCGCGCTCCAGCACGCGCGTCGCCTCCTTGGTGCCCTCCTCGGTGGCCACGACGGTTGCACGGATCGAGCTCGCGAACTCGTCGAGCAGGTTGCGCACCGAGTCCACCGACTCCTGGGAGCGCTGCGCCAGGCGGCGGACCTCCTCGGCGACCACGGAGAAGCGGCGCCAGTGGTCGCCGGCCGCGGCGGCCTCGATGGCGGCGTTGAGGGACAGGATGTGGGTCTCCTGGGCGATTTCGGTGATCAGGTCGAGCACCCGGTAGATCTCCTTGGAGCGGGTGCCCAGGATCTCGGCGCGGCTGGCGATGCCGGCGATGCGCTTGCGCACCTCCTCGACGCCCTGCACCGCGTCTTCGACGGCGATCTTTCCCGAGTTGCCGCTCTCCTCGGCGCGCTGCGCCAGCTCCGCCTGGGCGGTGGCATTCTCGGCGATCATCGAGGCGGTGCGGGCCAGCTCCTCCATGGCGGCGGTGATCTCGACTACCGACGCCGCCTGCTCGGACGAGCCGGATGCGAGCTCCGAGGCGATCTCGTTGACCGAGTTCGCGGACGAGGCCACCTCGATCGAGCTGCGCTGGATCTGCTGCGCCAGCACGTCGAGCGCGTTCGCGGCATTGCCGAAGGTGACCGCAACCTTGCCGGGCAGGCGCTTCGCGTGCTCGGCGCAGTTGACCAGGTCGCCGGCACGCAGCCGGTCGAGCGCGTGGACCAGCGTGCCCTCCACCTCGGTCTGGCCGCGGTCGGAGCCCTCCACCCGGCTCCAGAGGTTCTGCTGCGAGCGATAGATCACCCCGGTGTAGAGCCAGAGGAACCCGCCCGCGAAGAGAAGGAAGAGGTTGAACGGCCAGTTGCGGCCGCCCCCGGCCTCGGCGGCCATGAGCAGGACGAGGCCCGCGAGCGTCACGCCGCAGACGATATAGAGGCCCATGCGGGCCTGGTTCTTCGCGTCACCGTTGGCCATCTATGCCTTCTCCTTCAACAAGCCAGAGCAGCTCGGGCAGCCGCTGGGGATCTACGACTACGAGCGGTTGCTCGCCGTGCACCGCAAGGCCGGTCACACCGGGTCCGCCCCCCGGCCAGAACCGGCGCAACCCCGCGGCCGGCAGCACGCGCAGCCCGTCCACCACGCACAGGACCTCGTCGGCCGAGAGGGAGGCCTCGCTGCCCAGGTCGATCCGGAAAGATTCACCCCGCCGGGTCAGCCCCGTCACCACCGTGTTGTCGATCCCCCAGAGGACTCCGCCACGGCGCAGCAGCAAATAGCCGCTACTCATTCGCGCCCCAAGGCTTCGAGGTTCAGCACCCGCACCACCCGCCCCGCGACCGGCGCATCGCCGATCAGGAAACCACCGCCGCCCGCCACCACGGACGAGGGCGGCACGTCCGCGACCTCCAGCGCCGCATCGACCGCCAGACCCATGATCTCCCGCGCATCAGCCGGCCCGGCCCAGACCACGACGGTCACCGGGTAGGACGGGTTGGCCCCCGGCGCGGCGTTGACCATGCGCGCCAGGTTGAGCACCGGCAGCGGCTCACCCCCGAACTCCGCCAGCCCCTCCAGCTCCGGCGCCGAGCCCGGCAGAGGGTGCACGGTCAGCGAGCGCACGACCCGGCGCACCGAGGCCAGCGGCAGCGCGCACACGTACTCGCCGGCCTGCACCAGCAGATGGCTGCCGGTGGAGAGCCCGCCGAGCCGGTTGGAGCCCTTCGCGCTCTTCTGGGAAGACTCGGATGCGATCATATGCGCGTCCACCCGGTCACGTTGATGTCCACCCCAACCACCCCTTTGAACGTGCGGTCGCGGCCGTACACCGGCGCGGCCACGGTGAACACGTGCCCCGTGTGCTGCAGCGACTCGTAAGGCTGCGTGAGCGCGGCCCGGCGCTCCCTCGACACCGTGCGGTACCAGGGACGCTGGGTCATGTCGATCTCCCGCGCCGACACCAGCGTGAGGAGATGCTGCCGGCCGCCCACGATGGCGCGGTTGTAGCAGAGCGCCACCAGGTAGCCGGTGGTGTCCGCGAAGTAGCCGAGCTCGATGAATGGCGTCTGCTGCACCAGCCGGTCCAGGGTCTCCTCCAGCTCCGTCGACGTGGAGACGCGCTCCAGCTCCTTGCCCCACTCCTCCACCATGTGCTTGAGCGAACGCGGCGAGTCGAGGTGGAACGACTGCGCCAGAAGCTGGATGGTGAGGCCCAGCGAGTTCAGGCGGTCGGCCGTGCCAGACAGGTTCTTGAGGCCGCCGGTCATGCGCTGGACGACGAGGCTCACCTCGCGCAGGGTCATGACCACCTCGTCCGAAGCGGCGTTCTGCTGCTGCGTGGCCATGGAGATCTGGCGGGCGACGCGGGAAGTGTCGCCGGAAGCCTGGCGCAGCTCGTCGATGGCGGAAGCCGCGGCGCGCGAGCGCTCCAGCACCCGGGCGGCCTCCTTGCTCCCCTCCTCGGTGGCCACGATCGTGGCGCGGATCGAGCCCGAGAACTCGTCGAGCAGGTTGCGCACCGACCCGACCGACTCCTGCGACCTCTGTGCGAGGTGCCGGACCTCCTCGGCGACCACGGAGAACCGCCGTCCCTCGACGCCCGCGGCGACCGCTTCGATCGCGGCGTTGAGAGACAGGATGTGAGTCTCCTGGGCGATCTCGTTGATCAGCTCCAGCACCCGGTAGATCTCCTTGGAACGGGTGCCCAGCGTGTCGGCGCGGTTGGCGATGGCGCTGATGCGCTTCTGCACCTCCTCGACGCCGTCGACCGCCTCGAACACGGCCTCCGAGCCGGCCTCGCCGCTGGTCTCGGCCCGCGAAGCCAGCTCGGCCTGGCGGGTGGCGCTCTCGGCGATCTGCGAAGCGGTGCGGGCCAGCTCCTCCATGGCGGCAGTGATCTCCACCACCGACGCCGCCTGCTGCGACGAGCCCGAGGCGAGGTCGGACGCCACCTGGTTCACGGCATCGGCGGCCGAGGCCACCTCGATCGAGCTGTCCTGGATCTGCTGGGCCAGAGAGCTCAGCGAGCTGCTCGCCGCGGCCGATACCCGGGCGAGGCGAGGCGGCAGCTTGGAGGTGTGCTCACTGGCGCGCACGAGGTCGCCGGCCCCGAGCTGCTCGAACGACGAGACCAGCTTGCCCTCGAGCTGGCTCCAGCGCTCCTCGTTCTGGGGCAGCTTGCGCTCCAGGTTGCGGAAGAAGGGATAGACCCAGGCGCCGTAGGCCGCGGTCGCGGCCAGGCCGATCGCCAGGAATAGAAAGCGCGGCCACGCCGGACCGCCGCCGAAGGCGAGGAGGAGGAAGCCCACCAGCGTGAGCGCAACGACCACCATCCAACCGACCAGGGCGTTGTCCGTGTGGCGGTTCGCCCAGTCCGGCAGGCCGGGCATGCCCGCGATACCGGGATCCGAAACCCGGCCCACGAAATCTGGCTCCACCATTCCTGTCTTTCTCCTTTCGCTGCCGGCGGGGGGACCACCCTGCTGCGGCTCGCACGGCGGGACGCCCCCCCTCGGGGACGCCGACGCTCGACTGTCAAGCGAATTTGCTTCGTAGGATAGGGGATTTCAGCCTTCCGCCGCAAGCGCAGCTGTACGTCTTCGGAGCACTTCGGTGCACGGGTGACAAGCTTTTGCGCAGCATGCCCTTTGACGGGGCTATCGCTTTCGCTATGATTCCGTCAGCTATTCCTAGGTGCAAAGGTTTCCGTGCCGCGGGGCGCCGCACCCCCGGCCGCTGGGGAACCGCACAATTACGATCAGCGAGACTGATCAGGGAGATCGTCATGTCACGGAAGTTCATAGGCTTCGCTCTCCTCCTCTCCGCCTGCGCCGCGCTCCCGGCCTGGGCGGGCAACGGTAACCAGCTGCATGGCATCGGGGCGGTCAACAGCTCCATGGGAGGCGCCGGCGTGGCGCTGCCCAACGATGCCCTGGGTGCACTGAACCTGAACCCCGCACTGCTCACCCAACTCGACGGCCACAAGATGGAGTTCAGCGCCGAGCTGGCCGACGACGACATCTCCGTCGAAAGCTCGGTCTCGACCCCGTTCGGCACGTTCTCCGGCAAGACCGAGCACCGGGGCGACCCGGCGCTCATCCCGGCCTTCGGCTTCACCTCCCACAAGCCGGGCTCCAAGATCGCCTTCGGCGTCGGCTTCCTCGGCATGGCCGGCTTCGGCGCCGACTTCCCGCAGGACTCGACCAACCCGATCTTCGCGCCGCAGCCCTTCGGCTTCGGCCACATCTACTCCAGCTACGCCCTGATGAAGGTGCCGACGGTGATCGCCTACCAGGTCAACGACTCGCTGTCGCTCGGCGGCGCGCTCGTGGTCGGCCGCGCCTCGCTGACCGCCCGTCCCGCGGGCTTCGCCGCCCCTGACTGCTCGGCCGGCGGCGTCTGCTTCGTGCCCAGCGCCGACAGCGACAGCGCCTGGGGCTTCGGCGCCCAGATCGGCCTGCTCTACAAGGTGAGCGACGCCTTCAACATCGGCCTCTCCTACCAGACCGAGATGGACTTCGAGGATTTCGAGTGGAGCTCCACGGTCGCGAACCCGAACCTGCCCACTTTCGGCACTGCCCGCGACCTGTCGCTGCAGGTGAACAACCCGGCCAACATCGTGGTCGGCATCGGCTTCACGCCCACCGAGCGGCTCAAGATCGCCGTCGACGCCAAGCAGATGTTCTTCGCGGACGCCGAAGGCTTCAGCGAGTCCCTCGGCTGGCAGGACATCACGGCCTACGCCCTGGGCATCCAGTTCCAGGCCACGCCGAAGTTCGCGCTGCGCGCCGGCTGGAATGAGACCGAGGGCGCCATCCCGGACGAGGCGACCATCTTCAACATCGCCTCCCCGGCCGTGTTCGGCTCGCACGCCACGGTGGGCATGGGTGTCGGAGTGACCGAGGCCCTGACCATGAACCTGGGCTACTACCGCGCCTTTGCCGAGGAGATCTCGGGCCCCTTCATCTCGCCGGTCGCCGGCCCGGTCCCGGGCACGCGCATCACCACCGAGACGACGCTCGACAGCATCCTCGCCACGTTCTCTTTCAACCTGTAGCTCGGTCGGTTCACGCCGACCATCGCCGGGGAGCCCTTCAGGCTCCCCTATTTTTTTGCCTGTCCCGACTGTCCCACCTTGTCCGTCTTCCTGCACTCTTAATGTAATTGGAGTTCTTGCAGTCGTCGGATTTTTTCTCAAGGGAGGGCTGGGACATGCACCGGATCGAGCAGACGCAGTACGGCTACAAGTTGGTGTTCGAAGGGTTCCTTCAGAAGCAGGACCTGAGCACGCTCCTCGACGACATGAGACAGACGATCCGCTCCCGGGGCCGCAAGTTCCCCGTGCTCCTGGACATGCGCCACTCGCGGGCCTTCCCCGCGGACGCGCAGGAGATCTTCAAGGAGGCGATCCGCTTCTTCAAGCAGGTCGGCATGGAGCGCAACGCCGTGGTGCTCAACAGCGCCATCGCCACGCTCCAGGCCCGCCGCCTGGGCAAGGAAACGGGCATCGACGCCACCAGCCGCTACATCGACGCCTCGACGGAGCAGGAGTGGGAGAAGATCGCCCTCAATTGGCTGGTCGGTGCCGTCGACCCTGACGTGCACTAGGGATAGCTGGGTTGGAGGAGGGAGCATCCCCCGGTCCGCTCGGCGGCGGGCCGGGGGACGGGTGGGATTCAAAAAAACGGGGAGCGCCTTGGCGCCCCCCGGAGATCCTTCAAGGTGTACTTCTGCTACTTCTGGAGCGTGCCATCGGTCTCGGAGGGGGCCGTCTGAGGTGGGGTAAGGGCCACCTCAGGCAGCGGTTCCTTGGGCGCCGAGGGAGTCCTGGTGCGCCGGGGGTTCAGCCCGAACTCGGCCAGCTTCTCCGACGTCATCCCGTACTTCCCGCGAACGACGTTCTTGAGGCGCAGGAGCAGGTCCCGGGCGAGCGCCGTGAGCCGTTCCAGATCCCGGCTCGCCTGCTGGAACTGGAACTTGTGATGCTTCTGCCGGACGACCGCCTCTTCGATCTCCGCCACGGTGACCTCGAGCAGCTCGCGGTCCGTCTGGGCGTGCTCGAGGTCGGCAGCGTTCAGCTCCACCACCGTGGTCGTGGTCCGGCACTCCTTGAGGAGGTCGGCGCGTGAGTTTGTAGCCATCTTCGTTATCTCCTTTCTTGTCCCTGCCGCCTAGCCCAGCACGCAGGCCAGGTCGTAGACGGCGTTTGTGAGCCCGGCCGCGCGGTGCCGGGCGGGACGGCCAGTGAGCGTGATGCTCACTTTCCCGCCCGTCTGGTTCACCGTCACCGGCTGCCGGCGGTGCGCTGCCACCTTCACGACGAAGGCGACGAACGCCTCGGCTTCGACGTAGCTGGCGAACTTGCGGGCGCGATGGATGCCAAGCATCCCCTCGCGCTTCGCCCAGCCCAGCTGCCGCGCCATCTCCTCCTGCACCCGTTCCGGCTTCAGCTCCAGCTTGTCGGGCATGACCGGAATGGGCTCCTGCTTCGCATCGAACGTCAACATCTTGAACTGATTCATGTTGCTGCTCCTTCGGAAAGTCCGGACCGAAAGTGGCCTCGGACGAAGGTACCTAAAGCTTGCCGAGGATCGCCCCGGGCCTGCGGATCAGCTCCGCGGCCTTGCGCGAGGCATCCTCCACGTCCGCCGCTTCCTCCGCTGCCCTGCGGAAGTCCTGCAGCGCCATCAGCATCCGCACCTGGTCCAGCGAGACCGGAAATGCCGCCTGCAGCTCGGCGATGAGCTCGCCGATCCGCTCCTCCCGATCGGTCCACAGGAACACCCGGGCCATGTCGAGCGAGCAGAGGGCCGCGTCGGCCAGGCGGCCCTGCTGCACGAGGTGCCGCCTCACCACCCCCAGATGCCGTTCCGCCCTCTCGTGCTCCCCCAGCGCCGCTGCGAGCCGGCCTTCGAGCCACTCGACGTCCAGCAGGGCGCGCCCATCCGTCGTCCGGTCCGCGAGGGCCAAGCCCTCCTTCCTCAGGAAGCGCGCCTGATCCTTCGCACCGAGGACAGCCAGGCACACCGCAAAGCCCAGGCTGCACCGCGCCGCCAGACCCGGCGAGCGCTCGCCCGCCAGCAGCCCCCGCGCCTGGGAGAAGAGGCGGCTCGCCGCCTCCATCTGTCCATCGTGGAAGCAAAGAAAGGCCAATCGGAACAGGCACGCGCCCTGCCCCTCGAACCTGCGCGTCGCCCGGTGGATCGCCAGGGCCCGCCAGAGCAACGCGGCGGCCTCGTCGAACCGGCCCTGCGCCTCCCGCAGGCTCGCGAGCCTTTCGCAGTAGCCAGCGCGCTCCGCGCAGCTCGGCGGACCCGTCAGGTAGTGGACCGCGGCCGCGAACTGCGCCTCGGCCGCGACCCGCTCTCCCAGAAGCCAGAGCGCGTTGCCCTGGAGACACCGCGAGCGGGCGAGGAGCCCGTGCACCCGCGCCGTCGCGGGCGCCGGGTAGGGTTGCTCTGCCACCAACTGGGCCGCCCAGGCCAGCTCGCGCGCCTTGGCCGGAGACGCGTCCTGGTCGCGCTCGCTCTCATCGAGCAGCAGCTCGGCCAGTTCCAGGCTGCGGAAGCGCTCCCAGCGCGCCGCCGTCCCCCGCCGGGGCAGAGCGACCGACATCAGCTCCCTCAGAAGCTGCCGCGGTTCCGCGCTACCCCTCATGGTCTCTTCGTCTACCATCATCTCTTCCTCGTCATCACACATACTCTTCTCCTCGGCTGAATGGTTCCTGCCACTTCCTTTGCTCTCTTGTACGACTGCACCAGACTATCCGTCTATAGTCTGGTCCGTCAAGATGTAAATTTTGTCAGACATGGCACCGCAGGCGCCGCAGGCTGCAGCGCCAGAGGAGAGATCGAGCGGTAAGAGGGGAAAGTGGACCTAAGAGGAGGGGAACGGCGGCTTCGGGCTCTCGGGCTGGCCTTGCAGGACGGCGTCATCCGGCCCCAGCACCCCCTGCCGGACGGTCTCCATGCACACTGGGCAACCCGCCAGCAGCACGCGTACCGCCAGCCGGATGGCCTCGGGCGAGAGGCTGCCGTCCAGCAGGACGCCGACCTGATCGGGGGTGAGATGGACGTGCTCTTCTTTCATGGCAGCTTCCTCCTTCAGGCGAATGGCAGCGGGCGGGGCCGGGGCCCCTGGGTGCGGAACCGGCGCCGTAGCGCCAGGCTCGCGGGCTCCAAAATGCGCCGCAGCGCGGGGTCGCTCCAGCGCGTCCCCCGCAGCGTCGCCGCGGCTTCGGTAGCGGCCGGCACGCCTGGAAACCCCTCTTCCAAATCCCTGGCGAGCCCTTCAACCTCCCCGCTCGCGCCCTGTTCGGCGAGAGCGAGCGCCAGGTCGAGGCTGGCGAGCGCCGCCTCCGGAAGCCGGCCTTCGATCAGATGACGGCTGCGCACGGGCCGCAGCAGTCGGCAGGCCTCCTCGGCCTCGCCCAGCGCGCCCAGCGCCGCGCCCTCCAGCCCGTAGAGGAACGTGGCCTCGGCCGGATCGCCCACCGTGCCGGTCAGCTCCCGGCCCCTGCGCAGCAGGCCTCCCGCCTCATCCGGGCAATCCAGGGCGGCGAACGCTCCTGCCAAAGTGAGGCAGCCGCGCGCCACCAGCCAGGGCCGGCCCTCGGCCGCGAGCAACCGCAGGGCGTCCTGCAGAGAACCGGTGCACTGCGGCAGCAGGCCTGCCTCGGCCTGCAGCAGGCCCAGCAGCGCCAGCGCCTCTCCCTCCTCGGCGCGCCGCCGTGCCACCGAAAACGCGGTGACCGCCCCTTCCAGATGGAACGCCCCCTCCTCCAGCCGGCCCTGCTCCCAACGCACCAGCCCCACGGCGCGCCGCAGCCGCGCCAGCTCCGGCAGCGGCGCCAGGAGAGAGCCCTCCTGGGCGAGCGCCTGGTGCGCCTCCTCAAGCCTTCCGGCCAGCCGCCGGGCGTTGCTCTTGAGAAGGCAGGCTCGCAACAGCGCCTTGCGCAGCCCGGCGTCGTCGAGCGTCCTGCCCGCCAGCCGCGCCGCCAGGAACGCCAGATGCTCCGCGAATTCCGGCTCCCGCAACTGCTCCTGCCGGCTCCGCCGCAGCAGCGGCCCCACCAGAAGGCCCTCCTGAAACGGCGGCTCGTCGAGCAGCTCGAAGTGCTGTTCCCGCGGCCGGGCCAGCAGCTCGTCGAGAAGCCCGTCGAGCGGGATTCCGGGATCGCACTCCTCGTCCAGCAGAATCCCCAGCCCGAGCGCCGGCAGCGCGAGCTTCGTGCCGTGGCGCTCCAGCAACGCCGCCTGCGCCCTTTCCCGGCACGGCGAGCAGCTCAAAAGGTGGTACAACGCCGCTTCCTCCCCTGGATCGCCCTCATCCATTGCCCGCGCCTCCCAGGCGCTGAAGCACCGCGACCACTTCCGCCGGAAGCCTCAACTTCGACCAGACCGGCGTCCTCTGGGTAGCCACGATCGCCGGCAGCACGTGCGCCGCGGCCAGCGCCCGGCCCTTCACGTGCTCGATCAGCCGGCGCTCGACCGGGTCCTCCGTCCCGGGGTCGATCTCCGGCCGGCGCAGCGTGCGCAGGAATTCCGGCATGGCCGGGAACCTCCCCATCGGCCGGCCGTTCAGGTCGATCCGCTCCAGGTACCACTGCTGCCCGGCCGGAAGCTCCACCGGCACCAGCGCGTATTGCAGCTTCTCCGAGGTCGGCTTGCCGCTCAGGAAAAAATCCGTGTTCAGCTTGAGGTAAGCTAGATGAAAGCTCATGAAGTCACTTCCAGGTCGGTGCCCTGGATCGCCGCCAGCCGGCCGGCCAGGAGCGCGCAATCGAGGCAGTCTCGCAGGTGCCTGCGCAGAGCCGTGGCGCTCTTCGCCTCCAGGCCGTCCGCGAGCAGCTTCCGCATGTCCTCCGGGTCCGCATGGCTCCAGCGCCGCCGGGCCGTCTTCGTCGTCGCCACCAGATGAAAACCCTTTCCTTTCATTCCTTGATCGGCTGGCGACGCGGATTCTCCAGAATCCGGCACTCTGGCGACGTTTCTGCGCTGCAAGCCGCTCCTTTCGGAGCCCAGCATGCAGCTTTGTTAATTTCCGGGCGCGTCTCCCTCGCTTTTTTGTGAAAACGCAATTATCCTGCGGCGTGCCCGGGGGAATGGCGGCGTGTGACTTTTCAAAATTGGCATGCCCTCGCGTGCCGTGCACTTGAAACGAATGGAACGATCCGGAGACCCGACTGCATGACGATCAGGCCAGAGCTGCGCCAGCGCGTCCTCAAGTTCATCGTCGAGTTCAAGGGGCTGATCCAGAAGACCGTGGCCGCCCTCACCGGCCGCAAGTCGGCCTACTACCTGCTCTCCAAGGAGGACAGGGCTCCCGTCGACGAGGAAACCTTCCGCGACACGCTCGCCGCCCTCGGCGCCCGGCCCGCGCACGCCGCGGTCACCGCGGGCTGGATCGAGGCCATGGAGTCCCTCAAGCAACCCGACGGACTCACCCCTGAGGAGCGCGACGAGATCGAGATGGCCCTCTTCCGCGAGAGCCAGGCCCGGCGCGCTCTCTACCTTGAGCTCGCCCACCGGCTCCGCGACCTCCCGCCCCTCGACGGGTATCCCGCGCCCGAGCATCGCGAGCCTCTGCGTTGGTTCGCGCGATTGCAACTGCAGGCTCTCAAAGATCTGAAGACCGAGGAGGAGCGGTTCGCCGTCGTCCAGGAGTGCCGCGAGTACCAGCACTGGGCCCTGATGGAAATCGTGGCGGAGGAATCCCCCGAAGCTGCCTCGCGCGGCCTTGAGGAGGCGGCTTTCTGGTCTCGCCTCGCCGTGGAGATCGCCGAGCGGGTACGGGGGCCGGAAGAGTGGGTGAGCCGGGTCCGCTCATATGCCGGACTTTTCGGGCCGAACATACTGCGCGTGGCCGGAGAGCTGGACCTCGCCGACACCGGTCTCCAAGCGATCAAGCCCTTGTGGCTGGCCGGCTCAGATCCCGATGAAGTGCTCGACCCCGCGCGGCTGTTCGACATTGAGGGCTCCCTGTACCGAGATCAAGGCGATCTTCCGAGGGCTCTAGCCAAGCTGGAGGAAGCTCGACCGGTCAGTCATCGCCCTGCGCGGATATTGATCAAGATAGCAACCATCCAAGAGGCTATGGGCGTTTTTGAAAGCGCCGTCGAAACGCTCCACAACGCCGGGCGCCTACTGAATCGACAGAGCGAGCCACGCCTCTTCTACATGCAGCGTTTCAACCTCGCCGTCAACTACACATTCCTGGGTTCCTGCTCACAGGCGAGTGCTCTTCTGCCCGAGGTTCGCGAGCTGGCCAAAGCCCGGGGCGACGAGCATGAAATCCCGCGGGTAGACTGGCTGCGGGGGCGCGTCGCAGCCGGCCTGGGCCGCCATCAAGAGGCACATGCACTGCTGGAGCGGGCAGTGCGCCAGTTCACGCTCAAGGAGCTCTGGTATGACGTATCCCTGGCACTTTTAGATCTGGCCGCCGTACTCCTACACCAAGGAAGAACCACAGAGGTCAAAGCGTTGACCTCGAAATTGACCGAGGTTTTCACGGCCAAGAAGGTCCACAATCAGGCCCTGATCGCAGTCAAGATCTTTATCGATGCGGCAGAAGAGGACGCGGCGGACGAAGAACTCGCCCGCCACGTCCAGCGCTTTCTCTTCCGCGCCCGGTACGACCAGGGTCTCAAGTATGAGTCATGAATCCTTGGGGCAACCGTCGGGGTCCATCCGGCAGCCCGCGTCCGTCTGCGGCGCCGGGAGACATTTGCCGTCAGGATCCATCCTGCATCCTGCCTCGTCCCAGACGGAGGTGAGAAGCGACCAAACCTGGCTTATCAAGGTGGGCCGGCCGGCAGCCAGGGCGGCAGTGAGGGTGAGGGCAACGAGCGCTTTGCGCATGAGAGGGTCTCCGGCGTGGCTCCAGCAGCGGACCGAGGTAGCCCGCGCGGGCCGCGCCGGTCAAGTTTGTGATTTTTCGTAGTCCCGTGCCAGTGGGAGGCCAAGACATGAACCGCGAGTGCCTCAAGATACGTCTCTTCCGGGCGGTCTCCGGCAAGACCCAGGTGAAGTTCGCGCTGGAAATGGGGGAGGATCCGAGCAGTCTTGCGCAGTGGGAGCTTGGTGCCACCCCGTCTCCCGAGAAGGTGCAGCGCGCGGCTGAAGTCGGCGGCCTCACGCTGGAATGGGCCGATGAGGTCTTCCACCTCGCTGAGCGCCACGGGCGGAAGAGGCTCCGGCCAGGCCAGGGGGTCCAAGACCTCAACGCCGAGCTCGGGCGGACCGATGATGCCTCGGCCGGCGAGCTCGTGGAGCGCCTGCTCAGCCTCCCGCTCGGGCCCGCTCCGCCGACGCATGAGGACCGCACGCTGGCCCGGGAGCAGGTGGCCCGCCTCGCGAAGCTCAGCCCCGCCCAGCGGGCGGCCGTGATCCGCCTGGGCAGGGACTACCAAGCCTGGGCGCTTTGCATTGAGGCTGGCGAGGCTTCGATAGAAGCCGCCTCAAAGAACCTCCAGGAAGCAAACCTGCTGGCCGAGATGGCGGTCGAGTTTGCAGCGCTGGTGGAAGGGCGTGCCGCAGGTTGGGTTGAGGCCGTCAAGAGCCATGCCCTGGCCTACTGGGCAAACCAGCTGCGGTGCCTCGGAAAGCTGAAGGAAGCCAGAAAGGCCTTTCAGGAGGTGAAGGTGCTTGCTAGAGCAGGTGCCGATCCCTACGGTGTGCTTGATCCGGGGCGCCTGCTTGAACTTGAGGCTTCGCTCTGCCGCGACGAAGGCCGCTTCGGGGAGGCGCTGAAGCTGCTCGATAAGGCCACGACCGTTGGACATTGTCCGGCGCGAGCCCTCATCAAGAAGGGTTGCACGCTTGAAGCCATGGGTGACTATGAGCAGGCAATCAAAGTCTTACGCGACGCCGAGCCGGCGGTAGAGCGCGCTGGCGACGCCAGACTTTCGTACATGTGGCGTTTCAACCTCGCGGTGAACCTGACCTTCGTTACGGAGTTCTTAGAGGCCGCGCAGCATCTGGAAGAGGTGAGGCGCCTCGCCACCGAGAGAGGGGACGACACCGAGCTGATTCGCGTGACGTGGCTGGAGGGGCGCCTCCATGCCGGCCTGGGCCGGCGCGCCGCGGCGCGCTTCTACCTGGAGCAGGCTGCGGGGCAGTTCGAGGCGAAAGAGATGTGGTACGACGTGGCGCTCGCCCGGCTGGAGCTGGCGGGCCTGCTGCTCGAGGAAGGCCGCACGGCCGAGGTGAAGGCCCTGACCCCGGCGCTGGCCGCAGCCTTCGAAGCCGAGGGCGTACACCAAGAGGCGCTCAAGGCCCTGCGGCTCTTCCAGGAGGCGGTGGACCGCGAACAGGCCACCGCCGACCTCGCCCGGCGGGTGCTGCGCTTCCTCTTCCGCGCTCAGCACGACCCGGCCCTGCGGTACGCGTCCTGATCCCCCTGGGACCGCCGGCATCTTGCCGGCCTTGAAAAAGACTGCCGGCGGAACGCCGGCGGCCTGGGAGAAAAGCTTCCCGCGCCCGCCCAGGCCGGCAGGATGCCGGCGGTCCCAGGGGAAAAAACGCTCCATCTACCCCGGGCAGCCGTTCGGGTCCATGATGCACCCCTCGTCTAATTGCAGAGCCGGAAGGCATCTGCCGCTGGGGTCCATGATGCACCCCTCGTCCGATTGCGGGGCGGGGCGGCATCTGCCGTCAGGGTCCATGATGCACCCTTCAGCCGTACGCGGAGCCAGGGCGCACAGGCCATCTGGGTCCATGATGCAACCGGCCTCGCTCCAGGCGGAGGCGAGGAACGACCAGACGTGATCGAGGAAGGACGGCTGGCCGGCAGCCAGGGAGGCGACGAGGGTCACGCCGATGAGGGTCTTCCGCATGGGATGGGTCTCCGGCGCGGTGCAGGGCCGGGCCGCAGAGGCCCGCGCGCCCGCGCTCATCTCATAGAGTGCGACAGGATCCCCTCCCCGGCCCTCCCCCGCTACGCGGGAGAGGGAGCCACCGCCCACCGTGCGGCAGAGCGCGTGGCAACGGGGCCGGGCTGCACCGGCCGCTCGGGTCCAAAGAACGCTTGCCCCCCCTCAACAGATCTACTGTACTATCTTAATTATCAGGAAGGGAGGCGCGCATGAGAGCAGCCTGGTTGAGAAGACCTCTTGCGGTGATGCTCGCGCTCGCAGTCAGTCTGCCTCTGGCCGCGGAGCATCCGACACAGGCGGATGATCGCCCTGTGACTGTCACTCGGGGCCGGGACTTGTCGGATTACTATGTAGTGAGCAAGTTCTTCAGGACGGCGGACTTCTCCTACAGGAATGGTGGCGTTTGGAAGAGCTTCCTCAGGAAGCTCGATGTGGTGGCAGGGAGGGAGGCGGAGAAAGTGCTCCTGCTGGCAAGCCATGCGTCTGAAGCCATCACCGGTGAAACCCTGGACCTTACGCCTTGGGAGAACGATCCCGTTGCCTTCAAGAAGGTCCAGCGCGACCACACCCGCAGCCAGGTCCGCAGGCTCGGGAAGGTGTGGCGGGAATTTCTCCACGATTGGAAGAAGGCCGGCCAATCGGAGGAGACCGTCCTGGAGTACTTGGAAACCAGGAGCCGGCATCAGGTGCAGCTCTACACCATCGGCACGCCGGCTCCCGAGGATCAGAGGGAGCTCGACGAAATCATGGCCGAGTTTCACGATCCGGATGGACAGGACTGAGGAAGGAGAGGATGAATGCGCATGCTTTCCAAGCTGATCCGCAGCTCTCTGCTGTTGCTGGTGCCCCTCTCTCCCTTGGCTGCCCAAGTCACTCGAGTGGTGGCGGACACCGACATCGGTTTCGATGCGAACGGCCCGTGCAACGAGTTGGACGCCATGGGCAGTCACAGGTTGACCCTCGTGGAACTGAACACAACGTTTGACTCAGGGTACCCTCTGAATGTAGGCGGTCAGCTCCGGATGTGCGGGTTTTTCAGCGTGCTGCTGGACGACTGCGAAGCGTCGCTGCCAGGGCCGCAGCAGAAGGGGAGAACAGTCAGTTGCTCGACCTTCAGGCACGGTGTAACGTGCAAAAAGGAGTACATTGGCAAGACGACCGGCTCGATCGGTAATGCTTTTCTCGAGGTGGATGGAGATGCCCACAGCACGGGCTGCCAAGGGGAACCCTGCGCCCCTTATACGGCTCACAGCCCGCCGGCCTTTCCTCCACTGACGTTGGCGCAACGCGGGAGAGGCCCGATCCTCTTCGACTCGTTGTGTTTGCCCTAGTACCAGGACATTCCACATTGCCGGGGTCGCCTATTGAGCGCCGTTGCGGATCTCCGTCTCTTCGACGTCCTTCCAGGCACCCGCCTCCAAGTCGGCCCAGGAGATCCTCCAAACTCCTTGCTTCGCATTGAATGGAGCCAGATAAAGCCCGTCTTTCCCAGCGGCCAGGCTGACTCGGCCCGCCAACTCCAGAGAGAGAGGAATCCTCTGGAGCACATTCAACACGGAGTCGTAGCGGTCCAGCGCGAGCGCGCTCGCTCCCGAGGTGTGCACGAGCAGGTAGATACGCCGGTCGGTTCCTTCCACCACGTCGGCAATCACTTGCTTCTCATTGAACGCAGTGAACCTGGCCTTCCCTCCGCGCTCCTCCATCTGCCGCACGGCGGCCGCAGCCGCAGCATTCTTCGGCGCCGGGCCAGGCTCCTTCTTCTCCTTTCCGGATGTGATCTCCAACAGGCTTCTTCCGGTAGGGCTCAGCCTGCGCACTCGATACGCATACTGGCTTGCGACCCAGAGTTTGCCGTCTCGGGCAGGGGCCAACCAGGTAGCGTATCTGGCCACCCACTCATTCATCCGGCCGCGGTCCTTCCATGCGCTCTCAGCCGATAACCCGGAGTGCTCGACAAGGGCGCTCCAGCGGTCATTGTCAAGCGTGAGGAACCAGGGAACGGTGCCCATGTCCTGGAGGTGAAGGACCGCCGAGGGAAGAGGCCTGGGCATCACGCCCACGGCCGGAGTGCCGCGGAGGAACCCCACCGTCCAAGGCTGCCAGGATAGCGGCGGGAGCGGCTTCTCTTTGCCATCGACGAAAAGCCGGACCTTCCCTTCGGCAAGGACGAGCCACTGGTCACCGGCCGGGCTGAGTGCCGCATTCAGCACCAGTCCAAGCGCCTCGGTAGTGGCCTCAAGCCGTCTCGGCTTGCCAACCTCACCGGATTTGCCGACGGGATACACTGCCGGCTCGTCTCCCCGGAAGACAAACACGTTGCCCGCCTTGTCGGCCCGAACGAACTGAGGACCATCCCAAGACGCGCCCAGGTCGATCGGCTCCGCATGAAGGCGCGGTGCCTGTGGCGGATCGGCCATAGCCGCCGGGCTTGCACCTACCAGAGCCAGCAGAATCAGCGGCCGCAGCTTGTCTCTCATTGGGAACACCCTAATGACACCATTCGATGTAGCCTTGATACTCCCCCTTGGAGGAATAAAAGTCGCAGATGGTACAGCCATCCGAGTATGTGTTGCAGATTCTGTAGGCGTAAGCAGCGACTGGAATAAGGAAAGCGAGCAAGACGACCACCAAAAGAACGCGGTTTTTGCGTATAAGAATGGACATTCCAACCCCCCTTTCCTTACAGCATTTCATAGAGTCTATCTTCCGAGGGGCAGCCACGCAAGCAGGATAGTCCTGGTATGGGGGACCACATCGTGTCCAGCGAGGGGCTTGGCGCAATTCCTACAAGTATGCCCGAGCGCCGCGGGCCCCGGCGGATTTGTGCTTTTTCACAACGGCTCGGCGTTTTCGCGATCCGCGCCTACTTTCGCGCCCTCACAGTGGCGGTTCCAGAAGTCCTCGAGCTCGGCGCGGACTACTTCGGAGAGGAGGCTCCGGAGCCTCTCGCGCTTCGGCGGAGGCGGGGTCAGGGGCACGGCGAAGGCTTCCGCCAGCAGCTCCTGCAGAGAGACGTTCAACGCGCGGGCAAGGCGGTCCACGTGGCGCAGGCGCAGCTCGGTGCGGCCGCGGAGCATGTTGCTGATCGTTCCATGGCCGACGCCGATCTCCCTTTCGAGGTCGCGGATGGAGCGCCCGCTGCGTTCGACGAGCACCTTCAAGGCTTCCCGCAGGCCTTCGAGATCGCGCATGAGGGCCATTCTTCCGCAGGGGTTGGCGGCAGAAGCCCTTCCTTCGCGGTGTTCTGGAAATACGAAATCCCGGGGCCGGCCCGTGCCGCCCGCCAGCCTGGGCCGAGTCCCGGCCCACCCGGAGCGGGAGTGCGAATTTTCACAATTGAGTCCAGCCGCAAGCAGGAGGCGAAGCGGACGATCGACTCCTGGGGCGGCTTCGCCGCGGAAGGGCCGGTGGCCCTGCGGCTGCGCTGGATGGAGGGGAGCATCCTGCAGTCCCTGGGGCAGTTGGAGGAGGCAGGAGCGGCGCTGCGGCAATCGCGCGACGGGCTTTCCATCCTTGGGCTCAAGCGGTTCACGGCCATGGCCTCGCTCGATCTGGCGGCGGTACTGCTGCTCCAGGACCGCTGCCAGGACGCGCAGGCCGAGGCGCTGACCGCGCAGAGGTCCCTGCTCGAAATGGAGGGCCGGGAGCGGAATTTCGGAGTGCTGATGGTCCTCGACGCCGCGTTCAGCTCCGGCGACGTGACAGCGGAGCTCGTGCAACGGGCGTTGGCGGTCCTGCGCTGAGCCAGGCCACAGAGACGCCTCTACCCGCCGGGTAGCTGCAACTATCCGTCGGGGAGAGGGCTCTACCCGTGGGATGGAGGGTCTCCGCGCTGGATAGAGGGTCTACACCTCGGGTAGAGGGGCCTACGCTCCGGGGAGAGGGCTCTACCCCTCGGTTAGGGGCGCCTACCCTTCGGGGAGAGGGCTCTACCCCTTTGGGAAGGGCCTTGGCTCAGGGGTAGAGGGGCCTACCCCCTGAGGTAAAGGTTTAAACCGAGGGGAGCCATGGCTACCCGATGCGTAGAGGGGTCTACCCGGGAGCGGGGCAGGCTGGAGCCTGCTCAGGGCTGCCACGCCGTGCGGCGGTAGGCCAAGGGCGCTGCGGCGGCTGGGGCAATCCCTTCGGCTGGGCGTACAGGGCAAGAGCTGGCGCGAGAACGCGCAGGGTCGGCATATGTCCTCCAGGTTCGGATCTCAGGATGGCTCGGGAAGACGCCAGAAGCTACGGCACCGAAATGGATTTCTGATATAGACACCTTGAGATGTAGCAGGAGGAGCCGGTCATCAGCCTTGTCGGCGGCAAGTACCGATTGGAGGAACGCCTCGGAGAAGGAGCCGTCGGGGCCGTTTACCGCGCGGTTCACGTCGGCCTGGAAAAATCCTTCGCGATCAAGCTCCTGAAGACAGCCGGGCCTCCGTCCTCCGCCGCTCTCGAGCGCTTCCGCAAGGAGGCCCTGGCGCTCGGACGCCTCAGGCACCCCCACATCGTCGACGTCACCGATTCCGGGATTGGCGGGGAGGGCGGCCTCCCCTACATCGTCACCGAGCTCCTCGAAGGGATACCCCTCGCGGGCCCCCTGCCGCTCGCGCAGGCGCTTCCCCTCCTCGATCAAATCGCCGGCGCGATCGATGCCGCCCACGGCGCGGGCATCCTCCATCGCGATCTCAAGCCGGGCAATGTCCTGGTGTGCGCGGGAGACCCGCCACGCGCCAAGATCCTCGACTTCGGCCTCGCGGAGCTGCTCGCGGCCTCGGACAGGACAGGTGACGACCGCGAAGAGATCGGGACTCCGCTGTATGTGGCGCCGGAGGTGATCCGCACCGGGGAAGCCAGCCGCGCCTCGGACGTGTACTCGTTCGGCGTCCTCGCCTACGAGATCCTCGGCGGGAAGCCACCTTTCCAGGGATCGGTGGCAGAGGTTCTGGCCGGCCACCTGGAAGCGGAGCCTCCTCCGCTTCCCCTGCCTCCGGAAATCTGGCGTGCCTTGCGGGAGGCCATGCAGAAAGACCCGGCCCTCCGTCCCTCCACCGCGGGCGAGGTCGTGCGCCGGCTCCGGCAAGGCGTTGCGCAGGCGGAATGGGCGCGATGGAAGGCCGTCGAAGTTCCCAGACGGGTCCGGTTCGCGACTCTCCTCGCAGTAGCTCTGACAGCCGTGGGCCTGTTCCTTCCCCCGTTGCCGCCGGCCGAGCGCCGGATCAACGATCTGCGCGTCCGGACCTCTCCCGGGAAAACACCTGACCCGCGAATCCTTTTGATCACGATCGACGAGGCAAGCCTCGATAGCAGCCCGCTCTCCCTCGCGGACCGGGCAGACGAGATCGGACGCACGCTCTCCGGGGTTTTCGAGGCAGGCGCGGACAGCGTGGCGATCGACCTTCTCCTGCCCGCGAAGTGGAGCGCTTCGGAAAGCTTTTCGAACCTGGTCCTGCGTCATCCCGAGTCCCTGGCCCTCGCGGCGTTCTCGGCCCCCGATGGGAGCCTCGTCGGCCCTGAGTGCCTGGATGAGCTGACCGTAGCAGCTCTCGGTCCGCGCACCTCCCAGATTTTCGGCTTCGTCAACCTGGACGAGGATCGGGACGGCGTCATCCGCCGGGGCCGGCTCTGGTTCCGCGACCGCTCGGGAAACGAACGGCTGTCCCTGGCAGGGCGGGCGGCAAGTTGGCAGAGAGGGGAGCCACGGGACTTCTGGATCGACGCTCGCATTGACTGGCGGCGCTACTCGCGGATCTCCTGGCGCGAGGTCCCCATGGCCCTTCGCCGGAGGCCTGAGATGTTCACGGACCGGCTCGTCCTCATCGGAGGAGACTTTCGCGGGTCCGGGGACGACTACCATCGAACTGCACGGACGGCCCTCTCGGGACTCACGCTCCAAGCCCTGATGGTGGACACGATCCTCGCCGGTCTTCCCATCCGCGAGGCGGGAAAAGCGCCCGTCCTTTCCGTGGCGTTTCTGGCAGGGGCTGTCCTCATCGCCCGCGTCCTCTCCGGGCGGGCTGCCCTGGCCGCGTTCTGGCTCATGCTGGCAGCGGGCATCTATGTGGCTCTCTCGTTCCCGGTCTTCTGGTGGACCGGCCTGATGCTCCCGGTTACAGCTCCCCTGCTGCCGCTCCTGCTCGGGCTCCTGGCCGCGCTCGTCCTGCGGCGAATCCTTCCTTCTCCTCCAGAGGTTCCGGCGCCATGAAAAACCTTTGCATCCTGGGTCTCGCTGGCCTTCTCGCCCTGCCGGCCGCGGCGGCCGAGCCCGTCGCCATCGTCTACTCGCTGTCTGGCAAAGCCTCGCTCACGGCCCCGGTTCAACGGACCTTGCGCCTGTTCGACCGTCTGCCTGCGGGAACGGCCGTAGAAGTGAGCCCGGGCTCCCGCATGGCGCTCGCGTTCGTGAACGGGAACCGGTACGAGTTGAGCGAGCGTTCCCGCGTGACAATCGGTCAAAAGGACCTCGCTTCCCGCACCGGGCCGGTGCGCTCCCTTCCTCCGGTGCCTCCCCTCCCTCGCCTCTCGCCGATCACGGCGGAGGACCGGCCCGGCCCCAAGGCGGGAGCCGTACGCATCCGCAGCGAGGAGATAGGGAACCTGTCTCCCGACGGCACCTTTGCTCTTGCCGATGCCACCGTCCTCCGCTTCCAGCCCGCTGGCGGCGCCGCACGCCATCGTCTCGAGATAGAAGATGCCCTTGGCATCGTGGCTTTTCGCACCGACACGCAAGCCTCCGAGGTCTTGGTCCCGGCCAGGCTTCTCGCGCCGGGCGCTGCCTACCACTGGACGGTCACCGCGCTGGACAGGCCAGGGCCGGCGATGCGTGGCACGGCCGACTTCGTCACTCTCTCCAGGAAGGCGGCATCGGCCCGCGAGCGCTGGCGCAAGACGATCGAGCGCCTGAGCGACGGTAGCGCCGCGGCGCTGCTCGACGCCGTCGACCATGGCCTCGGGCTGGAGACATGGGAGAAAGACGGCGCCGTGGTCGAGAGCGTAGCCCCGGGCTCGCCGGGAGACGCTGCCGGCCTGCGACCGGAAGACAGGATCCTTTCCTGGTTCACCGCCTCCTCCAGTGGCGGCATCCGCTTCCCCTACGACCTGCTGCCTCTCGAGTTGGAGGAGGCCCCGCGGCGAGCGGTCACCCTGCGGGGGACGCGTGGCCGCCAGGAGATGGCCTGGACCCTTACGGGAGGATGGGGGATCACGACCCGGCCCGAGCTCTCGACCGATCTCGCCGTTCTCTACCTCGAAGGAAGAGAGAACATCGCGGCTGGCGACTTCGCGGAGGCCGAGCGGAGCTGGTGGTCCGCTGCGGAATCCGCGCGGGCCGGCGGCCAGGGACGGCTCGCCGCCTGGTTTCTGGACCGGCTTGCGCTGGAGCTCGACAAGGCGGGGAAATGGCCCGAGTCGGACGCTGCCCAAGGAGAAGCCCTCACGGCTCTGAACCGGGAAGCCGAGACGTTTGCGGCCATCCTGCTCCTCGCCCGCGGGGGAACGGCGTTCGAGCGCCGCGGCGCCTGGGATGCGGCCGTCGAACGCTATGAGCAGGCGCTGGCGCTCGCGCGGGCGCTCGCCCCGAAGAGCTTGCTCGAAGCCAGGATGCACAATTCTCTCGGGGTCACGGCGGCGAAACGGGGCGACTACCTCGCCGCTCAGGAGCTGCTGCTCCAGGCCCTTGCAATCCGGGAGGAGCTGGCACCTGGGACCGTTGAGGTCGCGGGAAGCCTCAACAACCTGGGGATCCTCGCTCGCCGGCGCGGCGACCTCGCCGCTGCCGAAGGACATCTCACGCGCGGCGAGGATATTCAGCGGCGACTGGCTCCGGATGGTGCCGACCACGCCCTGTTCTTCCAGAACCTCGGCAACCTGGCTGGCGATCGCGGAGACCTCGAGAGCGGGCAAGTCTTCCACCGGAAGGCGCTCGCCATCTTCGAGAAGACTGCTCCGGGCGGCGACGGCGTTTCAGATTGCCTGAGCAACCTCGCAGCCATCGCAATGGAGCTGGGAGACCTCGCCGCAGCCGACGACCTCCTCTGGCGTTCCCTGGCGCTCCAGGAACGGAACGCTCCCGAGGGGTTGGAGGTCGCCTACACGCTGATCCATCTGGGCAATGTCGCCTCTCGGCGGGACGACCTGGATGCGGCCGAGCTCTACTACCGCCGCGCTCTGTCGATTCAGGAAAACCTTTCACCAAACGGCCCGGAGGCCTCGTTCACCCTCGGAAACCTGGGAATCGTTGCATCCCTGCGAAGCGATTTCATCACGGCCCGAGCCTATTTGCAGCGTGCGCTGGCCATCGAAGAAAGGCTGGCGCCGGACAGCCTCGATGTCGCAGTGAGCTTGACGGCTCTCGGCCGTTTCGAGAGGGACAGCGGTAGCGACCTCGCCAAGGCGGAAAAGCTTCTGCGGCAGGCCCTGGGGATCTTCGAGATCAAGGCGCCAGAAAGTCTGCAAACCTCCGGAGTTCTGCGCGACCTGGGCGAAGTGGCCGCCCGGCGCGGCCGTCTTGCGGAAGCCCTTGCGCTCCTTCGCCGTGCCCTGGACCTCCAGAACAAGCTCTCCCCGGGGACCACCGACGAGGCCGAGGCGCTCCACCTCCTGGGCCGAACGGAGCGCCGGGCCGGCCGGCACGAAGACGGCACCCGCAACCTCTGCCTCGCCATCGACGTCCTCGACCGCCAGCGGACCAGGCTCGGCGGTACTCCGGAAGCGCGAACCTCCTTCGAGGCCTCCCTCGTCGAGTACTACTACGCCTGCTTGGAGGGCCTGATCGAGCTCGGCCAGCCCGCCGAGGCATTCCACGCCCTGGAAAGAGGACGCGCCCGTTCACTCCTCGCCCTCCTCTCCGAACGAGACCTCGGCCTCTCGGGACTGCCGCCGGAGCTCGCCGCCGAGCGCCGGAAGGTTAACGCTGACTACGACCGCGTCCAGTCGCAGCTCGCCCATCTGAGCTCCGGCCGGAATGACGCCGAGATCGAGCAGCTGACGCGCGAGCTCCGCAACCTGCAGGCCCGCCAGGAGGAAATCATCACCAGGATGCGGCGCGAGGCGCCCCGCCCCGCCACCTTGCAGGCACCCGAGCCGCTCGATCTCACGCGCGCCCGTGCAGCTCTCGATCCCGGCACCGTCCTGCTTGAGTACGCAGTGGGACCGGAAAGGACCTGGCTCTTCGTCGTGCATCCCGCGAGCGCGGCCGGCGCCGGCCTGTCGGTCTTCCCGATCGCCGCCGGCGCGACGACCCTGCGCGAGGAGGTGGAGACCTTCCGCCGCCTCCTGAAGCGCTCCGGCTCCGACCGCGCGGCGCTCCAGGTTCGGGCGCGGCGGCTCTATGACCTGCTGGTTCGCCCGGCGCAGAGATCCATCGCCCGGGCACAGCGAATCCTGTTCTCCCCGAACGGGCCGCTGCACACCCTACCTTTCTCCTCGCTGCTGAGCGGGGACCGTTATCTCGTCGAGTGGAAGCCGATCCACTCCGCGCTCTCCGCCACCGTCTACGCGGAGCTGGTTCAATCGCGCCCGGCCCTGCGGAATCCCGGCGAAGAGCAGGTCGCAGCTTTCGGCGCTCCCGTCTACCCACCGGCGGCGGAGAGTCCCGCCGATCCCGAGGTCCGAGACGCCATCCGGCGGGGGCTGGCTCTAAAACCCCTTCCCTCCAGCCGCAAGGAGGTGGAAGCCATTGCCGCCTTGTACCCCCGGACGCAGGTGTATCTTGGCCGGGAAGCCACCGAGGAGAGGGCCAGGTCGCTTGGGCCACAGACGCGCCTCGTCCATTTTGCCTGCCACGGCCTGCTCGACGAGCGCTTTCCTCTCAACTCCTCGCTGGCCCTCAGCCTGCCCGAACAACAAGCCGAAGGCCAGAGCAACGGTTTGCTCCAAGCCTGGGAGATCTTCGAGAGCCTGCGCCTCGATGCCGACCTGGTGACTCTCTCGGCCTGCGACACGGCGCTGGGGCGCGAGATGGGCGGCGAAGGCATGGTCGGACTCACCCGCGCCTTCCAATACGCCGGCGCCCGTTCGGTTCTCGCCTCCCTGTGGAGCGTCGAGGATGACTCCACCTCTCGTCTCATGCAGCGCTTCTACGGCCATCTCCGCGACGGCAAGCCCAAGGACGAGGCCCTGCGGGCGGCGCAGATCGACCTGATCCGGGGAGGATCCGGATCTTCGCACCCCTTTCACTGGGCCGCCTTCCAACTCGTCGGTGACTGGCGCTAGGCTGCGTTGTCCACGGCGTTCCGGATCTGGAACCGTGGCCCTCGCGCACGGTCTCCAAGAATGGAACGCTTAGACAAGGCCGCATAGGCCAACCTCATTGCTCCCAATTGCTTACAGCTCCTCTCTCGGCTGGTCCGGGCTCTGCACATCCGGCCCCTGACGGTCGCGCCGGAGACTCCGACGCAGACCTTTTGCAAACAAGGAGGAGCCTCGAATGTCCAGTCTACGAAGTGTCCTGATCGCGCTCGCCGCGGCGGCTCTGGTGTCGGTCCCGGTCCACGCCACCGGCGAATCCGCCAGGAGCACCACAGAGCAGCCGCTTTACTACCTGTTCAGCGCCGAGTTACTCGGACTTCCTGCTGAGGCCATCTCCGCCCGCTTCGAGTACCGGAGCGATTATCGCGTGCTCGGCACCGACAAGATCCTTCTTCACTTTGGAGATGCCGCGACTTTGCTGGTCCCGATCCCGCCGGCTCCGTGGAACTTGTCGTCGCACGCTCACACACAGGATCTGCGTCTCCTGATCTTCGCCGACGACCTGCTCCTGAACGTCTTCGACCGCGAGTCGCTGCTCGAGTACAACAAGATCCTCCAGCACACCCACAGTAAGAAAGTGCCTTCAGCATCCCGGAATCTCGACGCCTCCGGGACGGCGAACATCCGCTTGCTGGCGGGAACTGCCTGCACCAGCGGTCCCTGCGGCGGGTGCTTGGCACATGAGGACTATGACTGCGACGGCGTCATCAACGCCAACGACAATTGCGTACAAAAATTCAACTGGGGTCAGCAGGATTGCGACAACGACGGCTACGGGGACGTGTGCGACGGTACCGACGGCATCTTCCAGCCGACCGGCTCCGTGGAGACCTGCATGACCGACAAGGATGATCACGGGGCCTACAAGACCTTCGAGCACCACGTGGAGCAGAGGCTCGTCGATGTGAGCAGCTGCGGCTCTCCTGACCGCTGGAACCACTGGATCCGCGAGGACAATGACTGCGTGGGCCTCAGCGACGGTACCTGCTGCTGGGGGCTCCGTCATTCGATCGGGGCCGTAGGCGACAGCGAAGCGTACTGGTGCTCAGAGGGCATCAGGGACATCGACTTCTGCCACTGACCACCGGATCTGAGCTATCGCAAGACGGGGGCGCTTCCCCCGATTCGAGAATGATTCGGAGCCGGCTCGGGAGCATTCGCAGCTCGGGAGGACTGTCCAGGAGGAGCGGGGACAGTCCGACCCGCTCAGTCGTCCGTCCCCACCGATCCGGCCGAGATCCCCAGCTTCTTCATGTAGCGGTGGAAGGTCACCTTGGGAAGCCCGAGGCTCTCCCGGGTGGCCTTCACGCTGCAGGCGTGGAGCTCGAGACGCGACAGGATCAGCTCGCGCTGAAAGGCGTGGACGGCATCGTGCATCGTGGCTCCCTCCCCGAGGATGGGACCGGCCTTCGGGTTGGGGCTCGCGCGGCGGAGGTCCGGCAGGCAGGCGTCGAGGAGCGCCGGATCGATCCAGGCTCCGGGCCGGGCGTGGATCACGAAGAGCGAGCAGGCACGGGCAAGCTCCCGCACGTTGCCGGGCCACTCATAACCGACCAGCGATCGCAGCGCCTCTCTTGTGAAGCCGAGCGTGCGCTTGCGCTGCTTGCGCTCGTGGTGCCGCCGGAAATGATCGAGCAGCAGAGGGATGTCCCAGGGACGCTCGCGTAGGGGAAGGATAGGGATCGTCAGACTGCGGAAACGATCATGGAAGTCGGCCCGCAGCTTGCGCTCGCGTACGGCTTCATCCAAATCCTGATTGGTTGCGAGGATCACGGCCACGTTGATCCGCATTTCCCGCGTCTGCCCCACGGGCACGACCGTGTGATTCTCCAAAACCCGCAGCAGATGGGCCTGTGCCCGTAGCGAGAGCTCCGCCACTTCGTCGAGGAAGAGGACGCCGCCTTCCGCCGCGCGGAAGAAGCCGGGCTCGTCAGTCAGGGCGCCGGTGAAGGAGCCTCTCTTGTGGCCGAAGAAGCGCGAGGCCGCCAGCTCGTCGGTGATCTCGGCGCAGTTGACGACGACCAGCGGCTTGCGGCGGCGTCCACTGTAGGCGTGGAGATAGCGGGCCACGAGGTCCTTGCCCGTGCCCCGCTCGCCTAGGATCAGGATCGGCTCCGGGTTCTCGGCTTCGAGCGAGGGAATGAAGGTTTCATGGAGCGCGCGCCGCAATGCCTGGATGTGCGCGGAGTCGCCAAGGATCTCCGGCGCATCGTCGGGCACCGGCGAGTCCAGAAGCTCCCGCAGCTCGCGCTCTTGGCGCTGGTGCCGGAAGTTGAACCCGAAGACGTGGCCGACGGCGGCCGCGTACCTCTCCAGCCAATCGCGGTCCTGCTCGCCGTAGGCCTCGGTGATTCCGCTGCTTTGCAGGTAGACCACGGCGAGCACGACCCCGCGCAACGGATCACAAATCGGCGCGCAGAGGACGCTGTACCCACCTCCCTCGAGCGAAGGGGTACGCGCCGCCTCGGCTTGCAGCCTGGGATCTTCGATCAGCTCAGTCCGGCCGCTCTCGATCACCCGATGGATCACCGAAGGGCTCACGCCGCGGACCGACTCGCCCATCTCGCAGGCCTTGACCTGCTCCGCCGTGAGGTTGCCAAGCACGTGGATATGGCGCAGGCGCAGGGGATCGCGATCTTCGACCAGCAGGAGAAGGGCCTTACGGGCTCCGAACCCGCGGGCGGCGGCCTCGAACGAGGCTTTGAGCGCGGTTTCCTGGTCGCCGTCGCTGGAGAGCACGGCGAGAAGCTCGTTCATCGCTTCCAGAAGCTGAGCGTAGTCGCGTCGTCCGGGCAGTTGGGAATTCAAGTGCGGCATGGCTGGAGAGCGGGTTCCCTCAGATGCGGGCTGTTACTGCCAGGGGTTGAATAGCCTTGCACCGGAGGGTGCGAAATCATCTTGATCCCGTGTTACGACTACAAGGTCATGATGCAGCGCGGTGGCGGCAATCAGAGAGTCGATCAGGGGCATCGGCTGTCCTTTCGCCTCCACTTTGCTGATCAAGATACCCCAGGTCAGCATTTCTCCGGTTTCCAGAGGCAACACGCGATCATGGAATCGGACTAGGAGGTCATCCTTCAGCCACGTCCGCAACGCCTCCTTACGTTTTGAGGCAGACAGCCTTTCAATTCCTTTCTGAATCTCGCCGAGTGTGACCACACTGAGATAAACGGTCTCAGGATCGAGCTCGGCGAGCCAGTTGACCACTCTTTCAGTGGGCTGCGTTGCGACAAACTCGGAGATGACGCAGGTGTCGAGCAGATAGCTCATAAGTCGATGTCACGGCCGGCCGGACGGCGGTCTCTCTCCAAGTCGAGGTTCGAACCTCGCAGCGGCGACTCCAGAAAAAATTGAGCGAGATTGGTCCGGCTCTTTTTCAAGGTGCGGTACTCTTCGTACGAAAGGACGACAGCGACCTCGGCGCCTCGCCGGGATATGACCTGGGGGCCGTGTTGGATCGCCTCCTCGACTACTTCGCTGAGCTTGTTCTTCGCTTCCTGGATTTGCCAAACTCGGCCCATCGGACGCCTCCTGTCTAGACTGTCCAGATTGTATCATCATAGGAAGCGGGGGGCCGGCAAATCCGGTACGATCCCCGCCAGGAGGCTTGCCCATGGACTTCTCCATCCCCGAGCGCGTGCGGGAGATCGCCGGTACGATCCGCTCCTTCCTGGACAGGGAGGTCGTCCCCCTGGAGCGCCAGCTCTTCGCACGCGGCTTCGGCTCGGTCACGGGGGAGCTCGACCGGCTGCGCGACGAGGTGCGGCGGATGGGGCTTTTCTCTCCCCATCTGCCCAAGGAGTGGGGCGGCGGCGGGCTGACGCTCCTGGAGTTCGCCCATGTCAGCGAGGTGCTGGGACGCAGCCCGCTCGGCCACTACGTCTTCAATTGCCAAGCACCGGACGCGGGCAACATGGAGCTGCTCCTGCAGTACGGATCGGACGAGCAGCGCGAGCAGTGGCTCCGCCCCCTGGTGCGCGGCGAGGCGCGGAGTTGCTTTGGCATGACCGAGCCCGGCTTCGCCGGCTCCAACCCGGTCTGGATGGGCACCACCGCCCGCCGCGAGGGCGACGATTACGTCCTCGACGGCCGCAAGTGGTTCACCTCCTCGGCCGAGGGCGCCGCCTTTTGCGTGGTCATGGCGGTCACATCCCCCTCCGCCCAGCCGCACTCCCGGGCGAGCATGATCCTGGTCCCCATGGACGCTCCCGGCTTCGCGATCGTGCGCAACCTGCCGGTCATGGGCGAGACGGGCGAGGGATGGATGAGCCACGCCGAGGTCAGTCTCGCCAACGTCCGCGTGCCCGTGGCGAACCGGATCGGCGAGGAGGGGGGCGGCTTCACCCTCGCCCAGGAGCGCCTCGGCCCCGGCCGCATCCATCACTGCATGCGCTGGATCGGCATCTGCGAGCGGGCCTTCGACCTGATGTGCACCCGCGCCGCGGAGCGGGAGATCGCCCCTGGCGAGCCCCTGGGAACCCGGCAGATCGTCCACGCCTGGATCGCGGAGAGCCGCGCCGCCATCGATGCCGCCCGGCTCATGGTTCTGCGCACGGCGTGGCGCATCGACAACGAAGGGGCGAGCGCCGCCCGCGACGACGTGTCATTGATCAAGTTTCAGGTAGCCGGTGTGCTCCAGGAAGTGCTCGACCGGTCCATCCAGGTCCACGGAGGCTACGGCCTTCTCGACGAGCTGCCGCTCGCCTTCTGGTGGCGGCACGAACGGGCCTCCCGTATCTATGACGGACCCGACGAGGTCCACAAAACCTCGGTGGCCCGCCGCATCCTCGCCCGCTACGGCATGGAGAAGAAGAGGTGAGCGAAACTCGACAGGTCCGCCCTGGCGAGGAGCTGGACGCCGCCCCCCTGGAAGCCTGGCTGCGCCAGCGTTTGCCGGACCTTCCTTCGGAGCCGCTCGAAATTGAGCAGTTCCCGGGCGGGCACTCGAATCTCACCTACCTGCTGCGCTTCGGCGACAGGGAGATGGTGCTGAGGCGTCCGCCCTTCGGTTCCAAGGTGAAGACGGCCCACGACATGGGGCGCGAGTACCGCGTGCTCTCTCACCTTCAGGGGCACTATCCAAAAGCTCCCGCCACCCTGGCGTGCTGCGACGGTCCGGAAGTGATCGGCGCACCCTTTTATGTGATGGAACGGGTGCGCGGTGTGATCTTCCGGGACCAGCGCTCCGGGACGGAGGGCATGCGCCGCCTGAGCGAGGAGCTCGTCGATGGCCTGGCCGAGCTTCATGCCGTGAATTATCAGGAAGCCGGGCTCGCCGACTTCGGCCGGCCGGAGGGCTATGTCGAGCGGCAGGTGACCGGCTGGCGCAAACGGTGGGAGGGCTCCCGCACCGACGAGGTGCCGGACATCGAGCGCGCTGCGGCCTGGCTCTCCGGCCACCGGCCTGTGGAGCACGGCGCGGTGCTGGTCCACAACGATTACAAGTACGACAACGTGGTCTTTGCGCCGGACCTCTCCCGTATCGTGGCCGTGCTCGATTGGGAGATGTCCACGATCGGCGATCCTCTGCTCGACCTTGGGACCACGCTCGGCTACTGGGTCGATCTGGACGACGACCCGGTGCTGCGGATGCTCCCGTCCGGTCCCACCACGGTTCCCGGCAATCTCAGCCGGACCGAGGTGGTCCAGCGCTACGCCGTGACGACCGGCCGCGATGTCTCGGACGTGGTCTTCGCCTATGTCTTCGGCCTGTTCAAGATCGCCGTCATCGCCCAGCAGATCTACTACCGCTTCCAGCAGGGCCTCACCAAGGACCCTCGCTTCGCCGCCATGATCACATCGGTGAAGCTGCTCGGACGCACGGCGGTCTCGGCCCTCGATAAAGGGCGGATCGACCGGCTGGGATGATCACAGCGCTCCTCCGCTTCCACCTCCGCGTCGGAGCCCGGCTCGCGCTACGGGTGCTGGCGCCGATCCTGGCAGCCGTGGTCGGCGGCATGATGCTCCTGGGTGTCGACTTCATCAACTCCTTCGGAGCCTTGCTGTTTGGCAGTTCGGGCGGCCTGATCATCGCTTTTGCCTGCCTCGGAGTCGCCTCGCTCGCGGCGCCGCGGATCTGCCGGGGGCTCAATGGATGGATGCGGCACCTCCCCGTCTCGGGGCTCGCCCACCGCCGGGCCGCGATGCTCGCCATTGCCGCGGCCCAGGCCTCACTCCTTCTCCTGCTCCTCTTCTTCGCTGCCGCCGCGGCCAAGAATGGGGCCAATCCGTATCCCAGCCTCGCCGGTCTGCTCGTCGCTCTTCCCGCCGCTGCCCTGGCGGCGATGCCGGTCCGCTTCTTGGCTCGTCCCCTGGCTTTGACAGCCGCGTTCCTCCCTTTCTCCGGCGGATGGCTGCCGGTCGGCCTTGGGGCCGTGCTCCTGATCGCCTCGGATGCTCTCGCCGGCCCTCTTCGGAAGACCCCTCCGAGTATTTCGTTCACTCGGCGAGGGACCGGTGACTTCCTCCAAGCGCGGATCGCCTGGCGCGCCCTCGGCGGCTCTCTGCTCGGCGCATACCTGACCAGCCTGCTCCCTCTCGGCGCTGCCCTGCTGTTCGTCCGCAACAACGAGCTTGCCCCGGCCCACGTCCGGCTGGGAGCGCTCCTCGGCGGCGGCACCGCCGTGGTCCTCCTCCTCGCCAGCCTGGGAGAAAGTTTGGCCGTCCGCCGCCCGGCCTGGCCCTGGTCACGCTCGCTCCCCTGGACGGCCCGGCAGCGGGTGCTCTTCGACAGCCTCTTCCTGGGAGCGCACGCCCTCCCGCTCGTCCTGCTCACCGCCTTGATCGAGCCGCTCGCGGCCATCGCGGTCCTCCTGGTGATCCCGTTCCTCGCCGCGCGGACAGCCGGAGCCGTCCGCCGCGCGCCGGAGCGCCGGACCGGGGCCTCGGGGGAGATCCTGATCGAAGGGATGCTCCTCGCCGCGGCCGTGGCCCTCTTACCCTGGGCCTCCATCGTGGCGTTGGCGGGAGCACCGCTGGCCATTCGGGCCGCTGCCGAGCGCGAGCGGCGCCAGAAGGTCAGCCGCTGGCAGGAGATCCACCACCTCGCCGTGGGCGATCCCCAGTCCTGGAGCTCAGGATGATCCGTCTGGAACGGGTCGGGTTCTCCTACCGCGACGGCCAGCCGGTCCTGGACGAGGTGAGCGTCGAGATCCCCGCCGGCCTCACCCTCCTCCTGGGACCGAACGGTTGCGGCAAGAGCACGCTCCTCAAGATCGCGGCGGGAGTCGAGCAGCCCGACCAGGGGAGGGTCGAGGTGGACGGCCACGACCTCTGGACCGACGAAGCCGAGGCGCGGCGGACCCTCGCCTACGTGCCCGAGCAGCCGGACCTGACCCCCTATGCCACCGTACGGGAGATCCTCGGCCTCGTCTGCCGCCTGCGTGGAGAGCCCCGTCAAGCCGCCGAGCAGGCGCTCGCCCTGGTTGGGCTCGACCTCCTGGCGCACCGCTCGGTGCGGGAGCTGTCCATGGGCCAGCGCCGCCGGGCCGTGCTCGCCGCGGCCCGGATCGGCACCCCGGCCCACCTCCTCCTCGACGAGCCGCTGGAGGCCATGGACCGCGGCGCCCGGGAGGACATTCTGGCCTGGATCGGAGAGCGCCTCGCCACGGGCGCCGCCGTGGTGGTGGTCTCCCACGACATCGAGCCCTTCGCGCCCCTGGCGGACCGGGCCTTCACCGTGCGGGATGGCCGCTGCCTCAGCTCGGGAGAGCTGCCGGGCGATCCCGGAGAGAGGATGGTCGTGCTGGAGCGGCTGGCGCGGGGGGAAGCCCTCACCCCCAACCCCTCTCCCGGCCGCACACCCGGACCCCCGGGAGAGGGGGGCGTGTGACGCTGCACCTTGGTCCCATCCGTCTCCGCTCCGTCAGGCGGAGCCACATTTGGAGAGGATGACGGCGCAGTCACCCTCCCCTCTCCCGGGGGTCCGGGTGTGCGGCCGGGAGAGGGGCCGGGGGTGAGGGCCCCTGTCCTAATACCCCTCCTGGTTCTCCTTGCCCTCGCCTGCCAGCCGAGGGAGCGCGCCGCCGGCCCGCTCCCCCAGGAGGCTTACGTCTGGCAACGGGCGTGGACTCCGGCCGTGCGCGAGGCGGTCAGCCAAGCGTCGGACTTCGCGGGCCTGACGGTGCTCGCCGCGGAGATCGACCTCTCTCAATCCCCTCTCCGAGCGTTCCGGGTGGGGATCGACTGGCAGGCGCTACGGGATGCCGGCCGGCCGGTGGGACTGGCGCTGCGCATCGGCCGCTTCCAGGGCTGGGGCGGCGGGACGGGACGCTTCGAGGACGAGCCGGAGACCGTCCGGCGACTTGCCGGCCTCGCCGGAGAGCTGGCGAAACAGGCCCGCTCCCACGGCCTGAACCTCCAGGAGATCCAGATCGATTACGACTGCCCTGAATCCAAGCTCTCCGACTACCCCGTGCTTATCGAAGCCGTTCGCCGGAGCGTAGCGCCCATTCCAGTCACAATCACCGGCCTCCCCACCTGGCTCCGGCAAGAGCGGGCGTTCCGGAGCCTCTCCAGGAAGACGGACGGAATCGTCCTCCAAGTCCACTCGTTGAAGCCAAGCTCCGACCTCGTCGATCCCGCCGAGGCGGCGCGGGCCGTGGAAGAGGCGGCGAAAGCCGGGCGCCCCTTCCGGGTCGCGCTGCCGACCTACTCCACGGCCGATCCGGACGCCATGGCCGGACTGGTACGGCACTGGACCGCCGACCGTCCGCCAGAGCTTGCGGGCCTGGTCTGGTACCGGCTCCCGGTCGCGTCCGACACCCACAACTGGCCGCGGGCCACCCTGAAGGCCGTGATGGCCGGCCGCGCTCCCCGGCGGGAGATCTGCACTGCGCTCCGCCATCCGAACCCCGGCCTCGTTGAGGTAGACCTCCTCAACACCGGCGAGGCCGAAGTCCCGCTGCCCTCCCCTGTCAATCTGCACTGGGATTCGGATACTCTGATCGCAGCCGACGGTCTATTTGGATACAGGCTTCTCCCGTCAGGCCCGCGCGAGGCCCGGCTGGAAAGCCCCGAGCCGAGCCCTGAACCGAGCCGTGGGGTGCGCCCCGGGGAGCGCCGGACGATCGCCTGGCTGCGATTCCAAGAACCTTCGGAGGTCCGTGTTGAGATCCCGTCCTCTCCCTGAACCGCTCCTGACCACCGTCGCGTTTCTGATCGCCGTCCCGGTCCTCTGGGCCTGCGCGCCCTACCTCCCCAACTGGCTGCTCGGATCGGAAGAGGTGTTCTTCAACGGTCCCATGGGGAAGCTCAAGCAGGAGCTGGAGCAGCTTGGATCCAGCTCGCCATTCAAGGCCGTGCCGAGCAAGGACGGCTTTGACGCCGAAGTCCTCGCGGCCGAGCGCGCAGACCTGGCAGAGGCGATGGAGCGGCACGGCACCTGGACCATTCTTCGGGTCAAGGTGATGGACAACGTCGTGCGGCTCCGGGAAGACCTCGCCCGCGTCCGGGAGGATCCCGCGCCCTCCGGCCTGACCGTCCCCGAGCCGCTGCTGCCCGAGTTCGCCGACTACCTCGAAGGGGCGATCGCGTACCACGACGGGCGTTATGACGCTGCCGTCCAAGCCTGGGAGAGACTGCTCCGGCGGCCTCCGGAAGAACGGCAATTCCGCTCCACCTGGGCGGCCTACATGATCGGCAAGACCTACTTCCTCAGCGATCGGGACCGCGCGGTGAAGTCGTTCCAACTCACCCGCGACCTCGCCGCCCGCGGTTTCGAGGACCGACTGGGCCTCGCCGCCTCCAGCCTCGGCTGGGAGGCTTACTCGGAGCTTGGCCGCGACCGCTACGCCCAGGCCCTCATCCTCTACGCGCAGCAGTCGCGGACCGGCGACCCCGGCGCCCTGGTCTCGATCAGGCTCACGTGCGCCGGCCTCCTGGACAAGCCCGAAGCGCTGATCCGCGTCGCCACGAATCCCGAAGCCAGGGCGGTCTTCACGGCCTGGATCGTCTCCCGCAACCCCGAGGGCCGCAATGCTTGGGAGGTAGCGCTCAAGGCGGCGGATGTCCGCGACATGGCGGGCGCCGACCGCCTCGCCTGGGCTGCCTACCTGAGCGGCGACTTCGCCGCCGCCGCGGCCTGGCTCGACCGCGCGCAGAGCACGCCATCGCCGATATCGAAATGGGTCCGGGCCCGCCTTCTCCTGCGCGACGGCAAGCTGGATGAAGCCCGTGGCCTCCTCGCCGAGGCCGCCCGCGATCTTCCCGACCTCGGTATAGACATGGACGAAGCCATGCAGATCGTCTATGAGACGGGGGAAGTCCTGGCCGCGCCCCAGCGCGCTCTCGGAGAGGAAGCCGTGGTCCGGGTTACCCAGAAGGACTACACCGGCGCCCTCGATCGTTTCCTGCGCGCCGGCTACTGGATGGACGCCGCCTACCTGGCCGAGCAGGTGCTCACCCTCGACGAGCTGAAGACCTACGTGGACGCCACCTGGCCGGCCAGCCTGGCCGCGAAGTACGAGCCGCCCACTGGTGACAAATGGGAGCCGCTCCTCGTCGGCGGCTATACAACTCCCGCGCCGGAGCGCCTCGCCCGGGACGTGCGCAACCTCCTGGGGCGGCGCCTGGCCCGCGAGGGGCGGCTGCGGGACGCTCTCGGCTACGCCCTGCCCGATCGCCGTCCCTTCCTGGAGCGTCTGGCCGGGCACGTCGAAGCGGGCCGCGACAAGAAGCGTCCGACCGCGGAGCGCGGGCAGGAGCTCTTCCAGGCCGCCTGCCTCACCCGCCACAAGGGCATGTACCTCACCGGCACCGAAGTCGAGCCCGACTGGGCCCTCGTGGAAGGCGACTACCAGGTGGAAACCTGGACATTCCAGACCCGTGACACGCGCCGGAAGAACCGGATCCTCTCCGAGACCCCTGACGAAACCGCCCGGGTGAAGCGGAACCGGGCGCGTCCCTGGAAGCGCTTCCACTACCGCTACCGCGCCGCCGACCTCGCCTGGGAAGCGGCGAGCCTCCTGCCCTCCGGCGATGAAAAGGCCGGGATGCTCGCGACCGCCGGAAGCTGGATCGAGCACGAAGATCCCCAGGCTGCCGACCGCTTCTACAAGCAGCTCGTCCGCTGCTGCCGCTCCACGGAGCTGGGCCGCGAGGCCGACGAGCTGCGCTGGTTCCCGGAGGCGAACGCCTGTCCCAACTTAGAGTTAGTGGATGGCCGCTCCAAGCGACTCAGGGCTCTACCCGAGTGACTCGGGGCTCTACCAGTGACTCAGGGCTCTACCCGAGCACGAGACGCTCTCCCTCCAGAAATCAAGCATAGCCGCGGGCGGCCACAACGAATCGAGCTGGCGCCGCCGCCTGCTCAAGGCCCTGCGTTTCCTCTACCGATAAAAGAAACAGGGGCGCGTGTGCGCCCCCGGAAGACTTCAGGCTATACTCGACGTGCTCCTAGTTCGTGGATTCGGTCTGGGAGTTGGCCGCCTGTGTGGGTGACTGGCCCTTTGCAGGCGGCTTTTCCATTTCTACCGGCGGCGGCGGCTCCAGCTTCGACTTCTGCGCCGCCCGGAAGGGCTGCATCCCCCACTCGGCCAGCTTCTCTGCACTGCGACCGTAGATCCCCTTCACCACGAGGACCAGGCGGGAGTACGCCTCCTTTCCGGCAGCCATGTAATCGTCGAGCTCGCGGGAATTCTGCTGCTGTTGGAACTTCAGCGTGGCTCGCCGGTTCAGGCAGTTCTTGGCTCCCACGGTCGCTGCTCCCAGCTGGACCAGGAGGTCAACGGTACCCGGCTCGGGGTCGTTGATGGCTCCGGCCGCGAGGGCCGTGTCCCATCGCACCAGGTGGTCGGCTTGCGCTTGATTTGGCATTACAGTTCTCCTCTCTTCTTTCTCTGGCTTAGCCGATCAGGCCGGCCAGGTTGAAAACGACGTCGGTGAGTCCGCCGGCGTTTCCCTTGACGGGATGACCGGGGAGGATGAGGTCCACGCGCTTCCCCCTGAGGGCGATCGTCACCGGCTGCCGGAGCACGGTCGCGAGCTTGCCCACGAGGCTGACGAAATCCTGCGCCCTCGAATAGGTCCCGAACTGGCGGCGCCTCTGAATACCGCGCCCCTCGGCACCCAGCCTCCAACCCGGAAGCTGCAGCAGAAACTGCTGCACCCTCTCCGGTTTGAGCTCCGCCCTCTCCGGAAGTTCCTGACACATCTGCGGCTTGTCCATACTTCTTCTCCTTTCAAACATCCGGGCCGTCATGGCTCCGGAAGATCAGCCATCGATTCGGAGGCGGTCACCACATTCGATGGCCGCGGCTCATACAGCTTGTTTCTGGAAACATCGTACGGCAGGAAAACTGAAACTGTCCAGCCCTTCGCTTTAGTCGTATGGAAGCATGCCTGAACTAGGCGAAAGTGACTACCTTTGCCGCCGCTCGGAGCTATAGAAGAGGAAATGAGCGACTGAGGATGGAGGGAGGGGGCGGAATCTAGGCTTCTGGGGTCTCCGCAACGCGCTGTTGCGGCCGCGTGAGGTCATGCGCCCTCAATACGGCGTCCAGGAGCTCGAACAGGTGGGCGCGCAGCTCCGCGGGAAGGGCATCCAGGCGGGGCAGGACGGTTGTCAGCCCGTCTTTCGCCGCCACTGCCTGCCCCGCGAGGAGATAGTCGGTAGTCGTCTCGAGCGCCACGGCGATGCGGCCCAGAACGGCGGCTCTCGGCGCATAGATCCCCCGCTCGTACTTGCTGATCTGGAGCGCCTTGACGCCGGCCTGCCTGGCCAGCTCCTCCTGGCTCAACCCAGCGCTGCGCCGGAGCCGCCGCAAGCGCTCCCCGAGCTGCTCGCCGGGGGCGGCTTGCTGCTCGGGCCCGTTCATTTCGTGCCCTTGGGGTGGTAGGTGGCCGCCTCGCGCAAGGTCCGGATCGCCGGCTCGAGCCGGTCCGGGATCACGCACTCGATCGCTGAGCGCACCTCCGTCGAGACATCCGCCTCGACCTCTCCAAGAAGCATCGCCTCCTCTCTGGGAGAGACCGGCAAGCTCGCGTGGACCTTCCGGAGCCGGTCGACATCCCTCTCCCAACCGGCGGCGATCTCGTGAAGCTCCGTCTGCGCAACGTCCTCGGCCTCTGGCATGGCAGCCCTCCTCTATGGCTTGATCTTCTGGATCATATCGTATGTCCCTAATATTCAATAAGTCAACTCTCTCCCTGAGGAGATGAGCTGGACATATGACTCCAAGAGAAGTATCATCCCGGGAATGCAACCCGGGCTGAATGTCTTCAACGGATTGGGGTCGGCTCTCCGCCGGCTTCGCGAGAAGGTGGCTGGGCTGACGCAGGTCGAGGTCGCGGCGCGGAGCGGCATCGCCCAGAACCGTCTCTCCCGTTACGAGAACGGCAGGAAGCTCCCCGACCTGATTACTCTGGATCGTCTTCTGACCTGCTATGGCGTTGATTCAGACGGCCTCAGCCGCGCGCTCAAGGAAGCCCAGGGCGCACCAGCAACGCCTGCTAGCGATCCCGAGTTGCTGGCTCGAGTCCGCGAGGTCTTGGCGGAGCTCGGCATCTCGACAACGTCTTCCCCGCCGGACTCCTGAATACTCGGCACGACAGCCTTTCCTGCCGGCCAGAAATTAGACCAACGGTGATTCAGAATGCGGCTATCCCTAGATGTGCTTCTGAGCATGACCCCAGAGCAGGCGCTACTCAGAGTGCGCAACGCGTCACACGTGTCTGGTGCCATGTGCCGAAGCCTCGCCGATTACGTCTTTTCGCTCCGCTTCGTGGATCCGAACCTCATGGTCAGTTGGGGCTTGGTGGCTAAAGCTGCGGCCGAGCGGACTACCGATAACACAGCGGCCAGCCTTGCCCACGCTCATTTTGGAAATTCGCTCCGCATCAAAGGAGATTGCGCCGATGCCTTGACTGCCCTGGAACGTGCCGAGGAATTATTTCCTGGTACCCATCCCTTGATTCATGAGTTTCGAGCTTCCCTTCTCCTCGGCCGCTTTGACCTTTCAGGTGCAATGCGCGAGCTCCGCCGGGCTTACGAGTTGCGGACCTCAAGGATGGAGCGGATCGAGGTAGCCAAGGTTTTGTTGCAGATGGGGATGGTGCAAGATTTCCTGAAGCAGCCAGGAGAGGCAGTGCTGCTGGTAGAAAAAGCCGTCAACATTCTCATTGAATATGGGAAGGAGGAGAGGGCACTCCTTCTGATTGCTCTCCAGAACCTAGCCGACTGCCTAGTTTCGGACGGCCAACTCAAGAGAGCCTGCGAGCTACTGGACGAAATCGAGTTGCCATTCGCAGCGCTTGGCCAAATGAGTGCGCTGAAGTTCACTTGGCTTCGAGGTCGGCTCGCCAGCTTTGCGGGAATGGACAAAGACGCCCGCAAGCATTACCAAACTGCCCGTGCCGGCTATCGAATGATCAATCTTCCACAGGAGGTCGCGTTAGTTTCTCTCGACCTCGCTCTGCATCATCATCAATACGGTCGTTACGCTTCTTGTGCCCGCCAAGCATTGGCTGTAAAGCCGACTCTGTGCTCCCTGGGGTTGGAAAACGACCCGCAAGTGGCCGACCTCCTTACGCGGATCGCAAGTCGCGCGGGTGACATGGAGCGGGCTCTTCTGACGCTCTCTTCAATCATCTTGAGATCGCGCCAGAAACGACCGGCCGGCGCCTAGTGCCCTGTCACACCTGAGCTGACAGTTACAGCATTCCCCCTGGACCGGCGACTTTTTTCCGGGCCTGAGGCCCTAGGTTAGCGACATGCCCCCAAGTCACGAGGGACACTTCTGGCCCTTCACTCTTGCGGAAAGCTTCTCGACGAACCACCGCGCGATCTGCTCTTCACTGCCGGGATAGGTGACTCGTACAGGGAACACGTGCCAGGCGTGTGTTCAAGTCGCGCATCTGAACTGACACCTGGCGTCCCGCCAGCATCCTCAAGATATTGGGCGAAGGCCCGGCCTTCTCACAGAGACGGCACTGATTCCTTTGGGCAGAACTTAGTTCTGGCCCCACCCCAGGAGTTGCGTTATGCGCTCGTCCACACAATTCTACTGAGGTACGGCCTCTATTTGCGAGCAATCTTCTCTATCCAAGATGCTGGTTCTCGATAGAACAAAAAGCGAGTCGCCGTTGATGCGTTTCGGCAATTCATCTCCTTAACCATACCCTGCGTAGTCTCGAGAAATAGCTCGGAGTCGCCTCCCGGCTGCCAGTTGCCCAGAAGACAAACATTGCTTGAGATTGGGAAGGAAAGCTCTGACTTACCTGAGTCGCCCGACTTGCTGGGTCCAAATCCATACGCCTCAAAGAAAAAGACTGGATTATCGGATGTCAGAAAGAAGATAGGTCCTTTGCGCGTGACAAGATAGCGCCAAGTCATTGACCAAATGGCGTTAACGACTTCCTCGCTAGGCCAAGGCGAGCGAATCTGATCCACGAAAGCTTGGGGCGGTTGCCGCAGAAGATTCTCCCTTGCGGCCTCCGCCTCTTGGAGCCTACGATTTACGACCTCGTGATTGATGTCGGTGGTCGCGCCAATGTGTCTAATTTCTTCAATGGTTTGATGGTGCGTGTCATCAACTAACCCAGGGTACATTTCAAGGGCTTTAATTCGACGATGCGGGACCCTCATGAGCATAACTGCTATGTAAAATGCCACGCGAGCTCGCTCTTCAGAGTTGATAGGTTCGCAGCGGCGGAGCTTATCAATTGCTGGATTAGCCGGTGATTCTACAGTTGCATTAAGCTCTACCTCGACATCACTATCGTAGAAGGCTTTCTCCTGAGCAATTTTTGAGATTACTGGGTCAAAGAGCCGGCCATCCTTCTTGTCATATACCCAAACTTTATCCGGATCTGCTCCAGAGAACCCTCTCAGGTATTTTTGCGGGTTGTAATGGTGGCCCATATTATACTCGTAGCTCTCCTGGTAATCTGTAGACGGCGGTGCCTCAGATCCTTAGAGCTACTTAGCTCTCAGAACGGGACGGAACCTATTCCGGGTACGAATCTGAGCTGCTGCTGAGCGTGGTCGGGGCGCGAAACGCGCGCTCCGATTGCTAGTCGACGTATCCTTTGAAATTACCGTCGCGATCGTATATGCGCTTTTTGCCTGTCATGCCGGGTGGATCAGAGGGGCCACCACCTCCGCCATTATAACTCGCAAAGCTTACGATGATCAAACCGACAACGCCGAGAAATACAAAGTTGAACTTCTCTTTGAAATCTTCGGCCAAGTACGCAGCACCAACTCCAAGCAGAAACGGCAAAACGACGAGGATACTATGCTTGCGCCGGATCCATGAGTATACAGGCACTGCAACGACCACTATGCCCTCAAGTAGCAAGAAAGCATCTTCGAGTTTCACGGTCACAAGTCTCCAGAGATACTGGCGCAGGATAGTCGGGGGAGGTAGGAAAGGGCAGAGGGGTGTCGTCGCTTCTTACAATATCGACCCGAGGGACGCCTAACCGGGATAGGAGGTTCTCGCAACGCCCCTCCTCCCACACCATCGTGCATACGGATCACGTACACGACGGTTCAGTTGATTAGTCGGTCTCCCCTATCCGTTCACCAGCCTCGCATACCCCACCGTTTCCAAAGATAACACCACAGACGGCGGCGAATCTACTTCTCGACCTACTGGTCGAGGAGTCACCCGAACACCTGCCAGGTGTGTGTTGAAGTCACTCGGGGATCGCCCTGAGTCACTCGGGGATTGCCCTGAGTCATTCGGGGAGCCGCCCGAAAGGCTCTCTCTCCAGAAGGAGCGGCCTGTCGATGGTGGTACCCGGGGGGGAGGGCAGGTCTCACAACCCGCCCAGAGATTCCGCTTAGGCAATGCAGGTGGGATAGGTGGTTTCGGGCACTTCACAGACATAGCAAACGCTTACAGGGCACGAAGCATAACCATCGCACGTGTAATTGCACGTGTAATTGCACGATAGAATGCTTATCTCCCCCCCTTTTACCCGCCGCAGGTCGTCCGTAAGCCCCCGCAGCGTTTCCTTCGACAGCACCAGCTTCTTCGTGGTCTTCTTCTTCATGAATCCTCCTGGAAGGACTGAGAGTATAGACCATCCTTCAGCTCGGCCTAAGGGCCTTGAGTGCGAGTGATGCGAGTCGTGCAGGCGCCCGAAATCCGCTCGGCAACGCAGCCTTCCGTAGATTCTGGCAGCCGGTCTCCAAGCATAGCGGGCCCTTCTTTTCCCTTTAGGGTGGTGTCCTAAGACTGTGTAGGTGGTAGGGATGGCTAGACGGGACTAGGTCCCTGGAGGTCTGCGGGGTCACCTCCAACGACGCGGTCGAGGGTTGGGTCTCCGTCGTCGCAGGAGAGGCCGAAAAGAGCTAGCAGCATCGTGAGGAGGTCCATGTCTCCATTCTACTCCCCCTGCTCTACCTCCGCAGGTATCACAGGAGCGTAAGTTTGGAGGATGCCGGGTCGACGTGGTGGCCGTTCATCTCCCCGGAGTCACTCCCGGGGATCGACTACCGCGCAACTTACTTAGTACTCACCACCATATAAACACAGTGACGTAAAGTGAATTCAATCAGCCCGGCCCAACGGGCAGGCAGAACGGAGCCCAGGGCTGAGCGAAGCGATGCCCTGGGAAGAAACATCAATCACCGTATGGCGCCCTGTAAGGGCGCGAGAGGATGGTAGGAGGATTCTCGCGGCCCTTCAGGCCGCACGGAATTGGGCCTGATTACCCAGGGCGTCGGCCTCCGGCCTCAGCCCTGGGCTAGGCTCTGCCGACCTCGTTGGGCCGGTTGGCGTAGTAGCCGGTCCCGGAATACGTGCTCGTATTTATGGTGGCCAGTACTTAGTCTGCGTAGGGGCCGCAGAAGTGGGGCCAACCCTCATACGGATCCCAGGTGATCCATGCTGCAGGTGCGTTGCTAGGACAAATATAATTCTGGTTGCAACACGCCTGCACTGTACTTTCGTACTGAGCTTGCAGCACAAACTCTTCCCCGTCGTGACAAGTGATGTTACATGTACCATATTCTGAGTTTATGTCCCACGGCCAGGCGTGAGTATTCGCAACGCTGGCTAGAACGAGAATGCTGACGAAAAGGGCAATGCGGGAAAAGTTCTTCATAGCTGACCTCCTGTTTCCTGTTACTTTGGCTGATGTTGTTGCCCGCTGCAGGGACAGCGGGCGCCTGCCCCTGGTGGACCTTGTTACCTGCACACCACTCGCTGGCTGGGCTGTTGCGCAGTGCAAGTGCCGGTGGGGCACCCGCAAGTTTGTTGGTTGGAGATGGCGCAGCCGATCTCGCTGATGCCTCCAACTACCGCCCCAAGGTCGTCTGCGCTCAAGTTCCTCAGGGTTCTCCTTCGATAGCACCAGTTTCCTCACAGTCTTCTTCTTCATGAGTCCTCCTTGAAGGACAGAGAGTCTAGCAAAAGCTTGGTTGCTGGCGAAGGAGACGGTGCGGAGGCTTTCGCCAGCCATGAAGAGCTGGCCATTGAACACCGCCAGCGCGGGGTGCTACAGGGGGGAATCGGGTTGGACGCTGCGCTTGGCTGCAGCCGCCCAGGCCCGGAGCGCATCGTCGCTCTCGGCGGCATGGCCTGGGATGTGGGTCTTCAGCACGACGAGGCCGTTGATGGACATCTTGATAGCCCCGGTGTCGGTCCCCGAACACGTGCAAGGCGTGTGTTGAAGAGATTCCAGGAATGATCCCGACACTCGCTCAGGCACCTGTTTGTTGCGCCTCCCGTCCCATAAAGTTACCCCACTAAGCGAAAGCCAGCGATCGCAAAGTGATGGTCGAACGTGAAGGCAGTACGAATCTTCTCGTGAGACATAAGGACAAAGCTCGTGGCGTCCACCGCTGAGAGTTTGTGGAGGTCGCGGCGCTGAAAATAGGGCCAGGCTTCCTCCAGATCTGCTGGTGTCACTGTGAGGACGCGAAGACCTCCGACCTTGGCCAGCGAATCCTTCCAGGCCAACGAAACATCGCGATTGGCATTGCGGTCGAGAAAAGTAAAGGTCTCAAGAAGGATGGCCACCGAGGTATGGAGACGCACTCCATCTCCCTGCAGACTTTCCCAAAGCTCCACGGCACGAATGTGAAGGGGATCCCGTGAGAGGGCCAAGGCGATCCAGGCTCAGCTACCGAACACGTGCCAGGCGTGTGTTGAAGAGATTTCAGGAATGATCCGAACACACGATTGGCACTTGGTCGAGCCGAGACGGGCGGAGCAGATATGGTCCCTCTGCTCGGTGGCTCGGTGACGAACAAGTGCCAGGTGAGTGTACGGGTGAGTGTACGCATCAGGGCTCGTCATATAGCGTGTCGTGATCGAGCGAGGTGCGGCGGGGCTCGCCGTCCCAGAGGGCGCCCGGTCCTCGGTCCTGCGGGCGGCCCCATACCTGGCGAACAGCCTCGCGCACCAGTTCTGCCACGCTCTTGCCGGACCGCTTCGCCGCCTGACGGAGGGCTTCGAGCTCTTCGTCACGCAGGTACACTTGCGTCTTGGTCATGTGTGTCATTCTGGGGGTGGGCTGACACATGTCAAGAGGACAGGTGAGCTTGGACACGGGTAAACCTCGTCGCGTCTGCAGTTTGCACGATGGGGCGCAAGATGACTGGACATCACCTCCTGAGCGGGGATGGCAGCCTCCCCAATCGGGGAGGAGCCCGGTACGGGCGGGGATGGCACTCTCCCCGCGCGGGGAGAGCGACTTACCCGGGCGTACGAGTGGTTCCCCCGCGTGTACGAGCGACCGCCGCGTCCGTACCAGCGACTCCCCCGTCTGTACGAGGGTAGTGGGGTGTTAGTGTGTTGCTCGGCCCGCGCTCACGTCCCCCAAACTCCGGGCGGGGGCTTTTTCTCAGCGTTGCCCGCCGCCTCCGCCTCTTTGTCCTCGGCGATCATGAGGCCGATCATCGCAACCGAGTTGCCGGGATTGGAAGGGGTGAGACCTGTCACTTGAATCGGGGTATGCGTCTGGAGGAACACATCCATTGACACTTGTTTCCCGCCGCCGTCAGGTGAGACCTTGAGGGTTAAGCCCTCGGGGCAGTGGACTAGATATACTTTCTTGGCTCCCACACGTTTACCTCCTGCTGAAAGTCTAGCAGGTTACCGCCTTTAGGAGATCTGCCAAGCTCCACGGCTTGCGAGCGATCCCGGCGGACATTGCGGGCGTCATCCGGATCGACTTGTGCATCCGCACGAAGTTGTAGTAGGCGAAGTACAGGGCCAGCGCGGCGCGCAGGTTTTCCTTCTTCCGGCTGAAGCCGTTGGACAGACGGGTGAACCGGCGCAGGTGTCCGCGCAGCGTCCAGTTGCCGCGCTCGATATGGCTGGTGCAAATCCGGTCTTCGTCCGGGGTGCCTGAGACAACGATCTTTTCCTGTCCTAACAGGCGGGGAGGAGCATACCGTCTGCCTTCCTCCCCGCCTACCTGCCCGAACACGTGCCGGGCGTGTGTTGAAGAGGTGCAAGGGGAATGCCCTCCGACCTAGCCGGAGGGCAGAGAGATCAGTATTCAGCAGGCGTAGCAGGAGTAGGTGATGGGCTCTTCCTGGCAGACTCGGCAGGACCAGAAGACCTCGGTGTAGCAGGCAGTGCCGTAGGTTCCGCCTACCACCTTGCTCAAGGTCGACTCCTCCAGATTCCTCAATGTCTCCTTCGCCAGCACCAGCTTCTTCAGAGTCTTCTTCTTCATAAGCTCTCCTTTGAGGGCGCTGAGTATACCCCTCAGTTCGCCTAAGTTGCTTCTCCCATCTTGACCCCTCTGCCGACCCGGTGACCCGAGCGGGGATGGCCAGGCTCCCCAATCGGGGAGGAGCCCGGTACAGGCGGGGATGTCACTCTCCCCACGGAGAGAGCGCCTTACCCGGGCGTACGAGTAGGTCCAGCGCGTGTACGAGCGGCCGCCCCGGCCGTACCAGCGACTCCCCCGTCTGTACGAGCGACTCCCCCAGGTGTACCACCGACTCTCCCGGCCGTACGAGCGCCCTCCCCTCGCGTACCAGCGACTCTCCCGCCTGTACGAGCGTCCTCCCCGTCTGTACCGGCGACTCGTCCGGCCGTACCAGAGACTCGTCGTGACGTACGAGCCTCTCTCCCAGCCGTTCCAGACACTCGTCCAGCCCTATCACACTCTCTCCACGGCGTACGAGCATCCCGTACCTGTGTACCGGCGTCCGGTACGGATGGACGGGGAACTGGTATGGAAGGACGGATGGCCGGTACGCGGGCCCAAGTCGCCGAAGGAGCTCAGCGACTCTTCCACCGTTCCGAAGGAGGGCGGGGCCTGCGCTCTGGAATGGGTCGACGGGCAGCCAATGTTCTACGTGCTACAATGACGCTTCGTGGAGGTCTGATGGAGCAACGAGTGAGCCTGCGGGAAGTCAACCAGAACCTGACCCGCTATGTGAAGGCGGCGGAAGCCGGAGAGCGGATCGTCATCACCCGGCGCGGCAAGCCCGTGGCGCTTCTCTCCCCTGTATCGAGCCAGGAGCGGTCTCTGAGCCCGGAGCAGGAGGCGGCTCTGGAACGCCTCCTCAGTCAGAGTCATCACCTCGGGGGTCGAGCCCCGTCGCGAGATGAGCTTCATGAGCGTTGAGCGGCTCAGCCTCGACGCCAACATTCTGTTCTACACAATCGACGCGGATGCCGGAGAGCGACAGGAGAAAGCACGGGAGATCGTGCGCCGAGCCGCACTGGCCGACTGTTTTCTAACCTTGCAGACGCTCAGTGAATTCTTCGCCGCAACTACCCGCAAGAGCAAGCTCACCGTCATCCAAGCGGCGGCTCACGTCGAGGACTGGCAGGCATTGTTCCCTGTGGTGGCTGCCACACCTGGAAGCCTCCGTCTTGCGATGCGGGCCGTAGAGCAGCACAACCTCTCGGTCTGGGATGCCATGCAATGGGCGGTTGCCAAGCAGGCCGGCGCAACGCTGCTCTTGAGCGAGGATCTGCAACACGATCGTGAGTTGGAAGGCGTCCGCTTCCGGAATCCATTCGCAGCGGAAGATCCTTCGGGGAGAATCTGGTAGACTCGCCTCGATGTCTGCTCCCACCCTGCGGAAGCTCGTCAGCCTGCTCTGCGTGCTGGCGTCGCTGATCCCCCTGGCAGGCCTGTTTTCCGAGGCGCATGACTGCGCCTGCGGGATGAGCCGAGACGCGTGCTTGTGCGCCCTGACCGCGATGAAATCGGGAGCGCACTGCGAGATGGGGATCGCGAGCAGCAAGGGAAAATGCTCCATGGGGCCTCTCCGCAGCTCCTCACCAGCGGCCCTGATCGCCAGCTTCGACCTACACGGCTGGCTACCGCCAAGAGCTGACGTCCTCCCGGCGCCGGCTCCCGTCGGCACCGCCCCGCTCCTCGTTCTCCGTGCTCCCCGGTTCGTCCCGTGCTCTCCTGAGCCCCCTCCTCCCTGGCCCTCCACCGTCGCTTGAAGCCATACCGCCCTCAGCGGGCGAATCGAACCGACACCTGAACCGGTAGGACCGGAAAGGAGGGTCTCCATGCGGAGACTCCATGGACTCGCCATGGTCTTCCTGGCGCTGTCCGCCGGCTGCGGTATTGATCGCGAAGAGGCTTCGCATCGCGAGATCGATGCCGGGCGGCAGCTCTATCTCGCCACCGGCTGCGCCGCCTGCCATGGCAGCGAAGGCCGCGGCGATGGTCCCGCCGCCGTCTCCCTGGCCGTCGCGCCGCGGAACTTCCGCGACCCGGCGTCGTTTCGCCAGGGCCGTTCGCTGGAAGCGGTCGGCCGGACCATTGCCGAAGGGGTGCCGGGCTCCCAGGGGGCCATGCCCGCGCACGCGTTTCTTTCAATCGAAGAGCGGCGGCAGCTCGCCGCGTACGTACTTTCCCTGGCCCGGGAGCACGGCGGGCCTGTGTCCGACAAGGAGTGAACATGCGCCATCCCATCCCGGCCGCGCTGGCGGCCTTCTCGATGCTCCTCGCATCCGCGCCTCTGACGGCGCACCACGGCGACGAAAAACCCAAGATCCAGAACGCCTGGGTCCGGGAGGTCCTGCCGGGGCAGGACGTCACCGCGGGCTACATGGTGATCTCAAACCCGGACCATGAATCGGATTTCCTCATCAGCGCCGCTTGCGAGTGCGCCAAGACCCTGGAGATCCATCGCATGGTGAAAGAGGGCGACAAGATGAAGATGGAACCGGTCGACAAGGTCGAGGTGCCCGCCCGCGGCAAGGTCGAGCTCAAGCCCGGCGGTCTTCATCTGATGCTGTTCGGAACCAAGCCGCTGCGCGCGGGGGAGCAGGTCCGCCTCCGGCTGCGCTTCACCCACGCCGGCGAGGTGGTGGTCGACGTTCCTGTCAAGGCTCTCGAAGGAAAAGCCGGTGCGAAGCCGTAGCCTGGTTTGCACCGGCCTTGTCCTTGCGGCGTTCCTCCTGCTGTCGTGCCGCGGCAAGCAGGAGGACTCCGAGCTCGCTCCTCTCGCCATTGGAGGAGACTTCTCGCTCCAAGGCTCCGAAGGCAAGCGTTTCGCGCTCAGCAGCCTGCGCGGCAGGACCGTGCTCCTCTTCTTCGGCTACACCACCTGCCCGGATGTCTGCCCGACGACGCTGGCGCGCCTGTCCAAGGTCTATCGCGAGCTGGAGAGCGATGGCGTCGACAACCGCGTCGCCACCGTGTTCGTCTCGGTCGATCCGGAGCGCGACACGCCGGACAAGCTGAAGCAATACCTGACCTATTTCGCGGTGCGCGCCACCGGCGTCACCGGGCCTCCGGGCGAGATCGACGCCGTGGTGGAGAAGTATGGGGCGAGCTACGAGAAGGTCCCCGTCAAGTCGGCCGCGGGATACCTGATCAATCATTCCATGTACGTCTACCTGATCGACGGTCAGGGCCGCGTCCGGCACCTGTTCCGCCATGAAGATCCGCCGGAGAGGATTGCGGCCCTGGTCAAGCGCCTGGTGGAAGAAGACGACTGCCAGGTGAAGTGCGAGGAGCGCAGCTAAAGATGAGCAGGTTGTTCCGATTGAAGAAAGGATCTGATCTATGATTTACCGATTTCCTGGACGCGCCGTCGTCCTTCTGGCCGTCCTTCTGAGCACCGGGCTGCTGGTCGGCCCGACCCCGGCCGCTGCCCAGCAAACGGCCGCCATCACCGGTCAAGTCTCGGACCAGATGGGTGCTTCCGTCCCCGGTGCGAAAGTCGAGATCGTGAGCGGCCTCGCCGCCACTCGTTCCGCCGCCACCGATGACGAAGGGCGCTATCGATTCGAAGGTCTGGAGCCGGGCGAGTACACGATCCGGGTCACGGTTCCGGGCTTGCCGTCGATGGAACGGCGAGTGAGCGTCGCTTCGGGGGCGGCAGCGGCCGACTTCCGGCTGGACGATCAGCGGCTGACGGTGAGGGAGAGCATCACGGTGACCGAGGATCTGGTGAAGGCCGCGGTCGAAGAGCAGCGTGCATCGACGCCAGGCGGCGTCACAGTCGTGGAGGGCGATGATCTGTATCGCCGGCACACGAGTGGGCTCGCCGACATGCTGCGCTACGTGCCCGGCGTGTGGGCCGAAAGCGCCAGCGGTTCGGAAGAGCTGTTCTTCTCGAGCCGCGGCTCCAACCTCGACGCCGTCCACTACGACAAGAACGGCATCAAGCTGCTCCAGGACGGTTTGCCGGTCAGCACGGCCGACGGCAACAATCACAACCGCGTGATCGATCCGCTGAGCGCGCGTTATGCCAGCGTGGCGCGGGGCGCCAACGGCCTCACCTACGGCGCGAGCACGCTGGGCGGCGCCATCGATTTCGTGTCGCCCACGGCGCGGAACAGCGCGCCGCTCTCCGTCTTCCTCAACAGCGGCAGCCACGGTTCCCTGGACAGCCGCGCAACCGTCGGCGGCGCCGGCGACAAGCTGGACGGGCTCTTGACGCTGGAAACCAAGCAATGGGATGGCTATCGCGGTCACAGCGGCCAGGAACGATGGGGCGTGTACGCCAACGCCGGCTGGCAACCTTCGGATGCGGTGAGCGTCCGGGCCTTCGCGACTTACGTCGACAACGACCAGCGCCTGCCAGGTGCGCTGACGCAGGCCGAGATGGAGGCGGATCCCGATCAAGCGAGCGCCGATGCGATCGGCGGCGACTATGGGAAGGTCGTCAAGACCTCGCGCGCCGCGGCCAAGACGACGTGGACCCTCGGCGCCGATCGGTCGCTCTCGGCCGGCCTGTCGTACGAGGCGCAATCCCTGTATCACCCCATCGTCGACAGGGTCTTCGTGGACTTCGACGGGCCTGGGCCGAATCCGCCGGTGGAAGTGTTCAGCCTGTTGATCGATACCGACCATCGCGATCTCGGCGGCGTGGTTCGTTACAACCAGAGCCTGGACGCCCATGATCTGGTCGCCGGGCTCAACTACGGTAAGGGATCGGTGGAGGGCGGGAACTTCCGCAACAACGGCGGACGGCCGAACGGAATCAGCGAATACGTGGACAACAGCGCCGACGGCGTGGAGGTGTTCATTTCCGACAATTGGCGCGTCTCCGACCACTTCACGGTCGTCCTCGGCTCCCAGTATGTCAATGCGGCGCGCGACGTGCGCACGACAAATGCGGAGAGCGGCGCGGTGAGCAACCCCAAGGAGAGCTACTCGTCCGTCAATCCGCGCCTGGGCGTCATCGCCTCGCTGAATGATGGGAGTGCGATCTACGGCAACGTGAGCCGGCTGTTCGAGGCGCCCACCACCTTCGAAATGGAGGATGACGTGCGTGGTGGCAATGCCAAGCTCGATCCGATGAAAGGCACCGTGATGGAAGTCGGCTGGCGTTCCCAATCGCGCCGGCCGTCAGGAACGAGTTGGACGTGGGACGTCGGAGCGTACTACGCGAGCATCAGCGATGAAATCCTGTCCGTGGACGATCCGAATGCGCCGGGAAACAGCTTGACGACCAACGTCGATGACACCGTTCACACCGGAATCGAAGCGCTGGTGAGCGCGAGCCTCGCGCTGGGCGGCACGCATCGCATCGACCCGCAGGTGAGCTTCACGCTCAACCAGTTCAACTTCGACGGCGATCCCGTTTACGGCGACAACGATTTGCCCAGCGTGCCCGGGTACGCCGTACGCGGCGAGGTGCTTTACCGACATGCCGGCGGCTTTTATGCCGGTCCCACCTTCGATTTCATCGACAAGCGCTTTGCGGACTTCGCCAACACCTACACCGCCGATGGCTACGCTCTGATGGGCCTGCGTGGCGGCTTCTCCGGCAGGCGGTGGGAGCTGTTCGGAGAGGTGCGCAACTTGTTCGGCGAGGAGTACGTCGCCGCCGTCAACGTGCTCAACGTGGCCGCCTCCGATTCCCGGATCCTGTATCCGGGCGCGCCGTTGTCGGCTTACATCGGCGCGCGGTTCTCGTTCCAACGCTGATCCGCGCGTCCGGCCAGGCGGGCGCTGGACTCTCGTGCACGGGAGGCGCCCGTCGGGCCGGGGAAGCCAGCTTCAGACCGATAATGCCTGCGAGAATGAGCGCGAGACTCAGGAGCCGGCCCGCGGTCGCTGGTTCGCCCAGCAAAACGATCCCAAGAGCAAGCTCACCGTCATCCAGGCGGCGGCTCTCGTCGAGGACTGGCAGGCATTGTTCCCGGTGGTGGCTGCCACACCTGGAAGCCTCCGTCTTGCGATGAGGGCCGTAGAGCAGCACAACCTCTCGTTCTGGGATGCCATGCAATGGGCGGTTGCCAAGCAGGCCGGCGCAACGCTGCTCTTGAGCGAGGATCTGCAACACGATCGTGAGTTGGAAGGCGTTCGCTTCCGGAATCCATTCGTAGCGGAAGATCCTTTCGGGGACCCAACGGGCGACCGCTGATTCTTCGACTGGCCGCCCGATGGCGGATGAAAAGCCTGCCGGTAAGCCTCGTTGTTTCTTAGAGTGGATGGCCCCTCCGAGCGACTCAGAGCTCTACCCGAGTGACTCGGGGCTCTACCCGAGACGCTCAAGGACAAGCACGAGACGCTCTCCCTCCAGAAATCAAGCACAGCCGCTAACGTACCTGGCTGGCGCGTTACCGTTCCGGTATCCACTGCACCCGGTGGCGTTGCAAGCCCGCACTCGTAAATAGGTGGTTGTGGTCACATTAATGAGCTGATCAGACAGGGCTGTACCTGAGTATTCGAGCGTCTGGCTTGAGAAACTGGAGCTCGTCGAGCGGTAGAGCTCGTAGTAGCTGGCACCGGAGGAGGCGGCCCACTCCGCGCTATTGAGGCCTCGGCACGACTCGTTGAAGACGTTGAGATACGCGGGTACCGACGGTACGACGCCGCCACCGCCGGAAAAGTACCTGCTCTCCGAGCACTGGAGGGCTGCCTGGTCGTCCACCTCGAGCGATCTCCCATCGGAGCCGAAGTACGTAGCGTACATGGTGGGCTGGGGTATGGAGGTGACGTCCGTGTGATGGATGCCGAGCGAGTGCCCAAGCTCGTGGGCGGCGATTGCCTGGGTATCGTAATCGGCCCCATTGGTGTTCCAGGTATAGAGCGAGTTGAAGGTCACGTCAGATTCGATGATCACCTGGCCTGACTGGAGGACCAGTGCCGTGAGCGCAAGGCACGAACCCGTGCAACCGTTGTCCACCGCCCACAGAAGGGTATTGACGCCGTCGGTGGCCCAGCCGGCTGTGGTTGTGCCTGTATAGGTCAATACGTGACTGGCATTGGTGACGTCGGTCCAGGACTGCATTGCCGCTTGGAGGGCAGTCGCCTTGCCCGCGCCCTGGCCCGCTGTATTGTGGTACCAGGGGATCGAGCTGGTGCCCCAGTGCGCGAAGCCACCAGGATCCTCACAAGCGACGGGGGTGCCGGCGGTCACCCGGCCAGTGCTGGTGTTCTGAATCATTCGATGGGCGTGGGCCGAGGTCGCCAGAGCGACTATTCCCACTGCAACGGTCACGGTCGCAAAAAGCCGAGCAGCCCTATTCGCCGTGCGGTTCATCACTTCACCTCCCGGCTGGTCCTGGTTAAGTTGCGGATCGAACGCACCATGGAGTCGAGCGCCAACCCCTCGGCCCCGCCCGGAGGTTCGCTGGAGCCTTGGCGGTCAGGAACCAGAGGGTGCAGATTGGCTTGGCTTACGGCCCTCAAGCCCTCGCCGTTGGATACGAGGTCGAAGGCACCCTGGCAGTGGTCGGATACCGTGAGAGCCTTCTCCTTCACGCCAGGCAGGTTTCGCTCATCGAGGAACAACACGTAGGAATTCTCCGGCTGCAGCTCGGCGCCGCCGACGATCAAGGTGGTCAGCTCGCCAACCGTCCCCCCCATGATCGTGAGCGTGAGCTCACCACCTTTCACCTGACCTTTGAGGACCTCGTGCACGGTGACCCGAACGTCGGTGAGGATGAAGGTTCCACCCGCGTTCCAGTACGAATAGGCGTCAAGGATCTCGCCGACGACGATCGTGCCATTGCTCGTGGTCAGCTCCTCCAGGCCGGCGCGCCTCAACGTAGTCGCGCTCGCCTGCGCAGCAACGCAGATGGCTAGAGTGACCGCCAGGAAACCGTGGAGCAAACTCGTCCATACCTTCATAGAGTCCTCCTTTGTGGGTGGAGTGCCGCTCGAGCTCCCTTTGCCTTCATCCCCCTAAATCAATGGTGTCGCCAAGCTGCCTAAACGAGCCCGAACACTCGCCAGGCACCTACCACCGCTGGTTCAGTCATCCCAAAAGTAATAGAGGTACCAGCCATCCCCGAGGGGCTTGAAGCGCAGCCGATTGCTCTTTAGATCTGGACGGCCGTCAAGAGACGACAGGACGGGCGACAGGGCAGCGGTTGAGAAGGCGTAGCCCTTCTCGCTGCCACCGGTTGCGAGCCCCTGCGCCGAGGCGACGAAGAAAATAGTATCGGGATCTGTCGCCCTTTTAATTCCTGCCCAGACTCCAGTTTCGCGAAAGAGCTCTCGATAGCGTTCCCACCGCTCAGGCGTGAGACCGATCTTGCCGGGAGGTCGAGGCCACGACCAGTCGTCCTCCAAGCGGGTAAAATCAATGGTGACCCTGACCAGGTGGCGATCTGACGCTGCCATGCCGCGGAGCTCCTCAAAGGAGCTCTTCTTCAGCCGGAAGACACTCGTCAGCTCTTCGTCACTCGGATGGGAACGATTCGGAGGCGAACCACAACAGGACACAATGACGGCCACGGTGGCCGTGACTGTCAGCAGGAAGCCTTTGTTGAGCTTCATCGTTCCTCGGATCCCGGGGCGCATGACCGGCGATTTCTTCATGCCACCCATCATCGCCGCGGATTGTGGCGCTTATGAGGCACCGGAGGGGCCCGAGGATGGCCCCCGAACACGTGCACCTTGGAGAGATCGATCCGGAAGACCGGCAGCCCCGCGGCTTCCCCCCAGGAGAGCGGCAGCCAGCGTCTTGCCCGTTCCGGACGGGCCGTGAAACAGCGCTCGGAAGCCGGGTTTCAGCCGCCCCGAGCTGACGAGATCCTCGATCTCGGAACAGATCTGTGGCTCAAGCGCCGAATCGTCCCTCTCGGCCGGTATCGTGATCCGCTGCGCCAGGTTCATGGGCATCTCCTGTTAGAAGGTTCCCGGGGAAGCACCATTGAGTTGTACCAGAATGGATTCGTCGGACTCGCAAATGCGAAAGGTCATGCAGGGAGCCCACGTTCGGAGCCGCAGGATAGATGCCGCAACACATCCTTCTGCATCTCTGCCAATTGCGGCTGGCTCAGCCAGGCCGAGACCGGCGTAATCCAGATTTCCTTTGCGCCACCGCCTACAACGCGTCCTGTCCATACCAATCCGACAAGCTCTCCATCGTCGTTCAGCACTGGCCCGCCCGACGAGCCTTTACCGACGAGGGCCGCTTGATCGGCCGAGAGAGTCGCGATGACCGTCATTGCCGAATATGGATTCCCATCGCTTGGGGAGGGGTTAAGGCGCATGAGCGGCCGGGCATCGCTTACAACCAGTGCCGCTGACACGGGAGGGAACTTCCCACCGGGGCTACTGGTGACCCTGAGCGTTTCTCCTTGCTTCACGGATCGAGTCGACAAGCATGGTGTAACCACTCTCACGACATTCAACATCGAAGGTTGCAACTTGATGACAGCCAATTCCAGATCCCGGTCAACGAAGACGACCTCCTCAACGTCCACGTCAAGGGTGTGCCAAAGATACTTCCAGCCGGGCACCAGAAAAGAGCTCTCCTCGGATACATAGGCTGCAATATGCTGGTTGCTGAGCATGATGCCGTCCCCGATATAGACACCGGATCCTGGCGGCACAAGCCCGGCCGGTTGTATCGGAAATAGAAACGCCAAACCCGCTAGGGCTACAACCAAGCAGGCCAGGCTGATGACAAGCCGACGGAGAAGGTGTTTCAAAGTTGATCCCACACGGCGATCCGGAACAGGCGTCAACCCAAGTCTACAGCAAGCTCATGGCTGTTCCAGACGGGGCACATATTTGCACTTGAATCTGAGCTAGAATGCCCGGGCCCGGGGAAGGCCCCCGGCAACTTCAGGAGAACTCATGAAAAAGCAGACGAAGAAGCTGACGCTAGCGAAGGAAACCCTCAGGAAATTGGATTCTTCGGCAATGAAGGGCGTGGCGGGTGGAGTGACCAGGGCTTGCACCGAGACCGGCACCTACTCTGCTCTATGTACGGAAAGCTTTAGCGCTTGTGATAGCCGCAACACCTGCGGCAGCGCATACTGCTAAGTGCAACCCAGGGAAGCGCCTCGAGTGACTCGGCAACCTGCCCGAGTCACTCGGGGACGCGGCCCAGGGCGAAAGACCAGACGGCCATGAGCGATAGGCTCGAAACCCAAAGCCAGTATCCTGGAAGCAACATCTCCTGTATCGAGGAGCTTTCGGGTATGACCACAACGGGCACCAACCAGGCATAAACCGCGGCCAGGGTGGTGGCGATGACAGCTCACCGCGGAAGCCGGCGCTTTGGCCATACGAGGAGTTGCAGAGAGACAAGGATGAATGGAATGTTGGCAGTCCAGGCGGTTGTCACATAGAGACCGGAGAACGGGCGCTCCGCAAACTCATCCGGGTCTGCGAACACCTCGCGTATCGACAACATCGAACCAGAAGCGGCTATATAACCTGGGAAAGCTGCGTGCAGACCTCTCCATCCCGCTGGTTGCACAAGGCCGGGCTCAAGAACGAGGCCACGAACAACAGGACCAGGAGGGCGGTCACCGTTCGATCATCATGTCTGAGGAGCCAACGAGCGAAGGCGAGGGAGCTCGGCGAGCAGGCTCTGGTAGCGACTCGCGCAGACTTGCCGATCGGGCTCGGAGAGGGCTCGCTGCCTCGAGCAACCCGGCCCCAACTGGCCAATGACGAAGAGCCAGGTCATCTCCTGCTCGTTGAGGTCGGTCGGGGGACGGCCCCACTCTGCTTGGGCCAGGCGTGTCAGACCACGCCCCCCATCGGGTGAGGGAAGGAGAACGGCGCCCAGCGCCTCACGTTGAGAGGGGCTGAGCCGCGTCTTGACGACAGCCAGGGAAAGGGCCTGGCGCTGCGCCTTCCGTAGGCCTCCACCAGCGCCGGGGGAGCATTCCTGGGCAAGCACGCGCGCCAGGTACAGGTCGCGATGCTGCCAGAAGGCATTCGCGAGCCGGCCATACGTCGCCGGTGGCGATTGGTCGCTGGGAGGTGCGCCGCTGAGGATACGCGAGGCACAGTCCACGTGCGACCGGGCTGCGAAAAACGCGCGAGCCGAGACGATCACGATCGCTACGAACGCGATCGCGCCGAGGATCTGGAGAACGGTCGACTTACGCACGGCCTGGTCAGGGAGCCCCGCGGCGCTCCGGGGCCGGCTGCGCGAGCCCGAAGACGTGGTTGAGGGTGCGCACGACCATCAGGCCGCCGGAGACCGCGGGCGTCGACATGACGATCTCCCCCATCGGCTGGACGGCGAGGAGCTCCGGCTCGGGGCCGGCGCGCAAAATGTAGACGTCCCCCGTCTCGCTCGCGAAGTAGAGCTTGCCGTCGGCCGCGATGGGAGAGGCGGAAAAGGATGCCGTGGTGGTGGCGGTCAGCCGGATCATCGAGAGCTGCTCGCCGGTTTCCGCGCGGTAGGCGGTCAGGATGCCGTTGTTGTTGCAGGTATAGAGGATGCCGCGGTAGAGGATCGGCGAAGGGATGTAGGTCCCGCCGCGCATATGGCTCCAGGCGATCGCCTTGCTGGTCTTCTCGCCCTTGGGCAGAGAGAGGTCCCCGCGCTGCCCCGGCCGTACGGCGTAGACCGGACGTACCGGCGGATAGCCGGCGGTCACGTACGCCAGGCCGTCGCCGATGATGGGCGTGGCGACGACCACCTCGGAGCTCGGCCCCAGGCTCCATAGCGGCTTCCCGGTGCGCGGATCGTAGGCTCGGATCGTCGGCCCGTTGGCGATCAGCTCGTCGCCCGTGGGAGCCGGGAGGACGTTCGGCGTCCCCCAGGTGGAGGGCTCTTCGCGCGCCGCCTTCCAGACTTCCTCGCCAGTCGCCAGGCGATAGGCGGCGAGGAAGGAGTCCTTGCGCCGGTCCCCCTGCACGAGCACCAGGTCGCCATAGAGGATGGGCGAGCTGGCGTGCCCCCACTCGGCGCTACCGGACATGGGATCGTTGGAGTCGAGGATGCCGATGTCGCGCTGCCAGAGCTGCTTGCCCTCGAAGTCGTAGGCGGCGAGCTTGCCGATCGCGCCGAAGAGCACGACGACGCGCTCGCCGTCGGTAGCCGGAGTGGAGTTGGCGAGGCTCGACTTGAGATGGCGCTCTACCTTGGGCGCGCCGCGATAGACCTCGCGCTCCCAGGCCACGCTGCCGGTGGCTGCGTCGAGGGCGTAGAGCCGGAAGGAGTGCTCGGAATGATCGTCGACCGAGGTGACGTCGCCGTAGAGTCCGGTGCGGAAGGTCGTGTCACCCTTGGAGCTCACCGCGGTGATGACGAAGATCCGGTCTCCCCAGACGATCGGGCTGGCCAGGCCGATGCCCGGAATCGGCGTCCTGAAGCGCACGCCTTCGCCGGTCGTGACGTTCCAGGCCGCGGGCGCGCCCTGGCCGTCGCCGATCCCCGAAGCGTGCGGGCCGCGGAATTGCGGCCATGGGCGAGGAGCGCCCGCCGGCTCCGGCTTCGCTTCGGCGCCGGGAGCCGCAGCGGTGCGAAGCGCCGTCGGATCGGCGTTCACCACGCCGAGAAAAGAAAGCTCGCCGCCCTCGTTCACGCGCGCCCACTCGACGCCGCCTCCCCGGCCGCCGAAAACGATCGACAGGTTGCCGTCGGCGCTGTCGAACCGGCCCTCTTCCACCGGGGTCAGGACCATCTCCGTCTTGCCCGGAAGCGTGATTGCCAGGCCATCGCCGCGCACGGCGACCGTGGCGTCTTTCCCGATTTCCTGCCGGTAGCGCCCGGCGTAAATGGACAACTGTTCCGGCGTTGCCTTGTAGGGAGGCCGCTGCCGCGGCTTCGCCGTCGCCTTGGCCAGCAGCTCGCTCATTGGCCCGGCCGTGTCTTTGACCTCGCGGCGCGCGGCTGCGAGATCGAGCGGCTCGACGAGGCCGGTGGCGAGCGCGGCGCGCGCCAGCTCAAGGTCATCGTTCTCGAGGGCCGCCCCGAGAGCGGTGAAGGCATCGTCGGCTCCATGGGCCAGGAGATAGCGCGCCACCTCGTTGTGCCCGCCCTGGAGCGCTATCCCCAAGGCCGTGGCGCCGAAGAAGCTGTCCTTGGCGTTGACGTTCGCTCCGCGCTCGACGAGCCGCTTTACCACCGCGAGATGTCCCTTCTCAGCCGCGAAGTAGAGGGGCGTCTGGCCGTAGCGGGCCGGCGCGTCGATCGGCGTCCCGGCGGCGAGCAGCGCCTCGATCCGCGTCAGATCCCCGGCGCGCGCCGCCTCGCGCAGCGCCTCGCCCGAATCGTCGGCGCCTGCCGCAAACGCAGCTACTGGGAGAAAAACGAGGAGAACAAGGCCAAAGGAGAGAAGCAAGGAACGGCAGCGGCGCGAATCGAGCATGGGCGTACCTCCGGAAGAGTGTGACCCTCTTTTCCTATCACAGAAGTACGTCGAGGGAGCGTGAATGTTCCCAGGTCATCGAAGGGGAATGACCCGACAGCGTATGTGTTACCGTTAGTGAGCCTGCCGGCCCTTCGATCGGCCGCGGCCGGAACCATGACACGTCATCTCTCTACCCTGCTGCTCCTCGTCGTCTTCGGGCTCGGTTTTGCCCTGGGACCTCATCCGTGCAGCGCGCGGCATGGGGAGCAGAAAACCAAACAGGCTTCCTGCCACGAGTCGGAGCCTTCCGGCAAGCAGGTCCGCCACGAAACGCAACAGGATGATGACGACTGCTGCAGCACTTTCTGCCAGCATGCCTGTCACGTGACCGCGATTGCCGAGGCCGGGCCGGTGGCCTTTGCCTTCTCGCTGGTCTCCGGGGCCACCGTCGAGCCTTCCGGCTCCGGGCCTCCCCTGTTCGCCCATCCGATAGACCACATTCCCCTGGCCTGATCCTCTCCCGCCTTGTCTGGCTTCCCGGCCGTGTGCCGGGAAGAGATGTCCATTCTCTTTCGACCGGAGAGGGTTACGACGATGTTTGGAAACAAGAGATGGCCCGCGGCTGTGCTTGCAGCCGGGCTGATTGCGCTCGGCTGCGGCAAAGAGCAGGACACCGTCAGCAAGAGCGCCGAGCACGAGCACGGCGCCCCGCCCCAAGGGCATGAAAGCCATGCAGGCCACGAGATGCCCGAGGCCGCTCCTACCGGGGCGAGCGCCGGGCATCAGCATGGCGCTCGCCATGAGGCCCATGACGGCCATCCTGCCCCTGCGAAGGGGAGCGCCGTCGATCACTCCGCGATGGGGCACGGAGCCGAAGGGCATGCCGCCCCGGCTGATTCCCAGCCGACAGCAGCCGGTCATGACCATTCCGGGCATTCTCAGCCCGCCGCACCCGCTCCCGCTCCGGAGCCAGAGGCTCCCTCGCCGGGCCAGCCGGCGAAGACCTTGAGCCCCGACGCGCTCGACTCCCCCGCCGCGACCTCGGTGCAGGATGCCCAGCGAGCGGAGGCCATGGCCCAGGGCGGCAGTCACGCGGGGCATGGAGGCACCTATACCCATGTCGACGCCGGGCGCTCCGAATCGCAGGCCCCCGTCGCCGTCTACTCATGTCCGATGCACCCCGAGGTCAACAGCAGCGGCCCCGGAACGTGCCCGAAGTGCGGGATGGCCCTGGTGGAGAGGAGGGAGGAATGAGGCAGGTAAGCTGGCTTGCATCCGCGCTTGCCGTGCTGCTCGCGTCCGGGTGCGCCTCGGTCCCGCGGGATGCCGGCATGTCCGAGGTACAGAAGAGGATCGGGGAGCAGGGGCTGAAGATCGAGTGGAGCCCGGATCAACCGATCGAGCCACCCGCTGACGAGCGCCTGCGGCCGCTCCTCGAAGGCGAGCTGACGGTCGAGCGCGCGGTCGAGATCGCGCTCGCCAACAACCGCGACCTCCTCGCCACGCTCGAAGGGCTGGGAGTGGCGCGCGCCGACCTGATCGCGGCGAGCACCCTCCGCAACCCGGTCTTCGACGGCGAGGTGGGATTTCCCGGAGATCCCAGCAATCCCTTTCAGATCGGGATCACCCAGACCCTGATCGACCTCTTCCAACTGCGCGGGCGGCGAGCCCTCGGGCAGGCCGGGTTCGAGGCTGCCCGGCTGCGGGTGACGCGCTCGGTGCTCGGCTTCGCCGCTGAGGTGAGGGCCGATTACTACACTCTGCAGGCGGCGCAGCAGGCGCTCGCCCACCAGCGGACGATCCATGCCGCGGCGGAAGCCTCGGCCGATCTGGCTCGGCGGCAGCACGAAGCGGGCAACATCTCCGATCTCGATCTGGAGTCCGAGCAGGCGATCTACGAGAGGGCCAAGCTCGACCTCGCGCGCGCCGAGCTTGACGAGCTGCAGACCCGCGAGCGGCTGCTGGCCGATCTCGGCGCTCTGGAGACCCTGCCGCTGACGCTCCCTGCCCAAGCGCAGCCCACGGAGGGCGAACAGGAGCGCTCTCTCGAAGAGTTGGAGGCCGCCTTCCCGCAGCGGCTCGACCTGTCGCTCGCGCAGGCGGAGGTGGAGGCCGCCCGCCAAGCGCTGCCCCTCGCCCGAGCCTCGGGCTACGACGCGCTCGCGCTCGGAGTGCAGCACGAGCGCGAATCCGACGGCGCCAAGACGACCGGGCCTTCCGTGGCCATCCCCATCCCCATCTTCGACCGCGGCATGGCCGGGCGTACGCGCGCGGCCGCTTCGTTGAGGATGGCCGAGCAGAGGCTGCACGCGTTGACCGTCAATGCCCGTTCGGAGGCCCGCGCCGCCCGCGAGAGGCTGCTCGAAGCGAGAGCGCGCGCCGACTATCTCCGGACCGTGATCGTGCCGCGCCGGCAGCGGATCCTTTATCTGACCCAATTGGAGTACAACGCGATGCTCCGCGGGGCTTTCGACCTGATCCGCGCCCGGCAGGGGCTTTCCGACGCATTGCGCGAGCAGGTCCTGGCGACTCGCGACTACTGGCTGGCGCACACCGAGCTCGAGGCTGCGATGAGCGGCGTGCTCGGCTTTTCGGAGCAAGAAAAATGAGCAATAAGACACCGACGATCTCGAGGCGCAACGTGCTCGCTTCCGGCTTGGCGACGCTCACAGCCGGAGCTGCCGGTTTGCTCCAGCGCACCCCGCTGTTCGCCGCCCAAGCGCGTCAAACGGCGACCGGCTACACCCCGGTGACCACCCCCAACGGCTCATCCATGCCTTGGCGCTGGGAGGACGGTTTCAAGGCTTTCCACCTGATCGCCGAGCCGGCGGTGCGCGAGTTCGCACCCGGATTCAAAGTGAATTGTTGGGGGTACAACGGCCAGACGCCGGGCCCTACGATCGAAGCGGTGGAGGGGGACCGGGTGCGCATCTATCTGGAAAACCGCCTCCCCGAGCCCACTTCCATGCACTGGCACGGCGTCCTCCTGCCCAATGGCATGGATGGCGTCGTCGGCCTGAACCAGCGGCCGATCGAGCCCGGCGAAACTTTCAAGTACGAGTTCACGGTGCGCCAGCACGGCACCCAGATGTATCATCCGCATTTCGACGAGATGGTGCAACAGTCGATGGGTATGATGGGCTTCCTCATCTTTCACCCTCGGCGGCCGGCGCGCCGGATCGACCGCGACTTCGCGATCTTCCTCAATGAATGGTTTATCAAGCCGGGCACGTCGGTCCCCGATCCGACGGTGATGCTCGACTTCAACGTCTTCACTTTCAACAGCCGGGTCTTCCCCGGCACCGACCCGCTGATCGTCCGGCTCGGCGACCGGGTGCGCATCCGCATTGCCAACATCAGCATGGATTCCCATCCCATCCACCTGCACGGCCATGTCTTCCGCTGGACGGGCAGCGACGGCGGACCGCTGCCGGAAACCGCCTGGATTCCCGAGACGAGCATCAACGTCCCTCCCGGCACCACCCGCGACATCGAGTTCATCGCCGACAACCCCGGCGACTGGGCTCTGCACTGCCACAAGATGCATCACACGATGAATCAGATGGGGCACAACCTGCCGGTCATGACCGGTGTGGACCAGTCCGGGGTGACGGAGAAGCTCGAGGAGCTGGTCCCCGGCTACATGCCGATGGGCAGCACCGGCATGGGCCACATGATGGACATGGGCAGGCCGCGCAATTCCCTTCCCATGGGAGCGGGCGAGGGGCCGTTCGGCTCGATCTACATGGGCGGCATGTTCACGGTCGTGAAGATCCGCGAGGGGCTGCGGAGCTACGACGAGGATCCGGGCTTCTACGAGCAGCCCGAGGGGACCACGGCGATGCCGGTCGAGGCGCGCCGTGCGGCCGCGGTCGCGAAGCCAGCCGATCGAACGGCCTTCGAGGCAATCCGGCGCTAAAACAAAAGGGGGCTCCCCAAAAGGAGCCCCCCAAGATCGCGAGGCCGGATCTGCCCGGGTCAACCTCTGAGCCGCGATCAAGGATTGCCCCCTTGGCGGGTCAACCCTTGCCCCGCCAGGCGTCCTGGATTCGAAACGAACATCACGCTTCATGACGAAAGGTGTCACGAATCCCTCTCGGCATGTACCTAACCAAGTAGAGCCTGTTGTTTGGCTGCATCCGACAGACAGCAGTACGCAATCCGCCGATGGTCGGCGGTACCGCTCACTGTCCTGAAAGAGGACAAGGAGGTTGCGCGTGAAGCGTCTCTCGATCGTATTGTCCCTGTTGTTCGTTCTGGCCACTCTCCCTCTGGGAGCCTCCACTTTCGTGGCGATGGACCATGCTGCGCTCATCGCTAATTCGGAGGCCGTGGTGCAGGGCACCGTTCTGAAGGTCAACTCGTTCTGGGACCCGTCGGGCCGGATGGTGATGACCGAGGCATTGGTCCGCGTCGAAGACACTCTCTTCGGCGAAGCTCCTTCGATCGTCCGCGTGCAGACTTTCGGCGGCAATGTCGATGGCTTCATCGTGGAGGCCGCCGGCTTCCCCGAGTTCAAGGCTGGCGAGCGGATGATTCTTTTCCTCTCCCCGGAGAAGGCTGGGATCGCCAAGGTTGAGGGCTACCAGTTCGGGCAGTATCACGTCCGCCGTGACAAGGCCGGCATCGATTTCGCCGTCCCGGCCCTCGATCTGGGCGTCAACGTGGTGACCAAGGATGGGCGTCCCTTCGCCCGGCCGCAGGCAGTGCGGCTGGATACCTTCAAGGATCAGCTCCGGGAGACCGCGCGTCGCTCCGGCCGTATTGCGAACTGATGGATCGGGGAAAGGACTAGATCATGACGAAAACCAGGATCGTTTCTGTGTCCGCTCTTTTCGTTCTCGCCTGCCTCGTGGCGGGTTCCCTCTCCGCGTACGTCCTCCTCAGCCCGCGGCGCACCTGGGACAGCGATCCCAACGTGAGAGTCGACAACCGCGGCCAGGCGAGCATCACGAGCTCTGATATGGGGCGTAACGCCACCCGCAACGCCATCACCTCTAGCGCGGCCTGGAACGGCGCGGGCAGCGGCACGGTCGTCAACGCCACCGTGGCCTCGGTGGCGAGCTTCCAGTTGGGCGACGGCATTCCGATGCTCAACTTCCGCGATCCGGTGGGCGCCTGCACGGGCAACTGCCTGGCCGCCACGTTCACCGGCTATTACACCCAGCGCAGCAACGGCACCTACCGCATCTACGACGCCGACATCGTGACCAACACCGCGCACAACTGGGCGGACGCGGGCGAGGCGTGCTCGGGAACCGAGTTCCGCATCGAGGGCGTGATGGTTCACGAGGTCGGCCACCTGCTGGGCATCGGCCACAGCAACGTGAGCGGCGCCACCATGTTCCCCTCGGTCAGCGCCTGCAACAACGGTCCGGCCTCGACCGAGGCGGACGACGACAACGCCGTCAACAACCTCTACTAGGACGCTTTACCAGGAACTACCGGGCCGGTGGGTGGTACCCCAGGGTGCCACCCACCCACGTCTTGTTCTTGTTGAAGTCGACCCCCATCATCTTTCCCTTGCTCATGCGCACCAGGTTGTTGATGAGGCGGGGACGGCCCTCCTTCCAGGCGAACATCATCCGGACCTCGGCCTTGGCGGGCACGTCCAGGGTCTCCACCACCGGGGCGTACTCGATCTTCCTCTGAAGGAGCCAGTCCTCCGGGTTTTCGATCGCGCACAGGCGCTCCGGGCTCGGACCCAGCTCGACCCCCAGGCCGGCGAAGGAGAAGAGCGGCTTGAGCACCCAGTCCTCCAAGTCCGCGGGGACCTCGGGCAGCTCGCTCACGAAGTGCGCCTCCGGAGCGTAGGGGGTATGGAGGAAAGGCAGGCAGAATTTGCTGATCTTCAAGTACCAGTTGGGATGCCCCACCCACTCGGCGCCCAGCTCGCGGATGTCGCGCCGGAACAGGTGGTCGAAGGTGAGCCCCTTCCTCTGCAGCTCGTCGAAGATCACCCGGTTGTAGATCCTCCGGATGGGGATGTCTTTATCGTAGACAAGCCGGCCGCCGCTCTCTCGCACGTCGCGCGGGCAGACGGTCGAGATCCCCAGGAGCTTCTCGGTGGCCTTGAAGTCGCAGCGGGTCTTCTGCTGCTCGGGATCGACTTCCAGGAGGATCACCTGTCCGGGATCGCAGTCCCCCACGATCACCTCGCGCAGGCAGTCCACGTAGGTGGCCTCGTCCAGGCCCGAGAAATAGGGGCTCACGCCCGAGGGGATGTCGAAATTGGCCCGGAAGGCGCGGTCGAGCAGCCACTGGAAGCCATAGAGCGAGGGGAACCCCTGCAGCTCGATGAGCCGCGGCACGATCCTGTCTCCGTCCAGGGCAAGGGCAAAATCGATCTGGAGGAAGACGGGCTGCGCGTCCTCGCCAGGGACCGACAGGCCGGCGGGCACGGCGCGGCCGCTCTGGCCGAGGTAACTGTCCGAGGTGACAGCCTCGAGGATCTCCCAGGCGGCTTTTTCGAGCTCGCGGGTGATCTCCTGCGAGAGGAAGAGCGGGGTCTCGGAGATCCGGAAGTCGACCGGGCAGCCGCAATCGGCCTCCAGACCGCGCAGGAGGCCGAGGTAGCGCTCCTCGGTGAAGGCTTCGTTGTAGGCCCGCCGCAGCTCCGGAACCATCGCCGGGGTCAGATCAGGAACTGGCCGTCGCGCATGACCGCTTCGCCGTCCATCCGGACGGTGACCTCGTGCGGCGCGACGCAGTCGATGTGGGTCGTGGAAACCCAGTCCTGGCCGGTGTGCTCGGCGTAGGGGTGGCCGAAGGCGATGTGGACGCCCGGGATCTTCTCATCCTGCAGGATGTTGCCCCGCACGTCCTCGACCGCGATGTTGGTGCCGATGGCGAACTCCCCCACCCGGTCGCTGTTCTCGTCAGTCGCGGTGTAGCGCCGGAACTCTTCCAGCAGCTCCTCGTTGACGCAGTCGAGGCCTGCGATGCGGCTGTCCCTGACCTCGATGGTCAGCGGTGTGCCGCGCAGGTCGCCGTACTTGCGGCAGAGGTAGTCGCCCACCACGCCGTCGCAGACGAAGCGGCCGTTGACCGTCCAGGGAGAGGTGAAGACCTCGCCGCCCGGCAGGTTGCCCCACTTGTCAGGGGAGATGATGCCGCTCGTCTTGAGCCATTTGAGATGGGGCGCGAAGTCGGCCACCAGATCGGTCCCGGCGCGGGAGGTGACGCGGATCTGCTTCGCCTGGCGGGCCCTCTCCACCAGGCGCTGGCTCAGGGCGTCGACCTCCAGGAAGTCGGCGCGCATGCCCTCGATCATGCACTGGCGGTCGATGTTGACCATGTGACCGTGGCGGATCCGCCGCCGGTTGATGACGCTGGTCATGGCGATGCGCGAGGGCAGCTCGCCCTGGTGAGCCTGGGCCGCGAAGATGCTGACCTGCGACAGCTCCAGGTCGTCCAGGATCTCCTTCGGCATGAAGGCCAGGGGGCGCGGAGCGTGATCCTCCAGCACGAAGGTCCGGTGCTCGGCGCCGACGCTCTCGATCTCGCGCACCAGGGCGCCGGCGATCTCGAGGGTCTCCAGGTCGGTGATGATGGTGACGCGCTCCTCCGGCTGCAGCCGGAGGCAGGTATGGATCGCGTTGTGGGCCCCGGGAGCCAGCTCCAGCCCAGAAATGTTCTCTTCAAGTCTCATAGCGCCCCTTGCTTTGCAAGGCCCGGGCCTACAGGTCCAGCCCCTGATGGGTCTCGGCCACGATATGGTCCACGACTGCCTTGACGTCTTGCGTCTGATTGTAGACCACAAGCTGTCGGTCTGCGCCAGTCCCATGCCGCAATATCTCGTGGACCCAGGCAAGCTCCTCGCGGCTGCCCAGCTCGTCGACCACGTCGTCGATGAACTCCAGCAGCTCGTGGATCAGCGTCACGCAGTCGACCTCCTCCTGCTTGCCGAAGTCGATCAGCCTGCCGGAGATGCCGTAGCGCGCCGCCCGCCACTTGTTCTCGCTGATCAGCAACCTGCGGTAGAGGCGGAAGCCGAGGTTGCGCTTGATCAGCTTGTACAGCTTGCAGGTGACCGCCTGGCAGAGGGCCGCGATGACGAGCGTCTCCTCGACCCGCATGGGCACGTCGCAGATGCGGAACTCAAGGGTGTCGAAGAAGGGGTGCATGCGGATGTCCCACCAGATCTTCTTGGCGTTGTCGATGCACCCGGTCTTGATCAGCAGCTTGATGTAGTTGTCGTATTCCGACACGCTCTGGAAGTGGTCGGGGATGCCGGTGCGCGGGAAGCGGTCGAAGATCTTGCTGCGGTAGGACTTGAAGCCCGTGTTGCGCCCTTCCCAGAAGGGGGAGTTGGTGGACAGGGCGAAGATGTGCGGCAGGAAGTAGCGGGCCGCGTTCATGATGTGGACCGCGGTCTCGCGGTCGTCGATCCCGACATGGACATGGAGGCCGAAGATCAGGTTGGCGCGGGCCACCTGCTGCAGGTCCTCGACGATCTCCGCATAGCGCGGGAGCGGAGTGATGAGCTGATCCTGCCAGCGGGCGAAGGGGTGGGTGCCGGCCGCGGCGATGGTGAGGCCGTTGCGCCGCGCGAGGGCCGCGAGCTGGCTGCGCAAGCGGACGACCTCGCGGCGCGCCTCCTTGATGTCCTGGCAGATCGGGGTGCCGACCTCGATGACGGACTGGTGCAACTCCGCCTTGAGCTCGTCCCTGAGGATCTCCTTCCCCTCTTCCAGGAGCTGCTGCACGTGGGAGCGCAGGTCGCGCGTCTCCAGGTCGATGAGTTGGAACTCTTCTTCGATACCCAGCGTGAACAGCTTGGCTTCGCTCATAGTTTGATTCCCTGGCTCAGGGCTGTCCCTTAACGAACTCTCCCCACCTGAGGTTGTCCTTGCCCTCTTCGAAGGTCTCGGCCTTGCGAAGGGCCATCTGGGCGGAGTGCTCCACGATCCACTCGAAGTTGTCCTCGCCGATCGAGTTCACGTCGGCGTCCGGCGCCGGGTTGCAGAAATCGATGGCATAGGGCACGCCGTCGCGTACCGCCAGCTCGACGGTGTTGAAGTCGTAACCCAGCGCCTTGTTGAGCTTGAGGACGTCGCCTTCCAGACGATCGAGCAACGCGTCGGCGATCGGCGGGCCGCCGCGCACGTACCGCGCGTGAAACGGCTGCCTGGGGTCGTACTGCATGATGCGCACGTCCTGGCAGTCCAGGCTGTAGCAACGGAAGTATTCGGTGAAGACGACCTCTTCCTGGAGCATCATCACGAGCTGTCCGGTCTCGTTGTAGACGCGGAAGAACTGGTCGGGGTTCTCCAGCCGGTAGACGTTCTTCCAGCCGCCGCCGGCAAAGGGCTTGAAATAGGCGGGCCAGCCGACGTAGTTGAAGATAGCCTCCCAGTCCATGGGATAGGCCAGGTTGCGGAAGGACTTGTCGCCGGTATCCGGCGGGTTTTCCTTGGACGGCAGGAGGACCGTCTTGGGCACGGCCACGCCGACCTTGAGGGCCAGGCAGTTGTTGAAGAACTTTTCGTCCGCGCTCCACCAGAACGGGTTGTTGATGACGGCGGTGCCGTTCAGGGCGGCGTTCTTCAGGTAGGCGCGGTAGAAGGGGACGTCCTGGGAGATGCGGTCGATGATGACGGCATATCCGCTGGGCTCGCCCTGGACGAGCTTGTCGATGCGCACCGGCTCCGCGGTGATCCCTGCCACGTTCTTGCTGTTTACGCGGTCCAGAAAGGCCCAGGGGAAGGTGTCTTCCTGGCCGAACAGAATTCCGATTTTCTTCATCGCCGTCAGCTCCTCGGTGGGTGTGCTGCTTTCAAGGTGCGAAAGGTATCACGAGGCGTTGACATTGCCGCCTCTTTCCCGCACCATGTCGTCGTTCCGGCTCCACGCGCTTCCTTTAGGGGTGTGACGTGGCGGTCCTCAGCAGCTTGGGCGGCTAATGGGACCGGGCGGGTTGGGCCCCGCCGAAGACGGATACGCCCAGAAAGGAGGTGATCCTTGAACGATAGTCACGGTTTGGAGGTGGCGTCCTCGTAAGAGGCTCCTCCAAAGATGACGGAGGGTTGACCCGAACGGGGAACCCAACGCCACCGACACAGACCTAAAGAACCCCGGCCTCGCAAGAGGCCGGGGTTTTTGCTTTGGGCCGGCCTTACTTGAACCGCAGCAGGTCGAAGCTCAGCGTCACCTGCATCTCGCCGAGATCTTCCAGCTTCTTCCGCTGGCTCTCCCGCGCTCCGCGGTAGGTGGCGGCCAGGGCATCCCGGGCATTCACCTTCTCTACGGACCGCACGGTGCGGTGGGCCTCCAGCTCGAAGGCTCCGACCAGCTCTGCGACAGTCCTCTCTACCCGGTCAAGCAGCCTCCCTTCCCCCATGACGGCCTCTCTCAGCTCGATCAGGTCATCTTCCCCGGGGATCGCGACCAGAAGGCGCCCCTTAGGCGCGAGCACCCGCCGCAGCTCGCTCGCGGGTCGCCGGCCAGCGATGGAGAGCGCCATGTCGAAGGAGCCGTCCGCGAAAGGGAGGGCGCGGTCGGCGTTGACCACCCACCAGCTCACCCCGGGCCAACGCCGGGCGGCGAGATCGATTGCCGGAACGGAGAGATCGACGCCGTGGGCCTCGCGGTCTCTGGATAGCGAGCCCAGAAAGAAGCCTTCCCCGCAGCCCACGTCCAGGACCGTGGTTCCTTGGATCTCTTCATGAAGGGCCCGGAGGAGGAAGTCTCCATGCCCGGCCTCCAAGAAGCGCCGCCGGGCCGTGGCTGCCTCCTTCGGATCCCCGGGGCTCTTAGACTTGCGGTCTTGTGGCTGGAGCAGGTTGCAGTAGCCGGTGCGGGCGATGTCGAAGGAGTGTCCCCGCGGGCAGACCCAGGACTGCTCCCGGCGCTCCAGCAGAGCGCCGCAGCCTCGGACCGGGCAAAGGACGGTGACCATGGAGGGGAGTATCCCTCAGCCTCGCGTAATGTGAACACGTCACGAGAAAGAGTAAACTATCGCCCTTCGAAGGATCAGGCTCAGGGAGGTGGATTGGGAGCGGACAACTTCAGATTCATCGAAAGGCGAATCGCCCAGCAGGCAGCTCGGCAAGAGCTCCGACTGACTCAACATGCCCAACAGGAGATGGCCGAGGAGGACATCCTCCTCAGCGATGTACTGGAAGCCCTGCAAAAGGGCCAGGTTCTTGAGCACTACCCGGAGCACCTCCGGGGGGCCTGCTGTCTGATGTGCGGCTATACTGAAGGGAGGCGGCCTCTTCATGTCGTTTGCACGACCGAGCAGCCGCTCCTGATCTTGATCACGGTTTACGAGCCGAAGCCGCCAAAGTGGGAGACTCCGACCCGGAGGAGAAGACAACCATGAAGTGCAGCATCCAGGGATGCCCCGGGGAGTACGAGGCCCGCCAGATCACCCATACCGTGCGGCACCAGGGTCGACTCATCGTCATCGATCATGTCCCTGCCGAAGTCTGCCCCGTCTGTGGAGACGTTCTGCTGAAGCCCGAGACAGTGCGGCACCTGGAGGCTCTGCTCCAGGACGCGCCCGAACCCTCTCGCACGATCCCTCTCTACGAATACGCCTAGCCCGCGGTATTCAGTCCCCTGCGGGCAGACCCGCGTGCCTCAAACCACTGCTTGGAGCGCGCTACCCACCAGGTAGATGGGTCTACCCGTTGGGTAGCTGGAAGGAAACCAGTCATTCCCAGACACAAACCAGTAAGCTCCGGGCTCCATCCAGCCGTTTGAAGTCCATACCCGATGGCCAGAGGGGGCTACCCCGTGGTTGCTCGCGTCCACCCACTCGTTGCCAGGGTCTACCCACTCGTTGGAGGGTTCCACCCGCTGGTCGGAGGGATCTACCCGCTGGCCGGCGGTTACAATGCGCCGCGATGTGGAAACCCGGCGACCGTCTGACACACCGATTCAATCCCGAGCTCGGCCCCGGCGAGGTGGTCGAGATCCTCGGCCGCAATGTCCAGGTGCACTTCCCGGACAGCGGCCAGACGCTCGCCTTCGCCACCGGTTCGGACGCTCTCATCGCCTTGGCCCTCAAGCCGGGGACCCGGGCGCGCCTCGACGGCAATGACGAACCGGTCGTGGTCGCCTCCTGCGAGGGCGGCTTCTGCCGTCTGGAGGATGGCCGCGAGGTCGCGGTCTCCGATCTCTGGCCTCTGCCCGTCGAGCTTCCCCTCACCGAGCGCCTGGCCCGGGGGCAGGTGGACAGCTACGACGACTTCGTGAACCGCCTGGACGGGCTGCGCCTCCAGCGCCTGCGTCAGGCCGGCGGCCTGGGCTCCTTCCTCGGCGGACGCATCCAGATCTTCCCCCACCAGCTCTATGCCGCGGAGCGTGCCTGCCATAGCGACCCGGTGCGCTGGCTCCTGGCCGACGAGGTGGGGCTCGGCAAGACCGTCGAGGCCTGCCTGATCCTCAACCGCCTCCTTCAGACCGGCCGCGCCGACCGTACCCTGATCGTCGCACCCGAGACCCTGACCTTGCAGTGGCTCGGCGAGCTGTGGCGCAAATACCACCAGGCGTTCGCCCTGCTCGACGAGAAGCGCCTGGCCGACGTGGCCCGCGATCATGGGCCCGACTTCAACCCGTTCGACATCCACCGGCGCTCGGTGATCGGGCTCAACCTGCTCTCCTCCCGGCGGCGGCTCAGCGAGCAGGCCGCCGAGGCTGGAATCGACCTTCTGGTGATCGACGAGGCCCATCACCTGCGGCGGCCACCCGGCCATCCGGGAAACGAAGCGTACCGGGCCGTCGCCCCGATCGCAGCGGTAGGCCGGCACGTCCTCCTCCTGACCGCGACCCCGCTGGAGGACGACGCTCACGGCTTCTTCCGCCTGCTCCAGCTCCTGCGCCCTGAGGAATTTCCGGAGGCGGAGAGCTTCGCCGAGCGCCTGGCCCGGCGCGAGCCCCTCCCTCCCTGTACCAGTTCCACCCGCAGGGTCGACATCGGGGGGCTCCCGCCGCGAGTCGGGGTCCCCATGGAGATCAATGATCCCGAGGGCTGGGATGCGCTTCTCCGACTGGAGCACCGGGTGCGCTCCCAGCCGGCCGAAAATGCCGTGGCCGAGCGCCGCAAGGCGGAACGGATCGTCCGGGCCCTATCCTCGCCCTCCGCACTGGCGGACCCGGAGCTCGTGGACCTGATCGCCGAGGCCGAGCGCGCCGACCCCCGGGTGCGCTGGCTGGCCGAGCAGGCGGCCCGCTGGCAGCAGGCTGGAGAGAAGACGCTGGTCTTCGTGGCCCACAAGGCGACTCTGGACAAGCTCAAGCAGGCCATCGAACGGGAAGGCCGGGTGCGGGCCGGCCTCTTTCATGAGGACCTCGCGCCCGAGCGCCGGGATATCGAGGTAGCACAGTTCCGGCTGCCGGAAGGGCCGGGGGTCCTCATCTCCACGGAGGCCGGCGGCGAGGGGCGCAATTTCCAGTTCTGCAACCGGCTCGTGCTCTTCGACCTGCCGTGGAACCCGGCCGTCGTCGAGCAACGGATCGGGCGGCTCGACCGGATCGGCCGGACGATCCCCACCGAGATCGTCTACTTCCGGCCGCCGGCCGGCCTGGGCCGGGCAGTCGCGGGGCTCTACGAGGCCATCGGCCTCTTCAAGGAACCGCTCGGCGGGCTGGAACGGGAGCTGAGGCATGTGGCCAGGGCGGTCGAACGGGAAGCCCTGCATGGGCCCGAGGAGGTCGACCCGGCCGTCTTCGAAGAGGTGCTCAAGGAGGCGCAGGAGGCGCACGACCGGGTGCGGAGCGCCGCCTATCACGAGCTGCACCGGGACCCGTACCGCCCCCAGATGGAAGAAGAGATCCTCGCCCGCGTGCCGCCGGACCTGGACCTCCTGAACGAGGAGGTCGTCCTGCGCGCCGCGGGCCGCTTCGGCTTCCTCGTGGAGCCGCAGAGCGGCCGGAGCGTCTGGGGGATCGAGTTCGGCTGGGAAGCCCTGATCGATCACATCCCGGGCGTCCCGCCGGGCTCGCGCTACCTCGGCACCTTCGACCGCGCCGAAGCGGTAGACCGGGAGACCCTGGATTACTTCGCCTCGGGCCATCCGCTGGTCGAGGGGGTCCTGATGGAGCTGGAGGAAGGCCCCCGCGGCCAGGTGGCCCTCATCCAGGTGCCCGGCAAGGAGGAGGTCTTCGGCCTCCTGGCCATTTACAAGAGAGGGGTCGATTTCGAGGCCGTAGCCGTCGATGCGCAGGGACGGCCCCGGCCCGACCTCGCCGCCCGGCTGACCGCTCCCGGCGTGGTCAGCGAGCCGGTCGAGGCGAAGAAATGGACAGCCCAAGCCAATTGGGCCAAGGTCGCCCGCCGCATGGCTTCCGCCCTCCCCGAGGGCGAACCTCAAGCCGTGGCCGCGTTCCGGGTGCGGCGAGTAGCAGGATGATCCGGCTGACGGAAGCCGGCCTGTATTGCGAGGCCGGAGGCTTCCACATTGACCCCTGGAAGCCGGTCGACCGTGCCGTGGTGACCCACGCTCACGGCGATCATCTGACCTGGGGATGCCGCCATCATCTCGTATCGGAGGAAGGCGCGCGGGTGAGCCGGGTCCGGCTGGGCGAGGAGGCGTCGATCCAGGCGGTCCCCTATGGCGAGGCCGTCCACCTGAACGGCGTGCGGGTCTCCCTCCATCCGGCCGGGCACATCCTGGGCTCGGCCCAGGTGCGGGTCGAGCATGCCGGCGAAGTCTGGGTCGTGACCGGGGACTACAAGACCGAGCCCGATGCGACCTGCTCCCCGTTCGACCTCGTACGCTGCCATACCTTCGTGACCGAGTCGACCTTCGGCCTGCCGATCTACCGCTGGGAGCCTCAGTCGGCCGTGTTCGCCGCGGTTGATCTCTGGTGGCGGAAGAACCAGGAGGCAGGCAGGGCCAGCCTTCTCTTCGGCTACTCTCTCGGCAAGGCCCAGCGATTGCTCGCGGGCGTCGATCCCTCCATCGGCCCGATCTACACCCACGGCGCGGTCGAGCGCCTGAACCGCGAGTACCGCGCAACCGGCATCCCTCTTCCCGAGACGCAGCACGTCGCCGCGGCGGAAAAACCCGATTGGTCCCGGGCGCTCATCGTCGCTCCCCCTTCGGCACGGGGCACCCCCTGGACGCGCAAATTCGGCGCTCTATCGACTGGCTTCGCCTCGGGCTGGATGCGGATCCGCGGTGCCCGCCGCCAGCGGTCGATCGATCGGGGATTCGCGCTGTCGGACCATGTGGACTGGCCCGCTTTGACCGAAACCATCCAGGCGACCGGTGCCGAGCGGGTCTGGGTGACGCATGGCTATACCGCCGCGGTCGTCCGCTGGCTGGTGGAGCAGGGTATTGACGCCCATGTCGTGCCGACCCGCTTTTCCGACGAGCGGGACGATACGGGCGACGAGGTCGAGGAAGCCCCATGAGGGCCTTCGCCGATCTCTATACCGCGTTGGACGAGACCACCAAGACCAACGAGAAGCTGGACGCGCTCATCCGCTACTTCTCCGCCGCTCCCCCTGCGGATGCCGCCTGGGTGGTCTACTTCCTGAGCGGGCGCCGGCCCCGGCAGGTGGTCCCCAGGAACAAGGTCCGCGAGTGGGCGAACGAGATGGCAGGCATCTCCGAATGGCTCTTCGGAGAGTGCTACGACGCGGTCGGCGACATGGCCGAGACCATCACCCTGCTCCTCCCGGAAACAGGCGCGTCGAGCGACCAGCCGCTGACCTATTGGGTCGAGGAACGCCTGCTCCCCCTGCGCAAAGCCGCGGAGGAGGAACAGAAGGCTTCGGTCACAGGCGCCTGGCGCGAGCTCGACCGGACGCAGCGTTTCATCTGGAACAAGCTCCTCAGCGGCGCCTTTCGCGTCGGCGTGTCCCAGAGGCTGATCACCCGCGCCCTGGCGAGCGTCGGGGGGGTCGAGGCTGCCGTCGTCGCGCACCGGCTGATGGGCTCCTGGGAGCCGACTCCCGCTTTCTATGAAGGACTGCTCTCGCTCGAAGCCGATGGCGCGGACGTGGGCCGGCCCTATCCATTCTTCCTCGCTCACCCACTCGAAAGCGGCCCCGAGGCGCTCGGCGATCCCTCCGATTGGCAGGCGGAATGGAAGTGGGACGGCATCCGCGCCCAATTGATCCGCCGCAAGGGGCAGACCTTCCTCTGGTCGCGCGGCGAGGAGCTGATCGGCGAAGGCTTCCCCGAGGTCGCGGCGCTCGGCGACCTCCTGCCCGACGGCACGGTGCTCGACGGCGAAGTCCTGCCTTGGAACGAGGGCGGCGTGATGCCGTTCGCCCACCTCCAGCGGCGCATCGGCCGCAAGGCGCTGAGCAAGAAGATCCTCGGCGAGGTGCCGGCGGTGTTCCTCGCCTACGACCTGCTCGAGCTCCATGGTCAAGATGTGCGCGATCAGCCGCTCGCCTGGCGTCGGGAGAACCTCGAACGGCTCGACCTCAGGGTTTCTCCCCTGGTGGATTTCGGTTCCTGGGACGACCTTGCCGCCCAGAGGGCCGCCTGCCGGGACCAGGGCGTCGAAGGCCTGATGCTGAAGAGGAAGACGGCGCCCTACCGGGTCGGGCGGGTGCGCGGCGATTGGTGGAAGTGGAAGGTAGAGCCCTTCACGGTCGATGCCGTCCTCATCTACGCGCAGCGCGGCTCGGGCAAGCGCGCCAGCCTGTACACCGACTACACCTTCGGCATCTGGGACGCGGGCAAGCTCGTGCCGTTCGCCAAGGCCTACAGCGGCCTGACCGACGCCGAGATCCGCCAGGTGGATGCATTCGTGCGCCGCAACACCGTCGAGAAGTTCGGCCCGGTGCGGACGGTCAAGCCGGAGCTGGTCTTCGAGCTGGCCTTCGAAGCCATCCAGGAATCCACGCGGCACAAGTCGGGCATCGCGGTACGCTTCCCGCGCATCCTTCGCTGGAGACGGGACAAGCCGATCGAGGAGGCAGACTCGCTCGAAACGGTGCGGGCGCTTTTGTGATTGATTGGTTCGCAAGCCGAGGCTGGACGCCGTTCGATTTCCAGCGCGAGGTATGGCAAGCCTATCTTTCCGGGGAGAGCGGCCTGATCCATGCCGCGACCGGAACGGGCAAGACCCTAGCCGCCTGGATGGGGCCGGTCGCGGAAGCCCTCAGCGAAGAACGGCGCAGGGCGGCTCCTCCGCTCCGCGTCCTCTGGCTCACTCCGCTGCGCGCTCTCGCCGCCGACACCGAGCAGGCCCTGCGCGCTCCGCTGATCGATCTCGGCCTGCCGTGGACGCTCGAAACGCGGACGAGCGACACCTCGTCCCGGGTGCGCGACCGCCAGAGGCGCAAGCTGCCGACCGCGCTCATCACCACGCCGGAGAGCCTGTCGCTGCTCCTTTCCAGGGAGAACGCCCCCGAGCTGTTCCGTGACCTGCGCCTCGTCGTGGTCGACGAATGGCACGAGCTGATGGCGACCAAGCGCGGAGTCCAGACCGAGCTGGCCCTGGCGAGGCTGCGCGGCTGGCAGCCCGCCCTGCGCACCTGGGGGCTGTCCGCGACCCTGGGCAATCTCGACATCGCATTGCGGGCGCTCCTCGGTGGGAGCGGCAACGGCCGCCTCGTCCGGGGCGAGGTACCAAAGGAGCTGCGCGTCGAGAGCATCATCCCGGCGACGATGGACCGCTTCCCCTGGGCGGGCCACCTGGGGCTGAGGCTGCTGCCCCAGGTGATCGAGCGCATCGAGGCCGGCGGCACCTCGCTCGTCTTCACCAACACGCGCTCGCAGACCGAGGCCTGGTACCAGGCGATCCTCGACGAGCGCCCCGATTGGAGCGGTGAGATCGCGCTCCACCACGGCTCGCTCGACAAGGGCGTGCGCGAGTGGGTGGAGAGCAGCCTGCGGGCGGGAAAGCTGCGCTGCGTCGTCTGCACGTCGAGCCTGGACCTGGGAGTCGATTTCGCGCCGGTCGACACGGTCCTCCAGGTGGGCAGCCCGAAAGGCGCGGCCCGCCTGCTCCAGCGCACGGGGAGGAGCGGGCACCGGCCCGGCGCGGAGAGCCGCGTGACCTGCGTGCCGACCAATGCCTTCGAACTGGTCGAGGTCGCAGCCGCGCGCGATGCCATCGAATCCGGGCACATCGAAGCGCGCCCGCCGGTCGAAAGGCCGCTCGACGTCCTGATCCAGCATCTGGTGACGGCAGCCCTGGGAGGAGGCTTCACCGCCGAAGCCCTGCTCGCGGAGATCCGGACGACCTTCTCCTATCGCGGTCTCTCGGACGCGGAATGGGATTGGGCGCTCGATTTCGTGACGAGGGGAGGCCCAGCCCTGCGCGCCTACCCCGAGTACCGGCGCGTGGTCGAGCGCGATGGGCTATACGTGGTGGAGGACCGCCGGATCGCCCAGCTCCACCGCATGTCGATCGGAACGATCGTGAGCGACGCGGCCCTGCTCGTCCAGTTCACGGGCGGCGAGAGGATCGGCAGCGTGGAAGAGAGCTTCGCCGCGAAGCTGCGCCCCGGCGACCGGTTCGTTCTCGGCGGCCGGGCGGTGGAATTCGTCCGCCTGCGCGAGATGAGGGTCTGGGTGCGGAGGGCGCGCAGCAAGAAAGGGCTCATCCCGCGCTGGTACGGGGGCAGCCTGCCGCTGTCGAGCGAGCTGACCGCGGCCGTCCGCGCCCGGCTCGAAGAAGCCCGTGGCGGCATCTATCGCGGCGAGGAGATGGACGCCGTCCGGCCCATCCTCGAATTGCAGGCGGCGGTGTCGGCGATCCCGGCGAGCGATGAATTGCTGATCGAACGGGTGAAGACCCGCGAGGGATTCCACCTGTTCTTCTATCCTTTTGAAGGCCGGCTGGTGCACGAGGGCCTCGCGGCGCTCTCCGCCTTCCGCATGGGCCGCCTGCAGCCGATCACCTTCACCATCTCGGTCAACGACTATGGCTTCGAGCTGCTCGCGGCAGAGGCCGCGCCGATCGAAGCCGCTCTGGAAGCCGGGCTGCTGTCGCCCGCGAACCTGGCCGAGGACATCGTTCACAGCCTGAACGCGTCCGAGCTCGCGCGCCGCCACTTCCGCGAGATCGCCCGCGTCGCGGGCCTGGTCATCTCCCGCTTTCCGGGCGGCCAGAACAGCACGCGCCAGCTCCAGGCATCGAGCGGGCTGATCTATGAGGTCTTCGAACGCTACGACCCGGGCAACCTTCTCCTTCATCAGGCCCACCGCGAAGTCCTGGAGCGCCAGTTGGAAAGCAGCCGGTTGCGCAGGACTCTCGATCGCCTGTCGCAGAGCCGCGTCACCCTGCTCGACGTGCGCCGGCCCACGCCTTTCGCCTTTCCGCTCCTCGTCGACCGCCTGCGCGACACCGTTTCGTCGGAAACCCTTGCTGAACGGGTGAAGAAGATGCAGTTGAGCCTGGAGCGCCATGCCGGCTGACGTGGAGATAGAAATCCGGGGCGAACGGCTGACCCTCCTCCCGGAGCGGGCCATCCACTGGGCGAGGGAACGGACGCTGTTCGCCGCCGACACCCACTGGGGCAAGGCCGCCGCGTTCCGCGCGGCTTCGCTGCCAATCCCCGAGGCGATGACGGAAGATGATCTGACGCGCCTGGCCCGCATGGTCGAGCGCACCGGAGCCCGGCGGCTGATCGTCCTGGGAGACCTCCTGCACGCCAAGACCGGACGCTCCCTCGAAACCCTGGGAGCCATCGCAGCCTGGCGCGCTGCCCATCCCGGGCTCGAGATCCTTCTCGTGCGCGGCAATCACGACCGGGGAGCGGGTGATCCACCAGGGGACTGGAACGTGCGCTGCGTCGACGAGCCGTTCGAGCTGCCGCCCTTCGTCCTGCGCCACAAGCCCGGCGAGCCCGCCGACGGTTATGCCCTGGCCGGGCACATCCATCCCGCGGCGCGGCTGACCGGGCGCGGCGGCCAGGAATTGAGGCTGCCCTGCTTCTGGTTCCAGCCCCATGGTGCCGTCCTTCCCGCCTTCGGCAGCTTCACGGGCACCGCGTCGATCGCGCCCCGTCCCGGCGACCGGGTGTTCGTGGTCGCCGACGGCGCCGTACTTCCAATCAATAGTTAATCTGCGATAAGGTTGGCCTTCCAGGGTACCCTGGATCTTTTGAAAGGAGCGACCCGCATGAAGAAAGCTACGTTGACCGTCCTCCTCCTCACCCTTCTCGCCCTGGGGGCAATGGTCTCCGTCCCCTCCCTGGACGCCGCCAGCAACTGCACCTACTACAGCGATGCCACCAAGACCACGGTCGTGGGGCAGTACGGCTACGATTGCTGCAACAACAAGGTGGCCTGGGGCAGGAAGACTCAGTACTCGGTGTGTGGAGGGTGCTTCCTCTGCGTTCCCCCTCCTCCGGATAAGTAGGGCTCAGGGCGGGACCCACGCGGGTCCCGCCTTCTTGACAAAATAGAACGACCGTTCGTACAATACTGCCATGGGCAAGGGCGCTGAAACCCGCGAGCGGATCCTGGACCAGGCGGTCCGCATCGCCAGCCGCGACGGGCTGGAGGGGTTGACCATCGGCACGCTCTCCTCCGAGCTGGGCCTGTCGAAGAGCGGCCTGTTCGCTCACTTCGGGTCTAAAGACGAGTTGCAGGTGCAGGTCCTCCAGGCTGCCGTGGACCGGTTCAAGGAAACCGTGATCCGCCCCGCCCTTGCCGCGCCGCGGGGCGAGCCGCGCATCCGTGCCCTGTTCGAGAACTGGCTCGCCTGGTCCAATGCTCCGGACATGGGCTGCATCCTCGTCGGAGCTTCCACCGAGTTCGACGACCGCCCGGGACCGCAGCGCGACATCCTGACCAAGGCCTTTCGCGACCGCTCGGCCTTCATGGCCAAAGCCGCCCGCCTGGCCGTCGAGGCCGGTCACTTCCGCGCTGACCTCGATCCCGAGCAGTTCGCCTTCGACCTCGACGCCATCGTCCTCGGCTACCACAATGCGCAGCGGCTGATGCGCAACCCCAAGGCGGGCGATCTCGCCCGCGGCTCCTTCGAACGTCTCCTGGCTTTCTACAAGGCCTGAGTCCGATGAATGCCCGTACGCCTGCACTCCGCTCTTTCCAAAAACGCACGATCGTTCGTGCTTGATAGGAGATTTCCAATGGCCGACGCTTACATTCTTGATGCCGTCCGCACTCCGCGAGGCCGCGGCAAGGCGGGCAAGGGCGCGCTGTCCGGAATCCATTCGCAGGAGCTGATGGCCCAGGTCCTCAACGGCCTGGCCGAACGCTCCGGCATCGACCCTGCCGAGGTCGACGACGTGGTCGTCGGCTGCGTCTCGCAGGCTGGCGAGCAGGGGGCGAACGTGGCCCGCAACGCGATCCTCGCGGCGGGCTGGCCCATTGAGGTCACGGGCGTGAGCCTGAACCGTTTCTGTGGTTCGGGCCTCCAGGCGGTGAGCTTCGCCGCCATGGGGGTCGCATCCGGCTTCCAGCGGCTGGCAGTGGCTGGCGGGGTCGAAAGCATGTCCCGCAATCCCATCGGCTCGGACGGCGCGGGCCAGGACGGCAACAACCTTCACCTCCGCAAGCGGCACCACCAGGTACCCCAGGGGGTCAGTGCCGATCTGATCGCCACGCTCGAGGGCTTCTCCCGCGAGGAGATCGACGCCTTCGCCCTGGAATCGCAGCGCCGCGCCGCAAAGGCCGAGCAGGAGGGCCGGTTCCGTAGCCGGATCCCGGTCCGCGATCCGGAAACCGGGCAGGTGGTCCTCGAGAAGGACGAGCACCCGCGGTCCGAAACCACGGCCGAAGGCCTGGCCGCGCTGGCCCCCTCCTTCGTCGCCATGGGCGAGGCCTGGGACCCGATCGCGCTCCAGCGCTACCCCGAGGCAGGGGAGATCCGCCACGTCCACACCGCGGGCAACTCCAGCGGCGTGGTCGATGGGGCGGCCGCCGTCCTGCTCGCTTCCGAGGACTATGTGAAGTCGCATGGCCTGAAGCCGCGGGCCCGGATCCGCGCCCTGGCCACGGTGGGCAGCGAGCCGGTGATCATGCTGACCGCTCCCACGCCCGCCTCACAAAAGGCGCTGGAACAGGCCGGCATGCAGCCGTCCGACATCGACCTCTGGGAGATCAACGAAGCCTTCGCCGCGGTCCCGATGCAGACCATCCGCAACCTGGGGATTGACCCGGAGAAGGTGAACGTCAACGGCGGGGCCATTGCCCTCGGCCATCCGCTCGGCGCCACCGGCGCGATGCTGCTCGGCACCGCCCTGGACGAGCTCGAGAGCCGCGGCCTGGCCACGGCCCTCGTCACCCTGTGCATCGGCGGCGGTCAGGGGATCGCCGCCATTCTGGAGCGAGTCTGACCGAACGCGTCTGAGGAGGTTCCATGAACGGAGAGGCAGGAGTCGACCGGAGTCTGCGCCTTCCCGCCCGGGACGGCTTCAAGCTGGCTGCGACTCTGTACGAGCCGCAGGGAATGGGGGCGTGGGGGCACGAGACCCTGGTGGTGATCAGCTCGGCAACGGCGGTGCCCCGGAGCTACTACGACGGGTTCGCCCGCTTCCTCGCCAGCCGGGGCTTCGCGGTCCTCACCTACGACTACAGGGGAATCGGGGAGTCACGGCCGAAGAGCCTGCGGGGGTTCCAGGCCCGGATGCACCAATGGGGTGAGGAGGATCTGGCAGGGGTGATCGACTGGGCCGGCCGTCACGTTCAGCCCGAGCGGCTGCTGTCGGTCGGGCACAGCGTGGGTGGGCAGCTCGTCGGCCTGGCCGAAAACAACGAGAAGATCGACGCCCTGCTGACCGTAGGCTCCCAGAGCGGCTACTGGGGTCATTGGCCCTCCCCCGAGCGCTGGAAAGTCGCGCTCTACTGGCACCTGGTCTTCCCGGCGGTCAGCCGCGCTTTCGGCTACATGCCGGGATGGATGGGGATGAAGGAGGATCTCCCCGGGGGCGTGGCACGGGAGTGGGCCGCCTGGGGCCGCCGTCCGAGCTTCCTCCTGGACGGCCGCGAGGAGCGACGGGCCGGGTTCGAGCGTTTCGCGCGGCCGATCTTCGCCTATAGCTTCGAGGATGACGACTTCGCGCCGCGGGCTGCGGCGGTAGCCCTGCTCCACTTCTACCGCAACGCCCGGGTGGTCCATCGCCACTTGACACCGCACACGGCCGGGCTGCCCCCGGTGGGCCACTTCGGCTTCTTCCGGGACCGGTTCCGCGACACCCTGTGGGAGGAAGCGGCGGGCTGGCTGGAGCGGCACGCCGCCATATCCGTCGAGGAGCCGGCTACATCTGTAGCCGCTTGAGCACTTTGCGCAGGTCGTCGAGGAAGCTCGCGCGGGCCTCCTCCTGCTTTTCGCGGTCAGGCATGCGCAGGATGGCCGACGGATGAATCGTGGCGGTGATCCAGCTCGCCCACTCGGAGTCGAAGAACTGGCCATGGTCGCGGGTGATCCGGAACTGAGGTCCCAGGAGAGACTGAGCCGCGGTGGCTCCCAGGCAGACGATCCCCTGGGGCTTGACCAGCGCGAGCTCGGTCTCCAGCCAGGGGCGGCAGGCCTTGACCTCGCCGAGGGTGGGCTTCTGGTGGATGCGGCGCTTGCCCCGGGGCTCCCACTTGAAGTGTTTGACGGCGTTGGTGACAAACACCTCCTTGCGCGGAATCCCCACCTCGGCCAGGGCCTCGTCGAGCACTCGGCCGGCAGGGCCGACGAACGGCCGGCCGGTGAGGTCCTCCTGATCCCCGGGCTGCTCGCCGATGAATAGAGCCGCGGCCTGCCGCGGCCCCTCCCCGAGCACCGCCTGAGTCCCCAGCTTGTAAAGCTCGCACGCCCGGCAATCCTGCGCCGCCTGCCAGAGCTTCGTTAGCGTGGGTTTAGGAGGAATGAATTCGTAGGCGGAAGGGTGTTTGAGGCGGGTAGCTGTGGGCATCAGGGCACTCTCCTTTCCCCGTTTCATGGGTACAAGAGTTGTGCCAAGACGCGCTAATTTTATCGTGAGGGAGTTGAATGAACCCTTCGGGTCCGCCTCCGGAGGCGGACCCGAAGGGTATGTTAACGCCCGGTGTCGTCCCGAACCGGACCGGCCTTGGCCCGGAGCAGGATGTCCACTCGGCGATTCTGCTGACGCCCCGACTCGCTGTCGTTGCTCGCTACCGGCGAGTCCTCGCCGAAGCCCATGGTGGCCAGGCGGCCGGGATCGACCCCCAGGCTCGCCAGGTACCTCTGCACCGCCTCGGCGCGGCGCTCTGACAGCTCCAGGTTGTGCTCTTCACTGCCGGTCGAATCCGTGTGTCCCTGGACCACGACCGCGGTCTTGTCGTAATCCTCCAGGACTCCGGCCAGGTCTTCCAGGGTCTGGCGGCCGTCGGAGTCGACGCGGGACGAATCCACGTCGAAGAGCACGTCATTTTCGAAATGGACAAGCAGCGTGTCCTCATCCACCCGCTCCACCTCGGTCCCCGGGATTCGCGCCAGCTTCTCCTGCTGGGCATCCATGTAGGCGCCGACACCGCCGCCGATCACGGCTCCAATGGCCGCGCCGGCCAGGATCTCGTCCGCCTCACGCTTGCCCGCCAGCACCGCCCCGGCCGCGCCCGCCGCGGCGCCAATCGCCCCACCCTTCCAGGTGCGGTCCCGCTTCGTCACATAGGGTTCACGTTCACGGCGCGGGGCTCCGCTCGATGCGCAGCCCACGAACAGCACAAGCATCAGGAGAGATGCGATCCACGCCGCCCCCCTTCGCTGGTTCCTCATTTCGAACATGGCTCACTCCTTTCAACCTCTAGGCTCATCAGAGCCACGGTTCCACAGCTTCTAGTTACAAGGCTCGTGCCATGGCTTGACTTCGATCGACATATGCGCCGACATCTCTTTTCTTCTGTGCTGTTTAGCTGCTAGCAGGCGGGGCAGAGCTTGACCCTCCGAGAGGGTAAATTGTCCTCCATCGAGGACAAAGCAGGGCCGGTGGTGTACCAGAAAGAAGTTTCCCACAAAAGTGTCCCGATCCTATGGCCCAGCCGCACCTACTAGGACGTAACACTTGATTTTGGTTTTTCTGGCGAACGCCGGGCATCCGGTTCGGTAGTTCGCATTATTTCATGGAGGGGGTTTGACATGTTTCATTTCATTTCTCGGGTTGTGGTAGTCTCTGTATTCGCGCTCAGTCTGAATTTTGCTGTGGTCCCCGCCGCCCAGGCGAGGATTCAAACGGCAAAAACGGCGGCCTCAAACACGGACGGCCGTTGCGTAGAGCAGGCTATGGAATGGTTGAATCGGATCCTCGGGCAAGACAAAGCCAAGAAGGCTCCTAAGAAGAAGGTAACGGCGAACGACGGGGGTTGCATCGATCCAATGGGTCACCCTCGGCCCTGTGTGTAATTGACAGGGTATCTCCGGCGGGGGTGGCTAGTCCGTCCCCGCCGGCGCATCACTACAGATGCGAGAAAGGAAGTTGATTTGTGAGTTCAGGTCTGGGTGGAAAAGTCGTCTGGCACGAGCACCCGACGGACATTGATCTAGATGAGTTCCTCCGGGGCGGTACGCACCCAGTGAACGTCAATGCTAGGCGAGCTCGGACTGTGCGTCACCTCTTGGCTGAGTGCCACGAATGCCAGGAGCGTTCGCGTGCTCGTCTCTCGTCCATTGGAGAATCGGGCTACGATGCCGCTTTCGCGGGGGCCGAGAAGGCATTGGCTGACTTCTTCGTTTCGGGCAGGGCTCCCGAGAAGCCGCCAGCGGAACTGGTGGCCGAGTTGCAATCTCATCCGGTCGAGGAACAGGTTCTCCTTGCCAAGAGCGATCGATTTGCCAATCCTTCAGTCATTGAGTTGCTCTTGGTGCGTAGCCATGGTAAGCGCTACAAGGACACCGAGGAGATGATGCACCTCGCCCATCTCGCGTTGCTCGCCGCGGACGCATGCACTGCAGAAGGCGCCGGCAGCTGGACCCGTCTCTCGGACCTGCGGGGACAAGCCAAAGGCAACTTAGGCAACTCGCTCCGAATCTGCGGACGCCTGACAGAGGCCGAAGAGGCGATTGCAACGGCAGAGGATCTGCTCAGAGCTGGCACAGGAGATCCGCCGGTGCGCGCGCGCCTGCTGGAGCAGAAGACATCCCTGCGCATGTTCCAGAACCGCTACGCGGAAGCCATCGAACTGGCAGAAGAGGCGGCGGAGATCTATCAGGAAATCGGGTTCATGCATGACTTCGCCAGTGCTCTTGTGCAGAAGGCGGTAGCCTGCTATGACGCGGGAGAGCCGGAGCACGCGGTGACCGTTCTCAATCGCGCCATTCCACTGATCGATCCCGAAGGCAACCCGCACCTGCTGCTGGCCGCCTGTCACAACCTGATGCACAGCTATATTTCGCTGGGAAGACCCGAGCAGGCGCTTTCGCTTTACTTTGAGGCTCGAGGTCTCTATGAGGAATTTGACGACGACCTTATTCTTCTACGCGTCAGTTGGCAGCAGGGGCAACTTCTAAGAGACCTTGGTTACCTGGACGCCGCTGAAACGATTCTCCTCCAAGCGCGAACAGGCTTCTTGGAGAGGAACCTTGCCCTGCAGGTCGCCATGGTCTCTCTCGACCTTGCCTGGGTCTATGTGAAGCTGGGAAGGACCGACAGCCTGAAGCAGACAGTCTCCGAGGCGATTCCGATCTTCACCTCCTTGCGCGTAGGCCGCGAAGCTCTGGCCGCCCTCCTTCAGCTCCAGCATGCGGCGGGCCAGGAACAGCAGGCCCTTGAGCTGATCAAGATGCTCAACACCCGTCTGTCCCCCCTGACTAGCCGCAACGCCGGCAAATAAACATCTCTCTTTTACAATAGGCTGCGCTGCTGTTCTAGGGCGCAGCCTATTGCATTTATCTTCATTCTCCGTAGAATGCGAGCCTCTCCGGGCCGGAGGCGGCCTGCTTCAAGAAGTACAACTTCGCAGTCACGCAGGTGTCACGGTTTTCCTGGAGCGTCGCACTTAAAGAACAGCACCCAAGAAGTTGCTCTGATTCGGTTGGTTTCAACGGGCTCCCAGATCAATGGGACCGTGTTTGAGGAGGGATATCCTATGTTTCGTTCTATGTCTCGCATTGCCACCGTCGCCGTCGTCGCCCTTACGCTCGTCCTCGCTTCCGTCCCCGCTGCCCAGGCCAGCCCCTTCGGCCCGTCCTTCGACACCCGCTCCGGGTGGTTCGACGTGGCCCTGTCCTGGCTGAGCGGCCTCGTGTTCGGTGAGGAGGCCTCGGCTCCGCAGGCCTTTGGCGCCACCTTCGAGGCAGCCGCCGGCCCAGGCAACAACACGATTCAAACGGGCTCGTGCATCGATCCGGCCGGCAGGCCACGTCCCTGCCCGGAATTCTAAGCTTCCGCCAGTTTGCCGGGGGGCGGTAGTCCGCCCCCCTCCGATTCTCCCCGATCCTTCCCCCAGCCTGTCCCGCTTTCGCTCCGGCGCCACACTTGGGTTGATGAAGCCACACCCGCCGCTTCGCCCGGAAGGGGGTCTCATGTCGGCAGACCATCTGGACGTCAACGACTTCTCTAGATTCCTCCGCAATGCCACGGAGCCGGGTAGCTCTTTGCGCAGCATCCGTTTGGTAAGGCATCTGTTGGAAGACTGCGCTGCCTGCCAGGAGAATCTGACGAGTGCGGTCGCGCAGCAATTGGGAGAGTACGAGTACGGAGCCTCCTTTGCGGCAGCCGAGCGGTCGCTGGCCGCGTTTTTCGCCAGGGAGGCCCCTGGAGACGCCCCTCCCGAGCAACTGCTGGCAGAACTGTCCAGACTGCCGATCGAAGAGCAGGCTGCAACGGTAAAGGCCCAAAGCCGCTTCACCTTCCCGACCTTCGTCAGGCACCTGGTCGACGCGAGCCATGCAGTCCGTTATCAGGACCCGGCTCGGATGCTCCACCTGGCCAACCTGGCTCGGCTCGCGGCGGAGGCTTGTTCCCTGGAGGCGGCGGGGAGCGAGCCCAAGAGGTCCGACCTGCGTGCTCACGCCTGGCGGCAGTATGGCAATGCCCTACGGGTGCTCGGACGCCTGCACGAGGCGGATGAGGCGGTCGCCACGGCACGGCACCATCTGGAGGCGGGGACCCGCGACCCGTTGCTGCGGGCCCAATTCTGCACGCTCGCGGCAGTATCCCTTCGCGTGGCTCAGAGGCGGTTCCCTGAAGCGATCAAGCTCTGCGAAGAGGCCGGGGAGATCTACACGAACCTCGATGACGCCCATGCCCTGGCAAGCAGCCTGGTACAGAAGGCAATCGCGCTCCTCTACTCCGGCGAGGCCGAGGATGCCGTCCGGACCCTCAACCAGGCGATTCCTCGGATCGATCCCGAGAGGGACCAGCACCTCCTTCTAGCTGCGTGCCACAACCTGGTCCGCGGTTATACCGACCTCGGCCGGCCGGAGCATGCCCTCTCAATCTTTTCCGAAATGCGGGAGTTGTACAGGCGTTTCGACGATCCGCTCATCCGGCTGCGCGCCACATGGCAGGAGGCCCTGCTGTTGCGCGACCTCGGCCACCTTCGGGCCGCGGAAGCGGCTCTGCTCGAGATCCGGCAAGGATTCGTGACTCGCGAGCTCCTCTATGAGGCAGCTCTGGTCTCGCTCGATCTTGCCTCCGTGTACGTCAAGCTCCAGGCAGGGGAGGAGCTCAAGCAGACCGTGGCCGAAACGGTGCCGATCTTCAAGGCACTCGGGGTAGGACGGGAACTCCTCGCCTCTCTACTGCAGTTGCAGCAGCTTTCGCACAAGACACGGCAGGCGCTCGACCTGCTTCGGAGCCTGAACTCCCGGCTCGAGAAGCTTCCCCCCAGACAGGCCGTTTCCTAGCAGACCACGACGGCGGCCCAGCCGCCGTCGCTCACTTGTCCCGGTTTCAAGTAAAGGTTGCACTCTAAACTGTAAGAGCATGCGCGGGGTCCTGAACCGAGGCGTCAGCCGGCCGGGCTGCGTCATTCAGGCTGCCTTGGAACCTTCGCAGGTGTTCCGTTTTGGAGGGCTGTACATGTTCACGCATCATCCGACCCGTTCGGATCTCGAGGTATTCCTACGCGATGCCCCCCGGGCCGCTGCGAGGACCAACTCGTTCGTCATCCGGCATCTTCTGGCAGGCTGCCACGCCTGCCGCGAGCACCTCGACAACCTGGGTTGGGAGCGTCGCCGTCTCGAGAGGCTGCTGCAACTCCGTCCTGGCTCGCTGGAGGACTCGAACACCAGCATTGGATTCGACTACAGCCAGGCATTCTCTGGTGCCGAGCGTGCCTTGGCAGCCTTCTTCGCCCAAGGCCAGCCCCCGGAATTCTCCGTCGACGAGTTGCGGGTCGAGTTGGACTCTCTTGTGGCGGAGGAGCAGATCCGGCGTGTGAGCACCGATCGGCGATTCGCCAATCCCGAGCTCGTCAAGCAGCTCATCGACGCGAGTCAGGCCGTCCGATTCCATGACCCCGAGAAGCTCCTTCACTATGCCCACCTGGCATGCCTTGCCTCTGAGTCATGCTCCGAGGTGGAGTGCGGTAGCCCGGAGCGGCTGTCCGACCTGAAGTGTCAGGGCTGGCGTCAGTACGGCACCGGACTGCGGATCCAAGGCCGGCTGCGGGAAAGCGACGCCGCCTTCGCTCGTTCACTGCGCTTCTGCGAAGAAGGGACAGGCGATCCTCCGGTGCGGGCGCAACTGCTGTCCACCCTGCTGTCTCTCCGCATGGCGCAGCGTCGCTTCTTGGAGGCAATCCAGCTTGCTGACGACGCTGGACAGATTTATCAAGAGATCGGACAAACCAGCAACCAGGCAAGCACTATGGTGCAAAAGGCTATCGCTTACATCTATGCTGGCGAGCCTGCTGACGCGGTTCCCGTTCTCAATCGGGCGATACCGCTCATCAATCCGCAGGATGAACCCCAGCTCTTGCTTGCCGCCTGCCACAACCTCGTGCGCTGCTACATCGACCTGAGCCGGCCCGAGCAAGCTCTGTCGCTCTTTTTCGAAATGCGCAGCCTCTACCGGGAGGTTGACGACGCAATCATCCTTCTGCGTGCCGGCTATCAGGAGGGATTCATGTTGCGCGACCTCGGCCACCTACGGGCGGCGGAGGCGGCCTTCATCCGGGCTCGTGACGGTTTCTGCGAGCACAAGCTCATGTACGAAGCGGCAATGGTCTCACTCGACCTTGCCGCGGTGTACGTCAATCTCGGAGACTCGGAAAAGATCGAGGAGATCGTGATGGCGACCGTACCCATCTTTCGGGCGCTTGGCGTAGACCGGGAAATGCTGGCTTCCCTGCTTCAGCTGCGGCAGGTCGCGGAGCACAAACTCCAAGCCTTTGAGTTGATCGGCGCCCTCGGCACGAAGGTCGAGCAGCTACGAAGCGCAGCTTCCTAGATTGGAAAACCGCCGCGGGTCAGAGCGCGGCGGTCCTTTCCTGCTTCCAGGCCTGACGCCGCGCGATGGCGGCTTTCACGACGCGCCGGCTTTCTTCGAACCTGCGGTCCAGCATGCGGTCGGCCGGCGCTGGTGCCCCCCCGGCGGCAGTCTCGCGGGCGGTCGAGCAGAGCTGCGCGAAGAAGTCGCCGGGCGTGGCGTCGAGCACCGGCAGGATTTCCAGAAGGGCTTCGAAGGTCAGGCCTTTCTTACCTTCCAACAAAGAATTCAACCGGCCGGGCTCCCAGCCTAGCCGGCTGTCCACCGCGGCCGCAGAGGTTCCGCTCCGGAGCAGAAGATCGCTCAACAAGGCGGCCATCCGCCTCTCGTCAGAATGGATCGGCATACGCCTAGGATAACATGCCCCCGGATCGGGAAGAATGGCACGCTTCTTGCCATCTTGCCTCCCGATGGACTGGTGGAAAACTCTACGCCAAGTAATAACCAACTGGGGCGTGCATCGTTGCTCGGCCCATAGCGCGGCGCTCGCCTTTTACACGATCTTCTCCCTGGCCCCGGTGCTGGTGGTGGTCATCACCCTGGCGGGAGCGGTGTGGGGAGAGGAGGCGGTGCGCGGCCAGATCTTCGACGAATTCAAGGGGCTCATGGGGCCCGACGCCGCCCTCCTGGTTCAGGAGGTGCTCAAGAGCGCGGCCCGCCCGTCGTCCGGCTGGATCCCGGCTATCGTCGGAATCGTCACGCTGCTCCTCGGCGCCACCGCGATCTTCGGCCAGCTTCAGGATGCCATCAACACCGTCTGGGCGGTCGAACCCAAGCCCGGCGCCGCGCTCACTACCTTGCTGCGCAAGCGGCTGCACTCCTTTGCCCTGGTGATCGGCATCGGTTTCCTGCTCGCGGTCTCGCTCATCCTGAGCGCGGCCCTGACTGGGTTCAGCCGATACCTGGAGCGCCAGCTCGACCTGCCGGTGGACTTCCTCCAGGTCGCCAACTTCGTGGTCTCCTTCATCGTCATCACCCTGCTCTTCGCCATGACCTACCGCATCCTGCCGGACGTGAAAATCGAATGGCGGGACGTCTGGCTCGGATCGCTCCTCACCGCGCTCCTCTTCGTCATCGGAAAGACGCTGATCGGCCTCTATCTCGGCCGCACCGGCGTGGCTTCGGCCTACGGTGCCGCGGGGTCTCTGGTGGTGATCCTGCTCTGGGTCTATTACTCCGCGCTGATCTTCTTTTTCGGAGCCGAGTTCACCCGTGTCCACTCGCGCCAGTTCCGTAACCGGGCTGCCAAGCCCGAGGAGGGCGCCGTGCGAGTGCCGGAGGGACAAGGCGGCGCCGTCGCTCAACAATGACTTCAAAAAATCTACGACTCTGTTTCGCCTTCACCGTTCTCTTTCCCGCCCTTCCCGGCGCAATTCAAGCCGACGAGCGGGTCCGCATCGAGGTCGAAGGCCTCGACCGCAACCTCCGGCGCAATGTCGTCGCCAACCTCGGCCTGGAAGAGGCCCGGGATGACGACGATCTGAGCGAGGACCGCATCCGCCGGCTCCACGCCAATGCCCCGGAGGAGATCGAGATCGCCCTGCAGCCTTTCGGCTACTACCGCCCCGGCGTCCAGTCTGCGCTGGAGAGGGAGGGCGACACCTGGGTCGCCCGCTACACCGTCGAGCCCGGGCCGGCCCTCAAGGTGACCCGGCGGGATCTCCAGATCCTCGGCGACGGGTCGGGCGACTCCGGCTTCGGCGAGTTGGTGCGGGAGTTCCCGCTCACCGAGGGCGAGACCCTCTTCCACCCCGACTACGAGGAGGGCAAGACCGCGCTCGAGGAGTACGCGGCCGAGAACGGCTACCTCGACGCCGCCTTCCAGACCAGCGAGATCCGGGTCGACCTCGCCAGCTATACCTCCGAGGTGGTCCTCCACTACGCCACCGGGCCGCGCTACCGGTTCGGGCCGGTGATCTTCAACCAGGATTTCCTGGATCCGAACCTCATCCGGGGCTACGTCACCTGGGAGCAGGGGGAGCCGCTCAACGTCAATGAGCTCCTGGAGGCGCAGAACGCCCTCTCCGACAGCCCCTACTTCCAGCGGGTCGAGGTGGTAACCCGGCAAGAGCAGGCCCAGGGCCTGGAGGTTCCGATCGAGATCAACCTGGTGGCCAGCCAGAAGCAGCGCTGGACCGCGGGCGCCGGCTACGGCACCGACACCGGACCGCGCGGCACGGTCGGGCTGGAGCTCCGGCGGATCAACCGCCGCGGCCACCGCGGCCAGACGGAGGCGCGGGTCTCGGAGATCGAGAAGAGCTTCAGCGCCAACTACCAGATCCCCGGTCCCTATCCGCGCACCGACGTGCTCACCTTCCAGGTGGCCTACGCCGACCTCCGCCCGGAGACGAGCCGCAGCCAGAGCGCCCTGATCGGCGCCAACCTCACCCAGTCTCGCGGGAGCTGGCGCGAGGCTTTCGGCCTCAATTTCCAGCGCGAGGACTTCAAGGTCGGCCTGGACAAGGGGATCTCCGAGCTGCTCATCCCCCAGGCGAGCTGGAGCCGGGTCAAGGCCGACGACCGCATCTCGGCCACCTCGGGGCAGCGGCTGGAATTCACGATTCGCGGCGCCGACGAGGCGCTGCTCTCGAACGCCAGCTTCCTCCAGGCGGAAGCCGAGGGCAAGCTGATCACGAGCTTCGCCGACCGTTTCCGCTTCATCAGCCGCGCCCAGGTGGGCTATACCGAGACCGACCAGTTCCGGGAGCTGCCGCCCACCATGCGGTTCTTCGCCGGCGGGGATCAGAGCGTGCGTGGCTTCGAGTACCAGCAGCTCGGCCCTGTGGACGAAGCCGGAAACGTCATCGGCGGCGAGACTCTGCTCACCGGCAGCGTCGAGCTGGAGTACCGCTTCCTCGAAAAGTGGCTCTTCCTGGAAAAGTGGGGAATCGCCGCTTTCTATGACACCGGGAATGCCATGGAGTCGTTCTCGGGTTCGCTGGAGAGAGGCGCGGGCTTGGGCCTGCGCTGGGTTTCTCCCATCGGACCCATCCGGGCCGACGTTGCCTGGGCCCTCTCGGACCCCGACCGGCCGATTCGCTTTCATCTCACGGTAGGACCTGACCTATGAATCGTCCGCGACTCAAGAAGTTCCTGAAGTGGGCCTCCCTCGGCCTTCTTTCTCTCGTTGTCATCCTCGCTGCCGCGGTCTGGTTCCTGGCCGGCACCCAGGGCGGCACCGAATTCCTCTTCACCCGCCTCGGCGCCGTGATGCCGGGCAAGCTCGAGGTCGCCAAGATGACCGGCCCCCTGCGCGGGCCGCTCGACATCCGCGGGCTCAAGTACGAGCGCGAAGGGTTCGAGATGTACGTGGACCATGTCCAGCTCGAATGGAGGCTGCGCGAGTTGCTCAGCCGGCGGCTGGACATCCAGAAGCTGCACGCGGACGGCATCCGCATCCTCACCACTCCCACCGAGGAGGAGAAGGAGAAGGGTCCGCTGCCGGATATCAACCTCCGGTTCAACATCATCGTGCGCGACGCGCTGGTGACCAACCTGAGCATGGGGGCCAAGAACGCTCCGCCCGGGGAGCCGCCGTTCGTGATCGACCGCATCGCGCTCGAAACCACGGCTCTCAACAACGATGTCCGGGTCGATAGCCTGACGGTCCGCGCGCCCACTTTCGACGCCGACGTCAAGGGCACGGTTCGTCCTCTGGGGGATTACCCGGTCGATCTGGACGTGAAGTGGGCCTACCGCGCGCCGGACATGGCCCCCTTCTCCGGCAATGGCCAGCTCGATGGCACGCTCAAGGAGCTGCAGGTCACCCAGACTCTGGCAGCGCCCTTCCCAGCCAATGTGAACGCCACCCTCCACGAGCCCCTCTACAATCTGAGGTTCGACGGCAGGGCGAAGTTCTCGGGGCTGAACCCGAAGCTGATCAAGGCCGACTTGCCTGACATGCCCGCGAGCGGAGAGATCGCCATCAAGGGCAACCTGGAAAACTTCACCAGCCTCGGGACCGTCGAGGGCGTCGTCGAGCAGGTCGGAGCGGTGCGGGCCGACTACTCGCTCGCCCGTGAAGGAGAGCTCTGGCGCATCGAGAACGCTGATGTCACCCTGCCCGGGACCCGCGCCCGTGTCTCCGCCAACGGCACGCTCAAGTTCAATGGCGAAGACCTGGACATGAACGCCAAGGCGAGCTGGGAGAACGTGGCCTGGCCGCTGCGCGGAGGGGAGCCGATCGCGGCCAGCCGCAAGGGGACCGCGACGATCTCCGGCAACCTGGAGAAGTACCACGCCGAGGTCCGGGCGGATGTCTCGGCAGGAGCCCTTCCTCAGGGGACCTGGGTCTTCGAGGGTGACGGGACCAAGGAACGCTTCCAGTTCGAGAGCTTCCAGGGGAACCTGCTCGCCGGCCGTCTCCTCGGCCGGGGCGAGGTGGCTTGGGAGCCCGTGGTGCGCTGGAACGCAGTGGTACGCGGCCAGGGGATCGATCCCGGCCAGATTTCGGCGGAGTTTCCGGGACGGCTCTCGTTCGCGGCCGTGACTCAAGGCCAGTTGGAGGAGGCCGGTCCGGTAGGACGGGTCCAGATTTCCCGGCTGGAAGGGACGCTTCGAAACCAGCCCGTCCTGGCCACGGCGGACCTGCGGCTCGCCGGCTCCCGCTATCAGCTCTCCAAGCTCGACCTCACCTGGAGCGACGCCAAGCTGGCCGCCTCGGGCTGGATCGGCAACGTCCTGGACCTCACCTTCGACCTGTCAGCGCCCAACCTGGGAATCGCGGTGCCCCAGGGCGGCGGCTCGGTGATGGCCAAGGGCCGCGTCTCCGGTCCCATGAAGATGCCACGCATCCAGGCCACGGCTGACGGTCAGGGAATCCGCTTCGGTACCACCAGCGTCGGAGAAGCGGCGGTGGTCGCCGACGTGGACCTCTCCCCCTCGGGAACCGTCGTCCTCGACGTACAGTCCAAGGGCATCCTCTCCGGCGAAAACCGGATCGACGAGCTGACCGTGCGCGGCCGGGGGCAGCGCTCCAGCCATGAAGTCGTGCTGTCGGCCAACAACGAGCAGGGCCGGGTCGACCTGGCCCTCGCCGGCGGGTTGATCAATCCCACCTCCTGGAAAGGACAGATCCGCCGCCTGGACCTCCGCTCGGAACAGGTCGGCGATTGGAACCTGGCGCAGCCGGCGGCCCTGGCAGCATCCACGGAATCGATCGGCCTTCAGGGCTTCTGCTGGCAGTCGGGCGGCGCGCAACTCTGCGCCGACGGCGGCTGGGCCAAGGCCGGCAACTGGAACGTGGATTCGACCGTCGCGGACTTCCCTCTCAACCGCTTCAAGCCGTTCCTGCCCACCGATCTCCAGATTACGGGCGACCTGAACGGTAAGGTTCAGGCCCGTGGCAACGGCACCGTCCTGGCCTCGGCGGACGTCGATCTCCGTCCGGGCCCCGGCGAGCTGCGGTTCCCCGGCGACGAGGGCCGGATGCTCACGTTCCGCTACGAGCAGGGTGTCATCCGTGCTCAGGCCGGAGCCGGAGGCCAGGGAGTCGCCACGGCCCAGATCGCCCTGGTGGACGTGGGCTCGATGAGCGCCCGACTGAACATCCCGCGGCTCGCCAAGGGCGTTCAGCTCCAGAGCCAGCCGCTGTCCGGGCGGATCGACGTCAACCTCAACAACCTGGCCTTCCTTGAAGGATTCGTTCCGGACGTGAACGATCCGGCGGGCAGCCTGACTGGCGGCTATGACCTCTCCGGCACCGTGGGCTCGCCCCGTTTCGTGGGCCAGGCGCGCCTCGCCAACGGCAAGGCGGACATCCCGCGCCTGGGGATCGAGCTGCGCGACCTGCAACTCGCCGCGGTCGGAGACGGCAGCGGCGTTCTGGCGATCGACGGCAGCGTCCGCTCGGGCAAGGGGAGGCTCACGGTCAAGGGCAAGGCCGGCGTGCCGGGACCCGAGACCCCGATCCGCCTCGCGATCTCCGGTTCGGGCTTCCAGGCCATGGACACGGAAGAGATCAAGCTCATCGTCTCCCCCGACCTCGACGTCACCTACGACCGCAAGCTCCTCCGGGTGGCCGGCGACGTGACGGTCCCCTCTGCCGACATCGAAATGGAAAAGCGCGGCGAAAAAGGACCGGTCACGGCCTCCAAGGACGTGGTCTTCGTCAATGCCGGGGCGGCCCCCCCGCCGCAGGAGGACATGGCAATCGCAGCCCGGGTACGGATCATCCTGGGCAAGGACGTGAACATGAACGTCCTGGGCTTGAAGGCCAAGCCGACCGGGTCGATCCTAGCGATCGAAGAGCCGGGCAAGGTCACCACCGGTGTGGGCGAGTTGGAGCTCAAAGAGGGAACTTTCAAGGCTTATGGCCAGGATCTGACCATCGAACGCGGCCGGGTGAACTTCGCCGGCGGTCCGATCAACAACCCCTACCTGGACGTGCGCGCCTCCCGCAAGGCAGACGACGGCACGGTGGCCGGGATCAACGCAAAGGGCAGCCTGGAGACTCCGGAGGTCACGCTCTGGTCCGATCCGCCCATGGAGCAAAGCCAGCAACTCGCCTACCTGCTCATGGGACGGCCTCTGAACCAGGTCTCGCAGCAGGAAGGAGACCGCCTGGCGAACGCCGCCAACGCCCTCGGGCTGCGCGGCGGCAACCTCCTGGCCAAGAAGCTGGCCGCCCGCTTCGGCCTCGAAGAAGCGCGCATCGAGTCGGACGGCTCACTCGACCAGGCTTCCCTGGTGGTGGGCAAATACCTCTCCCCGAAGCTCTACGTAACTTACGGCATCGGCCTCTTCGAGCCGATCAACACCTTCCGGGTGCGCTATCTCCTGAGCGACAAGTGGACCCTGCAGGCCGAGAGCGGCGAGGGCACGAGCGCGGACGCGCTCTACACGGTCGAGCGCGGCGGGCCGGATCCGAAGAAGCGGAAGAAGAAAGAGGAAACGACGGAGGGCGGGGCGGTGAGCGGGGGCGGAGGAAAGTGACGAACGCGAAGCTGACCTTCATCCTGTCTATCGTCGCGGCTGTCCTGGCTCTTGCCGCCGCACTGATCGAGTATGTCCGTCAGGGCGAGGTGAACCTCGCCCTGATCGGGGGGCTGTTCCTGCTGGCTTTTGGCTTTGGAGCGAAGAGCCGTATCGCACGGTGACTCTGGGAGTCCACCGTCGCGTCGAGTCAAACGGATTCTTGCAACAGCCTCCGAAATCCCTCTTGCTCAAAGTGGCGATCGGTCGTTAATCCTTCAGTGATGTTCCGCTGGCGCATCAGAATGAAACTCACTGCGTCGCAGAGCGAATACATCTTATCAGGCCGTGAAAGCAAGAGGGACATCGCTCCTTGGTGCAGCGACTCATTGACCCATATATGCTCGATATCGGGATTCTCCAAAAGATCAGTGATGTACGTCAGCGCGGGCAGGCGCGGCAGGACGACCTGGAGGAGGCTCTCCCTCGATTGCCCGAGGTCTTCGACAAGCGGGACATTGCCCGCGTCCTGGGCTATACCCCGCCCTATACGACGCTCGCCCGGGCCCTCGAAGCTCTCGAGGCGTCGGGGGAGATCGTCGATACCCAGGAGTTCGGGTACCGCAGGAGCTACCGGAAGGCTTCTACTTCGTGAGCCGGTGGCGGTAGACGCCTGGAGGAAACCGCTTGGGACAGGTGCGAGCGGCAAACCGCCAGACCGAGGCGATGGCCCGCCAGAGCTCCGGGCCCGGCTCTCGCCAGAGCGAATCCTCCATGTCCTGAAGACTGCGAAACTTCTGGACGGGCATCAGCTCTCCTCCAGGACCAGGACTCTAGCACCGGGGGAGCCGGCGCGCGCCGGGCGGTGAACGAAGGCGGAGGCCGCGAGGCGCCGTGGATGGCTCCGCCCGGGCTACGTGCCGGGCGTGTGTTGCGGGGCGAGGCTGCGGACAGATCGGGGAGCCTCCACCGTGACTCCATTCGCGCAGCAGGCGGGAAAGATTCCCAAGAGGACAGTCCGCGGCCTCCGTCGGACTCTCCCGGACGCGGCGCGGACCGTTCCGGACGCGAAGCGGACGGCCCGGACCACGAAACGGATGCCTTGGATCACGACGGGAAGCCCTCCAACTGCCATCCGGACGCCTTCGGCCGCGGAACGAACGGCATCTTCCACGTCGAGAACGCCTCCAAGCGCGATGTGGACACCTTCAACCGCCTTCCAGACGATTTGGACTGTGATGCGGACGCCTCCGGACGCGGTCCGGACGCTTCCGATCGCGATGTGAACGCTTCCAGACGCGATGCGGACGACTTCAGCCGCGATGTGAACGCTTTTGACCACGGTGTAAACGGCTCCGATCGCGTTGCGGACGGCTCAGACCGCGATGAGAACGGCTCACATCCGGTTCGGGACGTTTCAGATCGAGATCTGAACGGCTCAGATCGCGGTCTGGACGGCTCACATCCAGGTCGGAACGTTTCAGATCGCGGTCTGGACGTCTCACATCCCGTTGCGGACGGTTCTCACCACGGTCTGGACGTTTCACATCGCGACCGGAGCCGTTCACATCGCGCCTGAAACCGTCCGGATCGCGGCCGGAATGGCTCACAACCGCGGTACGGACGGTTGTACCGGCGGGTTGGACGGTTCAACCCGCCGCCCGAGGACGAAGCCGTGCGCCTGCCGGTCTAGGTCGCCGGCGCGAGGAAGGCCCCACGCCGCCGTGCCGTGCGCAGCAACAGCGCAACCGCGACCGTGGTCGACACGATCACCAGCAGCGAACTTTCCGGACCGAACATGCCCCCGGTCAGCCAGTCGGGCCCGGCATAGTGGCTTTGGAACGGCGCCAGCGCGCGCCAGTCTTCGATGCCGGAAAGCGGCACGCCGCTGAGCAGTATGGTGAAGTTCCAGGCCGCGTGATTGGCGGCCACCACCCACAGGTTGCGCGCCAGGACGAACAGTCCGCCCCACAGCAGTCCCAGCAAGGTCACCGACACCAGCATCGCCACCATATCGCCGGTCCTGCCCTGGTCGACGTTTTCCAAGTGCGCCACGGCGAAGATCAACGCGTGTGCCGCCAGCGCAATCCTCGTTCCCAAGGCGCGCTCCAGCAGCCGGAACAGCAGGCAGCGGTAGACCAGTTCTTCCAGGACAGCCGCGATGCCGATGAGGACCGCCACGCTCAACAGCGCCGGCGAGACGCCACGGAACAGCACTTTTTCGTAGGCGCCGAGCGCGAACAGCACGGCGATCGGCAACGCTACCAGGACGGTGCCGCTTGCGCCGCCAAGCATCAGGTGAACCAGCCGCAGCCGCAGCTCGGTCGCTTCGCGTCTTTCATGCCAATGCACGTAAGCCCAGTAGCCCGCCACTGCCGACAGGAGAATGCCGGCGCGCCTGAACGCACTGAGCAATTCGGGCCCAGGTTGGAATACCGCGTCGATCAGCGGCAGCAGGCCCTGCCGAAAGACCAGCACCGAGCCCAGGACCGCCGCCCCACTCAGCAGCAGCGCGCCCAGCGTCCGGCCGGCGATGCGCATGCGCTGCCGTGCGATGCCTCCCGGTGCACGGGGCGCTTCGGAGTGGAGAGAACCTACAACTGGATCATGATCTTTCATGTCGGCCTGACGCTGCCTGGGCGCGCTTCGGCTTCGCATATAGAAGGCTGTCGGAGGGCGACGAACGCGCTCTTCTCGAAGGCGATCCGCCTCATGGAAGATCGTCGAGCTCGACGACTTCGAGCTCCCGTCCATGGGCGACGTTGTCGAGCTCATCCGCGCGCAGCTTGTAGAGAGCGTACATGGCTACCTCCCGTCTGCCAGTTGGAGGTCCGGAAGCCAAAACTACTTCGTGAGCCGCTCCCAGTCGCTCTCGGGAGCGTCCATCGCGATGGCCAGGCCGCCGTCGGAGCCGACGTAGATCGGGTCTTTCACCACCCGGACCTTGCCGCCTCCGACCTGCTGGAGATCCTGCTCCAGGCGCGGTCCCAGGCCGCGGATCAGGCCGGTGCCTCCCGAGACCACCACGTTGTTGCGGATCTTCTCCTGGTAGTCGGGTTGCGCACGCGACAGCAGGTCGAGCATCGATTCCACGATCGGCGGCAGGATGCCCTCGCAGGCCTGGCGCATCTCGTTGGTGATGTCGAGCTGCGTCGGCTTGCCCGCGACCGGGGCCGTCACCATCACCGGCGTCTTGCTGTTGCCTACGAAGCTCCCCTCTTCCTTCCACTGGCGGACCATGTGGATGGAAACGCTCGCGTCGGGGTAGCGCGCCTTGACGAGGCGCAGGAGCTGCTCGTCCACCCAGTCCCCGGCCTGCGGCAGGGTGCGCTGGTCTTCCTCGGTGGGCAGGCGGCCGTTCATGACGCAGAGGTCGGTCGTGCCCGCTCCCGAGTCGATGACCAGGGTGTGGAGCAGCGCCTCCATCCCATAGGCGACGGCGAAGGGTTCGGAGACGATCATCAGGCTGTCGACCGCTCCCTGCAGGGCCTTGCGCACCTGCTGCTTGTTGACCCGCAGCGCCTCCGCCGGCACGCCTACCACCGCCCTCACCTTGCCGTTGCGGTTCTCGCGGTCGACGCCGACCAGGGAGAGCAGGTGCCAGAGCAGCTCGCGCACCGCGGCCTCGTCCTTGTCGGAGCCTTCCTTGATCAGCCCCTGTTCCAGCGGACGGTGCAGGTCGAGCATGGAGCGGTTCTGGAGCGCCTCGCTGCCGACCAGGACCGGCTTTTTCAAGACCTTGCGGGCCACCATGTCGAGCGGCCAGCCGACGTAGCTCTCGATCACGTGGCGCTCGCCGCTGGAGGAGGAGATCGAGCTCCTCGACGTGCCGAGGTCGATGCCGACGTGGAGGACCTCGTTGTTTTTATCTGCCATGAGTCAGGTTCCTTTCTTGTCGCCCGCCTCTTCGCCAATAGTATCGGGCTTGCCCTCGACAGTGTCCGCGTAGGAGCGGATCCCCGCCGCCAGGGCTTCGGCAATGTACTGCCGATAGAGCGGTTTCGTCAAAAGTGCGGCTTCATCCTCGTTGGACAGGCAGGAGACCTCGGCGAGGATGGCCGGCATCTCCGTGGAGAGCAGCACGATGAACGGCGCCGCCTTGACCCCGCGGTTCTCGAGCCCGGGGTTCACCTTGCCAAGGGACCGGAACAGCGACGCCTGGATGACCTCGGCCAGCGTCCTCGAATTCTCTTGCCGCACGTCGGCGTAGATGCGGTCGAGCAGCCCGCGCATGTCGGCCATGGAGTAGCCGGATTCCCGGTTCTCGGCCGCGGCAAGCCGCGTCAGGTAGGGGTCGTTGGTCGCGCCGAGGTAGTAGGTCTCGACCCCGCGGGCCTTGCGGTTCTCGATCCAGTTCAGGTGGATCGACACGAAGATGTCGGCCCCGTCGCGGTTGGCAGCCAGCCCCCGGTCTTCAAGGGAGACCGAGCGGTCCTGCTCGCGGGTCATCACGACCTCGAAGGAGTCGTCCTCCAGGAGCTTGCGCAGCCGCTGCGCGATGTCCAGCGTCAGCTCCTTTTCGACCAGGCCCAGGGGCGCCCGGGTGCCGAGGCTGTCCCCGCCGTGCCCGGGATCGAGTGCAATCTTGCGCACTGCCAGGGGGAAGACAGCCGCGGCAATCGGGGTCGGCGGGGTCGGCGCGGTGGTCGGCATGGGCGGCGGGATGGGCGCCTTGGCCACCGTGGCCACGGGAGCCGGAGCAGGCTGCGCGGCGGCCGGTGTTCGCGAAGGAAGGAGCCGCGTCGAGCCGAACAGCCCCAGCGACAGGAGGACCAGCGTCAACACGCGGAGGCCGACATTCGGCCGGCGCTTCAAGCCGCGCGGCAGCCGCCCCTCGGCGAGGTCCACGTTGTCCTGGACCACCTCGCGGAGGAGCTGGCGCTTGAGTCGGTCGATATCTTTGCCAGGCATCAGCGCAGGTCTCCTACCCCTTACCGCTTCTGCAAGTGGATCCGCAAATGCTTTTCCCGTGCCTCGATCCGGGTGACCTGGACAGCGGGATCGGCCAGGTCGATCACCACGTGCTGCTCGTTCCCGCGCGCCTTCTGGTGATAGCCCATGCGGATCTGCTTGACTTCGCCCGTGCCGATCTCCACGCGGGCGCTTGGGAACGGGCGCCCCATGCCGGTCAGCACGATCAGCTCCCGGGGTGGATCGCCGATGCGGGACTGGGAGTAGACCTCGGGCCGGATCGCGCCGTTGCCCCAGAGGATGATGTCCGTCCCCCCGAAAGCCTGCTCGAAGGTGATCCTCTCCAGCGCGGTCAAGGACGGTCCCGTCAAGGCCGGCGGGCTAGCTGGGTCCGGAGCTGCTTCCGGAGCCGGGGCCGGGGCAGCTTCCTCCTCACGGCGGCGGACCACCTCGGGCATGGGCGTGCCCTCGATATCCTCTTCGACGATCGGCGTGATGGACTCGGGCGTCACCTCCGGTGGAGCTGCAGCGGCCACGCTCGCCACGGTGGCCTCTTCTCCGAAGCCCAGCATGCCGCCGAGGGTGCCGCGGAAGAAGAACCCGGCCGCGGCAAGGGCCAGCACCAGGCCGGCGATCGCCAGCGGGACGGCCGGGCTCCTCCGCGGCTGGGCCGCGCTCGCCGCGTACCCGCCGAAGTTGACAGTCGGCCGGGGCGGCTCGGGGTCGTCCATGGGCGGCATAGGCGGCATGAAAGGCGGGAAGTCGTCGTCCAAGGGTATGGGATCGATGGGGTCAAACCCGGTGGAAGGCGGCAGCCAGGCGGACGAGTCCACAGGCGCCATTTGTCCCGAATCGGAGCCGGAGTCAGGAAGGTCCGGGAACGGGCTGGGCACCTCCGAGAGCGGGAGGGGCTGCACCGGATCGGGGGGCCGGAGCGACACGTCGAATGGCGTGCCTCCGTCCTGGACGTACTGGTCGACGATCCTGTAGATGAGCTCTTTGCTGCCTTCGCTCAGCTCCAGAAACCGGATGCCCATTCCGGCCGGCCGGGTGGGGCCTTCGGACACGGCTCGGATCCACACGACTTCACCTTTTCCCTGGATGATCTCGAAGCCGTCCCCGAGCTGGAACTCGAAGTCCAATACGCTCCCGGGCGGCTCCGGCTGGTTGGTGGAGATGTACATCCCGGTGGGCGAGATGTTCTGGGAGTACTCGCTGATGAACCCGGCGAAACGCTCGAATTTGAAGGTGACCTGGGCTGCGATCGGCACGCGCCGTGAATCGCGCGGGACGCTGGAAAGGTCAAACGGCTGCTGCGGCATGTCGAGGCGCCTCGTCGGAAAATCAAGTCAAACGTATGCGCGGATGATATCAGGTAGAATAGGCTCCCGGCGGCTTGCGCCGCCAGCGCTGCCAAAAACCAATCCGATCACCCCCCACTTCTGGTTTCCGGGAGGAGCGATGAGCCCCATTGTGCTCGAAGAGAAGAAAAGGGCGACGCAGGACTATATCGCCCTGGAGGAGCAGTACGGCGCCCACAACTACCATCCGCTCGACGTCGTCGTAGCCCGCGGCGAAGGATGCTGGGTCTGGGACGTCGAAGACAAGAAGTACCTCGATTTCCTGGCCGCCTACTCGGCGGTCAACCAGGGGCACTGCCACCCCGAGATCCTGAACGCCGCCATCGGCCAGGCCCGGCAGGTGACGCTCACTTCGCGCGCCTTCCGCAACGACCAGCTCGGCCCGTTCTACCAGCAGATCTGCGGATTGACCGGATTCGGCCGCTTCCTGCCCATGAACACCGGCGCCGAGGCGGTCGAGACCGCGCTCAAGACCGCCCGCAAGTGGGCTTACAAGGTCAAAGGCGTACCCGAGGGCAAGGCCGAGATCCTCGCCTTCAGCAACAACTTCCATGGCCGGACGATCACCATCGTCAGCTTCTCCACCGAGGAGCTGTACCGCGAGGGCTTCGGACCGTTCACGCCGGGCTTCCGCGTCCTCCCCTACGGCGACGCCGAGGCGGTCGCGCAGGCCATGAACCCGAACGTCGCGGCCATCCTGGTTGAGCCGATCCAGGGCGAGGCCGGCATCATCATCCCGCCCGCGGGCTACCTGAAGCGGCTGCGCGAGATCGCCGACGAGCACAACTGCCTCCTGATGGTGGACGAGATCCAGTCCGGCCTCGGCCGCACCGGCAAGATGTTCGCCTACGAGCACGAGGGGGTCCGCCCCGACGTGGTAATCGTGGGCAAGGCCCTGTCCGGCGGCTTCTACCCGGTCTCGGGCATCCTCGCCGACGAAGCGGTGATGGGCGTATTTCAGCCCGGCGAGCACGGCTCCACCTACGGCGGCAACCCGATGGCCGCCGCGGTCGGCCGCGCCGCCCTGCGCGTCCTGGTGGAAGAAGGGATGGTGGAGAATTCCGCCGAGATGGGCGAGTACTTCATGGAGCGGCTGCGGAAAATCCAGTCGAAGCATCTCAAGGAGGTCCGCGGCGTGGGCCTGTGGATCGGCATCGAGCTGCACCCCGAGGCCGGCGGCGCCCGCCGCTTCTGCGAAGCGCTCCAGCACGAGGGGCTGCTCTGCAAGGAGACCCACGATCACGTGATCCGGATCGCGCCGCCGCTGACGATCAAGAAGGAAGAGGTCGATTGGGCGGTGGAGCGGCTGGAGCGGGTTTTGACTACGCTGAGTTGATCCCATCCTCCCTCTCCCCAACCCTCTCCCTCACCTGCGTGAGGGAGAGGGAGCCCCCTCCCTTCCCTCTCTCCGTGTAGGTCTCTCCCTCTCCCGGGGAGGTGTGCTCGGGGGCAGGCCGACGGACCCGGCCCTCCGGTCGCGGCGGATCTCCCGACAGGCGCTCGGAGATCCGGCCGGGATACAGGCGCGCAGGCTCCCGCGCCCTCTTCCGCGGCGGGACCGTCAGGGCAGGCGATCACCGCGACATCGCAGGCCTCGATGTCGCGCTAGGCGGGCGTGCCCAGAAGCAGCCCCAGGAAGCCGGCGAGCCACCCCCCTCCCGTGGCGTTGAGGAAGCTCCGGGCCAGCTGCTTCTACTTCCTCTCCTCCTTGTCGCCGGGCTTCTTCTTGACCGGCTTCGCCTTCTAACTCGTCGCGGATCCTCCTCAGGGGAGGAGTCGGACGGCGGCAGAGGTACCTCAATCTTCTTCCTCTGCTGCCGGGTCTCAATCGGGAGGACTCGTCTCCGAGAGGTTCGCCTTGCTGGAACGCTCCTTCAGTCTTGCCGCCTCGTCCTCCCGTCCTGTCGAGCTGAGAAGAGAGGCATATTTGTCCAGACAGTATGAGGCCAGCCTCCTCTCTCTGGGAGAGGAGCGCCCCTCCACGATTGTAAGCGCTCGCCGGTAGCTCTCCTCGGCCGCCTGGACCTTGCTTTGCAGGGTATGAAGCCCTCCCAGGAAGGAGAGGGTCTGGGCTACCTCGAAGTGATCGGGGCCCAGGACGCTCACCCGGATCGCCAGCGACTTTCCCAGCAATTCCTCGGCCGCTACGTAGTCTTGCCTAGAGGAATGGAGGTTTCCGAGGTTCATGAGAGTGCTGGCCGCATTGAGGCTTGCAGGACCAAGATTCGCATTCTCGATGGCTAGCGCCCGCAGAAACGCTTCCTCGGCGTGTTGCTCGTCTTTGTCGCCACGCCAGTAGATTAGGCCCAGGTTATTCAGGATGGCTGCCACAAGAGGGTGCTGATCGCCGAGGCTCTTCTCGGCGATGGCCAGGGCGCGTTCCGTCACCGGCTTGGCCTCTGCGGATCTCGCCACGAGAGGGCTGAGGTACAGCTGTCCCAGGTTGAGGAGGGACGTGACCAACTCCGGGTTCTCGGTTCCGAACATCTTCTCCTTGAGATGCAGCGCCCGCAGGTATACCCTCTCGGCCTCCTCGAAACGCTCCTGCTCGCGGTAGAGGATTCCCAGGTTGTTCAGCAGGTTGGCCAGGGAGAGGTGATCTTCCCCCATTGCCTCCTCGATGCGGAGGGCTCGGTCGAAAACCGCTTCCGCCTCCGCGTATCGTCCGACCGCTGTAAGAGCAGTCCCCAAGCGGGTTAGGCTCTGCGCTACTTTCAGGTGCGAGGGCCCCAGGACCTTCTCGAAGATGGCCAGGGCTCTCCGGTACTGCTGCTCTGCCGCGTCGTACTTTCCCAAGCGGTATTCAACCGCGCCCAGAGCGCCGACGCTGGTCGCAACGAGGCCGTGCTCTTCATCGATCTCCCGTGCAATGCTCAAGGCCCGCTCCAGCGCGGCTCTCGCCTCCGCATACCTGCCTTCCTTCATGAGCAGGTCCGCGAGCGTGATCAGACCGCCGGCGATCTTGTGATATCCGGGTCCGAAGATGTCTTCCCAGATCTTCAGGGCACGCTCCAGGGAGGCGTGGGCATCCTGATATCTGGCAAGGGCAGCCCGGTGCTCGCCGATCTCCTGGAGCGTCTCGGCTATTCGCGGGTGCGCGGGTCCGAACGCTTTCTCCTCCAGCGCGAGCGCCTGCCTGTAGAGCTCACCCGCGTCTGCATATCTGCCCTGCGTGAAGTAGAGCTTCCCGAGGTTGCGGAGGCTGATCGCCGACGCCGGATGGTCCAGCCCGAGTACCTCCACCTTCATCTGCAGCGCCCGCTGCAGAAGGTCTTCGGCATCCAGATAGCTCCCGCGCTCGTACGCCACCTCACCCAGACTGTCGAGCACCGATGCCACCTCCGGGTGATTGGGAGCGAAGGTCGATTCGTGCAGTGCCAGCGATTGCCGGAGCATCTCCTGGGCCACGTCGAACTGACCGCGCAGAAGGTTCAGATGACCGATGTTGCTGATGACCTTCGCCTTCAGCGAAGCATCCGGTTGCGGAGCGCTGTCCATCAGCTTGAGCGCGAGGTCCAGATAAAATTGGGCGTTGACAAGGTCCCCGGAATCGAGAGCAAAGGCGCCAATGCTGTTGGCCCGGTGCGCGGCGTTCCAGTCGGCGTCGCCGGGCATCGGGCCTTCCTCGGGAGCGCCGAAAACGAATTCGAGCATCAGCAGATGGATCAAAGAGCCCGCCGCCTCGCGGTCACCGACATAACGATAGAATTCCATCAGGCTGTCCAGCAGTTCGGTGCGCAGCCAGGGTTCCGAAGGCCCCAGGGCGAACGCGCCCTCGAACTGTTCGCGGATGTATTCGAAATCCTTCTGGTCTCGCGCAGTGGCCAGAGTGATCTGTCCGAGCCGGGTCATGGCCCAGATGAGAGGATCCGGGCTCGTCAGCGAGAGGTCGCCGCGAATCGCTTCGACGGCGCTCTCGAGCCTGGTACGGTCCAACTCCCCGATCAGGCTGTTGAGGTCGCGCCGGAGCAGGGCGGCCCCCTCTCCCTCCTGCACCAGGGAGAGCCCCTTCAGAATGGCCCCGACCGCGCCGAGCCGATCGTTCGCCAGCCGCAGGCTGAGCGCGTGGCGGAGGGGGAGCGTGGCATCCTTTCCCCACGGCTGCCCTTCGCGCCGGCTCTCCTCCTCCAGGCGCTGGATGAGAAGGCTGTAATGCTCCGCGGCCTTGTCATAGTGCCGGGCCTCGTAGCGGGCGTCGGCGGCGCTACGGAGCAGCTCGATCGCCTTCGGGTTCTGGTCTCGGGCCAATTCCAGGGCGCGCTCGAATGCGACGGCGGCCTTGTTGAAGGATCTAGCCGAGGAGAGGGCCTGGCCCAGGAGCTCGAAGGCGGCGAGATGGTTCGGATCCCTGCGCGTGACATCCTCCAGGACGGCGACGGCCGTTTCCGGATTCGGGGAGCAGGCGCCCTCTTCACCGCCTTCGGTGACCTGGAGACAGAGCAGCTCGCGCGCGCGGTCCATCAGGGCGTCGGTTTGAAGACCTGAAAGATCGCCCTGCAGGCCGGAACGGATCCTCAGAAGACCGGAGATCGCCGCCTCGGCCACCGCGTCGAGGAAGCTGAGGCGGTCCGCGGGATCACCCGGGACCACAGGAAGCTTATAGGAGCCCCCCTGGGTTGCATGGATGTAGAGGTGTGCCTCGAGCTTCCCCTTGGCGAGCGCCAGGCGGCTCTCGATCTTGTAGTCCACCGCCTGGCCGGAGGGCTCGGGAAGGTCGAGCGGCTGGAGGCCTCCCGACGCACCAAGCTTCAGGAACAGGTACGCGACCACCTCCTCGGCCAGTTCTTTTTCGTGTCGCGGTGCTTTCGTGGGCAGAAGGCCTACGATCAGCTTCTCGGATTCGTCCTCGACACTCGAAGCCAGCACGTCGGCGGCTGCGGCCAGGGTCTGGAACGCATCCCTTTCGTTCAGCGAAACTGATTGGAGGAGCAGGCGCTCGATCTCACAGTTGCTCGTCTTCAGCAGCTCGTAGGTCAAGACAACTTCGTCATCCCGGGCTTCCAGCGCTCCCCGTACGGTAAAGAAATCCAGAGCGCCCTGCCCTGCGGTGCAGGTCGGCTCGGACGCCTCCCGGATCACCCGGATAGACGGTAATTCACGGAGCCGGAGCTCGATCAGCTTAGTTGCAAAGGTCCCAAGGTCACCGAAGCTGGCTGACCGCTGGTCTTGTTTGAAATCGACGACGAACAGAGGAGTCGGAGAGGCTGGCGCCGTGAGGGCGGAGGTCTGGCTTGAAAGCGGCACGGCGAGCACCAAAAACCCCAGCATAATTCCAACGAACTGTCGCTTTGTCATCGGGTTCCTCGATGATGAGTCACGTCATGGCTCACAATAAAGCTCTTGAGCTTTTGGCGGGCTAACTCCCTGCACTTCCCGGGGTCAATGTAGCAATCATACGTCTTTTCCATTCTTCCACAGGGCTTGCCCATGGTTTTGAACAGGATCGCATGCTTAATACTCTTCAACCCTCGGTCTTCACGGAGGAACACGACCTCACAGTTGACCACCCGGTTGCAGTTCGTGATCTCTGAATCATCGGTAACCACCCGGAGGTCGCGATCGGTCAGCACTGGTTGGGCCTCATCGACAATCAATTGCGCGTACCATTCCGCGTCCTTAGCCTCCATGCCCATGAATGGTCGAACCATGTAGGAGTGTGCTGGCGTCACTAAGCTACCCCGCCCTTGTCCGGCAAGCGAGAGGAAACAAGCCAGCAGGAGTAGCACCCAAGCGAGTTGGCGGCGGAGTCGATCAGTTTGCAGCTTCATGGTGTACAAGTCATCGTTTCAAAGGTCACTGTGCTGTCAGTACCGGGTCCGACGCGCACGTTCTGACTCTCCAAGGCGCATCCTTGTACCTGTGCGGTCACGCGATAGGAGCCCACTGGAATCATCGCGGATTCAGCATATGAGTTCGAACGGAGGGTGAAGAGGGCTGTCGAGTCACTGGAGTCGCTGATGCGGACCAGAGGCGTTTCCGCGTAGGAATTCCAGAAGTGATCATCGAAAGCACCGTCCGAGCTTTCGATGCGTAGAGTGGCCCCAGGGTGGTCGGGGACGGCGAAATCCACTTTCCAGAGTAAGGGGCAACGGAGCCTCTCAGGAGACCAGCCCAGGAATCCTGGCAGAAGATCGGCCGAACTAAGGGAAAAGATGCGCTCGTTTCTGTCTTCCCCAAGGCTCTGGACAACGCGAACCTCGTGCCTTCCCAGCGTCAGCCACTGGTGGCGGGTTGGATCGTCCAACAAGCGGCTGTCCACCAGCACCTTTGCGTCGGCCGGAGCTGCAGCGATGTTAATCGAGAACAGTGGCAGTTGGATAAGGCTCAAGACCACGAGAGTGATGACCATGCCCACCTTGAAGGCCCTTTGGCGGCCGATCTGAAGGAAGCGATCACGAAACCAGGTGCAGCCGACAAGGAAGAGCCCGCTACCGAGCCACGGGACGAGCTTTCCGAGGATCTCGATCCGCGGGTCCTTGAACCACTCGTCCGGGACGAGGGTCAGGAGCAGGACGCTGTTGGTGACAACGACGAGAAACCATCCTGCATCCGATGCGCGGGGGACGATCTCGGGCTCATCCTGGGTTTGCGGCTTCCCAAGTTCCTCCCGGACAAGACTCCGGATAGCAGTTTCCAGTTGAACAGCCGCTGACGGCTCCTCTTCTGGCGCAGGCAGATCGGACCTGACAGGAACCATGACGGAAGCCCTCTCTGCCAATCATACTCTCGAAAAAGCTTAAGATGAATCCGCGTTGAGGCAAATGTCTATCTCGCTGACTCCGGCAGCCAAGCCTCGTCGCCGGGATCGTGCATCTCCCAGTAGGGATGCGCTCGCACTTCTTCGTCTCATAGGCCGTGCCGTCTCCAGTCTCGAGCAGGAGGCGGTGGGGCGGCTGGCACTCGAAGATGTAGGCGAGCGATTGCTCCCTCCCGCAAGAGAGCTGGAGCCGCACTTCCTTCCTCCAGAACCTGCTTCTCGACCTTCCACTCCGTTGCAGGCAGCTCCGGGAAGCGGACTGCATCAGCGACGGGAACACCCGCAGCCGGGCCGCGGCTAGGGCCGTCCTCGGAGATGGCGCCCGGCCGGCCGTTCCAGGGAGCGGTCCCCCTGGCCGTCGAAGTAGGAGCACGTGTTGAGCCGGCCGCGCACCACCCCGGCGGTCGAGATGCCGCAGGCTTCCGAGCTGGTCGCCGCGACCTTCTGGAGCGCCCCGCGGTGTCGCGCCGCAGGTAGACGCTCGCCATCTGGTGGTAGGTGTAGATGCCGGTGGCCACGTCCCGGACGTGGTTCAGCTTGAGCACCTCCGGCGTGGGCCTGTGGATCGGCATCGAGCTGCACCCCGAGGCCGGCGGCGCCCGCCGCTTCTGCGAGGCGCTCCAGCACGAGGGGCTGCTCTGCAAGGAGACCCACGACTACGTGATCCGGATCGCGCCGCCGCTGACGATCAAGAAGGAAGAGGTCGATTGGGCGGTGGAGCGGCTGGAGCGGGAGCTGACGACCCTGAGTTGAGGCCGGAGGGCGGCCACAAGGGCCCGCCCCTACACCGCACGGCGATCCCTGTAGGGGCAGGCCTTGTGGCTGCCCTTTTTACCTCACCGCACCCCGTCCGGCAACCACGCCTCGTCCCCGGGGCCGTGCATCTCCCAGTAGGCGAGGCGCTCGCACTTCTTCATCTTGTAGACCGTGCCGTCGCCGGCCTCGAAACGCAGCAGGCGATGGGGTGGCTGGCGCTCGAAGGTGTAGGAGAGCGAGTGCCCCTCCCGCTGGAGCTGGATCCGTATCCCCTCTTCCATCGCCTTCTTCTCCACTCTCCATTCCGTCGCCGCAAGCTCCGGGAAGCGGGCCTGCATCAGCGATGGGAACACACGGAGCGTGGCCGGGGTATCCCCCTCATTTCCCGCCACGAAGTCGCGCAGGGCCAGGGGCAGGCCGTCCTCCGGGACCGCTCCCGCCGGGTAGTCCAGGGAGCGGTCCCCCTGGCCGTCGAAGTAGGACCGCGTATCCAATCGGCCGCGGATCACTTCCGCGGTCGAGACGCCGCAGGCCTCCGAGCTGGTGGCCGCGAGCTTCTGGAGCCCGCCGGTGTCGCGCCGGAGGTAGACGCTCGCCATCTGGTGGTAGGTGTAGATGCCGGTGGGCACGTCCCGGACGTGGTTGAGCTTGAGGACTTCGAACGGGGAGGCGGCCGCATCGTCGGCCTTTACCTCCAATTTGTCGTTCCAGGGCTCCTTGACCAGGATCAGCAGCGCGCGGCCGTCATAGTGGTTGCCATAGCGCGCCCAGACCACGTCGTAGGCGCAGAACTCCGCCTTGCCGTCGTCCCACAGGGGGTCCCGGCGCCAGAAGGAGCTTCCTCCCGGCCCGGTGGGAAGCGGCTCCGCGTTGACCACACTGCCGCGCTCCTCCACCGAGTCGGACCGGATGGCCCAGATCGAGAGCGCCAGAAAAAGCAAGGCGGCAAGGGATTTCAGGAAGATCTTCATGTCTTTCTTCGATAGGATGTCATCTCCGCCGGATTCTAACCCCGGTACTCGACAATGTGGTTGCTTTCCCGTCTTTTCCTCGTCCCGGCGCTCCTGCTGGCAGCCTGTCAGCCCCGGGAGCCCGCCTCCTCTGGCCTCTCCGTCACCGGGCGCGGAGGGGAGCTCCGCGTCCTCATCCCGGGCGAGCCGCAGTCCTTCGATCCCAACCTGCCTGGCAACGAGACCGGCCAGATCCTCGCCCCGAGCCTCTATAGCGCGCTGATTACCCTGGACACGGACGGCCGCCTCCTCCCCGACCTCGCCGAAAGCTGGGAGATGAAGGACGGAGGGCGGACCTACGTCTTCCACCTGCGGAAGGGGGTCTTCTGGCACGACGGCCGCCCGTTCGGCTCCGGCGACGTGCGCTTCACCCTGGAACGCCTGAAGGGCCAGGAGTCCATTTCCCATGAGGCCGTCCGCCGGATCTCCCGGATCGAGGCGCCGGACAACGGCACCGTGGAGCTGCACCTGGACGAGCCCTGGGCCCCCTTCCTCTCTACCCTGGCCTGGGGAGGGACCTACATCCTCCCGCGGCATCTTTCTTCCGTGGGTGGAAAACCAGTCGGGACCGGCCCCTTCCGGTTCAGGGAGCACGTCCGGGGCCAGCGCATCGTGCTGGAGGCAAGCCCCAGGTTCCACCGGCCGGGCCCCTTCCTCGACCGGTTGACCTTCCTAGTGACCCCGGACTCCTCCCAGGCCGCGGAACGGCTCCTGCGCGGGGAGGCGGACCACACCGTGACCCGGATCCCTCTCGACCTGGTACCGCGGCTGGAGCGCGCTCCGGACCTGCGGGTGCTCACCGAGCCGAGCAGCGCCCGCATCTTCTGCGCGTTCAACCTGCGCCGGCCGCCGCTCGGGGACGTCCGGGTGCGGGAGGCCATCAACCGCGGCATCGACCGGGGCGGCCTGGTCCGCCAAGCCCTTTATGGCTACGGCGCGCCCGGTTTCGGCTTCTACACCCCTTCGGTGGCATGGGCCTACAACGGCGACGCCCACGTGCCGTCCCTGGACCGGGCGCGGGCGCGGGCGCTGCTCGCCGAAGCCGGAGCTAGCCGCCCGCTCGAGCTGGTGGTCCCTGCCTTTGCCCCGGTCGACGAGATCGGCAGGCTCCTCCGGGACCAGCTCGCCGAGATCGGCCTGGTGGTGCGCGTCACGGCCCTGCCCTTGAACGACTGGAGCGACCGCGTGATCCGGCGCAAGGACTTCGATCTGACGCTGATGTCGGGCCGGCACGGACCGGACCCCGAGAACCTGAGCTTCCGCTTCGGATCGCGGACCGCCAACCCGAACCTCGGCTATGCCAATCCTGAGCTCGACGCCGCCCTCGCGGCAGGAGCCGCCACCGTGGACCTCGAGCAGCGCGCCCGTTCCTACTACCGGGCGCAGGAGATCCTGGCGCACGACCTGCCCATCGCTCCGCTGGCCGAGGCGGTGGCGGTCACCGTGTTCCGCAGCAACGTCCGCGGCCTTCCCAATGCCGAGGGCCGCGGCCTGGTGCCCACCCACGACTTCAGCCTGGTGCGGGTACGGCCATGAACTCCTTCAAGCGCCGGTGGTCCGACCTCCCCTGGCGGGCCAAGCTCACCCTCCTGTTGGGCCTGCTCGCCGCGCTCCCCCTCCTCGTGGTCACCCTCGTCAACGTGACCGCGGCGCGCTCAGAGCTGATCGCCGCCAGCCGCGAACAGAACCTGCAACGGGCGCGCAGCACGGCCGCCGCTGTCGACAGCTACCTGGAGGGTGTCCTTTCCGACCTGGAGATCGTCGCCCGGGCCCCTGGCACCGTGCGCTTCCTGGAGGGGAGCGGCGACCCGGGGCTGCGCAGGGACCTCCTGACCACCCTGCGCCAGATGAAGGAGACCCAGGGCTTCGAGGCCCTGTTCCTCGCGGATCCGGCAGGGCGGATCGTGCTGGCCACGGACGATCGAAGGGCCGGCCAGAGCCTCATCGCCACGCGCGCCTTCCTGGAAGGGATTTCCGGCAACTCGCTCGTCCACGAGCCCCGCTACGACCCTGAGGATGGGCGGATCTACCTCCGGGCCTCGGCCCCGGTGCGGAGCGCCGGCGGACCGATCACGGGCGTCGCCATGGGGCAGGTCCCCCTGGAGGGGCTCGACCGGATCCTCGCGGGGGACACCGGCTTTGCCGGACACAGTGAGTTCGGCATCCTCTGGGACTCCCGGGGCATCCGGTTGAGCCATCCGACCCAGCCGGGCCTCCGCTTACGGCCCTTCCAGCCCCTCTCCCCTGATGCCGCCGGCCAGCTCGTGGCCGAGCGGCGTTTCGGGCCGGACACGCGCCGCCTCCTGCAGGTAGACCAGGCGGTCCCCGGCGTGGTCGAGCGCTCGCGCTGGCTCCTCTTCGAGCGCTCCCTCGACCCCCACCTGCGGATCGAGATCCCGAACGGCGTCACCTATGCCGAGATCGTGCCGTTGCGGAGCCAGCGCTGGATCTACGGCGTGTTCAGCCCGGAGAAGGCCATCCTGGCCGCGGTCGACCGGCAGATCCAGCGCACGCTTTTGGTCGTGGCATTGACCGGCCTGGTGGCCATAGCCGCCGGGCTGTTCGCCGCGCAATGGGCCACCCGGCCGCTGCGGCTGGTGGGCCAGACGGCCAACGCCATCGCCGCGGGCGACATGTCCCGCCGGGTCGGGCTGCAGCAGGCGGACGAGGTAGGCCAGATGGCGGCGGCCTTCGACGCCATGGCCGACGCCCTGGGCGCGAAGGAAGCCGAACTGCGCGGCTATGCCGGCCGCCTGGAGCAGCGGGTGGCCGAGCAGACCGCCGAGCTGTGGGAGGCCGTCGAGAACGAGCAGGAGGCGCGCCTCCGGGCCGAGGAGGCGAACCGCCTCAAGGATGAGTTCCTGAGCACCGTCTCGCACGAGCTGCGCACGCCGCTCAACTCCATCCTGGGCTGGACCTGGCTCCTGACCGGCGACAAGCTGGACGAGGCCGGTGCCCGCCGGGCAGTCCAGACCATCGAGCGCAACGCCCGCGCGCAGAGCCAGATCATCGACGACCTGCTCGACGTCTCCAGGATCGTGACCGGCAAGCTCCGGCTGAAGGTGCGGACGGTGGACCTGGCGCCGCTGATCGAGGCGGCGGTCGATGCCGTGCGGCCGGCCGCGGACGCCAAAGGGATCCGCATCGGCTTCCTGGCCGGTCAGGTGGGCCTCCTGAAGGCCGACCCCGACCGCCTGCAGCAGGTGATCTGGAACCTGCTCGCGAACGCGGTCAAGTTCACCCCCGCGGGAGGCCAGGTGGAGGTATTGGCAGACGAGGCGGACGGCCAGGCACGCATCCGGGTGACCGATACGGGCATGGGCATCCCGGATGCCTTCCTGCGCTACGTCTTCGACCGTTTCCGCCAAGCGGACAGCAGCACCACGCGGCAACACGGTGGCCTCGGCCTCGGCCTGTCGATCGTGCGCCATCTGGTGGAGCTGCACGGCGGCACGGTTTCGGCCGAGAGCGAGGGTGAAGGCCGCGGCGCCACCTTCACGGTGATGCTGCCGCTCGCCTCGGAGGGGACTTCAGGAGATGCGTTCGTGGGCGGGGAAATTGGTCGGGGCGAGAGGATTTGAACCTCCGGCCTCACGGTCCCGAACCGTGCGCTCTACCAAGCTGAGCTACGCCCCGACTGAGGCATGAATCTACGGACACCGGGCGGGTGCCGAGCGGGAGGGGAGGATACAGCCCCCGGGGGAACGGCGTCAAGAGCGTTTCTTTTTGCCCTTGCCCCGGCGGCCCCGCTTCGGCTTCCGCGGCGAGAACGGATCGTACCCGCGCTCCAAAAGGGCGGAGAGGTGCAGCCCGAGCCTCGCGAAGCGGATGGCCATCGCGGGGTCTTCGAAGGCGAGCTCGAAGCCCTTGTCCAGCAGGTGCTCTCCGAGGGGCCATTCCTGCTGCCTTTTCCCCTTTTCCATTTTCCTGGGTTATCCTTTCACGCGACACGATATCGCGCCAGTGGCGAATTGCAAAGGGTGGCGAGCACCGCGGTACAATGCGAGCCCTAACCGAGGAGGGCGCGATGTCCGTCACCACCCTGTCCGAGCTGTTCCTGAAAGCCGCGAGCTACAACAAGCCCGAATGCCTCCTCTATAAAGTGGGCGGGAAGTACCAGCCCGTTTCCACCGCGGAGCTCGTGGACCGCGTCCGGCGCCTGGCCAAGGCGCTGGAGGAGATCGGCGTCCAGCCGGGCGACCGGATCGCCCTCATGGCCGAGAACGGCCCCCACTGGCCGACCGTCGACTTCGCCGGCCTCTGCATCGGGGCCGTGGTGGTGCCGATCTACCCGACCCTGCTCCCCGACCAGTCGTCCTATATCGCCAAGGACTGCGGCGCCAAGGTCGTGGTGGCCGAGACCACCAACCATCTGGATGGGTTCCTCGCCCATGCCAACGACCTGCCCGACGTCCAGCAGTTCGTGCTCGTCAAGGGCGAATCGGCCGACCCGCGGGTGGTCTCCCTCGACTCCCTGCTTGCGCGCGGCGCCGGCAACGACCCCGCCCGCTTCGAGGAGAAGGCCCGCGCCGTCAAGCCCGACGACCTCGCGACCTTCATCTACACCAGCGGCACCACCGGCACGCCCAAGGGGGTCATGCTGACCCACCGCAACATCGCCTCCAACGTGGTCAGCGCCCTGCAGCTCGTGGACATCAAGGGGGAGTTCACCGCCCTCTCCTTCCTTCCCTTGTCGCACTCGTTCGAGCGCACCGTGGACTACTGCTACTTCTACAAGGGCTGCACGATCGCCTATGCCGAGTCGGTGGCAACAGTGGCTCAGAACCTCATGGAGGTGAAGCCGCAGATCTTCGTCTCGGTGCCGCGCGTGTATGAAAAGGTTCTGGCCAAGGTCCAGGAGGGGGTGGCTTCGGGCTCGCCCATCAAGCAGAAGATCTTCGCCTGGGCGCTCGGCGTCGGCCGCGGTGCGCTGCCCAAGCGGCTCAATCTCGAGAGCGGGGGCGTGATGCTCGGCCTGGCCGACAAGCTGGTGTTCAGCAAGATCCAGGAGCGCCTGGGCGGCAAATTCCGCTTCGCCCTGTCCGGCGGCGCCCCGCTGGCGCGCGACGTGGCCGAGTTCTTCTGGGGCGCCGGCATCCCGATCTACGAGGGCTACGGCCTGTCAGAGACCGCGCCCGTGCTCACGGTCAATGCGCCCGGCGCGGTCAAGCTCGGTACAGTCGGCAAGGCGCTCCCCGGGGTCGAGATCCGCATCGCACCCGACGGCGAGATCCTCGCCAAGGGGCCGAACATCATGAAGGGCTACTGGAACATGCCCGAGGCGACCGCCGAGGTCATCGACGCCGAGGGCTGGTTCCACACCGGCGACATCGGCGAGCTGGACCCGGAGGGCTTCCTGCGCATCACCGACCGCAAGAAGGAGCTGATCATCAACGCCTACGGCAAGAACATCGCCCCGGCGCCGATCGAGAATACGCTCAAGAGCAGCCGCTTCATCGGCCAGGCCGTGGTGATCGGCGACCGCCGCAAGTTCCTTTCGGCGCTGCTGGTGCCCGACTTCGAGGCGCTCAAGCCCTGGGCCGAGCGCCAGGGGATCGGCGCAGCCAGCAACAAGGACCTGATCCAGAATGCGCAGGTGCGGGCCCTGATCGCGCAGGAGGTCGCCAACGTCAACTCCGGGCTCGCCAGCTTCGAGAAGATCCAGGCCTGGGACCTGCTTCCGGAGGAGTGGACCCTGGAGACCGGCGAGCTGACGCCGACCCAGAAGGTCAAGCGCCGGGTCATCAACCAGAAATACGGCGACGTCCTCGAGCGGCTCTACCAGGAGTCCGAGGCCAAGGCGAGCTGATGCCTTCCATCTTTCATCTCGAAGCCGGCTCCGACCGGCTCGCGACGCTGACGTTCGACTCGCCCGGCCACAAGGTCAACGTCTTCACCCGCGCCGCCCTGACGGAGCTGGAGAGTGTCATCCAGGAGCTCGCCCGGCGGCAGGACATCGACGTCCTGATCCTGCTCTCGGGTAAGCCCGGGAGCTTCATCGCCGGCGCCGACCTGGAGGAGATCGCCCAGGTGACTGACCCCACCGAGGCCGAGGCGGGCTCGCGGATCGGCCATCGCCTGTTCTCGGCCTGGGAATCGCTCCCCTTCCCCACCGTGGCGGCCATCCGCGGCGTCTGCCTGGGCGGCGGCACCGAAATCTCCCTCGCCTCGACCTGGCGCGTGGCGAGCGATTCGGCCGCCACCCGCATCGGCCTGCCGGAGGTGCGCCTGGGCATCCTCCCCGGCTGGGGCGGCTCGACCCGCCTGCCGCGGCTCATCGGCATCGCCGAGGCGCTCGACCTGATCCTGACCGGCAAGACGGTCGCGGGCAGGAAAGCCCTGAAGCTTGGCCTGATCGACGCACTGATCCCGGACGCCCGGTTCCTCGATCACGTCCGGGACTTCGCCCGCGAAAAGGCAGGCCGGCCCCGTAAAGAGGACACCGGGATCGACATCAAGGAAATGCTCCTGGAGAAGAATCCGCTCGGCCGAAAAGTTCTCTTCGACCAGGCGCGCAAGAAGACCCTGCAGGAGAGCCGCGGCCACTATCCCGCGCCACTGCGTGCCATCGAGGTGGTACGGATCGGGATCGAGGACGGCCCACGCGCCGGCTTCGACGCCGAGGCCCGTGCCCTGGCCGAGCTCGCCACGTCGCGGATCTCGAAGAACCTCGTCCACGTATTCCGCATGACCGAGGATGCCAAGCGGGAGACTGGAATCCCTGGAGCCGAGCCCAAGGAGATCCGTTCCGCCGCCGTGCTGGGCGCCGGCACCATGGGGGGCGGTATTGCGCAGTTGATCGCCAACGAGACCGACGTGCCGGTGCGCATGAAGGACATCAACACCGAGGCCCTGGCCGCCGGAATGAGCCACGCCTCCGGCATTTACGACCGGCTCGTCAAGCGCTACCGCCTGACCGCGCCCGAGGCGCGCCGCAAGATGGCTCTCGTCCATCCCACCCTGGACTTCTCCGGATTCGCCCGCACCGACATCGTGGTCGAGGCAATCGTCGAGCGCATGGACGTCAAGCAGCAGGTCTTCGCCGAGACGGAGCAGCACGTGCCCGAGGACTGCGTACTGGCTTCGAACACGTCGTCTCTCTCGATCCAGGGGATCGGCTCGAAAACCCGGCGGCCCGAGCGCGTCGTGGGCATGCACTTCTTCAATCCGGTGCACAAGATGCCGCTGGTCGAGGTGATCGCGGCCGAGGGCAGCGCACCCTGGGCGGTGAACACGGTCTTCGACCTTTGCCGCAAGCTGGGCAAGACCCCGGTTTTAGTCAAAGATACGCCCGGCTTCCTGGTCAACCGGCTGCTGATGTTCTACTCGTCGGAGGCCATGTGGCTCCTCGACGAGGGCTACCGCATCGAGGACCTCGACCGGGCCATGACCGATTGGGGCATGCCGGTCGGGCCGATGGTCCTCAGCGACGAGGTGGGGATCGACGTCGCGAACAAGGTGGCCCACATCCTCCTGGAAGCGTTCGGCGACCGCATGGCCATTCCCGCCTGGCTCGACCGCCTGCCGGAGAACAAGCGCCTGGGGGTCAAGAGCCAGTCCGGCTTCTACCGCTACGAGGACCGGGAGAGGAAGGAGCCCGACCCCGCGGTCTACGCGCTGCTGGGCCTGCACCCCAGGGTGGAGAACCCGGACCCGGGCCTGATCGCGGACCGCATGGTGCTGCCCATGGTGAACGAAGCGGCGCGCTGCCTGGAGGAGGGGGTGGTGCGCAGCGCCGCCGAGCTCGACCTGGCCCTGATCTTCGGAACGGGCTTCCCGCCCTTCCGCGGCGGCCTCTGCCGCTGGGCGGACCAGGAGGGCCTCGGCCGTATCATCGCCACCCTGGAGCGCTTCGAAAGCGCCGTCGCAGAGCGTTTCCGGCCTTCGGAAGCGCTCAGGGCAACCGCGGAGGCGGGGGGGTTTTACGCACGGTTTGGACGAGATCAGACTGCGCTCTTGAAGCTGTAGCCCTGCCCGCGGTGGGTGAGCACGTACCGGGGTTTCGCCGGATCCGGCTCGATCTTCTGGCGCACCCGATGAACGTGCACCCGCAGCGTATCCTCGAATACCTCCTCCATCGGCCAGACGCGGCGCAGCAGGTAGCCGGTGTCGACCGTGCGCGGGGAGCTGCGCATCAGGATGTGGAGGATCTTGGTTTCGGTAGGGGTCAGCGGGACCGGGTTCCCCTCCACCTTCGCCATCTGCCGCACGAAATCGACCGCCAGCCGGTCGTCGACCGGGGTCTCGGGCGCCAGGGTGAAGGAGAAGTTGCCGATCCGCCGGAGCACCCGGCGCGCCCGGGCCACGAGCTCGGCCGGGCGGAAAGGCTTGAGGATGTAGTCCTCGGCCACCGTGTCCAGGGCATTGACCACCGTCGGCTCATCGTCCACCGCCGTCAGCAGGATCACCGGCAGGTCGGAGAAGGCGTGGACACGCCCACAGAGGTCGATGCCGTTCAGGTCAGGCATGCGGATGTCCACCACGGCGAGATGGGGCAGCCCCTCGCGCTCGATCCAGCGCAGGGCGGCCTCTCCAGACCCGCAGGTGGAGACCTCGAAGCCAGACGATTCGAAGGTCTTCCGCAATAGGAAGAGGATGTCTGGATCGTCGTCGACGCAGAGGACGCGATAGCTCGGTGGATCCTGCTTAACGCTGCTCATGAAGGACAGAGGGATTGTATACCAAGGGACGGCGCGTCCTCGCATGGGGACGCGCTTCCGGGGAATCCGGCGCCCCACGGGCACGTTGCCCTCTATGGGGACCCCTGGTCCGCCCTTTGCTTTGAGTAAGCCATGGAAAGAAAAGGAGGAGCAGAGATGCTCAGGAAATATTTGTCCCATGCAGTGATCGCCCTTGGGCTGGCCCTGGCTCCGGCCGTCCTGGCCCAGGAACCGGCCCAGGAGTCCGAGCCGCAGGCTCCCGGTCAGTTCGGCGAGAAGATCGACGTCAACGAGGTCCTTCTCGACGTCCTGGTCACGGATTCCAAGGGCAACGTCATCGTCGGCCTCAAGCCCGAGGATTTCGTGGTCAAGGAGAACGGCAAGCCGGTCGATCTGACGGGCCTCACCTTCTACTCGGACCGCCGCCTCATCGGTGGAGCCAAGGAAGGCGTCAAGGTGGACGAGGTGCCGGAGGACCGGTTCTTCATCCTCTTCTTCGACGACCAGAAGGACGAGGCGACCGACGCCCCGGCGCTGCTCGGGCGCCAAGTCGAAGCCGGCCAGCGCGCCCGCGAATGGGTGCTCAAGAGCCGCCAGCCCGCCGACTGGGTCGCGGTAGTGAGCTACGACAAGAAGCTCAAGGTCCAGCAGGACTTCACCCGTGATGGCCGGGCGCTCGCCGACGCCATCGGCGGCGCCATGAAGGGCAAGGACGCCGAGGGGAACTGGCCCTCCCGCATCAAGGAGGGCGAAGGTCCGTCCCTCTATGCCAACCTGCCCAAGGGCAATGCCCTGCGCGACGAGACCGAAAACATCTACGACGCCCTGAAGGTGCTCGCGGATTCCGCCGGCCAGATCCGCGGCCGCAAGAACCTGGTGATGTTCACGACCGGGTTCGGCGAGGTCAACTCATTCGGCCAGTACATCCCCGACAAGCGCTACTACCCGGGAACGGTGCAGGCGCTCAACGACAACAACGTCGCGGTCTACAGCCTCGACCTGGTGCCGGCGGGGACCATCCATCCGCTGAGCAACGCCATGACCGCGCTCTCCAACGAGACCGGTGGCCAGTACTACACCAACTTCTCGACCTTCTCGACCCCGCTGAAGCAGATCGGCGAGGAGAACAGCGGCTACTACCTGCTCAGCTACCGCAGCGAGCAGCCGGCCGGCAAGAAAGGGTTCCAGGAGGTGGACGTCGACACCACGAACCCCGAGTTCAGGGTGCGGGCACGGAAGGGGTACGCGTTCGGCGACGAGAAGGCTCAGACCGGACGCTGACCACGGCTTTAAGCAGCCGCCGCCGCAACCCGCGGTACGGCTGGCGGCAGGCCAGCAGGTCCGAAAGGACCATCCGGATGCCAGGATGGAGCCGGGAGACCGGCACCATCCACTGACCGATCGGATCGTCGAAGAACAGGGAGCGGGCGCGAGCCGCCCGCTCCATCTCCTCTCCCAATTCAACAGACAACCGCCGCGGGTACGCCTCGGGCGTGCCCGCGAGCAGGCTTTCCGCGGCCCAGAGCCCGGAGAGCATGCCGTAGCGGATCCCCTCGCGGGTCAGCGGGTCGGCCACGGCCGCCGCGTCTCCCACGAGGAGGATCCGGTGCGCCACGCCCTTCTCCACCGCTTCCAGGGTCCAAGGCCCGAACACCGGGATCGGATAGCGGTAGCGCGGCCCTGGAAGATCGCGCCACCCCTCAGGCAGATGACGGTCAAGGAAGGCATCGAGAGCGGCGCGGGCGGCGCCGTCCGAGAGCTGGTCCTGCGTCCAGGCGATACCCACGGAGGCCCCGCCGGGCCGTGGAAAGATCCAGAGGTAGGAGTCCGCGAGATCGGGGAAGGCGAGGACCAGCCGGTCGCAGCGCATCCCGGAGAGCGATCCTCCGAGACCGATGCTCTCGCCACGGGGTGTGAGACCCAGGCTCCGCCGAGTCCGTCCCCGGGCGCCGTCGGCGCCGATCACCCAGTCGTAAGAGAGCCCTTCCAGCGATTCGACCTTCTGCCGGATCGGGCGCGCACCCGCGGCAATCGCGGCTTCACAGAGGGCCCGGTCGAGGTCGGCCCGGCGGAAGATGCGGATGCCTTCGAGGTCGATCTCCAGGGCGCCGCCCCGGGCGTCTTCGAGGACAGCCTCGGGGCTGATGACAGCCGGCAGAGGGGAGGGATCGAAGCCTTCGAGGCGCGGGAGGACGTGCTCGGGGACAGCGCCGCCGCAGGGCTTTTCACCGGGACGGGTGGGGAGAAAAAGGTCGACTTCGGCGCCCGCCCTCGCCAGGGCCAGGGCGGCGGAGCCGCCGGCCGGGCCGGCTCCGATGACGGCAAAACGGGGCACTACACGCGGGTACCTTGCGTATCCTCGCCGTCTTCCTCTTCCTCGATCTTGAGGAGGACGACCGTCACGTTGTCGATGCCGCCGCGGGCGTTCGAGTCGTTGACCAGGCTGCGGCAGATCTCGTGGAGGTCCCTCCCGGAGGAGAGGCGCTCGCGGATGTCGGCGTCCGAGAGCATGCCGGTGAGGCCGTCCGAGCAAAGGAGATAAAGATCGCCCGGCTTCACTTCCAGCTCGCGGACGTCCACCACGACCTCGCTCTCGCCGCCCAGGGCACGGGTCACCACGTTCTTGAGCGGGTGCGAGCGCGCCTGCTCCTTGGAGAGGAAGCCGGCCACCACCTGCTCGTTGACCCAGGTGTGGTCCTGCGTGAGCTGGTCGAGCCGGTTGTTACGCAGACGGTAGGCGCGGCTGTCGCCCACGTGCGCCACCGCCGCGGTCCCGCCCGCGAGCAGGAACCCGACCACCGTCGTGCCCATCCCGTAGAGGGAGCCGTCCTTGCTGATCGCCCGGAGCACGTGATCATGGGCGATGCGCACCGCCATCCGGAGCAGGTTGGTGTGCCGCTCGAAGCGGTTGTCCATGCCGAACGGCCAGGTAGTGTCCTTCTCCGCGGTCTTGTCGATGAACTCGCGGATGGCGTGCACCGCGATCTGAGCCGCGACCTCTCCGTGGCTGTGACCGCCCATGCCGTCAGCGACGACGTAGAGCCGGTGCAGCGGGTCGATCTCGAAGTAATCCTCGTTATGGATCCGGGTCAGACCGACATCGGAGAGCCCGCAGGCCTTGACGCGCAGCATCAGCCAGCCTTTCCGAACAGCCCGCGCCGGGCGGATGGTTTCTCCAGCTCCTCCAGAGCACGGAGGACCGCGGGATCGTCCTCTCCCCACTCGATCGCCTTGCGATAGTGGAGCACCGCGCGGTCCGCCTGTCCGGCGAGCGCGCAGATCCGCCCGGCCTGCTTTCGATAGGAAGGGTTCATCGGTTCCAGCTCGCAGGCCCGCTCGATGGCCAGGACGGCCCGGGGCAGCCAGTTCGCCTGCTGGGCGCAAGCCAGGGCCAGGTAGTGCCAGGTCTGCGAGCTGTTGGGATCGGCCTTGGTAGCCCGGTCGAAATTGTCGGCCGCATCCAGGAAGCTCTTCTCCTTGTACGCCTTGACGCCCCGCTGCAGGTAGGTGCGGGCGAGTTGCTTCGGGTCCGAGTCGGCGCCGGGCCGGATCAGCTCGACGTCGTGCTGCCGCCGCCGCTCCGCATCGGAGAGCACGTTGAAGGCCTGCGTGATCTCCTGGAACTCCGTGTCCGCCCGCAGCCTCTCCGACCCCTGGAAGCGGTCGGGGTGACGGACGCGCGCCAGCTCCCGGAAGCGCTGGCGGATCTGGTCCTCGGTCGCGTTACGCGGCAGTCCGAGGACGACGTAGAAGTCCTTCGGCATCACATGTCCCTTATTTCTGCTTGATTCTATACAAACGGAGGGCCATGGATCGAACCGCGTCCGGAATGTTGCGGTCCTTGGCCATGTCGCGCAGGTCTTTCACCGCCAGCCGAGGCACGTACTTGAGGGCGATGGCCAGGGGTGTCCGGGGGTTCTGGATGAGCGCCTTCATCACGGGATAGCGGCCGATCCACTCGCGTTTCCTGGCGATCGCGTCCAGCACCTCCTGCTGCACCGAGCGGCTCGACGCGGTCTGCTCGATCTCCTGGTCCGACAGGTTGTTGAAGAGGAGCGCCGCGCAGGCCACCTGCGGGTTCGTGTCCCGCAGCAGGAGGTTGCGCAGGGCGCGCGGCGCGCCGCGCGCCAGCTTCAGCCGGGCCGGCACCGAGAGCATGCGGATCTGGCCCTCGGAGAGGCCGGTCTTCTCCTCGATCTCCCCTTCGACCGGGAGGGAGCGGACCGCCGCCACCGCTGCGGCCAGGGCGTTATCGTCGATCTCCTCCGTCCCCTCGAGTATCTCGGGCAGCGGAGCCGGGCGCACGGTGCGCTCCCGGGGCAACAGGTGCTCGCGGTACTCGGTGATCCGCCGCTGAACGTAGCTGGAGAGCTGCGGGTTCTCTTCCAGGGCCGAGAGGATCTCCGGCTCGTCCAGGATCGCATCCTGGCGCAGGACCAGGATCTCCTGGAGGTCGGGAGGGAGGCGGCGCGCCAGGTCGACCAGGAGCTTCCGGGGCACGTCGCGCCGCCGCAGGATCGTCTCGATCAGCCGCGGATGGGAAATCTGGACCGCGAAGAACGCGAGCACATCCTCCCCTGCCAAGTGCTCCAGGAAGGGCGCCGCGACCCGCACATCCACCTGGCGCAGGGCTTCCGACGCCTTGCCGGCGAGCTCGATGTCGCGGCCGCGGGCGAACTGGACCTGCAGGGGGATGAGGTCTTCGGGTGCCAGGGGCAGGAAGCCGCTCGCCGCCAGCACCTGAAGCTGGCGATTGGCGCCCGACCGAACCTGATCGAGCAGCGAGGCCTGGGAGTCGGCCACGGTCAGGGAGCCTCTTTCTTCTCTGCGAGCTGCCGCACCGTCTCCAGGTCGATGACGAACTCCCGCACCTCGCCCAGCTTGCCGTTCAACGGGTAGGAGAAGCCGTTGACCTGGATCTCGGCCGCGCTGGTGTCGCCGAGCGTGACCTGCACGCTCTCCTTCGCCTTGAAGGTCTCCGACTCGCCCTGCGCATACTCCTGGGCCACGACGCGCTTGCCGTCCGCCGACACCTCCACCCAGCACGCGGACGTGAGGTCGATGTTGACCTCGAGCGGAGCCTTGGGCCCTTCGGGAGTGACCAGGGGTGCCGAGACCGGCATCGTCTCGGGCGCGGGGGGAGCGGCGATGGGCGGCGGGGTCACGTCGGCGGAGGGATCGTCCCGGCGATGCTCGGCGTACCAGTAGAGCGCGGCAACCATCCCGATCAGGGCGAGCACGGCGAGCAGGAGGAACAGACCATAGGTCCAGTTCCGCACCGGCTTGGGCCGTGTCGGACGCTGGCTGGAGAGGGTCGAATCCTTCTTGACCCCATCTTCCTCGGTGCTTCCCTGCTGCTGGACCGAAAGGTAGTGGTTGACGACTTCGTCGGGATTGAGGCCGACATAGCGGGCGTACTCGCGCAGGAACCCCTTGGCGAAGATCGGAGCAGGCAGGAGGTCGAACCGGTCGTCCTCCATCGCCTGCAGGTAGCGCAGGCTGATCTTGGTGCGGTCCGCGATGTCGCGGAGGCTGATCTCCCGCATCTCGCGCTGGCGCCGGAGCCAGTCACCAAAGGCAGCGGTGCTCTCTACTTCCGGCGGCTTGTCCCAGGGTGGTTGACGTTTAGGCATTACGGGGCCGCCGCCAGGAGGCGTTTCCGCCGGTCCCGCACCTTGACCATCGCCGCCATTGCGGCGCTGTGGGGCTCGCTCTCGTCTGGACATGTCTTTTGGCGGCACGCGAGTCATAACTTTACGCGGCACTTGGCTTTACGTCAAATCCTTTCAGTATTTCTTCCATCAGGTATCACCCAGCAAGACCCGCGCCCGTTGCCGGACCGCGGCGGACAGGCGCTGATCAACGGCCACGGCCCTCAGCTCAGCCTTCCGCAACAGCGGCAGAAGCCGCAAACAGGCCGCGAGCGGAGTGCCCGGATTGCGGCAGATCGCCGCCTGCAGCCCGTAGCGCGCCCCCCACCGGCGGTCCGCCGCGATCAGCGCCAGCACCGGCCCGGGAGTGCCCGCGCCGTGCACGACGGGAGCAAGGATATCCTCGGTAAGGCGTGGATTGTCCAACAATGCACCAATCACGCGCGGACTGGGGTCGTGGCGCAGGTGCGCGAGCAGCCCCGTACCCGCGGTGCGGGCGATCGAAACCTTCTCTCCCATCGCCAGCTCGGGCAGGCGCATCGACAGGTACTGGTCGGCCATGCGGCGCAGCCGGGGGTGCAGGCGCATGTCCCCGCCGAGCGCAGCCAGGTCCCGCCAATAGAGGCCGGGGATGAGCTGCTGCGCCAGTACCTGCGGCGTGCGCGGGTGGAACGCCAGGTCGCGCCGCACCTCGTAGAACGAGAGCAGGCGCGGCTGGGCCAGGACCTCGATCACCTCGGCCGTGACGAAAGAGCTGCGCAGCACGTTGCGGACGGCCGGCGGATCGAGGAGCCCGGCGTGCTCGCGCACCAGGGCCAACAGCTCCTCGGAACCGGCGTCGCGCATCCGGCGCAGGATGTCAGCAAGCTCTGATGAGAGGGACAGGAGCTCCGAAGGGGCATCTCCCTGGACCGGCTCGACCATGACCCTATGGTATCTTCCTTCGACAATGGCGATCACAAGAGACACGCAAACCCACCTCGCCAAAGGAGAGTTCGACGCGATCGAGGGAGAATGGCTGGCCGCGATGGGCCAGGATCCCTTGGACCTCGACTACTTCATCGGCGTGGCTCGCGCCCTGACCGGCACCGGCCAGGAGGAGCGCGCGCGCCTCCTGCTGGAGATGCTCGACGATCAACTCCGCGAAAGCGGGCGCTGGGACATGCGCCGAAAACTGCTGCAACGCGGCGGCTCCATGCTCCTCCCTCCCGACAAGCTCCACCCCGCAATCTTCGCAACCCTGAAACGCCTCTACGGCGACCGCTCCATCTTCCAAGGGCTCGCCGATGCCGTCGGCTTGCAACGCGCCACGCAGGACATCCCCAAGACCTGGGAGAAGGTCGAGAAGCTCGAGAGCCTGCTCGCCTTCGACGTCGGCACGGTCGTGGCCATGGAAGGCAAGGGCGTCGGCCGCATCGCGGAGGCGAACCTGGGGCTGGAGAGCTTCAAGGTCGACTTCGAGCGGATCAAGGGCATGACCGTCGGCTTCAAGGCCGCGGCCAAGCTGCTCCAGCCGCTCTCGCCGGGCCACGTGCTGCGCCGCAAGCTGGAGGACCGCGACGCCCTCTGCGCGCTCAAGCCGCCGCAGCTGCTCCAGGCGGTCCTTCAGAGCTACGACCGGCCGCTCACCGCCGGCGAGATCCGCGAGATCCTGAACGGCATCGTCAGCGAGTCGCAGTGGACCTCCTGGTGGTCCTCGGCGCGCAAGCACGGCCACGTGGTTGCGACCGGCACGGGCAGCCGCCAGACCTACCGCTGGGCCGAGAGCAGCTCGGACGCGGTCGATACGCTCTGGAAGGCGTTCGAGAAGGCCGATCCGCGCAAGAAGATCGAGCGCCTGAAGCGCGACGGTGCCCGTGATCCCGGCCTGCGGGCGCTCATGGCGAAGAACCTGGAGGCGGTCGCCGAACGCATCTACAACCAGGACTCGGGCCTCGCCTTCGAGATCTGGTTCGCCCTGGACCGCACCGGCGGCGCGCCCCAGGACGTGGACTGGTCGCCCGAGGAGCTCCTCCTCCAGCGCGATCCCACGCGGCTCTTCGCCGGCATCGACGACCGGCTGCTGCGCGAGCGCGCTTACGCCATGGTGCGCGAGCTGCGGGATGACTGGCCGGACGTCTACCGCGGCGCCATGACCAAGGAGACCGATCCCCGCGCCCTCGACATGCTGGCCGACGGGCTCCGGGATTCGACCGCGGCCGGGCTCAAGGAGCTGGAGCGCTTCTACGACACCCTCTTCGCCCAGCCGCACCGCTACCCTGCCGCTTTCACCTGGCTGGCCGAGCGCGCCGCGGTCGATGAAATGATGCGTGCCCGCAACCCCCTGCGCCTGTTGCAGCAGATCCTCGGCGCTCCGGCACGCGACGAGTTCGCGGCCTACCGCCTCCGCCTTCTGGCGCTGGCCGAATCCGGCGGCACGGTGCCCCGCCTCCTGACCCACCTCACCCAGGACCAGGCGGCCCAGGCGGAGGATGCCGTGCAACGCAGCTCGAACCTGGAGCCTTTCCAGCGCGAGCAGCTCGTCAACGCGATCCAGCTCCGCTTCCCGGCGCAGCGCAAGGACAGCGGCCCGGAGGCGCTCTATGCCACGACCGAGCAGATCGAGGTCAAGCAGGCCGAGCTGCACCGGATCATGACGGTCGAGGTGCCGGCAAACCGCAAGGCGATCGAAGAGGCCCGCGCCATGGGCGACCTGCGCGAGAACTTCGAGTACAAGTCGGCGCGGCAGCGGCACGAATACCTGAACGCCCGCGCCGCGGCGCTCAACGCCGACCTGGCGCGGGTCCGGCCGATCGAGACCGCGAACATGGACGTCAACGAGGTGCGCATCGGCACCAGGGTGCGCCTGTCCGGCAAGGAAGGCAGCCGGGTGATCACCATCCTCGGCCCCTGGGAGAGCAAGCCCGAAGAGGACATCCTCTCCTACGAGTCGGAGCAGGTCATGAACCTGCTGACCAAGAAGGTGGGCGACGAGACCAACCTCGCCGGCGAAGTCTGGCGGATTGAAGCGATCGAACCCTGGAGGTGAGGCAGGCGGCCCGGAGGCCGCCTGTCTTTCTTCATCAAACTCCCTTGGACAGCTCGAACGTCTCCAACCTGTCGCGCAGCACGACCCTCGACCCGTCGGCCAACAGCAGGCCGATGTCCGAGTGCCGTTCCAGGAGCTCGCGCCCCTGGGGGCTCTGGGCCGAGACGCGGAACTCGGGCACCTTGCCTTCGAGGCCCCTCTGCACCCAGACGCCGGCCCTCTCCCGCCACACGAACTCCCGGCCGGCCACCCTGCTCGTGGTCTGCGGAAGCACGAGAGGCAGGTCCGCCGTGGGCACGACGGTAACGACTTCCACCAGAGCCGGCGGCGGCGGCATCAGGGTCTGCTCCACGGCCTTCTGATCCATCCCGTTCTTGAACAGGAACAGGCTGAGCACCAGGGGCAAGGCGATGGCGGCGGTGGTGCGGAACGCCCTCTGGTTCGGCAGGCCGAAGATGAGCGCGCCAAGGGAGCGGACGAAGGTGGGCTCCGGCCCGCGCACCGCGGCGACCTCGGCCCTGACCCGCGTCGAAAGTCCCGGCGGCGGAGCTACCCGGTCCAGGTGCCAGACTCCGCTGACCGTGCGCTGCATGGACTTGAAGCGGTCGCGGCAATTTGTGCAGGCAGCGAGGTGACCCTCGATCTCCCGCGATTCATGAAATGCAGCCTCTCCGTCCAGATACGCGGAAAGCTGCTCGGATGATAGATGGCGAACCATGTCAATTCTCCAAGAGGGTCCGGAGCTGGTCACGGCCGCGGGCGATCCGCGAGCGTACCGTGCCGATCCGGACTCCCAGAACGTCGGCGATTTCCTCGTAGGAGAGCCCTTCGATGTCCCGCAGGACTACGACCTCCCGGAACACTTGCGGCAGACGGATCAGCGCCTGTTCCACACGGCGCTTGTCGTCGGCGGCGACCGCCAACTCTTCCGGCCCGCGTGACGGGTCGGCATAGACGGCGATGCCCTCTCCCGTTTCCTCGCCGATCGGCTGCGTCGGCGGGTGCCAGCGGGAGAGCCTGTCGCGGCAGTGATTCACCGCGATCCGGAAGATCCAGGTCTTCAGGGTGGAACGCCCCCCGAAGCTCCCGAGGTGCCGGAACACGCGCAGGAAGATCTCCTGCGTGAGGTCGGCAGCCTCCTCGCGGTTGCCCGCGAGGCGGTAGGAGAGGTTGTAGACCATATCCTCGAACCGGGCATAGACCTCGTTGAAAGCCCGATCGTCACCATAGCGGTGACGTTCGACGAGCTCTAAGTCGAGATCGAGGTCACGGACAACTGCGGAAACCGTGGCTACCCCCACCGGGCCCTCCCAGGATGCATGCGAAGCATCCTTCTACTTACTATGACGGTTCTCCGGGGTGAAAAGTTCCCGGGGGTAAAGTTTACACCCCTGAGGCCCTCACCCCCTAGCCCCCTCTCCCGGTCCCCCGAGCACACCCTCCCCGGGAGAGGGGGAACAATCCCATCCTTGGTAGATCTACACAGTCTGAGAGAAGAACTGCCAGTCTCCCCCTCTCCCGGGGAGGGTGTGCTCGGGGGACCGGGAGAGGGGGCCGGGGGGTGAGGGCCTCCTACTTCGCAGTCTTCACCGCCGGCCCCGCTCCACCCTGCTCTTCGCCATAGTACGCCAGCAGCCCCTTGACGACGGCTTCGGAGACCTTCTGGCGCCAGGCGCGGGTCTGGATCAGGCGGCGGTCCTGGTCATTGGCGAGGTTGCAGACTTCCAGCAGCATTTTGGCGGGAACGGAGTTGTAGCGGAGCACCGCGGGCACCCAGGCGCTCTTGTTGCGGATGATCTTGTCGCGCACCGGCTTGAAGGGGTGCACCGGCAACCCGTTGGCGTGGAAGGCGGCGATCAGCTCCTTGGCCAGCTCGCGGGAGAGGCCCTCGCTCTCCACCCGCTCCTGCATGGGGAAGCTCACGTGCTGATCCTCCTGCACCTCCTTGCGGGAGGTGTAGACCGTGCCGCTCTTGCCATAGGTGCCGTCCCGCTCCTCCGCCGAGGGGATGTAGGCCATGGCCCCGCGCAGCGAAGGATGGAGCGAATCCGCGTGGATCGAGAGGAAGACCACCTTCTGCGGGTCCCTGCTCTCCTTGACCGTCTTGCGGAACACGCTGTTCGCCAGGTACCAGCGCAGGTTCGTGCCCACCCGGGCATCCTCGATCGGGTACGGCGGCGTGGTCAGCACCGAGTGGCGGCGGGAGAAGGGCAGCACGTCCGCCTCCTGGACCTTGAAGTCCGCGCCGTCGCGCGTGGTTATCACCACCTTGGCCGCGGTCTGGGTCTCCAGCAAGCGCTTCACCCGCAGCGCGATGTCGTAGACGTAGGTGCTCTCCCAGACTCCGCCCATGGACGCGCCCGGGTCCTGGCCGCCATGGCCCGCGTCGAGCACCACCGTGATCCCGGCCAGCCCGCTCGCCTTGACCTGGTTGCTGAACTGGGCGCTGGCCCGCAGGCTCGCCTCGTACTCCAACCGGCGGGGATGGCCCTCGGGCAGGAACTCGGGCTGCAGCACGTCGAACGGGATCTTGACGCGGAAGCCGATCGGGATGTCGGTCACGTCCACGACCCCGCTGCGTCCGGCAATCTCGGAGGCGAGCTGGTTCACGTCCTGGCCATGGACGCGGCCCGTGAACCGCACTACCACGCTGGAGTACAGCGCCTCCCCCGGACGCAGGCGATAGACCGCGTACTCCCCGTCCTCATCCTTGCCGTAGGTCAGGTGGTACGGCTTCTCCGGCACCGGAAGCACCGCCTTGAACGCCGGCCGCAGCAGCTCGGACGGGATCACCACGGCCGTGCCGCGGGGCACGTCGTCGTCCAGCAGCTCGTTGTACTCGCGGATGGCGCGGAAGTTCTCCCCCGTGCCCGTGTACCAGAGGGAGATCTGCCAGAGGCTCTCGCGCTGCATCGCGCCGATGCCGTGCGCCTCGTGCTTCCAGCCGTCCGCCTGGCCGCTGTCCTTGGGGAAGAGGGTCTTCACCAGCTTCAGATGCCACTCCTGCGAGAGCAGGTCGAAGGGGATGCGGTAGCGCATCCCGGCGATGAGGGTGGTAGAGCCGGCGCTGTTATTGGCTTCGAGGATCTGGGGAGAAAGGCGCGAATCCCCGCACAGCCGGCGGGTGAAGGCGAGGAGGCCCTCCCCTCTCTGGGGCACGGCCTCCAGGAAGATCCCGTCCTTCTCCGTGAGCGTGGCGACGAGGCCGCCGCCGAGGTCCATCCGGAGGGAGCGCGGAATCGTCAGCTTGGGATCGGGTGCCGCCCAAGCCACGGGAACAGCCAAGAGAGCGAGGAAAGCCAACACCCAGACCTTCATACTGCCTGTCCCCGGAAAGTCGGCGCCAACCGGAAGCTCCCCTGGAGCTCGAAGGCCCGTGCCGCGCGGAAGACCGTGGCCTCCTCGAACGGCCTGCCCATGAGCTGGAGGGACAGCGGCAGGCCGCGGTCGTCCAGGCCCGAGGGCACCGACACTGCGGGCAGGCCGGTGAGAGAGGCCGGGGCGGTGAAGATGTCGGAGAGGTACATGGCGAGCGGATCGTCCGTCTTCTCGCCGATGCCGAAAGCCGCGCCCGGAGCCGTCGGGGTCGCGACCAGGTCAGCCGTCTTCAGGGCCGCGTGCAGCTCCTGCCTCATCTTCTCCAGCACGCCGCGGGCTTTCCCGTAGTAGGCCTGGTAGTAGCCGGACGACAGCGCGAACGTGCCGAGCATGATCCGGCGCTTGACCTCCGGCCCGAAGCCTTCGCTGCGGCTGGCCAGATACATGTCGAGCAGGTTGTCCGCCTGCTCCGCCCGGCGGCCGTAGCGCACGCCGTCGAAGCGGGCCAGGTTGGCGCTCGCCTCGGACATGGCGATCACGTAATAGACGGCGATGGCCGCGTCCAGGCTGGGCACCGAAACCTCCACCAGCTCCGCGCCCGCGGCCTGGAGGCGCTCCAGCGACTCGCGCCAGACTCTGCCGCTCGCGGGATCGAAGGTGGATGCATCGATCTCTTTGATCACGCCGACCCGCAGCCCCTCGATCCCCTCCTCGATGCGGGAGAGGTAATCCTCGGCCGCCCGGGTCGAGCAGGTGGAGTCCCTGGGATCAGGGCCGGAGAGGACGGACATGGCGAGGGCCGCATCGCGCACGCTCCGGGCCATGGGAGCGATCTGGTCGGTCGACGAGGCGAAAGCCACGAGCCCGTAGCGCGAGACCCGTCCCCAGGTGGGCTTGGCCCCCACCAGGCCGCAGAGCGCGGCGGGCTGGCGCACGGAGCCGCCGGTGTCCGAGCCGATGCCTAAAACCGCGCTCCCCGCGGCGACCGCGGCAGCCGGACCGCCGCTCGATCCGCCGGGCACGGTGCCGAGGTCCCACGGGTTACGGGTGATCTGGTACGCCGAGTTCTCGCACGACGAGCCCATGGCGAACTCGTCCATGTTGGCCCGGCCGAGGATCACGGCGCCCGCATCGAGGAGCTGCTGGATCGCGGTCGCGGTGTACGGGGCCACGTAGCCGGAGAGGATCTTCGAGCCGCAGGTGAGCGGCCATCCGGCCACGCTCATGTTGTCCTTGAGCGCGACCGTCACTCCTGCCAGGGGACCAACTGGATTTCGATCGATTTCAGCCGCGCGCTCGCGGGCCTCGTCCTCGAACAGCTCCAGCCAGGCGTGGATCAGCGGCTCGACGCGGGCGGTCCGGGCCAGGGCAGCCTCGACGACATCCACGGCCGAGGCTTCACGGGCGCGCACCCGGCGGGAGGTCTCCTCGGCGGAAAGCTCCCAGAGCTCACTCACCCTTCACCTCGGGCACGAGCAGGAAGCCATCCATGGCGGCCGGGGCATTGGCCAGGAACTGCTCGCGGGGCAGGCACTCCCAGACGCGGTCCTCGGCCTCCGGGGCTCCCTGGGCAGCCTCTTCCCCCGAGCCGCTCTCGTAGCTCTGGAGCTGATCGATGTAGTCCACGATCTTGCCCAGCTGTCCGACGAAGACGGCTTCCTCCTCCGGTGTGAAACGGAGTCGGGCGAGAGCGGCGATTTTCCTTACTTCTTCGATGGTTAGTGCCATAGCCCTGAAGTGACAGTTTAGCCCCGCTTCCAAGGGGAAGGCAATGGCGGAGCTAAACCGGGGTCACGGGGCCAGGACGAAACGGCCGGTATCGAAGAGGCTTTGGAATGCGCCCACCACGGACGGGCAGAGCTGCCTCCCCGCCTCGACGGTGATCTCGCGGGCCGCTTCCAGAGGGAAGAGGGCTGCGCGGTAGGGACGGTGGCTGGTCATCGCGTCGTAGGTGTCTGCCACGGCGATGATGCGCGAGGACAGCGGGATCTCGGTTCCCTGAAGGCCGTCCGGATAGCCGCGGCCGTCGTAGCGCTCGTGGTGGTGGCGGACTCCGCCGGCCGCCCCGCGCAGGCCGCGCACCCCGGCGAGGATCCGGGCTCCGACCTCCGGGTGGGCCTTCATCACCTCCAGCTCCCGCGTGTTGAGGCAGCCGGGCTTGCGGAGGATCTCCTTGCTCACGAAGATCTTCCCCACGTCGTGCAGCGCGGCGGCGAAGCAGAGGTCCGTCAGAGCCGCCTGAGAGAGCCCGAGCTCCGCGCCGAGGAGCAGCGAGAAGCCCGTCACCCTCTGGACATGGCCGGCAGTGTAGGCGTCCTTGCGCTCGAACGCCTCGGCCCAGGCGACCATCGTCGCCATGAGATGGCGCCGCCATCCCAATATCGCCGGTATCGCCCTGCCGTAGTGCATTGGCCCTGTCATGGCTCTCCTCGCGCGCAAAACTTCTTTCATGCGAGTCTCCCCGTTCCGCGGCGGGCGCGGTATCGGGGATTTCCCTCAGGGGAGGTAGGGGATTTCCCTCAGCTAACGCAGGGTCAGGGGACGGGTGATGACGGAGCCCCTCTTCCGGTCGCGCAGCTCGACGGTGACCGGTCCGCCCTTGCGGGGCACGGTGCCGGGGTCGATGCTGATGACGTAGTGGCCCGAGATGGCCTGGGCAAGGAAGTCCGTGGCGAGCCCGGTGAGCACGTGCGTCTTCTGATAGGTGCCGCCCGTGGCATGGGCCACGGCTTCGAGGCCCACCTCCAGCGAGTGGTAGTCGGCGCTCGTGACATCGAGGACGAAGACCGGGATGTTGGCGCGGCGGAGCGCGCGCACGGCGGGATAGAACGCTGGGGTCATCTGGACACCGAAGGAGCCGAAACGGCCCAGGCCCCAGCCCAGGTAGACGATGACCTTCTCGCCGGGCAGCGCCGCGAAGGCTTCGGCAGTGACCTCCAGCGCCCGCTCCGGCGAGGCGGCTTCCTCGGCTGCCCGGAAGTCAAAAGACCCGAGGAGGGAGGCCTCCCCACTACCGGCTCCGGTCTCCGAATCCCCGTGCAGCATTCCGCGGTAGATGGCAGCATGGACGGTCTCCAGGTCCTGGGTGAAGTCCTGCCGCAGATGGAGGTGCGAGTCGTAAGAGATCACGGCCATCCGGTCTGCCGGGTGGAGGGTCTGGATGAATTCGTCGATGTAGGGCCACAGCCGGAGCTGTCCGCTGACCCGCGAAGGGTCGAAATCGGACTGGACCCAGAAAACCACCAGCTTTCCCGCCGGCCGGGGCTCGGTGACCGTAACGGTCGTAACGGTCTCAGGCGTCGGCACGCCCGGAGCCTCGACGACCGGAGCGGGCTCGCCAGACGAGAACCAATCGACTCCCACCACCGGGATCTCCTTCTTCCCCACCCGGACGCGGAAGTCCTCAGGCCCGAGGCCGGTGACCGGGCGGCCGCGGCCATCCACGGCGCGGACTGTCATGGAGATCAGCGAGACCGTGATCTCTTCGCCGAACTGGTCTTCGAGCTTGGGGTCCTGAGCGGAGGCGAGGGTCGGCAGGAGGAGGGCTGCGAGGAGGATGGCGAGCCTTCTGGCCATGAGGCAGTGTAGCAGAGGCCTGGGGAGGGGGCTTCCCGACCGCAGCAGCTACGCGAGGCCCAGCCAACGCTAGGCGAGGTCGGGAGCGGGCCGCTGGAAGCCGGAGCAACAGCGCACAGGGTCGGGCGGCGGCGCACCAGGGCCGGGCGGCAGCGCAACGAGGTCGGCCAGCGTTGCAACGGAGCCGGTCGGCGTTGTACCGAGGTCGGGCAGCGTCGCATCAGGGTCGGGCAGCGTTGCATCGAGGTCGGCCAGCGTCGCACCGAGGCCGAGAGGCAGCGCAATAGGGTCGGGAAGCAACGCAACGGCCCCGGGAGGGAGCGCCCTCTTGCCGATACAATCCCTCCCATGCCCCTCCACTCCTTCCGCCTCCTCCTCCACCAGCCCGCCGTGCGCGCGCTCATCGCTGCGGCGGAGGGAGTCGAGGTCCACCTGGTTGGCGGCGTCCTCCGCGACCGGGCCCTCGGGCTGCCGGTCCACGACTTCGACGCCGTGGTCTCCGGACGCGGCAAGGAGGTTTCCGAGCGCCTCGCAGAGATTTTGCCCGCGCGGCTCGTCCTCCTCGGCGGCAAGGAGTTCGCCGCCTACCGGCTGGTCGGAGAGGACGTGGTTGTGGACATCTGGGACCGCGCCGGCACCTCTCTCCACCAGGACCTCGCCCGCCGCGACTTCACCGTCAACTCGTTCGCCTTCGATCTGCGGACGCAGGAGGTCTCCGACCCCTTCAACGGCCTCGGCGACCTCGGCAGGCGGACCCTGCGCGCCACCACGAGCGAGAGCTTCTCGGGCGATCCGCTGCGGGTGCTCCGCCTTCCACGCCTCCTCCTGAAGCTGCCCGGGTTCACGGCCGAGCCGGACACCCTCCTTCTCGCAAGGCGGTCGGCGCCTGGGCTGTCCGAGGTTGCAGCCGAGCGGGTCCGCGACGAGCTGAACCTCCTCTTCGACGATCCGGACGCGGCGCGCGGCCTCACCCTCCTCATGGAGCTGGACCTCTACCCCGGCCTCTGGCTCGGACGGCCCGGCGAGCCCGGACGGCCCGGCCTCGCTCTCGCCGAGGTGGGAGCCCTCCCCGAGGCGATCCGCGAGCTCCGCGACCGCGCCCCTCATGTAGCGGCGCAAGTGGATGCCCGGATCGCCTGCCTGGCCTCCCTCTTCGCGAATCTGCCGGAGCCGCGCCCCACCCTGGAGCGCTTCCGCGACGCCGGTTATCTGACCCGTTCCATGGCCGCGGACGTTTCCCGGCTGCTGGAGCTGCCGGGCCTCCCCGAGGACGAGACCGGCCGCCGGCGCTTCCTCTACCGGACGGGGACGCTCTGGCCCACGGCCGTCGCCTTCCTCTGCGCTCGCGCCCATGGCCACCCATGGCGGCCCGCCCTGGCTCCCCTGGTCGATCTTGCTCGCAGAGAAGGCGCTACCCTGATCGATCCGCCGCGCCTCCTCGGCGGCGAGGAGGTCCAGCAGATCCTCGGCATCCCGCCCGGACCCGGGGTGGGACGCGCCCTCGGAGCAGTGCTCGAGGCGCAGGTGGACGGGAAAGTGCGGACGAGAGAAGAGGCGGTCGCGCTGCTGAGGGCTCTCTAACGGAAAATCCCGGTCTTGCCGGTCGGCGGCGTGGGTCCCGCTGCCGCTGCCTTCTGGTTGAGCTCCTTGATGCGCTCCATGAGCTTGTCGATCTTCTCCTGCGCTTCCTGGCGGAGGCGGTTGTAGTCGCCGCGGATCTTCTCGCGCTCGGCGGCCATCTCCTGGAAGCGGGCCTTGACCTCTTCCATCTGCTCGTCGCGCTGACGGATCGAGGCCTGGAGGGCGCCGATCTCCTCGTCCTTCTCCCCGATGCGGATGCGGACCTTCTCTTCCTGCTCTTCGAACAGCTTCTTGAACTGCTGAAGCTCGACGATCGCGGCGAAATCGGACGTGCTGGCCATGTCGCCTCCTTGCTTCTCGATATCCGGAAACATCCTGCGGAGCTTGAGCGAAAGGTCTTCGGGATCGGGCGACTGGCGCATGGCCTCGGCGTACGAGATCGTGCCGTGGACGAGGAGCGCCAGCAGCGAGTGGTTCATCGACTGCATGCGGTAGTAGCCGACCGAGGACTCCAGCTCCTCGTGGAGCGAGCTGATCTCGCCGGTCTCGATCATCTTGGCGATCCTGGGCGACGACCGCATGATCTCCAGCGCGGCCACGAGGCCAGGACGGTCGCGGCGCTCGACCAGCTTCATGGTGATCACGCCCTTGAACACCTGGGCGAGCTGGCTGCGGATCTGCCCCTGCTGCTCGGCGGGAAAGGCGTCCAGGATGCGGTCCATGGTCTGGGGCGCGCTGTTGGTGTGCAGGGTCGAAAAGACCAGATGCCCGGTCTCGGCTGCCGTGATCACGGTCGAGATCGTCTCGATGTCACGCATCTCGCCCACCATGATGACGTCCGGGTCCTGGCGCATGGCGTTGCGCAGGGCCTCGGAGAAGCTGGTGGTGTCGGTCCCCACCTCGCGCTGGGAGATCGAGGCCACGTCGTCGGTGAACAGGAACTCCATCGGGTCTTCGATGGTGATGATGTGCACCGGACGCCGGGTGGCGATGTAGCGGATCATGGCCGCGAGCGTCGTGGACTTGCCGCTGCCCGTGGGGCCGGTGACGAGGACGAGGCCCATCGGCAGGTCGGCGAACTCGAGGAGCACCTCGGGCAGGTCGAGGTCTTCGATGGTCTTGATCTGGTATGGGATGCGCCGGAACGAGGCTGCGATGTTGCCCCGCTGCATGTAGATGTTGCCGCGGAACCGCGCAAGCCCGCGCACTCCGTAACCGATATCCACCGAAAGCTTTTCCTCCAGCTGCGCCTTCTGGCGAGGCGTGAGGACCGCCATCAGCATCTCGGTCAGGCCTTCGGGCTTGAGCGGCTCGGTCTCCAGGGGCATGAGCCTGCCCGTGATGCGCAGCAGGGGCGGGCGGGTCGGCTTCAGATGAAGGTCCGACGCACCTTTATCGGTCATGAACTTCAGCAGCGCGTCGAGATCCATAAATTGCCCTTGGTCGAGGGCCTGATCTTAATACAGATCCAGCGAACGCGGAATGACCCCTTCCAACTCCAGAAGCTTGCGCTTCATCTCCAGCCCGCCGGCGTAGCCGGTGAGGGAGCCGTTGGCGCCGATCACCCGGTGACAGGGGATGATCACGCCGATGGGGTTGTCATGGTTGGCCAACCCAACCGCCCGGGCGGCCTGGGGACGGCCGACGTTCCGGGCCTGCTGGCCGTAGGAACGGGTCTCGCCGTAGGGGATCTCCTGGAGGGCGTTCCAGCAGAGGCGCTGAAACTCGGTCCCCCGGGGATCGAGGGGCAAATCGAAGTCGCGGCGCCGGCCAGCCAGATACTCGTCGAGCTGGCGCCGGACCTCGGGAAGGGGCGGAGCCTCTGGATCGTGGAGCGCATCGGACCACCAGCGCATCCGGGACCGCTCGGCGCCCTCGCGGTCCGGAGAATGCCCCAGCCAGGCCAGCTTGCCGTCCCGGGCGACAGCAAGGACCCAGCCCAGGGAATCCTGGAAAAGGTCGAAAGAGGCGTGCATAAGAATCTCCTTCTCCCTCTCCCCCGGCACGGGGGAGAGGGCCGGGGAGAGGGGGAATGGGATCAATACTTCCGCATCAAGCCTACGACCACCCCCTGGACTCGCACGTCCCGGGCGGGCACCCGGATCGGCACCATGGTCGGGTTGGCCGGCTGCAGGCGGACGATGTTGCCCTCGGGGTAGAAACGCTTGAGGGTGGCGTCGTCGCCGATCAGCGCCACGACCATCTCGCCGGGCTCGGCCTGGTCGCGCCGGAGCACGATGACGAAGTCGCCGTCGTGGATCCCTTCGTCGATCATGGACTCGCCCACGACCCTGAGGACGTAGTGGTCACCGCCGCGGGGGCTAAGGAGATGCCCCGGCACCGCCACGCGCTCCTGCCCGGACACCGCCTCGATGGGGCGGCCGGCCGCGATCTGTCCGAAGAAGGGGAGGTCCTTGTCGCTGCCTTCACCGCCGGGGATGGCGCGGATCAGCTCGATGCCGCGCTTCTGGTTCCAGTCGCGGCGCAGGAAGCCCTTCTCCTGGAGCAGCTTCAGGTGCTTGTACGCGGTACCGTACGAGGAGAACCCGAATTTCTCGCAGATCTCCCGATGCGTAGGAGCGATACCCCGCTCCCGGCGGTACTCCTGAATGAACTCGAGGATTTCCTTCTGACGTTCGGTCAGGTAGCTCATGGACGGAAGTATAGGCGGTAATTCGGCGTAGCGCAAGCAGAGCGTAAGGGAGGAGCTCACGGACTGTCCGTGAGAGTCCGTGTTGTATGCTCCGCAGACCCGCGGGGGCCAAGCAACCCGCAGTGCAACCTATGACTCTCACGACCTCCGAGCCGATCTCCCATCTGGGCCTGCAGCTCCCGTTCGAGCGGGCCACCCTTTCCAATGGATTGAGGGTGGTGCTCCATCCGGACCGCAGCCTCCCCCTGGTCACCGTAAACCTCTGGTATCACGTGGGCTCCAAGAACGAGCGGCCCGGCCGCACCGGCTTCGCCCACCTGTTCGAGCACATGCTCTTCCAAGGCAGCGAGCACGTCCCCGCGAACGAGCACTTCCGCTACCTCCAGCAGGTGGGCGGAGTCGCGAACGGCTCCACCTGGTACGACCGCACCAACTACTTCGAGACCCTGCCCGCCCATCACCTGGAGCTCGGCCTGTGGCTCGAATCGGACCGCATGGGCTTCTTCCTGCCTGCCCTGACCCAGGAGAGCCTCGACACGCAGCGCAACGTGGTCATGAACGAGCGCCGCCAGAGGGTGGACAACCAGCCCTATGGCCGCGCCAACGAGCGCCTGCACGAGCTGCTCTACCCGGGGGACCATCCGTACCACTGGCCGGTCATCGGGTACATGGACGACATCGCCGCTGCCACGCTGGAGGATGTCCGGCAGTTCTTCCAGACCTACTATGCGCCGAACAACGCGGTCCTCACCCTGGCGGGCGACTTCGAGCCCGGCGCGGCCCTCAAACGGGTCGAGGCCTGGTTCGGCGAGATCCCGGCCGGGCCGCCGATCCCGCCGATATCGCCGATCGCGACGCAGCCTCCCCCCCTGGGCGGCGAGCAGCGCGATGTCCTGGAGGACGACGTCAGCCTCCCCCGCATCTACATGGGCTTCCGCGGCCCGGCTTACGGCCAGCGGGGCTGGTATGCCGCCGACCTGCTGTCCGGCGTGTTCTCCGGCGGCAAGTCGAGCGTCCTTTACCGCGACCTCGTGTACGAGCGGCGGATCGCCCAGGATGTTTCCGCCTGGATCAGCCCCTTCGAAGCGGTCGCGACCTTCATGATCGTGGCCACGGCGAAGCCCGGCATCGCGGTCGAGGCCCTGGAGCAGGCGGTGCTCGAGCATGTGGAGCGCGCCGCCTCCACGCCCCCCGAGCCCGCCGACTTCGAGCGCTCGCGCAACCGGATGCTCACCGAGCTCTACAGCGGGATGCAGAAGCTCGACAACCGGGCCGACCTGTTCTCTCAATTCACGACCTTTTTCGACGATCCCGCGGGCGTCGCGGCCGAGGCCGACCGCTACCTGGAGATCGCGCCGCGGGAGCTGAGCGACTACGCCTCCCGCTGGATGACCGAGGCGGAGCGGGTGGTGGTCACCGTCGTCCCCCGAAAGGCGAGCTGATGACTGTCAACCGATCCGCTCCACCTCCGGGCGGCGAGCTCCGCCCCTTCCGCTTCCCCGCGTTCGTCAAGCGGCAGATCCCAGGCGGACCCACGGTCTACGCCTCGCGCGTGGCGGGCGTCCCCCTGGTCAGCGTGGAGCTCTCCGTGCCTGCCGGAGCCCATCACGATCCGGTCGACCGGCCCGGCCTGGCCACCTTCACGGCCTCGCTCATTGACGAGGGGACGCGGAACCGCGATTCGCTGGAGATCGCCGCCTGGATGGAGCGCCTCGGCGGCTATCTCGTCTCCGCCGCGGACTGGGACACGGGCTATGTGGCGGCCGCGATGCTGACACAGAACGTGGCCTCCGGCCTCGACCTGCTCGCCGAGATCGCGTTGACCCCGACCTTCCCCGAAAAGGAGATCGAGCGCATCCGGCAGCAGCGCTCGGGCGAGCTGATGCGCCGCGGGTTTGACCCTGGCGCCCAGGCGGACGACCGCCTGTCGGAGGTGATCTACGGCGGAACGCCCTACTCCTCCTCGCTCCTTGGGCGCGTGGAGAGCCTGCCGTTCCTGGACCGCGATGCCCTGTTGGCCTTTTACGAGAGCCACTACTCCCTCGCGGGCTCGACCGTGATCGCCGTCGGCGACATCGACCCGGAGGACATCGTGCGCCGGATCGAGGAGGCGCTCGTCGAGCGGCCCGGTCAGGCGCCGGCAGTATCCCGTCCGGAGGCTCCCCCGATCCGGCCCGTGCCGCTCGACGGGGTCTCCATCCACATCGTGGACCGTCCCGGCGCCGCGCAGACCGAGCTGCGCCTGGGCCACGCGGGAGTGCCGCGCAAGCATCCCCAGTGGGTCTCCTTGAACGTCCTCAACATGTTGCTGGGCGGCAAGTTCACGAGCCGCATCAACCTGAACCTGCGGGAGCGCCACAGCTACACCTATGGCGCGAACAGCCGCTTCGCGGGGCGGCTGGGGCCGGGGCCCTTCATCGTGGACACGGCCGTGGCCACGGAGTCGACGGGCGCGGCCACCCGCGAGGTGCTCGGCGAGCTGCGCCGGATCCGCGAGGAGCCGGTGGAGCCGCAGGAGCTGGAGGAGACCCTGAGCTACATGATCGGGGTCTATCCCTACACCGTCCAGACCGTGGGCGACGTGGCCAAGCGGCTTGAGCTCCTCTCGGTCTACGGGCTGCCGGACAATCACTACGACACCTACCTGGACCGGCTGGCCGCGGTCACCCGCGAGGATCTGCTGAAGGGAGCGAGGGAGCACCTCCATCCCGACCGCATCGCGATCGTGGCCGTCGGCCCGGCGGAGGAGCTGGTCCCGCAGATGGAAGGGATCGGAGAGGTGACGGTCCACCGCCGCGAGCCGGAGCTCGCCGCGGTCTAGTTCAGGCGATTTAGTTCAGGTTCACAGAGACCAGCCCCGAGTCTGAGACCCGGACATCCAGATTCCGGATCTCGCCGGCCTGGAAGAGGCCCATTCGTGGCGAGACATCCGCGGCCTTGTTGCGCACGGTTACATACACCTGCAAATCGTTGGTGCCGGTAGGCATGTCGATCACCTTGCTGTCGTTGAACGGCGCCACCTTGCGGAGGATCCCAGCGCGTTTGCCTTTGAAGGCATGGCTGAAGACCCATTCACCCTTGAGCCGGATGCGCACGGTCGTCTCGGGTCCCTCGGAGCTCACGTTGATGCGCAGCTTCGCAGGCTGAGCAACGGTCTCAGCCGTTTGCTGCGGGGTCGCGCTGGGAGCGTCCGGCTGGGGCACGACCGTCGCGGTCTGCTCGCGCGGCGTCGGCTGCTGGCCGGGAGCCGTCCGGGGCCGCTGACGGAGCTTCGCCCTCCCCTTCAGCGCTTCGGCCCGAAACTGGGTGGCCTCCGCATGGGCCGGTTCCAGGAGGAGCACCGCATCGGCGGCCTCGATGGCGTCGTCGAAGCGGCTGTCCTGCATGGCCAGCCGGGCCTCGACCATGTGGGTGACGATCTGCTCGGCCCGGCTCTGATTGGCGAAGAAGTTCGCCAGCCGTTCCTCACTGTCCTCGATCATCAACTGGACGCGCGCCTTCTCAGCCTCGGGCGCGAGCGGCAGGGCCTGCTTGAAGGCTTGGATTGCTTCCGGGTACTTCAGGGTATCCCGATAGACCTGCCCCCGTTTGAGGAGCACCGCGTACCGGGTGCCCGCGACATCCTGCACCGGATCGGTGGCCGGCAGCTTCTCCGAGCCCCCTGACCACGAGATCCCGAGGAGGATCGCGGCCGCCGCAAGGATCGCGACGACGGCAGCCACCCCGGCGGACAGGAACAGGCGGCGTGGCGACATGGGCTGGCGCGGCTTCTTGGGCACGGCGGGAGCAGCCGCCGCCGGGGGGACCGCCGGAGCTGGCGCCGCCGGAGACACCATGGTGACGCCGCCGGGCGGAGTGGCATGAGGCTCCGTCCCCGGCGCCCAGGAGGCGATGCTCAGCGTCTCGTTGAGGTCGTCGCGCGCCGCGCTCAACATCCGCCGCAGGTCGTCCGCCATGTCCTTGGCCCGCTGGTAACGGCGGGCGGGGTCCTTGTCCAGGGCCCGGTCGAGCACCTGTTCGACCCCGGGCGGCAGATCCTTCGCGTACTCCTTGGGCGGCGTGAAGTGGTCGTAGACGATGCGGTGGCTGACCACCGTCAGGTTCTCGCCCTGGAACGGCTTGTGCCGGGTCAGCATCTCGTAGAGCACGACCCCGAGGGCGAAGAGGTCGGCGCGGTGGTCGATCTCCTTGCCCTGGATCTGCTCCGGCGCCATGTAATTCGGCGTGCCGAGGAGCTGACCCTCCTGCGTCAGGTTCGAAGTGTCGAGCCGGGCGATCCCGAAGTCGGTGATCTTCACCTTGTTGTCGGCCGTGATCAGGATGTTCGCCGGCTTCACGTCCCGGTGGATCACCCGGTGGGCATGGGCGTAGTCCAGGGCCTCGGCGATCTGCGCCACGAGGTCTACGACGAACGCGAGCGACATCGGCTGGTCGCTCTGGAGCAGCGCCTTGAGGGTGGTCCCCCGCACGTACTCCATGGCGATGAAGGCCAGCCCCTCCTCCGTCTGCTCCACCACGTCGTGGATGGTGACGATGTTGGGATGGCTCAGGATGCCGGCGCTCTGCGCCTCGCGCATGAAGCGGATGCGGAACTGCTCCAGCTCCTGGTCGCGGATCGAATAGCCGATGCGAAAGGTCTTCAGGGCCACGAGGCGCCCGATCAGCGGGTCCCGGGCGAGGTACACCACGCCCATGGCACCCTTGCCGATCTCGTCGACAATTTCATAACGGCCGAGCTTGGGCGGAGTCATCGGTAACATGGCGCTTGTCGAAGTCAGCCGAATTCTAGGCCGGGGGCCCCCCGCAGGTCAAACACCGGGCTGGATAAATCCTGAACAGACCGGGAGTTAGGGCAGTAGCCCCCGGGCGGCCCACGGGTGGTATATTACGCGTCCCTGATGTTTCCCTGTATGGAGGCCCAAGAATGCAGGCAATGCAGGTGGAAAGCCCGGACAAGATTCGCAACGTGGCCGTAGCGGGACATAACGACACCGGTATGACCACGCTCGTGAGCGCCCTCCTCTACGCCGGAGGGGTCACGACCCGCATGCACAGGGTGGAAGACGGCAACACCATCACCGACTTCGACCCCGAGGAAGCCGAGCGCGGCATCTCCATCGGCCTCGCCCCCTGCTTCGTGCCCTGGCGCAATCACAAGGTCAACCTGATCGACTGCCCCGGCTACGGCATCTTCTTCACCGAGGCCAAGCAGGGCATGCGCGCCGCCGACTCCCTCCTGCTCTGCATCAACTCGGTCGCTGGAGTGGAAGTCAACACGGAGCGGGTCTGGAAGTTCGCCGAAGAGATCAAGCTCCCGGTCATGGTCCACCTGACCAAGATGGACCGCGAGCGCGCCGACTTCCAGCGCGCCCTCGACGGCCTGCACAAGTCCTTCGGCCGCCTGGTGATGCCGGTCCAGGTCCCGATCGGCCGCGAGCTGGGCTTCGAAGGGGTGGTCGACCTGGTCAGGCAGAAGGCCTGGAAGTTCACCAAGGACGGCAACGGCAAGGCCGAGCCCACGGCGATCCCCGCCGAGCTCGCCGAGCAGGTGGAGACCCTCCGCGGCCAGCTCGTCGAGACGGTCGCCGAGACCGACGACATGCTCATGGAAGGCTTCTTCGAGTCCGGCACCCTGTCGCAGGAGGACCTGGAGAAAGGCCTGCGCGAGGCCGTGGCCCGCCGCCAGATCTTCCCGCTCACCGTCTCCTCCGGCAGCCACGGCATCGGCACCGCGACCCTGCTCGACAGCTTCCTCGAGATCCTCCCCTCGCCGGTCGACCGCCTGCCCTTCCCCGCCCATACCCTGGGCGGCGAGGCCGGCGAGCTGACCGCCGACCCGGCCGGTCCGCTGGCGATCCTGGTCTTCAAGACCTTCTCCGACCCGTTCACCGGCAAGATCTCCCTGCTGCGCGTGATCTCCGGCACCCTGCCCACGGATACCGCCGAATACAACAGCCGCACCGAGGAGATGGAGAAGATGGGGCATCTGATGGTGCTCCAGGGCAAGCAGGGCGCGCACGTGCCCAAGCTCATCGCCGGCGACATCGGCGGCGTGGCCAAGCTCAAGCACACGGTCACCGGCGACACGCTCTGCACCAAGGACCGGCCGCTCAAGGCGGACTGGATCCACGTGCTGGAGCCCGCCATGGCCTTCGCGGTCGAGCCCAAGTCCAAGGGCGACGAAGAGAAGATCGGCGAAGCGCTCCACCGGCTCATGGACGAGGACCTCGACCTGCACGCCGGCCGCGACCCCGAAACCCACGAGCACCTGATCTCCGGCACCGGCCAGGAGCACATCGAGATCGCGGTCGCCAAGCTCAAGCGCCGCTACCACGTGGAAGTGATCCTCCATCAGCCCAAGGTCCCATACCGCGAGACCATCCTGAAGCCCGCGGACGGCCACGGCCGGCACAAGAAACAGACCGGCGGCCGCGGCCAGTTCGCCGACTGCAAGATCAAGATCGAGCCGCTGCCCCGCGGCGGAGACTTCACCTTCGCGGACGAGATCTTCGGCGGCGCCATCCCGAACAACTACCGGCCGGCCGTGGAAAAGGGCATCCAGGAAGCCCGGCGGCGCGGCTACCTCGCCGGCTACCCCGTGGTCGACTTCAAGGTGCGCCTGCTCGACGGCCAGTTCCACGACGTCGACTCCTCGGAAATGGCGTTCAAGATCGCCGGTTCCCTGGCGTTCAAGGACGCCATGGCGAAGGCTTCGCCGACCATCCTCGAGCCCATCATGAAGGTGGAGGTCAACACCAGCGAAGAGTTCACCGGCGACATCATGGGCGACCTCTCGCACCGGCGCGGCAGGCCGCAGGGGATGGACTCGGTCAACGGCTCCCAGATCATCAAGGCCACGGTGCCCATGTCCGAGATGCTCGAGTACGCCCGTGTGCTGCGCGCCATGACCCAGGGCCGGTCGACCTTCCACATGGAGTTCTCGCACTACGAAGAAGTGCCGAAACCCGTGCAGGAGAAGATCGTGGCCAACGCCAAGAAGCACCACGAAGAGGAGCACGAGTAAACGCTCCTCGCAACCTGATACGAATGGAGATGGAACCTTGATTCAAGCGAGCCATATGAAGGTCGGCATGTGCATCCTGTTTGAGAACGATGTCTGCCGCCTCATGGAGGTCAAGCACGTCACGCCCGGCAACCTGCGCGGTTTCGTACAGGCCCGGATGCGCAGCCTCAAGACCGGCAACAGCTTCGACCACCGCTTCAGCTCGACCGAACGGGTCGAGCGCGCGATCCTCGAGACCATGCCGATGGAGTACCTCTACTCCGATCCGTCGGGCCATCACTTCATGAACCAGGAGACCTACGACCAGGTCACGATGGAGAACGAGACGCTCGGCGACACGTTGCTCTACCTGCTGCCGAACACCGTGATCCAGGTCGACTTCTACGACGAGAAGGCGGTGGGCATCGAGCTGCCGAACACGGTTACCCTGGAAGTGGTGGACACCGAGCCCAGCATGAAGGGAGCGACGGCGAGCGCATCGTACAAGCCGGCCAAGATGGAGACCGGCCTCATGGTCATGGTGCCGCCGTTCATCGAGCCCGGCACCAAGATCATCATTGACACCCGTGAGACCAAGTATCTGAGCCGGGCGTGACCCCAGACATCCTAGTCCTCGGCCTGATCTGGTTCGTGGTCTTCCTTTTTTCGACCACCCTCCACGAGGCGGGCCATGCCTTTGCGGCCTACAAGCTGGGCGATCCGACGGCCTACGAGGGGGGGCAGGTCAGCTTGAACCCGCTCCCCCACATCCAGCGCGAGCCGTTCGGGATGATCCTGGTTCCGATCATCACTTTTGCCTTGACCCAAGGCGGATGGATGATGGGTTGGGCGAGCGCGCCCTACGATCCGCTCTGGGCGCACCGCTACCCCAAGCGGGCGGCGATCATGGCGCTCGCGGGTCCGGCCGGCAACCTGATCCTCGTACTGATCTCGGGGACAATCCTGCGGCTCGGGCTCAACGCCGGGATCTACGTGCCCGTGCAGCCGCAGTTCAAGCAGCTGGTCGCCGCGTCGGTCCCGGGTGGGTTCGCCGAGGCGTCGATCGTGCCGCTCTCGATCTTCTTCTGTCTCAACATGTTGCTCCTCTTATTCAATCTGCTGCCCCTGCCGCCGCTCGACGGCAGCGCCGTGCTCCCCGCCTTCATGAGCAACGAGATGTCGGCGCGCTACAACACCCTCCTGCACCAGCCGATGATTTCGTTCCTCGGCCTGATGGTCGCCTGGCGGGTCTTCCCCTACATCTTCTACCCGATCCTGAACTTCGCGCTGCAGATTCTTATACCCCTAGAAAGTTGATCGACCATGCCGATCCTTGCGGCCCTCCTTGCCCTGAATTCACTGGCGGCTCCGGCGCAGCCCGCCAAGTCCGCGATCCATGCCGCCTATGTGCTGCTGGCGGAATCTTCCGCGGGGAGCACCGTCGCCTTTGCCCGGGTGATCGTCGATCCCGGCAAGGATTGCCCGGCGCTGACCGGCGCGGGGACAGAACGGATCGCGACGGCTCCGCGCCGCAATCCGCATGGTTTTCCAGTCAAAGTCTGCGAGGCCCCCTACCCGTTCGGGCGCTCTCTCGCGGTCGAGGGCGGCCCGCGGCTGCCCACGGTGGCCGAAGCGCCCTCGCGCATCGCGGTCTTCGGTGATTCCGGCTGCAAGCCGAAGGATCAGGCAGGGTGCGGGCTGGACGATCCGCAGTGGCCCTTCCCGGCCCTCGCCCAGGCAGCCGCCGCCAGCCGTCCGGACCTCGTCCTCCACGTGGGCGATTACAACTACCGCGGCACGCCGAGCGGCTTCACGGCCACGGTCGACGGCCAGCAAGTCAAGCGCTGGTACTACGATGCCGGCGATGGCGCGGAGCCTTCAGAACAGTGCGGGCTCACGGGTCCCTACTACAGCCAGAACAGCAAGGGCAATCCGGACGCCGACAGTTGGGAAGCCTGGTGGTTGGATTTCTTCCAACCGGCCGGCGGCCTCCTGACCGCGGCGCCCTGGATCTTCGCGCGGGGGAATCACGAGCTGTGCAGCCACGCGGGCCCGGGCTGGTTCTACTTCCTGGACGCCAGCTCGGACTTGCCCGAGGGTGGCGGCCGGCAGCTCGCCTGCCCGTCGCAGGACGGCGAGGGGCCGGCGCTCCCCCATCTCCAACTTGTCGAACCCCAGGTGCTCCGCCTCGGCGACCTCGACCTGCTCCTGATCGATTCCGCCAACGCCTGCGACCAGTTGCCCGGCCTCGCCGACGTCTATCGGCGCCAGCTCACCGCGGCAACGAAGCGGCTCCGCGCAGGCCACAAGGCCTGGCTGATGAGCCACCGTCCGGTCTGGGGAGTCGCGGATGCGGCGGAGCCCCTCTACGGCTGCGACGGCCAGCCGCAAACCGGCCCCGCGATGCCCTACAGCGAGCTCAACCAGACGCTGCAATGCGCCTTGAGCGGAGAAACCGGAGAGGCCCTCCTCCCCAAGCTCGACCAGATCCTCGCCGGCCACATGCACCGCTTCGAAGCCCTCTCCTTCGCCGCCCCGTCCCACCGCCCGCCAACGCTGATCGTAGGCAACAGCGGTGTCGCCGAAGACCCCTCACCCCCGAACGGCGCCTTCGCCCAGACAATCGACGGCGCGCCGGCCTCCGGCTTCTCGGTGGATCAGTTCGGATATCTGGAGCTGACGCGATCCGTCCACGGCAAGTGGCAAGGCGCGATGGTCGCTCTCGACCCCACGGTCTGGCCGCCCTTCCTCGCCCCCTGCGCAACGCCGGCTACCGCGGACCAGGCGCTTTGCGTCAGGTCGCTGCCCGCGGCAGGCAAGTAGTCACGGGCCAGCATAGAACCTTAAACCTCCGCGATCACAAACCCCAACTTCCCAGCCACTGCCACCAGCCCATCGTCATAGCTGGCGATCTCCACTGCCTCGCCTTGTGATCGAATGAATTCCGCTGATGCCAAGTGGAGAGCATCGAGCGTCCGCACAGGCCCAGGAAATGGCGCGAGCGCCCGGGCCAGGACCGCAGGCACCATCTCGACAAAAGCTACCCGCTGGAGAAGAGCCGCCACTGCTTCCGAATGCGACTCGGTCAACTCATAGGCATGGATCCGAACCCAGATCTCGTACTGAAGTAGCCGGCTAGAGATGAGTTGCTCCTCCCAAAGGGAGGCAGGAGGACACCGATCCTCCGCGAGCAGGTACGCGAGAGCAACCGACGTATCGAGGTAGATCAACGGTCGCTACGATCCCGCTGCAGTTCCTGCAGCAGGTCGCTGAGGGAAGTAACCGGAACACGTGGGGGTGTGCCGGTCGCGGAAGCTGCCGGCTGGATCCACCCCTTCTGCAGAGCGTCGGCCAAAGGAGTCTCAGGAGCCAGAGGAACCATGCTCCTCCGCGGAGGAACCAACTCCGCAAGAACGCGGTCGCGATCCGTCACCAAGACCGTCTCGCCCCCCTCGGCAAGGTGGACGTACTCGCCGATCCGCTCTACAAGATCCTTCAACGCCACGGCACGCATAATAATAAAATATCGCCGACGGCTATCTCTGTCAAGCCGCAGCCAGATCCGCCTGAGACCCGCCTCCGCCTCGGACATGCACTTAGAAGGCGTAGGCCGGCACCGGGGTGCGGACGGCTCCGACCGCGTCGTGAGCGGTTCCGGCCGCGATCTGGACGGCTGATGCCGGCTTGTGGACGGCTCCGACCCCGGTACGGTCGGTTCCAACCGTAGTGCGGACGGTTCGGACCGCGATGCGGACTGCTCCGACAGCCTTACGGACGGTTGTTTTCGCCTTGAGGATGGTGCCGGCCTCGATACGGACGGTTCGCTTCCCTCTCCCCACCGTCCGCAACGCCGTCCGAGCCGTCCGTATCACGGCCAGAATGGCCTCGAACGCGTTCAGATCCGTTCCGAGCGCGATCAAAATGACTTTGAACGCGTCCCAAACGATTTTGAGCGCGATCAGATTGACTTTGAACGCGGTCAGAACGACTTTGAACGCGGCCAGAACGATTTTGGACGTGGCCAAAACGATCTTGGACGCGATCCGAATGACTTTGAACGCGTCCCAAACCGTTTTGACCACGGTCAAAATGACTTTGCACGCGTCCGAAACGACTTTGAGCGCGGTCAGATTGACTTTGCACGCGATCAAAATGACTTTGAACGCGGTTCAAACGATTCTTAACGCGATTCAGGCCATTCCGAGCGCCCATGCGGGAACCAAGACGCCAAGACGCCGGTCCAATAGCACCAGGGAGGTCTTCGCCATGAATCGACGTGTCGCCTGGACGCTGGTCCTGCTGTGGAGCGCATCGGCTTGGGCGCAAGAGTCTTTACCTCCAAACCTTGCACACCCAAACCTTACGGGCACCTGGACGCTGGTCAGAAGCCGGAGCAAGATCCAGAGCCCCACCTCCGGCGTGACCATGCTCCGGATCGACCACAAGGATGGCGTTTTCAAACTCTCTTCGACCTCCGCCGAGCAGGGCCGATCCGAAACGTCCAGTACCGAAATCACGACCGACGGCAAGGAAGCCGTGTCGAAGATGGGGGACCAGACGTTCTACGAACGGGGTGCCTGGGAAGGGGACCGGCTGGCCGTCGTGACGCGAATCGTCGGCGACTGGGGAGAAGGCACGAGGGTCGCGAGGTACTCCCTCTCGCCGGACGGCAACACGCTTACCTCGGAGGAGCGCTTCACCTACCCGAGCATGAGCTTCGAGATGACCTGGGTCTTCCGGCGATCGGATGGGGAGCCGAGCCTGGGCTGGCCCAAGCTGACCCTCAAGCCCCTCGGCTGGGGACACCTCGACGGGCGCTATCCCGCAGGCGAGAGAATCCTGCTCCAGCTCGCCATCACGAATGACCAGCAGGTGCCCGTGGAGCTTCGCCTCAGGGATCACGGCAAGGACGGCAGCCAGCAGCCGCTCTGGAGCCTGGCCGCGCGGATCACTGACAAGGAAGGAAAGCTCCTGACGAGTAGCGAATGCTGCGCCGGCACCAACGAGTGGTGGACCTCGGCGATTGCCATCTCGGACTCCTGCGCTCCGGGCGAATGCGAGATGCCGGGCGATTACGTGACCCTGGCCCCTGGCCAGACCGTGCTGAGAGCGGCCGAGCTCAATTCCCTCGTCTGGAACTGCCCCGGTCTCGTGAAGATGCACCGCAATACGCTCCCCGCCGGGACGTACGACGTGCAGCTCACCGTGGATGGCCTGATCTCGGATCCCATCCGGATCGTCGTCGTCGAGTAGCGTCAGCCCGGCCGCACCTCGAAGACGTCGAAAACCCGTGGCTCGAGCTCCCGGCCGTCGGCCTTCGGCTCGTCGATGGTGATGACGAAGCCGGTCAGGCCGTCCCGGTTGAGACGGAACCGGATGATCTGCTTGTAACGCTCGATCCGCGCGCCGCCGCCGGCCTCGTTGTTGTGGCCATCGAAGCACAGCGATACGGCCAGATACCATCCGAGCCAGGTGCAGGAAAAGATGGTGCCCAGGCCCAGGGCAAGAAGGAAAGACCATCCGTTGACTTCCTGGGTCGCGCGCTGCCCCCAGGCCACCGCCATGAGGCCTGCGCTCCAGCTCAGCCAGAGCACGAGCAGGAGCACCCCGAGCCGGAAGCGGTCTCTGGCGTCGCGCAGCAGATGGGGCGCGACCTGGCCGACGACCAGCGTAAAGGCGACCGTCGCCAAGGCCGCGATCCCCCCGAACACCGGATCGCAGAACACCACCAGGACCACCGGTACGGAGAGCTGCAGGACCGCATGCACCAAACCCAGGAGCAGGAACCCGATCTTGCCCCGCCATCTGTATAGGTGTCCTCCAGCGGTGCAGGCGAACACCGGCAGCCCGATCAGGATGCCGAGGACGATGACCAGGAACAGGATGTCGACCGCGGACACGGCGAGCGGGTAATAACCGTATCGGGCAATCCCGAATGCACCGGAGAGGACCGTGAATCCCCACAAAATGCCGAGCTGCAGCCAGTCCAGCCAGCTCAGACGCCCGGTCCGCCGGGTCTTGCAGTTGAGGGCGTCGTCGTACTGCCGGCACCACCAGAGGCAGAGGAAGCTGACCGCGAGCATGACCAGCACGGCGAGGTCGGACGTGAGGGGGTGGAAGGCTCCGAACCCGGCATCGTGGCGGAAATAGACCCATTGCCTCGTCCCCCAAAAAGCCAGGACGAGCAACAGGATCGATCCAGTCTGGGTAGCGTCCTGAACGGTTTCGCCGCGGCGCCGTCTCGCGGCCAGCCGGCTGTTCCAGACCGTGATTCCCCCGACCAGCAGAAGCAGGATCGGCAGATAGGCCAGCTCCCAGTTGCCCCAGACGGCCGGTCCCATGTTTTCAGGACGGGGGATTCTTTCGACGTCGAGCGAGTCTTGCAGCGCCAGGACGGCCTCGCCCACCAGATCGGGAGACTCCGAAGGCTTGGGAAACTCCAGCTTCGCTTTCTGCATCCACGGCTTGAACGCCTCCTGCAGGCTCTGTGCGCTGGAGGCCGCGATATAGAGCAATCCGGCCACGAGCAGGCCGATCACCCCGATCCGGCCCCCGAACAGGATCAGCGCGGGATTGAGCAGACGGGGGAGCGTTTCGGCCAGTGCTTTCTTCGGCTCCGGGTAACGGCGCTTCGCGCGGACCTCGCCGGCATTGGTCGACGAGGAGTGGAGAAAGGCGCCGCCGAGACCGGAAACCACGGAAGCGTATCGCGCCGGCTCCGGGTCGCCCGGCTCCGAGCCCCAGTAGCGCGCATAGTGATGGACGTCGCCCGCGATGTCGAGCCGGCACGAGCCCGCCCGCAGAGCCGTTTCCGGGTCCTCGTCGAGGAAGGGGCACGGCAGCTCGAGGTCCTTCAGACTGTGGACGATCGCGCTGTCCGGATCGGCATGCCGGCCGAAGACCGTGATCGGTTCCGGCGTGGCGATGATGAGGCGGCCGGTGGGCTTCTCCTTCCTGTTCTCACGAAAGAAGTCCCTCTGCCGCCGATCCATGACTCCGCCCTGCGCGTCCAAGCCCCAAAGGCGCCAGCCGAACGGCAGCTTGAGAGAAAAGTAGCTTGCCCGCTGCTTGCGGGCAAACCCTTCGAGCACGAGCTGCGGCTGATCCCCGCCCTTCTCCTCGTCGTAGCGTCTCTCGTCGTTGTAGGGCCGCCGGAATTGCCGGTTGAATCCATCCAGAAAGTCGTAGTAGTCGTGGTTGCCCGGGATGCCGAAGAGGGGACGGCGCTTCCCCCTATCCACCTTGCCGAGTTTGTCGAGATGCCGGAACGCCAGATTGAACGGATAGTGGAAACGTTCGGCAAGCGTCTCGTAGTCGGCCACGTGATAGGCGGTGTCGCCGCCGATCAGGAGGAAGGCGCCCCGAGGGAGCCGTTGTGTCCTGCTCCCGCCCGGATCGAACGCGGCGGCACCGGGTTTGACGGCAGATGAGACCCAAAGGTCCGAGTAGGCGAGATAGGCGATGCTGTACGTGGCCTTCATGCCGTCGCCCGTATCGGACAGGTAGTCGAACCAGAATTCCTCGCCCTCGAAGTCATCGGCCAGGTCGACCTCGAGGCCGGCCATCCAGTTCCGCGGGTCGATGCGGGTGCCGAATGCGCTGTACAGCAGGATCTCGCGCAGGTTGACGAGAAGCTGGCGGTCCAGAAGCCAGCGGACAGGCCCACGGAGCCTGCGCTCGTCGTCTTCAGGCATGGCGAGGGCCTACGGCCTGGCCGCTTCCATCCCCGGCTGCACGATTTCCTTGCCGGACGCCTTCTTGGCCTCTTCGACCATCCGCCGGACATCCGACAAGAGCTGCTTGGCGTCGTAGACGACCCCATCCTTGACCGTGTAGCGCACTCCGCCGACCCGCACCACCTTGTTCTCCGGGGTGACCCGGATGGTGCCGGTGCCATAGAGGACCTTCAAGTCTTCGAGCGGGTTCTCGCCGACGATGACCAGGTCGGCCATCTTGCCGGGCTCGATCGAGCCGATCTCCTTGTCCAAGCCGAGGGCCTCGGCGCCGTCGAGGGTCGCGGCGCGGATCACCTCCAGCGGATGGAAACCGGCCTCGCGCAGCAGCTCCAGCTCGCGGATGTAGTCGAAACCGTAGAGCTTGTAGATGTAGCCGCTGTCCGAGCCGGTGGTCACCCGGCCGCCGCGGTTCTTGTAATCGCTGAGGAAGGCCATCCAGATGCGGTAGTTTTCCCGCCAGTCCACCTCGTTGCCGGTGGTCCAGTGGAGCCAGTAGGAGCCGTGGGACTTGCGGCTCGGCGCGTAGAAGTCCCAGAGTGAGGGGAGCGTGTACTCCTCGTGCCACTCGGCGCGGCGGGCGCGCATGAGGTCGCGGTTCGCCTCGTAGATGGTCAGGGTGGGATCGAGGGTGAAATCCAGGGCGATCAGCTCGTCGATCACCTGGTCCCAGCGCTCGGAACCCGGAGCGGCGGCCTGCTTCCAGAGCTTTCCGGCCTCGCTGAAGCGGTGCGACTCGTCGCTGTAGTTGTAGTCGAGCGGATAGTCCTGGACGGTGCGGCCGTCGAAAAGCGCCTCGGGCAGCCCGTACCAGTGCTCCATCGAGGTGAGGCCCCAGCGCGCCGAGGTCAGGACGTTGACCCGCGAGACGTTCATCTGCGCGTGATGGCAGGTGCTGCGCAGCCCGCGCTTCTTCGCCTCCTCGATCGCCGCCTGCATGATGTCCGGCCGGTAGCCGAAGAACTTGAGGCCGTCCGCCCCCTTGGCCGCGACCTCGCCGACCCACTTGCGCGCCTCGTCAGGGGTCAGGAACGGCTTGTCGCGGCCCATCCCGAAGAAGACGTAGGCCTCGATGCGCGGCGCGGTGATCTCGTTCTTCGCGCTCTTCGCCTTGTGGTCCAGCGTCCATTCCAGCCCGTTGCCGGAGCCCGGCTCGCGGATGGTCGTGATGCCGTGCCCCATCCAGAGCTTGAAGACGTACTCGGCCGAGGTGCCCTGCTCCCGTCCGCCGATGTGGCCGTGCATGTCGATCAGCCCGGGGAGGGCGTACATGCCGGAGAGGTCCATCTCCTCGTCCCCCGGCTCGGCCTTGGGACGGCCCTCAGGGTCGATCGCCATGCCCGGGCTGCCGACCGGGACGATCTGGACGATGCGGTTCTTCTCGATGACCACGTCCACCGGCCCCATGGGCGGGGCACCGGTGCCGTCGATCACGGTCAACCCACGGAGGATCAGGCGCTGAAACGGCCCCTTGCCCTCGGCGCGCGGCGGTGAGGAGGGGACGGTCTTCTCTTCCTGGGCACGGAGGGCGGGGACAAGAAAGAGGAGCAGAATCGACGCCAGGCGAAGGGTTCGAGTCATGGCGGGCATCCTGACAGAAGAGGGAGCGGATGTGGAAGGGGCTCCCCTGGCTCAGGGCTTGCACCCATTCCCTCTGCCTTGAGTCCGCTGTCGCATCGCCTCCTCGTCGTCTCGAACCGCCTCCCCATCGTCCTGGAGAGGAAGAAAGACCAGTGGACCCTCAAGCCGGGCTCCGGCGGGCTGGTCAGCGCGCTCGCGCCGGTGCTCTCGAACCGCGGCGGCGTCTGGATCGGCTGGCCGGGTCTCCCCCTCGACGAGGGGGGCGACTGGGAGAAAGTGCTCGAAGAAGACCGCCAGGAGCGCGGCTACGAGCTGGTGCCGGTCCTGCTCTCCGAGGACGAGGTCAAGGGCTTCTACGAGGGATTCTCCAACGCCATCCTCTGGCCCCTCTTCCACGACCTCCAGAGCCGCTGCCACTTCGAGCCCTCCTTCTGGTACGCCTACCTGAAGGTCAACGAAAAATTCGCCGACTCGGTGATCGAGCAGAGCAGCGGCGACGACTTCATCTGGGTGCACGACTATCAGCTCATCCACGTGGCCCATTTCATCCGCGAGCGGGAAGAGCGCCAGGTGGGCTTCTTCCTCCACATCCCCTTCCCGCCGCTCGACATCTTCCTGAAGCTGCCCTGGCGCGCCCAGATCCTGAACGCCCTGCTGGCCTACGACCTCCTCGGCTTTCAGACCCCGCGCGACAGCCGCAACTTCCTGACCTGCATCCAGAACCTGCTGCCCGAGGCCGAGATCGACGAAGAAGGCCCGATCTCGAGCGTCCGCGTAGGCTCGCGCACGATCCGCGTCGGCGCCTTCCCCATCGGCATCGACTTCGCCCACTTCGAGGAGGGCGCCCGCTCCGAGGAGGTCGTGGCGCGCATCGCCGACATGCGGGGGAAGATCGGCCCCTTCGAGCTCATCGTTGGGGTCGACCGCCTGGACTACACCAAGGGGCTGATCGAGCGGTTGGAAGCCTACCGCGACGCCCTTCGGCGTTTCCGCGAGCTGCGCGAAAAGGTGATCCTGTACCAGATCGTGGTGCCCAGCCGCGAAGGCGTGCCCGAGTACCAGGCCCTCAAGGCAACCTTGGACCAGCTCGTGGGCGAGATCAACGGCGAGTTCTCCATGGCCGGCTGGGTGCCGGTCCATTACCATTACAAGAGCCTCTCGTCGGCCGACCTCCTCGCCCTCTACCGCATGGCCCGGGTCTGCTTCGTCACCTCCATCAAGGACGGGATGAACCTGGTCGCCAAGGAATTCGTCGCCTGCCAGATCGAGGCATGCGGCGTGCTGGTCCTCTCCGAGTTCGCCGGCGCCGTGGCCCAGCTCCAGGAAGGGGCGCTGCCGGTCAACCCGCATGACATCGAAGGCATGGCCGACGCGCTCCACCAGGCCATGGAGATGGATGAGGAAGAGCGGCAGCGGCGGATGCGCCGCATGCAGGAGATCCTCCGCGAACAGGACATCTTCTGGTGGGTGGACTACTACCTTCGAGCCGCCGGAGGCGAAGTGACCGAAGACCTCCGGGCGCCCAAGGAGTACTTCCCCTCGATGAGCGTCGAGGAAAGCTGGAGTTGAAGTAATTGATCCCATCCCCCCTCTCCCCAGCCCTCTCCCCCGTGCCGGGGGAGAGGGAGTCAAGGCAATGAACACACTCCCCTCCGCCCTGAAGTGCCGCGCCGAGATCGAGCGCCGGCTGGACGGCCACCGTCCCGCCGTGTTCCTCGACTACGACGGCACCCTCTCCCCCATCGCTCCGCGCCCCGAGATGGCGACCCTGCCCGAGGAGACCCGCGAAGTGGTGCGCCGGCTCGCGCAGCGCTATCCGGTAGCCATCCTCTCCGGCCGCGGGCGGGAGGATGTGACCTCCCTGGTGGGCCTGGACAATCTCTCCTATGCCGGCAGCCATGGCTACGACATCGCTGGCCCTGCCATCCGCCACGAGGTCGGCGAAGGCATCCCGGACCGGATCGACAGCGCCGCGGAAGCGCTCCGCCAGGAGCTGGAAGCGATCGAGGGGGTCCTGATCGAGCCCAAGCGCTTCGCCATCTCCATCCACTTCCGCCTGGCCCGGGAAGAGGACCTGCCGCGCATCGAGCGGGTCGTGGACGAGGTCGCATCCGCCCATCCCGGCCTGCGCAAGGCCCACGGCAAGAAGCTTTTCGAGCTGCGTCCGAACCTCGACTGGGACAAGGGCCAGGCGCTCCTCTGGATGATGGACGCCCTGAACCTCTTCGCGGAAGTCCCCCTCTACCTGGGCGACGACATCACCGACGAGGACGCCTTCCGGGTCATCGAAAAGCAGGGCATCGGCATCCTCGTCGCCGAAGAGCCCCGCCCCACCGCGGCCTGTTACCGGCTGCGCGATACCGGCGAAGTGCGGCGATTCCTCGAATGGCTGGCGGATCGATAGTCGTTGCGGTACGCTGTCATCGTGGCCGACGAGATCACCATCGTTCTGCGCGACAAGATCGCACGCCAAGTGGCGCGACTTCCCGACCCTCAGGAATTCGTCAACCAAGCGGTGGAGCATGCTCTACGCAACCAGGGTTCATCGCAAACCGAAGCTCCGTCCAAATGGGCTCGGCTCGTCGAACGCATCGAGAGTCAACCTGGGCTTGGAGAGTATGAAGAGCAGTTCCGGCGGGATATGAAGGAGTTCCGCAGCAACTTTCGGTTCAAACACGACAAGCCCTGATGCGATTTCTCCTGGATTCGGACAGCCTTTCTGACCTCTACGAACCTGACGCTCCTGGCCACGCTGCCATCGGCCGTAAGATCGCCAGCCTTCAGGATGTGGATCAGGCCTACATTTCAATTCTTGCGCTCTATGAAGCGGAGTACGGCTACTCCAACGCCCCGGAGTGGAAGAAACCCGCGATCCGCAAGAGGATCTCGGACATCCGGGAGGATTTTGAAGTCCTGCCCCTGACTCTGGCTTCGACAGGTCACTTTGGCAGCCTGAAAGCCGGTCTCTCCAAGATCCGCAGGCTCAACAGCAAGAGCAGCAAGCTTCACAACGTGGACCTGATGCTGGCGGCAATGGCCGTAACAGAGGACTGTACTCTTGTCAGCGCCGACTCGATTTATCGAGATCTTCAGAAGATAGACCCGATGTTCCGCGTTGAGAACTGGCTCGTCTGAGTAGGGCTCATGACCGACATCACCATTACCTTCCCCGACGAGATCGCCGAGCGGATCTTCTTCCTGCAGGACCGCGACGAGTTCATCGTCCGGGCCGTGTCCGAGGCGCTGCGGCGGATCTCGGAGGCGCCGGCCCATGCCGTGCAGCCCTCAGAGCCATCCGTGCCCGCCGTGCCGCTGCTGGTCGAGGACGCCCTGCCCGGCTCGCTCGCCCGGATGCGGGCCGGCGAGATCAACGTCCTCGGTCCCTTTGAAGTGCCGGGCCTCGCGCCACGCTGCCTCCGCATCTACCTCCCCCGCGACTACACGCCGGAACGGCAATGGCTCGCCCTCTACATGTTCGACGGCCAGAACGTCTTCGACGACGCGCCGTCCTTCTCAGGCGGCTGGCACCTGCACGACGCCATCGAGCGGCTGGCCCGCGCCGGCCGGCCGACGCCGGTCGCCATCGGGATCGATCACGGCGGCGACGGGCGCAACTGGGAGCTCTCTCCCTTCGAGCTCTTCGACAAGCCCGGCCAGGCTCCCCTCCTCCTCGACTGGATCACCGGCTCGCTGATGCCGGCCCTCGACGCGGAGCTGAACCTCATGCCTGGCCCCCTCGGCGCGGCGATCGGAGGCTCCTCCATGGGCGGCCTCTGCTCGCTCTGGTCCCATTTCCACTACCCGCGCGCCTTCGGAGGCGCGCTCGTCATGTCCCCATCCTTCTGGGTCGGAGACCAGGCCATCTTCGCGGACATCGCAGAGCAGCCCACGCCCGAGCTCTCGCGGATCTACCTGGACGCCGGAGCCCGGGAAGACCGGGGCAGGCTGATCCCCGTCGTCGCCGCCATGGCCGCCCTCCTGATCGGCCAGGGCTACGACGACGACAGCCTCCTGTGGCGGCCCGACGCCAAGGGTGGCCACAACGAATCGAGCTGGCGCCGCCGCCTGCCCAAGGCCCTGCGTTTCCTGTACCGCTGATCCCTCACAACAGGCCTTTCCGGCGAAAGAGCTGAACCAGCCTGTTCGGCGAGACGTAGATCCGGTCATAACCGGCGAGTTGATTCCGCACTGAGGTCAGGGCGGGATGGTTCGGCGGCGACGCTTCCACCCACCAGAGAAGAACGTAGTCAACGGTTCCCCCGGTCCGCGGCGAGTAGGAAGCGAACTCCACCCGCGGGGGCTCGGCCTCCAGATCTGCCTGATCGAAATGGACGTACGGACTGCGGCCGGGATGTAAAGTGACAGGGAAGACGTCCTCGCCTCCCACATAGTTGCAGAAGTCCACCGACCGGCTCCGCACCGTGATGTGTCCTGCCGCATGCACGAAAGGCTGCGTGCGGTCCGACAGCTCACCGCCGTCCGGCCTCCGGCCCGCGTTGGCGAAGGATAAAGCGAGCAGTGTCCGCCGCGGCTCGATCCAGCTGGCTGCCGAAGTGTACTCGGCAAGCCGGTCGTCGAGTGCGGCCCAGCGGATGGAGACCAGCCCGAGTAGAGCGAGGGCCAAGACCGGTACCGTGATAGGGATCGCCCGCCGTGCAAAGCGTGAGTCCATGGTGCTCCCGCACCACATGATGAGGATCAGCCAGGGGAAGAGGCTGATGCGCGAAAGCACGTGGAGGCCGCTGCCGACCTCGCTCGGCGCCAGGAAATAGACCGCGGTCAGCACCAACGCCAGCACCGCGAGCCCATCCTCGGGAGCGGCACAGCGTTGCCTGACCCGGCGCAGCAGCGTCCCCAAGGCAACAGCCGCCACGAGCGCCGCCAATACGCAAGTGATCACGATTGCGCGGTCGTCCAGAGAGACAAGGGCACGAAGGGTTACGAGGTCGAACGACCTGCCCCGGAAGCTTGGAAAGACAGTGCCCTTCCCGCCTCCCAGAAAGGCGCCAAGGAGGAGCAGCGCGGGAATCAAGGCCAGCAACGGAGCGGCGAGGTGTTGTCTGAACGCCTCCCTGATCGACCCTTTGCGCTTGATGTCGAGGAGCATCCACCAACCGGCCAGGGTCAAGACTGAGATTGCCAACAGTACCAGCGGCACCGGGTGGCAGAAATAGACGCCCAGCACGAGAAGCGCAAGAACGACCGTGCGCCCGACCCCGAGCCGCTCCCGGTGGCGCAACCACCAACCCAGGGCCAGGAAAAAACCTGCGACGCCGAAGCAGAAGTTATAGAAGCCCATCCAGAAGTGGTAGCCGTATATAAAAGGCAGAGAGAAGGTGGCGAACAAAGTCGCCCGCCGGTCCATCGCTCCCAGCGCATAGCGGAACGACATCGGCAGCAGAACGGCATAAGCGCTGAGCAGCACCTTTTCCGCCAGAGGAATCGAAAGGAACCCAAGGACCTTCCCCATGATGACGTAGATGAACCAGTTGGGAAACGCCTCGGTTTGGAGCACGAAGTAGTCGCGAAGGTAGGCACCACCAGGCGTCCCGATCTCCCGCAGGATCGAGGAGATGGACTGATGGGCCGGCCCATCCTGAGTTGGAACGAACTGAAAGATCCACAGGGGAAGCACGTGCAGCCCCAGGAGCACGAGGAAAACCAGAGTTTCGCGGGAGACCCGCGAACGGGGAGCACCTGACAGGGACTGCATTCACAGGATTCTAGCTGAGCCAGGGCGATGCTAGACTCCGCGCCGTGAACGTCGCGATCCTTGGCGGAGGCCCGGCCGGCCTCTATCTCGCCCTCCTCATGAAAAAGGCCGATCCGTCGCACCGGATCACCGTCGCCGAGCGCAACCGGCCCGACGACACGTTCGGGTGGGGCGTGGTGTTCTCGGAGCAGACGCTCGGCAACCTTCAGGCCGCCGATCCCGAGACCCATGCCGCCATCACGTCCCACTTCGCCCGGTGGGACGACATCGACATCCACTACAAGGGGACGACGATCACGTCCGGCGGCCATGGATTCGCCGGCATCGCCCGGCGCTCGCTCCTCGGCCTCCTCCAGCGCCGCGCGGCCGAGCTGGGCGTCGAGCTCCGCTTTCAGACCGAATTCAAGGATGACTCCGATTTCGACGCCGACCTGATCGTCGGGGCGGATGGCGTCAACAGCGCGGTGCGGCGGCGGCATGCCGAGGCCTTCCAGCCTGACGTGGATGTCCGCCCCGCGAAGTTCATCTGGCTCGGCACCACGTTCCCGTTCGAGGCCTTCACCTTCGTGATCGTCGAGAACGGGCACGGCGTGTTCCAGGCCCATGCGTACCGCTTCGAGGAGGGGCTCTCCACCTTCATCGTGGAGTGCGATCCGCTCTCCTGGCAGAACGCAGGCTTCGACCGGATGAATACGGAGGAGACGCTCGCCGCCTGCCAGGAGATGTTCGGCCCCTGGCTCGGCGGCCATCCGCTGCTCGAGAACATCCCGCCGCACATGCGCGAGCACCCGTGGATCAACTTCAACCGCGTGCGCTGCCAGCGGTGGTACGACGGCAACACCGTGCTCATCGGCGATGCGGCACATACCGCCCACTTCTCCATCGGCTCGGGCACCAAGCTCGCCATGGAGGATTCGATCGCCCTCTCGCGCTGGCTCCATACCGAGCCGTGCCTGGAGAAAGCCCTCGCCAGCTTTCAGGAAGAGCGCATGACCGACGCGCTCCGCCTCCAGAACGCCGCGCGCAACTCCATGGAGTGGTTCGAGAACGTCCGGCGCTACACCCGGCTCGATCCGCCGCAGTTCGCCTACAGCCTGCTCACCCGCAGCCAGCGCGTCAGCCACGAAAACCTGCGCCTGCGTGACAGCGCCTACCTCGAAGGTGTCGAGCGCTGGTTTGCCAGTGATGCAAGACCGATCCCGCCCATGTTCACGCCGTTCACGCTACGGGGGATGACGCTGCGCAACCGCATCGTGGTCGCTCCCATGGACATGTACAGCGCCGAGGATGGCACGCCTAACGACTTTCACCTGGTCCACCTGGGCGCCCGCGCCCTCGGCGGAGCCGGCCTGGTCGTCACGGAGATGACCTGCGTCTCTCCCGAAGCGCGCATCAGCCTGGGCTGCACCGGCATGTACAGGCCCGAGCACGTGGAGGCTTACCGCCGGGTCGTGGATTTCGTCCATACCTGGAGCGGGGCGAAGATCTGCCTCCAGCTCGGCCATTCGGGACCCAAGGGCTCCACCAAGCGCATGTGGGAGGGGATGGACGAGCCGCTCGAATCCGATGGCTGGGACGTGATCGGCCCCTCGCCCGTCCCCTGGAGCCCGCGCAATCCAATCCCTCGGGAGATGACCCGGGAGGACATGGACCTCATCCGCGAGCAGTTCGTGCGCGCCACCAGGATGGCGGTCGACGCGGGCTTCGACATGGTCGAGCTGCACTGCGCCCACGGCTACCTTCTGTCGAGCTTCATCACCCCGCTCACGAACCGGCGGACCGACGAGTATGGCGGCTCCCTCGAGAACCGCCTGCGCTATCCGCTGGAGGTGTTCGACGCCATGCGCGCGGTCTGGCCGGAGGACCGGCCCATGTCCGTGCGCATCTCGGCGACCGACTGGGTCCATGACGGGATCGATGGGATCGACGGCCCCGAGGCCGTGGAGATCGCCCGCGCCTTCCACGCGGCGGGCGCGGACATCCTCCACATTTCGGCGGGCCAGACCTCGATCAACGCGAAGCCGGTCTACGGGCGGATGTTCCAGACCCCGTACTCGGACCGCATCCGCAACGAGACCGGGATCCCGACGATCGCGGTGGGCAACATCACCGAGCCCGACCAGGTGAACTCGATCCTCGCCGCCGGCCGCGCCGACCTCTGCGCCCTGGCCCGTCCGCACCTGGCCGATCCGCAATGGACGCTGCGCGCCGCGGCCGAATACGGGCTCGGAGAGGATTTCTGGCCCGTGCAATACCACTCGGGCGCCAAGCAGCTCGAGCGCAACCTGGCGCGGGCCAAACAGCAGGCCCAGGAGATGCTGGGCACGAGCACGGTATGAGACCCTCACCCCCCGGCCCCCTCTCCCACACGCACTCACACCCGCCCGGGAGAGGGGGAGTCGGATTGCTTTTGGGCGGGTGGTGGCGCCCCTCTCCCGGGAGTCGGGAGTGCGGGTGGGAGAGGGGACGGGGGTGAGGGTTCCGGGCACCACGGACTTCAAGGAGACCAACGCTTTGCACGACCGCATCCCCGTCGAAGACATCCGCCCCACGAGCTTCGCCTGGAGCGTCGAGGACCGGGTCGCCACCATCACGCTCTCCCGTCCGGAGCGCAAGAACCCGCTCACGTTCGAGTCCTACCGCGAGCTGTCCGACACCTTCGACCGCCTGCGCCGGGTGGACGAGGTGCGGACCATCGTAATCACCGGCGCGGGAGAGAACTTCTGCTCGGGAGGCGATGTCCACGACATCATCGGCCCGCTGGTCCAGTGGCGCGAGGAGAAGCGCATGGACAAGCTCCTCGCCTTCACCCGCCTGACCGGCGAGCTGGTCCGCACCATCCGCGCCTGCCCGCAGCCGGTCATTGCGGCCATTGACGGCATGTGCGTGGGCGCGGGCGCCATCCTTGCCATGGCCGCGGACATGCGGCTGGGTACGGCGCGCAGCCGCGTCGGTTTCCTCTTCGTCAAGGTGGGCCTGTCCGGAGCGGACATGGGCGCCTGCGCCATGCTGCCGCGCATCATCGGACAGGGCCGCGCCAGCGAGCTGCTCTACACCGGCCGCTTCATGGAAGGCCCCGAGGCCGAGCGCTGGGGGTTCTACAACCGCCTCGTCGAGCCCGACCGGCTCCTCGCCGAAGCGCAGGCCTTCGCGGCCTCCCTCGCCCGTGGGCCCGCATTCGCCCACTCCATCACCAAGAAGGCGCTGCATCAGGAGTGGTCCATGGGCGTGGACGAAGCCATCGAGGCCGAAGCCCAGGCGCAGGCCATCTGCATGCAGACCGAGGACTTCGCCCGTGCCTACCGGGCGTTCGTGGCCAAGGAGAAGCCCGTCTTCCGGGGCGACTGATGGCCGACAAATCCTTTCTCGCCTGGCCGTTCTTCGAGGACTCGCACCGTGCCCTCGCGCGGGAGCTGGCGGAGTGGACCGAGCGCGAGATCGCTCCCCTGACAGATCACGAAGACCTCGACGGCACTTGCCGCGAGCTCGTCCGCCGTCTCGCCTCGGGCGGCTGGCTACGGTATGCGGTGGGTGATCGTCTGGACGTTCGCTCTCTCTGTCTGATCCGCGAAACCCTGGCCCGGACCTCCGGCCTCGCCGATTTTGCCTTTGCCCTCCAGGGCCTGGGCAGCGGTCCGATCTCCCTCTTCGGCTCTGAGGAGCTGCGCCAGACGTGGCTGCCGAAAGTCGCGTCCGGCGAAGTGATCCCCGCCTTTGCTCTCTCCGAGGCCGAGGCCGGCTCGGACGTGGGCGCCATGACCACGACCGCCCATCGCGACGGCGCGGGATACTTGATCGAAGGCGAGAAGACCTGGATCTCCAACGCGGGCCTGGCGGACGTCTACGTGGTCTTCTGCCGCATGCCCGAGCTGGGCGAAAAGGGTTTCGGAGCGTTCGTGGTGGAAGCGTCCAACCCCGGGCTCATCGTGACCGCTCGGCTCAACCTGCTGGCGCCGCATCCATTGGGCACGATCCGCTTCGAGCGCTGCCGCGTGCCCGCCTCCGCCATGCTGGGCGAGCCCGGACGGGGCCTGCGCGTCGCGCTCGGCACGCTGGACGTTTTCCGCTCCACGGTGGGCGCCGCGGCGCTCGGCTTCGCCCGCCGCGCCCTGGATGAGGCCGTGAGCCACGCCCGCAAGAGAAAGGTTTTCGGCAAGCCGCTCGCCGACCTTCAGCTCACCCAGGCGCGGATCGCGGACATGGCTCTTGGGATCGATGCGAGCGCGCTCCTCGTCTACCGGGCCGCCTGGACGCGGGACACGGGCGCGCCGCGGGTCACACGCGAGGCGGCCATGGCCAAGCTCTTCGCGACCGAGACGGCGCAGCGGGTGATCGACGACGCCGTGCAGCTCCTGGGCGGGCGCGGCGTGCTCGCGGGCGCGCCGGTCGAGCGCCTGTACCGCGAGATCCGCGCCCTGCGCATCTACGAAGGGACCAGCGAGGTCCAGAAGCTGGTCATCGCCGGCCAGATCCTCAAGGAGGCTCCAGATGCCTAGACTCCCCGGGGGAGCGACGGCCCACGTCGACACCTTCTGCCGCGAGCTCCTCCCTCCGCCCGAGCTGCTGCCCGACATGGACTACAGCGGCATCCCCGAGCTCGCCTACCCGGACCGCATCAACTGCGCCGCCGAGCTTCTGGATGCCCGGATCGCCGCGGGCGACGGAGACCGCATCGCCTTCCACTTCCCCGGGGGGCAGTGGACCTACCGCGAGCTGACGGAGACCGCGAACCGCATCGCCCACGTCCTCGTGGAAGACCTCGGCCTCGTCCCGGGCAACCGCGTGCTCCTGCGCGGCTTCAACAACCCGATGATGGCGGCCTGCTGGTACGCGATCCTCAAGGCCGGCGGCATCGTGGTCTGCACCATGCCGCTGCTGCGCTCGCGCGAGCTGGCCTACATCGCGGAAAAAGCGGACATCCGCCTGGCGCTGACCGACGTGCGCATCCGCGAGGCCTGCGATCAGGCCATGCAAGGATCCCGAGTCGTCAGCTTTCAAGGTGCGGAGCTCGAAGAGCTGATGCAGGGCAAGCCCGCCACCTTCGACAATTGCGACACCGCGGCGGATGACATCTCCATGATCGGCTTCACCTCGGGCACCACGGGCAACGCCAAGGGGACGGTCCACCTCCACCGTGACGTGATGGCGATCTGCGACTGCTTCCCGCCCTACGTGCTCAAGCCCCACCGCGACGACGTCTTCGCGGGCTCGCCGCCTTTCGCCTTCACCTATGGATTGGGTGGCTTGATCCTCTTCCCGATGCGGATCGGCGCCTCGGCGGTGCTGCTGGAGCAAACGGCGCCGCCGCACCTCATCCAGGGCATCCAGGACTTCCGGGCAACGGTCGTGTTCACGGCGCCGACGGCCTACCGGGCGATGCTCGGCATGCTGGAGAAGCACGACATTTCGAGCCTGCGCGCCTGTGTCTCCGCGGGCGAGCACCTGCCGAGCCCCACCTGGGAGGCTTGGAAGGAGGCGACCGGCCTCGGGATCATCGATGGCATCGGCTCGACGGAGATGCTGCACATTTTCATCAGCGAGTCGGGAGACGCCATCCGCCCCGGTTCCACCGGCCGGGTGGTCCCCGGTTATCAAGCACGAATCGTGGACGACGATGGCTGCGAGGTTCCCATCGGCACGGTTGGCAAACTGGCGGTCAAAGGACCTACAGGCTGCCGCTATCTGAACGATCCGGAGCGCCAAGCCGGCTACGTGCAGAACGGCTGGAATCTGACCGGCGACTCGTTCACGCAGGATGAGGAAGGTTATTTCTGGTACCAGGCGCGCACGGACGACATGATCATTTCGTCGGGCATCAACATCTCGGGCGTGGAGGTGGAGAACGTCCTCCTGGAGCATCCCAAGGTACTGGAGTGCGGCGTCGTGGGAGTGCCGGACCCGGAGCGCGGCCACGTAGTCAAAGCCTTCCTCGTGCTCCGCCCAGGCAATGAGGGAAGCCCCGAGCTGGTCAAAGAGCTGCAGGACTACGTGAAGGCCGTGATCGCTCCCTACAAATACCCGCGCCAGATCGAGTTCGCGGAGAGCCTCCCCCGCACCCTGACCGGCAAGCTCCAGCGCTTCCGCCTGAGGGAGCAGGAAGCATGAATCTCCAACCGGAAGGCTGGGCCGCCCCGATCGGCTACGCAAACGGAGTCGCGGTCCAGGGCCGCCAGATCTACGTAGCCGGCCAGATAGGTTGGAACCCCGCCACCTGCCAGTTCGAGACCGACGACCTGGCCGCGCAGGTCCGGCAGGCTTTGGAAAACATTGTTGCCCTCCTCAAGGAAGCCGGAGCCGAACCGAGCCACCTGGTCCGCCTCACCTGGTACATCGTCGACAAGGCTGCCTACGTGGCCGCCCGCCGCGAGATCGGCCGTGCTTATCGGGATGTTCTCGGCCGCCACTTCCCGCCGATGTCACTGGTGGTGGTGGCGGCTCTTCTGGAAGATCGGGCGCTGGTGGAGATCGAGGCTACGGCGGTGGTGCCGGATTAACCCCCACCGACCAAGCGCAGCAGCGGGCCCAGCCAGCCGCCGAAGAGATGTCCAGCCGCTGGGAACTGCGTGAGCACGACTCCGAGCACGGGGATACCACCGTAGGTCAAGAGGTTCGAGAAGAACGTACGATCCAGGGTGACCTTGCCGGCATCCGTGCCGCTGATGGCGCTCAGGGCGCCGTTGCGATCCATCTGCACAAAGACACGCAGGGTCATCAGAGAGCCGAGGAGCAACGCCATCCAGATCTCGAAGGACAGGAAGCGCTTCGGCTGGAAGGCGTAGGTGCTCACGGCGATGAGCAACGCCAATCCGCAGACCGTCGCAGACAGGAGGGTGTAGCGCAGATGTGCGAAGACATAGCGCAGATAGGCCACTACCCGTACGGCCAGGTACGTCTCGATCTCCCGCATCTCGATCTCCTGCTTGCGGGGTACAGGTTCTTTCTTTTCGTCGGCAGGCCTGAGATCCGCGTTGCCTGAGGTCCAGCGGACACACTGCACGAGGGAGGCTGTCTTGTCGAAGTGGGCCTGCAGATCACGGCGGGCCTTGACTTCGTCGAGGAAGACGCCACCCTGCTCGGCCGCGAAGACATGCTCCAACTCTTCATCGATCAATCCGCGGGTTCCCCCGGCTCCGCCCGTGAGGGCTGCACCGTTTGGACCGAGGAGACCAAGATTGGAGAGGGTGCGCAGTTGCCGGGCCGAGGCCAAGGTCATTCTGAGTGTCGGCATGCGTAGTCCGAAGGACTTCAGCGGCCGCCAGTCGAGGAGACTAGATGATCGGGAGAACACGGGCAGCATCCATGTGTTGCACAGGCGGTCGAGGATCCGTTCCAGCAGCCTCCAGGCCATGAGGAACCGATAGAAGGAGATGGCGCACAGGAGGAAGACGGCCATCACGATAACCAGGAAGAGCATCCCGTAGGCCCGCGTCTCGGCGATCGGCTGCATGCCCCGGATGAGCCGTGGCGCCGGCAAGAGGAAGATGAGGGCCAGGACTACCCAGAACGACCGCCCGGGCGCAATGTCCAGCAGGATTTCCTGGAGCTTGTGCGCGCTTCGTTCGCAGGCGGCAAGCGCTGGCTCAGGAGAGTCCTTGAGTGGCCAGGGGAGATCTTGGACGACGATCAGCCGGCGCCGTTTCAACTCGAAGACCGCCCAGGCATAAACGGCCGATCCCAGCAGGGCCAGGGAGACCAGCGGTGAGAGCCCGCTCGAGAAGTTCCCCGCCCGAGTGTAGAAAAATGCGGCTCCCTCTCGGAAGAACCAGAGCTCGCCCATGGCCCAGCCGAGGAGCACGAGCCCCAGAACGCAGGCGGAGATCCACAGGAGCACATCGATCCAGTGGCGGGGACGGCGTGTGAGCCAGGCCAACAAGAAGGTCATCCCGAGGTAGGTCAAAGCGAGCAAGCTGGGGTTCAGGAAGCCTCCTTGCCACTCGTCGAGCTTCCGTAGCGACAAGGAGTAGAAGACCAGAAGCACTCCGCTCGCCAGCCACAGGACGCCGGCCCCAAGAGCCGGAAGGAAGACGGCTCCCCGCGACCACACCTTCTCTCTCGGATTCTTCCTTACAGCCTCCTGCAAGGGATCCGTGAGCCTCCAGAGCCATACGGCGAGCAGGGCGAGCACCAGCGCCGATACCAGCCACTTGAGCTCAGCCTTGAAGGCGCCCGGGATTGCGTAAATCTGGACTGCCGATCCGGATACTGCCGGCTGGACGGCAATCGGCCACAGCTCGCCGTTGCCGACCGCCGCCACCCAGATGTCCCGGGGCAAGAGAGTCGCCTTCGGCTTTCCGACCAGCCGCCGGGCCGCGAGGTAGATGCCCTGCTGGAATTCACTCGTGAACTGGCGCATGGATCGTTCTGCCGGTGACGCATAAAGCGGAAATCTGGTCAGGACCAGCGTGCCGTCCATTGACTTCGTGACCTTCGGGTGTGCATCGAGCAAATGGTTATCAAAGGTGAACACCACGGCGTCCGGGCAGAAGCTGCGGACCTGCTCAGCGAGGAACAGCTGGTCCTGGATGTCGGTAGCCAGGATGCCGATGTACCGCACCCGCTCGCGGGAGAGCGCACGCAAGAGGCCGGCCAAGGCGAGGTCGTTGGACTGCGTGGACAGCTCGCTGAGCTGAGGCACGATGTCGACCGGTCTGTCCTGGTCCGCGAGGCTGAGGTCCAGGCTCTTTTGGGAGGATGCGACCGACGAGCTTGTGTCTCGTTGGAGGCCGAGCTTCTCGCGGGCCGTCCGGATGTGCGCCAGGTTACTCGGAAATTGGACGAGGAGGGGAGACCGGCGGCTCTTCTTCTGCGGTTCGAAGCTCTGCTGGCCGTACGCAGTATCGAGCTCGGTGATCAGAGCCATGTCGTCGAGATCCCAGCCGAGCCGATTGTGCAGGAACTCGAAGGCCCGCTCCTGCAGCAGGTCGTCGTAGAGAATCGTCCGGCTGAAATCGATGCTCACTTTTGGATCAACCGGCTGCCGGAAAAGATTCTCCACGGTCGCGGAGCCCGTCACCATCTCGACCTTCAGCTGGATCGCACCCTGGTCGGGACGGGACACCCATTCCCGGAGAGCGATCTTGATCGACTCGGCCGAACCAGAGAACGAGGGGCCCAGAATCCGGAGTTTGTCCTCCTGCTTCGGCGTCGCCGCCGACTGCAACCCCGCGACAAAGTCAAGAGCATTAAAGAACGCCTGTTTCTGTACACCCCCCTTGGGGCTTTCACCTACGAGAAAGACCGCCAGCAGATGCCGCTGACCGTTCGCATCAACCTTGCGGAAGAGCATTCCTCCGGGGATCCAGCGGTAGAGCCGCATCTTGGCGGCCTCACCCTCCCATGGCAGGGAGACGCGGTCGAACAGGTATCCAGACTGCGCGATCCCCCGCTGCAGTGCGTCGAGCGCCTCATCGAAGCGGTTCGATAGATGAGAGTCGATTGGGTCAGGCACGAGGGCGACGAGGAATTCAAGGGTGTAGTCTTGTTCTCCCGCGCTCTTCACGATGTCTGCAGCAGCGGTTGGCCAACCTTCAGCCATGGATGAAGGCTGGAAGCCGAAGAACTCCTGATAGAGGCAGGGCGCGGGACAGAACTCGGTCGATGCCTTCTCTTTCGCCTTCTTTGCGTCGTCCGCCCCATCCTTCTTGTCCTCCTTCACCTCCGTGGCGCGGCTGCCCGGGTTGCGGCCGGCGCCCTGCGGCAGGACACCGCGCGCCGCTAGAGCGGCTATTACAATGGCCATGACTCCAAAGGCCCAGGGTGCTCTCTCGTTCATCAGATCTCCTACCCCCGAACCGCAGGGGTCCAATAGAACTGAGACGGATCAGAGCGTCGTTTTCCTCAGAGGACTAACTATTTCTGACGGCTCAACCTCACCTCTGCCCGCTGAAACTTCTCGACCCGCGGCTGACGCCGCGCAACCGGCGGGTTGCGGCACAAAACCGCCGGGTTGGAGCCCGCAACCCGGCGGTTGACACGCTCAACCCACGGGTTGGGAGAGAAAACCTGCGGGTTGCCTCGATAAACCCGGCGGTTGAGACACGAAACCGGCCGGTTGGGCAAGGAAACCCGCGGGTTGCAACACTAAACCCGCTGGTTGCAACGTTAAAGCCGGCGGTTGAAACACAAAACCCGCGGGTTTGCCTGTTCAACCCGCGGGTTTTGCGTCTCAACCCGCGGGTTGAGAGGGGCCGTGCCCAACGGAAGCTGGGGACCCGCGTGAAATCCATCTTCAGCTCGGGCGAGTAAGTGGTCCAGCCTTCCGGAGAGCGGTACTTCACCCGCAGGGAGAGCGCCCCCGCCTGGCGGAGCTGGAAGCCGCCGCTCGCGGGCATCGGGAAGGCCTGGATGCCATCCCCGAGAACGAAGGAGTAGGTGCCCTCGCTGTAGGGTCCAAGGGTCCAGTGGAGCGTCCGGCCGGCGGCGTGCATCTCCACGGTCAGCGGTGCCTGCTCCCGGATCGCCTTGCAGTGACGGCGCTGGAGATGCGGGAGGGTGGCGGTCATGTCCTCCACCTGCCGCTGGACCGGGTCCCAGGTCCAGACTTGGCCCAGGTTGGGATTCATGCAGACGAAGAGGTCGTCGTAGAACCAGCCGGCGCCCGGCTTCTTCTCGAGGAGGTCGGTTTTCAGCCAAGCCAGCTCGCCCATGGTTGCCGGAGGGCTGAGGGGGGTGCGCAGGAAGTCGCCGGGGCCCATTTCCAGGAAGGCGCGGTTCTCGGCGGACATCCGCTCCACCCTCGCGAACGTCGCCTCCCTGGCATCCAGGTGGGCGAGCAGGACACCCTCGGCTGCGATGACGGCAAGGCCCAACCCGATCAGCCGGACTGCTCCCCCGCGCTTCACCAGGCCGCGGACCGCGAACGGGAAAGCGATCACAAGGACCATCCACGCCGGCAGCGCGTACCGCGGCACCATCTCGGTCGAGACAGGCAGGATCGGCAGCAGGGCCAGTAGGATTGATGTCCCTACGAGCAGCGCCACCCCCCTGCCTTTGAGCAGGACGATCCCGAGCCCGGCGAGCAGCGCGATCAGCATCGCCCAACTCGCCGCGGAGGGATGGCCCAGCAGCTCGGCTCCGATTTTTACCGGCAGAAGGAGCGCGAGGCGCGGCAGGTCGATTGGATCTACCAGCCAGCCGTAGCCCCCCGTCATCGTGCCGAGCATGTAAAGGCGGTAGGCGAAGTACAGCACAAAGCCCGCGGCGTGCGGCACGGCCAGGGAGAGCCGGCGCCGGAGAGTGCCTTCGGGCAGCAGCAACAGCAGGAAGATCAGAGGCACCGCGATCTCTTTCGCCAGCATCGCCAGGAGGTAGAGGACGGCGGAGGCGGTCGCCATCCCCATCCCTCTGCCGCGCACGGCCAGCACGTAAAGGCCCACCGCGATCAGGCAGAGCAGCGTGGCCTCGACGTAGTGCCGGACCATGAGGAGCGGCGCGATCGAGGCCGTAACCGGGCCGAGCATGAAGAGCACGGCCGCGAAGGCGGACCAGACGCGCGGCAGCCAGAGCCGGAGGACCAGGTAGAAGGCCGCGGTGCAGAGCGCGAACGAGACGAGTTGGTGAACGAGAAAGGCGTGGGCGTCCAGCCCGAAGAACGCCAGGTCGAGGTCGAAGGAGAGGAAGAGCAGCGGCGTGATCATCTTGAACGGCAGCCGCTGCCAGACCTCGGGCTCGAAGAGGTACTCCGCCGGCGTCGAGGTGTAGAGGTAGTGAAGGTGGAAGAAGTCGTCGTAGGTCAGCCAGAGGCCCAGCGCGCGGTGGTAGACGAGCCCCCCGAGCGCCGCGAGCAGGGCGGCCAGGGAGAGGTCCGGAAGGGCGCGGCGCATGGGCCGGGAGTATATGGGAAGGGGGAAAACCCCCTTCCCTCAAGGCACCCAGGCGTAGCCGAGCTTGATGAAGAACGTCCTGTTCTCGCGCTCGAAGTCGATCCTCTCGGTGCCCAGGGCATTGTCGCTGTAGCCCGCGAAGAGCACGGTCTGGGGGTTGAGCTTGTAGCTGAACAGGAGCTGGTTGAAGAGCTGCTCCGTCTTGGCGTTCACGTCCGCCGTGTACAGAGTCGGGTCGCGCTGAATGTCCGTGTACTGGGTGATCAGCCGGACGAACATGCGGGAGCTGAACTGATAGACCGTGGTGAGCTGGCTCAGGTTGGCTTCGAAAAGCTGGCCGCCCTCCACGTCGAGCCGCTGGAACAGGTGTGTGAGGCCGAAGCGCAGGTGGCGGCCCACCAGCAGGCGGACCCCCGGCTCCAACACCAGGGCCTCCGCCGGACGGGTGTTGGCGAAGTCGATGTCGTCGCCCACCCTCACATAAAGGCTCAGGCGGAGGTTGCCCGAGGGCTGGACCTCGCCGAAGGAGGTCGCGAAGGCCTCGTCGAAGGAGACGCCGTTGAAGACCCTGTCGCGCTGGCCCGCGTTGAGCTCGACGTAGGACTGCATCGGACCGTTCAGGTTTCCGCGCACCTCCACCTCGCGCTCCAGGAGGTTGCCGGCCTGGTCCGACCTCTCGTCAACGTCGCCTCCCACGGAGGCCCGGGTCCACCAGTCTCCCTCTTTACCGTGCCAGATGCGGTCGCCCCCGGCGAGCATGAAGGTGTAGTCCACCTGGGGCATGAAACCCATGTCGGCGCGGAAGAGGTCCCCCACGTCCTCGTAGCGGGCGTAGGCGCTCCAGTTGCGGGAGTTGTGGTCGTAGCCAAGGTAGAGCGCCTCGTCTTCCAGCGAGCCGGCCGACTGGCGCAGGTCCGTGTTGCCGAAGATCTCCGACGGGTACTCGGTCTGCGAGCGCAGGAACTGGCCGCGGAACGAGTTCGAGCTCCCGAGGCGGTAGAGGCCGTCGATCCCCGCGAGCTGGTTGGAGTAGACGTCCCCCTCGCGGCTGGTCACCAGGACTCCCAAGGCCGAGGAGGCGCCGAGGTCGCGCCGGTAGCGCAGCACCGCGTCGGTGCTCTCCGCGTTCAGGGAGGTCGCGGCCGAGGACTGGGCGCCCGGGATGAGGAAATCCGTGCGGTCGTCCTGGGCAACGAAGACGCCGACCGCGTTCTGCCCTTCCTTGCCGGTCAGCTTGACGCCCCATTCGGGATCGGACACGTTGCGGGTGAAGACCGCGTCGAACGGGGTGCTGAAGAAGTCGGCCCCCTCGAGGAAAAAGGGCCGCTTCTCCGGAAAGAACAGGGCGAAGGTGGTATTGACGTTGAGCTGGGCCGCGTCCGCCTCCACCTGGGAGAAGTCGGGGTTGATCGCCGCGTTCAGGGTCAGGTTGGGCGTGATCCCCCACTTGCCGGTGACGCCGAGCTCCGTCTCAACGTCGCCCTCGGCGAGACGGTCCTGGAAGGCATCCGGCTTCGCATCGGTCCGGCCCGAGGTCAGGGTCGGGACGAGCTCCATGTTGAGCCCGGGCGTGATGCCGGCAAAGCCTGTCATCTTGGAGATCTGGCAGAGGTAGCAGCTCACGTTGCGGTCCATGGGCTGCGAGGCCAGGCGTTGGCGGTTGTTGCGCGGGTAGAAGCGCAGGGCGTCGAAGCCCCAGGTCTGGTCCCCCTCGGCCCGCGGGAAGCGCAGCGAGCTGAACGGGATCGCGATCTCGACTTCGTAGCCGGTCTCGGTGATCCGGCCGGACGAGGCCCAGATGGCGTCCCAGGTGTCGGTCTCGTCGCCGCCGACGTCGTCCATGAACATGTCCATCTGGATGCCGAACGGGTTGACGAAGAACTCGAAGGCCCGGCGCTCGTCGTTGAACGGGTCGAGCACGATGCCCACGAAGTCGTCGTCGAAGGCCTTGTCGCGGTCGGACAGGTGGGCCCGGATCTGCGATGGGTCGGGGTCCTGGGCACGGAATGCCACATAAAGGCTGTCGTCGTCGTAGGTGATCAGGCACTCGGTCTTGACGGGCGCCGCCGTGTTCTCCGCCGGGCGGGTCTCGTAGACGAGGTCGACCACCGCCGCTCCCTGCCAGGCGGCTTCGTCGAGGTTGCCATCCACCTTGATCGGGGACGTGGCGCGGGTGACCGCGTAAGGCGGGCGCCCCTCCTGCGCTGCCGCAAGCGGTGCAACGATGGTAAGCGCTGCCAGCCCTGCAGCCCATCCCTTATGCTGAAACATGAAAAAGTCTCCTCTCTCCGGCCGTGCAGCCCTTTAGACGCAGAAAGGGCGTAAAAGTTTGCCGTGCTAACCACCGGCGATGGGCCGCGTCTAAAGGAGTCGAATGGAGACCGGCGATGAAGCCCTCGTGCAACAAGCCCAGCAAGGAGACGCCGATGCGTTCCGTGAGCTGGTGGAACGCCACAGCACGCGGGTGTTCCGTATCTCCTGGCGGATCACCGGCGACGAGGCTTCCGCGGAGGACGCGGTCCAGGAGACTTTTCTCCGCGTCTACAAGTCGCTTCACCGCTTCGATGCCCGTTCCCGCTTCGGGACCTGGCTCCATCGCATCGCGGTCAACACGGCGGTCGAGGCCATGAGGAAGAGGCGCCCTGAATCGCACCTGGAAGAGCCGGAGCCGATCCCCTCGACCGAGCCGGGGCCGGAGCGCGCCGCCCTGAGCCAGGAAGTCCAGCGCTCGGTGCGGACCGCCCTCGGGGAGCTGAGCCCCATGGAGAGGACGGCGTTCGTCCTCCGCCACTTCGAGGGCCGGCCCATCGCCGAGATCTGCCGCCATCTGGGGTTGAGGGAGAGCGCCGGCAAGCAGGCCATCTTCCGCGCCGTGCGCAAGCTCCGCCGCGCCCTGGAACCGCTCGTTCATCCCGTGAGGTCCTCATGAAGACGTACACCGACGACGACCTGGTCCTCTTCTTCTACGGCGAGTCCGGCAATCCCGGCGATACTGTCGCGATCCAGGAGGCGCTCGCGGCCGATCCCGGGCTGCGCGCCCGCTACGAGGCCCTGGAGAGCGTGCTCTCCGCCGTGGAGCTGCCCGTGCCCGAGCGGCATGAGGGGTACGGCGCCCGCGTCTGGGCCCGGCTCCACCCGAAGCTCGAGAAAAGATCGTTCTGGAGCTTCCTCTCCGGACCGCGGCTCGCCTGGGCCGCTGCGGTCCTCCTCCTGGTGATCGGTTTCGCGGCTGGCCGCTTCTGGCAGCAGCCCCAGACACTTCCGGCGCCGGCCCGGGACCGCATCCTGGCGGGCGCGGTCGCCGGCCACCTGGAGAGCTCCGAGCGGCTGCTGGTCGAGGTGGCGAACGCCAGTCCCAGCGAGGATCTGGACCTGTCGGCCGAGCGCGCCTGGGCGCAGGACCTCCTGGAGGCGAACCGGCTCTACCGGCAGTCGGCGCGCCACGGCGGGCGCAAGCGCCTGGCCACCCTGCTCGACGAGCTGGAGCCCTTCCTGCTCGAGCTCGCCCATGCGACAGATGAGTCTTCCCCCGAAGAGATGCAGGCGCTGCGCGACCGGATCGACGGACAGGCCCTCCTGTTCAAGGTGAGGATCCTCGGCGAGCGGCTGGAACAATCGGCCCGGCAGGACCGGACCGGCAAGGAGAAAACCTAGATGACCCCGAGAATACTGTTCCTTCTGATCCCCCTGCTCCTGACCTCCTGCGACGGGTCGGCCTTTGCCTCCTTCGCGAAGGACGACCTCTACCGCTCCGGCCAGAAGGCCATCGACGAGGGCCGCTGGAGCGAGGCCGCGTCGATCTTCGGCAAGGTGGCCGAGCGCGGCGGGGCCGAGGCCGACGCCGGCCTCTACTGGAAGGCCTACGCACAGCACAAGGCGGGACGGGCCTCCGAAGCCCAGGCCACCATCCGCGAGCTCGCCTCGACCTTCCCGAAGAGCTCCTGGCTCGACGACGCCCGCGCCCTGGAAGTCGAGATGCGCGGCGGCCAGGGGAAGCCGGTCCAGCCCGCGGACGAGGAGGACGAAGACCTCAAGCTCTATGCCTTGAGCGGGCTGATGAACAACAACCCGCAGAAGGCCCTGCCCCTCGTGCAGCAATACCTGAACGGAAAGCACTCGCAGCAGGACAAGGAGAAGGCGCTGTTCCTCCTCACCCAGAGCGAGCTGCCCCAGGCGCGGCAGGCCCTCCTGCAGATCGTCCGCGGCTCGGCGCACCCGGAGCTGCGCGGGCAGGCCATCAAGTACGTGGGCATGGTCGCCGAGGAGGACCCCTCGCTCCTGAGCGAGCTCGACGGGATCTACAGCTCCACCCAGGACCGCAACCTGCGCTCGGACGTGATCGAGGCGTACGGCATGGCGGAGCACCGGTCCGGCCTCGTGGCCCTGATCCGCGCCGAGAAGGACCCGAACTTGCGGCAGCGGGCCATCGACATGCTGAGCGGCGCGGACGGGGACGCGGAGCTGCGGTCCCTGCTCCAGAACGAGACGGACACCGAGACCCGCCGCGCCCTCATCCGCGCCCTCGGCAACGCCGGAGACGTGGATACCCTCATCGCCGCGGCCCGCGGCGACAAGGACCCCGCGACGCGGATAGAGGCCATCCACAGCCTGGGCAACGACGACGAATCGCCCAAGGCCGCGGAAGCGCTCAGGTCCATCTACGCCGGCAGCTCCGACCGGAAGACCAGGACGGCCGTGATCGACGCGCTCGCCAATCAGGATAACGCCAAGGCCCTGATCGAGATCTTCCGCGCGGAGAAGGACCGGGAGATGCGCAAGATGATCGTCCACCGCCTCACGGACATCGAAAGCCCCGAGGCCGAGGCCTTTGTCAACAAGATCTTCGAACAGGAGTGAGCCATGAGAATGAAAACCTTTTTCCTGTCCTTCTTCGTGGTGGCCTCTGCCTGGGCGCAGCCGAAGGTCGACGAGGCCCGCTTCGAGGCCGTTCAGGCTGCCGGCAACCTGAGCGAGGCCGTGCGCCAGGCCGGCCGGGGCGGCCAGCCCGCCTGGGTGTCCTGGAGCGTGCCCGTGATCGAGGGCCACGCGTACTCCTGCTGCCTGAACCGCGACTTCAAGCCCACCCCCTGCAAGCTCGAAGAGAAGAACCAGAGCTGGGGCAGCTCGGACAAGGACCCGCGCCGGGACCCGTACCTGAACGTCCTCGTCCGGCTCCAGGACGGCAAGGTGGAGCGCATCCGCAGCGTCTCCGCGAGCTGTCCGCTGAATGCCGGCGGCCGGCGCTTCGTCTGGCTGGAAGGGGTGAAGCCCGAGGAGAGCGTGCGCTTCCTCGCCGAGTTGGCGCGGACCGCCGCCCCCGGGAAGGGGAACGACGTGGACGAGGAGGCCCTCGACTCGCTGGCCTTCCACCGCAACGCCGGAGCCCTGGATGCCCTCACGGAATTTGCCACCTCGGCCCGCTACCGCGGGGACCTGCGTGAGCAAGCCCTGTTCTGGCTCGGAGAGTCCCGAGGCCGCCCGGGCTACGAGGTTGTCGCCCGAGTGCTGCGCGAGGACAAGGACGACGAGCTCCGGGAGCACGCGACCTTCGCGCTCAGCGAGAGCCCCGTGCCCGAGGCCGCCGAGCTCCTGTTGAAGACGGCGCGCACGGACCGCACCCCCGACGTCCGCTCGCAGGCGATGTTCTGGCTCGCGCAGATCGACCATCCGCAAGCCCCGGCCACGATCCTGGAGGCCGTCGCCAAGGACGCCGACGAGGACGTCCGCGAGCAGGGCGTGTTCGCCCTCTCGCAGCTCCCCGACGGCAAGGGCGTCCCGCTGCTGATCAGGCTCGGCCGCGAGAGCAAGGACCGCGAGGTCCGCAAGCAGGCGCTCTTCTGGCTCACCGAGTCGGATGATCCGGCGGCGATGGCGTTCCTCGAGAAGATGCTGGCGGAGTGAAACGGCATAAGCTTGAGGCATGAGCCATGACCACCCGCTGGAGCTGTCCGGAGACGAGATGCGCCGCCTGGTCGAGGCGGCGATGGAACGAATCGCCAAGCATGTAGATACCTTGCCGGAGCAGCCGTCCAGCTCCACGGAAGGGGGGCTCCGCCTCGCCCGCTCGCTGGCCGAGCCCCTCCCCCAGGACGGCACCCCCTTCCCCAAGCTCCTCGACCTCCTCTTCGACCGGGCGGTGCCGCGCTCGCTCAACACGGCCGGCCCGGGCTACCTCGCCTACGTGCCGGGCGGCGGGCTGCTCCACTCCGCGATCGCCGACCTGATCGCCGACAGTGTCAACCGCTACGTCGGCCTGTTCGTCTCCGCGCCCGGCCTGGGGCAGATCGAAGCCAATGTCCTTGCCTGGTTCCGGGAGATCGTGGGCTACCCGCCGGAGTCCGGAGGGATCATGACCAGCGGCGGCTCGCTCTCGGCCCTGACCGCCCTCATCACCGCCCGGCGAGAGCGCCTGCCCGAGAACTTCCTCTCCGGCGTCCTCTACTGGTCCGACCAGGTCCATCACTCCCTGGAAAAGGCCGCGCTCCTGGCGGGCTTCCCCGCGGCGAACCTCCGCAAGCTGCCCTCGGACGAACGCTTCCGCCTCCGGGTGGACGCCCTGGAAGCGGCTATCGAGGAAGACCGGGCGCGCGGCCTCACCCCGTTCCTGGTCGTGGCCAGCGGCGGCACCACCAACTCCGGCGCGGTCGACCCCCTGGAAGAGATCGCCGAAACGGCCAGGAGGCACAAACTCTGGATGCACGTGGACGGGGCGTACGGTGGCTTTTTCATGCTGACGGAGGAGGGCAAGCGCCTCCTGCGCGGGATCGAGCTGGCGGATTCCATCGTCCTCGATCCCCACAAGAGCCTCTTCCTCCCCTACGGCACGGGCGCCCTGCTGGTGCGGGACGCCGGGGCGCTCAGGCGCACTCACAGCAGCGCCGCCGACTACCTGCCCGAGTCCCGGGGCGATCTGGACCAGGTGGACCCCTCGGAGATGTCGCCGGAGCTGACCCGCCCGTTCCGCGGGCTGCGGGTCTGGCTGCCCCTGAAGATGCACGGCATCGGCCCCTTCCGGGTGGCGCTGGAGGAGAAGCTCGCTCTCGCCCGATGGGCGGCGGAGGAGCTGAAGACGATCGAAGGGATCGAAGTCGTGGCCGAGCCCCAGCTCTCGACGCTGGCGTTCCGGCTGAACCTGGGGGGACTGGAGATAGAAGATCTGAACCGGCTGAACCGCCGGCTCATGCAGGCGATCAACGACCGCAAGAGGGTCTTCCTCACCGGTACGAAGCTCGGGGACTGGTTCGTGATCCGGATCTGCGTCCTTTCCTTCCGGACGCACCGGGACCGGATGGAGGTGTGTATGGAGGATATCCGGGCGGCGGTGAGGGAGGTGCGGGGGTAGCTTTCCCTGGGACCGCCGGCATCCTGCCGGCTCCGGGCCTTTTAGAGTGTGGGCCGGAGCCGGCAAGATGCCGGCGGTCCCAGGGGAAAAAAGCTTACTGCGTGGGCGGCTTCTCGCCCTCTTCGGTCGGCGGCGGGGGCTCGGTCTCCGGCGTGGCCGGGACGTGTGCACCGTCGGCGGGCGCGGCCGCGGTCTTGTCGATCGAGATCAGCTCGACGTCGAAGATGAGGACCTGGTTGGGGCCGATGTCAGCGCCGGCTCCGCGCTCGGCGTAGGCCAGCGCGGGCGGGATGACGAGCTTGTACTTCGCGCCCGGCTTCATGAGCTGCAGCGCCTCGACCCAGCCCGGGATGACGCCGTTGACCGGGAAGGTCGCCGGCTCGTTGCGGGCGTAGGAGCTGTCGAACTCGGTGCCGTCGGGCAGCGTGCCGCGGTAGTGGACCGTGACCTTGTCGGTCGCCTTGGGAGACTCGCCCTTCCCCTCCGCCAGCACCTCGTACTGGAGGCCGCTCGCCGTGGTCTTGACCCCCGCCTTGGCCTTGTTCTGGTCCAGGTAGGCCTGGCTGTCCTTCATGTTCTTGGCGCCAGCGGCCTCACGCTTGCTCTGCTGCTGCGTCATGAGCTTCTGCTGGAACTCCTGCATGGCAGCCTGGATCTCCTCGGGGCTGAGGAGGGGGGTGCCGCCGCCGAGGCCGTCCCGCAGGCCCTGGACGAGCAGGTCCATCGTGACGGGGACCTCCTGGGTCTTGAGCGACTGGCCGAGGTTGAGGCCGATGATGTAGCTGGCGCGGTCCTCGAGGGCCGCGGGCTTCTGGCCTTGGGCCGGTTGGACGGTGGCCGGGGCTTGAGCCTGGGGCTGAGCGGGGGCCGGCGTGGCCGCCTTGGGCTGGTCCTGCGCGAGGGCCGCGCCGGAGCCGCCAAGCAGGGCGGCGGTGACGAAGAGGGCGGAAAGCTGTTTCATGACGTCTCCGTGTCGCTGTGAATGGCTCTAGGGCTGGAGCCGTTGGTGTTTCTTCAAAATCTCCCGGAGGCGACCGTGAGGGAGGGCGTGCACCGTATTGCCGCCGGCCCCCTTCATCGTCTCCGCCGCGATCATCGCGTTGACGATCGCCTCCTCGGTAGCATCGACCGTGGCCCAGAACAGCGGGTCCATCTGGTCGTTGGGCAGCATGGTAAGACGGGCAGTGTCTTCCGACCTCGCGACCCCGGGGTTGGCCGTGGAGAACGCCAGGAGGATATCCCCCGACGCGTTCTCGCCGGCACCACCTACGCGGCCGATGCCCAGGGCCGCGCGCCGGGCCAGCCGCTCGAGCTGCATGGGCAGGAGCGGCGCGTCGGTCGCCACGACCACGATGATCGACCCCTCCCCATCCGCATGCTTCCCCGGCTCCGGCAGGAGATCGGGGATTTCCTTCCCAACCGGAACACCCGCAATAGTCAATCGATTCCTCCGGCCGTGGTTGGACTGGACCAGCACCCCGACCGTGTAGCTCCCCTCCTCGGCCTCCAGGCGGCGCGAGGAGGTGCCGATCCCCCCTTTGAAGCTGTACGAGACCATCCCCGTGCCGCCGCCCACGTTGCCTTCGGTGACAGTGGACGACGCGCCGTCCATGGCCTGGAAGACGTGCTCCTTCTTTACGTGGAAGCCGAAGATATGGTTGAGGAAGCCGTCCCAGGTCTCGGCTACGACGGGCAGGCTGAAGTTGGCTTCGCGGGCATCGCTTTGGAAACGGCGCAGCCACCACTCGATGCTGGCGTCCCGCACCAGGCCGACGCTGTGGGTGTTGGTGAGGAAGACCGCCCCTTCGAGGAACCCGCCGTCCTCGATCCAGGTGGTCCCGGTCATCTCGCCGTTGCCGTTGAGGGCGTACCACCCGGCGAACACAGGGTCCGGCGAATTCTTGCCCCGGGGGAAGACGACGGTGACCCCGGTGCGCACCGCCTCCCCCGAGACGATCGTGGCATGCCCGACCTCGACTCCCTGGACGTCGGTGATCGCGTTGAGCGGCCCCGGCGTGCCCTCGAACGGGATACCCAGGTCCCGCGCCCTCGGGCGGGCGTAGGCTGGCATGGCCAGCAGGCAGGCGGCGAGGAGGATGCGGAGCATCATCGCTGAGGCGGGGGATGCTAGCACGGGACCCGGAGGCGGAGCCGGTCCGCGGTCGATGTCAGGAAACCGTAAGTTGCCAGGCCGGTCACGGCGAGCACCACGAACAGGGTCGTGCCCCGATACCAGGCCGCGGGATCGGTGGTCAGGGGATAGCAGAGAACCAGCAGAAAGACCATGCGTGCGACCAGATCGACGAGCAGGCCGAAGCGCAGCCAGATGAAGAGAAGGAGAGCTGCCTTGAGGATGGCTGCCAGGCAGGCCAGCCAGAGCCAGGGGCTATGGCTCAATATGGTCATGATGCCGGCATTGAAGGCTGCGAACAAGCCCAAGGCCCAGCTCGCCCGGCGCAGAATCCGGTAGAGCACGAGGAAGATGGCCATGATGCCGAAGCTTGCGCTGAACCCCGTTTCCAGGTCCGAGCAGAGCTGCCGGATGATGCCGGGCAGACCCAACAGGCTGTCGGTACTGACGAGCCGGAGCCGTGGCTGCTCCCCGGCCCAGCGCGGAATCAGGATCTCCATGGCATAGACCAGGGCCATGCCCAGGCCGAGCAGGGAGCCCACGAGCAGGTCCCGGCCCACCATCGGGTCGCGGACATGCCCGGCCAGCAATCTCTTCCACGAGACGATCTTCGCGGGCCAGCTGCGGCGCATGAGAGGCTCGACAGCCATGTACACGCACCAGTAGATCGCTGCTTCGACAGAAAGGCCGGCGAGATCGGTCCAGCTCGGCAGCCCCTTCGCGGCAAGCCACCACCTCAGGAGCGAGACGGAGAACAGGAAGATGGCCAGGCGCCAGGCGCCGGTCAGGTCTCCGAGGCCCAGCCGCAGGTTCCGCCGGGTGAAGAACAGGAGGAGCACGAAGAGCAGCGGACTCGCCAGAGCTGGAAGAGAGAAGGAGAAGCCAATCCTTCCGGGCTGGCTCATCGCGGAGGAAGGGAAGCCTTCCGCAACCCCGAGGACCTGGAAGAATACAGGCCGGCCCTCGTAGGAGGCGGCTTCGATCTGGACCGCCGGCGACGAGAGGCCGGGCCGTCTCGCCTTCCAGGCGAACCGCCGGTCGGCATAGGCCGGCGGAATCCGGAGTGGTGTGGCCGGAGCGGTCCAGGCTGGCTCGAAGCCGGCCGCACTGAGCAGCGCCGGCCAATCGGGTGCGGTCCCCGCTGCCAGCGGCCTCTGGCGCGGCACGGCATCAAAACCGAGCAGCCTCCCTTCCGTGTCCAGGAGGACGGACACCTCTCCCGGAAGGGTGCGGGGCGGGTCGGCCGGAGTCACGCTCGGACCATTCGCCCTCATGGGCTGCGGACTTTCCCGGTACCAGAACCGGAAGCTCCCGGTCTTCTGGATCTCGAATCCGTACGCGCTCTGCGCCAGGGGATCCGGATAACCGAGCCCGTCCAGGAGCGCCCGCGCCCTGGCCACGAGCACGGCCGGGGTATGCGGAAGGGGAACCTGGCGATGGGCCATGAACCCGCCGGAGAGGAGCACGAGCACCAGGAGCAAGCCGGCGACGCCGGCCAGGCAGGCCGCTCCCACCCCGCGCGGCCACCTGTCAAAGCCGGCCGCCGAGACGACCATCTCGGGCGAGGGCACCTCGCCACCCGCCAGGGCCGCGGCCATGGGGTCCCCTCCGGGAAGGGCCAGCGCCACGGCGATGGCCGAAGGGGGACGGTCGCGAGGATCGCGCTCCAGGCAACGGAGGAGGACCCCCTCGGTCGAGGGATCGAAATCTTTCACCAGCGCAGAGGGCGCCACAACACGGGAGCGGGTCCCTGAGCCGTTCGAAACCGCAGGCGTCCGCCGGCCGGTGAACATCTCGTAGAGCACCAGGCCCAGGGAGTAGAGGTCGCTCCGCACGCTGACCTCCCCTGAAGCGATCTGCTCCGGGGCCATGTAGGCCAGGGTGCCGGCCCGCGCCTCCCCCGGACCCTGCTCGCCCGCCAGCGCCGCGACCCCGAAGTCTGTGATGCGCGCCCGGCCGCGGGTGTCGATCATCACATTCGACGGTTTGAGGTCCTGGTGCAGGACGCTCGCGTCGTGGATCGCCGCGAGCCCGGCGCAGAGCTGATAGCCGATCTCGACTGCCCTATCCGGGGGCAACGGGCCACCGTTCCGCAGGAGGGACGACAGGTCCTCCCCTTCGATGAACTCCATGGAGAGGAAGGGACGGCCCCGCGCCTCGCCCAAATCGAAGACGCGGCAGACGTTGGGATGGGAGACCTGGCGGGCCAGGCGCACCTCGCGATGGAAGCGCGCGAGGGCCGCTCCGTTCCGGGCCAGCCGCTCGGGCAGGAACTTCAGTGCAACCGTCTGCCCAAGCTTCAAGTCCTCGACGCGGTAGATCTCGCCCATACCGCCCCGGCCCGCGAGGCAGACCACGCGGTAGCGGCCCTCGAGAAGGTCGCCGGGCGAGAACTCGGGCTCGCTCTCCTCTTGCCGGCTCCGGACCGTGCGCGGTCCCCAGTACTCGATCAGCGTTGGCACGGAGGTGCCATTCACCGGCATGCCGCAGCCAGGGCAGGTGTGATCGCTCTCGGCAAGCGAGGCGGAACAGCCATGACAATGGAGCACGTTGGTAACCGTATTATCTCACAGCCGGGTAAGATCGGCCTGCCATGGCCTTCTGGAAGGACCGCATCCTCCCCTACTTCGTCCACGCCGCGCTGCGGGGGGAGGAGTTCCAGGAGGTGAGGTCGAAGTACCTGGGCGGAGCGGAAGGGGAGGTGATGGAGATCGGCTTTGGCTCCGGCCTCAACGTTCCCCACCTGTCGCCGCGGGTCAAGAAGCTCTACGCGGTCGAGCCAGCCGACGCGGCCTGGAAGATCGCCCAGCCCACGGTCGAACAGGCGCCCTTTCCCGTGGAGCGGACCGGCAGGACCGCCGAAGCCATCCCCCTCCCGGACGGCTCCGTGGATGAGGTGATCTCCTCGTTCTCGCTCTGCACCATCCCCGACGCGGAGAGGGCCCTCCGCGAGGTCCGGCGGGTGCTCCGGCCCGGCGGGGCCTTCCGTTTCGTCGAGCACGGGCGCTCGGAGGATCCGCGGATCTCCCGCTGGCAGGACCGGCTCGATCCGGTCCAGAAGCTGCTGGCCGGCGGCTGCCATCTCAACCGCGAGCCCGACCGCCTGCTCCGCGAGGCCGGCTTCCGGATCGAGCGGCTCGACCGCTTCGAGGTCCCCGGCCCGCGGGTCATCATGTCGCTCTACGGTGGGACTGCGGTCCGCGGCTAGTGTTCCACGTCAGCCAGCACGGCCCCGTCACCCGCCTCCGCATGGCCCGGACCCTGTTCGGCCGGCCGGTGCACGAGGTTTCCGCCTATGCCTATGGGAGCTTCCTGATCGACTCGGGCCCCCCGACCGCCGCCGGCCAGCTCGTGGACTGGTGCCGGGAGCATCCCGAGGTCCGGCGGGTGGTCCTCACCCACCATCACGAGGATCATGTCGGCGGCGCCGCGGCGCTCCAGGAAAAACTGGGTTTGCCGGTCCACGCTCCGGCCCTGGCCGTGCCCATCCTCGCCGAGGGCCTGCGCATGCCCCTGTACCGCAGGGCGGTCTGGACCATGCCCCGGCGGTTTCGTGCCGAGCCGCTGGGCGGCTGGATCGAGGGATTGCGGGTGATCCCCACGCCGGGGCACGCGATGACCCACGTCTGCCTGTTCGACGAGGAACGGCGCTGGCTGTTCTCGGGCGACCTCTACGTACACGAGAAGGTGCGTTACCTGCGCCGGATCGAGGATGCCCGGGAGCACATCGCCTCGCTCCGCCGGGTGCTGGCGCTGGAGCCGGAGATCCTCGTCTGCGACCACGCCGGCATCCTGGAGCACGCGCCGGAGCGGCTGGCGCGCAAGATCCGCTTCTGGGAGGAGCTCGGCGAACAGGCGCGCGCTCTGCGGAAACAGGGCCTCTCCACCGGCGAGATCGCTCACCGGCTCCTCGGCCGGGATGGTTTTATCTCCTGGGCGAGCTTCGGCGACTTCTCCCACCGCAACCTGATCGCGTCGCTGCTGGCGGGGATGGGGTAGCTGTGTCTATCTGGCGGGTAGCTATGTCTACCCCCGGGGTAGCTACCTCTACCCGCCGGGTAGTTATGCCTACCTCCGAGGTAGCTGCCTCTACCCGCCGGGTAGCTATGCCTACCTCCGAGGTAGCTGCCTCTACCCGCCGGGTAGCTATGCCTACCCCCGGGGTAGCTGCCTCTACCCGCCGGGTAGCCATGCCTACCCAGCGGTTGGACCCCTCTACCCGATGCGCGGCGCCGCAAACAGCGCGCGCGGCTCCCCACGGCCGCGGAGGGTCCCGCGGTCCAGCACAAGGACATCGTCACAGAGCGCCCGCAGCTCGTCGGTCGTGTGGGAGACGTAGAGCATGGGCACCTCGAGCTCGTCCCGGACCCGCTGCAGGTAGGAGAGCACCCGGCCCTTGAGGTCTTCGTCCAGGGCGGCGAGCGGCTCGTCCAGGAGGAGCAGCCGCGGCGAGGAGAGCAGCGCCCGGGCCAGGGCCACCCGCTGCTTCTCCCCTCCGGACAGATCGCCGATCCGCCGGTCCAGCAGGTGCCCGATCTCCAGCACCCCCGTCACCCGGTCCAGCGAGGTATCGCCCTTGTTCCCGTAGAGGACATTGCCTCGGACGGAAAGATGGGGGAACAGCGCGCCGTCCTGGGGCACGTAGCCGATGTGCCGGTCGTGCGCCGGCACCTCCGTGCGCGAGGCGGTGTCGGTGAGCACGCGGCCGTCGAGCTCGATGTAGGCGGACGGCGCCCGCCGCAGCCCCGCGATCAGGTCGAGGAGGGAGGTCTTGCCTGCCCCTGACGGACCGAAGAGGGCCGTCACCTGGCAGGTGACCTCCACGTCGAGCCGCAGCTCGAAGTGAGCCAGGGGGAGCCGCACGTCCCGGATCACCAGCTTCACGCCCTGCCCCTCAGGAACCACTCGCTCAACCAGACCGCGGCGAACGCAATGGCCACGGACACGCCCAGGAGGCGGAAGGCGTCCTCGTCCTGGCCGAGCTGCACGAGCTGATAGATCGCGAGGGAGAGCGTCGTCGTCTTGCCCGGGATGCTGCCGGCCACCAGGATCGTGGCGCCGAATTCCCCCAGGGCGCGGGCAAAGGCCAGCAGGGTGCCGCCGAGGATGCCGCGCGCCGCCAGCGGCAGCGTGATCGTGAAGAACACCCGCCTCTCCCTTGCCCCGAGCGTGCGGGCGATCTGCTCCAGGCGGGGGGGCACCCCCTCGAACGCGATGCGCGCCGAGCGCACGAGGAGAGGGAAGGCCATCACGGCCATGGCCAGCACCACCGCCCGCCAGGTGAACACTACGTCCAGCCCGAACGCCTCATGGAGGAAGCGGCCGATGGGGCCCCGGCGGCCGACCGCTTTCAGGAGGATCAGGCCGGTCGCCACCGGCGGCATGACCAGCGGCAGGGCGACCAGCGTCTCGACCAGCGACTTTCCGCGCCAGTTGGTGCGGGCGAGCAGCCAGGCCAGGAGCAGCCCCGGCGGCAGGATGAGCAGCGTCGCCAGGCCCGCGGTGCGGACGGTCAGGCCGACGATCTGCCACTCTTCCGCGGACATTTGATCCCACTTCAGGCGAGGATCAGGAAGCCGTGCTTGCGGAAGACTGCCAGGGCGGGGGGCGAATGCAGGTAGTCCAGGAGCTTGCGCGCCGCCGCCTTGCGCTCGGAAGCGGCGAGCACGGCAAACGGATAGGAGATGCCGGGGGCGTCGGCCCTCGGGACCTCGTATGCGATCCGGACCCTCTTCGAGATGCCGGCGTCCGTCCGGTAGACGATCCCGGCGTCAACATTGCCCGACTCCACGGCGGCCAGCGCGGCGCGGACGTTCTCCGTGGGCACCACCCGGCCCGAGATCCGGTCCCAGAGCCCCTTCTTCTGAAGGTACTCGCGGGCATAGATGCCCGCGGGCACGGTCTTCGGCTCGGCCAGGGCGAGGGCCCGCACTGTGGCGAGGTCCGCTGGGCCCGAAACCTTCAGGTTGGAGTCCGCCGGGACGACGACCACCAGCGTGTTCGAGAGGATGCTCCGCCGGGTGCCGGGAAGCAGAAGCTTCTCCTTCTCCAGCCCGTTCATCTTCTCCTCGTCCGCGGAGAGGAAGAGGTCGGCGGGCGCGCCCTCCTGGATCTGCCTGGCGAGCGTGCTGGAGGCCCCCAGGTTCAGGATGAGCTTGTCCCCCGTGGCCTTCTCGTACTCCGGGGCGATCTCCTTCAAGGCATCGGTGAGGCTGGCCGCTGCGAAAACGTGCAGCTCGGCGGCGCTTGCCGGCACGGCGGCCAGGAGGCACAAGATGAGCAAGCTTGCCCGCATTAGAAGAGCACTTGCATGCGGGCCAGGACTTTGCCTTCGTCCAGATCGTCCTGGCGGACGCGGAGGTAGTTGAGGAGGAGCTTGAGGTCGTGCCCTTTGAAGTACCAGCCCAGGCCCGCGGTGCCGATCTCGACGGGCTCCGTCCGGTCCTCGACGATCGGGTCGAAGCTCTCGAGCTTGAGCACTGCCTGCAACCGGTCCGGGATGAAGAAGTACGAGCCCTGAGCGTACCAGCCCTCGGACCCGACCTCGCTGCGGGGACGGCCCGACGACGGCTCCCAATCCACCGTCAGGTACTCGGCCCAGAGCTCGAAGCGCCCCGCCTGAACCTGGGTGTCGAAGCCGGTCCCCACGCGCTCACCGGCGAAGAGGTTGTTTTCGAAGCCGAAGTCGGCCGCCTGGGTCACGCTGGTGTCGTCGGACGAGAAGACGTTGCCGCCCAGGGACCAGGTCATGGACTTCCCCTTCCGCAGCACGCCCGAGAGCCGGGCCGTGGAGAGGAAGGAGTCGCCGTCGTTGAAGTTGTTGTTGGCGCCGTTGCCGTTGAACACGCCCGCGGCGTAGCTAACCCGCTTCTCGAGCAGGTCGCCGCCCACCTGCATCCCGAGCTGGCGGCTCAGGGTCAGGCGGTCGTTGACCAGGCTGCGCTCGATCGTGATCAGCCGCGTGTCGCTGAAGAGCTGTTCGAACCCGAACGGCGTCTTGAACTGGCCCACCCGGATGCTGGCCTCGGGGTAGCGGGTCCAGTTGACGAAGCCGTCGGTGAGCTGCGCCCGCAACGCGGAGGTGTTCGCGAGCGTGCCCGCGAAATCCCCTTCCAGACGGAAGTCGAACTCTTCGAGGAATTTGCCGGTCGCATTGATACGGGCGCGCCGGAGGTAGAAGCGGTCGTTGTCGTTGCCGAAGCGGGCGTCGCCCCGGTCCCCGGCCTCCGCCTGGACCTGGAGCATGCCGCCGATGGCCAGCGTGACCTCCTTGCCGGCAGGTTGGACCGTAACCGGGGATTGGGCCTGCAGGAAGGCAGGGGCGGCGATCATGCACAGACACAGCGCGGCAGCGTGTCGACTCATAAGTTCCTCCGGTCAATAGAGCGGAAGGCAGCCTAGACGCGTCGAACTATCGTGTCAAGGAACTATCGTGTCAAGTATATCGGGACAGTCTTACTCGGCCGGCTCGGAGGAAAGAAACTCCTGTAACTCCTGCCACGCGGGCTCCACAGCCTCGAGGCTGTCGGCCTCCATCCGCCGGTATAGGTCGCGCACGGCCTTTCCCGTGTCCGAAAGGGAGGCATGCCCATGGCCGCTGCCGCCGCGCGAAGTTTCCACGAGAGGCTCGCGGAAGCAGCCGTTCATGGCCTGGACGAGCTTCCAGGCCCGCATGTAGGACATGCCCAGGCGCTGCGCGGCGCCAGCGAGGGTGCCGGTCTCCTCGATCGCGTCCAGGAGGTCCACCTTGCCCGGTCCCAGGGCGATGTCCGAGCCGCGGAGGACCCGGAACCGGGGGCGGAGGCTTGCCTTCATGGCACCTCCCCCTCCCGGCCACGCGGGCGCAGCCGCCGCTCGTCGCGGTAGGGGAAGAACTCGATGACCTCGCCCGCCAGGTTGCGCTCCTGCATGCGCTGCCAGAAGCCCACGCCGAACAGGTCGCCATGCTCCTGGCGGAACGCCTCCCGGCGTGCCCCTTCCAGCCCCACGAAGCGGCCGAGCTCCTCGGGGAAGACGTCGCCCTCCCCTACCGCGAACCAGGCCTCGGACGAAAGCTCCTCGAAGTCGTGGCGCGCGTTGGGGAACGGGCGGAAGTGGTAGTCGGTGAGGCGGCCCACCTCGTCGTAATCGTAGAAGACCACCCGGCCGTGGCGGGTCACACCGAAGTTCTTGAGCAGGACGTCGCCGGGGAAGATGTTCGCCGCGGCCAGGTCCTTGATGCAGCGGCCGTAGTCGGAGACCGCCGCCAGCGCGTCCTCCTCCGCCTCCTTCCTCAGATAGACGTCGAGGGGCGTGACCTTCCGCTCCACATAGACATGGCGGATCACCACGTCGTCCCCCCGGACTTCCACGTTCTTCGCGGACTCGCGGAGCAGCTCCGTCAGCAGGCCGGGGTCGAAGCGTGCGCGGGGGATCTTCAGGTGCTCGTATTCCTGGAAGTCGACCAGCCGGCCCACGCGGTCGTGCAGCAGCACCTCCCTGTACTTCTCGCGGACTTTCTCGCGGCTGGCGGTCTTCTGCGGCGGGAAGCGGTCCTTGATGATCTTGAACACGAACGGGTACGAGGGCAGGTCGAACACCGACATCACCAGCCCGCGCTGGCCCTCGGAGACGACGAAAGGTTCATCGGCAGCGCCGACATGGCGCATCAGGTCGCGGTAGAGCTCCGTCTTGCCGTGCTTGGTGTAGCCCAGGGAGATGTAAAGCTCGGCGATGCGCTTCTTCGGCAGGATCGACTGGAGGAAGCCGATGACCTCGCGCGGGCTCTCCACGTCGGCATGGAAGTACCAGCGGGCGAAGCTGAACACCACGCTCGCCTCGTCCTCGGTGTAGAGGGCCGCGTCCAGTTGCAGCCCGGCCTCCCGGCTCGCGACCGCCAGGAGCAGCGGCATGTACACGCCGGTTTCCTTCAGGCGGGCCCGGCCCACGACATAGGCCCCCTTGTTGCGGAAGAAGACCGGGCGCAGCATGTCCAGCGCCTCGATCTCCTCCGTTCCAAACCGCTCCAGGAGGGCCTGCCGGATGCGGCCGGCAGCCAGGGCCGCGTCGGCTTCGAGGTCAAGGAACGGCACGCGGAAGCCGGCGTCCTCCAGGATCTTGCGCACGGCTCCGGCGTCCACCCGCCGCACCGCGTACATGCGCGCGCTGGCCAGCTCCCACCCGCGGTACGGCAGGGGGAGCTCGTCCGAGGTGAAATCGATCGTGGGATCGACGCCGTCGTGGCCGAACACCCGGCGGGAGAGGGAGTTGAACCAGGTCTGGGCAAGCTCGAAGTCGTTGCGGCCCAGGATCGTGGCGGTGTAGGCCTCCTTGAGGCCGGCCCACAGGGAGCGGTCCTTCAGGTGCTCGCCGAGCTGCTCGCCCAGCACCTCGCAGACCCGGCCGACGTTGCGGGAGTGGAGGCCCAGGCGCTCGACCGTATCCTGGCGGATGCCCGCCCAGTCGCGGCGCTCGAACCGCTGCTGGACGCGGCGGGTGATCGCCTGGACGCGCTGCCGGTGCTCGTCGAACGCCCAATGGATCGTGCCGGCCGCATGGGCAACGGAGCTTTCGAGGTCCACGGGGGAGGATGATACGCCAGCGCCGTGCCCGGCCCTATAATCCCCGCCATGCCTTCCGACCCCAATAGGGGAATCGAATGGGGAATCGACGACGAGATCCGCCGCGCCTCGACGCTGCCTGGCTCTGCCTACGCAGATCCACGCGTTTCGAGCTGGCGCGGGAGAGGGTCTTCGCCCGGAGCTGGCAGCTCGCCGCCGACACCGGCATGGTCCGCGTGCCCGGGCAGGTCCACCCCTTCACGCTCCTCGAAGGGATGCTGGACGAGCCGCTGGTCCTGACCCGCGACGCGCAGGACCGGCTCCACTGCCTGTCGAACGTCTGCACCCACCGCGGCGCGCTGCTCTGCGAGCACCCCGGCGTCGAGCCGGCGATGCGCTGCCGCTATCACGGCCGGCGCTTCTCCCTCGACGGCCGCTTCGTCTCCATGCCCGAGTTCGAGGGCGCGGAGGGTTTTCCATCCGAGGCCGACCATCTCCCCCACGTGCCCTTTGGGACTTGGGGCAAGTTCGTGTTCGTCTCCCTGGACCCGGCCTTTCCGCTCTCCGAGCTGATCGCGGAGATGGATGCGCGGCTCTCGTTCCTGCCGCTCCACGAGGCTGTCTTTGATCCGACCCGCTCCCGCGACTACCTCGTGCGGGCCAATTGGGCGCTCTACTGCGACAACTACCTGGAGGGGTTCCACATCCCCTTCGTCCACGCCGCCCTGGCCGGCGCCCTGGATTACGGGGAGTACCGCACGGAGCTGTTCCCGTACGCCAACCTCCAGCTCGGGATCGCCAGCGGAGGCGAGGACGTGTTCGAGCTTCCCCCCGGGCATCCGGATGCCGGCCCAAACGGGGAACAACGCATCGCGGCCTGGTACTTCTGGCTCTTCCCGAACACGATGATCAACGTCTATCCCTGGGGGATCTCGGTCAACGTCATCCGCCCCCTGGCTCCGGACCGCACGAAAGTCTCCTTCCTCTCCTATGTCTGGGACCCGAGCCGATTGGACCGGGGCGCGGGGGCGGGGCTGGACCGGGTAGAGAGGGAGGATGAAGCCGTGGTCGAGAGCGTGCAGCGCGGTATCAGGTCGCGCCTTTACAACCGGGGCCGCTACTCCCCGAAGCGGGAGACCGGACCCCACCACTTCCATCGCTTGCTCACCCGATCTCTCCAGGAGTAGACAGATGGCGTTCATGCCCCGGTTCCTGCTTTCAGCAGCGATCTGCCTCGGACTGGCCCTGCCCGCGGCCGCCCAGCTCCGGATCAATTCGACCACGAGCGGCTACCAGCAGTGCCCCTCGGTGCTGGCGACCCCGGCGGGCGATTACATCGTGATCTTCGCGAGCCGCTTCGGAAGCAGCCGGGACGGCGTCCTCGCCCAGCGCATCGGCGCGTTCGGGGAGAAGATCGGTCCGGAGCTGTCTCTCGACTCCGGCCAGGTCGGCGGGTGCCCGGTTGCCGTGGCGTCCGGCCCCGGCCGCTTCCTCGTGACCTGGGGAGTCGACGACGTCAGCGAGCTCTCCGTCGAAACCGTGTACGCCCGCCACTTCGATTTCGAGGGCCGGCCGCTGGGACCGAGGTTCAAGGCCGGAGAGAGCTTTCTCTATCTGTCCTCGGATGCCGCCTGCGACGCGGAAGGACGCTGCTGGATCGCCTGGATCGGAAAGGATGTCGATTCGGTCCACCTGCGCCGCTTCGCCTTCTCCGGCGAGCCGCTGGGAGAGGAGGTCCGCGTGGACCCGCCGGGCCCATTCGAGCGCTACAACGTGCAGGTCTCCGGCGATCCGCACGGCGGCTTCGTGGTCGCCTGGTGGATCGGCGACACCACCACGGCACTCCCGGAGGACCCCCAGCCGCCGCCCAACGGCGAGATCCATTTCCGCCGCTTCTCGGCCGCGGGCGAGCCCCTCGGCGGCGAGGTCCTGGTGGGCTCGGACCCGGCTTTCGCCCACTACCGCTTCGCGGCCTGCCATGGGGTAGACGGGTCTCTCTTCGTTTCAGGGGTCCGAGTGAGCAAGGACGACCGGCGCGAGGAGGTGTTCCTGCGCCGCTTCGACGCTTCCGGTGCGCCGGCCGGTCCCGAGAAGCGGATCGCGGGGAGCGAGCGCGCCTGGACCAACCACATCGCCTGCGGCCCCGACGGCTCCGTCCTCCTCCTCTGGACCGCCCTGCTCGAGGACTCTCTCTTCGGCCTCGCCGTCGATCCTGCCGGAGAGCCCGTGGGCGCCCCGTTCCTCATCGCCCGGGACGGGGGCCCCGCGCATGCCGCTCTTCTCGGTCAGGGCCGGTTCCTCGCCGCCTGGACGAGGTACGTCGACGAGGACCTCAAAGATGAGGTCTTCGGCCGCGCCTATCACCCCGAGCTCCAGCTCCCCCTGCGCCAGGGCCGCTTCCGGATCGAGGCGACGTTCCGCAACCCGCAGACGGGGCAGACCGGGCAGGCGCACGCCATTCCCCTGACCGACGAGACCGGCCTTCTCTGGTTCTTCAACAGCAGCAACGTCGAGCTGGTCGTCAAGCTGCTCGACGGCTGCGGCGTCAACGGCCATTTCTGGTTCTTCGCCGCGGGCCTGACCGACGTGGAGGTCGAGATTACCGTGACCGACAGCACCGACGGCAGCCGGAAGCAATACCGGAACCCTCCGAAGACGGCCTTCCTCCCCATCCAGGATACCCGTGCCCTCGCCTGCCACTGAGGCCCGCCCCGGGCTCGTCCGCGGCCTGGGCACCTGGGACGGCGCCCTGCTCACGATCGGCTCGATCGTGGGCACGGGCATCTTCCTGACCACGTCCGACATGGCCCGGGTGCTGCCCAGTGCAGGGCTGATCCTCGGAGTCTGGCTGGCCGGCGGGTTGCTGACGCTGGCCGGCGCCCTCACCTATGGCGAGCTCGGGGCCATGTTCCCCCGCGCCGGAGGCATGTACCACTACCTCCGGGAGGCGTACGGCCCGCTCTGGGGCTTCCTCTTCGGCTGGGCCGCGTTCGTGGTCATCATGTCCGGAGGCATCGCCGCGCTCGGAGTGGCCTTCGGCACGTACCTCGTGAGCTTCTTCCCCTTCATTTCCATCAAGATGGCCGCCTGCCTGGCGATCCTCGTCCTCACCGCGATCAACCACCTGGGGCTCAAGGAGGGGGCCGCTGTCCAGAACGCGCTGACGGTCCTGAAGATCGGCTCGATCGTGGCTTTCGTGGCGCTCGGCCTTTTCGCTCCCGCTCCGGCCAGGCCCGACCTGGCCGCCCCGCTGGGGCTCGCGGGCGGCCCCCTGCTCACCGCTTTCGGGATCGCGATGATCGCGGCGCTCTGGACCTACGACGGCTGGTACGGCCTTACCTGCTCGGCGGGCGAGCTGCGCGATCCTGGCCGGAGCCTCCCCCGCGGGCTGATCTTCGGGACCGGGATCGTGATCGTCCTCTACATGCTCCTGAACCTGGTCTACATCCGGGCGATGACGGTGCCCGAGATGGCGGGGGCGGCGCGCATTGGCGAGGCCGCGGCCGGCATCCTCTTCGGCCCGACCGGAGCGAGGCTCGTGTCGCTCGCCATCCTGATCTCGACCTTCGGCTGCCTTTCCTCGACGATCCTCTACAGCTCGCGGATCTATCTCCCCATGGCCGAGGACGGCGTCTTCTTCCGCTCGCTCGCCGAGGTCCACCCGCGCTTCCGCACCCCGGCCCGCAGCCTCTGGGCGCAGACCGCCTGGGCGCTGTTGCTGACGCTTTCGGGGACCTACGAGCAGCTCTACACCTACGTGGTCTTCGTCTCCGTGATGTTCCACGCAGCCACGGCGGCAGCCGTGTTCGTCCTGCGGAGGACCCATCCGGACCACCCGCGCCCCTACCGCACCTGGGGCTACCCAGTCATTCCGGCCCTCTTCATCCTCGCCTGCCTGCTCCTGGTCGGGAACACCCTCGCCGAACGGCCCCTCGAGTCGCTCCTCGGCCTGGGCCTGCTGGCCCTCGGCCTGCCGGCGTACCTGTGGTTCCGCAAACGCACGGCGGCGATGTAAGGGGGAACGGAGTCTCCGCGTCTCACGAGAGTACGTATCTGGAATCGGCCATCCAAAACCGGCCTGACGGGCCGGGAGAATTTAGCCCAGGGCTGAGCGCAGCGATGCCCTGGGTAAACAGGTATACACATCCCTGCGGCCTGAAGGGCTGCGAGAATCCTCTCCCCGTCCTCTCGCGCCCTTCCAGGGCGCTCTGAGGTGACGACCTTCTTTTCCCAGGGCATCGCTGCGCTCAGCCCTGGGCTAAATTCTCCCGGCCCGTTGGGCCGGACGATCGGCCGTCGACTCTCACGCGTGTAAGAGCGACTCGTACGCCTGTACGAACGATTGCCCCGGCCGTACGACCGACTCCCCCGCGTGTACCGCCGCCTATTCCCTCCGTACGGGCGTCCTCCCCGCGTGTACCGCCGACTCGTACAGCCGTACCAGCGACTCGTACAGCCGTACGAGCCTCTCCCCCAGCCGTACCAGCCTCTCCCCCAGCCGTGCCAGCCACTCGCACGCGCGTACCGGCGACTCGTACGCCTGTACCAGCCACTCGTCCCTGCGTACGAGCCTCTCTCCCCGACGTACGAGCGTCTCGTCCCTGTGTACCGACATCCGGTACGGAGGGACGGGGGACTGGTACGGAGGAACGGATGGCCGGTACGCTGAGACGGGGGACTCGTACTAGAGGGCCTGAGCCCGCAACCTTCCCCCCTCCACCTGCGTATCCGACTACAATCGGGCGGCCGAACGCGGGTGAGGTCTGTCTTGCCAGCGCGTTTGCGCCCATCCTGAAATCACTTGGAGGATATTCTGTGAAACAAATCTCTGCTGCGATCGCTCTGCTGTCGCTCCTGCTGGCGGGAAGCCCAATCCACGCCGCGAAGACGCAGAAGGTCGACAAGAAGGGCAAAGCCGACAAGGCTGCCGACGCGAAGGACAAGAAGGACGAGAAGAAGGAAAAGCTCTCCGCGGGCACCTTCGCCGGACTTCAGCTCCGTGGCATCGGGCCTGCCCTCACCTCGGGCCGGGTCATCGACCTCGCCGTCGATCCCAAGAAGCCCAGCACCTATTACGTTGCGATCGCCTCCGGCGGCGTCTGGAAGACCACCAATGGCGGCACCACCTTCCAGCCCATCTTCGACGGCCAGCCCACCTACTCCATCGGCTGCATCACGCTCGACCCGAACAACCCGCTCGTGGTCTGGGTCGGCTCCGGCGAGAACAACAGCCAGCGCAGCGTCGCCTACGGCGACGGCGTCTACAAGTCGGTCGATGGCGGCAAGACATGGGCGAACGTGGGCCTCAAGGCCTCCGAGCACATCGGCAAGATCGTGGTCGATCCCCGCGACTCCGACACGGTCTACGTGGCCGCCCAGGGCCCGCTCTGGAGCGCCGGGGGCGACCGCGGCCTCTACAAGACCACGGACGGCGGCAAGACCTGGAAGGCCGTCCTCACCATCAGCGAGAACACCGGCGTCTCCGACCTGGTCATGGACCCGCGCGACCCCGACGTGCTCTACGCCTCCGCCTACCAGCGCCGGCGCCACGTCTGGACCTTGATCAACGGCGGCCCCGAGGCGGCGGTCCACAAGTCCGTCGACGGCGGCGCCACCTGGAAGAAGCTCGAAGCCGGCCTGCCCCGTGAAGAGAAGGGCCGCATCGGCCTCGCCATCGCCCCGTCCCAGCCCGACACCGTCTACGCCCTGGTCGAGGCGGCGCGCGGAGCCGGCGGCTTCTTCCGCTCCACGGACGGCGGCGCCAACTGGGAACGCCGCGGCAAGTACAACCCCGGCAGCGCCCAGTACTACCAGGAGATCTTCGTCGATCCCTACGACGCTGACCGGATCTACTCCATGGACGTCTTCCTCCAGGTGAGCGAGGACGGCGGCAAGAACTGGCGCAACCTCGGCGAGCGTTCCAAGCACGTCGACAACCACGCGATCTGGATCGATCCCTCGAACACCGATCACCTGCTGGTCGGCTGCGACGGCGGCCTCTACGAGACCTACGACCGCGGCGCCACCTGGGATTTCAAGGAGAACATCCCCGTCACCCAGTTCTACCGGGTGAGCGTGGACAATGCCACGCCGTTCTACAACGTCTACGGCGGCACCCAGGACAACTTCAGCCTCGGCGGACCGTCCCGGACCATCACCAACCACGGCATCACCAACGCCGACTGGTTCATCACCAACGGCGGCGACGGCTTCGAGACCGTGGTCGATCCGACCGATCCGAACATCATCTACGCCCAGGCGCAGCACGCCGGCATCGTGCGCTTCGACCGCAAGAGCGGCGAAGCGGTCGACATCCAGCCGCAGCCTGCCCCGAACGAGGACCCGCTGCGCTACAACTGGGACTCGCCGCTGATCATCAGCCCGCACTCCCACACCCGTCTCTACCTGTCTGCCCAGCGCGTGTTCCGCAGCGACGACCGCGGCAACTCCTGGCGCGCCGTGAGCCCCGACCTCACCCGCCGGATCGACCGCAACAAGCTCAAGGTCATGGGCAAGGTGTGGGCCATCGACACTGTGGCCAAGAACGCCTCCACCTCGTTCTACGGCAACATCGTCTCCTTCACGGAGTCGCCGAAGAAGGAAGACCTGCTCTACGCCGGCACCGATGACGGCCTGATCCAGGTCACCGAGGACGGCGGCGCCAACTGGCGCAAGATCGAGAAGTTCCCGGGCATCCCCGAGAACACCTACGTCTCCGACCTGGATGCGTCGCAGTTCGACGACGCGACCGTCTACGCCGCCTTCGACAACCACAAGATGGGCGACTTCAAGCCCTACGCGCTCAAGAGCACCGACCGCGGCAAGACCTGGACCTCCATCGCAGGCGACCTGCCCGAGAAGGGCACGGTCTATGCCCTGGCCGAAGACTTCGTCAACCGCGACCTGCTCTTCGCCGGCACCGAGTTCGGCGTCTTCTTCACCGTCGACGGCGGCAAGAAGTGGATCCCGCTCTCGGGCGGCATGCCCACCATCGCCGTGCGTGACATCGCCATCCAGCAGCGCGAGAACGACCTCGTGCTGGCCACGTTCGGCCGCGGCTTCTACATCCTCGACGACTACACCCCGCTGCGGCACGTCCGCACCGAGGCCGACCTTGAAAAGGACGCGGTCCTCTACCCGGTCAAGAAGACCTGGATGTTCATCCAGGCGTCGCCCCTCGGCCTGCCCGGCAAGGCGTTCCAGGGCGAGAGCCACTACACCGCTCCCAACCCGCCGTATGGCACGGTCTTCACCTACTACCTCAAGGAAGACCTGAAGACCCGCAAGGCTCTGCGCTGGGAAGCCGAGGCCGAAGCCGAGAAGGAAGGCGGCAACGCCGAGTACCCGGCCTGGGAAGACCTCCGCGCCGAGCAGCGGGAGCAGGATCCCGTGATCATCCTCACCATCACGGATGCGGAAGGCCAGGTCGTGCGCCGCATCACGGGCCCGGCCAACGCCGGCATGCACCGGGTCTCCTGGAACCTGCGCTACCCCACCACCATGCCTGCCAGCCTCGGCGGCGGGCCGACCGACAACCCGTTCTTCACGCCGCCGGAAGGGCCGCTGGTCGCGCCCGGCAAGTACACCGTGACCTTGGCCAAGCGGATCGGCGACGTGACCACGCCCCTGGCCGAGGCGCAGACCTTCGAGGCCGAGCCCCTGGGCAACGCCACACTGCCGGCCACCGACCGGAAGGCCACGCTGGACTTCCAGCGCAAGGTGGCCAACCTGCAGCGCGCCGTGGCCGGAGCCGCCGCCGCCCTCGAAGAGGGCCTGGGGAGGATCGAGCTCATCCAGAAGGCCCTGCTCGACACGCCCGCCGCCGATCCGAAGATGGCGGACGAGGCGCGGACGCTCGAGAACCGGCTCCGCGACCTCAACGAGCAGCTCACCGGCGATCCCGTGAAGGGCGCGCGCAATGAGCCGACCTCCCCCTCCGTCGCCGACCGGGTCTTCCAGGTCGTCTTCGGTGCCTGGGGCTCCACCTCGTCGCCCACGCAGACGCACCAGAACAACTACACCCAGGCCGCCGAGGCGTTCGCCCCGCTGCTCGCCGACATCCGCAAGGCCCTCGGCGAAGACCTGGTCAACCTGGAAACCCGGCTCGAAGCCGCCGGCGCCCCCTGGACGCCGAGCCGCATCCCGACCTGGCAGCCAGAGTAAGCCCAACCTCTCTACCAACCCACGAAAAAAGGGGGACCCGTTCGGGTCCCCTTCTTTTTTGCGGTATCGTGCAACCCTCATGAGAGTCTGGATCGATGCCGACGCCGCACCCCGCGAAGTAAAAGAGATCATCTTCCGTGCCGTGAAGCGCCTGGAAGTGCAGGCGGTGCTCGTGGCCAACCAGTGGCTGACCGGCCCGCCGGGCAACCCGTTCGTCTCCGCCGTGCGGGTGGACGGGGGCCTCGACGTGGCCGACCTTCACATCGCGGAGCACGCGGAGCCGGGGGACGTGGCCATAACCGCCGACATCCCCCTGGCCGCGCGCCTCGTGGAAAAAAACGTCATGGCGATCGATCCGCGGGGCGACGAATACACGGAAGAGAACGTCGGCGAGCGGCTCGCCGTGCGCGACCTGATGGACGGATTGAGAGGAGCGGGCATGCTGGAGCCGGGTGGACCGCGCCCCTACAGTCCCAAGGACCGGCAGGCCTTCGCGGCCACGCTCGACCGGGTGCTCACCCGGGCGCTTCGCGCGCGTCGCTGATAGACGCAACGCAGGAGCGCCGAACCGGCGCTCCTGCGCAACGATCGCGACTTTTTTAGCCCTTCAGGGAGCCGGGATCGGAGAGATGCCGGGCGCTGTTGGTCAGAAGCCCCTCGGCAGCGTTGGTCAGCGACTTGGCGACCTTGCGGTCGCTGACTTGCGTCGCGAGCCGGTACAGCTCCCGCGACACCAGGAAGTCGCGCACGTATGGCCAAAATGGCTTCGGAATGCCCTCGAGGTCCCAACCTTCTGTCGCCATCTACCTTCTCCTTTTCGGCTTTGTGTCCAGTGAGTCCGGACGACTCAATAGGCGCTTGCCGAAAAGGTTCGTTACAGGGATCAGCCGGCCCCGAGCCCCAGGGCGAGCTCGATGGCCTCGCGGTAGGGGACCGGCTCGACCTCCGGGAAGAGTTGCCGGGCACGAGCGGTGTCGGCGATCACGGGACGGACCATCCCCTTGATGATAGGCACGGCGAGCGTGTTCGGAATGGGGGTGACCAGCCCGACCCAGAGCCCGGCGAGGTGCGGCGTAAGCACGGGCACCGGGACGATCAGGCGGCGCAGGCCTCGAACCTCGGCATAGCCCAGCATCATCTGCCGGAAGGTCATGCGGTCGCTCCCGACGTCGATCACACCGAGAGGCTCGCGCTCCAGCGCGAGGACCAGGTAGGAGAGGATGTCGCGCACGCCGATCGGCTGCACCTCGTTGAGCACCCATTTCGGCGCGATCATGGCGGGCAGCCTCTCGGTGAGATGGCGCACCATCTCGAACGACGCCGATCCCGAGCCAATGATGGGACCGGCGCGGAATTCGGTGGCGGGAAGCCCCTGCCGGAGGATCTCGCCGACCTCGGCGCGGCTGCGCAGGTGATCGGACACCTCCGCTCCCGCGGGCAGCAGCCCGCCGAGATAGATCACCTTGCCGATCCCGGCGGCGCGCGCGGCCGCGACGAAGTTGGCGGCCGCGGTCCGGTCGCGCTCCTCGAAATCCTTGCCGGACCCCATGGAATGAACGAGGTAATAGGCCGTATCGATGCCGGCGAGGGCCAGCCGCAGGGACTCCGGGTCGAGAAGGTCGCCGGCCGCCACCTCCACCCTCTCAGCCCAGGGCCGCGCCTCGATGCGTCCCGGCTCGCGCACCAGCACCCGCACCGCATCGCCCGCCGCATCACCCGCAATACCGCGCTCCAGGAGCCGGGGCACGAGCCGGCCCCCGATATACCCAGTCGCCCCGGTGACAAGAACCTTCATCCAGCCGAGACTACAGGAAAGAAGGCTTTACGGAAGGAGCAGCACCTTTCCCGTCGTGGTCCGGCCTTCGAGGGCGCGGTGGGCCGCGGCGGCTTCGCCGAGCGGCAGCTCGAGGCCGATCCGCAGCTTCAGCCGGCCCTTGCGAATCCAGCCGAGCACGTCACCCGCCCGGGATGCGAGCTCCTCCCTCGTCGCGATGTAGTGGACCAGGGAGGGACGGGTGAGATAGATCGAGCCCTTGGCGTTCAGGATCGCTGGATCGAGAGGCGGGACCGGTCCGCTCGCCTGGCCGAAGAGCACCATCGTGCCGCGGCGGGCCAGGGAATCGAGGCTCTTGTCGAACGTCGTCCTGCCCACTCCGTCATAGACCACCTGGACACCCCGGCCATCCGTCAGGCGCCGGACCTCGGCCGCAAAGTCCTGCTTCTCGTAGAGGATGACCTCGTCGGCCCCGGCCTCCCGCGCAAGTTGGGCCTTCTCCTCCGTCGAGGTCGTGGCAAAGACGCGGGCGCCCCGCAGCTTGGCAATCTGGCACAGGAGCAGCCCTACTCCACCCGCCGCGGCATGGACCAGGCAGGCATCGCCGGGCTGCAAAGGATAGGTCGAGCAGGCGAGATAGTGGGCCGTGATGCCCTGCAGCATGGCCGCGGCGCCATCCCGGGCGCTCAGCCCCTCAGGGAGCTTCACCAGCCGGTCGGCCGGCACGGCCGCCTTCTCGGCATAGGAGCCCATCACGCCCGTATAGGCCACCCGGTCACCGGCAGCGATCCCGGTCACACCGGGTCCCACGGCCTCGACCGTGGCAGCCGCCTCCTGGCCGAGAGTGAACGGCAACGGCACCTTGTAGAGACCCGTCCGGTGGTAGGTGTCGATGAAGTTGACACCGATGGCCTCGATCCGGACCACCGCCTGCCCTTCAGCGGGGACCGGATCCGGGATGTCCTCAAACCGGAGGACTTCGGGACCGCCTGGAGCATGGACGCGAATGGCTTTCATGGGTTCTCCTACACCTCGTCCGAAACCAGCTCCCACCCGCCGCCGCTGTAGTAGCGGATGAGACGGGAGCCGGCAGGACAGCCGTAACGGCGAAATAACGGTGCGACGGCTCTGTATATCTGATCGATCTCCTCGTCCGTGCCCTCTCCCCAGATCAGGATGTCGATGTGAGCGTTCCCATCCTCGAAACCTGCGATCTCGGCATCTGCCACGGAAGGGATCAGCGGAGCCAGCTCTTCGGCCAACTCCTCGGCTGCCTCTTCGTCCGCCTCGCCACGCTTGCCGGAGGGGATGCCCCAACGGACCACGATCAGAGGCCGTCCGGAATCTTCGTCGTGTGCGGACATTGGCCCATCGTTTCACAACCCGCGCCCTCTCGGGCGCGGGCTCAAGCGGGGGGGGCCGTCTACGTCTGAGAGCAGATGCACTGCTTGCAGCAGGAGTTCACCTGCACGCAAGTGCCCAGCCCCACCCCACACTTGTTGTCGCAGCCGCTGTTCGAGGAGCACTCGGGACGGCAGCAGCTAACCCGGATTTCTCACCACGGGTCTCACCGCGGTAGTTTGCGCGTCCACGACCGGCTCGGGTGGCGCACTGCCACGGATAGTGCGCCACTGCGCACCCTCGTGGCCGCCCAAGCAAACGCAAGAAGAGCGTAAGTCGCGGGCAGTTGCTCGCCCGATGCACGCTCCTACGACCGACCAGAGACACCTCAGCCTGGAGAGGTTTGGACAAGAGCGGATTTCTGACGACAGATCAGGCCAGCGCGGGATGGCTTGCCCGCAACTGATTGACGATCCGCGCAAACAGGGCCGCATTGGGGTGGGAACTGGACAAATGTACCCAGACGCGCCGCACCGTCACTTTGATCTGAGCGCCAATCTTGAGCAGCTTGATGCGAATCGTGTCACAGCGCGCCTGAGCCAGATCGGTGCCTGCCAGGCCCAGACGGCGCAGTTCATTGAGCAGAACGTAGGCCACCGAGGAAAACCATAGACGCGCCTGATTGCTGGTCAAGTGATGAGTTGAGGTGCGGTCGGCAAACAGACACAACTGCTGCTCTTTGATACGATTCTCCATCTCGCCACGGGCACAATACAGCTTCTCGTAAAGCACCTGAGCACTCCACTGTTCGCTGCTCAGTGAGGTCACAAGGAAGCGCGGGTTGGCGCCCTTGGCCAAGTGCTCGGCTTTGCCAATCACACGCCGCTGCTGAGACCAACTTTTCTTGGTGCGGTAGACAAAATCCTTGAACACGCGCGCCGCCTTGCCGGATTCTTCGAACTGCGCACGAGCCTGCTCCAACTCTCCCCCGAGAGCGCGCTGCAGCCGAGCATTGCGCGCCAGACCGAAGACAAAGTCCACGCCGTGGCTCTCGCACCAACTCATCAGCTCTTCACGCGCAAACCCCGAATCTCCACGTACGATGATGCGCACCTCAGGCCACCTGTCGCGAACCCGTGACACGATGCGCTCGAGCTCGCTGACCGCACCGCAAGATGCATCGACGTTGGCCTGCCGCAGACGGGCGCACAACAGGTGAGAGCCGCAAAAAATATACAACGGAAGGTAACAGTACCCACCGTAGTAGCCATGGAAGAAACGGCCTTCCTGCTCGCCATGCAGAGGATCGTCGGTAGCGTCCAGGTCCAGCACGATCTCTGACGGAGCCTTCCGGTAGGAGGCCAGAAATACATCGACAAAGAAGCGGTCCGCCGCCTCGGGATCGAGGATGATCTTGCGATAGCGATCCTGCTTCACAGCCCCCCATTCCAATCGGTTCAACGTACTCTTGCCGGCCAGCGGTTTGCCGCGGTCCTGCTCTTGGCGACGGTCGCTACCGGTCGGATCGGCCTTGCCGGCCACCGAAGCCAGCAGCGGATCGCTGCGCAGCTCATCGTGGTCATTCAGATCCTCATAGCCAAGAGCCAGCCCAAACACACGCTGACGCACCAGCTCCACGACGCTGTGCTCTACCAGGGCTGGATTGCGATGATCCTCGAAACAGGCCGCAAACCCCTCCAACAGCCCCAAGCGTCGGTCCACCTCGGACAACAGCAAGACCCCGCCGTCCGAGCTCAGGGTACCGCCGTCGAATGACGCCACCACCGTCCGCCGAGTCAACCCTTGAAACTCAAGCTGAGCAGAGGTACAGTCTGTCGTCACGGGCTATCCTCCTTTTGTGGTAGAAGTGCTTGCTGACACGACACTTATACCACCGGAGGTAGCCCTTTTCCATGTCCTCGGTGAGAAATCCGGGCTAAGGGCTCCGAAGAGGTCCAGTGCCGCGGGCGAGGGGGCCGGGGTTGTGAGGGTGGCCGTGGCCGCAGGACAGGAGTCGGCTGGCGGCGCCGCGAAGGCAGCGGTGGAGGTGAGAGTGAGGGCGAGCAGGAGCAGGCAAAGCGGGAAAGTCTTCCTCATGAGCGTCTCTCCTTGAAGGCGGGACGGGATCAGCCCGCCCCTACCTTCAGGGGTGCCGCTCGCGGAAGGCCCCGCGCCTTTAGCGCAGGCCCCAGAGGGGCCGGACCGCCTGGGTGCACGTCGGGCAGCCGAGCAGCAGGTGGCGCACCACGTCCCGGGTCTCTCCCCGGGTGCACTCTCCCTTCACGAAGCGCTCGATCTGCTGCGGCGCGGGATGGCTCGGAACTTGGGGTTGAGTCTTCATCGGATCGCCTCCTTCGCGATGCGGGGTACTGCCCCATCCAGGTATACGTAAAAGGTAGGACGGAACCGCCAAGCCTTTTCCTCACCCCCGGTCCGGTTCTTGCCTTATCCTGGAAAGATGCCCCTCAAAGCACGCCGCTGCCTCACTTTCCTGGTCCTGCCGCTCTTTCTGAGCGCCGGGATCGCCCTCGCGCAGAAGGACGGGAGCGTCTCCCGCAAAGGACACACCGTGACCGGGCGGGTGGTGGATTCCGAGGGGCGCCCACTCTCGGGCGTGGAGATCTGGCGGCCTTACACCGAGCAGGAGAGGTTGGGGCGCGCCGAGCGCCGCCCCGCGGCGGTCAGCGGACCCGACGGCCTGTTCACGGTTACCGATCTCCGTCCCACTGAAAGCCTGACGGCGTGTCCGCTCGGATGGCAGTTCACAGAGATCCCCTCTTCGGACACCTACAAGAAACCGGTCGAATTCCGGCTGCAGCCCGCCGCCCGCATGGCCGGCCGCGTGGTGGACGCGCGAGGCGAGCCAGTGCCGGGTGTCGACGTCACAGCCCAGCTAGCAGGCTGGGTGACCGGCTGCCTCATCATGAGTCCGCCAGAGCCTTGCCTTGGCAACCCGAACTACCGCTCCCGGCTTACCGACGTGGACGGCCGCTTCGTGTTCGAGGCCCTGAAGCCCGGGTGGTTCGTGATCCGGGCCTCGAACGGCAACCAGGCCCATGTGGTGCGCTGGCAAGTGCTGCCCGGTAAAAACGGCCGCGAGGTGGAGGTCGCCCTGCCCGCGAAGCTCGTGCCCCTGGAGGGCCGGGTGGTGGACGCGGACGGCAAGCCTGTCTCCGGAGCGCAGGTGAGCAACACGTCAGTACGGCCTGACTCCCAGATGACCAACGAGGACGGGGTCTACCGGTTCCCCCGCGTGCTCTCCGGCGACTACCTGCTCGAGGTGAGCCATCCGGACCTCGGGTGGATCCAGAAGAGGATCCAGATTGGAGAGTCCCCGGCCCGCATCGACATCCGGATGCCGGTTGCCACCGTGGTCGAGGGGAGGGTCTTCGGACCCGGCGGCTCTCCTATCCCCAAGCCTCGCCTGTCTGTGGACTTTAAAGACGTCGAGCTCGACCCTGAGGGGAATTTCCGGTTCAACGTCTCAACGGGAGAGCACGCGGTCAGGGTCGAGGCCGTGGGTTGGATCACTGCGGAAATACCGTTGACAGCCACGGGCGATCCGATCGAGCTGAATATTCAGTTGAGCCGGCCCGCCACGATCTCCGGCCGTATCACCGGGCTACCCCCGGGCGAGCGTGGGGCCCTCAATCTGATCGAAGGCCCCCGGGAGAGGCCCAACGGGACGGGCGCCGACGAGGACAATACATTCCGCATCCACAACGTCGCTCCAGGGACATGGACGCTGCTAGCGACCGACAGCAACGGACGGACCTTGAAGCAGCGGGTCCAGGTAGAGGAAGCCCGGGAGATCACGGTTGAGGATTTCGAGTTCCCGCCCCTTCCCCTGGTTCGCGGGCGCGTTCTCGATCCCGAGGGCCGGGCCACCAAGGAGTCGCAGGTGGTCTTCAACCGAGGGTGGCGCCAGATCTACACCCAAGCCGATGCTGAAGGGAGGTTCACGGCGTACCTGGCCGATGGGACCTGGACCGTCAAGGCGCAGCAGGAGGGCTTCGGCTCGGCAGCGGCGACAGTCACCGTTGCCGGCTCGCCGGCGGACGTCCCGGACATCCGGCTCTTCCGGCCGGCGACGGTCTCAGGCTACATTCGCGGCCTCGCGCCCGGCGAGGTCCCGCTGGTCGAGGCCAGGAGCGATGACGGGCTCTGGGTCCGCGGAGCCAGCGCGGACCAGGAGAGCCTCTTCCAGATCCCCGACCTCTCTCCTGGGAACTGGACCATCGTGGCCTTCATCGGCGAGCGCCAAGCCTCCACGCAAGTTCGCATTCTGCCCGGAGACGCAGCGGTGCGCGCCGACGTGAGCTTCGGGGAGGACTGAACCCGGCGGCTCACCCCCGCGTGTACTCGGTCCCTTCCTCGGGCCAGCCGATCCGGATCTTGTGCTTGACCTTGACCCAGCTTCGGGTGCGGGCGCCCGGCTCGTAAAGAGAGGCGGGATCCTTGGCGATCAGCCCCTCCCAGCCGTGGGAGACGACCTCCTTCCAGGCCTTCAATCCGTCCTCCTCCAGCCTCCGGGCCAGGATGACCGGACCCGCCGCGCCACCCACCTCTCGCTCTAATACGGCACGGCGACGGCGCAGAGGCTGGGCCATGAGGTTCTTCCCGCGGGCGTATAGGCAGTCGAAGGCCACATACATGGGCGGGGTGAAGATCTGGCCGGCGGGCGCGCCTCTCAGAAAGCCGAGGTGCGAGACCAGGCGCTCGTCGAAGACCGCGACCTCGCCATCCAGGATCAGGGTCTTGGCCTTGAGCGCGGCGAGGGCCTGGACGATCTCCGGAAACTTGCGCGTGAAGTCCTTGCGGTTGCGGCTGATGAGCTGGACCCGCTCCCCTTCCTTGAAGGCGAGCATGCGGTAGCCGTCGTACTTCTCCTCATAGACCCAGCCCGGCTTGTGGAACGGCCGCTTCACCTCGTCCAGCAGCATGGGCGTAAACGGCTCTGGAAATTCGTCCATGGAGATGAAGCATTTCGCAATCTCCATGCCGTTTATGTATACAGGAAATCATTCTGGTTTCTTCAGGAGACAGTTCCTCTCCATACGCGCCGCGCCGCCTTTGCTGCTGAATAGTCATCTTCATGACCTATTGACAGCATAGAAAAGAGCTGTTACTTTTTTCTGGTCGCTGAATCAGCAGTGGCAAATTGAAAGGAGCATCCTTATGGGACGTATCCGGCAGTACACGCATCGATTCAACACGTGGGACCAGACGACCTCGGCCGTGCAGATGAAGGAGGCCCTCCAGCATCTGACTGTGCCCAGGGTCGAGCTTCAGGACTTCGCCCTGGAAGGCCGGAGCCTCGTCCTTGAGCAGGCCGCGCTCGATGCGAGGAGACAGGAGTTGACGGTCCGGCTCAAGCAGGTGCTGCAGGCGGGGGACACTCTGACCGATTTCCTGCGGACCGGAATCCGGCAGCACTACGGCTACCAGAGCGAGACGCTGGTCGAGTTCGGGATCCAGCCGCTTCGGACCACGGGCCGGCCGAGAAAGCCGAAGCCCCCGCCCCCGCCGCCGTCCCCCGAGACCGCGGCTCCCACCGACTCGTCTCCTGACACCACCAAGTAGTCCGTCGTACCAGGGGGGCGTGCTGCCAGACGCCCCCTTCTTTTCCAGTTCCTCCCTCTTGTTGCAACCAGACCCCAATCGAGACGATGCCGGCCGCGATCCGAGCGGCAGGGGCAGCGGTTTTCCTCGCAGGTACCCGGGCTCGCGTGCCGCGGGCAGCGGTCCGCGGAACAGAAACCCCTGCCCCTGAGGCAGAGGCAGCGGTCCGTACCATAAAAAACCCTGCCCGCATCGTAGAAACCCCTGCCCCTGAGGCAGGGGCAGGGGTTTCTGGCTCAGGTACCCGGATTTCCGGAGCGCGTCCCGCGGTCCCTGTCGCGCGGTCCCGGGTTTCTGAGGCAGGGGCAGCGGTCCGCGGTCCGCGGACCTGTGTCCCCGAGGCAACGACCGTGGCCCCGACCCCAGGGACACGCGCCGGCGAGGCAGGGGCCCATGCCCCTGGGACGCTGACCGGAGTTTCTGAGGCAGGGACCGCGGTTTCCGCGGCGCGTACCCGTGCCCCTGCCGTCCGGATCGCGGTCCCGGAGTAGGGCTCACGGGCCGCACTGCAAGAGGCCCAGGCGCTCCTTGATCCTCCGCACGCCTTCGGCGAAGTCCTCCTCGGACACGGCGTAGGTGATCCGGAAGTAGCCCGGCATGCCGCAGCCGGTGCCGTTGACCACCGACACTCCGGGGGGGAGCCCGGGGATCTTCAGCACCAGGTAGGTGGCCAGATCCTTGTCGTCCCGGATGACCTTCTCGGTTTCCTTGTAGACATAGTGGCAGCCGAGCCAGCCGGTGACGTCGACCCAGTAGTAGTAGGCGGCCTGCGGCGGGATGAAGCGGAAGCGCGGCACCGTGTCCAGCAGCTCGCCCGCCTTCTTCCGCCGCTCCACCAGCGCGACGTTGATGCCGCCGACGATCTCTCGCGTGGCCCGGAGTGCGGCAAGGGCACCCGCCTGGAGATAGAGGTTGACTCCCAGGGACGTGAACCGCTGCCGCTGCGTGATCCGTTCCAGCAGGGGTTTGTCGGTGGTGGCGGCGTACCCGACCCGCAGGCCCGACATCGCGAAGTTCTTGGCGAAGCTGTTGACGACGACCACCCGGTCCTTGATCCTTTCGAAGCTGCACAGGCTCGGCGCGGCCTCGTCGCCGGGGGTCCCGGGGAACAGGAGGTTGTAGACCTCGTCCGAGGCCACGACGAGGTTCGGATAGGCCTCCAGGACTGCCGCCAGGTCCGCCAGCTCGTCGCGGCTGTAGACGGCGCCCGTGGGGTTGTTCGGATTCGTGAGGATCAACAGGCGGCTGCGCGGCGTGATGGCCTCGTGCAGGAGCTTCGGCGTGAGCTTGAAGTTGTTCCCGGGAAAGGTGCGGATGTCCTTGGGCACAGCCCCGTTGAGCTGCACGATGGACGGGAACTGGAACCAGTACGGAGTCGGCAGGAGCACCTCGTCTCCGGCCGCGGCCACGGCGCCGACGACGTTCGAAAGAGCCTGCATGGCGCCGTAGGTGATGACGACCTCGTCGGGCCCGTAGGGCGCCCGGAGGTGCTCGCGGTCGAACTCGGCGATGGCCGTACGCAGGGCGGCGTCTCCGTTCGTGGGCGGGTATCCCAGGTGGTCGAGCTCCCGCACCCGGGCCTCGATCGCCTCCTTGACCGCGCGATGGACCGCGAACGGCGGAGAGCCCGTGGACAAGTCGATCTGGCCGGGCTCCGTTGTCTCCACGATCTCCGGAGCGAGGCGCGCGCGCCAGAGCTTGCTCTCGGCCTCTCTCCACTCCGCGCTCAGGGGCTTGGACTGCCAATCCATCTCGGGCATGGGATCTCCTCGTGCTTAAGGAGCATAGTGCTGGGAAGAGCAGGAAAATTGCAGTCAGTACCGCTCCGCCGCCGCCCTCATCCGGCTCAGCGCGTAGAGGAAGAGCACGGCGGCCAGCACGGCGAGGAGCAGCAGGCTCCGGAGCGCGGGCATCTCGCCATGGAGCAGTGCTCCCCGCCAGGCGTCCACCGTCAGGGTGAGCGGGTTGAAGCGGGATACCGTCGCGAGCCAGCCGGGCATCTGGCCTCGCGGCACCAGTGCCGTGCTCGTGAAGAGGAGCGGCATGTTGACCAGATGGACGAAGGTGGCCATGGCCTCCTGTGCCCGCACCTGGAGGGCGAACGCCGCCGAGAGGCAGGAGAACGCGACGGCAAACAAGGCTACGCAGACCAGGCCCGTGAGCAGCGCCGCAGTACCGGGATGCAGACGGGGATGCAGGCGCGCTCCCAGGAGCAGCGCCAGCAGCAGCACGGCCGCGGCCTGAATCAGGAGCCTCGCCACATCCGCCAGCACCTTGCCGGCCAGGATCGCGGAGGGCGGGGCCGGCGTGCTCAACATGCGCGGCAGGAATCCGGTGTTGAGGTCGCGGATCCAACCGATCCCCGATTGCGAGGCTCCGAAGAGCACGGTCATCACGCTCACGCCCGGGGCGAGGAAGTCCAGATAGCTGGCCCCCGCCAAAGTAAACCTTTCGAAAAGGAAGCCGAAGAAGAGCATCCAGACCAGCGGCTGGCCCAGCGAGAAGGTCAGGAGCACCGGCCGGCGCCAGGTGGTCGTCCAGGTGCGCCAGGCGACGGCGCGCATCGCATCGATCACCAGGGCTCCTCCCCGGTGACACTGCGATAGAGATCCTCGAGGCGGCTCGGCGGGCCGGAGGCCGCGAGCCGGCCGCGGTGCAGGACGATGACTCGGTCCGCGTGGCGCTCGGCCGCCTCGAGGTCGTGCGTCACGACCACCACGGCGCGGCCCGCGGCGGCCCGGCGCTTCAGCTCCTCCCAGAGGAAGCCGGACCTATCGAGGTCGAGCCCCGCCGTCGGCTCGTCGAGCAGCAGCAGGCCGGGATCATGGATCATCCCCGCGGCCAGGTGGAGCCGCCGCTTCAGGCCTCCCGACCAGACGGCCACGGGCCGCGGCAGGTGCTCCGCGATGCCGAACGACGAGGCCAGACCGGCGATGCGCCCGGCCCGCTCCCTCCTCGGCACGCCATGGAGCGCCGCGAGCAGCCAGAGCGTCTCGCGGCCGGTCATCTCGGGATCGAGCGCGAGATCCTGTGGAATGTACCCTCGAAGGCGCCGATCGCCTGGGATCGCCACCGTCCCCGCGTCCGGAACGAGGAGCCCGGCCAGCACGCGCAGGAGGGTGGTCTTGCCCGCGCCATTGGGCCCCACCACGGCGGTGAGGCCCGGTTGCAGATCGAGATCGATCTTTTCGAGAGCAGGCGCGGAGCGGGAGAAGCGTACCCCCACTCCGCGCAGCGAGGCGGCGGCCTCAGGCACGGTGTCTCATGGACATTGCGGCGCCGCGGGGATGTAGCTGCCCGCCACGCACTCCGGCCCGGTCGGGTTCGGCGTGCCGTAGTACAGATTCGGCGGCGGAGCCGGGCAGACGGTCTGGACGCCGAGCATCATGCCGCGGTCCTCATGGCCCAGGAAGTGGCAGTGCAGCACGTACTCGCCGGTGAACTCTTCGAACTTCGTGCGCATCTTCACCACCCTGGCCCTCCCCAGGGGCTCGTTCGCCGGCAGGGTGATGCTGTCCTGCCAGACGTAGGGCGGAGTCAGCGGCGGGCCGCCGTTCTGGATCACCTGGAACGGGTTGGTGTGGATGTGGAAGACGTGGAACGGGTCCAGGTTCGTGGTGTTGAGGATGGTCCATTCCTCGGCCGTGCCCAGCCTGGCGGTGATGTCGACGCAGGCTGGATTGTACTGCCGCAGCTCGCCGGGCTGGAGGTTGATGTAGAACTTGCTGGGCATGAAGCCGGGGTTCACGTTATGGCCGGTGGTCGGGTCCTTGAGCTCGAAGCGGAGCGTACGCGTGCCCGCGACCTGCGTGATGTCCTGCAGGTAGGAGGGCATCGCCGGCAACTCCGCCGGCGCGGGATAGGGCATGGGGTCGCACGGGTCGGTTGCGCAGGGCACGACCTCGATGGTGACGAGCCCGGGCTCAGCTGATCCCGGCGCCAGAAACTCCAGCAGGTCTTTCACGCGCGCCGCCTGCTCGGCCGGCTCCACCTGCCCGAACACGTCCCAGGTCACCGCGTAAGTCCCAGGCGCCGATGGCGCCTTCACCAGAAAGTCGGCCCGGTTGCCGGGCGACAACCGGAATTCCAGCGAGATTGGCAGCAGCGGCTGGCGCTGGTAGTTGGCCGGCGCGAAGCGGATGCCATCCATGGCGATCTGCCGGGCCGTCACCGCCGTGTTGCTGGGGCCCGCATTACCAGGACCATCAAAGTCGAGCTCGATCTGGGCGCTCCCCTGCATGGTGGCGCCCACGAAGCGCCAGCGCTGGATTTCCCCGGGGCGCATGCCCACCTTCGGGTTGGCCTGGCCGTTGACCAGCGGCGTGGGTATGCCGGTCCCTCCGAGAAGGTTGATGTGGTCGCTGATCTGCTGCACGACCATGAGCTTCTCTTTCAAGGTGAAGCCGCGGGTCTGGTACCAGCCGCGCAGCCAGTCGTCGAACGGGCCTTCGATCAGGAGTCCGCCGGCCATGCCGTTGGCCACCTGGAGCGCCACGGACCCGTGCTTGTGCGGGTGATACCAGTGGGTGCCCTCGGGCTGCGTCCAGCGCAGAGGATCGACGTTGTACTGGAACTCGCCCACGGCCACGGTGCCGCGGACGTGGGTGCCGTCCCCGTGGGCGGCGGAGCCCTGCGGGCGCAGCTCGAGGAGCACGTAATCCTGGGGCGACTGGGGCGAGACGTGCGTGCCGTGGAAGTGCAGGTTGGTGTCGTCGTTGCCGTGGAAGCAGTTGGGAAACAAGTCGAGCGATTCGCAGCAACGGGGCGGGTTCTGGCCGCCGCAGCCGGTGCACGCGTTGCAGTCGTGGGCCATGTTCGAGCTGACGGGCAGGGCGTTGACCAGCTTCACCTTCAAGCGGTCGCCCTGGCCTCCCGACGCGCCCGGCTTGCGCAGCTTCAGGGTCGGACCAGGAAAATCCCACTGATAGTTACCATCGGGCGCGGGGAAACCATAGGTGCGCAGAGAGAGGTTCCGCTGACAGCACGACCACTGGCCGCCGCTGCCCTGACTCCAAACGGGCACCGAGTGCGACTTCATCTCGATACGCAGCGTGGTGTCGAGCACGCCGTTGACGGAGGAGATCACCGGCGGCTCCACCAGATCCTGGCCGAGCTGACAGGCGGCACAGAAGGCCTGGGCGCGCGCCGCGGCCGGCAGGAGCAGAAGGAGCAGCGCCACGGCCAGGAAAAGGTTTCTGATCTCTTCTTCTCCTAACGGTGCACGATCGTGCCCACGTGCCTGCCTTCGAGCGCCTCCCGGATGCGTCCGGGCTCGTGCCCGTTGACGATCTGGAAACGGTCCAGCAGCCGCGCGTTCTCCAGCAGGTCGAGCAGGACAGGCTCGAAGGGCAGCGTCGCAAACGCCCGTTTCCGCAGCTCGGAAACGCTGATCTCCGGGATGAGCTCCGCGGACGGATCGAGCTTCGGGTCGGCCGTGTAGAGGCCGTCCACGTCCTTGACCAGCGTCAGGCTGCGGCAGCCGAAGCACTCCGCCAGCAGGAACGCGCCCGCGTCCGTGCGGTGCGGCGGGATGCGCCCCACGCCGGGCGGGTGCTCCCACAGGGAGTACGGCGGCACGCCGCTGAACACCACCCCCGGGGCACTATGAATGAAGAGTGGGAGCAGGTGGCCGAAGATTTCAGGCGGGATCGCCACCACGCCGTAGGGCGACAGGAGCGTGCCGAGCATGTGAGCATTGCCCAGGGCGTCGGCCGCGGCGACCTGGGCGAGCACGCCCGTGGGCAGCCCGAGGTCGATTCCGATCGAGAAGACATGGCGGGTGCGCACGCCGCCGCCGGTGCCCAGGATCAACTTCCACGTTTTCAGGCAGTCGGCGAGGACTTCGACCACCGGGTAGACCACGCTGCGCCCGGCATCCATGATCGATCGGCCGCCGATCTTGAGGACGTGGGCGTCGGGAAGCATGCGGAAGACCGCGCCTTCGGTGGAGCGCTCCACCTGGCGGTCGAGGAGGCTCTCGCGCATCAGCAGCGAGTGGACGTGATGGGTCTTGGAGTCGGTTTCAGTCACAGGCTTCCTCAATCAGCAGTGATGATCGTGCCCACGGGCTCCCCGTCCAGGGCGCGGGTCAGGTTGCCCGGCACCAGGCCGTTGATGACCTGGATCGAACGGCGGTGCTGGGCGTTTTCCATCATGTCGAGGACGGCCCTCTCCACGACCACGTCCTGGAGATCCATCCCGCGCAGCTCGGAAACGGTGATGCGCGGGATGAAGCGCGCGCCGCGGTCCTTCTTGGGGTCGGCTGTGTAGAGGCCGTCCACGTCCTTGACATAGATCATGGAGCGCGCGCCGAGCACCTCGCTCACCAGGTAGCTGCCGGTGTCGGTGCGGTGCGGCGGGATACGGCCCACGGCCGGGTTCTGCTGCCAATATACATAGGGGGGCATGCCGAAGAAAATCACCGCGCCGCGCTCGGCCAGGTAGAGCGGGAGCTGCGCGAACTGCGCCGGCTCGATGAATGGGATGCCGTGCTTGGCTAGGAGATAGTTGAGCATGCGGGCGTTCTGCATGCTGACGAAAGTGCCGAGCACGGAGAGCACGCCGGTGGGCATGCCGAGGTCGAGGCCGACGCTGTAGGCGTGGCGGGCACGTGTGCCCGCGCCCGTGCCGAGGATCATCTTGTGCCGCCCGAGGTTGGCCACCACCTCGTCGATCAGGGGAAAGACCGCGACACGTCCGCGGTCGATGAAGCTCTGGCCCCCGACCTTGATCACATTGGCCTCGGGGAGGATCTGGACGAGCGCGGTACCGCTGGTGCGCGCGAGGAGGTCCTGGTCGCTGAGCGAGCCCTCGACGAGCGCCTGCCCCAGGTCGGTCAAAAGGTTATCCATGCAGCTTTATCCTTTCTATCCGGGCAGTCGCACGCTATCGAGCACGTAAGCCTCTTCGGTGTCCTGCAGGAGGTCGAGGCCGCCGAAGGTCTCCAACGCCCAGGCTTCGAGCCCGCGCAAAACCTCGTCCTGCATACCCGGCGGCAGCACGATACCGCCAAGGCCTTCCTTGCCGCGCCACTGGTCCAGGGCCTCGCGCGGCGTCTGCCGGGCCGGCCAGCGCACGACTTCGTTCCGCTCGAGTTCCAGCGCACCTTCTTCGTGGAAGGCTTGAAGCAGACGGCGGCTGCCGGCGTCGCGAGGGGAGAACCCAAGATCGCGCAGCCGGCGCCGCATCTCCCGTGACAGGCGTGCCTTGACGCTCTCCGGCTGGCGCTCCACCCGGCCGATCACGAAGGCGCCGCCCGGCGCCACGCGCAATACCTCGCCGATCACGTGCTCACGTGGAAGGAGGTGGATGGCCCGCGAGCTGAAGACGGCGCGGACCGAGCTGTCTGGCAACGGCCACGCATGGGCCGCGTTCGCCTGGACGAGGCCGGCCCCTGACGCGCGCCGGCGGAAGACTTCCAGCATGCCGCGAGACAGATCAAGGCCTGTGTAGCGTACGGCATGGTGCGGAAACCAGCGGCCGATCAGGCCCGTGCCGGCGCCGATCTCCACGATCCGGTCTCCCGGAACGAGCTGGGACGTGGAGACGACTGCCGCCACGATCTGGCGGCAGTCGTCTTCCGGCAGGCCCACGCGACGGTCGAACTCAGCAGCCTGGCCGTCGAAGGACGTGGGCGAGCCGGGCAGTGTCACGTGCAGGATTTGACCCTCTTGATCAACGGCCCTTTGCACTCGGCATCGACGCCCCCCTCGGCGAAGAAGTCGGGCTTGTCCTTGCACACGGTCTGGACGGCGAACATCATGCCGCGGTCCTCGTGGCCGAGGAAGTGGCAGTGCAGCACGTACTCGCCGGTGAACTGCTCGTAGCGCTGCCGGAAGGTCAGCGAGGCATTCTTGAGCGTGCAGAGGTCTTTCGTTCCGAGGGCGCACGGGATCGCTCCCGGGCACTGGTTCGGGTCCGCGCAGGGGACCAGGGTCGCCAGGGGCAGGGGGAAGGTGTCCATCCAGATCGGCTCCGGCCTGGAAGACCCCGTGGGCGGGAGCTTCGCTCCGTTGTAGTCGACGAGTTGGAACGGGTTGGTGTGGATGTGGAACGGGTGCGTGATCTGCGTGGCGTTGGAGACCGTCCATTCCGCCAGGGTGCCGACCTTCGTCGTCACGTTGACGCAGTCGCCTTTGAACTGCCTGCCGTCGATCTTGAACTCGGCGATGGGGCTCCCGCTGTACGGCCAGGACTGGCCCGTCACGGCCGCGGTCTGCTCGAAGGTCATCGTCACCTTCTGGTCCACCCGCTCGAGGACCGCATGGTGCGGAGGCATGGCCAGCTCGAGCGTTTGGGGCATCCTCGGCGCTCCTGCCTTCAGGACCTTCGGCTCCGCGTCGTTGCCCTCGATCCCGTCGTCCACCTCGACGTGGAACAGGGCCGGCTCGGCAATGCCGGGCGCGAGCGCCTCGTCCAGGTCGTGGAGGGTCTGCCTCTGGCTGCCCTCCTCGTTCGGCAGCTCGAGGAGCTCGCGCTCGATGCGCAGCGGCGGATTGTCCGGCGAGGACTCCAGCAGCGGCATCTGCACCAGGAAGTCGGCCCGGTTGCCCGGCGCGAGCGTCAGCGACGTGAGCTTGACGTTGGGATCGCAGGGGAAGGCCGCCGGCGGCAGCTTCGGGTCGAAGTTGGCCAGCGGCTGGCAGATGTAGTTCACGGGAGAGAAGCGGACGCCGTCCATGGCGATCTGGCGGATGATCATCCGCGGATCGAACGTGATCTTCATCATCGCCCCGGAGCTCATGGTGGCGTTGACGATGCGCCAGCGCTGGACCTCGCCGGGCTCGACCTCGACACTGGGGCTGATCTGGCCGTTGACCAGGATCGCCGGGTTCGGCATTCCCTGACGGAAGAGGTTCGTGCCCGCCGCGAGCTGCTGGAGGACCATCACCTTCTCCTCAGGATCGCCGAGCTGCTTCCCCAGCCAGTCGTCGAAGGGGCCGTCGATGATCATGGCGCCCGCCATGCCGTTGGCGACCTGCTGGCCGACCGCCCCGTGCTTGTGCGGGTGGTACCAGTGGGTCCCCTCCGCCTGGGTGAAGCCGAACGGATCGACCCGGTACTGGTACTGCCCATACGCGACCTTGGCATAGGGGCCGTGATCGGAGTGGGCCACGTCGTGGGCGGCCCCGGCCGCCGGTGGCTTGCCCGGCAGCAGATCCAGGAGCACGTAGTCCTGCGGCTCCTGGGGCGAAGCGTGGCTGCCATGGAAGTGGAGGTTCGTGACGTTGCTGCCGTGGAAGCAGTTCGGCGTTTCCTGGGTGCACTTGATGAGGCAGCAGCACTGCGGGGGCGCCGGCTGGGGCACCGAGCACGTCGTGACCAGGGCCTTCAGCTTCTCCAGGTCCTTGCAATCGCACGACTGGCTGCTGGGGCAGGGATCGGCGCAATCGTTGATCGAGGCGACCGGAAGGTTGTTCTTGAGCAGGACCGCGATCCCCTGCCCTCCCCTGCCGTCCTCCCCGGCCTTGCGCACGCGCAGGGTGGGCCCGGGGAAGCCGCAAAGCGTCTTGTTGGTCTTGGGGTCCGTGTAGACGTAGGTCCGCAACTGGAGCGGCTTGGCGCTGTAGAGGTTGACCGTCTTGCCGTCCGGCCTCGTCCTCGTCTTCCCCGTCTTCCTGCCGGTCGAGACGCAGAAAGTCCTCATCTGCACGTCGAAGGTGGTGCTGACCTCCTTCGCCCCCTTCGGGGCCTTGAGCTCCGGGACCTCGCGCAGGTCTTCCTGGTCCTCGACGTCCGCGCATTCCGTGGGAACGGAGGTCGGGCACTCCCACTGCGCCCCGGCTGAGGCGGAGAAGGCCAGGAAAGCCACGGCCATAGCGATTGCGCTTCGATACCAAGAGAGGTCTTTCATGATCTTCTCCTGAACCCGCGGTGGGGTTGGACCGGACAGATCTACCAGCTATTTCAATGCTTGCGGATTAGCAGGGTAGCTCACTGGATTGGCAGGGTCAAGCGCTGCTACACCCTCGATCTCGACCAGCAGGTCCGCCCGGCAGAGGTCGGCACGGACCCACTCGATCCCGCCAGCCCCGGGGAACGCGTCCGTCAGGAGGTCCCGCAGCTCATCCAGCCTCGCCGGATCCGGGTAATAGACGCGCACGTCGCGGTACCGGTCCAGAGCGGCGAAGACGGCCAGGTTGACCAGCGTCTCCTCCGTCTGCCGGGCAAGATCGTCCAGATGGACCGAGGCCTCGCCCACGATGCTCGCGGTGCCGCCGACCAGGACGAGGGACTCGATCACCGTGGCACGGGCAAAGCAGGGCGGCAGCGGGCCATACTTGCGGGAGTAGCGATAGGGGGCGATCTGGCGCGGGTTGTCGACGGCCCGGCCGGGGCGGTCGGAGGCCAGGCAATGGATCACCAGGTCCCGGCCGCGATGGCCGACGCCGGAGGCAGACGCGACCCGGGTGTCGAACGTCTCCTTGCCGCCGAACCAGGCGGACAGCGCCTCGTAGCGGCCGGCGTTGAAGACCATGTAGCGGTCCAGGCCGTCGCCCATCGGCTCATGGATGCCCGGGATGTGGTTCCAGAGACGGACGGGGTGGATCGTGCCGCGGGCGCGCAAATCGGCCTCGATGCGGCGGTAGGCGCTGGAGGTGGCCTCGTGGAGCTCGGCACGTTCGAGCGAACGGGCGTCCGGAATCGTGACGCTTGCCAGGGAGAACCTCTCGCCGAGGCCGGAGGCCCAGGCGGGAGGCCTGATCTCGGTTTCCTCCGCGCAGGGCGGAGCCGCTGGAGACGACAACTGCTGAATCATATGGCTGGCCCTACTTTATCACGATCACTCGACCGCTCGGGGGGTCGATTGAGTCCAGGCCACGCCGATGACGCCGCCGAGGGCCAGTGCGCCCCCGAGCACCTGGATGGGCGTCAGCCGGTCGCCCAGAAAGACCACTCCGAGGAGCATCGAGAGAACGACCGTGAGCTGCGAGATGACGCCCGCCTGGAGGTTCGTCACCCAGCGGTAGGCCCAGGTCATGAGGAGCTGGGCCACCACGGAGGCCCCGCCCACGGCGGCGAGCAGGAGCCACTCGCGGAGCGTCGGGGCGGCGAACCCCGGCAGGGCGAACGGCGCCGTCGCAAGAAGGCCGCAAAGGGTGAAGCTGCCGTAGACCGCCCATGAGCCCTCGGTGCGGCGCGCGGCGCGGATGGCGGTCACCGCCGCGCCGGACAGGACCCCGGAAGCCATGCCCACCATCTCCCAGAGGCCGAAGCGGAAGGAGGTGGCCTGGTCGCCCGTCACCGTGAGAACGAGCCCGGCGAGCGCGGCGGCGAGCGGGATCAGGAGCCGGCGGTCCGCGCGCTCGCCGAGGAAGAGCGCGGCGAACACGACGCTGAACACGGGCGAGGAGTAGTTGAGCAACGTTGCGATGCCCATCGGGATGTGGGCGATCGCCAGGAAGTAGAGCAGCACGGCTACCCCGCCGAAAATGCCGCGGTAGGCGAGGAGGTCGAGGCGCTGGAACTCGACGGCCTTGCGCCCGATCCGGGGCACGGCCAGCACCGGTATCATCATGAATGCAAAGCGGCAGAACGCGATCTCCCCGCCCGACAGCCGCGCCGCCGCCAGCTTGGCCGCGAACGCCATCAGCGCAAAGCACACCGAAGAGGCGGCCATCATCAAAAGGGGTCGGCGCATCGGGCCGGAGTCTATGCCTTTGTCTCGTTTCCTTCCGCAGAAGCACCAATTCTCATTGCAGAGCACACCCGCTCCCCGAGAGGCTGCCCGTCCCGCCTCTTCCTTCCTCTGGAGGTTTTCGCATGAGAGAGATCCTGGTCCGCTGTCTCCTTACCCTGACCCTCGCCGCGGCCACAGCCCCGCTGGCAGCGCAGTCCACCGCTGCGCCCGAGCCAAAAGACCGCCGGCAGGCGCTCAAAGGCATCTACCTGGCCCTGCAGAGCGATCCTCAGTTCCTGAGCTTCAAGCAGCAGCTCGAAGCCCGGCCCAAGGACGCCGAGCTGCTGGACGCCGTCCTCCGCTTCCTGCCGCTGTCGCCGCTCGACTACCTCGAGATCGACATGGAGCACCGCCATTACGAGCTCATGATCCCGAAGTTCATCAACGAAGCCCACAAGGCCTGGGTCACGCTGCACGAGGTGAAGGCGCGCAGCCTGTACGGCGACGCGGCCGTCGACAGCATCAAGAACGATTGGCCGGCCGAGGTCCCGGCGCAGGCGCGGGTCTCCGAAAGCATCAGGAAGATCACGGAATCCGCCGCGGTGGACACCAACCGCAACGTGGCCGCCACGGACGTGCCGCCGCCGAACGAATACCAGGGTGAGATCCAGGTGGTAGTCAATCCCAACAACGCGAACCAGCTCGTGGCCGCCGCGAACACCTGGGATGCGCCGGCCGGCTGCGGCGAGACCCAGGCGATCTTCTGGAGCAGCGACGGCGGCGCGGTGTGGAACTACACCTGCGCTCCGGGCGCCAGCGCCTTCCCGGGCATCGGCTCCTGCGCCGCCACCGTGTTCGGCTCCGACCCGGCCCTGGCCTGGGACAGCAACAACAACGTCTACCTCAACTACATGCTCCTTTGCGCCAGCTTCTTCTCCACCAACTACTCCATGGTAGTGGCGCGCTCGGCAGACGGCGGCGCCACCTGGAACGGCCAGGGCATCATCGTCACCAGCTGGGGCGATACCGACCTCGAGGACAAGAACTTCTACGCGGTCGACACCAACGTGGCCAGCCCCTTCTTCGGCCGCCATTACACCTGCTGGGACCGCAACAACAACGAAAAGATCGCCCGCTCCACCAACTCCGGCGCTACGTGGACCGAGGTAGACCTCCCCACCTCGCCCTTCGGCGGCATCGACCTCGCCTGCGAGATCGCCGTCCAGGACAATGGCACGGTGCACGTCGTATTCGACTCCCTGACCTGCGGCGCGACCTGCTCGGACGAGGACATGGTCTACACCAGGTCGACCGACGGCGGCGTCACCTGGTCCGCGGCGGTCCTGGTGCGCGACTTCAGCCTGGTGGGCTTCTCGAACGCCAACTGCGCGGACGCGCAGAACGACCGCTGCATCAACCCCTTCGGCGCGATCGCGGTGGACAACAGCGGCGGCGCCTGCGACGGCACCCTCTATGCCACGTTCTCGGACTACGTGGCCGGCCAGAACGTGAACGATACCGACGTCTGGGTGACCCGCTCGACCAACAACGGCGTCTCCTGGTCCGCCGCGGTCAAGGTCAATGACGACGGCCTCGCAGGCCGTGTGCAGTTCCATCCCTTCCTGCAGGTCGACCAGTCCAACGGAAATGTGATCGTGGCGTGGCACGACGCCCGCAACGACCCGGGCAACGACGCCGTCGACTTCTACACCGCCCGTTCCACGAACTGCGGCGTGAGCTTCGAGGCCAACATCCAGGCGAGCGCGTCCTCGGGCGAATTCAACAACGCCGTCTCCTCGTCGAACATGAACTCCGCGGACAACCCGAACTACAACCCGAACCAGTACGGCGAATACATGGGCCTCGACGTCCTCGCCGGCAAGGCCTACCTGGCCTGGTCCGACACCCGGCATTACTTCCCCGGTTCCACCACCAACGCCCAGAAGGACAACCTGGGCTTCGTGATCGTGGACTTCGCCTCCGGTGGCAGCGTCTGCGGCAACGGCATCAAGGAGTCCGGAGAGGCCTGCGACGGCGTCGACCTGGGCGGCCAGACCTGCACGGGCCTGGGCTTCGGCGGCGGCGTGCTGTCCTGCAACGGCAACTGCACCTACAACACCACCGCCTGCACCTCCCCGCCGTCCACGACCACCACCTTCACCTCCGTAGCGGCCGAGGACGGCCACATCCTGGAGTCGGCCGAGGCCTCCAACGCCGGCGGCAGCGCCAACAGCACGGATTCCACGACCAGCGCCCTGCGCGCCGGTGACGCGAAGAAGGACAAGCAGTACCGCAGCGTGGCCTCGTTCGACACGGCCGCGATCCCTGATGCCGCCACGGTCACGCAGGTGACCCTGCGCCTGCGGCGCGGCACGGTGGCCGGCACCACTCCCTTCACCACCCACGGCAGCCTGAGCGCGGACGTGCGCAACGGCGGCTTCAACGGCAACGTGGCCCTGGAGACCTTCGACTTCCAGGCCGCGGCGACGGCGACCGCTGTCTGCACGCTCTCCAACGCGGCCGCCAACGGCGACTGGTCGGAGTGCACGTTCAACGCAGCCGGCATCGCAGCCATCAACAAGGCCGGCAAGACCCAGGTCCGCGTCGCCTTCACGATCGACGACAACGACGACAACGGCGACGACTACATCGGCTACTACTCGAGCAACAACGCCACGGCGACGAACCATCCGCAGCTCGTGGTGACCTACCTGCCGTAAGCGGCCCGCGTTCGCGACCCCGCCCGGAACGCCGGGCGGGATCAGTGTGCTAGCGTCTGATGCATGCGCACCACCCTTGACATAGCAGACGACGTTCTGATGGTCGTTAAGGAAAGGGCACGGCGGCAGAAGCGCAGCGCCGGAGACCTCCTGTCCGAACTCGCCAGAGAGGCGCTGAACCATCATTTTCGAGAGGAATCCGAGGCCAACAAGCCTAAGAGCTTCTATGGTTTCGACCCGCTGCCCCCCCGCGGAAAGAAGATTTCCAATGAGCTGATTGACAAGCTCCATGAGGAAGACCTCGGGTGATGCGACACGGGCGGCGCCAGAGCAACTCGTAGTCGTCTGAACATCTCCTCCCCGCGGCGGGCTCGCAAATGCCCGTGCCGTACACTTTCACAGGCATGAAGATCCCGGCACCACACCTCCCGCACCTGATCGACGCGCTGTTCCAGGATCAGCCGGAAGGATCGTCCTTTCTCCAGGAGCCGGGCGAGGAGCTGACGCGCACCGTCCTCTCCGCCGAGGCGAGCCGCCTGCGCGACCTCGGCCTGCCGATCCGGCTGCTGCCGATGCCCCGCGAAGGGACGCGCGCCGCGCTGCGGGAGTACACCCTCAGCCTGAACCAGATCATCGCCGGGCAGGCAGCTCACCCCGAGGTCTGGTCGTTCGTCCAGCACCATCTGCCCGAGGACCGGGCCGCCGAGTTCGAGCCTCTGTTCAAGGCGCACTTCCACCCGCTGTGGACCCGGGACGAGCTGGATGTCATCGACGACCGGGAGTGGCGCCGCCGTGCGAGCCGGATGGCACGCTGGTCCCCGGCCTTCCGCGCCATCCGTCAGGACCGCGAGTTCTCCGAGGTCTGGCAGTCGCTCGAGGCGGGCGACTTCGACGTCAGCGGCCGGGGCAAGGACTACACGGCCGGCATGCAGTACTTCCAGGCGGCGCGGGCCTTCGGGGTCGAGTGCCTCCTGGAGCTTCTCGGGCTTCACGCCAACCGCGGCGGCCTCTATCTCGACGTGCTCGGCGGCGACGGCTACATCATGCGCATCCTGGAGGCGACGCGCGCCATGCGCGAGAAGCGGCTGCTCGTCCTGCCCGTCGCCCACACGCAGCTCGCGCCCGGGGACCGCATCGAGACCTCGCCGCTGGAGCTTCTGCTCCACCGCGTTCTGGAGATGGTCGAGGGCGTGCTCGTGCTGCTGGTCACGCCGCCCTCGGAGGATGGCTCGCGAAGCGCTCGCATGATGGGCATGCATGGCGCCGGGGTGGCGGTAGGCGAGCCGTTCGAGCTGCCGGAGCGCGAGCTGGCCTGGCTCCTGGCCGAGCGCTCCGTCGCTTGGCTGGGAGGCAAGCCCGTAGCCACCGGCCTCGGCGCGGTCCTGCGGCGTGTCGCCGACGAGCTGAACGCCAGCGCCGGGGCGGGCCATCCGCCGCTGATGATCACCAACGACATCTCCTCGCACATGTTCCTCTCGGCGGGGCTGTGGGGCTTCCCCACCCGCGAGGACGCGCGGCTCCTGCCGCGGACCTTCCGCGAGGGCTCCCTCGACGGCGTGCTCTTCGCCTACGGCACGCACCACGTCACCAGCCTGGACGAGGCCTTCCGCGCCTCACTGGACGTGCTGCGGCCGGACGGCAGGATCGTGGTGCACGACTTCCTCGACGAGGGGCAGGTGGGGCGCTGGTTCCACGAGGTCGTGGACCGGCACAGCCGGACGGGCCACGACTTCCCTCATCTGGGGCCGGTGCAGCTTGCCGTGTCCCTGTACCTGGCGGGATTCCGCGGTGTGGAGCTGTACGAGATGGAGGATCCCTTCGTCTTCTCGGTGCCCGAGGGAAGCCCCGCGACCGCCCGCCACGTGGCGTTCACCTACCTGCTGGGGATGTATGGCATGACCGAGAGCTTCGGCGGCCGGCTCGACCGCTTCGAGGAGCTCCTTCACGAGATCCTCTCCTATCCGGAGATCGGCAACCAGCCGCTTCTCGGAGAAGGGGAGGACCTGGTCTACGTGCCGCGCCGGGCCGTGGTGGTGAGCGCCCGCCGGCCCGAGGACGGGCCTTGGGCGCCTCTCAACGAGGCGGACACCGCCCTGGTGCGGGTCCTCACCGGGCTTCTGAGCGCCGGCCCGGGCTGGGGCGTGACTCCCGAAACCCGGAGGCAGTGGCTCTCGTGGGTATCCTACGGACCCTTCGCCGGGCGCCGGTAGGGTTCAAGAGCTGAATGGATCGAGCAGGCTGACGCCTGCCGGCTCGAAGTCCCGCCGGTTGCGCGTGACGAGGGTGAGGCCATGAGTGAGCGCGGTCGCCGCGATCAGGCTGTCCTTGATGGGCATCGAGCGGCCGCGGGCACGCAAGCCTGCCAGAAGCTCGGCCCATTGCAGCCCAGTTGCTGCTTCCCAAGGCAGGCAGTGGATGAGCCGGACACCCTCGTCGAACCAGCGTTCCAGACGCTGGCGGCGCTGGCTGCGCGGCAGCAGCAGGATGCCGAAGCGGATCTCGCCGAGGATCACCGGGTCCACTGCAAGCTCGCGCTCGTGCGCACGCAGCCAGGCGACCACACCCGCATCCGGCTCGGGCCGCGTCGGCTCCGAGAGGACGTTGGAATCGACCAGGTAGCTCAAAGGGTGTCGGTCGACTCGGATTCAATGGGGACGAAAAAGCCCTTTTCAGGGCAGGCGAGGAGCCAGTCCACCAGACCTTCGTTCGCCGGCGGCTCGCTCCGAACCAGCCGGTACTCCCCGCGATCGAGGCGCTCGACCTCGAACACCTGGCCCTCTTTGATGTCATCCTCGCGCCGGATCTCGGCCGGCAAGACTATCTGACCTTTGGAGGAGACGGTCGTCTTCATGCAGGTAAGATATTGTCTTACCTGCCTTCTGTCAAGTGACTTAGCCATGCCGAAAGCTTCGGTCGGCTCGACCGCTTCGAGGAGCGCCGGGCCGTGATGGTGAGCGCCCGCCGGCCCGGGCGCCGGTAGCCCTCAGACCAGCAGTTGGAAGCCTCCACCCAGTGGGTAGACACGAGCAACCACTGGGTAGAGGCCTCTACCCGCTCGTTGGAGCCCTCTACCTGCTGGACGCGGCCCGCAAATGACTGGGTGGCTCCCCTCTACCCACTGCGTGGAACCGGCTACCCCGTGGGTAGACCCTTCTACCCAGCCGTTCGAGCGGCCTACCCACTGGGTGGACCGCTCCACGCCTTCGTTTGACCTCTCTACCCAGTCGTTCGCCCCTGTCCCACTTCTGGCGCCCCGGCACACCTAGTAAACAGACCTAGCAATCAGGATAGCCGACGTTCTATAATCGGCACCCCCGCTCGGGGCGTTCCTCGGGTAATCGCTACAACTGAGTTGAAGGCCGAGTCTTCGGGGAATCTTTCTTGTTTGTTTTGGAGCTCGGGCTCAGGAGGAGCTAAGCGTGTCCCAAGTCACCCCTCGCACTCTGCCTGGGCTGGTTCGCCAACGTGCGGCCGAGCGCCCCCGGGCAGTGGTGTACACGTTCCTTGCGGACGGCGAGGGGGAGGAGCAGCATCTCACCCAGCATCTCACCCATCTCACCTATGCCGCGCTCGACCAGCGGGCGAGCGCCGTCGCCGCCGGGCTGCAGCGCCTCGGAGCGGAGGGGGAGAGGGTGCTCCTCCTCTATCCGCCGGGCCTCGACTACATCGTCGCTTTCCTGGGCTGCCTCTACGCGGGCGCCACGGCGGTGCCGGTCTACCCGCCGCGCCCCAACCGGCCCATGCCGCGCCTCCTGGCCATCCGGGCGAGCGCCCAGGCCAGGTTCGCCCTCGCTCCCGGCGCGCTCGTGCCGCGCGTGGGTGCACAGCTCGGCCCCGAGGTCCGCACAGTGCCTTTGGAGGAGCTGGAGACGGGTGGTTCGTGGCTCAACGAGGCAATCACCGAGGACACGCCGGCCTTCCTCCAGTACACCTCCGGCTCCACCGCCGAGCCCAAGGGGGTGGTGCTCGACCACTCCAATCTCCTTCACAACCTGCGCCTGATCCGCGACGGCTTCTCCCTGACGCCGCAGGACCGGACCGTCTTCTGGCTGCCGCCGTACCACGACATGGGCCTGATCGGCGGCATCCTCGAGCCGCTCTACGCCGATTACCCGGTCGTCCTGATGGCGCCGGTGAGCTTCCTGCAGCGGCCGCTGCGCTGGCTGCAGGCGATCTCCCGCACGCGGGCCACGGTGAGCGGCGGCCCCAACTTCGCTTACGAGCTGTGCGCCGCGCAGGTCACCGAGGAGCAGAAGCGGGACCTCGACCTGTCGAGCTGGCAGGTGGCGTTCAATGGCGCCGAGCCGGTGCGGGCCGCGACGCTCGACCGCTTCGCCGACGCCTTCGCCGAGTGCGGCTTCCGCCGCGAGGCGTTCATGCCTTGCTACGGATTGGCCGAGGCGACCCTGCTCGTCTCCACGGGTCCGCGCGCCTCCGGGGCGGTCGTACGGGGATTCGATACCGGCGAGCTGGAACGGCACCGGATCCTCGAAACGGAGGGCGGCAGGATTCTCGTCGGGTGCGGCGCCCGCCAGCCCGGCCATGAGGTCGCCATCGTCGATGCCTCGGGAGCGCCCTCCGCGCCTGGGGAGGTGGGCGAGATCTGGGTCCGCGGCCCCAGCGTGGCGCGGGGCTACTGGAACCGGCCGGAAATCACCGCGGCCACCTTCGGCGCCAGCTTGGAGGGAGAAGGGCCGTACCTGCGCACCGGCGACCTCGGCTTCCTGGCCGGCGGCGAGCTTTTCGTCACCGGGCGGCTCAAGGACCTGTTGATCCTCCGCGGGCGCAACCACTACCCCCAGGATCTGGAAGCGTCGGTGGAGGCCAGCCATCCGGCCCTGCGCAGCGGCCACGGCGCGGCTTTCGCTGTCGAGATGGAAGGTGAGGAGCGCCTCGTCGTCGTCCAGGAGGTGGAGCGCACCAAGCGGCGGGGCGACCTGGGAGAGGTCATCACGGCGATCCGCGGCGCGCTGGCGGAAGAGCACGAGGTCCAGGCCCATGCCGTGGCGCTCCTGCCCCCCGGCGCCCTGCCCAAGACTTCCAGCGGCAAGGTTCAGCGCCAAGCGACGAAGGCGGCCTTCCTCGCGGGCACGCTGGACACGGTCTGGACGTGGCAGGAGACGACGGGATCGCAGGAAGCCGAAGAGGCTCCTGTGGACGGGCCCGCGGATTGGCTCGCCGCCGAGCTGGCGCGCCGTGCCCGCCTGTCCCGGGCCGAGATCGATGCGCAGCGTCCCCTCGCCGAATATCCCCTGGACTCTCTCCAGGTCGTGCAGCTCCTGCACGCGGTGGAGGCCCGCTGGGGGTTCGCGCTCCCGCTGGACCGCTTCTTCGACGGCTTGACCCTGGCCGACCTGGCGCGGTTTCTCGAACAGCCGGCGGCGGCTCCGGCGGCGTCCGCGCCGCAGCGGGTGGAGCCGGAGCATGGGGACCATCCCCTCGCTCACAACCAGCTTTCCCTCTGGTTCCTCCACCAGCTCGACCCGCTGAGCCCGGCCTACAACGTGCCCAGCGCGGTCCGCCTGCGCAGGCCGGTGGACACCGACGCGCTGCGCCGCTCTTTCCAAGCCCTGGTGGACCGCCATGCCGCCCTGCGCACCACGTTCCCGATCGTGGACGGGGAGCCGCGGCAGCGGGTCGCGGAGAGCGCCACGGTCTGGTTCACCGAGGAGGATGCCACCGAGGCCCTCGGTGACCGCCTTGCGGAGGAGGCCCGCCGCCCCTTCGACCTGTCGGCCGGCCCGCTGCTGCGCGTCATCCTGTTCCGTGACACGGATGACTTTGTGCTGTTCGTAGCCTTCCATCACATCGTCGTGGACCTCTGGTCCCTGGGCATCCTGATGGAGGAGCTCGGCTCTCTCTACCCGGAGATCGTCGCGCTTCCCGAGCCCCCTCTGCGCTACACCGATGCCGTCGCCTGGCAGCGGGAGCGGTTGGCCGGACCCGAAGGGGAACGGCTGTGGACGTGGTGGCAGGAGCGTCTGGCAGGAGAGCTGCCGACCCTGAGCCTGCGCACGGACCGGCCGCGGCCCATGGTGCAGACCTACAGCGGCGCCACGTTCTCGCGCTCCCTCGATCCGGGGCTCACGGGCCGCATCAAGGAGATCGGCCGCCGCCGGCAGAGCACTTCCTTCGTCACGCTGGCCGCGGCCTTCGAGGTCCTCCTCCACCGCATCACAGGTGACAACGACCTGCTCCTGGGGACGGTGGCCCACGGCCGTTCCGACGCCGCGCTGGCCCGGGTCGTCGGCTACTTTGTCGATGCCCTGGTCCTGCGCGCCGGGTTTGCCGGCGATCCGTCCTTCGCGGCCTTCCTCGACGCGGCACGCCGGGACGTCCTGGGCGCTTTCGAGCACCAGGGCCTGCCCTTCCCGCTGCTGGTGGAGCACCTGCAGCCGGAGCGCGATGCCAGCCGTTCGCCCCTGTTCCAGGTGCTCTGCGTGTGGCAGCGGGCCGAGCTGGCCGACGGCCAGGACCTGACCGGCTTCGCCCTGGGCGTGCCGGCCTCGGTTGAATTGGGGGGGCTGCGCCTGGAGTCGGTCCCGCTGGACCTCGGGCTCGCGCAGTTCGACCTCACCCTGTCGCTCGGCGAGACGGGCGGCTCTCTGGTCGCCGACTTCGACTACAACACCGACCTCTTCGACGCCGTGACCGTCGAGCGTCTGGCCGAGCGCTTCGCCACCCTGCTGGAAGGGATCGCCGCCGGCCCGGACTCCCCGGTGTCGGCCCTGCCTCTCCTCACCGCGGCCGAGGAACGGCAGCTCCTGGTGGAGATCAACGGTACCGGGGCCGACTTCCCGCGCGAGGCCAGCCTGGCCGATCTCGTCGCGGCGCAGGCGGAGGCCACGCCCGATGCCGTGGCCGTGATCTGCGGCGACGACACCCTGACCTATGGCGAGCTGCTGCGGCGGGCCGGACGCCTGGCGGGCCGTCTCGCCGGGATGGGGATCGAGCCCGAGGAGCTGGTGGCGGTCTGCTGCGAGCGCTCCCCCGACCTGGTCGTGGCCTCCCTCGGCGCGCTCATGGCGGGAGCCGCCTATCTCCCGCTCGATCCCGAGGAGCCCGCGGATCGCCTCGCCGCCATCCTCGGCGATGCCGGCGTGCGCCGGGTGATCACTCAGGAAGAGGTCCGCCCGCGCCTGCCCGCCGGCCTGGAAGTCCTCAGCCTCGGAACCCTCACCCCCTGGCCCCCTCTCCCACACGCACTCACACCCTCCCGGGAGAGGGGGAACGGACACGGCGGCGCAAGCCTGGCTTGTGTCATCTATACCTCGGGCTCCACGGGAAGGCCCAAGGGCGTGCTCCTCGCCCATCGCTCTCTGGTCAACCTGGTGGGCTCCTTCGTCGAGAGCTACCAGCCGGGGGGTGAAGACCGCATCCTCCCCCTGACTTCGATCGCCCACGCCAGCTTCCTGGGGGAGCTCTATCCCCTCCTCTGCTCCGGCGGCGCCGTGGTCCTGCCGCGCCGCCGCGAGCTGCTGGAGCGGGAGGCCCGCCTGGAGCTCATCCGCCGGCACCGGGTCACCATCGTCAGCACGGTGCCGTCCATGGCGGCGGACCTGAATGCCCGGCGCGACGAGCTGCCCCACGTGCGCCTCCTCCTGGTGGGCGGCGAAGCCCTGGCGGTGGCGGACGTGGACCGCCTTCTCGCCACGGCCGAGATCGTCAACGGCTACGGCCTGACCGAGACCGCCGTCTGCTCCACCATCCACCGCCTGCGGCCGGCGGACCTGGCTGGCCGGCGCCTGCCCGTCGGGCGGCCGGTGCGCAACACCCGGGTCTATGTGCTGGACCGCGGCTTCCGGCTCCTCCCTCCCGGCGCCGCCGGAGAGCTCTACGTGGCCGGCGAGGGTCTGGCGCGCGGTTATCTCGGCGACCCGGCGCGCACCGCCGAGCGCTTCCTCCCGGATCCCTTCGCAGATGGCGAGCGCGCTGGCGAGAGGATGTACCGCACCGGCGACCTCTCCCTCTGGCTGCCGGACGGCGACCTGGAGTGCCTGGGCCGGGTGGATCAGCAGGTCAAAGTGCGCGGCTTCCGCATCGAGCCCGACGAGATCGAGGCGGTCATCGCGGCGCACCCAAAGGTGCGGGATGCGGCGGTCGCCCTGCATCAGGACCCCTCGGGTAGGCCGCGCCTGGCCGTCTGGGTGGTATCGGACGAATCGCTGGCAGCGGGAGACCTGCTGGCCTATCTGCGCGAGCGGTTGCCCGAGCCCATGGTGCCTGCCGCCGTGGTCTTCCTCGACGAGCTGCCCACCGGCCCGACCGGGAAGGTGGACCTGCGCAAGCTTCCGGCGCCCCCGGCGCCAGGGGATGGGGCTGGTAAGACGGGCGGGGTTCCTCGCAGCAGCCTGGAGCGGCGCATCGCCGAGGTCTGGCGCGAAATCCTCAACGTCGAGAGCGTGGGCATCCACGACAATTTCTTCGACCTGGGCGGCCATTCGCTGATGCTGACCAAGCTTCACGCGCGCCTCCAGGAAGTCCTGGGGCAGGAGCTTGCCCTGGTCACCCTGTACCAGTTCCCCACGGTGAGCGCGCTGGCCGAGTCGCTCGCGGGCAGCGGAGCTGTTCCGGAGCGCGCGGCGCGCAAGGGGCGGACGGAGGCTGGGAGGGAGATCGCGATCATCGGCATGGCCGGCCGCTTCCCGGGTGCCTCCAGCGTGCCGGACCTGTGGCGCAACGTGACCGCCGGAGTGGAGTCGATCCGCCGCTTCACGGACGAGGAGCTGCTGGCCGCCGGCACCAATCCGGCCCTGGTCGCCAATCCCAACTACGTCAAGGCCAAGGGGATCCTGGGCGACGTCGAGATGTTCGACGCGCAGTTCTTCGGCTTGAACCCGCGCGAGGTCGAGCTGATGGATCCCCAGCACCGGATCTTCCTCGAAATCTGCTGGGAGGCCATGGAGCGGGCGGCCATCGATCCCGACCGCTACCCCGGGCCGATCGGCGTCTTCGCCGGCGAGAGCATGAACACCTACATGCTCATGAACCTCCTGCCGCACATGGAGCTGGTGGCGTCGGCGGAGACCCTGCAGGCGTCGCTGGGCAACGACAAGGACCCGCTGACCTCGCGCGTGGCCTACAAGCTCAACCTCAAGGGTCCGAGCCTCACGGTGCAGACCGCCTCGTCCACGTCGCTCTCGTCGGTCCACACGGCCTGCCGCTTCCTGCTCCAGGGCGACTGCGACATGGCCCTCGCCGGGGGCGTGTCGATCCACCTCCCCGAGGTGTCGGGCTACATGTACGAGGAGGGCGGGACCACCGCCCGGGACGGCCACTGCCGGGCGTTCGACGCGCAGGCGACCGGCTTCGTCAGCGGCCACGGCGCCGGGGTCGTGGTCCTCAAGCGGCTCGCCGATGCGCTGGCCGACGGCGATCACATCCACGCGGTCATCAAGGGCTCGGCCTGCAACAACGACGGCTCGCTCAAGGTGAGCTTCATGGCCCCCAGCGTCGAGGGGCAGGTGGACGTCTACACCCGCGCCTACGAGGACGCCGGGGTGTCGCCGGAGACGGTGAGCTACGTCGAGTGCCACGGCACCGCCACGTCGATGGGCGATCCGATCGAGATCACCTCCCTGACCCGGGCCTTCGCCGCCCACACGGATCGTAGGGGTTTCTGCGCCATCGGCTCGCTCAAGACGAACATCGGCCATCTCGATACCGCGGCCGGCGTGTCGGGGCTCATCAAGGCGGCTCTCGCCCTGGAGCACAGGACGCTCCCGGCGAGCCTCCACTTCGAGTCGCCGAACCCGCGGATCGACTTCGCGAACAGCCCGTTCTTCGTCAACGCGGTCACGCGGCCGTGGGAAATCGAGACGGGACCGCGCCGAGCCGGGGTGACCTCCCTGGGCATGGGCGGGACGAACGTCCACATGGTCCTCGAAGAGCCGCCGCCGCGGGCGGCCACGACGCCGTCGCGCCCCTGGCAGCTCTTCCTGCTTTCGGCCAAAAGCCCCAAGGCGCTCGACACCCTGACGCTGCGCGTGGCCGATCACCTGGAGTCCGATCCCAGCCTGGATCCAGCGGACGTAGCCTGGTCTCTGCAGGTCGGCCGCAAGCCGCTCCCCTTCCGCCGCATGCTCCTGGCCGCGGACCGGGAGGAGGCGGTTGGCAAGCTCTCCACCCTGGATCCCGAGCACGTCCTCACCGCGGCGGCGCCCCCCGGAGACCGGCCGGTGGCGTTCCTGCTGAGCGGCCAGGGCTCCCAGTACCCCAACATGGGACGCGGGCTTTATGACGCGGAGCCGTCCTTCCGCGACGACGTGGACCTCTGCTGCCGCCTCCTCCAGCCGCACCTGGGGCTCGACCTGAGGGAGATCCTCTTCGTCGAAGGGGAGACGACAGCCGCCGCGGAGCGCCTGCAGCAGACGGCGCTCGCCCAGCCCGCGCTGTTCGTTATCGCCTATGCCACGGCCCGGTTGTGGATGTCCTGGGGGGTCCGCCCCGCTGCCCTGCTCGGCCACAGCCTGGGCGAGTACGTGGCGGCCTGCTTGGCTGGCGTGATTTCGCTGGAGGATGCCCTCGCCGTCGTGGCCCTGCGCGGCAGGCTCATGCAGAGGATGCCGCCGGGCGCGATGCTGGCCGTGCCCCTGCGCGAGGAGGAAGTCCTGCCCCTGCTCGGAGAGCGCCTCGCGCTGGCGGCGGTGAACGGGCCCTCGGCGTGCGTGGTCTCCGGCCCGGCGGACGCGGTGGAGGCGCTGCGCGAGCGCCTCGAATCAGATGGCCTGACCTGCCGCCGCCTGCACACTTCCCACGCCTTCCACTCGTCGATGATGGACCCCATCCTGGCGCCGCTGCGCGAGCGGCTGCGCAAGGCGCGCCTATCGGCGCCGCGCATCCCCTACCTGTCGAACGTCACCGGCACCTGGATCCGCCCCGAAGAGGCCACGGACCCCGAGTATTGGGTGCGCCAGCTCCGCCAGGCAGTGCGCTTTGCCGACGGCGTCGCCATACTCCTCGAGGAGCCGCGGCGGATCCTCGTGGAGGTGGGACCGGGCGATGCCCTGGCCACGATGGCCCGCCGGCATCCCGCCCGCGGGGCGGAGCACACCGTGATCGCCTCGCTGCGCCATCCGAAAGAGGCCGAGCCCGACCAGCGCTTCCTGCTGAACGCCCTGGGGCGGCTGTGGCTGGCGGGAGGCACGGTGAGCTGGGAAGGCTTCTACGTGCGCGAGCGCCGGCAGCGCGTGCCGCTGCCGACCTACCCCTTCGAGCGCCGCCGGTTCTGGGTAGATCCTGAGACGGCCCCGAAGGCTGTGCAAAAGGACGACCGCCGGGAGCTGGCGGACTGGTTCTGGGTCCCCGGCTGGAAGCAATCCGCCCTGCCGGGAGTGCCCTGGGGCGGTGCCGCCGCCGCTGCCCCCGCGAGCTGGCTCGTCTTCCTCGATGGTTGCGGCCTGGGCACGCAGCTCGTGGAGCGCTTGGAGGCCGCCGGCCACCGCGTCGCCACCGTCCGCGCCGGGAGCCGCTTCCAGAACTTGGGGCCTCAGGCCTTCGAGATCGACCCGGGCCGGGAGGAGGACTACGAGCTCCTTCTCTCCTCCCTCGGAGAGCCTCCGGCGCGAGCGATCCATCTGTGGAACGTAGGGCCGGAGGCGAGCCTCGACCTGTCGTTCTACAGCCTGGTCTTCCTTGGCAAGGCGCTGGTGAAGCGGGGCGGCGATGCGCCTTTCGCCCTGGGTGTCGTCGCAGACGGCCTCTACACCGTCACCGGCGAAGAGCAGGTCGAGCCGCTCAAGGCGGCCCTGCTCGGCCCCTGCGCCGTGCTCCCCCGCGAGCACCCATGGTTCACCTGCCGCGTGCTAGACATCAGTCTTGGTACTGGAGGCACAGCGCGCCCGGCGGACCAGATCCTGGCCGAGATGGAGAGCGCACCTGAGCCCATCATCGCCTGGCGCCGCCATTTGCGCTGGGCGCCCCACTTCGAGCCGACCCCGCTGCCCGAGCGCCCGGCGCCCCTGCGCCACCAGGGGGTCTACCTCCTCACCGGCGGCCTGGGAGGGCTGGGGCTCGCCCTCGCCCGCCACCTCGCCGGCACGGTACAGGCTCGCCTGGTGCTCGTCGGCCGCTCCTCCATGCCGGAGCGGGATGCCTGGGACGCCTGGATCGCAGCCCACGGCGAGGACGACCGGACGAGCCGCCGGCTGCGCCATCTCCAGGCTTTGGAGGCTCAGGGCGCCGAGGTCCTGACCGTCTCCGCCGACGTGACCGACCCGGAGCAGATGCGCGCCGTGCGCGCCGCGGCGGAAGCGCGCTTCGGCGCCGTCCACGGCGTGATCCACGCGGCCGGAGTGCCCGGCATGGGGATGCTGCGCGGGAAGACCCGCGAGGAGGCATCGCGTGTGCTCGCCCCCAAGGTCGACGGCACCCTGGCTCTCCACGCCGCTTTCGAAGGAGCCGGGCTCGACTTCTTCGTCCTCTTCTCCTCCATCACCGCGGCTCTGCCGGAGATCGGGCAGGCGGACTACGTGGCGGCGAACAGCTTCCTGGACGCCTTTGCCCGCCGGGCGGGAGCGGCCGGCGAGAACGTCCTCTCGATCGGCTGGGACGCCTGGCGCGAGTCCGGAATGGCCGTGGAGACCGAGGTGCCCAAGGAGCTGGCGGCCTGGCGCCGCCGCACCCTGGCCCAGGGGCTCACCGACACCGAGGGGGCCGAGGCCTTCTCGCGGGTCCTCGCCGCCGGCCTGCCCGAGGTGATCGTCTCCACCCTGGACCTCCCCGCGCGCCGCGCCGAGAACGCCCGCCCGGTCTCGCTGGAGGAGATCCAGGAGAGCGCAGCCGGGGAGGAGCCGGCAATGCTCTATCCCCGGTCGCTGGCCACTCCCTACATGCCGCCGGAAGGCGACCTGGAACGCCACATCGCCGAGGTCTGGCAGGAGATCCTCGGCGTCGACAAGGTGGGGGCCCTCGACAACTTCTTCGAGCTGGGAGGCAACTCGCTGGCCGGCATCCGGGTGACGCGGATCCTGCGTGAGCGGTTCGACGTCAGCCTCTCGGACGTGAGCCTCTACGAGGCCTCCACAGTGCGGGCCCTGGCGCGCCTGCTCGCGCCGCCGCCCGCCGAGCCGGTCGAAGCCGAGGACGAGAACCGCAGCCGCGGCGAACGGCGGCGGAAACGGTTGGTAGAACGGCGCACCCCGGGGACAGGAGCTTGATGGCGATGGTGTCCCCTCCACCCCGGGTCATGGCACCTTGTAAATGGAGCCCAGCAAATCCAGCAAGAAGTCTGGTGAATTGTCTCTCCTATGTCACTATACGCCGCCCAAGGGAGGAATCATGTCAAACATGCCGATGAGTTCCCAGACCAAGCTTGATGATGCCTGGGGATTCCAACTGATCATCGATTGCTTTGGTTGTGCGCCCGACGTGTGTTGCGATCTCAACAAGGGATACGAGTTCCTTGACAAGATCTGCGTGCACCTCAGGATGACCAAGCAAACCCAGCCCTACATCTTCAAGACGTGCGAGACGACATTCCCAGGCAAGCCGGGCTACAGCGGCTGGGTTCCGATCATCGAGAGCGGCATCCAGATCCACACCTCGGCCAACAACCACTTCATCAGCATCGACGTCTATTCCTGCAAGGATTTCGACCGGTCTGAGGTCGAGGATTTCGTCAAGAGCTGGTTCAACCCGGAGTACGTCGAAACCGTCCTGGTCCACCGGGGCAAGGGAATCGCGCAGCGCCATCATGGCGAGGTGCTCGTGACGAGCGCCGCGGATTAACCCGAGCGCAGCCGCGCCCCACTTAATATCCTGCACGCTCCTGAGCTGATAGAAGGAGGAACGATCCCATGGGACCCGAAAAAACCACTGTCGTGAGGCCGGCCCACCGCCGGGCCCCATGGTTGGCGGCCATCCTCGCCCTGGCCCTGCCCTGGGCCCTGTTCGCGCAGACGCAAGAAGAGGAGGCTCCACCTCCTTCGCCTTCGCCCGTACAGGAGCAGGAGGAGGCTGCCGCTCCTACGGTTGCGCCTGAGCTGGAGGAGGGTGCAACCCCGCCGGCTTCGCCGGTCAAGGAGGAGGTTCTCGATGCTCCGGCTCCGCCCACGGAGGAACCAGCGCAGGAGGGAGCCACCACCACCGCGCCCGCTCCCGCGCCGCTGGGCAACTTCGTCGCCCGGCCGACCCGGTTCGATACCCCGCCGGTGATCGACGGCCGCCTGGACGAACCTATCTGGAAGACGGCAGAGCAGCTCGGCACCTTCATCCAGCTCGAGCCGCTGGAGGGCAAGCCGGCGACCGAGGCGACCGAGGTCTACCTGGGTTTTGACCAGAACAGCCTCTACATCGCCGTCCGCTGCCACGACTCGGAGCCCAAGAAGATCGTCACCACGACGCTGACGCGCGACAGCGACATGACGTACGACGACACCATCCAGATCCTCTTCGACACCTACCGCGACGGGCGCAGCGCCTACCTCTTCGCCACCAACTCGGGCGGCGTGCAGGTCGACGGCCTGGTGCGCAACGAGGGCGAGCAGATCAGCCTCGACTGGGACGCGGTCTGGACGGTGCAGGGCTCGCGCGACGAGGGCGGCTGGACGACCGAGATGCAGATCCCCTGGCGCTCCCTGCGCTTCCCCGACAAGCCGGAGCAGGAGTGGGGATTCATCATCGAGCGGCTGGTGGCCCGCAAGCAGGAGCGGACCTTCTGGAAGATGCCCACCAAGTCCTGGTACGCGCGCTGGAAGCTGTCCGAGGCCGGCACGATCGTCGGCCTGGAAGGTGCGCGCCCGGGGAGCCGCTTCCAATTCCAGCCTTACCTGGTCGGCGGCGCCACGCAGCCGGCGGACGACGACTCGACCTCGAGCATCAGCGAGATCGGCGGCGACCTGAAGATCAACCTCGCCTCTGACTTGGTGGCCGACCTCACGTACAAGACCGATTTCTCGGAAACCGAAGCCGACCAGCAGGAGGTCAACCTCACCCGCAACCCGCTGTTCTTCCCGGAGAAGCGGTCCTTCTTCCTCGAAGGCGCGAGCGTGTTCTACGCCGGGCAGCGGCCCGACCCCGAGCATGCCTCCGAGTACTACCTCTTCTTCAGCCGGAGGATCGGCCTCTCCGACGACGGCCGGGCGCCGATCCCAATCCTGGGCGGCGCCAAGCTGACCGGCCAGGTTGGGAAATACAGCCTGGGTGCCCTGGCCGTGCAGACCGAGGACACCCGGATGGCCGACGGCTACGGGGGTTTCATCGAAGCGCCGCGGACGAACTTCACCGTGGGCCGGGTGAAGCGCGACCTGGGCAACGGCTCCACGATCGGGCTGATCGGGCTGTCCAAGGACGCCGACGGCGGCTTCCACAACCGGGTCTTCGGCGGCGACTGGGACATCGTCCTGGCCAAGGGTCTGCGCGGCGGCGGCTACCTCGCCCGGAGCACGACTCCCGGCCTCGAGGGGTCCGATCACGCAGCCTCCGCCAACCTCTATTACGACAGCCGGAACCTGCGCCTGCACACCGAGTACATCGACATCGGCGAGGACTTCAACAACGAGATGGGGTACATGGGCCGTACCGGCATCCGCAGCATCCGGACCGACTACTTCTGGATCCTCTGGCCGGAGAGGGGCCCCTTCAAGCTGGTCTGGTTCACCTACGACTACGACTACATCGAGGATCGCCTCACCAAGGAGATCCAGAGCCGGTTCAGCCACATCCAGTACAACTCGTACTTCAAGAACTCGTCGGGATTCGCCTATAAGTACTTCATCGTGACGGAGGTCCTCACCCAGCCGTTCGAGATCCAGAAGGGGATCGTCATCCAGCCGGGCCACTACGATTTCAGCTATCACTTCTTCGGTTTCCAGACCGACTACACCAAGCCGCTGGGCGCGGTGGGCCGGGTAGCCTGGGGCGACTACTACGACGGCCACTACACTCAGACCTTCTACTACCTCGCCTACCGTCCGATCCCGGGCCTGATCATCGACGGCACCTACCAGCACACGCAGATCAACCTGAGCGCGGGCCGGTTCGAATCGGACATCGTGCTGGGCGAGGTCATCTACTCCTTCACCAACCGCCTCGCCGCCCGGGCCTGGTGGCAGTGGACCAAGGATGCGAACTCGCGGCAGAAGTTCGACGTCACCTGGGAGCTCAAGAACGGCACCAAGCTCTTCCTGGTCTACCAGAACATCGACACCCAGATCGACTTCTTCAACCCCCGGCAGCCGCTGTTCGGCATTCCGGGACGCTCGTTCTCCTTGAAAACGGTTTTCAATCTCTAAAGAGCTGATGGCAGGCTGATGGCAAAGTACGATTCACCGCGCGGGCTCACCGGAACCGAGATCGCCATCGTGGGGATGGCCGGGAGGTTCCCCGGTGCCCGCGATGTCGAGGAGCTCTGGCGCAACCTGCGCGACGGGGTCGAGGCGGTAACCTTCCCCGGCGCCGAGGAGCTCGCGGCGCGCGGCCTCGACCCCGCACGTCTCGCCGATCCGGACTGGGTCAAGGCCGCCTCCCAGATGGACGGCTACGACACCTTCGACGACCTGTTCTTCGGCTTCAATCCGCGCGAAGCGGAGCTCATGGACCCGCAGCACCGGGTGCTCCTCGAGTGCGCCTGGGAGGCCCTGGAGAGCGCCGGCTACGATCCCCAGAGCATCCCCGGACGGGCCGGGGTCTATGCCGGCGCCACCCTCTCGACCTATCTCCTCTTCCACCTGATCGGCAATCCGCTGACCGCGGGCGCCGATCCTCTCCAGGTGGTCCTGGGCAACGCCTCGGATGCGCTCGCCACCCGGGTCTCCTACAAGCTCAACCTGCGGGGCCCGAGCCACAGCGTGCAGTGCGCCTGCTCGACCTCGCTGGTCGCGGTCCATACCGCCTGCCAGTCCCTGCTCAACGAGGAGTGCGACCTCGCCCTGGCCGGCGGCGTCTCGATCCAGGCGGACGCTGGGCTGGGCTACCGCTACGTGCCGGGTTCGGTCGTCTCGCCGGACGGGCACTGCCGGGCCTTCGACGCCGCGGCTCAGGGGAGCATCTTCGGCTCCGGCGTCGGGCTCGTCGTCCTCAAGCGTTTGGAAGACGCGCTGGCTGACCGCGACACCATCCGCGCCATCATCCTGGGCTCGGCGGTCACCAACGACGGCAGCGTGAAGGTCGGCTTCACCGCCCCGGGTGTCGAGGGGCAGGCGGCGGTGATCAGCGAGGCCCTGGCCATGGCCGGGGTCGACCCGGCCACGATTGGCTACATCGAGGCCCACGGCACCGGCACGGCCCTGGGCGACCCGATCGAGGTCCGGGCGGTGACCCGGGCCTTCAGCGAGTACACCGACCGCCGGAGCTTCTGCGCCATCGGTTCTCTGAAGAGCAACGTCGGCCACCTGGACGTGGCGGCCGGCGTGGGCGGGCTGATCAAGACCGTGCTCGCCCTGGAGCATGGAGAGGTTCCACCCAGCCTCCATTACGAGAAGCCAAACCCGCGGATCGACTTCGCGTCCTCCCCGGTCTACGTCAACACCGCGCTCGCCCCCTGGCCTGGAGATGGACCGCATCGCGCCGGGGTGAACTCCTTCGGCCTCGGCGGCACCAACGCTCACGTCGTCCTCGAGGAGGCTCCGGCGCCTGAGCCTGCCCTCCATACCCGTCCCTGGCAGCTCCTGACCCTCTCGGCCCGCACTCCGGAAGCCCTGGCAGCGGCTGGCGAGCGGCTGGCCGGTCATTTAGCTGACCGTCCGGGGCTCGATCTCGCCGATGCTGCGTACACCCTGGCCGCCGGCCGCCAGGCCTTCGGCGTCCGGCAGGCCCTGGTCTCCCGCGACCCCGCGGATGGCGCCGCCTGCCTTGCCGCGGGCGACCCGGTGCGCCTCCTGACCGGAACCTCGGAGGATTGGCCGGAATCCGGTCGGCCGGTAGCCTTCGTCTTCCCCGGCCAGGGCGCCCAGCACGTCAACATGGGCCGCGACCTCTACGACTCCGAGCCGGTCTACCGGGACGAGATCGACCGCGCCGCGGCCCTGCTCGCCCCGCGCCTGGGGCTCGACCTGCGCCAGGACGTCCTCTACCCGGCTGTCGGCGGTGAAGCTGATGCGGCGCGTCATCTGGCGCGGACCTCCATCGCCCAGCCGGCCCTGCTCGCCGTCGAGGTCGCCCTGGCCCGCCTGCTCATCTCCTGGGGCGTGCGGCCAAAAGCCATGCTCGGCCACAGCCTCGGCGAATACGCGGCGGCCGTCCTGGCGGGCGTCTTCTCCTTCGAGGCCGCCCTGGAGCTCGTAGCCGAGCGCGGGCGCCTGATCGAGCAGATCGGCAGCGAGGGCACCATGCTCGCCGTACCGCTCTCCGAGTCGGAGATTCTTCCCTTTCTTGGCGGCGAAGTTCATCTCGCGGCCTTAAATGCGCCCTCGCTGGTGAGCATCGCCGGCCCGGCCGCGGATCTGGCGGAGCTCGCGTCCCGCCTCGCGGGCGAAGGGATTGCCGCCATGCCCCTCCAGGTCGCCTTCGCCGGCCATTCGCCGCGCACCGAGCCGGCCATGGCCCCCTTCCAGGAGCGGGTGACGGCGGTGGGGCCCAAGGCCCCGGAGATCCCCTTCGTGTCGAGCACCACCGGCACCTGGATCGGCGCCGCGGAGGCCGGCGATCCTGGCTACTGGGCACGGCACATGCGCCAGCCGGTGCGCTTCTCGGATGGGGTCGAGACACTTCGCGCCGAGCCCGGCATGGTCCTCCTGGAGGTCGGCCCCGGCGCCGGTCTTTCCCCGCTGATCCGCTGGCACCTCGCCTCCCCCGGGGAGCGCCCGGTCGTCGCCGCCATGCGCCAGCCCAAGGACACCAGCTCCGATCTGGCGACTCTGCTCGGCGCGCTCGGCCGGCTCTGGGTCTCCGGCGCGCGGATCGATTGGAAGGGCTTCTACGCCGGCCAGGGACGCCGTCGGGTGCCACTGCCGACCTACCCCTTCGAGCGCCGGCGCCACTGGATCGATGCGCCCGGGGCCACCGCGGTCATCTCGACCAGCCAGGCGGCCAGTCAACTGGTACCTGCGCGCAAGGCGCGGCCGGCCTTGCGCACCGGGTACGTCGCGCCCCGCGACCTTTACGAACGAGAGATCGCCTACGTCTGGCAGGACGTGCTCGGCGTGGCCGAGGTAGGGGCGGACGACAACTTCTACGAGCTGGGCGGCCACTCACTGCTCGCCACCCAGGTCGCCTCGCGGCTGCGCGACACCTTCAAGGCCGAGCTGCCGCTCCAGCCGCTCCTCGGAGCGGTCACGCTGGCCCAGGCGGCCACGGTCGTAAGAGAGGTCCTCGGCAGCGGGGCGGGTACTTTTGAGGAGCAACCCCGCCAGCGGATCCCGAGGCGTGACGGGGACGCGGATCGCGCGCCGCTCTCCTTCTCCCAGGAGCGGATGTGGTTCCTCGACCAGCTCGACCCGGGGACCCCGATCTACAACCTGTTCAACCGCGTCGAAGTGAGCGGCCCGCTCTCGATTCCGGTCCTCAGCCGCTGCCTGGACGAGCTCGTGCGCCGCCACGAAGCGCTGCGCACCGTGTTCGCGGCCGACCTGGGAAGCCCGCAGCAGCGCATCCTGCCGCCCGGTCCCTTCCCCTTCCCCGTGGTCGATCTGGCGGGGCTGCCCGCCGCGGCGCGCCAAGCGGAAATGGCCCGCCTGGAAGCGGCGGCGCACAACCGCCCGTTCGATCTGGCTCGCGGGCCGATCTTCCGCGCGACCCTGCTCGTCGCCGGGCCGCTGGAGCACGTGGGCCTGTTCAACATGCATCACGCCATCGGCGACGGCTGGTCGTGGGTGGTGCTGGTGCGCGAGATCGCCGCACTTTACCAAACGTTCGCGGAGGGCCGCCCCTCGCCCCTTCCCGCGCTGCCCATCCAGTATGCCGACTTCGCCGCCTGGCAGCGCGAGCACCTCCAGGGAGAGACGCTGGAAAGCGAGCTCGGCTACTGGCGCGAGCAGCTCGCCGGAGCGCCGCCGCCCCTGCGCCTCCCCACGGACCGTCCGCGGGCGGCCGGACAGGGATTCCTTGCAGGCGGAGTCACCCGCATGCTGCCCGCCGCCCTCGCCGCAGAGCTCAAGACGCTCGCCGACCGCGAGGGAGCGACCCTCTTCATGCTCCTCCTCGCCGCCTGGAAGACCCTGCTCTACCGCTACACCGGGGAGGAGGATCTGCTGGTCGGCGTCCCCATCGCCAACCGCACCCACAGCGAGATCGAAGGGCTGATCGGTTTCTTCCTCAACACCCTGGTGCTGCGCACGCAGGCATCCGGCGACCGCGGGTTCCGCGAGCTCCTGGCCCAGGTGAGGGAGGTGGCGAACGGCGCCTACGCCCACCAGGACCTGCCGCTCGAAACCGTGCTCCAGGCCACGAACCCGGGCCACGGGCAGCAACCCTTCTCGGTGATGTTCCAGGTCCAGAACCTGCCGGAACCGCAGTTGGAATTCTCCGGCCTGACCCTGCGTGCCTCGCGCACCGGCCTCAGCAGTCAATTGGCCACGGAGATCTTCGACCTCTGCCTGGTCCTGGAACCGGGAGACCAAGGGATTTCGGCCTTCATGATCTACAACGCCCGGCTGTTCGAGGAGGCGACGATCGAGCGCCTGCTCGGCCAGCTCGAGGTGCTGCTCGGCGGCATTGCCCTAGCACCCGAACGGACTCTGGATGAGCTGCCGCTCGCCGCCCCGGAGGCGGCCGCGCAGGTGCTCTCCTGGTCGACGGAGAAGTCCGTCACTCCGGAGCTTCCGGTCCACCTCGCTTTCGCGCGGCAGGCCCAGGCGACTCCCAACGCCGTGGCCCTGGTGGCAGGGGAAGACGGCGAGATCGAGATCACCTACGGGGAGCTCGACCGCCGGGCCAACCGTCTCGCTCACCATCTGCGCCGGCAGGGAGTGAGGCCGGAGATGCCGGTGGCCCTCAGCCTCGAGCGCTCGCCCGCGATGATCGTCGCCCTCTTCGCCATCTTCAAGGCGGGCGGCGCCTACGTGCCGATGGACCCTGCCCTCCCCCGCGAGCGCCTGGACTTCCTCATGACCGACTCCGGAGCTCCGGTCCTGGTGACCGAGCAGCGCCTGCTCGGCGCTTTCAGCGAGGAAGTGCTGTCCGGCGTGGGCGTCGTCTGCCTGGAAGCGGACCGCGACCGGATCGCGGCCTGCCCTGACAGCCCGCCGGCGGACGATCCCACCTTCGAGCGGCTCGCCTACGTGATCTACACCTCCGGCTCGACGGGCAAGCCCAAGGGCGTGATGGTGTCGCACGGCTCGCTCGCGAGCTACATCGCGGGAGATCTCGTCGAGTACGGCTTCGGCCCCGCCGACCGCGTGCTGCAGTTCGCCTCGATCAGCTTCGACAACAGCGCCGAGGAGATCTACCCGGTCCTGACCACGGGAGGCACGCTGGTGCTGCGCAGCGACGCGATGATGCGTTCGAGCGCCGACTTCCTAGCCGCCTGCCGGGAACGGGGGATCACCCTCCTCACCCTCCCCACCGCCTACTGGCACGTGCTGGCGGCCGACCTGACGGATGGGGTCGACTGGCCCCCCGCCCTGCGGCGGGTCATCATCGGCGGCGAGCGGCCCCTGCCGGAGCGGTTGGAGGCTTGGCGCCGGCATCTCGGCACCCGGGTGCACTTGTGGAACACCTACGGCCCGACCGAGTGCACCATCGGAGCCACGATCGGCGACCTCGAGCCCTGGCTTGCCTCCTCCGACGGCCTCCGCGAAGCGCCTCTCGGGCGGCCGTTCGCGGGCTACCGCGCCTACGTCCTCGACCTGCAACAGGAGCCGTTGCCGGTTGGCGTGCCCGGCGAGCTCTGCCTGGGTGGAGCGGGCGTGGCGCGCGGCTATCTGAGGCGGCCCGGCCTGACCGCCGAGCGCTTCCTTCCCGATCCCTGGGCCGGGGAGGCTGGCGTTGCCGGTGCCCGGCTCTATCGCACCGGCGACTTGGTGCGCTGGCTGCCTTCGGGAGATCTGGAGTTCCTCGGACGCACCGACCGCCAAGTGAAGATCCGTGGCTTCCGGGTGGAGCTGGGAGAGATCGAGGCCGCGCTGGCGCTACATCCCGCGCTGCGCGAGGTGGCGGTCCTGGCGCGGGAGGACCGGCCGGGCGATCTGCGCCTGGTCGCCTACGTCGTGCCCCATGCCGGCCGGTCAACCGAGGTCGGCGACCTGCGCTCCTTCCTCAAGGAGCACCTCCCCGAGCACATGGTGCCCGCCCTCTACCTGCCCCTCCCCGCCCTGCCGATCAACGGCAGCGGCAAGGTCGACCGCCGGGCGCTGCCTGCCCCGGACGCTTCCCGCCCGGCTCTAGCCGCCGAGTACGAGGCCCCTGCCTCGCCGGCCGAGGAGGGGGTGGCGGCGATCTGGTGCGAGGTCCTCGGAGTCGACCGGGTGGGGGCGAACGACGATTTCTTCGAGCTGGGCGGCCACTCCCTGCTCCTGCCGCAGGTGATGAGCCGGCTGCAGCGGGACTTCGACATCGAGGTTCCCCTGCTCGACCTGATCGAGCACACCACCGTGGCCGACCTCGCTCTGACGGTCGAGGATCTCCTGATGGAGCAGATCGAGCGGGAGAGGGCCGCTTGCGAACTGCGCGAGGACTCCGTTGCTCAGCCGGCCTGAGGGCCTGGAGGCCTCAGTGGCGGCGTGCCTGCACGAGCTCGTGGCCGCTCAGGCCGCGCGTACCCCGATGGCCGTGGCCCTGGTGGCCGGCGACAGACGCCTGACCTACCACGACCTCGGACTCGGGTCGGGCCGGCTGGCCCGGCGGCTGGCGGCGCTCGGGGTCGGACCGGAGGTGCGGGTCGGGGTCTTCCTGTCGCGGTCACCAGCGCTGGTGACGACCCTTCTGGGCATCCTCGAGGCGGGCGGTGCCTACGTGCCGCTCGATCCCACCTATCCGCGGGAGCGTCTGGGGTTCATGCTGGAGGACGCCGGCATCGCGGTCCTGGTCACCGAGACGGCCCTCGCCGGGCTCCTCCCCGCTTCCAATGCGCGGGTGCTGGTGATCGACGGCGTAACGGAAGAGGCGGCGGCTGAACCCATCCGCGCCCTCCCCGGCAATCTCGCCTACCTGATTTACACCTCGGGCTCGACCGGCCGCCCCAAGGCCGTGGCGATCGAGCACCGCAGCGCCGTGGCCTTCGTCCATTGGGCGCAAACGGTATTCACCCCGGCGGAGCTGGCGGCAGTCCTGGCCTCGACCTCGATCTCCTTCGATCTCTCGGTCTTCGAGCTGTTCGTGCCCCTGGCCTGCGGGGGCCGGGTGGTCCTCGCCGAAGACGCCCTGGAGCTGCCCCATCTCCCGGCGGCCGGAGAGGTCACCCTGGTCAATACCGTCCCATCGGCCATGGCCGAGCTGGTGCGGGCCGGGGCCCTGCCTTCTGGAGTGCGGACGGTGAACCTGGCGGGCGAGCCGCTCAAAGGCTCCCTAGCCCAGGCTGTCTACACAGCCGGCGTCGAGAGAGTGCTGAACCTGTATGGTCCGTCGGAGGACACGACCTACTCGACCTTCGAGGTTGTGGAGCGCGGGAGCCGGAGCGAGCCGACCATCGGGAAGCCGATCACCGGCACCCGGGTCCGTCTCCTCGACGGCGAGATCTGCCTCGGCGGTACTGGCCTGGCCCGGGGGTACCTCGGCCGGCCCGATCTGACGGCGGAGCGCTTCGTGCCAGACCCGGAGGCGGATTCGCCAGGGGAAAGGCTCTACCGCACCGGCGATCTCGGGCGCGCCCTGCCCGACGGTCGGATCGAATACCTGGGCCGGCTCGACCACCAGGTGAAGGTACGCGGCTTTCGCATCGAGCTTGGGGAGATCGAGGTGGCCCTAGCCTCCCACCCGGAGGTGCGCGAGGCGGCGGTGGTGGCGCGGGACGATGGACCGGGCGGGAAGCGCCTGGTGGCTTATTTCGTGGGGAAGCCCTCCGGCGCCGAGCTGCGGGCCTTTCTCCGCTCTCGCCTGCCCGCGCACATGGTTCCGGCTCTCTTCGTGGAGCTCCCCTCGCTTCCCTTGACCCTCAACCGCAAAGTAGATCGCCAGGCCCTTGCCCAGCTCGCGCTCCCAATGGGAAGTATCGCCGGGGACGTGCAAGCACCGCGCAATCCTACCGAGGAGCTGCTGGCCGGGATCTGGGAGGAAGTGCTCGGACGCGGGCGGGTGGGGATCGACGAGGGCTTCCTCGACCTGGGCGGCGATTCGCTGCTCGCCGCCCAGATTCAGGCGCGGATCCAGGTGGCGCTCGAGCTCGACCTGCCCCCCTCGGTGGTTTTCGAGGCGAGCACCGTCGCCGCCCTGGCGGAGCAAGTCGACCGGGCTCTCGCCGAGCGCCCCGCGCGCCGCGCAGCGATCCTGCCGCAGCCGCGGAATCCCGGGGGCGAGCCGCTCTCCTCGGCACAGCGGCAGCTCTGGTTTGTCGAACTGCTCGTGCCGGGGACGCCGGTGAACAACATTCCGGTGGTGATGCGGCTGGACGGTCCCTTGGCACCTGCCGTCCTCGAACGCTGCCTGACGGAGATCGCCACCCGTCACGAGGCCCTGCGGACCACGATTAAGCCCGGGCCGGACGGTGAGCCACTCCAGCTCGTCTCCCCCTCTTCGCCCGTGCGGTTGCCGCTCGTCGATCTCTCCGGGCTCCCCCTCCTCCGGCAGTCCGCGGAGCGCGAACGGCTGGCGCAGGAGGAGGCCCGGCGCCCGCTCGATCCCAACCGGAGCGCTCTTTGGCGCCTCAGCCTGCTTCGAGCGGGGGAGAACGAGCACGACCTGCTCCTCACCTTCCACCATGTCTTCGCCGATGGCGCATCGATCCAGGTGTTCGAGCGCGAGCTGGCAGTGCTCTACCTCGCTTTCCTGCACGGAAGGCCCTCGCCGCTTCCGCCACTTACGGTACAGCCGGCGGATGTCGCCGCCTGGGAGCGCGACGAGCTGAGCGCGGAGGTTCTGGCTCCCCACGCCGCCTTCTTCCGGGAGCATCTCGCGGGGGCACCGGCAGGCCTCGAGCTGCCGGCCGACCAGGCGCGGCCGCCGGTTCGGAGCTGGCGAGGGGTGAGCCGGGGTTTGGACATCCCCCCCGCCATCTCACGCGAGGTGCGCGACTTCGCTCGCCAGCAGGGGGCGACGAGGTACATGGTCCTCCTCGCCGCCTGGGTGGCGCTGCTCCGCCGGATCACTGGCCAGGACGACTTTGTCCTCGGTACGGTCTTCGCCCATCGTGGCCGGCCCGAGTTGGAGGGGATGATCGGCTACTTCGCCAATGCCCTCCCGCTGCGGGTCGAGCGCCCCGGCGATCCAGCCTTCAGCGACCTGCTCGCCACCGTGCGCACCCGGGCGCTCGGCGTCTTTGCCCATCAGGACCTGCCGCTCGATACTCTGGCCGAGTCGCTGCGGCCCCAACAGGCATCCAGCGCGGACCCGCTCTTCCAGGCCTTCTTCGCCTATCGCGGCAACGCCGGCCCGCGGGAGCTGGCGCCCGGGCTGACCCTGACCTGGAGGGAGGAGGACCACGGCGCGGCGCAGGTCGATCTCCTCCTCGACCTGGAGGAGAAAGGTGAAGAGGTCTCCGGACGGTTGGTCGCCAGCGCCGACCTCTTCACCTCGGCGACAGCCGGCCGGTTGGCCCGGGGATGGATGACGCTTCTCGCCGATGCCCTGGCGCGGCCGGAGGCGCCGCTCTCGACTCTTGCCCTGCTTGGCGAAGCGGAGAGAGCGCTCCTCGTCGAATGGAGCCGCTCCCCCGCCCCGCCGGTCTGGGAGGGCTCGGTGCCGGCGCGCATCGCGGCTTGGGCGGCCGCGACGCCCGAGGCCATTGCGGTCGATTTCGGAACGCAGGAGCTGACCTATCCCGAGTTGGTGGATCGGGCGCGGCGGCTCGCCGGCCGTCTGCGATCCCGCGGCGTGGGGCTCGACGTGCGGGTCGGCGTCTACGCCGAGCGCTCGCCGGAGACCGTGGTGGGCATGCTCGCCGTGCTCATGGCCGGAGGAGCCTTCCTGCCGCTCGACCCGACCCATCCCGCCGAGCGTCTCGCCAGCACCCTGGAGGACTCCCGCGTTCCCGTTCTCCTCGCGCGGAGCGCTCTCGCCGCCACCCTGCCAACCGGAGAGGCCGAGCTCGTGCCGCTCGAAACGGAGGGCACGGCGCCCGTGCCTCTGGAGGAGGTAGATCCCGAGGACCTCGCCTACATCATCTACACCTCGGGCTCGACCGGCCGCCCCAAGGGAGTGCTCATCCAGCACCGCGGATTCCTCTGGGCGGTCGATGCTCTCGCCGAGCGCTCGGGAGTGGAACCGGGGAGCCGCGTGCTGCAGTTCGCCTCCGCAAGCTTCGACGCCTCGGTGTGGGAGATCTGGAGCACGCTGATCCGCGGCGCGACCCTCGTCTTCGCCCGCTCCGAGGATCTCCTCCCGGGACAGGCCTTGCTCGATACCCTGCTGCGGCGCGGAATCACCAACGTCTTTCTCACGCCGAGCGCACTTGCGGCGATGCCCGAGGGAGCGAGCCGGGAGCTATCCGGCCTGCGCGGTCTGGTGGTGGGAGGAGAGGCCTTCCCCCCCGCCCTGGTGACCCGTTGGGCTGTGGAGCGCCGGTTGTGGAACGCCTACGGGCCGACCGAGGCGAGCATCTGCGTCTCCATGGCACGGCTCGGAGAGGACGGCCAGACGCCGATCGGACGGCCGGTCGCCGACAGCCGGCTCCTGGTGCTCGGTCCCCATGGCGAGATCCTCCCCCAGGGGGTCCCCGGGGAGCTTCACATCGGCGGCAGGGGGCTCGCCCGCGGCTACCTCGGAAGGCCCGATCTCACGGCCGGCGCCTTCGTCCCCGATTTCATGGGTGAGGAGCCCGGCGGGCGCCTCTACCGCACCGGGGACCTCGCCCGCTTCCGGCCCGACGGCCAGCTCGAATTCCTCGGCCGCGCCGACCGGCAGGTCAAGGTGCGCGGCTTCCGGATCGAGCCGGGGGAGGTCGAGGCGCAGATCGTCGAGTATCCAGGCGTACGCGAGGCCGCCGTGGTGCCTTATGAAGCCGCGCCCCAGGATCTCCGGCTCGCTGCCTACGTGGCTGGACCGGACGTACCCTCGGTCCAGGAGCTCCGCGCTTTCCTGCGCTCGCGGCTCCCCGAGCACATGGTCCCTTCCTTCTTCGCCTTTTTGCCGGCCCTGCCGCTGACCCCGGGCGGCAAAGTCGACCGGCGCGCCCTCCCTCCGCCCGCCGCGGAGGAGCCGGCGATCGGCCGCGCTACCCTCGGCACTCCTGCCGAGGAGCTGCTGGGCGGGATCTGGGGGGAGATCCTCGGCAGGACGGAGATCGGCGCCGGCGACGATTTCTTCGATCTCGGCGGACACTCGCTGCTCGTCGGCCAGGTGCTGGCGCGGGTGCGCACCGTCTTCGGGGTGGAGCTCCCGGTGCGGGCCGCCTTCGAGGCCCGCACCCTGGCTGCGCTGGCGCGGCGCATCGAAGAGGAGCGGCTCGCTGACGGCCCCGAGCCGGCTCCACTGGCGCCTGCCCCGCGGGACCGGTCACTGCCCCTCTCCTTCGGCCAGGAGCGGCTCTGGTTCCTCCACCGCCTGGATCCGGACTCGGCGGTCTACAACCTGCCCCTGGCGTTCCGCCTCACCGGACCGCTCGACGGAAGGCTTCTGGAGCGCAGCCTGGACGAGGTCTTCCGGAGGCATGAGGTCCTGCGCACCACCTTTGCCGAGGGGCCGGATGGGGATCCGCTCCAGATCGTGGCGCCGTTTCATGCTCCCGGGCTGCCCCAGGCCGACCTCTCCGGCCTGCCCCCGGCAGCTGCCTCTGCCGAGGCGGACCGGCAGACCGCGCTGGAGGCTCGGCGCCCATTCGACCTCGTCCGCGGCCCGGTGGCACGTGCCTTCCTCCTGCGTCTGGGCGAGCAGGAGCACCTGCTGGTCTTCTCCTGCCACCACGCCGCCTTCGACGGCTGGTCGGTCGGCGTCCTCCGGAGCGAGCTGGGCGCTCTCTATGGCGCCTTCCGCGCCGGGCGGCCGTCGCCTCTCTCCGAGCTGGTGGTCCAGTATGCCGACCTTGCCGTCTGGCAGCGGTACCGGCTTTCCGAAGAATTCATGGAGGCGCAGCTCTCCTACTGGCGGCAGCGCCTGGCCGGGGCGCCCGCCGCCCTCGAGCTGCCGGCCGACCGCCTGCGGCCGCCGGTGCAGAGCTTCCGCGGCGCCATTCTTCCGCTCGCATTCCCGGCCGAGCTCGCCAACGGGCTCCGCGTGCTCGCCCGGAGCGAAGGCTCGACCCTGTTCATGACCGCCCTGGCGGCCTTCTCCGCACTCCTCGGCCGGTTCACCGGCCAGACGGACCTGGTAGTGGGCACGCCGGTCGCCAACCGCAGGGAGGCGGGGAGCGAAGGCCTGCTCGGCTTCTTCGTCAACACCCTGGCTCTGCGCTCCGACCTGGCTGGCGATCCGCCCTTCCGCGCCCTCGCGGCCCAGGTGCGCGAGTCGGCGCTCGCAGCCTACGCCCATCAGGAGCTCCCCTTCGAGCGCCTTGTCGAGGAGCTGCAGCCGGCGCGCGATCAGTCGCGCAGCCCGCTCTTCCAGGTGATGTTCGCCCTCGATCCTTTGCAGGATGGCGAGCTTGCCCCGGGCCTGGACTGTGAGCTGCTGCGGATCGACACCGGAACGTCCAAGTTCGACCTCACGCTCTTCCTTAATGAGCAGGGGGGGGACCTGGCCGCCCTCCTGGAGTACGCGGCCGACCTCTTCGACGCGCCTACGGTGGCACGGCTCGGGCGCTCCTTCATCACCCTTCTGTCCGGCTTGGCGGCGGAAGGGACCGAGCTGCCCGTGTCCCGCATGCCGCTTCTGGGGGCCGGGGAGAGCTGGCAGATCCTCGGGGAATGGCACGAATTGCTGCCGCCTGTTCCGGCGGTGTGCATCCACGACCTCGTGGCTGCACAGGCCGCGCGCACGCCGGATGCGACCGCCCTGGTCGCCGGCCGCGAGCGGCTCACCTACCGGGAGCTGGACCTCCGCGCCGGCGAGCTGGCCCGGAGGCTGGCCGCGCTCGGAGTCGGGCCGGAAGTTCGGGTTGGAGTCTGCCTGTCACGGTCGCCGGCTCTGGTGGTCGCCCTCCTGGGCATCCTGAAAGCCGGCGGCGCCTACGTTCCGCTCGATCCCAACTATCCGCAGGAGCGGCTGGGGTTCATGCTGGAGGACGCCGACGCCGCCGTCCTGATTACCGAGGCGGCCCTCGTTTCGCGTCTGCCAACTTCTCAGGCGCGGGTGCTGCTGCTCGACGGCAAGCAGGAAGAGGAGAAGGAAGCCGAGCCCATCCGGGCCCTCCCCGGCAACCTCGCCTACCTGATCTACACCTCGGGCTCGACTGGCCGCCCCAAGGCCGTGGCGATCGAGCACCGCAGCGCCGTGGCCTTCATCCATTGGGCGCACGGGGTGTTCACCCCCGAGGAGCTGTCGTCAGGCCTGGCCTCGACCTCGATCTCCTTCGACCTCTCGGTCTTCGAGCTGTTCGTGCCTCTGGCCCGCGGCGGCCAGGTGGTCCTCGCCAACAACGTCCTGGAGCTGCCGGAGCTGCCCGCAGCCGGTGAGGTCATCATGGTCAACTCCGTGCCCTCGGCGGTCTCCGCCCTTCTGGAGCTGGTGCGGGCGCTCCCAGAGAGGGTACGGACGGTCAACCTGGCGGGCGAGCCGCTCAAGGGTTCCCTCGCCCAAGCCCTCTACTCGATCGGCGTCGAACGGGTGCGGAACCTCTACGGCCCCTCGGAGGACACGACCTACTCGACCTTCGAAACCGTGGAGCGGGGGAGCCGGCGAGAGCCGACGATCGGGCGGCCGATCGCCGGTACCTGGGCTCGCCTCCTCGACCGGCACCTGGAGCTGGTACCTGTCGGGGTGCCGGGGGAGATCTACCTGGGCGGCGCCGGCCTGGCGCGGGGTTATCTCGGCCGGCCCGAGCTGACGGCCGAGCGCTTCGTGCCGGCCCCCCTGGAGCATGGTGCGCGCCTGTATCGCACCGGCGACCTCGGACGCTTTCTCCCCGACGGCCGGATCGAATACATGGGCCGGCTCGACAATCAGGTGAAAGTGCGCGGTTTCCGGATCGAGCTGGGGGAGATCGAAACGGCCCTGGAGACGCATCCGCAAGTGCACGAGGCGGTGGTGGTGGCTCGCGGCGAGCCGGGCGGCGACCGCTTCCTCGCAGCCTACGTCGTTCCTGCCGGCCAGCCGGCCCCCACGTCCGGCGAGCTGGCTGAGCACCTGCGCGTCCGGCTCGCCGAGTTCATGGTGCCGTCCTCCTTCACCCTGCTCGACGCGATGCCGCTGACGCCCAACGGGAAGATCGACCGGAAAGCGCTGCCGGCCCCCGAGAGCGGACCGGCAGCGCTCCCCGCTCCTCTCGGCCCCGCCGCGCCCCTCGTAGAGCTGCTCTCCGGCATCTGGGCCGAGGTGCTGGGGCGTGACGAGCTGCCCAGCCCCCAGGACAACTTCTTCGAGCTGGGCGGGCACTCCCTCCTCGCCACCCGGGTGGCTTCCCGGCTGCGGGCGGCGCTCGGCATCGAGGTGCCTCTGCGCACGCTCTTCGCCGCCCCGACCGTCTCGGCTCTGGCGGCGGCCATCTCGGCCCTGGGGAACCGGCTCGCGGCGGCCCTTCCACCGGCTCCGATCGAGCCCGCTGCGGATCGGGAGAACCTCCCCCTCTCCTTTGCCCAGCAGCGGCTCTGGCTCCTCGATCGCCTCGAACCCGGCTCGCCGGTGTACAACCTGCCGTTCCCCCACCAGATCCTTGGCCCCGTCGCTCCGGCTTGCCTGGAGCGCGTTCTGCGCGAAGTGGAGCACCGGCACGAAGTCTTGCGCACCACCTTCGCGGTGGATGAGGAGACCGGCGAGCCGCGCTTGAACGTCGCACCGCCGGGCGGCTTCTCCCTTCCCCGGATCGACCTCTCCGCCCTCCCTTCACAAGCCGGCGAGGCGGAGGCCGGCAGGCTCGCCGACGAGGACGCCGCGAGCCCGTTCGACCTCGCCTCCGGTCCGCTCTTCCGCGCCCGGCTGCTGACCCTCGGCGCCGAGGAACACCACCTACTGATGACGGTGCATCACGTCGCCGGGGACGGCTGGTCGATCAACCTCCTCCTTGGCGAGCTGTCCGCCCTCTACCAGGCCTACGTGGCTGGCCGGCCATCGCCTCTGCCTGAGCCGGTGATCCAGTATGCCGAGTTTGCCGACTGGCAGCGGCGCTGGCTCGACGGTCCCGTCCTGGCCGGGCAGCTCGCGTACTGGCGCCGGCAGCTCGCCGGCGCTCCCGCGGTCCTCGATCTGCCGGCCGACCGCCCACGCCCACCGGTCGCGACCTCGCGCGGCGCCCATTTCCTGACGTCGCTGCCCCCGGGTTTGACGGCCGAGGTCCGCGCCCTCTCCCGCCGGCAGGGGGCGACGCTGTTCATGGTCCTGCTCTCGGGGTTCGCGGCTCTGCTGGAGCGTTACACAGGCGAGACCGACATCCTGCTCGGCTCGCCGATCGCCGGCCGCGGACGCGCCGAGACCGAAGGGCTCATCGGCTTCTTCGTCAACACCCTGGTCCTGCGCGTCGACCTCGACGGCGCCCCGTCCTTCGGTGCCCTGATCGCGCGCGTCCGGGAAACTGCGCTCGCCGCCTACGCGCACCAGGACGTGCCATTTGAGCGCTTGGTCGAAGAGCTGCAGCCGGAGCGCAGCCTGGCCCGCAGCCCGCTCTTCCAGGTCTCCTTCGTCCTCGGCGTGGAAGAGACGGCCCGCGAGCTGGCACCGGGGGTGCCGCTCGTTCCCCTGACGGTCGAGAACCATACGTCCAAGTTCGACCTGACGCTCGGGCTCGATCTCCGGGGAGACACGCTGGTCGCCGATTTCGAGTTCCGGACCGACCTGTTCGACCGCTCCACGGTAGAGCGCTGGGCCGATGACTTCACCCGCCTGCTCGGCTTGCTGGCCGCCCACCCGGAAGTCCCCCTGCCGCAGATCGGCCTGCTCTCCGGGATCGAGCACCTGAAGCGCGGCGAGGAACAGGTCAGGCTACCCCGGCTCCTCGGCGAACCGGAAGATGGCTCCTCCGACTCCTCCCAGGCACCTGGGGGGCCGCCGCGCTCCCCCCTCGAAGAGCTGGTAGCCGGGCTGTGGGCCGAGGCCCTGGGCCGCAGCACGATCGGCCTTCACGACCACTTCTTCGCCCTTGGGGGCTATTCACTGCTCGCTATCCGCGTTCTGGCCCGCCTGCGGGCCGTGACCGGAGTCGATCTTCCGCTGCGCGCGATCTTTGCCAACCCGACCGCCGCGGCCCTGGCGGCGGAGATCGAGCGCAGCCTGCGGGCTCAGGGAGCCCCGCCGCTCCCCCCGATCACACCGGCTGGGACAGGATCCGAAGCCCCGGCCGCTGCCGCCCAGGAGCGGCTCTGGTACTTCCACCAGCTCGACCGCAGCGGATCGGTCCTCAACGTCCCCAACCCCCTCCGGCTGAGCGGCCCGTTGCAGCCGGCCGAGTTTGCCCGATCGCTCTCCGGGATAGCGCGCCGGCACGATGCTCTGCGGACCACGTTCTTCAACGGCCCTGAGGGGCTGCGGCAGCGGATCGCGTCCCCCGCGGATGTCTCACTTCCGCTGGCCGACCTGACCGCCCTGCCGGCCGGCCCCCGCGAGGAGGAGGCCCGGCGGCTGACGGAGGCGGAGGCACGAGAGCCTTTCGATCTCGCCATGGGGCCGCTCTGGCGCGCCCGCCTGATCCGCCTGGAGAAGGAGGAGCACCGGCTGCTCCTGACCTTCCACCACATCATCGTCGACGGCTGGTCGATCGACATCCTGGAGCGCGAGCTGGGCGTCCCCGAGCCGGGCGAGCCGGCTCTCCAGTACGCTGACTTCACCGTCTGGCAGCGCCGCGAGCTCACCGACGAGCGGCTCGCACCTCAGCTCGACTACTGGCGACGCCAGCTCGCTGGAGCACCGCCGGTGCTCGACCTCCCCGCCGACCGGCCGCGCCCTCCGCGGCCGGCCTTCCGGGGAGCGGCCCGCTACCTGCCGCTTCCGCAGGAGGTCGCCGCGCAGACCAAGGAGCTGGGACGGCGCGAGGGGAGCACGCTCTTCATGACCGGCCTCGCCGCCTTCGCCGCCCTCGCCGGCCGCTACACGGGCCGGACGGACATGGTCCTTGGCTCGCCGGTCGCCAACCGCCACACGCCGGGGACCGAGGGTATCTTCGGCTTCTTCGTCGGCGTCCTCCCCTTCCGTCTCGACCTCTCGGGCGATCCTACCTTCCGCGAGCTGCTGCGGCGGTCGAGGGAGGCTGCCCTCGGCGCCTATGCCCACCCGGACGTCCCCTTCGAACGTTTGGTAGAGGACCTCGACCTGGCGCGGGACAAGAGCCGCACTCCGCTCGTCCAGGTGATGCTCTCGGTGCGGAACGGCTCCGGCGAGCCGCTCCGCATCGGAGGGCTCACCGCCGAGCCGGTCGAGGTGCACTCCGCCACCTCGCAGTTCGACTTCACCCTGGGGGTCGTCGACCTGCCGCAAGGCCTCAGCCTCGAAGCCGAATACAACACCGACCTGTTCACCGGCACAACCGTCGAGCGGATGCTCGCGCACCTCTCGCGGCTGCTCGAAGCGGTGGCGGCGGATCCGGATGTCCGGCTCTCCGCGCTGCCCGCCGAGATAGGACCGCCGAAGCTCGTGGAGGCCCGTCCCGTGGAATCATCGAACAAGCCGCCTGCTGATGACCGTGGGGCTCGGCTCGCCGCGCGCCGCGCCGGGCTTTCGGCCGAGGAACGGGCGCTGCTGGAGCAGCGCCTGCGGGCAAGGAGCGGCCCGAAGACGGATGCACCTCCGCCGGCCGCGGCTTCGCTGGTTTCTCTCCAGCCGGCCGGCTCCCGTCCCCCGTTCTTCTGCGTCCACCCGGCCGGCGGCGACGTCCTCGCCTTTCAGGCCCTCTCCCGTCACCTGGGGCTGGACCAGCCTTTCCATGGCCTCCAGTCGCGTGGGCTAGGACCCGGAGAGATGCCATTCAACAGCATCGAGGAGATGGCAGCGCGCTACCGCACCGAGATCACCGCGGTCACTTCCGGCCCCTACCACATCGGCGGCTGGTCACTGGGCGGAGCCGTGGCCTTCGAGCTGGCGCGGCAGCTCGCCGCCGAGGGCCGGGAGGTGGCGCTCCTGGCGATCGTCGACTCCACCCCCGGGCCATGGCCCCGGCCGGCGGAGGGACACGAGACCGAGGACGACAGCGACGACACTCCCTGGCTGTTGGAGATCGCCCACTACCTGGAGAGTCTCTGGGGCCTCGATCTCGGCCTCACCGCCGAGAACCTCCGCGGGCTCTCGTCCGAGGACCAGGCGCTCCGCCTGCTCTCCGGACTGAAGGACACCCCGTTCGGCGCGAAGGCCGGCCCCGAGTCGCTCCGGCGGTTGCTCGCCGTGTTCAAGACCAACGTGCGCGCCTTCCGGCGCTACCGGCCCGGTCCCTACCCGGGAAAGATCACCCTCTTCCTGCCTGCCGAAGGCGACTTCGCTGACGACCCCACGCATGGCTGGGGAGCGCTCTCGCCCCTGCCCGTCGACATCGAGATCGTTCCGGGCAACCATGTCAGCGCCCTCGCCGAGCCGCACGTGGGGACTCTGGCCGAACGGCTGCGCCTCAGTATTGACCTGTCTTGGGACCGTTCCTCGACCCTGGAGACCAGCCCGAAATGAAATCCCGCCTGTGGAAGGTTCTGCGCTGGACCGCCGTCGTCCTGGTGGGGTTGGTCGTGATCCTCGGCCTGGTCTTCTACTGGCTCGTGCGCCGTGCCTACCCGGAGGTCGAAGGCAACCTCACCGTTCCAGGCCTCCAAGCCCCGGTCGAAATCGTACGGGTCGAACCCGGCGTCCCCCACATCTACGCGCAGAATGCCCACGATCTCTTCTTCGCACAAGGGTATGTACACGCCCAGGACCGGCTCTGGCAGATGCAGCTCAACGTCTACGTCGGCCGGGGCGAGCTCTCCGCGCTCTTCGGTGAAGGCGCCCTCGAGCTCGACAAGATCATGCGCATCTTCGGCATCGTCGAGGCCGCCGAGCGGGACTGGCAGGCGCTCTCTCTTCCGACCCGAGCCCTGCTCACCGCCTATGCCGACGGGGTGAACGCCTACGTCTCGTCCCACCGCGGCCGGCTGCCGGTCGAGCTCACGATCCTCGGAGTCGAGCCGCGTACCTGGACGCCCATCGATTCGCTTGCCTGGGGCAAGCTGATGGCGCTCAACCTGAGCCTCAACCACAGCTTCGAGATCGTGCGCGCCCATCTGATCGCCAAGGTCGGCGAGCCAGCCGCACGGCGGTTGATGTCCCCCTATCCGGCGAGCGCGCCGGTGATTGTCCCCGCGGGTGTCCAGGCCTTCGCCGACTTCCTGCCCCTGCCTCGCCAGGCTCGGTCCGCGATTGCGGCGTCCCTCCCCGCCTTCGGCCCGATCTCCGGCGTGGGGACGCAGGCCTGGGGGAGCAACGGCTGGGTGGTCGCCGGGAGCCGCACGGCGAGCGGCCGGCCCCTGCTCGCCAACGACACCCACCTGGGCCTCCAGATGCCCTCGATCTGGTATCAGGTCGGCCTCCACGGCGGCGGCTACGACGCAGTCGGCTTCTCCTTTCCCGGCATGCCGCTCCTCGTCATCGGCCACAACCAGCGGATCGCCTGGGGCATCACCAACATGTGCGCCGACGTGCAGGACCTCTACGTCGAGAAGCTCGACAACCCGAAGAACCCGCGGCGGTACCGCTTCCAGGACGGCTGGCGCGACCTCTCGATCCGCCGCGAAGAAATCGCGGTGAAGGGAGGCTCGCCTTTCGTGCTGGAGGTGAGGGAGACCCACCACGGCCCGATCGTCAACGACGCCCTCGCCGAGCTCAAGGGGAGCCCGCCGATGGCGCTGCGCTGGCCGGCCCTCGCCGGCGGCCGGCTGATCGACTCCCTGGTGGCGCTCAACCTGGCGCAGGACTGGCCGTCCTTCCACCGGGCGCTGGCGGACTGGGAAGCCCCCTCCGTCAACTTCGTCTACGCCGACGTCGACGGCCACATCGGCTACCAGTCGACCGGCCGCATCCCCATGCGCGCCGCCGGCCATCAGGGGCTGGTGCCGGTCCCGGGCTGGGATGGCCGCTCCGAGTGGCAGGGCTTCATCCCCTACGCCGAGATGCCGAGCCTGCTCGATCCGCCGTCGGGCTTCATCGTCACCGCCAACAACAAGGTGACGGCGGACGACTACCCGCACTTCCTGGCCTATGACATGGCCGACCCCTACCGCGCCGAGCGGCTCACCGAGCTGCTCACGGCCGGGAAAAGCTTCACCCTGGAAGGCCTGCGCAATATCCAGGCGGAGACCCTCGGGCTGCCCGCCAAGGCCATACGCCCTGCTCTCCTCGCCGTGCCGCCGGCCGGCGACCGCGAGCGCGCGGCGCTCGAACATGTCCGCAACTGGGACCTCCGCTACGGGTCGGACTCGGTCGGCGCCTCGGTCTACGAGGCCTGGTACTGGCAGCTCCTCGGCGAGGTCCTCGGCGACGAGCTGGGCGCGGACGTGCTCAAGGAGTACCGCATCGTGGGCATGAGCCAGGTACCGTCGATCGCGGGACTCCTGGCGCAGCCGGACGACAAGCTCTTCGACGACCGGCGGACCCCCGCCGTGGAGCGCCGCGACGACATCATCCGCCGCAGCCTCACCCAGGCCGTGGCCTGGCTCGCCGAGCATCATGGTGACGACCCCGAGGGCTGGGCTTACGGGAAGGTGCACTCGGTGACTTTCGTCCACTCACCCCTGGGGGCGAGCGGCATCGCGCCTTTGGAGCGCCTGTTCAACAGCCGTACCTACCCGGCCCCGGGCACCGCTTTCACAGTCAACGCCGCGGTGGCCGACGTGACCAAGCCGTTCGCCGTGAACTTCGGATCCGCGCAGCGAATGATCGTCGACCTCGCCGACCTCGAAGCGTCGACCTGGGTCAACAGCACCGGCCAGGACGCCCAGCTCTTCCGCCCCCACCGCGAGGACCAGATCCCCAAGTGGGCGGCGGTCGAGGACTATCCGATGACCTATGGAGAGACGGCGGTGAAGTCGAAGCCCGAAGCCCGCCTGACGCTGTCACCGCCCGAGCCGTGACCCGGTCACGCGCTCGGCTCTGGCGCCGGTTCCGCGGGGGGCGGCTCGAAGTCCAGGAACTCGCGCACCTCGCGCTTCCCGGCCTGGACCAGCGCCACCACGATCAGGGCGACGCCGCAGCCGAGGTACACGAGCGGGATGTCGCGGTCGAGGAGGTCGGCGACGATGCCGGCTGCACCGGCGGCAATCGGCATGGCGCTGAGGCTCAGGGTCTCGAAGAGGCCGAGGACGCGGCCCCGCAGCTCGGGCGGTGTGGTGACCTGCGCCAGGCTCAGGGCGTGGATGGTGTTGAAGCCGCTCATCGCCCCCGCCGCGAAGATCCACCCCATCGTCACCCATGGCGAACGGGCGAAGCTGAGGCTGATGGCGGCGGCTCCGAAGCCCAGCGCGCAGGCCAGATAGGCCCACTTGCGCACCTGGCCCGTGGCATTGGTGCCGCCGGCCACGATGCTGCCGACGAACGAGCCGCCGCCGAAGGCCGCCACCAGAAAGCCGTACCAGTCGGGCTTCACGCGCAGGAAGTCCTCGACGAAGAAAGGCAGGAGCACGACGATCGTGACCATGAAAAGGCTTTCCAGCGGCGCCAGAAAGAGGATGTAGCGCAGCCCCTTGCGGCTCGCCACGTAGCGCAGCCCGAGCTTCAGCTCGCGCCAGAAATCGGCGCCGGCAGCGCGCCAGCTCGATTTCTTGACGACAGGGGGTGGCGGCGGCATCCGGATCAAGCCCACCGTGACCGCCGAAAAGAGATAGGTAATGCCGTCGATTAGAAAGAGGATGCCGGGACCGATGATGCGGAAGAACACGCCTCCCAGGCCCTGGCCCAGGAACGTGGAAACGTCGAGCGCCAGGCGGTTCGCCGAGTTGGCACGGGTGACGTCTTTCTCCGGCACAAGGTCCGGGATCGTGGCGCTGATCGCCGGCCGGAAGAAGGCGTCGCACACCCCCATGATGGCGGACAGCACCAGCAGCCCGGCGAGGATCAACCCTGAGCGCCCCGGATCCAGGAGCACCAGGGCCGCCAGCGCAATGGCAGAAATACCGCGCACCACGTCGGCCAGGATCAAGATCTTCCGGCGCGACATGCGGTCGGCGAGGGTGCCGCCGAACGGTCCGAGAAGGATCGCCGGCACCCATTGCGACAACATGCCGAGCCCCAGGAGCGACGCCGAGTCGGTCTGGCGCTTGATCCAGAAAATCATCGCGACGGAGAACGCCTGCGAGCCCAGCATGCTCACGAACTGGCCTTGCCAGAGCAGCAGGAAATCGCGGTTCAGAAAGCGCGTGGGGCGCTGATAGCTCATGGGCTCCCGTCTTCTTCTGCTATATTCCGGGCCGCATTCGGACCGTCTTTCCCCAGAGGGCAAACGATGAAACCGGCGTCAGAGATCCCCCGTCCCGCGGGCTCGCTAGTGTCGCACACGCGGCGCTTCGTCAAAAATACGATGCAGTTCTATGAAGAATCCTTTCGCGAGTGCGGCGATATCTTTACAACGCGGATACCGGGCCTCGGGAACTGGACCTACATCTGCTCGCCGGACCTCGTCAATGCCGTGCTCGAAGCACCGCCCGGCGTCGTGTCCGGCGGCGAAATCGAGGGCTTCAGCATCGCGCCCGTGCTCGGACGGGGCGCCACCTCGCAGCTCGACGGACCTGCCCACAAAGAGCGCAGGGACGTTATCGCACCGTATCTCGGTGCGCAAGAGAGCCAGCGCCAGGTCGACAGCATCCGCCAGATCACCGAGCGCAGGCTCGCGGAGTGGCCGCTCAATCAACCGTTCAAGCTGGTGCTGGCGCTTCAGAAGATCTCCCTCGAAGCGCTGGTCCGCCTCCTGTTCAACGGCATCGGTCCGGAGAGGGCCCGGCAGCTCGCCGACCTCTATGAAGACTTCGCCTTCAAAGGCCTGCGCTCGCTGACCGTCCCCCACACCAGCCTGCAGCTCGATTTCCCGGGCAGCCCCTGGCGCAAGGTCAAGCAGCGGCGCGAGGCCGTCCGGACAGCGTTCCTGCAGGAGATCGACAAGCTCCTGTCCGAGGCAGACCGGCCGGAGGCCGACGGCTTCGTGCTCGGCATGGCCCGGGCGCGGCTCCGGGACGGCAGCCAGCTTGGCCGCGAGGTCATCCTCAGCGAAATCCTCGACATGCTCTTCCAGGGCCACGAGCAGACGGGCAACTCGATGACCTGGACCATGGGCGAGCTCCTGACCCATCCGGAAGCGCTCGCGCGGCTGCGGCAGGAGCTCGATGCCATCGTGGGCCAGGGAGATCTCCAGAGTGAGCATCTCGCGGCCCTACCCTATCTCGACGCGGTAGTCTTCGAGGGCCTGCGTCGGCGCCCCAACAACCTCGTCACCGACCTGCGGAAGGTGAAGCAACCGTTCGAGCTCGGCGGCTATCTCCTCCCTGAGGGCTCCCTCATCGCCGTCTCCTACCCGGCCCAGTCGGTGCGCCCCGACCTCTTCGCCAACCCCGGGAGCTTCGATCCGGACCACTTCTATCAGAAGCAGAAGCCCCCGGCCGAGGCGTGGAGCCCCTTCGGGAGCGGCTCTCACGCCTGCGCAGGCAAGGATTTCGCGGTCGTGGTGATAAAAGGCGCGCTGGCGACGATCATCCTCAAGGCCGAGCTGAAGCTCGCGCAGTCCGAGATCCGGCCGGTCCGCAACGCCTACTACTACGAGCCCAACAAGGGCCTTCTCGTGACTCTCGATTCCAGAAGAGAAATTAGGAGGAGTTGACATGGAAATTCGGACAGTCGGCGTCGTCGGTGCCGGCGTCATGGGCATCGGCCTCGGGCACAACCTCGCCCAGACCGGCCATCAGGTGGTGCTGCTGGACGTCTCGCAGGCGCAACTGACCAGCGCCGAAAATGAGATCCGCAAGAACCTCCGCTTCCACGGGATGTTCCAGAAGGGAGCGCAGCCGGTGAAGCCCGACGAGGTGCTCGGCCGCATCAAGTTCACGCAGAGCTACGAGGACTTCTCGGAGACCGACTTCGTCGTCGAGAATGCCACCGAGAAGTGGGACATCAAGAAGGGGATCTATCCGCAGCTCGACGAGGCCTGCCCCGAGCGCGCCGTGTTCGCGGCCAACACCTCTTGCATTTCGATCACCAAGATCGCGAGCACGACCAAACGTCCCGAAAAGATCCTCGGCATGCACTTCATGAACCCCGTGCCCCTGAAGCCGATGGTCGAAGTCATCCGCGGCCACCACACCAGCGAAGAGACGCTCGCCACCGCCCACCAGCTCCTCACCCAGATGGGCAAGGACGGCATCGTGGTCAACGACTACCCAGGCTTCGTCTCCAACCGCGTGCTGATGCTGACCGTCAACGAAGCGATCTACCTCGTCCACGACGGCGTGGCCCCGGCAGACCAGATCGATCACCTTTTCAAGACCTGCTTCGGCCACAAGATGGGGCCGCTCGAGACTGCCGACCTGATCGGGCTGGACACGATCCTCTACTCGATCGAGGTGCTCTACGAGAGCTACAGCGACAGCAAGTACCGCCCCTGCCCGCTGCTCCGCAAGATGGTGGATGCGGGCCTGCACGGGCGCAAGAGCGGCAAGGGTTTCTACGACTACGGCGTCTCGCTCTAGAGGGAAACATGGACCAGACTCAGACCAAGATCAAAGAGTTCCTGTCGCGGTTCTTCAAGAACCAGGATCTGCAGCCGGAGGAGGACATCTTCGCCCTCGGCTTCGTCAATTCCCTGCTGGCGATGCAGCTCGTCGCCTTCGTGGAGAAAGAGTTCGGCATCCGGGTCGGAGACGAGGACCTCGACCTCGACAACTTCCGCTCCATCCAGGCCATCTCGAACCTGGTGGCTCGTAAGAGCAGCCCTGAGCCATGAAGATCAAACCCTGAGCCATGAAGATCAAACTATGAAGATCGAGCTCACCCCGGAGCAACGGGCGCTGCGCTCGGAAGTCCGCGCCTTCGTGCAGCAGGAGATCGCTCCGCACGCCGGGCAATGGGACCGCGAAGAGGCGACCCCGCGCGGTATCGTGGACAAGCTCGTCGAGCGCGGCTGGCTCGGCTCCATGGTGCCGGCCGAGCACGGGGGCAAGGGCCTCGACATGATCTCCTACGGTGTGCTCACCGAGGAGATCGGGCGCGGCTGCTCCTCGATCCGCTCGCTGCTCACCGTGCACGACATGGCCTGCCGGGGCATCCTGCGCTGGGGCAACCAGCGGCAGAAAGAGAGCTGGCTGCCGCGCCTGGCCCGAGGGGAGATCCTCGGCGCCTTCGCGCTCTCCGAGCCCGAGGCGGGCAGCGACGCCATGAGCATCCAGACGAAGGCGGTCGAAGTGGACGGCGGCTATGCGCTCGACGGCACCAAGAAATGGATCACCTACGGCCAGATCGCCGATCTCTACCTGCTCTTCGCCAAGCTCGACGGCAAGCCCACGGCGTTCCTCGTGGAGCGCGAAACCCCCGGCCTCACGGTCACGCCCCTGCGCGGCATCCTGGGCACCCGGGCGTCGATGCTCGCCGAGCTGAAGCTGGAAGGAGCCCGGACGGAGGACATGGTGGGCCGCCCCGGCTTCGGCGTCTCCCACGTGGTGGGCGCCGCGCTGGACCAGGGCCGCTACAGCGTGGCCTGCGGCTCGGTGGGCATCGCCCAGGCCTGCCTCGATGCGTGCCTTGCCTATGCCCGCGAGCGCCAGCAGTTCGGCCAGCCGCTGTTCGAGCACCAGCTCGTCCGGGCAATGCTCTCCGACATGATCACCAACGTGCGCGCCGCGCGCCTGCTCTGCATGCGGGCCGGCTATTTGCGCGACACCGGCGACCCCGGCGCTATCGCGGAAACCTCGGTCGCCAAGTACTTCGCGTCCACAACCGCCAACCGTGCGGCATCGGACGCGGTCCAGATCCATGGCGGCAACGGCTGCCATGAGGACTTCCCGGTGTCGCGCTACTTCCGCGACGCCAAGGTGATGGAGATCATCGAAGGGAGCACGCAGATCCAGCAGAGCACGATCGCGCGCTTCGAGCTGGAGGAGCTGTGAGCGACAAGAAATCCTCGATCAAGTGCGTCGTCTGGGACCTGGACAATACCGTCTGGGATGGCATTCTGCTGGAAGACACGGAAGTCCGGCTCCGGCCTCATGTCGTGGAGATCCTGAAGACCCTTGACGAGCGCGGCATCCTGCATTCGATCGCCAGCCGCAACGATCACGATACGGCCCTGGCGAAGCTCCAGGAATTCGGGATCGAGGAATACTTCCTCTATCCGCAGATCAACTGGAATTCCAAGGCCTCCTCCATCGCCCAGATCGCGGCGGACATCAACATCGGCCTGGATACCATTGCCTTCGTGGACGACCAGCCGTTCGAGCGCGAAGAGGTGGCTTTCTCTCACGACAAAGTCCTCTGCATCGACTCGGCGGAGCTCGACGGCATGCTCGACCGGCCGGAGCTCAACCCGCGCTTCATCACCGAGGATTCAAAAGAGCGCCGCCGCATGTACATGGCGGACATCCGGCGCAACCGGGAGGAAGAGGAGTTCGTCGGCCCCAAGGAGGAATTCCTTGCCACGCTCGGGATGATCTTCACGATCGCTCCCTGCCGCGAGGAAGACCTGAAGCGCGCCGAGGAGCTGACCGTGCGCACGAATCAGCTCAATACCACGGGCTACACCTACTCCTACGAAGAGCTGGACGAGCTGCGGAAATCGCCGCGCCACAAATTGCTCGTCTCCAGCCTTCAGGACCGGCACGGCACCTACGGCAAGATCGGCCTCACCCTCATCGAGATGGATAAGGACGTCTGGAACGTCAAGCTCCTGCTGATGTCCTGCCGCGTGATGTCCAAGGGCGTGGGAATGATCATGATTCACTACGTCCTGCGCATGGCGAAGGAAGCCGGGGTTAAGCTGCGCGCCGAGTTCGTGTCGAACGACCGCAACCGCCAGATGCTGATCACCTACAAGTTCGCCGGCTTCAAGGAAGTCGCGAGGGACGGCAACGTCCTGATCTTCGAGAACGACTACTCCGCGATCCAGCCGCCGCCGCCCTACGTCGACCTGCGGACATGAAATCCGTCGAGCCGCCTGCCGGCGTGCGCACCTACGAGGCGCATGCGGAGACGACGTCCATCTTTGGAAGGGTGAGTTGCACCGTCCGCCAGCACCATCTCGTCGTGGACGGTCCAGTGCAGAATGGCTGCCCCGGCGAGGCGCCGACGCCCGGAGAGCTCTTCCTCACCACCGCCGCCGCCTGCGGGGGCCGAAGTCCTTCAAGTGCTCGCGCGGGATGCGCACATCCCACTCGAGCACGTGAAGGTAACGGTGCGCGGAAGCATCGACCGCGAGCGGCAGCCGCGGACTGACGTAACGGTGTTCACATCCGTCGAGCTGATCTTTCGGCTGCGCGGTCCAAGCCCGGCCCAGGCCACGGAGCTCATAGCCGGCTTCCAACGCCGGTGCCCCGTCTACGGCTCGCTGGCCGTGGCAAGCGGCCACGTCGAGGTCCACCACGAGACCGAGCTTCCCAACAAGCACGTGGCACCTATCTAGCCGTACGATGTCCTCGCACCTCATAACAGAGCTCCACCATGCCGCTCTTGTAGGCTTTGACCTCCGCCAGGTGGAGGGCGATGTCTCTGTCGAGCTTCTCGAAGAATGGGACCCCATCACCAATCAAGATCGGCAAAATCGAATAACGGACTTCGTCGGCAAGCCCGAGACGAAGGCATTCGGCGGAGACTACACCGCCTCCAACAAACCAGATGGCACGGAATGCGGGCCGCAGGTGCCCATTCACGAACTGCGCAAGATCGCCTGAGTAGAGCTCGACGGTATCCCGGACCCGCGGCAGCTCCCGGCTAGTGAGGACAAAGGTGGGTTTATCACCGTACGGCCACCCCAAACCTTGGGCTTCAAAACGAAGCGCGGTCTCATAGGTTCGCGATCCCATGACGTAGCAGTCGATCGTCTTGAGGAAGGCCTCGACGAATCCTGGATCCATGGTGTCGCCGTCTACAAATTCGTCTGAGGTCTCGAGCCAGTCGACACTTCCATCTTTTCGAGCGATGAAGCCGTCAAGGCTCGCCGCCATGTGGATCGTTACGCGAGAATCAGTGTATGCCATCGTGTTGCCTTCATGTCATCCATGCCGCCAAACGACCTATCCGGTCTTCAAAGGCCCGGCGACCTCGCCATGTGTCGCCTCAGCGCGCGGCGCCGACGTCCGCTGGAGCCACTGGGTCGTGCGCTTCTAGGTGCCAAATTGAACTCGCCCCGCCGCGCAGATAGTTACATTTGGAACCCGAACGCTTCCATCAACCATCACGTACTGCCGGAGCTTTTCGGCGAGTCTCTGCCGAAATTTTTTCTGCTGTCCAGACGACTTATCGGAAAGCAAAGTAGCAAATTCGGGCGAAACATCCATGAGATATTGAGCGCAGTCTTCGGTCGACGGTAATTCCAACGCAAGCGTCATCTCTTCAACGCGTACATCCGTAAACCCGGCGTGAATCATCTCCTTTTCTAAGGCGCCTTTTGCTGATCCAGGCAGAGAAGGAACTCCGAGTTGGGGTGACGGTAAATCAAAAATCTCTCGGGCAACATCCGTCGCAATGCTCGCCATGGGGCGACCCTTCGGTCCGGCTTCCCAAACAGCAGTGGCGAACGAGCCGCTGGGAGTCAGCATACGCCGTATCGCGACCAACGTATTCGATGGATTAGGTAGAGATGTTACGCCCCAGCGACAGAGAATGGCGTCAAAGCTGCCATCAGGAAAATTCAGCCCCTCCACATCCGATTCTATGAACTCCACATTCGTCAACCCCAACGTATTTGCTCGCTCTCGGGCGATATCGAGCATCTGAGATGAGAGGTCCGCTGCTACAACCAGCCCCGCGGTGCCGACACGGCTTGCAGCCAACAGTGCGGGCTCGCCAATGCCGGTCGCGATGTCCAATACTCGCTGACCGGGTTTAACTTCCGCTAGTTCGACCATGCGCTGACTTACGTGTTGCGCGCCGTCCTCGATAGCCCGCCACCACTTCTTCCAACCGGTGGCAACGCTATCCCACTGTTGGCGTTGTCCTTCCTTATAACGTGCCAAGTCATTGGACTGAGTGCTCATAGATTCGCTTTCTTCTTCATGGGCGGTCCAACTGGAATTAGTCAGCTAAAAGTTGGAGATGGCCACGCTGCATCTGTGCGGCCTAACGGTCCTCAACAGTCGGATGGCACTTATTCGGGCACTTATTCGGCTCGGCACCTGTCTGGCAGTTCCGGGTTAGTCTCCACCAGTCAAATCGGCGAAGGCAACGCCTGTGGCAGCTTTGACTGCGGAGGTGCTGATAATGGGATTTCCAAGAAGCAGGCAGTGGCTTGTCAACTCAACTAATACTCTCTCGCAGAGCATGCGAGCCGAAATACCGCAACTCTCAACCTCTATGACGATCACATGGTTTTCTGCTACTGCGCAGAAGTCCGAATCTGTTATCGTCGCATCAATAGTCCAGGAGCCTGGACAGCCTCTCAGGGTCCGCCGCAGCAGAATGCAACAACCCCGCGAAATAAACCCGGCCGGCACTACGCTCTTTTTTACATACTGCCTCGCCACATAGCGGCCAGATCTAAGATCTAGACGCCCCCCCTTGATGGAACCTCCATACACGACCGGATAAGTGTCTCCCTCCTCGGCGCACAAAAACTCCTTCACTCTGTTCCAAACTAATGGCCCTACCCTGACCCGCGGACCCGGCAAGGTTGAGCCAGAGTTCTCGCATCGCCCGCTGTCGATAGGGATGATACTATCGTTCACTCTAAGCAGAGCCTCCTCCGACCCACTGCCTCTCTTGAATATCTGAAGAGCAATGTCCTGACTTACACCATCAAATAGGCGCCTTGATGCCTGGGGATGAACCACAGCTTCTGCACAGAATCCCGCAAGTTGCTTGCGAAATGACTGTGCATGAGTAGACCTTATCCAGCCGAAAGGAGCTATAACGGCAACCATCCCTCCAGGCCTACAAAGCTGGAGAGCCTTAAGAATACCCAAACAATATAGATTGTGCGCTGCGGCCTTGAGCCGATCCCACGGCAAGCCTAATTCTTGAGCAGCTAATCGAGAGAGACGTCGATAAGGAGGATTACAGACAACAAGATCAAATAGAACGTCTAGTTCCAAGTTAAAGGCGTTGGCAACGAGCCACGCGTCATCACCACTCAAGCCCTGCACGCCCTCCCTGACTTCGGCGTATGTCACCTTCGTTTTAAACCCTCTTGAAGTAAGCCGCTCACTAGTTGCATGTCCAAGCCTGCCGTCTCCCGCAAAGAGATCAAGAACCTCCAGAGATCCGGAATAATTTCCTTCGAAGTGATCATCAACAAGACTAGCCAGATCGCCAGCGAGTTGGTCAGGTGTGAAGTGTCGGCCCATATCAAGCCACAACTCTTCCCTAGTCATGTTGAACTCTCGATAGGTCCTCGTCGCCATAAGGCCTCAGCCGCATCAATTCTGCTTGCATATCGACAACCGAGAGAAGAACAGAAGAAAGGCGTATAAGCCAACCATTGGCCTCGTTTGTCCCAAAAGCCTGCAAGGCCAAGACATCTTGCTGCAAAAGAGCCACAAGCTCACCTATTCGATCTCGAATAACTGCAAGTCGGCGCTCAACAATCAGTTGACCGCGATTAAGATACAAGCGCTCCTCTAGATATCGACCAGCGGTGTTACTGCCCATGACAATACCCGCAGGGTCAATAAAAATTATGTCGCAATAGTCGACTTCACTTGGATCGGGATACGCAACTAATGAATGATCCGGGGCAGGTTCACCCGGCCAATCGTCTCCCTTGAATGCGTTACAGATTGGACAGCAGTAGAAAAGATTACGGAAGTCATTTACTAGTTCCGCAAACTTGGATTTCGGTCGGTAGTGCTCTACATGAAATACTCGAACTCCTCCCATGCAGCTCTCATGAATCGCACAGTAAACACACTGATTAGATGCCTCGGCAGCAAGCAGATGTTTCCAATCTTTATAGCTGCCAGTAGACGGCTGAATACAATTCTCTTTTGCAACCCGCCGCCACCTCATTTGCCTTTTCCCTTAAGGAATGACTCAATCTCGGCATGAAGGCCCTCGAGTTCCCCGAGTCGCTTATTCATCTCGTCCAGCCACGCGGCGCGGTCGGAAATAGCCTCTCCAGTGAAAGCAATATTCAGCTTGCTACGTATCGCGTCCGCACGACTACGATCCTCGTCCGAGGCAGTGCTTGTCGCAAGTCGCCTCGATATTTCAGCCAGGTCGGCAAGCTCGCGCTCATATACTTCTACGTACTTTTGGCCGCTGCGGACTAGGCGTTCAATAAGCTTATCAGCTCGGCTATCGAAAAAGTCCCGTCGTGGAAAAACTCCTTCGACCTTACCATATTGCTCCTCGACCTCTGACACTTCAGGATACGAAGTTACAAAGAAGATTGGGAGCGTTGGCAATCGTTGCCTAAGGTAAACCACCACCTCATGGCCGTCGTAATATGCATGCCCCTCCGAGTCGTTCATCTGCTCTTGTAGTCGCTCGTCAAGCACGAGGGTAGCGACTTCATGCTCCACTATCCATGCAGGATAGTCCGAAAGGGACTCAAGCGGATGCGTGTCAATGACTGCCCACTCAACCGGTAGGTTCAGACCGATTCTCCGACGTAATGTCACCCGCGGATCGTGACGATCATCGACAATCGCTATATTTGGCATCAGCGAAGCTCCTAGCCAGAAGGCAGCCAAATTCGAAAAACCGCCCCACCAAGCGGGGCATGGTGACTCACTTCTCTAGTACCGCCAAGGTCGTCAACGATGGCCTGGATGATCGATAAGCCCAAGCCTGTGCCAGTTGGCCGATTGGATTGGTCTACCTTTGTCGAGAATAGCGGTTCCCAAATCTTCTCTCTAAGGGCATCGGCGACACCCGGCCCACTATCCGCAACCTCGATGAGAAACCCGTCGCGCGAGCGCCGACGATCAGGCGAAAGTACAACATGAATGTCGCGCTTTCGCCGCGTCAACTGACACGCGGAATAGGCGTTGGTAAGAAGATTAAGAAGAAGAGCCTCAATGTCCATCGCAAAGGTTGTAGCAGTTACTGGTGCTAGATCCGTTGTAATCCTTATATTGACGGAGTCAAAAGCGGGCTTCAAGTCCTTGAGCATATTTCCAATAAGATCTTCTACTGAAAGGCGGCGGCGGCGGCGCTTGTCTCGTTGTACCCGCGTCAAAGCAAAAGCCCCCCAGGCGCCGACTCTCTTGGCATACTTCTCTGCCTTCCCTAGCTCCTCCACTGCTTCCTCAATCTTTTCCGGCCTCTTAATCAAAATCTCTCTGGACGTGCTTGTAGCCACTAGAAATTCATCGACAGCGCTCTGAATCTCATGACCGAACACAGCGGAGGCTACACCGATAGTGGCCAATCCACGCAGGACACTAGCCTGGGACACAAGTTCATTGAGAGAACTCTGAGTTTGGTCGATCCGATGACTTACCTCGCTCACCTGAATAAGAACACGCTCGAATTCCTTCGCAGAACTCCGCGGCAGGACATCGGCAAGCGTTTGAAGCTCACGGTTCAGCTTCTTGATGCCCTTCTTTAGCTTAGCAACCTCTTGCGTCGGACGCTGTGGGGTGTCAGTTGTACCCTTCGTCGTTAGAAAGCTTTCGTGATAATGTGCCTCCAAGAGCGTCACTGCTCCCAGCACGAGCAGACGAAGGTCACTGAAAGACTCGCTATGCACCAGACCTTCTCGGGCAGAACTATCAGTCAGCTCAGCGTTCCCATCGCGAGAGATAAAGACTGCTCCAACAAGTTGATTTGCAGCTATCTTGAAAGTCTTTCTTGCTGCGCCAGCAGGCTCACGACTCTTTCGCTCAGCAAGGCCAAGCCAATCGCCTCCCTCTATCTCAGGATCCCCGTACGGCCTAACACGAATATTGTCGCGATAGATGCGCACCCCTGCGTTCTGATCTAGAAAGTTGCGCAGGTCTGTCAGAGTTAGGCTTGTACCTCTGAGAAGATCTGGCTTACGAGGAAAAAACAAAAGCGTAATTCTAGCAGGACCGCAACTAGGTGGCTCAGGGAATAGGCCCGGTTGTTGACGATTCGCTGAATCAATTGACCCCATTGCAGGCTGTCGCGCTTGGGCGATGGCAGTAATTGACCTGAAACACTGTACGTAATGAGATCGTCGGCCAGCTCCAGTTCTAGGCGAAGCTCTGCACGCTCCCAGAAAGGGGATTGGACGATACCAGAGAATGCGTGGCTTAGATTAGTGGTCAGCGTTATAGAGAAATCTTTGACTCCACCGAATGGCGGGGTCAGTGTAGAGAGTTCCTCTCTTAGTGCCTCCACCTCGGCTTTGGGCCAGTTCTGCCGGAGGTTACGGATGATTAACTCAGTGCCGGATTTCGAAGCCCCACTGTGACCAATGGGGAGCTCAATCTCTGATTCTGGGTAAAAATCTATCTCCACGGTCTGCAAAGTGTTTCCAGACTTATTGAAGCGGTCCCAATCTACAGACAGAGCAACTGGAGGCGTGGACTGAGTCTTTGTCCTGAGCAGCAGGCGGGACCCAAGACGGTCTGCAGAAATGCGTCCGATTCCCTTTTCGCCTGTACGTCGCCTGCTTAACTGCGTAAGAGTTGCACCTTGCTTGGCCGAGTATCCGATTCGAAGCCACCGGTCGTCAATATCCTCTTCGGTCATCCCAGTCCCGTTATCAGCTATTCTTATGTAGCTGTCGGAGGGAGTACCTGATTCTATGTGAACTTCTACCAGCGTTGCGTCTGCATCGTAGCTATTCTTTACCAACTCGATAATCGCTGTAAGATGATCTTTGATGCTATCTCTGCCCAGAGTAAGCAGAGTCCTCGCATCCACGACGAAGTGCTTCGGCCTTGGCGAGGGTTTCTTTATCTCGATCATTCCTTTGCTCGCGCCCCAGTATTTCATCGGGCTAGATACTCAAGTCGTGAGACGACCAACTCAACCTGCTACCGACTACGAAGAACCTGTGCTCCTTGCCCTAAGTCAGCCTAGTCTATCATCCTCAAGAAGCTGGAAGAGAGTCATAAGACGGTGGCCAATCGGCCGCCACCCGGCTTTCGGAAGGCCCCTTCAGCCAAGCCTGAAGGTCTGAGTCGCTGGCTGGTAGGGGACTTGAGATCGCGCAGGATGATCGAGGTGTTTGTAGGAGCTGACCCGCTGATAGATCCGGCGAGGACGGACAAGTCCAGCATTTCGAGGTCTAGGACGAGAGGATCATACCGGACGAAGAGCGGAAAGCTGAAGATGGGAGGCCCCCTCCCCAACCCTCCCCCCACTGCGCAGGAGAGGGAGCCTCGCCCTCTAAGCAGAGCCCAGGAGAGCAACCTCCCCTACCCCTTTGCCTCCCGCAACAGCTTCTGCAGCGTCTTGGAAACCAACGCCTCCAACTCCTCGGGGCTCAAGTCTCCAGCGGGCGGACGCTCTTCGCGCGGGATCGGCCCGAAGCCGTCGAGGATCGAGCGCATTCGGGTGGAGGCCTCGCTCGGCGGCGAGGGTTTGCGGGGATAGGCGAGATGGAAGAACTCCGCCGGCGTCAGGCCGAGCACGCCAAGGATCTGGAAGACGTGCTCCACCTTGAGCTCGATGCTGCCGGAGAACAGCCGGCTCAAATAGCCGTAGCTCAGGCCGAGCGCCTTCTCGATGTCCCGGTTGCTGACGTCGAGGATCCGCATCGCCACACGCAACACCTGAAGCAGTCGCTGTGTCTCTTCCTGGATCATAGACCGTAGCCTACATCAAGCGTCAGGAAAGATCTATTCTCCTTCCAAGAAACCTCGATCTTGACATGAAACGACATTTGACTGTAGAAATGGTCAATCACGAGGCGGACACAGGTGAACGACAGGAGAAAAGGCCATGGCAGATTCCGGCAGACCCGATGGCGATGTGCAGACGGCGTTGTCCAATGCGTTTTCCCGGGAGTACCTGGTCCGGCTCCGGGAGGGCACCGAGACGGCCGCGTCCGGGGAGAGCGAGGCGGCGGGTCCCTGGGAGCTGCGGCACGAGGAGGGCGTCTACCCTCTGTTCCGGTCCTGGGAGGGCTTCGAGCACGGCGACTCGCCCGAGGGGGTGTTCCAGGTCCGGGAGGCCGGGCTGATCTTCTTCGCGGTCCGGCCCGCGGCGGGACGGGATCCGCTGTTCCGTCCGCTGGAGCCCGTCACGCCTCAGGGCTTCGCGGTCGAGAGCGCCGGCCAGGTGGTCGGACATCTGCGCTTCTTCAATCCCGATTGGCTGCACGCGGCGCACGTCGGAGCTTGCCTGGCCCGCTCTCCCCTGGCCGTGGCCGCGATCCTCGAGGCCGGGGGGCCGGATTTCCAGGAACAGGTCGGGCGAATCCTGGGCAGGGAGCTCTTCGGAGAGCTGGAACCATGATTCCGCGTCTCGCGGAGACCTCTCCGTGAAACGCGGAGACCTCGCCGCGAAGCGCGGAGACCTCGCCGCGAGACGCCGAAGACTCTCGCCAAACGCGGAAGACTCTCCGCGAGACGCGGCGACCTCGCCGCCAAACGCGGAAGGCTCTCCGTGAAGCGCGGAGACCTCTCCGTGACACGCGGAGACCTGTCCGTGATACGCGGAGATCTCTCCGCGAGACGCGGAACCCTCTCCGTGAAGCGTGAGACCTCTCCCTGAGACGCGGAGACCTCGCCGCCGAACACGGAGACCTCTCCGCGCAACGCGGAAGACTCTCCTTGAGCTGGGGAATGGGGTAAAAGGAAGGGGGCGAGACGGCCCGCCCCCTTGCAGAATCAACTACTCGACGATTTCAATCGGCGGCGGCGGGAGCACCTTGGCGGGGCGCCGGGTGCGGAGGGGCTGGATGTCGAACTCGGCCAGCTTCTCATTCCGGTTGCCGTAGTGTTCCCGCAAGCCAACGCACAGGAAGTTGTCCACCTTGTTGCCCTCCGCAATCAGGGCCTCCAGATGGCGGGAGGCCTCCTGCTTCGAGGCCTTGGCCGTGGACTGTTCCCGCAGGGCGCCGAGCGTCCCTTCGTAGATGCCCTGAAGCTTCTCGCGCTTGGTCTGGAGATGAAGGACCTCTTCGCTGTTGTCGCTCAAAGCCTGCAGACGGTGCTTCCAACCCTTCATCGAATCCGCATGGGTCTTCGCCATTCACACCTCAGTAAAAACCGGGGGCGTTGCCACGCCCCCGAAGGGTTATACTCCTCTACTCCTGGTCGATGGACACATCGCGGGAGCCGCCGTCCGAGTCGGTGATCGGCCTATCTCGGACGGCTTTTCCTTTACTGCCCTGCAGCACGGCAATTCCCTCCTTTCTTCAGCAGCCGATCAGATCGGCCACCTTGAATACGACACTGGTCAATCCACCCGTGCAGCCCCGGACGGGATGGCCCGGCAGGGCCACGGTTACCTGCTTGCCCACGAGGTCCACCTTGAGCGGCTGGCCCATCTTGCTGGCCATACGGCACGAGTACGAGGCGAAGGAGCTGGCCGTCTGGGGGGCGGCGAATTGGCGGGTGGTCTCGATCCCTACGCTACCCTGGCGCAGCTTCCAGGAGGGCAGGCTCAAGAGGGCCTCCTGCACCCGTTCCGGCTTGAGATGCATCTTCTCCGGCATCGCCACATCGGCAACCAACTGCTCCGTCTTATCCATAGAGCTCCTTTCCGATCGTCGCGCCAGCAGCATTGCCCCGCGACAAGAGGATCATGCAGCCTCTTGACCTAAATGTCAACATGCTTGAACGATTTGGTTTGGAATTGTTGTTACCGGCTTCGATGCTGCTTCGTAGTCCGATTCCGCCAATAAGATTGAAGTTCCGGAGACTTCGTGGCAATTTACGTTGGAGCGACACCTAACAGGGTTCTGGCGGCACTATTCTTTGTAGTAGAGATCCCGTCCCTTGAGGAGGAGAACGAAATGTCCCGAACGGTACGCGCCTTCGCTGCCCTGGTCCTGACCGTCTTGTTCCTGGCCAGCCCTGTTGCCGCAGCGTCTCTGTCCCACAAGTCCGACGCGCAGTCCTTGTGGGACTCTGCTTGGCGGTGGCTGGTGGAGTTGGTCCTCCCCGACAGTCCGAAGCCCCCGAACCCGGGGACGAACGGTGGTGATGCAGGCGGCGGGATTGATCCAAACGGCAAACCCGGAGGCTAAAAAGCGAGGCACCGTCAGGTGTGAGATAATCTCTGGAACTGTTGCACCGAATACAAGGAGCCGAGCGCTTGGCCGAGCACCCTTCACTCGACGAGTTGCAGGATTTTGTCCAAGGTATGTTGCCGGGTGAGCAGGCGCGCCTCGTGGTTGCGCACCTGCTCCGCGGTTGCGCGTACTGCGGCGTCACTCTGCTTCCCTCCCTGATCGCGGGAGCGACCGCGGAGACGTCGGACGACGCCGGCTACGATGATGCGCTCGATCGGGCGTTCGCAACTCAACGCCAGCACGGCCCGGCCGCGATGGAGATCATGGTCAAAGTCCGGCAGGCGCTGGCGGTGCTCGAGGCCGGCGGGATCGGGGCGCTGACCGAGATGTCATGGAAGCTCAACAGCGTGGCGACCTGTGAGGCGCTCCTTGAGCGGAGTTGGGCTCTGCGCCATGACAATCCGCAGGAAATGCTGGAGATGGCGAACTACGCAGCCTTCCTGTCAGACCATCTGGACTCCGACCGCTACGATCCTAAGAAACTGATGGATCTGCGGTGCCGCGCCTGGGCAGAGTTTGGCAACGCTTATCGGGTGAGTGATGACCTTGAATCCGCCGAATGGGCGCTGAGCCGCGCCACCGAGCTCTTGATACAGGGGACAGGCGACAAGCTATTGATCGCGACCCTTCTCGACTTCCAAGCTTCGCTCTACTGTGCACAGCGCAAGTTCCCGCTCGCCTTCGAGGCCCTCGACATCGTCTATGCCATCCACAGCCACCTCGGGGAAGATCACTTGGCCGGGCGCGCCTTGATAAGCAAGGGGCTCTACACCGGTTACGCGAACGATTCCAGCAAAGCTGTCCTCCTACTTACAGAGGGGCTCGCGAAAATTGAAGGTAGGCGTGATCCGGGACTTGTGCTTTTCGCGATCCACAACATTGCTTGGTTCCTCATGGAAGGCGGCCAGTTCCGCAAAGCACGCAACGTGGTGTGGGAGCACCGCTGGCGCTACGCCAGGCACGGTGGCAAGATCGACCGAGTAAAGCTCCGCTGGCTTGAAGCGAGAATTGACGGCGGCTTGGAGAAGTTCGCCACCGCCGAAGAGGGACTGAAGGAAGCACGCAGAGGGCTGGAAAGCGCGGGAATGCGCTACCACTTCGCCTTGGCGGGCCTCGACCTCGCCAGTGTCCTGATGCAGCGGCAACGCCTGGACGAAGCGCGTAGAGTGGTGCTGGACGCCACCGCCGTCTTCGTGGAGTTGAAGATCCACGTCGAGGCGCAGAAGGCGGTGCTGACTCTCAAGCAGGTATTCGAGAAAGGCGTTGAGGCTTGGGCCTTCCTCGATCAAACCATCCGCTTCCTGCGCCGCATCGAGTACGACCCATCGCTCACCTTCAAAGCCTGGTTTCTCTAGGGCGAGAGCTACTTCTTACGCCGGGAGTTGACCTTGACGAGCGTAAACCAGCTGCCGTCCTCCCCTGCAGTGAGGTTGTGACGACCTTCTGGTCCTGGCCCTTGAGCTCGATGACCTCCCGCACGCGGACGGACTTGGCCAGATCGAAGGGGCTGGGTATCTCTCCTTCCAGCGTCAGCGTCTTTCCCGCCGCGTCTATCGATCCCTCGTACCTCGCTCGTCTCCTCCTCCGTTCAGATCAGCTCGTCAGGTACGCGGCCCTTTATTGCGTTGGCCCGGGCACTGTAGGTGATACTGCCAGTGGCATCTACCGGCAGGCGCGCGCGCATCTGAGCTTTGAGAAGCGCGAGATCCTCGGACGCCATCGCCGCGAGCTTTGGACCGACGCTCGGCCCCCCGAGGATGGTCGTCCAGTAGTCGTCGAAATCGGCGAATGTCCGGTCCACGGTGATCTGCCGCGTTTCGACAGCTTCCAAGCCCGCCCCCGTCCACAAGTCCCGCAGTGCGTCTAGTCGAGACGCGTCAGGGCTCGGCGGTACCGGAACTGCAACGCCCAGCCCACGCATTTCAACCTGCAACGCCGCGTAAGGAAAACCACCGCCAACCATGTCCCACGCGTAGGCTGCGACGGTGCCACCCGGGCAGACCACCCGCGCCATCTCGGCGACGCCCTTCGCCGGATCGGGAACGAAGAAAATCACCAGCGGCATGACAGCCGCGTCGAACGTGCCGTCGGGAAAAGGCTGCGCCATTGCATCGCCCTGATGAAACTGTACGGCACGCAACGCGGGCCGGGCGCGGGCATAGGCAAGCTGCGCCTCAGACGGGTCTATCCCCTGTACCGAGGCTGGTGCACACCGCTCGACGAGCATTTCGGTAAAGGCGCCGTTGCCGCAGCCAACGTCGAGCCATCGCAAACCTGATTTTGGAGCAAGCCAGTCGAGGAAGGCTTCACCCACGAGCTGGCTCCACTTCCCCATGTAGGGTTCGTAGGCAGCCCCGTCGTTGAAACGGATTTGATCGTTCACGCCCGCACCAACTGCAACTTTATCCATGGTTGCCAGCCGCCCTTCTTGCTCTTCATCTCCCACAACCCGGTAAGCCTATCGCCTCGGGCGTCGAACCCACCATTGAAACGAACGACCGCACCGGAGATAGTCCATTTCTTCCCCCTCAGATTGACGTCGAACACTTCCGACACGCCTTGATCATCGTAGGACCGCGCGAAATACTTCTTTGCCTCTTTGTCGTAGCCCATGACTTCCATGGAGCGGGAAACGGCCTGCCCGAAGCGGGCATCCACGTCATGCACAATGAATTGCCTACCCGGAAGCCAGCGGTAGGTGTCCGTGGCTGACAGCACGGTAGCCTCGGCGCCATCGATTGCAAGGACTTCGCCGGTGGTGTTCCAAGTGCCTATGAAAACCTCGAAGCGGGACATCCGGTCCGTGGGCATTCAACCCCCCTTCGTCAAAGGTGGAGCTGAGGACTATACGTGCCTCTTCAACTCTCGCCAAGCACCTTCTTTGGGCCCCGCCGCAGGCTCCACAGCCCGCGCGCCGAGAGGATGAGGGAGAAGACCGCGGTCACCTCGAGCGCGAGGAGCGTCCAGGCGAAGAAGAAGGCTCCGCTGCGGCTGGAGATCCCGGCGGTAATGCCCGACTTTCCATTCATGTGGAGGATGGGGACAGCCGACGCAAGGAACGACAGCAGGATGACGATGACATACCCCGATCGCCCCTCGGCGAGCACGAACATTGCGTACAGCCAGACGACCACGAAGGCCACGACAACGAGGTTCGAGAGCCCTCCCGGGGAGATCTTGTAGACGATGTCGTCCGTGATGTGGAATGCCGTGAAGAGGATCGAGAGTAGAGACGTGATGGTCAACAGGACATTGCGTTTCATTGGATGTTCTCCTTGATCGAATCGTGTCGGACGAGGACTGGCAACGTGCGGCGGGAGCGAACCCTCCACAACCAATAGAACATCGCGCCAAACAACAGCAGGATGGGCAGCGCGCGCATCTGCCCGCTCGTGAATGGCTCCGGGAGGATTTTTTCGACGCGCTCGCGGATCGAGAAGAACGATCCGGCTGCGATGAACAGCGCGAAGCACATGCGCCACAGATGTCGTGCCAGACGCGGCCCGCCGCGAGGCATGCCGGACCGCAGGATGCGCACGTCGCCGATCGCCGCCAGGCTCATGACGGTGGCGAGGACGAAGGACATCACGCCGATCGTGCGAAACGGGACGCCGCCAGGGGAAAGGCCAGGGTCTTGGATGGCCTTCATTCCGCTCACGATGGAGCCGAGCGCGAGCACGACGACGACCGTCAGCGCAGCGAAATCGATGCGGCGGGTCCATGGCGACACGGGACGGACAGTCGTCAACGCCGTGCCGACAAAGTAGGCCGTCATGAGGCCGGTGAATACATTCCCGTCGGTGGGACTCTTGAGAAACCCCAGGATCGAGGCGCTGAAGCCCATGACGAGCATCGCGTAGACGAACAGCATCCCGCTGCGGCGGTGGATGTTCCCGCCTTTCTTCACGGCCAGGGCGACGGCGCCGAGAACGATGGCGAGCGCGCCCGCGGCAATGTGGATCGGTAGGAGCAGTTGCATGGTGGTACCTCCGTGAAGGCTTCGTTTGATGCTGTCATTCTAGCGAGGCTTGCTGAACGGATGCTGAACGTCCTGTTCAGCCGCCGTTCAGCCGGCGCGGCCGCATATAATGACCGCGGTCGAGAATGAGAATCCTGATCGTCGAAGACGAGCCTCTGCTGGCCAACCGGCTCGCCGCCACACTCGGCGAACGCGGCTATGTGGTCGATACTGCCAGGGACGGAGAGCGCGGCGACTTCCTCGCCAGCACCGAGCCCTACGACGCGGTCATCCTCGATCTCGGGTTGCCGCGTGTCGACGGGTTGACGCTGCTCGAGCGCTGGCGCGCCGACGGGATCGGCGTGCCGGTGCTGGTCCTCACCGCCCGCGGAAGCTGGAGCGAGAAAGTACGCGGCATCGACGGCGGCGCGGACGACTACCTCACCAAGCCATTCCAGATGGAGGAGCTGCTGGCGCGGTTGCGCGCCCTGATCCGGCGGTCGAGCGGACAGCTCACGCCCGAGCTGCGGCACGGCGCCGTGGTGCTGGACCCGAGGACGTCGCAGGTCACCCTCGCTGGGCAGCCGGTGAAGCTGACCAGTCATGAGCTTCGCGTGCTCTCGTACCTCATGCACCATCGCGGCCGCGTCGTTTCGCAGTCCGAGCTGACCGAGCACATCTACGCGCAGACGTTCGACCGCGACTCGAACACCGTCGAAGTGTTCATCGCGCGCCTCCGCCGGAAGCTCGGCGCCTCGACGATCGAGACCGTGCGCGGACTCGGATACCGCATCGGGACGGAGCCGTGAAGGGCTCTCTCCGCGCGCGCCTCTTCGCCGGAGCGCTCGTCTGGATGACCGCGGTGTTTGTCACGGTCACTGCCCTTCTGCTCAAGCTCGCCCGGAATCATCCGGAGCTCGGGTTGCACGGTGAGACGTATCACGCCGTGATGGGAGTCTTCGCCATAGCCTTCGTCGTGGGGGGCTTGATCCTCGTGCGAAGAGCGGTGGCGCCGTTGTGGAGCCTTCACGCCAGCCTGTCTTCGGTGCGCGAGGGACGCAGCCAGCGAATCGAAGGCGACCATCCGAGCGAAGTGCAGCCGCTCGTGAACGAGCTGAATGGGCTGCTCGAGGACCGTGAGCGCGCGGTCGCCCGAGCCCTCGCCACGGCCGGAGACCTCGCGCACGGATTGAAGACGCCGCTCGCGGTGCTCGCGCAGGAGGCAGAACAGGCCGGCGCCGCGGGCCATCACGAGCTCGCGGCGACTCTCCGCCAGCTGGTCGAGCGGATGCAGCGGCAGGTCGACTATCACCTGGCTCGAGCCCGTGCGACCGCATCGGCGCGTGCAGCGCTGGGAGTGCGGTGCGCTGTCCTTCCGTCCGTCGAAGGCCTCGTGCGCACGATGCAGCGCCTGCACGCGGAACGCGAGCTGAGGATCGACGCCGATGTTTCGCCGGCGCACGAGATCCCGGGCCGCCGGGAAGACCTCGACGAGATGCTGGGGAACCTGCTCGACAACGCGTGCAAGTGGGCGCGCTCCCGAGTCGCCATTTCGTCAGCTATCGATCACGAGCAACTCTCGATCTCGGTGGATGACGATGGGCCGGGCCTCGATCCATCCATGCGCGCTCAGGTGCTGCAGCGAGGAGTGCGGGCCGACCAGCAGGTCGGGGGATCAGGGCTCGGCCTCGCGATCGTCAGCGACCTCGCCGAGTTGTACGGTGGTTCTGTCACGCTGGAGGCCTCGCCGCTCGGCGGGACGCGCGCCCGGCTCCAGCTTCCACGGCTCTGACCAACGAGACGCCTTCCTTCGGGTCTTTGGATCGTGGTACGATCCCGGCAGCCGTTGGCTCATCTCACCATATCTATAATCGCTTCAGCAGGTGGAGGTGCTCATGCGCTTGGCCCTTCGAAACGCCCTTGTGATCGCCATGCTCTTGTGTGCAGCCGCGCTCGCCGCGCAGTCAACCACGGGCACCCTTGCCGGCACCGTCACGTCCGACGGCGAACCGCTGCCGGGAGTCACGGTCACTGTCACGTCCCCCGCCCTGCAGGGGAGCCGGACGGCGGTGACCGGCGACGGCGGCGGCTACCACTTCCCCGCCCTTCCCCCCGGCGACTACACGGTGGCCTTCGATCTCGAGGGCATGCACGGAATCGAGAAGAGCGCCGTCGTCGGCCTCAGCCAGACGGCCCGCGCCGACGCCGAGATGACCCTCACCAGCCTGGCCGAAGAGATCACGGTCACGTCGTCGCCGCCGGCGGCGGTCGAAATGACCGAGATCTCGTCGAGCTTCGACGTCGAGACCATCAATCAGCTCCCCACCGGCCGGACGATCGACGACATCGTGGCTCTCTCGCCGGGAGTGACGGAAGCGGGGCCGAACGACCAGATCACGATCTCGGGATCGATGTCCTTCGAGAGCCTCTTCCTGGTGAACGGCGTGGTGGTGAACGAGAACGTCCGCGGACAACCGAACCCGCTCTACATCGAGGACGCGGTCCAGGAGACCACGGTCCTCACCGGCGGGGTCTCGGCGGAGTTCGGCCGCTTCACCGGGGGCGTGGTCAGCACCGTGACCAAATCGGGAGGCAACGAGTTCTCGGGGTCGCTCCGCGATTCGTTGACCAACGACGACTGGACGAAAAAGTCTGACTTCCCCGCCCAGCTCGACCCCATCGACGGCACCAACAGCGTCTATGAAGCAACCCTGGGCGGGCGTATCCTCCGCGACCGCCTCTGGTTTTTCGCGGCCGCGCGCTCGGAAGACCGTGAGACCGGTGCCCAGACTTTCGACACCGCCATCCCCTACGACACCACGCGGGACGACCGGCGGATCGAAGGCAAGCTCACCGGGCAGATCACGAACCAGCACTCGCTCGTCGCGTCCTACATCGACAGCGATCTGGAGCGGCAAAACTTCGTCACCTCCGGCCGCGTCGTCGACCTGCGCAGCCTCTCTTTCCGCGACGACCTCCGGGAGCTCCGTTCCCTTCATTACCAGGGTATCTTCACGGACCGTTTCCTCGTGGAGGGCCAATACAGTGAGATGGAGCACGCGTTCTCCCTCGGGGCCAACACCCGCGACTTGATCGAGGGCACTTTGCTGCTCGACGCCAACACCGGCCAGCGGGGGTGGTCACCGACCTTCTGCGGCAAACCGTGCGGGTTCAAGGAGCGGAACAATGAGAGCTGGCTGGGAAAGGCGTCCTATTTCCTCAGCACCCGGGCGACCGGCAACCACAGCCTCGTCGGAGGCTTCGAGGAGTTCCACCAGAAGCGCAACGAGAACAACTTCCAGTCCGGCAGCGACCTTCGCATCCACGGCAACTTCATCTATTTCGGACAGGACGTCTTCTTCGGCGTCGATCCGGACTCCAGCGAGATCGAGTGGGATCCCGTTCCCGCGCTGTCGAGCACTTCCGACTTCGCCACGCGCTCGTGGTTCGTCAACGACAAGTGGGAGCTGAACGACCGCTGGAGCTTCAACGTCGGAGTCCGCTACGACGACTCGTTCGGCACCGATCAGGCCGGGAACAAGACCGTCGACGACAGCGCTTTCAGCCCGCGCCTGGCGGCACGCTACGACCTGCACGGCAACGGCAAGCACAGCTTCAGCGCCACCTATGGCCGCTACGTCTCGAAGGTCGATCAAGGGCCTGCCGACAACACCGCCACCGCGGGCCGCTATGCCTCCTATTACTGGGATTACAGGGGCCCGGCCATCAACGCGCCAGGAACGCCGCGCGACCAGCTCCTGCCGACCGCCGAGGTCATCCGCCAGGTCTTCAACTGGTTCAACAACCTCGGCGGCACGTCGAACCGGGACCCGAATCTCCTCACCGGTGCCCACATCCCTGGAGTCACCCTGCGTTTCGAGGGGCCGCTCGCGGCGCCGTTCATGGATGAATACACCCTGGGCTACGCCATGACGTTCGGGGGAGGCGGCTATTTGCGCGCCGATTACATCGACCGGACCTGGGGAGACTTCTACGTCGTGCGGCGGAACCTGCTGACCGGCAAGGCGACGGACCCGAACGGAGATCAGTTCGACCAGGGAGTGATCGAGAACAGCGATGACAACCTGAGCCGCGACTACCAGGCGGTCCAGCTTCAGGGCCGCTACCGCCCCCTGAAACGGCTCTCGGCTGGCGGCAATTACACCTGGTCGAAGCTGCGCGGCAACGTCGAGGGAGAGACTCCGAACTTCGCCACCAGCGTGGACAATGACCCCTTCATCAACCGGCCCGAGTACCAGGATTTCGAGCAGAACAACCCGGTCGGCTTTGTCGGTCCGGACATGCGCCACCGCGCCAACATCTGGTTGCAATACGATTTGCCGACACCGGTGGGGGACTTCAACCTCACGCTGCTGGAGCGGTATCACTCGGCGTTGCCCTACTCAGCCATCAGCTTGATCGACGTGCGGCGCGGAACGTCGACGGGGCCCGCCAACGGCGTGGTGAACCCCGGCTACGTGACCCCGCCTTCCTCGGTGAGCTACTACTTCAGTGACCGGGGCGGGTTCCGCCTCGACAACATCACCTCGACCGACCTGGGGGTGAACTGGTATGCGCCGCCGCTGCGCGGCGTGCGCTTCTTCGTCGAAGGCGACATCCTGAACCTGTTCAACCAGCAGGGACTGGAAGACCCGGACTTCATCGACAAGACCGTGCTCACCCGCCGCCAGGCAGCGTGTCTCCAGACGGGCACGAACGAACGCTGCCTGCCCTTCAACCCGCTGGCCGGCGAGGTGCCGCAGGAGGGCGTGCACTGGCGGAAGGGGCCCAACTTCGGGAAGCCCACGGCGGCGGACGCCTACCAGCTCCCCCGCACCTACCGCCTCTCGCTCGGTTTGAGGTTCTGAGGTTCTAGTGCCCTGTCACGCCGGAAAAGATGGGATCGTGTGTAGGGGCACCTCTTGTGGGTGCCCTCCGGAGGGCGGCCACAAGAGCCGCCCCTACATGAAGCGCTATCCATCACTCGGAATGTGACGAGGTTCTAGGGTCCTGCCGCGCCGCGCGCTGACGCCAGCGCGCGGCGCCCTGGCGGTCCTCGAACACCTCGAGGGTTTTCGCCGCCAGGAGAAACGCCCCTCGGTGCGGGTTGCTCCGCGCCATCTGCTCGAGCAGCTCGTTCGCCTCCGCGCTCCTGCCCTGGATAATAAGGATTACCGCCAGATTGGCGTAGGCCTGCAGGTGCTGTGGGAACGCCGCGATCTCACGCCGGTAGGCGGTGGCCGCCTCGTCCGGCCGGTCGAGGCGCGCCAGCAGGTCGCCGCGCAGATAGTCCGCTCCCTGCAGCTTCCCGACCCCGAGCTCCTCCGCGCGCCGCTCCGCCTCCTGGACGCTCTGCAGCGCTCGTTCGAGCTTGCCGACGGACCGCTCGACGTCGGCGAGCAACAGCAACGTCGCCGGCTGGCTGTCGCCGGGCTGAAGGGCGGACCTCACGTGCTCCTCCGCGGCATCGAAGCGTCCCTCTTCGAGCGCGACCCGGGCGAGGAGCTCGTTCGCTTCGCGGGGATGGGTCTTGAGGGCGAGGCGGGCATGCGTTGCAGCCGTGACGGCCTCGCCGTGCTTGAGATAGGCGAAGCCCAGGGCGAGCGCGAGGTCCGGCGAGAAGCGCTCGGCGTGAGTGATCGCCGACCGATAGGCCTCGATCGCTTCCTCGTAGCGGCCGGATTCCACCAGGACCTCTCCCAGCTTCGACCACACGTCCATGAGCTTGGGGTTCTCTTGCAGCAGACTCCTCAAGGCCGCGGCCGCCTCATCCAACCGGCGCTCGTCCGCGAAGCGGAACGCCGCCTTGATGCGAGCGAGGTTCTTGACCTCGTCGCGCGGGTTCGGCAGCGGCCCCGGACCACGCTCGCGCGGCGTCCCCACGTATCCCAGAGCCGCCAGGTTCCTGGCCTCCTCCGGGTCGATCTCGCCGATCGCTGCGGCCGTTGCGGCCGTTGCGGGATAAGCCGCCTGCATCTCCCGCCGCAGCCGTGAAGCCTCTCGGCGCTCGATCGTAATCAGATTCTTGGCTTCACCGGGATCGCTCTCCAGGTCGTAGAGCTCGGGGCTGGGCCCTTCGATGTAGTGATAGCGGCCGTCGGTCAGCGACCGCAGCTCGCTCCAGCCGAGGTGAATGCGCGGGTAGAGCGTCTCGGAGTAGATGGGACGGGCCTCGGCTTCAGTATCGCCTCCAGAATCGCCTCCAGAATCGAACCACGAAGCCGGGCGCGAAGGCAGGTCGATTCCCACCAGGCGCAGCACCGTGCCGAAAAGATGCGCCAGAGGCGTGGGCCGGCTGATCGAATCGGCCTGGTGCGAGCCCGGCAACTTGACCAGGAGCGGAACCCACAGCGCCTCGCGGTACAGCAGGATCCCATGCTGGTCTTCGCCGTGGTCCCCCAAGCCCTCGCCGTGATCCGAGGTGAGGATGATGATCGCGGAATCGTAGAGCCCGGAATCCTTGAGCGATCGAATTAACTCGCCGACGATGGCATCCGCAGCGGCGATCTCTCCGTCATAGGCAGACGGATAGCGGCTCTTGAACGGCTCGGGTGGATCGTAGGGGGCGTGCGGCTCGTAAAGATGGAGGAAGAAAAAGAAAGGCTGCTCGCGGTGCCCCAGAATCCATGCCTGCGCGTGCTTCAGCGTCTCCGTGCCCGAGCGCTGGTGCTCGCTCGTCGCACCCGCCGTCGCAACGGCGATAGAATCTTCGTAGAGCTCGAAGCCGTCATCGATCCCGGTGTCGGAGCGCAGAACGTAGGACGACACCGCGGCGCCCGCTGCATAGCCTCGCTCGCGCAGCTCCTCGGCGAGGGTTCTGAGCTTCTCTCCTTCGAACCGGTAGCCGATGTTGTTCCGCACGCCGTGCTCGGTGGGCAGCAATCCGGTGAACATCGAGGCGTGCGAAGGAAGCGTCATCGGGCAATGGCTGTAGACGCGCTCGAAGAGGACCGAGTCGCGCCGCAGTCCGTCGATATTGGGTGTTTCGACCTGGCGGTAACCGTAGGCCGGGAGGTGGTCCGCACGCAAGGTATCGACCGAGATGACGATCACCGGCGCGCCCGGGAAGCGTCCGGGTCCGGGTGAGGAGTCGCGTCCGCAGGCGGTCGCCAGAAGCGCCGCCGCGATCACCGATCCACGGAGACTGATCACGGCGTGGCGAGGATCACATCGGCAATGCGATCCACCGTCGGTCCGAGGAAGTTGTTGTTCCGGTTCGTGAGCATGATGATCGTGAGCCGCTTGTCCGGGTAGCGGGCCAGGTACGTGCTGAACCCGATGGTCTCGCCATAGTGCCAGACCTTGCGCGTCCCCTTGTGCGAAGCCACGTACCAACCATAGCCGTAGCCGCTGCCGGGCTGGTCCGAGGTGGGCGTGCCGGCCTGGAAGGCCATCGCCAGGGCCTCGGCTGGCAGCAGGCGGGTGCCGTACAGGGCCTGGTCCCAGAGCCACAAGTCCTCGACCGACGAGTAGATGCCGCCGTCCCCCAGGACCGAGCTGGTGAGGCTCTGGTCGGTGCGCTCGAAACGGCCGTCCCTCTCACTGTACCCATAGGCCCGGCGCTCCACCTTGGAGATACCCTCCTCGTAGGCAACGGTGCCGGCCATCCCCAGTGGGCCGAAGATGTTCTCCTCGAGGAACTGCGGGAACGACCGGCCGGAGGCCTTCTCGACGATCAGGGCCAGCAGGGCGTAGCCCGTGTTGCTGTAGCGGAATTGGCTGCCCGGCGCGAAGTAGAGCCTGTCCTGCTTGCCGACCAGATCGAGCACGTCCTTGTCCTTGAGCGGCACCGTGGTGCCGGGCGGCATGAGATCCTCGTAATCGAGGAGCCCCGAGGTGTGCCCGAGCAGATGGCGCACCTTGACCCCGTGCGCGGTACTGGCGAAGCCGGGGAAGAAGCGGGACAGTGGATCTTCGAGCGACAGCTTTCCTCGCTCGGCCAGGAGGAGCACGGCCGTGGCGGTGAACTGCTTGGTGACCGACGCCAGCCGGAAGTTGGTGGCCGTGGTGATGGGCGTCCTCTCTTCCAGGTTGGCGAGGCCGAATGCCTTGCGGTAGAGGATCTTCCCGTCCTGCGCCACGAGCACGCTGGCCCCCGGCGCATCGGCGCCGTAGTCCTTCAGGATCGCGTCAAGCTGGGCGGGAACCGTGGAAGCAGCGGCGGCCGTGGCGAAGAGGAGGATCATGAACGTACAGGGCATGCCATCTTCTATCCCAGCACGGCAGAGGCTCCAGCGTCAAGGTCTCCAGAGTCGAATCGTCGTAGGGGTCGTGCTTCTCTCCCCGGCGGCGGGCGGGCCGGGAGATGAGATCCGGGGTGGGCATCGCGAAGGGGGGCAGAGAGCCAAGCTAGCCGAGCGGTGCATGGATCCGGAAAGGCAGGCCCGCCACGATCGGCTTGTCCTCCTTCAAGTAGATCCTACCGTTCCTGTGGACCTCGAACGTAATGCGGAAGAGCGCGTCGGAGTAGAACACGGTCGCGTGGCACATGTGATCACCACCTTCGCTGCGCTCGAGCTCTGCCGGCCGCACGAGATGCTCCAGCAGTTGCCTCGTTGTCGGATCGACATAGGGAGGGAGGAGCGGGTCGTTGGCATCCTCGAGGATGTAGAACGGACCCTCTTCCCCGCGCACGAAGAAAAAGAAGAACCGTAGATATTCGAGAGCGTGATCGGCCTCGAGATGGAGCCGGGCACGTTCATTGACCTCGTGGATCAGAGGGGATGTGCCATTCAACCGATACAGATGGTCGTTCAAAGCGAGGAAGTAGATTCTCAGATTGGGTCGGTCCCACGATGGATCCGTGACTTCGATCAAGGCAACATCCCGATACCAGGGCAACCAGGCGTAGGCGACGTGCGTTCGGCGCTCAGCGAGCTCCCATCGGCCGTCGATCGGGTGCAGTTGATTGACAAAGTCAGCAGCCATGTCGTGATCGACAGTCACCCAGTCATACCAGGGCAAGCTGCGCCCGCCGGCTAGCGCCAGCTCGACTGGAAGCTTGACCTCGATGTCTCCTCCGCTTCCCTGCGAGCGAACGTCCTCCAGCATCAGCGTCAGCACGTCGCCATCGCCGTTGATCCGTGCATAGTGAAGAGGGGTCAGGCCATCCGCGCGCGGAGCGTTGGGATCGGCGCCGTGGCCCAGCAGCATCGCGACGAGGGGCACATTGGCCTGCTGTGCCGCGGCGTGCAGCGGCGTACCCAGGATGCCTCTCTGGGCATTCGGGTCCGCGCCCGCCTCGAGAAGCAGCCACGCGACTTCCTCGGTGCCCCATCGAATGGCCATGTGCAGCGGTGTCGCGGCATCCCTTCCCAACTCGACACCGGCCGCGGTGCTGCCCGCAGCCAGCTCCTTGCTCACCTCGGCGCTCACCTTGACGTTCCAGGTAGGCCTGGCCTCCAGGAGCGCTTCCAGATTCGCACCCCGATCGATCAAGAGCTTGGCGAGCTCGACCGAGCCATTCTGGGCCGCAAGGTGGAGCGCCGCGGGACCCTTGCCCAGAGGCAGATCACTCTGCGCCTGGATGTCGGCGCCATGGTCGAGCAGCGCTCTCGCGGCCGCAAGATGGCCTCTGTCGACAGCGGTATGCAAAGGGGTCCAGCCTCTGTTCGTGGTCGAACCGGGATCTGCTCCCCTCTCCAGCATGAGTGTCAGAACCTCGGCGCGTCCTTCGCGCGCCGCGATTTCGAGCGGTGTGATGCCGTTGGGACCTCGAGATTCGATCGCCGCCCCTGCCTCCAGCAGAAGCTCGATCACCCCGATGTTGCCCTCGGTCACAGCCGCATGCAGAGGCCGCCAGCCGGCGTTGTCTTGCGTGTCGGGATCGGCACCTGCCCCGAGCAGCATGGCGACCAGATCCTCCGCACCGGTAAAGCACGGATTGAACAAGGGCATGCGGCCGTCTTCCCGAACGAGATGAGCAACCTCCCGATCGAGATTGAGATACTTCCGAACCAGTGACGACTCGCTGTAGGCGGTGGCCACATGCATGCAGGTCGACGTATCCACAGTCTTGCGCGGATGGGCTTGTGAGAGCAGTGCGAGCCCGTAGTCACGGAGCCGGGCATCCTCCGGGCTGAGGGAGTAGCCCTTCTGCGGGCTCAGGTTCGTCATCCACTTGTGCAACAGCATTGCAGCCCGTTCCAGGTCGTCGGGGCGGAGCTGCTCCGGAGACCGGCCGCCGCGGTCCCATGCGTCGGCGTGCAGACCGAGCAGAATCGAATCGTCGAGCAGGCTGCGTTCCTCTTCGAGCCACGAGGCTGCCGGCGGCCAGTGGTGCAGGAGCGCCTCGTGCACCAGGCGAATGCGGCCTTCTTCGGTCGGGAGAAGGAGCCGCCGTGCCAGGAAGGCCTTCGCAAGGCGGCGGCCGGCGGCCTTGGATGGCATCGGCGCGGGTGGAAGGCTCAGACGATCGTCGCGCCCTTGCCGCCGGACGAGCGTCCGCAAAAGCCCGCCGAGGTCGCTTTCCGACCAGACCGGCCCTAAAATGGTTTTTGCACTCTCCATTGCTTGTTGAGCCAACTCGGCGATGGCATCGCCCACGTCGAGGAGATCCTCGCAATCCGCGAGACGAAGGACGGGCATGTTCTCCGGGTGCTCTCCTGTCGAGGCCACCGGTCGTTCCAACGCTTGCGGCCCGCCGACAGAAACAAGAGGGGTGCGGTCGTGGCCTTGAAGCATCCTGCCCCGCTCCGTGTAGATCCGCTTGAGCATCACGGAGACCAACGGCAGCAGGCTGCCCTGGGTCGTCGAGTCCTGGAATGCCGCAAACTCCATGATCCGGCGGTGGAGCTCGCGGGAGAGGGCGGGCTCGAGCTGTAAGCCCTGCGAACGAAAAGGCTCACCAATGATCTCGTCGAGCCCTTGCGTCGGGAAGCTCAACGATCTCGCCTCGCCCGTCCTGAACAGCTCCCCGAGGATCGGATTGCTGACCAGGCTGTCCTGGCGATTCTCCTGGAGCGTGTAGAGCACGCCGACCCGGCGGTCCCGGGCAGCCGCCCGAATCAGGTCGACCACAGGATGCCACCGTGCCGCGAGATCGGGGTCCGACAATGGATCGACCAGCTCTTCGAATTGATCGAAGGCGATCAAGAGGCGATGGTCCGCGGGCAAACAGGCGGTCACCATCTCCAATGCCTCCATGCCCCGGTGCTCGTCGCGAACCGTCGCGAGCCGCCGCTGCGTGGGCTCGATTGCTTCACCGCATTCGAGTGCATCGAGAATGCGGGCGACCAGCTCCTGCAGCGCGTCGCCGGTGCGCCGGCACCTGCCTCCGGCCCACGTCGTCAATCCTGCCTGCGGTATTTCGCCAGGACGGACGATACAGGCTCGGTAGAGATCCGGCGACAAGGAGTCGCACAAGGAGGAGATCAGTCCTGCCTTCAGCATCGACGACTTCCCGACCCCGCTGCCGCCGATGATGCCAAAGAAGGTCGGCCGATCAGGGTCGTCCCACAGCACCTTGAACGCCGCGATCATCCGGTTGCGTTCCTCTTTGCGCCCGAAGAACACCATCTGGTCTTCGACGTCGAACGCCTCGAGGCCGAGAAAGGGGTCGCGCCTCGCGCCGTCCGCTCCGAGCCTGAGCGACCGGCCGAGAAAGCTGCGGATGGCCTCCTGGGCCTCCCGATCATCCCGAACGACACGCGGCACGATGCCCCGCGACCGGACGAACCGAAAGAAATTGCGTAGCTGGACGAGTTGCGGGAGGTACTCCTCTTTCTGCCACTTCGCATACTGCGTGCGCCACGCCTTGGGATAACTGGACTCGAACCGCGCCCGCGCTTCGGCGTCGAGCCGGTAGTTGCCCCAACCCATGTCGAGCGGATCGAGATCGCCATCCAGATCCTCTCGACCGACGAACAGGAGCAGGACCGGTGGATTACCCAGCTCCTGCTCGGATCTGGCGGCTCCGCCGGCATTGGCATGGAGCGCGGCCAGAAACTCGAACACCGTGCCCGTGAGACTGAATCCCCCGCTCTCCGCCACCGCCGAATTCCAGGGGTGGACCACACGCTGCTCCGATGCGAATGCGGCGAGATCACCGATCGCCGTGAGATCGAAGTCCGGCGGCAGCGGAGTCCCTATCCGCTCTCCGAACATGCAGACGACAGCGCGACACAGCTTGTCCGAAGGTAGCGGGATTTGTCCCTGAGCCGGAATCCAATCCATGAATCCATCCGCGGCCATGTCGATGACCCAGTCAAAGAGGACAATGCCATGATCGTCGGCTGACCGGGACTTCATTTCGCCGAGCATTCGCGCAGTGGCACGGCGCAGATGCGCCAGGTCACCGGGCGCGGCAATGAAGACCGTGGGGCGTTTGAGACGAGGGAATGACCACATTAACGCATATTCCAAAGCTTGCGCAACTCGGAAAACTCTGGCAACTATCCGCGCGCGGTACGCTCGAAACGGCCCTCTCTCTCACTATATCCGTAGGCCCGGCGCTCCACCTTGGAGATACCCTCCTCGTAGGCCACGGTTCCAGCCATCCCCAGCGGACCGAAGATGTTCTCCTGGAGGAACTGCGCGAACGACCGGCCGGAGACCTTCTCGACGATCAGGGCCAGCAGGGCGTAGCCCGTGTTGCTGTAGCGGAACTGGCTGCCCGGCGCGAAGTAGAGCCTGTCCTGCTTGCCGACCAGGTCGAGCACGTCCTTGTCCTTGAGCGGCACCGTGGTGCCGGGCGGCATGAGCTCCTCGTAATCGAGGAGCCCCGAGGTGTGCCCGAGCAAATGGCGCACCTTGACCCCGTGCGCGGCCCCGATGAAGACGGGGAAGAAGCGGGACAGTGGATCTTCGAGTGACAGCTTTCCTCGCTCGGCCAAGAGGAGCACGGCCGTGGCGGTGAACTGCTTGGTGACCGACGCCAGCCGGAAGTTGGTGGCCGTGGTGATGGGCGTCCTCTCTTCCAGGTTGGCGAGGCCGAATGCCTTGCGGTAGAGGATCTTCCCGTCCTGCGCCACGAGCACGCTGGCCCCCGGCGCATCGGCGCCGTAGTCCTTCAGGATAGCGTCAAGCTGGGCGGGAACCGTGGAAGCAGCGGCGGCCGTGGCGAAGAGGAGGATCATGAACGTACAGGGCATGCCATCTTCTACCCCAGATTGACCGGAATGGCCAGCCCGGCTCTTGGCGTCTCGCCAAACCTTCAACGCGATAGATCTGTTCCCAGGCGCCCCGTACGCTGCCAAGGCGCTGGCTGTATTCGACCGCGACGCCACGCGAGCGCAAGGAGTACGCAGCCCAGCAGGGCTCCCATTGGCAGCACCAATGCCGAACCCTCCAGACCAAAGGTGCCCCCCGTCCAGAGTGGATTCCCGACGAGGTCCGAATGGAGCCACCCCTGCCCCTTGCGTCCTGACACCGGGGCGCCGAGCAGGGGCCCTTGGGTCGCGTTGACACCAAAGTGGATACCAATCGGTAGCCAGAGGCGACGCGTGAGAATGAATGCCGCGCCCAGGACGAGGCCACCAGACAACGCTACGGCAATCGTGCTCCAGGCAGTTGCACCTTTGTTGGATGCATGGAGCCCACCGAAGACCAAGGCCGTCGACCCCAGCGCAACCCAGCTTCCGAGCTTCTCCTCGAGAATCCGCAAGAGGACACCGCGGAGAGCGATTTCCTCCACGACCGCTGCAGTTGCAGCCATGGCCAGGGAAACAAGGGCAAAGTGCCACGCACCACTCCAGCTCAGGCGAAGCCAGCCGCCAAGAGCCAGCACACCTGCTATTGCAAGCACAAAAGTCGCCCCCAAGGAAGTACCCAGGGCGAGCTCGGCAGCGAAGGGCCGGCCGATCTCCTTTGCGGGGCGGCCTTCCAGCCATCTGACGAACAGTCGATAGGCGCCGAGGCCGAGGGCGATCATCAGCGCCGCACCGAAGAACGCGTAGGCGATACCCGTCGGCCGCACGGCAAATTCTGTATGGGGCGATAGCCAGAGAGGCGGCGGGCGGCGCAATCCCGTCGCAGCACGGACGAGACCGAGGAGCAGTTCCCGAGCGATGATGGCGAAGAGCAGAAACGTGAGAAAGGTCACGATCCTTCCCGGAACCGATCGCAGCACCCGCAGCAGCCAGTCACGCATGAAAACCTCGCTATGACTCAAGCTTTTGATTCATCTTACGCCGCGCTCCCTTGCGGTAGAGAATCTTCCCATCCTGCGCCACGAGCACGTGGCCCCCGGCGTATCGGCGCCGTAGTCCTTCAGGATCGCGTCAAGCTGGGCAGGAACCGTGGAAGCAGCGGCGGCCGTCGCGAAGAGGAGGATCATGAACGTACATGGCATGCCAATCTTCTACCCAGATTGATCGGAATGGCCAGCCCGGCCGAGGGGGTCAATGAAAGAACAGCCCATCTGCCACCTCGTTCAGCTCGCGGGCGATGAGCTTGAGCTGCTTCTGGACCTCGGCGAGGCCGCCCTGCATTCGCGCGACCATCTTGGCCTCGGTGTCCACGTCATCCTGGTTGATCGCCGTGATCAGGTCCTGGGCCGCGTCCGCGATCCGGTCCGCGATGTCGGCGATCCGCTCCCGGTCTTCGGGAGGAAGGGCATCAGCGACCCTGAGCGCCTGGTCGCTCAGGATCCGAAGGTCCCACTTCATCTGCCGGATCTCTTCCTGCGCTTCATCCATGGTCATGTCCGAGGCTCCTGTCAACCCTTCGCGAAGAGTTTCCTTTTCCGGATGAGTGTCCTAGAAGGCGCCGCCCTGCCGGCGCCGCAGCGTCCAGGCGCCGACCATGGCGAGCAGCAGCGCCAGCAGCATGAGGCCGATCTCATTGACGGTCGGGATCGGCGTCGCTACCGGCACCACGAAGGACGTGGGATCGGGGTTGGCGTTGGGCGTCGCCGGATTGTCCGTGCCGGTCGAGGACTCGTTGGCGCCGTTGACGTCTGTGTCGTAGAAGATCGTCCCCTGGTTGGTGATCGTCGTGCCCGGCGGGACCGCGGGGTCGATCACGGCGTTGATGGTGATCGTCACCGAGGCCCCGGACGCGATCGAGCCGTTCCAGGCCACCGTGCGGTTGGCGATGTTGGCCGTAGCCGTGCCCGAGGTCGCCGTGGCGCTGACCAGCGTCAGGCTGGCCGGCAGCACGTCCGTGAATTCGTCGCCCGGGTTGTCCCCCTGAGGAGAGTCGCCGTTGTTGGTCAGCACGACGGTGTAGGTCAGCGCGCTTCCCGGCATGAGGGATCCGCTGGAAACCGCTTTGGTTCCGTAGACGATCGCCCCCGGCGTGATGACGGTCGTCGTCGTCGTTGCGTCCCGGTTGATGACACCAAGGGTACCGTCCATGACGACCAGGTCCGCCGTGTTGGTCAGCACCATGCCGGCTGGCACCGAAGGGTTGACCCTGACGGAGAAGCCGAGGAACGAATCACCCGGAGCGAAGACGGCGGTCGAGCAGGTGACCGTGCCGGTGGCCTCTGCGGGAGGCGCGGTGCAGGTCCAGCCGGCCGGCGGCGGATTCAACATCAGGAACGTAGTGCCCGCCGGCAGGACGTCGGTGACCGTCGTCGGTCCGAGGGCGCCACCGCTGGCGTTCCTGGCGACGAGGAAATAGGACAGGCCCGTGCCGGCGACGACGGGATCCGGGAAGTCGCTCTTGGTGAGCGAGGCCGCCCCCGCGCCCGTGTTGGCTGCCACCGTCGTGGTCGTGGTGGCGCTCTCGTTGCCCGGATTGGGGTCCACCGTGGACGACGTGACGCTCGCGGTATTGGTGATGACTGTGCCCGTAATGAAGGCGGACGACGCCTCCACCGTCATGGTGAAGACGGCGCTGCCCACACCGAACGACGGATTGCCGCAGGTGACCGTACCGATCGTCGGGGCGATGCACGACCAACCGGGCGGGGAGTTGAACGAGATCTGCCTCGTGTCCGCCGGGATCTGGTCCGAGAGGACGACGTCGGCGGCGCTGCCGGGCCCCGAGTTGGTGACGGTGATGGTGTAGGTGATGGTTCCTCCTGGAACCACCGGGTCGGGACTGTCCAATTTGGTCACCGAAAGATTGGACGCGGCGGCCGTGCCGGCCGTGGCGAACGCAGCGAGGAGAAGACAGCGAAGGATGGGACGACGGGACATGCCGGATCTCCCTGTGCAGAGGTTCTGCAATCAGCGTTTCGCAGTCGGCGATCCCGGTGACTGATTGCAACATGTCAATGCACTCGTGGTTTCTACACTTTAGTTAATATACGCCCCCGCGGCGGGGCAGGTCAAACCCAGGTACTGTGTGGCCGATAAGTACGGCCGATAAGTACCAGGCAAATGTTGAAGCATTCCCAGGAATGACATTTCGAACCCGTTTTCCGTCTCTACACGGGTACTATGTCAAGATCACCACGCTTCATCCCAGAAAATGGCTCCTTCGTCGAAATCACCTGCCGCACCGACCAGGGCCGATACCTCTTGCGGCCCGACCCGGTAATTGACGACATCCTGCTCGGTGTCCTCGGCCGTGCCCAGCGGCTCTACCCGGTCGAGATCTGCGGCTTCTCATTCCTCTCGTCGCACTACCACCTGCTCCTGTGGGTTCCGGACGCCAGGAGCATGGCCAGATTCATGTGGTACTTCCAGACCAACGCGGCGCGCGAGGTCGGTCGCCTGACGGACTGGCCGGACGGGGTCTGGTCCGACCGCTACACGTCGATCCCCGTCAGCGACGAACCCGCGGCCCAAGTCGATCGTCTGCGCTACGTCCTTGCCCAAGGCGTCAAGGATGGACTCGTAGCACGGGTCGAGGAGTGGCCCGGCATCAGCATGATCAAGGCCGTGCTCGACGGCGAGCCCATTCACGGCACCTGGTTCAATCGCACCCAGGAGTACCGGGCCCGGCTGCGCAAGAAGAAGAAGGACTCCAAGCCTGAAAGCTTTCCGTCGGAAGAGACTGTCGCGCTCTCGCAACTACCCTGCTGGCGTCATCTCAGCCCGGAGGTGTATCGGGATCTGGTGGCGGGGCTGGTGCGCGAGATCGAGTCCGACGCCGCGGCGGAAAGGAAGCTCACGGGCAGGGAGCCGCTCGGCCCGGAGGCCATCCTGAGCCAGCATCCGCACACGCGGCCGAAGAAGCTCAAGAAGTCACCGGCGCCGCTGTTCCACGCAGCCAGCAAGGATGCCCGTCAAGGGCTGAGGGCGGCCTACGGCCTCTTCCTTGCGGCGTTCCGTTAGGCAGCGATAAGTGCCGGGCTAATGTTGAAGCGTTTCCAGGAATGACATTTTGGACCCGTTTTCCGTCTCTACACGGGTACTATGTCAAGACCACCACGCTTCATCCCGCAAGAAGGCTCCTTCGTTGAAATCACCTGTCGCACCCACCAGGGCCGGTACCTTTTGCGGCCGGACCCGGTGATCGACGACATCCTCCTCGGTGTCCTCGGCCGTGCCCAGAGGCTCTACCCGGTCGAGATCTGCGGCTTCTCATTCCTCTCGTCGCACTACCACCTGCTCCTGTGGGTTCCGGACGCCAGGAGCATGGCGAAGTTCATGTGGTACTTCCAGACCAACGCGGCGCGCGAGGTCGGTCGCCTGACGGACTGGCCGGACGGGGTCTGGTCCGACCGCTACACGTCGATCCCCGTCAGCGACGAACCCGCGGCCCAAGTCGATCGTCTACGCTACGTCCTTGCCCAGGGCGTCAAGGATGGACTCGTAGCACGGGTCGAGGAGTGGCCCGGCATCAGCATGATCAAGGCCGTGCTCGACGGCGAGCCCATTCACGGCACCTGGTTCAATCGCACCCAGGAGTACCGGGCCCGGCTGCGCAAGAAGAAGAAGGACTCCAAGCCTGAAAGCTTTCCGTCGGAAGAGACTGTCGCGCTCTCGCAACTACCCTGCTGGCGTCATCTCAGCCCGGAGGTGTATCGGGATCTGGTGGCGGGGCTGGTGCGCGAGATCGAGTCCGACGCCGCGGCGGAAAGGAAGCTCACGGGCAGGGAGCCGCTCGGCCCGGAGGCCATCCTGAGCCAGCATCCGCACACGCGGCCGAAGAAGCTCAAGAAGTCACCCGCGCCGCTGTTCCACGCCGCCAGCAAGGATGCCCGTCAAGGGCTGAGGGCGGCCTACGGCCTCTTCCTTGCGGCGTTCCGTGAGGCAGCGGAAAGGCTGAAGGCTGGAGACCGCCTGGCGAGATTCCCCAACGGCTGCTTCCCGCCGGCCCTGCCGTTCGTGGGTTTGTTTGCCACTGTATCGCCGTAACCGGCGATCGGAGCTGCCGTGCCTCACAAGTCGAGCTCTTCGGGAACTGGATTTCCTCCAGGACGGGAGAGTGCGCCCGAAAAGCAGAGAACAGCTCCTGACAGGCTGATGAAGGTCCGCTTTCGCAACGATTCTGCCCGCTCAGGCAGCTCGCACGACTCGGTAGACTACCGGGAAGACGCTGCGGGACCTGTCTACGACAGAGAGCGGGCGAGAACTACACGTTCTTCTTTAACACTTGCCAGGCACCTAGTGTTGGCACCCCTATTGGATTGCTGTCACTGAGTCCACCGGCGATAAGGGCGCGCCGGGCGAACTTCGTGTTACGATAAGCTGTACCTACCCTCTGCAGGTAATCGGTTCGTAGGCCGCTTAGAATGAGAAATCGCTCGCGCCTTTTCTCTGCCGCCCTACTTTGGTCTGCGCGATCACTCTCGACAGACTTAAGCAGGCTCGCCACAACTCCGCCAATTATGCCCACGACTGCGAGTTGCAACAGAGCTTTCACGACTTCCGTTCGGATCTCCTCGCGTCCCTTCGCGTCGGATGTTTGGCACCAAATTAAACTCACTCCTCCAATCGAGAAAGCGAAAGTGATCGCAAGTATGATGAGCAGAACCTTTGTCCTCATGTCAAACCTCGCAGCGCATAACGCCTAAAGCTCACCGGCGGACGACGCACGTCAGTGCGTTGGCCGTCCGGTGGAGCGTGGGGTTAGACCCTCAGTCGTTTTTTTCATAGCTGCTGTACGCACTGACTAAAAGCGCAAGGGTGTGTGTTGCCCAATCAATCCAAGTCTTTCGTCCTTGATCCCAGCCAGTTGGTAGGCGCTTATCCTGGAACATCATGCGCACCTCTTCTAGGAGCAAAACAGGCTCGCCTCCTTCCTCCTTGGACAACAACGTGAATAGCAGACCGAACTCTCCTGAAGATCCAGCGAGGTTGTCCTCTGCTAGCAACTTTGTCAACCGCTGTATAGCTCGCCTATGTCTGGTATTGGCCTCTTGAAGGTCGCCTACTATCCTCTTAATCGCCGCAGGAATCGCTTCCTCGAAAAGCGTAAAAAGGCCATGCCCCATACGCACGATCACATCCCGACCAATCGTCCTAGCATTGGGGTCATTGCGAACGTTTTCCGCAATAAAGTCACCTACGGCAGCTCGCGTGAGAAGCCCGTTCTTGGCCCGCTTAGCTAATCTGTCAAAGTCCATTTCGCTGAATTTGTCTGGGCCACGACGTTTAGGATCTCCCTGAAGAATGCCGCTGTCGCCTGGGTGAGATCCTTGTGAATCAGGAAAGTCCAATGAGAACAGCCCATGAGGAACTGGGTGAACTAGCTGGCCCGAACTATCTCGCATAAAAGCATGATTGCCAGTAGCAAACATTGCAAGCACGTCTCCTAGGTTACCCTCATCTCGATTGCCCAGCGCTCTGACGTCTTCTATGGAGGCAAGTGGATTCTCGACACTGTTGCGAACGGGCAGTAGATCTGCAGCGATTGCGCTTGCAATGAATGGGCAAGTAGCCTTGGCACGAATCAACTCTAGCTTGGAGTCACCATTCAACTTAACCACTTCCTTGGGATCTGACATTGCAAACCTCCAGTGGCAGCACGCGAGTTCCAGCACACGAGGTCTAACCGCTCGCTCAACATTCGCCGACTTTCCGCCTTACCGACACTCAGCGATCCCGGTGACTAATTGCAACATGTCGATGCACTCGTGGTTTCTGCGCTTTAGCTGAATATACGCCCTTGCCATGGGCAGGTCAACACAGCCACGGTGTCGCATAAGCCTCCTCTCCTACCGAACAGGGCAAGGCGCTTATGCGTCAAGTCACATCAGGTTGGCAGCCGTAAATGACGGATTCAGCGGAGGCTCCATGATGCGAGCGAGGAAGAGAATGTCCATAAGCAAGCCGACAGAGCGCTTATGCGGCCGGATAAGCGGATGCCCCCAATTGAGCCATCCTCTTGCAGAAACGAGAGATCCCTTTCATTGAGTGGGGAAAGCAAGGCGGCTTCTGCGTCAGTAGCGCGACGGATAAGTTGCCAGCTTCAGAGGGTGTCCGGGGCTCGCGACCGGAGAGGTGGCAGCAGGAAGAGGATGGCACCGATCCCGGGCACTTCCAGGGAAGGCACCGCACACTTCCTCTTGAGAGGCCCGCCCACTCCGGCCGTGGTGGCCGGAGCCGTGTGACCCTCAGGAGGTTCAAATGTCTAGCTTCGGCTCACGTCTCCTCGACACCCTGCTATCCCTCGTCTCCCTCTTCCCTACGTTCGCTGCGGACGGCGACAACGGCTCCATCCTCGATCCCAACGGCTGAATGAGCCTCACGGGCCGGGCTCCACTCACCGGCCCAATTTTTCCTGCAACGGTTACCCGCCGTTTCCGACTTGCGCTATTATCCGCTCGCTAAGAAGCTCTCAGAGGAGGATTGCGTGGAGCACAGACATCTCGATGCCGCCACTTTGGAGCACCTGCTTGCCACAGATCGGACGGTGAAGCAGAATGAACAGCTCTTCCATCTGCTCGCCGTCTGTTCCCGCTGCCGAGAGGTGGGAGGCTGGCTGCTCGAGCTTCATCAGGCCAACGCCCTCCCTCCTGTCTTCGGACCCATCGACGCCGCCCTCGCCTGGTCCCGCGCCGAGGCACCCCGGCTACTGGAGGAGCTTCTACCCCTCGCTCCGGAGGAACGACTCGCCCTCCTCCACTCCAACCCACATTTCGTGAGTTGGGGCCTCTGCGAGCTGCTGGTCCGCAGAAGCTGTAAGACCGCACCGCAGGAGCCGTTCGAGGCCGTCCACCTTGCTGACCTCGCGGTCCATGTGGCGGACAGGATCGCGGAGGGCAGCCTTTTCGAGGAGAGCTGGGTCTACCAGCTTCGAAGCCTCGCCTGGGCCGCTCTTGGCAACGCACGCCGGGTGCAGGGCGACCTCACTGGAGCCGAGCGGAGCTTCGACATGGCGGATTCCTGGTGGGAGGCGGGAACCCGGGACTCCGAGGATGCCCTGGGCTACGAGCCCATCCTTCTGGACCTGAAGGCCTCGCTACGCTTGGCACAACGGCGCTTCCCCGAGGCGTTCAAGCTGCTCGCAGATGCCGTGGAGCTGTTCCTCAACGGCGAGCATCGGGATCCGCACCTCGCCGGCAAAAGCCTCATCCTGAAAGCCGGCGCCCATATCGAGCAGGGCGATACAGAGTCCGCCATTCAGGCCCTGAAGCAGGCGAACGGCCTCATCGACCCCGATCGGGAGCCCCGCCTCCTGCTCTGCCTTCGACACAATCTCGTGGACAACCTCTCCAAGGCCGGCCATCATCGAGAGGCGGCTGCCCTTCTGCCCGATCTGAAGGCTCTGGCGGCGACTCACGGGAGCGCGCAAGACCGCGTCCGCCTGGATTGGGTGGAGGGGAGGATAGCCGCCGGCCTTGGAGATCACGAACGGGCCAGCCGGCTTCTGACCCAGGTCCGCCGGACGTTTCTCGACGAGGGCAACGCCTTTGACGCCGCGCTCGCCGCCCTCGATCTGTCGATCTCTCATTTACAGGAGGGAAAGACCGCCGAAGTCCGCGAGCTCGCCGACGAGATGGTGACCGTCTTCCGTAATCTCGAAGTCGCCCGCGAGCCGATGGCCGCCCTCCTCCTCTTTCAGGAAGCCGCCCGCCGCGAAACCGCCACCGCCGAGCTAGCCCGTCAAGTCGCCGCATCGCTCAACCGGGCGCGCCGCTGAAGCCGGGAGGCTGACCGGCTGAGCAGGGGGCCTTCCCGGACGACTTGGGCAGCTGCCCGGATGACTTGGGCAGCCGCCCGGATGATTTGGGCAGCTGCCCGGATGACTTGGGCAGCTACCCGGATGACTTGGGCAGCTACCCGGATGACTTGGGCAGCTGCCCGGATGATTTGGGCAGCTACCCGGATGACTTGGGCAGCTGCCCGGATGACTTGGGCAGCTACCCGGATGACTTGGGCAGCTGCCCGGATGATTTGGGCAGCTACCCGGATGACTTGGGCAGCTGCCCGGATGACTTGGGCAGCTGCCCGGATGACTTGGGCAGCTGCCCGGATGACTTGGGCAGCCGCCCGGATGACTTGGGCAGCCGCCCGGATGATTTGGGCAGCTGCCCGGACGACTTGGGCAGCTGCCCGGATGACTTGGGCAGCCGCCCGGATGATTTGGGCAGCTGCCCGGACGACTTGGGCAGCTACCCGGATGACTTGGGCAGCTGCCCGGATGATTTGGGCAGCTACCCGGATGACTTGGGCAGCTGCCCGGATGACTTGGGCAGCTGCCCGGATGACTTGGGCAGCCGCCCGGATGATTTGGGCAGCTGCCCGGACGACTTGGGCAGCTGCCCGGATGACTTGGGCAGCCGCCCGGATGATTTGGGCAGCTGCCCGGACGACTTGGGCAGCTACCCGGATGACTTGGGCAGCCGCCCGGATGACTTGGGCAGCTGCCCGTGAAGTTGACCCGGTTTCGTGGACTCGTCATCCTTAGGGATAAGGAGTTCCATGATGGCAAGAGGTAGACCCCCGTATTCTTTCGAGTTCCGACGTCAGATGGTAGATTTGGTGCGGTCTGGCCGCACGCCGGAAGCCCTGTCTCGTGAGTATGAACCGTCAGCTGATTCGATCCGGGCTTGGGTACGGCAGAGTGATCCGGAGGAGGGTCATCGCGAAGAGGGTTTGACGAGTGTCGAGCGTGAGGAGCTGAGCCGTTTGCGGCGTGAGAACCGGCGCCTGCAAGAAGAGCGAGATATCTTGTCAAAAGCCGCGGCCTGGTTTGCTCGGGAGACCGGATCGATCCCACCAAGGTCTTCAGATTCGTGAGAGTCAACCAGGCCATGTACAGCGTCAGGAGGATGTGTCGCCTGCTGGGTGTCTCCGCCAGCGGGTACTACGTGTGGTCGCATCGGCCGCGGTCGCGGCGAGCCGAGAGTGACGAGGAGCTTCTCAAGCAGATCCGGTTGATCCATGAACGCTCCCGCGGGACCTATGGGTCACCGCGGATTCGCGCCGAGCTCGTGGCTTCGGGCATCCCAGTCGGCCGCAAGCGAGTGGCCCGCCTGATGCGCGAAGCGGGCTTGCAGGGAGCCAGCCGTCGCCGGTGGGCTACTACCACGGTCAGCGACAAGAGGGTCCGACCAGCTCCGGACCTGGTGGAAAGAAACTTCTCGGCCGAGGGCCGGGATCGACTATGGGTAGCCGACATCACCTACATCCCGACCTGGGCAGGCTTCCTGTACTTGGCAGTGGTGTTGGATGCCTGGAGCCGTCGGGTGGTGGGCTGGTCGATGGCGACGCATCTGCGCACCGAACTGGTCCTGGAGGCTCTCAACATGGCCCTTGAGCAGCGCCGGCCCAAAGGGGTAATTCACCACTCCGACCAGGGTACGCAATACACCTCCATCGCCTTTGGACTACGCTGCCGCAAAGCTGGAGTGCGTCCGTCGATGGGCTCGGTGGGCGACTGCTTCGACAACGCCATGTGCGAGAGCTTCTTTGCGACGCTGGAGTGCGAGTTGCTCGATCGGCGGCGTTTCAAAAACCATGAGGAAGCGCGTAGGGCCATCTTCGAGTTCCTCGAGGGCTGGTACAACCTCCACCGCCGGCACTCGTCGCTTGGCTATCTGAGCCCGGCCGAGTTCGAGAAGCAGAAGAAGGCTGCCTAGCATGAAGCTAAGTCGAGGCGCGCTACGCGTTTCCGTAGGACCTTGGTGCTGGGGGGCTCTGCCCCCCAGGCCCCCCGAAGACAAGAGGAGAAGACCCGATTCCTAAACTGTCCACAAAACCGGGGCAGGTCCACCGGATGACTTGGGCAGCCGCCCGGATCATCCGGGAAGGTTCCCGAATCGCCGCGGAAGGTTCCCCGGTCAGCCGGAAAGCGTTCCCAGGCGCCCGGAGGGCGGCCACAAGGGCCGCCCCTACATGGGGCCCTATCCGTCACGTCGTAATCCACGCCGTTGAATATGACAACATCACTCAAGCGAACGCCGAGTTTGTTTCCCGGGAAGGAGTGCACTGTCTTGAGCCATTCAATCGCGCACGGTGGTAGCCGCCCCGTTGTCCTCAGCGACCGCCAGGGATTCGACCGCCGCTGGTTCGCCTCCAACTTGCAATCGGTGTACGCCCCGACGCATCCGGAACAGGTCGCTGACTGTTTGACGGCCGCCGTCAAGGCTCACGGCAGAGACGTGAGGGTCACCTCGGGTCGGCACTGCTATGAGAATTTCGTCTACAACAGCAGCACCAGGGCCATCATCGACATGTCTGCTTTGAGCCAGACGGGGTTCGATCCGGTGCGCAATGCCTTCTTCGTCGATGCCGGATGTGAAAACTGGTCCGTGTATCGCACGCTGTTGAATGGGTTCAACAAGACCTTGCCCGCCGGTAGCTGCTATTCGGTCGGAGCGGGCGGCCATATCACCGGCGGCGGGTACGGATTGTTGTCGAGGATGCACGGCTTGACCGTGGATCACCTGAGCGCCGTGGACATCGTGACATGGGACGCCAGGGTTGGACAGGCAGAATTGCGTCACGTATCTGCCGAGAGCGCGACGAGCGACGAGCGGGACCTGTTCTGGGCCTTGTGCGGCGCAGGGTGCGGCAACTTCGGCGTCATCGTGCGCTACTACTTTGCCCAGCTTCCCGACGCGCCGGATCACGCCACCATCCGTGCATTGGCTTGGAACTGGTCCGATCTCGACCGGAACAGCTTCGCCGAGCTACTGGCCGCCTACGCCGAGCTCGTCGTGGAGATGCCCGATACCGACTTCAGCCTCCTGAAATTGAACCACGTCTCGAACGGGCAGATTGGCCTGCTCCTGCAGTTGGTGTCTGACCCCGGTATCGATTATGGCGACCATCGTCAGCGGGCAGAGAGGAGCATTCAGCGAGCCAAGATGCTTTTCGACCAGATCGTCCCGAGCGCGGCGCTCCAGAAGCCGCTCGGCGGGCACCCGGGCTACATGACGACCATGCCGGCCAGCGACGCGGCGCAGCACGTCACTTACCTCGAGGCGCTGCAAACGCTGAACGGTTCCGGGCCGAATCAGTTTGGTAAATACAAGTCGGCCTATATGAAGAAGCCCTTCCCGGACAATCAGGCCGAGGCCATCTACAAGTGGTTGAACACCACGCCGGCCGGCCTTCCTGCTACCGACATGAGCCAATCACTGCTGCAGGTGGATAGCTACGGCGGTGCAATCAACCGGCGGACATCAGAGTCGACGGCCGTGCCGCAGCGCAGCTCCATCATGAAGCTCCAGTACCAGACCTACTGGCTCAACGCCTCGGAGCCGGGCGAGAGTTACCTGCCGCCCTACCAGGCTCAGGCCGAGGCGCACCTGCAATGGATCAACGACTTTTACCGTGAGGTTTATGCGGAATACGGCGGCACGCCCGATCCGGCGAGGGACACCACCGGCACGGTCGATGGCGCCTATTACAACTATCCCGACACGGTGCTGGGCAGCCACGATCGCGGCGACGTCGATCACGCGCTCTGGCTATATTTCCTGGACAACTTTCGACGGAATCCGCGCAATCTGGTCAAGGTCAAAGAACGGTGGGATCCGGACGACTATTTTCATCACGCGCAATCGATTCCGGTGCGATGATGGAGTGAGATGACAGGGCAGCGGCCTAGCTCCTCGCCGCCTCGCGCAGCCGCTCCACGTCCCTGACGGGGGGCTGTCCGAACAGCCTCTTGTACTCCCGGCTGAACTGCGAGGCGTCGTCGTAGCCAACCCGGTAGCCAGCACTGGCGGCATCCAGGTTCTCGCCGATCATGATGCGCCGGGCCTCCTGGAGCCGGAGCTGCTTCTGGAATTGTAGGGGGCTCATTGCCGTCACCGCCTTGAAGTGGTGGTGAAAGCCCGAGACGCTCATCCCCAGTTCCCGCGCCAGGCTGTCGATCCGCAGCGGCTGGTTGAATTCCCTGCGGAGGCGCCCGATGGCTTCTGCGATGACGTCGGTGTGGCCGCCCAGGAGAGCCACCTGACGGAGCCGCTTTCCCTGGTCTCCAATCAGCAGCCGGTACACGATCTCCCGCGTGATCAGCGGCCGCAAAACCCGTACTTCGGCAGGCGAGTCCAGGAGCCTCACCAGACGTACCACGGCATCCAGCAGGCCCGCGTCCAGCGGGCTCACGTCCATCGCCCGCGCGTTGCCCTGGTTCCCTGATGAGAGATGACCCGCCTCCACCATCACCGAGCCGACGAGAGCCGGGTCGAGCTCCAGAAGAAGGCTCAGATACGGCCGCTCCGCCGACGCCTCGAGGACCTGGCCCACGACGGGCAGCTCCGCGGTGGCGAGCAGGTAATGAGCCGGGTCATAGCGGTAGCGGCTGTCACCCAGGAGCACCTCCTTGCTCCCCTGCGCGATCACGCAGAAGGAAGGCCTGGAAACTCCGTGGAGCGGCTCCGTCGGAGTCGAGGAGCGGAAGAGGTGAAGCCCCTTCAGCGGCTCGACACCACCGTCCTCCGGAATAGCCCGTGCGATGCGCTCCGCCAATTCGTCCATGTCCCTATCCTAGCCCCCCTCCAGCGGACTCTGGACACTTTACGGAAAGATTTGCAGGATCGTCCAAGAATCTTCGAGGATCGTCATACCGCCCCGGGTCCCGGAGCCCTAACATGGGATCACGGGACGGGCACCTACGAAGGCTTGTTCCGGTGTGAAACTTGCACATTCGTTCGGAGCCCTTCGAGCGGTCTCTCCCGCCTCTGAAAAGGAGTTGTCATGGGTAACAGGAAGGTCTGGTTCATCACTGGAGCCGGCCGTGGCATGGGCGTCGATTTCGCCAAGGCAGCACTGGCGGCCGGCCACGCGGTTGTGGCCTCGGGCCGTGACCGCGCCGGAGTCGCCAAGGCCTTGGGCCGGTCGGACAATCTGCTGGCCGTCGAGCTGGACGTGACCAAACCCGGCGATGCCGAGGCGGCGGTGAAGGCCGCTGTCGACCGGTTCGGCCGCATCGACGTCCTGGTCAACAATGCTGCCAGCTTTTATGCCGGCTATTTCGAGGAGCTGACGCCCGAGCAGATGGAGCGGCAGTTGGCGGTGAGCCTCTTTGGCCCGATGAACGTCACCCGCGCTGTCCTGCCGGTGATGCGCGAGCAGCGCTCAGGGCACATCATCTCCATCTCGTCGAGCGCGGGCCTCGTCGGTTTCGAGTTCTGCACCGCCTATGCCGCCTCGAAGTTCGGCCTGGAGGGATGGATGGAGTCGCTGCACGCCGAGATCGCGCCGTTCGGCATTGCCACCACCATCGTCAATCCGGGGTTCTTCCGCACGGAGCTCCTCACCGAGAGATCGACGAACTACGCTGAGCCGTCCATCGAGGATTACGACGAACGCAGAACGAAACAGCTCGAGTTTTGGAAATCCCAGAACGGCCTGCAATCCGGCGATCCGGCCAAGCTCGCGCGAGCGCTCATCACGATCGCCAGCCAGGAGCCGCCGCCGCGCCGCTTTGTTGCAGGCGCCGATGCCGTTGCCACCGTGGAGCAGAAGGTCGCCGACCTGAAGGCGCAGACCGACGCGCACCGGGACCTCTCGACGTCCCTCGATCTCGACCGAGAGCCCGCCGCACTGGCAGTGTAGGTAAGGAAGGAGAGAACAATGCAGAAGCGCAAACTGGGACGGAGCAACCTGGAAGTTTCGGCCATCGGGCTCGGCTGCATGGGTATGAGCTTCGGATATGGACCAGCCCGGGACGAGCAGGAGATGATCTCGGTGATCCGGTCGGCCGTCGACCTCGGCGTCACCTTCTTCGACACCGCTGAAGTCTACGGTCCGTTCACCAACGAGGAGCTGGTGGGCAAAGCGCTCTCCCCCATCCGCGAGCAGGTGGTGATCGCCACCAAGTTCGGGTTCCGCCTCGACGCCGACGGGAAGCAGGCCGGCCTGAACAGCCGGCCTGAGCACATCAGGGAGGTCGCGGAAGCATCGCTCGGGCGGCTCAACATCGACGCCATCGACCTGTTCTATCAGCACCGCGTCGATCCGGATGTGCCCATCGAGGACGTGGCGGGCACGGTGAAGGAGCTGATCCAGGAGGGCAAGGTCCGGCACTTCGGCCTCTCCGAGGCAGGAGTGCAGACCATCCGCCGCGCACACGCCGTCCAGCCTGTCACGGCCCTTCAGAGCGAGTACTCGCTCTGGTGGCGAGAGCCCGAAGAGGAGATCCTCCCGGCCTTGGAGGAGTTAGGAATTGGTTTCGTTCCCTTCAGCCCGCTGGGCAGGGGCTTTCTCACAGGAAAGATCGACGAGAACACCTCGTTCGACAGCAACGACTTCCGCAACACCGTCCCCCGCTTCTCCCCGGAGGCCCGGAAGGCGAACCAGGCGTTGGTCGACCTGCTCGGGAGCATGGCTCAGCGCAAAAACGCGACGCCGGCCCAGATCGCGCTCGCCTGGCTCCTCGCCCAGAAGCCCTGGATCGTACCGATACCCGGCACCACCAAGGTGCATCGCCTGCAAGAGAACATCGCGGCGGCCTCGGTTGAGCTCACCCAAGCCGATCTCCGCGACATCGAAAGCGCCGCGTCTCAGATCACGGTGCAAGGGGCCCGGTATTCCGAGGGCGCGCAGCGGATGATCGACCGCTGAGGTAACAACCATCATGAAAGTCTTCAACGCGTTTGCCCTGACCGCGGCTGCGATCATCAGCTCGGCATGTGCAACTGCGGCCGGAAACAGCCATCCCGGGCCGCTGATGATCCAGGAGCAAGGCAGCTTTGCGGTCGGCGGGACGGTCGTCACCGCTCCGGGCACGTTCGATCCGGTCAAACAGGGTGCATTCAACCCCGCCGGACCCGATTCCGCGGGACAGACCTTGCACGGTGATCACGCCTACGTGTTCTACCAGGTCCCGGTGAATGCCAGAAAGCTTCCTCTCGTGTTCTGGCATGGCCATGGGCAGTCCGCGAAGACTTGGGAGACGACGCCTGATGGGCGTGAAGGTTTCCAGACCATCTTCCTCCGCCGCCGCTTTCCAGTCTATCTGATCGATCAGCCACGGCGCGGCCGTGCGGCACGCAGCACGCAGCCGATGAACTTGGCGGTTACGCCGGACGAACAGCTCTGGTTCGGCATCTTCCGGCTAGGCATCTGGCCGGACTTGTTCCCGGGCGTGCAGTTCTCAAGCGAACCGGAGGCACTCGACCAGTTCTTCCGGCAGATGGTGCCGAACACCGGGCCCTTCGACATGGAGGTCAATTCCGACGCGGTTTCCGTACTCTTCGACCGGACCGGGCCGGGCATTCTCGTCACGCATTCCCAAAGCGGTGCACTGGGTTGGCGCACGGCAATCAAGAACAAGAATGTCCAAGCCATCGTGTCGTATGAGCCGGGCGGCAACTTCTTTTTCCCGGAGGGGGAAGTCCCCGAGCCCATGACTCACGCCGGCGGCACGCTGAAAGCCGTCGGTGTGCCTCTGTCGGATTTCATGCTGCTCACGAAGATCCCGATCGTCGTCTACTACGGCGACAACATTGCCGAGAAACCGAGCGTGAATCCGGGCGAGGACCAATGGCGCGTCTTTCTTGACATGGCGAGGCTGTGGCGGGATGCCGTGAACCGCCGGGGAGGAGACGTCACCCTCGTGTCTCTGCCCGAGTTGGGCGTCCGTGGCAATACGCACTTCCCGATGTCCGATCTCAACAATCTGCAGATCGCCGACCTCCTGTCGCAGTTCCTCGCGCAGAAGGGCTTGGACTGAACCGCCAGAAGGAGCCGCACATGAAACTGCTCGCCGCGACCGTCCTCTCCTTTTCTCTCGTAGCTTCCGCATCCGGCCAGACCATCACCATCGCGCGCAGCGGTTCCCAGCCGTCCCGGCAAGGACCAGCCGAAAACTTCACCGGCTCCGTGCGCGTCGATTCTCCGTTTCAAGCGAGCGATCCTGCGCGCGTGAGCGGCGCGCTCGTTACCTTCGAGCCCGGCGCCCGCTCTGCATGGCACAGCCATCCTCTCGGCCAGACGCTGATCGTGACGGCCGGAACCGGCCGCGTTCAACAATGGGGCTCTCCGGTCGATGAGATCCGGCAAGGCGACGTCGTCTGGATCCCGCCCAATCAAAAGCACTGGCACGGAGCCTCGCCAACCAGCTCAATGGCGCACATCGCCATTGTAGAGCAGCTCGACGGCAAGAGCACCGATTGGATGGAAAAGGTCAGCGAGGAGCAATACAACATGCCAGTCCGTAAAGAAGGCAAACAGGAGGATCCTCAATGAACGACGACTTCGACGAGACCTCGGAACCTGAGCTGACGGATGACGAAGAGGCGCTGCTGGAGGAGATGCCGGCGTTGACCGGCGTCGGGCAGACGCGACGCACGTTCCTGGCAGGCAGCGTCGGATTCTTCGCCCTCGACCTGCTGTCGCTCGAGAAAGCGTTGGCGGCACTGAGCCTGTCGCCCGACGCCGCGACTGCAGCGGGTTCCGCGGCGGAGAATCTCGTGCAGGTGGTGCTCAAGATCAACGGCGCGACGAAAACCCTGCAAATCGATCCGCGTGTCGTACTGCTCGACGCGCTGCGCGAAAGGCTCGAGCTGACCGGCTCGAAGAAGGGCTGCGACCAGGGCCAGTGCGGGGCCTGCACGGTGATCGTCGACGGCCGGCGCGTCCTGTCGTGCCTGACGCTCGCCGCCAGCGTCGAGGGCCGGGAGGTCACGACGATCGAAGGGCTGGCGAAGGGGGATGACCTCCACCCCATGCAGGCGGCCTTCATCAAGTATGACGGCTTCCAGTGCGGGTACTGCACCTCGGGGCAGATCTGCTCCGCCGTCGCGCTGCTCGAAGAGGCGCGCCGAGGCGACGTGAGCCACGCCACGGAAGACGTGACCGCGACGACGACCCGGCTCACGGACGACGAAATCCGCGAACGGATGAGCGGCAACATCTGCCGCTGCGGGGCCTATCCGGGGATCGTGGCCGCAATCCAGGAGGTCCATTCGGGCAGAGAGACGAAGCATACGTGGCGCTTCGTCGACGAGGATCAGTTGGCTCGCGTGAGAAAGGAGGACGCCAGTGAGACCGTTTAAATACGTGCGGGCGAGCGATGCGAGCGCCGCCGCCGGCGCCGTTGCGGCGAACCCGCTGGCGAAATTCCTGGCGGGCGGGACGAACATCCTCGATCTGATGAAAGAGGACGTCGAACGTCCCAACGAGCTGGTGGACGTCACGCGTCTGAAGCTGACCGAGATCAAGGCCGCGGGCGGTGACCGCGGGGGTGTCTCCATCGGAGCTCTGGCGACGAATACGGACACCGCCAATCATCCCCTCATCCGCAGCAACTACCCTCTCCTGACGCAAGCCATCGTCGCGGGCGCCTCCGCGCAGCTCCGCAACATGGCGACCAACGGCGGGAACCTCCTGCAGCGCACGCGTTGCCAGTACTTCTACGACACGGCGATGCCGTGCAACAAACGCGAGCCCGGGACTGGCTGCGGCGCCCGCGAAGGGCTCAATCGGATTCACGCCATCTTCGGCTGGAGCGACAAGTGCGTCGCCACCTACCCGGGCGACATGGCAAACGCACTCTACGCCCTCGACGCCGTCGTGAGGGTCAGGGATGCGGGCGGGCGTGAGCGAACAATCCCCGTCAACGACTTCCACCGCCTGCCGGGCGATACGCCGGAGAAAGACAACAACCTCCTGCACGGCGAGCTCATCGTGGCCATCGAGCTGCCGAAGTCCAACTTCGCGAAGAATTCCTATTACCTGAAGGTCCGCGACCGCGCCTCGTACGCCTTCGCGCTCGTCGCGGTCGCCGCCGCGCTGGAGCTCGATGGCGGCACGATCAAACAGGCGCGCGTCGTGCTCGGAGGCGTGGCTCACAAGCCCTGGCGGAGCCAGGAGGCGGAAGCCGCGCTCGCCGGCAAGCCCGCGTCGGGGGAGAGCTTCCGGCGGGCTGCCGAGGCGGCTCTCAAAGATGCGAAACCCCTCGCGCACAACGCCTACAAAGTCGAGCTCGGGAAGCGGGCGATCGTTCGTGCGCTGATGCGTGCGATGGGAGGAATGTGATGCCGAGATACATAGGAAAAGAGATGAGCCGCGTCGATGGCGTGGCGAAGGTGACGGGCAAAGCGAAGTACGCGGCGGAGTTTCAGGTTCCGAACCTCGCCTATGGTTTCATCGTGCTGGGGACCGTCGCCAAAGGGACGATCAAATCGATCGATACGCGCGAAGCCGAAGCCGCCGGCGGCGTGATCCGTATCTTCACGCATCTGAACACGCCGAAGCTCGGCCCGAAGGCTTCCAAGGAGGAGGCGCCGCCGCGGGCCGAGGAAGAGCCGGACAAGTCGTTTCGAGCGCTCCAATCCGGGAGGATCTTCTTCAACGCCCAACCTGTGGCCCTCGTCGTCGCCGAGACGTACGAGCAGGCACGGTACGCGGCGCGCCTCGTCAAAGCCTCGTACGACGTGGAGAAGCACATGACCGACACGGAGGCCGTGCGAGAAAAAGCGCGCGTGCCTCCGGAGGAGCGGCCGTCGAAGCCTCGCGGCAATCCCGAGGAGGCTATGCGCAGCGCGCCGGTGAAGGTAGAGGCTGAGTACCGCATCCCCATCGAGCACCACAACCCCATGGAGCCGCACGCGGCCATCGCCGTCTGGCAAGGCGACAAGCTTACGATCTTCGACAAGACGCAAGAGGTCTACAACGTGCGCGAGCACCTGGCCTCGAGCTTCGGCGTACCCGAGGAGAATGTGAGCGTCGTCTCGCCTTTCGTGGGCGGGGCCTTCGGATCGTCGCTGCGGCCGAACTACTATCCCGCGCTGACGGCGATGGCTGCCCGCGAGCTCAAGCGCCCGGTCAAGGTCGTGTACACGCGCACACAGATGTTCACGGGCCACGGCTACCGCCCTTATACGATCCAGAAGGTCGCACTCGGCGCGGAGCGTTCAGGGAAGCTCTCCGCGATGATCCACGAGGCCGTGCACAACACTTCCAGCTTCGAAGAGTTCTCGGACGCCACCACCAATTTCACGCGCCAGGTCTATGCATGCCCGAACCTTTATGCGCCGCTGAAGATTGTCGGCACGGACCTCAACACCCCGACGTGGATGCGTGCGCCGGGGGCCGTCAGCGGCATGTTCGCGCTCGAAAGCGCGATGGACGAGCTTGCGTACGCGCTCGAGATCGATCCGCTGGAGCTGCGGCTCATCAACTATGCCGAGGTCGACCCCGAGAGCGGAAAGCCGTTCTCGAGCAAGGCGCTGCGCGAGTGCTACCGGCTCGGGGCGGAAAAGTTTGGGTGGAAGGACCGCAAGTTCGAGCCCCGCTCGATGCGCGACGGGCGGCTGCTGGTCGGCTGGGGGACGGCCACCGGCGTCTGGGGCGCTTTCCAGATGCCCGCCACCGCCAGAATCACGTTCAAGGTGGACGGCACGGCGCATGTCGCCAGCGCGACGAGCGACATCGGCCCCGGAACCTACACGGTCATCACCATGATCGCCGCCGAGTACCTGGGGCTCAGGCCCGAGCAGGTGCAATTCGAGCTCGGCGACACAAAGTTCCCGCGCGCCCCTTCGCAGGGAGGCTCTTGGACGACGTCGAGCGTCGGCTCAGCCGTCTACGGCGCGGCGTTGGCGATCGGCGCGAAGCTGTTGTCGCTCGCGAATCAGGAAGTGAGCTCGCCGCTGAAGACGGCCGCCGCCTCGGACGTGGAGATGCTCGACGGCCGGCTGCGACTCAAAAGCGACCCGTCGCGGTCCGTCAGCGTCTCCGAAGTCATGAAGCGCAACGGCCTTGCCGAGATCGCCGAGACATTTGAGGCACACCCCTCCAAGGAGCGCGAAAAGTACGCGACGCTGGCGCACGGGGCGCAGTTCGTCGAAGTGAAGGTGGACCCGGACCTGGGCAACGTCCGCGTCACGCGCGCTATCGAGGTCACAGCGTGCGGGAAGATCATCAACCCTAAGGCGTCACACAGCCAGGAGATCGGCGGCGTCGTGTGGGGCATCGGCATGGCGCTGCAGGAGGCCACGGAAATCGACCACCGTTACGGACGGATCATGAACCCGAACCTCCAGCACTACCACGTCCCCGTCAACGCCGACGTCCACATGATCGAGACGATGTTCGTCGAGGAGGACGACAAGATCGTGAACCCGCTAGGCGTCAAGGGCATGGGTGAGCTCGGGATGGTCGGAATCCCGGCGGCCATCGCCAACGCCGTCTTCCACGCCACGGGCAGGCGCGTCAGGGAGCTGCCGATCACGCCGGACAAGCTGTTGTAAGCGAAGGAGTCACTGATGAACGAAGTGCGAGCGTTAGTCGAAGCGTTCGATGCGGCGAACGTCAGGGGCGAACGGTGCGCGTTGGCGACTGTCGTGAGTGTCGAAGGGTCGTCGTACCGTCGCCCGGGTGCGCGGATGCTGGTCTGCGAAGCGGGGACCAGCACCGGAACGATCAGCGCCGGGTGCCTCGAAAGCGACGTCATCGAGCACGCGAAGCGCGTCATACGAACGGGCGCGGCGAAGCTCGTCGAGTACGACACCACTTCGACGAGCGACGAGGAGGCCTGGGGACTCGGGCTCGGCTGCAACGGCATCGTGCGGGTGCTGGTAGAACCGCTTGTCCCCGGCTCGCTTTATATCGAGGCGCTGAGGCGTTCTTGCGAGGCGCGGCCTGACGCTCCGTCCGTATCCGTAGCTACCGTGTACGCTCCATCACAGGTCTTTTTCGAAACGCTCCTGCCACCCGTCCCCCTCGTCATCTTCGGTGCCGGGCATGACGCGCTGCCGATCGTCGAGCTCGCGCGTAATATGGGTTGGCAGACAGAGGTCGTCGACGCACAAGCCCGGCCGGCCAGCCGTTCCCGGTTTGCCATCGCTGACAGGGTCACACTCTCGCGCCCCGAAGACGTCGGGAGGCACGTCAGCATTACTCCGCGGACGATGACGCTTCTGATGTCGCACAATTACTCGCATGACCTGGCATTGCTCAGGTTTCTGCTGGCCTCGCCCGCCCGCTACATTGGAGTCATGGGCCCCCGCAAGCGGACCGAACGGATGCTGAGGGAATTGGCCGCTAGCGAAGGGATGGCACGCCTTCATTCACCGGCCGGTCTGGACATCGGCGCGAACGGACCCGCCGAGGTCGCGCTGTCGATCGTCGCGGAAATGCGCGCGGTGCTGGACGGTCGGCGCGGCGGAATGTTGCGCGAGCGCCAGGGCTCCATTCACGGCAGTCCGGTTGACGGCGAGCGCGTAGGCGCGGTGATCCTGGCGGCGGGGTCATCCTCCCGCATGGGCAGCCCGAAGCAGATCCTTCAATTCCGCGGCGAAAGCCTGCTCAGGCGCGCCGCACTGGCTGCGCTGGGCGCGGGGTGCTCTCCCGTCGTCGTGGTCACAGGCGCACACGCGGAGCTGTCGAGACGCGAGTTGGAGGGGCTCGACGTGCGAGAAGTGGTGAATCCGCGTTGGGAGACCGGGATGGCCTCGTCGATCGGCGCGGGGCTCGAAGGCCTTCTCGGTGCGGATCCGAACGCAGCCGCAGCCGTCATCATGCTGTGCGATCAACCCCACGTCACTGCCGGCGTCATTTCTGACCTCGCAGCGGCGCACCGCGCCACCGGCACGCCCGTCATCGCCTCGGCGTATGACGGGAGCTTTGGCGTGCCGGCGTTGTTCGGCAGGTCGCTCTTCGCCGAGCTGGCACGGCTCGAAGGAGGGGCCGGCGCAAAGCAGGTGATCAAGAGGTACGCTTCAGAGGCGCACTTCCTACCCTTCCAAGGCGGTGAGGTGGACGTGGATACTCCTGACAACTTCTCGCGCCTGATTGCAACGGATGTTGACCAGCAAGAGCGACGCCATTCCGAACCTGCTACCCGTTCAACCTCCATATCGCGAAGTTGAGCGCGGCGGCGAAAGTGACCCAGAGGAGGTAGGGGACGAAGAGCCAGGAGGCGAGGTGGTCGGCGCGGCGGAAGGCGAGCAGGGTCAGGAGAATCGCGAGCCAGAGAAAGACGATATCGAGCATGCCCAGGGCAGGCGAGCGCAAGCCGAAGAAAAGGCCTGACCAGATCAGGTTCAAGAGAAGCTGGACCAGGAAGAACGTCAACGGCCGGCGTTGTCTCGCCCAGCCGCCTTGCCGCCAGACTCTCCAGGCCGCTACCGCCATGGCCAGATAGAGGGCAGTCCAGGCGGGACCGAAGAGCCAGGAGGGCGGCGTCCAGGAAGGCTTCGCGAGTTGGTCATACCACTCCGGCTGCGAGAGCGACGTCCAGTAGCCGCCCAGGCCGGCAACGGCGAAGCAAAGAGCGATGAATCCAAGAAGCGCGAGCCAGGGGCGTCCGGTCAAGAGATCCTCCATTCTCCCTCGTCGCTGTTCAAGTTCGTTCTAACTTCCAGTCCGATGAAGAACTTGCAAGCTGTGTACCGCGGGCCAAAGACTTGGACAGCGCCAGGGCCTAGAACATTCGGCAGGCACCCTGTTCTGGGGTTCGCCAGCACTACGGCAAGGACAGCGAGAAGATGATCGAGTTCGGGGTGCAGCCGTTCCGCGGCCGCACCCCGTCGCCGAAGGCTCCCCTGCCCGAGACGATCCAGCCTTCCGATTCGACGGCCTCCTGACCCTGCGAAGCAGCCTTTCCGCGAAGTAGATTTGCCAGGGGGCCCTCTGCTCTGATTTCGGCTCCAATAAATTGGCCTGGGGCGGACCTCGACTGGGCGCAGTTTCTTCGCACAGCAGAAGCGAGGGATAAGAATCTCCCGAGCCTCCATGTTAGAGTCTTGCCCGGTTGTTGATCTCTGAAACCTGAGGAGGTATTCATGAACAGATTGAGAGGGTCCGGTCTTGCCGCCGGACTGGCCTTGGCCGCGGTTTTCGCCATCCCGGCGCCCCCCGCGGTAGCCCAGCAAGACTTCTCGAAGGTGGAAGTCAAGGTAGTGCCGGTCTCCGGCAACATCTACATGCTCCAAGGCGCGGGCGGCAACATCGGCGTGTCCGCGGGACCGGATGGCATCCTGATCGTAGACGACCAGTACGCTCCGCTGGCCGACAAGATCCGGGCTGCCCTCAAAGAGATCAACCCGGGCAAGCTGAAATTCGTCCTCAACACCCACTACCACGGTGATCATACTGGAAGCAACCCGCAATTCGGCCTCGAGGCGCCGATCATCGCCCAGGACAACGTGAGGAAGCGCTTAGAGTCCGGCACTACGCTACGTGGCAACAAGGTGGAGCCCATGAAGGCTGCCGGGCTGCCCGTGATCACTTTTGAGGACTCGGTCTCGGTCCACTTCAACGGCGAAGAGATCAAGGCCGTCTTTTACCCGCACGGCCACACGGACGGCGACAGCGTCATCTTCTTCACCAAGTCCAACGTGGTTCACACGGGCGATGTCGTCGTCATCGGCCGCTTTCCCTTCGTGGACCTGGAGAACGGCGGCAGCGTCCAGGGCCTGGTCGAGAACGTGGGTGAGCTGATCTCCAAAATCCCGGCCAATGCCAAGGTGATCCCCGGCCACGGTCCGCTCTCAACCATAGAGGATGTAAAGACGTATCACGGCATGCTGGTGGCGACGACAGGGGTCGTCCGCAAGGCCATGGAGGCGGGGAAGACCCTGGAGCAGATCCAGGCAGCTGGCCTGCCGGAGCAGTGGAAGGCCTTGGAATCCGGCCCTATTGACGCCAAGACGTGGATCGCCTTGATCCACTCCAGCCTACAGGCCGGGAAGAAGAACCCGTCAGATTCGACGCACCACTAGGCCCTGACCAACGCTACAGTCACCATTTGAGCCGTACAGCCTGCATCGGGCTGTGCGGCGCCCGTTCATCCATCACAGCGGCGCGAGAACTCGAGAGAGCGGTATCTTCCTGCTTCTGCGGGAGAATCTTGCCCAACTCATCGACAACCCGCACGGCAGCACTGCCGAAGTTGACGACAAATTCATCTCTTATCGCGCGGATCTGCTCCTTGCGAGAGGAATCGCTGGCCTGCCGGGTGAGGATCTCCGGGAGCCGATCGAAATCGGCTTCCTTGATCCTTTCTCCGACGAGATCCAGGATTGTGAGCTCCCAAGGCTCATATGGAAGATCGCTCGCTTCGAATCCTCGCTTCTCCGGCTGGAATTCCAGCGTGACGACGGGCCGTTCCGTCAGGAAGCAGTAATCGAAAATGATGCCCGAAATGTCGGAGACCAGGACGTCGGCCTCTTGCATGGCGGCCAGGGGACTGGGGGAATCGTCCCACCGGAGGTTGGGGTAGCTCCTGGTCTCGTTCTTAAGCCTGGCAACGAGCTCGGGCTCCGCGGTAAGGCTTTGCGGATGAGGACGCACAGTGACCTGAAAGCCGGCGTCGACCAGGGGCTTGATGACGCGCAGATTGTACCGGGTGAGCAGACCGTTCTTGCCCCAGGTCGGCGCCACCAGCACACGCAGCACGCCCTCCTCACCTTGCGGTTCCTGCGGGTTGGAAGGGCCTTGCCGGAAGGAGGCCGCCAGCTCGTCATAGTAGACGCAGCCGGCCAGGATCAGCTGCTTCGGCCTGGACTTGCGGATCGCCTCGAGGGTGCGGATGGTGCGCTCCTGGTGGCTGCCGCAGATGAAGACCGAGTCAAAGTAGTCGAAAGAGTAAGGGCGGTTGAAAGCCTTGTCCGTGGGCGCGTGGATCAGGTGCGTGTAGTGCCCGACGTGCTTGGAGCGCTTGATCTGCAGCACGTCCAGGCCCGGAGTCGTCATCATGACCACGTCGGCGCGCAACGTGTTGAGATAGGCCCAGGCGGCATAGCTCTTCCCGATGTTCTTCGTCTGGACCAGCTCCGAGCTGAAGCTCAACAGCGGGTCTTCGGGATCGCTCGACAGATACAGGCAGCTGATATTGCGCCTGGCCAGCTCCTGGAGGATCGGCCGGAAGGTGCCGAGGTACTGCCTGCCTTCGTTGTAGAGGACGAGCGTATGACTCGAATCCGAGGCGTCCTCGTGCTTCCCGACGATCTTGAACAGGCGGCTCCGTCCTTTGTGGAGGAGTCCCTTCAGCACGAAGAAAGCAGCCGCCGCGGACCCGAGCACGAGAGAGAACAGAAGGCTTCCAGTGGCTGGATCCAGGTACAGGAGCACAGGAAGCAGACGGAATCCGGCATCGAAGCTCATCATGGCCGGGCTCAGGGGGTCTCCCGTTCAGGAGGCATCACTTCCTGCCAGCTCTCGGGCCGGGTGACGTCTCCACTGACCCGGTACATCGCCTCGATGATGAAGGCATCTTTTTTCTGGCTCTTGCCCTGCCAAGGCGTCTCGTGCAACAGAACCGGTTCCAGCAACGGTTGCTGGCGGATGGTCTTCCCCGTGGCGCGGTCGAAGCACCCGCCAATGGTCTCGCAGATGAGGCCCGGCACGTTCGCGTTGGAGATGAACTCCCTGGACTCCGCGATCGGCGCGGAATCATTGAAACCTTTTGCCATGAGAAAGGCCTGGAACATGGAGTACCGCTGCTGATTCTTGGCTCCCCCCAGGCCGCTGAGCAACGGGTTGTACGACAGCCAGCCATGGTCGGAGGCGAGCACGACCATCGTGTTGTCGTAGATGCCATTGGCCCGGAGCCAATCCATGAACCTGGCGAGGCCCTGCACGGCACACTTGGTCGTCTCGTAGATCGCCACGGTGTCCTCATCCTTGTAGCGCTGCAGCAGCTCCTTGATCCGTGGATCAGAGGCCGTCAAGGCCCGGTTCGGGATACAGGTGTCCTCGTTGACGAACAAGGGCGCGCGCGTGAGCTCCGTGGTGATGAAAGTGAATGTGCTGCGCGGGGCTGACGTGTCGGAGAACGCTCCAAGGCTGTCGAGGCTGAAGTAATTGTCGAGATACTTGTCTTCCCTCTGCTTCCAGGCGTAGGAAAGCCCCAGCCACCTGCCCTCCGAATAGATCCAGTCCTTGAGCGACCTCGGGGCGATCTTGAACAGGCTCAGGGCAACGTACTGCTTGGCGAGGCCGAGGAACAGCTCCGTGCTCCTGCCGGCCCGCACGGAAGCCTTCCTGTCCGCGACCTGTTTGCCGATCGAGTGGATGCACCGGCCCTGCCCGTTCTTCTCATAGAACTCGTTGAAGTATTCGCAATCCCCCTTGCGCTCGAGCCCAAACCAAAAGGGATCCGAATAGAGCACCTGGTATCCCTTCTTGTGGAAGTTCTCCACGTAGAGCCTGTAAGCGGAGCTCACCTTTTCCTTCAGGGACGAGCCCGGCCGGCGGTTGATCTCGGACACCGTGTAGTCGAAACCACCGAACACCGCGGGAAGGCCATTCAGCGTCCGGTTGCCCGTCGACACGATGTTGGAGTACCACGTGAAACCGGCGAATTTGGCCGGCAGGGACGGGTTTTCGCGGAAGATGTCCGGCAGGTATCCGCTCATCGCGCCGTCGACGAAGACCAGGAGAACGTTCTTGCCCTGCTTCGAGTATTTGAACAGCACGTTCTTGCCCTGCGAATTCTGCTCCTCCGACTTGCGGTTGAGCCGTTCATGGACCGAGTAGAGGCTGATGGCCAGCATCGCCAGGCTGGCCAGCGCAAGGATCACCAAGCCGTTCGGGACCCAGGCTGTGTGGCGGATCAGGACATAGCCGGCGAACGCCAGACACCCAAGGAGGATCGCGGCGTCAATGGCGAGCGTCGCAGCCGACGGCTTCAGGACCTCCGGCTGGGAAAACTTGAAGAGGTCCAGCACTCCGGCGTCGATCTGGTAGATAAAGCCGAAGATGATGGCGATCAGCAGGAAAACGAGGCCGGCGTAGATCAGGACCGTGCGCAGACCTGGGGGAGAGACCCGGTACACCAGGAAAGCCACCAGCAAGTACGGGATCGCGCAAGCCAGCACAAAGCCGATGAAGAATGAGGGATATCCTTGCAAGCCATCAATGTTGTCTTCGAACTTGGTCAGTGAAGCGGGCAACGCGGCAAACACAACCAGATAGACACAAGCCGCCAGTAGAGCGAACAGGGTCCCCCGTCGCTCACCGATGACTTCGTGGATCTCGTGGAATCGACGCTTCAGCATGGCTCGGGCTCCGCAATGACCTTGGTTCGGCTGGAAGAATAGACAAAGCTCTTGAACACGGAAATCAGGTTGTTGACGGTCCAGTAGAGGACCAGCCCCGCCGGTGACTTGTACAGTAGGACCAGAAAGACCAGCGCGATGACGTAACTCTGGACCTTCTCCCGGTGGGGGAGTTGCCAAGAATAGAGGTGCACGGCCAGCACGTTGAGCAAGGTCATCACGATGGGCAGCACGTTGACGCCGAACAGGAGATGGTCCGGCTGGCCGAGGTCCTCGATCATCAGGAACCCCTCACCGAGGATCGGCTTGTAGTGCGACAACAGGCCGAACGTCGCGATGAAGAAGGGGATCTGGATGGCCAGAGGGAGCAGCCCGCGCAACGCATAGACAGGGTGGTACCCGTGCTGCCGGTAGAGGGCGCGCATCATCCAGTAGCGCTCCTCCCCCTTGAAGGCGAACTTGAACTCTTCCATCTTGGGTGCCATCCGGCGCTGGATCGCCCTCTCCCGGCTCTGCACCTTCTCCGCCAGGTGATACGCCGGAAGGAGCGCCAGGTTGAACGCGAGGCTCAAGGCAATGATCGCGAGCCCGTAGCTGCCGGTCACCGCGTAGGCCTGCTCGAGCACGAACAGCAGCACGAACCGGATCGGCTCGATCAGGACGAGATAGAGAGCGTCAAGCATGACGGTTACGGCGCCGCGGGCTGCGAGGAAGCCGATGAGCCTGGATCCCCGGACGCGGACCCGAACAGGCTCTCCGCGATTGCCAGATCCTCCGGTGTATCCACCTCGAACCACCTCAGGCCGGCGGTCTCGACCGCCGCGATCCGCATGCCCTTCGTGACCAGATCCTGCATCGCGTACTCGAGGGGCGCCCTGCCGCCCAGGCCGGAGATGGTCCGCTTGACCGCCTCGCACAGAGACGCCACCGGCGCTTGCTTATGTATAAAGGTGATGTTGACAGTCTTGAAGGAGCTCTGCAGCGGGAAGTCCTTCGCGCGGATCGACTCGTGCATCCAGGCCGAAACGACGCCATCCTCTACGAGGGCGAAAGTACCCGACAGGGAGGGCTCATACGGTGCCAGCAGCGTGGCCGCGTACGCGGAGCGGTCCGCGGCTTGGAAGGTACGCGCGATCAGTTCCGGATCGAGCACCACGTCCCCCTCGACGAGCAGCACGTGGAGATCCGGAGCCACCGCTCCGAGAGCGAGGTCGAGGGAGTACACGGAGCCCGTCGAAGCGTACTGGGGATTCTCGATGAGCTGGATGTCCAGACCCGGATACTTCCCTTCGACGAAGCGCCGGATATGGTCAGCGAGGTATCCGACCGCGATGACGATCCTGGTGACTCCGGACTCGCCGAGTGTATCGATCATCCGCTCGAGGATAGGGATGCCGGACACGGACACCAGGCACTTCGGGCACTCCTTGGTATTCGGACCCAACCGGCTTCCCAGGCCAGCCGCCAGGATCACCGCACAGGTTTCAGACGCCAATGTTCGCATACAGTTCTCGCAATGACTCAAGATTTCCGCTCGACAGGTTATTGGATTTCGTCGAAAAACACTTTCAGACGCTTGAATCCTTCCACGACGTCTTCCGTGCTGATCGCATAGGAGATACGGATGGCGCTTGGATCGCCAAAGGCGCTCCCCGACACCGCGGCTACGTTTGCATGGCTGAGCGCCAACTCGCAAAGTTGATCGACGTTGCCCACCCCCTCGCCGCGAAAGCTCTTGCCGATCTTGGCCTCGATGTCGACGAACAGGTAGAACGCCCCTTCGGCCGGCGCGATGGAGATGCCGTCCATCTGATCCACCAACTCCCGCACGAGGGCCACCCGCTCGTCCAGGAGACAGTTCACGTTATCGATGAACTCCTGGCTCTCGTTCTCCAAGGCCGCCTGCACGGCGTACTGAGCGATGCTGTTGGGATTTGAGGTTGTGTGCCCCTGCAGGTTCTCCATCGCCTTGATGACCGCGGACGGGGCCGCCACATACCCCACGCGCCACCCCGTCAAGGCGTGGCTCTTGGAAAAGGAATTCACCAGAACGACGCGCTCTTTGGCGGCCGGGCAGATCTTCACGATGTTGGCATGGGAGTGGCCGCCGCGCACCAGGGAGGCGTAGCACTCGTCGAACACGATCCAGAAACCCCGCTCCAGCGCCAGCCGTGCGATCTTCTCGAGCTCTTCGGCGGCGTAGATGGCACCGGTGGGATTGTTCGGAGTGTTGATGATGATGCCCCGGGTCCTCGGCGTGAGGGCCCGCTCCACGTCCGAGGCCAGGAGGTGATAGCCGTTCGGCTTGGTATCGATGAAGACCGGCCGGGCACCCGCAATTTTGACCTGCGCAGGAAAGGTGACCCAATAGGGCTGCGGGATGAGCACCTCATCCTCGGGATCGAAGAGCACCATGGCGGTGTTGTACAAGGCCTGCTTGGCCCCCGCGGTGATGCCCGTCTCGGAGGGCTGATACTCGACGCCGCAGCGTCGGGAAACCTCCCGGGCTACGAGTTTGCGGAGGCTGTTGAGCCCGAGCGCGGGGGTGTAGATGTTCCGGCCGGCATCTATCGCCGCCTTGGCGGCCAGCTTGACCGTCTCCGTGGTGTCGACATCCAACTCGCCAGCGGCGAAGTTGATGACGTGGACTCCGGCCTCTTTCAGAGAATTGGCGATTCCCCGGATCTTTCCCGTGCTCGAGGCAGTGATCAACTCATTTCTTTTCGAAAGAATCATGATCCGCGCCTTGGGCTTCGATGCTTCAGGAACCAAAGGAGGCGCGAAGGTGCTCTCGAAGGGCGGCCAGCACTTCATCCGAGCATTCGTTTACGACGTCGAGCGCTGGCGGCTTCGGAAACTTTTCATCCGTGAACGACTGCCCTTGGAAATCGACGGGGCCGCGATAGCGTGGAATTCCGTGAAAATGAGGATTGGGATCCACCATCATGAGAGCGAGATAGTTGAATTTTTCCGGGCCAAAGCTTTCGCCGGTCGCCGACTCGAAAGCGCGGACGATCCCGGGCCACTCCGCCATCTCCTCCGCCCCAAGCGCGCCGAAGCTCCTGACATCCGATTTGGCGGCGATGATCACTGATCCAAGCGTTACCTGAGCAGGACGGAGCAGGACGACCCAGTGCTCGTACTCGCGGATCAGGGATCCTGGATAGCCAAACTTGTGAAGGGTCTGATTCATAGACAAATTTTATGAGCTTATATCCGCAGTGTCAATGCTCTTTAAAGGGGTTAATTTTCGTAATCTACTCAGGAACATCCTTGAAATAGTGGCTGAGCCGCCGTGCCAGGCTGGAGACCTCGGGCTCGCGCAAGAGCGAATAATGGTCGCCCTGGACGGGCCAGATCCGGACTTCCCCGCCGGACAGCCGCCCCCACCCACCGTCTCCGGCCGTCTGGGCGAGCTTCTCCTCCGGCCGCACCAGAACGACTTCGGCCTGGGGGGAGGGCAGAGGAGCCCAGGCATGCAGAGCTTTCAGGTTTACGCGGAATACTTTTAACAATCGATCAAGCTGCTGGCCTTCGAGGTCGGCGGGGAGGGCTCCCACCGCGCGCGCATGTTCCAGGAAAAATGGGACTCGCCGCTCTGGCGCCATCTCCCGCAACGCCGCCAGCTCGACGTCGAACCTCTTGGCCGTGAGCCCTGCCAGGTCGGCGGCGAAAGCCCCGAGCACGTCCCACTCTTCGAGATCCTGGGTGCCCTGGGGAACCGAGCTGTCCAGAAGCACGAGGGCCGCGACCTCTTCCCCCGCGGCAGTGAGCAGCCGGGCCATTTCGTACGCGACCGCGCCCCCCATCGACCAGCCCGCCAAGCGATAAGGGCCCCGGGGCTGCACGCTCCGCAGCGCCTTCACGTAGATCTCCGCCATCTCTTCGATGTGGGGCACCGGCTCGCGGCCGCTGGCAAAACCCATTGACTGCAGTCCATAGACGGGCTGGTCCGGACCGAGGGCGCGAGCGAGCGGGAGGTAGCAGAAAACCGTGCCGCCCACGGGGTGGACGCAGAATAGTGGTGGCTGGGAGCCTCGCGGCTGGATGGCCACCAGGGGCGAGTCCTCTCCTTGAACGGCGCTCGGGAGGCCCTCGAAAGCCTCCGCACCGGACGTGGCGGCCAAGCGGTCCACCGCAGCCGGGAACCGCTCCTCGAGGTAGCGGGCCAGCCCGGCCACGGTAGGAGCCTCGAAGAGCACCGCCAGGGGGATGATCTCCCCCAGCCGGGACTCCAGGGAGATCACGAGAAGGGCTGCCTGCAGGGAGGTCCCGCCCAGATCGAAGAAGGAGTCTTCGACGCCGATTCTGGGCATGTGGAGGAGCTCGGCCCAGAGCCCGGCCAAGGCCTGCTCCGTCGAAGTGCGCGGGGCCACGAAGGCTGCCTGCCGCTCGCTCCACTGGGGCGCCGGCAGGGCCTTGCGGTCCACCTTTCCGCTGGGGTTCAGGGGGAAGGCGGGCAGGATCACGAAAGCCGAGGGGATCATGGCTTCGGGCAGGTGCCCGCGAAGGAAGGCGCGCAGGTCAGCGCCCTCGAGCGCGGAACCGCCGCTCTCTCCACCGGGCACCAGGTAGGCCACCAGCCGGACGCTGCCCTCGTCCCGGCGGGCCATGACCACGCTCTCGCGGATGGCGAGGTGCCGGCCCAGGGCGGCCTCGATCTCGCCCAGCTCGATACGGACGCCGTGGATCTTGACCTGGTGGTCGAGACGCCCGAGGAACTCGACCTCGCCATCCGGCCGGAATCGGGCCAGGTCGCCGGTGCGATAGAGCCGCGCCCCCGGCTGACCTCCGAAACCGTCGGGGATGAACCGTTCCGCCGTCAGCTCCGGCCGGCCCAGATACCCCCGGGCCAGGTTCACGCCGCCGATGTGCAGCTCGCCGGGCACGCCGATCGGCACCGGCTGCCCCTCGGAGTCAAGGAGCAGGACTTCCGTGTTGTCGATGGGCCGTCCGATGGGCACGATCCGGCGCTCGCCGCCGGGCTCGCAGGCGTGGAAGGTCACATCCACCGCGGCTTCCGTGGGACCGTAGAGGTTGTGCAGAGCCGTGCCCGGAAGACGGGAGAGGAATCTCTCCTTGAGCTCGAAAGGCAGCGCTTCGCCGCTGGCGAACACCTGCCGCACGCTCCGGCAGGATTCGGCCAGCCCCTTCTGTTCCAGGAAGACCTGGAGCATCGAAGGAACGAAGTGGAGCGTCGTAATCCTGTGACGCTGGATCAGGCCGGCCAGGCGTACCGGGTCTTGATGCGCCTCCGGGGGCGCCATGACCAGTTGGGCACCCGTGATCAGAGGCCAGAAGAACTCCCACACCGAAACGTCAAAGCTGAAGGGGGTCTTCTGGAGCACCCGGTCCTCGGCCGTCAGGCGGTAAGCCGACTGCATCCAGCACAGGCGGTTGACGATGCCACGGTGGGTCACCCCGGCACCCTTGGGCCGGCCCGTCGAGCCGGAGGTGTAGATCGAATAGGCCAGGCTCGACGGGGTTGCCGCGAAATCGAGCTCCCCGTCCGCGGGTCCCGCGAACAGGCCGGGGTCGTCCAGGCGCAGGACCTTGCCAGGCAGCGCTGGCAGGCCCGCTTCCAGCCAGCTCTGGGTGAGAAGGACGCCGATGCCGGAGTCCTCCAGCATGTAGGCGAGGCGCTCCGCGGGATAAGACGGGTCCAGCGGCACATAGGCTCCGCCCGCCTGAAGGATACCGAGGAGGCCCACCACCATCTCGATCGAGCGCTCGGTGGAGATGCCCACCAGGGAATCGACTCCCACCCCCAAAAGGCGCAGGCGTCGGGCGAGCACGCCGGCGCGCTGGTACAACTCCGCGTAGTTGAGCCGCTCCTCGCCGTACTCCAGGGCAATGGCATCCGGCGAACGCCGCGCCTGCTCCACGAACAGCTCGTGCAGGCAGGAGGACTCCGGGAAGGGAGCCGCGGTGGCGTTCCACCCCTGCACCACCTGATGGCTCTCCGCCGCGCTCATCAGGGGGAGTACCTTCACTGGCCGCTCCGGGTCGGCCACGGCGCCCTCCAGCAGCACCTCGAAATGCTCCAGGAGGCGCTGCATCGTCGCGGCCAGGAACAGATCGGAGTTGTAGCTCGCAACCAAGGCGAATCTCCCAGCCCGGTCCTCGACGAGAAGGGTGAGGTCGAACTTGGCGGTCCCGCTCTCCAGGGGCAGCGCCTCGAATGCCAAGCCGGGGAGAGACGGGGGTTCGGCCGGCGCGGCCAGGCTGAACATGACCTGGAACAGCGGGGTGTGGCTGAGGCTCCGTTCCGGCTGGAGCTCTTCCACCAGCTTCTCGAACGGCAGGTCCTGGTGGGTGAATGCGCCGATCGTAGTCTCGCGCACGCGGGCCAGCAGCACCCGGAAGCTCGGGCTCCCCGTCAGGTCGGAGCGCAGCGCCAGGGTATTGACGAAGAAGCCTATCAACCCCTCGACCTCGGTCCGGTTGCGGTTCGCAATCGGGGTCCCCAGCACGAAGTCGCTCTGTCCCGTATGGCGCAGGAGCAGGGCCTCGAGGAGAGCGAGGAAGGTCATAAAGGCCGTGGCGCCCTCGCGTTTCGCCAGCTCGATCAGACGGGCGGTGAGCGGGGCCGGGAGCTCCCGCCGCACTTGGCCGCCGCTGAAGGTCTGCATGGGCGGACGCGGGCGGTCCAGGGGAAGCTCCAGAAGAGCCGGCGCCCCCTGCAGGTGCTCCCGCCACCAGCGGAGCTCTTCCTCCAGGCCGCTGCCGGACAGCCAGTTCCTCTGCCAGACCGCGAAATCCGCATACTGAAGAGGGAGCTCGGGCAAGGGGGAGGGTTCCCCTTGCGCGAAGGCTTGGTAGAGGGCCGCCATCTCGCGGATGAAGATCCCCGTGGACCAGCCGTCGGAGACGATGTGGTGTTGCGAGAGCACGAAGACGTGGTCGCTCTCACTGAGCCGGACCAGAAGCGTGCGCAACACCGGCCCCCGCACCAGGTCGAAAGATCTGGCCGTCTCGGCCCGGGCGAGGCACTCCGCCTCCTCCTCCAGCCGGTCAGCGGGTAGAGCGCCCAGATCGATCAGCGGCAGGGGCACCGGCACCGGCTCCGTGATCCGTTGCCGCACCTGCTGGTCGTGAACTTCGAAAACCGTGCGCAGGCTTTCCTGCCGACGGACGAGCTCGCTCAGTGCCCGACCGAGGGCCTGCACGTCGAGCCCGCCGCGCAGGCGCAAAGGCAGGCTCACGTTGTAGGCCGAGCTGCCCGGTTCAAACCGTTCGAGGAACCAGAGCCTCTGCTGGGCGAAGGAGAGCGGCAGCGGTCCGGTCCGCGGCACCGGCAGCAGCGGCGGAGCCGCCAGACCATGCCCGCGCCGCAGCAGCTCCGCGACCACGCTCGCCAGCTCCGCCAGCTCCGGGCGCTCGAAGACCGTGCGTAGAGGCATCTCTACCCCGAACATCGAGCGCACCCGCGAGGCCACCTGGGTGGCCAGCAGAGAATTGCCTCCGAGCTCGAAAAAGCTGTCCCGCATCCCCACCCGCTCCACGCCCAGAAGCTCCGACCAGACCGTCGCCAGCAGCTCCTCCACCGGCGTGCGCGGCGCCGCGTAGTCACGCTGCCAGGTGACCCACTGCGGCTCTGGCAGCCGATCCCGGTCCGCCTTGCCGTTGGGCGCCAGCGGCAACGACTCCAGCATTACCCAGCTCTCCGGAACCATGTAGTCCGGAAGCTCCGAACGCAGGTGATCCCGCAGCTCTTCGGCGCTCACCGGCTCCGGCCCGGCCTCCGGCACCACGTAGGCCGCCAGGCGCTTCTCCCCCGAGCCCACCGACCGTGCCACCACCACCGCGTCCGACACCCTAGGGTGCTGGCCCAGCGCGGTCTCGATCTCGCCCAACTCGATACGTACGCCCCGGATCTTGACCTGGTGGTCGATGCGGCCCAGGAACTCCAGCGTGCCGTCCGGCAGCGTCCGGCCAAGATCCCCCGTCCGGTACAGACGCGTGCCCGGAGCGCCGAACGGGTTGGGCAGAAACTTCTCCGCCGTCAGCCCCGGACGCAGGTGGTACCCCCGGGCCATGCTCTGGCTCGCAACCCAAAGCTCGCCCGTCACTCCGATCGGCACAGGCTCCATGCGGCCATCCAGAACATAGACCTGCGTGTCGTGCGTCGGACGACCGATCGGAGCCACCGCACGCGTGTTGCCACGCTCGCAGCGCCAAAGCGTCGTGCGCGCAGACTCACCAGGACCGTACATGTTGTTCAGGTCCACTGAGAAGGAGGCGAAGAAACGCTCCTCCAGGTCCAGGCCCAGGGCCTCGCCGCTGCTCACCACACGGCGAAGGCTCGAGCAGCTCTCACCAGACTCCGACTCCAGGAAGATCCGCAGCATCGACGGCACGAAGTGCACCGTCGTGATCCTCTCCACGGCGATGGTCGTGGCCAGGTAACGCGGATCCTGGTGACCCCCAGGCTGCGCCAGCACCATGCAGCCACCGCTCGACAGCGGCCAGAACAGCTCCCACAGCGATACGTCCCAACTGATCGGCGTCTTCTGAAGCACCCGGTCCGTTCCATCCAGGCGGTAGGTTAACTGCAGCCACCGCAGCTGATTGATCACACACCGATGCGAGTCCATCACTCCCTTCGGGCGCCCGGTCGAGCCCGAGGTGTACAGCACGCAGGCCAGATGATCGGGGTCTGCCAGCTCCGGGAGAGGCTCCGCGCCGTACGCCTTGATCCGTTCCCAGTCCGCATCCACCAGCACTCGCATCGCGCCGCTCTCCGGCATCCGGTCCAGCAGACGCTCCTGGCCCAGCAAGACCGGCGCGCGGCTGTCCTCCAACATGTAGGCCAGCCGCTCCACCGGATACCCCGGATCCAGCGGTACGTAGCCGCCTCCAGCTTTCAGAATGCCGAGCACCCCCACCACCAGCTCCAGCGAGCGCTCCATGCACAGGCCCACCAGCACGTCCGGGCCCACTCCGTGGCTCCTCAGGAAACGAGCCAACTGGTTGGAGCGCCGGTCCAACTCCCCGAAGCTCATCTCCTCGCCTTCATAGCGCAGCGCAGCGGTCTCCGGCGTGCGCCGCGCCTGTGCCACGAACAGCCCGTGCAGGGTTTCCTCCACCACTCCCCGGGCCGTGTCGTTCCAGGCCCGAAGCACCTGGTGGCGTTCCGCCGCGCTCATCAGCTCGCGCTCGGACAGCCGCTTCTCCGGCTCCCGCACAACTCCCTCAAGGAGAACGCCCAGGTACCCGGCCCAGCGGCGTACCGTCGCCTCGTCGAACAGGTCACGGTTGAACCCCAGCTGCCCCGCCAAGCCCTCCCCCTCCTCTTGCAGGGTCAACGTCAGGTCGAACTTCGCCATCCCGGAGGCATTCTGCAGAGGGCTCCAGGTCAGACCAGGCAGCTCGAGAGTCCCCAGAGGAACGTTCTGGAACACGAACAGCACCTGGAACACCGGTGCATGGGTCAGGTTGCGCTCCGGCGCCAGCTCGTCCACCAGCCGTTCGAAAGGGAGCTCCTGATGCGCGTAGGCTCCCAGAGCGGCCTCGCGCACCCGCGCCAGGTGCTCGCCGAACGTCGGGTCCCCCGACAGGTCCCCCCGTAGCGCCAGGGTGTTGAGGAACAGGCCGATCAGCGGCTCGAGCTCCGCCCGCACACGGCCCGCGATCGGCATTCCCACCACCAGATCCTCACGCCCAGCCAAGCGGCCGAGGAGTATCTGGAAGGTGGTCAGGTAGAGCATGAACGGGGTGGCTCCCCGAGTATGGCCCAGGGCCGCCAGATTCCGCGCCACCTCCGGCGGGATCTCCACCAGGACCCGGCCCCCCCGGGTACTGCGCACAGCGGGACGCGGACGGTCCGCCGGCAGGTCCAGCACCCCGGGAGCTCCCTTCAGATGCTCCCGCCACCAGGCGAGCTGACTCTCCAGAACCTCGCCCCGCAACCACTCCCGCTGCCAGACCGAGAAGTCCGCGTACTGCACCGCAAGCTCCGGCAATGGCGAGGGGCGCCCTTCGAGCATGGCTCCGTAGAGGTCTCGCAACTCCCGGATCAGGACGCCTGTCGACCAGCCGTCGCTCGCGATGTGGTGTACCGTCAGGAGCAGCAGCCACTCTCCGCCGGTCAGCCGCAGCAGGCGGCTGCGCAGCAGCGGGCCCCGCTCCAGGTCGAACGGCCTTCGAGCCTCCTCGACGGCGAGGCGGTGGGCTTCGGCCTCCCGCGCCCGCGGCTCCAGGGAGCGCAGATCGTTCATCGCGGACGTCACCGGCCCGGGTGGGCCGATCACCTGGACGGGCTCGCCATCACGCCAAGCGAACGTCGTCCGCAAAGACTCGTGGCGGCGGACGATCTCGCTCAGCACTCCATCCCAGACCTCGGGACGAAGCGCGCCATTCACCCGCAGCGCGTTGGGGATGTTGTAGGCCGAGCTGCCCGGTTCAAACCGTTCGAGGAACCAGAGCCTCTGCTGGGCGAACGAGAGCGGCAGCGGTCCGGTCCGCGGCACCGGCAGCAGCGGCGGAGCCGCCGGGCCAGGCCCGCGCCGCAGCAGCTCCGCGACCACGCTCGCCAGCTCCGCCAGCTCCGGGCGCTCGAAGACCGTGCGTAGAGGCATCTCCACCCCGAACACCGAGCGCACCCGCGAGGCCACCTGGGTGGCCAGCAGAGAATTGCCTCCGAGCTCGAAGAAGCTGTCCCGCGCCCCCACCCGCTCAACACCCAGAAGCTCCGACCAGACCGTCGCCAGCAGCTCCTCCACCGGCGTACGCGGCGGCGCGTAGTCACGCTGCCAGGTGACCCACTGCGGCTCTGGCAGCCGATCACGGTCCGCTTTGCCATTGGGCGCCAGCGGCAACGACTCCAGCATCACCCAGCTCTCCGGAACCATGTAGTCCGGAAGCTCCGAACGCAAGTGATCCCGCAGCTCTTCGGCGCTCACCGGCTCCGGCCCGGCCTCCGGCACCACGTAGGCCGCCAGGCGCTTCTCCCCCGAGCCCACCGACCGTGCCACCACCACCGCGTCCGACACCTTAGGGTGCTGGCCCAGCGCGGTTTCGATCTCGCCCAACTCGATGCGCACGCCCCGGATCTTGACCTGGTGGTCGATCCGGCCCAGGAACTCCAGCGTGCCGTCCGACAGCGTCCGGCCAAGATCCCCTGTCCGGTACAGACGCGTGCCCGGAGTGCCGAACGGGTTGGGTAGAAACTTCTCCGCCGTCAGCCCCGGACGCAGGTGGTACCCCCGGGCCATGCTCTGGCTCGCAACCCAGAGCTCGCCCGTCACTCCGATCGGCACAGGCTCCATCCGGCCATCCAGGACATAGACCTGCGTGTCGTGCGTCGGACGGCCGATCGGCGCCACCGCACGCGTGTTGCCACGCTCGCAGCGCCACAGCGTCGTGCGCGCAGACTCACCAGGACCGTACATGTTGTTCAGGTCCACTGAGAAGGAGGCGAAGAAACGCTCCTCCAGGTCCAGGCCCAGGGCCTCGCCGCTGCTCACCACACGGCGCAGGCTCGAGCAGCTCTCACCAGACTCCGACTCCAGGAAGATCCGCAGCATCGACGGCACGAAGTGCACCGTCGTGATCCTCTCCCCGGCAATGGTCGTGGCCAGGTAACGCGGATCCTGGTGGCCGCCAGGCTGAGCCAGCACCATGCAGGCACCGCTCGACAGCGGCCAGAACAGCTCCCACAGCGATACGTCCCAACTGATCGGCGTCTTCTGAAGCACCCGGTCCGTTCCATCCAGACAGTAGGTTGACTGCAGCCACCGCAGCTGATTGATCACGCACCGGTGCGAGTCCAACACTCCCTTCGGGCGCCCGGTCGAACCCGAGGTGTACAGCACGCAGGCCAGGTGATCGGGGGCCGCCAGTTCCGGTAACGGCTCCGCGCCGTATGCCGCGATCCGCTCCCAGTCCGAGTCCACCAGCACTCGCATCGTGCCGCTCCCCGGCATCCGGTCCAGCAGACGCTCCTGACCCAGCAGGATCGGCGCGCCGCTGTCCTCCAACATGTAGGCCAGCCGCTCAACCGGATAGCCAGGATCCAGAGGCACGTAGCCGCCTCCGGCCTTCAGGATGCCCAGCACCCCCACCACCAGCTCCAGCGAGCGCTCCATGCACAGGCCCACCAGCACGTCAGGGCCCACTCCGTGGCTCCTCAGGAAGCGAGCCAGCTGGTTGGAGCGCCGGTCCAACTCGCCAAAGCTCATCTCCTCGCCTTCGTAGCGAAGCGCAGCGGTCTCCGGCGTGCGCCGCGCCTGTGCCACGAACAGACCGTGCAGGGTCTCCTCCACCACTCCCCGGGCCGTGTCGTTCCAGGCCCGAAGCACCTGGTGGCGTTCCGCCGCGCTCATCAGCTCGCGCTCGGACAGCCGCTTCTCCGGCTCCCGCACAACTCCCTCAAGGAGAACGCCCAGGTACCCGGCCCAGCGGCGTACCGTCGCCTCGTCGAACAGGTCACGGTTGAACCCCAGCTGCCCCGCCAAGCCCTCCCCCTCCTCTTGCAGGGTCAACGTCAGGTCGAACTTCGCCATCCCGGAGGCATTCTGCAGAGGGCTCCAGGTCAGACCAGGCAGCTCGAGAGTCCCCAGAGGAACGTTCTGGAACACGAACAGCACCTGGAACACCGGTGCATGGGTCAGGTTGCGCTCCGGCGCCAGCTCGTCCACCAGCCGTTCGAAAGGGAGCTCCTGATGCGCGTAGGCTCCCAGAGCGGCCTCGCGCACCCGCGCCAGGTGCTCGCCGAACGTCGGGTCCCCCGACAGGTCCCCCCGTAGCGCCAGGGTGTTGAGGAACAGGCCGATCAGCGGCTCGAGCTCCGCCCGCACACGGCCCGCGATCGGCATACCCACCACCAGATCCTCGCGCCCAGCCAAGCGGCCGAGGAGGATCTGGAAGGTGGCAAGGTAGAGCATGAACGGGGTGGCTCCCCGAGTACGGCCCAGGGCCGCCAGATTCCGCGCCACCTCCGGCGGGATCTCCACCAGGACCCGGCCCCCCCGGGTACTGCGCACCGCGGGACGCGGACGGTCCGCCGGCAGGTCCAGCACCCCGGGAGCTCCCTTCAGATGCTCCCGCCACCAGGCGAGCTGACTCTCCAGAACCTCGCCCCGCAACCACTCCCGCTGCCAGACCGAGAAGTCCGCGTACTGCACCGCAAGCTCCGGCAATGGCGAGGGACGCCCTTCGAGCAAGGCCTTGTACAGGGTCGACGCCTCGCGAATCAGGAGCCCCATGGACCAGCCGTCGCTGACCACGTGGTGCAGGGTTACCAGGAGCACGTGCTCCTCTGGGCCGAGGCGCAGCAGCGAGGCCCGGATCACCGGCCCCGCGGCCAGATCGAAGGGACGGAGGGACTCTTCCAGAGCCAACCGCTGGGCGGCCTCCGAGCGGAGCTGAGAGGGCAGAGCCGCCAAATCCACAATTGGCAACAGCAAGGGCGCAGCAGGGTGGATCACCTGGACAGGCTCGCCGCCACGCACCTCGAGAGTCGTTCGCAGAGACTCATGGCGTCGCACGATCTCGCTCAGTGCCCCGGATAGCGCCCCCACCCGCGGCGAACCGTCCAGACGAAGAGCGACCGGCAGGTTGTAGGCCGCCGCCTCCGGCTGGAGCTGCTCCAGGAACCAGAGCCGCTCCTGGGCGAAGGACAGGCGCGGCTCGGCTGTGCCTCGCGGGCGGAGCGGCGGCGCCTGCTCCTCTATGGTCCCGGCCGCCCCAGCCTGACGCGCGAGCCCGGCGACCGTCGGTGTTTCGAAAAGCCGGCGGAGCGGCAGATCCAGCCCGAAAGCGTCCCGCAGCCGCACCATCACGCGCGTGGCGAGAAGCGAGTGCCCACCCAGCTCGAAAAAGTTGTCCTCGGCTCCCACCCGCGGCAGGTCGAGGACCTCGGCCCAGACGCTGGCAATGAGCTCCTCCATAGGCGTCTTCGGCGCCACGTACGCCTCGCGCGCCGTCATGCCGGGATCCGGTAGGGCGCGGCGGTCCACCTTGCCGTTCGGGGTACGAGGGAGCTCCTTCAGCAAAACGAGGGCGGACGGAATCATATGGGCTGGCAGCCGTTCGGCCACGTGCTGGCGCAGCCTCTCTTCCACTTCTGATGAGGCCGGCCGGCTCCCCTCGAGGACCACGTAAGCCAGGAGCCGCGGCCCGCCGGCCGACTCCCTGGCGATCACCACCACGTCCTCGACTTGGGTGTGCTCGCGCAGGACCGCCTCGATTTCGCCAAGCTCGATGCGAAAACCCCGTATCTTCACTTGATGATCGATCCGGCCCAAGAAGGCTACCCGGCCATCCGGGAGGAGCTTGCCAAGGTCACCCGTGTGGTAGAGACGCTCGCCCGGCTCCGCGGCAAACGGGTTGGGGAGGAACCTCTCCGCCGTCAGGTCCGGCCGGCCCAGGTACCCGCGGGTCAGCCCGGAGCCGCCGAGGACGATCTCGCCCGCGGAGCCCAGCGGCACCGGCTGGAAACCCGGGTCCACCAGGTAGAGCTGCGACCCGGCAATCGGGCGGCCGATCGAGGGAGCCGCCGTCTCTCCCGGGCCGAGGAGAGCCCAGGTGGAGTACGTGGTGTCCTCGGTAGGTCCGTACAGGTTGTAGACCTTGCGGATCGAGGGGATCCGGTAGAGATCCTCGACCAGGGTGCGCGGCAGCGGCTCCCCGGCGAGATTGACCGTGCGGACCGAGGGGGGCAAGCCGCCGCTACGTATCAGCTCCGCCGCGGCGGAGGGGACGGTATTGACCAGCGTCACCTCGCCAGCCGTAGCGAGATCTGTCAGTTCCAGGGCGTTCTCCGCCAGGATCACCGTGCCACCGCAAATGAGGGGCAGGAACATCTCGAAGATGGACAGGTCGAAGTTGATCGAGGTCGCGGCCAGCACCCCGGCAAGCTCCTCCGGAGCGAACAGGCTCGAAGCCCAGTCCAGCAGAGCCACCGCGTTGCGGTGCTCGATGAGCACCCCCTTGGGACGTCCGGTGGAGCCGGAGGTATAGAGGACATAAGCGAGTTGCCGGTCGAACCGCCATCCGGCGGGATCGACCTCCGGCTCCGCCGCCAGCAGATGGGAATCCGCTTCGAAACGGAAGGCCCATCCCGTAAAGCCCGGCAACCGCTCTAGGAAAGGGGTGCGGGTGAGGAGCACCTCGATCCCGGCATCCTCCAGTATCCAGGCCAGCCGCGGTGCCGGATAGGAGGGATCGAGAGGCACGTAGGCGCCTCCAGCCTTGAGCGTCGCCAGCAGGGACACGATCATCTCTGGGCCCCGCTCCAGGGATACCCCCACCCGGCTCTCCGGACCGATTCCGAGCCGGCGCAGATGATGCGCCAGCCGGTTGGCCTTCCGGTTGAGCTCGATATAAGTGAGGCGCAGGCCTCTCCAGGCCAGAGCGGTCGCCTCCGGCGTACGGCGGACCTGGGCCTCGAACAACTCGTGGACCCATCCCGGCTTGCGCCGTCCAAGCTCCGCATCGTTCCACTCGACCAGGATCTGCTGGCGCTCGCCGGGCAGCAGGATCGGCAGGGACCACACCGGCCGGCGCGGATCAGAGACGATCGCATCCAGCAGCACGCCGAAGTGGCGCAGCATGCGCCGGGCCGTCGTAACCTCGAAAAGGTCCGCGGCGTACTCCAGCCCGGCCCACAGCCCGCGGTCCGTCTCTTCCACAGTCAGGGTCAGGTCGAACTTGGCCGTGCGGCTCTCCAGAGGCAGAGCCACCAGACTCGCTCCGGGCAGACGCAACTCGGGCAGTGGGCTGTTCTGCACCAGCAGGAGGATCTGGAAAAGCGGAGACCGGCTCAGGTCGCGCTGAGGCGCGAGATCGTCCACCAGGAGCTCGAACGGGACGTCCTGGTGCGAGTAGGCATCCAGGACCCGCGCCCTTACGCGGCCGAGCAGATCCCGGACATCAGGCTCTCCCGAGAGGTCGGAGCGGAGCACCAGGGTGTTGACGAAGAATCCGACCAATCCCTCGATCTCGATCCGGTTGCGCCCGGAGATCGGCGACCCGACGCAGAAATCCCGCGCGTGGGTGTAACGCGCCAGGAGGATCTCGAACGCCGCGAGGACGGTCATGAAAAGGGTGACGCCCTCTCGCGCAGCGAGATCAGCCAGGGAGCGCGCAATCCCCGTGTTGATCTCCAAACGCTCCCTCCCTCCACGGAAGCTCTGGGCCGCCGGGCGCGGGTGGTCGGTGGGCAGATCCAGGGCCGGCGGAGCGTCCGACAGCACGCCGCGCCAGTGGGCGATCTCCTGCTCCAGGATTTCACCCCGCAGCCAGCCGCGCTGCCAGGCCGCGAAGTCGGCATACTGGATCGGCAGTTCGGGGAGTGGCGAGGGGCGCCCCGCAGCGAAAGCCGGGTAGAGCTCCCGCATCTCATGGATCAGGACTCCGGTCGACCAGCCGTCGCTCACGATGTGATGCATGGTCAGGAGGAGCAGCCAGTCCTCGTCGGCCAGTTGCACGAGAGTGCTTCGCAGCAACGGACCCCGCTCCAGGTTGAAAGGAGCCTGCGCCTCCTCCAGCCTCAGCCGGCGGGCCTCCACCTCCCGCTCGCCCGGTGCCAGGGAGCGCAGGTCGACCCTTGTGGAGTCCACCGGCTCTGGTGCGCCGATTACCTGGACGGGCTCGCTGCCACTCCAAGCGAACGTGGTGCGCAGGGCTTCGTGGCGGCGGACGATCTCGCTCAGCGCCAAGTCCCAGACGTTTGGCCGCAGCCGCCCGGCCACCCGCAGGGCATCGGGGATGTTGTAGGCCGAACTGCCGGGATCGAGCCGGTCGAGGAACCAGAGCCTCTTCTGGGCAAAGGAGAGAGGCGGCGGCTCGGTCCGCGGCGTGCGGACGAGCGGAGGCGCCTGGGGCTCGGCCGTCCGGCGGGAGGTGATCCGTTCGGCCAAGTCAGCCAGCACCGGGGCCTCGAAGACGCTGCGCAGGGGGAGCTCCACGCCGAGCCGCTGGCGGATCCGGGAGAGAAGCTTCGCTACCAGCAGCGAGTGGCCGCCCAGAGCGAAGAAATGATCGTCCGCCGCGATCTGCTCGATGCCGAGAACCTCGGACCAGACGTCCGCCAAGGCTTGCTCGGTCTCGTTGCGTGGGGCGACAAATCCCTTCCCGGCGACGGCCGGGCGTTCCGGTTGCATCTCGGCGAGGAGCCGCCGGTCGATCTTGCCGTTTGGCGTGCGCGGCAGACGGTCCAGAGAAACGAAGGCAGCGGGGATCATGTAGGGAGGAAGTTTGTCGCGCAGCCCCTCCTCGAGGATCTTTAGCGTCTCCTCTCCTGCACCGGGCCGGGGGACCACGTAGGCTACGAGCTGCTTGTCCTCGGCGGCTTCGCTCCCGCTCAGGAGGCTCTCGAGACGGCGGGCCAGCAGGGCGCGCTTCCCTGGGGGCAGGCCGGCGATCCGCTCCAACAGTCGGGACGTCATTCCTTCAGCACCCTTACTTGGTCGCTTTGGCGACCATCATCGAGTTGGCCCACCAGCTCCTCCGGCATCTGCTCGATTTCGCTCAGGATTTGCTCGGCCCGCTCCCCGGTCAGGGAGAGGAGCCGCTCGATCCACTCCTCTAAGTTGTCCTGCCTGCTCCCGAGTCCCCGGTCCGCCCTCCCTCGCACGGCCCGCGACCCCGCCACTACCACGGCTTCCTGGATTGCTGGATGGGCTTGCAAAAGGGCTTCGATCTCCCCCAGTTCGATGCGGAAACCCCGGACTTTCACCTGCTGGTCGAGGCGGCCCAAGAACTCCACTGTGCCATCCGGCAATAAGCGCGCCTGATCGCCGGTCCGGTAGAGGCGCCCTCCGGGAGTAGTTCCGAACGGATCGGGGATGAAACGCTCCGCCGTCAGATCCGGCCGGCCGAGATAGCCTCGGGCCACTCCGGCACCGCCCAAGCAAAGCTCGCCAGGAATGCCGATCCCCACGAGTTGATGGTGGTGGTCCAAGAGGTGGACGCGAACGTTGCCGATCGGACGCCCGATCGGCAACGTGGCACCGGCATAAATCACCGGGGGTGGTGCCGGCTTGAAGAGGGTGGCACCGATGGTGTTCTCCGTGGGGCCGTAGGCGTTCCAGACCTGAACACGCTCTCCCACATGGGCCTGCCACGCCGCGAGCTTCCCGGAAGAAACCGCCTCGCTGCCGACAATGACCAAGCGGAGGCTCTCCGGGAGGGTGACGGTCCCGGCCTCGAGCTCGGACACCAGGCCGTGCCAGTACGAAGCAGGCAGGTTCGCCACGGTCACCCGCTGCTCCCGGAGGAAATCTGCCAACTCCTGAAACGAGAAACGGAGCCGTTCGGGGGCGGGCACAACAGTGCCTCCGGCTAACCAGGTGGGGAACGTCTCCTCAAGGAAGACGTCGAAGCTCGGTGAGGCGAACTGGAGAACTCGATCCTCAGGGTGCAACCCATATCGATCGCGAACCGCGAGGCAATAGTTGATGAGCCCGCCCTGGGTGGCCAGCACTCCCTTGGGACGCCCCGTCGAGCCTGAGGTATAGATGACGTAGGCCAGGCTCGCGGAGTCCGCATCCAGGCTCGCGTCGGAGCCGCCGTGACGGGCAGTCTCGGCCACGTCGCGGTCGAGGCGGACCACCCGCGCTCCGGACATAAGGAGAGGGGTGAGCTCCTCGCCTCGTGTGACGAGGAGCGCGCAATGTGAATCCTCCATCAGATAGGTGAGCCTCTCGCCCGGGAGCGCCGAGTCCAAAGGGAGATAGGCACCACCCGCCTTCCAAATTGCAATGATGGCGACAGCTAGGTCCCGAAGGTCACTAAGCGCGACACCGACGACGATCTCAGGCCCGACCCCCACTGAGCGCAGATAACCGGCGAGGCGTTCCGCCCCCTCTTCCAACTCGCCATAGCGCAAAACTCCGGCTTCAGAATCGACTGCCAACTGGTCTGGGTGCCGCAGCGCCAACTCCACCACCAGCCGGTGTAGGCCCCCCGTCCAGACCCGGCGCGCGCTGGTGTCGTTCCACTCCGCGAGGATCTGGAAGCTCTCGTCACGAGAAAGGAGAGGCAGATCGGCAACGGCATGGCCGGGGCCCACCGCGATCTCCGCGAGGAGGCGCTCGAAGTGGGCCTGCAGGCGGGAAATCGTCGGCGCATCGTACAGGTCAGTGGAGTACTCGAAAGTCCCCTGCAAGACGCCTCCGGCCGAGCTCATCTCGAGGCTGAGCTCAAACTTCGAGGTCCCTGCATCGACCTCCTCGAGCTCGATCTCCAGCCCGGGCAGGCCGAGTTGCGGTAAAACCGAGCCCTGGAGCGCAAACATGACTTGGAAGAGGGGGTTGCGCCCCAACTCGCGGGTCGGTTGCAGCTCCTCCACCAGCCTCTCGAACGGCAGATCCTCGTACTCGAATGCTTCGATTGTACGGTCACGGACCCGCTCCAGTACCTCCGAGAAGGTCGGCCTCCCCGAGAGGTCGGTGCGCAGTACCAAGGTATTGACGAAGCAGCCGATGAGTCCTTCCACCTCGGGCCGCAACCGTCCGGCGACCGGCGTTCCTACCAATAGATCGTCCTCCCCGGTGTAACGCTGGAGGAGTACTTGGAAGGCTGCAAGCAGCGTTATGAATAGGGTGGCGTTCTGCCGGCGGCCCAGCGCGGACAGCTCCCCAGCAATATCTTGAGGTACCGTCCAGACCGACTTGGCACCGCGGGTAGAGGCCTCCGCCATGCAGGGCCGGAAGACGGGGAGCTGGAGCACGGGTAGATGGCCCCCCAGGAGCCTGCGCCAGTAGTCCAGGCGCGCCTGCAGCTCTTCTCCCTGCAGCCACTCTCGCTGCCAAGCCGCGAAGTCAGCGTACTGGATGGGAAGCTCTGCCAGCCGCGCGGGCGCCCCAGTGAGAGCCGCATGGTAGAGCTCCGTCAACTCCCTTACCCACACGCCCATCGACCAGCCGTCCGCGACAATGTGATGGATGACCAGGAGGAGTAGGTGGTCTCTTTCCTCCAGGCGGAGCAGAGACAGACGCAAAAGCGGCGGATTGCCCAGAGCGAAGGGAACGCGGGCGTGGTCCGCGCCGCGGCGCCGCGCCTCCCGTTCCCGCTCGGCTGGCGGCAGGGCTGAGAGATCGACCAGAGGCAGTGGGATGCCAACCTCGGGCAGGGGCACCTGGACCGGCTCGCCTTCGATTTCGATAAACGCGGTGCGCAGCACCTCGTGCCGGTCGACAATCGCGGCCAAGCTCCGGGCCAGCATGGTGACATCCAAAGAGCCTCGCAGCCGCACGCCTCCCGGAATGTTGTAAAGAGCCTCTCCCGGCATCAGCCGGTCCAGGAACCATAGCCGCTGCTGGGCAAAGGAGAGAGGAAAACGGTCGAAGTCACCGCTCCTGGCCTGCTCCCCCGGGGTGAGCCCGGGAGATAGCGCGGGGGGCTCGTTCAGGCGCTCAAACATGCTAGCGTCTGCCGTCACCCCTTCGAAGCTCACGACACCTCCGGCACGGCCGGCGCCCCCTTGCGCGGCTTGCGCGCGAGGGGGACCAGGGGTGGCGCCTGGCGGACCGGGACCGAGGCTTCCCGGCATTCTTCAACGATCCTCGCCAGCTCGGCGACCGTCGGGTTCCTGAACAGGTGCCGGAGAGGCAGGTCAACCTGGAAGAGCTCCCGCACCCGTGAGGCCACCTGGGTCCCCCGCAGCGAGTGCCCTCCCAGCTCGAAGAAATTGTCTTCGATGCCCACCCGTTCGACGCTCAGCACCTCCGACCAGATCTGGGCCAGGGTCTCCTCCATTGGTGTCCGGGGCGCCACATAGGCGCCATCGACTCCCGCCCGGATCCCGCGCGAGGTGATCAGGGCCATACGGTCCACCTTGCCATTCGGCGTGAGCGGCATCTCGTCCAGGAGGACGAAGTCGGACGGCACCATCGACTCGGGAAGCCGCTGGCGAACGAAACGCTGGAGCTCGCTGGCTGTCGCCCGGCTGCCGTCCCGGGGAACCAGATAGGCAGCCAGGAGCTTCTCGCCCGGCCGGTCCTCCCGCGCCAGGCAGACCACATCCCGAACCGCCGGATGTTGGCCGAGCACCGCATCGACCTCGGAGAGCTCGACGCGGTAGCCCCGGATCTTGACCTGGTGGTCGACCCGGCCGAGGAACTCGATGTTGCCGTCCCCCCAGAAGCGCGTGCGGTCACCGGTCCGATAGAGGCGCGCACCCGGCTCGGGGCGGAACGGGTCGGGGATCATCTTCTGCGCCGTCAGGACCGGCTCGCCAAGATAAACCGAGGAGAGGCAGTCGCCGCCTATGTAGAGCTCTCCCGGGATCCCGACGGGACAGGGGGCAAGGCGCGGGTCGAGCACGTAATACTGGGCGTTACGGATCGGCCGGCCGTAGGGAATGCTCGTCCAGCTTGGGTCCACGCTCCGGATACGGTAGACGTTGGACCAGATCGTCGCCTCCGTGGCCCCGCCCAGGCTGACGACCTCGCTCTGCGGAAACGCCCGGGTCACCGCTTGCGGCAGGGTCACGGGGATCCAGTCCCCGCTCAGAAAGACAAGCCGCAGACGGCCGCCGTCGAGCGGGCCCTCCGCGGGAAATAGCGGGACGAGCTGCTGCAGCATGGCCGGCGCCGAGTCCCAGAAGGTGATCGGCTCCCGGCTCAGCAGGCTCATCAGCTTCATCGGGTCATGAAAGTCCGGGCCGGAGGCCACCTGGACAGTCCCTCCAGCAGCAAGGATGCCGAACACATCGTAAACCGAGAGGTCGAAGCAGAGGGACGTGACGAACAGCAGGCGGTCCGCGGGTCCCACCTGGAACTCGCGGTTGACACAGTCGATGAGGTTCACCGCGGGCTCATGCTGGACGACGACCCCTTTGGGGGAGCCAGTCGAGCCGGAGGTATGGATAATGTAAGCAAGGTCTCCTGGAGTCACAGGGACGCCGGCCAAGTCGTCTCCGGGGAGCTCCCGGGCGTGCCACGCGGTGAGGAACCGGGGGCATGGCGCAAGCGCAACTGCTTCTCCCTCGGCCGCCCTGCGGAGCAGGGCATCGAATCGGAAACGCAGCTCGTTGCGGGTTTCATCCCCGCGATAAAAGGTCCGGATCTCCGCCAGGCTGGGGAGGTCGGCAGGTAGGGCCCGGAAGAACCCCGCGTCAAGGTAAAGCTCGTCGCCCGGAGCGCTCCGGCCGTGAGCGGCCTCGGGGTGCAGGGCGCGGAAATCGGCAAGCGAGGCGGCGAAGGCCTCTTTCTGGCGGGCGTCCAGGACGTCGGCGACCAAGATAGCGCCTCCCGGGGCGAGGAGGCGGAAGGCCATCTCGATCACGTTCTTCAGATACACCGGCCCTGGGAAGAACTGGGCCGTGCTGGCGAGCAGGATCAAGTCGAAGGGGCCGCTCACCAGCTCTTCGGCTTCATGGGCGAAGCCGGTCACCAGTTCGAGGCTGCCGAGACCGAGCTCCGCCGCATGGCTCCGGTTGCGCTCCTGGGTGGCCTCGGAAGGATCAAGCCCAACGCAGGAGGCGACCCGCGACGCAATCTCAAACAGCAGCAGGCCGGAACCGCAACCCAGTTCCAGGACCCGCCGGCCAGGGCCTAGCCAGGGGGCAGCCATTGCGAGGACATGGTCCCGGTACTCCTCCACCTCGGCTTCCGAGAAGGGGTCGCCCGTGTAGCTGCTAACAAAGCCCGCGGCGGTGACCCGGTCTACAGCGGTCTCGGCCACGTGGTCCCAGAGCGCTCGAACCGAGGCCATATCCAGCGGCTCGGAGGGGAGCCCGGACCCGTCCACGTCGACGCAAAGGATGTCGCGCAGGGCGGGCAGCCCCCCCAGGATCTCGTGCAGCGAGCGCAACTCGGCGGCACGGGTGAGCAGGTAGCGGATCTCAAGGGTGGCGAGGATCTGCCGCGTTCGGCTCAGGGGCCACGCCGTATCGACCGGCACATAGGCTCCCCCCGCCTTGAGGATCGCCAGCAGCCCCACGGGCGTCTCCAAGCAGCCGTCCATCCATACTCCAACCAGCGAGCCTGGCCCTACCCCCTGCTCCCGGAGCAACCTCGCCAGCCGGTTGGCCCGCTGGTTCAGTGCGCGGTAGGTCATCTCCTGTCCCTCGAAGGCTACCGCCACGGCATCGGGATAGCGCCGGGCGCTGGCTTCGACGAGCTGATGTATGCAGCGGTCCCGAGGGAAGTCGCCGGCCGTGTCGTTCCACTCGGCCAGGAGCTGGAACTGTTCGGCCGGGCTCAGCATAGACAGGTCCCCGAGCCGGGCGGCCGTGTCCTCCAGCGCGGCCGTCAGCAGGTTCAGGAAGTGGGCTGTAAACCTCTGGATTGTGAGCCGGTGGAAAAGGTCGGTCCGGAAGACCGCGGTCCCGAGCAGGGCGTCCGGCGTCCGCTCAAAGCTCAGCGTGAGGTCGTTGCCCGCGTCCGGCACCGCTGTATGCAGCCCCTGCAAGGCCAGGATGACATCGAACAACGCGGAGCGGCTGCTGGTTGAGGCCTTTCCGAGGTCCTGTACGAGGCGCTCGAAGGGGTAACGCTGGCGGGCGTAAGCGTCCAGCAGGGTCTGCCGGACTGCCATGAGGAGATCCCGGAACGAGCCACCGTCATCTACAGTGCTTACGATGGCCAGCAGGTTAGGGGGCTGAGAACCGTCCTCCGCGGCACGGGCCGGGCTGCCGATCACCACACTGCGACTTCCCATCGATTTGTGACAGCAGGCCACGAGCGCCGTCATCAGGGTCGTGCCGAGCAGGAACGAGCCGCCACCGGTCAGGTGCGCCAGCTTCGCGAAGAGGCCTCCGCTCACCTCGATAGGGACTGTGCCCGTGCCGCGCGGGAAGTCGGAGACGCTGCGGGGGAAGTCCGGCCATGGGCCCGCGGGCTCGATGCCCCGGGCCTGTGGCCCGGACAACCGTTCGAGCCAGTAGTCCCGTTCCGCGATCAGCTCACGGTCGAAGACGGTGACCCCGCTGTTCGAGCTCTGCATCGGATTCTCCTTCAAAACGTGAACACCTCACGCGCATCGTTCTCGATCACCTGGTTGGGTAGAGTCCGCGGACCGCTCAGGGGCACGTTCCCTACTCGGATCTCCGGGCTCTGGGAAACAGCCTCCAGGATTGAGACGAGGTATTGCCCGAGTTGCTCGACGGTCTCGCTACGGAGGTCTCCACGCCGGGAGATGAGAGAGAGAGCGGGCGCCCCGTCCCCGGAGCCGCCTACCGAAAGGGAGAGACGGAGACCGCGCTCCACGTCCGGGAAGGAGGCGAGGGCCTCCTGCAGGTACTCCCCTGCCGCCCCCTGGCCGCCCTGCGCGAAGCCTGCGTCGAGCACGGGGCAAGTCCCGCCAAGCATCGACATCCGCCATGGGTTGGTCGCGAGCGTGAAAGCGTAGAGGTGGTGGTCCAGGGCCTCCCGGGCCTTGGCCGCGGCATTCCGCTCGAGGTCCTGGAAGGTCCCGCTCCAGTCGACGGACAGCCGGACGGGGGCTGTACGCCAACCGTCCGGAGCGTGGAGAGCGGTCACGACGACCACCTCTTCCCGGCCACTGAGCCGCGAGAGCAGGGTCGCCCAGACGGCGAGCAGCGTGGACGACAGGCCGTCCGGAGCAGCGCCGCTCCTCTCCAGCGCCCACCCCAGGATCTGCGGATCAACCGGGCAACTGTGCGCAATCCGCGGCTCTTCCGTCTCCGGCGCCGTCTCCTGCACCTCGAAATCGATGCTCGGGGGGACTATGCCGCCGAGCTCGCGCCCCCAGTAACCCTCGGTCTCCTTGTAGGCACTGCCGCTCCAGACCTCGATCAGCTGCAGGTCCGGCTTCCCGGGTTGATCGAAACGGCAGCTCTCCTCGAAGCTCTGCATCACCTCGGGGCTGACCTCCCGGTTGCTGGGGTGGGTCAGCTTCTCCTTGATCGCCGTGTTGAAGCAGCGGACCATGGTCTTGATCTGGTCCAGGGTCATCCCCCGGCGCTGCAGGTAGAAGGTGCTCCACTGCTCGAACCCGTACTGGGGAAGCCAAGTCGAGCTCTGCACTGCCAGGAACATCCGGTCGACCAGGTCGCAGGCAGTCTGGTAGTCCATCGTGTCATGTGACCAGTTGAACGCCTCGCCTTGGACGCCGTACTGGTCCTTGCTCTTCCAGATGGGAGTCACCGGGTCGGCATACCAGAGCTGGGCGCGGTAGAAATCCGGCTTCGCCTCCTCGATCAGCTCGATGCTCTCCTGCACCGTGTCGTAGGTCTCGCCGGGGAAACCGACGATGAAATTGGTATGGCAGGAGATGCCCACGGATTGAAGCCGGGGGATCGCATCCATGTAGTTCTTGCGCCGCGAGGTCTTGTTCATCCGCTTGAGCATCTCGTCGCTGCCGGATTCGACACCGAGAAAAACCCCCTCGCAACCGGCCTGGGCCATCAGGTCGATGGTCTCGGAATCACCGTGGTCGCTGCGATAGAACGAGTTCCAGTTGAAACCGTAGTTCTTGCGGATCATCAGCTGGAGGATCTCCTGGAACCGCTTCTTGGGGACATTGAAGGTGTCGTCCAGGAAGGTCAGGGTAGTCATGCCCAGCTCGTGCAGTGTGTCGAGCTCCCGCTCGATCAGCGGCAGGTCGATGTAGGTGTACTTGCCGGCGCGCTGGGGGAAGCCGCAGAACGCGCAGGAGAAAGGGCACGACTTCGCGGTACGGAGCGAGATGAGCTCGCCGAGCTCATCTCGGGGGAACAGCCTGTAGTCCACCATGTTCTCCTCGAGCGAGTTCGACTCCATCGAGGTGGCCGTGACGACAAACCGTCCGTCTTGCCGATAGGCCAGGTTGTCGACCTTGTCCAGGCTCGCACCGGCCTTGATGGCCTGGAGGAGCTGCACCAAGGTCCCCTCCCCTTCCTGATTGATGACGTAAAAGTCCGCCCCTAAGTAGTGGAAGAGCCTCTGGAGCTCCTCGGGCCCCATCACCGCAGTCTGGTTCTTGATGTAAGGCCCGCCGATCACGATCCGAACCTTCTCGTTGTACCGCCGGATGAACGAGACGATCTCCAGGATCGGATGGGCGGTGACGTAGAGAGTGGTCGTAATCGCAATGGTCAGGATGTCATCGTGCAGGAGCTTGTCGCGGAGCTTGTCCTTTTCCAGGTGGAAGAGATTGACATAATCCGCGGCAAGGCCGGCCCGGTGAAGATAAGTGGTCAGGTAGAGGACCACGGGCCAGAGAAAGTCGGAGTTGTGGTAAAGCCGGCCCGTCTTGTCCTGGCCCGAGACCCGGTTCAAGACGTCCAAGATGCGATAGCGGCGGCCGCCGTCCTCGATGAACGTCAGGTCGAGGTCGCGCCAAGCCCCGGATTGCGGTCCCATGGACCGGACCATCTCGACGTAGTCGTCGAAGTTTGAATCGTTGAAGCCGATGATCAGGCAGTCGGTCTTCATAATCAATCTCCCTTCAGAAGGCGAAGCTCTCGGTCTCGTCCAGTCTCGGAGCGCCGGGATCGCAGACGGGCCGGCCGGGGGAGCCGTCTCCGTTCGCGCCTTGCGGATCCCTCTGCAACGGGACATCGAGAAGGTGCATCTCCGGATTGGCTGACACTGCCTCAAGGATAGCCAGCAAGTGGTCCCGCATCCGGAGGATGGTCGACTCGGTAAACAGGTCCGTGTTGTATTCGAAGGCGCCCTGCAGCCCCTGCCCCGTCTCAGCCATGGTCAGGTTGAGGTCGAACTTGGCAGTACCCGAATGGGGGATGGTCTGCACCGCCTCCTCCGTCCGGGCCCAGGGCGGAGTAATCTGGAGGTTGAAGACCACCTGACAGAGCGGCATGTGGCTCAGGTCCCGCCCTGGGGCCAGCTCTTCGACCAGCTTCTCGAAGGGGACATCCTGGTGGTCGTAAGCCCCCAGCGTGACCTCGCGGACGCGCGCGACCAGATTGCGGAAGCTCTGGTTACCCGAGACGGGGACGCGCAGGACGAGCGTATTGATGAAGAACCCGATCAGCCCTTCGAGCTCAGCGTGGTTGCGGCCCGCCATCGGGCTGCCGACGATCAGATCCTCCTTTCCCGTATAGCGGTACAGCAGGACCAGGTAGGCGGCGAGCAGCGTCATGAACAGGGTCGCGCCCTGCCTCTGGCTGAGCCGCAGGATCTGGTCCGCCAGCGGCCGGGGCAGCGTGAAGGCGAGCATCGCGCCGGTGTGGGTTGGGATCTGCGGCCGTGGATGGTCGGTCGGGAGCCGCAGGACTGGCGGCGCCCCCGCGAGTTGGTTCCGCCAGTAGGAGAGCAGGGACTCCAGGGCCTCTCCCTGCAGCCACTGGCGCTGCCACTGCGCGAAATCGGCGTACTGGACCTCGAGGGGCAGCAAGGGCGAGGGGAGGTCCGCGCAGAAAGCGGCATAGAGCTGGGAGAGCTCACGCAGGAAGACCCCGACGGACCAGCCGTCGGAGACGATGTGATGGAAGGTCAGGAGGAGAACGTTCTCCTCCGGGCTCAGCTGGACAAGGACAGTGCGCAGCAGCGGCCCACGGGAGAGGTCGAAAGGCCGCCGGGCCTCCTCGCGGCTGAGGGCTTCAATCTCAGCTTGCCGCTGATCGGCGGTCAGACCGGAGCGGTCGAGCACCTGCAGGCCGGCTTTCAGGAAGGGATGAATGATCTGGACGGGCCGGCCTTGCAAGGTCGTGAAGGTCGTCCGCAGGACCTCGTGGCGCCGGACGATCTCGTCGAGGCTCCTGTTGAGCGCGCCGTGGTTCAGCTGCTCATGGAGGGGGACGGCGCTGGAGATGTTGTAGACACCGGTCCGTGAGCCGAGCTGATCCAGCAGTTGGTCAAGGAACCAGAGGCGCTCCTGCGCGAAGGAGAGAGGGACAGCCCCCGCCCTTTCCAGGCGGCGCAGTGGGAGGGCTGCCGGCGCTCCATCGCTGCGCCGCAAAGCCTCGATGCGGGCCGCCAGTCCGGCCACGGTGGGCTCCTCGAAGACGGCCCGCACCGGCAGCTCCGTTTGAAAGGCCGTCCGTACCCGGGAGACCATGCGCATCGCCAGGAGGGAGTGTCCGCCGAGCTCGAAGAAGCTCTCGTGGATCCCCACCTCCTCTCCGGTCTCCAGGACATCGGCCCAGATTCCGGCGAGGATCTCCTCGGCTGTCGTGCGTGGCGCCGCGTGGGCCGGCCGGTCCGCTCCCCACTCCATCGCAGGCTCGGGGAGGCTCGACCGGTCCAGTTTGCCGTTGGGCGCCAAGGGCAGGGCGTCGAGGACGATGCATGACGATGGCACGGCGTACTCCGGCAGCCGCTCCCCCAGGAAGTCGCGCAGTTCCCGTGGGAGAGAGCGGTCGGACACGCGGCCCGGATCTACGGGGACGACGTAGGCTACCAGACGGAGCCCCCCGCCTTGATGGGTACCATTGCGGGAGCCCGGAATGGGCTGCGCCGCGACCACGCACTTGCCGATCCCGGGATGCTGGCCCAGCGTAGACTCGATCTCGCCCAACTCGATACGCACGCCCCTGATCTTGACCTGGTGGTCGATCCGACCCAGGAACTCCAGCGTGCCGTCCGACAGCGTCCGGCCAAGATCCCCCGTCCGGTACAGACGCGTGCCCGGAGTGCCGAACGGGTTGGGCAGAAACTTCTCCGCCGTCAGCCCCGGACGCAGGTGATACCCCCGGGCCATGCTCTGGCTCGCCACCCAGAGCTCGCCCGTAACCCCGATCGGCACAGGCTCCATCCGGCCATCCAGGACATAGACCTGCGTGTCGTGTGTCGGGCGGCCGATCGGCGCCACCGCACGCGTGTTGCCCCGCTCGCAGCGCCACAGCGTCGTGCGCGCAGACTCACCAGGACCGTACATGTTGTTCAGGTCCACTGAGAAGGAGGCGAAGAAACGCTCCTCCAGGTCCAGGCCCAGGGCCTCGCCGCTGCTCACCACACGGCGAAGGCTCGAGCAGCTCTCACCAGACTCCGACTCCAGGAAGATCCGCAGCATCGACGGCACGAAGTGCACCGTCGTGATCCTCTCCCCGGCAATGGTCGTGGCCAGGTAACGCGGATCCTGGTGGCCGCCAGGCTGCGCCAGCACCATGCAGGCACCGCTCGACAGCGGCCAGAACAGCTCCCACAGCGATACGTCCCAACTGATCGGCGTCTTCTGAAGCACCCGGTCCGTTCCATCCAGACAGTAGGTTGACTGCAGCCACCGCAGCTGATTGATCACACACCGGTGCGAGTCCATCACTCCCTTCGGGCGCCCGGTCGAGCCCGAGGTGTACAGCACGCAGGCCAGGTGATCGGGGTCTGCCAGCTCCGGGAGAGGCTCCGCGCCGTACGCCTTGATCCGTTCCCAGTCCGCATCCACCAGCACTCGCATCGCGCCGCTCTCCGGCATCCGGTCCTGCAGCCGCTCCTGGCCCAGCAGGACCGGCGCGCCACTGTCCTCCAACATGTAGGCCAGCCGCTCAACCGGATAGCCAGGATCCAGAGGCACGTAGCCGCCTCCGGCCTTCAGGATGCCGAGCACCCCCACCACCAGCTCCAGCGAGCGCTCCATGCACAGGCCCACCAGCACGTCCGGGGCCACTCCATGGTTCCTCAGGAAACGAGCCAGCTGGTTGGAGCGCCGGTCCAACTCGCCGAAGCTCATCTCCTCGCCTTCATAGCGCAGCGCAGCGGCCTCCGGCGTGCGCCGCGCCTGTGCCACGAACAGACCGTGCAGGGTCTCCTCCACCACTCCCCGGGCCGTGTCGTTCCACGCCCGAAGTACCTGGTGGCGTTCCGCCGCGCTCATCAGCTCGCGCTCGGACAGCCGCTTCTCCGGCTCCCGAACAATTCCCTCAAGGAGCACGCCCAGGTGCCCAGCCCAGCGGCGTACCGTCGCCTCGTCGAACAGGTCCCGGTTGAACCCCAGCTGCCCCGCCAAGCCCTCCCCCTCCTCCTGCAGCGTCAGCGTCAGGTCGAACTTCGCCGTCCCGGAATCGCTGTCCAGCAGGTTCCATGTCAGCCCGGGCAGCTCGAGCGCCGCCGGTGGAGCGTTCTGGAAGACGAACAGCACCTGGAACACCGGTGCATGGGTCAGGTTGCGCTCCGGCGCCAGCTCTTCCACCAGCCGCTCGAAAGGGAGCTCCTGATGAGCGTAGGCCCCTAGGGAGGCTTCGCGCACCCGCGCCAGGTGCTCGCCGAACGCCGGATCCCCCGACAGGTCCCCCCGCAGCGCCAGGGTGTTGAGGAACAGACCGATCAGCTCTTCCAACTCGGGCCGGGCGCGGCCGGCGATCGGAGTACCCACCACCAGATCCTCGCGCCCCGCCAAGCGGCCGAGGAGGATCTGGAACGCGGTGAAAAGGGTCATGAACAGGGTGGCGCTCTCGCGGAGGCTCAACCGCTCCAGCTCGCGCACGAGTTGAGGCGGCAGGGTCAGCGGAGCCCGGCCACCACGGGTGCTGCGGACGGCCGGGCGCGACCGGTCGGCAGGCAGCTCCAGGACCGCTGGAGCATTGGTCAAGTGCTGGCGCCACCAGGAGAGCTGGTCCTCCAGGACCGCGCCAGTCAGCCACTCGCGTTGCCAGACGGCAAAGTCCGCGTACTGGACCGGGAGCTCGGGAAGGCCGGCAGCGGACTCCTGGGCTCCCTGCGCGAGCGTCCGGTACAAGGCAGACAGCTCCTGAACGAAGACGCCGAGTGACCAGCCGTCGGCCACGATGTGATGCAGAGTGAGCAGAAGCACGTGCTCCCGCTCTCCCAAGCGCAGCAGGGAGGACCGGAGGAGCCGCCCCGCGGCAAGGGAGAAGGGGCGCCGGGCCTCCTCGGCAGCGACGCGGAGGGCCGCCTGCCGGCGTTCCCTTTCCGGCAACCCGGTCAAGTCCAGCCGCGCCACCTCCAGCGGCTCCGGTGGCAGCACCGCCTGGACTGGTCCGCTCTCGAGGATGAGGAAGGCCGTGCGTAGCGTCTCGTGCCGCCGTGCCACCTCGCTCAGCGCCCGCTGCAGGGCCAGAGCATCGAGATGCCCTTCCAGACGGATGGCGATCGGCATGTTGTACCAAGGGTCGTCCGGCTCCATCTGGTCCAGGAACCAGAGCCTCTCCTGGGCGAATGAGAGGGGCAGCGGCTGATCCCGTGGAGCGCAGAGCAGCGGCGGCAGCTCCACCCCTTCCTCGAGCCGGTGCGACTCAATCCTTTGCGCCAGGCCGGCCAGCGTCGGCTCCTCGAAGGCTGCACGCAACGGCAGGTCGATCCGGAAGACCTCCCGCACCCGTGAAATCACCCGAGTGGCCAGCAGCGAGTGGCCACCCAGCTCGAAAAAGCTCGAATGCCGGCCCGGCCGCTCGATGCCCAGGACTTGCTCCCAGATCCTCCCCAGGATCTCCTCCGTCGGCGTCCGAGGTCCTTCTCCCTCCCCCGGTGCGCTGTCCGGCTCCGGCTCGATGCGGGACAGCGCACGGCGGTCTATCTTGCCGTTGGGTGTCAGCGGCAGGGCTTCGAGCAGGACGAAGCCAGCCGGGACCATGGCTTCCGGCAGGCGCTGCCGCAGGTGCTCGCGCAGATCCGCAGCGCTGGCCGAGGCCTCCGCCTGCGCCGTCCAGTAGGCGGCGAGGAGGGCTTCTCCCCGCCGGTCGCGCGAGGCCAGGACCACGGCCTCGCGAACGCCGGGATGCACGGCCAGCGCCGCCTCGACCTCGCCCAGCTCGATGCGGAAGCCGCGAATCTTGACCTGGTCATCCGAACGCCCCAGCACCTCGAGCAGTCCATCCGGCCGCCGCAGGCCCAGGTCCCCCGTGCGATACAAGCGGCCGCCGGGTACGGACGAGAACGGATCGGGTACGAAGGTTACTGCCGTGCGGGCCGGGTCATCCAGATAGCCTCGCCCGACGCCGATCCCGGCGACGCAGAGCTCGCCATGCACGCTGACGGGGAGCGGGGAAAGGCCGCGGTCCACCACGTAGAGGCGCATGTTCATGACCGGCCGGCCAACCGGGGTGCGCGGAGCATCGTCCGGGAGCGGCCCGGTGAGCACGTGGTGTGTCACGTCGTCCGAGCATTCGGTCGGACCGTAGGCGTTGACGAGCGGGATGTCAGGATAGCTCGTGAACCAGGCCCGGCAGAGCTCCGGCGAGAGCGCCTCGCCCGTCGGAATCAGCCAACGCAGCGCCGCGAGCCGCGGACGCGACTCAGGAGACGCCCTCGCCACCTCGTCAAGCAGGGCGCGCATCATCGACGGTACGACCTCGAGCACGGTCACCTGCCGCTCCTCGGCCGCGCTCAGAAGGAGCGCCGGATCGGCCACCACGTCGTCGGACAGGATGCGCACCCGCCCGCCGGCCAGCAGCGCCGACAGGAACTGCCAGACCGAGATGTCGAACGTTGGCGCCGCGGTCTGCGCCAGCACGTCCGACGGGCCCATGCCAAGATCCCGGATCTTGGCGAGCATGTGGTTGAGCATGCCGCCGTGCTCGATCATCGCCCCCTTGGGCAGGCCGGTCGAGCCGGAGGTGAAGAGGACGTAAGCCAACCGGGCAGGCGTCAACTCGGCACGGAAGTCGGCACGGAAGTCCTCTCCGGAGAAATCCTCCAGCCGCGGGCTCCATAGCGGCACGACGGCCGGCCGCGGCTCCTCCCGCCGCGCCAGCGCTGCACTGCACTCTCCGAAGCGCGCCTCGGAGGCCAGGACCATTCGGCAGCCGCCGCGCTCCAGCATCTGGAGCAGCCGGGGGGCTGGCTGGCGCGGGTCCAGCGGCAGATAGGCGCAACCCGCCTTGAGGATGGAGAGGAACGCCCTGAGGAAGTCGATCCCGCGGTCCGCCCAGACCGCGATCCGGTCTTCAGGCCCGGCTCCGGTCCGGAGCAGGAAACGGGCGAGGCGGTTCGCCCCGGCGTTCAGCTCAGCGTAGGTCAGGGCCTGCTCACCCTCCTCGGCGGCGATCGCGTCCGGGGTCCGGGCCACCTGCTCCTCGAACAGCTCGGGGAAACAAAGCGTACCCCCGCTCGGCAGCTCCACGACCGAGTCGTTCCAGCTCAGCAGTTGCTGCCGCTCATCGCCGGTCAGGAGTGGCAGATCGCTGATCGGCCGCCGCGGCTGATCGGCCACGCCGCCCGCCAGGACTTCAAAGTGCCGGAGCGCGCGCTCCGCCGTGGCGGCATCGAACAGGTCCGAGTCGTAGATCAACGTCAGGACAAGCCCATGGCGGGTCTCCGCGGCCATCAACTCGAGATCGAACTGAGACACCCGGCGCTCCAGGGCCATGGACTCCAGCTCGAGCCCTCCCAGGCCGACGAACCGCGCCCCCTCATGGCCGAGGGCGAACGCCGCGATGTCCCGCAGCTCGGGCAGATGGGCCTTCTGCAAGACGAGCATCGACTGGAAGATCGGTGAGCGGCCGGGGTCGCGCTCCGGCTGCAGGCGCTCGACCATCAGGGGGAAAGGCAGCCCCTGGTGCCGGAAAGCCCCCAGGACGCTCTCCCGGACCCGGTCGACCAGTTCCACGAAGGAGGGCTCTCCTGAGAGGTCCGTGCCCAGCGGCAACGGATTGACGAAGTACCCGACTACCGACGCGAGGCCGGGGGCCTCCCGTCCCGCACTGGGCGAGCCCACGATGAGGTCCGTCTGGCCGGAGTAGCGATGGAGGAGCGTCTGGAAGGTCGCGAGCAGCACCGTGAAGAGAGTCGCTCGGCGGTCGCGCCCGAGCGCGAGCAGGCCTTCGTGCTGGAAGGGGGAGAGCGTCAGCGACCGGGTGCCGCCGCGGAACGATTGCACCAGCGGACGCGGCCGGTCCGTGGGCAGGTCGAGGACCGGCAGTCCTCCGCCCAACCGCTCACTCCAGTAGGCCCAGAGCCGCTCCCCCGCCTCTCCCTCCACTTGCCGAAGCTGCCCTTCGACCGCCGCGGAGTAGGACAGAGGCAGGGGCGCGAGCCGCGGCTCGTGCCCCTCGCACAGAGCCGAGTAGACGGCGCCAAGCTCGCGCACCAGGACCGCCAGCGACCAGAGGTCCGCGATGATGTGGTGGATCACCAGGAGGATGGCATGCTCTCCGCCCGCGAGAGGAAAGACACCGAGCCGCAGAAGGAGGTCCCGCTCCAGATCGAACGGCCGCTCCGCCTCTTCGCTCATCCGGCGCTGCAGGCCCTCCTCGCCCGGCTCCTCCAGGACCTCCACGAAAAACCGGACACCACCGCCGGGACGGATACGCTGGACGGGCCCTTCGGCGGTCTCGGAGAAGCTCGCCCGCAATGCATCGTGGCGCTGGGAGAGGATTTCCCAGGCCTGCCGCAGGGCGTCGAGGTCCAGCGCGGACCGCACCCGGACCGCGGCGGCGATGTTGTAGGCCGAAGACTCCTGCCGCAGCCCGTGCAGGAACCAGAGGGCCCGCTGGCCGTAGGAGAGCGGGATCTCCTCCCGTGCCACGGCCATGGGCGCGGCAGTGGCGGCAGTGGGCTCATCCGCATCGCGCTCCCGGCCAGTCTGCGAGGCCAGGCGCTCCGCCAGCTCGCCCACGGTCGGCCCCGCGAGCAGATCCGTCACCGCGAGCTGGATACCGAGATCCTCCTCCACGGCGTGCTGCAGCTCGACCGCGGAGAGCGAGTCGATGCCGAGGCTCGTCAGCGGCTGATCCCGCCCCACGGAGCCCGGCGGCAGGCCGAAAACCCGCGCGACGCGCTCGCACAGCCAGGACTCGATCCCCTCCCCGGCGCCTGCTCCTTCCGCCCCTTCCTCCGGCAACCCAGCCGCAGGGGCCTCGGCGGCCCGAAGCGCACTTCGTCCCACCGCCGGCAACTCGCCGGACAGGTATTGCGAGCGGCAGGCGCGGCGCTGGATCTTGCCGCTCGACGTCTTGAGCAGCCTCCCCGGTGGCAGCAGGACGACCTCGTGGATCTGGGCATCATGCTCCTCGGCCACTGCCCGGCGCATCGCACCCGCGATCTCCGCCAGCTCCCCCTCCCGGCCCCGCTCGGCCTCGGCGACGACGACCAGCCGCTCCTCGCCCCCGAGATCGGTGGAGAACGCGGCCGTGCAGCCGGCGCGCAGGGCCGGGTGGCTCCGCTCCGCGCTCAGCTCCACGTCCTGCGGATATAGGTTGCGGCCCCGCAGGATGATCAGGTCCTTGAGCCGGCCGGTGATGAACAGCTCGCCCCCGAGCAGGAAACCGAGGTCACCGGTGCGCAGGAACCGCTCCGTTCCCTGGCGCACGAACGTGCTCGCCGTCTCATCCGGACGGCCCCAATAACCTGCCGCCACGCTCGGTCCCGCCACCCAGACCTCTCCGACCTGCCCGTCCTCGCGTCCCTCGCCCGTCTCGGGATCGACGATGCGGACCTCCTGCCCCATCCAGGCGTTGCCGCAGCCGACGAGGTCGCGCCCCCCCACGGAGCGGACCGCCAGCCCCTTTTCCAGTGCCGGCGCCTCTACCGGGATGACCACCGGCGAGCGGCCAGGCTTGCCGCCGCAAACGAAGAGCGTGGCCTCAGCCAGGCCGTAGCAGGGATAAAGCGCGCGGCGGTCGAATCCGAAAGGGGCGAAGGCGGCGGCGAAGCGCTCCAGCGTCTCCGCCCAGACCGGCTCGGCACCATTGAAGGCCAGAGTCCACGAGCTCAGGTCCAGGTCCGCGTGCTCGTGCTCACGGCCGGCGATCTTGCGTACACACAGCTCGTAGGCGAAGTTGGGGCCGCCGCTGGTCGTGGCCCGATACCGGCTCACCGCCTCCAGCCACCGCAACGGCCGCTGCAGGAAGGTCAAGGGGGACATCAGGATGCATCTCCCGCCCACGTACAGGGGCTGCATCACGTTCCCGATCAGCCCCATGTCGTGGTAGAGGGGAAGCCAGCCCGCGATCACGGAATCCCGCGACTGCCCGAACGCGCGGCGGATCATCTCCTGGTTGTGCAGCAGGTTCCCATGGGTCACCATCACACCCTTGGGATCGGCCGTGGAACCCGAGGTGTACTGCAGGAACGCCAGCGTGCCGGGGCCTGTCCCCGGATCCTGCCACTCCCCCTCCAAGCCGGAAGGCAGGGCGTCCGTGGCCAGCCAGACCGCTCCGGCGAGCTCCGGAATCTCGCTGATGAGAGTGTCCGCCCGGGCGGCGAGAGCGGCGGTGGTGAGGACCACCCGCGGAGCGGCGTCGCGCGCGATGGCGCGTAGCCGCGGCTGTTCACGTCCGACGCGCGGCGGATAGGACGGAACGGCAACTGCGCCGCCGTAGAGTGCGCCGAAGAACGCGGAGACGAAGTCCAGCCCAGGGGGATAGAGCAGGAGGGCCCTCTCTCCCTGGCCGCCGCTCGCCTGCACCAGGGCTCCGATCGCCCGGGCCTGCCGGTCCAGCTCCTGGCAGGTCAGAGAATCCGGTTCAGCCTCTCTGCCAGTGATAAAGGTGTAGACGTCCTGCTCCGGATCGTCACCGGCCCGCCGCTGCAGTAGCTCGATTAAAGACAACATGAAGTCACTTCTAGTTCTTGAACGGCGGGACCGGGTGAAGCAGCTCGGAGCGGATGTCTCGAAGGAGCTCTGGCAGGGTCTTTCCCGAAACCTGGAGCACGTCCTGTGGCTCAACCTCCGAGGAATCGGCAAGGTGGCCGAGAGCCGTAAGGATCGAGCGCGAAAGCTCGGTCCCGCGGGTACGGAAGGCGCTTTCCTCGGCCTCGCTGGCGGCCTCCTCATCCTCGAGCAGCTCGTACAGCGCACCTTGGACCTCTCCGTCTTGAGGCCTTCGGATCGGAGGGAAAGGCTCGACCTTGATCGTTCTGGCCTGCGCCGCCAGAATGGACGTCAGGGCGTTGATGTCGATGCCTTGAATCTTCTCTGCACGCCTGCAGAGGTCAGCCATCCCACTCGATTGCTCGACAGAGAAGAGATGAAGGCGTGAAAGGATGTCCTCGGCACCGGAGGACTCCACGCCCTGCCGAATGAGAGTCGCCAGATGAGAAGCTTTCTGACGCGTTCTGAGAATGAAAATAAAATGAAGCAGGAGAAGGTCATTTGCCAATAGGAAGAATCGGAGCAGGCCGCCCTTCTTTACAGTCTGGTGAAAGGGAGCGGCGTCGACATGCTCGTCCGTATCTCCGGAGAGGATCACTCGCAGGGCACGCACGATCAGCTGGGGAGGCCCGGCACAGACCTCCTTTCTGCCGATCAGCGCCTTGCTGGATTCGACATGGTCCAGCAAGGCTTCGGCGGAGAGGGGCTCGGCCCCATGGCCCATGAGCAGGCTTCCGATCATCAGCTGCCCCACAGGGGCATAGATACCGATGAGCACCTTGTAGACTCCGCCCAACCAAACGGGGATCTCTCCGTCACGCATCCGGCCTTCCGCCCGCAGCGTTACGTAGGCCGGCAACAGAACTCCCATTCCGATGATCTGATAGAGGTCGGAAACCGTCAGCGGCTCCGCGGCCTTCCCCTCGCGCCCCTCGCGCCCCTCGCGGTACTCGCGGTGCACCTCTTGCAGCCCACCGAGGATGACCGGCCAGTGGGAGGTCATCTGCCGGAGTGCGGAGACATTCATCGGCTTGGCATGGTGGTGACGGCTGCCGTGGTAAGGGCATCGCGCCAGCTCCGTCTCAACCGCCTCGTACAGCTCGGGGACCTTCTGTTCACCCAGCGGCCGTCCTTCGGTATCCCGGAGGTATCTGACCCCGGAGCTCAGGACCTCCCGAAAGATCCAGCGTGTACGGCTGGCCTCTTGCAGGGAGGCACGCTCAGGCTCTTCCACCTTCTCCCTCCATGATCCGGCAAACCCGGGAGGATTGCCTCCTCCTGAGCAGGCCGGCCGGGCGGTTCCGCGATTCTCCGTCCCAGTTGACGCAAGAGATCAATAACCTCGTAAACATAAGCATCCCATTATAGCGTCGGCAGCCCTCTTGTCGAGACCCAGCCTCTTTGGAAGGGCCACCTTTGGAAGGGCCACCTGGAAGGGCCTTACATAGGGAGGGACTCTTCTTGTATGGTTATCCGCAGTGGAGCTCTACATCCGCGACTTTTGCCAACCTAGGAGAAGCAATGCCGTCGAAATCTGTCGCCAGCACTCGTGGAAGGCAGGTCTCGGCGGCCGGTCTACAGCCCCCCTCCGCTTCCGAGTTGCAGGCCCAGCTCGATGATGCGGCGTCAGCTTTGGAAGCGGGCCTGGCCCGGAATGACCTGACGGAGTTTTACAGAATCCTCCGCTCCACTAACTTACCCTTCCTCTCCGTGATCTACCAGGAGGATGCCCGAAGCCTTTCCATAAACTGCTGCAAGGTTTTGCACCGGCTCGGCGGGCTCTCGCCGGCGGTGGCTCTGGCGGTCGAGAATCACCTGTACGTCACTTCCGCTCTAGCCACCTTCCCCACTGCCGATCCGGCCCTCCAGGACCGCCGGCAGTTCTGGCTGCGGCGGATGTGGGACGAGCGGCTCCTCGTGGCCAACTCCAACTCCTCGGTGCATTCCAACAAGCTGGGGAGCGTGGGCGTGATCGCGCGGCGCGAGGAGGGAGGCTTCCGGGTCACAGGCTCCGCCTCGTACATGTCGCTCGCGTCTCAGGGGGACCTCGTCGTCTTCCTCACCTTGATCGAAGGGGAGGGCCCGGCGCTCTTCGTCACCAAGCTGCGCGGCAATCCGGGGATCGACGTCGGCCCGTTCCTCTTTCCCCGCACCATGCTCGATTCCGATACTCGACGAATCACGTTTCGCGATGTCTTGATGCCGCAGGACGAGCTCCTCGTCGCCGGCATGAACGAGCAGATGTCCCAGCTCAACCTCTTCGAGATGATCTGGCATCAACTGCTGATCCCGGCCCTCTACCTCGGCGCGGCCGCCCGCGCGATCGAGGAGGTCCGGCTCTTCCTGCGTTCTGTCCGTGGCCACGACGACCGGCCGTTGGCCGAGCTCGACGGCATGGTGGTCGACACCGGCCGGCTGGTGATCCGCTACCGGGCCGCCTGGGCCTTGGTCCAAGAGACCGCGGGGCGCCTCGCGGAGGTGGTGGAAAAACCCCTCGAAAAGGAATCCCTCGCCGATCTCTTCGAGCTCGCCGGCACGGCCAAGCACGTCGGCACCGACTGTGCCGAGGAGATCGTGATCGCGGCCCGCCGCATCATCGGCGCCCGCTCGTTCACCGGCGGCACGCCCCACCCCATTGAACGGCTCTCCCAGGAGATCCCCTTCGGCCCTCTCGGGCCGGAGGTGAACGCGGGGATTGAACGGCGGATCGGCAAACGCGCGCTGCAGGAAACCCCTTTCAACCTCCGCATAGCCTGAAGCCTTGCATCCCATGAAATTTCGCGTTTAGGAGACGCTCGATGAGCATTGAGGACAAGCCCTGGGTTCTGGGTATCAGCAGCTCTCACAATGGTTCAGTCTGCCTTCTAAAGGGCAGCGAGATCGTCGTCGCCATTCAAGAGGAGCGGCTGACCCGCGTGAAGCGGGAGAGGATTCATGGGGCCATCCCGTCGCTGGCGATCAACTACTGCTTGCAGTATGCCGGTATTACACCTCGCGACCTCAGCATGATTGCCTATTGCGTTACCGGAAAGAGGGCTCGCGGGGCTCTGGATGATGTGGCTCTCAACCCTTTGCTCCAGGCAGTACAGAACGGCGTACCGATCGTCAACATCTCGCATCACCTCGCGCACGCGGTAAGCGCCTTCGGCATCTCAGGGTTCGAGGAGGCTGCGATCCTCGTCATCGACGGAGCCGGCTCACCCGACGAAGACCTCTCTGCAGAGGAAAAAGGCGCGATCAAGAGTCACGTCACCAAGGGCGTGGAGACCCTCTCCCTCTACTCTGCCCAAGGTACTTCCGTCACCCCTCTCGAGAAGCATCTGGTGGAGGCAGGTCAGTGGGTGACCGGCGAATTCCTGCGGATGCCTCGGTTTGGCAGCCTCGGCGGCCTCTTCTCGGCTATCGCCTGGCAGATCTTCGGCGACCTTCTGGAAGCCGGCAAGGTGATGGGGCTCGCTCCCTACGGCGAGCCTGACATCCCCACCAGCGAGTTCTTCGAGATCGTCGACGGCCGGTTCGAGTTCAAGGACGCCGTGCCCGCCCGCTTCGATCACGCGGACCGCTGGCCGAAGCGGCAGGACGAGTACAGGAACCTCGCGGCCTCGGCCCAGGTGGCCCTCGAGGACGCCTTGATGTACCTGACCGGGCACCTGCGCGAGATCTTCCCGAGCCGCAATTTCTGCTATGCCGGCGGTGTAGCGCTCAACAGCGTCGCCAATGAAAGGATTATCCGCGAATCGGGTTTCGAGGATGTTTACATCATCCCGGCCGCGGAGGACAGCGGCTGCGCGGTCGGCGCGGCCTACTACGGCCTCTGGCAGTTGACGGGGGTCAACGAGAAGCGGCGCCTGAAGCACGACGCGGTCGGCCGTCCCTACTCCACCGGCGAGATCGGGGAGACCATCGCCCGCACTCCCGGGATCGAGGTCGCGGATCCCGCCGACCCGCTCGCCGAGGTGGTCGACATGCTCTGCGACGGCAAGATCATCGGCTGGTTCCAGGGGCGTTCCGAGCTCGGCCCCCGGGCGCTCGGCCAGCGCAGCATCCTCTGCGATCCCCGCTCGCCCGACGCCAAGGCCGTGCTCAACAGCCGGGTCAAGCACCGCGAGGAGTTCCGGCCGTTTGCGCCGGTCATCCCCCTGGAAGACGCCGCAGACTGGTTCGAGGCGGACGGCCACGACCTGGCGAGCCCGTTCATGCTGCGCGTCTGCCGCTTCCGGGAGGAGAAGAAGGCCCTCGTCCCCGGCGTCGTCCACATCGACGGCACCGGGCGCATCCAGACCTTGACTGCCGAGGAGAACGGCCTCTTCTATCGGCTGGTCCGGAAGTTCCACGAGAAGACCGGCGTGCCGATCCTGATCAACACCTCGTTCAACGTGATGGACGAGCCGATCGTGGAGACACCGGAAGATGCGGTCTGGTGCTTCTTGAGCACCGGGATCGACGCCTGCGTGCTCGAAGGCAGGATCGTGACCAAGAAGCCGGGCTTCCGGTCCATCCTGGATTTCTATCCTTACCTCACCTGCTCGCGGATCGCCGAGTCCCGGCTCGTCCACGAGGAGCGGATCGGCAGCGCGGAGCAGATCGAATCGTTCGTCAACTTCAGCGTAAAGACACCCTGGGGGCGCGGCCGGCAAATCGCCAGCTCCAACGTGTTGCCGGTCCTGCCGCTGATCGACGGAAAAACCGATGGTTGGACCCTGGTCGAAAAGCTTTCGGAACACCCGGCGAAGCTCCCCGACGACCGGTCGCTGGTCCTCGGCCTCGAGCGCTGGCGGAAGGCCTCGCAGGGCGAGCCCCTGATCGATGGCGTGCTCAGCGCGACGGACATCGTGCAGGCCCTCTACAGGCAGCGGATCGGGGCCTACGACGAGGCAGTCCTCACCCGCATGCTGGTGCGCCTGCGCCGGCAGGCTGTGATCGGTTTTCGCGAGGCTCCCGCGGAACGGGCCTCCTGAGGCAGGCAGAGATAGTCACTATGCTACCCTCCATGTCTGTGGGTTCAAGGAAGGACGAGGAGATTCGATGCTGACACTGGGACTGGCCGGAGGATTGGATCCCGTTCACGAGTCGCGGCTGGACTCGCCGGAGAACTTCACCTACGACGGCGCCGCCGTCCTGGTCGAGGATGGCACGGTGATCGCGGCCATCGAGGAGGCGCGGGTCGACCGCATCCGGCGTTCCAACAAGTTCCCGGTTGCGGCAATCCGTTTCTGCCTGGAGCAGCGGGGCGCGCGGCCGGAGGACCTCGACCGCATCGCCTACTACGCTCCCGAGGCCGCCGCCAACCACCTGCTCTCGCGGATGTACCTCGCGCGGCCGGAAATCGAGTTCCGGCTCGACGCGCGCACGCTCCTCGCCGCCACCCTGGGGCGCGAGCTCGGGGCGAAGATCGATCCCGCGAGGCTCCGCTTCTTCGATCACAAGCTCACCCACGCGGTGGGCGCCATGGCGCACTCCGGCTTCGAAGAGGCCCTGGTGCTCGTGCTCGACAACTCCGGCGGGCTCTTCCGGGCGCGCTCGGACGAAGGGGGCGCCATCCGCCTCGAGGAGCTGGTGGCGATCCCGCCGGGCCGGTCGACCACCCGGCTGTGCCAAACCCTGCTGCCCTTCCTCGGCCTCAGCCACCTGGACGACCAGAAGATGGTGGCGATGGCCCCCTATGGCGACCCGGCGGTGTTCCGCCCGCTCTTCAAAAACCTTTATGAGCTGCTGCCCAACGGCGACTATGCGCTCCGTCTGGAGCGGGCCGCCCAGTTCGTGGGGAAGCTCGAGCCGCGCGGCAAGCAGGGCACCGGACAGCAGCACAACGACTTCGCGGCGGCGCTCCAGGAGGTCCAGGAGGAGATCGTCCTGCACCTGCTGCGGCACCACCGGGAGGTCACGGGCGTGCCCTACCTCTGCATGGCGGGAGGGATCGTCGAGAACAGCCGGACCAACGGCAAGGTGCTCTACGCCCAGATGTTCGACGAGGTCTTCGTCCACCCCGCCCCGACCGACGCGGGGTGCGCCCTCGGCGCCGCCCTGATGGCGTCGGAGGAAGCTGGCCAGCCCGCTCCACGGCGGCGGCTGCACCATGTCTCCTGGGGAACGGACGCAGACGCGGGCGCCGCGGGCGAATTGGAGCGCTGGCGCGGCTTCCTCACCGTCGAGCGGCCTTCGGACGTCGCCAGCGAGACGGCCGGGCTGCTGGCACGGGGAGAGATGGTGGGCTGGGTGCAGGGGCGCTCTGAGTTCAGCCCGCGCTCGCTCGGCAGCCGCAGCGTCCTGGCGGACCCCCGTCCGGCGGAGAACCGGGCACGGGTCGACCGAGTCCTGCACCGGCCCGCGGGAGCGGTGACGGCGGAGCCCTCGATCCTCGAGGAGGACGCCCGCGATTTCTTTGAGCTGCCGGACGGGACGGACTCGATGCCATACATGGCCTTCGGCGTCCGGATCCGCGAGGAGAAGCGCGGGATGCTCGCGGCCACCATCGACGCGGACGGGACGGCGTGGCTCCAGACGGTACCGCGGGAGGCGAGCCCGTTCCGGGAGCTGATCCTGGCGTTCAAGGAGCTCACCGGCGTGCCGGCGGTCCTCAACACGTCGTTCAGCGCCCGGTCGGAGCCGATCGTCGACTCGGTCGAGGACGCGGTGGCCTCCTTCCTGACCACGGACCTCGACGCCCTGGTAGTGGGCGGCTTCGTGGCCCGGAAGAGCACCCCGGCGCGCGAGGACCGGCTCGCATTGCGGGTCTCGCTGCCGCCCTATGTCCGGCTGCAGCGGACCAAGAGCTTCGTGAGCCCGGGCCGCACGGCCGCGAGCTGCCAGGTCCGCACCTCGTACGACGCCGGGTTCAGCCACCCCGTCTCGCGCCCCCTCTTCGATCTCCTGATGGGGCTCGAAGGGGAGAAGCCGCTGGGGGAGCTGCTGGCGGCCCAACAGATCGAGGGGGAGGGCGAGCAGGCCCTCCTTGCCGAGCTCAACGAGCTTTGGGCGCAGCGGCTGGTCCGGCTGCGTGGCGGGAGGGGCATCGCCCCCTGACAGGCAGGAGTAGAGTATTCATCATGGCCCAGCCTCTCCGCTCCCCCGGCCCCCTCCAGGTCCTCCACAGCGCCTGCCCCCTGGACTGCCCGGATGCGTGCAGCCTGGACGTCCAGGTCGAGAACGGCCGCGTCGTCAAGATCGACGGCAATCGAGTCAATCCCTACACGCAGGGCTACATCTGCTCCAAGGTGCGGCGCTTCCCTGAGCTTCTCTATGGAGAGGGGCGGCTGCTCTATCCGGCGGTGCGGCGCGGGGCGAAAGGAGAGGGGCGGTTCGAGCGGATATCGTGGGACGAGGCGCTCGATCTTGCGGCGGAAAAGATGCGGGAGGCCCGGGAGCGCCTCGGGGGCGAGTCGATCCTGCCGTTCTCCGATGGCGGCTCGAACGGCCTGCTCACCCAGGATACGACGGATGCGCGGCTGTTCTACCGGCTCGGCGCCTCACGGCTGGCCCGCACGGTCTGCTCCATTCCCTCGGGCAAGGCGGCGGCCGGCCTCTACGGCAAGATGGCGGGAGCCGCGCTGCCGGACTACATCCATTCGCGGCTGATCGTGGCCTGGGGCGTCAATCCGTCGGCCACCGGCATTCATTTGATCCCGGTCATCCAGGAGGCGCAGCGCCGCGGGGCAAAGCTGGTGGTGATCGACCCCCGGCGGACGCAACTCGCCAAGAAGGCGGACCTCCACCTGGCGCCACGGCCGGGCACGGACCTGCCCATCGCTCTCGCGGTGATCCGCTGGTTTTTCGAGACGGGGAAGGCCGACCTCGCCTTCCTGGCGCGGCAGGCTCATGGGGCCGAGGAGCTGCGCGCCCGGGCCTTGCCGTGGACGTTCGAGCGGGCCGCCGCGGTCTCCGGCGTGCCGGCGGAGGATCTTGAGCGCTTCGCCCGTCTCTACGCCGAGACGTCGCCAGCCGTGCTGCGCACCGGCTGGGGGTTCGAGCGCAACCGGAACGGCGGCTCGGCCGTGGCCGCGGCTCTGGCCCTGCCGGCGGTCGCTGGCAAGTTCGGCGTCCGCGGCGGCGGCTACACGATGAGCAACTCCGGCCTCTGGGGAGACCTCGACCGCCCGGCGGCCCTGCGCGAGCAGGAGCCGGCGACGCGCATCCTCAACATGAACCGTCTGGGGGAGGATCTCCTGGAGCGGCAGGACCCGCCGGTGGCCGTGCTCTTCGTCTACAACTGCAACCCGGCGACGACCATGCCAAACCAGGAGAAGGTGCTGCGGGGCCTCCGCCGCGAAGACCTCTTCACCATCGTCTTCGAGCAGGTGTGGACCGATACCGCGCGGTGGGCCGACCTGGTCCTGCCGGCCACCACCTCCTTCGAGCACGGCGAGATGACACGCGGCTACGGCTCCATGATCCTGCAGCGGTCGCCCGCGGTGGCTGAGGCGGCGGGAGAAGCGCGGCCCAATTACGAGGTTTTCGCCGATCTCTGCCGGCGGCTGGGCCTGGCCCGTCCGGGCGAGCCGGAGACGGCGGCCGAGCTCGGCGACGCTCTGCTCAGTCGGGCGCCGCGCCTCCAGGCCGATATCGAGCGCGACGGCTTCGCCTATCCGGACAGCGGCTGGGCACCCATCCAGTTCGTCGATGCCTTCCCGCTGACACCTGACGGCAAGATCCACCTCGTGCCCGAGGACCTCGACCGCGAGGCGCCGCTGGGGCTCTACGGCTTCCAGGACGATCCGGCGACCCGGTCGTATCCGCTGGCCCTGATCTCGCCGGCTACGAACCGGACGATCAGCTCGATCCTGGGCCATCTATACAAGGACATGGCCGTGCTCGAGATGCACCCCCAGGATGCCGAGCCCCGAGGGCTCCGGACTGGCGACACGGTGCGCATCTGGAACGACCTCGGCGAGGTGCGCGTGCAGGTGCGGGTGAGCCCGGACATGCGGATGGGCGTGGTCTACCTGCCGAAGGGCCTCTGGAGCCGGCACACGCTCTCGGGCACGACCGCCAATGCGCTCGCGCCCGACACGTTCACCGATCTGGGCGGGGGGGCCTGTTTCAACGACGCGCGGGTACAGGTGGAGCGGGCGGGCGGGTAGACATGGCAATCCACCGGGTAGACCCCTCTACCCGGTGAGCACGCGTGGCTACCCAATGGGTCGACCGCTCCAACCACTCATTCGGCCCTACCTACCCTCTCGTTGGAGACAGCTACCCAGTTGGTAGACCCCTCTAACCAGTGAGCAGGCATAGCTACCCGGTGGGTAGACTCCTCCAACCACTCATTCGAGCCCACCTACCCGCTCGTTGGTACCGAGGAGGCGGCTGACGAAAAGGCTTGATCGTCGATCCTGATTTTGATCTTGCCGTCTTCGTCAAAGAGAGGGCCAGTAGGCCGCGGCGGAGGGCCGTGATAATAGATCGGTTCCTTTCCGGCTCGTCTCCGGATCGATATCGTCCCAAACTCAAAGCGCTCGAAATTTTCCCTGAGGAAGGCCATCTTGGACGAGTCTTCCTCGAACCTGTCAAAATGATTGTGCGGGACCGCCCATATCAGCACATCGAAGTCGGACAGACGGCCTTCAAGCCAACTGGAAATCCGCTCGCGATAACTCGGGCCTTGCTTTGGATGCACCAGCAAGGTCACAACATGACACATGCCTCGCGGCGCCAAATGCCTGTCGAGGCCTGAAATGACGCCGGACAGGAGCTCCTCACCGGATGGACCCCCGCTGAAGTGGTCGGCGCCGCTGGGGGACGGGGCGTGGCCTCCGACAGGCGTGTCCGGATCCGGGTTGAAGGGAGGATTCGACATGATGATGTCAAACGTGGATCCCGCGACGGGCTCGTATAGATCACCCACCCTGAATTCTGTGTTTTGAATCTGGTTGAAGCCGGCGTTGAAGCGGGAGAAAGCGATCGCCCGCTCGCTGATGTCCGCTCCTACGACGGCATGCGAGTGGCTGGCTGCGCGGAGCGCGTAGATCCCCGAGCCGGTGCAGAGGTCCAGCACCCGATGGACGGGCGGCCGGTCAACGATGTTGGCGAGAACGTAGGAATCCGGGTACAGGCACATGACTTTGTTGATGCTGGGGTCGGGCTCCCCGTTGTCAGTTGCCAGCAGCAAATCCCGGCATGGGAAAAGCTTCAGCTCGGACTTCGCGGACGGACCGCTCACCTCGATGAGGTGCATTTCCTCAAGAGCTCGAATGTGGTCTGCCGTAAGAAGGCCCGTCAGCTCCGACAGCTGCGTCTCCTCACCCATCAACAGCAGCGCGATCAGCGGGTCAATGGCTGCCGGGGTGGGATCGAGGTCGCGCCACCGGGCCTCGAAGAAGCGCGGCAGCCCAAGGACTTCCCTTCCGAGCCGATCGCCCAACCCGCGTTCGGAATAGCCAACCTCGGCCAGACGGGTGCGCAGGCTGGACATCGCTTCGGAGCTTGTCAGCTTCGGTGGGGGTGTGCTCATAGTATGGGCAATTGTATATCGGGCTCCAAATAGATGGCAACTCGGATCCGGCTCATTTCATTATGCTGCGGGGGCCTCAGGCTTCGCCGCGGAGGGCAGGGCTGCCGGTATCGGCGCCAGGCTCGAAACATCGAAGCCCAATGTTTCCCTCAGCGCTTGCCGCTCATCGACGGCCCCGTGCTCCAGGATGTCCTGCAGGCGCCACACCCGCCAGATGCGCTGCCATTGGGCCTCCACGGCCTCCGGTGCGCTCTCTTCTACGCGAGCCATGAACGACTGTATGGCGGCGAGCGACCACTTGGTGTGGCCGGTCACGTAGTTGTCAATACTGTTATGCAACCGATAGCTCAATGCCGCCCAGTCGTTGGTGGTCTTCGCGACGAACCCTCTCCAGGCATCGAGGTAGCTTCCGCCGACACCTGTGGCCTCGATCCCCAGGTTGCACCCCAGGAGCTCCGGCATGAAATGACGTGTATTCAATGAGGCCGCCAGCAACATGAGATTCATGGGGTTTGCATCACAAAATTCGTAGAACCGGCGGTCCGTGGCGGGCAGCATCGCCTGAGGCCCCGCGTAGCTCACCGCGTTCCGCATGATCCGATTGTGATTCCAGTCCATGCTTCCGTCGCCCTGCTCAGATGCATAAATGCGGAACAACCACCCGTACTCCTCGCGATCTGACCGATGGACGTCGGCAAAGCCCTGTAGCCACACACCATCGAACGCGATGGCGATGGACGGCTTTTCCGGCTTGGGGGCATTCATCGGGGTGGGGATTCTCTCCGCCTGATCGGCGCTCGGCTTCGGCCTCGACTGGATGTTCCTCTCATGGTGCTCTACGACCATCTCGGAGATGGCACGTTCAGACCACTTGGGCGCGGGGCTGGCAGTGAGCCGTGGATCGCTTTCGAATGCGCCCTTGAGCTTGCGGAGAAACGAGTCGAGCATCGTCCTGGCGAACAAGCGGACCGCGGGGTACTGGTCGGAGTTCGAGCCGTAGTAGAGCTGTTCCTGAATCGATAGCGGGCCGTAATGCGCCATGGCGTAGCCATGAAGGCTCTTGGGATCCTGCGGATAGCCGTACTCGCCGCGGAGCGCCACTGGCGGCTTCTTCTGTTGAACGGCCTCTTCGGATTTCAGGCTGACGATCCACTCGTGAAGGTCTCGCTGCTCGGATGCGGTGAAGACATCAAACATCGGGCCGTCGAAGGAGATGGAGTGGGAGATGAAGGGGCTGTCTTCGGGAGAGCCCGGATAGATCATCCCCGATGTAACAAGGTGGTCGAGCAGTGCCTCATGGCCGGCCTCACCGCCACGGAAAAGATCCTCGACCTTCGTGCCGCCAAATGAAAGACGAGTATGGTGCCCAAGTGCGAAATGCGCCTTTCGCCGGATCATCTCCAGAACGAAGTCGCGGGGGGTCAGCGGCACATTCCGGCCGAACATGGCCTCTTCCCACCTCTGATATGAAGAATGGGCCGCGGCGAACCCCCTGGCGATACGGGCGCGCGCCAGATCACCGTCCATCTCCTCGAGGCATCGCACAGCGCACTGGATGGCCAACTCACCAAGAGCCCTGCGTTCGTACGTGTCAAGATATTGGAGATTGGCATTCTGGTCCCGTAGCGCGTCCGTGAGCCGTTCGAGGAGCGGACAAGGCCCGAGCGTCGCCATCCAGAGGTTGAACCCGACCGTCTCGGGCCTGAGCGAACCGGGAAAGAGGCCCAGCGCCATGCCGAGCAGGGCGTGCTCATAGGAGACCTCGGCGCAAGGAGAGGCGTCTTCCCGCTCCCACCGCGAGATGCTTGCCGGCGGCACCCCAAGGCTGCGCAAGAGCGAGCCATACCGTTGTACGTAGCTCTCGCTCGACCCAGGATCGCCGAACCGGATCATGAGCTGTTTTATGGCAGCCATCCCAACTTCATTCTCGACGTGGTTCGCCCGGACGATCCCCTGCAGCCAGGCGCCATCGGTCAAGCCAACGGGCGCGAACTCTCTGGCAACCCGCGGTGGCCAGCTCGAAGCATGGGCCTCGATAGCGGCAGGGGTAGAAAGCTCGGCCGTAGCCCATTCGATGAGCGCGTTCACATAGCCGAGGGGAGCCCCGGCTTCGAGCGGAGGGACCGCTGCGCTTTCAAGGGCTGCAACGGCGAATTTGAATGCTGGCTCGAAGTAGTGAACATTCTCTTCCGGGTTTAGCAGTCTGCGGAAGAGGTCCTGCGGGGTGCACCGGTCTGGGAGGTAACCAACCCCGTCACCAAAATGCGGAACGCTGATCTTCTCAATCGGCATGGTGTGCTCCTTTGCAATATCAGGCTTGCCCACCGCCATTCCCGAGTGCCTGAACCCTTCAAGAGGTTTGTCGAGACGAATCAATCGGGCCCGGGCAGGCCGGAAAGCACTATCGCCATCAGGCCATCAGTTTACCACTCCGTTCCCCCTTCCTCTCCGCCCGGCTTCTCGTGTATCGTCTCGCTCGGCCAGATCCACGCCCAGACCTCATGATGACCGCCGAGCCCCGGCAGCAGGGAGTTGAAAACAAGCATGCCCTCCTCATGCCCCCCACAGCCGCCGCGATCAGGCTTGCCCGGCGTTGCCATCCTCTTGGCCTATCTCCTCCGCCACTCCCGCAAGCTGCTGGTGTTCTATCTGTTGACCAGCGCGATCACCGGCTTCTCAATCGTCGGACTGCTGGCGCTGATCAACGCCACCCTGGCCGGCCGTGCGGACCGGACCACGCTGCTCTGGAGCTTTCTCGGATTCTGCTTGTTGTTCGTGTGCGCGCGTACCTGCGCGGAGCTGATGCTCGCCTACCTCGGCGAGGGAACGATCGCCAGCATGCGCATGCATCTCGCCGAGCGGGTGCTCGCGGCGCCGCTTCGGCAACTGGAGGAGATCGGGCCCCACCGCATTCTTTCGACCTTGACCGATGACATCCCCACCATCTCCACCGTGATGAGGATGCTGCCGGTGCTGACTTTCAACGCCGCCCTGCTGATAGGCGCGCTGGCCTACCTCGGCTGGCTGTCCTGGCAAGCCTTTCTGATCATGCTCGTGCTGATGGCCCTGGGAATCTTCAGCTATCAGTTTCCCATCCTGCGGGCCTTCGGAGCGCTGCAACGGGCGCGCGCGCTCAGCGATACGCTCTACCGGCACTTCCGTTCCCTGACCGAGGGCGCCAAGGAGCTCCGGATGCACCGCCCGCGGCGGGAATCCTTCCTCGACCGCGAGCTCAGGGACACCGTCGAGGGGGTGCGGAAGCAGACCCTCTACAGCGCGCGCATCTTTTCGTTTGCCGCGACCTGGGGCCAGCTCCTGCTCTACCTGGTGATCGCGCTCCTGCTTTTCGGCTTGCCCCTCCTGACCAAGACCAGCACGGCGACACTCACCGGCTACACGCTGATATTGCTCTACCTGTTGACCCCGCTCCAGACCCTCATGGACTCGATGCACAACATCAACCGGGCGGGGGTCGCCCTGCACCGGATAGAGAGCATGGGCTTCGCGCTCTCCCTCCCCGGCGGCGCGACTGATTCCACCCATGCCTTCGAAACGCGGTGGCACCGGCTCGAGCTGGCCGGGGTGACCCACGTGTTCAAGCGCGAGGACCACGAAGGGGAGTTCGTCCTCGGGCCGATCGACCTTCGGCTGGAGCCGGGGGAGCTGGTCTTCATCGCGGGCGGCAACGGCAGCGGCAAGACGACGCTCGCCAAGCTACTGACCGGGCTCTACGTCCCCGACCAGGGGGAGATCCGGCTGGACGGCCAGGCGCTCACCGACGAGAACCGGGATGCCTACCGGCAGCTCTTCTCGACGATCTTCTTCGACTTCTTCCTGTTCCAGAGCCTGCTCGGACTGGACCGGACGGACCAGGATGCCGCGGAGCTGCTGACCCAGCTCCAGCTCACGGGCAAGGTCCGGGTCGACCAGGGGCGGCTCTCCACCATCGATCTCTCTCAGGGCCAGCGCAAGCGGCTCGCCCTGCTCACGGCCCTCCTCGAGGACCGTCCGATCTACCTTTTCGACGAATGGGCGGCCGACCAAGACCCCCGCTTCAAGGAGATCTTCTACAAGCACCTCCTGCCCAAGCTGAAGAGCGCCGGCAAGACCGCGCTGGTGATCACCCACGACGACCGCTACTTCGGGCTGGCGGACCGGGTGATCAAGCTCGAGGAGGGGCAGATCGTCACCGACCTCCCGGGAAGCGCATTCGAGCATCCGGGCAGGCTCGCCTTCCCGGCGGAGGACCGCCTGGCCGCGCGCCAGGGATGATGCCTTCATCTATCTCATGGATTGCCCAGCCGGCGTCCATGCGATCCGCACCCCCTCGGTGAGATGGCCCGCGGCAGGCGGACGGCCGGTCCGCAGCGTTTCGAAGACGCCTCTGGCCATGCGCCGCCGCTGGCTCGCCTCGGCCTCCCGGGACAGATAGGCCCGGTGGCTCGTCACGACCACGTTCGGGAGCTTCACGACGCGGCCGTACCACTCGTCCAGGTGCGGATCCTCCGGTGAGAATACGTCAAGGCCCGCGCCGCCGAGGGAACCGGAAACCAGGGCCTCATGGAGCGCCTTCGGCTGGATGAGGGCACCACGCGCGGTATTCACCAGCAAGGCCCCGGGCCTCATGCGGGAGAACGCGGCTGCGTTCATCATCCCTTCGGTCTCCCCGCTGAGCAGGCAGTGCAACAGCACCGCGTCGGACCGCTCCAGGAGATCGTCGAAGCCGACCTTGCGCGCTCCGTACGCCTCTATCACGTCCGACTCCACATAGGGATCGTACGCCAGGACACGGTCATAGAACAGGAGCAGACGGGTGGCCACCACACGGCCGATCCGCCCGAAACCGATGACACCCGCCGTATGCTCACGCAGCCGCCGGGGAGTGCCTCCCGCGTAGATGTCGAACCGTCCTCCGGCCAGAGTTTGGTGCTGGGGGATGATCCCCCGCTCGAGCGCCAGGAGCAGAGCCAGGGCGTGAGTGGTGACCTCGTCGATACAGTAATCGGGAATGTTAAACCCGATGATGCCGCGCGCCTTGAGCAGCTCCGGGTTGAGGTTATCGAACCCGACGCCCAGGCGGCCTACCACCTTGAGGCCGTCGCCAGCGGCGGCCAGCAACTCGCGGGTGACGAAGCACCGGTGGATGACCAGGGCATCAGCGCTCCGCACGGACGCGAGGAACTCATCCCCCTCCTGGACGTAACGGCGGCCAACGGCGAGCCCGAGCCGCAGCTCGGCTCCGTCGCCGAAGACCTCTCGTTCGTAGGTCGCCAGGGAAGGATCGACCTCCCCCTCTGGACCGAAAGCCCAAGGGGGATCGACATAGGTGATTACCGGCCGGTTCCGCGGCTCCGCGGCTCCCTCGGAACGGGTCATCGCATTGATGTCAGATCATTCATGCCCTGGAGATCGAAAAGATCTTTCATCGAAGCGATTTCACCTTCCACCGGCTGGCTGCTGCGCGTCGCAGCGATGCGGGCCAGCGTATGGTCCATGGCCCGGACCGCCGAGCGCATGGCGTGATTGGCGTAGATCACAACCTGCACGCCGGCTTCCTGGATCTGCTCCGGCGTAATGCCGTAGTAGGTGGTGGGGATGATCGCCAGTGGCGTGCGGTTCTGCCACCGGCGGGCGAACTCCAGCACCTCGTCCGGAGTGCGCGATTTTGAATGGATGAGGATTACGTCGGCCTGCGCATCGGCGTAGGCATGAGCGCGCCGGAGGGCCTCGTCGAGCCCGTGATTGCTCACCAGAGCCTCGATGCGGGCGAAGACCATCAGGTCCGCAGACTTCCGGCTGCGCACTGCGCACTGGATCTTCTCGCTGAAGCTCTCCACCGAGGCGAGGTTCTGACGCCCCTCGATGAAACTGTTGGTTTTCGGGAACTCCTTGTTTTCGATGCAGACCGCCGCCACGCCCGCAGCCTCGAACTTGCGCGTCATGTGATAGACATTGGCCGCATCGCCGTAACCGCTGTCGCAGTCGGCGATGATCGGAATGTTCACGACCTCGGCCATGTTCCGCGACGCCTCCAAAAACTCCGACATGCTCAGAATGCTCGCGTCGGGAACGCAATAACTGGTCGAGATTTCGAAGCTCGATGACCAGACCGCATCGAAACCATTACGCTCCACCAGCTTGGCGCTCACTCCGTTGTGCGCTCCGGCGACCAGGAGAGCCCGCCCGCCCGCGATGGACTCCCTGAGGACAGATCCCATGTTTTTTTTCATATTGATAAACTCACCAGTCATAGCTGGCATGGAGCCAATCCGGCTCCTGCATGCCCGAGAATGTTTCCAATTAACTGGGGACTCCGAGACTGAGGCTGTCGGAGATGTTTCTGAGACGTGACATCCTTGTAACTCTTCTGTGACAGAAGAGTAGCAGGAATTTTATAAGCTGGCAAGCGCATGCCGGCCGGCATGGATGGGAAGCCCTGCTGCGGGAGCCGAGGAGGACTACTCGGCGCGTAAAGCGCGCAGCGGGTCCACCAGGGTGGCCCTGCGCGCGACGACCAAATTGGTGAGGAAGGCCGTGAGCAGGAGCACCAGAGAGGCCACGCCGAAGCTGAGCGGATCGTTCCAGGGCAGGCTCAGGGAATGGAGGGCCAGCCGGGCCGTCAGGAAAGCGGTGAGCAGTCCGGCGACGAGGCCGACGGCCGCGAGCGCCATACCCTGCCGGACGATCATCCAGAGGACCTCCGTGCGCCCGGCCCCCAGGGCCATGCGGATCCCGATCTCATGCTGGCGCCGGCTCACCGAGTAAGCCAGCGTGCCATAAAGGCCTACCATGGAGAGGAGCAGTCCCAGGACGCCAAACGCCGAGAGCAAGACGGCCGCCATACGGGAGGCCCACAGCGAGCGGTCGAGCACTTCGGAGATGGTCCAGAGATTGGTCAGCGCCAGGTTGGGTTCAACGGCGCGGATCTCCCGGCGGACTGCAGGCAGCACCTTGACCGGATCTCCCTCGGTGCGGACGTGCAGGAAAACCGGGGCGCTGTAGAGCTGCCGGATCGGCCGGTACACGTAGGGGAAGGGCTCCTCGTCAACCCTTCGGTACTGGGCATTGCGCGCCACGCCGACGACTTCGATGACTTCGCCGGTGGCAGCCACCGCGAAACGCCTTCCCACCGCCCTCTCGCCGGGCCAATACTCCCGGGCCATGGCCTCATTGATCACAGCGACGGGCGGCGAACCCTTGCGGTCCGCCAGCGTGAAGTCGCGTCCCTGGAGGAGGGGAATGCCCATGGTCTTGAAGTAGCCAGAGCTGGTCATGTTCACCTGGACCAGGTGGACGTCCTCCGGAGGCTTGCCCTCGATCCGGATCTCGCTCAACAGGTACCCTACCGGATTGAGGTTGAGATTGTCGGCGACCGCCGCCGAAGCGACGCCGGGCAGGCTGCCGATCCGCTCGGATAGGTCGTCATAGAGCTGCAGTGCCTGCGTCTCGCCGTATCCCACGGCCGTGGCATCGAAGGAGAAGGCGAGCAGCTTCTCCTTTTCGAAACCGAGGTCGACATCCCTCGCATGGAGCAGAGTCCTCAAGAACAGGGCACCGCCGACGAGCGACACGAGGGAAAGGGCGATCTGGGTGCTGACGAGGAGATTACGGAAGTTCCAGCGCGGCCCGAACATCGCGAGCCCGGCGACGAAGCTCTTTCCCCGCAGGACCTGGGCCAGATTACGGCTACGCATCTGCAGCGTCGGCGCGAGGCCGAAGAGGAGGCCCGTGAGAACGGTCAGTCCCAGGGTGAACAGGAAGACCCGCAGATCGATCGAGATGTCCAGGGTCGCGGGCAGCCGCGGCGGCCGAAGGGCCCAAAAGAGCCGGCGCAGCCACAGGGCCAGCAAGAGGCCTCCGAGTCCGCCGAGCAGGGAAAGGACGCAGCTTTCGGTCATCAGCATGCGCGCCAGGCGCCCCTGGCCAGCACCGATGGCCGTGCGGACCGCGATCTCCCGCTGCCGCGACAGCACCCGGCCCAGCAGCAGGCTCGACAAGTTGACACAGGCGATCAGGAGGACCATGCCCGCCCCGGCCATCAGGAGGGTGGCTCCGAGGGTGATCTCCTTGCGCTGCTTCGGCCTCATCTGCGCCTGGGCAAGGGGCTGGATCACAATCCCCAGACGATCGTTCTGCGGGTACTCCCGAACCATCTGCCGGACCACTCCCTGCATCCCCGCCTCGGCCTGCGACATGCTGATCCCCGGAGCGAGCCGCGCGACAATGCTCAGGTTTCCGAAACTGCGGTCCTCGAACCTCGTGAGTGTGTCCCCGGTAAGGATCTGCCTCCACATGGTGGTAGGGACGAAGATGTCGGTGGGATGTGTAGCCAGGACACCGAAAAAATTCTCCGGAGTGATGCCGATAACGGTGATCGGCCGGCTATTGATCAGGAGAGTGCGCCCGACGATCCCGGCGTCGCCGCCGAAGCGGCGCTGCCAGAAGCCGTGGGTGATCACAGCGACGGAATGGGAACCTTCCACCTCGCTCTCTTCCCGGTTGAAGGTCCTGCCCCGTATCGCCTTGACGCCCAGAAGCTCGAAGAAATTACCGGAGACCATCTGGCCATAGATCTGCTCCGGTTCGCCGCCGCTCCCCGCCGTCCCCAAGGTCAAAAACCGGTTGGTGTGGGCGGCCATCCCGGTGAAGCTCTGGCTCCGTTCCCGGAAGTCCTGGAAATTGGGCCACGACGTCCAGAGCGGATTGGGCTCGTCCCCGAGAGTCGAGGAGAGCGCCACCAAGCGCTCGGGGCTCTCCACCGGCAAGGGCCGGAGCAGCAATACATTGACAAGGCAGAAGACCGCCGTGTTCGCACCGATTCCCAGCGCCAGCGAGAGGATCGCGACGATCGTGAAGGTCGGACTCCGCGTCAGTTGCCGCAGAGCGAAACGGATGTCACCCCAGAAAGCCCCCATGCGACCAGCCCTCCGCAAACTAGCCCAGCACTATAATGGGGAAAAGCCTTAAAGTCGAGGACGGCAGCCCTGCGCCCAGGGTGGCGCTCACGGTCGTTTACCTAGGTTTTCAGATGCGATAAGCTTCCTGAGACTGATGAAAGAGCCTGCTCCCCATACTCTGGACGTCAACCAGAATTCCGTCTGGTCCGTTCCGCCCCTCAGCGAGCCCAGGCTCCTGGTGCGAGACCGCGTGCTCTCCACAATTGGCGACACGCCGCTCATCCACCTGCAGAAGCTCTTCCCCGATCCTGGTCCGCAGGTCTTCGCCAAACTGGAAGCCTTCAACCCAGGCGGCAGCATCAAGGACAGGCCAGCGCTCCGGATAGTCGAAGAAAGCCTGCGGTCGGGCCTTCTCGACCGTAATTCAGTAGTCATTGAATCTAGCTCAGGCAATATGGGGATCGGCCTGGCGCAGGTCTGCCGGTACCACGGGCTACGTTTCATCTGCGTCGTCGATCCCAAGGTGTCCAGTCAGAACCTGAGCATCCTCCGCGCATATGGCGCCGAAATCGACATGGTCGCCGAGCCGGACCCGGAGACCGGCGAGCTCCTGCCCGCGCGGCTCAACCGTGTCCGCATGCTGTTGCAAGAGATCGAGGGCTCGTTCTGGCCGAACCAGTACGAGAACCTGGACAATCCGGGTACCCACTACCGGACGACCATGCGTGAGATCGCCACGGCCTTGAACGGACGGATCGACTACCTCTTCGTGGGCACGAGCACGTGCGGCACGATCCGGGGCTGTGCCGAGTACGTACGGGACCAGGGTCTCCTGACTCAGATCGTGGCTGTCGACGCGGTCGGCAGCCTGATCTTCAGCGACGTACAAGGGAAGAGGCTGCTGCCAGGCCTAGGAGCCGGGCTAAAGCCGCCTCTGTGCAACGATTCGCTCATCGACCGGTGCGTTCACGTGAGCGACCTGGAGTGCGTCACCGGCTGCCGCCGCCTTGTCCTGCGGGAGGCGTTTCTGGCCGGCGGCTCTTCTGGAGGCGTCATCTCCGCCGTGGAACGCCTGAGACCCGAGCTCCCGCCGCAGGCTATCTGCGCCGTGATCCTGCCGGACCGGGGAGAGCGGTACCTCGACACGATCTACAACGACTCCTGGGTGCGCGATCACTTCGGGGACGTCTTTCACGGTTGGGACTGAGAAGACATGCCAGACGCCAACTTCTGGATCCTCAGAGGCGAGGAGATCGCCTCTTTCCTTGCCAATAACGAGTTGGACGTCGTCGAGGCGGTCGCCAGCGCCTACGTGGCCCACCAGCAGGGCAAGAGCTCACTGCCCCACTCAACGTTCCTGCGTTTTCCTGGAGACGACCGGAACCGCATCATCGCACTTCCGGCCTACCTGGGGGGCGGTTTCGACTTGGCCGGGGTGAAGTGGGTGTCCTCCTTTCCCGGCAATCTCGACCGGGGGATCGAGCGGGCCTCCGCCGTCGTGATCCTGAACTCGCCGGAGACCGGTCAGCCTCTGGCCCTCCTCGAAGGCTCCCTCATCAGCGCTCACCGCACAGCGGCCAGCGCGGCACTCGCCGCCAAGACCTTGGTGGACGGCAGGCAGCCCCCCCGCTCGCTGTCCCTTGGACTGATCGGGACCGGCGTGATCAACCGGGAGATTGTTCGGTATGTGTGCCGCCTGCTGCCGGGCCTGCGCCGCTTCGTGCTCTTCGATCTCGATGCACGACGGGGAGCTGCCTTCGCCGAAAAGCTCCAGCGACAGTGGCCCGAGGCAGAGGTGGCCATCGCACCGGGTGTCGCGCCGCTGCTCGAGGAGTGCTCCCTTGTGTCCTACGCCACAACGGCGATACGGCCGCATATCGAGGATCTGTCCCGCTCCCCTGCCGGGGCGGTCCATCTCCATATCTCCCTGCGCGACCTCACCCCGGGAGTGATCCTGGCATGCGACAACGTGGTTGACGACGCAGATCACGTCAGCCGGGCTCAGACCTCCGTTCATCTGGCGGAGCAGCTCACGGGGAACCGCGACTTCATCCGCTGCTCGCTGGGTGAGCTCCTGGAGGGAACGGCGCCGCCCAAAAAGGACAAAGACGCGATCACGGTCTTTAGCCCCTTCGGACTCGGAGTCCTCGACCTCGCGGTGGCCAAGCTGATCTTCGACCGCGCGCTGGCCGCAGGGACAGCCGGAACTGCGATCCACTCCTTCTTCCCGCTGCCTGAAAAAGAAGAGCCGTTTTGAACCGCTAGCCCGGATTTCTCACCACGGGTCTCACCGCGGTAGTTTCGGGGTCAATCCGGCTCGGGTGGCGCACTGCCCCGGGTAGTTCGCCACCGAACACCCTCATGGCTGCCTAAGCAGGCGCAAGGCAAGCGTAGGTCGCGCGGAATTGCTCGCACGATGCACGCTGCTTCGACCGAGCAGAGACACCTCGGCCTGGAGGGGGGGTGGACAAGAGCGGATTTCTGACGACAGATCAGGCCAGCTCAGGCCTGGGCGGGATGGCTCGCCCGCAACTGATTGATGATCCGCGCAAACAGGCCCGCATTGGGGTAGGAGCTGGACAGATGCACCCACACACGCCGCACCGTCACTTTGACCTGAGCACCAATCTTGAGCAGCTTGGTACGAATCGTGTCACAGCGCGCCTGAGCCAGCTCGGTGCCCGACAGACCTAAGCGGCGCAGCTCATTGAGCAGAACGTAGGCGACCGAGGAAAACCAGAGACGCGCCTGATTGCTGCTCAAATGATGAGTCGAGGTGCGGTCGGCAAACAGACACAACTGCTGCTCTTTGATGCGATTCTCCATCTCACCACGGGCACAATACAGCTTCTCGTAAAGCACCTGAGCACTCCATTGTTCGCTGCTCAGAGAGGTCACAAGGAAGCGCGGGTTGGCGCCCTTGGCCAAGTGTTCGGCTTTGCCAACCACGCGCCGCTGTCGAGACCAACTTTTCCGGGTGCGGTAGACAAAATCCTTGAACACACGCGCCGCCTTGCCGGAGTCTTCGAACTGCGCCCGAGCCTGCTCCAACTCTCCCCCGAGAGCGCGCTGCAGCCGAGCATTGCGCGCCAGCCCGAAGACAAAGGCCACGCCGTGGCTCTCGCACCAACTCATCAGCTCTTCACGCGCAAACCCCGAATCTCCGCGTACGATGATGCGCACCTCAGGCCACCTGTCGCGAACCCGTGACACGATGCGCTCGAGCTCGCCGACCGCACCGCAAGATGCATCGACATTAGCCTGCCGCAGACGGGCGCACAACAGGTGGGAGCCGCAGAAAATGTACAGCGGAAGATAACAGTACCCACCGTAGTAGCCATGGAAGAAACGACCTTCCTGCTCGCCATGCAGAGGATCGTCAGTGGCGTCCAAATCCAACACGATCTCTACCGGAGCCTTCCGACAGGAGCCCAGAAATACATCGACGAAGAAGCGGTCCGCCGCCTCGGGATCGAGGGTGATCTTGCGATAGCGATCCTGCTTCACAGTCCCCCATTCCAAACGGTTCAACGTACTCTTGCCGGCCAGCGGTTTGCCGCGGTCCTGCTCTTGGCGACGATCGCTACCGGTTGGATCGGCCTTGCCGGCCACCGAAGCCAGCAGCGGATCGCTGCGCAGCTCGTCATGATCATTCAGATCCTTATAGCCAAGAGCCAGGCCAAAGACACGCTGACGCACCAACTCCACGACGCGGTGCTCTACCAGGGCTGGATTGCGATGATCCTCGAAACAGGCAGCAAACCCCTCCAACAGACCCAAACGCCGGTCCACCTCGGACAACAGCAAGACCCCGCCGTCCGAGCTCAGGGTACCGCCGTCGAATGACGCCACCACCGTCCGCCGAGTCAACCCTTGAAACTCAAGCTGAGCAGAGGTACAGTCTGTCGTCACGGGCTATCCTCCTTTTGTGGTAGAAGTGCTTGTTGACACGACACTTATACCACGGGAGGTAGCCCTTTTCCGTGCCCTCGGTGAGAAATCCGGGCTAGTTGCGGACATCTACTGCGATCCAGAACACCCTGCGCCCACCGGTGACATCGCAACCCAAAGCCTCCTCCTAACGCAGCCGGGCGAGGAAAACGGGTCTTGATCGACCATCAGTGTTTCTGAAGGAGACTTGTAAACTGCCGTGGAGTAACTCCCGGTACCGGCCCGCCTCCTCCCTTAGGACTCGTCACGGAATAAGTACCTCAGTTCGCAGTTCTTCTCTTGGGAAGATTACGTAGTTCCATTCACCATGAAAACTATCTCGGCGGAGATTGACTTCCGCGACTTCTTTCTTGCTGACCGTCCTGCCCGTCGGGTACTTTGCCTGATCGAGTTCAGCCCGGACTTTTAGACCCTTCGCAGTGGTGGTCGCCGCGATGAGGTTCACAATCACTTCGTGACTCACGAGCGGCTTGCCACGCCAGTTCTGGCTGATAAAGGAGAACAGCCGATGTTCAATCTTGTTCCACTTGCTCGTGCCGGGAGGAAAGTGGCTCACAGTGATGGGTAACCTCAATTCATCAGCCAGCTTCTGAAGCTCCACTTTCCACAGTCTCAAGCGGGATCCATTACTGCCACCACCATCCGCGGTAATCAGTAAGCGCTCGCGGCCGGATACCTCTCTCTCCCCATCGAATGCCACCAGCGACGTACCGTCTCCACCGCAAAAGTGGACGTATCATGATCCACTCCCACGCTGACCCAACCGTTGTTGGCCGCCAGATCATAAACCCCGTAAGGAATGGCGCGCCCCAATTCAGGGTCCACAAAGTCATGTACCTTGACCTTCTCCGGTAACCCCTTGGGGCGCCACTCGCGCCCGCCGTTCTTGAATACCCCCACTAGCTCTTTTTTCTTGGTGTCGACGGAAATCACCGGGTCGGCTGTCGCAAGATACTCCTGTGCTTGGCGATTGATGTTTTCGAATTGAGCGTCGCGATCCGGATGGCTCGCTCCTTCCAAGGTCTTTTGGTTCGCCTGAAGGCTATATCCCAGAGAGTGGAGGAGATCTGCCACTATGCGATGACTCACCTGGTGCCCCATCTGATTCAGTTCCTCAGCCAAGCGTCGAACGCTCTTCGAGGTCCAACGCAGGGGCGACTCCGGATCCCTACGCTCTGTCGGATTGATAAGCCTCTCCAGATCCTCCTTCAGTGTCGGATCGGTATCGACCGTCTTCTTGCGGCCCCCGCCCGGCAGCCTGATACCACCGTGACGAGTTACTGGTGGAGCTCACTAGTGTCCGGTCGATTTGCTGTCTGCCGACCGTAACCCCAGCAGTGGCTATAGTTTCGGGCGACTCAGGGGTGTCCACGATTTGAATTCCGCGGTGCCACTTTGCGATGCTTTCGGGTTGGACCGACCCGAGGTGACGCATGAATGTGGGCAAGACGCTGTTCGCACAGGTGATGGAGTTCGTGCCATGGAAGACTTTCGGACGCATCGTCGAACGGCACAAGGGCGATGCGGGCGTGCGCACTCTGACCTGTGCCGACCTGTTCCGTGTCATGGCTTTCGCGCAACTCACCTGGCGCGAATCGTTGCGCGACATCGAGGCCTGTCTGGCCGCCAACCCAACCAAGCTGTTCCACATGGGAATGAAGGTGCCGCCTGCGCGCTCGACGTTGGCCGATGCACTCGAGCGTCGCGATTGGCGCATCTATCATGCGCTGGCTCAGCGACTGATCGCGCGCGCCAAAGCGCTCTACGAGCAAGATCCTTCGGTGCTCGAGCTCGATGCCAGCGTCTATGCGCTGGACTCCACCACGATCGATCTGTGCCTGAGCCTGTTCGACTGGGCGCCATTTCGATCGACCAAGGCGGCCATCAAGCTGCACACGCTTCTGGACCTCCGGGGCTCGATCCCGACGTTTCTCCACATCAGCGATGGCAAACTGCACGATGTCAACGTGCTCGACATCCTGCCGCTTGAGGCCGGCGCCTTCTACGTGATGGACCGTGGCTACGTGGACTTTACGCGGCTGTACGCGATGCATCAGGCCGGTGCCTTCTTCGTCACTCGTGCCAAGCAAGGCTTGGATGCCCGGCGCGTGTATTCGTCGCCGACGCAGCGTTCTACCGGCGTGATCTGCGACCAGCGCGTGATGCTCAACGGTTTCTACTCGGCCAAGGCCTACCCGGAGCACCTGCGGCGCGTCCGCTTCAAGGATCCTGAGTCGGGCAAGACGCTCGTCTTCCTGACCAACAACACGGTCTTGCCCGCCTTGACGATTACGGCTCTGTACAAAGGCCGCTGGCAGGTCGAGCTGTTCTTCAAGTGGATTAAGCAGCACCTGCGCATCAAGCGATTCTACGGTACCAGCGAGAACGCGGTGAAGGCGCAAATCTGGTGCGCCGTAGCCACGTACGTGTTGATCGCCATTGTCAAGAAAGAGCTTCAACTCACCGCCTCGCTCTACACATGTCTACAGATCTTGTCAGTCTCGATCTTCGAGAAAACCGAGATTTCATGCGCCTTGCAGCCCGATCGATCCCAACGAGAAATAGTCACCACAACTGATTCTATTCGACTTCTAACCGGACACTAGTGGGTGGAGCTTTAAGCTCTTCGATACCCCGACTAATGGCTTGCCGGGACACGCCTGTGCCCCGCGATGCGCTGGAGATTCCCCTGGACCCAAGCGCCTGGGCCTCGGCAGCCGCTATCAAGCGACGGGTTCGCTCATCAAGGTGTGGAGCGAGGAGGTTAAAGCGGTGTCGTATCGCCTCTTCATCTGACATTGTACCCTAAGAGTACAACAAAAGTCCCCGAGAAGCTGCTAGCGTTATTGCATGACGCGCCCTTAGCCGAGACAGCAGAGATTTACAACTCGCGCGCAGTTGTTCGTAATTAACATCTTGGAGGATGCGTCTCATCGATTTAGGGAGTATCGTTTTTCCTTACTGATACCAACAGCTCCGCCACAGGCTGTCTTATCCCTACCTGGCTGCTCGCCCCACGCCTCGGCCTCTCTTGGCCAGCTCCGAACCGCAATATCTCAGCTCCGGAGACTTCGCTGGCTGC